>NZ_CP077970.1:0-4800000 GCF_024758505.1 Bradyrhizobium arachidis | reverse complement strand
ACTGAGAGCTGACAATGGCCGCACGCGTAACCGGCATCTCCTCGATGGCGACCCGTCAGATCCTGGCGGAGCTGACCGGCGCCTATGAGAAGAAGACGGGACATTCGGTTGCGATCGAATCCGTCGGCGGCGTCGATGCGGCCAAGCGCGTGCGCGCCGGCGAGCCGTTCGACATCGTCGTGCTCGCCGACGACGCGATGAAGCAGCTCGAGGCGGACGGCTTCCTGAAGGCAGGCAGCCGCGTCGGGTTTGCCAGATCGGCCATGGCGGTCGCGATCCGCGCAAGGGCCGAGCGTCCGGACCTGTCCAGCGAAGCTTCGCTCAAGACCGCCGTGCTGGCGGCACGCTCGATCGGCTACTCCACGGGGCCGAGCGGCAACCACGTCCTCAATCTGCTCAAGAAATGGAACATCGATCAGGCCGTCGCCGAGCGGCTGGTCAAGGCGCCGCCCGGCATCCCAGTCGGCACGCTGGTGGCGCGCGGCGAGGCCGAGCTCGGCTTTCAGCAATTGAGCGAGTTTTTGGACGTGCCGGGAATCGAAATCGCGGGTCCCCTGCCCCCGGAAGTCCAGTCGGTCACGCTGTTTGCCTGCGCGGTGTGCGCGAAGGCTGCGAACGAGGCCGGCGCGCGGGAGCTGATTAGTTATCTGGCGTCGGCCGAGGCGGAAGCGCCTAAGCGGCGTCAGGGCATGGAGCCGGCGTGACCCGGCAGCAGGCTGTGCGAAACATTAGAAGGAAGCGTTGATGTCGAAACCTGTGACCGGGCCGTTCGAGAAAACCCCGGGTTGGCTTGACTGGTACACCGGGCCCTCGAAGCCGCGCTTTGAGGTGCCGGCGGGCGCGGTCGATGCGCACTGCCACGTGTTTGGCCCCGGCGGCGAATACCCTTACGCGCCGGAGCGCAAATATACCCCGTGCGATGCCTCGCGGCAGCAGCTCTACGCGCTGCGCGATCATCTCGGCTTTGCCCGCAACGTCGTGGTCCAGGCCACCTGCCACGGCGCCGACAACCGCGCCATGGTTGATGCGCTCGTCCATTCCGGCGGCAAGGCGCGTGGCGTTGCGACCGTCAAGCGCAGCGTCAGCGACGCCGAGCTCCAGGCGATGCACGCGGCCGGCGTCCGTGGCGTCCGCTTCAACTTCGTCAAGCGCCTCGTCGACTTCACGCCGAAGGACGAGCTGAACGAGATCGCAGCGCGGATCAGCAAGCTCGGCTGGCATGTGGTGATCTATTTCGAAGCCGTGGACCTGCCCGAGCTCTGGGATTTCTTCACGACCCTGCCGACAACGGTCGTGGTAGATCACATGGGCCGCCCGGACGTGTCCAAGCCGATCGACGGTCCGGAGTTCGAGCTGTTCCTGAAGTTCATGCGGGAACATCCCAACGTGTGGTCGAAGGTGAGCTGCCCGGAGCGGCTCTCGGTCGCAGGGCCGCCGGCGCTCAACGGCGAGCAGAATCCCTATAAAGACGTGATCCCGTTCGCCCGCCGTGTCGTCGAGACCTTCCCCGACCGCGTGCTCTGGGGTACCGATTGGCCGCATCCCAATCTGAAGGGCCATATGCCGGACGACGGCCTTCTGGTCGATTTCATCCCGCATATCGCCGTCACGCCCGAGCTGCAGCGCAAGCTCCTGGTCGACAATCCGATGCGGTTGTACTGGCCAGACGAATCCTGAAAGAGGAGATCATCCGATGTCACTCGACAAACCCTACAAGGACATTCCCGGCACGACCATCTTCGATGCCGACATGTCGCGCCAAGGCTACCACCTCAATCAGTTCTGCATGTCGCTGATGAAGGCGGAGAACCGCACGCGCTTCAAGGCGAACGAGCGCGCTTATCTGGACGAATGGCCGATGAGCGAGGAGCAGAAGCAGGCCGTGCTCGATCGCGACCTCAACCGCTGCATCGCGCTCGGCGGCAACATCTACTTCCTTGCCAAGATCGGCGCGACCGACGGCAAGAGCTTTCAGCAGATGGCCGGCAGCATGACCGGCATGACCGAAGAACAGTACCGCGAGATGATGGTGAAGGGCGGCCGATCCATCGAGGGTAATCGCTACACCGGGGAGAAGAAGTAATGGCCCACATCAGCGCAAGCGTCTACACCTCGCACATTCCGGCGGTGGGAGCGGCGATCGATCTCGGCAAGACCGGCGAGCCGTACTGGCAGCCGGTGTTCAAGGGCTACGACTTCTCCAAGCAATGGATGAAGGACAAGAAGCCCGACGTGATCTTCCTGGTCTATAACGACCACGCGACCGCGTTCAGCCTGGACCTGATCCCGACCTTCGCGATCGGCACGGCCGCCGAATACCAGCCGGCCGACGAAGGCTGGGGACCGCGGCCGGTGCCGAAGGTGATCGGCCATCCGCAGCTTGCCGCGCACATCGCGCAGTCGGTCATTCAGGACGATTTCGACCTCACCATCGTCAACAAGATGGACGTCGACCACGGCATGACCGTGCCGCTCAGCCTGATGTGCGGCCAGCCGCAGGCCTGGCCCTGCCCAATCGTCCCGTTCGCCGTCAACGTCGTGCAGTATCCGGTCCCCTCGGGGCGGCGCTGCTACATGCTCGGCAAGGCGATCCGCAAGGCGATCGAAACCTATGAGGAGCCGCTCAACGTGCATATCTGGGGCACCGGCGGCATGAGCCACCAGCTCCAGGGCCCGCGCGCCGGTCTCATCAACCGCGAATGGGACAACGCCTTCCTCGACCAGCTCATCAACGATCCCGACGCGCTGTCGAAGAAGCCCCATCTCGACTATGTGCGCGAAGCCGGCTCCGAGGGCATCGAGCTCGTGATGTGGCTGATCGCGCGCGGCGCCATGAGCGATGCCAAGCCGACGGTCGCTCACCGTTTCTACCATGTGCCGGCGAGCAACACGGCCGTCGGGCATCTGATCCTGGAGAACAACTGATATGGCCAACAAGACGATCAAGGTGGCGCTGGCCGGCGCCGGCGCGTTCGGCATCAAGCATCTCGACGGCATCAAGAACATCGATGGCGTCGAGGTGGTGTCGCTGGTCGGCCGCAGGCTCGAGCCGACCAAGGAGATCGCCGACAAATACGGCATCAAGCACGTCTCGACCGAACTCGCCGACAGCCTTGCGCTGAAGGAGGTCGATGCCGTCATCCTCTGCACCCCGACCCAGATGCATGCGGCGCAGGCGATCGACTGCATGAAGGCCGGCAAGCATGTGCAGGTCGAGATTCCGCTGGCGGATTCGCTGGCCGATGCGCAGGCGGTCGTGGACCTGCAGAAGAAGACCGGGCTGACCGCGATGTGCGGCCACACCCGCCGCTTCAATCCGAGCCATCAATGGGTGCGCAAGAAGATTGAGGCGGGTGAGTTCAACATCCAGCAGATGGACGTGCAGACCTACTTCTTCCGCCGCACCAATATGAACGCGCTGGGACAGCTGCGGAGCTGGACCGACCATCTGCTCTGGCATCACGCCGCCCACACCGTCGACCTGTTCGCCTACCAGGCGCGCTCGCCGATCGTGAAGGCAAATGCGGTGCAGGGGCCGATCCATCCCGCGCTCGGCATCGCCATGGACATGTCGATCCAGCTCAAGGCGGCTAACGGCGCGATCTGCACGCTGAGCCTATCCTTCAACAATGACGGGCCGCTCGGAACCTTCTTCCGCTACATTGGGGACACCGGCACCTATATCGCCCGCTACGACGACCTCGTGAACGGCAAGGAAGAGAAGATCGACGTCTCCAAGGTCGACGTCTCCATGAACGGCATCGAGCTCCAGGACCGCGAATTCTTCGCCGCGATCCAAGAGGGCCGCGAGCCGAATTCGAGCGTCGCGCAAGTGCTCCCCTGTTACCAGGTGCTGCACGACCTCGATCGGCAGCTCGCTGGTTAAGCCTATATCGCGTTCGACATCTGCGACGTATTGAGGCCCGGAAAGGCGCGATCCGCCTTTCCGGGCCTTGTCGCGAGCGCCGGCGCAATCACGATCTCGAGCTGCTGGCGCAGCCAGCGATGCATCGGATCGGCCTGGTGGCGCAGATGCCAGACCATGAACATCGGCATTTTCGGACATTCGAAGGGCACGGGCGCGACCGCAAAATCGCGCAGCATATGCGCGCGCAACAGCCCCGGCAGCGTCGCGACCATGGTGCTGCCGCGCAAAAACGGTCCGATACCGGCAAAGCCCGGCACCTGGGCGACGAAGCGCCGCCGCACGCCGCGCTCGGCCAGCACTTCGTCGATATCGAGCGGACGGTGCGGCTCGTGCAGCACGGTGACATGCTCGGCGGCGAGATAATCCTCGATCGTGACAGGCGCGTTGCGCTGGCTCGCATCGTAGAACACGCGGTAGGTGTCCTCAAACAGCCGCTTCTGGAGCACGTCCGAGGCATCGGGCGGCCGGGGCGTGATGGCGAGCTGGCAATGCTCGCCGCGCAGCAGCTCCGCCGTTGGTGCGCCTGACGGAATGACCCGCAGCGTCAGGCCCGGCGCCTGCGCGCGGACATAGCGCAGGAAGGACGGCAGCAGCAGGTCGCGCTGCAGGTCGTTGGCGGCGATCGTCACCAGCGCCGAGAGTTTTGCCGGCTCGAACTCGACCGCGCTCGAAAAACTGCGGAGCTCGTCGAGCAGCATTCGTGCCTGAACCGCAAGCGCCTGGGCGCGCACGGTCGGCACGATGCCCCTCCCCGACTTTACGAACAATGGATCGCCGACGATCGCGCGCAGCTTGTCGAGCAGATGGCTGACGGCGGACTGGGTGACGCCGAGGCGATGGGCGGCATGCGTGACCGAGCCCTCCTCGATGACAGCCAGCAGCAGCCGCAGCAGGTGGCCGTCGAGGTCCAAATGATCGAATTGGCTCATGAATGCGATCGGCTTCCCGGCGTTTATCTTGGCGCGCCATGCTGGATATTGCCTCCCTCGGCCGGCGCCGGACTTGATCTGGAACAAATCGCGCCGGTCCATCCAATTTAGGGAGAACGCCATGCCCAACGGCAAGTCGCGGCAGCCGGTGCCGGGTACCACCATCTTCGACGGCGAGCAGGCCCGCAAAGGCTATGCGCTGAACAAGATGTGCTACTCGTTCAACGACGCCGCCAACCGCAAGGCCTTCGTCGCCGACGAAGACGCCTATTGCGCCAAATTCGGCCTCAACCCGCAGCAGCGCGAGGCGATCCGCAGCCGCAACGTGCTGCAGCTTATTGAGGCTGGCGGCAACGCCTACTACCTCGCAAAGTTTGCCGGCATTTTCGGCCTCGACATGCAGGACATCGGGGCCCAGCAGACCGGCATGACCAAGGATCAGTTCAAGGCAAAACTCCAGGCGGCAGCGAGGTAATCATGGCCAAGATCGTCGGCGCAATCACCACCTCGCATGTCCCCTCCATCGGCGGCGCGATCGCCAAGGGCCTGCAGCAGGATCCCTACTGGAAACCCTTCTTCGACGGCTTCCCGCCGGTGCGCGACTGGCTTGCCAAGGTCAGGCCCGATGTGGTCGTGCTCGTCTACAACGACCACGGGCTCAATTTCTTCCTCGACAAGATGCCAACCTTCGCGATCGGCGCGGCACGCGAATATCGCAACGCCGACGAAGGCTGGGGCATCCCCACCACGCAGCCGTTCCAGGGCGATCCGGAATTGTCGTGGCATCTCATCGAGCAGCTCGTCGCGGAAGAGTTCGATATCGTGAGTTGCCAGGAGATGACGGTCGACCATGCCTTCACGCTGCCGATGGCGCTGTGCTGGCCCGACCAGAAATGGCCGGTGCGTACCGTCCCCGTCGTGGTCAACACCGTGCAGGCGCCGCTACCCTCGGCCGCACGCTGCTACAAGCTCGGCAAGGCGCTGGCGCGCGCGATCGCGTCCTGGCCGAAGGACGAGCGCGTGGTGGTGATGGGCACCGGCGGGCTGTCGCACCAACTCGACGGCGAGCGCGCTGGCTTCATCAACAAGGAGTTCGATCTGCAGTTCATGGAGAGCATGGTCTCGAACCCGGCATGGGCGACCAAATACTCGACCCTCGAGCTGGTTGAGCTCTCGGGCACGCAAGGCGTCGAATTGCTGAATTGGGTGGTGGCGCGCGGCATGCTGCCGGAGAAGGTGCGCAAGCAGCATGCGAACTACCACATCCCGATCTCGAACACGGCGACCGGGATGATGCTGCTGGAGCCTGCGGCGTGAACCGCCGCAAGCATAGCGTTTTCGAGCGAAGTGATTGCCGGTTCGCGTAACGAAAACGCGTCAAAAAAACCGTTCCGATTCCGTCGGAACGGAATGGGCTTAGAAGGGCCGCACGGACAAGGTGCCGAATACGATCGCGGCGATCACCGCGAAGGCGCTGTAGAACGCAACGAGATGCAGGTTCGCCCCGGTTCGCCGGGAGAGCGAACGCGCATAAAGATGCAGTCTGGCTTCCGCCGATAGTTCGCGCATGGTCGATCTCCAACGCCCCATCGACGGGATATGAAGGATCAAGTGCGCACGCAGGCAAGACACCCGCAGAAATAGCGATGGGGGCGCTGTCCAGAACTCCCATCGCAGAGGAAAGTTTCTTCGGAAACCGGGTTCCGGGAATTTTATTCGCTCAATTTGGAACCGACTGGAACCTATTCCAAGGCTTTAATAAACGTCCGCCTGGAACCTGCCCTTTTTCTTGAGATCGGCCACGAAGGCGACCGCCTCGTCGGTCGAGCGCGCGCCGAACTGCGCCACGATATCGACCATGGCACGTTCGACGTCCTTGGCCATGCGCTTGGCATCGCCGCAGATGTAGATATGGGCGCCCTCGGCGAGCCAGGTCCAGAGCTCGCGGCCGAGCTCGCGCATGCGGTCCTGCACATAAAACTTCTTCTCTCCGTCACGCGACCAGGCCAGCGACAGACGGGTCAGGAGACCTGACGTCTTCAGGGCATTGAGCTCCTCGCGATAGAAGAAATCGCAGTCACTGCGCTGATGGCCGAAGAACAGCCAGTTCTTGCCGGGCGCGCCGGTCGCCTTGCGGTCGAGCAGGAAAGCGCGGAACGGCGCGACGCCGGTGCCCGGACCGATCATGATGACCGGCGTCTTCGGATCCTCAGGCAGGCCGAAGCCATGGGCCTTCTGCACGTAGACCTTCAGCTTCTCGCCTTCCGCGATGCGCTCGCCGAGGAAGGTCGAGGCCACGCCGAGGCGCTGCCGTTTGCCGATGACGTAGCGCACGGAATCGACGGTGAGCGACAGCTTGCCCGGCGTCGCATTGTGCGAGGACGAGATCGAGTAGAGCCTGGGCTGGAGCGGCTCCAGCGCCTCCACGAACGCTTCCGGATGCGGACGGATGCCATAGAATTTTTGCAGCGCCGCCATGACGTCGAGCGTCGCGGCATCGCCATCGGGATCCTCGCCCTGCGCCAGCGCCCGCGCCTTCTCGCGCTGCGCGCCGCCGGTGATGAACGAGATCAGCTCGAACAGCTTGTCGGGCGCCGGCGACAGCGACACGTCCTCGGTCAGCGCCTCGCGCAGCGTCTTGCCGTTGACCTTGGTGGTGTGGGAGGCACCTAACAGTGCGATGATCTGATCGACGAGGCCGAGGTCGTTGCGCGCGAACACGCCGAAGCTATCGCCGACGACATAGTCGAGTCCACTCTCGGAGAGGTCGAACTCGATGTGATAGGTCTCCTTTTCCGATCCCTGCTTGTTCAGAAGACGGCGCGACAGGAACGTGGCGTCCGCCGGGGTCTCGCGGGCGCGGCCCGGCTCGGTCTTCACGGCCGGCGCGGCAACTGCTGCGGGCGCAGCGGCACCTGCCGCCGGCTTGGCCGCGGGCGCCTTGTCTAGCTCCTCATAGAGCTGCTTCAACATCCGCGCGGTTTCCTTGCCGCCGGGCGCGCAGAGATTGAGCCGCGCCTCGCTCTTGTTGGCGATGGCGTCGGAATAGTCGGCGCAATTGTAGCCGCACTGGCCGCAATCCTGCTGCGCCATCGCCGCCATCATGCGGCGGCGGAGCGGCCGGCCCTCGGCGAGCTTCATGCGATCGGGCATCTCCATCGCCGGATCGTGCCATGGCGCTTCGCCGTCATCGCCGTCGCCGACTTCGGCGAGCATGGCGCCGTTCTGGGCCGGCGACAGCGGCGTCGAGCCGTCGAGGCCGAGCATGCCGACGAGAAATCCGTTCAGCCAGAGACGCTGGCCTTCGCTGAAGGGCGCGTTGGCCGGGATGATCTCGATCTTCGGTGGCAGCGTCATCTTGGTCATGCTGTGACTTCCGCTTCAGCGAGTTTGCGCAAGGCTTCGCCTTCGTGGCGACGGGAGAAGGCGAGGAAGGACTCTTCGGGCGAGGCGCGGTGGGCGAGATAGGCCTTGAGCAGCTTCTCGACGAACTGCGGCGCATCCTCGGCCTTCAGGTCGCGATAGACCTCCTGGCCGATGTTGGCGTCGGGACCAAAGCCGCCACCGGTGAAGAGGTGATAGCCCTCGACCGTGTCTTCCTCGGTCGCACCGGGCACCTTGGCCGCGATCAGGCCGATGTCGGAAATGTAGTGCTGGGCACAGGAGTGATGGCAGCCGGTCAGGTGGATGTTGAGTGGGGTGTCGACCGTCATCCGCGCATCGACCCAGTCGCCGATCGCGGCCGCATGGAGCTTGGTGTCGGACGCCGCGAACTTGCAGCCGGCATTGCCGGTGCAGGCGATCAAGCCGGCGCGGACGTTCGAGGCCGAGGTCGCAAGCCCAAGCTGCTCGATCGCAGCGGTCACCAGTGCCACGTTCTCGTCGCGCACGCCGGAGATCAGAAGGTTCTGCCAGACGGTCAGGCGGATGTCGCCGTCGCCGAAGTCCTGCGCGATCTTCGCGAGCCCTCGCATCTGCTCGCAGGTGAGCTTGCCGAGCGGCAGCGAAACGCCGATCCAGTTGAGACCGGCCTGCTTCTGCTTGTGCACGCCGATATGAGCGAGACGGTCGGACGCCGGCCGCGGCGCCAGCGCCTCTTCCGGCACGCGCGCAAAGGGCTTTGCGAGCCGCTCCTCAACCAGCTTGAGAAACCCATCGTGCCCCATCGCATCGAGCACGTATTTCAGCCGCGCCTTGTTGCGGTTGGTGCGATCGCCGTGATCGATGAAGACGCGCACGATGGCGTCAGCGACCCGGGTCGCATCCTCTGGCCGCACAACGATGCCGGAATATTTTGCAAAATCCCTGTGCCCCGTGATGCCGCCGAGGCCGAGGCGGAACCAGACGCCGGGCTCGACGCCAAAACCGTCCTTCACCTCGAACGCGGTGAAGGCGATGTCATTGGTCTCCTCGAGCGCTGCGATCTTGCCGGCGCCGTCGAAGGCGACGTTGAACTTGCGCGGCAGGCCGTAGAGCGAGCGGTCGTTGAGGATGTGATAGTGCCACTCGCGGGCGTAAGGCCGCGTGTCGATGAGCTCCTGCGGGTCGATGCCGGCCGTCGGCGTGCCCGTGACGTTGCGGATGTTGTCGGCGCCGGAGCCGCGCGAGCACAAGCCGATATCCTGCACGCCTTCGATCAACGCCACCGCGTTCTTCGGCTCGATCTCGCGGATCTGGAAGTTGGCACGCGTCGTAACGTGGGTGTAGCCGCCGCCGCAGGTCTCCGCGATGTCGGCGAGGCCCGACAACTGCCAGTGCTTCAATATGCCGTTGGGAATGCGCAGGCGCGCCATGTAGGAGGTCTGCGCCGGCGCCACCCAGAAGATGCCGTAATAGCGCCAGCGGAAATTGTCGGCCGGCGACGGCGCGGCGTTGTTGTGCGCCTGGTCCTTCAGCCGCTCATAGGCGTCGAAGGGATGCAGCTCACGCTTGAACTTCTCCTGGTCGACGAGCTTCTTGCCCGCCGCGGTGGTCTTGTCCTGCGCCTTGAGGTGGATGGCGTCGGGCCCCGTCGGCTCGGACGATGCAGTGGCAGGCCCGCCGGCGGCAAAGGCACGGCCGACCCGGCCGACCTGCATGCCGGACATGAACCCTTCGAGATAACGCTTCTGCTCGTCCGAGAAGTCTGCTGCGGGACTTGCTTCCATCTTCATGATCAGCACACCCGCAACGTGCTGGAGGTCGCCGCCCGTCGACGCGTGCGGCCCGTCTGGCGGACCGTCGAAGCCGCAGCGTGGGAGGGGTTTTGGTAATCCATTTCGAAGCTCCAGCTACCGCGCAGGGCGGCGACAACAGGTGAACGGACGTCGATCGCCGGGCGCCCGCGAAAATGGGTCCGATGCGATCCGATCAGCCTCGTTGCTGCGGAAAATCCATCATGGATGCGGCCACCGGCGTCCGCGCCAGCCTGCCTGTCCCTTCTCTATTCAAGGAGTGTGCCAACGCAGCATAGACGAATAAATCGTTTATGATCAGCGCGTTAGATTTGTGTGCAGCGCATGAAGTGGATCAAAATTCATGCCGCTTAGGGCAGCAACGGCCCAAAGATTGAGCTTCGAATCGGATTGCTCAGATTTTAGTCAGCCTCGCGGAGAGCTACCGGCCCCGGCGCGCCACCTCGAACGAGGCCAGATAGCCCGCGACATCGGCGGGATTGAAGGCCGGCCCGGTAAAGGCGCTGAAGGAGCCGCCGGCCGCCTGCCCGCTTTGGCCCGACCGCCCTACCGCCGCGTCGTAGAGATCGGGCCGGAACACGCCCATGGCGGTCTTCAGGGCCTCCGGGCTCAGCGCGGTCTGCCCCCAGCGGACCATCTGCGCATAGAGCCAGGCGGCCTGAACCGGATCGGGGCAGCCCGCCTCCTCGCGCCCGACCAGGAGGTAGCGGCCGCTTTCGCGCAGGGCGCCATCGGGTGAGATCTTCAGCCGCCCGTCGAGGGTGCGTTGGATCACCTCGGCATCGACGCCGATCCGCTCGGGCTGCGCCAGGATGCGCGCGGCCTCGGCCCGGTTCTCCGGCTGCTCGATGAATTCGGCGGCTTTCACCGCGGCACGGACGAGGGCCGCGACGGTCTCCGGATTCTTGTCTGCCCAGATCTGGCGCACCGCCAGCACCTTCTCCGCCGCACGAACGAGGATGTCGGAGACGAAGTGCAGGATGTGGCCGATGCCGAGATCGACGGCAACGGAGTTCCAGGGCGCGCCGACGCAGAACGCATCGACATGGCCGCTAGCGAGGCTGTCCACCATGTAGGGCGGCGGCAGCACGACCAGACGCACGTCCTCGTCGGGATCGACGCCGGCGGCCGCCATCCAGAACCGCAGTTGGTAATTGTGGGTCGAGAACGGGAAGGTCATGCCGAAGGTCAATGGCTCGGCCCCCGCCCGCTTCCGCTTGGTGACGACGCGCGCCAGTGCCTTGGCGGTGACCATCGGATCGAAACGATCGCCGCCTTCGATCTCCTCCATCAAAGCCGCATGGAGCGCCGGCGATACCGTAATCGCGTTACCGTTGATGCCGAGATTGAAGGGGGCTGCGATCGGCACCTTGACGTGGCCGAGCCCGAGCGAGGACGCGATCGCGACCGGGGCCAGCAGATGCGCAGCATCGAACAGGCCGATGTTGAGTTTGTCCCGCACATTGGACCAGGAGACCTCGCGCACCAGCGTGACGTCGAGCCCCTCGGCGCTCGTAAATCCCTTGTCGACGGCCACGATCAGGGCGGCGGCGTCCACCAGCGGGATGAAGCCGATGCGCAGCGGTCCAGTCATTTCAGCATCTCCGATGCGGTGATGATCGACTGCGCGATCTCGCCGATTTTCTTCTTTTCGCGCATCGCCGTGGAGCGCAGCAGCACGTAGGCCTCGTCCTCGTTGAGGCCCTTCATCTTCATCAGGATACCCTTGGCCCGCTCGATCACCTTGCGGTCCTCGAGCTGCGACTTGGTCCGCTCCAGTTCCTCCTGGAGTTTCGCGAAGGCGTTGAACCGGGACACGCAGAGGTCGAGGATCGGCTTGATCCGCTCCTTCTTCAACCCGTCCACGATGTAAGCGGACACCCCCGCCTCCACGGAAGCCTGGATCGAGGCGGAATCGCTCTGGTCGACGAACATCGCGATCGGACGGCGCACCGCGCGGCTGACCTGGAACATGGCTTCAAGCACGTCGCGGCTGGGGTTTTCGAGGTCGATCAGGATGATGTCGGGGTCGACCGAGTAGATGCGCGCCAAGAGGCTCTGCATCTCGCTGATATGCACGACCTGTGTGAAGCCGGCCTCGCGCAAGCCCTCCTCAAGGATTGCGGCCCGGACCGGGCTTTCGTCGACAATCACGATTTTAGGCGACTGTTCGGCGCTCATTGCTTCAACCCACCACCGCAAACGCATCCATAGCACGCTCGGCGCCCATGCAAAGGGTTGTAATTGTGAGCAATTGGGACTAGCTGCAAGCGGTCAATCAGGCAGATTTGCATATGAATGAGGCGGCTGCGCCCAAGGTCAGCTTCGTTTCGCTCGGATGCCCCTGAGACAACGAATGTAAACTTTCAAAGCCGCCTAGTCCCGCCCGACGGCAGTTGTCATCCGGGCTTACGCTCTCACGGAATCCTCGCGCCAGCGATCATTTTGTCGAGAAGTGGCACGGCGGCCAGCACCGCCATTTCGTTGAGGCCGGAGACCGCCAGCCGCACGACGTAGGAATTGCCGTCCTTGTCGAGATCGGCGTAATGCGCGATCACTTCAATCGGCTGGTCCTTCAGGGACGGATTGTCGTAGCGGTTGATAATGACCTTGGGGTTCACCGAGGGAAGCGTGGTGATCTTGGCATTCTTGCCGGATGTCGTCGCCCAATCCCTATCGCTCGTTGCGACCCATTGAACCAATTCGGTCCGATCCTTGTTGTAGCGGCCTTCGGCATAGATGATCACTTCGGCTTTGCCGAAACTCTTCCCGTTGGGCACGAACATCGAGGCGCCGTACTTGAGGCTCGCGGCCTCGTCCCTCGTCCACCCATCGGGTGCCTTCACGCGTGGCCTGAATTCCGGACACATTCGTTCTTGCCGATCGCAGACATGGATGATCTTGTCGACTTCAGCCCGCACCGGAAACATCGCGCCGCAGGCAGCGGTAACGAAAGCCATGCCGAAGATGAAGCGGCGCATCGCAGTTTAGCTCCGTGAAATCAAGCAAGGACGGAATAACGTCAAAAAACGTGCACATTGGAGTAATTCATCTCGGCTCCTCCACTCACACGATCGGAACCGGCTTCCCACATCAGGAGCCTGTCCATACCTCCCTTGCGACCGGCCGATCACGTCATGTGCGCGCGCGTGCTGCTTTAGCATCGCACCGCATAGGTTAGTTGTTGAATTTCGCCATCGGTTCAATTAGTTGGATCGCTAAATCCGGACAATTCAGATCTAGGCTCCAGGCGATACCATGGACAGAGCGCCCCGCATTTCATTCACATCACTCGGGTGTCCCAAGGCATTGGTCGACTCCGAGCGCATCATCACACGGCTGCGCGCCGAAGGCTACGAGCTTGCCCGCAAGCACGACGGGGCCGACATCGTCATCGTTAACACCTGTGGCTTCCTCGACAGCGCCAAGCAGGAATCGCTCTCGGCGATCGGCGACGCCATGGCCGAGAACGGCAAGGTGATCGTCACCGGCTGCATGGGCGCCGAGCCCGAGCAGATCGAGCAGGCCTATCCCGGCGTGCTCTCGATCACGGGCCCGCAGCAATATGAGTCGGTGCTGGACGCCGTGCACCGGGCGCTGCCGCCGGCGCACAATCCGCATCTCGACCTGGTGCCGCCGCAGGGCATCAAGCTGACGCCGCGCCACTATGCCTATTTGAAGATCTCAGAAGGCTGCAACAACCGCTGCAGCTTCTGCATCATCCCAAAACTGCGCGGCGACCTGGTGTCGCGGCCGGCCAATGACGTGCTACGCGAGGCCGAGCGCCTGGTCGGCGCCGGCGTCAAGGAGCTGCTGGTCATCTCGCAGGACACCTCGGCCTACGGCGTCGACGTGAAATATGCCGAGAGCCCGTGGAAGGACCGCCAGGTCCGCGCAAAATTCCTCGATCTGGCGAAGGAGCTCGGCGAGTTCGGGGCCTGGGTCCGCCTGCAATATGTCTACCCCTACCCGCATGTCGACGAGGTCATCGCACTCATGACCGAGGGTAAGGTGCTGCCCTATCTCGACATCCCGTTCCAGCATGCGAGCCCCGAGGTGCTGAAGGCCATGAAGCGGCCGGCGGCGCAGGACAAGACGCTGGCGCGGATCAAGCGCTGGCGCGAGGAGTGCCCGGATCTGGCACTACGCTCGACCTTCATCGTCGGCTTTCCCGGCGAGACCGATTCAGATTTTGCCTATCTGCTGGACTGGCTGGACGAGGCCGAGATCGATCGCGTCGGTTGCTTCAAATACGAGCCGGTCGCCGGCGCCACGTCGAACGCGCTTCCTGGCGCCGTGCCCGATGAGGTGAAGCAGGAGCGTTACAATGCGCTGATGGCGCGGCAGCAGAAGATCTCTGCGCGCCGGCTCAAGCGCAAGGTCGGCACCCGCCAGCAGATCATCATCGACGAGGTCGGCCCGACCGTTGCAAAAGGCCGCTCCAAAGCCGACGCGCCGGAGATCGACGGCGCCGTCTATCTCTCAAGCCGGCGTCCCCTGCGGGTCGGCGAGATCGTCACCGCAAAGATCGAACGCGCCGACGCTTACGACCTGCACGGCAGCGTCGCGGGGTTCTGAGTTTTCATCCAGCTTGTGCCGACGCCAGCCACGCCGGCACCCATTGCTCCGGTCGCGGCGCGCGGGCGAGATCGGCCCGCGCTTCGGACAGCTCCGCCGGCGCCTCGCCGATCATGGGACGGGTGTCGTAGTCGAAGCTCGGCACGACGCGGCCGTCGGCGTAGAGCCCGAACGCCATCGAGTACCAGAGTCCGAGATGCGGCTGGGCGCGGCGCATGTCGTCGCGCAACTCGCGCAGCAGCGGCTCGATCTTGCCGGCCTCCTCGACCGGCTGCCGGCCGCGGCGAAGCACGCGCGCCTGAAACTGGCTGCCTACGATCGCGATTTCGAAATGCGTCTTGTCCCAGGGGTTCTTGCCCTTGGGCAGATGCGCGGCCAGCCGCCAACCGAGCTCGGCCATCATCGGATGGTTTGACCAGTAGTCCTCGCGGTCGCGGCACCATTTTTCCATCCAGCGGCGGAAGTCGGGCGCTTCGGGCACGCTCTGCATCAAGGCTTCGAGATCGTCCGTGCCGAGGCGGATCTTCAGCCAATTCGCCAATTCGTCGGTCGCGTCGTCTGCGTCCTCGTGCGGCAGAAAATCACTCCAGACGTCCTCGAACCTCTGCAACGCGATCTTGGCAAGCAGGCCCGCGATCGACGGTGCGAGAATGTCGTACTGCCCTTCTGAACCCAGCACCACGACCGGCGCATCGGTCTGATCGGGGCCGGCGCCGTACCAGACGCCGACTTCAGACCCTTCAGGCAACCGCATGAACAGTGCGAACTTGTCGCGCAGCGGGCTACCGTCGACGATCGGCGCGCCGTCGGCAAATTGTCCCATGAGGCCGTAGCAGCCGACGCTGCCCCAGGGACGCCCCTCGAGCCAGCCGGCAAAGCCGAGCAGCAGCGGCGGCACCTCGGTGCCCGGCGGAAACGCCCTGCGAATGCTGTCGATATCGATGTGATAGGGTTGATCGGACACTGGCGCCCCTGCCGAAAATTCTCTCGTGTCTTGGTCGCGCAACGGGCCTTGCCGGTTCGAACCGATCCACGCCTCGACGGTACAAACACGCGAGGCCGACAACGGTTCGGCGCGAGGCGCGCAAGCAATGCATACCTATCTCAGGGCCCGCGGACGCCTGAACGCTTTGGCTATCGTCTTCGGACTGCTCACCTTCCCTCTGCTCAGCACCAGCCTGCCGGCGCAGACGTCGCCCTCCCAGGCGCGCGACTGGTGTTTTGCCGCGAGAGGGGTGACCGAGGATCAGCGCATCGCGGGCTGCACGGCCGTGCTGCAGTCGAACCCGTCGCGGAGTTCCACCCAGCTCGCCCTCACCAATCGCGGCGAAGCCTGGCGGCGCAAGGGCAATCTTCAACGCGCCATCGACGACCTCAGCCGCGCGTTGGACCTCAATCCGAAGGACGCATTGGCCTGGTACAACCGCGGCATCGCCTATGACGATCTCGGCGACCGCGACCATGCCATCGCCGACTACGACCGTGCCATCCGGCTCGATCCCACTGATGCGCAGTACTTCAACAACCGCGGCAATTCCTACATCGGCAAGAACGATTACGAGCGCGCGATGGCCGATTACAGCCAGGCCATCAGGCTCGACCCGAAATTCGCGCTCGCCTATTACAACCGTGGCACCGCCTATCGCGAGCACAAAGATGCCGATCGCGCGCTCGCCGATTTCGACGCCTCGATCAAGCTCGACCCCACCTATGGCCCCGCCTACGGCAACCGCGCGCGTGTCTACCGCGACAAGGGCGATCGGACGCGCGCCTTCGCCGATTTCGCAAAGTCGATCGCGCTCAACCCGAACAATGATCGCGACGCCTATGCCCGCGCCAACATGTATTTCGACGAGCGTGACTACGTCCGCGCGCTGGAGGATTACGATCGCTCGATCAAGGCCAATCCGAGCTATGCCGGCGTCTTCAACTCCCGCTGCATGACGCGCGCGATCCTCGGCCAGCTCGAGGGCGCGCTGGCCGATTGCGAGCAGTCGCTGAAGATGGAGCCCAACGATCCCGACACGCTCGACAGCCGCGCGCTGTGCCATCTCAAGCTCGGCAATCTCGATGCGGCTCTTGGCGACTATGACGCAGCGCTCGCGACCAAGCCGAAGCTCGAAAGCGCCCTCTACGGCCGCGGGCTCGCCAAGCGGAAGAAGGGCGATACGGCCGGCGCGGAGAGCGACATGGCCGCCGCCAAAGCCATCAAGCCCGACATCGCAGACGATTTTGCCCGCTACGGCGTCAAGTAGCGAGCCGAAAGCTCCCGCTTGACAAGCCCCGGCATTCGGCTGTATGGCCGCGCCCCATGATGTTCACTCGGACCCACCGCCGCGCAGCTTTCCGTCGTCGCACCCGCGACGATGATGGGTTGCGCCATGTCCGACGCCAGCGCTGATTAACTCGCTCAGCCAGGTTTTCGAGAAGGCCGCACCCGCAAAGTGCGGCCTTCTTGCTTTTCGCGCGCCTTTTTCACCCGCCCCCATGAGGAGTCTGACATGACCAACGCTACCCATCCGTATGCCGCGCTGATGGACATCACCGCGCGGCCCAAGGCCGTGTTCGTCCGCGGTGCGGGCTCCTACCTCTGGGACGACAGCCGCAAGCGCTATCTCGACTTCGTGCAGGGCTGGGCAGTGAACTGCCTCGGCCATTCGCCGCCGGCCGTCGCCGACGCGCTCGCAGCACAAGCCAAGCGGCTGCTGACGCCGAGCCCTGCCTTCTACAACGGCCCGAGCCTCAAGCTGGCGCAGTCCCTGGTCGAGAAGAGCTGCTTCGACCAGGTGTTCTTTGCCAACTCAGGCGCCGAGGCCAATGAGGGCGCGATCAAGCTCGCGCGCAAATACGGGAGCCTGCACAAGGGCGGCGCGTTCGAGATCATCACGTTCGCCGGCGGCTTTCACGGCCGCACGCTCGCGACCATGTCGGCGTCGGGCAAGAAAGCCTTCGAGCCGCTGTTCGAGCCGAAGGTTTCGGGCTTCAAGAAGGCTGTGTTGAACGACATCGCTTCCGTCGAGAAGCTGATCACCGACAACACGGTCGCCGTGATGCTGGAGCCGATCCAGGGTGAATCCGGTGTGTGGCCGGCGACAGATCAATTCCTGCAAGAACTGCGCGCGCTCACCGAGGCGCACGGCTTGCTCCTGATCTTCGACGAAATCCAGACCGGCATGGGCCGGACCGGAAAGCTTTTCCACTATGAGCATGCCGCCATCGCGCCCGACCTCATGACGCTCGGCAAGGGCATCGGCGGCGGCGTGCCGCTCGCGGCTCTGCTGGCGACCGAGAAGGCCGCCTGTTTCGAGCATGGCGACCAGGGCGGCACGTTCAACGGCAATCCGATCATGTGTGCCGCGGGGGATGCCGTGCTCGATGAGGTGAGCAAGCCGGACTTTTTGAAGAACGTCGCCGATACCGGCCTGTTGCTTGAGAGCGAGTTGCAGAAGGTCTCGGCGCGGCACGGGCTCGGCGAAGTGCGCGGCCGCGGCCTTCTGCTCGCGCTCGACCTCAAGCTACCGATCGCGCAGGCGATCGTCGCCCAGGCGTTCGAGGCCGGCGTGCTGCTCAACGCGCCGCAGCCCGACGCGCTGCGCTTCATGCCCGCGCTCAACGTCACGCGGGTGGAGATCGGCGAGATGGTCGATTGCCTGGACGCGATCTTGACCAAGGCAGGTGCTGCGAGACTCGTGGCGTGATCGCCCTGCACTCTACGTCATGGCCGGGCTTGTCCCGGCCATCCACGCCTTGAGGCATGGCACAAAGAACGTGGATGCCCGGGACAAGCCCGGGCATGACGACTTCGGTCAGATGAGTCTCTACGGCTTCAAAATCGACGCGCCCGTGGTGTTGCGGCTTTCGAGATCGATATGGGCCTTCGCGGCGTCCTTCAGCGCGTAGGCGTGGTTGATCGGCACGTGCAGCTTACCGCTGATGACGGCGGCAAACAGCGTATCGGCCCCTTCGAGCAGCTCCGAGCGCTTGCCGATATAGTCGTTGAGCTTTGGCCGCGTCGCGAACAGCGAGCCGTGATTGTTGAGCTCGGAAATCGCAAACGGCGGTACCGGGCCCGACGCGTTGCCGAAGGAGACGAACATGCCGCGCGGCTTCAGGCACGACAGCGAGCCCGGGAACGTCGCCTTGCCGACGCCGTCATAGACGACGTCACAGCCCTCGTTGCGGCTGATCTGCTTGACGCGCGCGACAAAATCTTCCTCGTTGTAGAGGATCACGTGATCGCAGCCATTGGCCTCCGCGAGCTCCGCCTTGGCGCGCGAGCCGACGGTACCGATCACATGGGCGCCCAGCGCCCGCGCCCATTGGCAGGCCAGCAAGCCGATGCCGCCGGCGGCCGCGTGAACCAGCACGCGGTGATGCGGCTCGACCTTGAAGGTCTTGTGCAGGAGATACCAGACCGTCAGACCCTTGAGCATCAGCACCGCGCCCTGCTCGTAGGTGATGTGGTCGGGCAGCTTGACCAGCTTCTCCCAGGGAATGTTGCGCTCGCCGGTATACGCGCCGAGATTGTGATAATAGGCGACGCGGTCGCCGGGGTGGAAATGCGTGACGCCCGGCCCGACCGCGACGACCTCACCGGCGGCCTCGTTGCCGGCGATGAACGGAAACCCTGGCGCCTTGTAGAGGCCGGTACGGAAATAGACGTCGATGAAGTTCAGCCCGACCGCGTGCTGGCGGATGCGGACCTCGCCGGGGCCAGGCTCGGGCACGTCGACGCTCTCATAGACGAGGGCCTCCGGACCCCCGACCTTGTGCACGCGGACGGCTTTGGTCATCACCTGACCTCCTCGTTCGTCTTGCCCTCGTCCTTCCTGCCGACAAACGAAGGCCATCGCGCCTTGCTTGTCAACTCGACCTAGGATGGAACGCGCTGGGCCGAACTATCTGGCCGCCTTCCTCCGATTGCGCCTTGCCAGCACGTTGAAGAACTCGACCGCCGCCGAGAACGCAATTGCGAAGTAGATGTAGCCGCGCGGAATGTGAAACTTGAATCCATCTGCAACCAGCGCGACGCCGATCAGCACCAGAAATGCAAGCGCCAGCATCTTGGTGGTCGGATGTGCGGCGACGAATCGCGAGACCGGTCCCGATGAAATGTACATCACCAGACAGGCGATCACGACAGCGGCGATCATGATCTCCAGATCCTGCGCCATGCCGATGGCGGTGATGATCGAGTCGAGCGAGAACACCATGTCGATGACGATGATCTGGAGGATCGCCCAGAAGAATGCGCTCTGGGCCGAGCCGCCTTCGCCCTCGCCTTCGTCGGCCTCGACCTCACCATGGATTTCGTGGGTCGCCTTCGCGATCAGGAACAGGCCGCCGCCGATGAGAATGATGTCGCGCCAGGAATATTCATTGCTCTTGAACGTGAAGACGGGTTCGGTCAGACCGATCAGCCAGACCAATGCACTAAGGAGCGCGATGCGGAACACCAGCGCGAGCGCAAGCCCGATCTGGCGGGCGCGGTTGGCCTGCTTCTCCGGAATGCGCGAGACGATGACGGAAATGAAGATGACGTTGTCGATGCCTAGGACGATCTCGAGCGACGTCAGGGTCAACAGAGCGGCCCAGGCTTCGGGGCTGGTGATGAGTTGCATCATGCGAAGGATCTTGCCAGCCTGATCACGGCATCGCTGCCGACGACATAGAGTGCGATCGCGCAGAGCGCGATCTTCACGGCAATGCCGACCTGGAAGTCGAGCCTCAGCGTGTAGAGCGCAAGCACAGCCCAGACGACGATCAGCGACATCGTCAGCCAGCGCAGCCGCACCACCCGCACCGGGTGCAGCACGTGGAACGGCACGAATGTCAGCACTACCAAAGCGGCGATCAGCAGCGTCGACATCAGCGGCGGCCAGTGCAGCAGGAACAGATAGAATGCGGCGGCGTTCCACAGCGCCGGGAAGCCGCGGAAATGATTGTCGTCGGCCTTCATGCGCAGATCGGCGAAATAGAGCGCGCTGGTCACGACGATGGCCACGCCCAGGATGGGCGCTGCGACCGGCAGCAGCATGCCGCTGGCGACGATCGCATAGGCCGGCACGAACACATAGGTGACGAAATCGACGACGAGGTCGAGCACGTCGCCCGACCAGTTCGGCTGCACGGTCTTGACGTTCAGCCGGCGCGCGATGGGCCCGTCGATCCCATCGATGATGAGCGCGATGCCCAGCCATTGAAACATCGCCGCCCAGTGCTCACGCACCGCCTCCAGCATCGCAAGCAGCGCGATGGCGCCGCCGAACGCGGTGAAGACATGCACAGAAAAGGCCGCCGCGCGGATCGCGGGCCTGGGTTTGAGGGAGTCCTGCTGGGTATCCATGGCTTGCGCAGTGCTATCAGAACGAGACCGATTTGCACATAAGCGGTTGCGGCGTTCGGCCGCGCAATTTCCCTTAAAATCATGCAGAATGAGCGGGCTTGAAATTGCCGTGGAGCATGTCAATTGTGCGATCATGGCAGACGGATCGACACTTTATGACACGGCCGTGATCGGCGGCGGGCCTGCGGGCCTGACCGCTGCGATTGCGCTGGCACAGGCCGGGGCGCGCACCGCTTTGGTGGCGCGTCGCCTGCCCTATGCCGACAACCGCACGACGGCGCTGCTCGGCGGCTCCGTCGAGTTTTTGGACGGGCTCGGCGTCTGGCCGCACTGCAGGGACAAGGCGGCCGCACTGGAGGCCATGCGGCTCGTCGACGACACGGGCCGCCTGATCCGCGCGCCGGAGGTGCGGTTCTCCTGCCACGAGATCGGGCTCGACGCGTTCGGCTACAACATCGACAACCGCTCGCTGATGCTGGCGCTGGAGCAGCGTGCGGCGGAATTGCCCAATCTGACGCGCGTCGACGACGAGGCGGAAGGCGTCGTCACGGAAGCGGACGCTGTCGCGATCCGCACGGCCGCGGGGCAATTCGTCAGCGCGCGGCTCGTGGTCGGCGCCGACGGCCGCCATTCGCTGTGCCGCGAGGCGGTCGGGATCGCCGTGACGCGTCGCGAGCTCAAGCAGACGGCACTGACATTCAATGTCAGCCATTCACGGCCGCACCGGAATGTGTCGACCGAGTTCCACACGCCGCACGGTCCCTGCGTATTCGTGCCCCTGCCCGGCGACCGCTCCAGCATCGTGTGGGTCGCAGCACCTGCGGAGGCCGAGCGGCTGCGCGCGTTGACCGATGACGAACTCTCCGCGGCGGTCGAGAAGCAGTCGCATTCCATCCTCGGCCGCATGACCGTGGAACCGGGGCGCAATCTGTTTCCGCTGGGGATCGAACGTCCCGACGCTTTCGCGCGCGACCGCATCGCACTGATCGGCGAAGCCGCCCATGTGGTTCCTCCGATCGGCGCGCAGGGCCTCAATCTCGGTCTGCGCGACGCCGCCGATATCGCGCGCCTCGCCGGCGACGCGATCACGGCAGCGCAGGATCCCGGCACACCCGAGGTGTTGAGGCGCTACGACCGGGCGCGGCGGCCTGATATCGTGAGCCGCACCTTCGTGATCGACATGGCCAATCGCTCGCTGCTCAACGATTTCCTGCCGCTGCAGCCGGTGCGCGCGGTCGGGATGCACCTGCTCGGCGCGATCGGCCCGCTGCGGCGCCTCGCCATGCGCGAAGGGCTCGCACCGACCTGGCGGCGCTAAGACTTGGCGGCGTTAGCGCCTCTCAAGGAAAAGCCAACCGGCCGGTCTGGATCAGCCACATCACGCTGGTCAGCGTGACCACGGAGGCAAAGGTCCCGAGCAGCACCGCGACCGAAGCGGATTCGATCCAGGCGTCGTTCTGACGCGCGATGACGAACACGTTCAGCGCCGGCGGCAGTGAGGCCATCAGCACGGCGGTCGCGGCCCATGGCTGCGCGAACGGGCCGAAGGCGAGCATGAGGCAGAGCGCTGCGAGTGGATGGACGAGGAGTTTCACCGCGATCACGCCGGGCACTTCCCAGGGCACGCGGTCGAACGGCCGCAGCGCCACCGTGACACCGAGCACGAACAGCGCGGTCGGCGCCGCGGCATTTTGCAGGAAGGCGATGGTGCGATCGAGCGCGACCGGCAGCTCGATATGGAGCGCGGCGACGGCCGCGCCAAAACAGGCCGACATGATCAGCGGGTTGAGCACGATCTGCTTTGCCACGACGCCGAAGGCGTGCACGATCGAGGGATGATCGCGGTCGGAGAGCTCGATCAGGAGCGGCACGATCGTGAACAGGAAGATGCTGTCGCAGCAGAAGATCAGCGCGGTGGGCGCCGCGGCCTTCGATCCGAGCACCGCGAGCGCGAGCCCCGGGCCCATATAGCCGATATTGCCGTAGCCGCCGGAGAGGCCTGCGAGCGTCGCCTCGCGCAGCGACAGCCGGCCCAAAACCTTTCCGACGACGAGCGCGATGGTGAACGCGGCGACGGTCGATAGCGTGGTTGCGACCAGGAACGGCGGGTTGTTCAGGTCCGCGAATGGCGTCTTCGACATGATCGCAAAGAGCAGCGCCGGCAACGACACGTAGAGCAGGAAGAAGTTCATCCAGGCGAGGCCCGATTCCGGCAGGGACTTGGCCTTGCCGCAGGCAAACCCGACGAAGATCAAGCCGAAATAAGGTAGAGCCAGATTGAGGATATCGACCATTTATAAAGCGGTTTCTGAGGCAATTGGGGCTATCCGCCCGCCCTCCGCAGGTTAATTCCAAGCAAGGGCACTAGCATCGGCCACAATCCTGGTCTATCGACGAAGCATGATTAAAGCGCGGACCGCCAAATTCCAGATCGGACAGGTCGTGCGCCACCGGATCTTCTCGTTCCGGGGCGTGATCTTCGACATCGATCCGGAATTCAACAACACCGAGGAATGGTGGCTGTCGATCCCCGAGGAGGTGCGCCCTCACAAGGATCAGCCGTTCTACCATTTGCTGGCGGAAAACGCGGAGTCCGAATACGTCGCCTACGTCTCCGAGCAGAACCTGCTGCCCGACGATTCCGGCGAGCCGATCCGCCATTCGCAGGTCGCCGAGATCTTCGTCAAGGACAAGGCCGGCGGCTACCGCCCGCGCAACCCGTCGCTGAACTAACCCGCGATCCGCTCGGTACGAAAAAAAGGCGCCCGATCGGGCGCCTTTTTCGCGTCTCTCTCTTCGGCAGAATTACTTCTGTCCGGTCGGCGCGGCGCCGGGGGCTCCACCGCCCTGCTGCTCGAGCTTCTTGCGCGCTTCTTCAGCCTTCTTCTGAAGCTCTTCCTGAAGCTTCTTCTGGGTCTCCTCGAACACCTTCGGATCAGTCGGCGGACCGTCATAGGCCTTCTGGAATTCTCCGGCCAGCGGCAGCGGCAGGGTCAGCGGCGCGCCGTTGGCGTTGATCGCCTGCACCACGAGGTTTTGACCCTTCTTCATGTTGGCGATGAGCTCGGGCGTCGCCTCATAGTCCGACATACAGCCGTTGGCGAAGCAGATCACGTAGGGGCTCTGCAGCGGCGCGTTGTTGTCGACGATGATGCGGGTACCGTGCACGAGTTGCATGCCGAGCGGCAGCGTCACGCGCAAAATCTTCTTGGGCTCGCCTTCCGGCTCGATGATGACGGCGGCGATAACCGGCTGGCCGGATTCGATGCGGCCGTCCTTGCCGGTGAAGCAGACCTGCTTGGCGTTGGCGTCCTGGCCCTTGAGACAGAACTTGGTCCAGGGCGCGTAAATGAGCTGCACCTGCTGGTCGGCAGCGGGCGCACCGCCAGCGGCGGGGGGCTGACCGGCGGCGGCCGGGGGCTGCTGGCCCTGGGTCTGCGGCGCAGCGGCGGGCGCCTTGGGGGCGGCCTTTGGAGCAGCCTTCGGCGCGGCGGGCGCGGGAGCCTGAGCCGCCTTCGGCGCACCCGGGGCCGGCGCCGGCGTCTGGGCTTCGGCGGCCAGGGGAGCGATCAACGCTGTAGCCGCCAACAGGGCGAGAACTCGCCCGCGCGGACGAACCGACGCGGCCAAAATACGGAAATTCATTGCGGAAAACCCTTTCTGAACGGGAAGTGCCCGAACCGCTCTGGAGCGCCGAACCCAGGCCGCCTTGGCGCGGCTGTCTCCCCGTCAATTGAGGCGGTTAAGTGACGGGTCAGGAACTCCTGTGCGATTGCCCGCCTTCTTAACGTGGCGGACGAAAAGATCAATGCCGACAAGCATCTTTGACGCAGATGCGGATGCGCTTCGGCCTGGGCCATTATGCTAGGATTTGAGCCGTGGCCGGCCCTTCCGAATCAATCTCCATGCCGATGTTCATGTTTGCGCGCGTGAGCGCCCGCTTTCTTGTCGGCATGGCGTTCGCCATCGGCCTCGTGGCGCCAGGTCCCGTGGCCGCCGAAGAGAGCTACGCCATCGCCATGCATGGCAAGCCGGCCCTGCCTGCCGACTTCACCCACATGCCCTATGCCAATCCGGACGCGCCGAAGGGCGGCAAGCTGGTCTGGGGCATTCTCGGCACGTTCGACAGCCTCAATCCGCTGATCGTCAAGGGATTGGCGGTCCAGCAAATGCGGAACTACGTGGTCGAGAGCCTGCTCGCGCGCGGCAATGACGAGGCCTTCACGCTCTACGGCCTGCTCGCCCGGACGGTCGAGACCGACGACGCCAGAAGCTATGTGACGTTCCACATCGACCCGCGGGCGCGCTTCTCCGACGGTAAGCCGGTGCTTGCCGACGACGTCCTGTTCTCCTGGGAATTGTTGCGCGACCACGGCCGGCCCAACCATCGGCAATATTACGCCAAGGTCGTCAAGGCCGAGACATCAGATCCCCTCACCGTCCGCTTCGATCTCACCGGTGCCAACGATCGCGAGCTGCCGCTGATCCTGGGGTTGATGCCGGTGCTGCCGCGGCACGCAGTCGACGTCGCGACCTTCGAGGAGACGACGATGACCAGCCCGATCGGCTCGGGCCCCTATCGCGTCACTGCGGTGAAGCCAGGCACTAGCGTGACGCTGACCCGCAATCCCGACTATTGGGGCCGCGACCTGCCGGTCAATCGCGGCCTCTACAATTTCGACGAGGTCAGGCTCGACTATTACCGCGAGGCCAACGGCCAGTTCGAAGCGTTCAAGCGCGGCCTCTACGATTTCCGCGTCGAGCATGAGCCGCTGCGCTGGCACGACGGCTATGATTTCCCGGCCGCCAGGAGCGGCGAGCTGATCCGCGACACCATCAAGCCCAGCGTGCCGTGGCCGTCGGAATTCCTGGTGTTCAACACGCGGCGGGCGATTTTTTCAGATATCCGCGTGCGGCAGGCATTGACGCTGCTGTTCGACTTCGAGCTCATCAACCGCAGCTATTTCTTCGGGCTCTATGCGCGCACGCCCAGTTTCTTCGCCGGATCGGAACTGTCGGCCTATAGCCGTCCTGCCGACGCCATCGAACGCGAGCTGCTCAAGCCGTATCTCGCCCATATCCCGCCGGACATTCTCGACGGCAGCTACCGCCTGCCCGTGACCGACGGCTCGGGGCGCGATCGCACCACGCTGCGCGCGGCGCTCAAACTCCTGTCGGAGGCCGGCTACGATCTCGACGGCACCGTGCTGCGCAATCGCGCGACCAGGGCGCCCTTCACCTTCGAGATCCTGGTGACGACGCGCGACCAGGAGCGCATCGCGCTCGCCCTGGTGCGCGATCTCAAGCGCGCCGGCATCGAGCCGACGGTCCGCGCCGTCGATCCCGTGCAGTTCGACCAGCGCCGGCTCGGCTACGAGTTCGACATGATCCAGAACCGATGGGACCAGTCGCTGTCGCCGGGCAACGAGCAGTCCTTCTATTGGGGAAGTGCGGCCGCCGACAATCCGGGCACGCGGAACTACATGGGCGCAAAGGATCCAGCGATCGACGCCATGATCGCGGCCCTGCTCGATGCCCGCGAGCATCCTGCCTTCGTGTCGGCGGTGCGGGCACTCGACCGTGCCCTGATGTCGGGGTTCTACGGTATCCCCCTGTTTAACGTATCGGAGCAATGGATCGCGCGCTGGAATCGGATAGAACGGCCCAAGGCCACCGCCCTGTCTGGCTATCTGCCGGAGACGTGGTGGCACAGGGTGGACGCTCAAGGACCGCAACCAGCGAAGTGACGCCGTGAACCAGCCAGCCGTATCGCCGACGCTCGACACGCTGTTCCAGCGCACGCTGGCCCGGCAGCCGCACGCACCGGCGCTGCTCGATCCCATCAACAAGATGCGCGTGACCGGGCATATCCCGCGGCGGCTGACCTATGCGGAGGCCGATCGCGCCATCGAGACGCTGTCGGCGCATTTCGTCGAATCGGGGCTGCCGGCCAATTCGGTCATCGCGATCCAACTGCCTAACACCATCGAATTCGTGCTGACGGTGCTGGCCGCTCATCGCGCCGGCCTCGTGGTTGCCGTGCTGCCCCTGCTTTGGCGGCACGCCGAGCTAGCGGCGGCGCTGAACCGCACCGCGGCGCGCGCCATCGTCACCATGAGCAAGGTCGACGGCGTCATCTATTCCGATCTCGCCATGCACGCGGCGGCAGAGGCCTTCTCGATCCGTCACGTCTTCGGCTTCGGCAGCGAGCTGCCGGAAGGCATGGCCTCGCTCGACGACGTGTTGGCGCGCCCGCCGGGCACCACGCGCAGCGTGATCCAGGACGGTCGCAAGGCGGCGATTATCTCGTTCGACGTCACCGCGGAAGGGTTTCGCCCGGTGCCGCGGCCGCATTTCAGCTTGATAGCGGGCGGGCTCGCGATTTCGCTCGAGGCCGACATTCCGCAGGGCGCAACCGTGATGGCGGCGTTCACGCCGATGTCGTTTGCCGGCCTCGCCGCTTCCCTCGCGGTGTGGCTCCTGTCCGGCGGCACGCTGGCGCTGCATCATCCCTTCGACAACGAGGTGCTGGAGCAGCAGGTCAACGAACAGGGCTGCGAGGTGCTGATCGCGCCGGCCCAGCTCATGCTGCGGCTCGGGGCTGATCTGGCAGCGCGGATGCCCGGCCTACGCAACGTCGTCGGCCTGTGGCGCGCGCCGGAGCAGGTCGCCGCCAGCGACGCCTGGACCTCGCCGCACGCCCCGCTCACCGACGTCTATCTGTTCGGCGAGGCCGGCCTGTTCGGCGTGCGCCGCGGCGAAGACGGCGTGCCGGTACCAGTCATGCCCGGGCTGCGCGGCGCGGTCCGGGAGCAATCCGGCTCCTCGATCGCCGGCGAGATCTTGCTGACGCCGAGGAACACGCTCGGGCTGCGCGGACCGATGGTGCCTATCGCGGCCTATGCCCCGCCCCAGCCGGCCGACGACACGCTGATGGCCCAGCCGGCGCGCGACTATGTCGACACCGGCTTTGCCGCGCGGATCGACCGCCCGAGCGGGGCGATCTGCATCACGGCGCCGCCGTCCGGGATCATGGCTGTCGGCGGCTACCGCTTCCTGTCCAACGACCTCCAGGAATGGGCGCGCCGGCTCGGCCAGGGGGCGCTGCTGACGGCGCTACCGGATCGCCTGAGCGGCCACCGACTGGCGGGACGGGCCCACGACAACGCCCGCGCCCGCGAAGCGCTCAGCGAACTGGGCCTTAACCCTCTGATGGTCGAGGCCTTTCGCGACCGCACCGGACCGGCCTGAGCGCACTTTTGTCCATCCCGTTGACCGGGCATTAAGGCGGCCGAACTAGATTCCCGCTCGTTTAATTGCGTCATCCGAGTTTGCGATGTCCCAGGCGGGCCCGATCCTCTTCGTCTCGAATACCCCTCGGCCAACCTATATCTCGGGGCTGGACGAGGCCCGACTCTTCCCCGTCATCGACAGCGATTGGGCAAACGCCGCAAGTGCTGTGGCGCAGGTGCAACCTGCCGCCGTCCTCGCCTCGCTCTCGGGCGGACACGAGGCGCATCTTGCCGGTGTCGCCAGGGCGATCGCCGACCAGCAGCTCTACCTTCCCTTCGTCGCGGTGGATGCGCAAGGCTCGCTTCCGCACAACGCGCTGCCGTTCTCCTTGCGCGGCGCCAATTCCGACCGCCTGGTCGCACGGCTGCGCGCCGCCATGCGTGTACGCACGCTGCATGCGACCGTGCTGCGCCGGCTGCCGGAGGTGACGACGCCGATCTCGCTCCCCGACACCGATCCGGCGCGCGATGCGACCGTGCTGCTGATTGGCCGCGGCTCCGCTTACCCAGCGCTCTCCGTCGCGCTCGGCGAGCGCACCGGCGTGGTCGGTGCGCTCTCGATCGAGGCTGCCGCGAAACATCTCAACACCCGCGACATCGACGGCGTCGTGCTTGCGGAAGGGTTTTCCGCGCGGGTGGCCGACGCATTTATCACGGTGCTCGCCGAGGACACCCGCTTCCGCAATTTGCCCGTGGTCGTCACGGCGCAGCAGCTCTCGATCCAGCACGATCTTCCAAATCTCGAGCTGATCGCCGGCGAGCCCGCCAAGATCGCCGCCGCCGCGCTGCCGCTGATCCGCCAGCATGCCTTCGAGGCGCAACTGAGCCGCACGCTGCGCTCGATCGACGCCGGCGGCTGGCTCGATCCGCGCAGCGGCCTGCTGACGCCGGAAGCGTTTGGCCGCGACTTCGCCAAGGCCGTGGAGCAGACCTTGTCACGCGGCGGCGGGCTTTCAGTGGCGCGTTTCGCCTTCGACCCGCGCAATCCCCGCGCCCAGCTCGACGCTGCGCGCATCCTCAGCCGCCTGATGCGCCAGATGGATTTTGGCGCCGCCCAAAAGGACGGCTCGGTGATCGTGGTATTTGCGGAAACCGATTTCCGCACCGCCCATATGATCGCGCGCCGCCTGTCCGCGGTGATGCGGCACACCTCCAACGGCAAGCGCGAGCCGCGCAGCGAGCCCGTGGTCAGCGTGGATTCGCTGTCGCCGTCGGACACCGCGAAGACGCTGCTGTCCCGCATCTACGCCGACGCTCCGCGCGCGGCGTCGTAGGTCTTATAGACGTTTGATGTCTGCTTTCGGAAGCGGACCGGTCTTGCCATTGCGGGCTGGGACTTTTGCTCTTGTCGCCCCCTCCGAAGGAGGCATGTTCCAGCTGACGCTTAACGACATGGATCAAGCCGTTGTCGTCCAACGGCGTATGCGAAATCCATGGCAAAGCGAAACTTGTAACTTTCGTGAAGCCCAAATCAAATAGAACCTGCCCGGAGGGCCGGCCATTCATCTTCGATCACGAGAACAGAAAGGTCCCAATCAGCAAGCCCGCAGCGAAAGCGAAAAGCCCCAAAGTGCAGGATGAAACGATACGGACAAGGATGCGAACCTGCTCCTCGTACTCCTCTTCTGCGGTCTTGTGGGACTGAGCCGTCACTGCAACTGCCCTGCCATCGCTCAGATTTGGCGAATATACGCTCGAAATCATGGCCAACGGGAGGCAGCCCCTCCGCGATGCCCTGTTCGTGATCTGGGGCATCTCTTCAACGGGGAGGATCATTGAAGCCTCCTTTGAGGTCCATTCAATGGGCTTAGCGGACGGAATTTGCTCGCGTTGAGGCTTTCGCGTTTTGACCCAAATTTGCGGTTTTGGGGTTTCGCCCATCACTCTCTGACAAATTCGACCGGAAGAGGCGCGTCCTGAACTCGAAATAGGTAGGTTAGGCTGTCCATCCAGCTTGACGGGCTGACGACCTGCGTCGCTCTAAACACGGCCGTTGCGCTATCGAGCACGGTAACCTCGCGAGCCGCTCCGAATGTCTCAGCATTTGCCTCGAAATGCTTCCGTATCCCATCGGCGCCTGTCCGGGTTAGTTGCCACGCCGATCCACTGAGCGCGGCTCTCATGCCATTCGCCGCCGCTTCTAGCACGTGCGGAGCAATCTCCGGTGCGAGGTTCACGACAACCCTATCCAATTGAACCCAGCCAAACTCCTCATGCCCGACCTTATCGCGAGAGACGCGCAGTTCGCCTGAGTAGATGCCCAAGCTTCCTGACGGCCGCACTTTTAGTTCGATGGCAACGTTTTTTCCGTCGATAGCATTGCCGACAAAATGACAACTCGCCTTGGGGTCGCTCTTGGAAAACCTCCAGCACGGTTGCTGGCCCATCCCTCGAACATGGACCAACGTGAATGCTGTCCCAGTCCTTGCAATGAGATCTGCGTAGAAGCTTCCGGGGTTTGGCTAAAATCCGCCCAATGTGATCGTCCAGCTTCATGGTTCTTTGAAACTCAAGCGTAGCATCGGTAGATGGCGACGGCCGGCGATCAACCAATACGATTGCGTTCCTGATCTTTTCGCTTGAGCTGGGTAGATGATGGAAAGGAGATGCGCTCCTCTTCAGAGCGTGGACTGTTGGCCCTTGCCGATATGCCCTCGTGCCTCACCAACGACCGCTTTCAAGAGAAAAACGGACGTGCCAACTCTGCCTAGGCTCATCGGCCTCATGAGTGCACCCCTGGTCGGAATCACGCGGCCTTCTTGCTCGTGGCGAGACCCGCGAGCTGCCGCAGGATCTCGGTCGTGCCGGCAAGCCGCTCCTCCGGCGTCTCCCAATCCTGGAAGAACACCACTTTCATGTCCGGCCGCACTTTTGCGGCCTGGCCGTGGCTGCGGATGAAGGTCACGAGCCGATCGGGATAGGCAAACGAGTTGTCGCGGAAGCTGATGACCGCGCCCTTCGGGCCGGCATCGACCTTCTCGACATTGGCGCTGCGGCAGAACGCCTTGATCGCGGCGACCTTGAAGAGATAGCGCACCTCGTCGGGCAAGACGCCAAAACGGTCGCGCATCTCGGCGCCAAAATTCTCGATCGCCTCCTCGGTGTCGAGATCGGCCAGCCGCCGGTACAGCGACAGCCGCACCGAGAGATCGCCGACGTAGTCTTCCGGGATCAGCACGGGCATGCCGATGGTGATCTGCGGCGACCAGCGGTCGGCCGCGGGCTCGGACACGCCGGCCTTGAGGTTGACGATCGCCTCCTCCAGCATCGACTGATAGAGCTCGAAGCCGACCTCCTTGATGTGGCCTGACTGCTCCTCGCCGAGCAGATTGCCGGCACCGCGGATATCGAGGTCGTGCGAGGCGAGCTGAAAACCCGCACCCAGCGTCTCCAGCGATTGCAGCACGGTAAGGCGACGTTCGGCCTGCGCCGTGATCTTCTGCTGCGCCGGCAGCGTGAACAGCGCATAGGCGCGCAGCTTGGAGCGACCGACTCGACCGCGGAGCTGGTAGAGCTGGGCAAGGCCGAACATGTCGGCGCGATGCACGATCAGCGTGTTGGCATTGGGAATATCGAGGCCGGATTCCACGATCGTGGTCGACAGCAAAATGTCGAACTTGCCGTCGTAGAACGCCGTCATGATGTCCTCGATCACGGCGGGCGGCATCTGCCCGTGCGCGACGGCGACCTTCATCTCCGGCACGTTCTTGTCGAGGAAGTCCTTGACCTCTGCGAGATCGTCGATGCGCGGCACGACGTAGAACGCCTGACCACCGCGATAGCGCTCGCGCAGCAGCGCCTCGCGGATCATCAGGGGATCGTGGGGGGCGACGAAGGTGCGGACCGCAAGACGATCCACCGGGGGCGAGGCGATGATCGAGAGTTCGCGGACGCCGGTCAGAGCCAGTTGCAGCGTGCGCGGGATCGGCGTCGCCGAGAGTGTCAACACATGCACCTCGGAGCGGAGTGCCTTCAGCCGCTCCTTGTGGCTGACGCCAAAATGCTGCTCCTCGTCGACGATGAGCAGGCCGAGGTCACGGAACTTGATCGCCTTGCCGAGCAGCGCATGGGTGCCGACGACGATGTCGACGGAGCCGTCGGTCAGCCCCTTCTTGACCTGGTTCAGCTCCTTGGTCGGGACCAGGCGCGAGGCCTGCGCGACGTTCACCGGGAAGCCGCGGAAGCGTTCAGTGAAGGTCCGGTAATGCTGGCGCGCCAGCAGTGTCGTCGGCACCACGACCGCCACCTGCTTGCCCTCGAGCGCCACCGCAAACGCCGCGCGCAGCGCCACCTCCGTCTTGCCAAAGCCGACGTCGCCGCAGATCAGCCGGTCCATCGGGCGGCCGCGCTCCAGGTCCTTCAGCGTGGACTCGATCGCGCCGAGCTGGTCCTCGGTCTCGTCATAAGGGAAGCGGGCGCAGAACTCGTCATAGTGCCCGGGCTGCACGGGCAGTTTCGGCGCCTCATGCAGCATCCGCTCGGCGGCGATCTTGATCAGCTCGCCCGCGATCTCGCGGATGCGATTCTTCAGTTTTGCCTTGCGCGTCTGCCAGCCGGAGCCGCCGAGGCGATCGAGCTCGACCGTGGTCTGGTCGGATCCGTAACGCGACAGCAGCTCGATGTTCTCAACCGGCAGGAACAGCTTTGTCTCGGCGGCATAATGCAGTTCGAGACAGTCATGCGGTGCGCCGGCGACGTCGAGCGTCTGCAAGCCAATAAAGCGGCCGATGCCGTGATCGACGTGGACCACGATATCGCCGGCGGCAAGGCTCGTCACCTCCGAGATAAAATTATCGAGCTTGCGGCTCGCCTTGCGCGGCCGCACCAGGCGGTCGCCCAAAATGTCCTGCTCGCTGATAACAGCGATGGCGTCGGTCTCAAAACCGGCCTCTAAGCCGAGCACGGCGAGCATGGTCTCGTTGCGGGGCGTCGCCTGCACCGTCCGCCAGGTATTGACGCTGGTCGTGTGCGTCAGCTTGTGGTCACGCAGCATCGAGGCCATGCGGTCGCGCGAGCCCTCGGTCCACAGCGCCACGACCACCTTCTTGCGCTCGGCGTGCAGCGCCTGCACATGCGACACCACGGCTTCGAAGACGTTGACGGTGGTGTCGTTGCGCTCAGGCGCAAAGTCCCGCCCCTTGCGCGCGCCGGCATCGACGATCGAGACGCCATCAGCCGGCACCGAGAATTGCGTGAGCCGCGCCAGCGCCATGTCGGCGATGCGCTTGCCCCACTCCTCTTCGGTCAGATAGAGCCGGTCGGGCGGCAGCGGCTTGTAGATGGCGCCGCCGGCCGGATGCTCCAGCGCGTCGCGCCGCGCCTGGTAGTAGTCGAGAATCTGCTTGAAGCGCTCGCGAACGGCGTCCTCGGCCTGCGGCTCGATCGCGATCGGCGCGCCCTGGAGATAGTCGAACAGCGTGTCCATCCGCTCCTGGAACAGCGGCAGCCAGTGCTCCATGCCGGGATGGCGGCGGCCTTCGCTGACGGCTTCATACAGCGCATCGTCGCGCTCGGGCGCGCCGAACTCGGCGACATAGCCCATGCGGAAGCGACGGATGGTGTCGGTAACGAGCTGGAATTCCGAGATCGGCACCAGATCGAGCGAGCGCATGTCCAGGAGCGTGCGCTGCGTCTCCGCGTCGAACGAGCGGATCGACTCCAGGCTGTCGCCGAAGAAGTCGAAGCGCACGGGCTGGTCGAGGCCGGCCGGAAAGAGATCGAGGATGCCGCCGCGCACGGCATATTCGCCGGGCTCGCGCACCGTGGAGGAGCGGTTGTAGCCGTTATGCTCCAGCCAGGCGACGATGGTATCCATCGGCACCACATTGCCGGGCGCAAGCGACAACGCCTGTGCCGCCACCAGATCGCGCGAGGGCACGCGCTGCACCATGGCGTTGACGGTGGTCAGCACGATCAGCGGCTTGTCGCTGCCGGTCAGCGAAGCGAGCCGCGCCAGCGTGGTCAGGCGCTGCGCGAGGATACCGCCATGCGGCGAGACGCGGTCATAGGGCTGGCAGTCCCAGGCCGGGAACAGCAGCACCGGCAGATCGGGCGCGAAGAACTGCAGCGCGCGTTCCAATTGCTGCATGCGCGGACCATCGCGGCAGACGACCGCAAGGCTGACCGCCGGCTTCTTCGGCCGCGCCGCGATGGCGCGCGCGAGATCGGAGACGACGAGCCCCTCCGCGCCTTCAGCGACATTGGCGAGCGTCAGCGCACGGCCAGGTGCAAGCAGCTCGGCCGGCGATTTCGATTGCGGTTTCATGAATTGTCGCCCGCCGCGGGAAACGCCTTGATGCGCGCGAACAGCGCGCCCGGCACATCCGCCGGGAGCTCCTTGTCGCCGGTGATCGCGGCATAGAGATCGGGATCGGGTACCTCGATCAGGCGCTCCAGCTCGGCCATTTCAGCCTCGGACAAATTGCCGATCTCCGCATCCGCAAAGCGGCCCAGGATGAGGTCCATCTCGCGCGTGCCGCGGTGCCAGCAGCGGAACAAAAGCCGCTTGCGGCGGTCATCCAGGCCGCCGCTCGATCGTGTCGTTCCCGTCATTTTCGCAAATCCGTCCAACGCCAAAAGCCCGGACGTGCCGGGCGGGGGTGATATAGCCACTCGAACGACCGATGTCAGCCCTTTGTTGCGTCGGGCCATCTCCCCAATTTGTCATGGCCGTGCCTCCCGTCTTGGGACGAAAAAAGACGTGGATGCCCGGCATAAAGCCGGGCATGACGAGGAGAAACGATCCAAGATTCCGCCATGCGCCCCAGCCTGCTCAATCCGCTGTTTGCTGCCGTGACCAGCCTGCCCGGCGTCGGTCCGAAGCAGGACAAGCTGCTGCGCTATCTGCTGAGCCGCGATGAGACGCCACGGCTGGTCGATCTCCTGCTGCACTTGCCGAGCCAGGTCATCGACCGCCGGGCGCGGCCAAAGATCCGCGACGCCGTTGCCGGCACCGTGGTGACGCTGGAAGTCACCATCGACCGCCACCGCCCGCCCCCGCCGCGCAATTCGCGCGCGCCGTATCTCGTCTATGCCAGCGACGATACCGGCGACGTCGTGCTGACCTTCTTCCGCGCAAAGCCCGGCTATGTCGAGAAGCTCTTGCCGATGGGCGAGAAGCGCTACGTCTCCGGCACGTTGCAGATGTATGACGGCATCCCGCAGATCGTGCATCCCGACCGCGTGCTGGATGAGGAGGCCATCGCAAAGCTCTCCGGCATCGATCCGGTCTATCCGCTCACCGAAGGGCTCGCGCTCGGCTCGCTGCGACGGGCGATCGCGCAGGCGCTGCAAAAGCTGCCCGCTTTGCCGGAATGGATCAGCCCGGAGGTGCTGCGCCGCTGCCACTTCCCGCCAATCGCAGAAGCCTTGCATCGCGTGCACCAGCCGGCCGAGCTCACGGACATCCTGCCCGACCAGCCGTTCTGGTCGCGCCTCGCCTTCGACGAGCTTTTGGCAGGACAGCTCGCGCTGGCCCTGATCCGCGCGCAATTGCGTCGTCCGGCCGGCGTGCGCAATGCCGGCGACGGCCATTTGCGCAACAAGATCATCGACGCCCTGCCCTACGCCCTGACGCCGTCGCAGCGCAATGCCGCCGCCGCCATCGCCGATGATCTGAAGCAACCCGTGCGCATGCTGCGCCTGCTGCAAGGCGACGTCGGCTCCGGCAAGACCGTGGTGGCGTTGCTTGCGGCCGCCGCCGTCGCCGAAGTCGGCAAGCAGGCCGCGCTGATGGCGCCAACCGAAATTCTGGCGCGCCAGCACATCAAGACCATCGCCCCGCTCGCCGAGCGCGCCGGCGTGCGGGTTGCGATCCTCACCGGCCGCGAGAAGGGCAAGGAGCGCCGCGACATCCTCGCCCGCCTCGCCGAGGGCGAGATTGACCTCCTCGTCGGCACGCATGCGCTGATCCAGGACGATGTTATCTTCAAAGATCTCGCGCTCGCGGTCGTCGACGAGCAGCACCGCTTTGGCGTGCGCGAACGTCTCGCGCTGACCTCGAAGGGCGAAGCGGTCGACGTGCTGGTACTCAGCGCCACGCCTATCCCACGCACCCTGGTCCTCACTTACTTCGGCGACATGGACGTCAGCGAGTTGCGCGAAAAACCGGCCGGCCGCCAGCCGATCGACACACGTGCGGTACCGATGAGCCGTATCGAGGAGGTCATGGAGGGCGTCGGCCGCGCCCTGCAGTCGGGCAAGCTGGTCTACTGGATCTGTCCGCTGGTCGAGGAGTCCGAGGCCGAGGGCACCGAGCATCTCACCAACGCGACAAAACGTTTCGAGAGCCTGCAAAAGCGCTTTGGCGACCGCGTCGGGCTCGTCCACGGCCAGATGAAGGGTACCGAGAAGGACCGCGTGATGGCAGAGTTCGCCGCCCACGAGATCGGGCTTCTGGTCGCGACCACAGTGGTCGAGGTCGGCGTCGACGTGCCGGCCGCGACCATCATGGTGATCGAGAACGCCGAACGTTTTGGCCTTGCGCAACTCCACCAGTTGCGCGGCCGCATCGGCCGCGGCTCGGAGGCCTCGACCTGCCTCCTGCTCTACTCAGAACCACTCGGCGAGATGTCGAAGGCACGGCTCAAGGTGATCCGCGAGACCACAGACGGTTTTCGCATTGCGGAGGAAGACCTCAAGCTGCGCGGCGAAGGCGACGTGCTCGGCGTGCGCCAGAGCGGCCTGCCCGGCTACCGCATCGCGCGCTCCGAGGTGCACGGCCAGTTGATCACGCAGGCGCGCGACGAAGCGTTGCGGATCATGAAGGATAATCCCAAGCTGCAGGGCGAGCGCGGCGAAGCGCTGCGATGCCTGCTGTATCTGTATGAGCGGGATGAGGCGATCCCGCTGATCGGCGCGGGCTAGGTCTTTTCTGCGCCGCGCACGGCGCTCTTCTCCTGGATGCCGATCGCCTGCTTCACCTTCGTCACGACCTTCGTGACGTAGCCGGTATAGTGTCCGTCTGCGAGCTCCTGGTCGGCCATGTAAAGCACTGTCACGGCGATCGCGGCTGCGAGGATTCCCCTGATCACGATTGCCCCCACGGGTTCGTTGTAAGGGGAGATTGCCTCCCGCGCAGACGCGACGGCCATTGATCTAGATCAACGGCGAGGCGCGGCCCGGCGATCGCGCAGCCTCTATTTCGGCAGGCATTCGACGTTATAGGCAATGATGACGTGCGATGGATCGCCCTTGCCGATGGCCTTCAGGTCTTCAAGCCCGCTTCTCAGCCTGGCGCCGGCATCCTTCAGGCTGCCCTCGAGCGCGGATTTCGCAGCCCTGCATCGCTCCTCGTTCGAGAACTCCTGAAACACGACGTGCGGGAGCAACCGCCAATCCGCCTTGTCGCTGGTTGCGGCAGGACTGATTGAGTAGGAGAAGACGTACATCAGGACCCACATCGATATCCTCCGCTCGGATACGACGCGGCCTGGCCGGCAGGCCGCCGTTCTGTGTTCGGCGCCTGCGATAACTCTCCCACCTCACGAAGAGATCATGACATAGATCAACGAGACCGCGCGCGGCTGGACCGTTCAGCCCTTCTTCCCGCCCTTCGCTGCAAACGCCCTGAGCAACTCCGTATCCGCGCCCTCGCCCTTCGCATCCTCGGCCAGATGCTCGAACCACCGCGCAAATCCCTCGTAGATCTGGCTTGCCGGATGATCCGGCCCGAGGAAGCCCGATATCTCCCGCATCTCGGCGACCCAGCGATAAGCCTTCGGAATCATGTCCGGCAGCGCGACCTCGAGCTTCGCCAGCATCGCAGGCTGGCTCAGTGCGAGTTCGGCGCGCAAGGCATCGGCAGCACCCGCCTTCGTCGCCGCGAGCACCATCGCCGAGCCGAGGCCGGCCAGTCCCTTGTTGATGCCGGCGTAGGCCATCTTGAGCGCAGAGGCAGCGCCGACCGGGCCTTCGACGATCCGTACATCGAGGCCGAGATCCCTGAGAACGGTGACATCCTTGGCGTGCTCGCCCGCCATATAGAACGCCGGACTCTTGCCCCCTCGCTGCGGCGGGAAGCCGATGATGCCGGCATCGACGAACGGCGCCTGGGCCGAGCCGATGATTTCCTCAATGCGGAGCACGGTGTCGACATTGACGGCGTTGCAGTCGACGACGACCGGTTTCTTGTCCCGCTTGACGATCAGTGCGGCGAGCCGCTCGGCGAGCGCCACCGCCTCGCCCGGCGGCACGATCGAGAGGATGATGTCGGCCGCCGCGATCGCATCATCCTCGGCGCCGACCATGCCGGCATCGGCGGCCCGCTTCAGCGTCGCTTCGCTGCGGCCCCTCAGCGAGGTCAGCACGCGCGCGCCATGATCGCTCAGGCGGCGGGCGACGGCACTGCCCATGGCACCAGGCGCCAGGATCGCAATGGTTGGGGACATCGTGCACTCCAAGTCGAATTCCGAGCGATGCGCTCGGTTCAACCGGAGAATAGCAGAGGACGCGCAGCCTTACGTGAACGCGGCCATCCCGCACCGGAATGGCCCTACTCCACCTTCGCAGGCTCGGGTGCCAGCCTCGAGGCGTTGGCGATGCGCGCCGCATTCGCCATGCCCGCGAGAGCGGCGGCCTTCTTGGGGTCGGGTGCCGAGCCCGGCTGCACCACGCCGGCCGACATGATCAGCGTCGCAGCATCCTCGGCGCTCAGCTCGACCTCGATGATCTTGCTCCTGGGCACGTAGAAGAAGAAGCCGGTCGTCGGGTTCGGCGAGCACGGCAGGAACACCGAGACATGCTCCTCCTGCCCGGGCAGGCTGCGCGCGACGTCCTCGCTCGGCGATTGCGAGATCAGGACGATCGACCACATGCCCGGCGAGGGAAACTCGACCAGGCCCACTTTCCGGAAGCTCGAGCCCTTGCCCGAGAACAGCGTCTCGAACACCTGCTTCAAACCGCGGTAGATGGCGCGCACGGCCGGGATCCGGCCCAAGAAGGTCTCACCGACATCGACCAGCGTCCGGCCGATCAAATTGGCCGCGAGGAAGCCGACCAGCGTCAGCGTAAAAAATGCGACGATCAGCCCCCAGCCGGGAACGCCGTAAGGCAGATAGGTCTCGGGACGGTAGGCCAGCGGCACGAAGGGGCGCACCACGCCGTCGACCCAGGTGACAAACCACCAGACCAGATAAAGGGTGATCGCGATCGGCCCGGTGACGATGAGGCCGGTGAGAAAATAGTTGCGGAAACGGCCCATCAGGCCGGTATGCGGTTCCGGCGGCAAGTCTGGCAGGGGCGCGGGCGGGGACGCGTCGTCGCGGGCGGTCATTCGGGTTCCAAGTCGGTCGCTTCACTCTAGCTAGGTGCTTCTAGCAGATTTTTGAAGGCGCGATGCGACCGATGGAGTGCTCCTTCTGCCTATTCGACGGTCACCGATTTGGCGAGGTTGCGCGGCTGGTCGACGTCGGTCCCCATCACGACGGCCGTATGATAGGCTAGCAATTGCACGGGGATGGCATAGACGATCGGCGTGAACGCCGAGCCCATGTCCGGCAGCACGATGGTGACGAGTGAATCCACCGTCGCCTCCTCGGCCCCCTTGGCATCGGTCACCAGGATGATGTTGCCGCCACGGGCCGCCACCTCCTGCATGTTGGAGACGGTCTTTTCGAACACCCGGTCGTAGGGCGCGATGACGACGACCGGCATGGTCTCGTCGATCAACGCGATCGGGCCGTGCTTGAGCTCGCCGGCGGCATAGCCCTCGGCGTGGATGTAGGAGATCTCCTTCAGCTTCAGTGCGCCTTCCAGCGCGATCGGGAAGCTGGTGCCGCGGCCGAGATAGAGCACGTCGCGGGATTTTGCGATGTCGCGGGCGAGCTTTTCGATCTGCGGCTCGGCGACCAGCGCCGCTGCGATCAGGCGCGGGATCTCGACCAGGCCCTGGACGAGCTTGGCCTCGTCGGCGTCGGACAGTTCGCCGCGCGCCTTGCCGGCGGCGACCGCCAGCGCGGCGAGCACCATCAACTGGCAGGTGAAGGCTTTTGTCGAGGCGACGCCGATCTCGGGCCCGGCGAGCGTCTGCAGCACGGTCTCGGCCTCGCGCGCGATCGTCGAGGTCGGCACGTTGACCACCGCAACGGTGTGCGCGCCCTGCTCCTTGGCGTAACGAAGGGCTGCGAGCGTGTCGGCGGTCTCGCCGGACTGTGAGATGAAGACCGCAAGGTCGCCCTTGCGCAAGGGCGCCTCGCGGTAGCGGAACTCGGAGGCGACATCGACCTCGACCGGCACGCGCGCAAAGCGCTCGAACCAGTATTTTGCGACGTAGCCGGCATAGCTGGCGGTGCCGCAGGCGGTGATGGTGATGCGCTGGACGTCGTTGAAGTCGAACGGCAGCTTGACCGGCAGCGCAACGCGCTCGGACGCCATGTCGACGTAACGCGCCAGCGTATGCCCGACGACCTCCGGCTGCTCGTGGATTTCCTTGGCCATGAAGTGGCGGTAGTTGGCCTTGTCGACCAGGAAGGACGACGCGCCCGACTTGAGCACCTCGCGGTTGACCACGGCGCCGCTGGCGTCGTGGATCACGCCAACCTCGTGTGACAGCACGACCCAGTCGCCGTCCTCGAGATAGCTGATGGTGTCGGTGAACGGCGCGAGCGCAATCGCGTCCGAGCCGAGATACATCTCGCCGTCGCCATAGCCGATCGCAAGGGGCGAGCCCTTTCGCGCGCCGATCAGGAGATCGCCATGGCCGGCGAACAGGAAACCGAGCGCAAAGGCGCCGCGCAGTTGCGGCAGCGAAGCCTTCACGGCCTCCTGCGGCGACTGGCCCTTGAGCAGATAGGAATTGACGAGATGCGCGACGACCTCGGTGTCGGTCTCGCTGGAAAACTTCGCGCCCTGCTTCTCGAGCTTCTCGCGCAGCTCGCGGAAATTCTCGATGATGCCGTTGTGCACGACCGCGACGTTCTCGGTCGCGTGCGGATGTGCATTGTGCTCGGTCGGCTTGCCGTGCGTAGCCCAGCGGGTGTGGCCGATGCCGGTCGTGCCCTGAAGCGGCTCGGCGTCGAGTCGCTTCTCCAGGTTCTTCAGCTTGCCCTCGGCGCGCCGGCGCTCGAGACGATCACCTTCGAGCGTGGCGACGCCCGCGGAGTCGTAGCCGCGATATTCGAGACGTTTGAGCGAATCCACCAATTGCTCTGCAACCGGCGTGCGCCCGAGAATGCCGACAATCCCGCACATGCGGATCAATATCCCCCAAATCGTCGAAAAATCATCAAAACGACGCGTGCAGTTTTTAGCGAAGTTCCTAAGGAACCAGATACTCAATAATTATTGCGGATTGCGACAGCATCGCGCTGCAACGGTTGAGACCTGCGACCTGGATTCGCGGGCCTTTAACCCTGCACTTTAACTCTCTGTCAACAGATTTGCCCAACGATTCACGACCGGGAGATCAAGGCCATGAAGGGCTCGTCCGACCGCAAAGGTCTTTCGTCGACGTATCTGCGAGCCAGCGAAACCACTGGCACGCATCTGGCCCATTGGCCGCCGCCGCAGCGCGGCAAGGAAAGCAAGCCGGTCTTCGTCAAGCATCAGGCTGGTGAGCCGGTGAAGCGCGCAAAACCGCGCGGCTGGCGCCTGACGCGCGCGATCTTTTCGGAGTTCGCCGAGGACGAATAGCGCCCCTCACTTCTCCGGCTTCTTTTCGACTTTCTTGCCGCCTGTCTTCATCTCGCGATAACGCGCAGCGCCGCCTTCGCGGATGGTCTGCTGATTGCGCTCCAGCGCCATCGCATCGTCGGGCACGTCCTTGGTGATGACGGAGCCGGAGCCGATATAGGCGCCGTTGCCTATTCTGACCGGCGCCACCAGCGACGAATTGGTGCCGACGAAGGCGCCCGTCCCGATCACCGTCTTGTGCTTCTTGAAGCCGTCATAGTTGCAGGTGATGGTGCCGGCGCCGATGTTGGAATTGGCCCCGACGGTCGCGTCTCCGATGTAGGAGAGATGGTTGACCTTGACGCCGGCCTCCAGCGTCGCGGCCTTGGTCTCCACGAAATTGCCGATGCGCGCGCCGTCGCCGAGCGAGGTGCCGGGCCGCAATCGCGCATAAGGACCGATCGACACGTTCTTGCCGAGCGTGGTTTGCACGATGTGCGAGAAGGAGTGGATGACGGTGCCGTCTGATATCGAGACGCCGGGACCGATCACCACGAACGGCTCGATCGTCACGTCCTTGCCGAAAATCGTGTCAGCGGCGAGATAGACCGTCTCCGGCGCGATCAGCGTGACGCCCTGCTCCATCGCAGCCTTGCGCAGCCGCGCCTGCATCACGCCCTCTGCCTCAGCAAGCTGCGCCTTGGTGTTGATGCCGCGCACCTCGTCCTCGCTGGTCTCGATCACCACGGCTTCTCCTCCTTGCGCGCGGGCAATGCCGACCGCGTCTGGCAGATAATATTCACCCTTGGAATTCGCGTTGCCTATTCTGTCCAGGATGGCGAGCGCGCGACGTCCGTCAATCGCCATCACGCCGGCATTGCACAGCGTGATCTTGCGCTCCTCAGGCGAAGCATCGGCGTGCTCGCGGATCGCAACGAGCTGATCGCCTTCCACCACGAGCCGGCCGTAGCCGGTGGGATCGGCGGCGCGAAAGCCGAGCACGGCGAGCGCGGCACCCTTGCGCAACGGTGCGCGCAACCGCTCGAAAGTCTCGGGCGTAATCAGTGGCGTGTCGCCGAACGCGACCAGAACGTCGTCCATCCCTTGCGCAATGGCCTCGCGTGCCGCGAGCACCGCGTGCGCCGTGCCGAGCCGTTCGCGCTGCACGAAGATCAGCGCGTCGGAGCGGATGCGCTTCGCCTCATCAGCGACCGCCTGGTGATCCGGTCCGATCACGACCGCGAGCGAGGTGCCGGTTCCCTTCGGTGCTGCGCCGAGCACATGCGCAAGAAGCGACGCTTGCGCCACCGGATGCATCACTTTCGGCAGGCTTGAGCGCATGCGCGTGCCTTCGCCGGCCGCGAGCACGATCGTGAGGCTTGAGCGAACGGTCATTAAGGTCCTTGCCTGTTTCCTGCCAATCCCTGGTGTCGGCCGAATCGATCCTGATGTCGCGAGCGACAGCTAGGCGCCGTCATAGAGACGTTTTGCTACCCCCGCAAAGGCCCGGAATTCAAGTGCGACACGCTTTTCCTGTTAATGTTCCCTGATTGATTCGGGGAAGCTGGACAGGGCTGGGCACGCAGTTAATGGCAAAGGATTCCGACCCATTGGCCGGCGCCTTCGACACCAGGGAGTCCGGCGGGATTCTGTCCGGATTGCTGGCCGAGGAAAACGAGTTCGATCGCCGCACGATGTGGCGGCTGGGCTCGTGGGGCGTGGCCGCCGTCGGCGCCATCGTCGTCGCCGTGATGGCCAATCAGGCGCAGCTCGGCTGGCGGCGCGATCAGGTCGCATCCGCCGATCTTGCGCGCCAGGCCGAGCGGCTTGCGGTCCTGACCAGGGAAAGCCAGAACGAAGCGCGGCGACTGACGGCCGCCATCGAAACACTCAACACCGACCGCGATCGCCTCTACACGCGCGTCACCGTGCTCGAGCAGGGACTCGACTCCGTGACCGGCGCCATCGCAAAGCAAGCCGCGGCGCCGGCGCAGCCGGCGCCGACGAAGCCCGAGCCGTCGTCAGCGCCCGCGCCGCAAGCCGCAGCGCCGGCGGTCGCGCCCGTCGCCTCGACGCCGGCGAGCGACAAGCCGGCCAAGGAAGCCGCAAACAAGGAGGCAGCAAACAAGGAAGCCGCGAAGGAGCATGCGAGCCCGCAGCAGACCGCAGCCCCGAGCGCATCGATGCCGGCAGCGTCCGAGCTACCGGCCATTCCGCTCGTTGCCGCCAAGTCGATGATGGCGCCGCCGGACCCTGCTGCCTCAAAACTGATGCAGCCGGAGATGTCGGCCAAGCCGAAGGACCAGTCGCAGCCGACGGACGTGGCCGCGGCTCCGCCCAGCGCAGAGCCGGAGGCCGCCACGGAGAGCGAAGCGCCGGCGATCACGGTTCAGCAGACCCGCTTTGCGGTCGATCTCGGCAGCGCGAACTCGGTGCCCGGCCTGCGCGCGCTGTGGCGCGGCCTGACCAAGTCGAATCCGGATCTGGCAAAGCTTCGGCCGATCATCATGGTCAAGGAGAGCAAGACCGGGCTCGGCATGCAGCTTCGGCTCGGCGCGGGGCCGCTGGTGAACGCGGCAGCCGCCGCAAAGATCTGCGCCGCATTGTCGGAGACCGACCGGAGTTGCGAGACTGCCGTGTTCGACGGCCAGCGGCTGTCGATGCAGGGGCAAGAAAAGGGGCAAGACAAGGGTCAGGAGAAGGTTCAGGACGCGAGCCCGCAAGCCGAGACGCCGGCGGCGTCAGCCGCGAAGCCCGAAAAGCCGCACCGGCGGAGCTATTCCTCAAAGCGCTCCAAGCGCGAGGAACCGCCGCCGCCACCGGCGGCCGCGCCCGCCAAGCCGGAGACGACCTCGACGCTGTCCTCATTCTTCAGCCGACGCTAAATCCAAGCCAAAAAGCCGCGTTACCTCAGATCGTTAGCGCCCAGTTCTGAGACGAATTCACAAGCCGCAGCCACAGCGGTTGCTACAGCCCGCCTTCCCGACCATATTGGCCCCATGAAGAAGAAGCCGTTCCGCCTCACGCCCTACCAGGTCCAGTTCCTGCTCGTCGTCGGATTCGTCAGCGTCGGGTATGCGCTCTATGTGCGCTACCTCGCGATCGAGTTCTCGCAAGTGTCGCTCGCCTGCGACGCCGGCCTTCAGACCATGATCTGCAAGGCACGCGCGACCGCGACCTCGCTGTTCAAGAACTCGGTGTTCGGCATCGTCGCGCTCGTGGTCGCGACGCTCAATCTGATGCGGCCCTCGATCGTGCTGTTAACGCTCGGCGTGATCGCCGCGGGCCTCGGCATCGTCCTCTACAACATCGTGTTGTCGGGGATCGCGATCGGGCTGCTCATTCTGGGATTTGCTCGGCCCGCGCCCGCCACAGCGTGAACGCCAGCACCAGATAGATCGTGCAGGTCCACAGCGACTGCCAGTTCTCGCGGCCTTCATTGAGCAGCACGTAGATCGCCGACAGCGCCAAAAGGCCTGCGAAGATTGCCTCCGCAATCGGACGCACGCCGCTTTGCGGACGGTTCACCAGCAGCATCGCGAACGGCACCACCGCCATCGTCAGCGAGGCGAAGGGAAAGTCGCGGTAGCGCGGATCGAACACGAAGCCGAGCGCGGTCTCGGACGCGATCACGGCGGTGACCGCCAGCGTCAGTCCGAGCGCGACCGAAAGCTTCGACCATTTGCGCCCGTCGCGCGGGCCCAACAGTTCGAGGAAGGTCGGCAGTCCCCGCCCCGACACCAGCGCCTGCGAGCAGAAGATCGGCGAGAGGATGCCGGCTGCGAGCAAAGCGCCCCATTGCAGCCAGCCTCCCCAGCCGTAGCTCTCGTAATACATCTTGTCGAAGGCGACCCCGAGCAGGATGCCGCCCGCAGTCGCCGAAATGCCGACGCCGAGCCACGCCGAGAAGCGCGGCGTCCAGGGCCGCCGGCGCAGCGTCAGGCCGGCGACGACGAACACCAGCACGCTCAGGCCCATGCCGGCGCCCATGTAGGATTTCCAGAACGGGAAATTGCTGATCGGCTCGCCCGGCGGATATTTGAGCGAACGGTGGATGGAATCGAGCAGGCCCCAATAGCCGCCGACGGTGCCCTCCAACCGCCGCTTCCACGGCTGGTCATAGGCCTCGATCAGGTTGACGCGAAAACCTTGCGCCTTGGCCAGCGCGAGGATCTCGGAGACCACGCGGGCCTGATTGGTGCGCGAGGGCAGCGCACCTTCGCGCATCCGCCCTTCGCTGGGCCAGCCGGTCTCGCCGATCAAGATTTCCTTGCCGGGAAACGCCACCGCCATCTGCTGGCGGATCGAATTGACGTGGCTCGCCGCGAACTTGGCGCGGATCGGCATGTCCTCCCAATAGGGCAGGATATGGATCGTGACGAAATCGACGGCCTCGTAGATCTCGCGGTTCTTGAGCCAGTATTCCCAGACGTCGGCATAGGTGACGGGAACCGTGACCTGCGCCTTCACCGAGCGGATGATGGCCGCGAGGTCTGCGGTCGTCATCTCGCCGCGCAGCAGCACCTCATTGCCGACCACGACGGAGCTGATGACGGCGGGAAATTCCTTGGTCAGCCGGACGACGGTCGCAACCTGCGAGAAATTCTTGACGCGGTTGCTCGAGAGCCAGATGCCCTGGATCACCTTGAGCCCGCCGACCTTGGCCGCGATCGCCGGCACCTGGTCGAGCCCATTTTCAATGGAGTAAGTCCGCACGCACTCGGAAATGTCCTTGAGCTGGCGGAGATCCTGCTCGATCTGCTCGGCGTCGATATGGGTCCATTCGTTGAGCGGCGTCTGGTCGCCGCGGAACGGCGCGTAGGAGACGCATTGCAGTTTCGCGCTCGGATCAATAGGCGCGCGCGCGAGCGTGATCGGCGTGGCCAGCCACCACCACACGGCAGCAATCGCACCCAACGACATGAGCAGGAGCGCCAGTGGCGTACGAACAGTAATCGGTTCCGTCCTCCGCAAAGGGGTCCGTCGATTACCTGCTTGGGGGCCGTCTGCCAAGGGGGCGCAGCGGTAATTGCGCGCGCCATCCCGCTCCAATCGCCTGCGGCCCTTCGACCGAGGCATAGGATGGTGACTTTGCTGGACAAAATTCCAGATTCACGTCATCAGACTCGGCGGGTCTTTTCCGCCGCATTGGGGACCCATTTGGACGCCATCAAGCCTCGCGTCCGAGCGGTCTCCACGCGGACGGTCAGTTAAGAAAATCGGGGAATTTATGCGGCGTCGGGTGCTCGAGTTACGAAATGCGGTCCTGCGGCAGTTGGCCGTCCCTTCCCTCGTCGTCCTGCTCGGCATCGGAAGCGCGTTGACCCAGAGCGCTCTCGCCCAGAGCGGCGATCTGAAACCCCAGGACCAGGGCAAGGCGGCTGCAACCGCGCCGGCCGACGCCGCCAAGGAAGCCAGCCAGAACCAACGCAGAACCGACGAGTTTGCCGAAGCCGCCCAGGCCATCAACGGCCCGGCCGGCAACCCTGAATGCGTCTGGATCGGCCGCCGCGTGGTGGTGCTGTTGTGGCGGGATGATCTCGACACCGCCTTCCGCCATCTCGACCTGTATGACCGCTTCGGCTGCCCCGGCGGCCACATCCAGGCGACGTTCCGCTGCCTGACCCGGTTCGCCGCGCAGATCGACAACAAGGTGCCGGAGACGCTGACGAGCCGCGTCCATGCCTGCTGGATCAACCCGGCGGCGCAGGTCCAGGCGGCAGCCGCAGCCTCCCCGCCGGCTACCCCCGCCACCGGCACGTCACCGCAGCCGGCGGCAAGCCCCGCGCCTGCGGCAAGCCCCGCGCCCGCGCCCCAGAAATAGCCGCGATTGTTTCACCTGCCGTTCAGGAACGATCGGCCATAGACGCGGTTGGCACTGCTCGCGCCCGCGACGCTACGCCGTAAAGCGGCGTGCCTTTAAAAGGACATCCCTTTGAAGGACTTGGCGTCATAACAGTTGTTAAAAGGCGTGGCAGAGTTATGCTCCATTTGCCGCGGACACGGTCGGATCTCGGGGTCGGATCCGCTTCGCTGCCATCTCAGCCCCAAGTGGTTTAGCCCGCGATGCGTGCCGTCGTCGCCGTAGTCTTGTTCGTATCCGCATTGCATGCGGGCATCTGGGGTTTGTTGCAGGAGAAGATCCCCGCCCCCGAGTTCAAGGGCATCCTGCCGAGCCTTTCCTATACGCCGTTCGAACCGCACCACGTCACCGACCTCACCACCGATCCGCAGAAGATTCGCGCCGATTTGAAGACGCTGTCGACGACGACGCGCGCCGTCCGCGCCTATTCGTCCGGCGAAGGCAATGAGCTGGTGCCGGCCATCGCCAACGAGTTCGGCATGAAGGTCACGGTTGCCGGCTGGATCAACAAGGATCCCGACCGCAACAAGCGCGAAATGGACGCCGCCATTGAGCTCGCCAAGCGCAACAGCAACGTCAACGGCATCTTCGTCGGCAACGAAACGATCTACCGCGGCGATCAGAAGGTCGACGAGCTCATCGAGCTGATCAAGAAGGTCAAGTCCTCGGTCAACGTGCCCGTGAGCACCGGCGAGATCTGGAACATCTGGCTCGAGCATCCCGAGCTCGCCTCCTCGGTCGACTTCATCGCCGCGCACATCCTGCCCTACTGGGAAGGCTTTTCCGACACGCAGGCCGTCGACCAGGCGATGATCATCTATCAGAAGCTGCGCGACGCCTTCCCGGGCAAGCGCATCGTGATCGCCGAGTTCGGCTGGCCTTCGGCGGGCTATAATCTGAAGGACGCGATTCCTGGGCCGTTCCGGCAGGCGGTGACGCTGCGCAACTTCGTCAGCCGCGCCGAGTCCATCGGCATGGAATTCAACATCGTCGAAGCCATCGATCAGCCCTGGAAATTCGTCGAAGGCGGCGTCGGTCCCTATTGGGGCATCTACACCGCCGCGCGTGAGCCGAAGTTCGCCTGGACCGGCCCGGTGGTGAATCCGGACTACTGGAAGCTCGCGACCATTGCGCTGCTGGTCGGCATCCTGCTGTCGCTGCCGATCCTGCGGCTGTCGCAACCGACCGCACGGCAGACCTTCCTCTTGGCTGCCACCGCGAACGGTGTCGGCGCCTGGGTGGCGACCGTGTTCGCCTTCTGGAACGGGCACTACTTCGTGTTCGGCTCGGCCTTCGCGCTGACGCTCGGCATGATCCTTCTCGTTCCACTCGTCCTCATCGCGATGGCGCGGATCGAGGAGATCGCAGCGGTCGCCTTCGGCAAGCCGCCGCGCCGCCTGCTGACCAAGGCCAGGATCGCCGAGGTGACGACCGAGGCGGGCCCGACCTATTTCCCCAAAGTGTCGATCCACATCCCCGCTTATTACGAGCCGGTCGACATGCTCAAGCAGACGCTCGACGCGCTCGCGCGGCTCAACTACCCGAACTACGAATGCGTCGTCATCATCAACAACACGCCCGACCCCGCCTTCTGGCAGCCGATCCAGGATCACTGCCGCGCGCTGGGCGAGCGCTTCAAGTTCATCAACGCCGAGAAGGTCCAGGGTTTTAAGGCCGGCGCGCTCCGCATCGCGATGGACCGCACCGCCGTCGATGCCGAGATCATCGGCATCCTCGATGCCGACTATGTCGTCGAGCCCGACTGGCTCAGGGATCTCGTGCCGGCCTTCAACGATCCGCGTGTCGGCCTGGTGCAGGCGCCGCAGGAGCACCGCGACGGCGATTTGTCGATCATGCACTACATCATGAACGGCGAATATGCAGGGTTCTTCGACATCGGCATGGTCCAGCGCAACGAGTTCAACGGCATCATCGTGCACGGCACGATGTGCCTGATCCGCCGCGCCGCGATGGACATGGCCGGCGGCTGGTCGAGCGACACCATCTGCGAGGACAGCGATCTCGGCCTTGCGATCCAGGAACTCGGCTGGGTCACCCACTACACCAACGGTCGCTACGGCCAGGGTCTGTTGCCCGACACCTACGAGGCCTTCAAGAAGCAGCGCCATCGCTGGGCCTATGGCGGCTTCCAGATCGTCAAGAAGCACTGGCGGCGGTTCCTGCCCGGCGCGAGCCGGCTGACGCCGGACCAGAAGCGCGAATATTCGCTGGGCTGGCTGAACTGGCTCGGGGCCGAAAGCCTCGGCGTGGTCGTGGCCCTGCTCAACCTCATCTGGGTGCCGATCGTCGCCTTTGCCGACATCGCCATCCCCGACAAGATCCTGACGCTGCCGATCATCGCCGCCTTCATCGTCTCGCTCGTGCACTTCCTGTCGATGTACCGCCTGCGTGTCGCGATAAAACCCGGCCAGATGCTGGGCGCCATGATCGCGGCGATGAGCGTGCAATGGACGGTGTCGCGCGCGGTGGCGCAGGGCCTGATCACCGAGCACCTCGCCTTCGCCCGCACCTCGAAAGGCGGCCTGTCGCGGATGTCGATCGAGTTCCAGGCGTTCTGGGAGGCTGTCATCGCGGCCCTCCTCCTGATCGGCGCCGGCGTCCTGATCGCCACCAACAGCTACAAGCAGATCACCGAGATCTACATCTACGCCGCGGTGCTGGTGCTGCAGAGCCTGCCGTTCCTCGCGGCGGTGGCGATCGCGATCCTCGAGCTCAGCCGCATCAATTCGTTCCAGTTCTGGCGCGACAGCGCGATCCGCTCCGCCGAGCTGATTGGGCTGCGCCCGGTCGCACTGCCGACGTCAGCCGGCTCCTCGCAGCCGGTGGCCAGCGAGGTGCGTCGCGAGGTGACGAACTAGAGCATGATCCGGAAAAGTGTGCAGCGGTTTTCCGAAAAGATCATGCTCAAACAAAGAGCTAAGCGCGATGACGATTCAACCCGATCTCATCGCGCTGACGGCCGTGGATGGTTCGCGGGGTGGATGCTTGAGAATTTCGCCCTAAGCCTCGGGGACGGCAGGAAAATCCGCAGGTCTGCTGCTGTGTCAGGCAACCTCCTGCACTATTGACCTTGGCGGCCTGCGCCCCTACACAGCGCGGGCCGAAGGCATGATCCGGAAAAAGGTCTTCCGTTTTCCCCGCGACGTCACCGTGGCGGCAAGACATGCTCTGGAAAAACCCGGTTGCGATGGCGATCTATTCGCAGGCCATCCTGACCATGGGAGCGCGTAGCTCAGCCGGTAGAGCACGTGACTTTTAATCACGGGGTCCTGGGTTCGAGCCCCAGCGCGCTCACCAAACAAAATCAAAGACTTAATCCAAAGAGCCAACAATCTGAAAAAGCCTCGTGTGGGCACTGTGTTGGCAAATCGATTGCGGGCCTGATGATCGAGCAACGCCGCGCGGTAGTTGCCGGCCATGATCTCAAGGCCGGCGCGCTCCTCGGGCGACGTCGCCTGCTCTGTTAGCGTGAACCGGCAGGCCCTGTGTTCACCGCCTCAGCCGGTGGGCATGGTTCCGCTGGTGCTGTTTGGACCTTTAGGGCGCGACGAGCGTTGAGGCGATAGCACCGGGGCAGGACCGCGAACCCCGGAGTGCGGATCATGAGCGCGATCCCTACGGACCTCGAAAGAAAATTCGAACAACGGTGGGCCGCCAAATTAGCGCGGCCCATTCCACCGGCTCCATTTGCGCGCCCCCTCTGTCCGAGGTGCAAGGCCCAGATGATGCTCGTCAGCATCGAGCCGGAAAGCCCAAGCATGGACTTGCACATGTTTCGATGCGCTGTCTGCAATCACGCATTTACGACCGTTGCAGCGCATGAAGATCCCACGCACTCCAATGGCCGCTGGCTTCAAGGCGATTTGCACCCAGCGAAGTAACCCGCGCTGCGAGTCGTGACCGAAGGCGAGGACGCCGCGGCTGCCGGAAGGTTTCAGGGTCGAGCTCGACAGGGACGGTTGGCGCACTGACTCGTGCAAAGCGGCGATAGCCTCAATGCATCTGCCGCTCTGACTGATCTTCACTCAATCGCCGGCCGGGTATGGTGTGACCATGTCCGATGACTGGACCAAACGAGCGACGAACATCCTTCGAGAACTTCATGCTGCTGAGAGGGAGCTAATCGGCAAGGGTGTTATCCTGACCGACGGTAAGGCGGGGACGGTTGATCACGTCTTCCTTGACGAGGTGCATGGGCTCCGGATCTCGATCGGTGGCCACGACGGCAAGTGGCCGATTTCGACTGTGAAGCTTCTAGACCCCGGTTTCACCAGATAGCGCAGGCAGCGTCAGGCCGCGGCAGAAGAGTGCATAACTATCCGGGAGGTCCGCCAACTGAGGCAGCCTTAGCGCGATGTCAGTCTGCAGACATCGCCTGGCTTCAGGTTAAGCGCTTCAAACAATTCCTGCTGCTTTGCGGTCATGGGGATCACTAGAACTTCGCCGTTCCAACCTTCCGGCGCTGCGGCGAGCACCAATGTCAGGGCCTCGGCTGGCTTAGCTAGCGCAATCCAGAGCTCTCCGGCAGACCCATCCCGTGCAGACACTTCCACGATAGTGAACTCGGTGCCAAACGACTCCGCCATGCGGGGCTAATCCGGCCACGCAATGGTTGTTGCAAATGAATCTGCAGAATCGGCAAAAGCCAAGGTGATGTCGGGGCCCGCCAGCGTGAACCGGCCGGCCTTGTCTCTCCCCGCCTTATCCGGCACAGGCGGCCTGCCAGACCGCCTCCTTCAACGAGCTTTCGTTTCCCGGCTCAGCCACTCGTCCAGCTCCTCGGGATCGATTCGCCAGGAGGGCGATACGCCATCCGCCGTTCGAGCCGCCAGCCGGTAACCTTTCCGGCGGAGCTTGGCCGCCAATTTCTTCGCGCCGGCCTCGTCCCTGCACTCAACGGACATGCCTCCATACACGACGACCCACTTGAAGGGTGGCTTGCGTTTCTCGGGGTGTCGTCGCCTCGAAGGGTGGCGCATGACCATAAACCCCAAATGCTGAACCTTTAGAGTTCAACCATCATTAGATACCCTGCGCAGATGTTGCACAAAGAAAAGCAACCTAGGTGCGACTATGCCGCATACGCGCGCGAGTTGTGACTGCCGGCGCGAATAGAACATTCTCAATTAGCGCGTGTACAGCGAGCAAATCGGATACAGCCTCCGGCCAGCATCAATCCGTCAGGAGTCGCCACCCGCAAATTTCCCAATACCGATTCCGGCTGGCCTTCTCGATGATCTCGGAAATGAAATCATCGAAGCCGAAGGAATGGACCGATGCCGAGCGAAAGAAGCTTTCGGCCATGGCACGTCGACGCGTCGGAGCGTCGGCTATTGCGGCAGCCCTCGGCCGGCACACTGGATCGGTAAAGCGTGTGGCGCGGGAGATGGGATTGATCCTGAAGAAATAGCTGGGGCTTCGCCGTCGAGATCGGGTCAAAAGCAAAGGTCTGAATGGACCAAGCGAAGATTCAACCGCGGAAAGCAGATTGGACGGGGTCGTCTCGGCAATCCATGGGAAAGGCCCAACGCGAGACCGTGTCCGGACGACGCGCGTCGGGCCCGACCATTCCCCCTTGGCCCGTGAGGTCTGGCCGAAAGTCGGACTAAGCCCGATTCGTGGCTGAATTGTCCCGATCCCACTTTGCGCGCTGAAAACGTTATGCTGCCTGAGTTCAACGCCCCTCGTTCTCAGGTGTCGTTGCCGGTGGCGCCGGGAGCTGCTGCAGTCCATCCTCGATCACTCGGAGGTCCTCAAGTACAGAATCTCGAGATTGGGCCGGGTCGATCCTGGATGTGGCCTCTAGTGTTCCCAGCAAATGGCGCCGAAGCTCTCGCATATCCTCCAGGGCTCGCCGATTCTCCAAACGTACATAAGCGGAAACGATCGATTTAATGGCTGCTGGCACTGGTTGCTCCGAATTAATTACTCTAAAATAGGTTGCACAATAAACCATTCGCACTTATCTGCAACATTTTAATGTCGACGGCATTAACAGAATCAGAATAAATTGTGATTTAATTCATATTGTCCTTCCGCAAAGCAGCGGCAGGTTATTGCGTCCGGATTGACATTGGAGGACGGGCATAATGCCAAAGGAAAATTGTCTAATCGTTTTCGCTGCGGGAAGAAAACTGGACCTGCTACGCGGCGAAGCTTCACGCATCGCCAAGGAACATAAAGTGGAGTGGCATACCGACCGCGCCGACATCGGCGCGCGCTTTTGCTTCGAGGACGCCAAGGCGAGAGAAGCCTTTGCGATCACCTGCGACAACTTCGGCATTTCCTGCCGAGACAGCTAACCAAAAAAGCCCGCCGACCCGGGAGCCGACGGGCTTCATTTCTTGCCGTCGCAGCCGACGAGCATGCGTCGCAAGCCGCTGGCGGTGCGCATCCTCGCAGAGCGACCGCTGGCCCGACGAGGTGCGGGTCATTTCGGTGACAGTGCACTCCGCATCAAGCTGAGATATTCAGCCGCAGGGACCCTTGATCCAGATCAAGGGAGCGCCTCGCGCGTGCCGAGACCCTGACTGAAGCAGACTGGGGGCTGTCATCCTGCTTCAGTTCCGACAAGCCAAAATTTTCGCAACCTTCCCATGCGGATTGAGTGTCGGGTACCTGACCGACAGTCCCGCCGCCAACCACTCAGACTTTGCAGCGTTTCGATAGCTAATGATACTGGCGAAGCGCCCGGCGGTCCTCAGGAGGGTTAAGGGATCGTCGGGCTTTTCGCCAAATCCAATGATGGGGCGATCATGACTCACCGTGCAGCCGCAGCGAAATTGGGATCAGCCACGACCAGCAATCCACCGACCAGGTCGGATCACTCGTCTTGTCCGTCTTGCTCGTCGATTCTGCACTTTGTGCTGTCGCTGTTCGATCCGCACGAGAGCAAGAACGTTCGTCTTCTGCAGTGCGAGCAGTGCCGGACACACGTCTGGGAAGATGAGATCGGCTGATCTGAGCGCGCATGGTGATTTTGACCAAATAGGAACGTTCTCGCCCGCGGCGAGTCCTAAAGGTCAATCGATCCTTTGTTGCTTGGGGATCGGCCGATGCAAAGAGCAATCGCCTACGCGATCTCGGCAGCCATTGTGGGCTTCGGTGTCTGGATACTAGTCGCCGGCCTGTCCTCCAGCTCGCCCGCCCTGTGGACTGTCGTTGCGCTGGTGCCGATCACGATCGGGCTCGTCAGCGCTTTCGCGCCCAAGTGACTGATCATGTGACTGACCAAGTGACTGATCATATGACTGATGGGGAAATCCGCCTCTAGGTCAGCGCGCCTGCATTTTTCGAATCAGCAACTCGTGTTCGCTCTCCCCTCGTAGTTTCAAATTGTGGAGCGTACCCGCGTGAGCCATTTCGTCTCGATACTTCTGCTTGCCATCGCCTTGACCCTGACCCTGTGCTTCGGGGTGGCGGCCTGGCGTCTGACGGCCGGCAGAGATGTCGATATCACCGCCACGATTCCACACCAGGAATATGGCTGGCGGGCGAAGCGTAATAATTGAACGCAAGCTGCAGTGCCCATCTCCAAGCGCCGACAGAAAGTGTTGGCGGGTGCTTTAGGGCGGGCCAAATAGGAACACCTCCCGCCCCCCGCTGTTGGGCCGAATGCGCTTTTACTTCGACTATCAGGACGTGACCGGTATCACATATGACGATGGAGGCATCGACCTGCCAGACATCGAAGCGGCCCGCCTTGCGGCCCTGAGGTCTTTGGTTGAGGCTATCCGCAATCAACCTCTATCGAGTGCGCCGAGCCTCAGCGTCAATATCCGGACAGATGACGGTCTGGCCCTCAGCATGTGCACATCGGTCGAGATCATTACGTCTGATGGTGGGCGAACCAGGGCCGTAAACTTGAGGATCCGTGATCAGTCTTCGACACCCGTGACCGGCAGTTGGCCGGCCCGTGCTTGCTTGAACTAACCCGGGCGCCCTCGCTTGCGTGATCAGGCGCGCGCCTAAAGCATGATCCGGAAAAGTGCGCAGCGGTTTTCCGAAAAGATCATGCTCAAACAAAGACCTAAAGCGCGATGACGATTCAACCTAAAGCCATCGCGCTTTAGGCTTGTCCTCAAAGCAGACTGCGACTGTCCCGCCGCAGAGGAACCGTTCCATTCATCAAACGTTGGCCGTCATCACCGCCCGGCTCGTGGCACCTATCGGTGATGAGATCGCCCCCATCACAGCGCTCCCGCCCCATCCAAGCAGGGAGCAGCGCTATGGCCGAACGCCGGCGTCGTTTCAAGCAACCCAGGTCTCTTGAAGAACGTCTTGCCGACGAAGTGGCCAGGCTGCGCGAACAGGCAGAGCTTTTGCCTCCCGGCAAGTTGCGGGACGAAACGCTCAGGAAGGCCCGGCTGACCGAGACTGGTGCGCAATTGAGCGAATGGCTCAACGCTCCCGGACTACAACCACCAAGCTAGTCCCGTGGGCAAGCCAGGTTAGGAACGACGCAGCATCAGCTCTATTGCTCCCTTGCGGACATTCAACCCGTGCGGCGGACGCCGACGCGGTGAACGTCTCATCTCGGGAGTACACGATGGCAGACGACCCGGTCGATCCGGCCGACGAAAGCGCCGTCGCGCTCCGCGCAAAGGCCGCTCATTGTCTAAGCCTCGCTGAGATAATGGGACCTGAGACGAGCGCCAGACTGGTACAACTGGCAAATGACTGTCTTAAGCGCGCTGCTCTGCTAGAGGAAAGGCCGCACGACGATTGCAGCTAGGCCCGCCAGCGTGAACCACGGGCCAACTAACCCGGGCACCCTCGCTTGCGGGCGGTCAAGCGCCTAAGCTTTGTCCTCAGTTACACACTTCCGAACCATTGGCCGGCTCTCCAGGGGTATTCAACTTCACCAATCTGCACCCAGGTTTGACGGGGCGGCAGGTCATCGAATTGCAAGTAAATTGTCCACTCGACTGCGGTCTCGATGGAGCAGTCTCAACCTTCTTACGCTCCGTATCCCGTTTGGCCGAGTCGTCGCGCGTAGGGACTGGTTTCGCCTCCCGCATCTTCTCGCATTCATTGTCGTCATTGACGCGATAGCCTGCGCGGCAGGTGATCTTCACGCAGCTATCGCCATCAGCCCTGAACCCGCGGTCGCAGACCAGCGGGCAGACGCGTCCTTGCTTGCTCTTGATCGCGTCGAGAGCGTCGAAGCTGGCCAGCTTGGTATCGAACTTCGTCCCGGCATGTTTATTGAACAGCGTCAGCGAGCGCTGGGCGGAGGCGTTCCATTCTCCGTCCGATGCGCCAGTCAGACATCCGACGCGACGGAGTTCTGACTGCACCAGCTTTGCCGTCTCCTGCGGCGAGAGGCTGGACGGCGATTGCGTTGGGGCCACGGCTGCGACCTTCTGCTCGCCGTCGCGCTGGGCCTTTTCCGCCGCCTGCTTTGCGGCCAGCTCGGCGGCGGCCTGCTTGTCGGCTTGCGCCTTGGCCACGGCGGCTTCGGCATCCTTCCTGCGCTGTTCTGCGGCAGCCGCCTTGGCTTCCTCGACCTGCTTGGCCTTCTCCGCCGCGAGCCGGGCATCCTCGGCGGCCTTGGCGGCGGCTGCGGCCTTGTCCTGCTCGGCCTTCTTGGCGCGTTCGGATGCAAGCCGCGCCTTCTCATCTTCGGCCTGCCGGGCCTTGTCTGCGGCAACGGCGCGGGTCTCCTCGGCCGCGATCTTGTTGAGTTGGCCTTTGGCCAGGTTGGCATAGAAGCCGTCCGGATACTGACCGAGGAAGGCCGTCCAACCGTCGCGGGTTCCGAGCTGGAGCGCCAGCTCGTAATCCCGGCGAACGGCATCCTGAGGGCTTGCCTGCGGCCCGGTCGCAACCGGCTTCGCCGGCACCAGCGCCACGTCGTCGCCGCCCAGCGAGCCATAGACATAGGGCTCCTGCTTGTTGCCGGTGGTCTTCAGGACATCGTCGCGGACGAAGCGGAACGCCTTGCCGAGGTCCAGCCCCGGCGTCGGAAGGCGCTCGACCAGCGCCGCCGCGAACGGACTGTTTTTGGCGTCGCCATCCGACGCGGTCGATCCCGCCTTTGCGGCAAACGCGATCATCGTGTTCGGGCTGGTCGGCTCGACCTTGGCAAGACCGCGCCCGATGGCGCGGGCCGCGATCGTGCGCTTCATCGTCTTGGCGAACGGATTGTCCCGGCAGGCATCCAGGATGACGAGGCGAAGCTGTTTTGCGGGCTCCACTGCAAAGAGCGCGCGGTCGAGCGCGACGGTCTCGTCGAGCACGTCGCCGTCCGTTTCCAGCGCGGCATCGGTGGGGATCAGGTAGTTGGTGCCGTCCAGCTCGATGCCGTGCCCGGCATAGTAGATGACGGCAACCTCCGCATCGCGGGTCCGGCCCGCGAACTCGCGCAACGACCTGCGCATGTCGGCGGCGTTGAGGTCGAGCCTGACATCGACATTGTCGAAACCGGCCTTCTTGAACATGCCGCCGACCAGGGTGGCATCGTTCGCCGGGTTGGTGAGCCGGGCCACGCTCTTGTAGGCGGAATTGCCGATCACCAGCGCCACGCGCCGTTCGGCCATGGCCGGTCCGCATCCAAGCCAGACGGCAAAAACGATCAGGAAAAAACGAAGCGCGCGCATCTCAGCCTCAAACCAGAATACGACGAGAGTTCCGGAGTGCTCTGCCAGCAACACGTGCATGTACCGAAAGCTCTTCTTCCTCACCTGGCATTCGTCCTCAGTTGCAGACCTCGACCGTACCGGAGCCAGTGCCGCCACTCCTGGAATATGGGGTGGCCACTCCAACATCGAGGCGACAACCCTGCCGAACCGGACGGCAGCCCGCACTGCTGCAATAGATCTGGCCCGTCGCCTGCGGCTTCGAAGGCTTGCTCTCAGCCTTCTTCCTTTCGTCATCGCGCGGCTTGGCATCCTCGCGGGTCGCGACGGGTTTCTTCTCCTGGATCTTCTCGCACTCGTTGTCGTCGTTGACGCGATATCCGGCGCGGCAGGCAATCTTGACGCAGGCGTCGCCATCAGCCCTGAAGCCGTGGTCGCAGACCAGCGGGCAGACCCGTCCCTGCCTGCTCTTGATCGCATCGAGCGCATCAAAACTCGCCAGCTTGGTGTCGAGCTTCATGCCCGCATGCTTGTTGAACAGCGTCAGCGACCGCTGTGACGTCGCGTTCCAGTCGCCGTCGGCCGCACCGGTGAGGCAGCCCACGCGGCGCAGCTCCGATTGCACCAGCTTCGCCGTCTCCTGCGGCGAGAGGCTGGACGACGTTTGGGTCGGGGCAACGGCTGCGACCTTCTGCTCGCCGTCGCGCTGGGCCTTCTCGGCCGCCTGCTTTGCGACAAGCTCGGCAGCCGCCTTGTCGCTCGCGATCTTGTCGGCGAGTGCCTTCTCTGCGGCTTGCTTTTCCGCCAGCACCTTGGCTGCGGCGGCCTCGGCATCCTTCCTGCGCTGTTCGGCTGCCGCTGCCTTCGCCTCTTCGGCCTGCTTGGCCTTCTCCGCCGCGAGCCGGGCGTCCTCGGCGGCCTTGGCGGCGGCTGCGGCCTTGTCCTGCTCGGCCTTCTTGGCGCGTTCGGATGCAAGCCGCGCCTTCTCCTCTTCGGCCTGCCGGGCCTTGTCCGCGGCGGCCGCGCGTGTCTCCTCGGCCGCGATCTTGTTCAGTTGGCCTTTGGCCAAGTTGGCATAGAAGCCGTCCGGATACTGGCCGAGGAATGCAGTCCAACCATCGCGGGTTCCGAGCTGCAGCGCCAGTTCGTAATCACGCCGGATTTCGCTGTCGGGGTTTGCCTGCGGCCCGGTCGCGACCGGCTTCACCGCGACCAGCGCCACGTCGTCGCCGCCGAGCGAACCGTAGACATAGGGCTCCTGCTTGTAGCCGGTGGTCTTGAGCACGTCGTCGCGGACAAAGCCAAAGGCCTTGCGCAGATCGAGCCCCGGCGTCGGGAGGCGCTCGACGAGGGCGGCCGCGAATGGGCTGTTCTTGGAGTCGCCATCCGAGGCCGTCGAGCCCGCTTTCGCCGCGTAGGCGATCATGGTGTTCGGGCTGGTCGGCTCGACCTTGGCGAGGCCGCGCCCGATGGCGCGCGAGGCGACCGTGCGCTTCATCGTCTTGGCGAACGGATTGTCCCGGCAGGCGTCAAGGATCACGAGCCGAAGCTGCTTGGCTGGCTCCACGGCAAAGAGTGCGCGGTCGAGCGCGACGGTCTCGTCGAGCACGTCGCCGTCCGTTTCCAGCGCGGCATCGGTGGGGATCAAATAGTTCGTCCCGTCCAGCTCGATGCCGTGCCCAGCATAGTAGATGACGGCAATCTCGGCATCGCGCGTCCTGCCGGCGAACTCGCGCAGCGACCTGCGCATGTCGGCGGCGTTGAGATCAAGCCTGACATCGACATTGTCAAAGCCCGCCTTCTTGAACATGCCGCCGACCAGAGTGGCATCGTTCACCGGGTTGGTGAGCCGGGGCGCGCTCTTGTAGGCGGAATTGCCGATCACCAGCGCGACGCGCCGCTCGGCCATCGCCGGTCCGCATCCGAGCCACACGGCAAAAGCGATCAAGAAAAAACGAAGCGCGCCCATCATAGCCTCGTCCTCAATTGCACTCCTCCTGGGGTTGACCGGAGCTCACCGACCCATGTTTGAACTGTTGATAGGGCACCACACGGCATCCGGGCTTTACCGGACGGCAGCCCGCGCTATTGCAAATCAACTGCCCGGTCGCCTGCGGCTTCGAGGGCGTGGCCTCAACCTTCTTCCTCTGGTCGTCTCGTGGCTTGGCGTCATCTCGAGTCGCGACGGGTTTCTTGTCCTGCACCTTCTCGCATTCATTGTCGTCGTTGACGCGGTAGCCCGCACGACAGGCGATCTTCACGCAGGTGTCGCCGTCAGCTCTGGAGCCGCGGTCGCAGACCAGCGGGCAGACGCGTCCCTGCTTGCTCTTGATCGCGTCGAGGGCGTCGAAGCTCGCCAGTTTGGTGTCGAGCTTCATCCCGGCATGTTTGTTGAACAGGGTCAGCGAGCGCTGCGCGGCGGCGTTCCAGTCTCCGTCCGCTGCACCGGTCAGGCATCCGACGCGACGGAGTTCTGACTGCACCAGTTTGGCGGTCTCCTGCGGCGACAGACTGGGCGACGATTGGGTTGGGGCCACTGCTGCGACCTTCTGCTCGCCGTCGCGCTGAGCCTTCTCAGTCGCCTGTTTTGCGGCCAGCTCGGATGCCGCCTTGTCGTTCGCGATCTTGTCGGCGAGCGCTTTCTCGGCGGCCTGCTTGTCGGCCTGCGCCTTGGCCACGGCGGCCTCGACATCCTTTCGGCGCTGCTCGGCCGCTAGCGCCTTGGCTTCCTCGACTTGCTTCGCCTTCTCCGCCGCGAGCCGGGCATCCTCGGCGGCCTTGGCGACGGCGGCGGCCTTGTCCTGCTCGGCCTTGGTGGCGCGCTCTGATGCAAGCCGCGCCTTGGCCTCCTCAGCCTGGCGCGCCTTCTCGGCTGCACTCGCGCGTGCCTCTTCGGCGGCAACGTTCTTCAGTTGCGCCCGCGCGAGGCCCGCATAGAACCCGTCGGGGTAGGCCTGCAAAAATGCTTCCCATGCGTCGCGGTTTCCCGCCTGGAGCGCCAGCTCATAGTCGCGGCGGATCCCGTCCTGAGGGTTGGCTTGCGGCCCCGTGGCAACCGGCTTCGCCGCAACCAGCGGCACGTCGTCGCCGCCGAGCGAGCCATAGACATAGGGCTCCTGCTTGTTGCCGGTCGTCTTCAGGACATCGTCGCGGACGAAGCGGAACGCCTTGCCCAGGTCGAGCCCCGGCGTCGGGAGGCGCTCGACCAGGGCTGCGGCGAACGGACTGTTTTTGGAGTCGCCATCCGAGGCGGTCGAGCCAGCCTTCGCCGCAAACGCAATCATGGTGTTCGGGCTGGTCGGCTCGATCTTGGCGAGCCCGCGTCCAATGGCGCGGGCAGCGATCGTCCGCTTCATCGTCTTGGCGAACGGATTGTCGCGGCAGGCATCGAGAATGACGAGGCGGAGCTGCTTTGCGGGTTCGACCGCGAACAGCGCGCGGTCCAGGGCAATCGTCTCGTCGAGAACGTCGCTATCCCTCTCCAGCGTTGCGTCCGTGGGGATCAGATAGTTGGTGCCATCGAGTTCGATGCCGTGACCGGCATAATAGATCACGGCAACATCGGCATCCCTGGTCTTGTCGCCGAAGTCACGCAGTGCCCTGCGCATGTCAGCGACATTGAGGTCGAGCTTGATGTCGACAGCATCGAACCCGGCCTTCTTGAACATGCCCCCGACCAACGTGGCGTCGTTCGCCGGGTTGGTGAGCCGAGCCACGCTCTTGTAGGCCGAATTGCCGATCACGAGCGCGACGCGTCGCTCGGCCATTGCCGGTCCGCATCCGAGCCACACAGCAAAAACGATCAAGAGAAAACGAAGCGCGCCCATTACAGCCCACAAATCACAATGTGATCAGAATAATGAGAGCCTTCCGGAAGGCAACCCGCTGGTCTGTGACACCGGTCACAATCTGGAGGAAACCTTAAGATGACCGGCAGGCGGCGCAGGAGATTTTGCTCGGGCGTTCGCCGATCGCGCGCGCAAAGCTGCAGGCAGGCAGCCGCGCCGGATTGCGTCTCCTCGCGGCTCAGTCACACACTTCCGTTTGTGCCCCTCCCGGAGCGTACAGGCCCCCAGCTCCGTACCTCTGGTTAACAACCCGACAGCCGGGCCTTACCGGCCGACAGCCCGCATTGTTACAAAGCATTTGACCAGACGCCTGCGGCTTTGAGGGGGCCGCCTCGCTCTTCTTCCTCTCGTCGTCTCGCGGCTTGGCGTCATCTCGAGTCGCGACGGGTTTCTTGTCCTGCACCTTCTCGCATTCATTGTCGTCGTTGACGCGGTAGCCGGCACGGCACGTGATCTTCACGCAGCTATCGCCATCAGCTCTGGAGCCGCGGTCGCAGACCAGCGGGCAGACGCGTCCCTGCTTGCTCTTGATCGCGTCGAGGGCGTCGAAGCTCGCCAGTTTGGTGTCGAGCTTCATCCCGGCATGTTTGTTGAACAGGGTCAGCGAGCGCTGCGCGGCGGCGTTCCATTCTCCGTCCGATGCACCCGTCAGGCATCCCACGCGACGGAGCTCCGACTGCACCAGCTTTGCCGTCTCCTGCGGCGAGAGGCTGGGCGACGTCTGAGTTGGGGCCACGGCTGCGACCTTCTGCTCGCCGTCCCGCTGAGCCTTTTCTGCCGCCTGCTTTGCGGCAAGCTCGGCAGCCGCCTTGTCGTTCGCGAGCTTGTCGGCGAGCGCCTTCTCGGCGGCCTGCTTGTCGGCCTGCGCCTTGGCCACGGCGGCCTCGGCATCCTTCCGGCGCTGCTCGGCCGCTAGCGCCTTGGCTTCCTCGACCTGCTTGGCCTTTTCGGCGGCAATGCGAGCATCTTCGGCGGCCTTGGCGGCGGCCGCCGCCCTGTCCTGCTCGGCCTTGGTAGCGCGCTCGGATGCGAGCCGCGCCTTGGCCTCCTCGGCCTGGCGCGCCTTCTCGGCTGCGCCCGCGCGGGCCTCTTCGGCGGCAACGTTCTTCAGTTGTGCCCGCGCCAGGCCCGCATAGAACCCGTCGGGATAGGCCTGCAAAAATGCTTCCCATGCGTCGCGGTTTCCCGCCTGGAGCGCCAGCTCATAGTCCCGGCGGATCCCGTCCTGAGGGCTGGCTTGCGGCCCGGTCGCGACCGGCTTCGCCGCAACCAACGGCACGTCGTCGCCGCCGAGCGAGCCGTAGACATAGGGCTCCTGCTTGTTGCCGGTCGTCTTCAGGACGTCGTCACGAACGAAGCGGAACGCCTTGCCCAGGTCGAGCCCCGGCGTCGGGAGGCGCTCGACCAGAGCGGCCGCGAACGGACTGTTTCTGGAGTCGCCATCCGAGGCCGTCGAGCCCGCCTTCGCCGCGAAAGCAATCATGGTGTTCGGGCTGGTCGGCTCGATCTTGGCGAGGCCGCGCCCGATGGCGCGCGAGGCGATCGTGCGCTTCATCGTCTTGGCGAACGGATTGTCGCGGCAGGCATCGAGAATGATGAGGCGGAGCTGCTTTGCGGGCTCGACCGCAAACAGCGCGCGGTCCAGGGCAATCGTCTCGTCGAGAACGTCGCTATCCCTCTCCAGCGTTGCGTCCGTGGGGATCAGATAGTTGGTGCCATCGAGTTCGATGCCGTGACCGGCATAATAGATCACGGCAACATCGGCATCCCTGGTCTTGTCGCCGAAGTCACGCAGTGCCCTGCGCATGTCAGCGACATTGAGGTCGAGCTTGATATCGACAGCATCGAACCCGGCCTTCTTGAACATGCCCCCGACCAACGTGGCGTCGTTCGCCGGGTTGGTGAGCCGGGGCGCGCTCTTGTAGGCAGAATTGCCGATCACCAGCGCCACGCGCTTCTCGGCATGCGCCGCGCCGCAGGTCAGGAAACTTGCAAGAAACAATGCAATTAGGACTCGGAACATATTCGGTAGCCCCCTAGCCCCTCAGTTGCAGACTTCAAAGTTACCGGTGCCGCCACCGGCCCGCGAATACCCTGCCTGCCCATTCAGGATTTCAAGTCGACAGCCCGGCCGCACTGGCCGACACCCCGCACTGTTACAATACATCTGGCCGGTGGCCTGCGGCTTCGCGGGCGCGGCCTCACCCTTCTTCCGCTCGTCGTTGCGCGGCTTCGCATCCTCGCGCGTTGCGACCGGCTTCTTGTCCTGTACTTTCTCGCACTCATTTTCGTCGTTGACGCGATAGCCCGCACGACAGGTGATCTTCACACAGGCATCGCCATCCGCCCTGAACCCGCGATCGCAGACCAGCGGGCAGACGCGGCCTTGCTTGCTCTTGATCGCGTCGAGCGCGTCGAAGCTTGCGAGCTTGATGTCGAACTTCGTGCCGGCGTGCTTGTTGAACAGCGTCAGCGAGCGCTGCGCGGAGGCGTTCCAGTCGCCGTCCGATGCACCGGTCAGACATCCGACGCGACGGAGCTCTGACTGCACCAGTTTGGCGGTCTCCTGCGGCGAGAGGCTGGGCGACGTTTGCGTTGGAGCAACTGCCGCGACCTTCTGCTCGCTGTCACGCTGCGCCTTCTCGGCCGCCTGCTTTGCGGCAAGCTCGGCAGCCGCCTTGTCGTTGGCGATCTTGTCGGCGAGCACCTTCTCGGCCGCGGCCTGCTTATCGGCCTGAGCCTTGGCCACGGCAGCCTCCGCATCCTTCCGGCGCTGTTCGGCTGCCGCTGCCTTCGCCTCTTCGGCCTGCTTGGCCTTTTCCGCCGCGAGCCGGGCGTCCTCGGCGGCCCTGGCTGCGGCGGCGGCCTTGTCCTGCTCGGCCTTCTTCGCTCGTTCGGCTGCCAGCCTCGTTCTCTCGTCCTCGGCCTGCCGTGCCTTGTCTGCGGCGGCCGTGCGGGCATCTTCGGCAGCGATCTTGTTCAACTGGCCCTTGGCGAGGTCGGTATAGAAGCCACTCGGAAAACGGTTGAGGAAAGCCGTCCATCCTTCACGCGTGCCAAGCTGGAGCGCCAGCTCGTAGTCGCGCCGGATTTCGCTGTCGGGGTTTGCCTGTGGCCCGCTCGCGACGGGCTTCGCCGGGACCAGCGCCACGTCATCGCCGCCGAGCGAACCGTAGACAAACGGCTCCTGCTTGTTGCCGGTGGTCTTCAGGACATCGTCGCGCACGAAGCGGAAGGCCTTGCCCAGGTCGAGCCCCGGGGTCGGGAGGCGCTCGACCAGCGCCGCCGCGAACGGACTGTTCTTGGAGTCGCCATCCGAGGCCGTCGAACCCGCCTTCGCAGCATACGCAATCATCGTGTTCGGGCTGGTCGGCTCGACCTTGGCCAGACCCCGCCCGATGGCGCGGGCAGCGATCGTCCGCTTCATCGTCTTGGCGAACGGATTGTCGCGGCAGGCATCGAGAATGATCAGGCGGAGTTGCTTCGCGGGCTCGACCGCGAACAGCGCGCGGTCCAGAGCAATCGTCTCGTCGAGAACGTCGCTATCCGTCTCCAGCGTCGCGTCGGTGGGGATCAAATAGTTGACGCCATCGAGTTCGATGCCGTGACCAGCGTAGTAGACCACGGCGACGTCCGCATCCCTGGTCCTGCCGCCAAACTCGCGCAGCGCCTTCCGCATTTCCGAGGCGTTGAGGTCGAGCTTGATGTCCACGGCATCGAACCCGGCTTTCTTGAACATGCCGCCGACCAGGGTGGCGTCGTTCGCGGGGTTCGCGAGCCGCGGCACGCTCTTGTAGGCCGAGTTGCCAATGACGAGCGCCACGCGCCGCTCGGCCATTGCCGGTCCGCATCCGAGCCACACAGCAAAAATGATCAAGAAAAACCGAAGCGCGCCCATTACAGCCCCAAATCAAATGTGAGCAGCGTATTCACAGCCTGCCGAAAGGCAAGGGGACGGTATGTGATGTCGATCACGGAAAGGGATTGGCCCGCGTGTGACTCCGTTCGAGCTGCGGCCGGAGCGGCAAGCGGCAATGGAGGCTCTGATCCTGGTGGCAGAGCGCCGTGGGCCCGACGACTTTGTTGGAAGGGCATCATGAGGGCGTTGAACCACGTCGGGCCAAGCCCAGATATCCAGCCGAGGCGCAAGCCCGACGGAGTCATCCGATGACAGTCTGGATGGTCGATCAGGGGGCGATGATCTCTGGGTATTCGCCCTAACCTTACGACAGGACATACGGATATGCGCACAATACTCGTCATATTCGCCTTGCTGGCAGCCGGGACGGCCGCCAATGCAGGCTCCACTTCTCCCGTTTCGTATGACTACCCCTGGTGCGTCTATGGCGGGGAGCTCGGCGCTTCCGGCGACTGCTCTTATCAGACGAGAGAGCAATGCCTGTGGTCCGCGTCCGGCCGGTCGAACGTGATATGCAAGGAAAACCGGCGCCTTCTCTTCCAACAGCAGGCCGTACCGCAGCAGAGTGTCCAACAGCCTCGGGCGCGCCGCAGGCAGTGACAATGGACGCTCCGGTGTATCGTCGAAGCGTAAGGCCCGCCGACGTGAACCGGCGGGCCAGATTAGCGCAGACATAGCGCCAAGCGCTTCGCTTGACGTGTCTTCAGCTTTCCGGGACCGGCGTCGTAGCCGGAACGGTCAGCGGAGCTCCGCCCACCGAAACAGGCCCAACGGGCCCAACGGGCGCGACAGGCTTCGATTCCCGAACCATCCGTTTGCGCACGAATAGTCGACTACGAGCGTACCCTTTTGGAATGGCGGAGGTGATGTCCGACATCATTGTATTTTGCAGCGCGTCGATCTTCGCGATGAGCGTGGAAAGCTGCGAAGATATCTTCTTCACATCGACCCGCTCGTCCGTGATGCTCTGGCGCAGGGACAGGATCACCATTGAATCCTGCTGCATCAGCGCCGTCTGTTGCTGCAATGATTGATTGCTCTCGTTCAGCGAAGCAGCATGTTCCTGCTGCGCCAACTGGATATCCTTCAAGGCGGCGATCACCGGATCCGGTTTCGGCGCAGGCGCTTTCGGCTGAATCAGCTCCGCCACCACACTGCCGACGTCCGGCAACTGAAGACCTGATGGCAACGTATAGATCGCCGCCGCGCCGTTGATGGCGAGGGCGCACACCGCCAGCGCCACAACCGATTTCCGGCTGGACTGCCTGATCGGGAAGTCGGCTTCTGGGGCTTCAAGGGCTTCGGGTTCAGGTGCCGCAGCTGCGGCTGCGAGCGCTGCGGGGTCGAGTTGTTCGACCAGGCCCTGCACTTCCGGTGTCGTGGTCATTTGCATTGACCTCAATGAGCGAACAAGAGGAGGCTATCGCCGGAACGTCCTCGCGACGGCTCCTCTACGCAGCACTCATCTACAACTGCCCTAAATTATGAGCTTTTCAGATTAATTCCAGGTTAGCGCTCAACCCCGGAAAATACGGTGACGCACGCCGCAAGGCACCATCAGAACTTTCCCTTGGCTTGCTTCCAGGTTCTGGCTATCTGCACTCACCTCCACAATCTGGAGGTGTTTTCTTGAATGGGGGAATTGAGAATGAAGAAGCTACTGATCGGAGCCTGTCTGTTTCTCGCCTTCACGACTGATGCAGCGCTTGCCCAGGGCAAGAATTCGACTCCGCACGCATTGGATTGCATGGCCAAGGCGGGCTTTACACGCGACATGTGGGTCGCAAAGCGCGCCGGCACGAATGCGCAGGTCGCGCAATACATCGCCTGCCGCGACGGCGTTTCGGTCACGCAGGCCAAAAAGACCGGCAAGAAGGACGGCAATTTCGACACGTGGACGCCCGGCAAATAGCGCCGCCTTCTGCTGAACCGCCGGCGCGCACGGAAGTCCCTATGGACAGTCCGTGCGCCGCGCAAACCGCGCGCCATTCAGGCGACTTGTCCACACCCACGACGCCAAGTGTCTCGCGCGCGTTCCGAGCCACCAGCCATTGATAATTTGCGAAGGCGAAAACCTCGCGCCTTGATGGGCCATGCGGCCCCAAAAGATCACCTTCGGCGACATGCGCGATGCCGGCGTGCGCGGCGTGCTGGTCTATTGCGCCGACTACCGGTGCAGCCATAGCGTTGCACTCAGCGCCGATCGCTGGGCGGACGATTTGCGGCTCTCCGACATCGAGCCGCGCTTCGTTTGCACCGTCTGCGGCAAGCACGGCGCCGAGGTGCGGCCGGACTTCCACTGGAATAAGCCGCCCGAGCCGGCGATGGGGTATCGCAACACGAAATGACCGCGACGACGAACGAGAGCGCGCGATCGACACCCAAGCGAAAACCCCCAGCGCTTGCGCGCCGGGGGCGTTTTTCAAGTATGACTAAATAAAGCAATGCGTCATCCATAGCGGATGATCCTCGTTCTGTTTGTGAAGCAGTTCACACGTGGCGAAAAAAAGCGGGCGCCGGCTGAGCTCGGGGGCAGCCGGACCGCGCCGGGGTAGCCGGGTACATTGCGACGGCCTCGGCACCCGTCTGGTTTGAGCATTCACCAAGGCGGCGCTAGGATGGGTCTTTTCCGGAGGCTCATTTGAAACAGTTCATTATCCTCGCAGCGGTTGCGCTGCTTGCTGTCGCTCCCGCAAGGTCGCAGAAGCTGGTCGATCCCGACAAGGTTGCTCCCGAATTTCGCGAGGCCGCCGAAAAGCGCCGCGCCGAGCAGATCCGCCAATCGGAGTGCGCCAAGAAGGCGGATGCCGACAAGGTGCTGCCGAGGGACCGCACCGCCTATCTCAATCAATGTCTGGAGACGCAGGCTGCCAAGCAATAGCGGGGCGCGAGAACTTCAAAAGGGTGCGCCCGACGGCAATCCCAATGATGCCAATATACCGGCGATTTGCCCGACGCGTCAAGTGATTTTCGTAAAATACGAAAATTTATGCCGGCGACCGCCGGCTACTGTGCATGGGGTTGTTTCGATGCTTTGGTCGGGTCGGAGCCCGCGCTTACGGGACCGCGATCCAATATTTGCGCCCGTTGGTGTTCGGGTCGCTGTTGTCGGTGCTCGAGAAGTAGACGGGGCGGCCCTTGAGATACAGGAAGCGGCCTTGTCCCAGATCCCGGATGTCGCGGAAGGTGCTGTGGCCGCCGCCGAGCATCCGTCCATCCTCGTAGATCGCCGTTCGGCTGGGCCCCTCTTCGCTCGGCTCGTCGGCGAACGGAGTGACGGCGGCATATTCGCCCGGCCGGCCCTGCCCGCTGAAGGCATGCCCGGCTTCGTGCTGGAACGGCGGCAGGAGTTGAACGACGATGCGCCCCTTTGGCCGGGGATCGACATAGCTGGCGTGGAAATAAGCGGCGGCCGCGACATACGCCGCCACGGCGAAGGCAGCCATACCAGCTTTTGCTCGCCACCCGCCCCGCATCTCGGCCCACCGCACCCGATTGTGGTCCCACGGACGTCCGTGCGCCGACAATTTGGCGGCGCAAAGGCTGCCGCACATTTCGTCGCAGGCGTTTGGGGATCATTCACCTCTGGACGGTTAAATCGCAACAATCGGTTTTGTTCCCCAACGTCACCATGCCCGACCTCAACGCCGTCCTCGCCAAGCTCAACGATCGCCTGCTCAGGCTCGAGGGCGAACTGTTCGTCCTGCGTTCGCTCGCACGCGCGTCGCTGACGGCGGGCGACGAACACAGGCGGTGCGGATGCGCAAGCTGGTCGAGGCAGCGCGCGTCGCGCTCGCGGATGAAGCCACCCGTCCGCTCGATAAGCCGACGCGCAAATATGTCGAGGCGGCGAGCGCACTGGTCGAAGAGCTCCTGGTCGAGCCGACCCAGGCCAAGCCGCTGTTCACGGTGATCGAGGGCGGCAGGACTTAAGCCCTGAACTCGCCAAGCCTTCATTTCGACAGGCGTTCAGTTCGGCAAGCCTTCATTTCGACATGAGAGCGGCTGGCCTTGCGCCCGGATCCTTCCGCTTTGGGCCACAATCGACTCTTAACCGGCTCGCCATGACCCGGATGTTCCTCTGCCTCATCTGCCTGTCGCTCGCCGGCTGCGCGAGCAGCCCGCACTCCGGCGGCGTCAATGCAAGCGTGGGCACGCACCTCGCCGACATGCCGCATTGGATGGGCGGACTGCCGGCCGATGCGCCCCCGCGCCGCGGTACACCCGAATACGACGCCTGGATGGCCCAGCGTGCGAAGGAAGCTGCACGGCCCAAGAACCTTGACGCCAAGAAGAACCTTGATCCCAAGAGCGGCGATGCCAAGGACGGCAACAAGAACGTCAGGAAGGATGCCGCGCCAGACGCGCGCGCCCAGCAGTGACATCCGCTTGCTGCTGGGATGCCAGCTTCCTGCATCCCGCGCCATCACCACGTGTGCAAGGCGTCTACATCACTGAGCAGTTGCGGCAACGATCCCGCTTGCACTCCCGGGTTCCCGCGATACCATCCGCTCATTGCGCCCGCGATGATTTTCAACTCCTTGGATTGCGGAAATGACGAACGATACTGCGGTCTTCGACGCTTTATGTTTCGATCCCCAACTTGGCGAAAAAGTCTCGACCGGTCGGATGGGCACTCGCCAGGCCATCGCGCGCGACGGCCTCGACATCGACGCGGATACACTCGCCTATTGTCCCCATGAGTGGATCGACGCCAGCGGCTATGTCGATCTGGAGCTGGCGCGCAAATACCGCCATCCGATCGTGCTCTGAAGCTTCCGTGGCACGACAAACTGCCCGGTCCCTTCGCTAGCCATTCGTTCGATTTTGGTTGCCCAGGGCCGAGCGGCCCTGATAGTTGACACAAATATTCACACTCGCACGGCCTGCATTGCAATTTCCCCGGTAAATGCCCCCTACCCGCGTCAACAGCATTGGATCTGGTTGGAGTCGACGCAGGAAGGCTGGCCTCGCCCTCATCGTGGTCTGTGCTTACGTCGCTCTAGCCTATTGGGCCCGGGGCGCGCACGTCCCCGACCCGGCCTTCACGGTTGGACCTGACGTCCCCGGCGAGAAAATCCAGCTGTACCGCCCCTTCGCGCATTCCGTCGGCCCGTCGAGCCACGCCTTTGGGACCGAGCGCTTCGGGCTGTTCGACGAGCTCGCCGACACCGACGCCGACCGCGCGCGATCACCGGTCGAGCTGTTCGAGAACGGCAAGCGACTTGGCCCGGCCCATGCGGAGCTTGACGATATCGTGGCGGTTGGTGGCGGCCTGTTCTCGCATCGGCAGAAGAACGGCACGACGGTCTATTTCTCGACCAGCGACAACAGCGATCCGAACACCAACGGCCGGGCCTATTGGCTCGTCAAGCCGGCAAATCCAACCAAGCCTTATCCATCGCCGGCGCCCGGGCGCCTCGAGTCGGGGGCCTTGCCGAAATAGGAGCTCTTGAAGACCGGCCTAGGCCGCCGCCGATAGCGCCGACCTCAACGCGCCCAATCCGGCCTCGATGGTCGCGATCTCCTCCTCGATCTGGCGGATCGGCAGGCTGAAATCGTAGCCGGAGCGGCCCTTCAGATCGACCGCAAGCCGCTGCCGGTGCATCATCAGCTCTTCCAGGCCGCGACGGTTCTTCAATCGGACATAAGTATCGACGATCTGTTCAATCGCGCTCGGCATCAGGCCATTTCCAAAATTCGGTCCCAAGCAGAAGACCCGCCGGCTCGGCACTGGCAGGTCGAATTCCGAGGTCACGGTACGCAATACAAATCCGCGACGGATTCGTCGATACGCGATGCGTGTTGAGAACTTGTTACCGGATGCGGCGCTACTCGCTCACGCAAAAATATGTCCGCGGCAGCCGGCGATAGGCCGTGTAGCGATAGTGCGCGAGGGGATCGCTTGGTCCGGCCATGGAAACATTTGATGGCCGCGCGCGCAATGGCGCTCTGTCCTTCGCCGCCTCACTTCTCCTGCGCGTACATCACGACGGCGCCGGCCAGCCCGATCAGCGCGCAGGCGAGCAGCGCATATTGCAGGATGGCGAGCGCCTGGCTGGGCGCCTCCGTCGCGCTCGTGATCTCGTAGATCAGGAGCACCGACGTGATCCCGCTCATCAGCATCAATTTCGGCCATTTCGACATGGCAGCTCCCACGGCTGGTTGCCCGTTGGACGCAGGTGATCCGCGGCCGGTTCGATCAGCCCTGCGCGCCGCGCGCTGTTGATAACCGGGGCAAGCCGGCATCGGGTGGTGACAGCGTCCTCCGGCGTGTTATCGGGAACGTCAGCCCGCCAGACGGATCAGAGAATCATGCGCATTACCCTTGTCGGCTCCCGCCATTTCGGCGTGACCACCCTCAACATGCTCCGGGAGCACGGCGTGGAGGTCGTGCGGGTCGTCGTCGCCGACGCCGACGACCGTCTGGCCTCCACGGCCCACGCCGTTGGCATCGAGGTGGTGGTGCAGGCCAAGCCAAAACTCGTCGTGGCCTCCGAAATCGCGCCCAACTCCGACCTGATCATCACCGCGCACAGCCATGCCCGGATATCGAGGGAGGCGCTTGCCGTCGCAAGGTACGGCGGCATTGGCTATCATCCCTCGCTCCTGCCGCGCCACCGCGGCATGGCGGCCGTCGAATGGACGATCAAGGAAGGCGATCCGATCGCCGGCGGCACCATCTATCACCTTGCCGACCGCATGGATGCCGGCGCCATCGCCGCGCAGGATTGGTGTTTCGTGAAAAAAGGCGAGACGGCCAGGCAGTTGTGGGAGCGCGCCCTCGCCCCGCTCGGGTTGAAGCTGCTCGCCGAGGTCATCGACTACGCAATCGTCCACAAGGCGCTGCCAGCCAAGGTCCAGGACGAGGAATTCGCGACCGCCGCGCCGAGCCTGTCGGCGCATTAACCCTGGAATGCGCGATTCGGCCCGGAATCGCCCTGAAAACCGCTCCAAGGATCGCAAATAAACCATTGTTCCCACAGGAACAAATTTGGTTTTGGCGGCGCAGCAAATTTCTGTCACATTTGCCCCGAATAAGCGTCACCATCTCAGACATATCCAAGGACAGAATTCATGCGTTTTGATCGCATTGCGTTGATTTCCGCGGCTTCGCTTTTCGCCAGCTCCCTCGCCGCGCCGGCGTTCGCCCAAGGGCCCTATGACGGCAACTGGCAGGTCACCATCGTGACCAAGACCGGAAGCTGCGACGCGACCGCGAGCTCGATGCTGACTGTCGCCGACGGCAAGATCACGGCGCCGGGAGCCAACGTTTCCGGGACCATTGGCCGCGAGGGCCTTGTGCGAGTTTCGATCAATGGTGCATATGCCAACGGTCAACTCAGCGGCAACGCCGGATCGGGAAAGTGGAATGGAGCATCTGGAGGCATACCGTGCAGCGGGCGGTGGGAAGCATCGCGCCAATAAGCTAACTGGACGTAGCGCCAACAACCGGCGGCTGCTCATGGCGGCCGCCGTTTTGTTTGCAGCGTCCTTTGCGGCAACGGATGGCAAGGCGCAGTCGGGCCCGTTCGCGCCCTTGGCGGGGTCGTGGCAGGGCGGCGGCACCGTCACCCTTGATGACGGATCGACCGAGCGTATCCGCTGCCGCGCCAAATACGCACCCATTGGCCCGACCATGGAGATGTCGCTGACCTGTGCCAGCGATGCCTACAAGTTCAACCTCGGCGCCAGCGTCAGGGCGGAAGGCAGCAACACGATTTCCGGAAGCTGGACCGAGACCAGCCGCAACATCAGCGGCGCGTTGCAGGGCCGCGGCGGCGGCGGGAATTACGATCTGGCGGTCAGCACGGCCGGCTTCAATGCCAACCTCGCGCTGAGGACGAGCGGCAACAAGCAGACGGTCTCGTTGAAGGCCGACAGCCAGTTCCGCGGCGCCAACATCTCGCTGTCGAAGTAACGACAGCGCAGACCTAACGACGATCCGGCGCTCGCGCCGGATCGTCTTGTTTTATCCGTTGGGAACGAAGGCCGTGACCTCGATCTCGACCTTGGCCTGCGTATCGACCAGCCCGCCGATATAGAGCAGCGTCGACGGCGGAAAATTGCGCCCGAGCGTCTCCTTCCAGGCGGCCCCGATGCCGGCGCCGGCCGCCTCATGTTCACTGCGGTCGGTCAGATACCAGGTCAGGCGGACGATGTGCTCCGGACCGGCGTTGGCCTCAGCCAGAAGCTTCATGATCCGCTTCAGCGCTGTCGCGACCTGCGCGGCGAGGTCGGCTGCGTAATCGCCTTTCTCATCGCCGCCGGTCTGGCCCGCCAGCACGACCCAGCGCCCGGGGGCATCCACCATGACACCATGAGAGAAGCCGCGCGGTTTCGACCATTCTGCCGGCTGCAGGACACGCATGAGCTGTTTCTCCCGTTTTCTGCTGTTTGCCATCCCATTAGAGCGTTTTCGAGCGAAGTGGGTACCGGTTCGCGTAAAGAAAACGCGTCAAAACGAGAATCTAGAGCCCCGTTCCGATTTCATCGGAACGGAAAAGGCTCTACCACGCAGCCGTGCATCGCTGCATCCGCAGTTTTGGCCGTTGCAAACGATGCCGATGTCGCGGATACCGGCCTTCCTTTCGCGAAGTCTCCTCCCCGCTGACCTTCTTTGCCGATGAGCAAATCTCCGTCGATCCCGATGGCCGCACTTTGGATGGCCGGCTGGCTGTCGCTGATGCTGATCATGGCGATCGCCGGTCGCGAGACCACGCGCGAGCTCAACGTTTTTCAGATCATGGAGATGCGCTCGCTGCTTGGCTTCGTGCTGCTGTATCCGATGATCCATCGTGCCGGCGGATTCGCCGTGCTCAAGACCGCGCGCCTGCCCGAGCACATCGGACGCAACCTGATCCACTACGGCGCGCAGCTCTGCTGGTTCGTCGCGCTGACGCTGATTCCGATCGGTCAGGTGGTGGCGATCGAATTCACCATGCCGATCTGGACCGCAATCCTTGCGGCCACTTTCCTGTCGGAGCGCATGACGTCGTGGCGGATTTCAGCAATCCTGCTCGGCCTCATCGGCGTCGTCATGATCGTGCGGCCCGCGACCGGCGAGATCAATCCGGGCCAGTTGATCGCCCTTGGTGCGGCGATCGGCTTCGGGATCTCGATGGTCCTGGTGAAGTCGCTCACCCGTACCGAGACGGCGCTCTCGATTCTGTTCTGGATGCTGGTGGTGCAATCGATCGCGGGGTTCGTTCCGACGCTGTTCGTCTGGTCCTGGCCGTCGACCTATGCCTGGGGCTGGGTCATCGTGATCGCCATCTGCGGCACGTTCTCGCATTACTGCCTCGCCAGCGCGATGCGCTATGCGGACGCGAGCATCGTGGTGCCCATGGACTTCCTCCGGGTCCCCCTCACCGCAACTGCTGGTTGGCTGCTGTATTCGGAGCGGCTCGATGCCTGGACGGTATTCGGCGCCGCGCTGATCCTGTTTGGGAATCTTCTGAATTTGAAGCCGGCGGCTCCGGTTCCCACGGCCGCGCGGTGAACCGTTAGGCGACTCCCAACGACCAATCAAAGTAGTCGTCCGTGATTTGGATCACGTTCGAACGGGGGTTCCATCCGTCACACTTGGCAATGGGTTGGGCGATCTGCGAATTGCTGGCGCGAAGACCGGCGATTTGTGTAAGTTCGAACCAATCCTGTTGCTGATTTGAATTCGATTCTGTTGGGGATTTCAGATGCGCTATCTCACCCTCCTCCTGTCCCTGATCTGCATGGCGGCCACCGTGGACGCCGCGTATGCCGATCGACGCGTCGCCTTCGTGGTGGGCAATGGCGCCTACAAGAACGTTGCGCAATTGCCGAACCCGCCGATCGACGCCAAGGCGATGGCAGCGACGTTGCGCAATGTCGGCTTCGAGGTGATCGAGGGCTCGAACCTCACCCGCGACCAGATGACCGAGAAGCTCCTGGATTTCGGCCGCAAGGCCCAAGGCACCGACGTCGCGGTGTTCTATTATGCCGGTCACGGTATCGCCGTCGGTGGCACCAACTATCTGCTGCCTGTCGATGCCGACATCAAAACGGAGATGGACGTCAAGCTCGGCGCCGCCATCAACATCGACCTGACGCTCGACCAGACCATGGGCGACGCGAAGGTGAAATTGGTGTTCCTCGACGCCTGCCGCGACAATCCCTTTGCCGCCAAGATCAAGTCCAATTCGGCGACCCGCAGCGTCAACGTCGGAAGCGGATTGGCCGAGATGAAGTCCGGCGAAGGCACGCTGATCGCCTTCGCGACCGGCCCGGGCCAGACCGCGCTCGACGGCCAGGAAGGCAACAACAGCCCGTTCACGCGTGCGCTGATCGACAACATCACCAAGCCCGGCATCGAAATCCAGCAGGCTATGACGTCGGTCCGCGCCCAGGTCAACGAAGAAACCCACAAGGGTCAGCTTCCCTGGGGCCACACCAACCTGATCGGCGCCGTCTATCTCAACCCGGCGCAGGGAACGCAGGTGGCGAACGCGGCGCCGACGGCGACCGCCGCACCGGTCGCCTCGGGCGGTTCCGAGGCCGAACTCGAGTTCTGGCGCTCGGTGAAGGAGTCCAACAAGGCGGAAGAACTCAACGCCTATATCTCCGCCTATCCCAACGGCCAGTTCAAGTCTCTGGCGTTGGCGCGGCTCGCGGCGATCAAGAGCGGTCCGTCGACGACGACCCGTACCCTGAACGCCGGTGTCGATCCCGCAACCTTCACCGACGAGGCCAGCCAAGTCACCGAGGATCAGATCGGGCTCGACAAGGGCAAGCGCCGCGACGTGCAACGCCGCCTGACCGGGCTCGGCTTCGACACCAAGCTGACGGGCGAGTTCACTGACGAGACCCGCTCCGTGATCAAGCGCTGGCAGGCCGCCCGCGGCTACCCGTCCACGGGCTATCTCAACAAGCTCCAGCACAAGGCCATGCTCTCCGAGATCGTTGCCGCGCCCGCGACGGCGAGCGGCGACAACCCGAAGCCGGCCCGGCGCGCCACCAACACCGCGCCCGCCCAACAAAGTGCTCCGGCTCCGGCGCCTCAGCGCAGCAGCGGCGGCGATGCCGCCGGCGCGGCCTTCGTGGGCGGCGTCGTCGGTGGCATGATGGGCGGCATGCTCCGCCGCTAAGCCGGCGCAGCCCCGATTCAAAAACAAAAGCCCGGCTCGCTGCCGGGCTTTTTCTTTTTCTGACGGAAGTGCCTACTTCCCGGCTGCCTTGCGTAGGGCGTCGTTGATGCGGTCCTGCCAGCCGGGACCGCCGGACTGGAAGTGCTCCAGCACGTCCTGATCGATCCGCAGCGTGACCTGCTCCTTCACGCCGGGAACGGCGTTCGTCTTCGGCGGGGCCTGGGCGACCTTGGCCGTCACCTTCTTGAACGCCGCCTCGGCTTCCGACCGCGCATCACCCAGCGTGCGCGGCCGTCTCGGCTGATCCGCCATATCCTAGATTCCCTCAAACAGAGCGGTCGAAAGATAGCGCTCGGCGAAGGACGGCACCACGGCCAGGATGGTTTTTCCCGCAGATTCCGGCCGCTTGCCGATCGCAAGCGCCGCGGCGATCGCGGCACCGGAGGAGATGCCGCCGGGAATGCCCTCATGCCGGGCCAGTGCGCGTGAGGTCTCGATGGCGATCGTCGAATTGACCTTCACAATCTCGTCGATCACGGAGCGGTCGAGAATGTCAGGCACGAAGCCCGCGCCGATGCCCTGGATCTTGTGCGGCGTGTGCGCACCGCCTGACAGCACCGGGCTCTCTTCCGGCTCGACGGCGACGACCCGCAAGGATGGCTTGCGCGGCTTCAGCACCTGGCCGACGCCGGTGATCGTGCCGCCCGTGCCGACACCCGCCACGAAGATGTCGATGTTGCCGCCGGTGTCGTTCCAGATCTCTTCCGCCGTGGTCCGGCGATGAACGTCGGGATTGGCGAGGTTCTTGAATTGCTGCGGCATGACCGAGTTTGGCGTCGTGCGCAGCAGCTCCTCGGCGGCTGCAATCGCGCCCTTCATGCCCTGGGCCGCCGGCGTCAGCACCAGCTCGGCGCCGAGGAAGGCCAGCATCTTGCGCCGCTCGATCGACATCGACTCCGGCATCACCAGCTTCAGCCGATAGCCGCGCGACGCCGCGACGAAGGCGAGCGCGATGCCGGTATTGCCGGAGGTCGGCTCGATCAGCACCGTGTCCGGCTTGATGTGACCGGCCTTCTCCATGGCGATGATCATGGCCGCGCCGATGCGGTCCTTCACGCTCGCGGCCGGATTGAAATATTCGAGCTTGGCTAAAATCGTGGCGTTCACGCCCTGCATGCCCGGTAACCGGCGCAGCCGCACGATCGGCGTGTCGCCGAAGGCGTCGACGATCGAGTCAAAGACCCGGCCGCGGCCGGGTTGGTGCGCTGCACGCGTGTTGGACGTTGCGTCCATGAGAAACTCCCTGTGGCGACAATAGGCGCGTTATTCGCGGTCTTGGTGAGTTAGAGGCAGCTTGTGACGACACGCAAGCAACAATGCGACGGCGCCCAAATTCGCTGCATCGCAAAATCGCGTGAGTTGTACATAACAGAAAACCAACGCATTTGTGTTGCGACCTCGTCAACTGATTCTGCTTATGTTAGACTTAGGTCTAGAAAAAAGCAGGGAGGTCACCAGATGTCAGCAGTTGCTGAAGTCTTGACGACCGTCGCGCGTAACCACGATCCGCGTTGCAGCGAGTTGCCCACCTGTCCAGTATGCGCCGACTCCATGGTCGCCGCCGAAGCCTCCGCCTATGTCTCGGACCAAATGATCAGCTATCTCTGGACCTGCGACACCTGCGGCTACGGCTTCGTGACCAAGCATTCGGTCAAGCGCTTCACTTGCAACTGACGTCACGCGCGGGGCGCGATGTCGCCCCTCGCCCAGTCTTCACGCGTCTGCTGATAAAACTGTTCGAAAGTTCCGTGTGAGACTGCGTCCCTGATGCCCTGCATCAGGTGCTGGTAGTAGGCGATATTGATTTCCGACAGCAGCATGGCGCCGAGCGTCTCGCCTGCCTTGACGAGATGGTGAAGGTAGGCGCGCGCATAATTGCGCGCGGCCGGCCACATGCTCTCCTCGTCCAGCGGACGCGGATCGTCGGCGTGGCGCGCGTTGCGCAGATTCACCTGGCCGAAGCGCGTGAAGGCGACGCCGTGACGACCATTGCGGGTCGGCATCACGCAGTCGAACATGTCGACGCCGCGCTTCACGGCCTCGAGGATGTCCTCGGGCGTGCCCACGCCCATCAGATAGCGGGGACGATCGGCCGGCAGCGAAGGCGCGCTCTCTTCGATCATCGCGAGCATCACCGCCTGCGGCTCGCCGACCGCGAGGCCGCCGATGGCGTAACCGTGGAAGCCGATCTCGACGAGGCCTTGTGCGCTTTGATGACGCAGTTCCGGCACGTCACCGCCCTGCACGATGCCGAACAGCATGTAGCCGTCGGGCGCGCTCTCGAAGGCGCGCTTCGAGCGCTCGGCCCAGCGCAGCGACAGCCGCATCGCGCGCTCGATGTCGTCGCGCTCGGCAGGCAGCCGCACGCATTCGTCCATCTGCATCGCAATGTCAGAGCCGAGGAGCCGCTGCACCTCGATCGAGCGTTCCGGCGACAACTCCACCTTGGCGCCATCGATGTGCGAGCGGAACGTCACGGCGTTCTCACTCACCTTGCGCAGGTCCGACAGCGACATCACCTGGAAGCCGCCAGAATCCGTCAGCATCGGCCCATTCCAGGTGGTGAATTTTTGCAGGCCTCCCAGCGCCGCGATGCGCTCGGCGCCCGGCCGCAGCATCAGGTGATAGGTATTGCCGAGCACGATGTCGGCTCCGGCATCGCGCACCTCGCGCCAATGCATGCCCTTCATGGCGCCGGCGGTGCCGACCGGCATGAAGGCGGGCGTCCGCACCGTGCCATGCGGCGTGGTCAGGCGGCCGGTCCGCGCCCGACCATCGGTTGCGAGCAGTTCGAAATGATTGGGAAGACTCATGCGGCTGCTTATTGCGTGCCCGGAAGTGCCAATCAACCGCCCAGTGCCCGGCCGCAGGGCCCCCTGCCCAACCCGGGACACAATTGACCTCGCCACGGCCCCATCCGGCACCTTGTTAAATAAAACGATACCGTATAGTTTTATGGATGGGGCCGAACGGGACGCCGCAGCGATGCTGCCGGCGACAGCATGTGCGTGAACGGTAACTGACGGCGAATGCCCTCCCCATCAAGTTTGACTGTATCGACCGCCCTTTTCTACGGTGGAATGAAACGCGCGGGCGTTCGCCTGCTCAGGCCGGTCGTGCTGCTATGCAGCCTGGCGCTGGCCGCCTGCACGGCCCTGCCGCGCACCCCCTACACGGCGGCTGAGGCCAGCAGCTCCCGCGTGCTTAGCCTCGATGGCCTCAGGCGCTACACCGACGAACCCGTCGCGAATTTTCGTTTTGAGAAGACCGACGTCTCGGCGACTAGAACCTATCTGGCGCTCTCGGGCGGCGGCGCCGATGGCGCCTATGGCGTCGGCGTGCTGAATGGCTGGACCGCTTCCGGCACCCGCCCGACCTTTTCAATCGTCTCCGGAGTCAGCACCGGCGGACTGATCGCGCCCTTCGCGTTTCTTGGGCCGCAATATGACGACACGCTGAGGGAGGTTTACACCAGCGGCGTTGCCGAAAGCCTGCTCGAAGATCCCAGCATCATGCGCGTGCTGTTCGGGTCCGGCCTGTTCGGCAATACGCGACTGCGCGAGCTGGTCGCCCGCTATGTCGGCCCCGAAATCCTGGCCCAGGTTGCGCGCGAAAATGCCAAGGGCCGAAGGCTGCTCGTGGTGACCACCGATCTCGACACCCAGCGGACCGCCATCTGGGACATGGGGAAGATCGCCGCGATCGGCTCGCCCGAGGCGCTGCATCTGTTCCGCGACGTGATGGCAGCGTCCGCCAGCATTCCGCTGGTGTTTCCTCCTATCCTGATCGAAGCCGAAGGCCAGGGCCGGCGCTTTCAGGAGATGCATGTCGATGGCGGCGTGACCGCGCCGGTGCTCACGCTGCCGGACGCGCTGCTGTTCCACGGTCGCCTGCCCGAAAACAGCCGCCTCAGCATCTACATCCTCGTCAACAAGAAGATCGAACGCACCTTCGAGCTCGTGCCCAACGGCACCATCAACGTCGCTTCGCGCAGCCTGTCGTCGATCACCCAGTCGCAGACGCGCTCCGTGATCTTCTCGACCTATGATTTCGCCAAGCGCAACCGGCTGGGCTTTCACCTCTCCTACATCGAGCGCGAATACCCCTCGCCAGCCTCGCAAGGGTTCGACACCGCCTACATGCGCGCGCTCTATCAGTACGGATATGAAAAGGCTGCAAGCGGCCGCGCATGGAGCTCGGAGCTGCCGTAAGGCTTTTCCGTATCATGCTCTAGACCGTTGAAAACAGGAGCAATTCGTCCAGATTGGCGATGACGCCCCGATCGCTGCACGCTATAGAGCGATGGCGACCGTCCGCAACCGCGCAGGAATCAACGGGCATGGGAGTGACTGCGGCCAAGGCCAGAACGGCAAGACGCGACGTGCCGAAGTCGCGCGGCGGCCGGCCGACCAAAAGCGCCGCGCTCGAGCGCGACCAACGGTTGATCGAGGTGGCCACCCAGCTATTCCTCGAGCGCGGTTATGAGGCGACCTCGCTCGACGCGGTCGCGGAAGCGGCCCGGGTCAGCAAGCCCACCGTCTACGCCCGCTATGGCGACAAGCGCGGGCTGTTCGCGGCGGTGCTCAGGCGCGAGATCGAGCGCTGGCTTGCCCCGCTGGCCAAGGCTGCGGAAGTACAGCTCACGAGCTCCGCGAACGTCTCGGCCGAGCAGCGGCTGGTGGACGTCGGGCGCGAGATGCTGCTGTTCACCTGCGGTCCGGATGCGGCGGCCTTCAGCCGCATGCTGACGGCACAATCGATCAACTTTCCCGAGTTCGCCAAGCTCGGCAAGGAAGAGGGTTGGCAGAAGGCCGTCGCCACCACCGCGCGCTTCTTCGATCATTTGGTGACGCAGGGCGCCCTCGACCTCGAGGACACCACGATTGCAGCCGAGGTCTTTCTCGACGTCGTCGTCGGCCACACCCACCGCATGGCAACCTTCGGAATGGCGCTCGAGCTGAAGGCCGCCGAAAAGCGCATGCGCGCAGCGATCCGGCTGTTTTTGGCCGGTGCCCTCGGGCCGCCGAGCCGCCTCCAGACCGCCGCGCCCAAGAGCCCGGCCCGCCGCCGCCCGCCCCGCTGACAATTCCGTGAGACCAGGCCCCCCGCCCGGTCCAGCGCCGATCCGTCGTTGACCGAAATAAAACGATACGGTATGGTTTTATTATAGAGACGATGCAGCGCCTGCTATCGCCAGCCCCAGCGGGTTCGCACCGTCTTTAGGACTCTGAAAGACGCGACGGGATACGGTTCCGTTGCGGTGTTCCGCGGCCGACCCGTGTGCCCAAAGGGTCGGCCGCACTTTTGTACAAGACGATCCGGCCCATCCGCCGGTAGACACAGGTTCAGGATGGAGACAGCCATGATGCGCACACCGAAATCCTGGAGTCCGTCGCTTGCGATCGCCCTGCTGCTCGCAGTCCTCCTTCCCGCCCCGGTCCTTGCTGTCGCGGCCTCGACGGATGCGCCGGCCTCCCAGCGCAACGACACCGGCGATAGCGCCCTATCGGATCAGCAGGCGATCAATCGGGAGATCCAGCTTTTCCGCGGCTCCGCGATCTCGCTGAGCCAGGCGATGGCGATCGCTGAGGCGCTGCATGCGGGATCGACGACCGCCGATGTCAGCTTCGACGGCGCATCGCACGCACCAGTGTACCGGGTGAAAACCCTGCACAATGACCGCGTCTGGCAACATGCCATCGACGCCACCACCGGAAGGATCGTGGGTGGCCCGGCGGCCCTCCCCGTGAAGGAGCTCGACGCTGACGACCGCAGCAATCTCGCCGCACTCCGGGCCGTCCGGCAGCGGCTCTCGGATGCGGTGCGGGTGGCCGAACACGCGGCATCGGGCAAGGCGATCAGCGGCGGGCTCGTCCGCGAACGCGGCCGGCTGAACTTTGCGATTGTCGTCATCAGCGGCTCCGAGCTGAAGGAAGTCATTCTCGAGCCTCCGGGCGCCGCTGGGCGAAAGTGACCGTCCGGATTGTGGCGAAAAGCCGTTGACGGCGGCAAAACTCTCACGCATAAGTCGCCGCCATGTTCATGACCACGAAACGCACGACGAAAACCACCACGGCCTTTGGGGCCCGGGGAGGCGTGCGCGCGTAGTCACGGACTTAACGCAATCCACTCTACCGCAGCCCCGCACCGTGATGGTCCGGGGCTTTTTTGTTGTCTCAAGCTCAGGAAACGGAGGACAAAGTGAGTAACGATCCCGTCGTCGCGATTGTCGGCGTCACCGGCGCCGTCGGCGCCGAATTCATCGCCACCATGGACAAGCGCGGCTTCCGCGTCGGCAAGCTGAAGGCGCTCGCCAGCGCCCGCTCCGCCGGCAAGACGATCTCCTTCCGCGGTCAGCCCGTGGTGATCGAAGAGCTCACGGAGCGCTCCTTCGACGGCGTCGATATCGCGCTGTTCTCCGCCGGTGGCAGCATTTCGAAGAAGTACGCGCCGATTGCCGTGAAGGCCGGCGCCGTCGTGGTCGACAACTCCTCGGCCTTCCGCATGGATCCGAACGTGCCGCTGGTGATCCCCGAGATCAACGCGAACCGCATCCGCGACCACAAGGGCATCATCGCCAACCCGAACTGCGCCGCGATCACCGCGCTGGTGCCGCTGTGGCCGATCCACAGGAAGAACCGCATCAAGCGCGTGATCATCGCGACCTACCAGGCCGCCAGCGGCGCCGGCGCCGCGGCCATGGAGGAGCTCGTGGAATCCACCCGCGCCAACCTCAACGGGCAGGTCTATACGCCGAAGGTGATGCCGCATCCCTTCGCCTTCAACCTCTTCAACCACAACACCGCTGTTGACCCCGAGACCGGCTACAACGACGAAGAGACCAAGGTCATCAAGGAAACCCGCAAGATCTTTGAGGACGACACGATCGCCGTCGGCGTGACCTGCGTCCGCGTCCCCGTGCTGCGTGCGCATTGCGAGGCCATCACCTTCGAATGCGAGAAGCCGATCACCGAGGACCAGGTGCGGTCGATCATGGCGCAGGCCCCCGGCGTCAAGATCGTCGACGATCGCGCAAAAAACTATTTTCCGATGCCGATCGACGCCTCCGGCCAGGACGACGTGCTGGTCGGCCGCATCCGCAAGGATCTCAGCGATCCATCGGGGCATTCGGTCTCGATGTTCGTCGCCGCGGATCAGCTCTTGAAGGGCGCGGCGCTCAACGCGGTGCAGATCGCGGAGCTCTTGCCGGAGCGCGCGATGGCGTAACGAGCCTCTGTCCCCACTCCGTCATCCTGAGGTGCGAGCCATGCGGCGCAAGGCGCCGCATGGGGAGCCTCGAAGGATGAACGGCCCGTGATGCGCCAGCCGGGCCGTCGCCCTTCGAGGCTCGCCGAAGAGGCGAGCACCTCAGGGTGACGGCGATGCTCTAAACAGCAGGCACGCATCCCCATACGAATAGAACCGATAGCCGCGCGCGATCGCATGCGCGTAGGCCTGCTTCATCGTGTCTAGGCCCGCGAAGGCCGACACCAGCATGAACAGCGTCGAGCGCGGCAGATGAAAATTCGTGAGCAGGATATCCACCGCGCGGAAGCGATAGCCGGGTGTGATGAAGATCGAGGTCTCGGCTTCGAACGGCCGGATCGTGCCGTCTTCGCTGGCTGCGCTTTCCAATAGCCGCAGCGAGGTGGTGCCGACCGCGACGATGCGGCCGCCCTTGCGCCGCGCGCTGTTCAGCCTCTCCGCGGTTTCCGCCGAGATCGTTCCCCATTCCGCATGCATCTTGTGGCCGGCGGTGTCCTCGACCTTCACCGGCAAAAACGTCCCTGCCCCGACATGCAACGTGACGCTGACGATGCCGACGCCGCGCGCGCGCAACGCCTCTTCCAGAGCGGGCGTGAAATGCAGCCCGGCGGTCGGTGCAGCCACCGCGCCCTCATTGGCCGCGAACATGGTCTGGTAGTCGGCCATGTCCTGCTCGTCAGGCGTACGCTTCGATGCGATGTAGGGCGGTAGCGGCGGGCTGCCGAGATCGGCGATCGCCTGATCGAGCGTCGGCCCGTGGAACGAGAACGACAGCGTCACCTCGCCTTCGGAGCCCTTGGCCTCAACCTCGGCATCGAGATGGCCGAGCAGACAGACCTTGCCCTCATTGCCGAAGCGGATGCGGTCGCCGGCGACCAGCTTCTTCGCGGGCTTCACCAGCGCCTGCCAGCGCGAGCCGTCCAGCCGCTTGATCAGCGTCGCCTCGATCTTCGGCTCGGTCTCCCGCCCGATGCGGCGGCCCTTCAACTGCGCGGCGATCACCTTGGTGTCGTTGACCACGAGCTGATCGCCGGGTCTCAGCCATTGCGGCAACTCGGAGACGATCTGATCGCGCAGTCCCGCCTCCTGCACCACCAGCATCCGCGCGGAATCGCGCGGATGCGCCGGACGCAACGCGATGCGCTCGACGGGAAGATCGAAATCGAAAAGGTCGGTGCGCATGCCCAGAACTTGTCATCGCCCGCGCAGGCGGGCGATCCAGTACTCACGATCGTGCCGTAACCACCGCTGGTGATTACTGGATGCCCCGCCTGCGCGGGGCATGACACCGGCAAAAGCCGCTTACTTCGCGTCCGCCGCCATGTATGCCTTGACGATCTTGTCGGGGTTCTGCACGGGCTCGCCGCGCTTGATCTTGTCGACGTTCTCCATGCCCGCCGTGACCTTGCCCCATACGGTGTACTGCTTGTCGAGGAAGCGGGCGTCGTCGAAGCAGATGAAGAACTGGCTGTCGCCGGAATCGGGATTGGCGGCGCGCGCCATCGAGGCGGTGCCGCGAACATGCGGCTCGGCGTTGAACTCGGCCTTCAGCTTCTTGCCGGAGCCGCCGGTGCCGGTGCCGTGTGGGCAGCCGGTCTGCGCCATGAAGCCGTCAATCACGCGATGGAACACGATACCGTCGTAGAAGCCCTCGCGGACCAGCTCCTTGATGCGCGCGACGTGGCCGGGCGCGAGGTCGGGTCGCATCTCGATGGTGACGGGGCCCTGCGTGGTTTCGAGGATCAAGGTGTTTTCGGTGACGCTCATGCTTTTCTCTCTTGGGTTGGGGGTGAAGTCTTCCGGCCGTGGAACTGGACCGCGAATGGACGCCCCGCAGCGGCGCCTGCCATCGTTTCGGTAAATGGCATCGGCGTACAGCGTTGCAATGCCTCCATCACAGCGACCCGGTACTGGAGCCGGTCATTATCTGAAGCATCCTTGGACTCGTAGGTGATCCTCGGATGACCCAAAATCTCTCCGGCGCGGTTAAAGCTCACGACGACGGTGATGTCGATGGGGCGAGCCTTCGAGGGCGGCGGCGGTTTCCAGCAACGGCCCAACCGCACGAAGATATCGCGGATAGTATTGACCTGCTCGCCTTGCGCCGATGCGCCGCTCGCGCCAAGCAGGAGCACCGCGGCAGCTACGATGAGCTTTTGGCCGCGGCGCGCCATGGCTCGGCTATTTGATGTCGGAGGCGACCTGCACCTTCACCATCTTGTCGGGATCGGTGACGGTGCCGCTGCCCGAGCCGGGCGGCGCCTTCTTCAGCTTGTCGACGACGTCCATGCCCTGCACAACCTCGCCGATCACGGTGTAGTTGTTGTCGAGGCTGCCGCCGTCCGCGAACATGATGAAGAACTGCGAATTGGCGCTATCCACGCTATCGCCGCGCCGGGCCATGCCGACGATGCCGCGCGCGAAATGCACCTTGGAGAATTCCTGCTTCAGGTTCGGATATTTCGAGCCGCCGGTGCCGTTGCCGTTCTGGCCGTCGCCGGTCTGCGCCATGAAGCCGTCCATCACGCGGTGGAACGGCACGTTGTTGTAGAAGCCTTCGCGCGTGAGCTGCTTGATGCGCTCGGCATGTTGGGGCGCGATGTCGGTCCGCAGCTTGATGACGATGCGGCCCTTGGTGGTGTCGATGACGATGGCATTGGCCTTGTCGAGATTCGCCGGCAGGGACTGCGCGACCGCCGGGGCCGCGCCGGCGAGCGCGACGAAAATCGTGGCAAGAATTGCGAGACGACGGATCATGAAAACTCCGGATCAGGTAAGAATAGCAGTCGCCTTTGTCAGGCGAATTTGGCCTTGAGCTGGGCTGCAACGAGCGGCGGCACGAACGTCGAAACATCGCCGCCCATGGCTGCGATCTGGCGCACCAGTGTGGCGGTGATCGGGCGGACCATCGGCGAGGCCGGCAGGAAGATGGTGTGCACGTCCGGCGCCATCGCCCCGTTCATGCCGGCGAGCTGCATCTCGTAGTCGAGGTCGGTGCCGTCGCGCAGACCTCTGATCATGATGGTCGCGCCGTGCTTCTGCGCCGCGGTGACGGTGAGGTCGTCGAACGTGGTGGCCTCGAAGGCGCAGCCGGCCTGGGCGGCCACCGGCCCGCAGACATCGTGAAGCATCTTCAGCCGCTCCTCGCTTGAGAACAGCGGCTTCTTGCCGGGATGGACACCGATTGCGACAACAAGCCTGTCGCATAGGGGAACGGCGTGCCGGACGACGTCCAGATGGCCGTTGGTGATGGGGTCGAAGGAACCCGGATAGAAAGCAATGCGCGGCATGGACCCGTCCTACCGCGCTCCGAGCAGCCCGGCAAGCCGGACAGGTTTTCTGCCGGTTTTTCCGCAAAACCTGTCGGAATCGCCCGAAGTGTTTCGTCCTTGAGGCAGCGACGAAACAAAACGGATGGCGAACGAAACCATTTTGCCCATCCGCGAAGACGTCCGGAAACTGGCCATGGTTACTAATCCGGCCAACGAAACGACGGGCCGCAGCAAAATGGGCGCAGCGGCCGATCACAGGGGACCGTCAATGATCAAGGCTCTTTCAGCGATCGCTCTCGCCGCGTGCGTAGCCGCAGCCCTCACCGTCCTGCCGGGCTTTGCCCCGAAGGTGGAAGCCAGCGTCCCGCAGCCGCTTGCCAAGAGCGACCGGCTGGACATCCGTGTGATCGGCAAGGATTGCTCGCAGCAGGCCTGGCCGAATTTCGAAGCCTCCTGCCTGCGGCAGGCCGGCACCAAGAAGGACGTCCGGGTCGCCCGCCTGGTCAGCGCGGACCGCACCCCGTAGAGCGTTTTCCAGCGAAGTGGACCCCGGTTCGCGCCAAGAAGACGCGCCAAGAAACGCGCCAAGACAAGAATCAGGAGCTTCGGAACGGAAGCTCCAGTTGGCTGCCTAGCCTTTCGTCACACGAACCCCATGGAAATTTGCGACGTCTCGTCGCAGACTGCGTCACGCGCGCCCCTCGGAATGACCCGTCGGGGCGCGATGTCGCCAATGGGGGTTGCCTTTGTCCAGTCCCGCCGTCGCCGCCGGCCATTCCAACCAACTCCCGCTAGCAATGACCATGGGCGCCCTCGGGGTGGTCTATGGCGATATCGGCACCAGCCCCCTCTACGCACTGAAGGAAGCCGCCAGGGCTGCCGCCCACGGCGGAACGATAAGCCCTGACGCCGTGCTCGGCGTGGCATCGCTGATCCTCTGGGCGCTGCTGCTGATCATCTCCCTGAAATATGCGCTGCTGATCCTGCGCGCGGACAACCGCGGCGAAGGCGGCATAGTCGCGCTGCTGGCGCTGCTGCACGCCCGCCACGCCCAGCCCGGCACCTGGCGCGCCCATCTCCTGATCGTCGGTCTCGTCGGCGCAGCGCTGCTCTACGGCGACGGCGCGATCACGCCGGCCATCTCGGTGCTGAGCGCCGTCGAAGGCCTGAAGGTGGACGCTCCGTCGCTGGCACCCGCCGTGGTGCCCCTCACCATCGCGATTCTGGTCGGCCTCTTCATGATTCAGAAACAGGGCACCGCCTTCATAGGGCGGATCTTTGGCCCGGTCATGCTCGCCTGGTTCTTCGTGCTCGCAGCACTTGGCATCCACGGCATCGCCAAGGCGCCGGCGGTGCTGGCGGCGCTGAGCCCGCTCTATGCCTTCGAGTTCCTGATCCACCAGGATTTCCACGTCAGCTTCGGTATCCTCGGCGCCGCCTTCCTCGCCGTCACCGGCGGCGAGGCGATGTATGCCGACATGGGGCATTTCGGGCGCTTCCCGATCCGGCTCGCCTGGTTCGCGATCTGCCTGCCGGCGCTGGTGCTGAATTATTTCGGCCAGGCCGCGCTTCTGGTCACGGATCCCGGCATGATCGACAATCCCTTCTTCCAGCTCTGCCCCGATGCGCTGCATTATCCGCTGGTCGCCTTCTCGACGGTCGCGACCGTGATCGCCTCGCAGGCGATCATCTCCGGCGTGTTCTCGCTGACCCAGCAGTCGATCCAGCTCGGCTTCCTGCCGCGCATGCAGATCCGTCACACCACCAGCCATGCGATGGGTCAGATCTATGTGCCACTGGTGAACTGGCTGCTCGCCGCCGCAACGCTCGGCGCCGTGCTCTCCTTTGGCTCGTCGGACGCGCTGGCCGGTGCCTACGGCATCGCGGTGTCGCTCTTGATGGCCATCACCACGCTGCTTGCCGCGCTCGTGGCGATCCAGTGGGGCTATTCGCCGTGGCTGGTCATCGCGGTCAACGGCTTCTTCTTCGTGATCGACGTGATCTTCTTCTCTGCCAATTCGATCAAGCTGTTCGAGGGCGGCTGGTTTCCGCTGCTGCTCGCAGGCTTCGTCGCCTTCCTGATGCTGACCTGGCGCAGCGGCGTGAAGCTGGTCGAAAGCGCGCGCGGAAAGCTGCGCCAGCCCGAGGAAGACCTGATCGAGACCGCCGTCAACAAGTGTCGCGCGAGGCTCCCCGGCACCGCCGTCTACCTCGCCTCGGCGCCGAAAGGCGTGCCGCTTGCGCTGACCCAGTTCGTCAAGCACAACCGCGTGCTGCACGAGCGCGTGGTTCTCGTCACCGTGCTGATCGAAGAGGTCCCGCACGTTCCCGACGAGGAGCGCGCCGAGGTGATCGAGATCATCCCGGCGATCGCGCGCGTGGTCCTGCACTATGGCTTCATGCAGAACCCGACCATCTACGAGGGGCTGAAGCTCGCCTGCCGGCAGGGCAAGCTGCCGGGCATCGACCTCTCAGACATCACCTATTACGTCGGCCGCGAAACCATCATCCCACGCGAGGACGTGCCGGGCATGTGGGTCTGGCGCGAGTCGCTGTTCGCATTCCTGCAGCGCAACGCCGAACGCTCGGCGGCGTTCTTCGGCGTGCCGACAGGACAGGTGATCGAGTTCGGCACGGAGCTGGAGATCTAGCACATCGAACGAGACTGGCCGTTAGCCCGCACTGCCGCTCTTACTTTGATGTGGCCGGCACCCGCCGAACCGTCCAGCCGTCGTTAAAACGCACCAAGACTGCGTCGCAGTTATCGTCCGGACATTTCTGCTCGGTGTCGGCTGGAAATACGCGCAGCGCGACGTGATCCTCGTCGATCCAGCGCTGATGGCGCCATTCGAATAGCGCGTCCTGCGCGTGCTTCCATTGCAGCGCAGGCGCGTCGCCCGCAGTCGAGCCGACGGCGAGGTCATACTCGCCGCCATGCGCATAATCATTATCGATGATGAGAAAATTCGCGCCGTCATCCGAAAAGAATGGCACGCCAGGGAGAAGCAGCTTGGCCCCCGTGCGTGCGCTGACGAGCTCGACGCCGCTACCCTCGTAATACTTAACCACGATGGAATAGACGTGGGCCACCGGATGGTAGCCGGCGAGCCAGTACTGAACGCAATGCTGCGCGTCGTCGGCCTCACAGGCCTTGGTATCGGTCCGATAGACTTTTGACGTGCCGTTCTCGAGTTGGAGCGACAGCGTATCACCACGGCGGTTCGCGAGCCTTCCAAGCTCGCGCAAACATACAAGCTCTCGGGCGTCGAGCTTGTTGTCTTCGATATCAGCGCGGCAAGTGTCAGCGGCAGCGCTGGAAGCACTCTGGCCCACGGCGTGCCCGGCTAACGCGGCCGCAAGCCATCCAACAACCAAAATGCAGATGGCACGCACGTTCCTAGCGAGTCCAAATTTCACAAGCGCTCTACCGTCGGTAGCCTGACTCTACTCAAAGCTGCAATCGAGGACAACCCTTGCGAGCGCAAAGCCCGCGCTGACGAGAATTTTCGTCAAGTTCCATCGATGTGCTGCCGATCTGCAACATCCATCGATTTGGTCGGCGAAGCCGCCAATCGCGACGCTACCCATCGTTGCAGATCGATAGACCAGCACTGTAAGATCGAACGTGTAGATTGGGCGATTCGTAGTTTCACGCGACATTTGATGACGTAGGCGATTGCAACCTGTTCGGAGATGAACAGATGGCGGGAGCCTCGGCACGCAATGTAACGCGTGCATTGTTCGCCGGTGACATCGCGCTGGCGCGGCGCCAGTACCGACAGACCGTCGCCTGGCGTTCGTTCCTGCTCGCAACCCTCATGTGGTCGGCCGGGGCAAGCGTGTTCGACGTTGCCGAGGCCGCCTGCTCGATCTCTTCAAATTACAACGGCACCTACGTTGCCGTCGTCGGCACATCCTGCGCGATCGACCCCGGCACCTCACTTGGTGCGTCGCCCTACCCGTCGCCGACCTCGATCAGCGCCGACGCAGCGCAGATCACCGCCAATGGCGTCACGGCGAGCTTCATGAACGGCCAAGGCATCGGCGCCCAGGCCCGCAACGGCGGCATCGTCACCCTTGGCGTCGATCCGTTATTCGGCGGATCGACGATCAACCTCGGCATCAATGGCGGCGGCCAGAATGTCGGCGTGATTGCCGACGGAGCCAATAGCCAGATCATCGCGACCGGCCTGGCGGTGAACCTGGGCGGTGCTGGAAATAACGTGGGTGCCCAGGCCACCAACGGCGGCACGGTGACCCTGAACAACGGAAGCTCGATCAACTTTCTTCCGGGCGGCGGCGGCAATACCGGCCTCTGGGCCTCAGGCACAAACAGCCAAGTCATCACCAACGACGCAATTGTCAGGCTCCCGAGCAGCGGCGGTGCTGGCGGCAACGATACCGGCGTGCGCGCCGATACCGGCGCCGCCGCCACGCTCAACGGCGGATTGATCAGCGTTACCGGAAATGGCGGCGGCGAGAACGGTCTGCTGGCGACCGGTTCCGGCAGCAACATCGCCGGACACGGTATGACGATCGACGTCTCCAGCGGCGGAAACGCGCGCGGCGGCGTGCTGATGAACGGCGCGTCGATTGCCTTGACCGACAGCCGCGTCACGACGACCGGCACCGGTGGCAGTTTCGGTTTTCTGCTTCAGGCTGCAACCGGCGTAACGAACGGGCTGAGCCTCGACCGTACCTTCGTCACATCCACCTTCGACGCGCTCGTCGTCCAGGGCGGCGGCGCCAGCATCGACACCGTCGGCTCCGTCGTGACCAGCAACAACGGAATCCTGTTGAGCGCCTCGCAGAGCGCGGCCGTTACGATGACGAACCGCGGATCCGATCTGACGGGCGCCATCTTCACCGACAGCTCCAGCACCACCAATGTCTCGCTGAGCGCGCAAACGGTCTGGACCATGACTGCGAGTTCCAATGTCACCAATCTCGCGAACAACGACAGCAACATCGTCTTCACGGCGCCATCGGGAAATGCCTTCAAGACGCTGACGGTGACGAACTACGCGGGAAGCGGCGGAACGATCACGCTGAACACGTATCTCGGCGGGGACAATTCGCCGTCCGACCGGCTGGTCGTGAACGGCGGCACTGCCACGGGCTCGACCCGGCTGAGGATTCAAAACACCAACGGCCCGGGCGCCGAGACGGTCGCGGACGGCATCCTGGTCGTGAGCACGACCGATGGCGGCACGACGGCTGCCGGTGCGTTTTCGCTTGCCGGCGAGGTGCGCGGCGGCGCCTATGATTACTTTTTGTATCGAGGTGGCCTCAACGGCGGCTCTGCGAACGACTGGTTCCTGCGATCGACCTTCGAGGTGCAGCCGCCCATCCCGACGCCCGAGCCGCCCGAGGAGATCATCCCACCGCCGGTCCTGCCGGCAGATCCCCCGCCGACTACGCTCCCGCCCGGGGTGTATCCTATCATCGGGCCCGAAGTCGCCACCTATGGGGTGATTCAACCGGTGGCGCGGCAGCTGGGTCTTGCGACGCTCGGCACGCTCAACCAGCGCATCGGAGACACGATGACGCCCGCGAACGCGGCCGGCGCTTCGACAGGATGGGGCCGGCCGGACTGGGGGCGCTTCTTCGGTCAGCAGGTGGACAATCACTACCGGGCATTCGCCGATCCGCGAACCAGTGGATGGCTCGCCGGTTTCCAGGGCGGCGTCGATCTGTGGCGAGGCAGCTCACTTCCCGGCCATCGCGATGCGGCCGGCGTCTACCTCGCCTATAGCCGCGCGGGCACCAATGTCGACGGCCTCATTACCAATCCGGCCGCGACCGCCTATGTGTTGACGCACACCGGAGCGTTCAATCTCGATGCGTATTCTGCCGCGGCCTATTGGACGCATTACGGTCCCGCGGGCTGGTACTTCGATGCGATCCTCCAGGGCACCCTGTACCGAGGCAGTGCGACGACCGAGTTTGCGCAATTGCCGACCAAAGGCTCAGGCATCATTGCTTCGCTCGAGGCCGGCTATCCGATCCCGCTGCCGCTTGGCCCGCGCTTCGTGATCGAGCCGCAAGCGCAGCTCATTTGGCAGAGAGTGTCGTTCGCCGACGCCAATGATGGCCTCGGGCTCGTTGCCCCAGGCTCGACCTCAGGGCCGACAGGGCGCTTGGGTGTCCGAGGCCGATGGACGATTGAGGCGAGCAATGGGATCGTGTGGCAGCCTTATGCGGGGATCAACTATTGGAAGACCTGGAGCACGCTGTCCGCGACGACGTTTTCCGGCACTGACGAGGCGCTCCTCGTCGAGAATGCGGAACGTGTCGATGCCTTTGCAGGCGTAACGTCGAGGCTCAACAGCCAGCTCAGCCTCTACGCGCAAGGCGGCTACCAGTTTACGCTCCGTCAGAACATTGCCGGAAGCCGCCCCGGCGCCCAGGGCAATATCGGCCTGCGCTACAATTGGTGAGGCGCAACGCATACCCATCGCCGCGGGCGCGTGACGACTCATCAATCGAACGAGACATAGTCAGCTCGCGAATAGGGTAACCGCCCTATTCGCCGTTCGGTTGCCCGTTCCCTACTCGCCGTTCCCGTTCTCGGCCTCTTCCGTGATGTGCTCGACCGAGACGACGTGCTCGTCCTCGGCGGTGTCGAACACGATCACGCCCTGGGTCGAGCGGCCGGCGATGCGGATGCCTTCGACCGGGCAGCGGATGAGCTGGCCCTTGTCGGTCACCAGCATGATCTGGTCGGCCTCCTCGACCGGGAACGAGGCCACCAGATTGCCGTTGCGGTTGTTGACGCTCATCGCCACGATGCCTTTGCCGCCGCGGCCCGTGGTGCGGTACTCGTAGGATGAGGTCCGCTTGCCATAGCCGTTGACGGAGACGGTGAGCACGACCTGCTCGGCCGCCGACATCTCGACATAGCGCTCCTGCGACAGCTCGCTCGCACCGGACGTCTCCTCGGCCTCGACATCAGCCGCGGCCTCCTCGGTCACGCCCTCGCCGGCAACCGCGCGGCGCATCTTCAAGTACGCCGAGCGCTCATCCGAGGTCGTCTCGACATGACGCAAAATCGCCAGCGAGATCACCTTGTCGGCGTCGCCGAGCGCGATACCACGGACGCCCATCGAGGTGCGGCCCGTGAACACGCGGACGTCGGTGACGGGGAAGCGGATGCACTGGCCGCCGGCCGCCGTGAGCAGCACGTCGTCGCGCTCGGTGCAGATCTGCACGTCGACGATCGCCTCGTTGTCGTCGAGCTTCATGGCGATGATGCCGGAGCGGCGTACGTCGACGAAGTCGGACAGCTTGTTGCGGCGGACATTACCGCCCGTGGTCGCGAACATCACGTCGAGCTCGCCCCAGGTGGATTCGTCCTCCGGCAGCGGCATGATGGTGGTGATGCGCTCGCCCTGCTCCAGCGGCAGGATGTTGATCAGCGCCTTGCCGCGCGCATTCGGCGCGGCCATCGGCAGGCGCCAGACCTTTTCCTTGTAGACCTGGCCGCGCGAGGAGAAGAACAGCACGGGCGTGTGCGTGGAAGCCACGAACAGCCGGCTGACAAAATCCTCGTCGCGCGTCTGCATGCCGGCGCGGCCCTTGCCACCGCGGCGCTGCGCCCGGTAGGCCGACAGCGGCACGCGCTTGACGTAGCCGGCGTGGGAGACAGTAACGACCATGTCCTCGCGCTGGATCAGGTCCTCGTCCTCGACCTCGCCCTCCTGCTCCATGATCACGGTGCGGCGCGGGGTGGCGAACTCCGCCTTCACTTCGGCGAGCTCTGCCTTGACGATCCCCTGCACGCGGGCGCGCGAGCGCAGGATGTCGAGATAGTCGCCGATCTCGCCGGCGAGCTTGTCGAGCTCGTCACGGATTTCGTCGCGGCCGAGTGCGGTGAGACGCTGAAGCCGCAGGTCGAGAATGGCCCTGGTCTGTTCCATCGACAGGCGGATCGTGCCGTCCGCACTGATGCGATGCCGCGGATCGTCGATCAAGGTGAGCATGTCCTCGACGTCCCGTGCAGGCCAGTCGCGCGACATCAGGGTGTCGCGCGCCGTCGTCGGATCGGGCGAGGTGCGGATGACGCGAATGATCTCGTCAATGTTGGCCACCGCGATCGCCAGGCCGACGAGGATATGCGCGCGGTCGCGCGCCTTCCCCAGCAGGAACTTGGTTCGCCGTGTGACGACCCGTTCACGGAAATCGACGAAGATGGAGAGCAAATCCTTCAGATTCATGGTCTGCGGACGACCGCTGTCGAGCGCCACCATGTTGACGCCGAAGCTCGTCTGCAGCGGCGTGAATCTGTAGAGCTGGTTCAGCACCACGTCAGGCACGGCGTCGCGCTTCAGTTCGACGACGACGCGGAAGCCATCGCGGTCGGATTCGTCGCGCAGGTCGGCGATGCCTTCGATCTTCTTTTCCCTGACCAGTTCGGCGATGCGCTCGACCATCGTCGCCTTGTTCACCTGGTACGGAATCTCGGTGATGATGAGCGCCTCGCGCTCCTTGCGGATGGTGTCGATCGTGACCTTGCCGCGCATGACGACCGAGCCACGGCCCAGATGGTAGCCGGCGCGGATGCCCTGGCGTCCGAGAATGACGCCGCCGGTCGGAAAATCCGGTCCCGGCACGATGTTCATGAGCTCGTCGATGGTGAGCGCAGGATTGTCGACCAACGCCACGCAGGCGTCGACGACCTCGCCGAGATTGTGCGGCGGGATGTTGGTCGCCATGCCGACGGCGATGCCGCCGGCGCCGTTGACCAGGAGGTTCGGGAACTTGGCCGGAAGAACCGACGGCTCGGTCTCGTTGTTGTCGTAGTTCGGCTGGAAGTCGACGGTGTCCTTGTCGATATCGGCCAGCAGAGCCAGTGCAGACGGCGTGAGGCGCGCTTCGGTATAACGATAGGCGGCGGGCGGATCACCATCGACCGAGCCGAAATTGCCCTGGCCGTCGATCAGCGGCACGCGCATCGAGAAGTCCTGCGCCATGCGGACCATGGCGTCGTAGATCGACTGGTCGCCGTGCGGGTGATACTTACCGATGACGTCGCCGACCACGCGGGCGGATTTGACGTACTTCTTGTCCGGCGTGTGCCCCTGCTCGTTCATCGAAAACAGGATGCGGCGGTGCACCGGCTTCAGCCCATCGCGCGCATCGGGCAGCGCACGCGACACGATCACGCTCATGGCGTAATCGAGGTAGGACTTCTTCATCTCGTCGAGGATCGAGATGGGGCGAATGTCAGAGGGCTCCGGCTTATCGCCAGGCTTGTTGTCGTCTTCGTCGGCCAAGGGGGAATCCGGTGAGTTTTGATCCGGGAATCATATAGCGCATTGGAGGCCTGATAACCACCCTCGGGCGCGTTTTGAAACCGGTTTTTCCGCTAATTTTTCCAGAGACTTACGGGCCTTGCCGAGTCTCTTTTAGGAGCCGCGGAATCGACCGGCCAAAACCGCCTCTCACGACCCGAAAATCACGTGGTGCATCACCCGTCCCGGCAGCAGCGTGAGCACACCTGCGATCACCAGCGCGCCGGCGAACAGGAAGATCATCATCCGCCGATGATCGGCCACCCGATGGGTATGCGCCCGCCAAACCGCGAGCGGCAGCACGACCAAAGTGAGGATCGACAGCAGGTGGATCGGGCTGAAGGGGCCGACCAGGCGGATGGTGTGGATCCAGAACGAGGACACCGCCACCAGCAGCATCAGGGCGACCCAAATCCAGCCGATCGTCCGGTGCGGTAGCGTGCCTTTTGGCGCGGCGAATTGAACGAGACCGAGGATGAAGGCACCCATGGCCGCAGAGGCATGCAGCGGGATCGCGGGAGCAGCGTCAAGTAGTGGCGCCAACGTCATGCTCGGTGCTCACAATCACGACGCCCGGAACGACATGGTTCCGTGGCGCGCCTCGTCAAGAACTTCAGGCGCTACGTGAACGCAGCCAGGAAAACCCCAGCAATACCGATAGATTGGTAAGGGATGCTGACAGTTCGAGTGAGATGCGAGCACCGCCCTTCCGACGCTGTGCTCGCGCCGTGCCCCGCCTCAGAACGGAATATCGTCGTCCATGTCGTTGTTGCGGCCACCGCCGGCGGCCACGGCACGGCGCGGCGCGCTCGAGACAGGACCGCTTGAGCCGAAGTCGCCGCCCGCATCGTCGCCAAAACTGCCGCCCCCTCCACCGCCGCGGCCGTCAAGCATCGTCAGCGTCGAGTTGAAGCCCTGGAGCACGACTTCGGTGGAGTACTTCTCGACGCCGCTCTGGTCGGTCCATTTGCGGGTCTGAAGCGCGCCCTCGACATAAATCTTGGCGCCCTTCTTCAAGTACTGTTCGGCGACCTTGCAGAGCCCTTCATTGAAGATCACGACGCGGTGCCACTCGGTCTTTTCCTTGCGCTCACCGGTCGCCTTGTCACGCCACGTCTCCGAGGTGGCGACGCTCAAATTCGCGATCGGCCGCCCGTCCTGGGTACGGCGAATTTCAGGATCTTTGCCGAGATTTCCAACCAGAATGACCTTGTTGACGCTTCCCGCCATCGCCGCTCTCCACTCCAACCGCTGAACTATTCGAAAAGATGGGCCCGTCGCCCGAAAACCACCAGCCGCGCCCCTGCTGAGGACCCTATACGCCGGGCCGCGCCAGCGAGCCCACGATCCCGCAGGTTATCCCCATATATAGCATTGGCCGCCGAAACGTTCCAGCTTTGTTCCAAGTCGAATTGGCGCCAAATATGTCGGCAATCAGGCAGCAAAAAGTTGCTCAAAAGGCGGAACCGGATGGAACCTTTTTGGGTTCCCTAAAATGGGAAAAAATACTTAACATTCATTAAGTTAGCGCGGGCGCAGTTCACTCCGAAGTGTTGCGTTTGGGAGACGGACTCTGCCCCGGAATCGAGCTAAGGCTTGCTCACGATTTGGATGTTTGGGCCTCGCCCCTGACCTCTGCTTTGGGGACAGCCAGAAGCGGACCGTACTTGGAGAGAAAAAAGATGAAGAAGATTTTGTTGGGTACCGTCGGTGCAGTTGCCTTGGCTGTTTCGGCCCCCGCCGGCGCGGCGGATATGGCAGCACGCCCCTACACCAAGGCTCCGGTTGTGGCGCCGGCTCCGATCTACACCTGGACCGGGTTCTACGTCGGTATCCAGGGCGGTGGCGGCTGGGGCCGCAGCAACGAAACCTTCTTCCTGCTGCCGAATTCGCCCGTGTTCCTTGGCAGCCAGAGCTATGACACCAGCGGCGGCTTCGTCGGCGGCGTGTTCGGCTACAACTGGCAGTCGGGCCCGGTCGTGTTCGGCATCGAGGGCGACTATCACTGGGCTGACATCAATGGCCGTTCCGCCGAGGTCAACCTTGGCGTTGGTGACAGCTTCTTCACCCGCATCCGCGGCTTCGGCGATATCAAGGGCCGCCTCGGCTACTCGACCGGTCCGGCGCTGTGGTTCGTCAGCGGTGGCGCCGCCGTCGGCGACCTCCAGCATCGCTATGACAACCCGTTCGGCGGCTCCGCTGCCACCAGCACCACCCGCTGGGGTTGGACGGTCGGCGCCGGCGCCGAATACATGTTCGCCCCGAACTGGTCGGCCAAGGTCGAGTACAACTACATCGATTTCGGCAGGAGCACGCTCCAGTACGACCCCACTCCGGCCAATCGTTCCGAGTGGACCGACACCGTCCACACCGTCAAGGCTGGCGTGAACTACCACTTCAACTGGGGTGGCCCGGTCGTCGCCAAATACTGATCTGAAGTACTGACATCATCTCCTGAAAAGGCCGGCCTTGCGCCGGCCTTTTTGCTGGTCGCCAGCCAGCCACTGCACGGCGCCGTGCACAGCGCGATGCCGTCTCGGAACGCTGGGGAAAACCGTTCGTCCGCATTGACTTGTACTCACGACGCTTCTCGCCCGAGTGTTGCACTTGGGAGACGGACGCTGGCGTGAAACCGGGCTAGGATCGCACCGGAATTTGATCATTTGGGCGTCGCGCCTGATTGGCCGCTTCGGGGACAGCAAGAAGCGGCCACAGCCGGGGATACAAAATGAAGAAGATTTTGGTCGGTGTAATCGGTGCGATCGCGTTGAGCCTGTCTGCTCCGGCAAGCGCCGCGGACCTCGCGGCCCGTCCTTACGTCAAGGCCCCCACCCCTATCGCCGCGATCTACGACTGGAGCGGCTTCTACATCGGCCTCAACGGCGGCGGCGGCTCCGCGCACAAGTGCTGGGACAACTACACATTCGCCGGCGTGCTCGTTGGCGGTGAAGGCTGCCACAACGCAACCGGCGGCACGGTCGGTGGCCAGCTCGGCTACCGCATGCAGTCAGGTAACTGGGTGTTCGGCGTCGAAGGCCAGGGCAACTGGGCCGATTTCTCCGGCAGCAACACCAGCGTCCTCTTTCCCGCCCAGCTCAACCGCAGCCGCATCGACGCCTTTGGCCTGGTCACCGGTCAGCTCGGCTACGCCTGGAACAACGTGCTGTTCTACGTGAAGGGCGGCGGCGCTGTTGTCGGCGACAAATACGACGTCTTCACCACGCCTGGCGGCGTCTTGCTCGCCTCGGCCCGTGAAACCCGCTGGGGCGGAACGGTCGGTGCCGGCCTCGAGGTCGGCTTTGCGCCGAACTGGTCGGTCGGCGTCGAGTACGACCACATCTTCAGCGGCAACCGCACCCTCACCCTCAACACCGCCGCCGGCGTAGCCTTCCAGAGCGATCGCGTCGGTCAGGACGTGGACCTCGGCCTGATCCGCGTGAACTACCGCTGGGGCGGCCCCATCATTGCGAAGTACTGATTGAAGTACTGATCTTCGCCTGAAATTCCTCTTCTGTAGAAAAGGCCGGCCTCGTGCCGGCCTTTTTGTTGGGCGCAACACAGCCACCTGTACGTAATTGCATGGCTCCACACGTTTCTCGTGCAATGTTGCTGATTTGATACACAACTTACGCGTTTATCCCTGTACAGACGGAACTGGTTGGGCGGCGACGCCCGGGCACCCTTCCAGATCGTGGAAGGCAAGAAGACTCTGTGATTGGGGATTATTGAAATGAAGAAGGTTTTGCTGGCTTCGGCCAGTCTGTTGGCATTCAGCACATTTGCGCCGGCCATGGCGGCCGATCTGGCTGCGCGGCCCTACACCAAGGCGCCGGCGCCGCTCGCCGCAGTCTACAACTGGACCGGGTTCTACATCGGTGCCATGGGCGGCTACGCCTCGGAAAGCGGCGGCGACCCCAAGATGAAGGGCGGCTTTGTCGGCGGCACGATCGGCTACAACTGGCAGACCAGCAACATCGTCTTCGGTCTCGAGGCCGATGGCGCCTGGGCTGACGTGAACGCCTCCTCGACGGTGCCCGTCGTCTTCGGCGCCGTTGTCGCTCCGGTGACCACCAGCGCACGCATCGACGCGCTCGGCACGGTTCGCGGCCGCGTCGGCGTGGCCTTCGATCAGGTGCTGCTCTATGCGACCGGCGGCTATGCCTGGATCGATAACAAGTTCAGCGTCAGCGCGCTGGGCGTGACCGTCTCGGAGAGCCACTTCCACAACGGTTGGACCGTTGGTGCTGGTATCGAGGCCTTCTTCGCCCCGCAATGGTCGGTCAAGGGCGAGTATCTTTACCGCAGCCTGGGCAGCGAGAACTATTTCGGCGTCCCCTCGGGCACGCTCAACCTGCACAGCGTCCAGGTCGGCGTGAACTATCACTTCGGCGGTCCGGTGGTCGCGAAGTACTGATCTTCGCCCGACATCATCTCACTTGCGAAAGGCCGGCCTTGTGCCGGCCTTTTTGCTTTTCGAGGAGGCTGGGAGACGACGTCGTCCTAAAGCAGTCCGACCGTATCAAGCGCTGCCTTGACGGAGTTCGTCTCCTTGCTGTCCGCGCCGTTCAGCTTCGTGGCGGTCTCGAGGATGACCTTGGCCGCCGTGCGCAGGTCCGTCGGTGACTTGAACTGGTCAAGGCTCGCGATCCAGATCTTTCCTGCGCTGTCGGTGCCGATCTTCATCGCCGTCTCGTAGAATGCGCGGTTCGGAATCCCGGAGTTGATGTGCACGCCGCCGAAATCGCCGGCGGCGGTGTTGGGCGCCTTGTAGAGCTTGCTGAAATGGTTTGACTGCGCATCCCGGTCATAGGCCGTCCCGGGTGCTTTCATCGAGCGCAGCGGTCGCGTGTCGGTGCGATCGGGCTTGCCCTCGATCCACGCCATCGCCCCAGGCGCAATGACCCAATCGGCGGTCGACGCGGTCTGGTTCAGCTTCTTCTGCTTCACCAGCGTTGCGAGCACGTCCGTGTAGGATTGGACCAGCGCTCCCTCCTGCCCCTCATACTTGAACTTGGGCCAGCGCGATTGAACGAATGGCCAGGCGACCTCGTGATAGATCACATCAGGGATGTCCTGCACGCTCGGGGGAACGTTGATCGCTGTGCCATCCCAATATGCGTTGCGCTGGTCGTCCGAAATGAGCTTAAGCTCGGGTTCAGGCAAACTCGCGTTGAAGAGGCCGTTCAGGATGCGGGTGGCGTCGGCGACGTGCCCGCGCATCTTCTTCAGCGCGACGTCTTCCGTCGCCGCCGGGGCGAGCTTGGCAGCCGCCGGGCCGAGCTTGGCCGCGAGCGCTTCGATCGCCGATATCTTTGCCTGCAGGGTTTGCGGGTCCAGTCCAGGCTTGGGCGAGGCCGCGAGCCGGCGATAATAGCTCAGCGCGCGCTCGTAGTTCTCGGCGCTCTCCGCAATCGAGGCGGCAAAGGACGTCAGCTCGTTCCAGCTCACCATGCGATCTGCGAGTGGATGGAGCGCATCCGAAATCTTCACGAAATCGGGCTTGGCCTCGTCACCGTAGATCGTGAAGCGGCGATTGGCCTTCGCCGTCCCGTTGATGGACTCGACGAGCTGACTGAACTCGTCATCGCTGAGCTCTCGGTATTGGGGACTGTCGGTGGCCCAGCGCCGGTGAATGAGGGCCAACGCAATGGCGTCCGCGATGGCATTCGGATTGGCGTTCTTGACCGACATCCATATTGGCTTGGCCTTGCCCGGTGCGAGCGGATCGATGTTTCCCGCGACGATGGCGGACGTCCCATCCATGGAGACGGCGAAGGTTAGCGTCTTGTCGTGGACGAACCAGCGCTGGATGCCGGGCAGCAGCCCGCCGACGTCGACGCCCGCCACCTTGACGTCGATCGTCGTCGGTTCGAACAATTGCGCATTCAAGGCCGCGGTTTGGGGGATTCCGAGCATGCCAGCGGCTACCCCGCGGGGCAGCGCGATCTCGGAGGCGGCCGGCCTGGCCTGCTGCTGCGCTTGAATTTGCCGCTGATTTTCCGACGTCAGGGACGACTGCGACTCCTTCAGGTCCCATTGCAGCGCCTGGAGGCGCGCAATGATCAGCCGCGCCAACGCCTCGCCGGCAAGGTTCGGATCGCCGGTTCCGCCCACGACCTTGACCGGCGCGACGACGAGATTTCCGCCCGTTACGCTCTGGTAGACCGCGCTGAAGAACCAGACATTGCAGGCCAGAAGCGCCAGGCCACCCGTGAAATAGATCGCGAATTTGGTGAGGACTTCCATGTGCCCTCCCGGAAATGAAATAGACGTCAGTAAAACTATTGAATGCACTATAGCACAATCTGAGATTGCGGTCTGTGGTTAATCTCACACCTCACCGTCTCGGCCGCTCCTGCCACGTCCCGCCACGCGCCCAACAATCCGTTGACGATTCGCAACTCGCACTGGAAATCCGCCGTCGTTCTTCCTACGTTCGCAGCACACCCAATGGCGTCCATCCCCGGTTCCGGGCGAGGCGCGCCTGACCATCGGCGCGTTCGGCGTCTTTGGGTTTTTCCTTGGGGACCACCGGGATGGACGAAGTGATCAAGGCGAAGCGCCAACAACAGAACGCGGGATCACACCTGCGCGCAATCACGATCCGTGGCGCGCGCGAGCACAACCTCAAGAACATCGACGTCGAGATTCCCCGCGACAAGCTCGTGGTGTTCACCGGCCTGTCCGGCTCCGGCAAATCCTCGCTCGCCTTCGACACCATCTATGCGGAGGGCCAGCGCCGTTACGTCGAGTCGCTCTCGGCCTATGCCCGCCAGTTCCTGGAGATGATGCAGAAGCCTGATGTCGACCAGATCGACGGCCTCTCGCCGGCGATCTCGATCGAGCAGAAGACGACCTCGAAGAACCCGCGCTCCACCGTCGGCACCGTCACTGAGATCTACGACTACATGCGCCTGCTCTGGGCCCGAGTCGGCGTGCCCTATTCGCCCGCCACCGGCCTGCCGATCGAGAGCCAGACCGTCTCGCAGATGGTGGACCGCGTGCTCGCGCTGCCCGAGGGCACCCGCCTCTATCTGCTCGCGCCCGTCGTGCGCGGCCGCAAGGGCGAGTACAAGAAGGAGCTCGCCGAATGGCTCAAGAAGGGCTTTCAGCGCGTCAAGATCGACGGCGCCTTCTACGAGCTCGCCGAAGCGCCTGTTCTCGACAAGAAATTCCCGCACGATGTCGACGTCGTCGTCGACCGCATCGTGGTGCGCGCCGATATCGGCCAGCGCCTCGCCGAGAGTTTTGAGACCGCGCTAAAACTCGCCGAGGGCCTTGCCGTCGTCGAATTCGCCGACGCACCGGCGGCCGCACAGCCTGAGGAAAAGAAGAAGACCGCAAAAATCCACGACAAGAGCGGGCCCGAGCGCATCCTGTTCTCGGAAAAGTTCGCCTGCCCGGTGTCCGGCTTCACCATCCCCGAGATCGAGCCCAGACTCTTTTCCTTCAACAACCCCTACGGCGCCTGCCCCGCCTGCGGCGGCCTCGGCGTCGAGCAGCATGTCGACGAGGACCTCGTCATCCCCGACAAGGAACTCGCCATCGGCAAGGGAGCGATCGCGCCCTGGGCAAAATCGTCATCGCCCTATTACCTGCAGACGCTGATTGCGCTCGGCAAGCACTACAAATTCACACCGACCACCAAATGGAAGGACCTGCCGAAGAAGACGCAGAACGCGATCCTCTACGGTTCCGGCGAGGACGAGATCAAGTTCTCCTACGAAGACGGCGTGCGCTCCTACGACACCAAGAAGCCGTTCGAGGGCGTCATCACCAACATCAATCGCCGTTATCGCGAGACCGAGAGCGAGTGGGCGCGCGAGGAGCTGGCCAAGTATTTCCACGACGTACCCTGCGATGCCTGCAAGGGCCATCGCCTGAAGCCTGAGGCGCTCTGCGTCAAGATCGGCGGCAAGCATATCGGCGATATCTCAGAACTCTCGGTGAAGCGCGCCGGCGAGTGGTTCGAGACCGTGCCCGAGGCGCTGAACAAGCAGCAGAACGAGATCGCCGGCCGCATCCTCAAGGAGATCCGCGAGCGCCTCACCTTCCTGCTCGACGTCGGCCTCAACTATCTCACCCTCTCCCGCTCCTCCGGCACGCTCTCCGGCGGCGAGAGCCAGCGCATCCGCCTGGCCTCGCAGATCGGCTCGGGTCTCACAGGCGTGCTCTACGTGCTGGACGAGCCGTCGATCGGCCTGCATCAGCGCGACAATGCGCGCCTGCTCGATACGCTCAAGAGACTTCGCGACCTCGGCAACACCGTGGTCGTGGTCGAGCATGACGAGGACGCCATTCGCCTCGCCGACTACGTGCTCGACATCGGCCCCGGCGCAGGCATGCATGGCGGCCACATCGTCGCCGAAGGCACGCCCGCCGAGATCATGCGCAACCCGAAATCGCTGACCGGAAAATATCTCACCGGCGAGCTCGAGGTCGAGGTGCCGGAGCGGCGCCCGCCGAACCATCGCCGCACCATCAAGGTGGTGAATGCGCGCGGCAATAACCTCAAGAACGTCACCGCCGAGATTCCACTCGGCCTGTTCACCTGCGTCACCGGTGTTTCCGGCGGCGGCAAGTCGACGCTGCTGATCGACACGCTGTACCGCGCCATCGCCCGCAAGCTGAACAATGCGAGCGAGGGTGCCGCGCCGCACGACCGCATCGAGGGCCTGGAGCATATCGACAAGATCATCGACATCGACCAGTCGCCGATCGGCCGCACCCCGCGCTCCAACCCCGCGACCTATACCGGCGCCTTCACGCCGATCCGCGAGTGGTTCGCCGGACTTCCCGAGGCGAAAGCGCGCGGCTATGAGCCCGGCCGCTTCTCCTTCAACGTCAAGGGCGGCCGCTGCGAAGCCTGCCAGGGCGACGGCGTCATCAAGATCGAGATGCACTTCTTGCCCGACGTCTACGTCACCTGCGACGTCTGCAAGGGCAAGCGCTACAACCGCGAGACGCTGGAGGTCCTGTTCAAGGGCAAGAGCATCGCCGACGTGCTCGACATGACCGTCGAGGAGGCCGCCGAGTTCTTCAAGGCCGTCCCGCGCGTCCGCGAAACCTTCAACACCCTGCACCGCGTCGGCCTCGACTACATCCATGTCGGCCAGCAGGCCACGACGCTGTCCGGCGGCGAAGCCCAGCGCGTTAAACTGGCAAAAGAGCTGTCGAAGCGCGCGACGGGACGCACGCTCTACATCCTGGACGAGCCGACCACCGGCCTGCACTTCCACGACGTCAAGAAGCTGCTGGAGGTGCTGCACGAGCTGGTCGCCCAAGGCAACACGGTGGTCGTCATCGAGCACAACCTCGAGGTCATCAAGACCGCCGACTGGGTCATCGACCTCGGCCCCGAAGGCGGCGACGGCGGCGGCGAAATCGTCGCCTGGGGCCCACCCGAGGACATCGCCAAGGCGCCGCGGAGCTATACGGGGAAGTTCCTGGCCCCGGTGCTGGAGAAGGCGAACAAGCCGAAGCGGCGGCGGACGGCGAGTGAGGCGGCAGAGTAGCACTCGGGAGCGGCGGCCAACCTGACTTTTCGGCGTCAGCGAACGACCGATCTGCGCCGCCGCTCGATTTGTTTGAGCGCCGCGTTTCTCAGAAACTCATCGTCGGATGCGGCAAGTATCGCCAGCTTGCTCTCGGCTTCACCGCCGGCTAGTTTCCCAAGCGCCCAAATGGCTTTGCTTGCCAAAGCCCGGCTATCATCAAATTCGAGATATTTCGGCACCCATCGAGTTGCGCGAAACAGCGCCTCTGCCGCTGCTGGAGTCCGCAGCTCATCCAATGCGCTGACAACATCTTCGTGGCTATGATGCCAGTCGGCATCTACGAGACGGCAGAGAATAACCACGTGCTCCGGAGTAAAACCAAAAACAAATCCGACGATCAGAGAGCAGTCCAAATCTTTGGCGTGTCGCGCTCGATAGGCTTCATCAAGCCACTTCAAAGCGAGACCGCCATCGTCGACAGCAGAAGGAAACCGCTGCAAGAAGGTCTCCTTTGAAATCTCTCTTGATCCTCTTGGGCTCATGATCAAGCCGCGGCAAAGCTTGCGTTGCTCTTCATTCATAGTCAAAGCGTCCGCTCTTTACATCTGGATAGGAGATGTGGCTTGAATAACCTATATCATGCCCTACTCCCTCGCCATCTTCGATCTCGACGGCACGCTGGCCGACAGCTTTCCGTGGTTTTTGCGCACCATCAACGACATCGCCGATCGCTTCGGCTTTCGCCGGGTGGCCGATGACGAGATCGAAGCGTTGCGTCATGCCTCCACCCGCGAGATCCTGAGCGCGCTCGAGGTGCCGGTCTGGAAACTGCCGATGATCGCCCGGTATGCGCGGCGACTGAAAGCGGAGCATGCGGCGACCATCCCGCTCTTTCCGGGCGTCGAGGCAATGCTGCGGACGCTCGTGGATAACGGCGTGCAGTTGGCGCTGGTGACGTCGGACAGCGAGGCCAATGCGCGGGAGAAGCTTGGGCCTGCCGCGACGCTGATCGCCCATTTCGATTGCTCCGCCTCGCTGTTCGGCAAGGCGACGAAATTCCGTCGCGTCGTCCGCCGCGCGGGCGCGAAGCCGGCCGACGTGATTTCGATCGGTGACGAGGTGCGCGACATCGAGGCGGCGCGCAGTGCCGGAATTGCCTGCGGCGCAGTGTGCTGGGGCTATGCCGCGCCGGCGGCGCTGCGGGCACTGGCGCCGGATCACATGTTCGAGCGGATGGACGAGATCGTGGCTATGCTTGCGCCGGACTTTGGCGCAGGCGTGAGCAACGCCGAGGCGCGCCCAGGGAGACGATGATGGCACTGACGGAAGCAGCGCGCCTCAAACTCCTGACCCCGCCCGTCGGCCGTGTGCGCGTCGTGCTCGACACCGACACCTACAACGAGATCGACGACCAATTTGCGCTGGTCCAGCTGCTGCTGTCCAAAGACCGCTTCGACGTCGAGGCGATCTACGCCGCGCCGTTCTTCAACACGCGCGCGGACAGCCCCGGTCACGGCATGGAGCTGAGCTATCAGGAGATCCTGCGCCTGCTGGAGCGCATGAACGTCACGCCCGAAGGCCTGGTTCACCGTGGTGTCACCGACTATGTCGGACCCGCCAAGCAAGCCCGGGAAGCGTCCGCCGTCGACAACATGATTGCCCGCGCCCGCGCGGGCTCGCCGGACAAACCGCTCTATATCGTCGCCATCGGCGCCATCAGCAACGTCGCTTCGGCGCTTCTGAAGGCGCCTGACATCATCGATCGCACCGTCGTGGTCTGGCTTGGCGGCCATGCGCTGGAATGGCCTGACACCGTCGAGTTCAATCTCAAGCAGGACGTCGGCGGCGCGCAGGTGCTGCTCGACAGCGGCGTGCCGCTGGTGCTGGTGCCGTGCAAGGGCGTCACCTCGCACCTTCACTCGACCGTGGCGGAGATCGAGCGCTACGTCGAACCGCACGGCAGCATCGGCGCCTTCCTCGCCATGCGCTTCAAGGAGTATTCGTCCGACCATCTCGGCTGGGCCAAGGAGATCTGGGACATGGCGCCGGTCGGCTGGCTGCTCAACCCCGACTGGGCGCCGAGCGTGATCATTCCATCGCCGGTTCTGACGGATCAGATGACATGGAGCACCGATCGCCGGCGTCATGCGATCCGCTATGTCACCTACGTCAACCGCAATCCGATTCTGAGGGACTTTTTCCTAAAGCTGCAGGCCTTCGCCGCGTCGAAAGTGCCGTAGGGTGGGTTAGCCCCGCGGATTGCGCAAAGCGCAATTCGCTAGGCGTAACCCACCACTTCTGTTGACGCGGAAACTAAAGCGGTGGGTTACGCCGAGCGGACTGCGCTTTCGCGCGGCCGCGGGGCTAACCCACCCTACGCACCTACCTCGCCGTCTCGCGCTTTTCCAACGTTGCCGCGATCCGCTCAAGAAAACCGTTCATCCGCCGTGTCTCGACGACCTGTTGCTCGTAAAGCTCGATCAAGGTCGCGCCTGACGAGCCACGTGCCTGCATTCCGTTCCTTCGCGAAAACCAAAACCAGAGCCCCATCAGCACCACGAACGGCATCCACGAGATCAGCAACTCCACCCATTTGCCCATCAAAAAACATCTCCAGTCTCACCGCGCATGGCGGCTCAAAGCAATCCTAGATAGCATCTGTCGGCGGAGCGCAACATTTGGTTCGATGGCCACGCCGCCCCTACTCCGTCTTCCGCAAGAATGCCCCGAACGCGCGCGGGCCGTCGCCGACCTTGACCTCGCCCACCACTTTCAGCTCGACCGCGTCGATGATGCTGAGCGAGTTGCTCTCCCAGTTCGCCACGATGATGCGCTTGCCGTCCGCTGTCGCCGCGATTCCTTCGGGATAGTCGCCGACGCCGATGCGCTTGACCGGCGCAAGCGTGGCGAGATCGAACACGCTGACGGTGCCGTCATATTGGTCGGTGACGAAGCCGCGGCCCTGCGCCAGCGCCACCGCATAGGGGCGAAGACCAGTCTTCACACGTCCGATCTCGCGGGCCTCCGCGACATCGATGACCGACACATCGTTCGATCCGACATTGGCAGTGTAGGCGCGCCGTCCCTCGGCATCGATGGTCATGCCAAACGGGCGCACCCCGACCTTGATGACGGCCCGCCGCTCGCGCGTTGCGGTATCGATGACGGATACGCTGTCGGCATCGCGGTCCGCCGAGAGCAGGAGCCGCCCGTCCGATGTCAGCACAAGCCCCGACGGCGAGGCGCCGACCGCGATATCGGCGATCACGCGCAGCTCTTTCGGATCGATCACCCGCACGGCCGCGGCGTACCAATCGGCGACATAGACCGCCGCACCATCCGGCGCCACCGCGACCCCGAGCGGACCGCCGCCGACATGGATCTTGCCGACGATCTGGCGGGCGGCGGCATCGACCACCGTCAGCGCCTTGGCGTCGGGGCTCGTCACATAGGCGAAGCGTCCGTCCCGGGTGACGGCGACGCCCGCGGGCTTGCCACCGATCGCGATGGTCGCGACCGGCCGCACGGTTGCGAGGTCGACGACCGTCAGATTTTCGCTGAGCTGATTGGTGACGAAGGCTTCTTCGGCGGAGGCGCCTTCAACCGCGGCCTGCGCGATGCTGGCGGCGAGCGCCGCCAGAACCAGGACGCGCACGGCTCAGCTTCCGCTTTCGAGCTTCTTCTTCAGGCCCTCGAGCCCGGCCTTGTAAAGCCCGCTCACCGCCTTCACGGCGGCCTCGTCGCTCAGCTCCGGCGGCGGATCGTTGTTGGGAAAGCCGCGATAGAACGCACCGGCCCATTCCACCTTCGACTTGCCGTCTGACGCCGGCGACACGGTCAGCGTCGAGGAATAATTGGTGACCGGCAGCACTTTTACATCCACGGCCGTGATCCGGTACGAATAGCTCAGCATGTCCGGCTCGTATTTGTAGAGCTCCTCGTCAACCGTCGCGCCGCCCGTCAGGGTCAGCTTCCGCGTCGCGCCGATCTCATTGCCCTTCTCGCCCTCGGTCTTGGTGACCGGCGCGAGCCAGCTCATGTCCTGGAAATTGCCGATCGCCGCCCAGACCTTGGCCTGCGGCACGTTGATCTCGATGGATTCCCGCACCTTTTGCCGGGTCGGCCCGTGGGCCCAGCTCGGGGCAAAAGCCGCCGTCATCGCCGCGCCCACCACAGCCACCGCGGCCTTCGTCTTCGTCACCTTCATATCGTTTCCTCAATCGTCTCGTTGCTCTCTGCGCGGCTGACGCGCGCTAAGCGCCATCGTAGCGCAGTTTTTGGCCGGATCGAGACAATTGTGGCGCCGGCGAGCGGTACCGCCTCACCCCTGCGGCAGCATGAACGCGTCGAAATACGCCGCAACCTCCCGGTGCGCGTCGAGCGGCAGCACTTGTGCGACGTACTGATCCGGCCGCACGATCACCACGCAGCCCCTGGTGCGGTCGATGCCGCGCATCGCAAAAATGTCCTGGCCGTCCCTGAGGTCGGGGCAAAACACCTTCTCGTAGTCGCGTAAGCCATAGCGCCCCTTCGCCGGCAGCAGCAGCGACGGCATCGCCGCGATGTCGAGGGCCGTATGCGCCTGCTGGAATACCGCGCGGACGTCGATCACCGCATCGATGTCAGCCCCGGCCGGCGTGTAGCGCCTGACCGGCGATTTCGTGTCATCGCTGAGGAAGTCGCACAAGCCGCGAATGCCTGCCTCTTGCGCTCCGGCAAAGGCGTAGATCCGCCAGCGGCCATCGGCCTTGGCGACATGGCCGAGGTGAACCGGTTTTGCATCCGACAGGCGCACGACGGGCGCCGAATGAAAACGCATGCCGACCACAAATCCCCTGGCAAGGTCCTGGTGCGTCGCCTCGCCCGTGAGAAGCGACGGGCGATAATGCGCGGCGGTCCCTGCGGTGTAGCGCCCGTGCCGGACAAAATAATCCTGCGTTTTCGCGGCGTCGGCGCCTACGCCGTCGCCCTTGGCGGAGGCGAGGATGTCGGCCCACTCGCGATCGAAATCGATCAGCTCCTTGGCGATCGCGCGGCGCTCGGCGGAATAGCTGTGCAGCAGGCTCGGCGGAGAGCGCTTGCGCAACACGGCGGCCAGCTTCCAGCCCAGATTGAAGGCGTCCTGCATGGAGACGTTCATGCCCTGCCCGGCCTTCGGGCTGTGGGTGTGGCAGGCGTCGCCGGCGATGAACACGTGCGGCAGGCGCGTTGCGATTTCGCTCTCCGGCACGTCGTCGAACTTGTCGGTCAGGCGCTGGCCGATCTCATAGACCGACCACCAGGCGATCTCCTTCACCTCGAGCGTATGGGGATGAAGGATTCGCCGCGCTTTCGCGATCAGATCGTCGGCGGTGATGTTGCGGTTGGCGACGCGCTCGCCTGCGTCCAGATTCGTCAGCTCGACATAGAGCCGGACCAGATAGCCGCCCTCGCGCGGAATGATGATGATGCTTCCGTCATGGGCGGACTGGATCAGGCATTTGAAGCGGATGTCGGGGAAGTCGGTGACCACGAGCACATCCATCACGCCCCAGGCGTGGTTGGCGGACTCGCCCACGAGCTCGCGCCCGATCGATTTGCGCACCGACGAACGCGCGCCGTCGCAGCCGACGACGTAGCGCGCCCTGACGGTTTCGACCTTGCCCTCGTTGTCGGGATCGACCCGTTCGAGCCTCACCGTCACCGGATGCGACGCATTTGGGTCAACCGTCAGATCGAGCAGACGGCGCGCGTAGTACGGATCGAGCTTGGTCGGTGATCGTCGCATGACGTCGAGGTAGCCGTCATGCACGCGCGCCTGGTTGAGAATGACATGGGGGAATTCCGACAGCCCGTCCTCGACATCCTGCACCCGTCCGCTGCGTGCGATCCTGTCCGGCCGCTTCGCGTCGGGCTTCCAGAAAGTCGTCTCCGTGATCCAGCAGGACTCCTTCAACACCCGCTCGGCAAAACCGAAGGCGTTGAACATCTCCATGGTGCGGCAGGCGACGCCGTCGGCCTGACCGCGCAACAGCCGGCTGGCCTTCTGCTCGACGATGCAGGTCTTGATGTCCGCAAACTGGGAGAGCTGCGCCGCCAGCGTCAGCCCGGCGGGCCCGCAGCCGACGATGAGGACGTCGACCTCTTCCGGAACGGCGCCCGGCATGCCCGACGGCAGGACGCGCTCGGCGGGATCGGCAATCTCGGGATCGCCCGGCTCAAAGCCGTTGAGATGGAATTGCATGGCCAGCTCCTCCCCGTCATGGGCTGCATTCTGCGGCCCGGCGTTCACTTCGATATTGCTCAGTATGCTGACTATCAGTATACTTGTCAATATCACGCCGCCTTCGGAGGTTTCCGTGAGAGACAACAACGAGATGCCCGGGCATCTGGCCCGCCGTTTCCAGCAGATCGCGGTGGCGGTGTTCCTGGCAGAGGTCGGAGAGGCCGGTTTCGACCTGACGCCGGTGCAATACGCAGCCCTCGCCTCGATCAAGGCGAACCCGGGAATCGACCAGGCGACGCTGGCCGGGCTGATCGCCTACGACCGAACCACCATCACCGGCGTGGTCGATCGTCTGGTGCAGAAGAATTTGCTGGAGCGCCGCGCCTCGAGCCGCGACCGCCGCGCCCGCGAGCTGGAGATCACTGACGAAGGCAAGCGGACGCTGCGCGCGATCACGCCGGCGGTCGAGGAGGCCCAGCGCATGATGCTGCGCGGCCTCACGCCTAAGGAAGCGGCCGAATTGATGCGGCTGATGCGCAAGGCCATTGCAGCCGGCAACGAATTGAGCCGCGCGCCGCTGCGCGACGCGCAGGCCTAGCAGGCGCGCCTACGTCTTCAGATTCAACCGCCCCATAAAGTCGCGCTTGCCGAGCGGCACGCCCTTGTGGCGGAGGATGGCGTAGGCAGTGGTCGCGTGAAAGAAGAAATTTGGCAGCGAGAACGACATCAAAAAGCCTTCCGCCGTGAACGGCAGCGTGCGCTCGCCGAGCTTGAACATGACGTCGCGGCCAAGCAGCGCGTTGACCTCCTCACGCGTCAAGGCGGATAGTTCGTCGCGCGCGGCCGTCACCAGGGCTTGCAGGGCGGCATAGTCCTCACCCTTGGGCGCAGGCGGCACGAACACGCCGTTCTTCGCCGCCTGCATCGCGCCGCGCGAATGATGCGCGAGCGAGACGACCTGGAAGCGGAACGGCAGCATGTCGGGCGCAATCCGCGTCTCGACCACCTCGGCCGGATCGATGCCCTTCTCCTTGCAATGGGCGAGACCCTTGTCGAGGAAGCCGCTGGCGGCGCCGAGGATTTGCAGATAGTTGGCGACCGTTGCGTCGTAGAGCGAAAAGGCCATGGCGGATCTCCCTCAGTCCAATTGTTGTTTTGTGGACCTAGGGTTTCACCAATTTCCTGGGGAATGCAAGGACTGCCCGGTCCCGCAAGGCCGCCGCCTTTGCGTGGACACGGATCGTGCGCCGCTTACGTAGGACTATCAGTGCACGCGAATGATGTGCGGACGCCCCAGGTCGATCAATCCCTGCACCGCCGACAGGCGGTCTTCCAATGCTGCAATCGTCACCTGCAAATTATTCCGCCGTTCATCCAAGATCCCGATGTCGGCGTTCGACAACCCGTCCTTGGTCCGCTGCTTGTCGATACCGGAGAGCGACTTGCGAAGGCCGGCGATCAGGCCCGCAAGTTGCTTGGCTTCCTTCGACATCGACTTCAAAGCGACATTTTGGCGTCGCGTCTCCAGTTGGTTCTGATGCTTCATCGTTCATCCCTCCGAGCCCCCTGCCCGAGTGGATGGTTTCAGCATTGATGCGAGATGTTACGATCAATGAAATCTGCTTGGGTGCAATTGGATCAAATTGCATCCTTTGCGGGTTCCATGCCCTTTCGATGACGCCAAAGGAAAGCCCGGCGCAAGGCCGGGCTTTCGAGGGAATTATCAGTGCTTTTGATGCCCGGGAGGGCCGCCGGCCGCCGGACCGCCACGAGGCGCGGCGTTGACGTGGGGCGCGCCGCCGCCCCCGGCATGCGGCATCGCGGGCGCGGCCGCGCGCGGCGCCGGCATTTGCGCACGCGCGTTCATCGGCGGACCGTGACTGACACTGGGTTGCGCGACGTGCGGCGTCGCCGGACGTGCCGCCGGGGCGGCCGAAACCCGCGGCGCCTCATGGCCACGCGCCATCGCCGGCGGTTGCGGACGCGCATGCGCGATCGGCTGCTGCTGCACGCGGGCGGCTGCACGCGCCGGACCGTTCTCACGCGTCATGCGCGCCCGTGCGTCCAGTGCGCGACCACGCGCCTCACGCGCATCGCGTGCGCGGTCGATGGTCTGCTCGCGCGTCACGCGTTCGCTGACACCGGCTCGCGTCCGGCCTGCGACCGGCGCGGCGTCGCGCTTGGCGGTGTCTCCGCGGACGGCAATCGTGGCATCGCGCGCGGCGGCGGCGCGGCCGATACGAGCGGCGCGCGGATCGATGGTCGGCCGCATCGCGGTGCTCTGATGCGAACTCCAATAGTCATTCCAGTAGGCACGGCGATGATACCAGGGCCGCCCAGAATAGTAGCTCGACCAGTACGAGCTCAGCACGAACGGCGCGACCGGCACGTCGATCTCGTCGACATAATCGGGGAGATAGACGTAACGGTTGCGGTACAGATATTCGAGATATTGCGACGATACCCAGCCGCGATCGTCGGTCCAGCTCACGTCGCACCAGGCATTGCCCCTGAGGCAGCCGTGGATGTTGACGCGGGCGCCCGCGGGAATGCGATCGACCATCGGAAAGCCCGGTCCCGGGCCTGCGCGCAGGCCTACGGATGCTGTGACGATACCCGGCGCCGCCAACGCTGCGCCGGGCGCGAGCAGCAATGCTGCTATCAAAACGCCTTTCAGTTTCATGACACGTTCCTCCTCTCATGGCCGAACGTTCGAGCAGAAGAGGCGTTCCGCGGCATTCGCCGAAAGGTGGAGCGATTGCGCAAATGCGCGACCGCATCATTCATCCGCCGTTCATGCCGGAGGGCCAAGCGCGCTTGCCCATAATTGCCGCAGCCGCGCGAAACCTGGAACTAACCTTCTGCGGCTACCATCCGCACTCTATTCGGCGCTTAACGCGCGATTAACTTTGCGATCGGGGGCTTGGATGTTGAAGTTCGCATTTTTGGCCGCGGCCGTGCTGGTCTCGGCTGACCAGGCGCTTGCGAACGGACATGGCGGCTCTTCGGAACCGCCGCCGCCGAAGCCGGACGCGCAGACCTCGCCGGCGCGCGTGGTCCAGACCAAGCAAGGCCCGAAGCTCGTCGATCTCAAGGGCATGACGCTCTACTACTATGAGCGCGATACCAGCGGAAAGACGTCGAGCTGCGACGGCAAATGCACCGAGAGCTGGACCCCGCTCTCCGCGCCAAAGGACGCCAAGGCGGTCGGCGATTTCACGATCATCACCCGCAACGACGGCAGCAAGATGTGGGCCTATCGCTATCGCCCGCTCTATACGTCGCCCGCGGACAAGGCCCCCGGGGACATCAACGGCAACGCCACGACCATGCTCTGGCGGGTCGCCCGGCCGGAAGAGTAAGTCACCGCGCGGAGGCCAGCCGGCCTAATCGGCTCGACCATCAGGCGCAATCGGCCTGAAGGCCGGCACATCGGCGCTTGCCTGCAGCGGCCTCACCTTCGCATTCACCAGCACTGGCTTGGTCGTGAACCACAGCGCAGCCACCGCCGCGATGAGGACACCGGCGCCGAGCGCCGCGAGCTCTTTCATGACCGTCTCCGTCGCGATCAGTTGCTGAGGATCACGCCGTGCTGGCGCCGTGACGGATGATCGGCGCCGACCAGTGCGGCGGGGTCGCTCGCGATCACGGCCTCGGGCAGCGGCACCGGCTCGAGGCCGGCGAAACGGCGATAGAGCGCGCCCATGATCGCGCCGGTGACCGCCGCAGGCACCAGGAGAACGGCGACCAGCGGCGACAGCAGCGTGAGCAGGAGGATGCAGGTGAACGCCATGGCGGCTCCGATCGCCGCGTAGTCGAGCGCGCGATGCCGGCCCATGGCGCGGGCGATGTGATGCATGCACAGCGCGAAGATGGTCGAGGGAATGGCCGTCACCACCAGCATTGTCAGGAACGTCTGCGCAGGGATGACGGCTGCGAAGATATGCGCGGCGCTCTTGTCGGAGAAGCCGTGCAGCAGCAACGGCAACAGCGTGTAGGGCACCAGAGTCGCCAGGGCCGCCGGCAGCACTGCGGCAATCGCAATTCCGGCGACCGAGGTGCGCACCCGGACGGGCCCATCGAAGACCAGTGCAGGCGCCGGGCTTGCAGGTGAATCTGCCCCTGCAGAGGACGCGGCTCGCGGCGCGCCCGCAACGACGCTGAGACCAGCGAACTGCCCATAGAGAAATCCACAGATCATTCCCGCAAGGGTCGGCAACAGGCCGATGGTCACCACCGTGCCGTCGCCGGGCGCGGCGAGCTCGAGATGGTTGCGGATCGCAATGCCGTAGCTGATCGCGGCCATCACGCCGCCCATCAGCGAATAGGCAAGCCGGCTGGAGATCGTCCACTGCCGCAGCATGAAATGTCCGGCGAACAGCAGGCCGGCGTTCAGCGCCATGCGCTCGGCGTAAAAGACGAGAATCTGGTCGGGCGTCGGCACGCCCACGGGGTCCGTCACCTGCGCGCCCGCCAGGGCAAAGACGAGCAGCACGGCTTCAACCAGAGCCAGCGGGATCAGCGCGACAAAAAGCGCGCGCGGCGAATTCTTGACGATGTGCATGCGAGCAACCCCTTCTCGCTTGCACGCTAGACGCGAGTCGTTACGGGCGACGCAAAGGATTGGATAAAATTGTCGGCGACGAACCCGCCACGGGTTCCCCTCACCCGCGCCAGCGCGATCCGGTCGCGGCCGCCGCCGCCGGTGGCAGCACCACCACCATCGAACCCGCCTTCACCCGGTCGTAGAGGTCGATGACGTCCTCGTTGCGCATCCGGATGCAGCCCGATGAAATCGCCTGCCCGATATATTCCGGCTGATTGGTGCCGTGGATGCGATAGAGCGTGTCCTTGTTGCCGGCGTAGAGATAGAGCGCACGGGCGCCGAGCGGGTTTGCCGGGCCGCCGGGAACGCGCGCCGGATAGGGCCCGAGGCGCGCCTGGATCTCCGCCGTCGGAATCCAATCCGGCCACTCCGCCATCCGGCCGACTCGCGCGACGCCGGAGAACGCCATCGCCTCTTCGCCGACGGCCACGCCATAGCGAATCGCCTTGCCGTCCGGCAGCACGTAGTAGAGATAGCGCGCATCCGTATCGACCAGGATCGTGCCGGGCTGCTCCTTGCGCGAATAGTCGACGATATGCCGCTGATATTGCTCGGGCACGCTCGCCTGCGCGTAAGGCGTATGCGCCAGCAACTGCCGGTCACGCGGCGTCATGCTGGCGCTGGATGAGGGCGAAAGGGTCGCTTGCATGCAGCCGCCCAGCGGCAGCAACGCCGCCAGCAGCCCTGCCAAAAGGGACTTTTGCACCGCCTGCCTCCAGTGCAGATTGGAACGAAATCATACTGCCCAAATCGTGCAAAAAAGATGGCAATGGGCGTGGAACACTTAGACGTGTTCAATAAATTCGGGTTCCCTGACGTCCGGCAAATTACGGCCCCACACTCTCCTTCCCTTCGCCTTGCTTTGGTCAAACCCGGCTGGAGTCGTGCTGTCAGGGACAGAGGTCGGCTGACCTCATTTCAATCGGCTCGCGCGAATGCGGACGATCAGGCTTTAGGGGAGCTTCGATGCTCGCGACGCTGAACAGCAAGCAAATCGTCGATGAAATCGTCAAGGACATTGCCAAGGATGTGGCCAAGGACGCGGTCAAGGATGGGGCGAAGGAAGTCGTGAAGGACAACGATCCGCACGACGCGTTCAAGATCTTGCCCGACATCGTGCGCGCCTCGCGCCCCGATGCGGACGCGGCGACGCTCGCGCCCGATCCGACGGTGAGAGCCGAACCAAAGATCGCCGAACCAAAGGTCAGCGTGACACCCGTATTCCCCACTGCCGCGCCGTCGGTCGATACGGCGGTGCGTGAAGCGGCGAACGATCTTCGGGTCACCCGCAAGCGTTCGCGGGTCGGCAGATGGCTTGCGGGGGCGTCGCTCAGCATGCTGTTCGCCGCGGGCAGCGCGGCCGCCACCATCGCCTGGCAGGCGCATGGCGACACCGCAAAGGAGATGATTGCCGCCTGGGTGCCGACGCTGACCGCCTCGCAGGCAACGCCCGCCGCCGCCGAGCAACCTGCCGCGTCCGAGACTCAGGTGGCCGCGGTGGATCAACCCGCGGCAGCACCCGCCGAGCCGCCTCAGGACACGACCCCAGTGGCACCGGCAGCAGCTGCACCAGTAGCAGTAGCAGTAGCACCAGCAGAGGCGCCGCAGGCATTGCAATCGATGACGCGCGATCTCGCCGCGATGGGACAGCAGATCGAGCAATTGAAAGCGACGATTGCAGAGCTGAAAGCGGGTCAGGAGCAGATGGCCCGCGAGATGGCGAAGGCGTCGGCACCGAAACCTGCCGAAGCAAAGATCGTCGATCCCCGCGCCAGGGTCTCCGCTCTCCCGCCGAAGCCGACCGCAACGGCGGTGCCGCCGGTGCGGAAGCCGAAGCCGGCCTACACGTCGGCATATGCCCCGAGTTATGCGCCGATGCCGATCGCGCCGCCGCCCTCGCAGGCGGCCGCCATTCCCCCGCCGCCGGCGCCGACGCAGGCCGTCGCCGATGATGACGGGCCGGTGGTGCGGCCGCCGATGCCGGTACGGTAAAGCGCGACTGAACCGATCAGGGCGCGTTCGACACAAAGGCAGAGGCCCGCGGCATTCCGCAAGCGGTCCTCTGGTCCAATGTTGTGATGACGACCCGACGCTTGATCTCGAATGCGTGGCTGGCGGCACCGCCGCTCGTCATGCTGCTTGCAACGGTGGTTGCGTTCACGCTGATCGGCCTCGCAAGCGCGATCATCGCGCGCATCGCAGGCACTCAGGCGTCGGATAATTTCGTCGCCGACGTCATGACGCTGTTCGGCATGCTCGTGTTGTTCACGCCGCTGGCCATCGCGCTCTACGCACTCGTCGCATTGGCGCGATGGATGCTGGCGCGAAGGCCGCAGTAGACGTTTCCTGAGTCGGCGCGCGGCGTTAATCCCGGGCGACTACGGTGAGCGCCATGCGCAAAGAGAAAAGGCCGCCGGGATCTATGCCGACGGCCTTCTCTTGCAACTGCCGGTTCCCGGAGCCCGGTTCCGTTGCAATTCCCATGCGCACAGCATCGTGCAGATATATTTAATAAAAACTTAACGAGCGCTCGTGCTGCACATGATTTTTGCGCCATAAGCACAGAGATTACGCGCGCCGTTCATTCGATAACGATCGACTCAGTGGTACGATCCCTCATGGACTTGAGGACGTTGGACTCGGGGAATTCGGATGCCTTACTACTATTTCGATCTTGTGGTTGGTGAAGAGTTCAAGAACCAGGGCGGCATTATCCTCGAAGACTTGGAGGTCGCCTCGGATCGCGCCCACCAGTTGGCGAGCGAGTTGTCGCAGGTGAAGCCCGAGCTTCAGAGCAAGGGCTGCGCGGTGCGCGTCACCGACCGCGACCATAACGAGCTCTATCGCACGCCGCTCGATCCCGTGCCGAGTTGGCAACGATCGAGTTAAAGCATGATCCGGAAAAGTGTGTAGCGGTTTTCCGGAAGATCATGCTCAAGCAAAAGAGCTCAACCCTCGAGCTCCGGCGGCTCGAACCAGTTCGTCAGCGACAGTCCGCCGTCGACGACGAAGGCTGCACCGGTGACATAGGCTGAAAGCTTGTTCGAGAGCACCGCGAGCGCCATCGGCGCGAGATCGTCGGCCTCGCCAAGACGACCGAGCGGGATGTGCCGCGCAAGCGAGGGATCGGCGATGAAGCCGCCTGCCGCGATCGCGCCCGGCACCAGCGCGTTGACGCGAATGTTGTAACGGCCATACGTCTTCGCGAGCTCCTTCACCAGCATCGCCATCGCCGCCTTCGCGGTCGAATAATGCGGCAGGTTGCGCGGCGTGCCCGCATGCAGCGACGTCAGGAACAGGAACGAGCCGGGCTGCTTCGCCGCGATCAGCCGTTTCGCGATCTCGCGCGACAGATGGAAGCCGGCATCGAGATTGACCGCGTGCATCTCCTGCCACGTCGTGCGATCGACCGCGAGCGCGTGATCGGCCTCCCGTCGCGGCGGCGATGCGCTGTGCACGAAATGCGTGACCTGTCCGAACGCAGCAACGGCGGTCCCAAGCAATGCGTCGCAGGATTCGAGACTGGAGAGGTCGCCGACCCAGGGCAGCGCGAGCTCGGGCCGGGCCGCGGCCTTGACCGCGGCGCTCACCCGCTCCTCGCTGACGTCGGCGAGCACCGTCCGCACGCCCTCGCCGACCAGGGCCAGCGCAATGGCGCGGCCGATGCCGTTGCCGGCGCCGGTCACAACAGCCGTATCGCGCGCAGGATCGAATGGTGTGCTCAACAGGCTCATGTCGAACTCCCGGACCAAGGCGTTCACGATAGCGCAGCCGCGCGGCCATCGACAATCCGGCAAGATCGCGCCGCGTACCCCCATTGCAGAGCGGCGCAGCGGACGCTAGCCTCCCAAAAAACGGGAGGACGTTGGAATGCGCTACGGTTTGTTGATCGCCGGCCTGCTCTTGGTTGCTGCACCCGCACAGGCTGAGCCGCGATCGGTCTATGTGACGATGGTGCTGCAAGCATTTGCCGCCAAGGTGGAATGCCCCGGCACGGATGTCGTCTATCAGGGCATGGTGCAGAAGGCGCAGGACATGCACCTTCCGGACGGCACCACCGAGAAGGTCCGCAAGGCGATCGCCTTCATGCATACCGGCGGCAAGATGGGCGAGAAGCAGGACGACGATCTGATGGCTGAGGTCGCCGTGGCGACTCAGGCAACCGACATGGATCAGCGCCGCCTCGGCATGACGAGCTGGTGCGCAACCCAGAAGGCCGCCCTCGCCGGCCTCATTCGCAACAACTAGTCCGCGCACCACGGACTGCACAGTCCGTGAACCTCGGCCCGGCCCTCCGCGTCAAATCCTGCAGAGGACATCGCGCGAGGGCCCATGCCGGCAAGCCTCAGACATCTTTGGAAGGCCGCGGCGGCGCTCGCAGCGCTGCTAGCGGCGGCTCCGTCGCCCGCCGCCTCCGCGGCACCGGCCGACAAGCCCGTCGCCGGGCAGCAGGTCCGCTTTCCGCAAGGAGCCTGGAGCGCCCTGCCCCAGACCGGTCCCGACGGCCAGGTCCGCCAATGCGTCCTGGTCGCACTGCGGCAACGCACCAACGCGAACGGCAAAGTCGATACCCGCTTTGCACTAAACATCAGCCGCGGCTCCGGCCTCGTCTTTACGATGATGGACGACGGCCTGCCGACCGAACAGGTGCTGGACGACCAGGCCGAGATCGTGATCGACGGCCGGAGCTTTCCGGCCGTTGGATTTTCGGTCGGCACCGCGTTCGCGCTTCATCCCGGCGATGCCGACGGCGCGCTCACCGCGCTCGGCAAGGCCAAGCAGGTGACGCTGCGCTCAGACGGCGCCGGCATCGATTCCGGCGCTGTTGCCATCAACCTTCCGCAGGACGCGCTGGGCTGGCTCACGCAATGCGGCAAGACCTTTGACATCGCAATCGACAAGCCGACCGATCCCAACGCGCCGGACATGCCGACACCGCGGCCGCGCTCGCCGAAGATCGCAGTCATGCAGGCCACACCGGCGGGCCCGCCAGGCATCGAGGATAAGCAGAAGATCGAAGGCTGGGACGCCTCCGAGCTGCGCAACCGCGACGGCGCCATCATGGTCTGCTTCATCCGCCGCCACTACGTCATCCCAGGCGACGGCCCCCCGCGCCGGTTCGGCACCTTCCTGATGGCGAGCCGGCTGAAGGGGTTTTCGATGATGGTGAAGGACTCCAAGCTCGATCTGCCTGATGGCACGACCATCGAAGCGACGCTGAAGGTTGGCGGCGAGCCGTTCCCGGCCTTGTCCGCCCAGGTGCTCGGTCACGACGAAATTGGCCTATTCCCGCAGCATGGTAACGCGCTTGTGGCCGCGCTCGAGAAGCGCTCCGTCTTCGAGCTCAGGGCAAGCAAGGTCGAGGACAAGTACGAATTTTCGGTCCATGGCGGCGTGATCGGCTGGCTGCGCGCCTGCGCCCGCCGCAACGGCATCTCGATCGAGCCCGCCGGGCAGTGAGACGGGCCTACGTTTTGGCAGAGTTAAGCACGCGGCGATGGAACCCGCCGCGCGGCCAATAATCGTCACAATCCTCACAAGCATGGCTGCAGCTTCTTCAAAGGAGAACATCCATGCGGATTGCCTCAGCCGCCACCGCCGCAATCATGGCGCTCGCGGCACTCACCGCGCCGGTGCTGGCGAAGAATTCCGAGACCCAGAAGGCCGAGGATAAATCGGCCGCCTCGTCCTGCAGCGCCTATCAGCAGGCGGACGACGGTTCCTGGATCCAGCTCCCGTGCAAGGAGACCGGCGAGCGCAACAACCAGACGCAAACGCAGCATCGGTCCCCAACACAGGCCGGAGACCAGCATTAGAGCCGTTTCCGTTCCGATGAAATCGGAACGCGGCTCCAGATTCTTGTTTTGACGCGTTTTCTTGACGCGAACCGGTATCCACTTCGCTCGAAAACGCTCTGAACGCTCAGCTCTGATGCGGTCCACGGATGATCTTCATGGCGTCCTCGATATGGCGCCATTCCCGTGCCTCATCCGTCTCACCTCGGCTTTCGCAGGCCTGTGCCTGGCTGGCGGCCTGGGCAATCGCTTCGAAGCCGTGCTTTTCGAGCATCTGCCGAGCGATCGTATGAATCTGAATCTCGGAGATCATGGGCGCTCTCCCATTTGACGCGTCGGAACAGCGTCGGATCGCGCAGGATCCGCCGCGGCTACCGATCAACGGCTTCGCGGAGGCCGGGTTCCCCGGGAGCTCACATCGGCAGCCCCAGGAACCTAAACGGCTCGGTGTCGCGGAAACTCGCGGTCGCATCGCCTGAGAAGGTGTGGTCCTGGTCCGGACCGAGGTCGAGCTTCCTCACCTTGCCTGTCGAAGGCGAGAAATCGATCTTCTTGAGATCGACCCAAAATGTGTTCGGCGTCAGTGCCGATTCGAAGAAGTAGAGCTTGCGCTGATGGTCGGCCACGGCGCGCCAGCGCGTCGAGGAGATGTTCGGCTCGTCCGGCGTCGTGATGCCGAACGGTACCGAGACGTTGCGGATGACGCTGAAGACGCTCGCCAGCGCGCGATTGGGATCTTCCGGCTTGGGGATCGCATTGACATAGAACTTGGCGCGCGCAAATCGGTCGGAGGCGCGGTTGGTGCCCGGCAGAAATACCGTGCCGCCGATCAGCTCCCAATAGGCGTTGAGCGCGAGCTGCTCGTCGAACACGGGCGAGTTGGTCATCACCTGGTATTTGCGATCGTGATGGATGACCTGCTTACCCCTGATATATTCGACGATCGCGCTGTCGCCGGTGGCATCGGAGATCGACAGATGCAGCGTCGCGAGCCGCTTCTCGCCCGGCACGTTGTCGGTCACGATGATGAACGGCTCCTTCTCCAACGCCTCCACGGCCTCCTGTACCGTCGCAAAATTGTCCAGCATAAATTGTGCCCAAGCCGCAATCGTGAGGCCCGGCCTGCTCTGGTCGAATTTTGGATATTCTGACTCAACCAGCCACAGGATGTTGGCGACGAGGCCGGCCTCGTTCAGCCCGTCCGTGGTGGAAAAGTCATAGCCCGATGCGATGACGCTGCCGTATTTCGATGTCCATTTCAGCGAATTCGGCCCGACTTCGCCGTTACGCGCCATGCCACGCGGGAAGATCCAGAGATTGGTCTCGACGTCGCTCCTCCAATCCATCGTCCGCGCCGTGATCACCTGATTTCCGACGCCGTGGTAGACGAGGCGCGTGCAGGACAACGCGAGGGATGGAATGCCGGCCATCGCTGCGGCAAGACCGAGCGCCGCGAAGCGTCGGCGGATGGAATTCCTCTGCTGCATGTTCCGCATCCCCGTTTCGACGATCCGAGAGAGCAACACCGATCGGTGGCAATCTAGGGTCGAAGGGCAATCCGGCAAAATCAAAATTAAGAGGGCAGTCCGCTTCGTCAGCGGACTGCCCTCACGCAGTTGATTCAAATTCTTTCGGGCCGGGCGCTATGCGACCGCCACGCGCTTGCGATCAATATCGTTGGGCACCTCGATGTCGACCTCGAGCGTCGATACCTCGTCGCCGCGTTCGAGCCGCACGACGACCTTGGTCGGGTCGAGCATCACATGCTTGGAAACCACGGCGAGAATTTCCTCACGCAGCACACCGAGCAGATCGGGCTGACCGCGCATTCCGCGTTCATGCGCCAGCAGGATCTGCAGCCGCTCGCGAGCGACCGGTGCAGACGCCTTCTTGCCGCGCAGAAGCCGGAGCAGACCCATGCTCATGCCGCCCTCCGTCGCAAGAGGCGATCCATGAAGCCTTTTCTCTCCGAGGGCACGGACATCCGGATGTTTTCGCCACACAACCGCTTTGCCGCGTCCATGTAGGCCCGCGCGGGCGCACCGTCCGCATTGGACAGTGTCACGGGCGTACCGACGTTGGAGGCCTTCAGCACGTCCTGGCTTTCGGGGATGATGCCCAGCAAGGGCGTCGCCAGGATCTCGAGGATGTCGTCGATGGTCAGCATCTCGCCGCGCGAGGCACGCACGGGATCGTAGCGGGTGATGAGAATGTGTTTCTCGACCCGCTCGCCGCGCTCGGCCCGCACCGTCTTGGAATCGAGCATGCCGATGATGCGATCGGAGTCGCGCACCGAGGAGACTTCAGGGTTGGTGACGATCACGGCCTCGTCGGCGAAGCGCATCGCCATCGAGGCGCCGCGCTCGATGCCCGCCGGGCTGTCGCAGATCACCCAGTCGAACCGCGAGCGCAGGTCGGAGATGACGTTCCCCACGCCCTCTTCCGTCAGCGCGTCCTTGTCGCGGGTTTGGGAGGCCGGAAGCAGCCAGAGGTTCTCCAGCCGCTTGTCGCGGATCAGCGCCTGCGGGAGCTTCGCCACCCCCTGCACCACATTGATCAGGTCGAACACCACGCGGCGTTCGGCGCCCATCACGAGGTCGAGGTTGCGCAAGCCGACGTCGAAATCGACGACGACGACCTTGTCGCCGCGTTGCGCCAGCGCCGCGCCAAGGGCCGCTGTGGTCGTGGTCTTGCCGACCCCGCCCTTGCCTGATGTCACGACCAGTACCTTACTCATCTGAAATGTCTCCTTTTCTGGTCAGTTCAGTGCTGTAATTCGCATGGTATTGCCCTGTAGCCAGGCCTGGGCCGGCTTGCCGCGCAAGGCGGCGTCGATGTCGTCCGCGGTCTGGTAAAATCCATCAATTGCAAGCAGTTCAGCCTCGATCTTCTGACAATAGATACGCGCGGAGGAGTGTCCGTTGACACCGGCCATGGCGCGTCCGCGCAGCGCGCCATAGATGTGGATGGAACCGCCCGCCACGACCTCGGCCCCGGAGCCGACCGAACCCAAGATGGTCACGTCGCCTTCCGGGAAGATCACGGTCTGACCCGAGCGGACCGGGTGCTCCAGCAGCAGCGAGGTCGGCTTGAGGTCGATCTTTGCCGCCGGCTTTTTCGGCGCGCTCTGCTCGATTGCGCAGGAGCGGCCGCCCGAGAGCAGCGGCGGCATCGCGGCAGTCAGGCGCGCCTCCTCCACCCCCTCGATGCCGAGCACGCGGATGTTGCGCTCCTGAAGGCTCGCCAGGAGATGCGTGATGCCGGACTGGCTGAGATCGACCGACGACAGGTCGACCACCACCGGGCGGCCGACGAAAAAACCCGGCGAACGCGCAATCGTCGCGTCGATCTCCTGCAGCCAGTCCACGATCGGGACCGTCGGCACGAAGACGAAAGCAACATAGGAGCGCCCGCGCAGGCGAACCAATTGGCGTTGGGGTCTTGCTGCTGCTGCCTCCATGGCGGCCGACTCGTCCTTGTTATTGAAGTGTTAATGATCGGCCCGACGTGGTTAATGGCGAGTTAATTTCTCCCGTGGGGTTACGTGGAACCCGGGGATGGCCGGTCGCCAGGGCTTTCGGGTGGGACGGCGGAGGCGCGGCTGCGTCAACACACCCGTCATTGCGACAGGGACGTCAACTCCTCGCGTCTGATGCATGCCCTTCACCCTCGATTGGCGTGTCGCGCAATTCGGCTGGCGCCTTCTGCCGCTGCCGACTCCAACACCGAAATCTACAGACACCTGCGAGACCACCGAGCGCACGGCTTGATCGCTCGCCTCCACTGCAAACCAAGGAACACAGCATGCAAACATCCCCGCTTTCCCGGCGATCCGCGATTTTCCTGCTCATGGCGACCCTGAATGTCGGATTGATGCCGATGGCGCATGGCGAGCCGCCCGTCACCGATGCCATCGTCGGGACATGGGAAGCGGACGACGGCACTGTGAAGCTCGACATGTTCAAGGCTGGAGCGGAATTCCAGGCCCGCATGCTCTACGGCAACGAGATCGTCGAAGCGGACAACGTCACCTTCAAGAAGGACGCCAATAACCCTGATCCCGCGCTGCGCTCGCGGTCGCTGAAGAACATCGTGTTCATCACGGGCTTGCGCTGGGCGGATGGCGAGTGGAGCGGCGGTTCGATCTATGACGCCTCGTCCGGCCGCACCTACAACTGCAAGGCCACCGTCAAAGACGGCAAGATGCACCTCAGAGGATATCTCGGTCTTCCGGCCATGGGGCAAACCCGCGCCTTCCACCGCGCCCGGGGCTGAACGGATTTCCGTCAGATCCGAAATCGTTTTGCCGAAGCGCGGCCCACGCCGCGCTTCTTCTTTTGGAATTCTCCTGCAATTATAATGACCTAAAAGGTTCACCGGAATTGGCGCATTGCGCAAGTCTATTGGCGCGCTCTGTTAGTCCAGTCGCCTCATGGAGGGCCCACAAGAGACACGAGAACGAAGAGAGGTTGGCATGTCGGACAAGTCAAAAAGAACCGCACTCGTGACCGGAGCCTCGTCCGGCATGGGGAAGGAAATCGCAAAGCGCCTGATCAAGGACGGCTTCCAGGTCTACGTCGCCGCGCGCAGCGTCGAGAAAATGGGCGACCTCACAAAGCTCGGCGCGAAGCCGTTGCGTATGGATGTCTCCAAGGACGCCGAGATCAAGGCGGCTGTTGACACCATCCTCGAAGAGGTCGACGGCATCGATGTGCTCGTCAACAACGCGGGGTTCGGGTTGTACGGTCCCGTTGAGGACGTCGGCATCGACGAAGCTCGGTACCAGTTCGAAGTGAACCTGTTCGGTGCCGCCCGGCTGACGCAGCTTCTGCTACCGAAGATGAGGGAAAAGCGTTCCGGCACCATCGTCAACATCACCTCGATGGGCGGCAAGATCTATACCCTGCTGGGCGCCTGGTACCACGCGACCAAGCATGCACTGGAAGGCTGGTCCGATTGTCTGCGGCTCGAACTCGCTCCGTTCGGCATCAACGTCGTCGTCGTCGAGCCCGGCCTGATCGAGACGGGATTCGGCGATGTCGTTGCCAATGGCCTGCTCCAGCGCTCGGGTGCGGGTCCGTATGCCAAGCTCACGCAAGCGGTCGCAAAATCGACGCGGGACGCCTATGGCCAGGGACGCGGCACCAACCCGAGCGTCATCGCCGACGTCGTCTCGACGGCCGTCGCAGCAGCCAAGCCGCGTACGCGCTACGTCGCTGGCAGGTACGCCTTGCCCATGATCAAAATCCGCGAATGGTTGGGCGATCGGATGTTCGACCGCGTGATCATGAGCCAGATGCGCTAAGGATCAAGACCCCGCGATGAGTGGAACGGCAGCTGACCGATGCAAGGTGCCACGGGCCTTCTGGCAGACCGTCGAGCATATCGGCGTCCCGCCGGCGGCGCTGTTGCGACAGGCCAAGCTGCCGGCCACCTTGCACCTGAATGAACAGGGGCAGGTCACCACGAACCAGTTCTTTGCTCTCTGGAAGGCTCTGGAGCAACTCAAGCCGGAGCCTGGTCTCGGTCTCAAGCTGGTCCAGCGTACCGAAACGGCCGTTCACCCCCCGTCGAGCCTGGCTGCGTTCTACGCAAGAGATTATCGCGACGGGCTGCTCCGCATCGCTCGTTTCAAGCGGCTGTGCTCGCCCGAACAGCTAAGCGTTGAACAAGGCAAGGATGAATGCATCATCAGGGCGGAGTGGCCGTACGCAAGCGAACCCGAGCCCGCGATTTCAACCGATGTGACATTCGCGTCGCTGGTCGAGCTCGGACGGCGCGGCACGGGACAGCACTTGACACCGAAGCGTGTGGAACTCGTCCGTCCTCGCCCGAAGAGCGACGCCTATCAAGACTACTTCGCGTGCCCGCTCCGCTTTGGCGCGGCACAAAACCTCCTCATCCTCAAGCCTGCCGATCTGGATCGCCCGTTCCCCGGACACAACCAGGAACTGCTCGAAATCCTTACGCCGGCGTTGGCTTCCGCGCTGGGCGAGCTACAAGCGCGCAGCTCGATCAGGGAGCAGGTCAAGGTCGTCCTCAAGAGAAGCCTGGCAAGCGGGCGACCGGACCTGTCGGAGGTGGCGCGCGACCTTGGTTTGAGCGAACGAACGCTGCAGCGGCGTATCACCGAAGAAGACACGAGCTTCCGCGACCTTCTCGTTGAGGCCCGGCAGGAACTCGGGCGGCAACTTCTGTCGGATCCGACGGCCGAGATCGACGAGGTCGCGTGCCTGCTCGGCTACCAGGATGCAAGCTCCTTCTATCGCGCTTTCCGATACTGGGAAGGCGTGACGCCCAGCCGCTGGCGAGAGCTGCACGGCAACAAAATCCACTGATCGTTCGGAGCCGAACGCTGCCGACATCAGGCGATACCGAGAGCGCCTGCCCTCCGTTCGTCCTCCATGTTCTTTGGCGCTTGCGGCAACTTCGTTGGCGCGGTTCGCCACTGCCGATCGCCCCGCCCGGCGCTACGAAAACCAGCAGACCAACTCAACTCACGAAGGGGTATCGCATGTCTGGCAAAATCTGGTTCATCACCGGAGCATCGCGCGGCTTTGGCCGTATCTGGGCCGAGGCCGCGCTCAAGCGCGGCGACAAGGTGGCGGCCACCGCCCGCATCGCGGCAGACGTGGCTGACCTTGCGGACAGCTATGGTGACGCGGTGCTCCCGATGGCACTGGACGTGACCAATGCCCAGGCAGTCCAGAGCGCCGTGGGCAGGGCTCATTTGCACTTCGGACGGCTAGACGTCGTCCTCAACAACGCGGGCTACGCGCTCGTCGGCGCGATCGAGGAAGCGAGCGAGGCCGATGTTCGCGCCGAGTTCGACACGAACTTCTTCGGCTCCCTTCGGGTCATTCAGGCCGCCCTCCCCCTGCTGCGACGGCAGCGCAGCGGCCATATCATCGGCGTGTCGAGTGTCGCCGGCGTCGTCGCCGGCCCGATCACCGGATTCTACAATGCCTCGAAATTTGCGCTCGAAGCCCTTCATGAGAGCCTGGCGCAGGAGGTCAAGAGCTTCGGGATCAAGGTCACGCTGCTCGAGCCGGGCGCCTACGCGACTGGGTTCGCCAGCATGGCTTCGCTCAGGATCTCGCCCGTCATCGAGGCCTACAGCAATACAAGGGCGGAGGTGTTTGCGGCGGGCGCCAAGCTCGCATTCGGCGACCCGCAAGCGACGGCCGATGTGATCCTGAAGATCGTGGACGCCAAGAACCCTCCGTTGCGGTTCTTCGTCGGTACGGAGGGATTGCCGCACGCCCGTGCCGTTTACGCGGAACGGCTCGCGACGTGGGAAGCGTGGGAGCTTCTTTCCAACGCAGCGCAAGGCGAAGCAAGGCCGCACAACATCGCGTCGTAGTCGTGCCAGCCGCTTTCCATGAAATGAGTCCGTTTGCTCATTGCGAACGGAAAAAGAGGACCGCGATGAACGCCAGCGCCGTTGCAGACTTTTTCCAGTTCTTCCGTTCGTATGTTTCCAATCCCTGGCAAGTCTCCGCCGTAGCGCCGTCAGGTCAGTCGCTGGCGCGCCTGATGACGCAGGAGATCGTACCCGGTGCCGGACCGGTAATCGAACTGGGGCCTGGGACCGGCATTTTCACCAAGGCGGTCATTCGGCGCGGCGTGCCGGAACGCGACTTGTTGCTCGTCGAATACGGCTCGGATTTCGTCCACCTTCTGCAAGAACGTTTTCCGAAGGCGCGCGTGCTCTGGATGGATGCACGCCAGCTCTGGCAATACGAGCCGTTCATGGCGCCTGCCGCTGCCGTCGTCAGCGGCCTCCCGCTCCTGTCGATGTCGCCGCGCAAGGTGATCGCAATCCTGACCGGCGCCTTCCGTCACATGCAGGAGGGAGGCACGCTTTATCAATTCACATACGGACCGCGCTGCCCGGTGCCGCGGCCGCTTCTCGATCGTCTTGGACTGAAGGCCAGCTTAGTCGGGCGAACGGCGCTCAACATCCCGCCGGCGTCCGTCTATCGGATCCGACGCCGGCCCCCGCGGCGCGTCTGAGCGGGAGCTCAACCCGCCCTGCTCTGCAACGCCTCCTCGGCGTTAGGGTCGCCGGGCGCCGTCGCCCAGGCGAGCTCGACGAGCGTCACGATGCGCCGGCCAGCGCCGTCGAGCTGGCAGACGATGAGCCCCTGCTCCTCGATATAGCTGAGCAGGCGCTGGGCGCGGCGCAGCGAATGCGAGCCATAGGCGCGCGCGATCGCGATATCGCTCGGGCACGGCCAGCCCTCCTTCGCGGCACGGGCGATCATCATGAAAACGCCCTGCATATCCTCCGGCAAAATCCCGGCGCGGAGCGTGACGTCCTCCCACGCCTCGTCCTCGGCGAGATCGGAGCCGAGGCCTGCGCGGGCGCGCGTCAGCATGCGGCGGAATTCACCGAGATCAGGCACATCAGAACCGAGGCCCTCGATCCGGCAGCGAACCACGAACTCCTGGTAGAGCACGCCGACGGCGCGGAATCCCGCATCCGGTTCGGCCAGGATCGCACCGAGGATGCCATCCACTCGCTCGCGCCGCTCGGCAAGTTGCTCGGCGCTGACGGGGATTTCGATCGCCTCGGAACGAATCTCGGTCGCAGCAGCCTTCGCCGCCCTCAATTGATCGAGAAGATCAGGCGACGGCCGGCGCTGAGGGCGGCCGGCCTCGGGCGGCGGGGCCGCCAAGATCACGGCACGCGCATCCTCGAGTGCCGCTTCGGGGAGCGGCATAAGCTTCGGGCTGGCATTGCGCGCGCGCGTGTCGGTCGAACCGATGCGCAGGCCGAGTGGACGGCGCGACAGCGCCGGGCCAAGCGCCATGAATTGTCCGCGCTCGAGGTCGCGGAAGGCCTCGGCCTGTCGCCGCTCCATGCCGAGCAGATCGGCGGCGCGCGCCATGTCGATATCGAGGAAGGTCCGGCCCATCAGGAAATTGGACGCCTCGGCCGCAACGTTCTTGGCGAGCTTTGCCAGGCGTTGGGTTGCGATGACGCCGGCGAGGCCGCGCTTGCGGCCGCGGCACATCAGATTGGTCATGGCGCCGAGCGAGAGTTTTCGCGCTTCGTCCGACACTTCGCCCGCAACCGCCGGCGCAAAGAGCTGGGCTTCGTCGACCACGACGAGCATCGGGTACCAGTGGTCACGCTCGACGTCGAAGAGACCGCTGAGAAAAGCGGCGGCGCGGCGCATCTGATTCTCGGCGTCCAGCCCTTCGAGGTTGAGCACGGTCGAGACGCGGTGGATGCGCGCCCGCTCGCCCGCGACCTGGAGGCCCCGCTCGGTATGGTCCTCGGCATCGATCACGAGGTGACCAAAAGCCTCGCTCAGCGTCACGAAGTCGCCTTCGGGATCGATGATGGCCTGCTGCACCCAGGCGGCGCTCTGTTCCAGCAGCCGCCGCAGCAGATGGGATTTGCCGGAACCTGAATTGCCCTGCACCAGGAGGCGGGTCGCAAGCAACTCCTCGAGGTCGAGAGTCGCGGGGGCGCCGGCGCTCGTGTGCCCCATCTCGATCGCAACGGTCATATTCCGACTCAAACTCTCCCCCAGCGGAGAGCGGGATTAACAACCCGATCGGGGCCCGTCGAGCGCAACAAGGGCCGGCAATGGCGTCGTCCACACGGCCGTACGCAGGCGAATCAGGCCGCGTCGCCGTCCTCGTAGAGTCCAGCGATGAATTCGCTGAATGATGGCGCGAGCGGCAAGACATAGCCCCAATTATCCGACATCGCCTCGGCCAGGGTCCATGGCTTGTCGTACTCGGCGACTTCGTGGTCGACGAACCAGATCTGGCCAAAATGCGCGGGATCGATCGTCATGCAGATGGGGTTGCCGCCGTGATCGCACATGATCCAGAGCAGCTCGTCCACGGTCGGCCATTGCGGCGTCGTGCGCACCTGGAGCAGCGAACTGTCGGGATTGTCCTGCCGCAATCCGCCGACCATCTGGACGGCACCGGCCCAATCCCCGTGCGGCCAGTTGAAGTCCGCAGGGCCTTCGCAATAGCCGCCGGCGCAGGTTAGCAGGAACAGGCGATAGTCTTCCGGCAATCGGCAGCCGATCCGCGTCTCAAACTCCTCCAGCGCCGCCGCCGTCGGTTTTGGCGCGTCGCCGCAGTCGATACCGGAAATGAATTTTGCGAGGTCCATGCGACACGCTCCCTGCCCAATGATGGTCCGGGTGTTCGTCGCAGTGATGCGGAATGTGGTTCGAGATTTCGCCGGGGTGAGGACGAAGCCCGTGCCAACCCGTCATCCTGAGGTGCGAGTGCGCGGCGCAAATGCGCCGTGCGGGAGCCTCGAAGGATGAACGGCCCCGATGCAGCCGGGCCGTCGCCCTTCGAGGGCCGCTGAAGAAGCGGCCACCTCAGGGTGACGGTGACAGACCCGTACTCACAGCAGCTTCGCGCTCACGAACAGCGCGCGGACGGCATTCGTCGCCTGCACCGAGAGCATCGCGTTCTCGGCGGCGCCTTCGAGCGCTGCGACAGCCTCGTCATGCAGCGTGCGGAATTCCATCCACTCGACCGAGTTGAAATTGGTGAGGAACTGATAAGCTTGGCCGACGGTCGCAATCGCCAGCGTGTCGCCGTTCAGGCGGATCTTGAACGTGGTGCGCAGCGGGGTTTCGGAATTGGACGGATCGCTCATACGCTGCTTCTGGAGGAGGACGGCTTAACGAAACGACAATGTAGGCAAGCCGTTCCGATGAAGCTCAGGAGTCCGACGACGTGGCGCGCTTCGACGCCGACGTCGCGCCGCTCAGGTTCGGCACGACGACGAGGCGGCTGAACTCGCCATTGTCGTAGGCCTTTAGGAACCGTTCGTAGTCCTTGATGGAAACACAGCCGTTGGAATCGCCGCCCGGCCCGAGCATGTAGCTGTGGGTCAACAGGCCGACGCGCCCGAGCGCGCTGCTGCCCTCGGCCGGAGTCATGCGCAGGGCCCGCACGCCGTGGAACAGTTTTTCGCGCGGCTTCAGGTCGTAGGTGGCCGGCGGTGTGGCACCGACCATGCGCTTGTCCACGTGATCCGGATCGTCCTTCAGGTTGCCCATGCCCGAATGCGCCTCCAGGACAAGACCACCCGGCAGGTACACCGCCCGCGCCGAGATGTCGTAGACCGCGGTCTGGGAATCATAGCCGAGGGCGGCGAGGTCAGGCCCCTTGCGGAATAGACCGTCGCCCGGCGTCAGCGACGCCAGTCGGATCTTCCCGGGCCACAAATCGCCCAGCTTTTGCAGCATCGTGCGGTTGTCGGTCGCGGGCGTTGTGCTGGCAAAGGCCTGGCTGGACGCGATCTGGGCCGCAATATCGGCTTGGGCCGGCCGCGACCGCGGCATCGGGATGTCGGTCTTCTGCACCGGTTGCCTGGCGTCCTCGGCCGGCGCGTCGTCGTCATCGGTATCTTCGGAAAGGCCCGCGCGCCAGTCCTGGTAGAGCAGCTGCTGGGCCAGGAGCGCCTTGGCATCCTGGAGCTTGAGGCGGAACGCGCTGACCGCCGAACGCTCAAGCGGCCGAATGCTGGAATCGGGGCCGGCCGGCGCGCTCGCCATCGGCGGGGCAAAGCGGTCGGCAAACGAGGCTTGGGGGCCCGGGGTCAGGGCGGCGGTGGCAAAGGGCGTGCTCGAACCGAGGTCGGCGATCCAGGCGGCCGCGCCGAGCGACAGCGCCATCGCGGCGAGCGACAGCAGAATGGTCTCCCCCCGCCCGATACTGCGGCGGCGCGACAACAGCCTTTCGGCATGCCTTGCGTCGGAAACCATCAGATCCCCAAATCGACCCGAACCCCCGGGGTGCCCAACCCCGTCGAGACTCTATACCAGCTACCATATCAGCGTCCAAAAGTGAGGCATAATCGCGACCACAGAGGGGGCCGAGGTAGCCAATGACCGCAACTTTCGACCTGAATCGCTTCGTCGAGGCCCAGGACGGGGTCTATCCCAGGGTTTTGGCCGAACTCGCCGACGGCCGGAAGCGGAGCCACTGGATGTGGTACATCTTCCCGCAGGTCACAGGCCTCGGCTTCAGCGCCTTGTCGCAGCGCTATGCCATCGGCTCCCGCAGGGAGGCCGAGGCCTATCTTGCGCACCCCCTCCTCGGCTCGCGGCTGGTCGAATGCACCGGCCTCGTCCTTGCGGTGAGGGACCGGACCATCAACGCCATCATGGGCTCGCCCGACGACGTCAAGCTCCGTTCCTCGATGACGCTGTTCGCGGCGGTCTCGGACGAACCAGTGTTCGACCGCACGCTCGCCAAATATTTTGGCGGCGAGCGCGATGGGGCGACGCTGGAGATCCTGGCGAGGCTCGATCAGCGGCCCTGAAAAACCGCGGCCCGTCGCTCGATGAAGGACTGGATGCCTTCGCGGGCGTCGGCGCTGTTGAGAACGCGATCTTTGATCTTTGGAATATAGGCGATCGCCGCCGCCTCCCCGCCTTCGATATATTTGGCCGCCGCCTCCTTGGTGACCTGGATGCCGAGCGGAGCGTTGCGCGCGATGATCTCGGCGAGCGCCATGGCACGCTCGATCTGCTGGCCCGCCGGCACAACCTCCTGCACGAGGCCGATTTCGCGCGCACGTTGCGCTGAAAACTCGTCGCACAGGAACAGATGGTACATCGCATCGCCCCAGCCGGCGCGCGACAGGAAGCGGAAATGCGCGCCGCCGAGCGGGGCGATGCCGCGCTTGGATTCCATCTGGCAGAAGCGCGCATCCTCGGTCGCCACCACGATGTCGCCGGCGAGCATCAGCTCGATGCCGATGGTGAAGACGATGCCCTGCACCGCCGTGACTACAGGTTTTTTACAACGCTTGCTGAGGCCAAAGGGATCGACGTTGCCGTCCCTGATATTGCGCTTCTCCGCCGTCGGGCCGAAGAATTTTGGCATGTCGAGACCGGCGGTAAAGTCCTTGCCTTCGGCGCAGACGACGCCGACCCAATAGGTCTCGTTGTTGTGCAGCTCGGTCAACGCATCGGAGAGCTGCTCCATCATGAGCGGCGTGAAGGAGTTTTTCTTCGCGGGATTGTCGATGATGATCTTGAAGATGTGGCCATGGGCCTCGCTGCGGATCTGTCCTTCGGACATGTCTTGCTCCCTGCTTTGCGTTTGAATTTCCGATATGTCGGCGAGCGTCAGACCGGCGCTGCCATGGCGGCGCGGATCGCCGCGATCCGCTCGGGCGTGAACACGCCGCTCTCGAGCAGTTGCAGGATCGAAAGCACGTTGCCGCGCGAGCCCCAGCTTCCCTCCTCGATGATCCCGAAGTTGACCCACCAGGTCGGCGATGGCTTTTCCATGCCGCAGGCCTCGGCAAGCCGCGCCAGCAAATTGCGGATCACCTGCGCGCGCACATCGGCGGGCCAGGCCGCGTTCATGACCGCGACGTTGATAGTGATGATGTCGCTCGGTGTCTCCTGCTCGGACAAAAGCCGGCCGCCGATCGCCATGCAGTCGGCGGGCAGTTCATGGAAATGCACCTGAAAGCCGGGCCGCGCAGCCGGCGCAAGCTGCCCCACTTCGGGCTCGAGCACCGCATCCGTCAGGCTCCCGGCAAGGCGGCGGCGCTGGTCGAGGCCAAGCCTACCTGTGGGCGCAGTCACGGTAATGATGGTCACGTCAGGCTCCGTTATATGACACTTGTCATACTTCATCGCCCGCCCTACTATGTCAAGCGTCATATTCGACGGCATGACATCCGGATGACCAGATGAATTCCACCACACGAAACAAGATGATTGCCGGCGCCGCCGACCTGATGAGCCGTCGCGGCGTCAACGCCACCAGCATGCGCGACGTCGTCCGCCACACCGCGACGCCGCGCGGCTCGATCGGCCATCACTTCCCCGACGGCAAGCCGCAACTGATCGCGGAAGCTGTGATGTTCGCCGGAAAGCAGGTCTCCATTCCCTTGGAAAAATCACTCAACGAGCTCGGCGCCATCGCAGGGCTAAAGGCCTTCGTAGTATCCTGGCGCCGTCGGCTAGTGACGACGGAGTTCGAGGCCGGCTGCCCCGTTCTTGCGGTCGCGGTCGATCACTATGTCGGCGAGCCCTCCGACAAGGCCGAGGCGCTCGACGCGGCCGCGCAAGACCATCTGCTCGATCTCGCCAACGGCGTGTTCGCCGACTGGCAGAAGATCATGCACGCGGCGCTCCGGCGCGAGGGCTTGCCGGCGCCGCGCGCAAAACGGCTTGCGACGCTCGTCGTCGCGTCCATCGAGGGTACGGTCGCGCTATGCCGCGCGGCACGCAGCGCGTTGCCGCTTGATCAGGTGCAGCAGGAGCTCGAGCTGATCCTGTCCGACACGCTCAGCCAAACATCAGAATAAAAACGGGAGACGCCGATGGATATCAGCCGGCAGCGCGAGCTCGCACGCCATCTCGCAAACCTTCGCCGCGAGGGCCATCAGCAAAGCGGCCTGGAGGAGCGTCTCGTGCCGCCGGATGCGGAGACGGCCTATCGCGTCGCACGGATGGTCGAGGAGGAGCTGGGCTGGGAGGTCGTGGGCTGGAAGATCGCCGGCATGAAGGCCGAGTTGCAAAAGCAATTGCGGACCTCATCGCCGATCTACGGTCGCGTGCTCGTGCCCCTCATGGCCTCGCCCGGGCGCGTCGAGCACGCGCGGCAATGCAGCCCGATTCCGGAAGTCGAATACCAGGCCCGTCTCGGCGCCGACCTGCCGCCCCGCGTAAAACCCTACTCCGTCGCCGAGGTCACCGAGGCCGTCGCTTCACTCCATCCGGGCATCGAGCTTGCCGAATGCCGCTTCGTGCACGATGCAGCCTTCCCGCCGATGCCGGCGATCCTGGCTGACGGCGCGGGCTCCGGCACCATCGTGATTGGTGAAGCCATCGCCGACTGGCGCGACCGTGATATCGCGGCACAGGAGGTGGTGCTGAGTTCCAACGGCACGCCGCGCCGGCGCGGCAGCGCGGCCGCCGCCCTCGATCATCCCATGGTCCCCCTCGCCTGGCTCGCCAACGAACTGTCGCGCACCGGTATCGGGTTGAAGGCGGGCCAGACCATCAGCACGGGAACGCTGACGGGCATGCTGCGGCCCAAGGCCGGCGAGACCTATACGGCCGACTACGGGCCCTTCGGAACGGTGACGGCGACCTATGCCTAGACTCAGGTCGCCGCGGCGGCGACCGTAAACCCAGGATTAATCCGGCCAACCTATCGTTGCGGCGCTTTTTCGCCCGCAGCAAATTGGCCGGACCCATCATGAAAATCGGTACGCTTCTGACGGCCGCCATCGTCTCGCTCTCGACCGTCGGCGGCGGCCTTGCCGTCTATGTCGCAGTTTCCCGGTACCAGACGATGGACAGGGTTGCGGAGGCGCAGAGCCGGCTTGGAATCGTGCGTGCGGTCGGCGACATCCCGCGCTATCTCAACCCCGAGCGCGGCTTTGCGACCAACATCCTCTACGGGCCCGCGACTGTGGATCCGGCCCAGCGCGCCGAGCACGAGAAGCTGCGCAAGCTGACCGACGGCGCCCGCGACAAGATGAATGCGGTGCGCAAGGAGCAACTGCCGGGCTCGCTCGACGACGGCGGCACGATCGCAAGCCAGATCGAGGCGCTGAATGCGAAGTTTGCCGCCTTGCGCGAGTCCATCGACAAAGCCATCGATGGCCCCGCCGACGCGCGCAAGGACGCGGCGAAGAAGATCGTCGCCGACAATGCCGTGTTCAACGCCGGCGTCACCGCGCTGCTCAACGAGCAGGTCCGCCGCATGGCGATTCTCAACGGCGACGCCTACCGGCAGGCGAGCTACGCCAACGTCGCCTGGGCGCTGCGCGATGTCGGCGGTTTCAACGCCAGCCTGCACAAGAACCTCGTCGGCGCAAAGAAGGCGGCAACGGACGCCGAGAAGGCCGACATCGCCCGCTCGCAGGGCCGCAACGACCAGATCCTGATGTCGCTGCAGGAACTGCGCGGCAATCCGACGACGCCGGCCAACGTCGCCTCCGCGCTGGAGAAGATGAACACCGACTATGTCGAGGGCTTTGGCCGCGATCTCAAACTGGTCAAGGACGGCGCCGCCAGCGGCAAATACGAGATCGAGGTCGACACCTTCTATGCGAGCTCGCAGCGCGGCTTGGGCGCCGTCATCGGCGTGCGCGAGGCCTTTTACGACAATGCCGAGCAGGTCTTGGGTTCGGCCTATTCGGCCGCGCGGCTGAGCTTTGCCATCGCGCTCGCCGGCCTCGCCGCAGTGCTCGTCGCCAGCATCGGTCTCGTCGTGATGGTCCGCCGTCGCGTCTGCGCACCGATCGTGAACCTCACCTCGCGGATGTCGAGCCTTGCGGGCGGCGACATGGCCGGTGAAATTCCCGGTGCCGCGCGCTCCGACGAGATCGGCGACATGGCCGCCGCCGTCCAGGTCTTCAAGAACAACATGATCAGGGCCGACCGGCTCGCCGCCGAGAAGCAGGCCGAGAACGACGGCAAGATGCGGCGCGCCCAGTTGCTCGATGAGCTCACCCGTAGCTTCGAGACCAAGGTCGGCGAACTCGTCGGCGGCCTGTCGTCAGCCTCCGCCACGATGGAGAGCACGGCGCAGTCGATGACCTCGACCGCATCGGCAACCAACAGCCAGGCCGCGGTCGTCGCCGCGGCGTCCGAGCAGACCTCGACCAATGTGCAGACGGTCGCGAGTGCCACGGAGGAACTGACCTCCTCGATCGCCGAGATCGCCCGTCAGGTCGCACAAAGCACCGAGATCGCCTCCCGCGCGGTCGACAACGCCCGCCGCACCGGCGACACGGCGCGCGCGCTCGCGGAAGGCGCCCAGAAGATCGGCGACGTCGTCACGCTGATTCAGAGCATCGCCGAGCAGACCAATCTGCTCGCGCTCAACGCCACCATCGAGGCCGCGCGCGCGGGCGATGCCGGCCGCGGCTTTGCCGTGGTCGCCTCCGAAGTCAAATCGCTGGCCGGCCAGACCGCGAAGGCCACCACAGAGATCTCCGAGCAGATCTCGGCAATCCAGACCGCCAGCGACGAGACGGTCGCGGCGATCCGCAACGTCGCCGACGTCATCGCCGAGATCGACCAGATCGGGATTGCGATCGCCTCCGCAATCGAGGAGCAGGGTTCCGCGACCAAGGAGATTTCGCGCAGCGTCCAGGAGGCCTCCCGCGGCACCCAGGAGGTCAACAGCAACATCACCGGCGTGCAGCGTGCCGCCGACGACACCGGTGCTGCCGCCAACCAGGTGCTGGGCGCGGCCGAGCAGCTCTCGACACAGTCGCGCGACCTCGCAGGACAAGTGAACCGCTTCCTATCTGAGGTGCGAGCCGCCTGAACGCGCAACTCGTTCAAGCCTGATTGCGTTTGGTTCAGTGACCGCGATTTTCCTTCTCCCCTTGTGGGAGAAGGTGGCGCGAAGCGCCGGATGAGGGGTTCTCTCAGCGAACTCGATGCGAGCGGCTCGCGCGCGGAGCTTCGCTTTCGCGAAGCCACCCTCTCCCACAAGGGGAGAGGGTGCAGCGTCAATGCCGCGCCAGTTCCATCTCATCGCGCCTTAGTAAGGCGGCTTCTTTCTGGCGCGCTGGCTTTTTGCGGCCTCGACCCACCACAAAAGGTCGTCGGCAAAACGGGGGAAGGCGCGCTCCAGCGCGGCACCGCCCTCGCCGGTCGGCTCGCCCGCCTCCGACAAGGACTGCGCGATCGGGCCGACGGCGATCGTGCTCGACACCACCACCATGCCCATTTCCGACAGCGTGCCGTGCCACGCGGTCGCCGCACGCGCGCCGGAGAAGCGGCCGGCGGAATAGCTCGCGATCGCCGCGGGCCGCCAGAACCACTCCTCCAGGAAATGATCGGTGAGGTTCTTCAGGCCGGGCTGGATGCCCCAATTATATTCGCCGGTGACGAAGACGAAGCCGTCGGCTTCCCGGATCTGGGTCGCGAGCTTCTCCAGCGCCGCGGGCGCCTGGCCCTTGGGATGTTCCTTGTACATGCGGTCGAGCATCGGCAGGCCGATGGCCTTGGCGTCGATCAGCTCGACGTCCTCGCCGCGGCGGCGCAGGCGCTCGATGACGAAATGCGCAAGGCGAATGCCCATGCGGTCGGAACGGTAGGAGCCGTAAAGGACGAGGATGCGGTTGCTCATGATCGCATACTAAAGCGTTTTCAAGCGAAGTGGATACCGGTTCGCGTCAAGAAAACGCGTCCAAAAAAAGATCTAGCACGTGCCCGGATGCGGGCCGAGTCACGTCCGCGCAAGTCCTCACGCCCTGCGGGCGCGCTCCAGCGTTTCCGACGGCGTTTCGCCGAACCGGTCGCGATAGCTCTTGGAAAAATCGCTGAGATGCCAGAAGCCGAAGGCGAGAGCCGTGGCCTTCACGCTCTCGGGGCCGGTCAGCAATCTCTTGCGCACGAGCCACAACCGCCTCAGGCGCAGATACCGGTGCAGGCTCATGCCGCGATAGCGCTGAACCGCGTCGTGGATGCTGCGGACAGAGAGGCCGAGCTTCCTCGCCACTTGCTCGCTGTAAATGGGCTGGCCGAGATCGTCCGACAACAGCGCCCTGATGTCCTGGAAAATCTTGAAGTGGCGCTCATCGTTCGGGCGCACCGTCCATCGCGCCGGAACGGCGGCGGCGAATGCCGTATCGATCGCGCCGAGCAGGGATTGCCGCATCGCCGCCGCCTTCAGGCGCGCCTCGATCGCGTCGGCAGGCTCGGATGCGGTGGCGATCACTTCGGTGATCAGCCGTCGCAACTGATGAAGTGCGACGGTGCTCGTTTCAGCAATCTTAAAGCCCGTCTTTGTCTCGGGCCAGCCGCGATCCTTCACCTCCGGCGTGAACACGATGAAAGCATATCGTCGCTCCACCGCTTCAAATGTGTTGTAGGCGCCCCCGCTGCGGCCGATGACGATCGCCGCACGGTCGCGCTGTGCGCCGTTGAAGCGAACGGGAACCTCGTGGTCGTCCATCAAGAAGCCGATCGCCGTGCAGTTCGGCCCGAGCTGCGCATCGATGACGCGCGGAAAAGCCTTGGTGAAATTGACGTCGCAGCCGGGGAGATTGAGGATCACCTGCTCGGCCGCGATCTTGCGCACGAGCGGCGTGAATTCGACGTTGAGAGCTCGTATGGAACTGCGGAACTCGTCAACGTCGGTGAATCTAAACGTCCTTGGCGCCAACATTGGCGCTCCATCATCAATGCTCATGGAACTTCTTGAAATTGGCGCGTGATTAAATGACGCGCGTCCGGCAAATAGCCGGCGCTATTTCCCCCCCTCTTGGCGATGCTCCAGTGAGCCAATCCGTCGGCTCACATATGCCCGTTGCAATGCATAAAATCGAAAGAACAACGCGACCTGCCAAATTTCGATAGTCTTTTCCTGCGCTGAAATACCCGAACGACTCAATTCTATAACCCATGTTAACAACTTTGGCGCGCAATTGAACTGTTAGAACGTAGTCCTTTTCAAAGAGACCAGGCCCGCCATGCGCGCGATTTCGCCTGCGGATATTGTCGTCGAGCTCGAGGATGCGATCGCGGCCTGCCCGCCCGAACGCTGCCTTTTCATCCTCAAGCAGACCACTTCGTTGCTGCTTGCAAGCCAGGACAGGCTCAAAGAGCGACAGGTCAGTCTTCTTGACGATATCCTCCTTCACCTGATGGAACGCATCGCGTCCGATGCGTTGGTTCCACTCAGCGTCTCGCTTGCCGAACTGAAGATCGGCCCGAAGAAGATGCTGCGGCGTCTTGCCGCTCACGAGGATCCCGCGGTCGCTGCCCCCGTCCTGCGGAACTCGCCGGTTCTCGCGCAGGAGGACCTCGAAGCGATCGCGTCGGCACGCGGCGAGCAGCACCTTCTTGCCATCGCGGGCCGGCGCAAGATCGAGAAGGCGCTCGCCGACATCCTGGTGAAGCGCGGCGGCAAGAAGGTCTGCCTCGCGATCGCCAAGAACCAGGGCGCGCAACTATCCGACGCCGCCTATGCGATCCTGGTCGCCCGGGCCGAGCATGACGGCGAGCTCACGAAGGAGCTGGCGCTGAGACCGAACGTCCCCGACATGGTGGTCCGAAGACTGCTCGCGGCCGCATCGCCGGAGGCGGCAGCGACCGTGCAGAGCGCGGCCACGTCCGTCGAGACTGGGGGCTCGGCAAAGGCTGTTGGCCGGCCGTGCGCCGCCGAGTATGAGGATGCGCGACCCCAGATCGTTGCTCTCAACCGTATCGGCAAGCTGAACGACTCCGCCGTGAACCGCTTCGCGATCCGCGGCGAGATCGCAAATTTGCTGACCGCATTGTCGGTTCTGTCGGGGGCCCCGATCGACGTCATCGAGACGGTCGTGGCGGACGAAGACTGCGAAGGCCTGGTGATGGCCTGCCGGGCGTCCCGCCTGAACTGGCAGACCACACTTGCCATTCTCAGCAATCGCGGCGCGCGGCTCTCCTTCAACGAACGCGAACGCGCCCAGCAATTATTCGAGACGCTGCACCTCTCGACCAGCCAATGGGCGGTCCGCTGGGGCGAAATGGCCGCTGGCGCGGGAGCTGCGTCCAAGGACAGCAAAGTCGCAAGATCGGGGGACGGCCGATGAAATTCGACAATCGCAAGGCGCTTCGGGTGCGCATGGATCACCGCCAGCCCGTCAATTTGATGGGCTCGGATGGAACGTGGCGACGCAGTTGCGTCCTGCTCGACATTTCGGACACCGGCGCCAAGGTCGAGGTCGAAGGAACCCTCGACGTGCTGCAAGCCAAGGAATTCTTCCTGCTGCTGTCGTCGACGGGGCTGGCCTACCGGCGCTGCGAGCTGGTCTGGATCGACGGGACCACCGCGGGCCTTCACTTCATTCTCGCGAACAGGAAGGGCCGGCACAAGGCACCGGACGCACAGCCATCAGCGCAGCAGAAGCCGGCAGCGAGCAAATAAGAGACACAGCAGGGTATTTTTGAGCATCAACGGAACGTAGACCACCCGTGCAGAGTGCAAGGCCAACGAAGCTAGCCGAAAATCGCGACAGCACCCGGGGTGCGTCGACGGCGAACGCCTTCGTGCACGTGCTGGCTGACAGCTCGGACAAGCTGACGAGCGTCTGCTCGATCGTGGAACGCAACTTCACCGTCGCAGGCGAACGGCTCGATGCCGAAGCAAAGCTTCCCAACGCCCCGCTCGCCGTGGTGGTGCGCGCCGATTTGCGCGCGCTCGAGAACATCGCCGCCCTCAAGAAGCGCGCCTCCCGCTTCGCCAAGACAACCAAGCGCATCTTTATCGTCGAGCAGGCCTCTCACGTCTGCATCTCGCAAGCCTACGCGCTCGGCGCAACGCTCGTGTTGCCCGGAACGATTGACCAGACGAGGCTACTGGCGGCGTTGAGGGACCCGGCTGAGGCGGAAGCCTCTTCGTCAGGGAACGATACGCAATCGGATAACGCCGCCGAAGCCGGGGCCACCGCGATCGCATCGATGTTTACCTCGCTCGTGCTAGGTCAGCCCATCGACGTCGACAACGCCAAGGAAGCCGGCCGCAAGATCGCCAATCGCATTTCCGAGCATGGACTGTCCGAATGGCTCACAACCGTGCGGCGCCATCACGAGGGAACCTACCAGCATTGCTTGCTGGTGACGGGCGTCGCGATCGACTTTGGCCTGAGCCTCGGAGTTCGGAAGACTGATCTCGAGCGGCTCTATACTGCCGCCATGTTCCACGACATCGGCAAGGCCAGGATTCCGCTGGCGGTCCTCGACAAGCCCGGCCGTCTCGACGCCGACGAGCGCGCGCTCATCGAGACGCACCCCGTCGCGGGATATGAGTATCTGAAGGACCATGACGGCATCTCACCCGAGATCCTCGACGCCGTCAGGCACCATCACGAATATCTCGACGGCAGCGGCTATCCGGATGCGCTGTGCGCCGAGAGCATCACCGATATCGTTCGCATCCTCACCATCTCCGACATCTTTGCGGCCCTGATCGAGCACCGGCGCTACAAGCCGACGATGCCGCGGCAGGAGGCCTACAATATTCTCTGCGGAATGAACGGAAAGCTGGAGAAGGCGCTGGTCGCGTCGTTCAAGGCAGTGGCCCTGACGCGGTAATCCCCCGGCGGAATCAATGCGTGGCGCGGTATCTGGATCGGCGCGGGATCGACCGGCAGGCCAGTCCGTCCGCCAGCCGCTTCATGTCTTCGTGATTTCCGCTGCGGATCAGGCGACCGAACTCGTCGGGTGTGAAAGGCAGGCCAGGATCATCATCCACTGGATGTCGCATAACACGTGGCCCGAAGAACCATCGAACCAGGCTAGCCAGCCGCCGCATAACAAATCCCTCGCGCCAGCAACAAACCCTCGTAACGCCTTATTGTTCCTCCCGACCGATCGAGATTGCAAGAGCCACCGACGGGTCCTCACTCAAAATATTTTCTGCACGCACCTCAGAGAATATTCTTCTCGCATACACGCGCAGGTTTTACTCGGCAAAGCCGACATAGCGCACGAAGTCGCGATTCTCTTCGCGATCGGAGCGCACCGCGTTCGCCGCGAAGGTGTCGTCGGGATATCCCATTGCGACACAGGTCATGATGACTTCGTCTTCGGGAATGCGCGCCACTTCGCGCACGATGTCGGAGCGCATGATGCCTTGCCCGTTGATGACGGAGCCGAGCCCGCGATCCCACGCCGCCAGCACGATGCCGTAACAGAGCGCGCCGAGATCGAAGTGGCAGACCGCGCCGGGATCGAGCACGCGATCATAAGTCAGGACCAGCGACACCGGTGCGTCGAATTGTCGGAAGCCGCGCAACACCCAATCCTGCCGCATCGGCTTGTCGTCGCGCGCGATCCCCATCGCGCCGAACAATTTCTTGGCAATATCGACCTGCCTGCCACGATGAACACCCTCGTATTCGCCGTGGCTGATGATGTCGCGCTTGACCTTGGCGCCGGCGATCATCTCCTCCATGTTGCGGCGGCGCACCTCTTCGAGCGGTGCGCCCGTGAGCACGTGGACGTGCCAGGGCTGCGTGTTCATCGAGGACGGCGCACGCTTGGCAACATCGATGATCGCCTCGATCACCGCGCGCGGCACCGCCTGCTTCTTGAAACCGCGCACACTGCGACGCGTCTGCACCAGATCTTCGAATTCCACGTCTTTGCTCCCTGCCCTTGCCCGCGGCCTCGCCCGACACTTGCTTCGACGCAACGCGGGCATGATCGACCGGCCGATTGCCGGCGCGGCGCGCGAAATCTATGCTAACGACCGATCAAAACCAAGAAGCCCTCAGTCAAGGAAATCCGGGGAATAATCATGGCCGCACCGCTCGATCCCGTCATCGCCCAGATCATTCCGCTGCTGCCGCTCCGCGATCCCGCGACCATGACGCCGCAGAGCGCGCGCGAGTCCTTGCGTGCACTCGCTGCCGCACGCGCGGCGGTGCCGCCGCCGGCCGTCGACCGCGTCAGTGATATTCAGGTGAAAGGCGGCGCGGGGCCGATTCCTGCGCGGGTCTATCGCGTCGGTTCGGGTCCTGCGCCGACGGTAGTGTTCTTCCATGGCGGCGGCTGGGTCGCGGGCGATCTCGAAACGCATGACCGGCAGGCGCGGTTTCTTGCGATCGAAACCGGCGCGGTCGTCGTGTCCGTGGACTACCGGCGCCCGCCCGAAACGCGCTTTCCCGGTGCGTTCGAGGATGCCTTTGCGGCGACACGCGACATCTTCAACCGTGTCGCGGAATTTGGCGGCGATGCCAGACGGCTCGGCGTTGCCGGCGACAGCGCCGGCGGCAATCTCGCGGCCGCAACTGCCCTTGCCTGTCGCGATGCCGGCATCAAGCTCGCCGGACAATTCCTCGTCTACCCCGCGACCGACGCCGTCGGCAACTACGCCGATACGCGCGAGAACGCCCGCTTCCCCTCGCGCAGCGAGAATGCCGAAGGCTATTTTCTGTCACGCGCCGTGATGGAGTGGTTTGCCGGCCATTATCTTGCGGACCCCGGTCACGCCAACGACTGGCGCGCCTCGCCGCTGCGCGCCGCCTCGCTCGCGGGCGTAGCACCGGCCGTGGTCACCACGGCCTGGTTCGATCCGCTCCGCGATGAAGGCGCAGCCTACGCGCGGGCCCTCGAAGCCGCCGGCGTACGAGTCAAGCATCACGAAGGACCCGGCCTGATCCACGGCTATTTCAGCATGGGCGAGACGTCGGAGGTCGCACGCGCCGAGGCGCAACGCGCCCGCGCCGATTTCAAGGTTTTGCTCACGCGCGGCGTCTGAGCGCGCTCTAGCCCCGGCGCGCCCGCTGTGCGTCGGTATGGCCCCAGGCGTCGTCCCAGTCCTGGCCCGACGCGTCAACGACGCGTCCGTCGGCCTCGAAGAACTTGTTGGGCGCCTGGAAAATCGCCAGGATCAGCGCGCCGTCGGGACACCAGGCGGCGTGGCGGCTGCCGGCCTCGCGCCAGATGAACTCGCCGGCCTTGCAGGCGATGCCCTTGGCCGGACCCTCCTTGTCGACGAGCGCGCCCTCGATCACGTAGCTCTGCTCGATGCCGACGTGCTCGTGATCGGGTAGCACCGAACCCGGCGCAAAGCGCATCAGCGCCGTCATCAGTCCGGTAGAGCGGTCGAACAAGAGCGTCTTGGCCTCGCAGCCGGGAAAACGCGTCTTCTGCCATTCCATGCCTTGCGGCTGCACGAGATGGGAATGCTGATCGGCGGTCTGCGATCCCTTTGATGTCACGGCGTCCATGACGTTGCTCCGTTCCAGCGTTGTTACCGACAAGGCTAGCAGCTCTCCACAGCTCCGTCAGCGCGCAGTGCAGCAAGGACGGTTGAAACCGTAACCGTGCTGGTGTCTGCTGTCGCGGGGAGAGATTCTTGCCGGCCATGCCAACTCGTTTGATCCTGTGTGCTGCCCTCGCCTGGACGTCGCTGGCCACCGGCGCCGCCGCCGAACCGCAAACGGTGTATTTTCCGAGTGGCGACGGCACGACCCAAATCGTCGGCTATGTCTTCAAGCCGAAGACGGCCGGCCCCTACCCGGCCATCGTCATGCTGCACGGTCGCGGCGGCCCCTATTCGAGCAACACCAACGGCGGCTGCACCCTCGTCGCGCCAAAGATAACATCGGCCTGCAACGCCTCGACGCTGTCGAAGCGCAATGTCATGTGGGGCCAGTACTGGGCCGATCGCGGTTACCTGGCGTTGCTGCCCGACAGCTTTGGGCCGCGCGGCAAGGCGCACGGCTTTGGCCGCTTCACCCACGGCGATCCCGACCGCGACGACGTCAATGAAAAGACGGTGCGGCCGCTGGATGCCGAGGGCGCGCTCGCTTATTTGCGCAGCCGAAGCGACGTCAGCGGCGGCCAGGTCTTTTTGCACGGCTGGTCGAACGGCGGCAGCACGGCCCTCAATGTGATGATCCGGCAGGGGGCAGGCACGGGCTTTCGCGGCGCGCTGGCGTTCTACCCTGGCTGCGGCGTGAAGGCTCTGCTTCAGCAGACCGTCGTCACGACCACGCCCATTGCGATCTTCCATGGCACCAGTGACGAGGAAGTGTCGGCGGTGAAATGCCAGGACGTCGCGGAGCGCTCGCGGGCGGCTGGCACCCCGATCGACATCACGCTCTATCCGGGCGCGACGCATGGTTTCGACGAGCCCTCGTCGCGCCGGCAGTCCGTCGGCGCCAATCAGGCCGCGCTCGGCGATGTCCTGACCAAGGCGCGCGCCGCCGTCGAGCGTTGGAAGAAATGAATATGAACGACGCGTTCATGCGATCCTGCTTGATTGCGCCACGATTCCGCGTTCAATTTGAAGCGCCAATTCTGGTTTAGGGAGACACCCATGATGAAGCGGATTTTCCTGGCTGCGGTCGTTGCCACCTTCGCGGCCGGCTCGGCATTCGCGCAAGAAACCTGCGAGAGCAAGGCGGTCGGGAAGGACGGCAAGGCGCTGGCCGGCGCCGCCAAGACGTCGTTCATGAAGAAGTGCAAGGAAGACGCCTGCACCGCCAAGGCCGTCGGCTCCGACGGCAAGCCACTCGCGGGCGCCGCCAAGAACAGCTTTATGAAGAAGTGCGAGACCAGCGCGTGAGGGCTGCCCGGAATTTGCAACAAGCGATAAGCCCGCCTCCGGCGGGCTTATCTTTGCCAATTCACGGCTCTCAATCTGCAGACTTGGCCCGCGCCGATGAGGTGATCGAATGAAGCCAACTGCGCGTGATCGACGGCCGATCCATCATTCGCCGATCTTCTGGATCGGCATTGCTCTGTGCCTTGCGGCAATTGCGATCTACCTATGGTCCGACGACCTCTCGTGGCGGCCGCTTCCCGCCGCGCGATAGGGGCGCTTGACCGGAATATTTGTCGGCCCTCTCCTCGGGTCGGCTTCCAGTAGAAAGCATTGCGGGCGCCGCAGGATTGACCTGAGCGGAAGATCCGCTTTCAGCGGGCTTATTCTTGTCGAAGCGGGAGATCGATCCGTGGTTATCGAATTTCGCCAGATCCGGACCGAAGATACCGACGCCTTTCGCGCGGCGATCGACCGCGTTGCCCGCGAACGCAGCTACCTTGCTCTGCTGGAGGCGCCGCCCATCGAACAGGTGCGTGCCTTCGTCAAACGCAATGTCGAGCACGGCTATCCGCAGATCGTCGCTGTCACGGACGATCTGGTCGTCGGATGGTGCAATGTGCCCCCTGCGAGCCGGGCCGTGTCCGCGCATGTCGGCGATCTCTTCATGGGCCTCATCCCGGAATATAGAGGCAAGGGCCTTGGCGAAGGACTGCTGCGGCACGCAATTGAAGCGGCAGATGCGTTCGGGTTTCAGCGCATCGAGCTCGGCGTATTCGCAACGAACGCGGCTGCGATCGCCCTTTATCGCAAGGCGGGATTTGTGGAGGAAGGCATCAAGCGGCGAGCGATCCTGATCGGCGATATCCATCACGACGAAATCATCATGGCCCGGCTTAAGCCGTAACTCGCCACGGCGATTGTGTTGACATCGGCCCTATACGACGCATCCTTGCATCGCCGTTTCAATCGCCTCGCGCGAGAGCACGCCGAGTTCGGCGATGAAGACTATCCGCGTGCGCGGCAATCCTTCGGCCCTCGGCCCGCCCGCGGCCAGCGTCGCCCGCCCGCCGGCGAGCTGAAACACCATCGACCGCCCGGGCTGCTCGACCGCTTCGAACACCCCCTTCGCCCGCGCCAGCTTTGGCGCGAGGCGGCCGATCGCCGCCTGCAGTCGCGGCAAGGACACCGGCTTGTCCGAAGTCCAGCTCAGCGTCTCGAACCGCTCGACCGCCGGCCGGCGCGGCCCGACCTCGCGCGGCACTGAAACGCGATCGACATCAGGCGAAAAAAGCAGCGCCGCCGGCACCTGCCCTTGGATGGCATCGACCACCACTGCCGCAGGACGCAGCGCACGCACGGCATCGCGGATTTGCGCGGAACCGGCGGCGTCAGCCAGATCGACCTTGCTCAGCGCAACCACATCGGCCGCGCGCACCTGTGAGCGCAGAAGCGCGTCGTCGAGCTTTGCCACCGGCATCGACGCGTCCACCACGCACAGCACCGTTTCCAGCGGCGCCTCGCGAAAGATCACGGGGTCCATCAGATTGCGCACGATGTCGGCGGGATCGGCGACGCCACTGGTTTCGATGACGATGAACTCCGGCCGTGGCTCGCGCTGCAGGAGAACGGCAAGCGTGCGCAAGAGATCGCCTTCCAGCGTGCAGCAGATGCAGCCATTGGCAAGGCTCACCACGCCGTCGGCGGCATCAGCGATCAGCTCGGCGTCGATGTTAATAGCGCCAAAATCATTGACGACGGCGGCGATCCGCCGGCCCTCGGCATGCTTCAAGAGGTGGTTCACGACCGTGGTCTTTCCCGCCCCGAGGAAGCCCGCCACGAGCAGAACCGGGACGGCCACGCCTCAGACCTCCGCGACGGGCCGGCGCACCGGTTGGCCAGGCCGTGCCGCGAGATCCAGCACACCGTCGGCGATCAGCGGATGGCCGCTCACCACGAGATGACGCACGCCCTCCGACGGGCGGTTCATCGCCGAGAACTCGGCACGGTCGGTCAGCGTATTGTAGTCGAACACCACGATGTCGGCATCCGCGCCGGCCGCAAGCCGTCCCTTGGCGCGCATTGCCGGCGTAGAGTGCTCGAGAATCTGCGCCGGGATCAGCGAGCATTTGCGGATGCCCTCCAGCAGCGACACTTTTCGGCGCTCGCGCACCCACTCGCGAATGAAGCGTGTGAAGCAACCGGCCGAGCGCGGATGTGACGTGGCGTCCTTCGGCAGCGGCCAGGCATCGCCGGTATAGGGTTTGCCGTCGGACAGCGTCCAGGGCATCGCGTCGGACGCGATCGCACCGCCGGGATAGAGCACGGCCATGTCGAGGAGATCGCGATGATGCGCGTTGTTCTCGATATCGAGGACGTGCCAGAGCACCAGTGTGGAGGGCTCGGCCGCCTGCGCTGCCAGCAGCTCCTCGCGATCGCGAAAACGCTTTCCGTCGGTAACGCGCTGTACGGACTCGTAGCCGGTGCCGTTGCGCGCCTCGAATTCGGGGTCGCTGAAGAACGCCGCCGCGAGCACGGTCGAACCGGTGCCGTAGGGATAGGATTCGACCGTGATCGGAAGCCCCTGCGCCTGTGCCTTGGCCACCAGCGCGACACAGCGCTCGATGTCGGTCTTGCTGGACGAGTTGAAGTGGCAGATGTGCATATGCGCGCCAGTGGCGCCGGCATAGCCGATCAGGCGGATATAGGCCTCCGCCGCGCTTTCGGGATCGATGCGGGACATGAAGGCGACATGGGTGAAGGTCGGCACGTCGTGCTTGGCCGCCAATTGGCACACCGCGGTGAGCTCCTGCACGCCCGCGCCCGGCGCATAGGCGTTGAGGATGCCGATGCCGATGCCGCCCTCGTTGAGCCCGCCGGCGAGACGATCGAGGATGCCGGCAACCTCGGTCTCGCTCGCGACGTTCTCGATCCAGCGCCGGTCGCGCATGGCGTTGCCAAACGCCTCCAGCGAGCTCTCGGAGTTCGAGCCCGTCATCGCGCCGATGCGCGCGAAGGCCCAGTTGGCTGCCGCGCCGTAGTTGAGCACGCGTCCCTTGCTTGCCTGCTTGCGATACCAGGCGGCGACCGGCAGCACGCCGGCCTCGAGATCGAGCGTCGTGGTCACGCCGTCGAATGCCTGCATGCGGTCGGCCGGCAGCGACTGGCCATGCGCGTGCAGATCGATGAAGCCGGGCGCCACGACCAGCCCGGTCGCGTCGATGGTCCTTTCGGCCCCGCAAAGCGAGGTGCCGACGGCGGCGATCTTGCCATCCATGACCGCGACGTCGCCGACCGCATCCATCCCGCTCGCCGGATCCACCACCCGGCCACCCGCGATCACCAAGCCGCCCATCTCGACACTCCCGCATTCCAAAAAGCGAGGCGAGCGTAGCGGGAGGTATCAACGCGTCAAGGCACGGCACCGCATGGCATCTCAAACGGCAGCGCATCCTCGGTCGTCACGTCGTTCGCTATCGACGCACATTGCCCCTGGCGGATCCTTATTCGCCCTGACGATCGAAGATCGTCCACGCTCGTCGACCACGCACTTCTTCTTGAGCGCGGCCAAGTGCACCTTGCGCGGGTCGGCGGGGTCCTGTTCTATGGCGCCGGTTGGAACGAGGTTGCGATGCGCATGCTTCGCTGGATGGTCCTGGCGTTCACGACGATCCTGGCCGTCGCCCCGGCCGCGGCTCAACGATACGATTCCCAAAATCCGTTTTGCCTCCAGCGGTGGGGACAGAGCGGCGGCACTTACATTGACTGCAGCTATACTTCCCTGGAACAGTGCAGGGCGACGGCGTCGGGACTCTCAGCCACGTGCTCCGCCAACCCATATTCGCCGCAGCCAAATCAAGCCTCGCCAGGGCACGTCCATAGGCGACAAGGCCGCGCCTACTAGGTCACGCTAGCCTGCCCTTTCCTAAGACCGCAATCCCGGCGCTTCCTGGCCGGTGCGGGCGACGTATTCGGTGTAGCCGCCGCCATATTGGTGGATGCCCTCAGGCGTCAGCTCCAGCACGCGGTTGGAGAGCGTCGCCAAAAAGTGCCGGTCGTGCGAGACGAACAGCATGGTGCCTTCGAAATCCGACAGCGCCGTGATCAGCATTTCCTTGGTGGCGAGATCGAGATGGTTGGTCGGCTCGTCCAGCACCAGAAAGTTTGGCGGATCGAACAGCATTTTTGCCATCACCAGGCGCGCCTTCTCGCCGCCCGAGAGCACGCGGCAGCGCTTTTCGACGTCGTCACCGGAGAAACCGAAGCAGCCGGCAAGCGCGCGCAGGCTTCCCTGCCCCGCGGTCGGAAACGCGTATTCGAGCGACTCAAACACTGTCTGCTCGCCGTCGAGCAGATCCATCGCGTGCTGGGCGAAATAGCCCATCTTGACGCTGCCGCCGAGTGCCACCGTGCCCTCGTCCGGCTCGCTCGCGCCCGCCACCAGCTTGAGCAGCGTCGACTTGCCGGCGCCGTTGACGCCCATCACGCACCAGCGCTCGCGCCGGCGGATCATGAAATCGAGCCCGTCATAAATGCGCTTGGCTCCATAGCCCTTGAAGACCTTCTTCAAGGCCACGACGTCCTCGCCGGAGCGCGGGGCCGGCGGAAAGTCGAACGCGACGCTCTGGCGGCGCCGCGGCGGCTCGACGCGCTCGATCTTGTCGAGCTTTTTCACCCGGCTCTGCACCTGGGCTGCGTGCGAAGCGCGCGCCTTGAAACGCTCGATGAACTTGATCTCCTTGGCAAGCATCGCCTGCTGGCGCTCGAACTGCGCCTGCTGCTGCTTCTCATTCTGGGCACGCTGCTGCTCGTAGAACTCGTAATCGCCGGTGTAGGTCGTGAGCGAGCCGCTATCGATCTCGATCACCTTGGAGATCACGCGGTTGATGAACTCGCGGTCGTGCGAGGTCATCAGCAGCGTGCCTTCGTAATCGTGCAGAAATTTTTCCAGCCAGATCAGGCTTTCGAGGTCGAGATGGTTGCTCGGCTCGTCGAGCAGCATGACGTCCGGACGCATCAGGAGGATGCGGGCGAGCGCTACGCGCATCTTCCAGCCGCCGGAGAGCGCACCGACGTCGCCCTCCATCATTTCCTGGCTGAATCCGAGGCCGTTGAGCGCCTCGCGCGCGCGGCCATCGAGCGCATAGCCGTCGAGCTCCTCGAAGCGGTGCTGCACCTCGCCGTAGCGCGCGATGATCTCGTCCATCTCGTCGGCCTTGTCAGGATCGGCCATCGCGGCCTCGAGCTCGCGCAGCTCCGCTGCCACCTCGCTAACGGGCCCCGCGCCGTCCATGACTTCGGCCACGGCGCTGCGGCCGGCCATCTCGCCGACATCCTGGCTGAAATAGCCGATGGTGATGCCGCGATCGGTCGAGACCTGCCCCTCGTCGGGCACCTCTTCGCCCGCGATCATCCGGAACAGCGTGGTCTTGCCGGCGCCGTTCGGGCCGACGAGGCCGATTTTTTCGCCCTTGTTCAGGGCCGCCGAGGCTTCAATAAAAAGGATCTGGTGGCCAGCCTGCTTGCTGACGTTATCAAGGCGGATCATGAGTTCTTTTCGGGGGAATTTTGCGTTGCCGCCTCTTAATCCATATGGGCGGCTAGGGGAAGCCCGGCAAGGTCCCGGTGTTGCCCTGGGGGATCCGGCGTTCCTGACAAATCCTTAGCAATTTTGCGCCAAAAGCGCTGAGGCGCCCGACGGAAATTTAACGGGCGTGTGTCGACGTTACGCCTTCAAAAAAAGCCCCGGGGAAATGCCGATGAAACATCACTTTCACCTTGCCGTCGCCGCCGCATTGCTGCTGGGCAGCGGCGCCGCCGCAACCGCCCAAAACCTGCCCGATTACATGGCGCCGATCTCCGGCAAGAGCACGGCCGCACCCGGCGAGGTCGCGACCAAGGACGTGCTTGCGCTGAACACGGCGATGTTCGAGCTGTATGGTGACGCGGCAAAGCTGTTCCAGAAGAACATCCTGAGCAAGCACCCGGTCATCCTCGGCCTGTTCTCCGGCGCCGGCGGCCGCCTGATCCTCTACCGCCCGGGCCAGCCGCCGCTCGACGCGCCGCAGGTGCCGATCGTCTATCAGCTCCTGAAATCGGTCGGTCACAGCACCATGGCGCTGGCCGAAGTCGTCGGCCCCTATGTCGACAATCCCGACAACAAGTCGTGGCGCGGTCCGATGCTCGCCTTCCGCACCCGCATGCAATCGGCGCTCGATAGCCTCGATGCAACGCCGATGCAGGCCGACTGGCGCGACAACAACCGCACCATCCTGCAAAACAATCTCGCCTTCATGGATGAATGCCTCGCCGCCGGCGCCATTCCCTTCGCGAAACTGGAGGCGTTCGGCAAGAAGCAGGCGCCGTTCCTCGCCAAGAACGTCGCCTGGGCCGCGCAGATCCAGGTCGCGCACTGGATGGGCGTGCTCGCCGACTGGAAGACGCAGCTCGGTCCCGACTGGGAAAAGACCTATGCCGCCAGCAACACCATCTATGTCGCGCGGCAGAACAACGTGATCTTCAGCGTGCTCGCGCAGTTCTTCGGCCCCGACGCCATCAACACCCGCCTTCTTCTGATCGAGACCGTCTCCTTCACGACGACGCCGGCGGACATGCTGGAGTCGCTGACCCGGATCATCGCCGATCGCTCGGTCGGCTCGCTGTTCTTCGGCAATTATCACCTGATGGACTACGAGTTGATGGGAGGCGACGCGCGCGCCGCCATCATCGCGGAGACGGCCAAGCGCGGCATGACGCCGTTCCTGCCGCCGCTGGTTCCATTCGGCTCGAAGCAGTGGCCGACGCTGGTCACGCCGGGCCCGGGCCCCGCGACGATCGCCGATCTCAAATAATCAGCGAAACATCGCGACACACGGCGGCGGAATCACCGCCGCCGTCTTCACTGAATGGTAACGCCCCACCCGCTTCTATCGTGGCGTGACGAATCGTGACGTCGCAACGGCGGTGGCGCGTTCGTCTCGGGCATCGATGCCGTCAGCATCGCCGTGCCCCTCAAGACCTTGCACAAGGATGAGATCATGGGGCCTTCGCGACGCGAGTTCGTGAAGTGGTTATCGGCGGGAGGCATCTCGGTCAGCCTGTCGCACCTGGCTCTGGCGAAGGAAGCGCCGTTCGCGACGCACGAGACGCTGCCCGGACGCGGCAACTTCAATCCCGCGGCAAAAGGCGCCGGCCGCGTCGACGGCGTCGCCAAGGTCACCGGCGCAAAACTTTACGCCTCCGACTTCCGCGCCAACGACATGCCGGGCTGGCCCGCGACCACGTCGCACGCCATCCTCGTACGCGCCAATGACGCCACGCATGTCTACACCGGCATGGACCTCGCCCGCCTCTCCGGCGCGCTCAAGCCGTCAGTGGTCGTCACATCAGCCGATCTCGATCGCATCGGCACGCAGGTTCCCGAGTTCTACAAAGGCGACCTGTTCTGCCCGGTCGGCAAGACGCCGATCTATCTGGGCCAGCCGGTCGCGCTTCTGATCTTCGAGCGGTTCGACGCCTTCGACCAGGCGCGGCTCGCCTTGCGCGACGGCAGCTTCGTCAAATTTGGCGAGGAAACCGGCCCGGTCATCATGCCCGATTACGGGGCCTACCGTTTTACGCGCGTCGCAGGCGCCTCGCCCGAGCAGCCGGACGTTTATTCGCCGATCCAGGCCGGCTGGGTTTCGCCGAAGAAGGTGCAGAACGCGGCGCTGCCGGTGTGGTCGCCGCTCGCCAAGGAGATGCCGCCGGACTACGCGAAGGCCGCGAAACATGGCGACCAGATCCGCGCCGAGCTTGCCGCGGACAATGCGTCCGTGCTGGTGCTCGATCGCGAGTTCGAGACGCAGTCGGTCGACCCGATGTTCCTCGAGCCGGAAAGCGGGCTCGCCTGGTACGACGGCAAGGCCGGCAATCTCGAGCTGGTCCTCGGCGTGCAGTCGCCCTATGAGGCGGCGGAGTCGCTCGCGCATTTGCTCGCCAAGGCCCGCGCGCCCTACAAGCCGGCGCATATCAATGCACAGTTCGCCCATGTCGGCGGCGGCTTTGGCGGCCGCGATCACACGCCGTTCATTCTCTATGTCGCGCTGGCCGCGGTCTGCTTTCCCGGCAAGCCGGTGCGGCTGGCGCATGATCGCTACCAGCAGTTCCAGGGCGGCATCAAGCGCCACCCGATCAAGATGCGTTCGCGCATCGGCATCGATCGGGCCACGGGCAGGATCAAGGCCTTTGCCGCCGATCACGTGCTCGACGGCGGCGGCCTCGCCAACTTCTCCGCCAACGTCGCCGTCGTCGCGGCGACCGGTGCGATCGGCATCTACGATATTCCCAAGGTCGACGTCACCACGGTGGCGATGCATTCGCGCGGCGTGACCGCGGGGTCCATGCGCGGCTACGGCACGCTCCAGACCATGACGGCTCTGGAGGTGCTGATCGACGAGGCGGCGGCCGAATTGAAGCTCGATCCGATCGACTTCCGCCGGCGCAATGCCTTGACGCAGAACGGCCGGACCATGACCGGCAATCCCTACATCGTCTCGGTGCGTACGCCCGAAATTCTCGACAAGCTCGAAAAGCACCCGATCTGGCAGCAGCGCGCGCAGCTCAAGCAAACATCCGGCGATCGACTGGTCGGCACCGGCGTCGCCTGCGTGACAAAGGACTACGGCTCCGGCGCCGACTGCTCGCTCGGCCGCGTCGAGCTCACCCCCGACGGCAGGATCGCGATCTTTTGCGACCACGTCGAGATGGGCAACGGCATCGGGACGGCGCTTGCCAACCGCGTCGCAGGCCATCTCGGCGCCATCGCCGACGAAGTCTCGGTCGCGCGGGTCGACAGCTACGATGTCCTCGGGCTCGTCACGTCGGGCGATCCCTACACGATGGACCAGAAGACGCAGGACGCCGCCGCGAGGAATCCGCGCTGGGTGCCCTCGATCAGCTCGGCGACATCAGCCTCCATCGGCGCCCATGTCGGCACGCATTCCGCATCGGAAGCCGCGCGCGTCATTTTCCGCTTCGGCCTGTGGCCCGCGGCGCTCGAGCTCTGGCATATCCCGAAGACCGATCCCCGTACAAAACAATGGGCGAACGTGCGCTGGCAGAATGGCCAGCTCGTGATGGACAACCTCGCACCGCTCGCGCTGCCGGTGCTGGCCGCGACCGCGCATGCGCGCGGCTTCGTCACCGGCGCGGTCGCGCACTCCTTTTCGCGCTGGGCCTGGTCGCGCGCCCGCTTCCCCCTGTTCGGCGAACAGTACCGCGCCGAGATCGACGCGCTCGCGATCCGCAAGGGCAACGGCAAGTTCGAGCGGATCAACCGAACAAGCGTCAAATTTCCGCCGACTGACAACAACCGCATCGGCACCGCCTACACCTCGATGTGCGGCACGCTGGTCCGCGTCGAGATCGAGCGCGCCTCGGGCGCCCTGCGCATCGCAAAAGCCTACAGCGTGTTCGAATGCGGCACCGCGCTGGTGCCTGAGGCCGTGATGGGCCAGTCGCATGGCGGTTTTGCCATGGGTGTCGGCTACGCGCTCTTGGAAAGCCTGCCGCCGTTCGAGGGCGGCCCCGGCAACGGCGAATGGAATCTTGGCCGCTATCTGGTCGCGCGCGGCTCGGACCTGCCCCTGCGCGATCTCCAAATCGAGATGCTGAAGCCGCTGACGCCGGACGAGGCGCCGAAGGGCATGGCGGAGGTCGTCATGATCCCGATCGTGCCCGCCCTCATCAACGCCATCTTTGACGCCACCGGCCACCGCTTCCGCGCGCTGCCGGTCACCGCAAGCCTGCTCAAGGGAGTGCTCGCGTGACGATACTTAGCCTCACCATCAACGGCCGCAAGCACGGCCCGATGGACGTGCGCGACGATCTCTCGATGAACGATCTTCTGCGCGAGATGCTCGGCATGACCGGGACGAAGTTCGGCTGCGGCGCCGCGCAGTGCCTGAGCTGCGCCATCATCGTCGATAACCCCGACGGCACGAGTTACACCAGTCCGACCTGCATCGCTCCCGCCGTCAATTTTGACGGCAAGTCGATCCGCACCGTCGAGGGTCACGCCAGGGACGGCGAGCTCTCCGCCCTGCAAAAGGCCTTCATCGACCATTTCGCATTCCAGTGCGGCTACTGCACCGCGGGTTTCCTCAACGAGGGACAGGTGCTGCTCGAACGCCTCTCGCGCACGCCGGTCGCGCGCGACGCGCTGGAGGCCACCATCGCTGAAGCGCTCGACGGCCATCTCTGCCGCTGCACCGGCTACATCAAGTACCACGAGGCCGTGCGCGACGTGATTTTGGCCGACGCCAAGCGCTACCTCATCGCCACCAAATGAGCGCGGGGTTAAAAACCATGGGACCCGCGCGGTTTCGACTGCTCGTTATCACTGCCGCACTCACCAGCAGCTTCTGCGCAGGCTACGCGGCCTCGGAGACGGGAAGCCATGCGCTTGCTTCTCCCGAAAGCTTTGCTGACATCCGCGACACCGCGCAGCGATCGGCCGCGATGTTCACCGAGCTCGGCAAGGTGCTGACGCATCCGCGTTGCACCAACTGCCATCCGGCCGGCGACAGCCCGCGCCAGGGCGACAATCCCCGCATCCATCAGCCGCCCGTCACGCGCGGCGCCGACGGCCACGGCTTGGAGGCGATGCGCTGTCACACCTGCCACCAGAAGGCCAATTTCGAGCCGGGTCGCGTGCCCGGCCACCCCGAATGGCATCTGGCGCCGCGCGAGATGGCCTGGGAAGGCAAGACGGTCGGCGAGATCTGCGCGCAGATCACCGACCCCGCGCGCAATGGCGGCCGCAAGCCACAGGACCTCGTCGAGCACATCGGCAAGGACACGCTGGTCGGCTGGGCCTGGAAGCCGGGCTTTGGCCGCTCACCTGCGCCGGGCACGCAGGAACAGGCCGGTGCGCTCGTCGAAGCCTGGGTCAAGACCGGCGCTGCCTGCCCCGCTCCTTGAGGGCTGAAGCGCGCGGCGATCCAGCGATTGAACGCGCCGTTTGATGCAACGCTCAGGGCGCGACTGGAATCGCGCCTTGGTGCGCTGCCGGGCGTTATAGGCCTCCACGGCCCTCCCAGTACGTGGGCGTCCCATAGTACCGATGGGTGCGCGTTTCCCAGTCTCGATCTTGCCATGAGTCATCACTGAACTCAGGCGCGTCCTTCAGCTGTTGCTCGGTGATATCAGTTCGAAAACCGCCACGCGACGTATCAAATGTCAGAGCGCCCCAGGGAATGGGGTAATGGCTGTGGCCCAACCCGACAAATCCACCAAAGCTCATGACGGCATAAGCCACGCGGCCTGTCACCTTGTCGATGATGAGGTGATCTATCTCACCGATATTTTTGCCGTCTGCTCCATAAACCTCAGTTCCTTGAACGTCTTCGCTCGAGATGCATTGATGATCCGGATGGGCTGTTGCACGGGCCGTGACTTCGTCTCCCTCATAAGTGGTTTGGTCAGCTTAACTCGGCCGCCACGGGGCGTTCCTGGCTTCGGAGAACATGTCGCAGCGCCAATCCTGACAACTCCGGCTCCGATGACTCATGGCGAAATCTGCTGGCGAAAAATCTGCGTCAAGGTCGCGGGTGTCCTTTCAGCCGAGCTGGCCGAAGTTGTCCTTGGCTTCGCTGGTCGAGACACGTTCGCCTTCCGGTGGAAGGCGGCGTGGGCAAGGACGATGATGAAAACGACGAGGCCGCCAACTGAGGCAGCCTTGTTTCCCCGTGAACTCAGCCACTCGTCAATGTTGGCGCTGCTCTCGCGCGTCCGGAATGGAAGGCCCCCACTTTTGTTCAATCGTCCAGAGAGTTCAAAGGAGAAGGACTATGATCGCTAATAGACTTATGATCCTGGGTGCGGCGCTCGCCTTCAGCGCCAGCTCCGTGTATGCGGGTCCCTGCAACACGACGAGCCGCGACGCAGGCTCAGGGAATGTCCCGGGCTATACCGGACAAACCACTGGCTCCACAGCTGCTGATTCCAAGCAGCAACCGCCGACATCCTCAATGAGCAAAGCCTCGGAGAATACCGCAACGTCGTCGGAAGACGCGCAGCGCCAGATGCAGAGCCAGCCCACCGCCGCCGAGCAATCAAAGAAGGCGACGGCCGGTGCGGCCGAGCCCGCTCCGTCCGAGCGGAAGATGACGGCGGCCGACAAGGACTGCGACTAAGCGCGGCGGACATGGTTTCACGGGGGAGCATATCGAGGGCTGGCCGAGAGCCTGAGAGAAAGAGGTTGGCTGTACGCACCAGTTGACTGGGCCGGTGCCGATTGCTTCCGCATTCGGCCCATCAGCGAGGTCGCGTCATCTCTCATGGAGATCCGCTCGGGCATTAGCGGTCTCGATTTGCTTACGCCGGGTCCTTCGCATTTTGACCCAACTCGGACATCGGAATCGCTGGTTTTGACCAGATTGCTTGTGCGACATCCTTGCCAATATGAAGGTCTTTTGGAGGGGCGTAGTCTTTTCTAGAGCTGCTTTTCGAGGACGTGCCGACGTCTCCGTTCGAAGCGAATGGCAGCGCGGAATGCCGTCGGCGGGCATCACACTCAATAAAACCGACAGTTCTTTGGTGCCGGTCCCTCACCGAGCACTCGCTCGTGCGGACGGGCAGGCGAAATGCTAAACTTGACCGCAACGAGGGAGTGCCGCTCATGAGAAAAACACATCCCGAACCAGGCGATCCGGCGGCCGGCAATGGAATTCTAAGCCGCCGCATTTTTTTTGAAGGCGCGCTCGTTGTCGGTGCGACCGGTGCGGGCCTGTCCCGCGGATCGGCAGAACAGCTTACGGTGCAGCCATGGATGAAGGTGCCGGGTCCGGGATTTCCGGGCTACGGCCAACCCTCACCGTTCGAGAGCAAGGTCGTCAAAATCTTTCCGCCGCCCCCCAACCCGGCCGGTGTCGGCGCGTCACGCACGCCGCTGCACATGCTCGAGGGAATGATCACACCATCCGGGTTGCATTTCGAGCGTAGCCATTCCGGCATCCCGGAAATAGATCCGGATCAACACCGGCTGCTGATCCATGGACTTGTGAAGCGCCCGCTTGTGTTTACGGTCGAGGCGCTGTCGCGCTATCCGATGCAATCGCGCATCGCCTTCATCGAGTGTGGCGGCAACAGCCAGGCGCTCAACGCGCCGCAGGCACAGCCGCTCAATGTGGCGGCTATTCATGGCCTGCTGGGTTGCGCGGAATGGACCGGCGTGCGTCTCTCCACGTTGCTCGACGAAGCCGGCATCGAACCCGAGGCGCGCTGGGTGATCGCCGAGGGCGCCGATGCCGCCGCAATGAGCCGCAGCATCCCGCTCACCAAGGCGATGGATGATGCGCTGCTCTGTCTCTATCAGAATGGCGAGCGAGTGCGGCCTTCGAACGGCTATCCGGTGAGGCTGCTGCTGCCTGGTTTCGAAGGCAACATGAACGTGAAGTGGCTGCGCCGGCTCAAGCTGACTGCGGGCCCCGCCATGACCAAAGACGAAACATCGAAATACACGATCCTGCTCAAGGATGAGAAGGCCTGGCAGTTCGTGTTCCCGATCGAAGTAAAATCCATCATCACGCGTCCGTCGCCGGGACTCGCGCTAAGGGAACCGGGATTCTACGAGATTTCCGGGCTGGCCTGGTCGGGCAACGGCAGCATCCGGCAGGTCGACGTGTCGGCTGACGGCGGACGAAGCTGGGCGCCGGCGGCTTTGCAGGGCCCGATCCTGCCAAAGGCGCCTGTGCGCTTCCGCGCAGCGTGGCAATGGAATGGCGGTCCCGCCGTGCTGCAGAGTCGCGCCACCGACGACACCGGCATGGTGCAGCCAACGCGCGCGCAGTTCGCCGACGAGCGCGGCTTGCGCGGGGTCTATCACTACAACGCCATCGCAAGCTGGCGCATCGACGAGATGGGGGAGGCCAGCAATGTCTACGCTTAAACCCATTTCAGTCTGCGTATCCATGCTGACCATTGCACCGGCGGCCCTGGCCCAGGCCCCGCAGTTCGGGCAACCGATCGAGCCCGCCGACATCGCAGCCTGGGACATCAGCATCGCACCGGATGGCGCAGGTCTGCCGCCTGGTCGTGGCACCGCAATCGAGGGGGAAGCCATATATGCAGCGAAATGTCAGGCCTGTCACGGCGAGAAGGGAACCAACCCCGGTGTCGCGTTCGCTGGAGCACTCGTCGGCGGCATGGGTACACTGGCGCCGGACAAAACACCGATAAAGACTGTGGGAAGTTTCTGGCCCTATGCAACGACGCTGTTCGACTACATCAGCCGCGCAATGCCATTCCAGGAATCGAAATCGCTCACCGCGGACGAACTCTACGCGGTATCGGCCTATATCCTCAATCTCAACGGGATCGTCGGATCGAACGATGTGATCGATGCGCAGTCACTGCCTAAGGTGAGAATGCCGAACCGGGACGGGTTCATCCCGTTTCCGCGCAATCCGAAGTAGCTTCCATCTGCACCCGCAGTGAATGCGGTGACCATCGAGACGTGATACGCTCCACCCGTCTCCTCAAGCTGCGAGGAGGATCGAATGAAGCGGCGAGAGTTCATTGCGGCCAGTGCAGCGCTGCTCGTTTCGCCGCGCCGTTCGCTGGCGCAAGGGACACGTCGTCGGGTTGGCTTTCTCGCCATGGATGTGGTGGAGCCGACCGTTCAAAAAGCGTGGCTTGAGGGGCTGCGAAAGCACGGCTGGATTGATGGAAGAAACCTGATCATCGAGTATCGTTATGCCCCCTCCCCGGATCGCCTCCCAGCTTTCGCCGCCGAGCTTGTAGCTCTCAGCCCCGATCTGCTCATCGCCCCCAATCCACCAGCAGCCGCAGCGCTGAAATCGGCAACTGCCAGCATTCCGATTGTATTCGTGGCGGCCTCCTTTCCTGAGAGGCTCGGCCTCGTACAAAGTATGTCGCATCCTGGCGGCAACATAACGGGTCTCGCGGCGGTCGCGCCCGGATTCGTTGGCAAATTAATAGAGCTACTGCGGGAGATGGTTCCTACCGCCTCGAAAATTGCAGTCTTGGTCAATCCCGGCACTCCAGGTCACAGGCTGATAGTCGCCGAGGAGTTACCCCAAACTGCCCGGAACCTAGGCGTGGCTCTGCCGATAGTAGAGGCGACCACGGTGGAGGAACTCGACGTCGCCTTTGCCTCGGCCGCAGCAGAGCACGCCGACGCAATAAGTGTTTTGGGCGATGCTTTGACCGTCAACAACGCCCCACGCGTTACCGCGCTGGCGGCGAAGCATCGTCTGCCCGCGATTTACCTATTCCGACTATTCGCCACCAATGGCGGATTGATTTCATACGGCCCCGATTTGGCCGATTTGTTTATTCGCGCGGGCGGCTACGTCGACAAGATCCTCAAGGGCGCAAAGCCGTCTGACCTGCCTGTCGAGCTGCCGACAAAGTTCGAACTCGTCATCAATCGCAAGACCGCGAATGCACTCGGCCTCACCGTCCCGCCCACTCTGCTCGCGCAGGCCATGGAGGTGATCGAATAGCGGCAGCCGAGGAACAATTTCGGTCGCTGTGAATGTTGAGTCAATTGCATTTGCAGGCGACGATGATGAGCCAGTATGTAGAGGCGCGATACGCGCTGCTGACATTGCAAGAAGCGCGAGAAACCAGCGAAGGTCGAGCAACAAAGCTGCTCAATAATCTATTGCAAGACCTTAGACCAACGCAGCAAGATGACCCGCATCGGGCGGATGCAATAGCTTCCATCCAGCATTTGGCGGTGATTTTACGTCAGCACAGGATGCCTCCGTCCTCTTATTGGGAAGCGGCGTTCGAAGCTACGCACGCCTGGCGAGACCACGCGGAGCAATGATCCAATTGCCATTGCGGAAAAGGCCTCGGCCGGATTAGCCGAACGGCTTTTCTCGCCCCTGCACTTTTGGGGTCGACCGCGCCTTCGCTCCACTCACCAGAGCATCGAGGCAAGAGCCAGCAGACCGATCAAGGCTGCTGTCCAGGCCAGCGAGTGCAGTATCCGCGTACTGTCGTGCGTCACGACCGCCTCCTCTTGGACGAGCAATCGTGCAGTCAGGCCAGACGATCGTTGAGATAGATCAAATAGGTAATTCGTTCCGACCGACTGGAACTGCGAAACGCACCGGCCCAACTCGGACCTCTCGTGATGGCTGCCTTGGTGCAGCTCCCAGGCAGACAGCCGACATCTCGCGTGGTCGCCGCATCGCGGCCCGCGAGGCCTCTGCTCAAAAGGCAGGCCCGCAATCATCAACTCGACGGACTGCACTTTCAGCTTTCGAAAGGCGCGGCGTGGATGATGTCACATACGTTCGGAATCTCGAGACCGTGCACGAGGCGGCGCCCGATGTCGGCCAAGCCTGTGCCAATCGCCGTATGCGGCTTCTTTCTGGCGACCTCGGCCAGAGCTTCCGTGAATGCTGCTTTCATTCCGATTCGCGGATAGAGAGCCAGGGTATCGTCGATCAGAGACGGGGAAATTTCCTCGATCCGAAGCCCCATGACGTCGACGTGTGCGCCGAAATGGACAAGGGCCACTTCTGCTTGCCTGCGGTCGGCGATGTCGGCGAGGGAGTGGAGTGCAATCGCATCCCATACGACGTCGGCTTTCGCCTTCGGGTATTCGCTTTCAGCCAAAAAACGGCTGGCGGCATCGGCGCCGTCGACTTCAAATCGCTTGCCGGCGGCGTGCGATGGCGAAAGGCCGAGGTCGTGGAGGAGCGATGCGATGTAGACGAGCTCGCGATCGTATTTCATCTCTCTCTTCTTGCCGATAAACTCGGCAAACCACCACGTCCGGTGCACGTGGTTGAGCAGAACCTTGGAATGGGCATGCTCGGCGAGTGCGGCGCTCTTGCGAGCGAGATCTGAATCCGGAGCAACAATTCCTCCGATGGCGACAGGTGTACTCATGTATCTTCCTCAGAATTTAAGGCCCGCGCCTTTTCAGCCCGGGTCGCAATATCAGCAGCGTCCGCGGGTGAGCCTGCGCAAGCGCTCAAATGAAGGCGGTGCGCAAGCATGATTGTTAGGCCGCTGTGAGCAGGAGCCGCGCCACCTCAGCCGGCTTGTCGATCATCAGCCAGTGGCCGGCTTCGATCGACTTTACTTCGCTGTGGGGATAGTTCGCGGCGATCGCGGCCGCCGTAGCGGATGTCAAATAGGGATCCATGGCGCCCCAGATCAGGTTGACCTTTGGGCTGAAGCGACGGACGTCCGGGAGTCGCGACGTATTATAGGCGACGCTCTCGCGCACTTGAGAGGTCATTTGCGAAAAGGCGGGGCCGGCGCCGCCGGCGAAGTTGCCATCGACGATCGGTCGCACGATGCCGACAAAGCGCTCCCTCAAATTCGGCGGCATGTTGACCTGAAAATGGTTGTCCTGGAACGTGATCAGCCAATTCATTTTGTCCGGATTGGACAGAAATGCCTGAGCGAGCTCCCTGAGCCAGGGATCGCCAAACACTTCTATGATTTCGGGCAGTCTCCATGTTGGCGAGTCCGAATAGTAGCAGTTCAGCAGGCAAAGCCAGGCCACGCGATCGGGATTGTCGAGTGCGTAGTTGGCAGCGCACGGGCCGCCGGAGTCGTGACCGACCGGAACGAACTTGTCGATCTTCAGCGCATCGACAACGGCAGCAACGTCTCCGACCTGCTGCTTGAATGTGTACTGATAGCCTTCTGCTGAGACCTTCTCCGACTGGCCGAAGCCCAGGAAGTCGAACATCACCACCCGCCTGCCGGCGCGCGTCAAATACGGCACCAGGTAATCGTAAATGTGGAGATTGTCCGGGAATCCATGCATCAGGACGAAAGTCGGATCCTGGCCGGGGTATTCGCGAGCGTAAATCATATGGCCGCCGTGAGCTATGCGATGCTCGACATATGGAACGGCCGAGGCCATCGGCGCTTCAACGCTCGTCGTGTTTTGAGCTGCACGGGCCGGATGGGCCAAAGCGAGAGCCAAGCCTCCAGCGGTCGCAAACAGCAAGTCGCGGCGGGAGGCAAGGTTTGCGTCGGTGAAGAAGTCCATCTCAAGATCCTTTTCCGTGGTTGTTCTGTGTTGCAACAACTGCGAGCTCCGGCGCGTTACCTATGCGAGATCGCGCACGTCTCCCCGGCTCTCTCGATTTGAGCGGTCACTACGCGGCTCCTTGGATCGCCACGTCGGTCGAGTGTGCCAATGCTTTCTGATTTTCCAGGGCTGCAAGCCGTTCCGTCAGCGCCGCATGGACGAGCGCAAAAGCGTCACTGCCTAGTGTCAAACGTTTCGGCGCCGGGGTCTGATCGGCGGAGGCGATGATCGCCGAAGCAACCTTGCGCGGATCACCGGGAAACATCGCGAGGCCGGCTGACTCTGCCATGCGACGGAAGTCGCCGGCAGGCGTTTGGTCATAAACGTGGAGGATTTGGCCCGCGTCTGCGCTAGACGACGCGAAATTCGTGCGTGATGCGCCTGGTTCAACCAGCGTGACCTCGATGCCGAAGGGTGCGATCTCCGGGATCGTACCCTCGAAGAAACCTTCGATGCCCCATTTGGTGGCGGCATAGACGCCCATCGTCGGATAGGCCGCTTGACCGACTGATGACGAAATCTGAATGATCCGCCCACCGCCCTGCAGCCGAAGGTGGGGGATTGCCGCGCGGGCGAGCCGGATGGAACCGAGCAGGTTGGTGTCGATCTGGCGCTCGATCTGGACGTCGCTGACCTCTTCCGCCGCGCCGAACAGCGCGTAACCGGCGTTGCTGACCACGACGTCTATCCGCTTCAACTCGGCGAAGGCGCGGCTGACGACCTGGCGCACGCCCTCACCGTTCGTGACGTCGAGGACGGCTACCCAAAGACGCTCGGCATACTTTGTCGCGAGGCCCTGGAGAGCCTCGGGCTTGCGTACCGTGGCGGCTACCCGGTCGCCGCGATGAAGCAGAAGCTCAGTCAGCTCCCGTCCGAAGCCGCTGCTCGCACCCGTGATGAACCATGTCTTCGGCATAAGGATGCCCTTTCGCTGATCTCGGAAGCTTCCAGTTGGACAAACCGATGAATGCGATTTTCTTCCGTCAGAGCTTCGGTTGAGTTGCTCGAACTCCAAGCGTGACCGTCATGCAAAGGCTCTCCGGTTTTTTCCGATGAAGGCTGCGACGGATAGTGGGGGCGTTCCGGTAACTGTCTCGACGACGTCGTTCGTGCCTGCGAAAATGCCGTCCTGATAGTCCTGGGCTACTTCGACGAGGTGCTGCACCAGAAATGGGGGAAACTTGTACACTTGTTCCATCCTCTGCCTGAACTCTTCGATCGATGTTGGCGCGTACGCGATTTTCGCGCCGAGCACGTCGCTCATGGCGGCGGCGATCTCGGTGTGGTCCATCTCGACCGGGCCGTGCAGAGTGTAGATCTTGCTCTCGTGGCCTTTCGGATTCGCGAGGATGTGGGCGATGACCCGTCCCTGATCCTCCGTGCTGATCGGAGCGTGGCGCCCATTCCCGAACGGAAATTCGATTCTTTTCTTGGCCCAGATCTCCTTCGCGAAATGCGGGGAGACGAGCCAGTCGGCAAAGAACGTCGGGCGCAGATGGGTCGTCGCCACGTCCGACCAGTCGAGGACCCGCTCGGAAAGCCAGTGATTTTGCGCGGCATGGCTCGTCGAGTCCCGCCGGGCCGAAATCTGTGACATGTTCACGATCGCTGTCACGCCCGCTTCTTTCGCGGCCTGTGCGAAATACGCGGCAGCGCCGATAATTCCCGGCGCAATCGGATGAAGGAAATAGACCGAGCTGATGTCCTCCATGGCAGCACGGATGTCGTCGATATCAGTGAAGCCGCCGATGGCGATATCAACTCCCCGGCGCCTCAGCGTAGCCGCCCGGTCATCATCCGAGCGTACGTAGGCCCGCACGCGCTTGCCCATCTTGAGCAGTTCGTCGATAGCGGCTCCCCCCGTACGCCCGGTCGCGCCGCTGATCAGAATGTTTGCTTCGCTCATGACTTCGCTCCTGCGCCAGGGCGTGTGCTCATAATGTCTGTCGTGGCGTCGTTGCTGCGCTGGCGAGCAGGATCACCTCGGCGACCTTTTGAGGACACGAGAGCATCGCGACGTGGCTAGCGGGAACGCGAATGGTCTCGGCACGGATGTGACTCGACATTCTTTCCTGAAGCGCAGGCCAGATGGTGCGATCATTTTCCGCCAGCACGTACCAGCAAGACCTGCCTCTCCAGGCGGTGCTGCTGACCGGAGCGCCGAGCGCGTGGATGGATGTCGGTCCCTGAGTGGAGACCATGACTTCCTTCTGTCCGACGGGTAGGTCCTGGGCGAAGTCCTCGAAGATTCCCTTGCGAGTGAGTTTGAAAAAGCCGGAACCATCGCGCTTCAGCTCCGATCCTGCGGGTGATGGCGGAAGCAATTCGCCCATGGATAAGGCGGATTGGTCCGCATCGGGCGCGAACGCAGCCACGTAGACGAGCCCCGCGACTTTCGGATCATCGCCAGCCTGGGTGATGACCACGCCGCCATACGAATGTCCCACCAGCAGCAGCGGTCCTTCCTCAAGAGCCATGGCCCGCTGAACGGTCGCTACATCCTCAGCCAACGAAGACAAGGGGAGCTGGACCGCGGTTGCCTCGACTCCTGCGCCATTGAGTTGAGTGATTACGGGCGACCAGCAAGAGCCGTCAGCCCAAGCTCCATGGACTAGAATGACAGTTTTCGGAGTTGTGTTCCCCATCGCCAGCTCCATGCTTGTCGGCGACAACAGGGCCAAGCGAACTATAGACGGGACGGCACCGAGGAGTATGTTGCGTATTGCGAAGAATTGTTGCGGTGGGCGAGCGCCCGATGATGACACTGACGGGTGAGCGGTCGGCTGACGTCCCGGAGTACGTTGTGCTCCGTTTCGGAGGGTTGCGCCTGGATCGCCTCAAACGACAGATTTTTGAGGGGGAAGCGCCGATCCCGCTCGGCCCCCGCGCCTTCGAAATCCTGCTCGCCTTGATAGAGGCTCGCGGCGATCTTGTGAGCCGAGAGGACTTGTTTGCGCGCGTCTGGGGGCGGGTTCACGTCGACGACGGCACACTTCGGGCACACGTCTCCAAGCTCCGCAACGCGCTCGGTCGAACGCAAGGCGGTGCGTCCCTTATCCGGACGGAATCTGGGCGGGGCTATCGGCTGGCGGCTCCTATAACGCTTGAAGCCCACCCGAGTGCAGCGGTGCAGGAGCCCCGCACGCCGGAAGGCGTTCCGCAACCGCTCTCGTCGCTGATCGGGCGTGAGGCCGCCATCAACCATCTGGCCGCGTTGGTCCAACAAAACCGACTGGTTACTGTCGCAGGTGCCGGCGGCATCGGAAAAACGCGGCTGGCCCAAGCCGTGTCGATCCGACTGGAACGTGACTTTCCAGACGGCGTGGTCTTTGTCGATCTTGCGTCGGTGGCCGAGCCCGAGTGGGTCCCAACAGCGGTCGCGACGGCGTTGGGAAAGGTGGTGCTTTCAGGAAATCCGACGGAGATGCTGGTCGCGGCCCTGAAGGACAGGCGCGTCCTCATACTGCTGGACAATTGCGAACATCTCGTCGATGCGGCCGCCCTTTTTTGCGAGACGGTGGCGCGAGGTGCACCACGGGTCCGCATTATCGCGACCAGCCGCGAAATGCTGCGGGTGGAAGGAGAATGGATCTACCGGGTCGATCCGCTCGACGTTCCCCACGTTGATCTGGCCTCGGCGCAGCAAGCCTTGAGCTATTCGGCCGTCCAATTGTTTGCTGAACGCGCAGCGGCTGCTGGGGGCTTCGCCTTCGGCGATCGCGAAGCGCCCTATGTCTGCGCCCTCTGCCGCGCCTTGGACGGCCTGCCGCTCGCAATCGAGATGGCGGCGGTGCAGGCAGATGCGTTGGGTGTAAGGAGCTTAGCCGAACAGCTCGGCCGGCTGCAGCTCGAAGACCTGGGCTCGCGAAGGACGGCTATCGCCCGCCATCAGACGCTCACCGCGACGCTGCAGTGGAGCCATGATCTGCTCTCGCCGTCCGACCGCGCGCTGTTTCGGCGATTGTCGGTATTCGCTGGCGCGTTCACTGCCGAGGACGCTGTGGCGGTTGCAGCGGATGAAAGCAGCCCACCTGCGGCGCTAATTCGCAAACTCGCTGCCTTGGCGGTGAAATCGCTTCTTTCGATCGAATCTGACGGAGACACGCGGCGTTTCCGGATGCTGGTCACGACGCGACATTTCGCGCTGGAGCGTCTTCGCCAGGAGGGTGAGGAAGCAACGATCCGCCAGCGGCACGCGCTACTTATGCTCGAGCGGCTACGCCGAAAAGCGCCGGTGCAGATCGACGACGTTCGCGCGGCTCTCGACTGGGCCTTCGCACATGAACAGGCATATGCGATCGGACTGCCCCTCACACTGGCGTCCGTTCCACTCTGGTGGTCGTGGCAGCTTGTCGAGGAGTGCCGGGCGCGAGTGAACCAAGCCCTCGAGTCCACCGATCTTGCGGGCGATCCCCGAACCGAGATGCAACTCCTTGTCGAACTGTTTGCATCGCTGCTCCAGATCGACTCCCATGGACCGCATATGATCGCGATCGCCGAGCGTGCGCGCACCGTCGCGGAGACTCTCAACGATCTGCCCCACCAATTGAGGGCCAGATGGAGCTTGATGGTCAACGCATGGAACTCCGGTCGATTCAAGGTCTCGGCAGCACATGCCGAGGCATTCAAACAGCTGGGGGTCCGCAACGGGGACGCTGCCGCGATACTCATCGGAGACCGGCTGATCGCCAATATCCGCCATGTCATGGGTGACCAGATCGAAGCCGCACGACTTCTGCAAAGCGTGCTGGAGCGCCTGGATCGGTCGGAAACTCCGATAGATGCGAGACTCGTGTACAATCAGAGGAGCCTTGCACTGAGCACGCTCGCGCAGGTCCAATTTCTGCGCGGCGAAATCGAAGAGGCCATCGACACGGCGCATGACGCCGTTCGGGAAGCCGAATCTCGAGCGGACCCTGTGTCGGAATTCTACGCTCTCCAGCAGGCTGCATGTCCGACCGCGATCTTCGCCGGTCGCCTGGACCTGGCCGAGAAATATCTGACCCGGCTCGAGACCCACGGTCAGCGTCATCGGCCGTATGCCAACTGGGTGCCCTCCCTTCGCGGGATGATCCTGATCCGTCAGGGAGAAGTGGAGACGGGCGCAAAGGAACTAGCTGCAGGAATCGCGCGGCTGGACGACCGAGGAATTTCAGCCAATCACAACCGCTTCAAAGCCGAACTGGCCACCGCTCTGATCGAAATGGGGAGACTTGAGCCGGCGAGCTGCCTTCTCGAGGAACTCGAACGACAGTCCGAAGACAACGGCGAAGCGCTTTGCGACCCTGAAATCCTGCGCTTGCGAGCAGAAATCGTGCACCTCTCCGGCGGAAATCAGGCGCAAGCCGAGGCTCTCCTCAAGCAGGCTTTGCGGGTGGCGCTCCGTCAAGGGGCAGCGATCTGGGAGCTAAGATCAGCAACGAGCTTGGCGGCGTTGTGTGCTGCATCCGGTCTGAAACTTCAGGCGCGGAATCTTCTCGGCCCTATCTGTGCCAAGTTCAGGGAGAGCAATGAGACTCCCGAGGTTCGAGCAGCACGTCAACTGTTCTCAACACTTCCGTGAGCCCTGCGATGCTCACGCGCGTCGCATCAGCTTCAGCGACGCGGCCAGTCGCAGGCTGCGCTTGCCCGCAAGCGCGATGCCTTCGAGGTCGCCGCCGTCCTCGTTGCAGTTTCCGGAGAAGCCGATCCCGACCTCATAGCCGCCGAACACCGGATTCTCGCCGCGCGCCGGCGTGTGCTCCTGGTTGAGGATCTCGCCCTTCCAGCGGCCGTTCTCGGACGAATATGAGCCGAGATAGTAGAAAAACGCATCGCCGCCGAGGATGCGGCCGTCCATAAGCAGCATCACGCCGGACAACCCGGCCTCGACGCCGTCGAGCGCCTTCAGATGGATCGAATAGAGCCCGTTTGCGATGCCGCCGGCTCCGACGATGCCCCGCGGCGGCAACGCATCGTCGTCGAGCCGCGTGAGCTCGGCCCAGAACATCGCGCCGGGCACCGGGGTGGCCTCGCCTTCGAAGCGGATGCCGCGGCTGGTGGTCCGGCCACGCACGCGGATGGTGGCGACATCGATGCCCATCAGCGGCTTGTAGTGGGGATCGTCATTGTGACGTTCGGTGATCACCTCGCCGATGATCTCGCCGCCGCGCTCCTCATAGCTGCCGAGATGGGCAAAGGCCGAATTGCCGCCGAGCAGCTTGCCGTTGTGCATGCACATGATGCTGCGGCCGAACGCATCGTTGACGCCGTATTCGACCTTGTAGAGCCCGTTCAGCAACGAAAAGATCCCGGAAAACCATTGCGAGTCGCGCGCTACCTAGCACCGCCTCCGCACCGAATCTATCAGGCTTTTTCACGCAGGGACCGTTGTGGAGCCTTCCTCTGCGATGTCAGCATAATACCCCCGATTTGCCCGACGCGTCAAGCGATTTCGTAAAATCAGCAATCCCGTATCCGGGCGTCCCGGCTACTTTGCATGGGGTTGTTTCGATGTTTTGTCTGTTCCGCCCTCCTGAGGGCATTCATCACGCCTTAGTGACGCTTGAAATACTGCACCTCGCGCTCGTGCTTCTCGGCCGCCGCACGGCTCTTGAAGGTGCCGAGGTTGCGGCGCCTGCCCGTCTTCGGGTTCACCTTGCGCGAATAGAGCCGGTATTCGCCGGATGCCAGCTTGCGGATCATGATCGCTCCTCCTCTTTGGGCGCCTCCTTCCCCTCAAGCGTGACTGCAAGTTGGAAGTTCCTTCACGGCTTGCGAGCAATCGCTGATGAGCGGGAACCTGCTTTAGCGTACGAATGCGCCAGCGCGATGCATTCGTCGATGTCAGCGCGGAGCTTCAGGGCCGTCGCGAGGTCGAAGGATATGTAATTGGTCGGCGAGCCCTCCGGGCCTGCATAGCCATCGGGCTTCATCTTGACGCAGACGTAGTAGGATTTTTCGTCCAACCCGCGTTTGACCTGCCACTGGAAGTTCGAATGCGACGATTGCCCACGAACAGGCTGGGACTCAAACAGGACATCGCCAAACAGGACTTCAAGCGACTTCGTCCGCGCGAGAAGCCGCCTGATCGATGCCCACATTCCCCTTCCCCCAGTCGCAATCAGAAGCACAGCGTGGTAACGAGCTGGCCCTGCTTGTTCTTGATCGCATAGGGACAGCGGATCCGCTCCAGCGCTTTCTTTGCGTCTTCGTCGCCGAGCGCCGCGGCGCGCTCGTAGTAGGCCTTTGCGGCGTCCTTGTCCTTCGCCCCGCCGCGGCCTTCCTGGGCGAAGGCGCCCATCCGCTCCAGCGCGCCGGGATGGTTTTGCGCCGCCGCCTTTTCGAACATCGCGCGCGCCGCGACGTCGTCCTGCTGGCCGCCGCTGCCGTTCGACAGCATCAGCCCGAGTTGATACTGCGCCTCGGCATTGGTCTCGGCCGCCCTGCCGAGCAGTTCGCGCGAGCGCGCGGGGTTGGCGGGGGCGGCTGCGCCGCCGCCAAGCGCCGCGAGATTGCTGACGCCGCGGGGATTGCCGGCCTCCGCCGCCTTCTCGAACAGTTTTCGTGCCTGCGCTTCGTCCTTCGCAACGCCCGAGCCGGTGCCGTAGAGAACGCCGAGCTCGACCATCGCCGAGGTCGAGCCCTTGTCGGCGGCCTTGCGCCAGGCGGCGAGCGCCTCCGGCATTTGCCGGTTGGCGGCATAGGCGCGCCCGAGCTCGAACATCGCGCGCCGCGAGGCGCCGGACGCGGTCTTGCAGAATTTTATCGCGGTCGGAATGTCCGCGGGGGCAACTTCGGCGACGCCCCTGATGTCGGCAGGCTTGTCGGGATCGCTGGGGTCGGCCGCCAGCCGGTCACACAGCACGAGGTCGGCCGATTGCGCATGCGCCTGCAACGGCGATGCGAGAGCGAGGAGGATGGCGAGCGCGATCTTTCGCATGACGCGCAGGTTGCGTCCGGCCGTCGTCAAATTCAAGGCTCGAGTCCTGACGCCCGCAAGGCCGGCGCGACCTCTGATGACGCCAAATAGCGCAGCAGCCGGTCGGCGCCCGCAGCATTCCTCGCCGCAACCATCCGGCCCGCCGAAAACAGCGCGGGCGTCTGCAATTCGCGCGGGATCGAACCTATGACCTCGATGCGGGCGACCTGCTTCAACTCGCTGATCTGCTGCACGGCAAGATCGGCCTCGCCGCTCACGAGCCGCTCGGCCGTAAAGCCCTGCTGCACGATCACGGCGCGGGCGTTGATCTCATCGGCAATGCCGAGGCGCTCGATCAATTGCGCGAAGTAGATGCCGCTTGCCCCCAGCCGCGAATAGGCGACCGCGCGCGAAGCCAGCAGCGCCTTGCGCAGCGCGGTTTCGGTTGCGATGTCGGGATGCGCGTCCCCTGCCCTGACAGCGATGCCGACATAGGAGCGCGCCAGATCGACAGCGCTTTCGGCGGCCACGCGGCCCTCGGCGATCACCTCGTCGAGCCCCTCGCGGGTGAGGATCACGACATCGGCCGCCTCGCCCTCGCGCAGCCGCTGCAACAGCGCCATGGTCGGCGCGTAATCGACATCGATACGCACGCCTGTTGCGGCCTCGCAGGCCGATGACATGCTGCGCATCGCGCCCATCAGGCCGAGCGTGGAGAGCATGCGGATGGTGTCCATGGTCTTGCCGATCAGGCGCGGTGCATCAGCCGCAGCGCGGCGGTCAGGCGCAGGCTGCGCTTGCCCGCGAGCGCCGTTGCTTCCAGCACGGCGTGTTCGTCGTCATAGCTGCCGGAGAAGCCGATGCCGACCTCATGGCCGCCGAACACCGGATTCTCGTCGCGCGCCGGCGTGTGCTCCTGGTTGAGGATCTGGCCCTTCCAGCGGCCGTTCGCCGCCGTGTAGCTGCCGAGATAGTAGAACGAGGCATCGCCGCCCAGGATGCGGCCCTGGTTGAGCAGCATCACGCCGGTGAGCCCGCCGTCGACGCCGTCGAGCATGCGCAAATGGATGGAATAGAGACCGTTGGCGATGCCGCCCTCGCCGACGCTGCCGGCGATCGGCGCCTCGTCCTCTCGGATCGGCGTCATCACGGATTGGAAGGGCACGCCGGGCAGTTCTTTCATCTCGCCCTTGAAGCGAACGAGATCGCCATCCGCCCAACCCTTGGCGATGAGCGTCGCATTGTCGGTGCCCGCCATCGCGCGATAGTGGGGATCGGGATTGTGACGAAAAGTCTTGATCTCGATCGTAAGTCCATCGGCCGTCTTCTCGTAGGTGCCGATATGCGCAAAGGCCGAGTTGCCGCCCAGCATCTTGCCGTTGCCGACATGCATCACGCTCCGGCCGACGGCGTCGGCAAGCTGAAAACGTACCTTGTAGAAACCTTCAAACACCAGCCGTCCCCGGCCTGCGCGCATCCGCACGCAGTTTATCCCGCTTTCGCCCTGGCTGGATATAGCGCGGGCCGAGAATGCAGCACCAATTCCACCGCGAGGCGAGTTGTCATCAAAATGCAAAAATCCGCCAAGGCCTTTCGGCCTCGGCGGATTTGATTGCCGGCCCGGGCAAGCCCCCCAGCCCGGGCCGGAGGATGCGTTAAGCAGCCGCCTTCTTGTCGGTCGGCACGGACGAGACCGTCTTCAGGATCTGCGAAGCGATCTGGTATGGGTCGCCCTGCGAGTTCGGACGACGGTCTTCCAGATAGCCCTTGTAGCCGTTGTTGACGAAGGAGTGCGGAACGCGGATCGAAGCACCGCGGTCGGCAACGCCGTAGCTGAACTTGTTCCAGGGCGCGGTCTCGTGCTTGCCGGTCAGACGCTTGTCGTTGTCCGGGCCGTAGACGGCGATGTGGTCCATCAGGTTCTTGTCGAAGGCCGCCATCAGCGCCTCGAAATACTCCTTGCCGCCGACCGTGCGCATGTACTCGGTCGAGAAGTTGGCGTGCATGCCCGAGCCGTTCCAATCGGTGTCGCCGAGCGGCTTGCAGTGGAACTCGATGTCGATGCCGTACTTCTCGGTCAGGCGCAGCATGAGGTAGCGGGCCATCCACATCTGGTCGGCAGCGGTCTTCGAGCCCTTGCCGAAGATCTGGAATTCCCACTGGCCCTTCGCGACTTCCGCGTTGATGCCTTCATGGTTGATGCCGGCCGCGAGGCAGAGGTCGAGATGCTCTTCGACGATCTTGCGGGCGACGTCGCCGACGTTCGAGTAGCCGACGCCGGTGTAGTACGGGCCCTGCGGGGCCGGATAGCCGGACGACGGGAAGCCGAGCGGACGGCCGTCCTTGTAGAAGAAGTACTCCTGCTCAAAGCCGAACCAGGCGCCGGCGTCGTCAAGAATGGTCGCGCGCTTGTTGGAGGCGTGCGGGGTCTTGCCATCGGGCATCATGACTTCGCACATCACGAGCACGCCATTGGTGCGCGCGGCGTCCGGGAACACGGCGACCGGCTTCAGCACGCAATCGGAGCTGTGGCCTTCGGCCTGCTGGGTGGAGGAGCCGTCAAAACCCCAGAGCGGAAGCTGCTCGAGCGTGGGGAACGACGAAAATTCCTTGATCTGAGTTTTGCCGCGCAAATTCGGAGTCGGCGTATATCCGTCGAGCCAAATGTACTCGAGCTTATACTTGGTCATTGAGCCTCTCTGTAGATGATGCGAAAGGTGGGGACCTCAGGCCCCCGCACGTTGTACCCGGCCATCATCGGCCGCCCGCTTACAAGCATTTAACGTGCCAAAACGCCGCATTGCGGGAGGTCTTCCACTGCGGGGAACCCGGATCCGCGGACCCGGGGCAATTCACAGGCGAGTGCGTCATAGCAGCGCACGAGTTCGTGACGCCGCACCGCAAAAATCCCGGGGAAAACGCCCGATTCTGTTGCACCTGAGGCTGTGCACTGCGCTGCCGATGAAACACGCATCAGCCGCCCGCAATTTTTGCGAAGCCGGAGGCCATGTCTTCGCAACCTTCGGAATGGCCTCCGCGTTAGTCATCCAGCCGCTGCCTTCGAGGGTGCAGAACCCCGACTGCTCAAAAAATAGGCCAACATTGATTTCATTTTCAGCACTTTGAATTTCGGGAGGGGCGGCCGATATGGGGATTCCAGTAACCACTAGCGAACGAGTCGGGCGCACCATGGAGGTCAACCGCTCCGACTCAAGGAGACTACCGCAATGATGAACAATGGTCTGAGTGTCGGATCTGCTGAGATCTTCCAGTTCCCGGTCGGGGGCCGTGCCGCCCTCGGGGGTCGCCGCTACGGCGAGCCCAGGCTGCCGGCCAATCAAGGCTCCACCCCCGTCGTTGAAACGGTGTGCAGCGGAAGCTGGTATCACCAGGAGGCGATCGAGGAAGCCAAGCCGAAATGGGATCGCTGATGTCTGTACCGGTCTCGGTACCGCCCCGCGCCAACAAGCGCCCGGCGGCAGTTTGAAAAAGGGTCGAAACAACGATGTTTCGGCCCTTTTTGATTCATGTTCGCTCGACTAGCGCGCAGGCCGTGACCGGCCGCTTGAGGTGCTGCATCGTGGTGCCGGCCTTGCCGATCTTCAGCGTGATTCCCGCTCCCGAATAGCGCGCCCCCGAGAGCGTGACCCGCTTCTTCAGCGGCAGCGACGCCCCGTCGATCTGCACGAACGCGCGTTTGTCGTAGTCATAAAAGCCGACGATGAAGTTGGTACCGTCGGCGCAGTGATAATTCTGAAACGTCTGCGCCGCCGCCGGCCGCACGCCGACAGTTCCGCCCGCCAGAACTGCGACAGCCAAAATAATGGCCTTGTGCCGATCCATGTTCGCCCCTTGTAATAGACAGCCCTACGCGCCAGCCGCGCGCCGCTCCTCGCCAACAAGATAGCTCAAGCTGCTCCGATGTCAGACTCCCCTTCCCGCCACCTCAATCTGCAAGGCGCCAGCAATTTTCGCGACCTCGGCGGCTATCCAACCGCCGACGGCCGCCTGACGCGCTGGCGGCAGATTTTTCGCTCCAACCATCTCGGCCAGCTCACGGCAGCCGACAGCGAGATCGTCCGCGGCCTCGGCGTTAGGCGTGCATTCGACTTCCGCGGCGTCGAGGAACGCTTGGGGGGCGTTTGCGGGATGAGTGACATCACCGTGCATTCATTGCCAATCGAGCCGACGGTGGTGGCAGCGCTGCGCGCGCGGCTCGACGCCGGCACGCTGACGGCGCCCGTTGCGCTGGAGATCATGCGCGAATCCTACCGCAACTATGTCCGCCACAACACGCACAGCTTCCGCGCGCTGTTCGGCCATCTGCTCGAAGACCACGCACCGTTCGTCATCCACTGTACGGCAGGCAAGGACCGTACCGGCTTTGCCAGCGCGCTGATCCTGCACGCACTCGGTGTGTCCGACGAGGTCATCGCGGAAGACTATCTGCTGACCAACCAGTTCTACCGGCGCGACGCCACTGCTGCGTCCGAGCTGCCGGACGACGTGCGCGACGCGATCGGAAGCGTCGAGGCCTCCTATCTCAACGCCGGCTTCGAGGCTGTCAGCGCCGAGTACGGCGACCTCGAAGCCTATTTGCGCGATGGACTCAAGATTGGCCCACCGGAGCGGGAGGCGCTGAGGGCGCGGTATCTGCAGGCGTAATCAAGCACCCGCATTTTTGCGCGGCTCCGATAGCCTTGAGGATCGCCGAACGCAAGGCACGGGCCACGTGCATGGTGCTCCAGTCGCTCTGATGCAGCTTCAGACTGTCATCCGCTGCGAGCAGCTGCTCGAACGAAGCGTTGTTGGAGACGTGCCAGTGCCGCATCAGCGCCCAGCGCTGGAACAAATTGACCTTAGCGTCTTCAGCCGCTGTCCGGATCGCCAAGACCATCTTTTCCGAGAGTTCGGCATTGTCGTCATAGAGCATGGCCGTCACGTATTGCGGATCGATCAGCACGACATCCATGGTCGGATGGCCCCGCAGGATCTTCAATCCCTCGGCGATCTTGCTGACCACCTCATCGAAGTTGAACAGCTCCTTGCGAAACACGGCGTTGGTTCCGACCTGCCAGAGCACCAGCGAAGGGTTGTCGGCAAAGATGTCGTCGTTGAACCGCTTCACTTCCTGCGGCGCATCTTCGCCACCCTTGCCGCGGTTGAACACGTCGATCCGGATGTTCGGACGCTGATCATGATCCTTGAAGTGTCGTCTCAAATACAGCTCGAGCCGCGCGGGATAGGCCACGACATGGTCGAGTCCGGCCGTCGAGGACGATCCCATCGCCACGATGCGTACGGGGCCCGTTCCGGCTAGCGCCGTTCGGAAGTTGTTCAGCGGATGCTCGAGATTAACGAGTGCAGAGGGAAATTCGAGGGTCGGCAAAATGTCGGACATGAAAATAGCCTCCTTCACGATCTAAAGTTGTATCTATAACGCAGTCCGGAGCCCGCCGCCATTGCAAGTCGAATTCGCGGAGAGCAATAGTCGATGCGAACTGGGCCGACGGAGGATCTCGTGCAGGGAAAAGCTATTGTCATCACTGGCGCGCTCGGCGCGCTGGGAAAAGTGGTCGCGGAGACGGCCCTGTCACGCGGCGCACGCGTTGCTGGTATCGACCACGCGCCGTCGCAGACGCCGGCCACCGCAGACCATCTCGAGATCGGCGGCGTCGACCTGTCCGACGAGGTGCAGGCGAAGAAGGCGATCGAGGCCGCCGCAATGCATTTCGGCCGGCTGGATGCGCTCATCAACATCGCCGGCGGCTTTGCGTTCGAGACCGTTGGTGACGGCGACACCAAGACCTGGCAGCGCATGTATGCGCTCAACGTGCTGACCGCGCTCAACGCCTCGCGCGCCGCGCTGTCGCATCTCGCCGCCTCCAAGAGCGGCCGCATCGTCAATGTCGGCGCCATGGGCGCGCTCCAGGCCGGCTCCGGCATGGGCCCTTATGCGGCCTCGAAGGCCGGCGTGCATCGCCTGACCGAGGCGCTCGCCAACGAATGGAAGGGCAAGGTCACCGTGAATGCGGTCCTGCCCTCGATCGTCGACACGCAGGCCAACCGCGCCAGCATGCCGAACGCCGATTTCGTCAAATGGGTGACCCCGCAGGAGCTCGCCGAGGTGATCCTGTTCCTGGCCAGTGATGCCGCCAGCGCTGTGACCGGCGCACTGATTCCAGTAAGCGGGCGGGTATAGGGATCACCTCCTCCCAAAGGCCCGATCAGCGCGGGAGCAATCCGGGCTAGACTGCCCGCACTGATTCTCCGCCTCGGAACGCCCGTGGAAACCGCGCTCTATCTGCCCGTCAAACGCTTCCTGGAAAAGCTCGGCTTCACCGTGAAAGGTGAGATCGGCGGTTGCGATCTCGTGGGCCTCAGTGCCGACGATCCGCCGGTCGTTGTGATCGGCGAGTTGAAGCTCGCCTTCAATCTTGAACTGATCTTGCAGGCGGTCGATCGCGCGCCGAAGGGCGACGAGATCTGGATCGCCGCAAAGATGTCGGCGCGCGGCAAGGGACGCGAGGGTGACGCACGCTATCGCAATCTCTGCCGGCGCCTTGGCTTCGGCATGCTTGGCGTCACGGATCGCGGCCAGGTCGAGGTGCTGGTGAAGCCGCCGACATCAGCTCCGCGCCGCGAACCGAAGAAGCGCTCGCGGCTCGTCGCAGAACACCAGCGCCGCCAGGGCGATCCCGTGCTCGGCGGCAGCACACGCGCGCCGATCATGACCGCCTATCGCCAGCAGGCGCTCGCCTGCGCATCCGCGCTCGCAGCTGGTCCGCGCAAGGTACGCGATCTGCGCGTGCAATGCCCGGATGCCGGCAAGATTCTCCTGCACAATGTCTATGGCTGGTTCGCGCGCGCCGAGCGCGGGATCTATGAGCTGACCGATGCGGGCCACGCCGCGCTGAAGCGCTGGCCGCAACAGCCGGCGGTCGAGATGGCGCTCGACGCGGCAGCAAAATAACGGAGCGCAGGATGATCGTGGTAACTGGAAGCGTGACGGCCCGGCCCGAGACGTTCGACGAGGTGCGCCGGCTGAGCCTCGAGCATGTGCATCGCTCGCGCACCGAGCCCGGCTGCATCTCGCACGCCGTGCATGTCGACTGCGAGAACCCGCTGCGGCTGGTTTTTTTCGAGCAATGGGCTGACAGGACGGCCCTTGCCGCCCATTTCAAGGTGCCGGCTTCGGGCGACTTCGTCCGCGCCCTGCGGTCGCTCGCCGCAGGGGCGACCACGCTTGAGCTCTACGATGCGAGCCGGATTGAGAAATTGTGAGTGCATGGCTGGATTGCCATCTCAAATTCATATTGCAATGCAACATGGTCGGCACTAGGTATCCCGGATCGAAACGAGGCCCCTATGAGCGCAGACTGGAATACCAAATATGGCACGCGGCGCGTCCGCCACGATCCACCGACCCTGGACGAGGCGATTTTCGCGGCTGTCGGCATCACCGATGATCAGGAGCAGCAGGCCGAGATCGCCGCGTCCCTGATGGGGATGCCGCTGGATGTCGTGCAGGCCGAGGTCAAGAAGCAGGCGCGGGTCAACAATCGCATCACCGCGACCCGCGTGATCGCCGGCGAACAGGGCGCGCAGCGCTCGGTGGTGGTCGAACGCCGCGTCGTCCGCCGCTTCGGCAACGACAAGCGCATCGGCACCTGAGGCCGCTCACTTACAGTTCCGGGGTTTTGCAGTTCAGAGTTTTGAAGCGGACCGGCCCTGGCCGGTCCGCTTTTTTGTTCAGGCGGCGCGGTTCGAGCCGACCATGCTGGAGAACAGCTTCCACCAGGTGGAGTTGAAGCTGAGCATCGCGCGTCCGGCCCGGAATGGCGCGGCGGCAAGCTCGGCCAGTTCGGCTTCCGGCGTCTTGGTCAGATCGATCGTGCCGGTCGATTCGCCATGACGGAACACCAGATGCGCGCCAAACTTCTTTGCGAGCGCGCGCATCGCATGATTGTCCGCGCCCGTCGTGATGCGCAGGCTCTCAAATCCCTTCCAGCGCGCTTCCGCGATCAGGCGGCGGAACAGCACGCTGCCGACGCCCTGGCGGCGCGCGGACGCTTCCACGCTGAAGGCGACTTCTGGCAGGGAATCGCCTTCCGGCGGATGCAGCTCGGCCGCGCCCCGGACAACGCCGTCGACGATGTAGGCGACGATCACGGTGCCGTCGTCCGCACAGCGGGCGGCATAACGCTCGATGAAGCTGTCGTCGAGAAAACCGTTGAAGCGGTCGTGCCGGCTTTCGGGATCGAGCCTCAGCAGATGATCGCGCAGGAGCGGAAGTTCTTCCTGCTGGATCAGGGTCCGCACATAGCCCGACACGGGCTTGGTACGGATGGTTTCGTCAAGTGCCACGTCAAAACTCCTCTTGGTGTCCCTCGAGGAGGCGTTCGAATCCCTAGGCCCCCAATATTGTGCGTCGCACCATCTTTTTCAAGACGGGAAGATGCCAAGATAGCGGCACGGGAAGTGAAATTTCGTTAACAAAATCAAAGCTCAGTAATCATACAAGGACCATCTGGGTCTGGGTGACGACAGCTACCAATTTACCATCCTCGGTCTCCAGCCGGGTCTGCCAGACCTGGGTCCGCCGGCCCCGGTGGATCGGGGTCGCAGTCGCAATCACCGTGGTTCCCTCCTTGGCGCCGCCGATGAAATTGGTCTTGCTCTCCAGCGTCGTGGTGCCTTTGGCGTCCTCAGGCAGATTGATGACAGTCGCAGCCGCACCGACGGAATCGGCCAATGCCATGATGGCCCCGCCGTGAATGGTGCGGCCAAGGGTGCAGAGCTCCGGCTTGACCGTCATCCGCGCCACTACGCGATCCTTCTCGGCCTCCACGAACTGCACGCCCTTGAGCTCGGCGAACGGCATTTTCATCGCGTGAAGTTTCTCAAGCGGCGTCATCGGTTGTCCTCCCAATCTCTTGAATGCCCAAGGTGAATTGCCAGGCGCGGCAAAGCAATGACGTCTGAGGTCATGGCCGTAATGACATGGGCGCCGACATTGAGGCATATGCTCGTCCCATGCCCCACTTCCCGCCCCGCCGCATCGTCTGCCTGACCGAGGAAACGGTGGAGACGCTGTACCTGCTTGGCGAACAGGACCGCATCGTCGGCGTCTCCGGCTATGCCGTGCGGCCGCCCCAGGTCCGCCGCGAGAAGCCGCGGGTGTCGGCCTTCATCTCTGCGGACATTCCCAAGGTCATGGCGCTGGAACCGGATCTGGTGCTCGCCTTCTCCGATCTCCAGGCCGGCATCGTCGCCGACCTCGTTCGCGCTGGTGTCGACGTGCACGTCTTCAACCAGCGCGACATCGCCGGCATTTTGGCGATGATCCGCACACTGGGGGCTCTGGTCGGACGCGCCGAGCGCGCCAGCCAACTCGCCGATGGATTTGAGAAGCGGCTGGCGCAGATCGCGGCGACGCCGCGGCCTTCACCACGGCCGCGCGTTTATTTCGAGGAATGGGATGATCCCCTGATCTCCGGCATCGGCTGGGTCTCCGAACTGATCGAGATCGCCGGCGGCGAGGATGTCTTTCCAGACCTGCGTCATCGACAAGCCGCCAAGGACCGCATCGTTACGCCCGATGCCGTGCGCGCGGCAGCGCCAGACGTGATCCTCGCGTCATGGTGCGGCAAGAAAGTCGTGCCCGACCGCATCCGCAAACGCGACGGCTGGGACCAGATCCCTGCCGTGCGCAACAACCGCATCGTCGAGATCAAGTCGCCGATCATCTTGCAGCCGGGACCGGCGGCGCTGACGGACGGACTAGATGCGATTGTCACGGCGCTGTGGGGGAAGCGCCTGTGAACGCGTCGCGCAGCGACGGCGCAGACGGAGGCATGGTGGCGAGCTTTCGCGCGAGGCTGTAACGCGATCCCCTACGTCACCGCATTGGTATTTCGAAGCCTGGCAGGACGTAGCGTCGATGGCATCAACATGATCTGCCAGTACCCCCATCTTCACGAGGTCCCTTGCGCAATGGCTATGAGTGGGAGACTTCGCTGTCTTGCTCGTAAGGGCCCAACGTTTGTGCTGGCAGAGAACAAGAGCATCGAGAGGTTCGTAAAGCCTGACACCGCTTTAGGCATCGTGCTTCTTGCTGCATCACGCCCACACAGCAACGCGCGCGAGCATGTGGACGGTTTCGCCTTCCGCTGCCGCCACGGAGGTGTCGCAAAATATCATGCACCTCGCACGAACATCGCAGGCGTGTTCTGCAACCGCCATTGATCGGTCCTGAATTGCCCGGGCTGACCTGCTTTCGCCGGTGTGGCGCCGGCCGGGCGCGATCCGACCAAACCATCGTTTATCTTGAATGGGAACCTGGTTCCTGATTAACCAGGAACGCACTCGCCGTGGTAGCGCGGATACACTCCTGTGGATTCTGTGTCTTCGGCATGGGATTGGCGTGACAACACAGCGGACGATCCCTAGCTTTTTGGAGTTGGGCGCGCATTGGGGATCGATAGGTGTTTGACGCTGGCGTAAGCCGGATGGCCTTGCGTGGTAGTCGGTCCGGACGAGATGTCGCCGGCCCCACGCCAGGCATTTCATTCGCTTTGGTACGAAGTGCACCGATGCAAATGCTGCGCATTTCACGGTGCAACACGACCGTCATCCTGGATATTTACACACCGTCCGGAGCAGCGGGTACCTTCCTGCGATGCCGTATCGAGCTGGACTCAAGACATCGGGACTTGTTTGGCCATCAGCGGCTGGCCCATCAGACTGCGAACCATCAATCGTCTGCATTGGCGATCCTTGCAATGATGTTGCTGCTTGCCGTGTGCGGCTGGATCGTCGGCGGAGCCGCGGGAATGCAGCGGGCGCTTATGGAAAGCGCGCCTCGCCCGGATGGAACGGTCATTACGCGCGAGAACATGTATCGCTGGTTCGGTGCGCGCCTGCTGTCTCACGTCGAGGTTCCGGACCTGTTTGCGATCCTGACGAAGGTCTGCAGCCGCGCCGGCCTGGTCCGATTACCCGAGCTCTATTGTCTGCCGGCACCGGGCGACATGAATGCCTATGCGCTCGGCCGACCGGAACGCAGCGCCATCGTGTTGACCGAGGGACTGCTGCGCGGCATGACGCGCCAGGAAATTGCCGGGATATTGGCCCACGAAGTTGCGCATATCCGCAACAATGACGCATGGACGATGAGCTGGGCGACAGCGTTGCGTCGCGCGATCGATTGGACATCGCTCGCTGGCCTCACACTGCTGCGGACGCGGCATCATCACGGAGGCATGACGTCAAGCCGGCCGCTGGCGACGCTGCTGAGCGCAGCTCCGACTCTCGGTCATCTCCTTGGGCTAGCGCTGTCGCGCGTTCGCGAGCTTGATGCAGATGCCACAGCGCTCGAATTGACCGGCGACTCGCGGGCGCTCGTCGCCGCACTCGAGAAATTGGAGCGCCATCATACTGGCGCTGCGCCGATGCGCGCGTCAGCGGTCGCGCATGACCCGATGCGCTTGCTTCGCAGCCATCCCGCCACTTCAGAGCGCGTCGGCACTTTGCTCAACCTCGCCTATTAGCATTCGCGTCAACGTAGGCCGATGCACATCGGAAAGATCGCTGACCAGGCAAAGAGTACTGACAAGAATCCGCGCGACTCGAAATTTGATCACCGCCAAAATATCGCCGCGCTTCCGCGAAACTATTCGGGCCTGCGTGCGTTTGCGTCCAATTCCTCACGCCGAAGAATCGGGGAGAAGTCAGCGATCAATCGCAGAGCGTCTGAGCGGACGTAAATGACTGGCCTCCAGGACGTGGCCATCAAGAAATAACAACCCGCTCCCACATCTCTCAAACGGCTTTCGTTTTGCCGCCCTAAATATTTCCATCCGCTAGTCACCTCGGGGAGCGCAGCTCGCGCGCCTCAACGAGGAAGGTGTCTTGTGGCTCCGTCTTGAGCATTTGAAATTGGCAGCTGACGGACCGCTGTTGCCATAAGGACCGCGCACGCGGACGGCTTTTCGCAGGAATTCGGGCTGAGGGCATCCACCATCGCAAGGAGGCAAGCGATGACTCATTATGACACCCTGCAGCAGAACCTCGGGCATTCCCAGTTCGGTCCGCAACAAGGGGGATGGAACGCATTCGGTTCGCAAGGCGGGCAGCCCTATGGAGGATTGGGCCAAGCAGCCTACGGGCAGCAGTACGGCGGTCAGCCGACCTTCGGCGCATCTGGCTGGGGCGCCCAACCGATGGGGTGGGGTCAGCAGTGGGGCGGACAACAACGCCAGCTTTCGCAGCAGGATGTGAGCGAGGTCGTGCGGCAGCTCGTACCGGCGCTGCCTCAAATCCTCGCCCAGGCGCAAACTCCGTTCGGAGGAATGGGCTATGCGGCCTACGGCCAGTCGCCGCGGCAGCTAAGCCCGCAGGACGTGAACGAGGTGGTGCGGCAGATCCTGCCCATCGTGCCCCAGATCGTGGGAATGCTGCAAAGCCAGCCATATATGCAGCATTCCGCCATGCACGGCGGCGCGGGTTTCGGTCAATTCGCAGGTCTTGGTCAAATCGGTCCCGGCCATCCGGCGCAGACTTGGGGGTCGCAGGCTTCTCCTGCGCAGACTTGGGGGTCGCAGTTCGGCGCGCCGCAATTCCAGGCGGCGTTCGGCGGTCCCATGGCTTTTGGCCAGCAGCGACAACTGACGCAGCAGGATGTCGCCGACATAACCCGGCAGCTGATCGGCGTCCTTCCTCAGGTCATCGGTAACCTTCAGTCTTATGGACAGCAGCGGATGATGTGACTGCAATTCGCCGCAGATCCGAGCGCAATCGGCGACCGCCGCCACAGGCGGCGGTCGCGCATGTAGCGTCTTACACGCTTCCTCTGAAGGAGAGCCCTCATGTCAGATTCCAATCCTTTTGCCACAACTGGGTCGCAGCAGCGCTCGTCCGACATTCAGCAGCTTGCAGGCCTGCTCGGCAATTTGATGCCGCTGCTCATGCGCCTACAATCGCAAGGTTTCGAGCAGTCGTTCCGGACGATGCCTGGTAACTTCCCGATCCCGAACCCGGTGCTCGATCATCAGGCTTCGGAGAACATGATCGGAGATATGCTCGCAGCAACCCTGCGCTCGCTCTCTGCCTATCTCGAGGCCAACGCTGCGCAGTATGCCGGCCTGGAACATTGCGGACCAACGGTTACCCAAGCAGCCAACCGGCTTGCCGAGCGGGACTATGCGCAGGCCTTCAACCTGATCTGGCTGTCCTATCGCGCGATCGAAACCCTCCGCGCGGCCGATCCGCGCCTTCCGTTGCCGCAACGGGCCTCCATCGATCAGACTCAATCCTCTGTCCACTAAAAAACGGAGACGACGCAATGGCCGCAAGTGGGGGCACGCTTCCGCCTTCGCTCTTCGAGCTACGGCGGACAAGTCGCTTTGCCCATCCCGCGAATCCGCATCGCCCTCACGTCACCGCATTGACGACCTGATATTCCGGCAGGCGCCAGACTTCACCGGAAATCACCTCCTCGATGCTCTCGGCCGCGCGGATGATCTCGGCCTCGCCGATATAGAGCGGCGTGATGCCGAAGCGCATGATGTCCGGCGCACGGAAATCGCCGATCACGCCGCGGGCGATCAGGGCCTGCATGGCGGCGTAGCCGCCTGCGAAGGCGAAGGACACTTGCGAGCCGCGCTGGTCGTGGGCGCGTGGCGTGACCAGTTTCAGAGACGGGCAGCGGCGTTCGACCTCGGCGATCAGGAGGTCGCCAAGCGCCAGCGAACGGGCGCGAACCTCCCTGAGGTCGACGCGATCCCAGATATCGAGCGAGGCTTCGAGCGCGGCCATCGCCAGCACCGGCGGCGTGCCCACCCGCATGCGTTCGACGCCGCCGGCCGGCGCGTAACCAAGATCAAACGCAAAGGGTTTTGCATGGCCCATCCAGCCGGAGAGCGCGGCACGCGCGCGGTCGGCATGGCGCGGCGCGACGTAGAGGAAGGCCGGCGCGCCGGGGCCGGCGTTGAGATATTTGTAGGTGCAGCCGGCGGCGAAATCCGCACCGACGCCCGAGAGATCGACTGGCAAGGCGCCGGCAGAATGCGCGAGGTCCCACACCGTGACGATGCCGAGCCCGTGCGCCTTCGCGGTCAAATCAGCCATGTCGTGGCGGCGGCCGGTGCGGTAGTCGACCTCGGTGAGATACAACACCGCGATCTCGTCGGAGAGATGCGCTTCGACATCCTCCGGCGCCGCCAGTTGCAGACGATGGCCGCGCCCAAGCGTCGCGATCAGCCCTTCTGCCATGTAGAGATCGGTCGGAAAATTGCCGGTGTCTGAGAGCACGACCTTGCGGCCCGGGTTCATGTCCAGCGCGGCCGCGAGCGCCTGATAGACCTTGAGCGACAGCGTATCGCCCATCATCACTGAGCCCACTTCCGCGCCGATCAGGCGGGCGATACGGCCGCCGACGCGGCGCGGCTGCACGTACCAGCCGGCGGTGTTCCAGGCGCGGATGAGCTCGTCGCCCCACTCTGATTTGATCACATGCACGACGCGTTCGGCGACCCCGAGCGGCAAGGCACCGAGCGAATTGCCATCGAGATAGATCACATCAGGCGGCAGATGGAAGAGCGCTCTGGTGTCGTCGTAAACGCGAAGGCGGGTCTCGGTCATGGCTACAGCTCAGAGAATGGTGCGGACGCGCCAGAGTTCTGGGAACAGCTCGATCTCCAGCATGCGCTTGAGATAGCTGACGCCGCCGGTACCGCCGGTGCCACGCTTGAAGCCGATGACGCGCTCCACCGTCGTCACGTGGTTGAAGCGCCAGCGGCGAAAGTAGTCCTCGAAGTCGACCAGCTTCTCCGCGAGTTCGTAGAGCGTCCAGTTCGACTCGGGCGCCTCGTAGACGCTGCGCCAGGCCTGCAGCACGCCCTCGTCGAAATGATGGGTCTCGCGGACGTCGCGCGCCAGCACGGTCGCGGGCATTTTGAGGCCCTTGCGGTCGGCGAGCCGCAGCACCTCGTCATAGAGACTCGGCGTGGCGAGCTCAGCCTCGAGCAGGGCCATCACCTCGGCATCATGCGCGTGCGGCTTCAGCATTGCATGGTTGCGATTGCCAAGGAGATATTCGATCAACCGGTACTGGAAGGACTGGAAGCCCGAGGACTGTCCGAGCCGCGCGCGGAAATGCGTGTACTCGCTCGGAGTCATCGTACGCAGCACGTCCCAGGCGCTGTTCAACTGCTCGAAGATGCGGGAGACGCGGGCGAGCATCTTCATCGCCGGCGACACCTCGTCGCGCGCAATCGCACGGCGGGCGGCGCTGATCTCGTGGATCGCAAGCCGCATCCACAGCTCCGAGGTCTGGTGCTGGATGATGAACAGCATCTCGTCATGCGCGTCCGAGATCGGATGCTGGGCGCCAAGCAGCGCATCGAGCTGAAGATAGTCGCCGTACGACATCTTCTTTGCGAAATCGGTCTCGGCGCCTTCGTTCGCGGGATCGTAGTCGTTGCTGGTCATGACACGTTCTCCGATCCCTGCCCCGCCCGCCGTCAGTCGAGACCAACCAGGCTTTTCGTGATGGCGGAGGATGGATCCTTCAGCCCGTCGACGACGGTGAAATGGTTATGTCCGGGCTCGACGACGAGGCGCGTCGGCACGTCAAAACCGGTCCAGACGTTCGCCATCAGCTCGGACTGGCGGATGAATTCGGGGCGCTCGCCGCCACCGACCCATGCGGTGACCGGCGATGGCCCGCGCGGCAGGTGCAGCGCCGCGCTCTCCAGCGTCGCCTCCTCCAGACTCATACGAAGCGTGTCGTTCATTTTGGTCTTCAAGAGCGGGCGCAAATCGTGCAGGCCGCTGATCGACAGCGTCGATGCGATGCGGTTGTAGACGGCAGGTTCGAGGCGGCCGTCGTCGCACAGCATGCGCGTGACGAGATGGCCGCCGGCGGAATGGCCGGCGAGCCGGATCGGACCCGCCACGCGCGCCGCCGCGGCGACAATCGCCGCGGCAATCTCGGTGGTGATATCGGAGATACGCGCGGCCGGCGTCAGCGTGTAGCTCGGCAATGCCACCGTCCAGCCATGGTACCGCGCGCCTTCAGCAAGATCGGTCCAGAACGATTTGTCGAACCGCATCCAGTAGCCGCCATGCACGAACACGGCGAGACCTTTGCTGTCTTCGTCAGGCAGGACCAGGTCGAAGCGCTGCCGCTCGCCCGCGCCATAGGCGATGTCGGGCGTGAAGGATTTGAGCGCCGCACGATAGGCCGCCGCCCGCTCCGTCCACAGTGCCGGCAGCTTGTCCGACCCCGGCACATGGGCCGAGTTGGCATAGGCATCGTCCCAATCGCGCATCGTTTTCCCTCGTGGACTCGGCGGCGGTCGGACCCAGTCTGCCACCGGCCAGGCCGCGGGAACAGTCTTTATTTTAAGCTTAAAGCATTTGGATGCGCCACTGCTTCGGTCAGACGCAGATGCCGTAGGGTGGGCAAAGCGAAGCGTGCCCACCTCTTTTTCACCGTTGAGGAAAGACGGTGGGCACGGCGCAAGAGCGCCGTTGCCCACCCTACGCAGCCCGCCATGACGGCGGAGCCCTACCCCTTCTCCACCCCGCACCACTCCGCGATGAACAGCGCGGTGGCCTTGGTCGATTTCTTCAACGACTCCAGGTCGACATATTCGTTGAAGCCGTGCATCTCCGCGCCGGTCGCACCGAAGCAGAGGCTCGGAATGTCGTAGTTGAGACCGTAGAAGCGCGTGTCGGTCAGCGCGGTGAAGACGAGGTCTTCCGCCGCGCCGCCATAGACCGCGTTGAAGGCCTTGCCGAACGCGGCCTCGGGCGCAGCCGAGTTCGTCAGCTCATAACCTTCCGACAGGAAGCCCGACCACTCCACCTCCGGCGGATTGTTGGCAAGGAAGCCGTGATTGCGGGCGGCGGCCGAGACGCAGGCCAAGATTTCCTTCTGATGGTCGGCGACCGACCAGCCCGGCAGCACCGCGATGCGGCAGTCGACCTCGCACCAGGCCGGGACGCTGGAGGCCCAGTCGCCGCCCTTGATGATGCCGGGATTGAAGTTGATGGGATGGTTGAGCGTCTTGAAGTGGCGGTCCTGCTTGGCGCGCTCGTTCCATTCGATCTCGAGCTTTTGCAGCGCCTGGATCAGATGATAGGCCGCCATGATGGCATTCGAGCCTGAGCCGGCATGCGCGACGTGAACGGGATAACCGCGCACCTTCAGGCGGAACCAGATCACGCCGACCTGCGAGCGCACCATCTTGCCGTTGGTGGGTTCCGGAATGAAGCAGGCATCGGCGCGATAGCCGCGCTGCAGGGTCGAGAGCGCGCCGACGCCGGTGCTCTCCTCCTCGATCACAGACTGGAAATGGATCCGCGCCGTCGGCTTCAAGCCCGCGGCCCTGATCGCATCCAGCGCATAGAGCGCACCGATCGTGCCGGACTTCATGTCGCAGGCGCCACGGCCGTACATCTTGCCGTCCTTGATGACCGGCGAGAATGGCGGCGTCTCCCAGAGATCGAGCGGACCCGCCGGCACTACGTCGCAGTGCCCCTGCAGGATCAGCGATTTGCCGCCGTTGCTGGTCGGCCGGTACGTGCCGACCACAGTGCGCGCCTTGGAAAAATCGTGCTCGATCGGACCGAAGCCCCGCAAATCCTTGAGGTCGTCGACGTCGATGTGCCAGTCGTCGACCTCGTAGCCGCGTTCGCACAGGAGATCGCCGATCATGTCCTGGCAGGGGCCCTCGGCACCGCGGGTGGAGGGGATCGCAACGAAATCGCTTGTGGTCGCAAGCTGGGCTTCGAAGCCGGCGTCGACGGCGTCCAAGATCCTTTGCTGCGTATCGGCATCCATGCGGCTACTCCAATCGGTCTTTTTGTTGTTTGGGAGCCGCAAGCTAGCCGATTTCATCGCGTCGGGTACTGCAGAAAATAGGCATCTCGCAATGCATCTTCGAGCAGCCGGCCCTCCGAATAGCCATTCAGCGTCTCGGGCCGCATCACGCCGGGAAGCAGACGCGAACAAGGCTCGGGCGCGCCGAGCACGGTCCGCACCGGAATACGCTCGGCGTAGATCGGCAATTCGTAGTCTTCTTCGTCGTCGGCCACCCCCTTGGCGCGGATTTTTGCCGAAGCTTCCTCGATCTCCATCGCGATGAAGGAGGTCGCCTTGATCTCCTGCGTGTTGCTCTGGCGCAGGCCCGCGGTGCGGTCCGGAAAGAAACGGTCGACCATGGCTATGACGGCGCGCTCTTTCTCTTCCACGTCGGTGACGAGATAGGCCGTACCGAAGGCCATCACCGCTCGATAATCCGCGGAGTGATTGAAGCCGCAGCGCGCCAGCACCAGGCTGTCGAGATGGGCGACGGTGAGGCAGACCCTTTGCCCGCTCGACTGGTTGCGCAGCATGCGGCTTGCGCTCGAGCCGTGCCAGTACAGCCTGGTGCCTTCGCGCCAGAAGAAGGTCGGCGTGCAATAAGGCTGGCCGTCGATCACATAGGAGACGTGGCACATCATCGAGGCGTCGAGGATGCGGTGGACGGTTTCGTGGTCGTAGAAGCCGCGATCGTGACGCCGCTTTACCTGGTTGCGCGAGGAGGTCGGATAGGACGCGAGGTTTTCACCGTCGGACACGGGATGGCTCCTGTCGAGAATTCGATCTTGAAGCCAGTTGTAGCGTCCGATTTGGTCTGCGATAGTTCCAATTCCATGCGAAAAATTTCGACCAATTCCAGACCATCGCCGGCAAAGAGTGAGCTTCCGCTCGACCTCACCGGCCCGCACGTCACGCAAGGCGCCTCCGCGGCGCATCGGCTGTACCAGGCGCTCTGCGAAATGATCGTCGGCGGCCTGGTGATGCCCGGCGAGCCGCTGCCGCCATCGCGGACGCTAGCCAAGCAGACGGGTTTTCGGCGCAATGCTGTCGTCACGGCCTATGAGCGGCTGATCGCCGACGGATTTGCGCAAGCCACCGTCGGCTCCGGCACCTTCGTCGCCGCGCGGATTCCGGCCCGTGCGAGCGAGGCGCGGAAGCCGAAGGTTGCGATCGAGGCGCCCCGGCAAGGCGCGTTCTCGCTCGGCTGCACCCATATCGACGAGCGCGCGCTGCAACGTTTTCGGGGCTTTGTCGGCCGGCGCATGCGCGCCTTTGGCGACGAACATCTGCACTATGGTGATCCCCGCGGCAGCCGTGAGCTGCGCGTCGCGATCGCCGATCACCTCTTGTCGGCCCGGGGACTGCGCTGCGATCCCGAGCAGATCATGCTGACGTCAGGCACGCTGCACGCGCTGCGCATCGTGCTGAGCGCGATCCTCAAGCCCAACGACCAGGTCTGGTGCGAAGATCCGGGCTATCCGGCGGCGCGGAAAACCATTGCACATTGCGGCTATCGCGCCGTCTCGGTGCCCGTCGACGAGCACGGCCTGCGCGTCATCAGGGGCCGTACGGCAGCGGCCACGGCGCGCGCCGCCTATGTCACGCCATCGCACCAGTTTCCACTTGGCGTGCAAATGTCGATGACGCGGCGGCTGGAGCTGCTCGACTGGGCGAAGGAAGCCGGCGCCTTCGTGCTCGAGGACGATTACGACAGCGAGTTCCGCTACGACGGCGCGCCGCTGATGTCGCTCGCCGGGATCGATCATCTCCAGCGCGTCATCTACATGGGCACCTTTGCCAAGACGCTGTTTCCGGGTCTTCGCATCGGCTATTGCGCGGTCCCCGAGCAACTGATCGGGCAGGTCGCGGCCGCGCGCGCGGCGCTCGACCGTTTTCCCGCGACACTGATGGAAGGCGCCGTCGCCGACATGCTGAACTCCGGCGCGTTCGCGCAAAACCTCAAGCGGGTGCGAAAACTCTATCGCGAGGCGCGTGATGCGCTCGCTACGACGTTACAGGATGCCTCCGACGGACATTTGTCCGTTCCCGTGCCTTCGCAGGGCCTGCATCTCGTCGCGCGGTTCGATCCGGCGGTCGAGCTCGTCGTTGCCTCGCGCGCGAAAGAGGCCGCCCGCGCCGAAGGCTGGCTGCTCGCCGACACTTTTAGCCGCACACGCCCCCTGCCCGGCTTCGTGCTGGGATTTTCGGGACATCGGGTTCCGCAACTGGTGACCGAGGCCGAAAAGCTCGCAAGGGAATCGCTCTCCGCCCTGCGCGCCAACGCGCGGCGGCGGTGACGATGGCTGACTATCAGAATCGCTGGCCGGCCCCTAGATTGCGGCATCGCTCTCGGAGCCCCGCACCATGCTTGCTGTTCGCGCGTTTTGCCTGACCACCCTGCTCGCCGCGCTCGCGACGTCACCGGCGCACGCCCAGACGGTCGGACGCGAACAGGACATTCGCAATTTGCGGCTTGGCCAGCGCGTGCTCGTCGACGACGGCACCTGCCCTGCGGGACAGGTCAAGGAAGTGCGCGGCGCGAAGATGACGGAAAGCGGCATCACCGTGACGCGCAACTGCGTGCCGCGGATCGGTCCGAAGACGAAATGACGGGAGCTATTGCTTCGCCGGATCGAACATGCACTGCAGCGTCGGCTTCGCGATCTTGGTGAAAGTCGGCCCGATCTCGCTCTGCTTGGCCGGCGGCACCCAATCGGTCTCGATGGTCGGCACGCCGGTCTCGCTGATGCCGCGCAGCAGCGCCTCGCGCAGATCGTGATCCTCGACAACGGCCGCGGCATGGTCATGCAGGCAGCCGCAAACCTCTTCCGGATGCTCCCAGCGCCCGAGCATGTGCGGCGCGCATTGGCGCACGAATTCGCCACGCGGATCCGGTAGTCGGTTGGGAGAGCGCACCTGCGCCTGGACTGAACTGATCGTCAGAAGGGAAACGAAGACCGCGGCGCAGAAACGATGAAGCATGATGGCCTGATTTTCTTGTTCTGATCAGAAGCGCGACGCCACCACGATCGCCTGGGACGGAGCGATCGGAGCGCCGTTGTAGGCGAAGGTGCCGACGCCCGGCAGCCCGCTGTCGGCCGAGCCGGCGATCGAGGAGCCGGCGATCACAAAGCCGAAGGCGAGGATGAAGCTGAGCGCGCGCATTGACTGTCTCCAGGTTCGGTCGGTCGGCTGAGCGCCGCTGTCGTTGCGGAACCTGATAACCATGGCCGGTTTCGGCCGTGATGCGCCAAAAGCCGAAAATGGTTTCATCTTTGTGAGAATTGTTTCGTCGCGCCTCTGCCGACGAAACATTAGTTGAAAAAAGCCAATCATTTCAAAGTGGCGTCGCCCCGCCCGTACGGCCAAAAATCGGTTCCCTCGCAACATCGGGGCGGTGGATACCGGGCCGTCATCTCGGAGATTCACGGCTTCATCGGCATTTTACGTTTCTGTGCGCAAAAGAAACGCAAACGAAGGCTTGGTCGCGCTGAACGGGGGATGTCTCAGCGACGACCGAAGCCTTCGAACACCAACAAGTCCGGAAAACCGGGCTGGCAGTTTGAGGGATGGCCAAAATGATGGCGGGAAAGAGCGCAACGGCGCGCGATACGGACCAATCCATGGACCGCGCCAATCCGAGATCGACCTGTTCCACCGCAATGGCGTTGCAGGCGCAGCGCGCCTACGAGGCTACGCCGCAGATGTTCGTGCGGCTGACCGGCTCGCGCCTTGCCAAGCCGCGCGCAGCAGCCGTCACGCATCGCGCGCCGGCTCACGCCTGATCGCTACTGGGTAAAATAGTCCCCGCACTTCTGAACGTTGGGGTCGGCTGCGCCCCACGGCATGATCGGCACGGTCGAGGTCGAGTTCTTCGGCGATCCCTCGATCAGCTTGTCGGAATAGACCATGTAGACCAGCACGTTGCGCTTGGCGTCGCAGCCGCGCACGATCTGCATCTTCTTGAAGAACAGCGAGCGGCGCCTGCGGAACATGTCGTCGCCCTGCTCCATCTTCTCCTTGAATTTGATGGGACCGACCTGACGGCAGGCGAGCGAGACGTCCGAGACCTCCTCGGCGAGCCCCAACCAGCCCTTGAAGCCGCCCTTTTCCGGCACCGTGAAATGGCAGGCCACCCCCTCGACCTCGGGATCGTCGAGACCATAGGTCGCAAGCTTGTCGTTCGGGCTGACCCATTTGAAGACCGTCGAGCGACGGAAGATCAGATCCGGCTCGTCCGCGGCAGACGCGGCCCCCGGCCCAGCCAGGAGCAACAGGAATAAAGCGAGGCCTTTCAAGCTGATGTGACGAAGGCCGAGGACACTGGATGACATAGAATTCTCCGGTAAGACGCCCTTCGGCATGTAGGTGTTCCCGGCCCGGTCAGGAAGGCGGCCGGCCTACCCTGGGGCGGCCGCCGTTTACCGCAATGTGAGGCTTTTTTGCTACGGCTTGGCCAAAAGTAGGCTGACTATGAACCGCTTCACTGGTGAACGCGGACCCCCTCTGCAACAACTAACCACTGACTGATTTCATGGATTCGAGAATGATTGGCGTGAACGGGCCCGGTTTCTCTGCCGCAACGTCGCGGCTGTGGCGGCTCGCCATTTTTACGGCGGCAGGTGCGTTTGGCACCACAAGCTACGCGGAAGCCGCCCTGTATTACTGGCCTGACTATTCTGCCGGCGCCTATTACTCCCGGCAGCCGTCCCCCGAGATGCAGCGGCCGAAGCAGCGCAAGCGCAATGCAGTGTCCAAGAAGGCCGTGCCGGAGAAGGAAACCGGCGCCAAGCCGCAAGGGCCCCTCGTCATCGCCGTCTCGATCGAGCGGCAGAAGGTCACGGTCTACGACTCCAACGGCGTGTTCGCGGAGTCGCCGGTGTCGACCGGTATGAAGGGCCATTCCACGCCGATGGGCGTGTTCAGCATCATCCAGAAGCACAAATTCCACCACTCCAACATCTATAGCGGCGCGCCGATGCCGTACATGCAGCGCATCACCTGGTCGGGCGTGGCGATGCATGCGGGCGTGCTGCCGGGCTATCCGGCCTCGCATGGCTGCATCCGCATGCCGATGGCGTTCGCGGTGAAGATGTGGAACTGGACCAAGATGGGCGCGCGCGTGGTCGTCGCGCCCGGCGAGATGTCGCCGCACAGTTTCTCGCATCCCCTGCTCGCAACGCTGCGCGTGCCGCCGCAGCCCGCCGCCAGCATCGAGCCGCAGACCAACGTCGCCGACAAGGCCGACAAGGGCGCCGAGATCAAGAGCGCGAGCGCCGAGCCGCTCAACGAGTTGCGCTCGAGCGTCGGCCACGTGATGTCGGATGCGACCACCGGCAATGCGCTGGCGCGTGCCGACGCACCGGCTGACAAGGCTGGCGAAGAGGCGGTGAAGACCGACGAAGCAAGCGCCAAGCCCGCCGAGGCAATCAGCGCCGAAGCCAAGCCGGCCGACACCGCGGATGCTCCGAAAGCTTTGTCGGTCGCAGAGGAAAAGCCGGCCGACAAGATCGAGCCCGCGGCGACCGCGCAGGCTGATGCCGTCAAGGCTGAGCCTCCGAAGACCGACCCCACGAAGGTTGAAGCCGTCGAGGCGCCCAAGGCGCCGGATGCTGCCGCAACCGCCACGGCACCGGCGCAGCCGGCCACGACCGACGCGAAGAAGGACCAGACCCGCGTCGCCGATCCGGCACCGGTCGCAAAGCCCGAGCCGCCGAAGCGCGCTGGGCAGATTGCGGTGTTCATCAGCCGCAAGGACTCCAAGCTCTATGTGCGGCAGAACTTTGCGCCGCTGTTCGAAGGACCCGTGACCATTGCAGCGAGCGACCGTCCGCTCGGCACGCATGTGTTCACCGCTGAGGTCGACAAGGCCGATTCCAATGCGCTGCGCTGGTCGGTGGTGTCGCTGCCGGTGAGCGTCCGCTCCGTCGAGCGGGAGGACGAAGGCCGCACCAACCGCCGTCAGCGCGTCGCAGCCGTGATCCCCGTCGCTGCAAAACCCGTGATCGTGCCGAACAGCCCGGCCGAGGCGCTCGACCGCCTTTCGATCCCCGCCGACACCATGGCGAAGATCAACGAGATGCTGACATCAGGCGGCTCGATCATCGTGTCTGACCAGGGCATCAACCAGGGCGAGACCGGCGAAGGCACCGACTTCATCGTCCGCCTGCGCTAGGCGCTGCATGGCATAACGCGTTGTTGAGCATCGCCACGTGGCGGTACGCGCTATGATGCGTCGTCCGGATCAAGCTTGGGACGCGATCGCCATGTTGAACCGCAGGGCTTTTGTCGGCACGGCGCTTGCGGCAATCGCATCGCCTGCCCTCGCCGAGAACGCTGCGATGAGCCGGATGCCGGCCTACGCCTTCTCTTTCCCCGCGCTGTCAGGCGACGACATCCGCCTCGCCGCCTTCAGCGGGCGCCCGCTCATCGTCGTCAACACCGCCTCGCTCTGTGGCTACACCCCACAATATGCCGGCCTGCAAGAGCTCTGGAGCGAGTTCCGCGAGCGCGGGCTGACCATCATTGGCGTACCCTCCAATGATTTCGGCGGCCAGGAGCCGGGCGGCACGACCGAGATCTCGGAGACCGCGCACCACCAATACGGCGTTACCTTCCCCATCGCCGCCAAGGCCGTCGTGGTCGGCCCCAAGGCACATCCCTTCTATAAATGGGCCGCTGAAGCGCGGCCGAAGGAGGTTCCGCGCTGGAACTTCCACAAATACCTGATCGGCCGCGATGGCTACATCGCCGAGGTGTTTCCGTCAGCGATCGATCCGACCGATACGCGGGTCAAGACAGCGGTCGCCAGGGCGCTCGCCGCCAGCTGACGCGAGAGGACTGGGCACAATTCGCATCCAACCTCAAACGGCCGTTGCATTGGCGATGGCGCACCATCTAGGCTAGGGTCAAGACCAGATAATCTTGGGCAGGACAGGTTCGACCAGAGGCAAAAAAGCCGCGGCCGAACAACGGGATCAATCCATGGGGACAACGACCATGCGTGTTGCGGCAAGACTGATTTTGGCAAGCGCTGTTACGGTGGCGATGGCAAGCGCGGCATGGTCGCAGACGCCGGCGGCCAAACCCGCGGCCGCGCCGCCCGCAGCCGCAGCACCGGCGGCGCAACCCGCCGCAGCGCCAGCCCCGCAGGCTGCCGCTGCGGCCGCGCCCAAGCAGGCGCCGCAACCGGCGCGCGCGGCTTGCAGCAATCAGGGCGCACTCGGCGTCGCGCGCACCGTCGAGATCGACACGACGGGCGGTCCCGGCTTCGGCTTCGAGCATTTCAAGGAGCTCGACTTTCTCCGCGACAAGGAGGTGGTCCTGACCTTCGACGACGGCCCCTGGCCGAAGAACACGCCCGCGGTGCTGAAGGCGCTCGCGGACGAATGCACCACCGGCATCTTCTTCCCGATCGGCAAGCACGCGACCTATGAGCCCGAGATCCTGAAGCAGGTCTACGCCGCCGGCCACACCGTCGGCTCGCACACCTGGTCGCACGCCAATCTCAACAACAAGAAGCTGACCGAGCAACAGCGGAAGGAAGAGATCGAAAAGGGTTTTAGCGCCGTGAAATGGGCGCTCGGCGGCGTCGCGCCGTCGCCCTTCTTCCGTTTCCCGGCACTCCAGCACCCGCCGGAGATGGTCACCTATCTCGGCAACCGCAACATCGGGATTTTCTCCTGCGACATCGACTCCTTCGACTTCAAGGCCTCCAAGCCCGAGAAGATCGTCGACACCGTGATGAAGAAGCTCGACAGCAAGGGCAAGGGCATCCTCTTGATGCACGACTTCCAGAAGCACACCGCCGAGGCGCTGCCGGCGCTGCTGCAGAAGCTGAAGGCCGGTGGCTACAAGGTGGTGGCGATGCGGGCGAAGGCGCCGGTCGCGACGCTGCCCGAATACGATCAGGAGCTGCTCAAGGACGTCAAGCTGCCGACCGTCAGCCAACGTCCGGTCAACAGCGTCGTGACGACGGTCTCCGAATAGCCGGCGCCTTGTCGTTTCGTATCGAAGGCTACGTCATCGTCTCCGCGGACGGCATGCTTGCCGACGCTGATCACGTCATGCCCGACAGCCTCAAATTCGAGGGCGACAAGCGTTTCTTCGAATCCGCGCTCGATCGCGCCGCGCTGATCGTGCATGGCCGGCACTCCCATGAGCAGCAGCCGAACTCGCCAAAACGCCGGCGCCTCATCCTGACCCGCAAGATCCCATCTCTCGCGGTCGATCCGGAGCTGCCGAATGCGAGCCTGTGGAATCCGCTTGGCACCTCCTTCGAGGAGGCGGCCGACTTCGCCGGCGTCACCTCGGGCACGGTCGCAGTCATCGGCGGCCCCGTCGTGTTCGACATGTTCATGGACCGCTACGACACGTTCTGGCTTTCGGAAGCGCCGCATGTGCGCCTGCCCGGCGGCGAAGGCTGTTTTACCGAAGTGCCCGCGCGCACGCCGTACGAGGTGCTCAGCTCGCACGGGCTGAAGGCCGACGCGCCGCAGATGCTCGATGCCGCGGATGGGGTGATCGTAACGCCATGGCGGCGAGGCTGACAAAGCGTCGAAAACAACCCCATGCACAGTAGAGGACGCATGGCGGGCGCGGCGCCCGGCGGATTTAGCGAAATCACTGATTGATCGGACAAATCGACAGTCGTGGCACAAACTGCCGCCGTCGCGAGCGAAAATGGCTGAGCCTGATTTTCGGATCTTGCTCGATCACCGTTAGCAAGAAGCGATCGAAAACGATGCTCGTTCTGTAGATGAGGTCAGGGGTAAGCGATTGCGGATTTTACGAAATCGCTCTTGACCCGTCGGGCAAATCAGGTGTATCTTGCCATCATCGCAAGACGCGCGCCGGTGTCGGGCCAAGACTGACGCCGATCGGCCGCTTCAATTGCAAACTTCCACCACCCCGCCCGATGCATAGGCTCCCGCGGCTTGCGGGGTAAGAGGTCGAGAGGCTTCCAGGCGACAGCCTTTTTGCACCGGCCTGCAGCCACCCTGTCCACAGTACATCTGTCCCGTCGCCTGCGGCTTCGCGGGCGTGCCCTCAACCTTCTTCCTCTGGTCGTCTCGCGGCTTGGCGTCCTCGCGGGTCGCGACCGGCTTCTTGTCCTGGACCTTCTCGCATTCGTTGTTGTCGTTCACGTGATGGCCTGCGCGGCAGGTGATTTTCACGCAGGCATCGCCATCGGCCTTGAAACCGCGGTCGCAGACCAGCGGGCAGACGCGTCCTGGCTTGCTCTTGATCGCGTCGAGGGCGTCGAAGCTTGCCAGCTTGGCGTCGAGCTTCGTGCCGGCATGCTTGTTGAAGAGCGTCAGCGAGCGCTCTGAGGAGGCCGTCCAGATGCCGTCCGCAGGGGCCGGGTGGCATCCGACACGACGGAGTTCCGACTGCACCAGTTTTGCGGTCTCCTGCGGCGATAGGCTGGGAGCCGTCTGAGTTGGGGCAACTGCCGCGACCTTCTGCTCGCCGTCACGCTGGGCCTTCTCAGCCGCCTGCTTTGCGGCCACCTCGGCAGCCGCCTTGTCGTTGGCGATCTTGTCGGCGAGCGCCTTCTCGGCCGCCGCCTGCTTGTCGGCCAGCGCCTTCGCCACGGCGGCCTCGGCATCCTTCCGGCGCTGTTCGGCTGCGGCGGCTTTGGCGTCCTCGACCTGCTTGGCCTTCTCGGCCGCGAGCCGGGCGTCCTCGGCGGCCTTGGCGGCAGCCGCGGCCTTGTCCTGCTCGGCCTTCTTGGCCTTGTCAGCTGCGAGCCGCGCCTTCTCGTCCTCGGCCTGCCGAGCCTTGTTTGCGGCCGCGGCGCGCGTTTCTTCGGCGATGATCTTCTTCAACTGGACCTTGGCCAGATCGGCATAGAAGCCGTCGGGATAGGCACGCAGGAAGGCGTCCCACGCATCTCTCTCGCCCGCCTGCATTGCCAACTCGTAATCCCGGCGAACTGCATCCTGCTGGTTCGCCTGCGGTCCTGTGGCGACCGGCTTCGCCGGGACCAGCGGCACGTCGTCGCCGCCGAGCGACCCATAGACGAAGGGCTCCTGCTTGTTGCCGGTCGTCTTCAGGACATCGTCACGGACGAAGCGGAAGGCCTTGCCGAGGTCGAGCCCCGGGGTCGGGAGGCGCTCAACCAGAGCCGCCGCGAACGGACTGTTTTTGGCGTCGCCATCGGAGGCCGTCGAACCCGCCTTCGCGGCAAACGCAATCATCGTGTTCGGGCTGTTCGGCTCGACCTTGGCGAGGCCGCGTCCGATGGCGCGCGAGGCAATCGTCCGCTTCATCGTCTTGGCGAAGGGATTGTCCCGGCAGGCATCGAGAATGATCAGGCGGAGCTGTTTTGCTGGTTCGACCGCGAACAGCGCGCGGTCCAGAGCAATGGTCTCGTCGAGGACGTCGCTATCCGTCTCCAACGTCGCGTCGGTGGGGATCAGATAGTTGACGCCGTCGAGTTCAATGCCGTGACCGGCGTAGTAGACGACGGCGACCTCGGCATCCCTGGTCTTGCCGCCAAACTCACGCAGGGCCTTCCGCATCTCCGACGCGTTGAGGTCGAGCTTGATATCGACGGCATCGAACCCGGCCTTCCTGAACATGCCGCCGACCAGAGTGGCGTCGTTCGCGGGGTTCGCCAGCCGCGGCACGCTCTTGTAGGCCGAGTTGCCAATGACGAGCGCCACGCGCCGTTCGGCATGCGCGGCACCGCCCCCAAGACAAATGAGAACAATCAAAAACGTAAAAAACCGCAACACGCCCATCGCAGCCCCAAATCAGCAATCTGATCAGAGTACTCAGAGCATGCCCAAAGGCAAATTTTGTTCTGTGACCCTGGTCACATGGCCGCTTGATACATCCCCAGGATGGCATCGCGGCTGAGATCGCGCGGGTTGTTGTCGAGCAGGCGGCGGATGGCGTGGGCTTCGTCGGCCATGGCGCCGAGGTCATCTTTGGGCACGCCGAGCGCCGACAGGCGCATCTCGATGCCGAGATCGACGCAGAAGCGGTAGGCGGCATCGAATGCGGCCGCCGGATTTTTGGTCGCGGGGGCACCGAGCGCCTCGAGCACGGCGCCCGTCTTGGCTTCGACTGCCGGCATGTTGAACGCCAGCGTGTGCGGGAAGATCACGGCACAGGCAAGACCATGGGCGATGTGATGGCGGGTGCCGAGCGGATAGGCCACCGCGTGGCCGGCCGTGGTGTTCACAGGCCCGAGACAGAAGCCGCCATAGAGCGAGGCCAGCGACAGCGCCGCACGGGCCTCGCGGTCCGCGCCGTCCTTGACCGCACGCGGGAGATAGCGGCCAACGAGCCTGATGCCTTCGAGTGCGTAGAGATCGATCGTCGGATGTGCCTTGCGGCTGGTGAAGGCTTCCGCGCAATGCGCCAGCGCATCGACGCCGGTCGCGGCCGTCACCTGCGGCGGCACGCTCATGGTGAGATCGGGGTCGACGACGGCAAGATCGGCCAGCATGAAGCGGCTCTGCACGGCCCACTTGTTGCGGCTCACGGGATCGGTCACCAGTGCGCGGATGCCGCCTTCACTGCCGGTGCCTGACGTCGTCGGCACCTGCACCAGCGCAACGGCTCGGCCTGCGACTTTGTCCGGACCGACCACATCGGCAAGTCTTTGTTCACCGGTGCAGAGCACGGCGACGAGTTTTGCGAGATCCATCGCGCTGCCGCCACCGAAACCGACCACGAGATCCGGCCGTGCCGTGCGCGCGACGCCGAGCGCCTTCTCCAGATTGGGAACGTCAGGCTCCGGCTTGACCTCGCCGAACACGGTCACCTCGCCCGGCAGCGCCAGCACGTCGACACGCGCTGCATTGAACGCATCGGCGACGACAAGCGGACGGCGCACACCCTTTTCGCGCGCAAACCGCGCCACCGCCGCGATGGTGCCGGAGCCGAATTCGATCACTTCCGGGCTGATGAGCTGGATCGGTGCAGACAGATTGGTCATGGTTCTCGTTTCCGAAAAATGTCAGGCGTGCGCCTTGCCGGCGGCGAGGCGCTCGGCATATTCGATCGCCTCGATCATGCTGCGCTCATTGGCGATGCCCTTGCCGGCAATGTCGAAGGCGGTGCCGTGGTCGACCGAGGTGCGGATGATCGGCAGGCCCAGCGTGATGTTGACGCCGGACAGCTCCTGCCAGCGGCCGGTGGCGGGATCGACCTCGAAACCGAGCAGCTTGACGGGGATATGCCCCTGGTCGTGATACATCGCGATCACGGCGTCGTACTGGCCGGCGCGCAGCTTGACGAACACGGTGTCGCCCGGCACCGGGCCGACGATGTTCAATCCATCGGCAACCGCCTTCGCGATGGTCGGCTCCGAGACGTCGATGTCCTGCCGGCCGAACAGACCGCCCTCGCCTGCGTGCGGATTGAGCGCGGCAACGGCGATTTTTGGTTTCTCGAGTCCAAGCCCGCGCAGCGCCTTGTCGGTGAGATCGATGACATAGCGCAGGCGTTCCGGCGTCAGCCGTTTCGGCACGTCCTGGAGGGCGACATGGGTCGAGACATGGCTGACGCGCATGTTGCCATGGGCGAGCATCATCACCGAGCCCTTGACGCCCGTGAGCTCGGCCAGCATCTCGGTATGACCGGGATAGTGATAGCCGGCCTTGTTGAGCGCTTCCTTGTTCAGGGGCGCGGTCACGATCCCGCCGATCCGGCCCGCCTGCGTCAGGCGCACGCCCTGTTCCACCGCCTTGAAGGCGAAGCGGCCGCCATCGGCCGTCAGCACGCCGGGCCTGATCGGCTCGCCTTCGTCATCGGCCTGGAGGAAACACAGGTTCGGCCAGACCTTGTCCGCAGCGCGCACTTCGGGGATATCGAGCTTCACGGCGAGTTGCGCGGCCGCGTTCTTCAATGCCGCGCCGCTGCCGATGATCAGCAGCCTGAGATCGCCTGCCTCGATCCGCGACCGCAGCTTCTCGCAGGCCTTGATGATGATCTCCGGACCGATGCCGGCGGGATCGCCCATGGTGATGGCGAGATGCGGATGGGTCATGTGTGTTGTCTCTCGATAGTCAGTTGATTGTCTTGCAACAGCGTGCGCCACAGATTCGGCGCGCCGAAGGCGCCGGATTTCGAAACCACCGCGACGCCGTCCCAGCGGCCGCCGCGAATGATCGAGCACGGCAGGCCCGGCATGATGCGCCCGGTCACCTCGAGCGCCCGCGCGCCGAGCGCAGTGCAGACGGCCCGCAACGTTTCGCCACCCGCGACGATCAGGGTGCCCGGCGGCGCGAGCGCTGATGTCAGCGACGTCAGTCCGCGCGCGATGCGGCGCGCCGCTTCGCCGCGGGACAGACCGGGCGCGAGGTCGAACTTCACCAGTGCAACGCCCTCGCTGCCGAGCTTGCGGCGAACCAGTCCGGCATTGTCGTCGCCCGTTTCCGCAAGTGCAACGACGGCCCCGCCGCAAGCGGCAAGCTGTGCGGCCGTCGCTGATTGGTCCGATCCGAACAGCCCGAGGACCGGCTTGTGCAGAAGCGACGGCGCGGACGCATCGCTGCCGCGTGCGAGCGCGCCGGCAAGTCCACCACTGCCGCACCACAGCACCGGCTGCGCGGCGCGGCGCCCGATCGCGACGATGCGATCGAGATCGTCTTCGCTCTCCGCGTCGAACACGCTGATGCCGGGAGGCAAATCGGCATCGAACCGCCCCGATTGCGCATCTAGACCTTCGGCTGCGAGCTGCGTCAGCAGATTGTCGCCGACCCGTGACCAGCTTCCGTCCTGCGCCCGCGCATATTGCTGGCCGCCAAAAGTACGGCGGCCCTGATAGGCAAAAGCCGGCGCCACGATGCAGGACGTCCATGGACCCGATCGCAGACAGGCGCCGAGCTCGGCGACCCAGGCGCCGCGCAACAGGCTGTCGACCTTCTTGTAGGCGATGGCGCCATCGGCCAGCAGCGGCACCAGGCGCTCGACGATCGCGACGCTCTCTGCCTTGTCGCGCTCGCGCGTGCCGGTATCGACCGCAAGGCAGGCGGGACGTTGTGAAGGAAGCGCTTCCGCCCAGGTCACTTGAAACGGTCCGCACACGCCGACGAACTCGGCGGCCGTATCCAGCGCACCGGTCAGATCGTCGGCGAGAAGGCGGAGCGATGGCCTCACACGGGCTCCTTCTGGGGTACCGTCGCCAGCAGCTTATCGGCATTCTCCTGCGACAGGGGCAGCAGCGGGGGCCGCAGCCGGCGCCACCCGGCATGGCCGGTCTGTTGCGCCAGCAACGTCTTCAGCGTCGCGATCTGCGCGAACTGGGAGGCCCGCTCGCGCGCCTTGACGATGCGGTTCTGCGCCGCCTCGAGTGCTGCGTCATCATCGTTGTAGTGACGGAACACGTAGGCGAGCTCGCGCGCCACCAGGTTCGAGGTCGCGGTGATGCAGCCCGCGCCGCCCTTCTTCAGGAGCGGCAGCAGCAGCGGATCGGCGCCCGCGAGCACCGCAAAGCCGGGGAATTTTTCGATCATCGCGGTCATGTTGGCAAAGTCGCCGGAGGAGTCCTTGATGCCGACGATCGTATCAGGATAGGCCGCGCGCAGCCGCGCGATCACTGCGTGCGGGATCGGCTGATGCGACATCTGGGGGATGTGATAGAGCACGACCTTGAGCCTGGCATCCGCGACACGCTGGATGACCTCGCTATAGGAGGCGTACAGCCCCTCCTCGCTGATGTCCTTGTAGTAGAACGGCGGCAGCATCACGACGGTGGTGACACCGAGCGACAGCGCGTGCCGTGTCAGCTCCACGGTTTCGGTCAGCGCCGCCACGCCCGTCCCCGGCAGCAATTGCGATGGCGAGACCCCGGCTTTGACGACGCTCTCGATCAGCGCCTTGCGTTCGCCGGATGAGAACGAGTTCGCTTCACCCGTGGTACCGAGCAAGGCGATGCCGTCACAGCCTTCGCTGAGGAGATGGCGACAATGTTTTGCGAATACGGCATGATCGGGCGCAAGATCGGCATCCAGCGGCGTCAACGCCGCGCAAAACACGCCTCTGGGCTGAACATCCACCACGAAAGCTCCTCCATTGGCATCCGGCCGACCCCTTCTCTCTTGGATCGGTATCCGAACAATTGTTGTCAAAACTTGCGAGGGTGATAGGCTTCGTAACCGCGGCCGTCAAGCGAGCAGCTTAAGCCTATCCGGCTGAGAGCGCTTCCCTGCTTGCTGGAGCGGCCGACCTTGAGCGCGAATTCGCGAAGAGTTCCAACTCTTTCCATCGCGAGACGAGGCGCCGCCAGATGAGAGGAACGAACCTTGGCCAAGACTGCGTCCCCCAAGACTGCTTTACCCAAGACTGCCTCACCCGCCGACAATCCCAAGAATTTCGTGAACTCGGTGGCCAAAGCCTTCGCGGTGCTGAAGAGTTTTTCGGCTGAAGAGTTCGAACTGACGATCACGGAGATTGCGGAGCGCGCCGAGATGGACCGCGGCACGACGTTCCGCCTGGTGCAGACGCTGGTCAAGCTCGGCTATCTCCACGCCAACGAGTCGCGCCACTATCGGCTGAGCCTGAAATGCCTCGATCTCGGCTACACCGCGCTCAGCGCCGGCAATCTGCGCGGCCAGGCCGAACCGCTGCTGCGCGAGCTGGTGCCGGCGCTCGGCGATGCGGCCTCGCTCGGCGTTCTCGACGGCAGCGACGTGGTCTATCTCGCGCGTGTCTCGACCGGCCTCGACCGCCACAAGATCGACCGCCGACCCGGTAGCCGCATCAAGGCCTATGCGGCCGCGCTCGGCCAGGTGATCCTTGCGGGCTTACCAAAGGAGGAGCAGATCGCGCGGCTGGAGGCCACCGAGCGCATCAAGCTGTCGGAGCGCACGTTGACGGATCTGAAGGCGTTGCTCGCGCGGCTCGATCAGGTGCGCAAGCAGGGCTATGCCGTCTCGGACGGCGAGAACGCCTATGGCCTGCGCACCCTCGCCGCCCCCGTGTTCGGCGCCGACAAATCCATCGTCGCGGGCGTCAGCCTCACCGTCGATGCCAACCGCATGGACGTGAAGACGTTTGAAAAGTCAGCGCTGCCGGAAGTGTTGCGAGTCGCGAAGCTGCTGACCAATGCAGCGCGGATGAGCGGGTGAGCGCAACGCACACGTCTGACCGAGGACGGAGGACTGTTACTGGACCCCGGCGACCTTCGGTCCGGATGACAGCATCTGCGCGTTCGCTGCCAAGGGCCGGTTCGATGGCGATGCCGGGTCCGGCAACCGGAACGCGGCGTCGGGCGGCGCTCCCTGGGATGGTCGACGGGCAGCGGTTGCCGGAAGCACGATCACTTTCGCTCCGACTTTCACCCGATCATAGAGGTCCACGACGTCCTCATTGGTCAGCCGGATACAGCCGGACGAGACCCGCTTCCCGATCGTATCGGGCTTGTTGGTGCCGTGAATTCGATATTCGGTCTCGCCCAGATACATCGCCCGGGCGCCGAGCGGGTTGCCGGGGCCACCTGCCATGAACCGCGGCAGATAGGGCTGACGAGAGACCATCTCTACAGGCGGATGCCAATCCGGCCATTCGGCCTTACGGGCCACAGTCTGCTCTCCGGACCATGTGAAACCTTCGCGGCCAACACCGATGCCGTAGCGCAATGCCTGCGTGTCGTTCAGAACGAAATAAAGAAATGTGTTCCTGGTATCGATGATCACGGTGCCCGGCGTCTGGCGGCTGGCGTAGTCAACCACCTGCCGGACAAATGCTCCGGGACCGTCAGCGGCTTTTGGTGGTTCGACCAGAGGCGCCGGGGCCGGATTCGGAGCCGGAGCTGGCGCCGATGCATGAACCGGAGTTGACACGTAAACCGGAGTTGACGACGCCTTGGCTTGGGGCGCGGACGGCTTTTGCACGCTCGCCGGGCCAGACAGCAAACTGTACCCCACGACGGCGACGGCCACGGCGCCAATTGCAACTCTCGCGACCATTGGTATCGCGAGCGTTTCCGCCTTTCCGCGTTTGGCTCGCTTACCCATATCTCTTTCCCCGGATCGCCATGCCCGGAAGAGGTAAGCAGCAAAATTTAAGAAACTTCGAAGTGACTTTCGCTCAGACCGGAACCCTAAGCGATGGTTAACGCCGGACGCGGACAACGCGCTCATCGCATTCCGGCCAACAGCCGATCCGCGGCCCGCCTATCCTGGTCGCTCATTGCTTTTGCGCGCTCGGAGGGCGCCGCCGAGCCACCTGCCAAAGGCGGCGGTCGCGAGAACAGGCACCAGCAACGGCGGCACGTAGAAGATCGCGATATAGGCCTGGCCGGCATCGCGGACGCCGCTGGCGATTGCGGCGCCCCAGATGCCATGCACCATGGCGACCAGCGCGAACGCCATCGTGGCGACGACACCGCCGAAGCTGCCGGTCGCAAACGCGGCCCCGAACGACCACGCGAGCATGACGAGATAGAGCCCGATCCCGACCTTGTCCGAGCCATGCGTCACGAGGAGCAGAACAAAGGCTGTCGCCGCGAAGGCGATGCCGCCGGCGTGCACGATTGCCGTTCGCTCCTTACCTAGGCGTCGCGCCTCCGCTCCGATCAGGTGCACGTAGCCGCTGCCGGCCAACGCCAATAACCCGCTGGTGACGCCGTCGAAACCCAATCCGTAGAGCGCGCCCGACAAAGGGCCATCGACTGACAAGCGAGAGTAGTACATGGCTCCCCACGCGCCGAAGCCGAGGGCGGAAAGGCCTGCCGCGATCAAGTGGGAACGGGTCCACATGAACAGGACGGCGCCGGCCAACAGCGGGAAGAGCGGCTCGACGACAACGAGGTAGAGCAGGTCGAAAAGGGGCGGTGACGAGTCCGATCCGCCGCGTGTCTGTGCATGCGCCTCCGTATAAGTCAGTGCGAGGAGCAGGAAGCCGAGAGGAGCGACGAGCTGACAGGTCGAGGTGAGAAGACGCGGTGCGCGCTGCGGCATTGTACGGCTCCAAGAGCGCGGACTGAGGAAGCCAATGACCGGCGTCCCCTGCCGGTCGCGAGAAATCGCAGGCAACGCTTCTGCAAATCCCAGGCCCGTCATGAAATTGCTTCGTCTCACCGAATTCTCCAAGTCTATGACTATCGTATCGGGCCCAAACAGCAACGGGAACGGTCCACCAGGCGCGGGCGAATGTCCGCAACGGGTGAAGAGCCGAAGCTCTCAAGTCAAGCACAACGAGTCCGCATTCGGGTGCATCGCGACCAAAGCGCTCCTTAGCCGGGCATCTTGAGCACAACTGCCGAACAGTGATTCACGCCCCTGACCAGAGGGAGCGCCCCTGCAGTGAGCGACTGATGAGGCGCGCACCCCAGTGGCGCTCGCTTGACGGGCGGCGTCCGGACAGGTTAAATAACTTTAACAACATTTGTTCGCATTCCGATCAAACGATATCGGACGAAACAGCGGGCCTAGCGGGCTTGATAACACCGCGGCCCCGTCACCAGAGGAAACACCATCGATGCAAGCCATCCTCAATGGAGAGAGCACGCTCATCGTCACGATGATCGCCGCCTACATTGCCTTCACGTCTTGGCTCACGTTCAAGCTGCGCAGCAAGACGAGCGAGCAGTTCATGACCGGCGCGCGCGCCATGCCCGCTGTCGTCGTCGGTGTGCTGATGATGTCCGAATTCGTCGGTGCCAAGTCGACCGTCGGCACGGCACAGGAGGCGTTTCAGTCTGGCATGGCCGCCGGCTGGGCGGTGCTCGGCGCCTCGATCGGCTTTTTGCTGTTCGGCCTGTTGATGGTCAAGAAACTCTACAATTCCGGCGAATACACGATCTCGGCCGCGATCGCACAGAAATACGGCAAGTCGACCATGCTCACCGTGTCCGTGATCATGATCTACGCGCTGCTGCTGGTGAATGTCGGCAACTATGTCAGCGGCGCGGCGGCGATTGCCACCTCGCTGCATATCAGCCTGCCGGTTGCGATGTGCATCATCGCCGTGGTCTCTACGTTCTACTACGTGTTCGGCGGGCTGAAGGGCGTGGCCTGGGTCACCATCCTGCACAGCGCCATCAAGGTCGTCGGCATTCTCGTCATCTTCGCGGTCGCGATGTCGATGACCGGCGGGATCGCGCCGATCCAGGCAAAACTGCCCGCCTACTATTTCACCTGGGACGGCAAGATCGGTTTCACCACCATCTTCGCCTGGACGTTCGGCACGGTCGGCGCGATCTTCTCGACGCAGTTCATCGTGCAGGCGATCTCCTCGACGCCATCAGCCGATGACGCGCGCAAGGCAACCTTCTACGCCGCCGCCTTCTGTCTGCCGCTCGGCTTCCTGCTCGCCATGATCGGGGTCGCGGCGAAATTTCTCTACCCCGACATGAACAGCCTCTACGCACTGCCGGTGTTTCTGGAGAAGATGCCGCCGCTGGCCTCCGCTTTCGTGACGACCTCGCTGGTCGCCTCGATCTTCGTCAGCGTCTGCACCGTGGCGCTCGCGATCGCCTCGCTCGTGGTCCGCGACTTCTATGTCCCCTACTGGAAGCCGACGCCGGAGCGCGAGTTGAAGATGACCCGCGTGTTCTCGATCGTGATCGGCATCGTGCCGCTGGTGTTCGTGTTCTTCATCCCCGAGATCCTGAAACTGTCGTTCTTTACGCGCGCGCTGCGGCTGTCGATCACCATCGTCGCGATGATGGGCTTCTACCTGCCGCTGTTCGCCAGCAACCGCGGCGCGACCGCCGGCCTGATCGGCGCGGCCATCTCGACGACGGTCTGGTACCTGCTCGGAAATCCCTTCGGCATCGACAACATGTATGTTGCGGCTGCGACGCCGCTGGTCGTGATGGCGATCGAGCGCCTCGTGCTCGGTGCCCCCACCGGCAGCACGGCCCCGGCCGCAAATGCCAATGCGCTTGCGGAAAGGACCTCGGCATGATCGCGGACATCGAGATCGTGGCCGACGGCGTCGTGCGGCCGGCCGCTGGCGACCCTGATAGGTTCGACGCCTTCATTCCCTCGCCCTGCGTGCAGAACCACGCGGCCAATCTGATGCCGCTTGCCAATGGCGATCTCGCTTGCGTCTGGTTCGGCGGCACGCAGGAAGGCATGTCTGATATCTCGGTCTATTTCTCCCGCCTGTCCCGCGGTTCGACAGAGTGGTCGCCGGCCGAAAAACTGTCGGACGATTCCCGCCGCTCCGAGCAGAACCCGGTGCTGTTCCCTGCCCGCGACGGCACGCTGTGGCTGATGTGGACGGCGCAGCTTGCGGGAAACCAGGACACCGCCTTCGTGCGCAGACGCCTGTCGCGCGACAATGGCCGCAGCTGGGGCCCGATCGAGACGATGTTCGCCGAGCAGCACGGCCGCGGCACGTTCATCCGGCAGCCCATCGTGGTGCTCGACAATGGCGACTGGCTGCTGCCGGTGTTCTATTGTCACTCCACGCCGGGACGGAAATGGAACGGCGATGAGGACACCAGCGCAGTCAAGATTTCCTCCGATCAAGGCAAGACCTGGCGCGACGTCGAGGTGCCCGGCAGCCGCGGCTGCGTGCACATGTGCATCGACCGCCTCGACGACGGCGCGCTGCTCGCGCTGTTTCGCAGCCGCTGGGCCGACAACATCTATCAGAGCCGATCGGGCGATCATGGCCGCACCTGGTCGGCGCCGGTCGCAACCAGCCTGCCGAACAACAACTCCTCGATCCAGTTCACGCGACTCGGCAACGGCCATCTCGCGCTCGTCTTCAACGACAGCAGCGCGAAAGCCGCGACCGACCGCCGCCTTTCGCTCTACGACGAGATCGAGGACGAGCTGCCGCCCGTCATCGCCGGCAACAGTGGCAAGACGGACGGGCGCACCGCATTCTGGGGCGCGCCGCGAGCCCCGATGACGCTGGCCGTCTCGACCGACGGCGGACAGAGCTGGACCCGGCGCAACGTCGAGACCGGCGACGGCTATTGCATGACCAACAACTCCCGTGACCAGACCAACCGCGAGCTGTCCTATCCCTCGGTCAAGCAGACGGCCGACGGCGCGCTTCATATGGCCTTCACCTTCCATCGCCGGGCGATCAAGCATGTTCGCGTGACCGAGCCGTGGGTCACGCGCGCCGCCGGGACCTGAGGCGATGGGCGGACGGCCCCATGCATTGGTGACGGGCGCGAGTTCCGGCATCGGCGCTGCGATCGTCGAACGCCTGCTGCGCGAGGGCTGGCGCGTCACCGGCATCAGCCGGCGGCCCGCTCCGTTCGATCATCCGGCATACGATCATCTCTCGATCGATCTCGGCAACACCACTGCGCTCGCGAGCGCCGTCGCCGGCATCGCGCCGACGGCGCTGGTGCATGCCGCAGGTCTTTTGAAGGTCGGTCAGCTCGGCGCGCTCGACCATGAGGACGGCGCGGCGATGTGGCGGCTGCATGTCGATGTCGCCGGGCGGCTTGCCGACGCGCTGGCACCGCGCCTGCCGGAGGGCGGGCGCATCGTGTTCATCGGCAGCCGCACCGCCTCGGGCGCAGCCGGCCGCGGACAATATGCAGCGACAAAGGCGGCGCTGGTGGCGCTGGCGCGGTCCTGGGCGATAGAACTCGCACCGCGCGGCATCACGGTCAATGTCGTGGCGCCCGCCGCCACCGAAACGCCGATGCTGAAGGACCCGACGCGGTCAGGCGTCGCGCCAAAACTGCCGCCGATCGGGCGCTTCATCCGCCCGGACGAGGTCGCCGCCACGGTGGCGTTCCTGCTCTCGGGCGAAGCCGCGGCCATCACCGGACAGCAACTCGTGATCTGCGGCGGCAGCTCGCTGAGCTGAATTAGAACCCGACGCGCAAGCCCGCGCGGCCGCTCACGAGCGCGCTGTTGTCCGACAGAGCGAGGTACTCGGCCGTCGAGAACAACGTGACGTTGCGGGTGCGCCATTCCAGGCCGAGGCCGCCAAAGCCGCCCCAGACATTGGCCGGCCCGGGGGCCGCGAACGGAATGGCCTGGCCGAGCAGCGCAGCATTGATTGCACTGTCGCCGGCGCGCTGGGTGCCGAGGAAGCCGCCATAGATGCTGCTCGCCAGCTGGCTCGACGGCGAGAAAGTCACCGTGCGCGTCAGCTTCAACTCGCCACGCTCCTCGACCGTGCTCACAGAGCGGGTACCCATGGTCAGGTTCGCGGTCGAGCCGTTCTCGGTGTAACCGTCATAGGAGCCGTAGAGATAACGCAGGCGAAGGGTCGGCGTCAGCGTGTAGCTCGCGCCGGCGAGGTTGCCGAGCCCCACGCGCTGACCGATGGTCAGCTCCGGATTGATGTACCAGCCGTTGAACGAGGCGGTCGCAGTCTCCAGACCGCCGGCGACGAGGTTGTTGTTGATGGTACGCGTCGTGAAATTGTTCGAGCCGCCGGCCTGCAGCACGGCGCGCAAAAAGGTCGCGCCGGCGTCGTACTGGGCGTAGAGGCCGCCGAAGGTCACGTCGCTGTTGAGGCCACCGGAGAAGTCGATGCTGGTGCGGGTCTGGCCGACGCCGGCGAAGGCGCCGAGCCTGAGATCGGGCCGCACCCTGATGTCGCCGCCGATCATGCCGCCATAGAACAGGTTCGCGGTCCGGAACAGCGGACCGTCGGCCTGCTGGATCCGCTGGCCGACAAAGCCCCGCGCCCACACCGCGCTGCCGTCCTCATAGACGACCGTCGGGTTCTTGAAGACCATGGCGTCGTTGGCGCCGGCAACAACGCCGGGAATTGCAGCGAAGGCGTCGTTGACGCGCGACGATGGATCGGGCGCGGCAAACGCCAGCGGTCCACTTGAAGGTGACGTGCCGGCCGGAATCAGCGGAATTGCGCCCGCGGCCTCACGGCTGAAATCGTTGAGCGTGCGTCCCTGGGCTGCGAACGGCGTCACATCGATCGCGGCCGCCTGGTTACCCGAGACGGCAAACGGCGTCGTGCCTGTCACGGTCGCGCCGGCCAGCGAATTGAAAGTCAGATTGTGGTTGCCGCCGGCGAAATTGATGGTGTCCGCCGTCCCGAGATTGATGGCACCGATGATCCGCGAACCCGGCAGAAGCGTCAGGACGTCGTTGGTGCCGGAGAGGAAAATCGCAAATTGCGGGCTCGATATCGTTCCGGAGTTGGTCAGGCTGGTCGCGGCGCCATTGCTGCGGAAGGCGAATTGACCGCCGGTGATGGTTCCCGAATTGACGAAGGTGCCCGCCCCGCCCGCAAACACGGCAGTGGCGCCGGCAGAAATCGTGCCGGTGTTGGTTACAACAGCCGCATTCGAGGTGAAGAGCGCAAAGTTGGTCGAGCTGATCGTGCCGGCGTTGAAGATGTTGCCGGTGCCGTTTTGAATAACGGCAACGTTCGTTCCTGATATCGTGCCGGTGTTGTTCAGCGTCAGATTGGTCGCGGTGACCCCGTTGAAGCCCGAAATCGTGCCGGAATTCGATAGTGTCAGGTTTTTCGAGGTGAGGATCGCAGTCCCGGTCCCGGTGTCGCGGATCGTGCCGGAATTGACGACATTCACCGTGGTGCCGTTGCCGCCAATGGTGATGCCGTTGTTGGTGGAGATCAGGCCGGAATTGGTGACGTTCAGCGTCGATGTTCCGCTGTTGGCGAAGATGCCTGCATTGCGACCGGAAATCGTGCCGGTGTTGGCGACCGTCGTATTGCCATTACTGAAGATGGTGAAGGAGTTGGAGGAGATCGTGCCGCTGTTCGTGACACCGACATCCCCCGTTGTCGCGAACAACCCGGCACCCGCCGTTGATACGACGGTGCCGGAATTGGTCAGGTTGATTCCGGTCACCGCCACGATGGCCGTGCTCGCGCTGGAGATGCTCCCCGAATTGTCGATGGTGGCCTTTCCAGTCAGGGCCGTGATCGCGTTGGCATTCGCCGAGATGGTGCCTGAATTGGTGACGACGGCGTTGGTATTCGCGAGAATACCCGTCGAGCCGGCGATGGTGCCGTCGTTCGTGACGTTGGCTGCCCCCGCAAGGGTCTGGATGCCGTTCTGGCCCGTACCCAGGACGCCGATGACGCCGGTCGACGTATTGGTGACCGTCACCGTATTGGTGTCGCTGATGCCGGCCGCCGCGGCATTGTTGAGGAAGACGGAATTGGTGCAGGTCTGGTTGGTGCCGGTCTGCGTACAGGCTTGCGCCCGTGCCTGACCGCTCGACCCGACGATGGCCGTCAAACAGATCGCCAACCCGCAAAATCGAAAAAATGCCCTGTCCACCCGGCCCCACCTGCAACGAATCAAACTGTGATTTTGGTCCTATCGGCTGCGAATATGCCGAAGTTCCCACAGGTGCGGGAGAGCAACATCCAGAAACAATGCGAATTCCGGCCCGGTGTTGCCGAGGCAACACAGCACAACCTCAGGAGGCTGCCGAAATTTGTCGCAGGAAGCCGTATTAGTGGCGCCCCGCGACTACCGCTTACCGCGTCGGCAGGTGATAGGACAGCACGGCGCGCAGCGTATGCACCGTGCCGCCCGCACTCAGCGTATCGAAGTTCGGCGCGACCAGATTGTCCAGCGTGTTCAGATGCGTCACGCGATATTCGGCGCGCGCCGAGACCGTGTCGGTGAAGAACCGTTCGAAGCCGCCGCCGAAGGTGGCGCCGCGATATTCCGGCGTCGGCCCGGTCCCGTCCAGGCCGGCGAAGCCGTAGCTGACGGAATGCAGCGTCGTGCCGCTGTAGCCGCCGAGCAGGTAGACGAGCGTACTTGATGTCACGAGGTAGCCGACGCGGCCGCCGACGGTCCAGCCCCATTGCACGGCTGCCAGGTCCGACGCGAGCACGTCGCCGCCGACCGCGGACGCGCTGAAGCGGGCGCCGCCATTGGTGGCAATGTCGACCAGGGCGAAGACGCCGACGACCCAGCTTGGCGCGATCTGGCGGTCGTAGCCGGCCATGAAGGTGCCGCCGATATCGGCGCCGCCGAGGCCCGCGCCCTTGATATCGAGCCCGCCGGTGATCGTGCCCGCGACATGCGGCGCGATGGCGTCGCCACCGATGCCTGCACCGACATAGAAGCCGGTCCAGGCCGGATTGCGCACCGGCGCCGCTGCGGCAGCCGGCGTGGCCGTGCCGAACTGGCCAAAGCGGTAGGCCGCGCTGATGCGCACGATGTGCTCGGAGAGATCGGTGGTCCAGACCGCGCCGTTGACGGCATCGACCGTCGTCATGCTGCCGAGGCCGACATAGCGATACTCGCCGCGCAGCGACAGATTGTTGGCGAGGCGATATTCGGCGCCGACACCGACCGTATAGCCGCGGGACGTCAGCTTGGCTTCCTGCACCGCAAAGTCCGGGCGGCCAGGTTGGGTAAAGTTGAAGCCCCAATTGTCGAGCTTCGTCTCGGTATAGCCGGCGAGACCGTAGAGCAGCACGTCCGGGCTCACCAGGACGCCGGCGCGGCCGCCGATCGTCCAGGCCTGGTCGAGCGACGGCATCGTCGCGGTGAAATTGATTCCGAACGCGCCGATCGACGCCGACGATTTCTGCCGCGACCAGTCATAGTCGACGAAGCCGCCGACCACGAATTGCGATCCGAGCTGAACGTCGAAGCCGGCAAAGGCCGTCAGTCCGAGGTCGGCGCCCTGCAGGCCCGTGATGTTGAATGCGGCTGGACCGCCGATCGGTGCCAGATTCGATTGTCCCGTCGCAAAATCGAAGCCGAGACCCGCGCCGACATAGAACTGCGTCCAGCTTGCGACCGGAACGACTTGCGGGGGTGCCTTGACGGGCAGATCGGCGGCCTCTGCGAGGGGGCTCACGGACATTGCCGCGCATGTGACGCCTGCAAGCGCGGCCACACGCGCAAATGACAGTCTCAATTCACTCAAGTCCACCCCCACTCGCCCCAAGGACAACGTGGTTACAACTAGTGGGATGGAACTCGTCGCGACAAGACGAGAGTCTCGCCGCTCAACCGACGAAGCCGATTTTGACAAGCGGCTGTTGCTATTATGCAATTGCGTGTGAATGGAGGTTCAAAAAATATCGCAAGCTGTGCACGCGCGTTCACGCCAGACATCTCCAGCAACATTGGCGCTCGCGCAATCCTGGTTGCGATTCGTGAAGGCGCTCTCGATTTTTGTTTGGACGCGTTTTCTTGACGCGAACCGGCCCCACTTCGCTCGAAAACGCTTTAGACGTCCCCGTAGGCCGCTTCTACCGGGCGGGTCGCCCGGCCATAGCCCATGATCATGAACAGCGCGCCGATGATCGATAGGTTCTTCAGCGCGTCCACGAGCATCTTGGCGTTCTCGGGTGGTACCTGATTCCAGAAATCGTAGAACAGCACGGTCGCAACGGCGACGTAGATGATCAGGAGCATCGCGAAGAAGCGCGCGCCGAAATTCAGCGCGATCATCAACCCCGCGATGATCTCGAGCGCCCCGACCGCAATCGCCAAAAGTTGCGGCGTCGTCATCCCGGTCGCCTGCTCCACCTGCTGGGTATAGGGCGTGACCATCTCAGGCACGGTGACCTTCGTGGCGATGAAATCCGCCGTGGCCTGAATCGCGAACAGTTTTGTCGCGCCGGTGTAGATGAACAGCACGGCGAACAGGATTCGCCCGAAGGTAACGAACGCTGGCATGGTCGGGCCTCTTGGCTCAGGCTTTGGCGGCGGGACGCGGGAGCGATTATGAAGGTTCCCCGGACCTTTTCAAACAGGGAAATCCGGAATCTCAAATAGGGAAATCTGGAAGCGTTGTTGAAAGCGCGTTGAATTGTCGTCTTGGGAAAACGTGTTCCCTCGCCCCACTTGCGGGACGAGGGAAAGTCCTGACACGAAGCCTACGTGAACAGCGTCGGCTGCTGCCTTGCGGCGCGTTCCTGGGCTTCGACGACGGAGACCGCGGTCATGTTGAGGATGCCGCGTGCGGTGACGCCGGGGGTGAGGATGTGCGCTGGGCGCGCCGGGCCGATCAGGATCGGGCCCACGGGCAGCGCGTCGGCCAGCACCTTGATGGTCTGATAGGCGATGTTGGCCGCGTCCAGCGTCGGCATGATCAGGATGTTGGCCTCGCCCTCCAGGTGCGAATGCGGCAGCACCAGCTTGCGGGCCACGCCCGACAGCGCTGTGTCGGCCTGCATCTCGCCGTCGGCCTCGATCTCGGGGTGCCTCTCCTGGAGAAGCTGGGTCGCCCGGCGCATCTTGCGCGAGGAGTCGGTGTCGTAGCTGCCGAAATCGGAATGCGACACGAAGGCGACCTTGGGCTTCAGGTTGAAGCGCTGGACATGGATCGCGGCCAGTGCCGCGACTTCCGCGAGCTCCTCGGCGCTCGGGTTCGGCCGCACCTGGGTGTCGGCGATGAAATGCGCGCCCTTGGCGGTGATCATCAGCGCCAGCGCGGCATATTCGTGGATCCCCGGGCAGAAGCCGATGATCTCGCGGACATGGCGCAGATGGCTCATGTAGCGGCCCTCGACGCCGCACAGCATGGCATCGGCCTCCCCGCGCATCACCGCGAGCGCCGCGATCACCGTGTTGTTGGTGCGCACCACGGTGCGGGCACCTTCCGGCGTGACGCCGCGGCGGCCAGCGACCTCGACATAGGACTGCACATAGGAGCGGTAGCGCGGATCGTCCTCGGGATTGACCAGGTCAAAATCCTTGCCGGCCTTGATCGACAAGCCGAAGCGCTTGATGCGGGCTTCCACGACCGACGGACGGCCGACGAGAATGGGCCGCGCCAGCTTCTCCTCCAGCACCACCTGGGTGGCGCGCAACACGCGCTCGTCCTCGCCCTCGGCATAGATCACCCGCACCGGCTGGGTCTTTGCCTTGGCGAACATCGGCTTCATGACGAGGCCGGAACGGAAGGCAAAGCGGGTGAGCTGCGTGGCATAGTCGTCGAAATTGGCGATCGGCCGTGTCGCCACGCCCGATTCCATCGCCGCCTTGGCGACGGCCGGCGCGATGCGCAGGATGAGCCGCGGATCAAAGGGACTCGGGATCAGCGAACCCGGCCCGAACCCTTGCGTCTCGCCGCTGTCAAAGCCTTGCGCGACGGCGTCCGACGGCGCCTCGCGCGCGAGCTGCGCGATCGCCTCGACGGCGGCGTGCTTCATCTCCTCATTGATGGCGGTGGCGCCGACGTCGAGCGCGCCGCGGAAGATGAAGGGGAAGCAGAGGACGTTATTGACCTGGTTCGGATAGTCGGAGCGGCCTGTGCAGATCATCGCGTCGGGGCGCGCTTTCCGCGCCTCCTCCGGCATGATCTCCGGATTGGGGTTGGCGAGCGCCATGATCAGGGGTTGATCGGCCATCTCCTTGGCCATCTCGGGCTTCAGCACGTTCGGCGCCGACAGACCTAAGAAGATATCGGCACCGCCGATCACGTCGGCGAGCGTCCGCTTGTCGGTCTTCTGGGCGTAGACCGCCTTCCAGCGATCCATCTGCGTGTTGCGGCCGTCATAGACGAGACCGTCGATGTCGCAGACCCAGATGTTCTTGCGCTGCGCGCCCATCGAGACCAGTAGGTTCAACGTGGCGATTGCCGCGGCCCCTGCCCCCGACGCCACGATCTTCACATCCGACAGCTTCTTGCCGTTCAGCCGCAGGCCGTTGGTGACGGCGGCAGCAACGATGATCGCGGTGCCATGCTGGTCGTCGTGGAAGACCGGGATCTTCATCCGCTCCTTGAGCTGTGCCTCGATCTCGAAGCACTCGGGGCCACGGATGTCCTCGAGATTGATGCCGCCAAAGGTCGGCTCGAGCGCTGCCACCGTCTCGACCACCCGCTGGATCGTGTCGGCAGCGATCTCGATGTCGAAGACGTCGATGCCGGCGAATTTCTTGAACAGGACCGCCTTGCCTTCCATGACCGGCTTGGATGCCAGCGGGCCGATATTGCCGAGACCAAGCACGGCGGTGCCGTTCGAGACCACGGCGACCAGATTGGCGCGGGTCGTCAGCGAAGCGGCCTCAGCCGGGTTCTTGGCGATCTCGGTGCAGGCGGCGGCGACGCCCGGCGAATAGGCCAGCGCAAGGTCGCGCTGGTTGGCGAGCGGCTTGGTGGCCTGGATCTCCAGCTTCCCGGGCCGCGGCAGGCGGTGATAGGCCAGTGCAGCCGAATGCAGATCTTCAGAATAGGACGACATGCGGAGTCTCGCCTCGCGTTTCCGGCCTCAAAACCTTTTTCTCAGACCCGGCCCGGCAGGCAACCTGTATTCCGGGTCATGGAAACCGGATGAAGCACGGCCGACGGCATGGTGGCAACATCCGATTGCGCTCCCATCAACAGAGCACAGCGTCAAACGCTTGAAAACCATAGCTTTCTCTGGACCGGCCCGCCGATTGCGAATATGGCAGGTTGCTCGGCGGAAGAGCGGCAACCGGAGCTGACCGAATGAAGCGTATCCTGATCGGCTTGATCGCCTTGGCCGTTATCGCAGCGGGGGGATGGTTCGGCTTCAACGCCTACGTCCAGCACCGCGCCACGGCCGAGGTCGATGCCGCATTCGAGCAGCTCCGTGCCGGCGGCGGCAAGGCGAGCCACGGCAAGGTCGCCTTCGATCTGGCGACCCGGACGCTGACCATCGACGACATCGCCGTCGAGCGTGGGGCGCAGACCAGCGTCAAGATCGCCGGCATCAAGGCGGCCGGTGTTCGCCAGATCGACGACACCAAGGTCTCGGCCGACAGCATCGAGGTATCGGATGTGCAGTTCGCGTTCGAGGGCGCTGCCGGCGCGGCCAATCTGAAGGCCGCCTACAAGGCGCCGCAGATCACGGTGCGCGACTTCTCCGGCCCGATCCGCACGCAGGGTGCGCCCGCCTCGGACTCCCTGATCGACCTGTACCGGTTTGCGCTCGATCAGTTTCTGGGCATCACCGCGTCCTCGGTCGTGGCGCCGACCATTGCCATCACCGTCAACCCCGGCTCCACCGGACCCGGCAGCGGCGACATCACCTATTCGGGCCTCGCGATTGAGAAGATCGACCGCGGCAAGTTCGATGCGGCAAAACTGGACCGCGCTGCCTTCACCTTCAACGTGCAGCAGCCGGTCCGACCCGACAAGTTGACCGGCGAAATCACCAACGTGATCGTCAATGATTTCGATGGGACCGCGGTTGCCGCCATCCTGGATCCGCAGAAGGCCAATGACGACAGCTTCCACCGCATCTACCGGCAGGTCTCGACGGGCACCTATGTGGTGACGTCGGCGCAAGGCGTGCGCGCGCAGGTCGACGGCTTCAGCATCGACGACATCGCGCTGCAACCCGCCAAATTCCGGCCCGCCGAGATTTTGGCTTTGCTGCCGAAGGATCCATCGAAGCCGCCGACGCCGACACAATCGCGGGAGATGATGGAAAAGCTCGCCGGGCTCTATGAGGGCCTGCGCGTCGGCAAGGCCGAGATCGGCACGATGTCGATCAGCACGCCGCAAGGGACCGGCAAGCTCAGAGCCGTCAGATACGGCGAGGGCGAGATCGCGCTGGAAGGCCTCGATGCGCCCTCACCGCAGGGACAGGTCAGGATGGAGCGTTTTGCGCTCAAAGCCTTCAGCACGGCGAACCTGATGCGCTGGGCGGCGCAGTTCGCCAATCTCGCGCAGAAACCGACACCGGATCAGGTGCTCGGCGTGTTCCGCGTGCTCGAAGGCGCGGAGATCAAGGGCGTCGTCTCGCCGCACAAGTCCACCAACAAGACGGTCAACATCGACACACTCAGCCTGAACTGGGGCCAGCTCGTAGGTTCAATCCCCACCAAGGCCAGTTTTGTCGCGAAAATGGTCGTGCCGACCGACCCTAGCAACCCGGCGCTGGCGCCGCTGATTGCCGCGGGCATCGACAAGTTGGCGCTCAACGTTGATCTCGGCGCGGCCTGGACCGAATCCTCAGGCGCCTTCGTGCTGACGCCCGCGACCATCGATCTCGGCAACATCCTGAAGGCGCAAGCCAGTATCGCGCTCGCCAATGTCCCGCGCGAGATGTTCTCGGCCGATCCGGCGCAGGCGATGCAGCAGGCCACCCAGATCGAGGCCGGCGCGATCGAGCTGAGCTTGCGCGACACGGGCGGCGTCGACCTTGCGGTCGCGCAATTTGCCCGCATTCAGAACGTCAGCCGTGACGCCGCCCGCCGCGCCATCGCCGACATGATCAGGACCAACGGCGCAGAGATCGCGGGGTCAAATGCCGACGTGGCTGCCGCCGTCGAAGCCATCGCCCGCTTCGTCGAGACTTCGGGCCAGACGCTCGTCATCAAGCTGACGCCACTCGGCAAGGTGCCGGTGATGCAGTTGCTGGACGTGCTGAACGTCGAGCCGGTGATCGCGCTGGCGCAATTCCACATCGAGGCTTCGACGGGGCTTTAGGGGACGGCGCCGTCCCCGTCATGGCCGGGCTTGTCCCGGCCATCCACGTTCTTCGTGCCGCGCCAAAAACGTGGATGCCCGGGACAAGCCCGGGCATGACGACGTTGGGATAGCTCGCTCACGCCTCAGAAGAGGCGAAGAGCGCGTCACTTCTGCGGCAGGTTCACCCGCACGTGCAGCTCGCGGAGCTGCTTTGTCGTGGCTTCCGACGGCGCGCCCATCAGGAGGTCCATAGCCTGCTGGTTCATCGGGAACAGCGAGATCTCGCGCAGATTGGTGGTGCCGCAGAGCAGCATCACGATGCGGTCGACGCCGGCTGCCATGCCGCCATGCGGCGGCGCGCCGTACTGGAAGGCGCGATACATGCCGCCAAAGCGCTCGACCACTTCCTGCTCGCCATAGCCGGCGATCTCGAACGCCTTCACCATGGCTTCCGGCACGTGGTTGCGGATGCCGCCCGAGGCGATCTCGTAGCCGTTGCAGGTGATGTCGTACTGGAACGCCTTGATGGTCAGCGGGTCCTGGCCCTTCAACGCGTCGAGACCGCCCTGCGGCATCGAGAACGGGTTGTGCGAGAAGTCGACCTTCTTGTCGTCCTCGTTGTACTCGTACATCGGGAAGTCGACGATCCAGGCGAGCTCGAACCGCTCCTTGTCGGTGAGGTTCAACTCCTCGCCGACCTTGTTGCGGGCAAGGCCTGAAAACTTCCAGAACTTGTCGGGATCGCCGGCGACGAAGAAGGCGGCATCGCCCTCCTTGACGCCGAGCTGCGCGCGGATCGCAGCCGTGCGCTCAGCGCCGATGTTGTTCGCGAGCGGGCCAGCGCCCTCGCCGCCCTCGCGCCACATGATGTAGCCGAGACCCGGCTGGCCCTCGCCCTGCGCCCAGGAGTTCATGCGATCGCAGAACGCGCGTGAGCCGCCGCCCGTAGCCGGGATCGCCCAGACCTGGTTCTTGGGGTCTTCGAGCATGCGCGCAAAGACCTTGAAGCCGGAGCCGCGGAAATGCTCGGAGACGTCCTGCATCTCGATCGGGTTGCGCAAGTCCGGCTTGTCGCTGCCGTATTTGCGCAGCGCTTCGGCGAACGGGATCCGGCGCCAGCCTTTCGTCACCGGCTTGCCCTTGGCAAATTCCTCGAACACGCCGGTGATGACGGGCTCCATCGCCGCAAAGACGTCATCCTGCGTGACAAAGCTCATCTCGACGTCGAGCTGGTAAAACTCGCCCGGCAGACGGTCGGCGCGCGGGTCCTCGTCGCGGAAGCAGGGCGCGATCTGGAAATAGCGGTCAAAACCCGACATCATCAGCAGTTGCTTGTACTGCTGCGGCGCCTGCGGAAGCGCATAGAATTTTCCGGGATGGATGCGCGACGGCACGAGGAAGTCGCGCGCGCCTTCCGGCGAGGACGCGGTCAGGATCGGTGTGTTGAACTCGAAGAAGCCCTGCCCCTTCATGCGCTGGCGCATGGAGTCGATGATCGCAACGCGCGTCATGATGTTCTGGTGCAGCTTCTCGCGGCGCAGGTCGAGGAAGCGGTATTTCAGCCTGATATCCTCGGGGTATTCCTGGTCGCCGAAGACAGGCAGCGGCAGGTCACCGGCCGGGCCCAGCACCTCGATCTCGGCGACATAGACCTCGACCTTGCCGGTCGGCAGGTCGTCATTGTCGGTTCCCTCGGGGCGGCGGCGGACCTTGCCGTCCATCTTGACCACGAATTCGGAACGCAGCTTCTCGGCGAGCGAGAACGCCGGCGAGTCCGGGTCGACCACGCACTGGGTCAGGCCGTAATGGTCGCGCAAATCGATGAACAGCACGCCGCCATGGTCGCGAACGCGATGGACCCAGCCCGAGAGGCGGATCTTCTCGCCGATGTTGCTCTCGCGGAGCGCGCCGCATGTATGTGACCGGTAGCGATGCATGGTCGTCCCAAAATCAATGTCGGAGGAAGCGAATCGGACGGCTGAGGTGGCCGGTCCGAAGTTGCGGCAGGGTTTACCTCGGGAGGACGGGTGCGGCAACCAAGGGAAAGGCCTGTTTTGGGCTAGATGCGCCCATTTTTGGGCCTCCGAGGCCTGAGCCTTTGCCATCAGGCGTTCCACGCCTATCTTGAGGGACATGACGGTCCATTTCCCCTTCCAAAACTCCTATTCGGCGCTGCCCGACAGCTTCTTTGCCCGCGTGGCGCCGACCCCCGTGGCCGCGCCCAGGCTGATCAAGCTGAATCGGCCGCTGGCGCTCCAGCTCGGGCTCGATCCGGATCTCCTGGAGATGCCGGAGGGCGCGGAAATCCTCGCCGGCAAGCTGGTGCCTGAGGGTGCCGACCCCATCGCCATGGCCTATGCCGGCCACCAGTTCGGGCAGTTTGTTCCCCAGCTCGGCGACGGGCGGGCGATCCTGCTCGGCGAGGTCATCGACAGGGATGGCGTTCGCCGCGACATCCAGCTCAAGGGAAGCGGCCCCACCCCGTTCTCCCGCCGCGGCGACGGGCGCGCGGCGCTCGGACCTGTGCTGCGGGAGTACATCGTCAGCGAAGCCATGTTCGCATTGGGCATTCCGACCACGCGCTCGCTTGCCGCCGTCGTCACCGGCGAGCACGTGCTGCGCGAGACCGCGCTGCCTGGCGCCGTGCTGACGCGTATTGCGTCCAGCCACATCCGTGTCGGCACCTTCCAGTTCTTTGCCGTCCGCCGCGACACCGACGCGATCCGAAAACTCGCCGATCACGTCATCGCCCGCCACTATCCGGAACTCGCGGGCGTCGAGCGTCCCTATCACGCCCTGCTCGCGGGTGTCACCGCGCGGCAGGCCGATCTCGTCGCGCGCTGGCTACTGGTCGGCTTCATCCATGGCGTGATGAACACCGACAACTGCTCCATCTCCGGCGAGACCATCGATTACGGCCCCTGCGCTTTCATGGATGCCTATGATCCCGCGCAGGTGTTCTCGTCGATCGACGAGATGGGCCGCTATGCCTATGCCAACCAGCCGCGCATCGCGCTGTGGAATCTGACCCGGCTCGCCGAATGCCTGCTGCCGCTGTTCGCCGACGAGCAGGAGAAGGCGATTGCCGAAGCGCAGGACATCCTCGGCGCGTTCTCGGACCAGTTCAGCGCCGCCTATCAGGCCGGCCTGCGCAAGAAGGTCGGCCTGTTCACGGAGCGCGACGGCGACGAGGCGCTGATCCAGGACCTGTTAGATGCCATGGCAAAGAACGGCGCCGACTTCACCCTCACCTTCCGCAAGCTGGGCGAGGCCGCCGGTGATGACGCCGCCGATGTCCGCGCGCAGTTCATGGAGCCCGCAGCCTTCGACGAATGGGCCGGACGCTGGCGCACCCGCCTCGCCGCCGAGCCGCAATCGGCGTCCGAACGACGCACCGCCATGCACGCAGTCAATCCCGCCTTCATCCCGCGCAACCACCGCGTCGAAGCCGTGATCCAGGCCGCCATGCGCGACAACGATTTTGCGCCGTTCGAGGAACTGGTGAAGGTGCTGGCAAGGCCGTTCGAGGATCAGCCGGACTATGCAGCCTACGCCGATCCGCCGCTGCCGGATCAGCGGGTGTTACAGACGTTTTGCGGGACGTGAGGCAAACTCGATACGTAGGGTGGATTAGCCGAAGGCGTAATCCACCACTTTTCTGGCGGCAAGTTAAGCTGCTAGCCCGCTGCTCTCACACTTTGACCTCGTATCCAAATGCCTCCAGTCGCCTCTTGAGCATCGAGAAGCCCGATCCCCATCGAAAGAGCTGGACCCAAAACACTATAAACTCGGGGTAAGTTGGCACATTGTGCTGAATCTGGAGGCCGACCGAAAGCAGGCCCCGGTATCTAGTCAGACTTACGATATTCTCCTTGGGAAACACGTAGTCTGCAACACACGTAAGACGTAGCGCATCTCGAAACACCGTGAGTTCGGCATAGGGGAAGGTCGCGTTCATCATATTGATGCGAGCTCCACCGATGTTGGAGAAATACTCCTCGTCTTCCATTGGCTTTTACTTTTCCTTGGCAGTGGCCGCCCTGAAGGTGGATTTAGCCGAAGGCGTAATCCACCAACCTTTCTCACAATCGCTCTCCGAACTCGCCGATGAGCCGGGCGTCACCGCCCCAATCTTCCGGAAACAATCCAGCGCGTACATCGCGATGAAATGACGAGTACGGCCAGTCGCACACCTTCGAGACGTGCCCGTGCTTGACAGGATTGTAGTAGCAATATTCGACATGGCGCGCGTAGTCGACCTCGTCGCGGATGAGATGCTCCCAGTAGCGGCGCTGCCAAATGCCGCGCTCGTTCCGCGAGGCGCGGACGGCGCTCAATCGTTCGTTCGCTGGCAGAGCTTTTGCAAAACGGGTCTTGATCAGCCGCCAGCGAACCGAAAAATTGGCGTCGCCCGGCGGAAGCCTCCAGATTGCATGCAGATGATCTGGTAGAACCACAAAAGCTTCGATCCCGAAGGGATGGCTCCGGCGCGTTGCGGCAACTGCGTTCCGTAAGATTTCGATCTGGTCCGTCAGAAGAGCTTGGCGGCGATCGAGCAGGTTCACGGTGACGAACCAGCATCCCCCGGGAATGAACGCGCGGCGGTAGTCCGACATTCGCAGTGGATAGCACAACTTCAGGTTGGCTCACAGTGGTGGATTACGCCTTCGGCTAATCCACCCTACGCACCTCCCTACTTCATCCCAGCTTGCGGAAGGCACGTGACGTCAACATTCGATCTCTCGTGATGCGGTGCAACTTCGATGCGCAGCCGAGCAAATCATGACCGCATCTTCGCGACAAGGTAGACGGGGCCTCGCACCGCAATCGTGAGAGGCCATGCCAGGCCTCGGCCTGTCGACGAGGACATCCACACCTGTCAACGCACCTGTGGAACAGATGTCATCAAACTGATACATTCGCACTCTAACCGCCTGTCGGGGTCGTCTTGCCGGAGGCGTCCATCCTCCACCAATCATGACAAGCGCGCCATGCCTTTCAAATTCATCCACCTCACCGACACGCATCTCGCAGGTCCCGGACAGAAGCTCTATGGCCTCGATCCGCGCGCCCGGCTGGATGCCGCGATCGCCGACATCAACCAGCATCACGCCGACGCTGCCTTCACCGTCGTGACCGGCGACCTCACTCATTGGGGCGAGCCTGAATCCTACGCCAATTTCGCAGGCGCGATGGCCGCGCTGAAGATGCCCTACATTGCGATGGTCGGTAATCACGACAAGCGAGTGGCCTGCCTCGACGGGCTCAGGTCCGCGCCGCGCGATCCCAACGGTTTTGTGCAGGGCACGCGCACCACCGAGCACGGCCTGTTCGTCTTCCTGGACACGCTGGACGAGACCAGCCACGCCGGCGAGATGTGCGCCAAGCGTTTTGGCTGGCTTGCGGACACGCTTGCCGCGGCGCCCGCCGAGATGCCGTTCGTCGTCTTCATGCATCATCCGCCCTTCCCGGTCGGCGTTCACGCGATGGACGAGATCGCGCTGAAGCAGAGCGCGGAGTTCGCCGAGGTGATCGCGCCTTATCGTTCGCGCATCCGCCACCTCTTTTTCGGCCATGTGCACCGGCCGATCTTCGGCAGCTACGGCAAGATCCCCTTCTCCACCCTGCGCGGAACCAACCACCAGGTCTGGTTCGAGCTCGATCCGAAGGCCACGGATCATCTGGCGAGCCACGAGCCGCCGGCCTATGGCGTCGTGCTGATCGACCAGGAGAACCTGGTCGTGCACAGCCACGACTTCCTCGACCAAAGTCTGCGCTTCCCCTTCGCCGCACCGGCGGGAATGGATGATCGCGACTATGCGCTCAACTTCGCGGCGCGGTGAGATGAGCCTCGCTGAACCCGCGGCTCTCCCGGTCGCGGCGTCAGCGCCGCCGCGACTGCACATTCTCAAGCGGTTCTCCGCCGGCTTCAAGGCTTCGCTGCCGGCCTATCTGCTGCTGCTGCCCTCGCTGGTCTTCCTCGCGCTGTTCACCTATGGCGCGATGGGACGCGTCTTCGTCGATGCGCTCTACGCGCGCGCCACGCCCAAGGCGCCGGTCCGCTTCGTCGGCCTCGACAACATCGCAGCCGTGCTCGCCGATCCCGCCTTTGCCGGCGCGGTCGTCAACAATCTCATCTACGCCGTCGGCACCGCGATCCCGAGCATCGGACTTGCGTTGCTGTTCGCGCTGGCGCTGGCGCGCACGAATGTCATCACCAGCGCACTGCGCGCGGCGCTGTTCTTGCCGGTGCTGATCCCGATGGTGGCGGCCTCCGCGCTGTTCCTGTTCATCTTCCTGCCCAATGTCGGGTTGCTCGACTACTATATCGGCCGCCTGCTTCCGGTGCTGCCGAACTGGCTCGGCGACCCCGACGTCGCACTCTATGCGATCATGGTCATCACCATCTGGAAGAACGCCGGCTACTACATGCTGTTCTTCCTGGCCGGGCTTCAGGCGGTGCCCGAGGACGTCATGGAGGCGGCTCATCTCGACGGCGCCTCGCCGTGGCAACGGCTGCGTCATATCATCCTGCCGGAGCTGCGCCCGACCTTCCTGTTCGTCACCGTGATCGCCACGCTCAATGCGGTCACGCAGGTCGACCACGTCTTCGTCATGACCCAGGGCGGGCCGTCGAACGCCACCAATCTGGTGCTGTTCTACGTCTACCAGCAGGCCGTGGAGCATTACGACATCGGCAAGGCCTCGGCGGCAACGTTGCTGACGCTCGCAGCACTGATGGCACTCACCGCGCTCTCCTTCCGCTCCATCGCGAAGCGGGAGGGCGGGCCATGAAGGTCACGAATCCCTTCAAGCGGCTGTTCGCGGACGCGCCGCTCGCCACCCGCGGCGAGATCACGCCAAAACTCGGCTTCGCCCTCGTGGTGCTGATCGCGGCTATCTGGCTGATCCCCTTCCTCTGGATGGGCGTCGCGACGCTGCGACCGCCATCTGACGGCATCAACCTCATGGCGGAGCTGATGCCGAGCTTCAAGCCTACGCTCGACAACATCAGGGATGCCTGGGAGATCGGCGATTTCCCGCGCTACTTCCTCAACACGACGATCATCTGCACCGGCATCCTGCTCGTGCAGTTCGTCACGGTCACGCTGGCGGGCTTTGCCTTTGCCCGGCTGTCGTTCGCCGGCAAGACGCTGATCTTCTATCTGTTCCTGATGCAGCTCATGCTGGTGCCGGTGCTGCTCATCGTGCCGAACCTGACGCTGGTCGCAACGCTCGGCCTCTACGACACGCTCACCGGCGTGATGATGCCGTTCTTCGCCTCGGCCTTCGGCACGTTCCTGATGCGCCAGGCTTTTGAGGCCATTCCGACCGAGCTCGAGGACGCCGCCCTGATCGACGGCGCCAGCGTCTTCCAGCGCATCCGCAACATCTATGTGCCGCTGTCGCTGCCGAGCTTCTCCGCCTTCGCCATCGTCTCGGTGACCAGTCATTGGAACGACTTCCTCTGGCCGCTGATGGTGATCAACTCCCCCGACAAGCGGCCGCTCACCGTCGGCCTGTCCGTCTTCACCAAGACGGCCGAAGGCACCCAGGCCTGGGGCACGATTGCCGCCGGCACGTTGATCGTGATCGCGCCGCTGCTCGTCACCTTCCTGATCTTCCAGAAGCGCTTCATCAGTTCCTTCGTCACGTCAGGCATCAAATAGGAGATTTTTGAGATGCTGTTTTCCCGCAGGCTCGTGCTCGGCCTCGCCATGGCCGGGGCTCTCGCCCTTCCCGCTCGCGCGGACGGTCCGACGGAGATCGATCTGTTCTTCCCGGTCCCCGTCGACGGCAAGCTCGCCCGCGACATGGGCACACTGATCAAGGAGTTCAACGAGACCCATCCCGACGTCAAGGCGACCGCGGTCTACACCGGTTCCTACGACGACACGCTGATCAAGACGCGCGCCGCGATCAAGGCCGGCAAGCCGCCCGCGGCCGTGATCATGTCGGCGAACTTTTTGCTCGACATGCAGATCGAGAACGAGCTCACCAACCTCGATCCGCTGATCGCGGCCGACGGCACCACCAAGGCACAGTTCCTCGGCCAGTTCTTTCCGGCGCTGCACGGCAATGCCGTGATCAACCGCTCGGTCTACGGCGTGCCGTTCCACAACTCCACGCCGCTGCTCTACATCAACGCCGAGCATGCCAAGGAAGCCGGGCTCGATCCGGACAAGCCGCCGCAGACTTTTGCCGAAGTGACCGACTGGGCCAAGAAGCTCACCAAGCGCGACGGCGACAAGGTCACTCGCTGGGGCATCGCCATCCCCTGCGCCTATGATTATTGCGGCTGGATGATGGAAACGCTCACCATGTCCAATGGCGGGCGCTACTACAACGAGGAGTTCGGCGGCGAGGTCTATTACGACACGCCCTCGATGCTCGGCGCGCTCACCTGGTGGAGCGATCTCGTCAGCAAGCACAAGGTGCATGCGCCGGGCGCCACGCCGGGTCCGGCCGTGAGCACCTCCTTCATCTCGGGCAACGCCTCGATGATGATGCTCTCCACCGGCTCGCTCACCTATGTGCGCGACAACGCCAAATTCCCGTACAAGGTCGCGTTCATCCCGCGCAATGTCCGCAACGCCGTACCGATCGGCGGCGCCTCGCTGATCATCCCGGCGGGCCTCGAGGCCGGCAAGCAGAAGGCCGCGTGGACGCTGATCAAGTGGATGACCTCGCCCGAGAAGAGCGGCTGGTGGAGCCGCGCCACCGGCTATTTCGCCCCGAACATGGCCGCCTACAAGACACCGGAGATGGTCGAGTTCCTCGGCAAGAACCCGGACGCCAAGACCGCGGTCGACCAGCTCGAGGTCGCAAAGCCGTGGTTTGCGACCTACAAGACCGTTCCGGTGCGCAAGACCCTCGAAGACGAGGTGATGCTGGTCCTGAACGGCAAGAAGCAGCCGAAGGACGCCCTCGTCGCCGCGCAGAAGGCCGCCGACGAGCTACTCAAGCCGTACAACGCCGAGACGGCGCTGAAGCTGCCGTAATGCAGCTTCGTAGGGTGGATTAGCCGAAGGCGTAATCCACCACCTCGGCTTCGTGTTGCACAAGCGTTGGTGGGTTACGCCCAGCGGACTGCGCTTCGCGCAGCCGCGGAGCAAACTCACCCTACGCACTGCCGGATCGTGCGCGCAGCGCCCGCCGCAGCACCGAACTCACGGGAAAGATGAGCTGGCCGATGAACGAGCCGGGGATGTTGAGCTTTGGCAGCCCGTAGCGGGCCGGCCGTCCTGCGGCAAAGATCGCCGTGCCGAACAGCACGTCCCAGAAGCTGAACAGCGCGCCAAAATTGCTGTCATAGTGGCTGCGCCGGTCCGAATGGTGGACGGCATGGAAGCGCGGCGACACAAAGATCCGGTTGAGCCGGCCGAAGCTGAGATCGAGGTCGGAGTGCTGAATGGCGTTGAGCAGGATGAAGCTCAGATAGAGCGGCAGCCACATCTCGGGCGGCAGGCCCAGCAGCACCGCCGGCAGCAGCGTGATCACGCCGTCGATGACATATTCGAGCAGATGGACGCGGAATGCCGTGAGGAAGTTCAGGTTTTCAGCGGAATGGTGGATGCTGTGGACCTCGCGCAAGCCCGGCACGACATGCAGCGCGCGGTGCTTCCAGTAGCGGCAGAAATCGACCGCCAGCAGGAAGAGCGCGAGCTGGATCGGCTCCGGCAGACGGCGCAGCAGGTCCATATAGAGGAACGGCGTGTGCTGCCGCAGCGCCTGATCGAGAAAGCTGACGACCGGCTGCTGGATCCAGGCGTAGACGCCGCCGATGATCAGGACGGTGTAGACGATGTCGGTGAGGAAGGACGCCTCAAGGTAGCGCGACAGGTGGCCCTCCAACTTCCACTCGATAGCGACGAGCACCAGGAACAGCACCATCAGCGCGGCAAAGCTCTGCCAGGCCAGCGACGTGCTGAGCTGCCCGACCACGCCTTGCCATGCCCAGAGAAGAATGCTCACCAATTGTCCTTCAGCATTTGCCTCAAGAATCCCCTGCAAGCCCTTGTATCAGATCGGGCAAGCGCCCGCTTGCCGCCCAAGGGCTGACGCCCAAGAACTGACCACGAGTTGCGGGCCTGACCGGATGCTATTTCCCAAAACTTCCATTGCCGCTTCTCGTAGATTCCTTTCCTATTATTGCGGCTCACATTGGCCGATATCGTGTTAATCGCAGCCTTGCCGCGCTCGAACCAGCTTCAATGGCAAAGTCACTAAGTGGTCACGCGGCAAGGTTGGAAATTCGTTCAGGCATAACAGAGCACCCAGTGAACGACATCCCCCATTCGGTCCTCGACACGCACGGTCTCCCGGGAAAGCAGGGATTCGAGTTCTGGCAGGAGCACGGGGGCGTGTACTTCGACCTGCGCGCGCACAAAGAATACGCGCAAAGCTTCGAAGTACGTGTGGATTGTTGGCATCTTGGCAACGTTCTGATGGCCGAGTTTCAGGTGCCTGCCCAGGATTACAGCCGCTCGCGCGCGCGTATCGGCCGCGATGGGACGGACGTGTACATGCTGGAGATCCTTCGCAAAGGTTCGAGCGGCTCGCGCGACAGCGGGGCGACGGCTCGCGCCGGTGACATCATGATTTACGACATGGCGCAGCCTTCAGCCAGCCGAGGGGGCGACAACGAGGCGCTCACCCTGTTCCTGCCGCGCAATCAGCTCGCGCCTCACCTCAAGGCGCCAGACGAGCATTGTCTGCACCTGCTGCCATCAAGCGACCCGCTCGCCGGCCTGCTCCGGGATCACCTCCTCAGCCTTCGCGCGCATCTGACCGAAATGCCGCTGGATCAAGCTCAAGCCGTCATGCCCGCCACCGTGCAACTGACCGCGGCTGCATTGAACGGCACCGTTCGCGAACAACAGGCTGGCAGCGTACGCATGGCCATGACCGATCGGATCCGCACGTACATCAACGCGCACATCCTCGATCCGAACCTCAATCCGGAAACCATCGCCGGCCGATTTGGAATGACCCGGCGCAATCTCGGATATCTCTTCGAATCCTACGGCGGCGTTGCCGCCTATGTCCGACGAAAACGCCTGTCCTTGATCCACACGGCTCTAACCGATCCGGCACGCAACCGACAGTCGATCGAGACGATCGCCGAAGCGCATGGATTTGGTCACTATCGCAGCTTTGCACTCGCCTTTCTGCGGCAGTTCGGTCTCACACCACGCGAGGTGCGTGCATTGGCGCACGAGGGCCACATCATGCCCTCGGTGTCCGACGGCAGGCTGGCGGATTGGGCGCACTGGATCGGGGGCTTGAAGTGAGTTGGCGACCGAACCGCTGCCGCCCGAACCTCGCTCGATTGGAAAGATACCAACTGATCGCGGCAGGTGGGAAATCAGTTCAGGCATGACAGAGCACTTGGACGGCGGCATACCCCATTCAGTCCTCGACACCCGCGGTCTCCCCGGAAAACAGGCGTTCACCCTCTGGCGGGAGCATGCAGGCCTCTTCTACGACGTGCGCGCGCCGAAAGACTATCCGCAGACCTTCGACGTGCGAGCGGACGTTTGGCATGTCGGCAATGTTCTGATCGGCGATTTTCGGGTGCCCGCCCAGGATTGGAGTCGTTCCCGCGCATGTATCGGACGCGATGGAGTGGATCTGTTCATGGTGCAGATCCTACGCAAGGGCTGGAGCGGCCCGCGGGACGGAGGCGCGGCGGTTCATGCCAACGACATCCTGGTTTATGACATGTCCCAACCGACGGACAGACGTGGCGGCGACAATCAGGCGCTCACGCTGTTCTTGCCGCGAAATCTGCTCGGCCCGCATCTCGCGGCACCGGACGAGCACAACCTGCATCTGCTGCCGTCGAGCGATCCGCTTGCCGCGCTCCTCCGGGATCACCTCATTGGCCTTCAAGCGCGTCTGCCCAAGATGTCGCTCGACCAGGCTCAAGCGATCATACACGCCACCGTGCAACTGACCACAGCAGCGCTCAATGGCAAGGTTCAGGACGAACAGGCTGGGCCCGTGCGCATAGCCATGACCGAGCGGATCTGTTCGTACATCAATGCCAATATCCGTGATCCGGACCTGGATCCGGAAACCATTGCCGGTCGCTTTGGGATGACACGGCGCAATCTCGCTTATCTCTTCGAGTCCCATGGCGGTGTTGCCGCCTACATACGACGAAGGCGGCTGTCTCTGATCCGCTCAGCCTTGGTCCACCCGGCACACAGGGAGCAGTCGATCGAGACGATCGCTGAAGCGCATGGATTTGGCCATTATCGCAGCTTTGCGCTCGCCTTTCAGCGGCAGTTTGGTCTCACACCGCGCGAGTTGCGCGCGCACGGGCTGGAAGGCAACGCCTTGTCGTCGGCATCCGACGATAACCTCGCAGAGTGGGCGCACTGGATCAGGCGCATGACGTGAGCGGGCGCTCGAACTTTGCAACTGAGCAACGAAGCATGACGCTTGAGGCGACATAAACCGACGTGATCATGTTTGCAGCACCATACGTTGAATAACTGATTTCTGCGGCGGTCATGCCGCGCATGATTCTCCGCCGACGTTCGGTGAATGGGCCCGCTCTCTTTTTCCCGCGATTTCCTGTTTCACTTCCTGTCATTTCCGATTTTCGCGACAGCTCGTCGCTCGATCTGTTCTTTCTGCGCTGCCTCCGCCAAAACCATGAGACCGGCATTGGAATCGGATCGGGGCGAGCCGGCCATCTCGCCATTTTTTATGATCTGAAGCTTTCATCGGCAACGACGTAGCCAGCCCCGCGTCGGCGCCTGGAACGATCTCTGCGGCTTCCATCACCCTGGGTGCGGTGCCGCAGAGATCGATTTCAATCAATTCCTCGGGCCTTTCCGGCACGACCAGCGTCACGGGCGGCACGCTGCTGGTCGTCAACCTCGGACAAGAGCCTTGCGGAGTGGGCGCACTGGATCAGGCGCATGACGTGACGGGCTGGGGAACCTCGCCGCGGCCCGACGAAGGGTGATGCCTGAAGCGCCACGAAGTCGTGCTGGAGCGCCACGCGCGGAGGAGCCGATATTCGCAGGAAATGCGGACGTGATTCTTCTCTCTCCTCTTCGGTGAGAAATCAGGCGCTCTCTTCTTCCTCCAATTTCCTGTTTCACTTCCCGTCATTTCCGATTTCGCGGCAAGTCGTTACGCGACCTGTCCTTTCCGCGCAGTCTCCGCCAAACAAGGATGAGACAGGCTGCGGGCTCGCGCGAGCGCAATCCGCACCGCCTCCAATGATGAGAGAGCCTTTTGGAAGGGGCGTGATGAAATTTTCGGACGCAGACCGGCGCAACCAACGTCGACGCACATCTCTTCCCGCGGCTCGATATTTTGTAGCCGCCCTCCTGGGAACAACCACATTGGTGGATGCTTCGCGCGCACGCGCCGACGACAACTGGACCGGAGCTGTCAATGCCAGTTGGTTCAACCTCTTCAACTGGAGCTTGGGTTCGGTGCCAACGTCATCGGATCCGGTGATCATCGATGCCGGTTCGTCGAAGCCTGCACAGATCACCAGCGTAGGCGCATTTTCGGCAGACATCGACATTGGCGCCACAAGTGCCGGAGGCCAGTTGCAGATCAGCGGCAGCTCTGCTGTATTGAGCTCTTCGGGCGATGGATGGATCGGCACGACGATCGGCTCCACCGGAACCGTCAACGTTTCCGGGCTTTGGACCCTGGACAATCTCAGTATCGGCGGCCAAGGGACCGGTTATCTGTCTGTCACGAATGGGGGGGCAGTCGGTTCCCTAAGCGGCACAATCGGTCGACAGGCTGGAAGCGTTGGCACCGTCGTCGTCGATACAGGCAGCACCTGGGCCAATAGCGGCAATCTCGAGGTCGGTTACGGCGGCAACGGCAGCTTGATCATTGGTGGGCACTCCACCGTCACAAGCGCCAACGGGATTCTTGGCTCTAGCGCCGGAGCTAGCGGTACAGTGACCGTCGACACCACCGGACATTGGACCAACGGCTTGAGTCTCTACGTCGGATATTCAGGCCAGGGGTCGCTGGTCATCCAATCCGGAGGCGTTGTCACCGCGACGAACGCCATTCTCGTCGGCGACCAAAATGGCAGCAACGGCGCCGTTAGCGTAGATGGCGCTGGATCGTTTCTGGGGAGCAATGTCGTCAGGATTGGCGTAGCGGGCGCAGGAAATCTTTCGCTTCTCAATGGCGCTCACGTTCAAAGCTTGACGGGATACGTCGGAGATGGCTCCGGCTCTTCGGGTGTTATTCAGATCAGCGACGCTGGTTCGACATGGGTCAACACCGGTACCTTGAATATCGGCTACTTCGGTCAAGGCGCCGTCAGGGTGCTCAGCGGAGGCGCCTTGACCAGCGACTCGATTGCCATCGGTGTTCAGGCGGGTAATTCAGCTCCCAACAGCCTTCTTGTCGGCGGATCCGGATCGAGCGCCCAGATCAATAATGGTCTCATTGTCGGCGATGGCGGCAATGGCATCATGGTCATCTACGGCAGCGGCGCGAGCGTTACAGTCGGCTCATCCTTCGGAACGGTCGTCGGCTCCCTGGCCGGCTCCACCGGGACGGTAGCCCTCGCCGCGGGGTCCACGTTGGCCACTCAAAGCTTGATCGTCGGCGCGAGCGGCTCTGGCCTTCTTGCAGTCTCGTCGGGCAGCACGGTCACAGTCAACGGTGGTTCGGGCAACATCACCCTGGCCCGGGACTCCGGCTCTTCCGGTACGTTCGTCGTCGGCAACACCGCGGGTCTCCCCGGGCTGGCGCCCGGGACGATCAATGCGGCGTCGATCACCATGGGAGCTGGGACCGCGGAGATCGACCTCAACCACACGAGCACGAACTACGTCTTCAGCCCCGCGATCAGCGGCAGCGGTGTCATCCAGCAAGCCGGCGGCGTGACCAACCTGACGGGCAATTCGTCCGGCTTCACCGGAACGACCAACGTGACGGGCGGCACGCTGCTGGTGAACGGAACGCTGGGCGGCACGATGACGGTCAACGGCGGTACGCTGGGCGGTGCCGGCACCGTCGGAGATACGACGGTCACCAGCGGCACGCTGGCGCCGGGCAATTCGATCGGCACGCTGACCGTGCAGGGCAATCTCACGCTCACGGCGGCCGCGACTTATCTCGTCCAGGTCTCGCCCACGAGTGCAAGTCGCACCGATGTCACAGGCACCGCGACTCTCGGTGGCGCCACCGTGAATGCGGTTTTCGGGCAAGGCTCCTACGTCACGAAGCAGTACACCATCGTCCACGCCACGAACGGCGTCAGCGGCAGCTTCGCGACATTGGTCAATACGAACCTGCCGTCAGGCTTTTCCAGCAGCCTCGGCTATGACGCGACCAACGCCTATCTCGATCTGACCCTGAACTTCGCGCTGCCCTCCTCGTCGGGACTGAACGTCAACCAGCAGAACGTCGCGAGCGCAATCACCAACTTCTTCAACGCGGGCGGCAGCGTGCCGGTCGCATTCGGTGCGTTGACGCCGGCCGGACTGACGCAACTGTCCGGCGAGGTCGCCACAGGCTCTCAGCAAAGCACATTCAATGCGATGGGCTTGTTCCTCGGCCTGCTGACCGATCCGGTCACGCGCGGTGGCGGCACCACGGTCACGCCAGGACCCACCGGATTTGCCGAAGAGACAGGCGAAGCGGCAAAGCGGCGGACCACCGATGCCTTTACCATGGCCCTGAATCCGACTTCGCGCGCCCTGTTCGAGCAGCGCTGGAGCACCTGGGCCTCGGCGTTCGGCGGTGTGCAGTCGACGGACGGCCGAGCCGGCATAGGCTCCAACGACAGCACCAGCCGGATCTTCGGCGGCGCGGTCGGCGCTGATTATCTGTTCTCGCCGAATACCCTCGCCGGCTTCGCGCTCGCCGGCGGCGGAACGAACTTTGCCGTGACCGGCTCGGGCAATGGTCGCTCGGATCTATTCCAGGCCGGCGCCTATCTGCGTCACAACAACGGACCGGCCTACGTCTCCGCAGCGCTCGCCTATGGCTGGCAGGACGTCACCACCGATCGCACCGTGACCATCGCAGGCGTGGACCGCCTGCACGCCAACTTCAAAGCCAATGCCTATTCGGGGCGCATTGAAGGTGGCTATCGCGTGATCGCCCCATGGACGGATGGCATCGGTATCACGCCCTATGCAGCGGCTCAGGTCACGATGTTCGACCTGCCCGGCTATGCCGAAACTGTCCTGGCCGGAACCGGCACCTCCGCCCTCACCTATTCGGCGAAGAGCGTCACGGATGCCCGTGCCGAGCTTGGCGTGCGCACGGACAAGTCGTTTGTCGCCCAGGACGGTGTCCTCACATTGCGCGGCCGCTTCGCCTGGGCGCACGACTTCAATCCGGACCGCTCTGTGGCGGCAACATTCCAGGCCCTTCCCGGTGCAAGCTTCGTCGTGAACGGGGCGGCACAGGCCGCAGACGCGGCGCTGGTCACGGCATCGGCTGAGAAGAAGTGGCTGAATGGTTGGTCGGCCGCCGCAACTTTCGAGGGCGAGTTTTCCGAGGTGACCCGGTCCTATGCCGGCAAGGGAGTCGTCCGGTACCAGTGGTGACTCGCGTGCCACCCGGGCGATTCCGCCCGAATGCAAGGCTCGAACAGACACGGCAGCGAGGATTTCCTGCCCAAATCGAGGTCCAAGAGAGATCTGCCACCGGATCACGTCTAGACCAGACGACAGGAAGGGGGTTAGAGAGCGGAAATCGCCGGCAGTTTTGAACCGCTTTTAGCCCGATCGGCACAACATATCGATGCCCGACAGTCCTTCCCGTCGAACGAATTCCTCGGCTCCATACCTGACTTCTCAGGCTTCGGCCTCACCATTCGCTCCCGTGCATGTGACCACGGACGCATTCCCGGTCGAAAAGCGGCTGGCAATGTGGCGCGAGGTTTACGGCCATACCGTCGCCCGTTTTGAGATCGAACCGCTCAATGACGCGCCGTTTCATGCAGACGTGACGCTTCGCCGACTGCCGGGTCTTGGCGTCGCTTGTGGTTCACGATCCGATGCGAGTTACCGGATGACTCGCAAAATCGCCGCCGGAGCACCCGACAATTTCTTGTTCTCCATCGTGACAGGAGGGGTTGGCACAATTGCGCAGTTCGGACGCGAGGTCACTATTGCTGCTGGTAGCGCGGTTCTGGTCTCCGGCATTGACCCGAGCGTTTGCACGATCCGGAATGGCGGCCAATTCCTGACGCTTGCAGTGTCGCGCGAGCGTATAAGGCCCCATATTGCCGATCTCGACGCTGCACTTGCCCGACCCTTGATAGAGCCCACCGACGCAATACAACTATTGTCCGGCTATTTGGCCGTGCTGCAGGACGCGTCGGCCTTGTCGACCGAACAGTTGGCGCAGAGCGTCGCCACGCACTTGACCGATCTTGTCATCGTCGCTGCGGGAGGGACGCCCGACGCTGTTGCTCTTGCTCGCGAGCGCGGCGTTCGTGCCGCAAGGCTGCACGCGATCAAAGCAGACATCGCCCGCAATCTCGTGCAACGCGATCTTTCGGCGGAGCTTGTCGCGGCGCGCCAAGGGATTTCGCCTCGCTACGTACGCAGCCTGCTTGAAACCGATGGCTCGAGTTTTTCCGAATTCGTGCTCGCACAGCGGCTGGCACTAGCACACCAATTGCTGACAGATCGACGCCATTTTGATCGTCCGGTGGGCGAAATCGCGTTCGAGGCCGGCTTCAGCGACCAATCTTACTTTAATCGCTGCTTCCGCCGGCGCTACGCCGCGACACCGTCGGACATCCGCAAAGACGCGAAAAGACGGCGCGGCGAATAGTCCGACGGCTTCAGTTTGTTGGAAGGCGCAGCTTCTGCGCCGAACCGGCAGCCCGGGTCAGCGTAGAAGGCGTCGAAACGAAAATCTCCGCTGGACGAAAATCTCCGCTGGGCATTTTCGTGTGACCCTATTGCAACAGTTGCCACGCACACGACGTCCGCTTGCTTGCCGTGGAACATCAGTTCCGGCCAGTCAAAGCGCTTGCTGAGGCGGGCCGCTATCAATTTGCGGCAGGTAAACGGTTTTGGGAGATCGACTCGATATGAGGCATGGATGGTTTGACGCCGCAGCAGCGGTCGTACTCTTCAGCGTCCCAGCGGTGGCCGCCGATTTCATTTGTCGTCATTTCCGATTTCGTGAGAACTCATTTCTCCTTCCGCCAAACAGACATGAAGCAGGCTTCGACCGCGCCTGCAGGAATTGAGTGACGGAAGTGCAGATGACCTCAAGATGCGCGCGACAGCCGGCCCATCCTTCCTCTCCCTTCATTGCCAGATCGCACGATCCGCTGCGGATGAGGGGCTCGCTCGCGTGTTTGCTTCGACTGCTGCTGGCATCGACGGCGCTGCCCGCCGTCCTCTCCATTCAACCCGCGATGGGTGCAAATCCGATCTGGACGGGTGCGGCCTCGTCCGACTGGTTCACCGCCGGCAACTGGAATCCGGCAGCGGTGCCAAACGCCACCGACACGGTGACCGTCGACCAGACCTCGCCCAACCCGGCTGTCATCAGCGGAGGCGCAGCGCACGCATTGTCGACCTTCATCGGTGCCGCAGGCACTGGTCAGCTCATGATCAGCAATGGCGGCACCTTGACCGACACCACTGCGGCGCTCGGTTTTCAGGCCGGCAGCACGGGCAGCGTGACGGTCACCGGCGCCGGCTCGACATGGACGAACACCGGCGATCTCTCGATCGGCCGCGCCGGCAGCGGCACGCTTCAGGTTCTCTCGGGCGGCAGCGTCAGCGCCGTCAATGCCTATCTCGGCGATCTCACGAGCAGCGCAAACGGCAGCCTGACGGTCAGTGGCTCCGGCTCCTCATTCACGACGTCGGGCGGACTGCTTGTCGGAACCTCAGGCACGGGCAGCCTGACCATTTCCAATGGCGGCCAGGTCACCAACAACGCCGGCGCAATTGTCGGTGGCATCGGAATCGGAACGGCCAGCGTCGATGGCACCGGCTCAAGTTGGAACGTGCCGGGCGCCTTGATCATCGGCGGACAGGCGCAGGGCAGCGTTTCGATCACCAATGGCGCCACCATGACGGCCGGCGTCACCATTCTCGGCTTTCACTCCGGCGGTTTCGGCTCGCTGAGCGTCAGCGGCGCGGGATCGTCCCTGCTGACGGGCGCACTTACTCTCGGCGCTAGTGGCAGCGGCGGCCTCAATTATCTAACAATCGCAAACGGCGGTTCGGTGACGGTGACCTCCAATGTCGTCAACGTTGGGACTGGCACCACCCTCGGAGAAATCGACATCGGAGCTGGCTCAGGGCAGACAGCGGTGGCGCCGGGCATCCTGAATGCTTCCCTGGTCCAGTTCGCGCCGTCGGTGACCCTAAGCGGCGCGATCCGGTTCAATCACACGTCGTCAAACTACGCCTTTGGCCCCCAGCTGGCGGGCAACGGCGAGATCATCCAGGACGCCGGCGTTACACGGTTGACCGCGGACAGCAGCGGTTTCACGGGCAACGTTTTCATCAATGGCGGCACGCTGGCGGTGACCGGTTCGCTCACCAACGCCACGGGCTTCGTGGTGCAGACCGGAGGCACGCTGGCGGGCGACGGCACGGTCGGCGGCACCATCCACATGTTTGACGGCATCCTTGCGCCCGGCTTCAATGGCACCGGCACGCTGAACGTCCAGGGCAGCCTCGTCATGAGCAGTGCCTCGACCTATCTCGTGCAAGTTTCAGGGTCGAGCGCGACCAGCACGGCAGTGACAGGCACCGCGCAAATCGCCGGCACCGTTTCGGTGCAACTGCTGAGCCGCGTGTCGTCGACGACGACCTATACCATCATGACCGGCGCAGGCGGCGTGACCGGCACGTTCGACACGGTCCTGCTCAGCGGCACCGGCCTCGCGCGCAATCCGCACCTGACCTACAACGGCACCAGCGTGCTGCTCACGCTCGATCCCGGCCTGTTGTCGCCGTCGCTCTCGGGCGCGACCATCAACCAGCGCAACGTCGCAGCCGGTATCGACAATGCCCTGACGGCCGGAGCGAACCCGCCGGCGGCTTTCAACGCCCTGCTCGGCGCAAGCGGCGCCAGTCTCAACAACGCGCTCACGCAGGCGTCCGGCGAGCATGCAACCGGCATCCAGCAGGTCTCCTTCGATGCGATGGACAATTTCGTGGCGACGCTGCTCGATCCGTTCGGCCATCTCGGCAATGCCGGACCCGGCGGCGGCGTCCTGTCGTATGCCGATGCAGGCATGACGGGACGTCAAGGCACAGCGCGCGATGCGTTTGCCTCCATTGAGCGCAAGGCCCCGCTCGGCGCGGCGGGTGCCGCTGCACGGTGGAATGTGTGGGCGGCCGGCTATGGCGGTGCGCAGAATGCGGACGGCAACGCCGTCGTCGGCTCGCACGCGACGAACAGCCATGCCGTTGGGGTCGCCGCAGGGGCGGACTATCGTATTGGGCCGGACACGGTCGTCGGCTTCGCGCTCGGCGGCGGGGGCACCGGCTTCAACCTCGACAGCGGCCTCGGCGGCGGCCGCTCCGAACTGTTCCAGGCCGGCGCTTTCGCGCGCCACAACTTTGGCCAGAGCTATATCGCCGGTGCGCTGGCCTATGGCTGGCAGGACGTCACCACCGACCGTACGGTGACCATTGGCGGCGTCGACCGGCTCCAGGGCCGCTTCACCGCCAACGCACTGTCGGCCCGCATCGAAGCCGGCCATCGCTACGAACTGTCCTGGGCCGCGCTGACGCCCTATGTCGCAGGACAAGCGACCACACTGTTCCTGCCCGGCTTCAGCGAACAGGCGATCAGCGGCGCGAATACGTTCGCGCTCGCCTATGGCGGCAAGGACGTCACGGACTCGCGCAGCGAGCTCGGCCTGCGTGCGGATCGATCCTACGTCTCTGGCGATGCCGTAGTGACCCTTCGCGGGCGCGGCGCCTGGGCGCACAATTTCGACGTCGCGCGCACCGCATTCGCGACCTTCCAGACGCTGCCGCAGTCCGGCTTCGTCGTGAACGGTGCAAGCCAGGCACCTGATGCCGCCCTGCTCACGGGTGCTGCCGAAGTCGCCTGGCGCAACGGCTTCGCGCTCGGTGGCAGCGTCGATTCCGAGATCTCCTCCACCCGGCGCACCGTCGTCGGCAAGGCGGTCGCCCGGTACACTTGGTGAAGGACCTGGGGCCAGCCCATGACGCAACGGATCAGGCCCACCGCGGCGCCGGTAACCACCGGCCCCATTCTCGGTGGAGAGGCAGGAATCTTTTTCCCGCGTTTTCCTGTTTCGCTTCCTGATTTTTCCGATTGGGCGACAGCTGGTCGTTTTGCCTGTTCATCGGCGCCGCTTCGGCAAGACCATACGAGGGGCATCTGAATCGGATCGGCATGATCCGCCGCGACCGCGGCGGAGCCTGCAAAACAGATTGGGGTTGGGGATTTGAAATGAAAAAGCTTGTGTTCGCTCTGGGCGCGGTCACGGCAATGACCGGAGCAGTCTCGGCGGCCGACCTCACCGCCCGGCCCTATGTGAAAGCGCCGGCGCCAATCGCCGCGCCGAGCTGGACTGGCTTCTACGTGTTCGGCGGTGGCGGTGGTGGCCTATGGAACGCCGACAGCGAACTCTACAGCACCGGCTCCGGATTCTTTGGCCCGATCGCCGGTCCTGCCGGCACGCCAAGAGACCGCGATCGCCGCCTCGGCGGCAGCGGATGGTTCGGCACCGTTGGCGCCGGCTACGACTGGCAGTTCAGCAACTGGGTGGCCGGTGTCTTCGCTGACGGACAGTTTGGAGACATCCGCGGATCATTGAACGATACCTTCTGGGGCAATAACGGTAGCGAGAAGCTTCGCACGAGCTACGCGGCCGGTGCGCGGCTGGGTTATCTGGTTGCGCCGAACGTTCTGTCCTACGTCAACGCGGGCTACACAGGCTCCGAGTGGTCAGGGACGACCCAGATCGGGCTGCAGCCGGGAAGCGCGGCGTTCGACACCACGCCCTCATTTCATCGTGACGGCTGGTTCGTCGGCGGCGGTGTCGAGAACAACCTGAGCATCTTCGGCATCACGGCACCTGGCTGGTTCATGAAGTCCGAATATCGATCGGCATATTATGATCGCGTCGCGCTGCCAGAGACCCTCACGCCAGCGTTCGGGACTGGCTTGACCGGCATCGGCATGACCTTCAAGCCCTGGGTGCAGACAGTCAGCACATCGCTGGTCTACCGCTTCAACGACAAAGGCGTGGCGGCTGTCGATGTTGCCCCGCGCATCTACAGCAAAGCTCCTTCCGCTGTTGGTGGCCCGAACTGGACGGGCTTCTATGCCTTTGGCGGCGGCGGCGGGGGGCTCTGGGCTGCTGACAGCACCGTCCTCAGCACGGTGCCGGGTTTCTTCGGCGCAGGCCCGGCCGGCTCCTTGATTGAGGGCAATTCGCGCTTTGGCGGAAGCGGCTGGTTCGCCACCGTTGGCGCCGGTTATGACTGGCAAGTCGCCGGCAAATGGGTCGCAGGTCTGTTTGGCGACGGACAATTCGGCGACATCCGCGGCTCGCTGATCGATACCTTCTGGGGCACCGAAGGCACCGAGAAGCTTCGCACCAGCTACGCTGCCGGCGCACGGCTGGGTTACCTCGTTGCGCCCAACGTTCTGTCCTACGTCAATGCGGGCTATTCCGGCTCCGAGTGGTCTGGAGCCAATCTGTCGATCCTCGGCGTTGTTGTCGGAAACACATCGTACTCGACAAATCCTTCATTCCGTCGCGACGGCTGGTTCGTCGGTGGCGGCGTCGAGAACAGCCTGAGCCTCTTCGGCCTTGCGACGCCTGGCTGGTTCATGAAGACCGAATATCGCGCGGCCTACTATGATCGTATCACTCTGCCTCAAACGTGTACGGCCGAGGGTGCTGCGTCGATCTTCGGGTGCGGAACGGGTGCAGGCACATCAACTGGCACCGCAGTCACCTTCAAGCCGTGGGTGCAGACCATCAGCACGTCGATCGTCTACCGCTTCAACTCGGATGGCGCGGTTGTCGCGAAGTACTGATCCGATCTGAGCCTCGAACATCCAAAGCCCCGGCATCGTCCGGGGCTTTTTCGTTTGGGAGTCAGCGCTGTGCGCTCGACCTGAACTACCGTTCCGGCGAGAAACTTTGGTGGCGCAATACCGAAACCGCCCCTCGTCAATTCTCTTCCATCGACCACCAGCGCACCCCCGGAAATCCATCCCGCCTCGTTAACCCCCCGTCCACCATCCGGCCCGCCCCGCCGCCGGTAACCACGACAATTAACAGACCCTCAATTCGCCCCAGACAAGTTTAGCAACGTTTCTTGGGGGAATTTGCCGTGGACATATTGGTGTTCGAGTTCTTGGGTCTGGCGATGCTCGCCATGTGCGTGGTCGTGGTCGCGATGCCCTGCGCCCGCAAGCCGTCGCGGCGGATCCGTTACGAATAGGATTTCGAGGGCGCAATTTCACCGGAATCCGCCGCCGGGACCGGCTTTTGCTTGCGATTCCACTTGAAATGCAAGGCCCGAATTCGCTACGAGGCCCTTGACATATCAGCGCTTTCGGCAGAACGGCTGATACCAAGTGTCATGGGCCGTTCATGGATCTGATTACCACCACCGCTGACCTCGCCGCTGCCTGCAGCCGGCTGGCCCAGCACCCCGTCATCACAGTCGATACCGAGTTCCTGCGCGAGACCACCTACTACCCGCTGCTATGCGTGGTGCAGATGGCGAGCGCCGAGGAGGCCGTGGTCATCGACACCCTGGCCGAGGGCATCGACCTCAAGCCGTTCTTCGAGCTGATGGCCAATGAGAGCGTGCTGAAGGTGTTCCACGCCGCACGCCAGGACATCGAGATCATCTGGCACCAGGCCAACATCATCCCGCACCCGGTGTTCGACACCCAGGTCGCGGCCATGGTGCTCGGCTATGGCGACAGCATCGCCTACGACCAGCTCGTCGAGAAGGTGACGGGCCATCGCCCCGACAAGACCCACCGCTTCACCGACTGGTCGCGCCGGCCGCTGACCAAGGAGCAGATGCACTACGCGGTCTCCGACGTCACCCATTTGCGCGACGTCTTCGCCGCGCTCGATGCCGACCTGAAGAAGCGTCGCCGCAGCGACTGGGTCAGCGTGGAGATGGAGATCCTCACCTCGCCCCGCACCTACGACTTCCACCCCGAGCGCGCTTGGGAACGCCTGAAGACGCGGGTGCGCAAGCCGAAGGATCTCGCCGTCCTGATGGAGGTTGCGGCCTGGCGCGAACAGGAGGCGCAGAGCCGCGACGTGCCGCGCGGCCGCGTGCTGCGCGACGAGGCTGTCAGCGATATCGCCACCCACGCGCCCAATACGGTGGAGAAGCTCGCCCATCTGCGCTCGGTGCCGAAGGGTTTTGAAAAGTCCAAATGGGGCACCGACATCATCGCCGCCGTGCAGCGCGGGCTGGCGCGCGACCTCACCAAGCTGCCGAAGCTGGAGAAGCCGCGCAACAACTCCAACGGTCAGGCGATCGTCGAGCTGTTGAAGGTGCTGCTGCGGATGACGGCCGAGCGCCACGCGGTCGCCAGCAAGGTGATCGCAACCGTCGACGACCTCGAAGCCATCGCCGCCGACGACGAGGCCGACGTCGCCGCGCTGCGTGGCTGGCGCCGCGAGCTGTTCGGCGATGCCGCCCTCAAGCTCAAGCGCGGCGAACTCGCGCTTGCGATCGAGAAAGGCCGCGTGGTCGGGGTGCAGCGGGCGTAGTTGGTCACAACTCCCTCACCGTCATCCTGAGGTGCGAACCATGCGGCGCGCAAGCGCTGCATGGCGAGCCTCGAAGAATGAACGGCCCCCGCTGTGCCAGTCGGGCCGTCGCCCTTCGAGGCTCGCTCGCGGTGCTGCGCACCGCGGCTCGCACCTCCAGCGACAACGGCTGCGCCGTTGCGCGGGGATGACGGCGCAAGAGCTTCGCCCGGAATTACCGCGGTTGCGGAGAGCTTGCCTTACGCCGGCGTGAGCTTCGCCGCCTCCGCCTTGAGATCCTCCAGCATGCCGGCGAGCCCATCGACGAGCTCGTCGATCTGCACCTTGGTGACGATCAGCGGCGGGCAGATCGCGAGCGCGTCAAGCATGTTGCGCGAGATGATGCCGCGCTCCAGCAGCAGCCGACTTGCGACACCGCCAAGGGCGCCTGGCGTTCCGGCCGCGACCTTGCGCGTCTTGTCCAGCACGAGCTCGACGGCGGCAATCAGGCCGATACCGCGGACCTCGCCCACCAGCGGATGGTCGGCGAGCGTGCGCAACCGGTCCTGCATATAGGCGCCGATCTCGGCGGCGTGCGCGACCAGATTGCGCTCCTCGATGATCCTAAGATTCTCGAGCGCGACCGCCGATCCCACCGGATGACCGCCAGCCGTAAAGCCGTGGCCGAGCACGCCGATCTTGTTGCTCTCGTCCGCGATCGGCTCGAACATGCGGTCGTTCATGATGATCGCCGAGAACGGGAAATAGCTCGAGGTGATCTGCTTGGAGACCACGAGCACGTCGGGCCTGATGTTGAAGGTCTCGCAGCCGAACATCTTTCCGGTGCGGCCAAAACCGCAGATGACCTCGTCGGCGACCAGCAGGATGTCGTACTTGTTCAGGACCGCCTGGATCTTCTCCCAATAGGTTGCGGGCGGCACGATGACGCCGCCGGCGCCCATCACGGGCTCGCCGAAGAAGGCGGCGATCGTGTCAGGCCCTTCCTTCTGGATCAGCGCGTCGAGCTCCTCGGCGCGCCGCGTCGCAAAGGCCTCCTCGCTCTCGCCCGCCGCCGCATCCTTGTAGTGATGCGGCGAGCCGGTGTGCAGGATGTTCGGCAGCGGCAGATCGAAGGAGCGGTGGTTGTTCGGCAGGCCGGTGAGGCTCGCCGACGCAATGGTGACGCCGTGATAGCCGCGCAGGCGGCTGATCACCTTCTTGCGCTGCGGCTGGCCCAGCGCGTTCGAGCGATAGGCGATCAGCTTCAGCACGGTGTCGTTGGCCTCCGAGCCGGAGTTGGTGAAGAACACCTTGCTCATCGGCACCGGCGCCATCTTCACGAGCTTCTCGGCGAGATCGATCGAGGGGCCGTGCGAGCGCGAGGCGAAGGTGTGGTAGAACGGCAGCGCCTGCATCTGGCGGTGCGCCGCATCGACCAGCCGCTTCTCGCTGAAGCCGAGCCCGACGCTCCACAGCCCCGCCATCGCCTCGAGATAGCGCTTGCCGGCCGCGTCGAACACGTAAGGCCCCTCGCCGCGCTCGATCACCAGGGGACCCGCCTGCTGGTGGGACCGCGCATTGGTGTAAGCGTGGAGCTGATAGGCGACGTCGCGGGCTTCTTGCGAGTTCGGCTGCATGGTCATTGCGGTATCCCTAAAGCTTGGCAATCGGTCGCGCCGACGAAAGCCCTGTCTGGAGAAAGCGTCGACATCTTGGCTATTGCCACGGGACGCAACTTGCAACGCCATTTCACGGTGCGCAAACGCCGGGCAGCGTTGCATGAAGCCGAAGCTGTATGATCCGGACCCGAAGGGCCGCGGTTGCGCGGAGATCATGCGCAAACAACGAGCCCGAGCGCGATGAACTCATCGCGCTTTAGGCCGCCCCGTCATCGTCGTCGCCGCTATCGGCCTCGACAGCTTCCTTCACCTCGACCAGCGCCATGGACAGAAGATAGACGGTCGTCGCCAGGCCGAGCCGGCGCGCCCTCTCGACGGCGAGCGACAAGTCGCTCGCCAGTTCCGCGAGACGTTGTCCCCGAGACAAGTTTCCCATCCATCCCTGTCGCCGGTCGATTGCCGGCGGCGGTTGCTAGACCGCGATGGCGCCGCTGGTCCTGAGGAGTTCGGCGCTTGCCTGCACACTAGCAAAATTGCCGATCACATTCATCACCGCCTGCTTGTAGGCGGCCGCATCTCCGCTCCCCGGATGCCGGCACGCGACGGCATCGCCGACCACCTGATAACGATGGCTGCGGTGAAAGCCGTCAACGACGGTCGCCAGTACGGTCTCGTCGAGGGAAAAACCCAGCAGCACGCAACGGAAGTTCTTGATGTTCGAGGTGTAATCGACGAAGCGCGCCGAGCTATAGGCCGAGGGCAGCGGATGCTCGAACGTCATCTCCCCCGGCCGCGGCTTCAGGTCGCCGATCCAGTCGGTCAGCTTGGATGCCGGATTGAACCAGGCCGCCTGCGCGATGCGCTTGAGGTGGATCACCGGCCAGAGGTTGTCGCGCCACAGCGTCAACAACTCGAGGCAGCGCGAGGTGGCGGCGTCGCCGTCGAGGATGACGTGGCGACGCCCGGGGGTCAGATATTCGACCTGCAGGTCGGCGCAAACCAGGATCGGCGGATCGTCGTGGAGGGAAACCAGCATCTGCTTGCTTGTGGTTGCACCAATTCTAGCGATCGGCGACGGCCATAGTACGCAATGGCGATGTCACCGCCCTGCCCGCCGAGGCGTCGAGCACGCCCGGCCGGTCCCAGTCGCCTTCGGGCCGGATAATCACGTAAGGATCACTGTCCAGCGTGATGGCGTCGGGCCCAGGCTCGATCTCGAGGACCATCTCCGTGTAGGAGAAATCGGAAAAGGTGATCTTGCGATTATGGCCGAGCGGCTTTGCGCCGAAATGGGCCCAGAAATCGACCAGCCGGTCCTGCGCCTGGCCGTAGATCTTGCGAAAGCCCTTGCGCTTCACATACTCGACGCTCGCCTGCACGAGCTTGAACGACACGCGCGAGCGCCGGTACTGATGGCGCACCGCAAGGCGTTCGACTTTGGCGAACTCGCCGAAGAAGCGCACCCGCAGGCAGCCCGCCGGCTCGTTGCCGACGAAGCCGATGAAATGCGCGGCCACAAGGTCGTTGCCGTCGAACTCCTCGTCGAAGGGACAATCCTGCTCGGCGAGATAGACCGCAGAGCGAATGGCGGTGACCAGCATGAGATCGCTGGGATCTCGCGCAATACGGATGGTGATAGCGCGGGAGTCCGGTTTGGCATGCGGAATTCTAGTGCCGTGCATCTGCAAAACTCCTTGCTGCAAAACTTGAACCCGGCATGCGCACTGGCTGTCGATTCCAGGGCCGCTCGTAACACCACAGGTCGGGCTGGAAGCTCGGGATAGGCGTAAATCCCGTCGCTTTCATGATGTCGCGTCCCGCCGCCGTCGACGGCTGCGCGAAGCAGTCAGCGCTGCGAAATCGCGATTGCCGCAAATGCGCGGCGGCCTTCCCGAGTCCCGCGATGCCGCGGCCGGTGGCTGCGATCGCCCAGATGTAGATCGCCGAAACCTCCTCATCGCCGGAGGCGAGATGGCGCGTATCGGGTTCGGTCAGACAGATCTCGTCGAGCAGCAGCGCGTCGTGGCCGAGGCTGTTGAGGTACAGAAATGCCATGCCGCCGACCAACGAACCATTGCGGCTGAAGCTCAGCAGGCATTGAGGATCGAAGGTGAAATAGCGCGCGAGCTCCGGTTCCCCGATCCGCACGCCCGGCACGAGCCGGTGGGCCATATCCGCCATTGCCGCAAGCTCGGAATATTGCGCACAATGGACATCGATGTCGGGGCTGAGCGGCAGGGCGTCAAATTCATGCCTTGCGGCAAACGGGCCCCTTTCCATACCCATATTGCGCATCTATCGTTTCCCCCATCCCGTTACGGTGGAGAGCTTAGCGGGTAAGGATCAGGAGTATGCAGCAACTATTGCAACGGGGTGCTGCGATGATGCAGCACCGAAGTGAAGAGTCCTTGGATGCTTCCTGGGATGATTTGAAGCTGTTTTTAGCCTGCGCAAAATATAAAAGTTTCCGCAATGCCGCAGAAGAGCTCGGCCTCACCTCGACGACGCTGATGCGCAGGATCGACCGGCTCGAGGAGAGCATCGGTTGCAAGCTTTTCCTGCGTGACCAAAGCGGGCTGACGCTGAGCGACGAAGGCATGGCGATGATTTCCGACGTGTCGCTGATGGAGCGTCACGCCTTCAACGTGTTTCGACGCGCCTCGCGTTCCTCGAACGATACCGCGGGCACGGTCCGCGTCGCGGTGACCGAGGGCCCGGGCAATTTCTGGATCCTGCCGCGCCTGATCGACTTTCAGAAGACCTACCGCAAGATCACCGTCGATTTGCGCTGTGCGATGGAGCAGGCCGACGTCGCGCGGCTGGAGTCCGACATCGCGATCCAGCTCGAGCCGCCGACCAATCCGGATTTGATCGTGGCCAAGCTCGGCAGGCTCCACATCTATCCCTTCGTCTCGAAGGACTACGAAAACCTCCACGGCGTACCGGCAACGCTTGCCGAGTTGAGGAACCATCGCATCGTCAAGCAGAGCGCGCCGCAGGTCGACGACACCGCCTATGCCCGCATTCTCGGACTGAAGTCGCTGGAAGGCATCGTCGGGATCAAGACCAACTCCTCGATCGGCGTGCTCTATGCGGTGGAGCGCGGCGCCGGCATCGGCTTCCTGCCGACGGTGTCGATCGCGCTCGGCGCGCCGCTCGTCGCCGTCGATCTCGGCGTCAGCCATCATGCCGATCTCTGGCTCACCTACCACAAGGAGTTCCGCTCATCCGAGCGGCACAAGATCGTTGTCGAGTGGCTGAAGAAGATCTTTGATCCCAAGACCTATCCCTGCTTCCGCGACGAGTTCATCCATCCGAACGCGCTGGTGCCGATGATGGCAGCGGCGAAAGAAAGCGTCGGCCTGACCGGCTATGTCGCGGCAGCGCCGACCTGAGGGGCCGGGACGCAGCCGCCCTACCATTTGTATTCGAAGCCGACCGTGCCCTGATGCGAGCGGAATTCGCTGCGCAGCTTGGTGTCGTAATTGACATAGAGCCGCGCGGTGTTGGTCAGGCTGAGCGAGGCCGACGCGCCGGCATCCACGCCGTGGCGGCTCTCGCCGATCCCCGGCACCACGATGCTCTGCGCGCCCAGGCTGACCTGGATCGAGCCCAAGTCCTGGTAGAAATTGTCGACGAACTTGCCGTAGGCCGACAGGTCCAAAATCTTCTGATCGAAGATGAAGTAACGCCCCACCTCGGCGCCGATCATCACGCGCGCGCGTGCCAGCGCGGTCGAGCCGACAGCCATGGGGTCGAGGCCGCCGACCTCGTTGAAAGCAGCACTGGTGGCGCGGACATATTCGAGCGCGCCCTTCGGCACGATGCGCGCCTGATCCTGCGTCCAGTAGTAGCTGACCTCGGTGAGCGCGCCGTCGATCGCGGCGTGATAGCGCGCGGTCGCCAGACCAAAGCCGGTGTCGCGGCTGGAGCGAACATTGCCAAAGCCGTGCACGGCCGCGAAGGCCCAGGTCCACGGCCCCTTGTCGATCGAGCCGTTGAAGCCGATCTGCGTCAAATCGAGGGTTGCCGATTGCAGCGCGAGCGGCACGTCGACATCGGTTCGGCTCTGATCGATGGAGAAGCCGATATTGACACCCGGCGCGAGCCGCGCGCCAAAGCCCGCCACCCCTCCAAAAGTCTTGCGCTTGTCGCCGACGAAGTCGCCCTGCGCGTCGGTGCGGGCGGAGATCCCGTAGCCTTCGAACCAGGTTCGATAGCGTGGTGCTTCCGTCTCCGACGAGGCGCCACCGCCGCCGGGATTGTTGCGCATCGTGCGGTTGAACCCGTTGGAGGCCTGGTTGCCGAGCCGCTCCAGGAAGTTGGAGCCAAGGTCGAGCGTGGTGCTGCCGATCGAACGCTCGTAGTTGGTCGCCGTCGGTGACGGGGTTGGGATCGGGGTCGGCGACGGCGTTGGTGTCGGCGTCGGGCTCGGAGACGGCGAAGGGCTCTGCGCGAGGGCGGGCCCGGCCCCGAGTGCGACGGCGAACCCAACGGCGAGCACGAGCGCAGCCGCGACCCGGCGGAGCCGGCCCAGCCTGATCATCCGCCCTGTTCCCAACGGCTGCGCACTGCGCATGACGACACAATCCCGACGCTCATGACGGCGCGAAAAACCATGACGATCCGCGCCGTGCGAGGCGATTTGCGCTCAACTGGCACAGGGGGTCAATCGGTTGAACTCCCGCCGACGCGGCGATTGCGATGGGTTGTGCTTCCGCTGCCACAGGGGGCGAACGGAAACCGCGCTCACTGCGCGTCGGTCACCACCGGCGAGATCAGAAAATTCTCCGAGGCCCCGCTTCCCGCCGTCTTGCAGACGTCGCCCTCGATTCGCACCTTGCCTTGCGCGAGCAGCCGCAACGCTTCGGGATAGATGCGATGCTCGACCTCGAGGATGCGCTCCGACAGCGTGTCCGGCGTGTCGTTGTCGCCGACGGGCACCGCGCCCTGCATCACGATCGGGCCGGCATCGGTCTCGGGAATCACGAAATGCACCGTCGCGCCGGACAGTTTGACGCCGGCGCGCAAGGCTTGGCCGTGCGGGTCGAGGCCGGGGAAGGACGGCAGGAGCGAGGGATGGATGTTGAGCATTCTTCCGTACCAGGCCTGCACGAACTCGGCCGTGAACAGCCGCATGAAACCGCCGAGGCAGATCAGCTCGATGCCGTGCCGATCGAGCGCGCCTTGCAGCACCGCCTCGAAACCGGCGCGGTCCTTGCCGAACGGCTTGCTCTCGATCACCAGCGTCTTGACGCCGCCGGCCCTCGCCCGCTCCAGACCGGGCGCATCGGCCTTGTTGGAGATGACCAGCGAAATCTCGGCCGGAAAATCCGGCGCTGCCGCGGCCTTGATCAGCGCGGCCATGTTGGAGCCTCGGCCGGAGATCAAAATGGCGACGCGGCGCTTCATGGGTCCTACAGCGCCAGGTCGAGGTTGCCGTGATAGACGACGCGATGCTCACCCTCGGCCGGGATCACCTTGCCGAGCACGGCAACGCCCTCGCCGGCATCCTCGAAGATCTTAACGACGTTTTCGACGGCGTCGGGTTCGACGATCGCGATCATGCCGATGCCGCAGTTGAAGGTGCGCAGCATTTCGAGCTCGGCGATGCCGCCTTGCGCCGCCAGCCATTTGAACACCGGCAGCACCGGCAGGTTTGCCAGATCAATGCCGACGCCAAGATGTTTTGGCAGCACGCGCGGAATGTTGTCGGTAAAGCCGCCGCCGGTGATGTGGGCGAGGCCCTTCACCGCCCCGGTCTCGCGGATCGCGCGCAGGCAGGATTTGACGTAGAGCTTTGTCGGCGCCAGCAGCGCCCCGCCGAGCGTCATGACCGGCGAGAACGGCGCCTGCGCCCCGAAGCCGAGGCCGGACTGTTCGACGATCTTGCGCACCAGCGAGAAGCCGTTGGAATGGACACCCGACGAGGCGAGCCCGATCACGGCGTCGCCCGCGGCGATATCCTTGCGCGGCAGCAGCGTGCCGCGCTCGGCGGCCCCGACCGCAAAGCCCGCAAGGTCGTAGTCGCCGTCCTGGTAGAGGCCGGGCATCTCGGCGGTCTCGCCGCCGATCAGGGCGCAGCCGGATTCGCGGCAGCCTTCGGCAACGCCGGCGACGATCGCCGCGGCCGCTTCGGGATCGAGTTTCCCACAGGCAAAATAATCCAGGAAGAACAGCGGCTCGGCGCCCTGCACCACGAGGTCGTTGACGCTCATGGCCACGAGGTCGATGCCGATCCCGCCATGCAGGCCGGTTTCGATGGCGATCTTGACCTTGGTTCCAACGCCGTCAGTCGCAGCCACCAGGACGGGATCCCTGAATCCGGCCGCCTTGAGGTCGAACAGGCCCCCGAATCCGCCGATTTCGGCGTCGGCGCCGGCCCGCGCGGTGGCGCGCACCATCGGCTTGATCAGGTCGACGAGGCGATTGCCCGCATCGATATCGACGCCTGAATCGGCGTAGGTGAGGCCGTTTTTGCGGTCGGTCATGCCCGATTTCCAGTGGGGTTGCGGCTGGTTACGTCGATTTCAGGGGATGCGCAATGGCTCGCAAGGCGCCGAGCGCTGTACTATGTAGATAACAGCCGGTTCAGCCTCCAGAGCACCGGATTCGAGGTCAGACCGGGTGCCGGGAAGCGCCGCGTGAGTATTCCGAACATCATTACCCTGGGCCGCATCATGCTGGTCCCGATCATCGTCTGGGCCATCGTTTCCAGCCAAATGGAGATTGCGTTCGCGGTATTCCTGATCGCCGGGGTCAGCGACGCTATCGACGGCTTCCTGGCCAAGCGCTTCAACATGACGAGCGAGCTTGGCGCCCTGCTCGACCCGCTGGCCGACAAGGCGCTGCTGGTGTCGATCTACATGGCGCTGGGAATCTGGGGCGCGATCCCGCGCTGGATCGTGATCCTGGTGGTGTCGCGCGACATCATGATCGTCGCGGCCGTGATCGTGTCCTGGCTGTTCGACCGGCCGGTCGCGATGAAGCCGTCGATGGTGTCGAAGCTCAACACGGTTGCCCAGGTCGCCTTCGCGGCACTGGTGCTTGCGGCGCTCGCCTTCGGCTTCAAGCCCGGACCTTATGATATGATCCTGATGGGCTTCGTGACGGTCTTCACGCTCTCCTCGGTGTCGCTCTACCTCGTCGAGTGGCTGCGGCACATGAGCGCGATCGAGGCCAAATAGGCATCCGGCAAAGAGAACGGAGCGGCCCCGCAAAAGGCCAACTCGTCAGGCGTAACGCCTGACGGCAATCGAACAGGGCCGGTTGGACCCGGCATGGAGCAAGCAAAGCGTGGCAGGCCGCGTTCATCCCCGTCAATTGGCCTTCGCTCTCCCGCATGCGGAGAGCCTGAGCCGGGACAATTTTCTGGAAGGCCCTGCCAACGCCGCCGGTCTCGCGCTCATCGATAGCTGGCCGGAATGGCCGAACCGGATCATGTGGCTGGCGGGACCGGAAGGCTCCGGCAAAAGCCACCTCGCCGCCATCTGGGCCGACGAGGCCGGCGCCCGCTCCACCACCGCCAATGCGCTGACGCCCGCGACCGTGCCGGGCGCGCTCGCCACCGGCGCGCTGGTCGTGGAGGATTTGAAGGCCAAGGAGTTTGACGAGCGCGCGCTGTTCCACCTTCTCAACCTCGCGCGCGAGGACGGCGCCTATGTCCTGCTGACGGGCCGCGAGGTGCCGGTCACCCTCGACATCGAATTGCGCGACCTGCGCTCGCGCTTGCGCGCTGTGCCTGCGGTCGCGCTGTTGCCACCCGACGACCAGTTGTTCCGCGCCCTGATCGTCAAATTCTGCGCCGACCGGCAGTTGAGCGTCGATGAGAGCGTCGTGAGCTACCTCGCCACCCGCCTGGAGCGCTCCCAGGCCGCCGCTCGCCAAGCGGTTGAGCTTCTGGACAGCGAGGCCCTGCGGCAGGGCCGTCCTGTGACCCGGGCGCTGGCCGTCGAGCTGCTCCGGAACGTTTGATCCGCCGGACCGTCGTCCCCGTCGCGAGGCGCTTGACGCCGCGGGCGCGCGGAACCTCAATGTCATCGAAACGTCATCGCGCTAACACATGCTCCTCGCCGGTTTTGCGCATAAGACGCAAAATAGGTGCAAGACGATGGATCGACTTCTCATGGACTCCGCGCAAGCCGTTGAATTAAAAGAAAAAGAACACGTCGAGCCGGGCGCCCCGGCAATCGCCAAGAGCCCCGAACGGTTCATCAATCGCGAGCTCTCCTGGCTGCATTTCAATCGCCGCGTGCTGGAGGAATCGGTCAATGGCAGCCATCCCGTGCTGGAGCGGGTGCGATTCCTGTCGATTTCGGCAAATAACCTTGATGAGTTCTTCATGGTCCGCGTGGCCGGCATCAAGGCTCAGGTCCGCGAAGGTATCGCCGAGCGCAGCCCCGACGGCCTGACCCCGTCCGAGCAGCTCGCACTGATCAACCGCACCGTCTCCCAGCTTGCGAGCGACCAGCAGGCGATCTGGGGCGATCTGCGCGGCACGCTGGCTGAGGTCGGCATCGTGCTGGTGGACGGCAAGGACATCACCAAGGCGGAGCGCACCTGGGTCGAGGAATACTTCCTCCGCAACGTCTTTCCGCTGCTGACCCCGCTCGCGATCGACCCCGCCCATCCCTTCCCGTTCATCCCGAGTCTCGGCTTCACCATCGCGCTCCAGCTCACCCGCGCCGCCGACGGCAAGGCGATGAACGCGCTCATCCGAATGCCCGGCAAGATCGACCGCTTCATCCGCATGCCGGCGGAAGGCACGGTCCGGCTGATCTCGCTGGAGCAGGCCACCAGCCTGTTCATCAATCGCCTGTTCCCCGGCTACACCGTCCGCGGCCAGGGCACGTTCCGCATCATCCGCGACTCCGAGCTCGAAATCGAGGAAGAGGCCGAGGACCTCGTCCGGCTGTTCGAGACCGCGCTGAAGCGCCGCCGCCGCGGCTCGGTGATCCGGCTCGAGATCGACGCCAAGATGCCGGAGGAGCTGCGTAACTTCGTGCAACACGCGCTATCCGCTGCCGACGACGAGGTGTTCCAGGTCGACGGCGTGCTTGCCATGAACGAGCTGTCGCAGCTCACGCGGCTCGATCGCCCCGATCTCGAATTCACCCCTTACGTGCCACGTCACCCCGAGCGCGTGCGCGAGCATGGTGGCGACATCTTTGCCGCGATCCGCCAGAAGGACCTGGTTGTCCACCATCCCTACGAATCCTTCGACGTCGTGGTGCAGTTCCTGCAGCAGGCGACACGCGACCCCGACGTCGTCGCCATCAAGCAGACGCTCTATCGCACCTCCAACAACTCGCCGGTCGTGCGTGCCCTGGTGGAGGCCGCGGAAGCCGGCAAGTCGGTCACCGCGCTGATCGAACTGAAGGCGCGCTTCGACGAAGAGGCCAATATCCGCTGGGCCCGCGACCTCGAACGCGCCGGCGTTCAGGTCGTCTACGGCTTCCTCGAATTGAAGACGCACGCAAAGCTCTCGATGGTGGTGCGCCGCGAGGGCGGCAGCCTCACCACCTATGTCCATACCGGCACCGGCAATTACCACCCCGTCACCGCGCGCATCTACACCGACCTCTCCTACTTCACCTCGGATCCGACGATCGGCCGCGACGCTGCCCGCGTCTTCAACTTCATCACCGGCTATGCGGCGCCGAGCGACCTCGAAAAGATGGCGGTGTCGCCGCTGACGCTGCGCAAGCGCATCATCGAGCACATCCAGGGCGAGACCGCGCATGCGAAGCATGGCCGGCCCGGCGCGGTCTGGATGAAGATGAATGCGCTCGTCGATCCCGACATCATCGATGCGCTCTACGAGGCCTCGCAGGCCGGTGTCCAGGTCGAGCTCGTGGTCCGCGGTATCTGTTGTCTGCGGCCGGGCATTCCCGGCCTGTCGGAGAACATCCGCGTCAAATCGATCATCGGCCGCTTCCTCGAGCACGGCCGCATCTATTGCTTCGGCATGGGCCAGGGCCTGCCGGGCGCGAAAGCGGCTGTGTATATCTCGTCAGCCGACATGATGCCGCGGAACCTCGACCGCCGCGTCGAGGTGCTGTGTCCGCTGCAAAATCCCACGGTGCATCAGCAGGTTCTCGAACAGATCATGGTCGCGAATCTCAAGGACAATGAGCAGAGTTGGCAATTGTTGCCGGACGGGTCCTCAACGCGTATGAAGGCCGCGAAGGGCGAAGAGCCGTTCAACGTGCACAATTACTTCATGACGAATCCGAGTCTGTCTGGCCGTGGAAAGTCGCTCAAGGAATCCTCTCCGCGCCGCCTTACGCGCCGGACCGAACGTCATCAATCCTGATCGGGGATTGTTGTGACACGGCCGCGCAAACGCGGCGCGAGCGTCGCGGTCGTCGACATCGGTTCCAACTCGGTGCGTCTCGTGGTCTACGAGGCGCTCGCGCGCAGCCTGATTCCGATCTTCAACGAAAAGACGCTGTGCGGTCTGGGCCGCGAGGTGCAGAGCACCGGCCTGCTCGCGCCCGACGCCGTGGACAAGGCGCTGACCTCGCTCAGGCGTTTCAACGCGCTGATTCGGGTGATGCAGGTCGGCCGCGTCTACGCGATCGCGACCGCCGCCTGCCGCGACGCGTCGAACGGTCCGGACTTCATCGCGAAGGCGGAGCGCATCTGCCGCGTGAAGATCGAGATCCTGTCCGGTCCGCGCGAGGCGCGGCTGTCGGCGCTCGGCGTGATCTCGGGCATCCATCACCCGGACGGCATCGTCGGCGATCTCGGCGGTGGCTCGCTGGAGCTGATCGAGGTGCACAGGAATAGCGTCCGCAGCGGCGTGACGCTGCCGCTCGGTGGCCTCGCCCTGCAGGACCTCGCACACAAATCGCTCAAGCGTGCCGACCGGATCGTTCGCGAGGAATTCGCTGACGTGGCGCAGCTCAAGGCAGGCCACGGGCGCACCTTCTACGCGGTCGGCGGCACCTGGCGCGCGCTCGCCCGCATCCACATCATCCAGAGCGGCTATCCGCTCCAGGTCATGCACGGCTATTCGATTGCGGCCGCCGAGGCGCTCGACTTCGCGCGACGCCTGCGGCGGCTGGCGGCGAGCAACATGCTCGCCGATATCGAGGTCGTCGCCGACGCTCGCCGCCCGCTCCTCACCTATGCCGCGCTGGTGCTCGAGCACATCATCCGGGTGGCGAAGCCGAAGACGATCGTGTTCTCGACCTTCGGCGTGCGCGAGGGGCTGTTGCACGAGAGGCTGTCGGAGGCCGAGCGCGCCAAGGACGGCCTGATCTGCGCCGCGGAGGAGTTGAACCAGCTCCTGTCGCGCTCGGCGCGCCACGCCCGCGAGCTGATTGAATGGACCGACCGCTTCGCGCGCGTCGTGAAATTGCGCGAGACCGAGGAGGACCGCCGGCTGCGCCACACCGCCTGCCTGCTCTCCGATATCGGCTGGCGCGTGCATCCCGACCACCGCGGCGAGCAGACCTTGAGCCTCGTGGTCAACGGCAATTTTGGCGCGATCAGCCATGAGGGCCGCGCCTTCGTCGGCTTGTCGGTGTTCTATCGCTATGCCGGCCTCAGCGAGGAAAACCAGCCGCCGCAGACGATGCAGGATCTGCTGACGCCGGCCCAGCTGGAACGCGCGCGGCTATTGGGAGCCATGTTCCGCGTCGCGCATCTGATCTCGGCGGCGCGGCCGGGCGTGCTGCCCGCCACACATTTCCGCAGCCAGGGCCGCAAGCTGATGCTGGTGTTCGAGCACCGGCTCGGCGATCTCGTCGCCGACCGCGTCGGCGGCCGCTTCAAGCAGCTCGCGCGCCTGATCGGCCGCGCCGGCTCGATCGTGCGGCGCTAGTCTCCCGCTTCTGGCCGGAAACAGCTGAAATAGCGTTGACAGTACCGATGGATCCGAGAAGTTCGTCTCTTCGTTTTCGGGCCGCTTGGTGCTCGGCGATGGCAGTACTCATATCGGCTTGAGGATGGGGTCACCCCGGTCGCGCGCGAAGACGAGCACTCCGTTCGCAGGAATATCCATCGTCGCGGAATTCGGCTGATCTCCGAGCGGGGGCCCGTCAGAAACGATGCCCGCGGAATTGCCGGCGACATTCGTGTTGAGGCCACCTCCTGCCGGCATGCTGTCATAAGCCTCGGTGTTAAATACTTCAAACCAGTACCCACCCACGGGAAACGGCAGCTGGTAGCCGTGTTGCGTCCTTTCGTTGAACGATGCGACCACGACCACATCGCGCCCAATGTCTTCACCCAGCGCTGAATAGCGATGACGCGATTCAGATTATGGACATAAAACGGATTGCATCCTTCCGCCCGCAATGCCGGATGAGACCTTCGAAGCCAGCAGAGCTCCTGCATAAAGCGCAGAAAATCGCGCATGTTGGCGTCCGTCTTGACACCGTCCCAGTAGATGAAAAGGTCGCTTCGCGCGGGATTGTTGTGCCAGGGTTTGTCCTCCAAAAACTCCTGTCCCATGAAAAGCATGGGAATCCCGGGAGCTGTCAGCAGCAACGTAGAAGCGGCGCGTGAGCGGCTTCTGGCGTACCAGCACCGCCGGTCAGGCTCGCAGGCAAGCGCAACGTTCCGGGCCTCTGTCTGGCCCGGGTTTTCGCGATCCGCGTCCACGATGTCATGGTTTTCCAGATGCACCACGGTCTTCCACCTAGCCGGGAAGTTGGGCTGAAGCCGAACGGCATCCCGCACCGGATCGAGGTTCAGGGAGGCTGATGCCCCCTGCGCCGCGCTGGCGAGAACCGAACGAATGGCGCGACGCAGACCATCGCCCCAGGCCGCGTCAAATCCCAGACCATTCGCTTGAACCGGTAGCGCTCGGTCCCAGTTCCAGTATTCGGCGATCTGCACGGCGTCCGGCCGGCGGTATCGCAGCGTCGATGTGATATCGCGGCAGAACTGTTGGCCGCCGTTTTGCGCCGTGACGGTGACCTCGTCATAACGCAAACCATCGAGGTGGAAGTCGTCCAGATACATGGTTGCGTTGTCGATGAGAAAGGCTCGAACCTCATCCACCGCGCAATCGAAAATCCTTCCGCCGGCCCATCCACCGCCCGCGACGAAATAATTGTCCCGATCCCACCATTCGCGATTCCAGGGACGATCGAAAAACCGCATGCTTTGAGGGTCGAAAGGACCCCCAGCGTGGTTATAGACGACGTCACCGATCACGGCGAGACCGTAGATGTGGCAGAGATCGACCAGAGCCTTTAGTTGGTCTCGCTGGTCCCGCAGATCGTCGGTGCTTAGCGGGGGCCTGCCCTTCGCATGCAGCATCGCGTTGATCCGCGGCAGGTACGAACCAAGATTTGCGGGTGGAACGCAATAGTCCATCTCGGGCGAGAAGAAATCCGTATTGTTGTAGCCGCGGCTGGTCTCGCCTTGCCACTCCGCGACCGGCAGAGGCTGTATTGCGTTGACGCCAAGCGAAGCGAGATATTCGATACGACGTCGAGGAACTTGCTGACGCGATTGGCACGGATGTCGACGCCGTCGCGCTCGGCAAAAAACACGCCGATGTGGAATTGGTAGATGATCAAGTCGTTGAACCGGGGCGCGACAAACGCCTCGTCATGCCAGGGATAATCCCGTGGCTTGACGATCCTGCAGTTGCAGTCCGGATAATGTTCGAGCGCCAATTCGGCTGCCCGGGGATCACGCTTGTATCCTTCGCCTGACGGCCCCTTGATCCAGTACCTGTACTCCCAGTCGTGCCCTACGCCCGCAAAGAACCCCGACCAGAAGCCGGAAGCATCTCGCGCAAGCATGTTCGTTCCATCTGCCTGCCAAGAGGCGGGCGGCGAGACGGCTGGATCAACCAGCGCCACATGAACTGCTTCGGCTGTCGGCGCCCAAACGCGGAAATGCGTTCCACCGTTCCTCACGGTGGCACCCATTGGGATATCCGCAGGAGGTGGAGTCACCCTTCGTCGCTCCATTGGGGTGATCAAATCTGTTGCAGGGTGCTGACACTTGCAAGTTGAAACTTTTCGCGCTTGAGAGCATGACGGGTCTGTTGGGAATGATGCGGAACGCAAATCTGAACTGCCTTCCCGAAGGGCCAGGTATCCCTCTCAAGTCTCTGTTTTTGAAGCTTTTCGATATGGGTTCGCCCTCGCCTCCAGAGCGTCATCCGGAAGGCTGCGTAGCGGCAGTCCGCCGCGACGAGTTCAGGCAACTATCTGAAGCGCGATGACGACTGCTGTTTTCGTCGTTCAGATCGGTTGGGCTCGGGCCACCAGCCCCTACTCAGCAGAAGCTTTGGCGTGACGCTCGGAGGATTCCAGCGCCGCCAGACTGAGGCTGCGCCGACGCCAGATGTAGCCGACCACCAGCACCACGATCACGCCGAGCAAGGCGCACAGGTACTCCGCACCCGCCCCGCCATGGCCAAACTGCGGCGGAATGCGCAGCACACCCAAAGCCGAATCCAGCGAAGCGCCGAGAGAACCGTCGAACAGGGCATGCAGCGTCGGCTCGACGCCCGGATCGGTCGCGATCACCTCGCCCGCAATCCAGCCGAGCAGCGCAGCACCCGCCCAGACCAGCACCGGCAGTTTCGCCAGCAGCGCCATGATCAGCGCGGCACCGGCCACGATCAGCGGCACGCTGATGGCAAGGCCGAGGACCAGCAGCGGCACGCTGCCGTTCGCAGCGGCAGCCACCGCGATCACGTTGTCCAGGCTCATGACGATGTCGGCGACGACGACGATCTGTATCGCCTGCCAGAGATGCGAAGCCGACTCGACGTCGTCCTCGTCCTCGTTTTCCGGCACCAGGAGTTTTGCGGCGATCACGATCAGTGCGAGGCCGCCGACCAGCTTGAGGTACGGCAGCGCCATCAGGCTCGCGACGATGCCGGTGAAGATGATGCGCAGCAGGACTGCGGCGCCGGCGCCGAAGATCATGCCCCACAGCCGGTGCCGCGGCTTGAGACCGCGGCACGCCAGTGCGATCACCAGCGCGTTGTCGCCGGACAACAGGATGTTGATCCAGATGATCTTGCCGACCGCGACCCAGAACGTCGGCTCGGCCATTTCATTGCGAAACTGGGTGAAGAACGCCCCGATCGTAGCGGGATCGAAGATCTGCCAAAGCCAGCTCACAATGCTTCCTTTCGTCCCCTAAAACGTGCGCTGCGGGATCAGCCGACGATCTCGTTGCCGGAGAAGAACTGCGCGATCTCGATCGCGGCAGTCTCCGGCGCATCGGAACCGTGCGCCGAATTCTCGCCGATCGACTTGGCGTAGAGCTTGCGGATGGTGCCGTCGGCCGCCTTGGACGGATCGGTCGCTCCCATCGCGTCGCGGTACTTGGCGATGGCGCCCTCGGCTTCCAACACCTGCACGACCACCGGGCCCGAGGTCATGAACTCGACGAGCTCACCGAAGAACGGGCGCGCCTTGTGCACGGCATAGAAGGTTTCGGCCTGCTCCTTGGTCATGCGGATGCGCTTCTGGGCGACGATGCGCAGACCCGCCTTTTCGATCACGGCGTTGACCGCGCCGGTCAGGTTGCGTGCGGTCGCGTCGGGCTTGATGATCGAGAAGGTGCGTTCAATCGCCATGATCTTGTCCTTGAGAATAGCGCTGGGGAGGAGTTGCCGGGCTTATATCGGCGCCGTCAGCGAACGGCAAGCGACCCCAAAACGGGTCCCACAGACGTATCGCCGCGGGCCAACGGGGCGTGGAATTACAATAATTTCACGCAGATGAACCAAATCTGCAGGCTCCGTCAGGGTTCGGTTCAGTGTCCCGGGCCTAAGGTTTGGGCCATCGAAACGCAATTCTCCCCTCAAGGAGGCGTTTCGGCGGCCATTCCATCGACGCGATAGCCCCGCGCCGGCAGTTTTGAGGAGAACACCATGTTCAGGAAACTTTCGCTTGCTGCGATCGCCGCGGTGTCGCTGGGTGCCGCCGCGCTCGCGCCTACGGCCGCTTCGGCCCATTGGCACGGTGGCTGGTACGGGCATGGGCATGGCGGCGGCTGGGGCGCACCGCGCTTCTATGTCGGCGGCCCCGTCTCCTACGGTTATGGCGGCTGCTATGTCCGCCGGCTGGTTCCAACCCCCTGGGGACCGCGCTGGCGCATGATCAACCGCTGCTACTGAGCCCGTCAGCACCTTCCAAGAGTGACGACCAGAACAGGCCCCGGCACGCCCCGCTGGGGCCTCGTTTTTGGGCACGTCAGGGAATCCATACAATCTTTGCGAGAATGCAGAGCAGCCCTCCGTTGGGGGCGAAACTATTTCGTATTCAGGGACTTGATAGGGAGATTACAACCGAACCCTTGGAACCCCGTCATGCCTGGACGCTTCGCCAGTAACAGCGAACAAATCGACCGGCGGACCAGCCGATCGATTTGCGATGCCGTGGGCGAACGGCTGCAGCAGAGTCTGCGGCCCGAACCGCGGCTGACCTCGCATCTGGAGCACCTCCTCAACGAGCTCCGGAAGCGCGACCGGGACGGCGATCGCAACAACTAAAACGGTTGCGTTTGCGCGTCCTTGCGGTGACAAGGCCGCATGCTGTCCATCACCGACCTTTCGGTCCGGCTCGCCGGACGCCTTCTGATCGACCAGAGTTCCGTGCAGATCGCGCCCGGTTCGCGTGTCGGCCTCGTCGGCCGCAACGGCACCGGCAAGTCGACCCTGTTCAAGGTGATCCGCGGCGAGCTCGCTGCCGAATCCGGCAGCGTGACGCTGCCGCCGCGCTGGAGGGTCGGCAGCCTCGCGCAGGAAGCCCCTGATGGTCCCGAGAGCCTCATTGCGGTGGTGCTGAAAGCCGATCTCGAGCGCGACGCGCTGCTGCGCGAAGCCGAGACCGCGCACGATCCGCACCGCATCGCCGAGATCCAGACCCGCCTCGTCGACATCGACGCGCATTCGGCGCCTAGTCGCGCGGCTGCGATTCTCAGCGGCCTCGGCTTCTCCGCGAGCGACCAGGCGCGGCCCTGCTCGGAATTTTCCGGCGGCTGGCGCATGCGCGTGGCGCTCGCGGCGACGCTGTTCGCGGCCCCCGATCTGTTGCTGCTCGACGAGCCCACCAACTATCTCGACCTCGAAGGCACGCTGTGGCTGGAGGATCACCTCGCCCATTATCCACGCACCGTGATCGTGGTCAGCCACGACCGCGACCTGCTGGAAAGCTCGGTCGACCAGATCCTGCATCTGGAGCGCGGCAAGCTCACGCTCTATCGCGGCACCTACTCCTCGTTCGAGGAGCAACGCGCCGCGCGCGAGGTGCTCGACGCCAAGCAGGTCAAGCGTCAGGAAGCCGAGCGCGCGCGTCTGCAGGCTTTTGTCGACCGCTTCAAGGCGAAGGCGTCGAAAGCCCGCCAGGCCCAGTCGCGCGTCAAGATGCTGGAACGGCTGAAACCGATCACCGCGCTGGTGACCGACGAGGTGCACGAGATCAGCTTCCCGCCGCCGGAGAAGACGCTGTCGCCGCCGATCATCGCCGTCGACAATGCCACGGTCGGCTACGATGCGGCCAGCCCGGTGCTGAGCCGCGTCACCCTGCGCATCGACGACGACGACCGCATCGCACTGTTAGGGGCAAACGGCAACGGCAAGTCGACGCTGGTCAAGCTGCTGGCGGGACGTCTCGCGCCGTTCTCGGGCAGGGTCACGCGCGCCGACAAATTGTCGATCGCCTACTTTGCGCAGCACCAGCTCGACGAGTTGAACGTCGACGCCTCCGCCTATGATCACGTCCGCAAGCTGATGGGCGAAGCGCCGGAATCGAAGATCCGCGCCCGCGCCGGCGCGATCGGCTTTTCCGGCAAGGCGGCCGACACGCCGGCCGGCAAATTGTCTGGTGGCGAGAAGGCGCGCCTGCTGCTGGGCCTCGCGACGTTCTTCGGCCCCAACATGATCATTCTGGACGAGCCGACCAACCATCTCGATATCGACAGCCGCGCGGCACTTGCCGAGGCCATCAACGACTTTCCCGGCGCCGTCATCATGGTCTCGCACGACCGCTATCTGATCGAAGCCTGCGCCGAGCGGCTCTGGCTCGTCGCCGATCGCACCGTGACCAATTACGACGGCGATCTCGACGATTACCGTCGCGTGGTCCTGTCGGCCCGCGGCATGGAGGCGAGTCCGCGCGAACGCAGCAACGGCGGCGACAAGCCCCAGCGCAACAAGATGGACGGCCGCGGTCCGCTGAAGAAGCGTATTGCCGAGGCCGAGTCCGAGATCGCGCGCATCACCGAGATCATCGCCAAGATCGACACCGCGCTCTCCCTGCCCGACATTTTTACGCGCGACCCCAAGCAGGCGGCGCAATTGTCCAAGGCGCGCGCCAATGCCGCCGACGCGCTCACGCGCGCCGAGGAACAATGGCTCGAGGCAAGCGCGCAGTTCGATGAGGCGGCGTCGACGGCGTGACCGTTATCGAGAGCCCTCGATCACTTGTCCCGCTCCGACTTCAATCGCGCCATCAGGCGCGACAGCATCCCGCGTCTTGCTCCGCGTTCCGCCCGCAGGCGTGTGAGCTCCTGGTAGTGGACGTGATTCCAGTGGCCGGCATGATCACGATCGCGCCGCAACGCCGCCCAGCGCTGAATATGATCCGGCTCGAGCCGGTTTGACCACACGGGCCGGAACTGGTGCCGCTCGAACATGCGATCGAGCCAGCTTCCGCGCGGCGGCGCGATGGTCTTGGGTATTCCGGCTCGCCGCCACATCTCGTTCCAGAGATGGACGAACGTCGATGCCGACGTGCGCCGCTCGATCTCCTCGCAGGCGTCGGGAAGCAAAACTTTTTCGAATTCCTCCGGCCCTATCGCGTAAGCGACATCTCGCGCCGTGGGCCGGAGATGCGGCGCGAATTGCGGTTGCAGCTCGGTCAGCAATTTCGGACCAACCTCGCCCCACCGTGCATCGGCGCGCCTGGCCTCGGTGCGCTCCCGGCACGCCCCCATGAGGGGATCGCCAGCCGGGAAACGCAACACGGCGGTGTTGATTTCGTCCTCCGTCTGATGCGCGGCAAAACTGTCCGTCACGGGCAGCGCCGTGCCGACGAACATCACGTCCGCGTCGACCCACCAGCCGCCGACCTTTTCGAGAAGCGCGTAGCGAAAATGGTTGGAATGAAGCGACGGACTCGGCCCGTCGAATTCATGCTGATAGAACGAGACATCGTCGTCGATGATCTCGCGGGCATCTCTCAGAACGACCCCGTCCGGCAGCTCGGGGATCGGATGGTCCGCAAACAATTCAACGCGAATTCCCGCGGTCACGAATGTGAGCAGACAGAGCGCTTCGTATGGGGAAAACGGCCCGTGCCAAAAGGTGCGGACGACAGGCTTCAACTCGGGTCCGGAAGATTGCCCGTCAACCGTGTCCATGAATGACGTCAACGTCTATGCTGGACCAGAATCGCTTGCGGGGTGATGGCTCGCTCATGCGCATACGCCAGCTCCCTCGCCCGCTTCAGCCCGTCTGCTTCTTCTTCGGCTTGGGCTTGGCCCTCGGCGCGGCCGGCTGCTCCGGCGTGCCCTCGATCGAGGACAGGCGGCCCGAAGTGAAGGTGTAGATGCCGGCACGCGGGCCAGTCATCCAGGTGACCACGGCTACGCGCCGGCCGCCTGCATCATTGGAGAGGTTGACGCTGGAGGGCGCACCGATGCCGCGCACCACATCACATTCGGTGTGACCGAGCGCGACCGTGCCGCCTGACGGCGCCGGCGCGCTCGACGCATTGGCGTCGGCCGGTGCGCCCGGCGGCACCATGCCGGGACAGGCACCATCAGCGCTGACGAGATCGTCGGCCGTCACCGGCTTTTCCGGCGTCAGCGGCGGGGCGTCGATCGAGATGTTCTTGATGAACAGCCGGGTCGGCTTGTTGAACCATTCGGCATCCTTCGACAGCAGGTCGGAGCCGCCGGCGCAGCCTGCAAGAAGCGGCGCAACGGCAGCCAACGCCAGGATCAGCGTCGAGGGAAGCTTTTGATGTCGCACGATAAACTCAGATCCCCGCTTAAGGTCCAGCCCTAACCAATTGTCCCAACATTCCTTTGCGGCACGACCGTGGCTCTTTGGCTAGGTTCGCCCGAAAAGTCCAAATTATCATTAATTGCTGGCGCTGCTAATTCCCTCGCACTAGTCCTTGCGCTGCCAGCGGCCGCGCTCGTCGGCCTGCCAATAGGTGACCTCAAATCCCCGCGTCTTGCAATCCGTCCAGGCGGTGCGCGCCAGGGCCAGGGCATCGGGGTCGTCGCCGTTGAACAGCAGCACCATGCGCTCATAGCTCTGCGAATCCTGCGGCAGCGCAGCGTTGTCGATCAGGAACCGCACATTGGCGCCGTTGGGATTATCCTCCTCGATCGCGAGCAGGATCGGCTGGTCCGCCGCGTCGCCGACCCGCCATGTCGCGTGAGGCAGGAAGGAATCGTCGCGATAGGTCCACAGATGCGCGTCGAGCGCATCGGCGCGTTCAGGCGAGGTCGACTGCACGACGACGCGCCAGCCGCGCTCGAGCGACTTCTCGAGCAGCGGCGGCAGCACGTTCTCCACCGACATGTTTTGCAGATGATAGAACAGGACTTCGGTCATTAGAGCATGATCCGGAAAAGCGTGCAGCGGTTTTTCATGCTCAAACAAAGACCTAAAGCGCGACGACGATTCATCCAAATCTCATCGCGCTTTAGCCTTCGTAATGGTCGGCGACCAGCCGATCGAGCAGGCGCACACCATAGCCCGATCCCCAGCTCTGGTTGATATCGGTTTTCGGCGCGCCCATCGCGGTGCCTGCAATGTCCAGATGCGCCCAGGGCGTGTCGTCGACGAAACGTTGCAGGAACTGCGCGGCCGTGATCGAGCCGCCGTGACGCCCGCCGGTGTTCTTCATGTCGGCGAACTGGGAATCGATCAGCTTGTCGTATTCGGGGCCGAGCGGCATGCGCCAGACCTTTTCGCCGCTCTCCTGCCCGGCCTTCGACAGCCGCTCGGCGAGTTCATCATTGTTGGAGAACATGCCGGCGTGCTCGGTGCCGAGCGCGACCATGATCGCGCCGGTGAGCGTGGCGAGATCCACCATGAATTTCGGCTTCACCTTCTTGGCCACGTACCAGAGCACGTCGGCGAGCACGAGGCGGCCCTCCGCGTCGGTGTTGATGATCTCGATGGTCTGGCCCGACATCGAGGTGACGATGTCGCCGGGACGCTGCGCGTTGCCGTCGGGCATGTTCTCGACGAGGCCGATGGCGCCGACCGCGTTGACGTTGGCTTTGCGTGCTGCGAGCGCATGCATCAGGCCGACGACGCAGGCCGCCCCGCCCATGTCGCCCTTCATGTCCTCCATGCTGCCGGCCGGCTTGATCGAAATGCCGCCGGTGTCGAAGCAGACGCCCTTGCCGACGAAGGCAACGGGGGCTGTGCCCTTCTTGCCGCCGTTCCAGCGCATGATCACGGTGCGGCTCGGCCGCGCAGAACCCTGGCCGACGCCGAGCAGCGCGCCCATGCCGAGCTTGTGCATCGCCTTGACGTCGAGCACCTCGACCGCGACGCCGAGCTTGCGCAACTGGCTCGCGCGCCGCGCGAACTCCTCGGGGTAAAGCACGTTCGGCGGCTCGTTGACGAGGTCGCGCGCGATAATCACGCCGTCGACGACGTGACCTGCGGGCGCAAAGGCCTTTTTCGCGGCGGCGACGTCGGCGACCGCCAGCGAGACGTCGGCGCGCAAGGCGCCCTCCTCGCCGTCCTTCTTCTTGGTCTTGTAGCGATCGAACTTGTAGGCGCGCAGCCGCAGGCCGGAGCCGATCGCGACCAGTTGCTCGCCGGTCATGGCGCCATCGGGCCGTTCGGCCATGATGGTCATGCCGCCATTGCCGGCCCCAAGCTTGCCGGCCGCGACGCCGCCGAATTTGAGGAAATCGTTGATCTTGAGCGCGGCAGCCTTGCCGGTGCCGATCACGATCAGGCGGGAGGCCTTCAATCCCTCCGGCGCCAGGATGTCGAGGGCGGCGCCGCTTTTGCCCTTGAACTGGCTCGCCGCGGCCGCCCGTTTGACGAGATCGGTCGCCGCTCCCAGCGCCTTCGATGTCGCAGGGCCGAACTTCAGACCATCGTCACAAAACGCCACCAGAATACCCCGCGGGGCGGCCGAAAACGGGACGAAGCCGACCTTGACGGCGTCGGACATGGATAACTCCTCCAAAAGACGGGACTTTTTGCCGGCCACGGGCCACGCCGCAGCGGCTTCCTGAACCGCGATTCACTGATCCTGCCGCACTATGGCCCGACCGGGCGGGCCGTGCCAAGCGCCGCCCGTGGCGCCAAGGCCACAACGAGGGAAATATTAACCATATCCTAACGGTGCCATGGGGCAGCCATTTTGTTGACGGATCAAAGGGATGGTAGTGAGAGATTAGTCGGCGGAAGAGCGGTGAATCGGCCCTTGGGGATCCCCATTCGGGGATGGGTCGGAAAGCCTTAAAATCCGTTTGTGGTTGGTGGGCTTGGTTGGGGATCGAACGGTCGCGCATGGGGTCGATCGACAGGTATATTTTTCGTACGACGCTCGCGTCGTTTGCGCTGGTCCTGGTCAGCCTCACCGGCGTGATCTGGATTACGCAGGCGTTGCGCGGCATCGATCTGATGACGAGCCAGGGTCAGACCATCCTGACCTTCCTCGGCATCACCGGTCTCGTGATCCCGGCGCTCATCCTGATCATCTCGCCGATCGCGCTGATGATCGCGATCTCGCACACCCTGAACAAGCTTGCGACCGATTCCGAGATCATCGTGATGAATGCCGCCGGCTTCTCGCCGTTCCGGCTGTTCTATCCGTTCTTCTACGCCACCTGCGTGGTGGCGCTGCTGGTCGCCTTCATCGCGGCCTACCTCGCCCCCGACGGCATGCGCCGCATCAAGCAGTGGGACGCCGAGATCACCGCCGACGTGCTGACCAACATCCTGCAGCCCGGCCGCTTCGCCCAGCTCGACCAGAACCTCACGATCCGGATCCGCGAGCGCCAGCCCGGCGGCATTCTCGCCGGCATCTTCATCGACGACCGCCGCGATCCCAAGGAGCGCAACTCGATCGTCGCCGAGCGCGGCACCGTAGTGAAGAGCGGCGACGGATCGTTCCTGGTGCTTGAGGACGGCAATCTCCAGCGCTTCGAGACCGGCAAGCGGGACCCGGCGCTGGTGACGTTCAGCCGCCACGCCTTCGACATGTCAAAGTTCTCCAACCAGGGCCATGACGTCACGCTCGGCATCCGCGAGCGCTACCTCTGGGAATTGTTCTCTCCGGCCGAGAACGATTCCGTCTACAAGCAGGTGCCCGGCCAGTTCCGCTCGGAGCTGCATGACCGCATCATGGCGCCGCTCTATCCGTTCGCCTTCGCCGCACTGACCTTCGCCTTTCTCGGCGCGCCGCGCACGACGCGCCAAAGCCGCAACTTCTCGATCGGCGGCTCGATCCTGGCGGTGTTCGGCCTGCGCATGGCAGGTTTTGCCTGCTCGGTGATGGCGGTGAAATCGCCACTCGCCCCCCTGATCCAGTACGCCATGCTGTTCGCCGCCATCGGCGGCGGGCTGTGGATGATCATTGCCGGCGTCGTGGTCGAACCGCCGCCGGCCCTGCTCGAGGCCATCAACAGATCGAACGCGCGCATTGCGCGGCTGTTCGGTCGGCCGGTGACCGCATGAGCATGCTCACCAACACGCTCGGGCGCTATTTCGCCGGCCGCTTCGTCATCAACGCGCTCGGCGTGTTCGCCAGCATTTTCGTGCTGCTCGTGCTGGTCGACTACATCGAGATGGTGCGCAAGACCTCAGGGTTAGCCAACGCCTCCGCGATCACGATTGCCGAGACCTCGCTGTTCCGCGTGCCGCAACTCCTGGAGAAGCTGACGCCGTTCTGCATGCTGATCGGCGCCATGACCTGCTACCTGGCCCTCTCCCGCCGGCTCGAGCTCGTGGTGGCGCGCGCCGCCGGCATCTCGGCCTGGCAGTTCATCTCGCCCGCGCTCGGCAGCGCGCTCCTGATCGGCTTCATCGCCACCGTCGCCTACAATCCGATGTCGGCTAACCTGCGCGAGCTCTCCAAGCGCATGGAGGCCGAGCTGTTCGGCTCGACGCCGGGCGGCGGCATCCAGGACGCCTCCGGCTTCTGGCTCAACCAGATCACCAATGACGGCCAGGTCATCATCAATGCCGCGCGCAGCGAGAAGCAGGGCGTGCGCCTGACCGGCCTGACGCTGTTCCGTTTCGACACGGACTTCCACTTCAAGGAGCGGATCGAGGCGCGCGAGGCCACGCTCGAGGACGGCCACTGGCTGTTCAAGAACGTCCGCCGCTACGCGCTGGATGCGCCGCCGCTGGACCAGGCCCGCATGGAGATTCCGACCGCGCTCACCGAGGCGCAGGTCCGCAACAGTTTTTCCACACCCGAAACTGTGTCCTTTTGGCAACTACCGAGCTACATCCGCTCCTCCGAAAGCTCGGGCTTCGCGACAGCCGGATATCGACTCCAGTATCACAAGCTTCTGGCGCAGCCGTTTTTGCTTGCAGCCATGGTGATGCTGGCGGCCTCCGTGTCGTTGCGCTTCTTCCGGATGGGCGGCGTGCAGAAGATGGTTTTGAGTGGCGTGGGCGCAGGCTTTCTGCTCTACGTTCTGTCGAAAGTGACTGAAGACTTGAGCAAGGCTGAGTTGATGCATCCGATCGCTGCGGCGTGGTTGCCCGTAGTGGTGGGCGGCCTCACCGGCTTTTTGGCCTTGCTCTATCAGGAGGACGGTTAGTGACTGCCGTCCGACGAGGGCTCGTGTCTGCGTTGGCGCTGCGCACCATGGTGCGCGCGAACGCAGGCGGCTTGCCTGCGCGCAACTTGCCCGCACGTAAGGTCCTGGTCGCGTTCCTGGCCGCGCTGGCGCTGGCCGGGCTCGCCGACGTCGCCGCCGTGACACCTGCGGCCGCCCAGAGCTTCACCTACAATCCGCTGCCGCCGCGTCCCAAGCCGCCGAAGGCCGCCAATGACGGGCAGATGCTCGTGCAGGCGGTCGAGGTCGACTACGACTACAACAACTCGCGCATCTCGGCGGTCGGCAACGTCCAGCTGTTCTACAACGGCACCAGCGTCGAGGCCGACAAGGTCATCTACGACCAGAAGACCAAGCGGCTGCATGCCGAAGGCAACATCCGCATGACGGATGCCGACGGCAAGATCACCTATGCCGAGATCATGGATCTGTCGGACGACTACCGCGACGGCTTCGTCGATTCGCTGCGCGTCGACACCGCCGACCAGACCCGGATGGCGGCGACCCGCGCCGACCGCTCCAGCGGCAACTACACGGTATTCGAGAACGGCGTCTACACGGCCTGCGCGCCCTGTAAGGACGATCCGAAGAAGCCGCCGCTCTGGCAGGTCAAGGGTGCCCGCATCATCCACGACCAGCAGGAGAAGATGCTGTATTTCGAGACGGCGCAGCTCGAATTCTTCGGCGTGCCGCTCGCCTACATGCCGTATTTCTCGACGCCCGATCCGACCGTGAAGCGCAAGACCGGCTTCCTGATGCCTGGCTTCACCTCGAGCACGACCACGTTCGGCTACGGCGTCGAAGTCCCGTTCTACTGGGCGATCGCGCCGGACTACGACCTCACACTCAACCCGCGCATCACGACGCGGCAGGGCGTGCTGGGGCAAGCCGAGTTCCGCCAGCGCCTGATAGACGGTGCGTATTCGATCCGCGCCTATGGCATCGACCAGCTCGACCGCAGCGCGTTCTCCGGACAGCCGGGCGACCGCCAGTTCCGCGGCGGCCTCGAAACCCATGGTCAGTTCGCGCTGAACGACAAATGGGTCTGGGGCTGGGACGGCGTCGTGCTGTCCGACTACTACTTCATGTCGGACTACCGCCTGGCGCAGTACCGCGACCCGTTCTCGTCGTTCCTGCTGCTGCCGACCGAGGCGTTGTCGCAGCTCTATCTGACCGGCGTCGGCAACCGCAGCTTCTTCGACGTGCGGACGATGTATTATCTGAGCTTCTCGGGTAACCAGAGCCAGGTGCCGATCATCTGGCCGGTGCTCGACTATTCGAACGTGCTCAACTACCCCGTCTTCGGCGGCGAGTTCAGCTACAAGACCAGCTTCCTCAACCTGTCGCGCGAGACCGCCGTGTTCGATCCGATCACGACGCTCGCCAACACCAACGGCCTGTGCACAACCGCGTCGGCCGATCCGCTCGCGCGCCTTCCCACGCAATGTCTGTTGCGCGGCTTCCCCGGAACCTACACCCGCCTGACGGCGGAGGCGCAGTGGCGCAAATCGTTCACCGATCCGTTCGGCCAGATCTTCACGCCGTTCGCGATCCTGCGCGCCGATGCCATCAACTCCTCGGTCTCCAACCAGCCGGGCGTGTCGAACTTCCTGCCGGTCGGCGACACCCAAGCGCTGCGGCTGATGCCGACGGTTGGCCTGGAATACCGCTATCCCTTCATCAACGTGCAGCCGTGGGGCACGACCACCGTCGAGCCGATCGCGCAAGTGATCATCCGGCCGAACGAGACCTATGCCGGCAAGCTTCCCAACGAGGACGCGCAGAGCATGGTGTTCGACGCCAGCAACCTGTTCAGCGTCGACAAGTTCTCCGGTTACGACCGCGTCGAAGGCGGCGGCCGCGCCAATGTCGGCGTGCAGGCGACCACGCAGTTCGACCGCGGCGGCTCGATCAACATGCTGTTCGGCCAGTCCTACCAGATGTTCGGCCTAAACTCCTTCGCGGTGCAGGACGAGATCAACACCGGCCTCAACTCGGGCCTCGACAAGCCGCGCTCCGACTACGTCGCGCGCGTCAACTACTCGCCGAACCGCACCTACACGTTCAGCGTCCGCACCCGGCTCGACGAGCAGACCTGGAACGTGCAGCGCTTCGAGGCCGAAGGCCGCGCCAATTTCGACCGCTGGTCGGTCAGCATGATCTACGGCAATTACGCGCCGCAGCCGGAACTCGGCTATCTGACGCGGCGCGAGGGCATCCTCACCTCGGGCTCGCTGAAGGTCGCGGCCAACTGGGTGGTCCAGGGCTCGGCGCGCTGGGACCTCGAGGCCAACAAGATCAACCAGTATGTGGTCGGCGCCGGCTACGTCGACGATTGCTTCGTGCTGGCGGCGAACTATGTAACCTCCTATAGCTACACCGCCGGCACCGCCCCGCCGACATTGAGCCACGCGTTCATGTTCCAGTTCGGCCTCCGGACATTGGCAACTTCCTCGGCCTCGGCGACGAGCAGTTCCACCGGCTTTATGCAGTAGTGATGCGTATGCCCCGGCGGCCCCCGGGAGGTTTCCGATCGCAAGATCAACTCACCTTGGCTGACATGCGAGCGACAATGATGACGACCCCATTGCCAGTGCACCGCCTCCTCCGCTTCGCCCTTGCCCTGACCGTGGGCGCCGGATTGCTGCTGATCGGCGGCACGACGCCCTCGCGCGCGCAAAACATCGTGCTCATGGTCAACGGCGAGCCGATCACCGATTTCGACATCGAGCAGCGCGGCAGGCTGGACGAACTGGTGTCGCACAAGAAGCCGAGCCGGCAGGAGATCATCAACGAGCTGATCGACGACAAGGTGAAGATCAAGGAAGGCAAGAAATACGGCGTCGATCCCGGCCCTTCCGACGTCGAGGGGTCCTATTCCGGCATGGCCTCGCGCATGCGGATCACGCCGGACCAGCTCACCAAGTCGCTCGAGATGAAGGGCATCCGCCCGGAGACGCTGAAGAGCCGCATGCGCTCGGAGATGGTTTGGACCAGCCTCGTGCGCGGCCGCTACAAGGAGCGCCTCCAGGTCGGCGAGAAGGACGTTGCCGACAAGGTGCAGGCCGAGAACGGCGAAAAGCTTCAGGTCGAGGGCACCGAGTACAAGATGCAGCCGATCGTGCTGGTGGTGCCGCGCGGCTCGGCTGACGCCACGCTCGAGGCGCGCAAGAAGGAAGCCGAACTCTATCGTTCACGCGTCGGGAGCTGCGATGAAGCCAACTCCCTGTTCCGCTCAACGCCGAACGCCGCGATCCGCGACAGCGTGACCAAGACCACCGCAGACCTGCCCGAGCCGCTGCGCAAGGTGCTCGACGACACACCGGTCGGCCATCTCACCCCGCCCGAGGTCACCAAGCAGGGCATCGAAATGGTGGTGCTCTGCTCGCGCAAGCCGACCATGATCGACACGCCGAAGAAGCGCGAGATCCGCGAGAAGATGTACGTCGAGAAGTTCGAGAAGACCTCGAAGAGCTATCTGGCCGAGATCCGCAAGGCGGCGATGATCGAATATCGCTGATGCCCGGGCCTCCTTCCGTAAAGCCTTCTTACGCAAAGCCTCTCGCGCTGACACTGGGCGAGCCCGCCGGCATCGGCCCCGACATCACGATCGCAGCCTGGCTCAAGCGGCGTGAGCTCAATCTGCCGTGCTTCTACCTGCTCGGCGACGAGGCCGCGATCGCGCGGCGCGCCAAAACGCTCGGCGCCGACATCCGCATCGCTTCCGTGCCGAGCCACGAGGCGGCAGCCGCCTTCGCCGATGCGCTGCCCGTGGTGGCGACCGGCGAGATCGCCACCGCAGAGCCCGGCCGGCCCGATGACAGCAGCGCGCCAGCCGCGCTGGCCTCCATCCGCCAGGCCGTCTCCGATGTCGCTGAGGGTCGCGCCGCGGCCGTCGTGACCAATCCGATCGCCAAGAGCGTGCTCTACCGGGCCGGCTTCCGCCATCCCGGCCACACCGAATATTTGGCGGAGTTTGCCGCACGTAATGGCCGCGCGCCGCAGCCGGTGATGATGCTGTGGTCGCCGTCGCTCGCCGTGGTGCCCGTGACCATCCACCTGTCGCTGCGCGATGCGCTGGCGCAATTGTCCTCCGAGCTGATCGTCTCGACGGTGCGCATCGTCGCGGCCGAGCTGCGCGCGCATTTCGGCATCGCCCGCCCCCGCATCGCAATCTCCGGCCTCAACCCGCACGCCGGCGAGGACGGCTCGCTCGGCCACGAGGAGCAGACCATCGTGACTCCAGCAATCAAGCTGCTGCGCGGCGAAGGCATCGAAGCCCGCGGGCCCCTGCCCGCCGACACCATGTTCCACGACGCCGCGCGAAAGACCTATGACTGCGCGGTCTGCATGTATCACGACCAGGCGCTGATCCCGATCAAGACGCTGGCGTTCGACGACGCGGTCAACGTCACGCTCGGCCTGCCCTTCATCCGGACCTCGCCGGATCACGGCACCGCCTTCGACATCGCCGGCAGCGGCAAGGCCAACCCTGCGAGCCTCGTCGCCGCCCTGGAGCTGGCGAGCCGCATGGCCGACACAAAACCCGCATGAGCGCGATCGACGACCTCCCGCCGCTCCGCGAGGTCATCCGCCAGCACGCTTTGTCGGCGCGCAAATCGCTCGGCCAGAATTTTCTGCTCGATCTCAATCTGACCGCACGCATCGCGCGCGCGGCAGCCCCGCTCGAGGACGCGACCATCGTCGAGATCGGTCCGGGTCCGGGCGGGCTGACCCGCGCGCTGCTGGCGCTGGGTGCGGCCCGCGTCATCGCCATCGAGCATGACGAGCGGGCGATCCCGGCGCTGAAGGATATCTCCGCGCGCTATCCGGGTCGGCTCGAGATCGTGCATGGCGATGCCATGACCTTCGATCCGCGGCCGCTGCTCGGCGGCGCCAAAGCGAAGATCGTCGCCAACCTGCCTTACAACATCGCGACCCAGCTCCTGATCGGCTGGCTCACAGCTGAGCCCTGGCCGCCCTGGTACGAGATGATGGTGCTGATGTTTCAGCGCGAGGTCGCCGAGCGCATCGTCGCGCGCGAGGATGAAGAGGCCTATGGCCGGCTCGGCGTGCTCGCGAACTGGCGCGCGGAGACAAAGATCCTGTTCGACATCTCGCCATCCGCCTTCGTGCCGCCGCCGAAGGTAACGTCTTCCGTCGTACGCCTCGTGCCGCGCGCGGCGCCCGAGCCTTGCGATCGCCGGCTGCTCGAACAGGTCGCCGCCGCTGCCTTCGGTCAGCGCCGCAAAATGCTGCGGCAAAGCCTCAAATCGCTGCAGGCCGATCCGGCGCGACTGGCGCAGGCTGCCGGCGTCGATGCGACGCGGCGCGCGGAGACCATTCCGGTCTCCGGCTTTGTTGCCATGGCGCGTGAATTGGCGGATATACGAAGCGAAAGCTGAAACGACCTGAATAAGAAATTCCGGAGGAAGAAAAATGGCGTTGATGCGTCGGCAGTCTCTGGTGAAGTTCGATGCGCCACTGTGCGAAACCATCGTCCACACACCCAAGCCGCAAGCGCGCGAGGTGCTGGTGCGCATCGAGCGCTGCGGCCTCTGTCATTCCGACCTGCACATCCAGGACGGCTATGCCGATCTCGGCGGCGGCAAGAAGCTCGATACCACGCGCGGCATGACGCTGCCCTTCACACTCGGCCATGAGATCGCCGGTGTCGTGGAAGAGGTCGGCGCGGACGTGCCGGCCGGTCTCGTCGGCGCCAAGCGCGCGGTATTTCCATGGATCGGCTGCGGCCAGTGCCGCGACTGCAAGAACGGCGACGAAAATCTCTGCGCCAAGCAGCGTTTTCTCGGCGTCTCCATTGACGGCGGCTTTGCCACCCATGTGCTGGTGCCCGACGCAAGGTATCTCCTCGAATACGATCCCCTGCCCGTCAACCAGGCCGCGACCTTGATGTGCTCCGGCGTCACCGCCTATGGCGCGCTCAAGCGTCTGGTCGACCGCCCGCGCCAGCGCAATCTGCTGCTGATCGGGCTCGGCGGCGTCGGCATGATGGGCCTGTCCTTCGCGCAGGCCATGTTCAAGCAGCCGATCACGGTGGCCGATCTCAGCCCGGCCGCGCGCGAGACCGCGCTGAAGAACGGCGCTGCGAACGCCTACGATCCGTCCGAGCCCGAAGTGATCCGCCGCATCCTGAAGGAGACCGACGGCGGCTTTGACGAGGTCGTCGATTTCGCCGGCAACGAGAAGTCGATGGCGTCTGCGGTCGCGGTCGCCGCGCGCGGCGGCAAGGTGGTGGTGTCAGGCCTGATGGGCGGCCAGTTCACGCTGCCGACGGTGCAGTGGGTCTACAAGCGCCTCACCGTCGAAGGCTTCATGGTCGGCACGCTCGCCGAGGGCCACGAGCTGATGGCGCTCGCCCGCGCCGGCAAGATCAAGCCAACCCCGATGCGCGAGGAGCCGATGGCCGACGTCCAGAAATGGATCGACGAACTCCGCGCCGGCAAGGTGGTCGGACGGATCGTGCTGAAGAACTGATCGCCTCGACGAGGAGGTTCGGCCGCCCCAGTCCGAAGCTATTTCAAGCTGACGAACCGCGACGGCCCAGCCACCGCAGTCTTTGCGAGGTCCGCGACGAGCGGCGCCGCGTCTGATAACGCGAGATCGGCGCCGCCGGCGGCGAGCAGGCGCATGATCTCCCAATCCTGCCGCGCCAGCACGTTGCGCACCGGCGCAACGCGCTCCGTGTAGAACTGCAGGAACAACGGCCGCGGCACCGGGTCCTTGAGCCGGTGACCCGGCACCGCCGTATTGACGTCGATCAGGCCCGCGGCGAGCGCCCGGCGCAGCAGTTCGAGCGCTTGGGCGCTGGGAGGATTGGCTCCCTCGTCCCGATAGCCTGCACTGGCGATGCAATCGACAAACGACCAGGCTTGCTCGGGTTCGAGCGGCTGGGCCACGGCCGCGCGTTTGTCGATATCGGCGGTCCACTGAGCGAGCTCGCGTGCGAATGCGTCCTCCCGCTGCTGGTGTTCAGCCTCGCGCGTGGCATGCTCCGCGGCCCTGACGCGGGATTCGATCATCCCGGGCGCGACACCGGAGAGAGCGGTCACCCCGATCAGCACAAGAGCGAGTCCCGCACGCAGTGGAGTCAGGGCCGTTGCGCGCCAGCAGAGAACGAGCACAGCGGCCGTCGATATGGCAGCGCCGGCCAGCCCCACGAGGGCGAGACGGTCGAGCTCAGCCCCCCTCTCGATCAGGAGGTTGTCGAGCCGGAAGCGGATCACGTTGAACACGCTCACGGCGGCGACGAGGAGTTGCAAGACAAGAATGGGCAAGCGCATGCCGGTTTGGTCGGCGCAAACGACGTCTCGGTTCAGCCGCGCTCAATGCGCGGCGCCGCCGGCCTCTCTCAGCTTCGACAGCTCGCGCGCCGTCTCCAGGATCATGTCGACCCGCTGCTGCAAGCGCTGCTGGAGATCGGGAATGTTTACCTTGTCGGTCACGCGGTAGGCATTGCCGATGCGCTCGACATAGCCTTGCTTGATCATCTCCTCCAGCCGCCGCAGCACCGTCGCGCGCGGGATCCTCAGGCCTTGCGCAATCGTGGTCGCGCGCACCGGCGAGCACATGGCGGTGCGCAGGAAGAGATAGATGCCGATGGTGCGGAACGTGGCGCTGTCGTTCTGCCTGACGAAATCCGCGCCATAGTCGTCGTTGATGCTGCGGATCAGGCCGAGATAGAGCCGGCTCAGCAGCATGCGCTCCCGGGCCATTGCGATCCGGGCCGGCGGCTGAACGGTGTCGAGAAGAACGAACTCGTCGCCCGCCGCCGTCCACGTCGATTGCTCAGCGGAATTCGACGCGCAGGTTTGATTCTGAAGGGCCATCGTCATGCTCCCTCAAACGACATTGCGAGGGCAAGCTTACAACGCTCACGCTTGGGCCGCATGGGCAATCGGCGCTGGAATGCCCCGGTCACCGAGATCGTGATGTCGAACGTGGACGCCTCGATCCGCGACCGCGTGTGACCGACAGCACAGTTTGTCGCACCGCTTTCCGCCAACCTTCCCCGCTGATAGACTATGCTTGTCATCTCCGCGGGGGCTTTGGATGCGCAAGGGGCTGCTTGGCCGCATCGTGACGCTGGCAACGTTCGCGCTGGCCGCGGTCGTCTGCGGTGCTGCGCCTGCCTCCGCCGAGAAGCGCATCGCGCTCGTGGTCGGCAACTCCGCCTACAAGAACATCACCCCGCTCGACAATCCGAGCAAGGACGCTTCGCTGATGGCGGAGACGCTCGGCGCGCTCGGCTTCACGCTGGTCGGCGGACGCGCGCAACTCGATCTCGACAAGGGTGCGATGGACAACGCGGTGCAGAGCTTTGGCCGGCAGGTCCAGGGCGCCGACGTCGCCCTCTTCTACTATGCCGGCCACGGCGTGCAGGTGGCGGGCTCCAACTATCTGGTACCGGTCGGCGCCAATCCGACGCGCGAAGCCGACGTCGACTTCCAGATGACCGACGTCAATCTGGTGCTGCGCCAGATGCAGGGTTCGGGCACGCGGCTCAACCTTGTGATCCTCGATGCCTGCCGCAACAACCCGTTTGGCGCACGCGGCCTGCGCGCCTCCGACGGCGGCCTTGCGCAGATGCGCGCGCCCGAGGGCACGCTGATCTCCTATGCCACACAGCCCGGCAACGTCGCACAGGACGGCATGGACGGCCACAGCCCCTACACCAAGGCGCTGGCGACGACGATCAAGCAGTCCGGCCTCGACATTTTTCAAACCTTCAACCAGGTCGGGCTCGCGGTGAAGCGGGCGACATCAGGCGCGCAGCAGCCCTGGGTGTCGTCCTCGCCGATCGACGGCACGTTTTATTTCGTGCCGCCGGCGGCGCAAGGCACCAGCCCGCAAGTCGCAGCCGTTCCGCAGCCGGGAACGAGCCTGCGCCCCGATCCTGATCGAGCGCCGCTCAGGGATCCCGCGCTGCTCAGCGAGCTGAGCGAGCGGCTCTACGAGCTCAATTTCGACCCTGAAACGCCGGACGGCCGCAGCGATCTGACGCGCGCGATCACAAAGCTCCAGGAGAAGATCGCGATGGCGCCGACCGGCGAAGCCACCGAAGGTCTTTTGATGCGCATGCGCAAGATGGATGATCTCAAGCCCTGAGGCTCGATCGTCTACGGGCCCGACAATGACAAATGGGGCATGTCCTGGAATCACGCCTCGCGGCGTGCGGCAGTGGCGGATGCGCGCGGCAATTGCGGCAGCGCCAAGTGTCCGATCGAGCTCTCCTTCTATGGCGGCCGATGCGGCGCGTTCGCGATCTCGGACAAGTCGTGGTCGCTGGTTGCGCGCGATACGATGCAGCGGGCCAAGGAGGTCGCGCTTGACGAATGCAACAAGGCGGGGAAATCTTGCCGCATTATCGGAGCGGTCTGTGCGGACGGGTCCGGTCGCTGATTTTCTGGTGAATTGGATTTCAGATGCCGAACGTCTTTCGCCGCAAGGATATCCTACCCGTTCTGTTGCTCACCGTGGCCCTGTCGCCCGGTCTTGCGCTCGCGCAATCCGGCAGCGCCGGAGGCTCGATCGGCAATGACGACAAGTCCCTGTCGGGCTCACGTCAAGATCGCTCGGCAGAACCTGCGCCTTCCTCGTCGTCGCGCCGGAGCAAGCCGGCTGCCGACGAGCCGGCGCGGCGTGGAGGTGGTGGCAGTTTCGACGGCGCCTGGATCGTCGTGAACGTCGGCTGCGGTGGCACCACGACCGGCGCGGTCGTGGTCTCCTCGGGCAAGGTGATCGCCGAAGGCGTCAGCGGCACTGTCAGCCCGAGCGGAAGCGTGAGCACGTTCGGCCGGGGCGACGGCGTGACCTCCACGGGCTCTGGCCGTCTCAGCGGCCGCGGCGGTTCCGGAACGTGGCGCCGCTCCGACGGCTGCGGTGGAACCTGGACGGCAAGCAAGCAATAATCGCGACCGAAAACGGCCTGAATTCGCGGTGGAACAATCGCTGCGCAGGCCCGATTTAAGCCTCATCCTCTCCGGATTTGGGGCTCATTGCCACCCAAGTCTTTGACGAGATTGGCTCCCGTACATGTTGCGTAAGGCGTAACCGGGAGACCAGGATGGGCAACCGCACCGCAAAGTTCATATCCGCACTATTCGCCAGCGTGCTGGCGGGAGCGCCGTTGTCGGCGGTGTCGCAGAATGCGCCGAGCACTGAAGCCGCGCCAACCGCAGCCAATGACGCCGCAGCCAATGCCGCCGACGATTGCCTGGTCTCGCCGAAGAAGACGGCGCCCGAGGGCCAACATTGGTATTACCGCGTCGAGCGCGGCACCAAGCGGCAGTGCTGGTATCTGCGCGCCGAAGGCACGAAGAGCGCGCAAAGCACCCAGACGACTGCGGCCTCGCAGAAGCCCGAAACACCCGCCCCGCGCTCCATGCAGGATGCGCGCGCCGAATGGCCGACGCCACAAGGCACTGTTGCGCAGGATACGACGGCATCGATCCTGGCGCCGAAAGCGACGGCGTCTCAGCCCCTCAATCAGCGCCTGAGCGCTTCCGCCGACAGCGCGGAACAGCCCGCGCTGAACGCGCGCTGGCCTGACGCCTCCGCCGCAACGGCTCCCGCCCCGCAACCCGCCGCGGCGCCCGCGACGAAACTGGCCGATGCACGCCCTGCCCCGGAGCCTGCCCCCGAGCCTGCAACTGCGCCCGCCGTCACAGCGCCGGCGACGCCGGCTCCCGCCGACAAGCCGACCGGCTCGCTGCAAACGCTGCTCCTCGTCATCGGCGGCGCCCTGACGCTTGCCGGCATCCTCGGCAGCGCGATCTATCGTTTCGCCGGCTCCGGCGCGCGCGTCCGGGCACATGACGGCACGCGCCGCCGGGTCAATTGGGAGCCGCCGGCCGACAACGCCCGCGCGCCGTGGGCCGAAGCAGCCGCACCGCGCTTGCAGCGGCTGAAGCAATTGAAGCAGCAACAGCAGCCGCAACCGTTCGACTTCTCCTTCGCACTCCCGCAACCGCAGCGCGACGCTGCTCCCGCAACTGAGGCAGCCGATGTTCGCGTGGTGGGCGACGCCGTCCCCGCGGCGGAGAACGACATCCATGCAACGGATGAAGCGGAGGCGGCGGCGATCGCCTTCGACGACGTTTCGCCGGAGCCTGAGGCCGAGACGATCGAAGCCCGCGCCGAGACGGAAAAGACCGATGATGCCGACACCGTCGACATCGACATCATCACCAAAATGTTGGAACGGCTGGCGAAGGAAGGGCCGCGATTGACGCAGACTAGCCCTGAAGCTGACCTTGCAGACCTCGTACGAATCCAACGAGGCCAGTCCGCCGTTCGCGCTTGAGGCGCTCGGCCTTCAGGATCGACTGCACTTCGGCGAAGGCTTCGTCGACGTCGTGGTTGATCACGATGTAGTCGTACTCGGCCCAGTGGCTCATCTCGTCGCTGGCGCGGCTCATCCGCTTGCGGATGACCTCGTCGGAATCCTGGGCCCGCGAGTGCAGCCGCTTCTCGAGATCGGCCGCCGACGGCGGCAGGATGAACACGCTGACGACGTCGGCGCGGGCCTTCTCACGCAATTGCTGCGTGCCCTGCCAATCGATGTCGAACAGCACGTCCTGGCCCGCTGACAGCGCGGCCTCGACGGGGGCGCGCGGCGTGCCATAGCGATTGTCGAAGACGGTCGCCCATTCCAGCAGTTCGTCCTGCTTCACCATCTCTTCGAAGCTGGGCTTGTCGACGAACTGATAGTCGCGCCCGTCGACCTCCCCGGGCCGCTTCGCGCGCGTCGTCGCCGAGACCGACATCTTCAGTCCGGGCATGCGTTCGATCAGAAGGCGCGACAGCGTGGTCTTGCCTGCGCCCGAAGGCGACGACAGCACGAACATCAATCCGCGCCGCTCGACACCGTCAAATCCGTGACCGCCCGTCGTCATCGATCACTCCAGATTCTGAACCTGCTCGCGGAACTGCTCGACCACGTTCTTCATGGCGAGCCCCGTGTTGGTCAGCTCGATGTCGTTCGACTTCGAGCAGCAGGTGTTGACCTCGCGATGAAACTCCTGCGCCAGGAAGTCGAGCTTGCGGCCGATCGGGCCGCCCTTGCCGATCAGCTCGCGCGCCTGCGCGACGTGCGAGGCGATGCGGTCGAGCTCCTCGCGGATGTCGGCCTTGGTCGCGATCATCAGCGCTTCCTGGGTGAGCCGGTCGGCGTCGAAGCGATCGGACGTATCGAGCAGCGTCGCGATCTGCTCGGCGAGCCGCGCCCGGATCGCCTCCGGCTTGCGGCCCGGCGAGGCCTCCGCCTTCTTCGCCAATCCCTCGATCTCGTCCACGCGTTGGATGAGGATTTGTCCGAGCGAGGTACCCTCGCGCTTGCGCATCTCGACGAGCTCGGCGAGCGCCTTGTCGAAGGCTTCGGCCACGGCGGCGCGCGCCGCCTTGTCCTCGTCCTCGTTGCTCTCGGGCTCGGCGACCTCGATCACGCCCTTGATCGACAGCAGGCCGTCGATGCTCGGCGCCACCGCGTCGACCCGGCCGGACAATTGGGCCGCGACTTTCAGCACGGCATTGAGCACGTCCTCGTTGATCCGCACCGACGCCGCCGCATTGGCGCGCTTGACGTTGAGATTGGCGTAGACGGTGCCGCGCGACAGCACCTCGCCCGCGCGCTTCTTGGCGTGGGCCTCGACCTCGTCAAAGCCCTGTGGCAGCCGCACGCGCAGGTCAAAGCCCTTGGCGTTGACCGACTTCAATTCCCATTCGAACGTGTAAGGCCCGCTCGCACCGTGGCTTCGGGCAAAGCCGGTCATGGACGACAGCGCCATCGGGTGAGCTTCTCCGGACAGATGAGATTCGCGAGGCCATCAAGGCATGCGAATCTTAAGACTTTTTTGCAGGAAAGTGGAATCCGTGAAAGCCCGCAGGGCCGTGCGACGGCTAGCGCTGGACCACGGGCGGCGTGGTTTGAATGGCACCCTGCCGCGCCGGTGCGGGCGGATTGGTCGCCGGCCGCGCCGCAGGCGGCTTCTTCTGCTGGGTTGGCTTGGTCGTTGCCGTGGGCGCATTGTCCGCCGGGGCGGCCGCGGCCGGCGCCTGCGCGTCGTCAGCGGGCTCCACGGTGTCGTTCTGGATCTGCTTCTCCATCGCGCGCAGCTTGGCGACGTTCTTCTGGTGCGCGTCGTAGGTTTCCGTGAAGGAATGCCCGCCGGTGCCGTCGGCGACGAAATAGAGGTCGCGGGTGCGGGCCGGGTTGGCGGCGGCTTCCAGCGAGGCGCGGCCGGGATTGGAGATCGGGCCCGGCGGCAGGCCGTCGATCACGTAGGTATTGTAGGGCGACGGCTGGGTGATCTCGCTGCGCTTGATCGGACGGCCCAGCGTCCCCTTGCCCCCGACCAGGCCGTAGATGATGGTCGGATCGGACTGCAGCTTGATCTTCTGCTTCAGGCGGTTAGTGAAGACGGCGGCGACGCGGCTGCGCTCGTCGGGCTTGCCGGTCTCCTTCTCGACGATCGAGGCGAGCGTGACCAACTGCTCCGGCGACTTGATCGGAATGTCCTGGCTGCGGCGTTCCCAGATCTCGCCCAGCACGCGCTTGTGCGTCTGCTGCATGCGCTGGATCACCTGCTCGCGCGTCGTCCCGCGCGGGAATTTGTAGGTCTCCGGCAGCAGCGTGCCCTCGCGCGGCACTTCGCGCACGCTGCCGGTGAAGATGTCGTTTTCGGACAGCCGCGCCACGATCTGCTCGGAGGTCAGGCCTTCCGGAATCGTGACGGCGTGCTGCACCACCTTGCCCTCGACGATGGTGGCGACGACGTCGCGCAGGCTTGCGTTCTTCTGGAACGCGTATTCGCCCGGCTTGAGGTCCGAGCTCGCCTTCAGCGCAAACACGGCGGCGATGAAGACCCATGGATTGACGTCGGTGACGCCTTCCTTGTTCAGGGTGTCGGCGATGTCGCGCTTGCCGGCGCGGGAGGGAATGTTGACGATCTTGTCTTCCTTCAGCGGGCCCGCCGTCTCCAGGATCTGCCGGCCGTAATAATAGACGGCGCCGGCACCTAACATCGCGATCAGGAGAATGGTGATGATGGCATTGCCGATAATCACGAAGGGATTGCGCGCGCGGTCCGACCGTTTCGGCGGCGGGGGCAGCTGCTCAGGCTCCAGCGCGGCACGCGGACTCCGGGGCGAAATGGGCGGCCTTTCACTCATCGAAGCAACCTGAATCCTGCCGGTTCAATTGCGGCCTAGCCAGCGCACTCCTGCGCTTGCCCTGCCAAATACACGCCCACCACTATGACTATCGCCGAATAAGGCAAAACGGTGGATTCGTTGCAAGCGCAAGCTAATTGGCCAGGCGCCGGACGATCACCGAAGCATTGGTACCGCCAAATCCGAAAGAATTCGACAACGCCACGTTGATCTCACGCTTCTTCGCGGTGTGCGGCACGAGATCGATCGCGGTTTCGACCGACGGATTATCCAGATTGATCGTCGGCGGCACGACGTTATCGCGAATCGCGAGGATCGCGAAGATCGCTTCGATCGCACCGGCCGCTCCGAGGAGATGCCCGGTCGACGATTTGGTCGAGGACATCGCGACCTTGGAGGCCGCGTTACCGAGCAGCCGCTCGACTGCGCCAAGCTCGATTTCGTCGCCGACCGGGGTCGAGGTGCCGTGCGCGTTGATGTAGTCGAGATCGGACGGCGTCAGCCCTGCACGCTTCAGCGCGGCAGACATGCTGCGGAAGCCGCCGTCGCCATCGGGGGACGGCGAGGTGATGTGATAGGCATCGCCCGACAGGCCGTAGCCGATCACCTCGGCGTAGATCTTGGCGCCGCGGCGTCTGGCGTGCTCGAGCTCCTCGAGGATCACGACGCCGGCGCCCTCGCCCATCACGAAACCGTCACGGTCCTTGTCGTAAGGGCGCGAGGCCTTCGCGGGCGTCTCGTTGAAACCGGTCGACAGCGCACGCGCGGCGTTGAAGCCGGCAATTCCGATGCGGCTGATCGGCGATTCCGCGCCGCCCGCGACCATCACGTCGGCATCGCCGAGCGCGATCAGACGGGCCGCATCACCGATCGCATGCGCGCCGGTCGAGCAGGCCGTCACCACCGAATGGTTCGGTCCCTTCAGCCCGTGCTCGATCGAGACGTAGCCGGAGGCGAGATTGATCAGTCGGCCCGGAATGAAGAATGGCGAGACGCGGCGCGGGCCGCGCTCCTTCAACAGAATCGCGGTCTCCGCGATGCCGTTGAGGCCGCCGATACCGGAACCGATCATGGTGCCGGTCGCGCATTTGTCCTCTTCGCTTTCTGGATGCCAATTGGCATCGTCAAGCGCCTGCTTCGCCGCCCCCATCGCGAAGATGATGAAGTCGTCGACCTTGCGCTGGTCCTTCGGCTCCATCCACTGGTCGGCATTGAAAGTATCGTTGGAACCGTCGCCGCGCGGCACGTTGCAGGCGTACTTGGTCTGCAGATCGGAGACGTCGAAGGTCTCGATCTTGCGTGCACCGCTCTCGCCATTGAGGATGCGCTTCCAGGTCGGCTCGACGCCACACGCAAGGGGCGACACCATGCCGAGGCCCGTGACGACAACCCGCCTCATACCTCAACTCCGGTTCAAGATACTCGCAGCCGATAACAAGAAACCGGTGGACCGCGTTCCTGCGGTCCGGCCGGTTTCAATGTTGTCCCACGAAATGAGAGCCTTAGCTCTTCGCGTTCTTCTCGAGAAACTTCGTGGCGTCGCCGACCGTGAGAATCGTTTCCGCCGCGTCGTCCGGAATCTCGCAACCGAATTCCTCTTCGAACGCCATCACCAGCTCGACGGTGTCCAGACTGTCGGCGCCGAGGTCGTCGATGAAGCTCGCAGCGTCGACAACCTTCTCGGGCTCAACACCAAGGTGTTCGACCACGATCTTCTTAACCCGCTCGCCAATGTCACTCATCGCTTAACCTCGTGTTGTTCCCTTGACCCGACCCCCCGGGACGATACGAGCCGTCGAGGTCGTTAAACTGCCTTCGCAATCGCGTACGAACTTGATTGGCCCCACCTAGCCGATGCAGGGCCCGGCGAACGACGGCCAAGGCTCCGCACCGCCAATATACAGGGTTTCCAAAACCTGCAATGGCGTTCTTTGCCCATCCGTTGAAGGTCCGGTTATCATACTTCAACTGCCTTGACTACAAGCCTCAATTCGCTCCGGAAACGGCCGTTTGCCGCAGCCGGCCCGCCCTGTCGGGCGGTTCAGATCATGGCCATTCCGCCGTTCACGTGAATCGTTTGACCCGTGACATAGGCTGCTTCGTTCGAACTCAGATAGACGGCAGCAGCCGCAATATCCTCCGGGGTCCCCAGCCGGGCGGCGGGAACCTTGGTCAGAATCGTCTCGCGCTGCTTGTCGTTGAGCGCATCCGTCATCGGCGTCTTGATGAAGCCGGGCGCGATGCAGTTCGCGGTGACGCCGCGCTTGGCGTATTCGGCACCGAGCGTCTTGATCATGCCGATCAGACCCGCCTTCGACGCAGTGTAGTTGCCCTGCCCCGGATTGCCGGTGACGCCGACCACCGAGGTGATGGCGATGATGCGGCCGAAGCGCTTGCGCATCATCAGCTTGGTGGCGGCGCGCGCGAGGCGGAAGGTCGCGGTCAGATTGACGTTGATGACTTCTTCCCAATCCTCGTCGCGCAGTTGCACGAAGAGATTGTCGCGTGTGATGCCGGCATTGGCGATGAGGATGTCGACCTGGCCCATCGCGGCTTCCGCAGCGGGCACCAGCGCCTCGACCTCGTCGGCCTTCGACAGGTTGCAGGGCAGCACATGCGCGCGCTCGCCAAGCTTGCCGGCGAGTTCGTCCAGCACTTCCTTGCGCGTTCCCGAAATCGCAACGGTCGCGCCCTGGGCGTGCAAGGCAGCCGCGATCGCGCCGCCGATGCCGCCGGTCGCGCCGGTGACGAGCGCCTTCTTGCCAGTCAGATCGAACATAAGAAACTCCTTCAGAGCGTTTTCCAGCGAAGTGGAGACCGGTTCGCTTCAAGAAAACGCGTCAAAACAAGAATCAGGCCTGCTTCGAAGCGGCCAATGCATCCTTTGCGGCGGCAATATCGTTGGGACCGCCGACGGCAACACCGACGGCGCCATCCGCGATGCGCTTGACGAGGCCCGTGAGCACCTTGCCCGCGCCGATCTCGAAGAAGCGCGACACGCCCTGCCCGGCCATATAGGCCACCGACTCGCGCCAGCGCACGGTGCCCGTGACCTGCTCGACCAGACGGCGCCGGATCTCGTCGGGGTCGGTGATGGCGCTTGCCAGCACGTTCGACACCAGCGGCGCTGCGGGCGCCTTGATCGTGACCTTCGCCAGCGCCTCCGCCATCGCGTCGGCGGCCGGCTGCATCAGCTTGCAATGGAACGGTGCGGACACCGGCAGCAACATCGCGCGCTTGGCGCCCTTGCCCTTGGCGATCTCGACGGCGCGATCGACCGCAGCCTTGTCACCGGACACGACCACCTGTCCGCCGCCATTGTCATTGGCCGCCTGGCAGACCTGGCCCTGGGCGGCTTCCTGGGCGACTTGCATCGCCGCGTCGTAATCGAGGCCGAGCAGTGCGGCCATCGCGCCGGCGCCGACCGGGACAGCCTTTTGCATGGCAAGGCCGCGGGTGCGTAAGAGGCGCGCGGTATCGGAGATGGTCAGGCCGCCGGCCGCGGCCAGCGCCGAATACTCGCCAAGCGAGTGTCCCGCGACAAAGGCCGCATCCCGCCCCACGGAAAAACCCGCCTCGGACTCGAGCACCCGCAAGGTCGCAAGCGAAACCGCCATCAGCGCCGGTTGGGCGTTCTCGGTGAGCTGGAGGGTCTCGGCCGGGCCGTCCCAGATGATCGCTGTCAGCTTCTCGCCCAGTGCCGCATCGACCTCGTCGAACACCGCGCGCGCGGCGGGAAATGCGTCCGCCAGGGCCTTGCCCATGCCGACGGCCTGGGACCCCTGCCCCGGAAATGTGAATGCTGCCGTCATCGGCGCTCCCTGGCTGTTTGAGCCGGACCCGTCTCGAAACCCGCCAGCCGCTTCTACGCCCGGCACGAGCTCCTGGTTCCACAATATGCTCTAGAGGGGGCCGTAAGACACTGACCGGGGCCGGGATGTCAAGCCGCTGACATCACCGGGATGGGTTACGAAACGAGTGCCGGGGACTAAAAACCACCCGCCTTCTGATCGGCGCCGACCTCGGCCCCCGCCCGCGCGCGGCGGGCGCTGCTTGCCAACTGCCCCGGGCGATCGTCCTGGTTCGGCTTTGCGGTCGCAAGCCGCAGCACGGCCAGATAGTTCGGCTGTATCTCCATCCGCCCCGCATGCGTCCTGCTGAGAATGCGATGCACGCGCGGCAGGTTGTAGCAGGGGATGTAGAACAGCAAATGATGCTCGAGGTGGTAGTTCACGTAATAAGGCGCGATGAACAGACGCTCGATAAAGTTGGCATGGGTGGTGCGGGTGTTGCGCAGGGGATCGCTGCTGTCGGGGACGACGGCGTGCTCTGCGATGTTGCGGATGCGCGTGATGACCATCTGCCAGGTCAGCAGCGGGACCAGCCAGAGCAGCGGATAGGCCCACCAGACCCCTAGCGCCGCGAGCGCCGCAAACAGGATCGCGTTGACGACGCATTGCGGTCCGAGCTTCGCCCAAAAATGCGCGGCGCGCTGCGCCAGCGGCCATTCATTGGGACCGAGCGCATTGAGCAGTTGCGCCTTGCGCTGCTGATAGCCGGTCTGGCCGGTGAGATCGCGGATGAACTTGCGGCGATAGCTCAACTGGGTGATCGGGAACGGGGCCGACAGCACGAGATCGGGATCGTCCTCCTGCTGCGTGCGCGCGTGGTGCTGCAAATGATAGCGGCGATAGGCGCGCGTCTCCGCGAAAATCGGATAGGCGCAGAACCACTGGCTCAGGGTCAGATTGGTGTTCTCGTCCGCAGACAGGCAGCCATGCGCGCCGTCATGCATGAGGATGGCGAGGCCCAGTTGGCGCGAGCCGATGATCCCGACCGCAAGCAGATAGGTCAGCGGATTGGGCCACCACGCAACCAGCGCGATCGCACCCAGGATCAGCGCCCAGGCATGGGCGATCAGCGCGACGCCTTTCCAGGTCACGCGCTCGCGCACGGCGACGAGTTCGTCTTCGCTGAGGAAATCGCGGGCACGCATGCGAAGTGCGGTCATGTCTCGCTCTCCCCGTTCGATGGTGTCGATGCGCCGGGATCCCCAACAAGACGCAGGCGGGCACCATCATTGGCAGTCCTGTCCGCCGCTGTATCGGTTCTGGCCTGTTCGCCCAGCACGCGCAGCATCTCGGCACACAATTGCTCGGGCGAACGGCCCATGGCGTAGCCTTCGAGCATGACGCCGATCGCAACCGCCCAGAACCGCCGCGAACTCTCGTCGGGCGCGCGCAAGGATCGCCAGCCGTGCCGCTCGACCTGGCTCGCATAGGCGCGCGCGCCTTCGCTGTGCAGCCGTTCGATGGTGCGCTCGACCAGCGGCGCGAGATCGGGTCGGCGGCGCGTCAGGGTGAGTGCCTCGGCGAAAAAGGCCACCGAATCGGTCGCCGTGACGGTTTCTGCGAGCGCGCGCGTGTAATCGCGCGGCGTATGCGCCGTCAGTGCTGCCTGCTCCGTGCTGCGGGCGAGGTACAGCAGGTCACGGCAGGCGCATTCGACGAACAGCGCCTCCTTGGTGCGAAAGTAATAGGTGATCTGGCTCGGGAACGCGTCGGCCGCGGTCGCTATCTCGGAAATCGAGGCGCCGGCGAGCCCTCGCTCCTTGAACAGGGGGCTTGCCGCATCGAGCAGCAGCGAGCGCATCTTGCGGCCCGCCGAGCGCGTGGCGCGGGCCGCGTGCTTGGGATCGCCGGCCGGCCCTTCCAACGGAGCCTGAATCGTCTTGGCTGCCATGGGATCCTCCCTTGCATTCTTTGTATGTCATACAAACAAATAATGCAAGATGGTAATTTCCGACCATCAGCCGGGTGGTCCAGAGGTCCGGAAGCACCCGGGTCAAAATCCGGTCCCGAAACCTTGCCAACCCAGCCAAAATCCGTATAAAGCGCGCCATCCGCAGATCCCGGCCGGGAGCTGAACGGACGGTCTCAGCAAACTCACAAGTTGATTCTGTTGTGGCAGGGCCAGTCGGCCCGTCGTCCCGTGCTTCCGCCTTCTGAGCTTATACCGAGTCCTTTCCGAAGGCCTCGAAGGGCTTGACGCCGGGTGACGCGCTAACACTAGGAAAGGACAACCATGCCTCTTTATGAGCATGTCTTCCTCGCGCGCCAGGACGCGAGCCCGCAGCAGGTCGAAGAACTGACTGCGCAGATGACCGGTATCGTCGAAGGCCTCGGTGGCAAGATCACCAAGACCGAGAATTGGGGCGTTCGCTCCCTCACCTACCGCATGAACAAGAACCGCAAGGCGCACTTCGTGCTGCTCAACATCGACGCGCCGTCCGCGGCGATCGCCGAGATCGAGCGCCAGGAGCGCATCAGCGAAGACGTGATCCGCTATCTCAGCGTCCGCGTCGAGGAGCTCGAGGAAGGCCCGTCGGCGATGATGCGCAAGACGGACCGCGATCGCGAGCGTGACGACCGTGGCGGCGGCTTCCGCGGCGAGCGTGAGGGTGGCTTCCGCGGCGACCGCGAAGGCGGCTTCCGTGGCGACCGCGGTGACCGCGGCCCGCGCCGCCCCCGCGACGAAGCTGAAACCACCACGACGGACCAGGAGTAAGAACAATGGCTGAAGCTGGCGCCCGCCGTCCGTTTTTCCGTCGCCGCAAGACCTGCCCGTTCACGGGTCCGAACGCGCCGAAGATCGACTACAAGGATTCCAAGCTGCTGATGCGCTACGTCTCCGAGCGCGGCAAGATCGTGCCGAGCCGCATCACGGCCGTCTCCGCCAAGAAGCAGCGTGAACTCGCCCGCGCCATCAAGCGCGCGCGCTTCCTGGGCCTGTTGCCCTACGTGATCCGCTGATACGACGCTCTTGATCGGCGGCGATGGGCCGCCGATCAAGACTTATCTGAACTCATAAGGCTTCCGGGTCGTCCGGTTGCCGATGGTTGGGGCGATACGGCCTCTAACCGCTCGAAGGGAGCGGGACAGCTGATGATGGTATTTGGACTCATAGCCCTGATCGCCGGCGCTGCGTCGGCCCTGATGTTCGCCTCGATCGTCTCGGGCGCGCTGATCTCGCTCGTCCTGTTCTATCTCGCCCCGCTGCCGCTGATGGTGGCCGCGATCGGCTGGGGCCCGCTCGCCGCGAGCTTCGGCGGCATTGCCGCCGCGATTGGGCTGGGCGCCCTCTTCGGCCTGCCCTATTGCGTCGCCTTTGCCGTGACCATCGCGCTGCCCGCCTGGTGGCTCGGCCATCTCGTGCTGCTCGGCCGGCAAGTCGGCACCGACGGCGCGTCCCCCGAGCCGGAGATCGAATGGTATCCGCTCGGCCGCATCCTGCTCTGGATCGCGGGCTTTGCCACGCTGACGACGATGGCCGCGCTGCTGACGCTCGGCACTGACGCCGACGCCATCACCAGTACTTTGCGTCGCGGCCTCCTGCGCATCCTCAGGGCCAGCGATTCGCCGATCACTGGCGAGACCGACCAATTCATCGATGCGCTGGTGAAGATCGCACCGGCCGCAGCCACGATCGTGTCGATGATGACGCTCACGCTCAATCTCTGGCTCAGCGCCAAGGTGACGGCGACCTCGGGCCGGCTGCGCCGCCCCTGGCCCGCCATGATGAGGGCCGAGCTGCCGCCGATGACGCTCGCGGTGCTCTGCGTCGCGATCGCCCTCTGCTTCACCAGCGGTCTTGTCGCGATGGTCGCGCAGATCATCTCGACGGCGCTGATGCTGGCCTATGCGCTGACCGGCTTTGCGGTGCTGCACACGCTGACGCTCGCGCTGAAGAGCCGCACGTTCTGGCTCGGCTCGACCTACGCGATGGTCGTCGTGTTCGGATGGCCCGTGCTGGCGATGGTGATCCTCGGGCTTGCCGATGCCGTGTTCGGCTTCCGCGAACGATACTTGCGCAACCGGTCGCAGCCGCCGCCGCTACCGACCCCTTAAGTCCACCTTCGAACAACCAACCAACTCACATCACTTCAAAAGGAGAACGATTATGGAAGTCATTTTGCTGGAACGCGTGGCCAAGCTCGGCCAGATGGGCGAAGTCGTGAAGGTTCGCGACGGCTACGCCCGCAACTTCCTGCTCAAGCGCGGCAAGGCGCTGCGCGCCACCGCCGACAACCGCGCCAAGTATGACGGCATGAAGGCCGAGCTCGAGGCCCGCAACATCAAGGCCAAGGGCGAGGCGTCCAAGATCGCCGAGAAGGTCGAGGGCAAGAACATCATCGTGATCCGCCAGGCCTCGGAAGCCGGCCAGCTCTTCGGCTCGGTCACCGTACGCGACGTGGTCGTTGCGTTCGAAGCCGACGGCGTCTCGCTCGCCCGTCCGCAGGTGCAGCTCGACGCGCCGATCAAGACCATCGGCAAGCACTCCATCACGGTTGCCATTCACCCCGAGGTCGAGGTCGAGGTCACCGTGACGGTTGCGCGCAGCCAGGACGAGGCCGAGCGCATCAACCGCGGCGAGGACATCTCGACCCGCAACGAGGACCGCGATGCGGCCGCCGAGGCGATCGCCGCCGCCGGCGAGTTCTTCGATCCGGAAGCCCAGCACGACGACGTGCAGCCGGCTCCGGCCGAGGAAGCAACCGAGAAGTAAGAGGTCTCAGTCATTCCGGGGCGGCTCAAAGAGCCGAACCCGGAATCTCGAGATTCTCAGGTGCGCAAGTGCGCACCATAGTTCTCGCTTCGCGAGCCCCGGAATGACAATCAACATGCCCGGCCGTTCACGCGGCCGGGCTTTTCGTTTTCGTGGCCACCTCCTCGTTCAGCATCGCGATCGAGGCGAGCGCTGTGGCCGTGTGCTTCTCGACACCGTCGGTCACGCAGAACACGTCGGCGGCGACGACCGAGACCTGACGGCCCGGCTTGATCACCCGCGCCCGGCAGATCAGTTTTTCGCCGACCGCGGGCGACAGCAGGTTCAGCTTGTATTCCGCCGTCAGTGCCGGCTGACCGCGCGAGGTGGCCGCCGCAATCGTGGTGGCGTTGTCGACCAGGAAGGCGGTAACGCCGCCATGAAAGAAGCCGTGCTGTTGCAGCAGCTCCGGCCTGCGGTCCACCGCGATCGTGCATTCGCCGCGGGACAGGTCCGACAGTTCCGCGCCGACCAGATTCATGAAGCCCTGCTTGCCGACATTGGTGTGAATATGGGCTGCGATCTCCGCGAAGGCGGGATCCTGCTCCGTCCTCATGACGCCATTCCTTTCTTGTTGTTGCTTGCGGTGAAGCGGTCGGGTGGCACCAGCGCACGGATGGCACAGGCAACCAGCGTGTCGGCTTCATTGCGCGGGTCGGTGCGGTCGCGGCCCGACAGATACGCCCGGCAAAATATCTGCGCGGGCCCGATGAGCTGGCTGATGAACATCACGGGCGGCATCGGCAAGAGATCACCGCGTGCGATCAGCGGTGCGCGCCAGCGCTCGATGCTCTCGGCCAGCCGCGCGTTGTGCGCACGCTGGGCATCGCGGACGTCGTCGCCCCATTCGTTGCGCGAGATCTCGAACAGATAGCGCGCCTCGCGGCGGCTGGTCACGACCCAGCCGAGATGGGCGCGGATCAGACGGTCGATCCCCTCCGCAGCACCAAGAGCCGGATCGAGCGCGGCGAGGATCGCGGCGTGATAGTGCCGGAGCACCTCGATAAACAACGCACCGGCAAGCTCCTGCTTCGATGCGAAGACGTGGAAGAAGCTGCCATTGGACGCGCGCGCCCGGGTCCGGATCGCGGCCACCGTCGCGCCCTCAAAGCCCACGCGATCGAAGATCGCAAGGCCTGCCGCCAGCAGATCGTCACGAACCGTCGCCGCCATAGATCTCTCCTAGAGCATTACTCTAGAGGGATGCTCTAACGCGGGTCAAGAATCGAAAAGGCCGCGTTGCCGCGGCCTTCGTTCCACGTGGACCCGCTTTACTGCGAAATCGGCGGGACCGGCGGCCCGGCTGGGGCCGCAGGCGGTGCCGGCGGCGCCGTGGCGGTCACCGCAGGCGGCGTCTCCTGCGGCCTTGCGGGGGTCGGCTCCGAGCTAGCGGCACTGCCGGAGGGCGCCTCTGCGGGCTTGGCCGCGGCCGGCGGGGCCGGCGTGACCTGCGGTGCCGGATCGGGCCGGCTTTCGGTGCTGGTCGGCTCGGTCTTGGCCGGCTCGGTTTTGACCGACTGCGACGCGCCCGTCTCAGGCTTATTCTCGGGCTTGCTCTCCGGCTTGGCGGCCGTGTCGGGCTTGCTCTCCTGCGTCGCCGGCTTCTCGCCCGAAGATTTGTCGCCGGATGGCTTTTCACCGGAGCCATCGGCCTTGGCAGCCTCGCTCTTGGGTTCGCCCTTGGGTTCAGTCTTGGGTTCAGTCTTGGGCTCGTCCTTCTTGTCGGCCGCCGAAGGCTCGGTCGTTACCGGACCGTCCTTCGCAGCGTCGGTCTTCGGAGCATCGGTCTTTGAGGCATCGGTCTTGGGCGCCTCGTCGGCGTCCGGCTTGCCGCGCTTGCTCATCTTCTTCTTGCGACCGTCGGGGCCGCGCTCATTGGTCGCCTGGCCCTCGGGCTTGGCTCCCTCCTTCGCGCCGTCCTCGCTCGGCCGCGCCATGCGCTTCTGACCCGCAGCAGCGCCCTCACCCTCGGGCTTCGCACCCTCCTGGCCCGGCCTCTGGCGACGTCCGGCGTGCTCGGGCGACTGCTGGGTTGCGCTGGAATTGGCTTCCTTCTCCTTGGCGCCGTCCTTCCCGCCCTTGCTGGAGTCCTTGGCGTCCTTGGCCTGGTAGCGGGTGTCGGTCGCGCCGTTGGACACGAGATAGGATGAGAGCACGCCAGCCATGTCGGAGCTCGTCGTGTAGTGCTGGCGCAGGAAGCTCGGCAGCGAGCCCGGCGCCACCGTCTTCAACAGACCGCGCGGGCTCTTGTGGCAGGCGTTGCAGGTCTGGGCGAAGAGCTGGGACGGCGTCTTGCCGGCCTCGAGGTTTTGCGCCTGCGCCAGTGCGGTATCGACCGCGCCGAAGCCGATCAGAAGCAACACCGTCGCGAGGCTGAGCGCTCGGCTCGACATTCCCGTCATCTCCACTGAATTCTCGTCAATCCGGCCCGCAAACCGGGGCGGCGCGGGTGACCTTTTAGCCGATTGTGCCGTGAATGGAAGCTGGCTCGTCACGCAACAATGTGATCCCGCGATTTGCGAATATCCGCTTTGAACACAACGCAGTAGCAGACCATCGAGCGCCGCCTGGATGCTGATGCATAGGAACTTCTTCCGTTCTGAGGCGTCGGGAAAGACGGCCGGGCTAGTCGCATCTTTTCGGGTTCGCTCGAAAGGTGGGTTCGATGGACCGTTTATTGCGGAGTTTTCTCAGTCGGTTCATTCGCCGCGGATCGATGACGGTAACGACCGCGACCGGCGCAAGTTTCACCTGCGGCGACGGTACCGGCCCGCCGGTCGCGGTCCGCTTCGTCACCCAGGACGCGCAGCGCAAGATCCTGCTCAATCCCGAACTCGGCCTCGGCGAAGCCTTCATGGACGGCGAGTTCGTCGTCGAGAGCGGCTCTATCGCTGATGCGCTCGCGATCCTGCTGGATCAACCCGGCGTATTGCCGCACTGGGGAAAGCCGCAGTGGTGGCTGCGCTACCTGACGCGGAGCATGAGGCAATTCAACTTGCGTTCCCGCGCCAAGAACAATGTCGCGCACCATTACGACCTCGACGCACGGCTTTATTCTCTCTTCCTCGATGCCGACAAGCAATATAGCTGCGCTTATTTCGAGACGCCGGCAGCCTCGCTCGACGATGCACAGCTCGCCAAGAAGCGGCACATTGCCGCAAAGCTCCTGGTCAGGCGCGGCCAGCGCGTGCTCGACATTGGCTCGGGCTGGGGTGGGCTCGGCCTCTACCTCGCCGAGATCGCCGGCGCCGACGTCACCGGCATCACGCTCTCGACCGAGCAATTGCAGTTCGCAAGCTCGCGCGCCGCCGAGAAGGGCTTGACGCAACGAGCCAGGTTCTTGCTCCAGGACTATCGCGACGTCGACGGCCCGTTCGACCGCATCGTCTCGGTCGGCATGTTCGAGCATGTCGGCGTGAAGTTTTACGACACCTTTTTCCAGCGCGGTGCCGATTTGCTCGCCGATAACGGCGTGATGCTGCTGCATTCGATCGGGCGGTCGCAGGGGCCGGATACCACCAACCCCTGGATTGCAAAGTACATCTTCCCCGGCGGCTATATCCCGGCGCTGTCGGAGGTGATGCCCGCGATCGAGCGCGCTGGCCTGCTGGTCTGCGACATCGAGATCCTCCGCCTGCATTATGCCGAGACGCTGAAGGCATGGCGCGAGCGCTTCGCGGCGCGACGAGAGGAAGCGGTGCAGCTCTATGACGAGCGCTTCGCACTGATGTGGGAATTCTATCTCGCGGCGTGCGAGATGACGTTCCGCAAGCAGGCCATGATGAACTTCCAGATCCAGCTCACCAGGCATCAGGGCGTGGTGCCGGTGACGCGCGACTACATCGGCCATGAAGAGGCGCGGTTGCGCCGGCTGGAACGCGGCAGCAAGCCGTCGCTGAAGCTCGCGGGTGAATAGGGGTTAGAGCGTTTTCAAGCGAAGTGGATGCCGGTTCGCGTCAAGAAAACGCGTCAAAACTAGAATCTAGAGCCCCGTTCCGATTCCATCGGAACGGAAAAGGCTCTAGTGGCGGAGGTTTGAAGGCGGCTCCTGATAGAGCCGCAACGAAGCCGGAAGGGCGAGCTGCACGCGAAGCTGCGCAATCGTCTCGGCCGGAACGTCCTGGCGGCGGATTTCGGGCTGCGCAGCCTCCTCCATGGCAGCGACCAGCGCCGACAGCCAGAGGCGGCTGCCTGCGTCGCTTCGCCATATCAGGAGTTCCTGCCGCATCGCCTGTCTCGCCTCTTTGGCGGTTTTGCCCGGACCCAACACCCGGACCGCCTTTTCTGTTCCCGCCTAAAACAAATCCAAAGAAAACTGACGTCTGTGATCTGCTTCACATTAGGCGCGTCGTCTTTGTCCTAGACCTCTGCCCATGACCAAGAAGACCCAAACCTCCTTCGATGTGCAGGCCGATCTCCGCACCGACTACGCCCTGATCGCCACCGGCGTCGGCGCTGCCCTGGTTGCGCTGGTCTACCTTCTGCTCATCTGAACCCGGATCCGGAGCCGAAGGCAGGCCGGTGACGTCAGCGGCGCGCCTTCAAATAGGTCTGCGCGCCGGCACATAAGGTTCACAGCATCCGGATTTTTCCGTGGCGCGGCTTGAGCGGGATCAAGCCCCAGGCCCAATTCCGCAAAATTCCGTCAAGCATCGCCCGTGCTGCAACCGCTAATCATCCACCATTTTTTACTGAGCGGTTGATAGCGGCGAGCTTTCACTTTCGCTTTGCATGCAGGCGGCGCTTTATCGCCGCCCCGCATAGCCCATAAAAGTTTGCTAAGCACGCTCCCGCCATGGCCCTGACTGATTCGACCGTCCTCAAACTCGCGCCCGACCCGGGAACTCCCGCCTACCGGAGCGCGCCGCACAATATCGAGGCGGAACAGAGCCTTTTGGGTGCCATCCTCGTCAATAACGACGCCTTCTACCGGGTCTCGGACTTCCTCGAGGCGAAGCACTATTTCGAGCCGCTGCACCAGACCATCTACGAGACTGCCGCCAGCCTGATCCGGATGGGCAAGATCGCGACGCCGGTGACGCTGAAAACGTTCCTGCCGGCCGATACCGACGTCGGCGGCATGACCATCGGGCAATATCTTGCGCGGCTCGCCGCCGAAGCCACCACCATCATCAACGCCCAGGATTACGGGCGCACCATCTACGACCTCTCCCTGCGCCGCGACCTCATTGGAATCGGCGAGGACATGGTCAATGTCGCCTATGACGCACCCGTCGACTTTGCGCCCCGGGCGCAGATCGAGGACGCCGAGCGCAAGCTGTATGAGCTCGCCGAATCCGGCCGCTATGACGGCGGTTTCCAGAAGTTCTCGCAGGCGCTGACCCTCGCCGTCGATCTCGCGGCCAAGGCCTTCCAGCGCGACGGAAAGCTGTCGGGCATCTCCACTGGCTTGCGCGACCTCGATACCAAGATGGGCGGCCTGCAGCACTCCGACCTGATCATCGTCGCCGGCCGCCCGGGCATGGGCAAGACCTCGCTTGCGACCAACATCGCCTACAACATCGCGCAGGCCTATGTCGGCGAGGTGCAGGCCGACGGTACCATGAAGGCGGTGAATGGCGGCGTGGTCGGCTTCTTCTCCTGCGAAATGTCGGCCGACCAGCTTGCTACCCGTATCGTCGCCGAGCGTACCGGCATCCCCTCCTCCAGCATTCGCCGCGGCGGCATCTCCGAGGCCGACTTCGAGAAGATCCGCGAGGTCTCGATCGAGCTACAGTCGCTGCCGTTCTATGTCGACGAGACCGGCGGTCTGTCGATCGCGCAGCTCATGGCGCGCGCACGGCGGCTGAAGCGGCAAAAGGGCCTCGACCTCATCGTCATCGACTACATCCAGCTGCTCTCGGGCTCGGGCAAGCGCGCCAGCGACAGCCGCGTGCAGGAAATCACCGAGATCACCACGAGCCTCAAGGCCCTCGCCAAGGAGCTCAGCGTTCCCATCATCGCGCTGTCGCAGCTCTCGCGTCAGGTCGAGTCCCGCGACGACAAGCGGCCGCAACTGTCCGACCTTCGCGAATCCGGATCGATCGAGCAGGACGCCGACGTCGTGATGTTCGTGTTCCGCGAGGAGTATTACCTCGCCATGAAGGAGCCGCGCCCCGGCACCGAGGAACACACCAAGTGGCAGACCGACATGGAACGCGCACTCGGCAAGGCCGAAGTCATCATCGGCAAGCAGCGTCACGGCCCGACCGGCACGGTCGAGCTGCACTTCGACGCCTCGGTCACCCGGTTCGGCGACCTCAACCATGACGGTCATCTGCCGGATCGGAGTTACTAACCTGTTCCGCGGGTTGAACGCCGCCGCTCCGACGCGTAAAACGGCGGCATGAACATCGCGTCCGACCCGAAAACCATCCCGCAGACCGATCTGTTGTCGCCGGAGTCCAATCAGGCGGCCGCGCTCGCGGCCTTCGGCGGCGTGCTCACGATCGATCTCGACGCGATCATCGCCAACTGGCGCAAGCTGGAGAAGACCGCGGTGCCGGCCGAATGCGCCGCCGTGGTCAAGGCCGACGCCTATGGCTGCGGCATCGCGCCGGTCGCGCGCGCCCTCAACAAGGCCGGCTGCAAGACCTTCTTCGTCGCCAATATCGAGGAAGCCCGCGCGGCGCGCGCCGCGCTGCCAACTGCGACCATCTACGTGCTCGGCGGCTACTTTCAGAACACCGGCGAGCACTACGCCCAGATCGACTGCCGTCCCGTGATCGGTGACCTCAACGAGCTCGCCGAATGGGACGTGTTCTGCCGCCGCACCGGCTGGTCCGGCGGCGCGGCAATCCACGTCGACACCGGCATGAACCGGCTGGGGCTGACACTTCAGGAAGCGCAGGCGATCATCCCGCGCATCAATGCCGGCGACCACGGCATTGCGCTGGTCATGAGCCATCTGGTCGCAGCCGAGCAGCTCAACAGCACCGTGAACGCAAAGCAGCTCGCGGCCTTCCGCAGCATCGCCAGCGAATTCGCCGGCGTGCCGGCCGCCCTCGCCAACTCCTCCGGCGTTTTCCTCGGCGCGTCCTTCCAGTTCGACATGGTGCGGCCGGGTGCAGCGCTCTACGGCGTCAATCCGACGCCGGAAGCCGACAATCCGATGCAGCCGGTGGTCGATCTCAAAGTGCGCATCGTGCAGATCCGCAACGTCGAGCGCGGCGAGACGGTCGGCTATGGCGGCACCTGGACCGCACGCCGTCCGACAAAACTCGCGATCGTCGCCTCAGGCTATGCCGACGGCTATTTCCGCGCGGCGAGCGCGAATGATGGCACGCGCGGCGCCGAAGTCGTCGTCGCCGGCAAGCGCTGCCCTGTCGCAGGCCGCGTCTCGATGGACCTGACCGCGATCGACATCACCGATCTGCCGCCGAACGCCGCCCGCCGCGGCCACATGGTGACGCTGCTCGGCGAAGGCATCACCGTCGACGAGCTCGCACATCATTTCGGCACCATCGGCTATGAGGTGCTGACCAGCCTCGGCCGTCGCTATGCGCGCGTTTACAAGGGCGGCAATGCCGAGCCGCTCGATCATGCCGCCGCCGTGCCGCCGCCCGCCGCAGCCGAGCCTGCTGCAACGGCGCAACCGGCTTCGCCGCCGCCGGTGGAGCAGTCGACGAACCCGCCGCCGCTGCCGACCTGATCGCGCTTACTTCCTCATTCCGTCGACGACCTTCTTGAAATCGAGCGCGCGCCGCCTCCGCCCATGAAGGTCGCAACATTCAACATCAACAATATCAACCGCCGCCTGCCCAATTTGTTGCGCTGGCTGCGCGCGGCCAAGCCTGACGTCGTCGCGCTCCAGGAATTGAAGGCGACCGATGCCGAATTCCCGATCACTGCGATCGAGAAGGCCGGCTACGGCGCGGTGTGGCGCGGCCAGAAGATATGGAACGGCGTCGCCATCCTGGCGCGCAATGCCGAGCCGGTGTTGACGCGCACCGAGTTGCCCGGCGATCGCGGAGATCACGAGGCGCGCTACATCGAAGCCGCCGTGCGCGGCGTCATCGTCACCAGCATCTATCTGCCGAATGGAAACCCGCAGCCGGGGCCGAAATTCGACTACAAGCTCGCCTGGTTCGCGCGGCTGAAGCGTCACGCCAAAACGCTCATCAAACAGAACCTGCCGGTCGTGCTCGCCGGCGACTACAACGTCGCGCCGACGCCGCTCGACATCTATCCGACCAAATCATGGGACATGGACGCGCTGATCCAGCCGAAAAGCCGCTCGGCCTTCGCCTCGCTCGTCGCACAAGGCTGGTGCGATGCGATCCGCGAGACGCACCCGGAGAAACGCATCTACACGTTCTGGGACTACAAGCGAAACCGCTGGCCGCGCGATGCGGGCCTGCGGCTCGATCATCTCCTGCTCAGCCCGGCACTTGCCCCTCGCCTCGCCAAAGCCGGCGTCGACAAGACGATCCGCGGCGAGGACGGCGCGAGCGATCACGCGCCGGCGTGGGCGGTGCTGCGCGACAGATGACGCTTCAGGGCCCGTAATACTCCTGCACCGTGTCCCAGGCGGCCTTCTGCAAGAGCTGCGTGATCTCAGGATCCAGCCCAACGCCGTAGGAATTGCCGACGGGCGAACGTCCCGTCAGCGCAGCATAGGTCACGCAGCTCGCAAGGTACGTTCCGGCGAGACTCGGGTGGCGCTTGTCAGGCGCATACAGATTGAGCTCCGGCTGAATTTTTCGGACGCGCGCGAAAGCCAGGCCCGCGGGGATCACCAGCACGTCATTGTCGTTGCCCGCGATCGTATAGGCCTCGGCAAGCTCCGCCGTCATTTCCGGCTTGTCGGCATAGGCCCAGGACATAAACAGCACCGGCCGCATGTCGTGGGCGCGAACGATCGCGCTGTCCTTCTTCGCAAAGTCGGTGAACGCGCCCTTCAACTGCGGATGGATCGGGCACTGGCTGCAATCCATCATCACGACGGCTTCGTATTGCCTGCCGGGCTTGTTGAAGACGACGTTGTTCTGCTCGTCGAAGGAGTACGCGCCGATGCCGCCCGGCCGCAGCAGATTCTCCATGTCGTGCCAGTCGAGGCCGGAGCCGCCGATCGTGACCATGGTGTTGCGATAGCTCGCCTTGTTGGCGGGATCGGCGGCCTTTTCGAGATTCGTGACGTGCCCGGGCAGGCCGTTATTGTAGTAGAAGAAGCTGTTTCCAACGAACATCACGGCCTTGGGGAAATCCGGCCCCAGCGTCGTGACCTTCGGCTTGGTCTGGGCGTGCGCGGCGTTGAAGCATGCTGCACCTGCGAGGCAGGCCGCGAACAACGTTTGCAACAGATGGCGCATCATTAGCTTCTCCCACCTTGGCTCCCCAGAGCTTCCGTTCCGATAGAATCGGAACGGATGCTCTAGATTCTTGTCTTTGCCGCGTTTTCTTGACGCGAACCGGGGTCCACTTCGCTGGAAAACGCTCTGGTGGCAGAAGCAAATCAGCTTTCACCTGACGGCTCAAGGCCGCGGAGACAGCGTCCGAGACTCACCAAAGGTTCTTGCCGTCGATCATGTTGACCGGCACCGCGTCGAGATCGAAATCGTCGAACAGGCGTGCGTTCACGGCAACCTTCGGATTGTCGAAGTCGGGCTTGCCGGTCGACCAGTCCGGCGACTCCGAATAGGTCCCGCAGCCGCAGCCCGCGCAAAAGTGATGTTTTACAGTGCGGCTGCCCCAGAGATAGGTTTTGACGTTTTCAGGTGGCGACAGCAGGCGGAACTGGGCGGGCTTGTAATAGGCCCACAGGGCGCCGCGCTTGGCGCATAACGAGCAGGTGCAACGTGTCACGCCCTCCGGCGCCTCGCTGACCTCAAACACCGTCTCACCACAATGGCAGCTTCCCTCGACCGGCATGACCTACTCCCTCCGTTCCCACAATTGGCAGGAGATGGTCGTAGCCGAGGCCTGCTGCCAACATGCTGTCAGCAGCCTCGCAGGGAACGCTTTGGGCAGGCTCAGCCCGCCGATTGGGCTACACTTGGCCGATTCCCGGAGCCCTCCTCTTGGCCTTCCTCTTCATCCTCACCGTCGGTCTGATCGCCGGCACGATCTCCGGCATCGTCGGGACCGGCTCGTCGATCATGCTGATGCCGGTGCTGATCTACGAGTTCGGCCCGAAAGAGGCCGTGCCGATCATGGCAGTGGCCGCCGTGATGGCCAACTTCTCGCGCATCCTGGCGTGGTGGCGCGAGGTGGATTGGCGGGCCTGCGCGGCCTATTCGGTCACGGGCATTCCTGCCGCCGCGCTCGGCGCACGCACGCTGCTCGCGCTGCCCGCGCGCGCGGTCGATCTCGCGATCGGGGTCTTCCTCATCGCCATGGTGCCGGTGCGGCATTGGCTTGCGCGGCACAATCTGAAGGCCAACCTCTGGCATCTCGCGATCGGCGGCGCCGTCATCGGCTACCTCACCGGCATCGTGGTCTCGACCGGGCCGCTCAGCGTGCCGCTGTTCCTGTTCTACGGCCTGACCAAGGGCGCCTTCCTCGCGACCGAAGCCGCCGCCTCGCTCGGGCTCTATTTCTCAAAGTCCGTGACCTTCGAACGCTTCGGCGCACTGACGGCCGACGTCTTCGCCAAGGGCCTGATCGCCGGCTCATCGCTCATGTTCGGCGCCTTCATCGCAAAACGCTTCGTACTGCATCTGAAACCTGACGTGTTCCGCCTGGTGATGGACGGCATCATGCTGGCTGCCGGCCTGTCGCTGCTGTGGTCTGCGACAAATTCGTAAGGTTTCGAACCACGGCGTTGGGATTTCAGACTGATATCGCGAGCCCTCCCCGTCCGCCGAGTTGTTCAATGCGCCTGTCCCCCGCGATCCTGTGCCTCGCTCTCGCCTCCGGCGTGCAAGCCGCGTCTGCCGCCACGCCGTTCGATGGGCTCTGGGCGAGAAGCCAAAAGGACTGCCGCAATGAGGAAGGTCCCGACAGCAAGACGTTGGTCGACCTCGACAATGTCATCAAGGGCAAGCCGGCGCCGATCGTCGATCAATACGAAAACCATTGCCGGATCGACCGCAAAGCTCCTTCCGGTACCGGACTGGTGCTGACGGCGACGTGCTTTGAGTTCTGGGACGACTACAAGAAAGGCGTCGCAGGCCGGAAGGTGACGATCAAGCTCGCCCAAGGCCCAAACGGCATGCTCACCATCGACGGCAAGCCCTATCTGCGATGCGAGATGAAGAAGGGAAGCAAGGCCGGTCGCTGACGGGTCGCGCGGCTCGCGCAATCACTCGGCCGGTTCAGGCACCCACAATTCAGGCACCAGGGACGGACTTGTCGCGAGCACCCGGGACGTCCCCTCCGCAACCGCCTGCCGTTCGAGCAGCTTGAGCACGGCGTCCAGCGGCTGCGGCCGCTGATAGAAATAGCCCTGCCCGTACCGCACGCCCATCTCGGTCATCGCCTGCGCCTGCTCGGCGCGCTCGATGCCTTCGGCCACGAGCGTCAGATCCAGCGTGCCGGCGAGCGAAGCGATGACGCCGACGATCGCCTTGTCCTCGGCGCTGTCGGGGATGTCGCTGATGAACGCCTTGTCGATCTTGACCTTGTCGAGCGGAAAACGCCGCAGATGCGCCAGCGAGCTGTAGCCCGTGCCGAAATCGTCGAGCGCGATCGTCGCCCCCATCGCACGCAGCCGCCGTAGCGTCTCGGACGCGCTGGCGATGTTGTTGATCAGCGAGCCCTCGGTGATCTCCAGCTCGAGGGATGACGCAGCGACGCCAAGGCGCGTGCAGGTCTCCTGCATGTGGTCGGCAAAAGACTGGTCCGCCAATTCCGACGGCGGCAGGTTGATGGCGATGCGGATCTCAGGCCGGCCCGCGGCCGCGAGGCGGTTGAGCGCGTAACAGGCGTCGGTGAGCACATAATTGGTGAGCCGCGAGGCGTTGCCGCTGCGCTCGATCAGCGGCAGGAACTCGGCGGGCGAAATGATGCCATGGTCGGGATGGCGCCAGCGGATCAGCGCTTCGAGGCTGACGACCTCATTGGTGTCGAGATCGACCTGGCTCTGGTACCAGACCTCGAACTCGCGCTCGGCAAAGCCGGCGGGGATCGCGAGCTCGAGCTCCCGGCGGCGGCGATAGTCGCGCTGAAGCTCCTCGTTGAGCACCGCGATCGTGCCGGGCGCCTTGCTCTTGGCGTGGTAGAGCGCGATGTCGGCGAGCGCCGGCAGGTGCGCCAATTCGGGATCGTCGGCGCGGCGCACAGCAAGCCCGATCGAGGCGCGCGGCACCACCTGCTTGTCATGGAGCCGGACCGGCTCGGAGATGGCCCCTAACAATCTGGCGGCGAAGGCCTGCGCGGCCGGCTCGTCAGCGACATCAGGACGGATGACGACGAATTCGTCGCCGCCGAGCCGCGCGACCCAGTCGTCCTGGTCGACCGCATCACGCAACAGACCCGCGATGTGCACCAGGAAGCGGTCGCCCGCGTCGTGGCCAAACGTGTCATTGATGCCCTTGAAGTCGTCGAGGTCGATGAAGCAGAAGGAGATCAGCGCATCGGGAATGCGCGCGGTGCGGCTCAAGATCGCCAGCCGCTCGGTCAACGACCTCCGGTTCGGCAATCCCGTCAACGGATCGTGCCAGGCGAGATGACGCAGTTGCTCCAGCGCATCCGACGTCGTGTGCTGCATGGCGTTGAAGGCCTGCGCCAACTGCCCGAATTCGTTGGTCGAGGAAATGTCGGCCTGATAGGCCCGGCCGTCGCGCTTGCTGCGCTGGATCGCCGACATCATCACCGAGAGCGGCTTGCCAATGAAGATGTTGGCCGAGATCCGCAGCGCGAGCAGGGTCACGAGCGTCGCGAGCAGGCCGGCGACGAAGAGCCGCGCCAGCGCCTTGCCTGTCTCTGCGTAGATCGCCCCGTAGGAATAGGCGATCGCGATGCGGCCGGCCTGAACCGTGATGTTGCCGTTGCTGTAGTCGATGGAACGCGACACCATGGTGGCGCCTGATGTCACCGGCTGCGCGGGCACGCGGGCAACGACGGAGCCGGTATCGTCGTAGACGATGGCGGCCGAGATCGCTTCGTCGTGCAGGATCTCGCCGAGTACGGCGGTGACCTGCGCGTAGCGCAACTTCCACAGCGGCTCTGCGATGAGGTGAGCGCGGCTTTCGGCAGCCCGCGCGATGCGGGCGTCGAGCTGGCGCATCTGCGACAGGAAGCTGGAGACTTCGATACCGGCCGAGGCGAGCAATTGCACCAGCAGGAGCGCAGGCACGGTCGCCCAGATCATCGAATGGATGACCGAACGCGGCGGCGCCGCCGCAACGGCTCGCGCAGGCTGCTCAGGACCTTCCATCGCGTCGTCCTGCATCATTCGTTCGACGCCCGGACGCCGTTCGACGACATGGAGGCGATCAATGCGGCGATGGAGAAGTCATACTGGCCACAATCGCCCGCCTTGGCCCTGAAACGCACAAAGTCGATCTGGTCGAAGGCGCGGGTCTTGATCAGGATGCTGACCGAGGAAAGATTGTCGCGCGTGATCGCCGACGTCTTGACCTGGACATGCGGCGAGACCGCGCCGAAATCGCAGCCGTCGGCGTAGTCGCGCAACAGCACCATCGACCAGCCGCCGAGCAGGAAATGGCCGCCGTCAGTCAGGAGCAGCCGTCCCGCCGTGATCTCGCGCAGCGCGTCCTCCGACCAGTTGAGGCCGACGATCTGAAGATCCCTGCCCGGTTCGAGCCCGGCAGCCACCGCCGCCTTGATGGCGCCGAGCGCCATCGGATCGTTGCCGGCCCAGACGCCCGCAGGACGGATGCCCTTGCGCACGGCCCAGCTCAGATAGTTGGCGGTGACCTGCTCGGCCTCCGACTGCGTCCAATTGGCGAACAGCATGCGGTCGACCACCACGTCGGGCGCGGCGGCCACCGCAAGATCGAGCCCGACATTGCGGGCGATCGAGGCCGGCGTGATTTCGTCGCCGCCGATACCGAGGATGTGAATCTTGCCGTCCGGGCTCTGCCATTTTTCGCTGCGCGCAGCGTCGATGAGCGCGTTCGCCATCCGCGTGCCCGCGGTTTGCAGGTCCGTGGTGATGTCGCCGAGCCACATCTTCAACTTTGCGCGCGGCGGCCCGAGACGGGCCGCATCAGCGCCGATCAGCGTGTTCGACAGCAACAGCGTCTTGATCCCTGCGGCTTCCGCCGCTTCGAGGACCGGCACGGCCGCAGATTCCTCGTTGGACAGGATCAGGAAATCGGGCTTGTCCGCGCGCGCGACGACGCCGAGGCCGAGCTCCTGCATGGTGCGGAAGTTGCGCTCGCTGACGAGCACCTCGACATCCATGTTCAGCTTGCGGCCGGCGGCCTTCATGGTCCCGGAGACCATGTCCCAATAGACCTCGCCGGTCTTGCCGGGATTGACGAAGACGACCTTCAGCTCGGCTCCGCCGGCTATCGCCCCGCCAGACGACGCGAGCAGACCGCAGGCCAGCCCTGCGGCAATCAAAACGCTCAGAAGCCTCGACATTTTTTCTCGCCACCCCGAATTGTTCCGAGGTTGGACCGGCGTCCGCTAACATTTGGCAAAACGGATCCCGGTGCGCCGACTTAGGGCTAACAATCGGTGTATCCGTGCTATCAGCAGACCCGAACAAAACGCGACTCGCGCACATACCCCCTATGGCCAAAAGCACCCTCTCCTTCGTCTGCCAGAACTGCGGCGCGGCCTATAACCGCTGGCAGGGCAAGTGCGAGTCCTGCGGCGAGTGGAATACGCTCGCCGAGGAAGACACGAGCGGCAGCGTGCCGGTCTCGATCCGCTCCAAGCGCAAGGGCCGGACGTTTGCGCTGGAGAGCCTGTCGGGCAAGAGCCCGGATGCCCCACGCCTGTCCTCGGGCATGACCGAGCTCGACCGCGTCACCGGCGGCGGTTTTGTGCGCGGCTCGGTGCTGCTGGTCGGCGGCGATCCCGGCATCGGCAAATCGACGCTGCTGACGCAGGCGACCAGCCTGTTGGCGCGCGCTGGCCATCGCATCGTCTACATCTCCGGCGAAGAGGCGATCGCGCAGGTGCGCTTGCGCGCCGAGCGCCTCGGCCTCTCCGATGCACCCGTGCAGCTCGCCGCCGAGACTTCGGTCGAGGACATCGTCTCCACGCTGTCCGAAGGCGCAGTCCCCCGGCTGATCGTGATCGACTCGATCCAGACCATGTGGACCGACACGGTGGAATCCGCGCCCGGCACGGTGACACAGGTGCGCGCCTCGGCGCAGGCGCTGATCAGATTTGCCAAGAAGACCGGCGCCGCCATCATCCTGGTCGGCCACGTCACCAAGGACGGCCAGATCGCCGGCCCCCGCGTGGTCGAGCACATGGTCGATGCGGTGATGTCATTCGAGGGCGAAGGCTCGCAGCAATTCCGTATCCTGCGCGCCGTGAAGAACCGTTTTGGCCCGACCGACGAGATCGGCGTGTTCGAGATGACAGGCCTCGGATTGCGCGAGGTCACCAACCCGTCCGAGCTGTTCTTGTCGGAGCGCGACCTCGGCACACCCGGCACGGCGGTGTTCGCCGGCATCGAGGGCACGCGGCCCGTCCTGGTCGAATTGCAGGCGCTGGTGGCGCCGACCTCGCTTGGCACCCCGCGCCGGGCCGTGGTGGGCTGGGACCCGAGCCGGCTCTCCATGGTGCTCGCTGTGCTGGAGGCCCATTGCGGGGTCAAGCTGTCCGGCCACGACGTCTACCTGAACGTCGCCGGCGGCCTGCGCATTCATGAACCGGCGGCGGACCTGGCCGCCGCCGCGGCCCTGGTTTCATCCTTGGTAAACGCGCCGTTACCCACGGATGCCGTTTATTTCGGCGAGATTTCGCTCTCCGGCGTGGTTCGGCCAGTGGCCCAGACCGCCGCTCGGCTGAAGGAGGCGGCAAAACTCGGCTTCGGCCGCGCCATCCTGCCCGAATCGGCCCGAGGCGAGGCTGGCGGCGACGCCGGGCTGTCCCTGAACGCCGTCGGCGGCCTGACCACCCTGGTGGCCGAAATTGCGGCCCGCGGCTCCCGCAGGGGCGAATCCGGCGCCAAGGATGAGCGACAAGGCGAAAAAAATGCCACACCGGCGAGATTCCGCCGTGGAGAGGGCTAGGCGGAGGTGACGTTGCCCGCCCCCGCCGCTATACAGCGCGCACAAAAGCAGCATGGGATTGCGTGGCTCCGGCCTTGCCGGGACTGCCGTCTGCCCGTCAGTTAGGGCGGCGGCCAGATCACCGATTCGCAAAACGCCTTTGAGAGTACGAGCGGACCAACCAGCCGATGCCGATTACAATCCTCGATTTGATCCTGCTCGGCGTCATGCTCGTGTCCGGCCTGTTGGCCCTGGTCCGCGGCTTCATGCGCGAGATTTTGTCGATCGCGGCCTGGGGCGCGGCCGCCATCGTCACGCTGTACTCGTTCTCAAAGCTGCTGCCGACAGCAAAGACCTATTTCAACAACGACACGGTGGCGAGCGTCGTGGTGGTCGCCGGCGTGTTCGTGGGCACGCTGATCGTGGTCTCCGTGATCACGGTGCGCATCTCCGACATGATCCTGGACTCCCGAATCGGCGCGCTGGATCGGACGCTGGGGTTCCTGTTCGGCCTCGCCCGGGGCCTCCTGATCGTTGTGGTTGCTTACCAGTTCTTCATCTGGCTGGTTCCCGACAAGCAGCAGCCGGACTGGGTCCGCGGCGCAAAGTCCCGCACGGTGCTCGATTCGACCGGGGAATGGCTGAAGTCGCTCTTGCCGGACGACCCCGAGAACACCATCTTGAAGAGATTCAAGAAAAACAAACCAGATGATGAGCAAGCTGATTCCGAGCAGCAGCCTTCGGGCAGCAGCGACGGCTACAGTAAACCGGCTCGTGAAAGCCTCAAGAAGCTGATCGAGAAACCTGCGGCGCGTTGATTTGAGCCCGAACAGAGGCGAGATGGACGAGATGCAAAACCCTGACCGGAACGCCCAGCTAAATCTCGACTTGAACGGGTCCTCGGGCCCAGCCGCGATCGAGCTTCAGGACGATCTGGAGGGGGATACGCTCCGCGAGGAATGCGGCGTCTTCGGCATCTACGGCCATCCCGATGCCGCCGCCATCACCGCCCTCGGTCTCCACGCCCTTCAGCACCGCGGCCAGGAAGCCGCCGGCATCGTCTCTTACGACGGCAACCGATTTCACTCCGAGCGCCGCCTCGGCCTGGTCGGCGACACCTTCTCCCGCCGCGAGGTGATCGACCGCTTGCCCGGCAGCGTCGCGGTCGGCCATGTCCGCTACTCCACGACAGGCGCCACCATCCTGCGCAACGTGCAGCCGCTGTTCGCCGAGCTGAACGCCGGCGGCCTTGCGGTCGCCCACAACGGCAACCTCACCAACGGCCTGACGCTGCGCCGCGAGCTCGTCAGGAACGGCGCGATGATGCAGTCGACCACCGATACCGAGGTGATCCTGCACCTGGTCGCGCAATCCAAGCGCAGCCGCTTCATCGAACGTTACGTCGATGCGCTGCGCGCCATCGAGGGCGCCTATGCGCTGGTATCGCTGACCAACAAGAAGCTAATCGGCGCGCGCGATCCGCGCGGCATTCGCCCCCTGGTGCTCGGCGATCTCGACGGCTGCCCGATCCTGACGTCGGAGACCTGCGCGCTCGACATCATCGGCGCGCGCTTCGTCCGCGACATCGAGCCGGGCGAAGTCATCGTGTTCGACGAGAACGGCCAGGACATCCACAAGCCGTTTCCGCCGATGGCGCCGCGGCCCTGCATCTTCGAATACATCTATTTCGCGCGGCCGGATTCCATCGTGCACGGCCGCTCGGTCTACGAGGTGCGCAAGAATTTCGGCGCGCAGCTCGCGCGCGAGAGTCACGTGCCGGTCGATGTCGTCGTGCCGGTGCCGGATTCCGGCGTGCCCGCCGCGGTCGGCTACAGCCAGCATTCCGGCGTGCCGTTCGAGCTCGGTATCATCCGCAACCATTATGTCGGCCGCACCTTCATCCAGCCGACGCAGGCGATCCGAGAATCCGGCGTGCGCATGAAGCATTCAGCGAACCGCGCCGCGATCGAAGGCAAGCGCATCATCCTGATCGACGACTCGCTGGTGCGCGGCACCACCTCGAAGAAGATCGTGCGCATGATGCGCGATGCCGGCGCGACCGAGGTGCACTTCCGTCTCGCCTCGCCCCCGATCCTCTATCCCGATTATTACGGCATCGACCTGCCGGATCGCGGCGGCCTCCTGGCTGCGACCCATTCGCTGGAGGAGATGCGCGAGATCATCGGCGCTGATTCTCTCGCCTTCCTGTCGATCGACGGCATGTACCGCGCGATGGGCGAGCCCGGCCGCGATCCGGCCAATCCAAAATTCTCGGATCATTGCTTCACCGGCGCCTATCCGACCCACCTCACCGACCAGACCCAGGTCGAGCCGCAGCCGCGGCAATTGTCGCTGCTGGCGGAAGCGAGCTGACGGCGTCAGCCGTCATCCCGGGGCGATGCGAAGCATCGAACCCCAATGCGCAGTTGCGCATTGGGGGATCTCGGGATTTCGGGTTCGGTCCGGAGCCTGTCATCGGGCCGCGCTTCGCGCGGACCCGGTGGGACCGCGCCGGAATGACGGTTTGGTGGGGGCTTGTCCCAGCCATCCACGCCTGTAAAACCCCGCCATGACAAAACCCCTCGCCAACCGCATCGCTCTCGTCACCGGCGCCTCGCGCGGCATCGGCTACGCCACCGCAATAGCCCTCGCAAAGGCCGGTGCGCACATCGTGGCGGTGGCGCGCACGCAGGGCGGGCTCGAGGAACTCGACGACGAGATCCGCAAGGCGGGCGGCAGCGCCACGCTGGTGCCACTCAATCTCACCGATTCCGACGGCATCGCACGGCTTGGCGCCGGCCTGCACGAACGCTACGGCAAGCTCGATATTCTGGTCGGCAATGCCGGCGTGCTCGGCCCCTCCTCGCCGCTCGGCCATATCGAATTCAAGACCTTCAACGACGTGATGGCGGTGAACGTCTCCGCGAACTTCCAGCTCATTCGCTGCATGGATCCGCTGCTGAGGCAGTCCGATGCGGGCCGCGCGGTGTTCATCACATCGGGCGCCGCCAACAAGGCGACCGCCTATGTCGGCCCCTACGCGGCGTCGAAGGCTGCGCTGGAGACGCTGGCGCGCGCCTGGGCGCAGGAAACCGCAAGCACCAAGCTGCGCATCAACCTGTTCAACCCCGGTCCGATCCGCACCCGTATGCGTGCGACCCTGATGCCGGGCGAGGATCCCGCGACGTTGGATACTCCGGAACAGGTCGCCGAATTCATCGTTCCGATGTGCGCGCCTGATTGGACCGAGACCGGAAAATTCTACGACTACAAGACCAGGAAGCTGATGGGCTTCCGTCCGCCCGCCTGATTGACTCGACGTCCTCGGCGCGATTGACTGCCGGCCCAAAGCGGCAGCAAGCCGCGTCAAGAATGGGAGGATGCCATGGCGCTCACGCCGGGCCGCGCTCGCCTCACTCGCGCGATTGCGCATCTCGCGCGCTCCATGTCGATCTGCGCCACAGCGATTGCGTTTGCGCTGCCGCAGGCCGCAGCCGCGGGAGAGATCCCGACATTCGCCGTCGATGCCTCCTGGCCAAAAGCGCTGCCGAACAACTGGATCCTCGGTCAGGTCGGCGGCATCACCGTCGACCATCGAGGGCATATCTGGGTCATCCACCGCCCACGTTCGTTGACCGACGACGAAAAGGGCGCGACGCTCAATCCGCCGCGTTCAAAATGCTGCGCATCGGCACCACCCGTCCTCGAGTTCGACGCCGACGGCAATCTTCTGCGCTCCTGGGGCGGCCCCGGTGAAGGCTATGAATGGGTCGGCCGCGAGCACGGCATCGAGGTCGATGAGCGCGGCTTCGTGTGGATCGGCGGCAATGCCGACAACGACAACGTGATCCTGAAGTTCACGCTCGACGGCAAGTTCGTGGCGCAGATCGGCCAGATCGCGCCGAGCAAGGGCAGCAGCGACACCACCCAGCTCGGCAAGCCCGCGGAAACCGCGATCGACAAGGACGCGAACGAGATCTACGTCGCCGACGGCTATGGCAATCGCCGCGTCATCGTGTTCGATGCTGATACACTGGCTTACAAGCGGCACTGGGGCGCCTATGGCAACAAGCCGAGCGACGACAAGCAACCGCCCTACGATCCCAAGGCGCCGGTTGCCCAGCAATTCGGCAATCCAGTCCACTGCGTAAAACTCGCCAATGACGGTCTCGTCTATGTCTGCGACCGAACCAACAATCGCATCCAGGTGTTCAAGAAGGATGGCACCTTCGTGAAGGAATGGTTTTTCGAAAAGAACACGCTCGGAAACGGCGCGGTGTGGGACATCGCACTCTGGCCCGATGCGAAACAGACCTATCTCTTGAGCGCCGACGGCGAGAACAACGAGATCAGGGTGATCAAGCGGGAGGATGGTACCGTCGTCGGCAGTTTTGGTCGCAGCGGCCGGAATGCAGGGCAGTTCCACTGGGTCCACGCCATGGCGATCGACGCCAAGGGCAACGTGTACACGGCGGAGGTGGACACCGGAAAGCGCATCCAGAAGTTCAAGCTGACGTCCAACGCGCTTCCTTGAAAGGCATCCACCAACCGGTCGTATTGCAACCCGCTTGCGTGTGCGGGTTGCCAAAATCTGCGCCGTGTCGACGCCGTCCGGAAGAGTTAACCCCTCCCTCAACCGCTACGTTTAGCGCATTGCCGCAAGCCTTCAGACAGGTTATCGAAAATATCGGATCGTAACCGATCTCGCCGCAGGTCAAAGGCTCCGTCAAAGAGGGCCGTCCCGGCATCAACGTTTGGAGGAACACAATGAAGAAGACTCACGCCTGGCGCTATGCCGCGCTCCTGACCTGTGCCGGTCTCGGCTTTGCCACCTCGGCCTCCGCCCAAGACAAGACCATCAAGATCGGCGTGTTGAACGACATGTCGAGCCTCTATGCCGACATCGGCGGCCCGAACTCGGTCGCTGCGGTGAAGATGGCCGTCGAAGATTCCGGCATGAAGGCGAAGGGCTGGAAGATCGAGGTCTTGAGCGGCGATCACCAGAACAAGCCTGATATCGGCGTCAACATTGCCCGGCAATGGATCGACGCCGACAAGGTCGACGCCATCGCCGACACGCCGAGCTCGGGCGTTGCGCTCGCGGTGAGCAACCTCGTCAAGGAAAAGAACTCGGTGCTGCTCAATTCGGGCGCAGCCACCGCCGACCTCACCGGCAAGGCCTGCACGCCCAACACCGTCTCCTTCACCTACGACACCTACATGCTCGCCAACGGCACCGGCAAGGCGCTGACGAAAGCGGGCGGCGACACCTGGTTCTTCCTGACCGCGGACTATGCCTTCGGCCATGCGCTCGAGCGCGACACCGGCTCCGTGGTCACGGCCACCGGCGGCAAGGTGCTCGGCGGCGTCAAGCATCCGCTCAACACCGCGGATTTCTCCTCGTTCCTGCTCCAGGCGCAGTCGTCGAAGGCCAAGATCATCGGCCTCGCCAACGCCGGCGGCGACACCACCAACGCGATCAAGCAGGCCGCCGAATTCGGCATCGTGTCCGGCGGCCAGAAGCTCGCAGCGCTCCTGCTCTTCATCAACGACGTACACTCGCTCGGGCTGAAGACCGCGCAGGGCCTGACTTTCACCGAATCCTTCTACTGGGATCTCAACGACGGGACCCGCGAATGGTCAAAACGCTTCCAGAAGGTCTCGCCCAAGGGCTCGATGCCGTCGATGACGGTTGCGGGCCTCTATGCGGAGATCCTGCATTACCTGAAGGCGATGGATGCGCTGGGCAGCAATCCGCATGACGGCGCCAAGGTGGTTGCCAAGATGAAGGAGCTGCCGACCGACGATCCGCTATTCGGCAAAGGCCCGCTGCGCGCCGACGGCCGCCGCCTGATCCCGGCCTATCTGTTCGAAGTGAAGAAGCCGGAAGAGTCGAAGGGCCCGTGGGACTACTACAAGCTGGTTGCCACGATCGCACCGGAAGACGCGGCCAAGCCGCTCGAAGCCAGCGACTGCCCGCTGGTGAAGAAGTGACCGCGTAGCAGTCGACGCGATTTCGACGACATCATGCCCGGGCCTAGGCCCGGGCATTTTACGTTTCGGAGGATGTCCCGGCCAAAGTCCGCATCGCAATCGCAAGCGACAGCACCATGAGCACGGCTGCCAGCAGGAACGGTGCTCCGGGCAAATGCAACGGCGCGCCGCCGCCGATGAAATAGGCAAAGGTCAGCGTGAACAGGAAGGGGCCGACCAGCTGCGACACGCTCTGCACGCTCGAGTTCGCGCCCTGGAGCTGGCCCTGCTGATCAGGCGCGACGAGCCGGGTCATCAGCGACTGAATCGCCGCGCCCGACACGCCCCATAGCGACATCACGGGAATGCCGAGCCATGACAATGGTCCGGTCGGCGCCGAACCGAAGATCACAAAACCGATCGCACCGCAGCTCAGGCCGAGCAGCAGCGCCTTGCGTTCGCCGAATGCGCGCACGATGGGCCCGATCGCGAGCCCCTGCACCACCATGGCGCAGATGCCGACCATTGCGAGCGTCAGTCCCACGATCTTGGAATCCCAGCCATAGCGGTAGGTCGCATAGAGCACGTAGGTCGACGGCAGCACCACATGCGCGACCTGTGCGATGAAATTGACGACCGATAATCCCGCCAGCACCGCGTTCGAACGCAACAGGTTCAGCGCGCCGATCGGATTGGCGCTCCGCCAGCGGAACGGCGCGCGCTTTTCCGCCGACAGCGATTCCGGCAGCACCAGCAGGCCGTAAACCGCGTTGGCAAAGCTCAATGCGGCCGCGGCCCAGAACGGCAGCCGCGGGTCGATATCGCCGAGCAGGCCGCCGAGCGCAGGCCCGAACACGAAGCCTGCGCCGAACGCCGCGCCGATCTTGCCGAACACCGCCGCGCGCCGCTCCGGCGGCGTCACGTCGGCGATGTAGGCAAAGGCGGTCGAAATGCTCGCCGACGTGATGCCGGAGATCACGCGGCCGACGAACAGCCAGAGCAGCGACGGTGCCAGCGCCATCAGCACGTAGTCGGCGGCAAGTCCGAAATTCGACAGCAGCACCACCGGCCGCCGGCCAAACCGGTCCGAGAGCGCGCCGAGCACCGGCGAGAACACGAACTGCATCAGCGCCCAGGCGGTGCCGAACACGCCAAAGATCCGCGCCGCCTGCGCGGTGTCGTTGCCGACAAAACTCTCCACCAATTTCGGCAGGATCGGCATGATCACGCCGAGCGCGAGCATGTCGAGCAGGATGGTGACGAAGATGAAGGCGACTGCGCCGCGCTTGATCGGCGGCGCATCGACGGCGATCGCCTGACCGGCGTCTCCGTTCACGACAGCCGTTTACGCTTGTGCGCGAAGGGATTGGCCTTCTCGCGCAGCGTGATGCGCACCGGTGTGCCCGGCAGCTCAAAAGTCTCGCGCATGGAATTGGTGAGATAGCGCAGATAGGCCTGCGGCACGGCATCCGCGCGCGAGCAGAACAGCACGAAACTCGGCGGCCGCGCCTTGGTCTGGGTGATGTAGTTCAGCTTCAGCCGGCGGCCGGACACCGCAGGTGGCGGATTGGCCTGGATCGCCTGCTCGAACCAGCGGTTCAGCGCCGAAGTCGGCACGCGCCTGTTCCAGATCGCATAGGCGTCCTGGACGGCCGTCATCAGGCGATCGATGCCCTCGCCCATCAGGCCGGAGACGGCAACGATCGGCACGCCCTTGAGCTGCGGCAGCCAGTGGTCGGCATCCCGGCGCAAGTTCGAGATCGCACCGCCGCCTTTGCTCTCCATCAGGTCCCATTTGTTGACGGCGAGCACGACCGCGCGTCCCTCGCGCTCGATCAGGTCGGCGATGCGCAGATCCTGCTCCTCGAACTTGTTCTGCGTGTCCATCATCAGGACGACGACTTCGGCGAAGCGCACCGCGCGAAGCGCGTCGGCCACCGACAGTTTTTCGAGCTTCTCCTCGATGCGCGAGCGGCGCCGCAGGCCCGCGGTGTCGAAGACGCGGAAGTCGCGGCCCTTCCAGTTGATCTCGACCGCGATGGAGTCGCGCGTGGTGCCGGCCTCAGGGCTCGTCAGCAGACGCTCCTCGCCGAGCAGATGGTTGATCAGCGTCGACTTGCCGGCATTGGGCCGACCGACGATCGCGACCCGAATGGGACGCTTCGCAGCCTCCTCCTCGGACTCCGGCTCGTCATCCTCGACCTCATCGTCATCAGGCGTCTGCGGGATGATCTCGCTCAGCGCATCGTAGAGCTCGCCCATGCCTTCGCCATGCTCGGCGGAAATCTGGATGGGATCACCGAGCCCGAGCGCGAAGGATTCCATGGCGCCGGCATCGCCGTGCTTGCCCTCGCTCTTGTTGGCGACCAGCAGCACGGGCTTGTTGGCGCGGCGGGCGAAATCGGCGAAGGCACGATCAGTCGGCGTGAGGCCTGCGCGCGCGTCGATGACGAAGAACAGCGCGTCCGCCTGCGCGATCGCAGTTTCCGTCTGCTCCTGCATGCGCGCAGTCAGCGAGCCCTTGGCGCCCTCGTCGAGCCCTGCAGTGTCGATGATGGTGAATTCGAGATCGCCGAGCCGAGCTTCACCCTCGCGGCGGTCGCGCGTGACACCCGGCAGGTCATCGACGAGCGCGAGCTTCTGCCCCACCAGCCGGTTGAACAGCGTCGACTTTCCGACATTGGGCCGGCCGATGATGGCGACGGTAAAGGACATCAGTCATTCGTGCGCCGCAGGGGACGCGCCTGTCAATGCATTGAGAAATATCAGCGCGAGAAGCTGCCGCTCGGCATCGGGGCCGGGAATGCTCCCTGCGACTGCTGCTGCGTGGTCTGGGTCTGCTGCGCCGGCTGCGTGGTCTGATCCGGCGGCGGCGCGGTGGTGCGCCTGCGGACGATCTTCTGCTTCGGCGGCGGCGCGGCCGGAGCCGGCGCTGCATCGGGCTGGACTTCGCCGTCCGCCTCGCCCGCTGGCGCCTCGGCCGGCGCAACGGCAGCGGCCGCCGGCTGCTTGGACTTCTTGCCCTTGGCCGACTTGGCGTTCGGCGCAGGCGGCGGAACGGCAGCCGCGTCCACGGGCGGCTGGTCCGGCTGTTGCTGTGCGCCCTTGTAGAGATCCTTCGGCACGCCCTGCTCCAGGCCGGGCACACCCTCGGGGAAGACCGGCTTGCGGTCGCCCGGCAGCTTCTTCTTGGTGTCGAGGAAATCCATGAGATCGCTGGGATCGAACCCGCCGCTGGAGCAGCCGCCCAGCACGCCCGAGAAGGCGATCAGGACGGCGGCTGCGATCAAACGTGGCGTGCGGCGCATCTGGTGTCTCGTCCAGCTATCTCGGGCCATCAGCTCTCAATCAGCTCTTGGCAACCGCCGGCAGCAAGGCTTGCAGCGCCTCGGCGCGCGAGCGCATGCTCGGCGGCGTCTCGCCATCCTCGGCGATCGCATCCAGCCATTTGCGCGCCGCGGTCATGTCGCCATTGCGCCAGGCCGACAGGGCCAGCATTTCGCGGGCGGTGTGGCGGAAGGTCGAGCCCGAGGCGGTCGATGCCTCCAGCCGCTGCTGGATGTCGGCATAGCCTGCCGTGTCGAGCAGCAAGCCGGCGGCGCGGATTTTTGCGAGCGCCTGCTGCTCGCTGGCGATGCTGCGGTCGGCGGCAATGTCGTCATACATCTTGGCCGCGGCCTTGGGATCGCGGGCAGAGATCTCGGCGGCAGCGCGCAGGCGCGCCAGCGTGCGGTAACCGGACGGCGCCTTGACGGCGAGCTCGGCAAAGGCTGCCTCGGCCTCGGCATGCTTGCCCTGGTCGGACAGCTCGACGGCCTTCTCGAAGGCCGCACCGGCCTCGGCGGCCTTCTTGGCCTCCAGATACTGGTAGCCGCGCCAACCGCCGACGGCTGCGACAATCAGCACCATCAGGGCGATCAGGTAGATCGAATACCTGTCCCACAGCTTCTTGAGCTGTTCGCGACGTACTTCCTCGTCGACTTCGTCAAATAATTCAGACACTTAAGCTAATCCCATCCCCGGTCGGGAGCGCGCGCTGGAATCTCGCGTCAGAAAACCCGTTCCCGCGTGGCGGCGGCGATACCCTAACCATATGGCGGTGGCAAGGCAAAGCGAGGCCAATCAAGGCGTTAACCGTCCCGCCGAGCACCGCCGCCTGGGTTCCGGCCGCCCCTTCAGGCCCCCGGCAGCTCCCGCAATTGCCGCTTGAGCACCTTCCCGTTGGCGTTGCGTGGCAGCGGGTCGGCGGTCATCGCCATGGTCTCCGGCACCTTGTAGTCGGACAGCCGCTCGGCGCACCAGGCGCGCAGCGCCTCAGCGGCAACGGCTTCGCGCGTCACCACGACCGCATGCACGCGCTCGCCGAGCACCGGGCACGGCCTTGCGATGATCGCACTCTCGACCACGGCGGGATGGCCGGCCAGCACGGACTCCACCTCCGCGGAATAGATCTTCAGGCCGCCGCGGTTGATCATGTCCTTCTGCCGGTCGAACACGCGGACGAAATTGTCGGCATCGACCGAGCCGAGGTCGCCGGAGTGCCAGAATCCGGCGGTAAAACTTTCGGCCGTCGCCTTTGGATTGTTCCAGTAGCCCTTGATGACGGAGGCGCTTTGGATCCAGAGCTCCCCGATCTCGCCACGCGGCAGCTCACGGCCATCAGCATCGACAGCAACGATGCGCGCGCCCGGACAGGGCAAGCCGACGCTGTCGATGTGGCTGGCCGTCAACTCGCCGGGCATGATCGTGGAGGGCGACGTGGTCTCGGTCGCGCCATAGCAGTTCGCGAGCTTCAGGCCGGGGATCTTTGCATCGAGCTTCTCGATGGTCGCGATCGGCATCGGCGCGCCGCCGAAGCCACCGATGCGCCAGCTCGAGAGGTCGTAGCTGTCGAAATCGGGTTGGAGAAGGCAGAGATTGTACATCGCCGGCACCATCACGGTGTAAGTGACGCGCTCGCGTGTGGCGAGCTTGAGATAGTCGGCCGCCCTGAACTCCGGCATGATGATCAGCGCGCCGGCGCAGCGCACCATGGTCGTGATGTTGGCGACGACGCCGGTCACATGCCCTAGTGGCACGGCCGCGATCGAGCGATCCGTCTGCGTCAATTGCAGGCAGGAGACGAACACCATCGAGGAATGGATGATGTTGCAATGGGCGAGCATCGCGCCCTTGGGCTTGCCCGTCGTCCCCGAGGTATAGAGGATCATCGCGGTGTCCTCCTCGCCGACCTCGACTGGCGCGGGCGCCGGAGCATTGTCCGCAAGCACCGCGAAACGCGACAGCGCCGGATCGTCATCGACGGCGATGCGATGGGTGACATCGGGCACGTCCCGCGCATCCGGCAGGCGCTCGGCAAGAGCCGCCTCATGGATCAGTATCCTGGCGCCGCAATCGCCGAGCACATAGGCAATCTCGGGCTTTTGCTGGCGGGTGCTGAGCAGCACCGTCACCAGCCCTTCATGTGCGGCCGCAAACAGGATCAGGGGGAATTCAATGCGGTTGCCGAGCAGCACGGCAACGCGGTCGCCGCGCTGCAGACCGAGCTTTCGAAAGCCGACTGCAATCCGCGCCGCCCGCTCAACCGCCTGCCGCCATGTCAGCCTGACGCTGCCCGCAATCAGCGCTTCGCCATCGCCGTTGCGGGCGGCTGCATCCGCAATCATCGCCCAGACGCTCGCCGGCCGCTCGCAGAATGCCGGCACGACACGATCGCCGAAGCGTGGCTCGAGCCGCATAGGAGGAATCGAATGCTGCGACCAGTCCATGGGAATGCTCTCGGCTTGTTGTTGTCATTGTCCGTGCACGAACGGCCGATCCCTGCGCCGACTGGCTGTTTATGCCCCCACGACGGGAACGCCGATCACCACAGGGTGGAAGGCGAAGGCCAATGCCAGATAGGCCACGACACCGACCGCAACCGCGATCAAATCGTTGGTGGCGCCGCCCACCGGGATCGGCGGTCCGCCGGCGTCGGTGCGATGCTTCAGCGAAATGCGGTCATACACGGCCCAGCCCAGGAACGAGCCGAACAGGATGATAGAGCCGAGATCGCCATTGGCGAGCAGATGCGCCGCCGCCCACAGCTTGATGCCGGCGAGCATCGGATGCTTCAGCGTCGCGTAGATGCGACCGCGAATGTAGGAGGCGACCACGAGGATGACGGCCGGCAGCATCAGCGCCACCGTGATGTGCTTCATCGCCTTCGGCGGATACCAGACGTCGATCCATCCCGTCGCGCGATAATTGGCAAAGCCCCAGATGATCATCGCAAGGCCTGCCAGCGATGCCAACGAGTACAGGATCTTGTAGGTGCCCTCACCCAAGCTGGCGATTACGCGCTCCCGCGCCTTGCGCTTTGTCGTCAAAGTGTGGGCCGCGAAAAAAAGCACGAGCCCCAGGATCATCACCAACAGACCCACGACGTCCTCCCCATATGTTGCGCCCCCGAATGATGCGTATCATCTTCTCGCCGCCAGCCGCAATGTCGTCATTCCGGGATGGCCCGCAGGGCCAGACCCGGAATCTCGAGTTTGAACACGAGATCGCAAACCAACCTCGAGATTCCGGGTTCGCGCTCCGCGCGCTCCGGAATGACGACAAGCTCACCTTCCCAGCTCGCGGTTGTCGACGTAGCGGATCGCGATCGGGCGCCCTGCGAGCGCGCCGCCGAGGCCGTCGGTGAATTTCAGCGGCAGACAGGCATTGAGCGAAGTGTTGATCGCGTTGAGGTAGGTGGTCCGCGTATCCGCCGGCACGCCCGACGTCGCGTAGGTCAAGCGCGGTGGGCCGATCAAGCCGCCCGTTCTGTTGAAGCTGAAGCGCACCGACATCTGCATGCCCTGCCGCGCGCTGTCTTCCGGCGGCGGCGCCCAGCAGGCGCGCAGTTCGGCGAAGAGGTCGCCGATGGTGTCGAGATCGTGATCCGGCTTCTGATACTTGGCGAGCTCATTCGGCGACGGCACGGTCTGCACGGTGAGCTGCAGGTTCTGGCCGTAGGGATAGTCGATCTCGGGGATGCAGGGGCCGTGTTCGAGCACGCTGCAATAGGACGGCGTGCAGGGACGGTTGTCCAAGACGCTGCATGGCTCGTGCGAAAACGGAATCGGATTGATCTGCCGGCGCCGCGCGTCGGCGCTGGCCATCGTGACCGTCAACACGAGAATGATGAGAATGCCGCGCCACATGCCCCAACACGTGGCCATTGCCACGGGCACGTCAAGTCCCCGCGGCGTTCACATGAGCGCGCCTAGGTCGTCGCCCGGCTTGACCGGGCGACCCAGTATTCCAGAGACAGCAGAGATTGAATCGATAGGTCACGGCGTACTGGATGCGCCGGTCAAGCCGGCGCATGACAGCGGAGGGTGTGGACGAGCCTACCCCGCCTTCTTCTTGACGTCCTTGACGTTGGCGAATTCGATGCCCTCGGCCCGTTCCCTGGTGTAGCCGAGATAGAACTCGTTCCTGGCGAGGTACACGGGATCGCCATCCACGTCGTCGGCGATGCTGGAGGTGTTGGCGGCGACAAAGGTGTCGAGTTTCTTGCGGTCGTCGGACGAAATCCAGCGCGCAAGCTGAAATTCGCTCACCTCGAACTCGACCGGCAGCGCGTATTCGGCCTCGAGCCGCGCCTTCAACACGTCGAGCTGCAGCGCGCCGACGACGCCGACGAGCGCGGGCGCACCGTCGCGCGGACGGAACACCTGGACCACGCCCTCCTCCGACATCTGCTGCAGCGCTTCCTTCAGCTTCTTCGCCTTCATCGCGTCGGTGAGACGCACGCGGCGGACGATTTCCGGCGCGAAGCTCGGCACGCCGACGAAGGTGAAATCCTCGCCTTCGGTCAGCGTGTCGCCGATCCGCAGCGTGCCGTGATTGGGAATGCCGACGACGTCACCGGCAAAGGCTTCATCCGCCACCGATCGGTCCTGCGCGAAGAAGAATTGCGGGCTCGACAGCGGCATGCTCTTGCCGGTGCGCACCAGCTTGGCTTTCATGCCGCGGCTGAGTTTTCCGGAGCACAGACGCGCAAAGGCGATGCGATCGCGATGGTTCGGATCCATGTTCGCCTGGATCTTGAACACGAAGGCGCTCATGCGCGGATCGGTGGCTTCGACCTTGCGCTGGTTGCTCTCCTGCGCACGCGGCTCGGGCGCGAACTTGCCGAGCCCTTCCAGGAGGTCGCCGACGCCAAAATTGCGCAGCGCGCTGCCGAAATAGACCGGCGTCAAATGCCCCTCGCGAAACGCTTCGAGCTCGAACGGCTTTGAGGCTTCGGTGACGAGCTCGAGTTCGTCCTTCACCGCAGAGACATCGAGGTTCGCGTTGAGCTTGCCGAGCTCCTCGATCTCGATCTGCTGCGCAGCACCGGTCTTGGCGCCGCCACCTTCAAGCAGGCGCACGCCGCCGTTGAGCACGTCATAGGTGCCGAGGAAGTCGCGGCCGCGGCCGACCGGCCAGGTCATCGGCGTGGTATCGAGCGCCAGCGTCTTCTCGATCTCGTCCAAGAGCTCGAAGGTGTCGCGGCTCTCGCGGTCCATCTTGTTGATGAAGGTGATGATCGGGATGTCGCGCAGGCGGCAGACCTCGAACAGTTTTCGCGTCCGCGCCTCGATGCCCTTGGCAGCGTCAATCACCATCACGGCGGAATCGACCGCCGTCAGCGTGCGGTAGGTGTCTTCCGAAAAGTCCTCGTGGCCCGGCGTGTCCAGGAGATTGAACACCAGCCCTTCGAACTCGAAGGTCATCACCGACGTCACGACCGAGATGCCGCGCTCGCGCTCGATCTTCATCCAGTCCGAGCGCGTGTTCCGGCGCTCGCCCTTGGCCTTGACCTGGCCGGCGAGATTGATGGCGCCGCCGAACAGCAACAGCTTCTCGGTCAGCGTGGTCTTGCCGGCGTCCGGGTGGGAGATGATCGCAAAGGTGCGTCGCCGCGCCACTTCAGCAGCAAGCGGGGAACGGACCGGCGATTCGGTTGCGGTGGCGGTGTCGGACATGGCGGGAGCGTTTGGCAGGGAAAACCGGCCTTTTCAAGCGTCAAATGGTGATTGCAGAGACCCTTTGCCAGCCCCATATGCCCCCGGGGAAGGACGACCTTCCGTCATCAGCACATCGCTTCGCGGGGACGACCCTGCCTGAAAACAGAGGGTTGTCATGGCCTGGATCGTGTTGTTCGTCGCCGGTCTGTTGGAGGTCGGCTGGGCGATCGGCCTCAAATTCACCGAAGGCTTTAGCCGGCTCGTTCCATCCGTGCTGACGCTCGCGGCGATGGCCGGCAGCGTGCTCCTGCTTGGGCTCGCCCTGAAAACGCTGCCGATCGGAACCGCCTACGCGGTGTGGACCGGCATCGGAGCGGTCGGCACCGCGCTGCTCGGCATCGCCCTGTTCGGAGAGCCCGCCACCGCCATGCGGCTCGCCAGCATCGGCCTGATCGTCGCAGGCATCGTGGGGCTGAAACTCGTCACCTGATCAGCGCAGGACCTGTACCAGCCACCAGGTCAGCGCGGCGACGATGGCCGAGGCCGGGATCGTGATGACCCAGGCATAGACGATCGAGCTCGCGACGTTCCAGCGTACCGCAGAGACGCGGCGGGCGGCGCCGACGCCGACGATGGCACCGGTGATGGTGTGCGTGGTCGAGACGGGAACCCCGAGATAGGTCGCCATGAACAGGGTTGCCGCACCACCGGTCTCCGCGCAAAAACCCTGCATTGGCGTCAGCTTGGTAATGCGCAGACCCATGGTGCGAACGATCCGCCAGCCACCCATCAGCGTGCCCAGTGCCATCGCGGCCTGGCAAGACAGCACGACCCAGAACGGCACCGAGAACTCGTTGCCGAGATGGCCCTGTGAATAGAGCAACACCGCGATGATACCCATGGTCTTCTGGGCGTCATTGCCGCCATGGCCGAGCGAATAGAGCGAGGCAGAGGCGAATTGCAGGATGCGGAACGCGCGGTCGACGGCAAAGGGCGTCGAGCGCACCGAGGCCCAGGACACGATCGCAACCAGCGCCATCGCGAGCAGGAAGCCGACCAGCGGCGACAGCACGATCGCGAGCACCGCCTTCGACAACCCGCTCCAGACCGCCGCCGAAATCCCGCCCTTGGCGATGCCGCCGCCGACCAGCCCGCCGATCAGCGCGTGCGATGACGAGGACGGGATGCCGAGCGCCCAGGTGACGAGGTTCCAGACGATGGCGCCGACGAGGGCCGCGAAGATCACCTGCGCATCGACGATGGCGGGATCGATGATGCCGGTGCCGATGGTTTGGGCGACGTGCAGGCCGAACACCAGGAAGGCAATGAAGTTGAAGAAGGCAGCCCAGAACACCGCGTATTGCGGCCGCAGCACGCGGGTCGAGACGATGGTCGCGATCGAATTGGCGGCGTCGTGCAGACCGTTCAGGAAGTCGAACAGCAGCGCAACGGCAATCAGCCCGACCAGGACAGGAAAACCCAACGCAGCATCCACAGCGCGGCCCTGCCTTACACTTGCTCGATGACGATGCTGTTGATTTCGTTCGCGACGTCGTCGAAGCGATCGGCGACCTTCTCGAGATGGTCGTAGATCTCGACGCCGACGATGAAGTTCATCGCATTGCCGTCGCGATGCTTCAGGAACAGCTCCTTCAGCCCGATGTCGTGGAGATCGTCGACGCGGCCCTCGAGCTTGGTCAGTTCCTCCGTGATCGCCGTCAGCATGGCCACGTTCGGACCGATCGCCTGCATCAGCGGCAGCGCGCGCCCGACGAGGTTGGCGCATTCGACCAGCAGCCCGCCCATCTCCCGCATCGGCGGCTCGAAGGCGCGGACCTCGAACAGCATCACAGCCTTGGCGGTCTGCTGCATCTGGTCGATGGCGTCGTCCATCGAGGTGATCAGGTTCTTGATGTCGCCGCGGTCGAACGGCGTGATGAAGGTACGCCGAACGGCGGTGAGCACCTCGCGTGTGATGTTGTCCGCGTCGTTCTCGAACTGGTTGACGCGCTGGCAGTAGACCGGGGTCTCCTCGCCGCCGTTCAGCATCCCCTGGAGTGCGATGGACCCCTGGATCACGGTCTGGGCATGGCGGTCGAACAGATCGAAGAACCGTTCCTCCTTGGGAAGAAAGGCGCGAAACCATCGCATCATGGGAATTACTGCCGGTTTGAGATTGGCCGGTCCGGGAGGACTGTCACCAAACTGTCATAGACCATTTTCGATCCGCGCGCGTGCCACCTCACGCCCGCCGAACCGGGTCATCCACCGCTTTCGCGCGGCAGTCTTTTACAAGCTACATCAATAACTTACAGCGACCTGCGGAAGTAATGCGCGATTTCGCCGACTACGCCCCGGCGGAATGTGAGCACGCAGATCACGAAGATCGCGCCCTGAATCACGGTCACCCACTGGCCGAAGCTCGCGAGATATTGCTGCATGGCGATGATGACGAAGGCGCCGACCACGGGTCCGAAGATCGTGCCGAGGCCGCCGACCAGCGTCATCAGCACGACTTCGCCCGACATCGACCAGTGCACGTCGGTGAGCGAGGCATTCTGCGCCACGAACACCTTCAGCGACCCGGCAAAGCCGGCCAGCGTACCCGACAGGATGAAGGCCAAGAACTTGTACTGGTCGGTGCGATAGCCGAGCGAAATCGCGCGCTGCTCGTTCTCGCGGATCGACTTCAGCACCTCGCCGAAGGGCGAGTTGATGATGCGGTAGATCAGAAGGAAGCCGCCGAGGAAGCCAACCAGAACGACGTAATAGAGGATCGTCGGCTTGGACAGGTCGAGCACGCCGAACATGCGTCCCTGCGGAATGCCCTGGATGCCGTCCTCACCATGGGTGAACGGCGCCTGGAGGTAGATGAAGTAGAGAAGCTGCGACAGCGCCAGCGTGATCATCGAGAAGTAGATGCCCTGGCGGCGTATCGACACGTAGCCGGTCACGATCGAGAGCACGAAGGCCGCGGCGACACCGACGAGGATGCCGAGCTCCGGCGGCAGGCCCCACACCTTCAGCGCATGCGCGCTGCAATAGCCTGCGGTGCCGAGGAACATCGCATGGCCGAAGGAGAGCAGACCGCCATAGCCGATCAGGAGGTTGAAGGCGCAGGCCAGAAGCGCAAAGCACAGCGCCTGCATCACGAAGAACGGATAGATGCCGGTGAAGGGCACCGAAGCGAGCAACAGCGTCATTGCCACGAAGACGATCATTTCGTCGCGCATCGCGCGCGGGGGCGCCTTCAGGGTGTCGTCGGTTACTACGGTCATATCAGGCCGCCCTTCCCGTCAGTCCGGTTGGCTTCACAAGCAGCACCAGCACCATCAGCACGAACACGACGGTGTTGGAGGCTTCCGGGTAAAAATACTTGGTCAGGCCTTCGATCACGCCGAGCGCAAAGCCGGTGATGATCGAGCCCATGATCGATCCCATGCCGCCGATCACGACCACCGCGAATACCACGATGATGAGATCGGCGCCCATCAGCGGCCGCACCTGGTTGATCGGCGCGGACAGCACGCCGGCGAGCGCCGCAAGGCCGACGCCGAGGCCGTAGGTCAGCGTGATCATGCGCGGCACATTGATGCCGAAGGCACGCACCAGCGTCGGGTTCTCGGTCGCGGCGCGCAAGTAAGCACCGAGCCGGGTCTTCTCGATCAGGAACCAGGTGGCAAGGCACACCACCAGCGAGAAGATGACGACCCAGCCGCGATAGATCGGCAGGAACATGAAGCCGAGATTCATGCCGCCCTTCAGTTCGTCGGGAATGGCATAGGGCAGACCCGAGGAGCCAAAGTAGTTCTGGAAGAGGCCTTGCACGATCAGCGCGATGCCGAAGGTGAGCAAGAGGCCGTAGAGATGATCGAGCCCGGTCAGCCATTGCAGCATGGTCCGCTCCAGGATCATGCCGAAGATGCCGACGATAACAGGTGCGATCAGAAGCGCCCACCAGTAGTTGATGCCGCCAAGGTTCAACAGGAAGTACGCGACGAACGCGCCCATCATGTAGAGCGCGCCGTGAGCGAAGTTGATGATGTTGAGCATGCCGAAGATCACGGCAAGCCCGAGACTTAGCAGCGCGTAGAACGAGCCGTTGATCAGTCCCACAAGTAACTGTGCGTAGAGAGCCTGCATCGATCGATCTCGTACCCGGTCTCGTTATGTCATTTCCACTAGGCCGCGCCTTAAGGCGCGGCTGATCTTACTTCTTCACCAGCGCACAGGCGCTTTCCGAGAGCGGCCGGAACGCCTGGTCTCCCGGAGTGGTCCCGATCAGCTTGTAATAGTCCCACGGCCCCTTCGACTCCTCCGGCTTCTTGACCTCGAAGAGGTAGGCGGGATGCAGCTTGCGGCCGTCGGCGCGGATCGTGCCCTGGCCGAACAGCGCGTCGTCCGTCGGCAATTCCTTCATCTTGGCGACGACCTTGCCACCGTCATGCGGATTGCCGCCCATTGCCTCCAGCGTCTTGAAGTAGTGCAAGAGGCCCGAATATACGCCGGCCTGCACCATCGAGGGCATCGCCTTGTTCTTCATGCGCTCGGAGAAGCGCTTGGAGAAGGCGCGGGTGCCGTCGTTCATGTCCCAGTAGAAGGTCTCGGTGAAGTTCAGCCCCTGCGCCACCTTCAGGCCGAGCGCGTGCACGTCGGTGATGAAGAGGAGCAGGCCCGCAAGCTTCTGGCCGCCCGAGACGATGCCGAATTCCGCCGCCTGCTTGATGGTGTTGGTGGTGTCGCCGCCGGCATTCGCCATGCCGATGATCTTGGCCTTCGACGCCTGCGCCTGCAGCAGGAACGAGGAGAAGTCGGCGGTGTTGAGCGGATGCCTGACAGTGCCGATCACCTTGCCGCCCGATTTCACCACGACCGCGGCGGTGTCGCGCTCGAGCGCGTGACCGAAGGCGTAGTCGGCGGTCAGGAAGTACCAGGTGTCGCCGCCGGCCTTCACCAGCGCCTGCCCGGTGCTGTTGGCCAGCATGTAGGTGTCGTAGACCCAGTGAACCGTGTTCGGCGAGCATTGCGCGTTGGTGAGGTCGGACGTCGCCGCACCCGTATTGATCATGACGGAGTTTTTCTCCTTCACGACGTTGTTGACAGCCAGCGCCACGCCGGAGTTCAGCACGTCCATGAAGATGTCGACCTTCTCGACGTCGATCCATTGTCGCGCAATCGTGGTGCCGATGTCCGGCTTGTTCTGATGGTCGGCCGAAATCAGATCGAGCTTCCAGCCTTTTGCCGCAAGCCCGGAATCCTCGATCGCCATCTGCGCGGCGACGGTCGAGCCCGGACCGCCGAGGTCGGCATAGAGACCTGAATTGTCGGTGAGCACGCCGATCTTGATGTTCTTGTCCTGCGCGATTGCGCCGCCTGCCATTCCAAACATCAAGGCAGTGCCAAGCAACATGGCCGAAATGCTGTGCTTCATGATCCGCTTCCCCAATATCTCTTTAGTAGTTGTTCTTCAGTAGTTGTTCTTCAGGCGGCCTGCACGGGCTCACACACCGAGATAGGTGTGCAGCTTGTTCATGTTGGCCGCCAACTCCGAATTTGAAAATCCGTCGATGATCTTGCCGTGCTCGACAACGTAATAGCGATCCGCAACGGTGGACGCGAAGCGGAAGTTTTGTTCGACCAGAAGGATCGTGAAACCTTCCTTCTTGAGCCGCGCAATGGTGTGGCCGATCTGCTGGATGATGACGGGCGCAAGTCCTTCGGTCGGCTCGTCGAGCATCAAGAAGCTCGCGCCGGTGCGCAGGATGCGCGCGATTGCCAGCATCTGCTGCTCGCCGCCGGAGAGTTTTGTGCCCTGGCTGTTGAGGCGTTCCTTCAGGTTCGGGAACAGTTCGAAGATCTGGTCGAGCGACAATCCCCCGGCCCGCACCGTCGGCGGCAGCAAAAGGTTCTCGCGCACGTCGAGGCTTGCGAAAATGCCGCGCTCCTCGGGACAGAAGGCGATGCCCATGCGCGCGATCCTGTCGGAGGTCGCGCGGATGATGTCCTGGTTGTTGAACTTCACCGAGCCGGTGCGCTTGCCGATGATGCCCATCACCGACTTCAGCGTAGTCGTCTTGCCGGCGCCGTTGCGCCCGAGCAGCGTCACGACCTCGCCCGCCTTCACGTCGAAATTGATCCCGTGAAGGATGTGGGACTCGCCGTACCAGGCTTCCAGGTTGCGGACTTCGAGGATGGTGCCGCCCGTCGAGCCGGCCCTTGTCGCCGGCGCTTCGGCGATCGCAGTCTCAGGCATGACCGGCTCCCAAATAGGCTTCCTTGACGCGCTCGTCCTTGGAGAGGTCGGCGTAGTTGCCTTGCGCCAGGACCTGCCCGCGCGTCAGCACGGTGATGATGTCGGAGAGATTGGCCACAACGCTTAAGTTATGTTCGACCATGAGGATCGTGTACTTCGCCGAAATGCGCTTGATGAGGGCGGCGATCTTGTCGATGTCCTCGTGACCCATGCCGGCCATCGGTTCGTCGAGCAGCATCATCTCCGGATCGAGCGCCAGCGTGGTCGCGATCTCGAGCGCACGCTTGCGCCCATAGGGCATTTCGACCGCGGGTGTATTGGCAAACTCGCTGAGGCCGACGTCGTTCAACAATTCCAGCGCGCGGGCGTTGAAGCGGTTGAGAACGGACTTGGAGCGCCAGAAGTCGAACGAAGAGCCATGCTGACGCTGGAGCGCGACGCGGACATTCTCCAGCGCCGTGAGATGCGGAAATACCGCTGAAATCTGGAACGAGCGAACCAGTCCCATGCGCGCGACGTCGGCTGGTGCCATCGCGGTGATGTCCTGACCTTTGTACAGGATCTTGCCGGCAGACGGTTTCAGGAACTTGGTCAACAGATTGAAGCAGGTCGTCTTTCCGGCCCCGTTCGGGCCGATCAACGCGTGAATGCTCCCACGGCGGACCTTGAGCGCGACGTCGCGGACGGCGAAAAATCCCGCAAATTCCTTGGTCAGGCCTTCCGTTTCGAGAATGAACTCATCAGCCAAACAAATTTCCCCCTGCTCGCACGACCCGCGGTCGCGCGCGGCTTTCCTTATTGCTCTCGGCTTTCCGGTGGCCCTTATAGCCTGTCCCGGAACGCCGCCTCCTGCGGCAGAATATGCCGGAGGTGACGGGGGTTAGGCAAGGTGGAAAGCTGCGCAAGGCAAACTGCCGTCCACCGCGCGAATGCGCCCTTAGTCGAAGACGTCAGAATTTGCGTCTGCCCCGCTGACGATCCGCAAAGCGTCGGTCATCAAGCTGTCGTTAACGGTCTTTCGCAGGCAACGCCAGCCTTCATAGAAAATTTTCCCGCAGCAACGATGATGCGCGCGTTTTTATTCGCCGGGAATTTTGTTTTGGATTTCGACAGCGCCACACCCTCGATTGTCAAATCGATCAGGCAGCGTGATCTCCTCAACACGTGGCTGCGACTTTATGCGCGCGATAAAAAGGTGCCGGCGATCTGGGAGTACCAACCGGCGCGGCTCGAGGAAGAGCTGTCCGATCTCATCTATTTTACGGTGGACATGTCCACCACGCCGCCACGCCTGGTCATTCAGAGCGAGGGATCGCGCATCTCGCGCGCGTACGGCCATACCGGCAAGGGCGCATTGCTCGAAGACTATCTCGGCGCGAGGCTCGCGCCCTTCGTCATGCCCATCTACCACCAGTGCGTGGCGCGCGGACTTCCCGCCTACACCGTTGCCGACGTCGATGATATCTACGGACGCGTCGTCGCCTATGAACGGCTGCTGCTTCCGTTCGTGACCGACGACAGGGTCAGCCATGTCATCGCCTCGCTCAAGACCTTTTGCGAGGACGGCGGCTTCGAGATCAAGAATCTGATGCGCGGAAATGACGCGGTGCCGCGGCCGAAGCTGCGCGCGGTGATTGATCGCGATCTCTTCCATCGCTCGCCCGGCCGCATCGACGCCGCCGACGTGATCGAATTCGCCGAACCGAGCGTTGCAGGCCTTCCAACCGAGATCATCGAGCTGAACTAGCTACTGAACTAGCTCTTGCCCGCCTTGCCGCCGACTTCCTTGGCGTAGATATCCGGTTTGAAGCCGACCAGCAGCTTGGCGCCGACCTCGAGCACCGGCCGCTTGATCATGGACGGCTGCGCCAGCATTAACGCCAGCGCCTTCTTCTCGTTGAGACCTTCCTTGTCGGCGTCGGGCAACTTCTTGAACGTGGTGCCAGCGCGATTGAGCAGCGTCTCCCAGCCGAGCTTGTCGCTCCACTGCTTGAGCTTGTCCTTCTCCACGCCGGCCGCCTTGTAATCGTGGAAATCGTAGGCCACGCCATGCGTATCGAGCCAGGCGCGCGCCTTCTTCATGGTGTCGCAGTTCTTGATGCCGTAGATGGTGGTGGCCAAGGGTCGCTCCAAAGGGTCGTTCCTCGCGCATGCGGCTAGGGCCGGATAAGGCGTTGTACGAAACTCCGGTTCGCCCCACAATATTCGCCGAGAACATGTTGTGAATTCGCGAGACTGACATCCATGCACGTCACCCATGATCCCGCGGCTGGTGCCGCCCCGACCATCGACTTCAACCAGTTTCTCGCCGTCGATATCCGTGTCGGCACGATCGTCGATGCAAAGCCGTTCCCGGAGGCGCGCAAGCCGGCGTGGCGGCTGTGGATCGATTTTGGCGCCGCGATCGGCGTGCGCAAGTGCTCGGTGCAGATCACGGAAAACCACCCGCTTGAAACCCTGGTGGGACAACAGGTCGCCGCCGTCGTGAATTTTCCGCCGCGCCAGATCGGGCCGGTCGTGTCGGAGGTGCTGACGCTCGGCTTCCCCGACGCCAACGGCAAGGTCGTGCTGGTGCAGCCAAGCAAGCCGGTGCCGAACGGCGGGCGGCTGTTCTAAGGGATGATGCGCGTGAGACCGACGATCGCACTTTTGCCGGGCCTGCTCTGCGATGCGCAGGTCTGGGCCGGGCAGCACGTTGACCTTGCGCATCTCGCAACAGTCGCGGTTGCCGATTTTTCCAAGGAATCCTCGATCGAAGCGATGGCCGCGAAGGCATTGAGCGAAATCGCAGGGCCGCTCGTTGCCATCGGCCATTCCATGGGCGGTCGCGTCGCGCTCGAAATGGTGCGCCAGGGCAAGGAGCGTATCGTCGGCCTCGGGCTTCTCAACACGGGCATCCACGTCAGGCGCGAAGGTGAAGTCGAGAAGCGCGCCGAGCTCGTCCGGCTCGCCTATGACAGCGGCATGGGCGCGCTCGCGGATCGCTGGCTGCCCGGCATGCTCGATCCCGCACGAAAGGACGACCAGGTGCTTTTGGCGAGCATGAGGTCGATGGTCATGCGCGCGACGCCCGAACAGCATGAGCGCCAGATCCAGGCGCTGCTCAATCGGCCCGACCCGCGCGGATTCCTTCGCGACATCGCATGCCCGACATTGGCGCTGGTCGGCCGTCAGGACCAATGGAGCCCGCTCGCCCAGCATGAGGAAATCGCCGCGCTGATTCCGGGGACCAAGCTGGCGATCATCGAGAACGCCGGCCACATGGCGCCAATGGAACGGCCGGCCGAGACGTCGGCTGCGCTCTGCCGCTGGCTGCGGGACGATCTGCTGCATTGAACGGCCGCCGGCTGACTTGACGCCGGGCCAACATATCACTAAAAAAGACTGATCAGTCAGTTTTATTATTCAGACCTTCCCGTCGCTCAAGAAAAACTATCGATATGTCAGCTATTTAAGAGGCGTCTTGAATGCCCAAGATCAGCGACCAGAAGCGCGAGAGCCGCCGCCAGCAGATCCTCGAGGCGGCCTTAGCCTGCTTCTCCAAAGACGGTTTTCACCAGACCGGCATGGCCGACATCGTGAAGCGGTCGGGTCTGAGCCATGGCGCGGTCTATCTCTACTTCCAGAGCAAGGACGACCTGATCGAGGCGCTCGCCGACGACCGGCACCGCCGCGAGGCCGTGCTCAATTCGGTAGTGCAAGGCGCGCGCGATCCGCTGGAGGGACTTCGCGCACTGGTCGGCGTCTACGCCCAGTGGCTGACCGATCCCGCGGGCGAAGCGCGCCGGCGCGTCGGCATCCACGGCTGGGCCGAAGCCCTGCGCAACCGCCGTGTTCGTGCCAGCGTCGTCGAAGGCATCGACATGCCGCGCGCCGTCATCGTCGCCCTGATCGAACGCGCCCAGCACGACGGCTTGTTCAAGCGCGATGTCAGCGCGGACGCGATCGCCCGGATCCTGATCGCGATGTTCCAGGGATTTGTCCTGCAAAAAAGCTGGGGCGAGGATTTTGACATTGAAGCCTGCATGGTGGCCGTCGACGGCGTGATCGAAGGATTTCGCACGACGAAGCCGGACGTCAGGCGACGAACCAGGACGTGAGCGATGTCCGCGATCCCAGAACTTCTTGCGGGTGCCGGCGTCGGTCTCGTCGGAGGGCTGACATCGGGCTTGATGGGCACAAGCCCGGGCGGCGGCCTCGTCATCTTCTGCGTATTGCTGCTCGGCGCGGAACAACATGTCGCCCAGGGCACGTCGCTGATCGCGCAGGTGCCTCCGACGGGTCTCGCCGGCGTGCGCCGCTACTGGCAGAGCGGTAACCGCAGCCCGCTGCAATGGATTGTCTGGATCGGCATCGGATTTCTTGTCGGTGGCGCGGGCGGTGGCTATGCCGCCGCGGCCGTGTCCGACCAGGTCCTGCAATGGACTTATGTCGTCTATCTCGTTGCTCTGATCGCAGCACTGCTTCTGCGTCGCGAACGCAAGGACGGTAGTCACGAGGCCCGCGATCCCGGCGAACTGCCCTGGCTTCCCCTGTTTCTCATCGGCACGCTTGCCGGCTTTTCCTCCGGCTTCATGGGGATCGGCGGCGGGCTCGCGATCACGGTTGGTCTCGCCGCGGGCCTGCGCGTGCCGCAACATCAGGCACAACTCGTCAGCCTCATCTTCTCGGTCATCCCGACCAATATTCCGGCGGCCTGGATCTACTGGAGCAAGGGGCTCATGGTGGGCTGGCCGGCCATCATCGGCATTCTTGCCGGCCTTTGGATCGGGACTGATCTCGGCGCACGCATGGCCAATGGCGTCAGCAAATCGGTGCTGCGCCGGATCATGATCGGGCTCGTCTCGCTGATGACGCTCTACATGGCCGCCAAGGCGCTGAGCTGATCCCCTACCCTCCCGGCCGCTTCGGAATGTTCAACCCGCGCTGCACCGCCGGACGCGCCAACCCGCGCTCCAGCCATGCGGCGACGTCCTTGAACTGATCGAACGCGACGAGATCGCGCGCGCCGTAGAAGCCGATGAGATTGCGCACCCAGCCGAGCATGGAAATGTCGGCGATGGTGTACTCGTCATCCATGACCCACTGCCGGCCCGCAAGGTGCGTTTCGAGCACGCCGAGCAGCCGTTTGGACTCGTCGACGTAGCGCTTGAGCGGCCGCTTGTCCTCAAAATCCTTGCCGGCGAATTTGTGGAAGAAGCCGACCTGGCCGAACATCGGCCCGATGCCGCCCATCTGGAAGTGCACCCACTGGATGGCCTGCCAGCGCCGCGCCGCGTCCTGCGGCAGAAGCTTGCCGGTCTTCTCCGCGAGATATTGCAGGATCGCGCCGGACTCGAACAGCGGCAGCGGCTTGCCGCCGGGGCCGATCGGATCGAGGATCGCCGGGATCTTGCCGTTCGGATTGAGCGACAGGAATTCTGGCGTCTTCTGGTCGTCCTTGCCGAAATCGACGAGATGGACCTCGTAAGGCAATCCAATCTCTTCCAGCATGATCGAGACCTTGACGCCGTTCGGCGTCGGTAGCGAATAGAGCTGAAGGACTTCGGGGTTCTTGGCTGGCCAGCGCTTGGTGACGGGAAAGGCGGAGAGATCGGGCATCAGGACCTTGGCTTCGTTATTGGCAAGCGTCTAATCTAGGTGGATTGAAGGACGACACAAGGCCGCGCGCGTGGATGAACAACAAACCAAGGTGGGCCTGAGCGACGACGAACTCGCAACGCATCCGACCGTCTATGCGGCGGATACGCTGAAGGATCAGGTGGCGATCGTCTCCGGCGGCGCCGGCGGCATCGGACGGGCGATTGCGCTCCTGTTTGCCCGGCTCGGCGCCCATGTCGTCCTCGTCGGTCGCGACCAGGCCAAGCTCGATGCGCTCGCGGCCCGGCTTGGCGACAAGGCCTCCGCGCATGTCGCCGATATCCGCGATCCCGATGCAGTGAAGGCGCTGTTCGCTGCGGTGTGGGGCGAACATGGCCGCGTCGATTGCCTCGTCAACAGCGCCGGCGGCCAGTTTCCGCAAGCCGCCATCGACTTTTCGGTGAAGGGCTGGAACGCCGTCATCGACACCAATCTGAACGGGACCTGGTACATGATGCAGGCGGCGGCGCAGCGCTGGCGCGATGCAAAGCATCCCGGCGCGATCGTCAACATCGTTGTCGTCACGACCCACGGGCTTTACGGAATCGCGCATTCGATCGCCGCGCGTTCCGGCGTGATCGGCCTGTCGCGCGCCGTCGCCGTCGAATGGGCCCCGCTCGACATCCGCGTCAATTGCGTAGCGCCGGGTGCGATCGAGACCGAGGGCTGGAACGTCTATACGAGCGAGGCGCGTGCCGCCTATCCGCGCTCCAATCCGATGATGCGCGCCGGTTCAGCATTCGACATCGCGGAAGCCTGCGTCTATCTCGCCGCGCCGTCAGGAAAATTCATCACCGGGGAGACGCTCACCGTCGACGGCGGCGGCCAGCTCTGGGGCGAGACCTGGACGACGGGCAAGCCGGATTATTTTCGCGGCGGGTGAAACGGCTGCTACGGCGGCAGTGTCGTCATCGCGGTGAGCGGAGCTCTCGCCTCATGCTGCAGCCGGTAGTCCACGAACCATTGTCCCGTGATCAGCAGCATGGCCGTGAACGTGAGCGCGATCATTGCCGTCGCCAACTGGCTGGCGTCGTTCATAGCGTTTGTCCCTCAACACCATCCTCGCAGTGCAAGGATCAAACGCGGCTTTGCAGGTGCAGTTCCTATTCGCGCCCGAAATACTGCCGATTTTTCCCGGCCTAGTAATTGATCTCCATCCGCAATCCCCGCGGATCGATCTCGTCGCCGCCGACGCGCTTCGTGCTGTCGCGCGCGGCGACCGCACAGGCACAGGCGTCGATCAGATCGTCGCGGCCGATACCGGTACCGTGGCGCAGCGTCAGCCACTCCCGGACCTTGGCGAAACCGCGCGCCTCAAGCAGCTTGAGACGCTGCTCGCGTCCGGCCGCCGACGTCTTTGGCTCGAGTTTCTGCTCACCTGCGAGATTCCAGAAGATCAATTCCGGATGCGCTTCCCCGATTGTCTCCTGGCGCTCCGGCGTCATGACGTCGTCGACCTCCCTGATCTTGTCCCTGATATTCCAGAGCTGGCTCGACACGCCCTTGTCGCCGTTTTGCCAGTAGTGCCGGTTTGCCGTCGCCATGTCCGGAAACGTCCAGAGGTCGCGGCGCGCGCCGAGGAAAACGGCGGGGCCGATCAGTTCACGCGCACGCATATCGCAGGTGCGGTAGCCGCTCGTCTCCAGCCCGATCGGCATGTCGATCATTGCACGCTTGTGCGCCATCGCGAGCAGGCGCGTGAGACCCGGCGAATAGTCAAATCCGTGATCGCCGCGATCGTCGATCCAGGCCGCAACCCAGCCGAAACGAAATCCATCCAGGCCGAGATAGTTCGGCATCGCGTTCTCTTCGCTTTCAACCTGTGCTTGACATCCGCAAAGCGCGGGCGTATGTCCCGCGCCCTCGCGAACACTTCCGTTCGCGCGTGACGAACATGAACCGAGCCATGCACTACCGCTACGAAAGAATTGCACGACTGTCGAACGGCCTACGGCCGATCGATAGCGCATGCCCGGCTCATGGGAGCGATCTTGCCTGATACGCAAGATCGACAAGTCCGCTTCTCACGGACCCTCCCGAGCCAGCCGCTCCGGAGGGTTTTTTGTTGCCTCCGCGTGGCCCAATCGAATTGCCCGGCAGATTGCCGGAACGGGAGACCCGGATCCCGGGGCTCGCGCTCGAGAGGCGCGTGCCCAAGCGCGCGGGGCCTGCCGGAGGGAACGAGGCGATGAGCCGGATACCGATGGCAGAGCGAACTCTTGAGAGTTCGCGAATTGCGGCGCGTCGAGAGCGCCGCGACAGATTTCATTGATACGGTTTGCCGCATTAGCGGCTCAACCGACGCTGGTGGTGAAGATTTCGGATACTTCGCGCCAGGCAAAGCGGGTATGCCTCCCGCCTGTGACTCACGCACCGGGATGCGGACCCGCGAAGGTTTGCACGCGGCCCGGCGCAGGATCCGTCCGTAAGGACTGCACCTGTGTTGCTGTCACTGAAAGCCGATATCGCCCGTTCCCCAGCGTACACTTATTTGTCGATGCCAAGGTCAACGCCAAGGCAGCGGCACGGCGGTGGTGAAGATAGCTGTTACTTCGGTAGAAGCGCCGGACCGTTACCTTGGCCCGGAGTCGCGGGTTCGAACCCCGCCGGCAGAAATGCCGTGGCTGAGTATGCTCTTCGGAGCGGCAACAGCATCGTCCGTTCCCCGCCAAATCAATCACGATCCGTGGTGAAGATCGCTGTTACTTCGCCTGCAACGCGAGAGGTCGCGGGTTCGAATCCCGCCCGGTGTCCCATGCACCGGTAGCTCAGTGGACTAGAGCGCTTTCCGGCCGGCTCACGCCGGCTGGATCTCAGCAATCGCCCGTTCCCGGATCGCGTCCTTAGCCGCCGGTGGTGAAGAGTGCTGTTACTTCGTAATCGCAAGGTCGGAGGTTCGAGTCCTCCCGGACATCTCGTCCGTAGCTCAGTGGTAGAGCATGTGAATGCCCGCGAGGGCAGTACAGCCTCGCCTGTTCCCCGGCACCTGTTTTTCAACCCATCATCAAGTGAGAGGAGGCCGTCATGGTCAGGCTCAACAAGATCGTTCGCGCCTTCACGCGTGAGGGCGCGCGCGCAAAGCGCTTCACGCCCGAGATGGAGCTGAGGCGCGCACTGATGAACTGCCTCCTCTGGGAGGACCAGTTCTACGAGGACGGCGTTGCGATCGCCGATCGCATCAAGGCGCTCGTGCCCAAGGTCGCCACTGCGCGCGTCGCGCAGATGGCGATCGAGGCGCGCGAGGTCATGAAGCTCAGGCACGCACCCCTGCTCGTGGTCCGCGAGATGGCGCGCAGCGAGAAGCATCGTGCCCTCGTTGCCGACACGCTGGCCCAGGTGATCCAGCGTCCCGACGAAATGACCGAGCTGCTTGCGATCTATTGGGCCGATGCGCTCGGCCCGATGCAGCAGCGCAAGCGTCAGCCCGTCTCGGCGCAGATCAAGAAGGGCCTCGCGCGTGCCGTGACGAAGTTCGATGCCTATCAGCTCGCGAAGTACGACCGCGACGGCGCGGTTCGGATCAGGGACGTGCTGTTCCTGGTTCACGCCAAGCCGAAGGACGCCGAGCAGGAGAAGGTGTGGAAGCAGCTCGTCGACGGCGAGCTCGCCTCCCCCGACACCTGGGAGGTCTCGCTCTCGGCCGGCAAGGGCAAGCGCGACACCTTTGAGCGCCTGATCGCCGAGCGCAAGCTCGGCGGCATGGCGCTGCTGCGCAACCTGCGCCTGATGCAGAAGGCGGAGGTGCCGCGCGAGACGATCGCGGACGCGATCGAGGCGATGCGGACGGATCGTATCCTGCCCTATCGCTTCATCACGGCGGCGCGCTATGCGCCGGACTTCGAGCCCGAACTCGAAGCTGCGATGCTCAAGTCGGTCAAGGACCATGTGCGGCTTCCCGGCCGCACCCGGCTCCTGATCGACGTGTCGGGCTCGATGTTCGCAACCCTCTCCGCGCAGTCGGAAATGACGCGCGCGGAGGCCGCGTGCGGTCTAGCAATCCTGGCCCGCGAAATCTGCGACGAGGTCGAGATCTTCACCTTCAGCAACAAGGTGGTGAAGGTCCCTCCCCGCCGCGGCTTCGCGCTACGGGACGCGATCGTCAACTCGCAGCCCCATGGCGGGACGTATCTCGGCAAGGCGGTTGCTGAGATCGACCGCAAGGACGACCGCCTGATCGTCTTCACCGACGAGCAGAGCCACGACCAGGTGCCCGAGCCCAAGGCGCGCGGCACCATCGTGAACGTGGCCTCGTATCAGCACGGCGTCGGCCACGGCGCCTGGACCCGCGTCAGCGGCTTCTCGGAGGCCGTGGTCGCGTGGATCGCGGCGTCGGAAACGACGTTGCACTGATGCGGCATACATACCAACGACCCCGGGCGCGGGACACCGCGCCCGGGATTTTTCAATCTTTTGGAAAGATCCCGCGCGGATCGGCTACGATGCCGTGCGGGTGTGAAGCAGGAAACAAGATCATGCGACGACCCGATCCCTACCAGGAACGTGCCCGCGAGCTGTGCCTCGCCGCCGGCGTCGATCCGGATGCGCGCGTCGGCGAAGGACGCGGCCAGCCCGCCTGGTGTCTCTACCGGGACGCCGCGCGGAAGGAGCAACTGGCCCGCGAAGCCAGCGCGGCCGCGAACGAGATCGCGAACCTTCGTCCGCGGGAGGAGCGATTCAAGAACGCGCCGCTCAAGATCTTCGGCCAGCACGAGGATGCGACCGTCGCGCAGATGCGCAACTGCATGGCGGTCGGCAACGTCGTGTCCGGCGTGATCTGCGCCGACGGCCATCTCGGCTATGCGCAGCCGGTTGGCGGGGTCATCGCCTATGAGAAGCAGATCAGCATCTCCGGCGTCGGCTTCGACATCGGCTGCGGCAACATGGCCGCGCGCCTCGACACGCGCTTTGCGGACATCGCAGGCCTCGTGCCCACGATCATCCGCGACGTCGCGAAGACGATCTCCTTCGGCGTCGGCCGGGCCAATGCCGAGCGTGCCGAGCACGCACTGTTCGACGACGGCGATGCCTGGCGCGAGAGCGACATGGAGGTCTATCGGCAGAAGGCCGTGAGCCAGCTCGGCACGGTCGGATCCGGCAACCACTATGTCGATCTGATGCGCGACGAGGAAGGTTTTGTCTGGATCGGCGTCCACTTCGGAAGCCGCGGTCTCGGGCATACGTCCGCGACGCGTTACCTCAAGGCCGCCGGCGGCAAGGACGGCATGAACGTTCCGCCCGCCGTCGTCGACGAGGATTCCGAACTCGGTCGCCGCTACATCGCGGCGATGCAGCTCGCCGGGCGTTATGCCTATGCGGGCCGCGAATGGGTGGTGGAGCGCGTCCGCCAGATCATCGGCGGCAGCGTGACCGTATCAGTGCACAACCACCACAACTATGCCTGGCGTGAGACCCACGACGGGCGCGATTTGTGGGTGGTGCGCAAGGGCGCGACGCCAGCCTTCCCCGGCCAGAAGGGGTTTGTCGGCGGCTCCATGGGCGACGACGCCGTGATCCTCGAAGGCGTCGACAGCCCCGAGGCGAAGGCTTCGCTCTATTCGACCGTGCACGGCGCCGGCCGCCTGTTCGGGCGCAAGGAGGCGAAGCGCCGCTTCACGCGTACCGAGATGGATCGCTGGCTGAACGAGCGCGGCGTTACCCTGATCGGTGCCGACCTCGACGAAAGCCCGATGGCTTATCGCCGTTTGCCGGACGTGCTCGCGCAGCACGCCGGCACGGTGAAGGTGCTGCACACGCTGCGGCCGTTCGCCGTCGCCATGGCCGGCGAAGGCGAATTCGATCCGTGGAAGGATTGACACAAGCAGAGGGCGGGAGGCCTGCCTCCCGCCCTCACCGCGCCTGGGCTTCAGGCACTGCTCTTACTCACTTGAGAAGCTCGCGCATGGCTGCCGATCAGTTTCAGCCAGGGCGCAGAATGGAACGCGGTCATCAGCAGATACATCGGCACCATTCCGCCGAGCGACGACGCGCCAGTGGCTGAACATAACGCATCCGCCGATCCGCCGAACACTCCCGTCAGCACCGCCATGATCGCAAAGGTCGGCGCGGCCGCGAGGTGAAGCCAATGGGCTGCGCCGATCGCGGCTCGCTTGCTCACGACTTTGCGCCCGCTTGCTCTTTGCGGAACGCCGCCTCGCCGGCATCCGACACCTCGACCCATCGCTTGTCGGGCGCCGCACCCTCGACGTAGCTGTCGTGCCAGTTCCACCATTTGTAGGTCGGCGTCTGGGGATAGCCTTCGGGTGAGTCTTCCCACACCTCCTGCCGTCCCAGCGGCGTGATGTCGAGGTAGTTCCAGGTGCCTCCCATCTGCTCGTCGCCGCGGTTGTTGATGAAGTAGGTGCGGTAGAGCTTGCTGCCGTCGCGGAAGAACACGTTGGTGCCGTGCCACTCGCCGACGCCGAAATCGGCGTCAAAACTGTCCGTGACCGTGTACCAGGGGATCATCTCCCATCCCATGCGCGCCTTCAGGCGTGCGATGTCCGCCTGCGGTGCGCGCGAGACGAATGCGAGCGTGGTGTCGCGGGCGTTCAGGTGGGCGAGATGGGCGACCTGATCGGCCACCATGGAGCAACCGCGGCAGGCATGTTCGGGCCAGCCGAACACGCCCGGTTCGAAGAAGGCACGATAGACGATCAGTTGATGGCGGCCCTCGAACAAGTCGACCAGGCTCGCTTTGCCCTTGGGTCCGTCGAACGCGTATTGCTTCTCCACGGCGAGCCACGGCATCCGCCGCCGCTCGGCCGCGAGCGCGTCACGCGCGTGCGTCATCTCCTTCTCCTTCACCAGCAATTGCTGGCGCGCAGCTTCCCACTGCTGCGCCGAAACGACATGAGTCTGCATGACAAACCTCCTGTTTGTTGTCTTTGCTTGTGCGTTCCGTCAGGCCGGCAGACGCCGGTCGTAGTCCTGCTGCAGCCGGGCCCAGCCATCCCAGAAAAGCGGCGGCTCCTTGCCGGAGGCGCGCGCAACCAGGATGTCGAGATGCATGTGCCAGCCGGCGCCGACCTTGAGCATCATCGCGCGATCCGGCAGACGGCGGTGGGTGACGGTGAGCAGCACGCCCGCGCCCGCAGGCTCCAGTTCAAAGGTCACGTCGCCACTGTTGTTCCAGACGATCGTAAGTTTCCGCAACGGATCGAGTTCCGTGATCCGGCTCTGCATCCGGTGCTCTTCGGGAAAGCCCTCCGGCCGCTTGCTCGGGGGATCGTTGAGCTCGTCGTTGCGCCAGGAGAGTTCGAAGGGCGCGCCGACCTTCATCTCCATAGCGCCCGACGCCAGCCATTTGCGGCGCAGCTCGCTGTCGGTGAGATAGGCCCAGATGCGCTCGATCGGTCCGGGCAACAGGCGCTGAAGTCTGAGCGTCGTCGGTTCGATCAGCTCGCCATATGCGTCAGGCTTGGTCTTGGTATCCATTGTTCGACTCCCTTACTTCTTCGGTGTCTTGCTCGCCGTCTTGTTGGTTGCCTTGATTGCTGTCCTATTGGTTGCCTTGGCCTCGTCCTCGGCGCGCAGCAGGGCCTCCAACGTGTCGAGACGTTCAGTCCAGAAGCGCTCATAACGCCGCAGCCACGCATCGGCTTCCGCGAGCCGCGCGGCCTGCAGACGACAGAAATGGGTGCGGCCACGGATCGTGCGCGTCACGAGCCCTGCGTTCTCCAACACCCGCACATGCTTGGAAGCTCCGGCGAAACTCATACTGAAGGGTGTTGCGAGTTCGCCGATCGTGAGTTCCCGCTCGGCCAAATGACCAAGCATCGCCCGCCGCGTCGGATCCGCGAGGGCATGAAAGACGGCGTCGAGATGCGCTTGTTCAACCATGTGGTTTAACATAAACGCCCGGCGCTAATTGTCAACCGATCGGTTTAATTTTCTTTTCAGGCCGGTTCCGAGGGGGCCGGCCTAGCCGCCGTCCGCTGGTCCGGTCATCTCGTCAGGTATTCGCGCATCAGGGCGCGGGCATGATGCAGCCGCGCCCTTGTCGCTTCGTGCGTGATCCAGCGCGACGTCACGATAATGCGGCGACAACGCTTCCAGCGCCGCCGCGATGTCACCCTAAGGGGCCGTAACGAGGAAGGAGGATTCGCGCGCCCTCAGTTTTTTCAGGCGCCGACGGCCTGGTAGGCTAGGCGCTTGAATTCGAAGAAGAAGGGATTCCAGAAGCCCATCTGGCGCTGCGCCATCAGCACGCCGGCCGTATTGGCCTGCGGACAGATCCACAAATGCGTGCCGGCGACGCCGCCCCACTGGAATTCGCCGGTCGAGTTCGGCGGATCAAACGGCCCCGGCTGGTAGGTTACGGCGCCGCCGAGACCAAAGCCCTTGCCGGGGATCGGCCCGAGCATGGCAAAACGGATGGTTTGCCCGGCGGGAAGCTGGTTCGTCATCATCGCCTGGATGGTGTCGGGCTTCAGCAGGCGCTCCTCGCCCGGCAGCAGGCTTCGCACCAGCGCGAGCATGTCGGGCAAGGTCGAGACCAGGCCGCCGCCGCCCGACAGCCGCGGGAACGGCCGGCGATAGGCTTGCGGATAAGGCAGGTCGTCGATCCGCCACAGGCCCGGCTTCATCGGATCCAGCACATCCGCGCCGCGATAATACGCGACCAGCCTGCCCTGCTCCGCCCCCGGCACCCAGAAGCCGGTGTCGACCATGCCCAGCGGCTCGAAGATGCGCGCCTTGATGAAGGTATCGAGCGGCTTGCCCGACACAACTTCGACGACACGGCCGAGCACGTCGGTCGCAACCGAATATTCCCAGGAGGCACCCGGATGATAGGACAGCGGCAGATCACCGAGCCTGTCGATCATGTCGGTGAGCGGCGTCAGCGGATTGAGCACCTTGGCTTCGTTATAGCCTTTGAACAGCACCGTGCCGGGATCGAAGATTCCATAGCTGAGGCCCGCGGTGTGGGTCAGGAGCTGACGGATCGTGATCGAGCCCTTTGCCGGCTCGACGTCGGCGAGGCTCGTCGCCCCGTCCTTTAGCACCTTGCGATTGCCGAGCTGCGGCAGAAATTTCTCGATCGCGTCGTCGAGGCCGATACGGCCCTCCTCGACCAGCAGCAAGATCGCGATGGTGATGACGAGTTTTGTGTTGGAGAACGCGCGGAAGATGTGGTCGGGCCGCAGCGCCACATTGGCCTCACGATCGGCAAATCCGACGCATTGCTGGTCGACGACGTCCCGTCCACGCAGCACGGCCCAGGACACGCCCGCAATGATCTCCTGATCGACGTAGCGCTGCATCGCCGTCCGTACGGCGGAAAAATCGGTGACCTTGGCGTCCATCGCGTCTGCTCTCCCCAAATTTGGTTGCACGGATATAGCGGGAATTTGTCGGATGGGAAGCCTGCGACGCCGTCAGCCCTGCTTCTGCAACACCGTCACTTCCAGGCTGCGCCTGATCTCCATCCCCTGCCGCTTGTACAGTGCGATTGCGGAGGTGTTGTCGGAGAACACGTGCAGGAAGGGAATCTCACCGCGCGCGACGATCTGACGGGCGACGGCGCCGAGCAGCGCCTGCGCATAGCCGCGGCCACGATACGACGGATGAACGCACACCGCCGTCATCTCGGTATAGTTGCCGGGCTTCATCCGTTCGCCGGTCATCGCGACGAGCTCGCCGCCGTTGCGGATGCCGAGAAACGTGCCGAGCTCGTGCGTGCGCGTGCCAAACGGGCCGGGCTTGGTTAGCTCGACGAGCGCCATCATGGCCGGAACATCATCGGCACTCAGCGTTACAATCTCGACGCCAGAGAGCCTACTCTCGGAAGGCGTTCCGATCATCTGCTCGCCGCTCTTGGCGAGCAGCACCTTGAAGCCCGCCGGCGCGCTGATTTTGTCCGGCGTGAACAGCACGACATATTCGGAGGGCGCCATCAGCTCGCCGAGCGCGGTAAAGCTCGCATCCGACATATCAGCCATGTCGGCGAACGGCCCGATCTCGGCGGGAAAGCGCCGCGCCTGCGCGCCGCCCAGCGCAAGGCCACTCTGCCGGGTCGTCAGTGCACTCCAGATCGGACGGTCGAGCAACGTCACGTCGCTAGCGGACACGGGACGCTAGTCCTTGTCGAAACTGACAATGACGGCGGCGTTGGCAATGAGGATGGGATCATTGCCCTGTTCCGGAGCCGAGGGAATCTCCAGCCCGCCCTTGACCGCGTTGACGGTCACCGTGCCGTAAGGAAGTTCCTTGGCGACGGCGTCCTTGTCGACCGCTTCCGGATTGGGCACGGCTATCGTGACATCCACGAACATGTCGTTCGCCGTCTTCCCGATCATGCGGAAGAAGCCGAGACTTGAATGGCGGATGGCGTCAGACACCGCGCGCTTCGCCGCCTTCGTCGCGTCCTTGCCATGGACGTCGACGCCCATGCCCATCTCGGTGATACAGCGCACGCGGGTCATTTCGACTCCTGTTCGATCATTTTCCGGAGCGCGACCTTCCGCGATACACGTGCCATGCACAAGAGGCTTGTCGCGACCCGCCCTGCGGATCACTCCGACCATTTCTCGTGCGCGCGCAGCTCGTCCACCAGCACCCGCACGTTCTCCGAATAATCGATCGGGATCGAGATCAGGTGCACGCCGCCACTCTTGAAGGCGGCATCGAGCGTTGGCACGAAGCTGTCAACGGTCTCGATGCGATGGCCTTTGGCGCCGTAGGACTGCGCATATTGCGTGAAGTCGGGGTTGCCGAAGGTCAGGCCGAAATCGGCAAAATGGTCGACCGCCTGCTTCCAACGGATCATGCCGTAGGCGCCATCGTCGAGGATCAACACCACCAGATTGAGCTTCAGCCGAACCGCCGTCTCCATCTCCTGGCTGTTCATCATGAAGCCGCCGTCGCCGCAGACCGCGAGCACGCGCCGCTCCGGATAGAGCATGGCCGCCATCATCGCCGATGGCAGGCCGGCGCCCATGGTCGCGAGCGCATTGTCGAGCAGCAGCGTGTTGGCGACGCGGGTGCGGTAGTTGCGCGCGAACCAGATCTTGTACATGCCGTTGTCGAGCGCGACGATGCCGTTCTCCGGCATGACCTGGCGGACGTCGTGCACGATCCTTTGTGGCGTCGGCGGCCAGCGGGATTCGGTGGCGCGATCGGCGATATGCGCGAGGATCTGCTCACGCGCCGGCAACAGCGCGGCGGCGTTCGGCAGCTTGCCTTCGAGGCGATCGGCCAGCAATTCGAGGCTCGGCCCGACGTCGCCGATGACCTCCGCATCCGGGAAATAGACCTGCTCGACGCTCGCCGGCGTGTAGCTGACATGGATCACCTTCGGGCCCCACGGGCCCATGATGAAGGGTGGCTTCTCGATCGCGTCATGGCCGATGGCGACGATCAGGTCGGCGGCATCGATCGCCTCGTGGACATAGTCGCGCTCGGAGAGCGCCGCCGTGCCCATGTAGAGATTGGTGCCGCCGGGCACGGTGCCCTTCCCCATCTGCGTGGTGAAGAAGGGAATGCCGGTGCGCCGCACGAAGCTTGCGATGCCGTGGGTCGATCGCGGCCGGCTGGTCGCGGCGCCCATCATCACGAGCGGGCGCTTAGCGGCCAAAATCATCTCGGCGGCGCGGTCGAGCGCGGCGCGATGGGCGACGGGAATTTCGATCGGATGGATCGGCACGACAGGCGCCGGCGCGACCTCCTCGCCCGCGACGTCCTCGGGCAATTCGAGATGCACCGGACCCGGCCGCTCCTCCATCGCCACGCGGAAGGCGTCGCGCACCACGGTCGGGATGCTCGAGGCGCTGACGATCTGCCGCGCCAGCTTGGTCAGCGGCTTCATGGAGGCGACGACGTCTACGATCTGGAAGCGCGCCTGCCGGCTGCTCATGATCGCCTTCTGCCCCGTGATCATGATCATCGGCATGGCGCCGAGATAGGCGTAAGCCGCACCGGTCGACAGGTTGAGCGCGCCCGGGCCGAGCGTCGACAGGCACACGCCCGGTTTGCCGGTCAGCCGGCCATGGGTCGCGGCCATGAAGGCGGCGGCCTGCTCGTGCCGGGTGAGGATCAGCTTGATTTTTGAGTTGCGCAGGGACTCGACCAGGTCGAGGTTTTCCTCGCCGGGCACGCCAAAAATGCGGTCGACGCCTTCGTTCTCGAGCGCCGCAACGAACAGGTCCGATCCCTTCACCATGCGCGTCTGTTCACTCATGTCGCCTCCCCCTTGTCTCCAACCATTGGACGGGATGGTAACCGCTCAACCGTCCGGCACAACTCACAATGCTTTTCGGCTTGTCGCCATCCGCAGGTTCGGACACTGGTTTCATCGATCCTCGACCACAAGCGCGACATGAATCCCAAGACCTTCAAAGCTCATTGCCGGCGCCTTCCCGCCGTCACCATGGTGATCCAGTGGGAAGGCACCTCCGTGTTCAAGGTCGGCGGCAAGATGTTCGCGCTCGCCGGAGGTTTCGTGGAACGCTCCGGCGGCTTCATGTTCAAGACCTCGAACATGGCCTATGCGCTCCTGATCGAACAGGGCCTGGCACGCCCGGCGCCGTACCTCGCCCGCGCCAAATGGGTGCAGCTCACCGACAATGATGCCCTGAGCGATGCCGAGCTCGCGGCCTATCTCCGACAGTCCCATGCCCTGGTGGTCGCAAAGCTGACGCGGAAGGCGCGTAAGGAACTCGGGCTCGTCTGAATGGCTGCCGGAACCGGCGCCCGTATTCGCTCGCGGTACGGAAGAGTGTCTGCCGAACGGCGCGTATTCGCTTGCCGAGCGAAGCAATCTAACTCTGCGCCCATCGGATCGGCGGCGCATTGGTGGCGCCGCGCTCCCAGACATCAAGGAGACAGCCATGACCACGTCCACCCAGACCAAGAAACCAGCCATCGACTTCAAGTTCGAGATCGCAGTCATTCCCGTGTCCGACGTCGATCGGGCCAAATCGTTCTACAGCAAGCTCGGCTGGCGGCTCGACGCCGATTTTGCCGCCAGCGACGACTGGCGCGTGATCCAGTTCACCCCGCCCGGCTCGCCCGCGTCCGTTATCTTCGGCAAGAACGTGACCGCGGCGGCCCCCGGTTCGGCGCAGGGCCTGTATCTGGTCGTATCCGACATCAAGGCCGCGCGAGACGATCTGCTCGCACGCGGCGTAGCGGTGAGCGAGCTCTTCCATCCCGACAGCAGCGTACACACCGGCACGGACGAGCCCTTCCTCTCCGGCAGCCGCCGCGTCAGCGGTCCGGATCCGGAGCGTGGCACCTACCGCACCTACGCCTCGTTCAGAGATCCCGACGGCAATGGCTGGCTACTCCAGGAGATCACGACGCGGCTGCCCGGACGCATCGATGCGGAGGAGACCGCGTTCGCCTCGTCGAGGGATCTGGCGGCTGCGATGCGCCGCGCGTCCATCGCCCATGGCGAGCACGAGAAGCGCAACGGCGGCAAGCATGACGAAAATTGGCCGGACTGGTACGCCGACTACATCGTCAAGGAGCGGGCCGGCAAACCGTTGCCGCTGTAACGGTCGTCACTTCTTCTTCGCAGGCTGCGCCTCACCCGCGCGCAGCAGATTGTCGCGCAGCCTGCTGACGGTTTTCTGCACCACCGGAAAATCGTCGCCGAGCCCAGTCGCCTCGACGAGCGGCGCGCCGAGATCCTTGTCGAGCAGGCAGCGGCCGGCCGGCGTCAGGCTCACCCTCACCTGGCGCTCGTCCTCGGGGTCGCGCTGCCGGCGGAGATATCCCATCTGCTCGAGCTTCTTCAGGATCGGCGTCAGCGTGTTGGATTCCAAAAACAGCTTGTCGCCGAGCTCGCTAACGGTCTGCTCATCGGCCTCGGCGAGCGCGACCAGGGCGATGTACTGCGTGTAGGTCAGCCCCACCGCGTCGAGGATCGGCTTGTAGGCCCGGCCGAAGGCCAGATTGGCCGAATAGATGGCAAAACACAGATAGTTGGACAGCTTTCGGCCCTTGAGCTGGTCCTTGGGCTGAGGCGAGCGCGTCACGGGAACCTCCGGAATTTGTGATCTCCGGCGCTATATATATCGCATCCGATTAAATCGGAAGAGCTTGACCCGGCCCGCCCAGCGGACTATTTCGACGCGTATTCGATTAGATCGGATGCGATCTAAATGACCCAGCAAAAGGAGTTCGCCATGAGCGCGACTGCAAAGGTTCTCTTCACCGGCAAAACCCATGTCAGCGCGGGCAGCAACGGCGCCGCCCGCTCGAGCGACGGCTTCCTCGACGTCAAGCTGCCACAGCCGCACCCGGCGGCTGAAAACCTGTTCGGCGCCGCCTGGTCGGCCTGCTATCTCGGCGCGATCCAGCTCGCCGCCGCCCAGCGCAAGGTCAAGCTGCCGACCGACCCGGCCGTCGATACCGAGATCGACCTCAACCAGGCCGGTGGCGCGTTCTTCCTGCGCGCGCGCCTGAACGTCAGCCTGCCGGGCGTCGATCGCGCGGTCGCTGAGGAACTGGTCGAAGCCGCGCACGGCATCTGCCCCTACTCCAAGGCCGTCCACGGCAACATCGAGGTGACCACCACGCTCGCCTGAACGGGATTTTGCGGGCCTGCCGACAGGCGGGCCCGGCCCCGGACGAGACATCCAGACTATGAGGAAACCATCATGAGTACCATGCTGACGAAGACGATGCGGACGATCGCAACGGCCGCGCTGATTGCGGGCAGCGTTCTGGCGCCACGGCTTGCGCTGGCCCAGCCGACGGGCATCACGCGGACCGACCTGCAACGGCACGACCTCAGCGTCCCCGGGCGCGAGGCGGTCCAGGTCCGCGTCGACATCGAACCGGGCGTCGCCTTTCCCCATCACTCCCATCCCGGTGAAGAGATCATCTATGTGCTCAAAGGCGCGCTGGAATATACGGTCGCCGGCAAGGCGCCCGTGACGCTGAAGGCCGGCGACGTGCTCTTCATCCCGGCCGGGACGGTGCATGCGGCGCGCAACGCCGGCAGTGTCACTGCAAGCGAGCTTGCGACGTACATCGTCGACAAGAGCAAACCGCTGCTGACCTTGGCTCAGTAAGTCCATCAGGCCTTCCTGGTCACGACGTGCGCGGACAAGGTGACCGCGGCCATGAGCGCGGCCAGCATGGCGAATGCGGACGCGAGCCCAGCGATCTTGGCGACGAAGCCGATGCCGGCAGGCCCCAGCAGGACGCCCGCATAACCAGCTGTCGTAATCGAGGCGACCGCAAGGCCGGTGGGCATCACGGTTTGCGTGCCGGCCCGGCGGAACAGGACCGGCACGAGGTTCGATGCGCCGAGGCCGATGAGCACGAAGCCGGCCATGGCAAACGCGGCGACCGGCGCAAGCAGCAGCATCACAAAGCCCGCGATCGCCAGCAGGCTTCCCGAGACCAGCGTCGCGCGATCGCCGACGCGCGCGGTGAAGGCGTCGCCACCGAGACGGCCGACCGTCATGGCGATCGAGAACAGCATGTAGCCGATGCCGCCTTGCGCGTCTTTCACGAGACCCGCGCCGACGATGAGGAGCGCGCCCCAGTCGAGCAAAGCGCCCTCGACAAGAAACGTGATGGCGGCGAGCGCTGCGAGCAGCAGCACGATGCCGTGCGGCAGCACGAACAGTGGCCCCTCATGCGCCTGCGCGGCGCGCAGCAGGCGCGGCCAGGCGATCACCATCGCGATCACCATTAGCGCGGCGCAGATGAGGCTGCTCGCGAGCGCGTCGAGGTGCAGCGATAGAAGCGCGGTCATCGCGGCCGAACCGATGAACCCGCCGATGCTGAAATGCGCATGGAAGCCCGACATCAGCGGCCGCGGCGCCGCGCGCTCGACCTCGACGGCATGGATGTTCATGGCGACGTCGATCGTGCCGAGCGCCGCGCCGAAGGCGAGCAGCGTCACGCCGAGCGTAACAGGCGTGCTGGCGATGGTCAGAAACGGCAACATGACGGCGAGCGCCAACCCGCCCGCGATGATGATGGGCTTGCTGCCATAGCGTGCGCTCAGCACGCCCGTCAGCAGCATCGCCGCGACGGAGCCGATGCCGAGGCAGAGCAGCAGCAAGCCGAGCACACCGTCATCGACCGCCAGCCGCTCTTTCGCAAATGGCACCAGCGGTGCCCAGCAGGCCATGCCAAAACCAGCGACGAGAAACGACAGGCGCGTCGCGAGCCGGGTGGCCGGACGATCGGCGGACAGCATTTTCAAAGGGAACTCCGAGAGGCGGGTATTGCGAGCATGTGGGGTTAAGTCGTCTCTCGGGCAATTGTTTGAAGACGTCGAGACCGGAACGCCGCACCCCAGATCCCCTGCGATTGACAGAAGCATTTATCTGACTAAAGTCAGATAATGCTCGATCCGATCTCCCGCGTCCGCCGCTTCAACCGTGCCGTGACCTCAGCGGTCGGCGCGCTCGATCATTCCTTCCTCGGACGCGGCCGCCCGCTTGGTGCGGCGCGCGTGCTCAATGCGATCGGGCACGGGCGTTCCGACGTCGCCGAGATCCGCGACTATCTCGGCCTGGATTCCGGGCTGATGAGCCGCCTGCTGCGCAGCCTCGAAGACGAAGGCATGATCGAAACGACGGCGCATGCCGACGACGCGCGCCGCCGCGTGGCGACACTGACGCGGGCGGGCGCCGGCGAGTTCAAAGCGTATGAGGCGATCTCCAACGCGCAGGCCGACGCCATGCTCGCCCGCCATGCGAAGCGCGAGGCGCTGCTGGCCGCGATGGACATGATCGCGTCCGCACTCGGCAACAGCCGCACCGAACTCAACGAGACGAATCCGCGCGAGCCCGTGGCGCGCTACTGCCTCGGCGAATACTATGCCGAGCTCGCCCGCCGCTTCAAACAGGGTTTTGACGTCAAGCTGTCGCGCGATCCCGATGCCAAGGACATGGTCCGCCCGCGCGGAACTTTTATCGTGGCGATGTCGGACGGTCTGCCGATCGGCTGCGTCGGGCTGAAGGGCAGCGGCGGCGAGATCGCCGAGATCAAGCGTCTGTGGGTGTCGCCGGCCGCGCGCGGGCTCGGCCTCGGCCGGCGCCTGATGGACGCAGCCGAGACCGCCGCGCGCGAACTCGGCATCACGGTGCTGCGGCTCGACACCAACAGCGCGCTGCCCGAGGCCGGCCAGCTCTACCGCAGCACCGGCTGGACCGAGATCGCGCGATTCAACGACGATCCCTATCCGGATCTGTTTTTCGAGAAGCGGGTTTAGATCCAACGTCATTCCGGGGCAGCCCGTGAGGGCTGAACCCGGAATCTCGAGATTCCACAATGCGCAATTGCGCATTGGGGTTCGCGCTCGCGCGCGGCCCGGAATGACGTGGAGATTGGTCACGCCGTCACCGCCGCAGGCTGAGCTTGCGGCCTTGCAAACGGCCTGAACGTCATCGCCATCAGGAACGCGCCAAGGCCCATCGCCCATGAGCCGATATAGAGCCAGGCATAGCTCGAGAACGCGTCGTAGATCAGGCCGCCGGCGAGCGGTCCCGTCGCCATGCCGAGGCTGCCGGCCATCGCCGTGCCGCCGATCACGGTGCCCATCATCTTCAGCGGGAAGTTTTCGCGCACGAGCACGGCATAGAGCGGCATGGTGCCGGCATAGATGAAGCCGAACACGGCCGCGACCGAATAGAACATCACGAGCTCACGGGCGAAGACGTAGGAGAGCGCGCCGAAGGCCTGCAGCAGGAGACCCGTGACCAGCACGCGCTTGGCGCCAAAGCGGTCGCCGAGCAGGCCGAAGCCGATGCGGCCGAACAGGCCGGCAAAGCCCTCGACGCTGTAGATCGTGACCGCCGCGATCAGCGGGATGCCGCAGCTCACGGCATAGCTGACGGTGTGGATGATCGGACCCGAATGGGTGGCGCAGCAGAAGAAGTTGGTTGCAAGCAGAATGAAGAATTGCGGCGAGCGCAGCGCCTCCCCGACCGACATCTCCGCTTGCGGCGCGCCACCCGTGACCGGCGCGGCAGCTGCGGCGGCAAGCGCGGGCGCGCGGCGCACCAGCAGCGAGACCGGGATCATGATGGCGCCGACCACCAGCGCCACGATCTGCATCGAGGTCCGCCAGTCATGGCCTGAGACGAGCCAGGCCGCGAACGGCGCCATCGTCATCGGCGCCATGCCCATGCCGGCCGACACCAGCGAGACCGCAAGGCCGCGATGGGTGTCGAACCAGCCGGTGACGGTCGCCATCATCGGCGCAAAAATCGCGGCGCAGGAGGCGCCGACCAGTAGGCCAAAGACGAACTGGAACGCGATCAGCGAGGTGGCGTGGCTTGCGAGGAACAGGCTCAGGCTCAGCACCGTCGATCCTGTCAGCACCACCGGCAGTGGTCCGAACCGGTCGGTCAGCGTGCCCCAGGCCATGCTGGTGAAGGCCATCGCCAGAAACCCGATGGTCATCGCGCTGGAGATGCCGGTCACCGACCAGCCCGTGTCCTTTGCGATCGGCTGCAAGAACACCGGCAGCGAAAACATGCCGCCGATGGCGACACAGCCGAGCAAGCCGCCGGCGGCGACGATCACCCAGCGATAGGTTGAAGGGTTCATTCCTGGTCTCCCGTGCAGGTCTGTCTGGGTGGAAGACGAACGGGAACTGCCGCAACCGACATCAGCATGGGCGAAGAAACAGGAATTTTTGGAAGCCGCTCTCCGCGGCCCCCTATGGCATATCCATACGATATTCCGTGTTTCGCGTAAAGCGAAATTTTTGGCGACGATGATGCCGGGCCCGGCCTCAGCTTGCGACCCCTGCACCAAAAGCATCGAAACAACCCCATGCACAGTAGCCGACGGCAGCCGGCGTCCACCGCTTCCCAACCCGCCTTCGTGACGACGTACGACCGTCACTCTGGTGGGCTGGGATGGTTTGCCAGCGATTTGCCCAACGGCACGAAGCTCTTGATGCTTCAGGGGATTGATGCCGTCAGGCTTCAGACCTCAGGCCTGTGTCCGCGCCCGGCTGAGCCATGCGTCGAGCCCGATGCGGCCGAGGCGCGCTTCGCCGATTGGCACCAGCGAGTGCTCCTCGACCCGGCCGCCGAAATACAGCGCGTCGGGATCGCCCACGACAGTGCGGGGATCGCCGATCGCCTTCAGGTAGCGGGCGACGATCTCGTCGAACGGCGCGCGGTCGGGGCCTGCGATGTCAATCATGCCGTTGCGCGGCGCCTGGAGCGCGACGTCGGCGACGATGGCGGCGACGTCCTCCGCCGCGATCGGCTGGAACGGACCGGGCGACATCCTGACAATGTTGCCCTGCGTGGCCGACCCCGCAATCGCGCCGAGAAATTCCATGAACTGGGTCGCGCGCACGATGGTGTAGGGAATGCCGGAGGCCTCTATCAGCTTCTCCTGGGCGACTTTTGCGCGGAAATAGCCGTTCTCGGGCGTCCGCCCGGCCCCGACGATGGAGAGCGCGACATGGTGCCGGATGCCGGTTGTGGCTTCCGCAGCAAAGATGTTGCGGCCGGCGGTCTGGAAAAACTCCAGTACGGCCTTGTCCTCGAACGACGGTGAATTGGCGAGGTCGATCACGACGTCCGCGCCGGCCATGGCCTCCTTCACCCCCTCGCCGGTGATGACGTTGACGCCGCTCCTCAGCGAGGCGGCGACGACCTCGTGGCCTGTCTGACGCAAAATGGCGACCACTTTCGAGCCGATCAGGCCGGTGCCGCCTATGACGACGATCTTCATGAGAGTTCCTTTGTCGAGGACTTGATGCACGCGCACGCTGCGCCCTGCACCCGATCATTTGATGTCGCAATTTGCCGCGCGCTGAGATTTGATCGGACTGACGGGGCAAGCAGGTTGACCTTGTGACGGGCTGGCCGCACCTCAATTCGAAGGGACACAGGATGGGGATCGACTTCGAACTTTCGATGCTGGCAGCCACCATCGTCTGGGGCTTCTTTCAGCTTGTCGCCGCCGCGCAAGCCGCCAACGTGCAGTACGGCCTCAGATGGGCCGCGAGCCCGCGCGACGTCGAGATGCCGCCGCTCAAGCCCATTCCCGGCCGCATCAACCGAAATTTCCGCAACTACATGGAGACGTTTCCGTTCTTTGTCGCCGCGATCCTGATCGCTCACGTCGCAGGCATTCACAATGGGCTGACCTATTGGGGATCGATCGCCTATCTTGGCGGGCGCATCGGCTACTCGGCGCTTTACATATCCGGCGTACCGCTCGTCCGCTCCCTGTTCTGGAACATCGCCAGCTTTGGCATGCTCGCCGTTTTGGCAGCGCCCTTCGTAACTCATTGAAGTGAACGAATCCGAGCATGACCATCCGCACGATCGTCCGCTATCCCGACCGCCGGCTCGCCATCCCTGCCCGGCCGGTGACCGTGTTCGACGCCACACTGCAGGAACTCGCGCAGGACCTGCTGGAGACGATGCATGCCGCGCCGGGGATCGGGGTCACCGCGCCGCATATCGGCGTTCCCCTGCGGGTCGTGGTGCTCGACCTCGGCGACAAGGACGGGGCGCGGACCTATGTCAATCCGGAGATCGAATGGCTGTCGGACGAGATGATCATGCACCGGGAAGGCAGCGTCTCGATGCCTGGCGTCAATGACGAGGTGGAGCGGCACGCGCGCGTGCGGATCAGCTATCAGGATGTCGACGGCAACATGCACAATGAGGAGTCGGACGGCTTGCGCGCCGTCTGCCACCAGCACGAGATCGATCAGCTCAACGGCCTGTTCTGGATCCACAAGCTGTCGCGGCTGAAGCGGGAGCGGTTGATCAAGAAGTTCGAGAAGATATCGCGGAATTCGTAGGGACCGTAGGCTGGGTTAGCCCCGCGGATTGCACGAAGCGCAATCCGCTCGGCGTAACCCACCATCTTGGAGCGCGACGCGACGAGAGAATGGTGGATTACGCCAGCGGACTGCGCTTCGCGCAGCCGCGGGCTAATCCACCCTACGCACCTGTCGCGGCTGAAGCGCGGAATTCGTAAGGCGCGTTAGCGACTTGTCCGCCGTGGCTCGAAGCGCGAAGGCGGACAGCGTCCCCTGCCCGGCTTGAGCCTCTCGAAAACGCGCCGAAAAATTCCCTGTTTCTCGCATCCGTCTCACTTGCCCATTTCGAGGCAAGGGTTAGTCTTTCCCGCCGCCGGGAGCAGAAGGGTATCGTTTCGCCGACCTTGCCTGTCGTCGCAACGATCGCGTCCGTGGGGGTGATCTGATGCAGATCTGGAACACCGAAGAATTGCCCGACCGCGACCAGTTCGCCTATTGGCGCGAGGTCCTCTGCGAAGCCTTTGTTACCCTGAGGCCGGAGCGGCCCGGGGCGCAGGGTGCGGCCCGCTTCCCCAGCCGTGTGACGGCCTATCCGCTGTCCACGATCAACGTCACGACGGTTCAGTCGAAGGCGCATCACGTCATCCGGGGCGATGCCGAGATCCGCAGGGCGTCGCAGGAAGTCTATTTTGTCAATCTGCAATTGAGCGGCCGCTGCCGCTACGAGACCGAGGGACGGGAGACGATCGTCGGCCCGAACCAGTTCGCGGTCGTCGACTCGACCCGGCCCTACTTTCTGGATTTCATGGACGATTGGAACGTGTTCTCGTTCCGAATTCCGCGACACATGCTGCGACCGCTCTTGCAGAAGCCGGACTGTTCGACCGGCATCTGCGTGTCTGATAATCATGCCCTGGGCGAGATAACGGTCGGCTTCCTGAAGTCCATCGCGATGCAGCGGGGTGACCTGCCACCGGAAGCGGTGGAGACGCTTGCGGGCGATCTCGTCAATCTGACGGCGCTGGCGCTGGGGGCCACCGAGGAAACCCGAATGGGCCAGCCTCAATCCGTGCGGCGCGGGCTGTTCACCGCCATCATGAAGTTCGTTGAGACGAATTTGGCCGATCCGCTGCTGTCGGCATCGTCGGTCGCTGCGCATTTCGGCATTTCCATCCGCTATCTGCACCGGGTCTTCGAGGAAAGCGATAAATCGTTCGGGCAAGTCGTTCTGGAACGGAGACTGGTGCGTTGCGCCGGCGATCTCGCAGCGTCGGACCAATCGCGCATCTCCGACGTCGCGTTCCGCTGGGGTTTTCGCGATATTTCTCACTTCAACCGCAGCTTCCGTCAGCGCTTCGGGTTTTCGCCTCGCGAGTACCGGTCCACGCAACAAACCAGATAGGACATCGCAAGTATTCGCTTTGCGCGCGGTGCGCCGATCCCGCCTGAGGGACCTGTGCACTCCCGGTCAATTATTTTGTCCCTCCTCGCCAAGAACGAGCGTCGCCGCGGTGCAAGAATGGCGCATTCAACATTCTTGTGCGAGGTCGCGATGGCTATCGATTTCAGGCTCAACGAAAATCAAATCGCCCTCCGAGACGGTGCGCGCGCCTTCGCCAGCGGCGTCCTCAGGGATGTCCGTCCGACGATCCGCAAGCACGCCAAGCCCGAGGACCGCTTCTATGCCATCCGGCCGTTCCACAAACAGGCGGTGGACGCGGGATTCGTCAAAGGACTGTTTCCGCAGGATGTCGGCGGCATGGACATTTCGACGCTCGACTTTGCGGTCGCCGCCGAAGAATTGTGCGTCGTCGACGTCAACGTCCCCAGCGCGATGCTCGGGACCGGGCTTTGCGTCAAGCCCGTCATCATGTTCGGGACCGACGAGCAAAGGCGCCGTTTCCTTCCCGATTTCATCAAGGACGGATCGCTGCTCGGCGCGCTCGCCTTCACCGAGGTGACGGGCGGCGCAAACTTCGACGCGCCCGACCCGCGTTACGGCGTCAAGACTTTCGCCATTCGCGAAGGCGATGAATGGGTCATCAACGGCGAAAAGCACTACACCACCAACGGCACCGGCTGGGACGGCAAGAATTGCCATCTCTACGCCGTGGTGTGCCGGACCGACCCGAACAAGAACGCCCAGGAATCCCTCGCCGTGATCATGGTTCCCGGCAACGCGCCGGGCGTCAAGGTGACCGGAATTCTCGACACGGCCGGACACCGGGCCACGATCTCGCCGCGCATGAAGTTCGAAAATGTCCGCGTTCCCGCCGGCAATATCATCGGCAAGCCGGGCGACGGCATCGAGATCGTTTCCACGAATTTTGCCTGGACCGCGGCGCTGATCGGCGCGGCCTGCGTCGGCGTGATGCGCGCCGCCTTCGATCATGCTGTCGCGTTTGCGAAGAACGACGCCCGCTCCGGCCCGCATCCGATCATCGAATATTCGACTGTGGGCTACATGCTCGCCGACATGAAGATGAAGATCGAGGCATGCCGGTACCTGACCTGGAAGGCCTGCCAGCAATACGATCTTTCCAAAGGGAAAGAGCACGAGCTTGCCGTGATGACAAAAGTCTTCTGCTCGGAGACCTGCGTCGACGTCGTCTATGACGCCATGCGGCTGGTCGGGGTCGACAGCTACACAGACATGCACCCGCTGGCAGAACTGATGAACGACGCCATGTGTTTCCCGCTCTATGACGGCGGCAACATGGGCGCCCGCCGCAGAAACCTGCACAACATCATCAAGAGCCCATCCTACAGTTCGCTGACCGCGCCCTATGGGACGTTTGGCGCCACGGGCTAGGTCTGCAGCGCGGGTTGGTTGGCGAAAGCTAGCGGCGCATGGCGGCCAGCGTGCACATCACCGCCGACGCGGCGCCAACGGCTCCGACGATGACCCACATGCGCGGACCAAACATGGGCGCCGAATCCAAATGGGGATGCGGGATCACGAATTCATCGAGCCCATAGATCGTCGCCATGCTGATCCCGGCTCCGATGAGAAGGCTGGCGGCGACGATCCATAACGTCGAGACGGCGCGATCCGACATCAATCGCGTCGCCGCGCCGACGGCAAAGGCGGCGGGCGCCCCGACGACATAGGCCCCGATCAAAAGGACAGGGATGACCGTCACGAAACCAAGCGCGGTTGATGCCAGCGAGTCATCCAGCAGAACGGCGTCGCTTCGCCTCATGACTATTTGCCACGAAAGTCGCGCGAGCGAGACGGCAAACATCATCGCGAATCCGACCGCCGGCCCCACCAACGCAAACCACACGGCGGACCGTTTCAAGAGATTGCCTCCCAGCCAGTCAATGCGGCGTCAGCTCGTAGGGCGGGTTAGCGAAAGCGTAACCCGCCATCATGAGCTTGTCTCGACCAAAGGATTGGCGGATTACGCCTCCGGCTAATCCACCCTACGAGCTTCATTATTTCCAAATACGTTGTTATCTTTTGTCAAAAGAAACTTGTCTGACCAGTCAACCGAGGCGCCCTCGAATGACAAGCTTGAACAATCTAGAGTGCGTAACCCTCTTCGTTGACGACCTCGCGCGCACGAGGGCATTCTACGAGGCCGTGTTCGACGCCAGGCCGATCTATTCCGACGCCGTATGCACCGTGATCGGGCTCGGTGGCGTCATGGTCAATTTGCTGCAGGAGACACAGGCGCCGCAGCTCGTGGAGCCGGTGGTGCCGGCTGCTTCAAGCGCCGGACCTCGCATGCTCATGACCATTCGCGTCGCCGATGTCGATGAAGCCTGCGCGAGGCTCCGGCAAAGCGGCGTAGAGCTGGTGAACGGCCCCATCGATCGTCCCTGGGGTCGTCGTACCGCCGCGTTTTCCGACCCATCCGGCCACATTTGGGAGATCGCGCAGGAGATAGCCTCCTAAAGCGCGATGAGATCTGGATGAATCGTCATCGCGCTTTAGATCCCCTACTCCCACTCAATCATTTATGAAGAGGTCTTCGCGTTGATATGCAAGCACAAATACTTAAGGCTGACGGTCAAATGCCGACGGTATACCCGCCGAATCTTTTCGGTCTTGAATTCACAGAATAATTTGTGCTGCTCGGAATACTGGCGATTCCGCTACCTATCGGAGTCAATCGACTGAATAGCTCTGCATACGTCGCGGAAATCGCCACTGCTCGTAATGGCACGACGTAGCTTCATATACCGTCAGAGATCAGGAAGGCGCTGGTTTGGTCGTCGGATGGTTCCCTACACCGCTCACCCCCACTACTGCGCTCTATCGAAGCAGGTCCGCTTTGCGCCAAGACCTGCCAGGGCCGCTTCTGCGACGCGGGCGATCACTCATCTGGCTGAGTTCTGAGCATGTTGACGTCAGTGCGCCTTGCCGAGCACGAAAGTGAAGGGGACAATGAAGAGCTCATCGCCTCGGTCGTCACTGACATGCAGAACCCAGTCACGCCAATCATCGAAGCTGCGCTCGCAGGTGAAGGATTCCACGACGCGCGTCGCATGCTCCCGGCCTCAGCGAGATCGTCCACTACGGCGCCGCAATAGTCGACGAAAACTTTCTTCGTGTTGGAGCAATGGAAATAGACCTGGGTCATGTTCGGTCTCCTTCAGCGGGACGACTGGCCCGGCCAGCCGCTGCATCTTCGGCTCCTGGGACCTGCAACCTGTTAGAACGACGCACCTTCCTTCGCTTCAAGACAACATGAGTTGCGCCGGCGGCACGTTGCTCGGATTCAGTCAATGGGAAGGTGAGAAGGAACGAAGACCCTTCGGCGGCGCGAGACGCATGAACGCGGCCACCCAAACTGCTGACCAACTCGCCGACGATCGTTAGCCCGCGACCGCGCACACTGAGATCAGATGCCGAGCCATTGTCAGAGACCGCGCACCTTACGACGTTACCTGCAAGCAGCAACTTCACTTTCGCTTCCGGATGTCTATCGTCGAAACGAGCATGTCGTGCCACATTGCTGAGCAGCTCGGATACGATCAACCCAAGCTTCCAGCAGCGTTCGCCCTCAAGCCGCAAATCATCCGCCGAACACAAGAGACGTATACTCAGCCGGTCCAGTCGGTATTTCGTGATGTAGAAGCAAAGATTCTGGAGGTACCTTGCGGCGTCGGTCGGGCGCCCAGGATCCGGCATGCGTAGTGCCTTGTGAACATCAGCGTAACCGTGCAGGAGGTCGACCACATCGAGGAGCGCGGCCTTGACTGCCATGTCATCCGACGCCACCGCTTTGGCTGAAATCGTGCAGATAGTGCTAGTGAGCTCGTTATTTACTCTGTGGTTCAACTCACGAAGAAGCAACGATCCATCGGGATTCGGTAACGGTGCAATGTGCTTTGTCATTTCGGGCTCCAACGATCTTTCTCTCTGGCACGTGCCGCAGGACCAAGCAGGGAGCCCCTATGGCTCCACGCCGCGGCGCTCCAATTCGGTCTTTAACGCGTCAAAGAGGATTTCGGTTGGCACCATTGCAAGGCTCGTCCAGAAGATGATCGCGGCGCGTGAGGCGATTAGGTAATAGGTCATGCGGAGGCTCCTCCTAATGCGAGATTCCGGTTAGTCGAGAGATTGGAACGTGACACCGAGGTCAGCAGAACCTTGCTTCCTCTTGATGCTGTAGAATGCCAGAGGCAGCTTTGACTATCTTGTCCATTGCTGATCCATTTAGACGGTTGGTTTGGTTGAGATTGGTCGAGAGCAGTAGTCGTCGCCGAACTTTGAGTTATTCGCACGAGTTATGACTGGACAGGCTTGCGCCAGCAGCCGCTTACAGAGGCGCGTCAGGCGTCAGCGATCAATGAGGCGATGTCCTCGAGCGGACGCCGGCTGAAGTCCTTCGCGAACTCGCCCATGATCTTGCCTCTCAGGTCGCGGTGGAAATGCTTGCGCATCTCCCCCAGGGTCCTGGGGTCGGAGACGACGACCAGGTGTTTTATGGTCCCGTCCAGGCTGAGCTTGTTAAGGAACGAAGCCGTAGCTGCCGCGAAGTCGTCCTCGTCAAGCCGCCTACCATCGGGGTTGGCGGAGCCGGCGTGATGGCGCGCACCCGAGTGGGCGGGCGCAGGCGGAGCCGCCGAGATCTCGACCAGATGCACCCCAGGTTTCACACCCGTATTGCGGAATAGACGGACCGTCGCGCCATCAGCGACTGCTACTGTCGTACCGGTAGGTAGAATCATCCAAAGATCTCCTGTTCACGATCCTGCATAAACGCCCCCGCGGACTGCGATACTTGCATGCTGGCGCACTGCGGCGCCTCTTCGATAAGCTCCTGACGCGAAGCTCCCCAGAGCAGGGCAGTCCCAACGACGGCCGAAAGAATCGACGCAGCGAACACGGCGATCTTGGCGGCCGAGAAGTCGGAAGCGCTTGGAAACGCCTGCGCGGCGATAAAGAGCGACATCGTGAAGCCGATACCAGCGAGGGCTCCCGCCCCGGCCAACTGCCGCCACGTGTACTCCGCCGGCTTGACGGCTATGCCTGCGCGCACGGCCGCAGCAGCCATGAGGAAGACGCCGAGCGGCTTTCCTATGGCTAGGCCAGCAACGATCGCGGCCATGAGCCAGCCATGCCCAACAAAGACGCCCGGATTGATCGCCACCCCCGCATTCGCCAGTGCGAAGATCGGGAGCACAGCGTAGCTCGATCGCGCGCCGGCGTGCCGCAGCAGCCGGTCGGCCGGCGATTCAAGTCTGTCGAAGATTGCATCGAGCGCGTGCAGCGCCGGAGTGGAGGGGCCGTGCCTGAGAACCTCACCCTCGTGCCGGGCCTCGGAGGCGATGATGGTGCTGGCCTGCGTCATCAGGGCAGCCAGGTTGGCGGGCGGGCGCGTGGGCACGAACAGCGCCAGTACCACGCCGGCCAGCGTCGCGTGGAGACCGCCCGCGTAGACGAATGTCCACAACGCGATGCCCAACAGGATGTAAGGCGAGAGAAGGTAGACTCTCGACCGGCTCAGCAGCGCCAGCGCGACGACGACCGCCGCGGCGGCGGCCAGGTATGCCGGATGTATATCGCCGGAGTAGAACACAGCGACGATCACGATCGCACCGATGTCGTCGACGATGGCCGCCGCAGTGAGGAAGATGCGCAGCTCGACGGGAACGCGGGCGCCCATCACGACGATCAAGGCAATCGCGAACGCAGTGTCGGTCGCCATTGGAACGCCCCACCCGTACGACCACGGCCCCGCAGGGATGACCAGCGCGTACAGAAGCGCCGGCACGACCATGCCGCCGAGCGCGGCGGCGATCGGAAGCGCTGCGGAGCGGCGGCTTGCGAGATGACCAACTGTCATCTCGCGCTTCACTTCCAATCCCACGACGAGGAAGAACACCGTCAGTAGGCCATCGTTGACCCAATGGAGGATGGACATCTGAAAGGTTGCGTCACCCAAGCTCACGCCGAGCTCCTGGCGCCAGAGCGCCTCGAACGACGGCCCGATCGGCGAATTCGTCAAGACCATCGCCGCCACGGTCGCGAGGACCAGCAAAATGCCGGCGGACGGGCCCCAGCTCGCGAAATCCAGGGCTGCCGTACGGACGCGGTGGCCGAGCGTGCCAAGCATCGCGTCGACGAGAGAGCTCTCGTCCCACGGTCCGTCGTAGCGCCGGCGGTTGATGTAGAAGGTCGGCGTGAATCTCACCCCGCTTGCGCGTGAGCTTGCGACGTCCGCCTCCACTCTCGCTCTCGCGCGCCGCACGGCGTCGCTGTCGCCGAGCGCGAAGTTGGCGTTCACGCCAAGATCGGCGGCCACCGCGACGAGGTCATCCTCTGTGAGCTGCATCGACCTCGTCATCAGCTTGATGTGCGCGGACCAGAACGCCTCGGGCGACTGGGCAAGCTCGGCGAGCTCGGCGGCCCGAAACGAAAGGCTGTTGTCCGTGAGTGGCCTGTGGCGGAAGGCGTAGCAGACGCGGTCACCAAGTTGGTCGCGTGCTTGCGCGATGCGCTCGTTGGCAGCCCTGCAGTGCGGGCACGCGTAGCTGCCGTATTCGACGAGCGTGATCTCGGCATCGGTGGGACCGAGCACGTGGTCCCTCTCGTGGTCGACCGGACGGTCGAGGCGGCCGGGCGGGATCATGAGCTGCATCGCTGAACCGATCTCAGGTGTTAGCGCCGGCTACGAGGTCGGCGCAGCCGCCGCTGGGTTGACGACGTGGAATACGCCGCCGTTGGGTGACGGCGTGTACGCGATCTCCGCGCCGACGATACGGCCGGGGAGCCCAGCCGCGTGCACGCGCGGGAGGAAGAGGCGCACCAGCGTGCCGCCGCCCCGCTCGCTCTCAATACAGACCGCGCCGCCTCGTCCCTCGGCGAAGCGCTTGACCTGGAGGAGCCCGAGGCCGGTGCCGCTGCCCGCGGCCTTTGTCGTGAAGTACGGGGTGAATGCCTGCGAGAGAACCTCGTCGGGCATGCCCTCCCCGTCGTCGGCGACGACGATCTCGACGAATCCCCGGGCCGCGCCAGCGGAAGGCTCGACGTTCCGCGCCGCGACGGTGATCGCGCCGCCCCCAGGCATGGCATCGGCCGAGTTTCGGCAGAGGTTCAGCAGCGCGAAGTACAGCTCCTCCGGGTCAGCGTCGAAGTCCCACAAATCAGGGGCGATATCGGTGCGGACCGTGATGTCGGAACGCAACGCCTGGTCCAGCGAACCCGCCAGCGCTGCGAGGCGGCTGCCTGCGACGAACCCGCCGATCGACTCGGGGTATGGTCGGGCAACGTCGAGGAGCTGACGACTGAGCAACGCTCCTCGCGTGATCGCGTGCTGCATCTTGCTGATGATGGCCTTTCGGTGTGCGGCGTCGCTCTGGCACTCGAGCAGCCGCAGGCCGCCGCCAATCACAGCGAGAAGGTTGTTGATGTCGTGGACCACGAACTCCGCCACGTCCCCGATCGCCCTCGTCCCCTCCGGCCTGCGGGACGAGAACACGCCGCGCGTGTCGGGCTGTGGGGCGGTCAGACACAGGACCCCGGAGATCTCGCCGTCGCGCCCGACGAGCGGAATCTCCACGCACCTGGACGTGATGAGGCCGCTGCCATCATCGCGGACGCTCCGCACCCTCGCGCTGAATGCGCGCTGCGCTCCAAGCGAGACGCCGGCGCTGTCCGCGAGCACGACGACATCCTCCAGCGCGGAGCTCTCGACCACGCCGGGGAAGGAAACGTCGGATGTCTCTTTGATCTGCATGTCGGACCTCTTAGTTGCGATCGTTCAACGGAACGCCGACTTCGGCCCGTACACGAGGGCGGGCGACGACAGCTCGAAGTTTGGGTCTATGACGGTCTAAAGGAAAATCACCTCTCGCCATGGAGTCGATAGCCGACCGTTATCGGAATGGCTGAGAGACGCCCGGCGCGCTGCGGCGAATCTCCATCCGTCTTGCGCTCGACGACTGGACTTCCCACACTCGTCGATCCAAGTGCCCCATGCCTATCCGATCCAGCGCCGTTGCCCGACGGCCCTTGAGGAGGAGCGGCCGGTCCCCGGGAGGGAAGGACCGGCCGCGGGCGAACCGCGGCGAAGGGGGGATCGCGGCGCGCCGAGCACTTGGGAAGCTGTCCGCCTCCGTGAGGCAAATTGGTATCCGACGAGGAACGTCAGTGCGAGTGAAGCAATCCAAATCTCAGCAAATCGTGCCGAATGCGTATGCCCGTGGGTCGACCACATTCGCTATGAGAAGTTGCCTGCGAGCGGCCTAAGAGAACGCGACATCGCTGATGTCGATCGAGACCGGCAGCCTTTCAGTTGCGGCGCGCCAATTGAAAACGCCACTGCCAACAGTCCGCAAGGTCTTCGAGCTCGAGTCCTGCGGACGAAACTGTTCAACCGGACGAGCCGCAAGGACCAACCCACGAAACGATCTTCCGAAACTCGACGCCATGATACATTACGCTCCGAGTTTACGAGCTGGTCGACATTTCACCCTAAGTACCCCGGCCATCCCTTTGACCGATCACGCAGCGCCATGCCGCAAGACGCTCAGTCGGATGCTGATTCATCCAGTCGGCGAGCTGCGGTGCGCCCATCAGGCAGGACTGCATCGAGACGTCAGCGAAGTCCGAGGTGGTAACGGTCTGCTCGCGGCAATTTTCTGGAGAAGACAAACTGCAGAGCACGGCGATGATCGCGATCATGATGGGCCCCCCTCGCCGTGATGAACGTCTGCGCCGATGCGCATATGGCTTGCGGATGCCTTGTCCCGCTGCTCGCGGACGGGATCAGATGGCGGAAAGACGCTGTCGTAGACCGCTCGGGCTTCGCGAATAAGGCGAGCTCGCTCCCGCTCGGACTTTGAGACAAATCGAATAACATCACCCACGTTTTCACTCCTGTTATATTACAATAATCATTCCATCCGGTCATGCAGGTCCGTTGACCCCGACTTCGACGCCTCGCGCAGGTCGTAACGACGGCCCGAGGATGGGAGCGGTGACGCTGTGATGATCTGAAACCACATCCAGGTGGCCATGAGCGGAAAAATGATCATCTGCGGACCTCGTGCATTGTCATTGTCAGTGAATAGTGAGGGTCAGCTGACGCATTTCGTCGCCAACAGGTCGTTGAAAGCGTTAGTCACAAAATCGATCGCGGTTAACAACCACGCGCTGTCGACGCGGCCAGCAGCGGCTTGCCGCAGCATCGCTGACTTATAAAATGAGGCGGCGTAGGCGCGACAAGTCTTCTCGTTGTCGGCCGCATTAGCGGGTTTGCTGCTTACAGTCGCGGAGACCGCGCGAGCGGCGTTAACATCCTTGTTTAACGTGGACTCCGCCGCAAGTCCGGGAATTGTAGATGCATTGATCAGAGCAGAAGCGATGAGAACAGTGATTCTCCTCATGAGCGGACTCCAGAACGCGAGTTGTTGCGAGGAGGCTTACATTTCTGCCGGTCTGTCTTCTATTGCACGTGGGTTGTTCAGCGTACGGCTGTAGTTGGGCCACATAAACCTTGGCTTAGAAAACGCGAGTGACGATTTCGGATGCCGGCAGAGGAGGCGCCGCTCTCACCCTCCTGGCGAGTTGACGGGCTCCAGGAGCTGACGGGAATGTTCGCTACAGTGATCGGCTGCTCTGCTATTGTCGCGACAACGGTAATGCCTCACCCGAATTTCCCGGTGCACCGCCAGTTGCGCTCAATTCTCGTGAGCCGATATAACGACAGAGGCGACGAAACAGTAGCCGCGTCCGGGGATGTTGACGATGAAGCGATTCCCATCTTGGCCGTCACGCAACGCGCGACGTAGCGCTGACATATGAACCGTGAGGTTGGCGGGCTCAACGAACACATTGGGCCAAACGCGAGCCATCAAATCCTGCTTGGTGACCAACTCTCCGTGGCGGTCAAGCAAAGCAATCAGGATTTCCAGAGCGCGACTTCCGAGAGGCACGGGCTTGTCGCCTTCCAGCAAAAGGAACTGCGTTCGAAGCAGGCGAAACGGTCCGAACGAAACTTCTGTTGGCGTTGCGCCGGCTGGTTCGGTTCGTCTCTCGAAGAGTTGCCTGGCCGCATCCGGACGCTGAACGACGCGTCCGACGTCAAGCTCTCCCCCTAGGCGTCCGAAAGCTGCAGTCGATCGCATAATGACCTCGCTTGCTTTTGCAGGGCTACTCCCCGCAAAGATGCTATTGACCCGCAATCTGACGATTTGGAGTGCTGCGAGCTATTCCACGCGGGTGGCGCGCAGTGACAGATTTGGTTGCGTTGCCTAAACCTAGATTTACAAGCCGGGAGGCGGCTTCAATCGGGCGGACAGATTGTAAGTGCTATGGCGGGATCACTTGGCTGTCAGTATCGATCGAATCGTTGCCACAGTGCGCAGCAGCCCGCTCTTCGTTTGCTCTGACACTCAGTGCAGATAATCGCAGCGGAACCGGACCCGCGAGCCGGCAGTTGCAAGAGAATGTCGGCGGCGTCGCCGCCGGCCTTTTCTTCTGTTTTGCTTTGCGGATTGCTCGACTGCTCAACTCATCCGGCCGCGCGAAACGCACATCGAGCAAGAACGCACATCTTAAGAGCGTTGCGGCGTGTGAGGCACCAGCTTGAGCTTGTCAGCCATTCGGCCGAGTTCTGGAAGCGAACCGGCCTGCATCTTCTGCATCGCCCTGCTGCGATGCACCTTCACCGTGGCTTCGGCGATGCCGATATCGTGGGCAATCTGTTTGCTCAGGCGGCCGCGCGCCACCTGAATTACGATCTCGCGCTCCCGGGGACTTAGGGAGGCGAAACGCTGCCTTAAGGAGACCATGTCCTTGTCATTCTCCCGCCGCGCACGATCGCGGGCCAAGCCAAGCTGAATGGCATCGAGAAGATCTTGGTCGCGGTACGGCTTGGTCAGGAACTCAATCGCCCCCCCCTTCATTGCCTGCACAGACATCGGTATGTCGCCGTGGCCCGTGACGAAGATGATCGGGATCTCCCTGTCTGCCGCAGCCAGCTCGCGCTGGAAATCGAGGCCGCTTTGGCCGGGCAATCTGATATCGAGCACCAGGCAGGTGGGGCAATCCAGTGGATCGGATTTGAGGAAGTCGGAAATGGAGGCAAATAACTGAACGTCAATGCCGAGCGATCGCAGCAGGCGCCCGACCGACGCACGGAGATCCGGATCGTCGTCGATGACCAACACGGTGGAGGTTGCGTCAGACATCGCTGCCACTCGGAAGAGATCACGAAAATCAGCCTGCATCTTGGTTTGCAGGTCCGGCAGACCGCGCATTTCTAATCCCAATCGTGGAACCTGAACAGCCCCTTTTTTCTGACGGATACGCGCAGGCTACTCCAAACCTTACGCGCGCTGACACAGCTCACTCCCCTCCGACGCTCGGGTCGACTTTCGGTCGAAGTTCGATCTCTAGTCGGCCCGATAGCTGCTGAGGGAAGCTGCCCATCAGCTCATGTTTGCCACGCGTATTCAGCGCTCGGCGGATCGAGCCAACGCCTTGGCTGCGTCGTCGAGCGTAGCCCTCTCGGCTCGCCGCTCGTAGTCGTCGGCAAGAGCCCTAAGCTGAGCCGCAATGGCTTGGTCCGTCATGGTTTTGGCAGTGTGAAGCAAAGTCTGCGCGGCCTTCAAATATTCCTTGCCTCGTTGTGAGATCTGAAGCGTCATGACGCCCTCGCGCGGTTTTCGGGCGACTGGTCGAAAGCGAATTGGAACCAGCCCATCCAATTGTGGTCACCTCGGCGGCGCGCCTTGAAGCGATCGACGCACTTCCTGGAGCAAAGCGGCGTTCGCCACGAATAATGCCGGACGAGACCAAACTTGCCCTCACAGACTGCGCATCGCACGGCCTTGTCGGACCCGTGACTTTCGAGGCGGTAAGTCATTGTTTGCTCCTTTTGGCTTGTGCGCATTTCGGATGCACTAAAACTAAGAGGATTGTCACCAACGGCTCAATTGAGCGCGGGTTGAGCTCGGACATCCAAAGGGGGCGGGACGATGATACTAAGGCTTAGGGCGCTCGGGCGAGTCCTAGAGTTCGCCCGCTGCGATCCCGCGACCGCTTTCGTCCGGCCGAAGCCTCGATTGCAAGTCATGCCGGATAGGCTTCGCGATCATCGTCCAGATAAACCAAAGTTTACGGGGCACAGGCGGCACACTGGTGGCATTCTCTCAGATATCAAGCAATGTGAGTGTCACTATAATTGGATAGTTATCTGCCCGCAGACGCGTCCAGCGAACGGCCATGGGCGGTATGATGAAAAAGGTACTAGTTTCGGTCGTCGAAGATGATCGGTTCCTTCGTGAGTCCATGTACAGGCTCATGAGATCGCTGGGTTATACGGTCGAAATTTTCGCGTCTGCAGCGGATTTTCTCGCCTCCCCGCGGCTTGCCGAAACAGCTTGCCTGATCGCCGACATCCACATGCCTGCTATGACCGGGCTCGAACTCTACCGGCATCTTATCGACACGGGCAACGCGATACCGACAATCCTCGTGACGGCCTTTCCCAATGATGCTGATCGGGCTTGCGCCCTGAACGATGGGGTCTTGTGTTACCTGCGTAAGCCGGTGGATGAGGACCATCTCACACGATGTGTTTACGCGGCTCTCAGGTCGGCAGGCTCGCCTGAGAAGGGGTCGTGAGCTCCCGTTCCGCCCCCGGCAGTGTGAACTGGAACACGGCGCCGCGGGGTTCGTTCGCCTCCGCCCATAGCTTGCCGCCATGAGCGCGGATGATAGACCGGCAGATCGACAGCCCCATGCCCGTTCCATTGGGCTTCGTGGTGTAGAAGGCGTCAAAGACCCGGTCGAGATGTTCCGGATCAATGCCCGGCCCAGAATCGCGCACGGCCACGACGGCGCCTGCTTGGCCTTCCTCTGTGCTGATCAACAACTCTCTCGCCCCCTCCTCCATCGAACCCATTGCTTCAGCCGCATTCAGAATCAGATTCAGCAAGACCTGTTGCAGCTGAACGCGATCCCCCAGAACCGAAAGTAATCCCTCTGCAAGCCGGGTCTGGACCGAAACGCCATTCCTGAGGGTCACACTTCGAGCCAATACGATCACTTCGTTGATTGCCACGTTGAGGTCAAAGCACTCTTTTCGCGGCGGCGCTTTCTTGATTTGCTCTCGGATGCGATCGATGATTTCTCCTGCCCGATCGGCATCCCCGACGACACAGGAAAGCGCTTCCCTGACCTCGCCCAGGTCCGGCGGCTGCATCTTCAGAAAATTCTGGGCCGCCCGCGCGTTGTTGCGTGCGCTGGCGATCGGTTGCGCGATTTCGTGCGACAGCGAGGCTGCTAACTCTCCCATCGTGCTCACGCGGTTCATGTGGGCGAGATTCGCCTCGCTTTCCCGCAATGATTCCTCAGCTTGTTTGCGCTTTGTCACATCTACAGCGGTACCGACAAACTGGATGAGCTCGCCGTCTTCGTTGAGAACCGGATGACCTGAGGCACTGATGTGCCTAACTGTTCCGTCTGGCAGCACAACCCTGTACTCGGCATAGGTGTCAATTTTTTTGCGAAGCGACTCCTCAAATCTCTCCTTTACCCACTCGCGATCCTCGGGGTGGATCTGCAGTCGAAAATTTTCTCGAGAAGGTAGGCTCGACCGTGGATCCAGGCCGTAAATGTGGAACATTTCCTCGGAACAATACAGCACCTGTTCCGTGCGGGGATCCCAAGCCCAACTGCCTGTATGCGTCAGCTTCTGCGCTTCGGCCAAATAATCCTTACTTCGCATCAGAGCTTCTTCGGCGCGCTTGCGTTCAATGAACTGACCGATCTGGCTGCCGATGGTGGCCACCATGTCGAGCAGCTCTTGATCGGGTTGCTTGATCTCGCGGCTGAAAAACTCGATCACGCCCAAGACTTCGCTCCCGAGCAGGATAGGAAAGCCGATGGCCGCGTGTAGTCCTTCGCGTTCGGCGATGGGTCCGCGCGGCAAATTTTTATCAGGAACGACATCCGGAATGTATACGGGCTTAAGGCTGGACCACACCCGGCCCGGTAGTCCCACCCCCGGATTGAAGGTGAACTGCCAATCGGCTCTTTCAAATTCGGGGATTTCTATCGACGCTTTATGCCAAAGCTCGACACAGCGCAGCGCCTCGGCCTCCCGGTCCACACGCCAGAGCGCGCCTACGTCCCATCCCAGACACTCGCCCATGGCCCGCAGTATTCTCGGAGTGACCTCCTCGATCGTGGCCGCTTCCGCCAAGACCTGCGCGACGGTGTGCTGCACGCGGAGGCGGTCCTCCGCGCGCTTGCGCTCTGTCAAATCGAGCACGAATGCTAGGCCCTCGTCGCCTCCTTCTCTGAACAGAGCGACGCCAATAAGCACAGGAACGCGGCTGCCGTCTTTCCGAATATACTCCTTCTCGAAGGGCTGAACTATCCCGGTTGAGTTCAGTTCCGCCCGAGTCAACATGTCGCGCTCGCGCCATTCCGGCGGCGACAGCTCGGTCCAGCGCACGCGGCCCGAAACGAGGTCTTCACGGTCATATCCCACGATACGGAGAAACGCGTCATTGGCTTCAAGAATTCGACCTTCGCGGTCGGCAATGATGATCCCAATGATGTTCGCGTCGACCAAACGCCGAATCTTCCCTTCGCGGTCTGCGACGTCGCGATAAAGCCGCGAATTTTCGAGTGAGATCGCCGCCTGCGACGCAAGCACCGTCAACAGGGCGACGCGATCGGGCGTAAAGGCCATGGGCGTCAGATTGTTCTCCAGGTAGAGGATGCCTGTAAGCCTTCCCTGGTTGATTAACGGAAAACAGAGAATAGAACGGAGATGATTCTCAACGATGTAGGGATCGTCAGAATATGGATTGCGAGATGACGCGTCGTCGAGAATAACGCTTTCCCGGGTGCGCAGGACATAGTGGAGCACCGTCTCCGGCAGCACTGTCGCAGCCACCTCCTCGTCGCGCAGATGCACGGTCACCGAATCGCCGTCCGTCGTTGCTTCGGCGGCGATCCGTTGCTCAGCTCCGCGTGAAAGAATCAACAAGCCTCGTTCGGCGCCAGCCTGTTCGAGCGCCGTGCGCATAAGCAATTCGAGCAGCTTCTCCAGCACGATCTCGGCCGAGATGGCCTGCGACACCTTGATCACCGTTGCGAGGTCGAGTTGCTCGACACACGCTGCGATCGTGCTTGTCGAAGCAGGTGCGGGCTCTTCCATCCTGAGGCGCGGATACATCGCATCCAGTTGGCGCACCTTGCCGTCCGCGCCCCAGCGCAGATAGCAGTCGCGGGCGTTTCGCAGATATAGGTGCGCGATTTGATTGAAACCGCACGCGGTGTAAAAGCGTGCCGCCAGCTCTTTGGCGAGCGCCTCGTTGTGGACAAAGCCGTTTGCCTGTGCCGAACGGATGGCTTGCTCGTAAAGGTTCATGGCATCGAACGCGCGACCATCAATCCGGGCAATCTCCGCACTAACCAACGCTGCGCGGTCTTCGAAGTTTTCAGGACAGGCCGCGGCCCAGCTGGCGAGCTGACTGTGATGAGGGGCCAAGGCCTCCAGAGTCGGCGTCCGCTGGCCGACAGGCATCGAATCGCAAAACGCCGCGTACGACAAGGCGCCGTAGAAGTGATAGTCGGCCGCCTCCATGATCGTGAGGGACATGCTCAGAAGCGGCTGCGCCATCGATGCAGCATCAACCGCTTTCGCATAGTCACCAGCCAAAAAGCGGGCCTGCAACTTGCAGATCCAATACAAGCATTGGCCGGCCGTCACGTCCGAAGTGTTCGCGAAATCGCGTTCGATTCGCTGCTCATCAAACTGCCCGTCATCCAAGGAGCCAAATCTTGCCGTTGCGCCGCGTAGCATTCGTACGATAGCGAGTGCCACACCGATGATTTCGAGGTTTGTGCCAAGCTGTATGTGGCCTAAGTGTACCCTCTCAGCTTCACGTTCGATGTCGGCAAGCGCATCACCGACTGCAAGAAGATTCAGGACCCTCAGCCCGGAGCAAATCCCCGCATACACGAGGTCGCCGGTTTTCTGCGCCGCATCAAATGCGCGGCCAATGAGTTCGCAGCATGTTCTGATATGCCTTGTCCAAGGCATGACCATATTTCCGCAATTCAGGTACACACCCGCCTGGAAACGCCATAGTCCACGCTGCTCTACGAGCTCACAAGCGAGTTGCCCGACGCGGTACGCGCCCTCGTACTCGCCGAACCGCAGCCCGGCGATCATTCCAAGCCGGCCATAGGCGACAGCAGACGCGTCGCTGTTGCCACGATCCAAGGTAAGACGCAGCATTTGGCAGACGACGAGCGTGTAGAGGTTGAGGTCGGTGTATTGTGCCGACGAAGAGAGCCGGTTCAGGACATCTAGCTCGGCGAGCGCTGCCGGGTCGATCATCAAGGGAAGGGCCATCAGCTCCTCGGTCGCGCGCCGGCCGAGCTCCGACCAGACATGCTGATACGCTTGGCGCGCCTCCTCATCCGTCGGATGCGGCGACCAGCTGATGCCGAGGTACCTTAAGTACTCGAGACCGACGGCGACCGAGCGGCTGGGCTGATTGAGCGTGAGGTAAAGGTCGATTCTGAGGCGCGCCACATCCGCTCGATCAGCCATATCCGTGACGCGAGCAGATAATGCAGCCAAGTGGCTTTCTGCGTCCGACAGCGCGCCAGTCAAGAGCTCGCATTCGGCGCGATGGAGGTCGAGTGCGAAGATGAGCGCCCACCGGCGCTCCCAGCATCCCTCCGCCAATAGGCCTCGACCGGTGATAAAGTAACTGAGCGCCGAAACGTATGCAGCCGACGCTTTGGCGCGCCGGCCTGCTGCCAAGTTCAATTCCGCGGCCTGCTCGCGTTCATCGACCGATGTGATCAAACCAAGACCTCGGTTGAACTGATTAACGATTTCAAAGGTCGCCTCGTCTCGCTTCTCCGGAGATGTCCGTGCCGCGAGCAGTCTCGCTATTCGAAGGTGCGCCTCGCCGCGCAGTTGCTCCGGGATCAGCCCATAGGCGGCCTCCTGAACGCGATCGTGGACGAACCGGTAAGCGCCTGCCACACGCTCGACCAACTCCTGATGGCGGGCCGGCCACAGACTCGTATCGAGTTGCTCCTCCGAAATCCCGAGTACCATCGAAAGGACTGTGCTCTCGGCAATGTTTCCAAGACAAGCCAGCTGCTGCAATGCATTCTGCGCCTCGGTCGGCAGGCGGGTTAACTTCCCGACCATAAGATCAGCGACATTATCGGTGTAGCCCTTGGCTTCAATGCGGTCGATATCCCAGGACCAGCGCGCGCCGTCATGATCGAATTTGAGTAGTCCTTCCTCGACGAGCGAAGACAGGAACTGAACGGCGAAAAACGGATTTCCGCCGGTCTTCAGTTGTACCAGCTTCGCAAGCGGCTTTGCGCGCTCTAACTCGCAGCGAAGTGCGTCCGCAACCAACTGCCCAAGATGCTCTTGGGCGAGCGGCGACAGCTTGATCTCTGCGACCTTTCCGCCAGCGGTCTTTATGGCGTCGAGTTTTCTCGTTAGCGGATGGGCCGCAGCGACTTCGTTGTCGCGATAGGCACCGATAAGCATGAGGTGCTCCGAATCTGGCCGCAACAGGTCCTCCAGCAGATCAAGCGTCGCCGCGTCGACCCACTGCAGGTCGTCGAGGAAGAGCGCCAGTGGCCGGTTCGAGCGGGCAAGTGCGCCAATGAAGCGCCGAAATACGAGTCGAAAACGGCTTTGTGCCTGCTGTGGCGGCAACTCAGGAACCGGTGGCTGGTCTCCGATGACTAGCTTGAGTTCGGGTATGAGGTCGATCATGAGTCGCCCGTTCGATCCAAGCGCCTCTAAAAGCACGTGCCGCCAGCTTGCCAACTCGGTGTCGCCCTTGCTGAGGAGAGACCGGACGAGACTTTGAAAAGCCTGCACCAGTGTCGCGTAAGGAATATCGCGCTTGTACTGGTCGAATTTGCCAGACGCGAACAGGCCGCGCCGCGGCACCAGCACCTTGTGTAGTTCGTCGACGACTGAGGACTTGCCGATGCCGGAATATCCTGAGACAAGCACCAACTCTGGCTCACGGGTCTTGACGATGCGATCGAAGCTGGAAAGCAACGTCGCGATCTCGCGATCTCGTCCGTACAGCCTTTCGGGGATCAGCAGCTGGTTCGGCGTGTCCTGCAGGCCGAGCGGGAAGTCATCGATGCGGCGGCGCGCTTCCCATTCCGCCAGGCAGCGTCGCAGATCGCGCTCGACACCGCCGGCGGTCTGGTAACGATCCTCGGGTGTCTTGGCGAGCAGTTTCATGATGATCGCCGAGACGGGCGCTGGGACACTCTCTAACCGCTCCCCTGGCGGCACCGGCTTTCTGGCAATATGGCAGTGCACCCACTCCATGGGATCGGCCGCCGTTAAGGGCAGAACGCCCGTGAGCATCTGGTACAGCGTGACGCCGAGGGCGTAGAGATCGCTGCGGGCGTCGATCGAGCGGTTCATCCGCCCGGTTTGTTCGGGTGCCATGTAGGCGAGCGTACCGGCGATGGTCTCGGGCGGCTCGGGCGCCTGCCGCTCGCGGGACAGGCGCGATGCGATGCCAAATCCGGTGAGCCGCACGTGTCCATCGGCGCAGTGCACCACAATGTTAGCTGGCTTGATGTCCTTGTGGATGAGGCCGCGCTGGTGGAGCTTGCCTATAGCTGTTGCAGCACCGATCGCGAGGGCCAAGAAGCCTCCCAAATCCATCGGTGAGCCGAGCAGCCTAGCGAGCGGCTCGCCGCCCGGATCCTCGAGCACCAGCAGCATGGTGCGGCCGCTGCCGCGCTCCACCTTGAGCGGTCGCACAGCCCAGGCTGCGTCCAGCTCATCCTTCAAGCTCAATTCGTGAGCGAGGCGATCGAGTCTTGAGCGGGACGGTTGGTCGATGGCACGGGCATCAAGCAGCACGGCGAGCCGGTTGCCATTGTCGTCCAGTCGCCAGCCACGGCTCAACACGCGCTCGCCGTCCTCCCACAACACCTGAGAGCTACCGTCCGAGTACGCGACGTTCAGCGACTGCTGCACCATCTGTCAGACTCCGACGTCGGGCTTCGGCTTGAAGTCGGCTGATCAAGCTCTTCGTGCGCCACACGCGCGGCCTCGCGTCCCTTAGTCTTGCCGGATGCGCGGACGGAGATCTTCCTTCTCCTTAGCAGCAATTTGGAGCGATTTGCCGGGCTTTACTCGCTACGGCGGCGCACACGAGTCAATAAGCGCCCTGCCCGCTGGTTCCAAGGGAACTCGGAGCGCAACTGCGACCCGGAAGGAAGGAGAACAGCCCATGGAGCTTCATCAAGTTCGCTACTTCCTCGCCGTCGCGTCCACACTCAATTTCACCCGCGCAGCCGAGCAGTGCAATGTCACGCAGCCCGCCCTGACCAAGGGGGTGCAGAAGCTCGAGCAGGAGCTAGGCGGCCAGTTAATCTACCGCGAGCGCCAGTTAACGCAGCTCACGGACCTTGGGAAGGAAGTCCTTCCGATGCTGGAGCGCACATTGGCCTCGGAAGAGGCGGTGCGTCGCAGAGCCCAGGAGTTCCAACGCAAGGAGGTCGCGCCACTGAAGATCGGCCTCGCCCCCTCCATCTCGGCGTCGCTCGTCCTCGATCCGATCGCGGAGATCGCAAAGTTAGTCCCTGGGCTTCACGTCGAGCTGCGTGAGGGCGCAGCGGAGAAGCTCGTCGACCTCTTGCTTGAGGGGGACATCAACGCCGCAATGGTCGGGGATGTGCAGGACATGCCTGCCCGCATCGATGACTGGCTACTGTTCGAGGAGCGCTACGTCGTGGTTCTCGCGCCGACACACCGGCTCGCAAACCGTCCCTCGATCGGCATCGACGACCTCCGCGAGACCGTCTTGCTGGAACGCGCCGGATGCGACGTCGCCCCGAAGATCCAACGGTCGTATTTCCCCGAGGAACCGCTCCGGCTCGGCTATTGCAGCGGTCACGACTTGCACCTGCAGCACATGGCCGCGGCTGGCTTCGGCGTGATACTCGCGCCCGAGCACATGCCGCACCTTCCGACGCTCAAGACCATTCCGCTCGAAGGCGCCCCGGTTTCGCGGGAGGTGCGGCTGCTGGCTGTGCAGGGGCGCCGCTACTCGCCCGCGCTGGACGCTTTCGTCAAGGTCGCGCGGCTTCGCGACTGGTCGGTCGATGTCCCCCAGAAGGGCATGCTGCATGCAACGCTTTCGGAGGTGGCTAGCGCGCCCGCATGACCACGACGCGCACGCCGGCGGACAACCGCTTCCAGCCAATCGACCGGCCTGGGCGCTTGCGTCACACTGGAGTGGCCCGGCGAAGCGTAGCGCTATGCAATCCATTCCCGATCGTTATTTCGCGGAGGCCGCGGCGTGCGATAGCGTCGGAGTCATCGCGACAACGTCGCAGGACGAGGAACAGGAAATGACAACGGCGACTTGGAACGGCGCGACGATCGCGGAGTCGGATAAGACGGTCGTCGTCGAGGGAAACCACTACTTCCCGCCCGGGAGCATCCGCAAGGAATTCCTACAGCGGAGTTCGAGGACGAGCCGCTGTCCGTGGAAGGGTATGGCGAGGTACTACTCGTTGGTGGTGGACGGAAAGACCAACGAGGACGCCGCGTGGTACTACCCGGAGCCGTCGACGGCGGCCGCGAACATCAAGGACTACGTGGCTTTCTGGAACGGGGTTGACGTCGGGTAGCACGAGCGAAAGGCCGAGACGTGAGCTACGTGGTGGTTACGTGCTGGGTCGCGCAAGACGAGCACAAAGACGAAATCGACCGCGCAATCGAGCGGAACGGGTGCTGGCAGCGTAAAAGGGATGGCGGGAAACCCCGGCGGCATGGAGCCGGCTGAGCAGGACCTGCTCGCCGACCTCAGACGAGCGCGCCGTTCCCTTCGGCTTCAGGCCATGGACGAGCCCGCGACGGCGGCGCGCCCGACGCTGGGGCAAAGGATAGCAGACGCAGTCGCCACCGTCATGGGATCGTGGAGCTTCATCATCGTCCAGAGCGCGATCCTGTTCGTCTGGATAACCGCCAACCTGGTCGGCGCGATGAGGGGCTGGGACCCCTACCCGTTCATTCTTCTCAATCTCGCGCTTTCGTTCCAGGCGGCCTACGCCGCGCCGGTCATCATGATGAGTCAGAACCGGCAGCAGGACATTGATCGCAAGGCTGCGGAGAACGACTACCGGATCAATGTGAAGGCAGAGCTCGAGATAGAGTTGCTGCACGAGAAGATCGACCAACTGCGTGAGCGCGAAGTCCTGAAGCTAACGGAGGCCGTCAGGACGCTAACCGAGCTGCTGGAGCGGTTGGCGTTGGATGCCCGCGAGCCCGATGCGGAAGGCGGACGGCCGTCATAACGCGCGGCTATCGACTTCATGGCGTGACGTCATTTCCCATTCGCCGCACGGAATACCATGTTTCACGGTACGTTGTGAGCGGCGACCTTTCGCCGCCACTGCGAAGTCGAATAAGGGTCCAACAATCAGGAGTCTACAAATGTCAGTCCAGCAGCCGGTTCTCACACCGCCACACGGCGGCGAGACAGTGACCTCGAGCGGAGGCTCGAGCATCGAGATGAAAGTGGAGAGCAGCCAGTCCGGAGGCGAATATGGCGCTGTCATGTGGACGGTGCGGGCCGGAGAGGAGCCGCCGCTGCACACCCACTCGCGCGAGGACGAACTGCTCTACGTGGTGCAGGGCAAGCTCATCGCGCGGGTCGGCGATGCCCGTGTCGAGGTGGGACCGGGCGCCTACGCAGCTCTTCCCCGCGGAGTGCCGCATACGATCGAGGTGGTCGGCGACCAGGCGACCCTGCTGCTCAGCTTCGTGCCGGGTGGGCTGGAGCGTTTCTTGGTCCCACGGAAAGGCGAGCAGCCCGATCCGGCCACTTTCGGCCTGACGTTCCCCTAGGGGCGGCGACCGCGGCGCGCGGCGTTCGTGACCGCGCGCGCGCGGGTCCGGGCGCCGGCCGCTCGCGACCGCCAGATGATTATGCCACGCGCAGGCACGGAGGAAATCCACCATGGTCACTCGCGGTTTCACAGGCCGCCAATCCGGACCCGAACCATCGGACCGGATTCCCCCGGGACAGCACCTCGTCGACAATTTCCCGGTGCTTACGGCCGGCCCCACGCCGCGGATCGAGTCCGCGGACTGGACTTTCACGCTGAAGGTCGGACCTCGTCCGGTCAAAGCGTGGAGCTGGTCGGAGTTCAACGCGCTCCCTCGAACCAGGATGACGCGAGACATCCACTGTGTGACCTCGTGGTCGAAGCTCAACACCGCCTGGGAGGGCGTGGCCGTCGACGACGTCCTCGCCGACGCTGGCCTTACCGCACCCACTCCGTTTGCGCTCGCACATTGCTACGACGGATACTCCACCAACGTGCCACTCGCGGACCTCACGACGGGGAAGGCTATGGTCGCGCTCAGGTACGAAGGCCAGCCGCTGCCGCGCGACCACGGGGGACCGGCGCGCCTGCTCGTGCCACATCTCTACTTCTGGAAGTCGGCGAAGTGGGTGAATGGGCTTCAGTTCACGGAGCGTGACGAGGCCGGCTTCTGGGAGTTGCGAGGGTACCATATGTACGGCGATCCGTGGCATGAGCAGCGATACACGAATGACTGAAGCGATTGCCGCAACCGCGCAATGGCAGAGCTGCGCGATTGTCGAGATTGCGACGAGGACGCCAGCTATCAAAAGCTTCTTTCTCCGCCTCTCCGAAACGTTCGGCCATACGGCCGGACAGCACGTTGACGTGCGGCTGACCGCGCCCAACGGCTACACTGCCATGCGCAGCTACTCGATCGCCTCGGCCCCGAGCGATTCCAAGGTGATCGAGCTGGCGATCGAGCGCCTCCCGGACGGCGAGGTCTCCCCGTTCTTCCACGACGTCGCCCAAGTAGGCGACATGATCGAGCTTCGCGGGCCGCTTGGCGGACACTTTCTCTGGCCGGGGCCTTCCAACAAGCCAGTGCTCTTGATCGGCGCCGGCTCCGGCGTCGTGCCGCTCATGGCCATGATCCGGTATCGGAAGGCCAGCGGCGAGCCGGTGCCCGTCGCGCTGTCGCTCTCCTCCAGAACCTGGGGTGACGTGCTGTTCAGGGACGAGCTCCTCGAGCTCGAGAGCTCGCTTCCCGATTTCGCGCTCGCCTTGGCGCTGACACGCGAGCCTGCGACGCGCCGCACCGACTTCAGCAGGCGGATCGACGCCAGGATGGTCGCTGACGTCGCGGCACGGCTGCCTATGTCTCCCGGCTGCGCCTTCGTGTGCGGGTCGAACGCCTTCGTCGACATCGCGGCGGACGCCGCCCTCGCCTTGGGACTGGAAGCGAGGGCGATCAAGACCGAACGCTACGGCGCTTGAGAGACGACTCCTCTCGCTTTGCGAGAGGATAGTTTTCGCAAAGGCCAGATTATCCGCGCGGCCTGTGGCGATTATGGTCGCGCCGAATGCAAGAAGACGCAACAGTGAACGAAACGGGAGCCGCGTGGATGCTGTCCAAGACGATCGATGTCGAAGACTTGAAGGTCTTCCGCCGTCAAGAGCGCGCCTAGCCTGGGCAATTCGACATCAAAATCGACTGCGTCGCACACTCTAAGAGCGGGATACGAACATGTTTTCAGTGATTTTTGAAGTCCTCCCCAATAAAGAGAACTGGGATGACTACCTCGACAACGCCAAGATGCTGCGCCCCGAGCTGGAGCAGGCCGAGGGCTTCGTCGACAACGTCCGCTACAAGAGCCTGACCCGCGAGGGCTGGATCCTTTCGCTTTCGAACTGGCGGGACGAGAAATCGCTCGTCCGATGGCGCACCCACAGGCGCCATCACGAGGTCCAACGGAAGGGCCGCGACGAAATTCTCGCAGACTACCACCTCCGCGTCGGCCAGATCACTGCTGACAATGAGGTACCCGCGGGGTACGCCCTCACGGAGCAGCGGCTCGACGAGACCGAAGTCGGGGAAGGAACGACGGTCTCGCTGATCAACGCGACGCGCCCCGCGGAGTGGAAGCAGACGAACAACCCGTACGACTGCGCCGAGTGGCTCGGCCTGAACCCGTGGGCCGCCGACTGCACGTCCTGGGACATCTTCGACGCCATACTTACGCCCGGCGAGCTGATTCTCCTCATATCTTGGAAGGACGCCGCTGCAGCGCAGGCCTACGAGGACGCCTCCGAGCCGAATGACAAGGCAAGGGTCCGGAGAGTGCGGATCGTGCGCGACTACGGGAAATACGACCGTCGCGAAGCGCCTCAGTACTACGCAGATGCTAAGGGCGGCGAGACCCTCCACGCCTGACATCCGCTCCGGAAAGCACGATGACGAATTCGAACGACGATGGAGCTCCCCGCCCACAGGCCGAGGTGGCCGGCGACCTTGACGGCACTGGCACCCTTAACGGCCGTGCCGGCCCATCGGTGTTCTCGATCAGCGGCTCCGACGGCAGGGGCGGCACGGCAGCGGGGGCGACCCCCTACGAGTTGCTAAGCGCTTCGCTCGCCGCGTGCACGGCGATGACGATACGGCTGCAGGCGCGAAGGCGGAAAATCCCGCTCTCCCACGTCGAGGTAGCCGTGTCGTACCACCATGGCGGCGACGGCGGCCGCGACTCCTTCGATCGCTCCATCAAGCTCGAAGGAAACCTTGGCGAGGAGGAGCGCGCCCAACTGATGCAGGCTGCGAACATGTGTCCCGTCGGGCGGACGCTCGGCCTCAGTGCCGACATCCGCACGAACGGTAACGTCGGCATCGGGCCGGCGGCAAGCTATGATGATGACTTGAGCGACCTCCCGATCCCGAACATTGACCCCGACTAGTCTGCCGCGAGATAGTCCGCGAGCGCCACGGCGTTGTTGCGCTCGATATCGTGCGCGCCGAAGAGCAGCGTGACTTCGCCCGTCGATACAAGATCCGTCAGGGGCTCGACTGCGGCGTGATTGGCGCGGAGTTCCTCGAAGTATCGCTTGTGAAACTCGCGCCACCGGTTCGGGTCATGGCCAAACCAGGTCCTGAGGCCGGCGCTCGGGGCGATGTCCTTTAGCCACACGTCGACGCTGGCATGCTCCTTCGTGAGCCCGCGCGGCCAGATGCGGTCGACGAGCACCCTCGTGCCGTCCGAGGCCTCGGGCGGCTCGTAGACGCGCTTGACACCAGGCCGCGGGGACCGTCGAGACATTGGATTCTCCAGCCCTCCCCTCTCCAAAGGAAGGCACCTCGCGTCAGGCTGCCTTCGCGGGACTGACCTTGGGAAAATCGATCGGGGTCTGCACCGCATTGTTCATGAAGTTGGTCAAAAGGAACTGGGCAGTCAGCGCGATCATCTCGACGATGTTGGCGTCTGTCCACCCAGCATCCCTGACCGCCGCAAACTGGGTGTCGGAAACTTTGCCGCGCGTCTCGATGAGCGCTTTCGCGAAGGCGACCGCAGCCTGGCGCTTGGGATCGCTCGAGCGGCCCTCCCTGTTCAGCCCGATTTCGTCCGCCGGGATTTTGGCCAGGTTGGCCGCGATGAAGCTGTGCGCGGCCAGGCAGTAGTCGCAGCCGTCCGCCTCCGACACCGCCAGCGAGATCCCGTCTCTCGTCTTGACGTCCAGGGTCTTCGCCAGCGATCCCATCAGGGTAGCCCAGCCGGAGAGCGCGTTAGGGCTGATCGACATGAGGCGGTGCAGGTTGGGCACGAAGCCCAGCATCTTGTCAACGTTGTCGAGGATCGGCTTGGACTCCGCGGGGGCGTCCTCACGTTTCGGAATGGCAATACGCGGCATTTGATCCTCCTACCGTAGACCGCGAACGATTATTCGGTTGGTGACGATGCGGGCCGTCACTGACGCCCGACCGTCTCAGCCAGTGTTCGCCACTGGAGTGCCTCGAAAGCTAGCGCGCGTCACGCCGCGGCGGGCATGTTTCTTGATCATGCAATCGATAACAGCAGGTCATCGACTGAGCACCGACCGGCGCACCAATGTCACGTGTCCCGGCCTTCGTCCTCAGCTGCGCCTGACCCGCCGCGCTGACCATGCGCGGAGCGCCCCTTACCCTCGGATTCTGCCGGGACGTATCCATGCACCTGGCGAAAAGCACGGAGAAAGCTGCTGCAGCTCCTATAACCGACCGCCCGCGCGATCTGCTCAACTGAAAATGTCTTCGCGGCGAGCATATCGGCTGCGCGCTTCATCCGCATTTGCCGGAGCGCGACCATCGGCGAACTTCCGATTGCGCGCACAAATCGCGCCATGAATGCGGATCGGCTCAAGCCAGCCTTCTGCGCCAAGGCCGTGACGGAGTGATCGGCCGATGGCCGCGCCACCATATCGGCGAACGCATGGGCGATTTGACGGTCACTCAGGATAGAAAAGCGCTCGAGCCAAACGCTAGTCGAATTCAAACTCCGACGGATGAGCGTGACGAGCACCTGCTTCAGGATGGCGGTGGTCATCGCCTGCATTCCAACCTGCCGGCCGCTGATTTCTGCCAACGCAGCCTGTAACTTTGACCCCAGTTCGTCGTCGGGTTCGAAGCGCTCGACAATCGGCGTGGAAAGGTCAGCAAAGAGGTCGATCGACGAGCCGTAGGTGGCGCGAAAGTACCCGCAGATCAGCATCACCGCCGGGTCGACGTTCCCGGCGACGAATCGCTGGATACCCTCGCCGAAGCGGGAATCCCATTGAGCTTCGACCACATTCACTGTTTTGGCCGCTGTGCGGTCATCAACCTCGATGTGAAACGGCTTCTTGGGCGGTGTGATGACAAGGGTGTGAGGTACTAGAGGAAATGCGGAGAAACCACTCACGACCATTCGTCCGGTCCCGGAAAGATTGTAGTGGATAGCCGGCGCGTCCGCGCTCTCGAATGACAGGCGCCAACCTGGACTGACCAAACACTCGATGAGCCCAATGACTTCGACATCGAAAGTTGCCATCAGTACGTCGAGATCGGATCGACGCAATACAAGATTTGGACGATCGGACATTTGTTTCGGACTCTCGGGGTGAGCTGATGTCCTATTCTTGGGACAGGACAATTGCAAATCTTGGTACTGCTTTATGGCGAAGACGGTGTGCGTCTGCGCCCTGGCTGGCGGCCTGGGAGGAAGCTGGGAACCTCTTTGACGAACGTGGGCTTGCAGCGCCCCTCATTCCGACGTTTCAGAACTGAGACCTTAGGAGATCCTAATGAGCAAAAAGCACTTGATGAAAAGACGACCGAGCCGATCTCGACGCAAACCCTGACATATGACTGGACTCGCCTATGATGTTGTACGCAACCGCGGCGTTAATAGGAAACAGCGTCGGTGAGAACACTTTGCGCGAGACGCGGATCGACAATTCCGAGCCGGCGCACAATATCGGTTTCCGCGGGAACTCCGCGACAAACCGCTTGGCCATCGGCTCTGCCTACTACGGCAACGAACCGGAACGGTCCGAACGAGGGCAAGTCTTTCGAGTATGAGTATGCAGCTGCAGTTTTATCAGGTGCGATATTTCTTAGCTCTGGCAAGGACACTCAATTTTACGCGGGCTGCGGAGCAATGCAATGTGACGCAGCCGGCGCTGACAAAGGCAGTACAAAAGTTAGAGCAAGAACTCGGTGGCGCGTTGATTCACCGTGAGCGTCACCTCACCCAGCTCACCGAGCTGGGCAAGATGGTTTTGCCCACACTGGAGAAGATATTTGCCGCCGCCGAGGCGGTACGGCTTCAGGCGCGAGGCTATCAAAAGAAGACAATCGCCCCGCTCAAGATCGGGTTGGTGCCGTCAGTCTCCGCAGCACTCGTTACGGAATTGCTCCTGGAAGTCGCCAGGATTATCCCTGACCTGCGAGTCGATCTGCGCGAGGCGGATGCCAACGGGCTCATTGCGATGCTTTTGGATGGCGAGATCAATGCCGCACTCGTCGGTGGCGCCGTGGAGCTACCTGAGCGTATCGATCGCTGGCGGCTGTTCGAGGAACGGTACGTGCTCGTCTTGTCTCTGAAACATCCGATGGCGAGGCAAACCGTTATCCCGCTCAAAGACTTGCATGAGGTGGAATTTCTCGAAAGGGTCGGATGCGACGTCGCCGGCCGATTCAAACAGGCTTGTTTTGCCGACCAGCCAGGCCCTAAGGTTGTGCACGGGAGCGATCAGGAAAGCCATCTTCAGGAAATGGCGTCGGCCGGTTTTGGGGCCATCCTGGCGCCAGAGTACGCTCCAAGGCTGCCGTCGCTCGCCGCTATTCCAATTGAGGGCGACCCCGTCCGGCGCGAGGTGCAGCTTCTGGCCGTGGCGGGGAGGCAGTATTCGCCCGCGCTTGACGCCTTTATCAAGGTCGCTCGTGTTCGTGACTGGACGAGTGCACTGTACAAACTCCGCTGCGCGTCTGCCCCTGCCTCGAGCAAGGTCAATGTTCGCAAGGTTGACGCACAAGGTGCAGGCTCCTTGATCCAGATCACAGGTCCCGGTCCCGCCTCCTCACGCCCGAGCTTGTCGCGGGCATCCAACCGTCGTTGCTAAGGTGGCGCGAAGTCGTTGATGCCGAGGGACAAGCCCACGACGCAGTTGCAGTCACCCACGCGTAGCCTCTTGAATTGACTCGTCTCGTTTCCGGTTAGCCTAAGGGCGAGGCTTAGGCGGCCTATCCAATTCGGGCAGGGCAGCAAGCACGGTTTCGGTCGTCGCTCGCGTGATGGAGTCCGGCCCGATACACGCTCGACGGATGATCCCTCGTTGGTCGAGGACATAGGTCGCCGGCATTGGCAACATCCAAAAGGAGAAGCCATGGGGAGCGGAGAGATCAAGGCCGCGCTGCAAGAGACGGCTCTTTATCTCGGCTGGCACCACGGACACCAGGCCGAACGAAAGGCTCACCCCAAGATCTAGGTCGGAGAGGATTTCCAGATCCAGTCGGTGATCGCATTTGAGATTGCGTGGCAAGTCTGCAGTGTCAGGCGTTATGGCAATTGCTCTGGCGCCGGCAGCGCGGATTCTGGGGGTGGCCCCGTGAAGAACCCGTAGTCCAGCTGCGCACAATGGGGACCAAGTCCCGTAAACGAAGGTGACGATCAACGGTGCAGTTTGTCGCAATTCCAAAGATAAAACGAGCTTTCCATTTGCGTCGGGGAGAAGGAAATCGGGCGCAGATTCGTTCACCTTCAGGGCGCCGTCAGGAACCCCCGCCTCTCTCAGCCATGATGAAATCAGCCGGTCGGTTCGGATATCCAGCGTGCGAAAACCGCTCAAGGTCTCCGCGGAGGGTTCGATCGTCGTACTAACCGGGCGCCCCTTCGAAACTTCATCGTCCATTCTGGTTCTCCCCCCAACGGGGCCCTTCGCAGCACCTGTACGCGTATGTTTCTTGCATGGTGACCGTGCGTTCTGGGAAACTAAAATTCAACTTTGGAATGGAAGTCGTTGACGAATTATCTTTAGGAATAGTCGGGCGCGCGCCGATTCAAAGTCCTGTTCCCGCATTTCTCAGACCCGCCGCCCGGGCCGATAAATCGGTCCCGGCAGATTGAAACACCCCCGGGTGTCGATCCGCATGGCATCGTTTCGATAGCCGGAGGTGATTGGACGTTCGACCACCCGGTGCCTATCCTCAATGCTGAACAAAGAGGAGTACGGCGAATGGCGATCTATAGGAAAAACCCCGAAGCCGTCTCGAAGTTGACTCCCGAGCAGTACCGCGTCACGCAGACCGCCGGGACCGAGCGCCCCTTCGCCAACGAATACTGGGACAACAAGGAGCCTGGCCTCTACGTCGACGTGGTTTCCGGCGAGCCGCTCTTCGCATCCTTCGACAAGTTCGACAGCGGGACGGGATGGCCGAGTTTCACGCGGCCTCTGGAGGCGGCAAACGTCGTCGAGAACGTTGACAGCTCGCACGGCATGGCACGGACGGAGGTTCGCTCCAAGCACGGCGACAGCCACCTTGGCCACGTTTTCCCAGATGGGCCGCGCGACAAGGGCGGGTTGAGGTACTGCATGAACTCGGCCTCCTTGAGATTCATCCACCGCGACCAATTGGAGGGCGAGGGCTACGGCGCGTACGCAAAGCTCTTCGCAAAGCAGGAGGCCTGACGATGGCAGCGACTACAGAACGCGCAATCCTGGCAGGGGGTTGCTTTTGGGGAATGCAGCAACTGGTGCGACGCCTGCCCGGTGTCGTCTCAACGCGGGTTGGGTACTCGGGCGGCGACGTCAAGAACGCCACGTACAGCAACCACGGCACGCACGCAGAAGCGATCGAGATCACGTTCGACCCGAGTCAGACAAGCTTCCGCGACCTGCTGGAGTTCTTCTTCCAGATCCACGACCCGACGACGCCGAACCGGCAGGGAAACGACCGAGGCGCGAGCTACAGGTCGGCGATTTTCTACACGAGCGAGGAACAACGCCGCGTCGCCGAGGACACCATCGCCGACGTGGAGGCCTCAGGGCTGTGGCCGGACAAGGTGGTGACGGAGGTTTCGCCCGCTGGCGACTTCTGGGTGGCCGAGCCCGAGCACCAGGACTACCTGGAACGCTACCCGAATGGCTACACCTGCCACTTCGTCCGCCCGCAGTGGAAGCTTCCGCGCAGAAGCGCCGCCTGAGGGCGGCGCAGGGACGTGTGGACGGTGCCGGACGCAGCCTTACTTCGCTTCGTGAAACGAGGGGTGCGACGCACCCTCGCCAATACCCGCGCTTCCGCGGGTCTCCGGCTGGCGGAGCACGCTTAACTTCGCCATAGCCGGCGAAACCACAAGGAGAGACGGGATGACCACGAACAAGATCGTCCAGAACATGGAAGTGATCGGCGCGGACGGTGTTCACGTCGGCACTGTCGACGGTGTCGCCAACGGTCGCATCAGGCTCGCCAAGCGCGACAGCGGCGAGGGCCAGCACAAGGGCCACGCGCATTTCATCGACCTCGGGCTGATCGCCGACGTCGAGGGGCAAAGGGTTCGCCTCTCGGCAAACGCGGCGGTAGCGGTGACGTTCGAAGAGGAGCAATCGGGAAAGCCCGTCTGACGAAAGAAGACCCGACGACCCTGGCCACGCGCGAGGCATAAAAAAACGCGAACCGACGACAGGAAACCGTTTCGCAGGCATGGTGCATGCACGGCTTGAGCCGACACTCGAGAGGAAAAGGCCTTGGCGTCGAAGCTGGATCAACTACGCGCAATGACAACATTGGTCGCCGACACAGGCGATCTTGGTGCGGTGGCGCGTCTCAAGCCGGTAGACTGCACGACGAATCCAACGATCGTCCTGAAAGCTATCGACAATCCCGAGTACAGGAATATTGTCGAAGAAGCGCTGACATGGGGACGAAAACAGACCGGCGACGCTGCACGCGTCGCCGCCGCGACTGCCGACCGGCTCGCAGTCTCCGTCGGCGTCGAGCTCTTGCGACTCGTGCCAGGCTTTGTGTCCACCGAGGTGGACGCCAACCTGTCGTTCAATATCGGAGCATTGGTCGCGAGGGCGCGCCAGATTATCGACGCCTACAAGCAGCGCGGCGTCGGACCCGATCGCCTGCTGATCAAGCTCGCATCGACGTGGGAGGGAATACGCGCTGCAGAGATCCTCCAAAGCGAGGGTGTCAAGTGCAACATGACGTCGCTGTTGAACCGGGCGCAGGCGATTGCCAGCGCCGAAGCTGGCGCCTTCCTGGTCTCGCCGTTCGTGGGCCGCATCTACGACTGGCACAAGAAGTCTGGTGGAAAGGACTTCGACGCCGCCGAGGATCCAGGGGTCCGGTCCGTGCGGGACATCTACGGATACTACAAGTCGAACGGCATCGAGACGATCGTCATGGGGGCGTCATTTCGCAACACCGGCCAGATCGAGGCGCTGGCCGGATGCGATCGGCTGGCGATCGCGCCCGCCCTCATGGACGCGCTTGCGTCCGAGGGGGGCGAGCTCAAACGCGTCTTGGCGCCCACCGCCGCAGAGCCACGCTCCCTTCGCACGGCGGAAGACGGGATCTGCCACTGGTTCGTGAGCGAAGACGCCGTCGACATAAAACACCTGGACCCCACGGGTCCGATGGACGAAACAACCTTCCGGTGGATCATGAACGAGGACGCGATGGCGACCGAGAAGCTGTCCGAGGGCATTCGCGTGCTCGCGAACGACCTGAAGACGCTCCGCCGCAGGACCGCAGAACGCCTCCTGTGAGCCCGCGACGTCGCCACGGCCGACAGCGAACGCAGAGCCGTGATGATCGTGATGCACCACCTGAACAACTCGAGGCCTCAAAGCGTCCGATGGCTGCTCGCGGATCTCGGGCTGCAGGTGCGTCCAGCGTATCTCGCCGCGGTCGCGCGCGTCGCTCTCGCGGAGTGAAGGCCGGCGTCAGGCTGCATCGGATTCCTCGATCTCGTCTTCGGTAGCGTGGTGGCCATACGGCAGACCTAGTCCTCAGCGACTCTTCGGCGATGCAAACGCTCTTTGCTTCTAGCGTTGCGACCACCGAAACTCTCGAGGGGTCTTACCGAGCAAATGACGGAAATGACGTGCTAGATGACCCTGGTCGAAAAAGCCCACGGCGAACGCAATTTCCGCTAACGGAAGATCCGTCCGAACCAACATCTCCTGGGCGCGCTCAACGCGCTTTTGCGTGAGGTAGACATGCGGCGTCACCCCGGCGGATTGCTTAAATTGTCGTGCAAAATGATGTACTGATAGTCCGGCAACTCCAGCCAACATCGACAGATCGATAGTTTCGCCCAAATGCACTTCCACGTATTCCCGCACCCGACGCATTGCGCCCGGCGACAATCCGCCCCATGCTTGCGGTGCTGGCGGCAGGGTCGAAACATCAATCGAGCCCAGGCGCGGCCGCGTGTGCACGTCATGGCTCGTTGGATTGTTCGAGGCAGTCACAGGGCGATCGGGTGGAGTGACAAGCGCGGGCCGACTATCATTGCTGCCGGCGATCAGTAACCGCACAGAGAAATCGGTCCGGTCCTGGCGCCGGAAAATGTCGACGTTTCGCTCGAAGATCGACCACAAGCTGGTACCCGCCCGGAGTCCACGATCATCAAGCATAAGGGACGTGCGCGCGAACCGGTTTGCGCCCATGATACGTTGGTTGCCGTCAATCGCCAGCAGCATGCCCGGAGCGCCGCCCTCCGGCGGCGCTACCGCGACGATCCACTCTCGACGGAAGTGCTCACGAAAAACTCTCTCTTCTATCGCGCACGCCGATCGTAGCGTGAGCGCACCAGTGAGCGCGTGCGCTCGTTCCGAGAGTTCAGGATCGATGGCAGAGACGTCCAACACTGCTATCAATCGCCCATCAACTCCGAAGATCGGCGCACCAGAGCAGCTCAGGTTAATGTGTCTGGACCTAAAATGCTGGCTTCTGTGGATCGTGACAGGCCGCTCTTCTATGATGCAGGTGCCGATTCCGTTTGTGCCCTCCAACTCCTCGGACCACACTCCCCCAAGCCACGTTCCCCAATATTTGAACTCGCTTGCCCGCATATCTTCACCGCGATGGGCGACTACGACTCCCGAGCTATCACAGAGCAAGATGGCATAACCAGCTTCACGAACCACCTTATATAATTCATCTATCTCCTCTTGAGCACTAAAGGTGAGCTTATCCAGCGGTTCGCGAAAATGCTTCAATTCAGCAGGCGTGAGGATGCGCGGCGCCTTGCTATCGACTGGATCGAGTCCGTATTTTTTTGCTGATCTTTGCCAGGAGCTTGATACTGCTTCTATCCCCGGCGGAGGCGCTGCCCCCTGAGCAACCGAACAAACGTGTTCGACATGCCCAGCGAAAGTGTCGAGCGAGCTTGCAGACCGCTCCGGGAGTCTCATCACCGCACCCGGTTCACGATGGACGGGCTTGTACCGATGGCGCGCCGTCCATCTTCTGCCCGTGGCAAAACGCGCTATCGCGGCACACGGCGCCGCAGGTCGTCAAGACACCACGGACATCCAAAAAAACATCGTCGAAGCAGCACCACGGTATACCACGCGAAGTACCCTCGCAATCGCCGCAAGGACAGCTGATGGTACTTGTTTTCGGCTATTGAACAGCGAGCCTGACGGCGCGCCGTAAGCCAAAGTTCCATGTAAAAAAGCAAGGGCCTCCGGTCGGGATCAAATCCCTCCAAGAGTGGCTAGATCATTTGTTGGATGCTCAGCCGTCGGACAGACCTTCGCGGTCTAGTGTTCCGCTCCGAACATCCAAAGGAGAACGCCATGATCGACAGTGGACATGTGGGCGCCGAGTCAGACAATATTGCTGAAGCGACGCAGCGCATTGCGACGATAGTCGCTAACGCTCAGGCCGCTCGGCACTTTCTGGCTCATCGGCCGCCGGACCTAGACGAGGTACGACAAGCGCTCGATTGCATCGTGAGGGACGCTTATCGAGCCAGTGACGTGATCTACCGGATCCGCGGGCTGCGGCCTCTTCAAGAAGGCGCCACCGAAGAAGGAGCGCGTGGAGATCAACGGGGCGATCCGCGACCTGCTCAAGCTGACGCGTGACGAGGTGACGAGAAACGGCGTATCAGTGCTGACTCAATTCGCAGGGCCCTAGCCGACTGTCCAAGCAGATCGGGGGCAACTACGGCAAGTAATCCTCAATTTGATTATCAACGCTGTGGAGGCGATGAGCGGCATGCGCGAAGAACCACGCATCCGTCGCCGTTCGTCCAGACACACGGCTCGCCCCGCTTGCCGCGGCGGTGTCCTGGACAATCCGGCAATGAACCGGCTTGAAATGCCCTTCGGCGACGGCGCGCTCACAGTCGGCTACTAAAAGCCGCCTCGTCCTGCTCCACACGGAGGCGACGCAAGAGCTGTCCGGCCAAGGTACGGATCGCGGCTGGCACATGGCGTTTTCGAAGCGTTGCGACGCGATGGAAAAAGGGTGATCGCGAAGTGCCCCTTCATGTCTTCCTACGCCGCCCGACACCTCGAGTACGGCGCGCTCCTCGATGCTGATCGAAGACGGACGGGACGCACGCGCGCACAGCGCTTCTGGATGACGATACCTCTGCCTATCGAATGCATGACCAAAGATTATTTCTGATTTCGTCGGCCGCGCCCGATCTTTGGGTCTGCTGGGCCGGCCGAGCACAAGCGGTCGCCTCCGCAACGATTGAAACAGTGATTGAAGCCGCTGCGGCGAGTCACCTTGCCGCGTGGGCAGCAAAGGAGCCCCCATGAAATTACCGAGGACTGTCGGCCTGGCTGTCGCTGTCTCGCTGCTCGCCACCACTGTGGCCGCGCTGGCGTAGATCAGCGGAGCGGCTCCGACCGGCCCGACCGCGAACGCGCGTCAGGCAGACTGAGCCCCGCATGAGGCGACCCATGCTTCCGCCGCACAGAGAGACGCCTCGCACATGGATGATCACGCGATTATGCCGCGATAAAAAAGTGGACTGCAACTCCGATGACCAATGACCAAAGCGACAAAACCTTCCATCCGAATCGTCGAGGCTTTCTCGGCGTTGCCGCTGCCACGGGCGCCGCTTCGCTGGCTCCGGGTGTCCTGATAGGAACCGTCGCGACAACCGCGGCGCTCGCGGAAGCATCCGAACCGGCCTCCTCCCAATCCGTGGATGCTTCCGCGAGTACTATCGCTGCCAAGTTGCCGTTGCCAGTGCCCGGCTATCTGTCATTCGGCCCGGACGAAGCCGGCTTCGTCGAGGTGATGGTCAACGTGATGTGTCCTGCGGATGCGCTGACACCCGGCGGCGTCGATTGCGGGCTTGCAGCCTACATCGACCGACAACTGGCAGGCGGTTTCGGTAAGGGCGCGCGCCTCTATATGCGCGGCCCCTGGCGAGAGGGTAAGCCTGAACTGGGCTATCAATTGCCGCTCACACCCGAGCAATTTTTCAAGGCGGGCCTCGCTGCCGCGGATGCGGCCTGCCAGAAACGCAATGGCAAGGCCTTTAGTGAATTAGATGAGAGTGGTGCCGACCGATTTCTCCATGAAATTGCCAACGGCAAGGTGACAGACGAGCGCGTCCAGCTCGCCTCGTGGTTCAACGAACTCGTCTATCCGCTATTTGAGCAAGCTTGTTTCGCCGATCCCGTTTACGGCGGCAATGTCGGCAAGGTGTTTTGGAAGGCGATCGGCTATCCAGGTCTCCCCGCGGTTCATTCCCAGGACATGGTCGATTTCCGTGGCAAGCCCTTCCCGGGTGCCGCCGATCCGAAATCCATCGCCGACTTCGCCTAAGGGAAGCAATCATGGCTACACGCTTGAAACATCGCACCGTCGTTTTCGTAGGCGGAGGATTCACGGCGGCGCTGGCCGCTCGCCAGCTGACGGCCAAGGGCGTCGATGTCGTCGTCCTTGAACGGGGAATCGACCGCACCCATACCGCCGCAACAAGCCTGCCGTCGCAGCGCGACGAACTGCGCTGGGACGTGCATGGTGATCTCTTTCAGGATTGGTCCGTCCAGACCTACACGCTTCGCCATAATGGCGGCGAAACGGCGCTGCCGATACGACGTCTCCAGGCGTTCAAACCCGGCGAGGGAATGGGCGGTGCGGCCAATCACTGGAACGGGCAGACCTGGCGCTGGAGCGAGACTGACCCTGTTTTGCGTACCCACCTTGAGAACCGGTATGGAAAGAAGGCCATTCCAGCTGAAATGGCGATCCAGGATTGGGGCGTCACCTATGCAGAGATGGAGCCCTATCACGATCAGTTCGAAAAGCTGTTCGGCATTGCCGGCAAGGCAGGAAATCTGCGTGGCAAGGTGCAGGAGGGCGGAAATCCGTTCGAGGCACCACGGCAGAACGAGTTTCCGCAAAACCCTCTGCCTATCACCGAAGCGGGCGTGATCTTCAGCGAGGCAACCAAGAAGCTAGGCTACAAACCTTTTCCCTTGCCGGCAGCAAATTCGCCGGAGGCCTACACCAATCCCGATGGTATGCAGCTTGGTCAGTGCCAGTTCTGCGGCCATTGCGAGCGCTTCATCTGCGAAGCCAACGCCAAGGCGAGCCCCGAAGTTCTGCTCTATCCGATGCTGAGAAAGCGCGAGAGCTTCGAATTGCGTCTGGAAACGCATGTTCTCGATATTCTTTATGATCGTAAGGCAAAACGCGTGAGAGGCGTTCGTTACATCGATCGCGTAACCGGCGAGGAGTACGAACAGCCGGCCGACGTCGTCGTACTTTCTTCCTTCACGATGTCGAATACCAAGTTTCTGCTGATGGCGGGGATTGGGACGCCTTACAATCCCAAGACTGGTCACGGGCTGGTCGGCAAGAATTTCTGCCACCAGACGATGTTCGGCACGCGTGTCTTCTTCAAGGACCGCTGGATCAACCCGTTCCTGGCGTCCGGTGCGTCACAGACCGTGATCGACGAGTTCAACGGGGACAATTTCGACCACAGCGGTCTTGGCTTCTTCGGAGGCGGCTACATCTACGCCAACGTGACGAACGGACGGCCGATTACGAGCCGGGCTGTGCCGCCCGGCACGCCGAAATGGGGCGCGGAGTGGAAAAAAGCCAACGCCGATTGGTACGCACATAATTTCAGCATAACTGCCCATGGCAGCTGGTATCCGCATCGGGAGAATTATGTCGACCTCGACCCGACCTATGTCGACGCCTATGGGCAACCGCTCCTGCGGATGACGTTCGACGTTCGCGAGAACGAGCGCAAGATGTCGGTCTATCTGTCGAAGAAGATCGACGAGATCGCCAAAGCGACCGGTGCCGACATCGCACCGCCGACAGCCCCCCGCAAGGGGCCGTACGATAGTCGCGTGTATCAGACCACCCATGTCACTGGTGGCACGATTATGGGAAGCGATCCTGCGACGAGCGTCGTCTCCCCTCACCTGCAGCACTGGGATGCGCAAAACCTGTTTGTCGTCGGTGCATCCGTCTACCCCTTCAATGCAGGCTACAACCCGACAGGCCCGCTAGGGGCTCTCGCGCTTCGACTCGGCGACGACCTCAACGATTATGTCGCGCGGCCGCGCCACCTCTGATCCCGACCTAAAAAGGACGTTCCCTATGAAAAGCGCGGGAAAGATTGGCGCGTTTATCGCGGTGCTCGTACTTGCGGGAGCAACCGCGACTCGCGGCTACGCACAGGACGCCGAGCACGGAAAAACCATCTTCAAAGCTTGCGCAGCTTGCCATGCGGCAGATCATGCCAGTCGCGCCGGGCCGGGCCTGGGGGGAATCAACGGCAGGAAGGCGGGTACGGTTCCCGGCTTCAGCTATAGTAACGCGATGAAGAAGTCCGACATTGTCTGGGATACGAAGATCCTCGATGCGTATCTGGAATCGCCACAGCAAGTGGTTCCCGGAAACAGGATGCCCTACGCAGGGCTGAAGAACCCGACGGACCGGACGGACCTCGTTACCTATCTTGCTACGTTGAAGTAACGGCTCGTTGAGCGAGGCGTCAGCAAGACGCCATCCATTCGCACGCTAAACATCGATGCCGCCGACCAATATGTGCGGGCGTCGGAATTGCGTGATGCTGTGTCTGAAATCCTCACCGCCATGCGTTACGAGTGTGGCCTCCTGTGCGCTTCGAGCGCAGCGGTGGTTACGCGATGCGTTTCCCTGTCTAGACCGACGGGGCGCACGCGCACAGCACTTTTAGACAACGATACCCCGCGCTTATCGAATGCATGACCAACCGGAATTTCCAATTTCGCCGGCTGCGTCCGATCTTGGGGCCACCGGGTCGGCCGGACACGCGGCCGCCTCGACATCGCATGAAGCCATTGCGTCGAGCCACCGTGCCGCGCGCGGGCAACAAAGGAGCCCCCCATGAAATCACCTAGGACCGTCGGCCCAGTTGTTGCGGTCTCCCTGGTCGCGGCCACCGTGGCGGCGCTCGCGTAGATGAGCGAAGCGGTTTCAGCCGGTCCGACCGCGAACGTAGTGGACGCTGATGTGTCACTGGTCAAGCCGCCGCCCGACACCGAGCAGTTCTGGAAGCGAGGTCACACTGTTCTGCCTTCGCTTTCGGAAACTACCCATGGCTCCCGGCACTAGATGTCGAACGGACCCATCGCCGCAGCATTTTCAACAGAGAAAGCGAAAGCACTCTCGTACCTCAACCTATCCCTTCACCCATAGGAATCACCATGACTGACGGAATCACCATGACCAACGGCGTCATCGAATGCATCCTGAGCCGCAGCGCCACGAAGTACTTCGATCCTGCCGCCACCTTGAGCGACGAACAAATCCGCGAGCTGGTGAGAATCGGTACCACCGCGCCGACGTCCTTCCACTTGCAGAACTGGCGCTTCATCGCCGTACGCACGCCTGAAGCCAAGGCTCGGTTGCGGCCGCTCGCTTGGGATCAGCCCGCGATCACCGAAGCAGCCGTTACCTTCATCGTCTGCGGCCAGTTGGCCGATTCCAGCGTAGTACCAGAGCGTCTGGCACCGCTGGTGGAAGCGGGCATCATGCCGGCAAAGATGGTGCCGGAATGGGAAATCCCCGCACGCGATCTGTACATGGAATACCCGCAGCGCCAGCGCGACGAGGCAGTACGCACCGGCACGTTCGGCGCGGCGGCGATGATCTATGCGGCCCGCTCACTGGGCCTGGGTTCGACGCCGATGATCGGTTTCGATGCCGAAGCGGTGCACCGCGAGTTCGGACTGGCCGAGGACGAAGTACCGGTCATGCTGTTGTCCGTGGGGCCGGAGCGTCCGGGAAACTGGGCGCAGAAGCCGCGCCGACCGGTCGCCGATGTGCTGGATCTCGTTTGAGTATTAGTAAAGCCCCTAACTTACGGAAGACTACGATGCCAAGAAGTGCAGCTCTAAAGCCGGATCAAGTGCCGGCCGATAGCAAACCGACACTCGATGCGATCACCAGGAACGTCGGGTTCACCCCAAATATGATGGCGACCTTCGCGCATAGCCCGATCGCGTTCAACGCGTGGGCCGCCCTGCTCGGCTCCTTGAGCAAGGCGCTCGACGTGAAGACGCGTGACAGCATCGGCCTTGCTGTCTCCGAAGTGAATGGCTGCAACTATTGCCTGACGGTTCACAGCTTTACGGCCGAGCATATGGCCAAGCTGCCGGCCGATGAAATCATTCTCGCTCGGAAGGGCCATGCCAGCGACCCGAAGCGGGACGCCGCCGTCCAGTTTGCGCGCAAGGTCATCGAGACCCGCGGCAAGGTCAGTGATGCCGATCTGAAAGCCGTTCGCGATGCAGGCTACACGGATGCGAACGTCATGGAGATCGTCGCGCTGGCGGCTATGTACTCCCTAACGAATTTTTTCAACAACGTGTTCGATCCCGAGAAGGACTTTCCCGCCGTAACGCCGGCCGGCTCGATCTGAGCTTTGTCCCGTCGCAACTTCTCGAAGCCATTGGGATCGATCACATGCACATTCTCCATATTGATAGCAGTCCCCGTCGAGAATCGCATAGCCGTGAGCTTTCGGCCGCGATCGCCGAAAAGCTTCTCGAGGTTGCGCCCGGGGCGAGCATTACCCGGCGTGATTTAGGGTTCGAACCCTTGCCCCACACCGTGGCTAACTATGCCGCCGCGTTGGCGTCGCCCGCCACGTTAGCCGCCCCGCCGAAGGGTTCTCTGGATATTTCCGAAGCGCTTATCCGGGAAGTCGAAGCGGCCGATGTTGTTGTCATCGGAACGCCCATGCACAACTTCGCTATTCCCTCGGTCCTCAAAGCGTGGATCGATCAAATCTTGCGCGTCGGTCGCACGATGATGTCGACGCCCGCCGGAAAGGTGGGAATGCTCCGGGATCGTCCGGTGTTCATCGGCGTCGCCTCTGGCGGCGTCTTTACCGGCGACCAAGCCAACCAGCCGGACTTCCTCACGCCATATCTGTCGCTGGCACTTAGTTCCATTGGGCTGAAGACCCAGCAATTTATCCCTCTAGAGGCCACCGCGTTCCTCGACCGAGAGCAAGCTCCATTGGCGAGGGAGAAAGCGCTCGCCGCTCTCGATCTGACTGTCATGGGAGAGCTTCGAGGCGTCGATGGCTGCCATGCAGTGCGCTCAGGCACCGGTAAACCGTATCGCGAGGCACTCCCCCATGCTCCGGAGAGCGTCGTACCAGGAGCTCCCTAAGGGCGCGCCGCAAGCGCTTGGCGCGCCCGCATCATAATCCTCCGGCCTCCGTCGGACTATGAACACGAGGTCTTTTGATGATTTTACCTATCGGAACGAGAGTAACAGCCGCCGATGGCGTGACGCTTCCCAAAATCGGCGACAGGATCACCGACAAATCAGCACCGCCCGATGACGGTGCCGTCCGCGAGTGGATCGGACCAAAGGCGTTCGGGTATTGGACCGAGCTGCGGAACTGGATCGTTGAATTCTACCCTGGAGTTTTCGCGCCGGACTGGCTCTACGGTGGCAGAAACCGCGGTTGGTCCTTGCGCTACAAGAAGACCAGGGCGTTCTGCACCTTGGTGCCGGAATACCGGCTGTTTTCGGCCGTGGTGGTCATGGGTGGAGCTGAACGAGAGAAGTTTGAGGAGCGGCGTTATGTCTGGCGTCCGCACTTGGTCAAGCTCTATGACGAAGCCAAAACATACATCGACGGAAAATGGCTGACAGTTGCCATCTCATCGGCGGGTGATCTGCACGATGTGGCGGAGCTTCTCACTTTGAAGCGCCCGCCACCGTCGCGCGGTTGAAGTTCACAAAAATGCTGGGTTCGCCGCGCGATGGCTCCGAGGAACGCGAGCAGCGGTCTCGCCGACATCACACAGCAATTCGACATCACGGTCGTCGCGGAAGACGTCGAGCCGATAACCAGTTGCGTGAGAGATCGAAAAGACCTTCCACGCCTGCAATTTACCCCGAACCAATAAATCTCTGAGGAGACAATTCCCATGAAAGCAATCGTGGTAACGGACCAGGCTGCGGGAACGTCCGGGATGAAGCTGGCGGAGCGGCCCGAGCCGCAGGCAGCGATAAACGACGTCGTCGTTCAGGTTCATGCGTCGGGATTCACGTCGGGTGAGCTGACGTGGCCCTCGACCTGGACGGATCGCTTCGACCGTGACCGAACACCGTCGATCCCTGGGCAGGAGCTGGCCGGAGTGGTCACCGCTCTCGGCTACGGCACGACGGGGCTGTCGGTCGGACAGCGGGTGTTCGGCCTCTCGGACTCATATCGCGGCGGCACCTTGGCGGAATATGTGGCCATCGAGGCACGCAACCTCGCGCCACTGCCGGGCGACGTCGACTTCACGGTGGGCGCCAGCGTGGCGATGCCGGGCCTGACCGCATGGCAAGGGCTGTTCCAGCATGGCCATCTTCAGGCGGGGCAGAGCGTCCTCGTACACGGCGCGGCCGGCGCAGTCGGTTCGATGGTGACGCAGCTCGCACGAGAGGCCGGCGCTTACGTCATCGGCACCGGACGCGCCCCCGACCGTCAGAAGGCGCTCGACTTCGGCGCGCAGGAGTTCGTCGACCTTGACAACAACGTCCTTGAAGACGTCGGCGGAGTCGATCTGGTGTTCGATGTCATCGGCGGCGACATCCAGAAGCGGTCCGCAGGCTTGATTCGAGCCGGAGGAACACTGGTGACCATCGCCGGGCCGACCGAGGCGCGGCCGGCCGATGGCCTGACGATCGACTTTGTTCTCGTGTCCGATCGGGCCCAACTGAGTGAGATCGTCCAGCGGGTGCGGGACGGACGACTGCGGACGAACATCGGCAACATCGCGACCCTCGACGATGCCGTCGCCGCTTTCAATCTGACCAAGCGGATCAGCGGGAAGACGATCATCCGCGTTCGTCCGTGAGGCGACATGCGCCTGTCACTGCGACATCTCCACCAAAGAGACAAATGACCGAGGAGACAATTCACATGAAGGCGATCGTTGTGACGGACCAGGCTGCGGGAACGGCCGGGATGAAGCTGGCGAAGCGGCCCGAGCCGCAGGCGGCGATAAACGACGTCGTCGTTCAGATTCATGCGTCGGGATTCGTCCCGACTGAGCTAACGTGGCCCCCGACCTGGACCGATCGCCTCGACCGTGACCGAACACCGTCGATCCCCGGCCACGAGCTGGCCGGAGTGGTCACCGCTCTCGGCTACGGCACGACGGGACTGTCGGTCGGACAGCGAGTGTTCGGCCTCGCCGACTGGTATCGCGACGGCACCCTGGCGGAGTATGTGGCCATCGAGGCACGCAACCTCGCGCCGCTGCCGGGCGACGTCGACTTCACGGTGGGCGCGAGCCTGCCGATCTCAGGCCTAACCGCGTGGCAGGGACTGTTCGAGCACGGCCGTCTTCACGCGGGGCAGAGCGTCCTCGCGCACGGCGCGGCCGGCGCAGTCGGGTCGATGGTGACGCAACTCGCACGAGAGGCCGGCGCTTACGTCATCGGCACCGGACGCGCCGCCGACCGTCAGAAGGCGCTCGACTTCGGCGCGCAGGAGTTCGTCGACCTTGACAACAACGTCCTTGAAGACGTCGGCGGAGTCGATCTGGTGTTCGATGTCATCGGCGGCGACATCCAGAAGCGGTCCGCAGGCCTGATTCGAACCGGAGGAACGCTGGTGTCCATCGTCGGGCCGACCGAGGCGCGGCCCGCCGACGGTCTGGCGGTCGACTTCGTTGTCGAGTCCGATCGTGCCCAACTGAGTGAGATCGTCCAGCGGGTGCGGGACGGACGACTGCGGACGAACATCGGCATCGTCTCGACCCTCGACGACGCTGTCGCCGCCTTCAACCCGACCGAGCGACGCAACGGGAAGACAATCATCCGCGTTCGTCCGTGAGCGACACGCGTCCATCGATGCACGCGGCCGGCCGGCGCTGTCCAGTCGGCGGGCGGCATCCTATCAGTCGCAGCTACCAAGAGGCCGTCATGGCTTTCATGTTAAAGATCAACGGCACACCCCATGAGGTTGACGTCGACGGCGACACCCCGCTGCTGTGGGTGCTGCGCGACGTGCTCGGCATGACCGGGACCAAGTTCGGTTGCGGCAAGGCGCTGTGCGGCGCCTGCACCGTGCATGTCGACGGCGCGGCGACGCGGTCCTGCATCACCACGGTCGACAGCGTCGGCGAGAGCGCGGTCACCACGATCGAGGCGATCGGCCAGACGCCGCAGGGCGCGGCCTTGCAGAAGGCGTGGCTGGAGCTGGAGGTGGTGCAGTGCGGCTACTGCCAGTCCGGCCAGATCATGTCGGCGGCGGCGCTGCTGAAGGACACGCCGAAGCCGACCGATCACGACATCGACGCCGGCATGTCAGGCAATGTGTGCCGTTGCGGCACGTATCAGCGCATCCGCGCTGCGATCAAGCACGCCGCGGGAGCTTGAGATCATGGATGGGCCTATTCTGAGAGAGCGGATTGCCGAGGAAACAGCGGTGTCGAGGCGCGCCTTTCTTCATGGCACAGGTTTGCTGCTTGGTTTTGCGCTGACCGGTGCAAGCACGGCGTCCGTCTTCGCGGCGCCTGCTTCGCGGGTGGTCGAAAACGATGTCACGGGTACTTTTGCGCCGAATGGATTTATACGGATCAATCCAACCGGCGCCGTGACCCTGATCATGCCGATGGCCGAGATGGGACAGGGGGTTTACACGGCGCTCTCAATGCTTCTGGCTGAAGAACTGGAAGTGGAGCTTGACCAGATTCAGGTTCAGCATGCGCCGGCAAATGATGCACTTTACGCCAACACGTTCCTGCACATTCAAACTACAGGTGCTTCCTCCTCCGTACGTGCCTTCTGGACGCCGCTGCGTCAGGCAGGCGCAGTGGGTCGTAATCTGCTGATTGCGACTGCTGCCAAGCGGTGGAATGTCGATCCAGCGACTTGCCATGCCAAGAACGGCATCGTGTTCAATGCGTCCGGCTCGAAGCATCTGAGCTACGGTGAACTTGCGAAGGCTGCAGCGAAATTGCCGATGCCGCCCGCAGCAAGTGTTAGGTTGAAGGATCCGAAGGCTTTCACCCTGATCGGCACGCGTGCCAAGCGCGTAGATTCATCGATAAAGGTCGATGGGCGCGCACTCTACGGCATCGACGCACGATTGCCGGGTATGAAGGTTGCCGCGGTTGCTATTTCGCCTGTGCTCGGTGGCAAGGCGAAAACGGTGGACGAGAAGGCTGCGCTGGCAGTGAAGGGCGTCCGGCAGGTGGTCAATATCGATGAAGCTGTTGCAGTCGTGGCGGATCACATGGGTGCGGCGAAGAAGGGGCTCGAGGCTGCCGCCATCACGTGGGACGATGGGCCGAATGGCACGGTTAACAACGCCGATATCGTCAAGCAATTGGAGGAGGAATCCAAAAAGCCGGGCGCAGTTGCCCGTAGAGATGGCGATGCAGGGAAGACTCTTGCTCAAGCGGCGCAACGGCTCGAAGCCGTCTATCAGGTGCCTTTCCTGGCCCATGCGGCGATGGAGCCGATGAACTGCACCGTTCATCTGCAGAAGGATCGTTGCGACGTTTGGGTCGGGACGCAGGCGATATCGCTCACGCAGTCTCTGGTCGCCGAACTCAGCGGTCTGCCAAGGGATGCGATCAAGATTCACAATCATCTGATTGGCGGTGGCTTCGGCCGAAGGCTGGAGGCCGATGGCACGGTGCTGGCCGTCAAGATCGCCAAGCACGTCGATGGCCCGGTGAAGGTGATCTGGAGCCGCGAGGAAGACATCCAGCACGATATGTATCGGCCGTACTACTTCGATCGACTGTCGGCCGGACTTGATGCGGTCGGCGAGCCGGTTGCCTGGACGCATCGGATCGCCGGCTCCTCAATCGCCGCTCGCTATATTCCCTATTGGTTCAAGGACGGATTGGATCTCGATGCCGTAGAAGCGGCGGCCAAGCCGCCATATGCGCTGCCCAATATCCACGTCGACTATGTCCGGGTCGAGCCCCCTGGTGTCCGGACGGCTTTCTGGCGCGGCGTCGGACCGACTCACAATGTTTTTGTGGTCGAAAGCTTCATGGATGAGCTCGCGCATGCCGCAAAGCAGGATCCTGTCGCTTATCGCAAGGGATTGCTCGGTCACAATCCGCGAGCGCTTGGTGTTCTGTCCCTTGCCGCGGAAAAAGCAAGGTGGGGATCACCACTTCCCGCACGGCATGGCCGCGGGATTTCGGTACAATTCGCATTTGGAAGTTACCTGTCGCAGGTCGCCGAGGTCGAAGTGGCGGCCGACGGCTCTGTCAAGGTAAAGCGGATCGTCTGTGCGGTTGATTGCGGCATGTACGTCAATCCGGATACGATCGAAGCACAGGTTGAGGGTGGAACGCTCTTCGGGCTGACCGCTGCGCTCCATGGGTCAATCACTTTCAAGGATGGACGCGTCGAGCAGAGCAATTTCGACAGCTATCTGCCGATGCGTATCGACGAGGTGCCGGTGGTGGAGACGCACTTGATCAAGAACGCAGAAGCTCCAGGTGGCATTGGTGAAGCTCCGACGGCCATTGTCAGTGCTGCGGTAAACAATGCGATCTTCGCCGCCACCGGGAAGCGCTTGCGCAGGCTGCCGTTCGACACGGATTTGCTGAAGTCGTCGTCATAGTCCTTCCATCATCCCGTGCGCGTCGCAGCGCGCACGGGATGACTGTCCGGAGCCGACTGGGCCCCGAATGGGATGATTCCGCGAGATGCACCACTCGAGGGAGTGGCCTCAGACAGTACGGCGCTGCCTGGGTTGTAGCAAGGAGTTACTCCGAGGGGGCTGTGGCTTTCCCGGGCTCTCGCGCAACGAGGCGGTTCGATTGAAGACCAGCTTCTCTGGGCAGGAATCGTCGTCGTGAGTGAAGTAGCCTTGGCGCTCAAACTGTAATGCTTGGCCATGGGGATCAGAGCCGGTTGCACGCTCGACGAGGCAGCCGCTTAGCGTTTGCAGGGAATGCGGGTCGAGGTCCGCTGCGAGGTCCGTCAGGCTCGGACTCGCTGCTGAGAAGAGCCGGCCGTAGAGCCTGACCTCTGCTGGCAACGCATCTACAGCGCTGACCCAGTGGATTGTCGCCCCGACCTTTCGCCCGCCGGCGCCACTCCTGCTGTCGGGGTCGTAGGTGCAGCGTAGCTCGACCACACGGCCTGCTGCGTCCTTCACCACATCATGGCAAGTGACGAGGTAGGCGTACCGGAGCCTCACCTCGCGACCCGGCGCGAGGCGCCGGAAACCATATGATGGCGCCTCGTGGAAGTCGTCTTGCTCGATGTACACCTCGCGGGAGAACCGGACGACTCTCGTCCCGAAGGTCGGGTTCGCCGGGTGGTTTGGAGCATCCAACTCCTCTATCCGGCCGGCATAGTAGTTCTCAATTGTCACCTTGAGCGGCTTGAGCACCGCCAGTCGTCGGGGAGCCCGCTCATTAAGGACATTCCGGATCGCTGCGTCCAGGACACCGTCGTCGACCATGCTGTTGGCCTTCGAAACTCCGACTCCGCATATGAATCGACGCACCGCCTCCGGAGGCACACCCCGTCGGCGCAGGCCTGCAAGCGTCGGCATCCTCGGGTCATCCCAGCCCGCCACGCGGCCGTCGCGCACTAGCTCCGTCAGCACGCGTTTTGAGAGGACCGTATGCGTAATACCCAGGCGAGCGAACTCATACTGTCGGGGTCGCGATGGCACCGGGAGGTTGTCGAGGAACCAGTCGTAAAGAGGTCGGTGATCCTCGAACTCGAGGGTGCACAGCGAGTGGCTCACCCCTTCGATGGCGTCGCACTGGCCGTGCGCGAAGTCATAGCTCGGGTAGATGTGCCAGGCCGTGCCGGTGCGCGGATGGCTGGCGTTGAGAACACGGTAGATGACCGGGTCGCGCAGGTTGACGTTCGCTGACGCCATGTCGATTTTCGCGCGGAGAACCCGCTCGCCGTTCCTGAACTCGCCGGCGCGCATCCGCGCGAACAACTCAGCATTTTCCTTCACGCTGCGGTCGCGGAACGGGCTGTTACGCCCAGGGCTCGTCAATGTCCCCCTGCCCTCTCTGATATCGTGTGCGGACTGGTCGTCCACGTAGGCCTTGCCGATGCGAACGAGATGGCAGGCCCACGCGTAGAGCTGCTCGAAGTAGTCGGAGGCGAAGTGGAGGCCCTGCGCCCAATCGAATCCGAGCCACTGGACGTCGCGCTTGATCGCGTCGATGTACTCCACCCTCTCCTTTGCCGGGTTCGTATCGTCGAGGCGCAAGTTGCAGCGGCCGCAGAATTCCTTCGCAAGCTCGTAATTCAGAACGATCGACTTCGCGTGTCCCAGGTGGAGGAAGCCGTTCGGCTCGGGTGGAAAGCGCGTGACCACGACACGCGTGCGGCCGGTCTCGACGTCAGACGCTATGATGCCGCGGATGAAATTGCTGGCGCTCGCGCCCGCTTCTCCGACGTCGTTCTGTTGAGGCACCTTCCGCCTCACGCCTGGAGTTCGTCGGGCGGGTGCGCGCCGAAGCCATGCATCCTGAGCGCCCATTGCAGCGCCACGACGGCACCCTTGACCGGCTGCAGGAGAACTATCGAGGCCAAGGCCGTAATCGGAAGATAGATGCCAAGCTGAAACGCCAGCGACGGTGCATAGTCCACCTCGATCCAGAGAATCACGGGGACCACGATGTGTCCGACGATGACAATCACTAAGTAGGCCGGCAGGTCGTCGGCTCGGTGGCCGGTGAAATCGAGGCGGCAGACAGAGCAGCGGTCGTCGATTTTGAGAAACGCACAAAACAGGCGACCGCGCCCGCAGCGCGGGCACCTTCCTCGAACGCCCCTCCAAAGGGAGAGGCTAACGTTACGCCCCGCGGCAGTCTCTGCAGACGTCCAGTCGTTGTCGTGACTTCCAACATTGCCTTCAACTGTCGTGGCCATCGCCCGTCCTCCTGCCTCACACGGCAGCATGAGTTATTCCGGCTTCATCGCGCATCGGCGTCACCGCAACTCACTCCGCTGCAGCCGCCGTCGTCCGCGTCGGCTTGCGCTCGTTCTTGCCTTCCGCGAGGTCGCGCACCACCATGTAGAAGATCGGCGTGAAGATCAGGCCGAATAGCGTGACGCCGAGCATGCCGAAGAAGACGGCGACGCCGACCGCCTGGCGCATCTCCGATCCGGAGCCGGTGGAGATCACCAGCGGTAGCACGCCGAGGATGAAGGCGAACGAGGTCATCAGGATCGGCCGCAGTCGCAACCGGCAAGCCTCGATCACCGCCTCCAGGCGCGGTTTGCCCTCGAGCTCGATGTCCCGCGCGAACTCGACGATCAGGATCGCGTTCTTGGCGGCCAATCCCACCAGCACAATGAAGCCGATCTGTGTGAGGATGTTGACGTCCTGGCCCATGATGCGCACCCCGATAGTGGCGGCAAGCAAGCACATCGGCACGATCAGGATGACGGAAAACGGCAAGCTCCAGCTCCCGTATTGCGCGGCCAGAACCAGATAGACGAACAGCACGCAGATCGGGAACACGAACAATCCGGTGTTGCCGCCGGTGACCTGCTGATAGGACAGGTCGGTCCATTCGAAGGAAAAGCCACTCGGCAGTGTATTCTCGGCGAGCTTCTTCATAACGGCGATCGCCGTCGCCGAACTCGTCCCGGGCAAGCCTTCGCCCTGCAGCTCGGCCGCCGGATAGAGATTGTAGCGGGCGACGCGATCGGGACCCGAGACGTCCTTGAAATCTACGACGCTGCCGAGCATCACCGTGTCGGCATTGGCATTGCGGGTCCGCAACCGCGCAAGATCAGGACGCTCCTTCCGGAACGGCAGGTCGGCCTGCGCGGTGACGTGATAGGTGCGGCCGAACAGGTTGAAGTCGTTGACATAGGTCGAGCCGAAATAGGTCTGGATCGTGTCGGTAATGTTCTGGATGGGAACGCCGAGCTTCTGCGCCCTGACTTGATCGATGTTGACGAAGACCTGCGGCGTGTTCGCGGAGAACGGCGAGAACACAGTAGGGGCGAGGAGCAGCGGCGACTTGCGCGCCGCTGCGACGAGTTCGTCGGTCGCCGCCGCCAGCAGCTTCGGACCACGGCCTTGCCGGTCCTGGATGCGCATGGTGAAGCCGCCGCCGGTGCCGATGCCGGGGATCGGCGGTGGCGGGATCACGATGATGAACGCACCTTCGATGGCCGACAGCCGCTTGCGCAGATCCGCCGTGATCACCTGCGCGTTCAGTCCCTTCTTGAGGCGCACCTCCGGTTCTTCGAACACCGGAAACAACGCCGCCGAGTTGCTCGCCTGTGTGCGGGTCGCTCCAGACAGACCTGCAAAGACCGCAATATGCGAAATTCCAGGCGTATCGAGCGCGATGCTCTCGATCCTGCGAACGATCTCGGTGGTCCGCGCCAGCGATGCCGCGCCTGGCAATTGCGCGGATATGATCACGTAGCCGCGATCCTGTGGCGGAATGTAGCCTTGGGGCGTGGTGACAAGCAGCCAGCCGGCGCTGCCGATCAGGACCATATAGACGAGCAGCATCACCACGCGATGCCGGATCACGAAGCGTGCGACGTCAGCATAAAAATGCGACAGCCAATCAAAGCCGCGGTTGAACAGACTGGTAAACCATTCCCAGCCGCGCGCGATAAAATTCCAGGCAGCCGGTGGCCGCTTCTCCGCGTGCGGAAGGAGGATCTGCGAAGCCAGTGCCGGCGACAGGGTCAGTGAACAGAAGCAGGAGATTGCTGTCGCGACCGCTATGGTGACCGCGAACTGCTGGAAGAACTGCCCGGTAATGCCACCGAGAAACGCGGTCGGCACGAACACAGCGCACAACACCAGCGCGATCGACACCAGCGCACCGCCGACCTCCTCCATCGTCTTCAGCGCGGCATCGCGCCGGCTCAAGCCTTGCGCGAGATGCCGCTCGACATTCTCGACCACGACAATGGCGTCATCGACCACGATGCCAACCGCGAGCACAAGTCCGAACAGCGTGAGATTGTTGATGCCATAGCCGAGGGCTGCCATGGCCGCAAAGGTACCAACCAGCGACACCGGGATCGCCACGATTGGGATGATCGCCGGACGCCAGCCCTGCAGGAACACCAGAACCACGACGACAACCAGTGCCATCGCTTCATAGATCGTCTTGATCAGCTCGCTGATGGACTGCCGGATGAACTCGGTGGGGTTGTAGCCGATATTGTAGTCGAGCCCCTTGGGGAAGCCGACCTTCAGCTTTTCCATCGTGTCCTTGATGCCCTTGGCAGTCGCCAGCGCGTTCGACCCTGGCCGCTGCGTCACCCGCAACGCCACCGCTGACTTGCGGAACAGGAAGCTGTTGGTGGAATAGTCGAGCGCGCCGAGCTCGATCCGCGCCACGTCGCGCAGGCGCACGATGCGGCCGTCCTGGCCCGATTTGACGACGATGTCCTCGAATTGGGACGGATCCTTCAGCCGGCCAACGAAGGTTAGATTCGGCTGGAAGGCGCGGTCGGCAATCGGTGGGCTCGCAAGCTGGCCGCCCGCAATCTGCAGGTTCTGGGCGCGGACCGCCGCAACCACATCGTTCGAAGTCAGGCCGAGATTCGCGATCTTGTCGGGATCGAGCCACAGCCGCATCGAATAATCGCGCGCGCCGAAGATCTGGATGTCGCCGATGCCGTCAAGCCGCAGCAACTGGTCGCGCACCTGCAGCAACGCATAGTTGGAGATGTATAGCTGGTCGAGCGAATCGTCGGGCGACAGCATGAACACGACCATGAGGATGTCGGGCGAGTCCTTCTTGGTGACGACGCCATTGCGCTGCACCTCCTCCGGCAATTGCGGCTGCGCAATTGCTACACGGTTCTGCACCAGCACCTGCGCCTTGTCGAGATCAGTGCCGAGCTTGAAGGTGATGGTGATGGTAAGCTGGCCATTCGAGGTCGCCTGGCTGTACATGTACAGCATGTCCTCGACGCCGTTGATCTGCTGCTCGATGGGAGCGGCGACGGTATCCGAGATGGTCTGCGCGGAGGCGCCCGGATATTGCGCGGTCACTACCACGGTCGGCGGTACCACTTCCGGATATTCTGCGACGGGCAACGTTCTGTAGGCGATCGCTCCCACGATCAGGAGCACGATCGACAGCACCATCGCCAAAATGGGCTGATTGATGGAAAGACGCCCGAGATTCATGACTTCTTGCCGCCGCTCTCGGCCTTCTTCGGTGCGACCTTGGCGCCGACGCGGGCCCGCTGGATGCCGTCGATGATGATGCGATCTTCCGACTTGAGGCCCGTACGGACTACGCGCTGGCCTTCATCCAAAGGCCCGAGCTCGACCGCGCGCGCTTCCACCGTGTCGTCATCCTTCACCACGAATACGATCTTGCGCGACTGGTCGGTCGCGATCGCCGTATCCGGCAACAGCAACGCTTCATAGGGTGAGGAGCCGATCAGCCGCACGCGACCGAATTGTCCGGGCAGAATGGACAGATCGTGGTTGGGGATGATCGCGCGGCTGCGCAGCGTGCCGGTCGACACGTCGAGCCGGTTGTCGAGGAAATCCATCTTGCCCTCATGCGAGGGTTTCGTCTCGCCGGTGAGCGTCACCTGCACGGGGTTGGCCGTGTCGCGCGAGCTCGGCCTCTTGCCCTCGAACCACAGTTTGTTGTTCTTCAGGTGTGTCGCCTCATCGACATCGAAATAGATGTAGATGGGATCCATTGAGACGATGGTGGTCAGCAATGTGGATGCGCCATTGTCACTGCCGCTGACGAGATTGCCGACACTGACGAGATGGCGGCTGACGCGACCGGTGATCGGCGCCACCACATGCGTGAACTCGACATTGAGTTGGGCTGCCTTCAGCGCACCCTCAGCGATGGTCTCAGCGGCGTTCGCAGCCTGCAAGGCCTGGCGGCGCTGGTCGACGACCTGTTCGGAGACAGCGCTGGTCTGGACAAGCTTCAGGCCGCGATCGAGCTCGCGCTTAGCAAGCTCCGTCTTTGCCCGGGCATCGGCAAGCTGGCCATTGGCTTGCTCGGCCACCGCCTCAAACGGCCGCGGGTCGATGATGTAAAGGAGGTCGCCGGCATGAACCATGTCGCCGTCCTTGAACTCGACATTGGTGACGAAGCCGCCGACGCGGGCACGGATCTGAACCTCCTGGATCGCCTCGAAGCGGCCGGTGAACTCGTCCCAGTCGGTGACGCTCCGTTTGACCGGTTGTGCCACCGTCACCGACGGCGGCGGAGGCGCGGCCGCCTGCGATTGCGCCTTCTCGTCGCAGCCAGCGAGCGCGAGCGCGACCAGCAGACCGATCGGTGCGCCGCATCGTGCAAGGCGGCGAAACGAACTGCGATCGAGCCGGGTCGCCGGAGCCGGATACTCCGTTCTGTCAGTCGCACTCACTTCCGTCTCCCGAAGGACCTAGAATGTTGCAATTGACGACTTCAATTGCGTCGTTGCTTTGCATATCGAGCCTCCTGGCTTCTCAATCCGGCATTGTGTTCCGCGTGTCCGTTTCGGCACTGAAAGTTTCGGTACGACGATGCTTTCGAGAGTGACCTTGCAAAGCCGACAAGGGAAATTACCACTCGCCATAGAGTCGATAGACGATCGTAATTGCCGCTTGCCGCGCGGCGTGATACGCGAAGGCCAGTTTTTAAACCTGTCTTGGAAGTCGTCTCGTACACCGCTTTCTTCGTTGTGGCTTTATAGGTCTATGATGGAAGCATTCGTTCGCCTGCAGAACCGCCGAAGGCTTCTTGAGAAGCACTTTGACTATTTGGCTCTGGTTCCAGCAGCGGCGGCGATTTGTTATCCATTTCTGCTCAGTGCTTTTCATGCCATCGTCGGCACGCAGCCCGTAAGCCCGCCGCCGCTCGCGACCGCCAGCGCGACCTTCATCCTGGTCGTTGCGTTCGTCGTGCCGTTTCTTGGGATCGCTCTGGCTTGTCGTCCGACGTCCAATCCCGGTTCAAGACGCCTCGCCTATGCCAGCGTGGTGTCGCCAACGCTTTATGTCTTTCTCGGCGTTGTCCAGACCTTGATCAAAAGCCCTATTCCCGACGAGGTCGTCTGGTGCTCGATTTGGCTCGCAATCGCGATCTGGTCGCAGTCTGCCCGAGATCCGGTCGCTGCAGCTGCGCCTGCAGTCGGGCGTTGGCGGGTGGTCCACGGGGTAACGGCCGCGGTCCTGTCCCTGTATGTGGTGTTTCATCTCACCAATCATCTGTTCGGCTTGATAGGGCCGGATGCGCATGCGGCCGTTATGAAGATCGGACGCGTGGTTTATCGCTCTGCCGTAGGTGAACCGTTGTTGGTGGCGGCCATGCTTTTCCAGATCGGCACCGGCCTCTTTCTGGCATGGCGCTGGAGCGCCGCAGCCCATGACTTCCAGCGGACCTATCAGGTCGCTTCGGGAGCCTATCTCTCAGTGTACATTCTCGGCCACATGAACTCGGTCTTCGTCTACGCGCGAAGCTTTCTCGGCATACCGACAGACTGGAATTTCGCGATTGGAGCCCCGACTGGGCTCATTCATGACGCATGGAATATCCGTCTGCTGCCTCACTACGCGCTCGGCGCCTTCTTCGTCCTGAGCCACCTTGCTTCAGGGCTGAGAGTGGTGCTGATCGCGCACGGTGTAGACGAACGTAATGCCAATCGCCTTTGGAGTGTCTGCGTCGCGATGAGCGCCATCGTCGCGGCCGCGATCATCGCGGGAATGTGCGGCGTCAGGATCGGTGCATTGGCTTCGTGACTTGTGAACGAGATTATCGCGGTCGCATGCGCCGTTCTGCGCAAGGCGCGCGTGGAATCCCCGACCTGGGTGGCCTGCCGACGGCCACGTGGTGATTGAACCTCTCCGATTCGCTGTCATTTGACCTCAAGGCGGTGTTGTACGGCGTCCTCGACGGTTGATCGAAGACGGACGGGGCCGCACGCGTACAGCGCTTTTAGGCAATGATACCCCACGTTTATCGAATGCATGTCCAAACGGAATTTCTAATTTCGCCGGCTGCGTCCGATCCTGAGGTCCACTGGGTCGGCCGAACACGCGGCTGCCTCGACATTGATTGAAGCCATTGTGACGAGCCGCCGTGCCGTGCGCGGACAGCAAAGGAGCGCCTAATGAAATTATCGAGGACTGTCGGCCTGGCTGTCGCCATTTCCCTGGTCACCGGCACCGTGGCGGCGCTCGCTCAGATCAGCGGAGCGGCTCCGGCCGGCCCAACCGCGAACGTGGTGGACGCCTCCGGGCAGCTGCGCGTGCCGGCAGACTACCGAACCGTCTACCAAACGCTGGGGAGCTGGGCGATCGCCGCCGACAGCGGCCAGGGCTCGAAGGAAATGCACACCGTCTACGCATCCCCGGGGGCGATCGACACCTACCGGAAGACGGGACACTTCCCGGACGGCGCCGTTCTGGTGAAAGAGGTCTTCGCGACCTCGACGAACGAGATGACCACCGGCACAGTAAGCCACGCCGACAAGCTCAAGGGCTGGTTCGTCATGGTGAAAGACAGCAAGGGAACGCATCCCGACAACCCGTTGTGGGGCGACGGGTGGGGATGGTCTTGGTTCGACGCGGACAAGCCGCTCAAGACTACCTCTACCGACTACCACACCGATTGCCAGGGGTGCCATGTGCCCGCCAAGGCCACCGACTGGATTTACGTGAGCGGATATCCCGTCCTGCGTCACTAGGCGGCCGCATGCGTAGACGCTCTCCTCTTGCTGCTGTTTCGTGCAGGCCACTGTCGAGTCCGGCAAGCTGGTTTGGCAAGCCGTGAGATGGGAGGTGTCATTGTGATCATTCGCTTCGGTTATCGACCTGTCGGGTCCGACCGAATTTCAGACTACAAACAAGAGTATGGAGTTCGGCGTGTCCTTCTCGGTCTATGACATCACAGTCCCTGTCATGGTGCATGGACTGAACGTAATGGACGACTATCTCGACCACGCCCAAGCACTCGAACGGACCAAGGCGTTTGAGCCTGGGAGGATTCTTGGCGAGCGGCTCGCGCCCAACATGCTCACTTTCGGAGAACAGTTCTCCGTAAGCTGCAACAAGGTCGAGGCGCACATGGCGAAGTTGATGCAGCACGATCCGCCAGCACCCGGTAACACCCCGATGATGTATCCGGCGTTGAAAGAACGGCTCCTTGAGACCCGCGGTTTCCTGCAAAACGTGCAGCCGGACGAGATTTCCGGCGCGCAGTCCCACACATACGAGCTGACGCCGCCTATCGTGCGCGGGTGGTTCGGCGGCGAAGACTACATCCGGCACCTGGTGCTGCCCGACTTCTTCTTCCACATCTCGATTGCGCACGCGATCCTCCGGCATCTTGGAGCGACGATCGGGAAGCGTGACTACCTCGGCAACCTCACTCAGCAAAGCGGTGGTGACTACTCGTGAGAGGCGCGCTTCCATGGCGCGGGGCGAGTGGAATGGAAACCATAACGACCGGACATTTCCAATGGTTGGCGTGCCGGCATAGCTTTTCCGTGCATCTAACCGGGTTGACTTGTGACGGCTGTGCGGAGTGCTTGCCAACATAGGGCGGCGTGATCGTCCTCTTGGGTGGATGCACTCCCCGCGTCGCAAGGACCCGGTCGAGCAACCAACAACGTAGGAGTCACCGATGTCGTTCCGCTTCATCACCAAGTCTATCCACGCCTACCTAATCGATTATCCCGTCGCGATCGTCTTGATCGCAGCGCCGTTCGTGCTGAAGCTCGGCCAGAGCGAACCGGTCGCAATGTGGCTTTCGGTTGTTACCGGCGTCGCGGCGCTACTCTTGGCCGCCCTGACCGACCATCCCACCGGGCTCGTCCGCATCATTCCCTACTGGCTACACCTTTGGGTCGATCGCGCCGTCGGGGTAGTGTTTGTCATCGCCCCGTTTGCCTTCAAATTCTTCGGGCTCGACGCCTCGTACTACTGGGGCCTCGCTGCCGCTGTCCTGCTCACGACATCAGTCTTTAACGCGCCTGAGGAGCCAGTCGCGATGCGTTCGGGATTGGACAGGCGCACAGCGGGTTGAATGCGGCGACGGCGTCGTCGAGGGTCGAGACGTTGCCGATGTTCGTCCGTGAGGACTATGAGCTCGCGCGCCGCGAAGCGCTCGACCTAACCTGAGAGATTAGGTCGTGAGCAGCGCGTCCCTGATCCTGACCGACCGCAGCCTGGCTCTCTCCGAGCCTAAGGCCGTCGGCGCGCAGGGCAGCACGAAGGTGCTCGCCGCGTCGAGCCTGGGCAGCTGCCTCGTGTTCGTCAGCAGCGCCGTCGTCACCGTCGCGCTCGCGACGATTGGCCGAGACATGCGCCTGTCGCCGCTCAACCTGCAGTGGGTGATGAACGCCGAGCTCCTGCCACTCGCGGCCCTGACCTTGGTCGCCGGCGCTCTGGGTGACCGGTTCGGACAGAAGCGGATCTTCCTCGCGGGGATCGCTCTCTATGGCATGGGCGCGACCGCGATTGGTTTCGCGCCGAGTTTCGCGCCGCTCATCGTCGGCCGCTTCCTGCAAGGCTTGGGCGAAGCCGCGATCCTGCCCAACGGCCTTTCCGTGCTCGGGCAGGCCTTTCCCGCCGACAAGAAAGCACGTGCGGTCGGCATCTGGTCCGCCGCCGCGGCCGTCGCCAGCGGCGTCGCGCCCGCGATCGCCGGCGCGATCCTCGATCACGGGTCCTGGCGGACGACCTTTCTGATGCTCCTGCCCGTCGTCGCCGGCGCGCTGGCCGTCGGCGCCGTGTGGATACCCAAGGACTCCCCGACCAGCCACGCCCGGATCGACATCGGTGGCGCGGTCTTTTCGACAGTCGGGCTCGGCGGGCTGGGCGCGGGGCTGACAAGCCTGACCAACGGCTCCGGTCTGAACCTTTGGGTGCTCGTCACCCTGATCGTCGGTCTGGGCGGCTTAGCCTGCCTCATCGTGACCGAACGGCGATTAGGCGCCAACGCCATGCTGCCCCCGTCCCTCTTCGCCTCGCGGTCGGTTGTCGGCGCGAACCTGTTCACTGCGTTCCTCTACGGAGCGTTCACGATCATGCTAACCTTGATCCCGTTCGTGATGATCCGGGGGGCGCACCTGCCGACGCTGGTGGCGGGCCTGGCCTTCATTCCTCTGCAAGTGCTGATCACGGTCGTCTCGCCGCTTGCCGGCATGCTCTGCCGCCGGTTCGGCCGGCGCTTGCCATTGTTCGCCGGCGGCGCCGTTGTTGCCTTGGGATGCGCCATGGCGCTCCGTGTCGATTCGAACGCGACCTATTGGGCGGACGTCTTCCCCAGCATCCTGTTGCTGGCGCTGGGCATGAGCCTGGCGATCGCGCCGCTGACGACCCTCATCCTCACCTCCGTCGAGACCGATCGCGCCGGAACCGCGTCTGGCGTCAACAGCGCGGTCTCGCGCGCCGGGTCGCTCTTCGCCATCGCCTTGCTCGGCGGCGTCCTGCGGCAGGGCGGTCCTCAGCTGTTCTCGGGATTCCATATGGCGATGACTGTCGCCGCGGTCGCCTGCGTTCTCGCCACGCTCGCGGTGTTCATTATCGAGCCGGGGCCCCACGTCGACTTCATCCCGCGAGACTGACCCGTTCGGTGTCCGTAATCAGCAGGCCGGCAAGGCCGGGAGGAAACAATGAAGAACGAAGACCAACCTATAGGCAGAAGGAGAAAGCCCATGAAGATCAGAACCATCATCGCCGCCGCCTGCGCCGCCCTCGCCTTCTCGATGGCCGGCCCCAACTACGCCCATGATAGCGAAGCGCAAACCGTCACGAAGAACTTCGAGGCGGCTATTCCCAATGTCCCCGGCAAGTCGCTGATCGCCGTGGAAGTCGATTACGCGCCCGGCGCGGCCTCCGTGCCCCACACCCACGCAAAGTCGGCTTTCATCTACGCCTATGTGATTTCGGGTGCGATCGAGTCGAAGGTGAATGACGGCGAGACGCGCATCTATCGGGCGGGCGAGAGCTGGTCCGAACCGCCGGGCGCTATCCATTCGACCAGCCGCAACGCGAGCAACACCGAGCCGGCAAAGCTGCTCGCTGTCTTCGTCCTCGATACCTACGACGGCCCTCTGACCACGCCCATCAAATGAACCTTCAGACGCATTGAGATGAACAAGGGCAGTCTTCGCATGCGGCTGGCCTGCGACCTTCCCATCAGTCGCAGGGCCCTCGTGCGCAGGGCCTAAGCCTTGGTGTGCTCTTCTCAGCCAAAGGTCAGGGGAGGATCAACCTCTGTGCAATGGCTTGGCCCATCTCTCGGAGCCTACGCTTGGGCATAACGGCCGATGTGTTTAGCGGCGAGAGAAATAGGAGAGGTTCATCGATGATAACAATGGGTGCAACCGCATTTTCATGTTTTGCTCGAAGGATGACTGAGTTTGCCTCCGACTTCGCCAGTGTCATTCACAACCTGATTATGGACGTGCGCGACAGCTACCGACCCGAGCTGCACTACATGCGTGGCCCCGGCCCGAAATGGCGCGCCAAGCATCAGTCCCGGTTAAGATTCGATTCTGGATCTGTACCGACCAACCCGGCGGCACCAGGTGTCGCCGGTGTACCCAAGCCGTTGTGACGCGGCTCATTCCACCCGATAGCCAGCCAAGGAAAGAGATTCATGCTCGCTCGCCGAGCGACCACCCGAGCTTGGACGTTGCTCAGCGTCGCCACCTGTTGCATCGCATTGCTCGGCCTTGTGGCCATGCCGGGGCGCTCGGCGTACGCCGGCGCCGCCCTCGAGGAACGCCAATTGCCCATGAAGTTCAGCTGGGTCGCTTGCCAGCCGAATTGCCGAGGCTGGATCAGCGCAGTCGGCATCGTCACCGCCGAGACCCCAAGCGATTTCGATGCATTCGCACGCGATTATCGGCTCAATGGCGAAACCGTCGTGCTGGATTCCGGCGGCGGCTCGGTCAACGACGCGATCGCGCTCGGACGGCGGTTCCGGGCGCTCGAAATGTTCACGACCGTCGGGGCGAGCGTGCTTACCCCCAGCGAACATGGCGAGCGCGCCCACGTGTCGCCGGAGGCCTACTGCGAATCCATGTGCGTTTTTCTGCTGCTGTCGGGCAAGTCGCGTTACGTGCCTGAACAAGCGCATGTCCGCGTGCATCAGATCTGGATGGGCGACCGCGCTGACAATGCTCGGGCCGCGAGCTACAGCGCATATGATCTCATGACCGTTGAGCGCGATATCGGACGTCTCGCCAAATACACCTTCGACATGGGCGGCGCGGGTGATTTGTTGTCACTGTCGCTAAACGTTCCGCCGTGGGAAGATTTACATGAACTCTCTCGGGAGGAATTGCGAGTGACCAATCTCATCACTACCGACAAAGTTGCTCAGCTGAGCAGCCCCAACGCAGCGGTGGTCGAGCTGGCACCCAAAGCATGTGAGTCTAAATCGCATCTCCACTCATGTTGATGTCCGCTTTGCGCCAAAACCTGCCGGTGCTTGAAGCTAAGCTTTGAGCCCCCGGCCCTTCTGTACGATCCAGCGCGCTGCGATACTCCATCAGCGAAGACGCAATGGATTTCGGACCTCTGCCGGGATAAGCCAAGCCCACTACTTCGGTCAGAATTCTCAATGCGAAGGAAGCGAGAACAACTCGACCAGACCACGCTAAACTACGCGATGGCAGCAAGCCGCACTACTCCCACTCAATCGTCCCCGGCGGCTTGCTGGTCACGTCGTACACCACCCGGTTCACGCCCTTCACCTCGTTGATGATGCGCGTGGCGGTCTCGCCCAGAAACTTCATGTCGAACTGGTAGAAGTCGGCGGTCATGCCGTCGGTGGAGGTGACGGCGCGCAGGCCCACGACGTAGTCGTAGGTGCGGCCGTCGCCCATGACGCCGACGGTTTTCACGGGTAGCAGCACGGCAAAGGCCTGCCAGATTTCGTCGTAGAGGCCATGCTTGCGGATCTGGTCGATATAGACGGCGTCGGCCTTCCGCAAAATCTCGAGCTTGTCGCGGGTGATGTCGCCGGGGCAGCGGATGGCGAGGCCCGGGCCCGGGAACGGGTGACGGCCGACGAAGATTTCGGGGAGGCCAAGCTCGCGGCCGAGCGCGCGGACCTCGTCCTTGAACAGCTCGCGCAGGGGCTCGACGAGCTTCATGTTCATGCGCTCGGGCAGACCACCGACATTGTGGTGCGACTTGATCGTCACCGAGGGACCGCCGGTGAAGGAGACGCTCTCGATCACATCAGGGTAGAGCGTGCCCTGCGCGAGGAAATCGGCGCCGCCGATCTTCTTGGCCTCGGCGTCGAACACGTCGATGAAGAGACGGCCGATGGTCTTGCGCTTCACCTCGGGATCAGTGACGCCTTCGAGCTCGCCCAAAAACTGTTTTGAGGCGTCCACATGCACGAGCGGAATGTTGTAGTGGCCGCGGAAGAGATCGACCACCGTCTTGGCTTCGTCCAGGCGCAGCAGGCCGTGATCGACGAAGACGCAGGTGAGCTGATCGCCGATGGCCTCGTGGATCAGCACGGCGGCGACGGCTGAATCGACGCCGCCGGAGAGGCCGCAGATCACCCTGCCCTTGCCGACCTGATTGCGGATCTTCTGGATCGCCTCCTCGCGGAAGGCGCGCATGGTCCAGTCGCCGGAAAGGCCCGCGATCTTGCGCACGAAATTGCGGATCAGCTTTGCGCCGTCGGGCGTGTGCACGACCTCGGGGTGGAACATGAGGCCGTAATATTTGCGCGTCTCGTCCTGAATGATCGCGAACGGCGCATTCGGCGAGGTGCCGGCGACCGTGAAGCCGGGCGGCATCTTTGTGATGCGGTCGCCATGGCTCATCCAGACCTGGTTTTTGCCGCCGGGCGACCAGACGTCCTCGAACAGCTTGCTCGGGGCTTTCACCTCGACGTCGGCGCGGCCGAATTCGCGATGATGCCCGCCCTCGACGGTGCCGCCGAGCTGGGCCGCCATGGTCATCTGGCCGTAGCAGATGCCCATCACGGGCACGCGGGAATCGAAGATCAGTTGCGGGGCGCGCGGCGAGCCTTCCTCATGCACGGATTCCGGTCCGCCTGAGAGGATCACCGCTTTCGGCTTCATCTCCAGAAAGGCCTGTTCGGCCTTGTTGAACGGGACGATCTCGCAATAGACGCCGTCCTCGCGCACGCGACGCGCAATGAGCTGCGTCACCTGGCTGCCGAAGTCGACGATGAGAATCTTGTCGTGCGCCGAGGCCACATGGGGCGACGACGACTCGCGGGCGTTCTGTGCTGCTGTCATGGCAAGCAGATACGCGACCACGCCCCCTGCCGCAACCGCGCGGGCCGGCGCGCCCACATTCTTCTTTGGGCATGGACAGACGCCATTTATGTCAGTAATATTGACCTAATTTGGCCCGCTGCAGAATATGCCGAGATTGGGAGGATGCCATGCCAATTCACCACCAGCCGTCCGCCATGGAAGCTTTGGGCCGGACCTGGATCAACACCTGGAATTCGCGCGACCTCGAGCGCGTGCTGGCGCTCTATGACGACATCGCCGAGATGACGTCTGACAGGGTCCAGGCGCTCGGACTGGCCGAGAGCGGAACCCTGCGCGGCAAGGAGAGCTTGCGGATATATTGGGGCAAGGCGCTGGCGCTGCTTCCCAACCTGCATTTCGAGCTGATCGACCTGTTCGTCAGCCCCGACAGCGTCGTCGTGTTCTACCAGAACGAGCGCGGCAAGAAGATCTGCGAGTATCTGCGGGTGAACACGGATGCGAAGATCGTGCAGGGCTCGGCGAATCATTTGGTGCATTAGGTTGCCAAGCACACCGCTGTCATTCCCCGCGAAGGCGGGGAATCCAGTACGCCGCGGCTTCTCCGTATAGCGTCACCGCCTCTGGAATACTGGATCGCCCGATTGAATCGGGCGATGACAGCGAGAGTGAGGCGCATGCGTGCCACAAGCTCGTCAGTGCGAGCGTAGCGAACGAACAGGATCACCCATGAAACTCCCCACCTCGCCCTTCACCGTCACCGACTGGAGCAAGATTGCGGCTACCACGCATCCCGGCGAGACCGGGCACGCGCTGTGGCGCACGCTCGACATCGGCGAGCTCAGGGTGCGGATGGTGGAGTATTCGCCGGGCTATCTCGCCGATCACTGGTGCGATCGCGGCCATGTGCTCTACGTGCTCAAGGGCGAGCTCGACACCGAGCTGCGCGACGGGCGCAAATTCAAGCTCACGCCGGGCATGAGCTACCAGGTCTCGGATTTTGGCGACGCCGCGCACCGCTCATCGACGGCTGTGGGCGCGACGCTGTTCATCGTCGACTGAGGGAACCCGCCAATATGCCGCCGAAGTGGCCGATTTGCAGCGCGGACTAGAATACCGACCCCACTTCACGGCGCGCGTGTGGTGGTGCCTTGAACTGGCCCCAATAAATCTGTATGTTCACATTCTCGATACTTGGCCGAACGACTGGGCCGCTTCGCCTCGTTTTTTATGACGGGCGCGCACGATTCAGATTCCCCAAAATCGATCAATCGGGACGATGGGCGCAAAGCATTTGCGTACCGGTCCCAGCGCGTAGACCGTTAATCAAAGGAACCTCCCCCATGGCTATGGGTACTGTGAAGTGGTTTAACAACCAAAAGGGCTTTGGCTTCATTCAGCCGGACGACGGCACCAAGGACGTCTTCGTTCACATCAGCGCGGTGGAACGCGCCGGTCTGAGCACCCTCAACGAGGGCCAGAAGATCTCCTTCGACATCGTCGCGGACCGCCGCAGCGGCAAGTCCTCCGCCGACAACCTCCGCGCCGGCTAGTCCTGCGCGACCCAATCGCGCTTTGACCACGGACGTACTGGCAAAGCGTAAGGTTACGAGCCCCGCCCCCGGGATTCCGGCGGCGGGGCTTTCGTTTGCTCCCTTGTCATTCCACATTGCGCAAGCGCGCAATGGGGGCGCCCGTAGGGCGAACCCGGAATCCATTCCTCAGCGATCTCTGCGGCCCAATAGATTCCGGGTTCTCGCTACGCGAGCCCCGGAATGACAGCAAATAATCAACCGGCCTTCCTCAGCACCGCGACGAAAAACCCGTCGGTGCCGGTTCGCCTCGGCGTCATCAGCCAGCCGTGCTCCGATTGCAGCGCGGCCTCGGCAAACGCCTCCGCCTTGTCCCAGAGCACGCCTGCGGTCTGCTCCGGCGGCACGACCGAAAATTCGGGATGGCGCGCGGTGAAGGCTTTGACCTGTTCGTCGTTCTCGTCCGTCAGCACTGAGCAGGTGATGTAGGCGATCCGCCCACCCGGCTTCACCAACGGCACGGCGCGCTCCAGCACCTCGGCCTGGTCCTTGAGGCGAATCTCGAGCGCGCCGGGGCGCATGCGCCATTTGGCGTCGGGGTTGCGGCGCCAGGTGCCGGTGCCCGTGCAGGGCGCATCGATCACGACCAAGTCGGCTGTGCTGCGAATATCGGCCAGCGGATCGGCGTCGCCCTTGGGTGTGCGGACATCGGCATTGTGCACGCCAGCGCGCGACAGGCGTTCGTGAATGGGAGCAAGTTGCCGCTTGTCGCTGTCGGTCGCGATCAGCCTGCCCTTGCCCTGCATCAAGGCCGCCAGCGCCAGCGTCTTGCCGCCGGCGCCGGCGCAGAGATCGATCACCTGCTCGCCGGGCTTTGCCGCGGTGAAGAGCGCGGCGAGCTGCGAGCCTTCATCCTGCACCTCGATGCCGCCCTTGATGAAATCCTCCTCCGACTGGATGCCGGGATTGCGCGCATCAGCGCCGAGCTCGATGCGCAGGCCGGCCGGCGACCACGGCGTCGGCTTTGCGCCGAGATGCGCAAGCGAGCGCTGTGCCTTGTCGCGGTTGGATTTCAGCGTGTTGACGCGCAGGTCGAGCGGCGCGCGGCTTGCCATCGCGGTCGCCTCCGCCGCGCGATCCTCGCCGAAGACTTTTGCGAGATAGGGATCGAGCCAGTCCGGATAGTCGCCGGCAACCGCGGCCGGCGCACCCTTCAGCGAGCGCGTGGCGAGCGCGCTACTCTCCGCCTCGGTCAGCGGCGACGGCGCATAGCGGCTGCCGTCGAACATCGCGGACATGGTCGCGACATCCATGCCGCGTTCGAGACGCAGCATGCCGATCAGCCGCGCGCGGGCGCTGTCGGCGTCCATCAAATACGCGCTCGAGGCGTAGCGGCGCAGCACGTCCCAGACGAGCCCCGCGATCGCCGCGCGATCGCCGGAGCCCGCAAAACGATGCGCGGTGCCCCATTCCTTCAGCGCCTTGGCCGCAGGCACGCGCTGGGTTTCGATGGTGTCGAGGAGTTCGATGGCCGCGGACAGCCGGGCAGCAGGGGTCATGAGTTTCTTTCAGTGTTGCGCATGATCTCTTCGGGGAATCATGCGTTCAGATCAGCAGCAGCATTTTCAGCGCGAAGTAGATCCACATCACGAGCAGCACGAGGCCGCCCGCGATCCACACCGTGGAGCGCCGGCCAAAATCGTTTGACGTGACGAACACGCCGGCATGGACCAGCCGCGTCACCACGAACACCCAGGACATCAGCACGATGAAGAGATCGGCATGGCGCAGCGGCAAGGCAATCGCGATCAGCGCGTAAAACAACACCGGCAGCTCGAACTGGTTGCGGTAGCAATTGCCGATCTGGGTGGCGCGCGGAGGCCAACTCGGCTCGCCCAGCGCAATGTCGCGAATTTTTGTCTCGCCTGACACCAGCGTTGCCCGGCGCGCCCCGACCACGGCGACGAGCAGCGCCAAAGTGAGCGCGACCTGCACGAAGACCGGCAGCAAAACCATTTGAACCGACATCAGATTTTCCTGGGATTTTCCCGTTCGCGACGCGAATTGAGGGGCTCATTAGCCCCCGCCCTTAGCTCTGGCAATCAAGCACTTGAACCGCTTTTCGCGGTGAGGCGACTAACCGCCAGTAGTTAAAGCGATTTCGGCCCTTCGGGGTCCAACGGCGAGACGGCGCCATGACGATTTTCGCAACCTTAGGCAGCTTTTTCAGCGAATCCCCGGACGGTGGGCTCGGAATTTTGATGTCGGCGCTATCAGGCATCGCCGCGGCGCTCGCGGTCGCGATCACCCTCACCGTCTACTTCCGCACCGGTTACCGGACCGGGCGCGACCTCCTCAAGCACGGCTTGGCGACGCTTGCCGCGCTCGGCCTGTTCACCTTTGCGGCCTACGACATGCGCCACGCCGCGCTCGCCTATCTCGGCCTCAATCCGTCGAAGCCCGCGGTCGAATTCGAGATCCGCATGCCCCGGGAGATCCTGACGACGGCCTCCGAGAGCCAGATCGAGCTGCATACCGACCGCAACCAGAAGCTCGCCCAGGTCGAGGGCACGCGGGAACTCGGCGACGGCCGCTCGGTGCTGCGGGGCGCCGTCACGATCGACCATCGCACCGCCGACCGGCTGCTGGTCGTCAGCCTGCCCGGCAAGGGCACGTTCGAATTCAAGCTGCGCCTGCCGGCCGAGCCGCACCGCTCCGAGCAGTTCAGCCCCTGGCACCTCGCCGACCGCGTCGCCTCCCCGGTTGCAGGCCCCGTGGCGCCGCAGGACGCCTTCACGATCCGCTATCGGGTGCTTTAACGGATGGCTCGTTCGGGGTTTCGCGTCAGCATCGGCCTCGTCCTCGCCGTGCCACTCTGCCTCGTGCAGGGGATGGTGGCGAATGCAGCGCCCGCCGACATCGCCGCATGTGACGGGCTCGCCGCGCATCCCACCGATCCGGACAAGCCCGCCGAGGTCAACGGCGTCACCGTGATCGCCGGCTCCGATATTCCAGCCGCGGTCAAGGCGTGCAAGGCGGCCACTGCCGCGACCGATGCGCCGCGCCGCATCTGGATGGAGCTCGGCCGCGCCTACGAGTTCGGCGGCCAACCGACTGAAGCGGCCAATGCGTATCGCAAGGCAGCCAAAGCCGGCAACACAACTGCGATGGCCGGGCTCGGCGTGCTCTTGATCAAAGGCGACGGCGTGAGAAAGAACGTCGAGGAGGCACGGACGCTGATCGAGACGGCTGCCAAGGCCGGCGATGTCGAGGGCATGATCAATCTCGCCGCGATCTATGGTGCCGGTGTCGGCGTGAAGACCGATGTTGCGATGGCGCGCAACTGGTACGCCAAAGCGGCGGCGGCCAATTCCAGCGAGGCGATGTTCCAGCTTGGATTGATGACCGAGGATGGCGACGGTGGGCCGAAGGACGACGTCGCCGCCAAGGCGCTGTTCGAGAAAGCCGCCGCGCTCGACCATGCGGACGCACTGGAGCGCCTCGGCGCCTATGCCGAAGCCGGGCGCGCCGGCGAGAAGGACCCCAAGGCCGCGATCGCCTACTACAAGCGCGCCGCCGCGCTCGGCAGCGAGGATGCGGCGAAGGCGCTGGAACGCCTGCGCTGTCCGTTCGGTCTCAAAGACCGCGCCGGCAAATCCGTCGGACGGATTTGCTCTGACGGCGGATAGGCCTTCCTGAACGAGCAACAGGCGGCGCGTGCTTTAAACTTTGTTCGATCGCGGATTTTGCGCGCGTGTCATCGTTCCGACGTTTCGCCGGTCGATACTCGCCCCATGTCCGAATTTCGCCTCACGCAGATTTCTGACACCCATCTCGGCCGGCGCTTTCCGGGCCTGATCGCAAACTTCCAGCGCGTCTGTGAGCACATCGATGCGAACAGACCCGATCTCGTGATCAACACCGGCGACGTGTCGTTCGACGGGCCGACCAGCCGCGCCGACGTCGAATTCGCAAAAGGGCTGCACGACGCCCTGCCCTTTCCCTGCCGCTACATTCCCGGCAATCACGACATCGGCGACAATCCGACCGCGATCGGCCCGGCGCCGAAGCCGCCGGTCGAGGAAGCGCACCGCCGGCAATTCTGCGAAATCATCGGCGAAGACCATTGGTCGTTCGAGGCGGCCGGCTGGCGCTTCATCGGCCTCAACACACTGGTGATGAACTCGGGCCTCGCCTTCGAGGCCGAACAGTTCGACTGGCTCGCATCCGAACTGTCGCGCGCCAACGGCAGACCGGTCGCGCTGTTCGTGCACAAGCCGCTGTTCCTGAATCAGCCCGACGATGCCGAGACGGTGGACACCTCCATCCGCTACGTGCCGCAGCCGGCGCGGCAGCGCCTGATCGAGATGTTTTCGCGCGTCGATCTGCGCCTCGTCGCGAGCGGCCACGTCCATCAGCGGCGCGATTTCACCTTCGGCCACACGCGCCACGTCTGGGCGCCGTCAACGGGTTTCGTTATCAACGATCAGCGCCAGGTGCGCATCGGCATCAAGGAAACCGGGCTCGTCGAGTACCGCTTCCAGCCCGACAGTTTTGAGGTCCGGCATGTCAAGGCAGCCGGTCAGGTCGATATCGACATTGAAGAGCTGTTCGCGCAGATGGCAGCGGCCGACTAGCCTAGTCGGCGGGCACTCGCCCCTACAATCATACTACCACACATGCTGATTGCGCTGATTTTGCTTCAAAACTGCTAATGACAACGTTGTCATTACGTCATATCGTCGCTGCCGGCGATTAAACGCCGCACGACGGAGTGACGATGCTGTCGATTTCACCGTGGGACGCCCGACCTCTTTCTGCGACCACCAGAGGAATTCCTCTGGTCGACGGCATTCCCTCCGAGGAGATTGGCAGCCGGGGCTGGCGTCCCTCGCGCGGCGACCTCGCGCTCCCCGCTCTCGCGCTTGATGAAGCCGCCTTCGCCGGCAATCGCGACCTGTTCCTGCGCTGGTGCGAGGGCGCAGGCGTCAATGTGGCGCCCCACGCCAAGACACCAATGTCGCCCGCGCTGGCCCGCGCGCTGCGTGAGGCCGGCGCCTGGGGGACGACGGTCGCCAACATCCAACAGGCAGCCGTGCTGCTCGCCAACGAGATCGGCGGGCTCGCCGCCGGGCGTCGGCTCGGCGCGCTGCTGAGCGCCTATCCCGAGGTCGAGTTTCATGCCTTCGCGGACTCGCCGGCCGCGGTGGCCGCACTCGCGGAGGCCGCGCGGCACGCAGACCGCACTGAGCTGTCGGTGCTGGTCGAGCTCGGCACAGGCCGCGCCGGCGCACGCGATCGCGCCGCGGTCGAAGCGGTCATCGCCGCGGTGCTTGCCGCTGACGGGCTCGTGCTCGGCGGCGTCGCGACCTACGAAGGCGCAGCCGCCACACCGGATCGCGATGAGACGACACACGCCATCGCGACGCTGATGGAGCGCACCGCCGACGCGTTCGCGCTGGTTCGACGCGCGGCCCCTCACCATCAGTTGCTGCTGAGCGCCGGGGGCTCGGCCTATTTCGACGTCGTGGCAAAAGCGCTGGCACCCGTCGCGAAGACCGACGGCAACGCGAAGGTGATCCTGCGCTCCGGCGCGCTGTTCTTCGCCGACCACGGCATCTATGCCCGCGCTTTTGCGGAGATGGACCGGCGCGGCGGCCTCGTTATCGACGGCGTACGACGTTCGGCGGCAGACGGTTTTCGTCCCGCGCTGACGCTCTGGGCCGAGGTCCTATCCCGTCCGGAGCCAACACTTGCGATCTGCGGCTTCGGCATGCGCGATGCCTCCTTCGACCAAGGCCTCCCCGTTCCACTACGCCTCTGGCGCGACGGGATCGAACAGCAAGGCCTCGCGCACAAGCTCGCGGTCACCCGCCTCAACGACCAGCACGCCTTCATCCAGGTGCCCGCGGACTCTACGCTTGCGGTCGGCGACGTCATCGCCTTCGGCATCTCGCATCCCTGCACCTGTCTCGACCGCTGGCGCGTGATCTACGGTCTCGACGCCGACGGCGCCGTGACGCGCGCGCTCGACACCCAGTTCGGCTGAGAGCGCGCGATGAATTTCCTGCCGCTCTGGCGTTATCAGAACCAGTTGATCGACGGTGCCTTCGTCACGCTCGAATTGACCGTGGTTGCGGCGCTGTTCGGAATCCTGATCGGCATTGCCGGCGCGGTCGCCCTGAAGGGCCGCATCGCGGCGCTGCGCTGGCTGGTGCGCGGTTACATCGAGCTGTTCCGCAACACGCCGTCGCTGATCCAGATCTTCATCGTCTTCTTCGTGCTCCCGACCTTCGGCCTCAAGCTCCCGGCCTTCGAAGCAGCTTGCGTGGCGCTGTCGCTCTATTTCGGCGCCTATTCGGTCGAGATCATCCGGTCGGGGCTGGATTCCATTCCACGGAGCCAGGTCGAGGCCGGCCAATGCCTTGGCCTCTCCGGCTGGCAGGTGTTTCGTCACATCGTGCTGCCGCCTGCGCTACGCAATGCCTATCCGGCCGTCACCAGCCAGTTCGTGCTGCTGCTGCTCGGCACCTCGCTCGCATCGCAGGTCGCCGCCGACGAGCTGTTTCACGTCGCCGGCTTCATCGAGAGCCGCACCTACCGCAGTTTTGAGGTCTATGCGGTGATCTGCGCCGTCTATTTCGCGATGGCGATGTCGTTCAAGGCGCTGTTCGCGCTGGTCGGCGCGGCGGCCTTCCGCTGGCCGCGGCGGCGTTGAGGGCGAGGCGATGCGATCCTTCTCCGTCATCGACTTCGTATCGCTCGTCGCCGCGCTGCGCTGGACCGTTCTGCTCGTCGTCCTCGCGCTTGCTTTCGGCGCACCGCTCGCGCTTGGGCTTGCTACGGGGCGCGTCAGTTGCTTTGCGCCCCTGCGCTGGGCGATGGCCGCAATCATCCAGGTCATCCAGAGCGTGCCGCTGCTCGGCCTCCTGTTCTTCTTCTATTTCGGCATGCCGGTCTTCCTCGGCATCCAGGTGCCGGCGATCATCGCCGTCACCGTTGCCTACACGCTCTACACCGCGGCCTTCCTCGGCGAGATCTGGCGTGGCGGGTTGGAGGCCGTGAAGCTGGCGCAGTGGGAAGCCGGAAGTTGCCTCGGCCTGTCGCTCTGGCAGCAATTCCGCCACATCATCGCACCTCAAGCCCTGCGCCTGTCGCTGCCGCCGACGGTCGGCTTCCTGGTGCAGCTCATCAAGGGCACCTCGCTCGCCTCGATCGTCGGCTTTGTCGAGCTCGCCCGTGCAGGCCAAGTGGTGAGCGCGGCGACGTTCCAGCCGCTGCTCACCTACGCGCTGGTCGCCGCGATTTATTTCGCGCTCTGCCTGCCGCTTACGCTCTGGTCCCGCTCTTTGGAGGCCCGCCTCGATGGCTCTCGTTGAAATCCGCGACATCCACAAGAAGTTCGGCCGGGTCGACGTGCTCAAGGGCGTCTCGCTCGACGTCGAGGAAGGCGAGATCGTCACGATCATCGGCCGTTCCGGCTCGGGCAAGTCCACGCTGCTCCGCTGCATCAATGCATTGGAGACCGTCGATGCCGGCGAGATCCGCGTCGAGGGCGAGAGGGTCCACGCCAAGATGCGTGACCTCAAGCAATTCCGCCAGCGCGTCGGCATCGTGTTCCAGGCCTTCAACCTGTTTCCGCATCTGAAGGTCGAGCGCAACATCACCCTCGCCCCTCTCCTCACCGGCCGCACCGACAAGACGAAGGCGCGCGCGCTTGCCGAGGACGTGCTCGCCCGCGTCGGCCTCGCCGACAAGATCGATGCCTGGCCGGAGCAGCTCTCCGGCGGCCAGCAGCAGCGCGTCGCGATCGCCCGCTGCCTCGCGATGGCGCCGCATCTGATGCTGTTCGACGAGGTGACCTCGGCGCTCGACCCCGAGCTCGTCGGCGAAGTCTTGAAGGTGATGGAGGCGATGGCACGCCAGGGCATGACGATGATCCTCGTCACCCACGAGATGGGCTTTGCGAGAAACGTCGCCGACCGCATCGTCTTCATGCATCAGGGCCGCGTCTGGGAACAGGGGCCGCCGGCAAAGCTGTTTGCAAACCCCGAAACGCCCGAGCTCGCAAGCTTCATTGCGTCTGTGAAATGAGAACCGTCCCCGTCATCCGGCCGTCGGCCGACACCAGGAGAGCGTCATGAGAAAGTGGAAGTCCCTCTTCACGATTGCTGCGACGGCGGTTGCCGTCCTTGCCACATCGAGTCTTGCCAGAGCCGACAAGCTCCAGGACGTGCTTGGCGCGGGCAAGCTGCGCGTCGGCATCCTCACCGACGCCGCGCCCTGGGGCTTCAAGGATGACAAGGGCGAGATCGCCGGCCTCGATGCCGACCTTGCCAAGCTGATCGCCGGCGACATGGGCGTGAAGCTCGAGCTCGTCCCCGTGACGGGCGCGGCGCGCATCCCGAGCCTGCTGTCCGACAAGATCGACCTCCTGATCGCGGGTCTCGGCGCCACGCCCGAGCGTGCCCAGCAGGTGATGTTCTCCCAGCCCTATGCGGTCGTGAATCTCGGCGTCTACGGCGCGAAATCGCTTGCGTCGGCGACCGGCAAGAAGCCGGACAATCTGGAGGGTCGCACCGTTGCCGTCGCGAAAGGCACGACTCTCGACGTCTGGCTCACCGACAACGCGCCGAAGGTGAAACTGGTCCGCTTCGAGGATACGCCGGCCGCCATCGCCGCCTATCTCGCCGGACAGGCCGACAGTTTTGCGGAGAACAGCGCGATCGCGATCAAGGTGCAGGAACAGAATCCGACCAAGGAGGTCGAGCTGAAATTCCTGATCCGCCAGTCGCCGGCGCATATCGGCGTACGCCAGGGCGAGCAGAACCTGCTCAACTGGATCAACACCGACATCTTCACCAACAAGCTGAACGGCAAGCTCGGCGCGCTGCAATTGAAGTGGTTCAAGGAAGAGCAGACGCTGCCGACGCTGTAAGCTCGGACAAACGCTCCCGCGCACGGCGCGCGGGAGCTCACCTCACGAGGAGAACTTTCAGATGATCAAACGTTACGTCGTCGGCCCGCGCATGAGCCAGGCTGTCGCCGCCGGCGGCCTAGTGCACATCGCCGGCCAGGTCGCCGATGACCGCAAGGCGGGCATCGTGTCACAGACGCAGCAGGTGCTTGCCAAGATCGACGCGCTTTTGAAGGAAGCCGGCTCCGACCGCTCCAAGCTCGTCGCGGTCAACGTGTTCCTGCCGCACATCACCGATTTCGACACCATGAACTCGGTCTATGACGCCTGGATCGATCCGGCCAATCCGCCGGCACGCGCCTGCGTCGAGGCTCGACTTGCCGATCCCGACCTCCGCGTCGAGATGACCGCGGTCGCCTTGCTTTAACGGCATCGCCCTTTGTCCAACCTTCGGCCGGCGTCGGCAACGACGCGGCCTCGAGGCACCCAATGCATACCGGACTCTTCCACGAGATCGATTTCGAGAAAGACCAGAAATGGTCCGGCCATCTCGGCATTCCCTTCTCGATCGATCGCTCCCCCTATTTCCAGCTCAAGATCCCGATCTTCCGGATCAAGAATGGCGCCGGCCCGAAACTCTTGCTGATGGCCGGCAATCATGGCGACGAATATGAGGGCGAGATCACGCTCGCCCGCCTGTTCCGCCGGCTCGATCCGGTTGCCGTGACCGGCGAGATCACCATTTTGCCCTTCGCCAACCTGCCGGCGGTGATGGCGGCGCGCCGCCGCTCGCCGCTCGACGAAGGCAATCTCAACCGCGCTTTCCCGGGCGATGCCGCGGGAACGCCGACATTCCGCCTGGCGCATTTCCTCGAGCACGAGCTGTTCCCGCGCCACGAAATCGTCTTCGACATCCACTCCGGCGGAACGTCGATGGCACATCTGCCCTGCGCGCTGATCGAGCGACAGGGACCGCCCGAGATGTTCGGCCAGGCCCTGCGTCTCATGGAGGGGCTCGGAATGCCCTTCGCCTTCGTTGCCGAGAACGGCGCCGCCGCGCCAACTTCAATGGCGGCCGCTGCGCGCGCCGGCGCGATCGGGCTGTCAGGCGAATTCGGCGGCGGCGGCACCGTTACGCCGCAGACCATGGCGCTCACCGCGCGCGCCGTCGACCGGCTCCTGCTTGCGCTCGATATCGTCAAGACACCGGTGCTCGGGCCGCATGCGCCGATCGAGGGACCGACCGAACTGCTGGCACTGCAAAGTCACGCCCAGGCGGTGTACGCGACGCGGCGCGGCTGGTTCGAGCCGGCTGTCATGGTCGGAGCCCGGGTCAAGGCGGGCGACATTGCGGGCTGGTATCACGATTTCGAGCGTCCCGAAGCGAGCGAGGAGGTCCTGCGCTTCCCCGCCGACGGCATCGTCATCTCGCAGCGCCTGCACACCGACAGTCAGAGCGGCGATTGCCTGGTCCAGGTCGGCCGTGCCCTGACACGCGATGAGGCTTTGGCGCGGTGAGCGTTGTACTCTAGCTTCGGAGAATCGATGAGCGATCCGACGAAGCCGACCTACGACGACGTGGTGCGCATTCCGGCGCCGCCCGGCCGCGGCCCGGCAACCGGGCGACCGCCGCGCATCGAAGAGGTGGCGGAGCGCGCCGGCGTTGCGCCAATCACAGTGTCGCGGGTGCTGCGACACCCCGAGAAGGTCAACCGCGAGACCCGCGACCGCATCCTCGAAGTGATCGAGACGACGGGATATGCGTCCAATCCGCATGCGCGCGCATTGCGGTCGGGACGATCGAACGTGGTCGTCGCCTTCGTCTCCAACATCCTCAGTCAGCAGTTCGGCCTCGCCGTGCGCAGCCTCGCGGCCGCGCTCGAGCCCGAAGGCTATGAAGTGCTGGTCGGCCAGACCTCCTACTCCTACGCCAAGGAGGTCGCGATGATCCAGTCGCTGCGCGGCATCCGCCCCGCAGCTGTCATGTTCACCGGCGTCATCGAGCTCCAGGAGAACCGGGCCGCGTTGCAGGAGCTCGGCATTCCCGTGATCGAGACCTGGGCCTTCCCGCGCGATCCCATCGACATGCTGGTCGGATTTTCCAACGCGGATGCTGGCGCCATGGCGGCGGAGCGCCTGGCGCAGGCGGGACATCGCCGCCTTGCCTTCATCGGACGCAGCAGCGGCCGCGGCGCGCTACGCCGCGATGGCTTTCGCGCGGCGGCGACGAGGCTCGGTCTCGAAATCGTTCACGAGATCGGCGTCGGCGAGATCACGGGTCTGGTCGACGGCCGGGCCGCGTTCACGGCGCTGCTCGATCGCGGCAATCGCGCCAGTGCGGTGTTCTGCGCCAATGATCTCCTGGCCACCGGCGCGCTGATCGAGGCCCGCTCGCGTGGCATATCGGTGCCGCGCGATCTCGCTTTGCTCGGCTTCGGCGACAATGACGTGGCGGATCAGATCACGCCGGGCCTCACCACCATCACCTTCAATGCCGCTGCGATCGGCCGGGCGGCGGGTGAGCTATTGCTGGCGCGTCTGGCCGGCACGCCACAAATCGAGCCGCGACATGCGGTGGAGTTGGTCCTCCTTGAGCGCGGCAGCGTCTGAGGCTTAGGCGACGTTCTTCAGATCCTGCTGGATCGCGGCCAGCAGCGATTGCAGCGCATCGCTGTTCACCGGCTTGGCGTCATTGGCCACGCGCGGGGTGGGACGCGCCGGGAATTTTGGCCGTGCAGGAAATGGCGGCGGGGGCGCCGGCATCAAGGCCTGCCCGGGCTCGTCCTCGGCATGCACGAATTTACCATGGATGACGTCGTCGCGCCGGCCCATGACGAACATCGTCGCCCAATAGCCGGCGGCCAGAAGAATTACGCAGAAAATACCGATCTCAAACAACATCACAGCACCTGAAATTGGTGCGATGATTCAATGCCTTCGACCGCCGGTCAATGAACCGGCGGTCATACTTACGGCTTTTACGGGCGGGTGTTGCCGATTGGTAACGCCTCGTTAACCATATTTGCCTCGCCCCGAGGGGGTGATCAGGCCTTGTCCGGTCCCACGCGAACGAGCTGCTTGCCGAAATTGGCGCCCTTCAACAGGCCCATGAACGCTCCTGGCGCGCTGTCGAGGCCTTCGGTCACGAACTCCTTGTACTTGACCTTGCCCTCACGGACCCAGCCGGACATGTCGCGCAGGAAGTCGCCGTGACGGTTGGCGAAATCAGAGACGATGAAGCCGCGGAAGGTCAGCCGCTTGGTCAGCGTCGCGAACATCAGCGACGACGCCCATTTCGGCGGCTTGGCGTCGGTGTCGTTGTAATGCGCGATCAGGCCGCACACGGGAACGCGCGCAAACGGATTGAGCAGCGGGAAGACGGCTTCGAACACCGCGCCGCCGACGTTTTCGAAATAGACGTCGATGCCCTTCGGGCAGGCAAACTTCAGCTTCGCGGCAAAATCGGTTTCGCGGTGATCGAGGCAATCGTCGAAGCCGAGCTCGTTCTTGACGTAGTCGCACTTGTCCTTGCCGCCGGCGATGCCGATCGCACGCGCGCCCTTGATCTTTGCGATCTGGCCGACGGCCGATCCGACCGCTCCGGATGCGCCCGCCACGACCACCGTCTCGCCCGGCTGCGGCTTGCCGATGTCGAGCAGGCCCGTATAGGCCGTCATGCCGGGCATGCCGAGCACGCCGACGGCGGTGGAGATCGGTGCAAGTTTTGGATCGATCTTCGCAAGGCCCTTGCCATCGGAGATCGCATGCGTCTGCCAGCCGGCACGTGCGAGCACGATGTCGCCCTTGGCAAAGCCGGGATTGTCTGATGCCGCCACCTCGCACACCGTGCCCGCTTCCATCACGCCGCCGACCGGTACTGGCGCCGCATAGGACTTCGTGTCGTTCATGCGGCCGCGCATATAGGGATCGAGCGACAGCCAGATGGTGCGCAGGAGAACTTCGCCCTGCCCCGGTGTCGGCACAGCGAATTCCTCGGTACGGAAATCGGATGGTTTTGGCTCACCGACGGGACGCGCGGCGAGAACGATGCGTTTGCCTTGGGACATGATGCTTCCTCCTGAATGCTTGTTGCAGTCATTTAGGAGACGCATCGCGGGGAAGCAAACCCCGCACTCGCTGTCATCGCCCGCGCAGGCGGGCGATCCAGTATTCCAGAGACGGTCGTGATTAAGCCGAGAGGCCGCGGCGTACTGGATGCCCCGGTCAAGGCCGGGGCATGACAGCGGAGTTTTGGGCGAGTGCGTGGATGGCCGGGTCAAGCCCGGCCATGACGAGTGGAGAGATCCGAAACGACTAACCCCCGCCCGGATAGTTCGGGGATTCGCGCGTGATCGTCACGTCGTGGACGTGGCTTTCGCGCAGGCCCGCGCCGGTGATGCGGACGAACTGTGCCTTCTTGTGCAGATCGTCGAGGGTGCGCGCGCCGACATAGCCCATCGCGGCACGCAGGCCGCCGGCGAGCTGGTGCATGACGTTGCCGACCGGGCCCTTGTAGGGCACCTGGCCCTCAATGCCTTCGGGCACGAGTTTGAGCGTGTCCTTGATGTCCTGCTGGAAGTAGCGGTCGGCCGAGCCGCGCGCCATCGCGCCGACCGAGCCCATGCCGCGATAGGCCTTGTAGGAGCGGCCCTGCCACAAGAACACTTCGCCGGGCGTCTCGTCGGTGCCGGCGAGCAGCGAGCCGACCATCGCGATGTCGGCACCGGCCGCAAGCGCCTTGGCGAGATCGCCGGAGAACTTGATGCCGCCGTCGGCAATCACGGGCACGTCGGCCTTTTTCGCGGCCTCGACCGCATCCATGATCGCGGTGAGCTGCGGCACGCCGACGCCGGCGACAATGCGCGTGGTGCAGATCGAGCCCGGGCCGATGCCGACCTTGATGCAGTCGGCGCCCGCGTCGATCAGCGCCTGCGTGCCCTCCATGGTCGCGACATTGCCGGCGACGACCTGCACGGAGTTGGAGAGACGTTTGATGCGGTTGACGGCCGTGAGCACGTGCTTGGAATGGCCGTGCGCAGTATCGACGACGACGAGATCGACGCCGGCATCGATCAGCCGCTCGGTGCGCTCAAAGCCGGACTCGCCGACGGTCGTTGCGGCAGCGACGCGCAGGCGCCCTTGCGCGTCCTTGCAGGCGAGCGGATGGGCGACCGCCTTTTCCATGTCCTTCACGGTGATGAGGCCGACGCAGCGATATTGGTCGTCGACGACGAGCAGCTTTTCGATGCGATGCTTGTGCAGCATCCGCCTGGCTTCGTCCTGGCTGACATTCTCGCGCACCGTGACGAGATTTTCATGCGTCATCAGCTCGGAGACTTTTTGCCGGCGGTCGTGGGCAAAGCGGACGTCGCGGTTGGTCAGGATACCGACGAGCTTGCCCGGCGTGGTCTTGCCGGCACCAGTGACAACGGGAATGCCGGAGATGCCGTGATCGCTCATCAGCTTGAGCGCATCGTCGAGCGAAGCATCGGGGCTGATGGTGAGCGGGTTCACCACCATGCCCGACTCGTATCGCTTGACCTGCCGGACCTGGGCGGCCTGCCCTTCGGGATCGAAATTGCGGTGGATGACGCCGAGGCCGCCGGCCTGCGCCATGGCGATCGCCATGCGCGCCTCGGTGACGGTGTCCATGGCGGAGGCCATGATCGGGATGTTGAGCGGGATGGCGCGGGTGACGCGCGAGCGGATGTCGACCTCGGACGGCAGCACGTCCGACAGGCCCGGCTTCAACAGCACGTCGTCGAATGTGTAGGCTTCGCGGATGCCTTGAAGTACCGTGGCCATCGCCAACTCCTTCCTGCGGCCATGCCGCAAATGCTTATGGATGAGCGCCACCCTCGGCGTACCTTGCGGCAGCGCCGGAGAATCGGAGCCCATCAGTGGGGTTGACGCGGGTCGATAGCACGGTCGGCTGACGAATCAAAGCCATTCGACCCGATTGCCAGCCATGCACAGGCTTTTTTGGGTGGGTTAGCTTTGGTCTCTCAGGAGGTTGTCCATCTGGTCTGAACCGAGGAAGCTGAGGTTGCGAAGCTTCAGTGTTCCAAGGAGAGACCAGATGAACGTCCACAAGAATGCGCCTTTGACGCCCAAAGGTCGAGAGGCGATGGTGCGAGGCGTGATCGATGGCGGGCTGAGCCAGGCCGCCGTGGCAGATCGGTTCAACACGACACCGAAAACGGTGGCCAAATGGGTCAAGCGGTTCCGCGCAGAGGGTGTTGATGGTTTGCGCGACCGCTCGTCGCGACCTCATTCATCGCCAAGCCAAACCCCTGTCGCCACGTGCGCCGCCGTCGAGACGTTGCGCCGGCAGCGCCACACCGGCAAGCAGATCGCAGCCGAGGTCAGGGTGTCACGGGCCACCGTCAGCCGCATCCTTCGCCGCTTGGGATTAAGCCGGATACGCGATCTGGAGCCCGCCGAGCCGGTGCGCCGGTACGAGCGCGAGCAGCCCGGCGAGCTCATCCATATCGACATCAAGAAACTCGGCAGATTCATCAGACCAGGCCACCGCATCACGCACGATCGCCAGAAGGGCGAAAGCCGCGGCGCCGGCCACGAGTTCGTCCACGTGGCCATCGACGATGCATCGCGCCTGGCCTTCTCCCAGATCCGGCGTGATCAGAAAAAGGAGAGCGCCATCGCCTTCCTCAAGGGTGCCGTCACTTACTACCGCAGCCTCGGCATCAAGGTCACCGGCATCATGACCGACAACGGCTCCTGCTACCGCGCCAAGGCCTTCGCCAGAGCATGCAGCAAGCTCGGTCTCAAGCACATCTTCACCAGACCCTACAGACCGCAAACAAACGGCAAGGCCGAACGCTTCATCCAGACCGTGCTGCGTGAGTGGGCTTACGCTCGCGCCTACGACACCTCAGACCAGCGCGCCAACAACCTGCCAATCTGGCTTCATCACTACAACTGGCATCGCCCGCACGGTAGTCTGCAAGCCAAACCACCGATCAGCCGCCTCGGCCTTCCGAAGGACGACCTGTTGAGATTCCACAGTTAGCGCGGATAGCCCGGCGGCGGGCCGTGCTGGCGGATCGCGTCCACCACCTCCCGGTGCCGCCGGTCCTCCCGCTTCATGTGCACCGCGATCAGCGCATGGGCTGATGGCACCAGGAACAGGATCGGGAAAATCAGGCCGAAAATCACGCAGATGACGATCACGACGAGGTTGAGGATCGCCGAGAACGGCTGGCCGTTCAGGAGCAGCCCGATCGGTGGCAGCAGCGCGGCAAGGATGTAGATCATCGCGGGATCTCCGGCAGCCGGTGCAACCTCGGACACGGTTGGTGGTCACACCGCTGTGACGCAGGATTTAGGTGCTATGCGCAGTTCCGCAATGGTCTCGACGGCGCGGCGATGATAAGCCGCAAATGCCCCTTGCTTCTGATTTCCATTACTTTTCCGTCATGTTGGACAACAAGCAACGCGTCATCCCGCTGATCGTGGCGACCGCCCTGTTCATGGAAAACATGGACTCGACGGTCATCGCCACCTCGCTGCCGGCGATCGCCGCCGACATCGGCACGAGCCCGCTGACGCTGAAGCTCGCGATCACCTCCTATCTGCTGTCGCTGGCCGTCTTCATCCCCGCGAGCGGCTGGACCGCCGACCGGTTCGGCGCGCGGATGGTGTTCGCAATCGCGGTCGGCGTCTTCATGGTCGGCTCGATCGGCTGCGCGCTGTCGCAATCGGTGACGCATTTCGTGTTCGCGCGCATCCTGCAGGGCATGGGCGGCGCGATGATGACGCCGGTCGGCCGCCTCGTGCTGCTGCGCTCGATCGACAAGAGCGAGCTGGTCAACGCCATGGCCTGGGTGACGGTCCCTGCCCTCATAGGTCCCGTGATCGGCCCGCCGCTCGGCGGGTTCATCACGACCTACGCGTCCTGGCACTGGATCTTCCTGATCAACATCCCGATCGGGCTCGTCGGCATCTTCATGGCGATGCGCTTCATCGATCCCATCAAGAGCGAAACGCAGGAGCCGTTCGATCTCTACGGCATGGTGCTCGCAGGCATCGGGCTTGCCGGCATCGCGTTCGGTCTCTCCGTGGCCGGGCTCAACCTGCTGCCCTGGGGCACGATCGCTGCCCTGGTCGTCGGCGGATCGATCTCGATGACGCTGTACGTCCTGCACGCGCGGAAGACGGGATCACCGGTGCTGGACTTTTCGCTGTTAAAACTGCCGACGCTCCGCGCAGCCATATTCGGCGGCTTCATGTTCCGGCTCGGCATCGGCGCACTGCCGTTCCTGCTCCCACTCCTGATGCAGATCGGTTTCGGGCTGTCGCCGTTCCATTCGGGCCTGGTCACCTTCGCCTCCTCGCTCGGCGCCATGGGCATGAAGACACTGGCCGCGCGCATCATCCGCACCTTCGGCTTCCGCAATCTGATGACGGTCAACGCGATCATCAGCGCGTTCTTCCTCGCCGTCTGTGCGCTGTTCACGGTGACGACGCCGCTGCTCATCATCATGGTCATCCTGGTGGTCGGCGGCTTCTTCCGTTCGCTCGAATTCACCGCGATCAACACGGTGGCCTATGCCGACGTCGAGACAGCGCAGATGAGCCGCGCCACCACGCTCGTCAGCGTCAACCAGCAGCTCGCGGTCTCGGCCGGCGTCGCCGTCGGCGCCGCCTGCGTGGAAACGACGATGTGGCTCAACCATGTCAGCGAGATCAATGCCACCGTGTTCGCGCCGGCCTTTCTCGTCGTGGCGCTGACGTCGGCGGCGTCCTCCTGGTTCTTCTGGCAGATGCCTGCCGATGCCGGCCACGAAATCTCCGGCCGCAAGGCGGTCGAGGTCGCAAGCCGCAAGGGCGCCGCGAAGAGCGCGGCGAGCGCCGCCGTCAAGGCGGCGACCGAGGATACCCAGGACGTGCGGGATCAAAGGCTGGGGTAGCGGAAAGCAAGGTGCCGGCCTCGGCAGGTCAAAAACCCGCAAAACAACCCCATGCAAAGTAGCCGGGCGCGCCCCGCGACGCCCTACGAACGCCCGCGGAACAGCGGGCCTATGGATCTCTCCAACCAACGCGATCAGTCATGAGGCGATCCATCGGGAGCCGCGAGTTCACCGAGATGAACGCTCGTTTGTCTTCGTGACTCCTGTTCCTCGCGGGCGCGCGTTTGCAACTTTTGCCCTTCGTTGATGTTGGCACGACGTCGCAACGCTAATCGGAAAATCGGATGAGGGCTTGTTCGTCTCGAGCTCTGTCGTTCGAAAATACCCAATTGAAAAATGCTGCAAAGCAAACGGAGGAGGTTCAGATGAACACAAGCAAGAGCAGGTTCCTGCTGACTACAGCAGTGCTGCTCGCCGGCGTCAGCCTGGCGTCGGCGCAAGGCATGCGTGAAGGTGCCGGCGGCGGAACGAGCGGCGGCGGAGCCGCTGCGGAACAGGGTCGGTCCGGCGGCGGAATGTCGCAAGGCGCAGGTGGCGCTTCCCGCAGCGAAGGAATGACGCAGGGCCGCGCAGGCGGCCGGGCCGAGAGTCCCTCCGCGGCGCCGTCGCGTACCGAGCGCAGCGAAGGAATGCGTGACAGCGGCAAGGCCGACAGGGGCGAGCGTCAGACCATCGGTCAGGGCCGCGGCGACCACGACAACGCGCGCCAGTCCCAGTCTGAAAGCGACAAGCGTGGCAAGGACCAAACCGTCGGTCAGGGCCGCAGCGAACCTGGCCAAGCGCGTCAGTCCAGGTCCGATAGCGACAAGAGCGGACAAAAGGACCAGAGCGTCGGACAGGGCCGCAGCGACCGCGACGTTACGCGTCAGTCGAAAGATGCAGATCAGGGTAAGACCACGACCACAGGCGCCAACACCAAGGACAATGTCCAAGGCAAGAACGCGAAGGGTCAGAGCACGACGTCGACCGGCGCGAACACCAAGGACAATTCCCAAGGCCTGAACGCGCAGGGCCAGAGCACGACAACGACGGGTGCGAACACCAAGGGCAACGCACAAGGCCAGAACGCCCAGGGTCAGAGCACCACAACCGGCGCGAACAACAACGCCCAAGGCCAGAATGCACAGCAGGGTCAGGGTACGACGACTGGCACCAACACCCAGGGACCGGCCAACACCCAGGCGCAAACCCAGGATGCGACCACCCAGAGCATGTCCGGTCGCGTGCAGGTGAGCGCACAGCAGCAGACGACGCTGCAGCAGTCGGTGTTGAGCTCACGCAATGTGGAGCGCGCGCGAGTCAACTTCAATTCCATCAACTTCGGGATCAATGCCGGCGTGGTGGTGCCGCGGAACATCTCCGTGGTCTCCTTCTCGGCATACCCGGCGCTGATCGGCATCTATCCGGGCTATCGCGACTACAGCTTCTTCGTCGTGGATGACGAGATCGTGGTCCTCGACCGAAGGCGCAGGATCGTCGACGCCATTCCCGCCGGCCCGCGGACACACTTTGTCCGGCGCGGCGGCCCGAGCGTTGGCGGTGGCAGCGTCGCCACGCTGGATCTCAGCCCCGACGAGATCCGCGTTGTTCAACGGGTTCTGATTGAACGTCGCCTGATGTCTGGCGAAGCAGACGGCGTCCTCGGGCCCACGACGCGCGAAGCGCTGATTACCTTCCAGAGACAGGAAGGCTTCCAGACCACCGGCTCGATCGATACCCGCACGGTCGCTGCACTGGGCGTGTCCAACCAGATCCGCGCTACGCAGGGCCAATCGACGACCGTCGGTCAGGATGGGACTGGCCAGTCGACGCAGCAGAACACGACCGGGCAAAACACCGGTCAGACCACTGCGCCTGCGCAGCAAAATCAGACCAATGCGCCAGCGCAGCAGAACCAGACCACGGGCCAGGCTCCGCAGAACCCGCCGTCTACAAGCGGCCAGGCTCAGCAGAACCAACCGGCGACGCAGGGCCAGGCAGCGACACAACCGCCGTCGGGCCAGACCACCGGACAGGCCCCGGCCCAAAGCAACAATCAGCCTACCAACCAACCCAGCGCTACGCAGAACACGCAGTCTGGACAAACCGACCAGAATAACGCCCCGGCGCCTTCGGCGTCGGGTCAGCCGGCTCAGAACCAACCCAGCCGGTAAAGGCGCCTCCTGAGCCCCGCCTCTGGCGGGGCTCTTTTTGCGGCCCGCACAGCCCCAGCGGTCGGGCAGCGCGAACAGGCTCGATGAGGTGCAGGCTCAGCGCGCAGCGATCACCGCCGTCGGGCGATCAGTCATGCACCAACATGTCCCGCAAGACTGCATCCGGCTCCGGCTTCGCAGCCGGGGGCGCGTGCACGTCGATGGCCATCCTCGCTCGGACGCATGCTTGCTCTGAGCCTGGATGATCCGCCGCCGCGGTCCTCGCGACAAGCCCGGCAACGACCAGCGCGGCGAGCCTGATTGCGACGACAGAGAGAAGGGTTTCCGACGTGGCCATGGCTGACAACTATCGTCGGCCAAAAGGCGCCAGGCAATTCGGAAGATACGGCGGCAGCCTTCGACCTATACGAAGGCTGCACGAGCCTCGGCGTCCGCAGGCGTCTACCGCTCCTGTCGTCTTGGCTCACGTCTCGCTTTCGGGAGCGCCGAGTCCTTCGCGACGCCACACACCCGGGCTGACGCCAACCAGACTCGTAAATACCCGCGTAAAGTGGCTTTGATTGGAAAACCCGGCCGATATTGCGATCTCGGCAAGTGACAGGTCGCGGACGGTCATCAACTGCTTTGCCGCGCTCACGCGTTGGTGGAGGAGCCACTGGTGCGGCGGCAATCCAACGGACGTCCGAAACGCCCGGGAAAAATGGCTGACCGAGAGGCCGAGCTCAGACGCGATGTCCTGCAACGAAAATTTGCCGGCGAGATCGGATTCGAGCTTTTCGCAGGCTCGCTTCACCTGCCAGGGAGCAAGACCGCCGCGCATCGCCTCCGCGTCGCGCAATCCGCCATAGGCCTGAGCGACGTGCGCTGTGAGCGCAAGCATCATGTGATCGATGAAGGGCTGGTTGGCTTCGGATGGCCGTCGCAATGCCCGCATCAGCGACGCGCCGATGTGATGCACAACCTCGTCCTGAAAGCCGTTGCCGTATTGATAGTCGAGTTGGCCGACACGCCGCACGCCGGACTGCTCCGCGATACCGTCCAGCGCCAGAGCCGGAACATAGAAATGAAGGGAGTGGAACGGCTTTTCGATCACGAAGCGCGGATCGCGCTTCATGTCGTAGATATATGTCGTGCCTGCCACGATGCTGGGCTTGGCCACGCACTTGCCATCCTGCCAGTATTCGCAGTCAGGGTAGTCGCGGAGTTTCAGGCTGACGATATACGCATCCTCGGGGATGATTTCGCCGCAAAGACCCGGGACGGGATTGTCATCCCGCGTTTCGGTGACGGCCACGTCGACACCGCGCATGGACCGCGTGATCAGCGATGACGGTGTGTCCCGAAGGTGCAGAAGTTCCCTGAACTTCTCACCGTGAAAACCGCTCTGTGCCATAGGATCTCAGTTCATCAGTCACGCGGACCGGCGGATGCAAGTGCAAACCCGGATCATTATCGTGAATCGGCGATCTGCCGTCCAGCATGGCTGACGGCAGGATGATTTACGCAGCAATTCGAGGGTTCATGGCGCCGTCGGCATTTCGTCGCAGAATCGGACAAGGCATGGCCGCTTCGGGAAAGACGCCCGGCCTCTCGCTGCGCGAAAAAGACGTCCCAACGAGCCAAAGGTTCCCGTTCTGCCCAAGTTTCCTGCCGGTGCCGCCACGCCCGCATCCATCATCGACGCCCTGAAGGCGGCAGCTGATCTACCGCCAATGACCCGTGCGAGCTTCGCCTGGGGCCGATGCGTTCGGGGCACCTATACTCCCTCGGGTCAGGCCCGGGAGATCACGAGATCCCGCAGCTTCACCAAGCCATCGCGCGTGCTGGCGCGGTTCGCCCTGGACGGCGGCGATCCGATCGCGGCGAACACGAACCTCTCGTTGCGCGGCTTCAGCTTCCGGCTCGGCAGCAACGGGCAGCGCTCGGACGTTTTCACGCAAAGCGCCCCTGTTCATTTTGCCAGGACGCTCGATCAAATGCTGGCTTTCCTTCGCGCACGCAGTCCGGGACCGGACGGCAAGCTGGATTGGGACAGGATCGAGGCCTTCTCCGTCAGCAATCCTGAAACGCTGCATCAGGCGGACTACATAGCCGCGCATCCGCTGCCCGCAAGCTTTGCCGGCACGACCTATTGGGGGGTGCACGCTTTTCCCACGACGAATTCAAAGGGCGAGACGAGGTTCATCAAGTTCAAGGTCATCCCGGTCGGCGAAGAAGGCCGGCCGGCCGGGGACGAGGTCGCACCGAAGCGACCCGATCTCTTGCACGATGAACTCGACTCCCGCATCGCGGCCCGCGATATCAGATTCAGCCTGATGGCGCTGCTCGACCGTCCCGGTGACCCCGTGATGGATGTCACCATCCGATGGCCCGACGAGGATGCGCGCGACGCTTTGCGATTGGGAACGATCGTGGTCACCGGCGTCGAAGCGAAGGATGCGCGTGACGAGGCCGGCTTCAATCCGGCCAATCTTGCCGAGGGGATCGGGCGTCCGCCGGACGAGATGTTTGCAGCACGCTGCGCCGCCTACGCGATCTCGCAGACAATACGTCGCTGACCGGTTCGCCGCTTGTAGCAGGTTCGGACAAAGCATGGCGGCTTTGGGAAAGACCCTGGACCTGCACAGCGCCTAGAACGCGCGCCGAACACGCTCGATCGAAGTGCATCTCAACGGCGAGGTCATTGACCATGAGCTGCCAGCCAATCCCGCGCGACGTTTCGCAGCCGAAACAGTCCAACGCTCCCGAGACGTCCCAGCATTCTCTGCCGAATGGCGAACCGCGTCCCGCCGATCTGGAGATGGCGCGCGTGCTGAAGACCGCACCGGTCAGCATGGCCTCGGATCCCACCAGCGGCGCCATCGCCCACTGGAAGCATGGCGCCCTGCACGACGTCGTGGAACCCATGGCTGACCACGTCATCATGACGTATCCCACCGGCGTGCAACGTCTGGAGCGGCGCAACGGAAGGTCGATCGCGATTGGAACGGCGCGCACCGGCGTGGTCACGATCATTCCGGCCGGCTCGAGCGCGCGCTGGGACATTCCCGGATCCGTCAATGTGGTTCAGCTCTATCTTCCCCACAGGACGATCGAGCGCGTAGCCGGTGAAGCCGACATGTCGGCGCCGCGCGAGCTGCTGGAGCGAACGGGGCATCCCGATCCCATCACATCCCGTCTCCTCATAAGCGCATCGGATGCGATTGAAGGCAGCGCGGCACTGGATGCGCTGTTCCGGCACCAGCTCAACGATCTCTTAGCCACCCGCCTGCTGGCTGCACATGCCGGCTCGCCTGCCATTTTTCAGCCGACGCTGGGCGGTCTTGCGCCAATCACGCTGCGGCGCGCGATCCAGCGTCTGCACTCGGACGACGATACCGACGTCTCCCTTGCCGCGCTGGCGTCCGATGCCGGGCTGTCGCGCTTTCACTTCTGCCGCGCCTTCAAGGAGAGCACCGGGCTCTCGCCGCATGCCTGGCTGCGCCAGCACCGGCTCGAGCAGGCCATGAAGATGCTGCGCGACACCGACGACTCGGTCGTCTCGATTTCCGCGGCGCTTGGCTACTCCTCCCAGACCGCCTTCGCCGCGGCCTTCAGGAAGCTGACCGGTGACACCCCGAGCGATTGGCGCAGGCGCATGCGTTAGCAGCAATCGCTCTATAGCGATCGCAATCGCTCTGGGGCAGCGGCAAACCTGATCAGTTAGACCATCACCATGTCGAAACCAATCGACGGAGACAAATGATGATCGGGAAAAACTTCGTCAGCCGGCTGGCACTCGCGTCATCACGAAAGGCCCTCGCCACCGCCGTCGTGTACGGACTTTCGCTGGCCGTGCGCTTCACTTCAGCAACGGGGGAAGAGGTGGAAATCCCGCCGCAACACCCGCTGATCTCAATCATGACCAGGGATAGCTCGCGCCTTCCCTATCAGGACTGGGACCGCAGGCCCGCGCAGCCGTTCGTCTTTCGCCAAGGCTGGTCGCCAAGTTCGTCGCCGCCCGGCTGTATCGCCCCTTAAGGACCGGCGATTTCACTTCACCCCTTCGCGCCGTTGCCGACCGCAACACGGCCAGCCGCTACCCGGGAGCGGCGGCGGCAGCGCGCTTGTGCCCGAGAAGACCCAACCCAAGGAGAACTTTACATGCGACTAGTCATCATTGGCGCCGGCTTCGCCGGCATGTATGCAGCCCTTTCCGCCGCCCGCCTGCGCGATATCCAGGGTGTCACACCCGACGAGCTCGAGATCGCGCTGGTCGCAACTGAGCCAACGCTGGTGGTTCGCCCGCGGCTCTACGAACCGAATCCCGAAACCCTCACCGCACCGCTCTCGGATGTGCTCAAGGCCATCGACGTCGTCTACGTGCAAGGCAGCGCCGAGACGGTCGACACCAAATCCCAGATGGTCCAGATCGCGACCGGAAAAGCTACGCGCAAGTCGCTCTCCTACGACCGTCTGGTCGTGGCCACCGGCAGCCGGCTGTTTCGTCCGAACATTCCCGGTCTTGCCGAGCACGGTTTCAGCGTCGACTCGCTCGACGATGCGGTTGCCCTCGACAAGCACCTGCATGGCCTCGCCAAGCGACCTGCCGTGAACGGGCGCGACACGGTCGTCGTGGCCGGCGGCGGCTTCACCGGCATCGAGGCGGCCACCGAAATGCCGGCGCGGCTGCGCGAGATTCTCGGCAAGGATGCCAAGACCCGCGTCATCATCGTCGAGCGCAACAATGGGATTGCGCCCGACATGGGCGCAGGTCCCCGCCCCGTCATCGAGGACGCGCTGCGCAAGCTCGGCGTGGAGACGCGCATCGGTGTCGGCGTCGCCTCGCTCGATGCATCAGGCGTTACGCTGTCCAGCGGCGAGCACATCGAAACCGAGACGGTGGTCTGGGCAGCCGGCATTCGTGCCGCTCCCCTCACCGCGCAGATCAGCGCCGAGCGCGACAATTTCGGCCGGCTGCTGGTCGACCGCTGTTTGCGCGTGCCGGGCATCGAGGGCGTCTTCGCCACCGGCGATGCTGCGCGCGCCGCCTGCGATGACGACGGCAACTACGCACTGATGTCCTGCCAGCACGCCACGCGGATGGGCGCCTTTGCCGGCAACAACGCCGCAGCGGAGCTGCTCGGCGTTCCGACCAGGCCCTACCACCAGAAGGCCTACGTCACCTGTCTCGATCTCGGCGAAGCCGGCGCGCTGTTCACGCGCGGCTGGGAACGCAAGGTGGAGATGGTCGGCGACGTCGCCAAGAAGACCAAGCAGGAGATCAACACCGTCTGGATCTATCCGCCAAAGGCCGAGCGTGCCGCTGCGCTGGCGTCGGCCGATCCGGAGCGTGTCACCGATCTCTAGAGCATGATCCGGAAAACTGCGCAGCGGTTTTCCGAAAAGATCATGCTCAAACAAAGAGCTAAAGCGCGATGACGATTCAACCTGAAACCATCGCGCTTTAGACGCGCGAAGCGATGACGGCCGCGTTCCCCTCTGGCCGCGCGGCCTTCTCAACCAAGGCGGCCAGACGCCCACACTGAAAGCAGGAGACACCCATGAACCTACACAACACCCCGAACGCTGTCAGAGCCGCGCCCGAAGAGCTCGTGCCGTCGCGCTACGCGCTGAAGGTCGGCGACATCGACGTGCTGGTCGTCAGCGACGGCGTGCTTCCGCTGCCAACGACCATGCTGGCGCACAACGCCGCACCGGCCGACCGAGCGGCCTGGCTGAACGACATGTTCCTGCCGCAGGACGCGTTCGATTGGGCGCTGAACGTGGTCGTGGTGCGTAGCGGCGGCCAGACCATCCTCATCGATGCCGGGCTAGGGTCCGACCCGAACTTGAACTTGCCGCGGGCCGGGCAATTGATCAAGCGACTGGAGGCTGCCGGCATCGATCTTGGGTCCGTGACCGACCTGGTGCTGACCCACATGCACATGGACCATATCGGCGCGTTGCTCGTCGACGGGGTGAAGGACCATCTGCGCCCGGACCTGCGGATCCATGTGGCGGCTGCCGAGGTCAAGTTCTGGGAGGCTCCCGATTTCTCCCGCGTCTCCATGCCGCCGGGATTTCCGGACGCGCTTCGTGCGGCCGCGAAGCGGTTCACCAAGGAGTATCTCAACCATCTGCGGCCGTTCGAGCAGGAGCACGAGGTGGCGCCCGGGGTGGTCATCCTTCGCACCGGCGGTCATACACCCGGGCATAGCGTGGTTCGTCTGGCGTCCGGCAGCGACAGGCTGATGTTCGCCGGGGACGCCGTGTTCGCGGTCGGGTTCGAGCACCCCGACTGGTTCAACGGCTTCGAACACGACCCCGAGGAGGCAGCGCGCGTCCGTGTCCGTCTTTTGCGAGAACTCGCTGAGACCGGCGAGATGCTGGTCGCCACTCACGTGCCGTTCCCGTCCATCGGACGGGTGGCGATCGACGGCGACGCCTTCCGTTTTGTGCCCGCCTTCTGGGACTACTGACCGCGTGTTGGATTAGAGCCGAGCTGGGGCGCGTGCTCATCGCGTTGATGAGTTCACGCCCTGGTTTTGGCGCCGGCGATTGCGGATTGTGCGACGATCAGGAGCCGACCTGCTCACCTGGGCACGACGGCTTTCGCGTTGTCACGTGAAAAGAGCGGCGGCAGGTCGAACTTGCCGGTCTCAAGGTCATATCGGCAGCGCCAGCCGTTCACCACGCCGGTCTGCGAGCGTTTGCGACCCCTGACGTCGGCATCCCCCGACAGGCCAATCAGAAGATAGCGGTTCGCCGGCCAATCGACGCCGAGCCCGCGATAGTTGTCTTCAAACCCCTCCCACAGATACGCCGCCTCGTGATACTCCGGCGCCTTCACGACCTTCCGCCAGTCGGGCCTGCTCTTCATATAGGCCCAGGCGAGGTCACCGAGCGGCTTCCTGGTCGCGCTCACATAGCCCTGCGGCGTGAAGCGGTACAGGTAGAGCGACTGCTCGCCCGAGCCAGTCTTTTGCAGGCGAACGATCCAGTTCTGGTCATTGGTGAAGACGAAGGCCGCCGCGTAGCCGGCGGGCTCCGGATCAAGCAGCGCGAACGTGCCCTGCCGGCGCGCCCAGAACAGCCACTTCCACTCGTCGGTCTCCTGGTTGAGATATTGCTCGATCGTCGTCGCGCCGTCGGGCGATGTCTTGGTGTGCTTCTCTGCGATCGCGTAACCCGCGGGCGGAGCCGCCGGCGGTGCGGCGGTCGCTGCGTTGCAGACGCTGATGCCGCAGGCCATGAGCAGGCCGATCCAAAATGCCCTACTCTTCATCGTCCTGTTCCCTTGATGGAGTTACACGATAAGTCGCGCGTCGCCCGATCAAGTTCATCGTGGGATTAGCCGAAGCTCAGGTGCCAGGCTGGTAGTATCCGAGGATCGTAGCAAGGAAGCACAGGACCGCGCCGCCCGCCGCCATCACCATCGTCATCCAGTAGCGGATCGGCATGGCGTCGCGCTGAAACACGAAGTCCGGCGTCCACCAGTCCCACCAATCCGTGTTGTACATCGTGATTTTTCGCTCGACCGCGCCGTACCACACCCTGCGGCCGCAGTAGATGCACGCCGCGAGCGCGACGATGCGATAGCCGACCTCATAGATGAAGAAATGCATTCGGGCGTCCGGGGGCACGCAGGCGATTGGTTGCCTGATCTTGGTGTGACCGGATCGGGGATCGGTTCAAATGCCGGGCTGGCCGGGACGACGGCGAAGTATGCGGCTCCTCCTTCGCCCGCCCCCGAAATCCTGTCGCCGGCAACGCTCGGACGAGTCCGGCCGGCGTGGCGGTTCGCACAATGGGGAGCGGCGAAGCATGAACGCGGTCGGAGAGATAACATTGCGAGCCATGCAAATTCGCTGTAGTTCGCCTGTCTTGTGTTAGGCCGCAGCTCTGTGGCGGCCATCTCGCAGCGAGGTATGCATGACCTCTGGGTCCTGGATCAGCCGGCTCGGCGCGCCGTTCGTCGCATTGATTTTGATCGTCGGGCTGGTTTCGCCGGTACGCGCTATTGAGGATGCCCGAAAGGTCGGCGTGGTGTCCTTTGGCCTTTTCGGCGATCAAGGCGTGTTTAGAGCCGAGGCGACTGGCGCCGCTCAGGTCGTAGCGGCCCGTTTTGAGACTGCCTCGATCGACCTACAGTACAATTCAAAGAAGGGCGGACATGCGACGATCGAGGGCCTGGCTAGCTCGTTGCAGATTGTGGCCAGCCGCCTGAATCCCGAGAAAGATGTTCTCTTTTTGATTCTAACCTCGCATGGCTCTCCCGATGGCCTTGCAATCAAGGCGGGGCGGCTCACGCAAACGCTTACGCCGTCCCGTCTCGCTGACATGCTCGCGAAAACGGGCGTGCGACACAAGGTGGTGGTCATCTCTGCCTGTTTTTCTGGCGTTTTCATCCCACGCCTCGCGAATCCCGATGTGCTGGTCATCACCGCGGCCGATGCCCATCATTCTTCGTTCGGCTGTCAGGACAAGGCCAAGTGGACCTACTTCGGCGACGCTTTTTTCAACGTTGCGCTAAGGCAAGCGACAAGTGTGAGGAGTGCGTTTCTCGACGCGAGCCTGCTCGTTCGGAGGCGAGAACGGCGAGAGCATTTCGAGCCGTCAAATCCTCAGATGGCAGGCGGTGAAAACGTGCTGCCATTGCTCGTTGAACGTCCTTGAATTGGCAAACTGCTGCCTGTGGTTAGCGCGACGAGCGCAAGTGCTCGCGCGGTCCGGATCAGTGCGCGCTACCGGACAACGCTACGCATTGTCAGCAGCTACACTTGTCCGGGGCGGCTGCAGAGTGTGAGGCTACGCCTTCGTTGCCTCGCCCCGAAACCCCGTCGCCAGCACGTAGCGCTCGGATGAATCCTGCCGGCTGGCGGCCGGCTTCACGTGACGCACGGTGGCAAAGTCGCGCTTGAGCTGGGCGAGGAGCTCGGCGTCGGCGCCGCTCTGGAACGTCTTGGCGAGGAACGCGCCGCCGGGCTTGAGCACGTCGCAGGCAAAGGCGGCGGCGGTTTCGACCAGGCCGACGATGCGGAGCTGGTCGGTCTTGCGATGACCTGTCGTGTTCGCGGCCATGTCGGACATCACGATGTCGGCGCCGCCGCCCAGCATCGTGGTCAACTTGTCCGGCGCGTCATCGGCCATGAAGTCGAGCTGGGCGAAATCGACGCCGGGAATCTCCGGCATCTCCAGGAGGTCGATGGCGACAACCTTGCCCTTGCCGTCGACGGAGCCGACGCGCTTGGCCGCGATCTGGCTCCAGCCGCCGGGCGCGGCGCCGAGGTCGACCACGGCCATGCCCGGCTTCAGGAGCTTATACTTGTCGTCGATCTCGAGCAGCTTGAACGCGGCGCGCGAGCGATAGCCCGCCGCCTTGGCCTTGGCGACATAGGGATCGTTGAGCTGGCGCTCGAGCCAGAGCTTTGACGACAGCTTTCGCTTGCCGCCGGTCTTGACCTGGACGTGCAGCCGGCCGGTGGTGTCCTTGGCCATGGTCTCACCAGCTCCTGAGCGCGCCGTCCTCGCGCATCATCTCGACCAGCATGCCTTCGCGTAAGCCCCGGTCGGCGACGCGCAGGCGCGGCAGCGGAAAGGCGCGGCGGATCGCATCGAGGATCGCGCAGCCCGCCAGCACGAGATCGGCGCGCTCGACGCTGATGCAATTGTTGCCGGCGCGTTGCTCGTAGCTCATGCCGAGCAGCCGGTTGATGGTCGCCGTGATGTCGGAATCGTCCATCCAGATGCTGTCGATGCGGCGGCGGTCGTAGCGCGCGAGGTTGAGATGGATGCCGGCGAGCGTCGTCACCGTGCCTGACGTACCGAGCAGATGCATCTCAGTGAGATCGCGCCCATGCTCCTCGGCAAACGGCGCGACATGGTTCGCGACCTCCTGCTCCATCAGCGCGTAGATCGCCGGCGTCACGTCGCGGCCGCCAAACTGCTCGGCGAGCGTCACCACGCCCAGCGGGATCGACATCCAGGCTTTTATGCGCGGCTGGGGATTGTCCTCGGCCGGATCGCGCTCGATGCGCACGAGCTCGGTCGAGCCGCCGCCGATGTCGAACAGGATCGCGCCGCGTCCCCTGGGGTCGACCAGTGGCGAGCAGCCGAGCACGGCAAGCGCCGCCTCGGTCTCGCGGTCGATCACCTCGAGCTCGATGCCGGTCTCGGCTGCGACGCGGCTGCGGAACCCTTCGGCGTTCGAGGCCGCGCGACAGGCTTCGGTGGCGATCAGCCGCAGCCGCCGGGCCTTCCGCAGGTTGATCTTGTCGCGGCAAATGCTGAGCGCTGCGATCGCGCGCTCGATCGCGGCGTCGCTGATGCAGCCGGTCGCCGAAATGCCCTCGCCGAGCCGAATGATGCGCGAGAAGGAATCGACGACGCGAAAGCCGTCATGGGTCGGACAGGCGATCAGGAGCCTGCAATTGTTGGTGCCGAGATCCAGCGCCGCATAGATGCCGGTTCCCGCCCCATTCACGGGCGCCGCCGGTTCGGCAGCCAGCGCTGCCGACACCATCGACCCCTGCGGCTCCCCGCGCGGCGGAGCGCCGTCGCGGAGCGGCGTGTGGTCATTCATACAAACTGTCTTTCCACGGCGCCGAAAGGGCCGATCCGGAATTGCTTTTTCGAAGGAAACATTACCAGCGCGGCAAGTCAGCGCAACCATGCCCTTTCATGCGTTGTCGTGCAGGGAACGGTGGGTTATCTGAACGGGGCCCGGTCCGCGGCCGCCCCCCAAATCGCGCAATCGCCGGCTTTTCAGGTCATTTCCATGCAAGAACACACCAAATCGTCCTCGCTCGAAAACGCTATTGCACTGCAAAAATATGGTGTCGGCCAGCCGGTCCGGCGCAAGGAGGACGATACCCTGGTGCGCGGCAAGGGCCGCTACACCGACGATTTCAACCTGCCCGGCCAGGCCTATGCCTATGTCGTGCGCTCGACCCATGCCCATGGCGTGATCCGCGGAATCGACACCGCGGCCGCCAAGGCGATGCCGGGTGTGCTCGGCGTGTGGACCGGAACGGACCTCAGCGCCGCCGGCCATGGCCCCTTCACCTGCGGCCTGCCGCTCAAGAGCCGCGACGGCACGCCACTGCTCCAGACCAACCGCATGGCGCTCGCCACCGACAAGGTCCGCTTCGTCGGCGACCCCGTCGCCTTCGTTGTGGCGGAAACGCTGGCGCAGGCGCGCGACGCGGCTGAAGCCGTCGGTATCGACGTCGAGCCGCTGACGGCGGTGACCGATCCGGAACAGGCGGCGCAGCCCGGCGCGCCGCTGCTCTACGACCACATCCCCAACAACGTCGCGCTCGACTATCACTATGGCGACATGGAGAAGGTGAACGCGGCCTTCGCCGGCGCCGCCCATGTGACCAAGCTCGACATCGAAAACACGCGCGTTGCCGTGGTGTCGATGGAGCCGCGGGTCGGGCTTGCCTCCTATGACAAGAAGACCGAGCGCTACACCATCCAGGTGCCGACGCAGGGCGTCGCCGGCAACCGCGCCAACCTCGCCAAGAACCTGAAAGTGCCGAACGAGAAGGTGCACCTGCTGACCGGCAATGTCGGCGGCTCCTTCGGCATGAAGAACATCAACTATCCCGAATATATGTGCATCCTGTTCGCCGCGAAGGAGCTCGGGCGCCCAGTGAAGTGGCTCGACGAGCGCTCGACCAGCTTCCTCTCCGACAGCCACGGCCGCGCGCAAAAAATCCATGCCGAGCTTGCGCTCGACGCCGAGGGGCATTTCCTGGCGACCAAACTCTCCGGTTACGGCAATGTCGGCGCCTACATCACCGGCGTCGCGCCCGGGCCCCTCTCGCTCAACACCGGCAAGAACTTTTCCAGCGTCTATCGCACGCCGCTGATGAGCATCGACATCAAGGTGGTCCTCACCAACACCACGCTGATGGGCGCCTATCGCGGCGCCGGCCGGCCCGAGGCGAACTACTACATGGAGCGTCTGATCGATCGCGCCGCCGACGAGATGGGCATCAACCGCCTGACGCTGCGCAAGCGCAACTTCATCAAGCCGAACCAGATGCCGTTCCCCGCCTCCTCCGGCGTCACCTATGACAGCGGCGACTTCCAGGCCGTGTTCAACAAGGCGCTGGAGATTTCCGACTATGAAAGCTTTGCCAAGCGCAAGAAGGAGAGCAAGAAGGCCGGCAAGCTGCGCGGCGTCGCGGTCGGCTCCTATCTCGAAGTCACCGCACCTCCCGGCGTCGAACTCGGCAAGATCGTGTTCGATCCTGACGGTTCGGTGCAGCTCGTCACCGGCACGCTCGACTACGGCCAGGGCCACGCCTCGGCCTTCGCGCAGGTGCTATGTGCGCAGCTCGGCGTCCCCTTCGAGAGCGTCAAGCTGGTGCAGGGCGACAGCGACATCGTGCACACCGGCAACGGCACCGGCGGCTCGCGCTCGATCACCGCGAGCGGCATGGCGATCGTGCAGGCCTCGAAACTCGTGATCGAGAAGGGCAAGCGCGCCGCTGCGCACATGCTGGAGGCCTCCGAGGCTGACATCGAATTCGCCGACGGCGCGTTCACCATTGCCGGCACCGACCGCAGCATCGACATCATGGAGCTCGCAAAACGCCTGCATGACGGCAAGGTGCCGGAAGGCGTGCCCGATAGACTCGACGTCGACCACACCAGCGAGCCAGTGCCGTCGGCCTTCCCCAACGGCTGCCACGTCGCCGAGGTCGAGGTCGATCCTGATACGGGCGTGGTGCAGATCGTGCGCTACACCGGCGTCAACGACTTTGGCACCGTCATCAACCCGATGCTGGTCGCGGGCCAGCTTCACGGCGGCGTCGCGCAGGGCATCGGCCAGGCGCTGATGGAGCACATTCAATATGACGAAAGTGGCCAGCCGGTCACCGGCTCGCTGCTGGACTACGCGCTGCCGCGCGCCGAGGACATCCCCGCGATGACGGTCGGCGACCATCCGGTGCCGGCCAAGAGCAATCCGCTGGGCACCAAGGGCTGCGGCGAAGCCGGCTGCGCCGGCAGCATGTCGACCGTGGTGAATGCCGTGCTCGACGCGCTGTCGGATTACGGCATCAAGCATCTCGACATGCCGCTGACCTCGGAGCGGGTCTGGCGCGCGATCCAGGAGGCGAAGGGGACGGCGTAAGGCGGGGCGCCTTTTGCTGAGCGAGAGTCTGTCGCTGCTTCCACGCACACAACTGTCATCACCCGCGAAAGCGGGTGATCCAGTATTCCAGAGACAGCGAGAGTAGAGCCGAGAAGCCGCGGCGTACTGGATGCCCCGCTTTCGCGGGGCATGACAGCGGAGTTTGTGGAACGCGGCGCCGCACGCTCGATGCAGGCGCGCCTAGGCCGCCTGCGACACCACGCGATTGCGGCCGTCGTGCTTGGCGCGGTAGAGCGCGGTGTCGGCGCGCTTGAGGACGTCGGCGACGGCCTCGCCCTTCTGCTCCAGCGTCGTCAATCCGATCGAGATCGTGACTTCGATCCGCTTGGTGCCCTTGTGGACGGCAAAGGGCTCGCCCGCTATCGAGCGGCGCAGGCGCTCGGCGACCATGCCGGCGACGTGCAGATCGGTCTCCGGCATCACGATGACGAATTCCTCGCCGCCGTAGCGGCAGGCGAGATCGATGCCACGGATCGATTTTCGCACGCGCACCGCGAATTCGCGCAGCACGTCGTCGCCGGCATCGTGACCGTAATTATCGTTGATCGACTTGAAATAGTCGATGTCCAGGATCATCAGCGCTAGCGGCTTGCCGCGCGTGGACGCTTGTTCAGCGAGCGTCGCCAGATGGCTCTCCATGTAGCGGCGGTTATGCAGGCCGGTCAGCGCGTCGGTGATCGCAGCCTCGATCGAGTTCTGCACGTTGTCGCGCAAATGATCGGTATAGCGGCGGCGGCGAATTTGCGTGCGGGCGCGCGCCGAAAGCTCGTTCTTGTCGACCGGGCGCAAGAGATAATCGTTGACGCCGATCTCGAGCCCGCGCAGCAGCCGCGTGCCGCTCTCGGCTTCGGCAATCGCAAGGATCGGCACGTGACGGGTGCGCTCCAGCGAGCGCGCCTGGCTGCACAGCCGAAGCCCGTCGAAATTGTTGAGGTCGAGCGAGACGATCAGGAGGTCGTAATTGCCCTCGGCGGCGTGGAACAGCGCCTCCGTCGGGTTGGGCTCGACATCGACCGTGTGCTCGGCGGCGAGCAGAGTCGCGAGCCGCTCATAGGACGACTGCCGGTCGTCGACCAGCAGGATGCGGCCGCCCTTGCCGGTGTCGGTGATCGCGTTGCGCTCCGGCGCCTGCACCCCGATCTCGAGCGAGGTGATGGCGCGCATGCGCAGCTCATCGGTCATCATCTTCAGCCGCGTCAGCGAACGCACGCGCGCGATCAGCACGACATCGGACAAGGGTTTTGTGAGGAAATCGTCGGCGCCCGCTTCCAGACCGCGCACGCGGTCGGCGGGGCTGTCGAGCGCGGTCACCATCACGACCGGAATGTGATGCGTCGCCGGATCGGACTTCAAGCGGCGGCAGACCTCAAAGCCGTCCATGTCGGGCATCATGACGTCGAGCAGGATGATATCACATTCGGCGCTGCGAGACATTGCCAGCGCTTCGGCGCCGTTCGACGCCGTCATCACATCGAAATATTCGGCCGAGAGACGGGCTTCCAAGAGCTTGACGTTGGCAGGGACGTCATCGACGACGAGGATACGCGCGGACACTGAAATTGACTCCCTACCCGATAAAACGCCGGACCGTCTCAATGAACTTGCCGACCGAGATCGGCTTGGACAAATAGGCTTCGCAGCCGCCCTCGCGGATGCGTTCTTCGTCGCCCTTCATCGCGAAGGCCGTGACTGCGACGACGGGAATGGTGCGCAGTTCCGGATCGTCCTTGATCCAGCGCGTCACCTCCAGACCCGAGACCTGCGGCAATTGGATATCCATCAAGACGAGGTCGGGACGCATCTTGCGAACGAGATCGAGCGCCTCGTAGCCATTGCTGGTGCCCGAGGTCTGATAGCCATGCGCCTCCAACAGGTCGCGGAAGAGCTTCATGTTGAGCTCGTTGTCTTCCACGATCAGGACGGTCTTAGCCATCCCGCAACTCCCCACTTCCAGGAGATCTGTTCGACATGTGGCGCCTCAGGCGCCTCTCGACGGCGCTTCGAAAACTGGATTCAAACTAGCTCCAGATTCGCTCTAGTTTCGTTAAACCCGAGGCCCAACTTTCTGCGATTGGTTGCCGGTTGCTTGTCTGGCCTTGCGAGACTCGGGCATGATGATTCCAAAGTAGACACTGAAAGTTAATGGAAAGGCAAACCGCCCCCTTGAAAAAGCCTGTTCAAAACCCCCGCGAAGTCGCTGAAATTGTTGCGATTCAGGCGCTGTCTTTCGTTGCGGGCGACCCTGAAAGGCTGGGCCTGTTCCTGGCTGAGACAGGCATCGGCCCGGAGACCTTGCGCAGCGCCGCCGGCGACCCGAATTTCCTGATCAGCGTGCTCGATTTCGTGCTGCGCGACGATGCCACGGTGAAGGCTTTTGCGAACGTCTCGCAACTGCATCCGACCAACATCGCCGCCGCCCGGCAGGTGCTCGGCGACCCGCATTGGGAGCGCGACGTGCCGTGACCAATCCCGACCAGTCGGGACCTCAGACCGGACTTCAAATCGGTCCTGGCTGCTTCTGCCGGGACTGTCTGTCCGATCTCGATATTGCGGCGCGGCGCTGCATCCGCTGCGGTTCCCCTCGCCTCGTCCGCCACCGCACGCTCGCCGCCCTCACCATCGCCCATATCGACTGCGACGCGTTCTACGCGACCGTCGAGAAGCGCGACAATCCAGATATCGCGGACAAGCCCGTCATCATCGGCGGCGGAAAACGCGGCGTGGTGTCGGCTGCCTGCTACATCGCGCGCACCTTTGGCGTGCGCTCGGCGATGCCGATGTACAGGGCGCTCGAAGCGTGCCCGCACGCGACCGTGATCCCGCCCGACATGGCAAAATATGTTCGGGTCGGCCGCGAGGTGCGCCATGCCATGCAGGCGCTGACGCCGCTGGTCGAGCCGCTGTCGATCGACGAAGCCTTTCTCGATCTCTCCGGCACCGAGCGCGTCCACGGCATGATCCCGGCAAAAGTGCTGGCGCGCTTTGCCCGCGACGTCGAGCGCGATATCGGCATCTCGGTGTCGGTCGGGCTGTCCTGCAACAAGTTTCTGGCAAAAATCGCCTCCGACCTCGACAAGCCGCGCGGCTTTGCCACGCTCGACCAGGAGGAAGCGCGCACGATGCTGGCCGACAAGCCCGTCGGCTTCATCTTCGGCGTCGGTCCCGCCACGCAGGAGCGATTGGTTCAGCGCGGCTTCCGCACCATCGCCGATCTGCAAAAGGCCGACGAGATCGAACTGATGCGGCAGTTCCCGACCGACGGCCGCAGGCTCTGGCGGCTCGCGCGCGGCATCGACGACCGCAGTGTGGTGGCGGATCGCGGCGCCAAGACGATCTCCAGCGAAACCACGTTCGAGAGCGACATCCGCGATTTCGCGACGCTGGAAAAGATTTTGTGGCGCCTGTGCGAGAAGACCTCTTCGCGCCTGAAGACCAGCGAGCTCGCCGGCTCGACCGTCACGCTGAAGCTGAAGACCGCCGACTTCCGCCAGCGCACCCGCTCGCAATCGATCGCGGCGCCGACGCAACTTGCGGCAAAGATCTTTTCGATCTGCCGGGAGATGCTGGCCAAGGAGATCGACGGTACCGCCTTCCGCCTGATGGGCGCCGGCGTCAGCGCGCTGCGCGCGGGCTCGTCCGACGACGACACCGACATGCTCGACCGCCGCGCCGCGCACGCCGAGCGCGCGGTGGACAGCCTGCGCAAGAAGTTCGGCAAGGCCGCCGTGATCCGCGGCATCGCCTATGACGGGCCGGAGAAGACGGCGGAGGAGTGAGGGCGGCGGTTGGTGTGAGCCGAAGCAGGCGACCACAACCTCGCTGTCGTCCTGGCGAAAGCCCGGACCCATAACCACCAGCGGTCATTGTCGCGAAGACTCGTAGTCAGCGCGCTGCGCCACAACTACTCCCTGGGGTAATGGGTCCTGGCTTTCGCCAGGACGACATTGGGGTATGCAGCGTCCCCGTCAATCCACCACCGCCACAGCCTCGATCTCGATCAGCCATTCCGGCGCGGCAAGCGCCGTGACGCCGACGAGCGTGCTGGCCGGCGGGGTCATGCCTTCGAAGAAGACGCCGCGGGCCTTGCCGATGATGGGACGTAGTTCGGGCTTGTATCCGACGACGAAGGTCGTGATCTTGACGATGTTGGCGTAGGTCGCACCCGCAGCGGCGAGCGCGGCGCCGATATTGTGCATGACCTGCGTGGTCTGCGCGGCGAGATCGCCTTCGCCGACGACCCTGCCCTCCTCGTCGGTCGACACCTGTCCCGCGATGTAGATGGTGCGCCCGGCTGAGGCGACGACGACATGGGAGTATGCGGGATTGTGGTGCAGCTCGCTCGGACGGAGATGTTCGATCTTGGGCATGGTGCCGCCTCCCTGACGTTTGTTGATTGCAGGTGATCGTAACCGGGAGCGGTGCGGCGGGCCAGTGCTCGACCGAAATTCGATCTCAGCACTCCCCGCCAGTTCGAATTTCGAACCCTGGGCATCCCGGCCGTCAAACAACAAACCCAATCAACGCAAGCGCTTAGAGCCTCGCGACGGAGCTGGCACACAACCTGCGTTTCCCGATCGCATCTCGCCTCGCAGCGGGAGAGGACAAAGATCCAAATTAGGAGGGAAGCATGAGTGGGACGACCAACGGCGCGCGTCAGCCGGAACGCCTGGACGCAGTGGTGATAGGTACGGGAGTTGCCGGCCTCTATCAGCTCTACAAGCTGCGCGACGAGCAGGGCCTCAAGGTCAAGGCCGTCGATACGGCCACCGGCGTCGGTGGCACCTGGTACTGGAACCGCTATCCGGGAGCGCGCTTCGACTCCGAGGCCTATATCTACCAGTATCTGTTCTCGGAGAAGCTCTACAAGGGCTGGAGCTGGAGCGAGCGCTTCCCCGGTCAGCCGGAAATCGAAAAGTGGCTCAACTACGTCGCCGACACGCTCGACCTGCGCAAGGACATCCGCTTCAGCACGACGGTGACAAGCGCCGTCTTCAACGAGGCAACCCAGCGCTGGACGATCACCACCGACAAGGGCGACACGATCGACGCGCAGTTCCTCATCACCTGCTGCGGCATGCTGTCGGCGCCGCTGACGTCGGTCTTTCCCGGACAGGAGACCTTCAAGGGTACGCTGGTCCACACCGGCCGCTATCCGAAGGAGAAGCTCGATCTCGCCGGCAAACGCGTCGCCGTGGTCGGCAATGGTGCCACCGGCATCCAGGTGATCCAGACCATCGCCGGCGAAGTCGGCAGCCTGAAAGTGTTCGTGCGCACGCCGCAATACATCATTCCGATGAAGAACCCGAAATACGGGCCGAAGGAGGTCGAGGGCTACAAGGCGCGGTTCGAGGAATTCCGGAAAGTTCTGCCCCACTCGTTCACCGGCTTCGAATACGACTTCACCAATGGCGCCTGGAAGGATCTCACACCGGACCAGCGTCACGCCGTTCTGGAGAAGATCTGGGATGAAGGCTCGCTGCGGCTGTGGCTCGCCTCCTTTGTCGAGATGTTCTTCGAAGAGGATGTCAGCGAGGAGATCTCCGAGTTCGTCCGCAAGAAGATGCGCGCGCGCCTGAAGGACCCAAAACTCTGCGAGGCGCTGATCCCGACCGATTACGGCTTCGGCACGCATCGGGTTCCGCTCGAGACCAACTATCTGGAGGCTTTCCTCCAGCCGAATGTCGAGCTGGTCAGCGTCAAGAACAACCCGATCAAGCGGATTACGCCCCAGGGGATCGAACTCACCGATGGAACGTCGCATGCGCTTGATGTGGTCATCCTGGCCACCGGCTTCGACGCCGGCTCAGGTGCATTGACGCGCATCGACATCCGTGGCCGCGACGGCCGCTCGCTGAAGGACGAGTGGAGCCGCGACATCCGGACCACTATGGGTCTTCAGGTCCACGGCTACCCGAACCTGTTCACGACCGGCGCTCCGCTGGCGCCGTCGACGGCGCTCTGCAACATGACGACGTGCCTGCAGCAGCAGGTCGAGTGGATCAGCGATTGCATCGCCTATCTCAAGAAGAACCAGTTGAACGTCATCGAGCCGACCAAGGCGACGCAGGATGCCTGGGTCGCGCATCATGACGAGGTCGCGAACACGACCCTCGTGACCAAGACGCACTCCTGGTACATGGGCTCGAACGTCGAGGGCAAGCCGCGCCGTCTGCTCTCCTATATCGGCGGCGTCGGGACCTATCGCCAGAAGTGCGATGAGGTCGCCTCCTCGGCCTATCCCGGCTTTGCCAAGCAGTGAACGCACACGGGGCTGCGCAACCTTTTGGGTGAGCGCGGCCCTCCATCCCGCATCATCATGACAAATTCGGAGCAACACATGACCAAGGAATTCAAGGCGGCGGCTGACGCCATTCTCCATGAGACGGTCACGACGGGCCAGGGCGTCCCAGGCGTGGTGGCGATGGTGACAGATCGCAACGGCAACATCTACGAGGGCGCCGTCGGCAAGCGGCGCACCGACCAGTCGGCGCCGATGACGACCGACAGCAGTTTTGCGATCTTCTCGACGACCAAGGCGATCACCGGCACGGCGGCGCTGCAACTGATCGAGGAAGGCAAGCTCGACATCGATGCGCCCGCGAGGAAGTACGCGCCTGACATCGGCAAGCTCCAGGTGATCGACGGCTTCGACGCCAAGGGCCAGCCAAAACTTCGCGCGCCGAAGCGTGACGTGACCACGCGCATGCTGCTGCTGCACACCGGCGGATTCGGCTACGACTTCTTCAACGAGAACTATCTGCGCCTGGCGACCGAGCACGGACAGCCGAGCGTGATCACCTCGTCGAAGGCCGCACTCATGACGCCGCTGCTGTTCGATCCCGGCTCGAAATGGGAGTACGGAACGAACATCGATTGGGTGGGCCAGGTTGTCGAGGGCATCACCGGCAAGCGGCTCGGCGAGGTCTTTGCCGAGCGCATCTTCAAGCCGCTCGGCATGAGCGACACCACATTCGCGATCAACGATGCGGTGCGCAGCAAGCTTGCCGGCGTGCATGCGCGCAACGCCGACGGCTCGCTGACCCCGATGGACTTCGAATTGCCCGCGAGTCCTGAGGTCCATATGGGCGGCCACGGCCTCTACAGCACGGTCGGCGACTACATGCGCTTCATCCGCATGTGGCTCAACGACGGCGCAGGTCCCCATGGCCGGGTCTTGAAGCCTGAGACCGTGAAGATGGCCGAGAAGAACCAGCTTGGCGATCTCAAGGTGACGGCCTTGCCGGGCGTCATTAAATCGCTCTCGAACGATGCGGAGTTTTTCCCGGGCCTGTCAAAATCCTGGGCGTTCACCTTCATGGTCAACGACGAGAAGGCTCCGACCGGCCGGCCAGCCGGTGCGCTCGGCTGGGCGGGATTGGCGAACCTGTTCTACTGGATCGACCGGCAGAACGGCTTTGGCGGCTATTGGGCAACCCAGATCCTGCCCTTTGCGGATGTGGCGTCGTTCACCGGCTACATGCGTTTCGAAACCGCCTTCTACGACAGCCTGAGCCAACGCAAGGCCGCCTAGATTTCGCCTTGTTGCGATCTTCGGTCCGCCTTCAATCGCCGCATTTTGCAGTGCGGCCGGAGGCGGACCGGGGTAGCACCAAGGTCGCGATTGTCCGTTGCACGTTTCCATGGATGGTTTCACAATCGGGAGATGAAGCTCGGGGTCCACAGATCAGGACCACTCAGCGCGTCGAAGGAGGGAACGTGTTGGGGCAGACGCCAGAGGAAGCTTTTGCAAATCCTGACATCGTCCGCGACGTCCTGACAAACTGGGAGTACTTCCAGTCCGGGATCCTCGCTGCGCGACAGGTCGTGCGTCCCGCGATCAGCGATTCCTGGCGGCGGAGCCAGGAGTCGGCCGTCGACCACAGGCGCGGCCAGGCTCCGATGCCGATGCGTGATGAGCGGCTCCAGCGCCTGCTCGACAAGCGCAACCGGCTGGTCCAGGCCGGCGCCTCCACCATGGCACTGGCGCGCGACTATATGTCGGAGACCGGCACCGTGATGGTGCTGACCGATGCCGACGGCATCGTGCTGCGGCTCGAAGGCGACACCAAGATCGCCCTGCGCAATGCGGTGGAGAAGACGCACCTCCTCCCCGGCAGCAACTGGAGCGAGACGGTCTGCGGCACCAACGCGATCGGCACGGCACTGGAAACCGGCCAGCCGCTTCAGGTGCATGCGACAGAACATTTTTGCTCCGGCATTCAGCGCTGGACCTGCTCGGCCAGCGTGATCCGCGACCCCATCGACGGCGCGGTGATCGGATCGATCGATCTGTCCGGGCTGTCCGATTCCTACGGCCGACAGGCCCTGGCGCTGGCGATTTCGGCGGCCGCACGCATCGAGGCCCAGTTGCTTCAGATGGAGATGGAGGCGCGCTATCGGCTTCTCGATCAGTGCTTCTGGCTGCTGCCCCCGTCGGACCGGCATCACGCCGTGTTGTTCGACAGCGCCGGGCGTCCCTTCAAGGCCAACGGAGAGATCACGCAGATCATGCGCGATCTCGGCGCGCCGAAGTGCGAGCCGAACTTTCCGCAGCTCAGAAGCGCCGACGATCGGCCATGGGACGCCTCGCGTCCGGCCTGGATCAAGGAGGAATGGCTGCGGCCGGTAGACCATGATGGCGAGCATCTGGGCACCATCATGGTGGCGCCGAAGGCCGCGGCCCGGACCGTCTCGCCATCAGCGCAAAACTCAGCCCGCACGTTCGGAAACATCATCCACCGCAGCCCGAAGATGCATGCGGTGGTCGAGAAATGCCGCCGCGTCGCGTGGACGTCCGCGCCCGTCTTACTGCTTGGCGAGACCGGCGTCGGCAAGGAAATCTTCGCCCAGGGGCTCCACACGGCCTCGCCGCGCCGCGACCAGCCGTTCATCGTCGTCAACTGCGGCAGCATCTCGCGCGATTTGCTGGCCAGCGAACTGTTCGGTTATGTGGACGGCGCCTTCACCGGCGCGCGTCGCGGCGGCATGGCCGGAAAGATCGAAACCGCATCCGGCGGCAGTCTTTTCCTCGACGAGATCGGCGAACTGCCGCTCGACCTGCAGCCGATGTTGCTGCGGGCGCTGGAGAGCGGCGAGATCAGCCGCGTCGGCGAAGCGACGGTCCGCAAGGTGGACTTCCGCCTGATCGCCGCGACGAACCGCGACCTCGACGCTGAGGTCAACGCGCAGCGCTTCCGCAAGGACCTGTACTACCGGCTGGCGGTGGTCCCGATTGCCATTCCCCCGCTACGGGAGCGGCCGGACGACATTCCGATGCTGGTCGATCATTTCGTTGCCCAGGCGAGGACGCGCTATGGCCTCGGCGATTGCCGCTTCTCGCCCGAGGCCCTGGCACTTCTGCAAGGCCATGACTGGCCGGGCAATGTGCGCGAGCTGCGCAACCGGGTGGAGAGCCTGCTGCTGACCAGCGCCGGCGAGGTGATTGAACCCTCGGACTTGGCCGATCTCTCCTTCCGGACAGAAGTCCACGCCAGGACGGATCTGGGCCTGTCGCTCACGGAGGTGACGGAACGCGATCTCATCGCGCGCACGCTGCGGTCATGCAACGGCAATGTGGCAGCCACTGCCTCCGCGCTCGGTCTCGCCAAGAGCACCGTTTACGCCAAGCTGCGTCACTATCAGATCCGTGCCGACTGAGGCGCGTTCAAAAAACTTGAGAAGCGCTCAATTGCAGGGCTTGGCGTCCTTGACGTCGAACTTGCCCATCGCGCCTGAAATCACGAAGTCGTTGTAATCCAGCACCAACGCGCGGGAGACGCCGTTCTCGTAGAGCTCGAACGCCATGGCGTAGACCGGCGTTTGCTCGCCCTCTTTCTGCTGCGCCTCGCGGTCGAAATAGCTGACCGTGACCGGCCAGCGCATCAGCGACTTCATGTGGTCGTCGCGGGTCGAAGGATCAGGCGCGGCAGCCGTGCGCTCGGCCGGGATCGCCTGACCGATCACGGTGAGCGTGTTGTAGACTTTTTCGCCATTGTCGGAGCCGTCATAGACGCTGAGCTCCAGCAGCGACTTGCCTTCCTTGGCGGCGGCGATGATGCGCTGGATCTGCTCGGTCGGGAACACGGTGGTGCCATCGAGCGTAAAGGTCTTCGGCACCGGCAGCTTCAGCTTGACGTTGATGTGGTCGCCGCTGCGCTCAGCCGATCCGTCGACCTGGCCGCTATCGGTGTCGTTCATCCGCGTCTCGATCTTGAAGCGGTAGCTCTTGCCCCCCGCGTCTTCCCAGGAGTTGGAGCGGAGATCGCTGAGCGTGATCTTGCCCTCGCCGCTGTCGAGCTCGGAGACCTGGCGGAATTCGGACGTGTAGCCCTCGCAACTATTGCCGGTGAAATTGTAGAGGATGCGGCCGCGCGCGCTGTTGACGGAGTTGCTGCGCGACTTGACGAGGCTCAGCTCATACAGCGCCTGGTGCGGAAGGAACGGACCGTTCGCCGCCGCGGCTTCGCCGCCCGCCGCAAGCGCGGCCGCCGCAAACGCCATCACACCGAGCGACGTCCGGAAAAGGTGCACCATGTCTGTTCCCTGGGGATGCGAAGATTCGCCACATTAATGGCCGTTCCATTGCGTCGCAACTGCGGCGGCTTCACGGAAAGTTGCGCTTTTTCGTTGAACCTCCTGTTCTGCCTCAGAAAAATGCAACCCTGAACGGCGCTGGGCAAGCCGGCGGTCGCCTTGCATGCGGCCGGCCAATCGGCGAAACAGGCGCACCCGGCTGCAAACCTGAGTCCGGGTCATCACAGCAGGCATCGAGGGCGCAACATGGCAGGAACGGTCGAACAGAAGCTCGCGGAACAAGGCATCGTCCTGCATGAGGCCCCCGCCCCGGTCGCCAACTACGTTCCATTCGTGCGGACCGGCAACCTCATCTTCGTCTCCGGCCAGGTCTGCTTCGATCCGCAGGGCAAGCTGATCGCCAAGGGCAAGCTCGGCGCCGGCGTGACCATCGAACAGGGTGCGGCTGCGGCTCGCGGCTGCGCCGTCAATCTGCTCGCCCAGGTCAAGGCGGCGCTCGGCGACCTCGACAAGGTCGTGCGCGTGGTCCGGCTCGGCGGCTTCATCAATTCCGCGCCCGACTTCGTCGACGGGCCAAAAGTGCTGAACGGCGCCTCGGACCTGATGGTTGCCGCCTTCGGCGACAAGGGCCGCCACGCCCGCACCACGGTCGGCGTCGCCTCGCTTCCGGCGGATGCCGCCGTCGAGGTCGAAGGCGTGTTCGAGGTCGCCTGACGCGGAGGACGAGCGTTGCGCGCTCCGGATTGGCTGACCCAGCGGCCGGTCGCTCATCGCGGCCTGCACGACATCTCACGCGGCGTGGTCGAGAACATGCCGGGCGCGGTGCAGGCTGCGATCGCGGGCAATTTCGCGATCGAGGTCGACATCCAGCTTACCGCCGACGGCGAGGCCATGGTGCATCACGACGATGCGCTGGGACGCCTCGCCGACGGCAGCGGTCTCCTGCTCAAAAAGACCGCGGCCGAGTTGAGGGCCGTCACCTTCAAGGACACGCCCGAGCGGATGATGTCGCTGACCGACCTCTGCGCCATGGTCGCCGGCCGCGCGCCGCTGGTGATCGAGGTGAAGAGCCATTTCAAGGGCGACCGCAAGCTGGTAGCTCGGATGGCCGAGGTGCTCGCCTCCTATGATGGACCGGCGGTCGGCATGTCCTTCGATCCCGACCAGGTGCTGGCGCTTCGCGAGCTCATCCCGTCACGGCCGCGCGGCATCGTCGCGCAGCGAACCTATGACGATGGCCACTGGACAAAACTCACGCAGGAGCAGCGCGATTCGATGCTGTATCTGCGCCATGGTTTGCAGACCCAGCCGCATTTCGTGGCCTTCTCGGTCAACCATCTGCCTGCTCCCGCTCCCTGGATCGCGCGCAACGTATTCGGCTGCCCGCTCCTGACCTGGACGGTGCGCACGGCGGAGCAGCGTGCGGCGGCGGCGAAGTATGCGGACCAGATGATCTTTGAGGGGTTTGTGCCGTAGGCTCCGACGTCGTCCTGGCGAAAGCCAGGACCCATACCGCGTGATCTCTCGATGGCGCGCGGTGCCAGTCCCGATGAAGGCATAGCGACTGCCAGTCTTCGCCAAACTCTGGCCTGTGGTTATGGGTCCTGGCTTTCGCTAGGACGACTCGTGAAGGGATCACGCCCGTATCGCGAAGACGAGTCCGCAGCACCAGCCGAGTTCCCCACACCCCTTGAAGTCGCTACCGCAATGCACGATCTTTGACGCAGGGGTTGTTCAAGATACGCGATGGCATCTTCCGAAATCACGCTCGAGGCCGTTCCATCCATTGGCGAAGTGTCCGCTGAGGACTGGAATGCTTGCGCCAATCCGTCTGGAGTAGCCGATCTCGGCCCCTCATCCGCGCTGTCGGGTGATTGCACCGGGCTTTCAACACCCGCCTATAACCCCTTCGTTTCCCATGCCTTTCTCTCGGCCGCTGAGAATTCAGGTTCGGCGACGGCGCGCACCGGCTGGGGGCCGCGGCACCTCATCGCCAAGGTCGATGGCAAGGTCGCCGGTGTCGTGCCCTGCTATTTGAAATCGCATTCGCAGGGTGAATACGTCTTCGACCGCGGCTGGGCCGACGCCTATGAGCGCGCCGGCGGACGCTACTATCCGAAGCTCCAGGTCTCGGTTCCCTTCACGCCCGCAACCGGCCCACGCCTCCTGATCCGCGACGGCGTCGATCGCGCGCGCATCGCGGAGGCGCTTGCGAGCGGGCTGATCGCGCTCTGCGGCGTCAGCAAGGCGTCCTCCGTGCACGTCGCCTTTGCGCGCGAAGCCGAATGGAAGCTGCTCGCGAGCCACGGTTTTCTGCAGCGGACTGATCAGCAGTTCCACTGGCACAATCACGGCTTTGCGACGTTCGACGATTTTCTGGCGACGCTCAACTCGCGCCACCGCAAATCGATCAAGCGCGAGCGGCGCGAGGCGCTCGCAGCAGGGATCACCATCCACTGGCTCACCGGCAGCGACATCACCGAGGACGCCTGGGACGCGTTTTTCGCGTTCTACATGGAGACCGGCTCGCGCAAATGGGGCCGGCCGTATCTGACGCGAAAGTTCTTCTCGCTGATCGGCGAGAGCATGAGTCGCGACGTGCTTTTGGTGATGGCCAGGCGCAACAACCGCTGGATTGCCGGTGCGATCAACTTCATCGGCGCGGATACGCTGTTCGGCCGCAACTGGGGCGCGGTCGAGCACCACCCGTTTCTGCACTTCGAGGTCTGCTACTATCAGGCGATCGAGTTCGCGATCAAACGCGGATTGAAGAACGTCGAAGCCGGCGCGCAAGGCGAGCACAAGATCGCACGCGGCTACCTGCCGCAGACGACGCATTCCGCGCACTTCATCGCCGACCCCGGCCTGCGCCGCGCGATCGACGATTACCTCAAGCGCGAGCGCGCCTATGTCGCGGAAGCCGGTCGCGAGCTTGCCGAGATGGGGCCGTTCCGCAAAGGCCTCGAAGAGGCGCCTTGACGCCATCCGCCGGCTGGTGACACAAACGATATTCTCCGGGAGCAGCGCCATGTCCGCCTACGACACCAACAACATCTTCGCAAAAATCCTGCGCGGCGAGCTGCCCTGCCACAAGGTCTATGAGGACGAGCATGTGTTCGCCTTCCTCGACATCATGCCGCGGGTATCAGGCCACACGCTGGTCATTCCGAAAGCCCCTGCCCGCAACATCCTCGACATCAAGCCTGACGACTACGCCCACGTCGCGCGCGGCGCGCACAAGGTTGCCGCGGCCGCGATGAAGGCGTTCGAGGCCGACGGCATCACGGTGCAGCAGTTCAACGAGTCCGCCGGCGGACAAGTCGTGTTCCACCTACACATGCACGTGATGCCGCGTCATGACGGCGTGGCGATGCTGCCGCCTGCGAGCCGCAAGGAAGACAACAAGGTGCTGGAAGAGAATGCGGCGAAGCTGATCGCGGCGTTGAAGGGCTGATCGTCATTCCGGGGCGCGACGAAGTCGCGAGCCCGGAATCCATTGGGCCGCAGAAACCGACGAGAGATGGATTCCGGGCTCGCGCCAAGAGGCGCGCCCCGGAATGACGGCGGAGAGACCTACTCCGTCTCAAAATCCCCCGGCTGCGGTGCGGCCAGCGGCGTAAACTCGCAGCGATCGGGCTTGATGTCGATCAGCGGCGTGTTGTCGAGGCAGTCGAGGCCGCGCACCAAAATTGTGTTGCCCTCGATCCCGACCAGCTTGACGATGGACGTGCCGATCGGGTTGGGCCGCACCGGCGAGCGCAGCGAGAACGTGCCGCGTGTTTTCTCGTTGTTCTTCGGGCTTTGCAGCAGGATGTCGCGGCGCGACCTGTCGAGCCAGTACAGCACTTCGAGGTTCGAGTAGAAGTCCACACCCTTGATCGCGGGCACGAAGGGCTCGAAGATTTCGAGCCGGCAGACGGGGCCGTCATGGCGCCCCTGCCGCGGCGTCTCCAGCCGCGAGGTCCAGGGCGTGCGGATGCGGCCGATGAAGACGAGGCCGGCGTCCTCGGCCTTCGGCAACTCGATCGCAAGCTCGCCCTCGCGGAGTTCGTTTTCGCGAACCATTCTCACAATTCCCTATTATTCGGTCGGACTCTAGCCCAGCCACGCCCTGCCGGCCAGCATCACGAGTTCGCCGGTGACGACGCCGGCAAAAATCGAGCGGCGCGTCAGAGTGAACACGATGAAGCCGGCAACGACCGCGCCGTAGCGCAACGCGTCAGGCACGCTTGCCAGCGCACCGGGCGGCTGCACCACGATCTGGGCGATGACGCCGGCAAGGATCGCGGTCGCCACCGCCCTCACCCAGACCAGGACTTCCGAGCCCTCGTCCAGACCGCCGCCAAACCAGAGACCTAGCATGCGCCATATCTGGTTGGGAATAACGCCGGCGACAAAAAGCACGGCCAGCGCATGCCAGTCGCCGATGAAGCTGCTCATGCGCGCGCCTCCCGGAACCAGTGCACGCCGTAAGCAATGGTGCCGGCCACGACGCCGCTGACGAGGATGTCGAGGCCTGAATTCATCTTCGCGGCCAGCGGATAGAGCACGAGCCCGAGTACGAGCGCGACGATGTCGGCGAGCTCGCGGCTGTTGCGCGCGGTCGAGAACAGGAACGACAGCGGCGTCAGCATCAGGATCGCCGCGCCGAGCGTCTGCGTGAGATTGGCCGCGAGGAAATAGCCGACCGTGTTGGCGCAGAGGCAGACCGAGACCAGGCCAAAGCCGAGCCCGTGGACGAAGGCGATGCGCCGCTCGCGCGGCACCAGCGGCAGGAAGCGGTGACATTCGACCCACAGCGTCACGGCGGTCAGATGCGCCACGAAGAAAAGCTGCCGCCGCTTGGTCTCAGGCGTGCGCATCAGGGGCAGCACCGAGACTACCATCGGGAACAGGCGTATGGCGCTCACGGTCACGGCGATCGCGGACTGGATGATGGTCGCACCGGACCCGAGCGTGGTGATCAGGATGATCTGCGCCGGTCCCGCCCAGACGAACAGGGTTGAGGCCAACGCCCAGGCGAGGCTGAAGCCGGTGTCATGCGCCAGCGCCCCGATGCCGAGATAGGTCACGAAGAGCACGATGGTGAGGATCGTCTGCGTGATCGAGCGCAGGCCCCACAGGAAGGCGCGCCACGAGCTATGCCATTGCGATGAATCGAGCGGAGGAAGCGCCACGGGCAGCCGGGAATGGGAGAAGTCGTGGCGGCATAACGGGCGAGACGGTGCGTCACGTCAAGGAAGTGCAAGGCGGGGCTGGCATGCGCGGCGCAGCACATGCCGTCATTCCGGGGCGATGCGAAGCATCGAACCCGGAATCTCGAGATTCCGGGTTCGGCTCTTCGAGCCGCCCCGGAATGACGGCATTCATCAACTACCCGCTCACACCTCGATTCTTCAGCACGAAGCACGCGCCGCCCGCTTTGCGGATGCGGCCACACAGCTCGTCAGCCTCGCCGCGCGTGTCGGCGCCAATGCGCACCTGGTAGAAGGCGCGCGTGCCGCGGCTGCGCATCACCGAACTCAGCAGGCTCGGATCGCGGTCGCCGATGACGTCGCTCAGGCGCTTGATGGCGCGGGAGTACATCGCCAGCGCCCTGTTTCGGTCGAAGCCGGCGGCGAGCTGCACGCCCCAGAGCTTTGCCGCGGCAAGCTGCACATGCTGCTCGAGCTCGGCGATGAAGGGATTAGGCGCGCGCCTGAGCAGCGCCATCAGGTCGCGGCAGCTCGTCGGCGGCGCGCTGGGTGGGGTCTTGCCGCCCCTTCCTGCCGCGGCCCAGTCCTCGACCGTCGAGCCGGTGATGGCGACGACGTAACTCCGCGTCTCCTGCGGCATCGCGCCGGTGCCGGCGAGCCACTCCTGCACCCGCCGCGGGCCGGCGTTGTAGGCAGCGGCGGCAAGACCGAGATTGCCGAACTGGTTGCGCAGCTCGTCCAAGAACTCGGCCGATTTCGGCAGGGCCTGAATCGGGTTGAAGGGATCAAGCAGCCCGCGCTCGCTCGCGGTGCCCGGCATGAACTGCGCGATGCCTTGCGCGCGCTGGCCATTGCGCGTCACCGGGCCGACCGCGTCGGTCTGGAAACGGCTTTCCTGCCAGATCACGCGGGCAAAAAATTCGAGCGGCAGGTTCGAGGCCCGCGCTGCGGCCTCGATCATCAGGCAGATCGATTCACGGGTGTCGCTCTCGCGCGCCGCATCGGCCGGCTTGTCCGGCGGCATCGCCGGCTCCTCGACGCTCGGCCGCGCGCCACGGACCGGCGGCTCCTCGCCCCTCGCTGGCGCATGCCAAAGCAGCGTCGCCAGGCCACAGCCGAGCAGCGTCCGTGTCAGGGATGGCAGCAATTGGGTCCGCAACATCACGTAAATCGGCCTTGAAACCGGGCAGCAAGGCAACTAGCAACGACCGGGATAATCAACGCGAGCGGGCCCGGATGCATACAATCTATTTTGATCTCGACGGCACGCTAACCGATCCAAAGCCCGGGATCACCCGCTCGATCCAGTATGCCCTCAAGACGCTCGGCCAGGCCGTCCCGACCGAGGACGAGCTGACCTGGTGCATCGGCCCGCCCCTGCATGCCAGCCTGAAGAAGCTGACGGGAACCGACGAGCTCGCCGACCGCGCGCTGCTGCTCTACCGCGAGCGGTTCGCCGATGTCGGCCTGTTCGAGAACGAGGCTTATGGCGGGATTGAGGGGACCTTGTCGGCGCTGGCGGCGACGAGTCCGCGCATGTTCGTCGCGACCAGCAAGCCCAGGGTTTTTGCCGAGCGCATCATCGACCACTTTGGCCTGCGCCGCTATTTCGAGCGCGTGTTCGGTTCCGAGCTCGACGGCACCCGCGTCGACAAGGGCGACCTCCTGGCTTACGCGCTCGATGAGGCGAAGGTGGACCCGCGCTCTGCGGTCATGATCGGAGACCGCAGCCACGACGTCGTCGGCGCGCGCAAGAACGGCATGACCGCAATCGGCGTGCTCTACGGCTATGGCAGCGAAGACGAGCTGCGGGATGCCGGCGCGCATCACATCTGCGCCGCACATCCTGAACTGCTCGACCGCTACGCCACGCTCGCGGCGTAAGGTCTTTACTTGAGCATGATCTATCCGGAAAGCCGCTGCACACTTTTCCGGATCATGCTCTAGGCGCTGACGGTCTCGACCGCCGTCAGCATCCCCGTCTTGGGATGGCAGTTGAGATATTCGAAAAACTGCTCATCTGCCGCGGCCACCGTGACCTCATGATAGAGCCGCAGCTTTGCTGACGGCCCGAGCGTCGAGAGATATTTCATCGCCGCGCCAAAGATCTTTACATGGGTCGGATGCGACTCCGCCCAGCGCTCAAGCGCGGCAAGGCTCTTCCACCAGCTCTGGCCGTAGGATTTTTCGGTCGGCGTTCCATCCGCTCCGAGCACGCGCATATAGCGATTGGCGTAGCAGCCGATGGCGACGCCGTCGTCGCGCAGGAAATCCATGCCCTCGCGCAGCACCGGCTCGACGTCCCCGAGATAGAGCTCTCGTTCGGAAGCCTCGGTATCGCTCCAGTCCTGGCCCGAACGGATCAGGCAGAGATTGTCATTCGCTTTCACCCGTAGCCGAGCCCCGTCGCGCACCAGCTCTGCCTTGCCGCCAGGTGCCATCTCGCTCGTCTGCGACAGCGGAATGCGGTCGCGCATGCCGCCCCAATAGGCGTGCTCCTGCACATCGCCGCTCATGCCGTCGGCGATGACGGCGACGCCTTCGGGCCGGCCGAGCGAGGAGAACAGTGTCTCGTGGCGCTCGACCGAGGGACGCAGCACCTCGATAAAGGTGCCGATGCCCTCGTCCGCCTTGCCGGTCCAGTCATCGCGGGCCGGAGCGAACCAAGCATCGAAGCGCGCGACGTCGTCCCAATAGGCGACGGAGACGACGTTCGCGAAGCCTGCATGGTCCACGTAATGGGCGCGGTCCCAATGCGCGGGACCGTCGGCCGCCGCAAAACGCTTTGCGATCCGCGCCAGCGCGTCGGTGGCCGCAGCCGGCGTTGCGCCGCGATACTGCACGCCGAAATAGGCCATCACCACGCGGCTGACGGCGGGCTTGTAGCGCGCGACAAAGGACGGATATGGCGGCTGGTAGTCATCCGGCACGCGCTTGTGGCGCGAGCGCTTTGTCTCCAGATGCGGAGGGATGGCGGATTCCATGACGAGTCCCTCCTCAGCTTGCCGCCGCTGCAATGTCCGTCGGCTCGACCGCCTCAGTCGGCGGCGAAAACTGCTCGACGCGCTTGTACGGCTTCTTGTTGAGCAGGAGCCGCGTCACGTCGGGCCGCGAGTAGTGCCCGGCCGGATCCGCCGCGTTCTTGGCCACGCCGATGGCGCCGAGATCGATCTCCGCGATCAACAAGCCTTCCTGGTCGGGCGCCAGTTTTTCGCCGATCTGGCTGCCGTCGGGACCGTAGATCGCGGCAAAGCCGCCACCGACATGCAACAGCGCGTGCTTGTCCGGCCGATCGCAGAGTTCGTCGATCATGGCCTGCGAGACCGTCGCGCATGGCGCCAGCACGAAGCAGGAGCCCTCCACCGCATAGACGCGCGAGGCTGCGTTGTTCACCTCGGCGCCCAGCGCCACCGCAAAGGGATCGTAGAGCGAAAAGCTCGGCCAGGCCGCGACATGCACCTGCTCGTTCTGCGCGTACATCGCGTACTTTGACAATGGCTGCAGATGCTCCCAGCAGCAGAGTGCGCCGAGCCGGCCAATGTCCTGGCGGTTGTGGACCGCGAGGTCGCTGCCGTCGCCTTCGCCATAGACGGTGCGCTCGGCGTGGGTCGGCCGCAGCTTGCGGCGCTTTGCGATGGTCTCGCCATCGGGCCCGATCAGCCATTGCGCCAGATAAAGACTGCCGCCGTCCCGCTCCGACAATCCGATCACGGCGGTGAGTTTTGCCTTGCGAACCGCAGCACGCAGTTTTTCGGCCTGCGGGCTGTCGTAAGAGAGCGAGTTGTCAAAGTAGCGCTGCACAAAACCGCGGCCGATCGCCCAGGCCGGCGAATCCATCCAGATGTGCCAGGGATAGCCGGGGATGAACGCCTCGGGGAATGCGATCAGCCTGGCGCCCTTTTGGGCGGCCTCCTCGATCAGTGCGATCGACTTGTCGACCGACGCGTCGAGATCGAGCCAGGCGGGTGCCGCCTGCACCACCGCGACCTTGTATTTCGGATGTTCGATGCCCATTCCCGCCTCCATTGAATTCTGACCACGTCCGATGCAGTCTATTGGGCCAGACAGCGGCGATCGGCGCTCGACCGCTGCGGAACAAAAAGTCGACTGGGAGCGATCGGCGAGGCGGTACGGAAATTGCCTCGCTGCCCGGCAGGTTGAGTGCCAGCACAATGCACGGGATGTGACAGGGAGGCTCACGCATGTCAGTCCAGTTCACCACAGACGGCAGCCCCGGCTACCGCCGCCTGTCGCTCTGGCAGGACATCGTCTGCGACGTGTTCGTCGGGCTCGACTGCAAGTCCGACCTCGGCAGCGCCTTTCATGGCACGGTGACTCAGGCTTCGCTCGGCCGCGCGGTGTGTTCGGATGTCTGCTCCGACCGCCAGCATGTCTACCGCACGCCGTCGCGGATCGCGCGCTCCGATCAGGACTATGTGCTCGTCGCGCTCGGCAATCGCGGCATCGGCGGCGTCGTGCAGGACGGCCGCGAGACCGTGATCCATCCCGGCGAATTCGCGCTCTACGACACCACGCGCCCGTACGAGCTGAAGTTCGACGACGCCTTCACCCAGACCATCTTCAAGGTGCCGCGCGACATGCTGCAGCGACGGCTCGGCGGCACCGAAGCCATGACCGCGATCACGTTCGGCCCGGACTCGCCGCTGCAGAGGCTCGCCTATGATTTCGTCTACCGTGTGTGCCAGAGCGCTGATCAGATCGAGGCGAGCCACGCCGTCGCGCTGTCCGAGCAGGCGGTCGACCTCATTGCGATGGCGCTGAGCGAACGTCTCGGCAAGACGTCGCTGCCGTCATCGACCCATCGCTCCGCCCTGCTCTATCGGCTGAAGGCGCATATCCGCGCGCGCCTTTCCAATCCGGAGCTCTCGCTGTCGGACACCGCGGCCGCGCTCGGCATCTCGCCGCGCTATGTCAACGATCTTCTCGCCGACGAGCACATGTCGTTTCAACGCTACGTGCTCGCCGAGCGCCTCGCCCAATGCAAGCGCGACCTCGCCTCACCCGTGCTCGCGCACCGGCATGTCGGCGAGATCGCCTTTGCCTGGGGTTTTAACGACCTCTCGCATTTCGGCCGTGTCTTCCGCGAGCATTTTGGCCTATCGCCGCGCGATTTCCGGCAGAGTCAGTTGCCGCATTAGCTCTTCTTTTTCTTGGCCGATCGCTTCGCGGTATTCAGCGCCACGGCGCCCTTGATGAGTGCCTTCAGCGCCTTTTCGTTGATCTTGTCGCTCTCGTGGATGTCGATGGCACGCCGCGTGTTGCCTTCGAGGCTGGAGTTGAAAAGGCCAGCCGGGTCATCCAGCGAAGCACCCTTGGCAAAGGTCATCTTCACCACGGCCTTGTAGGTCTCGCCGGTGCAGATGATGCCGTCATGCTCCCACACCGGGACGCCGCGCCACTTCCACTCCTCGACGACATCAGGATCGGCCTGCTTGATGATCCCGCGGATGCGCGCCAGCGTCTCGCCGCGCCAGTCGCCGAGCTCCTTGATCCGCGCATCGATATGCTCGGAAGGAGAGGCTCCCCCCTTTGCGTCCTTCGCAGGGCTCTTCTTCACGCTTGCCATCGCTTTTTTCATTTTCGTTGCACTCACATTCGTTCGCCGGGCAATCGGCTGGCTTGCGTCACCCAGGCAACGAGCTGAGCTTCGTCGAGCTGGTCATCCTCATGGATGTCGAGATAGCGCGTGTCCTTGCTCCTGGACTCGCCGGGCGGAACAGGACGCAGCGACGTGCCGCGGAAGAAAGCCACTTTGACGTACTTCGTGAAGCAATGAAAGCTGAGGAACCAGCCCTCGTCAGCGATGCCATAGAAGGGCGAATTCCATTTCACGGCCTTGCGCACGCCGGGGACGGTGCGCACGATGACTGCGTCGAGCCGGCGACCAATTTCGCGCTTCCAGCCGGGCATGGCTGCGATATAGGCCTGCACCGGGGCATCGCCTTCGGCTTTCGCGATCTGGGGGTTGCCGCCTGCGAGGAGAGCCGGTTTCGCAGCCCTCGCGGACTTTTTCGGTGTGTTGCCGGCCATATCTTCAGCTGTTCCGCCATCTGACAGCATAGGGCAGCGCAAAGAGGTAGAGGCCGCTCAGCAGCAGCAGGATCAGCGGGAACAGCGCGAGCAGGCCGACCCAGACGGCCTGCTCCTGCCTGACCATGGCGATGACATTGCCGATGACGGCCAATGTGAAGGCAATCGACAGCCAGCGGTGAATCTGACGTATCCACTTGTTCAAGAACCCCTCCCTTGAGACGAAACCATCAACGATGCGACCGGTGTCATTCTGCCTGCGCCAATACCTGGTCGAGCTTGTCGAAGAACTGCTTCCAGCCAGCGTGCGCGCCGCCAAAAGCCTGCTTCTGATCCGGACGGAATCCGACCTGCTCCATGCGCAGATGCGTTCCCCTGCCCGTCGGTGTCAGCGTGAATGTGACGACGCTGCGCAGATCGAAGGCGGCATCCTCGTGCGCAAAATTCCAGGTGTAGGACAGCGTCTTCTGCGGCTCGATGGTCAGCACCTCGCAATCCAGCACACCGCCCCACTCGCCGCGCAGGTTGAAGCGGTGGCCGACTTGCGGCTTGAAATCGTTCTTCATCAGCCACTCCTCGATCAGATGCGGCTGCGTCAGCGCGCGCCAGAGCTTTTCCGGCGGATGCGGGATCTCACGCTCGACGACGACGGAGCGCGTTTCGGTCGCGGTATTGTTCATTGGTCCATCCTCTTCAGCAGATCTTCGAGATCGTCGAACCGGCGCTCCCAGAACCCGGCCATCTGGCGGGTCCAGTCGATCAGCGGCCCGAGCGCCCCGAGTTGTGCGCTGTAATGGGTCTGGCGGCCCTCATGGCGGTCGCGCACGAGGCCCGCCTGTTTCAAGACCCCGAGATGTTTCGAGACGGCCGGCTGCGAGATCCCGGCGCGCGCCGTCAGCGCTCCGACCGTCTGCTCGCCGTCGCGGCAGAGACGTTCGAAGATCGCCCGCCGCGTTGGATCGGCCAGCGTCCTGAAAATCAAGTCGTGAGCATTCGGCATCCCAAATCCATAACCATTAGGTTATGGATTTGGTATAACTGAAGAGGAATGGATCGGTCAACCCAAAATTTCCCGGACCCGTCAGGTCAGACCCATATCCCGCCGGCAATGCATTACGCCGCGGTCGCGGCGCTTTCCACGCCGTTGACGTGCATCAAGCCCGTTTGGCCCAACGATGGCATCCTCCGGCTTTCGAGGATGCCAATGCGCCGATTTGCCATGAAGGCCCTGTTCACGGCCCTCACCTTCAGCAAGGCCGGGCGCAAGCGGATCGATTGGGATCGCAACGTCCTGATCTACTCGACCGCAGTGACAGTGGGGCTGATCGCGCTCTACGTCTTCGGCAAGGCGACCGCGCGCTGGTGAGAAATAGCGCCTGCGCTCTCAACCGCGCAGCGAGCGCGTGTATTGGCGCGGCGTCATGCCACTCAAGGCGCGAAAGCGCTGCGTGAAGTGACTCTGGCTGCTGAACCCGCAGGCGAGCGCGACCTCGGCAAGCGGAATTTCGGCCGTCGCCATCAGCCGCTTCGCGCGTTCGATGCGGCGGCGCAAGACGAAGCCATGCGGGGTTTCACCCGTCGCACGCTTGAACATCCGTGCGAAATAATACGGGCTGAGCTCGGCCACGCCGGCGAGATCCTCGATCCCGAGCGGCCTGTCGAGATGGGTTTCGACAAAGTCGGTGATGCGTCGCAGTCGCGCCGGCGGGATACCGCCGCGTGTCCGCAGTGCTGCCGGACCACGCGTGGTGTGGCGCGCGACCACATAGGCGAGCAGCGTCTGCGCAGCGTGGCCAAGCGCTACCCGCTCTGCCGGCTCATCCCAGACAAGAGGCAGCATTGCCTCGCGGATCAGCGTCTCGATGTGGGCATCGCGGAAATACGTCTCATCGCGCAGGTCGATGGCGGCAGGATCGACGTGAAGCGCCTCCACGGCGGCACGCTCGAAGGCCGCGCGCGCGACATAGAGGTGGAACATGGCGACAGGACCGCTGACATCCCAATCGCTGGTGACGCCGCGCGGCATGGTGCAGAGACTGCCGGCGCCGGCGCTGCCGATGCGTTCCCCGTCGCGACGACGGCAGATCGCTTCGCCGCCACTAAGATAGAGGCTGAGCGTGTGGTGGTTGGGCGCGGCGTAGCGCGTGAAGGCGGTCTCGTTCCGCTCCCATAGGGCCACCGCGAGACCACCGCCGAGTGCCACAGCGCTCCGCAATGGCACATGGGCGCCATTCAGGCAGTCGAAGATGGTGAATCCCTGGAGACCGGACATCGCTCGTCGCACGGCGGTTGAAGACGCGGCCGATTAGAGCAAAAGAGCCGTCGCGCCACAATGTCGGGCGCCGTGGACGCCGTGCTTTAGAGCAAGATCCTGACAAGAACAGGCAGCGTTGCGACAGACAAGCTTGTTGGGCCTGGACTAGGGATCGCGCGGTCCAACGGACAAGTGTTGTTCATGACCGCTCTGCTCTTCATCACCGTCGTCCTTGCATGGGGCTTCACCTGGTTCGCGATCAAGCTGCAGCTCGGGGTCGTCGCCCCCGAGGTCTCGATCCTTTGGCGCTTCGTTCTCGCAACGGCCTTGATCTGGGCCGGCCTCGCGGCAACGGGGCGACTCCAGCGCGTCGACCCGCGGCAGCATGGCTGGTTTGCGGCCATGGGCGTCTGCCTGTTCTGCCTCAACTACATCCTCACCTATGCCGCGATCGGCCACATTGCGAGCGGCGTCGCCTCCGTCATCGTCACGACGGTGACGATATTCAATCCGCTCAACCAATGGCTTTTCCGACGCCAACGGCCGAGCCGGCAAGTTCTCGGCGCCGCCTTGCTGGGCATGATCGGCATCATGCTCCTTTTCGGCGAGGCGTTCGCGGGCGTTGCGGTCGATGCCGGCACGGCGCTCGGAGTCGCGTTGCAGCTCGCCGCCGCGCTCGTCTTCTCGCTTGGAAATTTCGCCTCTCTGCGTGCCACGGCGGACGGGACGGATCTTCCCAACGCCGTCGCCCGGGCCATGAGTTGGGGCACGGTCTTTCTCGCGCTCTTCTGCCTGGCACGAGGCGCAGCTTTCGTGATCGCCCCCTCGCCAGGCTATCTCCTTAGCCTCCTCTATCTCGCGGTTGTCGGCACGATTGCGGCCTTTCTCGCCTATCTCTCGCTGCTGGCGCGGTTAGGCGCCGATCGCGCCGCTTATGTGACGGTGCTCTACCCTGCGGTCGCGCTCGCCGTCTCCAGCTCCTTCGAGGCCTATCACTGGTCGCTCTGGTCGATCACCGGATTGGCGCTTGTTGGCCTCGGCAACATCGTCCTCTTCCTGCGCCTGCCGCCGAGCCGCGCCGCGACTTGGGAAAGAGCCTCCACACAGGCCTGATGCCCCGGGCTGCTCGCGGCGGTCACCAGGTGAGCGATAAAGCCCCGGAACCATCGCGACGGCTCCAAGTTGCGCAGTAACATGTGAAATCTGCGATCGCGATTCGATCGCGCTTCCGAGCGCCGTTCACGATGTCGACAGATGTAATCGAGCATGCCGACGGCCTGCCGCTGCCGCAGCGGCAATGGGCCATCCTCACCATCGCGCTCGGCATCACCATGTCGGTCGTCGACGGCGCCATAGCCAATGTGGCGCTGCCGACCATTGCGGCCGATCTGAACGCCAGCCCCGCCTTCTCGATCTGGATCGTCAACGGCTACCAGCTTGCCATCACCATCTCGCTGTTGCCGCTGGCCTCGATGGGCGAGATCGTGGGCTATCGCCGCGTCTACCTCGCAGGGCTGCTACTCTTCACCCTCGCCTCGGCGTTTTGCGCGCTGTCGCATACGCTGCTTGAGCTGACGCTGGCGCGCATCGTCCAGGGTTTTGGCGCGGCCGGCATCATGAGCGTGAACACCGCGCTGGTCCGGTTCACCTATCCGCACGCCTTGCTCGGACGCGGGATCGGCCGCAACGCGCTGGTCGTCGCGGTGTCGGCCGCGATCGGCCCGACGCTGGCCTCGGCCATCCTTTCGGTCGCGAACTGGCCCTTTCTGTTCGCGATCAACATCCCGCTCGGGATAGCTGCCCTGGCCTTGGGGTGGAATTGCCTGCCGCACACGCGTCTCGCATCGCATCCCTTCGACTGGCAAAGCGCAGGCCTCAGCGCCGTCACCTTCGGCGTCGGCATCTTTGCGATCGACAGTGTCGGCCATGGCGAGCCGCTGCTCATCTGCCTGATCGAGTTCGGCGTCGCGATGGCCGCCGGCGCGCTCCTGATCTATCGCGAGACCCACGTCGCGGTGCCGCTGTTGCCGATCGATCTGTTGCGCATTCCGATCTTCGGCCTGTCGATCGCAACCTCGATCGCCTCGTTCTGCGCGCAGATGCTGGCCTTCGTCGCGATCCCCTTCTACCTGCAACACCGTTTTGGCTATTCGGCCGTCGAGATGGGACTGTTGATCACGCCCTGGCCGATCGCGGTGGCCTTTGCGGCGCCGCTGGCCGGACGGCTGGTCGAGCACTATCCGGCCGGGCTCTTGGGCGGCATCGGCCTTCTGCTCTTCGCGGGCGGGCTCGCCTCGCTCGCATTGCTGCCGGCCAGCCCTGCACATGCCGACGTGATCTGGCGGATGGCGCTTGCCGGTCTCGGCTTCGGACTGTTCCAGACCCCGAACAACCGCACCATGATCGCGGCCGCCCCGCGCGAACGCTCCGGCGGGGCCAGCGGAATGTTAGGTACGGCGCGGTTGCTGGGACAAACGACGGGCGCGGCGCTGGTCGCGCTGCTGCTCGGGCGCTACGCCATCGAGGGTACCAGGATCGCGCTGCTGGCCGCCGTCGGTTTCGCGCTGTGCGGAGCCCTGCTGAGCATGCTGAGGCTCTCCCCCGCCGGCGCGCGCGGCGCCGAACATGTGCGCATCCATGACGGCCAGCGCATGAAGGGCGAGTAAAGCAGCGCACAACCTTGGCGTGGCTTAACTATTCGACGCAGTGGCCCCTTGCCTTCGCGCTCCGGTTGCGCTTGATTGCATCTCGGGCTGGGGATTTTTCATGCGTATTGTAGGAATTTTGGCGCTCGGCGCCATGCTGGGCGGCTGCGCGTCCGTTACACGCGGCACGACGGAAAACATCAGCATTTCATCGACACCATCAGGCGTTGAAGCCGTGGTCAGCGGTCTCGAGGTACCGACGACCTGCATGACGCCATGCTCCATCGTCGCCAAGCGCAACGCCGACATTTCCATCACCTTCCAGAAGGAAGGTTTTGAATCGCAGACGGTGCAGCTCACGAAGGAAATCCCGGCGACAGGCGCGGCCGGCTTCGCGGGCAATATCATCGCGGGCGGTCTCGTGGGCATGGGTGTCGACGCCGTGACCGGCGCTGCCACCGACCACAAGCCGAATCCCGTCATCGTGACCATGCAGCCCGTGGCGCCGGTCCACCGGCCGCCCCCTCCTGCGAAGAAGCCTCGGCCATCGCGCGCACCCGAAGCCGGCACATAGTGCGTACGGCGTTTCTGTCCTGCTCTCACGACCGGTGACGCGAACCGGTTGCTCGCGTGCCGCGACCAACACGCGGTCCCGGAGACTGCTGGTGCTTGGTAACCCGTCGGCCATCCAGCGCAGCCTGAAACATGCTGCAGGGGGTGACGCGTGGCCTTCGACTATTGGTGGATCGGTTTGTTCGTCGATGAGCGCGAGCATGCGCGCATTCAGCCACATTTTGCTGCGGCCGCGGCGGAAAGCCCGTTGTCTGCGGAGGCAAGGCAGGCCATCGACGATTGGCGGGCGCACCCGTACGAATATGAGGAAGACGCATGGCTCACCGCAAGCGACGAGCTAGCTTCCCGGGTCCGCGCATTTTCCCGCGCATTCAATCGTCCGGGGTTCGTCGAGTTCGCTAGACAGCTGCTGACGATCGAGGGCGCGCTGTCGGACCTCGTCGATGAACGACATGTCTTCCGGATGACGATCACAGCTCGTCATCCGACCGTCAGCATCGTCTGGCATGCGCTGGGCTCCGAGCGCGCGCAAGCGTTGCCGGGGCAGATGGGAAACCTGCTGCTGTCTCCGCCCGAGGTCGAGGCGGCGCTTGAAACGACGCGACAAGCCTATGAGGGCGTGTCGCGGGAGGAACTGCTCGCCGCAGCCAGGCGGTTTTGCCGCTGCAGCGTAGGCGATGACACGTTGGACGAAGCGGTGAGTTTCTTGCCAGATGGTCTTGAGGCCGCGATCGCACGACGAGCCGGCTTTCTGGGGCTGGCCTGTCCTCAGATATGAGCTCGCGCCGATCGTCGCCATCGACAAAAAGGCCGGCTTCACAGCCGGCCCTTTTTCAATTCATGACGCTCGCGATCAGACCTTGACCAGCGGGCCCTTGGAGGTCGGCCCCTTGGAGCCGCCGGGACCGCCCGGCTTGGACTTACCTGGCGGCCGCTTGCGGGCCCCGGGCAGCTTTTCCTGCTTCGGCGTGACCGGTCCTTCGACAAACTCGAAGCCAATCTTGTCCTTGGTCTCGTCAGCCTCGTCCTTGACCAGGACGACGCGGACGTGGCCACCGCTCTTCAGCTTGCCGAACAGCACCTCATCCGCCAGCGGCTTCTTGATGTGCTCCTGGATCACGCGGGCCATCGGGCGCGCGCCCATCTGCTCGTCATAGCCGTGCTGGATCAGCCAGGCCTTGGCCTCGTCGGACAGCTCGATCGTGACGTCGCGATCGCCGAGCTGCGCCTCGAGCTGCAGCACGAACTTCTCCACCACCATGCCTATCACATCGGCATTGAGATGCGCGAAGGAGACGATGGCATCGAGACGGTTGCGGAATTCCGGCGCGAACTGCCGGTTGATCGCCTCGTGGTCGTCGCCTTCCCGCTTCTGGCGGGTGAAGCCGAAGGCCTGCCGTGCGAGATCGGCCGCACCGGCGTTCGTGGTCATGATCAGGATCACGTTGCGGAAGTTGACCTGCTTGCCGTTGTGATCGGTGAGCCGGCCGTGGTCCATGATCTGGAGCAGCACGTTATATAGATCGGGATGCGCCTTCTCGATTTCGTCGAGCAACACGACGCAATGCGGATGCTGGTCGACGCCGTCGGTGAGCAGGCCGCCCTGGTCGAAGCCGACATAGCCGGGAGGCGCGCCGATCAGGCGCGACACGGTGTGCCGCTCCATGTACTCGGACATGTCGAAGCGCAGGAGCTCGACGCCAAGGGAGGCTGCGAGCTGCTTGGCGACCTCGGTCTTGCCGACGCCGGTCGGACCCGAGAAAAGGTAGCAGCCGATCGGCTTCTCCGGTTCGCGCAAGCCGGCGCGTGCCAGCTTGATCGAGGCCGACAGCGAGTCGATCGCCTTGTCCTGGCCGAACACCACGCGCTTCAGGGTCTGCTCGAGATGCTTGAGCACCTCGGCGTCGTCCTTCGACACGCTCTTGGGCGGGATCCGCGCCATCGTGGCGATCGTGGTCTCGATCTCCTTGATACCGATGGTCTTCTTGCGCTTGTTCTCGGCGACCAGCATCTGCGCCGCGCCTGACTCGTCGATCACGTCGATCGCCTTGTCCGGCAGCTTGCGGTCGTGGATGTAGCGCGAGGAGAGCTGCACCGCGGCCTCGATCGCCTCATTGGTGTATTTCAGCCGGTGGTAGTCCTCGAAATACGGCTTGAGGCCCTTGAGGATTGCGATGGCGTCCTCGACCGTCGGCTCGTTGATGTCGATCTTCTGGAAGCGCCGCACCAGCGCGCGGTCCTTCTCGAAGTGCTGGCGGTATTCCTTGTAGGTCGTCGAGCCCATGCAGCGGATGGTGCCCGAGGCAAGCGCCGGCTTGAGCAGGTTCGAAGCGTCCATCGCCCCGCCCGAGGTGGCGCCCGCGCCGATCACGGTGTGGATTTCGTCGATGAACAGGATGGCGTTGGGATGGGCCTCCAGTTCCTTCAGCACCTGCTTCAGGCGCTCTTCGAAGTCACCGCGATAGCGCGTGCCCGCGAGCAGCGTTCCCATGTCGAGCGAGAACACGGTCGCAGCCGCGAGAACCTCCGGCACCTCGCTGTCGACGATGCGCTTGGCGAGGCCTTCCGCGATCGCGGTCTTGCCGACGCCGGCTTCGCCGACGAACAGCGGGTTGTTTTTCTGCCGGCGGCACAAGACCTGGATGGCGCGGTTGATCTCGGAGTTGCGTCCGATCACCGGATCGATCTTTCCGTCGCGCGCCTTCTTGTTGAGGTTGACGCAATAGGTCTCGAGCGCCTCGCCCTTCTTCTTGGCGTCCTCGTTGCCCTTGGCCTCGGTCTCCTCGTCCACGCCACGCACGGGGCGCGCTTCGGAGACGCCCGGCCGCTTGGCGATGCCGTGGCTGATATAGTTGACCGCGTCATAGCGCGTCATGTCCTGCTCCTGCAGGAAGTACGCGGCATGACTCTCGCGCTCGGCGAAGATCGCGATCAGCACGTTGGCGCCGGTCACCTCTTCGCGACCGGACGACTGCACGTGGATCACCGCGCGCTGGATGACGCGCTGGAAACCGGCGGTCGGCTTGGCGTCGTCGGCGCCATCGGTCACCAGGTTTTCGAATTCGGTTTCGAGATAGTTCACCAGACTCGTGCGCAGCTTGTCGAGGTCGACGCTGCAGGCGCGCATGACGGCTGCTGCATCGGAGTCATCGATCAACGACAAGAGGAGATGTTCGAGCGTCGCGTATTGGTGATGACGCTCGTTTGCGATCGCCAGTGCACGATGCAGGGATTGTTCAAGGCTTTGGGAAAAAGTCGGCATTCGCGTCCTCTATGGCCCCCACCATCATGATCGCCATCACCCGGTCAGGCAACAACAACCTTCGTCAAATATAGTTATACAAAACCGCGGCGAAAGAGCGGTTCCGCGACTCGGGTTACGCGCCCGGGTATTTTCGATGCAAAACCCGTTCCGATTGGGGCAGGAATTGGCGCTGGCGATCAAAACCCCGTAGTTGGCCGCCTACGGCGGGGACGCCACTCGGATAGCGGATGCCTTTACGCGGTAACCGCGCCTGTCAGCGCGGCGTCACTTCTTTTCCATCACGCATTGCAGGGGGTGCTGGTGCTTGCGCGCAAAATCCATCACCTGCGTGACCTTCGTCTCGGCAATCTCGTAGGTGAACACGCCGCATTCCCCGATACCGTGATGGTGGACGTGCAACATGATCTTGGTCGCGGCCTCGACGTCCTTCTGGAAGAACTTCTCCAGGACGTGAACGACGAACTCCATCGGCGTGTAGTCGTCGTTGAGGATCAGCACCCGGTAGAGATTGGGCCGCTTGGTCTTGGGCTTCACCTTGGTGATGACCGAGGTGGTCGGTCCCGTGGTGTTGCCGGGACGATTTTCGTCGTTGCTCATCCGGGGAGCGTCACAGACGGCGGCTGACGCGGGTAGGTTAAGGCTGAAAGTTAGTTGCGACATGGCTCAGGCGTTTAAAAATCCCCACGGAAGCATATGGCGGCTTGACGCGCGGCCCCGCTTTCGAGGCCCCGCACGACGCACCGTCTTGCGGATCGCCGCTCCCAGCCGATCCGAGCCGGGCCCGGTCAGCCATACGAATATGGGCTCGACCCCGGCCCGCCGCAAGCGCGCATGGGCTCATACGACGCGGCCGCGGCCGTCCGATTCCCGGTCCGGCCAATCCTGTCCGAGGTTAGTCAATTCCAATCAATTTGACAAAAAATTCCGGATCACCGTTCAGCGGCTGTTGACCAGGAACCCGGGGTTAACGGCGCTGCGGCGGCTTCGCGCCGGGATACCCCCGGTTTTGCACGGTCCAATTTACCCGCTCTTCAATGGTGCGCCTCGAAATCAGGCAAAACCACAGATTTCGGGGATCGTCATGTTTCGCCTGCCCGTCGTTAATCGAGTTGGTCGGCTCCTCGCCCGCTTCACGAAGGCCGAACAAGGCAATATTGCGGTCATCTTCGCTATCGCGCTATTGCCGGTCCTGGGCTTCGTAGGCGCAGCCATCGACTATAGCCGCGGCGTCCAGGCGCGCGCGTCGATGCAGGCGGCGCTCGATTCCACGGCGCTGATGCTCTCGAAAGACCTGACGCAGGGCACCATCACCACCTCCGACATCAACACGAAGGCCCAAGGCTATTTCGCGGCCCTCTACAACAACACGTCCGCGACTGTCACGGGGGTCACCGCCAACTATACCGCCGCCAGCAGCACCACCGCCGCGACGATTGCACTCACGGCAAATGCATCGATGCCAACTCAATTCATCCGGATTTTGCCCCGGATTCTCTACAACACCAATACGTACGACAATCTCAATCTCAACTCGAACTCGACGACTACTTGGGGCAACGTCAAGATGCGCGTGGCGCTGGCGCTCGACAACACGGGCTCGATGGCGTCGGACGGCAAGATCACCGCACTGCGTAATGCCGTGGCAGGAACCGGCGGCCTGATCGATCAGCTCAGCGCGCTCAGCAAGACCAATGGTGACGTCTACATCTCGGTCATTCCTTTTGCGAAGGTCGTCAATCTCGGTGCGAGCAACTACACCCAGAGCTACCTCGACTGGACCGACTGGCTGAACCCGCCAACGACACAGCCCAACAACGGAAGCTATCAGGCATCGCTGCCGATCAACTGGCACGCCTTCGGTCCCGGTGCGAAGTGCCCCTTCTCCAACAGCAACGGCGGCTTCTCCTGCACAACAGGCCCGACCAGCAGTTCCACCACCTCGACGATCCCGTCGAGCGGCAGCTACTCAGGCTACATCTGCCCGAGCGTGGATGCGAACTCGCACGCGCTCTACAATGGCTGCTGGACCAGCGAAGCCGCAGGCACCGGCGTGTTCTGCACGGGATCCAACAGCTGCTCCTGTCCGAGGGATTCCTCGAACAATGCGATCGCCGGCTGCAGTTGCTCGACGAGCAACGGCGTCAAATCGTGCACCGGCAATCTCTACGTCCACAACTGGACGCAGCCCGGACCGAACGACACGACGCACAATACCAGCCAGCCCCGGGTGAGTGCCGTCGTCGGCTGGACCAACAACAGATATACCTCGACCAACACCACGCCCACCGTCCTGAACGATTACCGTCTGGCCTCGACGAATCCGATCAGCAACTGGACCGGCTGCGTCGCCGACCGCACCCAGCCCAATGATGCGACCGGCGTGCTGCCAGTGTCCTCGGACGTCACGACGCTGTTCCCGGCCAACGAATATTACGAGAACAGCACAGCCTATTGCAGCAGCAGCGTCTCGAGCCAGCTCAAGCCGATCATTCCGCTGAGCTATAGCTGGACCACACTCAAGGACGCCGTCAACGCGATGCAGCCGACGGGCGGCACCAACCAGGCGGTCGGATTGGCCTGGGCCTGGCAGTCATTGCTGGTCGGAGGCCCGCTGAACACACCGGCCGAGGACGCCAACACGACGTACAACCGGGTTATCATCCTCTTGTCCGACGGCTTGAACACCGAGGACCGCTGGCCCGAATACGGCAACGGCAGCTCGCAGGCGTCGGGCGATCCGATCGACGCGCGGCAGGCGCTGATGTGCAGCAACCTGAAGGCGGCCAAGGATTCCAAGGGCCAGGACATGTACACGATCTACACGATCCAGGTGAACACTCACTCGCCCGCCGATGCGACGTCCACCGTGCTGCAGAACTGCGCGAGCAGCCCCGACAAGTTCTTCATGCTGACGAGCTCGAGCCAGATCGTGACCACGTTCAACACGATCGGCACGGCGCTGAGCAAGCTGCGCGTGGCGCACTGACGCACGCCGCAACGCAAGAACGAAAAAGCCCGGCTGAAACCAGCCGGGCTTTTTGATTCCAGGACTTGTCGGGAGACTTAGTTCCCGGCGGGGGTGAACTTCGACACGATGGTCTCGACCGGCTTGAATGCCTGCTTGGCGAGGTCGTTGTAGAGGCCCGCGATCTTCTGCGACTCGGCGACGAAGGTCTCGTAGCTCGAGCGGGCGAACTCGGTCTGGGCTTCCAGGGCCTTGTCCAGCGACTTCACGCCGGAAAGCTTCTCAACGAAGGACTTGGTGTCTTCGAACGACTTCTTGGTGAAGTCGCCATAGGCGCTGGCGATCGCCTGCAGGCCATGCTGCACCGAGGTCGCGGAGGCAACGACCTGCTCGAAATGCTCTTTGCCGTAGTTTTGGAAGTCTTCAACCTTGAACATCATGGAATCCTTTTTCCCTGGCTATCGTCGGGAAGCCCGGCTCCCTGACGTCGCCCCAGACATAGTGCATCGCACAAAAATTGTCAAGAATCTTGTGCGACGCACAAAATGACGCAATTTGCGGTGATTCCCGGGGATCTACGCAAGGGTTCTTTAAGCTTTTGGAAACCGCAGGCCCCTACCTTGATTCCCTGGACGTGTTCAGCTTCCGACAGGCGGTCAAAAGCCGTTTGAGAACATCACCTTAGCCAGAACAGCGGCTTGGGCCCGCACCGCTTCGCACAAGCGTCCGCGGCGCGGCGGTCCAGGCAGGTAGTGATACCGGGTCCAAAGGGCACAATTTCGCCTCACGAGCCGGTGATCAAGTCAGAAACGGGGACGGGGTTTCATGCTTCGTAAAAACTTGTCTTCCTCGCGCTTGGCGCGGGTTGGGGTTTTCGGGCTTCTTACGGTCACCACCGCAGTCATCTTCACGACGGAAGCTGCCGACGCACGGCGCTATCGTCATCGCCATTACGCGCACCATCGCGTGCAGCGCGATGTGTCCGAAAGCTCCAGCGCGAAATTCGCCTCGATCATCGTCGACGGCAATTCCGGCACCACGCTGCAGGCGACGAGCCCCGACGCGCTCCGCCATCCCGCCTCGCTCACCAAGATCATGACGCTCTATCTGCTGTTCGAGCGTCTGGAAGCCGGCAAGATGAAGCTCGACACCGAGATGTCGGTGTCGCAGCACGCCGCCAGCCAGGATCCGACCAAGCTGAACCTGCGTCCCGGCCAGACCATCCGCGTCGAAGACGCCATCAAGGGTCTCGTCACCCGCTCCGCCAATGACGCCGCCGTGGTGATCGCCGAAGCGATCGGCGGCGACGAGGACGATTTTGCCGGGATGATGACGCGCAAGGCGCGCTCGCTCGGCATGTCCAAGACCGTCTATCGCAACGCCTCGGGCCTGCCCAACGACGAGCAGGTGACCACGGCGCGCGACCAGGCCACCCTCGGCCGCGCGATCCAGGATCGCTTCCCGCGCTACTACCGCTACTTCGCGACCGCGACGTTCAATTTCCGCGGCCAGTCGATCCGCAACCACAATCACCTGCTCGGCAGCGTCGAGGGCGTGGACGGCATCAAGACCGGCTACACCCGCGCCTCCGGCTTCAACCTCGTGAGCTCGATGCGCCGCGGCAACCGCCATCTGGTCGGCGTCGTGCTCGGCGGCCGCAGCGGCGGCTCGCGCGATGCCATCATGCGCAATTTGCTCGCCGAGAACCTCGAGAAGGCCGCGACCTCCCGCACCGCCGTCGCGATCACCGAACGCAATTCGTCGGAAGCTTCGACCGAAGTTGCCGACGCCTCCGAGGCCCCGGCGCGCGCTGCGCCGCAGGTTCAGGCCGCAGCCGCCCCCGAACCGGTGGCTCCGCGCACCGCGCCCGCCTCGCGCATGTCGGCGCTGGCCGCCGCCACCGCTGCGATGCCCCCGGCCCAGCCCAAGGCCGAAAAGACGGCTGAAGCCAAGCTGGAGCCGCCCGCCCCGCTCACCAACGGTGTGATCGCAAGCCAGCCGCTGTCCATCATTCCCGGCTCCTCGGAGCCGATGAAGCCGGTCAAGGTGAAGACGGTTCAGGTGAAGGCCGGCGCCGTCAAGGTCGCCTCCGCGACCCCCGCACAGCCGTCACCGCCGATCACCAGCACGGTTTCAAGCGCGCGCGCCGAAGTCGCGGAAACCTCGGGCGCGGTCGTCGCCCGCGCCGACGTCGCCAAATCCGAGATCAGCAAGACCGAGATCGCGAAGCCGGAAGCCGCCCGCGCCGAGCTGCCGCAGCAGCCGGCCGGACATGGCACCGGACACGGCATTTTGGGCGTCCTGCCGGCGGCGACCGCCGCCGCACCGGCGCCCGCCCCGCGGCTCGCCTCGGCCGAGCCGGCGCCGCAGCCGATCCAGATGAGCAGCACCACCCGGCCAGTCGTCACCCACAGCGGCTGGATCGTGCAGGTCGGCGCGTTGGAAAGCGAGGGCGAGGCCCAGCAGCGCATCGAAGCCGCCCGCAGCTCGGCCCGCGGCCTGCTCAGCAAGGCCGATCCGTTCACCGAGGTGGTCGCCAAGGACAATCGCAAGCTCTACCGCGCCCGCTTCGCGGGGCTCGAACGGGACCAGGCGGAAGCCGTCTGCCGCGCGCTGAAGCGCGCCGACATCTCCTGCATCACCGTCCGAAACTGATCCCTTTCACTGCCGAACCGATCCCGATGCCCGCCTCGCGCGGGCATCGTCGTTTTCGGACCAGGTGATCTCTGCGTTAAAAACCTCTCGTCAAGAATTTACGGTTAAAACTTTCCCTAAGGGATCGACCACGCCGACAAAGGCGGGCGCATCGGGGCGACGGCAAACAGACGAACAGGACTCACGCGGGCACAGAAGTGTTTGTAGCGTGGTGCCGGAGTTAGCCGTTATGCGTGCGAAGCAGAGTATCCTTGGCCTCGTTTACCCGGGCAGCGAGATACGTAGAGCCCCCCTGGTCGGGATGCAGTTTCTTCATCAGGGATTTGTGGGCTCGGCTGATCTCGTCGCGGCCCGCCCCCGGCTGCAGGCCAAGGATCTGATAGGCCTCCTCCGTCGTCATTTTGCCGCTCGGCGCCGTGCGGCGCTGCCGCCCTGCCGCGTCGCCCTGCGCGTTCTGACGCCAAGCGGGAAACCGGCGGTCCAGATAGCTTTCAAGTAAGGCCACGCTCTCGGCGTCGAACGCCGGGCACATCGCCACGAGCTCGGCAAGATCGAACTCGTCGAGCTGGCGGCCGGCATTGGGACCGGCGACGATCTGGCCCGCGAGCCGGCCGGAATCGTGGTCGAGCTGCATGTCGAGGAATTGCGAGCGCACGCGCGAGGTCTGGCCCGGCGCACGCGAAGCGCCGCCGCCGAACAGCCCGCCGATATTGCCAAAGCCCGTGGTCGTGAACGGCGACCAGCCGAGCAGGCCCGCGCCGAAAATGCCGAGCGGGATCGCGACCGCCAGCTCGCCCTTCAGGCCTGTGAAGGCGGCAACCGCCAGCGCCACAACGCCACCGCCGATCTTGATCGCGCGCGCCAGCACGGCCGGATTGGCGGCACGAAACATCTGGAGCAGCAGATAGATTGTGACAACGGCGACAGCGCCGGCGATCAGGGTCGGCATGGCCTGAATATAGTCCCGCCGTTCGCAAAAAGCATGCGGCCGAACGTCAGTCCCGCATCACTTCATCTGGCCGATCAACAGGGCGGCGCCGCTTGCGGTCTTCGCGAGCTTGAGCAGCGCCTCGCGGCCGCCGGCGGCATAGGCCGCCGCCGCGCGCAGCAGCTCGCGCAATTGCGCTGCCGCACCGGGATCGAACCGGCACCAGGCACCGCCGGTCAGCCGGGCAATCTCGCGAAACGCATGCTCGGCGACCGCGTCGTGGCCCTCCTGAAACATGAAGACGGGGACCTTGAGCATGCCGAGCTCACCGGCCTTGGCGCAGAGCTCGTCGACCTTCTCCTCCATGGCGTCGCCGACGAAGACGACGGCTCGCACGCCGGAGGCCGCGGCTTCGCGCCGGGCCTCGGCGAGCACCTTGCCGATCTGCGTGTTGCCGCCGCGGCAGTCGATCTTGCTCATCAGGCCGGCAAGCTTGGCGCTGTCCGAGATCCAGCTCGAGGCGCGGCATTCGTTGAAGCCGCGGTAATAAACCAGCCGAATGTCCAGGCTGCCGAGTGCAGCCGCCTCGCGGAACATGTCGGCCTGCAGTGCGCAGGCCATGTCCCAGGTCGGCTGCCGGCTCATGGTCGCATCGAGCGCGAAGATCATTCGGCCCTTCGCGCCGGGGGCATGCGGCGACATCGCGCGCGCCCTGGCGACAAAGGCGGCGATGTCGTCCGCGGTCGACGTCTTCGCCTGCGGCAGCGTGCCGGACGCCTTGCTCTGCTCCGAGGCGGCATCGCGGCTGCGCGGTTTGGTCGGTTCGCCGGGCATCCCTGCACATTCGCCTGATCAGGCGACTAATGTGGTCAGCGCGGCTCGCGCGGTCAATGCACAAAGCCTCCGCGGGCGGAGCCGGCGGAGGCTTTGGGTTTGCAGTCGCAGCTAAGGTCAGCGCGTCAGATCAGCTCTTGTCAGGTCAGCTTTTGGCAGACCCCATCAGCGCGACCGGACCCGGCTCCAGAATCTTCGGCGGGGCTTTCAGCGTATCGACCGGTGCCACGTCGCTGTCGGTGTCGCTCAGGAACTTGTCGAGCATGCCCTGGATCGAGGACTTTGCGCCATCGGGGCCGGTGTCGCGCATGTCGTTATGCTGGAAGTCGGTGTTCACCACCGTAATGCCCGCCTTCTCGCACTCCTCGTCGGTCGGGAGCACACCCGGGTCGGTCTTGAATTGCGGGTCCTTGGAGCGGAACGAAAGGATCTTGAACTTGCCGGCGGTCATGAACGGCACGCGCAGATTATCCAGCGTCACGACCTTCTTGATCTCGTCCGGATACTGCTTGGCGAAATACATCGAGATGTCGCCGCCCATGGAGTGGCCGACCATCGTCACCCTGGCGTAATCGGCGTTGGGCCGAATCTTCTTCATCTCCGCGATGGCGAGGTGGATGTTGGCGACGCCGCGCAGGATCTGCGGCAGGCGTCCGACATAGAGCTCGCCGGGCTTGGTCACCATCGGCGGATCGGTCGGCAGATCATGCTGCGGGCTGAGCACAAGATAGCCGCGCATGGCAAAGACAGTGGAGAGGAAACCGTATTCGGTGTTCTTGACGGTATTGCCGTGGTTGAGAACGGCGACCGGCAAATTGATCATGCCGGCATCGGCCTGGAATTCCCTGTCGCGGCGGATCGCGACGTGGACCGGCACCGGGCGATTGTCGCGCGAAGCATCATAGAACGTGATGGTCTCGTGCTTGATGGCCCACTTGTTCGCCGTGAAATAGGCGATGGCCGCGAGAGCGGTGACCGAAACCAGAACGGCAATTCCACGCTTCATGATCGTCCTCAGCGTCAGGCCTTTTGGCCTGAATCCCTGTTGTCATCGTCTTGCTGGAGGCTCTTGGGGCCTCTTGTCGGTTATTCCCTAATATATGTCACAGCGACGTGACAGGAAGGCCAAATATTGTGAACTAGCAGCCCTTTCATTGTGCGTCGCACACGTTTGTTAGGCAGCCCATTCCAAGAGAGCTATGTCAGGCTGCAATACTCCTTCCGACGCAACCTATCCAACTCCGGTTCAATACCGAAGGGATGCGGCATAAAAGCGCGAACCGGCCATCGGGTTCCATGGGAACCGGCCATAGTCGCAGATACTTTGATAGGGAAAGTAGGCAGCTACCGCCGCCGCTCAGGCGCCCAGGATGTCGTGGACTTCGAGCGGCTTGTCGACCTGGGTGAACCATTCGGCGCGGTTGGCCGCGCGGCGGCGGCCGCGCTCGTCGAGTGGCAGCTTGAGCTGACGCAGCAGGCCCGTCACCTCCTCGCGGGCCGTGACGTGGCCGAGATTGGGCCGCATGCCGAGGGTCGCCTCGTCGATGTCGTCGAGCGCGGTCAGTCCGCGCGGGAAGAATTCGCGGTAGACCACCCGCTCGGCAAAGCCGTCGACATAGCGGAAGCCGAGCCGCAGCGACAATTCCTTCAGCCCGTCGGCGACGAGCTGCTTGTTGCGCGAGCCGAGCATCGACAGGCGGTTGCGCACCACGATCCAGTCGGTGGTCGAGCCGTCGAGCTGGCGGCGCTTGCGCCTGACGTCCCGCACCATCTCGGCATAATGGCTCTCGCCCGTCACCGCGTAGTTGGCGGGGTCGACGGTGCCGAGCACGTCGAAGTCGAGGAAGCTGTCGTTGATCGGGGTGACCAGCGTGTCGGCCATCGAGTGGGCCAGCCGCATCAGGTAGCTGTCGGTGCCGGGCGTATCGATGACGATGAAGTCAAAACTGCTTTCGACCGCGCAGACCGCTTCCATGAACTGCAGGAACTCGGAATTCTCGTTCTCGGCGATCTGCATGGTCTCGCCGAGCTTGATGCAGCGATGCACCGGCAGCTCGAGGTCGAGCCCGGTGCGGCGCGCCCAGGCGGAGCGGTTGTTGATGTAGCGGGTAAAGCTCTGCTGACGGCAGTCGAGGTCGATGGTGGCGACGCGCTGGCCGGCCTTGAGCAGAGCGACGGCAATGTGCAGGGCGCTGGTGGATTTTCCCGAGCCGCCTTTCTCGTTGCCGAGCACGACGACGTGCGCCGAGCCCGACTGGCCTTGGCTGGTCTGCACAAGCATAATGATCCTCAAGCCCCCACGCGAAATATCTTCGAGTCGACCGCGTCAGCGGTCAAGTGAAATGCGTGTCAGGATGCTCAAATCGCCCCGCCTTCATCTTAATCATGAATCGCGCGACGACGCCCCTCTGTGATCAATCCCACAAACACGCGACAGTTCTTTACGCCCGCCTTTGCGCAACGGCGCGAACACGCAAGTCGAGCGATTCAGGTTTGTGACGATTCGCGGAAGCCCACTGCCCTCCTCCCGAACGATCCGGACCGGATCGCGCGATGCCACCAGGTTGCGCTTGCGCCGAATGCACCCGCATGGATGATTGCCCCTAAGGGAAGAAGCAAACGGGCATGGGCGTCGAACCGGAGATCGTCGACATCGTCGACGGCATCACCGAACGCGGCCGTCGGATCGAGATGCCGCCGTCCGAATTGGCGCGGCTGCATATCGTCACGCCCTGAGGCGATGGACAAACTATCGAAACAACCCCATGCACAGTAGCCGGCGGTCGCCGGCGCGATGCCCGGTGGATCCTACGAGCTCATTGATGCGTCGGGCAAATCGGCGACGATGACGCAATCATCGCCCGCAAGCGGCGTTTGCTACAGCAATCCGATTCCTCACAGCAATCCGATTGCTCACAGCAATCCGAGGTCGCGCAGTTCGCGGCGCATCGGCTCGGGCATCGCCGCGATCGTTCCGGCGGCGGACTTGCCGAGATCCGGCGGCACGGCGTCCTCGGTCAGGTAGCGCCAGCCCTGGAACGGACGCATCGGCCGCGGCGACACCGAAAACACCTTCGGCTGCATCACGATCCGGCAGCGTCCGATGCCGTCCTTGTCACGGAACGGCTCGATGCCGATGATCTTCTCACGGGCCGCGATCTCGCCCTTGATCACCCAATAGAGCGAGCCCCCGCTGAGGATCTCGTCGCCGCGCTTGGGCACCATGCGGGTGACGTGGACGTGCTGTTGCGGCAGGCCTTTTTTCTTCGCGGCCTGCATGCGTTCAGCGACCCATTGCTTGAGTTCCTTGACGGAATCGCAACCGACGGCGAGCTTGATCAGGTGAAGCGGCATGGCCCACCAATAGCGGGCAATGCCGCGCTTTGAAAGCTGCGGCTAGTCGTTATCCGCAGCCGCGGGCGCGGCCGCCGATGCAGGCGGCGCGATCTGCACCGGAGCTGCCGCAGGCGCACGCGCCGCCTTCGGCGCCGGCTGCTTCTTGGCGGCAGGCGGCGGGGCTGCGGCTTGGACCGGGGCCGCCGCCGGACGCGGTGCAGAAGCGGCTGCGGGCGCAGCCGGCGCGGGCTTGGCAGCGGTCACAGGCGGTTCCGGCGACATGATGCTGACCGGAGGCGTCGATGACGCGCTCGGGAACTCCGCATTGGTCGGCTTGCCGGTGGGCATCGACGGCGGCAGCGCCGCGAGCGGTCCCGGCGGCACCTGCGCCCCAGGCGCGTTCCAGGCCGGCGCATAGCGCGCGATCAGCCCCTCGAAAACATGCGCATCCATGTTGGCAACGATCTGCGCGCGATCGGTGACCGAGAGGAACGCGGCGCATTCGGACGGCGTGCAATTGTCGCGCGTTGCGAGCACCTGAGCGACCAGGCCATAGCGGTCGTGCTCCACCGCACGGCGCAGCGCCTTCAGCTCTGACGTCATGACCTTGTTGGCGCTCGCAACATCGCCGAGCGCGGTCAGGCGGGAGATCTGGGCTGCGGCGTAGCTGACGGCAGCGGCCACCGCGTCGGACGAGCCGAACAACGTCTTCTCGCAGGCCGACAGCACGATGTCGCCGGCGAGATCGTCGATGCAGGACAAGGCAGGCAACGCCGCCACCGTCACCGGCTGCGCCCGGGCCTCATTTGGCGCCGCCCTGCCCGACGGCCCGTAGAAGCGGATGGTGGCCGCCACCGCGATACCGATGGCGAGCAGCGTGATCACGGTCAACGCGCCATTGGCGACCGATTTCTCGGCGCGCAGCAGCGTGAACAGCACGATCAGGCCAAAGAAGCCTGCCGCCGCCAGCGTCACCCACATGGGAAAAGTTGGCGAGCGCCAGAGCTCGTCGAGCGAAGATGCCCATGCCCAATTCATGCGCGACGTCCCTTCACGCAGCAGAGAGCTGATTTGGTGAAAGCAAGCGCCGCGAGCCGGCAACCGCCTCGCGGCTACTTGCTAACTTGAACCGGGCCTTTTGACGGCGGGACGAAACAAATCCACCCCAACGCCAATGCGCTATTCCCTTCAACCGTCAGGACAAAGCGAGCTGGCTTTCCTTGGCCACCCGTTCGAAAGCTTCGGTCGAGCTCTTGATCCGATACTGGCAGTCGTCGCCTTCCGTCGGCAGCAGGCGGATCACCTCATACGCACCGCTCGCAGCCGGGCGCGCGACATTGCTGGCAGTGTACAAAACGCGCGATCCCACAGGGAATTTGTGCTTCAACGCCCTCTCCATTTGCAAACAACGCCTGCCGTCGCCCAACGGTCCCGCTTACGATGGCTGGCTGGAAACCCGGCGGGCTTATAGCACGCGCTCAGGCTTTTTGGCCAGCGGTATACAAGCGTGGCAGACGCGCAAATTTTGCAGTCTTTTCAGTGCAGTAGCTGCACGGGAACCGCCCATGATCCGTATTAGAACGGACGCCGGCCGCGCCCTGCGCCCTCACGCGGTATGGGGCAGCCGGCCCTCGGGGCTTGCGTGGTCGACGGCCTTCGGCAGCTCCTGGGCGAGGATCTGGCCGAGCTGGTCGACCGGGATGTCGTAGCGCGCGGCGAGCTGCCTGACGGTGTCGTTGCCGAGCACCTGGCGGAGTTGGTCGGCCGTAATCGGCAGGTTCTGGCCGTTGCCGAGCCAGGATTTTACCTGCCCGCCGAAACCGGCCTGCTGCAACTTCGCGACGATTGCGCTGAGACCGCCCTGATTGTTGCTGCCGAGCACCTCGTTCAGCACGGCCGGCAGCACCGCCGCACCGAGCTGGCCGAGCGCGCTACGGAACGCCGGGTTGTTTTCCAGCGAGTCGAGAATTCCCATGGCAGTGCTCCCGTTGCGGATCACACGCGACCCTCGCGTCTAAGCGTCCTCGAACTTGTCGATGACGATGGTTTCGGCGATCCCGTCTTTGGTCCATTCCTGGAACGCGGGCAGCACCATCATCGCGTCCATATAGGCCTTGACCTCAGGCGCGACTGGAATCGCGTAGGTGCGGAAGCGATGGACGACGGGGGCGTACATTGCGTCGACCGCACCAAAACGGCCGAACAGGAACGGCCCGCCAGCGCCGTAGCGCGCGCGGCAATCGAGCCAGAGCTCCTGCACCCGCGCGATATTGGCCTCTGCATCCGCCGACAGCGCGACCGGCTTGACCGGGCGGCGCAAATTCATCCCGCATTCGTTGCGCAGCGCCTGGAAGCCCGAATGCATCTCGGCACAGACGGCACGCGCATGCGCGCGCGCCGCGCGGTCTTCCGGCCACAGTTTTGCTTCCGGAAAGCGCTCCGCAAGATATTCGATGATGGCGAGCGAATCCCACACGGTGATGTCGCCGTCGACCAGGACCGGCACCTTGCCGGCGCGGCTGAAGGCAAGGATTTTGTCCTTGTCCGCCTGGTCGGTGTAGAGCGGGATGAAGACTTCCTCAAAAGGGATGCCGCTCGCGCGCAGCGCGATCCAGGGGCGCATCGACCAGGAGGAGTAATTCTTGTTGCCGATCGCGAGCGTCAGCGCAGCCATGTGAGTGGTCCTTCTCGTCATTCCCCAGGATGGCGCTTTTAGCGCCATCGCCTGCCGGCAATCAATCGTTGCCGCGATGAAACATGCGTGGCAATCCTCATCGCAACGAGGGATCGACATGAGCGGATATTGGGTCGACGTCGCGGCGGTCGGCTTCTTTGCCTTGGAATGGCTGGTTTACGCGCTTACGCTGGAGCACTCGGCCTATGGCCGCGACAGCCTGTCGGCACGCATGAACCGCTACCGCGAGGTCTGGGTCCGCCGCATGCTCGAGCGCGACACCCGCATGGTCGACATGCAGATCATGGCGTCCTTGCAGAACGGCACCGCCTTCTTCGCCTCCACCAGCCTGTTCGCGATCGGCGGCGCGCTGGCACTGCTGCGGGCGACCAATGACGCGCTCGTCATCCTGAGCAAGCTGCCGATCGATCTCAGCCCGACGCCGGCGCTGTGGGAGTTGAAATGCGTCGGCCTGGTGCTGATCTGCGTCTACGCCTTCTTCAAGTTCGCCTGGGCCTACCGGCTCTTCAACTATGTCGCGATCCTCTATGGCGGCATGCCGCCGGCCTCCCAGCGCGACACGCCCGAGGCCGAGGCGCATGTCATCCGCACCACTCGCCTGTTCGAAGCCGCCGGCCGTCACTTCAACCGCGGCCAGCGCGCCTTCTTCTTCGCGCTCGGCTATCTCGGCTGGTTCGTCAGCCCCTGGGTGCTGTTCGTGACCACGGCTGCGGTCGTCATCGTCACCTGGCGGCGACAATTTGCGTCGAGCGCGTGGGCGGCGATGGCGCCTGACGATGCGGATGCACCGGCGGCGACGCGGCTGCTGCGGAAATGAGCGCGAGCCTCGCAGGCGCGGTATCCGCAGTGATTTCGACCGCACTTATGGGGCTCTTCTGGAAGGAGCAACCGTTCTTCGCTGCTGCCGCAGTAGCGCTTTACCTCATGGGCGGCGTCAGAGCCTTTCCATGGAAAACGCCGATACGAAAAGCGATCTCGATTGGCATATTCGTTGGCATCGCTGCAGCCAGCGCAATGTTCTATTGGAATCTCCTTTAGCCCGCAGGACGCGGTAGAGCGAGGCGAAGCCCAACAATGCACTTCACGACGAAGATCATGGGTTTCGCGACGAGCTCAACCCATCCTGCGAGCGTGTCGGACCCGTCATCCTGAGGTGCGAGGCTTGCGGTGCGCACGCATCGCAAGCGGAGCCTCGAAGGATGAGCGGCCGGGATGCAGCCGGGCCGTCGCCCTTCGAGGCTTGCCTTGCGGCGCAACTGCGCCGCAAGGCGCGCACCTCAGGGTGACGGTCACAGAGCTTTGCCCGGTATTTTCCAGCATTCATTCGATCACCGTTGTCGCACCGACAACGAGTCCGTAGGATCGTTAGAGCGAAGCGAAATCACTCAGTGCGCTTGACGAAGATGATGGGTTTCGCGAAGAGCTCAACCCATCCTACGCGCTCATACATTCGTCGCGTCCGCTTTGCTCTCCACAAGCGCAAACGCAGCCGAGCGCGCTATTCAATCACGGTAGTCGCGGCGGCAACCAGCGCGGCGGGCATCTCAAGTCCCAGCTCCTTGGCCGTCTTCAGATTAACAACAAGGTCAAACCGCACCGCTTGAGAGTACGGGATGTCGCCCGGATTGGCTCCTCGAAATATTTCGACGATCTGCGCTACCTGCCTGTGAATGACGGACTCGACGTCGGAGGCATAGGACATCAGTCCGCCTGCTTCCACAAACACAGTGTAGGGGTAAATGGCGGGAAGCCGCATCTGCTGGATCAGCTGAACCAACAGGGGCTTTCTGGGAACATGCACCTGCCCCTCATCCGAAAGGATCAATCCGTCCAGTTGATCTCGCTGGAGCGATGAGAATGCGCTGCGGAATTCCGCTTCGCCATATGGACTGCTGACGATACCACGCACCAGGGAAATCCCCAGCTTTTGTGCCGCGTCGCGCACCGCTTGGCCACCTGCGCCCGTCCAAGCTCCTTCCGATGACACGAAAACGACGTTGTGCAATTTGGGAACGGCGCTGGAAAGCAATTCAAGGCGCTTGGCCCAGACTTCGATTCCGGCGTCCACGCTCACACCCGTGACGTTGCCGCCGGGACGGGCGAGATTCGAAACCAGCCCGAACCGAATAGGGTCGCCCGTTGCCGCTACGATGGGGATAGTCGTCGTCGCCGCTTTAAGGCGAAGAGTCATCGGCGTTCCCTGGCAGGCAATCACATCGGGTCTTGTGTCAACCACTTCGCGTGCAATCTCCTCGAGACGTCCCGGCTGAAGTTGCCACCGGTCGACAATGAGGTTTCCACCTTCGACGTAGCCAAGGCGCTGCAGTTCTTCCAGAAACGTTGACGAATTTGGTTCGCGTCCGATCCTCATGTCTTCGACCTTCGCAGCGCCAATGACCGCAAGACGCTTCTTCGGAGCGGGCTGCTGCGCCGAGGCTTGTCGCATGGCCGGCGCGAGCATCGCGGCGGCAAACAAGAAATCGCGGCGCTTCATGAATCGCCTCCAAGGATCAGCGCGTCGTCCTCGTCGCTCTGGCGAACTAAAATCGAAACGTTATCGGAGCCAAAGAAATGTCATCGAAGCCAACAGTGCCGGGGTTTTGGGGTCAATGTCCCGCTGATCGCTTCCGTTGATTATGTTCCCCGTGTGTCTGCGATGCCACACATCCAAATTGGGGCATAACCCTTCGAGCGCGTGGGCGGCGATGGCGCCGGAAGGCGCCTCCCCTGTCGGCAAGAGCATTCGGGCCGCAAGACAACGGTGGAACAGGACAATACGTTTCCAGAGAGATCATTGCCGTTTCACCAACGGGTCTCGCCTATCCGTCCGGGTAATCGCAGATGAAGTCGGCGAGTTCGGCAAGGCGCGACCTACCGAGATGGCAGGAGACGTCGCTTTCTTCCAAAAGGGGCGACGTTCATCCGCGGCCTGAGGATCTTGAATGACCCCGACACATCTTTGTGCCGGGGTCAAACAGCGTTAGCGCACACATTCTGCTTGCTCAGCGAGCACGAAGCAGAATCAAAGGAGCTGAAAGTCGTTCGTGTGGTTCGCCAGGTCAGACTTCGTGATACCGACAAGGGTAATCGTACTGGCACTGTCGTAAGCGATCACGGCATTGCCCTTTACGTCGGTGGTTGCACTCAGAATCGCAGCGACACTGGCGAACAAGTTATGATCGAATGCCAGCACGTCCTTCGAGAGATCGAAGCTGGTGATCGTGTCCTTTCCGAAGCCGCCGTGGAAAATGAATGTGTCCGCTCCGACGCCGCCCGCGAACTGATCTGCGCCGGCGAGCCCCTCGATCAGATCCGCGCTACCCGTACCTGAAATTTTATCCCCGCCCGAAGTACCGAGGATGGCTACAGGGCTTGACCCGCCGTTATTGCCGGCAAGATCAACGGCGCTCGCCGAGAACGAATGCTTTGTATCGGACAGATTCGAAATCGAGATACTCCATTTTCCGTTCGCCGCAGCAGTGCCCGTACCTGCGACCGCATTGCCGTCCAGAAGTGTCACGGTACTCCCCGCTTCGGACGTACCACTGATCGTCGTGGTGGTTCCCTTCTTTGCAGTCGCGACCTGAAGCATGTCTGCGATCGTCGTGACAGGCGCGGTTGTGTCGAGCGTGAAGGTGAACGTTGCCGAGCTTGCCGAGGTGTTACCCGCCACATCGGTTTGGTGGACAATCACGTCCTTCTGGCCATCGCCCGTGAGCGTCAGACTCGTGCCGGTACCGTTGAGCCAGTGCGCGCCGTTGTCGGTGCTGTATTGCCAGTTCGCCGCGGTCTCGAGGCCGGTGACGTCGACCACGCCAGATTTTGTGATCTTGTCCGTGCTCGAGCTGCCGCTGTCCGTATGCAGCTTGAGCGAAGGCGCCGCCGGCACGGTGGTGTCGAGCCTGAATATCAGGCTGGCAGCCACACTGATGTTGCCCGCGCTGTCCCGCTCTTCGACAAAGACGGTATGTTGACCATCGGCCGTGCCGTTGGTCAGAAACACCGGCGCGATGGTCGAGAAACCCGTCCCACCGTCGGCCTTGTACAACAGCACGTCGCCCGCCGCCGACGCCGTGTAGATGATGGACGGATCGCTGGTGATCCTGTCGCTGTTCAAGCTGCCGGTATCATGCGCCAGAGCCAGCGTCGGAGCCCCCGGGGCCGTCGTGTCCTTCGTAGTGGTGTCGCCGGTGCCAGCGGCCGTATTGCCAGCCGTGTCGGTCAGGGAGATCGACGCCGTGATTGGGCCGTCAGTCAGCCCGGACAGATCAGCCGCGCTAGAGCCATCACCGCCAGGTCCACGAAAAACATCGTGGAGAGGATTGCCATCCGAGAATCTGACGATCGCAACCGCGTCGGCATCAACCCCCACAATCGTGAAACCAACTGCCGACTTCTCGGCATCGTTGATGAAGCCGTCGCCGTCGTTGATCGTCACGGACGCTGTTGGCGATGCATCCGCCGTCGTGTCCTTCGTAGCGGTGTCGCCGGTGCCGGCGGCCGTATTGCCAGCCGCGTCGGTCAAGGAGATCGACGCTGTGATCGGGCCGTCAGTCAACCCGGACAGATCAACCGCGCTGGAGCCATCACCGCCAGGTCCACGAAAAGCATCGTGCAGAGGATTGCCGTCCGAGAACTTCACTATCGCAACCGCGTCGGTATCGACCCCCACAATCGTGAAACCAACTGACGACTTCTCGGCATCGTTGATGAAGCCGTCGCCATCGTTGATCGTCACAGACGCTGTCGGCGATGCATCCGCCGTCGTGTCCTTCGTAGTGGTGTCGCCGGTGCCAGCGGCCGTATGGCCAGCCGTGTCGGTCACAGAGATCGACGCCGTGATTGGGCCGTCAGTCAGCCCGGACAGATCGGCCGCGCTGGAGCCATCACCGCCAGGTCCACGAAAAACATCGTGGAGAGGATTGCCGTCCGAGAACTTCACGATCGCAACCGCGTCAGCATCAACCCCCACAATCGTGAAACCAACCTCCGACTTCTCGGCGTCGTTGATGAAGCCGTCGCCGTCGTTGATCGCCACAGATGCTGTTGGCGGTTCATCCGCCGTCGTGTCCTCGTCGTAGAGGGTCGCCGTTGCGGTACCGGGATCACCAACCGTGTAGCCGTAGTTGCTGACAAGATAGATCCCGAGGGTCTCCGATCCCTCGGTCAACCCGTCGCCGAAGGTGGTGAGGCGGTGCACGTAGGAGTCCGAGCCGGCCTCAAACCGGGGCGGAAGACCATTGTTGCCGGCCCAGGTAAAGTCGACCTCGTTGGTGGCCGAACCATTGTAGCCGAAGTCCAGTTGCATCGAGCTGCTGAGATTCCCGGTGCGATGGAACGTGAACACCACGTCATTACCTTCGGTCGCGGTGGTGGTGGTCGCGGTCACCGTCACGACCGGCGGGTCGTTGTTGGTCGTGTTCAGCAGCACCGATACGGTATTGTCGCTGAAATTCGATGTGATGATGTCGAGCTTGCCGTCGCCGTTCACGTCTCCAAGCACGTCAGAGGAAGTTCCAGAGCCCGCCGCATAGGTGGTCGCCGGCTGGAAGGTGCCGTCACCATTGCCTGGCAGCACTGCCACTCCATTCGCGACCGCGACGATGTCCGGCTTGCCGTCCCCACTCACATCGCCGACCTGAACGAAACCCTGACCGGCGCCGACATCATAGTTGGCCTGCGGCTGGAAGGTGCCGTCGCCATTGCCGAGCAGCACCGAGAGGTCATTCGAGGTTTGATTTGCGACCACGATATCCTGTCGACCGTCCCCATTCAGGTCCGCGACTTGTACTAGACCAGGCTGGCTTCCCGCCGCATAGCTGGCCGCCGCCTGGAAAGTGCCGTTGCCGTTGCCGAGCAGCACCGACGCCGTATTCACGCTGTAGTCCGCGGTGGCAAGGTCCGGCTTGCCGTCACCATTCACGTCGCCGATCGCAACCGAAATAGGCCCGGGAGCAGACGCTACCGCGTAGGTGGTCCGGGATTGAAACGTTCCGTTGCCGTTGCCGAGCGATATCGAAACCGTACCGGAGTTGCTGTTGGCGTTAACGAGATCTAGTTTCCCGTCCCCGTTCAAGTCGCCAATGACAACCTGGTGAGATTCCCCGACCACGACATTCGTCTTGGGTTGGAAGGTACCATCGCCATTGCCGAGCAGGACACTGTCCGTGCTAAACGAATTACCATTCGCGACAACAAGGTCCGGTTTGCCGTCGCCATTCAGGTCGCCGATCGCAACCGAGAGAGGTCCAGGTCCCGTTCCATACGTCGTCTGTGTCTGGAAGCTGCCGTTGCCATTATTGAGCAGCACCGACACGGTGTTATCGTTGGCATTTGCGGTGACGATGTCCGGCTTGCCGTCACCATTCAAGTCTCCACTTGCAACGGAAAGAGGTCCAGATCCCGTCGCGTAGGAAGTCTGCTGGAATTCGGTTGGCATCTTCGCCTCCTTCGGTTTGTCCATGCACGGCGTTGCGCATTCGACGAAGGCCAGCGGTTTGAGCTAAATTTAAAACTGTGGGTTTCGCCTTCTTCGTATGAGACTGCGCGAAGCGATCAATGCCGCGCGTTCAAGATCCAATCTATCGTCCCCATTGAGGTCTGGAACGAATATGAGGAGCCGCCGGTCAGGTAGTCGGTGTAGTCGGTGCGGGTGCGCTCGGTTCCAACAAACCGACGGCTTGTAACTGTCGATCTGCTTGTCATGGGCCATCAATAACTGCGGCCCTCGCCCACTTGCATAAGGCGGAAGTGAAAAGGGCCTACCGATGGCACTAGCGCTGCCACTTGGAACAAACGGTGAGTTCGGTACGTCGCCGATTTACGGGCAGCAGATGGCAATAATACTTGCCGTTGGTAACTGCGCTCTCTCGGGCTGTCATGATGCAAATGTACCATGCGTTGCAACTTTTCCCAGCAACCCACCCGCTCAGCGCAACGCCTCCATAAAGCCGTCAGGCTTCGCCGTCGCATCTGAAGCAAATCAAAGCGAGAGAAGGCGTAGACCTTTGAAGCTACGCCGCTCCGCCGTCGATCGCGTGAGGCCCAGCGCAGTGTAGGCGCGCGAACAGCGCCACGATTTCCGCCTGCCGGTGCGTGTCCGTTTTCGCGAAGATCGCCTGCATCTGGTTGCGTGCAGTTTGATAGGCAATACCGCTTTCGTCGGCAACGCGTTCGAGGTGTTCGCCCGATGCCACGCGCGTCGCGAGTTTGGCTTCGGCGGACGTCAGACCGAACAGGTTCCTTAGATGCGCTTCGGGCGGCATGGAACATTGTTCCAGGTCTCGGACAACCACAATTGCACGCACGACGGCCAAGACGTCGCGGACCACGCCGCCGCTCAGCGGCACCGCGTAGACGGCCATCGGGCGGCGGCCGGGCCGCGCAATGGCAACGGGCGGCATCACGGTCGCGCTCGCGTCGGCGTTTATCGCGCGCTCGATGAGCCGTCTGAGCGCGCGCGCGGCGTTCCGATCGTCTGTGGTCAGGTGCCCGTCGATGATACGCAGGTGATCGCCGAGCTTGCTGTCGGCCACCCTGTTCGTCCTGACGACGCGTCCGTTCTGATTGATGAGCAGCGCGGCCGTTTCCATCATGTCGAAAGCTTCGGAGATCCCAAGCGCCCGCACGAACCCCAATTCGCGTGCTACCGTGGCGGCGCTGGTCAAGGGGGGCCGAAGAGCGAGAAGCCGTTGTTGCTCGGCGGGGCTAAACGGTCCCTGTTTGGGACTGCGCTGAATTGCAAGACACCAATTGTCCTCACCCGCATCAAACGCCACGCCGGCGAACCATCGAAAACCACATCTGCCGAGAAGGTCGTTGTAGTATGGTGAGCGACGCATTTCCTCCGGCGAGGTGTGATCCTGATCCACCATGATCCCGGTGGAGAGCAATTTGGGAATACCTCGACTCCGCTCGTCGTGCTCGTACCAGCCTTCCTTGATGTACCGGTCCATCAATTCTGCAACGCTGGCCGTGAAGGTAAGGCCGAGGGGCCTGTCGCTTGTTTTGATCGGAATCAGCGCCGCGCCGACAGCGCCGGCAGCCGCCGCAATTTCATCCAATGCCGGGGTCCAGCAGGACGGGTCGAGCGCCGCCTGGGTGATCGCTGCATGTATTGCGGTTAGGTCCCACGAGGTACGCATGCCTGCCTCGCGTCCGGTCGTGTTGGCGTGCTAGCCTGCTCAAAACTGCATCAAACTATCCGCGGAACAACAACCCCGCATCAATACTGTGAGAAAAGGTGACCTTTCTGGGAAGCCAGCGCCGACAGCAGCTCTACGACGCACCGAAATCCCGCGGCGTAAACGACAGGTCGAGCACCTTCCATTCCTGATATTTGTCCGCCGGCAGCATCTTGTAGGGCTGGCAGGCCAGGAGCGCGCTCTTGGCCGACTCTAACATGGCCAAGCCCTTCGCTGGCGATGCGCTGGCCTCGATCAGGATCGGCTCGCGCGCCAGTGTGCCGTCGGTGGCCATCACCGTGCGCAGCTTGATGTGCACCTTGTCGGTCGGCGCGACTCCGTCCGGCAGTTTGGTGCAGCTTCGCAGGTGGCGGCGAAACTCCGCCACGACCTCGGGCGCAAGCTTGGCTGCCATCGAGTCCTGCGCAGCGCCGCCGTCGTCCTTCGACGCGTCCTTGGTCGCGTCCTTCGGCGCGGCCGGCAGTTCCGGAGGCAACCCCAGCATGACGCCGTATTTGAGGGTGACGTCAGGCTCCGGCTGAATATAGGCCGGGGCCGCAGCTTGCGGCGGCGGTTGCGGCGCGGGCCGTGGTTGCGCTTGCGGCTGTGCGTTGGCCTCGCGATGTTTTTGTGCCGATGGCGGCTGCGGTTGTTGCTTCGGCGGTTCTGACGATGCCTCCGGCATCGGTGACGGCGAAGGTGCCGGCGCAGGCGGCCTGGGCGGCTCAGCGGCCGCCTCCTTCTTCTCGGTGACGTCGAGCTTCGGCAGCTTCAGGTCGAGGGGCGGCTCAGGCGGCTTGTCCTTGACCTGCTCCTTGACCTGCTCCTTCGCTTCCTCTTCCTTCAACTGCTCCGGCGTGACGATGTCGAAGGAGACGGTCTCGGTGGGCGCTGCGTGAAACGGATGGACCTCGCTGATCAGGATGATCAGTCCCACCAGCGTCAGATGCGCGAGCGCTGAGGCCGCAATGTCCGTCCGTATGATCCGCCGCGGTTCCATGGCCTGATTTTCGGTTGCCATTCTGGTCCTAGCATACCGGAACCGCCCCTCAATCCCATTTCGGTGCGAAGCCGAAATCGGTCAGCCGGCCCTTCGGATGGGCGAGCGCAAAGATCTGTTCCATCTCGTCGTCCGACAACTCGAAATCGAAGATTTCGATGTTCTCCGAGAGCCGTTCGATACGCGAGGTGCGCGGGATGGCCGAGACGTTCTGCTGCACCAGCCAGCGCAGGCAGATCTGCGCCGGCGTCTTGCGATGGGTGCGCCCGATCTGCGCCAGCGCCTGGTCGCTCCTGATGCGCCCCTTCGCGATCGGGCTGTAGGCGACCAGCGCAAGCCCGTGACTGTCGCAGGCCGCCCTCACCTTCGCCTGGTCGAGATAGGGATGATACTCGACCTGGTTGCAGGCCAGCGGCTCCGGAGACAAGGCAACCGCCTCCTCGATCAGCGCCACCGTGAAATTGGAGACGCCGATATGCCGCGTCAGCCCCATCCTCTTCGCATGCGCCAGCGCACCCAGCGTTTCCGCCAGCGGCACGTGCGGATTGGGCCAGTGCAGTAGCAACAAATCGACTGCGGGAAGCCGCAGCCTGACAAGGCTCTCCTTGACGGAGCGCTCCAGGTCGTGCGGCGCGAAATGGTTGGTCCAGATTTTTGTGGTGAGAAAGATGTCGTCGCGCCGCACGCCAGAGGCGCGCACGCCGTCGCCGACCTCGCGTTCGTTCTCATAGACCTGCGCGGTATCGATGTGGCGATAGCCGAGCCGCAGCGCCTGTTCGACCACGCGCGCGCAGGTCCGGCCGCTCAGCTCCCAGGTCCCCAGTCCGATCGCCGGGATTTTTGCACCCGAGATTCTTGCACCCTTGGCTTCGACGAACAGCATGAGGAATCCCTCGCCTTCGCACGCCCCATCGCATTATGGACCTGGCTCGCGGGACTGCCAACCGAAGCAACCCAAGGGCGAACAGGATTTCACGGCAAGCCCTAACCGGGCCTTGATCAGCCCTTGATCAGCCCTTGGCCAGCGCCTGGAACACGGTGTCGGGCGCGTGCGCGATCACGGCGAGAAGCGCCCGCGCAGGTCCGCGCGGCGCGCGCTTGCCCTGCTCCCAATTGCGGATGGTCTCGACCGGCACGCCGAGCTTGGCGGCAAACTCCATCTGGGTGAGACAGGCGCGGCGGCGCAGATCACGCACTTCAAGCGAACCGCCTTCACCGGAGGCGACGGCAGGCAGCGGAAATTCCTGCCCGTCCCGCAGCTCCACGATCCGTCCGTCCGCTTTCAGCCGTAGGCGCATGTTCATCCCCAAGCAGGGCGATGATCCCTGAAGCGGCTTAAGTTCGGATTAACGATAGGGGTCAGTGGCCCGAATGGAGCTGCGCTCCATCCGGGCGGCCGTGCCTACCACACACACCGACGTCATCCTGAGGTGCGAGCCTTGCGATGCGCTTGCACCGCAAGGTGAAGCCTCGAAGGATGGGCTACGGGCGCTCGCGGCCCATCCTTCGAGGCGCGCAAGGGCGCGCACCTCAGGATGACGATTGAGTTTGTGGAGACGGAAGATCGTAGCCAGGATCCTACTTCAGGCCGAACCACAGCGTGGCGATGCCGAGGAAGGAGAAGAAGCCGACGACGTCGGTGACCGTCGTGACGAACGTCCCGGAGGCAACCGCGGGATCCGCCCTCACCCGCTCCAGTCCCATCGGGATTAAAATGCCGCCGAGCGCCCCGGCAAAGAGGTTCACGATGATCGCAAGCCCGATCACGAACCCGAGCCCGGGGATCTTGAACCAGGCCACAGCCGCAATGCCCGTGATCACGGCAAAGGCGAGACCGTTGACGAGCCCGACGAGGCCCTCGCGGACCACCACGCGCCAGGCATTGCTGGCGCCGAGCTCGCGCGTCGCCAGCGCCCGCACCGCCACCGTCATGGTCTGGGTCGCGGCGTTGCCGCCCTGGCTGGCGACGATCGGCGCCAGCACGGCGAGCGCCACCATCTTCTCGAGCTGGCCCTCGAACAGGCCGAGCACCGAGGACGCGAGGAAGGCGGTCGCAAGGTTCACCAGCAGCCAGTTGAAGCGGCCGCGCGCAATCGTCAGCACGGTATCCGAGAGCTCTTCGTCGCTGGTGACGCCGCCGAGCGCCTTCAGGTCCTCGTCGGCCTCCTCCTCGATGACGTCGACGACGTCGTCGACCGTGATCACGCCGACCAGCCGGTCCTGCGTGTCGAGGACGGGAGCCGCCACCAGATTGTACTTGCCGAACATGCGCGCCACCTCTTCCTGGTCCTCCAGGACGGAGACGCGGCGGCGATCCTCGTCGGTGAGGTCGGTGAGCGGCACCGGCCGGCGCGCGCGCAGGAGCACGTCGAGCGGGATCGCACCGAGCCAGTGCTGGTCCTTGTCCACGACGTAGATCTCGTAGAAGCGGTCGGGCAGATCCGGCGTGTCGCGCATGTAGTCGATCGCCTGGCCCACCGTGAAATCCTGGGTCACCGCGATGAACTCGGTCTGCATCCGCCGGCCGGCGGAATTTTCCGGATAAAGCAGGCTGCGCTCGAGCGCGACGCGCTCTTTCAGCGGCAGCTTCTCCAGGATCTCTTCCTGCTCCGCCTCGTCGAGGGTCTCGAGCAGCTCGACCGCGTCGTCGGATTCGAGCTCGCGGACGCCCTCGGCGACCGTCTCCGCCGGCAGCTCCTCGAGGATCTCCTCGCGGACGGTCTCGTCGACCTCGTTCAGCGCCGAGAAGTCGAAATCCCGGCCCGTCAGCTCGACCAAGCGGACGCGGTCGTCGGGCTCGAGGGCCGCGATCAGGTCGCCGAGGTCGGCCTCGTGCAGCTCGGCGACGATGGCGCGCAGCGGCGCGGCGTCGGCGGCCGCGATCGCATGGGCAATCTCCGCGACGAATTCATGACGAATTTCGCCATCTTCATTGCGCATCGGAACGTGGTCGAGTACCGACGTCTCGGCGGAGGGGGCAACGTCCATTTGCTCGTCCATGGCGCGCCTCGCCGTTTGACAGGATGGATCAATTCATTTGTGCTGTGGGCTTTGGCAATACCCACAAGGCAACGTCGAGTGCAATGACAAAGATGCGTCGATCGAACCGGCCCCTGATGCTTGCGAGCGCGATGCTTGCAGCGGTCGCCTTCGCGACTCCCGGCATGACACCCGCTTTGGCCTCAGACTGCCCGCGCAAGGATGCGCTGGGCACCGCGCGCGTCCTCACCGTCGATCCCAAGGCGTATCCGCGCGTCGGGACCAAGAGCTTTCCGCAGACGCTGCCGCTCGCCGATCACGAGGTCGTGCTGACCTTCGACGACGGCCCGCATCCGCCGACCACCTCAAAGGTGCTGGCGGCGCTGGCGCAGGAATGCGTGCGCGCGACCTTCTTCCTGATCGGCCAGCATGCCGCCGAGCACCCCGACATGGTCAAGCGGATCGCGCGCGAGGGCCACACGATCGGCCATCACTCCTTCTCGCATCCGATGATGTCGCAAATCCCATTCGACAGGTCCAAGGACAATATCGACCGCGGGATCGCGGCAGACGAGATGGCGCTGAACGGAGCGTCGACGACAACGCCTTCGACGCCGTTTTTCCGCTTCCCCTATTTCGAGTCGACGCCCGCGACCCTCGACCTCCTGCAATCGCGGGGCATCGCCGTGTTCGGCGCCGACCTCTGGGCGAGCGATTGGGACGAGATGACCCCGGAGCAGACATTGAAGCTGGTGACGGATCGCCTGGCCGCCGCAGGCAAGGGCATCATCTTGTTTCACGATAACAAGGCGCGCACGGCCGCTATGATGCCGGCATTCCTGCGCTATCTGCGCGAGAACGGCTATCGCGTCGTCCACATCGTCCCGCCCGGCCGCACGCAACGGAATGCCGACGCCGCGCGTTGATGCGAGAATGTCACGCCGCGGCAAAATGCGGCGAAAATGAGCCAGTTAAGGCTCTGTTCATGCTAGTCCGTGCATTCATAACGGCTCCACGGGCCTGAACCGCCATGGGCCGCTTTTAGACCAACGTTCGGACATAACGCGGATCGGGCGCGAGGGTAATTGGTGATTCATGATCGGTAGTGGTGTTGGGACACGATCCTGGATCGGGCTTGGCCTCGGCCTATTGACCGCCTCGGCCATTGCCAGCTCGGCCATGGCGGCGGATTGCCCCGGCAATCCGGGCGCGCTCGGCACGTCGCGCACCATCGTTGTCGACCCGCGCGAGCATCCGCTCATCGGCACGATGCAATACCGCGAGACACTGCCATTGAAGGACCATGAGGTCGTCCTGACCTTCGACGACGGTCCGCTGCCGAAATACAGCTACCAGGTCCTCAAGATGCTCGCCGACGAGTGCGTCAAGGCGACCTTCTTCATCATCGGCAGCCAGGCCAAGGCCAACCCGGACGGCGTGCGCCGGCTGGTGGCCGCGGGCCACACCGTCGGCACGCACAGCATGAATCATCCGCTGACATTCGACAGGATGCCGATCGAAAAGGCCGAGGCCGAGATCAACGGCGGCATCGAGTGGACGCAGGCGGCGATGACCGATCCGTCGGCGCTGGCGCCGTTCTTCCGCATTCCCGGCCTGATGCGCGCCGAAGGCGTCGAGAACCACCTGATCTCGCGCGGCATCCAGGTCTGGAGCGCCGACTTCCCCGCCGACGACTGGCGGCATGTCTCCTCCGAGCGGGTCTATCAGCTCGCGATGCAGCGGCTGGAGGCCAAGGGCAAGGGCATCTTGCTGCTGCACGACATCCAGGCGCGCACGGTCGCGGCGCTGCCCAAGATCATCCGGGATCTCAAGGCGCGCGGCTATCGCATCGTGCATGTGGTGCCGGCGACCGCCGACCGGCCGGCGACGCCGACCGAGCAGGTTGAATGGCTGATGCACCCGCCGTCGGAGACCGTGCCGATTGCACGCTGGCCCAAGGTCCCGAACTTCGTCTTTGCCCGCACCGACATGCTTCCGGCACCGGCGCTGGCGGATTTGCACACCGAGATGCCGCGCCCCGTCGCCCTGTCGCGCCACATCTCGGCGCAGGCGAGCGCGGTGACGCTGCCGGTGCCCGGCCGCGACGTCTTCGACATTCCCGAGAAGTCGCTCGCCGTGCTGATGGCGTCGTCGTCCCGGCGCACCGCGACACGGATGACATCGGCCGAGCCGGCGGCGACGCCGCTCACGGCTGCGCCGAAGAACGGCAAGAGCAAGGGAAAAACCCGTGCGAAGATCGCCGCTGCGGCTCCGCGCGGCGCACAACCTGCGCACGCCGCAAACGCCAAACGGCCGGCACAAGCCAACGTAACCCGGCCGACGCGCGTCGCCAGCCTGAAGAAGCGGCAGCAGTGATCCGCCTGCTCGGCTACCTCGTCAGGATCTTGGCGACACAGAGCAGCACGATCAGCGCCATGAAGAACAGGTCCATATAGGCCTTCAGCTCGCCGTCGCGCCGCAGCTTCGCGACATCGGTCACGATCTGCTTGCGCACATTGGTCCCGCCGGAGCCGTCATTGATCGGCGCCTGCAACCTGCGCGTTTCGGCCTCGAGCTTCTCAATCTTCTGGTAGAAGTAGAACGAGCGCAGCGTCGAGACCGCGCGCATCGCGCTGTAGACCAGCACCAGGATGGCGAGAAGCGCCTTGTTCTCGTACTTCTCCAGGAAGTTCAGGCTGAAATAGACCACCGCCAGGAACAGGAAGTTCGTGAGGAAGCGGTAGACGAAGCTCAGAAGGACCATGCTTGCTCCAGCCAGGGATGGCGCAACCGTTTGAGCGTTTGCGAATCGTGAGGTGTCGGTCGCAAGCCGGGACGGCCGGCCTGAACGCTGCGTACCGGTCTACGCCAGTATCATTGCAGCAGGGATACGAGTGCATCTGCGGGGCGCGGCGCCGCTCGGAGCGGAACACGCGCGCTGTGCGCCTTTTAGCCCTGCATGGGCATAATGCAAGAGATCGCGAGCCGCCAGCGACGACGACCTTGCTCGGATGCGTACCGGCCACAACGGCTCAATGGAGATTGGGCCAAAGTCGCGGTACACTGTGTTCTGCCACCTGACTTGCCGTCCGATGTGGGGTCTGCCAATGCCGAAGAAGGGAATCACGGGCCACGACGAATGGGTCCTCACCGAGGCCCTGGCGACGGCCCTCGTCGCGCTGGAGCAGCTTGCCACCAAGCACCAGCCGCAGGCCCATATGGAAGACATCCGAAAGCTGCTTGCCAACGGCAAGGAGCCGGCCACCGTGAGCCTGCACCTCGCGCAGGCCAAATGCCGTCTGTTCCCCGACCAGGATCCGCTGGAGATCTACCGGGAGTACGGCATCGGCGACGAATACGGCTAACGGCGCGCGGCCGCGCCCGCGACCGCAGCATCGCTCGAATTCGGTCAGGGCTGCCCGAACCGGAAGTTCACGCCAACCGTCGCCAGATGGACCTGACGTCGGGCATCGACGAAGAATGCGGATCCCGTCGGTGTTGCGCGTGTAACCCGCGCGGTTGGTGCCGAGATCGACGTAGTTGTATTCCGCGAACACAGACCAGTTGCGTGCGAGGAGATATTCGAAGCCGGCGCCGACGGTCCAGCCGACCGCACGGACACGGTCATGCGAATTGACGCCTCAACTACGCATAGAACTCGAGCTGGGGCCGGAGCGAGTGACGGGAATAGCCCCTCGCATTTTGATTCGGGCGCGCTCGGAGGACAGTCGTATTTATTGCGATCTCAATTACTTACCAAGATGGATAAAGGAATTAGGTGCATTTCCCACTTGCTAAGTGCCTTTCAAGGATGCCGTGCGAAGTGGGCGGAGTCGGGCGAGGTCCCCAAAAATGAACGACGGCTTGGCTGGCCGACTGTTCTGACCCGCACGCCGAGCTCCCTCACAGGCTCGACGAGCCCCTGTCGTGTACGTCCATATTCCGTTGCACCAATCGCCATTGACGCGGCGCGCCCAGCTTGCCATGTAGACCGCCCGACATCCTAGGGTAGTCCATGCAAGTCGTTCGGTCCGTTCGCCTCTGGATGAAGGAGGGCAGTTCAGACAAACTCTATGAAGTCGATCTGGTCGATCTCGAACGAGCAGATGTCGACGCATGCTATCTCGTCAATTTTAGGTTTGGCCGTCGCGGCACGTCGTTAAGGGATGGAACGAAGACACCGTCGCCGGTCACCCGCTCGAACGCCGAAAAGCTGTTCGACAGTGTCGTGGTGTCCAAGATAAACGGCGGTTATCGCCGCATCGACGGCGACGCACCACCGCTGATGGTTCTCGACACCGGCGTCGCTGCCGACGGACGCGATACGGAGCTACTCAAGAAGCTCGCGATCGGTGCGCGTAGTGCATGGCCCGACAAGGAACGCGACCGCCTGTTCTGGCGCCTCGGCGTGATCCGGCTGGCCCCCGCCTATCCCCAACTCGCCGCCTTCGCCGAAAAGATCGGCGCGGCGAACGCAAGTTACAGCCTCGTGTATGCGCTGGCGCGCTGTGGCGGTGCGAACGCCGTCGATCTGCTGCGCAGCTGCGCCGACGTCAATGTCAGTTTCGTGACACGCGACTATGCGGCCTATGCCCTCGCCAGTGAACTGATGGGCGCGCGGCGACTGCCGCCACGCCTGTCGTTGCCGCGAACGACGGATGCTGCGGCGACACCCGACATTGAGATGGCGCTGACGAACGGCAACGGCGCGGGGCTGCTGCAGGCCCTGCTGGCGGCAAGCTCGGCACATCCGGGCTTCGCCAATCAGTTCCTCATTGCTCTTGCCCACCATGCGCTCGCCGACAGCGCCGCGCGCAAGACGCTGCTCGCGGCCGTGCACGCGATGAGTCCACGCCCGCCCTACGTGCAGGTGCTGCGGCGCCTGTTCAAATATGCCGATCTAACCGACGACGGTCCGCTGTTCGCCGCAACTGCGCGGCAGTTCGAGCTGGCGACGCCGATGTACCGTCGCGGCCGCGTCTACAACGACCGCGTCTGGGTGCCCGATTCGCGCCAGGCGCTGAAGCTCAGCGAGGAACTGCGGAGCGCGGCTCCGCGCATCGCACTGTCCGACCAGACCCTGCTCTACTTCAAGCGGCGCGCCTGGCGGATGCTGCGCAAGCGCGCCGAGCTCGGACAGGAAGCCTTCACGGCGATGGCGAGTGAGCTCCTGCTCGCCTTCACCGACGCCGACGGCATCAAGCCGGCGACGTGGACCGAGCACGTCCGCATCGACGGCCGCTTTCGTCCCACCCCTCATGCCACCGAGGCGCTAAGCCGGGTGTGGAGCATCAGCCACCTGCTGCATGCCGCGGCCGAGACCAGCCGCTTCAATGCCAACGCGCTCACTCATCGCCACGTCGGCGCGCGTGCGCCGGCGCAACGCGAGGAGGCGTTCCCCGCGCTATGGGATGCCCAGCCGCAGCGGCTGCTGCGCATCGCGACGTTGGCACGCAATCACGCGGCAGCGCGCTTCGCGGCGGAGGCACTGCGGCAGGGCCCGCCGCGCCCTGACACGATGGACGTGGCCGCGATCGGCGGCCTGCTAGCCTCACCCTATCCAGAGGTCACCGCGCTCGCGACCGACATCGCGCGGCGTCTGATCGATGCCGGGAAGGCCGAGGCGACATTGATCGCCGCGCTGCTCGAGGCGACCGCACAGGACATGCGCGACCTGGCCATCCGCGCCATCGACGACCGCGCCGACTGGCCGTGGGCCGCCCCCGCCCTTGCACGCACCGCGCTGACGAGCCCGCACGACCACGTGCAAGGCCGGACGCGCGGCTGGCTGCGCGACCGCGCCCCCTCGCGGGACCAACGCGCCCGCGCGACGGAAGCGTTCGCGGCCTGGCTTGCGCAGTTGCCGTCGGAACTTGACAATGTTCTGCGCGCCGGCCTTACGGCCGCCCTCGCGCTGCTGCCACAGCTATGGCCCGATCGCGACTGCCCGCTTCAACCGGAGGTGATCGAAAGCCTGACCGGCCATGCCAGCTCCGACGTCCAGGCGGCCAGCATCCAGCTCATCGCCGTGACGCCGACGCGGCCAGGCGATCTGCCGGCAGCGTTTTGGCAGGCAATCCTGCAGGCTGATGCGCCGGAAATCCGCGTTGCCTCGATGACCCTGCTGGCACGGCTCGACGACGCCACGCTCGCGCATCATCGCGACGGCATCAGTCTGGCGGCCACTGGCGCCCATGCCGGGCTGCGAGCGGCTGCTCGGCGTCTGATCGCGCGCCTCGCGGCGACCGACGAGGCTTTTGCCGTTCAGTTGCGCGACACGCTGATGGCCGGCTTCTTCCGCGCCGAACCGATCGAAGGCCATGCCGCCGACATGGTCACACTCTTCGTCGATGCCTTGCCGCAGGCAGCGGCTGCCATCGACGACGGCACGCTGTGGCGCCTGCTGCAGGCGCGCGCGGCTGGCGCCCGCATGCTGGGCGCAAAGTTGCTGGAGAGCCGCGACCCATCGCGCTTCTCGGTCCGCCAGCTCGCCCGCCTCGGCAATCATTCGTTCGCTGCCGTGCGCCGCTTCGCGCTTCATGCGTTTGCGGCCGACGAGGCCCGCTTCCGCTCCGACCCGCAGAATGCCGTCCTGCTGGTCGAGAGCGAGTGGGACGATGTACGAACGACCGCGGTGAACCGCCTCACCGCATGGCCCAGCGACGCGCTGCCGGCGGCGGCGCTGGCGGTGATGGCGGACTCGACCGTGCCGGCGGTGCAGGACGCCGCCCGCCTGCTGCTGCGGCGCAGCCTCACAGACGGCGATGTCGCCGAGGTGCTGGGGCGCGTTCTGGAGCACCCATCGGGCAGCTTCCATCTCTTCGTCACCGAGCTGATAACCGGCGATTCGCTGGCAGATGCAGCGACCTTCGCCAAGTTCCTCACCCAGGCCCGCATCATCCTGATGCAGATCAACCGTGGGCGCATCGCCAAGGACAGGGTCTTCACGGCACTGCGCAACGAGGCACTGGCACACAGGGACCGCGCTGCGGCGATTGCGCAATTGCTGCACGACATCACGCTCAGCATGACCCTGCGCGACAAGGCGCCAGCACTCATGATCCTGCGCGACATAGCCCATGCCTGGCCGGATATCACTCTGCCTGTCACCGTGGCCCGCGCCGGCCGCACGCCGTCGGGCGGTGGCTCGCAAAGCAACGGAAGCGCCGCATGAATTTCGCATATCGATTTCTCGGCAGCACCAGTGCCTCGTCCGACGCCGCCTCCTCGTCGTTCGCCTTCGCGCCGGATACGCTGCGCCAGCCGACCTTCTTCACCGGCAAGGTCGCGCGCCATCTCGCGTTCCGCGAGGCGATCTCGGCGCTGCATCATGTCGTCGTGTCCGACCTGCGCTTCAAGCCGCGCGACCGTACCGCCTACTTCGAGTGGCTGAAGCAGAACGAGGCCAACTTCCTCGCCGAGGCTACGGCGCAGTCTGCCGCGCTCAAGCCGCGCATCGCGGAATTGCAGGACCGCATCCGCGGCCTCGACCGCGAGCGCGATCGGCTCATGAAGCCGTTCTGGGCGGCGCGGCAGGCCTATTTCAACTACCTCTACAAGCAGAACCGCGACGCCTGGATCGTGCTCGATCCGGTGATCACCGTGCATCCGGACGAGATCTTCTTCGAGTGCTTCAGCCTCGACGAATCGAGCTACGGGCGGCTGTCGTGCGACCACGACGTGTTCGAGAACCTCGGCGAGATGGCGTTCGGCACCACCAACATCGACTACAGCCACGCCCTCTACGACGAATTCCAGAAGATCCGCTCCTATCGCGACACCACGCTCACCATCGATCCGTCCGGATTCGAGGTACAGACCGGCGACGACCTCGACTTCCGCGAGGAGAAGATCGACCTGCCGGACAGCTGGGTGCGCGGCTTCCTGCAGGTGTCGAGCGCCATGACCTTGCCTGCGCATGTGTTCGACCTGCATCCCGTGGACATGGCCAACATCCTCACCCGCCTCGCGCAGAGGAAGGAAAAGGCCGGCCCGCGCTCGCTGCGTTTCCTGCTCAAGCCGGATGCGCCCGTGGAGGTGATCATCGAGCCGTGGAACGACAGGCTCACCTTCCGCCGCTCGATCTATCGCGGCAAGTCCCCCGCCGAGATCCGCATCTGGGGCCGGCGGCGTCTTGCGATCCTCGGACGGGCGCTGCCGCTGGCGCGGTCGGTGCGGGTGCATTTGACCGGGACCGGCCTGCCATCGTTCTTCGTCGTCGACTTCGGCGGTCTGCGCTTCACGCTCGGCTTGTCTGGCTGGACCGCGAACGATTGGTCGTCCGCCGGGCAATTCGACCTGCTCGCGCCGCGCCACAGGGTCGACAACGACACCGCCCAACGCATTTTCGCAGCGCTCGGCAAGTCGCACGCGGCGACGGCCGCCGAGTTGGCGCAGCAGACCGGCGTCGACCAGACGCTCGTGCATGCGGCGCTCACGGCCTACACCCAGGCCGGACGCGTCATGTTCGATCTCGACAAGTCGCTCTACCGCCTCCGCGAGCTGGTGCGCGAGCCGCTATCGGCCGCCCAGCTGCGCTTCGCGAGCGCGCAGGAGGAGAAGGCCGATCGGCTGATCAACGCCAACCTCGTGACAATCGGCAGCATCGATCGCAACCAGGGCATTCGCGCCGTCAGCGGCAGCGTGCTCGACAACGCCCGCACCGAGCAGGTGAGCCTCGTCCTCGACGACGACGACCGTCTCGTCGAGGCGCGGTGCAGCTGTCATTTCTACGGCCACAACAAGATGATGCGCGGCCCTTGCGAGCACATGCTGGCGCTGCGCCGGATCTTCCATGCCCAAGTCGAGGGCGTCGCCCAGGACGGACGCGCCATCGCATGAGTGACATGAAAGCCGCCATCCGCCGACCCGGCTTGAACCGGAGACGACAATTCGCGTATCACTGCATTCGGAAGGGCGCAGGCTGGTCAGGACCTTGCAACCCGGGCGGCGCATCGCCGTCCTTGCACCATGACTATGCACGCGTCACTGGCCCGATCTTCACTGGGCCGGGGCAGTCCACCCATACGCAATCGCAGATTGGGTTCCTTGAACCCAATTGCGTATGGGTGGACGCCCCGGCGTCGAGTGGATCGATCCAGTTCTTGGATAAGACGAAGGCAATCCGGCCTGCGCCCTTTCCGATCTCCCTCAGCAAGACAGCCGCCGCCCTCTTGACCAGAGGGCCGGCCGCATGAACGAGACCGTTGCTCCCGGCACGCTGACGCGTCAGGAACTCTACGACCGCATCCGCCAGTCGTCGAAGGACGAGGTCATCCTCGAGGAGATGATCCGGCTCGGTTTCTGGCCCGACGGCGAAGACGCGCCTGCGCCGGCCGCGGACGTGATCCGCGCCCGTGCAGAAGCGATGCGCGAACTCACCGAACTGCAGCGCCAGAACGCCACGCTCGGCGATCCCGAGCGGGCGCTGAAGGAAATGCACAAGCGCCGCAAGGCCGAGGCGATGGCGCGGCGTCAGGAGACGAAGCGTCGCAACGCAGAGGCGCGACAAGGGCGGGCTTTTGCCTGGCACGAACGACGCAAGCGCGATGTGCTCTACCTCGGCGAGGACGTCTCGCGTGGCCTTCACACCCGCACGACCACCACGCCCTTGCACGACGGCCTGCCCCCGCTCGCCGACGCCAAGGCGCTGGCTGACGCGATGGGCGTAGCGCTGGGCGAGCTGCGCTTCCTCGCCTTCAACAGAAAGGTGGCGTCGGTCAATCACTATCAGCGCTTCACGATCCCTAAGAAGAGCGGCGGCGAGCGGTTGATCTCGGCGCCGATGCCACGCCTCAAGCGCGCGCAGTATTGGGTGCTCGACAACATCCTCGCGCGAATGCCACTCCATGATGCCGCGCACGGCTTTGCGCCGCAGCGCTCCATCCTTACCAATGCGCGCAACCATGTCGGCCGCGACGTGGTGATCAATCTCGATCTCAAGGATTTCTTCCCGACCCTGAATTACGCCCGCGTCAAGGGCCTGTTCGAGGCGCTGGGCTATGCTGAAGCGGTCGCGATTCCGCTCGCGCTGTTGTGCACCGAGCCGATGGTCGATGAAGTGACGCTCGACGGCGAGCGCCACTTCATCGCCGACGGCCCGCGGCTGCTGCCGCAGGGCGCGCCGACGAGCCCGGCGATCACCAACCTGATCTGCCGCAGGCTCGACCGACGCCTCACAGGGCTCGCCCGCACGCTCGGTTTCGTCTACAGCCGCTATGCCGACGATTTGACTTTCTCCGGCTCGGGCGAAGCGGTGAAAAAGATCGGCACCTTGCTCAAGGCAGTGCACAGCATTGTCGAGGCCGAAGGGTTCAAGGTCCATCCGGACAAGACGCGCGTGATGCGCAGGTCGACGCGCCAGGAGGTCACCGGCCTCACGGTCAACGAGGCCGTGGCCGTACCGCGCGACCTGCTGCGCCGTTACCGCGCCGTGCTGCAGCAGGTCGAGCGCCACGGGCCGGCGGGCAAGCACTTCGGCCCTGGCAAGGACGTGATCCGGTCGCTGCTCGGCTTCGGCCATTTCGCCATGATGGTCGATCCGGAGAGTGGCACGCCTTTGCTACAGCGAGCGCAGCGCCTTGCCGCACGGTACGCGCCCACCCGCTTGGCGCGGCGCCCGACCCGCGCCGCATTCCGCAAGGCCGCAGCCGCCGGCCAGACGCCACCCGGCCGGCAATGGAATCCCGCAGAGCGGCTGCCGCCACCGCCGGACCCGGTATTGGTTGCGCTGGCGCGGCAGGAGGAAAAGAAGCAGGCAGCACAAGCGCGCATCGCGGCGCCTAGCCCGTGGGGTGTGCCCAATGTTCCCCCACCGCCGCCGGGCGCGACGCGCGCTGCCGGCCCGCCAGCGGCTCCCGCGACGGCACCAAAAAAGAGGCCGCCGTGGTTCGTCACGGCGCTGGTGATCCTGCTGGCGTTGATGCTCGCGCTCGCAATCGTCCCTGGCGGCACCGTGATCGCCGGCGCAATGCTGTATTTCTACTTCAGCCGATGGTGGACGCGTTGAACCGCCGCCCCGTCTCGTGGCTGCGCCCACCTGCTGCCTTTAAAAACCCGACGGCCCCAGTTTGAGCGAGACACGGCGCGAGCGCCGAGAGCGCGCGAACGACGGGCGCCATGCGGAAGCTGTGAACGCTCTAGCGCTTTTGACCATCCGCCAAACCCAGTTCCTTTGTGATCCATCTTGTAAAGGTGCGGACCGAGCGCCGATGCTTGGTTTGCGGCGGACAGACGAGATAGTGCCCAACATAGGACGGATCGCTCGCGCGGCCGGCCAGGGGCGCCACCAATTTGCCGCTCGCAAGTTCACGCTCGGCCAGCCGTGTCGATTCCAGCGTCACGCCGAGACCATCGACGGCCGCGGCAATTGCCATGAAGCTGCGATCGAACCGAAACCCGCCAGGGCTCGGCGCCGAAAGGCCGTTTGTCGCGAACCAGGCATTCCAGCGAACCCGCTTCTGCTCGCTTTCGATCAGCGAGAGCTTTAGCAGATCGGCCGGTTCGCGAATGGCGCCGGCAAGCGAGGGGGCGCACAAGGGACGCACGATTTCCTCGCCGAGCGGCAAGACAGCCATGCCTTCCTGGCGCGGGGGTCCATAGCAAATGTCGAGGTCGAACTCGTCATTGCGAAAATGGGGATAGTCGGTTCCTGCCGCCAACCTCACTTCCAGCTCGGGATGCTTTTCGATCAGGCCACGCAGCCGGGGCATCAGCCATTGCGCCGCCAGGCTCGGCGCACAATGAATCCGCAAGAGATTGGATGAGCGTGCGCTGGCAACCTCAAGCCCATTCCTCAGTTCGTCAAAGGCGCCGGACACGCGCCGCAACAGCTCTTCGCCAGCCTGATTGACCAGCATTCGACGTCCGTCACGTTCGAACAGCGTCGTCCCGATCTGTCCTTCGAAGTCCCGGATCGCGTGGCTGACCGCGCTCGGCGTCAGCCCGAGTTCGCTCGCAGCCGCGCGGAACGATCCGCTGCGCGCGGCCGCCTCGAAAACCCGAAGAGAGCGAAGGGGGAGCGGAGCCATGCGACAGGTGAACACAATTCACCTGTTAGTGCAAATTTCGCGTATTTTCGTGGTCTCTGGCCTCAACCATATTCCCCGCCAATCGAAACAAAACTTCTCGGAGGGAATATGCTTTTGGCCGGCAAAACCGCGATCATTTCCGGAGCAGCCGGTGCGCGCGGCATCGGCTTCGCCACCGCAAAGACGTTCGCTGCCCAGGGCGCGCGCGTCGCGATCCTCGATCTCGATGGCGCCGGCGCGGCCAGAGCGGCCAGCGAACTCGGCAAGGAGCATCTCGGCCTCGCCTGCAACGTCACGGACAAGGCCGACTGTGAACGCGCGGTGGCCGACGTGCTCAAGGCCTTCGGCCAGGTCGACATTCTCATCAACAATGCCGGCGTCACCCAGCCCGTGAAGGTCTGGGATATCACCGCTCAGGACTGGGACCGCATCCAGGACGTCAATCTGCGCGGCGTGCTCTATCTTTCGCAGGCGCTCATGCCCCACATGCGCGCGCGGAAGACCGGCTCGATCGCCTGCATGTCCTCGGTCTCCGCGCAACGCGGCGGCGGCATTCTCGGCGGCGCGCACTATTCGGCCGCCAAGGCCGGCGTGCTTGGCCTCGCCAAGGCCATGGCCCGGGAACTCGGCCCCGACAACATCCGCGTCAATTGCGTCACGCCCGGCCTGATCGTCACCGACATCAACATCGGCAAGATCGCGCCTGAAAAGGAGAAGGAGATTCTCGCCGGCATCCCGCTCGCCCGCCTCGGCCGACCGCAGGACGTCGCCAACATCTTCCTGTTTCTGGCTTCCGAACTGGCGGCCTACACGACCGGGGCCGTGATCGACGTGAACGGCGGAATGCACATTCACTGACGACGCGGAGGGGACGAGCCATGTCCGGAGCCAACTTGCGAACCAATGAGCCGACGCTTGCGGAACGCGCATATCGCGTCCGCCGCAATGCGCTTCGAATGGGTGAAGTTCAGGGACAGGGCTACATCGCCCAGGCCCTCGACATCGCCGACGTGCTGGCCGTCGCCTACTTCCATGCGATGCGCTACCGCCCGGAAGAGCCGACCTGGGAGGGGCGCGACCGCTTCCTGCTGTCGAACGGACACTATGCCATCGCGCTCTATGCCGCGTTGATCGAGGCTGGAATCATTCCCGAGGCGGAGCTTGAGAGCTACGGGTTCGACGATAGCCGGCTTCCGATGTCCGGAATGGCCTCCTACACGCCGGGCATGGAGATGTCGGGAGGATCGCTGGGGCTTGGCCTGAGCATCGCCGTCGGCATGTGCCTCGGCTTGAAGCGCAAAGGCTCCGAAAGCCGTGTGTACACGCTGTTCTCCGATGGCGAGCTCGACGAAGGCTCGAAATGGGAAGCAATGATGTCGGCGGCGCATTACGGGCTCGACAACCTCATTGCGATCGTCGACGTCAACAACCAGCAGGCCGATGGGCCCTCCACGCAGATGATGGGTTTTGAGCCGCTCGCGGAAAAAGTGCGGGCGTTCGGCTGGTTCGTGCAGCGCATCGACGGCAATGACCTCGATGCCGTGGTTGCCGCGTTCGATGCCGCCAAGAAGCATGAGGGCGCGAAGCCGCGCATGATCATTGCGGACACTCTCATGGGCAAGGGCGTGCCGTTTCTGGAGGCCCGCGAGCGCAATCATTTCATGCGCGTGGATCAGCACGAGTGGCAGCTGGCGCTGCAGGCTCTCGATGAAGGGAGGCGCGCGTGAAGGCGACCACTGGGACCGCGACCATGCCATCCAAGCCTCGCCTCACGACCTCGGCCATGATCGCCTCGATCGCCGCCGAAGGGCAGCGGACAAAGCCGGCGCCGTTCGGCAATGCACTCGTCGAGCTCGCACGCACACGACACGACATCGTCGGCATGACCGCCGACCTCGGCAAGTATACCGACCTCCACGTATTCGCGAAGGAATTCCCGGACCGCTACTATCAGATGGGCATGGCCGAGCAGCTCCTGTTCGGCGCTGCATCGGGCATCGCGGCCGAAGGATTTACGCCGTTCGTCACGACCTACGCCGTCTTTGCGGCTCGCCGCGCCTACGACTTCATCCACCAGACGATCGCGGAGGAGGACCGCAACGTCAAGATTGCATGCGCCCTGCCCGGCCTCACGTCGGGATACGGACCAAGCCATCAGGCGGCGGAAGATCTCGCGCTGTTCCGCGCCATGCCGAACATGACGGTGATCGATCCGTGCGACGCGCACGAGATCGAGCAGGTCGTGCCGGCGATGGCGAGCCACCAGGGTCCGGTCTACATGCGACTGTTGCGCGGACAGGTGCCGCTCGTGCTCGACGAGTACGGTTACAAGTTCGAGCTTGGCAAGGCCAAGTTGCTGCGCGACGGCGCGGACGTGCTCTTCGTCTCCTCGGGTCTGCTGACGATGCGCGCGTTGGAGGCTGCCAAGCGTCTCGAGGCCGACAAGATCCAGGCCGCGGTACTGCATGTGCCGACCATCAAGCCGCTCGATACCGAAACGATCGTGGAGGCATGCCGCAAGGCCGGACGCCTCGTCGTCGTCGCCGAAAACCACACCGTGATCGGGGGGCTGGGTGAAGCGGTGGCGAGTGCGCTGATGCGTGCGCGCGTCCATCCCGCATTCCAGCAGATTGGCTTGCCCGACGAGTTCCTCGCCGCCGGAGCGCTGCCGACATTGCACGATCGCTACGGCATCTCGACGGAAGCGATATGCGCTGCCGTCAAAAGTTGGCGGTGAACCAGCCGCCTTCACAAAACCGACACCAACAAAAAATCCAAGGGAGAATGAAATGACCAAGCAATCCAAGACGGGCCTGAGCCGACGCGTCGTGCTGGCGGCAGGTGCATCGATCCCGCTCGTAGCCATCCTCTCGCGACGCGGCGATGCGGCCGAATTCACCCTCAAATTCGCGACCGGACAGGACCCGTCGCATCCCGTCAACAAGCGGGCACGTGAAGCGATCGACCGCATCAAGGAAGCGACCGGCGGGCGTGTCGAGATCAATCTGTTCCCGGCCAACCAGCTCGGCTCCGACACCGACCTTCTCGGCCAGATCCGCAATGGCGCGGTCGACTATCTGAACATCGGCTCCTCGGTGCTCGCAACGCTCGTCCCGGGCGTCGGCATCGTGAATACCGGCTTTGCCTTCTCCTCCTACGACGAGGTCTGGAAGGCAATGGACGGCGATCTCGGAAAATTCGTCAAGGCCGAGGTCGAGAACGTCGGTGTCCTTCAGGTCTGCAAGTCATGGGACAACGGATTCCGGCAGCTCACCTCGTCGACCCGCGAGATCAAGACGCCGGACGATCTGAAGGGCTTCAAGATGCGCGTTCCGGCGGCGCCCATCCTCACCGGTCTGTTCCAGGCCCTCGGTGCCGGGCCGACGCCGATCAACTTCAATGAGGTCTATTCCGCCTTGCAGACGAAGGTCGTCGAAGGACAGGAGAATCCGCTGGCGATCATCGCGACCGCGAAGCTCTACGAGGTGCAGAAATATTGCAGCCTCACCAGCCACGTCTGGGACGCCTACCTCATCCTCGGCAACCGTCGCTCCTTCCAGCGCTTGCCGGCCGATGCTCAGGAGATCGTCACGCGCGAATTGAACAAGGCGGCGGACGCCGAGCGTGCGGACATTGCTGCACTCTCGAAATCGCTGCGCGACGAGCTTGCGGGCAAGGGCTTGCAGTTCGTCGAGGTCGACAAGGCTGCCTTCCGCGCATCCCTCGCCAAGACCAGCTTCTACAAGGACTGGCGTCAGAAGTTCGGCGACAAGGGCTGGACCCTGCTCGAACAGGCCGTGGGTCAACTCGGATGAGCGCCGAGACGCTGTCGGGAGAGATGGCTGCGCCCGTATCGGGCCTGGCCGCTCCGTTCGATCGGGCGCTCGCGCTCCTTACCGAGCCCCTGGCGGCCATCGTGGTCGTGGCCGAGATTCTCGTCCTGCTCACCGGCGTGATTGCGCGCTTCGTGTTCAATCATCCGCTGACCTGGTCGGACGAGCTCGCCTCGATCATGTTCCTGTGGCTCGCCATGCTGGGCGCGGCCATCGCACAGCGGCGCGGTCAGCACATGCGCATGACCGCACTCGTCGGGATGTTCTCGGGATGGCTGCGCGGCTTGCTCGAGGCCACGGGAGCCGCTGCGCCCGCGTTGTTTCTGCTGCTTGTTCTTCACCCGGCGTACAATTTCGCTGAGGATCAGACCTTCGTTCATACTCCGGCCCTCGGTCTCAACGACGTCGTTCGTGCCGCCGCTTTGCCGGTCGGTTTCGTGCTCATGCTGGCGGCCAGCCTTGTTCGCTGTGCCGATCGCGGTTGGCGCGACCTCGTGCTTGCCATCGCGGTGATCGCGGCGCTGGCCGGCCTGCTCTATGCGCTTGGCCCCTGGATGCGGGGGATCGGCAACTGGAATCTCGTCATCTTCTTCGCCGTCCTGCTCGGACTAGGCGTGCTTGCCGGCGTGCCGATTGCGTTTTGCTTCGGGCTGTCCACCGTCTCCTATCTCATGCTGACCACGACGACGCCGCTCGAGGTGATTCCGGGTCGCATCGACGAGGGCGTCAGCTCGCTGATCCTGCTGGCCGTGCCTCTGTTCATCCTGCTCGGCTATCTGATCGTCATGACGCGCATGTCGACCGCCATGGTCAACTTTCTCGCGGCGCTCGTCGGTCATGTCGAGGGCGGTCTGGCTTACGTCCTGTTGGGCGCCATGTTGCTTGTCTCGGGCATTTCCGGCGCCAAGACGGCTGATATGGCGGCCGTCGCGCCGGTGCTGTTTCCGGACATGAAGAAGCGAGGCATCCACGAGGGGGAGCTGGTGTCATTGCTCGCGGCCTCGGGCGCCATGGCGGAAACGATCCCGCCGTCGATCGTGCTCATCATCATCGGCTCCGTGACCGGCGTCTCGATCGCGGCGCTGTTCACCGGCGGCATCCTGCCGGGCGTCGTGCTTGCGCTGGCGCTGGCCATCATTGCGCGTCGCCGCATGGCGGAGGGATCCGGCGCCGAGCGCGGCGTGACGACGATGCGTGAAATCGGCCGGACATTCGTGATCGCCGTACCGGCCTTGCTGCTGCCGGTCATCATTCGTGTTGCCGTCATGGAAGGCGTGGCCACCGCCACCGAGGTCGCCACGATCGGTATCGCATATGCGATCGTCATCGGCATTCTCGTCTACCGCTCGTTCAACTGGCGCGAGCTCTATCCCGCGCTCGTCGGTACGGCGGCACTGGCAGGCACGATCCTGTTCATCATCGGCGCTGCGACCTGCATGTCCTGGGCGCTGACGCAATCGAACTTCTCGCATGCTCTGGCGGCGGTCCTCGCGCAGGCTCCCGGCGGCAAGTACGGCTTCCTGATCGGCTCCATCGTTCTGTTCATCGTGCTCGGCAGCGTCTTGGAAGGTATCCCGGCCATGGTGTTGTTCGGCCCGTTGCTGTTTCCGGTCGCCAAGCAGCTCGGCGTGCACGAGGTGCACTATGCGATGGTCGTCATCCTGGCCATGGGCATCGGCCTCTTCGCTCCGCCCTTCGGGCTCGGCTACTACGCCGCCTGCTCGATCGGTCGGGTCGATCCGAACGCGGGCTTGAAGCGGATCTGGAGCTATCTCGCCGCGCTGGTTGTCGGATTGCTCGTCGTGGCCTTCGTTCCCTGGATTTCTACCGGTTTTCTCCCGTGATGCGCCGGATGCGCGTCTGACAGTTGCGGCCGCGGCAGGAGCCGCGCCGCAGGAAAATGGTGCCTTGCATATGTCGGCTGATGCCTCCGCGACCTTCGCCCCTGCACGTCCCGTCGGCAAAATGGACGAACGTCTCGCCCATGCGATTCGCTTTCTCGCCGTCGATGCCATCCTGAAGGCCGGCGAGGGTCATCAGGGCGTTCCGCTCGGCATGGCGGAGATCGCCACCGCACTGTTCACGCGCCACCTGAAGTTCAATCCGAAGGATCCGCTTTGGCCGGATCGCGACCGCTTCGTGGTCTCGAACGGCCATGGATCGATGCTTCTTTACGCTTTGCTGCACCTCACCGGCTACGAGAAGATTTCTCTGTCGCAAGTACAATCCTTCCGCGAACTCGGTTCGCACTGTGCCGGACATCCCGAATATGATCCTGCGGCCGGCATCGAGACGACGACGGGGCCGCTTGGTCAAGGCATCGCCAACGCTCTCGGCATGGCCATCGCCGAGGCTCGGTTGCGGGCGCGTTTCGGCGCCAAAATCGTCGATCACATGACATACGCGTTCGTCGGTGACGGATGCCTGCAGGAGGGCGTGGGTCAGGAGGTCATTTCGCTGGCCGGACATTTGCGTCTCGGCCATCTCGTCTTTGTCTGGGACAGCAACGAGATCACAGACGACGGCGCGACCTCCCTCAGCATCTCCGAGAACGTGGCCGAACGTTTTCGGGTTGCCGGCTGGCATGTCCTGGAGGTCGACGGGCACGATATCGAGGCCGTTAGCGACGCGCTTGCGGACGTACGAAAGGACGATCGTCCGTCGCTGATTGCCTGCCGTACCACGATCGCCAAAGGCATCCGGCGGCTCGAGGGGCAGCGAGGCGGGCACAGCGGCAAACTGATTGACTCCGATCGCGACGAGATGGCGGGCACGCTGAGCTGGCCCGCGACACCCTTCGCCATTCCAAACGAGGTAGCCGCAACCTGGCTCGACGCAGGCACTCGCTCGCAGGCTGAATACGACGCTTGGCGGCGGCGCGCCGCGACCTTGGACGGCGCGGATCGAGCGTCCTTCGAACGCACCATTGCCGGGCATCTTCCCGAAGGATGGCGCGACGTGACGTCCACTTACAAGGCGCGTTCGATCGTGGAGCGAAAACCGGCCTACTCAATCGAGACGTCGGGCGAGGTCGCGAGTGCGCTCTACGACGTCATACCCGATATCATGACGTGCTGCGCCGATCTGGAGGCGCCGACGAACCACAAGCGCCAGCTCGCAGCCTTCACAGCCGGCGACAACCGCGGCCGTTATGTCCACTGCGGCGTGCGCGAACACGCCATGGGTGCACTTGCCAACGGCATGGCCGCCCATGGCGGCATCATTCCGCTGGCCGTGACCTATCTTGCGTTCGCCGACTACGAACGTCCGGCCATGCGGATGGCGGCGCTCATGGGCCTGCCGGTCAAATTCATCTTCAGCCACGACTCGATCGGGATCGGCAAGAATGGCCCGACCCATCAGCCGGTCGAGATTCTTGCCTCGCTGCGGGCAATGCCGAACATGCTGGTCTTCCGGCCGGCCGATGCAGCCGAGATGGCGGAATGTTGGGAGATCATGCTCGAGCACGCCACGGGACCCGTCTCGCTCGTCTGTGCCCGGCAAATGCTGCCGCAGCAGAGATCCGATGCAAGTCGTGAAAACTCCTCGCGACGCGGGGCATACGTCCTTGCTGAAGCCGAGGGGACCCGCCGCGTTACGCTGCTCGCAACGGGTTCAGAAGTGGCCTTGGCCATCGAGGCGCGAGCGATCCTGCAGGCCAAGGGTATTCCGACGGCGGTCGTATCCATGCCGTGCTGGGAGCTATTCGAACTCCAGGATGAGGGCTATCGCGCCTCCGTCCTGGGCGCCGGCACTGCCCGGGTGGGAGTTGAGGCCGCGATGAAATTCGGTTGGGAGCGCTGGCTCGGCGACGACGGCGCCTTCGTCGGCATGACCGGTTTCGGCGCGTCCGGCCCGGCCGACGCACTCTACCGACACTTCAACATCACGGCTGATGCGATCGTTACGGCTGCATTGGCCCTCCTCTAGCTCGACCGCGCTACCGCGGAATCCCTGGGAGACGAAATCATGAAGGCCGCCGAGCCCGCACGCATTGTATTTCTCGACCGCGATACGATGCCTGGCGATATCCGCCTTCGTCCCTTCGCATTCCCGCACGAATTGCTTGAATTCGGCGCTACCGAGCCGGATCAGGTTGCCGAGAGAATTTCGAACGCGGACATCGTCATCACGAACAAGGTGCCCATACGGTTCGCCGAACTGAGCTCGGCACCGAAATTGCGATTGATCGCGATTGCGGCCACCGGCTCCGATGTCGTCGATGTCAAGGCTTGTTCAGATCGCGGTGTCGCCGTCTCCAACATTCGCGGCTACGCGGTCAACACCGTGCCCGAGCACACTTTCGCGCTCATTCTCGCGCTGCGTCGCAGCCTGACCGCCTATCGTGATTCAGTGCGCGCGGGCCGCTGGGCCGAATCCGGACAGTTCTGCTATTTCGACCACCCCATCAACGATCTCTCTGGCGCCACGCTCGGAATCATCGGCGACGGCGCGCTCGGCCGCGCGGTTGCCGACATCGGAAAAGCCTTCGGAATGCGCACGCTGTTCTCGTCCTACAAGGGCGTAGCCGGCATGGGCCCGCTCTACACGCCATTCGAGGAGGTGCTGCGACAGAGCGATATCATCACGTTACATGCGCCCTTGATGCCGCAGACACGCAACATGATCGCGGGGCCCGAATTTGCGCTGATGCGGCGCAGACCGATTCTGATCAACACTGCGCGGGGCGGCCTAGTCGACGAGGTTGCGCTCGGCCAGGCGCTTCGCTCTGGCCAGATCGCGGGGGCAGGCTTCGACGTGGCGACCATTGAGCCGCCACAGGCCGATCATCCGCTGATGCAACTGGCCGGCTTGCCGAATTTCATTCTGACGCCGCACGTTGCCTGGGCCAGTCGCGAAGCTGTTCAAACGCTCGCCGATCAGCTTGTCGATAATGTCGAGGGATTTTGGAACGGCACGCCAAGGAACATGGTGGCCTAGGCGTGAAGCCGGACGCGAACAGCGAAAACGTTTTTCGTGTCAATGGCTTACGTTTTTGGTGCGCTCGGAGGGACTCGAACCCCCACGATTTTACTCACTGCCACCTCAAGGCAGCGCGTCTACCAGTTCCGCCACGAGCGCTTTGGGAAGCCGGCTATAAGGCTTGAGGCCTGCCGGATCAACGGCGCCGATGTAACAAATCGATCAGAGGGGTACAAGCCTGCAGAGGCCTCGAATTCCACAAGCTTTTCGGGGCGGTTCCGGCCCCTGCCCGGCGGCTCTAGATTCTTGCTTTGACGCGCTTTCCTGACGCGAACCGGTTGCCCAACTCCCTGGAAATCGCTCTGGCTAGCGGGTGCCCGGGGAGCGCGGCAGCATCTGCTTGACCTCGACCGCGATCCGGTTGCGGTCAACCAGCACGACGCCGCTGGCCACCGGCAGATTATTGGCCAGGACCTTGACCTCGTCGGCCTCGGTTGCGTCCAGTTCGATGATGGCGCCGCGGGAAAGACGTAATACCTGATGGATCGGCATGGACGTGGTCCCGAGGACCACCATGAGATCCACGGTGACTTTATCGAGGGTGGACACTACGGCACCGCCACAACTTGAGACTTTCGCATTTGCTCCTGCAATGATCACCACGTTATGGTTAGCCAATGGTTAACGACCGCCAACACCTCGATTTGACATCGTTTTCGGCCTCAAACGGCGCTCCCGTGGAATGGCAGATTTCGGACGCTCCCGTGTCCTACCCGGAGGCCGTGGCGGCCATGGAGGCGCGGGCCGCGGCCATTGCGGCGCAGGAGGCGGCGGAGCTGGTCTGGCTGCTGGAGCACCCCCCGCTTTATACCTCCGGCACCTCGGGCAAGGCCTCCGACCTGCTCGACCCCCGATTCCCGACCTTTGCCACGGGGCGCGGCGGCCAGCTCACCTATCACGGCCCCGGCCAGCGGGTGGCCTATGTGATGCTGGACCTCAAGCGCCGCCGGCCCGACGTCCGCGCCTATGTCGCTGGTCTGGAAGAGCTGATCATCCGGACGCTTGCCGCCTTCAACGTGCGCGGCGAGCGGCGCGAGGATCGGGTCGGCGTCTGGGTCAGGCGGCCCGACAAGGGCGAGGGCTATGAGGACAAGATCGCAGCCATCGGGGTCAGGCTGAAGCGCTGGGTCTCGTTCCACGGCATCGCCATCAATGTCGAGCCGGAGCTCTCGCATTTTGCCGGCATCGTGCCCTGCGGCGTCGCCGATCCCCGCTATGGCGTCACCTCGCTGGTCGATCTCGGCCATCCCGTCACGATGGCCGATGTCGACGTCGCGCTCCGGCAGGCTTTTGAGGAGCTGTTCGGCCCGACACGGGCGCTGCTGCCGGAAGCCGCGATCTGAATCCCCGTCAGCAGTTCGCCTTTAGAAAATCGACGAAAGCGCGGACCCTGGGAATGGCTTGCCGCCCTGGCAGGATCAGCGCCGTGATCGGCTGCGGATCATCGTCGTGGCAATGCGACAGCAAAGGCACCAGCCTGCCCTCCCGCAAGGCTTCTTCGCCCAGGAAGTCGCCGAGGCGAATGAGACCCGCGCCCGCCAGTGCGAGGTCGAGCAGCAGTTCGGCGCTGTCCGATCGGATCGTCCCGTTGACGGGAATCGCCATCGGCTTGCCGTGCTCGAACATGGGCCATTGCGCAAGCCGCGCGTAGCCGCTGAGCTGGAGGCAATTGTGCCGCATCAGATCGGAGGGCTGCTCGGGCACACCATTGCGTTCGAGATATTGCGGGCTGCCGACGATGATGCGCCTGACCTCACCGAGGCGCACCGCGATCAGGTCGCTGTCGGCGAGCGGGCCGACCCGGATCGTCACGTCGATCTGCTCGCTGATCGGATCAATGCGATGGTCACTGACCGTGAGATCGATGCGGATGTCCGGATATTGCTCCATGAACTGAGGCAGCCACCGCGCAAGCCGCCGTCGTGCGAACGCGGTGCCGCTGTTGATACGGATCATCCCGCGCGGGCGTCCGTGCACAGATGCAACGTCAGCCTCGGCGGCCTCGACTGCCGCCAGAATGCTTCGTGCGTGAGCAAGAAAGGTTTCGCCTTCCTGCGTCAGGACGAGCCGCCGGGTTGTCCGGTGCAGAAGCGCCACCCCGAGGCGCCGTTCCAGCCGTGTCACGATGCGGGACACGCCGGAGGCGGTCAGACCCGTCTCAGCACCGACCGCAGCAAAACTTCCGAGATCGACGGCACGGACAAAGACGCTGAGATCGGGGATGGGGTGTGACGGCATATTCATGACTTTTAGGAATGATTGCTTCTCCATATCGAGATTTATCTCCATCTTCAGCATGAATAAGGATGATCCGGACAACCACGGAGCCCGCCAGCCATGCCCCTCGCCCGCATTTCCGTCCCCGCCCAGCTCCCAATTGAACGGGTTCACGCGCTCGCCGACGCCGTACATGAGGGCCTGGTTGAGACCTGCGGCGTCCCGTCCAACGATCGGTTTCAGCTCGTTTGCCGCTACGCGCCTGACCTGATGCTGATTGACCCGACCTTCCCCAACGTCACGCGCACGGCGGAGGCATCGATCGTCGAGATCCTGTTTCTCCAGGGACGGACGATCGACCAGAAGAAGCGTCTGTTCCGGTCGATCGCGGAGCGCGCCGTCAGTGCCGGCTTCTGCGGAGACGACATCATGATTGCGCTCTCCGAAAACGCGGCGGTGGACTGGTCGCTTGGGCACGGCCTCGCTTTCGGCGACCACCACGAACCGCCGGCAACGATGTCCGTCATCCCGTGACGCGCGACCTTTGACGACGGCGCCACGGGACCGTACCGAACTCCCGCGCCGCGTCATGCCGCCTTGGCCGCGACCTCGAGCTTGCCGGCGATGTAGCGGCGCTCCTGGCTGAGGCCGCCGAAGCCGTAGGCGTCGCCCTTCACTTCGTCGACATGCAGATAGGTCTCGTGGTGCAGCGGGCCGAGCAGATCGCTCATGCGCGTGAACATCGCCGCGAGATAGGCGGCCTTCTCGTCCTTGGTGTTGGTGCCTTCGCTGACATGGGTGTCGATCCAGTAGCTGGCGAGCTTCTGCTCGGCGAGCGACCTGCCGCCGGCGAACCAGTCGGCGGCATCCACCGCCTTGACGATGACGGCGGTGACATCAGGATCCTTGTGCAGGATCTTTGCGGTGAGCTCCGACACGGCATTGGCAATGTCGGCCTTCAAGGTCGGCGATCGGCGGGACGTTGCATAGGTCACGGTGATCAGCGGCATGGTCGTTCTCCTCTTCGCTTGCGCGGGCGTTCATTGCGCTGAAGGGAAACTAGACCCTGGATCGCCATTTTGGTATCTTATCTCTATTGATATCAATGATAACGACTCATAATGACAGCCGCCCTCGACATCGCCACCGTCCAGGCCTTCCTCCTGGTCGCCGACCTTCAAAATTTTACGCGCACCGCCGAAGCGCTCGGCACGACGCAGGCCGCTGTCAGCCTCAAGCTGCAGCGGCTCGAAACGTTGCTCGGCAAGCGGCTGGTCGAACGTTCGCCGCGTGCCGTCCGGCTGACCGCCGAGGGCGCCGGCTTCCTCCCGCATGCACGCGCGCTGATGGAGGCGCATGACCGCGCCCTATCCGGCGCAAGCGCGGCCCCGCAAGTCTTGTCGCTCGGCGTCTCCGATCACGCGGCAGGTCCCGAGCTGGTCGCGCTCCTGGAGCGGCTGCATGCGATGTCGGCGCAGCTCGCGCTCGCCGTAACCATCGGTTTTTCGCGCGAGATGCTGGAAGCCTATGATGCCGGCCGCCTCGACGCTGTCATCGTGCGCCAGGAAGGCAGCCGGCGCGGCGGCGAAAGGCTCGTCGAGGACGAGTTTGGCTGGTTCGCGTCAAGACGCTTTTCGCTGCCGCGCGGCGAGGCAGTGCCGCTTGCGACGCTGGCGCCGCCCTGCGGTGTTCGCGCCATCGCCGCGCGCGCGCTCGACAAGGCCGGCCTTGCCTGGCGCGAGCGTTTTGTCGGCGGCGGCGTGACCGCTGTCGTCGCAGCCGCCCTCGCCGGCCTTGCGGTCGCGCCTCTGGCGCGCCGGATTGCGCCGGCCGGGCTGGTCGACATCGGGCCGAGCCACAAGCTGCCAAAACTCGGCAGCTCGCGCGTGATGCTCCATTCGAACGTCAGCGATCCCGCAAAGCTTGCCGCGCTGCGCACGGTGGCGGCGACCTTCCGCAGCGCCGCCTGACCGCAACGATCCGTTTTCTGTGTCGATGTATTTCCGGGGTGACAGTCCCCTGCGGCAATCGGCAGTAGCATGCGCGCAACTGACCTCCCGGGGAGTGTGGCATGCGAAAACTGGTTCTGGGGCTTCTGGCAATCGCCCTCGCCTCCGTTGCGACCGCAGCGTCGGCCGCCGACATGGCGGTCAAGGCGCCGCCGGCGCCCCCGCCTCCCGTGTTCAGCTGGACCGGCTTCTACATCGGCGCGCATGTCGGCGGCGACTGGTTCGACAAGGACTGGATAAGCCCGGCGAGCCCGCTCAACCTCGCGGCCGGCTGCGCGGGATGTCCGGTCAATTCCGGCGGCCACACGGCTTCAAGCTGGCTCGCCGGCGGACAGCTCGGCTTCAACTACCAGACCGGCATCTGGGTGTTCGGCGTCGAGGCCGACGCGAGCTGGACCGACCTCAAGGCCACCAGCACGCATCTGCAGCTCCCGCTCCTGCTCCAGATCAACTCCAAGACCGATGCCTTCGGCACCATCGCCGGCCGCGTCGGCGTCGCGGCAGGCCAGGCCCTGTTCTACGCCAAGGGCGGCGGCGCCTGGGCCAATGATCGCTTCTTCGTCAGCGGACTCCCCGGCGGCGTCTTCCCGGGGCCGCAAGGCGTTCCGCTGCAGCAAGCCGACGATTTGCGCTGGGGCTGGATGGTCGGCGCCGGCATCGAATACGCCTTCGCCAATAACTGGTCGGTGAAGGCCGAGTACAATTATCTCGACTTCGGCCGGCAACGCGAAACGCTGCAGCCTCAGCCCGGCTGCGGCTGCGTCGCCTTCGAATACGATATTCGCCAGCACATCGACGTCGTAAAAGCCGGCGTCAACTACCGCTTTGGCTGGGGCAGCCCGGTCGTCGCAAAATACTGATCTCCCTCGGGTGGAAACTGAGTGGCCCCGGCTGTCCTGGCCGGGGCTTTTTGCTTTTCTGCTAAAGGATCGCGTCGAACGCACTGCGCAGCGTCTCGTGGCGGAAGACGAATCCGCGGCTCAGCGCCTTGTTCGGCAGCACGCGCTGGCCGCCGAGCAGAAGCTCATCGGCAAAGTCGCCGCCGAACCGGCGCAGCAGGCCGGACGGAATACGGAACACCGCGGGACGATTGAGGCGGCGGCCGAGCTCCTCGGTAAACGTTGCGTTGGTGACGGGGATCGGCGCGGTCGCGTTGATCGGCCCCGCCAGATCTGATGTTGCGATCACATAGGCGATCAGGCGGATCAGATCGTCGCGCTCGATCCAGGACATCCACTGCCGGCCGGTGCCGAGGGGACCGCCGAGGCCGAATTCGAACGGCGTCAGCATGCGCGTGATGAAGCCGCCCTCGGTGCCGAGCACGAGGCCGATCCGCAAATAGACCACGCGGACGCCGAGCTCCTCCGCCGGCCGCGCGGCTTTCTCCCAGGCCTCGCACAGCGCGTGACTGAAGCAGGCATGCGACTTGTTCGACTCCGTCAGCACCTGATCGGCCCACAGCCCGTACCAGCCGATCGCGGAGCCGCTGACCAGCACGTCCGGCTTGCGCTCGAGGCGCGCGATCAGCTTCACGACCTCGCCGGTCATGTCGATCCGCGAATTGAGGATTTTTGCGCGCTTGGCTTCGGTCCACAGGCCGTCGCCGATCGGCTCGCCCGCGAGATTGACGATGGCATCGATCCGCGTGTCGGAGGAAAGGTGATCGAGGCTTGTGATCAGGGTGACCGGCGGTGGCAGCATCTCCGCTTTCGCCGGATTGCGGATCAGCGCGATGACGTGATGGCCGGCTGCGCTGAGGCTTGCGGCGAGATGGCTGCCGATGAAGCCGGTGGCGCCGGTGATCAGCACGGTCCGGCGACCTGCCAGTTTGTCGACGAGGTCGCGCGCCGGGCCGCGGGGCATGCGCGCGAGGCGGCGCGTCACGGCAATGTCGCGCAGGCCGCACAGCGCGGCGCCGACCGCACAAACGGTGGCGGCGATGCTGACGAAGCCCGTATAGGCGATCGTCACGCCAAACGGCTGCATCGCCCAGCCGATCAGGACCGGCAGCAGCAGCACCAGGATGGCGCCGTAATTGATCGCCAGCAGCGTGTGATTGATGCGCTCGCTCGCCGGCAATTTCCGGCTCAAATCCTCCTCGACGAAATCCATCAGCGTGATGATGATCTCGGCAATCAGCAGCGCGACGATGAGCAACGCTAGCACGCCATGAACCTCGAGCCAGCCGAGCACCAGGAACAAGAGCGCATAGAGCATGTTGCGCACGGCGTGGAGCTGGAGTTCGAAGCGCTGCGATGGGCGCCAGGCGAGACGCTCGGTGAATTCGTGATGATAGAAGGTATCGAACGTGCCCATCACGATCTGGATCGCGATGAGGGTCCACAAGAGTGGCGTCATGATACGGCCTCCCTGAACACGGCGGACTGGCGGATGAGCGCGCCGAAACGCGGGTGGACGACGTCGAGCGTGAAGCGGAATGCGCCCTCGCCGAGATCGCGATGCGTCACCGTGATCTCGCCCGGCGCGAGCCATGCCGGCAGCGGCACGCGCAGCCGTCCGATCTGCACGGCATAACCGGCGCTGCGAAACTGAAGCGCCTGGTCCACGACCGAAATCCGCAACGCCATGCAGACGCCGAATCCGACATATTCTTCGAGCCCCGTCGGTCCGTCGAAGCGCTTGGCGGAATGGATGACTTGGGGAAAGCTGCTCCTGCGGGCGCAGATGCGCGTCCAGATCTGCCCGCCGCTCGCGGCATCCTCGGTGACGGTGACGATCATGGGCACGCCGGTGTCGCGGCCGGTCGGCAACGGTCCGCCGATCAGCCGCGCGGCTTGCGCGAGCCACCAGCCGATGTCGCTGAACATGACCTCGTCGATGCGGCCGACATAGACGACGCTGTCGCCGTCGCAGACGCGCTTGGAAAAGCGCCGCCAAGTCGCAACCGGCAGGCGTCCCCAATCCTCATCCGGCAGCAGCGCACGGAAACGGCGATCGTCGAGCAGCTTTGTATGGGCGGGCGGTGCAGCGTGAGAGGCAAAACTCCTTGCCGATGTCATCGCACCCCTCCCAGCCCTATTTGGCCCTGCCGATCGGCAGCAAATTGACGATCTTCTCGCCCAGCTTCATCAACGCGACGAGACGCGGCCGCGGCACGGTGAGCATCTGCATGAACCAGCGGTCGGCGAGCTCGGTGAAGGCCAGCATCTCCTTCAGGCGCTTGCTCGCGACCGGACTGATGGCGGGGTCCTCGGCGGCGTCGGTCACGCAGGCCCGGAGCGCTGCGATGGCGGGATCCAGCTCCCGCTCCTTCCGCCGCGCCGCAATGCGCGCCGCGACTTCGAGGATGTCGGTCTCCGCCTCGAAATGATCGCGGCGGTCGCCCAGGATCGGCACGCGGCGGATCAGGTTCCAGGCCAGCAGTTCCTTGATCGAGTTGGAGACGTTGGAGCGCGCCATGCCCAGCGTCTCCGCGATGTCCTCCGCCGTCATCGGTTGCTCGGCCAGATACAAGAGGCCATGGATCTGGCTGACGGAGCGGTTGACGCCCCACCCGTCGCCCATGTCGCCCCAATGCAGGATGAAGCGCTCGACGACTACAGGCAGTTTCTTTTTGCCGGTTGTTTCTGTCATGACAGAAATATCTGACGATCGCGGCGCCCTGTCAAGCAGCTCCCCTGTACACAATGCGGCGGACTTTCCCTGAATTTGCCCAAAAATGTTCCAGCGATCGGGAACGAAAGTCTTTATGACGCGTTTGCCCGCGTTGAGGCTGGGATCCAGAATGGTAACAAAGTTCAAGCAACAGAGGGACTTGTTCGAGAGCGAACGAAGTTTCCGGTTGTTGGTTGAGGGGGTTGTTGACTACGCCCTCTACATGCTCGATCCCGCCGGCATCATCACGAGCTGGAATATCGGGGGCGAACGCATCAAGGGCTATTCGCCCGACGAGATCGTGGGTCAGCATTTCTCGCGCTTCTACCCGGAAACCGACCGCGCCAACGGCAAGCCGATGCGCGCGCTCGGCATCGCCCGGGATCAGGGTCGCTACGAGGAGGAAGGCTGGCGCGTCCGCAAGGATGGCACCTTCTTCTGGGCGAGCGTGATCATCGACCCGATCTACGAGGGCGGCAAGCTCGTCGGCTTTGCCAAGATAACCCGCGACATCACCGAGCGGCGCAATGCGCAGTTGAGACTCGAGACGATGCAGAAGCAGCTCGCCGAGGCCCAGAAATTCGACGCGCTCGGCCAGCTCACCGGCGGCGTCGCGCACGATTTCAACAACCTCCTGATGATCATCAGCGGCAGCCTGCACATCCTGAAGAAGGGCACCAGCGAGGATGCCAAGCTGCAGCGTGCGATCTCGGCGATCGAGACGGCGACAAGGCGCGGCGCGGCATTGACCAGCCAGCTCCTGACCTTTGCGCGGCGGCAGAGCGTCAATCCGCAGCCGATCCATTTCGCCGAACGGATCGAGGCGATCCGCGAAGTGCTCCACACCGGCGCCGGCAGCTCGGTTCAGCTTGCCTTTGACATCGACCGCAACGTCTGGCCGATCAGGGCCGATGTCTCCGAGCTCGAGACGGGCCTGCTCAATCTCGTGATCAACGCGCGCGACGCCATGCCCGACGGCGGCACGGTGACGGTCAGCGCGCGCAACGTGGTGCTGTCGGAGACCCTTCACGCCGGCGAATTCGTCGCGATCAGCGTCGCCGACACCGGCCTCGGCATCCCCTCTGATGTCGTCGACAAGATTTTCGAGCCGTTCTTCACGACCAAGCCGATCGGCAAGGGCACGGGCCTCGGCCTCTCGCAGGTACACGGCTTTGCCCATCAGGCCGGCGGCACCGTGAAGGTCGAGAGCGAGCTCGGCAAGGGCACGACCTTCACCATTCTGCTGCCACGGGAAACGGCCGAGCCGCGACGGGACAAGTTCCCTGTGCCGTCGCGCGGCAGCGGCACGGTGCTATTGGTGGAGGACAACCCCGACGTCGCGACCGTCAGCACGGGCTTCCTGGAGCAGCTTGGCTACACGGTCCGGCGCGTCGCCGACGCCGAGGCCGCGCTCCGCGAGATCGAGCTGAACGGCGTCGACTTCGTGTTCTCCGACATCGTGATGCCCGGCAAGATGGACGGCCTCACCCTTGCGCACCGCCTGCGCGAGATCCGTCCCGATCTGCCGATCCTGCTCGCGACCGGCTACAGCGACGCCGCCGCCGACGCGCGCGGCGATTTCCCGATCCTGCGCAAGCCCTACGAGATCCACGAGTTGAGCGAGGCGATCGCAAAGCTGCCGCGCTAGGGCGCGTCGTTCCGTTGCGCCCTTCTCACATCATGCTTCCGGGCATGAAACAGCGAATGTCCACCCGTATCAGCCTCTCGAGTCTCCAATGGTAGACGGGCCAAGCCATCGCACGCCCGGCTCGGTTCGGCCCAGTAACGACCGCCTCGTCGGGCACATCCCACCACTGGCCTGCGATCCGGACGCGGTAACGGCCGTCCTTGGTTTCCCAATCGACGTCAGACAGCGCATAGCGGTCCGCGTCGCTGCAGCACGGCCCCTTTCCGCTGCGAAGACTCTCATACCACGAGTCGAGTTCGGGATGAGCGGCGTCATGGGCGTGAACGTCGACCGCCATCACCGTGGCGATTGCAATTACCAGCAATATCCTGGCCATGGAAAATTCCTTTGAAAGAAGGAAAATTCCCAACCACAACAGTCCGCAAACAGCGTCAGCTCAATTCACTGGGATCAATGCGCCCCTCGGGGACACACGTCAGCGTAGCCGTACGTCGCGGCAGAAAGCTGGAAGGTTCAAGCAGCCATCGCTGGCTCAGTGCGAGCTTTTGACGCGGCCATCATTCCAAAGTGATCACGCGCCTCGCAAAATGCGCTCGAAATCGATTACGTGGGCTACATGAAATAGATTGCGGTGCGACGTCGCCTTCTGAAAAACGGACGCCGCCAAAATATAGGTAGACGCGCTAGACCGTTCCCAGCACCGAGAAGATCTCGCCTGCCCGGCGCAGGTTCAAATCCTCCTCGCCGGCGGTTTCGTTGGTCACACTCTCGACGCGCGAGGATGGCGGGCCGTGCCGGCAGAGCGCGACCATCTCGGCAACCCGGGTCGGCGGCCCCGCAAACAAGGCCTCGACGCTGCCGTCGCGGCGATTGCGCACCCAGCCTTCCAGTCCGATCGTGGTCGCCTGGTATTCGATCCAGGCGCGATAGCCGACGCCCTGCACCCGGCCGCGGATCGTGACCTGGAGGATGGCCCGGCTCATGTCTTCAGTCCGAGGAGATCGGCACTGCGCGTCTTCATGTCGGCCTCGCGCATGACACGGCTTGTCAGTTCCGACGATGCGAGGCCTTTGAGGTTTTTCGGCGGCGTCCCCTCGCGCAGCGCCCTGAGGGTGTCGTGGACGGCCTGCGTTGCGGCTGATATCGGCGCATGGCCCTGGAGCGCGATGCGCACCCGCTGTCCCCTGAGATAATCTGATACGCTGATGTCCTCCGGCGCGCCGCCCAGCACGATCGGCAATCGCGTCGCGGCCGAAATCGCCTCGAGCTCGGCCTTCGACTTGATGCCGGTGAAGAACAGTCCGTCGACGCCAACGGCCTCATAGGCCCGCGCGCGGCGGATCGCATCGTCGAGCGAGGTGATCGCGGCGGCACCCGTGCGCCCGAGGATGACCAGCGCGGGATCGCCGCGGCCATCGAGCGCCGCCTTCATCTTGCCGACGCCCTCCTCCAGCGGGATCAGTTGCGTCCTGGCTTCGCCAAAGGCCTGCGGCAGCAACGTGTCCTCGATGGTGAGACCGGCAGCCCCTGCGGCCTCCAGCTCCTGCACGGTGCGGCGCACATTGAGCGCATTGCCATAGCCGTGATCGGCATCGACCAGCACCGGCAGCGCTGACGCCCGCGACATCCGCCGCATCTGCTCGGCGAGCTCGGTGAGCGTGATCAGCGCGATGTCGGGATCGCCGAGTACGGCGAGCGAGGCGACCGAGCCGCCGAACATTCCCATCTCGAAACCGAGATCCTCGGCGATGCGGATCGAGATCGCATCATAGACCGAGCCGGGGCGGATGCAGTCGTTGCCTGCGAGGATCGAACGCAGTTTTTCGCGGCGGTGACGAAAGGTCATGGTGCTGTCTCGGTCCGTTGCAACGGTGCAACAACATACTCCGTCATTGCGAGCGAAGCGAAGCAATCCAGACTGCCGCCGCGGAAAGATTCTGGATTGCTTCGCTTCGCTCGCAATGACGGCGCTTTTGGCGCCGCCAGCGCTTCACCACGAGCTACGCAAACTCCAAAATCAGCGCGTCCACGGCAAGCGTCGCGCCGGCGCTGGCGTGGACCTTCTTCACCGTGCCGTCGCGCTCGGCGCGCAGCACGTTCTGCATCTTCATGGCTTCGACGACCGCCAACGTTTCGCCGGCCTTGACCTCCTGGCCTTCGGTTACCGCGATAGAGACCACGAGACCGGGCATCGGGCACAGCAGCTTCTTGCCGGTGTCGGACGCCGTAGTGACCGGCATCAGGCGCGCGGACGTCGCCTCCGTTTCGGTCCAGACATAGACCGGCACCTCGACGCCTTGATGGGCCAGCCGGATGCCGTTCGGAATCGGACGCGCCTGCACCGCGATGAACTGGCCGTCGACCGTGCCCTGCCAGACCGGGTCGCCGGGCTTCCACGGCGAGTCCAGCAGATGCGGCTTGCCGGCCTTGCCCTCGGCATCGACGAAGCGGATTGCGATTGTCTCGCTCTCACGGGCGACCTCGAGCTGGATCTCCTCGCGATCGAGCCACACTGCGCGGCGCCGCTCGCGCTGCACGACGCGGCCGCCCATCTGGCCGGAAATCTGCCGCTTGCGCTCCCCTAACACGTGATCGATGGCGGCCCCGACGGCGGCGATCCGCCGTGCGACCTCGCCTTCGGCCGCACGCGGCGCAAAGCCCTTGGGGAACTCTTCCGCGATGAAGCCGGTCGAGAGATTGCCCTCGCGCCAGCGCGGATGGTTCATCAGCGCCGACAGGAACGGAATGTTGTGCCTGATGCCGTCGACATAGAACACATCGAGCGCGGTCGCCTGAGCCTCGATCGCTGCCGCCCGCGACGGCGCATGGGTAACGAGCTTTGCGATCATCGGATCGTAATGGATCGATATCTCGCCGCCCTCCTGCACACCGGTGTCGTTGCGCACGGTAATGCCGTCCTTGCTCAACTCCGCCGGCGGGCGGTATTTCACGAGCCGCCCGATCGAGGGCAGGAAGTTGCGGAACGGATCTTCGGCGTAGAGGCGCGATTCCACGGCCCAGCCGGTCAGCGTGACGTCCTTCTGCGCGATCGCCAGCTTCTCGCCGGCCGCGACGCGGATCATCTGCTCGACGAGGTCGATGCCGGTGACCAGTTCGGTGACGGGGTGCTCGACCTGGAGACGGGTGTTCATCTCCAGGAAGTAGAAGCTCTTGTCCTGGCCTGCGACGAACTCGACCGTGCCGGCGGAGTCGTAGTTCACGGCTTTGGCGAGTGCGACCGCCTGCTCGCCCATCTTGCGGCGGGTGCTCTCGTCCAGCAGCGGCGACGGCGCTTCCTCGATGACCTTCTGGTTGCGGCGCTGGATCGAGCATTCGCGTTCGCCGAGATAGATCACGTTACCGTGCTTGTCGCCGAGCACCTGGATCTCGATGTGGCGGGGATCGACGATGAATTTTTCGACGAAGACCCGGTCGTCGCCGAACGAGGCCTTGGCCTCGGCCTTGGCGAGATTAAAACCTTCGGCGACCTCGCTCTTGGAATGCGCGATACGCATGCCCTTGCCGCCGCCGCCAGCGGAGGCCTTGATCATCACGGGGTAGCCGATCTCGTCGGCGATCCGCACCGCGTGCTTGTCGTCCTCGATGACGCCGAGATAGCCCGGCACGGTCGAGACTTTTGCCTTGGCGGCGGCCTTCTTGGATTCGATCTTGTCGCCCATGGCGGCGATCGCATCCGGGTTGGGGCCAATGAACACGACGCCTGCGGCCTTCAAGGCGCGCGGAAAGGCTTCGCGCTCGGAGAGAAAGCCGTAGCCGGGATGCACGGCCTCGGCACCGGTCTTGCGGCAGGCCTCGACGATCTTCTCGATCACCAGATAGCTCTCGGCGGCGGCCGGCGGCCCGATCAGGACTGCTTCATCCGCCATCTCGACATGCAGGGCGTCCCGGTCGGCCTCGGAATAGACCGCGACCGTCTGAATTCCCATACGGCGGGCAGTCTTGATGACCCGGCAGGCGATTTCGCCGCGATTGGCGATCAGAATGCGTTTGAACATGCTTTTCTTGAGTCTGAACCTTGGGCGGGACCCCTCCCTGGCCGTTGGGGCCTTGGCGGACGGGCCGTGAGGTGTCCGTGGTACATCAAAATGGGCCGGAGGCAACGGTCTAAATCCGCCCCAAGAACCACCCAAGAACCACCCAAGGCCTGGCGTACCAGCAGCCCGGGCGTCCCGCCGCCAGGCCGACTTGAAGCCGACTTGCGCTTACTTGCTGTCGGCCTTTGCCGCGGCCCGCACCAGGGCGTGAATAAAGCCCAGTTTCGCGATCACCGCTGACGACAGGATGAAGGGATAGAGGTCGCGCACCCCCATGGCCCGGTTGACGCTGTTGATGGCAAAGGTGAAGGGCAGCCATGCATTGACCAGCACCTGAAAGTCCGCCGCTTCGTACGGGTTGGCGCGGATGCGCGCGGTCAGCTCCCCGTCCCGGTCGACCCGGGGACGCACCTGCATGCCGAATTCGGAGGCCATCTCCAGCGTGTCGACGATGTGCAGGTAGTGCGCCCAGGTTTCGGCGAAATCCTCCCAGGGGTGCATCGTCGCGTAAGTCGAAACATAGTTCTGCTGCCAATCCGGCGGCGGGCCCTCGGCGTAATGACGCTGCAGCGCCTGGCCATAGTCGAGGGTATCGTCGCCGAACATCGCACGGAATTCGTCGAGCTTGCCGCCACCGCGCACCAGCACGTCCCAGAAATAATGCCCGACCTCGTGGCGGAAATGCCCGAGCAGCGTGCGATAGGGCTCGCCCATTTCCAGCCGCCGCCGCTCGCGCTCGATGTCATCAGCCTCGGTGAGCGCAATCGTGATCAACCCATTGTCGTGGCCGGTCATGATCCGCTGGCCGCTATGGGGATCGTCGGCGAGGAAATTGAAGATCAGTCCGTGCGCGGGGTCCTCCCAGCGCGTCGTCAGCGGCAGCCGCCAGCGGATCAGGGAGTAGAACAGCCGGTGCTTTGCCACCTCCAGCTCGCGCCAGCCGGCGAGCTGCGCCGGATCCGACAGGTTCGGCACCGTGCCGTTGTGCCGGCAGGCGCGGCAATAGGCCTGCTCGCTGCCGGGATCGGTCAGCCAGTTGCAGGCGTCGTATTCGGCATTGGCGCAGAGCATGCGCCCCCTGCCCTTGTCGGCGAGCGTCGTCCAGGCCGCCCCGTCGGGCTCGATCGCGGAGAGCGTCTCCGTCTCGGGCAGGAAGGCGAGCCGGTGGCCGCAGCGCTCGCAGACGCGGTTTTCGAAATACAGCACGTTGCCGCAGGCCTGGCAGGCGAAAAGCTTCAAGATTTAACCTCTTCGGCAAGCAATGATTGAACTATGGCCTCCTGCGCCTGCGAAGACGCATCCGCACGCCGATCGTTCCAAGAATCGGAACAAAATGCACGGCGCGACGTCGGCTCGACGTTCGCACGCCCCCGGCACCGGACCAAGCACCTTGCACGATCGACCAAGAGCGGCCGGATGTCTTTCTTGTCTGCTGCCTCTTGAACCAATGGAATTCGCAAGGCGCATGTGTGAGTATCGCTCCGGCACGCGCAGGCATGCATCACAACGGCCAACGCCTTGAACGATCCACTGCCCGAAACCATCGCCGCCGAACGGCTGCGCCAGCACCTCGAAGAGATCGCCCGCGAGCGCGATCAGGCCTACTACGCGCTCCAGGAGCGCGAGGCCGAGCTCGCGCAGATCCAGCGCATCGCCGGCGTCGGCGGCCTCGAGATCGATCTGCGCCGCGGTGTAAGGAACCGGCGTACTCCGGAATATCTTCACATCCACGGGCTGCCCGCTGAAGCTGCCGAGGAGACCTACGACGAATGGGTCGGACGGATCTTCCCCGAGGACCGCGCGCGGACGGCCGAGCGCCTGCTCGCCACGCTCAAGACCGACAGCGAGGACTATTCCGACAAGTACCGGATCATCCGCCAGAATGACGGCGAGATCAGGTGGATCAGCGTCGTCGGCAAGATCGAACGCGACGCCGCCGGGCGCGCGCTGCGCCTTATCGGCGCCGACATCGACGTCACCGACCAGATGCTGGCCCAGGCCACCTTGCAGGAGAGCGAGGAGCGCTTCCGCCTGATCGCGGACTCTGCGCCGGTGCCGATCTGGGTCACCAAGCTCGATCGCAAACGGTCCTTTGCCAACCAGGCCTATGTCGATTTCCTTGGACTGCCCTTCGAGGAGGCGATCGATTTCGACTGGCGCAAGGTGCTACATCCGGACGACCTGCCGCACGTCCTGCAACAATCGGTCCAGGGCGAGGCCTCGCTCAAACCGTTCGTTCTGGAAGCCCGCTATAAGCGCGCCGACGGCCAATGGCGCTGGCTGCGCTCGGAATCGCAGCCGCGCTGGGATCCCAATGGCAAGCATATCGGCTTCATCGGAGTGGCGCATGACGTCACCGCGGCAAAGCAGGCGGAGATCGAGCTGAGGCAGCTCAACGAGACCCTGGAACAGCGCATCACCGAGCGCACCGCGCAACTTGAATCCAACGAGGCGCGACTGCGCTCGATCCTGGAAACCAGCAACCAGTACCAGGGCCTGCTCAACCTGGCCGGCGAGTTGCTCTACGCCAACAACACCGCGCTCGCAGGAATCAAGGCCGAGCCTTCGGACGTGGTCGGCAAGCCGTTCTGGGACACGCCGTGGTTCACCGCGACCGCGGGCCTTCCGGCAACCGTTCGTGAGGCCTTCAACACCGTGCTGACGGGCGAAGCCGTCCGGATCGAGATGCAGCTTCGCCTGCCGATCGGCGAGCGCTATTTCGACTTCAGCATGCGTCCCCTGCTCGACCAGCATGGCAGAATTCTCGGCGCCGTGCCCGAAGCAGTCGACATCACCGAACGCCGCCGCGGCGAAGAGGCGCTGCGCCAGTCGCAGAAGATGGAAGCGATCGGCCAGCTCACCGGCGGTGTCGCGCACGACTTCAACAATCTGCTCACCATTATCCGCTCCGCCACCGACTTCCTGCGTCGTCGCGAGCTGCCGGAGGAGCGCCGCCGCCGTTATGTCGATGCGATCTCCGAGACGGTGGAGCGGGCCTCGAACCTGACGGCGCAATTGCTTGCCTTTGCGCGGCGGCAGCCGCTGAAGCCGCAGGTGTTCAACGTCGGCACGCAGGTCGAGAGCGTGGCGCAGCTCGTCCGCCCCCTCGTCGGCAGCCGCATCCAGATCGAGGTCGACATCCAGGCGCCGGACTGCTTCACCATCGCCGACGTCGCGCAGTTCGAGACCGCGCTGATCAATCTCGCGATCAACGCGCGCGATGCCATGAAGGACGAAGGCGCCCTGACCATCTCGGTGAAGAAGGTCCAGGGCATCCCGAGCCTGCGGGCGCAATCGGCGCGCAGCGGCGACTTCGTCGCGATCTCGATCAGCGACACCGGCACCGGCATCGCGCCGGAAAATATCGAAGCGATCTTCGAGCCGTTCTTCACCACCAAGGAGGTCGGCAAGGGCACCGGCCTCGGCCTCAGCCAGGCCTTCGGCTTCGCAAAACAGTCCGAGGGCGACATCGCGGTGGCGAGCACGCCCGGCCAGGGGGCGACCTTCACGATCTACCTGCCGCAGGCGCCGAGCCCGGTCGGCGAAAAGGCGGCCGCGGCCATCGCAAGCGAATCCGCGACCACCGGGCGCGGCTACCGCGTGCTTGTCGTCGAGGACAATGACGACGTCGGGCGTTTCTCCACCGAGCTTTTGGAGGACCTCGGCTATGTCGTGCGGCGCGTCGCCGAGGCGGGCGCGGCGCTGGCGATCCTGGCCGACGACGAATTCGCCGTCGACCTCGTATTCTCCGACGTCATCATGCCCGGCATGAACGGCGTCGAGCTCGCCGGAATCGTCCGGGAGCGCTATCCCGGCCTGCCGGTGGTGCTGACCTCCGGCTACAGCAACGTGCTCGCCGAAAACGCTCATCGCGGCTTCGAGCTGATCCAAAAACCCTATTCGGTGGAATCGCTCTCGCGCATTTTGCGCAAGGCGATCTCCGAGAAGCTGCCGGTGGCGAGATAAGTCCATCCCAACGTCGTCCCGGACAAGCGCAGCTCCTGGCAACGCGCAGCGTTGTCCGGAGCGGAGCGCTGATCCGGAACCCATGGCCACAGGACTGGTTTTGGCGAAGAACGACGTCCCGCGTGCCTCGAGAAGGATTCCGCGGTATGGGTCCCGGCTCCGCGCTTACGCTTGGCCGGGACGACGGCCAGGGGAAGACAACCGCGGCCACTTCGGCTATCTGCCGAATAGACCTGCATCGAGGACCGAGTTTGCCGACCGTGCCGCATGACGCCTTCTGGGCCTGGAGCATCATTCTGCCTGCGACCGCAGGCGTCCTCATCCGCCCGTTTCGCCTGCCCGAGGCGATCTGGGCGCTCTTGGGCGCGGCCGCGCTGGTGCTGTTCGGTTTCCTGACGTGGCGCGAGGCGCTCACCGGCGTCGAGAAGGGCGTCGACGTCTATCTCTTCCTGATCGGCATGATGTTGATCGCCGAGCTCGCCCGGCTCGAGGGCCTGTTCGACTATCTCGCAGCGCTTGCGGTCGAACATTCGCATGGATCACCGCAGCGGCTGTTCCTCTTGATCTACATCGTCGGCACGCTGGTCACCGTACTACTGTCGAACGACGCCACCGCAATCGTGCTGACCCCGGCCGTCTATGCCGCCACGCGAGCGGCGGGTGCAAAGCCGCTGCCCTATCTCTTCGTCTGCGCCTTCATTGCCAATGCCGCGAGTTTTGTGCTGCCGATCTCCAACCCGGCGAACCTCGTGGTGTTCGGCTCGCGCATGCCGCATCTGACCGAATGGCTGCGCCAGTTCGCCCTGCCCTCAATCGCCGCGATCGTGCTGACCTATGTGGTGCTGCGCCTGACCCAGCACCGCGCGCTGAAGGAAGAGACCATCGCGCGAAAAGTGCCGCATCCAAAGCTCAGCCGCGGTGGCAAGCTGACCGCGATCGGGATTGTCGCGATCGGCATCGTGCTGGTCACGGCTTCGGCGCTGGACAAGCAACTGGGCCTGCCGACCTTCATCTGCGGTGTGGTCACGACCGCGCTCGTTCTGCTGCTCAGCCGGCAGTCGCCGATGCCTGTGCTGAAGCACGTCTCCTGGAGCGTGCTGCCACTGGTCGGCGGCCTCTTCGTGATGGTGGAAGCACTGGTCAAGACCGGCGTGATCGGCCATCTCAGCGCGCTCTTGCATGAGGCCGTCGGCCAATCGGCGCCGAAGGCGGCCTGGAGCGTCGGCATCGCCACCGCACTTGCCACCAACATCGCCAACAATTTGCCGGTCGGCCTCGTCGCCGGCTCGATCGTATCAGCCGATCACCTGCCGGTATCCGTCGTCAGCGCCATCCTGATCGGCGTCGATCTCGGGCCGAACCTCTCGATTACCGGCTCGCTTGCGACGATCCTTTGGCTGGTCGCGCTTCGCCGCGAGAAGATCGAGGTCGGCGCCTGGCCGTTCCTCAAGCTCGGCCTTTTGGTCACGCCGCCTGCCCTGATCGCGGCGCTCGCGGCCGCGATCAGGTAGGTCTAACTTCAATCGTTCTCGTAGCCGTAGACTTCCGGCAGGATGAAGATCGCGGCGAGCAACCCGATCAGCGGGAAGATCGCGACGAACAGTGTCGCATTGGCCTGCCCGATCGCTGCGAACAGCGACGGGAACAGGAAGATCGCCAGGAACGCCGGCAGCTTGACGAACATGTAGGCAAAACCGCTGGCCGTGCCACGATATTGCGGCCGGGCCACCATGGTCGGGATAGTCATGCAGTTCGACGCGTCCCAATAATGGCCCCACAGCATGCCGGCGGCGGCGAGCGGCAACAGCACCTTGTTGTCGGTGTAGAGCGCGAAGGCCGCGACCAGCAGCGACACCAGCACGATCGCGAAGCCCGCAATCGCGATGCCGCGATGGCCGATCTTCGGCGTCAAGAGCGGTCCGACCCAGCCCGAGAGCGCCGCGAAGGAGAACAGCGCCATCGTCACCAGATTGTTGCCGAGCACCGAGGAGACGCCAACCATGGCGAACAGCACCGGCAGATAGAAGGCGAAGGTGGAGAACTCGCTGGCCTGGGCGAAGCAGGCGATCCAACCATAGACCGTCGCGCGCCAGCGGATCGGATCCTTCCGCAAGTCGGCGAGGAAGGCCATAGTATTGGTCTTGGGCAGCACGACGTCTTGGTTCGGCAGCATGTCGAGATTGTCGTTGAACATCTCGCGGGCCACCTGCTTGGCTTCGCGGAAACGCCCCTTCTGCACCAGCCACACCGCAGTCTCCGGCACGTCGTGCCGCATCACCAGGATGATCAGCGCAGGCAGCGCGCCGAGGCCGAGCGTCACGCGCCACAGCGTCTCGTGGTTGATGTTGACGAGCAGGAACAGCACGATGACGCCGACGGTCAGGACTTCGCCGACCGCGAACATGAACTGCCAGCGATTACCCATGACCTCGCGCTCGCCCTTGGCCATGGATTCCATGATGTAGGTGTAGCCGGTCGAAATGTCGCTGCCGAGGGGTATGCCGAGCAGGAAGCGGATCACGACGAGCCAGCCGACCCCGGGCACGAAGGCCTGCGCCAGTGCCAGAATGATGAACAGCACCATCGTCACCAAAAACATCACGCGGCGGCCGATCTTGTCGGAGAGCCAGCCGCCGATCAGCGCGCCGATCAAGGCGCCGCCCTGCGTACCGGCCGCGGCGAGGCCGAGCATCAGCGGATCGGGGTTGTACTGCTCGCGGATGAAGATCAGCACGAAGGCGATGGAATAGAGATCCCAGGCCTCGACCAGGATCGAGGCCATCATCAGCCAGCCGACCTTGTTGCCCTTCGGACTGTAGTTGGTGATGAGGTAGCGCACCGCGCTGTCGATCGCGGTCTGTTGCGGCACGGCCATTGTTTGCATTCCCGTTCCTCCCTGTCCCTTGTTGCTTGTTGATCAGGCGCCGAGCAGCGGCTCGATGCTGCAATCCAGGAGGCGCGGATCGATCCCCGCCTCCATCCCCTCGAACATCGAGTCCATGAAGTCGATCAGCGCGTCGCTGGCCTTGACGGCGCGATCGACGCGGCGATTGGCAACCGCGTTGAGAATGGCGAGATGGCTGTCGATGGTGCCGGACAAATCGCCCTGCCCCGGCATGCAGCGATGATGGATGAAGCCGATCCGGCGATAGAGCGTGTGCAGCGGCCGCAGCGTGTGCGCTAGGAACGGCTCGCCCGCCGCCTCCAGGATCAGCGCGTCGATGCGGCGGTCGATCTGGTTGAATTCGTCGAGCGTGAGGCTCGCGCGCCGCTCCTTCAAGAGACGCTCGATATGCAGCGCCTGGTTCCGGTGCGAAAGGCTGGCGCGGTCGGCGGCGAGCCGGATGACAAAACGCTCCATGTCGCGGCGCAGGCCCAGCAGCATGCGCTCACGCGCCAGATCGATCGGCGCGATCTGCAAGCCATGGCGCGGGCGGATGATGATGAGCGTGTCGGCGGCGAGCGTGTTCACCGCATGATGCACCGGCGTGCGGCCGAAACCGGTGAGATGCTGAAGCTCCAGCATGGTCAGGAACTGACCGGGCTTGAGCTCGCAATTGACGAGGAGATCCTCGATCTTCTGATAGGCAAGCTGAAAGAAATTGACGCGATTGCGCCGGCTGGGCCTGCCCTCACCATCGGGCTGCACCACCTCGAGCGCGCGTTTGCGGCGCACCATGTCTTCCTCCCTGTCGGCCCGCTTGTCCCTGTCCGGGCCGAGTCTCATTTGTGACCTTCATAAAACATGTTGTGATATATTACAAGCGGCGTTAAGACTGCCCTTGCCCGACGGCCCGCAAAGTGGCCGTTCGGAACCAATAACAATAGAGGCGCCGTCAACGCGGCCGCCGGGAGGATATCGCGGTGAAGATCACCTCAATCGAAACCCTGCGCACGGAAGAGTTCGCCAACGTCATCTGGGTGCGGGTGCACACCGATACTGGCGTCATCGGCCTCGGCGAGACCTTCTATGGTGCAGGCGCCGTCGAGGCGCAGATCCACGACACCTTTGCCGGCCGCCTCATCGGCCGCAATCCCCTGCATATCGAGGCGATCCACCGCGACATGCTCAATCTGCCGATGGCGCAGTCCTCCACCGGCGTTGAATATCGCGCGGCCTCTGCCATCGATATCGCGTTGTGGGATTTGTTCGGCAAAGTCTGCGGCCAGCCGGTGCACCAGATGCTCGGCGGCCTCTGCCGCGACAAGCAGCGCATCTACAACACCTGCGCCGGCACCAAATATGTCCGCTCGACCAATATCAGCCCGGTCGCGAACTGGAATCTCGGGGCTACCCAGGGCCAGTACGAAGACCTCGACGCCTTCATGACCCGCGCCGACGCGCTCGCCGAAAGCCTTCTGGAGAGCGGCATCTCGGCGATGAAGATCTGGCCGTTCGATCCGGCGGCGCAGGAGAACAAGGGCCTGTTCATCACGGCCGCCCAGATGAAGCAGGCGATCGAGCCGTTCGAAAAGATTCGCAAGGCCGTCGGCGACAAAATGGAGATCATGGTCGAACTCCACTCGCTCTGGAACCTGCCGACTGCGAAACAGATCGCGCGTGCGCTGGAACCCTACAAGCCGACCTGGTACGAGGATCCGATCCGGATGAACTCACCGCAGGCGCTCGCCGAATACGCACGCTCGACCGACGTCTGGGTCTGCGCCAGCGAGACGCTGGGCTCGCGCTTCCCCTACAAGGACATGCTGGATCGCGACGCCATGCATGTGGTGATGGCGGATTTGTGCTGGACTGGCGGCCTGACCGAGGGCCGCAAGATCGCGGCAATGGCCGAGACCTATCACCGCCCCTTTGCCCCGCACGACTGCATCGGCCCGGTCGGCTTCATCGCCGCCATCCACATGTCGTTCAGCCAGCCCAACACGCTGATCCAGGAATCGGTACGCGCGTTCTACAAGGGCTGGTACAATGAGCTCGTCACCACCATGCCCGTGATCAGGGACGGCTATGTCTATCCGATGGAAGGTCCCGGGCTCGGCGTCGATCTGCTCCCTGCGGTATTCGATCGCAGCGATCTCACCGTGCGCCGCACCAACGCATAAGGACCCGCCATGAGCACTGCCCTCTTCGATCTCTCCGGCCGCACCGCGCTCGTGACCGGCTCCTCTCGCGGCCTCGGCCGCGCCATTGCCGAAGGCATGGCGAAAGCCGGCGCAAGACTGATCATCAACGGCGTCGATCCGAAGCGCGTGGAGACGGCAGTCGCCGAGTTTCGCGCCGCCGGGCATCAGGCCGAAGGCGCCGCCTTCAACGTTACCGACGAACCCGCGATCGTCGCCGCCTTCGAGCGCTTCGACCGCGAGGGCATCGCGGTCGACATCCTCGTCAACAATGCCGGCATCCAGCACCGCAAGCCGCTGGTCGAGTTCACCACCGACGAATGGCGCAAGGTGATCGAGACGGATCTGACCAGCGCTTTCGTGATCGGTCGCGAGGCGGCCAAGCGTATGATCCCGCGCAAGCACGGCAAGATCATCAATATCGGCTCGCTCGGCAGCGAGTTGGCCCGCCCGACGATTGCTCCCTACACCGCGGCGAAGGGCGGCATCAAGAATCTGACCCGCTCGATGGCCGTCGAATGGGCGCAGTATGGACTTCAGGCCAACGCGATCGGCCCCGGTTACATGCTGACCGACATGAACGAAGCGCTGATGTCCAATCCTGAGTTCAACAACTGGCTGATGGGCCGCATCCCCTCCAAGCGCTGGGGCAAGCCGGATGAACTGGTGGGCGCGGCGATCTTCCTCGCCTCCGATGCCGCGACCTATGTCAACGGCCAGATCATCTATGTCGACGGCGGCATGATGGCCGCGATGTAATCGCGCCCTGCCCCGCACAACTTATCAAGGAGTTGAGCCCATGCGCGCCGTCGTCATTCACGCGCCAAAAGATCTCCGGATCGACAATTTTCCCGATCCGCTACCCGCTTCCGGCGAAGTCCGCGTCAAGATCGCCAATGGCGGCATCTGCGGCTCGGATCTGCACTATTATCACCATGGCGGCTTCGGCACGGTGCGGATCCAGCAGCCGATGGCGCTGGGCCACGAGATCGCGGGCGTCGTCGCCGCTGTCGGCGACGGCGTCGCGCATCTGAAACCGGGCACGCGCGTCGCGGTCAACCCGAGCAAGCCGTGCGGGCAGTGCCTGCACTGCCAGGAGGGCATGCGCAACCAGTGCCTGGACATGCGCTTCATGGGCAGTGCGATGCGCAATCCTCATGTGCAGGGCGGGTTTCGCGAATATGTCACGGTCGATGCCGCGCAGGCGATCCCGATCGCGGAGAGACTGTCACTGGCCGAGGCCGCGGTGGCCGAGCCGCTCGCCGTCTGCCTTCACGCCGGCAAGCAGGCCGGCCCCCTCCTCGGCAAGCGCGTGCTGATCACCGGCTGTGGCCCGATCGGGGCGCTGATGATCCTGGTGTCGCGCTTTGGTGGTGCCGCCGAGATCGTGGTGACCGATGTCGCCGATGCCCCACTCTCGGTCGCCAAGACACTCGGCGCCAGCCATGCGGTCAATGTCGCGTCGAACGCCCCTGCGCTCGATCCCTGGCGCGCCGGCAAGGGCGTGTTCGACACGTTGTTCGAGGCGTCCGGCAGCCAGGCCGCGCTGCGCACCGCGCTCGACCTGTTGCGGCCGGGCGCGACCATCGTGCAGCTTGGCCTCGGCGGCGAGATGACGTTGCCGATCAACAGCATCGTCGCCAAGGAGCTGCAACTGCGCGGCACCTTCCGCTTCGATCCCGAGTTCGAGCTGGCGCTGCGCCTGATGGGCGAAGGCCTGATCGACGTCAAACCGCTGATCACGGCCGCGATGCCGTTCGAGAACGCGGTCGCCGCCTTCGAACTCGCCAGCGACCGCTCGAAATCGATGAAGGTGCAGCTGACGTTCTGAGGCGCTAGCGCCTTCACTCCTGCGCGATCACCGAATCCAGCCACGCGCAGTTCATGGGTGGCACGCGCGGGTCTGGCACGCGGACGCCGCGTGCCGCCGCATCGAGACGCATGTCGCGCATACGCTTGCGCTGCTCTTCGGGCATATGGAGCCGCTCATGGCCCCATAGCGACGGGCCGTCGAAGGTCTCATGCGGCTGCCAGGTCGCGGGATCGATCACGCGTCCGCCCCAGCCATACTCGATGAAGAAGCCGGACGGCGTGTTCACGTAGAACGAGGTCATGTGGTCGTTGGTGTGGCGCCCCAGCGTATAGGCGATGCGATCATCGTCCATCTGCGCGAGGTCATAGCCCTGGCCGACATCGTCAAGACTTCCGAGCTCGACCATGAAATGGTGCATCGCTTTCCGCCCCGAGCCGACCATCGCAAAACTGTGGTGGCGTCCGTTGACGTGGAAGAAGTAGAGCCCGTAAGGTTTTAGCCCGAAATCGGAGACGTGGAAGCCGAGCACATCGCGGTAGAACGGCAGCAGCACCTCGACGTTCTCGACGTTCAGCACGACGTGCCCCATGCCGAGCGCGCCGGTGCGAAAGCCGGAGATCGGCCGTCCCGGCTTGAACGGTTCGGTCGCGAGCGCCGGCTTGCAAAATGCTTCGAGGCGATTGCCTGCGGGGTCCGCGAACGCGATCAGCTCGGTCACGTGACGCTCGTCGGCCAGCGCGCGCGATCCCCGCGTCACTTTCACACGGTGACCCTCCAGCCGAGCAGCGAGACGATTGAGCTCGGCGGTGCTCTGCACCTCCCAGCCCATCACCGCAAGGCCGGCGTCACTGCCGCCATCCACGATCAGGCGCTGCCTGCGATCGTCCATGCGGAATGCACGCATCTGGCCGCCACGATCGACCTGTTGCATGCCAAGCAACCCGGTCGCCATCCGGCTCCACTGCTCGAGTTGCGACGATGCGATGCCGATATAGCCGAGCGCGGTGATTTCCATGCACATCCTCCCAAGGCATCGCATCCGCCGTTACGCGGATTTGATACCGGCGCCGCGCGGCCCTACACTGGACCATTGCAGTCGCTTCGCGTTCGCGAGTGACGATAACCGCGGTGCGAGGTGGCACAAGGGAGGAATTTGGAGTGTCCAAGGAGCGGACGCAGTCCGGGCGGCCCAGGCAATCCGAGGGCGTCCGCGCCTTCAAGCGGGGCCTCGACGTGCTGCGCGAGGTCAACCGCTCCGGCGGCATCCGTGCCGGCGACGTCGCGCGCCAGCTCGACCTCCCCCGCCCCACCGTCTATCGCCTGCTCGAGACGCTCGAGGAACTCGGCTATGTCGCGCGCAGCGCCAGCGACGACCGCTTTCGCGTCACGCGGCACGCTCTCGGCCTCGGTGACGGCTACGACCCCGGCGTCGTGATCTGCCAGGCGGCCGCACCCTATCTTGCCGAACTCAGCAAGACGCTGGTCTGGCCGGTCGATCTCTCGACATACGAGAACGCGGCGATGGTGGTCCAGGAGACCACCCATTCGCGCAGCCCGCTGTCGATCGACCGCGGCATGATCGGCAAACGCCTGCCGATGCTGCGGACCTCAGCAGGGCGCGCCTATCTCGCCGCCTGCCCGCCGCGCGAACGCGAGATGATTGTCAATCATCTGCGCCGGATCGACGAGGCCGATGATCGCCCCTTCCTCGACGGCGAACGCCTCACGCGCATGATCGCCGAGACCGCGAAGCGCGGCTACGCCGTCCGCAGCGAAGGCGAATACAATCCCAAGACCGCCTCGATCGCGGTCCCGATCGTCCGCGACGAAGTCGTGTTCGGCTGCATCTCCATCATCTGGATCCGCTCGGCGCTGACCCTCGACGAGGCGGTCACACAATATGTCGCGCCGCTGCGCGAGGCCGCCGCCGCGATTCCGGTCGCGTGACCTCCTTGCGTCCGCTGGGCGGACACTTGGCGCGGCGCCGTTGAAGGCGTGACCTGCCTGGGGAAGAGATAGCCCCATGCAAGATAAATCCGCCTCCCCGGACTACGACGTTGTGATCGTCGGGCGCGGCCCCGTCGGGGCCACGCTCGCCAATCTGCTGGGCCTGTGCGGCGTGCGAACGCTGGTGCTGGAACGCGAAGCGCGAGCCTATCATCTGCCGCGCGCGGTGCACTTCGACGACGAATGCATGCGCGTGTTCCAGACCATCGGGCTCGCCGACGACATTCTGCCCCAGGTCATTCTGAGCCCCGGGATGCTGTTCAAGGACGCCGCGGGTCGGCTGATCCTGGACTGGTCGCGGCCGCAGACGCCCACGGCGATGGGCTGGCATCTCAGCTACCGCTTTCACCAGCCCGATCTGGAAGAGATCCTCATTGGCGGCCTGCGGCGCTGGTCGCATGTCGAGCTGCGCAACCGTTGTGAAGTGTTTGCGCTCGATCAGGACGAGAGCGGCGTTCGCGTACGCTACGAGGATTTGTCCAGCGGAGGGCTCACCGAGATCCGCGCGACCTATGTGATCGGCTGCGACGGCGCCCGTTCGCTGGTCCGCCGTTTCATCGGCTCCGGCATGGACGATCTCGGCTTTCACGAGCGCTGGCTGGTCATCGATGCGCTGCTGAAGCGCGATCGGGCCGACCTCGGCGACTACAGCATCCAGCATTGCGATCCACAGCGGCCGGCAACCTATGTGCGCGGCACCGGCAACCGTCGCCGCTGGGAGATCACGGTCCATCCGGACGAGGACAGCAATGCGGTCACGCAGCCCGCAAAAATGTGGGAGCTGCTGTCAAAGTGGATCACGCCTGACGACGCCGACCTCGAGCGTGCCGCCGTCTACACGTTCCATTCGGTGATCGCGCAAGCGTGGCGCAATGGACGGCTGCTGCTCGCCGGCGACTCCGCGCACCAGACCCCGCCGTTCCTCGGACAGGGCATGTGCGCGGGAATCCGCGATGCTGCCAACCTCGCCTGGAAGCTCCGCGACGTGCTGCAAGGGCGCGCCGACGCCGGCCTCCTCGACACCTACCAAAGCGAGCGTTGCCCGCATGTGCGCGAGTTCATCGAGCTCGCGATTCGGCTCGGCGGCGTCATCAACACCAGGGACATCGAGGCCGGACTTGCCGCAGGCGAAGCGCGCAAGGACGCGCCGGTCAAGCTGGAGGTGAGAAAGCCCCTGCTCGGTCCCGGGCTCGGGATCGGCGATCTCCCGATGGCGGGACAGCTCGCGCCGCAGTTCATGCTCACCGACGGCCGGCGCAGCGACGATCGCACCGGGTACAACAATGTCCTCCTCGTCGCAGCAGCCGCATCGCTCTCCACGCCCGTCCAGTCCGCACTCGCACAAGCCGGCATCGCGGTCCTGACGAGCGCGGACGCCGAAGAACTCGGGCGCTGGCTGAGCGAGCACGGCCTCAAGGCCGCGCTTGTCCGCCCCGACCGCTACATCCGCGGCGCTGCGCGCAACGATGCTGAGTTCGACCAGCTCATCGCTGCCGCCGCGCCATCAACCCGTGTGCCGTCCGCGGCCTGACCGTTCTCAAACTTTCCAGGGATTCTCATGAAGCTCATCTCTTTCGTCGTCGACGGCCGCCCCTCCTTCGGCGCGGTCAAGGACAATGGCGTTGTCGATCTCGGCGCGCGCCTGCGCTTGGAGGGATGTGCGACACTACGGCAGTTCCTGGAAGCCGGCCGGCTTCCGGACGCTGCGCGGCTGACAGCCTCCGCGCGACCCGACCACACCCTCGACAAGATCGCCTTCGCGCCCGTCATCCCCGATCCCGAAAAAATCATCTGCGTCGGCCTCAACTATCGCGACCACGTCGCGGAGACCGGCCGCACCGTCACGGAGAAGCCGGCGCTGTTCGCCCGCTTCGCCTGCAGCCAGGTCGGACACTTGCAGCCGATCGTGAAGCCGAAAGTGAGCGACGATTTCGACTATGAGGGCGAGCTTGCGCTGGTGATCGGCAAGGCCGGCCGGCATATCCAGGCGAGCCGCGCGCTCGACCATGTCGCGGGCTATGCCTGCTACAACGAAGGCAGCATCCGCGACTGGCAGCGCCACACCAGCCAGTTCCTCTCCGGCAAGACCTTTGCCGAGAGCGGAAGCTTTGGCCCGTGGCTGGTGACGACGGACGAGATTCCCGATCCGTCAAAACTGACGCTGCAGACGCGGCTGAACGGCACGGTCGTGCAGAACACCACCACCGATCTTTTGGTCACTGCAATTCCCGAATTGATCGCCTACATCTCGACGATCTGCCCGCTCGTCCCCGGCGACGTCATCGTCACGGGCACGCCCGGCGGCGTCGGCGCCAAGCGCACGCCGCCCCTGTGGATGCGGCCGGGCGACACCGTCGAGGTCGAGATCTCCGGCATCGGCGTCCTCCGCAACACCGTGGTCGCCGGGCAAGCGTAACCGCACGCGCCTCAACGATCCCAAAACACAAAATCAGGAAACGACATGGGCATCCACCACACCTCATCCGCCGCCGCGTTGCTATTCGCTCTCATTCTCGCCGGGCCTGCGCAGGCCGATATCAAGGGCGACGCCATCCGCATCGGTGTCCTCACCGACATGAACGGCGTATTCGCGACCGCCATGGGGCCGGGTTCGGTCGAGGCGGCGCGGATGGCGGCGGAAGAGTTCGGCGGCAAGATCAACGGCAAGCCGATCGAGATTTTGCAGGCCGACCACCAGAACAAGCCTGATCTTGCCGCCTCGCTCGCCCGCAAATGGTTCAGCGACGGCGTCCAGGCCATCGCGGACGGCGGCAGCTCGGGTGCTGCGCTCGCGGTGCAGGAGCTCGTCCGCGGCAACGGCAAGATCTTCCTCATCTCGGGCGCCGGCGCCAATCAGCTCACCGACGATGCCTGCGCGCCGACCAGCGTGCAGTGGACCCAGGACGCCTATTCGACCGCGACCGCGGTGGTGTCGGGCATCATGCAGACGTCCAAGGAGCCGTGGTTCTTCATCACCGGCGACTACGCCTTCGGCCATTCGATCGAGGCGACCGCGCGCTCGCGCATCAGTGAACTCGGCGGCAGGGTCGCCGGCAGCGTGAAGGCGCAGCTCGGCACGCCCGACTACAGCTCTTTCCTGCTGCAGGCGCAGGCCTCGGGCGCGAAGGTCCTGGCGCTCAACGTCGCCGGCGACAACGCCACCGCCATCAAGCAGGCGGAGGAGTTTGGCCTGGCGGCCCAGGGCATGAAGATCGTGCCGATGTCGTTCCAGAACGTCGACATTCACGCCGTCGGGCTCAAGGCGACCCGCGGCGACCTGATTGTCACCTCCTTCTTCGAGGACGTGTCACCGGCCGCCCGCCGCTTCTCCGATGCGTTCCATGCGCGCCGCCAGGCCATGCCCTCGCAGATCCAGGCCGGCGTCTATTCTGCCGTGCGCCATTATTTGCAGGCTGTGAAGGACGCCGACTCCGACGACAGTGCGACCGTCATGGCCAGGATGAAGGCGACGCCGGTCTCTGATGCCTACACGCCGAACGGCAAGATTCGTGAGGACCAGCGCATGGTGCACGACCTCTATCTGGTGCAGGTCAAGACGCCGGAGGAATCAAAAGGGCCGTGGGACTTTGTCAAGCTCGTCGCCACCATCCCGCCCGACCAGGCCTTTCGTCCGCTCGACCGCAGCAAGTGCGGCCTGGTCGGCAAATAGCTAGCGCTGCGCCTCGACGAGGACGTCGCTCACCAACCGCACGGCGCCGCGCTTCCAGGAATAGTCGGCGCCCATGCGAAGCCCGCTGTCGCCGCGCGAGACGACGGCGCCGGTTTTGGCGTCGCGGACCTGGAATCCAAGCGTGTACTCGGTGCGGCTGACCCGCCGCACCACGCCGATCAGCGTTTGGTCGGCGCCGAGCTCGCGGGCGATGGTGGCTTCGCACCCACCGCAGTCGCGGAGCTTGCGCGCCTTGGCAGCTTCCGTGCCGACGCCGCCGACATCCACCATGCGGTAGCGGCCGGATTGCGCGAGGAGATCGCGCACGCCCGCCGTTGCTTCTGCCAGATAGGTCGCGTCTGACGGCGCCAGGCCGCTCGATGGCGCAGCCGTCGTATCCTCCAGCTCAAAATCGAACACCGCGAGCGCGACCGGCGCTGGCGCGAGCGCCTTGTCCAGGGTCGCGCGGATCTCGCGGGAGACGAACGCCTCGGCATGGTCCCACGCCTCGTCGGTGTCGCCGCGGAAGGTGTAGAGCCGTTCCAGCACGATCTTTTTGGCAGTGGCGTCGATCACGACCGCCTTCGCCCACTGCACCAGCGTGCTCGTCTTCTGCACGCCGCCGATGATTTTGAATTTTGCGTCGGCCTGCATGGCCGGAACCGGCTGGTAACGGCCGTCTGCGGCAAGATCCTTCCGCAACGCAACCATGAACGCCTTGAGGCGCTTCTCATGCGCCGCGGTTTGGTCTGCCGGCTCGGCCGACGTATCGGTGAAACTGAAGTCGTCAACGGCAACGCTGATGGGCTGGGCGCCTGCCTTCGGGACAAGGGCGAGAAGGATCAGGACCGGCAGGATCAGGCGACGCATGAGGGCCTCAAAGCTGGGACAGGCCAGCAACCTACGCCATGGGCTCTTGTGCCCGCAGCCGCCGCTATCCCGGCATGGGCCGGGAAAATTTCACGATTTTGGCCTTCCCGGCCGGGCCGCGCTTTCCGCCATGTCGCTTCTGCCGTTAAATGGCAGCCGACCATGCCTTGCGAGGTGCGCCGCGATGTGGAACCGATCCGACCTGAAGGTCCGCCTGACGCTGCGCGTGGCGGCCGTCGTGGCGCTGTGCTTCGCCGCCATCTCAGCCTATTTCCTGATCGACGCCGACCGCGCGGTCCATGCACGGATCGACGCCATCGCCGACCTCACCGCCAAGACGCTGGAGCTGCAGCGGGGAAAGATCCAGTGGGCGAGCAATCCCCGTAACAACTTTCCCGACCTCGACAGTGTCGAGGCCGTGATGACGCCCGGCCTGTGCCTGGCCTTTCGCGCTGCCAATGGCGAGATGCAGCAGCGCTTCTGCGGCGGTGCACCCGGGGGCGCCAGTGAGCCGCCGCGGGCCTTTGTCGCCTTCTACCGCACGCTGTTCGATCCCGGCCGCGAGGCGGTGCGTCCCGTGACCTCCCGCGGCGCACGGCTCGGCGACGCCGTCGTCTGGGTCGATCCTGCCGTGCTGACGGCCGAGGCCTGGCATGATGCAGGCCGCCTGATGGCGGCGCTGGCGCTCGCGCTGCCATTGTTGTGCATCCTGGTCTACGCGGCGCTGGCGCGCGCGTTGCGGCCGACCCAACTGGTCCGGGCCGGGCTGGAGCGGATCGCCGCCAACGATCTCTCGGCGCGGCTGCCGCCGTTCGACCTCGCAGAACTGTCTGCGATCCGCGGCGTCTTCAATCACCTTGCCGAAAGCCTCGAGGCCGCGCTTGCCGCGCGCAGCGAGCTCACGCGAAAACTGATCGCGCTCCAGGACGAGGAGCGCCGGCATCTGGCGCGCGAGCTGCACGACGAGTTCGGCCAATCGCTCGCCGCCATCCGCGCGCTCGCCGCATCAGCCCGCCAGACCGCGGCGCAGGACTGTCCCACGCTGCTGCCCGAATGCGACGGCATTGCGCGCACCGCGACCGGCATGGCGGAGACGCTGCGGGGCACGCTGTTCCGCCTGCGTCCGCCCGATGTCGAGGAGCTCGGCCTGGTGGGAAGCCTCGATGGCCTGGTCGCAGGGTGGAACGGACGCAGCCGCGGACAGACCCGTTTCGAGATCGCCTTCTCCGGCAGTTTTGAGCATCTCGCCCCCGCGGTCAGCGCCAATATCTATCGCATCGTGCAGGAGGCGCTGACCAACGCCGCCAAGCACGCCGGCGCCACACGGGTCACTCTGCAAGTGACTATGCTGGATGGCGACATCAATCTCGTCGTCGCCGACGACGGCCGGCCGAACGAGTCGGCGATCAGGAGCGGCATGGGCCTGCTCGGCATGCGCGAGCGCGTCGCCGCGCTCGGCGGCCGCCTCAGCTTCGATGCAAACCCCGAGCGCGGTTGCGCCTTGCGCGTGCTCATTCCAGCAGCCACGCCGCATCAACCCGCCGCGCTGGAGCACGCGGCATGAGCGAGAGCGGCTGGGGCATTTTGCTGGTCGACGATCACGCGGTCGTCCGCGAGGGCTATCGCTCCGTGCTCCAGAAGCAACCGGGCTTGCGCGTCGTCGCCGAAGCCTCCGACGGTGCCGAGGCCTACCGGCAGTTCAAGGCGGTCAACCCCGATCTCGTCATCATGGATCTGAGCATGCCCGGCATCGGCGGTATCGAGGCGGTCAGGCGCATCAGGCAATGGGACAAGACGGCAAAGATCCTGGTCTTCACCATGCATGAGAACGCGGGCTTCGCGGTGCAAGCGATCCGCGCCGGCGCAAGGGGCTATGTCACCAAGACCAGCCCGCCGGAAACGCTGGTTCGCGCCGTGATGGACGTGCTCGCCGGCAAGATCGCGATCAGCCCCGACATCGACCACGAACTGGCATTGAGCCGGCTCGCCGGCGAATCGTCCGCCGCCGATGTGCTCACGCCGCGTGAATTCGAGGTGATGCGCCTGCTGCTCGCTGAGCGCACCACCGAGGAGATCGCCGAGACCTTGCACGTCAGCCCGAAGACGGTGGCGAATTTGCATTCGCTGATCAAGGACAAGCTCGGCGTCGGCTCCGACATCGAGCTGGTACGGCTCGCGCTGCGCCAGGGAATCCTGACCGAAGTCGATCTCGGCGAGGCCTGAGTGCTCAGGTCAAATAGCGCGCGAGGTACTCCGGCATGGCGTAGAAGGCACAGAGCGCCAGACTCGACCACACCGCCAGGCTGAAATAGAGCGCCATCCAGGCCAACTCCCCCTTCCAATGCGCGACGTCGTGGGTCACGACCCAGCGCGTGCTGACGTCATGCAGCCCCTCGAGCAGGCCGAGGAGCCGGCCGCCCTCGCCATGCCCGGCCCGCCAGCGGCTCAGATACATCGGGACGTCGACGGTGATAAGGAAGGCGAGATAGCAGGCAATCCCAACGACACCGGCAACGAGGCCCCAGCGCACCGGACCGGAAAATTCCGGCACGAGGCGAACGAGCGCGACGCCGACCAGGAAGAACACGACCGCCCACAGCGAATTCTCGATCGCGTTGTAGAGATAGTTCGTCGTCACCACCGCATACCAGGAGAAGCACTCCGCAATGATGATCACGGGCACGATCACCCAGGCGATATTGACGGCGGTGTCCGCATTCGCCATGCCGCCGAGCTGATAGAGGATGATCGCCCATTGCGCGGCGAAGCAGACTTCGGCGACGGTCGCGACCGAGCGTCCGACGAACACGCTCGACAGCCAAGTGTCGAACAGGCAGATGCGCTGCACGTCGGCGCGCGGCAGGAACGAGCGGAACGCGCAGCCGAACACATAGGCCGCACAGAGCAGCAGCATCAGCCCGGTTCCGGACGGCGCAGAGACATTCCCAACCGGCGTTTCGTAGAACGCGCGATACAGCATGAACCAGACGAGAATGTTGACGTTGCTGACAAGCGTCAGCGAACCCCACCACCAGGCCAGGGGATTGGTTCGTGCCTGCCATCGCAACATGCTTCTCGCTCCGTCGTAGTCAAACTGACATTGAACGGTAGCAATTCTGTCACACAACTGAAGCGAATCGCGACAAAAAAATGCGTGAGCGGGCGAACTTCGCCCGCTGTCATAATTCATCTCCTGTCACAATTGCCGGTGGCGACTGTCACAATTCATCCAGAGCCGTACCACTCAGCGTTTGGCCATCACGTAGACCGCCAGCTTGTCGAGCGTCTGATTGCCATATTCAACGGCACCAAATCCGATCACCGCCTCGCGCTGTGCCGCAGTCGGGTGCAATTGCCGCAGCGTCAAGACGGTCTTGCCGTCGCTCTGGCTGTCGAACGTGATGGTCGTCCGGAACATGCCGGGATCATCGTCCTTGTCCGAACCATGATCGATCTCGATGAGCCGCGGCTTCTCGATGCGGCGAAACTGCATGCGGTTCGGATATAGCGTGCCATCAGGCGCGATCATGTCGAAACGCCAGCACCCGCCGACGCGCACGTCGATCTCCTTGGTCTCGATCTTGAAGCCCGCCGGACCGAACCAGTGCGGCAGATGTTTGGGGTCGGTCCACGCCTCGAACACGAGATCGCGCGGCGCGTCGATCACGCGCGACAGCACGACCTCGCGATCGAGCGACCATTGCGACAGCGCTGGGTTGGCAGAACTGGTCATCACTTACGCCTTTCCTTTTTTTGATGCAGACGGCCGTTTGACAGCCGGCTTCTCCGTCTTCTCTTTCTTCAACTTCATGACATAGGCCTCGAACCGGTCGAGCCGCGCCTCCCAGATCGCGCGCTGATGCTGCAGCCAGTCCTCGGCCCCGACCATCGCCTCCGGCCGCAGCCGGCAGGTGCGGACACGGCCCGCCTTCTCCGATTGGACGAGGCCGCTCATTTCGAGCACGTGGATGTGCTTCATGAAGCTCGGCAGCGCCATGTCGAAGGGATCGGCGAGCTCGCCGACCGACGCCTCGCCGTCGCAAAGCCGCATCACGATCGCCCGCCGTGTCGGGTCGGCCAGCGCTGCGAAGATCCGGTCGAGCTGGATTTGATTGTTAGCCATACAGCTAACTATAAGCGGACCGTCGCCCGTGTCAACATCTGTTAGCTGATTAGCTAAGTGATGCTTTCCCGGGCAATTGCGAGCGAGCGAAACGAAGACGCAAATACCTGGGATTGTGGCCGGCCGATCACAGCCAACGCGTCGGCGATTATGGCTTAATCGCGCCGCACGAATCTTGCCGCGGGGCCGCGCCGGCCCCCTGCACCACCCTGGACTGGCAATGGGAATGAAACGAACCGGCTTCGGGATTGCTGTGGGGGCAACGATCCTGCTGGCGTCGACTTTCGCTGCGTCCGCTGCCGACCTCCCCGTCAAATACAAGGCGCCGCCGCCGGATCCCTGGAATTGGGCCGGCCTCTATGGCGGCATCAACGCCGGCTACAGCTTTGGCCGCGACACCTTCGATCAAGCATTGCCCAACCTGCCCGCCGGGCGGTTTCAGGACGGCCCGGGACGCATCCTGCCGACCGGCGGCGTGTTCGGCGGCCAGCTCGGATATAACTGGCAGATCGAACGCTGGGTGCTGGGCCTCGAAGGCGACGCTCAGTGGGCCGGTCAGCGCGACCCCGGCTGCGGCGGCTTCGAGTGCATCCAGAATTTCAACGCCGAGGTCGGCGCGGCGCTCGTGCGTCACCAGGTCGACTGGTTCACCACGCTGCGCGGCAGGCTCGGCTACGCCAATGGCGGCTATTTGCTCTATGTCACCGGCGGCGCCGCTTGGGCGGGCATTCGCGAGACCGCAACGCTCCAGTTCGACGACTCCGTCGCTTCAGCCACAGTGAAAAACGTCGTGGCCGGCTGGGTGTTCGGCGGCGGCATCGAAGGACGGCTCTCGGGCAACTGGACCGTCAAGTTCGAATATCTGCATCTCGATTTCTCGCCGACCACCACGACGACGCGCCTTGCGACGCCGGCCGGGCTGCTGCCCTTCGACGAAACCAACGTCGTGCGCAGCCACGTCACCGACAACATCGTCCGCGTCGGCCTGAACTACCGGCTGTGGAATGCGCAGGCCACCGCTCCCGCGCCGATCGATCCGGCAGCAAACGCCTGGCGCTGGACCGGCGCCTATGCCGGTCTCAATGGCGGCTATGGCGTCGGCAACACCTCGTTCAAGGAGTTCAAATATTTCGACCCGGTCGCGCCCCCGCTGTTCGGCGAACTCACCCATTACATCTCCTCCTTCGCGCCCCAAAAGGTGTCGCCGCAGGGCGCGCTCGCAGGCGGCCAGGTCGGCTACAATTGGCAGATCAACCAGTTCGTGGTGGGTGTCGAAGGTGATGCACAATGGAGCGGCCAGAAGGACACTGCCTGCGCCATGAGCTGCTTCACGGCCGGCGGTCCCGTCGAGACCGTGACGCAGCGGTACAACTGGCTTGCCACCGCGCGCGCCCGCCTCGGCTATGCCGGCAGCGGCTATCTCCTGTTCGTCACCGCAGGCGGCGCATGGGCCGAGATTGAAGAGACCGACGTGTTCTCGGGCGCGGCCGTCTACACCTCGAACTTCAAGCAGACCAAGGGCGGCTGGGTTGCCGGCGGCGGCGTCGAAGCCTGGTTGTCCGGCAACTGGACCGGCAAGATTGAGTATCTTCATTTCGATCTCGGCAGCATCAATCACACTTTCGCGACGACCGATCAGACCTTCCCGACCATGGGAACGCAATCGACCGTCCGCAACGATGTCATCCGCGTCGGTGTGAACTACAGGCTCGGCGGCTAGACGGTTGTACGGAACACGCGCGATTGTGAATTGAGGCACGGGAGGATTTTCGGATAGGACATCGCTGGGGGCGCCAGCGATCTGTTCATCTCGTCACGTGCCATCCCTTGTCACCTCACGTCACACCTCGATCAGCCGGCGGGCGCTCGCCCTGCTTCCGTTCGCGATCGCGCTTGCCCGGCCGCGCCGCGCCGTTGCGGATTCCGACATGATCGCGCAGATGCGCGACATCGTCACGGCCGAGCTGGCGCCGACCGCGACGCCGGACCATCCAGGCGGCCTCGTCGCTGCGCTTTATGCGGGCCGACATGTCGAATTCTTCGACTATGGCTTTGCCGACGGCGAGACGAGACGGCCCGTGACGCCGGATACGCTCTTCAACCTCGCCTCCTTGCGAAAGCCCTTCGAGGCCACGCTCGTTGCGCTGGGCACGCTCCGCAGCGAGCTCAGGCTCGACGAACCCGTGACCAAACACCTGCCTGAATTGCGCGGCGACTACATTCGCAAGGTCACCATGGGTGAGCTCGTCACGCACACATCCGGCCTGTTGCTGCCGACCGATCATCCGCCCTGGCCGAACGACACGTTCACGCAGGCCCGGTTCTTCGACATGCTCAACGCCTGGATGCCGCAGCATGGCGAGCAGTCCGGCAGGCAGCGCATCTACAGCCACGCGGGCTACGTGTTGCTCCAGCTCGCGCTCGAGCGCCGCTACGGCAGGCCGATCCGCGAGCTCATCGACAGACGCATCCTGAAACCGCTGGGCATGACCTCGACATTCGTTCCCGAGCGCGGCCCCGACAATCGCGCGATCATGGGCCATGAGGCGCTGCAGCGGACGGCGCAGGGCTACTCCGATCAGGGCACGGCGATCGGCCCGCCCGGCAATCAGCAAAGCTATTTCGACTTTCCCGGCACCGGCCAGATGTTCTCGTCGGCGCGGGACCTCGCGATCTTCGTGACCGCCTGTGCCGACGGGCGTTCGGTCGCGCCCGAGCTGCGCGAGGCGCTGCGGATGACCCAGCGCGAGAGCTTTCGCGTCGATGAGAAGTTCGGACAGGCGATGGCCTGGGAAACCGTCCATCTCGACGGCGTCACCGTCGTCGACAAGCCCGGCGGCCTGAACAACGCCTCCGGCTATTTTGGCCTCGTGCCCGCACAGAGGCTCGCCATCGTTCTGCTCGCCAATCGCGGCGAATATCCGCACGAGATTGCCCGCTACAAGATCCTCCCCGCGCTGGCGAGGCTGGTCGCATCGCGATGAACGCGCTCATCATCGGAACGAACAAGCCCCGGCTAAGCCGGGGCTCTTACGTCAAGCCTGCTCGCTCAATCTGCCTAGTATCTGGCGACCGCAGGGCCGCCGAAGTTGTAATTCACGCCAACGCGGACAATGTTCGATTTGAGATCGGCCGAGTGCGTGAACACGCTGGCCGGGAAGGGGCCAAAAACGCCGCCGAGATTCGTGCTGCGCATGCTCGCACGACCAAGATCGACGTACAGGTATTCGGCCTTGAGCGACCAGCCATTGCCGACCGCGTATTCGCCGCCGACGCCCGCCGTCCAGCCGACCCGGGTGTCGCGGATCGCTCCGGATTCGGTCATGAACCCGTCTGTGAAAGTGAAATCGCCCTTCACGTCGGCTATCGCAGCACCGCCCGTGGCATAGATCAGCCAGTTCGGCGTGGCGAGGACGCCGATGCGGCCACGGATGGTGGCGAGCCAGTCGGCCGAGACCGAGGAGTTGACGGTGAAACCGACCGGCGCGCAGCAGGGATACACCGCTGAGCCGGTCGCGCTGCCCTTGAAGCCGAAATAGTTGATGTCGCCTTGGAAGCCGAACACCGCGTTGTTGACCTGCCAGTTGTAGCCGGCCGTCAAGCCGCCGGTCACGCTGGAGCTGTTGATGTGCTGGGCACCGACGGCGTTGACGGCGGTAACACTCGTGTCGGCGAAGTAGCCGAACGGATCGAAGACTGTCGATGTGTTCGAATTCGAACTGCCCCATTGACCGCCAACGTTGCCGCCGACGTAGAAGCCCGTCCAGTTGTAGGACGGCGCCATCACGGGGGCCTTGGTGTAATGCGCCGCAAGATCAGCCGCGGACGCGGCCATAGTTCCAAACAGAATCAGCGAGATCGCCAGAGAAACTCTTTTCATTCCAGTCTCCATGCCCCAACGCGATTCATGCTCGCGTTTTCGAAGCGCGCTGTCGGGATGCGCCCGGCGCACAATCGCGAATAACCTCCGCTCGCCTTGCCGTCTTGGACTTCGGCGAAACTTCGGCTGGACCACTGCGAACTCGAAGTCCATTGCGCGCGAAGCGTGACCGATCTGCCACTTGTTCTGCGGCCCAGCGCCGTTCGCTCCCGCTACAGATTCCCGCCCGAACGCAAACGGAAATTGGTGAAGGGGAAGTCGCCCTTCACTTCCGCAATCGCAACACCGCCGGTGGCATAGATCGGCCAGCCCGGCGTCGCCGAACCGATATCACTAGCCAGTGAGCAGAACGATGGTCGCCAAGACAATGGTGATGCCAATCGCGGGGACGATGATCCAGATGGTTTCGTTCGTCATGCCGCCGGATCGGTCGCACGCCCTTGAAACCGAAACAGTTGACGTTCCGGTCTCCAAGCCCCAAACGCGATTCACGCTCGCGTTTTCGAAGTGCGCGATCGGGATGAATCCAGCGCAGGATCGGAAATAGTCTTCGGGTGCCTTACCGTCTTGAACTGCGGCGAAACTTCGCTTGGACTATTGCGAAATCGAAGGACGTTCCGCGCAGTGTGACCGATCCGCCACTCATTCTGCCTCCCAGCGCCCTCCGCTGCCCCGAGGCAGCGACGATGATGCGATGGCCCAAAGGGCAAGCCTCGTCGTGAGAGACAATGGCTGTCGGCGGCAGATTTGACCGCCCACATCACACCGAGCGCGTCAGCCCGCCATCGACACGGATGTTCTGGCCGGTGATGTAGGCCGCGCCGTCGGAGGCCAGGAAGGCGACGGTCGCCGCGATCTCCTCGACCTTGCCATAGCGCCCCATCGGCACGCTCGCCCGCCGCTCCTCCGTCGCCGGCAGGCTGTCGATCCAGCCCGGCAGCACGTTGTTCATGCGGATATTGTCGGCGGCGTAAGTGTCGGTGAAGATCTTTGTGAAGGCCGCAAGCCCCGCGCGGAAGACGGCCGAGGTCGGAAACATCGCGCTCGGCTCGAACGCCCAGGCGGTCGAGATGTTGATGATGGCGCCGGACTTTTGTGCCTGCATCGCCGGAACGACGAGGCGCGTCGGCCTGATGACGTTGAGCAGATAGGTATCGAGACCGGTGTGCCACTGCTCGTCCGAGATCTCGACGATCGGCGCGCGCGGCCCGTGGCCCGCGCTGTTGACGAGGACGTCGATCCGGCCCCACTTCGCCAGCGCTGCGTCGACCAGCCGCTTCAGGTCGTCGCTCGACTTGTTCGAGCCTGTCACGCCGAGCCCGCCGAGTTCCTGCGCCAGAGCCTCGCCCTTGCCGGAGGACGACAGGATCGCGACACGAAACCCGTCGGCGGCAAGCCTGCGCGCGGCCCCTGCCCCCATGCCGCTGCCGCCCGCGGTCACCAGCGCGACCTTTTCTCCTGTCATGACGATTCCTTAAGTCTTGCTGTTGAGGCCTGCCGAGCGCGCAGCCTATCATCGGAAGGTGTTTTACATGCAGACTTGCGCCGGCATAAGTCCGGACCTCGGGGAGCCGTCATGAGCGATCTGCACATCCGCAACCTGCGGCCGGAGGAAATCGCCCTCGCCGTCGACTGGGCCGCCGCCGAGGGATGGAATCCGGGCCTTGCCGATGCCGCCAGCTTCGCAACCGTCGATCCCTTGGGCTTTTTCGTCGGCGAGCTCAAGGGCGAACCGGTCGCAACCGTTTCCTGCGTCAACTATGGCCCACGTTTCGCCTTCCTCGGATTCTACATCGTGCGCGCCGACCTGCGCGGCCACGGCTACGGTCTCGACGTCTGGAACGCCGCGATCGCCCATGCGGGGCCGCGCGTGATCGGGCTCGACGGAGTCGTGGCGCAGCAGGACAATTATCGCAAGTCCGGCTTCACCCTCGCCTATGCCAACATCCGCTATGGTGGGACCGTGACGTCCGTGACCGAACCGCGCGCCGACACCGTCGCGCTCGACAAAATCCCCTTTGCAGCGATCGAGGCGGATGACGCCACGGTGTTCCCCGCGCCGCGGAGCGCGTTCTTGCGCGCCTGGATCGGCGCAACGGGCCATGTCGGCCGCGCGCTGATGCGCGACGGCAGGCTCGCCGGATGGGGCGTGATGCGGCCCTGCCGGCAGGGCCGCAAGATCGGTCCGCTCGTCGCCGATGACCGCGCGGCTGCGGAGACGATCCTGTCCGCCCTGCTTGCAAGCAAGGGCCCGGGCGAAATCTTCCTCGACGTTCCCTCGGTCAACCCTGACGCCGTTGCGCTCGCGCAAGCGCTCGGCCTCACCCCGACCTTCGAGACCGCGCGCATGTACACCGGCGCGATCCCGCCGCTGCGGATCGACCGCGTGTTCGGCGTCACCACCTTCGAGCTGGGATAGGCGCATGGCCGAGCTGTTTACGTCACGCTGGATCGGTGACTTCCTGTTCGCGTTCGGCGCGCTGTTTGCGATCATCAATCCCTACGGACTGGCCTTCATCTTCCTGGACAGGACGATGGGCCTGTCCGACAGCGAACGCGCCCGCGTCGCGCTGCGGGTCGCGCTCTACGCGTTCGCCGTCATGCTCGGCTCGCTGTTCGTCGGCGCCCAGGTCCTCAAGATTTTTGGCATCTCGATGCCGGCCCTACGCATTGCCGGCGGACTGGTCGTCGCGGCAGCCGGCTGGTCGATGCTGCATGCGCCCACGGCCGCGCCCGGCGCACATGCAACGTCGACCGCCAACTTCGCCATCGTGCAGCGGATGGCATTCTTCCCGCTGACCATTCCCCTGACCACGGGTCCGGGCACCATCGCAACCGCCATCGCCATCGGCACGCACCGGCCGGACGATCTCGACGGCCTGTTCACGTCATCGATCGTCTCGCTCATCGTCGCGATCGCAGTCTCGGCGACGATCTATCACGCCTATGCGAAGTCGAGTGTGATGGCGCGGATCTTCGGCGAGGAAGGCACGAGCGTGGTCACGCGCCTGTCCGCCTTTTTGCTGCTCTGCGTCGGCGTCCAGATCACGCTCACCGGCGTGACCGAGCTCGCTCGCACGATCCTGGACAGCGCAAAATGAACGGCGGAACGCCCGTGCCGCTGCGCCTCAGTAGCAGCGCATCACGTTGACGGTGTGCTCCTGGCCGCCGCGACCGGGAACGACGACGGTCTCCGACGGACAGCTCGACACATAGGGCTTGTCGGATGGCACGACGTTCGGCGGAAAGCGGTGCACCCAATCCCAGGGCACGTCATAGGTGTAGGTGTAGCGGATGTCGTTGGAGAGCGGCGCCGCCGCCTCGGCAAAGCCTTCGCTGCCCGAAGGCCCGTAGAAGAAGCCACCGCCTCCCGGCCACATGTTCCATGCGCCCCGCGCGCCGCGGTGGTGATGATGAAACCGCGCGCCCGGCGCGATCGGCGCGCGGACGGCCGGGGCTGGCGCCGCAACGGCCGGGGCCATCGCGCCGCCTGACCTCGCAGAAGCTACGTCGGCGGCAAGCAGGAGCGACACTGCGCTCACGGAGGCGATCAACGCCCCAAACACTCGATACGACATGTTACGCACCACTCGTTGGCTCTGAAGCTCCCCTTTCGCGACGCTAGGCCCGTCCCTTCGCCGTCCGCAAACCCATACTTAATAATTGGTTAAGGCGTAACATTAACACAGAGGCTGGCCACGCCAGTTCCATTGCCACGCACCGCCGCCGGCCTCTGTCGCGGGAAGAGCTTAACGACAGCGCCCTGGTCAGCGCCGCAGTTGCTTGAGCAGCCACTCGAGCTGCCCGTCCGGAACTCCGGGCCCGCCGGAACTCTGCGTCACGATGGCGGTGTTTCCGCCGCTGCGACGATAGACCGTCGTTCGCCCGGGCTCCTGCTCGATGCGAACCTCGGCCTCCGCGGGATCTCCGCTCTGTGTGATCACCGTCTCGCCATTGGCGTCCCGAACGATGGTCGTATTCCCGTTCCCGTCGCTGCCGGATGCTGCCCGGACCGCTCCGCCGTACATCATGATACCAATTCCCGCTGCGAGTAAGATGAACCTCATGTCGGGTTATCCTTCTGGCTCATCGACCGAACTGAAATATCGTTGACCTGTTGAACCGACCGAATTGCGTGAGGAACGCTGAATTCATGTCTCCAACCTGGAGTATGCGCGAGCCGTTCGTATCGCCGATCTGCAGAACGTTGGCGGTCGTCACCTCGCCAGTCTGATAGACGCTGGCGTTGTTGCGCTCACCCGTTTGCACGACAGCAGTACCGCCAGAACTCGTTCCGCCGAGCTGAAAGATGCTCAGCATATTGGTCTGGCTCGTCTGTTGCACGGCCACCGGCGCCGCGTTCCGGCCGTAGGTGACGATGATTTCAGCACTGAGCAAGCTGTTCCTGAACGAAAACGTCGTCAAGGATTCGGACCATGCCGTCGAACTCATCCCCATCGCGCCGGCAAGTGCTGCGAGCGCCAAGGCTTGAACGCGCCATCTCATGGAAACGCTCCTTCACCTCGCCCTTCCGGGCGGGAACGATCCGGACCGATGCTCTTACGGGGCAGTCTGGTTCACATTGGAAGAGTTGAAGAGGCCGGACTGACCGACGAAGGTGAAGTTGAACGTGCCGTTCTGGCCGACGGCCGCCGAGTTGGCTCCGCCAAATTGCAGGATTCCCGTGGCGTTGTTGGTGCCGGTCTGGACGACGGTCGCGCTGGTGTTGCCACCAACCATGAACACACCAGCCATATTGGTTTGACTGTTCTGGTTCAGGACGACCGGCGGGCCGCCGAGTGACACGATGGTCTTGATGTCAGCCGTTTGGGCGTGCAGCGGTCCGCTCTGCCCGCAACAGAGAATGAGAACTGCCAAACTTGCGACGCTGGGAAGACGGTGTTTCATGACATGCCTCATCACTGTTGCGGACATCGGGAAGGCCCCGCGGTCACGGCGCCTGCTGGAGGATCGTTGAGCCGTTCAGGATGCCGAGCTGACCTACCCCGGCCGTGTTGTTCGCGCCGATCTGACCGATCAGGCTCGAGTTGAAGCCGCCGACCTGGCCGGCGACCGCCGTATTGGTTGCCGTGCTCGTCGTGCCGCCCTGTCCAATGACCGACGTATTGACCGAGGCCAGCGATCCCGTCTGCAAGGTCGTCGCCTGGTTGGTCGCACCGAATTGCAGCGTGGTGGCGCTGTTGTTCGTCGGACCGCTCTGGGAGATGAAGGAGCTGTTCGTCGTCCCGAATTGCAACACGCTGGCCGTGTTGCCGGCATGGGCGTCAATGGCGCTCAACGCGTTGAGCGTGACAATCGTCGCAATGAAATAATTGATCCGCATGTGATTTCCTCCGCGACTATCGGCCGTCGATCCGCCGTTGGGTCAATCAGCCTGATTGCGGTTCTCTGGAAAATGGCCCGGACGCGCCGCGCTGTGACGCGTCCGGTGGGGCTGGCTCAGTGCGCCGTCTGCGAGATGACGGAGGTGTTGGTACCGAGGCCGAGTTGACCGACGGCGGCAGCGTTGTTCTGGAGTGCCGGGGGCCCGAACGAATTCTGGGTGATCGAGCTGCCGTTGTTGCCGAATGCGACCTGGCCGGTGGCCGCCGTGTTCTGCACGCCGGCCTGGTTGACCGTGCTAACATTGTTGAGCGACGGGGAGCTCGTGCCCTGCGAAGTGGACGCACTGTTCAGGATGCCGAGCTGGCTGGTGGACGAACTGTCGTTGGTGAGGCCGTTCTGGGTGACGCTCGAGCCGTTCACGACACCAACTTGCACCGTGGTTGCGGTGTTCGCGGCCTGGGCGGCGGACGACAGAGCGAACATTGCGACGGAAACGAGAAGAAATTTACGCATGGAGTATCCCTTTCTTGTCAAGTTATCTGATCAAGTCTCTGATGCCGTTTTGAGGACGCCGACATCATGGGGATGACTCTGAACCGATTGCGCTCCATGCGACAGACTGTGATTCATGCTAGTCTGGACAGACTAGAGCGCGATGAGATCAAGTTGAATCGTCATCGCGCTCTAGCTCTTTGTTGGAGCATGATCTTTCCGGAAAACCGCTACACACTTTTCCGGATCATGCTCTAGACGTTGCGCGAAATTTCAGGACCCGCCGGCCTGAAAAGGCGACTGCGACGTGCCGGTCCGTCCTGCACCGAACTCCGGCCCCATGCTGTCGATCAGCCTGACCACCTCGATCGGCGAGCGGAGCTCCAGCTTTCTCATCATCCGTGCACGATGCACCTTCACCGTCACCTCGCTGACATTCAGCCTCGCCGCGATTTGCTTGGCGACGAACCCTTCTGCCATCAGCAACATGATCTCGCGCTCGCGCATCGTCAGCATTTCTACACGCTGCCTGGCATCACGCAGCCTGTCGTCGCGTTCGAGCCGCCTGCGGTCGCGCTCGAGGCCGTGCCTGATGGCGTCAAGGAGCTCCTGTTCCCGAAACGGCTTCGGCAGAAACTCGACCGCTCCGCGCTTCATCGCCTCGACCGAAACGCGGATGTCCGTGTAGCCGCTGATGAACACGATCGGAATGGGCACGCCGGATTGCGCGAGCGTACGCTGCAATTCGAGCCCGGTCGGCGATGTACCGGGAAAGCGGACGTCCAGCACGAGACAGGACGGTCCGACGTCGAGTCTTTGCGCGAGGAATTCCTCCGTCGAGGCGAACAACTTCACCTGGTGCCCGGTCTCCTCGCAAAGACTTCCGATCGCATTCCTTATCTGTAGTTCGTCGTCAACGACATAAACCGTGGCTTGATTCGAACCCATGGCAAAAGACTCCAGGACTCCTCTTAGCTCGATGATCCGACATCGAGCTGTCCATTCTTCTTGTAAGCGATGCTAAGGTGCTTGAATGACGTTCCGCAGGTCGAACGCATCGCCCCTGCCCGGACGACTCGACCCTCTTAAGCCAACGCTTCCCGAAAACGAGTGAACGCGTTCACACATTGGGATTCATGATCGCGATATCGGGGGGTGCCGTCGACGACATGATCACCGCGCGAGAGACAGAGGATGCGGACGACCGACATGGCGGCCGCACATCTCACCTCCGGCTGGTGAGTGGATTGAACTGGCCGCGCTGTCGCCAGGTCTTTCCCAGAGCAGTTCATGGCTTCACGACTTCTCCGAACGCATCGACTGGTGGTCGCATTGGATCCGCACCAGCCGGGACGTTCAATCAACGATCGTATTTGATACCGCACACACGTTCTCGTGTACGCCTCGTATAGGAACCGTGCAAGTCACGAATGATCGCGTCCGCAATTTTTGCATCTGGATGATGCAGCGCTCCCGTCCGTCACCCCAGGAGCGGCGACATACTCCTAGATGCAGGTGTCGACATTTGGTTGTACAACCATTACGCGAACCCTGATTTTCCGCCGCGATCTCATTTTTTTCAGAAGGCGGGTTTTTGATATGCGATTTGTGCCAGTGATTGTTCCGCTTGCCGTCATATGTGGCCTGGCTGCAACGTACAGCGCCGATCCCCCCGGCGTCAGAGGCGCTGCTGCGCGGGCTGCGAGCGAAGCAAGCCGCGTCTATCGGGCGGCCATCCAATCCATCCCGCCCATCGAACGCAATGCCGCCGCCTTCGGGTCGGATGCCCCCGTGTTCCGCTACGCCTCGATCCAGCGCGGCAGCATCGAGCAGACCGTGACCGTCACAGGCGCCCTTCAGCCCGTGAAGACGATCGAGGTCGGTTCCCAACTGTCCGGCCAGCTGTCCAGGGTTTACGTCGACTTCAACGACACGGTCCGGAAGGACCAGCCGCTCGCGCTGATCGATCCGCGGACCTTCGCTGCCAAGGTCGACGAGGCCAAGGCGGCGGTGGAGGTGGCCAACTCCTATGTCGACCTCGAGAGGGCCAAGCTCGATCGCGCCAGGGTCGATCTGGAGAACGCGAAGGGCAGCCGGGCAGTCCTCGCCGCCAAGCTCGAGAGCGCCCAGGCCGTCAAGGCGTCGGCGCAAAAGACGCTTCAGCGCAAGCTGGCGCTTCAGACACAGAATGTCGTGGCGACCGCATCGGTTGATGATGCCCAGACCGAATTCACCGCGAGACTGGCACAGGAGCGCGAAGCCGAGGTCCTCATGTCGCTGAACGCCTACTCGGTCGAGGGTGCGCAAGCGGATTTACGCAGGATCGAAGCCGAGCTGGACCAGGCAAGGATGGCGGTTCCGGAGAAAGTGGCTGTCCTCGCGGCGGCTCAGGCCGATCTCGACCGCACGGTGATCCGCTCGCCGATTGACGGCGTCGTCGTCGGCAGGTTCGTCAATGAAGGCCAGACGCTCGCGGTCGGCCTTGAATCTCGCACGACCTTCGTGGTCGCGCACCGTCTGGAAGACATGGAGATTCACGCGCGGGTCGATGAAGCGGACATCGGGCGTATTGCGCCGGGCCAACGCGCGCACTTCACGGTGGATTCATATCCCGATCGCCGCTTCGAAGCGCTCGTCAGGCAGGTGCGCAAGGCGCCGCAGACCCAGCAGAATGTGGTGACCTATACGGTAGTTTTGGCGACCTCCAATCTCGATGGCGCGTTGCTGCCGGGAATGACCGCGCTTGTGAGGATCGTGATCGAGCGCCAGGACGACGTGCTGAAAGTGCCGCTTGCCGCCCTGCGATTCCAGCCCTCAGGCACGCAGCCGGACGGAGCCCCCGGACGCAGCGGCGTATGGCTCCGTACGGCCGGCGGTTCACTCCAGCGCATCCCCGTGACTGTTGGCACCGCAGGAGCAGAACAGGTGGCGCTCAAGAGCGGTGATCTCGTCGAAGGCAGCCAGGTCGCGGTCGGACAGGCGATCCGGCCGGGCGGCATGGAATTTCTTGGAATCAGGTTTGGATCATGACGGGCCGCCCTCCTCTCATCAGCCTCAGATCGGTGTGCAGGACCTACCGCATGGATGGGGTGGCGGTGACGGCTGTCCGCAACGTCAGTTTCGACATTGCGCGGGGCGAGATTCTTGCCGTCATGGGACCGTCTGGTTCCGGGAAGTCCACACTGATGAACATGATCGGGCTGCTTGATCTGCCGAGCGAAGGCGCGATCTACCTGGAGAGAGAAAACGTCGCCGATCTCTCCGAGGACCGCCGATCGGTCCTGCGTGCGCGCAGCATCGGATTCGTGTTTCAGTCCTACAATCTGCTCGCGCGGCACAACGCGGTCGAGAACGTCGCGCTTCCCCTCGTCTATTGCGGCGTGAACCGCAAGGAGCGCATCACACGGGCCGAGCAAAGCCTGGAGGCCGTCGGCATGTTGCACCGGGCGCAGCACTTTCCGAGACAGCTTTCAGGCGGCGAGCAACAGCGAATTGCGATCGCGCGGGCCCTGATCGCATCCCCGCTGATCGTACTTGCCGACGAGCCGACGGGCGCACTCGACAGCCGCACCGGCGGCGAGATCCTGGCCCTGTTCGACGCCCTCAACGAGGCCGGTCAGACCATCGTGATGATCACGCACGACCCCGGTATCGCGACGCGATGCCGGCGCACGATCCGTCTGCATGATGGCCAACTCGTCAGCGACGAAACACAGGTCCCGCTCGTGCCGAAAAGGATTGCGGCGTCATGACGATGCTTCAGGGCTTCCAGATCGCTCTTCATGCGCTGCGCCTCAATCCGCTGCGCAGCTTCCTGACGATGCTCGGCATCGTGATCGGCGTCGCGTCGATCGTCACGGTCTTTGCGATCGGCGCGGGCGCTCAGCTCCGGCTTCAGGAGCAGATCCGCTCAATCGGAGCCAATGTCCTGATGATCACGCCGGGCGCGGTCTATCAGGGCGGCGTTCGTCTCAAGGAAGGCACCAAGCTGACCATGACCGAAAGCGACGTGCAGGCTATCCTCGAGCAGATTCCGGAGATCCAGGCCGCGGCCGGCTCGATCGCCGGGACCGCACAGGTCATCCACGAGGGCAAGAACTGGAACACCACGATCAATGGCACGACGACCGGGCATTTCATGGTGCGCGACTGGCAGCTCTCGTCCGGTCGGTATTTTTCCGGCGCCGAAGAGACCGGCGCCGGCAAGGTCGTGATCCTCGGAAGCACGGTTGCGCGCGAGCTGTTTGCGCCGGGCGATGACCCGATCGGCGCGCAGATCAGGATCATGAAAGTCCCGCTGGAGGTGGTCGGCGTGCTCGATCGCAAGGGTCCCGCGCAGGATGACGTCGCCTTCGTTCCCCTGAGCACGGCCAAACTGCGATTTCTCGGCAGCGCCAGCGGGATCAACCGGGACTCGGTTGCCTACATCATCGCCAAGGTGGCTGCCGACGGTCAGATGGCGGGCGCTCGATCCGAAATCGAGAGCCTACTGCGGCAACGCCATCGAATCCCCGTCGGACAGGAGGATGATTTCAAGGTCCAGGATCCGGCCGCGGCCATGGAGGCGCAGCAGGGCGCGATCCGCACGGTGGCGCTGCTGCTGGTTGCCATCGCCTCGGTGTCCCTGCTCGTCGGCGGCATCAGCATCATGAACGTGATGATCGTATCGGTCACCGAGCGCACCCGCGAGATCGGGATTCGCCGCGCCCTCGGAGGCCGCATGCGGGACATTCGCCTTCAGTTCCTTTGCGAGGCGCTCGTCCTTTGCCTTCTCGGCGGCGCCATAGGCGTTGTCGGTGGCATTACGCTTTCAATGACGGTCGCCCGCATGGCCGGCTGGATCACGTCGGTCGATTCCGAGGCGATTGGGCTGGCCCTGGTCTTCTCGATCGCGACCGGTCTCGTTTTTGGTTTTTATCCTGCTCACAAGGCTTCCAAGCTGAGTCCGATCGAGGCGCTCAAGACGGAATGAGAACGTGCTGCGGTAGCCAAATCAACCTTCAGGCCAGGAAGGAGCTAGTCATGAGCCCAGATCCAAAAGAACAGATCACAGCTACGCCCCGCGAACGTGAGCTCATGATGCTTATCGCGCGCGGATTTCAGAACAAGAACATCGCCTATGAGCTCAAGATCTCCGAAAATACGGTGCGCGCGCATATCGGCAACATCATGCGCAAGTACCGTCTCCAGAATAGAACGCAGATTGCGATCATTTTCGCCCTTCATGCCGCGCCCCCCTCATTGCGCCGCGATCTGGTCAGCGCCGGAAGTTTTCAAGCACCGGAAAAAGCGCAGCCGGTAATGGCCGGGAATCCGAGCGTGCATTCCGCGTCGAAGTGACGAGCCTACGATGCATTGAGCCAGCCTTGAGTGCGCAAGGATTGATTGGATAGCCCGCGCGTCGGACAAATGAACAACGTCCTGTCAGGCCCCTGCGGCAAGCATATTTTTCGTCGTTAGAGTTTGTAATTATCGCCTATATCAACCGTCCCGGCCCCAAAGTGCGGTCGTGATCATTAAGCCCGGCGAAGCCTTGGTTCAGAAGCCTTGCCGCAGAAGCCTTACCGCAGAAGCCTTGGCGCAGAAGCCTTGGCGCAGAAGCCTTGGCGCAGAAGCCTTGGCGCAGCCGGGGCGCGCGAAATGACAGCAGGACGTGTCCACTCCCCAACATCACTCTTGCCTAACCCCCGCCCCTTGTAACAAAACGGTCACGCAGCAAAACTAAAGGAGGGCTGCGGCCGCGCCGGTCGCCGATCCGCCTGATCGCAGGGAGAGATTTGATGCGCCGTTCACGATTGTTGCTGTCCGCCGGACTGATGCTCATGTCCACCGGACTGGCGTCCGCCCAGAACAATACCCAGCGCAACCTGATCCTGTTCATTCCCGACGGCCTGCGCGCACTCAAGGTCAGCCCTGAGACCGCGCCCGCCATGGCGGAAATCCGCGACAAGGGCGTCAACCTCAAGAATTCGCATTCGCTGTTTCCGACCTTCACCATGGCGAACGGCTCGGCGATGTCGACCGGGCACTATCTCGGCGATACCGGCGTGTTCTCCAACACGATCTACACGGCCTACACCTCCGTGCCGGCCGGCGATACGGTCGTCCCCTTCATCGAGAACGACGCCGTGCTCGGCGACATCGACGAACATTTCAACGGCAACTATCTCAACGAAGAGACCATCTTGAAGCTCGCCCGCGACAAGCAATACAGCACCGCGGCGATCGGCAAGCTCGGGCCGACCTTCCAGTTCGACCATACCGACCGTCCAGGAGAGGCTGGCCTGCACTCGATCGTGCTCGACGATGCTACCGGCGGCAAGAACAGCGTGCCGCTGTCGGAGGAGATGAAGGCGGCGCTGACCAAGGCCGGCCTGCCGCTCGCCACCCCGCCCCGCGGCGACAACAGCAAGGCGGGCGACGCCAAAACGCCGGGCACCACCGTCGCCAACGTGGCGCAGCAGGCTTATCTGGCCGACGTCACGACCAAGGTCGTGCTCCCCATGTTCAAGGCACGCGGCAAGCCCTTCGTGCTGGTGTTCTGGTCGCGCGATCCCGATGGCAGCCAGCACAACACCGGCGACAGCCTCAACCAGATCAAGCCGGGCATCAACGGCCCGACCTCGATGGCCGGGATCAAGAATGCCGACAACAATCTCGCCCAGATCCGCAAGGCACTGGACGAGCTCGGGCTCGCCGCCTCGACCAACATCATCGTCTCGGCCGATCACGGCTTCTCGACGATCTCCAAGGAGAGCAAGACCAGCCCTTCGGCCAAGGTCAGCTACGACGACACGCCAAAGGACTTTTTGCCGATGGGTTTTGTCGCGCTCGACCTTGCAAAGGCTCTCGACCTGCCGCTGTTCGACCCCAACGACAAGAACGCCAAGATCGAAGGCAACAAGCATCCCAAGGCCGGCAACGGCGTGCTCGGCAAGGATCCGACCAAGCCGGACGTGGTCGTCGCCACCAATGGCGGATCGGACCTCATCTACATCCCGAGCAAGGATCGCAAGCTCGCCCGCAAGGTGATCAACGCATTGCTCCAGCAGGACTATGTCAGCGGCCTCTTCGTCCACGACGACCTCGGCAATTTCCTGGGCACGCTGCCGCTGTCGCAGCTGAGCCTGAAGGGCAAGGCGGCGACGCCCCACCCGGCCATCGTCGTGAACTTCCGCTCCTATGCCAGCGATTGCGGCGAAGCGCCGACCAATTGCTCGGTGCAGGTCGCCGACACCGTGCTGCGCCAGGGCCAGGGCATGCATGGCAGCTTCAGCCGCGGCGACACCATGAACTTCATGGCGGCGATCGGGCCTGACTTCAAAGCCGGCTATGTCGACGAGCTCCCCGTCAGCAACGCCGATGTCGGGGCCACCGCAGCCAAGCTGATGGGCCTGACCACCAAGCCGAAGGGCAGCCTGATCGGACGCGTGATGACGGAGGCGATGCCGAACGGCGAGACGCCGAAGGCCTATGTCGGTTCAGTCAAGTCACGGCCGACCGAGAGCGGCTTGCGCACCGTGCTGAACTTCCAGCGCGTCGGCAGCCAGCGCTATTTCGATACCGCTGGCTTCCCCGGCCGCACCCTCGGGCTCGAAGCGGAGGGCGACAAACAGAAAACGGCGGGGAAATAACCCCGCCGCTTCGGCAACTCAGTCGTGCACAAGCGCATGATCCGGAAAAGTGTGCAGCGGTTTTCCCTCGCGACAAACGCGGAACGCGTTTGCGCGGAGATCATGCGCAAACAAGCAGCTAAAGCGCGATAGCGCTTTAGCTGGGCGCGAGAATCTCACATGCCGATATCGAACACGTTCGGCAATTGGCCGGCCAGCGGCAGCGCGGTAGCACCGACGAAGGTCGCCACCATCGCCATCAGGCGACGGTTGCCCTGGCGGCTGCCGCGCATCTGGCCGGCGATCCATTCCAGCATGTCGCGGTTGACGCGGCTGGCGTAACCCGGCGCCCAGCTCTCGATGTCGGTCTCGGCCGACAGCGCGACGCTGCGCGGCGGCACCGGCAGGCCGGAGGCACTGGCGGCGTGATGGGCGACGGCCTTGGCCAGGAGGTCCTCGAAGCGGCCGCCATCGGTACGCTCGGTCGCGGCCTCGTTGATCTCGAACAGCGCCTGGGCTTCGGCGCGGCTGATCGGCTGGTCGTTGACGGCGGCAGCAGTCAGGATGCGCACGCACCAGGCGGCGTCATCGGAATCGAGCGCGCGGGAGAAATGCACCCGGCCCTTGGTGGTGGGGCCTTCACCGGTAATCACGCCGTCGCGCACGATGGTGAGCGCATGAGCCGCAGTATCGCGGCAGGACGGTTCGAGGGATTGAAACAACTCAACAGTATTCGACGCAGCGGCAGACATAGTTCACTTCCAGATTTCTTCTGATCGGCCAGCATTTTCATGCGGGCGTAAACGAGTGGTTAATGATTCGATACGGTGATCGCGACTTTTCTAGATGGTTGCTGATTAGTCGCTGTCGGGACCGTTTCGGTTTCATCGACGGCGGGCGGGCGTGATGCGGGCCATAAAAGGCAATATCGGGGCGATCCGAACCTTTTCCCGGATGCGGGGATATTTCGCCGCAGCAGCGCCAACAGCAAGATGATGCTAGAACATCGGACGTTTCGGAGAATGATTTCACATTTTACTTGAACGGGTTCACTTGAGACCTTGTCCGGCCTATACTCCGGCCGACACCTCCAGACCGAAATTATCTGTAACTTCAATGAGATGAGGTAGAACCATGCCACTTCCGATCGGCACCACCGCCCCCGACTTCGAAGCCGAAACCACCGAGGGGAAAATTAAATTCCACGACTGGATCGGCAATAGCTGGGCGCTTCTGTTCTCGCACCCCAAGGACTTCACGCCGGTTTGCACCACGGAGCTCGGTTTGCTCGCCAAGCTGAAGCCCGAATTCGACAAGCGTGGCGTCAAGCTGATGGGCCTGTCGGTCGATCCGGTCGACCGCCACGCCAAATGGTCTGAAGACATCAAGGAGACGCAAGGCGCGGCGCCGAACTATCCGATGATCGGCGACACCGACTTCAACGTCTCAAAGCTCTACGAGATGCTGCCCGCCTCGACCTCGGGCGATCCCCTCACCCGGACGCCGGCCGACAACCAGACTGTCCGCAACGTCTTCATCATCGGCCCCGACAAGAAGATCAAGCTGGTGCTGGTCTACCCGATGACCACGGGCCGCAACTTCCAGGAAATTTTGCGCGTCATCGACTCCTTGCAGATGACCGCGAAGCACCGCGTCGCAACGCCGGCCGACTGGAAACAAGGCGAAGACGTCATCATCGCGGGCTCGGTCTCCAACGACGAGGCCAAGACCATCTATCCGCAGGGTTGGAAGGAACCGAAGCCTTACATCCGGATCGTGCCGCAGCCGAAATGACGTTGGGCGGTTGCGCCAAGCAACCGACAAACGTCATCCCGGGATGGTCCGAAGGACCAGACCCGGGATCTCGAGGTTCCGGGTTCGATGCTGCCGCATCGCCCCGGAACGACAGGAGTCAGGACGTCACACGATCCGCCACGAGAAGACCCGCGGTCGATGAGACCGCGGTCACCGCCGCGCCCCAGCCGACGTCGACGAACGCGACCGGCCAGCTCCAGTGCCTGAGCAGCGCAAGTGCGGTCAGGTCGAAGGTCGCGTAGCAGAACAGGCCGAACAGCGCGCCATAGAGAAGCGTCGACTGCCAGGTTGCGGCCTCCGATCCGCTGACGAAGACGAGAATGCCGACGACGTAGAGCAGATAGAACAGCACGGCCGGCAGCGGCTTGAGCTCGCCCAGCATGTCGCCAACCTCTGACGTGAAGAAGCCCTTGGCGATTAGCCCGAGGAACAAAAAGTCCAGCCCCATCAGGACGACCAGCGTCGCGACATAGAGCACGAGATACCGGTTCATGGCGGCCTCATCGGATGCCGCCAGATACGGCGCGGCAGGCTGTGTGGTTTCAGCCCGCCGCTTGTCTCACATTAAAGCGCGATGGCTTTGGGTTGAAGGGTCATCGCGCTTTAGCTCTTTGTTTGCGCATGATCTTTTCGGAAAACCGCTGCGCACTTTTCCGGATCATGCTCTAGGCCGCCCGCACGCGGTCGAGGAACTTTTCGACCTCGGCCTTGAGGTTGAGGCTTTCGCTGGAGAGCGCCTGAGCGGAAGCAAACATCCGGCTCGAAGTCTCGCCGGTCTCGTTCGCGCCCTGGGCGGCATGGCGAACATTGGCGGCAACGTCGGCCGTGCCGCTCGCGGCCGCACGGACGCTCTGGGCGATGTTGTGGGTGGCACTCTTCTGCTGCTCGACGGCGGCCGAGATCGACGTCGAGATGCCGCTGATGCGCTCGATGGTCTCGCCGATCGCCTTGATGGCACCGACTGACTCCTCCGTCGCAAGCTGCATGCTCGCGATCTGGCTGGAAATCTCCTCGGTCGCCTTCGCGGTCTGGCCGGCGAGGCTCTTCACCTCCTGAGCCACCACGGCAAAGCCGCGGCCCGCATCGCCTGCCCGCGCCGCTTCGATGGTGGCGTTGAGCGCGAGCAGGTTGGTCTGCTCGGCGATGCTGGTGATCAGCTTGACGACGTCGCCGATGCGCGAGCCCGCTTCCGAAAGCTGGGCGATACGCTGGTCGGTCGCCTCAGCCTGGCGAACGGCCTCGGCGGAGATGTCGTTGGATTCCTGCACCCGGCGGGTGATCTCGGAGATCGACTTGGAGAGCTCGTCGGACGCAGAAGCCGCCGAACGCACGTGATCGGACGCGGTCTCCGATGCGCCGGCCGACTGCGCCGACAGGTCGGCGGTCGAGCGGGCCGTGTCGGTCAGTTGCTTCGCCACGCGCTCGAACTCGCCGGAGGATTGCAGCACCTTGTTGAGGATGCCGCCGACGCTGCCGTGGAACTCGTCGACGAAGCCGCGCAGCTCGGACTTGCGCTGCTCGGCGGCGGCGGAGGACGCAGCCGTCTGCTCGCTGCGCAGCCGCTGCCGTTCGAGCGAGTTGCTCTTGAACACTGCAACTGTGCGCGCGATCTCGCCGATTTCGTCGGCCCGGTCCTCGCAATCGATCTCAATGTCGTTCTGGCCGTTGGCGAGCGCCGTCAGCGAACCGGTGACCGAGGTCAGCGGCTTGGTGACGCTGCGCACCAGCAGCATGGTCAGGAGCAGCACCAGCAGCGCCGCGACTCCGGCAGCGATCGCCATGTTGCGGATTGCTTCGTTCAGCATCGCCTCGAACTGCGCCATGGGGATACCGACATAGAGGATGCCGATCACCTTGCCGCCCGCCCCCAGCACCGGGAAGTATGCGGTCATGAAAGTCTTGCCGAACAACGTGGCCGGCCCCTTATAGGCCTCGCCCTTGCGCAGCGGCGTCTGGCCCGGATGGTCAGCGGCGAGCTGGGTGCCGACGGCGCGGTCGCCGTTCTCCTTCTTCACGTTGGTCGAGCGGCGGATGAACTGCCCGCTCGCATCGTCATAGACGAACAGCGTCGCGTTGCCTCCGGTGTAGGACACCGCGCGATCGACGATGGCGTGATCCTTGAACTCCGGCATCTTGGCGATCTCGGCGCGGACGACCGTGCCGTCCTTCATCGCGATCTTGGCGTCTGGAATGGTCTCGGAGAAGGCCAGCGCAAGCGTGCGCAGATTGACCTCGATGTCGCGCAAAGCGCGATCGTTGAATTCCGAGGTCAGTGACCAATAGCCGGCGCCCACCACAAGCGCGGTGTTCACGGCAATCAACAGCACCGCACTCACGACGGCCTTGGTGCCAAGCTTGAGCTTGAATTGCGGCAGGAACTTCCCAAAACGGCTCGACATGAAACTCCCCCAAAAAACGGCGTATGTTTCGAGCATTTCGCTTACGTTCCCATTAACGACGGGAGGATTTGGCAAGTGCCGGCCGGCCCAACATCCTTTCCAAGTCGTAAACGAGGCCTCCCCCGTCATGCCAAGCCCGCGGCCGATCATCGTCTGGTTCCGTGAAGATTTGCGCCTCGCCGACCATCCGGCCCTGCACGCCGCCGCCAAGGCCAGTGCACGGACCGGCGCGCCGGTCATCTTCCTCTACGTCCTCGACGAGAGCGTCGGCCGCCCCTTGGGCGGCGCCGCACGCTGGTGGCTCGCGCGGTCGCTGCGCGCATTGGGGAACAGTCTTGCGGCGATCGGGGGATCGCTGACCTTGCGCAAGGGAGCAGCGGTCAAGGTGATCCCGGATCTCGTCCGCGAAAACGATGCCAGCGCCTTTTACTGGAATGAAATCGCGCAAAGACCGCATCAAGCGGTCGAGAAGCAGCTCGAGGCATCGCTGGCGAAGCTTGCGGTCGAGACGCGGCGGTTCCCCGGCGATCTCCTGGTCCCACCTGCCGCCATTCGCAACAAGGAAGGCCGCGGCTTGCGGGTGTTCACGCCGTTCTGGCGCCGCGTGCTGGCGATGGGCGATCCGCCAAAACCGCTCGCCGCGCCGAAGACCTTGCGATCCGCCACAAACATCGCCACGGACGTCCTCGAAGACTACGGGCTCGAGCCGACCCAGCCGGACTGGGCCGGCGGCCTCCGCGACAATTGGACGCCGGGTGAAGCTGCCGCCCGCGCGAGGCTGCGCGACTTTCTCAAGACGACTGCGCGGACTTACGCAGGTGACCGCGACCGGCCCGACCGGGCCGGCACCTCGCGCCTGTCGCCGCATTTGCGCTTCGGCGAGATCAGCCCCCGGCAGGTCTGGCACGCCGCGCGCTTTGCCGCCGACGCCGAGCCCGCCCTCGCTCCCGGCGTCGAGAAATTCCTGAGCGAGCTCGGCTGGCGCGAGTTCTGCCGCCACCTCCTGTTCGACATCCCCGAGCTTGCGAGCCAGAGCCTGCAAGACGGTTTTGACGCGTTTCCCTGGAAGCGGGATGCCGCCGACCTGGAGGCCTGGCAGCGCGGCCACACCGGCTATCCGATCGTCGATGCCGGCCTGCGCGAGCTCTGGCACACCGGCGTGATGCACAACCGGGTGCGAATGGTGGTCGCCTCCTTCCTGGTCAAGCATCTCCTGATCGACTGGCGCTGCGGCGAGCGCTGGTTCTGGGACACGCTGGTCGATGCGGATGCGGGCAGCAATCCGGCCAACTGGCAATGGATCGCCGGCTGCGGCGCCGATGCCGCGCCATACTTCCGCGTGTTCAATCCGGTGCTCCAGGGCGAAAAGTTCGATCCCGACGGCACCTATGTCCGGCGCTGGTTGCCGGAGCTCAAAGGCCTACCGGCGAAGCTGGTCCATCAGCCCTGGCGCGCGACGCCGATCGAGCTTGCGAGTGCCGGTGTCGTGCTTGGCAGCACCTACCCGGAGCCGATCGTCGACCACACGCGCGGCCGCGAGCGCGCGCTCGCGGCCTATGCGAGGATACGCAAAAGTTGAGCGCTGCTTTGACAGGTTGCAGAATCCCGCTATCGTCGTCGTTCCGTTCAAACCCTGGGGGACGCAATGAACGACGATACGCCCGTAGTTGAGCCAGTGATGGAAACCACGGTGGCCGAGCCGCCGAAGGAAGCGCCAAAGCCCGCGGCCAAGAAGGTCGCGAAGAAGGCAGCGGCCAAGAAAGCCAAGAAGGCTACGAAGAAGGCCGCGAAGAAATCCTCGAAGAAGGCGGCCAAGAAGGGCGGCAAGAAAGCCGTCAAGAAGGCAGCCAAGAAAGCAGCCAAGAAAGCGGTGAAGAAGACTGCGAAGAAGGCCACCAAGAAGAAAAAGGCCAAGAAGGCCAAGCGCTGATCGCAACTTTCGAACTAGCGCATGATCCGGAAAAGTGTGCAGCGGTTTTCCCTCGCGACAAACGCGGAACGCGTTTGCGCGGAGATCATGCGCAAACAAAGCGCTAGAGCGCGATGACCCTTTAACCTAAAGCCATCGCGCTTTGCCCCCGGGCGAGACGCTCCGGGGGCTGGCCACCAGGCGGCGCCTAGCGCTTCCGCCCCCTGGGCGCGAGATGAATCCCGCTCGGATCGCGAAACTCGCTGCGATGGCCGCGCCGGTCCTCCGCCTCAAAGCGTCGCTTCTTGGCTCGCGAGCCGAACGCCTTGACGATATCCCTGCCGTCCACCCTTTTGATGATGTAGCCGCCTTCGGTCATGCTGAAGGGTTCGGTCAGACTTCCCAGATGATCGAACTTGGTACCGCGCGGGTGCTTGAACGGCTCGAACCAGGACGGATAGACGAAGTTCGACATCTCCAGCCCGTTGACCTTAAAGGACTCGTCCTCCACCGCGTCACACACCTCGTAGGCGTACTCGGTGCGCTTGTTCTTGTCCGCCCAAAGGTTCGCCATGGGATCGAGGACCATTTCGAACAATTCGTGCGAGGCTGCCTTGCTCACGGTCTCGTCATCGGCCAGCACCGTCTCGACGAAGACCTTGGAGATCGGCTGTCCGCGATAGGTCAGTTCATGGCGGCCGAGCAGTCCCCTCCGCTGGTCCGGGTTATTCAAATAGATCAACTGCCAATCCGTCGGCTTTGGATCGTCCGTGTTGTAGAGCTTGACCGGATAGCCCCAGACCGGAAGGAAGTGTTTGTCGTAACACTTCTGCAGCGCCGTCGTGAGCTTCGCCATCGACACATCGAGCGATCTCTCGGCGCGATTGATGCAGGCGATGCGGACCGGCTTGCGGGCTCCGCCGAGCAATCCACGTTTGGGTGTCGTCATGGAAATCACCGTCTAAAATGGAAGCTGAAATGACGCGGCCATTCTAGCATGACGCGCGATACACGCCAGAGCTGCAAGGCGCCTCCCCACAGGTCGTGCTAGAAGCGCCGGTTGACCAGGAACACGGCCGCCGCACACAACGCCATGCCGGCGACCGCGATGGCGTCGAGCTTTTCGTCGAACAGGAGAAACGCCATCAGCGCCGTAACCGCGGGCACCAGATAGAACAGGCTCGCGACCGAGGTCGCCGCCGCATGCCGGATCAGCCAGTACAACAGCCCGATCGAGCCGATCGACAGCACGACGGCGAGCCAGGCCAGCGCGAGCACGAACTCGCGCGTCCAGTGCACCACCCTGTCCTCGAACAGGAAGGCACCGGCTGCAAAGAAGATGGTGACCGCGACGTACTGCACGAGATTGCCGGCGCGCCAGTCGATGTGATTGCAGAAGCGGCGCTGGTAGAGCGTGCCGAGCGTGATGCTGATCAGCGACACGACAGAGGCGAGCCAACCGAGTCCGGCCTCCCCAGTCATGGGACGATTGTGCAGGATCAGCACGACACCGCCGAGGCCGAGCAGCAGCCCGCCCCACTGCAGCGGCGTCACCCGCTCGCCGAGCCAGCGGTTGGCAATCGTGGAGGTCAGGATCGGCTGCAGACCTGGAATGAGCGCGGAGAGACCTGCGGGAATCGAATGCGCGATCGCGATCGCCGTGCCGCCGAGATAGAAGCCGTGCACGAGAATGCCGGACACCGCACTGTGGAAGATTCCGGCCCGATCGGGCCATGCCGGGCGCGCGACGGCGGCAATGACGGCCATCAGCCCGACCACGATCGCCATGCGGATGGCGAGGTAGGTCAACGGATCGGCGTTGTTGACGACATATTTGGTGCCGATGAATCCGGTGCTCCACAGCACCACGAACAGGATCGGCGCCGCCCGCGCGGCCAGGCTTTCTTGATTATGATTCATTGCCGCTCTCATTGCCCGACGATGGGCAGTGCGGCAATGCGATTTTACAAGGGGTCGATGTTGCGTTGCAGGACGGTTGGCGGCAACGCGGCCGGCTCAGCCGCTCACCATTCCTCTGGGCAGGGATCGATGATCTTCCAGAGATCAGTGCCGTTCTTGATCTTCTTCATCTCGGTGGTGAGCCCGCCATTGCGGCGGATCCAGTCCTTCACCGTGTCGGGGTAATAGGACATCAGGTCGGACGTCCCCTCCGAGCTCGTCACCTTGATGCCGAACGTGAAGGCCTTGTCGTAATAGGCCTGATGGAAGCCGAGGCTCGCCTTCGGCGTCACGCAGATCTTGTTCATGGGCACGATGCCCAGCACCAGCGTGCAGGCCGAATTGCAGATGCCGTCGATGATGACCCGCTCGCCCTTGTCGCGGACGCGCTTGTACTTCGCCTTGTACTCCTCGACATAGCCGCCATGGTCGCGGGTGATGTGCAGCTCCGCGCGCGCCGGCGTAGCGGCGGCGAGAGTGAGCAACAACAGGCTTAAGGACGTGATGCGCATGCGGGTGACGGGCGGAAGCCTTCTGGGATTCGGACCGACTCGATAGAGACCCCCCAAAGGGCCGGCCCGCTGGACTCTTGTCTCTGGACTCTTGGCCAAACTGTGTTGGCAATTCGTTAAGCATCCAGAAAAGGCCAAAAATAGGCAAGTCTGGGGGCCACACCCGGCGTTTCGATCCGGGGGACTACCGAATCTGTGGAATCTGCTACCATTTCCGCCTGCCTGGCAGGTACCAAGCCTGCCCAAAATGGCTATAAGATATCGGTTCGTTAGCGCCGGTTCCGGAGAAATGAGATGAGCAAATTGACGCGTCTTGCCGCCCTCGCGGTCCTGTCGGCGGTAACCCTTGCGCCTGCGCTGGCAGAGGCGCGGCATCATCACCGCTACCACCGCTATCATGCGAATCCGCTGCCCTACCCGATCAGCTATCTGCACAATTACGGGCCGGGCCTGACGGCCGGCACCTTCGCCTACTATGACGGCCCCTCTACCAATCACTGCCGTCAGAGCGCAGCCGCCTATATCGGCCAGGACCGCCGCCGGCACCCCTGTTACTGAGAGATGCCTGACCCGGACGCCGCTATCTACCGGCGCCCGATTCCAGCAACTGCTTCTCGATCTCATAGACCGGCAGCTTGACGAGGTCCTTGCTGACCTCGCCGCGCAGCGCCTTGCGCACGAGCGCAGAATAATCGCCACGGATCATGCCGAGCGCGCGCGGCGACGCCACCATCGTCAGCGCGCTCGTCTCGCCCGAGCTCACGGCGGTGTCGAGCCGGCTGGCCAGGATCTTGAGGAAGGACCGCTCGGCCTCGTCGTGCCAATCGGTCTGCTCGACCGAGCTGCGGGCCCCGCCCACCGCGGCATGCAGCCGGCCCGGCGCATCGCTCCCTTGCGCGCTGGTCGACGGGTTGGGCTGCTCGTGCACCTCGCGGGTGTGCAAATTGGGAAACATCTCGTCGCCGAGATTCTCCAGGATGAGCGCCTTGCGCCCATCGCACACGACGAGCCAGTCGCCCTTGTCGATTCTCATTTTGCTCATGGTCTGACTCCAGGGGAGAAACGTGCTGGGGCTGCCAACCGTGGCTGCCCGCGGCACCGTTACGAAACGGTCGATCAGAGGTGCTCTTCGAATTCTTCGAAGGATTTGCCGAACTGCGCCATCGCCTCTTCGAGATAGTCCGCCAGCATCGGCGTCCCGATCAGGTAGGAAGCGGTGCGCCTGTTGTGGGCCTGGGCGGCCTGGGCGTGCAGCTCGCGCCAATTGCCGAGATCGCCATCGCCGCGGCCGAGCCACGTCAGGGCGACCAGGTCGATCTGCTCGTCCATATTGAGGTCGCGAATGAAGCCGGCGAGCTCGGCCCGATCGGTCTCCTCGCCGCGACCGCCGCGGCCGTAGCTCATGTCGTTGTCGCCCGACTCCAGGATAACGCCTCCTCCGGCGGCTCCGCTCTCGGACTGACGCGACTTCGAGATGATGAAGAACACCTTCTCCGGCGAAATCGACAGGTTCGGAATTGTCGTCATCGTCGCTCACTTTCCGGGCGCCAGCGTTCGCCGGCCCCCACGCCTGAGAGACTAGCGGGGAAGGCGCGCGGGCTGATTGCGCGAGATCAAGGATGACGGCAGGGCGACGCGGCTGACTGAACAACTGTTCATCAGCATTACATTTCGCCTTCGCCACAATTTGAGCGGAACCTGTTCGATATTCTGGGCGCGTAAGTGGAGGAATGCATCATGAAGCTTGGAATTGGCCTCGTTGCCGCGTCCCTGTTTGGCGCGCTCGCGGCATCGCCGGCCGCCTCGGCCATGCCCGTCGCGCCCGCCCCGCAGGTGGCGCCTGACGTCGAGCAGGTCCGCATGGTCTGCGACATCTACGGACGCTGCTGGTGGCGCCCGAACTACTATGGCTATTACGGTGGTCCGAGGCGCTATTACGGCCCGAGGTACTATGGCTACGCGCCGCGCGTGTATGGCCCACGCTACCGTTACTGGTGAGACTTTGAAGGGGCCCTCGGGGCCCCTTCGCTTTTTGTGATGCCGCGCTATCAACTCGAAAATGTCGTCAGCGATGTCGGCGCGCGCGACGGTCGCGCGTCGTGACTACAGCGAGCGCCACGGCCCGCCCCGCCCTTCAAGGCGCCGCGGACGACATGAAGCATTTCGCGGCGGACCGGGCGAAAAGCTGACGGGATCAAAATCCGGATTTGCGTCAGCCGTGCCTGATAAGCGGGCACTCATCCGCCTACTCGGAACATAAGAAGAACGATCGCCGGCGAATGGCGCGCTCGGAATGGCCAAAGATCCGCGCGACAAGACAAAAAAGGCTGCGATTTCAATATGGGCAACCTCGGAATTGAATTCACGCAATGTTACACGCTACGAGGTTGCTTCGAACTTGGCCTCAACGGCTTTCAAATCTGATTTTCTAGCCGCGCCCTAGTGGCCTCCAAATCGTGAGTTCCACAGAAGCCAAAGCCGTGCTTTATCGGCTAGCGCAGAGGCCTCTGCTAGCCCCCATCTGGGTGCGGAAAGGGGGGATCGGCATGATCATTCTGACTATCAAGATCAAGGTTGAGATTAGGCGGTAAGACTAGTCAAAAACCTCATGGGGGTGTCTTCCTTGCCCCCCATGTTGAGATATTACTCAATTCGATTTGCACGAAAAGGCCGCCTCATTTGGCGGCCTCTTTCTTTTTGGATGCAACTCCCGAAAGGCTAACGTGCACGTTCGGTTCGGTTGACGATTGGGCGATCTAGTCGAGCGAAGATCAATCCGAACCCACCTCGACAAAGGCATCTTGGTCCCAAGACCAGCGGAAATTGCGCCGGCTGACGGTGGGACCAGTGTCGTCGATCTTGATAGTCATCAAGTGCAAGCGAGCATTGTTCTTCGAGTCCACACATCCGGCTGAACCGGCGCAAAAGACAGGATGTCCATCCACAACGACATGCTGTTGTTCGTGTATGTGCCCGCACAAGGTGCATAGGACATCTAGCGCGACTGCAGCGTCGGTGACCTGCTTGAAGTTTACTAGATGAAGGTCGGGATCACAATCATAAGGTGCAAAATGAATGATCCAGACTACCGGGATATCTTGGTCCCGCAGTTCTTGGGTTTTCGCTTTTAACTTATTTAGGATGTCCGCATGGGCAAAGCCTTGTCCGTAGGGACCCCTTGAAATGTCTTTGACGTCGTCAACCCGTCGTAAGGCGAAATCAGCATAGACAAATCCAAGTTTCCGGCCGCTCTTGATCTTAACCCAATGGCCGACGTCCCCATTCCGATTCCTCATGTGAGGAATTTCGAACATCAGCCCGAAAGTCTGCGATCCTGGGGTAGCGAAATCGTCGCTATACCGATCGTGATTGCCGGGCACGAGGTGGATATTTTTTGGAAGTGCAGTGCCACAAATTGTCGGTTCGTTGTAGCGTATGTAAGGACCGTATAGAGGGGGCGTCTTGATGAAATCCTTCGCTACGTCCAGGTCAACACCACGCCCGGTTGTTGCTAGATCCCCGGAAATTATTATTCCATCGAATTTGCGATTGAGCCCGTAGCAAAACCTTGCTGCACCAGCCACGATCTCCGGAATGAAGCTGGCGGGACGAATGATCGAATTCCATTCATTCTGAGGCGCCTGCCGTTTATCGAACGTGTCGAGCGACTTGTGCAAATCGCGAGAAAGTATGTTTGTCCGCCAGGGCTGATTGCAAAGATGAAAATCCGATAAGTGAACGTATCGATAGGTCGCAGCTAACGCGTTATTCGACATCCTCAGACTCTACGAATTCAGGATCTTCGAAAAGTTCGACCGGCCTCAAGTTAAGCCTTACTTCAAGGGAACCGATTTGCTCGACAAACCCCCACTCACCCTCTACGCGCCAACCCTTGCGTAACGCTCGAGTAAAATCTTCGGCTAGAACACGGTTAAACCGAGGAATGTCATTTGGGATCACATCGAACTGCTGATTTAGCGCCCTTTGAAAATTGGCCATGAATTGGCCGGATCGGATGATCGTTGGATCACCCCCCTCATATCGCGTGAACTGCGCGAACGAACCAATGGTTGAACGGAACAGGTTAGCAAATTCGTGAAAGCGTTCCTGCGGAGACGCGGCGGCAAAAGCTAGTTCAATATCCTTCCGTCTCGCGTCGATGGCCTTCTGTCTCAGCGCGTCAATCCAAATGGAGACAGCCTCGTTTGAGGGTAAGAAGGTTTCCGAAAAACTCAAACGTCCCTGCGGCTCTCCTGTTTCGTGATGCTCCCAAGCAGGTTCAAAATGCTCCACCACAGGCGTTGCGGCATTATCTTTGTCTAAAGAGAGTAGAAGCGTCTCGACCTTCGTTACTTGAGTAACACTGTCACTCATCCTCCGAGCGACATTGCGGTGAGCGCTCAATAGAAAATTATTGTCCACAACGGGCTCGTGGCTGTGCCATCCATGAAGACCCGACCAATCGTCAACTACGACGATAACGAAGGCATCACTAAACTGTTGAACGGCATTCAGCGTGATCTTCTCAGCAACGTGCTGCGGATGCCCATGATAGGTCGCGCGACGAGCAAGGCCGATAATTTCCTTTCGCGGACCGGCTACGCCGGCTCCAGAAAACGCAAGAAAGGGCGGAAAGGATAAGGACATCAATCGATCCCTAAAATTTGCCCAGCCAACTTCGGCTCTTGCTTGAGAAGTGCGATTTTTTTCTGTGCCCTATCGACAGCCTTTCGCAAGTCTTCCAAGACTTCTTCGTTGACTTGAAAGATCATTTCTTGGAGCGACGGGTTACTTGAATCGGTGACTACCCGAAATTGGATTGTAGTAATAACGCCTTTGTATTCGAGGCTGTCGTCGCTTTCACCAAAATCTGGACGCAAATCGACCATCGATCGAAATCTAGTCGCGTTGGGAATGAATCCATCCTGAAGTCGCAGAATTTTCTGAAACCGTCCAAAGCCTGGATTTTTCTTTAGAAGTTCTTCTAGACGCTTCTGAATCGTCGCCTTCTTTTGGGCGTCAAGCATCTGGAAATCGAGTTCGTCGACCAGCCGAGCTATCACCTGATCGAAGGGCTCCGACACTTCTCCAAGTGCATCTATTCTGGAATACAGAAAGGAGAGAGCGGACAGCAGGAAAGGCAGGTTGCTGGCAACAGAAGGAATTTGTTCTCGAAGACCCTTTAGTTCCTTCGAACTCAGCAAAAACGAACGAGGTTTCGATGTCGCGAAAAGCAGTCCCTGAAACTCGAAATCGCTAAGCTCCGCCAGAGGCGCTAAAGCTGCATCGAGCGCTCCTGGAGGTGTGATTGAAGGGTACGCTGACATAGCACCGGTAACGATTGAGGGGGCTGCGGAGGTCCGCTCATTGTTATTATTCATTCGGTGCCCGCCTTACAAGTTGGCCGATGCAGACAATTTAGTCGTATCGAGGGAGCCAACAAGACATAATATGTCATAAAATCAATGGCTTAAGCCAATTTCATTTCGCGATAACAATAAACGGATATGACCCCTGCGGAAAATCGATGCAGCGGCTCGTGGCCAAAGTTTCCCGTTCTCCGTTCCTCGGAATCCGCATGGCTGCCCCTCCCCTAAGGGATCCTGTTATCGCTCAACCAATGCGAGTACTCAAGGGAAAATTCCAGATCATCACAGCGTAGCGGGAGCGCGGAGCGCGATCTTGAGCAGCCATTTCTGTTTTAGATCCAGGGTGGCGCCTCTCCCATATTTGGGCTTGTAGGTCTTATGACCCATGAGCTCGTCGATAATGCTATCGGGCGCCTCGGCAGCAATGAGGCGGTCCTTGAAGCTGTGTCTAAGCGAATAAATTGTAAGCTTACGCTCCGTCCGAAGATTTCTTGTTTCGAGGAATTTGTTCAAGACGGCCGAGAGACTCGCATTTTTGTCCCGGTATTGCGGGAAGCCGTTCGGTTGCAGCTTCATTGCTTCAAGAGCCACTCCAACCAAGGGTATGTCACGTCGTGACTGCTCGGTCTTCATGCGACGACCATCTGGCCTAACTTGCACATGAGGTACTTCGCAATCCAACTGTATCGTCTCCCGTGTCAAGTTGATCGCTTCCGACAGCCTGAGGCCTGTTTCGGCTATCAGGAAAACAGTTCGGCGAGCTTCCGGATTGAGACCCATGAGAGTCCCACCCTCAAGAAGACTGTTCTGAATAAAGTTGACGTCAAATGGTTCGCGCGACCGGTTGACCACTCGATCGAGTCGCATACCGGAAAAAACATCAGGGAGCCCAAGTCGATGCCGGCGATTTATTACCTTAAGCATGCGGCTTAGATTACCAATGCCCTTGTTGGCAGTCTTTGCGGACACAGTTCCGTGCTGAACCCGATCGCGCCACCAATCACTGAAGTCGAGTGCATCCTCCCCCGTGATGCGATTAACGGGCTTATCTCCAATGACCTTTATGAGATACTTCACGGCTAGCTTGCGCTCGTTGGCCCAGCGCCGACGCTGGTTCGGCGACATATCGGTCATCTCGGCCGCTACCTGACGCTCATACTCTACAAAGATGTCGCTCACGAGGATCGCCGGCTTCGGTACTGCTCCCAATAAGGCCGCGCGAGCGTCAGGATCGTCTGCATGGCCATCCTCAAGAAGCTTCTCCACTCTCTTGAGAATTTCGGCGGTTTCGCGTTTTGCCAGTGCATCGGCCTCGATGTACTCGAAGCCCAACGCCCGAGCTCTCCGTCGAGATTGCTCGTATCGCTCCTTAACCTCTTCCCCGGGCCCTCTGGATAAGCCGAGCCAATAACCCTCAAGGTCCCGATTTAGGGCCTCAGCCACAGCCGCCGCCCGTCGGCCGCTTCGATCCTCCGAACACCGAATCTTCGTGGATTGCCTCACTACGACCCGCCGGTCGAAATCCGCGAATTCTTTGGGCACCCGCCTGGCGAAATGCCAGAAGCCCTTGCGCTTCGTAAGGTACTCACTCATGGCAAAAGCCGTTGAAAAGGTCTGATGGTATGGAGCGCTAGAGGCGGCTAAAATGTTACACCCTCGTTAGCCACCCAATGCTAGCTGGTCGAGCGCATGAAAGTCCAGGCTTTTCAAATAGGTACAGGAGACTCCCGCCAATCGGGAGGAGATTTCGGGCGCGCTCGGAAGGATTCGAACCTCCGACCCTCGGAATCGAAATCCGATGCTCTATCCAGCTGAGCTACGAGCGCGTGCGGCCCGGACGCCGGGCCAATCTCGTGGTCGGATTAGCAGAGAGGTTCGCGGAGCAAAAGCCCCACCCGCGCAATTGCAGGAGACCGGACGAGCTTACCAGGTGTTGTTGAAGAGGCCGTAATGCGGCTGCTGAGCCATCAGCATGGGACGGCCGTACTGCGGCCCATAGCCGTACTGCGGCCCATAATATTGCGGCTGCATCGAGCGCGTCCTGGCAACCTTGTGCTTCGGCGGCGAGGATGGCGGCACGGCCTGCGCCACTTGCGGCTTGGCCTCGACCTTCTTGCCGGCCGCGGAGTCGGCCTTCGGTTCCGGCGAGAACTGGGCAAAAGTATCGCGCACCCGCGCCTTGGCCGACAGATCGGCCAACGCCTGGGATTGCGGAGCAACGACTTCGGCAGTCGTCACCGCCGGCACGATCGTCGGCCCGCTGGTGTCGAGAACCACCCGCTCGGGCAGCTTTCGTTCGGAGCGGATCCGGATCATCGGGACGTCGGCGCTGGAGACGGCCGTGGTGACGGCCTCGACATGCGCAGTTTGCGGCAGAACCAGGTTCACACCGAACAACAGGGCGAGCAGCGCCCCGCCGACGAAGACGAAATAGCGAAAGATGGGCATTGGTAGCGCTCCGCCCCACGCATTGGCGCACAGGCTCTCCGCCTTAAAACCGGCGATCCTTTAATTGGTTCCTGCTCACGGCGACAGGTTCAACGGGAACGCCGGATTCTTTGGCGATTGGGAGGATGAGGGTAACTTTTCCGCTACCGGAACGCGCCGCCCTTTACGGCCGACCTTTACGTACGGCGTGCAGCAACCGCCGAGCACTTCGCCTGGCTGGCATTGATATTGACGAAGCCGATGTGAACCTGCGCAAAGGTCTTGCGGCTCTTCATGCTCACGGTTTCGGGAAGCACGCGCCTGCGGTCCGTCAGATGGCTGCCGTCGCGCCGGTTGAAGGCGCAGGCGATCTCGACATCCTTCACGGCGTAGTCGTTGTCGTTTCGCAAGGTGAAGGTCACCAGCGCCTTCGACCCGAGCCCGCCGCGTCGCCAGGTCTGCGAGGAGATTCGCAGCCCCTGGAGCTCGGCCGCATCGGCCGACGATGCCGCGAGGCCGACCGTGGCGGCCTCGGAGGCCGAAGGATCGGTCTGGAGGGAAGCGAGGTTCGCGGACGGCGGCTTGGTCCCCGCGACATGACCGTTGGAGGCGGGCAGGAACAGCCAGGCGCCAAGGCCGAGGAGCATGAGGGCGAAGAGCAGCACCAGGCTTCGCTTGCCGAAGCTGATACGTTCGATACGGCTAAGCCCAGCGCTCATGCGTCACCGAATGTCGGGCAAGGCGTCGCCCACTTGCCCTGCTTTCCGCTAGCGCGCCGATACGGCCGTTTGACGGCGGACCACCGCGCGTTGTTCAACCCGCAGGATCGCTCCGGGTTCCCTCCGGCCGACCGCCGTGTGTGATCATTGCGCGATGGGATCTAGATTCTCGTTCTTGACGCGTCTTCTTGACGCGAACCGGGGTCCACTTCGCTTGAAAACGCTCTAACATACGGTGCAATGCCGCAAGGCTTCATGGAGGAAATGGAAATGCCTGTCGTCACCTGGGATCACGTTCACTTGCGCAGCCCCGATCCGGAGGCGACGGCAGTCTGGCTGAGGGATGTGCTGGGCGGCGAGATCGTACGCGGTCCTGGACGCATCGACGTCAAGCTTGGCGGCGCCAACATCTTCATTGCGCCGCTCGAGCCCAATAAGCCGATGAACCCGCCGCCCCCGCACCCGCATCAGGGCCTCGACCATATCGGCCTCACCGTAAAGGACATCGACGCGGTCGCCGCCGAGATCAAGGCCAAGGGCGTCGAATTCACGCGCGAGCCGACGACCATCCGCCCCGGCGTTCGCGTCTGCTTCATCCGCGGCCCGGAAAACATCTCGGTCGAGCTGCTCGAGCGCGACAAGAAATACACCTGAGGCGGCGTGCTCGCACCGCGCCCGGCGTCACTCCGAGGAGTGGCGCCGACGATGGCGCGATGATCAGGTCATCGACCCCGGCATGAAGCAGCGGATGTTAACGCCCATGTAGCCGTAGATCGGCCACACCATGGTGCGCCCGACGCGATTGGGTTCCGAGATCACGGCGTCGTCGGGCACGTCGACCCAGACCAGCTCCTGCTGCTGCCCGTCGAGCAAATAGCCGTAGCGCGGCACGCGCACGCGGTAGCGCCCGTCCTTGCTTTCCCAATCGGAATCCGAGATCGCCGAGCCGTCAGCGTCGGAGCAGCACGGCCCTTTGCCGCTTCGCAAGCTGTCAAACCATTCCTTCAGCGGCGAATTGGCGTAGCGCCCGTCATCGCGCGCATGTCCGTATGGCGTAGCGAGCGCTATCAAAAGCACGGCGCAACTCAGTTGGAGCACGCCGCGCCAGCGCGTCGCGCTTCCGATCCGCCACCGCCTGGCTTCACACCTGACATTGTCCAGACGCATACCGTACAGGCGCGGCTGATCGCCGCCGGAATCGATCCAGTTTGTCATGTTTGTCTTGCTCCAGCACCCCGCGGCCAGTGCAACGATTGTTATGCATTTCGCGGGCCAGTTTGATGCGCCTGACTTGATTCGTCGGACTTGGCCTCGCCGCACCATCAGGCCGTCACACAAGCGTCACCGCAAGCCGGGACAACTACGGTTCGCGAGTTGGCGTGAGGTGCGGTCTGCAACCAAACTGCCGCGTTGCGCGGGCCAACGCGCTTTGGCATAAAAGATGGACCGGTCGGCCGAGGGCGAAGGCGACCGGCCGCGGGACGCGATGAAGAACGGCCTCTACTCGATACATGTGACGCTGCTCGATGGGCGCGTCGGCAAAGGCAGCGGCGTGATCCTGTTTCGCGACGGGCAGATCCTCGGCGGCGATGCCTATCTCTATTACACCGGCAGCTACACCGTGAAGGACAACACCTTCAGGGGCGAGGTGCTGGTGCAGCGGCACACCTCTCCGCGCAATGACGACAACCCGCTGTTCGGCGGACCGGCGCCGGTCGGTATCGGCGTCACCGGCACCTTCACCGAGACACACGCGGAGATGACGGGAACCGCGCTCGTCGGCAAGGCCAGCCAGATTTTTGGCGCAACCTTGCGCAGGCTCGCTGATACCAACTAGAGCCTTTTCCGTTCCGATGAAATCGGAACGGGTCTCTAGATTCTTGTTTTGACGCGTCTTCTTGACGTGAACCAGTATCCACTTCGCTTGAAAGCGCTATAGACCGCGAACTACTCGGCGGCCTGCTCCAGCGGCGCGACGCGCGGCAAAATCATCTGGATGCGCGTGCCCTCACCCGCCTCGGAGTCGAGATCGAGCCGCCCGCCAAGGCGGTTGGTGACGATGCTGTAGACGATGTGCAGCCCGAGCCCGGTGCCGCCCTGGTCGCGCCTGGTCGTGAAGAACGGATCGAAGGCGCGGCGGCGCACGTCGAGCGACATGCCGCAACCATTGTCGGAGAAGATGATCTCGACATTGTCCTTGCCTGATTCACGCACCTGGATGTCGATGATGCCGGGCCGCCCGTCCGGAAAGGCGTGCGCGACCGAGTTCAAAAACAGGTTGGTCAGCACCTGGCCGTAGGGGCCGGGATAGCTGTTCATGATCAGATTGGGCTGGCACTCGACGTTGAGCGTCAGATTGTGTTTGCGCAGGCCCGGCCGCAGGCTCATCACCACCTGCTCGGTGAGATCGGCGAGGTCGAAGGTGCGCTGGTCGGAATAGTTGCGGTCGGCGGCGACCTGCTTGAACGACTGGATCAGTTCGGCCGCACGGTTGAGGTTGGCGACGAGCTGCGAGGACGCGTCACGGCTGGTGTTGAGATAGTCGTTGAGCGTCGAGCGGCGCAGCTCACCGCGCTCGACCTCGGAGGTGAACATCGCGGTCTTGCGCTCCAGGGCGGAGGCGACCGTCAGGCTGATGCCGACGGGGTTGTTGACCTCATGCGCGACGCCCGCCACCAGGCGCCCGAGTGCGGCCAGCTTTTCCGCCTCGATCAACGAGGCCTGCGTCTCGCGCAGATTGCGCAGCGCGGTCTCGGCCGCTTCCTTGGCCTTGCGCATCTCCTGCTCGCCCCGCTTGCGCTCGCCGATGTCGAGCGCAACGGTGACGATGCGCTCGATCTCGCCTTCGGCGTCGAGCAGCGGCAGCTTGTTGACCAGCCATTGCCGCATATTGCCGGAGGAATCCTTGTATTCCTCCTCGTAAAAGCCGAGCCCCTTGCGGACCTTCAGCACCCGTTTGTCGGCCTCGTCGCTCTTCGCCGCGCCGTAACGCGACATCAGGTCGGCGGTGGTGCGGCCGAGCGCAACGCCGGGCTCGATGCCGAAGATACCCGCCATGTAGCGGTTCATCAGCACGTAGCGCAGGTCGCGGTCCTTGACGTTGATCACCGCCGGCACGGTGTCGATGACCTGCTGCAACAGCCGCCTTCCTTCGGCGATCGCGTCTTCGGCGCGCTTCTGGTCGGTGATGTCGCGCAGCGTGCCTTCGTAACGGACAATCTGCCCCTGCTCATCCCGCACCACCGAGGCGCTGTCGGAGAGCCACAGGATGTCGCCGCTGCGCTGGCGCACCTGGTACTCGAACTCGCGCACCATGCCGTCGCGCTCCATCAGCCGCTGGTATTCGACGCGCGCTTCAGGGTGGACGTAGATCGTATGGGCGATGTCGCTGATGCTGTCGATGAGTTGCTGCGGGCTCTCATATCCCATCATCCGCGCCAGGGCCGGATTGGCGTTGAGCAGGTCGCCGGCCGGCGTGGTCACGTAGATGCCGTCGACCGAGCCCTCGAACAGTTTGCGGTAGCTCTCTTCGGCAAGGCGCTGCTCGGTGAGCGCGCGCACCGCCGCCTCGCGCGCGGTGTCGGCCTCCTCCAATGCGCGGCGGAACACCTCTGCGGCGCGCGCGATGTCGCCGATCTCGTTGTCGAGCTCGGCGGAGGGAATCGAAATGTTCTTCTCGCCCCCTGCAAGCGCCCGGATCGAGCGGGCGATCTGGGCGAGCGGACGTACCGTCCGGCTCACCACGAACAGCGCCGCGGCAATGCCGATCAGGACCCCGATGGTGCCGAGCACGATGCTCTGCCACTTCGCCTCGGCCAGCGTCCGCGCGAAGTCGCGCGACAGCACGTGGCCGCGGCGGTCGCTGACGTCGCGCAACAATTCGGTGACGCGCCCGATCAGCCGTCCCTCGGTGCCCAGCACCTCGCGGTCGATGTCGGCGATCTGCCGCTCGCGCACCGCCACCGCGATGATGGCCTCGGCGTAATTGTCGACCGCCGCCTTCAGCCTGGCATCGCCAATGTCGGCCGCGCGCATGCCCTGCGCGGCCTGCTCGGCCGCGGAGGGGTTGCGGGCGAGCAGCCCGAGCGCGATCCGGCTCTGCGCCTCGGCAAGGCGTGAAGCGAGCTCGCGGTCGGCAGAGGTGCGGACCGCCGCGTCGAACTGCTCGCGCAGCGGCGGCAGACCGGCGATCAGCTGGGCGCGGCGGTCGATCAGGGCGGAGATGCGCTCGAGCCCGGTGCGATAGGTTGCCAGGCGTTCAGTGACGCCGTCGATCATGTCCTGCTGCTCGGGCGCAAGCTCGATGCGGGTCTTCTTCAGGATGTCGCTGAGGGTGGAGGCGGCCTCGCCGACCTGCTTGAACTGGACGCCGGCGCCGGGATCGGTGACGAAGTCGCGCGCGGCGAGCCGGAGCTCGTTCATGCGACGGTCGATATCCTCGGCAAGGTCGCCGACGCTCTGGAGCCGCTGCAGCTCGGCAAAGGTCGCATCGATGTGACGGATCGCGATCACGCTGGCGGCCGAGGTGACAATGATCACCGCAAGCACGAGCAGGAAGCTGCCGAATGTCATCTGTCCGATGGAAAGCGAGAACGCACGCTTCTTTTCGGGTATCGGCGTCAATTCGGCGGGCATTTTGATGGGAACCGGGCTCCTGGCCGGTGCAATATACGACGTATTCCGGCCCCCGGGGAATAGAGCTGAATCGGCCGGAAATTAACCAAACGCCCCTACATCAGGACGATGCGCGGGCCGCTGTTGCCGCCCTCGCCGGAATTGTCATGGCGGCGACCCCGATGACGACGCAGGCAAGCCCGATCCAGGCGGTCTTGCTCAGGGTCTCGCCCAGCAACGCCACGCTGAGCGCGACGCCGATCGGGACGCGCAGATAGGCCTGGGCGGTGGTGCCGACCGAACCCAGTGTCTGGATCAGACGGAAGTAGATCGCAAACGCCAGTGCCGTCGAGAACACCGCGAGTGCAAGCAGTGCCAGCACCGAGCTCAGCGAGGGCGACAGCGTCCAGGGCTGCTCGAATGCAAGCGAGGCCGGGATCAGGACGGCCGCGCCTGATAGCAGCGAGCCGGCCGCCGGCGCCATCGGGTCGAGCCCTCCGAAGCTGCGGCCGAAGATCGCCGCGCAGGCGTAACAGATGGTGGCGGCGACGATTGCCGCTTCGGCGACGATGCCGCGGCCGAAATCATGAAACGCATCGACGCCGACGATCAGGCAGATGCCGGCCATGCCCGCGACGACGCCGAACAGCTTTCGCGGGCTCGTTGCCTCGTGCCGGGTCACCATGGCCGTGAGCATGAAGGTGAGGATCGGCGCGGCCGAATTGAGGATGGTGGCGAGCGCCGCATCGACGTGGCGTTCGGCCCAGGCGATCAGCGTCCAGGGAATCACGCTGTTGAGGACGGCCTGAAAGGCGAAACGGCGCCAGGTCGCAAGATCCGTCGGCATGGTGACGCCACGGAGGCGCATGACCAGGAGCAGCAGCAGGCCCGCAATCGCGGTACGCGCCGCGATCAGCGTGATCGGCGGGATCGTGGCGACACCGAGCTTGATGAAGGTATAGGAGCCGCCCCACAGCGTTGCGAGCAGGACGAGCAGCGCGAGCTCGACGGCGATGTTGGGGGTTTGCCGATCGTCCATGTCGCGCGTTCCGTCCCGTTGCCAGCGGACGGAATCTACAGGGGCCGGAGACCAAAATAGTTCGCTGTGCGTCGAACTGTGTCAGCCGGCGGCGCCCACCTCAAAGACCTCGCCGTCATAGCCGGCCTCGCGAGGGATGCGGAGCTGACGGCCGGTCGCGGTCTTGGTCATGACCGGCATCACGGTGACGATCGACATGCCGCGGGCATCGTCGAGCGCAGCCGAAACGTTCGGCTGCTTGGCGAGCCGGATCAAATTGCGAGTGGTCGGGAACGGCAGGATGAAGCGACCGCTGTTGCCGCCCTCCACTGCCTCGCGCGGCGACACCCAGATCGAGTCGGTCGACTCACGTCCGTCATGGGCACCGAGCTGATCTGGCGGCGCAGCGGCGAGGAAGAACCAGGTGTCGAAGCGCTTTGGCATGCCCTCCGGCGTAATCCAGTGGGCGTAGGGCACGAGCGTATCGAGCGCGAGTTGGAGGCCGTTATCGGCCAAAATGCTCAGAAAGCTGACCTTGTGCTCGTTGAGTGCGACGCGATGTTTGTCGGCGATCTCGCCGGCGCGCGCGGCATCAACGGGCGCAGTCGAGCCTTTGGGACGCGCCAGCAAAATGCCGCTCTCCTCAAACGTCTCGCGGATCGCAGCGATGCGAAAACCGCGATCGGATTCGCTTAAGGATTCGCCGCCCGAATAGAGGTCGGATCGCGCGATGATCTCCTTGTCGCCGGCATCGACGCTGCCGCCGGGAAACACCAGCGCACCCGAATTGAACTCGATCTGATGGTGGCGCACCATCATGAAGACCTCGATCTCGTCGCGGCTCTTGCCGTCGACAATTGCTGCACCATCGCGCAACAGGAGGATCGTGGACGCGGGACGGACGGCGGCGATCTCGGCCATGCAATTAACCTGCTGCGCTGGATTGCGGTTGGAGATTGGCGCGCTTGTCGACCTTCGCGACACGCGACAGGAGATAATCGACCTCGGCCTTTGCGGCCGGAGTAATGGTCGCGCCTGGCTTGCGCTGCGCGCTGGAGGCGATGATGCCGCGCTTCTGCAGCACGTATTTGCGCACGGCGAGGCCCGCGCCCGGCTGCTGCTCGTAGCGGATCAGCGGCAGATGCGCGTCGAACAGATCATGCGCGGCGTCGCGCTTGCCCTCCCTCGACAGGCGCACGACGTCGATCAGGAGTTCCGGGAAGGCATAGCCGGTCATGGCGCCGTCGGCGCCGCGCTCCATTTCGAAATCCAAGAAGAGCCCGCCATTGCCGCAGAGGATCGAGAGCGGACGCAGCGAGCCATCCTTCTGGAAATTGCGCAACGTCGAGATTTTTTCGAGGCCCGGCCAGTCCTCGTGCTTGAGCATCACGCAATTCGCATTGTCCATGACGATCTTGCGGATCACGGCGGGGGTGAACACCACCGACAGCGTCAGCGGGTAATCCTGGAGTACCCAGGGCACATCAGGCCCGATCGCTTCGGCCGCCTGCTTGAAATAGCCAATGATCTGGTCGTCGGTGCGCAGGGACGGCGGTGGCGCGATCATCACGCCGGCGGCACCTGCGTCCATCGAGGCCTTCGCCAGCGAGCGCATGGTGGCAAAGCCCGGCGCGGAAACGCCGACGATGACCTGCATCTTCTTCGCGCGCTTGACGAGGCGTACCGCCACCTGCTCGGCCTCGGCGGCATCGAGCTTTGGCGCCTCGCCGAGGATGCCGAGCACGGTGACGCCGTCGCAGCCGACCTCCTCGTAGAAATCGGTCAGGCGGTCGATCGAGCGCTCGTCGATGCGGCCATCGTCGTGGAACGGCGTCGGCGCGATCGCAAAGGTGCCCTTGGCTTCGGCGGTGAGTTTCATCGGTCTTCTGTCCTCTTGTTCGTCATTCCGGGGCGATGCGCAGCATCGAACCCGGAATCTCGAGGTTCCGGGTTCGCGCTTCGCGTGCCCCGGAACGACTGTCTATCAAAACCGCCGCGCGCCCATCTTGATCTGCTCCTCGGAGAAGAAGATCTCCTTGGCGTGATCGACGATGTCCTGGGCGTTCCAGCCCGTGTGCGGCGGTTTCCAGCCTTCCATCTCCATCATCCGCATTTCGCGCACGCCGCGGGGCCCGGACACGCCCAGCACCTTGCCGGTCTGGTCGCCCGACAAATCGCTGACCATGTATAGCACGGCCGGCGCGATGCCGTCCGGCCCCAGCGCGGCGCCCGGGTTCTCCTTGTAGCGGGGCAGGTCTGCGGTCATGCGGGTCAGCGCCCCCGGCGCCAGCGTCCATATCCGGATGTTGTACTTGCGACCCTCGATCGCCAGCACGTTGGACAGGCCCCAGATGCCGCCCTTGGCCGCGCCGTAATTGGTCTGGCCGAAATTGCCGATCAGGCCCGAGGTCGAGGAGGTGTTGACGATGACGCCGCCGCCGTTCTCGCGCATCCAGCGGAACACCGGCATGGTGCAGCAGAAGGTGCCCTTGAGGTGCACCTTGATGACCTTGTCCCAGTCGGACTCCGAGGCTTTGTGAAAGGTCTGGTCGCGCAACATCCCGGCGTTGTTGACGAGGATATCGGCGCGGCCAAAATGCTTGATGGCGTCGTCGAATACCGACTGGCCGCCTTCCATGGTGGAGATGTCGGCGCCGTTGGCGACCGCCCTGCCCCCTTCGGCCTTGATCGCGTCAACCACCTGCTGCGCCATCGACTTGTCGGCGCCGGAGCCGTCGCGGGGACCGCCGAGGTCGTTGACGACGATGGCTGCGCCCTCGCGCGCGAACAGTTTTGCGTAGGCCTCACCGAGCCCACCGCCCGCGCCGGTGATCAGCGCAACCTTGCCGTCGAGTAGTCCCATGGTGGCTTCTCCCTGATTTTGTTTCTCGTGTCCCGAACGCGATGCAGCGTGAAACGCTGCTTCGCTGAGCCGGGACCCATTCTTTCCGGCTGCGATGGGCCCCGGCTCTGCAGCGCACCGCTGAAGAAGCGCTGCGCTGCGTCCGGGGCACGAAACCGCCTAACCCAGCACCGTCTTGCCGTTCTTGATCACGGTGACGCCACGCGACTTCACCTTGGCTTCGAACGAGATCACGTTGCCGTCCTTCCAGAGGTCCATGGTCACGGTCTCGCCGGGATAGACCGGCGAGGAGAACCGCGCGATGTGCCGGCGGAAGGCACTTGGATCGTAGTCGGCAAACGTCTGGAGCACGCCGCGGCAGGTGATGCCGTAGGTGCACATGCCGTGCAGGATCGGGCGCGGGAAGCCGGCCTTCTTGGCGAATTCGGGATCAGAGTGCAGCGGATTGCGATCGCCGCAGAGACGATAGACCAGCGCCTGGTCGGGCCGCGTGGTGATGTCGATGGTCTTGTCGGGCGAACGCGACGGGATCTTGTGCGGATCTGGCTGGGTGAGGTTCGGGCCGCCAAAGCCGCCGTCGCCGCGGGCAAAGCGCGAGGCGACCAGCGTTGCGAGCTTTTCGCCTTTCTCGTTCTTCAGCACGGTCTGGTGGCTGATCACCACGCCCTTGTCCTTGCCCTTGTCGTAGACCTCGACCACCGAGGAGTCGGCGGTGATGTGGGCCGCAGCCGGCAAAGGCTGGTGGAAGGTGATGTCGCGTTCGCCATCCACCACCATCACGCGGTTGAGGTTCATCTCGCCAGGACCCGCGCCCCAGGCCGCAACGGATGCGAAGGTCGGCACCACCCTGAGCGGACGCGGCGTCAGCGTGCCCTCGTTGACGAAGGCGAGCTCCCTCTCGTCCATCGGATCGGCGCCGAGGCCGATGCCGTAGGCATAGAGCATGACCTCGCGATCGCTGTAGGCGTATTTCTGGCCGAGGTTTTTGAGGGCTTTGAGTTCTTCGTATCTGGCGGACATGTTTTTTGGTTTCCTCCCGCATTCCTTACGCCGCTGCCCGTCGATGTGCCCTCTCCCCTTGTGGGAGAGGGCTGCGAGATCAGTGCGGCAAACTCGTTTGGGTGAGGGGTTGGCTCCGCATCAACAGACCTCCCCGCGGAGCGATACCCCTCATCCGGCAGCCTTCGGCTGCCACCTTCTCCCACAAGGGGAGAAGGAAGAAAGAACTACACCGGCGTGAAGAATGGCAGCGGCGCTCCGTCGGTGGGCTTGAACACCACCTTCACCTTCTGGCCGATCTTCAGCTTCTCGAGGTCGCAGTCGACAAAATTGGTCTGCACCGACGGCCCCTCCTTCAGCGTGACATAGCCGATCGCGTACGGACCGGTCGGCGACTTCCGCATCAGGCTGTAGGTGTAGATCGTGCCTTCGCCAGAACTCTCCTCCCACACCGTCTTGTCGGAGAAGCAGAACGGGCAGATCGATCGCGGGAAGTAATGCGCTTCGCCGCACGACGTGCAGCGCTTGATCATGAACTTGCCGGCCTTGGCGGCTTCCCAGAACGGCGCGGTCTCGGGGTTCGTCACCGGTGCAGGATATTTCTTCGCTTCAGCCATCACACGCGCTCCATGATGCAGGTCGAGGCGGCGTGGCGTACGCCCAGTAGTCCGCCGGTGCCATGGGCGATGGCGAGATCGCAATTTTGCACCTGCACCTTCGGATGCGCTTGCCCACGCAACTGCCTGACGGCCTCGATGATCTTTGTCATGCCGCCGCGATTGACGGGATGGTTGCTGCAAAGGCCGCCGCCGTCGGTGTTGAACGGCAGCTTGCCGACGCCCGAAATCAGGTTGCCGTCGGCGACGAATTTTCCGCCCTCGCCCTTCTTGCAGAAGCCGAGGTCTTCGAGCTGCATCAAAACGGTGATGGTGAAGCTGTCATAGATCGAGGCGTATTTGATGTCTCTTGGCGTGATGCCGGCTTCCTCGAACGCGCGCGGGCCGGACCAGACGCCAGCGGAGTAAGTGAGATCGAGATCCTTGCCGCCGCGCGGTCCCTTCATCGCCTCGCCATGGCCGATCAGGCGCACCAGCGGCTTCTTCAGGCTCTTGGCAATCTCGGGTGACGTCACGATCAGCGCGCCACCGCCGTCGGAGACGACGCAGCAATCCATGCGATGCAAGGGATCGGAGATCATCGGCGAGTTGAGGACGTCCTCGACGGTGACGACGTCCTTCAGCATCGCATGCGGATTGTACTGCGCGTGATGCGAGGCTGCGACCTTGATCCAGGCGAGCTGCTCGCTCGTGGTGCCATAGTCGTGCATGTGGCGCATGGCACACATGCCGTAGGCATTGTGGGTGGTCGCGCCATAGGCGGACTCGAAATCGACCTCGGCGCCGGCGGCGCGCGGCGGCATCACCCCGGTGCGCGGCTTGCCCGCCAGCGTGATCAGCGCGACCGAGCACTTGCCCGCGGCGATCGCCTCGGCGGCATGGCCGAGATGGATCAGATAGGAACAGCCGCCGGTTTCCGTGGAATCGATGTGGCGCAGCATCCTGGTGTTGAGGCCGAGATAGTCGACCATCGGCCAGGCGCCGCCCGGTGCGTCGCCGGCGAGGAAATAGCCGTCGATGTCGTCCTTGGTGAGCCCGGCATCCTCGATCGCGCCCTTGGCGACTTCGGCGTGGAGTTGGGCGGTTGATTTGTCCGGCGCATGCCGGGTCGGGTGTTCGTAGATCCCGGCAATGTAGGCCTTGCCCTTGATGGTCAAACTCAGGTTCTCCGCTGGCGTTTCTTCTTGCACCGTTTTTCTGAACCGCCGCTGGCGCCTTGGCAAGCGCGGAAATATTCCGTCGGGCGAGAGGGTAGCGGGTCAGCGCAAATCGCCGTCAGCGCTGCCCGACGGTACATGTCGATTCTTTTTCCTCGAAACAACCCCATGCACAGTAGAACCGCTTGCCGTTGAACCCGCCTGCCCTCCACGGCCACCAATGAAACCGGAAGCGATGCAGGCGTGCGCGGGAAGTCCGAATTGACGAAGGTTTCGAACAGCATGTCCTGCTTCAGCGTGGCCTTGCTGCTCGCGCTGGCCGGCTGTGGCCGCGCCGACAACGACCGTATCAAGGCGTGCTATGATCGCAGATCGAATGCCGAGCAGCGGGACTGCCTGCACGACCTCTATCGCACAGCGTCAGCCGAGCTCGACCAGATCTATCGCCAATCGGTCGACCGCATGAGGGCGCTGGAAGCGGACGCGCGCGCGCGAAACACCTGGCCGCCACCATCGGGCAACGGACCGAGCTCGGCGGAGCGGATCACCGCAAGCCAGAAAGCCTGGGAAGCCTATCGCGATGCCGAATGCTGGGGCGTCGTCGGAGAGCCCGGCGGCTCGGGGAGCCGGACCTGGGCCTATGGATGCCTGGTAGAGAAGACGTTTGAGCGGATCGGCGAACTGAAGGTGCCGTATGTTCAGAGATAGCCGGAATCGTAGGGTGGGTTAGCCCCGCGGATTGCGCAAAGCGCAAACCGCTCGGCGTAACCCACCTCTTTTGTTTCCACGGAGACAGAAGCGGTGGATTACGCCAGCGACCTGCGCTCCTTGACCAAGAGTAGGTGGTCCTACGACACCGACGCTATTGGCACGGCTCAGGCTCAAGGATCATCGGCTTCAATCCCGTCGACAGGCTGATGATCTTGCCGGCCTGTGTCGTCAAAAGGATGGAGCGCTTGTGGTCGGGACTCTCCAACTCGAACACATATTCCGGCGAATAGTCGCTCGCGCCCTCCTTCGAACCCTGCTCTACCTTGGCGTCGCTGCCGCGATCATAGAAGCCAAGAGTCTTCTTGACCTGCCCATAGGCACCGCGGATAGCATCCTCCCTAGCGCCAATTGCGAGGCCGTGCGTGTCAACCACCTCCGGCGCCTTGCCGTCCGAGCTATAGACCTGGATGACGGTGATCCTGCCCTGCTCGAGGACATAACCGAGGCCCGGATCATGCCCGTCAGCGCGCCAGGTCACGTAGCATTGGTCATCTTCGAAGGGGGGCTGCCGAGGCAGCAGCTTTGTCTTCAGCGCTTGCTCGGCCGCTTTCACGTCCATGCCCAAGCGGACGGTGCCGACGCCTTCCCAGGACAAGGTTTCGGCGGCAGCGGGCGTCGTCAGCAACAAGGCCCACATCATCAGCAACGCACGTCGCATTCGCTCCCCCAAGACCCGGTATTGATCATGATCCGCTTGTAGCCCGGATGGAGCGACGCGCAATTGGCGATCTCGGCTTCCGCATACTCCGCCCTCATCCTGAGGGGTCTGAGCAGCAGGCGCCTCGAAGAATGGCCACGGCGCTTCGCACCTTTGCCCGCCCTGCGGCTTCGCGCTCCTCGCCACGAGGGGCGACACCGTCCCCGCTCAAGACCTCATCGCCTTCCGATAGAGCAATTCCAGCGCGGGACGCACAAGGCATCCCAGGAGTGCACCCAGCAGGCAAACGGCGGCAATTTCATTGTCCCACCTGAATCCGGCATGGGCAGCCGTACGAACCATCAGAAAGTAGATCGCCAGGACAAGCCCGCCCGCGAACAGGACTCTCTCCCAAAAGAGCTTGGTCAGCGAGCAAATGACTCCGCACACGAAACCGAACGACAATTCGGGCCAGTGGACAGCCAGCCACTCGCTCACTGGGGGCGACCTCCCTACTCCGCCGCGATCTGCCGTGGTGCGGGCGGCGGGCTCGCGAGGTCGGCGGCGAGCTGGGCGTAGCGGGTCTTGGCGTCCGCGATCGCCTTCTCCTTGACCGGGCCGTAGCCGCGGATGCGGTCGGGCAGCGACAACAGCTCCACGGCCGTGTCGTGCGTAACCCGCGACAGCAGGCCGAGTACGGTGGCGACGTCCTTCTCGTAGCCTGCGATCAGGTCGCGCTCGATCTTGCGGTCGGCGCTGTAGCCAAAGACGTCAAGCGGGGTGCCGCGCAGGAAGCGGAATTTTGCCAGCCAGCGGAACATGCCGAGCATCCACGGACCGAAGGCCCGCTTCTTCGTCCGGCCCAGCGCATCGACACTACCAGCCAAAATCGGCGGCGCGAGGTTGAAGCTGAACTTGTAGTCGCCCTCGAACTGGTCGCGGAGCTGCTGCTCGAACTTGCCGTCGGTGAAGAGCCGCGCGACCTCGTACTCATCCTTGTAGGCGAGCAGTTTTGCGTAGTTGATCGCAACCGCGCGCGGCAGCGCATCGCCATGGCCGCCCTTCACCGCGGCATCGCGGACCTGGTCGACCAGCTTGCGATAGCGTTTTGCCAGACGGCCATTCTGATAGGCCGTGAGATGCTTGACGCGATGATCGATGATCTCGTCGAGCGTCATCGCATCGAGCGTCTTCGGGGCGGCCACCTCGTCCGTCCCCTTCAACATGTCGGCGAGGCGCGCAGGGTCCGCGACGGCGAGACGGCCGAGCCGGAACGCCTCCTTGTTCATCTTGATCGAGACGCCGTTGACCTCGATCGCCTGCTCGATGGCCTCGGCACCAACAGGCAGAAGGCCCTTCTGATAGGCATAGCCCATCATCATCATGTTGGTGGCGATAGAGTCGCCAAGAAGCTGCTCGGCGGGCTTGGTGAAATCGAAGAACACGGAATCCTTGTGCAGCGCGGTTTCAAGCACCGCATTCAGCTTGCGGGTCTGGAAGTTGAAGTCGCGATTGAGGATGAAGTCGGCGGTCGGAATGACGTGGCTGTTGATGATGCCGTGGGTGCGGCCGGAGTCACAGAGCGAGATCGTGTCCTTGGCGACCGCAACCACCTCGTCCGCGGCGAGCACGAGGTCGGCTGTGCCGGTGACGATGCGCGAGCATGTCACTTCGGCCGGATGGTCGGACAGGCGAACATGGCTCAGCACCGCGCCCCCCTTCTGCGCGAGGCCGGACATGTCGAGGATCATCGAGGCCTTGCCCTCGATATGCGCTGCCATGCCGAGCAGCGCGCCGATGGTCAAGACGCCGGTGCCGCCGACGCCGCCGACGGCGATGTTGTAGGGCTTGTCGAGCGTCGGGCGCGAGGCCGGCTCGGGCAACTCACCGATGTCGGCAAGCTCGGCCGGCGCGCGGTGGCGTGGCGCCCCGCCGTCGATGGTGACGAAGGACGGGCAAAAGCCCTTGAGGCAGGAATAGTCCTTGTTGCAGGACGACTGGTTGATGGCGCGCTTGCGGCCGAACTCGGTCTCCAGCGGCTCGACCGAGATACAGTTCGACTGCACCGAGCAGTCGCCGCAGCCCTCGCAGACGGCCGGGTTGATCATCACGCGGCGCGGCGGATCCTCCATCAGGCCGCGCTTGCGGCGGCGGCGCTTTTCGGCCGCGCAGGTCTGCACGAAGACGATCGCCGAGGTGCCCTTGAACTCGCGGCACATCTTCATGACGTTCTCGAGCTCGTCGCGATGATACTTCTTCACGCCGGGCGCGATGGTGTCGGCGGGATAGGCATCGGGATTCTCGGAGACCAGATAGATCTCGCGGATGCCTTCGGCGTGGAGCTGGAAGGTGATCTGCTGCGGCGAGAGATCGCCGTCATGGCGTTGGCCGCCGGTCATGGCCACCGCGTCGTTGTAGAGGATCTTGTAGGTGATGTTGGTCTTGGAGGCGACCGCCTGCCGGATCGCCAGATAGCCGGAATGGAAATAGGTGCCGTCGCCGAGATTGGCAAAAATGTGGTTCTCGTTGGTGAAGGGCGCGATGCCGACCCACGGCACGCCCTCGCCGCCCATATGCGTAAACGTCTCGGTTGAGCGGTCCATCCACAGCGCCATGAAATGGCAGCCGATGCCGGCGAGCGCGCGGCTTCCTTCGGGGACCTTTGTCGAGGTGTTGTGGGGGCAGCCGGAGCAGAAATACGGGGTGCGGGAGACCGGCGCTGACGGGATCATCTGGGACGCCTGGCGACCGTTGAACCAGTCGGCCTTGGCGCGAAGCATTTCGGCGATTTCGGGATTGAGATTAAGTCGGAGAAGTCGTTCGGTCAGCGAGCTTGCAAGCGAGGCGACGCTAAGCTCGGCGGCGAAGGTGAGGAAGCGCTTGTCGTGCTCGTCCATCTTGCCGACGATGCGCGGGCGGACGTCGTCGCGCCAGTTGAACAGCTCCTGCTTGACCTGGTTCTCGACGATCTCGCGCCGTTCCTCGACGATGAAGATCTCTTCCAGGCCGACGGCGAACTGCCGCACGCCTTCCGGCTCGAGCGGCCAGGGCATGCCGATCTTGTAGAGGCGAAGGCCGATCTTGGCGGCGACCTCCTCGGTGATGCCCAATTCGCGTAGCGCCTGGCGGACGTCCTCATAGCTCTTGCCGGACGCCATGATGCCGAAGCGCGCATTCGGCGAATCCATGGTGACGCGGTTGACCTTGTTGGCGCGCGCAAAGGCGATCGCGGCAAAGCCCTTGTAGTCCTGCAGGCGGCGGTCCTGCTCGAAGCGGTCGTCGGGCCAGCGCAGATTGAGCCCGCCCGGCGGCAATTCGAAATCGGTCGGGATGATGAAGGGCTTCATCTCGTCGGTGAGATCGATCTCAGCGGTGGTCTCCACCGTCTCGGTGATCACCTTCATGCCGACCCAGCAGCCCGAGTAGCGCGACATCGCGATGCCCAAGAGGCCCATCTCGATCATCTCGTGGATGCTCGAAGGATAGAGATAGGGCATCAGGGCCGAGATGAAGGCGTGGTCGGACTGATGCGGGACGGTCGAGGATTTTGCGCCATGGTCGTCACCGGCCAGACAAAGTACGCCGCCGTTCTTCGCTGAGCCCGCCGCATTGCCGTGGCGGAAGACGTCGCCGCAGCGGTCGACGCCTGGGCCCTTGCCGTACCAGATGCCGACCACACCATCGTACTTTGCGCCGGGCGAGAGGTTGAGCTGCTGCGAGCCCCAGATGGCGGTCGCAGCCAGGTCCTCGTTCACGCCGGGCTGGAACTTGATGTTGTACTGCTCGAGATGTTTTCGGGCGGCGAAGAGCTGCTGGTCGTAGCCGCCGAGCGGCGAGCCGCGGTAGCCTGAAATGAAGCCTGCGGTGTTGAGGCCTGCGGCGCGGTCGCGCCGGATCTGGGCCATCGGCAGGCGGACCAGCGCCTGGATGCCCGTGGTGAAGACGTGTCCCGTGCTCTGCGTGTATTTTTGATCGAGACTGATCGGACCCTGGTTGATGCCCATGCCGCGTCCTCTTTGCCGCCCTAAACCCTTGGTCCCGCCCGTTGTTTTCACTTATGTCGGGCGGACCGTCTTCGCCACTCTATGTCGGATATTTAACGCTCCGCACCACAAATCTGGAGCAATCCGCCGCCGATGATGAATTCGCAATTTCGTGGCCGGAAGTGCGCTCGCTTTTTCACTTTGTGTCAGCTTACCCCGGGCATCGCGAAACGACGTAACGTCCCTATAATGGGGACCTTGATGTGGATCTTGGCGAATGGTCGCAGGGAAGGCGTGATGATGCGGGCGATTCTGGTGTGTCTGGCTTTGTGCAGTGCAATTGCCGGCGCCGCAGGAGCCAGCGAGCCCTCGCCGGAGACGATCGCCCGCGGCAAGGCGCTCACCGAGGCCGGCGATTGCGCAAGCTGCCACACCGCCGATCCCTCAAAACCCTTTGCCGGGGGCAAACGCATCGATACGCCGTTCGGTGGCATCTACTCGCCGAACCTGACGCCGGACCGGGAGACCGGAATCGGGTCCTGGAGTGACGCCGATTTCACGCGCGCGCTGCGCTTCGGCATTGCGCCCGATGGCTCGAATTACTATCCGGCCTTCCCCTACCCCTACTTCACCAAGATGACCAAGGACGACACGCTGGCGATCCGCGCCTATCTCGGCACGCAGGCGCCGGTTGCGAACCGGGTCAAGCCGCCGGAGCTGCGCTGGCCGCTGAACTACCGCGTGCTGATGCGGGCCTGGAGCTGGCTGTTCTTCAAGCCCGGCCTGTTCGAGCCCGATCAGTTCAAGAGCGCAGCCTGGAATCGGGGCGGCTATCTCGTCACGGGGCTGGCACATTGCGGCGCCTGCCACACGCCGAAGAATTGGTTCGGCGCGGACAAGCGAGAGCTCGCGTTTTCCGGCAGCCCTGTCGACGGCTGGTTCGCGCCGCGGCTCGACAGTGCCGCGCGCAGCGGGCTGCAGTCCTGGAGCGCTGGCGACATCGCCGAATATCTGCAAAGCGGGCGTAACGCCAAGAGCCATGCCGGCGGGCTGATGGCCGAAGTCATCCTCAACTCGACCTCGAAGATGAGCGACGCCGACGTGCGCGCGATAGCGGTGTATCTGAAGGGCCTGCCGCCGGGGCGACGCGAGCCATTGGTGACGCCGCCGGAGGACGGCGAGATGAAAGCCGGCCAGGCCGTCTACGCACGCTTCTGCATCGCCTGTCATGAGGCGGATGGCTCCGGCGCGCCGCGCATCTATCCGCCGCTACCCGGCAATGCGCTGCTGCAATCAATCAACCCCTCCTCCACGATCCGTATCATCCTCGACGGCGCGCACACCGTAACGACGCCGCGCGCCCCCAACACCGGCGAGATGCCGGGCTATGCCAAGCAATTGTCGGACGAGCAGATCGCCGCGGTCACGAACTACATCCGCAATTCCTGGGGCAACGCCGCGCCGCTGGTGACGGCGGAGCAGGTCGCGAAGGCGCGGAAGTAGTTGATCCCTCGCTGTCATTGCGAGCGCAGCGAAGCAATCCAGAATCCCTCCGCGGAAAGACTCTGGATTGCTTCGCTACGCTCGCAATGACGATGTGGAAGCGGCGGGGCTTCAACGGAAATAGCGAAGCGTGAAGAGAGCAACCTACCTCTCGTCGCCGGTGAACACGAACTTCGGCATCTCCCATTTGTAGCGCACCGCGAGCAAACGGAAGCTGACACCGAGCACGAAGGTCAGCACAGTCCAGACTTCGCTGTTGAGCTTCAGACCGAACGCGGTCGCATAGAACAGGCCGGTGACGACGGAGACGCTGGCGTAGAGTTCTGAGCGAAACAGCAGCGGCACGTCGTTGCAGAGCACGTCGCGCAGCACGCCGCCGGCGCAGCCCGTTATCATGCCGGAGACGATCACGATTGGCAGCGATGCATCCATCTGCCAGGCAACGTCGCAGCCGGCCATGGTGAAGACCACGAGGCCGATGGCGTCGAGCACGATGAAGGCGAGGTTGAGCCGGTGCACGAGGCGCGCGATCAGAATCGTGACGAAGGCCGCGCCGCCGGTGATCGCGAGATAGATCGGATTTTGCACCCAGGCGAGCGGGTAATGGCCGAGGAAGAGATCGCGCAGCGTGCCGCCGCCGAGCGCGGTGATGCAGCCGAGAAAGCAGACGCCGAGCCAATCCATGCTGCGCCGGCCGGCAGCGAGCGCGGCCGTCATTCCCTGCGCTGCGAGCGCAACGAGAGACAGGAAATGCAAGACGCTATCGCTCGGCGGCAGGCTCCACATCGCCACAGTTCCCATTCTTGATGATGGAACCTACGTCCTTGGTTCCGCAAAGAACAGGTTCCCGATTCCCGATCCGGGGGCAACATGCGACGAAAGCATGAGCTGCCCGGAACCGAACTCCGCATCCATCGGTTGTCTTGCCGCAATCAATCGAGGAGATCCAATCGATGGCTGACGACCGTTTTCCCAACGATCCGTATCGACCGAATTTTGCCGACGATGAGTATCTTCGTGAGGCGCGCCGGGATAGCCAGCTCCAGGCTGACCCGGAACTGGGCGAAGGCCCCGCCTCCAGCGGCAAGGTTGCGCTGTTCGCAGTGGCAATCGCGCTGGTGCTCGGCGCCGTGTTCTACGGCCTGAACAATACCAGCGTGAAGGAGGCCACGACCGAGCCGTCAGCGAAGACGGCACAACAGACGGCGCCTGCGACCAATCCGGCCGCGCCTCCCGGCATGCGCGACGTGACGCCGCGCAATAATGCCGCGCCGGGCGTGACCACGGGTGCAGCGCCGAGCAAGCCGGTGCCGGATACCCAGACTCCGTCTGACGGCTCCAAGTCGCAGTAAGCGAGTTGAAGCGAAAGCGGCGGCACCAAACATCCCGCCGCTTTCGTTTGCGCTAGCTGAACATCTTGTTGAGCTCGCCGCCGGGATAACCGCTCCCGAGCTCGGTGAAGGTGCCCTTCTCCGCCATCTCCTTCGCCGCGCGCATGAAACCGCCCCAGGCGGCGCGCGCGAGCGAGCCGCCGACGCTGATGCGACGCACGCCGAGGTCGGCGGCCTCTGCAAGCGAGAGGCCCGATCCACCGATCAACAGGTTGAACGGTCTTGGCGCAACGGCCTTCACCACCGCCGCGATATCCTCGCGCGTCTTCAGGCCGGGCGCGTAGAGACAATCCGCACCCGCCTCCGCATAAGCGGTGAGACGATCGATCACGAGCTTGAGGTCGGTCACGCCCCACAGATAAGCCTCGCAGCGCCCGACCAGAATCGTACCGCTGTCGCCGATCGCCGAACGGGCGGCACGGATGCGCTCGACCGCGAGTGCGCGGTCGTAGAGCGGCTTGTCCTTGTCGCCGGTGGAATCCTCGATCGACAGGCCGGCCACGCCGGTCCGAACGCCACGTTCGACATGGTCGGCGACCCTGTCCGGCTCGACCGCGAAGCCGCCCTCGAAATCCGCGTTCACGGGGATGTCGGTCGCCGAGCACAATGCTGCCAGATGCTGACAGACCTCCTCGACCGTCACGTGGTTGTCGGCCTTGCCGATGGTCCATGCAAAGCCCGCGCTGGATGATGCGATCGCCTTGAAGCCGAGATGCTGCAAGGCTTTGGCGCTGCCGACATCGACCGGATTGGGCAGGATGAAGCATCCGCTCTCGTGCATCTTCCTGAAGGTGGCGCGCTTGTCGGCGGTCGTGACCGTCATGTTTCTCTCCCTTTGTGTTGGCGGCGCAGAGATGGGGATGCGCGCGGGGCAGCGCTAGTGCGCCTCGTGCACCGCGCGGCTATCCTTCGGTGCTTCATCGCGCTCGCTCATGCCGTAGTCCCTGACGACGCTGGCGATGCGCAAGCGGTAGTCGGCAAAGTACGCCCCGCGCCCCCTCGCCTGGGCGCGGCGATGCTCCATCGTATTGCGCCAGGCCTGCACCGCCGCTTCGTCGCGCCAGAACGACACCGACAGGATCTTGCCCTTCTCGGTCAGGCTTTCGAACCGCTCGACCGAGATGAAGCCATCGATGGTCTGCAGGATCGGCTTCAGGTCGGCAGCGAGATCGAAATAATGCTGCCGGTGCTCGTCCTTCGGCCAGACCTCGAAGATCACGGCGATCATGGGCGCCTCCTGCGTTGCGACGTGGTGTTGGCCTACAATACCACCTTGCGCAAAAAGGTCCGCTCCTCGCTGAGGATAAACTTGTGCTCCTCAGCAAAACCAAAGTTCGCCATGCCTTCGGCATCTCCGCGCAGCCGCGCGCGATAGGCCTCGTAGGCGGCGAGACTCTCGAACGTGATCAGCGCGAACGCGATGTTGTTGGTTCCCTCATGCGGCATGAAATAGCCGATCAGGTCACCGCCGCATTTCGGGATGATGGTGAGCCAGCGCCTTGAATACTCCTCGAACTGCGCGCGCTTGAAGGGATCGAGCTGGTAGCGGATGAAGACGGTGACGGACATGGCGTGCTCCTCTTTCCTGTCATTGCGAGCGCAGCGAAGCAATCCAGGAATCTTTCCGCGGTGACAGCCTGGATTGCTTCGCTGCGCTCGCAATGACGAGCTTGTGGTCCAGACTACGCGCTTGCTCCTCCACGATGCTTCGGCTACCATCGAAGCATGAAAGCAGGACCCGACATCGCCATGGTCGCTTCGCTGGTCGGCGACCCCGCCCGCGCAAACATGCTGACCGCGCTGATGAACGGTCGCGCGCTGACCGCAAGCGAACTGGCGCAGGAAGCCGGCATCACGCCGCAGACCGCGAGTTCGCATCTTTCCAAGCTCGAGGCTGGCGGGCTGATCGAGCCTGAGAAGCAGGGCCGCCATCGCTACTATCGCCTCACCGACCCCGATGTCGCCGGCGTCCTGGAAGGCCTTGCGGGCCTTGCCGCGCGTGCCGGGCACATGCGCGTGCGCACGGGTCCGAAGGATCCGGCACTGCGGCGGGCGCGCATCTGCTACGACCATCTTGCCGGCGACCTCGGCGTTCAGATGCTCGACAGCATGCGCGAGCGGCGCCTGGTCAGGCAGAAGAAGCAGGACATCGAGCTGACCGCCGAGGGCGAGCGCTTCCTCGCCAAACATTTGCAGATCTCGCAGGACATGCTCACCCATCCGCGCCGCCCGGTCTGCAAGGCGTGCCTGGACTGGAGCGAACGGCGCCATCACCTCGCCGGCACGCTTGGCGCGACCATGATGCAGCGCTTCACCGAACTGAAATGGGCGGCGCGCGATGCGACGCCGGGCAGCCGCGTCGTGAATTTCACCCGCACCGGCGAGAAGAGCTTTGCCGCGCTGTTCGGCAAGGGCAGCGACTAGGCGGCAAGGCGTTTGAACTTTCCAATGGCCTGGACGACCTACGGAGCAAGAAGCTTCGAGACCGCCATGCATCGCCTGCTCCGATTGACGCCTGCACTGCTTGTCGCGGGCTACATCCTGCCCGCCCGCGCGGATATCCCGCCTAAATTCGCCGACTATCCGGCAAAGGTCTTCGCCGGCAAGCCGGCCAAGCCGCGCCTGCACAACCAGTATCTTCGCGACGTCCGCGAGCAGTTTCACTACGCCGTGTCAGAGGAGAAGGTCAGCGCGGCCGGCCACTACTACGTCGTCAAGCTGCCCTGCGGCTCGGCCTGCGTCGCGCCCGTCCTGCTGGATGCCCGGTCGGGACACATCACCGAGTTGTTCACGGTGTCGGGCTGGCGCGAGGTCGGCGACGATTTTGATGCCGTGGTCAGCCGCGCCGACAGCCGCCTGATCGTGTTTCGCGGCGCGCGAAACGAGACCGGCGTCGTCGGCAACCACTACTACCTGCTCGGCGAAGGCGGGAATTTGAAGCACCTATACACTGTCAATACCGACGGCAATTTCGAGACCACGCCAAAAATCGAATGAACAAAAAACCGTCGGCGAAGACTAAGCATAAGGCGCCGGTCCCGGCGCCATCTGCACCAAAAGCCCCGGGCGCGAGCCGCCGTTCACGTCGCATTCAGGTCATGATTGCCAGTTTGGATTGTGTCGTGTCGACGTGTCGCCAAAAAGTTAACGTGTCGAATCGCGCTCATTGATTCATTGTGCGCCGCAAGCGCCGTTCCAAGGACGAGAAGGATCATCCTATGAAATACCTGTTTGCCGTAGCCATGGTCGCAAGTGCGGTCGTCGGGTTCACCGAGGCTGCAAGCGCAGCCGGCGGATGCGGTCCCGGTTGGTATCGCGGGCCCTATGGCGGTTGCCAACCAATGGCCGGCCGCGTCGTCGTGGCCCCTGCCCCGATCGTCGTGGCCCCGGCCCCGGTCGTCGTCGTGCCGCGCGCGCGCGTCTGCCCCTACGGCTTCCGCTGGTATGCCGGCCGCTGCCGCCCGTTCTGATAGTTCTTGCATCGCAATGTGGCCGCCCGGCGTCTCGCCTGGGCGGCCACATTCGTTTTGGGCACCCGTCGGACAACCCAAATAACAAAGGGGACTGCGATTGCGGTCCCCTTTCCCTTTGTGGCTGATTGAACGCTACCAGTAGCGGCGGCGCCAGTGCCGGCGCCAATGACGACGACGCCAGCCCCAGTGACGGTGACGCCAGCCATAATGATGGCCGCGCCCGCGCCAGTGCACCTGCTCGGGCTTCAGTTGCGCAGCTTCCTCGCTGCTGGTGACGGCGGGATGGGCATCGGAATTGGTGCGCGGCGCAACGCCCGGGCCTTCGATCGGTTGCGGCGTGAGCGGTGCGGCCTGCGCGCTGGCCGCAAGCGCGGCACTCGCCGCCGCAACACCCAACGCGAATTTCAAAAAGTCCCGACGTTCCATGAAGTCTTCCTCTGAATCAATCGTGAGTGATGCAGGGGAAGTGTCGGCCGAGCGAAATGAACGGCTGCTGAACTGCGCATTCAGATATCTTGCGCTGATGTCACGCAGCGAACTCCTGCGCCAGCAGCAGCGTCTCGCGCGTACGCGTCACCTCGGGCCAGTCGCGGTTGAAATCGGCGATCAGCCGCTTCATGTCGTCACCTGTGGTCGCGCGATCGAGGGAGGCCTGATCGTCGAACTGATACATCGCCTGATGCACGGCAGGATCTGTCGCGCTCCAGAACCGCCACGCCTTCTTCGCCCCGAACGATTTCACGGCATCGGGGAGATGTTCCTTCTCGTACCAGCGGTCGAACGCGGCGCGCTTGCCGGCATCGGTGACGGTGGCGCGGACGATGAAGACGGCGGTTGGCATGACGGTTCCTCCCTGCCTTTTGTCAGGCAACACGGATAGGAACAATTTAGCAGCGGGCGCGCATTGACGCGACTGCCCGTTAAACCGCCCCGCGCGGCACACCAGCCGTCATACTTTGTTCAAAGACCGGGCCGAACATTGCGGACACGACATGAGGCAGGCTGGGTCGTCCTGAACGAGTTGGTCAAATCAGAGGAGACAGCCATGGCAACAAAAGTAAAGCCGGTTCCCGAGGGATACCACACCGTCACGCCCTATCTCGTCGTCGATGGCGCGGAGAAAATCATCCGCTTCATGAAAGACGCCTTCGGAGCCCAACCGGTATTCGAGCCGATGATGCGGCCCGACGGCAAGGTCGGGCATGCGGAGTTCAAAATCGGAAATTCCATCGTGATGATTTCCGACGCTTCGGAACGCGCACAAGCAACTTCCGTCATGCTGTATCTCTACGTACCCAACGTCGACGCGGTCTATCAGAAGGCGCTCAAGGCCGGCGGCACATCGTTGATGGAGCCCGCGGATCAGTTCTACGGCGACCGTAGCGGCGGTGTGTCGGATCCGGCCGGCAACCGCTGGCACATCGGTACCCATATCGAGGACGTATCGCCGGCCGAACTCAAGAAGCGCGCTGCGGAGGCCATGAAACAGCAGAACAAGGCGGCGTAGGCGCAATCACAGGCTTGGGTTGAACGACATGAAACCCATCACACTTTCCGTGACCGTGTGATGGGTTTCGCTACGCTCAACCATCCTGCGCGGGCTGAACGGTTGTCTAGTTTTGCGAACGCGTAAAGGGGACAAAACGCACGAGGGCGACGCTGCGCGTCGTCGTCTTGCCGGCGGCGATTTTTTCGACGACCGTGAGCTGCTGAGTGGTGTAAGCGGACCCCACCGGCATGACGAGTCGGCCCCCCACTTTAAGCTGCTCAATCAGGGGCGGCGGTGGCTGCCCAAGCGCGGCAGTCACGACGATGGCGTCAAAGGGACCGCATTCGGGCCAGCCATCGAAGCCGTCGCCAAGCCTGACGCTCACATTGTCATATGCGAGGTCTCTGAGTGTCTTCGCGGCGGTCTCGGCCAATTGCGGGATGATCTCGATGGTGCAGACCTTTCGCGCCAGGCGCGCAAGGATGGCGGCCTGGTAGCCCGAACCCGTACCGACTTCGAGCACGACGTGATCGGGCGCGACATCGGCCAACCGGGTCATCAAGGCCACGATGTACGGCTGCGATATGGTCTGGCCGAGGCCGATCGGGACCGGCCTGTCTGCGTATGCGATAGAGCAGGATCGCTCGGGGATGAACAGATGGCGTTTGGTTTGCGCCATGGCCTCAAGGACCCTCTCCGACAGGCCTTGCTCTCCCAAGACACTGGCGGCGGACCGCGCGTAGGCCCGGATGGTTTCGACCATGGCGGCGCGTTCGCGCACGCACTGGTCGTCCTGTGCGTCCTGTGCGGTCGCTTCCCGCGCAACGACAGCCATGGCCAACACGAGCAGCAAGAACTTCATGATCGTGCGCTCTCCAAGGGATACATAGAGAGATACGCAAGTTCGCATCGACCGCCGATATCCCGATCCAACGCTACAGCTTGTAGCCGATCTTTCGCAGCAGATCCTTCCGCCACGCGATGTCCGCGTCGGTTTCGACACCCAGCGGCGAGCCGCCATCCACCACGCCGAGCACGCCGCGCCCCAGCTCGGTTTGCGCGACGATCACCTGTGTCGGATTGGCGGTCGCGCAAAAGATGCGGCAGACCTCCGGCACCGCGCGCACTTGAGCCAGCACGTTGACGGGAAAGAACCCGTCCCCGAGGAAGATCAGGAACGTGTGGCCGGCGCCGATGGCCAACGCGTTGTCACGTGCGAGGGTGAGAGCGGCTTCGTCGTTCCCCGACCAGCGCACCAGCCGCTTGCCGGAGGCCTCGCAAAAGGCCAGCCCGAAGCGGATGCCCGGGACCGCGCCGACCAGCGTCTCGTGGAGGTCTTCCACGGTCTTGATGAAATGCGACTGGCCGAAGATGAAGTTGGTGGCGTCCGGCTTGACGATGGGCACCACGGTGAGTTCCATGGCTGCGCTCCTTCAAGGTACCAACGGAATTCATCGTAGGCCACCGGTAGGCGATTGCAAGCCGCCTGCGGTGATGGTGGCGCGGACGATGAAGACGGCGGCGGGCCTCGGTTTCCTCCGGCGATTGTTTGGCGAGACGATCTAGCTATACTGGCACCTACAAAATCATGCGCGGGGGATATCAACCTCTGACGCCGCTTGGGGAAGGAGCGACCATGCGAAAAGTGCTTACGGGTGCAATCGCAGCTGCATGCCTGTTCCCGGTCGCGCTGCAAGCCGAAGTGATCCGCTTCGACATTCTGGAACGCGTGCCGGCCTTCGCGGGCCGGAGCTTTGGCGATGTCGGGCCCTATGAGCGGATCACGGCGCGCGCCACCATCGCGCTCGCTCCGTCCGACGACCGCAATGCCGTCATCGCCGATCTCGCGCAGGCGCCGCGGAACGGCGACGGCAAGGTCGAGGCGACCGCCGACGTCGTGATCCTCCGCCCCGCCGATCCCACCCGCGGCAACGGCACGCTGCTGCTGGATGTGCCGAACCGCGGCCGCAAACTTGCGCCGCAACTGTTCGACGATGCCGCGCAGCCCGGCGCCAACAATGCGCAAGGAGCAGACGATGCCAGCATCGGTTTCCTGCACCGCCAGGGTTTTACGATGGTCTGGGTCGGCTGGCAGGGCGACATCCCCTCAAAGCCCGGCCAGATGGCGCTGACCGCGCCGATGCTGAAGGGCGTCACCGGGCCGGCGCGTGAGGAAGTCATCTTCGACAATTTGACGAACCCGGCCCGCGCGAGCCTGACATGGCCGGCGGCCGATCCCGCCAACCTCAACGTGACCGTGCGCGCGGCCTGGGCCGATGCGCGGCAGACACCCGCCGGCCTCTCGGCAAAGCTCATCGATCCCAACACCGTCGAGATCACGCGCCCCGACAGCTTCGATGCGGGCGCGCTTTACGAGATCACCTATACCGCGCGCGATCCCGCCATCCTCGGCATGGGCTTCGCGGCCGTGCGCGATGTCGTCAGCTTCCTGCGGCGCGACACCACGCCGGCCAATCCGCTGCTGAACGCCCTGCACCCCTCCGTCAGCCGAGCCATCGGTTTTGGCGTTTCGCAATCCGGCCGCTTTCTGCGCGACTTCCTCTATCTCGGCTTCAACGAGGACCTCTCGGGCCGCGTCGTGTTCGACGGGCTGATGCCGCATGTCGCGGGCACGCGGCGCATGGCGACCAATTTCCGCTTCGGCCAGCCCGGCCGCAACCCGCGCCATTTGCAGGACCCGGCCTGGCAGGCCGATCTCTTCCCGTTCACCTATGCCAGCCTCAGCGACCCGCTCTCCGGCAGGACCGACGGCCTGCTTCGCCGGTGCACGCTGACGGCAACCTGCCCCAAAGTGATGCAGACCGACAGCGAGCACGAATGGTGGGCCTCCCACGCCTCGCTGCTCGTCACCGATCTCGCGGGCAACCACCTCGACCTGCCCGACAATGTCCGCGCCTACATGATCGCGGGCACGCCGCATTTCGCCAATCCCGACGACACCATGCGCAGGACTCTTGTGGCGATGGCGCTGCCGCAAAATCCGATGCATGCGGGCGCGCCGATGCGCGCGCTGCTGTCCGATCTCAACGCCTGGATCACCGACGGTGTGAGGCCGCCCTCGAGCCGCGTGCCGATGCGCAGCCAGGGCACGCTGGTCGAGGCCAAGGGCGCGGTGCCCACGGATATCCCCGGCCTGCCCTACGCCGGCATACACACCCTCGCGGGCTTCTCCGACCAGAGCATGCTGCCGCCGAAGGAGATCGGCCGCTATCCCGTGTTCGTGCCGAAGGCGGACAATGACGGCATGGCGATCGCGGGCGTGCGTCAGCTTGCACTGGCCGTGCCACGCGCAACGTACACCGGGTGGAATCCGAGGTCGCAGAATTATGGACCGACGGCGCTGTACCCGCTGCAAGGCGCGGTCGTGCCGTTCGCACCGACCGAGGCTGCGCGAAAAGAGGTCCACGATCCGCGGCCGTCAATCGCGGAGCGATATGCGGACAATGAGGCATACGTGGCAGCGGTTCGGCGGGAGGCGGCGCGGCAGGTGGCGGAGCGGTTGCTGTTGCCCGAGGATGCTGACCGTGCCGTTGAGGCCGCGAAGCAAGGCAAACTGGCTAAGCTCGGACCGTATTGAAGCGCCGCAAACTTGTAGGGTGGGTTAGCGCAGCGTAACCCACCACTTCTCTCTCCACGCGGAAAATAAAGAGGTGGGTTACGCCAAGCGCACTGCGCCTCACATCAGCTTCAACGGCACGTCGTCGACCACGCGCAGGTCGATCCTGCCGATCAGGTCCGCGCGCCGCGCCTCGGCCGCGTCGATGGCGGCATCGGTCTGCTGCAGCGTGCTGACGTTCGATCCGAGCGACACGATCCCGCCCAGCACCAGGGCGATCGAGCCGAGCGCCGCGACCTGACCGGCTCCGAACAAACCGAGCACCATGAGGAGCAGCAACGCTACTCCGCCGCCGATCGCGATCTTCGAGGCGAGAATGAATTTGCGGCATCGTTCGGCGATCTCGGAAAGCACTTCGATCCGCGCCTCGAGATCCGAGATCGCGTCGGCCGGATCGTCTTCGCTCTCGTCGCCGCCGAACGTCACAACGGCAAATTATCGTGCTTCTTCGCCGGCATTTCCGTCTTCTTGTCCTTCAGCATCGCCAGCGCGCGGGCGATCCGCTTGCGGGTCGAGTGCGGCATGATGACGTCGTCGATGTAGCCGCGCTCGGCGGCGATGAAGGGCGACAGGAAGCGGTCTTCATATTCCTTGGTGCGCGCTGCGATTTTGTCGGGATCGCCGATGTCGCTGCGGAAGATGATCTCGACCGCGCCCTTGGCGCCCATGACCGCGATCTGCGCGGTCGGCCAGGCGTAGTTCATGTCGGCGCCGATCTCCTTGGAGGCCATGACGTCGAAGGCGCCGCCATAGGCTTTGCGGGTGATGATGGTCACCAGCGGCACGGTGCACTGAGAGTACGCGAACAAGAGCTTTGCGCCGTGCTTGATCAGGCCGCCATATTCCTGCGCGGTGCCCGGCAGGAAGCCGGGAACGTCGACGAAGGTGACGATCGGGATGTTGAAGGCGTCGCAGAAGCGGACGAAGCGCGCCGCTTTCCGTGAGGCGTCACTGTCGAGCACGCCCGCCAGCACCATCGGCTGGTTGGCGACGAAGCCGACGGTGCGGCCCGCGATGCGGCCAAAACCGGTGACGATGTTCTTGGCGAAGCCTTCCGCGATCTCGAAGAAGTCGCCCTCGTCCACGACCTTCAGGATCAACTCCTTCATGTCGTAGGGCTTGTTCGGATTGTCGGGGATCAGCGTGTCCAGGGACATGTCGACCCGCTCGATGGAATCGAAGCTCGGCCATTCCGGCACGCCGTCGGTGTTGTTCGACGGCAGGAAGTCGATGAGACGGCGCATCTGCAAAATCGTCTCGACGTCGTTCTCGAACGCGCCGTCGGCAATGGACGAGCGCGTCGCGTGCACCGAGGCGCCGCCGAGCTCCTCGGCGGTGACGACCTCGTTGGTGACGGTCTTCACGACGTCGGGGCCGGTGACGAACATGTAGCTGGTGTTCTTCACCATGAAGATGAAGTCGGTCATGGCCGGCGAATAGACGTCGCCGCCGGCGCAGGGGCCCATGATGACCGAGATCTGCGGGATCACGCCCGAGGCAAGCACGTTGCGGCGGAACACATAGGAATAGCCGGCGAGCGCGGCGACGCCCTCCTGGATGCGCGCGCCGCCCGCATCATAGAGGCCGATGATCGGCGCCCGCGCCTTCATCGCCATGTCCTGGAGTTTTGTGATCTTCAGCGCGTGGGTCTCCGACAGCGAGCCGCCGAACACGGTAAAATCCTTGGCGAAGACAAACGTCTTGCGGCCGTTGACGGTGCCCCACCCCGTGACGACGCCGTCGCCAGGCACCTTGGTCTTCTCCATGCCGAACTCGGTGGAGCGGTGCTCGACGAACATGTCGAATTCCTCGAACGATCCCTTATCGAGCAGAAGCTCGATGCGCTCGCGGGCGGTCAGCTTGCCCCTCGCATGCTGCGCCTCGATGCGCTTCTCGCCGCCACCGAGCTTGGCGCCGGCGCGGCGGTCTTCAAGGGCGTCCAGGATATGTTTCATTTGCTCCCGCCAGTTCTTAGCTAAGACATGTTGGCGGGGGTTCTAACACGGCATTTTGCAAGCCGGAAAGCGGGTTTGCACCTAGCTGGCCTGCAGCCGGTAGACGCAAAAGCCCAAGGCTTTACAAGGCGCTAGGCGGGGAGACGGACGATGGACGAGGTGACGAGCGAAACCGGTGCTGCAAGCGGCGGCGTCAAGACCCTGCTCCGGCTGGAGGGGCTGACGCTGTTTGTCGGCATGGTGGTGCTCTACGCGGTCTGGGGCGGCTCCTGGCTCGTGTTCGCCCTGCTCTTCCTGGCGCCGGACCTCAGCTTCCTGGCCTATCTCGCCGACAGCAAGACCGGCGCCATCGTCTACAACGCCGCCCACAGCTACATGGCGCCCGTGGCGCTGATGACGGCTGGCTTTGCGCTGGAAATGCCCCTCGCCCTCTCGATCGCCATGATCTGGCTCGCCCATATCGGCCTCGACCGCGCACTCGGCTACGGCCTGAAATATGCTGCCGGCTTCGGCTTCACCCATCTCGGGCGGATCGGGCGGCTGGGGAAAGCGTGAACCGCGGGGCCTCGCCGCGGCGCTTTGCCAACCGCCTTGGGTTGACCGATTCACCTGACTCTGGCTTGCTCCGAATCTCGATCAGGCGCCGAATGTGAAAGCGTGAGCTCAGTCATTTGGTACGGCGGCGGTCAGCGTCATCAGCGTACTTGCTCCGTTCCCTTTGGCTTCGATTGCATCACCGATGTCCGCGACGGTCGTTCCCCTGCCGGCGAACAGCGCCTCAGAGACCACCGCCTTCCTGCGGCGGATGGCCAGCATGGTGTCGGGGCGCAATGGCGAGATGCTGCTGCGCGCCGCCGCCATGATCGAATCCCTCACCCACCGCGCGATGTCGGCCGAGCAGCTCTATCACCGCCTGCAGGAGGAGAGCACGCGCAATGCCGAGCTGCGCGAGGTCGCCGAGCTCGCCTCCGACGGCCTGCTCCGGCAGATCGACGCCCTGCGCACGCAGCTTGCCGGGGTCACCGACCAGGCGACGACGGAGCGCGGGCAATTCGAGGCCGAGCGTGCGCGGTTCGAGGCCGAGCGCGGCCGGCTGCTCGGTCTGATGCAGGATGCGGAGGCCCATGTCGCGCGCGTGACGGAAGAACTCGGGACACTCAAACGGTCGGTCGATGAGTTCAACGCGACCGCCGTCGCCGTGCCGATCGAGGTGCTGCGGCTGGCGCGGGCGCAGTTCGACTTCCTCTCGGATGGCTTTGCCAGGAATGGCGACCTGATCTCGCAGGCGATGAGCCAAATCGGCGGCTGCGCCATAGACCAGGTGCTGGCGAACAAGGCTGCGGAAAAATCGGCTTAACGTCCCTCGCCGCCTGCGTGCGCCGAATTGACAGCGCGCGAGGCGGTTGTTCTATTTAACGAAAATCATGGGGAGGATGACTATGCTGACGGCGCCGCGTGTCGTAGTCGCGCTCATTGCGCTTGTTGTCTCGACTTTGTTGATCGGCATCGAGACCCGGGCACAGTCTTTGCCGAAGGAGGTCGCCTCCCGCGTCGAGATCTACGCGATCCCGTCGCTGACCCTCTCTGACCAGCAATTCCTCAGCGGCGATGCGGCCGCCGGCAAGCCGGTGACCGTCGCGGGCGAATTCCGCGTCGCGCAGGGCACCGGCAAGATGCCGGTCGTGGTGCTCATGCACGGCTCGAGCGGCGTCGGCGCCACGACGGAAGCCTGGGTGCACGCGTTCAACGCGATGGGCATCTCGACCTTTGTGATCGACGGCTTTTCCGGCCGCGGCCTGACCGCGGTCGGACCGAACCAGGCCCTGCTCGGCCGGCTCAATTTGATCGTCGACATCTACCGTTCGCTGGAAATCCTCGCAAAACATCCCCGCGTCGATCCCGACCGTATCGTGCTGATGGGCTTTTCGCGCGGCGGACAGGCGACGCTCTATGCCAGCCTCGATCGCTTCCACAAGCTTTGGAACAAGTCCGGCGCGCAGTTCGCGGCCTACATCCCCTTCTATCCGGATTGCTCGACGACCTATGCGAGCGATACCGAAGTCGCCGCGCGACCGATCCGGATCTTCCACGGCTCGCCCGACGACTACAATCCCGTGAAGAGCTGCAAGGCCTTTGTCGAGCGGCTGAAGGAAGCCAAGCGCGACGTGACGCTGACGGAATATCCCGACTCAGCCCACGGTTTTGACAGCGGCCTGCTTGGCGTCAACACCATCACCGTGTCCGCGAATGCGCAGACCGTGCGCAACTGCAACATCAGGGAAGGCGAAGGCGGCGTGCTGATGAACGGCGATACCAATGCGCCCTTCACCTACAAGGACGCCTGCGTCGAGCTCAACCCGCATGTCGGCGGCAATCCGGCCACCGCCAGCGAAGCCCGCAAGGCGGTGGTGGAGTTTTTGCAGGCGCTGCTCAAGCTGGGATAGCGGACGTCAGGGGAGCCGCGTTCCCCGCATATCCTTGCCGTTCTGGTGCAGGGTCAGCATCGCCGCCGCGCCGCCTTCAGGGCGGGCAAAGGTGAGCTGGGCATTGACGGCGCGGTAGAAGAAATCGGTGTCGCTCTCGGCAAACACCTCGAACTCGGCCTGGCCCGTTGCCTGCACGAACAGCCTGATGCCGTCGGCGCGCACCGTCAGCACGAAGGTCGGCACGATCTGGTAGCGGCCGGCATAGGCGGCGAGCAATGCGGCGTCGACCGGCACCACGCGGCGGATTTTTGGCGGCTCATAGGCCGGGTTGATCATGTTCATGCCGAGCGACAGATTGGCGGTGTAGTCGTTCGCGTTGGAGAGCAGGATGGCGGCCTTGCGCGACTTGGTCGAGTAGCCGACGACGGTCGCGTAGCCGCCGGTACCGCCGTCCTTCCAGATCACCTCGTCATCAAACCGCGTGCTGACGAACCAGCCCATCGCGACGTCGCGCTGTGTCTCGCGAGGGCGTCGGATCGACAGTGTCATCTTCATCGCCTCGGCAAGCGGCGTTTCGCGCATCCCGAGATAGGCCTCGAGGAATTTGAAGAGGTCGTTCGCAGTGGAGCGTAGCGCACCGGCGCCCGCGAGCGCCGCAAGGTCCCAGTTCGCGACCGGCGCCATCGAGGTGTTGTGGCCCTGCGCGAGACGCTCCCGCATCGCTGATGACAGCGTGATGCGCGTATCGTCCATGCCGAGCGGCGCTGCGATGCGCGAGGTGACTAGGTCTTCGTAGCTCTTGCCGGCCCGGAGCTCGAGGATGTGGCCGAGCAGGCCGAAGCCGAGATTGGCGTATTCGTAGTGCTTGCCGGGCACATAAGCGAGCTTGTGACGCGCCAGGAAATCATAGAGCCTGTCGGACGTGTAATCGGCATAGGGATTGGCCGGATCCTTCGGCGCAAAATTGTCGGGCATGTTGGGCAGGCCCGACGTGTAGGTGGCAAGGTCCAAGAGGCTGATCGGCACGCCCTTCAACTCCGGCATGGCGACGCCGGCGGGCAAAAATTTCGATGCGGGATCGTCGAGCGCCAGCTCTCCGCGCAGGACCATGTCGGCGAGCAGCAATGCGGTGAAGACTTTTGTGATCGAGCCGATCTCGAACACGGTGTCGGCATCGAGCGGCCGGCCGTTGGCGCTACCTGAACGCCCGTGGGATGCGACGATGCGGTGGCCGTCCACGATGCGACCGGCCACCAGTCCCATCGTCTCGCGGCCGACATCGACATGATCTTGCAGCAGTGCGACAAGGTCCCGCTCGGGCGTCGACTGTGCGTGCAGCCGCCCTCCGAGGAGAAGCGCCGAGCCTCCGAGCAGAACCGACCGGCGATGCAGCATGCGATGTCCCCTGCCCTCTGGTGCGGGGGATGCTAGTCGAGCCTTCGGTTACGCGCGAGAGGCTAGATCGCGCCGATGTCGGTCAGGCAGGCCTGCGTCAGCGGCATGCGTTGCGCGATGAGGCCGGGCTCGCGGCAATCCATGTTGAGCGCGAACACGGTGTGCGCGCTGCCCTTCTCGGCCCAGCCGACCATCCAGCCGAGCGAGGGATCACCGCGCTCGGCCCCCAACAATCCCGATTTGACGCGAATGATTGACTCGCCGACCTTGGTCACCGGCAAAATGTCGGCAACGACGTCCTGGCTGCGCTGACTGACTGGCAGCGCGCGGCGGCGCAGGCGGTCAACAAAGTCGATCTGCTCGATCGGATCGATGCGCAAGGCGCCGGTGAGCCAGAACTGGTCGATGCCGCCGCCGATGTCACGATTGCCGTAGTCGAAGAGATCGACGTATTTTTGCATCCGCTCCTGCCCGATCCGGCGTGCGATCTCCTGGTAGACCGGCACGGCGCTGACCGCGATGGCGCTGCGCAGAGTGTGGTCCTTGTTCCAGGCCTCGATCGGCCGCTTCACGCCGTCCCAGGGGAAGACGTCCTTGTCGGCATCCTGCACCACCCCTAGCTCGAGCGCGATCAGCGAGTTCGGGATCTTGAAGGTCGAGGCCGGCAACTGCGCTTCGCCCGAGCGGTCCTTGTCGCTGGCGATGATCAGGTAGTCGTCGACCTTGTAGCCCACGAAGGTGCCGGCCGTGCCGGCGTCCTTGAAGCGTTTTGCAAGGCTGTCGCGAATTTCGCTGCGCGGCGGCGCGACAGCGGCGAGCGTGCGCGATGGCAGGACGGTGGCCGCAGTGAGCAGGCCGAGAGTGGCGCGACGGGTGATCACAAACGCTTATCCCAGGAGTTTCGAAGCGGCCGCGACATTGCCGCGGATATCGTGGTCAAACAATGACGGCTCAGCGAATGCGGCCCGACAGGCGCAGCACGAACACCAGCACCTCGGCCACCGCCTTGTAGAGATCCGGCGGGATCTCCTCGCCGAGCTCGACTTTGGACAACGCGCCGGCCAGCACCTCGTTCTCCTCGATCGGGATGTCGTGGGCCTTTGCGAGTTCCACGATCTTGGCGCCGATCGCGCCCTTGCCCTTGGCGACGACGACGGGCGCGCTGCCCTTCTTCTCGCGGTCGTAATGCAGCGCGATGGCAAGCTGGGTCTTCTCGTCGACGCTCATAGCGCGCGATCCAAAAAGTGCCCGGCCTTGGCGGGTGCCGGCTGCGGCGGCGTGCCCTCGCGAATGGTGATGTCTCCGGTCTTCAGCTCGGCCTTGTTCAGGGCCTCGCTGAGCTCACCAACGCCGGCCCGCAACTGCGCCACCGTCGCCGGCCGCTCCGCCCACATGCGCACGGAGGTCTTTTCGCCAATGAGCGTGATTAGCGCATGAATTGGTCCGCTCGGCTCGACATTGAGCGAGAAACGTGCGCGCCAGGCACGCTTCTCGGGATCGGCCGCCTCGGTGCCGCCATCGCGCGAAATCTCGAACTGCGCCATCGCGGTACCCTGCGGCGTCGCGAAGGGAATCTCGAAATTCCACTGCGGCACGGACGGGTCGATGCGGTGGCCGCCGCTATCGACGCGATCCGGCAGCGAGGCGACCTGGAGCAGCGTCTGCCGTGCGATCGCAGCATCGGTGTCGCCGAGCAGGCGATGCACGGTCTGCGACAGCGGAGCATCTGCTGCGAGCAATGGCAGCGCGATCGGCTGCGCCGACGGCATTGCGCCGCGGAATGGCGGCGGCGCGGTGGCCGCGCGCGGATCGAAGACGTGAGTGTCCGGCGCCTTGTTCGGGGACAAGATGCTGCCGGGCGCGCGCGGCATGTCCTGTACGGCCTCCTGCAACAGGCTCAGCGCCACACTGGCAGCAACAGCACGCGGCAAATTTGCTGCCGGAGCGGTGGCGAGGCCCTCGGCGAGCGTCGTCGCTGCACCTGTCGCAACGCGCGGTACAGCCGGCGACAGGTTCGCGTCCGGATCTGGCGCGAGCGGTGGCGACTGCAAGCTTTTCAGTGCCGCCTGCTCCGGCGACGTCGCGGCCTGCGGCACGACCACGGAAGGCGACGCGGCACCCTGTGTTGCCGTCTGCGGCTGGGCGGATGTGTCGAGCGACCCCGAAGTGGCCGCGAGTGTCTGGCGCAGCACCAGCAACGCGGCTTTCAGATCGGGAACGGTGCCCGATGATTGCGGCGCGCCGGACGCCAGCGACGCCTCGAACAGCAGCCCGGATTTCTGGAAAGCAGCCTCGATGTCGTCGCCGCCAAGCTGTGGGTCGAGCGGCGTTTGCTGCGCGAGCACGTCGAGCATCGCCTGCTTCAGCGCGGGCGGCAGGCTGCTGCCGTTCACCGCTGCCGTGAGATCGGCAAACAGCGGCGCCTGGCTGCCCTGCTTCGTCACCGCTTCGCTGGAGGCCACGGAGACGGCGATCTGCTCCAGTGGCGTCAGTTGATTGCGCGCCGTTGTGACTAATGGCGCCGACACGGCCTTGTCGACCATTGCGGCTGCACTCGGCGTCAGCGTGACCTGATCGGCAGTCGCCTCGTTGACGATGGCGAGCCGGACGCCGGCTTCGTTCTTGGACACCGCGAGCTGGAGGTTTTGGCCCGGCGACAGCGCCACCTCCGACATCACGTCGAGCGAGAGATTGGCGATCGCGATCCGCACCAGATTGTCGGCGAGCACGGTGACGACCTTGGCATCGACGACGCTGCCGGCCTGCAGGGTTAGCTCAGGCGTTGCCGCATCGGCCACTGACGTGGCGGCGGTCACCGGAAGGATGGAGCTGACGGGTGTCGGCATCTCAAGGGGCTCGCGAAAAGCGGCCCCTACCCTAGCGGGCGCGTCGTAAACGTCTTGTTAAGGACCGCGCGGGCTCACCGCCAGCAGGACCCGGACGGCGGCGTCAAAATCCCTCTCGCGGGCGGCTCGGCGGGCGGCCGCTTCCTCGTCCACTCCCCATTTCTCGGCGTTCCAGTCCTCATCGACATGGGCGGCGGCCCAGACCTGCTCGGCATCGCGCGCGCCGTGCGCCAGCGCCAGGGCCAGCAGGGCCGAACCGGTGAGCGTCGTGATCACATGCAGCGCCGCGATCGACCAGGCATCCCCGGGCAGCGCCGCGCGCGCAGCGGCGACCGCCTGATCGGGCTGCGTCACGTGCATGATGCCTTCCGAGAGGATGAAGTGCGCGCCGAGCGTCTCGGCAGCCCAGAACAGCACGGGGTCCCAATGCGCGGCCTCGCGCGCGACCAGCCCTTCGGGGTGGCCGGCGCGATAGAACAAAAGGTCGGACTGGAAGTATTTTGCGAGATCGTCGGTGACGAGTTCGACGCGATCAACCACCCCCTCGGTCACGCTGTTGGCGAGCCGCGTCAGCGGCATGGTCAGGGGATCGATGGTCTCCTTCTGGGCCGCCCATTCTCCGGCGACCGCCTCGGCAAGCGGACGCGACGGGATCACGACCTGACGTCCCGAGGGCGTGCGGATGGCCTTGCCGTCGAGCGTGACGGCAAAACCGCCATCGGCCTCCGCAACGCCTGCCTCCTGATAGAAACGCTTGCGCTGGGGCGCACGGGTGGCCTGGCGCACGGCCTCCTGCGGATCGAGCGGGGACCGGCCCGCAGCTTCGTCAAACAGTTCGCGCATCGTACGTTTTCGGCTCTGGTGGCAAGAAGGTAGGCTTTTAAGGTAAGAACGGCGGCCGATAAAGCGAGCCGCGGGAATGAGGGAAATTGCGGGCATTTTGGCCGTTTTCGCCGGGCTTTGGCTGACGACCGCCGAGGCCGGCTTCCGTTCCCCGGAATCGCTGGTCCGCAACGTCTACGCCCATTACGGCCAGGGCTCGCCCGACCTCTCAAAAGGCCTGCCGCGGGATGCTGTGACCGCCCGGCAGTTCTTCGACGCCAGCCTGCGCAAGGCCTGGAGCAGCCCCAGAAGCGAGCCCTATGACTTCCTGGTGCAGAGCCCGACCTGGCGGCTCGGCCCGGTCGCGATCTCAGTCCTGCGCAAGCAGTTCGACAAGACCTATGTCGCCGCGATCTTCGATAATAACGGCCGCCGGGTGACGTTGAACTTCATCCTGATCAGCAGCCCGGAGGGCTGGCTGATATCAGATGTCGAGAGCCCGCATGACAGTCTGCGGATGTTCTTGGAACAGTTCAGGAATTAGGGCATCGAGACGAGGTTCGGCTCGAGGCTTTCACGATCGTCCAACAAAAGATCGAAACAACCCCATGCACAGTAGCCGGTGACTGCCGGCGCGAACAATTTCTGATTTTACGAATTTCGCTTGACGCGTCGGGCAAATCGGGGGCATAATGCCATCATCCCATTTCCGATGCCCCTACTGGTTCGCGCAGCTCCGCGCGAAGGTCCCGCGGTCGGCCGGGCTCATTCCCGCGGCCGCGGCGGCATCAAGACATCTGTTGAAGCGATCACCGTGTGAATTCCGCGGCAAGGGCTTGTAGTTGTACCTCGGCTTGGCATCGAGCTGCGGAATCTTCGGCACTTCGATCTTTGGCGGCGGGGGCGGTGGAGGCGGTGGCGGATTGAATATCGACGTGCCGGGCAGCGTCGACTGCGCCAGGGCGCGTTCGCCGACGAGCAACGACACCGTCATGAGGAGGATCGAAATCGTATGCCGCGTCATGGAGGACATTTTGTGCTCCTCGCAGCGCCCCGCGCAACCCAGAGTTTCCGTTCCGATAGAATCGGAACGGAAACTCTAGATTCTTGTTTTGACGCGTTTTCTTGACGCGAACCGGTGTCCACTTCGCTGGAAAACGCTCTAACTATTCTTCAGGCGCGTTCTCGATCGGATCAAATCTCGTTGCATCCAAACCGAGCAGGTTCCACGACTGTTGCATGTGCGGCGGCAGCGGCGCGCTGGCGTCGATCACGCCGCCGCGCGGATGCGGGATGACGATGCGGCGCGCCAAGAGATGCAGCCGATTCTGAAGACCGCCCGGAAGCTGCCAGTTCTCGATGTTGAAATATTTGGGATCGCCGACGATGGGATGGCCGATATGGGCCATGTGGGCGCGAAGCTGGTGGGTGCGGCCCGTCACCGGCTTGAGCGACACCCAGGTCAGCTTGCTGCCGGCGGTCTCGACCACGGCGTAGTAGGTCACCGCGTGGATCGCGCCCTCGTCGCCATGCTGGGCGATGCGCATGATGGTGTCGTCCTCGCTCTCTTCCTTCGCGAGGAAGGTGGAGATGCGGCCCTGCCTCGGCTTCGGCAGACCCGGCACCAGTGCCCAATAGACCTTTCGCGCCGAGCGCGAGCGGAACGCGCCGGTCAAATGCGAGGCGGCAAAGCGCGTTTTGGCGATCAAGAGACAGCCCGACGTCTCCCTGTCGATGCGGTGCACGAGGCGCGGCTTCTGACCCTTGGCGTCGCGCATCACCTCCAGCATCTGGTCGACGTTACGCGTGATGCCCGAGCCGCCCTGCACGGCAAGGCCGGCCGGCTTGTTGAGGACGAGGACGTCGTCGTCCTCGTAGATCGTCATCTCCTTGAGCGCGGCCAACGTCTTTTGCGCGGCCTCCGACAGCGGACCGGCGGCCTTCGGCGTGTCGAGCTTGAGCGGCGGAATGCGCACGCTCTGCCCCTCCTCCAGCCGATCCTTGCTGTCGACGCGCTTGCCGTCGACGCGCAGCTCGCCTTTGCGGACGACGCGCTGGATGTGGGAGAACGATAGACCGGGAAAGCGCGCTTCGAGGAAGCGGTCGACGCGCATGTTGTTCTCGTCGGCCGTGACGGTGACGGTCTGCACCTTGGTCGGCAGCAGCGCCTCGACAGGCTTTGGCGGCGCTTCCACTGGCGCCCGCCGCTCGGCCCGCTCGCCGGCAAAGCGCTGCGGCTTCGCACCGGGCTTTGAACCTGGCTTCGAAACTGACTTGCCACCCGGACGCGGACCCGCCTTGTGCGGGCTCTTCGCCCTGAACGGACGCGCCTCGCGGCGTTCGTCGCGCGAGCGGGGCTCCTGGTTGGTTCTCTTGATGCGGCGGCTCATGATCGCCTGCCTAGCCTAAAAGTGGCCGCGCGTCACGGCGAAATGGCCGTTTTCAGCGCGAACCGCCCCGCTCCTTCCGCAGCTTGGCCCAGTAGTCCAGCCGCTTCCGGATCTCGCGTTCGAACCCGCGCTCGGGCGGGTCATAGAAGGTCTTCCGGCCCAGGGCTTCCGGAAAATAGTCCTGGCCGGAGAAGGCGTCGGGGGCGTCGTGGTCGTATTCGTAGGCTGCGCCATAGCCTTCGGACTTCATCAGGCCGGTCGGCGCGTTGAGGATGTGTTTTGGCGGCAGCAGCGAGCCGGCCTGCTTTGCGGTCTGCATGGCCGCACCGAAGGCGGTGTAGACCGCGTTCGATTTCGGCGCGGTGGCGAGATAGACCACGGCCTGCGCGATGGCGAGCTCGCCTTCGGGGTGGCCGAGGAAATCGAAGGCGTCCTTGGCGGCGTTGGCGATGACGAGCGCCTGCGGATCGGCGAGCCCGATGTCCTCGACCGCCATGCGCACGACACGGCGCGCCAGGAACAACGGGTCCTCGCCGGCGTCCAGCATGCGCGCGAGATAATAGAGTGCAGCATCGGGATCGGAGCCGCGCACCGACTTATGCAAAGCCGAGATCAGATTGTAATGGCCGTCGGCCGATTTGTCGTAGATCGGCGCGCGGCGCTGAAGGATGTCCTGCAACTGTGCGGCGTTGAAAATCTCGCCCTTGCGCGCGGCGCGCCAGACCTCTTCGGCGAGCGTTAGCGACGCCCGGCCGTCGCCATCGGCCATGCGCACCAGCACGGCGCGCGCTTCGGCATCGAGCGGCAGTTTTCTGCCCTCGATCTCCTCGGCATGCGAAAACAGCTTTTCGATCGCGGCGGCATCGAGCGAGTGAAACACCAGCACGCGCGCCCGCGACAACAACGCCGCGTTGAGCTCGAAGGACGGATTTTCGGTGGTGGCACCGACCATGACCACCGTGCCGTCTTCCATGACAGGCAGGAAGGAATCCTGCTGCGCACGGTTGAATCGGTGCACCTCGTCGACGAACAGGAGCGTGCCCTGCCCCATCTCGCGACGGGCACGCGCGGCGTCAAACGCCTTCTTCAGATCGGCAACGCCGGAGAACACCGCGGAAATCTGCTCGAAATGCAGATCGGTGGCATCGGCCAGGAGCCGTGCCACCGTGGTCTTGCCCGTGCCCGGCGGGCCCCAAAACACCAGCGAACCGAGCGTGCGCGTCTCCAGCATGCGCGTCAGCGCGCCGTCGGGACCGAGGATGTGGTCCTGACCGACGACCTCCGACAGCGTGCGCGGACGCAACCTGTCCGGCAGCGGATGCGGGGCCTCTTGCTCGAGCCCCGCGGCGGCGAACAGGCTTGGCGTCTGGTGCGGTCGCTTCGGACTCATCCGCCCAGCGTGACGTTGATCTGCTGGCCGCCCCGCACCACGGTGATGCGCCACAGCCGCGGCTGGTCCTTAGCCGCCTTCTCCAGATCGCCAGTCCTGGCGATCTTCTGGTTATTGACCGCGAGGATGATGTCGCCCTTCTGGAAGCCGACGCCGGCGGCCGTGGTGCTGTCGCCGATCTCGGTGATCACGACGCCTTCGGTATCGGCATCGAGATGCAATTCGTCGGCGACCGCCGGTGTGATCGTCGATATCTTTGCGCCCTGGAACGGCGAGCGCGCGGTGATCACGATCTCATTGCGGCCGGTGTCAGGAGCGGCCTCGAGCTGCACCGTGAGCTTGACCGGCTTGCCCGCGCGCTGCACGTCGAGCTGCGCGGTCCCGCCGAGCGGGCGCGTGGCGAGCCGATAGTCGAAGGCGTTGAGATCGTCGATCGTCTGGCCGTCGATCGCTGTGATCAGATCGGAGGATTTCAGACCGGCCTTCGCCGCGGGCCCGTTCGGCACGACGCTTGCGACCAGCGCGCCGGTCGGCGAGCGCAACCCGAGGCTTTCGGCGATGTCGGGCGTCACCGTCTGGAGCCGTGCGCCGAGCCACGGCCGCTTCACCGCCTTGCCGCCGCCCTTGGCGGTCGTAACGACGACACGCACCATATTGGCAGGGATTGCGAAGCCGATGCCCTGCGAGCCACCGGAACGCGAATAGATCGCGGTGTTGATGCCGGCAAGCTTGCCGTTCATGTCGACCAGCGCACCACCGGAATTACCGGGATTGATCGCGGCATCGGTCTGGATGAAGAACTGGTAATCGGTGATGCCGACCTGCGTGCGCGCGAGCGCCGAGATGATGCCGTGGGTCACGGTCTGGCCGACGCCGAAGGGATTGCCGATCGCGAGCACGACGTCGCCGACCATCAGCTCATCCGAGTTGGTGAAGTCGAGGGTGGGGAATTTCTCCTTGGTGTCCTTCAGGCGCAGCACCGCGAGATCGGTGCGGGAATCCTTCAGCAGGATCTCGGCCTCGAACTCCCGCTTGTCCGAGAGCGATACCTTGACCTGGTCGGCGCCCTCGATGACGTGGACGTTGGTGACGACGAGGCCCGAGGCATCGACGATGACGCCCGAGCCGAGCGAGCGCTGCATCTGCTCAGGCTGCTGGCCCGGCACGCCGAAGAAGCGGCGGAAGATCGGATCGTCCAGCAGCGGATTGCGGTTCTGCACTACCTTGGCCGCATAGACGTTGACCACCGCCGGCTGCACCCGCTGCACGATCGGCGCGTAGGACAGCTTGATCTCGGCGGGCGATGACGGGACCCGGCGGTCCTGCGCCAGCGCAGGATCGAGGCTCCCCAGAAGGGCAATGCATGTTGCGGTGAAAACGGCGGCGCGTATGGGTCGAAACATTCCTACCTCTCGGAAAAGACGCCGGAATATAGGCGCGTTCGCCCCCCAATTGAAGGGCAGTTTCCCCGCATATTTGGCCCCTCCCCGCGCCGAAAGATGCGAGCCATGCGCTGATACCACCCCATCCGGCGCGCTGGTCCGGATTGGCATGACGGTCATCATCTTGCATGCTCAGGCGACCGGATTCGGTCGCGGCGAATTTGCATCAGCGGGAACCGCGACCTTGGGGCGTATCGTCGCCGGGCAGTCACCGATCAGACCTACGAACTTTTCGGGTGGGACAATCGATCAAAAGGGGAGCAGTAACGTGACCAGGAAACTCTTCACAACCGCGGCGCTGGGGTTGGCCGGCGCGTTGATTGCGACTCAGGTCCATGCAGAGTCCGCCAACAGCAGCGAGGAAATCGCGCTGCTCAAGCAGCAACTGAAGCTGCTCGAGCAGAAGCTCGACAATCTCCAGAAGCAGACCGCCGCCAACACTGCGGCTACTGCGAAAGCGAAAGTGGAAGCCAAGGCCGAAGCGAGGGCTGAAGCAAAGGCGGAGGCGCGCGTGGCGGTTGCCAATGCCAACGCCGCCATTCCCGTCAAGGGCCCGGTGGCACCACCCTCCGGCGTGGTGGTCACCATGCCGAACAACCGCCCGACCATCTGCACCGCGGACGAACAGAACTGCGTCGCCATCACCGGCCGCATCCATTTCGACGGCGGCGGCTACGACTACCATCCCAACACGCCGGCAACCGTGCCGCAGCGGCTCGACGACGGCACCAATCTGCGCCGCGCCCGGATCGGCATCACCGGCAAATTCCTCTCTGACTGGAATTTTGGCCTGATCTACGATTTCGGCGGCACCTCGGACGGCTTTGGCGGCACGGCCGCGGCCGGCGCCACCCCGGTCGGCTTCCTGCCCGGCGGCGCGGTCTCGGGCGTCGAGAACGCCTATCTCAGCTACACCGGCTTCAAGCCGTTCGGCGGCAAGATGGCGATCGAAGGCGGCATCATGGACCTGCCCATCACGATCGACGAGGCGATGAGCTCGAACGACATTCCGTTCATGGAGCGCTCGTCCGCCAACGTGATTGCCGTCAACATGGCCGCGGGCGACTTCCGCTCGACCTTCGGTACACGCTGGTACACTGACAGCTTCTGGATCGGCGCCTATGTGACGGGACCGACGACCGGCGCCATCCACTCGGCCTCCAGCATCAGCCCCAACGGCATGACCGAGCAACTTGGTGCGGCCGCCCGTGCTGCGGGCCAGCTCATCAGCGGCAAGGACTATTCGTTGCATCTCGGCGGCAACGCGCAATGGCTGCTCAGGACGCCGCATAATCTGGTGACGGGCGCGCAGACGCTGACGTTTAGCGATCGTCCGGAGTTGCGCATCGACCCGACGACGCTGATATCGACGGGCGCGATCGCCAACGTTTCGGGTGCGCAGATCTACAGCGTAGAGGCGGCCGGCACCTATGGACCCCTGTTCGCGCAGGGCGAATACTACTGGTATAATGTCGATCGCGGAGCGGCGACCGGCTTACCACCGATCGGCGCACCGAGCTTGAAATTCCAGGGCGGTTACGCCGAAATCGCCTACGCGCTGACCGGCGAAAACCGCGCCTACAACCCCGCGACCGCGGCCTATGGCGGCATCAAGCCGGCGCATCCGTTCTCGGTTTCCGGCGGTGGCTGGGGCGCCTGGGAAATCGCCGGACGGGTCTCGCAGATCAATCTCAACGATCAGTTGGGTACCGCAACGGGGATCGCCGGTGGACGCCAGACCGTCTATACGGCGGCGCTGAACTGGTACATCAACGGCAACGTCCGCTTCATGTTCGACTATCTGCACGGCGAGGTCTCGCGGCAGGCAAGCCCGGTCTCGGTCGCGAATGTCGGCTCGAAGTTCGATGCCTTTGCAATGCGCACGCAGGTCGCGTGGTGAGGATCTTGCCCTCGTCGTCCCGGGGCGCGCGAAAGCGCGAGCCCGGGACCCATAACCACAGGATTGAATTTTGCGAAGACTCGGAGTTGGCAGTTCGCGCTACAACTCCTCCTTGTGGTTATGGATCCCCGCCCCCCGTGCGCAATTGCGCACTAGGCGGGGATGACACTGAGTATGTGGTTCAAGCCGCGCGCTTCGGCTTCTTGACGCTCACGGGCTCTTCCGGCGCGGGCGCGCAGGAGAGCTGCTGGTGGTGGCTCTCGCCCCAGGCCTTCAAAATGTCGATCACGGGCCGCAGGCTCTCGCCGACCTCGGACAGGCAATAATCCACCCGCGGCGGCACCTCGGCATAGACCTTGCGGATGATCAGCCGGTCCTCCTCCAGCGCGCGGAGCTGTTTGGTCAGCATGCGCTGGGTGATGCCGGGCATCAGGCGGCGCAGCTCGCCAAAGCGCCTCGTACCGCCCTGCAAATGGTAGAGGATCACGCCTTTCCACTTGCCGTCGATCAGGTCGAGCGTCGCTTCCACCGCGCAGCCGGGGCGACGGGCAAAGTTTCGTCGTTTCATGCGGGATTTTCCAATAGTATCCGAACGGGGACTATATCCCCGATTTTACAGTACTTGCAAAATGGGCGCTACCCCGACAGTTAGAAGCGACGATCACAGAGGTGATGGAGAACAAGCATGAAAGCCGTCGGCTACAAAAAATCGCTCCCGATCGAGGACGCGGATTCGCTGATCGATTTCGAGACCGCAAAGCCGGAGGCGAAGGGACGCGACATCCGCGTCGCCGTGAAGGCGATCTCGGCCAATCCCGTGGACTACAAGGTGCGCAAGCGCGCCGCCCCGTCCGAGGGCGAATTCAAGATTCTGGGGTTTGACGCCGCCGGCGTGGTCGACGCGGTCGGACCCGACGTCACGCTGTTCAAGCCGGGCGACGAGGTGTTTTACGCGGGCTCGATCCTGCGCCAGGGCACCAACTCGGAATTCCACCTCGTCGACGAACGCATCGTCGGCCGCAAGCCGACGACGCTGTCGTTCGCGCAGGCCGCAGCCCTCCCCCTCACCTCCATCACCGCCTGGGAATTGCTGTTCGACCGCCTCGGCGCTGTCCCCGGCAAGAGCAACGATCCGCGCACGCTGCTGATCACCGGCGGCGCCGGCGGCGTCGGCTCGATTCTGATTCAGCTCGCGCGCCGCCTCACCGGCCTCACGGTGCTCGCGACCGCGACCCGGCCGGAGTCGCAAAAATGGTGCCTCGATCTCGGCGCGCATGCGGTGATCGACCACGGCAAGCCGTTGAAGGAGCAGATCGAGAAGTTGAAGCTTCCACCGGTCGCGTTGGTCGCCAGCCTCACCTTCACCGACCAGCACTACAAGGCGATCGCGGAATTCATGGCGCCGCAAGGCAAGTTCGGCCTGATCGACGATCCCCCTGAATTCACCGTCAGCGCGTTCAAGGGCAAGGCGATCTCGGTGCACTGGGAATCGATGTTCACGCGCTCCTCGTTTGGGACGCCTGACATGATCGCGCAACATGATCTGCTCGACGACGTCGCCGACCTCATCGACAAGGGCGTGCTGCGCACCACGCTCGACCAGACCTTTGGCACCATCAGTGCTGCCAATCTCAAGCGCGCGCATGCGCTGCTCGAGAGCGGCAAGTCCCGCGGCAAGATCGTGCTGGAGGGCTGGTAGCGTAGCGCCAGCGATGCTTCGTAGCTTCGTAGGGTGGGTTAGCCCCGCGGATTGCGCGAAGCGCAAACCGCTCGGCGTACCCCACCTCTTTTCTATCCGCGGAAACAGATGTGGTGGGTTACGCCTCGCGGACTGCGCTTCGCGCAGCCGCGGGGCTAACCCACCCTACGTTCTTACTTCGCCTGAGTTGCCGCCTGCATCGCTTTCCAGTCGAACTTGTCCGCGAGCGCCAAGGCCTCTTCCTCGGCCACGCCTTCATAGGCGAGGCTGAACATCGCGTTCTTGTCGAGCGCTACGACCAGCGTGCCGGACTTGTCCTTGCTGTTGTAGGCTTTCAAGACATTCATGCCGCGCACGGTGGATGTCACCATGCGCCCTTCCGATGTCTGCATATTCATCCCGCTCTGAATCGGCGCCAGCGCGCCCGCGGCGGCTGGGCCGATGACGATGGACGCATGAGCCCTCGCCTCGCCGCGTTCATAGTCACGGGTTGCCGTCGTCATGCTGGTGTCGGACATTTGCATCGACATGCCCTCCGGCTTCTCGCCCTGCCATCCCGCCAGATCAATCAGGAACGGCAGGAGACGTTGAAACGGCTGATCGGCGCGCACAAGCGAAGCAGGCAACAAAACCGATAACGTCACAAAGAAACACAGGATCCGGTATCGCGGCTTAAGCATCATTCTCCCCTCGAGGTAGCAGGGCAACATAGCAACCTGTGGTAAGGCTTGAAAGTCCCCCACCAGATGGCTGGAGGGCTGACGCTTGGCACGCGCGGCCGATTGCGGCATCATGAGTCCGTGGCCCCGGACATGAGGGCCGGCAGGGCCCGCCGGGTCCGGAACAAGCAGACATATCATGACCGAACCATGCGACCTGTCCGCGGTCGCGGCACGCGCACTGATCGGCCAACGCAAGCTCTCGCCCGTCGAACTGACGGACAGTTGCATCCGCCGCATCGAGGCGATCGATCCGGCCGTCAATGCGATGGTGGCGCGCTCCTTCGAGACGGCGCGCAACACCGCGCGCGAACACGAGGCCGCCGTGATGCGCGGCGACACGCTTGGCGCCGTGCACGGCCTGCCGCTCGGCGTCAAGGACCTGATCGACGCAAAGGGGTTGCCGACCAGTTTTGGCAGCGTGCTGTTCGCAGGCAACGTCGCGAAGCAGGACGAGGCCATCGTCGCGATGCTCAAGCGCGAAGGTGCGATCGTCATCGGCAAGACGAACGTGCCGGAATGGGGCGCCGGCGGCAATACGCGCAACGCCGTGTATGGCGCGACCGGCAATCCCTTCGATCCTGATCGATCCGCGGCCGGCTCCTCCGGCGGATCGGCCGTTGCGCTCGCAACCGGCATGGTGCCGCTCGCGACCGGATCCGACACCGGCGGCTCGGTGCGCAATCCTGCATCGTTCTGCGGCGTCGTCGGCTTCAGGCCGTCGCCCGGACTGATCGCCAGCAACAGCCGCAACATGGCCTGGTTGCAGATCTCGCAGCTCGGACCGATGGCGAGAACCGTATCGGATGCCTGCCTCATGCTGTCCTGCATGCTGGATCGCGATGGCCGCGATCCGCTGTCGGCGATACTGCATGCCGGCGGCGCGCCGGCGCCAACGCTCTATCGCAATCCGCCGCGCGCCGATCTCTCGGGCCTGCGCATCGCGGCGACCTGTGATTTCGGCTTTGCGCCGACCGAGCGGGCGGTCGCGGCGACCTTCAGAGGCAAGCTCGGCTCGTTCGAATCGGTGTTTCGCAACGTCGAATGGACCCATCCCGATTGCACCGGTGCAGACGAGGTGTTCAGCACCTTGCGTGCCGTCGCCTTCCTCGGCCGCCACCGCGAGCTCGCCGAAAAATTTCCGGACAAGGTCGGGCCCAACATTCGCGACAACGTCGCCGAGGGGCTCGGCTATTCCGCCGCCGACGTCGCGCGTGCACTCTCGATGCAGACCGAGCTCTACCGGCGCTGGCAGACGTTCTACGCCAGCCACGACTTCATCATCGCACCCGCGATCACCATCAGTCCGCGGCCGTGGTCAGAACTCTATCCGGCCGAGATCGACGGCCAGCCGACCAAGAGCTATTTCCACTGGCTCGCGATGGCCTATGCCGTCACCAATGTGGGGCACCCCACGGTCGCGATCCCGGCCGGCCGCGACGGCGCCGGCCTGCCGTTTGGCATCCAGGTGATCGGCCCGCGCGGCGGCGATCTCGCCACGCTCGCGGTGGCGCGCGAGATCGAGGCGGTGCTTGCGGCCAATCCGGACACCGCCCGCCCGCTTCCCGACATCGCCTGGCTCGGCCGCCAGCCGCCGATTGCGGGCAAGCCGGGATTCTTGGCTTTCGATTGAAACGTTCAACCACGGAAGAACGACGCGATGAAAACAACGGCTCTCACGGTGGCGCTCGCATTGATCGGCTCGATCGGCACCCACTCGCTTGCGTCCGCCCAAGCGACCTATCCGGAAAAGTCCCTGCAACTGATCTGCCCGTTCCCGCCGGGCGGCGCCTCCGACGTGGTGGCCCGCATCATCGGCAGCGAGCTGGAAACCCGGCTCGGCAAGCCCGTCATCATCATGAACCGTCCCGGTGGCGGCACCACGATCGCAGCCAAGGAGGTCGCGCGCGCGGCGCCCGACGGGTACACGCTGTTCTTCAGCTCGAACTCGAGCTTCACGCTGCCGGCGGCCGTGAAGGAGAGCGTGCCCTACGACGCGGCCAAAGATTTTGAGCCGCTCGGACAGGTCGGCAAGATCACGCTGGCGCTGGTCACCACCAAGGACAACCCGATCAAGGACGTGCCTGCACTGGTCACTGAAGCAAAGGCCAATCCCGACAAGCTGTCGCTGGCATCCTTCGGCGTCGCGACGGTGTCGCATTTCGCCGGTGAGCTGTTCAAGTCGAACGCCGGCATCAAGATGGTGCACCTGCCCTACAAGGGCAGCGCGCCGGCGATGAACGATCTCATCGGCAAGCACATCCAGTACCATGTCGACACCGTGATCGCCGTGAAGCCGCAGATCGAGGCCGGCACCGTCAAGGTGCTCGCGGTGTTCTCCGGCAAGCGCACGCCGTTCCTGCCCGACGTGCCGACGCTCGCCGAGCTCGGCTATGGCAGCATCGACTTCTCGTCCTGGGGCGCGGTGGTCGCGCCCAAGGGGCTGCCGCCAGCGGTTCGCGACAAGCTGACGGCGACGCTGGAGGAGATCATCAACAGCCCCTCCGTGGTCGAGCGCTTCACCAAGGTCGGCTTCGAGCCCGGCTTTGCACGCTTCGACGACTGGGCCGGCGCGGTGACCAAGGAGACGGCGGAGATGAAGGACATCGCGCAGAAGGCGGGGATCAAGGAGGAGTAGCGGCTAGCCCGCTACGCGATCGTGTTGACGATGCCGCCTTCGGCGCGGAGCGCCGCGCCGTTGGTAGCGGAAGCTTCCTTCGACGCGACATAGACCACCATGTTGGCGATCTCGTCCACGCTCGCAAAGCGTTGCAAGAGAGACGACGGGCGATGCTGCTTGACGAAGTTGGCGGCCGCCTCGTCCACCGACTGACCATTCTGCTTCGCGAGGTCCTTCACAAAGGTCTCGACGCCTTCGGACATCGTCGGTCCCGGCAGCACGGAATTGACGGTGACGCCGGTGCCGCGGGTGAGCTGCGCAAGGCCGCGCGCGACGGAGAGCTGCGCCGTCTTGGTCATGCCGTAGTGGATCATCTCGACGGGGATGTTGAGCCCGGATTCCGAGGAGATGAAGACGATGCGGCCCCAATTGCGCTTCAGCATCCCCGGCAGATAGGCGCGCGACAGCCGGACACCGCTCATGACGTTGACCTCGAAGAAACGGCTCCAGTCCTCGTCCGGAATGTCGACAAAGTTCTTCGGCTCGAAGATGCCGGCATTGTTGATGAGGATATCGACGTCGGGAAGTGCAGCGACCAGCGCCTTGCAGCCGGCCGCGGCCGAGACATCGGCGGCAATGCCGCTGACCTTTGCGCCGGTGCCTTCCAGCTTGCGGACGGCAGCGTCGACCTTGTCCTTGCCGCGGCCATTGATCACGACATCAGCACCCGAGCCTGCAAGGCCTTTGGCAATCGCGTAGCCGATGCCGGCGGTTGAGCCCGTGATCAGCGCGGTCTTTCCGGAAAGGTCGATCTTCATCCGTCATCTCCATTGATGTTGACGGAGATATCGGGCGCCGCACAGCGAGCTGCAATCGCCGCTCACCCAGGCGTGAGCGCCTGTAGGGTGGGCAAAGCGAAGCGTGCCCACCCTACGACCGCACAACAAAAAAGCGGCGCCCGAAGGCGCCGCTTTCATATTCCGTACTACTGAAACGGCTTACGCCGCCTCGGCTTCCTTCGCCTGGGACGGACCGGAGTCCTGGCCCTTGGCATCGACGTCGCGATCGACGAACTCGATCACGGCCATCGCGGCGTTGTCGCCGTAGCGGAAGCCGGCCTTGATGATGCGGGTGTAGCCGCCCTGGCGGTCCTTGTAGCGGGTCGCCAGCGTGTCGAAGAGCTTCTTGACCATGTCGACGTCGCGCAGCTCCGAGATCGCCTGGCGACGGAGCGAGAGGCCGCCCTTCTTGCCGAGGGTGACGAGCTTCTCGACGATCGGCCGCAGCTCCTTGGCCTTGGGCAGCGTGGTGACGATCTGCTCGTGCTTGATCAGCGCGGCCGCCATATTGGCGAACATCGCCTTGCGGTGCTCGGCGGTGCGGTTGAGCTTCCGATGAACCTTGCCGTGACGCATTTTTCGTATTCCTTACTTTGACTGCCGCGACGGTTCGTCGGACATGTTGCTCAGGTGGGCTGCCTGCGTTCGCCCATAGTGTCATTCCGGACGGCGCGAAGCGGCGATCCGGAATCTCGAGATTCCGGGTTCGGCTCTGCGAGCCGCCCCGGAATGACGAAATGCTCAGTAATGATCCTCGAAGCGCTTGGCGAGCTCGTCGATGTTCTCCGGCGGCCAGCCCGGCACTTCCATGCCGAGGTGCAGACCCATCTGGGCCAGCACTTCCTTGATCTCGTTCAGCGACTTGCGGCCGAAGTTCGGGGTGCGGAGCATTTCCGCTTCGCTCTTCTGCACGAGGTCGCCGATGTAGACGATGTTGTCGTTCTTCAAGCAGTTGGCCGAACGCACCGACAACTCGAGTTCGTCCACCTTCTTGAGGAAGGCCGGATTGAAGGCGAGATCCGGAATGATCTCCTGCGCGACTTCCTTGCGCGGCTCTTCGAAGTTGACGAACACGTTGAGCTGATCCTGCAGGATGCGGGCGGCGTAAGCCACCGAGTCATCCGGCGTGATCGCGCCGTTGGTCTCGATCGTCATGGTCAGCTTGTCGTAGTCGAGGATCTGGCCCTCGCGGGTGTTCTCGACCTTGTAGGAGACCTTGCGGACCGGCGAGTACAGGCTGTCGACCGGGATCAGGCCGATCGGCGCGTCCTCGGGACGGTTACGCTCGGCGGGCACGTAGCCCTTGCCGGTCGAGACCGTGAACTCCATGCGGATCTCGGCGCCCTCGTCGAGGGTGCAGATCTGCAGGTCCGGATTGAGCACGACGACGTCGCCGACGGTCTGGATGTCGCCGGCGGTGACCACGCCCGGGCCCTGCTTCTTCACGACCATGCGCTTGGGGCCTTCGCCCTGCATCTTGATCGAGATGTCCTTGATGTTGAGCACGATGTCGGTGACGTCCTCACGGACGCCAGCGATCGAGGAGAACTCGTGCAGCACGCCGTCGATGTGCACCGACTGCACGGCCGCGCCCTGGAGCGAGGACAGCAGGATGCGGCGCAGCGCGTTGCCGAGCGTCTGGCCGAAGCCGCGCTCGAGCGGCTCGGCGACGATGGTCGCAAAACGGGCCGGGTCGCTGCCGGGGGACACCTGGAGCTTGTTCGGCCGAATCAGTTCTTGCCAATTTTTCTGGATCGTCACTGTTTCACCCATACAGGCCAGTCAATTTGAGGCATCAAATACTGGCGTTGGAGAAAGGCCGCAGATCATTCCCGCGGCTTCTAAAAAGTCATTGCGGGCGACCATAGCGCCCGCAACGTCGCATCAAACGCGGCGGCGCTTGCGCGGCCGGCAACCATTGTGCGGGATCGTGGTCACGTCGCGGATCGAGGTGACGGTGAAGCCCGCAGCCTGCAGCGCGCGGAGCGCCGACTCGCGGCCCGAACCGGGACCGGCGACTTCGACTTCCAGCGTGCGCATGCCATGCTCTTGCGCCTTCTTGGAAACGTCCTCCGCAGCGACCTGCGCTGCATACGGGGTCGACTTGCGCGATCCCTTGAAACCCATGGTGCCCGCCGACGACCAGGCGATCGTGTTGCCCTGCGCGTCGGTGATGGTGATCGTCGTGTTGTTGAACGACGAGTTCACGTGCGCAACGCCGGAGGCGATGTTCTTGCGCTCACGACGGCGAACGCGGGTGGCTTCCTTGCCCATTGATGACCTTTCCTGTGATCTCAAGCGCCGCCGTAATGCCAGCGGCTACACCTGTGGAACGAAAGGCGCGTGGCGAACCGAGGATCCCTCTATCGCCACACGCCATACTTGAATTGCGAAAACTTACTTCTTCTTGCCGGCAATCGCCTTGGCCGGACCCTTGCGCGTGCGCGCATTGGTGTGGGTGCGCTGGCCGCGCACCGGCAAACCGCGACGATGACGCAGGCCGCGATAGCAGCCGAGGTCCATCAGACGCTTGATGTTGATGCCGACTTCACGACGCAGGTCGCCCTCGACGAGGAAGTCGCGGTCGATGACTTCGCGGATCTGGAGCACTTCAGCGTCGGTCAACTGGCTGACGCGGCGATCCTCGGGGATCTTCACCTTCTCGATGATATCGGCGGCGATCTTCGGGCCGATGCCATGAATGTACTGGAGCGCGATCAGGACGCGCTTGTTGGTCGGAATATTTACGCCGGCAATACGGGCCACGGCCTTCTCTCCTGTTGCCGATCCTCGTCAGGATCGGGCTTTAAGTGCTTGTTGTCTCGGGCAGGTGTTCACAAACGCGAACACGACGCCCACCCCCGGTCTTCCTGGGGCCCGGCATCGTCTGAAACTATCCGACTTGGATGCGGGGCTTATTAAGGGATTCCCGGGGGTTTCGTCAACCGCTGCTAGCGCTTAGCTCGCTTTTTCGTGACCTTTTTTGGGGCCTTTTTGGCACCCTTTTTCGCGGTCTTCTTGGCGGTCTTCTTGGCCGCCTGTTTGGCGGCCTTCTTCACCGCCTTCTTGCCAGCCTTTTTGGCGACCTTCTTGGTGGGCTTGGCGGCCTTCTGGGCGCCCTTCGCGGCCTTTTTGGCTGACTTTTTGGCCGTTTTCGTCGTCTTGGAGGCCTTTTTAGCCCCCTTCTTGGCGGGAGTGGCCTTGGTGGCGCTCTGGGCCGCACTCTTGGCGTGCGTCTTGGGCTCGACTGCCCCCAGGGCAAGCAGAAGCCGGTGGACGGCGCGGGTGACCTCGTCGATGGCCATCATGCCGTCGACGGTCGAGAGCTTCCGCCGCTCGGAATAGTAGTGAATCAGCGGTTCCGTCTGGCTGCGGTAGCTGGCGAGGCGCTTGGTCAGCACCTCCGGGGTGTCGTCGAGCCTCACTTCCTCGCCGCGCTCGCGCATCTGGGCGACGCGGGTCTCCACGCGACTGAGCAGCGCACTCTCATTGACGCGCAGCTCGACCACCGCATCGAGCTTGAGGTGCTTGTGCCGGAGCAACTCGTCCAGCGCCTCGGCCTGCGGCACGGTGCGCGGGAAGCCGTCCAGGATAAAACCCTTCTTCGCGTCAGGCTGGTCGATCCGGTCGGAGATGATTCCGACCACGACGTCGTCGGGCACCAGCCCGCCGCCCGCCATGATCTCCTTGGCCTTGAGCCCGACCGGTGTGCCGGCCGCAACGGCTGCGCGAAGCATCTCACCGGTCGAAAGCTGGACAATGCCGTAGCGCTGCACGAGCAGTTGCGCCTGGGTCCCCTTGCCCGACCCCGGCGGTCCCAGAAGTATAATTCTCATCGGCGTTCGCCCCCCGGATTGGTGAGCGATAGGTCGCGCACCTGATTTAAGAGATCAAGAATAGTGCAAACCACAATCAGCACCGCACCACCATTGATCACCATACTATACGGCAGTCCGATCCCGTAAGGCTCGAAGATCTCCGGAATCAGCTGCAGCGCCGTCAGGTAGACGGCTCCGACGACCGTCGTCAATGACACCACGCGATCGAGGTAATCGGCTGTCGCCTCGCCGGGCGCGACACCGGGAATTGCGCCGCCCTGCTTGGCCAGCGATTCGGCCGTGTGCTCGGGATCCACGACATAAGAGGTGTAGATGAAGGCGAGCACGAAGACCGCGACCGATCCGATGATCACGTGGCCAAGCGAGCCAAGCTGAAGCTGCTTATAGGCGGCGGCGATCCACAGCGCATCGGCACCAAAGATGTAGGTCAGAAAGGCCAGCGGCAGAAACAAGAACCAGGGCGCCACGGTGGTCGGCACCAGATAGCCGGCGCTGTTGATCTTGATCGGCAGAACCGCCGATCGCGCCGGCAAGGTGCGCTCGCCGACCTTGCGCTCGGCGAATTCGACACGGACGTTCCGCCGCGCGCCTTCAACGAAGACGACCAGGGCGACGAGCACGATCCAGAAGACGGCATGGGTCAGCGCAAGATTGCCGGATATTTGGCCGCTCCGCAGGAGTTCGAGGATACCTGCAACGTCGCCCGGAACGTGAACGAGAATGCTGACACTCAGCACCAGGGCAAGACCATTGCCGATTCCGTGGCGGGTAATCAGCTCGCTGAGCCAGACCAGCAAGAACACGCCGCCGACCATCGAAGCGGTCGCGGACAGCACGAACCAATCGTCGGGAACGGGAACGACGTTCGGGATCGTCGTAAGCGTGGAAGCGATGCCGTAGGCCTGGAAAGACGCGATCACCAGCGTCAGGATCAGGGTGTAACGGGCGATCCTGCGCCGACCACGCTCGCCCGACCTCTCGAGCGAGCTCAGCCTCCCCCACACCATCGCGATCAGTTGGACGATGATCGCCGCGCTCAGATAGGGAACGAGATGGAGGGCAACGATGGACAGGCGGGTTATCGCACCAGCCACCAATGGGCTGCCCGTCAGCCAATCACCCGGGCGAAGCCCCGGGAGCAGGACGTGAGCGCCGAGCCTGAAAAGAAGCAGCGCGCCAATCGTGACAGCGATCCGGCGCGCAAGCTCCTTCGTCATCTACGGCGGCCCCTCAGCTTCGACTTCCTGATCAGCCCTTCATATTGATGGGCCAGCAGATAACCCTGAACCTGCGCCACCGTATCCATGGTGACACTCACCACGATCAGAAGCGACGTGCCGCCAAAATAGAACGGCACCGAGGCGTAGGAAATCAGGATTTCCGGGATCAAGCAGACGATCGCGAGGTAGATCGCGCCAACCACGGTGATACGCGACAGCACGTAGTCGATGTACTCGGCGGTGCGCTCGCCGGGGCGGATGCCCGGAATGAAGCCGCCGTGCTTCTTGAGATTGTCGGCGGTCTCGGTCGGGTTGAAGACGATCGCGGTGTAGAAGAACGCAAAGAACACGATCAGCGCGAGATACATGAACAGGAACAGCGGCCGGCCATGCCCGAGCTGGGTGGTGAGCCACTGGAACCATTCCGGTCCCTTGCCCGCGTTGAAGTTCGCGACCGTGGTCGGCAGCAAGAGCAGCGAGGACGCGAAGATCGGCGGGATCACACCCGAGGTGTTGAGCTTGAGCGGCAGATGCGAGGACTGGCCTTCGAACATCTTGTTGCCGACCTGGCGCTTCGGATACTGGATCAGCAGGCGGCGCTGCGCGCGCTCCACGAAAACGATGAACGCGATCACGGCAACCGCCATGATGATGACGACCAGGATCAGGCCGGTCGACATTGCGCCCTGACGGCCGAGCTCGAGCATGTTGGCGAGCGCCGAGGGCAGCTCGGCGACGATGCCGGACAGGATGATCAGCGAGATACCGTTGCCGATGCCGCGCGAGGTGACCTGCTCGCCGAGCCACATCAGGAACATGGTGCCGCCGGTCAGCGTGATCGCGGTGGACAGGCGGAAGAACATGCCGGGGTCGCTGACGACATTGCCGGCGCCTTCGAGACCGACGGCAATGCCGTAGGACTGGAAGGCTGCCAGAATCACCGTCAGGTAGCGGGTGTACTGGTTCAGCGTCTTGCGGCCCGCCTCGCCTTCCTTCTTCAGCGCCTCGAGCTGCGGCGAGACCGTGGTCAGGAGCTGGATGATGATCGAGGCCGAGATGTACGGCATGATGTTCAGCGCGAAGATCGCCATGCGGTGGATGCCGCCGCCGGCGAACATGTTGAACATGCCGAGGATGCCGCCCGCCTGGGAGCGGAAAACCTGCTCCCAGATGTTGGGGTCGATGCCCGGCAGCGGGATGTAGGTGCCGAGCCGATAAACGAGCAGCGCACCCAGGGTGAACCAGATGCGCTTCTTCAGTTCGTCGGCCTTGGCCAGCGCGCCGAAATTGAGGTTGGCTGCCAGTTGTTCCGCTGCTGAGACCATATTGGGCTTTCTCCCGCCGCCTTCTGCGCCGTCATGCCCGCGACGATCTGGACACTCGGCGGACGCCGGACATTATCTGGTGCTCGGCTTCGATAAGTCCATCGTCAAGCACGCGAAAAGGCCCGCAGGGTGCGGGCCAATGACGCAGTTGTTACGCCGCCTCGCCTTCGTCCTTGGGGGCTGCGAGGATCTTCACCGAGCCGCCGGCCTTCTCGACCGCTGCGATCGCGGACTTCGTGGCGCCGTGCACCTCGATGTTGAGCTTGGTCTTGAGCTCGCCGCGGCCGAGCAGCCGCACGCCAGCCTTGGAGCGGCGGAGCACACCGGCCTTCACCAGCGCCTCGGCGTTCACGACGCTCTTGGTGTCGAGCTTCTTGGCATCGACGGCGTCCTGGAGCCGGTCGAGATTGATCTCGGCGAACTCGACGCGGAAGATGTTGTTGAAGCCACGCTTCGGCAGACGGCGATGCATCGGCATCTGGCCGCCTTCAAAGCCCTTGATGCGCACGCCCGAACGCGCGGTCTGGCCCTTGCCGCCGCGGCCGGACTGCTTGCCCTTGCCGGAACCGATGCCGCGGCCGACGCGCATGCGCTTCTTGCGCGAACCGGGATTGTCGGCGATCTCGCTGAGCTTCATCGCCCTTCTCCTTGTGTCTTGCGCATGATCTGGTCCGAAAACCGGTAGCCGGTCTTCGGCGTCATGCGCCCTGTCTTACTTCTCGTCGACGATGCGGACGAGATGGTGAACTTTTTCGATCATGCCGCGGACCGCCGGAGTGTCCGGCAGTTCGGCGACGCGGCCGATCTTGTTGAGCTTGAGCCCGATCAGGGTCGAGCGCTGCGAGTGATGGCGGCGGATCGCGCTGCCGGTCTGCTCGACCTTGATCGTCTTTGCGGCCTTGGCCATCGTGTTAACTCCGAAAAGCTTTCGTTAGTCGGCAGCCGCCTCGGCATCGCCGCCGACACGGCGGGACTGCAGAGTGGACACCTTGATGTTGCGGCGCGCAGCGACCGAACGCGGCGAGTCCTGGTGCTTGAGCGCGTCGAAGGTCGCACGCACCATGTTGTACGGGTTCGACGAGCCGATCGACTTCGCAACCACGTCCTGGACGCCGAGCGTCTCGAACACGGCGCGCATCGGGCCGCCGGCGATGATGCCGGTACCGGCCGGAGCGGCACGCAGGTAGACACGGCCCGCGCCGTGACGGCCGGCGATGTCGTGATGCAGCGTGCGGCCCTCGCGCAGCGACACGCGGGTCAGGTTGCGCTTGGCGGACTCGGTGGCCTTGCGGATCGCCTCAGGCACTTCGCGGGCCTTGCCGTGACCGAAGCCGGCGCGGCCCTTCTGATCGCCGATCACGACCAGCGCTGCGAAACCGAAGCGCTTGCCGCCCTTGACGACCTTGGCCACGCGGTTGATGTGGACGAGCTTGTCGACGAACTCGCTGTCGCGCTCCTCGCGCTCCCTGCTCCGTTCGCGTCCGCCGCGTTGATCGCGTCCACCGCGTTGCTCGCGTTCAGCTGCCATGGTTTTTCCAATCCTTCAGAGGCTTACGCCTCAATCCTCAAATTCTGTTAGAAGCTCAGCCCGCTCTCACGTGCCGCGTCAGCAAGAGCCTTGACGCGCCCGTGATAGAGGTAGCTACCGCGATCGAACACGACTTCCTTGACACCCTTCTGCGCAGCGCGCTCGGCCAGCAACTTGCCGACCGCCTTCGCGGCGTCGATGTCGGCGCCGGTCTTGCCGCCGTCGCGCATCGCCTTCTCGAGCGAGGAGGCCGACGCCAGCGTCTCGCCCTTCAGGTCGTCGATGACCTGGGCGTAGATGTGCTTGGACGAGCGGAACACGGACAGGCGCGGACGGCCGCCGGCGGAGCGGCGCAGCTTCAGCCGCACACTCCGCTTGCGCCGGGCATTCGTAACCTTGGCTTTCGACATGACCGGCTCCGTTACTTCTTCTTGCCTTCCTTGCGGAAGATGAATTCGTCGGCGTACTTCACGCCCTTGCCCTTGTAGGGCTCCGGCGGACGGTAGGCGCGGATCTCCGCGGCAACCTGGCCGACGCGCTGGACGTCGCTGCCCGAGATGTTGATCTCGGTCGGCTTCGGCACGGTAATCGTGATGCCCTCCGGGATCGTATAGACCACGTCGTGGCTGTAGCCGAGCGCGAGCTGCAGGTTCTTGCCCTGCATCGCGGCGCGGTAACCGACGCCGGTGATTTCGAGCTTCTTCTCAAAACCCTTGGTGACGCCCTCGACGAGGTTCGCGACCTGGGCGCGTGCGGTGCCGTACAGCGCCCGCGCGCGATTGGTCTCGAGCCGGGGCTTGACCTTGACCTGGCCGCTCTCAAGCTTCACCTCGACGTCGTCATGGACGACGAACTGAAGCTGGCCCTTCGGCCCCTTCATCTTGACGGTCTGCCCATCGACGGTCGCGGTAACGCCCGACGGAACCGCCACAGGCCTTTTGCCAACACGTGACATGGATCAAAAATCCTTCTCAGAACACCGTGAAGAGGACTTCGCCGCCCACATTCGCGTCGCGCGCGTCGTGGTCGGCCATGATCCCCTTCGGCGTCGACAACACCGAAATGCCGAGTCCGTTATTGACCCGCGGCAGGTTCTTCACCGAGGCGTAGACACGACGCCCGGGCTTGGAGACCCGCTCGATCTCGCGGATGACGGGCTCGCCGTCGAAATACTTCAGCTCGATCTCGATCTCGCTGCGGCCGGAGGTGTGCTCGACCGTGGCGTAGCCGCGGATGTAGCCTTCGTTCTTCAGCACATCGAGCACGTTCTGGCGCATCTTGGAGCCAGGCGTGGAGACCTTGGTCTTGGCACGCATCTGCGCGTTGCGGATACGGGTGATCAGATCGCTGATTGGATCGTGCGTAGACATCTAACCGACCCTCCTTACCAGCTCGACTTCACGAGGCCAGGGACCATGCCCTTGGAGCCGAGGTCGCGCAGCGCGATACGCGACAGCTTGTTCTTGCGGTAGTTCGAGCGCGGCCGGCCCGACAGTTCGCAACGCAGACGGATGCGGGTCGCCGACGAGTTGCGCGGCATTTCCGCAAGCTTCAGGGTCGCGGCAAACCGCTCTTCCATCGGCAGCTTCTTGTCGGCGATAATCGCCTTCAACCGCTCGCGCTTGGCGGCGGCGTTCTTCACCATCCGCTTGCGCCGGTTGTTCTTCTCGACTGAACTCTTCTTTGCCATGCTTGGCTCCTGGGTATCCGCGTTTGAGAGGCTGCTCTTCAGCGTCTCACTGCCGGAACGGGAAATTGAAAGCGGTCAACAAGGCCCTCGCCTCTTCGTCGGTCTTGGCCGTGGTGCAGACGGTGATGTCCATGCCGCGGGCCTCGGTGACCTTGTCGAAGTCGATCTCGGGGAAAATGATGTGTTCCTTGATGCCGAGCGAATAGTTGCCGCGGCCGTCGAAGCTCTTCGGGTTGAGGCCACGGAAGTCGCGAACGCGGGGCAGCGCGACGTTCACCAGGCGATCGATGAACTCGTACATATGGGTCTTGCGCAGCGTGACCTTGCAGCCGATCGGCTGGTTCTCACGCAGCTTGAAGGTCGCGATCGCGATGCGCGAATAGGTTACGATCGCCTTCTGGCCGGCGATCTGCGTCAGTTCGGCAGCGGCGGTCTCGGCCTTCTTGCGGTCGTTGACGGAATCGCCCACGCCCATGTTGAGCACGACCTTGTCCAGTCGCGGCACCTGCATGACGTTCTCATAACCGAACTTCTCGGTCATGACCGTACGAATCTTGCTGTCGTATTCCGCGCGCAGGCGCGGGGTGTAAGCGGCCTCAGCCATCGATCTCAGCTCCCGAGCTCTTGGCAACGCGGACCTTCTTGCCGTCCGCCTGAATCTTGAATCCGATGCGCGTCGGCTTTCCGTCCTTGCCGAGATACGCGATGTTGGACAGTTGGACCGGCGCCTCTTTCGAGATGATGCCGCCCTCCTGGGCCTGCGTCTGCTTCTGGTGACGCTTGACCATGTTGATGCCGCGCACCAGAGCGGTGCCGGCATCCGGGCGCACCTCGAACACCTCGCCGGTGCGGCCCTTGTCGCGACCGGTCAGAACGATGACCTTGTCGCCCTTGCGGATCTTCGCAGCCATCACAGCACCTCCGGCGCGAGCGAAATGATCTTCATGTGGTTCTTGGCGCGCAGCTCGCGCGGCACGGGCCCGAAGATACGGGTTCCGACCGGCTCGGCCTGGTTGTTGATCAGGACGGCGGCGTTGCGGTCGAAGCGGATGACCGAACCGTCGGGACGGCGGATGTCCTTGCGGACCCGCACCACCACGGCCTTCATCACGTCGCCCTTCTTCACCTTACCGCGCGGAATCGCTTCCTTGATCGACACGACGATGATGTCGCCCACGGTGGCGTAACGGCGCTTGGAGCCTCCAAGCACCTTGATACACATGACACGGCGTGCGCCAGAATTGTCGGCCACGTCGAGGTTGGTCTGCATCTGAATCATTGATGCACCTCGTCCTCTTTCTATCTGCGCAGGCTCGCTGCGCTCAACATTTCCCTGAAGTCAGTCGGCGGAAAGCCGGCAGCTCAGGCGCTTTTCTTGTGTTCGCCCCGGATCACGACCCAGCGCTTCAACTTCGAAATCGGCTTCGATTCCTCGATCCACACCATGTCGCCCGGCTTGAACTCGTTGCTCTCGTCGTGCGCGTGGTAGTTCTTCGAACGGCGGATCGTCTTCTTGTAGATCGGGTGCGTAAAGCGGCGGTCGACGCGCACCACGACGGTCTTGGCAGTCTTGTCGCTGACGACCACGCCTTGCAGAGTACGTTTCGGCATATTCGTAAGCCCCTTACTTCTTCTTCGCGCGCTTCTGCGCGGCGACGGTCTTGATGCGGGCGATGTCACGGCGGGCCTCGCGCAGGCGCGAGGTGTTCTCGAGCTGCCCGGTGGCGCGCTGGAAGCGCAGGTTGAAGCGCTCCTTCTTCAGGTTCAGGATGGCGTCATCCTGCTGGTCGGGGCTCATCGCGCGGATGTCTTCGATCTTCATCTGGGCCATGGCCATTACTCCGCAATGCGCTCGACGAAGCGCGTCTTGATCGGCAGCTTGGCAGCGGCCAGGGTCAGCGCCTCGCGCGCGGTCTGGTTGTTGACGCCGTCGATCTCGAACAGCACCCGACCCGGCTTGACGCGCACCACCCACAATTCGGGCGAGCCCTTGCCGGAGCCCATGCGGACTTCGGCCGGCTTCTTCGACACCGGCACGTCCGGGAACACGCGGATCCAGACGCGGCCGGCGCGCTTCATGTGGCGGGTCAGCGCGCGGCGGGCGGCTTCGATCTGGCGCGCGGTGACGCGATCCGGCTCGGTCGCCTTCAGGCCGAACTGGCCGAACGCCAACGTCGCGCCCGAAGTCGCAACGCCGTGGATACGGCCCTTATGCGCCTTCCGGAACTTCGTTTTCTTTGGTTGCATCATGGCTTTAAGCCCTCAATTCCTGTCCTGGCTTCAAGCTGCGTCGCGACGCGGCCGGCCACTACCGCCGCCACCGCTCTCGCCTTCAGCCATCCGCTTGTCCTGGGCCATCGGATCGTGCTCGAGGATCTCACCCTTGAAGATCCAGACCTTGACACCGCAGGTGCCGAAGGTCGTGAACGCGGTCGCAACGCCGTAGTCGATGTCGGCGCGCAGCGTGTGCAGCGGCACGCGACCTTCGCGGTACCACTCCATGCGCGCGATTTCCGCACCGCCCAGACGACCCGAGCAGTTGATGCGGATGCCCTCGGCGCCGAGACGCATCGCCGACTGCACCGCGCGCTTCATGGCGCGGCGGAACGCGACGCGGCGCTCGAGCTGCTGCGCGATCGATTCGGCGACCAGCGTGGCGTCGAGCTCCGGCTTGCGGATCTCGACGATGTTGATCACGACGTCCGACGAGGTGATGTCGGCGACCTTCTTGCGCAGCTTGTCGATGTCGGCGCCCTTCTTGCCGATCACGACACCCGGACGAGCCGAGTGGATGGTGACGCGGCACTTCTTGTGCGGACGCTCGATCACGATGCGGGCGACGGCCGCCTGCTTGAGCTCCTTGTGCAGGATCTCGCGAATCTTGACGTCCTCGTGCAGCAGCTTGCCGTATTCCTGCTTGCCGGCGAACCAGCGCGAATCCCAGGTCCGGTTGATGCCGAGACGCAGACCGATCGGATTGATCTTTTGACCCATCGTTTTCTCCTGCGTCCCTTAAGCCGCTGCTTCGGCTTCGACCTGACGAACGATGATCGTCAGTTGCGAAAATGGTTTGTAGACACGGCCCGAGCGGCCACGGCCGCGCGCGGCGAAGCGCTTCATCACGAGACCGTTGCCCACGAAGGCCTGCGCCACGACGAGATCGTCGACGTCGAGGTCGTGGTTGTTCTCGGCGTTGGCGATAGCCGATTCCAGGCACTTCTTCACGTCGACCGCGATCCGCTTGCGCGAGAACTGCAGGTCAGCGAGCGCCGCAGACGCCTTCCGGCCGCGAATGAGCTGGGCGACCAGGTTGAGCTTCTGCGGGCTCACCCGCAGCATCCGGGCGACCGCCTTGGCCTCGTTGTCGGCGAGGCTCCGTTCGCGCTTAGGTTTGCTCATCGTTTAATCCTCAAGCCTTCTTGGCTTTCTTGTCGCCCGAATGGCCATGGAAGGTCCGGGTCGGCGAGAACTCGCCGAACTTGTGACCGACCATTTCCTCGTTGACGTTCACCGGCACATGCTTCTGGCCGTTGTAGACGCCGAACGTCAGGCCGACGAACTGCGGCAGGATGGTCGAGCGACGGCTCCAGATCTTGATGACGTCGTGACGGCCCGACGCGCGCGCGGCGTCGGCCTTCTTGAGCAGCGAGCCCTCGACGAACGGGCCTTTCCAGACTGAACGAACCATGTCCGCCGTTCCTTACTTCTTCCGCTTGTGGCGGCTTAGGAGAATGAATTTGTTGGTCGACTTGTTGGTGCGGGTCTTCTTGCCCTTGGTCGGCTTGCCCCACGGGGTGACCGGGTGGCGGCCGCCCGAGGTACGGCCTTCACCGCCGCCGTGCGGATGGTCGATCGGGTTCATCGCGACGCCGCGGTTGTGCGGGCGACGGCCCATCCAACGCTTGCGGCCGGCCTTGCCGATCGAGGTGTTCATGTGGTCCGGGTTCGACACCGCGCCGATCGTGCCGCGGCAACGGCCGTGCACCAGGCGCTGCTCGCCCGAGTTGAGGCGGACGATGACGTAGTCCTGGTCGCGACCGACGATCTGGGCGTAGGTGCCGGCCGAACGTGCGAGCTGGCCGCCCTTCCCGATCTTGGTCTCGATGTTGTGGATGATCGTGCCGACCGGCATGTTGCCGAGCGGCATGACGTTGCCCGGCTTCACGTCGACATAGTTGCCGGCAACCACGGTGTCGCCGACGGCGAGGCGCTGCGGTGCCAGGATGTAGGCGAGCGTGCCGTCCTGGTACTTGATCAGCGCGATGAACGCGGTGCGGTTCGGATCGTATTCCAGCCGCTCGACGGTCGCAGGCGTATCGACCGTGTCACGCTTGAAGTCGACGGTGCGGTAGGCCTGCTTGTGGCCGCCGCCGCGGAAGCGCACGGTGATGCGACCGGTGTTGTTGCGGCCACCCTTGGACTGCTTGCCCTCGGTGAGCGCCTTGACCGGCTTGCCCTTGTAGAGCGCCGAACGATCGACCATGACCAGCTGGCGCTGGCCCGGCGTCGTGGGATTGAATGTCTTCAGTGCCATCGTCGTGCGACCTTACAGACCGGTGGTAACGTCGATGCGGTGGCCCTCTTCGAGGGTCACGATCGCGCGCTTGGTGTTCGACTGCGAGCCGAGATTGCCGCGGAAGACCTTGGTCTTGCCCTTGCGGACCAGCGTGTTGACGCTCTTGACCTTGACGTCGAACAGCTTCTCGATCGCTTCCTTGATCTGCGGCTTGGTCGCCTTGGCGGCCACCTTGAACAGGACCTTGTTGTGCTCGGAGGCGATCGTCGCCTTTTCGGTCACGACCGGCGCAACGATCACGTCGTAGTGGCGAGGCTCGATGTTCTTCGTCATTTGAAGCGCGCCTCCAGCGCATCGATGGCGGCCTTGGTCAGAACGAGCTTCTGACGGCGCAGGATGTCATAAACGTTGATGCCCTGGATCGGCAGCACGTCCATGTTCGGGATGTTGCGGGCGGCCGCGGCAAAACCGTTGTTGAGCTCGGCGCCGTCGATGATCAGGGCGTTGGTGAGCCCGAGGCCGGCGAAGTGACCGAGCAGCGCCTTGGTCTTGGCGGCTTCCAGCGCGGCCTTCTCAATCACCACGAGATCGCCATCCTTGGCCTTGGCCGACAGCGCGTGCTTGAGAGCAAGCGCGCGGACCTTCTTCGGCAGGTCGGAGGCATGCGAGCGCACGACCGGGCCGAAGGCACGGCCACCGCCGCGGAACTGCGGCACGCGAGCCGAGCCGTGACGAGCACCGCCGGTGCCCTTCTGCTTGTACATCTTCTTGCCGGTGCGCCAGATCTCGGCGCGGCCCTTGGCCTTGTGGGTGCCAGCCTGACGCTTGTCGAGCTGCCACTTCACGCAGCGCGCGATGATGTCCTCGCGCGGCTCGAGGCCGAAAATGGCGTCGGAGAGCTGGACGGAGCCGGCTTCCTTGCCCTCGAGGGTCGTGACCTTCAGTTCCATCTCACGCCTCCTGCGCGGCCGGAGCGGCGTCCGCTTCGCCGGCAACCTTGAACTTGCCGGGCTTCGGAGCTTCCTTCGGCAGCGGCTTCTTGACGGCGTCGCGCACGCGGATCCAGCCGCCCTTGGAGCCGGGAACGGCGCCTTCGACGAGGATCAGGCCACGCGCGACATCGGTCTGGACGACGCGAAGGTTGAGCGTGGTGATGCGGTCGACACCCATGTGGCCGGGCATCTTCTTGTTCTTCCAGGTCTTGCCGGGGTCCTGACGGCCGCCGGTCGAACCGATCGAGCGGTGCGAGATCGACACACCGTGCGTGGCGCGCAGACCGCCGAAGTTCCAGCGCTTCATGCCGCCGGCAAAACCCTTACCGACCGAGGTGCCGGTGACGTCGACGAACTGGCCGACGACGAAGTGATCGGCCTGGATCTCGGCGCCGACCGGGATCATCTGATCGGCGGAGACGCGGAATTCCTCGACCTGCCGCTTCGGCTCGACCTTGGCGACCGCGAACTGACCGCGCTCCGCCTTCGGTAGATACACGGTCTTGCGGGTGCCGGCGCCGAGCTGCAGCGCGACATAGCCGTTCTTCTCTTCGGTGCGGTGGCCTACGACCTGGCAATTGCCGAGCTTCAGCACGGTCACGGGGATATGTTCGCCGGCCTCCGTGAAGACCCGCGTCATCCCGACCTTTTGTGCGATCACTCCGGAGCGCATCGGCTTGCTTCCTGTTCTTTCTGTCCTTGCGGACTAACCAATTTTCTTCGTGAGCATGACCCGATCCGAAAACCGGTGCCCACTTCTCGGGGTCATGCTCAGAGCTTGATCTCGACGTCGACACCGGCGGCCAGGTCGAGCTTCATCAAGGCATCGACGGTCTGCGGGGTCGGATCGACGATGTCGAGCAGGCGCTTGTGGGTGCGCATCTCGAACTGTTCGCGGCTCTTCTTGTCGACGTGGGGCGAACGGTTGACGGTGAACTTCTCGATGCGGGTCGGCAGCGGAATGGGTCCGCGAACCTGAGCGCCCGTGCGCTTCGCCGTGTTCACGATCTCGCGGGTCGACGTATCGAGGATACGATGGTCGAACGCCTTGAGACGGATGCGAATGTTTTGGCCGTTCATTGCCGTGCTTTCTTCTCAGGTGAGTGGCGAGTAGCGAGTAGCGAATAGATTTCCCTATTCGCCACCCGCCATTCCCTATTCGCGTAATTACTCGATGATCGAGGCGACGACGCCGGCGCCGACGGTGCGACCGCCTTCGCGGATCGCGAAGCGGAGCTTCTCTTCCATCGCGATCGGCACGATCAGGTGCACTTCCATCGCGATGTTGTCGCCCGGCATCACCATCTCGGTGCCTTCCGGCAGGTGCACGACACCGGTCACGTCGGTGGTGCGGAAGTAGAACTGCGGACGGTAGTTGGTGAAGAACGGGGTGTGGCGACCGCCCTCTTCCTTGGTGAGGATGTAAGCCTCGGCCTTGAACTTGGTGTGCGGCTTGACCGAACCCGGCTTGCAGAGCACCTGGCCGCGCTCGACTTCCTCGCGCTTGGTGCCGCGGAGCAGCGCACCGATGTTGTCGCCGGCCTGGCCCTGATCGAGCAGCTTGCGGAACATTTCGACGCCGGTGACGGTGGTCTTCTGGGTCGCACGCAGACCGACGATCTCGATTTCCTCGCCGACCTTGACGATGCCGCGCTCGACACGGCCGGTCACCACGGTGCCGCGGCCCGAGATCGAGAACACGTCTTCAACCGGCATCAGGAACGGCTGGTCGATCGGACGCTCCGGCTGCGGGATGTACTCGTCGACGTTCTTCATCAGCTCGAGGATGGCGTCGTGGCCGAGCTTCTTGTCGGAATCTTCGAGGGCGGCGAGCGCCGAGCCCTTGATGATCGGGATCTTGTCGCCCGGGAATTCGTACTTCGAGAGCAGCTCGCGGACTTCGAGCTCGACGAGCTCGAGCAGCTCCGGATCGTCGACCATGTCGCACTTGTTGAGGAACACGACGAGCGCGGGCACGCCGACCTGGCGGGCGAGCAGGATGTGCTCGCGGGTCTGCGGCATCGGGCCGTCAGCGGCCGACACGACCAGGATCGCGCCGTCCATCTGGGCAGCGCCGGTGATCATGTTCTTGACGTAGTCGGCGTGGCCGGGGCAGTCGACGTGAGCGTAGTGGCGGTTCGGCGTCTCGTACTCGACGTGCGCGGTCGAGATCGTGATGCCGCGCGCCTTCTCTTCCGGCGCCTTGTCGATCTGGTCGTACGCCGTGAACGTCGCACCGCCGGCTTCGGCGAGAACCTTGGTGATCGCCGCCGTCAGCGACGTCTTGCCATGGTCGACGTGACCGATGGTGCCGATGTTGCAGTGCGGCTTGTTACGTTCAAACTTTGCTTTGGCCATTTGACTCTCCGTTCAATCGTCAGCTTCGGACCGACGACAATCAGGCAAACTTCTTCTGGACTTCTGCCGACACGTTCGCCGGCGCTTCTGCGTAGTGGTCGAACTGCATGGTGAAGGTCGCGCGCCCCTGGCTCATCGAGCGCAGGTTATTCACGTAACCGAACATGTTCATGAGCGGCACCATCGCGTTGATGACGTTGGCGTTGCCGCGCATGTCTTGACCCTGGATCTGACCGCGCCGGGAATTCAGGTCGCCGATGACCGAGCCGGTGTAGTCTTCCGGGGTCACCACTTCGACCTTCATGATCGGCTCGAGCAGGACGGACTTGCCCTTCTGCAAGGCTTCGCGGAACGCCGCGCGCGATGCGATTTCGAAGGCCAGCGCCGACGAGTCGACGTCGTGGTACTTGCCGTCCACGAGTTGAACCTTGACGTCCACCACGGGGAAGCCCGCGACCACGCCGGAGCTCATGACGCTGTTGAGGCCCTTTTCGACGCCGGGGATGTATTCCTTCGGCACCGCACCGCCGACGATCTTGGACTCGAACTCATAGCCCTTGCCGGGCTCGTTCGGCTCGACCACGATCGACACTTCGGCGAACTGACCGGTACCGCCGGTCTGCTTCTTGTGCGTGTACTTGACCTCGGCCTTCTTGGTGACGCGCTCACGGAACGCCACCTGCGGCGCGCCGATGTTGGCATCGACCTTGTAGGTGCGCTTGAGGATGTCGACCTTGATGTCGAGGTGGAGTTCGCCCATGCCCTTGAGGATGGTCTGGCCGGACTCCTGATCGGTCGAAACGCGGAAGGACGGATCCTCCGCGGCGAGCTTCGCCAGCGCCACGCCCAGCTTTTCCTGGTCGGCCTTCGACTTCGGCTCGATCGCGATCTCGATGACCGGCTCGGGAAATTCCATCTTTTCGAGGATGACCTGCTTGTCGGGATCGCACAGCGTGTCGCCGGTGCGCGCTTCCTTCAGGCCAGCCAGCGCAACGATGTCGCCGGCATAGGCTTCCTTGATGTCTTCGCGGTTGTTCGCATGCATCAGCAGCATGCGCCCGATCCGCTCCTTCTTCTCGCGGGTCGAGTTCACGACGCCGGTGCCGCTCTGCAGAACGCCGGAGTAGATGCGGCAGAAGGTGATGGTGCCGACGAACGGGTCGTCCATGATCTTGAACGCGAGCAGCGCGAGCGGCTCCTTGTCGTCCGCCTTGCGGACGACTTCGTTGCCCTTGTCGTCAGTGCCCTTGATCGCGGGCACGTCGATCGGCGACGGCAGATAGTCGACGACGGCGTCGAGCAGCGGCTGCACGCCCTTGTTCTTGAACGCGGAACCGCAGAGCACCGGATAGAACGCACCGGTCAGCACGGCCTTGCGGATCAGCCGCTTCAGCGTCGCCTCGTCCGGCTCGTTGCCGTCGAGATAGGCGGCCATGGCGTCGTCGTCGAGTTCGACGGCGGCTTCCACCATCTTCTCGCGGTATTCCTTGGCCTGGTCGACGAGGTCGGCCGGGATGTCGACATAGTCGTACTTCGCGCCGAGCGCTTCGTCGTTCCAGATGACGCCCTTCATCTTCACGAGGTCGACGAGACCCTTGAAGTTGTTCTCGGCGCCGATCGGAAGCTGGATCGCGATCGGCTTGGCGCCGAGACGGTCGACGATATCGGCCAGGCACTTGAAGAAGTCGGCGCCGGTCTTGTCCATCTTGTTGGCGAAGACGATGCGCGGAACCTTGTACTTGTCACCCTGGCGCCAGACAGTCTCGGTCTGCGGCTCGACGCCCTGGTTGCTGTCGAGAACGCACACGGCGCCGTCGAGCACGCGCAGCGAACGCTCGACCTCGATGGTGAAGTCGACGTGGCCGGGCGTGTCGATGATGTTCAGGCGCTTGCCGGCCCAGAACGCGGTGGTCGCAGCCGAGGTGATCGTGATGCCACGCTCCTGCTCCTGCTCCATCCAGTCCATCGTCGCAGCACCTTCGTGCACTTCGCCGATCTTGTGGCTCTTGCCGGTGTAATAGAGGATGCGCTCGGTCGTCGTGGTCTTACCGGCGTCGATATGCGCCATGATACCGAAGTTACGGTAGTCTTCGATGGCATGTTGGCGGGGCATGGGGTCGTTCCTTGCGAGTCCAGTGTGTCGCCGTTACCAGCGATAGTGCGAGAAGGCGCGGTTGGCTTCGGCCATCCGGTGCACGTCTTCGCGCTTCTTGACGGCGTTCCCGCGGTTGTTCGACGCGTCCAGGAGCTCAGCCGAGAGCCGCTCGGTCATCGTCTTCTCATTACGCTCGCGCGCAGCCGTGATGATCCAGCGAATGCCCAGCGCCTGACGGCGGACCGAACGCACTTCGACGGGCACCTGGTAGGTGGCGCCGCCGACGCGGCGGGACCGCACCTCGATGGTCGGCATGACGTTTTCCAGCGCCTGCTCGAACACCGGCAGCGGGCCTTGCTTGGTCTTGGTCTCGATCATGGCGAGCGCGCCGTAGACGATGCTCTCGGCGGCAGACTTCTTGCCGTCGTACATGATGGAGTTCATGAACTTCGTGATGATGATGTTCCCGAACTTCGGATCCGGGAGAACTTCACGCTTTTCCGCAGAATGGCGACGAGACATGGAAGAGGTTCCCGCTTACTTCGGACGCTTCGCGCCGTACTTCGAACGACGCTGCTTACGGTTCTTGACGCCCTGGGTATCCAGCACGCCGCGGAGGATGTGGTAGCGCACGCCGGGCAAGTCCTTGACGCGACCGCCGCGGATCATGACCACCGAGTGCTCCTGGAGGTTATGGCCCTCGCCGGGGATGTAGCCGATGACCTCGAAACCGTTGGTCAGGCGCACCTTGGCGACCTTACGAAGCGCCGAGTTCGGCTTCTTCGGCGTGGTGGTGTAGACGCGCGTGCACACGCCGCGCTTCTGCGGCGACTGCTGCAGCGCCGGCACCTTCTTGCGCGACTTCTGCACTTCACGCGGTTGTGCGATCAGCTGGTTGATCGTCGGCATCCTGGCCTTCACCCTTTTTCTGCCGCGGCCCCTTGCGGGACCGCTTTCTTGCCGCGAACCTTTACCGGGTCCGCAAATTCTTCTCCGGACAACCCGCCCGAGGGGGCCGCGCTGCGCGAAACGATCCGCGCAAAGCGAAATTGCGCCAACCGCTCATTGCTGAGCGGAAAGCGCTTCGACGCCACAGAGGACCGCAGTCTTCAGGCCGTTCGGCGTTTAAGCCTGCGGCCGCATACCGAGGTCATGCATCCGAGTTCGGTCTCAAGAGGACGTGCTCAAGAGAACAAATATCGTCCTGGCATTGCCTAGCTATCATCGACAGCGTTTGAGCGGCATTCGTCGAGGTTGGTGCCCGCGAAGCGGTCCTAAGAGGACCTAACGGGTGCTCCGTTCCGACGTTGGCGATGCTCACCGCCTGTCGTTAAGTGACGCGCTTTCTATAAGTGAGAATCGGTCAAGTCAAGGCGAAACCACAGCGCAAAAGCGCTTATCGCGCCTGTAGAATTCGCTTGTTCGGCGCCCTCACCGCGCCTCCCGGATATGGGTGCCGGGGTGCCGTTCCGCCAGCCCGAACCCAATTTATACCCGGGTAAAATGTACTTTTATGACCGGTGCTAAGGCTTTTTTTCCTGTTCGTGAGCACTGATGGCGCTTCGGCGGAGAAAATACCCCATGCGGTATACCGACATTGCGATCATCGGCGGGGGTCTTGCCGGCTCGACCGCCGCGGCAATGCTCGGCCGCGCCGGTATTTCGGCCGTGCTGATCGACCCTCACCGCGACTATCCGCCGGATTTTCGCGTCGAAAAAATCTCTGGCGACACCCAGGTCGAGCTGTTCCGGCGCACCGGATTCGCCGAATCGGTACTCCGGCAGACGACCTTCGCCGGCGAGAACTGGATTGCGCGCTTCGGCCGCCTGCTCGACAAGTCACCGAGCCACCAGTTCGGCTTCCACTATCATTCCTTCGTCAACGCGATCCGCGCTGAGATTCCAGGATCTGTCGAGACGATCTGCGCCAAGGCTCTGTCAATCTCGACCAGCACGGAGCGGCAGAAGGTCACCCTCTCCAACGACGAGACCGTATCCGCGCGACTCGTCGTGCTCGCCAATGGACTGAATGTCGGCCTGCGCCACCAGCTCGGCCTCCAGCGCGAAATCATCAGTGCAGGACATTCGATCTCGGTTGGCTTCAACATGGTGCCGGTCGGACGTCCCTCGTTCGATTTCCCGGCACTCACCTATTTCTCGGAGCGGCCGAGCGACCGCATCCCCTACCTCACCCTGTTTCCGATCGGCACGCGGATGCGCGCCAACCTGTTCGTCTACCGCGCCGCCGACGATCCCTGGCTGCGCGAGCTGCGCCGGGCGCCGGTTACGACGTTGAACGCCGCATTGCCGCGGCTGAAGCGCATCACCGGCGCCTTCGACGTCTCTGATGACGTCAAGATCCGCCCCGTCGATCTCTACGTGCACAGCGCGGTGCGCCAGGCCGGCCTGGTGCTGGTCGGCGATGCCTTCGCGACCTCCTGCCCTGTCGCCGGCACGGGCACCGACAAGGTGTTCACCGACGTCGAGCGGCTCTGCAACGTCCACATCCCGGCCTGGCTGGCGACCGACGGCATGGATGCGGGCAAGATCGCCGCCTTCTACGACGATCCGGTCAAGCGCGACTGCGACGCCTGGTCCGCGGCAAAGGCCTTCGACTTCCGCGAGGTTTCGATTTCGACGAGCCCCTATTGGGCAGCCCAGCGCTGGGCGCGCTTCACGGCCTGGTCCGCCCAGGGCCTGCTACGACGTCTTGGACGGCAATTTCGCCTGGAGCCGAATTTCCTCGGTCACTCCTCGTCGTCGTCCTCATCGTCATCGTCATCGCTGTCGTCGTCATCGACCTGACGCGCGGCGCCATGCGGCTGGTGGAGCTGGTCGTCCCACAGCTTGCGATAGGCGCCGTTTTTGGCGAGCAGCTCGGCATGCGAGCCGCGCTCGATGGCGCGGCCGCCTGAAATCACGATGATTTCGTCCATCTCGACCACCGACGTCAGACGGTGCGTCGACCAGATCATGGTGCGGCCCTTGGCGACCTTGAGCAGCGTGCGATTGATCGCGGCTTCCGTGGTCTGGTCCAGCGCCGAGGTCGCCTCGTCCAGGAGCAGCACCGAGGGGTTGCGGATGATCGCGCGCGCGATCGCGATACGCTGGCGCTGGCCGCCCGACAGCGTGTCGCCGCGCTCGCCGACTGGCGTGTCGTATTTCTGCGGCAGGCTCATGATGTAGCGGTGGATCTCCGCCTTCTTGGCCGCCTCCTCCACCTCCGCGTCGGTGGCGCCCTCCTTACCGAGGCGGATGTTCTCGCGGATCGACATGTTGAACAGCATGTTCTCCTGGAACACGACCGCCATGCTTTGCCGCAGCGAGCCCAGCGTGACCTTTCGGATATCGACGCCGTCGATGGTGACGCGGCCCTCGTCCGGAACGTAGAGCCGCAGGATCAGGTTGAGCAGCGTGCTCTTGCCGGAGCCGCTCGGGCCGACGACCGCGATGCTCCTGCCGACGTTGAGCTTGAGGCTGAGATTGTCCAGCACCGGCGTCTGGCTGCCCTCATACTGGAAAGTGACGCGGTCGAAGGTGATGTCGTTGGTGATGCGCGGCAGATCCGGCGCGCCGGCACGATCGGCGCCGCGCGTCGGCTCGTCCAGGAGGTCCTGGATGTGGCGCACGGCGGCGGCCGAGGAGATCGACACCGGGATAAAGTGCATCACATGGGCGATATTGTAGGAGACTTCCCAGAACGCGCTCTCGAAGGTGACGAAGGTGCCGATCGTGATCTGGCCCTTGGTCGCCAGATAGGCGCCGATCGCCAGCACCACGAGGTGCAACAGCAGCACCGAGATCGTGACCGTCCGCTCCACCATGGTGGACAGGAAGGTCGCCGAGGCGATCCTGTTGCGGGTCTCATTGTTGCGGAAGCTGAAGAAGCCGAACATCTTGCGCTGCAGGCTGAACGCCTTGATCACCGCCTGCGCGCCGACGTTCTCCTGCACCATGCCGAGCAGCGAGGCCTCGTTCAGCTTCTGCTCGTAGTTCGCATGCACCGCCTTCGGCGTGAGGATGCGCGGGCCGATCAAGGTGATCGGGAACACCAGCAGCGCCACCGCGGCGAGCTGCCAGTTCAGGAACACCATCAGGATGATGCCCGCGATCAATTCCAGGAACGGCAGCGCGGCGCTGTTGGCAAAGGTCTTGATCGAGCCTTCGACGGCCGACAGATCGACCGAGAAGCGCGACAAGATCTCGCCGCGCTTGGTGCGGCCGAAATAGGAGGCCGGCAGGTCCTGGACGTGCTCGAACAGCCGCTTGCGGATATCGGAGATGATGCAGGCGGCGAGCCGTGCATCCCAGCGCTCGTACCAGACCGCGACGATCGAGGTGAAGATACCGGCAACTGCCAGCACGCCGAGGATCTTGTAGAGCGCCTGAAAATCCTCTTCGCCGAGCGCGTCGTCGATCAGGAACTTCAGGCTCAGCGGCATGATGACGTTGAACAGCGTCTCGATCATGACGCCGAACGCCACGAAAGCCAGCATGCGCTTGTAGTTGCCGAGATAGGGCCTGACGAAACTCAGGATGGTCGAGAGCGCGCCGGCGGCTTCGCGGGCGGTAAAGACGACGAGGTCCTCGTCCTCGTCGTCATCATCGAGCTCGGGAAGCTCGTCCTCATCCTCCTCGTCATCGTCGTCCTCGGCCTGCTTGCCGGAGGCGAGCTTGTCCTCGAGCTCGGCCGCCGCGTCCGCGGCAGCGAGCTTCTGTGTATCCGACGAGGGAGACCTGTTGTCCGAAGACCTATTGTCCGAAGACCTGGGCGCCATGAAACCAACCGATGCTGACGGCCGGCATGACCGCAGAGAAACCGAGGGAATAGCGGAAACCGCTATGGCACCGATTCTATGCGATCAAAATGAATTCGGCAAAACAATTGGCAAATGCGCGTTCCGCGGCCGCGGCTAGTCCTCGTCGTCGTCCTCGACCTTGTCGAAGAACGAGTAACGCAGACTGTCAGCGTCGGCGTACCACTGTCCCGGGCCCTTGTTGGCGGACAGCGTCGCCGCCCACAGCGCATCGGTGCAATCGTTGCGGTGCATCGACAGGTCGAACCCGTTGCCGAAGAACAGCTCCGACCACTCCCACCAGGTGCCGAGCTTCCTGACGCCGCGAAGGAGGTCGTAACGGTCGATCAACGCCGGCGCCATGTCCGAGGTCACCGAGCCAAACACCAGGCCGGTCTTGACCACGCGGTTGAGCTCGCGAATGGCGCGCGCCACCTGCTTCTCGGAGACGTGGCAGAGGCTGGTCTCGAACACGAAATCGAACGCGCCGTCCTTGAACGGCATGTCCACGATCGAGCCGAGCTTGTTGTACTTCCGCAGCGCCTTCGGCGTTTTGGCGTGGATGGCGCGGTTGTTCTCGATGCCGAAGGCGTCGATGCCGCGCTCGCGCAGCGCGCCGACCAGCTCGCCGCTCGCGGAACCCGCGACCAGGAGTTTTGCGCCCTTCGCCCTGCCCCAGACGATGCCGATCAGCCTGGTGAGATAGTCGGGATCGGTGAACTGCCGCCACACCTCGCCATAGGGGCCGGCGCCGCGATAGTTCTCAAAGTAGTCGCGGTCGATCTTGTCCGACAGCGGCTTCGCATCCTGGCTCTTCGCGCGGCGCAGGCGCATCATCTCGGTCAGGATGATGTCGGTCGCCGCGTCCGAGGAGTCCAGCAGACCGTTCAGCGTGGAGTCGAACAGATAGTCACCGACGAGCACGATGCCGGGGTGCTCCTTCGGCTCCGGCCGATGGTTGGTCATGACGTCGCGCACGGGCAAGCCGCCGGGAATCGCATTCACCGAGGACAGCCAGCGGTGGATCTTGCCTTCCATGAAGTGCGCGCGGGCATCGCCCAGCGAAGCCGGCAGCGATTTCACCGCGGCGTCGATCAACTCCTGGTCCGACAGGTTGGCAAAAGCCAGCGCATCGGAGCCGGGAATGAGCCAGTTCAGCACGCCGTGCTTGCCGACGTCGTGGCGCGCGCCCTCGTTGTAGACGCAGCAGCCGCCGAACGCCTCCGACATGAACCAGGCGCCGGGAATCTTCTCGCCCCAGAACGGCTCGTCGAACAGGATCGAGACCCGCAGATAGTGCGCCGGACGGTCGAAATAGGAGACGTGCTTGACCATCGACTTGCGGAGCTGCTCGCCTTCCCAGCCCATGGTGTGCAGCCAGGAATGCGGCAGGCAGACCAGCACGAGGTCGAAGTCGCGCGTCTCCGGCCCCTTGCCGTTCATCATCTTGAGCTGATAGCGGCCGGTCGCGGCCTTGCCGACGGCGAGCACGCGATGATTGAGCTGGATGTCTGCGTTGACCTCGGACTGCAGGCACTCGATCAACTGCTCGTTGCCGTTCTGGATGGAATAGAGGCCGATATAGCCGTCGAGATCCATCAGATAGTTCTTCAGCGCGTTGAGCCCGTTGGTGTTGTGGCTCTCGGTTGCGATGTCGGAACGCGCCATCACCTTGAAGAAGCGCTTTGCGATTGCGTCGTCGACTTCCTCGTCCAGCACCTGCTCCGCGGTCTTGTGAGCCCAGGGGTGCTCGTTGTCGTGCGCGCCGACGCCCTCGTAGTACTCGATCGGCGACATCAGATCGGCGCAGCGCTGGCGGAAGGCCTCGATCGCCGCGGCAGTCTTGGCGCCGTACTTCCGGCGCATGCCCGGCACGTCGTTCAACAATTCGCCGCCGAACTGCACCTGCTCGGCATCCATTGGAATGGTCTGCAGTCCGAAATGCTGGATCAGCTCGCGCAGCGGGTCCGGGCCTGTCATCGAGTAGTCATAGATTTCCGCAACGCCGGCCTCGTAGATCGCGGGCGCGGAATCGAATTTGCGGGTGACGATTTTGCCGCCGAGACGGTCGGACGCTTCGTAGATGGTGACGCGGCAGAGATCGCCGAGTTTACGCTTCAGATACCAGGCGCTCATCAGCCCGCCGGGGCCACCGCCTACGATTGCGAGATCAAGCATGTGAGTTCCGTGGTCTCCGGCCGCCCCCCGTGTCGGGACCTCCGGTCTAAGCTACCTTAGCAAAAGCGCTTTTCAGCCTGAAGGGAAGATGAACGAAAGGCGTCCCTGCACTGCAACAAGCAAAGAAAGCAGCAAAAAGGCCGGCATGAGCCGGCCTTTTCGTCGTCCTCAGTAATCGTACGGAGGAGCTATTATTCCGCGGGCGGCAACGCCACCGGTTCCGCTTCCGGCGCCGGCGAGACGATGGAGGCCTGCTTCTCGCGCTCGTCGAGGATCAGCTTGTCGCGCTTCACGGCGACTTCGCGGATCTTGGCCATGGAGGCGCCGGTGCCTGCCGGGATCAGCCGGCCGACGATGACGTTCTCCTTGAGGCCCTCGAGCGGATCGACCTTGCCGTTGACCGCCGCTTCCGTGAGGACGCGGGTGGTCTCCTGGAACGAGGCCGCCGAGAAGAAGGAGCGGGTCTGCAGGCTCGCCTTGGTGATGCCGAGCAGAACCGGCGTTCCCGTAGCGGGCTTCTTGCCCTCTTCCTTCGCCTTCTCGTTGAGCTGGTCGAACTCGATCTTGTCGACCTGCTCGCCGGAGATCATGTCGGTCTCGCCCTGGTCGGTGATTTCCACCTTCTGGAGCATCTGACGGACAATCACCTCGATGTGCTTGTCGTTGATGAGCACGCCCTGCAGCCGGTAGACCTCCTGGATCTCGTTGACCAGATAGGCCGCGAGTTCCTCGATGCCCTTGATCGCCAGGATGTCGTGCGGCGCCGGGTTGCCTTCCACGATGAAGTCGCCCTTTTCGACGACGTCGCCGTCCTGAAGGTGGATGTGCTTGCCCTTCGGAATCAGGTACTCGCGAGTCTCCTCGGTCTTGTCCATCGGCTCGATCGAGATGCGGCGCTTGTTCTTGTAGTCGCGGCCGAACCGGATGGTGCCCGCGATTTCCGCGATAATCGCCGCGTCCTTCGGACGCCGTGCCTCGAACAGTTCCGCCACGCGCGGCAGACCGCCCGTGATGTCACGCGTCTTGGCGCTCTCGGTCGAGATACGGGCGAGGATGTCGCCCGGCGCAACCTTCGAGCCGGTGTCGACCGAAAGGATCGCGTCGACCGACAGCATGTAGCGGGCATCGCCGCCACGCGCGAGCTTGAGGACCTTGCCGTCCTTGCCCTTGACCACGATGGCCGGACGCAGGTCCGCGCCGCCGCGGGTCGAGCGCCAGTCGATGACCACGCGCTTGGCGATACCGGTGGACTCGTCGAGCGTTTCCGAGATCGACTGCCCCTCGACCAGATCCTCGAAGCCGATGGTGCCTTCCACCTCGGTGAGGAGCGGACGGGTGTAGGGATCCCACTCCGCGATGCGCTGGCCGCGCTTGACCATGTCGCCTTCGTCGACATGCAGGCGCGAGCCGTACTGGATGCGGTGCGTCGCACGCTCGGTGCCGTCGGCATCGACGATCGCGACCACCATGTTGCGCACCATCGCGATCAGGTGACCTTCGCTGTTGCGGGCGATGGCCTTGTTCCTGATCACGATCTTGCCGTCGAAATTGGATTCGACGAACGACTGCTCGTTGAGCTGCGCCGCACCGCCGATGTGGAAGGTGCGCATGGTGAGCTGGGTGCCCGGCTCACCGATCGACTGCGCCGCGATGACGCCGACCGCTTCGCCGTGGTTGACCGGCGTGCCGCGGGCGAGGTCGCGGCCGTAGCACTTGCCGCAGATGCCGTTGACGAGCTCGCAAGTCAGCGCCGAGCGGATCTTCACCTCCTGCACGCCACCCTGCTGGATGGCGTCCACGTGGATCTCTTCCATCAAGGTCCCGCGCTTGACGATCACCTTGCCGGAGGCGTCCTTGACGTCTTCGCCGGCCGTGCGGCCGAGGATGCGCGAGCCGAGCGAGGCGACCACGGTGCCGGCATCGACGATGGCGCGCATCTTGATGCCGAGCTTGGTGCCGCAGTCGTCCTGCGTGATGATGCAGTCCTGGGCAACGTCGACCAGACGCCGCGTCAGGTAGCCGGAGTTCGCGGTCTTCAACGCGGTGTCCGCGAGGCCCTTGCGGGCGCCGTGGGTCGAGTTGAAGTACTCGAGCACCGAGAGGCCTTCCTTGAAGTTCGAGATGATCGGCGTCTCGATGATCTCGCCCGACGGCTTGGCCATCAGGCCGCGCATGCCGGCGAGCTGGCGCATCTGCGCCGGCGAACCACGCGCACCGGAATGCGCCATCATGTAGATCGAGTTGATGTCGGCATCCGCCCCGCTCGCCGTCTTCTTGGTCGAGGAGATCTCCTTCATCATCGCCTTGGCGATTTCTTCCGTGGCCTTCGACCAGGCGTCGACGACCTTGTTGTACTTCTCGCCGTGCGTGATCAGACCGTCATTGTACTGCTGCTCGAAATCCTTCGCCAGCGTACGGGTGGTGTCGACGATCTTCCACTTGCCGTGCGGCACGACCATGTCGTCCTTGCCGAACGAGATGCCGGCCTTGAACGCGTTGTAGAAGCCGAGCGCCATGATGCGGTCGCAGAAGATCACCGTCTCCTTCTGACCACAGTGGCGGTAGACCTGGTCGATCACGCCGGAGATCTCGCGCTTGGTCATCAGCTTGTTGATGATGTCGTAGGAGATCTTCGGGCTCTTCGGCAGCACGTTGCCGAGCATGATGCGGCCGGGCGTGGTCTCGATCCAGCGGCGCGCGGGCTTGCCGTCCTCGCCGACGCCTTCCCACCGATACTTGATCTTGGTGTGGAGGTGGATGACCTTCGAATGCAGCGCATGCTCGAGCTCGGCCATCTCGCCGAACACCTTGCCCTCGCCGGGCATGCCTTCGCGCAGGATCGAGAGATAGTAGAGACCGAGCACGATGTCCTGCGACGGCACGATGATCGGCTGGCCGTTCGCCGGGTGCAGGATGTTGTTGGTCGACATCATCAGGACGCGCGCTTCCAACTGCGCTTCAAGCGACAGCGGAACGTGCACGGCCATCTGGTCGCCGTCGAAGTCGGCGTTGAACGCAGCGCAGACCAGCGGATGGAGCTGGATCGCCTTGCCCTCGATCAGCACCGGCTCGAACGCCTGGATGCCCAGGCGATGCAGCGTCGGCGCGCGGTTCAAGAGCACCGGATGCTCGCGGATCACCTCGTCCAGGATGTCCCAGACCTCGGGCCGCTCCTTCTCGACCAGCTTCTTGGCCTGCTTCACGGTGGTGGACAGGCCCTTGGCGTCGAGCCGCGAATAGATGAACGGCTTGAACAGCTCGAGCGCCATCTTCTTCGGCAGGCCGCACTGGTGCAGGCGCAGCTCGGGACCGACCACGATCACCGACCGGCCGGAATAGTCGACGCGCTTGCCGAGCAGGTTCTGGCGGAACCGGCCCTGCTTGCCCTTCAGCATGTCGGCGAGCGACTTCAATGGCCTCTTGTTGGCGCCGGTGATGACGCGGCCGCGGCGGCCGTTGTCGAACAGTGCATCGACCGCTTCCTGAAGCATGCGCTTCTCGTTGCGGATGATGATGTCGGGCGCGCGCAGCTCCATCAGCCGCTTCAAGCGGTTGTTGCGGTTGATGACGCGGCGGTAGAGGTCGTTGAGGTCGGAGGTCGCGAAGCGGCCGCCGTCCAGCGGCACCAGCGGACGCAGATCCGGCGGGATCACCGGAACGACCGTGAGGATCATCCATTCCGGCTTGTTGCCGGAGTGGCGGAACGCCTCGACGATCTTCAGACGCTTGGCGAGCTTCTTGTGCTTGATGTCGGAGTCGGTGTCGGCCATCTCCGCGCGCAGGGTCACCTCGAGCTTCTCGAGATCCATGCCCTTGAGCAGCTCGCGGATCGCTTCGGCGCCGATCATGGCGGTGAAGGAATCCTGGCCGTATTCGTCCTGCGCCTTCAGGTACTCGTCTTCCGACAGGAGCTGACGGTCCTTCAGCGCGGTGAGGCCCGGCTCGAGAACGACGTAGTATTCGAAGTACAGGATCCGCTCGAGATCCTTCAGCGTCATGTCGAGCAGGAGGCCGATGCGCGAGGGCAGCGACTTCAGGAACCAGATGTGGGCGACGGGCGCTGCGAGCTCGATATGGCCCATGCGCTCGCGCCGGACGCGCGACAGCGTAACCTCGACCGAGCACTTCTCGCAGATGATGCCCTTGTACTTCATGCGCTTGTACTTGCCGCACAAGCACTCGTAGTCCTTGATCGGCCCGAAGATGCGCGCGCAGAACAGACCGTCCCGCTCGGGCTTGAAGGTGCGGTAGTTGATGGTCTCCGGCTTCTTGATCTCGCCGTAGGACCAGGACAGAATCTTCTCGGGGGACGCGATCGAGATCCGGATCTGGTCGAAGACCTGAGCCGGCGTCGTCGGGTTAAAAAGATTCATAATTTCTTGGTTCATCGTCTTCTCCTCGCGTACCGGTCGCCTCCGGCAGCAAATTCGAAAATCACTTTGCGAGGCGCCCTGCCCTCAAGGCCTTGGGAGGGGCGCCGATGCCCGGCCGCAAAGGCCGGGCATGAAAGGTCGTATTACTCGGCCGCTTCCGACGTCGGCGCCGGTCCCACCTTGGAATTGTGCAGATCGACGTTGAGGCCGAGCGAGCGCATTTCCTTGACCAGCACGTTGAACGATTCCGGGATACCGGCCTCGAACGTGTCGTCGCCGCGCACGATCGCCTCGTACACCTTGGTTCGTCCCGCGACGTCGTCCGACTTCACGGTCAGCATTTCCTGGAGCGTGTAGGCCGCGCCGTAAGCTTCGAGCGCCCACACCTCCATTTCGCCGAAACGCTGGCCGCCGAACTGCGCCTTGCCGCCCAGCGGCTGCTGAGTGACGAGCGAGTACGGACCGATCGAACGCGCGTGGATCTTGTCGTCCACGAGATGGTGCAGCTTGAGCATGTAGATGTAGCCCACCGTCACCTTGCGATCGAAGGGATCGCCGGTGCGGCCGTCATAGACGGTCGACTGACCCGAAGCGTCGAGACCGGCGAGCTTCAGCATCTCCTCGATGTCGGACTCCTTGGCGCCGTCGAACACCGGCGTCGCGATCGGCACGCCGTGGCTCAGATTGCGGCCGAGCTCGATCAGTTCGCCGTCGTTGAGCGTCTTGATCGTCTCGTCGTCGCCGTAGATCCGCTTCAAGGTTTCCTTCAGCGGCTTCATGTCCTGCTTCGACAGATAGGCATCGACCGTCTGGCCGATGCGCCGCCCAAGGCCCGCGCAGGCCCAGCCGAGATGCGTCTCGAGGATCTGACCGACGTTCATGCGCGAGGGCACGCCCAGCGGGTTGAGCACGATGTCGGCATGCGTACCGTCCTCGAGGAACGGCATGTCCTCGATCGGCACGATCTTCGACACCACGCCCTTGTTGCCGTGGCGGCCGGCCATCTTGTCGCCGGGCTGGATCTTGCGCTTCACCGCGACGAAGACCTTGACCATCTTCATCACGCCGGGCGGCAGCTCGTCACCGCGCTGCAGCTTCTCGACCTTGTCGAGGAAGCGCTGCTCGAGCCCCTTCTTCGACTCGTCGTACTGCTTCCGCATGGCCTCGATCTCGGCCATCAGCTTGTCGTTGGGCGAGGCGAACAGCCACCACTGCGACTTCGGGTACTCCTCGAGCACCGCACGGGTGATCTTGGTGTCCTTCTTGAAGCCCTTGGGGCCCGCGATGCCCTGCCGTCCCTCGAGAAGGTCGGCGAGACGGCTGTAGACGTTGCGGTCCAGGATCGCCTGCTCGTCGTCGCGGTCCTTGGCGAGACGCTCGATCTCTTCCCGCTCGATCGCCAGCGCACGCTCGTCCTTGTCGACGCCGTGGCGGTTGAAGACGCGGACTTCGACGATGGTGCCCTGCACGCCCGGAGGAACGCGCAGCGAGGTGTCACGCACGTCGGAGGCCTTTTCGCCGAAGATGGCGCGGAGCAGCTTCTCTTCCGGCGTCATCGGGCTCTCGCCCTTCGGCGTGATCTTGCCGACCAGGATGTCGCCGGCGCGCACTTCCGCACCGATGTAGACGATGCCGGCTTCGTCGAGGTTCTTCAGCGCTTCTTCCGAGACGTTCGGAATGTCGCGGGTGATTTCCTCAGGTCCGAGCTTGGTGTCGCGGGCCATCACCTCGAATTCTTCGATATGAATCGAGGTAAACACGTCGTCCTTCACGATCCGCTCGGAGAGCAGGATCGAGTCTTCGAAGTTGTAGCCGTTCCACGGCATGAACGCGACGAGCACGTTGCGCCCCAGAGCGAGCTCGCCGAGGTCGGTCGACGGACCGTCCGCGATGATATCGCCCTTCTTGACGATGTCGCCGACCTTCACCAGCGGACGCTGGTTGATGCAGGTCGACTGGTTGGAGCGCTGGTACTTCATCAGGCGGTAGATATCGACGCCCGACTTGGTCGGATCGAGATCTTCCGTGGCGCGGATGACGACGCGGGTGGCGTCGATCTGGTCGATCACGCCCGAACGGCGCGCCGCGATCGCGGCACCCGAGTCACGCGCCACCACGCCTTCCATGCCGGTGCCGACGAACGGCGCTTCGGCGCGAACCAGCGGCACGGCCTGGCGCTGCATGTTCGAGCCCATCAGCGCGCGGTTGGCGTCGTCGTTCTCGAGGAACGGGATCAGCGCGGCGGCGACCGAAACGAGCTGCTTCGGCGACACGTCCATGTAGTCGACCTTGTCCGGCGTCACCGGCAAGACTTCGCCGGCGTGACGGCAGACCACGAGGTCTTCGGTGAAGCGGCCCTTGGCGTCGAGCGGCACGTTGGCCTGCGCGACGGTGTAGCGGCCCTCTTCCATCGCCGAGAGGTACACGACCTCGTCGGTGACGCGACCGTCCTTCACCTTACGATAAGGCGTCTCGACGAAGCCGTACTTGTTGACGCGCGCGAAGGTTGCGAGCGAGTTGATCAGGCCGATGTTCGGACCTTCAGGCGTCTCGATCGGGCAGATACGGCCGTAATGCGTCGGATGCACGTCGCGCACCTCGAAGCCGGCGCGCTCGCGGGTCAGACCGCCCGGTCCAAGCGCCGAGAGACGGCGCTTGTGGGTGATCTCCGACAGCGGGTTGGTCTGGTCCATGAACTGCGAGAGCTGCGAGGAGCCGAAGAACTCGCGTACGGCCGCAGCCGCGGGCTTCGCGTTGATCAGGTCCTGCGGCATGACCGTGTCGATGTCGACTGAGGACATGCGCTCCTTGATCGCGCGCTCCATGCGGAGCAGACCGATGCGGTACTGGTTCTCCATGAGCTCGCCGACCGAGCGCACACGGCGGTTGCCGAGGTGGTCGATGTCGTCGATCTCGCCCTTGCCGTCGCGCAGGTCCACCAGCGTCTTGATGACGGAGAGGATGTCTTCCTTGCGCAGCGTGCGCTGGGTGTCGGGCGCATCGAGGTCGAGGCGCATGTTCATCTTGACGCGGCCGACCGCGGAGAGGTCGTAACGCTCGGCGTCGAAGAACAGCGACTGGAACATCGCCTGCGCCGAATCCAGCGTCGGCGGCTCGCCCGGACGCATCACGCGGTAGATGTCGAACAGCGCGTCCTCGCGCGTCATGTTCTTGTCGGCCGAGAGCGTGTTGCGGATGTAGGCGCCGACATTGACGTGGTCGATGTCGAGCAGCGGCAGCTCCTTGTAGCCCTGCTCGTTCAGCAGCTTCATCGACTTGTCGGTGATCTCCTCGCCGGCTTCGGCGTGGATCTCACCGGTCTTCGGATTGACGAGGTCCTCGGCGAGGTAGTTGCCGACCAGCTCCTCATCCGACATGCGCAGCGCCTTCAGCCCCTTCTCCTGGAGCTGGCGGGCGGCACGGACGGTGAGCTTCTTGCCGGCCTCGAGCACGACCTTGCCGGTGTCGGCGTCGATCAGGTCGTTGATGGTCGAGTAGCCGCGGAAACGGTTGGCGTCGAACGGAACGCGCCAGCCTTCCTTGGTCCGCTTGTAGAGGATCTTCTTGTAGAAGGTGGACAGGATCGTTTCGCCGTCGAGACCGAGGGCGAACATCAGCGACGTCACCGGAATCTTGCGGCGACGGTCGATACGCGCATAGACGATGTCCTTGGCGTCGAACTCGATGTCGAGCCAGGAGCCGCGATACGGGATCACGCGGGCGGCGAACAGCAGCTTGCCCGAGGAGTGGGTCTTGCCCTTGTCGTGGTCGAAGAACACGCCGGGCGAACGGTGCATCTGGGAGACGATGACGCGCTCGGTGCCGTTGACGATGAAGGTGCCGTTCATCGTCATGAGCGGGATGTCGCCCATGTAGACGTCCTGCTCCTTGATGTCCTTCACCGACTTGGCGCCGGTTTCCTCGTCGATATCGAACACGATGAGGCGCAGCGTCACCTTGAGCGGCGCAGCGAAGGTCATGCCGCGCTGGCGGCACTCGTCGACGTCGTATTTCGGCGGCTCGAATTCATAGCGGACGAATTCCAGCATGGAGGTGCCGGAGAAGTCCGAGATCGGGAACACCGAACGGAAAACCGCCTGCAAGCCTTCGTCCGGCCGCCCGCCCTGGGGTTCCTCGACCATCAAGAACTGGTCGTAGGACGCCTTCTGAACCTCGATGAGGTTCGGCATCTCGGCGACTTCCTTGATGTGTCCGAAGAACTTGCGAACGCGTTTGCGACCGGTGAATGTCTGCTGCGCCATCGTGGCCTCTCATTTCGGCGCCCGCTTTGGGCGCGCCTTCCAGGACACGGCTGCCACCGTTCCCCGGGTTGAATTTTTCGAACCCGTTTCGAGAGCCAGAAGTCCAATTGCGGACCCTAAAGTCCTGAACTGTTCTTCAGACCTTCAAAACGCAAAACGACGCGCGGGGCGCGAAGGCGCACCCGCCCGTCACAACGATTGTCTTCACGGACTGCAAAAGCCCGAAATAGCCTGCTCTCCCAACGGCTTGCGGGAAGCTCGCCTTTTCCGCCGCCGCGCTTTCGTGCTGCCGACCCGATATGGGGCGACAATAGAGGAGATTCGAGGGGTAAGCCCTCAAATCCCCACACTTTTTCGTGTTCGGCCTGCGTCGGGTTGTCCCGTCGCACGCCTTTTGCATTAGACCCGCCTCTCCGCGGCCGAACACGGCCATCGAATTTGCGGGTCTGGATCCCGGGTCGCGCTGACGCCCGCCCGGGATCTCGCTCCAATAAGCTGCGCTTACTTGAGCTCGACCTTCGCGCCAGCCTTCTCGAGCTGGACCTTGATCTTGTCGGCCTCTTCCTTGTTCACGCCTTCCTTGACCGGCTTCGGCGCGCCCTCGACGAGGTCCTTTGCTTCCTTCAGGCCCAGGCCGGTGATGGCGCGGACTTCCTTGATGACTTCGATCTTCTTGTCGCCGGCGCTGGCGAGAACGACCGTGAACTCGGTCTTCTCTTCGGCCGGAGCGGCGGCAGCGCCACCAGCGGCGGGACCGGCCACGGCAACGGCCGCGGCGGCCGAGACGCCCCACTTCTCTTCGAGGAGCTTCGCGAGTTCGGCAGCTTCGAGCACGGTGAGGCTCGAGAGGTCGTCAACGATCTTCTGCAAGTCAGCCATAGTTCTGTTTCCTTAAGTCGTTTGGTTCGGGTTTGAGTTTTGCGAAGGGCGTCAGGCCGCTTCGCCCTTTGAGGCATGAGCCTGGATGACGCGCGCGAGCTTGCCCGCGGGCGCATTGGCGAGCTGGGCCAGCTTGGTCGCCGGGGCCACGATGAGGCCGACGATCTTGCCGCGCAGTTCGTCAAGCGACGGCAGCGAGGCAAGCGCCTTCACGCCGTCGACATTCAGGACGGTCTTTCCCATCGAGCCGCCAATGATGACGAACTTCTCGTTCGCCTTGGCGAAATCGATGGCGACCTTTGGCGCCGCCACCGGATCGTTCGAAGTAGCGATCACGGTCGGCCCCTTCAGCATGGGGCCGATGGCAACGACGTCAGTGCCTTCAAGAGCAATTTTGGCGAGACGGTTCTTCGAGACCTTCACCGACGCACCCGCCTGCTTCATCTGCATGCGCAGCTTCTGCATCTGGGCCACGGTGAGGCCGGAATATTGAGCAACGACCGCGACGCTCGTGGTCTTGAAGACCTCATTGAGCTGTTCGACCGCCTCTTTTTTTGCCGCTCGTTCCACAGCAAGCTCTCTCCGGTTGGCAGTCGCGCGAAAGCGGGACTGCCGGGTTGCACCCATCGTCCCACCCAAACCTGAACCTCTGGGTCAAAACCCTTTGGACACGCCGGGGCGAGACGACAATTAAAGCCTGCCCTCCCGAAGCCTTTTGGGCCCACGGGGTGTCGAGGTCCGAACCAAACCCATTCCGAGCCGCCCGAAGGCAAGGCTGCGAAGCGAAATCCGGTCTTCACCCGTCTATGCAGGCCGTGCGATTAAGCCGTTGAAGAACCTGAATTCTCCGCGGGCGCCTGCAGTCTTGGACAGGACGAGGTCAGCCGGCATGCCGGTTAACCCCTGCGCGCCTTCCGCCTAGCGAAGCGGTTCCCCTTCCTTTCGGGCAAATCCTGTCGGATATCCCAAAGAGGAATGGTCTCCTATCGTGTCGGGTTTTCGGAATGCGTGCACGAACGCGCCAGCCACCGCCAGCACGTCCGGATGCGGTTCTTTAACCGCTCCGGTGGCGCTTGCCAAGGGCAAAATTCACACCAGTTCCAATCGATTGGCCAAAGCACTTGACCTGGCCGAAAGCACCCGATTCAGGCCGTTTTGCCCTCGGGCCGCACATCATGGGGCAGCGGCTTGCCATCGAAGAGCGCGGTCAGATTGGCCAGGACGCAGTTCTGCATGGCGACATGCGAATCGAGCGTGTGCCCGCCGATATGCGGGCTGAGGACCACGTTGGGCAGCGCCGTCAGCGCGTCGGGCACATGGGGTTCCCTCGCATAGACGTCGAGGCCGGCGCCAGCGATGGTCCCGTCGGTCAGCGCCGCAACCAGCGCCGCTTCGTCGATGACCGAGCCGCGGGAGATATTGACGATGAAGCCGTCGGCGCCCACCCGCTTGAGGATATCGGCGTTGACGACGTGGTTGGTCTCCGCGCTCGCGCGCACCGCCACCATCAGCACGCTGCACCAGTCGGCCATCGCTTCGAGCGTCGGAAAGTACTGATAGGGCAAATCGTGCCGGCTGCGGCTGAAATAACCAACCTCGGATTCGAACGCGGCACAGCGCGCGGCAATCTTCCGGCCGATCTCGCCCATGCCGTAGACGCCGATCCGGCGGCTCGGCATCCCCGCCTGCGGCCGCATCATCGGCGACTGTCTCGAGGCGGCCCAATCGCCGCTCCTGACATATTGGTCGGCGACCAGGATGCGCCGAGTGGCGGCCAGCATCAGCGTCATCGCGATGTCGGCAACCGAAGCAGCATTGGCGCCGGGGCTATGGCCGACCGCGATGTTGCGCGCGGCGGCCGCCTTCAGGTCGACGCCGTCATAACCGGTGCCGTAGCAGACGATCGCGCCGAGCTTCGGGAAGCGATCCATCTCGGCGCCGCCGAGCGGCGTGCCGCCCGCCGTCAGCACCGCGCGAACGCCGGCGAGCTCCTCGGCGGGAAACACCTCGTGCGCCGGCTTGCCCGCGGTGTCGAGCAGCTCGAACGCTTCCGCAAAGCGCGTCATCATCGTCTTCGGAAAGCGCGAGTAGATCAGGACCTTGTCAGCCATTGTTGTTATTTCTCCCGAAGTCCGCCGCACAAACGGAAGGGGCGGAATCGGTTGCCCAATTCCGCCCCTGCCCTCATCTCTTTATCTATCGCTTCAGCCGAGGATGGTGCCCGGCTCGACCTTCACGCCGGGACCCATGGTCGAGGACACCGCAACGCGCTGGATGTAAGTGCCCTTGGAACCGGCCGGCTTCGCCTTGGCGACCGCATCCGTGAGCGCCTTGACGTTCTCGACCAGCTTCTCCTCGGAGAACGAGGCCTTGCCGACGCCGGCCTGCACGATGCCGGCCTTCTCGACGCGGAACTCGACCGAGCCGCCCTTCGCGCCCTTCACGGCGTTGGTGACGTCCATGGTGACGGTACCGATCTTCGGGTTCGGCATCAGGCCGCGCGGGCCGAGCACCTTACCGAGACGGCCGACCAGCGGCATCATGTCGGGAGTGGCGATACAACGGTCGAAATCGATCGTGCCGTTCTGCACCTTCTCGACCAGGTCTTCGGCGCCGACAACGTCGGCACCGGCAGCCTTGGCCTCGTCAGCCTTGGCGCCACGGGCGAACACGCCGACGCGCAGCGTGCGGCCGGTGCCGTTCGGCAGGTTGACGACGCCGCGGACCATCTGGTCGGCGTGACGGGGATCGACGCCGAGATTGATCGCGATCTCGATCGTCTCGTCGAACTTCGACTTGGCGCGCTCCTTGACCATCTTGATGGCCTCCGCGAGCGGATAGAGCTTTTCGCGGTCAACGCCTTCGCGGGCTTTCTTCAAACGCTTTCCGATTGCCATGACCGCTTACCCCGCCACTTCCAGACCCATCGAACGGGCAGAGCCCTCGACCATCTTCATGGCCGACTCGATGCTGTCGCAATTGAGATCCTTCATCTTCTTCTCGGCGATCTCGCGCACCTGCGCCTTGGTCACCTTGCCGGCCTTGTCACGGCCCGGCGCCTTCGAGCCGGACTGGATTTTTGCAGCCTGCTTGAGGAAGTAGGACATCGGTGGCGTCTTCATCTCGAAGGTGAAGGAACGGTCCGCATAGATGGTGATGATCACGGGGATCGGGGTGTTCTTCTCTTCCTTCTGGGTCTGGGCATTGAACGCCTTGCAGAATTCCATGATGTTGAGACCGCGCTGACCAAGCGCGGGACCGATCGGTGGCGACGGGTTCGCCGCACCGGCCGGGACCTGAAGCTTCAGGTATCCGGTCACTTTCTTTGCCATGTATCACTCCTGTTGTGCCGGCCTATCGGCCAGCGGTTTCAGGTTCCGTGGTTGGGATCGAGCGCGGCTGGCAACCGCCCTCTTCCTCCCACGGCCTTATTCAACGCAGAGACGCGCTCCGCGCTTTTGGTTCAACGCAGAGACGCGCTCCGCGCTATTGCGGTCAGACCTTCTCGACCTGACCGAATTCCAGTTCGACCGGCGTTGCACGGCCGAAGATCGACACCGCGACCTTCAGGCGCGAACGCGCCTCGTCGATTTCCTCGACCACACCGGAGAACGACGCGAACGGGCCGTCGGCCACGCGCACGTTCTCGCCGATCTCGAACGACACCGACGCCTTCGGCCGCTCAACGCCCTCCTGCACCTGGTGCAGGATGCGCATCGCCTCGTTCTCCGAGATCGGCATCGGCTTGTTTTCGGCGCCGAGGAAGCCGGTCACCTTCGGCGTGTTCTTGATGAGATGGAACGCCTCGTCGGTCAGCTTCATCTTCACCAGCACATAGCCCGGGAAGAACTTTCGCTCGGCGTCGATCTTGCGGCCGCGGCGCACTTCCGTGACCTTCTCGGTCGGCACCAAGACCTGCTCGAACAGTTCCTCGAGCCCGCGCTGCTTCGCCTGCTCGCGGATCGATTCGGCGACCTTCTTCTCGAAGTTCGAGTAGGCGTGGACGATATACCAGCGCTTGTCGGACAGTTGTGCTGTAGCTGTTGCCATCAGTGAACGCCCAAAAGGAGGGTGACGAGGTAGCGGATGATCTGGTCGGCGGCGAAGAAGAAGATCGACGCCAGCGCGACCATGACGAACACCATGATGGTGGTGATCGTGGTCTCACGACGGGTCGGCCAGGTAACCTTGGCGGTCTCCGAGCGCACTTCCTGCAAGAATTTAAACGGGCTGATCGCCATCGTTCGGTGTCCAACGTCCGTCGCGAGACGGCTAAAGATTATCGGGGATCCGAACAGCCGCCTTGGGCCCAGCCCTCAATCAGAAGGATGAGCCGGAAACCGGGCTCGATTGTTCGGGGATTTCAAAGCCGCGCCGGAGATCCGCGTTTAACGGGCCGGCTGCAGGTGGCGGGTATCTACTGCGGATGCGGCCAAAGGTCAAGGTATCGGCGGCTGCTGCCGATACGCAGGGATGCTCGATGCCGCTTCGGAAAGGTTCGGGATCAAGGGGTTACTGGCAGCGTTCGCTGGCAGGAGTGGCAGGGCTCGAACCTGCGACCCCCGGTTTTGGAGACCGGTGCTCTACCAATTGAGCTACACTCCTACGAACCTGCGTCGCCGCGGCTCAGGGCCGCTTTCAAGCACAGGGGGCGGCCGGATTGCAAGGGAGAAGCGCGAGCAGACGGCTTGTTCAGGCCGCGACTTCTGGGCCACAGTTCATCTTCAACAACAAGAACAACCCGGGAGAGACCATGCCCCCCCAAGCCGCCGTAAAGCCCGTCACCGCCCCGCAGACCCCGCCTTTGCCGCAGGCCAAGCCCGAAACGCTCGGTTTGTCCCCTGCCCGCCTGCAGGTGATGTCTGATACCTTCAAGCGCGAGATCGACAAGGGAACCGTCCCCGGCGTGACCGTGCTGGTGGCCCGCCGCGGCCAGGTCGGCTGGTTCGAGGCGCTCGGCAGGCAGAACCCGGCGGCCAGCGTACCGATGGCGCATGATTCGATCTTCCGGGCCTTCTCCATGACCAAGCCGATCGTCTCGGTCGGCATCATGATGCTGGTCGAGGACGGCCACCTCCTGCTCGGCGACCCCGTATCAAAGTTCATCCCGGAATTCGCGGAGCAGAAGGTCGGCATCGTGGCGAACGGCAAGCTGGAGCTGGTTCCACCCAAGCGGCCGATGACGGTGCAGGACCTGCTGCGCCACACCTCGGGCCTGACCTATGAGCACCAGGGCGACGGCCCCGTGCACAAGCTCTATCAGGAATCGCGGGTGCGCAGCCGCAAGATCACCAATGCCGAGCACGCGGCGCTGGTCGCGAGCTTTCCCCTCGTCTGCCATCCCGGCGCGGAGTTCAATTACAGCCGCTCGACCGACATCCTTGGCCGCATCATCGAGATCATCAGCGGCCAATCGCTCGGCACGTTCCTCAACCAGCGCATCCTTGCGCCGCTGCAGATGGCCGACACCGGCTTCTCGACCAGTGAGGCCAATGCCGGCCGCCTTGCGGAGGCCTTCCCGACCGATCCATGGACCGGCGACAAGGTCGCTCTCTTCAACATGCTGGAGAAGCCGGTGATGGAGTCCGGCGGCGGCGGTCTCGTCACCACCACGATGGACTACGCGCGCTTCGCGCTGATGTTGCGCAATGGCGGCACGCTCGACGGCAACAGGATCATCGGCCGCAAGACGCTGGAGCTGATGGCGTCCGATCACCTCGGGCCGGACGTGCCGACCAACGGCACGCTGCTCGCACCCGGCCACGGCTTTGGTCTCGGCTTCGCTGTGCGCCGCGAGGCCGGCATCGCGCCGTTCCCGGGCAGCGTCGGCCAGTATTTCTGGAGCGGCATCGCCGGCACCTTCTTCTGGATCGATCCGAAGGAGGACCTTTTCGCTGTGTTCATGAGCCAGGGCCCCGGCCAGCGCGACTACACGCGGACGCTGGTGCGGGATCTGGTTTACGCGGCGGTGGAGTGATGTCCTTCGCGTAGTAGCAACGCTGCTTCCCCACTCTCACTGTCATGCCCCGGCTTGACCGGGGCATCCAGTACTTCGCGGCGCCAGTTCGTTCACACAACTCCCGCCTCTGGGATACTGGATCGCCCGCCTTCGCGGGCGATGACAGATGTGTGTTGGGCTGCTTGCGTGCCCCGCTCTATCGCGTCAGCTGATCGTCGCGCCGCCGTCGATGACCATGGTCTGTCCCGTCATGAAGTCGCCGGCCTTGGAGCCCAGGAACACGGCTGCGCCCGCGATCTCGTCGGGGATGCCGATGCGCAAGAGCGGCGAGCGCGAGGTCGAGGCCTTCAGGTTCTCCGGATTATCCCACAGCGCCTTGGCAAAGTCGGTCTTGATCAGGCCGGGCGCGATGCAGTTCACGCGGATGTTGTGCTTGCCGTATTCGCAGGCGAGGTTGCGTGCGAGCTGCATGTCGGCGGCCTTCGAGATGGCGTAGGCGCCGAGGATGGTCGAGCCCTTCAACCCGCCGATCGAGGACACGATGATGATCGAGCCGTCCTTGCGCTCGATCATCTGCGGCACCACCATCGAGATCAGCCAGTTGTTGGCGACGATGTTGTTGTCGAGGATCTTTCGGAACTGATCATCGGAGATGCCGGCGAGCGGACCGTAATACGGGTTCGACGCGGCGTTGCAGACCAGCACGTCGATCTTGCCGAAGGCGCGATTGCTCTCGTCGATCAGGTTCTGCAGATTCTCCTTCGAGGAGATGTTGGCGGCGATGGCGACCGCGGTGCCCTTGCCGAACTTGTCGTTGATGTCCTTGGCGACCTGGTCGCAGACGTCAGCCTTGCGCGAGGAGATCACCACCTTGGCGCCGTGCTCGGCCATGCGCTCGGCGATCGCAAGCCCGATGCCGCGCGTCGAGCCGGTGATGACGGCGACTTTTCCCTTCATGTCGAACAAGGTCATGTGTCTCTCCCAGAGTACGAGTTCAATTTGTTTGAAGCCTGCGCCGCGCCCAAGTGATCGGACAAAGGCTCAGGCGAGTTTCTTGACTTCCGGCCCCGCCGGCTGATGCATCGCTGCGTGCGCGTCGTCGGCGATCCACGGCTGCTGATTGACCATCGGCAGGCGCCAGACCTTGCGCTCGGGAGTTGCAAAATAGTCGAGCCGCGTCACCGAGCAATTGTCGATGTCGAAGGACAGGCCCCGCTCCGGCTGACCATCGAGCGCGAGCCCGAGCGCCGCCTTGATCGTGCCGCCATGCGCGACCGCGATCACGTCCTGCCCGGCGGCCTCGACGTTGATCCGCTCGATGGTGCGGCGGGTGCGGTTATAGAGATCCATGAAGCTTTCGCCGCCAGGCGCTGGAACGTTGATGTCGGCGAACCAGCTACTGCCCGGCGGACGGCTGGCGAGGAACGCGGCGCGGCTCGTGCCCTGCCATTGGCCGAGATGCTGTTCGGCGAGATCAGCTTCCCATTTCATCGTTGCGGGCTTTGGAAAACCGGCCGCCCAGATCGCTTCCGCGGTCTGATGCGTACGCATCAGATTGCTAGAGTACCACACCGCATCGCGCGGCAGAACTTTCGCGACCGCGTTGAACACGTAGGTGTCGCTGGTGTCGCAGGCGAGGTCGGCCTGACCGTAGATGTTGCCGCCGTCATTGCGCACCGGCGCGTGACGGACCCACCACCACCGCGTCGTGACGACCTTGGGCTTGTCTTGATCGGACTTCATCGAAACCCTTCCATCCCGTTTGATGTCGCTGTACGTCAGTAGCGAACGCGTCTCAAGTGACTAGCGTGTTTGAAATCTTGTTTGAAATTCCGTCGCGCGGCAAGCGTCGCGCGTGAGCCAAAGGGAGCAACGCATGGGCCGCCTGCAGGGCAAATCCGTCATCATCACTGGCGCAGGCAGCGGCATCGGCCGTGCGGCGGCGCTCCTGTTCACCAAAGAAGGCGCAAAGCTGATCGCGGTCGATCGCACCGAAGCGGTGAAGGAGACCGTCGACGAGGTGAAGAAAGCCGGCGGCATCGCCGAAGCGATGATGGCCGATGCGGGCTCCGAGAAGGACGTCATTGCCGTCATCGACCGCGCGGTGAAGGCCCATGGTCGGCTCGACGTGATCTGGGCCAACGCAGGCGTCTCGGGCGGACTCGTGCCGCTCGGCGAGCAGACGGTCGAGCAGTGGCAGGAAGTTTTGCGCGTCAATCTGATCGGACCGTTCCTCGCCGTGAAGCACGCGATGCCGCACATGGTGAAGCAGCAATATGGCTCGATCGTTCTGACCGCGTCGGTCGCGGGCCTCAAGGCGGGCGCCAGCGGTCATCCCTATGCCGCCAGCAAGGCCGGCGTGATCAGCCTGGTGCAGACCACCGCCTACTCGCTCACCGGCACCGGCGTGCGCATCAACGCGGTGTGCCCCGGCCTGATCGAGACCGGCATGACCAAACCGATCTTCGATCGCGCCAAGGAGCGCGGCACATCAGACAAGATCGGCCAGCTCAACCCGCTGAAGCGCCCCGGCCAGCCGCACGAGCTCGCCGCGATGGGACTGTTCCTGGCGAGCGACGAAGCGTCGTATGTGAATGGTCAGGCCTTCCCGGTCGACGGCGGCCTGACGGCATCGATGCCCTATACGGGTAAGCCGGTGTGACAGCCCGCGTGTCCCGGATGCGGTGCGGCATGAAATGACGCGCCGCTGAGCCGGGACCCACCCTGGCGGCGCGGGGCGAAACGCGGCACTCCGGACCCGCGCTTCGCCGACGCGTGACCGGGCGGCTTACGACAACGCCTCGCCGGTCCGGTCCCGAAGCGTCAGCACCGTCAGCAGGCTGATCAACGCCGCGCCCGCCAGATAGAACGCCACCGCAATCGGCCATCCAGTCCAGTTGATCAACGCGGTGATGATCGCCGGCGTGAAGCCGCCGAAGATTGCAACGCCGAGGCTGTAGGTGAGCGAAATGCCGGTGGCACGCACCTTCGTCGGGAACAGCTCAGCCAGCACGGCCGATGCCGGCGCCGTATAGATCAGCATGAAGACCGCGACTGCGATCTGGCTCGATATCAGGCGTTCCGGCGTCGGCGACGCAATCAGGTAAGCGAAGGCCGGATAGGCAACGATCGCAAGCCCGGCGGCGCCGACGAGCATCACGCGCTGACGCCGGAAGCGATCGGCCAGCGCACCGACCAGTGGACAGAACAGGAGAACCGTGCCGACCGTAAGCGGACCAAGATAAGACTGCGACAGCGGCACTTTCAGCTCGCGCGCCGCAAAAGTCGGGAAATAATTCACGATATATTGCGCGACCGTCCACAGCATGACCACCAGCATGCCGGTCAGCACCGTGCGCCAATGGTCGCGTAGTACGGAGCGGATCGGCGCTTCCGTTGCATGATCGGACGCCTTGAACAGCGGCGCGTCTTCGAGCTCGCGACGGATGTAGAGGCCGACCGGTGCGATCAGGAGCCCGACGACGAAGGCAAGACGCCAGCCCCATTCGGTAACGGCGGAAGCCGGCAGTGCCAACGAAATGGTGAGTGCAACGAGGCCGGACAGCATGGTCGAGCCGCCTTGCGACATCTGCTGGAATGACGCATAGAAGCCGCGGCGTGCGGGAGGTGCATGCTCGACCAGCGTCGAGACCGCGCCACCGATCTCGCCACCCGCCGAAAAGCCCTGGATGATGCGGGCGAGCAGAATGATGACCGGCGCCGCAAGCCCGATGCGATCATAGCCCGGACACAGCGCGATGATCCCGGTGCCGAGCGCCATCAGCAGGATGGTCAGGCTCAGCGCGTCGCGGCGACCGCGGCGATCGGCGAAACTGCCGAGCACCATCGCGCCGAAGGGGCGCGCAACGAAGCCGATGCCGAAAGTCACGAAGCCGAGCAGCAGCGACACCACCTCGCTGTCGGCGGGAAAGAACGCCTTCGAGATCGGCACCGCGAACGCGGCGTAGATCGTGAAGTCGTACCATTCGAGCATGTTGCCGACGGTCGCGGCCACGGCCGCGCGGCCCACCGACTGTCGTTCATTCGTCATCCCACGTTCCGCAATTGCGCTCACGCTGTCCCCCGTTTCCTGGCAATTCCCGCAGCCGCGCCGCGCGGCCTCGGTTCTTCGTGCGGCAAAAAGCTTGCACGCAGGATCAGCCTATGCAAATATTTATTTCCTTTTCAAATTTCTATGCGATGAATGAATAGAAAAACCAACACCGCTGAGATCGCCGATGGCGCCAAGCTTCGTCCCTCGCTGCGCGAGATCGAAGCGCTGCGGGCGATGATTGCGACGGGCAAGACGACGCAAGCGGCGCGTCAACTCGGCACCTCGCAGCCGTCGGTGTCGCGCGCGATCGCGAGCCTGGAAGCCCGGCTCGGACAGCCGCTGTTCGCGCGCCGCAACGGACGCCTCGCGCCAACAGCGGAGGCACTTGCGCTGGAAGCGCGTGCCGCCGTCGTGTTCGATCTGCTCGATCAGCTTGCAGCGCCGCGCAGCGATGGTGCCACCGCGATCCGCGTTGCCGCGCCACCGACGCTCGCCAATCTTTTCCTCGCACCTCTCCTGGCACGCTTCATCGCGCGCGAGCCGGGCACGCACGTTCACGTGGAAGTCGGCAAGTCGATGGATTGCCTTGGCGCCGTTGCCGACGGCAGCGCCGAACTCGCGCTGGTGGACCAGGCCACGTCGCACGACGGCGTGCGACTGGAAATCTTCAGGCGCGCACGCCCGCACGTGCTCCTGCCGCGGCGGCACCGGCTCGCCGCGCGCCCCGAGCTTGCGATCGGCGATCTCGTCGGCGAGCGCATGATCGCGCTGAGCCGCCGCTTTCCACTGCGCAACAAGCTCGACGCCGCTTTTGCCGCGGTCAGGTCGGAACCCACGATCGTCGCGGAAGCGTCGACCTCGACCTTCGTGGTCGAGATGGTCCGCGCCGGTCTTGGCGTTGCGATCCTCAATCCTTTCCCGCTCGAACTGCGTCCCGAAAAGTCCATGGTGTTCCGCCCGCTGGATCTCAGGATGTCGCTCGAGACCGCCGTTGCCGTTCCCGCGCGCGGGTCATTGACGCCAGCCGCGCGTTCACTCGCCAACTTCATCCGGACCGAACAGCCGGAAAGCCCCTTCTCCAAACCTATCGAGTAAACTGATGCCAAGCCCAAGACTGCCAAACCCAAGACCCGACTGTATCCGCAAGCTGCTCACCGACCTCGTTGCCTTCGACACGATCAGTGATCGGTCCAACTTGCCCTTGATCGCCTATGTCGAGAGCTATCTCGCTTCCCTCGGCATCAAGGGCGAGCGGATCGTCGACGAGACCGGGCAGAAGGCCTCGCTCTGGGTTACCATCGGGCCGGCGAACCGGCCGGGCCTTGTGCTCTCGGGGCATACCGACGTCGTTCCGGTCGTGGGACAGGACTGGACGCATGATCCCTTCAAGCTGGTCGAGCGCGACGGCAAGCTCTACGGGCGCGGCACGACTGACATGAAGGGTTTTGTCGCGGTGTGCCTCGCCATGGTGCCTGACATGGTCGAGGCAAAACTCAAGACGCCGATTCATCTGGCGATCTCCTACGACGAGGAGATCGGCTGCGTCGGCGTGCGTCCGATGCTGCGCGAGGTCGACCGCAAGAAGGTGAAGCCGCTCGGCTGCTTCGTCGGCGAGCCGACCGAGATGAAGGTGATCATCGGCCACAAGGGCAAGCACGGCGTGCGCGCGACGTTCAAGGGCCTTGCAAAACACTCCTCGATCGCCCCCGACGGCGTCAACGCCATCGAATATGCCGCCGAGCTGATCACGGAGATCCGCCGCCGCGCCGACGCGCTGGCCGCAGAGACGCAGCCGAACAGCCTCTACGACGTTCCGCACTCGACTCTGCTCACCTCGATCGTGCATGGCGGCGCCGCGCTCAACATCGTGCCTGATACCTGCACCGTCGAGTTCGAATGCCGCGGTATCGGCATCACGGAATCGCGGGAGGTGACGGATGCCATCGTCTCCTGGGCGAAGGCCGAGATCGAGCCTGCGATGAAAGCACGACATCCGGATTGCGGCATCGATTTCGAGGAGATCCTCGACTATCCCGCCCTCGACACACCGGCCGACGACGCCATCGTCACGCTCGCGAAAAAGCTCGCGGGACGCAACGACCACGCAAAAGTCGCCTTCGGCACCGAGGCGAGCCTGTTCGTCAGCATGGCCGGCGTGCCGTCGGTGGTCATCGGCCCCGGCTCGATCGCGCAGGCGCATACGCCGGACGAGTTCGTCGAGATGTCGGAACTGCTGAAGTGTGGCGAGTTCGTCGCGGGGTTGATTGCGCATTGCGCGGCGACGGGCTCATAGCCAAAGCTGCGTAGCCCGCATGAGCGAAGCGACATGCGGGGACACTTGACCCGGATATCGCTACGCTCATCCGGGCTACGAAGCGAACTAGCTGCCCGCGAGCGCCGCGATGAAGAGCGCGGAGGCGCCGAGCGAGGCGACCGTGCGCACGTGGTTCCAGAACGTCCAGTCCTTGAGATAGACGGCCCACAATGACGCCGCCTCGGGACTCGACGGCCGGACCGCGGCGAGCGCGTTGTTCAGCGGCACATTGAACACCACGGTTACCACAAACATTCCGATCACGTAGGCACCGCCGCCCACGATCATCGCGGCACCGCCCGGCTCGCTCAGGCGCAACAGGCCCATCACCGCGAGCGCGGCGCACGACACTGTCGTGCCGAGAAAGAAGGGCATGAACAGCGAGCGCACGATCTCGACATTAATGCTGTTCATCGCCGCGATGCCGGCGGCCTGATCGATGCGGCCGAGCGCGGTCATGATGAAAGTCGAGAAGGCGAAATAGAGCCCGGCGATGAGGCCGCAGCCGATCGCCGAAAACCAGAGCAGGCCGGTCGTGAGGAGCTGGCGCATAAAAGGCATCTCCAAAATACGATAACTTCTCGCATTTGATAAATGCGATAAACTCTCTTATTCCTGTCGTCAACTCATTTTGGAGCAAGGAACCGTTGGCCAGACGACGCATGGACAAGGAGGCCGCCCCTGCGGGCCGGACGCCGCTCGTTCCCGCCCAAGAGCGCAGCCGCGAGCGATTTGACCGGATCCTCGCCTGCGCGGCTGAGGTGATCACCGAAAAGGGCAGCGACGCCTTCCGGATGAGCGATATCGTCGAGCGCACCGGCATCGCGTTCGGCTCGCTCTATCAATATTTTCCCGACAAGAGCGCGATCATCGGAACGCTCGCCGAGCGCTACAATTCGGTCGGGCACGACTGCGTGCGGCGCGACCTCGCCGACATGAAGAAATTGTCGGACCTTCACCCTGCCCTGTGCCGGATCACCGACGGCTATGTGAGGATGTTCCGGGAGCATCCGACCATGCACCACATCTGGCAGGCCACGCAGGCCGACCGCGCCTTGCAGAAGATCGATCAGGACGACGTCGCCTATCTCGCCGGCCTGCTCCGCGAGTCCCTGCAACGTGTCGCGCCGAAGACGCCGGCCGCGGCGCTCACCAATTTCGCCGAGTTGACGATGGTCTTGATCGCGGCCGCGGTCCGTCACGCAATCACGCTACCGCCCGCAGAGGCGCGGCGGGTGCTGGCGCTGTTCAAGAACATGCTGCCGAGGGATTTGTCGGCGATGGAGCGTTGAGCAAGCGTAGCCCGCATGAGCGAAGCGACATGCGGGACGGCCGTCCCGGTATCGCGGAGCCTGTCATCGGGCGACGCTTCGCGCCGACCCGTTGGCTCACCCGGGCTGCGAAATTATCCTGATCGCGGGCCTGACATGCCTTGCAAAAGCGCAAGAGCCTCATTGGCCCTGTCGGCGGGCACGAACAGATGATCATGATAGAACGCCGACACCGCGTTGATGCTGATGCCGGCATCCGCAAGGCGCGTTGCGATCGCCGCGAGGAAGCCGACCGCCTCGAGTGAGGAATGAACGTTCAGCGTGATCAGGCGTGATGCGAATTGCCAGGTTTGCCCGATGCTGTCGGCGTCCTCGCGGCGCATGACGAGTGTTGTGCCTTCGCGCTCACTGAAGGTCAGCAGCGGCGCGATCGCGTCGGGGATTTTGCTGTCTGCGGGAAGCGTGGAGAATACGAAGATGCCGTCCCGCATCTCGGGGTTCATCTGTCGGAGCAAGGTCTGAAGATTGCGCTCGGCTGACATGGCGACGCGTTTCTCTCGATCGGCGCGTCTGGCGCCTCCACTCCGTCATGCCCCGCGAAGGCGGGGCATCCAGTACGCCGCGGCTTGTCCGTATCCCATCCCCGTCTCTGGAATACTAGATTGCCCGCCTTCGCGGGCAATGACGCAGAGTACGAGGAAAGCGAGAGCCACAATCACAAAGGCGCGGCTAGATCGAACCGCGCTCGCTCCCTCAAACCGCGCCTGCCTTCTGTGCGTATTCCCACGACGCCAACGACAGCGGCACGGTGCGCTTGGCCGACTCCATGGCCTTGGCGTTGGCGGCGGTGCCGTCGCGGACGCGGCCGGCGATACCTTGCGTGATGCCGGCAAGGCGGAAGAGATTGTAGGAAAAATACCAGTTGAGGTCGGGGACGCTCATCTTGGTGACGTTGCAATAGATCTGCGCCGCCTCCTCCAGGCTCGGGATGTTGAGCGCCTTGAGGTCGGCGCCATCGAGGCCCGGCATGATCCACTGCATCAACAGATAGGTGAAGTCGGCCATGGGATCGCCGAGCGTCGACAGCTCCCAGTCCAGCACGGCCTGCACGCGCGGTTCCGTCGCGTGGAAAATCATGTTGTCGAGGCGATAATCGCCATGGACGATCGAGATGCGCGCCTGTTCCGGCACCGTGCGCGGCAGCCATTCGGCGACCTTCTCGAACTCAGGAATGTGCTGGGTCTCGGACGCGCGATACTGCTTGGTCCAGCGATCGATCTGGCGAGCAAAATAATTGCCCGGCTTGCCGAACTCGCCGAGGCCGATCGCGGTCGGATCGAACATGTGGAGATTGGCGAGCGTCTCGATCTTGCTGGTGAAGATCTTTCGCCGCGCATCGCCCGTCTGGCTCGGCAGCGTCGGATCCCAGAACACCCGGCCCTCTTCCATCGACATGATGTAGAAGGCAGCGCCAATGATCCCGTCGTCCTGGCAGAGCGCGTACGCCTTTGCGACCGGAAAGCCCTGTTTTCCAAGGGCTGCGATGACGCGATATTCGCGATCGACCGCATGCGCCGAGGGCAGCAGTTTGCCAAAGGGCTTTCGGCGCATCACGTAGGAGCGATTCGGCGTGTTGAGCCGATAGGTCGGGTTGGACTGGCCGCCCTTGAATTGCAGGACAACCAGCGGCCCCTCAAAGCCTTCGACGTTCTCGCGCATCCAGCCTTCGAGCCGCAACTCGTCGAAGCGATGCCGCTCCTCGACCGGTTTTGTGCCCGAAAACTCTTCGTCTTTCCTGACGCCGTCAGCCACGGTGACGCTCCCTCTCTAGTCCTGCACGATCCTAATCGGTAACCGCCCGCGCACTTGCGTCAAGCGGTCGCGCCGATCGGGATCGCATCAGGTCTTTTCTTACGGGAGCGCCATCAGGCTCTCCCTTTTAGTGCTTGGGAGAGTTTGCATACTTCCGGATTTCAAGTCTGGCAATGGCGCGATTATGCACCTCGTCCGGACCGTCGGCGAGACGCAGCGTGCGGATGCCGGCATAGTCCTTGGCAAGACCAGCTTCGTCGGAAACGCCGGCACCGCCATAGGCCTGGATCGCCTCGTCGATGATCTTCAGCGCCATGTTGGGCGCTGCGACCTTGATCATGGCGATTTCGGCCTGTGCGGTCTTGTTGCCGACCTTGTCCATCATGTCGGCGGCCTTGAGGCACAGAAGGCGCGTCATCTCGATGTTGGTGCGGGCTTCGCCGATGCGCTGCTCCCACACGCTGTGCTCGACGATCTTCTTGCCGAAGGCGGTGCGCGACGACAGCCGACGAACCATCTTCTCCAGCGCTTCTTCGGCCTTGCCGATCGTGCGCATGCAGTGGTGGATGCGGCCCGGACCGAGGCGGCCCTGCGCGATCTCGAAGCCGCGGCCCTCCCCTAACAGGATATTCTCCTTCGGCACCCGCACGTTTTCGAGCAGCACCTGGGCGTGGCCGTGCGGCGCGTCGTCGAAGCCGAACACCGGCAGCATCTTCTCGACCTTGATGCCGGGGGTGTCGAGCGGAACCAGGATCTGCGACTGCTGCTGATGCTTTGCGGCGTTGAAATCGGTCTTGCCCATCAGGATCGCGATCTTGCAGCGGGGATCGCCGACGCCGGACGACCACCATTTGCGGCCGTTGATGACGTAGTGATCGCCGTCGCGCTCGATGCGGGTCTCGATGTTGGTGGCGTCAGACGAAGCCACCGCCGGTTCCGTCATCAGGAAGGCGGAGCGGATCTCGCCGTCCATCAGCGGACGCAGCCATTTGCGCTTCTGCTCCTTGGTGCCGTAGCGCATGAACACTTCCATGTTGCCGGTGTCGGGTGCGGAACAGTTGAAGACTTCCGAGGCCCAGGCGATGTGGCCCATCTGCTCCGACAGCAGCGCGTATTCGAGATTGGTCAATCCCGCACCACGGAATTCATCATCCTCATGCTCGTTCGGCGGCATGAACATATTCCAGAGGCCTTCGGCCTTCGCCTTCTTCTTGAGGTCCTCGAGGATCGGGATCACCTTCCAGCGCTCGCCGCTCTGGTCCTGCTGGTTGTAGATCGGAACCGCCGGGCGGACGTGCTTGGTCATGAAGGACTGCACGCGGTCGAGCCATTCCTTCTGCTTTGGCGACATATCGAAGTCCATGGGACGCTCCTCGTTTCTTAGCCGAACAATCTTTTACGCCGGACTGTCCTCCCGCCTCGCGCGGCCCGCAAGCGGGTTGCCTGCGGCGGGCCCACGGGAACCGTGCCGCAGTTGCGACTGGTTCTCTGTTGCGGATTGACTTTTCCCGACCTTCAAACGATAGTTTCATACAACTGTTTGAATTGCAACTCCCCCCGCCGAGGCACCCATGGCCAGTGATCAGACCAGATCTGCCATTCTCGCCGCCGCCGAACGGCTCTACGCCGATCGCGGTTTTGGCGACGTGACGCTGCGCGACATCGTTGCCGAGGCCAACGTCAACCTCGCGGCGGTGAATTACCATTTTGGCTCGAAGGACGAATTGATCGCAGAACTGTTCGTCACCCGCTCGATCGCGACCAACCGCGAACGTCTGCGGGCGTTGAAGGCAGCAGAGGAAGACGGCGGCGGCCGCGCCCCGATCGACGAGATTGTTCGCGCGCTGGTCGGCCCGCCCCTGCGCGGCTGCCTGGGCCCTGCGAACCAGCGCTCGACCGCGGCGCGCTTCATGATCCGCGCCTCGATCGAATCGGTGCCGCCGATCCGCCGCATCAAGAATCGCGAGATCGACCATTTGCGGAAGTTCGCCGCCGCAATGCGAAGGTCCCTGCCCGATCGCAGCGACGTCGAGATCTATTGGGGCCTGAACTTTGCGCTCGCGATGGCGCACCACACCATCCGCGAGAGCGAGCGACTGATCAAACTGTCGGAAGGCAAATGCGATCTCGACGACGTCGAAGACATCATCGAGCGCGTGGTGAGCGTGTCCACGATGGCGCTGACGGCGGGAAAGACGGCGGCTAGCAAGACGCCTCCCAAGCTCGTCGCGCGGGAAGCGCGTTGACGCGACCAGCGCTCCAGGGATATTGCCGGCCGGGCATCCCGAAATGTGATTGCCTGCCGGGCGAGACCGGCTAGACTCGTTGGCGTCGCGATCCTTCGCGACAACATCGCAATTGAAAGGCACGCACCCGATGGCCTACGGCGCGCCCTCGCCGCCACCGATAGCGCCTCGGCGCATCCGGCTGGAAGCCTCCTCATTCTGTCAGTTGCGGTGCCCCTCCTGTCCAACGACGACAGGGGCGATCCAGCCGGCGATCGGAAGTGGTTTTCTGAAGTTCGAGGATTTTAGGCAACTCGTCGATCGCAACCCTGAAATCGAGCGGATCGAAATCTCGAACTATGGCGAGATTTTTCTCAACCCGCAGCTCGTCGACATTCTCGAATATGCGCATCGCAAGCACATCGCGGTCACGATCGAGAATTCGGTCAATCTCAACAATGCCCGGGAGGACATGCTCGAGGCGCTGGTCCGCTACGAGGTCCAGATCATGCGGTGCTCGATCGACGGCGCAAGTGCCGAGACCTACCGCATCTATCGCGTCAGGGGTGACTTCGATGCCGTGATCTCCAACATTCGCGCGATCAATGCCTTCAAGCGCCAGTACGGCTCGGAGCTGCCGCGCCTGGTCTGGCAGTTCATCGTGTTCGGTCACAATGAGCACGAGCTTCCCGTGGCGCGCGCGATGGCGGCCGAGCTTGGCATGGGATTCAACGCGAAGATGAACTGGGACCCGAAGCTGTCGCCCATTCGCGACGAAAACTTCGTTCGTGCGCAACTTGGAGACGCGCCGATCTCGCGCGCGGAGTACGAACAGAAGAACGGCCACAAATATCTGAGCAGTCTCTGTCACCAGCTCTGGGACGATCCGCAGATCAATTGGGACGGCAAGATGCTCGGCTGCTGCCGGAATTTTTGGGGTGATTTTGGCGGCAACGCCTTCACCGACGGGCTCGCGGCTGGTGTCAACCACGAGAAGATGCAGTACGCCCGGCAGATGCTGACGGGACAACGCGGCCCGCGCAACGACATCCCCTGCTCGACCTGCGAGATGTATCAGGACATGCAAAAGCGCGCCCGGTTCATCGACAGATAGGCGCGCGACCTATCGACGCTTCAACCGCGTGACGGCGGCGATCGTTGCTGTCCAGTCGAGCTTCGCGCAGAGCGGCCAGAGCCTGATACGATCGACCGGCGCGAGGCTGCGATCATCGAGGATGCGTCCCACGATGGTCGATGCGAGCTTTCGCGCTACGGCCTGATCAGTGCCGCGCCGCGGTTGGGCGAGGAAGCGCGTGAGAAGCTGGAGCATGACGCGATAGGTGCGCGGCCGCGCCCGCCAATCCGCGATCTGCTGCCCCAGCATGAATTCCGCCATGTGCGGAACGAGCTGCGGCTCGTAGCCGACGCCCAGGCGCTCCCAGGACTGGCGCCGGAAAGGATCGGTCCGCTCGCGCCAGTTCGAAGGATTGCCGGCCGTCAGCCCCCGCGAATTCTGCCGGTACTGAACCAGCGGCTCCGGGATATTCGCGGCGCGGCAGACATCGATCAGCTTCCACCACAGTTCGTAGTCGCCGGATTGCCGCATCGTTGCGTTGTAGCCACCGACGCTATCGAAGGCCGTGCGGCGAAAGGCGGCCGAGGAGTGACAGAACGGGTTCGCGAACAGGATGGTCCACCGCACCTCGGTGTCCGTCACCGGCGTCGTCCAGAAGTGATGGCCTTCCCCCGTCTCGGAGATGTGCCTCGCCCACGTGCCGATCAGCCCGAGATCCTGATCCCTGTCGAGCTCTTGCACGAGGCGCGCCAGGCGCGTCGGTTCGGCCAGATCATCGGCGTCGATGCGCGCGATGATCTCACCCCGCGCGTTGGCAATTCCGAGATTGGCCGCGGCGTAGGTTCCGATGTTCTGCCTGGAGGTGATGACCCGTATCCGCGCGTCGAGCGCGCCGAGCCTTGCAAATGTCTCGTCCTCACCGCTGCCGTCATCGACGACGATCAGCTCGAAGTCTTTGTACGTCTGGTCCAGGATGCTTCGGACCGCTGATACGATGAACCTGAGATCGCCGAAAGCGGTCATCACCACCGATAGGCGCGGGTCCGCCCCGGGCGTCCTGTCGTTCATATCCTGCCTCGGTTGGCCCTGGCCGGGTCACATCCGAGACATAGCCTAAATCACCAGGATTTGGGCATCTCCTCAGCTTCTTCCTTTGCCAGCAGCATCAGCATTTCGATGCCCATGTCGCCTTCCTGGGGCGAGCGGATGAATTCGATTTCGTTGGCACTCTTTTGCAGCGCGGCAACGATGGCGACGGCCTGATTGGCTGTCGCGGCCTCGGTCGCCAAAACCGCCTTCTGGTCCTTCGCCTGAAATCCGATCGTGTAGGACATTCGCTTCTTCCCCCGAACGCTGATGCGCCAGATGAGAAGATCGAACCAGAGTCGCGCGCAATGTGAAAGATGGGGCGACTACGGACGAGGTGTCGCTGGCAAACTTTACACAAGCTTAAGCATCGCGCGTGCGTCGGCGGCCGAAGCGACGCTGGCGCCCAGACTCTTCAAAATACCGGCCGCATGCGCGACCAGTTCCGCATTGGTCTTCGCCAGCACACCCTTGGACATATAGAGATTGTCCTCCATGCCGACGCGAACGTGGCCGCCGAGCAGGAAGGCCTGCGCCACCATCGGGAACTCGGCCCGGCCGATGCCGAAGCCGGACCAGATCGCGCCCGGCGGCAACAGGCTGCGGGCGTAGAACATCGTCTCGGATGTCGCGCTGAACCCGTATTTGACGCCGAGCACCAGCGAGAACAGGCCGGGCCCCTTCAGCGTGCCGTCATTGAAGAGATCGCGCGCAAGGTGGCAGTCGCCACTGTCGAACAGCTCGATCTCCGGCAGCACGCCGGCTGCCTTCATCCGCTCGGCCATGATGCGGACGTTGCGCGGGGTGTTGATCACGACCTCGCCGCCGGAATTCATGGTGTTGAGGTCGAGCGTGCAGATGTCGGGCTTTAGCAGCTCGATATGCTCGACGCGCTTCTCCGGCTGCATCAGCGTGGTGCCCGGGCCGGCGACGCGGGGGTCTTCGACCGACGGCACGAAGCGGCCGCCGGGTCCGGTCGTGAGGTTGATGACGAGCGAAGTGTTGCGGGCGCGGATGCGCTCCATCACGTCGCGATAGAGATCGATCGCCATCGAGGGACGGCCGGTCGCGGGATCGCGGACGTGAATATGGGCGATCGCGGCGCCCGCCTCCGCCGCCTCGAGCGCGGATGTCGCGATCTGTTCCGGCGTGATCGGGAGATACGGCGACTGCTCGGGCTTTGTGAGGTTGCCCGTGATGGCGCAGGTGATGATGGTTTTGCCGGTCATGAGAGGGTCCCAATGTCACTTGCCGCGAGCGCCGCTCTTTCTTCTCCCCTTGCGGGAGAAGGTGGCGCGAAGCGCCGGATGAGGGGTCTCTATCCGCGGAGACAGACCCCTCACCCGGCTTCGCTTTCGCGAAGCCACCCTCTCCCGCAAGGGGAGAGGGTAAGAAAGAGTGTTAGATAATACCCTGCTTCTTCAGCGTCTCGATCTTGTCGGCGTCATAGCCGAGGCCGGCGCCGAGCACCTCCTGGGTGTGCTCGCCGAGCAGCGGCGGGGCGCGATATTCGGTGACTGGCGTCCCCGAGAAGGTCAGCGCGTTGCGGATCAGCGACAGCTCCGGCTCGAACTTGTGCCTGGTCTTCACCCGCATGCCGCGCGACTGGACGTGGGGATCGCTGAACACCTGCCCGAAATCGTTGATCGGCCCCGAGGGAACGCCGGCCTTCTCGAGCTCCTCCAGCCAGTAGGCCACCGGTTTTTTGAGGAACAACCCGGCGAAGATCGCCATGATCTCCTTGCCGTGCACGACGCGGTCGTTGTTCTTGAGGAAGCGCTTGTCGCTCGCGAGCTCGGGCTCGCCGAGCACCGCACAGGTGCGCTGGAACTGGCCGTCATTGCCGACCACCAGCATCAGCTCGCCGTCGGTGCAGCGGAACACGCCGGCCGGCATGCCGCCATTGCCCCAGGTGCCGCGCCGCGGCGGGGTCGTGCCGTTGACGAGGTAGATCTGGAGCCAGTGGCTGAGCGAGGCAATCACGGTGTCGAACAGGCAGACGTCGAGATGCTGTCCTTCACCATTGTTAGCGTCGCGATGGTAGAGGGCCGAGAGAATCCCGATCGAGGTATTCATGCCGGTCATGTAATCGACGATGGAGGGGCCGACCTTCATCGGGCCCTCGCCCGGCTCGCCGTCCATATGCCCGGTGACACTCATCAGGCCGCCCATCGCCTGCAGGATGGCGTCATAGCCGGCGCGCGGCGCGTACGGGCCGGTCTGACCGAAGCCTGTCACGGAGCAATAGATGATGCCGGGGTTGATCTTCTTGATGGTCTCGTAGTCGAGGCCGTAGCGCTTGAGATCGCCGACCTTGTAGTTCTCCATGAAGACATCGACGCCCTTGGCGAGCTCGCGGACGATCTCCTGCCCCTCGGGCTTCGCAATGTTGACCGTGACCGACTTCTTGTTGCGGTTGGCGCAGAGATAGAAGGAGTTGTTGTTGTTCTCCTTGCCATCGGGGTCGGTCAGGTAAGGCGGGCCGAAGGCGCGCGCGTCGTCGCCGGTGCCGGGCCGCTCGATCTTGATCACCTCCGCGCCGAGATCGCCCAGCATCTGGGCCGACAAGGGCCCGGCAAGGACGCGCGTGAGATCAAGGATCTTGATGCCTGAGAGCGGCAGGGCCGACATGAAGGTTTCCTCCGGGAACTGATATTGGCGCGGCGGGGCAGATCCGCCGCCGCGCTTCCTGCGGATACACTATTTTGGGCCGGCGAGTCCTGCACTGGCGTCATGCGGCCATCCGCCTCCCCGCACGCGAGGCCCTATTTCCGCGCCACGCGAATATCCAGCCAGCCGAGGCCATTCACGGTCAGATTGTCGCCGGCGTTGATCACGACAGTGGTGGTCTCGGCCTCGATGATGGCGGGACCTTCCAGCTTTTGCCCGGGCTGGAGGTCGTCGAGCGCGTAGACCGCGACGTCCTGCCAGGCGCCAAGAAACACCTGCCGCTTCGAACGCGGCCCGCTCGGCGCCGCAGAGCCGGCCTGCTTCTCCCTCACCTCACCTGCCAACACCTTGCCGATCGCCGCGACGCGGGCGTTGACGAACACGACCTCCTGGTCCCGCGAGGAATAGGTGTAGAGTTCTTCGTGCCTGATATGGAAGCGGTCCTCGATCTCGGCGATCAGTTTTTCCGAGTTGAGATCGACGTCGCCCAGGGGAACGTCGATCTCAAAGATCTGCTCGCCATAGCGCATCTCGGCGGAGCGCTCGATGGCGATGGGGCCATCGAACCAGCTCTTCAGCCTTTCCACCGTGCGTGTCTCGAGGCCGGCAAAGATGTCGCGGATCTCTGACGCCGTGGTGCGCGCGCCGGTCTCGAAATGGGTGCGGCTCGCTTCATAGCGCACGTCGCTCGTCAGCATGCCCCAGGCCGACAGCACCGAGGCCGTGGTCGGCACGACAACTCTGATGATGTCGAGCTCGCGCGCGACCTCGGCGGCATGCAGGCCCGCGGCGCCGCCAAAACTCAGCAGCGCGAAGCGCCGGGGATCAACGCCGCGGCGCAAGGTCATCAGACGAATGCCGTCGGCCATCTTCAGATTGACCAGGCGGAAGATGCCGGTCGCCGCCTGCGTGCGATCGATGCCGAGCGTCGCCGCGACGCGGTCGACCGCAGCTTCCGCAGCAAGCGTGTCGAGCGGACGGCGGCCGCCCATGAAGGCTTTTGCGTCGAGATAGCCAAGGATGACGTTGGCATCGGTCACGGTCGCGGATTGCCCGCCATTGCCGTAGCTCGCCGGCCCCGGCATCGCGCCCGCGCTTTCCGGGCCGACACGAAAAATGCCGCCGGTATCGACCGAGGCGATCGAGCCGCCGCCGGCGGCAATGCTGGCGATATCGAGCGAGCGCAGCGCGATGCGCTGGCCGGCAAGCCCACCGTCGGCGGACAGCGACATCGCACCATCCGTGATCAGGGAGATGTCGGTCGAGGTACCGCCCATGTCGAAGGCGACGAGATCTGGAAGCGACAACATCTCGCCGCAGCGCCGGCAACCTGCCATGCCGCCCGCCGGGCCCGACAGCACCGTCGCCGCCGCCAGCCGCGCGGCTTCCTCGACCGGCGCCATGCCGCCATGGGAGAGGATGATGAAGAGCGATCCCTTGAATCCTGCCTCACGCAGCCGCTCTTCGAGACGGGTCAGATAGCGGCGGACGATCGGGCCGACATAGGCGTTCACGACCGTGGTCGAAACGCGCTCATATTCCTTGATCTGCGGCAGCACATCGCTCGAGCGCGACACGCTGACGTCGGGCAATTCGCGCGCGATCCGCTCCGCAGCGGCGATCTCATGCGCAGGATTGCGGTAGGAGTGCAGGAAGCAGATCGCCACGGACGTGACGTCGGCGCTGCGGATCGCGGCGATCGCGTCGCTTAGTGACCGTTCATCGAGCGGTGTCGTCACCTCGCCATTCGGCTTCAAGCGTTCGCGCACGCCAAAACGCAACTCGCGCGGCACCAGCGGCTCGGGCGGCGGCGAGCGCAGATCGTAACGGTTGGGCTTGAGGCCCTCGCGCATCTCCAGCACGTCGCGATGGCCTTCGGTGGTGAGCAGCGCGACTCTTGCGCCTTTTCGCTCCAGCAGCGCATTGGTCGCAACCGTGGTGCCGTGCACCAGACGCTGGGTCTGCGCCAGCATGTCGGCGGTGGCAAGACCGAGCCGGCGCGCGAGCTCGTCCAGCCCCGCCATCACGCCGATCGACTGGTCCTGCGGGGTGGACGGCGACTTTGCAAAAGTCGTGGTGCCGGCCGCGTCGATGGCAACGAGATCGGTAAAGGTGCCGCCGACGTCGACGCCGATAATCAGCTTGCTCAACGCGATAGTCCCTTCACGTCATCAGTCACCAGGCCCTGAAGCCGATCGCGCTCGCGCGCGGCCGGTGCGCGCTTCTCCGGCGGTCCAAAACCGCCGCCACCGGCGGAGCGCACCTCCAGGCAATCGCCCGGCATGATCACGATGCCGGTCTCCTTGGTGCGCAGTTCGCGCGGCGCCTTGCCTTGCGAGATCAGGCGATAATGGTGCGGCTTCGAATCCTTGCCGCCGAGCATGCCGGCTGAGCCGTGATGCGTCCCCTCGCCCGCGGTGTTGCCGAGCGCCGGCTTCTCGGTCTCGAACACAAGGTCGAGCGCAACGCCAAGGCCGCCGCGATACTGGCCGTCGCCGCCGGAGTTTTCCAGAAACTCGTGGCGGCGGAAGTGGAGCGGAAAGCGCGCCTCGGCCACCTCGATGCTGCCGAACTTCAGGCCGCCGACCGAGTGCCACTCGCCGATCGACGACCAGCCGTCGCCGCCGGGCGAAGCGCCGCCGCCGGGACGGGCGTGAAAGAGATGCCAGATGAAGCCGCGGCCGGTGCGCGGGTTCTCGCCCTTCACCGCGATCCGGAAGCGGCGGCCCCAGCCGGCCATCACGCGATCCGGGCAGGAGCCGGCGAGCGCCTTGATCACGGCCTCGACGATTTCGTTGGAGGGATGGCTGGTGCAGAGCGTCACCGGCAGGCCCGGATCGGCCCAAACGATCGTGCCCTGCTTTGCCACAACCTTCAGCGGCCGCAGCGCGCCCGAGTTTTTGGGTGTGTCGGGATCGATCAGATAGGCAAAGGCCATCACCACGGCCGCATGCATGTTGGCGTGAGAGGAGTTGACGAAACTCTGGGCCTGCGGATCGGAGTCAGAGAGATCGACCTCGATGTCGCTGCCGCGCTTGGTCACCTTGGCACTGATGCGGATATTCTTGCGGTCGCGGCCATCGTCATCGAGGAACGCTTCGCCGTAAAACGTGCCGTCCTTCCAGGTCGCAACGACGGCGCGGGCCTGCTGTTCGGCGGCATCCAGCACCGCCTCGACCGCGGCCTCGACGACGTCAGCGCCCATCTCGGCAAAGAGTTTTGCCATCCGCCGCTCGCCGAGATGCGCCGCCCCGATCATCGCAGCGAGGTCGCCGCGAAAATCGTGTGCGTTGCGCGTGTTGAGCGCCAGCATGTCCAAGATGTCGTCGCGCACGCGCCCGGCCTCATAGAGCTTGATCGGCGGGATGCGGATGCCCTCCTGCCAGATCTCGGTCGCGTCAGGATTGTAGGCGCCATGGGTGGCGCCGCCGATGTCGCTCTGGTGGGCACGCACGATGCTCCAGAACAGCCGCTTGCCGCCGGCGAAGATCGGCACGAACACGGTCACGTCAGGCAGATGGCTGCCGCCGTGATAGGGATCGTTCATCAGGATGACGTCGCCGGGCACGACCTCCTTGAAACGCTCTTCGACCGCGCGCGTCGCCCAGGGCAGCGCGCCGACATGGACCGGGATGTGGTCAGCCTGCGCGATCAGCCGCGCATCGACGTCGCACAGCGCCAGCGAGAAATCGCGGCTGGAGTTGAGGATCTGCGAATAGGAGGTGCGCAGCATCGCCTCCCCCATTTCCGTGACGATCGAACTCAGCCGGTGCTGAACCACGGAGCGGGTGATGGGATCGACGGCTGGAGAAGTCATGGAGCCTCGGCGTTACGTGTCAGCGCAGGATACGCCATCGATTGCGCGATGCGAATGCCGGGCGGGCATGAGGGGCCGGTCTTTTTGCAACGCGCAAAGATGCGTCACACCGCCGCCGCCGGCGCAACCGCCGGACGCCTGCGCCCCAGCAGCACCAAAATCGCCAGCGACGCGCATGAGCACAGCACGGCGAGCGCCAGAACGCCGCGGCTGCCGGTATGGGTGAGCAGGCCGGCAAGGAGCGGCGGCGAGATGGCGGAGGCCAGATTGAGCGGCAAGGCGATCATCGACATCGCCCTGGCGAATTCGGCCTGGTCGTAGAAGACCAGCGGGATCGTCGCGCGGGCGACAGCGAGCGCGCCGCTGCCCGCGCCGTAGAGCAGGATGAAGACCGCGACCGCCCAGCGCGAGCCGTCACTTGCCATCAGGATCAGCATCGCGACGGGAAGCGCGGTGCCCGCAACCATCCCCGTGGTGATGCCGTCCCACCGGCCGCGGCCAAGAAAGTCGATGCCGCGAGCACTGATCTGGATCACGCCGAGCATCGAGCCGAAGGCGACGGCCTCTCCTGCAGAGAGCCCTTCCGCCCTCAAGAGCTCGATGAGGATGGCACCGAGGCCAAACTGGACGAACGCATTGAGGACGAGCGCGGAGACCACCAGGCTGAAGGTGCTCCTGGGAATCCGAGACGCTCCGGCGGCCTTCCCCTGCGCCGCCTCCTCACGCACCACCCTGCTCCGACGCGGAGCGGCGAATGCGTACAAGGGAAGACTGATGAGGATCAGGACAGCGGCATAGACGAGAGCGGTGCCGCGCCAGCCGACGAGATCGTTCAGAAACGAGGTGGTCGGCCAGAAGATGCTGCCGGAGAGACCGGTCACCAGCATGAGCGCGCCAATGGCGCTCTTGGCCTGACGGCCGGCGACCTCGTTCAGCATGATGTAGGCACCGGTCGAGAGCGTGGCGCTGCCGGCAATGCCGAGGACCGCCCAGGCGGCGAAATAGAGCATCGGCTCGCGGGCGAAGGACAGGAGAACGAAGCCCGGCGCGGCAACGATCGTGCCGGCCATCATGACGCGCCGCGCGCCGTGTCGCGTGTACGCCTTCGCGAGCCAGGGCGCGCACAAACCCATCGCCACGTACAGGACCGAGGTGCCCGCGAACACCGCCGACAGGCTCATCTGCAGGTCGGCCGCAATCTCGCGGCTGACGATGGCCGGAAGGCCTATCGTGCCCCAACCGATGAGTTGGGTGATGGCGAGAACCGCGAGGACGCCGAACAGTTTCTTATCGAATTTCAAGCGACCGATTCCGCGTTAACCCCGACTTGACCGCTGCTTCCTTCGATACACCATTTCGCGTGTGCCCCGCATTGCGTAGACGGCATGCCGCCATCCCAGGCGAACGCGCGATAGGACATTGACAGCGGCATGCAACCTGGAACCGCCACGCGACGAAGCAGCCGCATCTCGGCCACTCCCGATTTGACAGCGCCGCGGGCGCCGGGCAACTCTTCGCTATCTGGGAATCACTGATGTCTCACGCTGAGTACGCACCTAAACAAGTCCCGGTTCTGACGCGACTGGTGACGGCGTTGCGCCAGATTCCCGCCGTGGAGTTTGCAGTCGCAAAGTTCAGGTCGCTGCTTCGAGGTCGAACGAAAACAGAACCTGTCGTCACGAGCGAGTTGATAGCTGCTACTCCCGAGGTAGCTGCTACTCCCGACGTTGCCAGCACCAGCCTCGACCCTGCTCCGGCTCCGGCCGAAACCACCGAGATCCATCTCGCCACGACCGACGCGGTCGCGGTTGATGCCGTCGCGAGGGATGGCGGCGAGCACGACTGCGTTGTGAGCCGTGCGGTCGAGACTGATGTCGTCGAGGCCGATACCATCGAGTTTGCTGCGGCTGAGGTGGAGCCGGTTGCCGCTGATTCGATCGAACCGGTTGCCACGAAAGACTTTGAAAGCAGCGCCGCTCGGCCAACCGAGGCTGAGATGGAGTTCGTCGAGGCCGAGGCCACCGAGCGGGCTGCGACGGATACCGTTGAGACCGGCGTTGTCCCCGCAATGGCGGCTGAGACCGAGATCCTTGAACTCGAGGGTGCTGACCCTACCCCGGTTGAGCAAACGCCCGTAGCGAGCGAGATCGCCGAGACCATCATCGTCCTGACCGATGCGATGGAAATCGACTGCACTAACGCCGGCGCCGCTGAACGGGAGATCACCGAGGTCGTTGCTGTTGCGCCTGAGATCGTTGAGGACGACGTCGTTCAGGTCGCCTCAGTTGAGGCCGACGCTGTTGCGCTCTTCGCCGTTGAGCCCGAGACCATTGCGACCCAGCCCGCTGAAGCCGACATTGTCGAGTTCGCCGTCGTTGCAGCCGACGTCGTCGAGCCCGTCAGCGTCGCCGAAGCCACAACGCCCGTCGCCCAGCCGAGCGGCCTTTCCGAACGTGAAGAACTGATCCGCCGACGCTGGAAGGAAACTGGCGTGCGAATGTGGAATGCGCGGACGCATGGCGCCGGACAGGCGGTGCTGTGCATCCAGGGTTCCGTGAAACTGCTGCCGCCAAAGCCCGGCGAGACCATGCCGCAATATGACAGGCTCGAATTCCAGCTGGTCGACGGCCACATTGTCTGTGAGGGCTTTGAGGTCGATGCGCCGGAGGCGCCGCGCCAGCGCGTCTTCGCCAGTGCCGCCGGTTGACGGCACGCGAAGCCAACCCGCTTACTCCGGCGGATTGAACGTCCGCACGAAATACACCGGCTCCTTGCCCTTCTTCAGGCGATAGAGCTGCGCCGGACGGTTGGGGCCGCGGCGCATCTTTGCGATCGGCTCGATCAGATCGGCCGCCAGGATCCGCGTGCGGAACGCGCTCTTCTCCAGGGAACGATCGAGCACGATCTCGTAGACGCGCTGCAGATCCGGCAGCGTGAACTCCGCCGGCATCAGATAGGCCGGCAGCGAGGTGTATTCGACCTTGCTGCGCAGGCGCTGGATCGCGGCGGACAGGATCTCGCCGTGATCGAAGGCGAGCTTTTGCCTGATCTTGCCGCCGACGATCGGAAACCATTGCGCGTCCGTGGCGAGCGAGGCCGCACCCGGGACATCTGCCATCAGCGCGAAATAGGCGTGGGTTGCCGACCAGCCGCGCGGGTCGCGCACAGCATTGCCCCAGCTTCCGAGCTGCTCGAGATAGGGACTGGTGACCCCGGTCTTGTCCTTCAGCTTGCGCCCGGCGCAGGCTTCGAGATCGCGGTCCTTTGCGACATCGACGAAGCCGCCCGGCAGCGCCCATGTCTGCGGGAACGGCTCGCCCTCAGCCGCCGGCCGCTGCACCAGGAGAACCTGCAGCGCCTCGCCACGGATCGTGAAGATGACGACATCGACTGTCGTCAACGGCCGGGGAAAGTCGAATTTCCCCGCCTTTTCATTGTCTTGCATCTGGTTCTGCGCCACCGCCCGTCCCTCACGTTCGCTGCGCTTGACAATAACCGACTTAGTTGTACTGTGCAACTTACTTAGTTGTCCAGACCAACTTATTGGAGAATGTCATGTTCGGCTTCCGCTTCATCAAGGCGCAGCCCACCACCTATCTCTTGAAATACCGCGCCGGCGCGATCGTGGCCGAAGGCGCCGGCCTCTCCGCGCTCTACTACGCGCCGGTCACGACGCTGGTGGCCGTGCCGATCGGCAGCCGCGACGCCTCCTTCATCTTCCAGCAGATAGCGCGGGACTTTCAGACCCTCACCGTGCAGGGCCACGTCACCTACCGCGTCAGCGAGCCGAAGAAGGCCGCGTCGATGCTGGACTTCACGCTGAAATCCGACGGCAAGACTTATGAGAGCGACGATCCGGAAAAGCTGCCGCAGCGCATCCTCGGCACGGTGGAGGTGCTCGCGCAGGCCGCGATCAAGGAATTGACGCTGAAGGACGCGCTGCAGGCCTCCGACCGCATCGCCGGGATCATCGCGAGCGGCCTGCGGGGGCGCGCCGACATCGCCTCCCTGGGCCTGGAAATCCTCGGCGTCTCCATCCGCGGCATCAAGCCGACGCCCGATACCGCGAAGGCGCTGGAAGCGGAAGCGCGTGAGGCGATCCTGAAGAACGCCGACGAAGCGATCTTCGCCCGTCGCAATTTTGCGGTCGAGCAGGAGCGCGCCATCCGCGAGAGCGAGCTCGACACCGAGATCGCGGTCGAGCAGAAGAAGCGCTCGATCCGCGAGACCCAGATGGACGCCGAAGCCAGCGTCGCCGTCAAGCGCAACGAGCTGCGCCAGGCCGGCATGGTCGCCGACATCGCCCTGGAAGGAAAGCGCAAGGACTTTGTCGGCCTCAACGCCGAGAACACCCGGACGCTGGCGGACGCCGAGGCCTACCGTGTCGGCGCGCTGATGAAGATTTTTGAGGGCGTCGACACCCGCGTCATCCAGGCGCTGGCGGCCGCCGGCATGCAGCCGGGCCAGCTCATCGCGCAGGCCTTCAGCGGCATCGCGGAGAAGGCCGAGAAGATCGGCCAGCTTAACGTCTCCCCGGACCTGCTCAGCCAGCTCATGGAGAAGCCGAAGATTGCGGAGACTGCCAATGCCCGCCGCCAATGACCGCAAGGTCGTGCTGGTCACACGCAAGACGCGGCTCGAAGAGCTGATCGCAAGATATCTGACGGCGTCGCAGGCCCGTTTCTATGTCGAGCATCTCGGCGCTGACTTCTCTGATTATCAGCGCGAGCACGATGTTTACCTCGCCGAGCGCAGCCTTGCCGTCGCCGCGCTCGAGCGCTGGGGCCGTTACCAGATCATCGAGCGGAGTTTTCTGCCGAACTTCATCTTCGGCCCCTCCGACATCGTGGTCGCGCTCGGACAGGACGGTGTGGTCGCCAACACCATGAAATATCTCGAGGGCCAGCCGCTGATCGGGCTCAACCCGGACGCCGCGCGTTACGACGGCGTCCTCCTGCCCTTCGTCCCACGCGATCTTGGCTCGCTGCTTGAAGACGTCGCCGCAGAGAAGCGTGACTTCAAAACCGTGACCATGGCCAAGGCTGCGCTGACCAACGGTCAGGTGCTCTACGCCGTCAACGACCTCTTCATCGGCGCGCGTACCCACACCTCGGCTTCTTACGAGATCGCCGCCGCCGGGCAGACCGAGCGGCAATCGTCGAGCGGGCTGATCGTCTCGACCGGCCTCGGCTCGACCGCCTGGTTCAAGAGCATCGTCACCGGCTCGCTCGCCATCGCGGGCGCGTTTGGCGGCCCGCCGGTCTCGGGTTACGACGCCCTGCCCTGGGATGCGACAGAGCTCCGCTTCGCCGTCCGCGAGCCCTTCCCCAGCCGCTACTCGCAAACGAACCTCGTCTGCGGCCGCCTCACCGCCGAGGAAGCTTTACGCGTGCGCTCGCTGATGCCCGAGAACGGGGTCATCTTTAGCGACGGCATCGAGGCCGATCGGTTGGAGTTTAACGCCGGCGTGGAGGTGGCAATTGGCGTTGCCGAGCGTCGGGGCCGGCTGGTGATCTAAGGCGGGAACAACCTGAATATGGCGCGCATGCAGTCTCCTCGGTTGCGACTGTCAGGCTGCGACCGTCGTTCGCCCGCGCTCGAACACGAAGTCGCGGTACCCGGCCTGGATCGCGGCGGCACAGTACTCCCGGTATTTCGGAAAACCGCCGGTGAAGAGCGTCAATCCCTGCGCCTTGTCCTTGACGTTGGTGCCGACGTACCAGGTCTTCGCCTTGGACAACAGCGAGCGCTGGGCGAGCTGGAACACGAGCTCCATCCAATCGTCTTCCGCCTTCCTGGTCGGCTCGATGCTGTCGAGGCCATGGTCGGCCATGTGGGTGATCGCGCGCGCGATCCAGTCGACATCGTTTTCGCTGATCCTGACGATGTTGGCGAGCGCGGCGGGGCCGTTGGGCCCGGTGGTCATGAAGAGGTTCGGAAACCCTTCCATCATGAGGCCGAGATACGACCTTGCTCCCGCCTTCCATTTCTCATTGACCGTGCGGCCGTTGCGGCCGGCGACGTCGAAGGCCGTCAACGCTCCCGTCAGTCCGTCATAGCCCGTCGCGAAGATCAGCATGTCGAGCGCGGTCTCGCAGCTCTGCGTGCGCACGCCCTGCGCCGTGATCTCGACGATCGGATCAGTGACGCAATCGATCAGATGGACCTTCGGCTGGTTGAACGTCTCATAATAGCCGGTGTCCAGGCATGGACGTCGGGCAAAGATCGGGTAGCCGCGCGGCTTCAGCCTGTCCGCCGTGACGGGGTCGGCGACGACGCCGTTGATCTTGTCGCGCACGAACTCGGCCACGTGCTCGTTGGCCTCCTCGTTGCTCAAGAGATCGGTGAAGGTGCCGAGCATCGCCAGCCCACCGGACTTCCAGGCATCTTCCAGCAATTCGCGGCGGCGTGACGGCGTCACGCTGAAGAAGGCGCGCGTTGTCCATGGCCGCACGCCGCCATTCGGGCTGTTGCGCGCCGCCTCCCGAATGCCGGTGTAGTTGCGCTTGACCTCCGCGACGTAGTCGGGATCGAGCTTCTGGTTGCGCATCGGCATCGTGAAGCTCGGCGTGCGCTGGAACACGAAGAGCTCGCCGGCCTGCCGGCCTACCTCCTGCACGATCTGGATGCCGGTCGATCCGGTACCGATCACCCCGACGCGCTTGTCCTTGAAGCTGACGGGATGATGCGGCCATCGGCCTGCCCGCAGCAGTTCGCCCGTGTAGCGCTCGATGCCGGGGATGTCCGGATCCCTTGGCACCGAGAGCGGGCCGGTCGCCATCACGCAATATGTCGCCTCGACCGTCTCGCCGCGATCCGTCGTAACCTTCCAGAGCTTCCGCGCCTCATCCCAGACGGCGCTCACGATGCGCGTGTTGAACTGGTAGTGCTTGCGCAGGTCGAGGCGGTCGGCGACGAAGTTGAAGTAAGCCAGGAGCTCCGGCTGCGAGGCGAACTCTTCCGACCAGGTCCATTCCTGCTCGATCTCGGATGAAAAGGAATAGCTGTAGTCGATGCTCGGCAGGTCGACGCGCGCGCCGGGATAACGATTCCAGTACCAGACACCGCCGACATCGGCCCCGGCCTCGAAGGCCGCGATCTTGAGGCCCAATTCGCGAAACTTGTAGACGGCATAGAGGCCGCCGAAGCCGGCGCCGACGATGACGACGTCCAGCCGTGATCCCTTCGCATCAGCGTTGTTCATGTCGGGCGTTTCCTCGTGGCTAGATTTGTTGAAGAGCGCTTCCGCTAGTTCCGGCGAAGAAGTTCGTAGATGGGATCATCGGGATATCGCGCGCCCAACGGCAGCCGCGGGCCGAAGCGGATCGTCTCTGACTCGGCCGCAGCGACCTGCTCGTCCACCCAGTCGTAGGCGACGATGCGACGCGCAACGCGCCATTCGCCGTCGCGCTTCTGAAAGACGTCGCAATAGCGGCCCGCGATCAGGTACTGCCGAACACTGCCGTCCCTCGCCGGCCCGCGCTGCAACGCGACGAAATAGGTTTCGACGACAGCTTCCTCGGGCCCGGTGAATTCGATCAGGATATTGCCGACCGTATGAACGTTGCGCGCGCCGCTCTCAAAGATCCCCTTTGCCCATTCGAAAAAGCCTTCCACTGGCCCCGAATACGGCCCGTGCTGGTCGGTAGCGTCAGGCCAGTAGGCACTGCGGAGCACGGCTTCGTCGGCCCGATCGACCCCACGGCAATAGCGATAGATGCAGTCGCGGATCGCTTCCCTGTCGAGCAACTCGGCGATCTTCCCTTGAGGTATGGTCATCTCAGAGCCCCTCTCAGGCAGGCGCGATCCGCATTGCGCACCGGCCTCTCCCTTGACGAGGGCGAGCATCTCATGTGCAGTGGACGCAACCAACAAAACTTCATACGTGAAGCCGAATTTCACATCCGTGAATTTGCTGCGGCCAGGAGACGGCAAAGGGAGGGCCAATTGCGATCGCAGCTGACGACATCTGCCTCGATTTCGGCGGCCGGATCCACAGTCAAATCCGCACTTCGCGCGATCGAGATCCTCGAATTCTTCATGCGCGAACGGCAGCCGCGCGCGATGTCCGAAATCGGCGCCGCGCTCGGCTATCCGGCCTCCAGCACCACGGTCCTGCTCAAGACGCTGGTCGGCCTCGGCTACCTGAATTTCGACCGCAGAACGCGGGTCTATTTCCCGACGCCGAAGGTGACGTCGCTGGGCGACTGGATTCCGACGACCCTGTTCGGCGACAGCCGCGTGCTCGAGGCGATGCACGACGTTCATGCCGCGACGGGCGAAGCCGTTTCGATCGGCACGACCAACGATGTGTATCTGCAATACGTCAAGATCATCCAGTCGATCCACCCGCTGCGCTTCCACGTCGACGAAGGCACGCTGCGGCCGCTGACGCAATCCGCCCTTGGCTGGCTGTTGATGTCGACGATGTCCGACGAGAAGGTCGACACCATCGTGCGTCGCGCGAATATCGCCACGCCGAACGCAGCAGACAGGGTCAAGCCTCTGGACATGATCCGGAAGATTCGCGAGATCCGGGGCAAAGGACATTGCTCGGCGGAAAACGTCCCGATGCTCGGCGGTGCGACGATCTGCGTGCTGCTTCCGATCACAATTCAGAATCAACCCGTCGCTCTCGGCCTTGGCGGCGTCGCCGAGCGGATCAAGCAGAACGCCAGCCGCTACCTAAGCGTTTTGCGCCAGGCTGCCAGGACGGTCAAAGCCGGCGACACCGGCGGTCAACCGAACGGCACAGACGTTTGATGCTGCGCGGGCTCGCGGCCTTTACTCCTGCAACGCCTCCTCTCGCCGCGATCGGATCGTCGGCAGCATAATCAGGATCACGGCAATGCCGGCTGCGGCGAGCAGCGTGGCCGACAACGGTGAGGTCAGGAACACGCTGACGTCACCGCGCGACAGCACCATCGCACGGCGAAAATTCTCTTCGATCGCGGGCCCGAGCACCAGGCCCAGCAGCAGCGGCGCGGCCGGCAGTTGCAGCTTGATCAGCACATAGCCGAACACGCAGAAGACCGCCGCCTCATACACCTCGAAGGTCCCGCCGTTGATCGAATAGACGCCGATCGAGCAGAACACCATGATTGCAGGAAACAAATAACGATAGGGAATGGTGAGAAGTTTTACCCACAATCCGACCAGCGGCAGATTGAGGATCAGCAGCATCAGATTGCCGACCCACATCGAGGCAATCAGCCCCCAGAACAGCGTCGGATTCTTGGTCATGACCTCCGGACCCGGCTGGATATTGTGAATGTTCATCGCGCCGACCATCAGCGCCATCACCACATTGGAGGGCACGCCGAGCGTCAGCAGCGGAATGAACGACGTCTGGGCGCCCGCATTGTTGGCCGATTCCGGGCCGGCAACGCCTTCGATCGCGCCCTTGCCGAACTGCTCCGGATGCTTCGACAGCTTCTTCTCCAGCGTGTAGGACGCAAAGGACGACAGCACCGCGCCGCCGCCCGGCAGCACGCCGAGCAGCGTGCCGAGCGTGGTTCCGCGCAGCATCGCCGGGATCATGCGGCGGAAATCCTCGCGCGTCGGAAACAGATTGGCGATCTTCTGCGTCACCAGCGACAGCTTGTCGTCCTGCTCGAGATTCTTGACGATCTCGGCAAAGCCAAAGATGCCCATCGCCAGCGGGACGAAATCCAGGCCGTCGAACAGTTGCGGGATGCCGAAAGCGAAGCGCTGCGTTCCGGTGCTGAGGTCGGTGCCGACGAGGCTCAGGAGCATGCCGACCACGACCATGCCGATGCCTTCGATGAAGGGCCCGCTGGATAGCACCGAGGCGAGGATGAGGCCGAGGATCATCAGGGCAAAGAATTCCTTCGGTCCGAACAGCAACGCCGTCGCCGTCAGCGGCCCGGCCAGCGCCGCCAGCGCCAGCGTCGCGACACAACCGGCGAAGAACGATCCGATCGCGGCCGTCGACAGCGCAACACCTGCCCGACCCTGCTTTGCCATCTGGTAGCCGTCGATCGTGGTGACGACGGAGGAGGACTCGCCGGGCAGATTGACCACGATGGCCGTGGTCGATCCGCCATACTGCGCGCCGTAATAGATGCCGGCGAGCATGATCAGCGCCGAGTCCGGCTGCAGCGCGTAGGTGATCGGCAGCAGCATTGCGATGGTAGCCAGCGGGCCAAGCCCCGGGAGCACGCCGATCAGGGTGCCCAGCAGGCAGCCCAGGAAAGCGTAGAGTAGATTGGCCGGCTGGGCGGCGGTGGAAAATCCGATCGCCAGATTGTGAAACAGATCCATCGTCACGGGCCTTCAATCAAGCAGCGCCGGCCACACCGGAAGCTTCAGGCCGAGGCCATAGACGAACACCAACAGGCACAGCGCGATCAGAACCGCCGCGTTCGCCAGCGCGCCTGTCCAGGTGAACTCGGGACTTGCCCTGCTCGACACCACGATCAGCACGAACAGCGCGCCGACCAGGCCGAGCGGAAACAGCAGACAGGCAAACAGGACCACCGAGCCCGTGACCCAGGCGAGGCCATTGATGTCCCAACTCTGCGACGCCTGCCGCTGCGCCGTCCGCCTCACGGCACCCAGCATCACGGCGAGCCCGATGGCGGCCAACGCAATCGCCAGCAGGCGTGGGAAGTAGCCCGGCCCCATCCGCGCCGCGGTGCCGGCCGGATAGTTCAGTGCCGTCACGAAGAAGAAGATCGCAAAGGCGAGAAACAATGCACCCGACGCGAAAGCGCGTTGGTCCCGAATGGTCGGCCTCGTCATCGTCGTCGACCTCCCGCTACCCCGACGCGCCGGCTGCAGGCGACTTGTCTGCCGCCGGATCGATCGCTTCCATCAGAAGCGGCACGCCGATCGCGCAGGCATGCACGCCCAGATGCGCCGTCATCTGCAGCACCTGAAGGATTTCGCGCTTGTCAATCCCAAGCCGCAAAGCCCGCCTGATCTGCAGGCGCAGGCCGTGCGGATTGAGCGCGGTGAAACATCCGTTCAGGGCCAGCGAGATCAGGCAGCGCGACCGCTGATCGAGACCGCCGGACTTGTCGCCCACCGTCAGCAGATCGAGCATCACGGCGAAATAACCGGGATCGGCGCGCAGCCAGAGATCGCAGAAGTCCGGCCAATCTCCGAAGCGCGCGATATAGGCGTCACGAAGTGCAGTTTGTTCGCGTGACAGCGCCGGCGGCTCCAAGTCCACTCCGGCCAGCGCAAGCTCCTCAGCGAGAATGCCGACGCCGAGATTGCAGCCGTCGAGCCCTTGCGCGGTGGCGAGCCGCAGCACGTCGACGATCTCCTGCGCGGTTGCCCCCTGCTCGAGCGCCAGCTGCATGTGCAGCGCGAGTCCCGAGCGGAACAGATGCGTCGCCGATCCGTCGAGCGCGACATAGATCAACTCGCACATCTTGCGCGACAGCGGGCCCGTTTCGGCGGGATAGCCGCCATAGCGGGCGTAGGTGGCAAGAAACGCCGGATCGATCCGCAGCAATCCCTCCGTCCATGGACGCCAGTAGCCGCGAGCGCGAATGAAGGCTTCCTTGAGAGTTTGCTCTTCGGGAGTGAGAGTCATGCCGGGTATCCTGCAACGGCACGATCGGGACCTGCATAGACGCTGAGCCCACCATCGACTGCGATCACGCTGCCGGTGACATAGCCGGCATCGGGGCTGAGCAGGAATGCCGCGGTTTCGGCAATATCCTGCGCCGATATTGCGCGCCCCACCGGCAATCGGCGAACCGCGCTCGAGGCCGCTCCCTCGATCGGTCCCGCGGCGATCGCATTGACGCGAATGCCGTGCCCGCTCCATTCGCATGCCAATGTGCGCGTGAGCATCGCGACCGCCCCCGCGCTGGCTGCGGCCTCGACGTGGTCGCCAAAGGCGACGTCCCCGCCGATCGATGTCAAATTGAGCAGCGTGCCAAAGCCCTGTTGCTGCAGGATGGGCCCGACCGCTTTCGCGACGCAGAGCGCTCCCGTCAGATGGACCGCCAGTGCGTCTCCGCCGAGATCGGCGGGATTGCCCGTGATCACGGCGTCTGCACCTATCGCATTCACAACACCATCGATCCGACCGAAGCGGCGCGAGATGCCGGCGATCGCCTCTGCCATGGCGGGCTCGTCCGAAATATCGACCGGAAGCGCGTGGCATCCGCTCACCTCGGCGGCAAGCGCCGCCAATTGCCTGCCGTCGGCATCGAGCGCGACGACCGTGACATCGTCCGCGACGAATGTCCGGGTCATCGCCCAACCGAGCGAATTTAACGCGCCGATCACAACGTAGGTCTGCCGCCCGGGTGGCGCCGCGCGGCTGTTGGTCTCTCCCGCGGGCCCAGGGCCGCCGAGTAGCGATCCACCATCGACCAAAAACGTGGAGCCGGTGATGGACGATACCCGAGGCGACGCCAGAAATGTGATGGCGGCGGCGATTTCCTCGGGTGCCGCCATGCGACCGAGTGGGATGCGTCGGGCCACGGCAACCGGATCGATGCGGCCGCGCGCGATCAAGGCTTCGACGAGCTCGGTGCGCGTATAGCCGGGCGCGACTGCGTTGACCCTGATTCCATCGCGCGCCCAGGCGCAGGCATGATGCCGCGTCATCGCTAGCACGCCCGCCTTGGAGGCGCTGTAGCCATTTCGAAACGGCACCGGCCGCAAGGCCGCCCCGGACGCGATGTTGACGATGGCACCTCCACGAGAGCGCCGCATCACCGCGGCCGCCTGCTCAGCGGCGACGAGGCTGCCGCGCAAATTGACCGCCACGAGGTTTTCGAAGGTGGACACGGGCTGATCCACCACACCGAGCCCATCCGTGTCGGTCCGGCCGGCATTGTTGACGAGCACGTCGAGACCACCGAGACGGCTGACGCAGGTCCGCACCATCTCGGCCACCTGCTCCGGCTGCGCCATGTCGACAGCGAAGGAAGCATGCGCTGCACCAAGCGCACTGGCCCGGCCTGCCGCCTTGTCGGCATCGATATCGGCGATCAGCACCCGGGCGCCCTGAGCCGCAAAGCGCCGGGCGGCCGCCCAACCGATCCCGGCAGCCGCCCCGGTGATGAGGACGACACGTCCGTTCAGTTCAGCTTCCCGTTCCGCGCGCGTCACAATCCGTCCTCGCGAGGCACTTAGGCGATGTTGGTGAGAGCGATCCCGCCGTCGACCGTCAGCACCTGCGCCGATATAAAACCGCTGTCGTCGCCGGCGAGGAACGCAATCGCCTTCGCGATATCGTCTACCGTGCCGAGCCGCCCGAGCGGCGTGCGCTCGATCCGGCGTGCGTCGAGTTCGGCATTGCGGTTGCGCATCGTCCCTTCGGTCGGAATGGCCGATGGCGCCACCGCGTTCACGCGAATCTTGCGCTCGCCGAGTTCGGCTGCCGCGGCGCGCGTAATGCCCATCACACCGGCCTTGATGCCGCTATAGACGATGCTGTTCTTCGCCGAGATCAAACCGGCCACCGACGCGACATTGACGATCGCGCCGCCGCGCTCGGCATCCATCGCCTCGGCCGCCGCCTGGATGCCCCATATGATCGCCTTGAATCCGATATTGAGCATGCGGTCCACGGTTTCGGGCGCGATGTCGGGCACCGACTGGTAGCGGACCCAGGCCGCGTTGTTGACGAGGATATCGAGCCGGCCCTGCCGCTCCGCGAAACCGAGCACCGCCGACCGCATGCCGTCGCGGCTGGCGACATCCTGCGTGATCGCGACGGCCTCGCCGCCGGCCGCCTTGATCGCATCGACGGTTCCGGCGACGAACTCGGGCTTGAGATCGTTGACACCGACGATGGCGCCGCGCGAAGCGAGCAGCAGTGCGGTCGCGCGTCCGATTCCATTCCCGGCGCCGGTCACCAGCGCAACACGGCCTGCGAGCGGCTTGTCCTTGGCATCAGTCATTGCGGTTTTCCTCCTCTCTATCCTGACACGGCGACATCGGACGCCGGAGCTATCGCGGCGATGGTGCGGCGGCCGAGCGCGGCCAGGCTTCCGCTGGCGTCGCCTTGCGCCTGCAAGGCGCGGACGCGACGCAAATGCCGGTGCACCGGCACATCCCAGGTGAATCCCATGCCGCCGTGAACCTGCAACGCGCCTTCGCTGATCGCGCAGCCATAGGCGGCTGCGGCAAGAAACACCGCGTCGCGCTCGATCGAGCCGGCCGTCTCGCCGACGCTGCGCGTGATCGCATGCCTGATGCCTTCGAGGGCGAGCTTCTGTCGCGCCAGCGAATGCCGCAGCGCCTGGTTATAGGACAGCGCGCGACCGAACTGCCGGCGCGTCGAGGCGTGCTCCTGCGCCATTGCGAGGCAGGTCTCGGCGGAGCCGAGGATGGCCGCGGCACGCAACACATTGGCGTCCGAACCCAGGAGAGTCCAGGTGCTGTCAGGCAACACGCTGACCGCGGGTATGGTGACGCCCTGCAAGCGGACGGTGTGCTCCGGGACAGTCAAATCCAGCCCTGCCGCGTCCTCGACAACGACCCCCTCACTGTCGGTGGGAACCAGCGCCGCCGCCCCCGAGCCGATCCGAACCAGCACGCAGTCGGCGTCGCGAGCGCAGGCCGCGCGCGCAACCCAGCCATTGAGCACCACCGATTCACCTTCACGCTCGGCACTGACGCTGCCCTGCCAGGCGACGGTTGCCAGCATCTCGCCGGACACGACCGCCTCCGCCGCGCGCGGCAACGTGTCCTGCAGCGCGCGCGACAGCAGCAGCGACTCCATCAGGGGAAAGCCGAGTAGGCCCGAACCCGCGGCGGCGACCACCGGAACCGCAAAGGCCAACGGCAAGTCCAGCCCGCCGACGTCCTGCGAGGCGATCACGCCGAGCAATCCGTCATTGGCGAGGTGCTTCGCCTGCTCCCGCGGACCGAGCGCCGCGCAATCCGCCACCGCCCGCGCCGCGGTGACCGCGAACTCGCTCGGCTGCAATCCTTCGCCGGTCAATGTCGTCATCACTTGCCTTTCGAAAGCTGCAGGATCCTGTCGGCGATGATGCCGAGCTGAATTTCAGTGGTACCGGCGTAGATGGTCTCGGCGCGCGCCTGCAGGTAGATCGCCTCGAAGCGGCGGCGTGCCACCTGCACAGCCGGAAGCTGCGGCAGCGAGGCCTGCGCCAGCAGTTCGAGCGTGAGCGCTGCGAAACGCTGGTGCGCCTCGCTCCAATGCAACTTGGCAAGGCTGCCGCGCGCGCCGATCCTGTCGCCATTGACGAGCGCGTCCACCGCGGTCTCGACATGCGCCTTCAGCACCTCGATATCGACGACGACCTCGCCGATCCTGGCCTCGTAATGACGGTTCGCGACCAGTTGCGCCAGCGCGGGATCGCTCTTGCAGGCCGAGATCAGATGACGCAGCTCGTTCTCGAAGCGCCAGGCCCGATACATCCGGTTGGTCGCCCGCTCGATCTCGAGCACGCGGATCGCGGCGTTCCAGCCTTCATCGGGCGCGCCAAGCGCATCGGATTGCAGGACCTCGACGTCGTCGAAGAAGACCTCGCAAAAGCTCTCGCGCCCATCGATCGATTTGATCGGCCGCACCCGCACGCCCTTGGCATCGAGCCGCACGGCAAACATCGCCAGGCCGCGATGCCGGTCCTCCAGCGGACCGGTTCGCGCCAGCACCAGGCAGCGCTGCGCACGATAGGCCCCGCTGGTCCAGATCTTCTGGCCGTTGATCCGCCAAATGTCGCCATCCCGCGCGGCGCGGGTCCGCAGGCCAGCCAGATCCGAGCCGGCTTCGGGCTCGGAAAAGCCCTGGCACCAGATATCGCGCATCTCGAGGATCGCCGGCAGGAAGCGGTGCTTCTGCTCCTCGGTGCCGACAGCGAGAATGATCGGACCTGCCAGCTCCTTGCCGATCGAATTGACGCTCTCGGGCATCGCGAGCGCACCGATCTCCTGGTTCGCGATCAGGTGCTCGCGCAAGGTCCGGCCATGGCCGCCATAGGCCTTCGGCCAGGTGATGCCGGCAAGGCCGGCGCGATACATCGCCGCTTCCCATTCCTTCGATTGCGTCAGGCCCGGCGATGAGAAAGCCGGGCTGTCGCTGCGGAAGCTCGCAGGCAGATTGGCACGCAGCCAACGACGCATCGCCACCCGATAGGGCTCGCCCGACAACTCGCCGGCCGTGGCTGCTTCGGGCGACTCCGTTTCAATGACCGTCATGTCGATTTTCCAAGTTAGCTGAAACTCGGGCCGGCGCCGGCCGTGTGTCGACCGGCGTCGCCCCGCTCCCTCCGATCACTGCGACTTGAGCAGGTCGCACGCACTCTCCGAGGCCGGTCGCCATGCGTCCTCGGCGGCGATGGTTCCCGTGATCTCGTAATAGTCAAAGGGATATTTGGACTCTGCCGGTGTCTTGATACGAGCCACGTAAAGTGGACGCATCACCTGTCCATCGGCGCGGATGCTGACATCCTTCATCTCGAAATCGTTGATCGGCGTCTTCTTCATTTGCCGCACCACGGCCTCACCATCGTCGGTGCCGACGGCCGCCACGGCCTTGAGGTAATGCGTGAGCGCGCTGTGGGTGGCAGACTTGGCCTCGTTCAGGATCTGGCCGTTGGACGCTTCGGAGAATCGCTTGGCGAAGGCGCGCGTCTCGGGCGTCAGGTCCCAGTAGAACGGTGTGGTCAGGCGCACGTTCTGCAGATCGCGAAGCCCGATTCCGTGCGTCTGGTTGATCATCAAACCAAGCGGCACCAGCTTTTGCTTCTGCGACAGGCCGAATTCCTGGGCTTGCTTGATGGCATTGCCGAAGTCGGCACCGGAATTGGCGAGCGCGATCGCCTTCGCGCCGCTCGCCTGCGCCGTCAGCAGGAACGAGGAAAAGTCCGACGAATTGAGCGGATGTAGCACCGAGCCCAGAACTTTGCCGCCGCCCGCGTTGATGAAGTTGGTGGTGTCGGCCTGCCAGACCTTGCCGAAGGCGTAGTCGACAGTGAGGAAGAACCAGGTGTCCACGCCCTCGGCCAGCATCGCCTTCACCGTGGCCTTCGGCTGCGCATAGGTGTCGACCATCCATTGCGTGGTCATCGGCGAGCATTTGTCGTTGGTGAAGAACGAACCCGCCGTCCCCGCCAGCATATAGGGCTTCTTCCGCGCCTTCATGATGTCTTGCACGGCAAGTGCGATCGACGAGGCCGAACAGCCGACGATGGCGTCGACACCCTCATTGTCCACCCAGCGCAGCGCGACCGCGACACCGACATCGGGCTTGTTCTGGTCGTCGGCAACGACAAGCTCGATCTTCTTGCCGTTGACGGCACCGCCGAAGTCAGCGATCGCGAGTTTCGCCGAGGCCACCGCGCCGGGGCCGCAATTGTCGGCATAAGGACCGTTCTGGTCGTTCATGATGCCGATCTTGATCACGTCGCCGGACACGCCTTGCGCGCGCAGCGGCGTTGCCAGGAGCAGCACGGCTCCTAGCATGACGGCGATGTTGAGAAGACGGGTATTGAGTTTCATCATAAGATCCTCCCTGCAATCATTTGAGCCGACTTCGCGGTTCTTGTTGATCGATGTCCTCAGTGGTGTCGAGTTGCCTTGCTGTCGTGCGGAATCAGCAGCGCATCGAGTGCGACCGCGCCCTCACCTTCCGCCTTGAGCAACAGCGGGTTGATGTCGATTTCCGACACCTCATCCACGTGCGCGACGGCGAAGCGCGACAGCGCGGCAATCGCCTTCGCCGCGGCCTCGAGATCGGTGCGACGCCGCCCCCGGGCTCCGTCGAGGACCGCGAATGCCTTGAGCGATCTCAGCATTGCCATCGCCTGCGTCTCGCTCACGGGTGCCATCTGCACCGCGGTGTCCTGGACGATCTCCGCAAAGATGCCGCCGAGACCGACCATTACGACCGGCCCGAACACCGGATCGATCCGGCCGCCGAGGATGAGTTCGGACATGCCTTGCGCCATCGGAGCGACGATCACGCCGTCGATCGCCGCGCGCGGCGCCTTGTCTGCGACACGCGCCAGCATCCGTGCATGGGCCTGTCGCACCTCTTCCTCGGAGCGAAGGCCGACGGCGACGCCGCCGACCTCCGTCTTGTGCGGCAGATCGGGCGATGCGATCTTCAACACCACCGGAAAGCCGATCTCGCGCGCGGCACGCGCCGCGGCGTCGGCATCCAGCACCAGTTGCTCGGCCAGCACGGGAATGCCGGCCTCGGCAAGCACGGCCTTGGCACCGAGCTCATGCCGGAAAGCGTCAGCCACCAGCGGCGCGGCCTTCGCGATGGCAGGTTGGCCTGCATCCCTTGGCGCCGTCGCCAACGCCTGCAAGCGCGCCAGCGCTGCGACAATGGCGCAGCAACCATCAAAGCTCGCGATCGTGGGATAGCCCATCGCGTGCAATTCGGCGAGCGCATCCGGCGGGCCTTCCACGCACAGAATGACGGGACGATCGGGATACTGCGCACGGATGTACCGCAACGTCTCCATATAGACAGAGCGGAGTCGCGGCATGTGCAGCGAGAACGGCAGCGGCAGCACGATCGCATCGGTGCGGTCGTCGGCCACGACCGCCGACAGGATCTTCTGCAGCATGTCAGGCCGGCTGGACATCTGCGCGGTGGCGTCGACCGGATTGCGCGCGGACGCAAACGGCACCAGCTCGAGGATCGCCCGCTGCGTCGCTTCGCTCAGTTCCGGCAGCGACAGACCGACGGCCTGTGCGGCATCGGCGAGCAACACGCCGAATCCACCCGATGCCGTCACGACCGCAAGGCGTGGCCCCTTCGGCAACCGGTCCGGCAACAGGATGGAGGCGGCATGACCGAGATCGATCAGCTCCTCGATGCTGCGCACCCGTACCGCGCCGTACCGCGCCAGCAACGCATCAAAGACCGCATCCGATCCCGCCATGGCCCCGGTATGGGACGCCGCCGCGGCCTGCCCTGCCTCCGATGTGCCGACCTTCAGTGCGACAACCGGCTTTCCGGCATCGCGCGCCTCGGTCAGCGCGGCGATGAGCCGGCCGGCATCACGGCAGGCCTCAAAGCAGCACAGGATGACTTTGGTCGCGGGATCGCGGGCGAGCCACGCAATGCCGTCGGCAATGTCGATGTCGCACTCGTTGCCGGTTGTCATGAAACGGCTGATGCCGGCGCCGCGATCGCTCGCCATGCGCATGGTGTAGCTGCCGAGATTGCCGCTTTGCGACACGATACCGAGAGAGCCCGCGGCCGGCATGCTGTGCTCGAGCACGATCGAGAAGGTGGCAATGGCCCGTTCGGGAATGCTGACCGCACCGAGGCAATTCGGCCCGAGCAGCCGCATGCCGGTACGACGCGCGGCCGTTTGCAGCCGATCCTGCATCGCGCGGCCCTGCTCGCCGAGCTCGGCAAAGCCGGAGGAGAACACGACGACGCTGCGCACGCCGCGATCGGCACACTGCTCGATCGCCTCGGGCGCCCGTTCGGCATCGACAGCGATGATCGCGAGATCGGGCGCTTCAGGCAGCGCCCCCACCGACGCGTAGGCCTGAAGTCCCTGAACCACGTCGGATTTGGGGTTCACGGGATAGATCTTGCCCGCATAGCCGTAGCGGCGCAGCAGATCGACCGGCCGGCCGCCGATCTTGGTCGCATCCTGCGATGCACCGATGATGGCGATCGAGCGCGGCGCCATCAGCGCGTCGAGCCCCTCTCCCGGCCGCATCGTCAGCGCCCCTTGAACACCGGCGCCCGCTTCTCCAGGAACGCCATGCGCGCCTCCTTGGCATCCTCGGTCTTCGACAGCGCCATGGTGATGTTCTGCTCGAAGCGATAGGCATCGCGCGGCGGCATCAGCTCGACCATGTTGGCCGCATTCTTGGCATACTCCATCGCGATCGGGCTCTTGGCGGCGATCTCGCGCGCGATCTTCATCGCTTCGGGCATCAGGTTTTCACGGGTAGTGCAGGCCTCGATGATGCCGAGGCGATAGAGCTCGGCGGCCGGCACGCGATAGCCAGTGAAGAACATGCGGCGCACCATTGAGCGGCCGAACAGCGTGTTGAGCATCGCCGCACCGCCGGCGAGCCCGACATTGATCTCGGGCATACCGAACACAGCTTCTTCGGACGCGTAGAAGATGTCGCAGGACGCCATCAGGCCGAGGCCCGCGCCGAGCGCGACGCCGTTGATCGCCGCGATCACCGGCTTGGCGCATTCGCGGATGCAGTTGCCGGTCTCGCGGGTGATCCGGTTGTGGTCGTGGAACGCGCCGACCTTCGACGGGTCCGGACGGTCCTTCAGGTCAGCGCCGCTGCAGAACACCTTGCCGTTACCGGTCAGGATCGCCACGCGAACATCGCTGCGCTCGGAGATCTCGTCGAAGACGGCGACGATACGATCGCGCATCGCGCGATTGAGCGCATTCACGGGAGGACGATTCAGCGTCACGATTGCGATGTGGTCGGATACTTCGAGCGTCACGATGTCATCGGACATGGCTTCCTCCTGGCTCTTGCTTGATCTTGATTCCTCGACCGCGGACGGCGGCATCAATGCCACCTGACCGATCGGTCAGTCGACGCGCTGATAGCACCAAGCCCTCCGTCTTGCAATACCTGCGACGTTTGACCGGTTGACTGACCGATCGGTCGGGACATAGATTTCGTCCAACTCGACAAACAAATTCCGGGAGGAGCTGCCATGACCAGGATCAGCCGACGTCAAATGACGGCGCTCATGGCCGGCGCCGTCGTCGCGCCGTTTGCTGCACCTGCGATCGTGAGCGCGCGCTCCTCGCAGACCGTCTTCATCATCGTGCCCTATGCGAGCGGCGGCTCGATCGACAGTCTGATGCGCTCGATCGCCAAGGGGATGTCGGAAGTGCTCGACCAGCCCGTCCTGGTCGATAACAAGCCGGGCGCGAACGGCATCGTTGGATCGCAATATGTGGCGCGCGCGACCAAGGACGGTTCGGTGCTGCTCGCCGGCGGCACCGGCCCGATCTCGCTCAACGTGCTGCTGCGCAAGAATCTGCCCTACAAGCTGACGGACTTCGCCTCCGTGGCCATGCTCTGCAACGGCCCGCTGTCGCTGACCGTGAACGCGAAGATGCCGGCGGCCGACATGAAGAGCTTCGTCGCCTACGCCAAGGGTCGCGACAAGCCGCTGTTCTACGCCACCCTCGGCCCCGGCAGCGTGACCCATCTGTTCGGAATCATGATGGGTAAATCAATGGGCTTTGCGGTGACTGACGTCGCTTATCGCAACAATCCGGCGTCGATCATGGAACTGCTGTCGGGCGAGTGCGACCTCAACTTCGCAACGCCTGCCGCCGTCGTCGAGCACGTCAAGGCCGGTCAATTGCGCCTTCTTGCCGTTTCCTCCGACAAGCGCCTGCCGAACCTGCCCGATGTCCCCACGTTGGCCGAATCAGGCTATCCAGAGTTGTCGGCATCGTTCTGGACCGCGCTGCACGCACCCGCCGGCACGCCGCGCGAGGTAATTGATCGGTTGAATGCCGCCGCCAACGCCGCGATGAAAAAGCCCGAGATCGCCAAACAGCTCGAGATCGACTGCTTGCAGGCGGACCTCGGGCCGCCGCAACTGCTCGACTCGCAGCTGAGCAAGGACGCAGCCCTGTGGGGACCGGTGATCACGGCGCAAAACATCGCGCTCGACTGAGACCGAAGTGCCTAACGTGCCTTTCGCCGGGACGACTTCGACGGCTCGGCGGTCGGCGGGTTCGCAGGACCGTCGTTTCGAAGCCCGTTGAACACCATGTCGAAGAAGATGTCGGCGATCTGCTCGGGCGTTGCCGACTTGTTGGGATTGTACCAGCGATGCATCCAGTTCAGCGACGACAGGATCAAACGCCCGGTCATGGGAACATCCACTTTCCGGATTTCGCCGGCATCGACCGCTTCCTGAATCAGCCCGCGCAGAAAATTCTCGAACCGATCGCGGCGCGTCATCCGTTCCTTCTGCCGGTGCCGATCGGGATCATTCCAAAACGCGGTGGTGGATGCGATCCACGCCCAGCGATAGCGCCGGAAATATTCGGCGGTGGCCACCATGAAGGCACGAATCTTCTGCGACGGCGGTCCGTCGGGAATCCGATCACGCACGAACAAATAGAGTTCCAGCGTGGAGCCGACCGCGACCCGTGCGTAGATCTCGTCCTTGTTGGAGAAATGATGGTACAGCAGCGATTTCGAGATCCCGCAAGCGACGGCGATGTCGCGCATGGATGTTCCATCGTAGCCCTTGGTGGCGAACAGCCGCCCGGCTTCCGTCAGGATCTGCAGGACGCGGTCGGACGCCTCCGCCTGGTTGGCCACGCCGTCCTTTGTCGTCGATAATTCAACCATCGAACCCGCAATCTGCTCCGGGGAAACCGCTCGATCAACCAACATGGATCATGATCTCAAAATGAAGGTAGTTTTTCATCGACCGATCGGTCAAGCCGGCCCGATCCGGCCCTCGGCGCGGGGCGCCAAATGAGCGCCCCTCACATCACGCGCGTCGGCGCAACAAAGGACCAGCTCGGCGAAAGCCCGGTGTGGGACCATCGCGCACAGTTGCTCTACTGGATCGATTCCCTGGCGGGATTGATTCGCAGATGGTCGCCCGCGAGCTCGGCCCTCGAAGCGTTCGAGGTCGCCGCCCCGATCGGCTCCATGGCGCTGCGGAAAGGCGCCGGCGCGATCGCCGCGCTGCGCCATGGCTTTGGGACTTACGATTTCGACACAAGGCAACTGACGCCGGGCTCCTCGATCGGCCTCGATCATCCCATGGTCCGTCTCAACGACGGCAAGGTCGATCCTTACGGACGGTTCGTCGCCGGCACCATGCACGGTGGCCGCGGCAAGGACGAGCCGCCGCTCGGCGGCCTCTATCGCCTGAACGGCCCCGATGCCGTCGAACTGCTCGAGACCGATCTTGGTGTCAGCAACGGCCCGTGCTTCAGTCCCGACGGGCGGACGTTCTATCTCGCCGACAGCGCGAGAAGCATCATTTGGGCCTATGACTACGGCCAGGAAGGTCCGCTGACAAACAAGCGCGTCTTCGTCGACACGACGCCGTTCGGCTCCGGCCCCGACGGCGCCACGGTCGATGCGGATGGTTGTCTGTGGTCCGTTCTGGTCCGCGTCGGCGCGATCGCGCAGTTCACACCGGACGGCAGGCTTGCGCGCAAGATCGAGCTGCCGGTGCGCCATCCGACCAGCGCATGTTTCGGTGGCCCGAATCTTGATGTGCTCTACGTGACCTCGATCTCGCGCAGCACACACCTTGCCGACGACAGCCCGGAGGCCGGCGCGCTGTTCGCGATCGAGGGTCTCGGCGTTACCGGATTGTCGGCCCAGCTTTGCACGACAGGCTGACGGCCTTGCTGCAGGCTATTTCGACCTCTTGATCTGACGTGGCACGTTCTCCGCCATGTAGGCGACGAATACCCTGATCTTTTCCGGCAGGTAGCTACGCTGCAGGAAGGTCGCGTAGATTCCCTCATCGAAGCTCGAATTGGTGACGCGGAATCCCGGCATCAGCCGAACCAGCCGGCCGCTGCCGATCTCGTCCGCCACGGTGTAATCGTCGAGCAGCGCGATTCCGTGGCCCTTGGCCGCCAGGTCGCACAAGATGATGCCGTTGTTGCTGCTGAACGACGACGGCACCACGATCTCACGCAGCTTGTTCTTGCGCATGAACTTCCAGACGACGTCGTCGGGACCCATCCAGTAGGTCAGGCAGTTATGGCCGGTCAGATCGTCCGGCTCTCGCAACCTTGGCATCCGCGCGACGTAATCCGGCGAAGCCACGAGAATGCGCTCGCTCCTCAGCAGGCGCCGCTGCATCAGGCCCGGATCCTTCGGCGCCGCAATCTGGAAATCGACGTCGAACTCATCCTCGCGCAGCAGCGCGCGCCGCTCCGACAGGCGCAGCTCGACCTTGAGCTCGGGGTAGAGTTCCTGAAATCGCGGCATTAGCGGCGACAGCACCTTGATGCCGAACAGCGTCCGCGAATGGACCCGCAGCGTTCCACGGGGTGCGCTCTGCAGCGCGAGCGCGGCGGCCTCGGCGTCCTCGATGCCGTGCAGCACTTGCTCGGTGCGCTGGAAGAAGATCTTGCCGGCCTCGGTCAAGCCGAGATGGCGGGTGCTGCGGTTGAACAGCTGCACGCCAAGCTGCGTCTCGAGTTCGCCGACGTAACGCGACACCGATGCGGGCGACAGTCCGGCGCGCCTGCCGGCGGCGGAGAAACTGCCCTCGCGGACGGTGCTGACGAACAATTCCATGGCCTGGAGGCGATTCATTGATCTTTTCAGATTCTGCAAAAGACATGCTCAGATTATGCTAATTGTTCGAAAAACCTCAAGACCGTAGCTTCTGCTTCAACACGGCCGCAAACGCGGCCAGACGTGGCGGAGGACTACATCCCATGGAATTCGGCGTTTTCATTCTGGCGCAGCAGCGCGGCTATCATCAGACCTCGCAGCAGGTGATCAAGAACGCGGTCGAGCAGACCGTTGCCGCGGAAGCCGCCGGTTTCGATACGGCCTGGTACGCCGAGCACCATTTCAACAATTACAGCCTGTGCCCGTCACCGCTGATGATGGTGGCGCATTGCGCCGGCCTCACCAAGCGTATCCGGCTCGGCACCGCGGTTTGCGTGCTGCCGCTCTATCATCCCGCGCGCCTGCTCGGCGAGATCGGCTTTGCCGATACGGTCTCGAACGGCCGCCTCGATCTCGGCATCGGCTCGGGCTACCAGCAATTCGAATTCGACCGCTTCGGCGTCGATCTGAAGGATTCGCATTCGTTGTTCGCGGAGTTCTACGAGGTGCTGCACGCGGGCATGCAGGAGCGGATCTTCTCTTACGCCGGCAAGCATCTGAACATCCCGCCGACCGCGATTGCGGTACGCACCACGCAGAAGCCGATGCCGCCGATCTGGGTGACGTCGGGGCATCCCGAGACGCTTGGTCGGGCGATCCGCGACAACCACAATTTGTTCGTGACCGCGCTCCTCAACGGCACCGACGCCATCAAGGCGCTTCGCGAGCGGCTCGAAGGCATCGCCGCTAAGGAAGGCCGTGCGATCGACAACACCCGCTTCGGCTTCCTGCGCTGCGCCTATGCCAGCGACAATGAGAGCGAGGTCACTTCCTATCTCGACAATGCCCGCTTCCAGCGTCGACTCTCCGAAAGCCTGAAGTTCCGCCGCGCCCAGAGCGACGACGGCTACCTCATCAAAGAAGAGGCCGGGCCCAACGACATGAGCCTGGAGACCATGCGCAAGAACCTGCCGGTCGGCAGCGTCAATCAGGTGATCGATCGCATGCTCGAGGAGATCAGTATCCTCAAGCCGTCTCATATCGCAGTCCAGACCCAGCTCGGCGACTTCGATCAACGCACGATGCTCAAGCAGATCGAGCTGTGGGGCAGCAAGATCATCCCGGCGATCCGGAAGGAACTGCGCAGCGGCCGCAACGAAGGCAAGGTCGCGGGCGAAGCCGTGTCTGCCTGACGTCAGCAAATCCGGAGGTGTTGGCCGTGGCTTGCCAAATGTTTCCTCAGGCGGCCGATCGCCGATCGGTCGACGCGGCGGAGTTTCGCCGCGCCATGGGCAATCTGGCCGGAGGCGTCGCTATAGTTGCGACCGGCGTGGATACCGGCCGGCGCGGGCTGACGGTCAGCTCCGTGACCTCGCTCTGCATGGAGCCGCCCTGTCTGCTGGTCGGAATCAATGCGAGCTCCGAGACCCATGACGCGATTCTCGCCTATGGCAGTTTCGCCGTCAGCCTGCTCGGCAGCGGCCAGCAGGATCTTGCGATGCGGTTCGCCGGCCGCGATGGTGTCAAGGGCGCCCAGCGCTTTGTGACGGCGCCATGGGACCAGGGCCAGCTCGACGTGCCCGTGCTGCGGGACGCGATCGGCGCAGTCGAGTGCGAACTTTACCAGCATCAGGCGGTCGGCACCCACGGCATTTTCATCGGCCGGATCGTGGCAGCGCGCGCCGGCGATGGCGGCCCGCTGGTCAATTTCCAGGGTACGCTACGAACATTGCCGCAGCCCTAGTTTGGCGGCGCCTGGGCCAACCAGTGGCGGCACGAATTTTCCGCTTTGATGGCTTCGCACCGGGTTCGCAGGGCCGGAAGCGGGGGCAACTTTTCCTCCGCTTCCTGGCCATGCCAGAATGGGCGCGCTGGCCTAAATCGAAAATTGATCACGGGCGCAGCGGCTGCATTGCACTCGCAGTTTTCGCCGCGCGCACCAACTGAAGGAACTCGGAGCGATAGCCGTAAGGATCGTCGCCGCGCGCTGCCGAGGCGATACGCAGCACGTCGTCATAGCCGAACCGGCCGGTGTGCTTTCCGCCACGTAGAATCTCGCCGAACGCGGCCACACTTGTTGCAAAGCGGGCATCGAGCGGGGCGTCCTCGAAACGGCCAACCTCCGATGCGCGATCGACGGGTGTGCTGGTCAGCACACTTTGATTGGACCGCGGCAGCTTGTAGCGAATCTTGACGAAGGCATATTCGGCCGGCGACGGCGAGCCGCCCGCCGAGGCTTGCGCACCGTATCTGAGATCGTCGACCACGCGAGGTCCGCCGACAGGCACGATGTCGTAGAGCGCCGTCACGGTTTGCCCCGAGCCGACATCGCCGGCGTCGACCTTGTCGTTGGCGAAGTCGTCGCGATTGAGAAGTCGCGTCTCGTAGCCGATGAGCCGATACTCGGCGACAGCCGCGGGATTGAACTCGACCTGGATCTTCACATCCTTGCCGATCGGAAACAGCGTCGAACTTGCCTCTTCGACCAGCACCTTGCGCGCTTCGTTGATCGTATCGATGTAGGCGGCGACGCCGTTGCCGTTCTGCGCAAGCGCCTGCGCCATCGCGTCGTTGTAATTGCCCATACCGACGCCGAGCACGGACAGGAAAACGCCCTTTTCGCGCTGACGCTCGACGAAACCTTTCAATTCATCCTTGTTCGTGATCCCGACATTGAAGTCGCCGTCGGTAGCGAGGATGACGCGGTTGACGCCGCCGGCGTCAAAATTCTGCTCCGCAAGCCTATAGGCTTGCCGGATGCCCTCGGCGCCCGCCGTGCTGCCGCCGGCCTCGAGCCGGTCGATCGTCGCCAGGATTTTCGCCTTCTCGGACACGGAAGTGGGTTCAAGCGCCGTGCCAGCATTCCCCGCATAGGTCACGATCGCGATGCGGTCCTCGGGCTGCAACTGTGTAACGAGCATGGCGAGCGACTGCTTCACGAGCGGCAACCGGTTTTGCGGCTGCATCGAGCCCGACGTATCGATCAGGAACACGAGATTTGCGCGCGGCCTGTTTGTCTGCTGCAGCGCATAGCCTTTGACACCGACGCGAATGAGCTTGCGGCCTTCCGCCCAGGGGTTCGGAAACACGGCGACGTTGGCCCGGAACGGTTCGTTCGCCGATGCCGGCGCTTCATAGGCATAGGGAAAGTAATTGATCAGCTCCTCGGTCCGGACGGACGCGGGCGGCGGTAGGACATTGCGATTGAGCTGTGCACGGACGAACGCGTACGACGCCGTATCGACATCGATGGAGAATGTCGAGACGGGCGCATCGCGCGCGACCTTGAAGGCATTTTCCGGTGCATTGGCAAACTTGTCGCGGCCGACAGGCTCGGGCACGCCAGGAGCGTGCTCGCGCGGGGCGTTAGCCCGCGAGTCTTCGGCCTGCGCCATTTTCAGCGCGGGTGCTGACGGCGGCGCACGCATGGGGCTCTGATCAGTCGGCTCCGCAAATCGGCCACGACCGGACGGGAGCGGCAGTATCTTTCCGGCGGCCGCCGGCGAGGAAGACGGCTGCGAAAACATGCTGGCGACCCGATCTTCCGTCTGCAGCTTGGCGGGAGGCGGCGCCGCAGCAAGCGGCGGCGTGGCCGATCCCTGGTCGGGCTTTGCGACCGGAGGGGCGGTTTGGATTTGCGTTTGCGACTGCGCCTGGCTTTCGCCTTTCTCCTTTGCTTGCACAGTCGAAGGAGCTTGAGCGACGTCGTTGCTCGCCACCTTCTGTTCGACGGCCACAAAGCCGTTCTGCAACTGCGGCGACCGCACGAGATGGAGATATGCGCCCGATCCGGCAACAAGGCAGGCCAGGCTGGCGGCCAGGAGATATCGCGTACGATTCATGACAATCCTCTCGCGTGACCGGCGCAAAGGCGCAGCGGTTCGCTCGATGAGACGGATGTCAGTCATCATTCCTTGGATGTTCTCAGGATTTTTTTGGCCGGCGCTTTTTTGATCGAAGCGCAGCAGCGCCTGTTGCACGGCCGCGGCACGCGCGTCCGGCGCAGGCGGCGGAGGGTCGGGCAAACGCATGATGTCGTGATCAGAACTCATCGCCAATGTCCTTCGCAAGACCTGCCTGTCGCCTCACCTCATGCATGCGGCCGGAAATGGTCGACTCGGAGACGCCGAGCGCCGTGGCCGCCTCCGCGTGCGTCATGCCTTCGCCGACCACAAGCACGACCGTCTCCCGCAGCAGCGGCGAAAGCCGCGCCAGCTCGCTCGCGAGCCAGCTGCGGCGAAAGAGATCCCGGCCATCGGGCGGCGCCGCCATGTCGGCAAGAACGGCGAGATGGCCTTTCAGGCGCGTCAACGTCGAATGGCGCCGATGGTGGTCATGGCAGGCGTTACGCACGATGCCGACCAGCCAGGTTGTGAACTTCGCCTCCCCCCTGAAAGAAGCGATCCGTTCCACCAGCGCGCAGCAGACATCCTGGCAAATGTCCTGCGCGTCGGTCTGGGAGCCAGTCATGCGCCACGCAACGCGGTGCATGAGGTCGTAGTGACGCCGCAACAAGGCTTCGAATGCGGCACGGTTGCCCTGCGTGGCCAGACTGACGAGGTCGTCATCCGTGGCGCCGCCATCCGGCGGCTCAGTCACCTCTGCGGTCATAAGCTGAATGGTGCCCCCCATGCCCTCTCCTCAAGGCCGACGGGATTGAGCATCAGGAACGTTACCCGGTCCCTGCGACGGTCCCGTCCAGGACTGCGAGCGCATGCGCTTTATCACTACCATAGGAACTCCAGCCATAGGCCCGGGGGGTGCCCGGGAGGAGATTTCCGGGCATTCACGGATTGAGACGAACGAGGCGCCGGAATCCTTGGCCAGGTCAGAAAAAAAATTCCCGGACGGCGCGACCCCAAGGCCCTACAGCGCTCTACGGAGGTGGCAACGCAAGCATCGTGGCGGCGAGCACAGTTCTGGGCGACCTGGGCTTTCAAGCGTTGGGCCTGGCGCGGGCCAATTGGCATCGCTTCAACCGGTCGCACGGCGAAAGCTATGAGATGAAACAATCGATGGGAAAGCGAGCATGAGGACGCGTAAAGCAGCCCACTTGTCAGAATGAAATCCGCCCCCTCTCGCTAAGTCTTTGAATCATGGGCCAGTTTGAGCCAACTGAAGCAAGGAAGAGCGACATTCAGCGAAGAAGGTCCGCTTTGCGCCAGAATCCGACGCACTCCTTGACTCGATCCGCCCGGAATGGACTAGCGTGGATCCTTTCCAGCTGTGGCTTTGATCGGCCTAAGGAATTTCAACTGCAAAACGCCCGCATGGCGGGCGTCCAAAGATTTGAGCTTAACCGAGCGCTTGACTTGCGAGCGCGTAAGTTACGGGTTGCTTTCCGGAGCACTCATTCGGATCGCGAAACTCACCCCCGAGCGACATCGTTGTGACAGTGTCGAAAAAAGCAAGGCCGGATCGGGCGAGGAAGGCACAGAACTCACCGTCGGCGAGGTGCGTGTCGACCCTTAGGAATCGTCCTTCATGGGCCTCGACATGCGGCGCAGCCACCACGATCGCGTCCTCGTCGTTTGACGCGACCACAGGACCCACGACGTGCCCTCGCCCAAACGGGCGGCACAGCGCGAACGCTTCGAGGCGACCATGCCGAGAGAGCCCGAACCCGGTGGATTGCTCCAGGAGGGCCGCGAGCAGATCAAGGCGCGAGGCGCCAAACGCCTGTGCATCGAGTTCAGCGATGGCCGGCAGGTCCTTACGATCCAGCTCCCGCAGCTCGACTCCTTCGGGAAGGCGCGGCATCTCACCGAACCGCTGCACCTCTGCTTGGCGCTGGAACACCGTTCGTTCGCGGCGGAAGCCGAGCGAAAGATAGAGCTTACGCGCTGCATGCGTGGCATTGAGGCGGAGATTGCGTCCGCGGGCTGCGGATAGAACGCGCTTCATGAGCCATTGAGCCGTGCCAAGTGCCTGAAGGCGCGGCGAGGTGATGACCATGCCGACAGTGGCAAAATCCGCCCCGTGGGGGAACCACATGGCGGATCCCAGTACCCGTCCGATTTCATCGTGAACGACGATGCCGTGGCCGGTGTCACGCAGAAACTGCCAGTCCTCCGGACGGTGCGGCCAGCCGACGCCGATCGAGAGCGTATAAAGCTGATCGAGCTCCACCGTATCGATGTCGACCGCACGCGCGTCGAATGCGTCGATCGTCAGCGAACTGGTCGTGCGGGATTTCATGTCGCCCCCTGATCGGCTCGACATCGGTCGAAGTCGGCGGCTCCGAGCTCGGTCAGGCTCAGCTTACACCGAGCCCCGCCGCAGATTGCGTTCTGGAACAGCCGTCCAACGAAACATTCCACCAAATCGCAACCGCATTCGGCACCGACTGAAATTGCGGGTCCGATAGCATGGTTCAATCCGGCAAGTTTACCATTCTCTGCGCGTCCGAATTCGACAATGACCTTTCTCTTCAATTCCGACGCACAGCGTGGGGCTGTTTTCCGTGAGGCCTTCGCGCGCGAGCTCCCTCGCCTGCCCTTCACAATTGCTCCGGCCACGGTCTCTCCAGCCGATATACGTTATATCATCACCTGGTCCGTCCCGGAGGCGCTCGAACAATACCGTAACCTTGAAATCCTGTTCTCGGTTGGGGCGGGCATCGATCAATTTCCGCTGGCAGCGATCCCGCCCGGGGTCAAGGTGGTCCGGATGGTGGAAGACGGCATCATCCGGATGATGCAGGAATATGTCACCCTCGCGGTGCTGGCGCTTCACCGCAACATCCCGACCTATCTTGATTTGCAGCGGCGCCGCGAATGGCGGGCTCTGCCGCAGAAGCAGGCGACCGACCGACAGGTCGGGGTCCTCGGACTTGGCGTACTCGGCCGCGCCGTGCTGGAGAGCCTGAGGCCTTTCGGCTTCCGCTTGGGCGGCTGGAGCCGGTCGGGCAAGACGATCGAAGGCGTCGCAACATACAGCGGCGATGCCGGCCTCAGCCAGATGCTCGGCGAAACTGACATCCTCGTCTGCCTGCTGCCCCTCACCGAGGCCACGCGCGGGCTCCTGAATCGCGAACTTTTTGCGCAGTTGCCGAAAGGCGCGGCCCTCGTCCACGCGGGGCGCGGCGCCCAGCTCGATTCCCATGCGCTCCTCACGGCTCTCGATGCGGGTCAGCTCGCCGGTGCCGTCATCGACGTGACTGAACCGGAGCCGCTGCCCGGCGATCATGCCCTGTGGGCCCACCCGAAAGTGCTGCTGACCCCGCATGTGGCGAGTGTAACCCAGGCGGACACTGCCGCTCGCGCGGTCATCGACAACATCAAGCGATATGAAGCGGGCCTCGACCTTGTCGGGGTCGTCGATCGGACCCGTGGTTACTGAGAGGAGCTCAACTTGCTGCTGAAACGGATCGACCCCCACCCGACTTTCGCCCCGAAGGAATCCAGCCCGATGCCGGAGCGGCTCATTGCCGGCGCGCCCCACTTCAAGACCTGGGCACAGGACGAGGCCAAAGGAGAGCTCGTGCACACCGGCGTGTGGGAAGCCACGCCGGGCGAGACGCGCTCGATCAAAGGGGAAACGTTCGAGTTCTGTCATATCCTCGCCGGCATGATCGAGATTACGCCGGATGGCGGCGATCCGATCACGTTCAGAGCCGGCGACAGCTTCGTCATGAAGCCCGGCTTCACCGGCGTTTGGAAGACGATCGAGACCGTTCGCAAGATCTACGTCACGGTGTCATGAGCCTGAGCTTCGATCCCGATCAGATTCCGCTGCCGATCGGCCACTTCATCGGCGATCGGCTGCTGGAGTCTCCCGGTCTGCTTCCGCTGCACCGGCCTTCGGACGGCGCGTTCTACGCCAAGTGTCCGGTCGCCTCGACGGAGACGGTGGACGAGGCCGTTCAAACCGCCAGGAAGGCTCTGAAGACCAGCAACTGGGGTGGCGTGCGACCGCGCGAACGAGCCAGCGTCCTTAAGCGCTGGGCCGATCTCATCGAGCATGAAGCCCAGGCGCTCGCCAAGGTCGAGGCGATTTCATCCACGCGCCCGATCAGTCAACTCGTTGCGGGAGACATCGCGATCACCGCGGAGCAGATCCGCTTCTTCGCCGAATTCGCCGACAAGGAGGGCGGCGACCTCGTGCCCACCGATGATGCGCACCTCGGCATGATCATGACCGAGCCTTACGGGGTCGTCGGGGCCATCACACCCTGGAATTTTCCGGTGAACATGGCGGGATGGAAACTCGGGCCGGCCCTCGCTGCGGGCAACGCCGTCGTGCTGAAGCCGTCCGAAATGACCCCGTTCTCGTCCATCCTTCTCGCCCAATTGGCGGTGAAGGCGGGCATGCCTGCCGGGCTCATCAACATCGTGATCGGCGACGGGCCGACGACCGGCGCCGCCATCACCGGGCATCCCGACATCGCGAAAGTGAGCTTCACCGGATCGACCAGTGCGGGCGCTGCCATCATGGCCAACATCGCGCGCACGGGCATCAAGCCGATGACGCTCGAGCTTGGCGGCAAGAGCCCGCAGATCGTCTTCGCCGATGCCGACATCGATCAGGCCGCTGCCGCGATTTCCGGCAGCATCCTCGCAAATGCCGGCCAGGCCTGTGTCGCCGGATCGCGGCTCATCGCCCATTTCTCCGCGGTCGAGCCGCTGGTCGAAGCCATCATCGCCCGCATGCAGGCGGTCCGTGCTGGCCCCACCTGGGACGCCGCAACCACCTACTCGCCGATCATCTCCGAGACGCAGCGGTCGCGGATGCACACGACCGTGCGAGCGGCCCGCGCAAAGGGCGCCGAGTGCCTGACCGGCGGCGAGCCGATGGAGGGCAAGGGTTATTTCTATACGCCGACCCTGCTTGCAAAGATGGATCAATCGTCTCCCGCCATTACCGAGGAGATCTTCGGGCCAGTGCTGACGCTTCAGACATTCAGGACCGAGGAAGAAGCCTTGGCGCTCGCCGACCACCCGACCTACGGTCTTGCCGCCGGGCTTTTCACCCGCGACGTCTCGCGCGTGATGCGGATCACGCGCGCCCTTCCCGCGGGCACCGTCTGGGTCAATCGTTACGGCCGATCGCGCGATCACATCCTGCCGACCGGAGGCTACAAGCACTCCGGCATCGGCAAGGATCTCGGCCGCGAAGCCTATCACGCCAACCGCCGCTCGAAGAGCGTGCTCATCCAGGTCTAGGGGTTCTCATGAAAACCTACGCAATCGCACTCATCCCCGGCGACGGCATCGGCCGCGACGTGACGGATGCCGCACGGACCGTGCTCGAGGCCGCCGCCAAGCATTCGGGCTTTGCACTCAAAGGCACGACATTTCCGTGGTCCTGCGCCTATTACAAGGAAACCGGCGCGATGATGCCTGCTGACGGCATCAAGACGCTCGAAAAGTTCGATGCGATTCTGCTCGGCGCCGTCGGCTGGCCGGCCGAAGTGCCCGATGCCGTGTCGTTGCACGGCCTGCTTCTGCCGATCCGCAAGGGCTTCGCTCAGTATGCCAATGTCCGGCCGCATCGGCTGCTTCCGGGCGTCAACGGTCCGCTGAAGACGACCGCGTTCGACATCCTCTGCATCCGCGAGAACACCGAAGGCGAATATTCGGGCGCCGGCGGGCGCGTGCATCAGGGCACCTCCGCCGAAATCGCGGTCGAGACCTCGGTGTTCACGCGCGCCGGTGTCGAACGGATCCTGCGGTTCGGATTCGAGCAGGCGCGCAAGCGGCGCAAGAAGCTGGCCTCGGTCACCAAGTCGAACGCCCAGAAATATTCGATGGTCTTCTGGGACGAGGTGACACGGCTGGTCGCGGCCGACTATCCGGACGTCGAATGCACGAGCTATCACGTGGATGCGATCGCCGCGCGCATGGTGATGGCGCCGGAGAGCCTCGACGTCGTCGTCGCCTCCAACCTGTTCGGCGACATCCTGACCGATCTCGGCGCAGCGATCCAGGGCGGGCTCGGCTTTGCCGCCTCCGCCAACATCAATCCGGAGCGCAACGCCCCGTCGATGTTCGAGCCCGTTCACGGATCGGCCCCCGACATCGCCCATCTCGGCACGGCCAATCCGATCGCGGCCATCTGGTCCGGGGCGATGATGCTCGAGCATCTTGGCGAGACCAAAGCGGCAGCACGTGTCATGGCGGCGCTGGCCGTCGCTACCTCCCAGGGGATCGGCACGATTCCCGGCAAGGAGCGCACCGAAGCCATCACCGCAGCAGTACTTTCCCGTCTCGCTTGATCGACAAGGAGCATCAGATGCAGAAGCTGAGCGACAAAGATCTCTTCCGGCAGCAGGGCCTGATCGGCGGCCAATGGCGCCGCGCCCTCTCGGGCGCGACGATCGACGTGATCGACCCGGCGACGCAGACCGTTCTCGGGACCGTACCGGACATGGGGCGGGACGACACGCGCGCCGCCATTGCCGCGGCCGCGAAGGCCTATGCAGCCTGGCGCACAAAAACCAATGCCGAGCGCGCCGCGCTGCTGGAAGCCTGGCATGGCGTGATGATCGCGCATCTGGACGATCTGGCGCGCATCCTGACGCTCGAGCAGGGCAAGCCGTTGGAGGAAGCCAAGGGTGAGATCCGCTACGGCGCCTCCTTCGTCAAATGGTTCGCGGAGGAGGCCCGGCGCATCGGCGGGACGACGATCCCCTCGCCGACGGCTGATCGGCGCATCATCGTTCTCAAGGAGCCGGTGGGCGTGTGCGGCATCATCACGCCATGGAATTTCCCGAACGCGATGATCACGCGCAAGGTGGCTCCCGCGCTTGCTGCGGGGTGCACCGTCGTGATCAAGCCGTCCGATTTCACGCCCTATTCGGCGCTGGCCCTCGCCGTGCTGGCCGAGCGTGCCGGAATTCCCGCGGGCGTCATCAACGTCGTCACGGGCATGCCTGCCGAAATCGGCGCCGAGATCATGGCCAACGAGACGGTGCGCAAGATCTCGTTCACAGGCTCGACACGCGTCGGCTCGCTGCTGATGCGCGGCGCCGCGGACAGCGTCAAGCGCGTCAGCCTCGAGCTCGGCGGCAACGCGCCCTTCATCGTCTTTGATGACGCCGATCTCGATCTCGCGATCGAGGGTGCGATTGCGTCAAAGTTCCGCAATGGCGGCCAGACCTGCGTGTGCGCCAACCGGATCCTGGTGCAGGCCGGCGTCTATGACGTCTTCGCAGAGAAGCTTGTCGCCCGTGTCAACGAGATGAAGGTCGGATCGGGCCTCGAGCCCGGTGTGGCGATCGGACCGATGATCAACGAGGCGGCGATCAGCAAGATCAACCGCCATGTCACCGACGCCCTGTCCAAGGGCGGGCGCATCGCGACGCGGCCGGCCGCGCTGCCCAAGGGTGCGCAGTTCACCGCGCCGCTCGTCCTGACCGAGGCGACCACCGACATGGTGCTCGCGCACGAGGAAACCTTTGGTCCGGTCGCCCCCCTGTTCCGTTTCGAGACCGACGAAGAGGCGATCGCGATCGCAAATGCGACGCCCTTTGGGCTTGCCGCCTATTTCTACACCTCGAACCTGAAGCGGTCGTGGCGCGTGGCCGAGGCGATCGAGGCCGGCATGGTCGGCCTCAACACCGGCATGGTATCGACGGAAGTCGCGCCCTTCGGCGGCGTCAAGCAATCCGGCGTCGGACGCGAAGGGGCACAGGTCGGGATCGAGGAATACCTCGAAATGAAGACCTTCCATATCGGCGGATTGGGCTGAGCGACGACAGAGCGGCAAGAGCGTCTGACCGCGCTCTTGCATGCTTCGCGCTACTGCACGCGATCAAGCATCTTGTAGTACATTCCGACCAGCGGCAGGAACCATGGCTTGCCGAAATGGCCGGGCACCGCGGGCCAGTCGAGGCCCTTCATCGGGTTGTGATCTTCACGTCCAAGCATCGCGTCGGCGATGGTCATGCCGAGATGGGTCGAGAGCTGTGCGCCGTGGCCCGAATAGCCCATCGCATACCAGAACCCGTCCTGATAGCCGGCGCGCGGGAAGCGGTCGCTGGTCATGTCGACGAGCCCGCCCCAGCAATAGTGGATCGGTATGCCGGCGAGCTGCGGGAAGATTCGGGTGAGACCGTCGACGAGAATGGTGCCGCTCTTGGCGTCGGAACGCTGATCGGATGTCGCCGAGAAGCGCGCCCGCCCGCCGAAGATCAGGCGATTGTCGGGAGCCAGCCGAAAGTAATTGCCGATATTCACCGAGGTGACGCAGGTGCGGTTGCCCGGCATGGTCGCCGCGATTTCGGCTGCGTCCAGCGGCCGGGTCGCGATGATGAAGCTGCCGACGGCGACGATGCGCCGACGGAAATAGCCGAAGTTCGGCGTGGTGTAGGCGCCGGTCGCCAGCAGCACCTGATCGGCGGTCACGCTGCCGCGCGACGTCGCCAGGCGATGGCGCGATCCTTCGCGCGCCTGCGACGTGACCGGTGCGTTCTCGAAGATGACCGCCCCGCGGCGCTTGGCCGCCTCGGCCAGCCCGACGCCGTAGCGACCCATATGCATCATCGCGCTCTTCTTCGAGAGCATCGCGCCGAAGAAGGGCGAGCCGATCTCCAGGCTCAGATCCTTGGGGGACAGCAGCGCAGTCTCCGGATCCACCTCACGGTGGACCGCATCGAAGTTCCGGGCGATGGCATCGAAATGGTTCGGCTTGGAGGCGAGTTTCAGCTTGCCGGCGCGGCGGAAATCGCACGCGATGCCCTCCTCCTCAATCAGCGCTTCGAGCGTGTCGATCGAGGAGTCGAGCGCGCGGTAAAGCGCGATTGCCTGTTCCTTGCCCAATTCAGCCTTGGCGGCGAGATAGCTGTGGGCGAGACCATTGTTGAGATGGCCTCCGTTCCGGCCCGATGCGCCGCCGATCACCCGGTCCGCCTCGAGAACGACGACCTTCGTTCCCGCCTTCGCGAGCTGGCGCGCAGCTCCAAGACCCGTGAAGCCGCCGCCGATCACCGCAACGTCATAGTGTCCCTCGACCGGCCCCTCGGCGCCGCCGGAGAAGCCTGGTGCGGTATCGTGCCAGTAGGAGACGTATTTCACCGCAGATCCTGCCGGCTCAGAGCCCGAACACGGCAGGCAGGCCGCCGATGTCCTTGATCTCGACATAGCCATAATAGGGATTTGCGGGCTCGTGCCCCCGATTGACCCACACCTTGTTCTTGATGCCGAGGTCGTGCGCCGTCATCAGGTCGTAGCGGAAGGACGAGGAGCAGTGCACCACGTCCTCGGGACCGCAGCCGAGCGTATCGAACATGAACTCGAAGCCCTTCATGCGCGGCTTGTAGGATTGGGCCTGTTCGGCCGTAAGCGCGGCGTGAAACGGCGCCCCGAGCTTGGCGACGTTGGACGGCAACTGCGCATTCATGGCGTTGGAGAGGATGACGAGCGGAATCTCCTTGGCGACCCTGGCAAGGCCGGCCGGAACGTCGGCATGCGGCCCCCAGCTCGGCACGCGCTCGTAGACCATCTGCGCATGCTCGGGCTTGAAGGCGACGCCATTGCGCTTGCAGGCGCGCTCCAGCGCGTTGTGGATCACGTCGGCATAGGGCTTCCAGGCACCGAGTATCTCGTCGAGCCGATACGCCGCGAAATCCCTCACGACAGCCGCCATCTGCGCCTCGGGGAGCTGCGCGCGATAGAGGTCCTGCGCGGCTTCCGCCATCTGGAAATTCGTCAGCGTGCCGTAGCAATCGAAGGTCACGTATTTCGGGCGAAACTGGCTCATCATCCTGTCCTGGTGCGCGCGATATCAGCGCCACGACAATAGAACAGCTGCGCGGCATAAGATGCGGCTTTTCCGCCGGCTGCGGTGGAAGATATCGTTCGCACCGCGGCCTTCAGACGATCTGCACGTCGCCAAGAGACGAGACTGGCGGGCGACAGGAACATGAGTCAATGACAGAGAGCACCATCCCGCTCACCACCTTCCGCCCCGAACATCTCGACGGTGCGTTGCGCCTTTCGCGCCAAGCCAACTGGCCACACCGCCTCGAGGACTGGCAATTGGCGCTCGGCCTCAGCGCGGGCCTCGTCGCGCTGGACGCTGACACCACGACCGTGCTCGGAACGGTCCTGATGACGCCCTACAAGCAGGACCTCGCGACCATCAACATGGTCATCGTCGATGAATCCGCCCGCGGGCGCGGATTGGGCCGCCACCTCCTGGAGGCCGCCATCGCATTGGCGGGATCGCGCACGCTAAGGCTCGTTGCAACCAGCGAGGGTCTGCCGCTCTATCAGAAACTCGGCTTTTGCCGGACCGGAACCATCGTCCAGCATCAGGGGCCAGCCTTGCGCGTCATGCCGCCTGCCAATGTCCGGCCGGCAGAGCCGCAAGACATCCGCGAGATCATCGCACTCGACAGGAGCGCGTATGGCGCCGACCGGGAGGATTTGCTCCGCACCCTTGCGAAGGCCGGCCGTCTCGCCGTGCGAGATAACGGCCGAAGCGTCACCGGGTTTGCGGCGCAGCGCGCCTTCGGCCGAGGTGAGGTGATCGGTCCTGTCGTGGCCGCGAACGCGGACGACGCGCAGTCACTGCTCGCCTATTTCATGGCCGGGCGCGAAGGATGCTTTGTTCGCGTGGACACCGCCGACGCATCTCGATTGGGGCCCTGGCTCATCGACAAGGGGCTCCTCCGGGTCGACGAAGGCATTGCCATGCAGCGTCCCGCCGACGTGCGATCCGCCGGCACATCGCCCACCACATTCGCCCTCGCCAGCCAGGCTTTCGGATAAGCGGAGACCTTGATGCTCAGCAATTCTCTCATCGAGCTCGATCGAGCCCACCTCATCCACCCGGTCGCGTCCTATCGAGGGCACGAAGCGTCCGGCGTCAGGGTGCTGAAATCGGCCAAGGGCGCGACGGTAACGGACGCGTCCGGACATCAGCTCGTGGACGGCTTTGCCGGGCTCTGGTGCGTCAATGCCGGCTATGGGCACGAGAGCATCGTTGCGGCCGCCGCCAGGCAGATGCAGGAGCTCCCCTACGCGACCGGCTATTTCAGCCTCGGCTCGGAGCCCGCAATCCGGCTTGCGGCCGAGCTTGCCCAGCGCGCTCCCGGCGACCTCAACCACCTCTATTTCACGCTGGGCGGTTCTGACGCCGTCGACAGCACAGTGCGTTTCATCCGTTACTACTGGCACGCAAGGTGCGAGCCGCAGCGCGAGCATTTCATCTCGGTCGAACAGGGGTATCATGGATCTTCGACCGTCGGCGCCGGGTTGACGGCCCTGCCCGCCTTCCATGCAGGGTTCGGCGTGCCGCTCAGTTGGCAGCACAGGATCCCCTCGCACTATGTTTATCGCAATCCGGCCGGAGACGACGGGGACGCCATCATTGCGGCTTCGCTGGCCGCGCTCGATGCGAAGATCGAGGAGATCGGAGGCCCGCAACGCGTTGCCGCGTTCTACGCCGAGCCGATCCAGGGATCTGGCGGCGTGCTCGTGCCGCCGAAGGGCTGGATAAAAGCGATGCGCGCGCGATGCAAGGCGCATGGCATCCTGTTCGTGGCGGACGAGGTCATCACCGGGTTCGGCAGGACCGGACCGCTGTTCGCATGCAGCGAGGACGACATCGTCCCCGATCTCATGACCGTCGCCAAGGGATTGACGTCCGGATACGTACCGATGGGCGCGGTCTTCATGTCGGATCACGTCTATGACACGATTGCCGATGCGGCGGGCTCCAGCGCCGTGGGCCACGGTTACACCTACTCCGCGCATCCGGTCAGTGCCGCAGTGGCCCTGGAAGTGCTGCACCTATACGAAAACGGCTTGCTTACGAATGGCGCAAAGGCGGGCGCCCGTCTGATGACTGGCCTTCAGTCGCTCAGGGATCATCCCCTTGTCGGGGATGTGCGCGGCCGTGGCATGCTGGCCGCCATCGAACTCGTCACCGACAAGCAACGCAAGACACCACTTCCGGCTGCGGCCGAGCCGGCCAAGCGCATCTTCGAGCGTGCCTGGAAGAACGGTCTCGTCATCCGGGCTTTCCCGACGGGCGTGTTGGGCTATGCGCCGCCGCTCTGCTGCTCGGAGTCAGATATCGAAGCCATCATCGAGCGCACCGCCAAGACGCTCGACGATACGCTGGCCGATGCCGAAGTTCGCGCCGCACTGCAACATTAATAGGCATGCACAATGAGCCGGCTGCAAGCAGGTCCGAAATACTAGAAACAGAGGCATCTTCGCAATTTTGTGCCGCGGCTCGCGGTTTTTTCGGCGGAAGCCGCGGGCCTATCCTGCGAGACTTTGATCGCGGGAAGAGTGCAGTCCTGAGTGGAAACGCGGCAATCGTCAAGATGACGGCAGCACGCCGGCATCGGCCACAAATGGCGCGGCAGAATAATCTGCCGCTCACCGCAGCATAGCCGTAGTCTTAGCCAGCGAGGGGATTGATATGAGCGATACGACGAACTGGTCCTGTTCAGACGATGCCATGATCGAGAGCGCCATTCGGCGCGGGGCTTCGCGCCGCGACCTGCTGAAGATGATGCTCGCGAATGGAGTGGCCCTGGCTGCCGCCGGCACGATCTTCGGCCGCGCATCGGACGCGGTTGCTGCGACACCCGTGAAGGGCGGCGCGCTGAAGGCCGCAGCCTGGTCGTCCTCCACCGCTGACACACTCGATCCGGCCAAGGCTTCGCTCTCGACCGATTACGTTCGCTGTTGTTCCTTCTACAATCGTCTGACGTTCCTCGACCAGAGCGGCATGCCGCAGATGGAACTCGCCGAATCGATCGAGAGCGGCGATGCCAAGACCTGGACGATCAAGCTGAAGAAGGGCGTCACCTTCCACAGCGGCAAGGAGCTCAGCGCCGACGACGTCGTCTTTTCGCTGAAGCGCCATCTGGACAAGGCCACCGGATCGAAGGTCGCGGCGATCGCGTCCCAGATGGCCGACTTCAAGGCCGTCGACAAGACCACCGTCGAGGTCACGCTAGCGAGCCCGAACGCGGACCTGCCGACAATCCTGTCCATGCATCACTTCATGATCGTTGCCGACGGCACCACCGACTTCTCCTCGGGTAACGGCACCGGCGCGTTCAAGTGCAAACAGTTCACCCCCGGCGAGCGCTCGATCGGCGTGCGGAATACGAACTACTTCAAGAGCGGCCCGAACGTCGATTCATTCGAGTTCTTCGCGATCCCCGATGAAAATGCCCGGATCAACGCCCTGCTGTCCGGAGACATCCATCTCGGTGCCTCGATCAACCCACGGTCGGTGCGCCTGCTCGACGGCAAGGAGGGCTTCGCGCTGTCCACGACCACGTCGGGCACCTACACCGACCTGAACATCCGCATGGACATGGCGCCCGGCAACAACCGGGATTTCGTGGAAGGCATGAAATACGTCGTCAACCGCGAGCAGATCGTCAAATCGGCGCTGCGCGGCTTCGGCGTCGTCGGCAACGACCAGCCTGTGTCGCCCGCCAATGTCTACCACAACGCCGCCCTCAAGCCCAAAACGTTCGACCCGGACAAGGCCAAATTCCATTTCCAGAAGGCCGGCGTCCTCGGTCAGACCATCGAGGTCATCACGTCAGAGGCGCCGGGTTCGGCCATCGACATGGCCATGATCATCCAGGCCTCAGCCGCGCAGATCGGTATGAAGCTCGACATGAAGCGCGTGCCCTCCGACGGCTACTGGAGCAATTACTGGCTGAAGGCACCGATCCATTTCGGCAACATCAACCCACGTCCGACGCCCGACATCCTGTTCTCCCTGCTCTACAAGTCGGATGCGCCATGGAACGAGAGCCGCTTCGTCTCGGAGAAATTCGACAAGCTGCTGGTCGAGGCCCGCGGCTCGCTCGATCAGGCCAAGCGCCGCGAGATCTACAATGAGATGCAGGTCCTGGTGTCGGAGCAGGCCGGCACCATCATTCCGGCCTACATCTCCAACGTGGACGCCATCAACGCCAAGCTGAAGGGGCTGGAGCCCAACCCGCTCGGCGGTATGATGGGCTACGCCTTCGCCGAATACGTCTGGCTGACCGCCTGACCGGCGCATGGCGAGGTCACGGCTCGGGGTCCTGATATTGGAGCCCGAGCCGAAGAAAATGACCGGCGTGGTGCGGGAGCCCGATTGTGAAAAAGCAAGTTGCGTCGCTTGTGGTGAGCCGGCTTCTCATCGCCATGATCACACTCGTGATCGTCTCGTTTGCCGTCTTCTTTGCCACCGCGCTCTTGCCCGGCGATACCGCCACGATCCTGCTCGGGCAGTCCGCAACGCCCGAGGCCATCGAGGGTCTGCGCAAGGCCATGCATCTCAATGATCCCGCGATCGTTCGATTCCTGAGATGGATAGCCGGCCTCTTCCAGGGCGATTTCGGCAGGTCCTATGCGAATAACGTCCCGGTCGCCGATCTGATACGCGGGCGGTTTGTCAACACGATGAAGCTCGCGGGTTTGACCGCCTCGATCGCGGTGCCGCTCGCGCTGACGCTCGGCATCACCGCCGCGATGTGGCGCGGCACGCCGTACGACCGCATCGTGACCGTCGGGACCATCGGCATCATCTCGGTGCCGGAATTCATGATCGCGACGCTGGCGGTGCTGCTCTTCGCAGTCTACCTCAAATGGCTGCCGGCCCTCTCCCTCACCAACGAGGTCAAGTCGTTCTCTGACCTGTTGCGGATCTACGCCATGCCGGTCATGACACTCACATTCGGCGTTTCGGCCCAGATGATCCGCATGACCCGTGCCGCCGTGGTCGAGACATTGAATACGCCCTATGTCGAGATGGCGCTCCTCAAGGGCGCCTCGCGCCCCCGGATCGTGCTGCGACACGCACTGCCCAATGCGCTCGGTCCCATCGTCAATGCGGTCGCGCTCTCGCTGTCCTATCTGCTCGGCGGCGTGATCATCGTGGAGACCATCTTCAACTATCCCGGCGTCGCAAAGCTGATGGTCGATGCCGTTTCGACCCGTGACCTGCCGCTGATCCAGACATGCGCGATGATCTTCTGCCTGGGTTATCTGACCCTGATCACGGCTGCCGACATCATCGCCGTGCTGTCCAATCCGAGGCTGCGATGACGAAACCGGCATCGTCAGGACGACTCGGCATGCGGCTCGGCTATCGCTTCAATCTCGTGGGCCTGTCGGCCCTCGGCATCATCCTTCTCTGGGCCGGCGTCGCCCTTTTCGCCCCGAACATCATCCCGCATTCTGTCGGCGAAATCGTCGACACCGACTATTTCGGGCCTATGAGCCGCGAACTGTGGTTCGGTTCCGATTATCTTGGCCGGGATATCTTCTCGCGCATCCTGATGGGTGCGCGCTACACGCTCGGCATCTCTCTCGCCGCCGTCTCCATCGCCTGCTTCACCGGCGTCGCGCTCGGCATGACCGCGGCAGTCGCCGGAGGATGGTTCGACAGCATGCTGAGCCGCTTTCTCGATGCGCTCAACTCCATACCCAGCAAGCTGTTCGGCCTCGTCGTGGTCGCCGCGGTCGGCTCGTCGATCCCGGCGCTGATCGGGACGCTGTCGGTGATCTACACGCCAGGCGCCTATCGCTTCGCCCGCGCTCTGGCTGTCAACGTCAACACGATGGACTTCATGGTGGTCGCCCGTATCAGGGGCGAACGCCTGCCCTATCTGATCGCCTCGGAGATTCTTCCCAACATTCTTGGTCCCGTGCTTGCCGATCTCGGCCTGCGCTTCGTCTTCATCGTGCTGCTGCTATCCGGCCTGTCCTTTCTCGGACTCGGCGTGCAGCCGCCCTACGCCGACTGGGGAGCGCTGGTTCGCGAAAACATCGGCGGCCTGGCCTTTGGCGCACCGGCAGTGGTCTTCCCTTCGCTCGCCATCGCCAGCCTCACCATCAGCGTCAACCTTCTGATCGACAATTTGCCGAGCAGGATCCGCGACCGGAGCGCCGAATGACGGGAAACCTCGTCGAGATCCGCAATCTGAGGGTTGAGGCAACGACCGACGCCGGCAGGCGGGTCGAGATCATCAAGGGTGTCAGCCTCGACATCGCCCAAGGCGAGATCGTCGCCCTCATCGGCGAGAGCGGCTCGGGCAAGACCACGATTGCCATGACGCTGATGGGCTACGCCCGGCAAGGCTGCGCCATCACTGGCGGCGAGGTGCGGGTCGCCGGCGTCGATATGGTGAAGCTTTCGGAAGCGCAACGTGCCGGCATACGCGGGACCAGCGTCGCCTACGTCCCGCAAAGCGCCGCGGCTGCCTTCAACCCTGCGCTCACCATCATGGATCAGGTCATCGAGGTGGCGCGGATCCACAAGTTCATGCCGGTGGCCGAGGCACAGGCGAAAGCGCTTTCACTGTTCAAGGCCCTGTCGCTGCCGGAGCCCGAAACGATCGGCAACCGCTATCCGCACCAGGTCTCGGGCGGTCAGTTGCAGCGCCTGGCCGCTGCGATGGCCCTGATCGGCCAGCCGAAGGTCGTCATCTTTGACGAGCCCACCACAGCGCTCGATGTCACCACGCAAGTGGAGGTGTTGCGGGCATTCAAATCCGTCACGGCGCAGCACAGCATCGCCGGCGTCTATGTCTCGCATGATCTCGCCGTGGTCGCCCAGATCGCCGACCGCATCGTCGTTCTCAAGGACGGCACGGTCCAGGAAACAGGGACGACCAACGACATTCTCGAGCACGCTCAGCACCCCTATACAAGGCAGCTGCTGGCTGCGTTCAGGCCGAAGACGCAGCAGCGGGAGCCTGAAGGCGAGGACGTGATGGAGCATCCGTTGCTTCAGGTCGACAACCTGACGGTCGGCTACGGCCCTCGCTCGCGCGACGGACAGCCGCTGATCAAGGCCGTACAGGCGGTCAGCCTCAAGCTCGATCGAGGACGGAATCTCGGCATCATCGGCGAGTCCGGCTGCGGCAAGTCGACCCTGGCGCGGGCGATCGCCGGCATCCTGCCCGCTCATGCCGGCGACATCATCTTCAACGGGCGCGAATTGGGCAAGGCAGGCCGCAATCGCACCCGCAACGAACTCCGTGAGATCCAGATCGTGTTCCAACACGCGGACACCGCGCTCAATCCGGCGAAGTCGGTGGAAGACATCCTGAGTCGCCCCCTCACCTTCTACCACGGCATGAGGGGCAAGGCCTGCGATGCGCGCATCGGCGAGCTACTCGATCTGGTTCGGCTGCCCAAATCCGTGCGCCATCGATTGCCAGCGGAGCTGTCAGGCGGCCAGAAGCAACGCGTGAACTTTGCCCGCGCGCTCGCCGCCGAGCCAACGCTCATCCTGTGCGATGAAATCACGTCGGCGCTCGATACGGTCGTCGCGGCCGCTGTGGTCGAGCTTCTCAAGGAGCTGCAGCGCGAGCTCGGGATTTCCTACATCTTCATCAGCCACGACCTATCAGTCGTCGAGGCGATCTGCGACGAGATCATCGTGATGTATCGCGGTCAGAAGGTCGAGCAGATCACGTCGGCCCGGCTTGCGGCACCACAGCACCCTTATACGCGGCTGCTGTTCTCTTCGGTCCCCAAGCTCGATCCCGACTGGCTCGACAATCTGAAACAGAACGCCGAAGAGGTGCGCACCTATAGCCATCAGTAGAAGCGGCTGATGAGCGACCAATCAAGCCGGAAACAGACTGGTCAGCGGCATCTGCGAGCGCACGATCGGCGACTTGAGGACGACGAAGCTGAAGTATTTGTCGATGCCGATATCCATGTCCGTCAGACGCTCCATGATCGTCTGGTACTCGCCGATGCTGGCGGTGACGAACTTCAGCATGTAATCGTAACCTCCCGAGACCAGATGGCATTCGATCAGCTGGTCGACCTTGTCGACCGCCGACAGGAAACGGGCGAAGTCGATCTGCCGATGGTTCTTCAACGTCACCTCGGTGAACACGGTCAGCGTCTGTCCGAGCTTGCGCACGTTGATCTGGGCCGCGTAACCCTCGATATATCCCTCGGCCTGCAGTCTCTTCACACGCATGAGACACGGGCTGGGCGACAGGTTCACCAGCTCGGCGAGCTCGACATTGGTGATGCGACCATTCTTCTGGAGTTCGTGCAGGATCTTGATGTCGATCCGATCCAGCTTCATTGGTGACTCTCCATTGGGGACACGCCGGAAGGCGCAGCAGAAAATTTGGCGCAATGAACCGAAAGCTCACTCAACCTGCACCTGTCGTCCACCACTGATGTCATATCCTTCGCGTAGAAGGCAGTTTTGTCGTGCAGTGACGATACAGCATAAAATGCTGGGCCGCTATCGAATCCAGCGCCTCCCGCGCCGATGCGCGACTTACGCTGCGACGATCGAAATCTAGGAAACCAGGATGCCCGCGCCACTGAGCCATATCGAGACCACGCCGGATCTTCCCCGCAGCGCCGATGCCGTGGTCATCGGAGGCGGCATCATCGGGGTGTTCGCGGCCTACTATCTCACCCTGCGAGGCCTCAGCGTCGCGCTGGTGGAGAAGGGGCGGATCGGAGCCGAGCAGTCCAGCCGAAACTGGGGCTGGTGCCGCCAGCAGAACCGCGATGCCCGCGAGTTGCCGATGGCGACCCAGAGCCTGGACCTCTGGGAAAGCTTCTGCGCCGAAAGCGGTGAGAGCACCGGTTTCTCCCGCTGTGGCCTTCTGTACCTGAGCAACGACGAGGCTGAACTCGAGGGCTGGGCGCGCTGGCGCGACTTCGCACGAACGGTCGGCGTCACCACGCATATGCTCGATGCGACCGCGGCAACGCAGCGCGGCGCAGCGACGGGACGTGCCTGGAAAGGCGGTGTCTTCTCGCCGACCGACGGCACCGCCGATCCCGCCAACGCTGCGCCGGCAGTAGCACGGGCGATGCTCAGGCGCGGGAGCACCGTACACCAGATGTGTACGGCGCGCGGGCTGGAGACCGAGGGCGGCCGCGTGAGCGCAGTCGTGACGGAGCGCGGCGCAATCCGCACGCGTGTCGCCATATTGGCAGGCGGCGCGTGGTCCTCGTCCTTCTGCCATCAAGCCGGCATCCGCCTTCCGCTCGCTTCGATCCGATCGTCCATTCTGGCCGTCTCGGGCGATGCAAATGGCCTGCCGGACGCGCTCCACACCTCCGCCGTTTCGGTGACGAAACGCGGTGATGGCGGCTACACACTCGCCATCAGTGGCCGAGGCCGCATCGATCCGACGGCGCAGCAGTTGCGCTTTGCCCCACAATTCTTGCCGATGTTCTTGCGCCGGTGGCGCAGTCTGCTCCCTGGTGGTCTTGAAGGCGTGAGATCGGGACATGAAACGCTCCAGCGTTGGCGCGTGGACGGACCGACGCCGATGGAGCGCATGCGCATTCTCGATCCCACTCCCGACCAGAACACGATCGAGCTCACGCATCGGCGTGCGCTCGAATTGTTGCCGGCGCTGAAGGACACGAAGATCACCGCCGCATGGGGCGGCTACATTGACTCGACGCCCGATGGCGTGCCGGTCATCGGGGAGGCGTCTGGTCTGCCTGGATTGATATTGGCCGCGGGCTTCAGCGGCCACGGCTTTGGTATCGGCCCCGGCTCGGGGCACCTCATCGCGGATCTTGTGACTGACACCGCGCCGATCGTCGATCCCAAACCCTATCTGCCAGACCGCTTTGCCGGACTTGCGGTCGGAAAGGTCTCGGACTTCTAGATATCTAAGCTGACGCGCACGTCGCTGCGAGGGCATGCAACGCAAGTTCAGCCGACACTGATCTTGCGCGCCGTCGCGTTGACCATGCCTCCCCAGATCTTCTCGTTGTGCTTGATGTTGCGAGAAGCAGGCATGGAGATGCAGAGACCGCCGACGGGCCGGCCCTGCGAATCGAGAATGGCGGCGCCGATCGCGCAGACGGCGGGACGATAGCAGCAATTGTTCAGCGAGTAGCCGCGCTCGCGCACACGACCGAGCTCCGCGCGCAATGCCTCCGGGTCCGTGATCGTGTTCTCGGTATAGCGCGTCAGGCCCCGCCGGATGATGGCATCGATTTCGTTGGGCGAGAGATGCGCCATCACAGCCATGCCGATGGCGGTTGCATGAATAGGCGATCGATCGCCGATCGGACTGAAGGTCCTGACGTTCTGGGTGCAGTCCACGCGATCGATCAGGAGCATGGCGTCGAGCCCATCCAGGATCGACAGATGCACGGTCTCGTTCACCTGATCGCGCAGCTCCTGCATCGGCTTGCGCGCCACGACATAAAGCTGGCCGCCTTGCAGCTCCGGCACCTGAAGATGCAGCACTCGATGGCCGATCTGCCAGCGCGTCGCCTCCCCGCCGACCGGACGCAACCAGCCGGTCGTCGCGAATGTTTGCAGAATGCGTTGCGTGGTGGTTTTGGGCAGGTCGAGGCGGCGCGCAAGCTCGCTCACGCCGACCGGCTGCATCTCCGCGACGGCTTCCAGAACTTCCAGGCTCTTCAAAAGGCTCTTCATCACTCTGACCGCGATTTCTGCGGAGCGGCATCCCCCGGCAAAGGGCACGAGCGCCGCCCATAGCACAAGGCCGGCTTTTCCCGACAGCGCTTGCCATCCTCCAGCTTCCTTGCTACTCATAAATGGAACGACGTTCCACATTGTGGCACGCTTTACTGAGCCGGGCAACAGAAACATGCGGCGCTTGTTCTCGATGGTCCGCGCAAGCGGACGGGTCCAACAACAGGAGTACTGGCCTTGACCCGAGATGGAGCGACGGTCCCCGGCTCACTCACCCGCCGCCTCCAGCTGAAGGCGATCTCCGGCGCCGTGGCCGGCAATCTCATCGACTTCTTGGATTTCGCGATCTTCGGCCTGCTGGCGAAGGTGATCTCCACGACATTCTTCCCGCCCGGCAATCCGACCGTCGCCTTGCTGCAAACGATGATGATCTACGCATCGAGCTTCCTGATCCGGCCGCTCGGCGGCATCGTGATGGGACGCGTGGGTGATCGCCTGGGGCGCCGTACCGCCCTCTTCGTCTCGGTGAGCGGCACATGAGCCACACGTTGTCGAACTATCTCGTGCTCGGCTTCCTCGCGACCTATCTCACGAACTCCGTGAAGATCGACGAGACACATGCGTCGCTGGCGATCTTCATCGCCCAGATGGTGCTGATAGCAACCACCGTCACCTACGGGTGGGTCAACGACACCGTGGGACGCCGGCCGACGCTGCTCGCCGGCTGCATCCTCGTGATCCCCGCGATGTTCCTCTCCTTCTATGTCGCAAGCTTCGCCACCCCAGCGAGCGCGATCGCGGCCCCCGTCATCCCAGTGCTGGTCTATCCGCTGATCACCAGCGGCATGACGATCGGCCTCGCCGACATGTTCCCGCGCGAGATGCGCGTGACCGCGAGCGGGATCGCCTACAACACCGGCACCGCTCTGTTCGGCGGGACCGCGCCCTATTTCGCCGGCCCCGCTGCGGCCGTTGCCGATCCCGTATCGTAGGCCCCGGAACGATGACGGCTCAATCCTCCATATTCGCTACGGATTTCTCCGAGACACCCTATTGGTGGGACGGCTGGCGTCCGAACGACGCCGGCGCCGGCAGCCTGCCCCGTGAGACCGATGTCGCAATCATCGGCGCCGGCTATGCCGGCATATCCTGCGCCCTCGAACTCGCCGCGCACGGCACCGAGGTCGTCGTCCTGGAGGCCGAGCTTCCCGGCATCGGCGCCAGCACGCTGAGCGGCGGCCAGGTCACCGGCGGCGTCAATGTCGGCAAGAGCATGTCCAAGCGCGTCAGCGCAGTGGCCGCCAACACCGCGATCGAGGACAGGCTGCGCGAGGCGGCGGCCGGCTACCGCTTCCTCGAGACGCTGATCGCGCGACACGGCATCGATTGCGACTACCGCCGCAACGGCCGCATCGCCGCCGCCTGGACCGCCGTGCAGGTCCGCACCTGGGAGGGGCGGATCGCCAGGCTCAATGCGCATACCGACAGCGACGTGCGCATGCTGGATCGCGGCGAGTTGCGCAGCGAGCTTGCGAGCGAGGTCTATGTCGGCGGCGCGCTGATCAACGGCGCAGGACATCTGCATCCCGCAAAGTTCTTCGGCGGGTTGCTCACAGCTTCCCTCGGCGCCGGGGCGAAACTGGTCTGCCATGCGCCGGTCACGTCGATCGCGCCTGCGGGCGCCGGCTACCGCATCGCGACCGGCCGAGGGGAGATTCGCGCAAAGCGCGTCGTGATTGCGACCAACGGTTACACCGGCGCGGCAACGCCCTGGCTCAAGCGGCGTCTCGTCCCAGTCACCTCGCATCAGATCGCGACCGAAATTCTGCCCGTAGAGCTGCAAAAGTCGCTCATCCCCGCGGATCGCGGCGTGGCCGAGGCGAACCGAGTGACGGCGTACTACCGCTACTCGCCCGACGGGCAGCGGTTCCTGTTCGGCGGTCGCGCGCGTTTCTATCCGCTCGACCGCAAGGCCAGCGCAAGGATCCTGTTCGCACAGATGACAGAACGCTTTCCGCAACTACGCGACGTGAAGGTGAGCCATAGCTGGGGTGGCAAGGTTGCCGTAACACTGGATGCCCTGCCTCATCTCGGGCGAGATCCGCAAGGCTGCTACTACGCCGCCGGCTGCAACGGCAGCGGCGTCACGACGATGACCTGGCTCGGCCATCGGCTGGCGCGCCATCTGTTGGGCGAGCACGATCTCGCGTCCGACGCCTTCGGTACGCCGCTGCCGTCGCACCCGCTCTATCACGGACAGACGTGGTTCATGCCGATCCTCGGCAGTTATTTCCAGCTGCGCGACCACATGGAAAAGCGCCGCTAAGGCCCTGCCCGTCCGCGGGCATGGCTCGGCAACACCTTAAAGGAGAGACCTGGACTATGGGTTTGAGAATCGGCGTCGATATCGGCGGCTCCTTCACCGACTTCGCGGTCCTCGACGAGAGCAACGGCACCGTGCGCAGCCTCAAGGTGTTCTCGCGCCCGGACGCGCCGGGCCGCGAGGTCGCCGACGGCATGCACATGCTCGGCGAGCGCTACGGCATCGATCCCGCCGAGGTCGTGCATTTCACCCATGGCACCACGGTCGGAGTCAACGCGGTGGTGCAGCGCAAGGGCATCCGCCTCGGACTGATCACCAACCGCTATTTCGAGGACGTCCTGGTGCTGGCGCGCCTGAAGACCCCCGACATGTATCATCTGATGTCGGCGCGGCCGGAGCCGCTCGTGCCGCGCTACCGCACTTTCGGCATCGACGGACGGCTAGACGCCGAGGGTAAGGAACTCGAACCCGTCGACGCGGCGAGCGTACGCGAAGCGGTGGCGGGACTGAAGCGGACCGGTTGCGAGGGCGTCGTGATCTCGCTGCTGCATGCCTATCGCAATCCCGAGCACGAGCGGCAGGTGCGGGCGATCATCGCCGAGGCGGCGCCGGAGCTGTTCGTTTCCTGTGCGAGCGAGGTGTGGCCGATCATCCGCGAATATGAGCGCACGAACACGGCGGTGATCGGCGGCTACGTGCAGCCGGTGGTCTCGAACTATTTGACCTCGCTGCAGGCGGCATTGCGCGGCTCCGGTGTCACGGCGGATTTGAAGGTCACCAAATCGAATGGCGGCGTGATGAGCGCCGAACGCGGCAAGACTGATTGCGTCCAGATCGTACTGTCAGGCACCGCGTCCGGCGTGATCGGCGCCGCCTGGGTCGCGCAGCTCTGCGAGCTGAAGAACGTCATGAGCCTCGACATCGGCGGAACCACCGCGGATGTCGCACTGATCGTCGGTGGGGAGCCGCAATACGCCACCGGTGAATATATCGGCGACCATCAGATCCACATTCCCTCGGTGTCCGTCACCTCGATCGGCGACGGCGGCGGCTCGATCGCGCGCGTGGACCCGTTCGGCGTGCTCAAGGTGGGACCGGAAAGCGCAGGTTCGACGCCGGGCCCGGTCTGCTACGGGCGCGGCGGACGCGAGCCCACCATCACCGATGCCTTCGCGGCGATCGGCGTGCTCGGCCAGACCGCGCTCGGCTATGATTCGGTCAGGCTCGACGTCGCTGCCGCACGCGATGCCATCGCTCCCCTCGCAGCGCGGCTTGGCGAGTCGATCGAAGCCGTTGCCGAGGCGATCATCAATGTCTCGATCTCGGGCATGTATTCGGGGATCAGCCGCATGATCTCGCGTTTCGGGATCGATCCCAGGGAATTCGCATTGATGGCCTTCGGCGGCGCAGGTCCGATGCTCGCCTGTCACCTTGCACGCGCGCTCAACATGGAACGGATCACCGTGCCCCTGACCCCGGGCGTGCTGAGCGCGCTCGGCGGCTTGATCGCCGACACGCGCAACGATTTCGTCGCGGTCGCATGGTGCACGCTCGGAGACGACGACTGGGACTCGCTGGAGCGCACGCGGCAGGCGCTGGAGCAGGAAGCGATCGGATGGGTGCGCGCCGAGGTCGGCACCGGTCCGGTGCCGGAACTGACCTACACCGCCGAGATGCGCTACCAGGGCCAGTCCTTCGAGATCGAGACCGCGTTCGACGCGGAGGCCATGCGCGCGAAGAACATCGCCGCGCTGCACGAAGCCTTCCATCAGGCCCATGAACGCCTCTACCGCTACCGCGATGAGAAGGCCGTGATCCAGGTGGTGGCGCTGCGCGTCGTGGCCAAGGTCCGCACGCCGCGTCCTGTGATCACCCCCATTCCGGACTCGACCGGCCCGGCGAAGCCCGTCGCGACCGTGCCGTGCTGGATGGACGGCACAATGCGGCAGATGCCGCTTTATCGGCGCGAGACACTCCGCGCCGGCGACCGCTTCACGGGCCCCGCGATCATCGCGCAGGACGATACCACCACCTGCGTGCTCCCCGACTTCGAGGTGAACGTCGACCGCTGGGGCAATCTTCACATCATCAATCTGGCCGCGGCGGCTTAGGGAATTCCGACTATGGCACTCAGTGGTTCCGCTCTTCAGATCTTCGCCAATTACTGCGTGGCCGCCGCGGAAAGCATGGCCTACACGCTGATCCGCACGGCGCATTCCACCTTCGTGAAGGAGACCGAGGATTTCTCCTGCGCCCTGATCACGCCGGAAGGGCTTGCCTTCGCCTCGCCGAAGACGCTGGGCGCGACCTGGTACATCGGCCTCGACTACGGCCCGGTGCTGGGGTTGATCACGGAGTATCGGCCCGGCGACATCTGCATGACCAACGATGCCTATAGCGGCAGCGTAGCGACGCATACGCCCGACATCCTGATGTGGAAGCCGGTCTTCTACCGCGGCGAGATCGCCTGCTATGTCGGCGGCCACATCCACAACACGGACATGGGCGGCGCGGTCCCAGCATCGCTGTCGCGCAGGCTGACTGAGATCCAGCAGGAGGGCATCCGCTTTCCGCCCTGCAAGATCGTCGATCAGGGCGAGCTCGACGAAGGCCTGCTCGACATCATGACCATGAACGTGCGCGCACCGTCGCAAAATCGCGGGGACTTGCAGGCGCAGATCGCCATGCTGGTGAACGGCGAGAAACGCGTGCTAGAGATCATCGAGCGCTTCGGCATCGACGACTTCAAGGCCGGCATGTACCAGGTGATGGACTATGCCGAGAAGCAGGCCGAGGCGGTCCTGAAGACGATCCCCGACGGCGAGTATTTCTTCGCCGAATATGCCGACGAGGACAGCGAGAACGGCAAGCCGATGCGCGTCGCGCTGACGCTGACGATCGACAACGGCCGGGCCGTCATGGACTATACCGGCAGCGACCCGCAGCTCGCTTCTTCGCTGAACATGCCGACCGGCGGCATGCCGCGCCATGCGCTCGCGCTGGTCGGATTCCACTACGTTCTCTACACACTGAACAGCGACATCCTGCTCAATTCCGGGCTCGATCGCGTGGTTCGTTGCGTCCTGCCGGAAGGCACGGTCGTCAATGCGACGGCGCCGGCGGCCGTCGGCATGCGCAGCCTGACCTGCAAGATCACGCACATGCTGACCTTCGGCGTGTTCTCCCGCGCCATTCCCGAGCGCCTGCCCGCCTGCTCCGCCGGCGGCATGGCGATCGTCACGGTGAAGACGATGGACCAGGAAGGGCGCGGTGTCATGGCCTCGCTCGGGCCGGTCGGCGGCGGTGCGGGCGGCATGGCTGACGGCGACGGCAGCGACGGCTCGGGCGCCAACAATGCCTTCCTGCGCAACACGCCGGTCGAGATCAACGAGTTGGAAGTGCCGATCCGCATGCGGCGCTATTGCCTCGCGCCCGATTCCGGCGGAGCCGGCACCTATCGCGGCGGGCTCGGCCTCACGATGGAGTTCGAGGTGTTCACGCCGGGCAGCACCGTCACCGCGCGCAATCGCGACCGCACCCATTTCGCCTCCTGGGGCGTCCTCGGTGGCGGCGCTGGCGCCAACGCGATTTTCACCAGGAATCCCGACGGACCGGACACCGAGGCGCTCGGCAACACCGACGTGGTGCCCTGCAAGCCGGGCGATCGCATCCGTCTCGTCGGCGCCGGCGCCGGCGGATTTGGCGATCCGCTCCTGCGCGAGCCGCGCCGCGTGCTGATCGACGTTCTCTCGGGCTACGTCTCACGCGAGGCCGCGCGGGCGCTATACGGCGTCGTTATCGACGGCAGTCGCGTCGATGAGGACGGCACGCGTAGGCTGCGCCAGGACATGCTACGGGCGCGGCCGGGACGGCAGGCGGACGTTTTCGACTTCGGCAGCTATCGCGCCGCCTTCGAGGCCCGCTGGACCGAAGCCCGCTATCGCGAACTCACCGCCATCCTGGCGCGCCTGCCGGTCGCATGGCGGTTCTTCGTCAAGCACCAGCTGTTCGACGCGCTCGACGCACGCCTCAAAGCGGGGCGGTCCGAGGAAGATGCCGGGCTGGTGCGAGAGCTCTTCGAGGAATTGGCGGCGCGCTACCCTACGCTGCGAGCGTCGGAGCGTCTGACCACCGGCTAGCCTCGGGTCAAGGATGGCAACGACCAGAAGGTCCCGCTTCTCAATCTGACCGGCTACGTTGTGTGGGAGATCATGCTCCAGCAGCGCATCATAACTCGAGGGCTGGGGTCGTGTATTCCCTTACAACCATCGCTCGGTCAGCGCGGCCTTCACGCGTGCTTGCGACGAATTGAAAATCGAGGATCTACATTTTCGTGCCTTGCGACACGAGGGGACCAGTCGTCTTTTTGAAGCAGGGCTCACAATCGAGAAGGTACAGCGCCCGCGACACCACGTGATCAACGGTTGTGGCGTCGCGACCGCAATACGCACAAAGCCGAGCCTTGCCTGCCTTCATCGTATGAACCGCCACAAGTTGTTGAGAACGACTCAACCCACCCGCACTGTGCCCGAACATCAGGAGGAAGCAACACAATAGCAGGGGCTGCCTGGGCTGGCCGTGAGGCGGGGCCAACGCCTCTCAGACTGTCAGTCCGCGCAGGGGTGTTCACCCGGCGACTATCGGTCCTGAAATAGGACGACAGGGTCAATCCCAAGCGCTTCTGAAATTTGTTCGAGAGCGTCAACGGTCGGCGCGTTTTCCTCGCGCTCGATCTTCCGATGTAGTTACGATTCAGGCGGGCGCGATTAGCCAATTCCTCTTGAGAAAGGCCGGGTCTCCCTGTCCGACGGGCGGTTCTTTCGTGTTGGCTATCGAGCTGAGGGGGTGGGCTACATTTTGGCAGGTGTTGACGTTCCTGTTCATGTGCTCGAACGGGAGGTCGCATCCGGATTAGACTTCGTCACAACGGTTAGTCCCTCCGGTGAGGTAGTGAGTCGGATCGTCGATTCATCCGGATTGGATTTGGTGAGACCTAGCTCGGTCGCCTCAATCGATAGTTTGATTGTCGAGACTGTCAGCACGAATAACCTTCGCTTGGAGGAAGCATCGATAAGCGAGCTGCGCGGGCTCTTGAGATCGCTGGAGCAATCCATTGAACATGTGAAGACCGCACTCGCGCAGACATGCGCTTAAGCGTGACTCCGTACTATCAATTCGACCCCTATCACTTGACGATGACTTGGCACTGTCGACCCTTCTCTTGTCCTTCTTGAAGGCTACATCGCCGTCGAGAAACGCCTCGAGCATAAATGGTATCAACTCAGCACCCTCCTCAAGTCAGCCATTGTCGATGCTGCGCTGGATCGCTTTCTCAATCCCGAGCGTGACACCAGCGGCGATGCCTTCACGTCGTTTGGCCGGCATGGCGGGACCACCGAGGCGAGCACGTCCGGCCTCACAGAAACGCAGCTGATGAAGAAGGGCTAATGGTCATCGACCAAGGCGATGGCGCACTACCTCCATCACGACGACGAGGCCAAGCAGGACGCACAGATCAAGCGCATCAAGCGGCGCAAGCAGGCGGCCAGAAAGTGAACATTTGTCGGAATGGATTCAGCCGTCTTGTCGGAATGGAAATCAAAAAATCCGATAAGTGCTTGAATTTATTGGAGCGGGTGAAGGGAATCGAACCCTCGTATTCAGCTTGGAAGGCAAAGAAAGGCTGTTGACGGGGCATCACTGAGGTTCACTGAAAATCACCGAAAACATCTTGTTTTATAGGGTTTTTCGACGTTTTCTGCGAATTGTCGTCGTCCTTCAAACCCTTGATGACACGGACGAAGTTGCCACCAAAGTTGCCACCAAAAACAACAGTTCTAGCGTTCCATTTACACACGCAAATGAAGTGATGGTAAAATTGCTTTCGTGGCTGGCGTTGGCTGGCACCAACGAAAGGATTGTATGGCCGTCTATGTTGATGAACTGGAAAGCTGGGGTTGGAAGATGCGAGGCAGGGAAGTGCAAAGCTGCCACATGTTCACGGATCAGATTGACTTAGCCGAACTGCACGCAATGGCTGCGGCAATCGGAATGAAGCGCTCATGGTTCCAAGAAAAACGAACTGCGCCGCACTATGATCTTACAGCCAGTCGCCGCGCAGCCGCTGTCGCGCTTGGTGCTGTTGAATTAGGAAGACGCGATTCCGCCAACATTTGGAAACCGCGTCGCGAAGCAGTAGCCGCAACCGAAGCAGTTTCTTCAAAATCGAGGTGCGCCCTGCATGAGGGTGGTTCGAGTTGCCATTGCCCGCACTGCGGGAAGTTGAACCTTGACCTCGACATATTTGGCGATCCCGTCGGCCAGGATTTCATGTGCATTCGCTGCGGGAAAGAAATCACGGTCACGGCAGCCGTGTTGACAAAGTTGCCTGGCGGCATACAGCTTCGGGGATGACGTTCCGCAATATTGTTAAGCCCTTCTCTGAGACGCCCGCATATCGGTGTCCGTGCTGCCGCTGTCGCACACTTCACGAAAGAGGCGGCTACGAGATTTGCCCGGTGTGCTTCTGGGAAGACGACGGGCAAGATGATCACGATGCCGACGAGGTTCGGGACGGTCCCAATGGCTCACTGTCACTCGCGCATGCGCGGCGAAACTTCGAGCAGTGCGGCGCCTCAGATCCGACGCACCAGATGAGCGTGCGGCCTCCCACGGAAACAGAACGCTAAGCGGCAAGGTGAATTTCAACGTTGTCAATCAAAAGCCGCCCACGAGGCGGCTTTTTTATTTTCTGAAACGTTAGGTAGAATAGTTGCCACCAAAGTTGCCACCAAAGAAAAACTGCCTTTGGCTAAGTGGCTGAAAACATTGGAGCGGGTGAAGGGAATCGAACCCTCGTATTCAGCTTGGAAGTCAGACGCTTCGCATGGTTTCCCAATCTACTTCCGACAAATCGCGACCAAACCCTCCTATAGATTTCAAATGACAATTTCCAGCCGTCGGAAGCCCGCAGCTACGGCTTCGAAAGCTCCATTGGCGGTGGCATTGGTATAGGTGCCACCTCGCCAGGAGCCGCTGGAGGACGCCTTCCAGCACGTTTCGCTGGCCCCCTCAGTGATCAGCAGCGCTGCGCCGCAAGCCATTTACCCCGCACCGCCCGTGGAGGAACGCCGCGACCCTAGCCGGTGATCTCGACTGAACATGCAGCCATCACCAAGTGCCTCGATCATGCCGTCCGCAAGAAAGGCGACGCGATTGCCGCCGACCGAGATCGGCAACGTCTACAATCTCTCCAAGCGAATGAATGGCGCACAGTGTTGGACTCGTATCATGGGCAAGCCTACGGCGAACGATGTTGAGCGGGCCAGGATGCGGCTCGCGGCCTGATTAACTGCGTCAACTGGTGCAATTGGTTTCTCAGCCCGGTCAGCGCGAAGCTGGCCCGGTTTTGCATTTCCCCTTGTGGGAGCCTGATCGGACAAAAAAACATAATGAAATTAACTTATTAGGTTTTTTGTGTCCTCCGTTGTGTCCCGACGAGCTTCTGGAGTGCCCGGCGGCCTCTTGCGCTGCCCGTTGATGCGCTGGCCCGGCCCCGCCCGGTGGTCCCGTGGCCTGCCGCCCCGGCTGGCTGGACGGCCTTCCTACGGCCTCGTGACGATCTCCGACCACGCGAGGCGAGGCCACTATCCCCGGCTTTGCGGCCTTCCTTATGGCCTTGTGCCCCGCCGCCTGAGGCGCGTTACTGGGGACGCTGGAGCGCTACGATTGATGCCCAGTGGTCAGCAGGTCGTCACCGTCAAGCGGGCTTCGGCGCTCGCGCGAGACGCTCCATGATTTCCACGAGTTGGTGGTGCGCAACGCTGCCGGGATCGCGAAATTCGGCAAGCTCATGTTCGTCCGCGAGCCGGTGCAAGCGGATGAGCTCCCGAGCGCGTTGACGCCTGTTCAACTGCAACTCGGATGGTCTATAGGCGAAAAAAAGCCGCCGCATTTCCGCCGTTCCCAAGAGATGGCTGAATTCCGACGCAGTGACGTAGATCAAAAAGAGCACCAATATCCAAAGGGAAATCGCGCTGAAGCGCTGCCAAGCGAAGTCGGAGATCAGATAGGTCGCGAAATCACCCGGCCAGTTCCCTTCAATTACCGAGAAACGCACGAAACGCTCGACCAACCGCGCAATTACGGTCGCAACCCAATAGATGGCCGTCTTGAACAGGATTGGTTGGATGAGCGGAGCCCGGTCGAAGATCCTGATGAATGGCATCGTGTTCGCAGTGATCACGGCCTTGCCGACGACAAGCGCGGCCACTGTAGCAAGCATGAAATTACTGACGGCGACGGCATAGTGGGCGACTAGGAGGTTTGTCGTCAGAACAATGAAGTTGAAACCGACGAAGAAGAAGATCATCGGCGGTAAGGCTTGGCTCAGCTCGCGCACAATCCGAGAGCCCACGCGCTGCGGCAACGTGAAATTCGTTTCCGCGCCTCCTACCGAAACTTCTATCTGGAGCTTGCGGACTTCTTGCTGGAAAGGATCGCGTTTCATTGGCATGACCTAATGTTGTCGCTGCGAACGGGAACGGCTCTGTCGAGATATACATATATATCTGACCAACTCGATGCCCCGACGGAGTGAAACTCGATCCGCCTCCCGCGTTTGTCTAGGGGGTCAAACGCCCGCGACATAGACCGTCGAAAGATGGCGCTCCCTCCGCAATCGGTCGCCAAGGTTCTGTGGAGCGCGTGACCCTCCGGGGGGACCGCGCGACCGCGCCCTTTGAGGATATTTGCAATCGCGCATTCCCGACTTAATTTTATACAGATCGGTACACAAAGTGCGGTGCGCGATATGGCGTTTGTCGAATACGGAAGCAGTGACCTTCATGGATTGGAACGCCGGGACCGGCACGAGGTTTAGATGGATTGCGCACCATCGCGGCGCTGACCGCGCGCTGGATTGGAGGCAGCACATGAAAATCGTGGACGAAGACGGCGAGATCATCGCCACAGCATCCGATGACCATACTCTAATCGGCGGCCACCACCGCCTCGCGGTGGCGGCCAGCCTTGGTAAAAAACTGTTCTGGCGAGATACCGGCGAACCAGTGAAGCTTGATAACTTCTTCAAGCATTATGGAAGTTCTCTTCGACGTCCAGCCTAAGCCGCTCGCCGAGCGTATCGTTGTTTGGATCAGCAGCAGACAAACGCTGCGGAAGTGACCCGCTTCGGGTCATCAGTGCTGTCGTTAAAGGGGGGCTTTGGCAGGACGACGGACGATAATGTCTCGGTCACTTACCCTGCTGCTTGATCGCCCACAACCGGTAGGCTTCGTCCTCGTAGGGATCATCACCGGTCGGCGGCGGGATCAGCTTCGCCCGCCGCCCTCAGGACAAGGGCAATGTCGATGCCCCCTATCAAGCGGGCCAGATCGATCGGAGCGGCGAGCGGTGGGTTCTTGAGCCGACGTCGAAGCCACGCGCGCAGAGCGAGCTGATCGAGCCGCAGCGCCGCCGCCAGGAACGCCTGAAAAAACCTCTCGCGCTGCCCGGCATCGAGCCTCGACCAGCCTTCCATTATCGCTTCGACCAGAGGAACGCGCCGCATCTTGGTGAAATCTTTCAAAGCGGAATTTCAGCATAGGAAAGCCGGAAATCGAAAAATGCAAATGCGCTGAGGGCCTGCGATGGCGCGTACCCCGCGTGCCCGGGGGCCTAAAGGACCCAAGACAACCCGACCACACCTTGCCGGAGGGTCACGCCCTCAGGCGCGGACGTCGGCTGTTGGGGTGGCGCACCGAACGCTGCGCGTTACTTTCCGAACAGCTCCTTAAAGAGCTCGCTAGGTGCCTCCGGGCGATTAAGAGTGATGACGATCTTGTCGATCGTATTCCAGTCGGGTCCCCTCTCCACAATCTCGTCGAGGTCCTCCAATTCCTCGAACTCAGTCGTCTGTTGTGGTCTGCCATCCAAATAGGTGATCTCCGCCATCCAGCGGTCCGGTACTGATGTCCCCATTACCTCCTTTGCTCTGTGAGACATTATATCGACCTCCATCGATCCTGGTGACGGCCTAGATTATCGGAGCAACGAGGCTACATCGCGGCCGGAATGATCGGCACGATGCTTCATTTGCATAAGCATGCTTTCCGCGAATTTTTCCCTCCCCCTGCCCTCGACCAGAAGATTCTTCTGATCGTGTAGCTTGAGGCGCGTGGCCACGGGTTTGAACCAACAGCGACTGCTCTATCAGCAGCGCCGCTGTGAACAGAGCGAGAAGACTTTGTCGGAAGTGTTCAGCCTAGCCTTGTCGGAAGTAGAATACGTTGCCAGTTTAAGGCATTGAAATCATTGGAGCGGGTGAAGGGAATCGAACCCTCGTATTCAGCTTGGAAGGCTGCTGCTCTACCATTGAGCTACACCCGCATCTTGGGATCACCTAACACGGCAGGACGGCCGCCTCAACCGCCGACGCAACTTGACAGGCAACTTGGCAACAGTCCCGGTTCCGGCCCTAAACCCTTGCGATTGCGGCCTTAACACCGGCGCGGCTGCGCCCTATATTAAAGTCTCCCGAAACCAACGAAAGGAGGTGATCCAGTGTCTTATCTCAAGCGCTGTCACCTCGCTGGGATCGCCCGCTAAGCTTCTCGCATGAGAGCCTGGCATCGGGGCGCTCTCAGCCCTGGACCAGCGAGACAAGAAATCGGGCGCGACGGGGTCACTCCCGCCGCGCCTTTTCTTTTGGACGATCTAGATCTAGTTCTGACGCGTTTTCTTTATGCGAACCGGCGTCCACTTCGCTCGAAAAACGCTTTAGCCGGGCCCGCCCAGCACCTCGCGGAGCTTCTGCGACAGCTCCATCTTCCGGTAGGGCTTTTGAAGCAGCGCCACGCCGGGATCGAGGTGGCCCTCATGCATGAGGGTGTTGTCGGTGTAGCCCGAGGTGAACAGCACTTTCACGCCGGTGCGGCGCGCCCGGATCGTATCCGCCAGTTCCTTTCCATTCATGCCGCCCGGCATGATCATGTCGGTGAACAGGAGATCGAACTTGGCGCCCTGATCGACGAACGCGAGCGCGGCCGCGCCGTCGCCGGCGACCAGCGTGCGGTAGCCGAGGCTGCCGAGCTGGGCGATCACATAGCCCTGCACCAGCGGGTCGTCCTCGACCACGAGGATGGTCTCGTGTCCGCGCGACGGACCGGGCGCCTGCAGCGGCTCGGCGCGCACCGCCGCCTGTCCCACCGAACGCGGCAGAAACAGTCTTACCACCGTGCCGCGGCCTTCCTCGCTCTCGATCGTGACGGTGCCGCCGGTCTGCTTGGCAAAGCCGAAGACCATGCTGAGGCCGAGCCCCGTGCCGTGCCCGATCCCCTTGGTGGTGAAGAACGGCTCGAACACGCGGTCGCGGATCTCGGCGGGGATGCCATGGCCGGTATCGGTGACGGCGACCATCACGAATTCGCCCGGCCGAACCTCGCCGTCGCCGGAGTCCGCGATCGACGCGAACGCCAGATTGCCGGTCTCCAGCCTCAGCTTGCCGCCGCCCGGCATCGCATCGCGTGCGTTGACGGCCAGATTGACGATTGCCGAGGAGAGCTGCGAGGGATCGGCCATCGCGCACCACGCGTCCTCAGCGAGCGCCGTCTCGATGTTGATGTGCTCGCCGAGGATCGGCTTGAGCAGCCGCGCCGTCTCGCGCACGAGACCGTTGACGTCGATCTCGCGGGGATCGAGCGGCTGGCGGCGGGCAAAGGTCAGGAGCTGCGAGGTGATCTCGGCGCCGCGCGTCGCCGCATCGTCGATGAGCTGGGCGATCGCGGCAAGCTGCGGCTTGTCGGCGAGCCCCTCCTGGAGGATCTCGATCGTGCCGGTGATGACTGTGAGCACGTTGTTGAAGTCGTGCGCGACGCCGCCGGTGAGCTGCCCGATAGCGTCCATCTTTTGCGCCTGTCGTAGCCGCTCCTCGGTCTCGTGCTGCTCGGTGAGGTCGGTGGCCGATCCGCGATAGCCGAGGAAGCGGCCGTCATCCGCGAAGACCGGCTGGCCGTTGACGCTGACATGACGGATGCGTCCTGCGGCGTCGCGGCCACGGTACTCGAACTTCCGGAACGGCTCGTGCCTATCAAGCAAGGCCATATGGTCGAGCCATTTCTGCGGCTCGCTGTCACGGTCGGCCGCGGTGTCGCCACGGCGTCTGCCGATCACGTAGTTGCCGCCGATGCCGAAGGCGTTTGCGCGGTCCGAGATATAGGTGAACACGTGGTCGGGCCCGGTCTCCCAGAACCAGTCGGACGCGGTCTCGGCATAGTCGCGAAAACGCTGTTCGCTTTGCCGCGCGTCCTCCTCGGCGCGCTGCCGGATCACGAGGTCGCGTTCGAGCTGGGTGTTGGCCTGGCGCAGATCGCCATAGGCGCGCTGCAGGCTCGCGCACATGGCGTTGAACGCATCGATCATCTTGTCGAGCTCGTCCGGATTGCGCGGCGGCCGGCGGTCGAGCTGAAGCGGCGGCGGCGGCCGCACCAAATTGTATTTGCTGACAAAGCCGGCGATGGCGACGAGATGCCGGGTCACCAGCAGGTAGAACATGTATATGATGAAGAACGAGACCAGGAAGGTTTTTGCCGCCTGACTGGCCAGGATCACCAGCCCCCGGTTGACGAGTTGCCGATACACCTCCGTCAGCGTTGCCCGCACCTGGAGCACGCCGATCTGCCGACTGGTCCCGGCCACGACATAGGTGAGCGGATAGTCCCGTTCGAGCGCCGAGCGAGTCGCGGATTCGCCGACCGCGATGCGGATGGGATTGGGACGGTCGGCGATCTCGCGAATCTCGACGGCGCTAATATCGGGCAGGCGCAAGATGCCGTTGAGCTGGAGCTTGAGCTGATTCTGATCGAGGCTCCACAGGCTTTCGCCGAGACTGCCGAGATAGCTTCGGCCGATTTCGTCGAGGCGCGTCTCGATGACGTTCACCTCGCGATTATAGTCCAGATAGAGCTGCAACGCTGTCAGGGTCAGCGTCACGAGCGAGCTGAACAAGAGCACCGCGGCCAAAAGGCGCGGGCCGATGCCGCCGCCAAGCCAGTTGAAAACTCGGGACAAACGCGCAGTGAGAAGCGGCTGCACGATCGGCGCTCCGATACCGCTCAACTCGTCCTTCGACGCCGCCGGCGCAACGACGCGCTTGCGGCCGAGGTCGTTCTCTCCTCCACTGCCCATGCACCGCTCCCCCGTGATGGCGGCATCCCTGCCGAGGCCAGCCCCACGCAGCCTCTAGCAAGCCAACATTCGGCCCACTCCTTCAAGACCTGCTCGCATAGCCTCCCTGCCGGTCCCTGTGCAATTGGCTCGTCGGGGGTCAAATGTTCCGCCCAGCGGCAGGAAGCCGTCACAAACTAGCACCGGGCGTGCTAAATTGACATCGGTGAAAGTTCGGAGCCGCCCGCTGCGGCGGGCTGAAGGCGGTCCCGGAAAGGGACCACCTTCCGGTAGATCGCGTTGATCCCTCAATCCAGCGGTAGCAATGGACGGACAAGGAGACGCGTGATGTGGCGAACATTTCTAATCGGGACGCTGCTGCTGCTTCAAGGTAGCCCGACGCAGGCCCAATCGGTGATCCGGCTCGCGCGAATCGCCGACATCCCGGATCAATATGTCGGCGGCGAAATGCTGCGGGAGGTCTACGCGCGTCTGAACATCAAGCTCGAATTCGAGGACGTCCCCGGCAAGCGCGCACTCGCGCTCTCGAGCGCCGGCGAGCTCGACGGCGAGATCCAGAGAATCGCCAACCTCTCAAAAGACTATCCGACGCTGGTGCAGATCTCGCCACCGATCAACTTTATCGAACCCTCGGTCTTCACCACCAGGCTTCGCTTCGACGTCGCCGGCTGGGATTCGATCAAGGACTACAGCATCGGCATCGTGCGCGGCGTCGGTTCGTCGGAGGCCGGCACGCGGGGCATGAGCCGCGTCACCGCGACAACGAGCCTGGAGAATATGATCCAGATGCTCGATGCCGACCGCTTCGACCTGATCGTGACCGATCTGTTCAGCGGGCTGGTCGCGGTGCGGAAGCTCAATCTGGAGGCCCGCATCTATCCGCTCTCCCCGCCATTGCAGCGCATCTACATCCATCATTATTTGCACGAGCGGCACCGCGATCTCGTCCCGAAGGTCGGCAAGGCGATCGCGGACATGGAGGCCAGCGGCGAACTGGCGCAACTGCGGGCATCACTGGTCAATCAGGTGCTGGGCGATCGCTAGAGCCTTTTCCGTTCCGATGGTATCGGAACGGGGCTCCAGATTCTTGTTTGCGTCTCTAGGGCCAGAACGAGATCAGGCGAAGCCGCTCGCGGATCGCCACGATCGCAATCAGCATGCCGATGAACCAGGCCAGTGCGGCGCGCTCGAAGTCGGCACTCAAAAGCAGCGTGAACACGCTGGTCACCGCGCAGGGCGCGATTGCCTGGTTGGTCCTGCTTGCAAGAGATAGAACGAAGGGAATTGCAGCAATCAGCACGGTCGAAAGGGTCATGTCGAGCGAGCTCTCTCAGCGGCGGCGCAATCAGAAGCCGCACACGTTGAGCGACCGCGGCCGCTTGCCCCGCCGGCTCTCGACGATCTGCTCGCCGCCGTTCGAGGCCGAGCTGCCATAGTAGCGATGGTGGCCGCTCTGGTCGTGCAGATCGCCCGAATCGGATTGCGCCGATCGCCGTGCGTCACAGATGATCTTGATGCTTCGACCTGACATTGCCGCCTCCGCTGCCGCTGCTTTGTGCAGCGTTCTCAGTGGCTATCAGTCGCGACGGTTGTGCGTCGCGTTCACACACGCGGCAGACAATCGGGTTTCAGGATTGTTTCGTCACGGCACAACGACGCAATATTTCGTGTCCGCGGGTTGTCGGGGACGGCCTGCGTGATACGTCCTCAGTGCGCGCGGATGCGCAAAAAACAGACGAGGTAACGATGCTCTACGCCATTCTGGCCTATCACGTGGAAAGCGAGCTTTTGTCCTGGACGCCGGAAGAGGACGCCGCGGTCGTCGCCAAAGTCATCGAGGTTCAGGCGCCCCTGAGAGCAAGCGGACATCTTGGGCCGGCCGCGCGTCTGGATGACACCAAAAAGGCCCGCACCGTGCGCGGCCCCGGCGCGGGCATGGTGCTGGACGGCCCGTTTGCCGAGACCAAGGAGCAGCTTCTGGGCTTCCATCTTCTGGAATTCGACACGGAAGATGAAGTGATCGCCGCGGTGCGGAGGCTGCGTCAGGTCAATCCGACTGCGGTCTACGAAATCCGCCCGGTTAAGCTTTTCGTGCCGGCCGACGGGTTTGGCGCGACACCGGCCGAAAAATGACGGACGGCGCTACTTCGCCGGTCCCGACGTGACAATGCGCTGAATCAAAAGCCCGCCAAAAGCCAGGAACCACAGATAGGGCGCGTATTGCGGCGCGACCGCCGCTACCGCCGTGCCTGGCACGAACACCAGCAGCGGAAGAGCGCGGCCATGAATTCGTTGCGCCATCCCCCCGCCCGGCGTCCAGCCGGATTGCAGATTGGCCTGATATCGCCGATTCTGGCCCACTCTCAGGGGGGCGATTCGTGGCGGCGGCGACATATCTGGATACGCTCAATGGCGAGCAGCGCCGCGCCGTCGAGCATGGCGTGGGCGACGGCGGCACGGTCGGCGGCCCCCTCCTCGTCATTGCCGGTGCCGGCTCCGGCAAGACCAACACGCTCGCCCACCGGGTCGCCCATTTGATCGTCGCCGGCGCCGACCCGCGCCGCATCCTGCTCATGACCTTTTCGCGGCGCGCCGCGGCCGAGATGGCATCCCGCGTCGAGCGCATCGCACGCAAGGTGCTCGGCGAGAACAAGGCCGCTGTGATGCGCGATGCGCTGACCTGGGCCGGCACCTTCCACGGAATCGGCGCACGGCTGCTCCGCGAATACGCCGAGCGGATCGGCATCGATCCCGCCTTCACCATCCACGACCGCGAGGACTCCGCCGACCTCATGAATTTGGTGCGGCACGAATGCGGCCTTTCGAAAACGCAAAACCGCTTTCCCGCCAAGGGCACTTGTCTCTCGATCTATTCCCGCTGCGTCAATGCCGAGATGGCGATCGAGAAGGTGCTCGGACAGCATTATCCCTGGTGCTCGGGCTGGGCGGCGGAACTGAAGGGCTTGTTTGCCAGCTATGTCGAGGCCAAGCAGGCGCAGCACGTGCTCGATTATGACGACCTGCTGCTCTACTGGGCGCAGATGATGAGCGATGCGCTGATTGCCGAGGAGATCGGCAGCCGCTTCGATCACGTGCTGGTCGACGAATATCAGGACACCAACCGCCTGCAATCCTCGGTCCTGCTGGCGCTGAAGCCGGAGGGACGCGGGCTCACCGTCGTCGGCGACGACGCGCAGTCGATCTATTCGTTTCGCGCGGCGACCGTGCGCAACATCCTCGAATTCCCGCAACAATTCTCGCCGCGCGCGGAGATCGTCACGCTCGACCGCAATTACCGCTCGACGCAGCCGGTTCTGTCGGCGGCCAACGGCGTCATCGGCTTGTCCAAGGAGCGGTTCACCAAAAACCTCTGGACCGACCGCACCTCCTCCCAGAAGCCGCAGCTCGTCTCGTTGCGCGACGAGGCCGAGCAGGCGCGCTACATCGTCGAGCAGGTGCTCGCCAACCGCGAACAGGGCTCGCTGTTGAAACACCAGGCGGTGCTGTTCCGTACCTCGTCGCATAGCGGGCCGCTCGAAGTCGAGCTGACCCGCCGTAACATCCCCTTCGTGAAGTTCGGCGGGCTGAAGTTTCTCGACGCCGCCCACGTCAAGGACATGCTGGCGCTGCTGCGCTTCGTCGAGAACCCGCGCGACCGCGTCGCCGGCTTTCGCATTCTCCATCTCTTGCCGGGCGTGGGACCGGCGACCGCGCAACGCGTGCTCGACCAGATGGCCGAGAGCGCCAATCCGATCCATGCGCTCTGCCAGCTCCCTGCCCCGCCTCGTGCCGGTGCCGACTGGACGGCGTTCATCCAAGCAATCGAGAATCTGCGCTATTCCGAATGGCCCGCCGATCTCGATCGCGCGCGGCTCTGGTACGAGCCGCATTTGGATCGCATCCACGAGGATTCCGAGACGCGCCGCGCCGATCTGGTGCAGCTCGAGCAGATCGCCGGCGGCTACGTCTCGCGCGAAAAGTTCCTGACCGAGCTGACGCTCGACCCGCCTGATGCCACCAGCGACCAGGCCGGCGTTCCCCTGCTCGACGAAGACTACCTGATCCTGTCGACCATCCATTCCGCAAAAGGCCAGGAATGGAAGTCGGTCTACGTGCTCAATGTCGTCGACGGCTGCATGCCGTCCGACCTCGGAACCGGCACGAGCGCTGAGATCGAGGAGGAGCGCCGCCTGCTCTATGTCGCGATGACGCGCGCCAAGGACGATCTGCACCTGGTGGTACCGCAACGCTTCTTCACCCACGGCCAGGCCGCGCAAGGCGACCGCCACGTCTATGCCTCGCGCACCCGCTTCATTCCGGAGGCGCTGGTACCGCTGTTCGAGCGAACGAGCTGGCCGCAAGCGGCAAGCGGTCAGGCACGGACGGCCGCGCAAGGGCCGAGGATCGACGTCGGCGCGCGCATGCGGGGGATGTGGCGGTAGACGCCGACCAATTCATCAAGGAGCAGATTGATGGCAAACACAGGCAAGAAAGAGATTGTGGCGCAGCTCGATGCTCTTCGGCGGCTTGCCCGTGACGTGCTCCAGAAGTCGAAGGACCAGACCATGGTCCACATCAGGGACCGGCGCGCGCTTCGCCAGCAGCAGATGAAGGCGATCCAGGCGATCGACGCCGAGATCGACGGGCTCAAGCAGTTGCGCCGCCGCGTCCTGCGCTCGCGCAGCGCCGGCGAGATGGCCGAGAAATTCACGTTCTGACATCGCGACGCGACGACGCAAGATATCGGCGTGGGCCGCGGGTTTGCTGGCGGAGGAGATGCGGGCGGGTTCCGCCCTAGCCTGCGCACCGGACCTTGCAGGAGGCCTCACTTGAAAGCCGTCGTCGTCGAACAATACGCGCCGATCGATCAAATCGAGCTCAAGGACGTCCCGATGCCGCCCGTCGCGGCGGGACAATTGCGGATCAAGGTTCACGCTGCCGGAATCGGATTTGTCGACGGCTTGAAGGTTCAGGGACTGTACCAGACCAAGGATCCCCTGCCCTTCACACCCGGAACGGAGTTTGCCGGCGTGGTCGACGAAGCTCCCGACAACGCTGCGGGCTATGTGCCCGGCATGCGCGTGATGGGCATGGCGCGATCGGGGGCGCTCGCCGAATACATCACCGTCAATGCCGAGGCGGTGCACCCGCTGCCCGACGCTGTTGCGGCGGAGGTCGGGGCCTCCTTCCGCGCCAATTACCTGACCGCGCATTACGCGCTCAGCGCGCGCGCCATGCTGGCGGCGGGCGAGCAGCTCCTCGTGCTGGGCGCGGCCGGCGGCGTCGGCATTGCCGCAGTGCAGATCGGCAGGCTGCTCGGCGCGCGCGTCATCGCCGCGGCTTCCACGCCGGAGAAGCGCGACTTTGCGCGGGCGCACGGCGCCGACGCCGTCATCGACTACACGCAGCCGAATTGGCGCGACGCGCTGAAGGAGCTGACCGGCGGCCACGGCGCCGACGTCATCTTCGATCCCGTCGGCGGCGAGATCTCGGTGCAGGCATTTCGCTCGATCGCCTGGCGCGGTCGGCATCTCGTGGTCGGGTTCGCAGCGGGCAGCATTCCGGCGCTGCCGTTCAACCTGCCGCTGCTCAAGGGCGGCGCGCTGCTCGGCGTCGACCTCGCGCAGATTCCGACACGCGAGCCCGACGTCCAGAAGCGCCTGATGGCCGAGCTGACGAGCTGGCTCGCCGAGGGCAAGCTCAAACCCGTGGTCGGCCGGGTGTTCGCATTCGCGGATTTTCGCGACGCCTTCAAGGCGATGCAGACGCGCGACGCGCTCGGCAAGATGGTGGTGCGGATCTCGTCCTAAACGCGAATTGGGTTCACGAACGGAAACCGAGCATTTCCCGTCACGATCTTGCGGCTGGTCAGCGGTCCCTTATCTCTCGGGTTCTTCCCGACAGAGATCTGATCAATGACCAAACCGCTCGAGCTCGGACTGGATACCTTTGGCGACGTCACCAGGGACGCGAACGGCGCGCTGTTGCCGTACGCGCAGGTGATCCGCAACGTCGTGGACGAGGCGGTGCTGGCCGACGAGCTCGGCATCGACTTCATCGGGCTCGGCGAGCACCACCGCTCGGATTTTGCAATCTCCTCGCCCGAAACCGTGCTTGCGGCGATCGCCGCGCGCACCAAGCGCATCCATCTTGGTTCTGCGGTGACCGTGCTGAGCTCGGACGATCCGATCCGCGTGTTTCAGCGCTTTGCCACGCTCGATGCGGTCTCGGGCGGCCGCGCCGAGGTGATCCTTGGCCGCGGCTCGTTCACGGAATCCTTTCCGCTGTTCGGCTTCGACCTGCGATCCTACGAAGAGCTGTTCGAGGAAAAGCTCGACCTGTTCGCGGCGCTCCTGAAGCAGGAGCCGGTGAGCTGGCAGGGCAATCTGCGCCCGCCGCTGCAGAACCAGCGCGTGTTTCCGCCGGTCGAGACCGGCACGCTGAAGACGTGGATCGGCGTCGGCGGCAGCCCGCAATCGGTGGTGCGCGCCGCGCATTACGACCTGCCCCTGATGCTCGCGATCATCGGCGGCGATCCCGCGCGCTTTGCGCCCTATGTCGAGCTCTACCACCGCGCCTCCAGGGAGTTCGGCCGGACGCCAAAACCGATCGGCGTGCATTCACCGGGCTACGTCGCGGAGACCGACGATCAGGCGCGCGAAGAGCTCTGGAGCGACTACAAGACCATGCGCGACCGCATCGGCAAGGAGCGCGGCTGGCCGCCGATGGGCCGCGACGAGTTCGTCAATGAAGCCGATCACGGCTCGCTCTATGTCGGCTCGCCGGAGACAGTCGCACGCAAGATTGCAGCGACGGCGAAGGCGCTCGGCATTGCGCGGTTTCAGTTGAAGTATTCAGCGGGTCCCCTGCCGCATGAGAAGCTGATGCGGAGCATCGAACTCTATGGGAGGAAGGTGGTGCCGATGGTGAGAGAGATGGTGGGGTGAGCGCGACCCGAGTTGCGCTCAAAGTCGCTTCTTGGCGAATGCGCGTCCCGAAGCTGACTTTAGATATTTCTCGAACGCAATCGCCTGCTGCTCGTCAGAAAACGCGACATAGGTCTTGAGCTCCCACGGCGTGAACTTCGATGTGTGCGGGACTTCACCAGCGTTGTGCTTTTTGAGACGAGCCCGAAGGTCGGACGTGAGACCGACGTAGAAGCGATTTGGATCGCTCGTGCTCCTGAGAATGTACACTTAGATCATGCGAGCATCTTCCGGAGGTCTCTAAGCCCGCCTACGCCCTTTCGGGCTACGGCGCGGCAGCCTTCGCTCGCTTCGCGCCACGACCGCCTGAGCTGGCCTGCCGAGCCGTAGCTCGCGAAGCGAGCGAAGGCTGGTGGGGGAGGCAGGACTCGAACCTGCGAAGCCATGAGGCGGCTGATTTACAGTCAGCTCCCTTTGCCACTCGGGACACTCCCCCGCTCGACGGCAGCACTATCGGGCCGGACCTTGCCGGCGGACCGAAAACGGCCATGGAACGTGAAGGCCGCAACAACCCGGATCGGGGCGCGACCGGGCGCGTTTATGGGCGATGCGGCAGGGCAAAGTCAACCGAGGCGTTCGGGGAAAATCGTCCATAATGGCCTCTGGGGACGGCCAAATTGCCATATTCCGGAACCCGTGACACAAGCGCAGCCATGAACGATCGAAAATTCGCTCCCAAGGGCCGCCGCCGCGACGGTAAGCCCTTCAAAAAGGCCGAGAAATCGGCCGGCCGCCCGGCCTGGCGCGAGCGCGATTCGGGATCCGACGGCCCTGCCATCCTGTACGGCTGGCACACCGTGACCCTGGCGCTTGCCAACCCGGCCAGGCGGATCCGCAAGCTGATCCTGACCGAGAACGCCGCCCGGCGGCTCACCGAGGAAAACATCCCGACCCGGATCACGCCCGAGATCGTCCGGCCCCAGGAGATCGACCGGCTGCTGTCGCCGGACGCCGTGCATCAGGGTCTGCTGGCGGAGGCCGATCCACTGCCCTCGCCTGACATCGAGACGCTCGCGCCGGAGGGTATGGTGCTGGTGCTCGACCAGATCACCGACCCGCACAATGTCGGCGCCATCCTGCGCTCGGCCGCGGCCTTTGCAGTGAAGGCGATCGTCACCACCGCGCGCCATAGCCCCGAGGCTACCGGCGTGCTGGCGAAGGCCGCCTCAGGCGCGCTCGAGCTGGTGCCTGTTGTGACCGTGCAAAATCTCGCCCGCGCGCTGACGGCGTTGAACGATCGCGGTTTTCAGACCGTCGGGCTCGACAGCGAGGGTTCGGAAGATTTGAGCGAAGTTGCGCTGCGCGAACCGCTGGCGCTGGTGCTGGGCGCCGAGGGCAAGGGCCTGCGGCAATTGACGCGCGAGACCTGCAGCGTGGTGGCGCGGCTCGACATGCCCGGCGAGATCAAGAGCCTCAACGTCTCGAACGCCGCGGTGCTGTCGCTTTATGTCGGCGCGAGCCGGCTTGGATTGATGAAGCGCTAGCGCAAACGAAAGCGCCCGTCCGCATGATGCGAACGGGCGCTTCGAAATCAGCTCAACCGATCGGGCGATCAGTAATAGCGGCGCAGCACGCGGTGGCCGTAATAGTAGCCGGGCGCGTGGCGATGCGCGTAGCCATAGCGCGGGCCGTAGGAGACGCGCGGCAGGTAGCCGACGCGCGGTCCGTAGCCATAGCGATACGGACGATAATACGGACGGTAGGGAGCGACCGCGGCCGCGCCATAGCCATAACCGTACGGGCGCGCACGGTAGCCGTAGCCGTAACCGGGCGTCACGACAGCGTCTTCCCGATAGGTCGGATACGGCGCGAAGGCGCCCGGACCGGTGTAGGTCGGGCCCTGGTTGACGTAATAATACTGCGAGGTCGGCTCGGCGAGGCGCTCAAAGCCGGCGCCATAACCATAGCCATAACCATACCCGCCGCAACCGGTGTTGCAGCCCGAATAGACCGGCGCAACGACGGGCGCGCAGCCACTCCAGCCGCAAGCCGCAGCCGGGGCTGCACCTGCGACCAACACGGCGGCTGCCGCGACCAGTCCTGAAATCATCTGACGCATTACTCTCTCCTGTCGATTTTCGTTCGTTGGTTTTGACTTGGTTTTTAACGTGCTTGCTTTGCTTGCCTTGCTTGCTTGGCTGGCGTCTTACCTGGGCGACCTGCCGGGCGCTTCCGCGTGAGGCACCGGACGAGGACGATGGTGGCGCGGTTCGCCGCCGATCTCCGGCGCCAGGATCACCGGCGGCGGGTTGACAGGAACGTCCATTTGCGCCGGCAGCGGCGCCGATTGCGCACCCCAGCTCCGATAGTAGCTCTGCGCCGGCTGCGGCAATTTGCGGTTGGCGGGCGGCTCGACCTCGAGGCGCCCATAGCCGGGCCGCAGTCCCATGGTCGGATAATAGTGGCCGACTTCCGGAGGCTGACGATCCGGGACGTAGCGGCCGCCATAGATCGTGGGCTGCACCTGCTGGTTCTTCGCGAGGCCCCACTCGCCTTCGATCACGGCATAGGACGCGTCGATGCCGTTGATGATGACCGGCACGCCGGGACGGCCCGGGACGACGATCTCGAACCCGTCGCCGGCAAGCGCCGACGCAGGCAGTCCGATCAGAAACGCAACGAGCGCAAAAGCGCGCATGGACGGGCCCCGGTTATTCGGCGCGCAACCTAACCGATCGCCGGACACAGAGGGTTAAGGTGACCCCGATTAATTCCGGTAAGCCTAATGCGTAAGGATTGGCAGGGACTCAAATGCCGGAAAGCGCGCTATCGAATCGTTAACGCCGTCGCGCCCGCGACGCAGCGTCGGCACCGAGGTTGCATGGCACAAGATGCACATCCCCAGCGGGTTCACGTCGATTTGACCTCTTGTGCGAGAAACAGCGGAACGGCTGCCACACGTCGCACTTAGCCAAGGTCTCAACCAAAAATGGAGCCTCCCATGGTGAGCCCAAGACTCTTGAGCACAAGACTCTCCCACGCAGCTATTTTTGGTGCTGTCGCGATCGCGGCGTCGGCACTGGCGAGCCCAGCCTTCGCGCAAGGCCTCGATCCGGCGCGGTGCACGGGCCCGTTCCCGGACCCCAACTGCCAGAATTATCGCGCCGGAAATCCCGCCGCCGGAAGCCAATATCGTCATCGGCGAATGGTGCAGCGTGAAGCGAACCCGGACGGCTTCTGGCCGGCTGCGACCGCAGGCGCCGTCGCAGGCGCTGCCGTCGGCACGGCGGCCGCGGTCGCCACCGCGCCGTTCCGCGCCTGGGACAATTCCTACGCCAGCTACGACCGCAGCGGTCCCGGCTGGTCCGGCGACTGGAACAGCTACGCCGCCCGCAACGGCATCGTTTGCAGGCCCGGCACCTATTTCAAGAGCGAGGACGGCCGCCAGCATCTGTGCCAATAGCCGGTTCGCACGCGAATGAACCAGAACAGGCGGCCCTCCGGCCGCCTGTTTCATGCCGGCTGACCGGCGCCCGTTCTGGCACTTTCAGAACAAGTCTGGTATTGCGACCGCGCACGGGCAGACGCGCCGGCGCCACGCTGGCAGCCGTGTTCCCGAAGGTAGCCGGCTTAGCTCAGCGGTAGAGCAGCGGTTTTGTAAACCGAAGGTCGGGGGTTCAATCCCCTCAGCCGGCACCAGTATTTACAATGACTTACAGCAGAAATGTAGCCCGAACTTCCCCCTGGAGGGGACTCAACATACCTTGGGGATACATGGGGCTACATTCGAAACGATGAAGTTTTTTGTTCGGATCAGCATGTCCTTAAAGCGATCAATCGCCCGCCGATTCAAGCAAAAATGCGCCGAATTTCCCCGCACCATCCTCACCGCCGGCCGCCGCAGAGTCGTAAACGAACTCTGAATCGTCCAGCAAATTGTTCGCGGGACTCCCGGCGTAGAATCGCCGGATACTTCTCGTATGTGGATGCTTCCCAATTCGAGCCCCCTGAAGCGCTGGTTGCAGTGACGCTGGCGCTGTTCGCGGCCTCTTCAGTCAATTTGCTGATATATTGCTTGATGAACTAGTTGCGTCCAAGCGTACTAGCTGGCCGCGCCGCCGACGCATTCGGGCTTGCGATTGAGCAACTGGAGCGGGCACTCGCCGTAACCCGACCATTACGCCATGTTTCGAATTCCTTCAGTATCTCTAGCGGTTCTGAAGCAGACTAATCTTTCGGGACAGAATTCAGACCGCGGGGAGCGATAGCTCGCCAGAGATCACGACTGCGGCCTCGCACCACGGATCGTGATGCCTTCTGCATCGCGATCGACGACGCCGGCGGTGAGGAACGGATCAGCCTGCTCCGCAACCCCCTTCGAGCGGTCCGCCTGCGGATTGATGACGACGTAGGTGAGGTAGAGATCCTTGTCGCGCGCGTAGCGGTAGTAGCTCTCGAGTGCGCCGGCGCGGGCCGGATCGTAGGCCTTGAACACGTCGAGTCCCATGTACAGGCCGGAAATGCACGATGCGACGTGATCCGGCGCGCGGCCCATGAAGCCTGCATGCAACCCCGCCCATGCTTCCAGCGCCTTGCGCCGCTGGACCAGATCGGCATAGGACGCCAGAAGCTGCCAGATCCGGTTGGCACGTCCGGCATCGGTATCGAACGTCATCAGATCGACGTTTTCCTTGGCATTCGCAAAGTCGAACAACCCGGCCATCGAATTCGCGAGATTGCGGCATGGTGCGTCGTCACATCGCTCACCGAGGCGCCGTTGATGTAGATGGTCCGGCCATCCTTCAGGCCCGACAAATAATCCTTTGCGCTACGCATCGCAGTTCTCCAGTTCGAAGCTAGTAGTGAATGGGAAGCGGCCAGGTCGGCTCGCGCTGGGTTTCATCGACGAGATCGCGGTAACGACCGCGAAAGAAGATCAGAGGAGCGGCCGTCTCGGAACGGGTCGCGTGGCGCACGACACGGACGACGAAGAAGACGTGGTCGCCGCCCTCATAGATCGCGTAGGGCGCGCATTCGAAATGAGCCATCGCGCCCGAGATCAGCGGCGCCTCGGCATGGCCCACGGACGTCTTCACCTGGTCCCACTTGTCGGAAAGAGCGCGCGCGAACTGGTTGGAGATCTGCTCCTGATCGCGCGCGAGAATGTTGACGGCAAAACCATCGAGCATCGCGGGCAGACCGCGCGCATGCGTGCTTCTTAGGCAATCTCGCAAGACTATGATTTCGCGGAGAGAATAACCGTGACCGATGCGCCTTTTACGGCGTCGAAACCCGAGCTGCTCGACAAGGAAGGAGACCGCACGCTTCGCGGCCTTCTCTACGACTATTTCGCGTTCGGACCGCAGTCTGGAGGCCTGCCGGGAAATATTCGCAGGCTTTGTCGACCTCTCGCCGACCCAGTATCTGATCCTGATCCCGATCAAGAATTCGACTGCGGCGGAACCGATGGGCGTGAATCAGGTCGCCGAACGGCTGTACCTAAGCGGCGCCTTCGTCACTAACGAGATCAATAAGCTGGTTTCCGACAGCCTGCTCGAGAAGAGCCCCCATCCGGAAGACGGACGGCGGTGCAACTCACGCTCACCCAGCATGGAATGAGCCTATTGATCCGCCTTGCCGCATTGCAGCGCCCGGTCAATGACGCGTTGTTTGGAATGCTGACGCGCGAGGAGTTCAAAATGCAGTCTCAGCTTTTGTCTCGACTTGCTTCGAACGCAGACGGTGCGTTGAAGCTCGCCGAACATGTCAAAGCAACGCTCAGGCGTCAGGAGGATCAGCGAGCTGCCACAACAAACTCGCCGGAGTCTCGTAAGAAACGACGTTCGCCACTTCGCAAAACTCGGTGACGGTGGAAGGGCGGCTTCCGCTTGCTCCATCGCTCATCTCACCTGAGCTGGCAGTCATCGATTCAAACGCGAACAATTGCGGGACCCCAGAGATAAGAGCTCAGATTTGCCGCGCCAGTTGCCGCGTCGGCATTCGGCAGAGTCTCGAGCTGTGGCTAATGATGGTTGCGATGCAGCTACCATCAGAGCGTGCCGAAGAGGCCACGCATTGGCGCGCTTGTGCCTCTATCCCACCGTCCACAATGGCCGGAGGCGCTATTAACCGACGTTTGGCCCGACGGCATAATCGAAGAGCTTTTTTCGCCATCGCAAGCGCAAACGTCGGTTGCTCCGCAAGCTCGGCCTGGGCATCACCGTGACCGGGGCGGGAGGGATCGAACCTCCGAATGGCGGAATCAAAATCTGTTTGATTATTCAATGGCTTCAACGCGCATTTGGAAAAAAGCGCAGAATTTCGCTCCAGCGAAACCAATAGCTTGGCATTTGTTTCCAAATGAAGAGCGATCTGCGAGACGCGAGTCAATTTTGACAGGCATTTCCGGCACGACGCGTGTCGGTCTCGGCGAAATCCGATGCAAGCAGTTTCAAATTGCGGGGCGCAACCACACTACAACCGCCGACCGAGCACCTTTCACATGAGGCGCGGTTTAACCGTGAGCCAATTCCTTTGAGCATTTTCGGGCTAAGCCGCCCGTATGTTGGCCATGAAGCGATCGAGCTCGGTCCGCAGACGCACACTCTCGGTCGATAGTGTCTTGGCCGAACTCAGCACCTCGTCCGAAGCAGTTCCGGTCTCGGTTGCGGCGCGATTGACCTGTCCAATATCGACGGCCACAGCCTGCGTGCCCTGCGCGACGGTTTGGACGCTACGCGCGATCTCCTGGGTAGCGGCGCCCTGCTGTTCGACCGCGCTCGCGATCGAGGCTGCAATCGCCGATATCTGATCGATCGTCGTCCCAATCTCCTTGATCGCCCCCACTGACTCGCTCGTGGCACCCTGCATTGCGGCAATGTGGGCCGAGATCTCGTCAGTCGCCTTTGCTGTCTGGCTCGCGAGCGACTTGACCTCGCTCGCGACAACGGCGAAGCCCCGCCCTGCCTCACCCGCGCGCGCCGCCTCGATGGTGGCGTTGAGGGCCAGGAGATTGGTCTGTTCGGCGATCGCTGTGATCAACTTCACGACGTCACCGATCTGTTGCGCCGCGCGGGACAGCCTGGCTATGCGATCATCGGTTTCCTTGGCCTGCACCACGGCAGCTTCCGTGATACGGTTGGAACCCTGGACTTGCCGACCGATCTCCTCGACCGACGCAGAAAGCTCTTCCGTCGCGGTAGCGACCGACTGCATGTTGGAGGAAGCCTGCTCGGAAACGCTGGCTACCTGGCTCGACAAGCCCTGTGTGGTCTCTGCGGTCCGCGTCAGTGTCGTCGCAGCGGTCTCGAGCTGCGCTGCGGAGGCCGAGACGGTTGATACGATGGAGCCGACCGCGCTCTCGAATTTGTCGGCGAATCGAACCAGCTCGGCGCGTCGAGAGGCCGCCTGCTCCCGATTATGCGCCTCCGCCGTTGCGGCGTCCCGTTCAGCCTTGGCAATCGCCTGCAGCTTGAACTCTTCCACCGCCGCGGCCATTTCACCGAGTTCATCCTTTCGGCCAAGCCCCGGCAATACCACGTCAAAATCTCCCGACGCCAGCTTTCGCATCGCATTGCACATCGCGATCATTGGGCGAGAGATGCCCGCGCCGAGCAGGAAGGCGAGCACAGCGCCAAAAAGTATTCCACCGGCAGCGAGCATCAAGATCAGTTGCTCGGTCCGACCGACGGCCTGTTCCGACTCCGTTTCCAGTCGTCGCTGCTCGCCAAGGAGATCGGATTTCATCGCGGCCGAACCTTGCATGATCGTACCGGCCGAGCTGCCCATCTCCGCCACAAGTTCATCGACTGACTTGGCATTCGTTATGAGCTTCTCCAACGCCTCGCGATAGGCTTGCAGCAACGCCTTGGCTTCCTTGAGGCCGGCTACGACCTTCTCGTCCGCCGAATAGATCGCCTTGAACGAATTCTCGGCCAGTTTGAGCCCACCGAGCGCACTTGCTGCGACCGACTGATCCGAATTAAGAAAGAAATTGCTGGCGGCTGCATTCGCGGCCTGAAACTGCGTGTTGACCTGCTTTGTACCGAACTCAATAGCCTGGGTCTCGGTGTCTGACGCACCAAGACGAATATCGTCCAGCTTGTATTTCAGCAGGCTCGCGCTGGGCGTGAGTTGATCATGCACGATCAGCGCACTGCTACGCTTCAGTTCGAGGATTCTGGCAAATGTCGCCGAAAAGCCAGTGAACTCCTTTGCGAGCTTGTTGAGACGCTCCAGGCGATCCGGCGCCTTGGTGTTCTTGATCGATTGATCGATGGCGTTCTTCAAGCTGGCCTCGGCATCCAGCGCTGCCTTCGCATCGTCTTCCTTGCCAGTGACCACGAAGTATCGAGCACCCGAGCGGTAGGCCAGCAGTTCATGATCGATATTGCGTGCGAGATCGGCCTCCGAAACACTGACCCGGAAGGACCCGACTCCATCGGAGACACGCTCGAACCCGAAATAGGCGAACGCCATGCTGACGGCCAGGATGACGAGAACCGCCCCGAATCCGACTACAATCTTCGCACGAAATCGCAGGGGCGGAATGAGATTGCTCGTCGGTTTCCCCTTGATACGCCCAGCCATCCTCATTCGCCCCCATGTGTTCGCACTGGCCCACCCAGCGGTCGGGGATTTCCCAGACAGATTTGAAAATGAGTGGAGAGAGGTCAAAGTCAGGTAAATCCGTCTTACCGGACGATGGGATGCATCGTCGTTGCAGAGGAATGGCCAGCGTCGACCATAGACGTTTGGACGCTGACCGGCCTAGCCACAAGTGACTTGGCGAACCCATCGGAAACTATTGAAGGCCAACCCTTTTCTCAGACCGTGCTTTGGTGGAGGATGGACGGACCGCGAGGTCTGGCCGGTCACCGAAGGTCGGATTGTTGAATGCAAATTGACTGACTGTTGAGCCGTATGCATCGATCTCGATATGAGTAACCGAACCGACCTTGTTGAGCTGGAAGCTTTCCTGGCGATTGTACGCGCAGGCGGCTTCCGTCGCGCCGCGACGATCAGGGGTGTCTCCGCCTCTGCTCTCAGCCATTCCATGAGAAGCCTCGAGCAACGGCTTGGCGTCCGCCTTCTCCATCGCACCAGCCGGAGCGTGCATCTTACAGCTGCTGGGGAAATGCTCGTGCGTGAGCTGGAGCCTCGCTTCCGCGGGATTGAGGAAGCCATCGAGGGTCTGAATGAGTTCCGGGGCCACCTTGTAGGCCGCGTCAGGATCACCGCACTGCGCGACGCTGCGCGCCTGCTTCTCGCGCCGAAGCTCCCAGCGTTTCTCGCCGCTTTCCCTGAGATCGAGGTGGAGATTGCCGTCGACGACAAGTTCGTCGACATGGTCGCTGAGGGATTTGACGCGGGCATCCGCTATGGCGGGACCGTGCCCGAGGGCATGATTGCCTCGCGACTGAGCGACAGTCTTGAATGGGTCATCGTCGGCTCACCCGGTTATCTCAAAGATCATGGCTATCCAAAACACCCGGAAGATCTTTCGATCCATAAGTGCATCCGCATCCGCCTGGGCACCGATCGAATCTACGAATGGGAATTCGAGCATCAAGAGAAACGTCTCACCATCGACGTTCCCGGAACGATCATTCTGGATGACTCCGAGCTCTCGATCCGAATGGCGGAGGCCGGCGTGGGCCTGTTCTATTGCCTGAAGGCCAGGGTCGAAGCTCAATTGTCGAGGGGCTCACTGGTTGCGGTGCTGCCCGAGTGGATTTCGCCCGGACCGGGCTTCCACGCCTACTACTCTTCCCACCGTCAAGTGCCGTCCGCGCTGCGAGCGTTCCTGGACCATCTTCGAGGTTAGTGGTGGTTTTCCCGCTCTGCCCGCTACTGACCTGCTGTGAAGGAATAGAATGCGCGAGGCTTGCGAGTTGCTGCAGGTCGCCTCCCAAGCGTCGCGATTTCGTCAAGGGACTTCCACGACTCTAGTCGAGCACGTGAAGTCGCCCTGATCGCTCACTAGGGCACGTTCTCACTAGGGGCCGGCCGATTGATGTCAGGTGGCCCCAAATAGCGGCCGAAAAGCGGACGTTTTCCGAGGTCGCAGATGGGCCACAAGATGTCAGCCCCCGGGGCCGTCCTTCATGATATAGCCCATTAGGTCGTCCACGTTGTGCTCCAAATCCCGGATGATGTTCTTGACGACGTCTCCGATCGAGATCACGCCTACGACCCTGCCCGCATCCAGCACCGGCAGATGGCGAATGCCGCGCGCAGCCATCATTGCCATGCAGCCCTCCAGCCGATCGTCCGGCTTAACCGTCACCGGGTTGCCCGTCATCACTTGGCCCACGGGCGTCGTCTTCGCATCGAGCCCGGGCAGCAGCACTTTAATGGCGCAGTCACCCTGGGTCACGATACCGACCAGCACGTCGTCGTCGATGACCAGCACCGACCGGACCCGATTGTCGCGCATCTGGCGCAAGGCTTCGACGACCATGTCGCCAGAACGAACATCGATCAGGGCGCCCTTCTTCTGGGCCAGAGCGCTTTTTACTGTGCTCATCGATCTCCCCTCGGGGGCACTGTCCTGCCCCTTCTTGATGGTCCGCATTGAAGAATAGTCGAAATATCTTGCCTCGTCAGCACCGCGCCGACGCCGCCGGCGAAGCCTGTCAGCGATCCAGACAGCGGGATTTCACCGCCTCGATGGCGTAGGCCGGGAGCACTTTCACCACTTCCAGCTCGAAGCCGCAGACATCATCCTGCGCAGCGCAAACCCTGGAGACAGAGTGGTGGAATAGGTACCCAGGTTCAAGCGGTCGAAGCACTGGCACCGGCTCAAGGGCTGCTATGGGTCAAAAGCCGTCGATGGAGCTTGAGCAACGCGCAGTCCGCTCCTCGCTCCGTTTCCTAATGAGCACCCGTCACGACATTCTTCGGCGTCCCACTCCGGAACGCTTCGATATTATCCATGAGTTGGTCAGCAAGCGATTGCACCGCCTCCTGACTTGCCCACGCGACGTGAGGAGTGAGAATGAAGTTGGGCAGCCCTGTCAGTTGCATGAGTGGATGATCGGCTGAGGGAGGCTCGACGGTAGCCACATCAAAGCCAGCACCCGATATGCGACCGGAACGAAGCGCCTCACCCAGAGCGATCTCGTCGACCAGACCACCTCTGGCCGTATTGATGAGTATCGGCCTGCGCTCCATGAGCGCGAACTCGGGCGCCCCGATCATGTTGCGCGTTGCCGGCGTCAGCGGAGCGTGGATCGTGATCGCATCGCTGAGACGCAGCACGTCTTCAAACGGCGTATAGAGCGGCCCCATTCCCTGTACACCCTTGTAAGACGAAAACAGGACGCGCATCCCAAACGCTCGCGCGAGGTCCGCGACGGCACGTCCCAGCGCACCGTCTCCAATGATCCCGAGCACAGATCCTGCGATATTCCGGATCGGGTAATCGAAATAGCAAAACTGCCCTGACTCAGCCCAGCGTCCGGTCCGCACCGAGTCCCGATACGCGAGGAGGCTGCGCCGAAGTGCGAACAAGAGAGCGAATGTATGTTCGGGAACTGTGTCGACCGCGTAGTCCCGAATATTCGATACGAGCACATTCCTGGCAGCACAGGCTGCAATATCCACTACATCTGTGCCGGTCGCAGCGACTGCCACCAGTTTCAGATTGCGCGCTGAGGCAATCGCCTTCGCAGTTACCGGCGCCTTGTTTGTGATCACAACATGGGCATCAGCGATCCGATCGCTGACCTCCTCGGCTCGCGTGGCTTCGTACTCGACCCATTCATGCGGAAACGACAGTTGGCGCAAAACAACGTCAGGCAGCATCGTGCTTCGATCGAGAAACACGACCTTTGCGGTTGTGATGGTCTTGCTCATATTGAAACTCCGTCGAGGCGTGGCATTCTCTTCGAGCCGCCGCTTATCGCGACCGTACATTCCCTCCCCGCATACGGCGGACGAGAGATCGCCAGTTTCCGCAAAATGACTTCAAGCAGTTATGAAAGAACGCTTCGCACCGGGAAAACGAAAAAGACGGTCGAACACATGAGTATTGCTCAACTTCGGCATTTCAACGATATCTCAATCCTTCTCCGGCGGTCCTGACATCCAGGCGGCGAAGCGCGGCCCCCAATCGGGATGCCACCGGGAAAGCGCGGGCCGATTTTGAACCATATCGTCGGCGGCCCAGCGAATTCGTCTGGCGTCCATCTCGGATGTGACGGAATTGTCGGGGCAAATGATGTAAAAATCGCCTCGCCGAAACCGTTCGACAAACAGGTCGATCACTTGTTCAGCCGTCCAGGGCTCCTCCGGCTTGACGTCCTGCATCGCCTTCAGGCCTGGAAAGTTCATGGGGGTCCATGTATATCCGGGCACCAGCAAGTGCGCCGTGACACGACCTCCAGTCGCCTTCAACAGCTCGTGGCTGAGCTGTTCAGTCAGAACCTTCACTGCCGCCTTCGAGACGGAATATGCCGCTTTTCCAGGAGGGGTCGTGATCCCTTCTTTGGACCCGAGATTGACGATCGCGCTTCGCGTTTCTGCTTCCATCATTCGCGGAACGAAGAGGTGCTGGGCAGCGAGTACACCGAAGAAATTGACATCGAGCGCATGTCGCCAAGCTCCAAGTTTCTCGCAAGGGCCCGCGCGCTCGATGATGGCTGCATTGTTCATCAGCAAGGCAACTTCACCGAACCGCTCGTATGCCGCGTCCCTCAAAGCTTCCAGATCGACCTCTCGGGATACATCGCCCGGCACGACGACAATTTCGGTATCGAGCGCGCCGGCGAGCACCCGAAGCCTCTCCTCGTCTCTATCGAACAGCACGAGGCGCATCCCTTCGCGAGCAAAGCGGCGTGCCGCAGCCGCCCCGATGCCGCTCGCCGCACCTGTTACAACTGCGACGCGCCCTCGCGCGATGATGTCGACGTTCATCTCTAGTCCTTCCTCAAGTGAGACCCCCACCCGGGCGTGCGCTGCTAGTGGGCCGATCCCGGCAAGGCCAATCCGAACGTTTTGACCAGATCCTTCTCCTGCTCTGGTGACAGGAAGCGTGGATTGAGGCCCCGCAACAGCAGATACAGTTTGGCGGTCTCTTCCAATTCCTCGGTCGCAAACACGGCTGCCTCGAGCGTTTCGGCCGAGACGACCGGCCCGTGATTGGCCAATAGGATGGAAGAGTATTTCCCCGCGAGGCCCATAATCGCCGACGCGACCGCGGGGTCTCCGGGGCGGTAGTACGGGATCAGGGCGGTCAGACCGCACTTCATCAGGTAATAAGGCGTCATCGACGGCAGGGCCGCACGTGGGTCGATCTCGGGCAGCATCGAGAGGGCCACCGAATGCGTCGAATGAAGGTGAACGACAGCCCCCGCGTTCCTGCGGGTGTCGTAGAGCGCAGCATGGAGCGGCACTTCCTTGGTCGGAGGATCGCCGGAAACGACGCGCCCTTCCGCGTCGATCCTCGATATCCGGGCTGGATCAAGAAAGCCGAGAGAAGCGTTGGTCGGCGTCACCAACCACCCACCGTCCTCCAGTCGGACGCTGATATTACCCGACGAACCCGGCGTCAGCCCTCGTTCGAATAGTGACCGGCCGAAACGACAAATCTCTTCTCGACGTTTGGTCTCGCTCATGTGCATACCGAAGACTGGAACTAATACCCCGCGCCGAAGGGAACTGAACGCAGCCCATTCTCGCTACGGATCACTCGGGAGTTGTTCAGGATCAGAGAATGAAGCCGGTGTGGATGAAGTTGGAATGATGACCATCAACGATGGCATTGAGGATTTCGCGCGCTGGCTGGGTGTATTTTGTTGCCACCATCGAGCGAATTGAAAACGAACGCAGCGCATCCGTGACCGACAGCGTGCCCTCGGCCGAATCCTTCCTTCCAGTGAACGGAAAGACATCGGGCCCACGCTGACACTGACAATTAATATTCACCCGACACACCTGATTGACCAGCGAGTCCGCCATACGGCCGATCATGTCAGGATCGCTGGCAAACAGGCTCACCTGCTGACCGTGTTCGGATGTGGCGACGTAGTCGAGCGCAACGTCAAGGTCTTCAAAACTCATGATCGGGACAAGTGGACCGAATTGCTCCTCCCGATAGAGCCGCATCGCTGACGTCACGGGGTAAACCACCGCCGGATAGAACAAGGTGCCTTCGACCGCGCCACCGCCGGCGTTGAGAACACCGGCGCCATTGGCGACGGCGTCATCCAGAAGTTCGGTCATCTGCTTGGCCTTCCCCGTACTAGGCAAGGGGGTCAAGCTTACACCGGATGCCCACGGCATTCCGATCTTCAGATCGCCGAGAAGCCGCAGAAATTCTGACGTGAACGCCTGCTCAACATTACGATGGACGAGCAGCATTTTCAGGGCGGTACAGCGTTGTCCATTGAACGAGAGAGCTCCCGCCAGACATTCGCGCGCCGCAAGCCCTATGTCTGCGTCAGGCATGATGATGGCCGCGTTCTTGGCGTCGAGCCCTAACACGGCACGCAGACGATTGGTCTTTGGGTGCACCTTCTTGAGATGGTCTGCCACACGGCTTGACCCGATAAGTGTCAAGACGTTGACCTTGCCGGTGCTGAGAAGTGCTGGGACAATCTCAGCGCCATCTCCATAGGCGAAGTTGATGACCCCCGGGGGAAACGCCTCGCAAAAGGCATTGAGCAACGGCTCGAACAGGAGCACCCCGGTACGCGGCGGCTTGAACACGACGGAATTGCCCATGATCAGGGCAGGAATGAGTGTCGCGAAGGTTTCGTTGAGCGGGTAGTTGTAAGGGCCCATGCACAACACGACTCCGAGCGGAGTGCGGCGGATGAGGCCGACCGTCCCCTCCACGATTTCGAAGTGGGAGTTCGCATTGTCGAGATTGCGTAAGGCCTCGATGGTTTCCCTAATATAGTCGATCGTGCGGTCGAACTCCTTTTCGGAATCGGCCAGTGTCTTTCCGATCTCCCACATGATCAGCCGCGAGATATCTCCTCGGCATGCACTCATGCGAGCCAGGAATTTCTGTATCGCGAGGATACGGTCGGAGACGCGCATCGTCGGCCAAACACCACGCCCATTCTCGTAAGCGGTCACAGCAGCATCGAGAGCGACCAATGCCGACTCGACACTTCCGAACGGATGACTGCCGAGCCGCGCTTGCGTCAAACGACCGTTGTCGTCACGAACCATCACCGGCGAGAGCACATCCTTGGTTGGCCCCGCCCAATCGCGGATTTCACCACCGACGAGGATGCGACGCTGCTCGATCGGCTGGATCGCAAACTCGCGCAGACCTTTATCATCGGCGCTAGGAAACAACATTCTCAGTTGATCGGAGTTCATGATATTCCCCAGCCCGACGGCCCCAGGTCACTAATGACCAGACTTGTGCGATCTTGTCGTGACCCCGAGACGGACGTAGGTCGCAATCCGCTTTTCGATCACCCAGGGCGAGACCAGTCGGTCGAAACGGCGGAAGTGCTCGGTCGCTAAGTGGGCGTCAAATGCCGCTTTGTTGTCATATATTTCGTAAAGGAATATCTCAGCGCCGTCGGCTGCTTCACAGACATCGAAGAGCCAACAACCTGGTTCGAGTGCGATCGAATCGGCGGCGTTCGCCAGCATCGCCTCGCGAAATTCGACCGTGTGCCCCGCCTTGATCGAAAAGGTCACGGTCACGACGAACTCGCCCATCACGCCACCGCCTTCATCGCTTGCGGAAGAGCTGCAATGGTTTCACGTGTGACCGCCGCGCATCCCGCCGTGCCGCCCAGCTCGATCGGCACCGCCCCGGAAGAGAGCGCCATTTGTACTGATGCTTCAATAAGACGAGCACGAACCTCCAGCTGAGGCTCGCTATGCTTCTCCGCGAGCCAATCAAGCATCATAGCGGCTGAGAGGAACATTGCGCACGGGTTCGCTTTTCCCTGTCCGGCAATGTCAGGGGCTGTACCGTGCGCAGGCTGAAACAAGGCATGCTTATCGCCGACGTCGGCGGACGGGGCCATGCCCATTCCACCAACGAGTCCGGCGGCGAGATCGGACAGGATGTCCCCGAACATGTTCTCGGTGACCATGACGTCGAGTGTCCACGGCTTCTTGACCATCACAAGCGCCATGGCGTCGACATACGCATGGTCGGCCCCAATGGTCGGGTGCGTCGCCGCGACCTCATCGAAGATCTTGCGAAAGAACGCCATGGACGTGAACACGTTCGCCTTGTCGACACAGGTCACCCGCGCCTGGCCGCGCCTTGATTGGCGACGTTGGGCCAGCCGGAAGGCAAAATCGCTCACTCGCGCGGTTCCGTTCCTGGTGATGCACATCGTGTCGTACGCCTCATCGTCGCCGACGACCTTGCCCCTACCCCGCGCGTGGAAGAGCCCTTCTGTCTGCTCCCGGACCAGGACGAAATCGATGTCATCCACGCGCTCGTCCGACAAGATCCGCGGGAGGCCCGGAAACCAACGGATCGGGCGAACCCCGGCGTAGAGATCTAACGCCATCCGAAGATCGAGCTGGGGAATGATCTCTGTTCCGTCCGCATGCCGAATGTCCGGCCACCCCATAGCGCCGAACAGAACAGCGTCCGCCCGGCGGCACGCATCGAGGGTGGCGTTCGGCAGCGCCTCACCGCTCTCGGCATAGAATTGCGCTCCAGCCTGCCAGGTGTTCATTCGCAAAGGGGCGCCGGCGGTCTTGGCTTCCACGGCGGCCAGAAGTTCGAGGCAGGCCGCCATGACTTCACGCCCGATGCCGTCGCCGGGCAGGACCGCAATATCAAGTTTGTTGGAAGAGACTGTCACGCTGCATCTCCAGGTCGGTTCTGCTTAGGCTGCGGATCGCATCGCCATTGTACACAAAGGGCGTAGCTTTTGCGTTCGATAACGTATGCATTACTTGTACACTAGTCCGGTATGACGAAAGCTGCAAGGTTGAAGCACGATCCTTTCCCGGCTAGTCGAGGGGCGATCAGCGGGACCGCCCCCTCATCCACGAGTTTTTGGAGCAAGCGATGAGCCTCCCCTTCTCTTTCGACCTGGGCCAGGGCTAGGTTTCGACAAGTGACGGATTTGGCTGGGATCTTTCCACAACCGAACCTTCCGACTGATGGTCGCGATGGAATTGGTTGCTCACGGCGATAGTGGTAAAGACCAGGGAGAGAAGAACTGACCGCAATGACAACCAAGCCTCGAAAAAAGTCGCCAGACCTCAAGCCTGTGCCCCGAAAGGTGCCGACACGGACGCGCCTCACCCCCGTTGCGTCCCCGAGCGGCAAACCCAATCAAGCTGATATCGCCTATGCCCGGCTACGCGAGCTGATATTGAGCGGCGCTATCGCCCCCGGCAGCTTCGTTCTTGAACTTGAGGCGGCGGCACGTCTCGGCATGAGCCGAACCCCTGTACGAGAGGCGATGGTGAGGCTGCGCGCCGAAGGCATTGTCGAAATTCGCGCGCGCCACGGAATGCGCGTCCTTCCGGTGTCGGCGGACGACATGCGCGAGATCTACGAGGTGCTCACGAGCCTGGAAGCGACCGCCGCCGGGCTCGTCGCGAGGCGTGGAATCGCCAAGGAGGCTTTGGTCTCTCTCAATATGGCCGTCGCCAACATGGACGACGCATTGGATCGGGACGACCTGGAGGCGTGGGCCCAAGCGGACGAGTCCTTCCATCGGACACTGATCAACAGTTGCGGCAACCGACGCATCATTCAGACAGTCGATCAGTTCTGGTCGCAGGCGCATCGTGCGCGCCTGCTGACGCTCCGCCTTCGTCCTAAACCGACGCAATCGAACCGGGAGCACGCCGCTCTGGTGCGGGCAATTGCCAAGGGCGACGCTGACGCCGCCATGCGCCTGCACCAAGAGCACCGCGAACGTGCGGGAAGGCTTCTGACCGACCTGCTCTCGAAGCTGCCCTGAGCGGCCGATCAGTTCGCACTTCGTGCCTGGCAGCGCTATCCGCGGATAGCGCTGCAGTTTGTTTGCCCTCGATTCAACGAGCCGCACCGGCAGAGGCCCCAACTGTCGCAGGCGCGCTGCGGGACTTTTGCCGGGTGAAGTAGACCACCGAAACGGCCACGCACGCCGTCCAGATTCCGGCCACACAGTAGATGCCCAGGTCCAGCGTGTTGGTAGATTGCGTGAGAAAGCCGATGATGAAGGGCGCGAAGAAGCCGGCCGTCAATCCGATCGAATTGATGAAGGCGATTCCGGCGGCGGCCGAAACATCCTTGAGCGCGGCCGTCGGCAGACTCCAGAATACCGGCAGCACGGCCATGACTCCGCCCAGCGCCATGCTCAGCCCGATCAGGACAAGAACGAGGTTGTGCTTGAACCAGACGCTGATCAGGAAGCCGGCAACGCCGAACAGGCAGCTTCCGACGAAGTGCAGGAAGCGCTCGCGCTTCCGATCGGAGTTGCGACCGACTGCGAGCATCACGATCACCGCTCCGGCGTAAGGCACAGCCGAATAAATGCCGAGCTGGACGGTGTCCGTAACCCCTGCCCCCTTAATCAAGGACGGGAGGTAGAAGAAAATCCCAGATTGGGCGAGCACGATCCCGAAGAGAATTGCAGCAAGCAGAAGCACGTCGACGTTCTTGAAGACGTCAAGGATGCCCATCTCGGGCTTCCTGACGTTCTCCGCATCGATGTTGGCGCGAAGGCGCACCTTTTCCGACGAAGACAACCAAGAGGCACCCTCGATGGTGTCGCTCAGCTTGAACCAGACCACGAATGCCAGCAGGACGGCCGGGAGACCTTCTAGCAAGAACATCCACTGCCAGCCGGCGAGTGACGCAGTTCCGTGCATGTGGGCGATGATCAGACCGGAAATCGGCGCGCCGAAGATGCCGGCAAGAGGTGCAGCGAGGTAGAAGAGCGACGTGACGGTGGCGCGACGCTCGGTCGGATACCATCGCATCAGGTAGAAGATGACACCAGGAAATAGCCCGGCTTCTCCGATCCCCAGCGCGATGCGGAAGATATAGAAGGAATGTTCGGACCAAACCAGCATCATCCCCATCGAGATGAGGCCCCAGGTCATCAGGATGCGGCTCAGCCATCGCCGCGGGCCGAAACGGTGCATCAACAGATTGCTGGGGACTTCCGATGCCGCATATCCGAGGAAGAAGAGTCCCGCGCCGAGCCCGTAGACGGCTTCGTTCAATCCGAGATCGCCCATCATATGGGGCTTGGCAAAACTGATGTTGATCCGGTCGAGATACGACACCGTGTAACACGTGATCAGCAGCGGCATCAGATAGAGCGTGACTTTCCGGTAGATAGCATCATCGCTCCCGGTCTTCGATCGCCCCGCTTTCTCACCCATGGCCCCCTCCTCCTTGCTTTACAGCATTCATTAATGCATTCATTAATGCGATCGTTACAAATGTAAGGCTGGAAATCAAGCCGTTTTCGCAGCATCATTGGTCCCGGGCGGGAAACCATGGGTCGACAACGCGAAACACGCCTGGGGAATGGATCGATGAGCGAGGAATTCGACTACGTGATCGTTGGCGCCGGCGCCGCTGGATGCGTCCTCGCGAACCGGCTTACGGCCGATGGCGTCGCCACGGTTTGCCTGCTCGAGGCGGGACCGCCCGATCGCAACCCGTTCATCCACCTGCCCGCCGGTTTCATCAAGACGCTGTTCGATCCGACCTGCACCTGGCAATTCAAGACCGATCCGACCGAGCGAACCGGCGGCCGACCGATCGCAACGACGCAGGGCCGCACGTTGGGCGGCGGCTCGTCCATCAACGGAATGGTCTACAACCGCGGACAACCGGCTGACTTCGATGGATGGGCCCAACGGGGCAACCGGGGGTGGGCTTGGGATGACGTCCTCCCCTACTTTCGTCGCTCGGTGCGGCGGTTGGATATCGAGAAGGGGCCCGAGCAAGGCGAAGCAATTCCGGTCAGTCGAATGGACTGGCTTCACCCCGTCTCCGAGGCCTTCATTCGCGGTTGCATCAACGTGGGAATTCCGCAAAACCCGGACTATAACAACGGCCATCAGGCGGGAGTGGGATACTTCCAGCGCACGATCGACCGGGGCTGGAGAGTCAGCAGCGCGCGCGCATTCCTGAAGCCTGCCCTGTCGCGTTCAAACCTGGAACTCCGCACCAACGTTCGCGCGAGCGAAATTGTGCTCGACCAGCGTCGCGCAGTCGCGGTGCGGTATCTGCGTCGACGTGGCGCCACGCCAAACGAAGTTCGCGCGAGACGCGAAGTCATCCTAGCGACGGGTACCGTCAATACCGCACGGCTGCTCCAGGTTTCCGGCATCGGCCCAGCGCCTCCGCTTGCGTCCTTGGGTGTACCCTTGAGACACGAGTTGAACGGAGTAGGAGCGAACTTTCGCGACCACTATGCGGTGCGGATTGTCATGAAAGCCCGGCCGGACGTCGTCACATTGAACGAACTGTCGCGCGGGCTACGTCTTGGAGGACAGATCGCCCGCTGGGCCGTCGGCTTGCCCAACATCCTGGCGACGTCCCCGTCGCAAGTCCATGTTTTTTGGAAATCATTCGAAGGCCTCGATGCGCCGGACCTCCAATGCGTGTTCACGCCCGGCTCCTACAAGCAAGGGGCCGTCTATGTGCTGGACGACTATCCCGGCGTGTCGGCCGGCGCTTGGCCGCATCGCCCGCAAAGCACGGGATATGTGCACGCCCGCTCCACGGACGTCTTCGAGGACCCGGTCGTTCAGCCGAACTATCTCAGCGACCCGCAGGATCGACGTGCCACGATCGGCGGCCTCCGCCTGATCCGCCGCCTCCTGTCGACGCCCGAACTCGCGCAGTATCTCCAGAACGAGACCCTGCCCGGCCCTGACGTGACCACCGACGACGAACTGCTCGACTACAGCTATCGAAACGGGACCACCTGCTACCATCTCATCGGAACTGCGCGCATGGGACCGGCAACCGATCCGGATGCTGTCGTGGACAACGAGCTTCGGGTCCACGGACTTGACCGCCTGCGGATCGTTGACGCCTCGATCATGCCGACGATGCCGTCTGCGAACACGTACGCCACGACGCTTATGATCGCAGAAAAGGCTGCCGACATGATCCGCGGTCGACAGCCGCCAAACAATCAGGCCGGGTGAGAGGCGCAACGCCTGTCAGCGCATCACGAAGGGATCCACCACGTCTTCCGCGGTCCCAATCATGATGCTCTTGGTCTGGAGATAGTTCTGGATCGAATCCAGTCCATTCTCCCGGCCGATGCCCGAATGCTTGTAACCTCCGAGAGGCGAGAGGTAGCTGATCACGCGATAGGTGTTGACCCACACCGTACCGGCCTGAAGTCGTTCCGAAACCCGAAGTATCCTTCGAATGTCCTGCGTCCAGAACCCTGCCGCCAGGCCAAACGTCGTGTCGTTCGCTATCGCGATGGCTTCCTCGTCGTCCTCGAAAGGAATGCATGCCAGAACGGGACCGAAGACCTCTTCCTGGGCAATGCGCATCCGGTTGTGCACCCCCGTGAATATCGTCGGTTCGACGAAGTAGCCGCCTTCGCCGACGTCGGGCCCGGCCGCGGGCCCACCACCCAGCACGCAGGTGGCTCCCTCACCCTTCGCTACATCGATGTAGTCGAGAATCTTCCGATATTGAGGGGGCGTCGTGACGGGACCGACCTGCGTGCTGGCCAGGAGCGGATCGCCCTTCTTGGCCCGTCCGGCAAACGCGACGACGCGCTCCACGAACTGGTCGTGGATGCTCCGATGAACGAGGAGACGTGAACCGGCGATGCATGTCTGTCCGGTCGCAGCGAAAATCCCCGAGATGACGCCTTTGACCGCGTTGTCGATCTCCGCATCGTCGAAGACGATGTGAGGCGACTTGCCGCCGAGTTCGAGCGTCACCTTCTTGAAGCTGCGTGCCGCCAGTTCGCCGATTCGGCGCCCGGTGGCTTCGCTTCCGGTGAAAGCAACTTTTGCAACATCGGCATGCGAGATCAGGGCATCGCCGATCTCACCTCCAAACCCAGTAACCACGTTGAAAACGCCCGGCGGAAAGCCGGCCTTGTCCACAAGCTTCGCGAACTCCAGCGTTGAGGCGGACGTGAACTCAGACGGCTTTGCGACGAAGGTGTTTCCAGCGGCGAGCGCCGGAGCGAGCTTGTAGGCGAGAAGCAGAAGCGGCGAATTCCAGGCGGTGATGCCGACGCATACGCCGAGGGCCTCCTGCCGTGTGAAATTGAATGTCTGCGGTTTATCGATCGGGATGACAGCGCCCTGGACCTTATCCGCGAGGCCGCCGAAATAGTAATACCACTGCGGAATGTACTTCAGCTGGAACGCCATCTCGTTGATGAGCTTGCCGTTGTCCGTCACCTCGGTTCGGGCGAGTTGCTCGGCGTGTTCGGCGATGAGATCGCCGAGGCGGCGGAGCAGATGTCCGCGCTCGGTCGCCGTCAGCTTTGGCCAGGGCCCCGTTCTGAATCCCGCCTTGGCCGCCGCCACGGCCCGGTCGACATCCGCAGGCTTTCCCCGCGGGATCGTTGCCCAGGCCTTGCCCGTGAAAGGATTGAGAGACTCGAAGCGTTCGCCGCCGACCGCCTCGACCCATTCACCGCCGATGAACATCTTGTAGGATTGCATTGCGCTATATCCTGTTCTCAACTGGGCCCGCAGACTGGCGTGTATCTAGGCGCCGACGCGCTCGGCAAGTTCGATAACGTCGTTGGCCACGACGTCCCAATCCTGCGTCGGCTCGAGGTCGGTCTTCTGGCCCGGACCATGCTCGGTCGGACGCGGGATGAAGGCCGTTTTCAGGCCAGCTGCGCGCGCAGCAGCGAGATCGCCATTATGCGCAGCGCACATCATGACCTCCGCTGGATCGAGATACATGAGCCTGCACACGCCGAGATAGGTCTCGGGATGTGGCTTGTAGTGCCGAAACAGCTCGCAAGAGAAGACGTTGTCCCACGGTAGCCCGGCATGCTTCGCCATATTGACGAGCAGCGCAACATTCCCGTTCGACAATGGGCCGATGACGTATCGGCGCTTGATGCGGGTTAGCCCCTCGACCGCATCGGGCCAGCCTTCCAGCCTGTGCCATACGCGGTTGATGTGCCGGCGGTGATCCACTGACAGGGCTTCCAGGTCAAGTTCAGCCAGCACCTGATCGAGGGCATGAGCGTGCAGCTCATCGAGATTGGTCCAGGCGATTTCCCCGGTCCTGACCCGATCCTTCTCGGGTTCGTACCGCCCCCGCCACTTGTCGGCCAACGCGGCCCAATCCGCCTTGACCCCTTCGCATTCCCCCCACGCCGAGAGGTCGCGAATAATACTTCCACGCCAGTCCACCACCGTGCCGAACGTATCGAACACGATCGCCTTCACTCTCTGAATCGAACTCTTCATCATCGGCTCCCTCAGCTGCGGCCAGGGTCCCAAGTCCGCAAAAAAACGCCTCTGTGAATTTATTAATGTATGCATTATTTCTGTCAAGCCTCGCGGCTGGAACCGGCCACGCGACGTGACCGATCCTGACCCGCCGGACGAATGCGCCCTACAGGCACCTCCGGGCTACCGGTCAGTAGATAGACAGACAGCCTGCATACAGCAGAGGGACCAAACACGGGGCAAAGGGAGGATCGGCCAGGCAAACGTCGCCGAGCGCGATCGTGCGCTGGCCTCGTTCCCCGGCCGTCGGCGTGGCGCTCGACCGACGGCCGGATCGGCCGTCACGATTGCTTGCCGGACTCAAGACGTTGCAAGACCTTCGTCACAATGTTCTCCGCCGTAATCCCGAAATGGCGGAACAGTTCGTCGCCCGGTCCCGACGCTCCAAAGCCGGACATGCCGACAAATATGCCGGCGTCTCCGATATAGCGCTCCCACCCGAACCGGACGGCGGCCTCAATGCCTACGCGCAGCACGTCCTCTCCAAGAACGCTTCGTCGATAACTCTCTTGTTGCTGCTCGAATGCCTCCCAACACGGCATCGATACCACAGCGGTCGGAATATTCAGCTTCTCGAGAAGTCCCTTTGCGTCGAGCGCGACGGCGACCTCGGATCCGGTCGCCAGCAGCGTAACCCGTCGTGCCCCGCCTGTCGCTTCGGCCAGAACATAGCCACCATGCGCGCTCAGATTCTCGTTCGAGTGCGTCGTCCTCACCGGCCGGAGAGCTTGGCGGGACAGGATGAAGGACGATGGGCCGTCGCGCCGCGACAGCGCCATCTCCCAGCACTCCGCGACTTCGACGGCATCCGCGGGACGGAGCACCAGAATATTGGGGATGGCCCTTAGTGAGGCCAGGAATTCGACCGGCTGATGCGTCGGGCCGTTCTGCCCAATACCGATGGAATCGTGACTGTTGATAAAGACGACGGGCAATCCCATCAGGGCTGCCATCCTGATGGCGGGCCGCAAGTAATCGGAGAAGGCGAGATAGGTCGCCCCGATCGGCATGATTCCGCCGTGAGCGGCCATCCCGTTCATGATCGATCCCATCGCGTGTTCGCGGACGCCGTAGTGCACAAAACGGCCACCGCGCTCAATCGCGGTGAAAGCCTGCAGGTCACGCTTGTGGCACGTGGGCCCCTCAAGATCCGGCGCGCCGCTGAGCAATTCCGGAAATACGTCGAACAACGTCGCCACCGCCTCGCCGGACGACAGGATGGATGGTTGGGCCGGCAAGGAAAGCGCGGACTTCTTGTATTGCCGCAAGTGAGCCTGCCAATCCGCAGGCATCTTGCGGCGCGCCAGGCGTTCCAAAAGCGCGCGTCGCTCAGGCGCAAGTTCGGAGACCCGCGATTTCCAGGTATCGTACCGTTCTGTATTGCGCGCGCTGACCAGGCTCCGCCAGCCGTTCAGGACCTCCGAAGGGACAACAAAGGGCGGACTGGTCCAGCCAAGGCGTTCGCGAGCGGCTTGCGTATCCTCCTTGAAAACGCGCCCGCCATGAGCGCCTCTCTTCCCTTCAAGGCGCGGGAATCCGCGTCCGATCATCGTGGCGCATGCGATGAGGCTTGGCCTCGGGTCAGACTTCGCGTGAGCGATCGCCACGTCGATCGATTCGAAATCATGTCCGTTCGCATCCAATACCTGCCAACCCGCCGCCCGGAAGCGAGTTCGGATGTCTTCGCTGGTCGATATCTCCGTGCTGCCGTCGTCGGTCATCGAATTGTCGTCCCAGAGAACGACGAGCTTTCCGAGACGAAGATGGCCTGCCAGCGCAAGCGCCTCCTGGGCAACCCCTTCCATCAGGCAACCGTCACCCGCGATGACATAGGTGAAGTGGTCGAGCAGGTCGGAACCTAGCATCTGACGCAGATATTCCTCGGCGATGGCCATACCTACGCCGTTCGCAAAGCCCTGCCCCAACGGCCCGGTGGTCACTTCGATACCATGCTCGACCGCATATTCCGGATGACCATGACAGATGGATCCGAGAGTGCGGAACCGCTTGATCTGATCGATGTCGATCGCCTCGTATCCGCTGAGGTAGAGCAGCGAATAGAGCAACATCGATCCGTGACCGTTGGACAGGATGAACCTGTCGCGATCGATCCATGTCGGATCAACGGAGTTGAACTTGAGATGGCGCGTGAACAGCACCGTCGCGATCTCGGCACAACCAAGCGGCGCGCCGGGATGACCGTCGGAGGCGTTCTCGATGGCGTCGAGCGAGAGCATCCTGATCGCGTTTGCCATGGCCCGATCCAGTTCGTGATCTCGGGATACGGGCGTTCGCGGCACGATAGTCATGTTTAAGCCTTGTCTGTTCGAGTCTGAGATTGTTTCGTTGCTGTGCGGTCAGGTCGCTCAAGCCGGAGCGCTAGAGAAAGCCGATCGAGAGCCAGGGGATGAACGCGACCACGACGAGGCCGGCAAGCAGCGCCAGCATGTATCCCATCAAGGGACGAATGCCTTCCGCCGGATCGGCGCGACCGATCGCGCAAGCTGCGTAGTAGCCGACGCCGAATGGCGGAAGGAAGAGTCCCATTCCCATCGCCAGGATGATCACCATCGCATAGTGCACCTCGTGAAGCCCGACAGCCTTCGCGATCGGGAACATTAGAGGAGCGAAAAGCACGAGCGCCGGTATTCCCTCCAGCACACTCCCCAGGACAATGAACATCAGGATCGACACGGCCATGAAGGTCGGGCCGCCGCCGGGAAGCGACGCCATGACCTTTGCGAGATCGCGCGAAAACCCCGACTGCGTCAAACACCAGGCGACGGTTGTCGCGGCTCCGATGATGAACAAAATGGCGCCCGACAGCGCGGCCGTGTCGATCAGCATCTTTGGAAATTTCGACCAGTCGCACCGGCGATAGATCAAAAGTCCAACGATGACCGAGTATGCGATACCGATTGTCGAGACTTCCGTGGCCGTGGCCACGCCCTCGACGACCGCCGCTCTGATGATGAACGGAAGCGCGAGCGCCGGGAGCGCGAAGAGAAACGCGCGGAGAACATCCTGCCGCGGCGGCTTCGAGATGTGCGAGAGATCCTCCCGCCTGTTCCTCCACCAAACGACCAGCGCCAGGAAGAGACCGAGGACGACCGCCGGTACCAAGCCCCCTGTAAAGAGCGCCGCGATCGACACGCTGGTTACCGAGCCGATCGTGATCAAAACGAGGCTGGGCGGGATGGTCTCGGTCTGGGCGCCGGTCGCGGCGAGCAAGGCGACGAGTTCGCCGCTCTTTTGCCCCCGCTTCCTCATTTCGGGCAGCAGCGAGGGTGCGACGGCAGCCATGTCCGCGGTCTTCGAACCGGAGATACCGGAAACCAGGTACATCGCGCCGATCAGCACATAGCTCAACCCGCCTCTGACGTGCCCGAGCAATGCAGCAAGGAAGTCGACCATCGCCTTCGCCATCCCTGTGAGTTCCATCAGGTATCCAAGGAACACGAAGAGCGGAACGGCGAGCAGGATCAGATGCGACATTCCTTCGTCCATCCGCCCGGCAATCGTTAGAACGGGCGAATTGGTTGCAAGGCCGATATATCCGAGTGCAGCCGTGCCGAACGCAAATGCGATGGGCACGCCGAGAAACACGGCCACGCCGACCAGGCCCACGAAGAACAGCACGAGGTTGAGGTTTCCGAGGCCCAGGAAGAAGCCGCGAGACAACCACACGAGCGCAGTGAGGCCGGCCATCAGGCAAAAGGCGGTCACCAGCCGCGGTCGTGCAATCGAACCGACTTTTGCGAGCGCGAAGACGACCATCAGGACGAGGCCCACAGGCAACGCCGCTGCGCGTATCGATCCCGGCAACTCCAGCGCCGGAGTAATCACAAACGACTCCTCATGCGCGTAGTCGATCGCCGGCCAGAGCATGAGGACCATGAAGGCGACGCAAGCCAACAACGCCACCGTTTCGCAGTTTGCCCGCGCCGAAGGGCCGAAACGATCGACAAGGGCCGTCATGCGCATGTGCTGGCCGCGGTGCAGCGCGATGGCGGAGCCGAGCATGGAGAGCCACACGAACAGGATCTGAGCGAGTTCGTCGGTCCAGACGATCGGCGCGTGAAAGACATACCGCGCAATCACGCCGATCGACAGCACTCCGACTTCGACCGCAACGACGGCGGCCGCGAACAGCTCGGTGAGAGATATCAGGCAAGCTATCAGCCTTGGGCCAAGACCCGGCCGAACGCCGATCATCACTGGTTCGTCGGTCACCGCCATCGTGCCCTCAGCTCAGCTTCCCGCTCGCTGCCTCGAGAAGAGACCAGGCTTCGTCCCCGTACTTGGCCTTCCATTCGCCGTAGAAGCCGGACTGCTGGAGCTTGGATCGGAAAGCAGCCGTATCCACCTTGACGAACTCAAGACCTTTCGAGCTCAATTCGCCCTGGAGCGAGTTGTTGAGCGCCGCGACGTCCGCCCGCTGCTTGATTGCAGCCTCGTTGACTGTCTTCACAATCACGTCGCGGTCCGAGGCGGGGATGCCTTCAAACGCCCGCCTGTTGGCCAGGAACCAGAAGCCATCCCACATGTGGTTCGTTTCAGAGAGGTATTTTTGAACCTCGTACATCTTGGCGAAGTAGATTCCCGCCAGCGGGTTTTCGAGGCCGTCGGCCACCTTGGTCTGAAGGGCCGAGTAGGTCTCGCCCCATGGAATCGATGTCGGTGACGCGCCCAGGGATTTGAACAGCGAAGTCCACAGCGGGCTCGGCGGGACCCTGATCTTGAAGCCCTTCAAGTCTTCAGGCGTCTTGATGGGACTCTTGGCCGAGGTCGTCTGCCGGAAACCGTTATCCCACATCTTCTCGAAGGCAACGAGGTTCGACTTGGCAAAACTCGCGATGACGTGCTTTCCAAGCGGACCGTCAACCGCGTTCCACACCTGCGAATAGTCCGCGAAAGCGAATCCGATTCCGGTGATCGCGGCGACCGGCACGAGGGTGGCCACGATAAGTCCCGATGATGCGAAAAATTCGATCGCCCCCGACCGCAGCTGGCTCAGCATATCAGCGTCGGTGCCGAGCTGACTGTTCGGGAAGACCTCGATGGCGACACGTCCATCGGTCAGCTTCAGGATCGTCTCGGCGGCTTCCGTCATCCGCGTGTTGAGCGGATGATCCTTCGGCATGATATTGGCGAACTTCAGCTTGAACTGAGGTTCGGCCCTGACAATCGAGGGGCAGGCAAGACCAAGTGCAACACCAACGCCGCCGTGCAGCACTCCACGTCGCGACAATTTTCCCATCGTCTCCTCCTCCACAATGTAGCTATTATTCTCTTTGGTTGATTTCTGCGTGGCGTACGCCTGCGCCTATTCCTTCTCTGCAAAGAAGCTCAACAGCGCCTCGGAGATGAACTCCGGTGCCTCCTCAGCCACCCAATGTCCGCTGTCCGGAATCGTGCCGCCCCGCACGTTTTCAGCGACGCGCTTCAGCGACTCGACAGTCTCGAGTCCGCGTCCGAATGCCTTCTCGCCGCCCAGCGCCAACACCGGCATCTTGAGCTTGCCTTGCGATGCCAATATCGCCTGATTGTCGGCAACGTCCTGCGCGAAGGCCCGGTAGTAGCCGAACATTGCGCGGAAGGCCCCGAGCTTCTTGTAGGTCCGGTAGTATTCCTGCTTGTCGTCTTCCGAGAGGCAATTGGCGCGATGGCCGTAGTTCTCGAAGAACCAGTTCATCACCAGTTCTTCTCGCCCCGCACAGAGAGCCTCGGGAAGATCCGGAGTGCGATAGAACGGGTGATGCCATCGCCGCCCACCCTGCGACATCTCTCCGCCATCGCCCGGAATCGTCACGTCCAGAATTGCGAGCTTCGACACCGCCTCCGGGTGATGTGCAGCGAGCGCGAACGCGACCGGCCCACCCCAGTCGTGGCCGACGAGATGAAAGCGCTTCATTCCCAGGTGGCCGTTGACGAGCTGCCAGATATCCTCGGCTACGGTCTTCTTGTCATATCCCGATTGCGGACGGGTCGAGTCGCCCAGTCCACGAAGGTCCGGAGCGATCACAAAGTATCGATCCGCGAGCCGGGGCATCACGAACCGCCACTCATGTGATGATTGAGGGATCCCGTGCAGGAGAACCACGGGGTCGCCCTTGCCCGCCGTTAGGTAGTGCAGCGTAACATCGGTCAGGTCTGCGAAGTGACTGTTTGCCTGCCGCATCATCTCACCGTCCCGACACGCTGGTCATTGCGCGATACGCTCTCACGACCTGGCTGTCGTCGACCTGACCGAAACCCTGGCCCGAAACCGCTAGGAACATCTGCTGTGCGATCGAAGCGAGGGGCGTCGGAGCTTTCAGACGCTGGCCGGCATCCAAGACAATTCCGAGGTCCTTGACGAAGATATCGATGGCGCTGGTCACCTGAGGCTCACCCGCGATCATGCGGGAGCCCCTGTCGCGCAGCATCCAGCTTGAAGCTGAGGATTCGGAAAAGATGTTGATCAGGACCTGAGGATCTATGTCCGCCTGCGCACCGAGCGAGACCGCTTCTGCGGCTGCTGCCAGATGCACGCCGCACAGGAGCTGGTTGATCGTCTTGACCAGCGCACCCTGCCCAGGACTCGACCCGACGTGGTGCACCTTGTCTCCCATCGCTTGAAGAACAGGCTTGGCGCGGGCGAACGTTTCGTTGGCGCAGGCCGCCATGATGGTGAGCGTAGCTGAAGCCGCACCCGCGACTCCTCCGGACACGGGAGCATCAACGAAGCTGCGCCCGGCTTTCGCGACCGCTTTTGATATTCTTTCAACGTCTGCCGCTGGACAAGTCGCCATGAGAACGACGCCGCTTTCCTTCGGCAGCGCGTCAAGAACACCCGCCTCAAACAGCAGTTGCTCGGCCTGGCCAACATTCACCACCATGAGCACCAGAAAATCAGCGCCCAGCGCAGCATCCTTCGCCGCATCAGCCCAGATGCCACCCTCCTTTTCGAAAGCGGCGCGAGCTTCAGCTCTGACGTCGTGCCCCCTCACTCGATAACCGCGAGCGCAGAGATGTGCAGCCATCCTTGAGCCCATGGATCCAAGGCCGATGAACCCGATATTGTTTGCTTCGGATCGGTCCGAATTCTTGTTATCCCGGGTCATGCTCATGTCGCGATGGTGCCCCTCTTCGTATTGCTTTCACGCGCGCGCGGCCTCCCTCGCTTTCGCGAAGGCACACTGACTTGGCAAAGACCGGAGGACTCTCGCAATGAGAGCACAGTGGACGTACCTCCGGGTCTTGCGGTTGTCTGTCCGCATTCTCTATCGCTTGAGCCTAGTAACCTTGCCCGGCACCAACAAAGGAATTAAAGTCCCGGTTAGATGAACTGCATTCATGTGAACCATGACCCATCTGCTCCACTTGCGCGCCATTCAAATCTTCGAAGCCGCCGCGCGTCTTGGCTCCTTCCTTCGCGCCGCCGACGAGTTGAGGGTGACGCCTTCCGCCGTGAGCCATCAGATCAGGTCACTGGAAACCACATTAGGCGTACAGCTCTTTCACCGGATCAATCGGGCGGTCATGCTGACCGACGTCGGTCGAAAGTATGCCGACGAAATATCCGAGGCGCTCGGACGCATTGAAGCAGCAAGCCAGACTGTCGCGCGAAAAGGCAAAAGCGACATTCTGACGATTCATTCGGTCCCGAGTTTCGCGAGCCAGTGGCTGATGCCGCGACTCTCCAGGTTCGGTGCGCTCAATCCGGAAATCGATTTGCGATTGAATGCGTCGGGCGACGCTGCCGATCTCGGAGGCGATGCCGTGGACATCGATATTCGATACGGCACGTTCGTGCCGGCAGCTTACTTGGGTGTCGATTCGTTTCCGCTCGAGACAATCGTCGCGCTGTGCTCGCCGAAGCTCATGAAAGGCGCTTCACGGATCCGAACGCCGGCTGACATGAAAAAGCATGTTTTGATCCACTCCGAGGTCAATCTTTATCGGTGGAAGCACTGGGCAGAGGATGCAAAGGTCGAGCTGGATCTAGAGCGCGGCCCTCGTTTTGACCGCTCCTTTATGGCCATCAGCACTGCCGTTGACGGGCTCGGCGTATGCCTGGAAAGCCGACTGCTCGTTCAACGCGAGCTCGAAAGCGGCCGGCTAGTCATGCCTTTCGGAGCGAATGGAGCGCGTATGCTGTGCCACAGCCTGGTCTATCGCCGCTCTCGCACCAACGTACCCAAGATCGCCACGTTCCGGAAATGGATGTCGCAAGCTTTACGTGAGACTGAGACATAGCGGCACGCCGAATGCGCAACTGATCGCATGGCGCTGGGCTCCTAGGGGTAACGGCATCGGCTACTCCACCAGGATCACCCTGAGATCGTTGACATTCGTCAGCGTCGGACCAGTGTGCAGCAGATCGCCAGTCTCTGCGAAGAAGGCGCTTGCGTCATTGTTGCCAAGAAACGTCCGTGCGTCGAGGCCGTGCGACTTGGCTCTACTGAGGGTCTGCTCGTCAACAATGGCGCCAGCAGGATCTGATGCTGCTCCGCCGCCGCCATCTGCACCATCGGTGTCTGCTGCAAGAGCTGCGATGCCGCTTTCGCCATTGAGACCGAGGGCCAGCGCGAGTGCATACTCCTGATTGGGTCCGCCACGCCCATTGCCGCGAACGGTGACGGTCAGCTCTCCACCCGACAGTATCGCGACGCGTCTTCCTTCCAGCCGGGCTTGAAGCGCCAGGCGCGCATGATCGGCTGCGACGTCGCGCGCTTCACCTTCAAGATCAGCTCCGAGATCGATGATCTCGTAACCAGCTTTCCTTGCCGTGGCGATAGCGGCATCAAGCGAATCGCGGGGCTTTGCGATCAGCTCCAGTCGCATACGGGCGAAACACGGATCGTCAGCTTTACAGCTCTCGTTCTGCGGGTCATGGAGCGCACGACCAATCGCTTCATCTGGCACAAGGCCGTATCTTTCGAGCACCGCCAGCGCATCCGCGAGCGTTGTCTGATCCGGCACGGTCGGTCCGGACGAAATTGACGATGGATCGTCGAATGGCACGTCGGAGATTGCAAGCGCCACGACCTCGGCCGGCCAACAAGCACGCGCGAGACGTCCGCCTTTGATACGCGACAGGTGCTTTCGGACGACGTTGATCTCGTCGATCCGCGCGCCCGAGCGCAACAACAAACGCGTCAGATGCAGCTTCTGACTGAAGGTAATGCCGTTTGCAGGTGCGATCCAGTTGGCGGAGCCACCACCGGACAGCAACACCAATACCAAGTCCTCCTCTCGGGCACTCTGGGCAAGCTGCAGCGTCCGTTCCGCACTTTCCAGCCCTGCCTCGTCGGGCATTGGATGCCCAGCCTCGACGACCTCGACGCATCTTGTCGGCACACGATGACCGTGCCGAGTTGTTGCGATGCCGATCAGTCGATCCGGATCAAGCTTCAACGCATCCAGGTAATGCCGTTCGGCCGCTGCCGCCATGGCTGCGGCTCCCTTGCCGGCGGCGAGACAGATCAAACGCCCCTTCGGGGCTACCGGAAGATAGGGGGCCAGCACGACATCGGGATGGGCGGCGGCGATCGCGGCATCAACAATCGCGCGAAGCAGAAGGCGTTGATCTTTCATTTCAATTACCCATTCAAAAAAATGGCCCGGCCTCCAGGGCCGGGCCAGTCGCGGGAGGAGCGCTTGCGCGCTTGGTTTGGCCGGTGCGACCGACCAACTTGTTAGGCCGCCAACAGGCCGGGGGCTGAACTCAGCTGACAGTGCCGGTCAATGTCTGACGGTGTCCGACTTGACCAATCCCGCAAGTTAAAGAGACGACACATGCATTGGTTCGGGATAGTAACGGAAGCCCTCGCCATCCTTCCCTACATTCCCGAGGCCCGGCCACGGGAAGTGATAAGACATCAGCGGCGTCCTGTTGGCAGCCAACATGTCCAGGACCCTCACCCGCGACTTCGCCGAAAGCTTCGAATCGGTATCGAACAGAAACTCCATTCGGGGTTTTTCGAACAGCAGCACGGGATGATGGGTCAAATCCCCGACGTAGCAAAACGACTTTCCCGCCGACTCGATCATGAAGCAGTGATGCCCGAGTGTGTGGCCGGGCGCTGCAATTGCATGAACTCCCGGCAGAAACTGCTCGCCATCCTTGAAGAAAACGATGCGGTCCCGCACAGGCGGCAGGTTATGAATCGCCGCCTTGACTAGGCCATCCAAGTCACCGCCGAGCTTGCTCTTGTCAGTCCAGAAATCGTAATCGGTTTGGCTGATGTAGATCTGTGCGTTCGGAAACGTCGGCTTGTTGTCGTCCCCCCAGATGCCACCGATGTGATCCCAGTGCGCATGAGAACAGACGACCGCGTCGATATCTTCAAGAGCGACCCCGGCAGCCGCTAGGCTGCTCTTCAGGCGCCCCGTGGTGGGCCCGAACTGCTTGAGTGACCCCATGCCGGTGTCAAACAGGACCTGCTTGTTTCCAAAATTGACGATCGGCGCGTTCTGCTCGAGCACGACCTCCTTTGTGGGAAGGAAGCTCTTGTCGAGCATCCGCACAACTTCCTCCTTCGGCACGCCCAGGAAGCTTTCGCTTGGGTCTCCAAGCGGCAACGGCCCGTCAGAGACGACCGTGACCTGTGCTTCGCCCAACGCGAACCGATAATACGATGGAGCTTGTTTATCCGACTTCGCCTCTTTCGCCTCGCTGCGCGTGGTGGCCGCCTCGGTCAACGCGGCACCGCCCAGCAAAGCGGCTCCCTTGACGAGATCGCGGCGACTTACTTGCGAAAGGTTCTTGCTCGAATCCATTTGCTCCTCCCAGGGAACGCTGTCTGCGGTTTGTTAGTTTAAGCTGACCCTGGGAAGGCTACGGCGCGCGAGCACAAAGCCACAAATGAAATGGTCTGGTGGATAGGTGACCCCATTTCATCTCAACTAAGAGGAGCACGCCGGAATCTTGGAACGAGAAAATCTTCGGGTCTAGCGCTTATTTTTGAGCCGACCGCCAACTATGCTTCGGCGAATAACCGAGCACTCGACGAGCCTTGTCTATGGAGAGCAGCGTCTCATGTCCGCTGATTTTCCTCTTGAATGGTACGCCTGGAAAATATTTCTGCGCGAGCTCCACACTCGATGTCGGCGATACCGTGTCGGCATTGGCAATTACGAAGACTTCTGCTCCCTTGATATCTGCCTCCAGCGATAGCCGAACCGCCTGAGCCCCATCACGTGCATCGATGTACCCGAACAGATTGAACTTTCGATCTTCCGGATCGAAGGAGGGAAATTGCCCGTACTCGGCAGGATCCATCACGTTCGAAAATCGCAGGCACGCAATCTTGAGCAGGGGATCCCACCGGCAAAACTGACGCGCAATTTCTTCACCAACCGCTTTGGACAGCGAGTAAGCCGTTTCGGGCCTCGCCGGATAGTCTTCGTCGACAGGAAGATATGGCGGCGGATCCTTGTATGGCAGACCGAGCAAGGTCTCGCTTGACGCCCAGACCACATTGCGTATGCCAAGGCGGCGCGCCGCCTCAAAGACATTATAGGTACTGGCCGTATTGATACCGAAAACCTCGCTGATAGCCACAACTCCGGGCATTGGAACGGCAGCGAGGTGAACAACTGCGTCCACCCCTCGATTGTGATACCATTCCATGCCGGAAAGCAGCTCTATCGTGCGGTCAAGATCCGTGAGATTGACCTGCACGAAAGGACAAAGGTCCACCGCAGGAGGTGCGACATCCGCGTTGACCACGTTGTAGCCGTGATCCAAGAGATCCTTTATGCAAGCTCGGCCGAGCTTGCCGCTTCCACCAGTGACGATGACCAAGGTCATGCGATAGTCCTTCTTTTTTTGAGTTCAGCTCAGTCACGCGCGCTGGCTGCGGCCCAAGGCCACCGCCAGAACGATGAGAACGCCGCGCGCCATAAGCTGCTGGCTAAAATCGAGCCCCAGCAGAATAAGACCATTGTTGATAACGCCGATCAGCAGCGCCCCCACGATTGATCCGATGACCGTTCCGGCTCCGCCGAACAGGCTGGTGCCGCCAAGAACGACGGCGGCGATAACCGACAGTTCATCGCCCTCTCCCAACTGGAAGCGCCCCGAGTGCAGGCGTCCCGCGTAAAGCATACCTGCGATGGAAGCCGCCGTGGCAGTCATCAAAAGCGCTTGAAACTTTACGGTTTTTGTCTTGATGCCGCTGTAGCGCGCTGCGGTCTCACCACCACCAGTGGCCAGGATCTTTCGTCCGAAGGGTGTCTTTCGCAGGGCCGTATGAGCCAGCGCGCCGAGGATCACGACCCACAATACAAGGATGGGGACCGGGCCGATATTCCCCGATCCGAAAATAGCGATGAAGGTTTCATCGATCACCGGCACGGGAGAGGTTCCGCTCATCCACATGCCAAGCCCACGGGCAAAGCCCATCATACCCAACGTGACCAGAAACGAGGGGATGCCGATCCAGGCGGTCAAGCTTCCATTCACGGCTCCCACAAGGAGACCGGTACAGAGTCCGGCCGCAATGGCAGGTACAAGCCCGTAACGGCTAAGAGCGAGGGCTGAGGTCACGGAAGCCAAACCTGCAATGGCCCCAACCGACAAATCGATCTCGCCGGCGCACAACACGAAGGTCATGGCCATCGCCATGATCGCGATAATCGCGGTTTGTCGTGCGATGTTGAGCAGATTGTTGGCCGACAGGAAGCCGCGATCACTCAGCGTAATCGCGAATATTACGAAGATCAGCGTGAACCCGATATAGACGACGTATTGTCGCCAGTCCGAGACAATGGAAGTGCCTCTAACCATGGCCAACGGACCTCGATGCGTCGTCACTGCAGTTCCACTTCCATCAGTACGTCGGAGCATTGAGCCGCACCTCCTGGATAAGGACTTGAAGGTTGTGCTCCGCCTTGGCGATCTGCACCCCTTCGTCTGCACTTCCGGTCGGCTCGCCGGCCGCCACGGAAATCTCGTCCCTGGACACCTCGCGGGCAATGCGTCCGTCGCTCATGATGAGCACGCGATCGCTAACCGCCAGAAGTTCGGCGAGCTCGGAAGAAATGATGATGATGGCTCGTCCCTCATCCGCAAGTTCGCGGATGAGATCGACGATTTCCGTTTTGCTGCCGATGTCGATGCCCGCCGTGGGCTCATCCAGGATCAGGATCTCGGGATTCATGGCCAACCATTTCCCCAGCACAACTTTCTGCTGATTACCGCCCGAGAGGGTACGCACCGGGACAAAGCTGGAGGTCGCTTTGATACGCAATCGTTGGATCAAGCCGGTTGCGGAAGAGGTCTCCTTGGCACCGTCAAGGAACGGTCCACGAGCGAGGTCGCCCAACCGAGGCAGACTGAGATTTGTGCGTATACTGTGCGCCGCGATCAGGCCTTCGCGAGCTCTGCTTTCAGGTATGAGGGCGATTCCAGCCGCCATCGCGTCGCTTGGACTGCGAATCCTGACAGCCTGGCCTTTCACCCGGATTTCGCCGGAGATCATTGGATCGATACCAAACAAGACCCGAGCCAGTTCGCTGCGGCCGGAGCCCAACAGCCCCGCGATGCCAAGCACTTCACCTGAATGAACTTCGAAAGAAGCGTTGATCGGCTTGTTCGGCCCGGATAGCGATCGGACCTCAAGAGCCGGGCAACGCGTCCGGTCGACCGAACGCGGCCGCCAGCTGAAGCTTCCAACCCGCTTGCCGATCATATGCTCGACGACGTCCTGGATCTCCAATTGCCGCAGTGGGGCGGTCGCAACGTTCCGGCCATCCCTAAGGATGGTCACCTCCTCGGCAATCTCGAATATCTCGTCCATCCGGTGCGACACGTAGACGATCGCGACGCCATCCGCGGATAGACGTTTGAGGAGTGAAAAGAGACGCTCGACCTCAACGCCGGTCAGCGCGGATGTCGGCTCATCCAAAATGAGCACGCGAGCGTCTTGGGAGATCGCTTTGGCAATCTCTACCATCTGCATCTGCCCGGTGCTGAGCTTCTCGACCGGCGTTGCCGGATCGACATCCATGCCCAGTTCGGACAGGATCACTCTCGATCGATCCCGCGCCATGCGATCGTCGACGAGAAGCCCAAATTTCCTCGGCTCTCGAGCCAGAAAGATGTTCTGGGCGACGGTGAGACTCGGGATCAGGCTCAGTTCCTGAAATATCATCCCGATACCCAACGCGCGTGATGTAGCGGCGCTAAAACCGCTCATCTGCCGACCGAAGACGGTTATGGAGCCTTCGGTCGGCGTCAGAATTCCCTGAAGTATCTTGAGCAGCGTCGACTTTCCGGCGCCATTCTCACCCATCAGCGCATGGACCGTCCCCTGCTTGACCGCGAAGTCGACGCCGCGGAGGACGTGGAGTCCTCCGAACGACTTCTTTATGCCGGTCATCTCGACCGCGTCGCTGGATTCGATCATGACCGATAGCTCGCGTGCGGGGACTAAAGCCCGGGCCCACCAGTCCTACTTCAAGGCGTCCGTCACCACCTGAGGTGGCGGCGTCCCATTGGACATTGGCCAGCCGGCAATCAAATTCTGCTTGGTCACCGCCAGTGCGGGAAGCACGACATAGGGCGGCGCTGACTTGCCGATCAGTGCGTAGCCCGCCAAAATGCCTTCCGCATAGCCTGCGCCGTACGGCCGCTGCGATCCCGTCCCCTTCACGTAACCATTCTTCGCCATGTCGATAGCGATGTTCACGCCAAGGTCGCAGGTCGTGATCACGAGATCCTTTGGCCCGCGTCCGCTGGTGCGCGCCGCAGCGAGCACGCCTTCGGTCGGCACATCCCAGACAGCCCAAATCCCGTTCAGTTCAGGATGGGCGGTCAGCATCCCAGAGGCGATACGCTCAGACTCTCCGGAAAAGTCAGGGCCACCGACGCCCTGCTCGGCCACGATCTTGATGTCAGGGTAGGCTTTGATCGCCTCCTTGAACCCCATGACGCGCTCGACGGTCGCAAACAGGTCGGAAGCGTGCGGGATCAATCCAATATTGCCCTTTCCGTTCAGCGCCTGCGCCATAAGCAGCGCCGCAGCCTTGCCCATACCTCGATTGTCGGAAGACACGAGGCTCACATACTCCGTCCCAGGCGACATTCCGGCGCCAGTCTGATCGAGAAACACGATCTTGATACCGGAAGCCGCCGCACGCTTGTACGCGGCGGCCGTGCCGTTTTGCTCTGCAGGAACGCTAATCATCACGTTCGGTTTGCGGGCCATGACCGTCTCAATGTCGGAGACCTGTTGCTCGGCTTTGTAGCCCGCGTCCGTGACAGCGATGATCTTGATTCCGAGCATATCGAGAGCAGCCCTTTGGCCCGCCATCTGCGCCTTCGCCCAATCGGAGGCCGTGTAGTGCATGACGATAGCTGCAGTCGCGTTCATCGACTTGATCTTTGCGATCTCTTCCGGGGTGAGTGAGAGATCGCTGGCGAGGACCGGCTTTTCCCCGTGCGGACCGGAGGCTGGATGCTCCTCGATATCCTTCAACGCCGCAGCAACATCCGCCGCCGTCGATGGACCTGTGGCCAGGACCATACAGGCGACGATCGCCGCCATCGTAACTGTGAGTTTTGTAGTGAGGCTAGACATCGTGATCCCTCCAAAAGCGATTGCGCCGAATTCGTCGGGATCTTACTGGCCCCTTAATGCATACGTTATCGCACGCAAAATTGAACCGTCAACGTCCTCGTGCCGGTCCAGTGTCGCATGACTTCGATCGCCGCATCGTATCGACCTGCGATGGATATCGCATGATTGTCGGAACGGCAGTCAATTGCTCCATTTGTGCCGGAAATCCCAGCGAAAAGCGCCCGACACCAGCGAGGAAGGTGGCACCCCACCCGTTGTGCATTTTGACTCAACAGTCCGATGATCGAACGAGCACGATCTTCCAGCCTCGCCATCGCCCGCGGTTTCCGGGCAATGTTCTAGGCGAAGATCACAGGCGGCACGGGCATGCTATTGCCATGCTCGGCAGTGCCCGCACCGGATTGGGTTCAAAGCTGAAGCGCTTTCAGGAGGAGGAGGCGACGAAAACAGCTCGTCAAACCGCAGTCATACCGCCATCAACCACCAATTCGGAACCCGTCATGTAGCTCGATCCGTCGGACGCCAAGAAAATGAGCGCCGCGGACACTTCCGAGCACTCTCCGGGTCTTGCCATAAGCGTGCTTCCCAGGATGAGCCGCGTCTTCTCCGGGTCTGAGAAGTAATCCTCATTGAGGGGGGTCCTGATCGTGCCCGGGTGTATCGAGTTCACTCTGATCCCATGCTGCCACAGATCGACGGCGGCAGCCTTGGTGAGCATGCGAATGGCCCCTTTCGTCGCGGAGTAGCCGGTCATGCCCGGCATGTTCGCGACGATGCCGGACACTGAAGACACGTTGACGATCGAACCTCCGCCGGCCCGTTTCATGCTGGGAGCGACCAGCTTGCATCCGAGGAACGCACCGGTGACGTTCACCTCGTACAGCCTTCGAAAGTCCACGACGGAGAGGTTCTCGATCGTGTCGCGGATGAATATTCCTGCATTATTAACCAGTACGTTGACACATCCGAAGGCGCGCTCCGCCTCAGCAACGACGTTGCTCCACGACCCCTCATCGACCACATCGTGATCGACGAATATTGCCTTGCCGCCGGATGCCGATATTTCATCGGCAACACGATGGCCATTCTTTGTATCGACGTCGGTGAGGACCACTGCCGCATGTTGCGCTGCAAATTCGCGGGCATGGATCTCGCCCATTCCCTTTCCGGCCCCTGTGATGATCGCAATCTTTTCCGCCAGCACTTCAAGTCTCCCTCGTCCCGTCCAATCGAGCTTCCGGCGTCAGTCAAATTCCCGTCGTGTTGAGACACACAGCGTAGATCGACGTGCTCGCCGCCATGAACAGCCGGTTCTTGCGACGCCCCCCAAAGCAAACGTTCGCGCAGGTCTCCGGCAGATGAATCTTCCCGATCAAGGCGCCTTCCGCCGAGTAGCAGCGCACGCCGTCTTCGGCGGGATCCGCCCACCCCATGCTGCACCAGACGTTGCCATGCACATCGACGCGCAGGCCGTCCGTGAAACCCGGCGCAAAGTCGTCGGCAAATACCGCGTCGTTCCGCAAGTGCCCATCGACCACATCGAAGACGCGGATATGGGACGGGCCGCCATCCGTTATCCCGCTATCGACGACATAGAGTCGCGATTCGTCCGGCGACAAGGCAAGGCCGTTGGGCCGCACGAAATCGTCCGCAACCACCCGGAGCGATCCGGCGGGATCCAATCGGTAGACTGCCCGGAGCAGTTCGGCCTCCTGTTTGATACCCTCATAGTCGCTGTCGATGCCATAGCCGGGGTCGGTGAACCACACGGCACCGTCGGAGGCCACGATCACATCATTGGGCGCGCTAAGGCGTTTGCCTTCGTAGCGATCCGCCAGCACGGTGATACGGCCGTCGAGCTCGGTGCGGGTGACGCGTCGAAGGTGCTCGCAGCTAACAAGGCGTCCGCTTTGGTCACGGGTATGGCCATTGGCATAGTTCGAGGGACTGCGGAATATTCCCAGATGCCCATCCGCCTCGAGCCAGCGGTAGATGCGGTTGTTCGGAATATCGCTGAAGAGAAGACTGCCGCTATCTCCAAAGTAGACGGGCCCCTCCACCCATCCAAAGCCCGTCGCAAGACGTTCGATCGGTGCGTTTCCTATCTTGTACGTAAACCGACGATCGAGCGGCTCGACGCCCGCGACGGGATATCGCAAGCTATTCTCGATCGGGCCAAGGCCAAAACCCACAGCTGCCTCCCTCACTCAGGTATCTCGCGAGCGGCCACCGAACTTATCGGCGCACACGGCCAACAGAATGATCGCGCCGATCACAACCTGATGCCAGAACGTGTTGACGTTGAGGATATTGAGACCGTTGCGCACGACCGCCATGAGGACCGCGCCGGCAGCAGTTCCCAACAAGGACGCCTTGCCTCCGGCAAGACTCGTCCCTCCCATGACCACCGCCGCGATCACATCCAGTTCATATCCCTCGCCGGCCTCCGGCATTGCTGCTTCGAGACGCGAAGTGAGGAGAACACCGGACAGCGCCGCCAACAATCCAGTCAGCGCATAGACCGCGATCTTGATGCGGTCGATCCTTATTCCGACCAATCGGGCCGCTTCCGGATTGCTTCCGATCGATAGCGTGTAACGGCCGAAGCGCGTTTGATAAAGCAGGAAGTAGACCCCCGCAAACGTCAGTATGGTCACCAACACCGGCATCGGCACGAAACCAACGAATCCCTGGCCGAAGACCTGAAAGGATGGATTCGACAAGCCGGTGAGCGGAATCCCCTCTGTGTAGACCATGATCAATCCACGCGTGATGACCATCATCGCCATCGTGACGATGAAGTCCGCAATCTTGACTTTGGCAACCAGGACGCCGTTCACAACGCCGATCAACGTTCCGAGCGCAAGGCTCGCGGCGACGCTGACATATGGATTGAACCCGCGGTTCATCAGGTCCGCGGCGATCAGGCCGGTGAACGCAAGCGTCGACCCAACCGAGAGATCGATCCCTCGCATGGCGATGACGAGGGTAGCTCCGAACGCGATGATCGCGACGAAGACGGCCTGGCGCGTGATATCGGTGAGGTTTCCGACACTCAGAAAGCGCGGCGACGCGACTCCAAGCGCCACGATGAGCACGATCAACGCGATCACGATGCCGCTCGCGCCTCCGGACAGCCTGAATCTCGATACCGGGTTCTTTGCGTCCAGGGCCTGGGTCGACATTCCGTTCTCCATTAACTTTCTCTCAGGTCCGCTGGATCGAAAGCGAGGCGATGGCTTCCTCGTTCGCGGACGCCGCGTCCAATATTCCGACCACCTCGCCTTCGAACATGACCAATATCCGATGGCATAATCCCAGCAGCTCGGTGCTGTCCGACGAGACCACGATGATCCCTTTGCCCGCTTGCGCGCTGCCGGCGATCAATTGGTAGACATCGGCCTTCGCCTTGATGTCGATCCCGCGCGTCGGCTCCTCGAGAAGCAATACGTCCGGCTCGGTCAGCAGCCATCTCGCCAACAGCACTTTCTGCTGGTTACCGCCGCTCAGTCGTCCGATCGACTGCTGCGGTCCTTCCGATTTGATGCCCATCTTCCGGATTTGGTTGATGCATTGCAGTCGTTCCGCTCGTCGATCCAAGCGAACACCGCCGAATTGGGCCAGGCTGGAGGCAGTCAAATTCCAGCCGACGCTATGTTCGGCGAAGATACCTTCCGTCTTGCGCTCGGCGGGAAGAAACGCAATCCGGTTGTTCATCCCGTCCGATATCGAACTGATCGAAGTCGAACGACCCTTCAGCACGATTCTACCGGACTCCGACGCACCATCGCCGAACAGCGCCCTCAGAAGGCGGCTCTTTCCCGATCCTTCGAGTCCCGCAACACCCAGAATCTCCCCTTCGTGCAGTTCGAAATTGACGTTTTCGAACGCTCCGCGTCGGGATAGCCCTTCTACCTTGAGGACAGGATCAGCGCCTGGGCTTGACTTCGTCGGAAACTGCTTCGCCAGCGAGCCGCCGATCATCAAGCTGATCACCTTGTTCACGTCGAGCGATGACGCCGGCAAGTCCGCGACGCATGCCCCATCCCGCAATACGACCACGCGATCGCAGATCTTCAGAACCTCATCAAGCTTGTGGGACACATATATGACAGACTTCCCCGCTTGCTTGAGATCGTTGATGATTCTGACGAGCTGTTCTCGCTCGGCTTTTTCGAGAGCCTCGGTCGGCTCGTCCATGATCAGGATATTTGCATTCGAGTTCAACGCCCTGGCGATTTCGATGATTTGCCGTTGAGCAAGGGCAAGTGAACCAACCGGACAATCCAGATCGATCTCGACGCCAAGCACATCGTTCAGGATTCGAGCGGCGCAATCCCGCATGGCCTTCTTTCGAAGCGGCACCGTCATGTTCGGATATTTTCCGACCGACATCTCCCGGCCAATGAAAATGTTTTCAACCGCGTCCAGGTCAGGGAACAGACTGAGTTCCTGATAGATAATGCCTATACCCGCCCGCTGCGCGTCCGCGGGCTCGCGGATGTCCACGCGAACCCCATCGATCTCGATGTCGCCTTCGTCACGCGCATGGGCTCCGGACAGGATCTTCATCAGGGTCGATTTTCCGGCCCCATTTTCACCGACCAGTCCCAGCACCTCACCCCTGGCGAGATTCATCGAAATGCCCGACAGCGCGTTGGTCGCTCCGAACCTCTTGCCGACGCCCGTGATCTTGAGCGCGTGTTCCGACTGGCTCATGATGCGCCCCCCCACATTCAAACGGAGGGAGCCACGCCACAACAGCGTGGCCCCCTCGAGATCATCTACTTCGTGTTCTTTGCGACGTAGATGTAGTCAGCCGGATCGAACGTGCCGATGTTCTTGGCGTCGTAGGTCTTCGGGGCGACGAAGATCTTCTTCGGAACGCTTTCGCCCTTCATAACGAATTGCTCGACCGCGCGGATGATGTTGCGGCCTTCCTCCTTGGCCCCGGTATCCACGGTGGCCGCAAAATCGCCGACCTTGATCGCGTCGTTGGCCTCCTTCATGTTCTCGTAACCGACGATCGCAATCTTCCCGTTCAGCTTCCGCGCCTTCAAGGCCTGGAGACCTCCCAAGGCCATTTCGTCGTAGAGGGCAACGAGAATTTCCACATCGGGATGCGCGGTGAGCATGTTCTCGGTCACGGTGAGACCTTGTGCTCGCACCCAGCCAGCCGGCTGCTTGGCGACGATTTTCAGGTTCGGGTATTTCGAGAGGATTTCATTGAAGCCTTTCATGCGCTGCGCCGTGTGCGGACCTGGCAAGCCCTCCAGGACGGCAATCTTGACCTCTCCCTTGTCCTTGTAGTGATCGACAATCCACTGCGCCTGAGCGCGACCACCGTCGCTCTGATCGTATCCGATATCGCTCACGTAATAGGGGTCATCAGCGACGGGTGAATTGAACAGGAACACCGGGATTCCCGCTTCGGTCGCACGCCGGATCAGCGGCTCCAAGGCGCCTTCGTTGTAGAGCGCGACCGCGATCGCATCGACGCGCTCGTTGATCCAGGCCTCCATCGTGCGGACCTGATCGTCCGTCGCGGACTGGCTCTTCGGTGCCTGCACGAGCAGCTGGATCGTCGCGGGTCCGCCTGCTCGATCGATCTCTTCCTTCACTCCGGCCAGCACGCGCTGATAGTAGGTATCCATCGCGGTCGGCAGGAAACCAACCTTGAGGGGACGGTTTGTCTTGACCTGGGGTTTTGCCTCTTTGCCGGTCGGCGGAATCACCTTGTCCATGAGGATTCCCGGAAAGACGGCGCCGTAGTCGGCGGCGAAGACTGAAGTCGGAGCGACGACGGCGGCGACCAGCGCCGCTGCCAATGACGTACGGAAAGAACGTTTCATGTTTCCCCTCAAATGTTTGTTCTAGTGCAACATCTGCTGCTCGCGCGGGCGCGAGCAACCTCGTCCAGCGCACCAGTTGTTTGGAACGCTGCCAACGATCATTCCGCCGAGATGCGCGATGTCGCGCTAATCTCTGAGATTGCGGAGTATTTCCTTCAGAAGCCGCCAGATGGGCTCAACAGTAGTGTGATTGAGACGCTCTCGAGTGGTATGCACATCGAACGCTTCCGGTCCGATCGAGATCATGTCGATCCCCGGGATCTTCTTGTTGAAGAGACCCAACTCGAGGCTCGAGTGCGATACTTCAACGTGAGGCCTTGCCTTGAAGGTATCCTCGAACGCGCGGCTGGCGACGGCCAGAAGCTTCGAATCCTTGTTGTAGGGCCACTCCGGGCAATCGGCGAAGGTGGTAACCTTGGTCCCACGCCCCATCAGCTCGGCCAGCCGCTCGATACGTTTGAGGATGGCGTAGCGCCGCGAGCTAATCGCGCTCGGAATGGTCGATAGGATCTCGACTTCCTCGTCGCTTGTCGACAACAGGGCAATGGTGTTCGAACTCTCCACCAGATTCGCGATTGTGAGGCTCATGCTTTGGACGCCGTTGGGCGTCAGCGTGATCGCCTGGACGACCGAACTGGCGGTAACATCCGAAAGGACGCGTTCGATGAGACCGTCGCTCGGCTCCAGACCGACCTCGAGCTTCGGGTCGCTGACGAAGAACTCCTTCTTGATATCTGCGGCGACATTCCGGACGATCTCGCTCGCACGATCCACATCTGCCTGATGCACGAGCAGGAGCGCTTCGGCGTCTCCCGGAATGACGTACCGATTGACGCCTCCCCTGACCGACGCCAGCCGGACCGGCAGTTCGTCGAGGAGCGCACCGACGACCCGAGCGAGAAGGACGATCGCGTTGGCGCGCTCGAGGTGAATGTCGAACTCCGAGTGGCCGCTGCTCAGTCCCTTCACGAACAGGCGCATCGCCGTCAAGCCGGCCGGCGCCTTCTGCCATTCGACCGGAATCCGGAAGCGCGCCGAGATATCGCCCGCGCAGCCGGCGAACAGACTCTTGGGATCGTGCCAGTTGAAGTCGATCAACCGCCGACCCGTCAGACGGGACGCATCGAAGTGTTGAGCGCCTCCCTTTCCGACCTCTTCCTGGACTGTCAGTACGACCTCGAGCGGCGGATGGGGAATGTCCTTGGCGTCGAGCACGGATAGCGCCAGCGCCACACCCACCGTGTTATCGGCGCCAAGCGTCGTACCGGTGCCATGGATGAAGTCGCCGTCGATCCGCAGCTTGATGCCCTGCTTCTCGAAATCGTGCTCCACACCTTCATCGCTCTCGCACACGATGTCGGTATGACCGTGGAAGATGAGCGGCGACGCGTTCTCGTATCCGCTCGTTCCCGGCTTCTTGACAAGAATATTGTGGATGTCGTCCTGGTAACACTCGAGCCCGCGGTCCCGCGCGAACTTTGCGATGTAGTCGCTCACCTGCTTCTCGTTATAGGACCCGCGGGGAATGCGGCTGATCTCTTCGAAGTAGCGAAAGAAGACGTCGGGTTTGAGGTCCGCAAGGACTCCACTCTTATCGGCTCCCACTGAGTGAGCGGCCACGTCTGGACGTCGATCGTTTACGGTTGTTGTTGCGGTCTGGTGCGCAGACATGAGCTCCTCCCAGTGCCGGCGCCGTCGTGCATTGCGGTCGCCCTCATTCTTCCGACGATAAGAAGTACGATCAGCAGATCAAACGAATTGCGCGCTTCATTGAGTGAATTGTTCTCATCCAAATGGCGGTTTCGACCGGCGAACAAACTTCGATCGAGTGGCCACTTGGGAGTTACGTTCTACAATCTCCCACGCGCCTACCGTCAGCGTCTTTACCGGCGTTAGCATCGGAGAAACGGGTGCTAAACGGCCGCGGCAAATGGCGTCTGCACCTGCAAGAAAGCCAGTGTCGAATAAGACTTGCCGAGAATCCTGGCAAATGCCGATCCTTGCTGGCGACGCTTGGCTTGTCGATAAGCACGCGAGAGATTCGTGGTGGCGTCGACAGCAAACAGGCAAACCGCAGGATATCTGATTGGCTTCCTGGAGCCTGTTTCCACGCCAAGCAGAATGCCAAATGCCGGAGCGGCCCGCCGACAAGCACGTCCGCTATGAGCACGAAACGCTAAAGCTCGGTAGCTTACGAGGTTAGGCCTATGGCCGCGAGCACTAGGATTCTCTTGGGGGCTACCCGCCGCGCAGGTTTTGACCTACGCGCAGGTGTCCATCTGCTCCCTGAGGCTCCGTACGGGCAGAGGTCGGGCGACTCGTTCAAGGTCGACAAGCCAGACCCGGGTCCACGCGTCGTGGTACGTAGCCGTCACAGCCAGGACTTGACGCTGCCAACGATCGCATCCGTCGAAATTCCGTATCGATCGTGAAGCGTAGGCAAGGCGCCAGCGGCTAGGAATTCGTCCGGCAGGCCGATCGTGTGGAATGCAGGATGCACACGCTCCCTCATCAGAACAGCGGCAACTGCTTCGCCTAGCCCACCAATGATCGTATGGTTCTCCGCGACGACGACCGCCCGCCCCGGCCTTCTGCAAGCCGCCACAATCGTCTCGACATCGAGCGGCTTGATCGTCGGCACATGCAAGACCGACGCGCCGATGCGATCGGCTTCGAGCTTTTTCGCGGCCTCCAATGCCCGCATCGTAAGCAGGCCGGAAGAGATGATGAGAACGTCATCCCCGCCTCGCAGCTGCTTCGCCTTTCCAAGCTCGAACTTGTAGTCGTACTCGTCAAGCACGAGCGGCACCTGCCCTCGCAGAAGGCGCATATAGACCGGGCCATGATGCTCCGCCATGGCGGGCACGACCTGCTCTATCTCCAGAGCATCGCACGGATCGATGATCGTCATGTTCGGCATCGCGCGGAACAGTGCCAGATCTTCCGCCGCCTGATGGCTCGGGCCGTAGCCGGAGGTGAGCCCTGGCAACGCGCACGCGATCTTCACATTACGATCTTCTTCGGCAATGGTCTGGTGAATGAAATCATAGGCACGCCGGGAAGCGAACACCGCGTAGGTCGTCACAAAGGGCATGAAGCCTTCTGCGGCAAGACCGGACGCGCCACCAAACAGCAGCTGCTCGGCCATACCCATTTGATAGTAGCGGTCCGGAAACTCCTTCGCGAACACATGGAGATCGGTGTATTTGCCAAGGTCCGCAGTCATTCCGACGACTTCCGGACGCCGGCGCGCGAGCTCGATCAAGGCATGGCCGAATGGCGCGGCTCTCGTCGGTTGCCCCTCTGCGGCGATCGAGGCGATCATTGCCGACGTCGTCAGGCGCGGCTTCGCCGTGGTGGTGCTCGACGTGACCTTCATAGCTGGCTCCCATCCTGCAGCGCCGCGAGCGCCAACTTCCACTCATTCGCATCGACGCGCATGAAATGATTCCGCTCACGCGCTTCGAGAAACGGCACCCCTTTTCCCATGACCGTATCGGCGATAATCATTCGTGGCACGGCTTCCTGATGCGCCGATGCCGCGTCGAATGCTGCAACGACGGCATTGAGATCGTTGCCGTCCACACGCTGAACGAACCAGCCGAATGCCCGAACTTTGTCGACTAGCGGTTCGAAGCCCATCATTTGCCCGGAAGGGCCGTCCGCCTGCTGGTTGTTGACATCGACAACGGCGATGAGATTGTCCAACTTGTAGTGGGCGGCGGACATCATCGCCTCCCACTTCGATCCTTCATCGAGCTCGCCGTCAGAGAACAAGGTGTAGACGAAGCTGTCGGATCCTTTTCGCTTCAATCCAAGGCATCGACCGACCGCGATGGCAAGACCGAGCCCCAGCGAACCGCCCGACATTTCCATCCCCGGCGTGTAACTTGCCATGCCGGACATTGGCAGACGGCTATCATCGAAGCCGTAGGTTTCCAGCTCTGCCTCCGGAACGATGCCCGCCTCAATCAAGGCGGCGTACAGCGCAATTGCATAGTGACCATTGGAGAGAAGGAAGCGGTCGCGCTCTTCCCAATCTGGATCTTCCGGCCGATACCGCATGGCATGGAAGTAAGCCACCGCCAATACATCAGCGATATCCAGGGCTTGGGCGATGTAGCCCTGCCCCTGCACTTCGCCCATTCGGAGCGCATGGCATCTGATGCGGCGAGCTCGTTCGTGCAGTGAGACGTTGTGGCCTTGAACCGTCATATCGCCGGATCCTTGTTGTTGCGGAACGCGCGAAACCCGCGCTCCTGTCGGAACAGCGAACGAGACGAGGCATACGGCGATCTTCCGTTGCGCACTCGATCTGGGCGCTTCTCCGATTCGCGCTCTCTTCGGTCCGCGATTGCCACCAGCAATATAAGTCTAGGCGATTACAGCAAAAGAATTAGATGGGCATTTAGATGATTATGATTCATGCATGACGGCGACGCCGTTCCAAGTTTCGAACGAAGATCGGCGCGCGAGCCATCCGCCCGCCTCGCTTAATATGCGTCAAGTCGGTGACGATCATCCTCCATCTCTGGACGAACATTTGTACTTTGGAGATGAGGCACGCTGGGAAGATCGTTCTTGTTTGCCGTGGGCGCGCTCGCACTAGCGACCCACGCCGCCCAATCCAGAACCGCCGCTCAAATCAGATTCATGCCAGATGCCGCTGGATGATCGGCAGCGAAATCTAAAACAAAGTTGGGCTTTGCGTCTTCCACGCCCGAGCTCTCACCGCGCAAGGTCGGGACTCTCGCACTCGCTGCAACCAGACACACCGTTGTTACCTCGCGTGCCTTTAAGATCAGCCGACCGCAATGACTTCGGCGCTGGCCCTCCGGTCGCCCAATCGAGCAACTCGATCGTATGGACGATCGGTATGTCGGCGCCATCGCCGATCTGCGTGATGCAGCCTATGTTTCCCGTCGCGATTAGGTCTGCTCTCACGCGTCGGATGTTCGCCACTTTTCGCGCACGCAGTTGTTTCGCTATTTCCGGCTGAAGAATGTTGTAAGTCCCCGCCGATCCGCAGCAGATGTGTCCTTCAGGTATATCCTTTACCGTAAAGCCGGCCCGTTTAAGCAACGCTTTCGGTTCATCAGTGATCTTTTGACCATGCTGCATCGAACAGGCCGAATGGTAGGCGACGACGAGATCGCACGCTTTCGGTGAGAAGTCCAATTTCATCAGCCAGAGGAATTCGGTGATATCTCGCGCGATTGCCGAAACCCGCCGTGCCTTATCGGCATAGGCGGGATCTTCACGGAGCATAAAGCCATAATCCTTGATCGTCGTTCCGCATCCAGACGCCGTGATGATGATCGCGTCGAGGCCCTCGCCATCCATCTCCGCGATCCATGCGTCGATATTTCTCCTTGCGAATTCGTGTGAATCGCGTTCGTGTCCGAGATGATGGACCAGCGCGCCACAGCACCCCTCACCTCTGGCTTGCACCACCTCGACGCCGTGGCGGGCCAGGAGCCGGACGGCTGCCTCATTGAAATCGGGGCGTAGTACAGGCTGGGCACAACCGCTGAGAATTGCGACGCGGCCGCGCTTCTCTCCCATCGCCGGAAAGACACCCGGCTTTTGTGAGGCGGATCGACGTGGCACATGGGTTGGCGCGAGATCGAGCATCGCGGCAAGCCGAACGCCTACATGCGGCAAGCCGGCCAAGACAGACTTTAATGGCCGGCCAATTTGCGCCGCAGTGATCGCCGCTCGGAACCGTCTCGGATAGGGAAGGATCATCGCGAGCATGGTCCGGACGAGCCGGTCGTGGAAGGGCCGCCGATATGTCTGTTCTATATAGGCGCGAGCATGATCCACAAGGTGCATGTAGTGCACGCCCGACGGACAGGTAGTCATGCATGACAGGCACGATAGGCAGCGGTCGATGTGCTTGACGACGGGCGTGGTCGCCGGTTTGCTGCCCTCCAGCATGTCCTTGATCTGGTAGATGCGGCCGCGAGGACTGTCGAGCTCGTCACCAAGCAGAAGATATGTCGGACAGGTAGCGGTGCAGAAGCCGCAATGAACGCAGCTCCGAAGGATCTTTTCCGATGCATTTGTTGCGGGATTCTGCAGTTGTTCAGCGGTAAATGTTGTCTGCATCGTTACAGCTCGGGAAACATCCGGCCAGGATTGAATATGCCGGCCGGATCGAGAGAGGCTTTCAGCCCGGTCTGAAGCCGCGCGATGGCTTTGACCGGCGGATCAAATACATCGACCGCAGCACGGACGTCTTCGGGTGCGCGAACGAGAGTGGCATGTCCACCGGCCTGACGGATCGCTGCGCGAATCGTTGCCGCACCGGCGGCACTGGCCGTTGAGCACGCCAGCCAGATCAACCCGCCACCCCAGTCAAAGAACCACCGCGCATCGATAGTCCGAGCAATCAGCGCCGCGACATCAGGACCTTTGGTGGGTGCCGTCGAGATGCGCCAGATCGCCTTATCGCGCGGCTCAGCGAGGACCGTTGCATCGCGGATCGCCACCCAGAGATCCTTCCCAGTGCCATCGGCAAGCACCTCGGCCGTGCCGAACGCTTTCAAAAGCGACCGCAGCTCCCCGAGGCGATATTCGACCGAATCGGGAAACCCCTCGACGCGGATCAAGGTGCGCGCGCCGCCACCGATTTTCGCGGGCAGGTGCGCTGCACCACTGACATCATACGGCGAGCCGAGTGCCGCCGACAGCGTCGCTATGGCGGTTCGGTCGGAGAGGCCAACCAGGCACAATGTTGCTACACGCTGGGCGCTCGGGACGACTTTGAACGTGACTTCGGTCAGGAAGCCGAGTGTGCCATGCGCGCCGATCATGAGTTTGACGAGGTCAAGGCCAGTCACGTTCTTCATCACACGACCGCCGGACTTGATCGCCTCGCCGCGCCCATTGACGAACCGCACCCCGAGAGAACTATCGCGGGCTGCCCCGCCAGCGATCCGGCGCGGTCCTGAAAGGTTCATTGCGGCGACCGCTCCGATCGTCGGTTCACCGTCGCTGCCCAGCAGTGGGCGGTAGTCGAGGGGTTCGAAGGCGAGCTCTTGCCGATGCTCCGCGAGGAGCCGAACGATCCCGCTGAGAGAGGCGCCAGGCTCGGTGGAAATCACGAATTCTGCTGGCTCATAGAGCGTGACTTTTGTCATTAGCGATGATGAGAGGGTCGACTCGAACTGCGGCGGCCTGCCGAACGCGCGCTTCGTCCCACCGCCCTGAATTGCCAGTGGAGTGCGCTGCGCCGCAGCTTCTGCAACGATTGCGCAGGCATCAGCCTCAGACGTTGGATTATGACGGGTCATATGGACAACTCCCTCCCGATGCCGGTGTCGCACGGCGTAGCTACGCCGTTAACCGGTTGTCGAGCGGGAACACTTTTGCGGGATTGAGCAACCATGCAGGATCGAAGACGGCTCGCACACGCATTTGCTGACGCAGATCGCGTTCCTCAAACTGGAAGCGCATCAAATCGCGTTTCTCGATCCCGACCCCGTGTTCGCCGGTCAGGCAGCCGCCAACTTCCACGCAGTATTTCAGGATGTCTTCGCCAGCTGCTTCCGCCTTTGCCTGCTCGGCAGGATCGTTAACATTGTAAAGAATCAGCGGATGCATGTTGCCGTCGCCGGCATGAAATACATTTGCGACGCGCAGGCCGTAGGATGCGACAATCTCGCCTGTCCGTTTCAAGACGTTCGACAGCTGACCAAGCGGCACCGTACCGTCCATGCAGATGTAGTCGGCAACGCGCCCCGTTGCTCCGAACGCGGACTTGCGTCCCTTCCAAATTGCCGCGGCTTCCGTTGCGGAGCGGCTCTCCTTGATGTGACGGACATTGTGCTTCCGCGCGATTCCGACGATCCGCGCGAGCATGGCTTCCATCTCACGGTCGGAGCCCTCCACCTCGATAATCAGAAGAGCGCCGACGTCGAGCGGATAACCTGCCTTGGCAAATCCCTCCACGATCTCGATCGTCTGCTTATCCATGAATTCAATGGCAACCGGGATGATTCCCGCACCCATGATTGCCGCGACACAGGCCCCCGCTTCTTCGCTCGTATCGAAGCCGAATAAGACGGGCTTGGCGCCCTCCGCGGCGCGACGAATCCGCACGACCGCTTCGGTAACGACGCCGAGCTGGCCTTCCGATCCAACGATGAGACCGAGGAGATCGTAGCCCGGGCTGTCGAGGTGCTCTCCGCCGATCTCAACGATCGTTCCGTCGAGCAAGACAAGCGTCACGCCAAGGATATTGTTCGTCGTCACGCCGTATTTCAGGCAATGCGCCCCACCCGAATTCATGCCGATGTTGCCGGCGATGGTGCAGGCGAGCTGGCTCGAGGGGTCGGGCGCATAGAAAAAGCCTTCATGCGCAACTGCCTGGCTCACAGCAAGGTTGGTCACGCCCGCCTGCACTCGGGCGGTCCGGTTCTCGAAATTGACATCCAAGATCCGGTTCATCTTCGATACGCCGAGAACGATCGCATCCTCCTGCGGAATCGCACCGCCCGCGAGCGACGTTCCGGCGCCGCGCGGAACAACCTTCACCTGATTTTGCGCACAGAACTTCAGGACGGTCGACACTTCCGTGGTGGTCGACGGAAGCACGACCGCGAGCGGCATGCGCCGATAGGCGGTAAGGGCGTCGGTCTCGAAGGCGCGGCGCTCATCTTCGGAGATGATGAGCACCTCCGGGGCAACGAGTTGGCCGAGGCCGGTCAGAATTTCACCGCGGCGGCCGAGCACGGCCTCGTCAGGTATTGGGAATGCAATCGGCATGGCTCTTCCTCCACTCCGCCCGGCAGAATGGGCCTTGTGCCACCAGCCAGACCAGATCCGCGGTTTTGAGGTTAGGTAACATCCTTCGGTTCCCCGACTACCCGCCATGAGAGCGAGCAAATGCGCTAGTCAGATGCGAGCGACCACGCATCACTTGCCTAATTGACCCGTAGCAGCGCGGCAGCTTCCAACGCCCTTTCCTTGGCATGGCTCTTAGTCTGCGAGGCGTAGAAGCCGACACTAGGCGCGATGAAAGTGGACAATTGCCAACGACTAGTTGTAACGGCAATGTGAGTTAAGCTTACAGAAACTCAAGGCACCGCCATGACGCGGATGTTGTTCGTGGTACCGGCCTGCGCGAATGGGATTCCAGCGACGATCACTACCGTGTCCATGCTTTCAGCGAACTGCTCGCCGACCGCGGTAGAGACGGCCCAAGACACCATCTCCTCGTAGTCGTTCACGTCGGTTGACGACACACTGTGCGTACCCCAGAGCAAACAAAGCCGACGCGCAGTGTCCATACTCGGAGTCACTGCAAGAACAGGCACATCCGGACGGCGACGGGCAATGCGAGCTGCGGTCGTGCCTCCAGATGTGTAGACGACGATCGCAGAGGCATGGATCGCAGATGCTAATCCCGCAGCCGCCGCGGCCACCGCGTGAGGGGCCGTCTGCTCCTCCTCCGGACGCAACGCATCGACGATAGAACGATACATCTTGTGACGTTCGGTGCTGCGGATAATGCTATCCATCATCCCCACTGCTTCACGCGGGTAGCGGCCTACGGCAGACTCTGCGGACAGCATTACCGCGTCGGCTCCATCGTAGATGGCCGTCGCTACATCCGATGCCTCCGCGCGGGTCGGCGTCGGCGAAGCGACCATGGAATCGAGCATCTGCGTGGCCACGATTACCGGCTTTACTGCCAATCGACAGGCCCGCACCAATTCCTTTTGTCGGCCAGGAACGTCTTGATGAGGAATCTCGACGCCAAGATCGCCTCGCGCCACCATGATCGCGTCGGATAGACTAATGATGTCATCAATTCGATCGAGGGCCGCCGGCTTCTCGATCTTCGCGACGAGGCCTGCCCGATCCCCGATCAGTCCCCTCGCCTCAATGAGATCTCCCGGCCGCTGCACGAACGATAGCGCCACCCAATCGACGCCCAGTCGAAGACCGAAATCGAGGTCTCCACGGTCTTTCGGAGTAAGTGGCGACAGATCGAGGATCGTGCCCGGCAGGTTAACTCCTTTGTGGTTGGAAAGCTTTCCGCCGATGATCACCTCGGCTTCAAGGCTCTCGCGGTCGAGCGATTTGACGCGAACTCGCAGCCGTCCATCGTCGATCAATAGATCGTGCCCCGGCGCTGCCGCCGCAAACACCTCCGGATGCGGCAATGGGATCGCATCCCGATCACCTTCGGTGCCTTCCTGAACGAACCGGACGGTCTCGCCCGCCACCAACGTCAGGCTCCCTTCGCGCAACGTACCGATACGAATCTTGGGTCCCTGGAGGTCGAGCAGAATACCGATCGGCCTGCCCATCTCGATCTCCAGAGCTCGGATCGCGGCGTGAACCTTGGCATGGTCCTGCTTCGCACCGTGGCTGAAGTTGAGCCGAAACGTATCGACCCCAGCCTCGAACAACTTTCGAAGCATCTCTGGTTCGCAGCATGCCGGTCCAACGGTTGCTACGATCTTTGCTCGGCGGTTTCGGCGCACGTCAGTAATCTCTCCATCGGCAAATCAGGACCGCTCCCGGACGAAGCGGCTCCTCAAGGTGCGTCAATCTCCGGCTATCGCGGAGGCGTCTTGTCAGGCCCGAACATCAAGCCGGCCTCGCGGAACCCTCCGTCGACGTTCAATGTGTGGCCGTGAACGTATCGGCTCTCGTCCGACGACAGGAAAACCGCGGCATCGGCAATTTCCTCCGGAAGCCCATAGCGGCTCATTGGGATGAGATATTCATAGGCTTTCCGCGTCGCCGGGTCGTGTGCCGTCTTGGCCATCTCGGTTTCGATCGCTCCTGGAGCAATGTTGTTGACATTGATCCGGTGCTGCGCGAGCTCGACCGCCATAACCTTCGTGAGCAACTCCAGCCCGGCTTTGGCCGCGCCATATGCGCCTCGTCCGTTTCCACCGCGCTGTCCCGAAAGCGAAGCAATGTTGATGATCTTTCCGCCGCGGCCCTGATTGACCATCTGGCGCGCAACCGCTTGCGCGACAATGAATGCACCAGTCAAATTGATCGAGATCATTCGTTGCCAATCCTCGAGCTTGATGTCGAGGAAGGGCGTATTGCCGCCGATGCCGGCATTGTTGACCAGAATATCCAGTCCGCCGCACTGCTGGGCGATTTCATCCAACAACACGGTCACAGACCCCTGGTCCGCCACATCCACCTTCAAGCCGAGATGTTCCCGGCTTGCGTTTTCGAGCATCGCCGCCGACGCCTTCGCGCCATCAACGTTGAGGTCCGCGATGACAATGCGAGCCCCTTCTCGCGCCAATGCCTTCGAGATCGCGAAGCCGATACCGCGCGCGCCACCCGTGACGAGCGCCACCTTGTTGTTCAATCTCATGTCGATCTAACTCCCGCCTCGTCGTCTTCAGGTCAGCTTTCCGGTGGTGCGCTCAAGCGTCGTCCACAGTTCTTCGCCATACTTCGCACGCCACTCCTTGTAGAATCCCGCAGTACGAAGCGATTCCCGGAAGGCCGCGACGTCAGGCTCATTGAAGATGAGGCCCTTCTTGGAGAGGTCGCCGCGCAGCGATGTCGCGAGCGTTGCCATGTCCTTTCTCTCGGCCGTCACGGCATCGTTGATTGCAGTCGTGATAATCTTGCGGAGATCCTCCGGGATGGCCTCCCAGTTCCGCTTGTTGGCGACGCAGAAGAAGGCGTCCCACATGTGGCCGGTCAAGGCACAGTATTTCTGAACCTCGAAGAGATTCGCCGTGAAGATATTTGCCAGTGAATTTTCTTGACCGTCGACGATCTTGGTCTGCAGCGCGGAATATAGTTCGCTGTAGTTGATCGTCGTCGGCGCGGCGCCAAAGGCCTGGAACATCGACGTCCAGAGCGCGCCGACCGGCACGCGGATCTTGACGCCCTTCAGATCGGCGGGGGTGTTGATCTGCTTCGTGCTTGTGGTGATGTTGCGGAATCCGTTGTCCCACATCTTGCCCACGGTTACGAGGTTCGCTTTTCCGATAGCAACCCGCAACGCATCGCCGAGCTCTCCGTCCATCGCCTTCCAGACGGCATCGTAGTCGGGGAAGATGAACCCCAATCCGTAGATCGATGCCGATGGGACGATCGTCGAGAGAACATTGATCCCGGAATTGAGAAACAGATCGAGTCCGCCGGCGCGCAGTTGCGACAGCATGTCTGTGTCACCGCCGAGCTGGTTGTTGGGAAATACGTTGATTTCCACCCGCCCTTTCGTCTCCGTCAGCACCCGTTCAGCCGCCTCTCTGGCGCGCGTCGTAATCGGATGCGACTCGGCGAGATTGAAGCCCCAGCGAAGCCGAAACTCCGCGGCCGCCTGAGCGCTTTTGATCGGAAGGCCAACGCCAGTCGCCAGAGCTGCTGCCGTGGTCCCCTGCAGAAAAGTCCTGCGATTGAAAGTCCGCTTCATTTGCTTCCTCCATCCTCTACTTGGTTTGTCTCTTGTGGTTGAGCATCACCGCTCACAGGAATCCGGTCGATATCCAAGGAACGAGCGCCACGATCACGAGCCCGATCAACAGGGCCGCCATGTAACCCACGATGGGCTTCATTCCGGCGTCCGGATTCACGCGACTGATCGCGCAAGCTGCGTAGTAGCCAACGCCGAAGGGCGGCGCGAACAGACCGACGCCCATCGCCAATATGACGACCATCGAATAGTGGACCAGATCGATTCCGAGCGCTTGAGCGATCGGGAAAAGCAGCGGCCCAAAAAGAACGATCGCGGGGATGCCCTCGAGCACACTGCCCAAGATGACGAAGGCCACGATGGACACCGCCATGAAGCTCATCGATCCGCCCGGCAACTGCTTCATGGCTACGGCGAGCGAGCGCGAAAATCCGGATTGCGTCAAACTCCACGCCATCGACGTCGCGGTGCCGATGATGAACAGAATTGCGCCGGACAAGCTGGCGGTTTCGACCAGCATGGGCTTGATCCGCCGCCAGTCGAACTGCCTGTAGAACAGGATGCCGACGACAATCGCATAGACGATCCCGATCGTGGACACCTCGGTCGCGGTCGCCACGCCTTCGATGACCGCAGAGCGAATGACGAACGGCAGTGCGATGGCCGGCACGGCGATCAAGAACGTCTTGCCGATTTCCTTGGCGGAGGCGCGACGAGCGAGGCTGCGATCCTCGTTGCGGTACCTCCACGCGATGACGCAACAGAGCGTGATCGCCAGGATGACGCCAGGGAGCAAGCCGCCGGTGAACAAGGCCGCGATCGAGACACCGGTAACAGACCCGATCGTGATGAGCACGATACTTGGGGGAATTGTCTCAGTCTGGGCGCCCGTCGCTGCGAGCAATGCGACGAGGTCTCCCTCCTTGGCGCCGCGGCGCTTCATTTCCGGGAAGAGGACAGGCGCGACCGCCGCCATGTCCGCAGCTTTCGACCCCGAGATGCCGGAGACGAGGTACATCGCTCCGACGAGCACGTACAACAGGCCTCCGCGCACATGGCCCAGCAGGCTGGCAAGGAATGCAACCATGGCCCGCGCCATGCCCGTCATTTCGATGAGCTGGCCGAGGAAGACAAACAGAGGAACCGAAAGCAGGATCAGATGGCTGACGCCCTCGTCAATGCGGCCCACGATGATGAGCGGCGGTGTCCTCGTGGTGAGCATGAGATAGCCGAACGTCGCCAAACCGAACGAAAAGGCGATCGGCACTCCGGTGAACACGGCGCACGCCACCACGACGACGAAGAAGATGACGAGATTGATGTTGCCAAGCGGCCCAAAGATCGGCTGGAGCAACCAAAACACGCCCACGATAAACGCGACGATGCCGAGCGAAGAAAAGATCAGCCTCGTGTCAGCGAGGCGAACGAGCCGAAGCAGTGCAAACATGCCCATCAACCCGAAGCCAACGGGTGCAGCGGTGGCGCGCCACGCATTGGAGAGGTCCATCGCCGGAGTTCTGACAATAGCTTCCTCGATGGCGTATTCGAGCGTGGCCGGGAAGAGCAGGACGACAAACCCCAGCGCTGCGGCCAACGCGATTGCGTCGAGTTGCGCTCGCATCCGGGGCGATACGAACGCGAATAGGGCCGTCATCCGCATGTGCTCGCCCCGCCGCAAGGCGATGGCGGACCCCAGCATCACGAGCCAGAGAAACAACATGGATGCGAGTTCGTCCGACCAAATGATCGGCTTGAGGAAGACGTAACGCGCCAGAACACCCGCAAACAGCAGCAGTATCTCGGCGGCAAGCAGTATGGAGACGCAAACCTCAAGCAGCCGGCCGATCAGTCGGTCGACACCGTCTGCAGCCGCGAGCAGGCCGCTCTTGCTTGAGTTCTCCATGGCTTCTTCCAGAACCGCGCGTGAACCAGCGTCGCCCGCACCATCGTGCGCAACCACGCCACCTGAAGGCATCGATGGGACACTCACGGCATCCTCCCTGTTTCGCTTTTGTTAAATTTTGCCCAGCCACCCGTGTTTGAAGAAATCTTCTTCGCCGAGTTGACCGCCTTTAAAGGCTATCTGAAGTCCATCCAGTCGCCCGCGTGTCGCTCGGGCTCTGCAAAGAGGAACACCCGGACTTACGCGGGCCGCAATTTGGAGGGCGTCGATGTCCAGCAGCTGCGCGACCTGGCTCGACGTGTCGCCGCCCGACAACAACAATCTCTTCAAAGGCACCGCATCGAGGATGTCACTGACGAGCTGTCCGAGCTTCCGGCCGAGATTGCGGCCGCCCTCATGCTTGGCGAGTTCGCGAGACATTCCTCCGCCGACGAGCTTCTCAATCATCTTTCCGATCCGCGGATCATTCGGACCGCGGGCCGTGTGCAATATGACGCTGCGCCCTTCCTTGAGAAGAGAAATGGCGCGTTGGACGATTTGGGTCGCGACGGCGCCATGCTTGTCGGGATCAAGCAAGTCTGCTGCATCGAGAGGCACTTCAGCAAAACCGGCCCGCACGGCGGCCTCGATCTGCAAGGCCGTCAGCGAGGAAGCGCTGCCCGACACAGCGAGCACCTGGTCAACCGGGGACGGGTTACCGTAGGTTTTAGACGGCGGAGGAATGATCCCGGCCTCGCGCCACCATTGCATCAAGGCGTATTCTACGCCTGACGGGCCGACCACAAATGCGCTTCGATTCTCCGTCGCGCGATCGGCGATCAGTCGACCAACCTGCGTCAGTTGCGACGCATTCGCGGAATCCAGCAAGATCGCGTCGGGCCCGAGTTTCGTCAGTTCTGCGAACCGGTCGGCGGCCCTCGCATAATCCTGATCAAGGAAGGGCAACGTGAGCTTTTCGATCTTGAGCGCTGCCTGCCGCCCGATATGGACGGCCAGATCGCTTTCGTTCATCGGCGTGACCGGATGAACGCTCATGATGGGGTGACGATCGATCCTGTAGATATTCCCGTCCGTCCCGGATCGGGCGAACAGATTGCCGAAGAGGCAGTATCGTTGCAGCGAAGGCGTTCCGCCAACGATCGGGATCGGATCGTTGCCGAACACCGACTTCGCGATCTCGATCACCCGGCCGATGCTGCCGATCTCCGGTGAGCTGTCAAAGGTCGAACACACCTTGTAGTGCACGATCGGTGCGCCGAGCGATGCAAGGTACCGGAAATCTCCCGACAGGCGCTCGGTCATCTCCGCGGGAGACATGCCGCGGCTTACCCCGGCGAGGCCGACGACCTCGATGTCGCCGAAATGCTTCAAGACGTCTGGCGTCGGCGGACGTAGAAACAGGGCCGCACGCAGCCCGGCGAATGCCACAGCCTCAAGAGCGTCAGTCGACCCCGTGAAATCGTCGCCGTAGAATGCCAGCCGGTATCGACCTTGGGTCACGTCGCGCCCCCGAACTTCGAGAGGGCGAGATGAAGCGGCCGATGCGATTTGGCGTATTCGGTTACTGATACGCCTTGAACTGCGGCTTCCCACGCTTCGCGCAGGCTCATGACACCGTCAGCAATGCCACCTGGATGCCCCATGATGCCGCCTCCAGCCAGATGCATCAGATCGACGCTTCCAAGCCGCTCAAATGTATCGCCGGCTTGTCCTGCCCACTGTCCTGACGAGAAGACCGGCATCATCGGCTTGACGCCTGAAAACGCCGATAGACACGACCTTGCCGAAGCAATGACCGAATCATCGGGCTCCCAGAATTTGCTCCTCAGGCCGTTGACATGCAGATGATCGACACCGGTCAAGCGCCATAGCTTTTGAAACGCGGCAAAGTCGAAGCCGAGCCACGGGTGGCGTGTAAACAGACCCCATCCATTGCGGTGACCGTGGATCGGTAGATTAGTGTATGTTCGCAGATGTTCAATTGCCGAAAAGCCGCACCAGTTCACACTCACCATCACGCACGTGCCGCCGGCTTCCAGAACCAGGTCGTGGCGACGTCGCATGTCGTCGATCGAGCCACTGATGTTGATTGCGTACATCGGCTTTCGACCCAACCGATCGGCATGCTTTTCGATGACCGGGAACACAGCCTTCAGGCGCTCCTCAAAGGGCGCATACGGCGGATCCGCGATCAGCTCGTCATCCTTGAGAAAGTCTATGCCCGCTTCGCAAATCTTGTCGACGAGCGCGGCGGTCTCGGACGGAGACATGCCAATGCTGGGTTTCAGGATCGTGCCAATCATTGGCCGATCAAAGACTCCGGCCAGGCGTCGGGTACCATCGACACCAAACTTCGGCCCTGGAAAGCCGGCGGCATAGCTAACGGGCATGTCGATGTCGAGAAGCCGGAGACCAGTCGTCTCGCCGAGTTCGAACAGATTGCCCGCAACGGTGGCCAACAACGTCGGGATATTGCAGCCCACATTATCGATCGGAAAGGCGATTTCGATTTCGGCGCGTTGAAACGCTTTTGGTCGATCCTTTTTCTCGAAGAAAGAGCTGCGGAGCGTCGGGCTATCGACAGGCGGCAACTCGGTTACACTCGTCACCCGGGCTCGCGACCGCTTCTTGAGTTCATCCGTTTCGCCGGGCAACGCAAGAAACGTCCCGCTCGATTGCTCTCCGGCAATGACTTCCGCTGCCCTCGCCACGCTATCGCCGGTTTCGACGAGATATCGGGCGGTGAACTCGGATCGCGGATTATCGCTGCGCATGGTACGCCCTGTCGAGGTTTGCTGCGTTTCTTCCGAAAATTCGTCTCTTCCATCCGGACGGCCAACAGAACCGTTCGTGTGATGGACCGGCACATCTGACCTTGAGTACACCGCGGCAGCAAACGATATTGATGAAGCGGACTGTGAGAAAAACTCACATCCCGCGATCCACGGATCCAACACGGCTCGGGGCTTCGAACGACTGGACTAAGCGTCCACTCTGCCCAACGTTGCACACATCTTCGCGGTGGCGGACATCTCGCGCGTGAGCCAGTAGGAAACGGCCCTACTCTCGGGACGGGTCGCCACGTGAGGGGCCGTCCACAACATCAACTTTCGCTTGCCGGGGATGCTTCCGAACGGCGCGACCAGTCTTCCACTGTTGATCTCCTCGAGGACAAACATCGTGGGGACCAGCGCCAAGCCAAGGCCACACAATGCGGCCTGGATGAGCAAATAGAAGTGTTCGTAGGATTCTTGAATGCGGACATCTTGCCGCAGCCCCAACTCGTCGAGCCAGTCCGACCAGGCCTCGGGACGCGTCCGCGTGCCCAACAAACGGCAATCCGCGATGTCGCTTGGCTTTTGGAGCTTGTTAGCCTTCGCATAAGAAGTCGCACAAACGGGTGAAATCCACTCCCGCGTAAGCTCTTTTATGACAACATCCTTGGGTGGTGCAATGGTGCTGGACCGGATTGCGATACTTACTTTATCACGGATGAAATCCACTTGATCGTAGTTCAGATTGAACTGGAGATCGATGTTTCGATGAGCATCGTGAAATGCCGCGAGGCGGGGAATTAGCCAATACATCATAATGGTCGCGGAGCATGAAACCGTCAGCGGTCCAGGCAATATCTGCTCGACACTACCATCTATCAGATTGAATGCAGCGGTGAGTCCTTCGGCCAGGCGACTCCCCTCAGGCGTCGGGTCTGTCGAGGAGGACGTTCGTACCAAGAGCGGAACGCCAAGCAATTCTTCAAGCGATCGAACATGGCGACTGATCGCTCCATGAGTCACCGATAACTCAAGCGAAGCCGCAGTCATGCTGCGCAACCGTGCCGTTGCTTCGAAAGCACGTAACGCGTTGAGCGATGGCCTTGGACGCGCCATTCGTTTCCTCAAAATGACATTCTAGCGGCTGTGAGCTTTTATCACAAGGGTGGCGTTAAAAGTCGTTTGGGGGTTCTGCGCCGGAGTCTTAAGCTGGCGCAACGCTCGATCGTGGCTGGCCCAACCCACTACGGACGGCCTTGAAGTCTGCCTGGTCGTTGGCATGAGGCATCAAAAATGACGCACAAGAAGATGATCGTCGAGGCTCGCGTGAACGAATACGCGATGCGGGATGGAAACCCTCACGTTCCTTGGACGGCAGATGAGATCGCCGAGACGGCAGCTCTCTGCCGCGAAGCTGGGGCTTCAATTCTTCACTTCCACGCTCGTGCGGACGACGGGGCGCCGCTCCATACCGCCGAAAGGAACGCTGAGATCATCCGAAAGGTTCGGCAGAAATGCGACATGCTGATCCTGCCAACGCTCGGCTTCTTCGCCAACGATACCGAGCCGAATGCGCGGATTAACTGCATTTTCGAACTTGCCAAGGACCCGGCGACCAAACCGGACATCGTTCCGATTGATACCGGCAGCACCAATCTCGACGTGTTCGACCGTGAGAAGCTCAGTTTTTCGCACTCCGATCGCGTTTACGAGAACCGAACCAACGCGGTGGAGCACTACTTTCGTTCCCTGAAGAATGCCGGCATCAAGCCGAAGATGACCTGCTGGTCGATCGGCTTTGTGCGACGCGCGCTGGCATTCATGGAGATGGGCCTCGTGGCCGAGCCCGGCTACTTCCTGCTCAACATGACCGATGGGCCGTATCTGACGGGCCATCCCGGCACGCTCGAAGGATTGGACGCGTTCTTGCCGTTTCTGCCCAAGAGCGTCCGGCACAGCTGGACTGCCAATATTGTCGGCGGAAATTTGTTGGATCTGTGCGAGGGCGTCGCGAGGCGTGGCGGCAATATCGCTCCGGGGATTGGAGACTACCCGTACATTGAGCTCGGCTGTCCGACTAACGAGGAACTCGTCCGCCGCACTTGCATAATCGCGAGAGGATGCGGCCGGGAGATCGCCTCTCCAGATGACGTCCGGGAGATTCTCGAAATCTCCTGATGCGGCGCATCTCGATACGATCGGCACCGGATAACGCCCTTCGGTAAAAATCAGCCAACGATACCAGGAATTCTGCACATCTCCGAGGTTCTCCCTGACTGTGCCGGGATCTCAATAGATCCCGGCACTTTTTTTGCGGCAGGTGCAGCTTGCGGGCGCAACCCTCACTTAATGCCGAATGAAGAAGTCCGACCGAGCTACACTCTATTTCAATCCAACCACGGTATGAGGCACGTAGCGTTCTTCCAGTCTGCCTATTTCATCGGATGTAAGCTTCAGGCCGAGCGCTGCAATTGCATCGTCAAGGTGCTGCGTTTTAGTCGCACCAACAATTGGTGCCGTCACTCCAGCCTTCGCAGCGACCCATGCCAACGCCACATGCGCTGGCGCCACCCGTCGTTCCGTCGCAATATCCGTAACTGCGTCGACGATGCTGCGGTCAGCGGCTTCGGCATGGCCGTAGAACTGTGCCGTTACGTTATCAGTATCGGAGCGAGAGCTTCTCTCAGTCCAGGGCCGGGTGAGCCGGCCCCGGGCAAGCGGACTGAACGCAATCACACCGACGCCTTCGTCCCGACAGAGCGGAAGCATTTCTCGCTCCTCTTCTCTATAAAGAAGATTCAAATGACACTGCATGGAGACGAAACGCGCCCACGAATTCGCGTCAGATCGGTACAAAGCCTTGGCGAATTGCCACGCATAGACATTGCTCGCGCCGATGTAGCGTACCTTCCCGCTTCGTACGAGGTCGTTCAAGGCTTCAAGAGTCTCATCGATTGGCGTGTCGTTGTCCCAGAAATGGATCTGGTATAGATCGATATAGTCAGTGCCGAGCCTCCGGAGACTGGCTTCCGCTTCGGCAAGAATTGCCTTTCGCGAAAGGCCGATCCCGTTTGGTCCCGGGCGCATGCGGCCGTAGACCTTAGTAGCGATCACGATTTCGTCTCGCGGGACCATTTCCTTGAGAATCTTGCCGACGATCTCCTCGCTCGTACCGTCCGAGTACGCGTTAGCCGTATCAAAGCAATTGATCCCGGAATCGAGAGCCTTCCGTATGAATGGCCGACTATCGCCCTCGCCTAGGGTCCAGGGATGATTCCCTCTCTCCCCGACTCCGTAACTCATACAGCCAAGTACAATTTCCGAAATCTTGAGGCCCGAACGGCCCAAACGTATGTAATCCATGAGCGATACCCTTGCTGCTTCGCCAGCCCCTGAGCTGTTTCAAAGTGTCGCGATGTCAACGATCCTCAGTCCCCGATCACTCACCCGAGATGGGAAATGATCCTTGAGCTTTTCCTCGTGGACGGGGACGAGCCTCAGCATGTCGCCGCCGACGCTGGCGAGCATCTCTTCCGCCGCGAGAATGAGGTTTGTCTGACTTCCCGTAGCCAGTCCTGGTGGCACGAAGCAGGGATCATCCCGATCACCTCCATGCAGGTTTTCGTAGGTGTAGACAACGTCTCCAGTAAGGACCCATCGGTCCTCTAAGCTTCCGCCGTTGCGAACCGCCACGTACTGCGAACCTGCTGTGTGGGTGTCAAAGGCGGGAAGAAGATCGACATTCGGCAGGACGTCGTGCGACGCACCGTCCAGCACGACCAGCCGATTCTTCAGCCCGAGATTCACGAGCTTCAAGATATCGGCAGGATTGATGCCGCCGAGGAGGGATCGAAAACGACGTCCCTTGGACATCGCCCAGACCCAGCTCTCGATCTCGCGCTTCTGGATGTAGAACTTGGCGTTCGGGAAGTAGTCCAGCCCACCCATGTGGTCGAAATGAGCGTGTGTAAGGAACACATGCTGCACATCCTCGGGACGAATGCCGACGGCTCCCAAGACCTCCGAAGGTGGGGTCCAGCCGGTGACGCCGATGGAATTGGCGATCTCGCCTCCGAAGTCCGACTGATCGTAACCGGTGTCAACCAAAGCGACCGTGTCGCTGCTGCGCAGGAGCACATAAGCAAACGGCAGGTTCATGCTTCCGCTGTTGTGACGGCCGTACAACACCCCACTTGTCGGATGTTGGGGGCTCGCTGCGTATTCAAGCACAGTGATGGCATATCTCGTCATTTGGAGGCTCCAATCAGGAGGTCAGCACCAAGCTTAAGTTGGCCGCAGCACTGCCGCAGGTCGATTAAGCCGCCGCAAGCGATCGGACTCGCAAGACGCAGATGGTCCCACGCCCCTGACAGCAAGCTCACTTCGGACGAGCGCTGATGTGGCGCCAGGGGTGCCGCCCGCGGCGGCAGCAGCAGATGCGCCGCCTGCTTCACATGATGATGCTCGTGCTGCCGCTGCACCGGTACCCGAACCGCTGCAAGAATCTCGTACACATGATCCGAATCGCCGGCGTCAGGCTTGCTTTCATCCTCCAGACGCGACGCCCCAATGAAGTTCGCGAGAAGACGAACAGAGCGGTCAGTCACAACATCGCGCAGATAGTGGACGACCGGCCCGATGACGACATCGTATTCGGCGACTGCTGAACCCGGTGCAATCCCCTCGAAGGGATCGTCGGCACGGAACTGTGCGCTTAGAAATCCGCTCACGAGGATCGCCCGTCTTCCGGAACCGGAGCATTCGATGGGATTAGATCAAAATTTTTCAAGTCCTGCCAGAGAGCAGCGGGTATCCGCGCCGAGACAGCGTGGACGTTCTGGGTAACCTCGCTTGTGGACTTCGCGCCCTGAACAACGGTGGCGACGGCGGGATGCGCTTGCACGAACTGGGTCGCGACGGTGGGCAAATCAACACCGTGTCGTTCGCAAACTTTCTCGATTGAACGGACGCGCTCCAGGATGGCGCTCGGGACCTGCTGGTAGTCATAGGTCGAGGCTGCCGCCTTCGATCCAGCGGCTAAGATGCCCGAATTGTAGATGCCACCCGCAATTACCGAGACATTTCGGGAATGAAGCTCATCAAAATGCCCATCGAGTGGTGCATGGTTGAGCAGCGTGTATCGACCTGCGATCAACGCGCAATCAATTGGGAATTCGCGCGCTACTCCGACGACGGAGTCGGTCTCATTTACTCCGAGGCCTACCGCACCAATTGCACCCGAACTCTTCAGCTCGTCGAGGGCACGGTATCCGCTCTCTCGAAGCTGATTCCAATAAAATTCTGCTTGATCGCCATGCCATGCGCGCCCGACGTCGTGGACTAAAAGGACGTCGATGTAGTCGAGGCCCAACCGCTGTTGGCTGTCTTCGAACGAGCGCATCACGCCGTTATACGTATAGTCGTAGGTGTCCCTAAACGGGTATGGATCAACCCATTCGATGCCGTAAACTGTGTTGAGCTTCGGTGTTCGGCTGGCTGGCTTGAGTACGCGGCCGCACTTCGTGCTCACGACGATCTGATCGCGGATGCCGAGATCGCGGAGAGCGCGGCCGAGGAAATGCTCCGACTTTCCGAGACCGTACATCGGCGCGCAATCAAAGTAGCGGACCCCGAGATCGAAGGCTACCTTAACGACAGCTTCGAATTCGGAATAGGGCACTCCGACATTGAACCCTGAAAGAGGCACTGTCCCGAGCCCCGCGGATGTGACGGACACTTTAGTGCGGCCTAGAGTTCGTTTTTCGAGCGGAATCATCGCTCTTCTCCTTGCTTGTCGTGGAAATTTAGCCGGACAGGGCCAGGGAGCCCTGATCCGGGAGCGGGGCTTCTTTGGGAATCAGACCTTCGCTCTTGAGGTCCATCCAGAACGCCTGAGGAATTGGCGCCGATATCGAGGCGACGTTCTGCTCCACATGTGCCGTTGTGAGCGCGCCTTGAACCACCGATGTCACGGCCGGATGCGCATAGACGAACTGGGAAGCCGCATTGGCGAGCGCGACGTTGTGACGTTCGCAGACAGCTTCCAGCGCCTTCACGCGCTGTACGATCGCTTCGGACGCCGTCTGGTAGTCATAGGTCCGCGTCAAGGCGTTACCCCGACTGCCCTCCGCCAGGATCCCCGAATTGTAGACCCCGCCCGCGATGATGCCGATGCTACGACGTTGGGCCTCGGGAAAGAAGTCAGTCAGTGGCGCATGATTGAGGAGCGTGTACCGCCCTGCCACAAGCGAGCAGTCGAGATCGAATTCGGCTGCCACTTCAAGCACCGAAGCCGTCTCGTTAACACCGAGACCGATCGCCTTGACCGCTCCTGAGCGACGGAGTTCGTCGCACGCGCGGTATCCGCTCTCGCGGAGTTGCGACAGATAAAGTGGATACTTCTCCTGGTGCCAGACTCCGCTCACATCGTGCAGGAAGAGAATGTCGATGCGGTCGAGACCGAGGCGCTGCTGGCTGTCCTCGAAGGACCGCATGATGCCATCGTAACTGTAATCGTATTCGTCGACGAAGGACAGCGGATCGACCCAATTGATCCCGTAGAGACTTTCCGCGCGCTTCGAACGGCTTGCCGGCTTCAACAGCCGGCCCGCCTTGGTGCTTACTACGACCTCCGAACGAAGACCGTGAACACGAAGGACATGGCCGAGGAAATGCTCCGACTTTCCGAGACCATAGAGCGGAGCAACATCGAAATAGCGTACGCCCTGCTCGTAGGCCTTCAGGATCACCGCCTCGAAGGTCTCGAAGCTAACCGGAACACCGCACCCGCCCAAAGGTGATGTTCCCAGCCCAAGCGAAGTCAAATTCAGACGCCCGTTCGGAAGCGCCCTCTTCTGCAGAGCCACCATATCCAGATATCCCTGTTTAAGCATCAGTGCGCACGCGGCTGTTCACCGCGTGCGCACGATTGGACTCACATGTATTTTGCGACGTTCGAGGAATCCAAGAGAAGCCAGGGAACGACGTAGTCCTTCTGCGCCCCGCCTTTCCACTCCATCAGAGACTCCCAGATTTCGGACCGGGGTTTGTAGCTGTCTCCCTTGACGGCACGTAAGGCGAGATCGACCGCGCCCTGCCCCTCAGCACGGGCGTACTTGTAGAGCGTTATGGTCATTTCGCCTTTCTGAACGGCACGCTTTCCATCCGGAATGCCATCGATCGCAAGCACCGGAACGGACTTGAAGTCGACCTTTGCGCTCTTCATGGCCTCGATCGCGCCCAGCGCCATCTCGTCATTTTCGGCGAGTACGGCATTGATCTGCCCCGGATGCGCGAGCAACCAATTCTCCATGAGCGACTGCCCCTCGGCACGGCTCCAGTTGCCCGACTTGCTGGCAATCAACTTGAGCTTCGGGAACTTGGCCAAGCCGGCATCGATGCCAGCCTTGCGCTCGATCTGCGCCGACTGACCGATCGGACCTTCCATCAGCACCACGTTCCCACCATTCGGAAGCAGCTTGCCGAGTTGCTCCCCGATGATACGCCCTCCTTCAGTGTCGTTGACGATGATCGACGCGGTGTAGTTCTTCGACGCTGTTTTCAGAGCCGACACGATCACCGGAATGCGAGCGGCAATGGCTTTGTCGATCGCGGGGGCCGACGCCTGAAGATCGAACGGCGACATAATGATGGCATCGAACTTTTGAGTAATGGCCGTATCGATCTGGTTCGCTTGGACGAGAGGATCGTACTTGCCGTCAAAGATCGTGACTGCGACAGAACCGTCCTTAACTGCCGGATGGCTCTGAATCTCGCTGGACCAGGCCTTCATGTATTCGCCGGATTCTCCGAACGATAAGGCGGCGATCCGTGTCTTGCTTTGAGCAAAGGCCGTACTGGTCGAAAGAATGATTGCAGCAGCGGCAAAACCCGCCATCGTCGATCTACGCGTAAACTTCATTGTCTCCTCCGATTGATATAGTCAGTCACCTAGTCCGCCCATTGCTGGGCGTTACAGCCGTTTCCCATCGTCTGTAATGGTTTTCGCAGGGGTCACTTGCGAAATTGGTCAAGCATCACGGCGACGACAATGATCGCGCCCTTGAGAAGCTGCTGGTAGTAGGAAGACACGCCCATCAGATCCATGCCGTTGTTGATGGTTCCAATGATGAGTGCGCCGAACAACGTCCCGACCAGCGAACCGCGCCCTCCTGCGAGGCTAGTCCCGCCGATCACCACGGCCGCAATCGCGTCGAGTTCGTAACCGATGCCCGCCTGTGGAAGTGCGGCGGTAGTGCGAGACGTCAGCACCAGACCGGCGAGTCCGGCAAGAAGTCCGGAGATCACGTAGGTGGATGCAATGACGGTCCGAGTCGAGATGCCGCTCGTCTTGGCCGCTTTGTCGTTCCCTCCTACGGCGTAAACGTAGCGTCCGAAGGTGGTGTAAGAGAGCACCACCCAGCCGGTCGCGAACACAAGAAAGAGGATCAAGACTGGTACGGGGACGCCCGCCACGCTGCCGCCGCCGATCCAACGAAACGACTCGGAGAGATTCGGAACAGGGCGCCCATCAGAGAAGATGAGGGTCAAGCCGCGAGCCATGCTCAGCATTCCGAGCGTGGCGACGAAAGGCGGGACATTGAAGGTCGTCACGATGACGCCGTTCAGCAAGCCCAACAGCGCGCCCGTCCCGAGTCCCGCCAGAACCGCCCAAAGCACGAAGTGCTGGTTGGTCGAAGTCACGAGGCTGGCAGCGATCATGCCCGCGAGGGCCATCACTGAGCCGACGGAAAGGTCAATGCCCCTTGTCAGAATGACGAACGTCACTCCGATCGCCAAAACGCCGTTGATCGAGGATTGCCGCAGCAGGTTCACCCAGTTCAGCCATGTCATGAAGTACTCGTTGGCCACGGCGAAGAACGCCGAAATCACCACGAACACGATGACGATGCTGAACGACTTCAGGTATGGTCCTATAGCAGCGATACTTTTGGATCGGGCACCCGTCGCGACGTTGCTTATTACGTTGGCCACCATATCCACTCCTTGCTTCGACCGCATGCGCACGCGAATTCTTGAAAAACCTTCGATCCGCTCAACTGGCGAGATCTGTCAGCATTTGCTGGGTTGTCTCGTGCCCGTCGACGACGTGATCGAGTCGTCCCTGCCGGAACACCGCAATTCGATCGCTGATTTGGAGTATCTCCGGCGCTTCGGATGAGACGACGAGCACCCCATTGCCCTTCGCCGCGAACTCGCGGAGAAAAGCGTAGATCTCCTGCTTTGAGCCCTCGTCGATTCCACGTGTTGGCTCGTCGCATATCAGCAAACGCGGATTGGTCAGGAGACAGCGTGCGAAAACCACCTTCTGCTGGTTTCCGCCGCTAAGCGTCTCTACAGCAACGTTTGGAGATGCCGCCTTGATCCGATGTAACTTCATCATCCGATCGGTCGCAGCCGCCTCCGCTTTGCGGCGGACAAATCCGCTGACGGCGCGAAGCGTTAGCGATGACAAGGCAATGTTGTGTGCGATAGACGCGCAAAGAACGAGGCCGGTATCCTTCCGATCCTCGGAAACCATAGCCATGCCTTGTCGGATGCACTTCTTGGGATTACCCGGATCCACCCTTTTCCCATCGAGGAAGACGTCGCCAGCGGTCGGCGCGTGGATGCCGAATATCGTTTCCAAGAATTCGGTCCGACCCGAGCCAAGCAAACCGTAGATGCCCAGGACTTCTCCTGCAGCGACGGTCACAGAGATGTTCTTGAAGTGAGATCCGCGCGACAAGGAGCGCACTTCGAGCAGGATTGGCGCGCCTTCGTTGGGCCTTCCCTTTTCGACCGTCTTGATCTCGTGCCCGACGATCTGTGTAACGAGGTGATTGCGATCGATCGAGGAGATTGCTCCGCTTTCGATGAACCGACCGTCGCGGAAAACCGTGTATTCGTCCGCGATCTCGAAAATCTCGGTCAATTTGTGCGAGACGTAGATGATCGCGGATCCGCGTGCTTTTATCCGCTTCAGCGCATTGAAGAGGATATGCACCTCGTGCTCGCCGATGGCCGAGGTGGGCTCGTCCATAATGACGATGTCCGCACGGTGGCTAAGTGCCTTCGCTATCTCGACGAGTTGGATCTGGGCCAGGCTCAAGTCCCGCATGCGGGCGCCGACGGGAACATCGAACTCAAGGTCATCCAGAAGCCGTTTTGCGGCCCGCCGCATCTTCGGGAAGTCCACCACAAGGCCGCCGATCTTCGGCTCTCTTCCCAAGTAGATGTTCTCGGCCACGGTCATCTCGGGAACCGGAGACAATTCCTGAGTGATGATGGTCACGCCATGCCGCAAAGCATCCGCGGCACTCCTGAAATCGACAGCCACCCCGTCGATGCGAATGCTGCCTTCGTCGCGGTGCAACAAGCCCATCACGATGTTCAGGAAGGTCGACTTTCCGGCGCCGTTACCGCCGCAGAGCGCGTGGACGGTTCCGCGCTTGAGGACAAGCCGACCGTCGCGAAGGGCTGGGACGCCGTTGAAAGACTTCGCGATACCGTCCGCTACCAGCAGAGGCTGGTCGTGCAGCCCAATGGCAGCGTCATCGCGGACTTCCGGCTCTGGCCCGGACAACGAAAGCATTGATTTCCTCCAGCGGACGTCTTGGCGTCTGCGCGGAGATATGAGGTCATACCTTATACCTGTTGTCAACAGAGATCATACCTCCTACCTTGTGGATGTTCGTTGGTTTGATCTGGTCGCGCGGCGGCTTATGTGATCGCAATGCGACGGCGGAAAATGAGAGCTGCGAGCGACCGATGGAGCAGATGGAGAACAAGAAGCTACCCACGCGTGTCGAAGTCGCGCTGAATTACATCACCGGTGAAATTGCCAAGGGCAATTTGAATCCAGGTGACAAGCTACCCAACGAGAAGGAGCTTGCAGAAAAGCTCGGCATCAGCCGCACTCCGATCCGCGAGGCGATGAAGACCCTTGCGGTCTCAGGACTGATCGAGACGCGGCATGGGCACGGCAACTACATCCGCAAGGACGAAGGCACTGCCGTGATGCCGCTGATGATGTTCCAACTCTATCTCCAGGATTCTTCACCTGAAATGCTGATGGAGCTCCGGTACATTTTCGATCGAAACTGCGCAGAGCTGGCTTCGATCAGACGCACCGATCGTGACCTGGCAATCATGCGAGAAAGCATCGACCGCCTGAAGGTTCTCTCCGAGGATCCTAACTCGCCAATCGAGAAGCTGCTCGAGGCCGACCTGGACTTTCATCGCGCGGTCTATGCGGCAGCCGGCAACAAGCTCATCGTTGTGATCGCCGACTTCGTTCTGAACATGGTCGCCCCTTGGGTCCGCAAATCGCTGGAGGTCAGTGGCCGCTATCGCGCCGTTGGCCTGCATGAGAAGATGTACGCAATGATCCGCGATCAAAAGACAGGTTTGCTCAGCCGAGAAAGCGTCGAGGCGAACATGGAGCACTTCATGTCTTCTCTGAAGATTCCGGCAGCGTAGCTTCCAGCCGCGTCAGGTTGCGCTTCGGCCACTTGCGCTCGGCTCGGTAAGAGCGCCCTCTAACGATTTGTCGCTCCGCAAGGCGACCGCGCAGACTCCGTCGCGGCGTCTGTCACGCAACGGACATTTCTCATGATCGCGAGCCTGAGCTTGATTCTGCTCTGCCAGCTGGCCGGCGAAGCGATCGTGCGCGGCCTTAACCTACCGATGCCAGGACCGGTGCTCGGCCTGACATTCTTGCTGCTTCTTCTCTTGACGCGTGATCGCTACGCTACGCTCCGCCGAGGCCCTTTGCACAACGATGCCATCGAGAGCACAGGCCGCGGCCTGCTCGCACATCTGTCACTGTTATTCATTCCTGCCGGCGTCGGCGTGGTGCAAAAGCTCGACCTGGTTGTCGAACATGGGGGCGGAATCCTGCTGACGCTGGCTGCGTCGGTGGTCGTCACTTTGCTGGTGACAGTCGCCACATTCCTCGCGGTCAGCCGTCTGCTCGCGAAAAACTAGGCAAAGCGATGCACGAAAACTCATTCTCTCTCTGGGTTTATCTCTCGCAGTCGCCTCTCCTCTGGCTGACCATAACGCTCTCTGTCTATGCGATCGCAGATTCCGTCTCGCTTGCGACGCATCGCCATCCGCTCGCAAATCCGGTCCTGCACTCAATCTGGATCATCGGCGCATTTCTGATAATGACAGGTACCTCTTACACCACGTACTTTTCCGGCGCGCAGTTTGTGCACTTCCTGCTCGGGCCGGCTACGGTGGCACTCGCGGTACCACTCTATGACAACCGCAAACGGGTCATAGCGGCGATCGTGCCGATGCTGATCTCACTGGTCGCCGGCTCTATCACGGCCATCGTCTCCGTCGTTCTGTTCGCCCGCGCCTTTGATCTGCCACAAGCAGTGATTCTCTCGTTGGCGCCGAAATCGGTCACTGCCGGCGTCGCCATGGGTATCAGCGAGTCGCTGCATGGCGACGCATCTCTCACAGCGGTTTCAGTCGTTCTCACCGGCATAATGGGCGCCATGATTGTCACTCCGCTTATGAATCGGATAACCGTCACTGATTTTCGCGCTCGCGGCTTCGCGGTCGGCATCGCTGCGCACGGCATCGGCACAGCACGCGCGTTTCAAGTCGACGAAGTGGCCGGCGTTTTTTCTGGCATTGCCATGGGCCTGAATGCGCTTGTAACGTCGTTGTTGGTGCCGCTCGCGGTAACATTGCTGCTGCACTGATGTACCGATGCCGTCGCGTATCGACGTGCCGCTTGAAGCGTCGAAGGCGGCAGGAGAACTGATACGGTCTCGATGGATAGACGTTGGCGTCCTCGCCGCTTGCGCCTTACGCAGTGCCGCTGGCGCGGAGGCATGCTTTGTCGCCATCCAAGATTCCCCTACGCAGAGAACATTCGGGTGGCAAGCTATCGTATACTACGTTCCTCAGGCGAATTGGACGAGCGGTCGTCAACTAAAGTGATCGCGCGAAATTGGCAAAGAACTCATCGGCCAGTTTCTTGGCCGTTCCGTTAATCAGCCGCTGACCAAGCTGCGCCAGCTTGCCGCCGATCTGCGCCTCGACGCGGTAGCTCAGCAGCGTCCCGCCGTCCTCTTCGGCCAAGTGAATCCTGGCTCCGCCTTTTGCAAAACCGGCGATGCCGCCCTCACCTTCTCCCAAAATATTGTAGCCGTTCGGCGGATCGCGATCGGTCAGAGTAACCTTGCCTTTGAAACGCGCGGAGACGGGCCCCACCTTCATCTTCGCAACGGCGCGAAACCCTTGACCGTCTATCTGCTCCAGCTCCTCGCAGCCGGGAATACAGGCTTTCAGAACGACGGGGTCGTTCAGTTTGGCCCAAACGACCTCCCTCGGCGCGGCAAGCTGGATTTCACCCGTCATTGTCATAGCCATTGTCGTCTCCGAAAGCTCGAGCTGAACCAGCCTGCGCGCCCTAATCGCGAACGGGCGCGAATACGCTGGCCGTATAGGTGGAAGGGTCGTTCTCAATCTCCGCACGCGATGTGGACGAAAGACCAGCAGAGCACAGGGTCGTTGTGAGACACGACTAGAGTTCTCGCATGCCGATCGCGACACCGGTCAGCGTTCGGTTCAAGTGTCTCGCGCCATACAATTGGCCATAGGTGTTGCACCCGAACACACGATGGCTGCGGTACAGATCGCATATGTCCAGATCGCGTTGGTGCTGCTCTGCGCTGATACGCCGGTAAATGCATTCGAACCCGATATAGAGAGAGACCTCGCCGATCTCCCTCCGGATTTGCGCGAAAAGTTCCCGGGTGGGAGACACAGGGTCACTCGGTATGGCCGCGGTCAATACGACACCTTGGTCAATAGCGCAGGCAAAATGGAGTGCTCCGGCGGCGTCGACCCGCCGTACCGACCTTGCATAGCACCCGTCACCGACTCGCACGACGAGAGGATGGGAGGCAAGCGCAGCCAGATCCAGATCGCGGCTTGCGATACCGGAAGTGCGCAAATACTCAATCGCCGCCGGCTCGGCGTTCAATTCCTGAACAATACGCCGGCCAGGATCAGCCTTCGTAACTACCATTTTCGCGGTGCCCGGCCGGCAATTGTCGCTGGAGAAGGTACGAAACGGTAACGATGTTTTGACGACGAGGAGAACTGCGGCATCCGAGTGGGCGCGGCCGCCAAAAAATACCCAACTGCGCTCGAAACGTCGATCGTCTCCAGCTGATCCGCCGACAATCGGGATATGACCAAGCCAGACGTGAATGGCCGACAGTACGATTTCCTCGCGCTGGCACATACCGTCGATGAGCACGAGTCCGAAGCAGCGCTCGTCATCGCCATCCGTGCCCAGCGATAACAGGCGATGGTCTCCACCTAAGCTATGACCGTCCTCGATATCAACATCCGAGAGTCCCAGGAGGGGATGAGCGGTTACCTCGAAGTCGGTAGCACAAAAGGCTAGTGCGACCACACTGTTCTCGTCCCATCCGTCGAGCGCAATCTCGCCAGCGGTGGTGCAACCGAAAACCGGTGTGCCGACAAAATGAGACGCCATCGCAGCGGTGAACCGATGCGGATCGTAGTAGGGAGAAAGAAATACGACCACCATCGCCAAACCGCTGACAGGGAGCAGACGCGCTAATTCCTCCGCCGCGCCTGCGGATGTGGGTGCCTTCGTCTTGACCGCCAGAACACCAGATGGGCGTCGACCGAGCATCGAAGTAACAACCGGTTGCAGTACGCTTTGGATCGATTTTTGCAGGCTTAGTTGTGAACAGGCGCGAATACTCTGGCCATGTAGGTCGAAAGATCGCTCTCGATCTCCGCCCGCGATGTCGACGAAATGCCAGCCAGCGCCTTGGCCAATTCCTTCTTGAATTCGATCTGCATCGACCGCGCGATCTGGATCCGTTGCGCCTGCGGCGAACCCGCCCCATGCATGGATTCCGTCAGATATCCAACCGCGTTCCTGCCCAGCGTCATGTTCTCGACCAGGCGCAGAACACGAATCCTGTCCTCCGTCGCGACTTCCGGCCGGCCTTTCAAATACTTTTCAATCAAAGGACCGATCGTCTCGTGGCGCAGCTCGCGTTCCGACGGCAAGGTCACCATCAGCCCGCCCGCGAGATCCTGCGCCAGCCGGCCGATCTCGTAGGGCAAGCGCGTGACGTGGTGCTTGCAGACGTTCGCAAGCATCTCGTCCGGCAGGTACGCGCCCGATTCCATCGCGATCCCCTGATGGCTCGCGGCGATGCCTGCCCCGTAGATGGTTTCGTTGAGATGGGTCATCTCGACCAGCTTGTCGCGGATATGGGAGGCGCGCTCGACACCGTTGTAGTCCGCAATGGTCGCCGCCGCGCCGATCAAGACGTCGCCGACGCCGGTTTTGCAGACGTAGCTGCGGCGATGATAGCAGGTAAAGCGTTCGACCAGCGCGGACGCGAATTCCACCTCGCCGTCCATGAAGACGTGCTCGATCGGGATGAACACATTCTCGAAGACGATCATAGCCTCCTGGCCGGCGAACCGCGCATTGCCCGCGTCGATGTTGCCCTGTTCGGCGCTGCGCGCATCGCAGGATTGCCGGCCATAGATGTAGGTGATGCCCGCGGCATCCACCGGAAGCGCGCCGACGATGGCGTAGTCCTTGTCGTCCAGGTCCAGTCTCATCGTCGGCATGATGATGAGCCAATGCGAGTTCAGGCAACCGGTCTGATGCGCCTTGGCCCCGCTGATATAGACCCCTTGCGGAGTGCGCCGCGTGACATGCACGAAGAGATCGGGATCTGCTTGCTGCGACGGCGATTTGCCACGATCGCCCTTCACATCGGTCATCGCGCCGCCGATCACGAGGTTCGAGCGTTGAACGCGAGCGAGAAAGTCCTTGAAGCGGTCGTGGTAGCCTGTGCCGTACTTCCGATCCAGATCATGAGTCACGGAGTGCAGCGCGTTCAACGCGTCCATGCCGACGCAGCGCTGAAAGCAGGTGCCCGTCAACTGTCCGAGCCTGCGCTGCATCTTGTTTTGCATGACCAGGTCCGCGGGGCTGGTCGCGATGTGCAGGAAGCGGTTGATGCGCTCGCCGGTCAGTGGCGACGTCGCCGAGGCCAACTCGGGATTGTCATTGGCGAGATCGTAAGTCTCCGCGACCGCATTGATCGAGGGCCGGATGATCGGGTGATCGACCGGCTCAGTGACCGCTTCGCCCATCAGATAGACCTTAAGCTTCCGGCCCCTCAGGCTTGCGACATAATCGGCGCCGCTGCGGATCGGCTCCCGAGCAAGAGTGGCGAGACCATCGACAGCGGCGTCCTGATCCATCGAGGTCACCCCTTCTTGACCAGCGGGCAGAGGCTGTCCTTGAGTGGGCGGAACGCCTGCTCGCCCGGGATCACTTCGCGCAGCTTGTAGAAATCCCATTCGCCCTTGGATTCCGACGGCTGCTTCACCTCGTACACATACATGTCGTGCACCATACGCCCATCCTCGCGGATGCGGCCGTTCTTGGCGAAGAAGTCGTTGATCGGCATCTCGCGCATCTTGCTCATCACGGCCTTGGCTTCGTCGGTCCCGGCGGCGTCGATCGCCTTGAGATAATGCATGGTCGACGAATAGTCGCCGGCGTCGCCCATATGCGGCATCCGCTTCATGCGTTCGTGGAAGCGCTTCGACCATGCGCGCGTCTCGTCGTCGCGATCCCAATAGAAGGCGTTGGTCAGCACGAGCCCCTGCGCCGTCCGAAGGCCGAGGCTCTTGATATCGGTGATCCATACCAGCAGTCCGGCAAGCGTCTGGCCTCCCTTCGTGATCCCGAACTCCTGCGCCGACTTGATCGAATTGACGAGGACATTGCCTGAACCCGCCAGGCCGATGACCTGGGCTTTTGACGACTGCGCCTGGAGCAGGAATGAGGATTGGTCGAACGCCTCGATCGGATATCGGGTCGATCCAACCACCTCACCGCCCAGGCTCTTCACGACCGCAGTGGTGTCGCCCTCCAGCGCATGTCCAAAGGCATAGTCCGCCGTCAGGAAGTACCAGCTCTTTTGACCTGCCTTCATCAGCGCGCTGCCGGTGCCGCGAGCCAGTGCGTAGGTGTCGTAGGCATAGTGAACGCTGTTGGGCGTGCAGGCATCATTGGTGAGGCGCGATGAACCGGAGCCGTTGATGATGGCGATCCTGTTCTTCTGCTGTGCAAGCTGGGAGACGGTGAGCGCGATCGAGGAATTGATCAAATTGGCGACCATGTCGACATGATCGACGTCGAACCATTTGCGCGCGAGCCCCGAGGCCGTGTCCGGCTTGTTCTGGTGGTCGGCCACCAGCACCTCAATCGGCTTGCCCAGCACCTTGCCGCCGAAATCCTCAACCGCCATTTTCACTGCTGTCACGGACCCCTCACCGGATTCGTGAGAGAACTGGCCGGACATGTCGGTCAGCACGCCGATCTTCACGGCATCGTCGGAAACCGCAGCAGTCTGTGCGGCGACGTTGCTTGCGAAGGCGACTGCCGCTGCGATCAAGATTATCTGCACTCCAGCCTTCATCACGCTCCTCCCTTGAAAATCAGGCGCGGCGCGATCCGCGCCATTACATGCATAACTAGACTTTTGTTACATGCGTAACTAGACTGATTTTTCGTGGGAGTCAATCGCGCCGATGTGTTAAACGGGCCGGGCTTGTGAAGCGGCCCTTGAATGGTGACTGCGAATACGGATTGCCCGAGACATGCCAGCCGCCGCCAAGGCCCCGTCCACGAAACCTTCCGCCCGACCGACGGCGAAGCCGGCCAAGAGTCAGGCCGGCGTTATCAGGCGCGAACGAAACTGTTCTGTGGCGCGCACGCTGGATATCGTGTCCGACGCCTGGGCTTTCCTGATCATCCGCGAGGCGTTCTTCGGGACGCAGACGTTCGAGGCATTCCGCGCAGCACTCGGCATTCCCAGGGCGACACTGACCGATCGTCTGAGGAAACTCACGCAGCTCGCGATCTTCCGTCAGGTCGCGCCCGGAACGTCGCTGCGCAAGGAATATCGTCTGACCAAGATGGGCTTCGATCTCTATCCGAGCTTCATCGCGTTGATGCAGTTCGGCGATCACTGGCTCGCAGGCGGCAAGCCCGCACCACTGACGCTGGTCCACATCGGCTGCGGTTGCGACAGCCACCCGATCGTCGCGTGCTCGCATTGTGGTGAAAGCGTCAGCGCGCGCGATGCCAAATACCGCGACGGACCGGGCGCCGGGCGCCACCCCGCCAAGGCCGGCCGCAACACACGGAGAGCCTCCGACGGCAACCGCTTCCAGCTTGGCCGCCCAAGCTCTGTGTCGCGCGCGCTCGAGATCATCGGCGACAAATGGAGCTTCATGGTCGTGCGCGAGGGCTTCTTCGGCAATCGGCGCTACGACAAGATCCTCACCGAACTCGAGATCGCGCCGAATATCCTGACCGACCGGCTCAACCGTCTCGTCGCCAGCGGTGTGTTGCGCCGCCGGCAATACCAGAGCTCGCCCGATCGCTATGAGTATCTCCTCACCGACATGGGGCGCGACCTCTACGGGCCGTTCATCACGATGCTGCAGTGGGGCGATCGTTGGCTCTCCAAAGGCAAGCCGCCACTGCTGCTCACCCACGTTACCTGCGGGCATGATTTCCATGCGTCGGTGAACTGCGACCGCTGCAAGCAGCCGATTGTCGCCGCCGACATGCGCTACAGGTTGACCTACGATCCCAAGGCGTTTGGCGCCCTGGGACCGCGTTCCGTCGATTCATAGCCCTGCACGCCTGCCCTAAGCGCGGCTCAATGCCTCGACCAGCTTGAAGCGCATGATCTTCCCCGAGCCCGTGCGTGGAATCTCCGAGACGAGATGGGTCGCTTCGGGGATCTTGTAGGATGAGAGATGGGCCCTGCAGTGGTCCATCAGCGACGTGACATCCAGCTCGTTGGCCTTGGCCACGACAAAGAGGCACGGCACTTCGCCGAGCGTGGCGTGCCTAATGCCGACAACGGCACAATCGGTCACCTGCGGATGTCGGACCACGACCTCCTCGATCTCGGCCGGCGCGATGTTCTGGCCGCCACGGATGATCAGTTCCTTGATCCGGCCGGTGATCGTCAGATAGCCGCTGGCGTCCGACTTCGCGAGATCGCCGGTATGGTACCAGCCCTTTCGCAGGGCAGACGCCGTCTCCGCAGGCTTGTTGTGATAGCCGTGCATCAGGTTCGGCCCGCGCACAATCAGCTCGCCTTCCTCGCCGATCGGGACATCCTCAAGCGAGGATGGATCGACGATGCGCACGGCAAGGCCCGGCACCGGCAGTCCGCACGATCCCATAGGGCGCGCGCCATGCAGCCAGTTCATCGTGACCATCGTGGACGTCTCGGTGATGCCGTATCCGTCCAGCAGCCGTGTCCTGAACTGCTTCTCGAAGGCGTTGTTCAGGGTCGCCGGCATGATGGCGCCTGCGGAGATGCACAGCCGGACCGAGCCGAGGCGTTCGATCCCAGCCTCCTGCGCACGATGTAGGAGATAGTGGAACATCGTCGGCACGCCCGGCAGGATCGAATATTTTCCTGTCTGCAACAGATCGAGCGCCTGCTGCGGTGAAAACTTCTCCATGATGTGCTCGCTCGCGCCGGCCGCGAGCACGCTGAGCACCGACAGATTGAGACCGTAGGAGTGAAACAGCGGCAACGGTGACAGAACGACGTCCTTGTCGGTCAGTTCGCCGATCGGCGCCCAGCATGCCGCGGCGATCCACAGCATGCCGCGCAACGACAGCAGCACACCTTTCGCCCGGCCCGTCGTGCCGGACGTGTAGATGATGAAGGACGAGCGGTCGATGTCGTCGGGATCGAGCGGTTTCGCGGCGCTCTCTGTTGCAAGATCCGACAGCGCTCTGCCGGCCTGCGCCGCATCGACACCGGCAAAGATCACCGTCGGCGCAATCCCGGCATCACCGCAGATCTTCGCGATCAGCTCCTTCCTCGCCGCAGCCGTGATGACGAGGCTGCAACCGGCATCGGTCAGGCGATAGCTGATCTCCCCTTCCGCCGCATCGAAGCTGATGGGAACCACGACCGCACCGGCACGCAGCGCCGCGAAGCAGGCTTCGATCCAGTCGACGCCGTTGGGCAGATAGATCGCAACCTTGTCGCCCTCCCGCAGACCGGCCTTCGCCAGGTTCGCCGCGATCGAGGCGGTACGCGTCGCAAGCTCCGCGTAGGTGACGGATCGCGACGAGTCCCAGTACGCGACCTTGTCGGGCCGCTGCTTCGCATGACGATCGAGGAGCGTTGCGATCGGTGCGATCAGATCAACGTGCAGCATCGTCGTATCTCCTAGACCATACTGTAGCCGCCGTTGACGCTGATCACCTGCCCCGTGATCCAGCTGCCCGCATCGGACGCCAGCAGGGCGACCAACGGTGCAACGTCGGACGGCAGGCCCAGCCGGCGGATGGCGTAGGCTTTGACCAGCTTGTCGCGATTGGCATCCACCCAGGTCTTGTCGTGGGCGGTTTCGATGAGGCCCAGCGAGATCGAATTCGCGGTCACGCCGGAGCGCCCCCATTCGCGGGCCAGCGACTTCATCAACGCGATCGTGCCGGCGCGCGCGGCCGCACCGAGTGCGAGGCCGGACTCGCCGACCCTCGATGAGTCCCCCATGATGGAGATGATGCGGCCGCGGCCGGACGCTTCAAGCAGCGGCCCGGCACTGTGCGAGCAATTCAGCGCACCGTACAGGCAGGTGTCGATCTGCCTCTTCCAGTCCTCGGGCGTGCTTTCGCTGAAACGCTTGCGAAACACCAGCCCGGCGTTGTTGACGAGGATGTCGAGCCCGCCGAAATCGTTCTTGATGCCGGCAACCATTTTCCTAACGACGTCGGCGTCCGAGATATCGGCCTGATAAGCCCTGGCCTTGCCGCCGGCCTTCTCGATCTCGGCGACCACCGCTTCGGCCTCGGACTTCGAGCTGTGATAGTTGACCGCAACGCTGGCGCCGTGTTCCGCCAAGAGCTTGGCGATCGCCGCGCCTACGTCTCGTCCGCCGCCGGTCACGAGCGCGACACGTCCTTTGAGATCACTCATCTGCTTTTCCTCTCGCGTTGAATCTGGCCTGCTCCATGAGCCTGAAGATGCGCTCCGGAGTCATCGGAAGAATGGACACGTCGATGCCGAGCGGCGACAACGCGTCGGCGATCGCATTGGCAATGGCGGCCGGCGCGCCGATCGTGCCGCCCTCGCCCATGCCGCGGAATCCACCGGCCACCGCCGATTCGCTTTCGATGTGGACGACATCCATGGCCGGCACTTCGGGCGCGGACGGGATCACATAGTCGACGAGGCTCGCGCTCAGAAGCTGACCGTCATCGTCATAGACGAGCTCCTCGAACAGCGCCGCACCGATACCTTGCGCGACGCCGCCATGGACCTGGCCGTCGACGATCATCGGATTGATGATCCTCCCGCAATCCTCCGCGACGACGTATTTCAGTATCTTGACGAAGCAAGTCGCAGGATCGACTTCGACCACGGCGATATGAGTGGCCGCCGCGGTCGTCCCATTGATCGGGTCGTAGGTGTACGTCGCCGTCAGCTCCTCGCGCGCCTCGACCGGCAGCGTCTTCATGTCGGAATAAACTGCCTTGGCGACCTGCTTGAAGGTCACCACGCGGTCGGTGCCGATGACCGCGGCCTTGCCGTCCGAAACCTCGATGTCGTCCTGGTTGGCCTCCAGCAGATGAGACGCAACCCGCTTGATCTTGTCCTGGAGGATGCGCGAGGCATGCTTGGCAGCACCGCCGCCGAGCACCGCGCTACGGCTCGCATAGGTCCCGGTCGACATCGGAACCTCGTCGCTGTCGCCCTGAATGACGCGGATGTCGTCGAAGCGGGCGCCGAGATCATCGGCCACGATTTGCGCCAGCGTCGTCTCGAGCCCTTGTCCGTGAGAGGCGACACCAAAGGCCGCCGTGATAGCACCGGTCGAATCGATGGTGATCTTCGCCGTTTCCGAGCCGGTGTTGATCGGCATGCCCGGTGCGACGGCGATCCGCGATCCGATGCCGGTCAGCTCCGCGTAGGAGGCGATCCCGATGCCGAACAGACGTCCCCGCTTGCGCGCATCCGCTTGCTGGAGGCGAAGCTGTTGGTAACCAGCAGCCTCAGCAGCGGCCTCGAGGCATTCGACGAAACCTGTCTTGTCCCAGATGATTCCGGATGCGATCCGGTACGGGAATTCCTCGGCCCGGACCAGGTTGCGGCGCCTGATTTCGAGAGGATCAAGACCGAGCGCCCTGGCGCCAAGGTCCATCAGGCGCTCGGCGACGAAGGTCGAGATCGGCCGGCCGACGCCGCGGTAGGGACCGGTCGGTGGCTTGCAGGTGGCGACGCCGCGGACGGCGCCGCGATACGACGCGATCTTGTAGGGACCCGGAAGGAAGCTGACGACTTGCACCGGCTCCAGCCCGCAGGTCCAGGGATAGATCGAATAGGCCCCGACGTCGCCGATCACGTCCGCCTGCAGCGAGGTCGCGATGCCGTTGGCGTCAAAACCCATCTCGGCATCGACGATTTCCGCGAAGGCCTGGCTCGAGCTGCTCACATCTTCCAGACGATCGGCCGTCCACTTCAGCGAGCGGCCGAGCTTGCGCGCCGCGATGCAGATCAGGAGCTCTTCGGGATAGAGCGACCCCTTCGATCCAAAGCTACCACCGACATCGGGCGCCACCACCCGCAACCGATGACCTGGAAGATCAAGCGATTCCGAAATCGCGTCGCGGACGATGCCCGGAATGTTCGACGACGTATAGAGCGTGATGGCATCTCGCCGCTTCTCGTACTCGGCCGTATAGCTCCGCGGCTCCATCGCAAGCGGTGCCTTGCGGGTCATCTCAAACCGACCGCCTACCCTGACCGCGGCCGCCTTGAGATCGGCAGCCACGTCGCCTTTCCTGAACTCGCGCGCGATCAGGACGTTTGTTCCGGCCTCGTCGTGCAGAAGTGCCGCGCCATCGGCAACGGCGAGTTCCGCGCGCGAGAGCGCCCCAAGCGGCTCGTAGTCGACCTCGATCAACTCGAGCGCATCCTCCGCCAGATATCGCGAGGTGGCTATCACGGCAGCCACGGCCTCGCCGACATAGCGGACCTTGCCGGAAGCCAGCGGCACGATCGGCGTCGCGTAGTAGTTCGGCATCCGCGAGACCGGGATCACCGGCTTGAAGTCGCCGGCGATGCTCTCCGCGGTGAGCACCGCGACCACACCGGACATCGCCTGCGCAGCAGCGGTATCGATCCGGGAGATCAGCGCATGCGGCTGCCCGCTGCGAAGGAACGCGATGTGCAGCGGCCGATCCGGCTTCCGGTCGGCCGAATACTCGCCGCGGCCGGTCAAGAGCCGCGGGTCTTCAGTACGCTTGATCGGCGCGCCGACGTTGCGCGGCCGCAAGACGTCCGATGAATGAGGGCGCGTTTCGCTATTCATAGCCTTCGCTTCCCTTACGCAGGCCCCGCCACTGCTGGTCGTCATGGCCACAGATCACCGCAGCACCGGCGTTCTCGATCCGCCGCACCTCTGCGAACGTCTTCAGCTGTTCCTCGACGTTCCAGGTATTGCGAGGCGCGGTATCGGTATCGAGGTTTTGCCGCAGGCTGACGGCGTCCGACGCGAGCAGAAACTGACCATCGCGATCGAGGCTGACCAGCGCACCGACCAAGCCCGGCGTATGGCCTGGCAAGGGCACCAGGACGACGCTGGAATCTCCGAAGATGTCCTTCTCGCCGTGCAAGGGCTCGATCGGCTGGCCGTAGTCCCAATCCGCACGGAGATAGCCCACGGCTTCCGCACCCTGCGCCTTCGCGGCCTCGATTTCCTTGGCGTGGGCAAGGATCGTCGCCTTGCGGAAGAACTGATTGCAGCCGCAATGGTCGGGATGAAAATGGGAATTGACGACGACGTCGATATCGTCCGGCTCCAGCCCGACACAGGCAAGGCTCGGCAGCAGGGTCTCGCTTGCGCTCATCAAAGGCTTCATGACCTTGGCGAGCGATCCCCAACGCTCCTCAGGGTGATCGACCACCGAAGGGTGACAGCCGGTGTCGAACAGGATGTTGCCCTGCTTGTGCCGGATCAAGGCGCTACTGACAGGAAGATCGATCATCTCGCTGCGATCGGCGCCGGCCACATAGATGCTCTTCTTCATGCGAAGGCGCCCGGCGGGGAGGAAATTGAGCTTCACGTCACGGCCTCCGCGCGCTTGGCCGCCGCAGCCCGGATTGCAGCGACAATGTTCTGGTATCCGGTGCAGCGGCAGAGATTGCCGGACAGCCCTTCCCTGATCTCGTCGTCGGTCGCGAGCGGATATTTCCGGAGCAGGTCTTCGCCCGTCATCAGCATGCCGGGCGTGCAGAAGCCGCACTGCAGCCCGTGATGCTCGCGAAACTGGGCCTGCAGGACGTTGAGCGCCTCCGGCGTCCCGAGGCCTTCCACGGTCGTGATCTCGGCGCCGTTGGCTTGAACGGCGAGCATCAGGCAGGAGCGGACGCTATCGCCGTTGACGAGCACCGTGCACGCGCCGCAAACGCCATGCTCGCATCCGACATGAGTGCCTGTCAGTCCGAGCGTATCGCGCAGGAAGTCTGACAACAGGAGCCGCGGCTCGACATCCTGTACGTCGTACGTCGTGCCGTTGACGGTCACCGATACTGTCGTACTCATCGCCGATTACCCTTTCGCGGCCAGCGCCGTCTGCATGGCCCGCTTGGCCAGCTGCCCGAGCAAGTGCTGGCGATATTCGGCCGAAGCATGCAGGTCGCCATTTGCAGACACGCAGGACGTGACAAGCTCGGAAAATCGATCCGGCGTCTGGCCGTCGATAGTGGTGCCGCGGAGCTTGTCCTCGACGTCTTTCAGCCGGAGCGGTGTATCGGCCACGCCCATCACGGCAACGCGCGTGTCCTCGATGATGGAAGCACCGCGTCGGACAGCGACGGCGATGCTGGCAAGCGCGAAATCGCCGAAGCGGCGAGCGACTTCCTCGAAGGCCCATCCGTCGTGTTGCAGGATCGGAAATTCGATCTCCACCACGATCTCCTCAGGCGCCAGGCAATTCGTCAGCGCGTCGACGAAAAAATCCTCGGCAGCGATGGTCCGCCGGCCGGACGGTCCCTGAACCGACAGGCGCGCGCCGTAGAACAGCGACAGCATCGGTAGCTCCGCGGCGGGATCCGCATGAGACAGGCTGCCGCCGATAGTGCCGCGATTGCGGATCGCCAGATGCGCCACGTGACGCATGGCCGCCGCCATCACCGGCAGCTTCGATGCGATCAGCGGCGATTGCTCGATCTCGCGATGCCGCGTCAAGGCACCGATCGCTACGCGATCGCCTCTCAGCTCGATGAACGACAGTTCCTTGATGCCATTCAGGTCGACCAGCACGGCAGGCCGCGTCATCCGAAAATTCAAGAGCGGAAGCAGGCTCTGACCGCCGGCGAGAACCTTGCCCTCGCCATTGGCCGCGCGCAAAGCTTCGACCGCGGCATCCACCGTCGTCGGCGCCACATATTCAAACTTGGCAGGCTTCATCGTATTTGCCCTCCAAGACTGTTTCCGTGTTTGCCATCGTTATTCGCCACGAAACCGCGGAGCTCTCTTCTCCGCAAACGCGCGACGGCCTTCCCTGAAATCCTCGCTGTCGGAAGCAACATCGACGAGTTGCTGCGCCACGGCCAAATCGAGGCCGCCGGCGCCCGTCGAAAGCCCGTTCAGCATGTATTTCGCGCCAGCGATCGAAAGTGGCGCATTGTCCGCCAGCCGCTCCAGGAAGCGCTCGGCGGCGAGCGAAGCATCGTCGTGTATCTCGTCGATCAATCCCATCGACATCGCCTGCTCGGCCGGATAGCGGTCCGCGGAGTAAAGGATGCGCTTGGCGTTTGCGATGCCGGTTAGCGCCAACAACCGCTGCACGCTCCGAACGCCATAGACGATCGAGAGCTTTGCCGACGGAATCCCGATGATTGCGGTTCGATCGCCGAAGCGAAAGTCGCACGCCAGCGCGAGATGACAACCGCCTCCAAGGCAATAGCCGGAAATGGCTGCAACAACGGGCTTTCCCAACGCCGCGATCGCGCCAGAACAGGCATCGACGGCGACTTCGTAGTCGGCGCTTTGTTGCTTGTCGTCCCGAATACTGTCGAACTCGGAGATATCGGCGCCGACGGAAAAGTCCTTACCCTCGCCCGCCAGCACGACCGCTCGAACATCCCGATCGTCAGCGAAGCGCGAGAAAATGTCGGCGAGCTCACGCCACATCGCCAGCGTGACGGCGTTCCTCGCCGCTGGCCGGTTCAATGTGACGCGCGCTACGCCGTCCCGCTTCGCGACGATGATGTCTTTCACCAAGGCCTCTCCTCCCGACCAGCGCCGACCCTTGGAGCCGACGTTCGTCACTTGCATAAGTAGACTGATTTTTTTATAGCGTCAAGACGGAGAGGTTGACACGCTTCAATCGCGCCAGTTGACGGCACCGGAAATGGCGCGCGATCAACCAGGGATGCAGATTTTTGCGTTCGAGCCCACCTCCTCGCGGTGCCGTGCTGCACAGGGGGTGCCGGCCCACTTCAGGCGGAAATAGGCTGGAAGACGCAATCCCCGGTGCTAGGCCGACGCCGAGACTCGAGCTTTCGGACCATGTTCCTGAACGCGCTCCCTCCAACCCACGTTTCGAAGCTACGGTTAGCGCGGTGACCACAGGTGACATCGCGGAACCGCGACAACCGTTGTCGCGCTATGTTGTCGTTCCGAACAGCTGGATACTGCGGAGAGGCAGTCCGAAGGAGAGAGTGTCAGGTAATCCCCGTTGAAAACCCACCATTTGAGCTACCGTCGAAAAGTGCGGCACGCCTCCGATCAAAAGTCTGTTGTGACAATGACCCGCCTTCAACTAGCCAGGATATTTCGGCGTGGAGTGGAGTTCCTCCACGCCGAAACACAAATCGAGGAGCGATTTCAGCTCCGCCGGTTTCCAAGAGCGCGGCGGAGCAAAGCTCGGCCGCGCCCAGAAGATTGGCCATCGTGTCGATCCGATTGGGGTTCTAGCGATTGACCAACTTCGCGGGCACCTTCAGGATCGCCAGTGCACCCAGCACCAGGACAGCGGCCGACGTGTACATCGCGATGGTCGACGTCCCCGTTATGTCCCTCAGATACCCGATCAAATAGGGGCTGACGAATCCGGCCAGCCCGGCAAACGCATTGATGGCAGCGATACCTGCTGCAGCGGCCGTGCCCGCCAGAAATGCCGACGGAAGCGCCCAGAACAGCGGACCTGGAGTGATCACGCCGGCCGCAGCGAGGGACAGTCCGATCAGGGCCAAAGTCACATTGCCTCCAGCGGCGGCAACGATCATGTACCCTAACGCGCCGGCCAACATGGGAACGATGACGTGCCAACGACGTTCGCGCGTTCGATCCGAGTTCCTGCCCGCGCTGATCATGACCACGACCGCGAACGTGTAGGGAATGGCAGAGAACAGGCCGATCTGCAGCACTCCCGTAACGCCCGCGGACTTCACAAGCGTCGGCATCCAGAATGTGAGACCGTACTGGCCCATAATGACGCAAAAGTAGATCATGCACATGAGGAGCATGCGGGGATTGCGAAACGCCTCGCCCATGGTCGTCAACGTGCTTTCCGAGTTCTGCGCTTGCGCATCCAGCGCGCTCACGACGAGCGCCTTCTCCTGCTCGGATAGCCAACGCGCCTTTTCCGGACGGTCCGTGAGACAGAAGATCGTTGCTATGCCAAGAACGATCGACGGAATTGCCTCGAACAGGAAGAGCCACTTCCAACCGGCAAGCGCTTGGTGCCCATCAAAATACTGCATGATCCAGCCGGAGAGAGGTCCACCAACGATTCCGGCGATCGGAATCGCCGTCATGAACAGCGCGATCATCTGCGAGCGCCTGTGCGATGGTATCCAATAGGTCAGGTAGAGGATCACACCCGGATAGAAGCCTGCCTCGGCGGCACCGAGCAGAAAGCGCAGGATGTAGAACTGGAGAGGAGTTGATACGAACGCGAAGCACGCCGAGATGATGCCCCAGGTGATCATGATCCGGGCGATCCAGATCCGCGCCCCGACCCGCTGCAACATCAAATTGCTCGGAACTTCGAACAGAAAGTACCCAATGAAGAAGATACCGGCGCCGAGCCCGTATATGGTCTCGCTGAACTGGAGATCATTCAGCATTTGCAGCTTTGCAAAGCCTACGTTCACGCGATCCAGATACGCGCCGACGTAGCAGATCATCAGGAAAGGAATCAGCCGCCACGCTATTTTTCGATACAGGCGATCCCCTGCTTCGCGATCAGCCGAACCTGCGCTTGCGACAACGGCGTCAATCTGCATGACAACTTCCCCCTAAGTGGCAAAACCAACGTGAAGACGACACTACGATGCTCGGCAGGAACTCGCTTCTTGTGACGTGAGCTCGCAAAGGACGTCAGCCAGTACGCGTGCTCCATCAACGAGATCCTGCAGCGAGGTGAACTCCGCCTCGTTGTGCGTGATGCCTTGATGCGATGGCACGAAGATCATCGCCGACGGACAGACATCGCCGAGATAGCGGGCGTCGTGTCCGGCAGCCGACAAAATATCCAGATGTGCGATCTTCAGTTGATCCGCGGCACGCCGAATGCAATTGCGCAGCTCGTGCGCGAACTCGACGGACATCGCAGTGGAAAGCTCCTTAACGCTGACGGCGCATGGCCCTTTCTGCGCTTCGCAAATGGGGACAACCAAGTCCCCCAATCGCGTAAGCTCGGCCGATTCTGGATGTCGCAGATCGATGGAGAACGTGACGGCACTGGGGACGACCGACGGGGCGTTTGGTTCAACCGTCAGCCGCCCCACGGTAAACTTCACCACATCGGCCTTATCGTCAAACTGCTGGTCGAGCGCTCCGATGATTCGAACCGCCGCCATCAACGCGTCCTTGCGGACGGCCCGGCAGGAGGTCCCCGCATGCGCGGCCTCACCCGAAATGGTCACTCGAAAGGTTCTCTTTCCCTGAATGCCTGAAACGACTCCGATCGTCGTATTCTGTCGTTCGAGTTCCGGTCCCTGCTCGATATGCGTCTCGATGTACGCGTATGGGCGTCCGCCCAACATTCGGTGCGGAACGTCCCGCAGGCCTTTATGGACAATCTCGAGCGCGCTCGACACGCTGACGCCGTCAGCGTCGGTTGTCGACAGGATGTCAGCCAATCCATCAGGATTCGCGTAGGCCCTTGACCCCATCATTCCCGGTGCAAACCGAGAACCCTCTTCGTTCATCCAGGATACGATTTCGATCGACCGTTGCGGTCTCAGGCCGGCGTCGCGAATGGCTTCGACTGCCTCCAGCGCGGCCAATACGCCGTAGACGCCATCGAACCGGCCGCCGGTTGGCTGACTATCCAAATGAGACCCGGTCAAGATCGGGGCAAGCGCTGGGTCGGTTCCTTCATAGCGAATGAAGAGGTTTCCTGCGGGGTCGGTGGACGGCCGAAGCTCCAACTCCGCCGCCCACCGAACCATCTGCAACTGCGCCTGAAGGTCTTCCGCTGAGAGAGCCTGTCGGTTGACGCCTCTCTTTTCGGTCGCACCGTACCGCGCCATGACGTCGAGACGCCGGTTCAACCGTCCTGCGCTGACGTATTTGGAGGCATGATTTGAGTTTGCTGACGGGGCTGTCATCAGGATGTCTTCATGATCTCGGACGGCATGGCCCTTGGATCACGGGGCAGCCATCGTCCTTGGGCGACGGTGGCCAGGAAGTCGTCAATAGCCTGATTGAATTGACCGGGCTCTTCGAGGTTCAGGGTGTGACCCGCCTTGGGCATGACAAGGAGGCCGCACGCCGGCACCGTTCGTTTCAGGAATATCCCGGGCTGCAGGCAATGATCATCTTCGTCGCCGACGATCACCAGCATGGGCGCAGCGAGAGCGCGCAACCGGCTCTCCAGGTCATAAATCGATGGACGCCGCGTCTGCACTCCGCGCATGGTCATTGCCGAACCCCGCGCCGAATGTTCGCCAAGATGACGCTGGAATTCCTGCCAGCCGCGGGGATCCTTGAGCAGAAAGGCAATACGCGAAGCCGCCATCGAATAGGTCTTCGAAAAGGCTGCCGAGCCTTGTTTCTCGAACTGATCTGCGACCTCGAGAGAAACGGACCTGAAGTAGTCCTCGTAGTGCTTTTCCGCTCCGTAGCCCGCGCCAGCCACGACCAGGGACAGAGCACGCTCCGGAAAGTTTAACCCGAAATGCAGCGTCGCAAATCCGCCCATCGACAGCCCAACGACATGGGCTTTGTCGATCGAAAGGCCGTCCATTACATCCCTGACGTCCTGCGCCGCAAGCTCCTGTGAATAGCTCGCGATATCTTCGGGCACGTCGGACGGACTGTAACCGCGGGCATTGTACGCGATGCAGCGATACCGCCGGCTGAAGTGACGCAACTGGGGCTCCCAGCTGCGAAGGTCTCCGCCGAACTCGTGCACGAAGATCAGCGGCGCGCCCTCGCCCACTTCCTCGTAGTAGAGTTTGGTGCCGTCCTTGGCCCGTACAAATGCCATGGCTTACTCACTGCCTGCTTGGATGTCTCAGACTACCGCGCGCCGGGATGCGATCCCTCCATCGACCGTGACGATCGTGCCCGACGTGTATCCGGACCTGAAGGAAGCCAGGAAAAGGAACAGGTCGGTGATCTCGTGGACCTTCGCCGGACGCTTGAGCGGGTAACGATCGAGCAGCTCGTCGTAGCGAGCGGAATCGCCAAGTCGTATCTCGGCGAACTTGCGCAGCATGTTGTAGATGCGCGTCGTGTCCACGGGACCGGGATTCACGCCGACAACGCGGATGTTGTCGTCGAGGCTGGTCCCACCCAGCGCCCGGGTCATTGCCATGATGGCAGCGTTGCCGGCGGCGCCCTCGATGTAGTTGGGATCGCAAACTTCTCCGCCATTGCCGATATTGTTCAGAATGACGCCGCCGCCGCGCGCTTTCATCCGCGGATAGACCAACCGGATCATGTCCGCGTAGCCAAACCCCTTCAGGGCCCATCCGTCACGCCATTGCTGAGGAGTGATGTCAAAAAGGGTCCCGCTCGGAATGACGCCGGCGTTGTTGACCAATATGTCGATATCTCCCGCGTCTTCGGCGATGCGTTCGCATGCGCCTTCGGCAGTCATGTCAGCTACGGTGACACCGACGCTCACGCCGTGAGCAGCAGCAATCTCCTTTCGAAGAATCCCGAGCTTGTCCTCCGATCGAGCGGTGAGATGCAGCGCGCAACCTTCGGCCGCGAAAGCGTGCGCGAGCCCCTCGCCGATCCCTTGCGATGCCCCAGTGATGAGGACTTTCTTTCCACCGAGCTGAAGATCCATCTTGTCGCCCTCCCAGAGATTGGCCTCGTCGCGAGCTAAAAAACCTTCGCGGGCTTGTTCGAAGTCCTCGCTCTCTCCACCATCGCGGGAAGTAGATTGGCAAACTCCTCGGCCCACGCTCTTGGTACGCTCAGCGACACCTTCACGAACTTTTCGCCGAAGGTTGGTGTGTGATACCCCCCCTGACGGATCATGATCTCGTGCTCGTTGTAGGCAGCGACCAACGCTTCAGGCCGAATGCCGAGTTCACCGCATTCGATGACCAGGAAATTTCCGTTGGAGGGATAGACCGGCACGCTCAGGCCCGAGATCTTGTCGACAGCCGCCTTCACCAGAGCTTGATTGTCGCGAAGCTCGGTAAGCACGCCCGGAAACCATTCGTCCTTGATGCTCAAACCCGCAATTGCAGCGCGCTGGGACAGAATGCTTGAGCCGAGATTATTGGGAGGGGCGGCCGCCAGGCGCTCGATGACATCGGGATGCGCAACGACGGCGCCGATCCGCAGACCGGCAAGCCCAAGCCATTTCGAAAAGCTGTAGATGGTGATCGTGCGATCAGGCGCGAGCTGCGCGGCAAGATGGTGCTCGTACGCAAAATGGCGATATGTGCAGTCGTGGATCAGATAGGCCCCAGCCCGATTGACCGCGGCCACTATCCTCTCGATTTCTGGCTTTGTGCACGCCGTCCCCAGCGGATTGTTTGGATCCACGAGGTAGACGACCTTAGTCTTTGGACCGATCGCCTCTTCCAGCCGAGCAGGATCAAGCCGGTATCGATGCTGAGAACCGTAAATCGGGATCTGCTTGACCGATGCACCGACCGCTTGTGCAAAGGCCATTGGCCAGTTCCACGTCGGATCAGTCGTGATGAACTCATCCCCAGGCCGCAGAAGCGTATGGCAGACGTGGTACAGCGACTCGATTGCCCCGTCGGACACCAAAGCCGATTGAGAGGGAAGGCCCAGATCGTCGAGGATGCCCGCCCTTAGCGCCTCCAGCCCGGCAGGCGGGGCGTAGATATGAAACTCTTCATCCTGCGCACAATAACATGTGCAATAATAAGAGACTGAGATCCTAAATGCGTCCTCGAATGCCCCAAAACTGTTCGAAAGGGTGATCAAAGGGCCATGATTGCACGTGCGCGACTTGCATTCGGCGTACAATTGCCCTCTTGAGTTTCTGATCTGCGCGCTAACTACTAACGTGTTTGAGAGCTCTGCTTGACTCGTCCAGAGCTTCAAAATCACCGGCCTTGAATTGAGGGGATATGACAGCAGTCTTTTCCGATGCCGCCAAAGATCAGCAGGTTTTGCGCCGCCGAGGCGGGACCCTGGCCGAAGATCTGCGTGACGAGCTTGAAGAGCTGATCGTCAGCGGTACGTTGCCCCCCGGAAGCCGGGTCGACGAAATTGAATTGGCTGCGCGATACCAGATCTCGCGCACGCCAGTACGCGAGGCCTTGAAGGCGCTCGTCACCACCGGCTTCCTGGAGGCGCGGCCGCGACATGGAATGATCGTCACATCCATCTCGATTCCGATGTTGCTCGAGATGTTCGAGACGATGGCGGCCTTTGAGGGGCTTTGCGCGAAATTGGCCGCCCGCCGCGCAAGCCATGGCGAGAAAGCAGCACTGCGCGCAATTCAACAACGCCTGTCCGCATCCGTCGGCGAGGGAAATGAAGAGGCTTTTTACGCCATCAACCAGGAGTTCCATGAACTCCTTTACGAGGCGTCGCACACGGATTTCATCTCGGCTCAAACGCGCGCACTTCGAAAACGCCTCGCGGTCTATCGAAAAAACATCACTTTCCAAACCGGCCGGATGGCTGCCACGATCGCGGAACATGAGCGCATCATTCAGGCCATCGAGGAAGGAAATCCCGAAGCCGCATTTCGAGCTGCCAGCGAACACGTCTCGCTCCTTGGAGATGGTATGGCGGATCTAATCGCCGCTCTGCCTCCAGCGCTGCTTCGGGTTTCCTAGGATCATTCATGGGACGAGCGGACGTTCGACCGAGAGCGTCCCTCTCAGTTGCTCGCGAAAATTGAAAGCCCTGCGAGCGAACTCGCCGATGCGATCACCGTGACATTGGGATCACGAATGGTGCTCTCTAGGGGAATCGAACCCCTGTTTCAGCTTTGAGAGGGTAAAGTCGATCCGCTTGATGATCATTGTGAGGAGAGTCCTGCGATGGAGACCTTACGGATGTCACAGGCTCGTCTGCATGAGCAGGCGTTACTGCACCAGTTTCGCACCAGAAACACCCCGCGACGCGCACGGTAATCGTCAAGCTCAGCTATTTTCCGCCAGCCGACAAGCTTGCCTCCGATGAGACCCTAGCGTTCCTTAAGGCGGCTTCGGTCTGGCAGCCGCATTGATGATGACAGGCCGCGAAAGCTAATGGTTCTGAGGAAACACCTGCGGTGCAGAGGACGGCGCTGCGTCCGGCACCACTAGAAGGAGGCCCCCGTCCTCAGGATTAGGAAGCGTTAGCCCGCGCCCGTTCTCGGGCTTCACGACGCCGCTCGCGACGTTCGCGTCGCCGCCTAAAGCGCTCCGCTGGCTGCGGAAGCGGTGGTATGGGCGCATCCTTGTTCTCGGCTGGCACTGTCTCTGTTGGTGGCTCGACGGCGGGGCGCGCCTCCATGAACTCCAGCACTGTCCGTCCCTTGAGGGTGATTTTCCAGCCGCCATTTTCGCGCTCGACGAGACCTTGCGAAAAGATGTCGAGGTCCGGGACACGCGTAGCCAGCCGCTCGCTTGTGCTGCTCATCATGATGATCACCATCATGATTTGGAACTGTGAGGGCAACGAGATCGCGCAGGAGCGTAGCACAGCGCCCGGTAAGGAGTGTCCTCGACCACGTGTGAAAGAAGGGAGGCGTCAGCTGTGGTTGAGAGACGATCTGGACCCGAGCTATTGCGCAGACGAACGAGGCAATCGAGCACCGACAGAAAGTCGCTGTCTGCCTCCCTATGGAGCGCCTCCGGCGCGCGCCTGGACGCAATGATACGGTGATACAGTGATACAGTGATGCAGTGATGCAGTGATGCAGTGATGCAGTGATGCAGTGATGCAGTGATGCAGTGATGCAGTGATGCAGTGATGCAGTGTCGGGCGCATCCAGTCCAATGTCAGGTAAAATGGCGGTTTCGAGCGATTTTGCTGTGGACAAGTCCGCTCGATTTTTTTCCGGCTTTTTTCCAAACGCGAAATCTCGCCTGAAGCCATCAGGGACTGTCCACAAATTTGCTCTCGACTGCACAAAATTGATCCGCGGGCGCCCAGCTGCGATGCTCGATGACCGAAAGCGGGCGCGGGCAAATGCAGGTTTTGACGGCAGTTCAACAGAAAGGCGGAACGGGGAAATCGACCACGTCCCTGAATGTTGCTGTGGCGGCAGCGCACCGCGGCTGTCGCGTTGCCCTGCTGGACACCGATCCGCAAGGGTCGCTGCAATTGTGGAGGAGCTTGAGAAGAAAGCGTTGGCCGTGCGTGGAACAGCTGCGTTCTGACGCACTTGCCGGCTGGATCGCACGCAATCGCCACCTGTTTGATCTTGTCGTCGTCGACACGCCGGCGCATGACGGCAGGACGATCGCCGACGCGGTCAAGGTCGCCGATCTTGCTCTCATCGTTACTCAGCCCACGATGCTGGCGACGTCGGTCGCAATGCGTCTCAGGCGCCTGTTCATCGATCACGGCATCCCTTTTGCAATCCTTCTGTCTCAGACGCCGCCGACCCTGAGCGCCCGCCTCGTTCAATGGATCGATAACCACCGCCTGTTGGGCACCGTCGTGCAGGGACAGCTCGCCTACCGCTTCGCGTATCAGGACGCCGTCGCCGTCGGCATGGGGGTGGTCGAATATGAGCCGAACGGCCGGGCGGCCGCCGAGATTCAAATCGTCACCGATTGGATTCTGCGCCGACTGGAGATCTTCAATGAGCCGTAACCCCAAGGAAGCCCTCGATGCTGGCTCGCGGCACCTTCGCGATGCCCTCACCTATTCGCAGTCCAACCGTTCTCAGGAGCTGAACGGGGAGACCCTTCGGACGACCGTCACAATGAGGCCGGAGCTTCATGGTGCGCTGCGCATACTGGCGGCCACCAAAGCATGCCGATTGAACGACATCATGCTCGTTGCGATGGAGGACCTATTGGTGCGCCAAGGCGTCCTTCCCGGCGATGTCAGCCGCCCTAGCCTGCGTGAGCGGCTCCAGGCGACCGAACGGGGAAAGCCGAGCGAACTTGCGGACACGTTCCTCCCGTCCGACCCGACGTCTGAGTAGAAAGCCTGGCAACAATGATCGGACCGTAGGGCCTGCGAACGACATCTAGTGAACCGACTAGATGTTGGCCGGATACTGGATTGGCCCCCTCTTCCTTCTTGCAGCCGTCCGGACGATGGTGAGGCCGGAGGAGTTACTCACCATGATGGGTCACCAGTTCTGCCGTCTGAACGTATACGCCCGCCGCGGCGCCCACAAGTGGCGCTCCAAAAAGCGAAATCCGTCGCTGTTCGACATCCGCGACGAGATGGTGCGGGCACCGCATGCCTGCCCTCACGTGGCGGAGCCGCGGGCGCCGCAAATCGTGTTCGGCTGCGATCCGCAGGAGGCATTCGCGTTGGCCTCGACGCGGGCCGATGAGGCCGTTGATAAGCGTGGCCACAAAGTGCGGTGCGACACCCCGGTCGTCGCGGTCGGCGTCGCGAGCTGGCCCGACACCGTCGCCGACATCGAGGCCGATCCCGAGAAAGCGGCGGCGTACAAACACTGGCGGACCCTGAACATCGGCTGGCTGGCCGACAAGTGGGGCGACGCGCTCCAGTGCGTCGTCGAGCACCTGGATGAACCGTACCCGCATGTTCACTGGGTCGTCGTCCCGGATCTCCCGAAGGACGGACAGCTTCAGATCCAGAGCGTGCATCCCGGCTACGAGGCAACGGCGGCGTCGAAGGCACGCGGCGAGAACAAGCGTGAGCAGAAGCGGGCCTATAAGGCCGCCATGAAAGCGTTGCAGGACGACTACTACGAAAAAGTGGCCTCCCACTGCGGCCTCACCAGGTTGGGGCCGCGCCGGCAGCGCGTGACCCGTAAGGAGAAGACGGAACAGCAGCGCCAGGCCAAGTCGCTGGCGAACGCCCGCGCCAGCCTGATGGCCGACCTCGAGAAGGCGAAGGCGCTGGCGAAGCAGATCATCGACGACCGGATCGCAAAGACCCAGTTGGAGGCGCAGGCCCGCGTGAACGACGTCACGATGCAGATGCATCACCGCATCGAGGCGTTGAAGCACAAGGCCCGGCAGCGGATCTCGGAGCAGCAGATGGTGACGACCAAGCTGGAAAACGAACTTGCACTCAAGGAGGAAGCGCTTCGCGCCGCTCTGGCTCTCCTGGAAGAGCACGGGATCGGACAGCATGATCGCGGGCCGAAGTGAGTAGACGATCCGCGATCCGATGAGGCTCGGCGCCTCCAGCTTTCCTCTACCCCGTCGATTGTATCAATTGGACCGAGAAGCGAGAATCACAGAAAAGGTACCAGAATCCACGATCAGATAGTGCGGTCCCTATGGGTCGGCCCAGCAAGAAGGCTCCCGCCAACCTCGCCCGCAATGCGCGGACGTTGGGCGACAACGTGCGTCGGCTGCGACAACTGGCGGAGCTGTCACAAGAAGAGCTTGCTGGAGCTGCCGACCTTCGTCAGGCTTTGATCAGCGAAATAGAGCGAGGCGAGGCGAATCCCAGGCTGGAGTCGCTAACGAAGATCGCCGATGCTCTGAAGGTGCGCTTGGCCGACCTCTTCGGCCCCAATCAATAGTGGCCCGATCACTCCTTCGAAGCCATCATCATTACGAAACCTAGAAGAGTCGCTGCAGACCCTATTGACATATTCAGTTTTATACGCTATGTCGTATTGACAATAGAAAAACTCACCCATCGAAAGCAAGAGGCAACATGCCGATTGACCCCGCCTTTGGTCTGCTGACTACCGATGAAGCCATCTCGCGCGCAGCGAAACAGGTCGTGGCCAGCGCGCTCGATGCGACGTCCTCGATCGATCCGATAATCGGCGCCGAATTCTCCCGTGCATTCTCCTTCTTTGGACTGGTCGTGCAGCGCCACGGCCTCCTCATCCAGCGGGTGTTGGCCGATATCCTTGCCTCCAGCGGCCGGTTCGAGGTGTTGACGGAAAGCCCCATTCCGATCACCGCTGCCGCTCTCGATCTGCTGGCGTCGGAAAACTCCGAGAAGGATCTCTCCAGCATCAAGCTCAAGTCGGACTCCCGCGTGGAGCGCTCCGTGATGGTGGACATCATCGTCATCGACGAGGCCAAGCGTTGGGCCGGCGTCTACGACGTGAAGCGCGGGAATGGCGAAACGACCTGGAAGACGCGCAAGCCGATCGAGAACGACCTGCGTGCGGCGCGCCTGGTCCTTCAGTCCCATCTCAAGAAGCTCGGGCACGACATCGATCATGTCGATTCCGCGGTCATCGACTATTACGGCTCCTCCGGATTCCCCCGGAACATCAAGATCAGCGGCGGAGAGCTCGATCGTCATTTTGGCGTTCCGATCGCCGACAAGATCGACAACATGACGGCGGCCCTCCGCGACGAGGTGCACGCGGGTCTGCTCCAGATTCTCGAGCCGGTCATTCGCAAGCTGACCGCGGTACAGACGAAGGTCGCCACCGAACAGCCGGTGCGCGCAGCGCCCGAGGGGGCCGTCCGGATCGCCGATATTCTGCAGGCCCGGCCCCGCGGCCCCGATCAGTGGCAGTCCGGCCTCTCACGCTAGGCGGCGCAAAACTCGCAATCTGGTTGTGTCGGAGGATGGGACCGCCTTGGGCGGCGCTATTCGTGGCGTAGGAGTTCAACGATGGATGAAGCGAAGGCCGACAACACGCAGGAGCAGAACGGGCGCCACCTCGGAGGCCCCCGTTTGGTTGTCGCGGGGCAAGCTGGACCGACCATGCCGCACAATCCGGCTTGGCGGCTCACGCGGCCGTTTCCGTGGCCGCACGAACCGGACCAGACTTCACCCCTGGCGTGGTGGCGCCGGTTGCCCCCGGACTCGTTTCACAACGCCGAGCGCTCGCTGTTGCGCGCCACGCTCGGGAACGTCCGCGTCCTCCACGGCGGGGACGACCTCGCCGCCGCTCTTCGTGGTGACGCCACCGCCGCCGTCGGCGCCGCGTTGGCCTTGATGCCGATCATGGAGGTCACGGTGCCGGTCGACGTCGCCATGACCTCACTCCTGTACACGGCGCTCCAGCACGACGCGACGGCCGCGCTGGTCATGTCGCAGATCGTCGGGCTCACTGATGTCGGCCATGAATTCGCGACCGAGCTTGCGGCGTCGTGGTTTGAATACGGCCGCCGGCATTCCGACGATCCCCGCAAGTTCGACCAGGCGGAAGAAGCCCTTCTTGCTGCGTTCCAAGAGCGTCAGAATTTGGACTATGGCGCATGAAGGTTCAGCCGTTCTCGGACATCCATTTCGACGTGCACCCGACAAAGGCTATCTCGATCGTCGAGGGCGTCGATGTCGTGGTGGTGGCCGGCGATACCTGCGAAGGTGCCGTCAAGGCGTTCGAGCACTTGCGGCGCATCGTGCCGATCGAGATCCCGATCGTGATGACGCTCGGCAACCACGAATACTATCGCCGCTTCATCCCCAATGAGCTCGCTCTCGCGCGTGCTCAGGCACCCGCATTCAACATCCATGTGCTGGAAAATGCCGCGGTCAAGATCGGAGGGGACAAGGGCATCCTGTTCGTCGGCGCCACGCTTTGGACGAATTACGAAGCGTTCGGCGAGGCGAAGAAGGCCGCTGCGATGACCGCCTGCGCTTCCGGCATGAACGACCACCGCTTGATCGGTTGGCGAAAGCAGCCGTGGCAACGGTTCAGGCCGCGTGAAGCCGCGATCATGCACCATCAGTCGACCAAGTATATTGATCAGGCGCTGGCAAGTTCAGCGACCGATCGTTGCGTGGTAGTCAGCCACCACGCCGTGCACTGGAACTCGGTCGATCCAAGGTACGCAAGCGAGCTGGTGACGGCCGCCTTCGTCTCGGACATGACGGCGTTGATCGAAAAGCATCAGCCGGCTCTCTGGATCCACGGACACGTTCACAATTCCTCCGACTACCGCGTGGGGAATACCCGGATCGTGTGTAATCCGCACGGCTACGGCAACGAGAATCCCGCCTTCAATGGTGCCCTCGTCCTTGACGTCGGGACGTAAGGCCGCGCCGCAAGGCCGGAGAAAGAGCGTTCCACAATGACCGATAAGGATCCAACCAAACCGCATGCCGCGCCACTGGCCCGCGCGTTGCCGCGGCCGCCGAAGGCGCAAATGCCGGGGACAACCCCTGCTCAAGGCTTAAGCACGCCCCGAACCGGCGCTACCAATGCGGGCAGCCGCGAAAGGATCGATGCCGTGACCAACCCGCAAATCGTCTGTCCCAACTGCAAGACGCAGATCCCCGTGACGGACGCGCTCGCCGAACCTCTCGTCGCCGACGCGCGCCGCCGTTTTGAGCAGCAGTTGGCGGCCAAGGAAGCGGACTTCGGCCGCCGTGAAGCTCAGCTCCGCGAGGCGCAGGGCGAGCTCAGCAAGGCGCGCGAGACCATCGACGAGCAGGTTGCAGCAAAACTGAGGGCAGAACGCTCCGCCATCACGGAGACCGAGGCCAGGAAGGCGCGACTCGCCCTGGCCGACGAAATCAGCGCGCGCGATCAGCAGTTGACCGACATGCAGCAGGTGCTGACGGCGAACACCGAGAAGCTGGCCGTGGCGCAGAAGGCCCAGGCGGATGTGTTGCGCAAGGAGCGGGAGCTCGACGACGCCAAGCGGGAGCTCGATCTCACCGTCGAAAAGCGGATCCAGGACGGCCTCGCCGGCGTGCGCGACAAGGCCAGGTTGGAGGCGGAAGACGCGCTCAAGGCCAGGGTCGCCGAGAAGGAGGCGCAGATCGCAGGCATGCAGCGGCAGATCGAGGATCTGAAGCGCAAGGCCGAGCAAGGATCCCAGCAGTTGCAGGGCGAAACTTCGGAGCTCGAACTCGAGGCCCTGCTGCGCGCGAACTTCCCCGGCGATCTCATCGAGCCGGTCCTCACCGGCCACAACGGCGGCGACCTGCTGCATCGCGTGCTCGGTTCCGGCGGCCAGGTGTGCGGCACCATCCTGTGGGAATCCAAGCGCACCAAGAACTGGAGCCACGACTGGCTCGCCAAGGTCAGGAACGACCAGCGCGCCGCGAAGGCCGAAATCTCGTTGATCGTCTCCAGCGCCCTGCCTAAGGGGCTCGAAACCTTCGACGTCATCGACAACGTCTGGGTGGCGGCTCCCCGCTTCTCGGTTCCTATCGCTAACGTCCTGCGGCAATGGCTGATCGACGTCGCGGCCAGCCGCACCGCTCAGGAAGGTCAGCAGACCAAGATGGAGCTGGTCTACGCCTACCTGACGGGCCCCCGCTTCCGCCAGCGCATCGACGCCATCGTCGAACGCTTCACCGACATGCACCAGGACCTCGACCGCGAACGCAAGATGATGACGCGCCTCTGGGCCAAGCGCGAGGAGCAGCTCCGCGGCGTGCTGGACTCGACGGCCGGGCTCTACGGCGACCTGCAGGGCATCGCCGGCCGGGCGATGCAGGAGATCGAGAGCCTGGACGTGATGATGATCGAGGCGAAGGGGGAAGCGGCGGAGTAAGAGCAGCTCCGCCTTGTAGCAGACCTCTCCGCGCTCTGTTCGGTCACCGGGCCGGGCGCGCCTTTTGTGTTGGTGTCGACCGCCCACGTCGAAACAGTCAAGCCGCTCTATCCTCCGCTCGACCAAAGCCGAAACGTCGCTCTCGCGCCGGACGTCCGCGCACGAACCCAACTCGGCGCCAAGCGGCGGAAACTCATCAAATGCGCTCGGTCGACATCATCGCGGCGGCCTAAGACGACGATGGCCGCTCCCTTGCGGTCAGGCAAGCCCGGTTGCGCTGCAGCTTGAACGACTAGTCTCGGACTAGTCCCCTTCACAAGAGGACTTGTCGCGGCCTAGTCCAGGACTAGTCGACAAATTGAGAGCGACTAGTCCACGACTAGTCGCTCTCAATTCTCGGCCCCCACTATCGGCTCGAACCACCCAAGGCCCACCTCACAATCCAAGCTCGCAGGCCGCTTCCGTGACGAACCTTGATCATACTCAACGTATCGTCCGGAGACTGCAAAGCGGCGGCCATCGTATCCAACATGATCTGCGGATCATTAGGCCCTTCCACCACGGCGCAAATGGTGTTGGCCAATGCGGCGAAGACATTCGCGTCCGACTTGACCAGCAGCGACGCGCTTTTGAGAAGCGTCGGGTTCGCAGTGCAGGCGACCACAAGGCGCACCAGCTCCTCATTATGGATCAGTTCGGAGATCGATGATGCATCGAGCTCCGACGCAGCCAGATTCTTGATAAATTCCTGGAGGGCTTCGCTCGAAATGACGGATGAAATAGTCGAATGCAAATCATTGTCGACCCGCATCGCGGCGGCCAGGGTCTGGATGACCGACCTCCCCGCCTTCGGGACATCGACGTGACACCCGACGATATTCTGTTCCTTTTCACGCTTCTTTCGCTGATCGCGCTTGGTTTGTGCTGCTGCCGAAGGCTCATGGCTATCGTCGTGGACGTACGCGCTAACCCTCTTCAGCCGATGCTTTTTGAGCACGTCCTTCGGGAGCGTGCTGAAACCGGGACTGGGTTTCGAGCCTTGATTGCCGCCGCCAAGACCATTGGTCGCATTAACTGCCATCCACTTGGCCAGCCTTAAGACTGGCTCCCTGAGCTGGCCGTCGGAATCGGTCACACCGCTCGCATCCACACGAAGGGGGCGCGCGTCGGCAAACATCCGAAGGCGTCTATTCAAATTTTCCAAGGGGTGCGCGAAGCAATTTGTGCCAGTAGCGGACTGCTTAGTGGAGAAGCCGCCGCGGCAAGGTCCAGGTCCCTCCATGGACCGGCCTGCCCCTCAGGGAGCAGTGGACAGATCAAAGGTAGTTGTCCGTCGTCTACGCCGCAAGCAAGCGAACGAAACGCGGTTAAAATGCCTTAACCGTACCTCATCGGTGTCGGCGCGCGGCACGGCCGAACACCTCATTTAATCACATAGCGTGGTGGTCCGATTATCATTCTAAAGTGGCTTTTCGCCGATTGGCCTCCCCTCTCCTAGCGCCTCAAGGGTAGCTGGCATCGCTCCTGGGTAGATGGGCATGTCTTCGGATTGACACTGCGAGCAGGACAAGGCTGGATACGACACCCTTACAGTCTCCGCAGCGCAGCGGCTACCGGATGCCCGCGACGCGCCAACCGGCATAGCGTATGCGGTACGATAGGCAACGGGGCGAGCGGCGATAAGACAAAGAGCTCGCACGCCTGACGCGCTCGAGCAGCGCGGCTCGCATCGGGCGCCTCAGATCGCTCCACCACGAATGAGACATGCAAGTGTGCTCGACGTATTCGAAAGCGCATTGGACAGCAACCGAAGCCATCTGCTCTCTTGATAGAGCGGCGAAGGTTTGGGCGAACCGGCCCGCCGCAGAGTCACGTCGAAGCCACGTGAAAGCCAAAACTGTGCGGCCGTCCGCGGCGAGCAAATGCATCGCCACGTAGCAACATATGTCGCGTAGGTCTTGGAGGCGCCGTGCGGCAAAATCGTATTGCGGCCGGAATGCGCCAGCGGCCATCACAGCAGGCTGCGCGTCAAAGCGCACAACTAGGCTACCGATATCCTCGAAACGTCGGGTCGCAATCAGTCTCTCGGTATGAACCAAGGCGTAGTTCGCCTCCTCAGAGGCCTTATCGTTCCACATGGAAATCCAAACGAATCTGGCATTTTGCGGCTCGTCCGACTGATAATCCAGCTCGGCTTCTGCCGACTCCAACTGGCTATTTCGCTGATAGAATTCAGCGGCAATTGCTCGATAGTGCAGCAGCGCAAGCTGCTCGGATGAGAAGATGAGCGGAGCGTCCTCGACCGGTGCGAACAGAGCCTTGTCGTGACCGGCACAGAAGCAGTTCATGGTCGAGAACTCGCCGACGCCAATCTCTTGCGCTTCGAACCCCGTCCTCTGCATCTTCATGATGGCCAGCAACGAGGTTGGAACCGCAACGATATGCCCACTTTTGGCGATTTGCTTCAGTTGGAAACGAGGAATGATGTGGGCGCGAACGATCTGACCTTCGCACGGCGATTGATCGCCAGCAGCGAGACACTGCTTGAACTTGAAGAAGCGTTGATGCCTTTCGGCGAAGGACCAAGCCTCGGGTGGAATCGACATGGCCCCTAGGCCCTTTGCATGGTCAGCACGGTGCTTTGATTTCGCACCGTCTACCGACTATTTACCGCTAAAAGCGACCGCACCTCTTCAAGTAGAAGCGGCGACAACCCAAGCTGTTCAAGTTGGCGGGAGCGTAGCCATTGAAGGGCGGCCGTCGTATCCAGGTCTTTTCGCGCCGAAAGATCGTTCAGCCGCATCGCTGCTACACGGGAAAGCCCAAGGGCGATGAAGCTGATCATCGTCTTGTCCGACGCTCCAACTTCCAGATAAAGCGGTAAGGACGGAATGCTCCCGGCCAAATCCTTAAAGTGATTGACCGTCAGCGCATGACCGAGCAGCGTATTGTAACAGCCAAACAGCCGCACCGCCTGAAAACGGATCTGATTTTCGACCAGTTCGAGCGTCTCTCGAATGATCGTTCGTCGATCCTTGTCGCGGGTGTCCCGGCGGATTTGCTCATCGATGATTTGGGGGAGCGGAAGCCCGCGCATCCACTTCAAAGCGATCAGCGCATGAAACCGGTGCAAGCCGCGCGCGGTATCCAAGCCAAGGATTAGCTCGTAGCACTGCTTGAGAATACGCACGTAAGAATCGAACGCATCCGTATCTCGGGGATGATCCGGCACGAGTTGAGCCGCTTGGGCCCTCCCCTTGGCGATTTCCGCCTGGAGCGCACCGAAAAGCCGCTCTTGCTTGTGCGCAGAGATATTAGGGCTCAGCCGGATGACCTCCGGTGCCAAGCTAATTTGACCATCAGCAGCGACGAGCGCGTTGACAAATTCTGTCGCGGCAGCGCTCTCCCCGAATCCTGCTCTTGCAAGCGTGCCGTTCAGGTGACCGCGCTTGAAGTCGGAGAACAGGCGACCAAATGCCGTTTCGAGAGCCGGATCATCCCCGCGCCCCGGTTGAGCCTGATTCCGCATCACCCTAATCAACTGCGCTTGGCTGTCTCGCAATGTTGATTGAATGGCGGGAGTGATAACCGCGTCCTTTGGTCCTTGAAGCGGCTGGGTTTTCCAGCGCGGGTAATCGATCAGGAAGATATTTCCCTGGAACTCTCGCCGGAGCCTTCCCGCGCGGCCTGACAAATTCCAAAAGTCGGTTGAATCCAGTGGGTGAGACTTTCCACGCTCCGGTTGGCACATGAAGATGTTCCGGACCGGAAGGTTGACGCCCTGAAGCAGTGTGCTGGTGCAGACAAGATAGTCCACTTGGCCTTTCGCAACAGCATTCTCCACGGCCCGGCGCAACTGAGTGGGAATATTGGAGTAATGAAAGGCGACGCCTCGCTTGACACATTCGCCGAGGACGTAATTCGGATGCACGACTTCATGTGCCAGATCCGACAAAGCGGTTAGTTCAGCCGTTGGCTCCCGCTCCGAAAACAGATCGGCGAGCTGCATTGCAATCTTTTCAGCATCCGCGGCGCCGTTAGCATAGACAATATTCGCACGGCGCTGTCCAAGCTTGGCGGCCACATGCACAAGCATCTCGACCCTGCTGGCCAACGGATGGCCGACCTCAATCTGCGCAACCTCCACTTCCGTTCCTTGAGATGTCCGGATAATCGATACGCGTCCCTTGGTCTTGGACGTGATCTTCACGGTCAGGAAGTTTTGAGCCACTGTCGGCTCGCTTGATGAGACCTGCTTTACGTCCTCGAGACCAAAGAGATGCGCAAAGACATTCAGGTTACGGACATTGGGACTCGCGAAAAGTACCTGCGCTTTTGAACTGCGGGACAGAAGATCGTCGAGAACCCACTGCAGGAGAACGCCGCGCGCACCATCAGAGATCGACTGAGCTTCGTCTACGACGACAATACCCGCCGCGACTTCCGGATGGCTTGCCAGCGTCAACTGGACGCGTTCCTGCGTCATCACATAGATCGCTCGTTCCGGAAGGGTCGTTTCGCTGTCTGGCGGAATGGTGACAATATCTGGCGTCGACTTTGCTCCGGCATCGCGGAAGAAAACGCCAAGATCGAGAGCCACTTGAGCGATCAGCGCCCGGGTCGGCACGATGTAGACAATCGTGAGCGGTTCGCTTTCGGAGAAAACCGAGACCAGATAGTTCTGTAGAACAAACGACTTCCCGGCCGAAGTGGGCGCCGACAAAGCGATCCGTTCCTTGGCCGACAGCTTGCTCCAAAGGTTGTACTGGAAGTTGGTGAACACCAGTCGCTCTTCATTAATCGTCACCGAACGCGCTGCAGCTTTTTCGAGCTCTTCCGTTACCAGGCTGAACGGCAGGTGCGGCAACGCGGTATCGACGTCCGATTTTGTTGCAAGCGACGGAAAATTTCCGAGGCGTGACAAGACCACGCGCAAAGCCTGGTCCATCGGGAGTTCCGCGCATCCAACAAGGTCATACACGCAGGTTGCCGCTCGGAAGGCGGTCTCGCGGTGACTCTGCTGATCGGAGCATGCAAGGATCGCCGCCGCACGAACGAGCTTTTCGGCTTTTTCAAGCGGAATGCCATCACCCTCCGTGACGCCAAGTTCTCGCTTTAGCCATGCCACTTCGACGAGCCGTACAGCTTCGTGAAACTCAAGACTCTCCCAAACGCGGTTCGAAAGCTCTGCGATCATTACTTCCAGCCAATCTTTTTCTGGAAGAGATCTCGGAAATCGCCCACCGATGGGACTGGGAAAAAGAAAATCTCCACCGGTTGGGTTTGAAGGCCGGCATCCGTCAGCGCTTTCTCCAGTGTAGGCGCGACCTTTGAAAGCTCAGCTTCGGCAAAGCTTTTGAATTTCGCTTCCGCCTCGTCCGCAACGACCTTTGCCACTTTGGCAAAACCATCAAAATCAAATCCAACGAGGCATGTCGTTACATCGTGGCGTTCGTTATAGCTTTCCTCAAACGGATTGAGATACTGGAGCAGCGCGTCCTTTGCCTCCGGCGTCAAGCCTGAAAGATCGATGTTTTGTTGCACGAGATTGATCTCGTGCTGGAGCTTTTCTGGCTTGAGCGCTTCGCTGATCGACTTCGCGGCGGCAGCAATGGCTTCACCGACGTCAGCATAAAGCTTCGACTCGCCCCAATAGAGAAGCAGCTTCTTATCGATTTCGCGGTAACAAATGTGCACGCCATCGGCACCGTGCACGGGCATGTTGGGATTGGTTTTTAGCGCCATCTTAGCTATCAGCTGGGGCGCGCCAAGTATCCATTCCGTCAAAAGGTAGAGCAGTAGCTCACCTGCCTCGCCGTTCCGATTTGTAGTCTGGTTAGCCTTGATAAAAAGAGCGCGGGCGCGAGATTCGAGTATCGAGTAACGCTTCATAAAATCGAAGGCTTCGATCGACTGGTAAGCCGACGTAAGCGCTTCAACTTCCGATCTCGGCAACGCAAAATGAACGAGATAAGTCGCAATCGCGTCAACAAGCTCCGCGACGGTCGGTTTGCTCTGGCGGAACGAGGGAAAATGGAGCCGCAGCGTCACGCCCGTGGACGGACAGACGATCGCATGGGTTAGAACCCGGATGCGCGCGGCCAAACTGCCGTAGTCTTTAGAAAGCGCAGCGAGCGCCGACTTCAGATCGGCGGCTTCTTCGGCATCAAGTATCGCTCCCTCGCTCATTGGTTGCAGTATACAGGCCGACGCGCTCCGCCGTGAAGAGAAGTTATTGGAAATACGCAGCTTTTGGGTTGTTTTCCACCGGGTGCGCGCCATGCCCGCCCGCCCCCGGCAGTATGACCTTCGAAGCCTAAGCCGAGGCAACCGCCCCCGCGGCACGCGCCTTGGCTCGCCCTCCCGTTTTCCCATCCGGCAACCCATTCGCCAAAGCAGCTTTCCGCATTTCAACTGCCTTGGCCAAACGCGGATCCTTCTTTGCAGCTTCGTAGGCCGGCAACACCGCTTCCATCCACATCAGCATGCCTTCGGCCTTGAACACCACGCGGTCGGCGGCGCTGTAGACCGTCTGGGTGATGGCAGCGACCTCGCGCGACATCTTGTCGGCACCGCTCACGCGATGATCCAGGAGCGCGGATGCATATGCACCTTCGCCGAAATTCTCAAAGAAACTCGTGACCGACCGACGCTCGTCATGAGGGCCAATCCTGTTGGGCAGCCCGACGACAGTGAGCAGATCCGGCCATCCCGGTTTGCGTCCTGCCAGGGCGTCGAGCGCGTGATTGAGGGAGGAAGGGGTAATCGCCTTATCAAGGTGGGCCGGTACGCGATCATCGTTACGTTGTTTAGCGGCGAGAGCGCGCACAAGATACTTGTTGCGGTCCTGCGGAAACGCCCAGATCGAGACCGCGCCCAACTGTTGCTTAGAGTATCGCGCCACTCTTTCGAGGATCTCGATGGCAATAGGCGGAACGCTTAGCTTGATTTCGCGCTTGTTTTTCACCTCGTCGGGTTTCCAGTTATAGACGCGCCAACCAACACGTTCCGGCGCGGGATCAGGAACCCAGCGATCGGAGCCCAAGGCGAGCATGTTCACCAGAGCGGAGCTTCGTTGGGGGATCATCCATGAAACCTGCAGAGCACCCAAGACCGCATCGTTGTTATTACCTCCCAAAGGCCGTACGGCCTCCAGAAGCGCAATGAGCATCCCGATCTGCGCCGGGGTCAGATAGCGCCCCGAGCGATCCTCCATTTCGTACTCGTGGGACAACGCCTCCCACCACGTCGCGGTCGGCTCGAGACCGGTGAAGCGTCGCTTTTGCTTGAGCCCCCAGCGCAGCACGCGTTTTGCGAGATCGACGTACTTTGCCCCAGCCGAGGGACCTGAACCGCTGGCATCAATGAGGTCGCGAACCTCTTCAAGATCTTCGAGGCGAAGCTCCTTTACGAAGCGCTTCTTGAGCTCGGCGTTCTCCGGCCGATCTCGCAATCGCGTCTCAAGTTCGGTGACGGACGACGGCGCAAGGCGCAGCTTAGCTGCTTCGTTGCGGCCACCGTCTTTCGAGCTTTTCGTTCGCTGCGCGTATTGCGTAATCAGAGTCTCGAAGGTCCACAGCTCGCCCTTCAAGGCTTCGGCGCGGTCAACGGCGACAGCGACGGACTTTTCGTCGCCGCCCATCAACCTGGTTTCGATGACGGCGTCCGGGTCGCGCCCGTTCTTGATCGCGAAAATTGCCTCGGTGGCGATCTTCTTCACCTGGGCGAACGTGAAGTCTCCCACTGCACCAAGCCGCCGTTTTACGACCGTGGACTTTTGGCCTCGGACACGCGTGCGGGCCTGCACATAGTAAGCGACCTCCCCGCCCCTGACGCGGATGCTCAGGCCTCTGGGATTGTCGATGGCGAACTGACACTCAACGTCCGCGTCGCGCTTCGCGCCGGCCTCGCTCAGCAAATCCTTGGTCAGCGCGTATCGCTTGTTTGCCATTTTCCCTGGCCTTTTCGGGATACATGGGGATACACAGATATGGAGACCCAAGGCCCGTTCCACAAGCGGTCGATTTTCGATACCGCCATAACCTATTATACTGTCAACAAATTTTGCGTTTTAGGTCCCTTCGGGCGATATCCTGTTTACAGACAAGCGGTTTTGTAAACCGAAGGTCGGGGGTTCAATCCCCTCAGCCGGCACCACTCACCACTACCGCCCCGCCAACGACAGCTCCGCGCGATCGTCATTCCTCGACACGGTGCATTGCATCTGGAACGCCGACCCCGGCGATCGGAATGAAGTCTTGCGCAGTCGCGCGTTCTCGACGCAGTTTTGCGCGCCCAGCTCAATCGATGACGGCTTCACACCGGTGAGGACCGCGCCAGAGCGGCCGACGAACTGAAACCATTTTTGGCCGGGCGACGGCGGGCTGAGATAGCGGAGCGTCGTGCCGAGCGCTCCCTTGCAGAGGAGATAAGCGCCATAGTCATCCTCGCCCTCATTGCGCGCGCTGAGCGCAATGGAGCCCGAGGATGTTCGCTCGCCGGCGTCGAGACCGATCTTGTCCGCGATCTCGACCGCCTTGGCCTCGCAGTCATCGGCGCGCGCCGGCGCGACGCAGGCGAGGAAGGACAATGCAATCATCGGGAGCCTGTACCGCATCGCTTCGCCGCCGCGTCAGCGCACCACCTCGAACGCGAGCAGCACGTTGCCGGGCACGCCGCTCCACTGCCCGTAGCCGGAATTGGTGTAGAGCATGCCGTCGACGATGACGGGCCCGGGCCCGTCGATCGCGCCGCCGTAGGCGCGTACGCCGTTCACCGTCACGTAATCGCGCGTGGTATCGAACTCCCACAGCAGTTTTGCATCCGCCGTTGCGTAGGCGCGCATGTAGCCGCTGACGCCGCCGGAAAACACCACGCCAGGAATGACGCTAATGGCCGCAGACAGTGCGGGGCTGCAGAAATCACGGTCGCCGCAGGCAACCGGCGGCACCTCCATCGATACCTTTCCGGTCGCAAGATCGAGCGCGAACAGGCCGCCGCCTTCTTTCGGCTCGAGGCTCCGCGTGCCGTCGCGCGTGAACCGCACGTCTGATATCGCGACATAGATGCGGTCCTGATCCGCCGCCGAGCCCCACTCGCTGCCGCCGAGCGCACCGCCCTTGCCGACCCGCGTCTGCCACAAGATCTTGCCGTCCTGGTCAGGGTCGAAAGCGTGCACGACGCCGGACTTTTGCGCGATCGCCAGCACGCGCTTGCCGTCGCGCAGCTTCACCAGGATCGGCGACTGGCCGAAATCGTGGTCCGGCCCGTTGTCATCGGGACAGTTGGTGCGATCGGACAAGAAGCACGCCACGATGAAGGCGTCCTTCGGCGTGGCCTGCTGCTTCCACAACAGCTTGCCGGTCGCGAGATCGAACGCAAGCACCGCATCGCTCGTGATCGACGGCGGATTCGAATAGGAATTACTGGTGGCGACATAGACCGCCTTGCGCTCCGGATCGATCGTCGGCGCCGACCAGATCGCCGCGCCGGAGGGACCGTAGAGCTGGGTCCCGATCGCGTTCTTCGTGGTCGGATGCGGCACCTCGGGGATCGTGTAGGCCTGCCAGACCTGCTTGCCGGTCACAGCATCCAGCACCACGACGCTGCCGCGGAAGGTGCAGCATTCGTAGGTCGCCTGCGACCCGGCCGCCTCCTCGAGCGAGGACACCGGCACGTAGAGCCTGCCCTCATAAAGCGTCGGCGCGCCGGTGATGCGGGCGGCGTGATGCTCCTCGACCTTCACCTTCCAGATCACCGCACCGTTGCGGGCATTCACCGCGTAGACGTTGGCGCGGAGATCGCCGAAGAACAGGGTCCCCTCGTCCAATCCGGCGATTTGCCCGAAGCTGATGGACGCCCGCACTGCAGCGTCCGGAGCGAACGTCCAAAGTGTGCAGCCGCTCTTCGCATCGAGCGCGTGCACCTTGCGATCCGTGCCGCCGACGAACAGCATCCCGCCGACGACAGTCGGCTGCGCAAAGGTGAGCGAAGCGCCGGCGAAGCCAAAGGCCCACTTCAACCGCAGGCGCGGCACCTCGTCGGCCGCGAGCCTTGCCATGTCGGCCGGCTGGAAGCGGCTGTTGCTGACATCCACACCCCAGCCATTCCAGCGCGGGCCGTCCAGCAGTGCGGGAGAGGCGGCTGGGGGCAGCGTGCAGCGCCCGGAGCTATCTGCGGTCCTGGCCAGCGAAGCGTCGTCGACGGCCTTGCCGGTCACGAAGGCGGCAATCGCCTTGCGCTCCTCGTCGCTGCGCGTGCGGGCGATCGAGGCCATGCTGCCTGTCGTGAGCGTGCTCAGGACGAGCTCGGGCGACATCGCCTGCAGCGCAGTGCGGCCGGGCACGCGGCTTTGGCTGTCGGTCGTATCGTGACATTGCGCGCAATGGGCCGCGTAAAGCGCCGCACCGTCCTGCTGGGCCAGTGCCGGCCAACAGGACCAGATCAGCAAGGCGAGCGCGACAGCGTTTTGCTTCATGGTTGGCATTCCGACACCGGGACGGAGACGGGCGTGGCCGATTGCGCGGAAGGAAGTGTAACTTGAAGGTGTCGCGCCGGGCAATGGCCGCGGGGGCGCTACCTGTCATCCGGCGTTCGCGATCGCGTTTGCGCTCCGGTCCCGCTATCGCACCTCACATGCCAAAATGCTTGCGGAAGAAGGCGACGATCTCAGCGTCGAGCCTCTCGTGAAACGCAACGCGATCGAAGCCGGGCGGATCGGTGCAGATGTCGGGAACGCGCGCGGCCATCGCCGCCGGACACGGCGCCAGAAACACGAAATGTCCGGAATTGGGCACCAAGTGAAACTCCGACGTCAGATTCAGATTGTGCGCAACGGTCGCGACACTTTCGGGCAGGACGCCGCCGCCACCAAATTGCGAGCTCCAGAGCTGGATCGGGACCTTGATATCCTCGACGGACTTGGGCGCATCGAAGAAGCTCAGGGGATCGGCGATCACGACCGCCTTGACGCGCGGATCATGCGTGAGGCCGCCCAGCGCCGCGAGCTTGGCGCAACGTGCGTCGCCGCCGCAGGACGCGGTCCCGCGGGTAAAATCGGGATTGCCGCCCGCGATCACGATCCCGGTATAGCCGCCGCGCGAGAAGCCGAAGAAGCCGACGCGCTCGGGATCGATGGAGGCTGCGACCGGCGACGCACCGAGCATGAAATCGATCAGACGTTTGACATCAGCCGGACGCTCGCCAAGCGCGGTTGGCGACAACGTGTTGGCGCTGTTGGCCGCCGTCGTGTCGCCGGGATGGTTGAGCGCCGCCACCACGAAGCCGGCATCTGCCAGCGCTTCTGCGGTATCGTGGTGACCGAGATTGTTGCCGCCGAAGCCGTGCGACACCACGATCAGCGGAAGTTTGCTGCCTGCCACCGGACAATCGCGAACGGCAGGCAATGTGAAGGGCCCGAGCCGAATGTTGTCAGGCGGCGCCGCGCAGGGTGACCAGATCAATACGTTCAGCGTAGGCCGGTCGCCCTCGGCAGTAACCTCGACCGACCTCAGTCCCGCCGCGTGAGCGCAGGTCGCAAGCAGCACCAGGCCGAGACCAAGACTGAGACCAAACCGCATGCGACTGCCTCCGCTGCCATGGCCTGATCGCAAGGGACAGGCCGGCCGGCAGCATCGCCACAACTTTGGCGAGAGTTCGGCGACTTGAGATCACGATCGCTTGGGTTGATCGCCTTACCCGGAAGGGCCGGCGGCCGCGGCATCAAGCTTAACATGCGAGTTCGATTGCAGCCGTGCCGCCGCAGGCTACGTTGGCGCCACCGGATATTGCCCTCCGGGATCACCATGGCGAAGCCGCCGCGCCATCATACTCGGCGCGGCGGCTCGTTTGGCCTTGCGAGTCCAACATGCGCAAAATGGCTTCCGCCGCCCTCTCCGCCTGCGTCTGGGTCAGCCTGCTCGCGATCGTCGCCGCGGGTATTTTGCGGATTTGCGTCGAAGCCAAGGACAAGCGATCGCAGCACAATTCGCAGATCGCAAGATTGCAGGATCCCGGTTAGGCAGAGCCGCCGGCCCCGGCCGCGTGGCCGAAACTGGCATCCGGTTTGCTGAGGTTACCTCAACCTGACGGGCCCGCAGTGGGCCTGTCTCACATCGAGGCGACATGATGCAGCCGCTGTTTCAATCCAAGACATCGACCATGCAACTCCAGGCGTTGATCGCGGATCTGCGCTGGAAAGTCCAACTGCTGGTTTCCGACATCCAAGACGAAGAGCAGCGCGCCCGCGTCTCGGACCCCGCCGCCCTCGGCTATCCCATGCTGGCCCTGACCTTGCGGGCGCGTCGCGACAACCTGCTGGTGACGATCGCCGCACTGGAAGAGCGCCTGAAGGCCCTCGATCCCGCGACGGATTGGACCCGCGCGGCCTGATGCCAGCCAAGCCTGTCGGCGTCGAACTCTGACGGCGGAGCACATGCTCCGCCGGACAAGCGGATCCGACCTCGCGGAATGGTCACCTCCATTCCGGCCGTGACTTGCAATGGTGAATAGATACGCCGGGATCAATCGGCGGACTAAGGTAGATCCGCCAGCCGCCACAGCCCCAGGCTCTTGTCGTTCCAGCCGCCCCCGCCTTCGTCGCAGCGCTCATTGATCAGTTCGAGCGGCGCCGGCCAGTTGAATGGCGCGCGTTCGAAGTTCAATGCGCGCCAGTCGCCATCCTCGCAATCCTCGTTCTTCTCCCATCCCGGAAAAGTTGTCACGAGCAGGTAGCGTGCACCGCTGTCGCGGCAGCGCGCGACGGCGCGGCCGTTGTTCTCGAAGCTCAGATGCACGAGACAATCGCGGCAGAGGATGAGATCGGCGCGCGGCAGCTCATCGCCGGTGATGTCTGCGACGATGAAGCGGCCGGCTACCTCCCCGTTCGCGGCGCGCCGCCTGTTGGTCTCGATCAGGGACGGCACGATGTCGACGCCGATATAGTCGACGTCGAGCTTGCAAGCCGCGATCCAGCCGGCGTCACCGCAGGGCGCATCGAGCAGCGAGCGGGCACCGAGCTTTTGCAACAGGGGCGGCAATGCCTCGCGGATCGCTGAAGTAGCGAGATCCTCGGAGCCGAGCCCGGATACCGAGGTCGGCGCCCCCCACAGGTTGGTTTTCAAGATCCGGTCGAATCGCCCAGCGAGATCGAGGCCGGCAAAATTGTCGCGGTCGGCGACGAAGCGCTGATGGGCGAGAACGGGCGGGCGTTTTGAATCCATGCGCTAAGACCCCCTTCGAACCGATGCCACTCTAGGAGCGTTTTCGAGCGAAGGCTCTAGACCGGCTTCTGCCACTCCATGATGTGAAAATACGGCACGCGGCGATGACGCGCGATCTGTTCGGGATCGCCGGCCGTCGGCGCCGGCTCCATGAATAGGCGCAATTGCAGGCCCTGGTTCAGGAGCAGCGTCATGTAGGTGCTGAGCGGCCGGTGCCAGTTGTAGATCCGGATGCCGCGCCATTCGACCCAGACCGCCCGCTCGTCCATGTAATGGTCGATCGAAAAGCGCGAGCCGCCATCGCCATCGCGGTACCAGCCCTCCGGCATGCCGGCGGTGTTGAAGCTGGTCAGGTTGGCGATCAGCAGCGTGCCGCCCGGCCGTAGCGCAGCCGCCATATTCGCGATCGCCGCGCCGATGTCGGGGATATCGATCAGGCTGAGATAGCTGACCACAAGATCGAACTGCCCCTCCTCGGCCATGGTCTCCGCACGGCCGAGCCGATAGTCACCTGCGGGGTCCAATCGCCTCGCGCGCGCAAGCAGCGCTTGGGTGGGATCGATGCCGGTCGTCCGGATTCCAAGGCGCTGCATGATGCGGCAGAACCGACCTTCGCCGCAGCCGACATCGAGCGCGCGGTCAAAGCGGCGGCCTTCGATCCGCGCCAGCATCGGGGCATCCAGCACGGCGCGGCGACCATAATCGCCATCCTCGCCCTGCTCGACGATCCAGGCCTGCGCGGACGCCGCCCAGCCGCCGTCAACCTCGTCCGTCATCGCTCGTCCCTCAAAGGTGATGCGGCGGTGCCGGGCGGCTCATTCACCACAGATTGGATCGCAACTCAACATCAGGTAGAATGCAGCAGGAGCGATCCCATGCGTCCCCACAGCGGCAAAGAGATGATCAAGATCACCGCGGGTGCGGTGGCGGCGCTAGCCATGACGGGGCTGCTGTTCGCGATCGTCTTCAGCCTGTTGATTGCGCCGGGCTGGTAACAGCGACTTGATCTCAAGCGCCGGCAGCCGCTTCCGCCCGCGCGACAGCATCGATCGCCTCCAGGCTTTGAAGCCGGCTGACTTTCTTTCCATCGGCCTCTGCCTTGCGGCAGAGCTCGCGGATGTCGGGCATCCATTCCCGGTCGACCCGCCACATGGTCTCGAACAGCGCGCGCGTCGGCGGCAGTTCGGCAAGCCCCGCGGGCGGCGCTTCCTGTTGCGCCCACTTGGCCTGACGTTCCGCGGCAAGCGCAAAGTGCAGCCAGAGCGGCAGGTCGATCAGGACGACCTCGGTCGCCCGCGACATGCGCGGGGCGATCGAGTCCTGGCTGCCGAGGCCCTCGATCACCCATCGCTCGCCGGCGATCGCCTCGGCATGCCGCCGGGTATAAACGTCGGCAGGCGTGAGCTGCCAACCCTTCTGCCAAAGCAACCTGTCCACCTCGACGAGCGGCAGATTCCGGCGCGCCGCAAGCGTGCGGGCCAGGGTCGACTTGCCGCCGGCCGCATTGCCGATGATCACCACTCTTGCTGCATCTGTCGCCATCGGCCGAATTGAAACGGAAGCGCTCCGCCCACGCAAGCCGGCCTGGGAACAATGGCCGGGCGCTGCCGTTCTCATCCCATGCGCATCAGGGAAGAAAACTGCAACATGGTGCTGCTGGCTGCGGTGACGCTGTCCTGCATCGTTGTCGCTGGCGCTGCCACGCTGGTCGAGCCTGCACAGGGGCTCGCCCCTCAGCCGGCCGTGGACAGCCGGATCACAGACACCGCCCCGTTCGCCCAGCCGGTCAATGCCGTCGAACGCAGCGATGTGCGGGTGGTCGGCACGCCCTTCGTGCCCAACGTCAATCCGCGCGAGCGCTAGGGATTATCGCCGTCAGCGCGGGGCCGCTTCGGCCCCCTCCTCGTGTCGGTCAGGCCCGCGCGACATGTCCTCGACGATCTGGAGCACGTGCTGCCTCTGCTCGGGCGGAAGCGTCAGGAAGGCACGCACCAGCCGCAGCCCGAGCGCCTCCTCCGGCAGTTGTTCTGCTTCTTCCGTGTTCATGATCCCACTTTCGGACGACCGGGAAAAATATGCAATCCCCTGTCGAGGCGCTTGATTCGGCGCCGGCCCTTTGCTGGAATGGCGGGGGGTGAGGTGAACCATGAAGTGGATGAGGGAACGCGACGCGCTGATCGCGCAGACAATGGCTTTCGTCCAGTCGGTGACCGGCCGAAAGGACGGATTCCATCAGGCGGACGACGCCCCGGCCGCACCGGTCGCGAGCATTGACGTCGTGTCCTATGTGGCGATCGAGCCAACGCTGGAGATCGAAGCGCCGGCGCCCGCCCCGGCACCGCCGCAGCAGCCGCTCCAGGTCGCGCCGCCCCGGATCGCCGGCGACTTCCGCAGCGAGATCCAGAGCCGGGTCGCGAACTTCCGCAAGCACCAGGAGCGTTTCGAGCGCGAACGCGAGGAGTATTGCGCGGCGACGATGGCCAAGTTGCGCGACGCCATTCGGGAGAGCCCTGCGCGCAAGTCCAGCACAGATTCGTCCTAGTCCAGCCGCCCGCCACACGCCTGTGGCGGCGCAGGTACGCCCTTCCCACGAGTCCTACGCTAGGTTCCGACCACCAAGCGTTAAGGACCTCACTCATGAACAAGACTTTGCTTTCGGGCGTGATCGCGCTCGCGATTTCCACCCTTACACCTGCCGTGCTCGCACCTGCCCTGGCGGCGGACGTGCCGCTTCCCTACAAGGCGGCACCTGCCGCTGCCCCCGCCTACTCCTGGACCGGATGCTATGTCGGCGGTAATGGCGGCGGCGGCCGCGGGCTGAACGAATGGCAACCCTTGCAGGGAATAGAGTTCAATTCCGTCCACAACAGTGGCTGGTTCGCCGGCGTTCAGGCCGGCTGCGACTATCAGGTTGGCTCCCTCGTGGTCGGCATCGAAGGTCAGTTCGACTGGGCCGACATGAAGGACACGACGGCGACGGTCCCCGCTGGTGTTGGTGGCGTCGGCTTCCTTCTGACCTCAAAGCTCGATCGCTTTGCCACCGCAACCGCCCGCGTCGGCTACGCCTTCGATCGCGTCCTGCTCTACGCCAAGGGCGGCGCCGCATTCGCCCACTTCGACCAAAACTTCACCCAGACCGACTTTTTGGGCACGACCATACCAATGAACGGAACGCAGAATATCGCGGGGTTCGTCGTGGGTGGCGGTCTCGAATATGCCTTGCTGCCGAACGTCTCGTTGAAGGCCGAATACAATTATTTCGACTTCGGGCGGAATGGTGTCCTGATCAGTTGCGCCGCCTGCATCGGGGGCGCCGCCGCGACGCTTCCGTTCGAGATCAAGCAGAGCATGCAAACCTTCATGCTCGGCGTGAACTACCGCTTTGGCATGGGCGCCCCGCTCGTCGCCAGATATTGACGGCGAGCACCGTTCGCCACCTCGACGCGCCACGGGGGCCCTGGGACTTTCCCAGGGCCCTTTGCTTATTCATCGATGGTGCCGATGACCGGGGCTGGACGGCAATTACAGCCAGGACCAGACAAGAACCAGATTGGCCGCACAGGCCCCGACCAGCGCCAGCGTGAGCGGCAGGAGCATGTGCCCGCAGGAGGTTTTCAGGTCGGTCGTCATGGCCAGAAACATCCGCTGATTCCGGCCAGAGAGTCCCAGGGATTCTTTTTTTTGGGATTCAGGACTCGTTTACGACTCAAAACCCCTTTCGGCCCCGTTCACAGGCCCGTGATCTAGAGGATTCGGTGCTGTCGCGCCTGAAACCTCCAGGCATTCCCGGACGTTAAGGATGGTTCTTCAAAGGCGGCTTTCGGAGCGGAATCGATGCCCTACGCGCTATTTTGCAACGATGCCCAGATCAGCAAAACTTACCCAAGCGAGGCCGACGTGTGGACGCTAGCGCAGAAGAGCGGCCTGGTGGTCGACATCGCCCCGGACGAGGACGGCGCGGGTCCGCGCCGAATCCTGGACAATGACTACGAGATCAAGCCCTGCCCGGCCGAACCAGGCGAGGATCCGGTGCGCAACAAGGCGGACGCGGAGCGGGAATCCCGCCACGAGCTCGAATTCAATAGCTGAGGGGTAGCGTCAGGGCGTCGCGGTCGCGAGCGATGCCTGCTCGCCCGGCAAGAGGACGCAGGCCTTGCGCCGATGCAGGCCGCGGATCGCGCCGGTCACCTTCATCACCTTGCCGGGGCCGCAGGAATAATCCCGAACCAAGGCGACTTCGTAGGGGGCCAGCATCAGCGGTTCGGATTTGAGGATCGTCTGTGCCGCACACGGCAGGGCGAAGAGGACCGAAGAGGAGATAAGCACCGACGCCAAGATACGCATGTTCGTCATCCCACAGCCCGGCAACCCATAATAACGCGTTCCGGCGCGCGTGTTCCCTAAGGGCCAAAAATTATTTTTGCTTTACCGCGCGCACATGACGCCGATGAGAAACGCGCAAAACAAAGGCCGGCAGAGCCGGCCTTTGTCATGTCTTGGATCAATCGACCTCGGTGTCAGTAGCGCGAGGCGGTCGGACCGCCCCAGCCGAAGCGGTAGTTCACGCCGAGCTTGACGGTGTGCTCGTCGTTGCGGCCGCGCGCGCCGAGGACGTCGGCAGGGCCAGCGGTAACGGTGGTGCTGCCGAAATTGTAGTACTGGTACTCGGCCTTGGCCGACCAGTTCGGCGCGAAGAGGTATTCGAGGCCGCCGCCCACGGTATAGCCGTCCTTGTTGTTGCCCGTGGTGGTGAAGGCCGTCGGCACGCCGGCAACGCTGACGCCAAAGTCGCTATTCCGCCAAGCGTAGCCGCCCTTTGCATAGACCAGCGCCGGACCCCAGGTGTAGCCGATGCGGCCGGTGACCGAACCGAGCTGGTCGGTGTTGGAGGTCACGAGCGTGCCGCCCGGAAACAGGACGCCGTTATTGTTGGTCGGAAGCCAGGAATACTGGGCCTCAAGACCCATTACCCAGTTGGGCGCGAACTGGTAGTCGAAGCCGCCCTGCACGCCGCCGAGGAAGCGGGCGTCGCTCGACTGGAAGGTGTTGTCGCCGGCAAACGCACCGCCGACATGGCCGCCAATGTAGAAACCGGTCCAGTTATAGACCACCTGCGGCGGGGTATAGGCCGGAGCCTTGGTATAGGGGCGCGGCGGAATGTCGGCTGCGGCGGCAGGCGCGGCCAGCGCAAGTAATGCGGCTGCGCCGAGCAAGAATTTCTTCATCGATCATCCCCGTTATTACGAATTCACCCTCAGAAAACAACGTGGCCTGATTTTGGTTGCTTGTTGACAATGCCGGAACGTTGATCGTCCGTTACTGTGACGGGGCCGCAACGGCGGCTTTTTGTTCCCTGACGACCTCGCCGGACGACAGATTTGTTCGCTCACGCGCACACTGCCGTACCGATCTGTCGGTCGCCGAGGTGGTCCCGTTCAAAGCTCCCCGAAATGTGATCTTCGGCTTCAGGCCGCCCCTGTCCTACCACCGACGAATGAAGGCCGGCTTTGCGCTACCGGCTCATCTTTTCCAGTTCCGGAAAGGGTGCGTAAACCGCACCGACGCAGGTATCGGGGCTGCGCTCGAGGATGCGGTCGAGCCGGCCGTTGACGTAGACGATGGCACGCTCGCGCGGCCCCCGGTAGCTGCCGTCGCTTTCGCGCGGGGTGAAGCGCAGGCAGGCCACGTAGAACGGCCGGCCACCGACGGTGCGCAGCACCGGGTCGGCCATCCCTGCGTCGCGCACCCCGACCGGATTGTTCAGATAGGTGCGCATATAGGCCAAGGCCTCGGTGCGGTAATTGTCGGGAAAGGGCTGCGGGGCGTTAGCGCCGGCATCGCCCATCATCGACGATCCGCCGCCGTCGCTGCCGAAGCAGGCCGCGAGCATCAATGGCAGCGCCAGGACGCCCACCCGTTGTGCCAGTCTCCTCAAACGTCCATTCCCCTCGCCACGTCATACGCAGGCAATCGTTCTAGCAAACGCACCGGCCCGCCGTCATGGCGCTTTGCGTTTCCGCAATCGCCATGACGGTCGGGCCGGCTCTGAGGTCCCGCGAGGCGGGCGGGGGCAATGCGAGATTGCCGCCTCGCCGGATCAGATTTAGCTGCGCTTCTCGGTCGTCGCCGGCACGGCCGGCTTGGTCAGGTCGGGCTGCACCGCCTTCTTCCCAGTCGTCTTGTCAGTCGTCTTGGCCGAGATCACCTTGTGGTGATGGCGATGCTTGCGCACCGACTTGTGGTGCTCGGACGGGATCACGGCAGCGTTGGCATTCATCGCCTTCGCGGTCGCATCGGCCTTCTTGTCCGACTTGACGTCAGTCTTGGCATCGGACTTCACGTCGGCCTTGCCGTCCGTCTTGACGTCGGATTTGGCTGATGGCTTGACGTCGGGCTTCACGGCCGTGGTGGTCGACGCCTTGCTCTGCGTCTGGTCCGCCTTGATCACCGGCGCGGTTGTCGTGGTCTTCGCCGATTCTGCGGCGAAGGCGGGGGCTGCGATCACGGAAGCGGCAAGGAAAGCTGCTGACAAGGTCTTCAACATGGTTGGTCTCCTCTCAAGGGATCTGAGGCGGCGCCCTCGCCGACCCCTGATCATGGAGGAGACGTTAGGCGGGGCGCGCTGAACCCATTCTGAAGCGCCTTTTCGGCTTCCGTTCATCTGCATGACATCTTTGTCATCTTCCCCCACGGGGGAATCCACAACCGACCCGGGAATGTTTTTGCCGTCCGGGTGTTCCGAACGTGAGGCAATCGTGTAGGATCGCCTCATTCCATTCGGGAGAGATCAATGCGCAAACTTTCTATGCTTCTGGTACCGGGACTTGTCTCGATGGCGCTGGCCACAGCGCCCGTGCTGACGAGCGCTTATGCTGCGGGCAGCGACGAGCCCTCCGCGCCGAAGTCGGACACCTCGTCCAAGAAAAAGAAGAAGAGCTCTTCCGTCAGCGATCCCAAATTCCTCGCTGCCTATCGGACCGCCTACACTGCGATCTACGACCGCAACGACTACACGAACGCGATCGACCAGTTGAAGTCGCTGAAGCGCGACGACGTCGCCGACGTCGCCAATCTGATCGGCTACTCCTATCGCAAGCTCGGCGACTACAAGCAGTCGAAGGTCTATTACGAGCTGGCGCTGCAGGACGATCCGAACCACGTTCGCACCTGGCAGTATTATGGGCTCTGGCAGCTCGAACAGGGCAACCGCGAGCAGGCCAAATATCACCTCGACAAGATCGCCTCCCTCGCCGGCACGACAAGCGACGAATATCGCTCACTCGCCGCGGCGCTCGACAAGCCGACCGGCGCGACGCTGGTCTACTAAGATCATAGCAACCACGCTTTCGAGCCGGCGCGACCCGCAAGGGTTGCGCCGGTTCTGCTTTGTCGGCTAGCCTTCCCGGGACGAGATCCTCCCTCATTTTCCGGTCAAGCAATGGACGCCTGGCTCCGCCCCGCGATCGCCTATATCGGCGAATGGCTCGAATATCAGGTCACCCTCGCCCAACAACCCGGCTGCATCATCGCGATCGCTCATCGCGGCGAGATCGTCGCCGAGCACGCATTCGGGTTCGCAAATCTCAAGACCGGCGAGAAGCTCACGCCGCGCCACCGCTTCCGCATTGCCTCGCATTCCAAGAGCTTTACCTCGGCCGGCATCATGAAGCTGCGCGAGCAGCGCAAGCTCAGGCTCGACGATCCCGTCGGCGAGCATGTCAGGGGTCTTCATCCCCGCGTCGCCGAAACGACGATCGCACAGGTGCTCTCGCATACCGCCGGCCTGATGCGCGACGGCGCCGATTCAGGCCAGTTCATCGACACCCGCCCTTATCTGAACGCGAAGGAGCTGATGGCCGAGCTGCGGGCGCCGACCGCGATCGACCCCGGCACGCGCTTCAAATATTCCAATCACGGCTTTGGCCTGATCGGACTCGTCATCGAGGCCATCACGAAAGAACCCTACCCGGTCTGGATCAAGCGCGAGATCATTGCACCCGCTGGCTTGCGCGAGACCGAGCCGAATGTGCCGCTTCCCAAGGGCGCCGCGTTTGCCCGCGGTCACACGCGAAAACTGCCGTTCGGCGAGCGCTGCGTGATCCCCGGCGACAACGACACGTATGCGATCACGTCGGCGGCCGGCTTCGTCGCGACCGCCGCCGACACCGCGCGCTTCTTCGGCCAGCTTGCGCCCAACGCCAAGCGCAGCGTGCTCTCAGTCGCGAGCCGCCGCGAAATGACGCGCCACCATTGGCGCGTCCCGCAAAGTCTCGAGGGCTATTACGGCCTCGGCGTCAACGCCGGCAAGACCGACGGCTGGGACTGGTTCGGCCATGGCGGCGGTTTTCAAGGCTACCTCTCGCGGACCTGTTCGATTCCCGCCTGTGAGCTTTCGATCTCCATCCTCTCGAATTCGATCGACGGCGGTGCGCCGTTCTGGATGGACGGCGTGCTCCAGATCCTGCGTGCCTTCAAGACGCGCGGCGCGGCGAACAGGCGCGTGCGCGACTGGACCGGCCGCTGGTGGACGATCTGGGGTGCGAGCGACCTCGTGCCGATGGGCGACCGCGTGCTGGTCGCCAATCCGCAGTTCAACAATCCCTTCATGGATGCCGCCGAGATCGAGGTCACCGGCCGCGACACCGGCAACATCGTCTCCGCGGCGGGCTACTCAAGCCACGGCGAGCCGGTCCGGCGCGTCCGCACCAAGGGCGGCAAGGTCACCGGCGTGTGGCTGGCGGGCGCCCATTAGCTGACGGCTGCGGCATGGACCCTGCGCATTTTCCGAAAATCACTTGACACGTCGGGCAAATCGGTGGCATTATGCCATCATCGGGCCGCGGTCGACGTTGTGACGGTTCGTGCAGGCCCAAACCCAGCCGGCAGTGCTGAGGTCGAACCGAGCGACATTGCCGCCTCAGATTCGAATTGTTGAACCAGCACCGCCAGTTGGTCATCTAATCCCGATGGGGATGCCCCGGGCGAATGCCACCGTTCGCCAAGGGTATCGGAATTGCCTCGGCCACAGGAGCCGGAACCGCCAACAGCACGCTTACCGATTCGACCAGAAGTTCATGTGCACGGTCGACGATGTCGTCCAAAGATATCGTCTTGGCGAACATGCGCTGGGCTTCAGCCAGTAACCGGTCACGGGTCGGCATGCTGGGCAGATGCTGCAACAGAAAAAGCGCGTCGCGCACCGACAATCCGGTCTCATGGACTGACGATCTGATCGCCTGCGCGATGTATTCGGGATTGAAGCGACCAGCAAGCTGCTCAGCCGTTCGCTTCACCACGCGCGATGCCAGCCGGTGCTCATTGCGCAGAACCTGCTCGGGCGGCCTCTTCAAATCCCAGACAATCCCGAGCCAGGACAAGGTCAGCAGAACGTAGTAGGTCACGTCAATCTCCCACCAGTAGAAGCCTTGCCGGGCGCTGCTTTGGTGGGCGTGATGATTGTTGTGCCAGCCCTCACCCATCGTCAACAGAGCCAGCAGCCAATTGTTGCGGGAGTCATCACCCGTAACATACCGCTTGCGTCCGTGAACATGTGCGAGGGAATTGATGCAGAAGGTTGCGTGATACAGCAGCACGGTGCTCCAGAGGAATCCGACCACGAGCCCTGACCATCCGGCGATGAGAAAGCAGAGACCCGCGGTCACGACCGCCGGCAAAAGCTCGAATTTGTGCAGCCACATCAGCTCGGGATACGACGCGAAATCCGACACTTTCACGAGATCGGTTGCATCGTGCCGTCGATAGAAGATCCAGCCGACATGGCTGTACACGAAGCCCTTGTGCCGCGGCGAATGCACGTCGTCCTCGGTATCCGAATGCAAATGGTGATGCCGATGCTTCGCAGCCCACCAGAGCACGCTTTTTTGAGCGCTGCTTTGGGCGAGGAATGCAAGGATGAATTGAAACACCCGGCTCGTCGCGTAGGCCCGATGCGAGAAGTACCGATGATACCCGGCACCGATCGCAAACATGCGCAACCCATACAGGGCGACGCAAATCGCAATCGCTTGCCAGGAGACGCCCGACCAGATCGCCGCGACGCACCCTGCGTGGACTAACAGAAACGGAAGGACCTGCGGATACATGATGTCATCGTGTTCCTCGCCTTGATCGATATTGATAGGCACGCTCGCGACCTCAGTTGCTTTCAATGCACGGACCATCCCGCACGCGGTCTAATAGGCAGGATTCCCGCGACCGGTAAACAGTCACGGAGTCGCGACCAGAGGCTCTGCCAGCACATCGGCGGTCAAAGCATCATGATACCGTTTGCGGCAGCGTACGCTGCGCGCGCAAGATTTTCTGCAGCGGATTTGCCGGTCCGCGCTGCGCCCACCGAGCACGCGACGCGCCTGTCGCGCCACGCCCGTCCTCCAGACTACGCCGGCTCCAGCCCGAGCGACTGCGCCGCCTCGAGCCACACCGGCAGCTCGCGCTGGTACAGCGCGTTGGTGTCCTTGAAGCCGAGCGCCGGCTCCAGCACGAAGGTCGCAAGTACCTCCTTCACCTTCGGATCATTATTGGCGGCGACACACAGCCCGGCCGGCCGATCGACGATCGGCTGCGGCGTCGCCTTCGGCAGCGCCCAGCCGGTGAAGCCGCTCACGGTGAAGAACTTTGCGGTCGCACCCTGCTCGGGCAGGGTCTTGATGGCCGGGATCGCGTCGACCTTCTTCGAATGTACGGCGAAGACGACGCCGCGATCGCTTTGCAGGACGGGTTGGGCTGCCGTGTAGCTGCCCATCGCGACATCGAGCGTGCCCTCCATTAGGCCGGTCCACATCGGCGCCTCGCCGCGGTAATGGACCGGCTCGATGGTGAGACCGTACTGCTTGTTGAGCTCGTTGATGGTCATGTGCGGGGCCGAGCCCGCGCTATAGGTGCCGAAATTGACCTTGCCGTTCTTGCGCGCGAAGGCGACAAAGTCCTCCAGCGTCTTGACGCCCGTCTTCGGGCTCGCGATCAGCGGCAGGCCTGCGCCCGGGATGACGCTGACCAGCGTCAAATCCCTGTCCATGTCGTAGCCGGGATTCTTGATGGTCACGCGGTTCATGATGTAGGTCGTCAAGATCGAGCACAGAATGGTGTGACCGTCCGGCTCCGCGCGTGCGACCTCCTGTGCGCCGATCGCGCCCGAGGCGCCTGCCTTGTTCTCGATCACGACGGTCTTGCCGACCTGCTTGGCGATGAATTCGCCGAAGGCGCGCGCGAGCAGGTCGGTCTGCCCGCCCGCCGGATAGCTGCAGATCATGCGGATGTTTCGCGTTGGCCAAGCGCCCTGCGCCGAGGCGCTGCGCGGGAGGAACGGCATCGTACCCGCGCTCGCCGCGGTGGCGATGAAGCGGCGGCGATTGATGGTCGCTGACATGACTTCCCTCCCTGTAATCTTCTTGGAAGGGTAATCGCATCGCCCAATCTCTGCCATCCGCGAAAGGCGGGTCAGATTGGCGCATTCCTAAAGCGCGATGAGATTTGGATGGACCGTCATTGCGCAATAGGTCCTTGTTTGAGCATGATCTCCGCGCAAACGCGTTCCGCGTTTGTCGCGAGGGAAAACCGCTTCACGCTTTACCGGATCATGCTCTAGGGCGCGTACTCATAGAATCGGTTGCTTGGAATACCCACTTGATGTCGGCTTGCCCCCTGACAGCGGCAGAAAAACGGACATCCAACGACTTCGCCTTCGGGCCATAAGGCGACATTGGATGACCTGATGTGCTGACGACGCGTGGTGAGGGCAAGTACTGACTTGCGGTGCTGAGCGATTGGCCAGCGCGACTTCGAAAATTTGAAGGGCCGTTGCCGCGACCGAGATGCATTTTGATGCGCCCGATCATTCAAACTACTGCTTCGGCCCTGATGGACGGGCATTATTGCGCAGTCACCAACAAGACCTTCGCCCAACTCGGACATAGTTGCTGACGGATCATTGCACCCTAGGACAATTGCAGGTCTGGAATAGGCGGCGCATGACGCAGCATCTCACCCGATCAGCGCAAACGACCCGGTCTTACACTCCCGCAACTCCCCCGGGGCCATTCGCGTCTTCGTCGGGCGAGGGCGTTGCCGAGCAGAGTTGACCTCGTTGATGGTGGCGCCTCGCTGTTCGCCATCTGCAATTGTCAGGGAAGGAGAACACCAATGTTGCGTAATGCACTCACAGGTTTCGCGGCCACCCTCCTTGTGGGCATGGCCTTTATTCCCGATGACGCGCTGGCTTACCGTGGTGGCGGCGCCCGTGCTGGCGGAGGGGTCCACGCGGCAGGTGTCCGAGGCGGTGCTGTTGGCGTTGCGGGCCGTGGCGTGGCCTACCGCGGGGGGGCCTATCGTGGGGCTGCATATCGCGGGGCGGCCTATCGCGGCGCGGCGTATCGAGGCGCGGCGTATCGTGGCGGGTATTATCCTTATCGCGGAGCGGCGGTCGGTGCCGCAGCAGTGGGAGCCGCAGCGGCCGGTGCCGCCGCTTACGGCTACTACAACAACAGCTACGGCTACTACGGCAATAGGGGCTGCTACCAAGACGCCTACGGAAATTGGATCTGCCAGCAATATTAGCGTGGGTCGCGGCGTGCCGGACTAATCGCCTGCAAGACCAAGCGCCATGAGGTGGTTGCCCACAAAGTTCAAGAGCAACATGATGATGATCAGTACACCGATCACCACTACTGCGATGTTGGCGACGCGTCGAAACGGCTCGCCGAGCGGGTTGATGTCGATTAGGAAGCGCAAGAGCCAAATCACGAGGCCGATTACGACGACGTAGATGATCAGATAGATCAGGCTAGCGAGCATGGCAGGCCTTCCTTAAGTTTCGCGCGGGCAAACGCTTTGCGTCGGAATCTGTCGCGGCTTCGCTGCTTCGGCAGAAGGTCCGCTTCGCAGTGAAATGACGCGAAGGGCCTAAGCCGACCTCCCTCGATGCGCGAGCAGTGTGGCAGGCCTACCTACGCGCCGATCTTTGGGCCGACTGAGGCCTTCCGTCAGGCAGCGCGTCCCTGGCGACCTGCAAAAAAGCCATAGACAAAGAGGACGATTATTGCGCCGACCACGCCACCGACAAAGCCCGCAGATTCTCCGGGCGTATACCATCCGACAGCCTGGCCGAGGTAAGTCGCAACGAACGCGCCTACGATTCCCAAAATGGTTGTTAGAATGAAGCCCTTCGGCTCAGTCTTGTCGCCAGGCATAATAAGCTTGGCAATTATCCCAACGATAAAGCCAATGATAATTGTCCAAAGGATGCTCATCTCATCGCTCCTTTCTTGAAGCCGACAATCGGTCAGATCGCTTGCCGACAGAGGGTTACGCGCAGGCTGTCTGCCTCGCCGTCAGCAATGGCGGCGAACGGCGCACCTCGTCGTCCGCCGCGCTACTCCGGCCACGTGTCCGGCAGTGCCGGTGATTTACTTCGTAGCTGCACCAGTTGTACCGGTGGTGCTCCCGGTGCTTCCCGTCGTGGTGGTGCCACGCCGCACATCACGTCGCTCCTGCCGTGCATCGCGTCGGTCTTCCCGACGATCGCGCCGGCCTTCACGCCGGTCTTGACGTCGCTCCATGCCGGCGGTTTGGGCTTCCGCGTCCGACACCATCATCGCAGGTAGAGCTATGAAGCCAAACGCGGTCGCCAATCCGAGAGAAGAAAGAACCTTGCGCCGAGAAATCATCGGATCCTCCTTGCAGGAATTCTGCCCGTGGCAAGGATCAACCGGCTTGGTCGCCTCCGCTTGATCTACATCAGTGTCGGCCGCCAATGATTGCTCAGTAGCACTGACCTGTCTCGCGAGAGGGAGAGTTCGGTGCTGTGGCGAAGCAGTGCAAATCCGACTTCCGCTCCGGGTCAACAGCGGCGTCGGGAGGTGCGGCCACCCGCTTCCGGTCTAGCCCGATGAGCCGACAATCTCGGAGCTGGCCCGCACTTCGCATTGGGGCCATTTGCAGACTCGTGCACCGCAACAAATGTCGGGCCCGCATCGTTCAGTTGGCTGGCAGCGCCCAGGCCGCCCTCTCACCGTCGAGCATAAAATCGCGTCTGATCGGCACCGCGTCACGTTTGGTCGACAGCAGCAATTGAAACACCATGTGAGAGCCATGCAAGAATTCGAGTTCGACGGCGGCAAGATAGAATTCCCACATCCGGCAGAACCGCTCGTCATAGATCGCAGCAGCCCGGGCCCGATTTTTGGCGAAGCGCTCGCGCCAGTGTTTCACTGTGTAACGATAGTGCAGCCGCAGCACTTCCATGTCGTCGCACCACAGACCGCAGCGCTCTGTTGCGGCGAACGTCTCGGATAGCGCTGGCACATAGGCGCCAGGAAAGATGTACTTGCGGATGAAGGGACCGGTGGTGCCAGGCTGCGACATCCGGCCGATGCAGTGGATGAAGGCATAGCCGTCAGGCGTCAGAAGCTCGCGGATTTTGAGGAAATACTCGTCAAAATGCCCGATGCCGACATGCTCCATCATGCCGACCGAAACCACCCGGTCAAACTGTCCGGTGAGTTGGCGGTAGTCCAGTTCGCGAAACACGACACGATCGGAAACGCCTGCGGCCTCGGCGTGAATGCGCGCTGCCTTGATTTGCTCGGGCGAAACATTGACCGCGGTGACATGGGCGCCGGTTTCGCGCGCCAGATGAATGGCAAAACCGCCCCAGCCAGAGCCGATCTCTGCGACGGTCATGCCAGGGTTCAATTGGAGCTTGCTGGTGGCGTGGATCAGCTTGTTGCGCTGCGCCTGTTCCAGGGTTTCATGCTCGGTATCTCGAAAGTAAGCGCAGGAATATTGCATCTGATCGTCGAGGAACAGACGGTAAAGTTCGGTCGAGATGTCGTAATGATGACGGGCATGCGCGGCCGCAAGCCCGATTGGATTGGCCTGATGCCAGCGGCGCAGGCCGCGCCACACCCGCCGCATCAGCTTCTGTGAGCCATAAGAATAAAGCCCGGCGCGGTTGACCGAGAACAGAAACAGAAAATCATGAATTGCTGCACCGTCCTCCAGCGTCAGCGTGCCGTCCATATAGGCTTCTGCAGCGTATAGCTCCGGATTGATGAACAGCTTGGCGTAGAGCTTGCGATCGCGGAGGCTGATGGTGACATCGGGCCCGGGCAGACGTTCGCCAAAAACGTGGACCTTGCCGTCGACGTCGCGGACCCTCAAGGTACCCTGACGGATGAAACGTCGCAGCAAAGTGGACAATGGATACACGCGGTACGTCCTTTGCAGTCGCCGCAAGTCTGTGCCAACTTGCCCGAAAGAACCACGCGGCCCGGGCTTTTGTAGAACGAGTCATTCTTTCTTCTTTGCCAACTTCATGAGCGTGGCAATCTGCCGGAAGAAGTCCTTTTTCGGTTGGGCTGGGCTTCCAAGCACTTTGGCACCCGGATCCAGATCCGACATCAGACCCGCCTGCGCCCCGATCTCCGCGCCCCGTCCGATCCGAAGATGCCCGGCCAGCCCCGCCTGCCCCCCCACGCGGACGAAGTCCTCAAGCACGGTCGAACCTGAAATACCGACCTGTGCGACGATGACGCAACAGCGGCCGAGGACAACATTGTGACCGATCTGCACAAGGTTATCGAGACGTGAGCCGGCGCCAATCAGCGTGTCTTGCGATGATCCTCGATCAATCGTCGTATTGGCACCGACTTCGACGTCGTCTTCAATAATGACTCGCCCAAGCTGGGGGACGGAGAGAAATCCATCCTTGGTCGAGGCAAATCCAAACCCTTCCTGTCCGATCCGAGCGCCTGGATAGACGTAGACGCGCGCTCCAAGGAGCGCGTAGCTCAGACTCACATGTGCGCCAATCCGGCAATCTCGACCAACAATCACCCCGCCGCCGATAACTGCGCAAGGTCCGATCCGACAGCCAGGTCCTATTTCTGCTCCGGTCTCAATCACAGAAAGCGGTCCGACCTCCGCCGACGGATCGACGACCGCTCCGTCCGCAACAAATGCAGACGGGTGAATACCTGGAGACGGCGGAGGCACCGGATGGAACAGTGCCGCAACGCGTGCCCAGGCAGCGTATGGTTCATTCGTTACGATCGTCACCGCTTTCGATGGCACTCGCGCAGCCATATCAGGATGCACGATGACAGCACCAGCCAACGTCTGATCCAGTGCGGAAGCGTAACGTCGATTGTCTAGAAAGCTCACTTCCTTCGGGCCAGCCGTCTGAAGAGGGGCCACTCCTTCCAGGAGCAGCTCGACTTCATCTGCAACGCCGCGTGCTGTACTCGCAACAACTGCAAGTGAAAATGGTCCACTTCGGCGAAAGAACCTCGGGTTGCCCAAAGTCGCTTTGATCATCACCGTTCCCGGCCGCAGATCGAATTCGAGTACCAAGCGATGAGCGTCAATAGCAGGGTGGATACGGTGAATACCCACAGGCCCTGTTATAGCGATATGCCCCGTAAGCACCGGCTCCCACCGCTGCCGCACCGTAGTAGGCTCGGCGATGCACTCTGCGATTGACGCCTGCTACGCTCATCGGCGTGAGTGGTCGCCCAACTCTCGCTTCAGCACGATCAAGGGATACAGACACCACTTTCGCCGGCGAGTAGTGAGGCGACAACGGAGCTGCGGTTAAGAGCGCCGCAGTCACGATCAATCCGAGAAGCTTGGCATTTCTTTTCATGCTGTTCTCTGCTGGTAGGAGGACGATCAAACCTAACGTGACGTGACGTGCCGCGTCTTGCCGTTGACCTAAATCAATACGGGATCAACTTCGAATGCGCCGCACAAAATGGAGCAGAGACCCTATGCCGGTCTTGGACGGCAGCGGTGTCGTGCGTCACACGAAATCCGACACGGTGATGACCGCTCCGGGTCAACAGCGGCGTCGGGAGGTGCGGCCACCCACTTCCGGTCTAGCCCGATGAGCCGACAATCTCGGAGCTGGCCCGCACTTCGCATTGGGGCCACAACCGGACTCGGCCTTCCGGGATAACAGGCTCCATCCACCTAGTGCTTATTTCGATCCCTTGCTTTCCTTGGAGGGACAGCCTCGGGGTGGGCTGCGACAAACGCGGCCTGCAAACACGTGAGCAGTTCGACGTAACTTTGGACACCTATCGACGCTGTGCCCTCGCAACGATTGCGAACGTCACTGGGGCTGGTCGCCCATAAAGTGCTTACCTGTTGTTGCGCCTCCTTTTCGTCTTTCATGCAATCCGAGAAACTCTCAACGGCAGTAAGTCCGTGCGCTTTGGCTTCTTCCACTGTTGCTTTGCATCCCGCCTCCACGTTCAGCACTGGAACCTTGTCAGCGATCGGTATCGTGGCCGGTTGGCCCATTAGGGCCAGCGATAAGAAGACAATCTTCATTTTTAGTCCCTCGCAAACAGATGGTCCTGCTCGCAAGTTCTGAAGGTCCAGAAAATCACCTTTTGATCTGGCGCAAGGCTTCGCAGCGGAAAGTGATTTTTTCCCTGGCCGGAGCGGTGAAGCTGAAAGAGGTTTATGACTTCGGCGGCGTCAAGTAATGCCCGCTTTGGGTCATGAACGCCAAAACTGCAAGTGAGCATAATGCGTCTGCTTTCTGGCGGATAGCGACCGAACTTCTCGCTGGCGAGTCAAGTTGAGCTTGCCCTCCAATTCGTGATTCAAGGCCGATCGCTTCTCTGCCATCCGCGAAAGACGGGACAGATTGGCGCATTCAAAAGACCGTACCGCGGAAATCGTTCACTTCATCATCTTCTCGACTTCGCCGCGAAGCGCCTGGCGCGAGGCGTCGCGCGAATAGAACATGTGGCCGCCGGGATAGACCACGAGTTTTGCGCGCGGCGGTGAAGCGAAGGCGGGCAACTGATCGAGCACCAGCTTTGAGCCGAAATATGGGGTTGCGATATCGAACAGGCCATGCGCGACCAGCACGCTCATCTTCGCGTCCGTAGCCAAGATCTGGCGCAGCTCCGAGATCGACTGGGGCGGGTTGATGCCGTGGCCAAAATTCCAGTTGCGCTCAACGGAGCCGTTGAGGACTTCGTAGGAGCCGTCGGGACGCCAATTCAGCTTGCGCGTCGTCAGGTCGACGGCGGCGCTGGTCAGCGGCGCCTGGAGCGCATCGCCGGAAGGGTCGCCGAAGCGCGACGAATTGGAATCCGGATTGGGATCGAAGCCGCGGACCGAGGCGTCGTAACGCCCCGTCACCTTGCCATTCCTCCGATCGAGCTCGCGCTGGAATTCCGCGACGTCGAAGCGGCCGGCTAGCCTGCGGCTCGTCGCCTGGTCGATGCCGGTCAGCGCCGAGACCTTGTCGGCAAGACGCGTGGTGGCCTCGGCATCGGCCTGGCCCTTCATGAGGTCGTTGAGGAATTCGCCTCTTGCGTAAGTTTCGACGTCGGCGAGATCGGCGCGCGTCACCGCGCCCTTGCCTTCTCCCTTGGTCTCGCGCGCGACCGCCGCGTAGCTCGGCAGCGTCGCGACATATTGCAGGAGGCTCGTGCCGGTGAACTCGCGGAAGTCGAACAGCGGCGAGATCAGGATCAATCCCTTCACGCCGACGCCCTGCTGTATCTGGAGATTGCGCACGACTTTTGGCCCGCGAATGCCGCCATAGCTTTCGCCTGCGACGAATTTCGGCGAGGCGAGCCGCTCGTGCTTCTCGAGCCAGCGGCGGATGACGAGCCCGAGCGCGGCGACGTCGCCATCGACGGAGTAGAAGCGTTTTCGCGCCTCCTCGCCGCCCGTCACGAAACGGCTGTAGCCGGTGCCGACGGGATCGATGAAGACGAGATCGGTGAAGTCGAGCCAGGTCTCGGCGTTGGGTTTGAGCTCAGGCGAGGTCGACGGCGTGACAACGTCGGCGTTGATCGGCAGCCGCCACGGTCCGGCGGCGCCGAGCTGAAGCCAGGCCGAGGACGCGCCGGGACCGCCGTTGAAGAAGAACGTGACCGGCCGCGTCGCGCGATCGGTGCCGTCGAGTTGATAGGAGGTGTAGGCGATGTCGGCCTGCGGCTCGCCCTTGTCGTCGAACAGGCGGATCGAGCCTGCGGTGGCGCTGAAGTTGAGGGTGCGGCCGGGCAGCTCCAGCGTCTGGCTGGTCGTTGCATCAGGCGGCAGGCGATGCTGCTCGGTAGTGGACGGCGAGCCCTGCGCCTGTCCACCTGCACCGCGCGCGCCACCCTTTTGCGCGGTGGCGGCGGCGTCGGGACGCGGCGGCGCATCGTCGGCATGGGCCGCGCCGACGATGACGAGTAGCGCCAGCGCAAGACCTGAGCGGCGCAGCGCGGGCAAACCAATCGACATGATGCATCTCCCTACCCGGTCGCGCATACGCCCGCGACACGCAAATGGCGTGCGCGGAGGTAACTGAAAATTACGACGGATTCACGTTGCGGGCGATCACGCCCTAGCGAGGATGCTAATAGCCGATGCCGAGCATCAGCACGTACTGCCGGCCGCACCAGATGCTGGAGCAGGTATAATCGCGCGCGACCGGCGCAAAGGCGCGACGGTAGATCGCGGCTGTGCGATGAACTGTCCGGCGGCCGACATGGGCGACGCGATGCCTCACGGGCGCAGGCTTTGCCGTCTCCTTGGCCACCTCCTGCGCCGAAATCCGGTCGTTCGCCTGGTCGGCGGCGGAAGCAGGCTGCGCCGTCACTATTCCGACGGACACGGACATCACGGCCGCGAGCGCCAGTGAATGACGGTAAAGGCTGTGCATGACCTGCTCCTTCGTAACTCTAGTTCTCTTACGCTCTCATCGGACCGATCCCGATAACGCCAGAACCGGCCGATGGTTTCAACGTTTCGACATCAGAATCCGACGCCGATCATCGTGCTGTGACCGCCACCGCCACCACTGACGATGCTTGGGCGCGCGACCGCCTGCTGGCGGGCGCGCGGCGCTTCGGTTTCGGGCTTGGCGCGGCGGGCCGGCTCGCGCTCGGCGGTTGCCGCCGGCTTGCGGCGCGGCTTGTCCTCGTCGTCGCTCTTGCGCGAGGCGGTCGCCGGTGCGGGTTTTTCGTTGGCGACGCAGACGTCGCCCTTCAGCGTCTCGTCGCTCTTGCACTGGAGCGGGCAGACCCGCGTCGCATGCTTGGTCAGCTCGGCGACGAGATCCGTCGTCACGCTGATCTTGTCGGGCTGGGTCGGCTGGCCGCCGATCGCGAGGTAGCGGACCAGCGCAGCGCGGGTCGGGTCGCTCAGTCTGCCGTCCGGCTTGCCAGTCAGGCAGCCGATGCGAACCAGCTCGGTCTGCGCCGAGGTGACGAGCTGCGGCGAGTTGGGCTGGGTCGCCGCGCGCTTGGCGGCTTCCACGTTGAAGCGATCGATCGCGGCGACCACGACCGGGCCGAGCCGGTCGCAGGTCACGGTCTTCGAGAACGCCTTCAGGTCGTCGATGCCGGAGCCGTCGCTGCCCTTGTCGCTGTCCTTGGCGATGATCGCATCGAGCCTGCTTTGCTCGCTCTTGCAGGCAGCCTCCCTGGCGGCGGCGAGCTCGGCCGCCTTGCGGGCCTCATCGGCTTCGCGCGCCTGCTTCTCGGCGGCCGCTTTCGCGGCGGCAGCCTCGGCGGCGATCCGGTCGCGCTCGGCCTGCTCGGCCCTTTGCTTGGCTTCCTGTGCCTTGCGCTCGACCTCCGCGGCTTTCGCCAGCCGTTCGGCTTCCGCGGCGGCGGCGCGGCGCTCGTCCTCGAGGCGCTTCTTCTCGGCGGCTGATGCTTGCTTGGCAGCAGCAATCTCGGCGCGCTTGCGCGCCTCTTCGGCATCCTTGGCCTGCTTCTCAGCGGCCGCCTTTGCGGTGGCAGCCTCGGCGGCGATCCGGTCGCGCTCGGCCTGCTCGGCCCTCTGTTTGGCTTCCAGCGCCTTGCGCTCGGCTTCTGCAGCCTTGGCCTGCCGCTCGGCTTCGGCCTCACGTGCGCGCCGCTCATCCTCCTGCCGCTTCTTCTCGGCGGCGACGGCGGCAGCCGCCGCCCGCGCCTTCTCGGCGGCCTCGGCCTCGCGAGCGCGGCGCTCGTCGTCCTCGCGCTTCCTCTGCGCGGCAAGCTCGGCCTTCTCCTGATCGGCCTTGCGCTTGGCCTCTTCGGCGGCCAGCCGCGCCGCCTCGCGCTCGGCGCGCGCCCTGTCCTCGCGCTCCTGGTTCGCCTGCTTCAACATGTCGACACGCTGCTGCGCGGCGATCGCGAGCGGCGAGTCCGGGAAGCGCTTGACGAAGCGCTGCAGCGCCGGGATGTCGACGCTGTCCTTGATCCGGTCCCACTCGATCTGCTCCTTGGTCGGCGGAGCATCGCGCGGCGGCGCGGGTGCTTGCGGATAGGCCGCGACCTGGACGTTGGGAGGCGCCGCCTGCGGCTGGTTGCCCAGGGCCTCCATCTGCGCGCGGGCCAGTTCGGCATAGAAGCCGGTCGGATGGGTCGCGAGAAAGACCTCCCACGCCCGCTTCGTGCCGATCTTCTGCACCAGATCGTAGTCAGCCTTGACGTCGCTGACCGGCTGTTCCTGCGGCACTGCCGGCGCAGGCACAAGGGAGATGGTGCCGCCGCCGAGCGCACCGTAGACGAACGGCTCCTGACGGTTGCCGGTCGCCTTCAACACTTCGTCGCGCACCCGCCCGAAGGCCAGGCGAACATCGAGGCCGGGCACCGGCAGGTTTTTCAACACCGACGTCGTGAACGGGCTGTGCTCGCCATCGCCGTCGTCAGCCGTCGAGCCCGCCTTCGCCGCGTAGGCGATCAGCGTGTCCGTCGAGGTCGGCTCGACCTTGCCGAGGCCGCCGCTGACGGCGCGGGTCGCGCTATTGCGCCGCTCGCGCCGCATGGTGGTGACGAAGGGGTTGTCGCGGCAGGCGTCCAGGATGACCAGGCGCAGCCGCTTGGCACCGTCGGCCGAGGAGACCAGCCGCTCCAGCGGGATCGCCTCGTCATCGGCGTCGCGGTCGCTCGCCAGACGCGCATCGACCGGGATCAGGTAGTTGGTGCCGCCGATCTCGAGGCCGTGGCCGGCGTAATAGACCACGGCGATATCGGCCTGATCGGCAGTGGTCTCGAACTTGCGGATGGCACGCTTGAACTCGAGATTGCCGACATTGACCAGCGTCTCGACGGTGTCGAAGCCGGCATCGCGAAACATCCTTGCCACCGAGCTCGCATCGCGCGACGGATTGGGGAGCTGCGGGACCGACTGGTAGGTCGAGTTGCCGACGACCAGCGCCACGCGCCGCTCAGCGAACGCGGAATCGGAGCCGAGGGCCACCAGCAGAATGGCCCCGCCGATCCTCGCCGCAAGTGCGATAAGGCGCCTGATCATCGAAATTTCCATGCCGGGCAAGCGGCGCCGCACATTTCCTCAAGTGTTGCTTGAGGCGAGAATTGCGCGCCGGCCTACCCGAAAAATTCGCTAAGTTTGGCCGAAGTTTATCGCCGCGGTGGGCCGCGATCAATGTGCCGAAACGGGCTTGTACAGGATGGTATTCCGTGCGGCCACAAGGCCAGCGTGACCGATGTCACAACCTCGCCGCTCAGATCTGCGGCATCCCGCCACATCGGGGTGTGGCGGCCGGGGTACAGCGTCGCGGAAATCCGCGACAGGTCACATGGAACAGGGTCCATCGACCTTTTCGAGCGCGCCAGTCCTGCAATAGGCTTTGTTGCAGATTGTTTCGCATGCGCGCGCCGATTCTATTTCTTCGATTGGAGACTGCAATGAAGTTCTTGGCAGGGACCCGCCTGGGGCGGACGGGAATTGCCAGCATCGTGGCAGTGGCCGCACTCGGGGCGTCGCACGCAGCCATGGCCGACTGCTCCGGTACGGGCGTAGCCGGCGCGCTGTCTCCACTGCTGCCGTTTGCCTCGGGCGGTGCGGTCAACTCGCTGATCTCGGCGATTAACACCGCCAATACGGCCTTCCTCACCCAGTCGAGCGCATTCGTCAGCGCGCCGCCGAACCCGAAGCCGAACCAGGAAGGTGGCGGCGTCTGGGCGCGCGCCATCGGCGGTGACATCACCACCAAGAGCACCAGCACCACGACGAACATCTCGGTCGTTGGCGTCCCCGTGCCCGGCACGATCACCTGCAACAACTCGACCAGCCTTCAATTCGCCGGCGTGCAGGCCGGCACCGACGTGGCGCGGCTGAACTGGAACGGCTTCAACGTCCATGTCGGCGCGACGGTCGGCTATCTCGGCGCACGCGCGCGCGACAAGTCGTCGGCCGGTGCGCTCAACCCGCTCGGCGGCACGTTCGAAGACAATCTGCAAGTGCCGTTCGCCGGCATGTACGCCGCCATCACCAAGGGCGGCTTCTTCATGGACGGCCAGCTCCGCGCCGACTACTACCAGAACTCGCTGAACGACCCGCTCGTCAGCGGCTTGTTCAGCCAGAAGCTCGACGCGCGCGGCGTCGCCTTCAGCGGCAATGTCGGCTACAACATGCCGCTCCAGAACAACTGGTTCATCGAGCCGTCGGCCGGCATCGTGATCTCCAAGGTCAAGGTCGATCCGCTCACGGTCACCGGCACCCTTGTTACCGGCACCGGCCTCACTTTGCCCGGCACGCTCCACGTCAACGACATCAACAGCGAGCTCGGCCGCCTGAGCATCCGCGGCGGCACCACCATCGCGTCGGGCAACATGATCTGGCAGCCCTTTGCGATCGCCAGCGTCTACCACGAGTTCGAGGGCGCGATCTCCTCGTCGTTCGACAACGCCGGCCTGCCGGTCCCGCTGAACCTGCTCTCCGGCGCGGGCCAGATCTCCTCGACCAATATCGGCACCTACGGCCAGATCGGCGTCGGCGTCTCGGCGCAGGTCGTCGGCACCGGCCTGCTCGGCTATCTGCGCGCCGACTATCGCGAGGGTCAGAACATCCAGGGCTACAGCCTGAACGGCGGCATCCGCTATCAGTTCACGCCGGAGATGATCGCGCCGGCGCCGATGTACGCCAAGGTTCCCGTGAAAGCGCCGGTCGCTGTCGTCGCGCCCTATGACTGGAACGGGTTCTTCGTCGGCGGCAGCGCCGGCATCCTCAACGGCCGGACCGACTGGGACTTCGTCGTCCCCGGCACCTCCACCAATCCGCGCTTTGCCGGCGGTCTCGGCGGCGTGCAGGCCGGCTACGACTGGCAGCGTGCCAAGTGGGTGTTCGGCGTCGAGGCCAACATCAACGGCACCAATGCGCATGGCGCGCGGCCCTGCCCGGCCGTCGATGCCACCTGCGAAGCCTGGGTGAACTGGATCGGCACCGCCACCGGCCGCGTCGGCTATGCCTTCTGGGATCGCTCGATCGTCTACGGCCGCGGCGGTCTCGCCTACGGCAACACCAAGGTGTTCGGCTCCTGCAACACCGGTCCGAACAACGTCTTCCAGATCAACTGCGGCCCCAGCGACACGCAGACCAGGCTCGGCTGGACGCTCGGTATCGGCAGCGAATTCGCGCTCGCCAGGAACTGGACGGTCCGTTCGGAAACCAACTATTACGACCTCGGGACGAAGCGCTATTCGCTCGCTGGCGAGCTCCTCGACGTGCGCGAGCGCGGCTTCATCACCACTGTCGGCGTGAACTACCGCTTCAATCCCGGCGGCACGGTCGTCGCCAAATACTGATCCAAAATACTGATCCCGCGCCAATCGGGACTTTTTTACCCTGAATCCAGCCGGGCGGCCGTTTTGACGGCCGCCCGTTTGCATTCGGGGCCGGTCACCTCGACAATGGCCGCGGAGGTCTATAGAGGACCCTCCGCGCAACCTTCGTCGAAAAGCGTGTCCGTGTGCCCATGACAAAATCCCCGCGATATGACCGGATCGCCTTCGTCGCCAGCGCCGGCACCGAGGCCCAGGCCGCGTTCACGCAGCTCACCGCCGCCTACGGCAATTGCGATCCCGACAAGGCCGACGTCGTCGTGGCGCTCGGCGGCGACGGGCTGATGCTGCAGACGCTGCACCAGAACATGCGCACGGGGAAGCCGATCTACGGCATGCACCGCGGCACAGTCGGCTTCCTGATGAACGAATACTCGACGCACGATCTGCGGGCGCGGCTCGAGGCCGCGCATGAGTCGGTGATCCATCCGCTCTTGATGCGCGCCACCGACGTGCATGGCGTCGTGCATCTTCATCACGCGATCAACGAGGTCGCCCTGTTTCGGCAGACCAACCAGGCCGCGCGGTTCAGGATCCTGATCGACGAGCACGAACGCATGTCAGAACTCAGCGCCGACGGCATCATGGTGGCGACGCCCGCGGGCTCGACCGCCTACAACCTGTCCGCCCAGGGGCCGATCCTGCCGATCAACGCGGCGCTGCTCGCGCTGACGCCGATCAGCGCCTTCCGCCCACGCCGTTGGCGCGGCGCGCTGCTCCCGAACAGGGCCTTTGTCGTCATCGAGGTGCTCGAAGGCGACAAGCGGCCGGTCGCGGCGGCCGCCGACCATGACGAGGTGCGCGACGTCCGCCGCGTCGAGGTGCTGTCCGACCGGACCATCTCGATGCGCATGCTGTTCGACCCCGGCCACAGCCTGGAAGAGCGGATTCTGCGCGAGCAGTTCGGGCATTAGCGCCCTGCCGGCCCGCTTTGAGCCGATCGCAACGCTTCGTTAACCCCGGGCGCGATATGGTTAACGAAGTCTACCGCTTGGCCCGGGCGTCATGTTCCGCATCGATTTCAACAAGCTGCGCTTCCTCGTCTGCGACGACAATCCGCACATGCGCCGCATCCTGCGGACGCTGCTGCACTCCTTCGGCGCGCGCGAGGTCTACGAGGCCGAGGACGGCGCCACCGCGCTGGAAATGTACAGCCACTACGTGCCCGACATCGTCATCACCGACTGGTCGATGCCGATCTTCGACGGGCTCGAGCTCGCACAGATGATCCGCCAGCCGGAATCCAAGGGTAACCCCTACGCGCCGATCATCATGCTGACCGGTCATTCCGAGAAGCGCCGCGTCACCGTCGCGCGCGATGCCGGCGTCACCGAATTTCTGGCCAAGCCAATCTCGGCAAAGGGCCTCTATCAGCGCATCCTCAACGTGGTCGCCAGTCCCCGGCCCTTCATCAAGACAAAGACCTACTTTGGCCCCGACCGCCGCCGCAACACCAACTCCGCCTATATGGGCCCCGAACGCCGCGTCGGCGAAAAGCACGAGGTGATGCAACAGCCCTCGCTGCTCGACAAGGCGCGGTCCTCCATCTAGCTGAAAGCATCAAGCCGCGAGGCAGGCATCATGGCCAAGAACAGCGCACGGGACATCGAGGTCAAGGCCTTCGCCACCCACCACGTCATCACGCAGCCCAATCCGCTGCGCAAGGTGCTGCGCCGGGTCGAGGACAAGGACATGGACGATCCGGTCGGCCGCGCCGAGCAGGCGCTCGCCGGCCTCTCCGGCGAGTTCAAGGACTGGATGGCGATCGAGGCCGGCCGCCTCGCCACCGCCTATGCGGCCGTGCAGACGATCGGCTTCACCAAGGATGCGCGCGACGAGCTGTTTCGCGCCGCCCACGACATCAAGGGCGATGCCGCAACGTTCGGCTATCCCTCCGCGGCCGTCATTGCCGAGAGCATGTGCCGCGTCATCGAGCATGCACCCGACCTCGCCAGGGTACCGACTGAGCTGTTCTCGCACCACATCAACGCCATCCAGGCGATCGTGCGCGAGAACACCAAGCTCGACAGCATCTCCGTCGGCAGCGAGCTGAGCCGCCGCCTGCGCAAGGTCGCCGACGAATATCTCGCCCACGTCAACCGCGACCGCCCCGAGCATCTCGAAGCGGTGCTGGCGCCGAGCATCGTGCCGGGGGAATAGCGCTCTCCGTTAATGCGAGCTGCCGTAGGGTGGGTTAGCCTTGCGATTGCGCAAAGCGCAATTCGCTGGGTGTAACCCACCACTTTTCTGTCAGCGCGGAAAGTAAAGAGGTGGGTTACGCCTCGCAGACTGCGCGTCGCGCAGCCTGCGGGGCTAACCCACCCTACAGATTCTTTGTTACGCCGCCGCCAGATCGTAGTGCACGATCGTCTCCTCCGCGGCGAGCTCGTCGCAGAACAGCCGCGCCTCTTCGCGCGCGGATTCGGTCGCAAAGCGCCTGAGCAGGATGAGCAGCGGCTCGGTGGCGCCGCGGTCGGTCTCGCAATGGGTGAGCACGCGCTCGACCATGCGCCGGCGCAGCCGGGCGGCGCCGTCCTGGCTGTCGACAAAACCGTTCTCGTGACAGGCATCGAGCGCAACCTGGAAGGCCGCGAAGGTCGATTCCGGGAAGCCCGCGCGGCGGAGCAGCGCGTGGAGACTGCTGCCGCCGCGATCGTGCAGCAACGCGGACACGCGCGCCAGCGGCAGATCGGACAGTTCGGAGAGCGCCGCGTCAAACAATTCGCGATTGCCCGAGAGCAGCGCGCGCAGGATCAGGCCGGCGGTGAGCTGTGAGGTCGCGCGCAGATGGTGCACGAGGCCCTGCATCTCCTCGCCGCGCGAGCGCGCCGCGATGTTGATGGTGGAGCGGTCGCGCGCTTCGGTAGCAACGCGCTCGGCGCGGTCCGCGCTCAGCCAGTTGCGGGCGACCACGAACTGGGCGAGCGTATCGGACAGCTTTGCGACCAGCGCGGCGCGGGTTGCGGCCGGCAGATCCTCCAGCACCAGCATCGCCTCGCGAATCGCGGCGAGATGGCCGTGACGCTCGACGATGCGGTCCCAGGAGAATGGCGCGAGCTCGGCATAGGGATTTTCGATCAGCTCGAGCGCTGCGGCCGCGCAGCCGACCTCGGCGATCGCGGCACAGACCGATGCCGGCAGCGAAATGCGGCGCGCGACCGCACACTGCACCTCGTTGTTGCCGGTCGCGACGATGTCGACGAGGTCGGCATCGATCAGCAGCGGCGAATGTTCGAGCACGGGCAAGGCGACGGAGGGCTGATCGGTCGAGAGCGCCTGCACGATCGCCGCCGGCGCATCAGTGCTGCGCGCAAAGGCCTCTGCCATCGCCTGGCGCACAAGGGGGGACGGATCGTCGAGCAACATCAGCAGCGCGCCTTCGGCGGCGATGCGGTCGTCTGACGAAAGATCTGAGATCAACCAGGCACGGGCCAATGCCCGCGTTGCCTCGGCCCGCTCACCCGCCGAGGCCGTCCTGATCCAATTGATGAACTGCCGAACGATCATGGTCCTTCCGGCTTACGCAACGAAAACGAAACGGTGACCCCCGTCACCTGCAAGACAAAATAAACCACGACGCTTAACAAAGCGTTCACTATAACTGCTTGGGTTTATTGACGTTTTGTTAAGGGCTGCAAATTTTGCAGCGTACCGTCAGCTGCTGAACGCGCCGTAGCGATCGCTGAAGAGATCGAGCGGCTGCGGCGGGCGGACGTCCGGTGTCGCACTCGCGACCGAGGTCAGCGAGGCGTTGTTGCCCCAGAGTTTCTGCACCGTCGTCGACACCGGCTGGCTGGTATCGCCCGGCTGATAGATCGAGCGAAACACCGGCGCGTTCACGGTCGAATTGTCCGCGACCGTCGTTGCCGACGTCGAGCTGACGGGAGTCACCGAGCGCGTGTTCGGGAAGGTCTGCAGAAAGGAAGCATTGTCGATGACGGGCGCGGTGGCCTGCACGGCGTTGGCGCTTGCCACCGCCGTCGTCGACGGCGTTGCGCCATAGAGCGCCATGGCGGTGCGCGTCGCCTTGGAATTCGCCGCGCTGGCATAGCGCGAGGACAGCACCGAATAGACCTCGGAGACGCTGCGCGCGCTGCCACTCTTGTCGTAGAAGATCGAGCGGTTGGCCGCGGCAGCGTTCGGAAACAACCGCGCACCGCTCGCGCGCGGATTGTCCTCGGCATTGGCGATCAGCTTTGCCGCGCCGCCGACGCCCATGAAATGCGCCATGTACATTTCGCTGTCGCTCGGACGGCGGCCGAGCAGACCCGTCAGCTTGAAGCTGTTGGACTGCGTCAATACCGCAGCCATGTCGGAGGCGGCCTGCGGATCGTCGCGCAGCTTCATGATCGAGCGCTTCATCGATGCGTCGGCCACGGTGTAGCTGCCCGACGACGTCCTGGTGATGGCGTCGGCATAGCTGCCATAGCCGAGCTTGCCGCCCGCCTCCTTCACCGTGCCGAGCCAGGTCTGATCGATGAACTGATAGAGACCGTGCGCCGACGAGGTCGAGGCGCCCGCGGTCGGGTTGAAGTCGGATTCCATCTTGGCGGTCGTCAGCATGTATTCGAAGCTGACGCCGGTACGGCCGGAGGCCTGCTTGATTGCGCCGGCTACCCGCGCGCGGGACGGATCGATATTGCCCGTCAGCGTGGCACTTGAATTGTCGACCGACATGATGGTGCCGCAAGCGCGTTGGCGGCGCCGGCAATTCGGCGCCCTGTCGTCTCACCCTGGGACAGGTATGGTTAATGCGGGGTTAACGGGGGCCGCCTTTGCGCCCCCTTGCATTCGGCCCGCTAGCAGGCTTAAGTCATTGAAATGATTGTATTTTCCGTTGCGTACCGTTAAACGCGGTTAAAGGCAATTAAGCCCGATTTGCTAGCGGAGCATTAGTTTATGGCGACCACCCCCAACCGGAAGAAACTCACGCACTTGCTGGTGTGGAAGGCTCTTCCCTCCCAACAGGCATACCTGATCTGGGACACCAAGCAGCGCGGCCTCGCGCTGCGCGTCGAGCCCACCGGCTATCGCGCTTACAAGGTCATCTATCGGCATGGTCGCAGGACGCGATGGCTGCATCTTGGAGCCGCGGATGCCATCGGCTTGGAGGACGCGAGACTGATGGCGGCAGAGCACATGCTGGCGGTGGCCAAGGGCAACGACCCTGCGGCAGAGAAGAAGGCCGAGCGGGGGCGCGGCACGTTCGAGGAGTTGGCCGCGCGCTATGTCGAGGAATACGCGAAGAAGAAAAATAAGTCGTGGCCGCAAGCTCAGAAGCTTGTCGCCAGAAATCTGCTCCCCCGGTTGGGCAAGCTCCAGGCGGACAAGGTCACGCGTGCGGCAAGGGCGGGCTGCTGGGATACCTGAAGATGCTCGCGCGCAAGCATCCTAAATACTACACGCAGCTTCTCGCTCGAGTGCTCCCGCTCCAGGTGTCGGGGGGCATCGACGTCGGCATCATCGGCGAGGTCAACATCGTGTCGGTGCCCACTGCGCGCTACCTGTCGCCGGAGGACGTCGCCCGCATGTTGCAACCACCGGACGACGCCGCCGTATTGACGGAGTGAGAACCTAAAGTTGGCTCGGGATCACAAGTCTTTGGCGCGATCGGACAAGACGGCGCATACGACGGCCTGACATATACGACTCAACGACGTCCCAAAATCACAGGCACCACGACATTGACCACGTACGACGAACTCAAGGCCGAGCGCGATGCGCTCCGCGCCCAACTTGCCAAGGCGCGTAACCACAAGAAGCCCTACGACGAGATGACCACCGCGGAATACCGCGCCGCGCTCAACAAACTCGGCCTTTCAATCGTCGGTTCCGCTGAACATCTCGGCGTGTCACACCGCCAGTCGCAGCGCTACGCCAACGGAACGGCACCCGTCGCCGCCCCGGTCGCGAAGCTTCTCCGCCTCGCCCTCCGGATCGGACTCACCGCCGACGATCTCAGGGCCATCTGATCTGAAAACTGTTTGCGAAGCTAACAACTGCCTCCGCTTGTGTCGATCATCAAGGAAACTAAGGAACCATGAAGTATCTAACTATCGCATTCACCATGCTCATGATGGGCACGGCCAATGCGCAACTCACCCCGACCATTCCTAACTCGGCCTACGACGCCATCCGTGGTGCCGTGCAGGACGCCCAACCGATAGTGACACCGCCACTGCAGGACGAAATCACCAAGGCTTTGGTTCAAAAGCTGAAGGAAGCCCCGGCTCCTGCGCAAGTCACTCCTCATATGACTTTCGACCTCAACGGAATGAACTCTGATCAGCGCGCTTTGTTCGTTATTACTCTGCACGTTCATCGCGCCATCTGCACCACCAAGCAGCCGGATATACTGATCAATATGGCGCACGCTATTATGACCAAGGCTCCGCCTGATGCCTCCGATCTTGCTCGTCACTTAAAAGATCAACAGGCAGAAGCTGGTCGCGGACCGGGTGAATGGTGCCGTGCCGTTTCAGGCGCGTTCAAAACCTACGTTGAATGACTACGCTGAGCGTCGCTTGCTCAGTGACAAAACGAGGAGACCTATATGTCAATGAAAACCTTGGTACAAGAGTCGGTCACCATTGAACCGACACCGCGCGACGCGGGTCTCAAGCTCACGCTCGAGATTGTCGACTACGATAACGGCATCATCAACGTCAACGGTCAGCCTTTGGGCGGCATGGGCGGCTCGTTTCCCGACCGCTCGCAGGCGATTCAGGCGCTCAACTCATTCATGAGCGTTGCGTTGCAGGAGCTGTTCACGCAGTCGCGCAAGCGGAAGGAGAACGCGCAAACTGGAGGGTTAAGATGACTTCTTTTCGAAGGTTGGTGATGGGAATTGCCGAACTGATGGCGGTGCTTTCGATATTTTTCGGTACCCTTGTCGGAGGAATTTACGGCGCGTTCTACGGCTTGATTCTTCCGCCCGTTTTCGGAGTTGCCAACGTTGACATCAATTTGCAAGGCTTCGGCCACGTAGCGAATGCCGGAGTCGTGTTCGGGATTATCATGGGCGCAATTTTAGGATTTGTTCTTTCGTCATCAGTGGCGGGCGGCATCTTCTTTTTTGCCCAGATTGAACGGAACACCCGTAGTCTATTGGAAAGAGAACGCTTCGAAGAGCCAACACAATATCGGGCCGCCCCCCGTTTCTAAGCGATCGGCTCGGCTCAGACACCGTTGATGTCCACTTGTCCCCCAACTACCGCACGGACAGAACCTTCCAAGAGGAAGGGCAGCTACTGTATAATGATGAGTGACTCGACAAGGTCGCCATCGCCACCGTATGCCATAAGGTAGTGTCGACCTGCGATTGGAGGGCTTCGTTTGTCAGTCCCAGACTATCAGTCTCTCATGAGGCCCTTGTTAGCTTTCGGGGCTGACGGTCAGGAGAGGAACATAAACGCGGCTATCGATGCCTTGGCAGACGAGTTTCATCTGACCCCTGAGAATCGGGAGCTTCTACTCCCAAGCGGCAAGCAGAGGGTATTTGCTAATCGGGTTCATTGGGCACGCACCTATCTCGACAAGGCTGGCGCACTCAAGCGAACCAGACGCTCCCATTTCGTAGTCACCGACAGGGGCAGAGAACTCCTCAAACAAAACCCGGATCGCGTGGACGCACGTACTCTCCGCCAATTTGCTGAGTTTCTGGCGTTCCAAACACCACGGGTTGAATCCGGTGAAGCAGAGGAATCTGATCAGGTAGAAAAACAACAGTCAATCGTTGAACTGTCGTCCGCAACACCAGAAGAAACCCTTCAAGCCGCCGAGGACACGATCTCGGCAAGCCTCAGGACACAATTACTCGCACGCGTCTTGGAGTTGTCACCGGCGCTCTTCGAGCGCCTCGTCGTCGATCTGATCATAGCGATGGGATACGGCGGAAGTCGCGCCAGCGTTGTTCAACGGCTTGGAAAGAGCGGTGACGAGGGAATTGATGGCATAGTCAACGAAGACCCGCTAGGGCTCGACGTAGTTTACATTCAAGCGAAAAGGTATGCATCGGATAATACCGTAGGCCGGGAGCGCATCCAGCAATTCGCCGGGGCGTTGGTCGGACAAGGAGCGACCAAGGGAGTTTTCGTTACAACCAGTTCATTCACGCGCGGCGCTTCCGAGTTTGCCTTGCGCATCCCTCAGAAGATTATCCTGGTTGACGGCAACGAACTCACCAGACTGATGATGCAATACGGCGTGGGAGTTCGTACCGAGCGGACCATTGAACTCAAGCGAATCGACTTGGACTATTTCGAAGAAATGGACGACTGAGGCCGCGAGCGCAGCGACGATGAAGAGAAACCGTTTCATGTCGTCCTCCAAGATGGCGACTACGTGCAGCCGCAACGGCTGCCCCAATTGTTAGTGCTTCCTTTCTCCCTTGAGGAACAATTCTGGGTATAGCAGGAACGTCCGTTCAACAACGAACTTAAGCCAGCCTGCGCAGTAATCGAGCACGACGTCCATCTGCAAAAACTGGTTCTTTAAATCAAGGGTATTGGCAGCTTGATCGACAAACAGCGCTTCGGATCGCGAATGGCTGGCCGGATGTGTGTGCACGAAATTTGAAGTGTTCGCCCAGATTGCGTCAAAGTGATTGACGTCTTGACCCATTTCGCGAACAGCAGCACGAAGACCTCTTAGATAGACCTCGCTTCCATCTACTATCTTCTTCTGCCGCTCCTGGTCGAGCGCCTTGAATTGAGGTGATTCGGAAATCAGCTTTCTGAGAGTACGTTTTCTTTCCTGCCGTTTTTCATTTTCGAGTCCATCTTCATCACCGAGTTTCATCTTGTCCAGATGCCCCGATATGCGACCGCGCGAGGTGATGTCGTGAAGCTCAAGTATGTGCATACGCAATTCCCATTCATCGTTTGCGATATGCAGGTCAGAAATATATCCGAACAATATGGCCGCATCGACTATCATCCTGCCGATCACGGCGATTGAGGGATGATCAAGTACGAACCATTCAATGCCAGCCTCCTTTTCGGTTTCCTCGCTCGGGGACGTCAGCTTCAGGATACTCGTTGCGGCCACGGTCAGACGAAACAACAGCACATTTGCCCACCCCCTCCGTGGTTCTACGGTTTGCTTCCGGGCTGCATCATGCACTTTGACGAGGAAGTCGTAGTACTCACGAAACTTCTGCAGTGCTGCTAAATAATCATCTACTTCTGACACCCGACAAATCCCTTCAAGGCCACCGACCACGCTGGGCTGAACCATAGCGCACCGTGACAGCCCGCATCATGGTGGGCAGGAAGCGGGTGGGTAACTTGGTCTAAATTGCACAAACGTGTCAGTGCTTAGGAGGTCAGTTTTGGTCGGCCCCTTGGCCCTTGCGGCGCATCGCTCAAAAGCCTAGCTGGGCGCTAGCTTTACGAGTCATAGTTCGATAAATAATAAAGCAACATCAAATACTTATTGCGAGATTAGGCATTAATGCGGGGTTAAGGAGTGGTTTTGCGCCCCCGGGGCGGCCGCGGCCTACTTCTTGTAGACCTTGTCCGGATCGAACAGCCGCTCGGCGTCCACGAAGACGAGCTTCGCAATGCCGCCTTGGGGCTCAACCTTGCGATAGAAGCAAGACCTGCGGCCGGTGTGACAGGCCGCGCCGACCTGCTCGACGCGGATCCAGACCGCGTCCTGGTCGCAATCGGTACGCATCTCGACGACGCGCTGGGTCTGACCCGAGCTCTCACCTTTTCGCCACAAGGCGTTGCGCGAGCGGCTGAAATACCAGGCCTCGCCGGTCGCAATCGTCTTGCGCAGGGCCTCGTCATTCATGTGGGCGACCATCAGCAGGTCGCCCGTCGCGGCGTCTGTTGCAACGACGGTGACGAGACCGGCGGCGTCGAATTTGGGCCGGAAGTCGAGGCCTTCCTCGATGTCGTGGGAATGAGCGGACACAAGACCCTCGCTAGTTACCGGCGAGGATCAGCGCTGTAAGCCTCGCACCAAAGACAGGAAGCGAGCCTGCTCCGCCGGGTTGTCGCGGAACATGCCCGTGAAGCGGCTGGTGAACGTCGATGCACCATGCTTGGCGACACCGCGCACCGACATGCAGGTATGCTCGGCCTCGATCAGCACGGCGACGCCGCGCGGCTTCAACACCTCGTCGATCGCGGCCGCGATCTGCGCGGTCAGGTGCTCCTGGGTCTGGAGCCGGCGGGCAAAAATGTCCGTCAGCCGCGCAAGCTTCGAAAGGCCCACGACGCGCTCGACCGGCGTATAGGCGATGTGCGCCTTGCCGTAGAACGGCATCATGTGATGCTCGCATTGCGAGGTGAATTCGATGTCGCGCACCAGCACGAAGTCGTCATAGCCGGCAGTCTCGCCAAAGGTGCGGTCGAGCACCTCGGCCGGGCACTGGTGGTAGCCCTGGTAGAGTTCGTCAAACGCCTCGACCACGCGGCGCGGCGTATCCAACAGGCCCTCGCGCTCGGTGTTCTCGCCGATATAGGCGAGCAGCGTCTTCACGGCGTGCTCGGCCTCGGCGCGCGCGGGGCGCGGCTGGTCGGCACGGACGGCGGCCGCAAGGAATTCCGCAGGATCGAGCTCTGCGGGGCGGCCCTCGGGCTGCTTGTCAGAAGGCTTGTTGGGGCGGATGGGCTTGATCAACGCGTCCATGTCAACTCCGTTCGACCGGCCTTTCGGCCGGAGTGTCACCGGCAGACGGGGCGGAATGCCGCCGGACGCCTGAAGAGAATAACCGATCCTGGCGCCGAGCGGTCCTTTACCTTAGCGCTGCGGGCGTGGTTCTGGACCACCGCTGCTGCACGGCTGGACTGTTTTTCCGCCAGTTCCGACCCTATATAGGACCGAGGACGGCGGCCGCCAAGACCGATCCCTCAGGAAGCCGCAAGCTGCGCCTCGGACTCCATGACATGCTGAACGACATCTATAACAAGCGGATCATCGAACTGGCCGGGAATATCCCCCGTCTGGGCCGGCTTTCCGACCCCGATGCGACCGCAACGGCCCATTCCAAGCTGTGCGGCTCGACCGTGAAGGTCGATCTCAAGATGAGTGGGGACACCGTCACCGACTTCGCCCATGACGTGAAGGCCTGCGCGCTTGGACAGGCCTCCTCATCCATCATGGCAAGTCAGGTCGTCGGCTCGACCGCGAGCGAACTCCGTGAGTTACGCGAAACCGTTCGCAAGATGCTGAAAGAAAACGGCGCCCCGCCGGACGGAAAATGGGCCGAGATCAAGTTCCTCGAGCCGGTCCGTGACTACAAGGCGCGCCACGCCTCGACGCTGCTGACCTTCGATGCCGTGGTCGATGCGATCGGCCAGATCGAGGCCAAGGCGAAGCAGCCGGCTACGGCGCAGGGCTGATTCTGCAGGTTCGTCATTCCGGGGCTCGCGTCAGCGAGAACCTCAGATGCGCAATTGCGCATCGGAGAATCCAGAGGTTAGGTTACGGATCGAGATACCGGGTTCGCGCTTTGCGCGCCCCGGAATGACCGAGTTTGGAGTTACTTCTGCGGCGCCGTGGTCGGCGTTGCGACGCCGCCGGTCGGCACCAGCGCTTCCGCGGTCTGGGTCGACTTTGCCGCCTGCACGTCAGGATGATCGGCGAACCGTTCCTGCGATTTCGGCGCCGCGTCGGCCATCGCGGGCGCCGCGAGGCCGGCCATCGCGGGTCCTGCGAGATTCACATTCGGCAACACGTCCGCGATGAGATCGGTGGTCACGAGATTGGTGAGCTTCAGCTCCCCGGCCGTCAGCTCGTGCAGGTCTTCCCACGGCGGAACGCTCAGCGCGAGCGACAGGAGGTCCCCCGCACCGCCCATGTCGAAGGTGTATTTCGCCAGCCGCCCGATGTCGCGCTCGACGATCATCAGATCCTGTGCGCTGTAGCTCGCGGCCTTGGCATCGTCGGCACGGTCGCCCATCCAGATCTGGTGCACGCGGACATGCGCGGCTTCCGGCACGTAGCGCTTCTTGCCGGACAGCAGCAGGAACGCGCACATGGATTCGCAATAGGCTTCCGGTGCGATGGTCGGACGCGTCGCCTGCCCGCCGCGATTGCTGACGCCCACGGTCGTCAGCAGGCCCAGATTGCGGAAACGCCGACCGAGCGTGATCGCGTCATTGACCGAGCCGCCGCTGGAGTCGAGCACGACGGTCGCGCCGCCAAGCTGGCGCCCGCGCGCAAACTCCTCGAAATCTTTCGGCGTATCTGATGTGATGATGCCGACGGCGCTAACCCAACCGCGGCAGTCCGGCTCGCAGGCGACCCAGTTGAACTTCATCGGCAGCTTGCGCTCTTCGAGTGTGCCACCGGCGCGAGCAGTCGTGCCGGAGGTTGCGATTGCGCCGGGCAATGCAACACACAGGGCGGCGGTTCCCACCAACAACCACCTGCGAGGATCGAACGACTTTAGAGGTCTCAATCTGGTTCCTTCCCCAAGCCCCAAGGTAGCCCAACAATCCCCGGTTAGTGCCCGATGAGTCCATCATACAGACGTATGATTCTACACATGGACGTCACAAAAATGGTATCCGGGGGAATACAGCTCGTCCACAGAGACTTGCTGCACTGCCCCCTAAAAACATGCAAAATATGGCGCGCGTACAACAGCTTACTGTTCCCTGCGCAGGAACCGCGCAACTCGTCGCACAGGATTGCCGCACGGCGCACATGAAGCATTCAGCCTCACATCGAGGTTCCACCGCCCTCACGCTGGTGCTGCAGCTCCCGCGCAGATTCGGCCGCGCGCTGATCTGGCTCTACCGCCACACGCTGTCGCCTCTGGTCGGCTACAACTGCCGGCACCTGCCGACCTGCTCGGCCTATGGCGACGAGGCGATCGCGCGTTACGGCCTCTGGGCCGGCGGCTGGATGACGCTCGCGCGGCTGTTGCGCTGCAATCCCTTGGGCACATCGGGCATCGACCGCGTACCAGAGGCCGCGCCGCAAGGCGCTCGCTGGTATCTGCCGTGGCGCTATGGGCGCTGGCGCGGCGTGTACAATCCGTCGCATCCCGGCTGATCTTTTCCAAAACACCTTGAAATTCGCCGGTCGCTGCTGTTTGCTAGCACAACCTTTGATAGTTTCGTCGTCACCGAAATTTTTTGGACCATCGTTTTTGCCGCCCAGCGTTTCGTCGAGGGCATCAAATGGCTTACGGATTGCCGGGTTCACAGGATTCACCGTCGTCGGGCGGATTGGTCCTGGCGCTCAAGAACAGAGACTTCGCGATCATCTTCGACTGGTTCGCGAGTTACTTCTTCGGCTTCGCCATCGCCGGCTTCATTGCGCTGTTCCTCGGTGCGCTGCCATCGCGCGGCTTGGACTCGCTGCGCATCGTCGCGCTCAGCATGGTGTTCGCCTGCGCCAGCACCGTCTGCGGATGGCTGCTCGGGTTGCTGTTCGGCATTCCCCGCACCTTGTCGCGGCCGCAAGCCGCACCCGCTCCGGCGCCGCAACAGGGCGCCGCGCCAGGCCAGACGCCAGCTGCAGCCGCGCCCACCAGCCGCGTCAACACCAATCTCGAAGACATCTCCGACTGGCTCACCAAGACGCTGGTCGGCGTCGGCCTGACGCAGCTCTACTTCGTACCCCACTATCTCTGGCAGGCCGCGGAGAAGATCAACAACGCCGGCTTCAGATGGGACGGGTCGGGCCAGTTGCTGGCGATCGCGCTCTTTCTCTATTTCGCCCCGGGCGGATTCTGGCTCGGCTATGTCGGCACGCGAACGATCCTGACCAAGCTGCTGGACACCATCGACGGGCCAAGCCCTGCCGTGGTCGATGCAGCTCTGAGGGAAGGATTGAAGATCGACCTCAACGGACGGATCGTCGACTCCACCAACCCGACGGTGAAGTCGGCGGATGCGGCCCTGCTGACGGTGCCGATGACGGCCCTCAACAACTCGCGTCAACTGACCGCCTGGGGCACCGCGCGGGCGCGTCACAACGATCTGGAGAGCGCGACCGTTGCGCTCCAGGAAGCCAATCGTGTCGACCCGGCCGACCCGATTGCAAAGCAAGCGCTGGCGACGGTTTACGCCGCGCAACGGCGCAACGCCGACGCCGAAAAAGTAATCCAGGGCGACCAGGACACCGAACTGGCCGTGTTCCTTGCGCTCTACGAACCGCCGCCCCAGGGCTTCACCAGAGCTCTCGAGATCGGCACGCGACTGCTTCGGCAGCCCGAAGCGGCCAAGAGCCTCAACCTCCACGTCTGGCTTGCGTCGGCCTACGGACAGCAGCACAAGCACGCGCTCGAGCAGAACGACAGGGATCTGGCCGAGCGCGCGCGCAAGAAAGTGGTCGAGGAAGTCCAAGCCGCGCTCGACATCGATGCGAAGACGAAATCACTGCTTCGCTCGTTCTGGAAACCGGCGCCGGGCGCGCTTGATGACGATCTGGCGAGCATTCCGCCTGGCGATGCCGACCTCACCCGGCTCTTGGGACCGTAACATCAGGACCGGGCGCCAAAGCTCCGGCTTGTTGCAGCGCCTCCAGCGGGCTTGCGCATCACGGCGCGGGGAACTGCAAGACGGGCAGCCGCGTTGACTTGTTGCTTCCCTCCGGGAGGAAACAACAATGCGCTGGAAAATCAGCCCCGATAACGCCCACCGGCATCACGACCCCAGGCAAGTCGACCTGCTCGCCATCATCGCGCTGCTCATCATTGTCGCCGCATCGATCTGGTATCTCACGGCCAGCTTCACCGCGGCCCCGAGCTCGACCGCTTTCATCGTGCCTAGTCAGAATGTGCGCTGGTAGCTAAAGCACGCTAGCGGAACCAGAACGAGCGATCCAGCGGCGTGATCGGCGCGGGCGGGCGCGGCTTCTTCGGACGCGGTTTGGGCGGTGGCTCGGCCGACGAGGTCGTTTCCGCAGGCGCGGTCTCGCTGCCCGGCACCTTCACCGACAGCAGCAGATTCGATTCATGGGTGCGCCAGCGATAGCCGATGCCGAAGTCGATCGGCTGCGCGCGCGTGAACAACTGCGCGTAGGAGTCCTGGTAGCGGCCCGGGAATTCCGCGATCGGTCCGAGATAGCGGCCGAACGGGAAGAAGCGCCATTGCCGCGCATTGTAGTGTCCAAGCGGAATTCCGGAATCGTCCTGGATGATGGTCGCGCTGTTGGCGAGCAACCAGTCGCGCGCCACGGTGAAATTGCCGGAATGCAGCAGATACGACGCGCTCTTGATCAGGCTGTTGCCGGGTCCGAGCGTCTCGCAGAACTTCAGGAAGCCGGCCGCACGCGCTCCGGAATTGGAGAGGTCGGTCGAAAAATAATACAGCGTCTTGGCCTGGCCGTCGCTGCCGGCAAAGCTGATGCGCACGCCGCGCGTGGCGTTGGGGCCTGCATTTTCGCCGGCGGCACGCACCCCGCCCTTGTCGTCCAGCGAGATCATTTCGACACTCTTGATGGTCTTGCCGGAGCGCGCGAGGAAGACATAGAGGATCGGCAAGGTGCCATTGACCTGGTTGCTGTGCAGGTCGACCTTCATCTGCTTGGTGATGAAGAAGGAGAAGCTCAGGATCGAGCCGAGCGAGCGTTCGACATTGTAGAGCGCAGCGCCGACCGAGCCGCGCGGCAATTTGGTCAAGTCGGGCACCGCGCCGACCGGCTCCAGCGCGCCGAGCACATACGTATTCGCCTTGGAATAGAAGGCGTCGGCGTAGAGGAAGTCCGGGCCGCTGAAGAGATAGAACATGGTCGGCCGCGGCGCCGCCAAATTGACGTCGGACCAGGCGCGGATCTTCGCCAATTGGCGCTGCTCGAGCTGGGCAAAGGCGCCGTCGAAAAACTTTGCGTGGCGTTGCCAGGAGGGATCCCTGGTGTACGGCGTCAAAGGCGACTCCGCCGAGGGCTGCATGCCGGCGAGGAAGCGCGCGGTGTCGTCGGGCGTGACGTCCGCGGCGCGCGCGGCGCCCGGGACCGCAAGCGCGGCGCCGGCGACCGCGAACAACAAGGTGAAAGCGACGGCCGCAATTCTCATGGGTCGAAACATCTCTATGCGCGATTGTCTGAAGCTGTGGCGGCGTCCGGCCGCTTGCGGAAAATGGCGTAAATCAACAGGCCGGAGAGCATGATCAGCATACTCGACAGTGACTGACCCGGCCGCTCGGTGAGCAGATAGTACATCATGAACGCAGTCACGAGCAGGAAAACCAGTGGCGTGACCGGGTATCCCCAGGCGCGATAGGGGCGCGGCAGGTCGGGCGCGGTGATGCGCAGCTTGATCACCCCGAGCACGGTGAAGAACGAGCAGAACAGCAGCGAGAACTGGATGAATTCGAGCACCGCCTCGAAGCTGCGGGTGAACAGCAACAGGTTGGCGACCGCGAGCTGAAACAGGATGGCATAGGCCGGCGCGCCGTTCGCGGATTTACGTGAGAACACCCGCAGCGCCGGAATGTCCTCTCCCATTGTCATCATCACGCGCGGGCCGATCCACATCATCGCGCTGATCGAGGAGATCAGGCCGACGCAGATCATCGCGCCGACGATGCGCCCGCCAATGCCGCCGAAAATGGCTGACCCGGCGACGCTCGCGACGTCGAGCTGGCCGGCGAGCTTGCCGATCGGCGTGGCATAGAGAAACACCGCGTTAAGCGCGACATAGAGCACCATGACGATCAGCGTGCCCGCCAGCAGCGCGCGCGGCAGGCTCTGCTGCGGCGTGTGCATCTCGCCGATGATGTAGGTCGCGGCGTTCCAGCCCGAGAAGGAATACATCACGAAGACGAGCCCGATCGCGAAGGGCGCGCTGGCGATGTGGCCGAAGTCGCCCTGCACCGGGAGGAAGTTGATCGGCTGCCGTTCGCCGATGACGAAGCCCGCGACCAGGAAGGCGACGATGAGGACGACCTTCAGGATGGTCGCGACGAGCTGGAAGGTCGAGGAGTGCTTGACGCCAGTGAGCTGGACGATCGACACCAGCCAGACCACGCCGATGGCGAGTGGGATCGGCGGCAGGTCGGGAAACACCGATTTGGCGTATTCGCCAAAGGCCATCGCGGCGAGCGCGACGGGTGCGGCGAAGCCGACGGTCGCCGAGACCCAGCCGGCGAGGAAGCCGAAGGCGGGGTGATAGGCGCGGCTGAGGAAATTGTATTCGCCACTCGAGCGCGGAAACATCGCCCCGAGTTCGCTATAGGCGAACACGCCGCACAGCGCGACGATGCCGCCGACGGTCCAGAGCAGCAGGATCGAGAAGCCGGACGGGATGTCCTTGACCTGGAAGCCGAGGCTCGTGAACACGCCGACACCGATCATGTCGGCCACGACGATCGCCGTCGCCACGAGGACGGAAACACCGGACCCGCCTCCGAGATGCCGGCCAGGCCACGCCGCGCTTCCCGCCTCTGATGCCGTCATCGGGTCCCTAAGCTGAGGCGTGCTCGCCTCTCCAAGCATCGTGCAGATTGAGCCAGTCAATTCAAGCAGGGTTAACAAGGGTTAAATGAGGCAACCAAGAATGGTATTTGGGCACCTCTTACGCGCGTCCGTAGGCAATAAACCGGGCGTCGTGTGGTGAAGCCCGGCCCCCTCCCCCACAATCGCGACACGATTGCGTGGTCTTTTGAAGCCATCCGGATGTGGGGAGTTTCTCCGGAAGCTTAACGTCGCCTAAACGCCAGTCGGCTCAATTAGATCAACATTGCCGCTGGGTTCACGGCTTGGGGTTACTGGGTGGATGGTCGGGGCCGTTCCGAGAGTTGAAGCAGACACGCGTGCTGACTGGACGACATCGTCCGGCGCACGCGGCCGCGCGCGTCGGATAGGCATCGTCTGCGCCTTTGTGCCGCTGTCCCTGGCGCTGGTTCAATGCGGCAAGGCGCCCAACCCGGCAGCGCTCGCCGCGAACTCGCAGGCCAACACGCAAGCCGTCGCCAAAACCAATACCAACGCCAGAACCCAGCAAGTCGCAAGCGGCGACACGTTCGACGACCGCTTCCCGGCGCCGCAGTTCAAGGAGCGTTTCCCTTCCGCGAGCGAAAGCTTCCTGCAGCGCCAGATGTCGGATTTCTCGCCGAAGCGCGCGGTGCAGCAGCCGGAGCCGCCGCCCTACAAGGTCGCCTCGCTCGAGCCGCAGGTCCCCTACAAGCGCCCACAGCGCGACGACCTGACGACCCTCGTCAGCATGAAGTCCTCGGCCTTTCCCTATTTCGGCAACAACCCCGCCTCCGAGGCGCCCTTCCTCAACATCTCCAAGGGCGAGCGCCGCGGCCACCGCAGCTATTCGGGGCGCGTCTACTGGCAGGACGAGACCTACAGCGACAGCCGCGTGATGATGCACGTCCCCGAGCATTTCGACGCGCGCAAGCCGGGCGTGATCGTGGTGTTCTTCCACGGCAATGGCGCGACCCTCGAGCGCGACGTGCGCGACCGGCAATTGGTGCCGCAGCAGATCACCGACTCCGGCGCCAACGCCGTGCTGCTCGCTCCGCAGATGGCGGTCAATGCCGCCGATTCCAGTGCCGGCAAGTTCTGGCAGCCCGGCGGCTTCAAGCGCTTCATGGCTGAGTCAACCGAGCACCTCGCCCGCCTCTATGGCGATCCGAACAGCGCGCGCGCCTTCGCCAACATGCCGATCGTCATCGTCGGCTATAGCGGCGGCTTCCTGCCGACCGCCTGGAGCCTCGAGGTCGGCGGTATCAGCGACCGCGTGCGCGGCGTGGTGCTGCTCGACGCCGTTTATGGCGAGCTCGACAAGTTCGCCTCCTGGATCGAAAACCACCGCTCCAGCTTCTTCGTCAGCTCCTACACGCGCTACACCGCGCGCCGCGATCGCGAGCTGATGAGCATGCTGCGACAGAAGGGCATCGGCGTGTCCGAGGACATGGACGGCCCGCTGCGCCCCGGCAGCGTCGTGTTCGTCGAGACCGGCAACGGCATCACCCATCGCGACTACGTCACCCGCGCCTGGACGCAAAACCCGCTCAAGGACGTGCTGGTGAAGATGGCGGCGACGCCGTCGCTGGCGCTGACCCGCGTGGCGGCGAGCAGCTCGGCCTCGTCGAGCCGCTAGTTTCTGCAAGATCAGGCATTCGGCTGCGCTGCGTTCTGCCCGCTCATCCGATGATCAAATTGTGATGTTGACGGGCAATCCACCCGTGACGACACGGGTTTGTTTCTTGCGACAACGCCCCTAACGTGTGGTCAGGATTCGGGGACTGAATTTGCGCGAGGGACTCTACAAGGTCGATTTCCACACCGTGCACGGCACCGGTTGCGGCGTGGTCTATGTAGCCAACGGCAAGATGCGCGGCGGCAACTCCGCCTTCGCCTTCATCGGCACCTATGCCGGCGAAGGCGACAGCCTCAAGGCCAAGATCTCGACCGAGCGCTACAATGCCGACCCGGCCTTCCGGCCGCTGTTCGGGACCGACCGGATCACGCTGACACTGAACGGCAGGACAGACGGCGACATGGTGGAGTTCGAAGGCTCCGCTTTGCAGTTGCCCGGCCTCGCCTTCAGGGCCGTGCTGGCCCGGCTTAGCGATTAGCCGAGCCGGCGCGCAACGCGGGACTTAAGGTCCCTAGCTGTCTCAATTCCTGATATCTCAGTTCTTGGGCAGCTTCGGGATGCTCTCGGCAAAGCCGTTGAAGCAGGTCAGCCGCTCGTCCTCTTCCTTGAAGAAGCGGCAATCGGCCACGCCCTTGGCCTTCGCGGGCTTCGGCTTCGGCTGGGGCGGAATGACCGCATCGTAGCAGTTGAGCCGGTCCTTGGTGCCGTCATCGAGATCGAGACAGCTTTGCAGCCGGACGGCCGTGGATTGCGGCTTGCCCTTCGCTCCGGCTGCTTTTGGCGCTGCCGGTGCGGCAGGTGCAGCCGCGTCTGGCGCTGCAGCCTGTTTCGGTGCTGCCGTCTTGGTCCCCTTCGGCTTGACCTGCACCAGCGGCTTGTCCCCCACCATCGGCGGCTTGTCGGTTTGCGCAAGCGCCGTCCCCGCATAGAGCACCGCGACAAGCGCCAGAATCATCCTCATCTCAGTCAACTCTCGTTGGTCCCACCACTCGCCTTCTAGCCCTCTCCCGCGCGGTTTGCCAAGCGCTGACAGCGGGAAAAGCGCCTCCGCCGCCGGGATCAAACCTGGACGGCCGCCCGCGGCCTGGTCAGGACCACGATGGCGAGCGCCACCGCAACGAAGCCGGCCGCCACGAAGCCAGACGCGTGGGGCAACTCGCGTCCAAACAAGGCCCCGCCGATCGCCGAGCCCACGGCCTGGCCGATATAGAGCACGGAGGTGTTGAGCGAGACGGTCGCCGGCGCCAGCGCCGGCGCGGCGGTGACCAGCCGCACCTGCTGCATCGAATTGGTCGAGGCAAAGCCCAAGCCCCAGATCGCGACGGCAGCCGCCATCGCCGCGAAATTGCCTGATGTCAGGGCCCAGCCGGCAACGCCTGTTAGCAGCAGGCTGGTGAACAGGACCGACGTCTTGTAGGGCCCCCAGGTGTCGACGATGCGGGTAGCGATGGCGACGCCGAGGAAGCCGCACAGGCCGTAGAGACCGAACACCAGCCCGATCGCGTCGGGGCCGGCATCCGTGAGCGTCTTGAGCAGCGGCCCCATGAAGGTGAACACCACGAACTGCCCGGACATCTGGAGCATCGTGATCGCAAGCAGCAGCACGATGATGCGGCTGCGGCCGACGTCGGCCCAGGTCTTGAGATCGACCGGCGTGCCCTTCAGCCCTGCGGGCAGACGCAGAGCCAACAGCACGAAGCTGAGGCAGCCGAGCACGCCGACCTCGGCGTAGGCCGCGCGCCAGCCGTAGCGGCTGGCGATGAAGGTGATCAGCGGCAAGCCGACGGCTGCGGCCAGCGACCATCCGAGAAAGACATAAGCGATCGTGCTGCCGCGCTTCTCCGCCGGCACGATCAGCGCCGCGGTGCCGGCGGCCTGCGGCGTGTAGAGCGCGCCAACCGCCAGCATCACCAGGCGGATGACGAGCAGGCTCGTATAGTCCGGCGCGAGCGCGGAGGCGATGTTGCCGAGGGCGAGCACCGCAAGCGTTGCCGTGAGCAGGGTCCGCCGCTCGATGCGGCTGGTCAGCCACGCCGTCAACGGCGAGCCGATGCAGAGCGTGATGGCGCCGAAGGTGATCAAAAGGCCGGCGGTGCGGATGCTGATATCGAGCCCGGATGCGAGCTCAGGCAGCATCCCAGCGGGCGCCAGCACCGAGCAGCCGGTGACGACGTTTCCAAGCATCAGGGCGGTGGGCGCGAAGCGGCCGGCGGCGGCGGCATTTTCCATGCAAGTGCATTTAAGCGATCGCGTTACGACCCGAAAGGCCCTGCCGGACTTATTTCGCGGCCTCGTCGCGCAAGCCACCGCGCCCCGCCTCGCCAGGGAGCGGCGTTCACTATGGCGGCACCGCATCCACCGTTGGAGAGCCGGCCGCGGGGCCCGACGGAAACGGACTCGCCATCGTCGCGGTCGATGCCGCGGGGCATACTGTCAGCATCTGCGTCCATGCCTCGGCGAAGCCGGTCGTATCGATCTCGAAGGTCGTAAGATTGCTCTGGCCGTCGGCCGCCGGCATGCTCTCGCCCATGAGCAGCCGGGGCGTTGACAGCATCGCGTTGATCGTGTCGGGCGCCACCGTATCACTCCAGACATCGAACTTCCCGACGCGCGCCGGGAAACGCCCGAATGACACCGATTTTCCCGGCTCGGCCATCATGACGATCGTGCTCTTGCCGGTCGTGCCCACGTCGTACTCCCGTGAGAACAACAGCCGCGCGCGATTCTTGTTCTCGCAGAACAGCCGCCACTCCATGATCCGGAACGAGGCGCCGTCGTCCTTCCTTGCGAGCACAACTTTACGAGCATAAGGCCGTGCGCCCTTCTCCAGCGTCCACAATGTCTCCGGCTGGGCACGCGTATCGATGCCGAAGCGGTAAAGCTCGGGGCGCGTGAGCACGTGGATACTTTCGAATTTCACCGTCTTGATGAGGTCGGTCAATTCGCCCTTGATTCCCATCGCAGCGATGAAGGCCGCCCGTTCCCGATCGGCCATCGCGAGGCGTTGCTGCCTCAGTTCGGCAACCACCTGCGGCGGCGGATCGCCGCGGATCAGCAACGTGAGCCTAGAGTTGTGAACCGCAATCGCCGCGTCGGGCGCAACTTCGCGCGTCGTCGCGCCGAGGAACAGATAGCCGCACGCCGAGTTGCACATCGCCTTGCGGGTGGTGAGCTCTGCCTCGACCTCCCCACCCGCGTTCTTGATCTTCAGGCAGGCGTCGTCGATCTGCGTCCCGGAAGCACATGCGGTGACGATTGTCCGTCCCACGCGAGCGATAGCCTTGCGGCTGCGCAGCAGCCGTCCGATCGCGAAGGACTGGTCCACGGCACCGCCCGGCGAGTGGAAATAGATCGGTCGCTGCGTATCCTTGACGCCGGCAAGGAACCGACGGATTCGTGCGGCTGCCCCCTGATCGACCGTCCCCTCGACGGCGATCCAGCGATCGCAACCCTGTCCGCACGAATTCGCCGGCCCCTTGGCAAGGTAGATGACCAGCTTCGACGGAAATCCCGCTTTCTCCGCCGGGGTCTGCGCCCGCAGCTCACCGGCAATCAACAGCAGGGTCGCGAGAAACAGCAGCCGAACCTTCATGATGCACGAAAACAACGGTCGAACCACAGAGACGTGAGAGCACGACAACGTTAGACAATGAAACTCAAGGCCGCAACCCATGGTGGCATGGCGGCGCGCGCCTCGGCGAACCGCTCCGGCCCCGATTTTCCCAAGATTTGCCCGATTGCATCGCCCGAATCGCCTGCTATACCGCTCGCTCCCGCTTACCTGCGTCCGTTCGCAGGAGTGAGCTTCAGGAGAAATGCATGTCCGACGACCACAAGTCCGAATCCGGCTTTCAATACAGCCTCAGCAATCTGAAACCCGTGACCGCGCCCGCCAAGGTTACCCTCACCTTCCCCGACGGCGCCAAGCGTCAATTCGACAAGAGCATCACCGGCCTCGAGATCGCCAAGGGCATCTCGCCGTCGCTGGCCAAGCGCACGGTTGCGATGGCGCTCGACGGCGTCGTCTCCGACCTCGACGATCCCATCGAGTCCGATGCCAAGATCGAGCTGATCAATCGCGACGACCCGCGCGCGCTCGAATTGATCCGCCATGACTGCGCCCACGTGCTGGCAGAGGCCGTGCAGGCGCTGTGGCCCGGCACCCAGGTCACCATCGGCCCCGTGATCGAGAACGGCTTCTATTACGACTTCTTCCGCAACGAGCCGTTCACCCCGGAAGACTTTGTCGCCATCGAGAAGAAGATGCGCGAGATCGTCGCGCGCGACAAACCCTTCACCAAGGAAGTCTGGGATCGCGAGAAGACCAAGCAGGTGTTCCGCGACAAGGGCGAGGCCTTCAAGGTCGAGCTGGTCGACACCATTCCCGGCAACGAGCCGATCAAGATCTACTACCAGGGCGACTGGTTCGATCTGTGCCGCGGCCCGCACATGACCTCGACCGGCAAGATCGGCAACGCCTTCAAACTGATGAAGGTGGCCGGCGCCTATTGGCGCGGCGACAGCAACAATCCGATGCTGACCCGCATCTACGGCACTGCCTTTGCAAAGCAGGAAGACCTCGACGCTTACCTGAAGCAGATCGAGGAAGCCGAGAAGCGCGACCATCGCAAGCTCGGACGTGAGCTCGACCTCTTCCACTTCCAGGAGGAAGGTCCGGGCGTCGTGTTCTGGCACGCCAAGGGTTGGACCATCTTCCAGCAGCTCATCGCCTATATGCGGCGACGCCTGACCGGCGACTACAGCGAGGTCAACGCCCCGCAGATCCTCGACAAGGTGCTGTGGGAGACCTCCGGCCATTGGGGCTGGTATCGCGAAAACATGTTCGCAGCGCAGTCCGCCGGCGACGAGGCCGAGGACAAGCGCTGGTTTGCGCTGAAGCCGATGAACTGTCCCGGCCACGTGCAGATCTTCAAGCACGGCCTGAAGAGCTACCGCGACCTGCCCCTGCGCCTCGCCGAGTTCGGCGTGGTGCATCGCTACGAGCCGTCGGGCGCCATGCACGGGTTGATGCGCGTGCGCGGCTTCACGCAGGATGACGCCCATGTGTTCTGCACCGAGGAGCAGCTTGCCGACGAGTGCCTGAAGATCAACGATCTGATCCTGTCGACCTATGCCGATTTCGGCTTCACCGGCGATCTGACGGTGAAACTGTCGACCCGGCCGGACAAGCGCGTCGGCACCGACGACATGTGGGATCACGCCGAGCGCGTGATGGCGACGGTGCTGCGCGAGATCCAGTCGCAGAACAATCACATCAAGACCGAGATCAATCCCGGCGAAGGCGCCTTCTACGGGCCAAAATTCGAATACGTGCTGCGCGACGCCATCGGCCGCGACTGGCAGTGCGGCACCACGCAGGTCGACTTCAACCTGCCGGAGCGGTTCGGCGCCTTCTACATCGACCATGACGGCGGCAAGAAGCCGCCGGTGATGGTGCACCGTGCGATCTGCGGCTCGATGGAGCGCTATATCGGCATCCTGATCGAGCACTATGCCGGCAACTTCCCGCTCTGGCTGTCGCCGGTGCAGGTGGTGGTCACCACCATCACCTCGGAGGCCGACGAATATGCCAAGCAGGTCGCGGCCGAGGCGCGCAAGGCCGGCCTCCGCGTCGACCTCGACCTGCGCAACGAGAAGATCAACTACAAGGTCCGCGAGCACTCGCTGGCCAAGATCCCGGCGTTGCTCGTGGTCGGCAAGAAGGAAGCCGAGACGCATTCGGTGTCCGTCCGCCGTCTCGGCAGCGACGGCCAGAAGGTGATGCCGACCGCGGAAGCTTTAGCCGCTCTGCTCGACGAGGCGACGCCGCCGGACGTGAAGCGGGCGCGGGAAACGGCCTGATCGGCTGAAATAGATCTAAATTCGCTTTCGGTTCCGGGCATGCATGCCTATTTCGGGTATGCATGCCCGACGACCAGCCGAAGAGGATACTTCCGTGCCCGACGCCATCGAACTCCTGAAGACCCGCCGCTCGGTCAAGCCGCGCGAGATGACGGGGCCCGGCCCCTCGCCCGCCGAGCTCGAGACGATCCTCACCATCGGCGCGCGGGTGCCGGATCACGGCAAGCTCGCGCCCTGGCGCTTCATCGTCTTCGAGGGCGAGGCGCGCATGCGCGCCGGCGAGGTAATCGCGCGGGTGTTCGCGCGCAAGAATCCGGGCGCGCCGGCGGCCGATGTCGAGGTCGAGAAGCGGCGGCTGACCGACGCTCCGCTCGTGATCGGCATCGTCAGCTTCACAAAACCGCATCCGAAGGTGCCGGCTTTCGAGCAGGAATTGTCGGCGGGCGCCAGCGCGATGAACATCGTGACCGCGGCGACCGCACTGGGCTACGGCGCCTGCTGGCTGACCGGCTGGTTCGCCTTCGATCGCGACGTGCTCGACGGCCTCGGCCTGAAGGCAGACGAGAAGCTTGCCGGTTTCGTCCATATCGGCAAGCCCACAAAACCCAGCGAAGACCGTCCGCGCCCGGCGCTCTCGGAGATTGTGACGCGGTTTTAATCGAGCTGTCTCTGTTGACGGTAAGACATCTTCCGGTTTTGATCGATCGCATTGAGACGATCGGGACTGGAGGATGCCGGGATGGATCGCGCGCGATCACAATCGCCGTTCGCCGCTTCCTTGTGGGCCCTGCTCTGCATCTGCAGCATCGGACAGAGCCGCGCGGCCGACATTCCCGCGCCGTCGCCGGACGGGCTCGAGCGCATCACCGCCTTCTTTGACAATGAGGTGAGGACCGGCAAGCTGCCCGGCGCCGTGGTCCTCATTCAGCAACACGGCCGCCCGGTCTATCTCAAAAGTTTTGGCGTGCAGGACGTCAGGACGGGCACCCCCATGAGCCCGGACACTTTCTTCGCCCTCCATTCCATGACAAAACCCGTCACCAGCGTCGCGGCGATGATGCTGATCGACGAGGGCAAGCTCGCGCTAACCGATCCCGTGTCGAAATACATCCCCTCCTTCGCCTTCACGAAGGTGGGTATTGAGAGGACGAGACCGGATGGCGGGCTTGCGCTCGATCTGGTGGCGCCGGTGCGCCCGGTGACGATCCGCGACCTGATGCGGCACACCTCCGGCATCAGCTACGACTATATCGGTGGCAAGTGGGTCGAGCAGGCCTACAAGGATGCCAACATTTTCGAGGGCCAGTTCGACAACAAGGAATTTGCCGAGCGCATCGCGCGACTGCCGCTGGCGCGCCAGCCGGGCACGCTGTGGCGCTACGGCCATTCCACCGACGTGCTCGGCCGCGTCATCGAGGTGATTTCCGGGCAGACGCTCTACGGCTTCATGAAGGAGCGCATCTTCGATCCGCTCGGCATGACCAGCACCAAATTCGTGCTGAAGACCGAAGACGAGTTGGCGCGGATGGCGCGACCGCTGCCCAGCGACATGATCCTGCTCGACGCCGAGCGTGATCGGCTCGGCCATCCCGAATGGGAATCCGGCGGCGGCGGTCTGCTCTCCACCATGAACGACTACAGCCGCTTTGCGCAGATGTTGCTCAATGGTGGCGAGTTCGACGGCAAGCGCTATCTGAGCCCCGCCGCCTTCAAGGACATGACGACGGACCAGATCGGACCGGGCTCGGGCGTCGGCCGCGACTATTTCTATTTTCCCGGCGACGGATTTGGTTACGGTTACGGCATCGGGGTGCGGACCGATCCCGGCAATGCAAAGCCGCCGCCGCCCGGCTCGCTCGGCGAACTGAAATGGGACTCCGGCAGCGGCACCTTGTTCGGCGTCGATCGCAAGCTCGACATGATCTTCATCATGCTGGAGCAGACGCAGAACGAGCGCAGCCGCATCACCCCCGCCTTCAAGGCGCTGGTCTACGATACCTTTCCGCCCGAGTTACGCCGCCCGTGATGCGCGCTGGCCGAATTCGGCGAGCAGCGTGCCGATCTCGCTCGCGGGACGCGCGGCGCTGAACAGAAACCCCTGTACCTCGTTGCAGCCTTCGGCGCGCAGCCAGTCGAGTTGGTCCTCGGTCTCGACGCCCTCCGCCGTGGTCGTGATGTTGAGGCTGCGGCCGAGACCGGAGATCGCGCGCACGATCGCGACGCAATCCGGCCGTTGCGCGAGGTCCTTGACGAAGGAGCGGTCGATCTTGATCTTGTCGAAAGGAAAGCTGCGGAGATAGCTGAGGCTGGAATAGCCGGTACCGAAATCGTCCATGGAGATGCCGACGCCGAGCTCGCGCAACTGATGCAGCGTCGCGAGATTGACGTCGGTCTCGGCGAGAAAGATCGACTCGGTGATCTCGAGCTCAAGCCGCTTCGGCGACAGACCGGACTGCGCAAGCGCGGAGATCACGACCTGCACCAGATTGCGGCTGCGGAACTGCGCCGGCGAGAGATTGACCGCGACCTTGACGTCGGACGGCCATTTCACCGCTTCGCTGCAGGCTTCCCGCAACACCCATTCACCGAGCTGGGTGATCAGCCCGATATCCTCAGCGACCGGGATGAACTCCGCGGGCGAGATCATCCCCTTCTCCGGGTGGCGCCAGCGCAACAAAGATTCGAAGCCTGCGATACGGCCGGCGGCGATCGCGACAAGCGGCTGGTAGTGCAGTTCGAACTCGCCATTGGCGAAGGCGCGGCGCAGATCGAGCTCCATGTCGCGCCGCTTCTGCGCCTGGCGATCCATCTCCTTCTCGAAAAAGTGGTGCACGCCGCCGCCGTCCGATTTCGCCCGGTACAGCGCCATGTCGGCATTGCGCATCAGCTCTTCCGACGTCGCGCCATCGCCGGGCGACAGCGCGATGCCGATGCTGGCGCCGATCACCATTTCCTGACCGTCGATGTCGTAGGGCGCGCTCAGCATGTCGATCAGCAAGCCCGCACAGGCGCTGGCCTCGTTCGGCGAGACGTCGGCGGCAAGGACCACCGCGAACTCGTCACCGCCGAGGCGCGCGGCGAGGTTGGCGCCGCGGATCGCGGTGCGCAGGCGCTCGGCGACCTCCTTCAGCAAGCGGTCGCCGACGGGATGGCCGAAGGAATCATTGATGTTCTTGAACAGGTCGAGATCGATACAGAGCACGCCGACCCGCTTTCCTCCGGCCTGATCGAGCGCCTGTTTCAGGCGTTCCTGGAAATGCTCGCGGTTCGGCAGCTCCGTGAGACCGTCATGGTGGGCCATGTAGGCGATCCGCGCCTCGGCCTTGCGCCGTTCGGTGATGTCGACCACCGCGACCAGATAGCCGTCGCGCTGGTCGAAGGTGACGCGGCGGCCGAAGGTCAAGACCTCGATCTCGCTGCCGTCGGCCCGCAGATGCCGCCAGTTGCGCGAGGAGCGGTAGGTATCGCCGAGCCGCTCCAGCGCCTGGGCGTGGCTGTCCCATTCGTCCTGCGGCCATATCTGGGGCAATGTCATGCGCAGGAAGGCCGCGCGACTATAGCCGTAATGGTGGATCGCGGCGTCGTTGACGCTCAGGAACTGCTTGGTCTCGGTGTCGAACACCCACATCGGCATCGGGTTATTGTCGAACAGCAGCCGGAACGAAGCGTCACGCCGTTTGAGCGCGGTGACGTTGGACATCGTCAGGGAGACCACATCGGCGAAGGCGGTGGCGCTCAGGCGCAAATGGCGGCCGCCGATCTCGATCTCGAGCGGTGCGCTACGGCCGCTTGCGACAGCCGTGCGCAGGAGCTCGACGATCTCGGCCGAGGCCAGCAGGCCGCCGTCCTCGCTCAGGCGGTGCCAGAGCAGACCGCCGGCCGGCACCTCCAGGAACAGCTCCGCGCTCTTGTTGTGATGCACGACCTGGAAGTCGAACGGCTCGGTGCGCGCATCGCGCAATGCGGCAAGCGAGATCACGGCATCGTCGGTGGAGGAGAAGATCGCGTCGAGGAGATTGTACTGCGCGCCGCGTTCGTTGATGTAGGCGCCGATCAGGGTTACGCCCCACCGCGAGGCGGTTGGCAGCGCCAGCACGTCGTAGGTCCTGACCATGCCGTCGCGCACGCAATGCGCGCGCGCGAGATGCGGCTTGCCGGTTTCGAGCGCGCTCGCCGCAGCTCCGCTCAGCACAGTGGCGCAATCCGGCGCAAGCTGCGCGACGGGAACGTCCCAGCGTTCGTCGCCGAGCCATTGCTGCACATAGCGTCCGCTGCGCGACAATTCGAGCGCGCCGTCATGGCGCAGCAGCGCGATATGATCGGCGAGCCGGCCGAGACTGCCGAGCATGACGTCTTCATAGCGCGGAAGGCGCTCGCCGGGTCGCAAGGCCGCGCGCCATTTGCGCTGAAGCACCGGAATGTCGTCGAACATGTCGGGCGCCGGTTTCCCCGACGTTTTCTTCGCGGCATTCATCGCATTCCCCAAGCACTTCGCCGCCCGCATCCAATGCAGGGGTGCTTAACGGCCTGTAAAAGCTGCGTGCGCGCACGGCGCGGAAGGCGATTATGACAGTTTAAAGTCGGGCGATGGTTAGTGCGCGTTAGAGACCATGACAGGCGCATGACGCCGCGATCGCTTCGATCGTCAGTCTTCGCTCGGGGCGGCGGAACGCTTGGTCAGATAGGCCTGGGAGAGCAGGAAGAACAGTGCACGCTCGGCATGATACTTCGCAGCCGGCCGCGTGCGCTCAAAGCCATCGGCAAAGACCTTGCCGGACTGATCGCAAACCTGCCACCGCCAGCCCCATCGCTTGCGTCTGGTGAGGACCACTTCGAACATGTCGAAAGGCTGAAACCCCCTGCTCGTCACTGGCGCCGACAGGCCTCAGTGATCCGGCCTCCGTGGACGGACAACCGACATATAACGCAGCGGGATGGAAAGAGAATAAAATTGATTGTCGAATTTGTGCATCCGATGGCGACCATTGCACCGCAGTTGCGATCGATGGGCCCTGGTGGCGGTGTCGCGGGTCGCGCTCAGTGTTCACTTTTGCACACAGAGGAAGGTGCCAGCAGCGCCTTTCCGCCCGCGACGTTTGCAAGATAGTGCTCAACGGCCGCCCCTGGCCTGGAGATGGGCCGGATAGCGATCACCCCCTGCACCGCGACCTTGGCCAGGACATTGGCGATGGCAGCGAGATCATCCGGCGTCAGCGTAACGTCGGCAGCGCCGATAGTCTCCGCAAGATGCGGTAACTTCGTGGTACCCGGGATCGGCACGATCCAGGGCCTTTGCGCAAGCAGCCAGGCAAGCGCGATCTGCGCCGGGGTCACCGTCTTGGCCGCGGCGATCTCACCCAGCAAATCGACGAGAGCCTGGTTGGCCTTTCGTGCGCTGGATGAGAAGCGCGGTACGATGTTGCGGAAGTCGCTCTGGTCGAACCTTGTATCCGCGTTGATTGCGCCGGTCAGGAATCCCTTGCCGCCTCCGGCTCGCGCCACCAGAGCGAATACTCGCTGCGGTGCGGCAACCGGGTACGGCGCGGGCGCGGCGGATGGTCTGGGCGCCGGCCTCGACGCGCTGAAACCAATTGAGCCGCAGCGAAAGTGTGCCCCCTCCCGGCAAGCGGGGCGAGGCAAGGCGAAGTCAGCGCGCCACGACTTCGACTTCGCCGTCGACGCCGTTGACGACGTTGAAGCCGCGCTCATAGACCTTGCCCTCGTTCTTGGCGATCGCGCGATATTCGCCTTCGGAGAGCACGACGCGCGGGAAGGCGCCGATCGATTCCTTGATGATGTCGCCGCCGGGGGTCAGCACCGACCACGCCGTGTTGGCGAGCGCCTCGCCGCCCTTGTCGCTGACGAGTTTCAGCGTGATGACCGCGGCGCGGTGGGTGATGGTAACGTCGGTCAGCTTGCTCGCCTGCACGCGGATGTCGGAGCGCACCACCGAGTTGGCGTCGCCATAGTTGGAGATGATGTAGTAGGTGCCCTCCGGCAGCAGCACGACGTCGCCGGCAGCGACGTTCGGCACCAGCGAGGAGCGCTCGCCGCCTTCGAACTGGCTGCCCTTGTAGATCGCAAACGAGATCTGGTTCTGCGGGATGCGACTGGTGCCGACGCGGCCCTCGATGCGTAAGCCCCCGGCCGGCAGCACGAAGGACTCGCGATCGGTCTCGGCCTTGAGGCTGACCGTGCGCACCGCGCTGACGAGGCCGAAGGCGACGTGCACGACGTAGTTGCCCGGCGGCAGCACGATGTTCGGCGTGGGATTGCGATCCTCGCGGATCAGCTTGAACGTGCCGGTCTCGTCGGGACGGTCGGAGAACACCCGCCACACCAGGCCGCTGGTGATCGCCGGCAGGTCCTTGCCGTATTTCGCGGTCAGCGACAGCACGCCCTGGCCGGGCACCGCGGCCCCGAGCGGGGCCGCCGGGGGAACGGTCGAGACCGTCGGCGGGATGGTCGGAGACGCCGGCTGCGTCAGGGTCGGCGGCAGGCTCGGCGCACCCGCAGGACCCGAGGGCGGTGCCAGGCTGACGGCATTGCCGGGATCGGGCACGGAGGCCGGCGGGACCGGCGGCGGACGGTCGGAGAAGAACTGGGCGCGGGCCCCGGTCGAGCCCAAAACCAGCACGGAAACGACAAGCATGAACGCCGGCAGCAGCCGTCCGCTGCGCCGCCATCCGTCGATGCCGTCACCCCCGAGTATCATGTTCCTGCTTTTCACCGAAAACGCGGCAAATTCAAGCCTGAGAAGCCCAAGGAAATACTGACTTTGGAACTGTTGGGAACCCCGACTGGTTATTTCCAGTGCAATTCACTGTCGCCATACTGGCGCCGCGCGCCCTGTCCAAAGCGGCATAAACCATGCTTCGCGGTCAATCTGGCGGGGCGGGCTCGCGGTGTCTTAGTCTGGCCGTGCGCGGAACGGTCTGTGTCGTGGGAGTTGTTCGGTGCTTGATATGTTGAAGGGCCGGGGCGCGAACGGGTCCAACGGCGAAAAGGTCGGCCTCGGCAGCGTCCGCCGCCCGGTCATCGGGCTGGCACTCGGCGGGGGGGCAGCGCGCGGTTTTGCTCACATCGGAATCCTGAGAACCCTGATTGCCAATGGCATCGTTCCCAACGTCGTAGTCGGCACCTCAATCGGCGCCGTGATCGGCGGCGCCTATGCGGTCGGAAATCTCGATGCATTGGAGGAATGGGCACACAGCCTGCGGGGGGTGCGCAATATCCTCGGCTACCTCGACATCCGGCTCAACGGCTCCGGCCTCATCGGCGGCGAAAAGCTCGCCTCGCGGCTGGAGAAAGCGATGGGCCCGACCCTGATCGAGGACCTGCCGGTCAAATATGCCGGAGTCGCGACCGAGGTCCGCACCGGTCACGAGATCTGGCTGACCCGCGGCCGCCTGGTCGACGCGATGCGCGCCTCCTATGCCCTACCCGGCATCTTCGCACCGGTGCTGATCGGCGACCGCTGGCTGGTCGACGGCGCGCTGGTCAATCCGGTGCCGGTCTCGGCGGCGCGTGCGCTGGGTGCGGAAATCGTCATCGCCGCAAATCTTTCCAGCGACATCTTCACCCATTCCACCACGATCTATTCGCACGGCGCGATGCAGGACGACGCCGCGCCCGTGGCCGAGGACACCACTGCAAAGCGTCGTTTCCCGAGATTCTTCTCGCCGGAACGGACGGTGAAGCGGGAGTTTTTCGGCGGCGGCGGGCGGCCCGGCATCTCGTCGGTCATGGTCGACGCCTTCAATATCATGCAGGACCGCATCACCCGCGCGCGGCTTGCGGGCGATCCGCCTGACATGCTGATCACGCCGCGGGTCGGCCAGATCGGTTGGTTCGACTTCCACCGTGCCGACGATCTGATCGCGTTCGGCACCCGCGCCGCCGAGCGCGCGATCGACTCGATCCAGGAGGCGATCCACGTGCTGGCACCGGCGCCGCAAGGCACCGCGCCGAAGGCCAGCGAATAGGCGCGCCAAAGCGCGATGAATTGCGTCAGGCCGTCTTGATGTAGTCGCGCAGGGCTTCCTGCTCGGCCTCGAATTCGTGGACGCGCCATTTGACGATGTCGCCGATGGAGATCAGGCCGACCACCTTGCCATTGTCGAGAACAGGCAGATGGCGGAACTTGCCGGTGGTCATCCTCTCCATGATCTCCGCGACCGTGTCGGTCTCCTTGCAGGTCACGACCTTGCGGGTCATGACATCAGAGACCGGCTCCTCCAGCACGCCCGCACCTCGATCGCCGAGCACGCGCACGATGTCCCGCTCCGACAGGATGCCTTCCAACCGACTCTGATTCATCACCAGCACCGCGCCGATCTTCTTCTCGCCGAGCAGCTTGATCGCAGCCGACATCTTGTCGTCGGGCCCGACGCTCATGATCTGGTGGCCCTTGGTGTTGAGGATAGAACGTACCGTCATTGTCGCCTCCTGAATCCGACCCGGCCGCTTGGCACGGCTCGGACTTGTTCGCGAGTCTTCAACTAACAGTCTCAATGCCGGTTCATCTTTCAGGCGCTGCACGAAGCAGGGCCGCTACCGGCTTGTCGGTTCACGACATTCTTTGCGCAAGATGATGGATGAAATCGCCGTGAGCCGCAAGCGCCGCTTCAAATACGGTTTGAAATGTCCCGTGATGACGCATCTGCAGCATCGCCCCGCGCGCGCGGCACGGGATCGAACAGCGAGAACAGCAGCAGGCCGGCGAAAAAGCCGCCGATGTGAGCCTGCCAGGCGACCGTGGCGCCTTCGCTACCGACCCCGATCGCGCCGATGCCGAAGATGATGTTGACGCCGAACCAGACGCTGAGGAAGCCGAGCACCCGCCCGTCGCGCAGCGCACGCGACAGCGGCAACGCCGGAACTTTGGCCGCCGTCTCGGCATCGGTACGGCTGAACGACAGGAAGCTGCCGCGCACGAACGCAAAGCGGATCGCGGCCGCCATGGCACCGGATACCGACGCCGAGGCGCCGATCATCGGCGCGATCGCGTGCTCATGGGTGACGAGATGGGCAAGCGCCCCGGCCGCCGCCGTCACCGCCAGAAACACGTAGAAGCGCACCGCGCCGAACCGCCGCGCCAGCGCACTGCCGAACGGCAGCAGCCACAGCACGTTGAAGCCGAGATGGGTGAGATTGGCGTGCAGCAGCGAATACGTGACGAAGGTCCAGACCTTCGCACCGGTGCCGCCCGGAATCTGGAGATTGAGCAGCGAGGAATCGTAACGCTTCGGGATGAAGCCGAAGACGTCGATGGTCCAGTTCTCCAGTTCCGGCGGCAGCAATATCCGCAGATGGATCACCGCCAGCAGGATGATGTAGGCGGTCAGCGCCGACGGCAGGGTCAGGATCGGCTCGCGCGGGCCGCCCTCGGGTTCGGCCGGCACGTCCGGCGGAGAATTTTGCGGGGAATCCAAGGGAAGCTCGGTTTTCGGGCGCGGTCGTCGCGATCACCCTGCAGATAGGCGCCTTTGCCCGCCCGGTGCAAGGGCACAATGCGGTGACCCGAAACGGAAAAGGGAGGGCCCTGGGAAGCCCTCCCTGTCCGTGTCGGCCTTGTCCGCGAAAATCGAGAAGTAAGGAGTATCCCCACCCCTCCCCGTGCGGTGACCAAACTGTTTGACGCCTGTGTACAGGCCCCGCTGAGAACCTGGATGAAAGCAGCGGGGCTTGCGACCGCGGCCACCATAGCAGCAGTCTCCGCAGCGCAAAGCGCATAGTTAATTTAACGTTAATGACGCAAAGACACCCGCCCCGGGGCCAAAAACACCTCTGCGGCATGGACGCTGCAATGCCCCTCCTGCACAACAACACAGGGATCTCAGCTGCACTGAAGCGGGACAGGTCTGTCCCACGATGTGCGCCGAGAGGCGAGCGTCAAACATGAAACATCCGTCAAGCCGCGAATTCTTCGCTTATTGGGACGACAAGCGCGGCACGGCCCGGGCGCCCGATCGCGCCGACATCGACCCGGCCGCCGTCCGTGGTCTGCTCGGCGACATCTTCGTTCTGTCCTGCGAGCCGAAGCTCGGCTTCCCCTTCCGCGTCGCCGGCACCCGCGTCTGCGCGCTGGCCGGACGCGACTTGAAGGACCAGAGCTTCGCGGCGCTATTTGCGCCGCAGAGCCGTAGCGAGATCGAGGAGATCGCGACCATCGTCGCCGACGAGACGATCGGAGCGATCGCCGGCATCACGGCGGTGCGCGATGACGGCACCAAATCGCATCTCGAGCTTCTGCTCCTCCCCTTCAACGCCCGCCCGCATACGCCGGTCAGCGTCACCGGCGTGCTCGCGCCGTTCGACGATGAATGCGCAGCCCTCGGCGCCTTCACCCTCACCTCCTGGCGCTACCTGCATCAGCCCGAGAAGCTGCTGCCCCGCGCCATCCGCAAGCTGCAGGTCGCCCGCGGGCTGATGGTGTATGAGGGATTCAGGTAGCGGGACCGCCGCTCCGAAACGCCACACGGCCGACAGCGGAACCTTATCCGGCGCGGCGAGTTTGGTTGTTTGCCGTAGCCTGCCGTTTTCTGCAACGAAGCGTTGCGCCGGTGGGTTCTGCAAGCCTTTAGGCGTCCGGGAAGGAGATTCCCGTGATGGAGCGTACGACCAGGGTTGGTAATCGACTGTTAGCTGCATTGCCGCCGGCCGACTTCGCTTTGCTTGCACCTCATTTGCGGAAGGTCCCTCTCGAACGCGATGCCGTGCTGGTCCGATCGGGCGATTGGATCGATCAGCTCTACTTTCCCTGTAGCGGCGCAATCGCCTTCATCATGGGCTTGCCCAACGGGCAGACGGTGGCCACCGCGGTCATCGGCAATGAGAGCGCTGTCGGCCTCATGTCGGCGATCAGTCCCTCCCGCTCGCCCATGACGGCGGTCGTCCGCGTGCCCGGAACCGCATTACAGATCCCTCCGGCGCGATTTCACGCCGCGCTCGGTCGCAGCCCGGCCATCGCGGACGCCGTGCAGATCCTCACGAGGTCGATGCTGGCCCAATTCCAGCACGTCGCGGCCTGCAATGCGTTGCACTCCGTCGAGGCTCGCTTGTCCCGCTGGCTGCTTCATATCCACGATCTGTCGGATGGCGGTGACCTCGTGCCATTGACGCAAGAGACACTGTCGGAGCTGCTCGGCGTCCGACGCACGACGGTCACACACGTCGTGCGCGCGCTTCGGGCATCGCGAGCCCTGAGGTCCAATCGGCGTGGCCAGCTCGAGATCGACAGGCCAAGGCTCGAGGCCGCCGCATGCGAATGCTACAAGGTCATGAGCCGCAGGATCGATCGGATCGTGTCGGGAGGAGCCGAGAGGGATTACACCGCGCCGGCGGGAGACGACCGCCAGCGCCCGGCTTCCCCGTTGGCCAGGGCGGCATCGTAGACCCAGGCGTCCCTGGCAAACCATTCGTGCGTGACCGAGCAGATCCGGCAATAGGTGCGCGAAAAGAACACCGCGCTACACTGAAATTTTTCGGGATCCGTCGTTATTCCGGTCGGAATGGAGTCCCCCGTTTCCGGGCAGCGGATCATGACCATACCCATAAGTGTTTCCTCCAGCTTGATGTCGTCTCTCGGCAAGGTCGGCCACCGTCGGCTGGATTCGTCTCTTCTTGCGGAGACGCTGGTCCAGCCGATCCGCGCGGCCGGCAGCCCGTTTCAAGAGGCCTTATGCAATACCCGGTCGAAGCTCTTCTTGACCGGCTCGGCCGTCTCGGTCGCGACTTTGCGCGCGAGTTCCCAAAGCTCCCGGTTCTGGTGAGTGGCAGCTTCAAAGGTCTTGCGGCTCTGCATGGTGGACAGGTTTACGACATCCACCAGCGACTTGGCTCCTGCGAGCTGGACGAGGAATTCCCAGGCGGAGCTGGCGTTGACGCTGGAGATCTGCATGACCTTGACGCCGTAGTCCGCAGCACCGCTGGCGTTGGTCGAATAGGCTTCGCGCAGGACTTCGGTGATCTCCTCGGAAGCCGCCTTCATCTTCTCGAGATTTTCTTTGGCCCTTGTAGCGCCTTGCTCGGCGAAGCCGCGGAAGAGTCCGTCTGCGACGAACAGCGGTAGTTCGAACCTGATTTTCTCACTTCCATTCGCTGCATTCAGCGGTTCGGCGTTCGTTTGGACTTTCACATTGGCGTCATTCACAGGCTTTGATCCTTTCAAGCGAAACTAGGTGGCGGATTCAACACTCCCCCGAAGCTTCCTGGTGCGGCGCGGCACCAGGCAGCCAGTGCTCCTTCCCGACATGTCGGATGCTTCTGCGGATAAACCGCTCTCACCCCCGCCGAAGCCAATCATGACCGACTAAAGTCGCAGCTTCCGTTCGCTTTCGGACTCTCGCATCGAAATAATGTGATGCGGGCGACGAAACTCCGGATGTTTGAACTTGATGCCTTTAAAGTTGCAGCGAATCGATCGCGCTACCCTGCGATCAGGTGAATTGGACCAATGCGCGGCGCCGCATCCCCGCACATTCGGCTTGTCGAGCGACCCGCGCGAACCCACATCGATTCTGTTGCAACCCAGGCGACAAGGGCCAAAAATGACAGACGGGATCTCGCTCGCGGAGAAGCTTTCGACCTTCCAGGACCATTGGTCGCCACGCACAGTTGCGGCCTTCAATGACAACGATGTGATGGTCGTCAAGGTCAAGGGCGAATTCACCTGGCACAAGCATGACGAGACCGATGATTTCTTTCTCGTCCTGAAGGGCACGCTCGATATCGAGCTGCGCGACCGCACCGTGACACTCGGCCCCGGCGAGCTGTTCGTGGTTCCAAGAGGCGTCGAGCATCGTCCCGTCGCGCGCGAGGAGGTTCATCTCCTGCTGATCGAGCCGACCGGCACGCCGAACACCGGCGACAAAGCCACGGCGGCGCCGCGCAAGCTGGCATAGGAGCCGGGGTCTCAGACATGCCTTCAAGCCTCGTCCAAACATTCCGCGCTTTCGCCTACAACAACGCCTGGGCCAATCATCGCCTGCTGACGTCCTGCGCAAGCCTCAGCCAGGCGGAATTCGAAGCCGAGCGGAGAAGTTTCTTTCCAAGCCTTCAGCAGACGCTGAACCACATCTACTATGTCGACCTGTTCTACATTGATGCGCTGGAGGGCGGCTGGCTTGGCCCGGCGGCCTGGGCGAACCAGATTCCATTTCCGACTGTCGCCGAACTGAAGCCGGCCCAGATCGCGATGGACCGGCGCCTGATCGCCATATGCAACGCGCTCGCTCCCGAAGACCTGGACGGCATCGTCCGCGTCAATCGCGACACGCGCGTACAAGACGAACGCCGCGACCGCCTCTTGATGCATCTCTTCCAGCATCAGATTCACCACCGCGGTCAGGCGCACGCAATGTTGTCGGGAACGACGGTCGCGCCGCCACAGCTCGATGAATTCTTTGCCGCCGAGGAAGCGCCGCTGCGCGCATCGGAGTTTGCGGAGCTGGGCTGGACGGAGGCAACGATCTGGAAAGGCGACTGATCGACGCCGGCGGAATGCATGAGGGCGGATCGCGATCATCCACGATCCGCGCCGCCACGCCCCATGGCGGTTTTTGCGGGAATTGCGTCATTCCGCTCGGCGCCGCGCGCGCGTAGCTTCCGCGCCGCTGGAGGCACATTTGCGAGCGGAATTTCATGAGCTGGCGATTTCTGATCTGGAGCGGTGTCGGCATCACCGCCCTGTTGCTCATCATCGGCGGAATCTGGTTGCTCTCCCTCCCCGGAGAAGCGGCGCGTGGAACGCCGGCGCCGATCGCAAGGGACGAGACCGACGCAACCATCGCCGCGTTGAAGCCACCGAAGCGCCAACGTCCGCTGATCGCAATCATCGGCATCAACGACATGAGCGAGACCACCGACTATCTGATGCCCTACGGCATCCTTGCGCGCGCCGACGTGGCCGACGTCCTGATGGTGGCGACGCGCTCGGGTCCAGTGACGCTCTATCCGGCGCTGAAGGTCGAACCGCATGCGACGATCGCCGACTTCGATGCGCGACATCCCGATGGCGCCGACTACGTCATCGTACCAGCCATGAGCCGCGATGACGATCCGGTTGCCCTGCAATGGATCAGGGACCAGGCGGCCAAGGGCGCGATCGTCATTGGCGTTTGCGTCGGCGCCACCATCGTCGCCAATGCTGGCCTGCTGGACGGCAAGGCCGCGACCACGCACTGGTACTCGGTCAAGGATCTCAAAAAGCATTCCGCGATCCGCTACGTCGCTGACCGCAGGTTCGTGGTCGACAAGGGCGTCGCAACGACGACCGGCATCACGGCGTCGATGCCGATGGCGCTGACCCTGATCGAGGCGATCGCCGGCCGCGACAGGGCTGCGACTGTGGCGCGCGATATTGGTCTGGCCAGTTGGGATGCCCGCCATCGCAGCGAAGCCTTCAGATTCACGCGTCCGTTTGCGCTGACGGCAATCACGAACACGCTGGCCTTCTGGACCAGGGAGCAGCTCGGCATCGCGCTCACCCCCGGCCTCGACGAGGTGTCGCTTGCGCTCGCGACTGATGCCTGGTCGCGGACTTATCGCTCGCGCGCGGTCACGTATGCGGCAACGGCGGGGGCGCAGCCAAGCCGCAATGGCGCGCGCATCCTGCCCGACACGACCGCGACGGACTGGCCCCTCCAGCAAAGCCCGCCGGCGACGGCCTTGCTGCCGCCGGCAAAAGCCCTGGACGAGACGCTGCGTGCGATCGATTTCCGCTACGGCGCACGCACCGCCGATTTCGTCGCGATGCAGCTCGAATATCCGAGATAGCGGCTTGCCTACGGCATCGCGAGATGCCAGGCGCCGTTCAGAAAACCGTCGCCGGTGATGTCGCCGGGCTTCTGGTCCTTGGCAAAGGTGTAAAGCGGCTTGCCCTTGTAGGCCCATTGCTTCGAGCCGTCGTCGCGCGTGATGATGGTGTAACCGTCGCCGTCCTTGTCGCCGGCTTCGGCCTTCAGCACCGGCCAGTTCGTCGCACACGGGCCGTTGCAAGCGGACTTGCCATCGGCATCCTTGTCGAACGTATAGAGCGTCATGCCCTTGGCGTCGGTGAGCACCGCGCCCTTGGAGGTCGTTCCGGTCTTGGCCGGAGGCGCGGCGACGACCGCCGACATCACCGCGAAGGACGCAGCCGCGACGAGTGCGAGGGGAAGCGAAATTTTCGTCATCTTGTCTCCTTGTCATGCAATTGGCCTGCACGGATAGGACGCCGCGCAACGCTGTGTATTCCGAAGGAGACCGGAATGATATTTTTCGCGACCCACCGTTCCCCGAGGGAATAATTGCGCTACCAAGGCGCGGACTCATTAGGGCGCGCAGCCATAGCCTGATTGACGCGAGCTGAACGAAGGCTTGATAGCGAGCGGCAAGCCTGTCGTAGCGCGTCGCCACCCGACGGCATGCATCTTGGGCAGCGGCAAGAAACGGACATCGGCCAGCCGACGATTTCCGCTGAAGCCGTCGAAAATGACCCGGAGCAGACTCAACTGCGCATCGGAGGCGTGCTATCTTACAACCCGGGATGGCCAGTCGCATCCCAGGTCGGAAGGACATAGCTATGAAAGTCTCGTTACTCTTCGTTGCGAGTTTGGCTATCGCCGTCTCGTCGATTGCACCCGCTAATGCCGCCCCCCTCCATGCTACTGGCAATGCCTCCTCAGGCAGATGCTCCGTGGCTGGCGGCTGGTCAACGTGCAAAAACGTGGGCAACTGGAAATCCTACAGCGAGTGCAAGGATGCCGGAGCCAAGATGGGTTGGAGAGACTTAGAATCCTCGTGGTATTGCTCGAGAGTGGGGTTCAAGAACTAGAATAGATCAAAGCAAGATGCGCTGAGGCCGCAGCTCGGTCGGCGGCCGCCCGCAAGCCATTCATTTCCAGATTATAGAACTCGCAAAGCTGTCAAATTCTGCGCGAGCTTTATCGCACGGCTTGTTCAAAATATATGCGAGGTAAAGTTCAGCGTGTGGGGCGCCATGGTAAAACCTCATGAATGAACATACTTCGACGGCCTTACCGTCATCATCCCGGGTGTAGGCTTCGGAATCGAGTTGCTCCTCAGTAATTCCATCCGGCCTGTGAACGGTATCATGGCGATGCCACTTGCTTTCATCGACCATCCTACGCGCGTTATCCCCAAGCATGTCGGCAATCGAACTCTGCTTCATGCGTTCAAGCATATTTCCTTTTGCGCCATCAGCATTCATGGATTGGTCGGCATAATACATCACAATAAATGGCGGTTCTTCACCCCTGATGCTTCCTAATATGGTGCCATTGCTGTCCGTTGATACGTGCCACATCTCGCCAAACGTGACGGAGAACCCTCTCGTATCTATGGTAGCACGCTCATTCCCGAAACACGGCCGCGCGAGAAGCGTGAGTGCTGTAGCAAAACTCGTAATGAGTTTATGAACAGCACTCGGTGTGACAATCATCTTACCACCTCTACCGCGGGGTCATGTTTGAGCATGACACTCTATCCCGCGTCGCACATACGAGCCATGCGGGACTTCCGCAATTGGCCCATCGCGGTACATTGCGCTGCGGCCCGGACTTGGTCGCTTGAGGAGCAACGAGTTACATGACGCCGCCGAGTTTATAGGTCCACGGCCTAGCGGACGGCACAGATACAAGCAGAGGAACGACCGTGAGTTCGCATTGGCGCCAGGCACTGCCGTCGGATCTCCCCGATATCGCCGCCATCGCCGCGCGGATTCACCCCGAGCTTCCCGAGCGCCCCGAGGTGTTTGCGGAGAAGATGCGCCTCTACCCTGACGGTTGCCGGGTGCTGATCGCAGATGACACGGTCGTCGGTTACGGGATCGCGCATCCCTGGAAACTGCATCTCATTCCGCCGCTCGACGACTTCCTGCACGGATTGCCAGATGACGCCGACTGTCTCTATGTGCACGACGTGGTGGTGCTGCCGGACTTTCGCGGCAAGCAAATCGCGGGCGCGTTCTTGGCTATGGTTGCAGCGCTGCCGAAGTCGGCGGGGATCGGCTCTCTCGCGCTCGTCTCCGTTTATGGCACGCAGGCGATGTGGGAGCGTTTTGGCTTCCGTGCGGCCGCGCCTGACGCTGCGCTGCGCGTCAAGCTCGCAACCTACGGCGAGAGCGCGACCTACATGGTGTGCACGCTTTCCGCCTGACACGGGGGCTCCCCCAGCCTCCTAACCCTGTGTGCGTCAGATCACGTTGGCGCGCGCGCCCTCGAACCCGCTTTTATCAGGCTCCGTCAAACGGTCCGTACTGTTTCGACATTCCCAACCGAATGAACGGAGAGCGCTATGTCCATCAAATCCAGACTTGCGGCGATCGCGTTGATCACTGTCGCTGGTGCGACCGCGACGATCTCGACGAGTGCCAGCGCATTCACCTACAGCGTTTCGACCTGCGACGTGTTCGTGCTGGGTGGCTGCGGCGAGTTTTTTACGCCCGTGCCGCGGGGCCGCCGCATCGTTCGTGAAGTGCCGGTGACCCACGACACCTCGCCCACCTACATGAAGCAGAGCGATCCCCGCTACAGCTCCGCGATGAACAACGCCGGTGGCGGTGGTGGCGGCGGAGGCGGTGGTGGTGGCGGCGGCGGCGGCGGCGGTCGCTGAGCCACACGGACATTGGAAACATGTTTCGGGGCGGGCGAGCTGACAGCTTGCCCGCCTCGCCTGTGTGTGACTTTGCCATCCATCTCCGCATGATATGATTGAGTTGCGTGGCAGGCAGATGCGGGCTGAGCGAATGTGGAAAGTCTGGAAGACGCTTTGGAGGACCTGGACCATCGACAAGCCGGCTGCGTTCGGTGATTTCCTGTGGGAGGTCCTTGTCGTGCAACTGGCCGCCCTGCTCGACCGCCTGACGCTGCGCAAGATCATCGCCTTCATCCCCGTCGTCATCCTGGTTCTCGCCTACTACCACCGAATTCCCATTCCGCCGGAGTTGATGCTGGTCGGCGATTTCCTCGCCTATATCGACATCTTCACGGTCGTGTTCCTGCTCGGCGTTCTCAGCCGCGTGACGACGATCCTGTTCGTGATCAAGCAGGCGGCCGCGCGTGCCAGGGAGCTCGCCGTCAGCCTCTTGGCAATGGTTCAGCGGCTGGATGTCCGCCACCGGCGCGAAGGCGGCGCAAGGAATCGGACGCGTCCGGCGAGCCGACGTCGCGACGACGACGAGCCCACGGCCATCGGCGGTTACGCCTGGGCCTGACGACGGGCCGTCAGGTCGCGCCTGCCTAGACCAAACATGGACTCATTAGCGCACAACCTTGGCCTGATTGATGCGAACTGGACGTAGGCTTTGCAATCAACAGAGCATGCGTTTGGGAGCTTGAATCACGGGCGTCCGACCAAGCGAAGCGCGTCCAGCTCGCTCCCGGCACGGGGTGCTCTTTGGGCAAAGCCGACATCAACCAGCTGACGTTTTCGCCTTCATCGGTCGAAAATGATCCGTTGCGGACCTCGACGGTCAGATTGCCGCGATCACAATGCATGTCCGGTTGAGGTCGGATTGCGTAAGGCGGCTCGATAGGTAATCATCGGTCGCAACACTGGCACCGGCCTGTGCTCGGACGTCCATAATTGATCCCGATCGACCAACACAGCTTCGGGAAGGAGGCTTCATGGACAGCGAAGCAACCGCGCAGAAAGCTCGAGTTAGAGCGCAGTTTGATACCGCCGCATTGGAGTATGACACGGGCCCAGGATGCTTTGCCTATTTTGGTAAGCGTTTGGTGGAATCGGCGGAAATATTACCCGATCACCGAGTACTTGACGTGGCAACCGGCCGAGGAGCAGCTTTTTTTCCCGCTGCTGAGCTTTTGAGTAACGCAGGTGAGATCGTCGGCATCGACCTTTCGGATGAAATGGTGCGCGCCACAAACGCGGAAGCAACGCGGAGGGGTGTCCCTGGACGTGCTCAGGTCATGGATGCGGAGCACTTGGTGTTCAAGGACGCTACTTTTGATCGTGTGCTATGCGGATTTGGGATTATGTTCTTTCCTGATCAATTGCACGCTCTCGGAGAGTTCCAACGAGTGCTGAAACCCGGAGGACTGCTAGCTGTTTCGACATGGAGAGTAGCACAAATAAGTGAAATTCTGGCCGCCATGGACGAGTTGGGAATGAAGAGGGAGCAGGCGCCCGGCTGGATCGCCGAACCAGAGAAACTATCAAGCCTCTTGATTAGAGCGGGGTTCACTGACGTTTCAGTACGTCTCGAATCTCATTCATTCAAATACGTGGATGTCGAGGAATATTGGCAACAAGCGCGCGGAACCGGGCTGAGGCGCACGTTGGATAATTTGGATCCCGGAGATGCTGAACGGCTGCTCACTGCTCTAGGGAGGCGGGTGTGTTCTGGTGAGGCAAAGGGATTTAGTTCGGTGTCGACGGCGCTCATAGGGCTGGGGCGGCGTTAGCACCGAACGGAAGGAATAATGGGACGTCGCTTCGTGGCGACGCAAAAATTCCGCCGCTTTCGGATCGAAGCGGACATTCGGCGAGGCGCCGCTACAGAACCCTGTTATGAGTACGCTCCCTAGGCTCCCTGCATGTAGCGCACGGGATTTTCCGGATCGGCCGTGAAGATCGCGGCGACCTCGGAGACCAGGGATGACAGCGCTGACGCGTTCAGGCCATCAAACCGTTCAAAACTGAAGTTGTTGCGTCCCGACCGGAGCTCGCCGAGCTTGCCTGCATAGGCTTGTACGATCGGCGCGTCCTGCTTCGTCACGGCGACGTAGACGCTGACATAGTTCTTCTGCAACGCGACGCCGACGACCGGCCAGTCGGTCGCGCTGCCCGACTTGATCGCGTAGCGAAATTTGCCGTAGCCGATCATCTGCATGCGCATGCCGGCCTGGCCCGCCGGCGTGCCCTTGTGGAAGTGGCGCTTCAGATTGGGCGCAGCTTTGCGCATCACTTCGTGCAGCCGGACGAGGTCGGGCTTTCGCGCCGGGTCGAAATCGAGATAGGCATCGAGGCTGTCGGCCGTGACGCGGAACATGGCAGGTCCTCCGCACCTATCGCAGCAGGCCGCCGCTGTAACGCAGCTCATAGAGCTGTACGCCGGCTTTCGCGATCGTCTCGACGCCGTGGAAACGATCGAGCGAACCTTCGACGTCGTTGCGATAAGTCATGTCATCGACGCTGAGAACCGGCGGACCGCGATAGGGTTTTTCGATCTCGGCCGCGAGCAACGCCCGCCGCAGGAACTTGTAAAGGGCAAGCAGCGTGGTCCGGTCCGTGATCTCAGCGCGAGCGCCACCGCTGTAGCACATCGACCAGATGACCGTGTCATCCCTCGACACCGTCTCCTGGCCAACGAAGAAACCCATCCCGAAATAGATGTCGCGGTAGGCGTAAGACCCCGCACGGTGCTCGAGCTGCTTCGAGCCCGTGAGCAACGGCGTGGCGACGGTCGCATCGTCATCCAGGCCCGCATAGGTGCGCCGCTTGGCCTCGATCAGGAATGCGACGAGATCGCCGGGAACATCCATCATCGCCTCTCCTGCTCCACCACGCGGTCTGCGATTGAGGTGCCGTTCGGCTGGTGGAAGATGATCTGGCCGATACTCTCCCCCTCCCCGCGAAACTCGACGGCAAAGCCCTCCAGCTCGGCGACGCGAAACCGGCGGCCCTGTTGGGGCTCAAGGCGATAGGCCGGCTGGTAGTCCGGCTTCAGAATGAGCCTGCCTTCGCTGTCCAAGGTCACGCGATGGGTGATGGCGCCGCTCCTGAACTGCCCGACGCAGCGGGCGCGGAATGCGGGATCGAGGCAGTCACCAGCGGCACGGCGCTCGAACACGATGTCCTTCACCGTCGGCTCCAGCGGCACCGACAGGTGCGCGATGTTGCCCTCGCGGTCGGTCTGGAAGGTGATGGGGAGATTGTCCGGATGGAACTGGTCGATCTCAGGCGTCATGAACGTCTCGAAATGCCAGTGTGAGAGCGGCGCGCCCATGCCGCGCCAGGACCAGTGCAGCGCGCCGTCGCGCTCGCGGATCTCGATCACGCCATAGGCGGGATGGGCATAGTCGGCCGCATAGGCCGACAAGGCATGCGCCGGCCGGGTGTCCTTGTGGCGCGCCTTCTCGCGCACCTCCTTGTCGGCGGGGATATGGGCGATGAAATCGTCGCGCATCTTGCGGAAGCGCGAGAGCCAGTCGGCCGGCTCCCGGCCGCGCAACCGGTCGATGATGTACCACGACAGGATGGTCGGGACCTCGCTCGGGCTGCGATTGGTCAGCACGGCAACGCCGATGCCGGCCCCCGGCACCAGCGTCATCAGCGAGCTCCAGCCGGTCCAGCCGCCGCCGTGCCACATCAGGCGCTCGCCGCGGTAGGTGTTCGACTGAAAACCCAGCGCATAATGTCCGTGGTCGAACTCGGGAAATTCCGACTTGCCGGTATGCGCCAGCGGCGTGTGCAGTTGCTCCACCAGCGCGGCCGGCAACAGCCGTTCGCCCTCGAATTCGCCCTTGCCGAGGTGCAGACGCATCCAGTTGGCGAGATCGGCCACCGACGTGTTGATGGCGCCGGCGGCCGTGGTGCGGATCGGTATCCGCAGCGCCGGCAACCGCGTGTCGACGTTCATCATGTAGGGCCGTGCCGGCTCCGATCCAGCCTCGAGGTCGTCCAGCGAGAAGCTGACGCTCATGCCGAGCCTGTTGGTCAGGCGCTCGCGGACGAAGGCTTCAAAGCTCTTGCCGCTGACGCGCGCGATCAGGAGACCCAGGGCGTTGTAGCAGAGATTGTTGTATTGCCAGACGGCGCGGATGTCCTTGCTCAGCTCGAGGTGCCGCATCAGCGGCAGCATCTCGGCCGGCGCGAGATCGCCGGGCACATGAACCCAATCGTGCCGCGGCAGCCCCGATTGATGGCTGAGCAGGTCGCGAATGGTGACGCGTTCGGTCGCGACCGCGTCCGAGAGACGAAACTCCGGCAGATAGTCGCGGACCGGCTTGCTCCAGTCGAGCAGCCCTTCGTTATGCAGCAATGCGATCGCGGTCGCCGTAAACGTCTTGGTGATCGAGCAGATCACGAACTGCGTGCGCGGCGTGATCGGCAGATCGGCCTCGACGTCGCGCTGGCCGTAGGCGCGGGCGAGCACGACCTTGCCGTCCCTTACAATGGCAAGTGCTGCGCCCGGCACCTTCCAGACCGCCATGGCGTCGGCGGCGAGCCGGTCGATGTCGGGGATGAGGGATGCGAGGGAGCCGTCGGGAAGATCGGATGACGTGTTCATGAAACCTGCCGGCCTTGCGAAGGTGCGCAGGCTAGCGGCTTCAACGTCAAATGGAAATCACGGTTGCGCAACCGGAGATGCAATCTATCCCACCAATTCCGGCCACGGCACTATGGTCGACTTCACCGTCTTCATCGCCATCGCATCCTTCACGGCCTGCGCGACGCCCTCTTCCGTGAACGGATAGATCGTCTGCATCTTCAGCCACGGATATTTGTCCGCGGTGCGGTAGAGCATGTCGACGCCGAGCGGCAGATCGTTGGCAGTAAAGCCCCAGGAGCCGAGAACGTTGAGGTCCTTGGTGCAGATGCGGTGCCAGGATGTCTCGATCGAGCCAGCGTCGGTGAACTGGCCCATCTCGACATAGGTGCCGCCATCGCGCAGCATCTCGATGCCCTCGGGGCCGGCGGTCGGATGGCCCGAGCAATCCATCACGAGATCGGCACCGAAGCCGCCGACGATGTCGCGCACGGCCTTGATGCGCTCTTGCGGCGTCTTCAGCTCCTCGATGTTGATCGTCGCCTCCGCCCCGAACTCGCGCGCCAGCTTGAGCCTGGGCTCCTCCGGCGCGCCGACGCAGATCACGCGCCCTGCCCCCATCTCCTTGGCGGCGGCAACCGCGAGGATGCCGATCGGTCCAGAACCCTGGATCACGACGGTGTCGCTCCAGCTGAAACCGCCGGCGCGGGTGGCGCGGTTGAAGGCGCGGATGCAGGAGGTCAGCGGCTCCGACAGCGCGCCGAGGCGCAGCGACATGTCGTCGGGCAGTTTGTAGATCTTGGTGCCCGGCAGCATTTCGAGATCGACATAGACATATTCGGCCCAGCCGCCCCACATGTGAGGCGGTTTATCGAAGCCGAGATAGCGGCCGTAATAGACCGGCGTCAGGCACTTGTTGGCCGTCTGCGGATAATGGATGCAGTAGTAGCAATTGCCACAGGGCATCAGCGGCGGGATCATCACCTTCGATCCGACCTTCAGCGGCTTGCTCATGAAGTCTTCGGTGAACTCCTCGCCGCATTCGACGATGACGCCGCCGAGCTCGTGTCCGAGCGTGAACGGCCATGGCAGCGGCTTTGGCCAATGTCCCTTGAGGATGTGCAGATCAGTGCCGCAGACGCCGCAGGCGCCGATCTTGATCAGCGCCGCCTTCCGGCCGACCTTCGGCCACGGCACGGTGCGGATGACGGGCTCCGATCCCGGCCCGGCATGGGTGCAGACGCGGATTTGCTCCATGATGTTTCCTCTCGCGCACTTGTTATGTTTGTTGGGCGCGATGCAAGCCTATGGGAGACGATGCGCTGCAGCAAGTATCCGGGATTTTGCCAATGCTGCGTGACTATCAGGTGCAAGATGCAGACGCGGTGACGCGCGTCGCCGTCGCTGCCTTTGCGCAATTTGCGCCGCACTATTCGGATTGGCCGGCGATGGCGGACAATGTGTCGCGAATGCCGGAACTGTCTGAGCATGGCGAGATCATCGTCGCGGAGGTCGAGAGGCGCATCGTCGGTGCCGTCGCCTATTTTGGCCCGCAGGCGCCGAAACCGGCCTTCTTCGAACCGGAATGGCCGATCATCCGCATGCTCGTCGTCGATCCCCCGGCGCGCGGCCAGGGTTTTGGCCGGCTGCTGACGGAAGAATGTATCCGCCGCGCGCGGCGTGACGGCGCGTCGATCATCGCATTGCACACGACGCCGCTGATGTCGGTTGCACTGCCGATGTATCTCCGGATGGGCTTTGCAAAGCTGCGCGACGCACCCGATATCAGAGGCCAGCCCTACGCGGTCTGCGCCAAGGCATTGGAAGGCCGATAACATCCACAGGTTGACACGCGCCGGTTGTAACCCCACTGTCGGAACAATCTCTCGGGGGATGAGGCATTGCGCAGCCGCTGGGGCATTCTCGCGATCCTGTTTCTGGTGCGCCTGACCATGGCGTTCCAGTTTCAGAGCGTGGCGGCGGTCGCACCGCTGCTCCAGACGACGTTCGGCGTCGGTCTTGCCGATATCGGTCTGTTGATCGGCCTCTACTTCACCCCCGGCGTCGCACTGGCCTTGCCGGGCGGCGCGATCGGCGCGCGGTTCGGCGACAAGCCGACGGCGCTCGCAGCACTTGCTCTGATGATGATCGGCAGCCTCATGATGGCGCTGGCGGATGCCTGGAGCCTTCAGGTCGCCGGCCGGCTCGTGGCCGGCGTCGGCGGCGTGCTCTTGAGCGTGCAGCTCACCAAGATGACCACGGACTGGTTTGCCGGCAAGGAAATCGCGACCGCCATGGGCATCGTCATCAACTCCTGGCCGACCGGGATCGCGCTGTCGCTGGTGACGCTCCCCATCGTCGGCACGGCCGGCGGCACGGGCGCCGTGTTCTTCGCGGTCTGCGCCATCGTGGCTGTTGGCATCGTGCTGATGCTGTTCTACCAGCCGCCGCCGGTCAGCGTATCGGCGGCGGCGGTGTCCGGCGGGCTCGATCGACAAACCGTGTCGGCCGTCATGGTCGCCGGCGCGATCTGGGGATTGTTCAACGTCGGCTTCGCCATGATCCTGTCGTTCGGTCCGACGCTGCTGGTCGAACGTGGCTGGACGGTGGCCGCCGCAGGTTCGGTGATCAGCGTCGCGCTGTGGATCTCGGCTTTCTCGGTGCCGCTCGGCGGCTATCTCGCCGACCGTACGCAGCGACCGCTGACCCTGCTCGTCGCCGGCAGCTTTGCGCTCGCGCTCCTGCTCGCGCTGCTGACCCGGTCGAGTTCGGTGGTCCTGATCGTGGTTGCGCTCGGCATCGTCTCCGGACAGCCGGCCGGTCCGATCATGAGCCTGCCGGCGCGGGTGCTGGCACCGCAAACGCGCGCCATCGGCATGGGCATCTTCCTCACCGTGTTCTATGCGGCCATGATGCTGGGGCCGGTCGTCGCCGGCCGGCTGGCAAGCTGGACCGGCAGCGCTTCCGCCGCCCTCGACCTTGGCGCCGCCGTGGTGCTGGCCTGCCCGCTGCTGCTGTGGCTTTTCGAGCGCATCGCCGCCCGCAGGCCACAACCCGCCTGAGCCAGAGCCCCATTCCGATGGAATCGGAATGGGGCTCTGGATTCTTTGTTTTGACGCGTTTTCTTGACGCGAACCGGCATCCACTTCGCTTGAAAACGCTCTAATCACAACTCCTGCACGCGCTGCTAACGGCACGTTAACCCTGTGCGCCTTAGGGTCGTTCGGACTCCGCCCGGGCGGGGGTCGGGTAGTGAAAATGGCGTTGGCGAACAGAAAATTTCTTCCGGCCACCGAGGAGCGTCGGCGCTTCCAGCGGGTGAAAGTGCATCTGCTCGGCCGCTATATGCTGCCGGACCGCCGTGAATTTCCCTGTCAGGTCATCAACATGTCCCCCGGCGGGCTCGCCATGCTGGCGCCCGGCATCGGCAATGTCGGCGACCGCGTGGTGGCCTATCTCGACCATATCGGCCGCGTCGAAGGCAAGATCACCCGGATCATCGACAACGGCTTCGCCATGACCATCGGGGCGACACCGCGCAAGCGCGACAAGCTCGCCGCCCAGCTCACCTGGCTTGCCAACCGCGACATCCTCAACCTGCCCGAGGATCGCCGCCACGACCGTATCGTGCCGCGCAACCCGATCGCGGTGCTCACGCTCGAGGACGGCAACAAGATGACCTGCCGCATCATCGACCTTTCGCTGTCGGGGGCCGCGATCGCCGCGGAAAACCGCCCGCCGCTGAAATCGCTGGTCATGCTCGGCCGCGTCCAGGGCCGCGTGGTGCGAAACCTCGAGGACGGCTTCGCGCTGGAGTTCGTCCACGAGCAGCCGATCGAGACTCTGGAAGAGAGCGTTACCGCGCGGTAAAGCGCAGACACCCGAAAAATCAGGCTTGTTTTGCCCAGAACGCGGCCCCCGCACACCAGGGGCCGCGTTTTTCATGCCCTGCTCGCGCACGCTTCGCGGTTAACGCAGCGCCCGCGCAGGCGCACAAATGCAGCAATCGCAGGCGGCGGCGCGTTAATGCCGACAATTTTAGTCAATTGCAGTCATCTCAAATTTTACGCGAATTCTATTCAAGTAAATCTCGAATTCGACGCTGGTTTTACTTGTGTTTGTCTCGACTTGACTTGCCTCACTTAGCGGCGATGCAAATCGTCTGTGCGAAACGTGGTCCCAACAAGAAACGGGGGCCACAATGTTCGACTTCAGAGGACAGGGCAAAGGGTTGGCGTTCGCCGCCATCCTTTTGGGAATGAGCGCGACGGCGCAGGCCGGTGACAACCGCCTGCTCTACGCGAGCCTCGGCGATACCACGCGTGCGCCGATCGGCTGGGTCGAATTCTGTGCCGACAATACTGCCCAATGCCAGGGCGGTCCGTCGCAGCCGCGCGACATCGTGATGTCGCAGACGGCGTGGCGCGATCTGCTCAAGGTCAATCGCTGGGTCAACGAGACCGTGAAGCCATTGACCGACATGGAGCACTGGGGCGTGATCGAGAAATGGTCGTTGCCGACGGACGGCTACGGCGACTGCGAAGACTACGTGCTGATGAAGCGCAAGATGCTGATGGACGCCGGCTGGCCGCGCGAGGCCCTGCTCATCACTGTCGTGCGTGACAAGAAGGGCGAAGGCCACGCGGTCCTGACGGTCAAGACCGACAAGGGCGAGTTCGTTCTCGACAATCAGAACGAGAACGTCGTCGCCTGGACCGAGGCCGGCTACCGCTTCGTCAAGCGGCAGTCGCAGGCGGATCCCAATGTCTGGGTGTCGCTCGGCGACAACCGGCCGGCGGTGTCCACGGCCAGCGCCAAGGACCAGTAGTCGATACGAACGAACGGAATCTTTGAACGAGTTACGCGACCCGGTCACATCCCCACCCCTCCCCGTCCCAGACCGGTTCGCGCGCGCCCAGCCATCCCCCAATGGCTGGGCGCAACCTTTTTGGGCCACCGTCAGCGCGCAGGAATGTTCTTGTAGACCTTGCCGCCCTTCATGATCACCACGAAATTCTTTGCGGGATCTTCGACGAGCTTGATGTTCTCGAGCGGGTTGCCAGAAGCGCCCTGCATGAGCTGCTCGCGCGCGCGCACGCGAACCTCGTCCGGACTGTCGGCGATCGCGGCGCCGCCGATCAGTTCCATGCGGCTGAGCATGCCGCCGATCGTTCGCGGCAGTTCGGAGAGCTGGCGGAAGTCGCCATGACCGCTGGTGATCGTGATCATTGCGCCCGAAGGATAGATGCGCGGACCGACGACGAGCTCATCGTCGATGGCCCGCTTGAGGCCGAAGGCCGGCCCACCCACATCGCGCACCGTGGTGAAGCCCCGCATCAGCGTCGCGGTCGCCTCGGCAGCGGCGAGCAGATTGTTGTAGCCGACATCGCCTGCGAGCGCGGCCATCGGCGACGGACGCACCAGCATCGCGTGCCAATGCGCGTCGATCAGCCCGGGCATCAGCACGCGGCCGCCGCCATTGATCGCCGTGGCGTCGGCCGTGATATCCGCGGTCGAGATCTTCTCGATCTTGCCGTTGCGGACGAGAACGTTTGATGGCGCCGAGAGCGCGCTGCTCTTCCCGTCGAAGATGCGGACGTTCCGGAACAGGACGGCGGCATCCTGCTGCGCCTGTGCAGCAAGCGAGACCCCAAGGCTCATTCCAATCGCGATGAGCAGCGCGGCCGCTCCGCCGCGCCTGCCGCCTTTCCCTGCACGCGACATGCTTGATCTCCCCTGACGATGTGTGAGCGCAGTCGCGCTCTTCTTCGATCACCTCCAGCGCCACCCGCAGTGACGACGCCCGCGATGCCACCAGCACACCCAGCGCCGGCGTGGTCGGTGCCGGGGCGGCGGACGATGCGGCGGACGCTGGCCCGGACCCGGCAATGGACGGGCAGCTTGCGCATAGGTGCGGGCGGCAGATCCGCCCCTGTTCGGAGCGGGATGACCGTCGAGCGGCTCAACCGGCAAGGCAGCGGCTGCGTCCTGCGGCCACAGGCTCACGCCTGCACCGGCGAGGATCACGCCTCCAAGCAACGTGCGCAGCGCGCCGCGACGATCCATTTCGTTCATGGGGTTCTCCTTCGCGAAGTCCCCTGCCCGCTTATTCCAACTCACTCTTTGCGGCAGCACTCCGCAGAACGGACTCCACTCATGTTGGCTCCATTCCTGAATTCTACGCGCAACAACAAGTTGATGCCGACGACCATATCGAGTCAATTTACAACCATAGAGCGATTACGCAGGACTGCCATACGGCTTGATGGGAGACGCAATAGCCGTGACGTTGCAGCGGGAATTTTCGGCAAGTGCGTAAGCGCCACTGTCGCGCTTGCATCGAACTCTAGTCAAAAAACGCACATCGCCTCCAACTCGTGATCAACGCAAGATTGCAATCGTCCCGCACGGGAGTACGATCCCGTGTGGTCTGCGCAACAGGAGGCCATGGGGCAGAACGGGAGCTTTGCAGGCAGGCCTGCATCAAGTGACGAGGCGCAACATGGTGGCACAAACGAGCGACGGACACATTCTGCTGACCAAAAAGCTCGGCGGACTCTTTGCAATCATCATCGGATGTCTGCTGACGGCGGTCGGCGTCACCTTCGAATCTTCAGGCACGACGATCTTGGGCGTGCTGTTTCTTGCGCTTGGCGCCGTCCTGCTCGTGCTCAAGATTATCAGGCGAAACCAGGGACCGCCGTTGACATAGGCGCGGCTAGCTTACGCGCCCAGCACATCCGCGAGCCGCAACTCGTCCGCAGCGGATTCCTTCAGGAACAGTTCCGCCTCGATCTCCCGGAGATGCGAGAGCATCAATGCGCGCGCCTGCGCCTTGTCCTTCTTTCGGATCGCGGTGACGATCTCGGCATGATGGCTGGTACCGCAGGCAGGCGTATCGTGACGGCGGTACAGCAGGATGATGAGCGAGGAGCGCGCGATCAGCTCCTTGAGAAAGCCGGCATAGATGCTGTGGCCACTCATCTCCGCGACGAGCCGGTGGAATTCACCTGACAAGCGAACCGAGGCTCGGGCGTCGCCACGCTGTTCAGCCTCGCGCTCTTCGGCGAGATGCTGCTGGAGGCGGTCGAGCCAGTCCGGCGAGGCCGCATCGACGGCGTGGTCAACGATCGAGGGCTCGATCAGCCGCCGCGCCTCGAACACTTCGCGCGCGTCGGCGGGCGTCGGCCGAGCCACGAACGCACCGCGATTCTTCTCGATGGCGACAATGCCCTCATGCGCGAGCTGCTGCAGTGCGGTGCGCACCAGCGTGCGGCTTGCGCCATAGATCTCGCCGATCTCATCCTCGCCGAGTTTTGTCCCCGGCAACAGCCGGTGCTCCAGGATCGCGGTCGTCACGCCTTCCCTGATACGGCTGACGCGGTCGCTGCCCTGATCGGGCGCAATCACCGGCTCGGATTTCGGTTGGGCTTTGGCGGCCATTGATGAGGGCTCGATCGTCGGACTCACCAGCAAGGGTAGTCGACCTGCCGTATCCAATGACAGGCGAAAGATTATACAATCCCTGCCGGTTTTGTGTGCATATAGTTGAGGCAAGATGCGCAGCCGACGATCAAGATCGGCGGACCCAGAGCTAACGACCTGACTTTGCTGGATCATTTGTGGAGATCCGCTCGCGCAACCCGGTTGGCATGACCCTCGCAGAGAGAAGCGGGCGTCTGCCTTGTCCCAGGAAAGTCCATGGCCCTCCCCGCCGCCCTCGAACTGGTCGCCGTCACCAAGCGCTACGACACCACGCTGGCGGTCGACGCCGTCAATCTGAAGATTCCCGCCGGCACCTATTGCTGCCTGCTTGGTCCCTCCGGCTGCGGCAAGACCTCGACGTTGCGGATGATTGCCGGCCACGAGGCCGTCAGCGCGGGCGACATCATCCTCGGCGCCCAGAACGTCACCGACCTGCCGCCGGCCGATCGCGGAACGGCGATGATGTTTCAGTCCTACGCCCTGTTTCCGCATTTGACCGTGATCGACAACGTCGCCTTCGCGCTGAAGATGCGCGGCATCGACAAGCCGACGCGGCACAAGCAGGCCGGTGAGCTGCTCGAACTGGTGGCGATGAGCCAGTATGCGGGGCGCCTGCCGGCGCAGCTCTCCGGCGGCCAGCAGCAGCGCGTCGCGCTCGCGCGTGCGCTCATCACCGAGCCGCAGATCCTCCTGCTCGACGAGCCGCTCTCCGCGCTCGACCCGTTCCTCCGGGTCAGGATGCGCGGCGAGTTGAAGCGGCTCCAGCGCGAGCTCGGCATCAGCTTCATCCAGGTCACCCACGGCCAGGAAGAGGCGATGGCGCTCGCCGACCACATCGTGGTGATGAACCACGGCAAGATCGAGCAGCAGGGCACCGCGCGCGAGATCTTCCATCATCCCCGCACCGAATTCGTGGCGCGCTTCATCGGCGGCCACAACGTGCTCAGCGACGCCGGCAAGCTCATCGCCGTGCGCGCCGATCAGCTCGGCATCGTGCCGTTCACTGACGGCGCGTTCGGCGCACCGGCGCTGCTGACCCAGACCGAGTACCAGGGCTCCTACATCGCCGTCTCGCTCGCGCTCGACGACGGCACCACCCTGTTCTCCCATGTTCCCGAGGCCGTCTTCGACACCCACCCCTTCCGTCCGGGCGATCGCGTGCTGGCCACTTGGGATCCCGCCAAGGCGCAACGCCTGCAATAGCGTCCATCGTTCGTGAAAATGCGCAACAGAGGAGTGACTGATATGACCGAGACGACCAGAAGGAAGGGCCTCAGCCGCCGCACGTTATTGAAGGGCACCGCGGGTCTCGCGGGCCTTGCCGCCGGCTCCGGCGCCATCACCGGCTTCCCCTATGTGATGTCGGCCGACCCGAAGGTGCTGCGCTATCTCGGCACGGCCGTGAACGAAGGCGACGACATCTCGAAGCAGTGCCTGAAGGACACCGGCATCAAGATCGAATACATCACCGCCACCACCGACGACGTCACCAAGCGCGTGATGACCCAGCCGAACTCGTTCGACGTGCTGGACACCGAATATTTCTCGCTGAAGAAGCTTGTGCCCTCCGGCAACATTCTCGCCCTCGACGCCAAGAAGATCAAAGAATTCGGCAACATCACGCCGGTCTTCACCAAGGGTGAGACACCCGGCGGCAAGAAGATCGGCGGCCAGGGCACAGCACCCTGGAAGGTGCTCTATCTCGAAGGCAAGGACTCCAAGAAGTTCGCGACGTCGGCGACCGAATTCGTGACGCTGATTCCGACCGTCTATAACGCCGACACGCTCGGCATCCGTCCCGACCTCATCAAGCGCCCGATCTCGTCCTGGGCCGAGCTGCTCAACCCCGAATTCAAGGGCAAGGCCTCGATCCTCAACATCCCCTCGATCGGCATCATGGATGCCGCGATGGTCGTCGAAGCCACCGGCAAATACAAATATGCCGACAAGGGCAACATGACCAAGGAAGAGATCGATCTCACCATGAAGGTGCTGACCGAGGCCAAGAAGGCCGGCCAGTTCCGCGCCTTCTGGAAGGATTTTAACGAGAGCGTCAACCTGATGGCCGCAGGCGAGACCGTCATCCAGTCGATGTGGTCGCCGGCCGTGACCAAGGTGCGCTCGATGGGCATCCCCTGCACCTTCCAGCCGCTGAAGGAAGGCTACCGCTCCTGGGCCTCGGGCTTCTGCGTCTCCAAGGGCGTGTCGGGTGCCAAGCTCGAATGGGCCTATGAGTTCGTCAACTGGTTCCTGTCCGGCTACGCCGGCGCCTATCTCAACCGCCAGGGCTACTACTCGGCCGTGCTCTCGACCGCGAAGGCGCACATGGAGCCTTACGAGTGGGCCTATTGGATGGAGGGCAAGCCCGCCGAGAAGGACATCAAGGCCCCCGACGGCTCGCTGCTCGAGAAGGCCGGCGCAGTGCGTGACGGCGGCTCCTACGAGGACCGCATGGGCGGCGTCGCCTGCTGGAACGCCGTCATGGACGAGAACGACTACATGGTCCGCAAGTGGAATGAGTTCATCGCTGCGTGATGACCGCCTCGGATGAAATACTGCAGGAGGGATCCCCGGGCGTGACCCTGGGATCCCCCAAGGCACAGGCGTCGCTCACGCGGCGTCTGTCGCCCTCCTTCGTCTCCTGGCTCCAGGCCGGGCCGATGATGCTGGTGTTTCTCGCCTTCTTCCTGATCCCGCTGGTCTTCGTGGTGATCGTGTCCTTCTGGGACTACAATGAATACCAGTTGCTGCCGCACTTCTCCGGCCGCGGCTACACCGACACGTTCGAAGGCTGCATCGACAAGTTGCCCGAACTCTGCACGATCGGCCGCACCTATGTGATGACGCTGAAGCTCTGCTTCATGGTCTGGGCGATCACGCTCTTCATCGGCTTCTGGGTTGCCTATTTCCTCGCCTTCCACATCAAGTCCAAGACCTGGCAGATGGGGCTGTCGCTGCTCTGCACGATCCCGTTCTGGACCTCCAACGTCATCCGCATGATCGCGTGGATTCCGCTACTCGGCCGCAACGGCCTGGTGAACTCCGGCCTCGTCAAGGCGGGGTTGATCAACCACCCGGTCGAATGGCTGCTGTTCTCCGAATTCTCCGTGGTGCTGGCGCTCGTGCACCTCTTCACCTTCTTCATGGTGGTGCCGATCTTCAATTCGATGGTGCGCATCGACAAATCGCTGATCGAAGCGGCCTACGACGCCGGCGCATCGGGCTTCCAAACGCTCGTCAACGTCATCATCCCGCTTTCAAAACCCGGCATCGTGATCGGCTCGATCTTCGTCATCACCATCGTGATGGGCGATTTCATCACCATCGGCGTGATGGGTGGCCAGCAGATCGCCGCCGCCGGCAAGATCATCGAGACACGGGTGAACGCACTGCAATTCCCGGCTGCGGCCGCGAATGCTGTGATCCTGCTCGTCATTACGTTCCTGATCATCACCATGATGTCGCGCATCGTCGACATCAAGAAGGAGCTATAGGCGATGACGGAAGGACGCTCGCGCAGCTTCTACGTGCTCGCAATCTTCTTCGCGGCCTATGTGCTGTTTCTCTATGGCCCGATGATCGCGATCTACATCCTGTCGTTCCAGGGACCGTCGGGCGGCCTCACCTTCCCGATGAACGGCGTATCGACCTACTGGATCGCAAAGCTGTTCCAGGGCACCGGCATCGTCGATCTCGGTGCAGCCTTCCGCCGCTCGCTGCTGCTCGGCATCATCGTGATGATCGTCACCGTCGTGCTGTCGGTCGCGGCCGGCATGGCGTTCCGCAGGAAGTTCAAGGCGCAAAGCATTTTGTTCTACTCCGCGATCGCCAGCCTCATCGTTCCCTCGATCATCACCTCGCTCGGCATCTCGCTTGAATTCCGCATCATCGACGATCTGATCAAGGCGCATTGGCACGAGAATTTTGAGACCTCGATGGGTCTGCTCACCTCCGGGCTTGGCGCGCATCTGACCTGGACGCTGCCGTTCGGCCTTCTCATCATGTTCGCGATCTTCAACCGTTTTGACCCCAGGCTCGAGGAAGCCGCTCGCGACCTCGGTGCTACGCCGTGGCAAACCTTCCGCCATGTCGTGCTGCCGATCATCCTGCCCTCCGTGATCGGCATTGGACTGTTCGGCTTCACGCTGTCCTGGGACGAACTCGCGCGCTCGAGCCAGGCGATCGGGGCGGTGAATACATTGCCGCTCGATCTTCAGGGCCTCACCACGACAGTGACGAACCCTGACATCTATGCGCTCGGCACCGTGATCTCGGCCGTCTCGTTCACGGTGATCACGCTTGCGCTCGGCACCATCCACGTGCTGAACAAGCGGCAGGCGGCCAAGGGCTCGGACGCCGGCAAGGGACTTGTCTGATCGCGATGCGGCTGCACATCGTCAATCCCAACACGACGGCGTCGATGACGGCGAAGATCGCGGCGGCCGCCCGCGCCGTCGCACTGCCCGACACCGTGGTCGATGCACGCCAGCCCGAGATGGGCCCGGTCTCGATCGAGGGTTTTTACGACGAAGCGTTCGCCGTGCCCGGCATGCTCGGCTGTATCAGAGACGCCGACCGTGACGGCGCGGACGCCCACATCATCGCCTGCTTCGACGACACCGGCCTCGATGCCGCGCGTGCCGTGGCCAGGGCACCGGTGATCGGCATCGGCGAGGCCGCATTCCACATGGCAAGCCTCATCGCCGCGCGCTTTGCCGTTGTCACGACACTGGGCGTCTCGATCGTGCCGATCGAGCACAATCTGCAGAAGTATGGCCTCCTCGCCCGCTGTGCCCGCGTCCGCGCCGCAGAAGTCCCGGTGCTCGCGCTCGAAGAGCGCAACGCGGATGCGCTGGCCAAGATCTCCGGCGAGATCGCGGCCGCCATCAGCGACGACCGGGCCGAGGCCATCGTGCTCGGCTGCGCCGGCATGGCGGATCTCGCAGGCGAGCTCGCGGCCAGGCACGGCCTGCCCGTCGTCGATGGCGTCGCCGCGGCGGTGACACTGGCGGAGGGGCTGGTGCGACTCGGCCTCAAGACCTCCCGCCTCGGGCCGTATGCGACGCCGGGGGCGAAGGCCTATTCGGGCCTGTTCTCACGGTTTCAGCCCTGAACGCGGCCAAAAGGTCCGATTGAGGCCTAGGACGAGCCATTTTCGCGGGGCGGACGGCCGTCTGTCCGTAGTTTTTGGGCCATTAGCCTCGTTTTCGTCCCATTCCTTGCCGAAATGTAACTTTTTCGGGACGTCCCGGCCGCCGTAGCGACCGGTCTTTGCCGCATCAAGTTTACACCTCAGCTTTACTTGGGGGCTTTGTCTGGGATGATCGATCACGCGCCCGCCGAACTGCAAAGCAACACCTTCAGCCGTCTCGGCGCCCAGCCGATTGCGCTGACGGCCGCAGCGCTCGTCCTCCTCATCGCCGGCGTCACCTCGATCGCGGTCTGGCGCGCCTATACCGGCGCGGCACCGGAGAGCGATCGGGTGGTGGCGTCGCGGCAGCTCCAGGCCCGCACCGCACAGGCCTCCGAACAGCTCGTGGAAAAGACCAAAGGTCTGGAAGCCACCCAGCAGGAGTCGATCGACCAGCTCCAGGTCGTCCAGGACCAGCTCCAGACCGTCCGGCGCCTGCTCGCAAGCCAGCAGGCCGACACCAAGCGGCTGTCCGAACAGGTCGCGAGCCTGAACGAATCCATTGACGGACTTCGGAAATCCTTCGCCAGCGCCCAGTCCAGCGAGCCCGAGACGCCGACCGTGACCCGGCGCAAGCCGGTCCGCTACCACGCCAGTGCCCGCAAAAGAGGCAAGTCACGCGGCTGATTCGCGCGGTGACTAATTTTTGCCGCTTGTGAACTGGATCACATTTCCCCGTGTGATTCCGCGTCATGGTTGGGTTCACCGGATGGCGTGAGCCGATTTTAATATCCGGGGCTGGCAAGGTCGTTGACGGTATACTGCGTCAACGGCCTTGTTCTTTTAGAGGCTCACGCCGTTTCCCTCGCTCGCAGACCTCGACGTTATGGGGCAGATTGACGCGAAGCTTCGCCGTCAGCAGCCGCGGCAGATACCCTTCAGGCGCTTGTCGATCACCCTGTTCTCTTCCTGGACGACCGCGTCGGTTGATTTGTCGGCTCCCGCCGCGCCGTGTCCCGTACCCGTGGTCACGCCTGAGGATTGCGCCGTGCCGAGGCTGTTGGTCCCGGGCGGCGGCGACGGAGACTGTCGCGTCGCGCCCGTCGCGTTACCTGCGCCTGCCGCTCCCGTCGTGGCCGACCCCGCGGTCCCACCACCGCTTTGCGCGAAAGAGGACGCCGGCATCCCCGCCAGCATCAGACAGGCGACGACCGAAACTGTTGCGTACAATCTGGCCATTGGAAATTCTCCGTTCGGAAACCAACGGCACACCGGCGGGCCCGTTCCGGAACAATCTTAGCCGCGCAGGATTTGAGAATGGGAGGCGCTACTTCAATGCGCAAACTGATCGCCTTCGACGACGACACGCTCGACAGACTGAAACAACTGGGACGCGACCGGAAGTCGACGCTTCAGGAGCTCGCGGACGAAGCGTTCGCCGATCTCCTGAAGAAGCACAACATTCCGGCCGACCTGCGCGACGCGCTGCGCAAGAGCGTCAATCTCGATCGCGCACCTTCGCGCGCGAGCGCGCGCCAAAAATCCGGAAAGGCAAAGTCGTGACGCAGATCGCGTGAGCGCTCAACCGATCCGCTTCAATCCCTTCGTGAAGCGCGGGCCGTTGGCGACATAGAAGCGCGCCGCACTGCCCATCTTCTGGACCTGCTCATCATCGAGGGGGCGGATCACCCGCGCCGGCGAGCCGATGATCAGGGAGCGCTCGGGAAATTCCTTGCCTTCGGTGATGACGGAGCCCGCGCCGACGATGCTGTTGCGGCCGATCCGCGCGCCGTTCATCACGATCGAGCCCATGCCGACCAGCGCGCCGTCGTCCAGCGTGCAGCCGTGCAGGATGACGTTGTGGCCGACGGTGCAGTTCTTGCCGATGACCAGCGGAAAGCCGAGATCCGTGTGGCAGGTCGATCCGTCCTGGACGTTGGAGCCCTCGCCGACCTCGATCCACTCATTGTCGCCGCGAAGCACCGCGCCGAACCAGACGCTGGCGCCCGGCTTGAGGCGCACGCGGCCGATCACGGTTGCGGTTTCAGCAATGAAGTAATTTCCGTCGGCCGGAAGATCGGGCTTCTGCCCGTCGAGCTCGTAGATCGCCATGGAGGTCTCCTGTCACGAAGACCTTGGCATAGCGGGCGCGTGCCGTTCAAGCCAAGCGGTTTGCAAGCAAAGCGAGCGGGCCTGTCGGAACCGCAAACCGTGGTCAGCCCAGCACGCCGGTCGCGCGCAGCGTCATCAGGAAGAAGGTGCCGCTCATCATGCTCCAGAAACCCGCGATGATGGTGGCCATCATCACGAATTCGAAGCGGCGGTTCTCCAGCCGCGCGCCGCGCAGCGTGTTGCGCATGATGATGAAGGGCGCCGCGAACACCAGGAACGGCACGGCGGCAAACGTCTTCGGCGCCACGCCCTGCTGCAACAGCCCGAAGCCGGCGGGCCGCGTCGCAAAGACCTGGAAGCCGCTGACCAGCGCGCCCGCAAACGCGAACCCGATCAAGATCGAGAACAGGGAATTCAACGCCTCAGGTGACATCGGATGGGTTCCGCCAATACGCAACGCGACGGGCAACCTGTGACAAAAAGTACGGCTCCGCGCCAGATTATCCTTAAGGAAGGGTTAACAGCGGCCGGAGCGCCGGGTATCCGTCCCGCATGCCCGGAATGCTCCGCGAATGGGCCGCCGCATGGCATATTCGCCTCTGATTCGTCGGCCAGCGGCCGACCTAGCGGCAAGGCGCATCCAAAGCTCAGCGATGACGGTGTTCTCGGCAACCTCCCCTCGCCCTCGCAACGGCCGCGCCCGCACGCACATGCTGCCGATCGCGGTGGGCGGCGCCTTTGCGGCCGCAGCGCTCGCGCTGGTCGCCTATCTCCTGTGGCCGACCTGGGGCACGGTCATCGGCGCAAGCGCGCCGGAAAAACTGCCGGTCAGCATCGGCAACACGCTGTTCAACGTTCCGACCGCGGCGATAAGGATGAAGATCCAGCGCCACTCCGGGCCGCAGGAGCGCATCGACCTCGATTTCCTCTACCCCTCGCTCGAAGCCCCGGGCGCGCCGAAGCATGTCACCGCCGACAGCATCGACGCGACGATGCAGCCGATCGACCGCATCTTCCTCTCCATCTCGGCGCATCACGATGCGCTGGCGCCGGAGACGCGGGTTGCCACCATCTATCCGCGCTATCTCGATCCCGCCCCGGGCGTGGTGGACGACGGGCTGATACTGCGCAAATTCCGCACGGAGACGCCTTATGGCAGCGAGGACCTGGCCTCCGCCGCAAGCCCGCCCCTGAACGCGCGCTGCACGCGCGATGCGACAACACCCGGCATGTGCCTCTCCGAGCGACGCATCGGCGGCGCCGACCTCACCTTCCGCTTTCCGCGAAGCTGGCTTGGCAACTGGCGCGAGGTGGCGGACGCGATGGAGAAGCTGACGGCGCAGTTGCGCGGGCCGAAGGGATAAGCGCGGCGCGTTTGCGCGGCCATGAGATCGGCTTTGCGGGAGGGCTCCCGCCAAAGCATCGAAACAACCCCATGCACAGTAGCCGGATTGCCGGAATGACGACCTGCGTCTTTTCCGAAAATGACTTGACGCGTCGGGCAAATCGGGGGTAAGGTGGCATCGTTGCATGATCCCGGCGGCCGCCTGGTCATCGTCTCCGAGCAGGCAACACTCTCCGATCGACAATTGCAAGAGCCCTTGCGAAACCCATCGCTTGTCTCAACCAACATGCCAAAAGACGGTTGCCGTGCCGTCATCGATGGGTTTCGCTGCGCCCTACCATCCTACGAGCTAATTGGACTTCACCCATGAAGCGGGGCTGCCTCACCGCGCTTATTGTGCTCGTGCTGAGCGTGGGAACCTTAGTGGTCGGCTATAGGTACAAATATCCCGACTACAGCTACCGCTACCGGTTGACGATCAATATCGAAGTTGACGGCAAGATCCACTCAGGATCGAGCGTCATTGAAGTCAAGTGGCGAGGCGGCCCGGTTATCGGTGACGGCGGTCCTTTTGGTCCTTCCGTTAAAGGACAGGCCGCGCTGCTGGATCTCGGAGATCGCGGAGTCGTGGTGGCGACGCTGATAAATGATGAGAGTTATGGTCCCGCAAAGGATGGTGCGCTTGGTGCACTCTGGGTCGCCGCGGAGGCGTTCGGAAATCACAGCACAGTGCCAGAGATACCGCAGTTGCCCGATTTGCACGGCAAGCGGGATCTTGCGCTAACCAAACTGCCTCGCCTCCTTTGGTTTTCAAATCCTCAGGATCCGATGACCGCTAGGAAATTGTTGGTGCAGGAAATTCCGGAGACTTTTGGCCCGTCGGCCCGTTTCGCGGGCGCTTCCGTAGAAATCACAAGCGATCCCATCGTGATTGATATTCGACAAAAGTTCGCTTGGCTGAAGCCGTTGGAAGACAAGTCTGCGCTGAGTAACGTCATCTATCTCCCAAACAAACTTGGCATTAGTCGCTATCTATTTATTGGAGACGCGTCATGACAAGTGATCTCTTTCTCGCAATTTTCGCGATGGATGCCTACGATCGGACTGGGAGTCAAAAACTCCTCAGCCCGTAGGAGAAGTCGAGCCTTTGCGAAACCCATCGCACTCTTCAACCACCACATCGAAGCGCGTTGCTGTACCGTCATCGATGGGTTTCGCTTCGCTCTACCCATCCTTGTATTAGCCCGATCGCTTATATTGAGCCGTTCCGTGAGGAATGGCCCAGCCCGGGTGGCCGCCCGAGCAGGGCCGCCGTTCGATCGGATCGGTCCCATCGAAGCCTTGAGGGCTGTCTGACGTAGCGAGATCGCGACCGGCACTTCATCGGGACCCGAATGGTTGAACGAACTACGAACTCGCGCGTCTTTCCGAAAATCGCCTGATGTGTCAGGCCGCCGCGCCGGCGCGGGCGGGCAACGTGCCGCGCTCGGCGAGCACCTGCGCGAACCGGTCGACATCCTCGGCCATGTTGAACAGGCCGAAGGACACGCGGATGCCGTCGCGCTCCGGAGACACGCGCACCTGCCGGCTGGCGAGATAATCGGCCCACTCCTCCGCCGGCAAATCCAGCACGTAGATGTGCGGCGAGCGATTGGCGCGGTCGCGCGGCCCGATGAGGCGAATACCGAGATGGTCGATACGCTCGATCAGGCGGTCGCCGAGATCGTAGAGGTGCGCCTCGATGGCGGATGAGCCGACGCTCTCGATCAGCGTGAGCGAGGCGTCCAGGGCATGGATGTCCGGCAGGTTGAAATTGCCGATCTCGAACCGCCCCGCGCCGGCCTTCAGCGCCATGTTGTCGGCACGCGCGATGTAGTCGCCTGGCGGATGGGCAAGGCTCGACATCGCGAGATAGGCGGGCTGCAACTCGTCGAGCCCTTGCCGGCAATAGAGGATGCCGAGCCCCTGCGGCACCAGCAGTCCCTTGTGGCAGCCCGAGCCGATCAGGCTTGCTCCGCTCGCCCGGACATTGAGCGGGATGACACCGGTCGACTGCATCGCGTCGATGACGAAGTAGAGCCGCCTCTCGGCGCAAAGTGCTCCGATGCCGTCGATGTCGAAACGGTGTCCCGCGTGGAAGGTGACATGCGAGAGCGAGATTGCGCGCGTGCGGGCATCGATGTGGGGCGCGAACATCTCGGCCTGGGCCGTTTCGCCCGTCATCGGCACGAAGCGAACCTCCACGCCCTTGCGTCTCAGGTTGAGGAACGCATAGGCGTTGTTCGGATGGTCGCCTTCGACGAGGAGCACATTGTCTCCCGCCGTCAACGGCAATGCGTTCGCGGCGATATTCATGCCCTCGGAGGTGTTCTTGGTGAAGGCAATCTCGTCCGGCGCGGCGTTGAGAAGCTTCGCCACGCGGGCACGAACCTGCTCGACCCGGTCAAGCCAGACGGGTTTTGGGCCCGCCATCTCATGGCCTTCACGATAGAAGCCGAGCAGCGCCTCGCGAACGCTGGTGGCAAGGGGCGTCTGATGCGCGGAGTCGAGATAGAGCAGGCGCTCGGTCACAGGGAATTGGCTGCGGACCGCAGCGACGTCGTAGTGGCGGCTCATGATGCGTGGCTCTGGCTTCAATCGACAAAGGACGGAATGGGATGGGCGATGGCGAGGTCCTTCAGCCTGCGCAGCCGCGCCGGATCCACTGGAGCGGTCGGGCCGGCGCGCAGGATCGCCGCGACCTCGCGACCAAGCGTCCTTGCTTCAGCCGTATCGAAGCCGCGGATCGTCAGTGCGATGCTGCCAAACCGGAACGCGGTCCGCGGTTCGCCTGATAGCCCCGGTGCGCGCATCGCGTTTCCGATCACGCCGTAGGCGCCAAGCCCCGCGACCAATTCCGGCTGCGTCCAGCTCTCGCCGGTGTAGGCCATGATCATGTGCGAGTCCGTACCGCCGGTGTAGAGCTCGATCCCGCCCTCCTCCAGACCCACGCCGAAGGCCTTGGCATTCGCGACGACGTCACGCATGAGCTGCGCAAAGGCCGGGCGGGTGATCATCTCCATCTGCACGGCGCGCGCCGCGATCATGTTCGAGGCCGCCGGGCCCTGTAGCCCCGGATAGACCGCGGCGTCGATGGCGGCGCCAAAACGCTCCCTGGCGAAGACGAAGGCGCCGTTGCGCGGTCCGCACAAGGTCTTCTGCGTCGAGCTCGAGGACACGTCGGAGTACGGAACCGGATTGGCATGGAGGCCAACCGCAATCAGCCCCGCGACATGGGCGATGTCGGTAAAGAAGAGCGCGCCGACTTCATCGGCGATGGTCTTCAATCCGGCGAAGTGGATCTCGCGCGGATAGGACGACGGGCCGGCAAGCAAAACGTGTGGCTTCACCTTGCGCGCGAGGTCGCGGGCCTGGTCCAGATCGACCGCGCCGGCGCGGGTGACCCCGAAAGAGACCACCTCGCGGTTCGCGCCCGTGATGTGGCGCATGGCGCCGTGGCTGACATGGCCGCCGGCGAGCTCGTCGAAGGTGAGCAATCGCGCGCCCTCAGCCGGCAGGATCGCGCGCAGGACGGCGACATTGGCGATGGTCGACGACAGCGCCTGCACGTTGACGTACTCGGCGCCGAAGATCGCCTTGGCACGATCGATGGCGAGATTCTCGATCGCGTCGAGCTCTTCACAATTGGCGACGCTGCGACGGCCGGGCAGTCCCATCGGCGCACGGTTGACGAGGTGGGTTCCCTCGATCTGTCGCAGGCCAAGGGGCGCATAGGACGCGGACGCGATCATGTTGAGGGACAGCACCTCCCGCTTGCGGTCCTGGTCGATCAGCGCGACGACGTCAGCGCCGATCTGATGGGCATCGGCCCCGAAGAAGCTGTGCCAGTTGGCGGCGGGTGAATGGGGCCGAACGGCGCCCGTCGAAAGTGACATGTGTGGTCCTCTTATCTCAGTGATCGGAATTCTGCCTTGGCGTTGACAGCGACGGCTTCGTCAATGACGGAGCACGCGCGAGAGAAAGGTTTGGGTTCGCTCATGCGTCGGCCGGTCGAATATCTCGGCCGGCGTGCCGATCTCCAGGATGCGTCCGTGATCGATGTAGACGACGCGGTCGGCGACCTCGCGGGCGAAGCCCATCTCGTGGGTCACGATCATCATCGTCATGCCTTCGCGCGCGAGCTCGCGCATGACGTCAAGCACCTCGCCGACCATCTCGGGGTCGAGCGCCGAGGTCGGCTCGTCGAACAGCATGATGTGCGGCTCCATTGCCAGCGACCGGGCAATGGCGACGCGTTGCTGCTGACCGCCGGAGAGCTGAGCCGGAAGCTTGTGGGCGTGGTCGCGCAGCCCGACCCGTTCGAGCAGGCGCAACGCGGTCGCCTTCGCTTCGTCGGGCTTGCGGCCGCGAACACGGATCGGCGCAATCGCGACGTTGTCGATCGCGCTCATATGCGGGAAGAGATTGAACTGCTGGAACACCATGCCGACGCCCTTGCGGATCCTGGCCAACTCCTTCTCGCCGCCGATTTCACGATCGGCTTCTGTCGGCATGCTGAAGCCGTCCACGGTCAGCCGTCCGCTCTGGTACATCTCCAGACCGTTGACACAGCGGATCAGGGTCGACTTTCCTGACCCGCTGGCGCCGATGATGACGACGACCTCACCGCGACCGACATCGAGATCGATGTCTTTCAGGACATGGAACGCACCGAAGGACTTGTTGAGCCTGTTGATGCTGACGATGACGTCGCGCGACGTCGCGACTTCCGGAATCTGGATGGCGTTCATCGCGATCCCCTTGCGAGATGAGCTTCTAATCGGCGCGAGGCGTAGGTGATGGCACCGCCGATGGCGAAATAGACGGCGAAAAGAAAGACGTAGATCTCGTAGGTCCGGCCGCTGTTTTGCGGATCGGCGAGGATCATCTGTCCGGCGCGCAGGAAGTCGGTCAGCCCGATGATGAAGACCAGCGTTGCGCCGTTGAAGATGTCGAGGATCTGTCCGACCAGCGACGGAACCACAACCCGCAGCGCCTGCGGCAGCACGATGTCGACGTTGAGCGTCCAACTGCTCATCGCGAGCGAACGCGCGGCTTCGATCTGGCCCTTCGGAACCGCTTGAAGTCCGCTGCGGACATATTCCGCGACATAGGCCGCGAAGAAGAGCGCGTAACCGGCCATGCCGCGCAGCAGGCTCGGAACGGATGAATCCGGCGCCAGCAGCGGCACGATGATCCAGATCCAGTAGACGACGAGGATGAGCGGCACCGACCGCATCGTCTCGATATAGGCGGTCGAAATCACGCGCAGGCTCGCGATACGGCTCTGCCGGCCGAGCGCGAGCAATATCCCGAACGGCAAGGTCAGAATCGAGACCGCGATCGTCAAGACGACGCTGAGCAGCAGACCGCCCCAGACCTCGAAGCCCGGTGGCGAGAGCACGAGGAAGATTGCCACCACGCCCGCGAGAAGTCCTGATAGCACGATGCGCTGGTCAAGATACGAATGATGGACCGCGATCCATGCGGCGACGCCGAGCGCAATAGCAACGGTCGTGAGCAGGCCGGCCGACACGCCGACGGCGGCCGCAATCGTTCCGGCGATCACAGCCGCGACTATTGCAACGACCGCCATCGCGGCACGCCCCGGGCGAACCGAAAGGCCAAGGCCCGCACCGAACATCGCGCAAAGCGTCGCGACAGAGAACCATGCCCGCCAGAGCTGATCGGCGGGGTATATGCCGGTCATCAGCACCTTGAGGCTGCCGCCGATGACCTCCCAATGCGCCTCAACCAGTATCCAGTGCGCAAAGGCATAACCCGCCCACGCCAATGTGGGGATGACCACAAGCGAAAGTGCGGTGTCGAACGGTTTTGCGAAGAGATTGCGGTGCAGCCACCGCAGCACGACCGTCGTCATCGTGCCCCCCGTCCATTCACACGCGCGTTGACGGCGTTGACGCAGGCACTGATGATCCAGCTCAGCGCGAGGTAGGTCAGCATCACGATCACGACGCCTTCGAGGTTTCGTCCGGTTTGGTTCGAGACGGTGCCGTAGACGTTGAACAGGTCGGGAAAGCCGATTGCGATCCCCAGCGAAGTGTCCTTGGTCAGGCTGATGTACCGGTTGGCGAGCGACGGCAGCACGATGCGGAAGACCTGGGGAAGGATGATGTCGCGCAGCGTGTGCGAACGCGACAGCCCGAGCGAGGCAGACGCCTCCCATTGCCCCTTCGGCAGGGCCTCGATCGCGCCGCGGACGATCTCGGCCACATAGGCCGAGCTGTTGACGACGATCGCGAGCAGCAGCGCCGTCATTTCCGGCGACAGGGCAAAACCTCCGCGCGCGCCGAACCTTGTGGCGACCGGCAGGTCGAGGCCGAGCGGCGAACCGATGAGAGCGGTTGCGATCAGGGCCGAGATCGTCACGGCCAAGAGGATCAGCCGGCGTCGGGGCCCTCTCAGGACGATGCACGCGACGGCTGATGCGACGGCGATGGCGAGCAATGCCCAGGACGCAAATCCGGCACTCTCGGAGATCACGAGGCCCGGCAAATAGACGCCCGAACGGCTGACAAGGAGGCTGCCGAACCAATTCGACGCGGCGCTGGCCGGAGGGAAACGCAGGACCACCGCAAAATACCAGAACACGATCTGGATCAGCAGCGGCGTGTTGCGCACGGCTTCGACGAGCCCGAAGCAGAGATTGCGCACCAGCCAGTTGGTCGAGAGCCGGCCGATGCCGACCAGCGTTCCGAAGATGGTGCAGAGGACGATCGCCGACAGCGCGACCTTCAGCGAATTCCACAGCCCCGCCAGCAGCGCCTGCAGATTGCTGTGGGAGGGAGAGAAGGGCTCAAGAACCGGCCAGCTGCCCTCACGCGACGGAACGAGCCCTTCGCTGAGACTGAAATTCGCAATGTTGCCGAGATAACCGAACGAGAAATGGATGCCCTTGCGGGCCAGTGCCTCTCGGACGGCAAGGCCGAGCCAGATGACCAGCGCAGCCACCACGATCACGATCGCTGCCTGCACGAGCCATCTGGACGCGATGAGCAGGCGGCGACGTGCCGGCGGGATGGTGTGATACTCGGCGATCTCTGTGGTCACGATCCGCCTCTCGCGTTCGGGCGAGCCAGCCGGCTCGCCCTCGACCATGTGGCTTAGTTCCAGGGAGGCGAGTATTCGGCGCCGCCCTTGGTCCACATCGCGTTGGGGGTGCCTGCACGATCGATGAAATAGGGCGTCTTGGGACCGAGATTGCGGTCGTAGATCTCGCCGTAATTGCCGACGGACTTGATCATGCTGGCGACGAAATCGTCGGCCACGCCAAAATCCTTGCCGAAGCCATCCTTCACGCCGAGGAACTTTTGCACGAAGGCGCTTTCGTCCTTCATCCTGTCGGCGAGGTTGGCCGACGTGATGTCCCACTCCTCCGCCTGGAACAGGGCGAACGTTGCCCATCGCAGCAGGTTGCGCCATTTGGAATCATTGGCGATGACGAAGCCCGCGAAGGGTGACTTGTTGAGAGTCTCGGGCAGGATCGTGAAGTCGTCCGGCTTGGGCGAGTTGCCGCGCCAGGCCGCAAGCGCAGACTTGTCCGTCGACATCGCGTTGCAGCGATCGCTCTGGAGCGCACCAAAAAGCTTCTCGAGATTCTCGAAGGTGAGAACCTTTGTGGTCTTGAAGCCGCGCACGCGGACGAAGCTCGCGAGCGTGGCTTCGGTGCCGGAGCCCTGCGTCGTGCAGATCGTCGCACCATCCAGTTCAGCGACGGACTTCACGCCGGACGCCGCCTTCACCATCATGCCGGTGCCGTCGTAGAAATTGATCGGCAGGAAATCGACGCCTACGGCGGATTCGCGCACCGGCTTGACGGTGGTGTGTGCGAAGACGACATCGACCTGCCCGGTCTGCAAGGCGTTGAAGCGGCTCTTGTCGGTGACGACGACGAAGTTGACCTTGCTGGCGTCGCCGAGAACGGCCGCCGCCATGGCTCGGCAGAAATCAGCATCCAGTCCTTCGATCTTGCCGGTCTTGGTGTTGAGGTAGCCGAAGCCAGGGGCCGTGTTGTCAGTACCGCAGTTCAGGACGCCGCGCTGCTTGACGTTGTCGAGCACGGTCGCGGATGCGCCGGACGCCCACAGCGTTGCTGCGGCGAGCGCAGCGACCAGAAATTTCGAACGAGCCATCTGAGAATCCCCTCTCTTTGTTGTGGTCGCTACTCCTTCAGCCGGGCTTGGGATGCTCTCCTCTTATGAACGGCTGAACTGCTCCGGCAACAAGGCTACAGTCGCAAAACAATGCTGGTCTACTTAATTAATTTTGCGATATACATTAGCAAAACTGCGCTTTCCTTCTGGGCAGTTATGGGGACCTTCCGATGGATTTCGCCCGACTCCGCACGCTTCGTGAGCTTTCGCTGCGAAAAACAATGGCAGCGGTGGCCGACGCCTTGCTGATCTCGCCATCGGCCGTTTCGCAGCAAATCGCGCAGCTCGAGGACGAGACAGGGATTGAACTGGTTGAACGCAGAGGCCGCGGTGTGCGGCTCACGCCGGCGGGACAGCGGCTCGTCGACCATGCCGGTCGCGTCATTGGCATTCTGGAGGAAGCGAAGACCGATCTCGCGGAGCTGAAGAAGACCGTCGCCGGCGAATTGCGCGTCTCGGCATTTCCGTCCGTCGCCGCATCTCTCATCCCGCCAACGATCCGGGCGATGTCGACGCGCTTCCCCGATCTGGTGGCGATCTTCGAGGAACTGGAGCCTGACGACAGCCTGGCCGCCCTACGCGCGTGGCAGACGGATGTCGCGATCGTCGACGACCTGACCACTTCGGCAAGCCTCTCGGAGACGCAGGTCGAGATGCTGCATCTTCTGGACGACCACCTTCACGTTCTGCTGCCGCGCGACCACCCGCTGGCCGAGCGGCCACATCTCACCTTGTCGGAGTTGGCGACGGAACGATGGGCTCTCGACACGACGTCCGCCACCTATTCGGACGTGATCGTCGGCGCGTGTCGCGATGCCGGATTCGACCCTATCATCAATGCCCGCTGCCATAGCTTCGAGGTGGTCCGCGCCATGGTCGAGGCGGGCTGCTCGGTCTCGATCAACCCGGGGCTACGCGGCCGCGACTACATCGGAACTTTGCGCCTCAAGGAGATCCGGCCGATCATCACGCGGCGGATCTTCGTAGCTTTTCGCAGCGGTGAAAGGCGCAACCCGGCGATCGCTGAATTCGTCAACGCGCTTCGAGGGGTCGTTGCGTCGATGACGGGGCCGCGGTGAAGGGCTAAGCGCCCTTGCGGGGGATCGACTGCTTGATAGGCTTGTCGAGGTTGAAACAAGCGCGGTGATCGACGTGACCGATGCGGCGACGAACATGCCACCGGGCGCCCAATTGCTGGACGCGAATGGTTGGGATTTGACGAGACCGGCGAGACGGCGTCGATCCGCTTCCAGGCTCAGCAGTCCTTCACCAACAGGCATGGGACGATCCAGGGCGGCTTCCTGGCGGCGATGCTGGACTCGGCGACCGGGATCCGCGCATTGGCTGCACTCGCCTCAGCCGGCGGCGGCGGGGCTCACAACAACGCCCAACCGACGATCGTTTGCAATTACATCATCCGCATCAACTAGCGGGAGACAACAAACAAATTCCATCCGTACAAGCCGCGCAGAAAACGCGTGCGCCGGTCGAGCGCATCCATGGCCGGCGCCGTCCTCTGAATGATGCGCTCAGCAACCGCGACACCGTCGATGTTGGCCCCCATCTTGCGGAGAATTCTCGCCATCAAGGCCAACGGTACTTGAACCAGGGCGGCTGAAGTGTTGGCGAAAAAGCCTATGTGCAATTCGTGATCGACGACGGTGAGCCCGGAGGCTTCGATGGTGGCTTTCCACCGCGCCGGTGACAGCCTTTGTAAATGAGGTTCGCCGGGCCGAATATATCGCCCGGTAGCCCGCGCGATTTTGAGGTCAAGCCGCCAAGCCAATTCGAAAAGAGAGAGGCCGTTTGGTACCGAGATAAATAGGCGGCAATCATCGGTCATTCGATCGGAAAAGCGCTTGAGGGCCGCAACCGGATCCTCAAGATGTTCCAAAACATCGAAGCACGTTATCAGCGCAAATTTCGCGTCAGGCAGCCCAGAAAGGGCCGAAAACATATCCTGACTGGCAACCATTCGATGCCTGCCGCCGGCGGGCCATTGGTAGCGAGCATGATAGGCACCCAGGGCCGCGGCATCCAAGTCGATCGACGTGACATCAAAGCCCCTGCTCACGAGGTCGAAGCTCTCTCGCAGTGAGCCTGCGCCAAAATCTAAGACCCGACTGCCCGGCCGGATTTCGGAAAGGTGTCGCTTGAAAATGTCCCAGCGATATTCGATCCCGCGGGTATTTGTTCCATCCAGCTTGGAAACATCGCCGGTGCGATCGAAGGTGAGCGCGATATCCATAGGAATTTTGTAGCACCGCAACCCTAGCGCGATCAACCGCCGCACATTTCGAAGGTTATGCGCCCACCGTCGTTCCCGATCGGCTCGCCAACGGCCTGCGCCGTGATCGCTTCTGCATGGGATGCATCGCCTATGGGCATAAAAACGGAATTGATTTCACTCGGACTCAATGGGATGCGGCGCTTGTCCGCGAGGCTACCGGCGGAGAGTCGATCCGCGGCGATGCTGAGCGTTCTGTGCCTCGCACCGATGATCGCCGGATGTTCGACAACGACCCGGACAACCGCGACCGGCATGACCGAGACGCAGCGCAAGGCCTGGTCGCCGACGCGACTGCGCGGCTACGCATCCTGCCCAAGAAATAGGGGCTTTGCTCGCGACAAAATTGCGAAGCAATTTTGCGCCGACGCGACGACGCAATACAGACTGCCCCCGCGGAGACAGTCTGGATTGCTTCGCTCCGCTCGCAATGACGGTGACGGCTTCTATTCCTGATCGACGAGATCGTCTTCGAGGATCGCCATCTGGAACTGGAAGGAACGGTCGTCGTCCTCGTCGTCGACGAAGAGCACACCGATGAATTCCTCACCGATATAGACCTCGGCGGAATCGTCCTTCTTCGGCCGCGGCACGACGCGGATCTTGGGATTGCCAAACACGCGCTTCAAATACGCGTCGAGCTTCCTGACTTCCTTGACGTCCACGGCAAGTCTCCAATCGAATTTTGTCGGGCGGGGTTTTAGGACGAGACGCGACGAACCGCCAGCATGAATTCGCAAAGATTTTTTGGGGACAAAGGGCCGGAGAATCCGGCCCCTTTCGAGGCAGAAGGCCCTGTCAGAGCCCCAATCAAAGTCCCATGGCGTTAATCATCTGGTCCATGGTGCGCGAAGGCTCGGCGCAGCCGGCTTCGCCGACGATCTTGGCGGGAACGCCCGCCACCGTGACGTTGTGCGGCACCGGCTTGACCACGACGGAGCCCGCCGCGATGCGCGCGCAATGGCCGACTTCGATATTGCCCAGGATTTTTGCGCCCGCCCCGATCATGACGCCGTGGCGGATTTTTGGATGGCGGTCCTCGTTCTCCTTGCCGGTGCCGCCGAGCGTGACGCCGTGCAGGATCGAGACGTCGTCCTCGATCACGGCCGTCTCGCCGACGACGAAGCCGGTGGCATGATCCAGGAAAATGCCGCGGCCGATCTTCGCGGCGGGATTGATGTCGGTCTGGAACACCGCGGAGGCGCGGCTCTGCAGGTAATACGCAAAATCCTTGCGGCCCTTCAGGTAGAGCCAGTGCGCGAGACGATGGGTCTGGATGGCATGAAAGCCCTTGAAGTAGAGCAAGGGATCGATGAAGCGCGAGGTCGCGGGATCACGGTCGTAGACGGCGACGAGATCGGCGCGGAAGGCGTTGCCGAGATCGGGATCATCGCGCAGCGCCTCGTCATAGGTCTGGCGCACGAGGTCGCCCGACAGTGCGGCGTGATCGAGCCGCTCGGCGATCCGATGCACCACCGCATCTTCCAGCCGGCTGTGATGCAGCACGCTCGAATAGATGAAGCTTGCAAGCTCGGGCTCGCGGTGGACGATGTCTTCCGCCTCGCCCCTGACCCGATCCCAGATCGGATCGAGTGCGGCCAGCTTTCCTCCCGGATTGACCTGATGGACTGCCATTTTGGGTTCTCTCGGCTTGCTCGCGATATCGCTCGCTTGGTTTGATCTATAGCACAGCTTAAACGCCTGCGTCCCTGAAGGCTTGCCTGAGAGTGAACACCCCGTTGCCTTCCGAACACACGTCAACGCGTTGAATCAAAAGACTTTCTTACGCCACCCCACGCGTGACATGGTCGGTTGAAAGTGGTCAGGGTTTCCTGGAATTCAAGCCCGGCGGCGACAAACTATTGGTGAATTCCGTCGCAAACGCTATTTCGGTCATGGTCGGCACGCGACGGAGAGGAATTGAGCATCACCACCGACATCTTGCGCAGCCGCGCCACGGGTTCTGTCTGGCTGGGACTGGCGGTCATTGCCCTACCCCTCCTCTTGATCGCGCCCGCGCTCTGGAACGGCTATCCGCTGCTTCAATGGGATACCGGCGGCTACCTCGCGCGCTGGTATGAGGGCTATCTGGTGCCGAGCCGCTCCACGGTGTTCGGCCTCTATCTGCATATGGGCGAGAGTTTTGGCTTCTGGATCAACCTCGCGATCCAGTCGCTGGCGACGCTCTGGCTGTTGCAGCTGACGCTGCGCGTGCTCGGCCTGATGCAGACATCCCGCTTCGTCGCGATCAGCCTCGTCCTCACAATATCGACCGCGCTGCCCTGGCTCGCGAGCATGCTGCTGACCGACATCTTCGCAGGGCTGTCGGTGCTGGCGCTGTTCCTGCTCGTCGTCGGCGGCAAGCGGATTTCGACGACGGAAAAATTCTCGCTGTTCGCGTTCACCGCCTTTGCCGCGGCGACCCACAGCGCGACGCTCGGCGTGCTGCTCGGGCTTTGCGCGGTCGGCTGGATGACGTGGCCGCTGCTCCGCCGGCGCGTTCCGATCGCGGGCCTGGTGCAGGGCAGCCTGACGATCATGGCCGGCGGCTTGATGCTGCTTGCGACCAACCATGCGCTGTCCGGCAACTGGGCCTGGACGCCTGGCGGCTACGGCGTCGCCTTCGGCCGCATGATGCAGGACGGCATCGTCGCGCGCTTCCTCAGCGATCATTGCCCGCGCGAAAAATTCAAGCTGTGTCCCTACCGCAACGAGCTTCCCGCGACCGCCGACGAATTTTTGTGGGGCAACAGCATGTTCAACACGCTCGGCCGGTTTGAAGGCATGAACGAGGAGATGAGCTACATCGTCGTGCATTCGCTCGCCGACTATCCGGCCTGGCAGGCGCAGGCGGCGCTGACGGCGGTGGGCCAGCAATTGCTGCATGCGGCGACCGGCGAAGGCACCAATGGCTGGATCCCGCACACCTACGGCATCATCGAGCGCTATATCCCGGCCCAGGTCGCGCCGATGCGCGCGGCGCGCCAGCAGCATTGGGGTGTCGATTTCGCCTACGTCAACTGGCTGCATGTCCCGGTCGCGCTCGCCTCGATGCTGGCGCTGGTCGCGCTGCTCGGACACGCGGCGTCGCGCCGCCGCCTCGACGATCTGACCCTGCTTGCGAGCACCGTGGCTCTGGCGCTGCTCGGCAACGCCTTCATCTGCGGCGTGATCTCCGGACCGCATGACCGCTACGGCGCGCGGATGGCCTGGCTTGCCACCTTCGTCGTGCTGATGGCGCTGGCGCGCTTCATCGGCGGCGACGATGGCGCGGACGAGCCGTCATCCCAGGCGTGACGAGCCGTCATCCCCTGCGTGACAGGAAATCGAGCACGCCGACCTTGTAGACCTTGTCGCCGACCGCGCGCATGTGATCGCGGTTGGGGATATCGAGCACTTCCGATCCCGGGATGATGTCGCCGAGCGCATGCGCGGAGCCGGCGACGTCATCGGTGGTCCCGACCGCGATCAAGACCGGCACGTCGATGCGCGCGGCTTCCTCCTTGCGCATGAGGTCGCGGGTGCCGCGCAGGCACGCGGCGAGCGCCTTGCGGTCGGAGCGCGTCTGATCGGCGAAGGCACGGAAGGTGCGCCCGACCGGATCGGTGACGTCGTCGAGCGAGGCCGCCTCCAGCGCTTCGGCCACCTTCTCGCCGGGGCCGGTGCCCTCGATCAGGCCGCCGATGCCGATGCCGCCGAGGATTGCGGAGCGCAGGCGCTGCGGCTCGTTGAGGGAGAGCCAGGCCGCCATCCGCCCGCCCATCGAATAGCCCATGATGTCGGCCTGCGGGATCGCCAGATGATCCATCAGCGCCAGCACGTCGCCGGCCATGGTCGGAATGGAATATTGCGCGGGATCGTAGAGCTTCTGGGACTCGCCATGGCCGCGATTGTCGAGTGCGATTACCCGGCGGCCGTTCTTGCGCAGCTCGGAGACCCAGGTCGGATAGACCCAGTTGACGTTCTTGCTCGAGGCAAAGCCGTGCAGCAGGAGGATCGGGTCGCCCTCGCCTTCGTCGAGATAGGCAATTTCAACTGCGCCGTTGTGGAAACTCGGCATCGCTTGGTCCGCATCTGTTTGGGGAGAAGACGATCTTAGGCCGTGACGGCCGCGCCCGCCAGAGCGGTTTCGGCAGCTTCGGCCTGCGCCTGGCGCTGCCGCCGCCTCCGTCTGCGGTCACACCAGGATTGGGTGAGACGCTCCGTGGTGGCCTTGATCGAGGACAACAGGCCGAGCAGCGTGAAGGCGGCCCCTAACAGCCACATCGTGAAATTGAAGGCGCCGGTGACGAGCAGCAGCGCGCCGCGGCCGAGCAGCTTCATGATCGCGCGGGTCTTGCCGCCCTGCGCTTCGGCAAGGCGCGCGGCGCGTGCGACGTCCTTCGGGCCCTCGGCGATGCGCAGCGTATCCAGCGCGCCGCGGGTGCCGGTCTTGCCGGCGACGCGCGTGACGTCCTTGCCGAGTCGCACCAGTGCGCCGGCCTTCTCGGCGCGGAACGCGGCCTTGATCGCACTGACGCTCTCGCCCGGCCGGAACATGGAGCTGGAGGCAACCGCCTTCTTGAGCGCGGGCGTGTCGACGACCTCGCGCGCGGAGCGGCCGGCCCATACCGCGAGCCCCTCACCCAGGCGGCCGACCTTGCGGGCATCCTTCACCAGCGACAGCCCGGCGCGCACCGGCGTGGCGCCGCCGACGGAGATATAGGTCGCGGCCGTCACCGCGAGGCCTGCGGTCGCAAGGCCAAGGATGAGGTGATCGGTCTCCTCGCCCATCGCGAGGTGCTTGCCCTCGCGCACGACGTCCCTGACATCGCCGAACACGAAGAGATCGCCGGCGACCGTGCCGGAGAGGCTGGCAACATCGTCGGCGTTGCCGGTGACGAGGCCGGTCGCAAAGCGTTTTGCGAAATGCGTGGTGGAATTCTCGTCCCTCACCGCGTCGTTCACGCGGGTCAGGAGACCATCCGGCAGCGCGATGTTGCGCTCGCGCGCGAGCTCGACAAAGCTACTCGCAAGATCGGCATCGCCGGCGGCCAGTGCGGCCTCGATATTGTCAGGAACGAGCGACGGGTTGGCGGCCAGGACGGCGTCGAGCCGTAGCTCCGACAGTGCGGCCGGATCGTCCTGCGCGGCGAGTATCGCGGCCGAATAGCGCGCATGCGGCGCAATCTGCACGAGGACATACGTGCAGGCGAGCAGACCGGTCACGGCCGTGCTGATTCGCAGCCACTTCATGCGCAAAACCTGGACGACCGCCTGCTCATCTGCCTGCCGATTCGGCCCGCTGTCGGGGCTCTCCCCTCGTCCACAGAAATAGTATGCCAAATTTGCGACACAACGTCCCCGACGAAAGAAGGGCTTCTCCGGGACGACAAGAAAGTGTCGAATTTACATGAGCAAATGAGCATGGGGCAGTTGCGGGCCTTTTTGGTTCCACTGGACTAGCAATCATCTGCACCCGCCAGTATGGTCCGCGGCCCCTCGAACGATGCCGCATCAGTTGGTTGTGTTCTGACGCCCTTTGCCACTCCAGGATGAGTTCCAATGTCCGACCATGTCGTCCCGCACTTCCACAACGACGCCGGTGTTCCCGTCATCGAGATCGGCTCGCAGGAGTTCATGTGCGTGGGCGCCAATCCTCCGTTCGACCATCCGCACGTCTTCCTGGACCTCGGCAACGACAACGAGATCATCTGCCCGTACTGCTCGACGCTGTACCGCTTCGCGGCCGACCTGAAGGCGGGCGAAGCGCGCCCGCCGGAATGCGTCGTGAAGGACAAGGTCGCCTGACCGCGGCCCTCATAGTCTGATAATCCTGTTGGGGTGGCGGTCTCCCGAACGATCTTCATTGCAGGCGCCGGTATCGGCGGTCTGACGGCGGCGCTGGCGCTCGCCGCCAAAGGCTTTCGCGTCGTCGTGCTGGAAAAGGCCGAGCGGCTCGAGGAAGCCGGCGCCGGCCTGCAGCTCTCCCCCAACGCCAGTCGCATCCTGGTCGAGCTCGGATTGTCCGAGCGCCTGCGCCGGGGCGCCGTGACGCCGGAGGCGGTCAGCATCATGAGCACGCGGGCCGGCGGCGAACTGCTGCGCCTGCCGCTCGGCGAGGCAGCAGTGGCGCGCGCCGGCGCGCCCTATTGGGTGGTGCACCGGGCCGACCTGCAGGCTGCGCTGGCGGCACAGGTTCAGGACCATCCCGATATCGATCTGCGCCTTGGCGCGACTTTCGAGGACGTGGCGGCTCACGCCCGGGGCTTGACCGTCGTCCACCGCATCGGCAATTCCCGCCAGAGCGACGTCGCCAGCGTGCTCATCGGCGCCGACGGCATCTGGTCGACGGTGCGCCAACATCTGTTTCCCGAGGTGCAGCCGCGCTTCTCCGGCCTGATCGCCTGGCGCGGCACCTTCGAGGCCACGCAACTGCCGAAGGAATACACCTCCCGCCGGGTGCAGCTCTGGATGGGACCCGGCGCCCATCTCGTCGCCTATCCGATCGCGGGCGGCCGCCAGATCAACGTGGTCGCGATCGTGCCGGGCACCTGGAACAGGCCGGGCTGGAGCACGCCCGGCGATCCCTTCGAGCTGATGGACGCCTTCCCCGCACCGCGCTGGCCCGGGCCGGCCCGGATGATGCTCAAGGCGGTCGATAGCTGGCGCAAATGGGCGCTGTTCGGCGTGCCTGAGGGCTGCGAGTGGAGCAAGGGCTCGATTGCGCTTTTGGGCGATGCCGTGCACGCCATGCTGCCCTTTGCCGCGCAGGGCGCCGGCATGGCGATCGAGGACGCGGCCGTGCTGGCGCAGCACCTCGGCGGCAATGCGACGGAGAGCGCGGCGAGCATCGCGGCCGCGCTGAAGCAATATGGCCGCGCCCGCCGCGCGCGCGTGAGGCAGGTTCAGCGCACGGCGCGGCAGCAGGGCCAGATCTATCACCTCACCGGCCCCTTAGCGCTAGCGCGCGATCTCGCGATTCGTGCGCTCGGGCCGGAACGCATGCTGGCGCGGCAGGACTGGATCTACAGTTGGAAACTCTGAGCCGCCGCGCCAAAGCCTTCTTGTTTTGACGCGTTTTCTTGAAGCGAACCGGAATCCACTTCGCTTGAAAACGCTCTAGTAAACCGCGCCACCCGACTTGGACTGCGGCCGCGACGTGCCGGCGGGCGCGACGACAGGCGGCGTGGGCGGCGCCCCGGCCACAGCAGCTCCAGGCACGGACTCACGGCACCGGTTCTTGCGCCACGCTTCCTCGGCAAAATGCTTCTGCCCCTGCACGGCCACATAGTCGTTGCGATAGGCCATCTCGGATACCACGGCGCCGCCGACGCCGGTCTGGGCCTTGTCCATCAGCTTCTGCAAGTCGGCGGTTCGCGCGGCCAGCGTCTTGCGCTCACCCTCGAGCTGCTTGCAGTCCCACAGCTCGTATTTGCCGGGATCGGCAAACGCCGGGCTGATCGTATCGCCCACGCTGGCGCAGCCGGAGAGAGCGGCGGCGGAGGCCAGCAGCACGAGCAGAGCGCAGCACGCGCGCAGGCGATGGGAATTCGAAACAAGCATGGCCGGATTGATAGTCCCCTTGGATTGAGAATGCCTAAAGCAGCAGGAGATGTCCGGATTGAGGCTTTGCGTTACGCAGCGCCCTCGCTTAAGGAAGAAGCGCCTTTCCGGCCCAACAAAGCCAATTCCATCAAGCCGGAAAACGCGTTAAGTCTTTGATCTCGTTAGATCAAGCGGGCATGGCGGAATTGGTAGACGCAAGGGACTTAAAATCCCTCGGTGCGAAAGCGCTGTGCCGGTTCGACTCCGGCTGCCCGCACCATCGGTGAGCTTCTCGTTTCCCAACGACGCGCCGTACTGCGCCCAACCAACTTCCCGGCTGTTGGCAAATCAGCCGCAGACGGAATCGTCGCGGAATCAGAAATGGCCGGTTTGTGAAGGACGGTGTCGGCCGAGCGAAGGCAGATGCGGGCCGTGTCGGACGAGGCTCGGAGATGACTCAAGCTCAAGCGACTCCGGCGACACTATGCCCTGGGGCCCCGCAGTCTTCTTGCCGCTTTGATCAATGCGGACGTCGCGGAGATAATGCGGTTAGGCACGCGAGGTTTAGTGCACTGTTACCGTAACCCAGGTTCTTGCCTGACTGAACGTTCTGGATTGCGTAAGTTTCTCCCGCTTGCTGTGCTTGCGATGTACCGGAGCGCCAAGAACAAAGACACCAGCGGAGCAATGAGCTTGCTCAAGAGTTAGCTGCTGTGCGATCGAGATCGTAGGCGAGCGGTTGGCGACGCCGTATGCGGTAGACCGATGCTGGCGGAATGTTCAGTGCCGTACGTCCGACCAAGCTTGCTTTGAGCCCTAGCCGGTCGAGGATGGGGCGCGGCACCGGGCAGCTCATGCCGTAGGTGAACTGATAGAAGGTGCCTCCGTCTCGCATGTGGCGAAATGCGCCCGTGAGGATTGCCATCACCTTGCGAGGCGACATCGAGAGCAACGGCAAACCACTCACGACGGCACCGGCCGGAGCCACGAACGGCTCGTACTGGGAAAGCTGGGAGGCATCCATCCATAGCACCCGTGCCTTCGGGAAACGCCGTTGCAGAAGGCGCATGAAATCAGAGCCGTACTCGATCAGTAGCAAATCCGACTCCGCAATGCCCTGGCGCAGAAGGGCTTGGGTGAAGACGCCCGTGCCGGGCCCCAACTCGATGACCGGTCCATCGCTGGACTTGATGTCGCGGGTCATGAGTCGCGCGAGCGTCTGCCCGGACGGCGCGACGGCAGAAACACGCTTCGGATTCGCAATCCACGCGCGGAAGAAGCCGACGAAGTCGGCACAGGTCGTGGCCGTCATCGTGACGCCCTCTCTCCAGGAACTAAAGCGCGAAAGAAACGCCTGACATCCGTTCAAGCTCATCAACCAGGACCCGACCAGCCTCTGCGTTGTCCGCGAGAGGCGCGGTCTTATCTTCGGTCGGGTGTCCACGCAGTCTCATGAAGCCGCCGGGACCATAATAGCCGCCCGGCTTAATATCCTTGGATGTTGCGGCCATAAGCGTCGGCTCTGCTCCCATGGTAGCGTTCTGGATAAGCGGATATAGGGCAAACACCGAGAGCAGCATCAATAAGCTGGTGTCGGCGAACAAGTTGGTTTTTGACGCGCCTGGATGGCAGATCACCGATAGCAGGCGGTCTCCAGCACGCCGCTGTAGTTCTCTGGCAACAAGGACATTAGCAAGTTTTGTTTTCGCGTAGACTTTGATGGGCTTGTAGCCTTGCTTGGAGTCGAGATCGACGATCGGGACCGGGCCTCCCATTGCGTGAGTGCCAGACGCCACCGTGACAACGCGGGGCGACGGCGATCGAAGCAACGTAGGAAGCAGCAAAGCCGTAAGTTGGTAGGGGCCCAGAACGTTCGTCGCAAACTGCATCTCGTGGCCGCCTACGCTTTCCCGACGATCCGGAAGGGCCATTACACCCGCGTTGTTGATCAGCACGTCAATCGGTCGGGACAGCGCCAGTTGGCTTTCGGCAAAGGCTCTTACCGATGCTGGATTGGAGAGGTCGAGTTTGCCAGTGGAGACCTTTGCATTTGGCACGATGGCGACGATGCGGTTAGCCGCCTCTTCAGCCTTGGTCTGGTCGCGGGAAGCGATTGTCACCTCTGCTTCGGCGCGCGCCAGCTCCAGGGCTGCATGCCAGCCAATGCCGCTGTTCGCGCCGGTCACGATAATGCGCTTCCCAGCTTGTGAAGGGATATCCTTCACCGTCCATTCTCTAGTCATACTCACTACTTTCGTTTGTTGATAGGCGGCACGAAGCGGGCAGCGAGAAGCTGCACGCGCTGCTGCAGTACCGTTGTGGTGGGCTCATCGCTGAGAAGTCCATCAAGCGCGAGCAGGAACACCTCCGCGGCTGCTTCTTCGCCGCCGAGGATTGTCGCGACGCATTCCGACGCCACGCGACGATGCAGTGCTTCAATTTCTGGATCTATCCGCTCGCAGACGTCGAAGAACTCGCCTGCCATGGGGGCGCCGACCATGTCAGCCCAGGGCTCGATCACCATAAGCCTGCATACGTCAAGAAGGCGCTCGCTCGGTGAGCCATCCCGATCGGCTGCTGCCTTGGCCGCGGGATGTCGCGAGACCAGCCACTCAGCGAAGACCGCAGTGAAGATGTCCTCCTTATCCTTGAAGGTTCGATACAGCAGCGTGCGCGAGATGTTTGCGCGTTTAGAGATGTCATCGAGCGACGTTTTCGAAAAACCAAAGTTGAGAAAGCACCAGCGGGCGGCCGTGAGGATCTTCAGCCGGCGCGCCTCTGCCTCGTCTTGAGTGAGCTTGTTTGACATTTCGAACTACTTTGACATGAAACGCGTATTATGTCAAAGTTCGTCAAATTGAGCGAAATGTTGCGTAAGAACAATGAGATCGCCTCAAATGACGCGATCGAAATAAATCCTGCCCGGAGAGAATCTCCTCCGCAGAACGGGTACCACTTTCGCAACAGCGGCCATCTTGACGCTCGGAGGGCCAGCGGTCGCCTTGCGGCATGTCGCCCGAGCTTTGCTTCTGTCAGGATGAAGGGCGCAGGGAGACCGGGGGTCGGTTGGCACTACCGACCGTCCGCACAACCGTAAATCCGAAATTCCATCAATCGGATGATTCGAAATTGAAGAACGTGACGCGCATTTCGGTCCCAACGGAACGAACGCCGCAATTCCGCCTGCCGACGCGGTGGAGGAACAACCCACCGCCCCATCTGTTGCCCCATCAAGAGCCCGTCATTCACGCCTCATACGGAACTGCGATGAAATTCAGATGCCTCAAGGACGCGCCGGCGCGCATCTTCGTGCTGGTGCTCGACCCCGGCGAGGAAGCGTTCAACGCGATCACCGAGTTCGCCAATCGCGAGGGCATCACCGGCGCGTCGGTCACCGCGATCGGTGCGTTCTCGCAGGCCAAGGTCGGCTGGTTCGACCTGGCAAAAAAGCAATACAAGCCGATCGATGTGGGCGAGCAATGCGAAGTGTTGAGCCTGCTCGGCGATCTCGCAGAGGGCGATGACGGCAAGGCCAGCCTGCATCTGCATGCGGTGCTCGGGCTCAAGGACGGCTCCGTCCGCGGCGGCCATCTTCTCTCGGGCACCGTCCAGCCGACGCTCGAGGTCACCATTGCAGAGACCGCCGCGCATCTGCGCCGCAGGAAGCGCGAGGATCTCGGCATCGCGCTGATCAAATTGTGACGGAAGTCCGCTGCGCGCGACCACGGTCGGGATAGTTCGCCAACTCGGAATGAGCCGCGCGCTTCCCCAACTTGGCCGCGTTTTTGTCAACGAAATGCGCGATATGTTTTGCAAGAGCTAACCATCTCGGCGAGCCCTTTGCCGTGCTCTGAGAGCGGAGTGTATCTGGTGGATGTTGTTGTACTCCTGATTATTCTCGCGATGTCGTACGCTGCGGGCTACTTCACCCGCGCCCACATCTCGCGCATGCGACACGACCAGGCGCGCAGGTGGAAGGACCACAGGGAACCGGAGTCGCCGCAGCCAGCAAATGCGAATGAGGTGATGCCTCAGGGCCAAGCAACGCCCGCGGGGCTCGGCGATCTCGGGCCAATGCTCGACCGATGGGAGCGCAGAGCGCGGGCGCGCTTGCTGCACGCCTCGGCCTGATCGCGGGTCAGCCTCGGACCGGACCCACCCCAACCATCACGCCGCCTTCACCGATTGTTGTCCGGTCACTACGTCGCCTAGCTGCCATCCCGAAACGCCGCTTGTGCGACGCAGCATGCACGCTACAAGGTGCATGTCATTTGCAGCAGGTTCTTTCGTGTCCGACGTCAATGCCGACAATTGGGTGTCCTCGGGACACCGTCCGATGGGATTTCCCGAATTCGTCGTGGTGATCGCCGCCATCATGGCGCTCAATCCGCTGGCGATGGACATGATGCTGCCGGCGCTGCCCAATATCGGCGCGGCCTTCAAGATTCCCGTCGCCAATCATCTCCAGCTCGTGCTGTCGACCTTCCTGCTCGGCTTTGGCGTGGGCCAGGTCGTCATGGGCCCGCTGTCGGACCGCTTCGGCCGGCGGCCGGTGCTGCTCGGCGGCATGACGGTGTATGCGATCGCCAGTGTCCTTGCGATCGCCGCGCCCTCGTTCGAGACGCTGCTGCTCGCCCGCGCGCTGCAAGGGCTCGGCACCTCGGCGACGCGCGTCATCGCCACCTCGATCGTGCGCGACTGCTATGTCGGCCGCCGCATGGCGAGCGTGATGTCGCTCGCCATGATGGTGTTCATCGCCGTGCCCGTGATCGCGCCGTCCTTCGGCCAGGCCGTGCTGCTCCTGACGCAATGGCGCGGCATCTTCGTCGTGCTGATGCTCTATGGGCTGCTCGCGCTGGCGTGGAGCGTGTTGCGGTTGCCGGAGACCCTGCCGGAGAGCGAACGCAGGTCGCTCGCGCTTGGCGACGTGCTCGACGCCTTCAAGCAGACCGTCACCAACCGCCAGACTATCGGCTATGCGCTCGCGGCCGGCGGCGTCATCGGCTCGCTGTTCGCCTATGTGTTCTCGGCCCAGCAGGTCTTCGTCGGCATCTATCGCCTCGGCCATTATTTCCCGCTCGCCTTCGCCGCCATCGCGGCCGGCACCGCAATCGCCGGGTTCCTCAACGCAAGGCTGGTCGGACGGCTCGGCATGCGCGTGATCTCGCATGGCGCGTTGACGCTCTACACCGTCGTCGCGGCCGCAATGCTGCTCGCCGAGAGCCTGCATATGTTGCCGCTGGCGCTGTTTCTGGTGCTGTCGGGGCTGATGATGTTCGCCTTCGGCATGATGATCGCCAACTTCACCGCGCTCGCCATGGAGCCGCAGGGCCACATCGCCGGCACCGCCTCCTCGCTCTACGGCTCGATCACGACGCTGGTCGGGATCGTGATCGGCGTCGTCATGGGCCAGAGCTTTGACGGCACGCTGCTGCCGTTCGCGACCGGCTTCTTCCTCTGCACATTGGCGTCGCTCGCGATCGTGCTGGTGGTGGAAAAGGGGCGGCTGTTCCGGCCGCATCATCGCGGCGCGTGAGCCGCGGCGCGTCACTCCCCTCTCAGCTCCTCCTGCAAGAACTCGATGAAGCGCTGCGTCTTGGCGGGGAGCAGCCGCGTTTCCGTTACGGCATAGACCGAGGTCGGATGCCCCTGCCACGCAGGCAAAATGCTCACGAGACGGCCGGCCTGAAGGTCTTCGGCGACGACGCGCTCCGGAAGAAAGGCAATGCCCAGTCCGAGCGCCGCCAGACGCCGGATCATCGCGACGCTGTTGCAGGCGAAGCGACTGCCGACCTTCACCTCGAACGTGTCGGTTCCTGAATAGAGCCCCCAGCTCGACAGCGTATGCATGGTCAGGCACTGCCGCCCTTCGAGCTCCGCCGGGTGATCAGGCATGCCGTAGCGTCCGAGATAGTCGGGCGAGGCGTAGAGTTGGGCCGAGACCCTCGCGATCACCCGCGCGATGAGGTTTTGCGGCTCCGGCCTTGCCATGCGGATGGCGAGGTCGAAGGGCTCGGCCACCAGATCGACGTTGCGCGGCGTGAGGTCGAACTCGAACGCGAGACCCGGATAGAGGTTTGCGAATTTCGGCAATAGAGGCGCGACATAGGTCGTCGCAAAATCGACCGGCATCGAGACACGCAACGTTCCGGTCGGCTGCGCGACCATCTCGCCAAGCTGTTCGTGCGCGAGCCGAGCTTCCTCGACGATCCGCTTGCTGCGCTCGAAGTAGATCTGGCCCGCTTCCGTCAGCTCGATGCGCCTTGTGGTCCGGTGCAGGAGCCGCAGACCGATCTCCTTCTCGAGCAGGCTGATCCGGCGCGACAGCGTGGAGTTGGGCATTTCAAGCGCTTCGGCGGCGCGGCTGAAGCTGTTCGCCTTCACCACTTCCACGAACAGAGCCATGTCGTTCAGCAATTCCATCCGACCTTGCCATTTATGGAACAATAAATTCCATTCTACCGTATTTATTCCAGAATAGGAATTCCTATCCTTTCACCGACAGAAAGGATCTCCGATGCAATCGCTCTTCACCCCCGTCAGGCTCGGCAAGGCCGACATTCTCAATCGTTTCGTGATGGCGCCGATGACGCGGTCTCGCGCCAATGTGGACGGCTCCCCTGGCAGCCTGGCCGCGACTTATTATGCGCAGCGGGCCGATGCCGGGCTCATCATCACCGAGGGTGTGTTTCCGTCCGCCGACGGCAAGGGATATGTCCGCACGCCGGGCATCGAGACCGAGGCGCAGATCGCCGGGTGGAAGGCCGTAGCTACGGCGGTTCACGATGCCGGCGGCCGCATCTTCATGCAGTTGATGCACACCGGGCGCATCTCGCATCCCCTGCTGCAACCGGAGGGGAAAGCGCCGGTCGCGCCGTCGGCGATCCGCCCGCAGGGGCAGTCCTGGACCGATGAAGGTCAAAAGGATTTTGTCACCCCCCGCGCGCTTACCACCGTCGAGGTGAAGGACATCATCGCCGCCTACCGGCGCGCGACCGGGAACGCGCTTGCCGCAGGGTTCGACGGTGTCGAGCTGCACGGCGCCACCGGCTATCTGCCGGAGCAATTTTTGTCATCCGGCAGCAACCGCCGCACCGACGCCTATGGCGGCTCGCTTGAAAACCGCGCGCGCTTCATCCTGGAGACGCTTGCCGCCATGATCGAAGAGGCCGGCCCGGGCCGCGTCGGCCTGAAAATCTCGCCGGAGATGAATTTCAACGACATCAAGGACGATGCGCCGGAGGAGACCTACGGCTACCTCGTCGAACATCTCAACGCGAAGGACATGGCCTATCTGCATGTCGCGCTGTTCGGCACAGCCAAGGACTACCACGCCCTGCTGCGTCCGCGCTTTGGCGGCGCCTACATCGTCGGCGGCGGCCTCACCAGGGATTCAGCCGAAGCTCTCCTCAGAGAAGGCAAGGCCGATGCCGTTGCATTCGGCAGTTCGTTCCTCGCCAATCCCGATCTTCCCGAACGCTTCCGCCGCAACGCCCCGTTGAACCAGCCCGACCGCGCGACGTTCTATACGCCGGGCGCGAACGGCTACACCGACTATCCCACCCTGGCCCAGTCGTCGGGCCAGGCGGCCGCGCACTGACGGGGACGCAACACATATGAAGCGTGATCCCTCCATCCACCTGTCGCCTGTCGCCGTGAAAACGCTGGATCTGAAGGGCCTCAAGGTCGCAATCGTCGGCGGGACCGGCGGCATCGGCAGAGCGCTTGCCCTGTCGCTCGCCGCACAGGGCGCCCACGTGCTGGTGGTCGGCCAGACTTTTCGCGACGCAGCCACACCGGGCATCACCTTCATGAGGGCGGATCTGAGCCTGATGAAGGAGGCGCAGCGCGTGGCCCGCGAACTTCCCGCGGAGACGCTGGACATCGTCATCATGACCACGGGCGTGATGGCGGGCCCGAAGCGCGAGGTGACGGGCGAAGCGATCGAGCGCGATCTGGCGGTCAGCTATCTCAGCCGCTACGTGATCCTGAAGCAGATTGCACCGCGCCTCGGGACCGGTCGAGCCAACCCTGGCACGAAGCCCCGCGTTTTCGTGATGGGTTTCCCGGGCAGCGGCCAGGCCGGTGACGTCGACGACCTCAATTCCGAAAGGAACTATGGGCGCTGGAAAGCGCATATGAACACGGTCGCCGGCAACGAGGCGATCGTGCTCGACGCGCGCGACCGATATCCGCACATCGACGCGTTCGGCCTCAACCCCGGTTTCGTGAAGACCGACATTCGCGCCAATCTGTTCGGCTGGAAATGGCTGCGCGGGATCGTCGAAGCGTTGACGAGCCTCATGACCCTCGCACCCGAGGTCTATGCGGAGCGCATCGTCCCTCTCCTCGTGTCATCAGACATCGGGGGACACAGCGGCGCCATGTTCAACAACAAGGCCGAAGCCATCTTGCCCAGCCCCGGCGTCGTCGACCCGGCCCATCGAAGCGGCCTGCTCGCCGCTTCAGATGCGCTAATCGAGCGCGTTCAGGGATCACCGAGCACCAAGAAATGATTCCCTGCGGGAGTCACGCCGCGCTGACACGGGTCACTGAAACAGAAACGGCGCCGCTGGTGACAGCGGCGCCGTTTTGCGTTGGGACGGAGCGCGCGGAGCGGACGCCGCGTTGATCCCCTACTCCGACTTGTCGACGTTCCAGAACAGCGGCGTCGCCGGACCATCCAGCACGCCGGAGAGTGATTTGCGCCAGCCGCTCGGCAGGAGATACTGGCCGAGCGGGACGTACATCACCTGCTCGTAGGCTTCCTTCTGAATGTCGGCGGCGATCTTCTTCTGCTCGTCGAGCGAGGCCGCACGCACGAACGCGTCCTTGAGCTGCTCGATCTTGGCGTTCTCAGCCCAGCCGAACCAGCCCTTCTTGCCCAGGCCGCCGATCGAGAGATTGGCGATCGGGTTGGAGACGTCGGCCGCGACCCAGTTGGTGAAGAACATGTTCCAGCCGCCTTCCTTGGTGGGCTTCTGGCTGGCGCGACGGCTCACCACCGTCTGCCAGTCGGTCGCCTGAAGGTCGACCTTGAAGCCAGCCTCGCGAAGCTGCTGCGCCGCCACGATCGGCTGCGCCTTCAGAGTGGTGACGTCGCCGGGCGCCATGATCACGATGGGCGTGCCGTCGTATCCGGACTCGGCGAGCGCCTTCTTGGCTTCCGCCATGCCGTTGCCCTTGACCAGCGTCTCGGAGCCGACGTCAGTCGCGAGCGGCGTATCGCAGATGAAGAAGGCGCCGCAGATCTTTTGGTATTTGGGATTGCCGACGAGCGCGTCGAGCACGTCCTTCTGGTTCATCGCCAGCAGCGCTGCGCGACGAACCTTCACGTTGTCGAAGGGCGGAAGCAGAAAGTTCATGCGCCCGAGGGTCTGGAAACCGAACTTGTTCGAGACCTCGACCGTAAGTTCCTTGTTCGCCTCGAGCACCGGCAGCATGTCGAACGGCAGGTTCTCCATGAAGTCGATGTCGCCCGATTGCAGCGCGTTCACTGCGGTCTGCGAATCCGGCATGGTGATCCATTCGACGCGGTCGACCTTCACCACCTTGCCGCCGGCCGTCCAGCTCGCCGGCTCCTTGCGCGGCACATAGTCGGTGTTCTTGACGTAGACCGCCTTGACGCCAGGCTGGAATTCACCCTGCACGAACTTGAAGGGACCGGAGCCGATCTGCTCGGGGATCTGCTTGTCGGCCGGCGTCTCGGCGAGACGCTTCGGCATCATGAAGGCGACGCGCGAGGACGGCTTGCCGATCGAATCGAGCACCAGGCCGTAGGGCTCCTTCAACTTCAGCGTGATGGTCTTCGGGTCGGTGGCCTCGATGGAAGCAGTGAAGTCCATCAGCTTCTGGCCCATGCCGTCGACCTTGGCCCAGCGCTGCAGCGAAGCCACGCAGTCTTCCGCGGTGACGGGCGCGCCGTCATGCCACTTCAACCCATCGCGCAGCGTGAAGGTGTAGGTGAGCTTGTCGTCGGAGACCTTCCAGTCGGCCATCTGCGGCTGGATCTTGAAGCTCGAATCGGTCGACACCAGCGTGTCGTAAACCATGTAGCCATGGTCGCGCGTGATGTAGGCCGTGGTGAAGATCGGATCGATGATGCGCAGATCGGAGTGCATCACCGCCGTGATCGTCTTGCTGGCGGCGGCAAGCACTGGCGAGGCCAGTGCCGTCGACAGCGCGACGACGGACAGCGCAAGTTTGGAGACGAGCGTGCGATGTCCCCGGCGCGTGAAGTGGATCATTTGAAAGTTTCTCCTGACGTGAAACTGGTCAAAGGCGGATCATTGCTTGTGCATTCGGTTCGTTCTTTAGGCGACCTAACGTGCTGCAACGCCTTTATCTTTTCGAGACTTGCATCAAGCGCCGAGCCCGTCAATCCGCTTTCGGTGCATGCCCACGACAGCGCCGCACGGGCTCTCGTCTCGGCCATTTCACTTTACAAATCCGCCCGTAGAACATTCCCTGACACGTGCGCGACCTCGTTGCGCCGCGCTCGAAGCCCCGAGAGATCAGCGATGAATCCAGCCAATCTTCCCTTTGATTCCGAGGCCATGCTGCAAGGCTTGCGCGCGTGGGTGGAATGCGAAAGCCCGACCTGGGACGCTGATGCGGTGAACCGCATGCTGGACCTCGCCGCGCGCGACATGGCGATTATGGGTGCGACGATCGAGCGCATCGCCGGCCGACAGGGCTTTGGCGGCGTCGTTCGCGCGCGCTTCCCCCACCCGCGGCAGGGCGAGCCGGGCATCCTGATCGCCGGCCATTTGGACACCGTGCATCCCGTCGGCACCATCGAGAAGCTGAAATGGCGACGCGAGGGCAACAAGTGCTACGGCCCCGGCATCTTCGACATGAAGGGCGGCAACTACCTCTCGCTCGAGGCCATCAGGCAGTTGGCGCGCGCATCCTTCACCACGCCGCTGCCGATCACCGTCCTGTTCACGCCGGACGAGGAAGTCGGCACGCCCTCGACACGGGAGATCATCGAGGCGGAAGCCGCGCGCAACAAATACGTGCTGGTGCCGGAACCCGGCCGTCCCGACAACGGCGTCGTCACCGGCCGCTATGCGATCGCGCGCTTCAACCTGGAAGCCACCGGACGGCCGAGCCATGCCGGCGCGACACTATCCTCCGGGCGTTCCGCGATACGGGAAATGGCGCGGCAGATTCTCGCGATCGACGCCATGACGACGGACGACTGCACCTTCTCGGTCGGCATCGTGCATGGCGGCCAGTGGGTGAATTGCGTCGCCACCACCGCGACCGGCGAAGCGCTCTCCATGGCCAAGCGCCAGGCCGATCTCGACCGCGGCGTCGAGAGGATGCTGGCACTGTCAGGCACCAGCAACGACGTGACCTTCAAGGTGACGCGCGGCGTCACCCGGCCGGTCTGGGAACCCGATGCCGGCACCATGGCGCTCTATGAAAAGGCGCGCGGTCTCGCAAAGCAGCTCGGCGCCGAGTTGCCGCACGCCAGCGCCGGCGGCGGTTCCGACGGCAACTTCACCGGCGCGATGGGAATCCCCACGCTCGACGGCCTGGGCGTGCGCGGCGCCAATGCGCACACGCTCGACGAGCATATCGAGGTCGACAGCCTCGCCGAGCGCGGCCGGCTGATGGCGGGGCTCTTGGCGACGCTGGAGTGAAGGCGAAGCCGTCATTCCGGGGCGGCTCGCAGAGCCGAACCCCAATTCGCGATTGCGAATTGTGGAATCTCGAGATTCCGGGTTCGATGCTTCGCATCGCCCCGGAATGACAGCGTGAGAGACAGCCGCAGCGCGCAAAACGTGTTGGCTGCATCGCAAAAACGACGGCCGCAATGGCACGGGAATTGCTGAAATGTTAGGCTCGTGGCAGCCTGCCGACGGCATCACCGCCGATTTGACTCTAATCTGACGGATCCAACTTGCTGGGATATCTCGTTCGCCGAATCTTCGCCGCCGTGCCCGTGATGGGCGTGGTGGCGCTGTTTGTCTTCCTCCTGCTCCGGCTCACCCCGGGCGACCCCGCCGCGATCCTCGCCGGCGACAACGCGACGCCGGAACGGCTCGAGCGTATCCGCGAGACGCTCGGCCTCAACGAGCCCTTGATCGTGCAGTTCATCACCTGGCTGAACCGGCTGCTGCATGGCGATCTCGGCACGTCGCTGATCTCCAATTTGCCGGTGCTGAAGATGATCAGCCAGCGCGTCGAGCCGTCGATTTCGCTCGCGCTGTGCACCATCATCCTTGCGGTCGTCGTAGCCGTTCCCTTGGGGGTGATTGCGGCCTGGAAGCACGGCACCTGGATCGACCGCTTCGTGATGGGTCTTTCCGTGCTCGGCTTCTCGGTGCCGGTATTCGTGGTCGGCTATGTCCTGATCCAGCTCTTTGCGATCGACCTGCGCTGGGTGCCGGTGCAGGGCTTCCGCAGCATCTTCAACGGCTTTGGACCGTTCTTCGAGCGCATCGTGCTGCCGACCTGTGCGCTGTCCTTCATCTATATCGCGCTGATCGCGCGCATGACGCGCGCGGCGATGCTGGACGTGCTCGGTGAGGACTATGTCCGCACCGCGCGCGCCAAGGGCATCAACGAGACCGCCGTGCTGCTGCGGCACGCGCTGCGCAACGCCGCCGTGCCCGTCATCACCGTGATCGGCACCGGCTTTGCGCTGCTGATCTCCGGCGTGGTCGTCACCGAAAGCGTGTTCAACATTCCCGGCATCGGCCGCCTCACGGTGGATGCGGTGCTGGCGCGCGACTATCCGGTGATCCAGGCGATGATCCTTCTGACCTCGCTGGTTTACGTCACCGTCAATCTCCTGATCGACGTCGCCTATACGCTGCTCGATCCGCGTATCCGGTACTAAGGAAGGGTTCAGACATGTCCATCGCAACCCTACCCGAACCGTCAATCCCGATCACGACGCCGCTGCGTCCGCGCTTCGGCTTCCTGACGTCGACGCCGATCATCGCGACAGCAACGGTCTGCCTCAGCCTGATCATCCTCGCGTCGATCCTTGCCCCGCTGATCGCGCCGCACGACCCGATCCTGCTGGCGCCCTCGCAACGGCTGAAGCCGGCCTCCGCGCAGTTCCTGCTCGGCACAGACGCCTTTGGGCGCGACCTCCTGTCCCGTGTGATCTATGGCGGCCGCATTTCGCTCTTGATCGGTATCGGCTGCGCCATCCTGTCGGTCGCGATTGGCCTCGCCATCGGCCTCGTCTCCGGCTTTTTCAAGCTGGTCGACGCGGTCATGATGCGGGTGATGGACGGGTTGATGGCGATGCCGAGCATTCTGCTCGCAATCGCCGTCGTGTCGCTGTCCGGCGCCAGCATCTGGACCGTGATGGTCGCGATCACCATCCCCGAAATCCCGCGCGTCGCGCGCCTCGTCCGCTCCGTCGTGTTGTCGGCGCGCGAAGAGCCTTATGTGGAAGCGGCGATCTCGGTCGGCTCAAGCCTGCCGAAGATCATGGTGCGGCATCTGATGCCGAACACGATTGCGCCGCTGATCGTGCAAGGCACCTATGTCTGTGCATCGGCGATCCTCACCGAGGCCATCCTCTCCTTCCTCGGCGCCGGCATCTCGCCGGAAACGCCGACCTGGGGCAATATCATGGCCGAGGGACGCCAGTTCTTCCAGATCAAGCCGTCGCTGATCTTCTGGCCCGGCCTGTTGCTGTCGATCGCCATCCTCAGCATCAACCTGATCGGCGACGCCGCGCGCGACGCGCTTGATCCACGCATGAAGCAGCGCGAGAGCGGGAAGTAAGCAGTGTCCAATCCGAAGAATACCGTTCTCGACATCAACAACCTCGTCGTCTCCATCGGCAAGAAGCCGAACGGACCGAAGATCATCGACGGCATCTCACTCCAGGTTCACGAGCGCGAGACGCTATGCGTGGTCGGCGAAAGCGGGTCCGGCAAGTCGGTCACCTCGCTCACGGTGATGGGCCTGTTGCAGAAGGGCACGTTGGTTCCGACCAGCGGCAGCGTGAAGCTGGTCGGCGAGGAGCTCTTGACCGCAACCGATCGCCGCCTGCGGCAGCTCCGCGCCACGCAGATGGCGATGATTTTTCAGGAGCCGATGACGGCGCTCAATCCGGTCGTCCCGGTCGGCCGCCAGATCGACGAGGTGCTGCGCGCCCACACCGATCTCGATGCGAAAGCGCGGAAGAAGCGCATCCTCGACATGATGGAGCAGGTTCATCTGCCGCAGGTCGAACGCATTTTTGCCTCTTACCCGCACCGCCTCTCCGGCGGGCAGCGCCAGCGCATCATGATCGCGATGGCGCTGGTGCTCGAACCAAAGCTGTTGATCGCGGACGAGCCGACCACCGCGCTCGACGTCACCACGCAGAAGCAGATCCTCTCGCTGATCCGCGAGCTGCAGCGCGACCACGGCACCGCCGTGCTGTTCATCACCCATGACATGGGCGTGGTGGCCGAGATCGCCGACCGCGTCGCCGTCATGCGGCAGGGCCGCCTAGTCGAGACCGGCACGCTCGACTCCATCCTGCGCAATCCGACGATGGAGTACACCCGCAACCTGCTCGCCTCGGTGCCGAGCCTGGTGCCGCGTGCGGCGCGCGAGGAGACCAAGGAACCGATCGTGCTGGAGGCCAACGACCTCGGCAAGGTCTACCGCGAGCGTTCGTTCTTCGGCAAAGGCCGCGAGGTCGTCGCCGCCGACAAGGTCACGCTCACCCTGCGCAAGGGCCGCACACTCGGCATCGTCGGCGAAAGCGGCTCGGGCAAGTCCACCGTCGCGCGCTGCATCGTCCGACTGATCGATCCGACCTCCGGCGGCGTCCGGCTCGCCGGCCGGGAGATTTCGGACCTGTCGCGGCGCCTGCTGCAGCCGCATCGGCAAAAGATCCAGATCGTGTTCCAGGATCCCTACCGCTCGCTCAACCCGCGCGTCACCATCGGCGAAAGCATCGCCGAGGGTCCGATCAACTATGGCGTCCCGCGCGCGGATGCGCTCAAGCGCGCCCGCGAGCTGTTGGAACTCGTCGGCTTGCCGGCCGATGCCGTGTCGCGCTATCCGCACCAGTTCTCCGGCGGCCAGCGCCAGCGCATCGCCATTGCGCGCGCGCTCGCGCTCGATCCGGACGTGCTGGTTGCGGACGAGGCGGTGTCGGCACTCGACGTTTCGGTGCAGGCGCAGGTTCTGGAACTGCTCGACGAGATCCAGAAGCGGCTCGGCATTGCGCTGCTCTTCATCACCCACGATCTGCGCGTTGCCGCGCAGATCTGCGACGAGGTGGTGGTGATGCAGCACGGCCACGTCGTGGAACAGGGCCCGGCGGCAGAGGTGCTGACGAATCCGAAGGAGGCCTACACCAAGGCGCTGCTCGATGCGGCGCCCGGCCGCGGCTGGGATTTCGCGAACTTCCGGCCAGTGGCGGAAGGCGTGGCGGCGAGCCTCTGACGTCGTCCTGGCGAAAGCCAGGACCCATTACCCCAGGGAGAGCTTTGGCGACGACTCGTCGCCCGGGACTCGCACCGCACAAAATCGATGGACCTCGCGGTATGGGTCCTGGCTTTCGCCAGGACGACACTGAGGGGTTGGCGGATCACTACGCTCACGACACGCACCGTGTACCAGCACCATTCCCAAAACGGCTTGAGGCCATGCGCGGCGCGATGGCGTCCCTTGCTTGCTCTTGCCGCAAAGGCGGGTAACGTCGCGCGACACATCGCTTTGGACTGATTGGCTTTGGACTGATTGAATGACACGCATCGCCGTCGGCGGCTTCCTGCATGAGACCAACACCTTCGCTCCGACGAAGGCCACATTTGCCGACTTCCAGCATGGCGGCGGCTGGCCGGCGATGACTGAGGGCGCCGATGTGCTGAAGGTGATGCGCCGCATCAATGTCGGGCTCGCCGGTTTCGTCGAGAGTGCCGAAGCCAACGGCTGGGAACTCATACCGACCATTGCCTGCGGCGCGAGCCCGTCGGCCCATGTCACCGAGGATGCGTTCGAGCGCATCGTGAAAGTGATGGTCGACGGCATCAAGGCGGCCGGCCCGCTCGATGCCGTCTATCTCGATCTCCACGGTGCCATGGTCACCGAGCATCTTGACGACGGCGAAGGCGAAATCCTCGCGCGTGTCCGCAAGGTGATCGGCAAGGATGTTCCGCTCGTCGCCAGCCTCGATCTGCACGCCAACGTCACGCCCGAAATGGTCGAGCATGCGGACGCGCTGATCGCCTATCGCACCTATCCGCATGTCGACATGGCGGAGACAGGCCGTGCCTCGGCAAAGCATCTCGCGTTGTTGCTCAACACCAAACAACGCCTGGCAAAGGCGTTCCGGCAACTGCCGTTCCTGATCCCGATCAGTTGGCAATGCACCAACGACCAGCCGACCGAAGGCATCTACGAAACACTCGCCGCGCTCGAGAGCGATGCGGTCCCCACCCTCTCCTTTGCACCCGGCTTCCCTGCCGCCGACTTCCGCGATTGCGGTCCGAGCGTGTTCGCCTATGGCGTGACGCAAGCGGACGCCGACCGCGCGGCAGATGCGATCGTCAAGCTGATCGAAAGCCACGAGGACGACTTTGACGGAAAAATCTGGTCGCCCGACGAAGGCGTGCGCCATGCGATGGAGCTCGCCAAGGACGCGAGCAAGCCGATCATCATCGCCGACACTCAGGACAATCCCGGCGCCGGCGGCGATTCCGACACCACAGGCATGTTGCGCGCGCTGGTGCGCAACAAGGCAAGTGCGGCCACCGGCGTGATCTATGATCCGGTCTCGGCGAAGGCCGCGCACGCCGCCGGTGTCGGTGCAACCGTCACCTTGTCGCTCGGCGGCAAGTCCGGCATTCCCGGCGATGCTCCCTACACTGAGACCTTCGTCGTCGAAAAATTGTCCGATGGCCGCTTCGTCGCGCCCGGCCCCTATTATGGCGGCCGCGAGATGGAGATGGGCCCGTCGGCCGCCTTGCGGATCGGCGACGTCCGCGTCGTCGTGAGCTCGCACAAGGCACAGCTCGCCGATCAGGCGATGTACCGATATGTCGGCATCGAGCCGACCGAGCAGGCCATCCTCGTCAACAAGAGTTCCGTGCATTACCGCGCCGATTTCGAGCCGATCGCCGCAAAGCTTCTGATCTGCGCCGCGCCCGGCGCGATGCCGGCCGACACCGCGTCCCTGCCCTGGACGAGGTTGCGTCCGGGCGTCCGCATCAAGCCGAACGGCCCCGTATTCAATCCCCCATCACGCTAACCGGACAGAAGAAACCAGATGCCCACCATCGATCGCATCGACGGCTACGCCGATGAACTCACCGCCATCCGCCGCGACCTGCACGCCCATCCCGAGATCGGCTTCGAGGAGGTCCGCACGTCGGGCATCGTCGCCGACAAGCTGAAGAGCTGGGGCGTCGAGGTGCATCGTGGTCTCGGCGGCACCGGCGTGATCGGCGTCATCAAGGGCAACGGTACCAGCGGCAAGCGCATCGGCCTGCGCGCCGACATGGACGCGCTGCCGATGGAGGAGAACACAAACCTGAAATGGCGCTCGACCATTCCCGGCCGCTTCCACGGCTGCGGCCATGACGGCCACACCACCATGCTGCTCGGCACCGCACGCTACCTCGCCGAGACCCGCAATTTCGACGGCACCGTGCACCTGATCTTCCAGCCGGCCGAGGAAGGCCTCGGCGGCGCGCGCGCGATGATCAAGGACGGGCTGTTCGAAAAGTTTCCCTGCGACGAGCTCTACGGCCTCCACAACGCGCCCGACCTCAATCACGGCGAGATCGCCATCCTGCCCGGACCGGCGATGGCCGGCGCCGACTTCTTCGATCTCCGCATCAGCGGCTATGGCGCGCATGGCGCGATGCCCGAGCGCTCCAAGGACGCGGTTGTTATCGCGACCACGCTGGCGCAGTCCATTCAGACCATCGTCAGCCGCAACGTCGATCCGCTGCAGGCTGCGGTGGTCTCGATCACGCAGATCCATGCCGGCTCGGCCTACAACGTCATTCCCGGTGACGCGCATCTCTGCGGCACCGTGCGCGCCTTCTCCGACGAGGTCCGCGCGCTGATCCGCGAGCGCATGCGCGCGATCTGCGCCGGCGTGGCGAGCGCCTTTCAGTGCGAGATCGAGGCCGACATTCGCGATACCTTTGGCGTGCTGGTCAACCAGGTCGAGCAGTCCAAGGTGGTCGAGGACGTCGCGCGCACCGTCGTCAACCCGGCCAACGTCATCACCCGCACGCAGCCCAAGATGGGCAGCGAGGATTTTGCCGACATGCTGCAGACCATTCCCGGCGCCTATTTCTGGGTTGGGCATGACGGCTCCGTGCCCGTGCACAATCCCGGCTACGTGCTCGACGACAAGATCTTGCCGATCGGCGCCAGCATGTTCGCCCGCATCATCGAAACGCGCATGCCGGTCGGAGCTCATGCATAAGCCGCGCACCGAGGAGGCCGTCACCTCCCTGCATGATCTCTCCGCGGTCGATCTGATCGCGGGCTATCGCGCAAAGCAATTCTCGCCGAGCGAGGTGCTGGAGGATCTGCTCGCGCATGTCGCCGTGTGGGAGCCGCAGCTCAAGGCGCTCTACGCCTTCGATCCCGATGGCGCACGCGCGGCCGCAAAGGCCTCAACCGCGCGCTGGTCCGGCGGCGAGCCGTCCGGCCCACTCGACGGCGTGCCTGTGACTATCAAGGACAACATCGCGACCAAGGGCACGCCGGTGCCGCTGGGCGCCGCCAGCGTCAAGCTGGTGCCGGCCGAGAAGGATGCACCGCCGGCTGCGCGCCTGCGCGAAGCCGGCGCGATCCTGTTCGCCAAGACCACCATGCCCGATTACGGCATGCTGTCGTCGGGGCTTTCGAGTTTTCATGCGCTCGCCCGCAATCCCTGGGATCTCACCAAAAATCCCGGCGGGTCCAGCGCCGGCGCGGGTGCTGCCGGTGCGGCCGGCTACGGCCCGCTGCATCTCGGCACCGATATCGGTGGCTCGATCCGGCTGCCGGCCGGATGGTGCGGTCTCGTCGGCCTGAAGCCGAGCTTTGGCCGCGTGCCGATCGATCCGCCCTATGTGGGCCGGGTCGCGGGTCCGATGACCCGCACCGTGGATGATTGCGCGCTGATGATGAGCGTGATCGCGAAGCCCGACCGGCGCGACGGCATGAGCCTGCCCGCCGACACCATCAACTGGAAGGCACTGGAAAAATCGCCGCGCAAGCTGCGAATCGGCCTGATGCTCGATCTCGGCGTCGGCCAACCGCTGGAGAAGCCGGTGCGCGAGGTCGCGGTGAAGGCCGCCAAGGCGTTCGAATCCGCGGGCGCCGTCGTCACCGAAGTCGACGGCATTTTGACGCGCGAGATGCTTGACGGCCTCGACAATTTTTGGCGCGCGCGGATGTGGGACGACCTCTCAAAGCTCACGCCCGACGAGCAGGCCAAGGTGCTGCCCTACATCTTCAAATGGGGCGAGTCGGGTGCAAAGCTCTCCGGCGTCGACGTCATCAGGGGTTTTAACCAGACCATGGCGATCCGCGCGGCCGCAAAAACGCTGTTCTGCGAGCTCGACTATCTGATCTCGCCGACCGCGCCGAACGTGAACTATCCGGCGGAGTTTGCTTCGCCCGTCAACGATCCCATGAAGCCGTTCGAGCACATCTGCTATACCGTACCGTGGAATATGTCGGAGAACCCGGCGATCGCAATCAACGGCGGCTACGACGCCAAGGGCTTTCCCATCGGCGTGCAGATCGTCGGGCGCCGTTTCGATGACATCGGCGTGCTCGGCATGGCCAAGGCGTTCGAGAGTCTGCGCGGGCCGCAGCGGCCGTGGCCGAGCCCGCCGAAGAAGTAGCGGCTAGGCACAAGTCGCGCGGGCTCTGCCCGCGCATCCATGCGTCTCAGAACGGATGGTTGTCGGGCATAGGCGAGCGGAAGCGACGCCGTCCTTCAAACGGCTCCGCCCGGCAATGACAGAATTCATAAAGACAAGGAAGGAAACCCGCCATGGCGTATGAGACCATCAAATACGAGGTCGCCGATCAGATTCTCACCATTACGCTGAACCGGCCCGACAAGCTCAACGCCTTCAACGCACAGATGCAAGCCGAGCTGATCGACGCGTTCGACGCCGCCGACAAGGACGACAACGTCCGCGCCATCATCGTGACCGGTGCAGGCCGCGGCTTCTGCGCCGGCGCAGACCTCTCCTCCGGCGCCAACACGTTTGACCGTGACGCGCGGCGCGGGCCGGTGAAGCGGCTTGCGAGCGGCGCCGTCGACTACAGCGACCCGCAGGTGCGCGACGGCGGCGGCCAGGTGACGCTGCGAATCTTCAAGTGCCTCAAGCCTGTCATCGCGGCCGTGAACGGTCCTGCGGTCGGCATCGGCGTCACCATGCAGCTCGCGATGGATATCCGCATCGCGTCCGACGCCGCGCGCTTCGGCTTCGTGTTCTCCCAGCGCGGCATCGTGCCCGAGGCCGCCTCGAGCTGGTTCCTGCCGCGCATCGTCGGCATCTCGCAGGCGCTGGAATGGTGCTATTCGGGTCGCGTCTTCCCGGCGCAGGAGGCGCTTGCCGGCCGGCTCGTCAGCAAGGTCGTGGCTCCCGATGATCTGCTGCCGACCGCGCGCGCGCTCGCCAAGGAATTTGCCGCCAAGACCGCGCCTGTATCAGTGGCGCTGATCCGCCAGATGATGTGGCGCATGATGGGCGCCGACGACCCGATGGAAGCCCACAAGGTCGACAGCCGCGGCATCTATGCCCGGGGCCGCTCCGACGACGTGAAGGAAGGCGTCGTCTCGTTCCTGGAGAAGCGGCCCGCACAGTTCAAGAACAAGGTGTCGAGCGACATGCCCGACTATTTCCCGTGGTGGACCGAGCGGGACTATAAGTGAGCGTGGGGTCGGCGACGCCTCGGGACGGCGTCGTCTTCCTGCACGGGATCAGCCGGACGGCGCGCTCGTTTCGCAAGATGGAGCTTGCGATCGAGCACGGCGGCTATGCAACGCTCAACCTCGACTATGCCAGCCGTCGCAAGGCGCTCGAGGAACTCGCGGAGGACATTCACCCCGCGATCGAGTTGTTTGCCGGCGCGCTTGGTGGCTCCGTGCATTTCGTCTGCCACTCCATGGGCGGACTTCTGGCGCGCGTCTATCTCGCGCGACACCGCGTGCAAAATCTCGGGCGCGTCGTGATGCTGGGAACGCCCAACGGCGGCAGCGAGATCGCCGATCGCCTCAAGAACTCGTACCCTTACCGCACCTTCTTCGGCCCGGCCGGACAGCAACTCGGCACGCATCGCGACGCCGCGACCGCGGCGCTGCTGCCGCAAATCGACTATCCCGTCGGCATCATTGCCGGCGATCGTTCGATCTATCCAGTGACTGGAGCGTTGCTGCCGCGGCCCCACGACGGACGCGTCTCGGTGGCGAACACGAAGCTAGATGGCATGACCGACCACGTGGTGGTCCACGCAACCCATCCGTGGCTGATGCGAAATGACGAAGCGATTGCGGCGACGATCGGCTTCCTGCGGGATGGACGCTTTCCGACGCATTCGCGATCGTAGGGTGGGTTAGCCCCGCGGCTGCGCGCTAAGCGCAGTCCGCACGGCGTAACCCACCACTTCTCTCTCCAAGCGGACAGTAAAGAGGTGGGTTACGCCAGCGGAATTGCGCTTCGCGCAATCCGCGGGGCTAACCCACCCTACGAAGGCACAGCACCGTCAATCCATCACCAGCGCGACTCGGCCGATCGCCTTGCGGTCGATCAGCAGCCGCATCGCCTTGGCGTAATCTTGCAGCGGCAGACGATGGGAGACGTTGGGGCGCAGCTTGCCCTCCTCCGCCCAATTGAGCAGCGCCTTCAGCCTGACCTCGCCGCGCGCCGGATTCCTGCGCACCGCTTCGCCGGCGCGCACGCCGAGCACGCTCGCGCCTTTGATCAGCAGGAGATTGGTTTTCGCCGAGCCGATGCCGCCGGTAAAGCCAATCACCAGGAGACGCGCGCCCCAGGCGATGCAGCGCATCGAGTTCTCGAAGACCTCGCCGCCGACGGGATCGAACACGACGTCGGCGCCGCGGCCATCGGTGATGCGCTTGACGGCATCGCGGAACGGCTCCCTGTCGTAGCGCACGAGATGATCGGCACCGCGCGCCTTTGCGATCGCGAGCTTCTCATCGCTCGATGCGGTCGCGATCACGGTGGCGCCCAGCATCTTGCCGAGCTCGACCGCGGCAAGCCCGACGCCGCCGCCGGCGCCGTGCACCAGCAACACCTCGCCGGGCTCGACCTTGCCGCGGTCGATCAGCGCGTGATAGGCGGTGCCGTGCCCGGCCAAAAACGTCGCGGCCTCCGCATAGTCGAAGGTCGACGGCATCGACGTCAACTGCGACGGCATGACGACGGCTTCATCGGTGAAGGCGCCGTGCCGCATCTTGACGATCATCTTGTCGCCGACAGAGACGCCTTTCACCTCCGCGCCGATCTCGGTCACATCGCCCGCGGCCTCCATGCCCGGCGTGAACGGCAACTCCGGCTTGAGCTGGTATTCGCCCGCCGCCATCAGCACGTCGGGGAAATTGAGACCGGCAGCGCGGATCGCGACGCGCACCTCGCCCGGGCTCAAGGGCCGCGACGGAAATTCCTCGAGCCGCAGGGTCTCGGGCGCACCGAGCGCACGACAAACGACGGCGCGCACCATCAGGCCGCACTCGCCTTGCGGCGCAAAATCGCCTCGCGGATCAGCGGCAGCCGGTCATTTCCGAAGTACATGTCGGTCTTGTCGATGAAGATCGTGGGCGAGCCGAATCCGCCGCGCGCCACGACCTCCTCGGTGTTGGCCTTGAGCTGGTCCTTGATGGTCTGCGCCGAAATCCCGGCAAAGAACTTTTGCTCGTCGATGCCGACCTTTTTGCAGACCTCGGCAAGGACCGCGTCCTGCGAGATGTCCTTGTCGCCGCCCCAATAGGTCTCGAACACGGCGGTTGCGAACGGCACCATGTCCGCACCCAGCCAGATGCAGCCGCGCATCGCCTTGACGCTGTTCACGGGAAACACCGTCGGCGGCATCTTGATCGCAAGGCCGGCCGAGCCCGCCCAGTCCTGCAGGTCCTTCTTCATGTAGCGCGCCTTCAACGGCACCGGCGTCTCGCGCTGGGCGTAGACGCTGGGGTTCACCGTGTTGAAGATGCCGCCGACCAGGATCGGCCGCCAGACGATCTCGACCCCGAGCTCTTTTGCGAGCGGCCGGATGTTGTGGAAGGCGAGATAGGTCCAGGGGCTGGAACAGTCGAAGAAGAATTCGATCACGGGCGTTTCCTTGTTTGTTGTTCATGTCGCTCCATCCCCCGTCATTGCGAGCGAAGCGAGCAATCCAGAATCTTTCCGCGGAACCAGCCTGGATTGCTTCGCTGCGCTCGCAATGACGGGTGTGGCGGCAGCCTATTTCTTTCCCAACAATTCCTTCGCACGTTGGCCGAACATGATCTTGCGTGATTCCTCGTCGAAGGGTTCCTTGACGAACTTGCCGATCGCAAGCCCGGCCTGCACCTGCGGACGCGCGCGCACAGTGGCGTACCAGCGCTTGACGCTCGGATAGTCGTCGAGCGTAAAGCCCTGCGCCTTGTGAGTCATGGTCCACGGGAAGCAGGCGATGTCGGCGATGGAGTAGTCGTCACCCGCGACATAGGCACCGGTCTTTCCGAGCTGCCGGTCGAGCACGCCGTAAAGCCGCGCCGCCTCGTCGCGATAACGCTCGATGGCGTATGGAATCCTTTCCGCGGCATAGAGTGCAAAATGGCCGTGCTGGCCGAGCATGGGACCGAGGCCCGCCATCTGCCACATCACCCATTGAATGGTGCGCGAGCGCCCGCGGAGATCAGCGGGCAGCAAGCGGCCCGTCTTCTCCGCCAGATAGATGAGGATGGCACCGGTCTCGAACGCCGAGAACGGCTCGCCGCCATCGGCCGGCGCGTGATCGACGATCGCGGGAATTCGGTTGTTCGGAGAGATGGCCAGGAATTCGGGGCGAAACTGCTCGCCGGTGCGAATGTTGACGGGAATGACCTGATAGGGAAGCCCCAGTTCCTCCAGCATGATCGAGACTTTCCAGCCGTTCGGCGTCGGCGCGTAGTAGAGATCGATCATGACCTTCCCTGTCGGCGTCGCCGGTTGACGACGACTTTTGTTGTTCTGTACCTCGACGTTAAGACATGGCAGGAAGGTGCGCAACGAGAACCCCCGGGAGGCCGCCATGCTGTTTCCAACCACGATTGCCGGCTCCTTGCCGAAGCCGGAATGGCTCGCCGAGCCGAACATGCTCTGGGCGCCCTGGAAGGCGAAGGGCGACGAGCTTTTGCGCGCCAAGCGCGACGCGACGCTGATCTGGCTGAAGATCCAGGACGACGCCGGCATCGACATCGTGACCGAGGGCGAGCAGGCGCGGCAGCATTTCGTGCACGGTTTTCTGGAGAAGATCGAGGGCATCGACTTCGCCCACAAGGTCGAGATGGGCATCCGCAAGGACCGCTACAAGGCGATGGTGCCGCAGGTCGTTGCGCCCCTGCAGCTTAGGGAGCGCGTCCATGAATTTGAGGCGCGCGTCGCCCGGACGCACACCGGCCGGAAGCTGAAGTTCACCCTGCCCGGCCCGATGACCATCATCGACACCATCGCCGACCGCTATTATGGCGACCGCGTCAAGATGGCCTTTGCCTTTGCCGAACTATTGAACGCGGAAGCCAAGGCGTTGCAGGCCGACGGCGTCGACCTCATCCAGTTCGACGAGCCGGCCTTCAACGTCTACATGGACGAGGTCAACGACTGGGGCATCAAGGCACTGGAGCGCGCCGCCGAAGGGCTGACCTGCGCAACCGCCGTGCACATCTGCTACGGCTACGGCATCAAGGCCAACACGGACTGGAAGGAAACGCTCGGCGAACAGTGGCGGCAGTACGAGCAGATCTTTCCCGCGATCGACGCCAGCCCAATCCAGCAGGTCGCGATCGAATGCCGCAATTCCAAGGTGCCGCTCGACCTCCTGGCGCTGCTCAAGAACAAGATCGTCCAGGCCGGCGTGATCGACGTCGCGAGCGACACGGTCGAGACCGCCGAGGACGTCGTCAAGGTGATCGAGGACGTCGCAAAATTCGTGCCCAAGAGCAACATCATCGCCACGACCAATTGCGGCATGGCGCCGATGCGGCGGGACATCGCGGAAGCAAAACTGATGGCGCTCGGCGCCGGTGCTGCGCTGGCGCGCGAGAAGTTGAAGTGATCCGCGAATGAGCACTGCGCGATGTGCGGCTGACTGTCGGCGAACAGGGACGGCCGCTGCGCTAGCGCGTGGCCGTCGGATGCAGCACGACCTGGTATCCTGCATTCAACGCCCGAAGGGTTGAAGGCGGCGTCAGGAGTTTCGCATCGTCGAGCTGCCGCGCAGCATTGGCATAGCCTGCCGACGACCACAGCAGGACCCTGCCCTGCGTCACCAGGAAACTCTCCTCGCCCTTTAGCACCATCGCTCCATCGGGGAGCTGCTCGATCGGCATCACGAGCTCATGCAGCCGCTTCCTGCCATCATCGAGTCGCTCATGATGCAGCACGGCGTCGATATCGTGCATGCGAACGTCATGGACGCGATTGCCCTTCTCCCAGGCCGCGCGAAAGCGGTTGGCGTCGTCGCGGCGGCAATAGAAGCAGGGACGATGGCCGGCAGCGAGTGCGGTGGCCTCGTCCAGGAAGAACAGCTCGGTCCAGCTCCGCTGCGCCATCACCTCGCGGCGACGGCCGCGGAATTCGCAGGTGCAGGTGAGCCAGGCCGGACTTGACCAGCGCTTCTTGAGAAGCGTCTTGGACGCGGGATCGTGGATGATGCCACGATTGCCGGTAAACATCCCGCGATGGGGTGTCGCGATGATGTCGCCGGTGGGCGTGACGCGGTTTTGCAGCGGCATGAAAGCGCGCCTATTCAACTGCCGTCATTCCGGGGCGGCTCGAAGAGCCGAACCCCAATGTGCAATTGCACATTGTGGAATCTCGAGATTCCGGGTTCGATGCTTCGCATCGCCCCGGAATGACATCCTCTTACGCCGCACCATCCCGCAGCGGCGGGTGGTAGGAGAGCGCGGTGTCCCAGGGGAAGAAGATCCAGGTGTCCTGCGATACCTCGGTGATGAAGGTGTCGACCAGCGGACGGCCCTTCGGCTTGGCATAGACGGTGGCGAAATGCGCATCCGGCAGCATCTCGCGCACCAGCTTGCCGGTCTTGCCGGTGTCGACGAGGTCGTCGACGATCAACAGACCCTTGCCGGTGCCGCCGCCGAGCTTCATCGCCGCGTCGGAAATGCCCTTGAGAACCTGCAGATCGCCCTGCTTGTCGTGGTCGTAGCTCGCGATGCAGACGGTATCGATGATGCGCACGCCGAGCTCGCGCGCCACGATTGCGGCCGGCACCAGGCCGCCGCGGGTGATGGCGATGACCGCATGGAACGGGCCGACCTCGTTGAGCCGCCAGGTCAGCGCTCGGCAATCGCGGTGGAACTGGTCCCACGAGACCGGAAAGGCCTTGCCCGCCCGTTCCTGTGCAGTCAATTCACCGTTCATCGTCGTCTCCTGCCAATCATCGTCCGGCGGTGTCGTGCTAGCGATTCACACTCAATCCCGCCAGCATTTCCTTCACGGCGGACATCGCGGCGGAAAGCTTCTCCGGGTCGCGCGAGCGCACCACCAGATTGGTGTTGGGCTTCGAGTCCTCGTCCATGAAGGGATAGCTGCCGATGATGGTGTCGGGATGGGCGGCGGCAATGGCCCGCAACGGGCTGCCGATGTCGCCCTCCCGCGCGTTGGCGCGGACCGACTCCGAGAGCATGCGGACGCCAGACTTCAGCTTGGGCGAAACGATGTCCATCATCGCCTGCATGATCGAGGGCACCCCCGCCATCACGATGACATTGCCGATCTTGAAGCCGGGGGCGAGGATGGTCGCGCTCTGGATCAGCTCGGCGCCGTCGGGGATGCGGGCCATGCGCAGCCGCGCCTCGTTGAGGTCCTGCCCGCTCCAGCGCTCGCGGAAGCGCGCCACCACCTCCGGGTGGTGGTCGATGCCGACACCAAAGGCCTTGGCCACGCTGTCGGCGGTGATGTCGTCATGGGTCGGCCCGATGCCGCCTGTCGTGAAGACGTAGGTGTAGCGTTGCCGCAGTGCATTCAGGGCGGCGATGATGTCGTCCTCGTCGTCGGAGACGACCCGGACTTCCTTCAGGTCGATACCGATATTGGTCAGGTACTCGGCGATGAAGCCGATGTTCTTGTCCTTGGTCCGGCCGGAGAGGATTTCGTCCCCGATCACCAGAATGCCCGCCGTGACGATCTCGCTCATAAACCCATTCCTCACCTGTGGCGCCAACTTTGCCGAGGTAACGCGTTGAAGTCACGCGGTTTTGCTGCCGAAATAAGCAGTCCTCCGCCATTTTTTCAGGCACGCCGCCGGCTATCCCCGTCAAATGCCGTTAGTCCATGCATATCGCGCTGGCCCGGCCCTTGCTACCACCCCGATAAGTCATGCACTCTCTGCGCATGGCCACAGGACGTTGCGGTCTTCACCAAGGCCTATGCGACCTGACCAATTGCGCAACGCCTCGGGAGAACAGTCGGGATCTATGGCAGTCGCGTTCGATGAAATGAATATTCCCGGGGGGGACCTCCGTCCCGCCTATCAGGAGCTGGCACGCTGGCTCAAGGAGACGCCTTCCGAGGCGCTCGAATATCGCCGTCAGGAGGCGGAGCTTCTGTTCCGCCGCATCGGCATCACCTTCGCCGTCTATGGCGATGCGGAGGCCACCGAGCGGCTGATCCCGTTCGACGTCATCCCGCGCATCATGTCGGGCAAGGAATGGGCACTGCTGGAAAAGGGCCTGAAGCAGCGGGTGCGCGCGCTCAACATGTTCCTGCGTGACATCTATCATGGCCGCGAGGTGCTGCGCGCCGAGATAGTGCCGGACGACCTGATCTTCCAGAACCCGGTGTTCCGCCCGGAGATGAACGGCCAGCAGGTGCCGCACGACGTCTATGTGCACATCGCCGGCATCGACATCGTCCGGGTCGACGCCAACGACTTCATCGTGCTCGAGGACAATGCGCGCACGCCGTCCGGCGTGTCCTACATGCTGGAAAACCGCGAGATCATGATGCGGCTGTTTCCGGACCTGTTTGCCCGGCACAGGGTGGCGCCGGTCGAGCGTTATCCGGACGAGCTGCTGGCTGCCCTGCGCTCGGTGGCGCCGCTGAGCGCCTCGTCCGAGCCGACGGTCGCGCTGCTCACCCCCGGCGTCTACAACTCTGCCTATTACGAGCACTCCTTCCTCGCCGACAAGCTCGGCATCGAGCTCGTCGAGGGCCGCGACCTCATCGTCAAGAACAACGAAGTGTTCATGCGCACGACGGAGGGCTTGAAACGGGTCGACGTGATCTACCGCCGCGTCGACGACGATTTCCTCGATCCCCTCACCTTCCGCCCCGATTCCGTGCTCGGCGTGCCCGGCCTGATGTCGGCCTATGCGGCCGGCAACATCACGCTCGCCAACGCGGTCGGTACCGGCATCGCCGACGACAAGGCGATCTACTCCTACATGCCCGACATCGTGAAATTTTATCTGGGCGAGGAGCCGATCCTGAAGAACGTGCCGACCTGGCGCTGCCGTGAGCCGAAGGATCTCGCCTACGTGCTCGACAATCTCGGCGAGCTCGTCGTGAAGGAAGTGCACGGCTCCGGCGGCTACGGCATGCTGATCGGGCCGGCCGCGACCAAGGCGACCATCGAGGCCTTCCGCGAGAAGCTGAAGCGCGAGCCGGAAGGCTTCATCGCGCAGCCGACGCTGGCACTCTCGACCTGCCCGACCTGCACGGCGTCCGGCCTCGCGCCACGCCATGTCGATCTTCGCCCCTTCGTGCTCACGGGCAGCAAGCGCACGACCGTCGTGCCTGGTGGACTGACCCGCGTCGCCCTGAAGGAAGGCTCGCTCGTGGTGAATTCCAGCCAGGGCGGCGGCACCAAAGACACCTGGATTCTGGACGAGTAGAGAGATGCTGTCGCGTACCGCCGAAAACCTCTACTGGCTCGCCCGCTACGTCGAACGTGCGGAATATCTCGCGCGCACCATCGACGCGACGTTGCGTGTGACCGCGCTACCCGCCGCCTATGTCGGCAAGACCAACGAATGGGACTCGGCGCTGCTCACCGCCGGCGTCGCCGCCAGCTTCTATCAGCAATATGAGGAAGCCAACGAGAACAACGTCGTCGACTATCTCTCGTTCTCGGCGAACAATCCGTCCTCGATCCGGAACTGCATCGAGGCGGCGCGTCTGAACTCGCGCTCGGTGCGCACCGCGCTGACGAGCGAGATGTGGGACACCATCAACTCGGCCTGGATCGAGCTGCAGGAGGTCTGGAGCAAGGGCACCTCGACGCGCGAGGACCTGGCAAAATTCCTGCGCTTCGTGCAGGAGACCTCGCTGCGCTTCGACGGCTCGGCCTACCGGACCATGCTGCGCAACGACGCCTACTGGTTCTCGCGCCTCGGCCTGCACCTGGAGCGCGCCGACAACACCGCACGCATTCTCGACGTGAAGTATCACGTGCTGCTGCCGGAAGAGGAGCACGTCGGCGGTCCGCTCGACTTCTATCAGTGGAGCTCGATCCTGCGGTCGGTGTCGGCGCTGACTGCCTATCACTGGGTGTATCGCGAGACGCTGAAACCGTGGCTGGTCGCGGATCTGCTCATTCTCAACGGCACGCTGCCGCGCTCGCTTGCGAGCTGCTACGACAATCTCGTGCGCAATCTCGACCAGATCGGTGTGGCCTATGGCCGCCAGGGCCCGGCCCAGCGCCACGCCCGCGGCATCCGCAACCGCCTGGAACACTCCAACATGACCGACATCTTCCAGCATGGCGTGCATGAATTCATTCAGGAATTCATCGCAGACAATTCCAGGCTGGGCGAAATCATCACGAAGCAGTATTTGATCTAGTCGAACACAGTCTCAACCCGTCGTCATTCCGGGGCGATGCGAAGCATCGAACCCGGAATCTCGAGATTCCGGGTCTGGTCCTTTGGACCATCCCGGAATGACCGAGCCAGAAGCACCATGCGCCTGCGAATCCTGCACACCACGACCTATCGCTACGAGCCGGCGGCCTCCAGCGTGATCCAGATCCTGCGCATGACACCCGGCAGCCATGACGGGCAGTATGTGGCGGAATGGCAGATCGACGTCTCGACCGACACCAAGCTCGACATGCACGAGGACGCGTTCGGCAACGTCACGCATGTGCTGTCCTGCGGTCCCGTCAGCGACATCAGGATCACTGCCGAGGGCCTGATCGAGACCCACGACACCGGCGGCGTGCTGCGCGGCGCCGACGAGCGCTTTCCGGCCGGGATGTTCCTGCGCTCCACCGACCTCACCGGGGTCAACCCGGCGATGGCGGCGTTCGCGAAGAGCTTGCGCGCCGAGGCCGAGAGCGACACGCTCGGCTTCCTGCATTCACTGATGTCGCAGGTCAGCGAGCACATGACGTTCGACGAGGATCCGACGCATAGCGGCACCTCGGCGGCGGAGGCGTTCACGCTCAAGCGCGGCGTCTGCCAGGATTATGCGCATATCTTCATCGCCTGCGCGCGCAGCGCGGGCGTGCCGGCGCGCTTCGTCTCCGGCCACTTCTTACGCTCCGACGGCGCAGTCCATCAGGATGCCGGTCACGCCTGGGCCGAGGCTTTCGTGCCGGACCTCGGCTGGGTCGGCTTCGATCCCGCCAACTGCCTCTGCTCGACCGACGCCCATGTCCGTGTCGCGATCGGGCTCGATTATCTCGGCGCCGCTCCCGTGCGCGGCACCCGCTATGGCGGCGGCATGGAGACGCTGACGGTGACGGTTAGGGTCGATCAGGCCGGGCGTTCCGGCGGGCAGTCGCAATCGCAATGGCAGGGGTGACAGTTTTGCGAGTCATTCCGGGGCGATGCGAAGCATCGAACCCGGAATCTGGAGATTGTGGCGCGAGATTCCGGGTTCGCGCTACGCGCGCCCCGGAATGACGATGTAAGACTCAATACTCGCAATTCCTGTAATCCGACGCCTCGCAGGTCTGCATCATCGCGCGCGCGTGCGACAGGTCCTCCGCCGTCATGGTCGCCGAGACCGCCTTCAGCTCCGCCTTCGCCTTCGCGTCGCCACGGGACGCGGCTAGCGTGAGCCACATGAAGGCGTGCGCAGAACTCTTCGCCACGCCCTGTCCGCGCTGATACATCGAGCCCAGCATCATCTGCGCCTTGGCATTGCCGGCCTTCGCCATGCCGCGGAACACCTGGACCGCCGGTACATAGTCGCCCCGGTTGTAGGCGGCCATGCCGTCCTCCCAGGGACCAGCGAACGCCGCGCCGCCAATCATGCCAAGACTCACGCCAACGGCCGCCGCAACCAGGCTGCCGAGCACCAGCTTTCTCATTCCCCGCCCTCCTCCGTAGGGTCGATTTCTAGCCGTTTGATACGGCACGCGCCAAGGAAAGGTTTCAGGGCTGCCGCGCAGGGAAATGGGGTTGGAGCCGCCGATGAAATTGGCTAGTAATTTCCGCGTTCAAGATGGTGCGTTCGGGGACTGGAAATGACCTATTGCTGCGGAATCCTGGTTCGGGAAGGCCTCGTCATGATCGCCGACACCCGGACCAATGCCGGCCTCGATAACGTCTCGACCTTCCGCAAGCTGCACATCTTCTCAAAACCCGGCGAACGCATCATGGCGATCGCCAGCGCCGGCAATCTCGCGATCAGCCAGTCCGTGCTGTCGACGCTGACCGAGGGCCTCGAAGATCCGGAGACCGGCGAGATCGAGACGCTGATGAACGCGCCGACCATGTTTCAGGCAGCGCAGCGCATCGGCCGCGCCATCCGTGCCGTGCATTCGACCGAGGGCGCGGCGCTGAAGGCCGAGGACATCAATTTCGACGTCTCCTTCCTGTTCGGCGGCCAGATCAAGGGCTCGCGGATGCGCCTGTTCATGGTCTATCCGGCCGGCAACTTCATTGAATGCACCACCGACACGCCCTATTTGCAGATCGGCGAGCACAAATACGGCAAGCCCGTGCTCGACCGCGCCATGCATTACGACATCGAGCTCTATGAGGCGCTGAAGACGAGCCTGATCTCGATGGACTCGACCATGCGCTCCAATCTCGGCGTCGGCCTGCCGATCGACGTGCTGGTCGCACGCACGGATGTCTGCGACGCCGACCTCAACCATCGCATCGAAGCGGGCGAGCCCTATTTCCACGATCTGCGTTCGCGCTGGTCGGCGGCGCTGCGCGCGGCCCATCAGAATATCCCGCGGCCGCCCTACAAGAACGAAAAAGACTCCAAAACCTGACAAACAGAAAAGGCAGGAAACGATGAGCGAAGCAAAGAAGATCGCAGTGGTGACGGGCGCCGGCACGGGCGTCGGGCGCGCGGCCGCGCTGGCGCTGATGGATGCCGGCTTCACCGTGGTGCTCACGGGACGACGGCTCGACAAGCTGGAAGAGACCGCAAAGCTCGGCCCGGCCGGAAAGAGCCTCTGCGTGTCCGCCGACATGACCAACGCCGACTCGATCGCCGCGCTGTTTGCCAAGGTGAAGGACAGCTACGGCCGGCTGGACGTGCTGTTCAACAACGCCGGCATGGGCGCGCCGCCGGTGAATTTCGAGGATCTCACGCTCGAGCAGTGGCAGGCGGTGGTGAACACCAACCTCACCGGCCCGTTCCTGTGCACCCAGCACGCCTTCCGCATCATGAAGGACCAGTCGCCGCGCGGCGGCCGCATCATCAACAACGGCTCGATCTCGGCACATGCACCGCGGCCGTTCTCGGCGGCCTACACCTCGACCAAGCACGCCATCACCGGCCTCACCCGCGCGAGCAATCTCGACGGCCGTGCCTATGACATCGCGGTCGGCCAGGTCGACATCGGCAACGCAGCGACGCCGATGACCGACCGCATGGTCGCCGGTCCCGGCGTGATGCAGCCCGACGGCACGATGAAGCACGAGCCGCGCATGGACGCAAAAGCCGTCGGCGATGCCGTGGCCTACATGGCCGGCCTGCCGCTGGACGCCAACGTGCTGTTCATGACGGTCATGGCGACGAAGATGCCGTTCGTTGGACGGGGCTAAGGCTCTCTCCTCTCCCTCTCCCCGCTTGCGGGGAGAGGCCCACACTGCCTCCATAATCGTCATTGCGAGCGCAGCGAAGCAATCCAGACTGTCTCCGCGGAAAGATTCTGGATTGCTTCGCTGCGCTCGCAATGACGGGGAGAGAGCGCTGCCCCTACTCCAGCCGCTCCACCTTGCGCAGGCTCGGGAACAGCTTCATCCACAACAACGCCACCGCGATGGTGCCGACGCCGCCGAGAACCGCGGCCGGCATCGCGCCGAACAGCGCGGCCGTCAGCCCGCTCTCGAACTGGCCGAGCTGGTTGGAGGCGTTGATGAAGAGGAAGTTCACGGCACCGACGCGGCCGCGCATCTCGTCAGGGGTGGCAAGCTGCACCAGCGAGAAGCGGATCACGACGCTGATCGTATCGGCAGCACCGAGGATCGCGAGCGAGGCCACGGACAGCCACATCCAGTGCGACAGCGCGAAGGCCACCGTCGCGATGCCGAACACGATCACCGACTGAAACATCCGCATGCCGACGCGCCGATTGATCGCGTGCCGCGCCAGCACCATGGTCATGACGAGCGCGCCGACCGCGGGCGCTGCGCGCAGCACGCCGAGCCCCATCGGTCCGGTCTGCAGGATATCGCGGGCATAGATCGGCAGCAGCGCCGTGACGCCGCCGAGCAGCACCGCGAACAGGTCGAGCGAGATGGTGCCGAGGATCGCCGGATTGGAGCGGATGAAGCGAACGCCGGCATAGATGTCGTCGTCATCAGCCTTGGGGATCGCCTGCGGCCGCGGCCGGATCACGCCGGTAAAGATCATGCCGAGGATCCAGAACAGCACCATGATGCCATAGGCGATGTGCGGCGCGATCGCGTAGGCAAAGCCGCCGAGCGCCGGCCCCGTAATGGTTGCGATCTGCGCCGCGCCACTGGAGACCGCGGTTGCGCGCTGCAGCGACCCCTCCGGCGCGATCAGGGGCAACAGCGCCGCGGTGGTCGGGCTTTCGAACGCACCGGCAATGCCGAGCACGAAGGTCGCGACAAAGATCTGCACCTCGCCGACCGCGCCGTAATAGGTGCTGACCGCGAGGTAGAGCGCGGTGGCCGCTTCCGCCAATTGGCAGAGCTGGACCACGCGCTTGCGCTCGTAGCGGTCTGCGGCGTGGCCGGCGACGAACACCAGGAGCGCTGTGGGCAGGAACTGCACGAGGCCGACCATGCCGAGCGCAAAAGCGCTGCCGGTGAGGTCGTAGATCTGCCAGCCGATCGCGACCGCCGCGATCTGGCTGGAAAAGCGCGACAGGCTGCGCGAGAGCAGGAAGAACAGGAACGCCCGGTGCTTGAGGAGTGCGCCAGCGCTGACCGGCGGTTTCGCGGACATCGACTGCTCTTGGCTGTTGCTTGGGGGCCTGGTGCGGCCCGAAAGGGGATGAATCCACCGCGTGGCTGAGCCGGGCCCGCTTGTCAACAAGGGGGCGAGCCGCCAGCCGCGCGGCATTGCCTTTGCAATGCGCTAACTGCCATAATCACCAGGGGATTGGGGACATCATGCTGCGATTGCAATCGGCACTCGGCATTTTCGCATTGCTGCTGATCGCCTGGGCGCTCGCGGAGAACCGCCGTGCGGTCTCGCTGCGGCAGGCGGCGATCGGGCTTGTTTCGACGTTCGCTACGGCCGTCATCCTGCTCAAGCTGCCCGTCGTCGCGCATGCTTTTGGCGCGATCAACGACGCGGTTGGCGCGATCTCGTCAGCCTCGCGCGCAGGAAGCGCCTTCGTGTTCGGCTATGTCGGCGGCGGCGCCCTGCCCTTCGAGCTGAAGGTGCCCGGCGCGGATTTCATCCTCGCCTTCCAGGCGCTGCCGATCGTGCTGGTCATGAGCGTGCTGACGACGCTGCTGTTCTACTGGCGCGTGCTGCCGCCGATCGTGCGCGGCATGGCCTGGCTGCTCGAGCGCACGCTCGGCGTCGGCGGCGCGGTGGGCTTGTCGACCGCCGCCAACATCTTCCTCGGCATGGTCGAAGCGCCGCTGTTCGTGCGGCCCTACCTTGCGCAGATGACGCGCAGCGAATTGTTCCTGGTGATGACCGGCGGCATGGCCGGGATCGCCGGCACCGTGCTGGTGCTCTATGCGACGTTCCTGGCACCGCTGATACCCGACGCGGCCGCGCATTTCGTCATCGCCTCCGTGCTAGGCGCGCCGGCCGCGATCCTCGTCAGCCTGATCATGGTGCCCGAAACCAGCGACAAGCTGACCGGGGGGACGCTGGGCGACCCCGAGATGCATGCCTCGAGCACGATGGACGCCATCGTGAAGGGCACTTCCGCAGGGCTCGAACTGCTGCTCAACATCGTCGCCATGCTGCTGGTGCTGGTCGCGCTGGTCTATCTCGTCAATGCCGTGCTCGCCCTCTTGCCCAATGTCGGCGGTGCCGCGATCTCGTTGCAAAGGCTCCTCGGTCTGGTGATGGCACCGGTGTGCTGGCTGATGGGCCTGCCCTGGGACCAGGCCATCACCGCCGGCAGCCTGATGGGCACCAAGACCGTGCTCAATGAGCTGATTGCCTATGTCGATCTGTCAAAACTCCCGCCCGACGCGCTCGATGCCCGCTCGCGGCTGATCATGCTCTATGCGATGTGCGGGTTCGCCAATTTTGCCAGCCTCGGCATCATGATCGGCGGCCTGGGCGTGATGGCGCCGGAGCGGCGCGACGAGATCAACGCGCTCGGGCTGAAGTCGATCGTATCGGGCACGCTGACGACGTGTCTGATGGGGGCGATCGTGGGGGTGTTGACGTAATTCCCGTTCGTCATTCCGGGGCGGTGCGCAGCACCGAACCCGGAATCTCGAGGTTCCGGGTTCGCGCTGCGCGCGCCCCGGAACGACGGATCACTACGCCTTCAACTCCACCGTCTTGAACTCCGCCGGCAAGATGACCTCCAGCAGTTCGACGTCGTCGGAATAGTCCAAAATCATGTGCTTGATCTTCGGCGGCTGGGTCCAGGCGCTGCCTTGCTTCATCAGCGTCTCGCCCTGCCCGTCCATGTAGGTCTTCACCCAGCCCTTGAGCACATAGACCATCTGGAATTCGACGTCGTGATAGTGAAGCTTTGAGACCTCGTCCGGGTTGCAGGGACCCTGCAGCCGGATGACGTGCGCTTGCGCGAGGCCGTGGGTCGCATCTGATATGCCGAGGTCGCGATATTGCGCGTAGGCGCGCAGACCGTCCGCCTTGAAATCCTCTTCGCGATGATGGCTGACGGCGATGCGCTGCTTCGGACGCGCAGGTTTTTTGACGGAGGATTTGGCGGCTGTCGTGCGTGCCTTCGACTTCACGGCCTTGCGGGCTGACGGCGTCTTGCGTGCCGATGGCCGGGCGGCGGCCTTGCTGCCGCTCCACTTCTTCTTTACTGCGGATTGAGCTGCGCTGCGCGATGTCGGCTTTTTGGTCTTGTTGGTCTTCCTGGCCATGGCTCGTGCCTCCCGTTCTTGTTCTGGAGGGAGGCTAACACAAATTTCTGGAATCGTAGGGTGGGTTAGCCGAAGGCGTAACCCACCACTTCCGTCGCTGCGCGAGAAGCGGTGGGTTACGCCAGCGGACTGCGCTTCGCGCAGCCGCGAGGCTAACCCACCCTACACTTCCTCAATGCAGCCTGAACACACCGTCGACCGCGCGCAGCTCGGCGGGCTTGATCAGCTTGGAATGCGCCACCGTCACCGAGAACAGCGGACCGTCGAGCTTCTGCTGCCAGAAGGCGAGGAAATCGGTCAGCGCCGGGAATTTCGGGAAGAGATCGTAGTTCTGCCAGACATAAGTCTGGAGCAGCGCGGGGTGATCCGGCATCCGATACAGGATCTGCGCCGTCGTCAGCCCGTAACCCAGCATCTGTTTCCGGAAATCGTCGGAAACGCCCCCAACCCGCAGTCCCATGCCAACCTCCTTTGCAGGAGCGCATTCAGGGGGTGGCTTGATCCGGTACGCTGCTTACGAGCCACCCGGTGGAGATGCGCTCACATAAGAGAAATGTGACGCAAACTGACAATTCATCTCAAGCCCAAAAGTTTAACAAGCTGTTGAAATTCAATGCGTTAGCAGCAGAACCCGCTCCGTGCTAATACGGTCCCGGCGGCTCATTCCCGCCCATTAACGATGGTAAACATTTCTGGCAGGCGGCCCTTCAGAGTGCTGATTTTTCTGCTAGAAGCCCTTGCTCCCGCAAAAATCCTGTCCTATTTCAGTCTCGCCCGCGCTAGCACTCGCGGGCATCGATTGCTAACACCCCAAAAATCTCCATCTCGTGCAAATGGTTAGGAGGACTGCATGAAATTCCGTCCGCTTCACGACCGCGTCGTGGTCAAGCGCATCGACGCAGAAGAGAAGACCGCTGGCGGCATCATCATTCCCGACACTGCCAAGGAAAAGCCCTCCCAGGGCGAAGTCGTCGCCGTCGGCCCCGGTGGCCGCGACGAAGCCGGCAAGCTGATCCCGATCGATCTGAAGGTCGGTGACCGCGTGCTGTTCGGCAAGTGGTCCGGCACCGAAGTCAAGATCGACAACGTCGACCTCTTGATCATGAAGGAAAGCGACATCATGGGCGTGCTCGACGTCCCCGCTTCCAAGAAGAAAGCCGCCTAATCCAACGCTCGCACCGCTCACCCCTGAGGAGCGCCTGCCGGGCGCCTCGCCAAAGGTGAGCAAGGGTGAGACAGAACCAAGTACTCAGGGAAACCCATAATGTCAGCCAAAGAAGTCAAATTCGGCGTCGACGCGCGCGACCGCATGCTGCGCGGTGTCGAGATCCTCGCCAACGCCGTGAAGGTCACGCTCGGTCCGAAGGGCCGCAACGTCGTCCTCGACAAGTCGTTCGGCGCTCCCCGCATCACCAAGGACGGCGTCACCGTCGCCAAGGAGATCGAGCTCGACGACAAGTTCGAGAACATGGGCGCGCAGATGGTGCGCGAAGTCGCCTCCAAGTCCGCTGACGCGGCCGGCGACGGCACCACCACCGCGACCGTGCTCGCCGCCGCGATCGTTCGCGAAGGCGCCAAGGCGGTTGCCGCCGGCATGAACCCGATGGACCTCAAGCGCGGTATCGACCTCGCCGTCGACGCCGTCGTTGCGGACCTCGAGAAGAACACCAAGAAAGTCACCTCGAACGACGAGATCGCCCAGGTCGGCACCATCTCGGCCAACGGCGACGCGGAGATCGGCAAGTTCCTCGCCGACGCCATGAAGAAGGTCGGCAACGAGGGTGTCATCACCGTCGAGGAAGCCAAGTCGCTGGAGACCGAGCTCGACGTCGTCGAGGGCATGCAGTTCGATCGCGGCTACATCTCGCCCTACTTCGTCACCAACGCCGACAAGATGCGCGTCGAGATGGACGACGCCTACATCCTCATCAACGAGAAGAAGCTCTCCTCGCTGAACGAGCTGCTCCCGCTGCTCGAGGCCGTGGTGCAGACCGGCAAGCCGCTGGTGATCATCGCCGAGGACGTTGAGGGCGAAGCCCTCGCGACCCTGGTCGTGAACCGTCTCCGCGGCGGCCTCAAGGTCGCGGCCGTCAAGGCTCCGGGCTTCGGCGATCGCCGCAAGGCCATGCTGCAGGACATCGCGATCCTGACCGGCGGTCAGTGCATCTCGGAAGACCTCGGCATCAAGCTCGAGAACGTCACGCTCAACATGCTCGGTCGCGCCAAGAAGGTGATGATCGACAAGGAGAACACCACGATCGTCAACGGCGCCGGCAAGAAGGCCGACATCGAGGCGCGCGTGGCCCAGATCAAGGCGCAGATCGAGGAGACCACCTCGGACTACGACCGTGAGAAGCTCCAGGAGCGTCTCGCCAAGCTCGCTGGCGGCGTCGCGGTGATCCGCGTCGGCGGCGCGACCGAGGTCGAGGTGAAGGAGCGCAAGGATCGCGTTGATGACGCGATGCATGCGACCCGCGCGGCTGTCGAGGAAGGCATTCTGCCGGGCGGCGGCGTCGCCCTGCTCCGCGCCTCCGAGAAGCTGAAGAGCGTCCGTACCGCCAACGACGACCAGAAGACCGGCGTCGAGATCGTGCGCAAGGCGCTCTCCGCGCCGGCCCGCCAGATCGCGATCAACGCGGGTGAAGACGGTTCGGTCATCGTCGGCAAGATCCTCGAGAAGGATCAGTACGCCTACGGCTTCGACTCCCAGAGCGGCGACTACGTGAACCTCGTCTCCAAGGGCATCATCGACCCGACCAAGGTCGTGCGCACCGCGATCCAGAACGCCTCCTCCGTGGCGGCGCTGCTGATCACCACCGAAGCCATGGTCGCCGAGCTGCCGAAGAAGGCCGCTGCCGGTCCCGCCATGCCTCCGGGCGGCGGCATGGGCGGCATGGACTTCTAAGGTCCGACCGCTTCACGCGAACCACGAAATGCAGAACCCCGGCAGCGATGCCGGGGTTTTTGTTTTGTCACCCTGCAATCAGAGGTAATATCCACTCGTCATTCCGGGGCGGCGCGTAGCGCCGAGCCCGGAATCCATTCCTCCGCGGACTCATGGCGTATTACGTCTATCTTCTCGCGAGCAAGAAATACGGGACGCTGTATCTCGGCGTTACGAACGACATTGTCCGTCGCATTCATGAGCACAAGACCAAAGCCGCCGCTGGCTTCAGTAAGAGATACTCTGTCGACAGATTGGTCTGGTTCGAGATCTACGACGACCCCGTGACCGCCATCGAGCGCGAGAAGGAATTGAAGAAATGGCGCAGGGATTAGAAGATTCGGCTCATCGAAGAAGAAAATCCGCAGTGGATTGATTTGTATCCGCAAATCGTGAGCTGAGCGTTGGGCGGGATGGATTCCGGGCTCGCGACTTCGTCGCGCCCCGGAATGACGAGGGAAGATGGTCTTACCCTATTTCACCTTCATCCAGATCCGCTCGGGCCGGATGTCGTCAGTGCCGATGGAGAGGTAGATCCGCGTCACCTTTCCGACGATGTTCTCCATCGGCACGTAGCCCACGGTCGTTAGCACGCGGCTGTCGGTCGAGTTGTCCCTGTTGTCGCCGAGCACGAAGACATGGCCCGGCGGCACGGTGTAGACATTCGTATTGTCGTAGTAGGCGTTGTCGATGCAATCGAGGATCTCGTAGCTCGCGCCGTTTGGCAGCGTCTCCCACCAGCGCTTCGCCTTGGTGCCCGGCTCGATTCCGCAGGCATAGTCCTCCACGCCGTCCTTCAGGCGCTGCCGCGTCACGGGCTTGTCGTTGATGAAGAGCTGGCCCTGCTTGATCTGGATGCGATCGTTCGGCAGGCCCACCACGCGCTTGACGTAGTCGACCTTGGTGTCGCTCGGCAGGCGGAAAACGATCACGTCGCCGCGCAGGGGCTCCGATCCGAAGACGCGCCCTGAAAACGCCGGCAGCCATCCCGGAAACGAGTAGCGGCTGTAGCCATAGGCATACTTTGCGGCGAACACATCGTCGCCGATCAAGAGCGTCGGCACCATCGAGCTCGAGGGGATACTAAAGGGCTGGTACAGAAAGAAGCGAACCAGGAACGGCGGCGACCACAGCACGGGGATCAGCAGGATCAGGATGACGACCGCCTTCCATTCCCTGGACCGCGGCGAAGGTTTTACGGCGTCCTGAAGAGCGGTCATGCACCTGCCCTGCCCAAGCTTGTCTCGTCGTCGGCGTCGAGATTACCGCGCGGCGCCGCGCACGCAATCCCCGCCGGCCTCGCCATCTTGGTCGCGGGTCGCTCGACCTGCGTTCAATGCGCGTTGCCGCGGCATTCGTTGGGGGCCGCGCCGAACCGGCGGCGAAAGCTCCGGTTGAAGTAGGAGATGTCGTTGAAACCGCAGGCGAGCGCGATCTCGCCGATCCTGAGGCTGTCATTGCTGCGATTGACCAGCATGCGGCGGGCCTTGCCAAGCCGCAGCTCGAGCACCCGCTCGGTGAAGCTTTGGCCCGTCTGGTGCAATATCTTCTGGATGTAGCTCGGCGACAGGCCTGTCGCGATCGCAACACGTTGCACCGAGAACGCCGGGTCGCAAAATCCCTTGCCGATCACGCGGACGATCTCGGCATGCCGGGCGGCGCGCAAGCCACGCATGCTTGCAAGCTCCGCGACGTCGCGTTGCGCCCCAAGCGCGAGCGCGGCGAGATCCAGAATCGTGGTTTCGACGTGATCGATGAGACGCTGATGCTGCCCGGCTCGTTCATCATGCAGAGATAGCGCCGCAGCTGCCGCATCGCCGGCAAGCTGCCGTCGAGCGGCGCCGACAACAGCGATTCGGGATCGGGGACCAGCGCCTGCAGCGCGCGTCGCGGCATCGCCACGCTGAGGGCGTCGGTTGCGCCTGCGGAGCGATAGGCCTCGGTCAAACTATAGAGGTGCGGCTGCCCGCTCGCCCGGGTCAACTCCCCCCGCTGGGAGAACCAACTCGCCGAAGCGCCAAGGTTGAAGCCCAGGGCGAGCATGTCAGGCGTTGTCGAGGAAATATGCTGCGGCATGACCGAGGTTGAGCGAGACGCGCCGCATACCCGACCGAACCTCACCTCGTTCAATTCGTTGAACGTCCATTCCATGGCAAAGGGTTCGTCGGACAGCCGCTTCATGTCACAGCGGACGACCCACTCGCAAAAGCTTTCGTGCCAAAATCTGAAGCGCGCCTGATCATCGAGCTGCGCGGGAAGCTCCGCCGTCGAAATCGTCAGTTTCCGCATCGTTGCAGCTCTCGCGGGGCGTCGGCCATTGGCTCATCCACCGCGGCATTCGTTCGGCGTGGCTCCAAAGCGGCGTCGGAAGCAGCGGTTGAAGTAGGAGATATCGCTGAAACCGCAGGCGAGCGCAATCTCGCTCACCTTGAGGGCGTCATTGCGCGGATCCGCGAGCATGTCGCGTGCCTTTTTCAACCTGAGCTCCAGCACGCGCTCGGTAAAACTATGGCCGCCTTCCGAGAGCAGCTTCTGGATGTAGCTCGGCGATAGCCCAGTGGTCACGGCGACGCGCTGCACGGAAAAGCCCGGATCGGCAAAGCCCCGCGCGATCAGACCTCCGATCTCGGCGTAACGCGCAGCGCGCAATCCGCGCATCCGCGCCATGTCGGCCGCATCGCCCGAAGCGCCAAGCGACAGCACGATGAGATCCTCGACCGTATCGAGCATGTGATCGGCAAGCGCCTGGTCGGCGGTGGCCAGATCGGGTTCGTCGAGCAGGGACAGATAGCGGCGCAGATGCCGCAGCGCCGGCAGGTCGCCATCCAGCGGCCGGCCGAGAAGCGCCTCGGCCCTGGAGCCGAACGCGCCGAGCATGCGCTTTGGAAACGCCATCACGACATAGTCGCTGGCGCCGACATATTGGTACGCCTCGTCCGCGCGGTAGAAGAGAGGCTGGGTGTCCGGCACGGTATGCTCCCGGCCGAGTTGGGAGAACCGGTGCGCGGTTTGCGCCAGATTGAATCCGATGCTGAGCTTCTCGTCGCCGGCCGCGGGAATCTGGTGAGCCTCGCGCTGGCCCGCATGCGGCGTGCCGCGAAACCGGCACATGCCAAAATCCCTGATGCGGGTAAAGCTCCACCGCCCGACGAAGGGGTCGCTGGTCAGGCGCTTGATATCCTCGATCCGCCCGCAATAGGTCTCCTGCCAAAGCCGAAAGCGCGCTTCGTCATACAGATGAGCCGAGGGCTGACCCGTCGAGATCGTGAATTTCTGTATCGCCAAGCCCCGCGCCCCAACCTCTCTCAGTCCCTAACATTGGTCCATCCAAGGTCAAGAGGGTTCAATCACGGCGTGTGCGCCCGGCGTGGCAAAAAGGCGACAAGCCTGCCAAATCGGCACCAGGCGCGTCCAGTCCAAATCCAGTCCAGCCCAGAACAAGACAGTTTTGGCGGCCCCATGCAGATTGGCCAAATGATTTGATTCATTGGCAATTCTGGGTGAGACGTGAAATTCCTGTCTGCGTATCGATCCTCGCGCAAGAGCGCGCTGCTGGCATCCTCGGCACTTCTGACCGCCCCTCTCCTCGGCATGCCGCAGGCGATGGCGGCGTGCATCGCCAATGGCACCACCACGGTCACCATCGACTGTGCGGCCAGCACGACCACGACCAACACCACCAATACGACCAGCACCAACACTTCGACCAGCGATCGCATCCAGTCGTTCGATGCCAACCTCGTCGGCACGATTCACTCCGGAATCAGCATCGGCGGCGCGGGGATCGAGCTGGAGGCGACGGGCGCGACGCCGCACACCATCGACATTACCAACAACGGCCAGGCCAGCATCAGCATGGCCGGTGTCACCGGCGGCGCAGTGCAAGCCGACGGCAATGGCGGCGCGATCACCTATGGCGGTTCGGGGTTAGTGGACGGCGGCGGCAGCAATGCCGGCGTCTACATGACGAATGTCGGCGGCAACATCACCTTCAATGGCACCGGCGCGATCTCGTCCGGCTTCACGTCTGGTATCGCGACCCAAACCACGCTCGGCGGCGTCACGACGCTGAACATCGCCAATGACGTGATGGCCGCCGGCGTCTTCTTCGGCGCCGTCACGGCGTTCGGCGTCAACGGCGCCACCACCGTCAACATGACCGCCGGGAGCGTGACCGGTAACGCCATCGGGATCGAAGCCGCCTCCTCCGGCACCGGCGGCGTGCGCGTCAACATGACCGGCGGCTCGATCGGCTCGGCGGCGGCAACTCCCAACGCCGGGATCTACGCACAGAGCTCAGGGACCGCCGGCGACGTCTTCGTCACCGCCGGAGCGATCTATGCGAAGTACACCGGCGTCTACGCGCAGATCACCAACGCCGCGAGCACCGGCAACGTCCGGGTCGATTCCAACGGCATGATCGCCGTCACTACGGCGCCCGTCTCCTTCGACCAGGGGCCGATTTACGCCAGCACCGCCGGCAGCGGCTCCGTCACCGTGAACGTCAACGCGTCCATCACGGCGCTGGCGACCAACATCATCGGCGTCGACGCAAGAAGCATGGGAAGCGGTGCGCTCACCATCAATGTCGCTGCCGACGTCAACGCCGGCACCGACACCAACAGCAGGGCCGTGACCGCAGGCGGGACCGGCGGCACGACCACCATCAACATGACGGCAGGAACGATCCAGACCGGAGGCGACGGCCTGCGCGCGGCGTCCCTGGGCACGGGCAATGTCGTCGTCAACATGACCGGCGGTCAGATCGGCGGTCCGGGCGGGCCCGGAGGAGTTGGTGCCCCCGTCGGCGGAGTCGGCATCGTGGCGTCGAATCCGACGGGCGCGTCCGGCGCCATCAACGTTACCGCCGGCAAAATCTACGCCGACACGATGGGCGTCATGACCACGATCGGCAACGCCGCGAATAGTTCCAACACCGTCATCACGGCGAATGGCGCGATCCAGGCGGGCTCGGCCGGCATCTATGCCAGCACGGCCGGCACCGGCAACATCACCATCACCAACAACGCCAAGATCGTCGGCGCCCACGGCGTCGACTTCATCGGCGGCTCCAGCAACAGCCTGACCAACTCGGCGACCGGCAACATCTCCACGACCACCGGCTTCAACGGCTACGCCGTGCTCGGCCACACCGGCAACGAGACCATCAGCAATTTCGGAACGATGACGGGTTGGGTCGATCTCGGCGCCGGCACCAACAGCCTCACCAACCAGAGTTCGGGACTCTACAATTCCGGGCAGGTGATCACGATCGGCGCCGGCAACAGCTTTACCAACAAGGGTAGCTATGCCCCCGGCGGCGTCGGAGGGATGATGACGTCGATCGTTCTCGGAAACTTCGTGCAGACGAGCACCGGCAAATATCTCGTCGATGTCATGCCGTCGCTGTCGGACACGACGAATGTGAGCGGCACGGCAAGTCTCGCGGGCACCGTCCAGGCCACCTTCGCGGCGGGCAACTACGTCGCAAAGTCCTACACTATCCTCACGTCGAGCAGCCGCACTGGCACGTTCGCGAGCCTGAGCACCGTCGGCCTGCCCTCCGGCTTCAAGGCCAACCTGTCCTACACCGCAACCGACGCGAAGCTCGACCTCACCGCCGACCTCGGGGGCACCGGTGGCGGTGGCACGGGCGGCGGCGGTGGCGGCGGTGGCGGCGGCGGAGGCGGAGGCAACAGCACCGCCCTCGCCCCCAACCAGTCCTCCGTCGCGACGGCGCTCAACACCTATTTCAATGCCGGGAACGCACTGCCCGCGCAATTCGTCACGCTGTTCGGCCTCAGCGGCGCGGCGCTGACGAACGGTCTCGACCAGATCTCCGGCGAAGTCGCAACCGGTGCCTCGGCGGCAGGTTTCAGAGCAACGGACTCGTTCCTCAATATGATGCTCGACCCGTTCCTGGACACCCAGCTCGGCAACGGACCGTCGCAGCCGCGCGCGATCGGCTATGCAGCAGAACAAGCGCTTCCGCCTGCGGTCGCCGCGGCGAACAATGCCGCGGGCGCGATGCCGGCATCAAGCTACGACACCATCGATCGGCGCTGGGGTACCTGGGCGGCGGCCTATGGCGCGCAGGCCAAGCGCAACGCCGACACGCCCGTCGGCAGCCATGCGCTCGATGCGCGCAATGGCGGCGGCGCGGCCGGCGTCGACTATCGCGTCTCCCAAAACACCGTCATCGGCGCCGCGATCTCAGGCGGCTTCACCAATTGGGGCGTGGACACGCTCGGCTCCGGTCGCGGCGAGAATTTCCAGGCCGGCCTCTATTCCTCGACCAGGCTCGGCAACTCCTATCTCTCGGCGGCCTTCGCCTATGGCTGGCACGATCTCAGCACCAGTCGCACCGTGATGCTGCCGGGTGCGTTTGACCGGCTCGACGCCAGCTTCAAGGCGCAAAACTATGGCGGACGCATCGAGGCCGGCTATCGCATCGCGTTGATGAGCTTCCGCATCACGCCCTATGCCGCCGGACAGGCCCAAAGCTTCCGCACGCCTGCCTATACCGAGACCGGCCTCGCCGGCGCCGGCGGCTTTGCGCTCGCCTACGCCGCGCAAACCTCGACGCAAGTTCGCAGCGAGCTCGGATCACGCTTCGACAATCGCTTCATAATCGACAGCGGGACGGAGCTGATCGTGCGCGGACGTGCAGCCTGGCTGCACGATTTCTCCGACCGCATCACGGCCACTTCGTCCTTCCAGGTATTGCCGGGAACGGAGCTCACCGTGATCGGCGCGCCCGCGGTTCGCGACGCGGCACTGCTGTCGCTCGGCAGCGAGTTGCGCTTTGCTCGCGGCTTCTCGCTCGCCTCAAAGGTGGACGCCGAGCTGTTCGGCCGCGGCAACGCCTATTCCGGAACGGCAACGCTGCGCTACGGCTGGTAGATGAAGGGCCGCCTGTGGGCGGCCCTTCCTGATTCATGCACCCTCACCCGCGCTTGCGCCAAGGCGCCTCGGCTTCCCAATCGCCGGCCATGATTGAGCCGTACGGGATCACCTCATCAATCACCTCGCCGAGACCGTACTTCGTGATCTGCGAACGCACGGAAGCGGCGTTCTTGTAGGCCTGCGGCAGCTCTGACAGGTCGGGTTTGCCGCAGTAGAAACGAGCGTCAATTCCAGCCGGAAGCTGCGGCTTGTTCTCGCGCAGGAAGGCCTTGCGTCCAACGTTGCGCCCGGCTCCATGGGGAGCGAAGCCGAGCGCACTCCTGTTATCCCTATGCCTGAGGATCAGGACGGGCTCCGCCATGTTGAGCGGCACGAGGGTGCGCCCGTCGTCGTCCTCCGAGAAGCCGGCCCAGCTCGGGGTGGCTCCCTTTCCGTGATAGAAAAGACCATCTGCCTTCCGGAACACGAAGTTGTGCTCGTTCCAGAAACGATCAGCGATCGCATTGCCGAGGCGCGCGGCCGTGAGATCGTGAATCGCGATGTGATTGGCTTTGGTCCAGCCCCGCACGATCTGCAACGCCTCCCAATAGGCTCGTCCGTCATCGCTCGATGCCTTGATCCAGGCGTTGTGGTTCGGGACCTTCGGCGCGTGGATCGCGGTATGCTTCCTCGCAACCGCCATTCCGCGCTTGTAGACTTGAGCGCCGAGACCACGGGAGCCATGATGCGTCACCAGCGCCACATGGCCCGTCGACTTGAGATGGCCGACGAACGCAAAGTGGTTGCCGTCGCCCTGGGTGGCGAAGTGACCGATCGCAAACCGCTCGAGCCCTTTCAGGAAGGGATTACGATCGAACCCCGCCATCACCTCGTCAGGCGGCATGCGGATTCCGTCGCGGCCGCCTGGACCGAAATGCGTGACATCGTGAACGGCATCGAGAACCCGCTTCGGATCATCCCTACGGCCGAACACCGTGATGGCGACCGAGCAGCAGATGTCGGAGGAGTGGAAGCCGGGATGGATCGCGTCGTCGCATGCGACGACGCCGCCAACCGGGATGGTTCCGAGTGCTGTCCCTGACGGACAGGCGTCAGGCATCACGGCGCCAGCCATGATGGTCGGCACGCGCATCAACGCATCCATGTGCTGGGCCACCGCCGTGACGTTGGCGCGTTCCACCTCGTTCTCCGCCTCGATCAGCATCGAGAACGGAATGCCGTTCGTCCGCATCAGCGTTTCGATCGGCTGCAAGGTCTGAAGAGCGATGAAGATCGCATCGTCGTCCGCGCCGCCGGCACGCATGGCGTTGGCGGTCTCCAGGGCGTCCCTGAACCAGCGGCCCGGTGCAAAACCCCAGGCGATCAGCGTGTTTCCGTCAATCATTTTGGGACACTCCGGTAAATTCGATCCAAGCTTCAGTTGCGTCTTGCCGCAACTGCGTTCATGTGGTGAAGAGCCGCCCTTGGGCGGCCCTTCGTCATGTCGCCGCGACGCGACGGTACATCACATCCGTTCGCAGCACGTATTTGCGCCCCGCCACGACGGGATCGCCGCGATGCACGATCGGATGATGGAACAGAAGTCCCATCCCCATCGCCGGCGTGATGCGAATGGGCCGGCCGAGGCTGGAGCCATTGTCGCTGAACGACGTCGCGCCGCCCTCGTAGTCGTCGTTCAGATAGACCATGAACGTGAAGAAGCTGCGTTCTCCGTTCGGCCGCTGGAAATAGCCGTCGCGATGCCAGTCGAACTGCTGCCCGACATCGTAACGGTACAGACGGAGCCGCTCGTTGAACCCGACCGGGGTCCATGTTCTCTCGAATCTCGGCGCCAGTTCACCGGAGAGCTTCCGATAGAGCGCAAGCGCTCGCTCCGGATCATCAATCATGACCCGGTCGTTGTTGCGCACGTCCTTCATCAGGATCATGCCCCTGGACGTGGTGATGGGGGCTTCTTCGAAGCCGGTCGCTTCACCCAGCCGGACATAGTCCTCGCATTCGGCTGCCGAGAGGAAACCGGCGATCGTGGCGATGTTGTCCGCGCTCCAATAAATTTCAGCCATAGTGGCCTCCTAACGTATATTCTCCCTCAATGAAGGGCCGCCCGTGGGCGGCCCTTCTTAGGTCTCACGCGCTCTCGGGCGCCTTCAGGCGCACGAGCCGGGTCAAGAGGGCATCGAGGCCCTCGCCGTCGCCGGCATGGAGGTCGATGCGGCCGACCTTCTCGACCAGCCGCTCCAGCGACTCCAGCTCCTTGAGCCGCAGCAGCAGGGGGTTCTCCTCCATCAGGCGGGCGGTGTTGAGAAGCGAACGCGTCGCCGCGGTCTCTTCCTGCCGGCGGATCAGGTTCGCCTTGGCGACCCGCTCCGCCTCCACCACCTTGTTGACGAGCTCACGGATCTCGCCGGGCAGGATCACGTCCTTCACGCCGAGTTCCGTCACCTCGACGCCAGACTCCGCGACGCGTGCGCGCACATAGTCGCGCAGCTCCGCATCCAGCGCTGCCTTCGCAGACAGCACCTCGTCCAGCGTGCGGCCGGCCACCGCCTCGCGGATCGCGAACTGCACCAGGCGGTACAGCCACGCATCCACGTCGGGCACGGTCGCAACCGTCCGCTCGGGATCGACCACCCGGCGGAACGCCGTCAGCGTCACCCGCAGCGCGATGCGATCCTTGGTCAGCATCTCCTGCGCCGTGATCTCGACCGCCTGGGGCCGCAGGTCGAGGCGCTTGACCTCGATCTTGCGACCGACGGTCCAGAAAGCGTGCCGGCCAGGCGCGAGCCGCTCCACGAGCCGACCCTCGACATAGAGCAGGCCCGCTTCGTGGTTCTCGACCACCGCTTCCATCGAGATGGTCGCACGGTTGCGCTCGATCATGGCCAGGTGCCGCGCACCGATCCGGGGATCGCTGGACACATCGATGCGCTCGACATCGATGCGGGTCGCGACCTTCCAGTAGACGCGGATCTGCCAGGGCGTGAGCAGGTGTACGGGCCGGCCATCGAGGCTGACGATGGCAACCTCGTCAGCCCCGGTCTCGACCGCCTCGAACAGCTCGGCGGCGAGATCGGGCCGCGCGGCCTTCAGCACCGCATAGCGATCCGCGGGGAATTCGCTGCGGACCACGTTCAGCACTTCGGCCTTCAACTCATGCAGGGGATCGAACAGGCGATGCCGGCCGGGCGCGAGCACGCGCACGAGCAGCCCATTGCGCGTCAGCAATGCACGCTCGCCATCCTTCACCGTCACGTTCAGCGTCAGCAAATGCCAACTCATGGCACGCCTCCTTCATTTGCGCCCGGCCGGATGCCGGGCAACAGGTTTCGTTTGCAAAAGACGTGAGGACGCGGACGACGCTTCCTGAAAAAATCGGCGGGCCGAGGCTTGAGCCTGCGCGATGACGGGCGCACGCGCGCGATCACGCGACAAAGGTCGCGTGGCCGTGCGGAGCTACCCGGCATCAGCGCAAGCGGTATCCACCGCGGCGCGAAGCCGGTCTCACAGTGTCTAGGTTCGGACGGAAAGCCTTTCGGCAAAACGGCCGGACTGCGACTGAAGCGCGCGTCCGGTCCTCGTCAGAGGAATCAGCTTTTCAGGCTGAAACGGAGCGCTTGGAGCGGGATTCGAACCCGCGACCCGATGATTTCAACGTCACCTGCTCTACCCAACTGAGCTATCCTTTGTGGGACAAGAGACCGGAATCGAACCGATGCCTTCGGGTGTTCAGCCCGACGCTCTCCATGAGCTACATCCTGCTTTTGTCCTTCGTTCGGCGGAACACGACACCGGAAGCCGGTACGCGCCAGCCGGGATCTCAGAGAGCCCGGACACATGGCCTAGCGAAGGAGCGCGCTAATAGACGAAGCACGTCCGGGTTGCAAGGGGGGTGCCGCAAGATTTTTCGTCGCTCATCTTGCGCTGTGACGCGATCGTCACACCGCGGCATCGCCTCAACTGCGCGACATGTCCTGGAAACACGCCCTCACCCAGTCGATCGTCACGCGGGTCGCAGGATCGCGCTTGAGGTGATTTTGCACGAGCAGCCAGGCGTCGCGCCGTTTCGGCAGCAGCGTGGCGCGCAGGCGACGATCCCCGAGCAGATCCTCGCAAACGTACTCCGGCAGCACGCCGGCGGCCTGATGCGCGCGGATCAGGTTGCGGATGACGCGAACATTGTCGGTGACGCAGCGCGCGCGGGCTTGCTTGGTACGCAGAAATTGCATCTCGGGAGTGGCCCCGAGTTCGTCCGGATAGACGCACAGCGTCGGCTCGCCCTCGGTCGCAACAGGCTCGAAATAATAGAGGCGGATGTCGCCGAGCCTGGAGATCGCGAAGTCGCCCTTGTCGGGCTTGCGGAGCCGGATGGCGAGATCGGCCTCCCAGCGCGAAAACTTGACGTTCTCGCTCGAGGTGAGGAATTGCAGCGTCAGGCCGGGATTGGCGCGCAGGAAGTCGCTCGCGCGCGGCGACAACACCTCCTCGGCGACCGTGTTGGTGGTGGCGATGCGCAGGCGTCCCACCGGACCTGCCAGGCTTTGACCGACGCGCCCGATCTCGGCGGCGTGTGTGGCCATCGCTTCGACATGCGCCAGTACCGCCTCGCATTGCCGAGTCGGCCTGCGGACGCCGTCGGCGGCCTCGAACAGACGTAAGCCGAGCGCACGCTCGATCCGCGACAGCCTGCGCCCGACCGTGGTTTCGTCGATGCGCAGCCGCGCGCTGGCGCCGGCGTAAGTACCCTCGTCCCTGACGGCAGCGATGATGCGCAGATCGTCCCAGTTCATTGCAGCGAGGTTATACCGGCCGGGGGTAACCTGCAATATCGCAGCCACCCGCTGCAATATCCCTGCATATTGGCAGGCATTCTCGGGACTATGTTTGTCGCGCCTCTTACCCCGGAGATTTCCAGACCATGACGACCGCAAAGACCCTGCTGCAGTTCGCCGGCGCCGATCTCAACCCGCCGCGTCTTGGCGACGCCGCACTGGTTCTGATCGATATCCAGAACGAATATCTCGCAGGTCCCCTTGCCTTGCCCGGCGCCCGGCCCGCGATCGCACGCGTGGCTGCGCTCCTGGCACGGGCACGCGAGAGTAAAGCCGCGATCATCCATATCGCCCATTGCGGCAAGGCCGGCAGCCTGTTCGATCGTGGTGCCGACCGCGGCGCCATCGTCGCCGAGCTGAGCCCCCGTACCGGCGAGTTGGTGATCGAGAAGGAGCTACCCAATGCCTTTGCCGGCACCGATTTGCAGGCGCGCCTTGCCGCGACCGGCAAGAAGAACATCGTCCTGGCCGGCTTCATGACGCATATGTGCGTCAGCTCCACGGCGCGCGCCGCGCTCGACCTCGGCTTTCGCACGACTGTTGACGCCGACGCCTGCGCCACGCGCGACCTGCCCGACGGCCTCGGCGGCACGCTGGACGCCCGGACCATCCACGAGGTTGCACTCGCCGAGCTATCCGACCGCTTCGCGATCATCGCGCGCGGCGATGCGCTGAAATGACGGAGCAACGCGATGCTGCAACTCTATTTCTCGCCGATGGCCTGCTCGCTTGCAAGCCGCATCGCGCTGATGGAGGCCGGCCTCGATGCGCGTTATCATCAGGTGCATCTCTTGACCAAGAAGGTCGTGGACGACGAGAGCGATTTTCGCGACCTTTCGTCGAAGGGCGCGGTGCCGGTCCTGGTGCTGGAAAACGGCGAGCGGCTGACCGAATGCGCGGCGGTGCTGCAATTCATCGCCGACGTGAATCCTGAGCGTGACCTCGCACCGCCAGCTGGCGATACAGATCGCTACCGGCTTCACGAATGGCTGAGCTTCATCGGCGCCGAGATCCACAAGGCGTTCCTGTTTCCGACCTTCTGGTACAAGGACGATGGCTCGCTCGCCAAACCGCGCGCGAGGATCGCGCAGACATTGTCGGTACCATCTGCACATCTTGCCGGCCGCGAATTCCTCGTCGGCAACAGCTTCACCGTCGCGGATGCGTATCTCACCTGGGCCTTGCTGATGCTTCGTCCCGCAGGTGTCGACATCGCGCAATGGCCGTCGTTGTCGGCCTATCTCGAACGCATGCAGGCGCGGCCTGCCGTGCGGGAGGCGATCGCGACGGAGACGGCGTTACGGAAAAGTGTAGCGGCCTGAAACGCGGGTCTACTCGACCCGCGCCAGCACGGCGAGCTTGCGGATGCCCTTGTTGCGATACGCGTCGAGGAAGGCGTAGTAGTCCTTGAACGACACGCAGCCGTTGGAATCGCCGTTCGGCCCGAGCATGAAGGTGTGAGCGAGCAGACCGTCACGGCCGAAGATCGCGCTCTCGCCACCGATCGGCGTCAGCCGCAGCGCCGGCACGCCGTGGAACAGCGCTTCGCGCGGCTTCAGCGTGTAGATGTGCGGTGGCGTCACGCCGCGCATCCGCTGGTTGGACGAGCGCGGATTGTCGAGGTTGGCGCCGAGGCCCGAATGCGCCTCGAGCCTGGTTCCGTCAGGCAGGTAAACCATCTTCGCTGTGATGTCGTAGACCGCGGTCTCGCGATCGTAGGGCGGCGCGCCGCCGAGCATCGGATTCTGCTCCTTCGGCGCGATGCTCGCGGTGATGCTGGCATCTGCCGACGCATAGGCGAGCAACCCACCTGACGGCCCGCGCTTGCCCCAGAGTTTTTCGACCATCGAATGCCTGTCGTTGGAGGCGATCGACAGCACCGCCGCCTTGGCGCGCTCCGCGAGGGATTTCGGCTTCGCCTCCGGCGCGCGCGCGGTCTGCGCGGGTTCGTTGAGCGCGACCTGCGTCGGCGCATCGGCGCCGCGCTTGGCCTTGGCGGCATCGGCGATCTTCGCGGGACCCTGGGCCTTCGGCGCTTCCGCGACCTTGGCAGCTTCAGCGGGCTTCGCGGTGTCTTTGGCGTCGGCAATCTTCGTGGCCGGCGCGGCGCTGGCTGCGTTCGATTCCACGCTCTGCGCCGCGGCGGCGGCAAAGCGCTCGTTGAACATTTCGCGGCTTATGGGTGCGGCGACCTGCAAGCGATCGGGGAGAAGTGCGAACACTTCCTTCACCGCCGCGCCCGCCTCGCGCATCGCGACCTTGGGGGCGCGCTTGATCACGGGCTCGTCGTCGACAGCGGCTCCGAGCGTCGGATAGGGGCTCGACGCGATGACGTTGCTGTACACGGTCCAGCCGCAGCCCAGCACGAGGGCGCCGATCGCGGCGGCGCCTACGATGTTTTGGGAGCTAGCTTTCCGGGAAGACTTCCGAGAATTCTTCTTGGACTTCCGTGCCGCGTTACTTTGCGCAGCGATACTCGTACTCATTCGCCTTGCGTCCAGGACGGTGTCACTCAGTCCCCCTTCAAGTGCCGCTGGTCACGTTCCAGTCTGCATCTCGCAGGAGGTCGGAGCGTCATTAAGGCGACTTTTAGTTAAATGCGGATTAAGTTCGGGCGGATCTAGGGCAACTCGTTAACGTTGTCTCAATTTGGGAAAAAGCCCGCAAAATCACGGGCTTACCCCTCGTTCCGCGGCACGATCTTCAGTAGCCAAGCTTGGGGTACCAGTCGTTGCCGCGCCCTTCCGGTGTGGTGTCCAAAATTGTCCAAAGTGGGTCCATGTCGGGCGCGCCGCGTGGGTCCTGACCGGGATCGGCCGTGTCCATTCCCATCTCGCCGGACCAGAAGTGGCGGATCCTGCCACCGCGCTTGGTGAAGACGCTGTAGCCCGGCATGTCGGCGTCAACAGCGCTCACATAATCCCGCGTGTAGTCGCCGGCCGTGTCGGAATAGATCTTGTGGCGCGTCCAGCCGCGCGCCTTCTTCGCTGCAATCAGCCGCGCGATCGGCGAGCGCGCCACGAAGGCGAACGCAACGCGCTGCTCGATGTCGGGAAGCTTTGCCTCCCACGTGCTCATGAACGACGTGCACATCGGACAGGGTTGCTCGCGCTGCGCCCCGAACATGTAGCTGTAGACGACGAGCGTCTGCCTGTCGCCGAACAGCTCGGCAAACGCAGCTTGTCCGCGCTCGCCTTCGAACACATAGGCTTTCGTCACCTCGCCGCCTTCAGGCAGCGCTCTTCGCAATTCTGCGACGCGCTCGATCTGGCGACGGAGTTCGATCTCCTCCACGAGCAGCGCCTGCCGCGCGCGGCGATAATCGGCGCTTTCGTTGGGATGACGCGTTCGGTTGGTGCTGGCGAGCTCTGCAGCGGGCTTCAAAACTGGACTGCTCATGGGTCACCTCGTCTGTTTCATTCTTTACAAGACGATCCTCGAATGACCGTTCCGACGCCGACCTCGCATGAAATTCGATCGCGGGTCGAAGACCCCAGGCAGCTTCAAAAGCCCGCAGAAGGACATAGGTCCGTACATATTGCCGTCGAAAGGGTGCTTTTCACCCAGGGTTGCACATGATACGGTGCCGTATCACGATGATTTGAGTATGCCGAGCGCTGAATGGAGGCTTCCATGATCAAGGCCGCATGCGCGGGATTCGTCGTTTTGACGTCACTTTGTCTCACGTTCACGCCGGTCGCGGCGCAGCCCGCCAGTCTCGGCTGCACATCGAGCCCGTCGTCCAACGCAACCCAGACATTGCGTTGCGACAATGGGATCACAATCGTCGCCGAAAGCGGCGCCAGATTTGAACTTAAAGACAATAATCGCGACGGACATATCGACTCCATCGAATTGAGCAGCAAGGCCTTGTTAGTCGAAGTTCCCAAGAAGCCGGGCGGCAATCGTTTCAAGGTGCTGACACCGCAGGCGATCGCAGCCGTGCGCGGCACCAGATGGGCGGTCGACGCCTCCGACGGCAAGACAGCCGTGTTCGTCGCCGACGGACGCGTTGCGGTCGGCCGCCGCGCCGGCGGGAAGTCTGTCACGCTTGGCGTTGGCGAAGGCGTCGATGTCGAAGGTCCTGGTGCGCTGGTCGTCAAGCGCTGGGGCGCGCCGCGTGTTGCGGCCTTGATGGCAAGACTCGGACAATAGGACTCGGACAATAGGTCTCGGACGAACACTAGAACGAGCGGATGAGTAAGCGTCGTTTCCATAGTCTGATCGCGCTCGCATTGACGGCGCTGTGGGGCGTCGGCGTTTACGTCGGCCACGCCACGGGCCATTTGCGTTTCCTCGATCGCCTCGAGGCGCCGTTGACCGATCTGCGCACGCTGGTCCGCGGCGTGAAGACGCCGCCCGATCTCGTCACCATCGTCGCCATCGACGACACCGTCGTGAAGCGCGGCGGCCATTTCCCGCTCGCGCGCAGCGATCTGGCGCGCGTCGTCGAGGCGATTGCAAAGTTCGAACCAAAACTCATCGCGATCGATCTGTTGCTGGTGGATCGCGGTTCTGCGGGCGACGACGAATTGCTCGCGAAATCACTCGCCGCGAGGCCGACGGTGCTCGCCGCCGCCGCAATCTTCCCGGAAGCGATCGAAGCCGTCGATGCGGGCAATCAGGACGCGCTCGCGAGCCTGCCGCAGGCCGAGCGCTTCCTGCTGCCGCTTCCCGCCTTTGCTGATCACGCCGACGTCGGCATCGTCAACGTCGCGACCGGATCGCCGCTGTCGATCCCGATGCTGTTCCGCACGCGCGACAAGGTCGAGCTGTCGTTTCCGTTGCGAGTGGCGACGCGCGCGCTCGACAAGCCGCTGACCGTGGCGCCGGATCATCTCTCGATCGGCGATCACACGGTCGCAACCGATGCCGGCTATGCGCTGCCGATCACCTATTACGGCCCTCGCCGCACGATCCGCACCGTCAGCGCCCAAGCCGTGTTCGACGGCACCCTCGACCGCAAGGCGATCCAGAACCGGGTCGTGGTGATCGGCGCGGCGGTCGCCGGCGGCGGAGACTTCTTCCCGACGCCGTTCGATTCCCTGATGCCGGGCGTGGAGGTGATCTCGACCGCGATCACGCATCTGATGGCCGGTGACGGCATCTTGCATGACCGCAAGGTTCGCATCACTGAGGCGATCATGGTGATCATGCTGCCGATGTTGCTGGTCGCTCTCCTGGCATGGCGGCGCAGCGCGATCGGCCTCATCGCGGCCACCGCCGTGTTTCTGGCCTGGGCCGCATTGAACGTGTTTGCCTTCACCCACGGCGTCTGGCTGAACGCGGCGACCACGCTAGCGGCGACGGTGCCGCCGGTTGCGATCTTTTCCGCCGTGCAGCTCTGGGCCGGTGGACGCAGGACCCAGTATTTTGCCGCGCGAAGCCGACTGCTCGCGCAATTCCAGGCGCCCGCCGTCCAGGAATGGCTGGCGCAAGACCCGGATTTCCTGCTGAAGCCAGTCCGGCAGAACGCCGCGATCGTCTTCATCGACCTCTCCGGATTCACCTCGCTCAGCGAAGACCTCGATCCGGACGAGCTTCGCGACCTCCTCAAGGAGCTGCACGCGCTGGTCGACCGGGAGGCCTCGGCTTGCGGCGGCACGATCACCGGCTTTCTCGGCGACGGTGCGATGATCCTGTTCGGCCTGCCGCGGCAGGCACCTGACGACGCCGCGCGCGCCGTCGAATGCTGCGCCCGGCTCTATCAGATGGTCGAGCGCTGGATCGCATTGCTGCCGCGCGAAATCGGGGACCGGATCGGCTTCAAGATCGGCGCACATTTCGGAACGATCGTGGCTTCGCGCCTCGGCGGCCGCAGCCACGCCCACATCACCGCAACCGGCGATACCGTGAACGTGGCGAGCCGGCTGATGGAAGTCGCCGCCCAGCACGGCGCGAGCCTGGCGTTGAGCGATATATTGCTGAATGAAGCCGGCCGAAGCCGAGGGGCGCTGGCGGAGGGACGCCTCACCGGCCCCCTGCAGACCCAGATCCGCGGCCGGACCGGCGAGCTCACCGTCTGGTTCTGGCGCAGTGCGCCTCAAGCAACCCAAGCGATCGCCGAGCCCGACACCGTGAACTGACGGATCGCTTACTTCTGCAGTTCCGGCGGCGGCGAACGGTCCAGAACGTCACGCTTGGCGCCCTCGAGCAGATCGATGCTGTAGGTCTCGATGACGAGCGGTCCGCGCTTGCGCGTCAATTCGGCGACGCGGCTCACCTGCCAGAAGATATCGTTGAGGAACGGACGTCCGTCGGCACGCAGCTCGTCGACATAGAGCGCCTTGCCGGCGAGCAGTTTCGGATCCGGCTCGGGCATGTTGATCCAGCGGATGCGCTGGGATTGCTGTTGCACGCAAGTACCGCGCGGCAGGTAGAACGCAAGCCAGGACGTCGTACCGTAATCCGGCGCCAGAATGCAGGTCGCGCCGGTCCGCGCGCGCACCGCCTCGATCTCATTGGCAAGCTCGCGCCAGCCGACGCCGACGCTGCGCACGGTGGCGTCGCGGCGATAGCCCGACAGCACGCCGGTATTCGCCTGCACGATGAGCGCCGCGAACATCACGATGCCGACCGGCGCGGCCCAGCGCAGGCAGAAGTCGACGGTACGCCGCTCGCGCGGCTTCCATTGCGCGATGTTGGCGGCCGCTGCGGCTGCGACCACGAAGGCCGGATAGATCGGCGCGAACCAGTTGGCTTCGACCCGGGCGTGCAAGGAGTGCCAGACGAAATAGCCAACGATGACCCAGACCATCGTGTTGATCAGCACGCGCGAGGCCGAGGCGCCGACCTTGCGCCAGAGCAGCGCATGAAGCCCCATGACGCCGAGGATGAAGACCAAGGGCGTTGCGAACGCGATCTGGGTTGGAATCAGCTCGGCGATGAAGACGGGACGAAAATCCTCGATCCGCGCGCGGCCGAACTGCTTCAGGAACGAGACCCATTGATGGTCTGCGTTCCACAGGATCACCGGAGAGAAGACCGCAAGGGCGACGATGCCGCCTAGATAGGGCCATGGCGAGAGGAACCAGCGCCGCAGCTTTGGCACGGCGATGAGCCAGATCAGGATCGCAACGCCGAAGAACAGCGCGGTATACTTTGACAGCAGCGCGAGCCCGACGGCGGCGCCGACCGCGAGCCACCAGGCACCGCGACCCGTCTCAAGAACCTTCGCCAGGAACAACAGCACGAAGCTCGAGGCCACCAGCAGCGGCGAATCGGGCGTGACGATGAGCGTGCCGACTGCCGCCATCAGCGTGACGTTGAGCAGGATCGCGGCGGTCGCCGCGACGCGCGCGCCGCCGAACAGGATCGCGGCCGCGCGGTACACCGCATAGCTCATGGGCAGCGCGAGCAGGATCGAGACCAGGCGAACGCCGAACTCGGTATCGCCTCCAATCAGGGTGCCGGCGCGAATGACGTAGGCCACCATCGGCGGGTGGTCGTAATAGCCCCCGGCGAGGTTGTTCGACCACATCCAGTAGTAGGCTTCGTCGAAGGTGATCGGCGTGTAGGCGGCCGCAACGAGCCGCAAGCCAACCAGCGCGAGGATCGTGAGCGCGGTGTTGCGGACGATCCGCGCGTCAGCCCCACCCATATCAGGTCCCTCGGCGCACTATCGCTTGCGCCAGACGAACAGTCCGGACATCGCGTAGTTCCACACCACGCCCATCAACGCGCCGGCCATGCCGGCAAGCCACCAGATCGGCTCCTGGTCGTAGACCGAGAAGGCAACGCCGACATTGGCGAACAGGCCGACGCTGCAGACGATGTAGAAGGCGATGAGGCCGCGGAGGATCGCAAACCCCTTCAGCCGCTGATCGCGATAGGTGAGGAAGTTGTTGAGAATGAAATTGCTGGTCATGGCGACGAGCGCGCCGGCAGCCTGCGCCTCCGCGAACGGCTCCTTGAATACCTCCAGCGAGATGAACAGCGTCGTGAGGTGCACCACGAGGCCGATCGAGCCGACCATCGCAAACAACAGGAAGCGCAGCGACACCGCGTCGTTGGTGAGTTTTGCGAGCACCAGGCCGAGAAAGTCCAGCGCGACCATGGAGTCGAGCTTGCTCTCGCCATGCTGGCGTTCGCCGAACGTGTAGGGAATTTCCACCGCGCGAAGGCCGCCATGGGCGCTGGCGACGACATCGAGCAAAATCTTGAAGCCATGGACGGAGAGTTTTGGCGCCAGCTCCCCGAAACGGTCGGTGCGGATCATGAAGAAGCCGCTCATGGGATCGGCGATCTCGACCTGGAGCACCTTCTTGGCGACTTCGGTAGCAAGCTGGCTGGCGCCCGCGCGCTGCTTGTTAAAACCTTCGTTCTTGTAGCCTTCGATGTAGCGGCTGCCGACGACGAGATCCGCCTGCCCGCTCCTGAGCAGCGCGAGCATTTTTGGCAGTTGCGCCTCGTCGTGCTGGAGGTCGGCATCGATCACAGCCGCATAGGGCGCGCTGGAGGCCAAAATGCCCTCGATGCAGGCGCCCGACAGGCCGCGCCGGCCGATGCGGCGGATGCAGCGCACCCGGCTGTCGTGCTGGGCCAGGCTCCGCACCACATCGAAGGTGCCGTCGGGCGAGTTGTCGTCGACGAAGATGGCTTCCCAGGCCACGCCCTGCAGCGTCGCCTCGAGCCGCCGATAGAGGACGGTGACGTTATCGCGCTCGTTGAAGGTGGGCACGATCACCGAAAGCTCGGGCGACCGCGGAGACGGCTGCGGGGCCTGCGGGCTTTCGGGGCCCGGTCTGATCGCTTCATTCATGACGGCAGCGTATATCCGCCGCGTCCTGCGATGCCAAGTCGGGGTTTTTGGCCGGGGTTTTTGTGGGAAAGCCGCCAAAAGCGGCCCTAAAATGCCAACGACCCCGGAACAGGGGCGCGCGTACATCCGGCGCAGCCGAGCTATTCCAAGGTCGTCCCAGCGCCGGAGTTTTTCGCTCAACGTCGCCGTTGGTAGTTAGATAGGGAGCCTCCCGGCCGTCCGCAAGGGGGTGGTTCAAGCCTTACTGGTTCGGAACTTCCCGGATCACCGGCCCGCGCGGGGCCGGCGCGGCGGGCGCAGGCGCTACGGCGGCCGGCGCTGACTGCTCGGCCTTCGCGGGCTTGGCCGGCTTGCCGATCTGCCCGATCGGCCCGAAAACGATGGCAACCGCAAGAACGATCGCCGCGACGATCGCACCAAAAATGCCTCCGACCGATTCAGACGACATGCGGGCCTATTCCTGTTCCGAGTGAGGGCAGTGATACCATGGAAGAATGCGCAGCCGGAAGGGCCTGGGGCCGCGACGGTTAATGGGGGCGAATGGCTTATCGCGTCGGCGGCCTGTGCTTCACGTAAGCCGTCACGACGTCCTTCTGCGCCGATTCGACCGCCCTGTTCGCGGTGGCGAGATGCGCGCTGGAATCGATGTTCGGATACTGCGTCGTCAGATAATCGAGCAGCGTCACCCGGTAATTCTGTCGCTCCGAGGGACAGGCGCTGGCGACCGAGCGGGAAAAATCCTGCTCCGAGAGGCCCTGGTTGCTGTCGCGCGAATATTCCCGCGCCAGGCACTTCCAATAATAGTCCCTGCCCTGCATCGCCAGCTTCTGCGCGCCCGCATCATCGTCATCGGCGATGGCGGCAGATGTCATCATGACCAGAACAGCTGCGATCAGCATCCGCATCTTGTTCTCCTTTTTTCGCGGTCCCACTGTGCAGCTTAGACGGGACGTCGCAACTGGCCAATCACTTCTCGTTTGAATAGGATGAAGCCCCTCCCCCTCGCGCGAGATCCTCCCGTGGCCAAAGCAAAAACCGCGACTGCAATATCCGGCAACATCTATATCGGCATCGGGGGCTGGACGTTTGAGCCCTGGCGCGGCGTGTTCTATCCGGAGAAGCTCACGCAGGCCAAGGAGCTGTCGTATGCGGCTTCAAAGCTGACCTCGATCGAAATCAACGGCACCTATTACGGCTCGCAGAAGCCGGAGAGCTTTCGCAAATGGGCAAGCGAGGTGCCCGACGGGTTCGTCTTCTCCGTCAAGGGACCGCGCTTTGCCACCAACCGTCGCGTGCTCGCGGAAGCCGGCGACTCCATCAAGCGTTTCTACGATTCCGGCGTGCTGGAATTGCGCGACCGGCTCGGACCCGTGCTCTGGCAATTCGCGCCGACCAAGAAGTTCGACGGCGCCGACTTTGGCAAATTCCTGGAACTGCTGCCGCGCAAGATCGACGGCCGCGCGTTGCGCCACGTCGTCGAGGTGCGCCATGACAGCTTTTGCACGCCTGATTTCGTGGCGCTGATACGGGAGTTCGAGACGCCGGTGGTGTTTGCCGAGCACGGCAAATATCCGGCAATATCAGATGTCGCCAGCGACTTCGTCTATGCACGGCTGCAGAAGGGCAATGACGAGCTGAAGACCTGCTATCCGCCGAAGGAGCTCGACGCCTGGGGCAAGCGGTTTCAGGCCTGGGCAGCGGGAAGTGAACCCGACGACCTGCCGAAGGTCGACAAGGCGAAGCCCAAGAAGGAGCCGCGCGACGTGTTCGCCTATGTCATCCACGAGGGCAAGGTGCGCGCTCCCGCCGGCGCCATGGAGCTGATCGAGCGCGTGAAGTCGTGACCTGATTGGGCCGACCAGGGCGTACACTCATGAGTCCGGGACTGTCCGCCTTCGGGCCGTGAGCGGACCAAGACCGGGCAACGCGCGGATGCCCGCATGCGGGCCCAAAGCCGACGCGAGACCAAATAACCGGTGACGCGGGACCCGATTGCGATCACCATCATCGGCCGGTGAGCCCTGTGTTCACCAAGTGCTCGCTATTTGCCTGAAAAGATCAGCACCTTCTGAAGGAGCAAGCCTGCCGGCGCCGGCGCGGGGGGACGCGCATCTAGATCCGACTCAAGAAAAACGTCTCCAGTTTGCCTTTGCCCTTCACCTCAACGCTGCCGCGTGGCTCCAGCGCGAAGGGACCGACGAGGTGGCAGGCTATATCCTGGGACACATGGATTCGATTGGGTAGAGAATAGGCCTCGAGCCGGCTGGCGACATTTACGGTATCTCCCCACACGTCGTAGATGAAGCGGTGCTCGCCGATGATGCCGGCGACCACAGGACCGGAATGTATGCCGATCCGGATTTGCAACGGCCAGCCGAAATGGTCGTTGACGATGCCTAGCCGGTCAATCATGCCGAGCGCCATTGTCGCGATCGCTGCGACCGGATCGGGGTTCGGGTCGGGCAAGCCGGCGACGGCCATGTAGGCATCGCCGATGGTCTTGATCTTCTCGACACCGAGCTCGCGGGCAAGCGCATCGAACTCCGAGAACAGCCGGTTCAGATACTCGACCATCGCTGCAGGCGTGACCCGTGCCGAGTGCTCGGTGAAGCCCACCAGATCGGCGAACAGAACGCTCACACCCTCGAAGCGGTCGGCGATCATGGCTTCGCCCTGGTTCAGGCGGCCTATCACTTTCCTTGGCAGGATGGTCAACAGCAGCCGCTCGAATTTGGCGGTCTCATCCTCGATGCGGCGAAGGTACTTCTGCTCGCGGTCGCGCCAGCGCTTCTTGTGCAGGCAAGCATTGATCCGCGCGCGCAGCAGGACCGGATCGAACGGCTTCGGCAGATAATCCTCGGCCCCGGCCTCGATGCAGCGGACGGCGCTCTCGGTCTCAGCCAGGGCCGTGATCATGATAACCGGGATGCGGCGCAGCCGCTCGTCGGCCTTCATGCGCACGAGCACCTCAAACCCGTTGATATCGGGCATCATCAAATCAAGCAGGACGAGGTCGAACTCATCGTCGGCGAGCGCCTGCAGCGCCTGTTGACCGCTGGCCACAGAAGCGACGCGGTGGCCTTCGCGGATCAGTCGGCGCGACAGGAGATCGCGGTTGGCCTCGATATCATCCACGACGAGAATGGAGCCGGTTTCGCTGACAGTATTCGGCTCATGCTGGATTGGCCCGAGGCTGCGCATCAAGTCGCTAACAATGACCGCACCGGTCCGATCGGAGGCCAAACGCGTCTCCTCGACATCGACCGAGAATCGCACGATGCGATCAAGACGCAGCAGCAAGTCGGTGGCCGCCACCAGCAGGCGGTCGAGATCTGCACGCAGTGAGCTGCTTGATAAATCAGCTACATCCTCGCGCAGCATCTCGCCATAGCCCTTGATCGCGTTGAGCGGCGTGCGCAATTCGTGACGCAGCTCCTGCTCTTGCGTGGCGGCGGCTGAGCCAGGCGGGCTCTTGGCGCGATCGCCCTCCACCATCCGGTCGACCTTGCCGGCGAGATCCCGGGCAGCGGCGAGGATACGGTTCAGATCGGGGAGGACGTCCGGGCTCCCCTTCCGCGACGCCTCCTCGTGCACGATCTCTGCATAGCCGAGCAAGGCGTTGACCGGGGACAACAGTTCCTGGCGAAGGTGGGCCAGCTGGATGCGCCCGGCGCGCACGCTGTCGGTGTCAACGATGCTCATGGCCGATCCGGACTCGCGCGCCGGACGTGCCGGGGTACCAGCTCGTCGAGCGCCGCCAGCACAGCCTTGCCACTATATTCGCCCTTGTGCACCAAATGCTGTACCTGGCCGTTGAGGCGCGCGCGATCCTCAGCGGTCAGTGTCTTTGCGGTGACGACGATGACCGGGATGCGCCGCCAGCGGGATTCAGCGCGCAGCCGCGCGATGAACTCGAACCCATCCATTTCGGGCATCATGAGATCGAGCAGAATTGCGTCAGGTAAAGCCTCCCTCAAACACTCGAGACCAACCCGACCATTCTCTGCTAGAGTGACCGTGCAATCGATCTGCCGCAAGGCGCGCCCCATCAGCTCACTGGTCGGAGCGTCATCCTCGACTATCAGCACCTGCCGTGCCGCGCCCCTCGGGCAGCACTTGTCCACTGCACGAACCAGTCTGTCGCGATCGATCGGCTTCACCAGGTAGTCGGCGGCGCCGAGCGAGAAGCCAATGCCCTGGTTATCTACGATCGTAACCATGATCACGGGAATTTCGGCGAGTCCGGCATCTTCCTTCATGGCGCTGAGTACGGCCCAGCCATCCATGTGCGGCATCAGAGCGTCGAGCGTGACAACATCGGGCCGCAGCGTGCGGGCGAGCTTCATCGCCTCTTCGCCATTGGCAGCCAAGCGAACGGCGTAACCACCGCGTTGCAGGTGTCGGCGCAGCAGCTCCCGCGCGTTGGGATCATCGTCGACTACGAGAACGATCGGCGCACGCTCGGGCTCGGCGACCTGCGGACGCTCGGAACGCTTCTCTGCCGCCAAGCCCGCGGCGTCCGATGCAGCGCGCGTCACCGCCGGCAGGCGAACCACGAAGGTCGTCCCCTTACCGGCCGCGCTGATCAGCGTCACATCGCCGCCCATCAGCCGGCAGAAGCTCTTGGTGATGGCGAGGCCCAACCCGGTGCCGCCGTAGGCGCGGGTCGTGGAGGCATCGGCCTGGGTGAAGGCCTCGAACACCTTAGCCTGCTGATCTGGCGTCATGCCGATACCGGTATCGCGCACCTGGAACTCGACCCAGTCGAGGGCTTCGTCCATATCACGGAGCACGGTCAGCGTGATCGTCCCGTTCCGTGTGAACTTGCAGGCATTGCTGAGAAGGTTGAACAGGGTCTGCCGCACCTTGGTCAGATCGCTGTGCATCGTGCCGACCTCGTCGGCGCAGTTCACCACGAGCGCGTTGCCATTCTTCCTGGCGAGCGGGGTGATGGTCGCTGCGACGCTATCAATCATGGGCCGCAGCTCGAAGGTCTCAAGATAGAGCGTCATCTTGCCGGCCTCGATCTTGGAAAGATCGAGGATGTTGTCGATCAGGCCGAGCAGATGCTTGCCGGCATCCTGGATCTTGCGCAGGTCCGCCATTTCCGATTCGCGCCCGGCGCTCTGGGCGTCCTCGAACAGTATCTCGCTGTAGCCGATGATCGCATTCAAGGGCGTGCGCAGCTCGTGGCTCATGCTGGCGACGAAGTTTGACTTCGCGCGGGTCGCCTGCTCGCTCGCCCAGATCGCCTTGTGCAGCTCGCCTTCCATGCGCTTGCGGTCGCTGATATCGGCAAGGCCGTTGATCATCGCCGGGCGCCCCTCGAACTGGACGCGCTGCGACGCTATCAGCGCCCAGAACTCCTCGCCCCCAGCCCGCTTGAGCAGCATCTCCATGCTCTCCACATGGCCGCGCTCGGTGAGCGCGTCGATGAAGTGCTCGCGATGCTGCGGGTCTGCGTAGAAGGTTTTGGCTTGCAGGCCCAGGGCGGACGAACCTTCGAGCTCGAACATTTCGCTGAAGCGTTTATTGGCATACCGGATGATCCCGTCATCGAAGGTGACGATCGCCACCGCCATCGGCGCGGCCTCGGCAATGACACGCAGCCGCTGCTCGCTCTCCTGGATCGCCTGTTCGGCCTGCTTCACGTCGGTGATATCGGTGTAAGTCGCGACCGTGCCGCCGTCGTCGGTTTTGCGCTCGTTGATCTGAATCCAGCGCCCGTCGGAGCGGTGTTGTATATGCGTGCCCCTGGGATTGCGATGCCGCGCCAGACGTTCGGCGATCCAGGCCTCGACGCGCCCCTCCGCGTCGGGGATCTCGCCGCTCGCGGTCGCGTTGCGGAGGATCGCTTCGAACGATACGCCTTGTTTCACGACATCGATGCTGCCGGTGCCGTGCATGTCCCGGTACCGCCGGTTGTATATCACCAGCTTGTCGTCGGCGTCGTAAAGCGAGAAACCCTCTGAGATGCTCTCGATCGCGTCGACGAGCCGGCGCTGTGCCGCCGTTGCCTTGTCGCGCGCAGCAGCCAACTCCTCCTCTCGCCGTTTGATTTCAGTCACGTCCGTGAACACGCCTACAGTGCCGCCATCCTGAGTCTTGCGCTCGCTGATCTGGATCCAGCGACCGTCCCATTGGTGATGCAGAAACGGCCCTCCGGGGTTGCGATGTCGAGCAAGTCTTTGCTCGATCCATTCTTGAGGTCGTGCAGCTGCATCAGGCACGATTCCACGCTCGACCACGGTCTTGATCAAACGCTCGAACTCCAGCCCTAGCCGCATAAGATCGGCCAGCCCCGGGTAGAGCTCGCGATAGCGCGAGTTACACAGCACCATGCGATCACTTGCGTCGAACAGGAAAAAGCCTTCCGAGATGCTCTCGAGCGCGTCGGTCAGCCGAGTCTGGGCCCGCGCAGCCTTGTCGTGCGCTTCCGACAGCTCCTTCGAGCTCAGCTCCTGAGAGCGCTCGACCATCGCCCGATCGCTATCGAAATCGGTGTATGCGGAATCGACGGCTGCCACGAAAGACTGCAACGCAGCCGGTACTTCTCCCTCGACACCGAGGTGCTTTCTGAGCTGGCGTCGTAGCAGCCTGTGCATCGGTGCCCTGTGACCGTTCAGTCCTCGGCGAAAGTTGTGATGGTCATGGTTTGATTGTGCAGGCGGCACTCGCCACCGTGCATGAAGGGGGAAAGCTCGCCGTACGAGTAGAAGCCGGAAATCTTCGTATCCCTTCCAAAGACATCTCGGATTGCCTCGATTTCCTCTTCGGTGCGCTGCTTCATCACAAGCTTGCGACCGACACAGCTCACTAGAATTGCCAGATCTGGTCGCCTGTCGCCCAGCCCGCTGAGGCTGGCCTTGGCGGCGGCCGTTGCGCCGTCGACCAGATCGTCAACGTTGGTCTTCATCAACTGTGCCGTTCCACCCTGTGGGATGTCGCCTGCGAACGTCATCGACTTGTTCTGCTCGTCCACGGACAGGACTGTCCGGACGACACCTTGGCCGCCCTTTGCCTCGGTAACCAGGATTGGAAAGAGCAAGGCTGAGCTTGGCAACTGGTCGGCGTGCGGGCCTAGGTACGATTTATAGAGATCGAGCGCTGACCCCCCGTCCAGCTCATAGAGGATGTTTCCCTCGGCCCGGGTGATGGTGCGCAGCGGCCCAAATGGCTGCCAGCCGCCCATCGATCCGTAGCCAATGCGCAAGTCGTCGCCATACAGACCAACCGCGGCTACGCGCTGGGGACCCGCGCCGCCGTCGGCAATGACCCAGGTCTCGGCAAAATTGGTTCCGTCTCCGGAAAGGCCGCCGGTGATCGACACGCCTTCCGAGACGCTGCCCGCGAGACCGTGCGCCAGGTCGGAGCCATTGACGTGCAAGCCGTCCGAAAGCACGAACACATGACGCAGTGAGGCGTCGTTCAACTGCTGCGCGAGCTCCTTGCCGACGTCGTAGCTCGCCTTCGCCTCACCAATCGTGGCAGAGGCGGAGCGGAGTCGCGTATGGTCGAAGTCGACAATGGTGGCAATCATCGAGTCGTCGACGACCACGTCGCCGGCAATCTCGCCGGAAGTCGAGCAACCAAGCATGGCGGCCCCTTTGAAGTGGTCGCGCAGTTCGCCCACGAGCTCACCTGCCTGCATCAGTGATCTAGCGCCGAAAACGAACACGACACTTTGTCGTCCGACTTCGCCAGCAGGCAAATTCGGCCGCCACCCGTCACTCTTGGACCATTTGTACTGAGCCGTTTTCATGGGTTGTTTCCTCTCGTCACCTGTCCGGAACTTGTAGATCGTCTATTGTCCCGCAGCTGCGAGTAGCGTTTCGATCTTTCCCAGCAGCCTCTTCAGCTCGATCGGCTTTGTGTCGTAGTCGTCGCAGCCGGCCTCGAGGGCCTTGTCCCGGTCGGTCGCCATGGCGTGCGCCGTCAGCGCGATGATGGGGATTTTGCGCAGCTCAGGCGTGGCCTTGATCTGGCGCGTCGCCTCCCAACCGTCGATCACCGGCAGGCTCATGTCCATCAAGATGAGATCGGGCCTGTCGCTTGTGGCCATTGCCACGCCGCGCGCTCCGTCCTCGGCAATGGTGACCTCGTAGCCGCCACGCACCAGACGCCGCGAGAGCATGTCGCGGTTCATCTCGTTGTCTTCGATGAGCAAAATTTTGGGCATTGCACAGCCTCGAACTGGACTGTGAGCACTGCTTGCCGGGACAACCTCGGCCTCAATAGACGCCCGAAAATTCAACCCTAGCACTCAAGCCTGCCTGTCGCATCACGAAAAACGGTGGCTGGTGGCGGCGACAGAAGAATTCCAAGAGTTCTATAAGATCATACCGCCTCCAATGCGGTGTGGTTCTGCGTGTAGCAAGGAGAGCTCGTCATTCAAGACTGAGCGTAAGCGGGACTGCCCTAAGTCGGCAGCCGCATTAGGCTAAACGTGTGATGTCACCTACTTGCCCCCAAGGCAGCCACCCGTTGCGCGCTACGCTTTGCGCCATCGAACCGGCTTCTTGCGTCCCAGCGGCATCGTTCTAGCGGCGCGGCCGGATTTCGGATATCACCCCCCATCCGCCCTTTTTGAATCTCGCCGAGGAATCTAAAATGGCAGGAATGCAAGCTGGGCTTGTTGTAATGACAGCGTTGCTGCTGTCAGGTTCTGTCGCCGAGGCACAGCAGGCGGGCAAGCCCTGCGCCGGCGACATCAAGACACTGTGTGCCGGCATTCAGCCCGGTGAAGGCCGGATCAAGGCCTGCATAGAATCGCATTTAACCGTCCTATCGCCAACCTGCGAAGACCGCGTGCTCACGGTGGCGGTGACCGGAAAGGTATGCAAGACCGATGTTGCGAAGCTGTGTGCCGGTATTGTTCCCGGCACCGGCGGTATCAGAGCCTGCATAAAATCGCACATGGCAGAGGTGAGCGATTCCTGCAGGGATGCGATGTCTCAGGCAGCAGCGGGCAAGAAAGTCTTTGGGCGTGGGGATCTTTAGAAATCGTTGTCCGCGAGCACGCCCCACCGGCGGTGAAGCGCTCACTACAATGAGCTGGCCTTAACGATGCAACGCAGGAGACCGCCATGCTCCGATAGTTGCAGGGTCTCTGACGTCGGCTTTTGGCGAAAGGACGACATGCATCAATGCCGGCTTCAACGTCGCCTTCCGAGAGCAAAGCGGACCTGACGGGCTTATGAGTCCACGCCCTCGTCCAGCAAGGGACGACACCCGGCCGAGTCTACGAAGGAAGCCTCTGCCGTCCCTTCCTAATCCAACTTGATCCCGGCGTCGCGAATGAGCCTGGTCCAGCTCGCATGCTCCGTCGCGACAAAGGCCTCCAGCCCCTCCGGTCTGTCCCACGCCTCGCCGCCGGTCTTGTCGAACCGTTCCGTCAGCTCCGGCAGCACGGCGCGGATGTCGTCGCGCAATTTGGCGACCACGGCGGGCGGTGTTTTCGCCGGCACGAAGATGGCGAGCCAGGAATCGACGTCGAGCCCGGTCACGCCCGCCTCCGACATCGTGGGAACGTCGGGCGCAAGCCGGCTGCGCTTCGACGACAGCACGGCAAGGCCCCGCGCCTGTCCCGATTGCACATATGGCAGGCCGGCTGCGATGGAATCGAAGAACAAGTCGACACGGCCGGCCAGGAGATCGGTGAATGCCTGCGGCGAGCTCTTGTAGGGCACCTCCAGCAGTTTGACGCCGGCGGCCTTCATGAAGGCGGCCGCGACGAGCTGCTGGCCGGTGCCGACACCGGCCGTCGCGACGGTGATCGAGCCGGGCTTTTCCTTCGCCGCAGCGACGATCGCCTTCACATCGGCCTGGGCTAAGTCCTTGCGGCCGACCATCACATAGCCGAAGCGATAGACCATCGCGACCGGTACGAAATCGCGGAGCGGATCGTAGGCGAGATTGGAATAGAGCGCCGAATTGAAGGCCATGTTGGAGAGTCCGCCGACCACGAGCGTGTAACCGTCCGCCGCGCTTTGCGCGGCCGCCTGCGTTCCCACGACCGTGCCCGCGCCGGGCTTGTTCTCGACAAAGAAGGATTGGCCTGAGCGTTTCGACAGGGCATCGGCCAGCGCGCGCCCAACCAGGTCGTAGCTGCCACCGGGGCCGATCGGAACGATGATCTTCACGGGGCGTTCCGGATAGCTGGTCTGCGCCTGGATCGGCGCCGTGCCGAGAGTGAACGCGACGGCGATTGCCGCCAATCGTTGGCCTGCCCCGATCATCATGCCCTCCGCCCTCACGGCCGGTTCGACCGGCTCTGGCGTGAACTATGCAGTATCTCGGCGGTGGCAGCAACGCGAGGGACCTGCGGCAACATAACCTCGGCGGTTATGGCGAGCGTGCCGGAGATGACGTAACCTTTCGGGAGAGCAACTCACGCGGAAGACCACATGGCGCGCAAGGCAAATCGTCTCTTCACCATCGGCTACGAACAGACGCCGCCGCGTGCGGTGCTGGACGAGCTCGAACACGCCGGCGTCAAGCTTTTGGTCGACGTGCGCGCCGTGACTTCGTCGCGTCGGCCGGGCTTTTCCAAGAAGCAGCTTGCCGCCGGCTTGGATGAGCGCGGCATCGCCTATGTGCATCTTGCAGCGCTCGGCACGCCCAAGGAAGGCCGCCTCGCCGCGCGCAGCGGCCAGTATGGCGTGCTCGAAAAGATCTATTCAAAGCACCTGAAGACGCCGCAGGCCAAGGAAGAGATGGACGAGCTCTCCGCGCTGGTGAAGAAGGCCGGCCCCGTCTGCCTGCTCTGCTACGAACGCGACCACACCCATTGCCATCGCCAGATGATCGCCGAGATCATCGAGGAGCGCGACGGGGTGACGGTGAAGAATTTGGCGGCGCCGCAGGTGTGATCGTCATTCCGGGGCGCGACGAAGTCGCGAACCCGGAATCCATTCATCCTCGGACTCCGCGGCCCGATGGATTCCGGGTTCGACGCTCCAGGCCGCGCTTTACGCGGTCCCGTCGCATCGCCCCGGAATGACGGGCGGAGGGAGCGTTCTACCCCTCTCCCGCCAGCCGGAAAGTCCCCTCCATCATCTGCACGCACTGCCCGCCGACATGGGCGGAGAGAATGCTGCCGCCCTCCTTGCGCACGCGCGTCAGGAGAATGCTGGGACGACCCATGTCAAAACCCTGCCCGATCGTGAGCTTCAACTCGCCATCGCGCGCGGAATCGAGATCGGCAAGGAGCGCCGCGGCGGCGACCGTGGCGCTGCCGGTGGCGGGATCCTCGATCAGGCCGCTCGCGCCGGGGAAGAACATCCGCGCCTGCAGGTCGCACGGCGCCTCCGTGGTCGGCACGTCGCGCGTGTAAAAGTAGATCGCGAAGGCGCCGTCACGGGGCAGCACGCGGGAAAACGCCGCGGCATCGGGCTTGGCCCGCCGCAACGCGTCGCGCGAACGCAATTGCGCGACCACGAACGCCGTTCCGACGCCGACGACTTCCGGTGCATGCCGATCGGCCGCGACGTCCTCCGCCTTCAACGAAAGGCAGGCCGCGACATCCTCGGCGGAAAGCTGCGAGAACCGCGACAGCGCCTGCGGCGCGGTGAGCTCGGTGCTGACGACGCGGCCCTGCTCTCGCAGGATGTCGACCGGCACCAGCCCCGCCTTCTCCTCGAACAGCAGCCGCGCCTTCGGCTCTTTTGCCAGCGTCGCGAGCACGAAAGCCGTGCCGACATTGGGGTGGCCCGCGAAGGGAAGCTCCCGGACCGGCGTGAAGATGCGCACCTCGGCATCGTTCATCTTGTCACGCGGCGGCAGCACGAAAGTCGTCTCGGAATAGTTGAACTCGGTCGCGATCGCCTGCATCTGCGCCGTGGTCAACCCGCCGGGGTCGAGCACCACGGCGAGCTGATTGCCGCCAAAGGCGCGGTCGGTGAACACGTCGACGGTGATGTAACGCCGCTGCATCTCAATTCCCTCATGCAAAGTGTCGAGCGCACTCTACATGCCGACGCCATCAGCCGTCATGCCCCAAAATTCGGTGCATTCGGTGCAATCGCGCGCGCGATTTTTTCGTCGCTAACCCAATTGATAGACCGCCACCGGCCGCTCGTAACCGCGCACCTCGACCTCGCCGAGCGCGACCGCATCATTGCCGTCGTCGCCGAGCGCCTCGCGCACGGTGGACGAGATCAGGAGCTGCGAACCGAACTCCTTGTTCAGCGCCTCGAGGCGCGAGGCGAAATTCACGGTGTCGCCAATCACGGTGTATTCCTTGCGCCGGGGCGAGCCGATATTGCCGGCGACGACCTCGCCGAAATGGATGCCGATGCCGATCCGCAGCGGCCAGCTCGACGCAGCGTTGATGTGCTCCATCGCAGTCAGCATCTCGCGGCCCGCGGCAACGGCACGGTGCGCCGCGTCGGACGCCGCCAGCGGCGCGCCGAACAGGGCGAGAAAACCGTCGCCGAGAAACTTGTTCACGATGCCCCCTTGCCGGTCGAGGATCTCGACGAGGACTGCGAAGGCGCCGTCGAGCCGATCGACGACCTCCTGCGGCGTGCGCGTCTGCGCACCGGCGGTGAAGCCGCGGAAGTCGACGAACATCACGGCGACGCGGCGAACGTCGCCGCCGGCACTCGTGCCCTCCGCCATCAGCCGCTCCACCACCTGCGGCGAGACGTGCTGGCCGAACAGGTTGGTGACGCGGTCGCGCGCTGTGGCGGCCGCGATGCTCGCGGCAAATTGCCGCCGCAGCTGCGCGCCGACCGTACCCGCGAGCACGCCGCAGACCAGGATGACGACGCTGCGCACTACGTGGAAATAGGTCTGCGGCTCGCCGATGCCGCTTGACGAATCGTAGATCAGCGCAACGGCAAGCAGCTGGGCGGCGGCGACGAAGCCGGTGAAGGTGGAGAGCCAGAAATCGAGCCGCAGGGTCGAGAGGATGACGAAGATGAAGTAGACCAGCGGCACCGCGAAGCCGAGCGCCTGGCTCGCGCCCATGGTCCGGATCTGCAGGATGAGGATGACGGTGGGCAGCGACGTCTCGATCAGCGCACCGATGTAGCGCCGGACCACCGGCACATCGCGATTGAGCCTGAGGTTCCGCCTGATCTGGGTGTAAATCCACACCTCGAGCAGGATGAAGCCGATCAGAAGGCCATATTCCTTGACGAGTCCGCCCGTGCCGCGCCAGACCCGGTTCACGACGGCAGGGTCGATCAAATAGGTCGCGGTAAGGAGGACGATTATGACGCATCCGGTCATGATCAGCGCCCTCACCCGCAAGAGTTCGGTGCGCAGCACTTCTCGCGTCAGTTCGCGCTCGAATTCCTCCGACAAAACGGCATGGTGCCGCTTTTTTCTGCTCGCAAAACTGACCATCTCTCCCCCGGGGCCTCCCGGAGCATCTTGCCTCAATCGAGCGTGCGGCGGAAGCGGGTCACGGCGATCGTCATGGCGACCAGCATCAGGATCACCAGCGCGATCGTGTCATATTGCAAATTCTGCATGGTTGCGCCCTTCAGCATGATGGCGCGGACGATTCGCAGGTAATGCGTCAGCGGCAGAGCCTCGCCGACATATTGCGCCCAGGCGGGCATGCCCGCGAACGGGAACATGAAGCCGGACAAGAGGATGCTCGGCAGGAAGAACATCATCGACATCTGCATGGCCTGGAGCTGGTTCTGCACCACCGTCGATATCGTGTACCCAATCGAGAGATTGGTGGTGATGAAGAGCGTTGAGAGGATCGCGAGCAGGAACAGATTGCCGAGCAAGGGCACGCCAAACAGGAACACTCCGATGCTGATGATCAGGAAGGCCTGGATGAAGCCGACCAGCACGTAAGGGATGATCTTGCCGAACATCACCTCCACGGGCTTGATCGGCATCGACAGCAGGCTCTCCATGGTGCCGCGCTCGACCTCGCGCGTGACCGAGAGCGCGGTGAAGATCAGCATGGTCATGGTGAGGATGGTGCCGACGAGGCCCGGGACGATGTTGAGGCTCGACACGGCGGCCGGATTGTAGCGCGCGTGCGCCCGGATCTCGAACGGCATCTCCGGCGGATCGCCGATATAGAGATCGTGCGCGAGCGCCTTCTGCACGACCATACCGAGGGAGCCGAGAGCGGCGCTCGCGGCAACGGGATCTGTCGCGTCCGCCGCGACCAGCAACGCCGGCTTGTCGCCGCGCCGGACCGCCCGTTCGAAGCCCCGCGGGATCTCGACGCCGAACAGCACCTTGCCGGACTTCAAGAGATTGTCGAAATCGTCGACGTCATGGACCTCGTAGAGGAAGCGGAAATAGGCGGTGTTCTCCAGCGCCTTGAGCACCGAGCGGCCGAGATCGCTGTCCTCCTGGAGCAGCACCGCGCTCGGCAGATTGTGCGGCGTGGTGTTGATGGCAAAGCCGAACAGCAGGAGCTGCATCACCGGCAGCATCACGATCATCGCGAAGGAGACACGATCGCGCCTGAGCTGGATGAACTCCTTCACCAGCATGGCATAGGAGCGTTTCCAGAAGCCGAACCGCTCTCGTATCTCGTGCACCGGTGCGGGCTGGTCGATTGCGCTCATTGGAAATTGTCCTTGGAGCGGCTCATCAATTCGATGAACACGTCCTCCAGCGAGGGCGACGACTTCACCCAGTGCAGGCCGCTCCTGTCGCGCCACGGCGCGATGCTGGCTTCCAGTGCCGCGACGTCGCGGCCCGAGACGTGCAGCGAGGTGCCGAACGGCGCCACCATATCGACGCCGGGCTTGTCGGTGAGCTCCGCGGCAAGCCCGTTCAGATCGTCTCCGGTGACGTTGTAGGTGGTGAGCGCCGATTTTGCGATCACATCTTCCACGGTGCCGTGCGCCAGCAGATGGCCGTAGGCGATGTAGGCGATCTCGTGACAGCGTTCGGCCTCGTCCATGTAGTGGGTCGAGACCAGCACGGTGAGGCCATCGGCCGCGAGCGCGTGGATCTCGTTCCAGAAATCGCGTCGCGCCTTGGGATCGACGCCTGCGGTCGGCTCGTCCAGCAGCAAAAGCTGCGGATTGGGCAGCGTGCAGGCCCCGAGCGCCAGCCGCTGCTTCCAGCCGCCCGACAGCTCGCCTGCGAGCTGCTCCTCGCGGCCCGACAGTCCAAGCCGCTTGATCATCTCACGCGCCGCACCGCGGGCATCCGCCATGCCGTAGAGCCGCGCGACGAATTCGAGGTTCTCGCGCACCGAGAGATCCTGATAGAGGCTGAAGCGCTGGGTCATGTAGCCGACCTGCCGCTTGATGCGCTCGGCGTCGCGGCGAATGTCGTAGCCGAGGCAGGTCCCCTCGCCGCTGTCGGGCGTGAGCAGCCCGCAGAGGATGCGGATCGTCGTGGTCTTGCCGGAGCCATTGGGGCCGAGGAAGCCGTAGATCGAGCCACGCTTCACCTGCATCGACAGGTCATGCACGACCTCGCGGCCGCCAAAGGATTTTGTCAGCCCCTTGACGTCGATCGCGATGCCGTTGGTCGCCGCGCCATTCATCACTTGGCCGCCACGGGTGTCTTGGGATTCAGGTAGACGCTCACGGGCTGGCCGACGCGCAGCACATCGGGCCGCGCCGGGCGCGCCTGGATCAAATAGACGAGCTTGTTCCGCTCATCGAGGCTGTAGATCACCGGCGGCGTGTATTCGGCCGTGGTCGCGATGAAGTAGATTTTTGCTGAGATATCCGCCGCGCAATTGTCGCAGGTCACCCTCACCTCGTCGCCGATCGCAAGCTTCGGCAGCTCGCTTTCCGGAACGAAGAACCGGATCTTCATGTTGCCGGGCGGCATGATCGAGAGCACCGGCCGCTGCGCGGCGACCATCTCGCCCTCGCGGAAATAGATCTGCTGGACCTTGCCCGCGACCGGCGCAAAGCCCTTCCGCCGTGCCATCCGCGTCTCCGACGTCGCCACGCGGGCTTCGGCGACCCGCAGGCTCGAAACCGCGGAGTCGAGATTGGCCTGCGTACCGGAGCCCGTCTTGCTCAGCGAAGCCGCACGATCATAGGTCTGCTGCGCGTTCGCGAGCGTCGCCTTGTTCTGGTTGAGATCGGCAAGCTGGAGGTCGTCGTCCACGGAATAGAGGTGATCGCCGACCTTCACCTCGTCGCCCTCGCGCACGTTGAGCTTGGTTACGCGTCCGGCTTCGTCGGGGCTGACGAAGATCATGTCGGCCTCGACCCAACCCTGGAAACCGGGATCGCGCTTTTCGTTGCAGCCGCCCAACCCGGCCGCGAGCGCGATAACCAGTGCCAGTCCAAGAATCCTTTGCGACGACGTCATGTCGTCCTCCGTTCGCCAAAAATCAAATCGAGATGCACGCGCAGCATCGCTTGCGCATCGAGCGGCGCGTGCCGCTCGAACAGGCTCTGCCAGATCACCGAAATCAAAACCGGCGCGACCAGGATCTGCGGAAAGCGCGCCAGGCCCTTCTCGCGGATCTCGCCGCGGGCAATGCCGAGCTCGATCAGCGCGCGCATGCCGCCGATCCCGCGCTGCACGACCTCTCGATAGTAGAAGTCGGCGACGGCGGGAAAGCGCGGGCCCTCCGCCACGATCAGCCGCACCAGATCGCCGCGCCTGGTGTTTGCGACTTCGCGCAGGAAGGTGCTCGCAAAAACCTCGACGAGATCGCGCACCGACCCGGTCGGCGGCGGCAGCTTGGTGAGCCGCTCCACCACCGGAACGATGACGAGGCGCACCAGTTCCTCGAACATCGATTCCTTGTCCTTGAAGTGCAGGTAGATCGTGCCCTTGGCGACGCCGGCGCGCTTGGCAATGTCGTCGAGCCGCGTGGCGGCAAAGCCGCGCGCGATGAACTCCTCCAGCGCCGCTTCGATGATGGCCGCACGCCGCTCCGCCGCGCGAGCCGCGCGGTTCGATGCGGGCACCTCGTCCTGAGCGGAGCCCTTCGCCTCACTCTTGCGCGCCGCTGCGGCTTTGGTCGGTTTCGATGTCATGCGAAATTTATGACTGACCGGTCAGTCATAGTCAAGTAGACAACTCGAGCCCGGCTTTCACATGCGCGCGACCCAAACGAATTAGCATTGACTAATGAATTAGCCATTGCTAATTGATCCAGCATGATCGAAGCCGCAACCAGCCCTGTGACCACAGTCATGCGCGCCCTCGCCGATCCGACACGGCGCGCCGTGTTCGAGCGCGTCTTCCACAGCGAGGAGATCACCGTCGCCGAGCTGACGCGCGGCAGCGGCGTGACGCAGGGCGCGATCTCGCAGCACCTGAAATCGTTGAAGCAGGCGGGCCTCGTCGCCGAGCGCGCCGAGGGCCGCAACGTCTACTACCGCGCCGCGCCGCAAGGCCTCGAGCCCCTAGTCACCTGGATGGACCATTACGGCGTGTTCTGGCGCGAGCGTTTCCAAAACCTGCGTGACCTCTTGAAGGAGATCGATCCGTGAGTGCAGCCGAGTTGAAAGCCGAGACGCAGGATATCGTCATCGATGAGGTCTTCCCTCACGCAGCAGCGACGGTCTGGAAGGCGCTGACCAGCGCCCAGCTGATCGCGCGGTGGCTCATGCAGCCGACCGGCTTTGAAGCGACCGAAGGCAAGACCTTCACATTCCAGACCACGCCTGGCGGCTCCTGGGACGGCGTCATCCATTGCCGGGTTCTGGAGGTCGTGCCGAACCGCCGCCTCGTCTATGCGTGGAAAGGCGGCGACAAGCGCAACACCGGCTATGGCGCGCCGCTCGACACCATCGTGACCTGGTCCCTCACCCCGGTCGAAGCCGGCACGCGGATCCGCCTGGTTCACGCGGGTTTTGTCATGCCCAGGAACGAGTCGGCCTACACAGTCATGAGCGGTGGCTGGAAGAAAGTCGTCCGCCAGCTGGGCGAAATCAGCGGCGAAGAGTGAGTGGGAGATATCGCGATGACCAAGCCCTATACCGGCGGCTGCGCCTGCGGCGCGATCCGCTATTCGATTGCCGGCGAGCCCGTGTTCAGCAATCACTGCCAGTGCCGGGACTGCCAGCGTGAAAGCGGCACCGGCCACGGCTCCTACCTCACCTTCGCGCGTGCCGGGGTCACGCTGACGGGTGAGGCCAGGCAGTGGGACATGGTCGGTGACAGCGGCAACGTGAAGACGCGCGGCTTCTGCGCCGTGTGCGGCGTGCCGGTCTACCTGACCTTCGCAGCACAGCCCGACATCTTCACCATCCGCGCCGCGGGCCTCGACGAGCCGGCCCGCTACAAGCCGCAGGTGGTCACCTACGCCGTGCGCGGCCACGCCTGGGATCCACTCGATCCAAGCCTGCCGAAGTTCGAGACCATGCCGCCGGCGTGAGGCGAAGGCGCTAACCGAAATCGAGCACCATCCGGCCCTCGATCTTGCCGGCCTTCATTTTCTCGAAGACCTCATTGATCGCCGTGAGCGGCACTTTGGTGATTTCCGACCGCACCTTGCCGTCGGCGGCGAAGGCGATCGCCTCGTTGAGATCGCGGCGGGTGCCCACGATCGAGCCGCGCACGGTGATGCGCTTCAGGACGACATCGAAAATGGGCGTTGGGAATTCACCCGGCGGAAGTCCGACGAGACTGACGGTGCCCTTCCGGCGCACCATCTTCAACGCCTGCGCAAAGGCCGCGGTGGACACCGCCGTCACCAGCACGCCGTGCGCTCCGCCTCCGGTTGTGGCCAACACCTTGTCCACGGCATCGGCCTCCAGCGCATTGACCGCGAGGTCGGCACCGGCCGTGCGTGCGAGTGCAAGCTTGTCGGCGGCGATATCGATCGCAGCGACCTTCAGCCCCATCGCTTTCGCGTACTGGATCGCGACATGGCCGAGCCCGCCGACGCCTGATATCACGACCCACTCGCCGGGCCTCGCCTCGGTCTCCTTCAATCCCTTGTAGGTGGTGACACCGGCGCACAGGATCGGTGCGACTGCGGCGAAATCCACGTTCGGTGGCAGTTTTGCTGCGAACGCGGCCGACGCGATGACGTATTCGGCGAAGCCGCCGTTCACGCTGTAGCCGGTGTTGTGCTGGTGCTCGCACAGCGTCTCCCAGCCGGTCTCGCAATATTCGCAAGCCAGGCACGCGTCGTGCAGCCAAGCGACGCCGACGGCGTCACCGACCCTGAGATTGGTAACACCCGGGCCGAGTTCGGCAACGACGCCGGCCGCCTCATGGCCAGGAATGAACGGCGGCACCGGCTTCACCGGCCAGTCGCCGGAGGCGGCGTGCAGATCGGTGTGGCAGACGCCGCAGGCCTTCACCTTGACGAGGACCTCGCCGGGCCCCGGTTGCGGCACCGGCACCGCCTCGATCACCAGCGGCTTGCCGAATTGCTTGACGATTGCGGCTTTCATGGTGGGCATGGCTCTGCTCCTTTACATTTCGAGAAGCAGAGTAGCTGCCGCGCGCGGTTCTCCCTTGATCGGAGTCAAAGAGCACAATGATTGCGCAAGGGAACCGCGTCGATGACAGACGTGTGACAGCGCCGGACGTCAGCTGTGGAACTTCAATCCATCGACAATTTTATCGATCACCTTGCGCTCGGCGCGCACGGCGATGCCGACGAGATTGAGATCAGTGCGCGCGACCACCCTCACCGCCTCGCGGTTGGCGGCATCATGCGTGGTCTTGAACATGTCTTCGGTGTAGAGCGCCGGTGTCACGTTGCGCGAAAGCGCCCGGTCGAGCGCGCGCGTCAAGGCCGGACCATCGGCGCCGTAGATCAGGATCGGCTGGCCGATCAGCGAAAGATATTTTGTGCCGGATGCGTCCTCGTAGGCGTCACCGATGCATGCGGGAAAGGCCGCGGCGATGCCGCTGGTGAGAAAGGCTGCGACGTTCAGCTTCTGCCACGCCTGAAGATCGGTGCGGATCACGACCGCGATCTTGGTGTCGAACTGCATGTGTTTCCCCAATGACGTCATTCCGGGGCGCGCCGAAGACGCGAACCCGGAATCCCGAGATTGTTGCGCGAGATTCCGGGTTCGATGCTCCGGGCCGCGCTCCGCGCGGTACCGTCGCATCGCCCCGGAATGACAGCAATGAGAAATTATCCCTTGGCGTCGCAGGCCCAGGCGCGGATCACGCATTCCTTGCCGCCGAACTTGTAGCATTCGCGCGTGGCGGCGTTGAGCGTGCTCGATATCTTCGGCTTCACGGCATAGCCATAGGCGCCGCAGGGGTTGGCGAGATCGACCGCCATCGCGGCGCAGGCGCGCTTCATGGTCACGGTCGTGCAGTCGCCCTTGCACTGCTTGGCGGCCGCGGCGCGCGCGGCGGCTTCGCCGGGGAAATCATAGGCCTGGCCATAAGCGCCGCACTTGCCGACCGCGAACGCGCCGGCAGCGTGCGCGTCCGTGACGTGGCGGGCCCCTGTCACGACAACAGACAGCGCAAAGAAAAACATCGCGCAACGGCGCGCGACGACGGTCGAAGCCATGGAAATTCCCCTCCCCCGAGGCAGGCGGAGGAACTCTATCGACCGGTCGTTTCCAGATGGTGAACGAGTGGTTGAAATCGTTCGTTTACGAAGCGGTAACGTGCTCAGCCGCGCCGTGCCGCTTCCAGCGCCTGCGGCGTGTCGATGTCGAGGAATGCGCTCTCGCCGTCGACGGGCACTTCGGCCATGACTTCGGCATGCTTGGCGATCAGGTGCCGCGCGCCGATGTCGCCGTCGAGCGTCATCAACTCGCTGAAGAAGCGGCGCGACCACAGCACGGGATTGCCGCGGCGGCCTTCGCTCACGGGCACGACGATGAGATTGCCGCGGTCGGGCGCAAAGCTGTCGATCATGCGATCGATCAGATTGGCGTCGATCAGCGGCATGTCGCCGAGACAGATGATGGCGCCGTCGCATCCCTCCGGCGCGGCCGCGATGCCGGCTTTGACCGAGCTCGCGATGCCGCCTGCAAAATCGGGGTTGCGGATGAATTTGACCTTCAGCCCCGCGAGCGCCTGCTCGACCAGCTCGGCCTGATGGCCGGTGACGACGATCACCTCGGACGCCTTGGACGCCAGCGCCTGCTCGGTCGCAAGCCGCACCAGCTTCTTGCCGTCGAGCTCGGCGAGCAGCTTGTTCGGCCCGCCCATCCGCGTCGAGCGGCCCGCCGCGAGGACGATAGCCGTGACCTGGCTGTTGCCTTCGGTCTCGGGCTTGGCGCGCGGCTGGGGCCGCGTCACGATCTCCATCAAGAGGCCGCCGACGCCCATGCCCATCAGCTCGGCGCGCGTCACCTTGATGCCGGCGAGCAGCCGCATCAGCACCCAGTCAAAGCCGTTCTCGACCGGCGAGCGCGCACAGCCCGGCGCGCCCAGCACGGGCACGCTGCCGGCGCGGCCGATCAGGAGCAGGTTGCCGGGATCGACCGGCATACCAAAATGCTCGATCGCGCCGCCGATGGAGCTGATCGCAGCCGGAATCACGTCGCGACGATCTGCGATCGCCGAGGCGCCGAACACGATGACGAGCTCGGCACCGAGCCCAAGCAATTCCTTGATCGCGGCCGACAGCGCCGACTCGTCATGGGCGACGCGCCGCTCGGCGATGATGCTGGCGCCGGCCGGCGCAAGCCGCTCCGCCGTGACGCGCAGCGTCTTGTCCAAAACCTTGGACGACAGGCCCGGCAGCAGCGTCGAGACCACGCCGACGCGCTTGATCACGTAGGGCGCGATTCTGAGCACGTCGCGGCCCGCGGCCTTCACGGCGGCATCGCGCAAGGCCCCCTCGACGCCGAACGGGATGATCTTGACGGTGCCGACCATCTCGCCTTCGACCACCGGCTTGAACGCCGACAGCGTTGCAAAGGTGATAGCCTCGTCGACATTGTTGATGCGGTCGACCGCAGAGCGGTCGATGACAAGCACGCCGGGACGCGCGGCGAACAGATTGGCACGGCCGGTGAAGGCGCGCTCGACGTGGATGCCGTCGCCGCCGACGGCTTCCGCAATGCTGGCAGCGGCCGCGTCCTCGGAGACGTCGCCCTCCTCCAGGCGCACGACGACGACGTCCTTGATGCCGGCGCGCGTCAGCGCTTCGACCTCCTCTAGCCCGATCGTCGTGCCCTTCTTCAGCACCAGCGGTCCCTGACGCAGGGTGTGGACGGTCACCCCGCCGATCGCATCCTGAGGGCTCGCCGGACCGAATTTCATGCCGCTTCTTCTTTTTCTTTGGGCGGCAGTCGAAGCACCGCCGTGATCTCGGCCATGATGGCCACCGCGATCTCCGACGGCGAGACCGCGCCGATCGCAAGCCCGATGGGCGCATGGATGCGCGCGATGTCGCTCTCCTTCGCGCCCTGCGCCCGTAGCCGGTCGCCGCGCTTGGCGTGCGTCTTCCGCGAGCCGAGCGCGCCGATATAGAAGCAGTTGCGCTCGAAGGCGTGCAGCAGCGCCGGATCGTCGATCTTGGGATCGTGCGTCACCGCGACGAAAGCGGTGTAGGGGTCGACGTTGAGCGGCGGCAGCGCAACGTCGGGCCAGTCCGCGACCAAAGGTATGTCCGGAAAGCGCTCGGGGCTCGCAAACGCCGTGCGCGGATCGACCACGGTGACGTCATAGCCGAGCGAGCGCGCCAGCGGCGCCAAGGCCTGGCTGATATGAACGGCGCCGATGATCACAAGCTTTGCGGTCGGCGCGTAGACGTTAAGGAACAGTTTTTTGCCGCCGGCCTCGACATTGGCGCTCTTGCCCATGCGAAGCTGCTTTTCCAGCTCGGCGCGCAAGGGATCGCCAGCGAAATCCCTGGCCTTCACCAGCCGCTGCTCGCCGCTCTCGGTGTCGGTGACGAGAATGACCGGGCGGCGCGCAGCGCGCTCGGCATTGAGTTCGTGCAAAATCGCGAGCTTCACGGCTAGCCGACCTTCTCGACGAAGACCCGGATGGTGCCGCCGCAGGACAGTCCGACATTCCAGGCGGTCTCGTCGGCTACTCCGAATTCCAGCATCTTTGGCTTGCCGCTCTGGATGACGTCCATGGCCTCGGTGACCACGGCCCCCTCGACGCAGCCGCCGGAGACCGAGCCCAAAAACGTGCCGTCGTCGTTGATGACGAGGCTCGAGCCCGCGGGCCGCGGCGCGGAGCCCCAGGTCTCGACCACGGTTGCCAGCGCGACGCCATGGCCGGCCTTCTGCCAGTCCTCCGCCGCCTTCAGGATATCCTCGTCGCGATCGAGCATGGCTGGCCTCTCAAGCTGCGGAGCGGATCAGGCTGCGGTGATGCGGTGGCAGCGGCCGGGAGAGTGTGGTGATCAGCTCCTGGATCGAACTCAAATTATGCACCGGGCGGAATTCGTCAACGTGCGGCAGCATCATTTTGATGCCCTGCGCCTTGGCCTCGAAGCCCCCGAAACGCAGCAGCGGGTTGAGCCAGATCAGCCGCCGGCAGGACCGGTGCAGCCGGTCCATCTCGAAGGCGAGCTTGGAATCGGCCTCCCGTTCCAGCCCGTCCGAGATCAGCAGCACGATGGCACCCTGGCTCAGCACGCGCCGCGCCCACAATTTGTTGAAGTTGTGCAGCGAGGCCGAAATTCGCGTGCCACCGGCCCAGTCCTCGACCGAGGCCGAGCAGCTCGCCAGCGCCTCGTCCGGATCGCGCTGACGCAGCGCCCGCGTGACGTTGGTGAGCCTTGTGCCGAACAGGAACACGGAGACGCGCTTCCTCGCATCTGTGATGGCGTGGAGGAAGTGCAGGAACAGGCGGGTGTATTCGCTCATCGAGCCCGAGATATCGAGCAACGCCACGATCGGCGCCGGTTTTTCGATGCGGCCGAGCCGGTGGATGTCGATGATGTCGCCGCCGGTGTGCAGCGAAGCGCGCAAGGTGCGGCGCAGGTCGAGGCGCAGGCCGCGCGCGTCGGGCCGATGACGGCGCGTCAAGAGCTCGGCCTGCGGCAGCTTCATGCGCTCGACGGCACGCAGCGCTTCGCTGATCTCGGCCGCACTCATCTGCGCAAAGTCTTTCTTCTGCAGCACTTCCTTGTCGGAGACCGACAGGCGCAAATCCTGCTCCTGACGTTGCGGCGTCTCCGTCATCTGCGGCTGCGACATCGCCTCCTGGACGCGGCGCGAGGCCGGCGGCGGCTTCTTCTTGGCGTGATCGGGCAGCGGCACCGAATCCAGCAGGTGCTTCCACTCTTCCGAGGCGCGGAAGAACAGATTGAAGGCCTGCTTGAAGATCAGCGCATGCTCGTGACGCTTGACGAAGATCGCCTCCAGCGTCGTGAAGACGTCGGCGCGGCTGCCGATGTCGATCACCTGGAGCGCATTGGCGGCATCGATGACGGCGCCGGGCCCTACGGGTAGCCCCGCTGCGCGAAGTGCGCGGGCGAAGCCCACGATGTTGTCGGCGAATTGCTCGGTCTTCTCGGGTGCCAAGTGGTTGATGGCCATGGTCGATACCCATCTTCTCGTCATTCCGGGGCGATGCGCAGCATCGAACCCGGAATCCATTTATCCGCGACGCCTGCGGCCCGATGGATTCCGGGCTCGCGACTATCTCGCGCCCCGGAATGACGAGCTCAATTGCGGCGCGAGATTCCGGGTTCACGCTTCGCGCGCCCCGGAATGACGGCTAGTCGCTCGTCGCGTCCTTCAGCACCTTCTGCAAGGCGTCGCCCTGCATCCGCACGATATCGTCCTGGTACTTGAGCAGCGCGCCCAGCGTGTCGCCGACCACTTGCGGGGTCAGCGAGCGGGCATCGAGCTCGGAGAGCGCGGTAGCCCAGTCGATGGTCTCGGCGACACCCGGCGACTTGTAAAAATCCTGGTTGCGCAGCGCCTGCACGAATCGCACCACCTGCTGCGACAGCTTGGCCGAGATGCCGGGCACGCGCGTCTTGACGATGGCGAGCTCGCGCTCGGCGGACGGATAATCCACCCAATGATAGAGACAGCGGCGCTTGAGCGCGTCGTGAATCTCGCGGGTGCGGTTCGAGGTGATGATGACGATCGGCGGGCTCGGTGCCCTCACGGTGCCGAACTCGGGAATGGTCACCTGAAAGTCGCTGAGGATTTCGAGGAGATAGGCCTCGAACGCCTCATCGGCACGATCGAGCTCGTCGATCAGCAGCACCGGGGGACCTGCAACGTCAGGCTCCAGCGCCTGCAGCAGCGGCCGCTTGATCAGGAAGCGATCGGCAAAGATGTCCGAGGAGAGCTGATCACGATCGGTATCGCCAGCGGCTTCCGCCATGCGGATGGCGATCATCTGCGAGGCGCTGTTCCACTCGTAGACCGCGGACGAAACGTCGAGGCCTTCGTAGCATTGCAGGCGGATCAGTTTGCGCCCGAGCGCCGCCGACAGCACCTTTGCGATCTCGGTCTTGCCGACGCCGGCCTCGCCTTCGAGGAACAGCGGCCGGCCCATGCGCAGCGACAGATACGTCACGGTCGCCAGCGACCGCTCGGCGAGATAGCCGCGCGAGGTCAAAAGTTCGAGCATCGCATCGACCGATGCCGGCAAGGCACCGGAAGTATTGGCCGCTGCAGTCATGAAAGAGCCAGTCTCGCTACGCGCCCTTCGGGGCAATCAGTCCTTGGCGTTGGCGGCGTCGACGGCGCGCCGCGTCAGCACCCCGATGAGGTGCGCGCGATATTCGGCGCTGCCGTGGATATCGCTGTTCAGGCCGTCCGCCGGCACGCTGACGCCGTCGAGCACCTTCGAGGAGAAGCGCTTCTTCAGGGCTTCCTCGAACGCGGTGACGCGGAACACGCCTTCCGAGCCCGCACCGGTGACCGCAACGCGCACGTCGGATGGACGCCGCGCCACGAACACGCCGACCAGCGCATAGCGCGAGGCCTGATTGCGGAACTTGATGTAGGCCGCCTTCTTCGGCAACGGGAACATCACCTTGGTGATGATCTCGTCGGCCTCGAGCGCGGTCGTGAACAGGCCCTGAAAGTACTCTTCCGCCTTGAGGCGGCGCTTGTTGGTGACGATGGTCGCCCCGAGCGCGAGCACGGCCGCCGGATAGTCCGCGGTCGGGTCGTTGTTGGCGAGCGAGCCGCCAATGGTCCCCTTGTGACGGACGGCCGGATCGCCGATCTGGCCCGCAAGATCTGCCAGTGCCGGGATCGCCTCACCGACGACGGCGGAGCTTGCGACTTCCGCGTGCTTGGCGGTCGCGCCGATCACCAGCGAACGGCCCTTCATCTCGATCGCATCGAGACCTTCGATGTGGGAAAGATCGACCAGATGCGGCGGGCTCGCCAGGCGCTGCTTCATGACCGGGATCAGCGTGTGGCCGCCGGCGATCACCTTGGCGTCCTCGTTTTTCACCAGCAGATTGGCCGCCTGCCGCACGGTGCCAGGGCGATGATATTTGAATTCGTACATAATGGACTTCCTGATCGCGAGAGGCGCGAGAATGTCGGTTTAGGCGAGATCGGATTTCGCCATCGCCCTCGCGCCGGCGGCGATCGAGGCGACGATGTTCTGGTAGCCGGTGCAACGGCAGAGATTGCCTTCCAGCTCCTCGCGGATGGTGTGGTCGTCGAGTTCGTGACCCTTGCGGTGCACGATGTCGATCGCGGTCATGATCATGCCCGGCGTGCAGAAGCCGCACTGCAGGCCATGGTGCTCGCGAAAGGCCTCCTGCATCGGATGCAGCGGCGCGCCGTCGGCGGCCAGCCCCTCGATGGTCTTGACCTCATGGCCGTCAGCCATCACGGCGAGCGTGGTGCAGGACTTCACGGCCTTGCCGTCCATGTGCACGACGCAGGCGCCGCACTGCGAGGTATCGCAGCCGACATGGGTCCCGGTCAGCCGCAGATGCTCGCGCAGGAACTGCACCAGCAGGGTACGGGGATCGACATTGGCGGTTACGGGATTGCCGTTCACGATAAGGGAGATTTTGGCCATCAGGACTCTCTGTCAGCACCCCGCCGTGTCCGGCGAAGCGGTTCTTATAATTATTCCAACCCATCATATGGGCCATTGTGCCAAGGGGCAACATTGCCCGGGAAGCAGGGCGCTATGACCTGGGGCGCAGGTCTGGGGCGCAGGTCTGGGGCGCAGGTCTAGCCTTCAAAGCCTAGCCCTGTACCGCCTTGGCAAAATTCGCGAAAAATTCGTCGGCGAGCTTCTTGGCGGCGCCGTTGATCAGGCGCTGGCCGAGTTGCGCCAACTTGCCGCCGATTTGCGCCTCGACGTCATAGCCGAGCAGCGTGCCGCCGTCCTTCTCCGAGAGCTTCACGGTCGCACCGCCCTTGGCGAAGCCTGCCACCCCGCCCTCGCCTTCGCCTGATATCTTGTAGCCGTTCGGCGGATCGAGATCGCTGAGCATCACCTTGCCCTTGAAGCGCGCGGACACCGGGCCGACCTTCATCTTGGCAACGGCGCGGAAGCCGCCGTCGTCGGTCTTCTCCAATTCCTCGCAACCGGGGATGCAGGCCTTCAGCACTTCGGGATCGTTGAGCTTGGCCCATACGGCTTCGCGCGGCGCGGCAAGCTGGACTTCGCCGTTCATTGTCATGGCCATGGGGTGCCTCCCGAGATCGCCTTTGGTTAGGTTGCTCAAGTAACGCACGCGCGCCGCAAAAGAAAGGGCGGGCGAGGATCACGTGCAATGCATATTCGCAGTCGCGAAATGCTTGCAGCGGCGCCTGCGCGTTTGGCAGGCAGCGGGACATTGCCCGGCACCTGCCCCCGACTTGATCGGGGATGCGGCCGCAATCCATGATCCCGCACCGATTCGCAATCGCGAGCGCGAGAGGACATCCCATGCCCATGATCGATGCCGACGGCTGCCTGCTCAACGTCTCCGTCGAGGGCCGTGACGGCGGGCCGACGCTGATGCTCTCGAACTCGCTCGGCTCCACGCTCCAGATGTGGGAGCCGCAGATGAAGGCGCTGACGCAGGTCTTCCGCGTCATCCGCTACGATCGCCGCGGCCACGGCAAGTCGACCGTCACCCCCGGCCCCTATTCGATGGAGCGCTTCGGCCGCGACGTGCTCGCGATCCTCGACGACCTCAACATCGAGAAGGTGCATTGGTGCGGCCTGTCGATGGGCGGCATGGTCGGGCAATGGCTCGGGGCCAACGCGCCGGAGCGGTTCGGCAAGCTCGTCCTCGCCAACACCGCCTGTCATTATCCTGATCCCACGAGATGGCAGGAGCGGATCAAGGCGCTGAAGGACGGCGGGCTCGCCGCCGCCGCGGACAGCGTGATCGCCAGCTGGCTGACGCAGGATTTTCGCGACCGCGAGCCGCAGATCGCCGCCAGGATGAAGGCGATGCTGCTGGCCTCGCCGGTGCAGGGCTATCTCGCCTGCTGCGAGGCGCTGTCGACGCTCGACTAGCGCGAGCTGCTGCCCAAGATCAAGAGCCCGACGCTCGTCATCACCGGCCGCCATGACATGTCGACGCCGATCTCGGCCGGCGAGTACATCCGATCGCGAATTCCGGGCGCCAGCATGACCATCCTCGACGCCGCCCATGTCTCAAATGTCGAGCAGCCGCACGCCTTTACCGATGCGGTGGTGGGCTTTCTGACGCAACGCTAGAGCGCCCACCCAACCGAACCATCGAAACAACCCCATGCACAGTAGCCGGCGGCCGGCGGTGCAAAGTTGCGAATTTTCCGAATTCGATCGAGGTTTCAGGCAGTTCGGCGGCACAAGGCCGTCATTGCAATGGACCGGGCGCGATCCTTCAGGGCGCGGTCGGCGCGAGCTGTGGCGTCGCCAGCGGCTCGACGGCTGCCGGCCGCTGAACCGGCCGCTCGATTACCAGCACGACCGCCGCACCGAGCAGGAGCAAGAGCTCCGTCGCATGCAGCTTCAGCGCGGCCATCTCGCCGACCTTTGAGGCCATCACCATGCTGGCAAAGGAGATCAGGCTGCCGATGGCCAGCGCGATGCCGAGCGCCTCGTTGCTGGCACCCGATCTGCGGGTCCGGGGGATGGCGAACAGAGCGAGGGAAATGGCGAAGAACGTCACCACCGTCAGCCGCCCGAGCGCCAAAAGCCAGGCCGCGCGGACGGTGCTCAAGCCGGACATCTGGAGGTGATCGCTGATGAACAGCGCCACCGCGACACTCGGCCGTTCATAGAGGCCGTGCACCGGGGCGACCATGATGTTGAAGGCCACCAGCGTCCAGGCTGGAATGAAATAGGCCGCGAGCATCACGCCGTTGACCGAGCCGATCCGCCAGTTTCCAAACATTGCCGCTTCCCGCTTCGTTGTCCCGCCGGGCCCTCAGGAGGTCGCGCCGGCGGATTTGGCGGGCAGCTAACTCCGCTCCACTTCGAGCGGCAATTTAAACTCCCTGTTTACCTTAACCGTTGTGGACAAGCCCCAGTGCGGGCACAAAAAAGCCCCGCCCTGCGGCGGGGCCTGCTGTCACTCGCTCGCTCAACTGACTAGCGCTGGTCCTCGCGGTGCTGACCGCCCTGCTGTCCGGGCTTGTCGCCCTGACGCATCGGATCCTGCTGCTGCTGTCCGGGCTTCTGGCCGCCGCCCTGCTGACCCGGCTGCTGACCTGGCTTGCCGGGGTTCTGACTCTGCTGGCCCGGATTCTGGTTCTGCTGCTTCGCCATTGCGGGAAACTCCCTTGTTGGACGTCCGAGCGCATCCAACGAGCGGCCTGCCAATTGGTTGCGGAGGAACCGGGTTCCGCCGGCAAGTGGGAACCCGGCTTTGAAAAACTAGCTCTGCACAAACCCTTATGCTGAGACTTGGACTGTTGCGGCCGCCGGTTCCCTCCTGTTAGAAAACCTTCGGATGACGCGCTGAATACGGGCTGCCGGGGCCCACTCCCTCGAGACGCGTCAGGTTCGGTAACGGCAGCCCATGGACCATTTCGACTATTTCGCCCAGCAGCTCATCAACGGCCTCGTCCTTGGCTCGATCTACGGCCTGATCGCCATCGGCTACACCATGGTCTATGGCATCGTCGGCATGATCAATTTCGCCCATGGCGACATCTTCATGATCGGCGGCTTCATCGCCCTGATCACTTTCCTGATCCTGATCTCGATCGGCCTCACCGCGGTACCGGTGATCCTGCTGATCGTGCTGCTGGTCTCGATGGCGATCACCGCGCTGTACGGCTGGACGGTCGAACGCATCGCCTACCGGCCGCTGCGTCACTCCTTCCGCCTGGCGCCGATGCTGTCGGCGATCGGCATGTCCTTCGTGCTGACGAACTATTCGCAGGTCGCGCAAGGCGCCCGCGTCAAGCCAATTCCGCCGCTCATCACCGGCGGCCACACGCTGCACGAAAGCGCCGACGGGTTCGTGATCCAGCTCTCCAACATCCAGATCGTCGTGGTCATCACCACTGTCGTGCTGCTGGCGATCTTCACCTGGCTGGTGTCGCGCACGCGGCTCGGGCGCGACATGCGCGCCTGCGAGCAGGACCAGACCATGGCGGCGCTGCTCGGCGTCGATGTCGATCGCACCATCTCCATGACCTTCGTGATCGGCGCCGCGCTCGCCGCCGTCGCGGGCCTGATGTACCTGCTCTATTACGGCCTGGTCGATTTCTTCATGGGGTTCGTGGCCGGCATCAAGGCGTTCACGGCGGCCGTCCTCGGCGGCATCGGCTCGCTGCCGGGCGCCATGCTCGGCGGGCTCGCCATCGGCCTGATCGAGACCTTCTGGTCGGCCTATTTCTCGGTCGAGTACAAGGACGTCGCGGCGTTCTCGATCCTGATCGTGGTCCTGATCTTCATGCCGACCGGACTGCTCGGCCGCCCCGAAGTCGAAAAAGTCTGACAGGCGAGCCGCGTGACAACCCTCCCGCCCGAAGCTGCTGCCGCAAGTCGCACCGCCGGCATTTCCTTCATCCTGAAAAAGGCCTTCCTCAGCGCCCTCGTCGCCTTGGTGCTGTTCTCGCTGATGGTCGGCATCCGCACCGAGGCGGGCCCTGACGGGCAACTGACCTACTGGACGCGCTTCGGCGAGCTCGCCTCGCTCGTCGGCCTGGTGTTCGGCGGCTCGATCGTCATCGAATTGCTGCGGCAATGGATCGGACCCGTGGGGACCGAGAAGCTGGTGCCGGCACCCGTGCAGCAGGGTCTGTCGTTCCTCGGCCGCTACCTCGCGCCGGTGCTGCTGATCTTCACCATCCTCGTACCGGTCATCTTCTATGACCAGCGCTACATCCTCGACCTCGCCATCCTGGTGCTCACCTATGTGATGCTCGGCTGGGGCCTCAACGTGGTGGTCGGGCTCGCCGGCCTGCTCGACCTCGGCTATGTCGCCTTCTATGCGGTCGGCGCCTATTCCTACGCACTGCTCGCCACCAATTTCGGCTGGTCGTTCTGGATCTGCCTGCCGCTCGCCGGCATCCTCGCCGCCTTCTGGGGCGTGTTGCTCGGCTTCCCCGTGCTGCGGCTGCGCGGCGACTACCTCGCCATCGTCACGCTTGCCTTCGGCGAGATCATCCGGCTCGTCATCATCAACTGGCAGAGCCTGACCGGCGGCCCGAACGGCGTCTCCGGCATCCCGCGGCCGACCTTGTTCGGCATCCCGCTCGACAACAGCGATGACGGGCTCGCGGCGCTTCTCCACATCGAATACTCGCCGACCCACCGCATCGTCTTCTTGTTCTACCTGATCCTGGCGCTCGCTCTGCTCACCAACTGGGTGACGATCCGCCTGCGCCGCCTGCCGATCGGCCGTGCCTGGGAAGCCCTGCGGGAGGATGAGGTCGCCTGCCGCGCGCTCGGCATCAACACCACGACCACGAAGCTCACGGCGTTCGCGACCGGCGCGATGTTCGGCGGCTTTGCCGGTGCCTTCTTCGCCACCCGCCAGGGCTTCATCAGCCCGGAATCCTTCACGTTCCAGGAATCGGCGCTGGTACTCGCCATCGTCGTGCTCGGCGGCATGGGCTCGCAGCTCGGCGTCGCCCTCGCGGCGCTGGCCATGATCGGCGGCTTCGAGCTGTTCCGCGGATTTGAGAACTACCGCATGCTGGTGTTCGGCATGGCGATGGTGCTGATCATGATCTGGCGGCCGCGCGGCCTGATCGGCCATCGCGCGCCGACCGTGTACCTGAAGAAGGCGCAGGCGATCTCCTCCGACCTCGTGAAGGAGGGACACGGATGAGCGATGCGAAGATCCTGAGCGTCGACCAGCTCACCATGCGTTTCGGCGGCATCGTCGCCGTGCAGGAGCTGTCGCTCTCGGCTGAACGGCGCAAGATCACGGCGCTGATCGGCCCGAACGGTGCCGGCAAGACCACCGTCTTCAACTGCATCACCGGCTTCTACAAGCCGACCGGCGGCACGATCCGCCTCACCCATGACGACGGCAAGGTGATCGCGCTCGAGCGGCTCAACGATTTCCGCATTGCCAAGCAGGCCAAGGTCGCCCGCACCTTCCAGAACATCCGCCTGTTCCCCGGCATGACCGTGCTGGAGAACCTGATGGTGGCCCAGCACAACATGCTGATGCGCGCCTCGGGCCTCACCTTTCTCGGGCTGATCGGCGCGCCCTCCTACCGCAGCGCCGAACAGCGCGCGATCGATCTCGCCACCGACTGGCTGAAGCGGGTCGGCCTGCTCGACCGCGCCGACGATGCGGCCGGCAACCTCGCCTATGGCGACCAGCGCCGGCTCGAGATCGCACGCGCCATGTGCACCGAACCTGCACTATTGTGCCTCGACGAGCCCGCGGCCGGCCTCAATGCGCGCGAGAGCGCGGCACTGAGCGAGCTCCTGCTCTCGATCCGCGGTGATTTGGGCACCTCCATCCTGCTGATCGAGCATGACATGTCGGTCGTGATGGAGATTTCCGACCACATCGTGGTGATGGACCACGGCGTCAAGATCGCCGAAGGCACCCCGCGCGAGGTCCGCGACGACCCGAAGGTGATCGCGGCCTATCTCGGCGCCGACGAAGAGGAAGCGATGGCCGTGATGGAGAGCGGGTCGTGACGGCGGCATCCACTCCCCTGCTCGCGATCCGCGGCCTGCGCGCCGCCTATGGCAAGATCGAAGCGCTCAAGGGCGTCGACATCGAGATCAACGCCGGCGAGATCGTGGCCCTGATCGGCGCCAACGGCGCCGGCAAGTCGACGCTGATGATGACCATCTTCGGCAAGCCGCGCGCCCGCGCCGGGCAGATCCTGTACGAGGGCAAGGACATCACCGGCGTCCCCACCCACGCGATCGCGCATTTGCGGATCGCGCAGTCGCCGGAAGGCCGCCGCATCTTCCCGCGCATGAGCGTTGCGGAAAACCTCCAGATGGGCGCGGACGCCACCGGATGCACCGAAGCCGAACGGGACAGCACGCTGGAACGGGTTTTCACGCTGTTTCCACGGCTCAAGGAACGCATGACCCAGCGCGGCGGAACCCTGTCCGGCGGCGAGCAGCAGATGCTGGCGATCGGACGCGCGCTGATGAGCCGGCCGCGCCTGTTGCTGCTGGACGAGCCGTCGCTCGGGCTCGCGCCCCTCATCGCGCGGCAGATCTTCGACGCGATCCGGGCCCTCAACCGGCAGGACGGGCTGACCGTGCTGATCGTCGAGCAGAACGCCAACCACGCGCTCAAGCTCGCCCATCGCGGCTACGTCATGGTCAACGGCCTGATCACGCTTGCGGGCAGCGGCGCCGAGTTGCTGCAGCGCCCCGAGATTCGCGCTGCCTACCTGGAAGGCGGCCGGCACGGCTAAAGGCACGCGGCGTGCGGCGGAATGTTGCGAGATATCTTCGCAGATGCCCGTATTTTGCCGGTGACTTCTCCGAAGATTCATTCAAGAATGCGGCCGGTTTGGACCGGGCCTGGCCCGGCAACTTCCACAGGCGACCACCCGCGAGGTATCTCATGAAATCACTAAAGCTCATCGGTCTGGCATTCGGCGCTTCGATCGCGCTTTCGAGCGCGGCATTCGCGCAAGATGTCACCATCGCCGTTGCAGGTCCGATGACCGGCGGCGAATCCGCCTTCGGCCGCCAGATGAAGAACGGCGCCGAGATGGCGGTTGCGGACCTCAACGCCGCTGGCGGCGTCGGCGGCAAGAAGCTCGCGCTCAGCGTCAATGACGACGCCTGCGATCCCAAGCAGGCCCGTTCGATCGCTGAGAAGATCGCCGGCGCCAAGATCCCGTTCGTCGCCGGACATTTCTGCTCGTCGTCGTCGATCCCGGCCTCGGAAGCCTATGCCGACGGTAACGTCCTGCAGATCACGCCGGCCTCGACCAACCCGCTGTTCACCGAGCGCAAGCTCTGGAACGTGGCACGCGTGTGCGGCCGCGACGACCAGCAGGGCCTGATCGCCGCCCAGTACATTGGCAAGAACTTCAAGGGCAAGAACATCGCGATCCTCAACGACAAGACCACCTACGGCAAGGGTCTTGCGGACGAGACCAAGAAGGCCCTCAACAAGGCCGGCATCACCGAGAAGATGTATGAATCCTACAACAAGGGCGACAAGGACTTTAACGCGATCGTCTCGCGCCTGAAGAAGGACAACATCGACCTCGTCTATGTCGGCGGCTACCACCAGGAAGCCGGACTGATCCTGCGCCAGATGCGCGACCAGGGCCTGAAGACCGTGCTGATGTCGGGCGACGCACTCGCCGACAAGGAGTACGCCTCCATCACCGGCCCCGCCGGCGAAGGCACCCTGTTCACCTTCGGCCCCGACCCGCGCAACAAGCCGACTGCCAAGAAGATCGTCGAGGCCTTCAAGGCCAAGGGCATCGATCCCGAGGGCTACACCCTCTACACCTACGCGGCGATGCAGGTGTGGTCGCAGGCGGTCAAGAAGGCAGGCACCACCGACGCCAAGAAGGTCATGGAGACCATGAAGGCCGGCAAGTGGGACACGGTGCTCGGGCCGATCGAGTATGACGCCAAGGGCGACATCAAGCAGATCGACTATGTCGTCTATAAGTGGGACGCCAAGGGCAACTACGCCGAGCTGGGCGCCAAGGGCTCTTAAGGCGGATTTTCCGGCCTATCGCTACAGACGCCCCGGTTCGCCGGGGCGTTTTCGTTTTCGGATATCAGACCGCGGCCTGGAACCTGGACGATTGCGCCGATTTCAGCGCCTGGAGCAGGTCGTTCGGCCGAAACGGCTTTTGCAGGCAGACCACGTTCTCCAGATCGGGCGACTGGTCCATGAAGTCGAGCGCGGTCATGCCGGAGATGGCAACGATCGGGAACCCCGGCGAACGCTCGCGGATCGTGGTAATGACCTCGACACCGCTGGTTTCCGCCAGGAAAATATCGACGATTGCCGCGTCGAACGCGGATTCGTCGAACGCCTTCAGCCCGGCGGCAGCACTGTCCGCCTCCACCACCTCGTAACGATTGACCCGAAGCACGATGGACACCATCGCGCGGACGTCCTTCTGGTCGTCGACAACGAGAATACGGGGCATGGGAACAACTCCCGGCGTCGTGCAATTAGTGTCCCGCCAAGACCAGCGTCCCAAACGGGCGTCCCGCGCCAGCGGGAGGGGGCAGTATCGACCCGGCCCAGTAAAAGCCGTCTTACCGGGTCCCCGCTCCTCGCAGCCAGAAAAGTTAAGTAAGCTGTAACCATCGGTTGAGTCGTGGTCGCACCCCCTCACGCCGCGCGCCCAGAACGGGCTACCGTGGGAACGAGGGTCAGAGAGATTGAACCCAAAGGGGGAGTGCCAATGCCGGTCTGCAAGAGGTAATCGTGCACGCTGGGAGCGACCGAAGCACGTTCCTTTCCACCTTGCCGGCCTCGCAGCGCGACCGCAGTGCGGCATTGGCCGTGGTCGGCGTGTCCTCGCTGCTGTTTGCGCTGGCCGTGCCGTTCGCCGGCGTCCCGCTGGTGCCGGTGCCCGCCTTCGTCGCGAGCTACCAGTCGGCGCTTGCGGTCAGCGACACCGTCACCGCGGTGCTCCTGCTCGCGCAATTCGCAGTGCTGCGGAGCCGGGCGCTGCTCGCGCTGGCGACGGGCTTCCTGTTCACCGCGGCGGCCGCCATCGTCCACGCCCTCTCCTTCCCCGGATTGTTCGCGCCAGGCGGGCTGCTCGGCGCCGGCCCGCAAACCACCGTCTGGCTCTACATGATCTGGCACGGCGGCTTTCCGCTGTTCGTGCTGACCTATGCCTGGCTGAAGGACGCCGACGGCGGTCCCAAGGTCTGGAAGCCGGCACGCGACGCAATCCTTGCCAGCGTGCTTGGCGTCATCGCGTTGACGATCCTGTATGCCTGGATCGTCACCGCCCATCACGACCTGTTGCCGGTGCTGCTGCACGACGGCCACTACACACCGACCATGATCGGCGTCGTCTCCTTCGTCTGGTCCTTGAGCTTTGCCGCGCTGATCTCGCTCTGGTTCCGCAAGCCCTACTCCGTGATCGACGTCTGGCTGATGGTCGTGATGTGCGCGTGGTTGTTCGACATCGCGCTGTCGGCGGTCGTCAACGTCGCCCGCTTCGATCTCGGCTTCTACGCGGGACGCATCTACGGCCTGCTCGCCGCGAACTTCGTCCTCGCCGTGCTTCTCGTCGAGAATGTCGGCCTCCAGGCGCGGATGGCCGGCCTGGTCGGCATGCTGCAGAAGCGGGCGGAGTCGGATCGCGACTACTACAGCGAACGCGAGCGGCTGTTCACGGCCGTCGTGCAATCCTCCAACGATGCCATCATCACCAAGGCGCTCGACGGCACGATCACGGCTTGGAACCGCGCCGCGGAACGCCTGTTCGGCTACGCCGCCGGCGAGGCCGTGGGCAGGCACATCGATCTGATCGTGCCACCGGAGCGGCGCGAGGAGGTCGGCGAGATCCTGGCACGCATCCGCAATGGCGTGAGCGTCGAGCTGCAGGAGACCGTCCGCCGCCACAAGGACGGCCGCGAGCTCAACGTCCTCCTGAGCATCTCGCCGCTGCACTCCGCCAATGGCGAGATCATCGGCGGCACCAAGATCGCCCGCGATATCACCGAGCGGAAGCGCGCGCAGAGCGCGTTGCAGAGCGAGATCGAGGAACGCCAGCGCATCTTCGAGACATCTCAGGACCTGATCCTGGTCACCGACGGCTTCGGTACGTTCATCCAGGTCAGTCCGAGCGTGACCAATATCCTCGGCTTCAGCCCGGACGACATGATCGGCCACAGCGCGATCGACTTCATCCATCCGGACGATCTCGAAGCCACGCGCGAGGAGATGCGCGCGGCGCGCCGGGGCCTGGTGAAACGCAGCTTCGAGGCGCGCTACTATCACAGGGACGGCCACGAGGTGACGCTCAACTGGATGGGCACCTGGTCGGCACCGGTGAAACGTCACTTCTTCATCGGGCGCGACCTCACCGAGAAACAAGCAGCGGAAGCCCAGTTCCGTCAGATCCAGAAGATGGATGCCATCGGACAGTTGACCGGCGGCGTTGCCCACGATTTCAACAACGTGCTCACGGTCATCACCGGCACGATCGGAATCCTGGCCGATGCGGTCGCCGACCGTCCCGATCTCGTCGCCATCACCCGGCTGATCGACGATGCTGCCGATCGCGGCGCGAATCTCACAAAACACCTGCTCGCCTTCGCCCGCAAGCAGCCGCTGCGGCCGCGCGAGGTCGAGGTCAATGCGCTGGTGGTGGAAGCCGCAAAGCTCCTGCACCCGACGCTCGGCGAGCAGATCCAGATCACCCCGCAACTGACGGACGACGTCTGGCCTGCGCTCGTCGACCCGAACCAGCTCACGACCGCGATCCTCAATCTCGCGCTCAACGCGCGCGATGCCATGCCCGATGGCGGCAAGCTGGTGCTCGAGACCCGCAACGTCTTTCTCGACGACGGCTATGCCGCCATGAACGCCGAGGTCACGGTCGGCAATTACGTGATGATCGCGGTCAGCGACACCGGCACCGGCATTCCTCCCGAGCTGGTGGAGCGCGTGTTCGACCCGTTCTTCACCACCAAGGAGGTCGGCAAGGGCACAGGGCTTGGCCTCTCCATGGTGTTCGGCTTCGTCAAGCAATCCGGCGGCCATATCAAGATCTACAGCGAGGAAGGCCACGGCACGAGCGTCAAGATCTACCTGCCGCGCTCCACCGGCGTGCACGAGACCGACTACGAGCAGATGCAGGCCGTTCCCGTCGAAGGCGGCGACGAGAAGATCCTGATCGTCGAAGACGACGCACTGGTCCGCCAATATGTGGTGACCCAGATCAAGAGTCTCGGCTACACCGCGCTCGAGGCCGGCAACGCTGCCGAAGCACTGGCGATCATCGACAGCGATAACGGCATCCACCTGCTCTTCACCGACGTCATCATGCCGGGCACCATGAACGGCCGCCAGCTCGCCGACGAGGCGGCGCGGCGCCGGCCGGCGCTGAAGACGCTGTTCACGTCGGGCTATACCGAGAATGCCATCGTCCATCACGGACGGCTGGATTCCGGCGTGCTGCTGCTCGCAAAGCCCTACCGCAAGTCCGAGCTCGCACGCATGATCCGCGTCGCGCTGATGAGTTGAGTGCAGCCTTTTTGTTTGAGCATAATCTTTTCGCAAACGCGTTCCGCGTTTGTCGCGCGGGAAAAAGCACTGCACATCTTGCCGGATCATGATCTAAGCTATCGCTGAGACCAGTTGCCGATAGCCTCACGGACCCGCGCATTTGAAAAACCTGCTCACCGATATCGCCGGCGTCCGCGTCGGCCACGCCGACGATGCCTCCCTCGCCTCGGGCGCCACCGCAATCGTGTTCGACGAGCCGGCGGTGGCGGCGATCGACGTGCGCGGCGGTGGGCCGGGCACGCGCGAGGACGCGCTGCTCGACCTCGCCAACACGGTCGAACGCGTCGATGGAATCGCACTCTCCGGCGGCTCGGCTTTCGGGCTCGAGACCGGCGGCGGCATCACGGCCTGGCTCGCCGAGCAAGGCCGCGGTTTCCGGGTCCGCGAGGCGCTGATCCCGATCGTGCCGGGCGCGATCCTGTTCGATCTCCTCAATGGCGGGAACAAGGCGTGGGGCCGCTTCGCGCCCTATCGCGATCTCGGCTATGCCGCGGCAAGCACCGCCGGGACGGATTTTGCGCTCGGCAGTGTCGGCGCCGGCCTGGGTGCCACCACCGCGACGTTCAAGGGCGGGCTCGGCTCGGCCTCGGCGGTGACCGCCGATGGCGTCAAGGTCGCGGCGATCGTCGCCGTCAATGCAGTCGGCAGCGCCACCGTTGGCGAGGGTCCGTGGTTCTGGGCGGCGCCGTTCGAGGTGAACGGCGAGTTCGGCGGCCGCGGCCTTCCCGATGCATTCACGGACGACATGCTCAAAATGCGCATCAAGGGCGGGCCTGCCGCCAGCGCACGCGAAAACACGACGATCGGGCTTGTCGTGACGGATGCGGTGCTGACCAAACCCCAGGCGAAGCGGTTGGCGATGATCGCGCACACCGGCTTTGCCCGCGCGATCTATCCGGTGCACGCGCCGAACGACGGCGACGTGCTGTTTGCCGCCGCCACAGGCGCGAAACCGATCGAGCCGCTGGTCGGCCTCACCGAGCTCGGCACCATCGCCGCCAACGTGGTCGCACGCGCCATTGCCCGCGGCGTCTACAGCGCAACCGCGCTGCCGTTCGCGGGCGCGCAGCCGGCGTGGCAGGATCGGTTCGGTTAACCAGCCACGACTGTCATCGCCCGGCGAAGACCGGGCGATCCAGTATTCCAGAGACGGTCGTGGGATATGGAAAGGCCGCGGCGTGCTGGATGCCCCGCCTGCGCGGGGCATGACAGTGGAGTTCGCCGCTTACACGCTCATCGACAGCGAAGATGCTGCTGACGTCGACGATCCCGTCTGTCCCTGCTGCATCATCTGCTCGAACCAGTTGTAGGGCGAGTTACCTGCGCCCGATGCGCTGGGGGCGCCCGGCACCGTCGACGTCACCTTGAAGCCGTCGGCATATTTGACGGTCGTGGTGGTCGAGCCGTCGCTGTTCACGACGGTGGTCCGGGTCGAGCCGCCGCTCGATTGCGAGGAGTTGGAGCTGTCGCCGCCATCGCCGGAACCGCTCGCGCCCTGGGCGTGGTGGTGACCGTGACCGCTCTTCAGCGCCTTCGACATCTCCTCGAGGCTGACGCTGCCGTTGCCGTCGGTGTCGAGCTTGTCGAAGACCTTGTCGGCATTCGCCAGATTGGTGCCGCCGGCACCGAGCGCGTCCTCGAATTCCGTCTTGTCGATCTTGCCGTCGCCGTTCGCGTCGATCTGCGAGAACAGATCCTTTAGCGCAGCTTCACGGGTCGTCGGTGTCGACGACGTCGAAGTCGACGTGGATGTCGATGTCGCGCTGGTCGACGACTGGCTTTGCGCCGCGATCAGCGCGCTCATCGTCTCCGGTGAGATCGGCGCGCAATTGCCTGAACTTGCCGAGGAGGCGGACGAGCCCGTCGTGCCCTTGGAGCTGTCGATCGAGAACGGATTGTTCGCGCCTTGCGAAAGGCCCGTCTGCTGGGTCGAGGACGTCTTCGACGACGTCAGCGTTTGCAACGCGTCGAGCGCGGACGAAACTGCACCAAGGGCGAACAACATTGTAAGGAGACTCCAACCCACGCCGCGCGAGGGCGCGGCCAATGCCTGACAACAGGCAGCAAGCCCCGTGCCAATGCAAAAACCTCAATGAATTCCGGCGTTGCTGCGCCTCGGAGGCGTCGCGGCCCCGGGCAATTCATGCCGGCTGCGGCAGAATTTTCCGCCCACAGGGAACGTCGCCGGCTGCATTGCGGGCGCCCGTCCCCCATGTTAGGCGGGGCCCGGCCGCAACGGCCCTTTGGGAAACAGCGCCATGACCCAGCCCTTCACGCCCCGCCCCCTGGTGATCGCTCCGTCGATCCTGGCGTCCGACTTTTCCAGGCTTGGCGAGGAGGTTCGCGCCGTCGACGCCGCCGGCGCCGACTGGATGCATCTCGACGTCATGGACGGCCATTTCGTGCCGAACATCTCGTACGGCCCCGACGTCATCAAGGCGATGCGCCCGCACAGCAAGAAGATCTTCGACGCGCATCTGATGATCGCGCCATGCGACCCCTATCTCGAAGCTTTTGCCAAGGCGGGATGCGACCACATCACCGTGCATGCCGAGGCCGGCCCGCATCTGCACCGCTCGCTGCAGGCGATCCGCGCGCTCGGCAAGAAGGCGGGCGTCTCGCTCAATCCGGGCACGCCGCTCTCTGCGATCGAATATGTCATCGATCTCCTCGACCTCGTGCTTGTTATGTCGGTCAATCCCGGTTTTGGCGGACAGGCCTTCATCCCTTCCGCGCTGGCAAAAATCCGCGACCTCCGCGCCATGACGGCGGGCCGCCCGATCGACATCGAGGTCGACGGCGGAGTTGGACCTGATGTTGCTGGTGCGCTCGCAGCCGCGGGCGCGAACGCGTTCGTTGCCGGCACCGCGGTGTTCAAGGGCGGCACCGAGGCCGCCTACAAGACCAACATCGCCGCGATCCGCAACGCGGCGGCGAGTGCGCGCGGCGAAGCCATCTGAGCTTGCCTTCCGAACCATTTCCGCGGCCGCCCCGACCAACGGCCATGGATGAACTCCGCGCCACCCCGTTTTCCACCGGCCTCCGCCGCCTGCTCGCCGATACCCTGGAGGACGGCGAGCGGGTGATCTGGCAGGGTCAGCCCGACGGCGTCGCGCACATGATGATGTGGCGCTTCCTGTGGTGGGTCGGAGGTCTGTGGCTGCTCGCGACCATCATCGCCCTTGCCAACGGCTGGATCGGCGTATCGGCAAGGCCCCTGCTGATGGTCGGGGCAGCGATGCTCGCGGCACCGTTCGTGCTGCTGCTGCACGACCTCCAGACGCTGTTCGCAATCACCAATCGCCGCGCGCTGATCCTGCGCACGGCCTGGGGCAGGCGCACCTTTCGCGCGACCTCGTTCCCGGCGATGGACAGGGAATTCGAGATCCTCGACATCGGCCGCGGCGCCGGCCACCTCAACTTTGCTTCCGGCGTTTCGACCCGCTCGCCCGACACCGATTACACCGGCCGCTACGGCTTTCGCTGCGTTCGCGATCCCGTGCGCATCCGCGACATTCTGGAGCGCGCCCGCGCGCGGAAGGCTCCGGCACGAGCGCGCGGCAAAGCGAGCTGAGCCACGCGCAGCAGCGGACCCATCTGCGGGCGTTTAGGGGTGCTGCAGCGGGCAATGAATCAAATTGCAACCAAAATCCGTACTCATCCGGACTTCCCTGATTCGCGCAAATCACTGCACATGAGCCCATCCCTGCTGGGACGGGAGCACATCATGACGACGACCCTGGTTTGGACTGGCGTGGCGTTGTGGCTTGGGTTCAATGCAGCGATTGCGGCTCGCTGCTTCTACGTAGCGCGACCGGTCAAGGTTGCCTCTCGCTCCGCCCGCATCATCCATCTCAACCGGCATCGGGCGTAACGCCGATGCAGATCGCCATCGCGAAGCGTCGGCCGAAACGCCGGTGCCGCATCCCGCGGCGCCCGCATCCGGACCTCGACTTCTTCTTCGGCCGCCTGGAACACGCCGATCGCGAACCGGGCGACGATCTGAGCCCCGAACTTGTAGAGAGAGATGCGTTCCCGTCGCCGTGCCGGCCTTGATACTTTTTTTGGAATGAACGCATGAAACCGCATTGCCCAAACTGCCTGACGGAAATGTCGAAGGCAGCCTCCTCCCGTAACCTGTTCAATTGCGAACCCTGCCGCGAGATTATCCAGTTCTTCGGCAGCGCCGATCACGGCGATGCCGGTCCGCACTTCTCGTGGCCGATCCGCCGCAAGAGTGCCGGCCACACCGCCTGCGTGGTCTGAGGCTGGCGCTTAGCCCTCGGCTGCCTCTCCTGCCTCCCCGGCAAGGCGCTGAGGCCGCACCACGGTGACGGTGCAGGAGGCTTCTGAGGCCACCTTCGACGAGACGCTACCGAGCAGTGTGCGCCTGAACGAGTTTTGGCGCGCCCCGATGATGACGTGGTCGACGTGATTGACCTCGCAGAATTCCAAAATCGCCGCCGCGGGATCCACCGCCTGCAGCACATGCGCCGATAGCCTGTTATCGCCGAGCTTGAGGGGCGTCGCCCAGTGCCGGAGCGCCACCAGCCGGTCGACATGCTTGTTGGAGCCCTCCTCGTCCAGCGTCTGGTCGATCGCGATCCGGTTCAGCTTCAGCACGTTGAGACAGCAAAGCCGCGCCGACGGCAACGTGGTCAAAATCCGCTCGGTGGTGACGCGCAGCGCCTCGTTCAGCTCGGGTGCGCCCTCGGCGGTGTCGAGCGCGACCGCCACGATCGGGCTCGATGCGATCTGCGCGGCGACGTCAGAGGCCGGGCGCGCCGGTTTCACGGTCGGATTGAAGCGCCGCCGCCACGCCGTCGAGAGGGGATCGCGCTTGAGCCGCTCGGAGCGCGCCGTGAGCTTGACCTGGTCGGGATGCGTGAGGTCGAAGGCCAGCTGCGAGGCGGTCGGATAGCGCCAGACCGGCTCGATCTCCAGACACCGCAGCACGATCTCCTGCAGCCAGGGCGGATAGTCCGCGCGCAGCGCGCGCGGCGGATAGGGATCGCGCCACAGCCGCCGCCGCATCGCGCCCAGCGTCTCGCCCTCGCCGAAGGGACGCTCGCCCGTCGTGAAGAAGTAGAGCAGCACACCCAGCGAGAACAGGTCGCTGCGCGGATCGTCGCGCACGCCCAGAAGCCGCTCTGGCGCCATATAGGGCGCGGTGCCGTACGGCAGGCGAAACTCCTCCTGGAGGAGATCCGGCAAATGGTTGTGATGCGACAGCCCATAGTCGATCAGCACGGCTTCGCCGCTGTCGCGGAACATGATGCTGCTCGGCTTGATGTCGTGATGAATCACGTTCTGTCGGTGCAGATCGGCAAGCGCAGTCGCGATCCGGGCAACGAGGCCGCGCGCCTCGTCATAAGGCAGCGGCAGGTCGGGCAGCCGCTTGTAGAGCGTGGTCCCGGAGATGCGCTCGATCACGACATAGGCCTGCTTCGCGAAGTCGCCGGTGCCGAAGCAGGTCGGCACATGCGGCCCCGCCAGCCGCGGCAGGATCATCATCTCCATCTCGAAGGAGACGATCGCCGCCGGGTCCTCGCCCTCGGAAACCCGCGGGATCTTCATCAGCAGCGGCACGTCGATGCCGGGATGGGTGACCGTCCACAGCGTCGCCATGCCGCCGGCATGGACGCATTCGCCGATCGCGTAGCCGTCGATTTCGGCGCCGGCCTTGACCAGGGATTTTGGCATCGCTCTCAGCGCCCCTGCGACAGCCGGTCGGCGAGCCAATGCGGCAGGCCGTTGTCCCGGATGCGGCTCGCGGCCGTCTCGATGTCATAGGGCACGCGGCAATAGGTGATCTCGCAGCTGTCGGTGTCGAACAGCGCGAAGGACGCGGCGGGATTGCCGTCGCGCGGCTGGCCGACCGAGCCGAGCACCGCCAGCCATTGCCGGCCGCGCAAGAGCTGCACCGGCACGTCGGTCTTCGGCACAAAACTCGTCATCTTCGCCGTCGCCGACATCGAATAGAGCGCGGGACGGTGGATGTGGCCGCAGAAAGTAACGTGGGCCGGCGTTGCGATCATGCAGCGCGCGGCATCAGGTGTGGCGCGGACATAGTGCCAGCGTGCAGGCTGGGATGCTTCCGAATGCACGTAGAGGCGATCCTGGTCCTCGACCGTCAGCGGCAGTTCGGCGAGGAAGCGCCGCTGCGGCGCGCCAAGCCGGCCGCGCGTCCATTCGATCGCCATCTGCGCCTCGGCGTTCATGGTCTCGGCGGTGGAGTTCACGGCCTGGTCGTGGTTGCCGCGCACCGCGACGGCGCCCTGCCTGACCAGCTCCATCGCGGTGTCCACCACCCATTCCGGATCGGCGCCATAGCCAACGAAGTCACCAAGCAGCACGATGCGCTCGGCGCCGCGCGCCCGCGCCACCTTCAGGCATGCGTCGAAGGCCTGCCGGTTGGCATGGATATCGGCAAAAACGGCCAGTCGCACGCGTCCTCCACCCTCAAAGCCTAGTCCTCAGCGGATTAAACCAATTTGAGTAAGGTCAACAAGATGCGACAGCGCGGGCTGCTTTTCCAGTGGGCCTAGCGCGTGATGAGACCAGGGCGCGGACTTATTAGCGCGTAGCCAAATGCGGCGGACCGGTCCGGAGTGACGGCCATGATGATGGCACGCACCCCCGCCGACATCGGCATTGCTGCCGCGCCGGATCGAGGACAGACGCCTGTTCTCAACGCCGCATGCGCTGACCGAATGGCGCGAGCGGTTCGGCTATTCGCAGCGGCAAGCTGCCGACGCGATCGATTGCTCGCGCGGCGCATGGGCCGGTTATGAGAAGGGCGACCAGCCGATCGCGAAATGCATCCCGCTCGCGGTCGCGGCGGTCTCGCTCGGAGTCGGCCGATGACGTTTGATGACCCGGCGGCGCACACGCGGCCCGGGCTCATTTACGCCATCGCGCGCGACGGTCACGCCACGCTACTGACGGCCGCGCGAATCGCAAAACTTCTTTCTCTCAAATCGTCGGATAAACCGCTCGGCCCGCGTAATCTTCAATGCCGATCCCTGACGGACGGAGGCTACTTTCCTCGTTGAGACGCTCAAACTTTCAAATTAGGACGGAACGATTCATCGTCGGGGGCCTTGTTCCTCAGCAATCGGCGACACGATCCCCCCTGATACGATCCCCGAGAGCTAAAGCCCCGACCGGTCGACATTTTGCCCAATGCCCGGCGGAAGGTTTGAAGCGGCCTCAGATGTTCTCGCACTGAGGCCGTTTCGTTGGGCGCTCGCGAAGAGGAACGACGAACAGACAACGCAACGCCACCAAGCGTTGAAACGTTCGCTGGTGGCGCTGGGCCTCTATCCCGAGAGGGACTAACAAAATCCCGGGTTGGTCTGGATAGCTGCGCGAAGGTTCAATCGCGGGGGATTCTGGACACTGGAAGCTGCCGGCGGCCTTTTGCGCTTTACGTTGGAGCGCACAGTCCTGGCGAAGTCAGCCACTTATTGACCTCAACGGCAGCATCTATTTGGCTTGCCTTCCGCAAAAGCTCGTCGCGACGGATGCTAAGGGGCATGCCTTTAGCTTGTTTGCGCAAGTTGATTGCCTCTTGCGCTAAACGGAATTCAAATGTCGATGATTGTTCGGGGCGTTGTCGAACCAGCATGGTAGTGCTCCCTTGGGGTTGGGCGGGAGCGCAAACCGGCGTTCTCAGTCACCGATGAAAGCCACGGTCCGGGCGGTGATGGGAGCAGCAGACTCCCTTTCTGTTCGGGAGTCGAGTCAAATCGAATTTGGACAACCATCAACTTCGATCCGGGATACGATCCACTCGGCCAGGCTGAAAATGCCGCAACTGAACGTTCCTGCGCTTGCGACGCAAGCGCGTTCGGCCTCAGTCGCCGGTCGAGGCAGCGGGAAATGTGTGATGGCTGAGCCTACGCTAATGTTCCAAGGAATAGCGAGCCCTTAGTGCCTCCCTCCGGCCGTGGCAACAGCACACGGAAGCGAGAAGGCGCCTTTCATTCGCCGCCGGGCAAGAAAGCGATGGCTATTTCGGCGGAGGGGGCGCATGCTGCTCTGCGGGCATTGCCGGCGCCGGCGTTTTGCGAAGGGCAGGCGCGCATGACCATCCGTTCCCGACGTGAAGTCGTCACCTTCAACCATCCCTTCCGAATCAGGGGTATCGATCGCCAGTTGCCGGCCGGCGCCTACGAGGTCGTCACCGACGAGGAGATGATCGAGAGCCTTTCGTTCGCGGCGTTCCGCCGCGTTGCTACCATGATCAAGGTACCGGTGGAGGGCTCGCGCGGGTTGGCAATGGAGGTGGTCTCGATCGGCCCGGCCGATTTGTCGGACGCGCAGCGCATCGACGCAGGCCAATCCGATGGTTGACTAGCCACTCGACTCGACAGCCATTGCGGAAAACTGCAGCGGCTCGTTTCAGCCATTTGACTTCGAGGAACCACCTTGCGCAGCTTGAGTTGACCCGGGTCGGTAGCCGGTTTCAGTTATGAAGGACCTCACGAAGGAAACAATGGATTTCGCCGCCGCGCGGCACCGCGCGAATGGCTTCAACTTCCGCGCCTACACTCCGCATAAGATCGCCCGCGAGCTGATACGCTGGGATCAGGTATTCAAAGACGCCGATTACACGGAACTCGTTGCGGCTGTGACGCTTTGGCAAAGTAGCTCGCGCGACTAGGCAAAAGCGATGAAAGTGGAGCACAAGCTCGCCACCTTTTGGACGGAGCGCAGTCCACGTGACGGTCGCGCTTTGCGAAAGTATTGCACCAGCTGCGACCGGTCGGACACTCAGCCGTTAGCCATCTCTACAGAGCCGATTGGCTGTTTGGTCGAGGCGATGGCGCGAGTAGCGCAACAATCTCTCAGTCGCGGATAACAGCCAGGGGGACGCGCGATGATATCGGACATTTGGTGAAGCTCGACCGAAAAGGTAGGCCCGGTCGCAAGTTATTTGTCGCGAGCCGATTGTAATTCGACTCCAGAGTAGTCACTTACTGCTATTCCTCGCTGCGCGAAGGTTTGGCCTCCTCAAATCTCGTCAGCGATGTTGGTGAGCGATTCGTCATTGTCAGTGTGCACGTCAGAGTGACCATGGCGGCCGGGTCCCTAATGCACATCGTGCAGAGCACGCGGCTTGCTAAACTTGATCGGACCCACCCATATGATCCAATTTCCAAATCATAGTCGGTCATATGACGGAACGCGGCGTGCCGTGCATTTTTGGGGCTACGATAGCGCGATTGAGGCATCATTTTTCATAGAGGAAGACGCTTTGAGGCGACTTCAACCGGATGCACGCCCCGACGAATCAGGCTTCCTGAACGCGTTTGATTCCAATCGTGATGTGATATGTGCCGCCGCCGCAAAGATGTACGTCCGCGGCAGCAGGGGCTCCTATGACCTGGTCGCCGCTAATTTTTCGAAAGTCTCCTGAATGGAGCCTTGCCGTGACGTCTGAGCGGCATTTGGCAAGCGATATTCCATAGGGAAGGATCGATCCAAAGTCGATCCAGCGAGGTGAGACAATGGGCAAATTCAAGGTAAGGATCGCACGCATCGAGATGATTTCGCCGAATGAACGAGGCGAGGACATTCGTTTGACGTTTCATTTCGAAGGCCATCAGACCAGTTTTGCCTTGCCAATCTTCCTGAACTCTCGTGAATTCGATGACACCGAAATCGTCAAGGTCGCTCGAAGCAAGTTGCATGAGGTTTTCCAGCAGCTTTGCAGTCAGTGCGAGAATTGGCAGTTATCGGACGGCGAGCGTCGCGAACTCGCAAGAATCAATGTGCGGCCAGCAACGCTGGTTCCACAAAGCCACCTGCCATCGTTGAATTCGAAATGAGCTGTTGTTTCTCACGGCGACCTTCGTCACGAGCCGCCCCGCTTAGGGCCGATGCGATGGTGGGCGATGGCACGGACGAGTGCTGAAACCAGATCGAGACTTGTCCATGCAGTGCAGGGGCGCGTGCGGATTGACGGAACACCTGTAATGCTGGAGCCGAATACGGCTCAGACGATTGCAATCTCCTTTCATGAACTTGCCACCAACGCGGCAAAATACGGATCGCTATCGACAGCGGATGGTCGCGTTGAAATCGCTTGGTCGCTTACGGCGGACGGACGGCTCAGTTTGCGCTGGATTGAAACGGGCGGGCCGAACGTCGCGCCGCCCATGCACCGCGGGTTCGGCACGCGCGTTATGGAAAACACGATTGCAGGCCAACTCAAGGGTGAGGTGCGTTTTGATTGGCGCGATCAGGGACTCACCTGCGGAATCGCCCTGCCGGCACGTACGGCCCGCTCGCTGGGGCGCTTACTCCAAGACGCCGGGTGAGGTTTACGGTCTCACCTTGGTACAGCCCCCTCACCCGATTTGCTCTCGACGATGCTGCGCATCGCGAGGAGCAAGTCGACCTCTTTCCGCTGGGGAGAGGTGAACCGAACCCGCGGACGCCGAATTCAACCAAACACGACCCTGACCTATTGCTCGTCCTTGGGCGGCATGCGGGGCGGCGGCAGGGGCGTGAACACGGCGCCGAGCTGGGTGTCGGTGGGCATCTTGAACTCGCCGGTCGAGGAATCCCCGCCCGTGGTCTCCAGGATGATCTTTGGGGTCACATATTCCCGGACCATGTCGATGATGCTGCCGTCGCCGCCGCCGAAATCGGCCGCGCGCCCGCCCTGCGGACGCCCGGCCTTGATCTCGTTCTCGGCGGTGTGGGTCTTGTCGGCGAGCGCGTCGCTGTAGGGCATGCGGTAGGCCCTGGGAATCGCGCTCGGCCGGTTATCCTCGTCGAGCTCCTCGACCCACAAATAGATCGCGCCGGGCTCGCCCTGAAGCGTATGCGGTTCGACGATCCGCGCATGCAGGAGCTTGAAGGAAGGTGGCAGCCGTGCCGTGGTGGCCCAGCCCAACAGCCCGCGCATCTCCATGAAGCTGATGACGTAGAACGCGCTGGTCACCACGACGGCAACAGCCTTCAGCGACCAGTGCAGCCGCGCATAGACTAGGACGAGCAGCAGCAGCGCGCCGATGATCGCATAGGCGACGGAAATCCCAAGGATGACATATTGCAGCTCACTCACGGCGCACCCTCACCCCCGTCTTCGGGTCGAGATCGCCGCCGTTGCGCCAGCTGCTGCGAAAAGTCTCCAGCAGCGATTTCGGCCGCTGGTCGACATTGACGACCTTGCCTTCGGTATCGAGCCGGAACCGCACCGCGGTCTTCTCATCCCCGGTGTGGTCGAGCGTGAACTTGTTGTCGAAGATCACCTGCGCGACCGGATTGAGCTTCTGCACCTTCACATTCGCGATGACGGGCTCACCCGTCGTGGCCGCGAAATGCGAGACGTTGACGGTGTATTCGCCGGCGAGAATGCCGCGCACGGTGACGATCTCCTCGCGGATGGGCGAGGCGATCTTCTTGCCGTTGACAATGATGAAGTCGTTGGCGCCGCCGCGATCGTCGCGGTCGAGCGTCAGGAAGCCGGCCTCGCGGTGCCGATACCAGGCGATGTTGCCGGCGGGATCCTGCACGAACAGGTCGAGATCGTCTGGATGATTGTCCGGCCAGTCCATGGTGATCATGAACTCGGCCTTGGAGTCGATCTTGCCGTCCTTGGCGTCCGGCGAGACCGCGAGCAGCGCGAGAAAGAACAGGAAGGCGATCACCTGGAGCGCCTTGAACAGCATCACGCCCAGGGGATCGAACGGCTCCTCGCGCGGATAGAGACCGAAATCGTCCATCATGGCGACGTTTCCAGACCCTTGCCCAGACCCTTGCCCGCACCCTTGTCAGCGCCTTTGCGTTCGAGAGCCGGCGTCACATAGGTCTCGGTCATCATCACGGCGTCGGAGAACACCCGCTGGGTTGCGGCATCCAGCATGTAATACTGGATGCGGACCAGGATCGAGCCGACGAGGCCCGCGAGCGTGGTGTACATCGCGACCGCCATGCCGTCGCTCATCAGCCCCATCGAGGTCTTCATCGCGGCCTTGTCGGCAGCATCAAGCGTCGCGATCGGCGCCAGCATGATGATGAAGCCGATGATGGTTCCGAGCAGGCCGAGCTTCATCAGCGTATCCGAGACGAAGGCGCCAAAGCCGTTGGAACCGCGCAGGCGATCCGCTAGCGTCCTGAGCAGAAGCGTCTGGTCGACCGCGCGATAGTCCTGCGCCGCCGCTTTCGTCGCGAGACTTGCGATGTGATCCCTGACCAGCCCTGGCGGCAGCGACGTTGCGCCGGCGTCCAGCGCTTTGGCGCCGTCGACTGAGGCCAGCACCGCGCGGCAGCGCCGTGCTGCCGCTCCCTCCCGCGCGATGGCGCGGGTGCGCCAGAAGCAATGGCCGCAGGTGACGATATAGAGGACCGCGATCAGGCTCGAAATGTAGGTCCTGTCGGAGGCCACCATCAGGCGGATCAAGCCGAAGCGCCAGAGCAGCACCACGGCGAAGACCGACAGGCCCGTAAAGATCATCCACAGCAGCAGCGCGCTTCGCTCGGAGGCATCATCTCCGGCGGGCAGCGCCATCCGTCCAATGGTCACAGTGCTCATGCTGCGTCGGCTCCCGCCCATCAAAATGCCCTGCCCCAATTAGAGCAAAGCTGCACGCTTCGGTCCAAAGAGTCATGCCCAAAGTGCGTCGGGAAATTTGCCCGAAGATGCGCCTGCCGTTCCCTTCCGATTGGCAATGCATGGCGCCGTTGTTACTCTCGGCGGTCACATTTTTGGGGTGATCGCCATGCGCCTCGTGCTTCAGCTTGTCGGCCGACTGCTCGTCATCGTCGCGCTTTGCCTCGGGGCCGCCACGGTCTGGGCCACCGTGGACGCCCATCGCAGCGTCGATCGCGCCACCTCCGCCTCCGCCCAGCGGGTGGCAAAGGCCCTCGAAGCCCTCTATTGGCGAGAGCTTTTGTTGCGCAGCAACAGAGAGCGCGAACATCTGCTGCCGGTTCCCGACTGGCGCACGCTCGAGACCATGAAGCTGATCTCGCCGGGCGTCTGCGTGCAGTTCGCGCCCGCGACCGCCTTCGAGAAGCCGCTCTGCGGCCAGAGCCAGGGCATCGGCCAGGCCGCCCCGCGCTGGTTTGCGGCTATCGTGCCGTCCTTCCTCGGCAGCCATGCCGAGGTGGTCCGTCCCGTGAGCGACCGGGCTGCCGCGGCCGGCACCGTCATCGCGACGCCCGATCCGGCCGCTGCGATCTCGCTCGCCTGGGAATACACCCTCAATGTGCTCGACGTCGCGCTCTTGATGTCGGTGGCGATTGCGCTGCTCGCCTCGCTCGCGATCGCGCATACGCTTGCGCCGGCGCGCTCGATCGTCACCGCCTTGCAGCGCATGGCGCGCGGCCAGTACCGCACGCCGCTGCCGCGCTTCCGCTCCATGGAGCTCGCGATGATCGGCCAGGCCGTCGGCGAGCTCGGCGACCGGCTCGAGGAAGCGACCGCCCAGCGCGCGGCGCTGACGCGGCGCCTGCTCGAGATCCGCGAGGACGAGCGGCGGGCGCTCGCCCGCGAGCTGCACGACGAGTTCGGCCAAAACCTCTCGGCCATCCTCGCCTTCGCCAACACCATCGAGACGGCCAGCGCAAAGGACAAGAACGGACACGCGATCACGCAGGACGCGCGCATGATCTCGCAGGCCACCCATCACATCATGGCATGCCTGCGCGGGACGTTGAACCGTCTGCGCCACCCACTGCCTGAGGAACTCGGCCTGGAGGCGAGCCTGGTGAATCTGGTCGATAGCTGGCGCTCGCAGAGCGCGACGCAGCCGGTGATCCAGCTCGATCTCAGGGGCGATCTCGCCGGTGTGCGCGGCGTCGCGGCCACCACCGCCTATCGCGTCGCGCAGGAATGCCTGACAAATGCGCTGCGCCACAGCGCGGCGCGCGAGATCGTCTTGCGCATCGAGCGCCGGTCGGGCGACGAGAATGCGCTGCTGATCCGCGTCGAGGACGACGGCGGCGGCGATGCCGAGCGGGTCGCGCGCTCGGCCGGCCATGGCCTGACCGGCATCCGCGAACGGGTTACCGCAGCGGGCGGCTCGCTGTTGATTGCGCCCGCCAACCGCGGTCTGAGCGTCGCGGCCAAAATCCCGCTCGCCGCGTGAGGCCGGCGCCGACATGAACGAGCTCGACGCAAAAGGCATCTCGGTGCTGCTGGTCGACGATCACCCGATCGTTCGCCAAGGCTATCGCCGCGTGCTGGAAAGCCAGGGCGATCTGCATGTGGTGGCGGAAGCCGACAACGCGGCCGACGCCTATGCCGCCTTCAAGGCGCACGATCCGGACGTCGTGGTGATGGATATCTCGATGCCCGGCGCCAGCGGGCTGGAAGCGATCAGGAACATCCGCGCGCGCAATCCCCGCGCCCGCGTCCTGGTGTTCACCATGCACAACGAGGCAGTGCTGGTGAAATCCGCGTTCAATGCGGGGGCCAACGGCTTCGTCACCAAGAGCAGCGAACCCTCCGCCGTCGTCAGGGCGGTCCGCAGCGTCGCGCGCGGCGAGCGTGCGATGAGCGACGACATCGCCCATGTGCTGGCCGAGGCAAGCCTGTCACCGACGGGATCGGTGCTCGATCAACTGGGCGAGCGGGAAATCGAGATCTTGCGCCAGTTCGCGGCCGGCGCAACGACGGAGCAGATCGCCTCATACCTCAATCTCAGTGTGAAGACGGTGCAGAACTATCACTACCTGATCAAGACCAAGACCGGCGCGCGCACGGACGCGCAGCTCGTGCGGCTCGCGGCGACGTGTGGGCTGACGAAGCTTTAGCGCCAGACGAAAAGTTTCTCTCCGCGCACAGCCCTGTTCCCGTTACAGCTTCGACGGCGAATGAATGCGCCGCATCGCCGCGCTGTTCCCTCGTCGCAATCAAACCAAGCCCGCAGCAAACCTCCGCCATCAACCCCGAGTAGATTCGAAGTCAAGCGCGGCCAACAGCGCGTCTTGCAAAGACTCCGCTGCATTTCAGGCCTCGCGACTGAAATGAAATCGGAGTGAAGTGACATGCACAAGCTGCCAAACGACACGATCACGGTCACCCTGCCGGACTTCGGCCAATCCAAGACGGTGCTCGGAGATCCGGGTTTCGCAACCGACGACTGGGGCGGAAACGATGCGCTCACGGCAACCATCTCGGACCTCAACTCGCATGTAACGCTCGTCGGCGAAGACCTGGTGGCCATGCATGGCGATTCTCACGGAGGGAACGATACTCTCGTGGTGAACATAAATGGCGGCTGGGATGGCGCCGTCCTCGTCGGAGATGCCCAATCCATGTCCGACAATGCCAAGGGCGGCAACGACACGCTCTCTGCCGATGGTCACAACACACTCTTCACCGACATTTCTCTCTACGGCGACGCCCAAGGCGACATGTCGGGTTCTGCGAAGGGCGGCAACGACAGCCTTACGGCGTCGACCGGGTGGAGATCGTTCGGCGCGCTGAGCGGCGATGCCGGCGGTTCCATGACTGACCACGCACATGGCGGGAACGACACGCTCAGCGCGACAGACTATGGACTGGAGGGTGGCGAGAGCCTCAGCGGTGACGCTCATGATTCCATGACCGGCAACGCGGTTGGCGGCAATGACACTCTCACCTTTACCGCGACCGCCGACGTTCAAGTCGGAGGAGGAAGCCTGTCGGGAGATGCGGGAATTTCCATGACCGACAATGCCAAAGGCGGCGACGACATCCTCACGGCCATCGTCAATGGCGAGCCGGCGGCCGCACACGCCAGCTTGACGGGGGACGCCCCAACCATGTCGGGCAATGCTCACGGCGGGAACGACATTCTCATGGGAGCATCGACCCCCGATCTCCTGTGGGGCGATGCGCGGAGCTACGCTCCGTCAGCCCCGGGCTCGATCACCGGAGGCACCGATACTCTCAACGGTGGCGGCGGCAACGATCTCCTGTGGGGCGGTCCGAACAACGACACGTTTGTCTTCAATACCGGGTCCGGCCAGGACATCATCAACGACTTCAATCAAGGCAATATGGCCGTCGGCAGCACGGCGCCGGAACACGACCTGATCAACCTGCATGACTACGGTTTTGCGGACTGGGCTGCCGTCTCCAGCGTCATCAGCGACAATAGCGCCGGCGATGCCGTGATCCACCTGACTGCCAACGATACGATCACATTGGACGGCGTGCACACGGCGGCCCTTCATCAGACGGACTTCATCATCTGACGGCTCACAAACACGCAGGATGATGGGGTAGCCCCCTTCATCCTGCCCATCGCCGCAGGAACAAGCTGGAGCGGCGCGTGAAAGTCGCGCGGCTTGCGTTCGGGATCGATAGGAGCGCAGTTCGTACCCTTGTGCCGCGCTGTGCGGAATGGAACCGACCCCGTCGCGCTGCGGTTAGTAGCGGAGTGAAGGAGTCATGCCATGAGTAAGGCCAATCACAAGGCAGTCCCGCATCCCCCGATCATTACGGTAGGCGAGCTCATCGACGAACTTTGCCGCTTGCCGGACACGGCCATCGTCCACTTCCGCTGCCCCATGCTCGATCAGGAGCTGACATTCTATCGCCTTCGACGGCGCTCAAAGGACGCCGTCGAAATCGCAGTCAATGCATATCCGGAAAGCCCGCCGGTTGTGCCGTCGGACGGCCGCGCATTTCACGTACGCAAACACGCGGCTCCCTCGCCGTCGCTTCGCGAAAGCGCGGTCCTTCAGAAGGCAAGGGGGTGAGTCGCCGCTACGTGCTTTGAAATGAGCGTGGGTCTAGCTCTTTGTTTGAGCATGATCTTTTCGGAAAACCGCTACGCACTTTTCCGGATCCTGCATTAGGCCGCCTTCAACCCGCGCAACACCAGCGCGAGCGTCGCATCGACGCGGGCGGGCAGATCGGCGTCCTTCCACTCGTCGGCATGGGCCGGGTGGTGGAAACGGACGGTCGCATCGAATATCGCGCGTGCGCTGGCCTTGACGTCGTCCACGGCGAATACGCCCTGCTTCACGCCGTCGGTCAGGATAGACGCGATCTGATCGATCATCGTGTCCTTGTGACATTTGACGGCCGCACAGGCCTCGCGCGCCAGCGTCAGATAGGTCTGGAACATCTCGGGGTCATCGAGCACGCGTGAACGCTTGGCGGCGAACAGCGTGCGCAGCCAGGCGTCCAGCCGGGCCGACGCCGGACCGGTGCTGTCTTCGGCGATCTTGCGCAAGGGCGCGTCGATGCGGTCGAGCCAGCGTTTGGCGACCGCCTCGCGCAGCGAAGCCTTGCTCGGACAATGACGATAGACGCTGCCGTGGCTCACATCGAGCGCACGCGCAACGTCCACCACTGTGGCTTTGGCAAGTCCATAGCGCCGCAGCACGTCCTCGGTCACTTCGAGGATGCGCTCGGGGGTCAGAACCACGGCTTCATTCATGCCAGCACCATGTTCCCTTGAGGGGCCAATCTTCCGGCGAAAGGGCTGCTTCCGAAGCGCCCATGCCGGTCGTTCGGAAAGCTCGGCCCTTAGTGGGGCAATTTTGCAGCCTGCGCCGCGATCTGGCGCGCAACCAGCAAATTGAGCCACTGCCCGATCTGCCCGGTGAAATTGAGGATCTCGATAGTCATTGTCTTTCTCCACTTATCCCCGGCTGCCCTTCAATTACGTCCCTCGATCCGGTTTGTTTCGGATGTCGGGCCCCCCGTGGACGGCCGGCAGGACGCTCAATTGGAGCATCCGAGAACGGATATACACATCTCGCTGACAGATTTCAATATCTGTCAGTCAGTTTTCCGTGATTGACCGGAATGATCCAAACCACCCCAATATCCCCCGCTGGCTAGCCATTCCGGTTTGTTTCGCCCTCCCAGCTCTGCTAAATCGCGGCGTAAAAAGCATTTTGGCAGGTCGCGCGCCCCCTTCGGGGCCGCCCGCCCACCTTTGGAGCCGTCGCATGATCCCCCGCTATACCCGCCCGGAAATGGCCTCGATCTGGGAGCCGCAGACGCGGTTCAAGATCTGGTTCGAGATCGAGGCGCATGCGGCGGACGCGCTCGCCGAGCTCGGGACCATCCCGAAGCAAGCCGCCAAGACGGTCTGGGACAAGGCCCGTAACGTCACCTTCGACGTCGCCCGCATCGACGAGATCGAGCGCGAGACCAAGCACGACGTCATCGCCTTCCTCACCCATCTCGCCGAGATCGTCGGCCCCGAGGCGCGCTTCGTGCACCAGGGCATGACCTCCTCCGACGTGCTCGACACCTGCCTCAACGTGCAGCTCACCCGCGCCGCCGACCTTTTGCTCGCCGACCTCGACAAGGTGCTGGCGGCGCTGAAGAAGCGCGCCTTCGAGCACAAGATGACGCCGACCATCGGCCGCAGCCACGGCATCCATGCCGAGCCAGTCACCTTCGGCCTCAAGCTCGCCTTTGCCTATGCGGAATTCTCGCGCGCCAAGGAGCGGCTGATCGCGGCACGCAAGGAAGTCGCGACCTGCGCGATTTCAGGCGCAGTCGGCACGTTCGCCCAGATCGACCCCCGCGTCGAAGCGCATGTTGCCAAAGCGATGGGGCTCGTGCCCGAGCCGATCTCGACGCAGGTCATCCCGCGCGATCGCCACGCGATGTATTTTGCCACGCTGGGCGTGATCGCCTCCTCGGTCGAGCGCCTCGCCGTCGAGATCCGTCATCTGCAGCGCACCGAGGTGCTGGAAGCCGAAGAGTTCTTCTCGGAAGGGCAAAAGGGTTCTTCCGCAATGCCGCACAAGCGCAACCCGGTGCTGTCCGAAAACCTCACCGGACTCTCCCGCATGGTGCGCGCTTATGTGACGCCGGCGCTGGAGAACGTCGTGCTCTGGCACGAGCGCGACATCTCGCACTCCTCGGCCGAGCGCATGATGGCGCCTGATGCGACCGTGACGCTCGATTTTGCGCTGGTGCGCCTCGCCGGCCTGATCGACAAGTTGCTGGTGTACCCCGCCAACATGCAGAAGAACCTCGACCGCCTCGGCGGCCTCGTGCATTCGCAGCGCGTGCTGCTGGCGCTGACGCAGAAGGGCGCGAGCCGCGAGGACTCCTACAAGCTCGTGCAGCGCAATGCGATGCCGGTCTGGCGCGGCGAAGGCGACTTCCTCCAGCTCCTGAAGAAGGACGCGGAGGTGAAGAAGTATCTCACCGACGCCGAGATCGAGGAGCAGTTCGACCTCGGCTATCACCTCAAGCACGTCGACACGATCTTCAAGCGCGTGTTCGGAGAGAGCTGAAGCCTCTTGTCATTCCGGAGCACGCGCGGCGCGCGTGAACCCCAATGCGCAATTGCGCATTGTGGAATCTCCTGCCACAAACCTCTGGATTCCGGGTTCGACGCTTCGCGTCGCCCCGGAATGACGGCGAGCCACTACAATCGCTTCTGCAGCCACTTCACCAGCGCAGGGCTGCCGATCGTTGATGTGCCGAAGCTGCACATGTTGCCGTCGACATAGCCGCTTCGGCCGCGCCCCTGCACGTAGCGCTTGCTGAAGAAGATCGTATGCAGCTTGTTGCCGGAGTCATCCAGCAACACGAGCTGCCAGCGCAGATCGGGCTGGTAGGCCAATTGTGCCGGCGCCAGCGTCTTGACGGCCGCGGCCAGCTCCGCTGCATCACGCTCGGTCAAGAGCAGCGTCGAACGTTCGCTGGAATAGCTCGCAAAATGTTCCGGCGAGATCGGAATATTGGCGAGCAAGCGATCGGATATCTTCAACAGATCGATGCGCTTCACCTGGCGGGCGAGGATCTTCTGGCTGATCGCATCGATCGCGGCGGTCGCCGAGCCAACATCGCAGGCGAAGGCCGGGCCGGCAATGACGGAGAGGCAGGCAGCCAGCACAAAAATGTCGCGTCCGAACCGCATCGCTTGCCCCCGTCCCGGCCTGTCTTCCACGACCCTATTGCAAAACCGCAGGGTGGATTAGCCCCGCGGCTGCGCGAAGCCCAGTCCGCTCGGCGTAATCGACCATTCCTCGTGACACCACGGTGGGTTACGCTACGCTAACCCACCCTACGAACAACAACAAACGGACCCTTCCCATGCCCATCGTCAACCGCATCGCCGCCCTGTCAGACGAAATGGCCGCCTGGCGCCATGATTTTCATGAGAACCCGGAGCTGCTCTACGAGGTCCACCGCACCGCCGGCATCGTCGCCGACAAGCTGCGCGCGTTCGGCTGCGACGAGGTGGTGACGGGCATCGGCAAGACCGGCGTCGTCGGCGTGATCCGCGGCCGCAAGACCGGCTCCGGTCGCACCATCGGCCTGCGCGCCGACATGGACGCGCTGCCGATTCTGGAAGCCGCCAATGTGCCCTACGCCTCGAAGGTGCCGGGCAAGATGCACGCCTGCGGCCATGACGGCCACACCGCAATGCTGCTCGGCGCCGCAAAATATCTCGCCGAGACGCGCAATTTCGACGGCACGGCCGTCGTCATCTTCCAGCCGGCCGAAGAAGGCGGCGGCGGCGGCAAGGCGATGGTCGACGACGGGATGATGACGCGCTGGGGCATTCAGGAAGTCTACGGCATGCATAACATGCCGAACCTGCCCGAGGGCCATTTTGCGACGACGCCGGGCGCAATGCTCGCCTCCTCCGACACCATCGAGATCATCGTCACCGGCAAGGGCGGGCACGCCGGCGCCCTGCCACACAAGGCGGTCGACAGCGTCCTGATCGGCTCGCAGATCGTCAACGCGCTGCAATCGATCGTTGCGCGCAACGTCGATCCCTTGAAGTCGGCGGTGATCTCGGTCACGCAGTTCCACGCTGGTACGGCCGACAACATCATTCCTGAGACCGCGGTGCTTCGCGGCACCGTGCGCACGCTCGACCCCGAGGTGCGCGATCTCGTCGAGCGTCGCATCGGTGAGGTCACCGACAGCATCGCGCGCGCCTTTGGCGGATCGGCCGAGACTAGATACACCCGCATGTATCCGGTGACGATGAACCATGCGCGCGAGGCCGGCGTCGCCGCCGAAATCGCCCGCGACATCGTCGGCGCCGATCGGGTCAACGAAAAGTTCATCCCGATGATGGGCGCCGAAGACTTTTCCTTCATGCTGGAGGCCCGCCCCGGCGCGATGATCCTGGTCGGCATGGGCGATGGCCAGGAATGCCACCACCCCGCCTACGTCTTCAACGACAACATCCTTGGCCACGGCGCCTCCTATTGGGTGCGCCTGATCGAGAAGACGATGCCGGCGGGTTAGACTCGGTGCCGTAGGGTGGGTTAGCCCCGCGGATTGCGCGAAGCGCAAACCGCTCGGCGTAACCCATCCTACGCACCGACATGCTCACGAGGCTCGGCGGCGCACAGTGGGCAAATCGGCATCCATGCCGGCAGAAGCGGTCTCGTCTGGCTCTAGAGGCAGGGTGAACTGAAAGACGGCGCCCCGAGGCTCATTCGCACCGGCCCACATCCGTCCGCCGTGGGCCTCGATGATCGAACGGCAGATGGCCAGGCCCATGCCCATGCCCGCGGCCTTGGTGGTGTAGAAGGCTTCGAACAGGCGGTCGACGTTCTTCGGATCCAGTCCCGGACCGGAATCCCGCAAGCTGATAAGCACGCCATTCGCCCCCTCTCTGTCGGTGCTGATCAGCAACTCCCGTGTTCCCTCGCTGACCTCGCTCATCGCCTCGACCGCGTTGACGATCAAGTTCAGGATCACTTGCTGGAGCTGGACCCGATCCGCCTGAATGAGTGGCAAGCCCTCCGTGAGTTGCGTTTGCACCGAGACATGTTTCTTGTGCGCTTGGCCACGGGTCAGGGCGATGACTTCAAGCACCATCTGGTTGATCTCGAGATCCTCCTTGCGCGGCGGCGTCTTTTTGATGAGCGCCCGGATCCGGCCGATGACGTCGCCGGCTCGCAGGCCGTCGCTGACGACGTATTCGAGCGACTGCCGGAGTTGCACCAGGTTTGGCGGCTGACGGGCCAGCCAGTTCAACCCGGCCTGCGCGTTGGCCACCACCGCCGCGATCGGCTGGTTGATTTCATGGGCGATCGAAGCTGTCAGTTGCCCCATCGTGCTGACGCGATTGGCGTGCGCTAGCTCCATCAGGGCTTCACGGTAGCGCCGCTCGCTTTCGCGGGCTTCGGCTTCCGCCTGCTTTCGCTGGGTCAAATCGAGGACAAAACTGACGCCTTGATTTCTGCTTTCCTCGAACATCGTGCCGCCGATCAGCACGGGCACCCGGCCGCCGTCCTTACGAATGTACTCCTTCTCGAACGGCCGGACGGACCCGGTCTCCATCAACTCCGCGATGTTGCGCGCGTCGCCGCCGCTCCATTCCGGCGGCGTCAGCGTGTGGCGGTGCAGACGACCCGAGGCGAGATCTTCCCGATCGTAGCCAACCATTTGGAGAAAGGCATCGTTCGCATCAAAGATCAGACCGTCGAGGTCCCAGATGATGATCCCGATGATGCTGGAGTCGACCAGGCGACGGATCTTCCTGTCGCGCACCAACAGATCGCTGTGAAGCTGAACATTCTCCTCTGTTGTCGTTCTGCGTCGTCTCGCTTCGAAGCGCGCGAGCGCCAGCGCGGCACCGGCGAGCGCGACGACAAGGACAACGGCGGCAGCAATGAGCCAGATCCAGCGTTGCTCGAACGCCTCGGCGCGTGACTCCCGTTCGGCGAGCAGGAAGCGCTCGTGATCCACCATCAGATCGATTTGCGACCGTATCTGATCCATGCTGCGGGTCATCGCCAGCGCCGCCAGCCCCGAGGTGCCGGCCGTCTTCACCAACTCGTCGATCTCGCGCAGCTTTGCTGAAAGGGTCAGCGTCAGATGTGTGGCGCGATGGCTCTGCGCTGGATCGCTTGCAACCAGCGTCTGTAGCGCCTGCGCCTCTCGTCGCACGCCTTCGTCGGAGACGCCATAGGCCTTGAGATAGGCGGGATCGAGGGTCATCAGATACCCGCGCCTTTCGTTCTCCAGTTCGGCGATGATCGCCCGCAGTCGATCAAGCGTTTCGAGCACCTGGCGGCTATGCCCAACGACGTGATGAGCCGTCTGTCGCTCCTGCCAATATTCCAGGCCGAGAAGAGCGGTCGCGGCAAACAGCATCAGCAGCACCGTACCCGCCACGACGAGCGGACGGGCAAACCACCGAAAAAAATGGCCCCGAGCAAAGACTGACATTTGGCCGCGCGTCTTCGGAGCTCGCTTGACCGGCTATGTTCTGTGCCGACGTCAAAGCATTTGCTAGAATAGCATGACCGGTCCGCACAGGTGAGCCGGGAACCCGACATTCTCGATCCGCATGTTGCACCGGTTTCGCAGTCCGTCATTTGGCTTGCGAGAGACATAGCGTCGCATGTCACGTGTTGTGACCAGGTTAGGAGTACCAACATGGCACCGGGTGAAAACACACTGGGCGGTCGGGCCTCGACCAGCCGAAGAAGCTTCGTCAAGGCATTGGGCAAGGCGGGAGCAGTCCTGCCGACATTAACCGCGCTTTCGCGGCTGGGGTTTGCCGAGGATGCCGCCGCGAATTACGCCAACGCGGCGATCGATTGGAAGCAGTTTGCGGGACAGACGATAACGCTCGCGGGAGCGATTCACCCGTGGTCGAATGCGATCACTCCGCTCTTGCCGGAATTCACCAAACTGACCGGCATCACGGTGGATTCCGATTTCCAGCTGGAAACCACGTACATGGGCGCCGTGCCGATCAAGCTAGCGCGTGGCAGCACCACGCCCGACGTGTTCATGTTCACGACCTATGGCCAAGGCGTCTCGGCAGGATGGCTCGAGCCGTTAAGCGCCTACTATTCCAACAAGTCTCTGATCGATCTTCCCTGGTATGACGAGAACGACCTTCTCAAGACGGCCCGGGCTTTCCCGCTGTGGACCGATGGTGAACGGTACGCCATGCCGATTACGTCCGAGGCGATGACCCTGTTCATCAACAAAGATGCGCTGGCAGCCAAGGGCCTGCCGGTTCCTCAGACTTTCGAAGAGCTGCTAGCGACCGCCAAGGCGATCAAGACCAACGACATGTCGGGCATCGCCATGCGCGCCCAAGCCAGCTTCAACTCCTGCCCGCCGGCCATCGGCTTCGTGTTCTCTTACGGCGGGACCCTTGTGAAAGATGTGAAAGACAATAAGGCCGGCTTTGCGAGCCCGGAGGCGATCGCCGCCGTCGAGATGTACGGACAGTTGCTCAGCCAGGCCGGGCCGTTCGGCGCCGGCAGCTATGAATGGTACCACGTGCTGGACGACTTCATTCAGGGCAGGACAGCTATGGCAATCGACAGCAGCAACTTCGCAACCGACATCTCCAATCCAGCGAAGAGCCGTGTCGCCAATCAGGCTGGCTATGCAGCCTTTCCGCATCTGCCCGGCCGCACTCCCGTCCCGTTCATGTCGCACTGGCAGGCGTGCATCAATTCGAAATCAAAAAACAAGCGGGCCGCTTTCCTATTCCTGGCGTGGGCGACGAGCAAGCCGACATCGCTGCAGACGGCCGCAGCGGGGCTCGCAACGACACGCGTGTCGGCCTGGTCCAGCGACGGCTTCAAGAAGGCGTTCGGCGCCCAAGCCGCAGAGGCGGCACTGAGCAACCTGCAAAATGCCGATGTCGACCGCGCCAAGGCGATCCTTTTCCATCCGCAATCGAAACTCATCCTCGACGCCTTCATGATCGGCGTCAATGAAGTGGTCAACGGCGCAACACCAGCGAAGGCGGCAATGACCACCGCTGCCGAAAAGGCCAATGCGGCAATCCGCGGATAGCGGCGAGACGTTCATCCAACCTGAAGACGTCGGGCCGCGCTTTGCGCGGCCCGACGAGTTCACCCCACGCTACGCGCGGCTAACCAAACACCACCTCGTGCCGCATCACGAACGGCCCGAGCAGCTTCTGCACCTCGCCCGTCACCGCCTCGCGCTTGTCGGCCGCCACACCCGCGATCGTCACCGTCGCAATCGAGCCGTGGCTGCCATGCGCGCCGACTTTCACCTTGCAGTCGATACCCTTCTCGGTGAGCGGCGCGAGCACATTGGTGAACACGCGTTGCGCGGCGTCCCAGCGCAATTGCGGCTTGAACACTTTTCCGACGCCGGTCACCGGCATCGGATCGATCGGGATGACCTGCACAGGCACGGCGGCGCGCTCCGGCGTGCGCTCACGCACCCAGGCCTCGAGCTCGCCCGGCTGCACGGTCGCGCCCGGCTTCAACTGCACATAGCCGACCGGTAATTCGCCGGCATAGGCGTCGGGCTGGCCGACCACGGCGGCGAAGCCGACCGCGGGATGCTGGAACATGATCTCCTCGATCGGTGCCGGATCGATATTGTGGCCGCCGCGGATCACGAGATCCTTGGCGCGGCCGGTGATCCAGAGATAGCCATCCTTGTCGAGCCGGCCGAGGTCGCCGGAGTTGACCCAGATATCGTCGACGAACGCGCCCTTGTTGTGGGTGTCGTTGAGATAGCCGCCGAACACGCCCGGCCCGGCCATGATCACGACGCCGATCTCGTCGGGTGCGCAGTCGCCGAGCAGGCGGCCGTCGGCGTCGAGCTTGACGACGCGCACACGCGCGTAAGGCATCGGCAGGCCGACCGAGCCGAGCCGGATCGGCCGCGACGGATAGGCTATGGTGTGCACGCTCGACGTCTCGGTCATGCCGTAGACTTCGACGACCGGCAGCTTGAGCTTGTCCTGGATCGCCGAGCCGACGGCGACGGGAATCGCGGAGCCGCCGCCGGCGGCATATTTCAAACTTGAGATATCGGCGTTGCCCCGCGGAATCCCGAGCGTCGCGGCGAGCACCGTCGGCACACTCGACAGCGCCTCCGGCTTGAAGCGTTCGACGAGAGCCCAGATGTTCTTCACCGCGTTCGGATTGCGCCAGCCGCTCGGCGACAGCACGACCAGCGAGCCGCCACCCGACAGCGTCGTCAGCACCTGCGTCAACGATCCCCCGACATGGAACAGCGGCATGCCGAACAACAGATTGCCGCCGGGCTTGGTCTGCAGCAGCAGATTGAGCGCCCAGGCCTGGTAGACCTGGTTGGCATGGGTATGCCGCACCAGCTTCGGCGTGCCGGTCGTCCCTCCGGTGTGGAAATAGGCCGCGATGTCGCTATCGAGAATCTTGCGGTCGCTGACGAGGCGATCGGCCGGCTGCTGCTTGATCAGATCGTTGAAGGAATAGATGCCGTTGGCCGGATCGCCGCCGCCGAACACCTGCACGATTGCCTTGAGATGCTTGAGCTGCGGGCGGATCTGCTCGACCTTCTGCCAGATGTCGGTGCCGGGCATCGGCCCCAGCGCGACGAGGATTTTCGTGTTCGCGGCCTCCAGGATCTCGGCGATCTGGTGCGGCTCCAAGAGCGGATTGACGGGATTGGCGATGCCGGCGGCTTCCGCGCCGAGCAGCGTCACGAAGGCGTCGGGCACCAGCGGCAGCATGAAGCTGATGACATCGTCCTTGCCGGCGCCGAGCGCGTGGAACATGTTGGCGGCCTGGGTGATGCGCGCGACGAGATCGCGATAGGTCACCACGACAGGCGTATCGGCCGGATCGGCATTTTGCAGGAACTGGATCGCCGGCGCGTCCGGATTGCGCGTAGCGCCGAGCTTCATCGCCTCATAGGTGCTGGCGGCGGCGACGCGGTCCGCATAGGGGACCCGCTCGAACTCGCGGACCTCCTCATCCGTCGTCAATTCCGGATAGCTGTCGCCGATAAGCCGATCGAGCGCGTGAATGCCCGCCATGTCAGTCCGTCCTCCCTCGATTTCCACTTCCCCGCCCCCGCGTCTTTGACATCGTTGGGCGAGGCCGTGATCCGGCGCATGGCACGGATCGCGAGCCGACAGAATGATCGATGATCGGGCCGCCGTCCACCGCTGGCTATGGCGAAAAAATCGGACGCCAGTCCTTATTTCTTCCTGCGATAGAGCCCCGTAAAGCTCACGCCGGCGCCGCCGCAGTCGCCATTGTCCTCGACCATCAGATAGGGCCCGACGCGCTGCATCCGCACCCGGCAGCCGCTATCGCATTTGGTCTCGAACGGCAGCCAGCCATCCTCGAGGAAGGCGATGGTGTCGGCCCCGGGCTTCACCTGGGCGTCGATGACGCCGGTGTGGACGTCCCGCGCGGTGGGCACCACCATCTCGCCCTCGACGTGCAGCCGGCCGCCGAGACCGCCAGGCGCGATCTCGATCGTGCCACCCGGCTGGGTCCACGTGCCCAACCAATCCGATGCCGCGGGCGCGGACGCCGGCGCCAGCGGACGCAGCGCGGCGCTCGGCAGCCAGCCCCTGGTCCAGACCGGCTTCTTTGCCGAGGGCGATTGATAGCTCACACAGGTGAATTCGCCGACGGTCCGCCCCGACAGCACGACGTCGCCGGGCACGAGATAGGACGCCTTGCGGCAGGCCGCACTGGCCGCCGGGCAAGCGGCAGCCTTGAAGTCGTCGTCATAGGGGCTCTTGACGAAATTGACGCGCGGGCTCGCGGTCACTTGCGCGGCCACCACCGCATGGGCATCGTCCCAGTCGACGCCGATACAATTTTTGGGATCGTAGGCGTCGTAGGCCGAGGCTGAGCTCACCACGAGCATCGCCGACAAGACCAACCCGATCATCTTGGCCCGCATGGCCCGCTCCTGCGCCGATCAGCTTCTTCAATTCCTTGGGTTGCGCCAGCAACCGCCCGGGTTCGAGTGGCCGCGACATTGAACCTCCGCGCCCGAAAGCCGGACCAAGAGACTGGCAAGAGCTTTGCGGGCGAAAAGGACGGCATGACCATGACAATGTGGGCCGAGAGAACCAGGATGGCGGGGTTTTTCGTCGCCCTCGCCTTTGTGCCCTTCCTTCCCAATACCGCGGCCGCCGACGCGCAACTCGACAAGGCGCGCGCGGCCATCGCAGCCAATGCCGCCAAGGCGCTGGAGACGCAGGGCGGCTCCCGCATCGTGTTCAAGGTCGATGCAGCGGCCTTGCGCGAGGCTATTGTGACCGACCTGCGCGACGATCTCTACCGCACCTTGCGCGAGGGCCGCGTCCCGTTCTCGGGTCTCGCGATCAACAACGGCGGCGTCGAGGTGAAGATTGCCGACGCCAAAGATCGCGACCGCGTGCTCGGCAAGCTCACCCCTGCGACTGAAGCCAAGACGCCGTCCGGCATCGAGGTCTCCGATGCCGGCGGCGGGCTGACGCGGATTGCGCCGACGCAAGGTGCCTTCGCCGACCGCCTGCACGATCTGGTCGGGCAGTCCAGCGAGATGATCGAGCAGCGCCTGCGCAATGCCGACATCAAGGCCGGCGTGCTGCCCGATGGCGCCGACCGCATTCGCGTGCTGCTCCCCGGCGTCGCCGATCCCGATCGTGTGGCCGCAATCTTCGCCAGGAAAGTGCGGGTCAGCATTCGCCTCATCGATCTCTCGATGTCGGCCGAAGACGCCGTGAAGAACTCCCCACCGTCAGGCGCGGAAGTGCTCTACGGCTACAAGGACAAGCAGCCCTATCTCGTCCTCAGGGACGGCGGCATGGATGGCGACGATATCGTCGACGCCAGTCCGGGCCTTGCAACCGGCACGCGTGACCCAATCGCCTCGTTCCGCTTCAACGCGCGCGGCACACGCCGCCTCGCTCACATTACCGCCGACAATATCGGAAAGCCCTTTGCCATTGTGCTCGACGATCAGGTGCTCTCGGCACCTGTCATCCGCGAGCCGATCACCGGCGGCTCCGGGCAGATCTCCGGCAACTTCACGATCCAGGAAGCCATGACCGTGGCAATGATGCTGCGCGCGGGCGCGCTGCCGGGACGGCTGACCGTCGTCGAGCAGCAGATCGTCGAGCCCGCCAAGCACTAGGTTCCGGCATACGGCGCGCCCCACGAAATTTCAGTCATCCGATCGCGAAATCAGCCGCTGCCTCTGCGTGAATCGCGGTCGTGTCGAATGTCTCGACCGCCGTGTCGTCCCGCCCGACCAGCATCGTGATCTCGGTGCAGCCGAGGACAATGCATTCCGCGCCGCGCGCGACGAGCGTTGCCATTACGTCCTGATAGCGATGGCGAGATGGAGCCGCGACGATTCCAAGGCACAGCTCGTCGTAAATGATGCGGTTCACATCAGCTCGCTCGTCGGCAGGTGGAACCAAGACGTCGAGATCATGTGCGCGCAGTCGATCGATGTAAAAGTCTTCCTCCATGGTGAACTTCGTGCCGAGGAGCCCGAGCCGCCGGTACCCCCGGGCCCGAATTCGCTGCGCAGTCGCGTCACCAATGTGAATGAACGGGATGGTCACGCTCGACATGATGTCAGGCGCCAACTTGTGCATCGTGTTCGTGCATAACACAATCGCGCGCGCGCCGGCGCGTTCGAGACGCCGCGCCACCTCCGCCAGGCTGCTCGCCGCCTCCCCCCAGCGGCCGGCGTACTGCATTTCCTTGATCTCTTGAAAGTCGTAGGAATACATCAGCAGCGGGGCCGAATGCAGCTTGCCCATGCGATCGCGGACCCGCTCGTTGATGAGCTTGTAGTAAAGCGCGGTGCTCTCCCAGCTCATGCCCCCAATCAGGCCAACAGTCTGCATCTGGCGCCTCCCAAAAGTGGTTCAATCGGGTCGTGGAGAAGAAGTCGAAGCGGCGTCAGCTCAACAGCAGCGCCATGCCCGGATCGCCCTTCTCCATCGCGCGGCGGTAGGCCGGACGCGCGCCGATCCGCGCCAGGTATTTGACGATGTTCGGGCAGCGTGTGAGATCATAGGGCTGGAAGTACCGCATCGTGGTGAGCGAAAAAACCATCATGATGTCGGCGGTGGTGAATGCCTTTCCCGCCAGATACTCCGCAGCTCCAGTGCGGGCTTCGATGAGGTCGAAGGCGCGGTCGAGGCGCGCGCGGATCGCAAGCAGCACCGGATTGTCCTCCGCCAGCTTGAGGCGGTTGAGGATCATCACCCGGCCCATCGCCGCCTGGAACGTGCCGTTGGCGAAATGATACCAATACAGGAATTGCGCAAAATCGGGATCCTCAGTGCGCAGCGTCAGGCGGCCCTGGCCGTACTTTGCGACGATGTACTCGACGATCGCGCCGGATTCGGCGAGCACGACGCCACCGTCCTCAATGACAGGCGCCGCGCCGATCGGATGCAGCGCCTTGTAGTCGGCGGGCGCCAGAATGGTCACGGGATCGCGCGCGTAGCGCTTCAGCTCGTAGGGAATTTCGAGCTCTTCGCAGAGCCAGACGATGCGCTCGGATTGCGACTTGCCGAGGTGATGAACGGTGAGCATGCTGCCTCCTCCGGCCGCGCGGTGCGCGGCGCTCCAGGACCATGCTCATACCGCTAGCACAGGTGGTGGCGATCGGGCAGCCCGGGAGCTCTTTACCTGACGACGGCGAGGTGAGCACCCGGCCCGTCCGGTGCGGCTTGGATCGTCGCGCTCGCGCGCGGCGCGGTGGCAAGACAGCCGAACATCGGCGTCACCATCTCCAGCTCCCGGCGATAGTCGTCGTAATCGGCGGTGCTCGGATGCACGAAGCCGAGCTGAGGCGCCCGGTCGGCCATGCGCCGCAGCACGATCGGCGCACTCGCCGGCGTGAAATGAGCCCCGCCGGGACTGGCCAGCGTCATGATGAGGCCGCGTGCGGGCTCGTTGCTTTCGGGGCGCGAGACCATGATCACGCGGATCGCCCCTCGCTCGACCGTCACGAAGCTCATGAAGGGACGGCCGTCCGGAATGTAGACCCGCCCCTTCTGCGTGTGCCCCGCGTCAACCCGCTCGCGCTCCTCGAACGTCAGGCAGCCTTCGGCCTCGTCCCAGTGAATTTGGACGAGATAGGCATTGATGGAGTCGGTCGCGGAAAACGCCGGCCGGAAGCAGACATAGAGTCCCTCCAGCCGCACGACATCTGCCCGCGCGTAGCTGCCGAGATCCTGCGCGGCCTCGGTTTTGGGCTGCAGCGACGTGTCGAGTTCGGCGGCAAGCGACGGCGCCTCGCGGAACGTGATGCTCGGGAGCGGCGTTTCCGCGGCGCGCTTTGCGCAATCCTTGCGGATGCGCTGCGACTTGTTGAACACCGCAAGCACCATGGCGCCGACCACGAAGCCGGTGAGACCGGTGCTGAGCGCGATGGTGACGATCGCATTCTCCGGATGCACGTAGAACTGTGCCAGCACGGACGGGTCAATCATCGAGCCGACCAGCCATCCGGTGCCGATCAATGCCAACCCGTTTCCGAGCGCGCCAAGGCCCAGCACGCGGTACCATCTCCATTCCACCGTCCCCAGATAGCAGCAGAGCAGCCCGAGCGAGATCGTGCAGGCTAGCGGCGTAATGACCCCCGGCAGCCGGTCGACGAACTGATTGAGGACGTCCTGGAAGCCCTGGCCCTGCAGCAGCGCCGGCACCAGCGGAATTCCGATCCGCAGCGCGATCGAAAGGCCAGATACGATGAGAGCCGCGAGCATCAGTTCGGCGATCGGGGGGAAGCCGAGCCGGTCACCCTCGCGGCGTTCGATGAAGCGCTGCGCCACGACGATCGCACCCAGCACCGCAAAACCGATCGAGACGCCGAACGTGATGGCGATGATCAGGACTTTTCCGATATCCAGGCGACGCGTGCCCGGCATGAACAGCATCATGCAGACGCTGAGCAGGATCACCAGCACGATGGTCGTCGCCCATTGGTCGGGACCGAAGCTCGGCGTCGGACGCGCATCGAAGCCGAGGCTGGCAAGACGCTGGAGGCGGCCATTATGCGTTCGCTCGCAAAACAGCACGAACCGCGCCATGAGGCTGCACGTCAGGTTCGAAACCTCGGTGATGCTGCAGTTCAACGCCTCCCTCAGCTCGCGGGTGGGTTGCGGCGACGTGAAATAGGCAAGGCCCGTGTGCATCAGCTCCTCGTAGCGCGCATCCGCGCGCCCGGAGACGGTCTCGCCGAGCTGCATGATCCTCGCATAGGCGGAGCGGCTGTAGCTGTTGGCGGCGAATTCGGGCGCCATCCCGTTGTTCCGAGGCCCTACGAACAGGCTGTACAACGCGACCGCCCGGGTAAAGCGCGCGGCAACCGAGCCGTCCCGGCTGAAGTTCAGCGCCTGCGGTCCGATATTCTCGGAGATGATTTTCGCGACCTGGCTTCGCAGCCTGTCCGTCGGCTCGAAATCGGCACCCTGCGCGAGCTCGATCGCGAGCCGGTCGGCCTCGCGCGGAATCGCCGCCAGCTTGACGCAGAAGGTTCGCGCGGCCGTATCGATCCGCGCCACCTGACGGAACTGCGACGCCACGACGATGATCAGCGCCGCGACGATCGGGGCGTATTGCGCAAGCTGGGTTTTCGCCTCGGGATTGACCGTCGTGATCGCCTTGCCCATCCAGTCGAAGCCGATGCTGCCCTGAACCAGGCCGATCATCACGAGGACCCAGAGCGCGACGATCAAGGCGTAGTAGAAGACGACACCGAGGAAGAACAGCGCAAACGTCGTGCCGGAGCGATTGGTCGGCGGAGAATTGAAGCGGGTCCAGGCGACGACATAGAGGGCCAGAACGGCGATGATCCATTCGCTCTTGGTCACGATCTCATGAAGGATGAACATGGTCCGCGCTCCCACAGGGCAGGCGGCGCGCCGAAAACTGGCGCTGCGTCGGCCAAAGCAATGCAACCGGATGAGGTGCGCGATCGAGACATTTCCGCGCGATGCGCACCTGCCTCAATGGGACCAGGATAGACATCGCGGTGCCAATGCAATGTGAAGTAGAACACGTCTCGTGCGGAAAGTTCGTCGCACCAGGACGTGGACGCGTCACCGCCGCCCAGGTGCAGCGGAGCCAGCCTCTGGCAAGCGGCCGCCGGACGGACTAGATACGGCCCATGGACCGCCCTCCCCTGCTCGCTGATTTCATCGACCGCCACCGCCGTCTTTTCGTGCTCACCGGGGCAGGCGTCAGCACGAACTCCGGCATTCCCGACTATCGCGACAGCCACGGCAACTGGAAGCGCACGCAGCCGGTCAACTTCCAGGCCTTCATGGGCGAGGAGCGCACGCGGCAGCGCTACTGGGCGCGCAGCCTGATCGGCTGGCGACGGTTCGGCCAGGCCGTGCCGAACGACGCCCATCATGCGCTGGCAAAGCTCGAGTCCAACGGCCGGTGCGAGCTCCTGCTCACCCAGAACGTCGACCGGCTGCATCAATCCGCCGGCAGCCGGCGGGTGATCGACCTTCACGGCCGGCTCGATCTCGTGCGCTGCATGGGATGCGGCCTGAAGATTCCGCGCGCGGAATTTCAGGACCGGCTCGGTCGATCAAATGGGGACTGGCTCGCGCTGGATGCGGCCGACGCGCCTGATGGCGACGCCGACCTCGAGCATGCGGATTTTGCCTCCTTCAAGGTGCCCGCTTGCGAGGCCTGCGGTGGCGTCCTGAAGCCGGACGTCGTGTTCTTCGGCGAGAACGTTCCGCGCGACGTCGTCGCGACGGCGCAGCACCATCTGGCGCAGGCCGACGCCATGCTGATCGCCGGCTCCTCGCTGATGGTCTATTCCGGCTTTCGTTTCGTGAAGCAGGCCGCCGAGAACAAGATACCGATCGCCGCGATCAATCTCGGCCGCACCAGGGCCGACGATCTTCTCGCGCTGAAAGTGGAAGAGCGCTGCGAGGCCGCGCTGGCATTTTTGCTGTAGCGATTGCGAGCTGTATCTTGATCCATCCACCGTCACCCTGAGGTGGCCGCTTCTTCAGCGGCCCTCGAAGGGCGACGGCCCGGCTGTATCGGGGCCGTTCATCCTTCGAGGCTCACCACGCGACGCGCAGCGTCGCACGGCTCGCACCTCAGGATGACGGGACTATCAGTTCGCAGTCCGCTCTACCGGCTCGTCCCCGCATCGCTCGCCACCATCCGCGAGGCCACACGGTCGCGGCGGATGTAGTGGTGCCAGGCGGCGGCGATCACGTGAACCGCGATCAGCGCCAGCAGCACATAGGCAAAGAGGATGTGGCGGTCTTCATAGGCGCGCGCAGCCTCCCGATCGGGGGTGGTGAATTGCGGCACGTGAAACCAGCCGAAGAAGCTCGAGTAGTCAGGCGCATGGGCGCCGGAATGCGCCCAGCCGAGCACTGCGACGAGAATAGTGATCAGATAGAGCGCGGCATGGCTGATGCCCGCGGCGACCCTAGTCCAGCGCGCGCTGTCGGCCGGCAGCGCCGGCGTCGGGTTGGCCGCGCGCCAGACAAGGCGAAGCACCATCAGGAGCAGCACCAGATAACCGATGTCGGCATGGATCGAGCGGTAGAAGAACCGGTCGGGACGCGCAGGCACATGGTTCACCCACCAGCCGAAGCCGATCATGCCGATGATCGCGGCCGCCAAAATCCAGTGAAACCAGCGGGAGATGCTGCCCCAGCCGCTCCTGGTGTTCCTGATCATGTCAAAGTCCCGGGCTTTTTTCGGAGGTTTCGCCTGCCGCGCAATACCGCCGCTGATAGCGGGACGGTGCACGAGACGCGAATTGAATCGTTCCAAACCGGTTGCCGGCCGGCTATGCCGCAAAAGCGCCCCAAAAACCGAATGGTAACCATGGGAGGGCTAGGGTAACGACGTGGCAGACTCTCCGACGATCATGGTGTTCGATTCCGGCCTTGGCGGGCTCACGGTGCTCCGTGAGGTCGTCGCCGCGCGCCCGGACGCCCACTTTGTCTATGTCGCCGACGACGCCTTCTTCCCCTACGGCCACCACGGCGAGGACGAGATCATCGCCCGCGTGGTGCCGCTGATGGGTGAGCTGATCGCGGCGCATGATCCGGATCTCGTCGTCATCGCCTGCAATACGGCTTCGACGCTGGTGATGACGCATCTGCGCGCCGCCTATTCGGTGCCCTTCGTCGGCACCGTGCCGGCCATCAAGCCGGCCTGCGCGCAATCGAAGACCAAGCGCGTCTCGGTGCTCGGCACCAAGGGAACGGTGAAACGCGAATATACGAAAGCGCTGATCCGCGATTTCGCGCAGGGATGCGAAGTGACGCTGGTCGGCTCGCCGGAGCTCGCCTCGCTCGCGGAAGCCGCGCTCAGCGGCAACGCGATCAGCGACGATGACATCCTCACCGAGCTCAAGCCCTGCTTCGTCGGCGACCCCACGGATACGCGCGCGCGCACCGACACGGTGGTGCTTGCCTGCACGCATTATCCGCTGCTGCTGGAGCGGTTCGCAAAGCTCGCGCCCTGGCCGGTCGACTGGATCGATCCGGCGCCGGCGATCGCGCGCCGCGTCTCGGATCTGCTCGGCCCGCGCGTATCCGAGATCGTGCAATCAGGCGCGGAAATGATCTTCACCTCCCGCCGCGCGCACACCCTCGGGCCTGCGCTGACGCCGTTCTTCGGCGGTCGCGTTCCGGCCTAAAGTCTCTCCCTTTCCGGCGTCATCTTGCACTGCTAGCTTCGCCGCACCTCATGCGATGGAGCCCGTCTGCAATGCCTACCCTCAACCGCCTTCGCAACGAATGGCGCGAAGGGCGCCCCACTTTCGGCGCGATCGCGACCATCCCGAGCATACAAACCGTGCAGATCATGGCTCGTTCCGACCTCGACTGGATCATCGTCGATCTCGAGCACGGACCCATTGATCTCTCCACTGCACACGCAATGATCATCGCAACAGGCGGCACACCCTGTGTGCCCCTGGTGCGTATCGCCGCCAACGAGCCCTGGCTTGCGAAGGCACCCATGGATCTCGGCGCGCTCGGCATCAATTTTCCGATGATCTGCAATCGCGACGATGCCGAGAAAGCCGTGCGTAGCCTGCGCTATCCCCCGCGCGGGGAGCGGTTGTGGGGACCATTTCATGCTCCGTTCCGCTGGGGCGTCTCGATGGCGCACTACATGGCCAGGGCCGACGACGACGTGCTTTGCATCGTCACCATCGAGCACATCGAGGCGGTCAACCGCATCGACGAGATCATGGCCACGCCCGGCATCGACCTCGCCGTGATCGGACCCGGTGATCTCGCCACCTCCATCAACAAGCGCGGGCAGATGGACGATCCGGAACTTAAGGAGCTGATCGCGCGGGCCGAGGCCGGCATCCTCAAAAGCGGCGTCCCGATCGGCGGCGTCGCGCGGACGGCGGACCAGGCGAACCGGCTCATCGACCGCGGCTACCGCGCGATTGCGCTCGGCTTCGACTGGTCGCTATTTCAGCGCGGCATCATGGCGAGCTTCGAAGGGATCAAGCGCTAGAAGACTTTCCGGCTGCCTCTTCCACCGGTCTTGCAGGGTGGTCGCGGCTTGCATTAGGTTAACCATCTAAGATATTGATGATAAATGACTTTGCTGATCATTTGGACTGTGCCGCCAGCCTTGTTGTCGCCTCCCGCCGTGAACCTGTTGGCCTCAAGCCGGTTGGTTCGTGCTAAATCAGGGCGGCGAGCGGAGGTCGACTCGCCGGGATATTGTCCGCGGGAAACGGGAAGCGATGCGCGGTACACCTAGGAAAGTCTCGCTGCCGCGCCGACTCATCTTCGACCTCATGCACGCCTCGATTCGCGTGCCCTTCGTCTCGTTGTCGCGCCCGCTCAACGTCCGGCCCCTGCTCGAGGCCCGTGACGGCACTGCAAATCCTGCCGGCTGGGCCGCAATCTTCGTCAAGGCGTTCGCACTGATCGCCAAGGACGAGCCGATCCTGCGCACGCTCTACGCCAAATGGCCCTGGCCGACCTTCTACGAGCTGCCAAAGAGCGTGGCGCTGGTGGCGATCGCCCGGACCGAGGATGGCGAGGAATGCGTACTGCCGCAGCGAATCTCCGGTCCCGACGCGCTGCCGCTGGCCGAGATCGACGCCCTGATCCGGCATGCCAAGGACGCGCCCATCATGGACGTGCCGATGTTCCGCAAGATCATGCTGGCAACCCGGTTGCCACTGCCGCTGCGGCGCCTGTCCTGGCTGATCGGGCTCAATTTCGGCCGCCAGCGGGCCAATTATTTCGGCAGCTTCTCGGTGACCTCGGTCGCGGCCTTCGGCGGCGGCGAGCTCCACGCCATCAGCCCGGGACCCTTCATCCTGAGCTATGGGGTGGTGAGGTCCGACCAGTGCATCGACGTCCTCATCCGCTGGGACCACCGGATTACCGACGCCGCGCCAATCGCCCGGGTTCTGACCCGGCTAGAGCAGGTGCTAAACACTGAAATCGCTGCGGAATTGCGCGGCACCCGGCAGTCTGCGGAACCCAAGGCGATCCGCGCGGTCGGGACGTAGGGCCGGTCGTTCCGGGATGGTCCGAAGGACCAGACCTCAGATGCGCAATTGCGCATCGGGGAACCTCGAGATTCCGGGTTCGGTGCTGCCGCACCGCCCCGGAATGACAGCAACAAACATTGACAGATCAGTCAGAATTCTCCTAAAAGCCGCCTGCTCGCGGGCCGATTTCGGCCCGCGAAGCGTTTCGCGACCCGTGGTCCTGTTCCCTAGGCTTTGGGAATGGAACCTGTCGGTGCCGGGTTTTCCCGTCACACAGGAGGGCGCGTTTCCTCAAACCATGAACCCTAAGAGGACGCGATGACTAAGCGCAGTGAGGCGAAGTACAAGATCGATCGCCGTATGGGCCAGAACATCTGGGGCCGCCCGAAGAGCCCCGTGAACCGTCGTGAATACGGCCCCGGCCAGCACGGCCAGCGCCGCAAGGGCAAGCTCTCCGACTTCGGCGTGCAGCTGCGCGCCAAGCAGAAGCTCAAGGGCTACTACGCCAACATCTCCGAGCGCCAATTCCACGGCATCTATGTCGAAGCGAGCCGCCTCAAGGGCGACACCGGCGAGAACCTGATCGGCCTGCTCGAACGTCGTCTCGACGCGGTCGTGTACCGCGCCAAGTTCGTCTCCACGATCTTCGCCGCGCGTCAGTTCATCAACCACGGCCACATCAAGGTGAACGGCCGCAAGGTCAACATCTCGAGCTATCAGCTCAAGGTCGGCGATGTGATCGAGGTCAAGGAAGCCTCCAAGCAGCTCACCCATGTACTCGAAGCCAGCCAGCTTCCCGAGCGCGAGGTGCCCGACTATCTCGAAGTCGACCACGGCAAGATGACCGCGAAATACGCGCGCATCCCCGGCCTTTCCGACGTGCCGTTCCCGGTGCAGATGGAGCCGCATCTGGTCGTCGAATTCTATTCGCGCTAATAACTGATATCGAAAGGCCCCGGTTCGCCGGGGCCTTTTTGCTTAAGAGCCACGTCAGTGGCCGTCCTGCCTTCAGGAGGCGCCCCATGTTCTACACCCCTCCCCCCGTCGATCCCAAGGCGCCGCCGGTGCGCGTCAATCTGCTCTCGGACACGCAGACGCGTCCGACGCCTGCGATGCGCGAGGCGATGGCTCGCGCCGAGGTCGGCGACGAGCAGGTCGGCGATGATCCGAGCGTGAATGCGCTCTGCGAGCGCGTGGCCGATCTGCTCGGCAAGGAAGCGGCCGTCTACATGCCCTCGGGCACGATGTGCAACGTCACGGCAACGCTGGTGCATTGCCGGCCCGGCGACGAGATACTTGCGCATGAGACCGCGCATATCATCGCGCGCGAAGGCGGCGCGCACGCAGCCCTCGGCGGCTTCCAGGTGACTCAGCTTCCCGGCGCCGACGGCCAGTTCACGCCGGAGACGTTCCGCAAGGCGCTGCACCCGCGCAGCCGTTACCAGCCGCCGCAGACGGTGGTCAGCGTCGAGCAGACCGCCAATATCGGTGGCGGCACGATCTGGAAGAAGGCGGCACTCGACGAGATCGTCGCGATCGCAAAGAAGCACGGGCTCATCACCCACATGGACGGCGCGCGGCTCCTCAACGCCACGGTGGCCTCCGGCATCTCGCCGCGCGACATGACCGCCGGCTGGGATTCGGCCTGGATCGATTTCTCGAAAGGCCTCGGCGCGCCTATCGGCGGCGTCATGGCGGGCTCTCGCGCCTTCATCGATGCGGTCTGGCAGTGGAAGCAGCGGCTGGGCGGCTCGATGCGGCAGGCCGGCATCTGCGCGGCCGCCTGCATCTACGCGCTCGATCATCACGTCGATCGTCTCGCCGACGACCACGCCAATGCGCGCACGCTGGCGCGCGGACTGTCGCAGATTGCGGGCATCGAGGTGCAGGAGCCCGAGACCAATCTCGTGTTCTTCAAGCCCGACGGCGCCGGCATTCCCGGCGACAAGATGGTTGCTGCATTGCGCCAGCGCGGCGTGATGCTCGCGATGATGGACGGCCGCATCCGCGCCTGCACCCACCTCGACGTCGATGCGCGCCAGATCGAAGAGACGATTGGCTACGTGCGCGAGATCGTGCGCGGCGCCTGATCAGAGTCTCTTTTGACGCGTTTTCTTGACGCGAACCGGTGCCCACTCGCTGGAAAACGCTTTAGCGGCCCATCGCCTCGTAGACGAGTTGCTTCAGCTCGGTCTGGATGCGCCCGCGCTGCGAGGGCGATTGCATCATGCAGATGACGAACAAGTCATCAGCGGGATCGATGAAGAAGAAGGTGCCGCCGACGCCGTCCCAGCGATATTCGCCTGCGGGCAGCGGCGGCTTAGCCACCGTGCGCACGGCAAAGCCGAGACCGAACCCGCTGTCGGACGATGGGAAATAGAACTCGGGATCGCGCTTGATCCCGCTACCCTCGCCGATCTGGTCGGACGCCATCAGCGCCACCGTCTCGCGCTTGAGGTAGCGGCGGCCGTCGATCTCGCCGCCGTTGAGCAGCATCTGCGCAAAGCGGGCATAGTCTCTGATCGTACCCACCATGCCGGCGCCGCCGGATTCCCAGCGCCGCGGCGCGGTCGCTTCCCTGATGCCAGCGACCGGCCGGTCGAACCAATCATCGGGCAAGGGCTCGGCGATCAGCGACCGCTTCGCCTCATCCGCGACGAAGAATGCGGTGTCCCGCATGCCCAAGGGATCGAGCAGCCGTTCCTTCTCGAACTGATAGAGCGACTGGCCTGAGGCGACCTCGATCACCCGCCCCAGCACGTCGGTCGAATGGCCGTAGTCCCAGAGGGTCGCGGGCTGCTCAGCGAGCGGCAGTCGCGCCAGCCGGTCGACGAATTGCGCGTTATCAGGGTCGCCGTCGAACAGGCCGGCGAGCGCATAGAGCTTGCGCACCAGGCTGTCGCCGTAAAAGCCGTAGGTGATCCCCGAGGTGTGGCGGAGCAGGTCGCGCACGGTGACCGGTCGCGCCAGCGGCGTGAGCGTCAGCTTGCCGTCCGGCTGCTCGACGCCGACCTTCACATTCGCGAAGGCCGGTATGTACTTTGCGATGGGATCGTCGAGCGCCAACCTGCCGTCGTCGACCAGTAACATCGCCGCCACCGATGTGACGGGCTTCGACATCGAATAGATGCGGAAGATGGTATCGTCGGTCATCGGCGCATGCGTCCTGGCGTTGCGCTCGCCGAACTTCGCGTGGAGGACGGGCTTGCCGTGCTGCTGGATCAGGAGGATCGCGCCGGGGATCTTGCCGCCGCTCACCTGCGCCTGAAGATAGTCGCTGACGCGCTCAAGCCCCGCAGGCGACAAGCTGCGGGGCGCGGGTTGCGGAGCCTCGGCGCGGACGGCGCAGACCGCGCCGACCAGCAGCGCGAGCGTCGCCGCAAGGGCGACGCGAACGAGCACCTCAGTTCTCCATCGCCTCATAGACCAACTGCTTCAGCGTCCGTTGCACGCGCTGGCGTTCGCTCGGGGTCTGCTCCAAGAGGACGAAGAACATCTTTTGCTTGGGATCGATCACGAAATAGCAGCCGGATGCGCCGTCCCACTTCAGTTCGCCGAGGTCGCCGGGCGGTGGCGGCTTTGCGTTGCCGGGATCGGTGCGCACCGCAAGGCCGAGGCCGAAGCCAAAACCGTCGCCGGGGAAGTAGAAATAGTCGCGATCGACGCCCGAGCCCGGACCGATCTGATCGGTCGTCATCAGTTTGAAGGTCTCGGGCTTGAGAATGACCTTACCATCGAGGCTGCCGCCGTTGAGCAGCATCTGCGCGAAGCGCGTATAGTCCGCCATGGTCGAGACCATGCCGCCGCTGGCCGATTGCCACTTCTTGACGACGGTCGGATCGTTGATACGGCCGACGCGGAAGTCGCTGTCATTCGGCACCGGCTGCGCCAGAAGCTTCTGCTTCTCCGGATCGGTCACGAGGAAGGCGGTATCGACCATGCCGATCGGATCGAGCAGTTTCTCGCGCTCGATTTCGAGCAGCGATTTTCCGGTCGCGACTTCCATGACGCGCGCCAGGATGTCGGTGGAATGGCCGTATTGCCAGAGCGCGCCCGGCTGGTTGTGCAGCGGCAGCTTTGCGATGCGCTCGGCGAACTCGGCGAGATCGAAATCGCCGGCATAGATGTTGGCGTCCTTGTAAGCCTTGCGGACCAGGCTGTCGCCATAGAAGCCATAGGTGACGCCCGAGGTGTGCGTCATCAGATCCTTCACCGTCATCGGCCGACTCAGCGGCACGAGCTCGAGCGACTTGGTGCCGTCATCTGCCTTCTTCTCGACGCCGACCTTCACATTGGCAAAAGACGGAATGTATTTCGAGACGGGGTCGTCGAGCTTGATCTTGCCCTCTTCGACCAATTTCATCGCGACCACCGCGGTGATCGCCTTCGTCATCGAGAACAGGCGAAAGATCGTCTTGTCGGTAATCGGCGCCTTGCTCACCACGTCCTGGACGCCAAAAGCCTCACGGAAGACCGGCTTGCCCTGGTGCTGGATCAGCACCGTCGCGCCGGCGATCTTGCCGGTCGCGACCTCGTTCTTGAAGAAGTCACTGATCTTGGCGAGCTTATCCTGATTGAAACGAGCCCCCGCCGGGATTTCGTAGGTCCCTTCCGCTTGGGCCAACGAGCTGGCGCCGAGCGACATGAGCGCGGCATAGGCAAACGAACGCAGTCCAAAATGCAAAGTCATATCCCCTCCCCGGAACATGGCCGGCGGAGTGTACTGACCGCGTCAGTCGTTACAAGGGCTGCTGTGTCGCAAGAGCGCCTCGACATGAACGTTCGCGCTCGGCTCAGAGAAGCAGCAGAATATGACGCGGGCAACGGATGGCGTCGCCGGCAGCGCCTCGATCGTGGTGCGCATGGCAATGTCGGCGGCCCGGTCGGCGGGAAAGCAGAAAATGCCCGTCGAAATCGCGGGGAATGCCACCGAGGTCAGCGCGTGCTTGGCGCACAGCTCCATCGAGCGGCGATAGCAGGAGGCGAGCAGATCGTCTTCACCAAGCGTGCCGGCATTCCACACCGGACCGACCGTGTGGATCACATGCGCGGCCTTGAGCCGGTAGCCCTTGGTGATCTTGGCGTCGCCCGTCTTGCAGCCGTGGAGCATGCGGCATTCGGCGACGAGGTCCGGACCCGCGGCCCGGTGGATCGCCCCATCCACGCCGCCCCCGCCAAGAAGCGACGTGTTTGCGGCGTTGACGATGGCGTCAACGCCGAGTGTCGTGATGTCGGCAACGATAACATCGAGCTGCGCGCCACCGATCCGGCGCGTCAGCATCGACAAGACGTCAGGCCGCGGCGTTGATGGCCACGCCCTTGTCGGAGAAGAGCTGCTGCAATTCGCCAGCCTGGAACATCTCACGGATGATGTCGCAGCCGCCGACGAACTCGCCCTTGACGTAGAGCTGGGGAATGGTCGGCCAGTTCGAATAGGTCTTGATGCCGTTGCGCAGCTCGGCCGATTCCAGAACGTTCAGGCCCTTATAGCCGACCCCGAGGTGGTCGAGGATCTGCACGACCTGGCCGGAAAAGCCGCACTGCGGAAATTGCGGCGTGCCCTTCATGAACAGAACCACGTCGTTCGACTTCACTTCGCTGTCGATGAATTGCTCGATGCTCATATCCGTATCCTCTGCGGAGCCCTTCAAATGCCTCGGGCCGGCTCGGCCCATCTAACCCGATACTCAGGCATATATGTAGCCCAAACTATTGTGCATCCAAAGTAAAATGGCGGCGACGGGGGCCTGCCATGCGGCCGGATGAGGCCCGAGGGGGGCGCGGGTCCATAGCCTGATGGCTCTAATATCATACCCGAGGAGGACTTTTATCCCGTAACGGGCGCCCTATTTAGGACGAACCTGATCCCAGGAACCGAGCCACGCCAGCAACGTTCTCTTGTTCATCTGGAGAAAACCGTGACGAAACAAGCCTCCGCAATGGCCAGCCCCGACCTTTCGTCACTATCGTCCGATGCCGGCGGCCTCGCCGAGGCACCGGTCGAGGCCTTTACTGCCGTCCGCAACGAGACTGAGCGCCGCACCGCGCCGCTCAGCGCGGAGGATCAGCAGATCCAGTCGATGCCGGATGCGAGCCCGGCAAAATGGCACCGGGCCCATACCACCTGGTTCTTCGAGCAGTTCTTGCTGGGCGAACATTGTCCTGATTACCGGCCCTTCCATCCCGACTTCGCCTTCCTGTTCAATTCCTACTATGTCAGCGCCGGCCCCCGTCATGCGCGGCATCGCCGCGGCGATATCACGCGACCGAGCGCGGATGAGGTCACCGCCTATCGCAGGCATGTCGACGCGGCCGTCGTAAAATTCTTCCGCGAGGCCGATGCTGCAAAGCTGCGCGAGATCAGCCCACTCGTCGAGGTCGGCCTCAATCACGAGCAGCAGCATCAGGAATTGATGTTCACGGACATTTTGCACGCCTTTGCGCAGAACCCGGTATCGCCTGCCTATGATCCCTCCTGGCGCTTTCCCGCCGCGACACGTAGTGGCGAAGACTGGCTGGCGCTGAACGAAGGCATCCACACCATTGGACACGCCGGCGACAGCTTTCACTTCGACAACGAGAAGCCGGCGCACCGCGCCCTCGTCGGGCCTGTCCGGATCGCGCGCAACCTCGTCACCAATGCCGAGTGGCTCGCCTTCATGAAGGACGGCGGCTATCGAACCGCGACGCTGTGGCTGATGGACGGCTTTGCCACCGCGAGCGGCGAGGGCTGGCAGGCACCCGGCCACTGGCGCGAGATCGACGACCAATGGCAGATGATGACGCTCGCCGGCCTCAAGCCGGTCAATCCAAACGCGCCCGTCAGTCACGTCAGCTATTACGAGGCGGACGCTTTCGCGCGCTGGGCGGGAAAGCATCTGCCGACCGAGATGGAGTGGGAAGTGGCGGCCCGCGCGGAAAGGCTCAACGATGCCTTCGGCATCGTCTGGCAGTGGACCCGCAGCTCCTACTCCCCCTACCCCGGCTATCGCGCCATCGAGGGCGCGCTCGGCGAGTACAACGGCAAGTTCATGGTCAACCAGTTGGTGCTGCGCGGCTCCTCGCTTGCAACCCCGAGCGGGCACAGCCGTATTACTTATCGTAACTTTTTCTATCCACACCACCGATGGCAGTTCACGGGATTGCGCCTCGCCGACTACGACTGAGTTCTCATCCGACGATCAATGCGCGCCGGACAGCGCGTTCAGGAGAGTATCATGAATGTGCATGCCAGCGCTTTGGCTGAAGCCCATCTTCCTGACGAACAGACAACCGCCTTCGCCCGCGAAGCCATCGAGGACCTGTCGCAACAGCCGAAGCGGCTGTCGCCGAAATATTTCTACGATGCGACCGGATCGGAGCTGTTCGAGGCCATCACGCGCCTGCCGGAATATTATCCGACGCGCACCGAGCTTTCGATTTTGCGCGAGCGCGGGGACGAGATCGCGGCGATCATCCCTGAGCACGCGGCTTTGGTCGAGTTCGGCGCCGGCGCGACCACAAAAGTCCGGCTGCTCCTGAGGCACTGCAAATTCGCGGCCTATGTGCCCGTCGATATCTCCGGCGATTTCCTGCATTCGCAGGCGAACGGCCTGCGCCGGGATTTTCCTGCGCTCGGCATCCATCCGGTGACAGCCGATTTCACCACACCGTTCGCACTGCCCGCGGCCGTCGCCGATATGCCCAAGGTCGGATTCTTCCCGGGCTCCACCATCGGCAATTTCGAGCCGCATGAGGCGAGCGCGTTCCTGAAGAGCGCGCGCGAGATTTTGGGCCAGGGCGCGCAGATGATCATCGGCGTCGACCTCGAAAAGGACGAGCGCGTGCTGTACGAGGCCTATAACGATGCGGCCGGCGTCACCGCGCGCTTCAATCTCAATGTCCTCGTGCGGATCAACCGCGAGCTCGGCGGCAATTTCGACCTCTCCGCCTTCACCCATCGCGCGATCTACAATCGCGAGCGCCACCGTATCGAGATGCACCTGATCAGCAAGAAGAGCCAGACGGTGCGCATGCTGGGCACGAGCTTCGCGTTCCGCACCGGTGAGACCATCCACACCGAGAACAGCTACAAATACAGCCTCGAACGTTTTGCGGCACTGGCGCGCGGCGCCGGCTGGCGGGTGCGCGAAACCTGGACGGATTCGGCCAAGATGTTCTCGGTGCACGCGCTCGAGGTTGCGAAGTAAACGCTGCGGGAGCGAACGTCACTCGGGCTTGCACGGCTCCAATTCCACCAACCGGTCATCCCGGATGGTGGCGCGAAAACTGTTGCTGCTCGGCTTCCCGCACGACCAGGAGAGATATTCGCCGTCGCGCTGAAGCGGTTCGCCGAGCCAGAAAACCACCTTTGATATAGGATCGCCCGGCTTCAGCCTATCGACCCACTGCACCGGGTTCGCCCAGTGCCCACAATTGCCTTGCCAGTAACAGAGCGGCGTCACGCAGCCGCCGATCGCAGGCTTTCCCCCGATCGCGCGGCAGGCCGCCGGACCACGACCAAGAATCCAGCCCTGCGTAGCTTCCTCGATGACAAGCGCGGTTGCCAAAACAGCGCCCAGGATGATGAGGCGTCTCATGCCTCGCCTACTCATCCGCCTTCGACCGCAGCGACATCGACTCCCAGATCGCCACCACGATCAAGATCAGTGTCGTCGCAACCGACAGCCAGAGCGGCGAGAGTTCGCTGCCAAACCAGCCGAGACCAAGCAGCGCAAGAATGCCGACGCCGTGCGAGAGCTGGAGGAAGCCGCGGATCGAATGCTTGAACAGGATGGTACCGATCAGGAACACGAGCGGACCACCGATCGTGCTGATGACGGTCCTGACGTCGGAATGTCCGCTCGGATGCTTCAGCACGAGCTCGTCCGATACCGCGGTGAGGATGATGCCGGCGATGATCGGCATGTGCAGATAGGTGTAGGCGAGCCGCGCGAGCCGGCCGGACTCCATCGACTTCGAGAGCAGCTCTGAACCAGCCTCGGCGCCCTTGTGAAAATAGATCCACCACATCGCGATCGCGCCGGTCAGCGCAGCCAGGAAGGCGAGGATGTTTTCGCTCGTCCAATCCAGCTCGGCAAACGTCGCGCCGTTGACGACGATGGCCTCGCCGAGCGCGATGATGATGAAGCCGGCGCAGCGCTCCGCCATGTGGCCGCCCTCGACGGCCCAGGCCTCGACCGAGGAGAACCCCAGCTTCGGCACCCAGAAGCGCGCCGCCGGCGAGATGTATTCCCACACGACTGCGGCACCCCACAACCACAGCCGCGTCTGCCCCTCCGCAAACCCGCCCAAAATCCAGAGCACGGCGGAGACGCAGAGCCAGGCCAGGATACGGATCGCATTGTGCCGCACCAGCGTGCGATGCGGCGGCGTCGCGAACAGCCAGAACGCCGTGCGCCCGACCTGCATCGATGCGTAGGCGAGAGCAAACCACAGGCCTCGGCCCTCGAAGGCGGCCGGGATCGTCGTCGACAGCACGAGGCCGCCGAGCATCATCAGGAACAGCAGGATGCGGACTGGCGTCAGCTCGGGATTGAGCCAGTTGGTCACCCAGGCGGTGTAGACCCAGACCCACCAGACCGCGAGAAACAGCAGCGTGACCTGCACCGCGCCGAGCGGCGTGAAGTGGTGCAGCAGCGTGTGCGAGATCTGCGTAACGGCGAAGACGAAGACGAGATCGAAGAACAGCTCGGCATAGGTGACGCGGCTGTGCTGGTTCGGTACGATGACGCGAAACATCGCGCCGCGAGCATTGTCCGCAGCCATTCCTGTCCCCGTCTGCGAAGAAGATCAGCCCTTTCTCAGCTTCCGGGCACGCCGGTCTGCAGCGCGAGCGCGTGCAACACGCCGCCCATCTGGCCGCGCAGCGACTGATAGACGATCTGGTGCTGCTGGACGCGAGACTTGCCGCGGAAGGATTCCGAGATCACGGTCGCAGCGTAGTGGTCGCCGTCGCCGGCGAGGTCGCGTATCGTCACCTCGGCATCGGGGATCGCTGCCTTGATCATCGCCTCGATATCGTGGGCGTCCATTGGCATTCGTGTCTAACTCCTTGTCCTGCCGTCGAATCACCGCCGGCCGTCCCCTGGACCGACGGAACAAACTTAGCGTGAACGGCCTTCTGGGTCACGCTGCCAGCCACTATATTTCCGCTTCCGGCAGGATAAAGACACGACAAAGTGCCGCGCGCGACAGATTGATCGAAAAGGCGTGAAATCATGAAGCTTCCAGGCCCCGACCATCCCATCACGATCACCCAAAACCCCCGCCGCATCCGGGTGACCGCGGGCGATATCGTGATTGCCGACACCACCAAGGCCCTGACCCTGAAGGAAGCCAGGTATCCGGCGGTGCAATATGTCCCGCGGGAGGATACCAACATGGCGCTGCTCGAGCGCACCGACCGCGTCACGCACTGCCCCTACAAGGGTGACGCGAGCTATTACAGCATCAAGGCCGACGGCAAGACGCTCGACAACGCGATCTGGACCTACGAGACGCCCTTTCCCGCCATGACGGAGATTTCCGGCCGGCTGGCGTTCTATCCGGACAAGGTGAAGATCGAGGAAGTGGGGTAGTCGGAGACGACGTCATTCCGGGGCGGTCCGCAGGACCGAACCCGGAATCTCGAGATTCCACAATGCGCAATTGCGCATTGGGGTTCGATGCTTCGCATCGCCCCGGAATGACGAACAGGCTACACCCTGAAGATCGTCAGCCCCAGGATCAGCAGCACCAGGAAGATCACGACGAAGACGTAGAACAGGAAACGGGCGATATCGGCTGACGCAGCCGAAATGCCGGAGAAGCCGAGCACGCCGGCCACGATCGAGACCAACAGAAAGATCAGCGCCCATTTCAGGATAGTCATCGCCCAGCTCCGATGCTCGCCCGCCGCAGCTGGCAGGCCCCAGGACGTTCCTGAACGCCGCAGGCGGGAACTGGTTCCTGATGCGGTGCCGCAGGAAGCGCGGTACCCACCCAAACACCGCTTGCTGAATCGGGTTCCGGGCTGCAAACATCGTTTCAAAGTGCAACGCGACCGGGGCGGACATGACGACAATTTCTCAGACGACAACGGGGTCGGAGGTTCATGCGGCTCCCAAGAGCAAGGCGCGCAACCTGTCGCTCGACCGCGCCCGCACCTTCCTGACCCTCGTGGTGCTGCTGCACCACGCCGTCATCCCCTATACCTATTTCGGTCATACCGACCCGAAGTTCTTCTTCGGCTTCGACATGATCGTGCTGGCCACCGACAGCTTCTTCATGGCGATGTTCTTCTTCCTGTCGGGCTTGTTTGCGTGGTCAGGCATCGCCCGCAAGGGGGCGCTGACCTATTTGGCAGATCGCCTGCTTCGGCTTGGCCTGCCGTTCGTGATCTGCGCATTCACGGTCATTCCGCTCGCCTATTACGCCATCTCGCTCCGGCACCATCCCGAGATCGGCTTTTCGGAATACTGGTGGAATATGGTCACGAAGGGCCCGTGGCCGAGCGGGCCGATCTGGTTCCTATGGGTCCTGCTCGGCTTCGACCTTATTGCCTGTATTCTGCATCGACTGTCGCCCAACCTGCTCAATCCGATCAATCGCCTTTCGCTGCACAGTCGCCGCCGGCCGGCCGTGTTCTTCGCCGTCATGCTTGCCGTCACGGCAGCAGTCTATGTTCCCGGCCTGATGATTTATGGACCAAGCAGTTGGTTCGAATTCGGGCCGTTCTCGGTGCAGCACGGGCGCGTGTTGCTCTATGCGAGTTACTTCTTTTTCGGCGCCGGCATCGGCGTCGCGAATATGGATCGCGGACTGCTCGCTGCGGACGGCCGGATGGCGAAGGTCAGCTGGGACTGGATGGTCCTGGCGATCGTTCCGTATTGCCTGCTCTGGACGCTGATCTTCATCAAGCGCGAAATACTGGGAAACCCGTCGCCGCTGCCGAACTGGTATGAAGGGCTCTATGCCCTCTGCTTCGCTGTTTTCAGCGTGGCCGTCCTGTTTCTGATCCTGGCCTTTTTCCAGAGGTTCAAACAATCAGGCTCGGCCAGGCTGCTCGATCCGATGCAGGCGGACGCGTTCGGCATGTTTTTGGTGCACTACCCGATCGCGCTTTGGCTGCAATACTGGCTGTTCGACTATGACCTGCCAGCAATCGTCAAGGCGATGGTCGGATTCGTGCTGACGGTCGCGTTCAGTTGGGCGCTCACGCGCGCCTTGCGCCAGATTCCCGGGGCAACGAAGGTGCTGTAGGGCTCGCTGCCTCGACTCGTCATTGCGAGCGCAGCGAAGCAATCCAGAATCCCGCCGCGGGGACAGTCTGGATTGCTTCGCTGCGCTCGCAATGACGGAGAATTCGGCGGCGCCTTATGCCGCCTTGCCGGCCATATAATCCGGCAGCCAACGCTCATGCGCTTCACGCAGCGCATCGATCGAGACCGGCTTTTCGCCAACGATCGAAATCGCATCGCCACCGGTCGTACCGATCCGTACGCACGGCACTTCGCAACCCCGCATCTTGGCGAGCACGAGGCCGGCCTGCGCTTCCGGCACCGTGACGATGTAGCGCGCCTGGTCTTCGCCGAACCAATAAGCATGCGGCACGAGCGACGTCGGACCGGCCAGCACGCGCGCGCCGATGCCACTCGCCATCGCCATCTCGGCGAGCGCGACAAGAAGGCCGCCATCGGAGAGATCGTGCACGGCGGTCGCGGTGCCGGCATGGATCATGCCGCGCACGACATCGCCGTTGCGCTTCTCGGCGGCGAGATCGACCGGCGGCGGCGCGCCCTCCTCGCGACCGCAGATGTCGCGCAAATACACGGACTGGCCGAGCCAGCCATGGGTTTCGCCGATCAGGAGGATCGCCTCGCCCTCCGCCTTGAAGGCAAGCGAGGCCGATTTGGTGAAATCGTCGAGCACGCCGACGCCACCTATCGAGGGCGTCGGCAGGATCGCGCGGCCGTTGGTCTCGTTGTAGAGCGAGACGTTGCCGGACACGACGGGGAAGTCGAGCACGCGGCAGGCTTCCGAGATGCCTTTCAGGCAGCCGACGAACTGGCCCATGATCTCGGGCCGCTCCGGATTACCGAAGTTGAGATTGTCGGTGATCGCGAGCGGCCGGCCGCCGACGGCCGTGATGTTGCGCCAGGCTTCCGCGACCGCCTGCTTGCCGCCCTCGAACGGATCAGCCTCGCAATAGCGCGGCGTCACGTCGACGGTCATCGCGAGCCCCTTCGGCCCGTCCTGGATACGAACGACGGCGGCATCGCCGCCGGGACGCTGCACAGTATTGCCCTGGATGACGTGGTCGTACTGCTCCCAGACCCAGCGCTTGGAGCAGAGCTCGGGCGTGCCGATCATCTTCTCCAGGGCAGCGCCAAGGCCGATCGGGTCCTGCACCTCGCGCGCATGCACGACGTCCAGCGCGGGCGAAGCAACATGCGGGCGATCGTAGACCGGCGCTTCGTCGCCGAGTTCCTTGATCGGCAGGTCAGCCATGACGTCACCGCCATGCTTGACCACGAAGCGCTTGCTCGGCGTGGTGTAGCCGACGATGGCGAAATCGAGCCCCCACTTCGTGAAGATCGCCTCGGCCTCTTTTTCCTTCTCCGGCTTGAGCACCATGAGCATGCGCTCCTGGCTTTCCGAGAGCATCATCTCGTAGGCGCTCATGCCGGTCTCGCGCGTCGGCACGGCGTCGAGATCGAGATCGACACCGAGATCGCCCTTGGCGCCCATCTCGACCGCCGAGCAGGTCAGGCCCGCCGCGCCCATGTCCTGGATCGCGATCACGCAGCCCTTTTCCATGATCTCGAGGCAGGCCTCGAGCAGCAGCTTTTCGGCGAAGGGATCGCCGACCTGCACGGTCGGGCGCTTCTCCTCGGACTTGTCGTCGAACTCGGCCGAGGCCATCGAGGCGCCGTGGATGCCGTCGCGGCCCGTCTTGGAGCCGAGATAGACGATCGGCATGTTCACGCCGGAGGCGGCCGCGTAAAAGATCTTGTCGGCATCGGCGAGGCCGACCGCCATCGCGTTGACGAGGATGTTGCCGTCATAGCGGGTGTGGAAACGCACCTGGCCGCCGACCGTCGGCACGCCGAAGGAATTGCCGTAGCCGCCGACACCCGCGACCACACCGGAGACGAGATGCCGCGTCTTGGGATGCTCAGGCGCGCCGAAGCTGAGCGCGTTGAGGCAGGCGATCGGCCGCGCGCCCATGGTGAAGACGTCGCGCAAAATGCCGCCGACGCCGGTGGTCGCGCCCTGGTACGGCTCGATGTAGCTCGGGTGGTTGTGGCTCTCCATCTTGAAGACCACCGCCTGCCCGTCGCCGATGTCGATCACGCCGGCGTTCTCGCCCGGGCCCTGGATCACCCAGGGCGCCTTGGTCGGCAGTCCCCGCAGGTGGATTCGCGAGGATTTGTACGAGCAGTGCTCGTTCCACATCGCCGAGAAGATCCCGAGCTCCGTGAAGCTCGGCTCCCGCCCGATCAGCTTCAGGATGCGCTCATACTCGTCCGGCTTGAGGCCGTGAGCGGCGACGAGTTCGGGGGTGATCTTCGGTTCGTTCTTGGGGGCGTTCATGGGTCCCTTAATAGGTAGATCGAACGGGGGCGAAAAGGCCTTTTAGGGGGCATTTTCGGCCTGTCCAGAGCTTTGCGGCGGCTCCCCCTAACGACGGCGTTTGCACTGCGGTGACAGATCGGATTTAAGGACCCAAACCGACAATTGAAGGCCAGATTTCGTGAACCAGCTCGCCAAGACCGCATTCGACCTCCGCCCCGGCGTGCACGTCGAAACCGAGGGCGAATTCCAGGGCTGGCGGACCTGGAAACGCGACCATTTCGAGAACCTTGCCGGCCCGTTCTACCACCGGATGGACGAGAATGGCCGTATCACCTGCGCGTTCCGGGTCGCGAAAAAGCACCTCAACGGCTCCGGCAACGTCCATGGCGGCTGCTTCATGACCTTTGCCGATTACTGCCTGTTCGCGCTCGCCGCCCTCGAGCTGCAGGGACCGGCGGTGACGGTGTCGTTTTCGAGCGAGTTTCTCGACGCCGCCCGCGAGGGCGAACTGGTCGAATGCACCGGCGAGGTGACCCGCGCCGGCGGCTCGCTGATCTTCGTGCGAGGCATGCTGACATCTGGTGATCGCGCCCTGTTCACGTTTTCGGGGACGATCAAGCGGGTCAAGCGGAAGGCGCCACCTGAGGCCAGTGCATAGCTCGAACCTATCCTTCCCCCGCGCCGCCACGCTATGACTTGACCAGCGCATGGATGCGCGGGGAGCCAACAAGGTGCCGCAGAGCACAGCCAGAGCATGATCCGGAAAAGTGTGAAGCGGTTTTCCGAAACGATCATGCTCAAACAAGGAGTCGAAGCGGGTGGCGCGACGGCTCCCGCGGAGACGCCCATTCCGTCCACAAGCCCGCGACCCGTGCGCGGCTGGCGCGATTATGCGCTGCTGCTGGCGCTCGCTGGCTGCTGGAGCTCGACCTACCCGCTGACCAAGATCGGGCTCGGCTCGATACCGCCGATCACCTTCATCTCGGCGCGCTCGCTGGTCGCCTTCGCCTTCCTGTTCGTGATCCTGCGCCTGCGCGGATTGAGGCTTCCGACCGACCTGAAGGCGTGGAAGCTGTTTGCCTTCCAGCAACTGATCAACTCGACGGTGCCGTTCCTGATGATCACCTGGGCGCAGCTCTATGTGCCCGCGTCCAACACCGTGGTGCTGGCGTCGACGACGCCGATCTTCGCCTTCCTCATCACCTGGGCGATCACGCGCCACGAGCCGGCGACGCTGTTGAAGCTGCTCGGCGCCATTTTCGGACTTGCCGGCACGGCCGTCATCGTCGGTCTCGACGCCCTTCACGGCCTCGGCACCGAGATCTTTGCCGAGATCGCGATCCTGCTCGCCACGATCTCGTTTGCCTGCGCCACGATCTTCGGGCTGCGGCTGTCGGACTACGATCCGATGGTGGTGGCAGCGGGCTCGCTGCTGTTCGGCGGCCTGCTATTGTTGCCGGCTTCGCTCATCATCGACCATCCCTGGACGCTGCATCCGACACCGGAGGCGATCGCCGCCACCGTCGCCATGGGGATTTTCTCCAGCGCGCTCGGCCTGATGCTGTTCTACATGTGCCTGACCCGGCTCGGCACGCTGACCACGAACGCGCAAGGCTATTTGCGCATTCCGATCGGCGTCGGCCTCTCCGTGCTGCTGCTCGGCGAAACCGTGCCGTCGAACCTGGCGCTGGGGCTGGTGCTGGTCATGGCCGGCGTCGCCGCCATGACGGTGCCGGCAGAGAGGCTGAAGGGATTCAGGTTGCGATAGTGCTTTAGGCCGACAATTGCTTCTCTGCGATCGACAGCCACTCGGCCTGTGCCTTGCGCAGATATTTTGGCGCGCGGCGCATCTGGATCAAGAGCTCGTTGAAGACGACCCGCGCCTCCGCGGTGCGGCCGACCAGTTGCAGCAGCATGCCGTACCGCACCCGAGCCTCGGCGCCGGGGAAGTAGGCGGAGACGGCGTGGTATTCCTCCAGCGCCTCGTCGACCTGCCCGACCTCGGCGAGCGCGCGGGCGTACAACAGATGCGCATCGGCCGAGTCGTAGTCCGGCCATTGCTTCTGGAGATCGTCCAGGGTGGCGAGCGCATCGGACGGGCGGTTGGCGGAAAACTCCGCCTGCGCCTTGCCGAATGCGTAGGCGGGATCGTGGCCCATCGGCAGTTTCAGGATGTGATCATAGTGCCGCTCGGCTTCCGCGAACCGGCCGATCTTCACGCATTCCTCGGCGAGCGCGGCACGATTGGTGATGGTGTCGGTGGCGCCGAGGCGATCGGAGAGCTCGCGATAGCGCTTTTCGGGATCGAAGCGGTTGGCGACACGCTGGCGCGCCTGTCGCGCTTCCGGGCTCGAAAACCACTCCGGGACGAGCTCAACCACGATGTAGGCGAGCGCGCCGATCAACGGCACCATCAGGATGATGAAGGCCCAGGGCTGCAACCGCCCGGTTCGCGACGCGTGATAGATCAGCGTGATATCGAGCAGCAGAACGACCAATGCAACGGGCATGCGAAATCCGCAAAAAGCAAATCGACAGCGTCGGACCGGCTTCCTGATAGCGTAACTCGCCCCTTGAGACAACTTTGAGTTGCCCACATCGACGAAGATCGGGAAGGACCGGTACGTGCACTTGATCGACGATGCCGTATCAGTCGCATCGTCCGCGGCCGAGGTTCACGCGGCGGGGCTCGCGATGGCCGCAAGGCTGACGCTATTGCTTGGCGTCGTCAGCCAAAAGTTTCCGGTATTTTTCGACGTCGCGCGTCACGAGCTGCTGCAATACCTCAGGCGTATGCTCGTTTGCATCAGGCGCGACCGTCGACAGGTCGGCAAAACGCTTCTTCACGGCATCGCTTTCGACAGCGGTGCGCGCGGCGGCGTTGAGCTTGGCGATGATTGCCGGCGGCGTGCCCTTCGGCGCGAACAGGCCGTTCCAGCCCTGTGCCTCGAACTCCGGCAGGCCCGCTTCCGCCGAGGTCGGCAAATCGGGCAGCGTGCCGAGCCGCACATCCGAGCCGACCACGATCCCCTTCACGAGCTTCTCGTTGATCGATTGCGAGACCGAAGCGGCCGCGTCGCAGACGCCGTCGATCTGACCGCCGACCGCGTCGGTCAGCGCGGGCGCAGCACCGCGATAGCCGACCAGCGTCGCATCGATGCCGGCGGCCTGCACGAAGCTCTTGCAGATCAGGTAATTCGAGGAGCCGACGCCGGCATGGCCGAGATTGATCTTGCCGGGATTTTTCTTCGCGTAGTCGATGAATTCCTTGAGATCCTTGGCCGGAAAATCCTTGCGCAACGCAATGATGCCAAAGGTCTTGGCGACCATCGCGATCGGCACGAAGGATTCTGGCGTGAACGACAGTTTTGGATAGATCGTGTAGGCGGCAGCACTGGTGCCGGCATTGCCAATGGCGATCGTGTAGCCGTCGGGCTCGGCGCGCGCGGCGCGGGTCAGCGCGGTCGAGCCGCCGGCGCCCGCGACGTTCTCGATCACGATGGGCTGGCCAAGGGCGGCGCTCATCTGTTCGGCCACCACGCGCGCGATCACGTCAGACGTGCCGCCGGCCGCGAACGGCACGATCATGGTGATCGCACGTTTCGGGAAGTCCTGCGCCTGCGCGGTAGCACTCAGCAGCAGCGCCGCGGTCGCAGTGAAAAACCTCGCGGCAATTTTTCTCACGCGGCCCGGTCCAGATGCGCGGCGAGGCCTGCGAACAGGCCGCGGCCGTCCGTGCAGCCCATGATGTCTTCGACGTGATTTTCCGGATGCGGCATCATGCCGAGCACATTGCCCTTGTCATTGACGACGCCGGCGATCGAATGCGCGGCGCCGTTGATGTTATGGGCCTCATCCACCACGCCGTCCGGCGAGCAGTAGCGATAGAGCACCCTGCCCTCGCCCTCGAGCCGCTTGATGGTCTCTTCGTCCGCCTCGTAATTGCCTTCGCCATGAGCGACCGGCACGCGGATCACCTGCCCCGCATTATAGCCGCGGGTGAACGGCGTATCCGAACGCTCGACGCGCAGATGCACGTCATGGCAGATGAATTTGAGCCGCGCATTGCGCATGAGTACGCCGGGCAAGAGGCCGGATTCGCAGAGGATCTGAAAGCCGTTGCAGACGCCGAGCACCAGCCCGCCCTTGGCAGCGTAGTCGCGCACCGCATCCATGACCGGCGCCCGCGCGGCGATCGCGCCGCAGCGCAGATAATCGCCGTAGGAAAAGCCACCGGGCACAACGACGAGATCGGTGCCATCAGGCAGCGAGGTCTCGGCATGCCAGACCATCGCCGGCTCATGTCCGGAGATCAGTTTCAGCGCGCGCGCCATGTCGCGCTCGCGGTTGATTCCGGGAAAAACCAGGACGGCTGACTTCATGAGCGGGGTTCCGAAAGAAGTGTGGAATCGGGCTGGCCGGCGGCCAAATCTGCTCGCAGACATAACCATTTGACGCGGATTTTACCAGTGCTAGCCTCGCCTGAGAGCTTTGTGCACAGGCCATGATTTGTCGCCAGATTCGGTGTCTCTGCCGAACGAATTTGCGGGATTTTGAGCCATGAATGTCCCGTCCCTGCCCACATCCCCCTCCGAGCCTGTCTCCACCGAAGGCGTGGTCGCGGCCGGCGCCTATGTCGACGGGCGGCGCATCGCCAATATCGCCATCAGCGAGGCCTCGAGCTGGCGGGCCAAGCCCGGCCATGTGGTCTGGATCGGGATGCACGAGCCGGACATGGCGCTGCTCAGCGCCGTGCAGAAGCAGTTCGACCTGCACGACCTCGCCATCGAGGACGCCAACCACGCCCATCAGCGGCCGAAGATCGAGCAGTATGGCGAAGCGCTGTTCATCGTGGCGCGGACTGCGCAACTGGTCGAGGGCCGCATTACCTTCGGCGAGACGCACATCTTCGTCGGCGAAGGCTATCTGGTCTCGGTCCGCCATGGTGCCTCGACGTCGTACACGCCGGTGCGCGAACGCTGCGAAAGCTGTCCGCGGGCGCTGGCGCGCGGCGAGGACTACATCCTCTATGCCATCCTCGATTTCATCGTCGACAACTACTCGCCTGTGCTCGAAAGCATTTCCGACGAGGTCGAGGGCATCGAGGACGACGTGCTCTCCAAGCCGATCACCAAGGGGCAGGTCGAGCGGCTCTACATGCTGAGGCGTGACCTGTTGCGGCTGCGCAATGCGATCGGGCCCCTGGTCGAGGTCTGCCGGCGCCTTGAACACGACGAGCTCGCGATGGTGCGCCCGGCCATGCAGCCGCTGTTCCGCGACGTCACCGACCACGTCAGGAATATCCAGGAGCGCATCGATTCCATGCGCGAGGTGCTGGCATTCGCCTTCGAAGCGAGTCTTCTGGTCGGCCAGGCGCAGGAGACCGCAGTCTCCAAGAAGCTCGCCTCCTGGCTCGCGATCATCGCCGTGCCGACCGCGCTTGCGGGCATCTACGGCATGAACTTCAAGCACATGCCGGAGCTGGAGTGGGAATACGGCTATTTCGCCGTGCTGAGCCTGATGGCGCTCGCCTGCGTCGGCCTGTTCTGGCGCTTCCGCCGTGCCGGATGGCTGTGAGCCCCCCGAGGCGCGAATTCGCGAACCTCAGCGGCTCGCCGGCGCCAGAGTAAGCATCACGCCGACGACGAACTGCGCAAAGTTATCATTGCTGGACTTCTCGGTAGCTGACGAGCTGATCACGCTGGCAGCGCCGCGCGCGCCGAACAGCATGCCGCTGACCTGATATTCGTTCGTACCGTCCGGCTTCACCATCAAGCGTCGCGCCTTGAACATGCGCGGCACCGAGGTGCCGCGATCGCCCTCGATGCCGAGAATCGAGATCTTCTGGCCGGGCGTCCGCTGTTCCAGGACCTTGACGATTTGCGTCTGCTCGTCGCGGAATTTTTCCAGGGTCATCGCGGTTCCGGGAGAGTAGTACCGGTAGCTTACTCTGGACTGCGCGCCGCACTCCGGCTTCTCGCAGAGGAACATGTGGACGTCGTTGGGCCTCAGCTCGTACCGCCACCCCTTCACTGCCACCGGTGGACGCAGGGCTGCGGACTGCGGCGCAGGGACCGGTTGAGCCGACGCCCCGCCGATTCCCGAAAGCATCAGCAGCGCGAGTAGCAGCACAGACCGCAACAGCAATTGACGGCTGCCGACAGGCACGGCGGATGTCATCCGGTCGCCTAGCCCAGCACTTCCACCCGGTAGTTCTCGATCACCGTATTGGCCAGCAGCTTGTCGGCGGCCTGCTTCAGCGCGGCTTCCGCCTTCGCCTTGTCGGCGCCGGCGAGCTCGATGTCGAACACCTTGCCCTGCCGGACGCTGGCGACGCCGTCGACGCCGAGCGATTTCAGCGCGCCTTCGATCGCCTTGCCCTGCGGGTCCAGAATGCCGTTCTTCAAGGTAACGGTGACACGTGCCTTCACGTCAGAAATCCCTCTTCAGCTCTTCACCAGCACCGGGCCGGAGCCCTGCGGACGCTCGTTCTCCATGAGGATGCCGAGGCGCTTTGCGACTTCGGTATAGGCCTCCAGGAGCCCGCCGAGATCCCTGCGGAAACGATCCTTGTCGAGCTTCTCGTTCGACTTGATGTCCCACAGACGGCAACTATCCGGCGAGATCTCGTCAGCGACGATGATGCGCATCATCTCGTTCTCGAACAGCCGCCCGCACTCCATCTTGAAGTCGACGAGGCGGATGCCGATGCCGAGGAAGAGGCCGGTGAGGAAGTCGTTGACGCGGATGGCGAGCGCCATGATGTCGTCGATCTCCTGCGGCGTCGCCCAGCCGAAGGCGGTGATGTGCTCTTCCGACACCATGGGGTCGTTGAGCTGGTCGTTCTTGTAATAGAATTCGATGATCGACCGCGGCAGCTGGGTGCCTTCCTCGATGCCGAGGCGCTGCGACAGCGAGCCCGCGGCGACGTTCCGCACCACCACCTCGAGCGGCACGATCTCGACCTCGCGAATCAACTGCTCGCGCATGTTGAGCCGGCGGATGAAATGGGTCGGCACCCCGATGTCGTTGAGGTGCTGAAACAGGTACTCCGAGATCCGGTTGTTGAGGACGCCCTTGCCCTCGATCACCTGATGCTTTTTGGCATTGAACGCGGTCGCGTCGTCCTTGAAGTGCTGGATCAGGGTGCCCGGCTCCGGACCTTCGTACAGGACCTTTGCCTTGCCTTCATAAATGCGACGCCGACGGCTCATTGGGATGTACCGTGTTTTGTTAAAATCCATGAATTTGGTGTGCTCCGGTTGACTAGGATTACGACCCACAGCGGAGCTGCCGTGAACGACCTGGAACCAGAGAAACAGAACAGGAACCAAGCCTTACGGCAACCTATCCGATTGGCTGCCTGAGCACAATCGATCCGGCCCTTCCGGCATCCACTTATACCGTCTTGCCTGCGGCTTAACGGCTCGTTGTTTCGCCGATTCGTGCCCCTTATCTAGGCGTCGTGAGGGGCCCTCGCAACGAGGCCGCCCCCTGATTCACCGGGATTGGGAACTGCATGACCACATTCGACAAGCGCCAGGAAGGCTTCGAGAAGAAATTCGCCCTCGACGAGGAGCAGAAATTCAAGGCCGAGGCCCGCCGCAACCGGCTGCTCGGCCTGTGGGCGGCCCAACAGCTCGGCATCACCGGCGATGCGGCAACCGCCTATGCCAAGGAAGTGGTCGCAGCCGATTTCGAGGAAGCCGGCGACGGCGACGTGCTGCGCAAGGTTTTGAGCGATTTTACCGCCAAGGGCATCTCCACATCAGAACAGGCAATCCGCGCCAAGATGAACGAGCTCACCGCTGTCGCGGTGGCCGAAGTCAAGGCGGGCAAGTAAGCCGCAGCCATCACCTGACGCGTCGGCGCGCAACGGCCTTGCGCGCCGGCCGTCCCGGTTTGGGACGCCGCGCGGCCGCGACGCCGATTTCGCCATAGTCGCTTTGCAGGATCTCCAGGAGCTTTCGCGCGGCAAGGCTGAGGAAGCCGCCGCGCCGGGTCACGACCGAGATGTCGTTGCTGGCGGCAAGATCGCCCACCGCAATCCGCGACATCGTGCCTGCCGCCAATTCGTCGGCGACGTGGCTCTCAGCGAGCAGCGCGATGCCGAAGCCGGCCTCGACGAGGCGTTTTTGCGCGGTGAGGCTGTCCACCGCCGTCCATTCGATGTCGCCGAGCCCTTGGGTGAGAAACAGCGCGAACACGTGCGCCGCCGCAATCTCGGGCCGGCCGGCAATCTCGGGAAACGCGACCCAGCGCTCGGCGCGCAGCTCGGCCAGCCGCTTCACGCGCCGGCCGGCAAGCGGGTGATCCGCCGCGCAGACCACCCCGAGCTTTTCCGAGAGGATTGGCGTGCAATCCAGATCGCGCGAACGATCGATGTGATAGCGCAGACCGATCGTCGCCTCCCCGCGACGGATCAAGCCGCTGACCTCGGCGCTCGTCGCGGTGCGCAGGCTGAGTGCAGCATCGGGGTGCTCCTTGGCAAAGCGCTTCATGATTCCCGACAGGCGCGCATCGGCGAGCGTACCGGTCACCGCGAGCGATACCGGCCCTGAGGTCTGCCGGGTGAGCGCGCGTATCGCCTGCTCCGCATCCTCTGCGGCGGCGACCGCTCGCTCCGCGTGAGGGATCAGTACGCGGCCCGCATCGCTGAGCCGCGTCCGGCCCGCCACCCGCTCGAACAAGGGCACGCCGAGCTCCTGCTCCAACAGCGCGATGCGGCGCGAGATCGCCGGTTGCGAGCGATGGAGGAATTTGGCTGCATTCGAAATCCCGCCGCGGCGATGAACCGCCAGAAAGGTATTGAGGGCATCACTGTCCATCACCGTCACTCATGCAAAAAGCTGATGCTTTCGAGAGAAATAACAAATTTGGCGGATGGCGGAAATGCTCCTATGGCTGGATCGGGACCAGCCGCGACAAAGGAGCGAACGATGCCCAGCCAGTTGGAGAAAGCGAAAACGTTTCGGGCCCTGCACGAGCGGCCGGGCGCCTTCATCATTCCCAATCCGTGGGATGCCGGCACCGCAAAGCTGCTCGGCGCCCTGGGTTTTGAGGCGCTGGCGACCACGAGCCTCGGGCTTGCCAACACGCTCGGCAGCTCGACCGTCAGCCTCGATGCCATCCTCGACAATTGCCGCGCGATCGCTCAGGCGACTCCACTGCCCGTCAGCGTCGACCTCGAAAACTGCGGCGCGCACGACCCGAAGCGCGCGGCCGAGGCGATCCGGCGCGCCGCCGAGGCCGGTGCGGTCGGTGGCTCCATCGAGGATTCGACCGGGGACCGCGAACGCCCGATCTATGAGTTTGCCCTCGCCGTCGAACGTGTGCAGGCGGCCGTCGAGGCGGCACGCTCGCTGTCGATCCCGTTCACGCTGACCGCGCGGGCCGAGAACCTGCTGCACGGGCGTAACGACCTCGACGATACGATCAGGCGCCTTAGGGCATTCGAGGCCGCCGGGGCCGACGTACTCTACGCGCCGGGCGTGCACGATCTTGCGACGATCAAGACCGTCGTCGCCTCGATCGGAAAGCCGTTCAATCTGGTGATGGGCTTTGCCGATCCGACATTGACCCTGCCACAATTGTCCGCGGCCGGCGTGAAGCGCATCAGCGTCGGCGGTGCGATGTCGCGATTTGCGCTGGCCGCCTTCGTCAAGAGCGCCCGCGAGATGAAAGACAACGGCTCCTTCACCTATATCCGCGAGATGGCAGGGATCGCTGAGCTGCGCAGCGCCTTCGCTTCGGTCGGCGCCACCTAAGGCTCGCACCCATCACATTGTCGCTGCAGCGAATTCTAGTGATACAACCCTTACGCGTATTCCTTAAACCAAGTCGCGCGTCCCAACGCGCGACTTAGGTCAATATTGTTGCCCGCCAACAGCGCGATCTCCCGAGCGCCTTATTTGACAGCGTATCTTCATTGCACGCTGCGACTCGCGGCACCGGAAAACTTCCGAACACGCTTTTATTACTTCGCTCACAAGTAGCTGCGACTTATTTTCGCGCGGGCGCTGGTAGCCGATCTGTTATGTTCAACCGGCAGGTGCGATACGTTTAGCGAAGTACATTTCAAGACATTTCGAAATTTTGCAGCCCGTTCTTTTGGGACGATTGCTCGCAACTTGGTTCTTCACATTTGATTTGCAGGAGGTCGATATGGCTGAGAGTCCCAACATTATCTATGACGACCGTGGCCACGCGCGGCATTTCATGTTTACCGGCGACATGGCGGACACGGCCGCCGCCGCCCCCAGGATGAGAGCGGCAACGCCACAGGAGGCGGCAAAGCAGTTCCTGCTCGATCATGCGGACCTCTTTCAGCTTCCGCAGACCATGACGAGATCTATGGACGTGCGCGCCGCGATCGCGCCGGTCGCTGAAGACGAGGCGCTGCGCTTCGAATCCGAGCAGCACGCGATGGATTCGACCGTCGTCAGCTATAACCAGACCATGTTCGGCCTGCCGATCTACCAGGCCGGGGTATCGGTCGTGATGCGCGGCGCCGACAACCAGGTCAAAGCCGCGACCTCGACGCTGCACTACGACGTTGCCACCGAGCCTCCTGCCGATACACTGACGAGCAAGAGCGCGCTCGACACCGCGGCGTCCGGCGCCCATGACGACATCGTCCGTGCCGCGTTTCCGAACGCCCAGGGCCTTCGCATCAACCGCACGCGCCTGCTCGTCTATCAGTACGATCCCAAGGAGCGCATTCATCAGGAGATCGGCGAGCGCGGATTTGGCGCCGAGCCTCCCACCCTTCCTCTTCCGCCTGTCCCGTCGGACATCGTTGCCGGCAAGCACTATGTCGTGCTGGAGGCGATGTTCTCGCTGGCATTGGAGAAATGGGGGACGCTGAACTGGCGGGCCTTCATCGAGCCGAAGCGCAAGACCGTCCTGTTCCTGCGTGCCCTGGTCGACGGCGTGACCGGGCTGGTGTTCGATCGCGATCCCATCACCAAGACCGGCAACCTCGCCAACATGCCGACCGCGCCGGCCGCGACGCTCGATCCGTTGCGCGACACTGTCGCCCTCATCGACCTCTCGCCGCCATTAGGCGGTACCCAGAGCCTCACGGGGACGTTCGTCTCGATCACGAATGTCGATCCACCGACGCCAGCGATCCCGACGACGACGGCACCGTTCAATTTCGCCTATGTCTCGCGCACCGACAACTTCGCGGCCGTCAACGCCTATTATCATTGCGACCGCTTTTTCCGGACCGTGCGCGACATCGGCTTCAACATTCCGAGCTATTTCGACCACACCTCGTTCCCGGTGCCGGTCGATCATCATGCACTCGGCGACGTCATCAACGCGCAGTGCCGGGGCAACACACTCGGCAACGGCATCGGCTCGGTGGTGTTCTCGCTCGCCGCTCTCGGAGCTCCGCCAATCGGCATCGCGGCTGACTGGCGCGTCGTGCTCCACGAGCTCGGCGGACACGGCATCCTCTGGGACCATGTCGACTCGCCGAATTTCGGCTTCTCGCACAGCGCCGGCGACAGTATCGCGGTCATCCTGAATGACCCCGATACGCACGCCCCCGACCGCTTCGTCAGCTTCCCCTGGGTCAATATCGGCCGCCGGCACGATCGTCCGGTCGCGGGCGGATGGGGATGGGGCGGCGCCAACGATCTCAATGGCTATTTCAGCGAGCAGATCCTGGCGACCACGCACTTCCGTCTCTACCGCTCGATCGGCGGCGATTCCGCCTCCCTCGCCCGCAAGCAGTTTGCCGCCACCTCGGCGGTGTACCTCATCCTGCGCGCGGTCGGCCAGCTCACGCCGGCGACCAATCCGCCCAACGCCCTCGGCTGGGAGCAGCAACTCGAAATTGCGGACGCCGGTGTCTGGACGCGAACCAGTCCGGCGCAGACCCATGCCGGCGGCGCCTATCACAAGGTCATCCGCTGGGCCTTCGAGAAACAGGGCCTGTTCCGGCCCGGCCCGCCGCCGACCGTCGAAGGCCTGCCGCCGCCGGTCGATGTCTATATCGACGACGGCCGCCACGGCGAATATCCGTTCCAGCCCAATCACTGGAGCTGCACCGACATCTGGAATCGCCGCACCGTCGGCGCGGGCGGCGGCGTGCATCAGGAGCCGATCGTCGGACAGACCAACTACGCCTATGTGCGCATCAAGAACCGCGGCACGCAGGCCGCGACGAACGTCGTGGTGAAGGGCTTCCACTGCAACCCCGGAGCTGGCCTCGTCTTCCCGACGGACTGGACTCCCATGGCCACGCCGCAACTGGCGGCCCCCAACCTCGCGGCTTCGGACGCCGTGGGCGTCGTCGTCGGCCCGTTCAAATGGGTGCCGTCGCAGGTCGGCCACGAGTGCATGTTCTTCAGCGTCTCGGCCAAGGGTGACGCCGGCAATATCGACGGCGCGATCACGGGACCGATTCCGGAATGGCGTCTGGTGCCCCATGACAACAATCTGGGGCAACGCAACGTGCACCCGATCTCGATCCACATCGCCAAGATCCCCTGGGAGAAGCTGCCGTTCTGGATCCGCAATCACGGCCCGGCGCCTGTGCGCGTCAATGTCGAGATCAAGCTTCCGGAGTGGCTCGCCAAGCTCGGCTGGAAGTTCAGCGTGCCGCAGATCCAGCGGGCTCAGCGGCTCAAGCCGGACGAGATGCTCAAGGTCAACATGGCCGTCAGCGCGGGCAAGGAGTTCGACCTGGCCATGCTCGGCAGGGAAGCCGATCACGACATCGTCGTGACCGTCCTGCACGACGACATGCCGGTCGGCGGCATGACCTTCCGCATCAGCAAGGAAGCCCAGGATGCGGTTGACATGTCCGCGAGCAGCCGCTCGGGAACGAAGGCAAAGGCGAAGAGCTCGAAGAAGTCGGCATCCGCAAAGAAGGCGGCGCCGACGCGGCGATCGAAGGCAACCCGCAAGCGCTAGTGGCTTGCAGCACGTCTGACGGACGGAGTGCGGTGGCTCTTTTGGGCCACCGCACTTTTTCGTCGGTACGCTCAGCCTTCCTTAAAGCCGTATTCCGGCACGTTGCCGCTGGCGCCGTAGTATTTGTACGGCAGGAACTTTCCGCTCATGGTGATCTTGACGCGGTCGCCCTTGGGATTGGCGACGCGCTCGATCGCCATGTCAAAATCGATGGCCGACATGATGCCGTCGCCGAACTCTTCCTCGATGAGCGCCTTCCAGGCCGGGCCGTTCACCATCACCATCTCGTAGAAGCGGTAGATCAGGGGATCGGTCGGCGGCATCGGCGTGCCGGTGCCACGCATCGGCACCTCGTTGAGCATGGCGGTCTCCGCCTTCGACAGGCCGAACAGCTCGCCGGCATTCGCGGCCTGCGGTTTTGTCAATTTCATCTGGCCCATGACCGCGCCGACGATCAGCACCTCCGAATAGCCGCCGATCTTCTCGCAGATGTATTTCCAGCTCCAGCCCTTCTCGCGCTTGATGTCGAGCAGCTTTTCGGTGAGGTCTTCGCGTTTCATGGTCAGGGGCTCCTTGTGGGCGGTGGTGGTGACGTTTCTCTCTTGGGAAGTACGATCGTCGTAACTTCGCGTCGCGCAAGTGCAGGAAGCGTGCCAAAGCGTGAGCGTGAGCAAAGGCGCAGAGCGCCGTGCCCACCATTTCTGTTTCAATCTTGATCAAACAAAGTGGTGGGCACGCTTCCGCCTTCGCTCTTCGAGCTACGGCGGACAAGTCGCTTTGCCCACCCTACAAGAGCTACGTGCTCGGCGAGATCATCCCCTGCAGCCGATCCAGATCCACGGTGATATCGCGCTCAACCTCCTTGGCCTCGATCTCGATCACGCGATAGTCCCGCGCCTCCAGCCACTGCCGCCGCGCCGCGCGGTCGGCGACGATCGTCTCACTCTCGCCCGGATTGACCAGTTCGACCGCAATCCGATGCACGAAGGAAACAAAGTCCGGGATGTGGCGGCCGACCGGGGTCTGGCGCTTGAACTGGCCGGCGAAGCGGCGGTCGCGGGTCAGCGCCTGCCACAGCAGGCGCTCGGCATCGGTCGGATTGCGGCGGAGCAGCCGCGCCAGCCCGCGCACTGTGCTGCCGCTGTCGGGTACCCCGCCCTGCCCGTGCTCGGCGAGCAGCGCCCGCAGCCGCGTCGCCTGCGCGCCGTCGAGCACGCCACCCTTGGCCGGCCCCTTGCGTCCCTCCGCAATCGCCATCACCACGCCGTGCAGGGTGTGCATGTCCTGCTTGGTCGGATCCATGCGCGTAAAAATGTTGCGCAGGTTCACCAGCATGGTGTCGCGCTTCTCGGGCGGGCGCAAGAATTCGACGCGGTCGAGCTCGCGCACGAGGTTCTCGAAGAAAGCCTGGATCTGGTGCTGCGAGGCGCGCTCGGAGCGCTCCGGCATGGCGTGGGGCAGCGCGCCCGAGGTCGCCCGCTTGAACCATTCGTAGCCGACCAGCAGCACGGCCTGCGCGAGGTTGAGCGAGGCAAAGCCCGGATTGACCGGGAAGGTGATGATCCGGTTCGCGAGGGCGACTTCTTCGTTGGTCAGACCCCAGCGCTCGCGCCCAAACAGGATGCCGGCTTTCCCGCCGGAAGCGACGTGGCCGGCGATCTCGATCGTGGCCGCCTCGGGACCGACCACCGGCTTGGCCTGGTCATGGGCGCGCGCTGACGTGGCGAACAGGAGGTCGAGATCGGCGACCGCCTCTCCGACCGTGGCGAACAGCTCGACCTTTTCCAGAATGTGGTCGGCACCGGCGGCCGCGCGCTGTGCGGCGACGTTGGGCCAGCCGTCGCGGGGGTTGACGATGCGCAAGGCGCTCAGCGCGAAATTGCCCATGGCGCGCGCGGCCATGCCGATGTTCTCACCGAGCTGCGGCTCGACCAGAATGATGACGGGGCCATCCAGGGTCAGGCCGGTCTTGCTCTTGTCAGTGCCCGACATCTCGCTTCGCTTTCACGCTCGTTCTCAAGGCCTTGTTCGGGCCGTCTTGGGAATTGATTCAAGCAGGCATGCCCGCCCGTGACGCCTCGTTTGCCTGTCCCGGAGAAATTCTCAAGCGAAATAACGGGTTAGAATCGGCTTTTGACTCTCGTCCGAAACTTCAAGGCGAGGCCGGCTGGAGCTTGCGGCCGCCTCCCATCTGCGGATGCAGGATCGGCTAAAAGTGCATAATCACTTGGCTTTCGCCCGCCGTTGGGCAGTGCTATGAGGCGGCAATCAATTCCGTTCCCGCCGCAGGCGCGTTCCCAAGAGGGCTTTCCCGATCATGGCAAAAATCAAGGTGACCAACCCCGTCGTCGAGCTCGATGGCGACGAGATGACCCGGATCATCTGGCAGTACATCAAGGACAAGCTGATCTATCCGTATCTGGACATCAACTTGATGTATTTCGACCTGGGGATGGAGTACCGCGACAAGACCGGCGATCAGGTCACCGTGGACGCCGCCAACGCCATCAAGAAGGTCGGTGTCGGCGTCAAGTGCGCCACCATCACCCCGGACGAGGCCCGGGTGAAGGAGTTCGGCCTCAAGGAAATGTACAAGTCGCCGAACGGCACCATCCGCAACATCCTCGGCGGCGTGATCTTCCGCGAGCCGATCATCTGCAAGAACGTGCCGCGCCTCGTCCCCGGCTGGACCAAGCCGATCATCATCGGCCGTCACGCCTATGGCGACCAATACCGCGCTACCGACTTCAAATTCCCGGGCAAGGGCACGCTGTCGATGAAGTTCGTCGGCGAGGACGGCACCGTGATCGAGAAGGAAGTCTTCAAGGCCCCCGGCTCCGGCGTCGCGATGGAGATGTACAACCTCGATGACTCCATCATCGACTTCGCCCGCGCCTCGCTCAATTACGGCCTGATGCGCAACTATCCGGTCTATCTCTCGACCAAGAACACCATCCTCAAAGTCTATGACGGCCGCTTTAAGGACATCTTCCAGGACATCTACGACCGCGAGTTCAAGAAGGAATTCGAGGCCAAGGGCCTGACCTACGAGCACCGCCTGATCGACGACATGGTGGCCTCGGCGCTGAAATGGTCCGGCGGCTATGTCTGGGCCTGTAAGAACTACGATGGTGACGTGCAGTCCGACACGGTCGCGCAGGGCTACGGCTCGCTCGGCCTGATGACCTCGGTGCTGCTCACCCCCGACGGCAAGACGGTGGAAGCCGAAGCCGCCCACGGCACGGTGACCCGCCACTACCGCGAGCACCAGAAGGGCAAGGAGACCTCGACCAACTCGATCGCGTCGATCTTCGCCTGGACCCGTGGCCTCGCCCACCGCGCCAAGCTCGACAACAATGCCGAGCTCGCGACGTTCGCGAACACGCTCGAGAAGGTCTGCGTCGATACGGTCGAAGCCGGCTACATGACCAAGGACCTGGCGCTGCTCGTCGGCGCCGACCAGCGTTGGCTGTCGACCACCGGCTTCCTTGACAAGGTCTCGGAGAACCTGACCGCGGCGCTGGCGAAGTAAGCGGCGTCCGCAGTTTCGCCCGACTGCGGTCGGACATCATCACGGGCCGCGCCTAGAGGCGCGGCCCTTTATTTTGACGCTGTGCGGAGACCCATCATGTCCATCAAGTTCGCCGTCCCCTGCCTGCTGCTGCTTACAGCCACGATCGGGGCGGCCGGCGCCGCGGAGACCCTCCCCGACGCCATTGCCGCGCCCGGCGAGTCTGTCGTGCTCAGCGTCCATGCCGAGGGCGCGCAGGTTTACGAGTGCAAGTCGGCCGCTGACGGCAAGCTCGCCTGGGCCTTTCGCGAGCCAGTCGCAACCCTGCTCGCTGACGGCAAGACCATCGGCCGGCATTATGCCGGACCCAATTGGGAGCACGCCGACGGCAGCGCCGTGGTCGGCAAGGCCATCGGCAACGCGCCGGGCGCAACGGCGGCCGACATCCCCTGGCTGAAGCTCGAGGTCGCCTCCCGCCGCGGCAGTGGTGTGCTCACGCCGGCCACCACCGTCCAGCGCGTCAATACCCATGGCGGCAAGCTCGAGGGTGCTTGCGACAAGGCCGGCGAATTCAAGAGCGCGCCCTACTCCGCCGACTACATTTTCCTGCGCAAGGGCTGAGCGCGCGATGTAGCCTGAGGCGCCGGCTGACGGAGATCGTACGATGCTCTTCATGGTGATCGAGCGCTTCAAAGACCGCGACCCGCTGCCGGTCTACCGGCGCGTCCGCGACCCCGGCATCAAGTTTCCCGAGGGGCTCAAATATGTCGGGAGCTGGATCGAGCCCAATTTCGACCGTTGCTTCCAGCTCATGGAGTGCGACGACCTTCGGCTGCTCCAGGAATGGATCCTGCTCAACAACCGCGACATGGGCATGAGCTTCGAGATCGTGCCAGTCGTGCCGAGCAAGGAGACGCGCGAGGTGGTCGCGCCGTTTCTCGATCCAACATAGTTTCAGCGGTCCGCGACTTCGCGCTCCGCCTGCTGCAGCTCCGCGGCCGCGAGATCGCCACCTTCTCCCAGCCGCGCCTCCGCGGTCTTGCGGACGTGAGCGGCCAGCGTCGGCATACGTTCGATCAGCGCGTGAAAATCCTGCGCGTCCAGGATCAGCAGTCGCGTCTTCCGCGTGGCCTTCACGGTGCCGCTGCGCTTGGTCTTGTGCAGTAGCGCGATCTCGCCGAAGAAGGTGCCGTCGGTGAGGCGGACGCACTGGTTCGGCAGCTCGATCTCGACCTCGCCCGCGGTGATGAAATACATCGACGAGGCGGCATCGCCGCGCCGGACCAGAATCTCGCCCTGCTCGATGGTCCGTGCCCTGAGCAACCGCATGATGTCGGCGATCTCCGAGGCGCTCAGGTGCGAGAACAGCGGCACCCGCGCCAGCATGCCCCAAGTGACGACGAAGTCGCGCCGCCTCACCTCCTCCGCGAACGCACTCGAGATGATCGCGACCGGCAGCGCGATCATGGCAAAGCCCGAGATGATGGCGAACACCGAGACGAATTTTCCGAGCGCCGTGACTGGCACGACGTCGCCGTAACCGACCGTGCCGAGCGTCACGATCGCCCACCACATCGCCTGCGGGATCGTCCCGAGCTTGTCCGGCTGCACGTCGCGCTCGATGGCGTAGAGCAGCGAGGCGAAGGTCAAGACCACGCCGATCAGGATGACGATGCAGCCGATCAGGGCGCGCCGCTCGGCATGGACGGCCGCAAGCAGCGAGCGCATCGCAGGCGAATAGCGGATCAGCTTGAAGAACGGCAGCACACCGAGCGCAGCCAGCGTCGCGTGCCGCCCCGAGGCCAGCACGATCGCTGCGGGGAGGAATGCGAGAAGGTCGATGATGCCGAGCGCGGAAAAGACATAGGACAGCCGGTCCGACAATGCCGATGCGTTGCGCTGCGTGTGGCCGGCGACCGTCCAGAGTCGCGCAGCATATTCCAGAGCGAACACGATTGCCGACAGCACCGCGACCGCCGTGAACACCCCGTCGTACCGCGCGTCGATATCGGGCACCGAGGCAAGGATCATCGCCAGCACATCGAGCACGATGACGACGATGATGAACCGGATGAAGCGCGACCCAGCCGAATAGGCCAGCGGATCGTGCTCCAAGAGTTCGTAGAGGCGATCCCGAAGATTGGGATCGCGGAGCCCGCGTCCTCTGGGAACGAGGCGCACCGCCCTAGCCGGCCGTCATGGCTTTTTCGATCGCCGACAGCGCTGCGGCCGCGTTGGCCCCGTCGGGGCCGCCGGCCTGCGCCATGTCGGGCCGGCCACCGCCACCTTTGCCGCCGAGCGCTTCGGAGGCGACCTTCACCAGATTGACCGCGTTGAAGCGCGAGGTCAGGTCGGCGGTGACGCCGACCACGACGCCGGCCTTGCCGTCCTCGGTGACGCCGACGATGGCGACGACGCCCGAACCGATCTGCTTCTTGCCGTCATCCGCAAGGCTCTTGAGATCCTTCATCTCGATGCCTTCGACCGCGCGCGCCATCAGCTTGACGTTGCCGACCTCGCGCACGCCGGACGCCGCGCCGTTGCCGGACGACGCACCGCCGCCCATCGCGAGCTTCTTGCGCGCGTCGGACAATTCGCGCTCGAGCTTCTTGCGCTCGTCCATCAGCGAGGTGATGCGCGCCGGCACGTCGTCGATCGAAGTGCGCAGCTCGCTTGCCGCGGCCTTTGCCAGCGCCATGGTGTCGTTGGCGTGCTTGCGGGCATGACGGCCCGTGAGCGCCTCGATGCGGCGCACGCCGGAGGCAACAGCGCTCTCGCCGGTCAGCGTGATCAGGCCGATGTCGCCGGTGCGCTTCACATGGGTGCCGCCGCAGAGCTCGACCGACCAGCCCATCGCGTTCGCGCCGTGCTCACGCGCCGTCTTGCCCATGGAGACGACGCGAACCTCATCGCCATACTTTTCGCCGAACAGCGCGCGGGCGCCGGCCTCGCGAGCCTCGTCCACGCCCATGATGCGGGTCGTGACCTCGTCGTTCTCCAGCACCACGTCGTTGGCGATGTCCTCGACGCGGGCAAGCTCCTCCGGCGTGATCGGCTTCGGATGCACGAAGTCGAAGCGCAGGCGGTCGGGCGCGACCAGCGAGCCGCGCTGGGCGATGTGGTCGCCGAGCACCTGGCGCAGCGCCTCGTGCAGCAGATGCGTTGCCGAGTGATGGGCACGGATCGACGAACGCCGCGCATGATCCACCTCAAGCTGAAGCGCGGTGCCGAGCTTCAGCTCGCCCTGTTCCACCGTGCCGACATGAACGAAGAGATCGCCGAGCTTCTTCTGCATGTCGGTCACGCAGAACTTGATGCCGCCCTCGCCGATCAACACGCCGGTGTCGCCGACCTGGCCGCCGGACTCCGCATAGAACGGCGTCTGGTTCAGTAGGATTGCCCCGGTCTCGCCGGCCTTGAGGCTGTCGACTTCCTTGCCGTCCTTCACCAGCGCGGTCACCACGCCTTCGGCGCTCTCTGTCTCATAGCCGAGGAATTCCGTGGCGCCGAGCTTCTCGCGCAGCGGGAACCAGATCGCCTCGGAAGCCGCTTCGCCAGAACCCTTCCAGGACTCGCGCGCCTTGGACTTCTGCCGTTCCATCGCATCGGTGAAGGAGGCCTGATCGACGCCGATGCCGCGCGATTTGAGCGCGTCCTGCGTGAGATCGAGCGGGAAGCCGTAGGTGTCGTAGAGCGTGAAGGCGACGTCGCCGTCGAACATGTCGCCCTTCTTTAAGGACGCGCTCTTTTCGTCGAGGATGGCAAGGCCGCGGACCAGCGTCTTGCGGAAGCGGGTCTCTTCCAGCCGCAGCGTTTCCTCGATCAGCTTTTCCGCGCGCACCAATTCCGGGTAGGCCTGGCCCATCTCGCGCACCAGCGCCCAGACGAGGCGATACATCAGCGGCTCCTTCGCGCCCAAGAGCTGCGCATGGCGCATCGCGCGGCGCATGATCCGGCGCAGCACATAGCCACGGCCCTCGTTCGAGGGCAGCACGCCGTCAGAGACGAGGAAGGCCGAGGAACGCAGATGGTCGGCAATGACCCGGAACGAGGCAACGGTCTGCTCGTTCGGCCCGTGCCCCAGCGCCGACGCGGTCGCATCGATCAACTGACGGAACAAATCGGTCTCGAACACGCTGTCGACGCCCTGCAGGATGCAGGCCATGCGCTCCAGTCCCATGCCGGTATCGATCGAGGGACGCGGCAGCGGCTGGCGCTCCTCCTTCGTCACCTGCTCGAACTGCATGAACACCAGGTTCCAGAACTCGAGGAAGCGATCGCCGTCTTCCTCGGGGCTGCCCGGGGGGCCGCCCCAGATGTGCTCGCCGCGATCGATGAAGATCTCCGAGCACGGGCCGCACGGGCCGGTGTCGCCCATCGCCCAGAAATTGTCCGAGGTCGGGATGCGGATGATGCGGTCGTCTGAGAAGCCCGCGATCTTCTTCCACAGGCCGGCCGCCTCGTCGTCGGTGTGATAGACGGTGACGAGCAGCTTGTCCTTCTTGAGCCCAAAGTCCTTCGTGATCAGCTTCCAGGCCAGCTCGATCGCGCGCTCCTTGAAGTAGTCGCCGAACGAGAAGTTGCCGAGCATCTCGAAGAAGGTGAGATGGCGCGCGGTATAGCCGACATTGTCGAGGTCGTTGTGCTTGCCGCCGGCGCGCACGCATTTCTGCGACGTGGTGGCGCGCTGATAGGGCCGCTTCTCCACGCCGGTGAAGACGTTCTTGAACTGCACCATGCCGGCATTGGTGAACATCAACGTTGGGTCGTTGCGCGGCACCAATGGCGAGGACGACACGATCTCGTGGCCGTTCTCGGCAAAGAAATTCAGAAAGGTCGACCTGATCTCGTTGACGCCGCTCATGTTCATCCAATCGGGTGTACTTGGACCCGCGACACGCCACCCAAGCCGGGAATTAAGGCAGATCACTGCGGGCAGAAGGCTTTTAGACATTGCGGGCCGCGCTGTCCAGAAACTGTGCAAGGAGATCAGAGGGTTGCCGCAACAGCGTAATCGGTAGTTGATAGATGATGCGACGCGTTGACAGGCTTGGCGGCGGCGTGGTTCTGTCCTATTTGTATCGTACGGCCACGTCGGGAGAGACCGGCTTTATTGCCGGCGCCGAAGGAGCAACCGCCCCGGAAACTCTCAGGCAAAAGGACCGCGTGGCTTTGACAGCATCTGGAAAGAGGCGCCCTCGGGTTTCGACCCGGTGAGGCGTCCGCCGACGGGATAATACTCTCAGGCACAGCGACAGATGGGGCTTCGACTGGTTTCTCGGGGATCGTCCTCGGGAACCGCGAGGGCCCCTGTGATGCTTGCGCGCGACGACCAAAATCCCCCCAGACGTACCCCGCTCTACGCCCTTCACATATCCCTGGGCGGCAAGATGGTGCCGTTCGCGGGCTATGAAATGCCGGTGCAATACCCGGCCGGTGTCCTGAAAGAACACCTCCATACCCGCGCTTCCGCCGGCCTGTTCGATGTGTCCCACATGGGCCAGATCGCGCTGCGGCCGAAATCCGGGAGGATCGAGGATGCGGCCAAGGCGCTCGAACGGCTGGTGCCGCAGGACATTGTGGCGATCCCGCAGGGACGGCAGCGCTATGCCCAATTCACCAATTCCGACGGCGGGATTTTGGACGATCTGATGGTCGCCAATTTCGGCGATCACCTGTTCCTGGTCGTCAACGCCGCCTGCAAGGCCGAGGACGAGGCGCATCTGCGCGCGCACCTCTCCGATGACTGCATCATCGATTCGCTTGGCGACCGCGCGCTGATCGCGCTGCAGGGCCCGAAGGCGGAAGCGGTGCTGGCGAAATTGTGTCCAGAGACCCCGTCGCTGAAGTTCATGGATGCCGGCCCGCGCAAGGTTGATGGGCTTGACTGCTTCGTCTCGCGCTCCGGCTACACCGGCGAGGACGGCTTTGAGATATCGGTTCCCGCCGCCGATGCGGAACGGCTGGCGAAGACGTTGCTGGCCGACAGCGACGTGCTGCCGATCGGGCTCGGCGCGCGCGACAGCCTGCGACTCGAGGCCGGGCTTTGCCTCTACGGCCACGACATCGACACCGCGACCACGCCGGTCGAGGCTGCGCTGGAATGGTCGGTGCAGAAGAGCCGCCGCACCGGCGGCGCGCGCGCCGGCGGCTTTCCCGGCGCCGACAAAATCCTCGGCCATTTCGACCGGGGCGCTGCGCGCCGCCGCGTCGGCCTGAAGGCCGAGGGACGCGCGCCCGTGCGCGAAGGCGCGGCCCTGTTTGCGGATACGACGGCGAGCGAGCCAATTGGAAAAGTCACCTCGGGCGGTTTTGGCCCGAGCCTGAATGCGCCTGTCGCGATGGGCTATGTGCCTGCTGCCCTGAGCGCGCTCGGCACGATCGTTTACGCAGAGGTGCGCGGACAGCGGCTGCCGCTCGCCATCGCCGCCATGCCATTCGTGAAGAACACCTACAAACGCTGAGGAATGACGATGACCACGACGCTGTACACCTCCGACCACGAATGGCTTGCTATCGACGACGACGTCGCGACCGTCGGCATCACCGATTATGCGCAATCGCAGCTCGGTGACGTCGTGTTCGTCGAGCTGCCCAAGGTCGGGCGCGCGCTGAAGAAGGCCGAAGCTGCTGCCGTCGTGGAATCGGTCAAGGCCGCTTCCGACGTCTACGCGCCTGTTACCGGCGAAGTGCTCGAGGTCAACCAGGCGGTGGTCGATGAACCGGCGCTGGTGAACTCGAATGCGGCCGACAAGGCCTGGTTCTTCAAGATCAAGATTGCAGACAAGAGCGAGCTCGGCGGGCTCATGGATGAGGCCGCCTACAAGGCGCACACGGCGTGAGATGATGGAGCAAGCGATGACCGCGCAACGCAAATCCAACGGCGATACCGCCGCCTCCTTCGTTCGTCGCCATATCGGCCCCTCCTCGCGCGACGTGACCGCGATGCTGGAAACGGTCGGCGCAAAAAGCCTCGATGCGCTGATGGCGGAAACGCTGCCCGCCTCGATCCGGCAGGCTACTCCGCTCGATCTCGGCAAGGCGCTGAGCGAGACCGAGGCGATTGCGCACATGGCAGAGCTTGCGAGCCAGAACCAGGTCTTCACCTCGCTGATCGGCCAGGGCTATTCCGGCACGATTTTGCCGGCGGTGATCCAGCGCAACATCCTTGAGAACCCGGCCTGGTATACGGCCTATACGCCGTATCAGCCGGAGATCAGCCAGGGCCGGCTGGAGGCGCTGTTCAACTTCCAGACCATGATCTGCGACCTCACCGGGCTCGACGTCGCCAATGCCTCGCTGCTCGATGAAGCCACCGCGGCGGCAGAGGCGATGGCGCTCGCTGAGCGCCACTCGCAGGTGAAGGCAAAAGCCTTCTTCGTCGACAAGGACGTTCATCCGCAGACACTTGCCGTGCTGCGCACCCGCGCCGAGCCGCTCGGCTGGACCCTGATCGTCGGCGATCCCGCAACCGATCTGGAGAAGGCGGACGTCCTCGGCGGCCTCCTGCAATATCCGGGATCCTCGGGCGCCTTGCGCGATCCGCGCGCCGCGATCGCGACGCTGAAGGCCAAGGGCGCGCTGGCAATTCTTGCCGCCGACCTGCTGGCGCTGACGGTGGTCGCCTCGCCCGGCGAACTCGGCGCTGACATTGCGATCGGCTCCGCCCAGCGTTTCGGCGTGCCGATGGGCTATGGCGGCCCGCACGCGGCCTATATGGCGGTGCGCGATGCGCTGAAGCGCTCGCTGCCCGGCCGGATCGTCGGGCTGTCAGTGGATTCGCGCGGGGCGCCCGCCTATCGGCTGGCGCTGCAGACCCGCGAGCAGCATATCCGTCGCGAGAAGGCGACCTCCAACATCTGCACCGCGCAGGTGCTGCTCGCCGTGATCGCCTCGATGTACGCGGTCTATCACGGCCCCGAGGGGCTGACGCAGATCGCGCGCACCGTGCATCGCCGCACGGCGGTGCTGGCGGCCGGCCTGCGCAAGCTCGGCTTTGCACCGCAGTCCGACAGCTTCTTCGACACGGTGACGGTGGACGCCGGCGCCAAGCGCGAGGAGATCGTCGCGCGCGCGCTGGCCGCGAAGATCAATCTCGGCGTCAGCGGCGCGGGCCTTCGCATCGCGCTGGACGAGACCACGACACCGGCCACCGTCGAGGCCGTATGGCGCGCCTTCGGCGGGCAGCTCGCCTATGCCGAGATCGACGCCACCACGCGCGAGGCGTTGCCGGACGCGCTGAAGCGCGCCACCGCGTTCCTGACCCATCCGGTGTTCCATGCGCACCGCTCGGAAACCGAGATGCTGCGCTACATGCGCAAACTCAGCGATCGCGACCTCGCGCTCGACCGCGCGATGATCCCGCTGGGGTCCTGCACCATGAAGCTGAACGCGACGACCGAGATGATGCCGCTGACCTGGCCGGAGTTCGGCTCACTGCATCCCTTCGCTCCGCGCGAGCAGGCAAAAGGCTATCACGCGCTGTTCGCGCGGCTGGAAAAATGGCTGTGCGACATCACCGGCTATGACGCGATCTCGCTGCAGCCGAACTCGGGCGCGCAGGGCGAATATGCCGGCCTGCTGGCGATCCGCGACTATCACATCGCGCGCGGGGAAGGCCACCGCAAGATCTGCCTGATCCCCTCCTCTGCCCATGGCACCAACCCGGCCTCGGCCGCGATGGTCGGCATGGACGTGGTGGTCGTTGCCTGCGAGAAGAACGGCGACGCAGACGTGAATGATCTCCGCGCGAAGGCCGAGAAGCATTCGAAAGACCTCGCCGCCGTCATGATCACCTATCCCTCGACACATGGCGTGTTCGAGGAGCACATCAGCGAGATCTGCGATATCGTCCACAGCCATGGCGGCCAGGTCTATCTCGATGGCGCCAACCTGAATGCGCAAGTCGGTCTCGCGCGGCCCGGCGACTACGGCGCCGATGTCAGCCATCTCAATCTGCACAAGACGTTTTGCATCCCGCATGGCGGCGGTGGCCCAGGCATGGGGCCGATCGGCGTCAAGGCGCATCTTGCGCCGTTCCTCCCCGGCCATCCCGCAACCAACCCGGACACGGTGGTCGGCCCGGTCTCGGCCGCGCCGTTCGGCTCGGCGTCGATCCTGACCATCTCCTACATCTACATTTTGATGATGGGCGGCGACGGCTTGAAGCGCGCGACCGAGATCGCGATCCTCAATGCGAACTACGTGGCGGCAAAGCTCGAGGCGCACTTCCCGGTGCTCTACAAGAACGCCAAGGGCCGCGTCGCGCATGAATGCATCGTCGATCCGCGCCCGCTCAAGGCGACGAGCGGTGTCACCGTCGACGACATCGCAAAGCGCCTGATCGACTACGGCTTCCACGCGCCAACGATGAGCTTCCCGGTGCCGGGCACGCTGATGATCGAGCCGACCGAGTCGGAATCGAAGGCCGAGCTCGATCGCTTCTGCGACGCCATGATCGCGATCCGCAAGGAGATCGCCGAGGTCGAAGGTGGCCGCTTCAAGATCGACGCATCGCCGCTGCGCCATGCGCCGCACACGGTGCACGACATCGCCGACGACAATTGGGCCCGCGCCTATACCCGCGCCGAAGGCTGCTTCCCCGACGGCGTCTCGCGTACCGACAAGTACTGGTGCCCGGTGGGCCGCGTCGACAACGTCTATGGCGACCGCAACCTGGTGTGCTCCTGCCCGCCGGTGAGCGACTACGCGGAGGCGGCGGAGTGAAGCGCGAGAGGTAATTGACCTCTCCCCGACCGGGGGGAGGTCAAAGCATCGAAACAACCCCATGCACAGTAGCCGGTGACAACCGGCACGGCGCGATGTGAACTCCGCGAAGCTATTGATGCGTTGGGAGAAATAAGCAGCAGCACGCAAATCGTTGCCGCTGAGGCTCTGGAGCCGGATATCCCCTGGTCCGGCGGCGCCCAAAACGAAAACGGGCACTGATGACGTCGGCAACTCAACGTCCTCAGCGCCCGCTCCTCGCGAAGCTTGATTTTGCTAGGCCCTACTCCTCGGCCGGCTCCTCGCCGTCGGCGTCGCGCTCGGGGCTGCCGGCAAGAATCTGCTCGGCGATCAGGCCGGAGTTTTGCCGGATCGCGGTTTCGATCTTGGCGGTGATGTCGGGGTTGGCCTTGAGGAACGCCTTTGAATTCTCGCGGCCCTGGCCGAGGCGCTGGCTGTCATAGGAGAACCAGGCGCCGGACTTCTCGACGATCCCGGCTTTGACGCCGAGGTCGAGAATCTCGCCCATCTTGGAGACGCCCTCGCCGTACATGATGTCGAACTCGACCTGCTTGAAGGGCGGCGCCAGCTTGTTCTTCACCACCTTCACGCGCGTGGTGTTGCCGACCACCTCGTCGCGCTCCTTGATCGCGCCGATGCGGCGGATGTCGAGGCGGACGGAGGCATAGAACTTCAGCGCGTTGCCGCCGGTGGTGGTTTCCGGCGAGCCGTACATCACACCGATCTTCATGCGGATCTGGTTGATGAAGATCACCATGGTGTTGGACTTGTTGATCGAGGCCGTGAGCTTGCGCAGCGCCTGGCTCATCAACCGCGCCTGCAGGCCCGGCAGCGATTCGCCCATCTCGCCCTCGAGCTCGGCCTTCGGCACCAGCGCCGCGACCGAATCGATCACCATCACGTCCACCGCACCCGAGCGCACCAGCGTGTCGCAGATCTCCAGCGCCTGCTCGCCGGTGTCGGGCTGGGAGATCAGGAGCTCGTCGATGTTGACCCCGAGCTTGCGGGCATAGACCGGGTCGAGCGCATGCTCGGCGTCGATGAAGGCGCAGATGCCGCCCTTCTTCTGCGCTTCCGCCACCGTGTGCAGCGCCAGCGTGGTCTTGCCCGAGGATTCCGGCCCGTAGATCTCGACGATGCGTCCCTTCGGCAAGCCGCCGATGCCGAGCGCGATGTCCAGCCCCAGCGAGCCCGACGACACCGCCTCGATGTCCATCGAACGGTCGTTCTTGCCGAGCTTCATCACCGAGCCCTTGCCGAACTGCCGCTCGATCTGGGAGAGCGCGGCAGACAGGGCTTTACTCTTGTCCATGGAAGATCCTTCGACGATACGCAGCGCAGTGGCGGACATTAGGTGGTGCTCCTTATGGCGGGGATTCGCTAGGGGGACAAACGGTTGGCGAAGCTGGCCGGCGATAAAAACACCGTACCCTATTTGTTCCAGGTTCGCAATATGTTCTTTTCGATCCGACGGTACTGGCCTGTTTTAACCCCTAGTGGCCTAAGTTGAATTTGGGAGTGGCCTAATTTGTTAGGAACGTAACGCCTTGGCCCCGCTTGCCTTACTAACAAGGTGGTTCCGCGATGCGGTATTATTTCGACATCCGGGACAACACCGGCCTCTATCCCGATGAGGAGGGGTTGGAGTTCAAGACCCAGCGAGAGGCTGAGGTGGAAGCGGCCCAAACGCTCGCGGGATTGGCCAAAGACCTAGCAACCATAGATGAGCGACAAGACGTTGCCGTTGAAGTCCGGACGGACGTTGAAGACGTGTTTCAGGCAGCGCTCATTTTCAAACGAGGCGGTACGAAGCAGTAAGGCCGCCTCAGTTGGCGGCCTCTTCGTCGCCCGAGTCCTTCTCCTCGTCCTCCAGCAGCGCGATGTTCGCTTCAAGCCTCTTGAGCAGGCGACGCGCGTCTTTCAATCCGACTATCGCCGAGACGACAATTCGGTTTCCATCAAGCGCGACCTTCATGGCCCCCGGTTCAACAGGGGGTGGAGGTGCGGGCGGTGCTGGGCTGTGAGCAGCCGGGGTCATTGGAGACCTTCCTATCCCCGCCCCGATACCCTTGATTGCATCATCAACCATCGTTGGAGGGGGCGATAAATCCACGACAGTGCCTTTGCCCCCCTGTGTCCCAGGTCGAATTCGGCAGTGCCCTAGTTTGAAATGTTCACTTTGGAACTGAAGGCGCCGTGTCTGCATATTAGACTTCGAGAACTCAAACCCTGCGGTTAGGACCCGTAAAGACGAGGTTGTGTCATGGAGCGCCGTCGTTTCAAGCAAACCATCTCCCTTGAAGAACGCCTTGCCGAAGAAGCAAAACGCCTCCGCGAAAAAGCCAAAGCACTCCCCCCAGGTATCGAGCGGGACACGCTCCTGCGCAAAGCCCGCCAAGCCGAAACCGGCTCCCATATGAGCGAATGGCTGAGATCGCCGGAGTTGCAGCCGCCGAAGTAAGGCAAATACCGACGACGCAAATTACATGGACCTCCCGCCCCAATCGGAACATGCTTGGGATCGACGGAGGCCCGAAAATGATAAACGCGTTCGAGTGTCGTGAGGCCGCCAAAGACTACAAGGCCAAGGCCAAGATCGCAGGGACCGCAACCAAGAAGATCACCCTGCTTACCAACATCGCGCACACCCTAAGCGGCTTGGCAAAGCAGCTTGAGATGCTCGATAGTCACGAGCACGAGTCCAAGTGACGCTAGCAAGGCCGCCTCAGTTGGCGGCCTCCCCTCTCTTCTTCAAAGGGACCTTCATCAAAGCGAGCACTTCAGGCGCAGGACTATGGCCCGCGCTGTCCAACCTGCGCCGCCCTCCCTCGCCTTGCCCAGTCCCTCCCAGACCTGACCAAGGCTCGCACCTTGCTCCTCTATCCGTGCAAGTGCGGCGAACGCATCTGGGAAGACTTAGGAACGGCATGAACCGCCGGGCATTGGTGGTTGATGAAGCGTTACTATTTCGACATGCGTGACGCCGACGTCATCGCCCCGGACGAGGAAGGGCTAGAGCTTCCCAGCATCAAGGCTGCCCAAGTGGAAGCAGCCCAAGCCCTCGCAGACATGGCTCGCGATGCCGCTCGCGGCCTGGGCGAGGACAGCCCGGACCGTCAACTGTCCATCGAGGTTCGCGACGATGATGGGCCGGTCCTGCGTGCCAGGCTCGTCATCGATATTGTTCGGCAGAGGACTTAGGACCGCCTCATCAGGAGCATGTCTTTGGTCGTTTCGTGCGGCGCTGCTGCCGGTAGTCGCCCCCCGGTGTCCGAGTTGTTTTGAACGGTGTCTCGCCGCAGGGTGCTGCATGGACCGCGCGATGCAGCTCCGTCATTTGGATGAAACCGAGCGCTTGATTTAACTCAATGGTCCCGCCGTCTAAACTTCGAGCTTTGGGCCATGACCGAGCCCGAGAAACAAAGCGAGGTGCCAGAACCCCGGCCCTCCCGGCTGGAGGAAGCGCGGCGGATCATTGAAGGGTACGCCAACGATCTGCGGGAGATCGTCAAGAAGCTCCGCCGCAAGATGCACTGAGGCCGCCTCATTCTCCTCCGCGAGTGTTGCTTACCGAACAGACGGGACCAAATGAATCACCCACAATCGTCTGATCCGGGATTTTGCATTACACCCTCTCGGGGCTGGACCCACGCCGTCTGCGATCATTTCAAGCAGGCGGCGTTACTTTGTCAGGTGTCCTAATCTGCCAGTGCAACTGTCCTGATTAGGACAGCATCGACCCAAGGGCGTCACGGAGGCAAATTAGGACAGTGTCTCACACGGTAGTTGTCCGGAGTCCCATCAGCAGCGTAATACCGCTAGGGTGAATCCGCCGGGGCTGGCATTTCCCATCCCGAACAAGAATTTCAACCGGCAAGGGGTCGCGTCACAGCGGCCCCTTTTGATTCTCAAACCCTGCGCCGGGGGCTGGTGCGTTTTGTTCCGGCGTTAACATTTGATATGGGAACCGCCCCCCAAAGGTGATACCTTGCGTCCATCACCGCACGGCCCGTGGCATTTACCGGTGATGAGAACGCCAATTGCGCTCCCGCCTTCCTCACAGGGAAAGGTGCGCGCCATGTTCAAGCGGCGTCGTTTCAAGCAACAGCTCACCCTTCAAGACAGACTTTCCGCTTGGGTCAAACAGCTCCAATCTGATGCCGAGGCGCTTCCCCCAGGTCCGGAGCGTGACGCCCTCGTCAGGAAGGCTCGCCAGGCCGAGGTCGCGTCACGGTTGGACGATTGGGCGAGGTCGCCGGGGTTGCAGCCGCCGAGCTGAGGCCGCCTCCCCGTAGTTCTCCGACCGAGAACATGGTTCGCTGTGTGGCAAGCCGGCTACACCGCGAACGGAGTTCATCCGAGCTGCCTCGATCAAAGATCGAGATCGATCACCATCTCTCGGCTCAGTCGATAGTTACCGGGATACGCCATCTATTCCCCTTCCAGAGGCCGCCTCAATCGGCGGCCTTGGCGGGTCCCAAGGCAAGGAGCACGAGAAGCGCCAGAGGTCCGAACACCAGGGCCATGATGAGCCACGCTTTGGTCGATCGGCCGCGATCGCGCGCCATATCGAATGCGGCGGGCATGCAGGCCAGGGCCCAGAGTTGAAAGATCAACCAGGTTGGCATTGATGGCTCCGATCTGCCCAAGATATCAGGCCACCTATTGGCAGTCTCGACTTCGCCGGAAGAAAAGTGACACTGCGTCAGTGCTCGGCCTCGCCGGCACCGCTTGGCGCCACGACGCGACCGGATCCGCCGCACTTGGCGCAGGGACGAAATTCCGTCTTCTCGCCAAGATGCATCGGACGCATGCCGCGGTCCTGTCCGGTGCCGTCGCATTCCGGGCAGCTCAATTCCTTCTTTGGTTCGTTCACGCTCGCCCTCTCGAGGTCTCTTTCATGCCGGTTTCCCAGGTAGGAAACGCGGCCGAACAGCAACCGAAAGTTGACATCAATTTACGTTGGCCGGGCAACATCTAACTGGCTGGCGAAGGGCCGGCCTGTCCTCAGCTTAGGCTCGTGAGGCCGCGGCGGTGGCACAAACTGCACTGGGCCTGCGATTCGTCAGCGCGTATCGTGATACCCATGTTGCGGGATGACGCGGTGTTTCGGCTCTATATCGTCGCGCTCGGGGTGTTGCCGGTGGTTTTGACCGCGATCCTGCTGTTTGCGTGGTGAGCGTCCGGCGTTCTCTGAATTTTGCTCGGGATTCTTGCTTGGGATTTTTGCTGGGGACGCATGGAGCGTCCCCGTTTTTGCGCGTCCCCTGTCAGCTCCATGTAAGCTCACCCGGGTAGGGTCATGCCGCTATGGTGTTGCAGCCCAGCACCTCAGCCTCCAATAACCTTCTGCCCCGCCCGGCTCTCCCCAGGCGGGGCTTTTTTATGGGCCGCGGCCAAGCGGGTTTTTGTTTGAGCATGATCTCCGCGCAAACGCGTTCCGCGTTTGTCGCGAGGGAAAACCGCTTCGCACTTTTCCGGATCATGCTCTACTCCCGCGTCAGCCGCAGCGAGACGGACCGGATCATGGGCGCCGCGAGCAGAACGACCGGCAGCATCGCCCCCCAGGAGACCAGCCAGGCGAGCAGCCAGTGCGCGACGAACTGGTGCGTCGCCAGCGCCGGATAGCTCGCGACCGCCGAGGCAATGGCGCAGGTCAGGCCGGACTGAATCACGCTGAAGACGAAATGGCTGTAGCGGCGGGGAATACCGAGCATGAGGCGCCTTTGCTGTCTGGCGCTTCGGTGAAGCAAGGCATGTGCCGTCAGGGAAACGAGCCGCCGCGGAGCTCCGGACCGTCAGTGCGGGCGGTTCTCGATCGGCTGATGGGAGGCCCGCCCGCATCCGACCGGCCGGTCCGACAGGCCCTCGAAGCGCCACAGCGTCACGCGGTTGGTCTCGCCGCATTGCTCGCAGGACAGCTCCTGGTCGCCGAGCATGTAGCGCCCGCGCTTGAACGCGACATGCGACGCCGGCCCCCGACAATGCGGACAGACCAGCTCGAAATTCCGCGCCCCCCAACGCAGCATGAGATCTCGCCACCAGCTCACTGCTCAAGCCTTCCGCTCTGCCTTACTCCCAATGCGGTATTTGCTCCCAATGCGGGATTTGCCCCAAATTGGCGCCGCCGACGGAGTCGATGCGTCGCCGTGGTCCGCGCTTTTCCCGTGGTTCTCCGTCCCAGAACAAAGTTCCGGCACCCAGGCTGACCCATCAGGCACCGTTTGAACCGCCGCGATCCCGATCGTGCATTTGGAGAATGCGAACGAAATCGGCCATGCTGGAGTGATCGCCGCCGTCGTTCGCGCGAACGGCATACGCATCCGTGTCGGTCCAGCTGCGGTGCCAGACCCGCCTGAGCAATTCGACGATCAGCTTCATTGCCGTGAACAGTGAACCAGATACGGGGTCCGTACGGGACCTCATGGAGTGAACGTGACGAACCGATAAGCAGGATCGACGCCGATGGTTCCGGGCTGGCGTTCGGAAATCGGCAGATCGCCGCGTCCATGGCCGATGTTTCGAAATCCCAATTCGCTTCTTTCGGGCCACGCGCGAATCCGGGATATCGCGTGACGAATCCGGGAATCGAGGGATTGTCCACAACTTAGCCGCGAATTTTAGCTTGCCCACGGAATATCATTGCGTTCAACATGTTAACGTCATCAGGGCGTGAATCGTGGAGGTAGACCATGAATCACAGGGGAGTTGAGTTCACCGTCGCCAAAACCTCCGTCCCCGGGGTCTGGCAGTGGCAATTCTGGATCGGCGACAAGGTCAAGTCCGGCAGGACGGAGACGAAGATCGACCTTTTGGCGATTCGCCGCGTGCAGCTTCGGATCGACCGCGAATTGAAGGCGCTCGCACGGAAGCTGGCCTAGAGCTTTTTCGGTATCCACCTCGCCCGAAAACGTTCTAGCGCGCGGCAGATTGGATTGCGGAGAATAGGTCTCGGTGCGCTCGGGTGCCGAGATACCTGCGCTGCGGCAAAAACCCCGCAAAAACCCCGCAAAAACCCGTAGAGTTCCGGAGTTGATCTGTACCGCGTTTGGGATTGCACTGCGCGCCCATGGAGCCTTGGGGGCGGCCATCACGCGCGTTGGTATCAGCATGCCGCTCTATTTCTTTCGGATCCAAAACGGTCGCTATTCCGGCTGCGCGGACCAAGCCACCGAATGCGCCGACCGCGAAGCCGCATGGAAGGAGATGACCAGCGTCTGCGCCGACATGGCCGCCGGCATCTCGCGCAAGCTCCAGGAAAACTCCGAATGGAACATGGAGCTGCTGGACGAGGCCAAGAAGCCCATATTCCGCATCAGCATCGTCGCGGAGTCGTTCGAGTAGCGCGTCCTGGAGCCTTTTCCGTTCCGATGGAATCGGAGCGGGGCTCTAGATTCTTGGTTTGACGCGTTTTCTTGACGCGAACCGGTGGCCGCTTCGCTGGAAAACGCTCTGGGGCGAAAACTTGACCGACATCAACATGCCTCTCGCCTCGCGCTGGCAGATAGAGGCCATGGGCAATATCGTTTTCCGCTGTCCCGCAACGGGCATGTATGTGCAGCACTGGATGGCCGAAGAGGTCGCGCCGGAGGCGCCGATGTGCACCTACGAGACCGTGATGTGCAAGGCGTGCGCCCGGATCCATTTCATCAACCGGCGCACCGGCAAGCTCCTCGGCGACGTTGCCGCGCCGGTCAATCGGCGCTCGGCAAGCGCCGCATCGTGAACTCGATCCTGTCGTCGGGCAGCTCGCGCCAGCTCTCGACCTCGCTCATGTAACCGGCCTTGGGATAGCGCGCGAAGAAGGCTTGCGCCTTCGCCCTCGCCGCTTCGCGCGGCAAGGTGAAGGTCTCGCGCAGATAGCCGTCGCCCGACTTGTGCCGGCGCGCCATCCGGTCGGCAAGATCACGCGGGCGAGACGCCATGCCGAAACTCCCACTACGACCTGCCCAATATAGGAAGATCGGAGCGCCAGGAGGAGTCCGGCTAGGGAATTAGGGTCAGTTGGCGCTCGTGCCCGACTTGGTCTTCTTGGCTGCCGTCGGCTTGGCCGCCGTGGATGCCGACTTCGGCGGATCGCTGCGCATGCCGCCCCAGGGATCGTTGGAGGCCTTGGCGTCCGGAATCGTCTTCAGCGTATCCTTGTACTTCCTGTCGCGCTCGGCGTCGGCCGCCTTCTGCTCGTCGGTCTTGCCCGGGCCGTCCTGCAGGATGTTGATGTTGGGCATCTGTTGCGCGTAAGCCGGCGCGCCCAGCAACGCCAGCACAGCCGCCATACGAAGAACCTTCATCACGTCACTCCTTGAATCATCGCGGGAGGATCGGCCCGCCGTTCCCTAAAGCGAGATATCGCGCTTTAGCTCCTTGTTTGAGCATGATCTCCGCGCAAACGCGTTCCGCGTTTGTCGCGAGGGAAAACCGCTGCACACTTTTCCGGATCATGCTTCAGGAACGGTCCGATCTGCAGGATTTCGGCGACTGCATCCAGTCATCCCAGATCGGGCCGCATTTGGTACAGCCGTTGAGCGCGAGACCCAACGCACCCAGGCAGAAGACCAAGACTATTCGCCGCAACATCACCCACCCTGCTCTCAGGCGCGGCATCATAAAGGGCGAACTCGGGCATTTTCAAGCCGGAGAGACCTGGCGGCAAGAGACCTAGCGGCAAGAGACCTGGCGGCAAGAGACCTGGCGGCAAGAGACCTGGCGGCAGATGGCTGGACCAGATGACTTTTTCCCCTCGATCCGGGCACAATGGCGGAAACATTCAGCAACGAACGAGGAAACAGGGTTCATGGCATCACCGTCCGCAGCACAGTTCGACATCGAGGAAGCCAGGCGCGTGCTCGGCGACGTGTTTGCGCCCTGGGTTAGGGATCTCGGGCTTTCGGTCGAGAGCATCGATCACGAGCCGCCGCCGGAGCCTGCGGACTGGCAGCCGGGCGCGGTGCTGCGCATGGCCTTCTCCGAACGCCTCTGCCGCAGCGGCGGCGTGGTGTGCGGCCAGGCCCTGATGGCGCTCGCCGACACTTCGATGGTGATCGCGATCCTCGCCGCCAATCGCGGCTATCGTCCGATGACCACCGTCGACCAGACCACGCACTTCATGCGCGCGGTCTCGTCGTCGGATGTGCTGGCGGATGCGCGGGTGGTGCGGCTCGGACGCACCATGAGCTTCGGCCGCGTCACCCTTCTGTCCGCCACCGACAACAAGCCGGTGGCGATGGTGTCGAGTGCCTTTGCGATGTTGCCGGGATAGCAACGGTCTCCGCGCAAACGCGTTCCGCGTTTGTCGCGAGGCGGAGTGTGAAGGCGCGATTGACATCGCGCCTTCGGACTTACTTGCCGAGAACTTCGTCAGCCGCGGTCACGATGCTGACATTCGGATTCTTTCCGCAATAGCTGCCGAACTTCTTGGCGTTCTCGACGAACACGTCGGTGTCGATGATCGCGTTGTCCTCGTCGCCCTTGTACCAGCCGTCCATCCAGGTCAGCACCATCCTGATGGTGTCGTCGCCGCTATCGAGGAACTGCTTGCAGCTCATCGTCGCGAGGTCGAGCTTGGTGGCGTGTGCGGGAACGGACGACAGCGAGAGAACGGCGGCAAACAGAATCGAAACGGTGGTCTTCATGAGTATCTCCATCGGCGTCGGACGCCACAATTGAACGGCCATTCACAAGCTGCGAAGCAGCGCGAATGCGCGCGCATTGTCGTAAACGAAGTCTTAAGCGCTCCGCAAGTACGGCGCATATTGAATTTATTTCGAGGTAATTCCGGCGCACTAGTTTAGAGGAGCAATGACGGACCGAAATCGATGAACGAGAAGCGTGCAGCACAGCGACACCGTGTTTTCAAGGGTGGAAGGATCACCTTCGAAGGCAGGAACATCGCGTGCACGGTTCGCAACATGTCGATCAGCGGCGCCGCGATCGACCTGGACGGACTCGTGGTGCTGCCATCGTCGTTCATGCTGTCGATCGAACGCGACCATTTCGTGCGCAATTGCCGTGCTGTCTGGCGCAGCGACAAGCGGATCGGGCTCGCCTTCCTGCAGTCAAGCGCGACGGTGTGAACGGCCATTCGCAACGCGTATGCGCGCATCACGAGGATGCGCCCGCAGCCAGCCGACCATCAATGCATCATGGCGCGTTCGAGGATGACGCGATCGCCAGCGTGCCTGCGATTCAGTATCCCCGACGGCCCTGATAGCCGTCGCGCGGGCCGTAACCGCCGCCGACGCCGACACCGATGCCGATCGACACCGGCGGTGTCCGCTCATAGACCACGGGCGGTCCGGCCGGCTCGTACACGACCGGCGGCGGACGGCGCACCACAACGACGTCGTCGGTGTAGACTTGGGCGGGCGGCCGCGATCCGGCGCGCTTGGTGGTGTCGGGCTTCTTGGTCGGCGTGTCGGCCTTCTTCAGCGGCGCCGGCTGCGGCTGGTTGTTGCACGGACAGGTCAGGGCGGCATTGGTTGCGGGCGTCGCCAATGCGAGGACCGGGACCGGCTTGTTACGCATGCGCTCTTCCAGCCTGCGCGCGGTCGCCGTGAGATCGCTGTCCGGGTATTGCGCGAGGAAGGCGCGATAGCTCGCGGCGGTGTTGATCAGGACGGCGTTGTTCCAGGCCACCATGCGGCGATGGCGATTGAGCCAGTCGCGCGCCTGCAGACCGCGCGGCGTCGAGGCATAGAGCGCGGCGAAGGCCTCATAGGCTTCATCAGTGCCGTCGGCGACGATGATCTCGTTGGCAGCCTCGACCGGCTTGCCCTTCAGGTCACGCGCCCATTCCTCGACCGTGCGCTTGGTGGCGGCGAGCTTGGGGCCGCCCTGCCCGCTCGCGGTCATCGGCGCGGCGAAGCGGAAATCCTCGGTCAGGGACGAAGAGTCCCACGGCGTCTGCCGGCCGTCGGTCACCTTGTTCACGGCGACCCGGACGCGCTTGAAGGTCTCCTCGATCGGCGCCGGGTCCTTGGCGGCGGTGAGCAGCGCCGTGGTGTAGGGACTGTTGGCGCCGCTGCCGTCTTCGGCTTCGGCGCCGGGCGAGGTCGAGAACGAGACGAAGGTGCCGGGGACGCCGGTCTTGGCATCGACGATCGCGAGTCCGTTGCCGGCGGTCTTGAGCGTCGGAAACGGATTGTTGCGGCAGGCATCGAGCAGCACGATGCGCATGCGCGTCGGCACCGAGTTCAGCGTGTTGAGGATGTCGTTGAGCCGCACCGCCTGCACCGCGATGTCGGCCTCGCGCTTCGGATCGACGTCGACCGGGATCAGGAAGTTTTCGCCATCGACCTGGAGGCCGTGGCCGGCATAGAACACGAGGGCCACGGTGTCGGCACCCTTCGCCGCGACCTCGCTTGCGAACTCGCCGACTTTTGCGCGCAACTCGTTTTGCGTCAGATCCGATGCTGAGACGACCTGGAACCCCGAGCCCGACAGCAACTGGGTCATGGCCTTGGCGTCGTTGGCGGGATTGGGCAGCGCCGGCACCGATTTGTAGGCGGATTGGCCGATCACCAGCGCCAGCCGGTTTTCGGCACATGCCGGTGAGGCGCTGAGCAGGATTACGGCGGGAACGAGCCAGTTCAGCAAGGCGCGGCGAGACATAGCAACCTCCGGCAACATCTGGACTTGCCGAATTGGTCACGGTGCTTGAGGGCGAGGTTCAACCCGGCAAGCCAATCTCCTGCGTCTCAAGCGCTTTCTTCAACGGCGATAGTGTCGCAGATCGCGAGGGCCGGCCATTTCCTTACTTCGGCTTCACTTCGGTTTTTTGGGCGTCTCGGTCGGGCGCGCCCCGCCCCAGGGATCGTACTTGTCCTTGGGCTCGGGAATGCGCTCAAGCGCCGCCTTGTAGGCCTTCTCGTCGACCACAGGCTTCTTCGGCTCCGATTTCGGCGGGGCATCCGTTGGGCGCCTGCCCTGCGCCTGCGCCGGCAAAGCCGTCAATACCAGCAGCGCCGTCACAACCACGAAAACTCTCATCTCGGCAATCCCCCTCACCTGGGGTACAAGCCTAGCCTGCAATCGCGTAACCGCAAATCCCCCCGCCGGCATCTCTTTTTGCATCAGGAAATGTTGATCGGCCGGGGCTTTGATCGGTCACGTTCATGAATATTTGTGGCGGCGCAGGGGGGTCTCCACGGATGTTGCGGATTGTCGCTCATGCGGCATTGCTCGCCGGCGCGCTTGCGCTGGGCGGTTGCGGCTTTGCTGACAGCCGCGCGCCGGTGCCCGAGTTCATGCGCATGAAGGAGGTCGAGCAGCCGCCGCCGGAGCCGCCGCCCGACGTCAGGAAACTGGTGCGCGAGCAGCTCGATTTCGTTTTCCTCGCCGCGTCCTATCCGCGCGACGTGCAGGTCGCGCCCGCCCGTCATGAGGCGCGCGGACCAGGCTGGACCTCCTGCGTCCGTGCGCAGCTCACATCGGCAACCGGAACGTCGCTGGGCATGCAGACCTACATCGTGACGATCACGGGCGGGAAGATCGTCGACCGGCGGCGCGCCGAAGCCGACGATATCTGCACATCTGAAACTTATGCGCCGATCTAGGATCGGACTCATTCGCGCGCAGAAGCAAATCGGATCGCTGCGATTGCTCATCGGGCCGGTGCGCTTACATCATTGTATGCTGGGTGACGAGTATGGAAGGCTTGGCTTCTCAACTTTCCGGTAATCCCGCTTTGCGAATACCTCGAAAGAGACGTTCCGCGTCTTCGGGCCTCTTGTAGACAGCGGTACGCTTCCATCGCTCGATCGCGAATGTAGGCTCGATCCGGCGCACCTCGTCGGCGGCGGCACGGGCTTCGCCGAGCCGATCCAGTTGTGCGTAGGCAGCAGCAAGCCAAAGTTGGGTGATTCGCAAATTGGGCATTTGCCACGCGCTCTCGCGCAGCGACGTTATGGCGTCGTCGTAGCGGCCGAGCATGTAGCAGGCGTTACCCATGTAAGCGAGGCGAGTTGCGTTCCGGAACGGTTCGAGGCGCATACTTGCTTGCATCACTTCGATCGCCCGGGCCGGCTGGCCCGCAAATACCAAGCAAAGACCGAAGCTGTGATCGCTGAAGTTTGGGTTGAGAACAAACGCTTGCTCGAATTCCGCGATCGCCTCTTCGTGTCGACGTTGGAACATCAGGACCGCTCCAAGAAGAGTGCGAGCCTGCGGCAACGTAGCATCCAGCCGCACGGCCATCTTCGCCAGCTCATCGGCGCGCTCCAGCGTGGCCGGGTTCAAATACTCCGCGTCGCGCGGCTCGACATAGGTATACATGTAGGTCCGCGCCAAAATCACGTAAGCCCGGGCATAGCCCGGGTCGATCGCTACCGATCGTTCGAGACATCTGCGCGCCTCGTAAAATGAAGGCATGGAGCGCTGGGAAAATCCGATCGCGAAGGCCTCGAAGCCGCGCAGGTAATAGTCATAGGCCTCCCAGGTCGCTGGCGGCTTCGACAGGATCCGCTCCACTTCCGCCTCGATCACGCGCACCTGAAGGATCGTGACGATGGTTCGCACCACCTCGTCCTGAACCGCAAAGGCATCCCTGAGCTCGCGGTCGTATCGTTCCGCCCAGCGGTGCGCGCCGTTCACTGCATCGACCAGTTGAGCTGTAATGCGAATGCGGCTTTCGTCCCGCCGAACGCTGCCTTCAAGAACGTAGCGCACACCCAGCTCCCGCCCGATCTGCCGGACATCGACCGCCTTGCCTTTGTATTGAAAGGCCGAGCTTCGGGCGATCACGGCAAGATCGGAGAATCTGGACAGCTCAGTGATGATGTCTCCGGTGATGCCGTCACTGAAGTAGTCCTGCTGCGGATCATTGTTGAGATTCACAAACGGCAGCACCGCGATCGAGGGCTTGTCGGAATGTCTTGCTGCAGTCGCGTAATCGACTGAGGCGGCCGGCGCCAAGCGCTGTGGCGCTTCGGCATCGTCCCCGGGTTTCGAAACCGGTGCGGCAAAGCGATAGCCGCGGCGGGGCATCGTCTTGATCATGGTCTGGCCGTCGTCGCCAATCGCTTCGCGGACTTCACTGATGCACTGCGTCAGCGCTTCATCGGACACAACTACGTTTGGCCAAACCGCCTTGAAAAGCTCGTCCTTCGTGACCAGGCGGCCCGCATTCTCAACCAGGCAACGCAACACATCGAAGCTCTTTGGCCGCAGCTCGACTTCGCGATCCTCCGTCCGCAGGCATCCGCGAGCGACATCCAGCAAATAACCATTGAATTGGAACATGGGGCGCACCCTCATGATGACGACAATTCAGGGAAGTCGGAGCCAATTAGAGAAAAACGAGATGGTTCTCTCAGGACCGGATGCCTGATTCTACACACAATCAGTCTTGTTCCAATTGGCATCGCCAAACAGAGAGGATGCAAATATGGTCACACTGCAGGCAATGTCTGCGCTCGACGCGGCTCCCGCAGCAAGGGCATCGGGGGACGTCGGACCGGTTGCGCCGGTCGGCGTGAACCATGTCGTGCTGAACGTCCGCAATATGGACGAGAGCCATCGGTTCTGGACTGAGATCGTCGGGCTTCGGCTGGTCGGAGAATTCCGCCAGCGACCTGGCCGGCCGCCGACGCCCAGAATGCGGTTCTATAGCGGCACCGGAACGGCTGGCGTCCATCACCATGATATTGCGCTGGTCGAGAACCCGAACTTGCCGCCGCCGCCCACTGAATGGAAAATGTGGGACCTGCCGATGGCGATCAATCATATCGCCATCACTTATCCAAGCCGTGACGCCTGGTTGGCTCGGCTCCGTTTTCTTCGGGCCAAGGGGGTGACGTTTGATCGCCGGATCGACCACGGTATGACGCACAGCCTCTATGTGCACGATCCCAACGGCTACGGTGTAGAATTGGTCTACGATCTTCCGCGCGAGGTCTGGGAGAACGACATTGACGCCGCATTGAACTTCGCAGAGCTCCGGCCGAACGAGGGAACGGAGGCGTTGATCGATACCACCGACGTTCCGGTGTTTGGCGTAACATCGCGGCCCCCAAAATAGCAGCCCCACCGGCACGGCTTAGGGAACAATTTGGCGACGACGGGATCTGATCCGCGGGGGAAAATGCGTAAAGGAACTGCGCCACCCGGAACGATCGCGCCCTCTCTTTCTTGTTACCCGCAAGGGCAGCATCGAGGAGGACATTGATGAGGACAGTTGCAATCGCACTGTTGGCGGGCGTTGGCGCGCTCGCAGCCACCGGCGCCGCGAAGGCGACCGATATCTACACGACCAGCGAATACACCAATCCGGATCTCGTGCAGCAGGTGCGGCTCGTCTGCGACGACGCCGGCCGTTGCTATCGCACCCGTGGCGGCGCGCGCGTGATCGTGCGCGATTCCTACAACTACATGCCGCGCGATCGCTACTACGAGCGCCGCACCTATCGTGACTGGGACGACGGCCCGCGCGCCGGCGTCGGCATTCGCGCCCCCGGCGTCAGCGTCGGCGTTGGAATCGGCGACCGCTATTAAGCCCATCCCGGATTGATGGAACAGGATCGGACGGCTCGCGTCGTCCGATTCTTTTTCTTGTGCCGTCAGGCGGCGACTGCCTGCTGCTGGAACTGCTCGTAGGCGGCAATCGCGTCTGCAGCGTACATCAGCGACGGCCCGCCGCCCATATAGACGGCCATGCCGAGCGCCTCCTCGACCTCGCTTCGCGAGGCGCCGAGTTTCACCAGCGCCTCGGTGTGAAAGCCGATGCAGCCGTCGCAATGCGCGGCGACGCCGAGCGCAAGCGCGATCAGCTCCTTGGTCTTCTTGTCCAGCGCGCCGTCCCGTGTCGCGGCCTGCGCGAGTGCGGCAAATCCCTTCATCGTGTCGGGGATGTCGTTCCGCAGCTTGCGCATGTTTGCGGAAATCGTCTTGGTGATCTCGGGATAGTTCTTGTCCATGGTTACTCTCTACAGGTGACGGGACGAAATTGGGCGGCCGCTCAGGTCTCGAGCGGATCGGCCGGGGCGACGATGCGCGCAAGCGACGGCAAGTGAGCGCTCCAGCGCGCAAGCACCATGCCGGCGCACATCGCCGCGACGAAGATGACGGCGGATGCCGAGCCGAATCCGAGCGCCGTCAGCGCCGGCCCCGGGCAGAAGCCCGCAAGTCCCCAGCCCACGCCAAAGATCGCCGGGCCGATGATGATCCGCGGGTCGATATCCCGGCGCGTCGGAACGTAGAACCGGTCAGCGAAAAACGGCCGCGCCAGCTTGAGGACGCGGCTGAACCCGACGAAGGTCACGGCGACCGCGCCGCCCATGACGAACATGAGGCTCGCATCCCAGGTGCCGGCGGCGATGCCGCCGACGTCCAGGAAGTTCAGCACCTTCGCGGGGTTCGACATGCCCGACAGGATGAGGCCGAGGCCGAAGATCAGGCCGATCGCGAACTGAATGAGGACTGCCATCGCATCAACTCCAGTGCCGCAGAACAAAGACGGTCGCAATTCCCGTCGCCATGAAGGTGGCGGTCGCAACCAGTGAACGGGCGGAGAGTCGCGACAGGCCGCAGACGCCGTGGCCGGAGGTGCATCCACTTCCCCACACCGACCCGAAGCCGACCAGCAATCCGGCAACGACCAGCACCGCCGTGCCGGCCTCGATGACCTGCGCAGGCCAGCTCCCGGTCGCAAGCCGAACCAGCAGCGGCGCCGCGATCAAGCCTGCGACGAAGGCGACGCGGCCGGCGAGTTCACGGTCCTCGTAAGGCGGAAACAATCGCGCCGCGATCCCGCTGACGCCAGCGATCCGACCCGTCGCCCACATCAGGAGCACGGCGGCGAAGCCGATCAGCGCACCACCTGCAAGTGAGGCCACCGGCGTGAACGATGTCGCTGTCATCTGCACTCCCTCCATCAAGAGCTTGCGAACCGCGCGGGCCGTCCGTATTTCATATATTGCGTATATTCGAATCTACTAATATATATGACAGCGATGAAGCGCAAGACCAAAGCCGACGATTTGCTCGCCCTGGAGGAGAAGGCCGAAGAGGCCTCCCGCCTCCTCACCGCCATGGCCAACCCGAAGCGGCTGCTCGTGCTCTGCAACATGCTCGACGGCGAAAAATCGGTCGGCGAACTTGCCGATATCGTCGGCCTGTCCTCGGCCGCGCTATCCCAGCACCTCGGCAAGATGCGCGCATTGAGCCTGGTCAAGACGCGGCGTGAGGGTCAGACGATATATTACAGCGTGGCGAGCCAGAAGGTTAGTGTCGTGCTCGAGACACTCTACCGCCTCTTCTGCGCGCCAAAATAGCCTCCCGACGCGGATTCAAGAGGAGTTCGCCATGACCGACGACACGCTGATCGAAGGCCCGCTCTACGAGAAGCGCAAGAAGGTCTATCCGCAGTCGGTTCAGGGGCGGTTCCGCCGCATCAAATGGACGATCCTGTGCATCACGCTCGGGGTCTACTACCTGCTGCCCTTCTTGCGCTGGAACCGTGGGCCCGGCCTGCCGAGCCAGGCCGTGCTGGTCGACTTCCCGCATCGCCGCTTCTATTTCTTCTTCATCGAGCTGTGGCCCCAGGAGGTCTACTACTTCACCGGCCTGCTCATCATCGCCGCCATGACGCTGTTCCTGATGAACGCGGTCGCGGGACGGCTGTGGTGCGGCTACCTCTGTCCGCAGACAGTGTGGACCGACCTGTTCTATGCAGTCGAGCGCTGGGTCGAGGGTGACCGGCGCGAGCGCATGATCGGCGACAAGCGCGGCTGGACTTTTGGTCATGTCCGCAAGGTCGCGCTCAAGCATTTCCTTTGGATCATGATCGCGTGGTGGACCGGCGGCGCCTGGGTGCTGTATTTCGCCGATGCGCCGACGCTGGTGAAGGAGCTCGCGACCTTCCAGGCACCGTTCATCGCCTATCTCTGGATCGGCATCCTGACTGCCTCGACCTACCTCTTCGCGGGTCACGCGCGCGAGCAGATGTGCATCTATATGTGCCCGTGGCCGCGGATCCAGGCGGCACTCACCGACGAATGGGCGCTCAACGTCACCTATCGCAGCGACCGCGGCGAGCCGCGCATGTCGGTGAAGAAGGCGGAAGCTGCGCGCGTTCAGGGCGAGGCCGCCGGCGATTGCATCGACTGCCACCAATGCATCAACGTCTGCCCGACCGGGGTCGATATCCGTCACGGCATCCAGCTCGGTTGCATCCAGTGCGGGCTGTGCATCGACGCCTGCGACAACGTCATGCGCGACATCGGCCGGCCGACCGGCCTGATCGGCTACGACACCGACATCAACATGCAGCGCCGCCGCGAAGGCAAGGCGCCGGTCTACCGGATCATCCGTCCGCGCACGCTGATCTACGTCGCCGCCATCGCCATCGTCGGCAGCATCATGCTCTACGCGCTCGCTACCCGCAGCACGATGGACGTCAACGTGCTGCATGAGCGCAACCCACTCTTCGTCAAACTCTCGGACGGCGGTGTCCGCAACGACTACACCGTGCGCCTGCTCAACAAGGGCGCGGAACGCAGTTTTGCGCTCGACGTCGCCGGCCTGCCCGGCGCCACCGTGCGCATCGCGGGCATCGACCGCAAGCCCGACGGCAGGCTGGTCGTCGAGGTCGGACAGGACCAGACCCGCGAGGTCAGGATGTCGGTGCAGGTCGGACCGGAACAGATGCCGCAGAAGGCCGTCGGGATCGAGGTCACCATGACCGACATCGCCAGCGGCCAGACCGTGAGCGCCGGCGATCATATCGTGCCTGCGGACCAGTAATGCCGGTTCCGCCACATGCTCAATGAAGCGTTAACACTACCGCTCGAATTGAAGGCGGGCGCCAACGGTATTTTCCAATCTTTCGGCTAGAACCATCGCGTGACGCGGTCAGGCGACGTGCCCGGCCGCGCGAACCGGGAATTTTAGGACGTGGTCGATATCGCGCATCGATCGGCGATCAATCCTGCATCCGCCAACGATGCCACGGCTGCGCGCGGGCGCAATCAGCCCAGCGCCACGCAGCTCGTTCCCCTCGCATCAATCGACGCCACGCAGTGGCAGGCGCTCAGCGAACGGGCGATTGAGCCGAACGGCTATTATCTGCACGCTTGGGAGCGCGCGGTCAGCGCCACGGCCCCCGGCCGCACTGGCGCCAACGCGCTCTGTGCATTCGACTTGGCGTCGGGCCGGCTGACCGGGCTGTTGCCGGTCGTGTCGCTCTGGCGCGCATGGAAGATTCCCCTGCCCGCGCTGGTGAGCGCGCATCCCTATGGCACGCTGTGCAGTCCGCCGCTCGATCGCGACACGACTGATGATGCGGCCACGCAACTCCTCCAGCAGGCGCGCCAGGCCGGCGCTCACGCGTTGATCCTGCGTGATGTGGCGCTCGACGGCGCGGCGATGACATCGATCACCGAGAGCCTCGTCCGCGAGGGTCTCCAACCGCAGGTGCTGACCTCATATATCCGCGCCTCACTCGACGCCACGCAGGATGGCGAGACGCTGCTCCGCACGGCACTCGGCGGCAAGAAATTGAAGGAGCTGCGGCGCCAACGTCATCGGCTCGCAGCGCATGGCTCTGTAACATTCGAGGTTGCGCGCACGCCCCGCGATGTCGGCCCGGCGCTCGAGACATTCCTCACGCTCGAAGCCAGTGGCTGGAAAGGCAAGCGTGGCACCGCTCTCGCGCAAGACGCAGGCGACGCCACGTTCATCCGCTGCGCCGTGCCGGCGCTGGCCGAGACCGGCCAATGTGAGATCGTCACCCTGCGCGCCGGCACCACGCCGATTGCCGCAGGCATCGTGCTGCGACATCAGGCCCGCGGGTTCTTCTTCAAGCTCGGCATCGACGAGCGCTTTGCAAAGTATTCGCCGGGCGTGCAGCTCACGCTGGAGCTGACCCGCCACCTCTGCGCCGATCCCGCGATCGCCAGCGCCGATTCCACCGCCAGCGCCGATCACCCCATGATCAACCCGATCTGGCGCGGCCGCCTTGCGATCGGCGACGTGCTGATCCCGCTGCGACGGAATGATCCGGCGGTCGCGCTGATCCATGCGGCGCTGGTCGCGCGCGGATTTGCGCTGGCTACCGCGCGGCGCGCGGTCCACCTGCTCCGCAGGTAGCGGCGGCTACTCCGCCGCCTGCGCGTTGATCTCTTCCGAGACCTGACGGATGGCGCGCGCAAGCAGGTTCGGATCCTGCGCGCCTGAGACCGCGTATTTCTGCGCGAAGACGTAGGTCGGCACACCGGAGATGCCCTTCTCGGCGGCTTCCTGCGCATCGGCCGAGATGCGCGCAACGTCCTCGTCGGTGGCAAGTCGCCGCCGCACGTCGTCGGCATCGAGGCCGACATCGCTTGCTGCCTGCACCAGCACGTTGATATCGGTGAGATCGCCGCCGTCGCGGAAATAGAGCTCCATCAGGCGCTGCTTCATCTCCGGCGCCTTGCCGATCGCGCCGGCCCAGTGGATCAGGCGGTGACAATCGATCGTGTTGGGCTGGCGCCGCACCAGGTCAGGCCTGTAGGTCAACCCCTCCTCGCCTGCAGCGGCGACGACGCGGCCGGCGATGCCCTTATAGGCTTCGACCGAGCCGAATTTTTTGGTCAGATAATCCTCGCGGCTGATGCCCTCGCGCGGCACCCAGGGATTGAGGAAGAACGGGCGGAAGTTGAGCTCGACCGGAACGTCAGGCACCAGCGCCAGCGCATTCTCGATGCGACGCTTGCCGATATAGCACCAGGGGCACACCACGTCGGAGACGACGTCGATCTTCAGCGGCTTTAGCGTGCTCATGGGTGTCTCCGGGCGCGATTGATCGTCCCAACATAGGCGGTACCGACGGCCGTGCAAGGCACGGGTTCCGCATGGCTCGCGACTGCACCTCTGCGGTTATTGTGACCCGCCCGGCCTCCCTCAATACTCGCGGCCCATCGAGCCCAATTGGAGACCGCGATGACCGCCATTTTCAAGCCGGAAGGCAGCCTTTTCCGCGCGACCGAGCTTGCCGGCGGACCGTGGTCGCCGGACATGCTGCAGGGAAGCGCGACCACCGCGCTGATGACCCGCAACGTCGAGCGGCTCGCCGGGGACTCCGGCTTTGCCGTGCGCCGCCTGACCTTCGACCTCTGGCGTCCCGCGGGCCTGCGCGCCTTCGCCACCAGAACGGAGCTGCTGCGCGACGGCCGCAAGGCCAAGACCGTGCAGGTTCGGCTGATGGACGGCGAGACCGAGATCGGCCGCTGCACCGCGCTGTTGACGGCGTCCAGTGGCGAGTCACCGAAGGATCCGTTCGCCAAGACGGTCGCGGCCGACAAGGCGCCCGAAGCCGGCACGCCGCCGCCCGCCTTCGCGCAGAAATGGAGCCGCTATTTCCAGAACGTCTCGGTGCGGCTGATCGAGGGCGCGCTCGAGAAGCCCGGTCCCGCGGCCGCCTGGATGCGGCTCGATGCGCCGCTGGTCGAAGGCGAAGCGAACACGCCGCTGTTACAGGCGGTGCAGTCCGCGGACTTTTCCAGCGGCGTTGCGCAGATCGTCGACATGCGCGAATGGACCTTCATCAATCCCGAGATCAGCCTGTATTTCTGCCGCCCGCCCGAGGACGAATGGATCTTGATCCGCGCCGCCACGCGCGTCGGCGCCAATGGCGCAGGTCTCACCACGGCGACGCTGAGCGACCGCAAGGGACCGTTTGCCGAGGTGATGCAGGCGATGAGCTTTGAGCGGCGCGAGGCGGTGCAGGCTCAGGCGTCCTGAGCGGCGAGCGCGACCAGGGCTGCTTCAGACGCGGCATCCGCCGGCATGAACATCTCGACGCGGAGCTCCTGCAACGTCACGTCCTGCGGCGTGCCAAGCGTCAGCACCGCGCCGATCAGGCCGATGCCGATTTCGCTCTTGCGCAGACGCACCTCGCAGAGCGGCCCGGGTGCAGCGCACTCCTCGATCTGAGGTGCCGGGATGTCCGGCAAGCGCATCAGCTCACGCCAGGTCGATTGCAGGGCTTCGTCGAGCGGTGCCGCCATCGCCTCGTGGCGCGCCCGCGACAACAGCGCCGCCGCCACGCCCGGCCAATTCTCGACGAACGGTTTCAGCTCGTTCGGCGCGAGGAACATCCGCATGTGATTGAGCGGTCGCTGCACGCGCTCTTCCCCAAGCAGCATGGTCATCAGCCGCAAGGCCGCGCGGTTGGCCTGCATGACGTTCCAGCGTCGGTCGGTGACGATCGCGGGAAACGGCTCGTGACGGCTGAGCAGAAGGTCGATCGCACGCCGTGCGTCGGCGAGCTCCGGCGCCGACAGGTCGCGCTCGCCATACTGCCGCGCAAAGCCGCCTGCCTCGAGCAGCGCGTTGCGATCGCGCAGCGACAGGTCGAGCGCGGAGGCAAGCTGGAGCAGGATGTCCCTACTCGCCGTTGCCTTGGCGGTCTCGACATAGCTCAGATGCTTGATCGAGATCCCCGCTTCAAAGGCGAGCTCCGCCTGGCTCAGCGCGCGGCGCGTGCGCCAGCCGCGCAAGAGATCGCCGACGGGATTGGCAGGCCGAAAAGCTTTGGACGCGCGCGTATCCATCCCCGGATTCTACGAGCGACGCGCGTGGCTGTAAACGCTGCCGATCAGCGCGGCTGCATCGCGCGCAGCCGCTCCGCGGTCTTTTCGTCCGCCGGAAAAAACGTCTCGATCGCCAACTCCGACAGTGTGATGTCGACCGGCGTGCCGAACACCATGGTGGTGGAGAAGAAGCTCAGGATTTCGCCCTGGTATCGCATCTTGAAGGGGATCGCGACATTGTCGCTCGACAGCGGCGCCGAGCGCGCCGGGATCGGAAAACCCTTCAGGTCATTGTAGAGCTTGATCAGCTCGGGGTCGGCCGTCGCCTCGCATTGCCGATGCAGGCGCTCCAGAAGATGCCCGCACCATTCGGCGAGGTTCACTGTGCGCGCCGCCAGTGCCTCGGGATGGAACGCAAGCCGCAGCACGTTGAAGGGCTGGCCGAGCAGCCGCGGTGGAATGCCCTCGAGCAGCGGCGCCACCATGCGATTGGCGGACACCAGATTCCAGTGCCGGTCGACGGCGAGCGCGGGGTTCGGCTCATGCGCCTTCAGCACGAGGTCGATCGCCTGGCGGGCTGATTTCAAGGCGGGATCCTCCAGCGGGCGCTGCTGGAACGCCGGCGCGTAGCCGGCGGCCACCAGCAGCACGTTGCGTTCGCGCAAGGGCACGTCGAGCCGCTCGGCGAGCTTCAGCACCATGTCGCGCGATGGCGCGGCGCGCCCGGTCTCGACGAAGCTCAGATGGCGCGCCGAGACCTCGGCCTCGACCGCGAGGTCGAGCTGGCTCATGCGGCGGCGCTGCCGCCATTCGCGCAGATGATCGCCGATATGGATCGGCTGGGATTTTTCGGCTCGTGCCGTGGATGCATGTGCGTTCATGGCAGGAAACCTAGCATGCGAATTTCGGCCCTTCCATTACCAGCGAGGTAATCGAATTGCCGATCGGGGCGGCGCATCTTCTGACCATCAGGAGATGACCATGATCGCGCTGCTGCTCTACCGCACCCTCGCCGACCACCTTGTTCCCTGGCTCGTGAAGTTCGCCACCCGAATGCTGGCGCGCCAGCTCAACATGCCCGAACCGCTGGTGCACTCGACCGGCGATTTTGTGGTCGCGCAAGTTCTGGCGTTCGAGCACAGCGTCGGCAAGAGCCTCTGCCCGTTCCGTCTCGCTGCCCTCGTCCGCGCCTGGTGGCGCGGCGTGCGCTGATGTCCACCCCCGAAGCCCCCAAAGGAGAACGACCATGATCCATGCTTCCACGTTCCTGCGCCGCGCCCTGCTCGCCGATGCCGTCTTCAGCGGCGTTGCCGCGCTCGGCTTCACCTTCGGTACCGGCGCTTTCGCCTCGCTGTTCAATCTGCCGGAGGTGCTGCTGCGCGAGACCGGCCTGTTCCTGATCGCCTACACCGCGCTGGTCGCCTGGCTCGCCTCGCGTAGTGAGGTGCCAAAGGCGCTCGTGATGCTGGTCGTGGTCGGCAATGCGCTGTGGACGGTCGGTAGCATCGCGCTGCTGCTCTCCGGCGCGGTGTCGCCGAATCTGCTGGGCGTGATCATGGTGGTCGCGCAGGCGATCGCCACCGGCGTGTTCGCGGAGTTGCAGTTTATCGGCCTGCGCAAGAGCGGGAGTGCGGTGACGGCATAACAGTGCGCCGACGATCTTCTCCTAGCGTCGCCCTGGTGAAAGCCAGGGCGATCATCAGTTGCCGCTGTGGGCGGCGCCTCCCCACCCACCACTGTCATTCCCCGCGAAAGCGGGGAATCCAGTACGCCGCGGCTTCTCCGTATTCGTCACTGTCTCTGGAATACTGGATCGCCCGCCTTCGCGGGCGATGACAGTGAGAGAGTGGCGTGAGCGTGCCGCAAACTCGTCCTCGCGGCGCATCTTCGCCCGAGCTGTGCCGCGGTGCGTGGCTGGTTTGCACCCTGGCCTCTTGAGCACCCGGTAACGAACGTGTATCGGCGCAAGCGGAAGCTAAATGCCCTGCCGGCATTCTCGGGCCGCCCCGGCCAATCCCAGGTGTTCGCGTGAATCCCCAACCCTCGCCATCCGTGGCTGCATCCAGCTCCTTCGCAGCCATGAAGTCGCGGCCCTATCGTATCCAATTCGCAGCCTATGTGCTGGCGATGATGGCCGACAATGTCGAACACGTGATCAGCTATTGGGTGGTGTTCCAGAAATTCCATTCGCCGACGCTCGGGGGCTTCGCCGTGCTGTCGCACTGGTTGCCCTTCCTGCTGTTTTCCGTCGCCGTCGGTGGGCTCGCCGACCGGTTCGACCCGCGCCGCATCATCCAGTGCGGCATGCTGCTCTTCATCGTGGCGTCGGCCGGATGGGGCATCTTCTTCCTCACCGACAGCTTGCAGATGTGGCACGCGATGCTGCTGCTGGTCATCCACGGCTGCGCCGGCGTGCTGTGGCAGACGCCGAACCAGCTCCTGCTGTTCGACATCGTCGGCCCCGCCGACCTTCCGAGCGCGGTGCGGCTGAACGCGATGGCGCGCTATCTGGGCATCCTGGTCGGCCCGGCCGTGGGCGGCGTCATCATGCTGGGGCTCGGCCGCTCCCACGGCATCATTCTCAACACGCTGTTCTATCTGCCGATGCTGCTGTGGCTGTTCCGGGCGCCGAGCAGCGGCAAGAGCGCAACGCCGCGGCGCTTCGCGGTGCGCGGCCTTGCCGACATCGTGCAGACCATCCGCGACATCGCCAAGCAGCCGGTGCTGATCTCGATGACTTGGCTGGCCGGCCTCACCTCCTTCATGATCGGCAACGCCTATCACGCCCAGATGCCCGGCTTTGCCGGCGACCTCGGGCACGGCGATCCCGGCGTGTCCTATAGCGTGCTGCTGGCGGCCGACGCGGCCGGTGCGGTGCTCGCGGCCATCGCCCTGGAATCCTGGGGGCGGCTGAAGCCCAGCCCGCGAACGGCCATCATGCTCGCCATCCTGTGGAGCGTAACCCTGCTCGCCTTCGCCACCGTCGGGATCTACGGGCTCGCAATCGCGCTGCTGTTTGCCGCCGGCTTCTTCGAATTGTCGTTCAACACGATGGCGCAGGCACTGGTGCAGATCAACGCGCCGGCCGACAGCCGCGGCCGGGTCGTCGGACTGTTCAACATGGCAGGCCTCGGCATGCGCGCGTTCAGCGGCCTCACCGTGGGGGTCGTCGGCGCCGGGATCGGCATCCACTGGTCGCTCGGCCTCTCGGCGGCCCTGCTGTTTGGGTTGCTGCTAGCGCTGTATCGCCGGGCGCTGAAGCCGAGTTAGGCAACCTGACTGGGTGCCCCGGTCAAGCCGGGGCATGACAGCGGAGCAAGCTCAGACGCGTCCGACCTTGCCGTTGAAATGCTTGCCGTTCAGCTTCTTCTTTGCCGGTGCCTTGGTTGCCGCAGTCTTGCCGGCCGCCTTCTGCGCTTTGCGCTCGGCGCGCGCCTTGACTTTTGCCCGCTCGGCGCGAGCTTCGGCGCGCATCTTCTTGCGCTTCTTCTCGCAGGATTGGCATTTGCAGCCGATCGGCTTCAGATAGGCTTTGAAATAGTCCGTGCCGTAATCGTAGTTGATCTCGTCGCCCGGCTCGATGTTCTTGATGGCGCGGATGAAGACCTTGCGCTCGCGCGGTCGCACGTCGGATTCCGCATTCGGCCGGCAGGAATGGTTGATGTAGCGGGCGACGTTCTTGCGCACCGAGCCGTCGATGGTCCAGCGACCGTTCAGCTCGAACAGGTACTTGTTCTCGATGTCGTCCTGTTCCTTGATCCGCGAATCCAGGATCGGCCCGAAATAGCGGATGATCCGGGAACCCTTCTTGATCGGTTTGGTGGCGAAGAGACCAAGTCCGGTCTTGGAGCGGCCGACGCGAAACGGTTTGTTCGTGGAGATAGCGGGCATGACCGAGAAACGTGAGAAACGCGAACGAAGCCCTTTGGGGCTCAAGCGAAGGCGCTCTTCTAGAACGATTCCGCGCCGCTGTCAGGTGCTACGAAGCCCCCTTTGAACCTTCCCCACAATGAGCACGTCTGATGGAGAGGGTTCCGCGGCCCAAGGGGCTCATCATGAAGCATGTCATAGTCGCCTGCCTGATCGCGCTGCTCGCCTGCGGCTGTTATGGCCAGGCCAGCGCCCAATCTTTCGGCAGCAGCTACACCTCGACCGCCCCGGAACACTGCCGCCAGATCGGAAAACCCAGCGATCTCGACGGCAGCACGACGCGGGTGTGCCCAGGCAAGGCGGGCCTTGTGGTGCTGATCGCCGAGGACGATCTGCGCGAAATCGTCTCGGTCGGAAAAAACCGCGCGACGGCCGCCAAAGAGCCGGCGGCTGGGGTCTGGTTCGGCCCGTTCAATTCGTCTGAGCACACGGTGGAGTGGCGTGCGGCGGACGGCAAGCCGTTCGCGATCATCCAGCGCTGGCACATCGCCGATAACAGCGACCCCGACAAGCAGGGACGGCCGAAAACCAAGGCGCTGCTGGTCGTGACGCGCCTGCCGCCGGGCGTCTGTCACGTCGCCTATGTCGATGCGATCGCCAATCCGAACGCCAACGAGCTCGCGCGCAAGGCCGCCGACGATTTCGCGCGCGGCTTCGACTGCGGCAACGACGAGGTGAAGATCACAGGTGCGAGCGGCCGCGCGGTCGAGCTGGTCGCGCGCTAAAGCGCGATGAGTTCAGGTTGAATCGTCATCGCGCTTTAGCTCTTTGTTTGAGCATGATCTCCGCGCAAACGCGTTCCGCGTTTGTCGCGAGGGAAAACCGCTGCACACTTTTCCGGATCATGCTCTAGATCAGCATTCCGGCGGCTTCTGCACCGTCGACTTCAGGACCGCTTCCAGAAGCTGCTCGGGCGTGGTGCCTTCCGGCAGGCGATGCAGGATGTCCTTCAGCCGTCCGTCGAGCATCAGCATGGTGAAGCCGTGTACCAACGACCAGTTGCGCGCGATCACCGCCGCATGATCGAGCGACAAGGCCTCGAGCGCATCCTGGGTGAGTTGCTCCGGACGAGCGAAGCGAGCCGAGCTCGCCAAGCCCTGGAACGAAGCGCTGGCGGCCTCGTGCAGCGACGGCCGCGAATAATCGAGCCGCTCGGTGCGGAACATCAGGCTGTACATGCCGGGATGCTCGCGCGCATAGGCGACATAGGCCTTTGCATTCGCCATCCCCCTCATCAGCGGATGCGCCTCGCTGTTGCGGGCGGCGACCATGGCTGCATTGAACCTGCGGAAGCCGATTGCCGCGAGTTCGCTGATCAGGCCCGTCAGATCGCCGAAATGATGGGTGGGCGCGGCATGCGACACGCCCGCCTCGCGCGCCACCGCACGCAATGTGAGGCCGGCGAGCCCGTCGCGCTCCAAAATGCGCTCGGCCGCCTGCAGCAAGGCCTCGCGCAGCGCGCCATGGTGATATGGCGTTTCGGTCTTCGCGGTGCCGGTCTTGGCAGCGCCAGTCTTGGCAGCGCCAGTCTTGGCGCTGCCAGCCTTGCGCGCGGGGTGCGGCCGCGCGCCTGATGCGGACGACGATGCCCTTTTGGCGCTCGCGCCTGGACGACGAATTGTTTCGGTTTTGGCCATAGGCCAGCTTATATGACGCAATTTTGACAGTGTAAAGATTTTGCTTGACCGGCGCGTCGGGCTTCGGTAAGCGATCTTTACGATGTAAAGATAGGGAGGGACTACGCCGTGCAGCATGACGCCTTGAATCAGCCCCGGACCAATCTCGCGCCGATCCCGTTCGAGGCCGACGCGCCGCACCTCAAGATCGTCGGCGAATTGCCGCGGGAGCTGAACGGCACGCTCTATCGCAACGGCCCCAATCCGCAGTTCGACGCGCCCGGCGCGCACTGGTTCGTCGGCGACGGCATGCTGCACGCTTTTCACCTCGAGAACGGCAAGGCGAGTTATCGCAACCGCTGGGTCCGCACGCCCAAATTTCTCGCCGAGCACGATGCGGGACGCGCGCTGTTCGGCGGCTTCGGCCGCAAGATGCCGGATGCGCCGGCAAACCTCACCGACGGCGGCGTCGCCAACACCAACATCATCTTCCACGCCGGCAAGCTGCTTGCGCTCGAAGAGGCGCACCTGCCGACCGAGATCGAGCCCGGCACGCTCGCGACGCGCGGCTACTGCAACTTCCAGGGCCGCATCGCCGGTCCGTTCACGGCGCATCCGAAGGTCGATCCCGCGACCGGCGAACTCGTGTTCTTCGGCTACAATGCGAGCGGCCCTCTCACACCCGCCCTCTCCTACGGTTCGATCGACGCATCGGGCAAGGTGACGCGCTTCACGCGGTTCGAGGCGCCCTATGCCAGCATGGTGCACGACTTCATCGTCACCGAAAATCACGTGCTGTTTCCGATCCTGCCGATCACGGGCAGCATGCAACGCGCGATGAGCGGCAAGCCGCCCTATGCCTGGGAGCCGGAGCAAGGCGCCTATGTACGCGTCATGAAGCGCAGCGGATCTGAAAAGAACATCGTCTGGTTTCGCGCCGAGAGCTGCTACGTCTTCCATGTCATGAACGCGTGGGAGGAAGGCAATCGCATCATCGCGGACGTCATGCAGTTCGAGGAGGCGCCGCTCTTCCCGCATCCCGACGGCAGGCCTACGGATCCCGAGAAATCGCGCGCACGGCATTGCCGCTGGACCTTCGATCTCTCAGGGAATACCGACCGCTTCCAGCAGACTTATCTCGACGACCTCACCGGCGAATTCCCGCGTGTCGACGACCGCCGCGCCGGACTGAAGAGCAATCACGGCTGGTACGCCTGCGCCAATCCAAAGCTGCCGATGTTCGGCGCACTCTCCGGCATCGTACATGTCGACGGCGCCGGAAAGCGGCTCGGCCATTATCTGCTGCCCGCCGGCGACACCATCTCCGAACCGGTCTTCGTCGTGCGAGGCAAGGATGCCGCTGAAGGCGACGGCTGGCTTCTCGCGGTGGTCTGGCGCGCGCGCGAGAACCGCAGCGACCTTGCGGTGTTCAACGCCACCGACGTCGAGGCAGGTCCCGTCGCGCTGGTGCAGCTCGGCCATCGCGTGCCCGACGGTTTTCACGGCAACTGGGTGGGCGCGCAGTAAAGCAAGCTCCTGTCGTCATTCCGGGACGCGTGAAGCGCGAACCCGGAATGACGCCACTTCCAAGACCTTGATCCATTTGATGTTTTAAACCCTCAATCACACAATTTTGACACTGTAAAGATTTCCCTTGACCCGGCCACGGACCTGAATTATCCATCTTGACACTGTCAAGATTTGCCTGACCCGAGACGTCCCATGGCGATTTTCCTGATCCTTGCCCCCTATGGCGCGTTCACCTTCCTGATGTTCGTGGCATCCGCGCTCGTGAGCGTGTTCACGGCGTCTGCGATCTGCCTCGCAACCATCGCAATCGACCTCTGGTACGGCCGTTCGGTGAAGACGCTGGCCGCGGGCTCCGCGATCATCTTCGCCGCGATCGGCCTCTACCTGCTCCTCGTCGATCCCGCATTCGGTACGCTCGGCGTAAAGGTGTCGATCGACACCGGCATCTTCGTCCTCTCGCTCGGCTCGATGCTGATCCGCCGCCCCTTCACGCTGCAATATGCGATCGAAGCCGTACCGGCCGAGACCGCAGCGATGCCCGGATTCTTGCGCGCCAACTACTACATCACCGCCGCATGGACCGCGGCCGCGCTGCTGATGCTCGCCGCCAATGTCGTGCTGCTCTACGTCCCCGGCCTGCCGATCTGGTCCAGCATTGCGATCGCCTTTGCCGCCCGCAACAGCGCCCTGTATTTCACAAAATGGTATCCCGAGTACCGCAAGATCAAGTACGGTACGCCCCCGAACGCCCTGCCTCACCCGCACTAGACAGGACAGACGATGAAAGACGTATTCCGCCGGCTCGTCTCCGACTTCCTCTCCACCATCGTCTTCCTGGTCATCTATCTCGCGACCGACAACGTCATCCTTGCAACCGCCGTCGCGATCCTCGGCGCCATCGGCCAGGTGGCCTGGTCGCGGTACAAGGGTCAGACGCTGAGCTACATGACCTGGGCAAGCCTTGGCCTCGTCATCGTGCTCGGCAGCCTGACGCTGCTGACCCACGATCCCCGCTTCGTGCTGGCAAAGCCCGCGATCGGACATGTCGCGATCGGCATCATCATGCTCAAGCGCGGCTGGATGCTGCGTTACATGCCGCCGATCGTGAGCGAGACCATTCCGGAATATGTGACGGCTGCCGGCTACGCCTGGTCCGCGCTGATGTTCGTGCTTGCCGCCGGCACGGTTGCGGTTGCGATGACCGGCGACATGAAGCTGTGGGCCTTCTACATCTCGGTGGTTCTGGTCGGCACCAAGCTCGCGGCGTTCGGGATCCAGTACGTCGCCTTCCGCCTCATCGTCGGCAGCCGGATGCGTGCGGCCGCCCGCGCCTGAAGCCCGGTGCTGGCGCACCAGACTTCAGCGTTCGTCTTGACGCGTTTTCCTCACGCGAACCGGTTTCCACTTCGCTCGAAAACGCTACGTTGTGCCTCACCAAAGCGTTAGGCACACCGCGCGAGTTGGGCTATACGCTCGGCTTTGGCCTCGCCGCGGATCATCGCGGACTGCCGGGTAAAAAGTTGGGAGACAGGAATGGCCGTTGACGGAAACTGGAATCTGACACTGACGACGCCGATGGGCGAGCGCCAGACGACGCTAAGCCTGAAGAGCTCCGGCGGCACGCTGACCGGCACGCAAGGCGCCGACGGCGACACGACCGAGATCTTCGACGGTGCTGTCAGTGGCGATGCCGTCAACTGGAAAGTCTCGATCACCAACCCGATGCCGTTGACACTCGAGTTCATCGGCAAGGTCGCCGGCGACAGCATGAGCGGCGAGGCGGGCATCGGTCCGATGGGCAGCTTCCCGTTCACGGGCACGCGGGCCTAGGCTGCCTCTTCCTCATACGACCATGCGCGTTCTCGGTCTCATCGCCGCAGCGGTCCTGTGCGTCGCGACGGCGCGCGCAGGCGACAACGAACCGGCGTGGCGCGCGAGCGCGCTCGCCCTGGTGCCCGCGGGATACGTGGCGGGCGAGGCCTATCGCGCCGACACTGCTGGACTCACCGGCTACCTCGCGGTCGATTCCGCAAGCTCGAACGACCCGAAGACGCCGGCAAGCGTCTTCGCGCCGCGTCAGGTGCTTGTCGTCAAGCTCACAAGTGACGGCACGCGCGCGGTGTCGGCCGAGTTGAAGCCGCGCACCGATCCAGCCCGCGCGACAAGCGATTCCGACGGCGACGGAAGCGAGTACGACAAATCTCACGCCGAGCTTGAGGCGAAGCGCACGACGCTTCCTGACGGCACCGAGCCCTGCGATCTCGGCGCGTGGTCCGTCGACAAGGACCCGAAGGGCCTGAACGTGCGCGCCGGACCGTCGGTGACGGCGCGCGTTCTGGGCACCCTGCCCCCGCCCTATCACCTCAAGATGGGCGGTGCCGAAAACACGCCCGAAGGCGGCTGGCTGACCGAATTCCGCATCATCGGCTTCAAGGACGGCTGGTTCCTGATCGAAGGCGCCAAGCCGCCGGGCAAGGACTACGAGGACGAGAAGAGATATCCGCGCAACGCGCCAAAACCCTATGCAGGGCGCGGCTGGGTCGCCGCCAACAAGGTCGGCGCCTCCTATGCCAACGGCTACACCCGCATGGGCGGATTGTTTACAGCGCCCTTCGTCGACGCCGGATGGCGGCCCGCGCAGCGCGAGCTCGGCGGTACGCTCGATACCGACGGCGGACCGAAGCGCGTTCTCGCCTGCAGCGGCCATTGGGGCCTGGTCGAAAGCCATGACGGCGTGCGGGGCTGGTGGCGGGCGCTGTGCTCCAACCAGGTCACGAACTGCAGCTAGAAGCGTTTTCGAGCGAAGTGGAGACCGGTTCGCGTCAAGAAAACGCGTCAAGACGAGAAGCTCGAGTCCCGTTCCGCCCTCATCGGAACGGGACTCGAGGCGCTCTTCGCGCTGCGGTCTTTGGCCACGGCGCTCAAGCATTCGTGTCGTTGACCGCGACAGGCTTCGGGCGCAGGATCGATGGTGCAACCCAGAATTTTTAGTTGCGACAGATACACCTTAAACCGATCAAAAGGGGAATTTGCATGTCCCTCCCCGCACGCACCCGCATCCGCCCGTTCCTGGCCCTCGCCATCATTGCGCTCGCCACGGCATCGCCTGCTAGCGCCGACATGCTCGAGCCGCAGTCGCCGGCCTGGCAACTGAGCGAGCCGTTCAAGAAGAGCACCGATGCCCGCACCAATCTCAGCGGCGCGGCCTGCGCGACGCCGAAATCCTGTCTCATCGTCAACGACGAGAAGAAATACGCGCAGTTCTTCAAGATCGAGGGCACGACGATCGATCCCGGCAAGGTCATCCGCCTGCTCGGCGATCAGGCGAGCGGCGATCCCGATGCCGAGGGCGCTGCTTACGACGACGGCTATTTCTACGTCATCGGATCGCACGGCCGCAAACGCCATGATCCCAACGACAGCAATCCGACGAGCTATCACGTCTTTCGCATTCCCGTCGACAAGACCACGGGAAAGCCGGCCTTTCCAATCTCGGACGACGAGGTCATCGGCGTCGAGGCATCCGTGACGCGGCTGCGCGGAGCGATCAAGGACGCGCTTCCCGCCGCCTACGACAAGCCGCTGGGCGACAACGGCGCCAACATCGAGGGCATCGCAGTCGCGGACGGACAGATGTATCTCGGCTTCCGCGGGCCCTCCGACGACGGCAAGGCCTACATCCTCGCGGTGGATGCAAAGGCCGTGTTCGCCGAAAGCACGCCGCTGAATGCAGAGCTGAAGACGCTGCCGCTCGGCACGACAGTCGGGATCAGGGACATCGCCGCCGTCTCAGGCGGTCTGCTGCTGTTGACCGGGCCGGTCAACGAGCAACAGATCACGCCTGCGATCGTGTTCTACGATCCCAAAACCGGAACGCTCGGCACCAGCCACCCTCTCAAGGTCGCTGACACCACCGCGAAGGCCGAGACGCTGCTGGTGCTGAGCGACGCCGCGGGACAGCCGTGGCGCGTGCTTGTCATGTTCGACGGGCCGGAGAACGGCGCGCCGGCGGAATACCGCGTGCCGCGCTAAAACCGTTTCCGTTCCGATGAAATCGGAACGGGGCTCTAGCTTTTCTTGAGCATGATCTTTCCGGAAAACCGCTACGCACTTTTCCGGATCATGCTCAGCCCAGGTTCAACTCCTTGAAGAAGTCGTTGCCCTTGTCGTCGATGATGATGAAGGCCGGGAAGTCCACGACCTCGATGCGCCAGATCGCTTCCATGCCGAGCTCGGGATATTCGAGCACCTCGACCTTCTTGATGCAGTGCTCGGCGAGGTTTGCCGCAGCACCACCGATCGAGCCGAGATAGAAGCCGCCATATTTCTTGCAGGCCTCGCGCACGGCAGGCGCGCGATTACCTTTCGCGACCATCACCATCGAGCCGCCGGCGGCCTGGAACTGGTCGACGAAAGAATCCATGCGTCCTGCAGTGGTCGGGCCGAACGCACCGGAGGCGTAGCCTTCCGGCGTCTTGGCGGGACCGGCGTAATAGACCGGGTGGTTCTTGAAATAGTCCGGCAGCGGCTCGCCGCGCTCCAGACGCTCGCGCAGCTTGGCATGCGCGCTATCGCGCGCGACGATCATGGTGCCGGTCATGGAGACCCGCGTCTTGATCGGATAGTTGGAGAAGGTCGCAAGGATGTCCTTCATGGGCTGGTTGAGGTCGATCTTGACCACCTCGCCGCCGAGCGTCTGCTCGACCTGCGGCAAATATTGCGCCGGATTGTGCTCGAGCTCTTCGAGATAGATGCCGTCCTTGGTGATCTTGCCGAGCACCTGGCGATCGGCCGAACAGGACACGCCAAGGCCGATCGGCAGCGAGGCGCCGTGACGCGGCATGCGGATCACGCGCACGTCGTGGCAGAAATATTTGCCGCCGAACTGCGCGCCGACACCGAGCGACTGCGTCATCTTGTGGATTTCCTGCTCCATCTCGACGTCGCGGAAGGCATTACCATCCGGCGAGCCCTGCGTCGGCAGCGCGTCGAGATAGCGCGCGGACGCCAGCTTCACCGTCTTCATGCAGAGCTCGGCCGAGGTGCCGCCGATCACGATCGCAAGGTGATAGGGCGGGCACGCCGCGGTGCCCAGCGTCAGCACTTTTTCCTTCAGGAAGGCGAGCAGCCGGTCCTTGGTGAGCACGGACGGAGTGGCCTGGAACAGAAAGCTCTTGTTGGCGGAGCCGCCGCCCTTCGCCATGAACATGAACTTGTAGGCGTCATCGCCCTCGGCGTAGATCTCGCACTGCGCCGGCATGTTGTTGGCGGTATTCTTCTCCTCGAACATCGACAAGGGTGCGACCTGCGAGTAGCGCAGATTGCGGCGCAAATAGGCATCGCGCGCGCCTTCCGACAGCGCCGCCTCGTCGTCGCCGTCGGTGATGACGTTGCAGCCCTTCTTGCCCATGATGATCGCGGTGCCGGTGTCCTGGCACATCGGCAGCACGCCGCCGGCCGCGATGTTGGCGTTCTTCAAAAAGTCGAGCGCGACGAACTTGTCGTTCGGGCTCGCCTCGCCGTCCTCCAGGATCGCGCGAAGCTGCTTCAGATGACCGGGACGCAGATAGTGGTTGATGTCGCCAAAGGCCGCTTCCGACAGCGCCCGCAGCGCCTCGCGCGACACCACCAGCATGTCCTTGCCGAGCACCTTTTCGACCCGCACGCCTTCGCTCGAGATTTTCTTGTAGGGCGTCTCATCCTTACCCAGCGGGAACAGCGGCGTATGCTTGTAGGGCGGAACGGGCTTTGACGGATCGGGAAAGGCGGTCGGAGCGTTCATGGTCTGGTCTCGGGTTGGGCCGGGTGGGCGCGGCAAAAGGCGCCGAAAAGGGCTGAGGTTTGAACCCTTCTAAGCCCTTTTCCCACAAAGGGAAGGTTTTCGGACGCCCCCCAGCAATCGATTTCGCGAATGCCCCCTGCCCCCGCAAAGGCCCCTCAAAGGTCGTCCCAATCGGCTTCTGCGCTGCCCGAAAAGCACAGGCTTGCCCTCCTGATCGGGCTCGCCGCCCTCGCGCTCATGGAGGCGTTCGACAGCCTGTCCGGCGTGACGCTCCTGTTCGACAACACCATTGAAATCCCCGGTCCCGGCTACAGCGGGTACCTGGCCAAGGCCTTCCTCGCCACGCACCCGGTGCTGGCGCTGACGGCGCTGGTTTTCGCAGCCATTGGGCACATGCGCGGCGCGATCCTCGCGCTCGCGGCCATCACATTCATGGCCTTGCTGAACCTCATGCCTTCAGTCGTCCAGCACGGCTTCGATCTTCCCGGCATGAGCGCCCTGATGACGTCGGCTCAGATCGTCGTCTTCCCGCTGATGGCCGCCGGCGCCATCGCCTGCGCAATCGGCGACCAGCGGCTCGACCTCGCGGTGCTGCTGGTATCAGTTCCTACGCTGGTCAATCTGGTGAACGTGATGGCGTCCGCGCTGGGCGTGACCATCCATGGGTTTTAAGGCCGTTGTTGCGCGCCCGCCCCTTGCATGAGCCCGGCGCACACGCTTTTATACCGGCCGAAGGGGCTTCCTGACATGATTTTGAAACTGAACTTTCGCGGCGCGATCCTCGTCGCCGCCGCAATCTCCGGCCTTGTGGCGTCAGCCGCGCCTGCGCGCGCGGATCAATGCGACGATATCTCAAAACAGCTCGCGCACAACATCGACGGGCTGAAGGTCAACTTCAAGGCGGCCAACATCGTCTACCTCACGCATCCGGCGGCGAAGGAATTGTCGCTTGGCTGCCGCGGCAACGGCCAAAGCTATTCCAACGAGCTCTATGCCAAGGGCGACCGCCGGCCGACGCAGCAGTTCTACGACCTGGTCGGAGCCGCAGCTGCGATCATCTTCACGGTCACGAAGGACGACACCACCACGGGCGCCACGCGCTGCCTGAAGCGCATGGGCATCTTGCGCGGCGACAAGGTGTCGATGCGCTACCGCCGGCTCAACATGGAATGCACGCGCACCAAGACGGACGCGGCGATCTCGATCACGCGCGGCAAGGACGAGTAGCGGGGACGCCACCGCAGCCGCGCACTCCGTCATTGCGAGCGCAGCGAAGCAATCCAGACTGTCACCGCGGCGGGATTCTGGATTGCTTCGCTGCGCTCGCAATGACGTGTGGTGAAGGCGTACGTCTCTTGCTCGCAACGGACCTGGAGCGGCCAGCGGGTTACCCGACCTTCACCATCCGCCCGCGTTCCACACAAATTCGCTCGCATTTTAACGATTCGTTTCAGGGATCCTTGGCGTCCCTCTGGTCAGTCTCACGTGTTTCAATGTGTGAGGTTTGACCAATGAGTGTTTCCAGCGTTGCGCCGCCGCCCATTGTCGTCGTGGTGCCAAGCTATGACACCACCACGAACCAGGCGCAGAACGACCAGGCGCAGAAGGAAGCCGAGAAGGCCTACCAGCCGCCGCCGCCCGCGCCGCTGCCGCCGGGTCAGGGCACGCGGATCGACCAGATCGCCTGAGGCGGGCTTTTCGCCGGAACGCGCCGCATCTTTGCCGGATGCGGCGCTATGATCATGCGGGGAAGGAACCCGCGCATGATCGCAAGACTGCTGTTGCAGAATTCGATCTTCGTCGTCGCGACGGGCGCGCTGCTGTTTGCGGCCGCCGGCACGCTCGATTGGCCGGGCGCGTGGGCGCTCCTCATCACTTCCGCCGTGCTCGGCCCGCTCTGCGGCTGGTGGCTGGCGCGCGTCGATCCGGCGCTGCTCGCCGAACGGTTGCGGCCGATCATCCAGAAGGACCAACCCGTCGCCGACAAGGTCTTCATGACCGCATTCGTGCTGGCGATGCTGGCCTGGCTTATCGCGATGGGATGGGAGCGGCGCCAATCCGTGACCGGCATGTCGCCCGCCTTGCAGGTGCTGGGCCTTGTGCTGTTCCTGCTCTCGACTGCATTCATCCTGTGGGTGTTCCGCGAAAACTCGTTTGCCGCGCCCGTGGTGAAGCTTCAGGCCGAGCGTGCGCAACGCGTGATCTCGAGCGGGCCCTACGCCTATGTCCGCCATCCCATGTACAGCGGCATCATGCTGTTCTTCCTTGGCGTGCCGCTGCTGCTGGGCTCGTGGTGGGGCGTCGCTTTCGTGCCGGCGTTTCTGGCGCTGTTCGCCATTCGCACGCGCATCGAGGAACGCGCACTGATCGCGGGTCTGCCCGGCTATGCCGACTACGCCGCGCGCGTGCGCTATCGTCTATTGCCGGGCGTCTGGTGATTTACGCGTCTAGCTCCTTGTAGCGGCGGAAGATGCCCTGCTCGTTGAAGGCAATGCGGCGCTCGCTCGCAAGATAGGCCTTGATGTTCGGCCGTGCCGCGACGCGGTCATGCAGACCGACAAGTCCCGTGATGTCGGACTCGAAAGCCTTCATGCGCTTTGGAAACGCATAACGTAGGCCGGCGACGATCTGGAACAGCGAGAGATCGACGTAGGTCAGCTTGCGCCCGGTGACGTAGGCGCCGCCATTGCTCTCCAGTAGCCCCTCGAAATAACCGAGATACTTTGGCACGCGCTCGTCCCAGAACTCGGCGGTGCGCTTCTTCGCGGCCGGCCGTGCATCCTCGTAGTAGAGCGAGGGGCCGAGCGGATGATGGGTGTCGTGGACCTCAAGTACGAAGTCGGCGATCGTGAGCTGGAGCTGATGCACCCACAATTTCCCGCCTTCCGTCTTTGGCGCGAGGCCGTGCCGGGCGCCGAGATAGAGCAAAATGTTGGCGGTCTGGCCGATGACGAGCTTGCCGGCTTTGAGGAACGGCGGCGCGAAGGGCGGCGTACCGCGCCCATCCATCAGCTTCATCATCGCCGCCGTGCCGCGCGATCCGCGCGCGACGTCGACATAGGCGGCGCCTGCTTCCTCCAGCGCGAGACGGACATATTCGCCGCGGCCCTGGATCTCAGGCCAGTAGTAGAGTTCGTATTTCATGAGGGAGAACCTATGAACACGTCGCTACAAATGTCGCATGCGGCCCCAGGTTCCGTCATTCCGGGGCGGTCCGAAAGGACCGAACCCGGAATCTCGAGATTCCGGGTTCGATGCTGCGCATCGCCCCGGAATGACTCTCAATCAATTCGCAGCAAAACAGTACAACAGCCCATCGCCGCCCGTGCTCTTGAGGTCGGCCTGCGAGCAGCCGCCTTCTGAGCCGCGCGAGGGATGCGAGCTGTTCCACGATTTTGACGGCTCGTCGTCGCGCAGGCCGCGGCGATCGAAATGGCCGAGCATCGCAGCGCCTTGCGTGCTGCTCGTCCAGTTCTTGCAAGTCCGGTCCTCGCCCGCCGGGAAAGCCGTGCCGTCCGGCTGCGATCCCGTGAGGATGTCGTGGCGGTTCGGCGAGTCACCGGCGCCGTTGGTCCCCTCGCCCTTTTCGCTCAGCCCGGTCTGCTTGGTGAGGTTGTTGGCCGGGCTGTGCAGGTCGGCGACGTCCTTGGCAACGACCACGCCCTTTGCGTTTTGCCAGGGTCCCTTGCCGAGACGGTCGCGCCCATTGATGGCAGGCTTGCCGTCGGCGGCTTGGGTCGAGAGGTAGGCACGCCAGGTTTTAGCGCCGGCACCGGCGGATTGCGCGAGCTTCTGGCATTGTGCGTCGGCACCGTCGAGGCCGCCGAGATCGGCGCCCTTGCCGGGCCCGCTCGAGGTCACGAAAAAGGTCATGTCTGCGGACTGCGTCTGCGCCGACGTCGCCGCAAGCATGGGGACCGTCGACACAGCGAGAGCAAGGCAGAAGGGCTGCACGAATTTGCCGTAGCGGGTCATCTCTTCCTCCGGTTGTCGCTATTCTTGGTTGCTGCCTGACACGAACCCGCCGCAGCCAGCATTATTCCGTGGCGGCTCCGCGGAACAAAAAAGCGCCGTGCGGGAGCACGGCGCTTTCCAGGGTTCACATTGCAGCGGCGATCAGTTGGTCTGCTGGATCGCCGACAGTTCCCAATTGCCGCCGGTCCGACGGGCAAAGGTCCAGACCTCGGTGGCCTCGGTCGGCTGCTCGCTGCCGGCGACGGTCGCGCCGGTGTTGCGGTCGACCGTCTTGTCGGTCAGCGCGAAGCGCAGCGCGACGGTGGCGTAATCGGTCTCGCCCTCGCGCCAGGCTTCCGCCAGGTCGCCCTGCAAGAGCTTCACGTTGGAAACCTTGTTGACGACGTTACGTGCGCGGTTCTCGCTGAGATCCTTCTCGAAATAGGAGACCATTTCGGGCGTCGCGAGCGTGTGCAGCTTGGCCACATCCTCGTTCGACCAGGCCGCCTGGGTCTCGCCGAGCAGGCGCTCGAAGGCCTCGTAATCGGCCGGCTTGATCTCGAGCGGGGCGTTGTTGGCGCCGAAGCCGAAACCGGACAGGCCGCTGCGATAGTTCGTCTGCGCCCCCGGGTCGGGACCGGCGCTCGGGCCGGCATAGGCGGCCTGCGGGGCGTGACGGCGCTGCCACCAGGACATCGCCAGCCGCACGACCAGCACGACGAGCGCGATCTGGATGATCAGGCCGATGATCGAGGACAGGCCGCCGAGACCGCCGAACAGGCCGCCGCCGAACAGCATGCCCAGAAGGCCTGCGCCCAGGAAGCCGGCCGCCAGGCCGCCCATGAAGCCGCCGGCACGGCCGAACAGGCCGCCGCGCGCGGGCGCGGTCGCAGCCGAGTTCATGCCAGCGCCCGGCTGGGTGTAGGTGCGGTTGAACTGCGAGGTCGAGCCCGGCGCGGTCTGCGTCGAGGGCGGCGCGGAATAGGTCCGCGAGCCGCGCGAGCCCGACGAGAAGCCGCCGCCGACGCGGGCGTCGGCAGAGGAGATCGCGAGCGCGGTCGGCAGCGCCAGCGCCAGCATGACGGCGATGGTCTTCACGAAACTGCGGCTACGTTGCGAGAAATTCATGTGCGTTTCCCATTTTTCCCCGACATGGGGAAGTGCCCTTAAGATGGGCACGGCAGCGCAAAAGTGAAGCCACTATCGGAACCCGCGGCTGCGGCCCTCAGTCGCGGGGATGTGGCAAAAGCCCATATTTGGCGGGGGTTTGATAGGGGGCTGGTCGCGGGATACCAGCGGGCTCCCTCGTCATTGCGCTCCTCGCAGTGACGGGCGGCCTCACCCCGACTTCGTCATCGTCTCCTTCACCGCGGCCACGAGTTGGCTGAGCGTGAAGGGCTTTGGCAGGAAGTCGAACTGCTGGCCCTCGGGCAGGCTCTTCTCGAAGGCGTCCTCGGCATAGCCCGAGACGAAGATGAACTTGATGTCGGGGTTTTGCTCGCGCATCGCCTTCAACAGCGTTGGCCCGTCCATCTCCGGCATCACCACGTCGGACACAACGAGGTCGATCGCGCCGCCCTGCTCGTCCAGTACCTCCATCGCCTCGACGCCGTTCTCGGCCTCGACCACGGTGTAGCCGCGCGAACGCAGGCCGCGTGCGTTCAGCGCGCGCAGACCCTCCTCGTCCTCGACGAGTAAAATGGTGCCCTGTCCCGTGAGATCGGTGCGAGGCTTGGCTTCGGCCGCAGGCGCGTCCTTGGCTGCCTCGGTTGTAACAGCGGCAGCGCCGTTGGTCGCCGCAGCCGGCGTCTCGACTTGCGTCTCCGGCTCGGGACGATGCCGGGGCAGGAAGATCTGGAACGATGTGCCCTTGCCCGGCTCGGAATCGACGTAGATGAAACCGCCGGTCTGCTTGACGATACCGTAGACGGTGGAGAGTCCGAGACCGGTGCCCTTGCCCACCTCCTTGGTCGAGAAGAACGGCTCAAAGATCTTGTCGCGGATGTCGGCGGGAATGCCGGTGCCGGTGTCGGAGACCTCGATGCGCACATAGTCGGCGGCCGGCATGCCCTTATAGGCGAGCTTGGCCGACTCGTCCGCAGTCACGTTCGCGGTGCGGATGATCAGCTTGCCGCCATCGGGCATCGCGTCGCGCGCGTTCACCGCGAGGTTGACGATCACCTGCTCGAACTGGGAGACGTCGACCTTGACCGGCCAGAGATCGCGGCCGTGGATGGTCTCGTGCTTGACCTTCTCGCCGATCAGCCGGCGCAGCAGCATGGCGAGATCGGAGAGCGCATCGCCGAGATCGAGCACCTGCGGCCGCAGCGTCTGCCGGCGCGAGAACGCCAGCAGTTGGCGCACCAGGGTCGCAGCCCGCGTCGCGTTCTGCTTGATCTGCATGATGTCCTGGAACGACGGATCGGTCGGCTTGTGCGCGTTCAAGAGGAAGTCGTTCGCCATCATGATGGCTGACAGCACATTGTTGAAGTCGTGCGCGATGCCGCCGGCGAGCTGGCCGACCGTCTCCATCTTCTGCGACTGGTTGATCTGGTTTTCCAGCGCGCGCCGCTCGGTGGTCTCGAGCATGTAGACGATGGCGGCTTCGGTATCGCGCTCGTTCTCCTCCACCGGCGTGACGAAGAACTGGCCCCAGCGCTCCTTCGCCCCTTCCAGCGCGACCTCGACCGGTGCGATGTCGGCCTGGCCTTCGGCCGCCTGGTTGATCGCCGCGATCAAAATGTGCCGGTCGCGCGAATTGACGGCGCGGAAGATCGACTTGCTGGAGCTGTCGAGGCCGAGGCCCTGCCCGAGCTTCGCATAGCGCGCGTTGGCGCGGACCACGTTGCCGCCGCGATCGACGGTCGCGATCGCCATCGGCGTGTGGTCGAAGAAGCGCATGAAGCGCACTTCGGCGGCGCGGTCGGGATCGCTGCGTTCGTCGCGGGCGCGGCTGATCACCAACGTACGCGACGGCCCCGGCACCCCGTCGGCGCCGAAAGCGAGCTTGTGATAGAGCCGCACCGGCATGGACTTGCCGGTGCGCATGCGCAGATCGATGTCGAAGACTTCGGTCTTCACCTCGCCGGGCACCGCCACGATCGAGGTGAGGAGCGAAGCGCCATCGCCGGAGACGATGTCGGTCAGCCTCAGCCCGCCCGAGCCGATCTCGGCAAGGTCGTAGTCGAGCCAGTTCGCCAGCGTCGCATTGACATAGGCGAGCTCCCCCGCCGGGTTGACCGAGAAGAAGCCGCACGGCGCGTGGTCGAGATACTCGATCGCGTGCTGGAGCTCCTGGAACACGTCCTCCTGGCGCTCGCGGTCGCGGGTGATGTCGGCGATCGACCACACCGCATATTTCGCTTCGCGCTTGGCCGTGCCGAGCGGGCGCACGCGCATGCGCAGCCAGCGGCCCTGGCTGCCGTCCACGCCGGAGATGCGCACCTCTTCCTGCTGCCGTTTCCCCTCACGCGCGGCCTTGAGCAGGCGGAACACCGCTTCCGAAACGTCGGGATTGCCGATGAAGACGCGCTCGACGGGTCGGACGTCCTGCGGGCCGGACGCGCCGGTCAGCGTCAGATAGGCGGCGTTGGAATAGACCACATGCCCGCGCGGATCGGTCACCGCGAGTCCGTCAAAGGCATGATCGGAGATGCGGCCGATCACGGGGTCGTCGAGATTGCGATCGGCGAAGCGGATGATGCCGGCAGCAAAGGCGAACAGGTTGAACAGGCCAACCATCGCCAGCACCGCGAGGATGCCGAGGATATAGGGCTGCGCCTGGACCCGCCCGAGCGTCATCAGGCCGACGGCCACCGCCACCAGGGCTGCCGCCACCAGCAGCACCAGCGCAATGCTGCCCGCGCGCTGCGGCGAATCATGCGCCGCGGCAGGCTCGCGTGACAGGTCGTGGTCGGTCTCGGCGGTCATCTCAAGCGGCGCAACCTGTCGGCAGGAAAGGACGCACTGGCGCGCGACCGGGTCCTCCCTGCCTGAATCGGACCCGCGGGCGCAAGGGCAGCAAGGGCGAAACGTACGCTGATTCCCAGTTTACAGCCATTTCCGGTACTTTTCGGGAAGATCCCACCCGCGTCCTGCCGAGAAGCCACGCTTCAGCCGCATGACGTAGCCGATGACCTCGGCGACCGCATGGTAGTGTTCCACGGGGATTTCCTGGTCGATATCGACGGTGGCATAGAGCGCGCGCGCCAGCGGCACGTTCTCGACGATCGGGATGTCGTGGGCGCGGGCGATCTCCCTGATCTTGAAGGCGAGATTGTCGACGCCCTTGGCGACGCAGATCGGCGCCGACATGCCGCGCTCATAGGACAGCGCGATCGAATAGTGGGTCGGGTTGGTGATGATCACCGAGGCCTTGGGAACCGCAGCCATCATGCGCTTCCGCGAGCGCTGCTGGCGCAACTGCCGCAGCTTGCCCTTGATGTGCGGATCGCCTTCGGACTGCTTGAACTCCTCCTTGATCTCCTGGAGCGACATCTTTTGGCGCTGGAACCAGCTTCGGTACTGGAACAGATAATCGGCGATCGCCACGATCGCGAGGGCTGCAACCACCGCGCCCATGAGTTGCACGGTCAGGCTCGTTGTCGCACCCATCATGGCCGCCGGGTCGAGCTTGACCATGGCCTCCATCCGGTGCCGTTCCGGCCACAAGATCATGGTCATGACCGCGCCGAGCGCGATGAGCTTGCCGATACCCTTGAGGAAGTTGGCCGCGGCCTGCTTGCCGAAGATGCGCTTGAAGCCTGCGCCGGGCGAGATCTTGCTGAATTTGGGTTTGAGAGATTCCGCCGACCACACCAGGCGATGCTGCAGCATGTTGCCGGCGATCGCGGCCAGCGCCAGCATCAACAGCGGCACGCCGATCGCAGCGATGACTGCGAGTTCTAGTTGCTGCGTCAGCGCGATCAGGCTCTTGCCGTCGGTCCTGATCATCCAGGAATTGGCGAGCAGATTGCGCATCGGCATCAACAGCCCGCCGCCGATCGAGCCGGAAAAGGTCGAGATCACGAGCGTTGCACCCGCGATCACGAACCAGGTGTTGATCTCCTGACTTTTGGCAACGTCGCCGCGCTCGAGCGCCTCGTCGAGACGCTTTTGTGTCGGATCTTCTGTTTGACTGTCGGGATCGTTGTCTTCCGCCATCGAGCCCTCTTACTTGAGCGGCATCATCTGGTGCATGACACCGATGAAGTAATCGAGGAAGGTACCCATCATCGCCGCGATCACGACGCCGAGCACCAGGAAGCCCGCAAAGATCGAGAGCGGGACGCCGACGAAATAGACCTGCATCTGCGGCATCAGCCGCGCCAGCACGCCGAGCCCGATGTTGAAGACGAGGCCGAACACCAGGAACGGTCCGGAAAGCTGCAGCCCCAGCCGGAACGCCGATGAGAACGCGCGCGTGGCGAGCGAGGCGACATCGCCGCTCGACATGGTCTCGCCGGGGGCAAAGATCTTGTAGCTGTCGTTGAGCGCGGCGATCACCAAATGATGGCTGTCGGTGGCGAACAGCAGCGTCACGCCCAGCATGGTGAGAAAGTTGCCGACCAGCACGCCCTGCTGGCCCTGGGTCGGATCGACCGAGGTGACGAAGCCGAGCCCCATCTGCTGCGCGATGATGGCGCCGGCGACCTGGAGGGCTGCGAGCGTCACGCGCGCAGTTGCGCCGAGCACGATGCCGATCACGATCTCATGCATCATCAGCACGAGCAGCGAGGTGATCGAGTTCATGTCGACATTGTAGGCGTTGCGGTGCAACGGCAGGATGATCAGCGTCAGGAGCAGCGCGATCGACAGTTTCACACGGGTCGGGATGTTGGTCTCGCCCAAACCCGGCAGCAGCATCACCATCGCGCCGACCCGGGCGAAGGCGAGCATGAAGGCCGCGGCAAGCGCCGGCAGCAGCGAGATGTCGATGCGCATAGTTCACGCATTGTGCATCAGCCGCCGATGATTCGCGACGATATCCGCAGCATGTGGGCATGGAGCGAGTCAGCCATGAACGGCAGCGCCAATAGCATTGTGGCGAAGATCGCCAGGATCTTTGGCACGTAGATCAGCGTCTGCTCCTGGATCTGCGTCAGCGCCTGGAACAGCGACACCACGACACCGACCACGAGGCCGACGACCATGAGGGGCGACGACACGATCACGATGGTCCAGATCGCATCGCGCGCGACATCGAGGGTTTCGGGTCCGGTCATTGCAAAATTCCTCTATCCAAGTCTCATCCCCGCCGAATTGACGAGGACGGAACGGCCTCTCCCCCGTCATTGCGAGCGTAGCGAAGCAATCCAGACTGCCGCCGCGAAAAGATTCTGGATTGCTTCGCTACGCTCGCAATGACGAGCGGGGCGAGCGCCGCAAAATCAGATCGGCATCTTCATGATGTCTTCGTAGGCCTGGATCACGCGATCGCGGACCGAGACGAGCGTCGAGACCGCGACGTCGGTTTCGGCAACCGCCGTCACCACATCCATCACGTTCGCCTTGCCGCTCGCCATGGCGACCGACTGCGCATCTGACTTGCGGCCGCTCTCCATGACGCTGCCGACGGCGTCCTTCAACACCGAGGCAAAGGACTGGCCCGGCGCTTCCGCGCCCTTGCCGGGACCGCTGTTCTGCAGCACGCGCGCGAGGTTGGCATAAGCGTTGGCGGCAATTGTCGGCGAAGCCATGGCTTAATTCCCTGTCAGGTCTTGAGGATGTCGAGCGTGCGCTGGATCATCCGGCGCGTCGCACTGATGATGTTGAGGTTGGCCTCGTAGGACCGCTGCGCGTCGCGCATGTCGGTCATTTCGACCATCGAGTTCACGTTCGGATATTTGACGTTGCCGCTGGCGTCCGCCGCCGGATTGTTCGGCTCGTATTTGACGCGGAAGTTCGACTGGTCGGGCTTGATCTTGCCGAGCGTCACCACCTGCGCGTCGAGCGTGCGGTCGAGCGCGGAGGAGAAGGTCGGCACCTTGCGGCGATAGGGATCGCCGCCGGCGCTCTGCGCGGTCGATTCCGCGTTGGCGATGTTTTCCGAGATCACCCGGATGCGCCCGGCCTGCGCGCGCAGGCCGGAGGTCGCAATCGCCATTGAACGGCCGAAGTCACTGCTGTCATTCGCCATGATGGCCTCTTCGTTTGAGCATGATCTCCGCGCAAACGCGTTCCGCGTTTGTCGCGAGGGAAAACCGCTGCACACTTTTCCGGATCATACTCTAGCCTTTCCCGAGCGCGGTCTTCAGCAGATGCAGGCTCTTGGAGTAGAGCGAGGTCGCCGCCGCGTAGTCCATCTGGTTGGCCGCGACCTTCATCATCTCTTCCTCGAGATTGACGGCGTTGCCGGCGGGACGGGTCTCGAAGCCTGCATTCTTGTTCTGGTCGAAGCTCGACTGCGCACCCGACGGCCCCATGTGCGAAGCGCTGGTGCGCGCCATCGCCAGGGGTCCCATCGAGCCGGTCACAGCTCCGGCCTTGTCGAATTTGGGCTCGACCAGGTCGCGCGGCCGGAATCGGGGGGTGTCGGAATTGGAGACGTTCTCGGACAGGACGCGCTGGCGTTCCTGGTGCCACTGCATCTTGGTGCGAAGCGCCGAGAGCACCGGGAGGTCGTTGATGGACATCTTGAGCGGCTCCTTCCGCCTCCGGATCGGGGCCGGAGCTAGGCAGAATTTGCCGCGTGTATGGTTAATAGCTGGTTAAGATGTGGCCTACGCTTGTCCCCCTATGGGACGATGCCTCGAAGCCCCCGTGATTCTACGCGCCAAAAGCGGAATTAACCCAGTCGCTTGGCGGACCGGCGAATTCCAAGAAGTCGTTTTGGATCGAGCGATTCATGGGTTATTAAGAGTTTGGGGACGGCAGGCTTTGCCGTGGGGAGTTGAGAGATCAAACTTCTGGGGCGTTGCAGGCCTTTGGTCGGGCGGATACGACCTTGGCCGCATTGAGGAAAGCGCCATTTGCCGGGGACAAGCATGCAGGCTGTGACCTTTATCTTAGCATTCATCGCCGTTCTGGCGGTGATCGGCGGCTTGGCATGGGCGGTTCGCCGATTCGCGACCAACCGGCTGGGTACCAATACGCAGCGCGGCAGGATGCCCCGGCTTGCCGTGATCGACGCCGCGGCCGTGGATGGCCGCCGTCGCCTGGTTCTGGTCCGACGCGACAATGTCGAACATCTCTTGATGATCGGCGGCCCGACCGACATCGTCGTGGAACCGAATATCTTGCGCGCGGCCCCGAGCCGCGATCAACTGCCGCAACGGCCGGGCAGCGCCGAGCCGCCACGCCTGGCTCCGATGCCGGATGCCGGCGGTTGGGACGAAAGCCCGCGGCCCGAGTCGCTCGACCTTCCCGAGCCGCAGATGCCGGAGCCGCCGCCGCGCCCCGCGCGTCCCTCCTTCGCCGACGAAGTGCGCCGTCCGGCGCCGGCACTCGCCGAACGCCGCAGCGACCCGCTCGCAGGATTTACGGCCGAGCCGATCGCGCCGCGCCCCGAGCGCGAGCCAAGGCCTGAACAGATGAGGCCCGAACCGATCCCGCCGCGCGTGCCGCGCAGCGAGCCGATGATGCCGCGTCCGCCGCGTGGCAACGAAGCGCCGGCACCGCGGGTGCCGCCGGTCCGTGCCGAACGCGCGGCCGCGCCGCCACCACCGCCCCCGCCCGCGCCGCCGTCTCCTCCGCCGCCGCCCGCCCCGTCGAGCGCCGAGCAGAATCTCGCGGAGATGGCGCAACGCCTGGAAGCAGCCCTGCGCCGCCCGGCCGGTGAGACGGTCGCTCCGCCCGTCGCGCCCGAGCCGCCGTCCGCGCCGGCGCCACGCCCGTCGCGCAGCGACGCACCCGCCGCGCCTGCAAAGACGAGCTTTGAAAACCTCGAAGACGAGATGGCCTCCCTGCTCGGCCGTCCGAAGCCCCCTTCGTGAGGCCCTCGGCTTTCCCGCGTAGAGTTCTTTTCTTTTCAGTTCTGATCGGCGCCGCTGCTCTCGCGGTGCCTGCGGCTGCGCAGGACATCAGCATCAATCTCGGCGGCGGCCAGGGCGGCGGTGGCGTCACCGAACGCGCGATCCAGCTCATCGCCCTGCTCACGGTGCTGTCGATTGCGCCGTCGATCCTGATCATGATGACGTCGTTCACGCGCATTGTGGTCGTGCTGTCGCTGCTGCGCACCGCGATGGGGACGGCGACAGCGCCGCCGAACTCGGTGATCATCGCGCTTGCGATGTTCCTCACCGCCTTCGTGATGGGCCCGATACTGCAAAAATCCTATGACGATGGTATCCGGCCGCTGGTCGCAAACCAGATCGCGGTCGAGGACGCGCTGCAGCGCGCCTCGGTGCCGCTGCGCGGCTTCATGCAGAAGAACGTGCGCGAGAAGGATCTCAAACTCTTCATGGATCTCTCCGGCGAACCGCCGCCGGCAACGCCCGATGATTTGTCGCTGCGCATCCTCGTCCCCGCCTTCATGATCTCGGAATTGAAGCGCGCCTTCGAGATCGGCTTCCTCCTGTTCCTCCCCTTCCTCATCATCGACCTCGTCGTCGCCTCCGTCCTGATGTCGATGGGCATGATGATGCTGCCGCCGGCAGTGGTGTCGCTGCCGTTCAAGCTGATCTTCTTCGTGCTGGTCGACGGCTGGTCGCTGGTCGCGGGAAGTCTGGTGCAGAGTTACGGGGGGTAGCCGTCGTACCCGTGAGGCAGTCCCGCTCTCTCCCCGTCATTGCGAGGAGCCCTTGCGACGAAGCAATCCAGACTGCACCCGCGGAAAGGTTCCGGATTGCTTCGCTGCGCTCGCAATGACGGAGTGTGGGGCTAGACCAGCGTGTCGTACAGGTCTTTCCAGTCCGGATTTAGACTCTCGATCAACGCAACCTTCTTTGCGCGGCTGCCGCCCTTGATCTGCTTCTCTCGCGTGATTGCGTCGATCATGGTGGCATGCAGCTCGTACCAGACGAGTAGCTTGCAGCCGTATTTCGACGAAAAGCCCTTCACCAATCCCTCACGGTGCTCGTAAGCGCGACGTGGTGGGTTGGAGGTTACGCCGGTATAGATCGTCCCGTTCCGGCGGTTCGCGAACATGTAGACGCACGGCTGCTTCATGATCGCGCTCGGCTGAGTTGTGAGTAGACCCTACCACAACGATCTGGTCATTGCGAGCGCAGCGAAGCGATCCAGAGTCTGTCCGCGGCAGCAGCCTGGATTGCTTCGCTGCGCTCGCAATGACGAGAACCCTACCCCTTCACGTCATACTGCTTGCTGAGGTGGTCGCCGATCTGCACCAGCATGGCGACGGCTTCGGGGTAGCCGGGCTTGTCGATGGTCGCCTGATCGGCGCTCGCGCGAAACTCCCAGGCGTCGCCGTCGCGCAGGATCGAGATCATCATGCCGTTCGGGCTATCGGCATGGGCCTTCAACTCGGCGCGCGCCATGGCGATGAGTTCGGCTTCGGTCTTCACAGGCTTGCTCATATCGACCCTTCTCCCGGCAACGGCGCTTGATCAGGACATATCGCGCTTTGGACGACAAATTGCCGTCTCATGCGGCAACTGTCGAGTAGCATCGGCCCTACCGGGTCATCTTGATCTGCCTCACGGGCTTGATCTCGGGCAGCGATCCGGTGTGGTCGGTATTGTCCTTGGCCTGGGGCGAGGCCGGCGCGCGCGCGGTGGCGTCCGGGAAACGGGCCTTCATCTCGCGCAGGAAGCCGTCGAGCGTGTCGACGCTGGCGGCAAGTTTTGCGATCTCGACGAATTCGGCGCTGGAGGACGCAGCCGGCTTGCTCGCGATGTCGAAGGCAGCACGGTCGGCGCCATCGCTCATCAGCGGGGCGTACTTTTCGCGGAACCGCGACAGGCCGATGGAGTCGTCGGCGAGCGCAAAGCCGACCGCAGCACGGACCACGTCGCTCTTCTCGACCGCGTTGAGCGGCTTGAAGTCGCGATAACGCTCGCCGTAATAGAGCTCGATCTGCTCGGCGGATTCACGCCAGCGCCGCGCCGCCCAGAAGATGTCGGAGCGCAGCCGGATCGCCTCGCGCCCCGCCACGTTGGACACGATGTCGAGCGCGAGATCATGGCGGCCGACGTCGCTCTGCGCGCGCGCCTCCAGCAACAGGCGCTGCTGGCGCAATTCACCCGAGAGGTCGCTGATGCGGCTGGCGCGCAGCGCCGAGATCGCCATGTCCGGCTTGCGGTTGGCGAGATAGACCATCGCAAGACGCGCCGCGACCTGGGCGCGCGCCGCGCCTTCCAGACGATGGTCGACCTGATATTGCAGGAGTTCGGCAGCCTGATCGAGCAGGTCGATCGACGCCAGACGGTCGGCGAGCCGCCGGATCAACTCGTCGCCGCGCCGGCCGATCGGCGTCAGCTCGCGAAATTCGAAGAACATCGCGAGCGCCTCGATCGGCGCCAGATTGTCGCCCTTCGGCCCCAGGAATATCTGCACGAACAGGTCGGACGCCAGATCCTGCGCCTGCCGTGAGGCTTCCGCGTTCGGCTGAAGCTTGGTTGCGGTGCGCGCGGCCGCGAGTGCCTCCGAATACCGTCCGATGTCGGCATACATCCGGGCCAGCAACTGGAGCGTCTTCACCTCGATCGTGTCGCCGCGCCAGGTTACCGCCAGCGTTTCGAGGTCGCGAAGCGCGTCTTCCTTGCTGATCTCGTCGCGCTTCTGCCGAAGCGCGACCTCGAGTTGCTTGGCTTCGGCCGCGGCCGGACGATCGCTGGAGGCAACCGCGAACTTGTAGTCGTCGAGCGCATCCTTGTCGTGGCCAAGCGCCTCGGCGAGCCGGCCGCGCAACACCCCGAAGGAAGCTTTCATCTCCGGCGGAACACCGACGACTTCGAGCTCGCTGCGGCGCTTGGAGGCGCCGGCATAGTCCTTCACCTCGAGCGAAGCGCGCATCGCGTCCATGGTGACGATGCGCTGGATGTCGAGCGGCAGCGAGGCAATGGCGAATTCGACGTTCTTGAACTTTTCACGCGCATCGGCCCACTTGCCCTGGCGCGCATAGGCGAGCGCCTTCCACAATTGCGAATCGTGGCTGTTGCCGATCACGGGATTGGCGAGATCCTTCAGGCCCTGCGCCGGACGGCCGATCAGGATGCTGGCGATTGCATGCATGACCAGCGCGTTGCTCTCCTCCTTGTTCTGGGGATCGGAGAGCATGACGTCGGTCACGGCCTTGGCTTCGTAGTACATGGCGCGTGACATGTAGAAATGCGCGAGGTCGAGCCGCGGGACGGAGCGCTGCGCCGGCTCGACGGCCGAGATTGCCGCGAGCAGCGCCGGCTGGCGCGTCATGAAGTTTTCGGACTGGCCCTTGCGCCATTCCTCGACGTTGAAGAGCGGCCGCACCGCGGTCGGAGCGCGTTCCGCCGAGACGTCGACCGGCGACAGCGTCAATCCGCCCTTCTTGCCGAGCAGCACCTTGTCCAGGCCGACCTCGACGGCGACCTCTTCCGAGTTGGGACGGATGGCGATGCCGTGCGCGGATTCGAGCAGCGACAGGTCGACCATATCCTGACGCTTGATGAAGCCGCGCACCGGGCGCTGCGCGGTGACGACGAACAGCGTGTCGCCGGCGTCGGGATCGGTGACCTTGTGCAGCAGGCCGGGGTTTGTAAAGGGAATGGCGATGTTGGCGAGCGCCGGATCGGTGATGTTGCGCATCATCATCAGCGGCAACGGCGAGGCCGGGATCTTGTCGGCAAGCGTGAGCAGCCAGTTGGTCTCCTTGCCAACGTCCTCCGTCGTCAGCGAGTAGACCAGCGGCCGGGTCAGCCGGATGCGGACCACCTGCCCCTTGTCCAGCGCCATGCGACTGACCTCGCCGATCATCGCGCCGCCCTTGGCGCGGATCGGTTCGAAGTCGATCGGCTTTGCGCTGTCGAACACCAGCCACACCGTGTCGCCGCGACGGAATGCGGCCGCCGGCGTTGCCACCGTTAGCGGCAGCAGCACGCGCAGGCCATCGCTGTCGCGGCGCGCTTCGACGCTTGCGACGGTATCTGCACCTGGCTGGGCAGGTACTTCGGCGGTCGCAGGCGCCGCGGGCTTCGGCGCTTCCTTGACCGTCTCCTTGGCAGCTTCCTTGGCAGTTTCCTTTGCCGTTTCCTTGGGCATCTCCTTCGGCGCTTCCGCAACCGTCGGCTTCGCCGGGGCAACGGGCGCGGGTGCCTCGGTCGTGACAGGCTTGGGCGCCTCGATCGCGTGCGCTTGCGACGAGGCGGGCTCGGTCACGGGCGGCGACGACTTCGGCGCATCCGCGGCCGGTGCTGCCGCCGCCTGCTCCGGCCCGGTCTCGACGGGCTTGACGCCGATCTTGGCCTCGCGGGCGATCATTTCCGAGGTGGGCGGGGTGATCTCGCGTTGGACCTGCTGCTCTTTCGGCTTCTCGACGGCCGCCTTCGGTCCGTGTTCGGCTGAAGGTTTTGGCTCGGCCACAGGCTTTGCCGGCGCAAGCAGCGACTCCGCGCCAGGCGCAGCCTTCTTCTTGTCGCCCGGCTGGAAGGCGACGTCGACGACGAAGTTCTTGTCGTCACGGAAATTGTGCACGTCGGACTCGCCGATCAGCACGAATTCGACGGTGGTCTGATCGACGTCGGTCTTCTGCTTGATCGACGCGACGTTCGAGGGTGCTGCGATGATGGCGTCGGCAAGGTCGATATTGAGCGCGGCGTTGAAGGCGAGCGTCAGCTTTTGCTCGTTGAAGATCGACGACACGCCGACCCCGTCGGGCATCTCGAACACGAAGCGCACGAAGGTCGGCTGCACGGACGCGCGCACGCGTACCGGCGGCCGCTTCTTGCTTTCGGCAACCGCACGCTGCGTCCGGAGCGCGCGCTCGGCGACGCGCGCGCGCTCTGCCAGTTCCTTTACGACGTCCATGGGCAGGCTCGGCGGCGGCCCCTTCCAGCCCTCCGGCAGCAGGTCGATGAAGGTGCGCTCGCCGGCATTCATGGTGTTGACGGTGACGCGCCGCGCCAGCGACAGCCGGATCGCCCCGCCATCGGGATCGCGGCGGGCGGAGTTGACGTAGTCAGGGGCGCTCTCCGGGACCCGGTCGACGGGAACGTCGACGGGCCGGTCGAAGCGGATGATCAGAATCGAGCCGGCGGTGGTGACCTCGGACGGGACATCTTCGCCGAGCTTGATGACGAGCCGCGCAAAGCCGCCCGCGGCCGAAAAGGTCGCCTCCCCCCGGATTGGATCGGCCCGTGCCGGCGTCGCGGCGGTGAGGCCGATCAGGAGGCAGGCAGCCAATGTCGGCGGCAAGCGGACATGACGCGACATGCCTCGCGCCAAGGCGCGGGCTCGCGACCAAAATCCAGCGGCAGCCTTTCGCGCCATTGGCGGCATTTCTTCCGGTCCGACGATCCATGCCGGCAATGGCGCCGGCCGCTGCCCTGGACTGTAGGTCTCGCCAATTAAGGACTTGTTAATGCTATATCTTGATTTGCTTTGGGACAGCACGCCGTGCCGGGTCGAGCGTGGGCCGATCCGCTGGCCTTGGATTTGAGACGCAGGCGGTTAAGGAGTTGTTAACACCTGCACAACAGCGCTGTCGGTTGGTCAGTCGCTCCGCGGTACGCCATAGCGGGCAAAGTCTTCGCCGATTCCGGCCTCGATTCGTGTTGCCGCCGAGATATCGGTGTCGCCGCCAGCTCTGTCGCCCAGCTTGAGTCTGGCAACCCCGCGCCCGTAAAGCGCGCTCGCCAGCTTGGGCGCGAACCGCAGTGCTGAATTGTAGTCATCGATAGCCGCGGAGAGCCGACCCATCTTCAGGTAGATCAGAGCTCGCGAATCGTATGCTGCGGCGTTGTTTGATTCCGATTGAAGCGCCCTGTCGCAGTCTTCCAGCGCAGCCTGCAAAGCGTCGAGGACGGCTCGGGCCCAACAGCGTCCGCTCCACGCCGACCCCAGATTCGGATCTAGGCGAATTGCCTCGTCATAGTCCCGCGCGGCGCGGTCGTACGCATTGCTCTTCAGATAGGCTTGCGCACGGTTGGCAAAAGCGGCGCCATAGTTTGGGTTGAGCTTGAGCGCCTCCTCGAAAGCGCCAATGGCCCGGTCATACGCGCCTTTTCTCAGATAAACCACGCCGAGATTGTTGAAGGCTTTCGCATAATTTGGATTGAGCCTGATCGCTTCATCGAAATCCTTGATCGCACGTTCGTAGTCGGTTGTGGCGCTATAGGCATTACCCCTGTTGTTGTGAGCGATAGCGAAGCCGTTTGCCGTCCCCTCGCCCGCATCGATGAACGCTGTGCAGCCATCGATCCGAGCTTCGGGCGACACGCGATCGGAGCCGTTACACAGTTCAATGTTCTTGAGAGCGCCATCCTTCTTCGGCTTCTGCGCCAAGCCCGAAGAACCGGACAACACAATGATGAGAATGAGCGTCACTGCCTGGACGACACTGTCTCTCGCGGTCATTTTCACACCAAGCGTCCAACTCCGGCAGCAACGAAGCGAGAATCTTGAGCTCTCTGCCCGGCCAACGCCGGCATCAGGAGCGCCCCCAGGCGAAGCGAAGTTCTCAGCATCCCCGGCAGATGTTGAGCTTGCGATTGATGCCTCGATCGGGCGGCGGCGGCGCGGCTGCCGCGGGCTTCTTCAGGATACTGCTCTTGCCCTCTTCGATAAGGGTCGCAAATTTGGCGGTCCCATCGTCCGAAATTTCGATATGCGGCGTCGTGCCTCGGATTCCCATCGTCGCGACGGGAGTATCGACCTTCATGTCGCCGGTCCTTGCGATACTGCCGGCAACAAAAGTGAACGTTCCCCTGGTGAGATTGAACAGGGTCGAATTGGATTTGCCGTCCGGGTCGTACACATACTGGTCCAACGCCATATGGGCGTTACTTGATAGATTGAACGAGGTGCCATCGGAAAAGTTGATGCCGACTCGACCGTCGGCTCCGGTCCGCACCACGTCACCGAGATATACGAGATCACCGATGTTGGTCCGACCGGGCTCGCCCGAGACACCCGCCTGAACGACCACTGCGCCCGCATGTTCGATTGTGACCGAGCCTGTGGCCGCCACCACCTTCCCGATGGGTTTGGATGATGAGCTCCCAACGGCGGGCTTGGCGGATTCAGTTTGCGCGCGAGCCGCACTCGGCAAGAAGCTGGAGAGCGCCAAAACGAAGCCAGCGACCAATGCGGTTATCGCACGTGTGCACATGATCCGCCCTTCTGAAAAAATCTTGTCGCTCGCGCCGTCTCATTTTTTTTGAACCGCGCAGCGCAGCGGCATACATATAATTGTTGTTTAATCTGTTTAGCCGGCTTAATTTATTCCCCGCCCTGCGGGAAGGCCACAAATTAAATACGTCCGGGTTGTCAATTTAATCACTTTGACGGGAGGAGCACGGCTGGGGTGGCAGTGCATATCGGCGCCCCGCGCAATGCGTCTCTCCCTTGAGCAGACTTGATTATTTTCGGCGGGCAGGCCCTTCGGCTGCCGGCGCCTAGGGTTTTTTTGTCCCGTGGCGAGGGTACCCGAGCAAGACTATGGCAGCACGCCGAGCCTGAGTTGTTCACCAGGCGAGGTCGAGCCATGTTAGTTGCGTCAGGCATCCAGGTTGGGGACGAGGCTGCCATCGCCCTGCCCGTCCAAATCATCGGCCACATTCATGCAGTGATCGGTTGCGGTACGCTCACGCGAGCGGGCGGTGTCGCCACACCGGCCGTGGCCGGTACTCCAGTCCGCCAGGACGATGTGATCGAGACCGAGGCCGACGGGCGGATGGAGCTTCGCTTCATCGACGGCACTCTTTTCAACATCTCTTGCGGCACTCGCGTCGTGCTGCGCGAGTTCGTCTTCGATGCCAAGGGCGTGTCACCTACGGCTTTGTTCGATGTGACCCAAGGGAGCTTCAGTTTCGTGGCGGGCCGGCTGGCAGAGACCGGATCTCTCAGGCTGAACACGCCTGTTGCAAGCATTCGCCCCCGCAGTCACGCGGGCGGTTTTGGGATGCTGACACTTGCAGCATTGACTTTCTCCGCTCTGAAAAACGCGGAGGCAGCGGACCCAGATGTAACATTCCTGGATGACGACTCCATCACTTACAAGGACCTTGCGCACGGTGCATTCGAGCTTGTGACCAAGGAGCCGATCCCGCGACACATCATCGTCGAAGATCCCGGCGAGACAATTGTCCTCAACAAGGTGGGATCCACAATCGGTGTGAACCAGTTCCAAAATTCGGCCGCCCGCATGGAGGAATTGCGCGCCGCGCAACAGGAAGCGCTCGCCAATCTTCAATGGCAGGGACCGAACGGGTCGAGCACACCTCCCTTTGTCAAATCCCAGCCGCTGCAGCCGATCAATTTCATTCCGCCCGACGCGCCCGCGCGGCAGGATTTGCTGCCCTCCGTGTCGCCATTCGTCATCCCCATTTTCGAACCTGTACCGCCGACACTCAGCACCGGAGCGGGGCCAACCGAACACGATACGGTGGTATTTGATACATTCACTGCGACGAGCGGAACTTTCGCTGCCAGCAGCACCAGCAGCGCCGCCAGGCTGACCTTCGGCGTCATAGGGGCTACCGCCAGCAACACCGTCCTGGACGGAGTGACGTACGATCTGTCGAAGGCAGGTTCTTACGGGACGCTCTACGTCAACAGCACGAGCGGTGCCTACACGTTCGTGCCTAACAGCGCCGCAATCAACGCGCTGAAGGCGCCCTCGAGCGACAATTTCGTTGTCACCGTCTCCGACGGACTCAACTCCGCGAATCAGACGTTCACGATCAACATCAACGGCGTCGACGACGCTTCAATCATCTCCGGCACCACGACCGGCTCAAATATCGAGGCCGGCGGCACCGCCAACGGAACGCCTGGGACGCCGATTGCGACCGGCACGCTCACCGACACCGACGTCGATGATCCGCCCAATACCTTCACGGCAGTGAGCTCGCCAAAGGCGAGCGCCGGTGGCTATGGCACCTTCACGATGACGGCGGCCGGCGTGTGGACCTACACCTTGGACAATGCCAATGTCGCCGTACAGGCGCTCAATGACGGCGAGGCGCTGACCGACAGCTTTACGGTAACCACGATCGGCGGCACCCCCCAAGTGGTGACGATCACCATCCACGGAACCAGTGACGCGGCCATCATCTCCGGTGCCACGACCGGCGCAGTGATCGAGGCTGGCGGTCACGCCAATGCAGACCCCGGCACGCCCACCGCAAGCGGAACGCTCACCGACACTGACGTCGACACGACGGCAAACGCCTTCACGGCGGTCGACTCGCCAACGGCGAGCGCGGCCGGCTACGGCACCTTCACCATGACGGCAGCCGGCGTGTGGACCTACACGCTCGATAACGCCAACGGTGCGGTGCAGGCGCTCAATGCTGGCGGCACGCTCACCGACAGTTTCACTGTAACAACCCTCGACGGTACGCCGCAGGTGGTGACGATCACCATTCACGGCACCAACGACACCGCCGTCATTTCCGGCACCACGACCGGATCGGTGACCGAGGCAGGAAGTGTTGCCAATGCGACGCCCGGCACGCCGACCGCGACCGGCACGCTCGTTGCCGCCGACGTCGACAATCCGTCCAATACCTTCACAACGGTGAGCTCACCCAAGGCAAGCACGAGCGGCTACGGTACCTTTACGATAACCGCCGCCGGCGTATGGGCCTACACGCTCGATAACGCCAACAGCGCGGTGCAGGCGCTCAATGTCGGCGGCACGCTCACCGACAGTTTCACTGTAACAACCCTCGATGGCACGCCGCAGGTGGTGACGGTCACCATCCACGGCACCAACGACGCCGCCATCATCTCCGGCACCACGGCCGGCTCAGTGATCGAGGCGGGCACTTTTGCGCCCGGCACACCCACCACGACCGGCACACTCACCGACACAGACGCGGACAATCCGCCCAACACGTTCACGGCCGTCTCCTCGCCGACCGCGAGCGACGACGGCTACGGCACCTTCACCATGACGGCGGCCGGCGTCTGGACTTACACGCTCGACAACAACAATAGCGTGGTGCAGGCGCTGGACGTCGGCGACACGTTGACCGACACTTTCACGGTAACTGCGATCGACGGTACAACGCAGGCTGTGACCATCACCATCCATGGTGCCAGCGACGCAGACCCTAACGATTTCGACAATCTGGCCACGGGATCTACCGTGATCACCGACCCTCCCAATGTGTTTGGAACACCGGGTAGCGAAACCATCGCGGGCGGCGGTGACATAGGTCAAATCATCTATGCGGGAGCCGGCAACGATACCGTCAACGGCACCGGCAAAGCTGACACTCTCTATAGCGGCTCCGGCAATGATACGATCAAAGGCAATGATGGGAATGACACGATCTACGGTGGCTCGGGCAACGATACAATCAACGGCAACAACGGTAGCGACACTATCACCGGTGGATTTGGTGCGGACCAACTCACCGGCAGCAATGGGAACGACCGCTTCGTTTATTTGTTCGTCGCCGATTCCCACGCCGGCCAGTTCGACACTATTACCGACTTCGCATCGGGGGCCGACAAGATCGACTTGACCGCTCTTGGCGCACTTGGGTTCGTCATCCTGGCCTTGAGCTCAACAAGCTCGACCGTGCCGGCACATACGATCGCTTGGCTCTACGACAGCGCGGCGAATGAAACGATCGTGTACGTCAATCCAACCGACCAGACCCTGCGCATCGGCGCTTCCGGCCTGCTCGAAATCCACTTGCAGGGGATTGCAACCATCGACGCGTCGGACTTCATCCTGGCACCGGCGGCGGCACCGGTCGTGGCGGCAGCCAGTGAGCCGCTCGACCTCACCGCAACGGCGCAGAATGCGACGACCACTTCCGGGGCCTCGTCCGACTCCACGGGCGGCGACGGCACACTTCTCGCCGACGGGGGTTCGACAATCCCGTCGACCGACCCGACCCACGGCCTCGATTCCAGCTGGCACCGGATTGGATGGACCGAATATTCCAGCCTCTCCGGTTCAGACCAGGTGCATACGTACGCGACCGAAACGACCGGCAGTGCTGTGGCTGTCCCCCGAGCCGGCGGACTGTCCTCGATCTCGCAGCACGCCGCCGCACCGACGGAGACCCACTTCGTCTTCGATCACTTCGCGGGGCGCGACACTGACACAATGACTGGCAAGAATGGCGCGATCGCCGGCAGTGGCCAGATGTCTGACAGCGCTTTCGCCGCACTGGATCTTGCCCACGCCGCCGAACAGCACGCCGGGCGCGGGCTTGCGCTTGGGAGCGAAGCCGGGGATCATGGCGCCTCGAACCCAGAGAACGCAGCCAATGGGACTCATGCGCACGGCCATACCAACAATGACGGGGCAGACACGACGCTCAACCCGAGCCCTCTGAAATCGTCGACGGGCGGCGTCAACCATTCGCCTTCAGGCGAGGCGGCCGAGCAGCACAACGCGCCCCATGGAGCGTCCGTGTCGACGCCTGCTAATTCGCAGCAGCTCGGCGACTCATTTCAGTTCAAGGATGACGCTTCGCATGCCCAGGGTTCACAGCACAGCGTGAAGCTGGACAATCTCACAGACCCTGCCGATCATCACGACCACGCTAGCGGAGTCCGCGGATCCGAGGTGGCGGCGATGTCTGAACTATCCCCACCCAATATTGATCAACTTTACGGGGCAAGCACAACTCACGCCCATGGGCCACACGATCTGATCTTGTGACGTCCGCAAACCGATGGCGTATTAGGCGAGGTTGAAGCCTATGTTAGTTGCGTTCGGCTGCGAGGCTGGAGACGAGTCCTGCGTGGTCCCCCCTCTCCGAATTGTCGGCACCGTTCATAGCGTGATCGGTTGTGCGACGGTCCGACGTGGAATCGGTGTCGCCACTCCAATCATGGTCGGCGATCCTGTTCGCCAAGGCGACGTGATCGAGACTGACGCCAACGGCCGGATTGGTCTTCGCTTCATCGACGATACTGTCTTCAACCTCTCCGGCGACGCTCGCATTGAGCTGAGCGAATTCGTCCATAATTTCGATGGCACATCCCGTTCGGCCCTGCTCACCATATCCAGAGGGATCTTTGCGTTTGCTGCCGGCCGGTGGGCAAAAAGTGGAGCCCTGCGGATCGACACGCCCTTTGGTGACATACGCGGTCAGATTCGTACGGGCGGTTTCGGAATGCTCACGCTCGCAGCATTGACCTTCTCGATGTTGAAGGATGCCGAGGCCGCAGACCCGAATATCACGTTCCTGGATGACGACAGGATCACATACAAGGATCTCAAGCACGGCGCGTTCGAGCTCGTGACCAAGGACGCAGTCCCGCGACACATCGTCGTCGACGACCCCGGCGAGACGGTTGTGCTCAACAAGGTTGGGTCCGCGATCAGCGCAAGCCAGTTCGTCAATACCGCGGCTCGCATGGAGGAATTGGAGGCGGCCCAACGCGAGGTATGGGGCAACCTCTCGAAAGCGGGCCCAAAGGGCTCCAGCACGCCTCTGTCCGTCGAGTCGCTGTCGCCGGAACCGATTAATTTCACAGAGCCTGAAGGTCCTGCACCGCAACATTCGCTTCCAATCGTGCTCCCGAGCACCATCACAGTCCCTGACATACTCATCGTTCGCGCGCCGACGCTCAATGTGCTGGCGGGACCGGTCGAACTCGATACGGTGGTGTTTGACACCTTCACGGCGACCAGCGGAACGTTCAGTGCCAGCAGTGCCGATGGCGCGCCGCTGACCTTCGGCATCAGTGGCGGCACTGTCGGCAGTACGGTCCTGGCTGGAGTGACATACGATGTGTCCAAGGACAGTCCCTATGGAACGCTCTATGTCAACAGTGCGAGCGGCGCTTACACCTTCGTGCCGAATAGTGACGCGATCAACGCGCTGACGGCGCCCACGACCGATACCTTCGATATCACTGTGTCGGACGGCAAGCTCTCTGATAATCAGACTTTCACGATCAGCATCAATGGCGTCAACGACGCCGCCATCATTTCCGGCGCCGCGACCGGCTCGTCGGTCGAAGCCAGCGGCTTTGCCAATGCGACGCCCGGCATCCCGAGCGCGACCGGCACACTCACCGATACCGACGTCGACAACACCCCCGACACCTTCACGGCGGTCAGTTCGCCAAAAGCGAGCACAGGCGGCTATGGCACCTTCACCATGACGGCCGCCGGCGTCTGGACCTACACGCTCGACAACGCCAACAGCAAGGTGCAGGCACTCAACGTCGGGGATACCCTGACCGATAGCTTCACCGTAACGACCCTCGACGGTACGCCGCAGGTGGTGACGATCACCATCCATGGCACCAACGATGCCGCCATTGTCTCGGGTGACACGACCGGCTCGGTGACAGAGGCGGCCGGCTGCAAGCCTGGAATACCGATTGCGACCGGCACGCTGGCTGACACCGACGTCGACAACCCGTCCAACGCATTCACGGCGGTGTGCTCGCCCACGGCCAGCACGGGCGGCTACGGCACCTTCACGATGACGCCTGCGGGCGTATGGACGTACACGCTCGACAGCAACAACTGCGCGGTGAAGGCACTCAATGTCGGCGACACCCTGGCCGATACGTTCACCGTGACCACCATCGACGGCACGCCGCAGGTGGTGACGATCACCATCCATGGCGCCAACGACCCGGCCATCATCTCCGGCACGACGACCGGGGCGGTCACCGAGGCGGCCAGTTGCAAGCCGGGAACGCCGGTTGCGACCGGCACGCTCACCGACGCCGACGTCGACAATCCGTCCAACACGTTCACGGCGGTGTGCGCGCCCAAGGCCAGCGCGGGCGGCTACGGCACCTTCACGATGACAGCGGCGGGTGTCTGGACCTATACGCTCGACAACACCAACAGCACGGTGCAGGCGCTCAATGTCTGCGACAAACTCACCGATACCTTCACGGTGACCACCATTGACGGCACCCCGCAGGTTGTGACGATCACAATCCATGGCGCCAACGACCCCGCAATCATCTCTGGCACCACGACCGGTTCGGTCACCGAGCCCGACTGCAAGTCACTGGGAGCGCCGATTGCTGCCGGCACGCTCACCGACACCGACGTCGACAATCCAGCCAACACGTTCACGGTGGTTTGCACACCAAAGTGGAGCACGCACGGCTACGGCACCTTCACGATGACGGCGGCGGGCGTGTGGACCTACACGCTCGACGAGGACAACTGCGCGGTGCAGGCACTCAAGGCCTGCGACACGCTGACCGACACCTTCAGGGTAACCACAATCGACGGTACCTCGCAGGTTGTGACGATTACTATTCACGGCGCAGGCTTCCAAGGCTTCAACAGTTCAGCCGCCGCGACGCAAGCGGATTCGCCGCCAATCGACGGAGCGTCGCAACAGGACGCCGCAGGGGCTGGAAGCGACGGCAGCCAGGCACCTCAGGCAGCAGTCAGTCCTGACCCAACAAATGCCGACATGACCGGCGCAAGTACCGGCAGCCTGACGACCGCCGATAAGGGCGGGGATGACATCGTCCAGGGAGAGTCGGGACCTGAAACGATCACTGCGCTCAATGCAGGCGATGCGGGCGCCGGTGGATACTGGACGAACAACGGCGGCGACAGTTTTGTTTTTTCGTCCGCAGCTACCCCGCTCTCCGACGCAGCATCCGAGCACACCATTGCGTCGCTTCAGGCCTCCGGCGCGGACCATCCCGAATTATCCGATCCCGCACACTTGGTCCGGGCCTCGAGTCAGCCCGCAGCGCTGGGCCCTGAAGGCTCTTTCCACTTCAAGCAAGAAATCCCCAATTCCAAAGGCTCGGACGCCATCGACACCGCGGAGTTGCTCTCAATTCATTCATCGATCGATTACGCTGTAGGCGCTACAACAGACAACGGTTCTCACGGGGCGCAAACGGTTGAACCACCGCCGGGTCAGGAGTCCGCGGACACTTCGGCCGCGGCTTTCGTTCATGACGCAATCGTTCGCGCCACCCATCACGATTTGATGGGGTGAAGGAACAGCGTGATTTGGCGTGGCAAATCACCTCTTCGCGGTTCCGTGTCGAAACAAAATTTGATCGAAGATCAAAGAATAGCGTGAATACTCCCCAAAAGGGTCTTGATTTCCTTCTGCGATGCCAATTGGGCGTAATTTGTGGATGGGTAAGAACATATGACCGATCAACAATTGGCACTCAATGCGATCAGCGAAGCGCAGTCAATCCTCGAGGACTACTTTCAACCGCGACCTCAGAATATCGAACGCACTCTCGACAAGCTGATCGAGGTTCTCGAACGTCCTGACCTGGTCGTCGCTGTAAATCGATTGCAGCGAAGCACCCTTCGTGCAGAGCAATGAAGACCCGGTTTCGATCGATCGCCCTCGCGGCGTGCGCCGGCGCGCTCTTGCCGATCGAGATATCCAGTGCCGTGGCGAAGCAACAATGCAGCAGCGCGGCGCCACCGGCTGCACGGGGACAATGGTGGTCCTATCGCATCATTGATGGGCGGAAATGCTGGTACGAGGGCAAGCCTATGCTCGCCAAATCGCTGCTCGAGTGGCCGAAGGACGAGTCCAAGCAAGCAAACGCCGCCGCAAACATTACAAGCGCGGTGGTGCCAAGGTCGACCAATCCATTGGACTCGCAGGCGTCCGCCGCGAAGGAGTTCGATACGTTCGAAGCCCGATGGCGCACTCGGATCGGAGACCGCTGACGGCTGAAGCTGGACGGCGCCGCGTCGAACTTCCGTGCTCGACGACATCGCGTGTTGAGCGGAAACCTCCGCACGCAGGCTCTCAGTGGTGCCTCTTGGTCAAATCTGCCCCAGGGGAACTCTCCTGTTCCGGGCATTCGTCAGCGCCACAATCTTCCTCAGACGTCGGCAACGCGTGCTGATGGTTCAACGTTGTTGCCCAGGCGGACGTCATCGCCACGACGAGAAGCCGGCCAACGGCCTCCATTACGCGTTCTGCTGCGGACGAGTAGTTCATGGCTGCCTCTCGCGCTGCTGATTGCGAATGGCCGAAGCCTAGGACCAGGTCTTGAGCGCCACTATACGCCATTTCACATTTGTGCGCGTCAACTCATCGCAGTCTCAGAAGCTGCCGCTTGCTTCGGCTGCATCCGCGACGGGCGTCTGATCTGTTGCTTAGGGGGTTGCTGAACGCGCGCACTCACAACCTTTGAGGCGTTGCGGTTCACGCGCGACTCTGAATCAGATGCAACTTCGGCGATACGAATCGATTGATTAACTCGGGGGTGAATCAATGAGCGGAGAAGCCGGTTGCATTGTATGTAGCAGGGCCAGAGCGGTCGTATCGATCGTTCCGATCGCCAGAGGATATGCCCTGAAGATGTATGAATGCTCCTGTTGCCACAGCACGCTGCAACTCGTGACTCGCGTCACGAAGGCCGCGCTGATCAAGCAGCACGACGAGACCCTTGCCGTCCAGAAGCAGTTGCATTCGCCTGGTCGTAGGGTGCAACAGGCGTTCGCGAACTAGACAAAGGCGTCTGGCCGGGCGCCAGTCGAACGACCACGCGATCGCGCGCCGGTTGCTGAAGCACGCCGCGCCGCGAGCCTCAATTCGGCTTTTGCGGCGCGATCGGGCGGCCGTCGATCTTGGGAAGGTCGGCGGCGTCTGCGGCGCGATCGCCACCACCCCCGCCGGCGCGGCGCGCCATCTCGACCGTCAGCCGCTCGGCGGATTCCGACTGCATCAGACCCATGATGTCGGACATCTTGCGCGGCGCGATCTGGGTCGCGATTTCGATCAGGACGCCCATCTCGAGGCGGTCGAACACGCGCGCTGCGTCCTTCGGCTTCATGCTTTCATACATGATGACGAGGCCCTTGAGCCGCTGCGCCTCGGCCGCCTTCTGCTCGGCCGCGGCAGCCGACATGCGCGACTCCGAAGCCTTCATCTCCTCGACCTTGGACTCGATGCGCTTCTCGGCCGCCTTCAGCAGGCTCTCGCGAATGTCGACCTCGCGCTGGCGCGATTCGAGCTCCTGCCGGCGCGCCTGCAGACGCTCGAGGATCGCGCGCTCGGACGGCGAGACCTGCGACTGCGGCTCGTCGATCTTGACCACGGTGCCCTCAGGCTTGCTCTCGGGCGCTGCGGGTTTCGGTGCTTCCTTCGGCGCGCCATGCGTCGAACCGGTGATGTCGAGATCTTCCCGCCCGGTCGGGAAGTTCAAATTCTCCTCGGCCCAGGACTTCTTGCCGGATGCGCTCGGTTTGTAGTCGAACACGTAGCCGCCATTGACCACGAGCCCCGCGACCTTCAGCGTAGCGAGGCCCGCGACCGCAACCAGAACGACCGGGATGACGCGGATATTACGAAAGGATTTCATGCAGGCACTTTATGCGGCGATCCCGTTCGACCTTCTGCGCTCGGAGAACGCTTCGGCGGCGGCGGCGACCGCCTTGGCGGCGGAGGGTTTTGCGACCGGAGCGGCGGTAACCGTTTCCGGATGCGTGACGGGACGCGCCGCCAGCGTGATCTTGGAGAGCCGCCGCACCACATTATCGGCCTCGCCGAGCTGGCGATAGAGCTGCTCCGACATCTGCGTCGCGGCCGAGAGCTGGCTGCCGAGGTTTTCGTTGACGTCACGCACCGCAAGCTTCAGGCCGCCGATCGCGCGCTCGGCGATCTCGGTCGCGGTGATGAGCTCGGCGATGACGGCCTTCAGCGAATGCTCGTCCGCCTTCAGCCGCGTCAGGCGCTTGTTGAGCACGATGCAGTAGCCGATCGTCAGCATCAAGAGGACAGCCACCAGCATCTCGATCGCCATTCCCAGGGAGTGGTTCATTGGGCCTCCATCATCTTGTTCTGCTCGTCGACCTTTTCGAACATCGCAAGCGTCGTCGAAGGCTTGCGCAAAGGCTTTGTGACGCGGATCGCGACGCGGTCGCCGACGCGGCCCATCCGTCCTTCGGTCAGCGTGACCTCGCCGCAGCGGACCGAAACGGTGGCGTCGGCCCGCATGTCGAGCGGCAGTGTGTCGCCGACCTTGAGCCGCATCAGCTGCTTCAAGGGAATGTCCGCCTCGTAGAGCACCGCATCGACCGCGATCTCGGCCTGCACGATCTCGGTGGCAAAATGGCCTTCCCAGATCGGATCGCGGCCGAACTTTTCGCCCATGAACATCTGCAGCAGAACGCCGCGGATCGGTTCGATGGTGGCGTAGGGCAGCAGCAATTCGATATTGCCGCCACGATCTTCCATGTCGATGCGCAGGCGCACGAGGATCGCAGCGTTCGCGGGACGGCTGATCGCGGCAAATCGCGGATTGGTCTCGAGCCGGTCGATGGTGAAGGTCACCGGCGACAGCGGCCGGAATGCCTGCTCGGCATCGGCCAGCACCACCTCGATCAGGCGCTTGACCAGTTCGGTCTCGATCGTGGTGTAGGGCCGGCCCTCGATGCGGAGCTGGCTCGCGCCGCGGCGACCGCCGAGCAGCACATCGATCATGGAATAGATCAGGTTGGAATCAACCGTCGCCATCCCGAAATTTTCCCACTCCTCGGCCTTGAACACGGAGAGGACGGCCGGCAGCGGGATCGAGTTCATGTAGTCGCCGAAGCGCACCGAGGTGATGCGGTCGAGCGAGACTTCGACGTTGTCGGAGGTGAAATTGCGCAAGGAGGTCGTCAGCAACCGCACCAGGCGGTCGAAGACGATTTCGAGCATCGGCAGACGCTCGTAGGAGACCATCGCCGAGTCGATGATCGCGCGGATGCCGGAATGGTCGTCGAGCGTGACGTCGCCGACGGTGAAGCCGAGGAGATTGTCGATCTCCTCCTGCGACAGCACCCGCTCGCCGGAATTCTTGCTGCTGCCGAAGTCGCGGCTGCCGTCTTCGACCATGGCCGCCCATTGCAGGGCCATGGTCTCGGATAATTCGTTTTCGGCAGCAGCCTTCGCGGCCTCCGCGGGATCCTCGGAATCGAGCGAGGCTTCCCATTGCGCGGCTATGGCATCCTGGTCGACTTGATCATTGCCCGCCATGGCTATCAGCCCATCAGCCCTACTGAACCACGACTTCCTTGAACAGCACCGCGCTGACCTGGATCGGCGCGACCGCGGCGTTGACGCGCCTGGTCAGCTCCTCCTTCAGGCGGAAGATGCCGGCCGAGCCGTTGAGGTCGGAGGGGCGCAGCTCCCGCACATAGGTCTGGAAGATGTCGGTGACGCGCGGCATCGTCGGCTTGATCGCCTCGATCTGCTTCTCTTCCTTCAGCTCCAGCACGATCTTGAGCCGCAGATATTGCACCCGCTCGCCCGGCGCGCCGGCGAGGTTGACCATCATGTCGGGCACGTCGACGAAGGCCGGCGGCTTCGGTGGCGGTGCGGCCTCGGCATGGTGTTCGTCATCACCGTGACGGAAGAAGAAGAACCAGGTCGCAGCACCGCCGCCGAGAACGGCGAGCACACCGACGATCATGATGATGAGCTTGAGCTTGTTCTTCGGCGGAGCGGCACCTTCGCCTTCGGCGGCTGCTGCGCCTTCTTCGTTCTCTGCCATGACCGCCAGGCCCGCTCATTAATATAAAGGGTCTGAGCCCGATGCCTGCTGGCAGCCTGCGACGCGATACAGATGCCCCAGCGCGAACCGCGCTCCCCTCACGCAAACGCTACGGTAATCATGGTTAACAGAACCTTTCGATCGGCCTCCCACTAGGAAAAATCTGCCGGGCAAACATGGTCAACAGAACCTTTCTGCCGCCTCTCCGCAGCCTCATCGAACGATCAAACAATTGAAAAACAATCATTTTTCGCGTTGGCACGGCTTTCGCTGAGAGAGGGCCGAGGCCGGATGGTTTGGGAGAGCCCGAAGGTCTCATCGGCGGGTCGGCCAAGACGCTTGGGAGAGCGGCGCGGAAGACCTCTACTTCAGGGGAGATCGACCGATGCAGAACGCGCTTCTGATCGGCTTGGCACGGCAGGTCACGTTGGAACGGCAGATGGACACCATCGCCAACAACGTCGCCAATGCCAACACCAACGGCTTCAAGGCCGACCGCTCGCTGTTCGAGGAGTACCTCAACTCCGGCGCGCGCGAGGACAATTTCATCGGCTCCGACCGCCGGGTCTCCTATGTGCAGGACCGCGGCACCTTCCGCGACGTCAGCCAGGGGCCGATGGAGCAGACCAAGAGCCCGCTCGACGTCGCCATCAGCGGCGACGCCTATTTCGCGGTGCAGACCGCCGGCGGCGAGCGCTACACCCGCGACGGCAAGTTCTCGATGAACAATGTCGGCCAGCTCGTGACGTCGGACGGCAATCCCGTGCTCGGCAATGCCGGCCCGATCACTTTCCAGCCGACCGACCACGACATCAACATCGCGCCCGACGGAACCGTGACCGTGCTGGAAGGCTCCGGCAAGGCCGACTCGATCCGCGGCAAGATCCGCCTCGTCGCATTCGACAACCCGCAGCGGCTGGAGAAGCTGGGCTTCAATCTCTACGGCACCGGCCGCGCCACCGCGCAGGCCGACACCAAGTCCACCGTGCAGCAGGGTTTTGTCGAGAAGTCGAACGTCAACTCGGTCGCCGAGATGAGCCGCATGCTCGAAGTGACCCGCGCCTACACCCAGCTCTCCACCCTGCTCCAGCAGCAGAGCGACCTCCACAAATCGGCGATCGAGAAGCTCGCCGACGTTCCAGCGTAACGCCACCAGGGGAAAACTGACATGCAGGCGCTTCACACCGCAGCGACCGGAATGGCGGCACAGGAACTGAACGTTCAGGTGATCTCCAACAACATCGCCAACCTGCGCACCACCGGCTTCAAGAAGCAGACCGCGGCGTTCCAGGACCTGATCTACGAGCACATCCGCCGCGTCGGCGCGCAGTCGTCCGACCAGGGCACCATCCTGCCGGTCGGCGTCGACATCGGCGGCGGCGTCAAGACCGTCGGCACGCCGCGCAGCATGACGCAAGGCACGCTGTCGCAGACCGGCAACGATCTCGATCTCGCCGTCTCCGGCGAAGGCTTCTTCAAGATCCTGCAGCCCGACGGCTCCTACCAGTACACCCGCGACGGCACCTTCCAGATGGACAATCAGGGCCGCATCGTCACCGCGCAGGGCAACCCGGTGCAGCCGACGATCACGATCCCGAACAACGCCTCGGGCATCTCCGTCAGCATGCAGGGTCAGGTCTCGGTCACGCTGCCGGGCTCGACGAGCTCGACCATCATCGGCCAGATCGGCGTGACGCGCTTCATCAACAAGGCGGGCCTCCAGCCGGTCGGCAACAACCAGTTCACCGAGACGCCCTCCTCCGGCGCGCCGCAGGACGGCACCGCGAACTCCGAAGGCTACGGCCACATCACGCAAGGCAGCCTCGAACAGGCCAATGTCGACGTCGTCTCTGAAATGAGCGACCTGATCGCCGCCCAGCGCGCCTACGAGATGAACGCCAAGGTGATCAGCGCCGCCGACCAGATGATGCAGTCCACCACCGCGCTGTTCCGCTGAGCCATGACGATGCTGAAGACAATCGCAACCCTCATCGCCCTGCTCGCGCTGACGCTGCCCGTGCGCGCGGCCGACGACGTCATCGCGCAGCCGACGCTGCGGCCCAGCATCACCGTGACGTCCGACGTGGTCCGCGTCGGCGACCTCGTCGAGAATGCCGGCTCGGCCGCGCTGATCCCGGTCTATCGCTCGCCCGACCTCGGCACGACGGGTGCCCTGCCGGTCGCGCAAGTGATCAACGTGCTGCGCGCCAAGCAGGTGATCGGCGTGATGACCGGCGACATCAAGGAAGTCTCGGTCACCCGGCTCGCCCGCACGCTCGCCAACAAGGATCTGGAGCTTGCGATCGCCTCTGCGCTGGAGCGCCGCTTCGGCCTCGGCGAGGCCGCCAACATCAGCGTCACGCTCGACCGCGGCTTCTCCGACGTACGGCTGGACGCCACCAACACCGGCGCACTGCAGCCGAGTGCCGTCCGCTACGACCCGCGCAGCACCCGCTTCGATCTGACCTTCGAGATCCACAACGACGCCAGCGCCGCGCCGACCAAGCTGCGCTTCACCGGCACTGCGGTGGAGACCGTGGAAGTCGCCGTGCTGACCCGCGACATCGACCGCACCGAGATGTTGAAATCCTCCGATGTCGCGACCGAGCGCCGCCCGCGGGCGGAGGTCACCGGCGAAGCCGCCTCGCGCGAGCGCGCCGTCGGCATGCAGCTCCGCCGCCCGATGCGCGCCGGCACGCCGCTCCGGGTCGCCGACATCTCCAGGCCGGATCTCGTGCAGCGCGACCAGAACGTCACCATCATCTACCAGGTGCCCGGGCTCTATCTGACGACCCGCGGCAAGGCCGTCGACAATGGCGCCGAGGGCGACACCGTCAGCGTGCTCAATCTCCAGTCCAAGCGGACGCTGATGGGCGTTGTCACCGGCCGCGGCCAGGTAACGGTCCAGGGCGCAAGCCAGTCCGCGCCGATTGTTGCACCGGCCGAGCAAACCTCCTCGCTGCAGCGCGAAGCCCCAGTACTCCAGCGTGACGAAAGCCGCCCGCCCGCAGCGCTCGCCAAAACCCAGATATCGCAAGCTCAAGCCAAGTCAGAGTAAGTCATGTCCCAGTTCGGTTCCGCCGCCCGTCTTCGTCGCATCGTCCTCTCCGGCGCTCTGCTGGCCACCTTTGCCTTCGCGAGCGGGTGCTCCTCGATCGACCGCCTGTCGCAGATCGGTGAGCAGCCAAAGCTGTCGGCGATCGACAATCCGACGGCCGCGCCCGGCTACAAGCCCGTGCAGATGCCGATGCCGAAGCCGGAAGTGGCCTCCTACAACCCGAACTCGCTGTGGCGGAACGGCAGCCGCGCCTTCTTCAAGGACCAGCGCGCCCGGCAGGTCGGCGACCTCCTGACGGTGACGGTCAACATCACCGACAAGGCCAATATCGAGAACGACACCTCGCGCAGCCGCACCAGCAAGGAAGATTCAGGGATCACCGATTTTATCGGCTCCAAGACGGTCACGCAGCCCCTCAAGATCCTGCCCGGCCGCATCCTCACCACCGATTCCACCTCCTCCAGCGAAGGCAAAGGCAGCGTCGACCGCAAGGAAGCCCTGCAAACCAACGTCGCAGCCGTCGTGACCCAGGTGCTGCCGAACGGCAATCTCGTGGTCGAAGGCAAGCAGGAGATCCGCGTCAACTTCGAGATCCGCGAGCTGATCGTCGCCGGCGTCGTCCGTCCCGAGGACATCCAGAGCGACAACACCATCGACTCCACCAAGATCGCCCAGGCCCGCATCGCCTATGGCGGCCGCGGCCAGATCACCGACGTGCAACAGCCGCGCTACGGCCAGCAAGTGATGGACGTGCTGCTGCCCTTCTAAGACTTTCTCCCGAGCTCCCACATCTCGTGTCGCGAACCTAGGCGCGACCCGCGATGTTCTACGCGGCCCTCGCTAGCTCCCCTGGCGAGGGCCGCATGAATTTCCACCGTGCCTTGCGAGCGCAGACTTGAACCAAGATGGGCGACGCTGCCACTGAAGGATGAAGGAATGCAGCCAGGCCCATGAAATTGCACATCAAGATGATCACGCGACAACTCTTCCTTCTCGAAGCCCTCCTCGCCCTCACCTCCCCTGTGCGCGCCGAGGTTTGCGGGATCGTGCTGCGGCAGGCGGAGTCGATGGCGACGCTAAAGCTCGCCTCGGAGGAGCGGCCGATCCACGTGCAGTTCAAGACCCGCGCCCCCGGCGTGAGGATACCAGTCGACCTGATCGAGAAGCATCCGGACGAGTTGGCGATCGTGCTTCAGCACGAGTTCCACAAGCTCACCGTGACGGACGACGGCTTTGAGGTCGGCGTGTGGTTCAAGCGTCAATACAAATGGCTGGTGGTGCCGTTCGACGCGGTCACGGGTTTCTGGGACATGGACCGGCCGGTGTGCGGAGGACGGTGAGCCGGCCACCTGTCATTCCGGGGCGATACGAAGTATCGAACTACGGTGCGCAATTGCGCACCTGAGAATCTCGAGATTCCGGGTCTGGTGCTTTCGCACCATCCCGGAATGACGTGCTTATCACGTAAACTGCGCCTTGACCGTGCCGAGGCCGTCGAGTTCCATCCGCACCTTGTCGCCGGGCTTCAGCCACAGCGTCTTCACCAGGCTCCCCGTCAGCACGAGTTGACCGGCATGCAGACCCTTGCCTTCGGCGGCGAGATGATTGGCGAGCCAGGCAAGTGCGTTGTGGGGATGGCCGAGCACGTCGGCGCCGGTTCCCTTGCTGACCTCCTCGCCGTTGAGGATGACGCGGCCGGCGACCGCCTTGAGGTCGGGCACAGACGAACGCGGGACAGCCTCGCCAAGCACGCAGCCGGCGGCGAAGAAATCATCCGCGATCGGCGTCGGCGCACCCATCGTCTCCCACTTTACATAGCGGTCGTCGACGATCTCGATTGCGGGAGCGTAGGCATCGACCGCCTCTTCCACCCATTCGGCGGTGAACGGCGCTTCGCCAGGGGCAAGGTCGCGCTTCAGCCGCACGCCAATCTCGCATTCCACGCCGACGCGGACATAGTCGGAGGCGGCCAGTTTTGCGCCGCTGTCATATACGCCCTTCTCGAACACGCCGCCGGCGCAGGGGTGCGGGATGCCGATATAGTCCTGCATGACCTGGCTGGTGCAGCCGATCTTGTAGCCGACCAGCGCGCCGACATGCGGCAAGAGCAAGTCATGCAGCGCGCGCTGGACCTTGTAGCCGTCAGCCTCGTCGGCGGGCGGAACCTCCAGCGGCGCGAGCGGCGCACGGTTGCGCCGCGCCAGCGCGATCGCCTTTGCGGCTGCTAGAATTTTGTCCATCGGCGCCGCCTCCCACGCTACGCAACTCAGGTCGGGCAGTTCAGCACCCCGGCTGCCGCCTGACAAGCGCTCGCTGCCCCTCACCTCAAGACCTGAATCGATCCCGTTGGCCGGACTCGCGAAACCGCCCTCAGCTCAAGTGAAGGCTGTTTCTCATCCGAGTTCACGTGAGGATGAAGGAGTTGAGTCTAGGGCGTTGATCGCGATTCAATTTTCGGGATCGGCGCGATGGGCTGACACGCGCCACGGCAATCGGCGCGTCAATGACGGGCACGGCACGAACATGCGCGCCAAATGCGTCTTTATGAGGAGCCGCGCGGTAGCGCGACGCCGCTCTATTCGTCGCGATAGACCTTCTCGCGCTTCTCGTGGCGCTCCTGCGCTTCCACCGAGAGGGTTGCTATCGGACGCGCCTCGAGCCGCTTCAACGAGATCGGCTCACCGGTCTCCTCGCAATAACCGTAAGTGTTGTCCTCGATACGCTGCAACGCCGCGTCGATCTTGGCGATCAACTTGCGCTGGCGGTCGCGGGCACGCAGTTCGATGGCACGGTCGGTTTCGGACGAGGCCCGATCGGCGAGATCGGGGTGGTTGACGTTCTCCTCCTGCAGAGCCTGCAGGGTGAGCTTGGACTCTTTGAGGATCTCATCCTTCCAGGCGAGGAGCTTCAAACGGAAGTACTCCTTCTGCCGGTCGTTCATGAAAGGCTCTTTTTCGGTCGGTCGGTAGTTTTTCAACTTTTCCAAGGGCGGCCTATCTTTCTAAGCAACGACTCGCACGGACCAAGGTCCGTTGAGCCGGGGCTTATATAGTGGCCTCATGTGACAGACAATATTTCCCTGATCCCGCGGTTACCGCCCCCAAGCCCTTGCACAGGAAGGTTTATCCGGAAGGGCACGGGGGCGGCGGGCAGGTTCAGTAGCCGACCGTAAAGCGAGCCCGCTGATGGGCCGGGCGCTCGATCTCATCGGCCAGCGCGATGGCGTAGTCGGCGAAGGTGATCCAGCTTTTTCCGTTCGCATCTGCGAGAAGCTGATCGGTCCCGAGACGGAACTTTCCGGTCCGCTCGCCTTCGACGAACAGGGCGGACGGCGAGATGAAGGTCCAGTTCAGGTCCTTTTCTTGCCGCAGCAAGTCCAGGAACTCCGAGCCCTTCTCCGCCTCGGCCTTGTATTGGGCGGGAAAACCGGGAGTTGTGACCAGTTTCACGCCCGGCGCGACCTCGAGGCTGCCGGCACCGCCGACCACGAGGTAACGGCCGACCTTCGAGTCCTTGGCGGCGGCGATCAGCTTGTGGGGATCGCTGGCAAGGAAGTGGACGGAACTGACGGCGACGTCGTGCCCGGCCCAAAGTTTCGTCAGGCCGGCCTGGTCGAGCACATCCCCCTTCACGGCCGTGACATCAGGCAGCTTGGCGATCTTCTCGGGGTTGCGGGCGATGGCGGTGACGGTATGGCCGCGGCGGGATAGTTCCTTGGTGATCTCCGAACCGGCCCGACCCGAGGCACCGGCAACTGCGATTTTCATGGAAGGCTCCTTGGCTTGTCTGGTACTCGTATAGTAACCAACGGAGACTAGATATCGCAAAGAACGCTGGTGTTAAGAGAGCACTTTGTGCTTACCTGATTACGCCCAGGTAACTTCAAATGTAACTTCAAACGTAACTTCAAGCCAACCGGAACGACTTGCGAGGAATGAGCGACATGAAACCGGACGTCTACGCTGCCAACTGCCCGACGCGTCAGATCCTCGATCGCGTCGGCGACAAATGGGCGGTGCTGATCCTCCTGCTGCTGCGCGAGGAGCCGATGCGTTTCAATCAGTTGCGCCGAACGATTGAAGGCATTTCGCAGAAGATGCTGAGCCAGGTTCTCAAGTCACTTGAACGCGACGGGCTGATCAGACGGCGTGCCATCGCAACCGTGCCTGTGACGGTGGAGTATTCGATCACGCAGCTCGGCCTGACGCTCGCCGCCGCCGTCGATCCGTTGCGCGATTGGGCCGAGCAGAATCTGAAGGACGTGCTCGCCGCCCAGCGCCGTTACGATGCGCAGCAGAAGCAGGAAGCGGCGTAAAGGAGGCCCACAGGGGCCCCGTCATCCTGAGGTGCGAGCTGCGCGGCGCGAAGCACCGCGCGGGGAGCCTCGAAGGATGTACGGCCGAGGTGTAGCAACGCTCGCTGATGTCTTCACGGTAGCAGCCGGGCCGTCGCCCTTCGAGGCTCGCCCTGCGCTGCAGGGCGCGCACCTCAGGGTGACGGATAACGACTACGCCTGCCCGGCCTTGGCGAGCTCGACTTCCACGCGCAGCTCGATCTCGGACAGAACCGCATCCAGCCCGGGATCGCCGGATGACGACTTCAGGTTCGCAGCCGCGTCGCGCAGCCGCATCACCGTCGAGGAGTCGAGATTGCCGGAGAGCAGGCCGAGCTTGAGGTCGTCGAGCACGTCGAGCGCAGTGCGGCCGCGGGCGACCGAGCGCTTGCGGCGCTCGACCGGATCCTCCTCGATGCCTTGCAAGGCCAGCAGCGCATCGATGTTGGCGGCGGCCTTCGGCGCGGCCGCAGCGCGAGTCTCCTGCGTCGAGGAGGTATCGGGCAGCACGAAGGTGCTGGAGCCCGTCCGCTTGGCCTGGCCAGCGGGCGTTCCAAGCGTCGTGCCGTTCGGTCCGTAGATGCGCATCGGTTGGAATCCGGGTGATCGATCGAGCCGCAGCTTCGCCGCTTTATGGTTAATGACGCGTAAACAGCCCGGCAAAATCTGCCGACAGGCGGCAGTTTCGCTCCTCAAGGCGAACGCCTCCTGGAGCTGATCAGAAGACATTTAGTCAATCCCCTCAAGCACCTAATCGCGTCGCATCGCTCTGGCACAGCGCTCGCATGGAGGAAGGCGGACCGCATCGTCATGGGAGTGTCGAAAGGTCCGAATGTTGAAGGGCCTCGGGGAGCAGAGGATGTCAGGCGTTCGTTGGGCAAGGGTTTTGGGAGTGGCTTGCGCCGCGCTGTCAGCGCTGGCGTTCACAGTCGCATCCGCTGGCGCGACCTCGCGCATCAAGGACCTCGCCAACATCGAAGGCGTGCGGCAGAACCAGCTCATCGGCTATGGCCTCGTCGTCGGCCTCAACGGCACCGGCGACACGCTCAACAACATCCCCTTCACCAAGCAGTCGCTGCAGGCGATGCTGGAACGCATGGGCGTCAACATCCGCGGCGCCACCATCCGCACCGGCAACGTCGCCGCCGTCATGGTGACGGGCAACCTGCCGGCCTTCGCCACGCAAGGCACCCGGATGGACGTCACGGTGTCGGCGCTCGGCGACGCCAAGAACCTCCAGGGCGGCACCCTGCTCGTTACCCCCCTGCTCGGCGCCGACGGCAACGTCTATGCCGTGGCCCAAGGCTCGCTCGCGATCTCCGGCTTTCAGGCCGAGGGCGAAGCCGCCAAGATCGTACGCGGCGTGCCCACGGTCGGACGTATCGCCAACGGCGCCATCATCGAGCGCGAGATCGAATTCGCGCTCAACCGGCTGCCGAACGTCCGCCTGGCCCTGCGCAACGCCGACTTCACCACCGCGAAGCGCATTGCGGCCGCCATCAATGACTATCTCGGCGTCAAGACCGCCGAGCCGCTCGATCCCTCGACGGTGCAGCTCTCCATTCCGGCGGAGTTCAAGGGCAACGTCGTCGCCTTCCTCACCGAGATCGAGCAGCTCCAGGTCGATCCTGATCTCGCCGCCAAGATCGTCATCGACGAACGAAGCGGCATCATCGTGATGGGCCGCGATGTCCGCGTCGCCACCGTCGCCGTTGCGCAAGGCAATCTCACCGTCACGATCTCGGAGAGCCCGCAGGTCAGCCAGCCCAACCCGCTGTCGCGCGGCCGCACCGTGGTCGCGCCGCGCACCGGCGTCAGCGTCACCGAGGACGGCAAGAAGTTCGCCGTCGTCAAGGACGGCGTCTCGCTGCAACAGCTCGTCGACGGCCTCAATGGTCTCGGCATCGGCCCGCGCGACCTCATCAGCATCCTGCAGGCGATCAAGGCCGCCGGCGCGATCGAAGCCGATATCGAGGTGATGTGATGGCGACCGGCATGATCAACTCCGCCTCCCTCGTCTCCTCGGCTTTCTCCGTGCAGAGCCGCAACGGGCGCCCGGATTTCGAGCTCGCCGCGGCGCTGCAAAAGGTCTCGCCGCAGCAGCAGGCACGCGCCCAGAAGACCGCCACCGACTTCGAGGGCATGTTCCTCAATGCGATGTTCTCGCAGATGACGTCGGGCGTGAAGGGCGAAGGCCCGTTCGGCAGCACGACCGGCACCGGCGTGTGGCGCTCGATGCTGACCGAGCAATATTCGAAGAATTTTGCGAATGCCGGCGGCGTCGGCATCGCCAGTGACGTCTATCGCACCCTCATCCTCCAGCAGGCCAAAGCCTCGCCGAACATCGCCCGCTCGGCGTAAGGATCGAACGACATGAACCACTTCAGCGCGTCACGTCAGCCGATGCCCGCCCAACGCCCGGCACCCGCGCCCGGCAGCACTGAGGCCCACAGGCTCGCCAAGGAGCTGATGGACGCGATGAACGCCCTGCTCGGCCTGGTCGAGCGCGAGACCGAGCTGGTGCGCGCCGGCAAGCTGCGCGAGGCGATGGCGTTCGAAGCCCAGAAGCAGGAACTGTCGCGCCGCTATGTCGGCGCCGTCGGGCAATTGAAGGCGAACCAGGCCCAGCTCGCCAAGTCGGCGCCGGAGCTGCTCTCCACGCTGCACCGCCACCACGATGCCTTCCGCGCCATGCTCCAGGTCAATCTCACGGTGCTCGCGACCGCCCACGCGGTGTCCGAGAGCGTCGTGCGCGGCGTCAACGCCGAGATCCAGAAGCGCAACGTGCCCAACACCTATACCGCCGCCGGCCGTCGCGCCGCACCGGGCCCGCGTCACATCACGCCGCTCGCCGTCAGCCGCTCGCTCTGAGCTGACAGACTTTATTAAAAGTCGCGCCCCGAATCAGGCGCCCCGTTAGCCATAATTCCTAACCAGACCTTTAAGACTGCCGTTCCATAGTTGCGGCCAGTGATGGGTTGGGATTTGACTCGCGAGGCACCAGGAGGGCGCCATGAGTACAGATTTCAGCATTCGGCCGGTGGGGATCCCGGCCCCCGTGCAGATCGCACCGACGCCCGGTCCGGCGGCGAACGAGGCTGTGCAAACTGACTTGCCCGCGAGCCAAACGGTGAGCGCGAGCGAGGCTGGCGCGAGCGTGCGCAACGATCTGCAGCACAACGAGAATATTTCCCGGCAGGTCGTGTTCGACCAGGCGGCAGCGTCGTTCGTCTTCCAGGTCGTCAACGACAAGACCGACGCGGTTGTGAATCAATTTCCTGACGAGGCCATGCTGCGGCGGCGAGCTTATTTCCACGCCCTCGACATGAGCAAATCCGAGCCCTCGCGTCCGATCAGCACCGACCGCAGCGCCTGAGCGTCGCTGTCAGCTATCCTGGGTCGCGTAGGCCGTATCCAGATACGTCGTGCCGGTCGCGGGATCGGTAACGACGTTCTTGATGACCGCCTGCCCCTGCTTGCTCAGCGTGAACTTCGTATCGCCGAAGCGGAACGAATTATCCTTGATCAGCACCTGCTGATACTGAGTAGTCCCCTCGCTCTGGTATCTGATCTGCGCGCGAAAGCCGCTGACATTGGTGATGCTGAGCGAGAACGATTTCCCGTTGGCATACTTGCCGCTCCAGGTGCCCTGATAGGCATCCGGATCGACGGCGACGTACTTGCCGCTGGTCGGCGCGGACGACAGAGCACTCGAACGATACGACTTCGACAGGATGCTCAGGATGTCGGCCACGGGCGCGCCCCCGTTACGGACGGCCGGAGAGACCGGCCGCGATGTTGCGGTTGATCTCGATCAGGGGACGGAAGTGATCGAACTGCGGGCTCATTTGTAGCGCAGCGGTCTGGCTCAGCACGAACACGCTGATGTTGGCGATCTTCTGCCGGACGTCGAGCGGCTGCGGATTGTTCTCGCGCATCGCTTCGCTGAGGAAGATGGTCCAGAGCTTGCGGTTGAACATCAGGGCTTGCATGGTCTGCTCGCTGAGCGGATCAGCATTGTTGATCGCATCCTGCAGCTTGTTGGCGGCCTTGAGCAGCGTCTGCGCCTCGATGTCTCGAGGAGATGCAGTAGTCGTGGCAACACGCGCGTAGGCCGAAGCAGCAGAATTCGACATTCGTCACCCTGGAGGTTTCCTCGCCCAATACACAGGCTTAAGGATTTCTTTCCCAACCCTAGGCAGCACCGCTTAAGATTTGCTTACGTGACACGATGGAAGCCCCTCCGGAGAATTACGGGTCGCGGATGCTTCCACTTCTCGAAACTAGATTCGCTCGCGCAGGCTGTAAACGGTGATGCTCGTTACGTGAAGATTTGAGCTAATCGTGTCTTGACGATTTCACTCAAACAAACGGCGGAGCATTGGCTCCGCCGCGACGATTTGAACGACGGTTCTCAGCCTTCCGATTAGCGGAGGAGCTGCAGCACGCTCTGCTGCGACTGGTTCGCCAGCGACAGCGCGGAGACCGCGATCGACTGACGCGTCGACAGCGCCTGGCTGTTCGCCGCTTCCTCGTTGGTGTCGGCAAGCGTGAGATTCGACGAACCGGTCTGCAGCACGTTGATCAGGTTCTTCGAGAAGTCCTGACGCACCTGCACGATCGAGAGGTTCGAGCCGAGCGCCGAACCTTCCGAGCGCAGCGTGCTCGACGCCGCGTTGAGGCTCGTGAGCACCTTGTTGGTCGCGCCGTTGTCGATGAAGTCGACACCGCTGACGAGGTTGCTGAGTCCCAGGCCGGCTGCGTTGAACACAACGCCGTTGATGCTGAGCGTCGAGCTGCCGGTCTCGTTGAAGACGAGCTTCAGCGTGTCGCCGTTGAGCAGGTTGACGCCGTTGAACGAGGAATCCTGCGAGGTCGTGTCGATCTGCGCAAGGATGTTGTTGAACTGGTTGACCAGGTTCGCACGCGCAGTCTGTGCGACCGGATCTTCGATCGGCGGCTGTGCGGTGGTGAAGGCAAGTGTCCCGGTGATGGTGCCGCCGATCACGCCGCCCGCGAGCGCCGAGCCGAGCGTCGAGGAGGCATATTCGTTGACGGTGGTGACCGTCAGCACGCCGTTGGCATCGATCGTGGCGGTCAGATGGTTGGCCTGGAGCGCGACGTTGAGCTGGTTCAGCGTCTTCACGGTGCCGTTTGTGCCGTCACCGATCGTGACGTTCACGGGCGTGCCGCCGTTGAAGGACGTGAACGTCAGCGTCTTGCCGGAGATACCGCCGATACCGGAGGTGCGCTCTGCGGTGAACGCGGTCGCCGTCCCGGTGTTGCCGGCGAGGCCGAACACGTTCAGTGCGTTGCCGGTGCCCGTGATCGAGAGATCGGCGTTGATACCGGTCGAAAGCTTGAGCTGGCCGGACGAATTGATCGTCGAGTTGGCCTGGCCCGACGTTGTCGACAGCGTCGCAACGCCGTTGGCGGCGATGCTTGCGGTCTGCACACCCGTCGCGAGATCGATCGCGTTGAGAGTATCGGTGACGCTGGCGGCCTGGAGGTAGACCGTCGAGTTGCCGTTGCCGTCGGTGATGACGTTGCCGGTCTTGCCGTAGCCGGTCGGGATCGCGGGGGCACCCGCCGATCCCGGCACGGGAGCATTCTTGAAGGTGATGATGTGTCCATCGACGTTCAGCGTGGAGCCGTCCTGGACCAGCTGGCCGAGCGAGCCGGCACCGGTGGTGCGGTTCACGTTCACCGAGGCATTGCCGCCGCCGGTCGCCGTGGTCAGGCCGAGGGCCTTCAGAAGATCGGCCTTGCCGGTGACGCTGAGGTCAGCACCGGTGGAGCTGCGCAGCGTGACCTTGCCGGCCGAGGTGACACCGATGTCGGAGGCGGTTTCACCGGCGCTGGTGCTGATCGTCGCGGCACCCGCGCTGATCACGGCAACCTTCACACCGCTGGCGATATCGATCGCGGTCGAAAGGTCGCCGACGGTGCCGGTCGGCGCCGCGGTGGTGCCGAGATAGACCGTCGAATTGCCGTTGCCGTCGGTGACGATGTTGCCGCTGACGCCGGAGCCGTTCGTGACGGTCGAGGTCGTCGGAGCTGCACCGGCGCGGAAGGTGATGGTGTGGCCGTTGACGGTCAGCGTGTCGCCGTCGGCCGGCTGGGCATTGCCGACGAGACCGGTCGCAGTCGCAGCACCGTTTGCGATCAGGGTGATGGCGGGGGTGATCGCCGTGGTGCCGTCGCCGGCGGTTGCCGCCGCGCCGGTCGTCACACCCTGCGGTGCGCCCAGGGTCGCCGCCGCGGTCGCCGCGGTCGTACCACCCGGCGCGCCTGCGTAGAGAACGTTGCTGCTGGCCGTCGCACTCGCGTAACTCGTCGTGCCGCGCAGATCGGCCGGCGTTGCGCCGGGGATCGTGGTCGAGACGTTCGACTTGGTGGAGTAACCGACGGTGGTCTGGAGCGCCTGGTTGGCGATCGATTTCGCGCTGTCGATCAGCTTTTGCAGCGAGGTGATGCCGGTATTCGCCGCCTGAAGCACCTGCACACCGTTGTTGATACCGTCGAGGAGGTTACTGATGTCGCTCGCCCGGTTGTCCAACCCCTGTGCAGTGAAGAAGTTGGTGGGATTGTCGAGCGCCGTGTTCACCTTCTTGCCGGTGGCCAGGCGCTCCTGCGTCGTGGCCAGCAGGTCGGCCGTCGACTGCAGCGACAACAGGTTCTGGCGAACCGACGCCGAGAGAACGATGTTGGACATTGGCGGGTCTTCCTCTTGAAGCGCGATACCGGGTACGAATCGGGGCTCGCCGATCTGGAAAGCGGGCTTTTGTCCAGTTGTAGGGTCTGTCCTTTAAAGTATGGTTAACGACGACTTAAGCGTTACGGTTAGTGGCGGGTTAACGCCAAAACGACCTCCCGGACGGCAAAAAAGAGCGGCGGGGCAAAGGCCCCGTCGCTCGATTTATTTAGTGATTTCAGCTGCTTATTAGCGGAGCAACTGAAGGACGCTCTGCTGCGACTGGTTTGCCAGCGACAGCGCGGAGACCGCGATCGACTGGCGGGTCGACAGCGCCTGGCTGTTGGCCGCTTCGACGTTGGTGTCGGCAAGCGTCAGGTTCGACGAACCGGTCTGCAGCACGTTGATCAGGTTCTTGTTGAAGTCCTGACGCACCTGCACCACCGAGAGGTTCGAACCCAGCGTGGAGGATTCCGACCGCAGCGTGCTCGAGGCAGCGTTGAGGTTGGTGAGCACCCGGTTGGCCGCCGAGTTGTCGATGAAGTCGACACCCACGACCAGCGCGGCGAGGCCCAGACCCTTGGAGTTGTAGGTCACGCCGGTGATGTTGAGGCTCGACTTGCCGGTCTCGTCGAACACCAGCTTGAGCTGGTCGCCGTTCAACAGGTTGACGCCGTTGAACGAGGAGTCCTGCGAGGTCGTGTCGATCTGGTTGAGGATGTTGTTGTACTGCGACACCAGGTTGGCACGCGCGGTCTGGGCAACTGCGTCCTGAACGGGGGTCGAGGCCGTCGAGAAGGTCAGTGCCGCGGTCAGGGTACCGCCGATCGTGCCACCCGCCGTCAGCGAACCGATCGTCGACGACGCGTAGTCGTTAGAGGCAGTGATCGTCAGGCGGCCATTGGCGTCGATCGTCGCAGCTAGGTTGTTGGCCAGAAGCTGCGTGTTGAGCTGATCGAGCGTCTTGACGGTGCCGTTGGTGCCGTCGCCGAAGGTGACGTTGACCGCCGTGCCGCCGTTGAAGGAAGTGAAGGTCAAGGTCTTGCCAGCGATGCCGCCGATGCCGGAAGTACGCGCGGCGGTGAACGCACTCGCCGTGCCGGTGTTGCCGGCGAGACCGAACACGTTCAGGGCATTGCCCGTGCCGGTGATTGACAGGTCGGCGTTGATGCCGGTCGAGATCCGGAGCTGGCCGGAGGTGTTGATCGACGAGTTGGACTGGCCCGTGCCGGTCGACAGCGTCGCGGTGCCGTTGGCGGCAATACTGGCCGTCTGGACGCCGGTGGCAAGGTCGATCGCGTTCAGGACGTCGGCGACCGTACCGGCCTGCAGATAGACCGTCGAGTTGCCGTTGCCGTCGGTGATGACGTTGCCCGTCTTGCCATAGGTGCTCGGGATCGCGGGAGCACCCGCAGAGCCCGGAACCGGAGCATTCTTGAAGGTGATGGTGTGACCATCCACGTTCAACGTCGAACCGTCCTGCACCAACTGACCGAGCGAGGCCGCGCTGGTGGTGCGGCTGACGCTCACCGACGCGTTGCCGCCGCCGGTCGCGGAGCTGAGGCCGAGAGCCTTCAAGAGGTCCGACTTACCGGTGACGCTGAGGTCGGCGCCGGTTGAGCTGCGCAGCGTCACCTTGCTGGCCGTGGTGACGCCAACGTCGGAGGCCGTCTGACCGGCGCTCGTGCTGATCGTCGCGGCACCGGCGCTGATGACGGCAACCTTCACGCCGCTGGCGAGGTCGATCGCGGTGACGAGGTCGCCGGTGGTCGCGGCCGGCGTAGCGGTCGTGCCGAGGTAGACGGTCGAGTTGCCGCTGCTGTCGGTGACGATGTTGCCGCTGACGCCCGAACCAGCCGGAACAGCGGTGGAGGCCGGCGCAGCACCGGCACGGAAGGTGATCGTGTGGCCATTGACGGTGAGCGTGTCACCGTCGGCGGGCTGGGCGTTGCCGACCAGGCCGGTCGCGGTCGCCGCACCGTTGGCGATCAGGGTGATGCCGGCCGAGAGAGCCGTCGAACCGTCACCGGCGGTTGCCGTAGCACCCGTGGTAACGCCCTGGGTCGCGCCCAGCGTGATGGCCGAGGTCGCGGCATGGGTGCCGCCCGCAGTGCCGTCATACAGCACGTTGCTCGAAGCGAGAGCGCTGGCGAAGCTGGTAGTGCCGCGGAGGTCGGCGGCAGTTGCACCCGCGATCGTCGTCGAGACGTTGGACTTGGTGGAATAGCCGACCGTGGTCTGCAGCGCCTGGTTGGCGATCGACTTCGCGCTGTCGATCAGCTTCTGCAGCGAGGTCAGGCCGGTGTTGGCGGCCTGCAGCACCTGCACGCCGTTGGCGATGCCATCGAGCAGGTTGTTGATATCGCTGGCGCGGTTGTCGAGCGATTGGGCGGTGAAGAAGTTGGTGGGATTGTCGAGCGCCGAGTTGACGCTCTTGCCGGTCGACAGACGGTTCTGAGTGGTGGCGAGGAGGTCAGCGGTCGACTGGAGAGAAAGCAGGTTCTGACGAACCGACGCAGAGAGAACGATACCGGACATAGTTTTACCCTTCTGGCTTACGCGTCTTCCTTCGATCGCGATGGATCGAGTGACGAGGACAGCCTGAGGGATCATGGCTAACAAAGGGTGAAATGGCGCTCGCGCTCATAAGCGTCGGTTCACCATAATCGCACGCAGGACAGCTGAGGCGATCAGAATAAGTCCTGTAATCGCTGGCGTTTTTTGCTCGTTAGTGCGCCATTAACCATAACCGCCAGTTACTTTTTACGGTTACTTTTTTATGCGGTGCGCTGCCTCCCCTCTCCTGCCGACGCAAAAAAGCGGCGGGGCTAGAGCCCCGCCGCCATTGTCTTGCTTGCGATGTCCGCCGCGATTAGCGGAGGAGCTGCAGCACGCTCTGCTGCGACTGGTTGGCCAGCGACAGCGCGGAGACCGCGATCGACTGACGGGTCGACAGCGCCTGGCTGTTCGCCGCTTCGACGTTGGTGTCGGCCAGCGTCAGGTTCGACGAACCGGTCTGCAGCACGTTGATCAGGTTCTTGTTGAAGTCCTGACGCACCTGCACGATCGTGAGGTTCGAACCGAGCGCGGAAGCCTCCGAACGCAGCGTGCTGGACGCGGTGTTCAGGTTGGTCAGCACCTTGTTGGTGGCGGAGTTGTCGATGAAATCGACGCCGCCGGTCAACGCGGCCAGGCCCAGGCCCTTCGAGTTGTAGGTCACGCCCGTGATGTTCAGGCTCGACTTGCCGGTCTCGTCGAACACCAGCTTGAGCTGGTCGCCGTTCAAGAGGTTGACACCGTTGAACGAGGAGTCGAGCGAGGTGGAGTCGATCTGCTGCAGGATGTTGTTGTACTGGTTGACCAGGTTTGAACGGGTCGTTTGTGCAACCGTATCCTGCGTTGGCGAAGACGCCGTCGAGAAGGTGAGCGCGGTGGTGAGCGTACCACCGATCACACCCCCCGCAGCCGCCGAACCGATCGTCGCGGACGCGTAGTCATTCGTCGTCGAGATCGTCAGACGGCCGTTGGCGTCGATCGTCGCAGACAGGTTGTTGGCCTGGAGCTGCGAGTTGAGCTGATCGAGCGTCTTGACCGTACCGTTGGTGCCATCACCGAAGGTGACGTTGACCGCCGAACCGCCGCTGAAGGAGGTGAAGGTCAGGGTCTTGCCGGAGATGCCGCCGATGCCGGAGGTGCGAGCCGCGGTGAAGGCCGTCCCGGTGCCGGTGTTGCCGGCGAAGCCGAGAACGTTCAGCGCATTGCCGGTGCCGGTGATCGACAGATCGGCGTTGACGCCGGTCGAGATCTTGAGCTGACCGGAGGCATTGACCGACGAGTTGGTCTGGCCGGAGGCAGTCGCAAGCGTCGCGGTGCCGTTGGCGGCGATCGTGGCGGACTGCACGCCGGTGGCAAGGTCGATCGCGTTCAGGACGTCAGCAATCGTACCGGCCTGCAGATAGACCGTCGAGTTGCCGGCGCCGTCGGTGATGACGTTGCCGCTCTTGCCGGAGCCGGTCGGGATCGCCGGCGCACCGGCAGAGCCCGGAACCGGGGCGTTCTTGAAGCTGATGACGTGACCATCCACGTTCAGCGTCGAGCCGTCCTGCAGCAACGAACCGAGCGAAGCCGCGCTGGTGGTGCGCGCCACGGTCACGGTGGCGTTGCCGCCGCCGACGGCCGAGCTCAGGCCGAGAGCCTTCAGGAGGTCAGCCTTGCCGGTGACGTTGAGATCGGCACCGGTGGAGCTGCGCAGCGTAACCTTGCTGGCCGTGGTGACGCCGATGTCGGAGGCCGTCTCACCAGCGCTCGTGCTGATGGTCGCAGCACCCGCGCTGTTCACGGCAACCTTGACGCCGCTGGCGAGGTCGATCGCGGTCGCGAGATCGCCGACTGTCGCCGCCGGAGCAGCGGTCGTGCCGAGGAAGACGGTCGAGTTGCCGCTGCCATCCGTCACGATGTTGCCGCTGACGCCCGAGCCGCTGGCGACAGCGGTCGAGGCCGGAGCAGCACCGGCGCGGAAGGTGATCGTGTGGCCGTTGACGGTAACCGTGTCGCCATCGGCAGGCTGAGCGTTGCCGATCAGGCCGGTCGCGGTCGCCGCACCGTTCGCGATCAGGGTGATGCCGGCGGACAGAGCCGTCGAACCGTCACCGGCGGTTGCCGTAGCACCCGTGGTAACGCCCTGGGTCGCGCCCAGCGTGATGGCCGAGGTCGCGGCATGGGTGCCGCCCGCGGTGCCGTCATACAGCACGTTGCTGGTGGCAACGGTGCTGGCATAGGAGGTCGTGCCACGGAGGTCCGCAGCCGTCGCGCCCGAAACGGTGGCCGAGACGTTGGACTTGGTGGAGTAGCCGACCGTGGTCTGCAGCGCCTGGTTGGCGATCGACTTGGCGCTGTCGATCAGCTTCTGCAGCGAGGTGATGCCGGTGTTGGCAGCCTGCAGAACCTGCACGCCGTTGGCAATGCCATCGAGCAGGTTGTTGATGTCGCTGGCGCGGTTGTCGAGCGACTGTGCCGTGAAGAAGTTGGTGGGATTGTCGAGAGCCGAGTTGACACTCTTACCGGTGGAAAGGCGGCTCTGGGTGGTGGCGAGAAGATCAGCGGTCGACTGGAGAGAAAGCAGGTTCTGACGAACCGACGACGAGAGAACGATACCGGACATAGAGTGTTACCTTTCTGGTACGCTACGCAACTAACTTCGATCAAGATTAATCGATGGCCGGGACGGTGAACGCAGACGGCTAACAAAGCATGAAGCGCGTCGCGCCAGTCCTTGCGCGGATTCACCATATGGATCGTCAGAGCCAGATCGAGCCCACGCGTATCGTCATGATCGGATGATGATTTTTCGCGCAGCGACGTGACGTTTGCGACTTGTCAACCATAACTCACAGTGAGCAAAGCGGCATATCGCGGAAAGCATTTACCTTGCTCGCGAGCGCTGCCTCGACGAACCGCCGAGACAAAAAGAAAGCGGCGGGGCCGAAGCCCCGCCGCCATTGTCTTGTTGGCGATGTCCGCCGCGATTAGCGGAGGAGCTGCAGCACGCTCTGCTGCGACTGGTTGGCCAGCGACAGCGCGGAGACCGCGATCGACTGACGGGTCGACAGTGCCTGGCTGTTCGCCGCTTCGACGTTGGTGTCGGCCAGCGTCAGGTTCGACGAACCGGTCTGCAGCACGTTGATCAGGCTCTTGTTGAAGTCCTGACGCACCTGCACGACCGAGAGGTTCGAACCCAAGCTCGACGCTTCCGAACGCAGCGTGCTGGACGCAGAGTTCAGACCGGACAGCACCTTGTTGGTGGCGGAGTTGTCGATGAAGTCGACACCACCGGTCAACGCAGCGAGGCCCAGACCCTTGGAGTTGTAGGTCACACCCGTGATGTTCAGGCTCGACTTGCCGGTCTCGTCGAACACCAGCTTGAGCTGGTCGCCGTTCAACAGGTTGACGCCGTTGAACGAGGAGTCCTGCGAGGTCGTGTCGATCTGGTTCAGGATGTTGTTGTACTGACTGACCAGGTTTGCCCGGGAAGTCTGTGCAACAGTGTCAGCAACCGGCGAAGACGCCGTCGAGAAGGTGAGCGCGGTGGTGAGCGTACCACCGATCACACCACCCGCAGCCGCCGAACCGATCGTCGAAGACGCGTAGTCGTTCGTCGTCGAGATCGTCAGACGGCCGTTGGCGTCGATCGTCGCAGACAGGTTGTTGGCCTGGAGCTGCGAGTTGAGCTGATCGAGCGTCTTGACCGTGCCGTTGGTGCCATCGCCGAAGGTGACGTTGACCGCCGAACCGCCATTGAAGGAGGTGAAGGTCAAGGTCTTGCCGGAGATGCCGCCGATGCCGGAGGTGCGAGCCGCCGTGAAGGCCGAGGCCGTGCCGGTGTTGCCGGCGAGACCCAGCGCGTTCAGCGCGTTGCCCGTGCCGGTGATCGACAGGTCAGCATTGACGCCGGTCGAGATCTTGAGCTGACCGGAGGCGTTGACCGACGAAGCCGTCTGGCCGGACGCGGCCGCAAGGGTCGCGGTGCCGTTGGCGGCGATCGTGGCGGACTGCACGCCGGTGGCAAGGTCGATCGCGTTCAGGACGTCAGCAACCGTACCGGCCTGCAGATAGACCGTCGAGTTGCCGGCGCCGTCGGTGATGACGTTGCCGCTCTTGCCGGAGCCGGTCGGGATCGCCGGCGCACCGGCAGAGCCCGGGACCGGGGCGTTCTTGAAGCTGATGACGTGACCGTTCACGTTCAGCGTCGAGCCGTCCTGGATCAGCTGACCGAGCGAAGCCGCGCTGGTGCTGCGCGCGACGGTCACGGTGGCGTTGCCGCCGCCGACCGAAGAGGTCAGACCCAGAGCCTTCAAGAGGTCAGCCTTGCCGGTGACGTTGAGATCGGCACCGGTGGAGCTGCGCAGCGTAACCTTGCTGGCCGTGGTGACGCCGATGTCGGAGGCCGTCTCACCAGCGCTCGTGCTGATGGTCGCAGCACCCGCGCTGTTCACGGCAACCTTGACGCCGCTGGCGAGGTCGATCGCGGTGGCGAGATCGCCAACGGTCGCCGCCGGAGCAGCGGTCGTGCCGAGGAAGACGGTCGAGTTGCCGCTGCCATCCGTCACGATGTTGCCGCTGACGCCCGAGCCGCTGGCGACAGCGGTCGAGGCCGGAGCAGCACCGGCGCGGAAGGTGATCGTGTGGCCGTTGACGGTAACCGTGTCGCCATCGGCAGGCTGAGCGTTGCCGATCAGGCCGGTCGCGGTCGCCGCACCGTTCGCGATCAGGGTGATGCCGGCGGACAGAGCCGTCGAACCGTCACCGGCGGTTGCCGTAGCACCCGTGGTAACGCCCTGGGTCGCGCCCAGCGTGATGGCCGAGGTCGCGGCATGGGTGCCGCCCGCGGTGCCGTCATACAGCACGTTGCTGGTGGCAACGGTGCTGGCATAGGAGGTCGTGCCACGGAGGTCCGCAGCCGTCGCGCCCGAAACGGTGGCCGAGACGTTGGACTTGGTGGAGTAGCCGACCGTGGTCTGCAGCGCCTGGTTGGCGATCGACTTCGCGCTGTCGATCAACTTCTGCAGCGAGGTGATGCCGGTGTTGGCAGCCTGCAGAACCTGCACGCCGTTGGCAATGCCATCGAGCAGGTTGTTGATGTCGCTGGCGCGGTTGTCGAGCGACTGTGCCGTGAAGAAGTTGGTCGGATTGTCGAGAGCCGAGTTGACGCTCTTGCCGGTCGAGAGACGGTTCTGGGTGGTGGCGAGGAGGTCAGCGGTGGACTGGAGGGACAGCAGGTTCTGACGAACGGATGCTGAGAGGACGATGCCGGTCATTGCGTGTTACCTTTCTGGTAAGCGTGCGTGTCTTGTCGATCGTGATTGATCGCGAGACAGGCGGACCGTGCGTTTGAGAATCTAACGAAGCATGAAATGAAAACGCCGCATTCTCTGAGTCGGCGCGCGAAATGGGGGTATCGCGGCACCCGCCGCGTATTTTCACCCTCAATCATCTTATTGATCTTGCTTTGCTTTTCTCGATGCACCCGAGACCTTCACAACTCGTTAACTAATGTTAGGGAAGGATTGCAGCCTGATAAGCCCCAAAACAGCGCTGGTTACGAAAGCGTTGATGGAGAACAGGCATGGCTCTCAAGGTCGAGCTCAGACCGCACGAACGCATCATCGTCGGTAACTGCGTGATAACCAACACCGATCAGCGCGCCCGCCTCCTGATCGACGGCGAGAACGTGCCGATCCTGCGCGAGCGGGACATTCTGACGCCCGAGACGGCTGACACGCCCGCCAAGCTCGTCTATCTGGCGGTGCAGCTTATGTACATCTCGCCGGATCCGCAGACCCAGCACGGCACCTACTTCAACCTGGTGCGCGACATCGTCACGGCGGTGCCGAGCTCCTGGCCGATCATCGAGAACATCAACAACCACATTCTGAACGGCGACCTCTACAGGGCGCTGAAAGAGGCCCGCAAGCTGATCGCCTACGAAGAGAAGCTTCGCACCCACCTCGCTACACAAACCGGCGACGTCAGTTCGGCGGCCTGATCCGACCGACGCACCTCCAACGCAGACTCGCCCCGGACCATGTCCGGGGCGTTTTGTTTTGGTGGTGTCGTTGTCGGGACTTATTGTGCCGCGAGCGGCGGTGCTGCGATCTCGACGACGCCATCGCCGCTGCGGCGCGCGCCGAACTCGAGCACGGCCGATACCAGCGCATCGATGTCGCTCGCATCGGTGCGGTGATTGACGATCGCCGCGCGGATCGCGAGCTTGCCGTCGAGCGTCGTGCTCGATGGCGCCGCGATACCAGACTCCTGGATATCCGCGACGATCTCGCCGTTGATCCCATCCGCATCATCGGCGCGATAGCGGAAGCAGACGATGTTGAGGTTGACCGGCGCGAGCAGCTCGAGTTTTGGCTCGGCGACGACGCGCGCTTCGAGATACTTTGCGAGCGCGCAGGTGCGCGCGATCGCCGCGCCGAGCCGTTCGGTGCCGAACGTCTTCAGCGTGAACCAGGTCTTCAGCGCGCGGAAGCCGCGCGACAGATCAGGTCCGAAATCGCACGGCCAGTGTGAACCTGCGGCAAGCCCCCTCGCCTCGCGGCGCAAATAGGCCGCAGGCTGCGCAAACGCCTGCCGATGCCGCTCGCCGTCGCGGACCAACAGGAAGCCGGCATCGTAAGGCACCTGCCCCCATTTGTGGAAATCCAGCGCGATGGAGTCCGCGAGCTCGATGCCGGCGAGCAGCGGCGCAAGCTCGTCCGACAAGACGGCAAGCGCACCGAATGCACCATCGACATGAAACCAGATCTGCTCTTCGCGGCACAGCGCCGCGAGCGCCTCGAGGTCATCGATCGCACCGATGTCGACCGTGCCGGCGGATGCGACGACGAGGAACGGCTTGAACCCGACTTCGCGATCGATCGCGATCTGCGCGCGTAGCGCGGCGACGTCGATGCGATGATCGGCATCAATATCGATCCTGCGCAGCGCATCGGTGCCGAGGCCCGCAATATCCATTGCCCTAGAAATGCAGCCATGCGCCGCCTTCGACGTGTAGGCCGTGAGCAAGGCGCCGTCATTGCCGATACCATGCTGCCGAGCCAGCGTGCCGAGTGCGGAGCTCCGCGCCACCAGCACTGCCATCAGGTTGGCCATCGACGTGCCCGTGACGAGGATGCCGCTCGCACCTTGCGGGAAGCCGAACAACTGACGCATCCATTCGACGATCTGCCGCTCCACCTCGATCGGCATGTGATCGCGGCCACCGAGATTGGCGTTCAGTCCCGCCGCCAGCATCTCTGCAACCATGCCGACCGCGGTGCCGCCGCCATGTACCCAGCCCATGAAGCCGGGATGCACATTGCCGGTGGCGTACGGCGCAATGTTTTCCGAGAACTCGCGATAGACATCGCCGAGCTCGGCGGCTGCGCGCGGCACATCGGCTCTGAACTCCGCGCGAACGCGATCCGGAATCGGCTGCCAGACAGGCCGCTCGCGAACATTGGCGATGGAATCGATCGTCTCGTCGAGCATGCGATGCGCAAGCGCGCGAAACGCGCTCCAATCTTGCGGATCGAGCGATGCGCTCTCGACTGCGGTGTTCACGTCGTTCCTGACGATCTCGTTCATGCCTGGCTCCCGGCTTTCGCGTGACGCGCCAGCATCGCAGTGAACGCAGCAAAGATCTTGCGCATCTGCGGCTGTTTGTAAGGAAACACGTCCGGCGAATCCATGTTGTGCACGACTGCCGTGTTGTCGGCCTCGAAGATCAGGAGCTCGCCGTCGCTATTCTCGGCACAGTCGATGGTGAAATAGTCGAGCCCGACGCGCCGGCTCATCTCGTCGAGCGCAGCGCGATGGCGACGACCAAACGCGTCGTCGAAGTCGTGCATGAAGGCCGCCTCTTCGGCGCGCTTCTCCTCGCTGAACGCCATGTAGGCATTGAGGTACCATATGTCCCAGCGATCCGCGATTGCCATGTGACAGGCGTAAGGGCGGCCGTCGACGATGGCGAGACGATATTTGCGGTAGAGACCGTCAGCGTTCGCATAATCGACGAAGCGCGCGACGAAAAACTCCTGCTCGCTTCGTTCGGTCAGATAGCTTGCGAGCGAAGCGGCATCGTCGATCTTGGCGAGGCCGACGCCGGCATGCGATCCGCGCGGGCGCGCGATCATCGGAAAGCAAAGTTCGTCGGCGATGTCGCCGCAACGCATCTCGCCAGCCGCAAGTGCCGTCAATTGCGAGCGCATGGCGCAGATCGTTGCGGGAATGTCGAGCCCCGGAATGTCCGCAAGCAGGCGGTAGAGCTTGTCGCGATCGAGATTGGCGATGCGGTCCGGACGATTGAGCAGCGGCCGCGGCCAGCGCGATGCGGCATTGTCGATCGACGCGAGTGCCTCGCGACACTCTTCGGAGTCGGATGCCACGACGATGGCGACGTCGTGATCCGGCAGCGGCTCGGGCAGACCGACGTCCTTCACCACATAGAGCGTCAGCAGCTCGATCTCGGATCCTTCGAGCAAAAATTCGATCGGCGTGTTGCCGCCCATGTCGATCGCCGCCGCAAGCGCAAGCACACGCAGTGCCGGTTTCGTCACGGCGCAGGGCGAGCGGAACAGTTGATGGAAGGCGAGCACTTCCGCCTGGATCGCAAGCCCGCCCTCCTTGTCGCCGAGGAGCTGGGCGATCAGCGACAGATCGAGCCCCTCGCCTGCCTGCGCAGTACCATCGGCGATCTTGGCAACGAGCCGATCGCGCAACGGACGCAGGTCGACGCCGTCAAAAGCCTGATGCGTCAGCCGCGCGAAGCCGATGCGGTCCGCGAATTGCGGCGCGGTCAGGCGATGCGGATCGGAAAAGTGCTGCATCTCAAACTCCGGAAACAGACGTCGTCACTTGCGCCGCGCCGTCAGCGCGGCCCAGCAACAGCTCGATCTTCACGATCACATGGGCGATGCGATCGAGAATGTGCTGCAGATTGCGCTGCGCTTTTGCTGCGTCCGGCGACCAGGCCTCGGTCACCAGCCGCGCGCCGACGCAGAGCCGCAGCGCGGCGTGCGGCGTGCCATCGGGCAGATCGATCCGCACCGGTTGACCGACGAGGCAGCGTTGCGCGGCGACCTCGCGGTCTGCAGCGCTGCCGTCGATGTCGCCATTCATGTCGCGTGCGAGCGCGCGATAGATGGCGCTGGTGTCGGCGATCGGGATCGGCTTGCCCTGCCGTAGCAGCGTGAACGGAAAGATAGTGGCGTGGGCGAATTCCTCGTCATCGACGCCGGTCTGCCGCGGCGCGGACACCGCACTGAGCGACGACGTCAGCGCGATCATGCTGTCAATGCCGGCCTCAAGCTCGGCCAGCGCGCGGGCGCGGAATGCACCGGGCACTGCATAGTAGGCGGCCATCTCGCTCAGCGCCGCTTCCCAGCGCAGCCACTGGCCGAAATTCGGCCGGCTCTCGAAACGGGATCTGAGCGCAGGCCAGCCCTTCGGCCAATCGCTACGGCTCGCATAGTCGAAGAAACCCGGCGCAATCTCCGCATCCTGGTCGAGCGCGCGCGAAAATCCCTTTGGCACGAGCAACGCGCCGCTGAAGGCCGGTCCGCCGAAGAATTTCGAACCGGTCACCAGCACCATGTAGCCGCGGTCCAAATAGAAACGCAGCCGGCGGCGCCCGAGCCGCATCTGGCAGGCATCGACGACGATCTTGACCTTGCCGGGCCAGCGCCGCGCGATCTCATCGAGGCAGGCGTCGCTCGGCGCACGCCAGCCGAGCTTCGAGGAGTCCATGATCTGAAGCAGCACCGGCGCGCCCCGCGCGACCGTGGTTTCGATCGCCCGCAAGATCTCGGCATCGGCATCCCGGCGCTGAGCGATGACGGGGACGGCATCGCGCAGCGGCAGCGCGATGGAATCACCGGCAAGACCTGCGATCGGAGCATCCTTGCGCACCGAGACGCCGCTCGCCGTTAGGCTGCTGAAATGATGTCCGCGCGCGGTTGCAGCCGCGCCGCTTCCGGTCTGATCGGAGCCGACGACGATCGCCACCGGCGGACGGCCGAGCGCGGCGCGCGCCAGGAACAGCGCGTGAAGCTGGGAGTCGGTGCCCGAGGGCGAGAACACCACGTCAACCCGCGGCGGAATCTGCAGATGGCTGCGCAGCTCGTCGCGCATGTCCTCGACGCGGGCATCGAAAGCGACGTCCACCTCGTCGAACAGCGATTTGTGGACGAGCTCTTCGCGCGCCAGCGCGGCCCGCTCATAGGCGGACTCGGAGATCGACGAAGCGGTCGAGGACGCGAAGTTCCAAACCTCGTCGGACGGCACCGGCGCACAGCCATAGGCGTTCAGGCGACTTTGCGGATCGAGCGCGAGGCGGACGTCACCGCCGGACGCGAGCAGCGTCTCGAGCGGCGTGAAGAGATCGCGCAAGCGATAGCGCGGACCATCCGCAGGACGCAAACGGGACGCACCGGCATTCATCGGCGAGGCTCACGCGGCATCGGCGGCTACGGCCGGCGCCGCCGCGAATTGCGAGGCGATGTCGCCGTGGAATACCGAGGGCCCGACGTGATCGAGCGAGCTCTGGATGTCGGCCCAGATCTCGCCGCCGATGTCGGTCCAGCGCTTGCAGAAGGCAAAGTCCTCGGAGAGATAGGTGCCGGTCGCGGGGTCGATCATGCACTCGAACAGTGCGAAGCGGTTGCGGCTCGCGGCCAGCGTGTCGTGCGAATGCTCGCGGAAGAATTGCAGGTTCGCGTAGTCAGGATGGCGGCACATCGCCTCCAGCACGTGACGCCGGATCATCAGGAATCCGGTGCCCGCATAACGCACGCGCGTAAAGCCGTTGACCACCACGATGCGGTCGGGGTCCTCGATCTCGAGCACGTAGTCCAGCGAGGCCGCCGCAACGTCCGCCCGCCCCGCCTCGATCGCCCGCTTGGCCTTATTCCAGTTGACCCGCTTGATCGGGTAGCAGCCGGCCACGACGTCGGCACCGCATTCGATCAGCCGGAACACCTGCTCGGGCTTAAATCCGATATCGGCGTCGACGAACAGGAAATGCGTCGCCTTGGGATCGTCGAGGAACATCGCGACCAGATTGGCCCGCGCCCGCGTGATCAGCGCGTCTCCGTCGCGCAAGAGCACCTTGAGCTCGAGATTGGACATGCCGTGCACGGCGCGCTGCAGCGCGAAGATCGAACTCGCATAAATGCTCGACACCTGCCCGCCGAAACACGGCGTGGCTACGACCAGTTGCATCCGCTCCGACATCGACGGCTCCCCACGCGCCCCAATTCCTCACCAAGAGGTAAAGAGGCATGGTTAACGGGACCTTAACGGACGCCCTCAGAGGAACTTCACGAGCGACAACTGCGCCAGGCTGGCGGTCGTCTGGTAGGAGGCCTGGAGGGCGTTCTGGAGCGACAGGATTTCGCTGGCGACCTGATCGGGCGAGGCCGACTCAGCCTGGTCGATGATGGTCTGGAGCTGCGCCTTGGCCTGGGTCTGGCGCGTGGTCGCGTCCTTCATCGTATTCTGGGACATCGCGATATCGGTCTGGATGTCCTCGATGCGCTGCTGGCCGGGCTGCTGGGTCAGCGCCTGCGCCGTTCTCTGGCTCAGGGCTGCGACCGCACCGCCGGAGTATTGCCCCGTGGTCGAGGTCGAGAACGTTCCGAACACGGCGATCGCCTGCAATTGCCGCCGGATCGCATCCTCGTCGGCCTGCGCGCCGTATTGGACCGTGATGGAGTCGTCGACCCGGGCCACCGCCGTGGAGCGCGCCGAGCCCGGCCCGTCATTGCCGTTGTACCATCTGACGGTGTTGGCCGTGCCGTTGACGAGCGTCGTGGCCGATCCCGCGGGCGATGAACCGACCCGCAGCGGCGCCTTCGCCGCCGTGATCGTGGTCGAGGAGAAGCCGAGCGATCCGAGCGCGCTCGCATTGGAGCTCGTGATGTTCAGGCTGCCGGGGTCGTCGGTGTTGATCGTGATCACGCCGCCATGGATGGTCGACGGCTTCGAGGTCCCGGTGATCTGGTCGATCTTGCCGAGCAGAGTTGTCACGTCGTCGGTAATGTTGATCTGGTTTGGGCCGGTGGCGCCCGAGGTCATGAACGTCAGAGTCTGACCGTTGACCGTGATGGTGTCGCCGGCCGCGAAGCCCGATGAGAGCACTTCCGGGCCGCCCGCCGTCGCAGTACCGCTCAGCACGGTTGAGCCGGTGATCGGAGGCGTCGACGGCACGTTGCCGCCGCGCGCCACGCTGCTGATGCCCAGCGCCGTCGCTGCCGCGCCCCCGGTGACGGAGACGTCGGTGGTGGTGCCGGTGGAGATCTGGATGTTGCCGCTGGGACTCAGCGTCGCGGTGACGCCAGCGCCGCCGGCGGTCTGGATCGCAGTCAGGATGTCTTGAACCGTCGCCGTGGTGCCCGCACCGAGGCCGATCGTGGTGTTGTTGCCGGCCGGCGTGACGGTGGTGCCGTTGTTGAAGGTGATCGTGTTGCCGTTGATCGTCAGCGTCGTCCCGCCGAGCGCGGTGAGGATGCCCGAAGCGAGATGGTTACCTGCGGTCGCATCGAGTGAGGTGGTCGAGGCTGCCGCGACCGCTGCGTTGTCCTGCAAGGCGACCGAGCCAGTCGCAGTCGTGGAGGTATAGGCCGAGCGCAGATTGCCGGTGGCCGCCGCATTCGCGGTCGTCGACCCCACCGTGTTGAAGAAATTGTCGCCCGCCGTAATCGCTGATGCCGCGACCAGCGAGGTGCCGGCGAGCTTCTTGATGGCGATGTTCAGCGCGTTGTTGAGGTTGGTCGCCGTGTTGGCCGGCGTCGTGGTGTCGATCGCGAAGCTGCCCACGGGCGTCGGCGTCTTGCTGCTCGCGGTCAAATCGATCTGCTCGGTCGTGCCGTCCGGCAGCGTGAACTGGACGCTGAGCTTGTCGCCGTCGGCGGGATTGTTGCCGTTGAGATCGACCGAAAACGATACGGGCGATCCGCTCGGGCCGGTCAAGGTCGCGCCGGTCAGCGTCGAGGAGACCGCCTTGAGCTTCAGGCCAAACGGCGACGTGGCGGAGTCCTCGGCCACGTTGATGGAGCTTGGGGTCGGCTGCGTCTGAACCAGCCGTCCCATGCCGTTGGTGCCGAGGTCAGCCGCCTGGCGCTCGGCCATCACGGTCTTGAAGCCGTCCTGGGTCGTGGTGCCGTTGATGATGTCGCCGGCGTTGGTCACCGGCTGCGTATTGAAGGCCGTCCCGGAAAACAGATAGCGGTTGCCGGTCTGCGTGTTCAGCACGCCGACCATCGAGCCGAACTGGGCCGCCGCCGTGTTCTGCGCGATCGTCTGTCCGTTGACGTTGAGGTCCTGCGCGGTGTTCGCAGCGCCAGTCTGCGTGTTGCTGCGAATGGTCGTCAGCGCCTGCAAGGCCGTGTTGGCGAGGTTGATGCTGACATTCACGTTGGTGATCGTGTCGGTATAGGCCGCGATGTTGGACAGCTGCGCCCGCGAGGCGATCGCAAAGCCTTCGTTGGTGCCCATGCCGGAATAGCTCTGCGACAGCTTGCCGGTGGAGAGCTGCGTCGACAGATCGGTGAGCTGCTGGTTGATGTTGCGGACCTGCGCGCCGAGAATCGACGAGGAATAGTTGATGCTGCTGATCGACATGTTTCAGAGCCTGCCGGTTAGATCTGAGCCTGGATCAAGGTGTTCATCATGTTCTGCACCACCGACATCAAATGGGCGTTGGCGGCATAGGCATTCTGAAGCTGGATCAGGTTCGACATCTCCGTGTCGAGACTGACGCTGGAGGTCGAGTTGAACTTTGCCTGCAGCGTCGAGACCACGACGCTCTGGCCCTGCTGCAATTGCGTCGCCTGGGTCGAGGCATTGCTCTGGATACTCAGGAACTGCTGGAGGTAGCTCGAGACGGAGCCGGTGAAAGGTTGGTTCGCGGAACCGAGGCCAGTCTGCGGCGAATAGGAGAACACCGTGTTGGTGAGCTGCGAATAGAGGAAGTCCGAACGCGTGGTATCGCCGGCCGGCGTCACCGGCGACGTGTTGTACACCGACAGTCTGGTCGGATCGGCTGAAACCGCCGTGTTCACCGCGATGCGCCCGGCAAGGCCGGTCATCTGCGAACCAGACGAGGTGATCGCGCCGGTATAGAGCGCCTGCCCGCCGTCCGTGAACAGTGCCAGTTGCGGATTGCCGGATGTCAGCGACGAGATCGTCTTGGTGGTGGACGTCGACGTGATCTTGGCAAGGCCCGAGCCGTCGTCGGTGACGCGCAGCGTCGTGGCCGTCGCGGGCGACGGCGCCGCAGAGAACGCCAGATGCGAGCTGGGCAACGCATTGTTCAGCGCCGCCGCGATCGCGGCCATACCGTTGGAGAAGTTGACGCCGACCTGCACCGGGTTGGCGTTGGGGGCGTTCTGGAGCGGCAGCGCCGCCGGATCGGTAACGTTGACCAGCGTAACCTGACGCTGCGTGTTGGTCGCGGTGTCGGTATAGGTGATGTTGACCGTATTGCCCGGCAGAGAACCCGCGAGGTCGAGATCGAAGCCCGCCGGCGCGGTCGAGGTCGCGGTGCCTGCCGTGGTCTTGTCGGACAACGCACTCGACATCGTCGCAGCGAGCTGGTCGAGCTGGTTCTGCGCCTGCACCAGCGTCTGGTCGCGCAGCTTGAGATCGGCGGCGATCTGGCCGGAGGACACCACGTTGTTGGCGACGACGTCGAGCTGCGAGCCGTTCGGCAGCTTGATGTTGAGTGCACCGACGGTCGATTTCGCCGGGTCGATGTTGTAGAGCGAGGTCGCCGTCAGTGCACCGGCCGATGCAAAGGTGAACTGCGAGGCGAGCCCGGCGCCGACAAGCTGGATGCCTGTGGTGGTGTAGAGGTTGGCCTGGTTCGATCCGTCGACGGTGACGCGCACGTCGACGAATTTCGACAGCGTGTTGATCGCCTGGTCGCGCTGGTCCATCAGGGTTGCGGCGGACGGATCGCTCGCCGCCAGGCCCTGGAGCTTGGTGTTGATGTCGGCGACCTTCTGCATCGCCGCGTTGGCCTGCTGCGCCGATGTGCCGAGATCCTGCTCGACATTGGAGCGCAGCGACTGGATGCCCTTGGTCGAGACGTTCAGTTGCTGGGCCAGCGACTGCGCCGCCGCCAGCGCGACCGTCTGTGCCGACGAGGAACCGGCGCTGGTCGACAGCGCCTGGAGCGAGTTGGTGAAGGTGTTGAGCGCGGTTTCAAGCGTGCCGCTGCCGCCGGGATTGCCGTAGACGTTCTGAAGTTGCTTCAAAATGTTGGCCATCTGGTCGGCGTAACCGCTGCCGGCCGTCTCGGTGCGCAACTGGCCCAGCACGAAATTGTCGAGATCCCGGCTGACGCCGGTCGTCACCACCGTCGATCCGAAATCGCCGGTGGAGACCTCGATCTGGTTGGGCGTCTGGGTGACGTAACCCGGCGTCTGCGAGTTTGCGACGTTCGACGAGACGATCGACAGAGCAGCCTGGTTGGCACGCAGACCGCTCATCGCACTGGCTAGGGCTGAACTCAAACCCATCTTACTGGCCGCCTTTGGTTACGTTACGCGTCGAGAAGCCGATCAGCGCAACACGTTCAGGAGATCCTGCACCATCGAGTTCGCCGTCGTGATGACCTTGGTGTTGGCCGAATAGGCCTGCTGAGTCACGATCAGCTTGGTGAACTCGTCGGCGATGTCGGTGTTGGAGCCTTCAAGCGAGGAGCCTGAGATGTTGCCCGAGGCACCCGCGATCGCCGGACCCGACTGGTCGGTCACGGCATAAGCGCCGCCGTCCAGCGCCTTCAGGTAGTTGGTGCCGTTGAAGTGCGACAGCGTCACCTGGGCGAGGTCGAGGTTCTGACCGTTGGAGAAGGTGCCGACCACAAGGCCGTTGTTGTTGACGGCGACCGAGCGAAGCTGACCGGCGGCGTAGCCGTTCTGCGTGATGGTGTTGATGGTCACCGCACCGCTGGTGCTCGCATATTGCGTCAGGCCGCCCGAGGAGATGTTGAAGGCGACCGAGCCGAGCGATTGGCCGCTGACGCTGACGTTGTTGATGGTGATGCCCGAACCGGTGGGCGAGGTCAGTGAGCCGTCGCTGGCAAAGGTGAAGGCCTGCCCGGTGTTGACCCAACCGACCGTCGTGCCGGTCGCATTCGGGTCGGTCTGATAGAACAGGTTCCAGGTGTCGGAGTGACCCGTGCCGAGCGAGGCGCTGTCGGTCTTGGCCCAGCGCAATTGCAGGTTCACCGGCGTGCCGGCCGCGTTGTAAGCGGTCACCGCCCCACCGCTGATCGATTCCTTTGTAAAGGTGGCGATGTCGTTGCCGATCACGGTCCCCGTGCCGGCGGTGCCGCCGCCGTTGCGATTCTTGGTGATGGTCGAGGTGAAGCCGAGCGCAGCAAAGGCGGAGCTGTTGGAGCTGGACACCGTCAGGTTGGCGACGGTGCCGGTGTTGAGCGTGATCACACCGCCGGCGCTGACCGAGGATCCTGAGGCTCCGGAGAGAGCGTCGATCTTGCCGAGCAAGGTCGTGATATTGTCGGTGACATTGATCTGGTTCGCACCCGAGGCGCCGGAGGCCATGAAGGTCAGCGTCTGACCGTCGACCGTGATGGTGTCGCCGGCAGCAAAGCCCGACGAGAGCACTTGTGCGCCGCCTGCCGTTGCGGCACCGCTCAGCACCGTGGCGCCCGAAATCGCAGGCGTCGACAGCACGTTGCCGCCGCGCGTCACGCTGCTGATACCTAGTGCTGTTGCTGCCGTGCCGCTGCCGACCGCCACGTCCGTCGTTGCACCAGAAACGATCTGGATGTTGCCGCTGGCGGTCAGGGTTGCCGTGACGCCGGCGCCGCCGGCCAACTGGATCGCATTCAGGATGTCGGCAACTGTCGCGGTGGTGCCCGCACCGAGGCCGATCGTGGTGTTGCTGCCGGCCGGCGTGACGGTGGTGCCGTTGTTGAAGGTGATCGTGTTGCCGTTGATCGTCAGCGTTTGACCGCTCAATCCGGTGAGGATGCTCGATGCGAGATGCACGCCCGCGGTATTATCGAGGGACGTGGTCGTCGATGCCGCAGCCGAGGAATTGTTCTGGAGCGCGGTCGTGCCCACTGCAGTCGTCGACGAGTAGGCCGAGCGGATGTTGCCCGTGGCTGCCGCGCCGGAAGCTGTTGCGTTGGTATAGGGCGCCGGCGGGGTGCCTACCGCCAGCGGGTTTGCGGCATAATCCGACGGATTGAGTCCACCGGCGGCCAGCAGCGAACCGGGCGTCGCGGTCGAGCTCGCCACCGTATTCGGCTGCGTCGGCAGGTTCGCCGCGTACTGGATAGAGGTCGTCGCCTGCGCCGGAACGAAGTTGTTCTGGAACTGCAGCACCGTCGGCACGCTGCCGGTCGGGTTACCGGTCTTCGGGTCGACCGCGACACCCATCAGATAGTAGCCGGCGCCGTTGACGAGATTGCCGTTGGCGTTGACCTGGAAGTCGCCGCGGCGGCTGTAATAGGTGACGCCGTCGAACACCGGCACGTTGTCGACGACGCCGCTCGCTTTCTGCACCGAGAAGAAGCCGTCGCCGGTGATCGCCATGTTGGTGGCGACGCTGGAGGACGAGATCGTACCCTGCGTGGTGATGGTCGCTTTCGCGTTGGCCGTCACGCCGCCCGCGACCTGCTTGCTCGGTACGGAGGAGTCGGGAATGAGATCGACGAAGCTGGTCCCGATGCCCTTGTAGCCGGTGGTCGAGGAGTTCGCGATGTTGCCGGAGATGTTCTGCAACGCGTAGGACTGCGCCTGAAGGCCGCCCACCGACGTGTTCATCGCATCGAAGATACCCATAACTTTGTCTCCAAATTCGATCTCGGCGGCCAGTCGACACCTTGTGCCCATGGCCGCAATCGAAGGAGACAGTCGCAAGGCCTATGCCAATGCGGGTATTTTCGTGAAATCAATGACTTAAATGGAGAGGCCCCGGCCGACCGACCGGGGCACAATTGCCGGGCCGGCAACATTTGCCGGGGCGTATCGTCATGTGCGGGCCGACGGAACGCCTTACGTTGCCGACGCCGCGGCGGGATGGAAGACCAGGCCAAACCCGTCGATGCAGTAGCGCAGTCCCGTCGGCTTCGGACCGTCGTCGAAGACGTGGCCGAGATGGCCGCCGCAGCGACGGCAATGCACCTCGGTGCGGACCATGCCGTAGGTGCGGTCCTCCGTCTTGCCGACATTGCCTTCGATCGGCTGGTAGAAGCTCGGCCAGCCCGTGCCGCTCTCGAATTTCGTCTCCGAGGAGAACAGCGGCAGGTCACAGCCGGCGCAGGCGAAGGTGCCCTTGCGCTTCTCCTTCAGGAGCGGACTCGAGCCGGGCCGCTCAGTGCCGTGGTTGCGCAAAATCTCATATTGCTGCGGCGTGAGCTGGGCGCGCCACTCCGCCTCGGTCTTCTCGATCTCGAACTTCTCCGCGGCTTGTGCCGGCGTGGCTCTCAGCCAGCGGAACGCGGCAAGGCCAAACAGGCCGGCAACGGTCGTCAGCAGGATGCGGCGGTCAAACATCTCTTTCTCCGTGCGAGGGGACTTCTCACCTGTCCACGCGCTGAGATACGGGCTTCAACGCCCGACGTTACACGGTCAGGCGGTGAATTTTCTCAACTTATTGCGAGATGACGTCTTATTGCGAGATGCCCTCGCCTTCATGGCGCACCGGTTCCGGACGGGCCGGTCGGACCGCGCCGGGCGGCGCACGGCGCGGCCCGGTACCGGCAGCCCGGTTGGCCTCCGCAAGACGGGTCTCGCGTTCGCGCTCCTTGACCCGGGCCCGCTCCCGGTAGCGGGCAAGCGTGCCCGCGGCTGCCGAGCTCGCCCTGCCCCACATGCCAATCAACTGGCCGGCCACGCGGCCGGTCGGGCCCCCCGCCCACACCAATTCGAACGGCGAGAACAGCCGCCAGCGCTCGTCGCCCCACAAAATGCTGCGGGCGATCAACTGGCCGGCCATCGCGGAAGTGTTCATGCCCTGGCGGCCGAAGCCACTGGCCACCCACAGGCCTTTGCGCAACTGGCCGATCTGCGGCATGCCGTGCACGGTCTGGCCGGTGACCCCGCCAAAGACGTCCGCGATCGCGACATCGCCGAGATCAGGAAATATGCTGCTGATCCGCCGCTTGATCGCGCCGGCGAAGCGCTGCGGCTTGGCCTCCCAGGTGGTTTCCGGGCTCGCCCACAGCAGCCGATCGCCGTCGACGATCCGGAAATGATCGATGCCATCGGTATCCATCACCGAGCCCTTGAAGGCGACGATGTCATGCACGCGTTCGCCGAGCGGCTCGGTGATGCCGGCATAGCGCCACACCGGCAGCAAGGTCTCCGACAGGCGCCTCAGCGGCGCGCCGAGATGGATGTTGCCGGCAAGCACGATATGTGAGGCACGCAAGCGCGCCGACGGCGTGACGATGCGCTTGCGAATGCCGGAATGATCGATGCTGACAACCGGCGTATCCTCAAAAATCCGCGCGCCGGCCCGCCGCGCCAGCGCCGCGAGCGCATGGATGTATTTGCGGCCGTCGACCTGAAACGCCCTGGGATAATAGACGCCGTGGAAATAATGATCGGTCTTCAGCGTCTCGCGCACGCGCTCGACCTGCCATCCTTCGACATCGGTATCGAAGTCCTCGTACAGCATCTGGAGGCGGCTGATCAGACGATCACCGGCATCGACGTTGGAGACTTCGAGCACACCTTCGCTGAGGCCGATCCCCAGCATCGCGTCCTCGGTGGCGTTGGCGCGGACGAATTCGGCGCCGTCCAGCGACAACGTCCAGAGCTCACGGGCATCCTCGAAACCGATGCGCTCGATCAGATCGGCCAGCGGCAGCGCAAAGCCGGGCATCACGGTGCCGAGCTGGTTGCCGGAGGCGTTCCAGCCGATATGCCGTCCCTCCAGGACCGCGACGCTCGCTCCGAGCCGGGCCGCTTCCAGCGCAATGGTCAATCCGGCCAATCCGGCCCCAATGACACAGATATCGGCATCGAGATCGAAGGATAGCCGTACGCGCTCGCGAAAGCCGGCCTCGTCCTGGGACACGCTTGTGAAAGTCTCGCTCATGTCGTTTTCTTAAAGGACCGATCGGGCGCTTGTCACCTTGTCCTCAACCGGCGTCTGTAGATTAATTCCTGTCCCCAACGATTCGAGAATGCCATGCGCCGACTGTTGCTGCTGCGTCACGCCAAGACCGAGACTGACGCGCCAAGCGGCCGGGACAAGGATCGCCGCCTCGACGACCGCGGCCACAAGGACGCGGCCCGAATCGGCGAATGGATCGCCGATCACGGGCCCTCCCCGGACATGGTACTGGTGTCGCCGGCGGTACGCGCCAGGCAGACTTGGGACCTCGCCTGGGAGGCCATGAAGGCGCACGTCGCTGCGCCACAGGTCGAATTCCTGCCGGAACTCTACGGCGCCGATCCGGCGCACCTCCTGGTAACCATTCGCACCGCGACAATTCCGGCAAATCCCAAACGGCTGATGCTGGTCGGCCATAATCCCGGCATGCACGAGTTCGCGCTGATGCTGACAGGCAGTGGTGATGCGGCCAGCAGCAAGGCGCTCGCCCACAATCTGCCGACGGCGGGACTTGCGATCTTCGACTTTGACGTCAAGGATTGGGGTGACGTGGCATACCGCCGCGGGAAGCTGGCGCTGTTCGTCAGCCCCAAGCTGCTGAAGCAGGCGTGAGACGACGGGCGCTGTCTCAAGTCTTCCGATCCGGCTTGATCGACCGACAGGGAGGCGCAGATGTTCAAGTCCATCCTCGTGCCCATCGACCTCGCCGACACCGATCTGGCGAAGCCGGCCATCGCGACCGCGGCAACGCTATCGCAGACCTGGAGCGGCGCGGTGCGCCTGCTCAACGTGCTGCCGATGACGCCGGTGATGCTGGCCGAATACGTCCCGGCCGATTTCGACGAGCAACAACGTCAGACCTCCGAAGAGGCGCTCGCCATCGTCGCACGCGAATCCGGCATCGAGGCCGGTCACATCTCGAGCGTGGTGCGGCAGGGCGGCATCTATCACGAGATCCTGGAGGAAGCGGCCCAGATGAAGGCCGACCTCATCGTCATGACCTCACACCGGCCGGCGATGCGCACCTATTTTCTGGGCTCCAACGCGGGCCACGTCGTGCGCTACGCAAAGTGCTCCGTGCTGGTGGTGCGGCACTAAAGTTTGCAACGTCGTCGGGGCGAGCGGGCCCCGCACCCGTGACGGCCGGGGCCATGCCCCGGCCGTCACTGCGCGTCACATGTAGCGCATCAGGTCGGTTTTTACCGATCCGTAGACGGCATCCTCGATCTGGGAGCGCGAGATCCCGATGTCGCGCAGCGCGCGCTCGTCGAGTTCGTTCAGCGTCTTGATCGCGGCACGGCGCTCCAGATGGTCGAACAGCGCCTGCACGCCGTTGACGACGGAGCGGAGAAATCCGCCCGATGAGGATGGGCTCAAATTCTGCCCGGCAGTCTGCAAGATCGTGGTCATTGTTCTTCTCCGGCTATCGGTCCCGCGCGGCGACGGCTGGCCGTCGGCCCAGGCGCTGAAGCGCCTGCTCCTTATTGCCCTCGGATTGCTCTCGCAGCCCTCGGTCCAATCGCGGAACTTGATGGAACTTAAATGCTCCAGTACAATCCTCGGTGCAAGGAAAACATTGCTCTCGGTGCAATAATGTCGAAGTTCGAATACGTGAAACTGGCCGATACCATCGCTGCCGAGATTTCGAGCGGTGCCCGCAGACCAGGCGACCGCCTGCCGCCGCAACGTAGTTTTGCGTATGAGCGGGGAATTGCCGTCTCTACCGCGAGCCGGGTTTACACGGAGTTGCTGCGCCGCGGACTCGTGGTCGGCGAAGTCGGCCGCGGCACGTTCATTTCCGGAGAGGCGCGGCGCGGAATCACTGCGCCGGCAGAGCCGCGCGGCGCGCGCGTCGATTTCGAGTTCAACTATCCGTTACTGCCGCAGCAGACCGCGATGATCGCCAAGAGTCTTGCCGGCCTCGAACGGCCCGACGCACTGGAAGTCGCGCTGCGTCCCGCGACCAGCACCGGGACTGCGACGACGCGCAGCATTTCCGCCGCCTATCTCTCGCGCCAGGGCTGGTCGCCGAATCCCGATCACCTCGTGTTCACGTCCAACGGCCGGCAATGCATCGCGGCTGCGCTCGCAGCACTCGTTCCCGCCGGCGGACGCTGCGGTGTGGAGGCGCTGACCTATCCCTTCATCAAGGGCATCGCCGCACGTCTCGGCATCACGCTGGTGCCGCTGTCGATGGACGAGCATGGCATGCGTCCCGACGCCATCCAGAAGGCGCATCGCGAGGCGCATCTGGCGGCGCTCTATCTGCAGCCGACGATCCAGAACCCGCTCGGCATCACCATTCCGCTGGCGCGTCGCAACGACATTTTGCGCGTTGCCGAAAAGCTCGACCTGCCGATCATCGAAGACACTGTCTACGGTTTTCTGGCCGACGAAGCACCGCTCGCTGCACTTGCGCCAGACCGCTGCCTTGTGGTCGACAGCCTGTCGAAAAAGGTGGCACCTGGGCTCGCGCTCGGCTTCATCGTCTGTCCGCCGCAATTGCGCGAAAGCGTGATGGCATCGGTGCGCTCGGGCGGTTGGACCGCATCAGGCTATGCCTTCGCGGCCGGGCAGCGGCTGATGGGCGACGGCACCGCGGCCGAATTGTCCCGGCTCAAGCGGATCGATGCGGGCAAGCGTCAGCACCTCGCGGCACAGCGCCTTGCCGGCTTCGACATGCAGTCCGACCCGCGCTCCTATCATCTGTGGCTGGCGCTGCCGCATCATTGGCGCTCGCAGACCTTCGTCGCCGCCGCCGGCCGCCGCGACATCGCGCTGACGCCGTCGACGACGTTCGCAATCGCCTCCGGTCACGCGCCGAACGCGGTGCGGCTCGCGCTCGGTGCACCGAGTTTCGAGCAACTCGACGCCGGCCTGCGCACGTTGGCCTCGATGCTGCGTGCACGGGAAGAGGATTTTGACTCGACCGAATAGTGACCTACGCCTCCGGCCATTCCGCAATAAATCCCTTCGCCTTGTAGGGCGCGATCTTGTCCCATTCCCGCAGCATCCGGCGGCAAAGTTCGGCGTTCGTGTGCCAGAGCGCGCGCGGCGTCGCAAAACTGTCGACGGTGAGAAGCATCTTCGTCACCTCCGGCCAGTGCCGGTGCAGCGTCATCGGATAGCGGCGCGCGGTCCAGGTGTTGCCGAGGCAGATCACGCTGCGGATGTTGCGCAGGCCGATGGCGGCATCGATGATCGGCAGCGAGAAGATGACGTTCTCGCCGGTGTTCATGGCGCAATGCTCTTCCAAGATCCGCTCGGCCGGAATGCCCGCCGCCACCATCGCCGGCTTGATGACATTGCACTCGGATTGCTCCGAGCCCGGCGTCACCCCACCGCTGACAATCGACCAGCGGAAATAGCCCTCGCGCCACAGCCGCGCGGCGGTCTCGGCGCGCAGGGCGACGTCCTCCCTTGTGCCGAACAGGAACAGGAGGTCGGCCGGCCGCAGCGGCGTCTCGATCAGATGGGTGGCGTTGATGGCGGCGATCTCGTCCGCCGTCGGCAGCCGGGTGCTGCGGTCCATGTCCGACATAACAGCACGATGCGGCACCGGCACGCAGTCGCGAAGTCACGATTGATTGCGGCCGGTTGCAGGCTTACGGCAGCACGGCAGCCGGCAGCGCATCGAAACGGTAGGTCCGCGGCTGGTTGCGCCGGATGAAGCCGCCGACTTGCCAGGTGAACAGCGCGGCAAAGCCTATGATGAACAGCACGCCCGCGAATTCGCCGACCATGATTGCGCGGATGAAGAGCCCGGCCATCGCAACCGCCAGAAACGCCAACAGGGCGAGCGCCGCCGCATAGGTGACGCGGCCGAGGCCCGCGGTCAGGACGGCGCGGCTACCGGCCTTCGCCGTCCGGGCATGCAGCTCGACGATGAAGTCGCGATAGCCATAGTCCTGTGGCGCCATCAGCGCCGCGGTTTGCCAGCTCGTCGACAGAATCGCGATGCGACCGCCATCGACATGGCTGAGATCGGCGCGAAACCGGTGCTGCTGCATCGACACCGGCCGGTACGACAGGCGGATCGCGGAAATCTCGCCGTAGCCCCACAGGCCGGAGCGGCCGGCGATGTGCCAGGACAGTCCCTCCTCCGTCAGCTCGAACCGGTGCGCCGAGCCGATCAGCGAGGCCTTGTAGGCATAACTCGTGGCAGGCGCCCTCGCCTCCGCCTCGGATATCTGCATCGATCCAAACTCATCCACCGCGCCGCACCGCGACAAGCTTGCGCATCGGCCTTGCGCCATCCTACAAGCGGACCATGGCTGAGACGACCTATTTCCCACGCCGCCTGATCCTCGGTGGCGCCATGATCTCGGGCGTGCTGCTCGCGCTCGCGGTCCACATGCTGGGTGCGCGCTACGGGCTCGACCTCGGCGGCCTCTGGCGCTCGAACGCGCATGAGTTCATGCCGGCAGGCGCGGCAATTGCCTGGTGGCTGATTGCGACGGTCGGCTTCTCCGGCGGCTACTTCACGGCAACGCTGATGCACAGCGCCGCCTCCGGGCAGATCCCGCAGCGGATGCGGCAGTTTTTGATCGCGGTCGGCGTGCTGCTGCTCGCGGGTGCCGGCCAGGCCGCCTCCGCGCCGAGCCCGATCCCGACCATCTCGGGCGTGCTCGCGGGTCTCGCCGCGCTGTGCCTCGGCGCAGTCATGGCGTTCTGCGGCGCGCATTTCTCCCTGCGCAGGGCGTAAGCCTCAGGCCGAGGCGCGGAACCTCGGCCGTTCCAGCATATTGGTGACTTCGGACGCCGGCCGCGGTTGGCTGAACAGATAACCCTGCACTTGGGTGCAGCCTTCGCGCCGAAGCAACTCGAGCTGCGCGTCATTCTCGACGCCTTCGGCGGTCGTTGCAATGCCGAGGCTTCGCCCGAGACCGGTCACGGCGCGGACGATCGCCATGGAGTCCTCGCGCGTCGACAGCTCCTGCACGAAGGAGCGGTCGATCTTGATCTTGTCGAAGGGGAAGCTGCGCAGATAGCTCAGCGACGAGTAGCCGGTGCCGAAATCGTCGAGCGAGATCCGCACGCCGAGCGCGCGCAGCTCGTGCAGGGTCGTCAGCGTCGCCTCGCTGTTCTGCAGCAGGACGGACTCGGTGATCTCCAACTCGAGACGGCGTGCATCGAGTCCGGATAGCGCGAGCGCATCCACGACCGACGCCACGAGGTTCGGGCTCTTGAACTGAACCGGCGACAAATTGACGGCGACGCCGATGTCGTCCGGCCAGGTCGCGGCCTCGGCGCAGGCGACCTGCAGCACTTGCTCGCCGAGCGCCACGACGAGGCCGGTCTCTTCGGCCAGTGGGATGAAGTTGACCGGCGAAATCAAACCGCGCTCGGGATGCTTCCAGCGAACCAAGGCCTCGAAGGCGACGACCACGTCGCGCGCCACGTCGCGGATCGGCTGATAGTAGACGGCAAACTCGTTGCGCTGCACCGCGGCCCGCAGATCCATCTCCAGCAGGCGCCGCGCCTGGGCGCGCGCGTCCATGCCGGTCTCGAAGAAGCGATAGGTGCCCCGGCCATCGGCCTTGGCGCGGTACAGCGCGAGATCCGCGTTCTTCAGCAGCTCGTTCGGATTGTCGCCGTCCTGGGGGAATAGCGAAATGCCGATGCTGACCCCGATGACGATCTGGTGGTCGGCGATGTCATACGGTGCCGAGATCACCTCGACCAGCCGGCCGGCAAGCACGGACGCCGCGGCCTCCTCTTGCCTGCCGAGCTGCACGACGGCGAACTCGTCGCCGCCGAGCCGCGCCACGGTGTCGTTCTCGCCGACGCAGGCGGCGAGCCGCCGGCCGACCTCCTTGAGCAGCGCGTCCCCAATGGGATGGCCGAGCGAGTCGTTGATGTCCTTGAAGTGATCGAGATCGAGGCAGAGCACGGCGAGCTGGTCGCCGGGCCTGGCCAGGCGCAGTCCCTGATCGAGCTGCTCGTGAAACAGCACGCGGTTAGGCAAATTGGTCAGCGCATCATGGCGCGCCATGTGCGAGATCTTCTCCTGCGCCGCGAGCCATTCGGTGATGTCCTCGAAGGTCGCAACCCAGCCGCCGCCGGCCATCGGCTCGTTGACGACGCGGATCGAGCGGTTGAAGCGGTTCACGCTGGTGGTCGTGCTGCGGCCCTCGCGAGCATCAGTCACCAGGCGGTCGAAAAACTCCTCGGGATCACCGTCCCATTGCCCCATGGCCTGCTGTTCACGGATCACGTCGAGCAGCAGGCGGCCCGTGAGCTGCATGTTGGTGCGGCCCAGCATCGCGGCGTAGCGCTCGTTGAACAGCAGGATCTTGCCGTCCGCATCGAACATGCACAGGCCCTGCGACATGTTCTCGAGCGCGGTGTCGAGCACGACCTGCTGGCGGCCAAGTTCGCCCTTGGCGCGCCGGTCGAGAAGTGCCGCGACCAGCGCGATGGCAATGATGGCGACCGCGGCGCTCGCCGTCAGGAACGACAGCGCGCCCGGCGGGATCGACAATCCGCCGACCGCGAGCGTCGGATCGGGTGTCAACGAGACCGCACCCATCGCGGTGAAGTGGTGCGCAACGATGGCGAGCGTCAGCAGGCCCGCAGCGCCCAGGCCGTGACGGATATCGTCGCGCTGCGCGGCGACGGAGAGCGCGATCGCGCCAAAGACGATGCCGAACAGGACCGAAGCTGCAACCGTGCCGCCGGTCCAGCCGATGCGCGCCGGCATCTCCAGCGCCATCATGCCGGTGTAGTGCATGGCTGCAACGCCGGTGCCAACGATCGCGCCGCCAAGGGCGACGAACCGCCGCCGAGTCGCGGAGACCGCGATGCTCAAGCCGACGAAGGTCACTGATATCGCGAAGACCAGGGACAGGATGGTTACCGGAATGTTGTAGGCCGCGCCGGCGCCCGGCCCATAGGCCAGCATGGCGATGAAATGCGTCGCCCAGATGCCGCAGCCGCTGACGGCCGCATCCAGCGCGATCCAGGCCACACGCGAATGTCCCCGAGCCGCCCGCGCCCGGTGAAACAGGCTGATCGCCGCGGCACTGGCGAGCAGGCACACCGCGCCGCCGAGCGCAACCAGGAGCCAATCGTGCTCCGCGGTGAGGCAATAGAGAACTTGGTACATTGCAGGTCCCTGTTGGAGCCTGCACTAAAATGAGCAGAAGTGGATACGATGTAACCGATTATGTCCCGGCTCCGCTCATGGTGAACGAAGCATTTGGACGGATGCTTGCATTTGGTTATCGGCGCGCCGGGGTGGCGCGCCAGATCGCCGCTGCCGCAAGACAGAGCACCACTGTGGCGATGATGAGCGCCACATGCATCCCCGACATGAAATCGCCCGCTATCAGCGACCCGAACAGGGCCACGCCAAGCACACTACCCGTCTGCCTTGTCGCATTCAGGACGCCTGCTGCGATCCCCGAACGTGCCTTCTCGACACTGCCGAGCAGCGTCGACGTCAAGGGCGGCACCAACAGGCCGAGGCCCGCACTCATCATGATCATCTGGATGAAGATCGCCCAATAGCTGGTGTCGGGCGCAACGCCGAGCAGGCCGAGACAGCCGAGCGCCGAGAGCAGCGCGCCGATGATCATGGTCATGCAGGGACCGATCCGCTCGGCAACGCGCGGCGCCGCCAGGTTGACCGGGAGCACGGCCGCCAGCATCGGCACGAAGGCGAGCCCGGTCTGCCACGCCGACAGGCCGTTGACGCGCTGGAAGTAGAGGCTGAGCACGAAGATCAGGCCGTAGATCGCGATGTTGACGAGCAGGCCGACCGAAGACGTCAGCGCGAACAGGCGGTTTTCGAACAGGGACAAGGGCAGCATCGGCTGAGCCGCGCGCCGCTCGTTCCAAACGAACAGCGCTCCCAACACGACGGCTACCGCAAAGCCGGCGATGACAGCCGGATGGCTCCAGCCGAGTTCGCCGCCCTCGATGATGGCGCCGGCAAGCGCACCGAGCGCGCCGATCGCCGCGCATTGCCCGGGCAGATCGATCTCGCGCGCGGACGAACGCGCGGTCTCATCGGCATAGCGCCACGTCAGCCAGAGGCCCGCGAGCCCGATCGGCAGATTGACCAGAAAGATCGCGCGCCAGCCGACCGTCGCGATCAGCCCGCCGCCGAGGAACGGACCCGCGGTCAACGCGCAGCTTGCGCCCGCAGCCCAGATCGCGACCGCGCGTCCGCGCCGTTTGTCGTCGGGATAGGCATGGTTCAGCAGCGCGAGCGAGTTCGGCACCAAAATCGCCGCCGCCAATCCCTGGAGCAGCCGGGCACCGATCAGGGCAGCCGCATTCGGCGCCAGCGCGCAGGCCAGCGACGCCGCAGTGAAGATTGCAAAGCCTGCCATGAAGACGCGTTTGGCGCCGATGCGGTCGCCGAGCGCGCCCGCAGTCAGAATGAAGGCGGCAAAGGAGATGGTGTAGGCACTGACGACCCATTGCAACTCGGCCACGCCGCCGCCCAGCGCTTCGCCCATCGCATTGAGTGCCGTATTGACGATCGTGACGTCGAGCTGCACCACGCCATAGCCGAGACTCATCGCCGCGAGCGTCAGCGACGATGCAAGACCCGGCCGCGCTCCGCGCTCGCGCGCCGGTTCAAAGGGTTCATACTTGACGGTGTTGCTTCGCATGCTGCCACCCGGATTGCAGCCCCGCGCGAAGACTATGCCGGTTTTGCGACATCATGATTCGATAATTATCGAATGATGAACGCAACGACGCCGCGCGTTGCGGCGCGACGTCGTATGGCGCCGTCCGCTCAGCTCGCGGCGCGCAGATTGACCTTGCTTTCGGCAAGCTTGGTGAGCTTCTGGTCGGTCGCCTTCTCTTCCTCCAGCGTCTTGGCGAGCACGCTCGCGCAATCGCTGCGGCCGAGCTGCTTGGCCCAGGCGATCAGGCTGCCATAGCGCGTGATCTCGTAGTGCTCGGCGGCCTGCGCCGCGTTGATCAGGGCCGCGTCCAGCACCGCCTTGTCGGCGACGTCGCCGGCAGTTTCTTCCGCTTCCTCGATGATGCCATCGATCGCCGGGCAGTCGACCGCCTTCACCGCTACACCGTGCATCCTGAAGACCTCTTCCAGGCGCTTCACATGCTGCTTGGTTTCCTCGAGATGCGTCAAAAAGCCCTGCTTCAGTTGTGGATCGGTCGCCTTATCTGCCATTTTCGGCAGCGCCTTGGTGAGCTGCTGCTCGGCATAGTAGATGTCCTGCAATTGATGCACGAACAGGTCGTTCATGGTCTTGATGTCCTTGGTGAACAGTCCCATCGTTCCAATCCTCGTTTCTTCGGGAACAGCGCTGCGCCGGCTTGCAGGCAAGCCGTCATCCGCTCCGTTCGATTGCTGATAGAGCGCTAACGGACCGCCTGCGCGGACGTTCCGAAGCGGCTGATAACCTTGAGCTGGAACAAGGCGCGCAGCACATCGGTTTGACATGCTAAGGGCTGCGGAATGCCGCACTTTCGCGACTCGAAAACCTTAACGCGCGGCAATGTGTAGGACGTATGACAAAGAGGTCGGCCAAATGCAGAACCTCTCCTTGTCAAGGGCTGCACAAGCCGCCGTTTTTGCCTTAAGGAACGGGGATATGCCAAGCGATCGACGCCTAACCCTGGGCAACGATCGCGCCCAATCGGCCAGAGGCCCGGTTGGGTCGGTCTTGCCGCCCCGCCGGGAGGATGAATGCACGAACTGCTGTCCGCGCTGAAACGCGGCTTCAAAAGATGGATCGGCTGGCGACGGCTGGGTATTGCCGCGAGCGTGATGATCATCGCCTTCGCGATGACCACGCTGGTGCGAACGCTCAAGGGCATCGATACCGGCGTCATCCTGACCGCGCTGACCGAGATTCCCCGCGGCCATATCGGGCTTGCGGCGCTGTGCGTCTTCTTCGCGTTCTGTACGCTGACCTTCTACGACTTCTTTGCACTGCGAACGATCGGCAAGCGGCACGTCCCCTACCGCATCGCGGCGCTCTCCAGCTTCACCTCATATTCGATCGGCCACAATATCGGAGCCACCGTGTTCACGGGCGGCGCCATCCGTTTCCGGATCTATTCGGACTACGGGCTGAACGCGATCGATGTCGCAAAAATCTGCTTCCTCTCCGGCCTGACCTTCTGGCTGGGTAACATCTTCGTGCTCTCGATCGGCATGGCCTGGCATCCCGACGCGGCCAGCGCCATGGACCAGTTGCCGCCGGCGATCAACCGGCTGATCGCGCTCGGTGGCCTCGCCTCGATCGCCGCCTATCTGGTCTGGCTCTCGATGGGCGACAAGCGCCGCGAACTCGGCCAGAAGGGCTGGAAGGTGGTGCTGCCGTCGGCTCCGCTGACGCTGGTGCAGATCCTGATCGGCGTGGTCGATCTCGGCTTCTGCGCCCTGGCGATGTATCTCCTGGTGCCGGCAAACCCCCATATCGACTTCATGTCGCTCTCCGTGGTGTTCATCCTGGCAACCCTGCTCGGCTTTGCCAGCCATGCGCCCGGCAGCATCGGCGTGTTCGACGCCGCCATGCTGGTGGCGTTGCCGGAGTTCGGCCGCGAGGAGCTGCTGGCCACGCTCCTGGTCTTCCGCATCCTCTATTTCATGATCCCGTTCGGCATCGCCATCTCGATCATGGGAGCGCGGGAGCTCTGGATGAACGTGGTGGAGCCCTGGCAGGAGCGGCGGCGGCTTGCGGAAGCCTGCGCGCAAGGTAACCTGCCCAAGCAGGTGACGCCCATGGAGCGGCCGCTGCGGCAGGCGAAACGGTAGTCACGAGCCGGGACAGGGCGCGAACGGGGTAGCCAAACGTCGCAGTCGATGCGGCGCGCTTCTCTTATTTCCGCCTCAACTCTGACGTTGAAAACTCGGGCCATGATCCGACCTACCATTCGCACCTTGCTCGCCGCCGCCCTGCTGGCCGGCCCCCTTGCCTCCGTGCCGGCCGAACGGGCGGCCGCGCAGGGCGCGGGCGCTGTGCAGATTGGCGCCATGCAGATCAGCTGGGAAGTGCGCAACCGCTTCCGGCTGTTCCGCGAGGAGCGCGACTTCCTGCTCCAGCTCGACAGCGCCCGCAACCGCAGCATCCTCGCCTCCGAACAGGCGCTGGAATTGCAGAGCGACGGCCGCGGCTGGGCGCGCAACACGGTCAACCGCCTCTGCATCGATCTTGCGGGCCGGGTCAGCGAGCCCTGCAACCGCGACAACGTCAAGGAAAGCTACCTCACCCCGATCGACCATCCCGTCACGGTGCGCCTGAGCGGCGCGGTGCCGGTCGGCGCCACCTGCGCCTGGTCGTTCGACGACGGCGACGGACCGCAAAGTTCGACCTTCGACTGCGCCGAGCCGGTCAATCTGCGCGTCCGCTACGGCAGGCCGACGGTTGCAACCGTCGACGTGTCGTCCGGCTCCGATCCGACCCAGCGTGTCCAAGCCGAGATCCAGGTCCGCGACATCTTCGTCGCGGGGCTCGGCGACAGCATCGCCTCGGGTGAAGGCAATCCGGACCGGGCGATCGCACTCTCCGACGAAGGTTTTTGCTTCCGCTCCTATCTCGGCACCGCAGGCGCGGGGTACTACCGGCCGAGCCGCGCCGGCTTCAAGGGGGGCCGTGCCTGCGAGGCGCCGGACACGCTCGCCAACTGGCAGAAATACAGTGCGCTGTGGTTCAACGCTTCCTGTCACCGCTCGCTCTACAGCTACCAGACCCGCACCGCACTCGCGCTCGCCCTGCGCTACCCGCACATCGCGGTGACCTATCTGCCGCTTGCCTGCACCGGCGCCAGCATCGGCTCCGGCCTGCTCGGCTCGCAGCGTGCGCGCGAATGTCCGCCCGGCAAGGGTGGCAACTGCCAGGTCAACGTCAACGCACAGGTCGCCGAATTGCGCGAGGCGTTGACGGCGGCCAAGCGCCGCCAGCCGGATCGCACGCTCGACCTCGTGCTGCTGTCGGTCGGCGCCAACGACGTCTATTTCTCCGGCCTCGTCGCCGACGTGATGGTGGAGACCGCGACCGAGCGTACGCTGTTCGCGCGCAGCGGTGTGATGGCAAGCGTCGACGACTCCCGCGATGCGCTGGTGCGCGAGCTGCCGCAAAACTTCGTCAAGCTGCGCGAGGCGCTGAAGCCGCTGGTCGGCGGCGATCTCTCGCACGTGGTCTACGTGTCCTATGCCAATCCGGCGCTGGCCGACGGCGGCGTGCCCTGCCGCGGCGGCCGCGCAGGCTTCGACGTCCACCCCGCCTTCAACATCGATCCGCAGCGGCTCGCCCGTGTCTCGACCTTCGTCGACACGGAATTTCTGCCGCAGTTGAAGGGGCTCGCCACCTGCACCCGCGGCGCGCTGTGCAGGGATCCCGAGGCCGACCGCATGACCTTCGTCGACGCCCATCAGGCGACGTTCGCCGATCACGGTTTCTGCGCGCGCGCCGGCAACGATCCGGAATTCGACCGCACCTGCTTTGCCGAGAACGGCCAGACCTTCAACCCCGACATCATCTCGGCGGCGAGCCAGCCGATGCTGTGCGGCCACGGCGCCTCCGACTATCGCGCCTACCTGCCCCGGGCGCGCTGGATCCGCGACGCCAATGACAGCTACTTTGCCGCGATGACCTATCCGCAAGGCCTGCCCGCCGCGAGCCAGCCCTCCGACATTCACGACGCGACCTGGGGCGTGCTCTCGGCGGTCTATGGCGGCGCGGTGCATCCGTCCGCCGAAGGCCATGCCGCGATGGCGGATGCCGCACTGCCCGCCGCTAGCGCCGTACTCGGCCTCGACGCGGTGGCGCCGAGCGTGACGCGCGGGCAGTTGCTGCCACTGCCGCTCGGAACGAAGCAGTAGCGCGCGCCACCGCTCTCCAGATCGTCATTGCTGTCGATGTTCACGGTCCCAATCGAAAAATCCGTCGCGGCTGTTGCGCCAAGGTCACGAACAAATCGCCTGCTATTCACTCCAACAGGCATTGCGAAAGACTGGCATCCAGTCTCCGACGAGTCCTTCGCTCACGGAAGCTGTTCGACCTTCGCCGCCATGTCTGGGGCGCGCGAGATTCTGTAGGTCGCGTTGCTGCACTTAAGCACCCAGACAGCGCGGTCTGGCCGGGAACGCTTTTTGTCTCGCGTTGCACCAAGCGGCTTTTCACAGATGAAACCCTGCATGCGAATCTGAGCCGACAGCATTTGTTGCGGGGTTTCGGCTGCAACCTGTTGCGCCCTTGCTTGTGGACCGCAAAGAAGGGCAACGAAGGCCAAGGATAATGAAGCAAGTATTCTGTGCATGATCTTAGCCCCCAAAACAGGCAGCTCGCTCATGAGCTGCACTATACAGCAAAAACACGGACGTTGTCCGCTTTGGATCATTCGCGATCGGGTACATCGATCCAAATTCTGCATCAATCGATACTCCCTTCAACTTGGACTCCGCGCGCCGCGCGCCACTAACAAGGCCTCGAGGAAATAATTCGAGGAGGCGCGCGATGAGCGCAGTGGTGTCATCAGCGGTGGACGCGAGGAGATCCCGCGTCAGGCTTTTCATCGTGACCATGCTGTTCCTGGTCACGACCGTGAACTATGCCGACCGCGCCACGCTCTCGATCGCAGGTCCTGCGCTGTCGAAGGAACTGCACCTCGATCCCGTCGCCATGGGCTACATCTTCTCGGCCTTCGGCTGGTCCTATGTCGCAGCGCAAGTTCCCGGCGGCTGGCTGCTCGACCGCTACGGCTCGCGCATCGTCTACGCCTTCAGCATCATCGTCTGGTCGATCTTCACGGTGATGCAGGGCTGGATCGGCTTCTTCAACGGAGCCGCCGCCGTCACCGTGCTGTTCGCGCTGCGCTTCCTGGTCGGCATCGCGGAAGCCCCGTCATTCCCGGCCAATGCGCGCATCGTCGCGGCCTGGTTTCCCGGCAATGAGCGCGGCACCGCGTCGGCCTTCTTCAACTCCGGACAGTATTTCGCGACCGTGCTGTTCGCGCCGCTGATGGGCTGGATCGCCCACGCCTATGGCTGGCGCTACGTGTTCTTCGTCATGGGTGGGCTCGGCATCATCATGGGCATGGTCTGGCTCAAGACCATCTACGGGCCGAAGGAACACCCCGGCATCAACGAAGCCGAATTCGACTACATCAAGGAGGGCGGCGCGCTGGTCGACCTCGACGCGCCCAAGGACGATTTGAAGCACGAGCGCGCGCCGGACTCCGGGCCGAAGTGGGGTCACATAAGGCAACTGCTCGGCAACCGCATGATGCTCGGCGTCTATATCGGCCAATACTGCATCAACACGCTGACCTATTTCTTCCTGACCTGGTTCCCGGTCTACCTCGTCAAGGAGCGCGGTCTGTCGATCCTGCAGGCGGGCTTCGTCGCGACCCTCCCCGCCCTGTGCGGCTTCATCGGTGGCGTGCTCGGCGGCGTCATCTCGGACGCGATTTTGCGCAAGACGAGCTCCCTGACGCTGGCGCGCAAGATCCCGATCGTCGGCGGCATGCTGCTGTCGATGTCGATCATCGCCTGCAACTATGTCGATGGACAGGCGCTGGTGGTCGGCTTCATGGCGCTCGCCTTCTTCGGCAAGGGCATCGGCGCGCTCGGCTGGGCGGTCGTCTCCGACACCTCGCCCAAGGAAGCCGGCGGCGTTTCCGGCGGCCTGTTCAACACGTTTGGCAACCTGTCCTCGATCACCACCCCGATCGTGATCGGCTACATCCTGGCCGCGACCGGCTCGTTCAACGGCGCGCTGGTGTTCGTCGGCGCCAACGCGCTGGTCGCCGCCATCGCCTATCTGGTGATCGTCGGCAAGATCGAGCGGGTGGTGCTGAAGCCTTCCTCCTGAGCGCACCGCCTAAAGGCGGAGCTGGATCAGGCAACTCACGGCGGCTCTCAAAAAGCCGCCGTCTTTGTTTCGGAGGTGATCGATGCTAGAAATGCCGGAGAAGCGCCTTATCCATCTACGGTCTGTATCGATGTTCGACCTCAACCAACTCCGCTGTTTCGTGACCGTGGCGGAGGAATTGCATTTCGGCCGCGCCGCGGCGCGGTTGAACATGACCCAGCCGCCGCTGTCGCGGCAGATCCAGGTGCTCGAGCACATCATCGACGCGCCGCTCCTGGAGCGCACCAGCCGCTCGGTGCGCCTGACCCCCGCGGGCCGCAGTTTTCTGCCCGAAGCGCGCCGCATCCTGAAACTCGCCGAGAGCGCCTCGCAGGTCGCCCGCCGCATCGCGCTCGGCAAGACCGGCTCGCTGAAGATCGGCTTCACGGCGGCCGCCGCCTACGGCTTCCTGCCCGAGCTCGTCGCCGCCTGCCGCGCAAAAATGCCCGAGGTCGATTTTTCGCTGAAGGAGATGGTATCGGGCGACCAATTCGAGGCGCTTGCCTCCGGCCAGATCGACGCTGGCCTGCTGCGTCCGCCGATCGCGCGGCCCGAGATTGCGAGCCGCCGGGTGGTCGCAGAGCCCCTGCTCGCCGCGATCCCGAAGAAGCATCCGCTCGCCGGTGCAGAGTCCGTCACGATCAAGGACTTCGACAACCAGCCCTTCGTGATGTACTCGCCCTATGAGAGCCGCTATTTCCACGATCTGCTGGTGGCGCTGTTCACGCGCGCCGACATCTTGCCGCGTTACGTCCAGCATTTGAGCCAGATCCATTCCATCCTCGCGATGGTGCGCGCCGGCCTCGGTCTTTCCATCGTGCCGGCCGCCGCCGCCAGCCTGAAAATCTCGGACGTGCGGTTGCGGCCGTTGAAGCTGCGCACGCGCGTCCCGGCCGAGCTGTTCATGGTGTGGCGCCGCGACGACGAGAACCCGCTGCTGTCGGCGCTGGTGAAGATCGCGGGCGAGCTGGGCTCGGCGGAAGCGATGGAAGATTGATGCTCAAGACGCATCATTCGATATAGGCTTTGGCTTGGACGCGCATCGAATGCTCTCTTAAGTAAATGGCCCATGGACGCGTCCTCGCGTCCCCCACAACATCGACGCGCGCCCCTCGCGTGTCCCCCAAAGCCAGAAAAGGGAGTGGCGCCCATGAGCAAGATGACCCCGCAGGAGATGGCCGCAAAGATCGGTTCCGGCCTCCTGTCCTTCCCCGTCACGCCGTTCAAGGCCGACTATTCGTTCGATGAGGCGACCTACCGCGCCAACATGGACTGGCTGTGCGGCTATGACGTCGCCGGCTTGTTTGCCGCCGGCGGCACCGGTGAGTTCTTCTCCCTGACGGCGGCGGAAGTTCCTGAAGTGGTCAAGGTCGCGGTCGAGGAGACCAAAGGCCGCGTGCCCGTGCTCGCCGGCACAGGCTACGGCACCGCGACCGCCCGCGAGATTGCCATCGGTGCGGAAAAGGCCGGCGCCGACGGCCTGTTGCTGCTGCCGCCCTATCTCACCCATGCCGAGCAGGACGGCCTTGCCGCCCATGTCGAAGCCGTCTGCGCCAGTGTCAAGATCGGCGTCATCGTCTACAACCGCGACAACGCCATTCTCCAGCCCGACACGCTCGCGCGTCTCGCCGATCGCTGCCCGAACCTCGTCGGCTACAAGGACGGCATCGGCGACATCGAGCTGATGACCCGCGTCTACACCAAGCTCGGCGACCGCCTGACCTATATCGGCGGCCTGCCGACCGCCGAGACTTTTGCACTGCCCTATCTCGACATGGGCGTGACCACCTATTCCTCCGCCGTGTTCAACTTCGTGCCGGAATTCGCCACGAAGTTCTACGCCGCGGTGCGCAAGCGCGATCACGAGGCGATCCACGCCGGCTTGAAGAACTTCATCCTGCCGCTGATCGCGATCCGCAACCGCAAGAAGGGTTACGCCGTTTCGATCATCAAGGCCGGCATGAAGGTGATCGGCCGCGATTCCGGCCCGGTCCGTCCGCCGCTCACCGACCTGACCGAACAGGAGATGGCGGAACTGACCGCACTCGTGCAAAACTTGCCCGCCATCCAATCGGCGCAGCAGGCGGCAGAATAAGCCAAGGCAAGACAGGGAGGAGCGGCGAATGGTTCACGATGCGATCCACATCGGATTCCTGGGTGCACCGGTCGTCACGGCGATGCAGGTGATCCCGGTCGCCGGCCGCGACGGCATGCTCCTCAACCTAAGCGGCGCGCACGCGCCGTTCTTCACCCGCAACATCGTGATCCTCACCGACGACTCCGGCCACACCGGCGTCGGCGAGGTGCCGGGCGGCGAAAAGATCCGCAAGACGCTGGAAGATGCACGCGAGCTCGTGATCGGCAAGACCGTCGGCTCGCTCAACAACATCCTCGCCGACATGCGCTCAAAATTCGCCGACCGCGACGCCGGCGGCCGCGGCAAGCAGACGTTTGACCTGCGCATCATGATCCATGCGGTCACCGCGGTGGAGTCGGCGCTGCTCGACCTGCTCGGCAAGCATCTCGGCCTTCCCGTCGCAGCCCTGCTCGGTGAGGGACAGCAGCGCGACAGCGTCGAGACCCTCGGCTACCTCTTCTTCGTCGGCGACGTCAGCAAGACCAGCCTCGCCTATATCGAAGGCGAGACCGGCAAGCCCGCCTGGTTCAATCTCCGCCATCAGGAGGCGATGACGCCGGCAGCCGTGGTGCGGCTCGCCGAAGCCGCCCACGACCACTACGGCTTTGCCGATTTCAAGCTCAAGGGCGGCGTGTTGCGCGGCGAGCAGGAGATCGAGGCAGTCACCGCAATCGCCAAACGCTTTCCCAATGCGCGCGTCACGCTGGATCCGAACGGCGCCTGGTCGCTCGACGAGGCGATCCGGCTCTGCAAGGACATGCACGGCATCCTCGCCTATGCCGAGGACCCCTGCGGCGCGGAGGCCGGCTTCTCCGGCCGCGAGATCATGGCCGAGTTCCGCCGCGCCACGGGCTTGCCGACCGCTACCAACATGATCGCGACCGACTGGCGCCAGCTCTCCCATGCGCTACGGCTCGGCTCGGTGGACATTCCCCTCGCCGATCCCCACTTCTGGACCATGCAGGGCTCGGTGCGTGTTGCCCAAACCTGCCGCGACAATGGCCTCACCTGGGGCTCGCACTCCAACAACCATTTTGACATTTCACTCGCGATGTTCACCCATGTGGGCGCCGCTGCGCCCGGAAAGGTCACCGCGATCGACACTCACTGGATCTGGCAGGACGGTCAAGCACTGACCAAGGAGCCGTTCAGGATCGAGGGCGGCAAGATCGCCGTGCCTGACAGGCCGGGCCTCGGCGTCGAAATCGACCGGGCTGCCATCGAAGCGGCGCATGGCCTCTATAAGCAGCATGGACTTGGCGCACGCGATGACGCTATTGCCATGCAGTACCTGATCCCCGGCTGGACCTTTGACGACAAGCGTCCCTGCCTCGTGCGCTAAGAAACTCTGGAGGAAAGAATGACAGCGATCCTGAAAAACTTCATCGGCGGCGAATGGGTCGACGGCTCCGCCGTCACCAGGAACATCAACCCCTCCAACACGAACGATGTCGTCGGCGAATACGCCAAGGCCGACAAGGCGCAGACCGAGAAGGCGATCGCCGCCGCGAAGGCCGCCTTCCCCGCCTGGTCGCGTTCGACGCCGCAGGAGCGCTACGACGCGTTCAACAAGATTTCGGCCGAGATCCTCGCCCGCAAGGAAGAGCTCGGCCGCCTGCTCGCCCGCGAGGAAGGCAAGACCTTGCCCGAAGGCATCGGCGAGGTCGCACGCGCGGGCCAGATCTTTGCGTTCTTCGCCGGTGAAGCACTGCGGCTGACCGGCGAGAAAGGCGCGTCCGTCCGTCCCGGCCTCGAAGTCGAGATCACCCGCGAGCCCGTCGGCGTCGTCGGCATGATCACGCCGTGGAATTTCCCGATCGCGATCCCGGCCTGGAAGATCGCGCCCGCGCTCTGCTACGGCAACACCGTCGTGTTCAAGCCCGCCGAACTGGTGCCGGGCTCCGCGCATGCGCTGTCCGAGATCATCACCCGCTCCGGCATTCCCCCCGGCGTGTTCAACCTCGTGGTCGGCTCGGGCTCCGTGGTCGGCCAGACGCTGCTCGACCATCCCGACGTGGCCGCGATCTCCTTCACCGGCTCGGTGCAGACCGGACGCAAGATCGCGCAGGCCTGCGTGCTCTCGACGCCGATGAAAAAATTCCAACTCGAGATGGGCGGCAAGAACCCGCTCGTCGTGCTCGACGACGCCGACCTCAAGACCGCGGTCGAGGTCGCCGTCAACGGCGCCTATTTCTCGACCGGCCAGCGCTGCACGGCCTCCTCGCGTCTGATCGTCACGGCCGGCATTCACGATCGCTTCGTCGAGGCGATGACCGAGCGCATGAAGGCGCTGCAGGTCGACGACGCGCTCAAGGCCGGCGTCCATATCGGCCCCGTGGTCGACCAGAGCCAGCTCGACCAGGACCTGCGCTACCTCAAGGTCGGCCAGGACGAAGGCGCAAAACTCGCCTTCGGCGGCGAGCTGTTGAAGCGCGAAACGCCCGGCCACTATCTCCAGCCGGCGCTCTTCACGGAAGCCAACAACAACATGCGCATTGCGCGTGAAGAAATTTTTGGACCTGTGGCCGCCGTCATCCGCGCGAAGAATTACGAAGAGGCGCTCGCGATCTCCAACGACACCGAGTTCGGGCTTGCCTCCGGCATCTGCACCACCAGCCTGAAATACGCGACGCACTACAAGCGCAACAGCGAGGCCGGCATGGTGATGGTCAATCTGCCGACCGCCGGCGTCGATTATCACGTGCCGTTCGGTGGCCGGAAGGGCTCGAGCTACGGCGCCCGCGAGCAGGGTTCCTATGCACGGGAGTTCTACACCACAGTGAAGACCGCCTACACCAATCCGGGTTGACGATATCGTAGGGTGGGTTAGCCCCGCGGCTGCGCGAGCAGTCCGCGAGGCGTAACCCACCTCTTCTGCTTACGCGGATAAAGACGTTGGTGGGTTACGCTGAGCGAACTGCGCTTCGCGCAGTCGCAAGGCTAACCCGCCCTACACATTCGGAGTCCTCATGGACCAGTCAGTCGCAGCGAAAGAGCAGCCCCGTTACATCAAGCTCAACGAGCGCGACAATGTCGCGATCGTGGTCAATGATTTCGGGCTTCCCGCCGGATCCCGTTTTACCTGCGGGCTGACGCTGCGCGCCTTCGTCCCGCAAGGGCACAAGACGGCGCTGGTCGACATCGCGCAGGACGCGCCGATCATCCGCTATGGCGAGGTGATCGGCTATGCCGCCTCCCTCATCCTCGCCGGCGAGTGGGTGGATGAGGCGCGCATCCGCATGCCGGAGGCGCCCGCGCTCGACAAGCTCGAAATCTCGACCGCCGTACCGGCGCCGCTGCCGCCGCTCGAAGGCTATACCTTCGAAGGCTATCGCAACCCGGACGGCTCCGTCGGCACCAAGAACATCCTCGGCATCTCCTCCTCCGTGCAATGCGTCAAGGGCACGATGGAGTATGCGGTGAAGCGCATCCGCGCCGAGCTGCTGCCAAAATATCCAAACGTCGACGACGTCGTGCCGCTCACCCATGCCTATGGCTGCGGCGTCGCCATCACTGCGCCCGATGCGGTGGTGCCGATCCGCACGCTGCAAAACCTCGCCCTCAACCCGAACTTTGGCGGCGAGATTCTCGTCGTCGGCCTCGGCTGCGAAAAGCTCGCGCCCGAGCGCCTCGTGCCCGAAGGCGTCAGCGATGCCATCGTGCGCATGCAGGACGAGGCCTTTGACGGCTTTGGTGCCATCGTCGATGCCATCATGACCCAGGCGGAAGCCCGCCTGAAAGTGCTCAACAGGCGCAAGCGCGAGACCTGTTCCGCCGCCGATCTCATCATCGGCCTGCAATGCGGCGGCAGCGACGCGTTTTCCGGCGTCACCGCGAACCCGGCCGTCGGTTTTGCCGCGGATCTCCTCGTGCGCGCCGGCGCCACCGTGATGTTCTCGGAAGTGACCGAGGTGCGCGACGCCATCCAGCTCCTCACCCGCCGCGCCATCAACGAGGACGTCGGCCGCGCGCTGGTGCGCGAGATGGCCTGGTACGATTCCTATCTTGCGCGCGGGGGCGCCGATCGCAGCGCCAACACCACGCCGGGCAACAAGAAGGGCGGCCTCGCCAACATCGTGGAGAAATCGCTGGGCTCGATCGTCAAGTCCGGCTCGAGCGCGATCACCGGCGTGCTCTCGCCGGGCGAGAAGGCGACGCAGAAGGGCATGCTGTTTGCGGCGACGCCTGCGAGCGACTTCATCTGCGGTACGCTCCAGCTCGCCTCCGGCATGACGCTGCAGGTGTTCACCACCGGCCGCGGCACGCCCTATGGCCTTGCGGCCGCACCCGTCATCAAGGTCGCGACGCGCTCGGAGCTCGCGCGGCGCTGGAAAGACCTGATCGACTTCGATGCCGGCCGCATCGCCACCGGCGAGAAGACCATCGAGGAAACCGGCTGGGACCTGTTCCGCCTGATCCTCGACGTCGCCAGCGGCCGCACAAAACCGTGGTCGGACCGCTGGGGCATCCACAACGATCTCACGCTGTTCAACCCCGCGCCGGTGACGTGACGGCGCCTCAGTACTTCGCGACAACAGGCGTGTTGAAGTGGTAGTTCAACCCGCTGCGGAAGATGTGCTCCTGCAAGTGGCTGGTATGAGCGAAGGTTGCGCCGAAGATGGTGGTGTGCACGTCGGTGACGCTGCCGAGGTCCACGAACAGATATTCGGTCTTCGCCGTCCAGTTCGGTCCGAGCAGGCCGAACAAATTGGCAGGTGACTCCAGACCGCCGCCGACGACGTAGCCGCTCCTGCTGTGCGACGACGTCACCTGTTGGGAGGCGAAGACGCCGAAATTGCTGGTGTCGACAAGAGTCGTCCTGACATTGCCATAGGCCGCGCCCCCAGTCAGATAGAACAGGGATGATCCGACCGAATAGCCGATGCGCGCCCGCGCCGTGCCGAGCCAGGTCATCCGTTGATCGATGGTGACGTCGTCCAGGAACGGCACGCCGCCGATGCCACACCACACCAGGCACAGCTCGTTGTCGCGCTGGGTCGAGCCCTGAAAGTCGGCTTCCAGGCCGAACACCCAGTTGGATGCCTGCCAGTTGTAACCGGTCTGCGCGCCGCCGATGAATCCCTTCGGGCTCAGTTCGTGGCGTCCGGGGTCGGCCGTGCCGGCGACACCATAGGTGCTGTCATTACGAGCGATCGCCGAACCCACATTGCCGCCGACATAAAAGCCTGCCCAGTTCGCGACCGGTTGCTCTCGATAGGAGGCGCCGCCCACGCGGTAGTTCAACCCGACCCGGAAGATGTGCTCGCGGATATCCGACGAGAAGTTCGTCGGCGCCGCCAGCAGGGTGCCAGCACCGGTCTGGGTGCCGAGATTGAGATAGAGATATTCGATTTTCCCGGTCCAGTTGCCGGCAAGAGCGGCTTCGACGCCGCTGCCGATGGTCCAGCCTGTCCGCGTCTCGCTGGTGGCGAAGCTGTCGGTTGTCTCACTGAGACTGGTCCGCACGCCGCCATAGGCGACGCCGCCGGTCACGTAGCTCAGCACCGGACCATTGGCGAGGCCGATGCGGCCACGCGCCGTGCCGAACCAGCCGAGCCGTTGCGCATAGCGCACGCCGGTGGCGGTGCAGTTCGTCAGCGCAAAGATGCCACAGCGATCGTCGTTGAGGTCCGCACCCTGGATGTCCGCCTCGACACCGACGACGACATTGCCGAGACCGAAATTCCCGGCTTGCCAGTTATAGCCTGCCTGCACACCGCCGAGCCCGCCCTGCGGCGCGAGCCGATTGGTCTCATTGAAGATCGTGCCGGTGAAGCCGGAACTCGTGAGATTGCGGCCGACGCCATAGCCCGCATTGACGCCGACATAGAAGCCGGTCCAGTCGTACAGCGTGGCCTCGAGCCGCGGCGCCTTGACATAGGACGGCCGCGGCAGATCGGCCGCGTCGGCAGCGGCCACTCCACCCAGGACCATCGCAGCGGCAACGAGAAGCGCGTTCTTCACGATCAATTCCTTTCGTTCGACGTCGCACGAATCTACGGGACCGTGCCGATCGAGGCTTGGACTGGAGCGAAATCAGCTTGGACTGGAGTGCATTCGTCCTGCTTTCATCGATCGCCGGTGCATTTCGGCAACAAGGAGATTCACGCCAACGACGCTGCTGCGGCCGTCAATTGAACCGGTACGAGACGACGGCGCGCACCGTCTGCTCGCGGAAATTCTCGGTGCGCAGGACGTAATCGACGCCGTCGTTGACGCCTTTGCAGATCGGGGTGACCTGGACCACGGTGCTGCCGCCGCAGACGTTGCCGCTCAGCCAGGCATAGCGGTACTCCCCGCGCAGCGACCAGTGATCGGCGAACATGGTCTCAATGCCGAACCCGGCGAAGATTCCGCCGAGCGAGGCATCGAAGGTCTTCTTGTCGACGGGGCTGAAGCTGTGGAACGAACCGTCCCAGGAATAGTGCGATTGCGTGTAGCCGACCGGTACATAGAGCAACGTATCGGGCATCGCGAGCCAGCCGAGGCGCGCACCGGCCGAGACGGCGCGATCGCGCGTGAACGAACCGCTACTCGAATTGATGCCGTTGTTCTGCACCTGACGCGAGCCGATGTTGCTCCACTCCCCATCGGCGAACACACCTGCCACCCAATGCGGCGCGAACTTGTGGTCGTAGCCGGCAAGAATGGTCCCGAGCACGCCCCGGCCGCCAAGATCAACGGACGTCTGATAGCTGCCGGTGAGGTAGTCGTAGCTGCGGTTGCTCATGTGCTGGCTTCCACCGCCGACGCCGCCGCCAAGGTAGAAGCCGGTCCAGTTGCGCAAGCCAGCCGTCGCGCCAAATCCCGTGGTGTCGAGCGGCGCGCCGGTTGGAAAGCGATAGGCAACCGCGACGCGAAACGATTGCTCGACCAGGTCTTCGATGCGGGTGATGCCGAAGGTCGGCTGCGTGCCCTGGCAGATCGAGGTGGTCTGGAACGTTCGGCTGCCGGCGCAGACATCGCCGAACGCCGCGTAGCGATACTCTCCGCGCAGCGTCCAGTTGCCGCCGATCCGCGTTTCAAGGCCAAGACCTGCGAACCAGCCCTGGGTCGTTGCCGAACGCCCGATCGGCTGGCTCATGAAGGAGAAATACGCATCTTCCCAGGAGAACCTGGCCTGGCGGAAGCCCACCGGCACATAGACGAGCGTATCAGGCGTCATCAACACGCCGAAACGCACGCCCGCCGACCACGCACCTTCGCGCTTGAAATGAAAGGGGCCGGGAACGCCAAAGCCCGAAAAGTCGTTGCGGGCCTCAGGTCCGCCGAAATCGACATCGATCATCGCCCCGAGGACGAAGCGCGATGCGAACTGCCAATCGTAGCCCGCGAGCAGTGTGGCAAACGCCCCCTGCCCCGCCCGAGGCTGCGTCCCGGAGAACTGCGCGTCAAAGCTGTATGTCGCCTCGTTGAAGGCGGTCGCGCCGTAGCCGGCGCCCGCGCCGAGATAAAAGCCGGCCCAACTCGCGACGGTCGCCGCTGCAGGTGCAGGAGCGCGCACCGTCTGGGCAGTCGCGGCGCTGATCGGCAAGGCAAGCCAGGCGCATGCAATGCCGAGGCGCACGAGGCCGGGATAACGCGCCACCGCAGGAGAGCTCTGCCCGCGCTCCAACGCCCCGAACCGTTCCTGCTTCGCCGCCCCGTCCACCATTCCCACGTCCCTTCCGACAGCCCTGCGCGCGTTGCGCGAATCCCGAGCGGGCGAACATGCCCGCCGCAGGATCATTTAATCGTCGGCGCCGCGCGCGACTTGGACCGGAGTGAACACAACAGGACGGATGCGAACTCGACCATCAAAGCTGCGCATATGATGCATTCGGACAACAAGATGTCGCCTCACGCAGTTGCTCGGTGCGTTTCCGGCTGATAGTCGATCGAACCGCCGGACGCTCGACCGCAACTATTCTCTATGGCCCCGCCCAAATCACCCTTTGCTCCGGCCCGGATCTCCACAGACGCATTCCCCGCCCGGCAACGCCTCGCCAAATGGCGCGAGTTCTACGGCCGCAGCATCGCGAATGTGGACATCGAGCCGATCGGCGATGAGCCGTTTCATGCCAGCGTGACCTTCCAGAGCCTGCCGGGCATCGGCCTCGTCGCTGGATCGCGATCGCCTGCGCATTATCACCTCACCCGGCAGCACCTCGTCGGCGCCCGGGACGGCTTTGGCCTCTCGGTATTGATCAGTGGCGCCTCGACCACGCGGCAGCTCGGACGCGAGATCATCGGCCGTCCCGGCACGGCCGTCGTGATCTCCGGCACCGATCCGTCGATCAGCACGATGCACCGCCCCGGACAATTCCTGACCATCGTGCTGCCCCGGCCGGAACTTGCGGCGCTGGTGCAGGATCTCGATTCAGCCTATGCGAGCCAGATCCCTGCCGAGAATGGCGCGCTTCGACTGCTCGTGCAGTATGTGAATGCGCTTCATGCGGCGGGTCCGCTCGATGACCCCTCGATCGCACAAGCGGTCGCGAGCCACATCATTGATCTCGCGGCGCTCGCGCTCGGCACGAGCGCCGACGTGGCGCACGAAGCGGAACGGCGCGGCGTTGCGGCCGCACGGCTTCAGGCCATCAAGACCGACATTCGCAAGAACGTCGGCGATCACGAACTGTCGGCGGCGAGCGTCGCGTTGCGCCACGGCGTCTCGCCGCGCTACGTGCACAAGCTGTTCGAGCGTGACGGCACCAGCTTCTCGGAGTTCGTGATGGCCCGCCGGCTGGAATGCGCGCTGCAGATGCTGAAGGACCCGGACCTGGCGACCCGCACGATCAGTGCGGTCGCCTTCGATTGCGGCTTCAGCGACATCTCCTATTTCAACAGGGCGTTCCGCCGCGCCTACAACGCGACTCCCTCCGACATCCGCTCCGCCGCATTCCGCCTGCGATGATCCACGCCGCCGGACGCAAGCAAGAAGGCGCTTCACGTCATGCTGCCCGGCATGAAGCAGCGAATGCGCGGACGGCCGTCGACAGAGCGCTTCTCACGCTGTTCAACCCCGCGCCAGTGACCTGATCCCGATCAAAATGCGGCGAGCCCGCGCGCTTCCCTGGTCGCGACCTTCATCAGCGGCTTGATCGCCTGATCCTCGCGGCCGAGCACTATGCCCGATGCAAAAGCGCGCACTCGGCCATTTCGACGGGACTCATTGAGCGCGGCATCGACGGCGATCTCGCGATGTGCGGCGAAGTCATTGAGCGAGCCCAACGCGTCCTGAATCCGCTTGAGATGCTTTGACATGCGCGCGAGCCGTCTCTGTTCGCGCTTGCCCGGATAAAGGCTTTCAAGGAACTCGATTGCATATCTGACCTTCTTGATCCTGATACGGAACTTGTGCCGCTCCGGGATCGACATCTCGCCGAGATGCCGGCCATCCTTGCGTGCCTTCTTGATGCGGCGACGCAGCAGGTCGTCGGCATATTCGTCAATCCGCGCTCCGGCATCCCCGGTCGCCACCGTTTGTTTCGCTTCGATCCATTGCAGGGTGTCGATCAGCAACGACCGGTAGCGCTGCGAATTGACCGCCTTTGCCGCACGCGCGAATGCGGCTTTGCGCCTCGCTGAGAACTCTTTCTTGATCGCCTTGCCGCCCCGATGCAGCAATGCGTCGTGCGTCGCCGGTTCGACGTTTTCCGTCACGAAGACGTCGATCTCCCGCGCAGGCGCAAGCTCCGACGTGAGCCATTTCAGCTCGGTCTTGATGCTTTCCATTCCGGCGCCGGTGAGGACTTTTGAGAACAGCGATATGGCCGTACGCAGCCGCCGCAGTCCAACCCGCATCTGATGGATGCCTTCCGGATCGCCGTTGCGGACCGGGTCCACGTTGGCCGAAAAATGCCGGAACGCGGCGCGCCCGATCAAGCGAAACACCTCACCTGGGGTCAGGCCAGGCTTCAGCTCGATTGGCTCGACGGCGGTGACTGGATGGCCGCTGTTCCGGAGGAGATCATATCCCCGCTCTGCCTTCGAGCGCAGATCGAGCTCGGCCCCGGACTTGCGCTGCAGCGCCCTGGCGATCCGGAACAGATCGACCGGCCGGCCGCTCTTGAGCTCGAGCTCAACCTCCTCGATGGGGCTCGAACGGCGTCCCGCCGTGATGCGACCGCGATCGACGGCAAGCTCGATCTCGCTTCGTCGGGTGCGCAAAGGCACTGTGGTACGATGGACCGAGGTCTCGAACACGGGCTTCAGCTTGCGGCGCAACTTCCTGGTCGCGAGCGGCTCGACCGGCGTGCCTTTGGCTTTGCCAAGGTCAGGCGCACTGTCCTTGATCTCCGTTTCCCATTCGTCGCGACCAAATTGCGCGCCGTTGGCCGATTTGATGGTCTGGATGTTCGTCTTGCCATTTTGTCTGACGCGAAGCGTCAGGCCACGGCGCTTCAGCTTGTGGTTCGCGGTATCGAAATAGGTCGAGACCAGATCGGTTTCAGATCGAGGGCCGAACTTGGCTCCGGGAATCCGGCGCAGCGCCTTCAGATTGCGGGCGGGGATGCGGAATTTCAGTTCTGCCTCGATACCCATTCCTTCCTCCGCAAATTCGCGCCGCCCCGATGATAACGCGCGTGCGCCCACTGAGGAGCGCATTCGAAGGAAGAATATTGTCGCAGTTCATCAAGGCGACTGAAACGTCGTCACCAAACTCTTTCCGTCATCTTGCAGATGCGTGCGCAGCACTTTGGCCGAACATTGGGGCTCGGATGATGTGAGCGCTGGTGTGGAGACGCACGCCCCCACGCTAACTCTCATGCATGCGCGCGTTCGCATCAAGCGGCGTGCGTTCCGTTTACAGGAATACTAATTCTAAAACGGGTGATTGAGGGGCCGTTGCGTCCCTCCGGCTCTTCAGCGTGACGATGGTGCTTGTTAGTCGTCCCCACCGAAATGATGGGGTCGCGAATGACAACATATCTGAAGACGACGGGAATTCTCGGCAGCGTGCTGCCGATGCTGGCCGGCATGATGGCGTTCGCCGAAGCAGAGGCTCAACCCGCGCCGCAGGACTTGCCGCCCGTCGTCGTCGAGCAGTCGTCGCGTCCCGCTGTGCGCGCCAACCAGACTCGCGCGCGCCAGGCTGCGCAAGCAGCAAGCCGCCGCCGCCAGGCTCAGCGCGCGCCGGCGAATAATGATGCAGCCGTGGCGGGGCAAGGCGCCGGCGCCGGCGAAACCGCGACGGGCCCCGTGCGCGGCTATGTCGCGAGCCGCAGCGCGACCGGTACCAAGACCGACACGCCGCTGCGTGAGACGCCGCAATCGATCACCGTCGTCACCGCCGACCGCGTCATCGACCAGGGCGCGACCAATGTGCAGGAGTCGTTGCGCTATGTGCCCGGCGTGTTTGCGGATGCCTATGGCGCGGATTCGCGCGGCGACTATCCGCGCGTCCGCGGCCAGGATCCCAACATCTATCTCGACGGCACGCGCGTGGTGAACACCTGGCTGTTCAACGAATGGCGGCCCGATCCCTACACGCTCGAGCGCATCGAGGTGTTGCGCGGCCCCTCCTCCGTGCTCTACGGCGACACCTCGACGGCAGGCCTGTTGAACCTGATCTCGAAGCGGCCGCAGGCCGAAAGCGCCAACGAGATCGGCGTGCAGTATGGCAGCTTCAATCGCAAGCAGGTGCAGCTCGACTCCACGGGCAAGCTGACCAGGGACGGTGAGTGGCTCTACCGCTTCGTCGGCGTGTTCCGCGACAGCGACACACAGACCGACTATGTCAAGGACGACCGCATCCTGCTCGCGCCCTCGCTGACATGGCGGCCGACCAACAACACCAGTTGGACCGTGCTCGGCACCTATCAGAAGGACAAGACCGGTTCGACCACCGCCTTCCTGCCGCATGAAGGCACGCTCTATCCCGGTCCCAACGGCTTCATTCCGGTCAACCGCTTCACCAGTGAGCCGGGCTGGGACCGCTACCAGACCGAAACCGGCGCGATCTCCAGCCTGTTCGAGCATCGCTTCAACGATGCGCTCACGGTCCGGCAGAACGTGCGCTACACCCATGTCGAGGGCATCTATCACGGCATGTATCCGGACGTGTACACGAACCCGGACAATCCGTTCCTCGATCCCGCGCGGCGCACGGTGGCACGCTTCGTCTGGGCCCGCGACAGCGTCAAGGACACCCTCACCTCCGACAGCAACGCCGAGCTGAAGTTCACAACCGGCCCCGTCCAGCACAAGACGCTGTTCGGCGTCGACTATCGCAATTTCAGGGAACGCGCGTCATCCGGCGGCGACTATGATGCGACGCCGTTCGACCTCTACGCGCCGGTCTATACCGGCATCGCACCGCCGGCCATGAGCGCCGAGCCGGAATTGAAACAGAGCCAGCTCGGCATCTATGCGCAGGACCAGTTGCGGTTGGGACCATGGCTCGCGGTCCTCGGCCTGCGCCACGACTACGTTACCAGCGCTACGCAGGGCTTGCCGGTCGAGACCCACCAGGCGACGACCGGCCGCGCCGCGCTGATGTACGAACTTCCGTTTGGCCTGACGCCCTACGTGACTTATGCGCAATCGTTCAATCCGATCTTTGGCGCAGCGGTCTGCGCAACCGTCTGCGCGCCTCAGCGCGGCGAAATGGTCGAGCTCGGCTTCAAGTACAATCCCGCGCCCGGCAACGCGATCAACGGCGCGATCTTCGATACGACAGAGCGAAACCGGCTGGCAAGCGACCCCGACAATCCGCTGCTCTCGGTCCAGACCGGCAAGGTGCGCATTCGCGGCGCGGAACTCGAGGTGCTGACGCGCGTCACGCCGGATCTCGACCTCATCGCCGCCTACACCTATCTCGATGCGCGCGTCGAAAGCGGCGACAATGCCGGCAAGCATGTCGAGACCGTGCCGGAGCAGCAGGCCTCGCTGTGGGCAAAATATCGCCTGACGGTGCTCGGCCTGCCCGGCGTCACCGTCGGCGGCGGCGTACGCTATATCGGACAGTCCTGGGACGGCACCGACACCATCCGAACGCCGGACTACACGTTGTTCGACGCCATGGTCCGCTACGACAACGGTCCGTGGCGGTTACAGGTCAACGCCAGCAACCTCTTCGACAAGCGCCACGTCACCACGTGCCTGGCACGCGGCGACTGCTTTTACGGCATCGGCCGCACCGTGCTCGGCAGCGTGACGTACAGGTTCTAGAGCATGATCCGGACCCGAAGGGCCGCGTTAGCGAAAAGTGTGACGCGGTTTTCCCTCGCGACAAACGCGGAACGCGTTTGCGCGGAGATCATGCTCAAATATAGGAAAACTACGTCATGCTGCCCGGCATGAAGCAGCGCACGCGCGGGTGGCCGTCGATATAGTGCTTCCACACCATCGTGCGGCCGATCTTGTTCGGCTGCGTGAGCACCGCGCCGTCAGGCACGATGACCCACACATTGTCGATCATCACGCGGTACTTGCCCTGATAGGATTCCCAATCGGCATCAGCCAGCACGTAACCGTCGGCATCGGAGCAGCATGCCCCGAATTCGCTGTGCAGGCTTTCGAACCAGGGTTTTAGCGGCGAATTGGCAAAACGGCCGTCATCGCGCGCCAGTGCCGAATTGGCGAGCCCGGCCATGAGCCCGAGCACCAAAGCCGCACGCAGTCTCGCAGGCATTCGTCGTCTCCGCGGATCGTGTTCGCCGCGGGGCGCAAGCGCCGCTGTCCTCCGGCTGCAGGGTTGCAGCAGGCGTGGAAACAGCGATTCGCTCCCCCAGCAGCTTTGGCTTCAGGCTATGCAAAACAAGAGCCAAAGCGCAGTCCGGGGAACTACTGTTCAGATTGCTGGGGCGATTAGCCCTTTGAATGACGGCCCTGCGTGCCGTCTCGCAGCCCTACTGCTTCGGCGCGGGCGCCATTGCTGGGGCTGGGTTCTTCTTCGGCGCGGCCGGCGGCTTCACCGCGGCGGCGGCCTGCGCGGGCAGATATTTTGCGACGATGGCGGGATCGATCTGCGCGATGTTGGCATCAGGCAGGCGGGTCCAGCTCTCGTCCTTGCCGAGCAGGGAAATGCCGAGATAGCCGCGCAAGGTCAGCGTCTGCCCGTCCGGGCTGACCTTCATGTTGGCCTTCCAGATATTGCCGTCGCGCGGGTTGAGCACGTTGCCGCCTTCGTACTTCAAGCCGTCACGCTTCATGTCGCGCACGAAGGACAGGCCAAGCACCGGCGCGTTCTTGCGATCGTCAGTGCACTTGTTGCAAGCCTCGTTCGGGTCGTCGCCCGGCCGCGGAAAGGTTTTTGCGATCACGCCTTCGAAGACACCACCGCGATCGATGAAGAGGAACCAGCCGACCGGCTTGCCATCCTCGATCTTCTGCCAGAGCCCGGCGGCCGTCGGCTGCTGCTGAACTTGAGCTGATGCGGGCTGGAGCATCACGAGCGTCAGCGCCGCACCTGTCACGGCAGAGAGCAGTCGGAAGCTGGAAAAGATATTCCGCATTATGATCACCTTGCTAACCCACGACTGGATGGCCGCAGACTAAGGCTATTTCGCGAAGGGTTCCAGCGCCACGAACAGGGGGTATGCGCCCCTCTGTCAGTTGACTCCGAGCTTCTTTTGCAGACTCGACGACGAGGTCGTGTATTGGAACACGAGCCGCTTGTCCGGATAGACGTAGCGGTGGGCTTTTTGCGACATCAGCGCGCCCTCGTGGAAGCCGCACAGGATCAGCTTGATCTTGCCGGGATAGGTGTTGATGTCGCCGATGGCGAAGATGCCGGGCACGTTGGTTTCGAAGGCGCTGGTTTCCACCGGCACCAGATTGTTCTCCAGCGCAATGCCCCAGTTGGCGACGGGGCCGAGCTTCATGGTCAGGCCGAAGAACGGCAGCAGGGCGTCGCAGGCGATCTCGGCAATGCTGTTGTCGTTGCCCTTGACGGTCGCGCCCGAGAGCTTGCCGCTCTCGCCGGACAGCGCGGTGACCTGACCGAGCCTGAGATCCATCTTGCCGGATGCGACCAGCGCGCGCATCTGCTCGACGCTGTGAGGCGCGGCGCGGAATTCGTCGCGGCGATGCAAGAGCGTGATGCGCTTGGCGAGCGGATGCAGATTGAGCGTCCAGTCCAGCGCTGAATCGCCGCCGCCGACGATCAGCACGTTCTTGTCGCGGAACGTCTCCATCTTGCGCACGGCATAGTGCACCGAGGTGCCTTCATAGGCCTCGATGCCCGGCACCGGCGGGCGCTTGGGCTGGAACGAGCCGCCGCCGGCTGCGATCACCACGACCTTGCACTCGAACACCTTGCCCGCGTCGGTGGTGACGCGAAATCCGGGATCGCCGATCTTCTCCACCGTCTCGACCATCTCGCCGAGATGGAAGGTCGGGTGGAACGGTTTGATCTGCTCCATCAGCGCGTCCGTGAGCCCCTGCCCCGAGACATGCGGAATGCCGGGAATGTCGTAGATCGGCTTTTCCGGATAGAGCTCGGCGCATTGGCCGCCGACCTTGTCGAGGATGTCGACGAAGTGCGCCTTCATGTCGAGAAGGCCAAGCTCGAAGGCGGCGAACAGTCCGCAAGGGCCGGCGCCAATAATCAGCACATCGGTTTTGATCGCGTCGCTCATGTCGTCTCTTTATCGGTCTTGATCGGTTGGCCCGGCGGGCAGGAAGGGCCCCATCTGTCTAGCCAACGGGAACGGATCAGGGAAGGCAGAAAAGCGGTAGCCGCCTTCCCCGCCGCCCACTTGTCGGGCCGGAATAACTGGGCTGTAACGGGCGGACAATGAGGGAGATCAATCGGTGAATGCACCAAGCCGCCTGGATTCGACGCCGCGCCTGGAGGATTTTCCGTACCGGCTGAGTGACAACGTCCGCTTCGGTGATCTCGACCCCAACCAGCACGTCAACAACGCGGTCTACGCCACCTATTTCGAGACCGGCCGCGTCACGCTGATGAAGAGCTCTGAATACGGACTTACGCCACCGGGGCTGGCGTGGATCATGGTGCGGCTCGACATCCATTTCCGCAGCGAGCTGCACTGGCCGGGGAAAATCGAGCTCGGGCTCGGCGTCGTGAAACTGGGGCGGACCTCGGTCACCTTCGAGCAGGTGGTGTTTTCCGAAGGCAAATGCGTCGCGTCGGCGATGTCGGTGGGCGTGATGATCGACGAGGCGACGCGGCGGCCGACGCCGCTCACGGCTGAAGTCGTGGAGAAACTGAAACCCTGGCACAAGCGCGGCATCGAGGTCGCGCCGCCGAAGGAGTAAGAAAAACCAAAGCGTTTTCGAGCGAAGTGGACACCGGTTCGCGTCAAGAAAACGCGTCAGAACTAAGAATCCAGAGCTTCCGAACGGAAGCTCTAGGCCTGCCGCTCCGGTGTCGACACCACGAGCCCGTCGAGGTCGTCGGACACCTTGATCTGGCAGGACAGGCGCGAGCTCGGGCGCACGTCGAAGCCGAAATCGAGCATGTCCTCCTCCATCGGCGTCGGGCTGCCGACCTTCTCGCGCCAGGCTTCGTCGACATAGACGTGGCAGGTGGCGCAGGCGCAGGCGCCGCCGCATTCGGCCTCGATCCCGGGAATGGCGTTGCGGATGGCGCCTTCCATCACGGTCGCGCCGTTCTCGACTTCTACCGTGCGGGTTTCGCCCTTGTGGTCGACATAGTGAATTTTGGCCATGTGCGCTCGTGCTGCCGGAAGCTGGGAATGAGGAGGGTCCGGGCTGTCCTATAACGGGTCGATAGGCGGCGCGCTAGTGCGCAAAGCCCCGGCAATACGGTGGATTTTGGGATCGGCTCAAGCCCGGCGCAAAATCGTCTCGATCGCGTCCTGCGCCTCGGCCACCGCCTCCTTCAGCTCCGCGAAGGCACGGGACGGGTGATCGCCGGTCCGGAGCGCGCATTCGAGCCCTGCTGCGGCATCGGCCACCGCGAAGGCGCCGATCCCGCGGGCCGAGCCCTTCAGCTTGTGCGCGAGCGCTGACGCATCCGCCGGCAGAGCCGCCATCGCCGCGATCAGCCGGGTCGACTGCTCGGCGAACATTGCGAGCACCTCGTGTTCCAGCGCGGCATCGCCGAGCGTCATGCGCGCGAGATGGTCGAGATCGAGGGGATTGTCGAGCGGAGCAAGCGGCGGCGAGGGCATCCAGTCCATCCGTTGCAGTTCAGGCATCATGGCGCGGGCCCCGGCATCGCATTTCGGACCGCCGGTCCGGCGGCGAGCGTGGGGTCAACCCAACCATGGAAATGGTTAACGGAACGTTATCCATATTTTACCCAATTCCGCCGCCATATTGACGAAAAGTTGCCGCAATCCGGCGAGTCCCGTGGAGAATTTCATTTATTGCTAAGGCGTTACGCCCCAATCCTGTTAACGATGATTAAGATTGTCTTAATCGCGGGCATTTCATTCGCGACGCTCTGCCAATAGGATGTTGCGGAAATTGGCGGACAAGCCGTCCGGGTGGGGACGGCTCGCATCCGCACAAGCAGCATGCGCCGGTCTGTAGGCTTGCAACGGGGCAAGGCTCGCGGGGGACGTGTATTAGTAACGAGGGCTCAACTGAACATGGCGAACACTCCCAAGAAGGTCAAAGACCCCACGGAAGTCGCGCTTTCTGCAATCCAGGAAGCCCTGAACATCAGCGACACCGCGGCGGATACCAGCCGCGTGGCCTCGGCGCGCAACGAGACGACGCCCCCGGTGGCGCCGCCCGCCCCGCCGGTCTTCGACGAGCCGACCTTCGAGGCGCGCCCTGCCGCAAACGAACGGCCTGTGTTCGAGCCGATCGAGGAGCCGCGCACCTCGCGCCGCGCCGCCAATGACGACCGTGAGACCATCGGCCAGATCCTCCAGGCATTGCAGAAGGGCCGCCCTGCCCGCAGCGTCTATACTTTCGCGACCGTGTTCGCCGGCATCTGGCTCGCGGCCTGTGCCGCGCTGACGTTCGGCTTCCTGCCCTCGATCCAGTCGGCGATGGGCCAGAGCGGCGGTGTGCTGGTGCTTGCCGGCCTCGTCGCACTGTTCTTTGCGCCGGTGATGTTGTTCTACTTCCTGGCAAGCCTCGTCTGGCGCGGCCAGGAAATGCGCATGATCGCGCAGGCGATGTCGCAGGTTGCGATCCGCTTCTCCGAGCCGGAAGGCTCGGCCTCCGATTCCATGGTCACCGTCGGCCAGGCGATCCGCCGCGAGGTCGCGGCGATGGGCGACGGCATCGAGCGCGCGATCGCGCGCGCCGGCGAGCTCGAAACGCTCGTTGCCAACGAAGTCGCCGCGCTCGAGCGCGCCTATAGCGACAACGAGGTGCGCATCCGCGCCCTGCTGCAGGACATCGCGCATCAGCGCGACAACCTCGTCGGCCAGGCCGAGCAGGTGCGCAGCGCCATCTCCGGCGTGCAGATCGACCTCCGCCACGACATCGCGCTGATCTCCGACGCCATCGCTTCCCGCGTCGATGAGGTCGCCAAGTCCATCACCGGCGCGCTGGAAGAGCGCGGCGCGCACATCACGCAGGCGCTCAGCAACGCCGGCGACAACATGATCCTCGCGCTCGGCGAGCGCGGCGGCGACCTGCTCGATCGCCTCGAGGAAGCCAGTTCCGAGACCACACGCGCCGTGCTCGACGCCAGCGAGCGGCTGACGACCAGCCTCAACTTCAAGACCGGCCACGTCCACGACGAGTTCGTCGACCTCGCCGACCGCGTCCACGAGATGCTGAACGAGCGCATCGACCGCATCACCGGCGAATTCGAGCAGCGTTCGTCGGCGATCGTCGACGGCATCTCCGAACGCACTGAGCAGGTCCACGACTCCCTGAAGAACTCCTCGGACTCGCTGCTGCTCGAGCTCGAGCTGCGCTCCAACGACCTCTCCAGCAAGATCGACGACGCCGGCAACCGCCTGGCGGGCCAGATCATGACAAGCGGCGACAAAGCGAGCGAAGCGCTCGACGCCACGGTCAACACCCTCGTCGCCAAGGTCGTGAGCCAGACCGAGACCGCGCACGACTCGCTGTCGCTGCAGATGAGCGCGTTCGACGAACTGGTCAGGAACCAGGGTTCCGAGCTGGTGGAGAAGTTCGCCCGCGATTCCGGCACGCTCGGCGCGCTGATCACGCGCCACATCTCCGAGTTCGACCGCACGGTGAAGACCTTCGGCGGCGAGATCGTCGACCGCATGGGCCAGCGGACCCAGGACATCGCCGAGACGCTGAAGACCTATGTCGACACCTTCGACACCCGCCTCACCTCGAACGGCGGCGAGATCACGGCCTCGCTCGACCAGCGCCTGATGCAGTTCGAGACCACGCTCGGCGAGCGCGTCACCAGCCTCGACTCCTCGCTCAACACCAGGATCGCGACGCTCGACTCGTCCGTCGAGGGCCGCATCAAGTTCTTCGACGAGCAGTTCGGCGGCCGCGTCGCCGCGCTCGAGCAGTCGTTCGACACCCGCGCCACGGCGGTGACGGAGACCATCGACGGCCGTCTCAATACGCTCGCCACCTCGCTCACCGACGGTGCCTCGCAGGCGATCCAGTCGATCGACTCCCGCCTCACCCACCTCACGACATCGCTGACCGACGGCGCAACGCAGGCGATCCACTCCGTCGACTCCCGCCTGACGCACCTGACCACGTCGCTGACGGGCGGCGCCGCCGAGGCGCTCCAGGCCATCGACTCGCGTCTGACGCATCTGACCACGTCGCTGACCGGTGGCGCCGCGGACGCGCTCCACTCGATCGACTCGCGCCTGACGGTGCTGACGACCTCGCTGGTCGACACGGCAGCCCAGGCCGTGCAGTCGGTCGACTCGCGTCTCACCCTCCTCACCTCGACCCTGTCGGACGGCACCGCCCAGGCGATCGAGGCGGTCGACCGCCGCATCACCAGCGTTACCGACACGATCGACACCCGCAGCACGCACCTCGCCGACACGGTCACGGCGCGCTTCCAGGATATCCACCAGGCCATCGAGACCAAGGTCGGCTCGGTCGCCAGTGACATCGACGTGCGCGTGGCGCAGTTCGAGGACCTGCTCGGTTCGCGGGTCGAGGCCGTCGCCGGCCGCATCGAGAGCAGCGGACGCCAGGCCAGCGACGACCTGATGTCGCGCGCCGAGATGATCTCCACCACGATCCGCTCGCATGTCGAGGACGCCGAGCGCTCGCTGACCAACCTCGTGGTCAACACCAGCGAGACCATCCAGACCGGTGCGCGCACCGCACAGCAGTCGCTGATGACGGTCTCCTCGGACGTCAATGCGCAGCTCAAGATGACCTCGGCGGACGTCGAACGCGCGCTGACCGCGGTCGGCACGGGAGCCGCGAACGCGATCCTGACCAGCGCCCGCGAGGCGCAGTCGACCCTGGTCTCCGCCTCCGGCGAGACCTCCAACCAGATCAAGGCGCTGTCGGCCGACGTCGAACGCACGCTGTCGGCGGCAGGCTCGGCAACCGCAGCCTCGATCCTGGCCGGTGCCCGCGAGGTGCAGACCACGCTCGTCACCGCCTCCTCGGACGCGGCCAACCACGTCAAGACGCTCACCGCCGACGTGCAGCGTTCGCTGTCGATGGCCGGCAGCACGACCGCCGAGGCGATCACCACCGGCGCCCGCGACGCCCAGACCGCGCTGATTGCGGCCTCGAGCGAGAGCGCCAACCAGATCAAGGCGCTGTCGGCCGACATGCAGCGCTCGCTGTCGATGGCTGGCACGGCTACCGCCGAATCGATTACGGCCGGCGCCCGCGAGGCGCAGAACACCCTGGTCAATGCGTCGACCGAAGCGGCAACACAGGTGAAGTCGCTTGCAGTCGAGGTGCAACGTTCGCTCTCGACCGCCGGCACCGCCACCGCCGAGACCATCACGGCCGGTGCCCGCGAGGCGCAGAACACCCTGGTCACCGCGTCGACGGATGCGGCCGCCCAGGTCAAGTCGCTCACGGCCGAAGTGCAGCGCTCGCTCTCGCAGGCCGGCCTGTCGACCGCCGAGACCATCACCACCAGCGCCCGCGACGCGCAGAGCACCCTGCTTGCGGTCTCGGCCGACTCGACCACGCAGGTCAAGTCGCTGGCGGCGGAGATGCATCGTGCGCTGTCGTCAGCCAGCGGCGCGACGATCGAGTCCATCACCGCGGGCGTCCGCGACGCCCACGGCTCGCTGATCACCGCGTCCTCGGAAGCGGCCAACCACGTCAAGTCGCTCGCCTCCGATATCGAGCGCACGCTGACCGCGGTCGGTGCCGACACGGCCTCGACGATCCTCAACAGCGCACGCGAGGCGCAGACCTCGCTCACCGCGACCTCCGCCGACACGGCGAGCCAGATCCGTGCGATCTCGACCGACATCGAGCGCGCGCTCTCCACCGCGACGACGAACGCGACCAACGACATCCAGACCAGCGCGCTCAATGCGCAGAACGCGCTGATCAACGCCTCGAACGAGGCGAGCTCGCGGGTCAAGTCGAGCTCGGCGGACGTCGAACGCTCGGTGCTCGCCGCCAGCGGCAGCTTCGGCCAGGCCATGACCGGCAAGACCGACGAGATCGTCACCTACGTCCAGCAGCAGGCCGACCGTCTGTCGAACATGATCGACGCCAAGCGCGGTGCGCTGGTCGATGCGATCGGCTCGAAGACCAGCCAGCTCACCATCGACATCGATCGCGTCACCTCCGACGCGCTGAAGTCGATCGAGACGCGTGGTCAGGCGTTCGCTCAGTCGATGATGGGCAACGGCAACGACGTCGCCCGCACCATCACTTCGGCTAGCGAGATCGCGACGGGCGCGGTCAACAAGTCGCTCAAGGACCTCGAGCAGGCCTCGCGCTCGGCAATCGACCAGTCGCGCCAGGTCTCGATCGCGGCCGTCACCGAGATGCAGGAAACCAGCAAGATCCTGCGCACCGACACGGTCGCCCTGTTCGAGCGTCTGCGCGAAGGCAACATCCTCCTCCAGGAGGTGCTGACCGGTGCGCACGACAACCTCAACTCGCTCGAGCGCGCGCTGGTGACCCGCGTCGCCGACTTCGTCTCGGCCATGAACGACGTCACCTCGCGCAATGGTGCGGCGACTCAGACGCTGGAAGATCAGCTCAACGTCTTCAACGCCAAGACCACCAGGGCGTTGGAAGACCTCGGCCAGCTCTCGACCCAGTTCGACGCGCACGGCAAAGCGCTCGTCGACGCTGCCCAGGTTGTGGAACAGAGCAACAAGAACACCACCGCCTCGCTCGCCGAACGCAAGCAGGCGCTGGAATCGCTCGTCACCACGATCGACCTGCGCACGGCCGATCTCGACCAGCGTCTGTCGCGCTTCACGGGGCTGCTCGATGAATCGCTCGGAGCCGCCGAGGAACGCGCCCGCGACATCGCTCGCGTGGTCGCCGAGACCGCCGGCGCCGGATCGGCCGCGATCACCCGCCAGTTCGAGGCGGTGCGCTCGGCCTCCGAAGAGGAGCACCGCCAGACCATCGACGCCATGCACGACATCTATCGGCAGACCACCGACGAAGCCGATGCGATGTTCAAGCAGTCGGCGGAGAAGTTCGCCAACCTCGTGTCCAGCATGAAGCAGATGGCGTTCGAGATGCATAACGAGCTCGAAGCCACCCGCAATGAGCTGCGCCGCGGCGTGCTCGAGATGCCGCAGGAGGCCGCCGAGAGCACCGCGCAGATGCGCAAGGTGATCGTCGACCAGATCGAGGCCCTCGCCGAGCTCAACCGCATCGTGGCCCAGCACGGCCGCGGCCTCGACGTCTCCACGACGGGCCGCGCTTCGGTCGCCCGTCAGGAGGAGCCGATGCTGGCGACTGCCGGTACTCGCACCGACACGCGCATGCGCGACACCGGCAGCGCCTCGACCCTGCCGCCGCCGGACCTCGGCGTGCCCGCCTCGCGCCGCACGGAAGCACCGCCGGTCGCCCCCGCGGGCAACGACCAGGGCCGCGACGGCTGGCTGTCCGACCTCTTGAGCCGGACGGACGCGGGCCAGACCGCGCCGAACGGCCGTGAAGCACCGCGCGGCCGTCCAGCTCAGCCGCAGGCGCCGCAGGGCGGCGGCAATCCGCTGGAGTCGCTGTCGCTCGACATCGGCCGGCTGATGGACCGCAACCTCGCCGCCGAGATGTGGGATCGCTACCAGCGCGGCGAGAACAAGGCCTTCACCAAGCGGCTCTATACGCCTGCCGGCCAGAAGGCCTTTGACGAGGTCGCCCGCAAGTACCGCGCCGACCGCAACTTCAAGGGCACCGTCGACCGCTACGTCGCGGAGTTCGAACGCCTGCTCGACGAAGTCGCCCGCGACGGCCGCGGCCCGCAGGAGCTGCGCAGCCACCTCACCTCGGAGACGGGCCTGGTCTACACCCTGCTCGCCCACGCGGCAGGACGGCTGGGATAAGCAGCGAACAGCAACGAAAAAGGAAACGGAGGCCTCGCGGCCTCCGTTTTCGTTTTTGCGTGGTCAAAGTCCGAACGCCAAACGCTCCGCGAGCACGGCAGCCTGGGTGCGTGAGCCGACGCCGAGCTTGCGCAGGATGGTCGAGACGTGGCCCTTCACGGTCTGCTCGGCGATGTCGAGCTCGCCCGCAATCTGCTTGTTGAGCTTGCCTTCGACGATCATCGCCAGAATGCGCAATTGCTGGGGCGAGAGCGATGCCATGCGTGCGCCGAGTTCGACGTCGGCGCCCTGCACCGAGCCGCGGCCGCCGACATTCGGCGGCATCCAGATTTCACCGGCAAGGATGCGCGTGACGGCGTCCGCCATCTCCGGCAGGCTCAGCGACTTCGGGATGTAGCCGGAAGCGCCGTAGGCAATGGCGCGGCGGATCGTGGCCGCGTCCTGCCGCGCCGAGATGATCGCAACCGGCACGGTCGGAAACTGCGCCGACAGGATGAACAGCGCGGCAAAGCCCTGGATGCCCGGCATGGTCAGATCCCACAGGATCAGATCGACATCCTCCGAGCGCCCGGTCAGCGCCTGCAGCGCCTCGTCCAGCGACTGGCAGGCGATGATGTCGAGATCATCAAGCACGCTCGACAGTGCGCTGCGGAGCGCCGCCTGCACCAGCGGATGGTCGTCGCCAATCACGATGCGTGTGGTCATGCCGTAACCTGTTTCGCGGCCAGTTGCCGGCTCAGCGCCTCGCCGGCGAGAAATCGCCGCAGCGCGGCCGGCTTGACCGGCTTGTGCAGGATCTCGCAACCCCGCACCCTGGCCTCCTTGCGGACCTGCTCGCTGCGATCGCCGGTGACGATCAGCGCGCGGATATCGCCGGCCGTGGTCTGCCGCAGATCGTCGAGAAAATCCAGACCGCTGCTGACGCCGTCGAGGTGGTAGTCGAGCAGAACGACGTCCGGCAGGCAGCTTGCTGCCGCCTGCATCGCCGCGGTGATGTCCGAAGCGACCACGGTGCGATGCCCCCAGGCCGTGAGCAAGGCCGTCAGCCCCTCGAGGATCGTCGTGTCGTTGTCCAGGCACAGGATCGTCAGCGGTCGCTCCGTGACCTGCGCAGCCGCGTCGATCGCCTTGCGTTGCAGGGACGTTCCGCGCCCATGCGCTCGCGGTACCGCGACGGCAAAGCAGGAGCCGTGGCCCTGGCGCGAGCGCAGGTCGACGGCATGACCGAGCAGGCGCGAAATGCGCTCGACGATCGCAAGGCCGAGCCCCAACCCCTTGTCCGCTCCCGGCGCGAGCCGCTGGAACTCCTCGAAGATGCGCTTGTGATCGCTCTCGGCGATGCCGACCCCGGTGTCCCAGACCTCGATTCGCAGCGCGCCGCCGCGGCTGCGGCAGCCGAGCAGGATCCGCCCTTTCGGCGTATAGCGCAGCGCGTTCGACAACAGGTTCTGGAGGATCCGGCGCAGCAGATGCGGATCGCTGCGCACGATGAGCCCGCAGTCGACGACGCGCAAGACCAACCCGCGCTCCCGCGCCATGGCGGAGAACTCAACCGTCAACTGCACCAGAAGGTCCGCGATCGGGAAGTCGACCGGCTCGGCGCGCACGGTGCCGGAATCGTAGGAGGAGATGTCGAGCAGCGTATCGAGCACGTGCTCGGTCGAGCGCAGCGCCGTGACCGCGCTCTCGGCCAGGGTGCGCTCCTTCGCGGCGCCGGAGGGCACAGTGCGCAGGCCCTCCTCCAGCGCGGAGAGAAACAGCCGCGCAGCATTCAGCGGCTGCAGCAGATCGTGGCTGGCCGCGGCGAGGAACCGTGTCTTGCCGAGATTGGCCTGCTCGGCCTCCGCCTTCGCCTGTTCGAGCGCCTCGGTGCGTTCGCGAACCCGCAGCTCGAGATCCTCGTTGGCGCGGCGCAGCGCTTCGGCTGCCCGATGGCGCTCGGTTACGTCGGTGTAGGTCGATACGAAGCCGCCTTCGGCAACACGGTCATAAACGATCTCGAGCACGGTGCCGTCGGGCCGCTTGCGCTCATAGACATAGGGCCAGATTTGCGCCGCGACGTCGCGATTGACCAGCAGTGCGGCGAATTCGGAGGCCGCATATTCGCCGCGCCCGACATTGAAGGCGATCAGCTCCGCCAGCGGCAGGCCGACCCGCACGAGGTCCGGCGGCAAGTCCAACAGCGCGATGAAGCGTCCGTTCCAGGCGGTGATGTTGAAGTCGGCGTCGAACGCGCAGATGCCCTGCGGCACGCTTTCGAGCGTGCTCTGGAGCAGGCTGCGGTTGAAGCGCAGCGCCTCGGAGGCCTCGTCCAGCATCGCCATCGCCGCGCGGCGCGACAATGAATGGCCTTCCAGCGAGGCGGCAATGACCACGCGCGCCGAGGCCGCGCCGATCGCGCCCGCCAGCAGGTTTTCGGTGAACCGGATCGAGTCGAGGTCGACCAGGCCGGACTGGTCGAGACGCGGCCCGGGACCGGCCGCGCGCGTCGCGACATAGCTGTCGAACGCCGCAGCGCCGCGCTCGAGCCCGACGAAGCGCATCGCCAGCGCGCGAAGGTCCTCGAGCCGCACCACCACGCGCGAGGACAGTCTTGGGATCGTATCGTGGACCGCGCCCTCGGCGAACACAGCAGCCTGGTTGCGCTCGACCGTCGTCTGCCTGCTGAGCAGGGAGAACACCACGAAGCAGACGATGTTGGCGGCGAGACTCCAGAGCGTCGCGTGCGAAATCGCGTCAAAACCGTCGAGACCGAACAGCGCATTCGGCCTCAGCCAGGCGATCTGCCACGGACCGTCGTGCGCGATCCGCTCCACCGCGGGCCACAACGGTCCGGCCGACGGCAACAGCAGCGTATAGGCCCAGACGCAGAAGCCTGCGGCGATCCCCATGGAAGCGCCGACCTTGCTGGCGCGCTGCCAGTACAATCCGCCGATGAAGGCCGGCCCGAACTGCGCGACCGCCACGAAGGACAAAAGGCCGATGACGGTGAGCGGATAGGCCTGATTGACCAGCCGGTGCATCAGATAGGCCAGCAGCAGGATGGCTAGGATCGACAGCCGGCGCACCGCCACCAGGGTCGAGGAGACCGACCAGCTCTGCGTGCGCCGTCCGAGAAACTGCCAGCGCAGCAGAAGCGGCATGATGACGTCGTTGCAAAGCATCGTGCTCAGCGCCACCGAGGTCATGATGACCATCCCAGTCGCAGCCGAAAGCCCGCCGAGGAACGCGATCAGGCTGACGGTCGTGGCGCCCGACGCGATCGGCAGCGAGATGACGTAGGTGTCGGGATCCATCATCGCCCCGAACCTGGCGAGCCCGGCCGCCGCGATCGGCAGGATCAGCAGACTGAACAGCAGCAGATAGCCCGGATAGAGCCAGGCCGCGGTGCGCGTATGCGCGGGCGTCTCGTTCTCGACAACGGCGACATGGAACGCCTGCGGCAGGCACAGGAACGCGATCGCCGCGATGATGATCGTCGAAGGCCACACCGGCTGCGACGGATCGAACGTCAAGATACGTCCGAGTTGCTGGTCGGACTGGAGTTCCGCCAACAGGCCGGCCGGCCCGCCGGAAACGCCGAACAAAACGAACAGCGCAACGACCAGGAATGCAACCAGCTTGACCACGCTCTCGAAGGCGATCGCCAGCATCAGCCCGCGATGGTGCTCGCTGGCATGAACGTGCCGGACGCCGAACACGATCGCAAAGAGCGCCATCGAGGCGGCGACGCCGAATGCCGAATCCTGCCAGAACTGCAGGCTCTCGCCGTTTGCCCGCTCCGGCTGCAGGATCAGATAGTCAAAACTCTTGCCCACCGCTTTCAGCTGGAGCGCGATATAGGGCAGGACGCCGAGCAGCGAAGCCAGCGTCACGAACGCGGCCAGCGCCTGACTCTTGCCGTAGCGCGCGGCGATGAAGTCCGAGATCGAGGTGACGTTCTGGCCCTTGGCGATCACGATCACCTTGGCCAGCAGCCGCTGGCCGAACAGCAGCACCAATGTCGGGCCGACATAGATGGTGACGAAGTCGAGCCCGGTGGTGGCGGCCCGCCCGACCGATCCGTAAAAACTCCAGGATGTGTTGTAGACGGCGAGCGTGAGGCAGTAGCTGATCGCCGCCGTCCAGGACACCGGCGAGACCAGGGGACCGTCGACGCTTCGCCTGTCGCCCCACCAGGCGATCAGGAACAACGCGGTCACATAGGCCGCTGCGACCGTGAGAACGAACCACCCCTGCAAGACATCCCTCACCCGAGACCGGCTCTCCGGCCTGGGATAATCCCCCGGGCCGGAGAGCGCCGGATACTAGAGCGTTTTCCAGCGAAGTGGACACCGGTTCGCGTCAAGAAAACGCGTCAAAACAAGAATCTAGGAGCTTCCGTTCCGATTCTACCGGAACGGAAGCTACTGAGCCTTTTTTAGCTCGATCGAGGCCCAATCAAGTCCGGGGAACCCCGGGCCGACGGACCTCGATCAATCCCCGGCTAGCCGATCAGGCAGCTTCGCGCGACAGCCGGCCCTGGGGCAGGCCCTTGAGCAGCAGGTTGACGGCGACCGCGACGACGATATTGAGCGCCAGCGCCAGGAGCCCGGTATAGATCGCAACCGGACCGGCGCCGAAGTCGATGCTGTGCAGCGGCTTCAAACCGTCCGACCAGGCGAGCCACGATCCGCCCGCAAGGCCGCAGGCCCAACCGATCAGCAATGGCGTGCTGGAGAACCAGTTGAAGTAGAGGCCGAACACCAGCGCCGGCAGGGTCTGCAGGATCCAGAGCCCCCCGAGCAGTTGCAGGTCGAGCGCGAACTGCGTCGGCATCAGCAGGATCGCGAGCAGCGCGCCCACCTTCACCAGCATCGAGGTGATCTTGGCGACCTTGGCCTCGCCCGCCGGCGTCACGGCGGGATCGATCCACACCTTCCAGAAATTGCGGGTGAACAAATTGGCCGCGCCGATGCTCATGACGGCGGCCGGCACCAGGGCGCCGATCGCGATCGCGGCGAAGGCGAAGCCGGCGAACCAGCTCGGAAACAGCGTCTTGAACAACGCCGGCACCACGTCGTTGTTGCTGGCGAGCTTGAGCCCCGCCGCGTGCCCCATGTAGCCGAGCAGCGCGAGCAGGCCGAGCAGCAGTGTATAGGCCGGCAGCAGCACCGCGTTCTTGCGGATCGTGTTGCCGCCGGAAGACGCGAAGATGCCGGTCAGCGTATGCGGATACATGAACGCGGCGAGCGCCGACCCGAGCGCCAGCGAGGCATAGGGGAAGATCTGCGCCGGAGACAGCAGCACGCCGCCAGAACCCTTGGCCGCGAATGCAGCATCCGCCGCCGTGAAGATCGCGCCGTAGCCGCCGAGCTTGGACGGCACGATCGCGATCGCGGCAATCACCACGATGTAGATCATGATGTCCTTGACGAAGGCGATCAGGGCCGGCGCACGCAAGCCCGACGAATAGGTGTAGAGCGCGAGCACCAGGAACGCCAGGACGAGCGGCACCTCGCCATGCAGGCCGAGCGCCTTGATCGCCACCTCCATGCCGATCAGTTGCAGCGCGATGTAGGGCATGGTCGCGAGCACGCCGGTGGCTGCGACCGCGAGCTCGAGGCCGCGCGAGCCGTAGCTGCCGCGAACCACGTCGCCGGCGGTGACGTGACCGCGGTCCCTGGCGATCTTCCACAGCACCGGCATCACCGCGAACACGAAGGGATAGACGATGATCGTGTAGGGCAGCGCGAAGAAGCCGTAGGCGCCGACGGCATAGACCAGCGCCGGGACGGCGATCACCGTATAGGCGGTGTAGAAATCGCCGCCGACCAGAAACCAGGTGATCCACGTTCCGAACTTGCGACCACCGAGACCCCACTCGTCGAGATGGGCGAGCGTCTCCGGCTTGCGCCAGCGCGCTGCGACGAAGCCCATCCCGGTGACGAGAACGAACAGCGCGATGAAGACCGCGAAAGCGGCGTTGTCGACGTCAGTCAGCATGACGCACGCTCCTGTAGACGATGAAAGTCAGAAGCGAGGTCAGCGGCACCCAGGCGAGCTGATACCAATAGAAGAACGGGAAGCCGAACAGATAGGGCTCCCTCACATTGTAGAACGGCACGATCATCAGGCCGATGAACGGCAGCAGCAGCAAAAGGCGTATCACGCTTTCCTCCCTGTGAGTGGAAACGACGCGCCTTTCTTCGAGCGCGACTTGCGCGCGATATAACCGAGATCGGCTGCGAGCCCCTCCCCCTACCTTGGCTCGGCCACCCCCCATACTTTCGTATCGCGAGGGCTCGCGATGCGCGGGATCAGCGCGGCTCATGCGTGCAGTCACCGCCAAAATCAATGGCGGTGTTGCTGCATTCGACTAACGCGAGGAAATGGCCGTGAGGCGTGCGACCGCTATTGCCGCCTGCCGCTGGCGGCGGCGGGCGCCGGCTTCGGCGGCTCGGCCGGCGCGGCCGCCGGTTGCGAGCTGTTGCTCGCGCCGAACAGCACGCGGGTCGGGTTGCGGTCAAAATTGTTCACGGCGCGGCTGATGTCGCCGAGGGTGCGACGGCCGTCGGCCATCAGCGCACCCGAGCGCTTGTCAAAATCGTCGGCCAGCTCGCGGATCGACTTCACGGCCTGGAACAGCTCGCCACCGTCCTTGCCGCCGGCGAGCGTGTTGAGGCCGAGCATGAGATTGTCGGCCTTGAGGATCACGCCGTCGACCTTGGCCATCACGGCGTCGATGCGCTCGGAATTGCGCGCCAGCGACGTCGTGAAGGTCTCGAGATTCTTCAGCGAGTTCTTCACCGACTCCTGATTGTCGGCGACGAGCTTGTTGATGTTGTGCAGCGTGCCGCGGATCGCCTCGGTGACGTCCTGAAGCTTGGTCGGATCGGCGGTGAGGATCGGGATGCCGTCCTCGTCCAGCGGCGGCGGCGGTGCGGCCTCCTCGCCCCCCTTGAGCGAGATCGCGGCGACGCCGGTCAGGCCCTGGAATTCGAGGCCGACCAGGGTGTCCTTGCGGATCGGTGCCTTGTTCTCGATCATGGCGAGCGCGACAACCCGACGCGGATTGTCCAGCTTCACCGAGACCACTTCGCCTACCCTGATACCGTTGAAGTTGACACTGCCGCCGTTGCGGAGGCCTGCCGCCGGCCCCTCGAACACGACCCGCAGCGGGCTGCGCTGCTTGGTGGTGTGGAGCGACTGGAACCACAGCACGAAGCCGATCGCCGCGGCGATCACCGCCAGCGTGAACGATCCAATCAGCACGTAGTTTGCCCGCGTTTCCATCAGGTGCTCCGGCTACATCAGCTCATGACCGCGCGGGCGCGCTTGCCATGGAAATACTGCCTCAACCAGGGATGCTGCGAGGCCTGCATGTCGGCGATCGACCCTGCAGCAATGATCTTACCGTTCCCTAAAACGGCGATGCGGTCGCAAGCTGTGTAGAGACTGTCGAGGTCGTGGGTTACCATGAAAACGGTCAGGCCCAAAGTGCGCTGGAGGGTCCTGACCAGCTCGTCGAAGTCGCCCGCGCCGATCGGGTCGAGGCCCGAGGTCGGCTCGTCCAGGAAGACGAGATCGGGGTCGAGCGCGAGCGCGCGTGCCAGCGCCACGCGCTTGATCATGCCGCCCGACAGCTCCGAGGGAAACCGCTCGGCAACCTCCGGCTTGAGACCGACCATGGCGAGCTTGGCCATGGTGATCTCGTCCATCAGGCGCTGCGTGACGTTGAGATATTCGCGCATCGGAAACTGGATGTTCTGCCGCACGGTGAGCGAGGAGAACAGCGCGCCCTGCTGGAACAGCACGCCCCAGCGCCGCTCCACGCCGCGGCGCTGCGAGGAGTCAGATGCATCGAGGTCGACGCCGAACACTTCGATGCGGCCGGCAACCTTCGGCACCAGACCGATGATGGTGCGCGTCAGCACGGATTTGCCGGCGCCTGACGGGCCGACGAAACCAAGGATCTCGCCGCGCTTGACGTCGAGGTTGAGGCCGTCGAGCACGCGCGTCGAACCGAACTGCACGGTGATGTCGCGGACGCGGATGATGGGATTTTGGATTTCGCCAGCCATCGTCACATTCCGATCGACGCAAAGAAGATCGCGAACACGCCGTCCATGACGATGACGAAGAAGATGCCCTTCACCACCGAGGACGTCGTGTGCTGTCCGAGCGATTCCGCGCTGCCCTGCACGGCGAGGCCCTCGACGCAGGCGACGATGCCGATCACCGCCGCCATCACCGGGGCCTTCACGATGCCGACGATGAAATGATCGATCGAGATCGCATCACGCAGGCGGAGCAGGAAGGCCTCGGGATCGACGCCGCCATAGAGCCAGGCGACGAGCCCGCCGCCATAGAGCGCGGCCATCGCGCCGAGGAAGGCGAGGATCGGCAGGGCCAGCACTAGCGCCAGCATGCGCGGCAGCACCAGCACCTCGATCGGGTCAAAGCCCATGGTGCGCAGCGCGTCGATCTCCTCGCGCATCTTCATCGAGCCGAGCTCGGCAGTGTAGGCGCTGCCTGAGCGGCCCGCGACCATGATGGCGACCAGGAGCACGCCGATCTCGCGCAGCACCAGCACACCGAGCATGTCGACCACAAAAATGTCGGCGCCGAATTTGCGGAAGTGGAATATGCCCTGCTGCGAGATGATGCAGCCGATCAGGAAGGTGATGAGCACGACGATCGGCACCGCGCGCCAGCACACCTGTTCGAGGTGATGCACGGTCGAGGTCAGGCGGAACGAGCGCGGATGGATCAGCACGCGGCCGCCCGCGGCCAGCACCGCGCCGAGCATGTCGACCAGGCTCGTCACCGTGCCGGCAACGCCCGCCACCGCGCGGCCGATCTGCTCCAGCATGCCTGATATGGTGACCGTGCTGCTGTCGATCACCGGCGTGGCCTTCACACGCCGGACCTCGTCCACGAGGCTGGAATAATTCGCCGAGAGACCTGCGATCTGCGCCTCGACGCTGCCTTGGGTGAGGCTGCGGCGCAGCCGCTCGATCAGCCAGGCGCCGAAGGTGTCGAGCTTGGAAACCTCGGAGACGTCGATGAAGATGTTCTGCCGGCTGCCAGCGAGCTTTTCGGCATCCGCCACGATGCGCTCGAGACTGGGCGCGAAGCTCGCGGTCCAGGCCCCGGTCGCACACAATGCAAGCGCATTGCCCTTGGCAATCCGCTCGAGTTTCGGATCGCCGCTCAAAATGCGCGCTCCCCTGAAGCGGCATATGAAGCAGCGGAAAAGTGATGGTTGCGCACGCGCCCTTACCTTGAAGAAGGTATCCCCAACCCGTCATAGTTAGTTGCACGAGGCAACGTACCGGTTCGAAATTGCCAGAGTTTTAAATGACTTCGCCCAAACTTCCAATGTTGACTGCGCGAATCGAGCGCTTCCCCATCGCGGGTCATTTTACCATCAGCCGGGGCGCCAAGACCGAGGCCGTGACCGTCGTGGCCGAGATCAGCCGCACAGGCCTCATCGGCCGGGGCGAATGCGTGCCCTATCCGCGTTATGGCGAGACCCCGGAAGCTGCGCTTGCGGCCATTGAGGCCATGCAGGGGGCGATTGCGAGTGGCCTCAACCGGCAGGCCCTCCAGGCAGCAATGCCGCCGGGCGCGGCCCGCAACGCCCTGGACTGCGCCCTGATCGACCTTGAGGCCAAGCAGGCCGGGTTGCGTGCCTGGAACCTGCTCGACCGTCCCGTCCCGGGGGAGCGGACCACCGCCTACACCATCTCATTGGGTACCCCCGAGGCGATGGCGGCCGCGACCGCCAAGGCGGCACGGCGCGCGCTCCTCAAGATCAAGCTCGGCGGCGATGGCGATGCCGAACGGATCGCAGCCGTCCGCAAGGCCGCCCCCGAATCGGAGCTGATCGTCGATGCCAACGAGGCCTGGACCGACGCCAATCTCGAACAGAACCTGTTCGCCTGCGCCCAAGCCGGCGTCACCCTGGTCGAGCAGCCGCTGCCGGCCGGGCGGGATGCGGCGCTCGCCCGCATCAAGCGCCCGCTCGCCGTCTGCGCCGACGAGAGCGTTCACGACCGCACCTCGCTCGCGCCTTTGCGCGACCGCTACGACGCCGTGAACATCAAGCTCGACAAGACCGGCGGCCTCACCGAGGCGCTCGCAATGGCGGATGCGGCACAGATGCTCGGCTTCGAGATCATGGTCGGCTGCATGGTGGCGACCTCGCTATCGATGGCGCCTGCGATGCTGCTGACTCCGCAGGCCCGCTTCGTCGATCTCGACGGCCCGCTGCTGCTCAAGCGCGACCGCGACAACGCCCTGCGCTACGACGGCAGCCTGGTCTATCCGCCGGAGGCCGCGCTCTGGGGCTGAGCGGTCAGCCGGTGCCGCATCGACCACATCAGCAGCGCGCCGGTGCCGGCCATCGCGGCCATCACGTAGTAGAGACCCTCGCCATAGCGGGCGTAGATCGCACCCGAGATGATCGACGTCGTCGAGCTCAACAGGCCGGCGGTAGCAGCGTAATAGCCCTGCCCGCGCGCCATCTGGTGCGACGGCACGTGATGCACCAGGAGGTTCATGACGCCGATCTGCGTGAGTCCGAAGGTGAGGCCGTGCCCGAGCTGAACGATCGCGAGCACGGCAAGCTGCGGCTCGTTCGCCGTGACTGACCAGCGCACGACCGCGCTGGCACCACCGATCACCACGAGCAGCCACGGATGCAGCGACAGCCGCGGCGACACCGCGAACACGATGATTTCGGCGAATACGCCGAGCGCCCAGAGTCCAGCGATCGTCAGCCCGCTGAGACCATGCGCCTGCCAGTTGATCGAGGCGAAGGTGTAGTAGGCGACGTGGCTGCACTGGATCAGCGCCGCCGAAACGATGATCGCAACAAAGTTCGCATCGCGCAGCAGGCGCTTGCCGCCCTGCACCACCGCGGTCTTTCGCCTGACATCGTCGAGCGGCCGGAGCAGGAGACCGGTGAATGCCGACAGCGTCGCGAGCGATGCAATCACCCAGATCAATGCGCGCGCCGTGATCACATCGACCGCGAGCCCGCAAGCGAGCGCGCAGACGATGAAGGCGACCGATCCCCACAGCCGCAGCGGGCCGTAGCTGAGTCCGTAACGGGCGACGCCGCGCAGCGCATAGGCATCCGTCAGCGGCATCAGCGGCGTCCAGAACCCGCAGGTGACGATATAGAGCAGCAGCACCGCTATCGGCTGATGCTGCGTGCCGAGCAGCGCGAAGCCGAGTGCCGCGGCAAAGGCGGAGATGATCATGGCAGCGCGCAACGCGTGGCGGCGTTCAGCCGCGGCGGTCACGAAGGGCAGCGAGGTGAAGCGCGTCACCGCTGGCACGGCGCAGATGATCCCGATCCAGCCGGGATCGATGCCGACGGCCTTGAGCCAGACCGGGAAGAACGGCAGGTGCGTGCCGAGGAGTCCGAACGATGTCGAGTAGAACAGCGCCAGCCGAATCGCGAATCGCCGGCCTTGCGACGCAGATGCTGTGGGGATTTGTGATTCGGGCGGCATCAATTCAATTGCGATTCGGTCGATATCGTGGTGATCGTTACAGTAACGCGCACTGATTTGCGCGACGAGATTGCCATGGCCAATGAAGCATTCGCCCTCTCGCCGATGTCCGCCCGTGCGGCCGAGCCGAACGAGCAGGATTACGACGCGATCCGCGAAGCCTTTATGGAGACCGCGCGCGGCCGCTGGTTCCTCGGCGAATACGCCAAGCGCAACCGCAACGCCGACACAAGGATGGTGCTCGACGCGGTCGCCAAAATCGAGGAAACCCTTGCGGCGCAGCGTCAACCGGTCGTCGAGGATCGCGTGCCCGAGGTGCTCGCCGCGATCCGCCGCGCCGTGCGTGAGGCCGAAACTCTGGCAGGCGCAGCGTTCGATCCGAGCTTGATCGAAGCGAGCCTGGGGCCGATCCAGCGGGGCGTGCGGATCATCAAGGAGATCTCCTGGCGCTGGCGCGAGATCGGCGCCGACGGCCGAATCTGCGACCTGATTGATTCGCAGCTCGCGGCCATCGAGGGCGCCTGCGGGCAAGTAACCACCATCGATCCGCGCGTCGAGCTCAGGGTCGCCTTCGACCTGCTCAAGGACCAGATCGAGCAGGCCGGCAGCGGCGGCGCCACCGCCAGGCAGGCTCCGGCCGCACCTCCTCCCCCCGCCCCGGCGCAGGAAGCGCCTGACGTTGCGGAAGCACCGCCCGCGGACATCGCGATGGAGATGGCGGTGAGCGAACCGCCTGCGGCCGTTGCGGAGACGGCGCAAGAAATCGCCGTGGAGCCCGAGCCAGAGATCGCCGCAACTGATGTCGCCGAGACGATGGAAGCCCCCGCCGTCGAAAACGTCGGCGCGATTGAAATCGCCGAGGTCGCGGAAAGCCCCATTGCTGTCGACGTGGATGTCGCTGAACCTGCCGCACTCGCCGAGGTCATCGATGAACCTCAGCTCGATGCCGCAGCAGAGGCCGAGGACGAAGCCGTTCTCGCGGCGATCGCGATGGAGATGGCCGCGCCCGATCCGGAGTTCGACGAGATCATTGGCGAGTTCAGCGACGTTGCAGCAGAGGTTCAGGCACCGGTCGCGGAAGAGCCCGTCGCGGAGGAGCCGGCCGCAGCAGAGCCGATCGCCGCGGAGCCATTCGCAGCAGAGCCTGTTGTCGCGGAGCCCGTTTCAGCCGGGATGGCCGAAACGATCGCGCAATTGCGCGAAGCCATCGCCGAAGCCGCGACCGCAGTGATGGAGCGTCCCGAGCCCGTGGTAGCGCAGGTGACGTCGCTTCCGATGCCCTCACCGGTCCCCATGCCCGCGCCGGCCCCGGAGCCCTCGCTCGGCGCGACCATCCTCGCCAGCGGCATGCTCAAGACCCCGCGCACTGCGGCCAACGATCCGCTGGCGCCGATCCGCCGCATGACCCAGGTCGAGAAGATCGCGTTCTTCTCGTAAGGAGTGCGCGCCGCTTAAACGCCGTCATTGCGAGCGTAGCGAAGCAATCCAGAATCCCTCCGCGGAAAGACCCTGGGTTGCTTCGCTGCGCTCGCAATGACGGATGTAACTAGCAGCCCCCTCTCTTGTCCCGGACGCGCTGCAACGCCATGAGCGTTGCCGCGCTGCGTCCGGGGCACAAGGACGCGATTCCTGAGATATGAATGCCGCCCGAACATGACCCGGTTGGCAATCGATTCCTGACGATACTCTGGTTCCAGCGTGACCCAGATCACGCATGGTACCATGGTGACTGACATCACGTCCCAAAACTCGAACGCGTTCTAGCGTGCAGGCCACCAATCTCGCATCGAGACCAATGCCAAAGGAGCACGCCATGTTCCGCCTAAAATCCCTTCTGTTGACCGCCAGCGTCCTGGGAAGCCTGGTCGGCGTCGCCTGCGACCCGGCGTTTGCGCAAGTAGCCCCCGCGCAAGCCGCCCCCGTCGCGCCGGCCATCCCGGTCGCGCAGCAGAGCCCTGAGCAACGCGTGGCGCTGGTGATCGGCAATTCGAACTACCGGAATGCGCCGCAACTCGCGAACCCCGACAACGACGCCGAGTCGATGGCAAAATTTCTCAACTCCGCCGGCTTCGAGGTGATCTCCGCGACCGACCTGACGCAGAGCGACATGCTGAGGGTGGTGCAGGACTTCTCCGCCAAGGTCGCCTCGCGCGGCACCAACACGGTGGCGATGGTCTACTACGCCGGTCACGGCGTGCAGCTCGCCGGCGAGAACTATCTCGTGCCTGTCGATGCGAAGGTCTCCAGCCCCAATGAGCTGGTCAGCAACTCGGTTCGTCTCGTCGACGTGATGTCGACGCTGGAGACGATCCCGAGCCGCATGCGCATCGTCATTCTCGACGCCTGCCGCAACAACCCCTTCCCGAGCGTCAACGATGCCGGCCGTGGCCTTGCGATCGTCGATGCGCCGAACGGCTCCATCGTCGGTTACTCCACCGCGCCGGGTTCTGAAGCGCTCGATGGTCAGGGCGGCCACAGCCCCTATACGCAAGCCTTCCTCAACATCGCGCGTGAACCGAACCTGCCGATCGAGCAGCTCTTCAAGCGCGTGCGCCTGGAAGTGAACCAGACCACCGACGGCGCGCAGGTGCCGTGGGAGAGCTCCTCGCTAACCTCCGACTTCACTTTCTTCGGTGACACCGCGGTTGCGGCCAACCGCGCGCCGATCAAGGCCCCGGTCGTGCAGATGGCGTCGAACCTGCCAAGCCGCTCGGCCCGCCAAGCCTATGACTACGTGCTCTCTGAGGGGCAGCCGCAGTACTATCAGGAGTTCATCCAGATGTACCCGCACGACCCGCTGTGCGACCGCATCCGCTGGCTGCTCGCCAACCTGCTGATCGCGAACGCCTGGCACAAGACAGTGCTTGCCAACTCGCCGATCGCCTACAAGAGCTTCTACGACAGCTACTCCAACAGCCCCTATGCCCAGTCGGCCCTGAAGCTGCAGTTGCAGCCGAAGGAAATCCCGCTGATGCAGGCGACCCACTTCCTTGCGCCGCAGAACATCGCGCCGCTCAAGGTCACTAATCTCGGCCCGAACAAGTACCTGCCGATCGTTCAGCAGGGTGGCGGGCTCGGCAATGGCAACCTGCCGGTCGGCCAGAACAAGCCGATCCCGATCGACAGCAACGTCATCGGCAAGCTCGGCAATGGCGGCCAGAATGGTGGTCAGGTCACGACGCTGCCGGCCGGCAACAACCTGCCCAAGCAGCCGGTCGAGACGCCGTCGCAGGTTCCTGGCAAGGTCGTCACGCTGCCGGCACCGACCAACACCACGACCGGCACGCCGTCCAACACCGGTGTCGTCGGCAAGATCGTGACGCTGCCCGCCGGCAACACCACGCCTGGCAACACTGCGACTGGCAACACCGGCATCAACCCGGGCAAGATCGTGACCCTGCCGCCGACCAATGTCGGCAAGGGCGGAACGAAGGTCGACGTCAAGAATATCGACGTGAAGACCAATGGTCCGGCGACTACCGGACAGAGCCAGCCGCCGATCCGCGTCAACACCGGCAACACCGGGATCGTGAAGCAACTGAACAACAACCCCTCGAACTCGGTGCAGGTCAACAACCGCCCGCAGTTCAACAACACACCGAACCGGATCAACAACGTCACCGTGAACAACAACTTCAAGCAGTCGATGAACCAGGCACCGCAGAACAATGGCGGCAACAATGGCGGCATGAATCGCCGCGGCGGCTTCATGCACTGATCCACGGCTTCAAGACACGACAAAGGGGCGGAACGCCGAGCGTTCCGCCCCTTCTACATTTCAGGCTTCATGAAACGCGCGAGCTCTTCCCACATCGTCATGGCCGGGCATAGCCGTCCGAAGGACGGCGTCGCTTCCGCTCGCCTATGCCCGGCCATCCACGACCTTTTCGCAGAACCAAGAACGTGGATGCCCGGGCCTTCGCCGCGCCGAAGGGGCTTCGGCCCCGCAGGCGGGACAAGCCCGGGCATGACGTCAGTCCGCTTCAGGCCACGAGCTCTGCAAAGAGATCCGCATCGACATTGCCGCCGGAGAGCACGATGACGACGTTCTTGCCGGCGACATCGAGCCGGCCGGCGAGCAGCGCGGCGAGGCCGACGGCGCCGCCGGGCTCCACGACCAGCTTCAGCTCGCGATAGGCAAACGCCACGGCCGCGCCGACCTCCTTGTCGGACGCGGTGACGCCGCGCGACAATAGCTTGCTGTTGATGGCAAACGTCATCTCGCCCGGGATCAGCGCCATCAGCGCATCGCAGATGGTGCGGCCGGCCGGCGCGTGCGGCTCGCGATGGCCGACGGCGAGCGAAAGGGTGTGATCGTCGAAGGCCTCGGGCTCGGCGACGACGAGCTGTGCCAGCGGATAGCGCGCCTTCACGGCGGTCGCGACACCCGCGATCAGGCCGCCGCCGGAAGCCGGCGCCACCACGATGTCGGGTGCAATGCCGCGCGCGGCCATGTCCTCCGCGATCTCGCGCCCCGCCGTGCCCTGCCCCGCGATGACGAAGGGATCGTCATAGGGCCTGACCAGGGTCGCGCCGCGCTTCTCGGCAATGCCGCGCGAGATCGCCTCGCGATCCTCGCGGTCGCGATCGTAGAGCACGACCTCGGCGCCATAGGACTTTGTCCGCTCGCGCTTGGTGAGCGGCGCATCCGCCGGCATCACGATGGTCGCGTGCATGTCGAGGAGTTTTGCGGCCGCCGCCACGCCCTGGGCGTGGTTGCCGGACGAAAACGCGACCACGCCGCCCCTGCGCTTGTCCTGCGGGATCGACGCCACCTTGTTGAAGGCGCCGCGGAATTTGAAGGAGCCGGTCCGCTGCAGCATCTCCGGCTTCAAGAACACTTTTGCGCCGACGCGCTCGTCGAGCACGGGGAATGACAATAGCGGCGTGCGGATGGCGAAGGGCGCGATCACGCGCGCTGCGGCATCGATGTCGGCGGGGCCGACCGGGAGTGTTTGTTCCGTCATGTGCAATTAGTACCGCGGCGGGTGACGGCTGGAAAGACACCCCCGCGTGACGGTCTTAGATATAGGGTCTTGGATATCAGGCCACGAAACGCTGATGTTCCAGCCCGCCGGCAGGGGGCAGCACCGCACCGACAGCCAGGATGCTGTCGACGAAAGCGCGCGCCGAGGCCTCCCAGGTATGGTCAGCGGCGAATTCGACGCAGGCCTGCCGGGAAATATCGAGCGCGGCGAGACAGGCGTTGCGCAAATCCTCGTCCAGCACGCCGACCGGCGCTTCGCCGATCACGTCCCGGGGCCCCTTCACCGGGAAGGCCGCGACCGGCAGGCCGCTCGCCAGCGCTTCCAGCAGCACCAGGCCAAAGGTGTCGGTCCGGCTGGGGAACACGAAAACATCAGCCGCTGCATAGATTTCAGCCGGCGCCTCGCCGTGCCGCTCGCCGAGGAAAATAGCATCGGGATAGGCCTGCTCCAGCGAGGCCCGCGCCGGGCCGTCTCCGACGATCACCTTGGTGCCGGGCAGATCGAGCGCGAGGAACGCCTCCAGGTTCTTCTCCACCGCGACACGGCCGACGCAGAGGAACACCGGCGCCGGCAGGCAGAGGTCGATGGCGCGGGGATGGAACAGTTTTGTGTCAACGCCGCGTGGCCACAGCACGACATTTTCAAATCCCCGTTCGCCGAGCTCGCGCACCAGCGCTGGTGTCGCCGCCATCACGGCCCGGCTCGCGCCGTGGAAGCGGCGCAGCGCCCGCCAGATCAGCGACTCCGGAACCGGCACCCTCGCCCGGACATATTCGGGAAAGCGGGTGTGAAAACTCGTCGTGAACGGCAACGCGCGCTGCAGGCAGTAGCGGCGCACCATCAACCCGATCGGCCCTTCGGTCGCGACATGAATGCTGTCGGGCCGGGCTTCCTCGATCAGCCGCGCGATCCGCGCCGGCCGCGGCATCGCCAGCCGCACGTCGCGATAGCTGGGCATCGCGAAGGTGCGGAACGATTGCGGCGTCAGGAACGAAAATTCGACGTCGAGCGATTTGGCCGCGTCAGCCAGCTTGGTCAGCGTCCGAACTACCCCGTTGACCTGGGGATGCCATGCGTCGGTCGCGACCAGTATCCTCATTATGCCGCCCGTGCTGGCACCGGCACGATGGGTGCTGCCTTCTGCAACTGGTCGGCCCAGGTGATGATCTCGAAATGGCCGTCGTCGTGCTCGACCAACGCCGTGCAGCTCTCCACCCAGTCGCCGCAATTCATGTAGCGGATGTCCCCCTCGTCGCGGATCACGGCGTAGTGGATGTGGCCGCAGATCACGCCATTGGCCTCGTGCCGCCGCGCTTCTGCGGCGAGGGCCTGCTCGAACGCGCCGATATAGTTGACGGCGTTCTTGACCTTCAGCTTCGCCCATTGCGACAGCGACCAATAGGGCACGCCGAACAGCCGCCGGAAGAAGTTGACGAAGCGGTTCATCTGGATCGCGAAGTCGTAGGCCTTGTCGCCGAGATGGGCGAGCCAGCGCGCGTTCTGCACCACGAGGTCGAAGATGTCGCCGTGGATCACGAGATATCGCCGGCCGTCCGCGCCGGTGTGGACGGTGTTCTCGACCACGTCGATGCCGCCGAAATGCGTGCCGTAATAGTTGCGCAAGAACTCGTCGTGATTGCCGGGGATGTAGACGATCTTGGCGCCCTTGCGCGCTTTCCGCAGCAGCTTTTGCACGAGATCGTTGTGCGATTGCGGCCAGTACCAGCCTGACTTCAGCGCCCAGCCGTCGACGATGTCGCCGACGAGGTAGATGGTGTCGGCGTCGTGGTAGCGCAGGAAGTCGAGGAGAAGATCGGCTTGCGAACCGCGGGCTCCGAGATGAACGTCGGAGATGAACAAGGTCCGGAAGCGCCGTTCGGGACTCTCGTCACTCATATCGTAACTTCCCATACATCAGCCTGTAACAATGTCCCGTGACAGGGGGATGACGATTTTCGAACCTGCGAGGCGCTTGCAGATACGAATCATATTTCGCCTCGCGCACTCAGCGGATACCAGCCGCGTGCGACAATCTGGCGACATGGGGCGAGGCGATGGCCGCACGAACGCGGCCGCCGCACTCAGTAGAATTTATGGAAATGATGCACCGGCCCGTGGCCGTGGCCGACGGCAAAGCGGTCTGCAGCCGCAATCGCCGCGCTGATCCAGCGCTTGGCATCGCGCACGGCTTGCTCGAGGTCCTCGCCCTTGGCAAGGCCTGCTGCGACCGCCGATGACAGCGAGCAGCCGGTGCCGTGGGTGTTCTTGGTGGCAACGCGCGGCGCCGACAGTGCGATCGTGCCGTCGCCGCTGACGAGATAGTCGATGCTGTCAGCCCCCTGCCCGTGGCCGCCCTTGATCAGCACGGCGCGACAGCCGAACGCGAGCAGGCGCCGCCCCTGGCCCTCGATCTCGGCCTCGCTGGTTGCGATCGGCGTGTCCAGCAGCGCGGCCGCCTCGGGCAGGTTCGGCGTGATCACCGAGGCGAGCGGAATGAGTCTTCTGCGCAATGCCTCGACCGCCTCAGTCGCCAGCAGCCGATCGCCGGAGGTCGCGACCATCACGGGATCGAGCACGATGTGCCGCGGTGACCAGCGCGTCAGGGCGGCGGCGATCGCCTCGATGCTGCCGGGCTGCGCCACCATGCCGATCTTGACTGCACCGACCGCGAGATCGGAGAGCACGGCATCGATCTGCGCGGTGACGAAATCGGCCGGCACTGCGTGGATGCCGGTGACGCCAGTCGTGTTCTGCGCGGTCAGCGCCGTGATCGCGGAGGCCCCGTAGACGCCGAGCGCGGCAAAGGTCTTGAGGTCGGCCTGGATGCCCGCGCCGCCGCTGGAATCGGAGCCTGCAATTGTCAGCGCTATCGGTGTCGTCATCGCCGGACGCTCGCTTGGGATGAACGGGGGTGATCGCACGTCCTAGCGCGAGCGCCGGTGGCCGGCAAGCGCAGGCCGCGAATCAGATGCGTACGGCCGTCTGCCGCGGGATTGTCGTCCCCCAACCGTGCGCACGGTGCAAAAAATTGGGTTGGCATTTAGCCCACGCATCGATGAATGAGACGTTGAACGCATGCGGAACCGCTGCCCGCGGGACCGCGGGGCTGGCCGCGTCCCCGGCCTGCACGCCTGTGAGGATCAATCATGTGGGCCTTCCTCCAACGTCTGCTCGATTCCTCGATGCTCTCCCCACACGGGATCTGCCTGTTGTGGGAGCCTGAGCTGATCTGGCTTCATGTGGTATCGGACGCACTGATCGCCGCGGCCTATTTCTCGATCCCCTTCGCGCTGGCGATCCTGGTCACCAAGCGGCGCGACCTCAAATTCGGTTGGGTCTATTGGGCGTTTGCGGTCTTCATCATGGCCTGCGGGCTGACCCACATCCTGTCGATCTATACGCTGTGGGTGCCGGCCTACGGCATCGAGGGACTGGTCAAGGCGCTGACGGCGGCGGCCTCCATCTTCACGGCCGGCGCGCTCTGGCCGCTGCTGCCAAAGATCCTGACGATCCCCTCCCCGTTCGAGCTCCGCCAGGTCCAGGCCGCGCTGCAGGAGGAGGAGACCAAGAACCGCGACACATCCATGCTGCTGCGGCAGGTGAGCGAAGCCCAGCGCGCGCTGCGCGAGAGCGTGGCGCGGCTCAGCGCCGTGGTCGAGACCGCCGTCGACGGCGTCATGCTGTTCGATGCGGACGATCGCATCCTGCTGTTCAACCCGGCCTGCGAGCGCCTGTTCGGCTATCGCGCCGACGAAGTCCTCAACCAAAACGTCAAACTCCTGTTGCCCGCCGACCAGGGTGCAGCGCATGAAAATTACTTCCGCGATGGCGGCGAGGGCCTCGGCGTTCGCAAGGACGGATCGACATTCCCGGTGGATCTGTCGGTCGGTGGCGCGCTGCAGGACGGCGAGCCGATCTTCGTCGGCATCGTTCACGACCTGACCGCGCGCAAGTTGACCGAGCAGCAGCTTCAGCAGGCGCAGAAGATGGAGGCCGTCGGCCAGCTCTCCGGAGGCATCGCCCACGACTTCAACAATCTGCTCACAGTCATCGTCAGCAATGCCGAGCACCTGAGCGAGCAGCTCAAGGCTCGGCCCGACCTGCGGCGGTTCGCCGAGGATATCTGCCAGTCCGGCGAGCGCGGCGCGGAGCTGACCCAGAGGCTGCTGGCATTCAGCCGCCGGCAGTTTCTGCAACCGCAGGCGATCGATTGCCGGCAGTTGCTCGATTCCATGCACAAGCTGCTCAAGCGCACCTTGCGCGAGAACATCGAGATCAAGACCGCCTTCGGTCCCGGCACCATCCTGGCCTATGCGGACCGGGCCCAGCTCGAATCCGGGGTGCTCAACCTCGCCCTCAATGCGCAGGATGCGATGCCGGGCGGCGGTCATCTGACGCTCAGCGCGGAGATATCGTCGATCGACGACCACTACCGCACCCTGCATCCGGAGGTCATATCCGGCAGCTACGCCTTGATCTCCGTCACCGACGACGGCGAAGGCATGACCGCCGAGGTCATCGAGCACGCCTTCGAGCCGTTCTTCACGACCAAGGAGGTCGGCAAGGGCTCTGGCCTCGGCCTGAGCATGGTCTATGGCTTTGCCAAACAGTCCAACGGCCACGTCTCCATCTATAGCGAGAGCGGATTGGGGACGACGGTGCGGATCTATCTGCCGAATGCAGCCGCCGAGCATTCGCTTGGCACCGTCCCCGATAGCGAGCACGCGGTGCCCCGTGGCCATGAGACGGTCCTGATCGCGGAGGACGATCCGTTCGTTCGCTCCTCCGTCATCCTCAGGGTCGAAGCGCTCGGCTATCGCGTGATCGCCGCCGTCAACGGCAGCGAGGCCCTGCACCTGCTGCGCACCAATGCCGACATCGACCTGCTGTTCACCGATATCATCATGCCTGGAGGCATGAGCGGCTGGGATCTCGGCGACCAGGCCCGCCAGATCCGCCCTGGCCTGCCCGTGGTGTTCTCCTCCGGCTACCCTCTGGAGACCCTGGTCGATCAGGGACGTGCGCACGCGCAATCGATCGTTCTGACCAAGCCCTATCGGACGGCCGAGCTGGCAAAGCGGCTCAGGGAGGCTTTGGCGGCATCCGTGGCTAGCTCCGCGGGCTAAGATGGTCGAGCAGATTCATCGGGAGCGGAAAGACCACGGTCGAGGACCGCTCGCCCGCGATGTCATGCAGCGCGGCGAAATAGCGCAACTGCATCGCCTGCGGCTCCTGCGCGAGGATCCTGCCGGCCTCGACCAGCTTTTCGGCGGCCTGCTGCTCGCCTACTGCGTTGATCACTTTGGCGCGCCGCAGCCGTTCCGCCTCGGCCTGCTTGGCGATCGCGCGCACCATGGTTTCGTTGAGGTCGACATCCTTGATCTCGATCGAGGTGACCTTGATGCCCCAGACGTCGGTCTGCTTGTCGAGGATCTCCTGGATGTCGGCGTTCAACCTGTCTCGTTCCGCGAGCATCTCGTCGAGTTCATGCTTGCCAAGGACCGAGCGCAACGTGGTCTGCGCGAGCTGGCTCGTCGCGGCCATGTAGTCGCCGACCTTGATGATGGCGCGCTCGGCATCGACGATACGAAAATAGAGAACGGCGTTGACCTTGACCGAGACGTTGTCGCGCGAGATCACGTCCTGGGGCGGGACGACCTGCACCATCACCCTGAGATCGACCTTCACGAGTTGCTGCACGACGGGGATCAGCAATATCAGGCCCGGGCCCTTCACTCCGGTGAAGCGGCCGAGCGTGAAGACGACGCCGCGCTCATATTCCCGCAGGATGCGAATCGCCTGGGTCAAAAAAATGATGACGAGCAGCACGACCGCTGCATAGGTCAAATAATCGAGCGTCATGAAGTGCCTCCGTCGGTCCGTGCGGGCGCGCGCCGCACCACTAGCGTCAGATCGATGATGTTGGCGACTTCGACCTCCTCGCCCGGCTTGAACGCTTCGGCGCCGCGCGCTTGCCAGCGCTCCCCATGCGCGAAGACGTGACCTTCATTCTCGGACCAATCGAGGACCTCGGCAGACAGGCCTCGCATGGCTTGCGCGCCTACCCTGACTGGACCACCGCGAACGCGCAGAAGCGCGCCGAACACGACGAGAACAAAGCCGACGAGTGTCGCCGCGACGATGGCAACGACCGTCCATGACAGCCGGTAGCCGGGCGCCTCGACCCTGAACAGCATGAGCGCGCCCAGCACAAAGGCGACGAGCCCTCCAAGGCCGATCACGACGGTCGGGTTGAAAGCCTCGATGGCGAGAAGCACGATCCCAACCAGCATCAGGGCAAGGCCGGCATAGTTGATCGGCAGCATGTTGAGGGCGTAGAGACCCAGCAGGAGGCAGATCGTGCCGACGACTCCCGGGGCGACCGCGCCGGGGGACATGAATTCGAAGATCAACCCGTAAACGCCAACCATCAGGAGAATGAACGCGACGTTGGGATCGGTGATCACGGCGAGGAATCGCGAGACCCATCCGGGATCGATCGTCTCGACCACGGCATCCTTTGTCGCCAGTCGTTGCGTCTTGCCGCCTGCAACTTCCACCACACGACCGTCGAGCTGCCTGAGCAGGTCCGCCTGGTCGCGTGCGATGAGGTCGATGACACTTGCCTGTAACGCGCCGTTGGCGGAGAGCGTGGCGGCCTCGCGGACCGCTTTCTCGGCCCAGTCCGCATTGCGGCCACGCAGTTCGGCGAGGCTGCGGATGAAGGCGACGGCATCGTTCGTCGCCTTGGCCGTCATCGCGTCCTTCGGCTCGGGCTGGCTGTCGCCATCCTTCTTGTCCTTGCGCTCCTTGTCGGGAGTGCCGCTCGGCAGGCCCGGTATCGGACCGCCAATCTGCACCGGCGTCGCGGCACCGATATTGGTGCCCGGCGCCATCGCCGAGATATGGGTCGCGTAAAGAATATAGGTGCCGGCGCTCGCCGCGTGCGCTCCGGAGGGAGCGACGTAACCGATGACAGGAACGGGCGAGGCGAGCACATCTGCAATGATCTCGCGCATGCTGGTGTTGAGACCGCCCGGCGTATTCAGACGCAGAATGACCATCTCGGCGCGTCGTTCGCCTGCCTTGGCCAGAGCCTCCTTCACGTAGCTGGCCGACGCTGGTCCGATCGCTCCCTCGATCGAAACGTTCAGTGCAAGAGGGCCCGTCTCCTCCGCTAGGCAGGGAAGGAGGGAGACAACCAGAGCGACGACTGCTATCGCCGCAACGAGCGTCGCCTTTACCGTCTGCACAGCCAGAACTCCCTTGCCGGAAATATGGGGTTCCGCTCCGGGTCCTCAATGCCCTCGCAAAACGGGGTTGGGGATGTCGAGATGACGTGCGGGGCTGTTGTGCACTGCGATGCCCCGGATCGGACGAACGCGTCTTCGAGAGCGCGTTGCAAGCCGCGATTCGCAACGACCTCCAGCTCGCGTCGTGGCCAGGGACGACGTCCTTTGATGCTGGTGTTCTCTTCGGCGACTTCGCGCATGCCCGCAGTCAGCAAGTTCGCTTGCTAAAGCCTCCTGTTTTTGGCCTATTAGCCGCCAAATCATGCTTTCGGAGTAACGCGATGGTTCCTTTCTTCGTCCAGATCAAATGCAAGCTCGGCCAGTCCTACACGGTCGCCAACGCGCTCGCCGAAGCCGAGATCGCCTCGGAAATCTATTCCACGGCGGGCAATTACGATTTGCTGGTGAAGTTCTACGTCGACAAGGACACCGACATCGGCCACTTCATCAACGAGAAGGTGCAGGTGCTGCCGGGCATCCAGGACACTCTCACCATCATCACCTTCAAGGCGTTCGGGGGCAGCTAGAGCGTTTTCGAGCGAAGTGGGCACCGGTTCGCGTCAAGAAAACGCGTCAAAACAAGAATCTACCCCCCCGTCGGCTTGCGCGGCGGCGGCTTCGGCCCCTCGACCGGCGGCAGCGATTTCAGATAGGCCGCCATCGCGGCGCGATCCTCAGGTGTGAGCTGCGCGAGGTTCTTGATCACCGGCCGCATGGCGCCGGAGGCGCTGTCGCCCTCGGGCATGTCGCCGGTCTCGAGGAAATCGGCGATGTCCTTCTCGCTCCACTCCCCGATCCCCTTTTGCGTGATGTTGGGCACCCAGCCCTCGCCTTCCGGATTGGGGCCGCCGGCAAAACGCTGCGCCGTGATGAGCCCGCCGAGGAGGTTGCGCGGGCTGTGGCATTCGGCGCAATGCCCAAAGCTATTCACGAGATAGGCGCCGCGATTCCATTGCGCGGTTTGCGTGCTATCTGCCACGAACGGCCTGTCGTCCATGAACAGCAATTTCCAGACGCCGACATTGCGGCGGATGTTGAACGGAAACGGCAGGTCGTGATCGCGCACGCGGCCTGAGACGGCCGGCAGCGTCTTCAGATAGGCGAAGAGATCTCTGACATCATCGATCCTGGCGCGACGATAGGACGTGTAGGGAAACGCCGGAAAATAATGCGCGCCTTGCGGCGAGACGCCGTTCATTACCGCATTGACGAAATCGGCCTCGCTCCAGCGTCCGATTCCATCAGTGGTATCAGAGGAAATGTTCGGGGCATAGAAGGTGCCGAACGGAGACTTGATCGGCAGGCCGCCACCGAGCCGCAAACGATCGCCCTGGTTCGGCACGGCATGACATGACGCACAGCCGCCGGCGTTGAAGACCTCCTGCCCGTTGACGAGATCGGGCGCGCGCGATGCCGCAGGCAATGCGAGCGCTGCGGGCGCGGTGAACCACCAATAGAGACCGAGCGCCGCGGCAGCGGCAAGCAGAGCGGCAAGGAGCGTTCGTCGCATTCATAAGGCCTTCATCGAAGACCTGCGAACATAGGGGTCATACCGCGATCGCTCCAGCCACGAATAATTTAGATGGCCTGACCCGAAAGCGGGAATAAATTCCACGCCGCACTGTTTGGAAATTGCCACCATTGACGTCAACAGGGAGAGAACCATGAAAAAGGTCATTTTTGCCACGCTTGCCCTTGGAGTGGCCGTTGCGTTCGCCGGTCAGGCCGGCGCGGCCGACGCGCTCAAGGCGACGCTGGACGGCAAATCCGAAGTGCCGGCGACGACCACCGGCGGCAACGGAACGGCCGAGCTGACCTATGACGCCGCGAGCAAGAAGCTCACCTGGACCGTGACCTATTCTGGCCTGTCGGGCCCGGCAACCGCGGCGCATTTCCACGGACCCGCCGAGGCCGGCAAGAACGCCGGCGTTGCAGTCGCGATCCCGAATGCCGGAACGAGCCCGGTCAAGGGCGAAGCCACGCTCACCGACGCGCAGGCCGCCGACCTCATGGCCGGCAAGTACTACATCAACATCCACACCGCGGCGAACCCCGGCGGCGAGATCCGCGGCCAAGTGATGAAGTAAGTGATGAAGTAAGCGAAGCACCAGACGCTTCGGCACATTGCCAGCAAGGCCGGCGCTCGAAAGAGCGGCCGGCCTTTTCGTATCCGACGCTGCAGCGCGTAAGCGTTGCGGCGCCGAGCCGGGACCCAAATGGCCGCACAGCCGCGCGCCGTGAGATGGGCCCCGGCTCAGCAGCGCATCTGCGCTGCGTCCGGGGCACGAGAGTGCGGCGGGCTCGCTTGCCGCCGCCGGGAGCGGGAGTATATTGGCTCGATGGCTGTCAGCTCCCCCGATCTGAAAGCATTTTTGCTCGCCACGCCCTTCTTTGGTGGCCTCTCGGACGCAAGCCTCGATCTCCTGGTCTCAATGCTGGTCGAACGCAACTTCGATGCAGGCGCCATTGTCGTCGCGGAAGGAGATCCGGGGCGCTCGATGTTCATCGTTCACTCCGGCGAGCTCGTGGTGAGCAAGCGTGCGGATTCGGGACGCGCAATTCCCATTTCGAGTCTGGCACCCGGCGATTTTTTCGGCGAGATGACGCTGATCGAGATGCAGAACCGGTCGGCCACCGTCGTCGCACAGAACCCGACCGTGCTCTATGAGCTCACGGCACGGGAACTCTACAAATGCTACAAGGCCGACATCCAGGCCTATGTAATGGTGCTCTTGAACATCAACCGCGAGCTTTGTCGGCGGCTTCGCCGCGCCGACAACCGCATCACGGAGCTGCTGCTCAACGCGAACCAATGACGCGGATTCGCGTGCCTACTTCAGCTTCAGCCGATACGTCTCGTGGCAGTCGCTGCAACGGTCGTTGATGCTCGTATAGGCGGCCTTGAGGCTCGCGACGTCCTTGATCTTGCCCTTGACGTCCGCAATCGCCTTCTGCACCGGCGGGATCTTGGAGTCGAAATCGGCCTTGTTCTGCCAGACCTTTGGCGACGAGCCGTAGGTCGCGTCGACCACGTCCTGCTTGGGGTTGACCTCGAAGGTTTTTGCGATCTTGCCGACGTCGGCCTCCAGGCTGGCAATAGCATTGTCGACGGCCTTCTGGTCGTAGGGGATCTCCCCCTTGGTCATCTTCAGGATGACCCCGTACATGCTCTTGGCCTGCGATCGCATCAGATTGTCCTGCTTAACCGCAATCTCCTGCTGCGCCATCACGGCGCCCGCACCCAACAGAAGGGTGCCCATGACAACAATCATCCGCTTCATTGAAAAGTCTCTCCCGCTCGCAGGCGTTGACGGTGCGGCCGCCCCGCCCGCCTCGCGGGCATTAACAGCCATCCCTGAGTAGAACCCCGCGGCGGGCGTTTATTCCCGCACGCGGAGATCAAGGTTGAGAGCGTTTTCAAGCGAAGTGGATACCGGTTCGCGTCAAGAAAACGCGTCATAACAAGACTCTAGAGCCTCGTTCCGATTTTATCGGAACGGAAAAGGCTCTAGAGGCTGTGACGGCGATGATGCTCGTTGACGGCGACCCACACCCGCTCCGGCGTCGCCGGCATGTCGATGTGGTCGATCTTGTACTCGCGCCAGAGGCCGTCGACGATGGCGTTGACCACCGCGGGACAGGAGCCGATCGCGCCGGCCTCGCCCGCCCCCTTCACGCCCAGCGGATTGGTCTTGCAGGGGACGTTGTGGGTCTCGAAGATGAAGGCGGGACCATCAGCCGCACGCGGCAGCGCGTAGTCCATGTAGGTCGCGGTGATGAGCTGGCCGTCGCTCGCGCCATAGACCACCTGCTCCATCAGCGCCTGACCGATGCCCTGCATGGCACCACCATGCACCTGGCCCGCGAGCAGCAGCGGATTGAGCGTCTTGCCGAAATCGTCGACGATCACGTAGTTGACGATCTTGATGATGCCGGTGGCCGGGTCGATCTCGACTTCCGCCAGATGCGTACCGTTGGGATAGGTGCCATCGGCGCTGGCGAAGGTCGCGCTGCCGTTCATCTTGGACGGATCGGCGCCCGGGCGCTTGGCGAGATCGGCGAAAGAGATCGACCGGTCGGTGCCGGCGATGCGGATCACGCCGCCGGAAATCTCGAGGTCGCCCGCGCTGGCCTCCAGCGCCTGCGCCGCAATCTCCTTCAGCTTTTTGCCGAGCTCGCCCGTGGCGCGCTCCACGCAGACGCCGCCAGTGGGAATCGAGGCCGAGCCGCCGGTGCCGAGCCCGGTCGCGATCTCCTTGGTGTCACCCTGGTGAACGTGCACGCGCTCCGGCGGCAGGCCGAACTGCTCGGCAACGATCTGTGCGTAAGCCGTCTGGTGGCCCTGGCCGCTTGATTGGGTGCCGATCAGGACGGTGACGTCGCCATTGGGATCGAGCCGCACGTTGGCGGTCTCCTCCCCCATCACACCGCAGATCTCGACATAGCTCGCGAGCCCGATGCCGCGGATCAGGCCCTGCTTCTTCGCGGCCTTGGCGCGCTTTCCAAACTCCTTCCATTCGGCGATCTCCATCGCGCGCTTCAGATGCGCGGCGAAGTCGCCGGAATCGTAGACCTTGCCGGTCGCGGTCTTGTAGGGCAGCGCCTTCGTCGGAATGAAGTTCTTGCGCCTGATCGCATCGGGCGTCATCTCGAGCTTGCGCGCGCAGGCATCGACCAGGCGCTCGATGACATAGGCCGCCTCAGGGCGACCCGCGCCGCGATAGGCATCGACCGGCACGCTGTGGGTGAAGATGGTGCGCACGCGGCAGTGGAAGGCTTGGATGTCATAAAGGCCGGGCAGCATGCCGGCGCCGCCATGCGGGATATACGGCCCGAAGGTCGACAGATAGGCGCCCATGTCACCCATCAGGTCGCAATCCATCGCGAGGAATTTGCCGTCCTCGGCGAGCGCCATTTTGGCGGTGGTCACATTATCGCGGCCCTGCGCATCGCCCATGAAATGCTCGGAGCGGTCGGCCGCCCATTTCACAGCCTTGCGCAGTTTTCGCGCCGCGACCGCCATCAGGGCGTATTCCCGATAGGGAAACAGTTTTGTACCAAAACCGCCGCCGACATCGGGGCAGATCACCCGCATCTTGTCGGTCGGGATATTGAGCACGTTCTGGCAGAGGATGTCGCGCAGGCGATGGCTGCCCTGGCTGCCGACCGTCAGCGTCAGATGGTCGTGTTTCGCGTCGTATTCGCACACGGCCGCGCGGGTCTCCATGAAGCTTGCGACCACGCGCGGATTGACGATGGAGATCTCGGCCACCGCATGCGCCTTGGCGAAGGCAGCTTCCGTCGCCGTCTTGTCGCCGATCGAGACGTCGAACAGGACGTTGCCGGGCTTGTCGGGCCAGACCTGCGGCGCACCCTTCTTCACGGCATTGACGACGCCGGTCACCGCCGGCAGCGGCGTCCACTTGACCTCGATCGCCTCGATGGCGTCGCGGGCCTGGTCGATGGTCTCGGCCACCACGAAGGCGACGGAATCGCCGACATGGCGCACCTCGTCCTTGGCCAGGATCGGATATGGCGGTCCCGTGAACGGGTCGGTCTCGAGGTTGAACAGGCACGGCAGGTTGCCGAGATCCTTGACATCGTCGGCAGTCAGGATCAGCGCGACGCCGGGAAGCCCGCGGGCGCGGCTCACATCGATCGTATATTTGGCGTGGGCATGCGGCGAGCGCAGCACCAGGGAGCGAAGGGCTGCCTGCGGCGCATAATCGTCGGTGTAGCGGCCCTTGCCGCGGATCAGCGCGTCGTCCTCCTTGCGAAGCACGCTTTGACCGACGCCGAACTTGATGGGAGCAGCCATCTTGTCTCCGTTTCCTATTGGTTGTTTTGCCGCCATATTGCAGCGGAAAAACGGATAGCGCAAACGGCTTTACCCATACCCATTGGTCGCAGGCCGGGAAAAGCATCGCCCCGCACGGATGCGGGGCGAGGCCCGGCGTCACGAAACCGGCATGTGGCGGCTGATCAATTACATCACACCACGACTCCACAAATGCGCCGTACTGTCTCTGAGCGTATCGATGGATCGTTGAGGCGTGACGTAGTCGATGTCAGCGCGCGTCAAGCCGATATCCATCAACTCCCTGTCACTCAGCTCGTGCAGGGCAGTGTTCAAGCGCTGGCGCCGGCGCCGCTCTTGAAACGCAAGCCAATATCGCCCAATCAGGCCCAGGACGTTTCGCGTCGATGCCGCGCCGGGTCGAGCAGCCTCCGTTTCCGAGATTGCCATCGACGCATTGAGGCGTGCAGCCTCGCGCATTACGCCTTTCGGCAACGCGCTGGAGGGCTTGATGCGGAACGCTGTGGCATCGCGCCCGGCCTCGGACGCGACGTTCGTCTGTTGGGGTGGCATGGGATGCTCCTGCTGTTGTGCCGGCAGGGAGCGTGGCCAAACAAAAGGCCCCGTCCGATGCCGGCGGGGCCTGGTGAAAAGATGTCGTCGTCAGATTCCTAGCGCGCGACTCCTCCCACCGCCCAGCCGAAGCGGGTCACATGGTTGCAGTTGAGGGTGCGCCACGATTTGATCATGCGGCGCCAATACCACGGCGACAGCGCAAAATCAAGGGATGTGCAGAACTTCCTTGCATCCTGGAGGCGAGCGCCTCGCCGCACGCCTGCACGGACGATGCGAGTATGCGTGAATTCCGGCGCAGGCTATGATTTTGCGCGATTTTGAAAAGGGGGAGTCATGCGATCACATGCCGGGCCTGGATTTGCGCTGCTGTGCGCGATTTGTATCGGCGCGCTCATCGCGTCGAGCGGCGTGGCCCGGTCCGAAGGCCCGTTCACATTTACGGTGCCGCAAAGCAAGGTGCTCGTGAAAATCTCCGACCCTTTGCTCGTTCAAGATACGGCGAGCGCCAAGCCCAATTACTTGAAGCTGACCCGGAAGGAGCCGCTGCTGATCGTCAGCGGCTGGCTCGAGCCCGCACAGAATTACAAGGGGCTCAAAGCGTTCTGAGACGGCGAATCGCGCTCTCCAGCCTTCGCCGGCGCCCGCGCACCAATCCGGGTCGAGATGCTGCGGGAGGGCGCGTGGGAGGTGGTGGCATTCGATGTCTCCGTACCAGGCGCCGTCCAGTCCAATTTGCGGGCCGAGCGGGTCGAGGCAGGCACGTGGATCGACCTGCACCTCTCCACCGTCGCCCGCGACACAGCCCCGTCTCCGAAGCTGCGCGCTGGCCTCTTGGCCGCGCTACGACAGGTGCAGGTGGCGCAGAAATAACTTCGTTGAGGCTCGTCTAGCCGCGCACCAACGAGAGCAGCCAGCGGCGGCCGAACAGTGCGAGGATCGCGAGCGCGTAGACGACCGTGCCGCCGACGGCGAGCAGCACCAGCGTCAATTCGTCCCGGAAGGGCTGCGTGGGAGCAAATTTGGTCGCGCTGAAGCGCGCGATCAGCCAGAAGGCCGCGGCAAGGACGACGCCTGTCAACAGGAACTTCGCGAGCGACAGCAGCCAAGCGCGATCGAGCACGAGGAAGCCGCGACGCACGGCGAAGAAGAGCACCAAGAGCAGATTGGTCCAGACGCCGACGGCGGTCGCCAGCGCAAGACCAATCTGCGCCAACGTTCCCATCAGCGCAAACTTCAGCGCGACGTTGACCGCGATGCCTGTCAGCGATGCCCGAACCGGCGTCGCCGTGTCCTTGCGGGCATAGAAGGTCGCGACTGCGCTACGGATCAGCACGAACGGAATAAGGCCGATGGCATAGGCCGCGAGTGTGGCGCCAGCAGCGGCCGCATCGGCCTTGGAGAATGCGCCGCGAGCAAACAGCGCGCGCATGATCTCATTGGGCACGGTGAGGAAAGCCGCCACGAACGGCACCGAGAACAGCAACGTGAAATCGAAGGCGCGGCGCTGCGCCTGCATCGCGCCATCATGGTCGTTTGCCGTCAGCCGCCGCGACATCTCCGGCAGCAACACGGTGCCGATGGCGATGCCGATCACGCCGATCGGCAACTGGTTGAGACGGTCGGCATAGTAGAGCGCCGACAGCGCGCCTGCGGGCAGGAAGGTCGCGATGATGGTGTCGGCGAACAACGCGACCTGGGTCCCCATCGATCCCAATGTCGCAGGTCCCAACGCCTTGAAGAAACTGCGCACATCCTCGTCGAGCTTGAGCGGCGCAAAACGCGGCAGACCACCGTGGCGCGCGAGATCGCCGGCGAGCAGGAAATATTGCAGGAAGCCGGAGATCAACACGCCCCAGGCCGCGGCATGTCCGGCCGTCGGAAACCACACGGCGACCGCCAGCGTCATCATCATCGCGACGTTAAGGAGGATCGACGCGGCCGCGGCACTGGCAAAGCGCTGCATCACGTTGAGCATGCCGCCATAGAGCGTCACGAGCGTGATCAGCAGCAGATAGGGAAAGGTGATCCGCGTCAGCTCGATCGCGAGCTTGCGCTGCTCGGCATCCTCGCTGAAGCCCGGTGCGAGGATGCTCATGGCCTGCGGCATGAACAGCCAGGCCACGACCAGCAGCACGAGTTGCGTGGCGAACAGCAGCGTGAAGATGCGGTCGGCAAACAGCTTTGCCGACGCCTCGCCCTTCTCGCCATGGACATGGGCATAGGCCGGCACCCAGGCGGCGTTGAAGGCGCCTTCGGCGAAGATTGCGCGAAAGTGATTGGGCAGACGCAACGCGACGAAGAAAGCGTCCGCGACCGGCCCCGCACCTAGGATCGCCGCGAGCATGATGTCGCGGGCAAACCCCGTCAGCCGCGAGAGCAGCGTATATCCGCCGACTGTGAAGATGCGTCCGAGCATGCGTTCGTTCTAGAGATTTATCGGACGGTCGTCGATTGCATCTTGCGATGCGCGTTGCTGCGCCCTCTCCCCTTGCGGGAGAGGGCATCGCCGCGGGTAGACGCAAACTCATTCGGGTGAGGGGTTTCTCTCCGCGCTTTCCGTGCGGAGAGAGACCCCTCACCCGGCTTCGCGTGCCGCGAAGCCACCCTCTCCCACAAGGGGAGAGGGTAAGAACGGCGAAATCAGGTTGAAATCGCGCCGCGCACAGCGGCGATGATTCGCTCCTGGGCCGCCTCGTCCAGATAGGGATGCATCGGCAGGCTGATGACGTCCTGCGACAGGCTTTCGCAGCCGGGCAGCCCACCCTCGGCGACGGGATACTGCTTGTAGGCGGTCTGCTGGTGCATCGACTTGCCATAATAGATCGCGGTCGGCACACCCTGGGCCTTCAGCGCGGCTGCAAAGCCGTCGCGATCGGTGCCTTTGGGCAGGCGGACGGTGTACTGCGCCCAGACCGAGGTATTGCCCGGCGCGAGGCGCGGCACGGTGACCACGTTGCTCAGCCCGCGCGCATAGCGCTCCGCAACCCTGTTGCGGGCGGCGATCTCGTCGTCAAAAATCTTCAGCTTCTCGATCAGGATCGCGGCCTGCATGGTGTCGAGCCGGCCGGTCAGGCCGAGGCGGACATTGTCGTATTTGTCCACGCCCTGGCCGTGCACGCGGATGCTGCGCAGCGTGGCGGCGAGTTCGTCGTCATCGGTGAAGATCGCGCCGCCGTCGCCGAAGCAGCCTAGCGGCTTGGCCGGGAAGAAGCTGGTCGTGGTCGCCAGCGCCAGCGTGCCGAGCTTATTGCCCTTGTAGCTTGCGCCAAAGCTCTGGGCGGCGTCGTCGATCACGAACAAGCCTTCGGCCTTGGCGATCTCGGCGATGGCGTCGTGATCGGCGGGCTGTCCGAACAGGTCGACCGGAATGATCACGGCGGGCCTCAGGCCGGCCTTCCGCGCGGTCGCAATGCCGCGCTTCAGGGACTCGGCGCTCATGTTGAACGTCGATTCGTCGACATCGACGTAGACCGGTGTTGCGCCGGTCCGCGCCGCCGGCGACGCGGTTGCGATGAAGGTGAAGGACGGGCAGAGCACGGCATCGCCGGGGCCGACATTCTTCGCCATCAGCACCATCAACAGCGCATCCGTGCCGCTGGCGCAGCCAATCACGTGCTTGGCGCCGCAATAGGCCGCCAGCTGCTTCTCGAGTTCGGCGACCTCGGGGCCGTTGACGAACTGGCAATGGTCGAGAACGCGCTTGACGGCCGCATCGAGCGAGGCGCCGAGCCGGCGGCGCTGCGCGCCGACATCGATGAAGGGAATGGGATCGGAACGCAGATGCTGGTTCATGGCGCCTTGCGAAATTTGAGTGCTCGACATGGATTGGGATCAGCCGGCGACGCGGCGCGGTCCCTTGCGGGTCGCGGAGGCCGCGGCAGGCCGGCTCGGCGTCTCCAGGCAGCGCGTGGCGATCTCAAGGCTGGCAACCCCCTCGTCACCGGTCACCGCCGGCGTCTCGCCGTGGCGAACGGCCTTGAGGAACGAGATCAATTCGGCGCGGAGCGGCTCGTCATGACCGACCGGCAGATGCCGCATCGAATAGGCGCCGTCCGGCTTGAAGCCAAAACATTCGGTGACCTGGCGCGTCAGCAGGTCGCCCATGACATATTTGTCGCGGGTCGCAACCGTGACGCTGCGCGCCTTGAACGGCGTCAGCCAGTTGGTGTTGATGTGGGCGAGCACGCCGTTGGCAGTGCGGAACTGCAGCAGCGCGATGTCCTCGCGCTCGGCGACCGCGCTCGAGAGTTGCGGCTGCACCTCGACGATGTCTGATTCGGTGAACCAGCGGATCAGATCGATGTCGTGCACCGCGAGGTCGATGACCACGCCGACATTCGACATGCGCGGCGGGAACGGGCCGACACGGGTGATCGCGATCGACAGGATGTCCTCGCCCGCGATCGCCTGCTTCACGGCGGCGACCGCCGGGTTGAAGCGCTCGACATGGCCGACCATCAGCGTGACACCTGCGGCTTGCGCCGCCGTCACGATCTCGCGCCCCTCCTCGACCGTGGACGCGATCGGCTTCTCGACGAGGACGTGAATTTTTTTGGCGATGCAGGCGAGCGCGATCTCGTGATGCAGATGTGTCGGCGCCGCCACGGTGACGGCATCGACGCCTTCGGCAAAGAGCTGATCGAGGCTCTCGAAGCTCACGCAATTGGCGAGCTCGGTCGCGCGCGTCCGGTGCGCCGGCGATGGGTCGACGACACCGACCAGGCTGACGCCAGGCAGCCCCGCTAGCACGCGCGCATGGTTGCTGCCCATGACGCCAGCGCCGATGACGCCGACGCGCAAGGCCCCCTTGGCCGGTGCAGACGCTTTGGAACTCATGTGTTCGAACCCCGATTCAGCGCAAATCCCCGGCCACCCTCCTAGCACGTCGCCACAAATGTGGCGAATGCCGAGATACCTGTCCGGACACGATTTGATTCAAAAAGTTACACGTTCCCCGGGCCTTAGCCGCCGACTTATACCGCCATGGCCGGCCCGGTTCGCGTGATTCGAGGTTGCTGGTTACGACCTTTGATAGTCGTCTTCAATCCGGATGATATCGTCCTCACCGAGATAGCTGCCGGTCTGAACCTCGATCAGTTCCAGCATGATTTTACCGGGGTTCTCCATCCGGTGCACCGCGCCCATCGGGATGTAGATCGACTCGTTCTCGTGCACCGTCTTCACGGTCTCGTTGACGGTGACGCGGGCCGCACCGCGGACGACGATCCAGTGCTCGGCGCGATGGTGGTGCTTCTGCAGCGACAGCCGCCCGCCCGGCTTCACCACGATGCGCTTGACCTGGTGGCGCTCGCCGTTGTCGACCGACTGATAGCTGCCCCAGGGCCGATGCACCTTGAGATGCTCCTCGGTGACCTTCGGCGCGACCGTCTTGAGCTTGGTCACCAGGCGCTTCAGGCCATTGGCATCCTTCTGGCGCGACACCAGCACCGCGTCGGCCGTCGCCACCACGACGAGATCGTCGACGCCTTCGAGCGCGACCAGCGCGTGATCGCTCGTGACGTTGCAGTTGCGGGAATCCTCGAACACGGCGGTGCCGTGCGCGGCATTGCCTTGCGCGTCCTTGTCGGACAATTCCCACACCGCGTGCCAGGAGCCGACATCGGACCAGCCGCAGGACACCGGCACCACGGCGGCGCGCGCGGTCTTCTCCATCACGGCATAGTCGATCGAGATCGCCTTGGCCGCACCAAACGCCGTCGGATCCAGCGTCACGAAGCCGAGGTCGCGGCCGGCATTGGTCACCGCGTCGGACACGGCCTGCACGCTCGCCCCATCGACCTTGCGATATTCGTCGAGCAGCATCGCGGCCGGGAACATGAAGTTGCCGCTGTTCCAGAAATAGCCCGAATTGACATAGTCGGATGCCTTCACGGCGTCCGGCTTCTCGACGAATTTTGCGACCGCATGCACCTCGCCGGAGATCACCTCGCCCGGGTTGATGTAGCCGTATTCGGTCGCCGGCCGCTCCGGCTTGACGCCGAAGGTGACGATCTGTCCCGCTTGCGCCGCGACCAGTCCCTGGCGGCAGGCGGCGACGAAGGCGGCGGCGTCCTTCACCACATGGTCGGCAGCGAGCGCCAGCACGATAGCCTCGCTGTCGCGCGTTTGCGCAAAAGCCGCACCCGCAGCAATCGCTGGACCAGAGTCCCGGCGCATCGGCTCGAGGATGACGTCAGCCTCGATGCCGATCTCGACGAGTTGCTCCAGCACCATGAAGCGATAGGCCGCATTGGTGATGACGATGGGACGATCGAACAGCGAGGCGTCCGAGACGCGCAGCAGCGTGTCCTGGAACGTCGAGCGCGTTCCGAACAGCGGCAGAAACTGCTTCGGCCGCACCTCGCGCGAAGCGGGCCACAGCCGCGTGCCGGCACCGCCGCACATGATCAGGGGAATGATACGTTTATTCATCGTCATTTCAGACCTTGTAATAGTCGCGATACCAGGCGACGAAATTGCGGACGCCCTCTTCGATCGGGGTCGACGGTGCAAATCCGGTATCGCGCATCAGATCGGCGACATCGGCGAAGGTTGCGGGCACGTCTCCCGGCTGCATCGGCAGCATTTCCTTGATCGCGGTCCGGCCCAGTGCGCGCTCGATGAGCCCGACCACATGCATCAGCTCCTCCGGATGGTGGTTGCCGACATTGTAGATCTTGGACGGCGCATTGGCGGCAGCCGGATTGTCCGCGGGGATCCGTGCGATCAGCCTTGATACTACACGGGTGACGTCGTCGACATAGGTGAAGTCGCGACGCATCTTGCCATGGTTAAAGAGCCGGATCGGTCGTCCTTCCATGATCGCGTTTACGAACAGAAACATGGCCATGTCGGGGCGGCCCCACGGCCCGTAGATGGTGAAGAACCGCAATCCCGTGACCGGCAGCCGGTAGAGGTGGCTGTAGGACTGCGCCATGGCCTCGTTGGCCTTCTTGGTCGCGGCGTAGAAGCTGACCGGATGATCGGTCCTGTCGGCCTCGGCGAACGGCATTTTTGTGTTGCCGCCGTAAACGGAAGATGACGATGCGTAGACGAGATGACGACAGCCGTTGTGCCGGCATCCCTCCAGCACGTTGAGAAAGCCCTGCAGGTTGGAATCGACATAGGCCTGCGGATTGTCGATCGAGTAGCGCACGCCGGCCTGGGCGCCGAGATGAACGACGGTCGCAAACCGGTGCTTGCCGAACAGATCAGCCATGGATTCGCGATCCGCAAGGTCGGTCTGCTCGAAGGAGAAGCCGCGCTCCGCGCGCAGGACATCGAGCCGCGCGCGCTTCAACGCGGGATCATAATAGCTGTTGAGATTGTCGAGCCCGATCACCGGCCGGCCTTCGGCCAGGAGCTGGCGGGCGACGTGAAACCCGATGAAGCCGGCGGCCCCCGTAACCAAAATCGCCTGATCCGTCATCCTGTTCCCAAAGCCTGGTATGCCCAGGCTTCCTGTGTGGTGGCGCCAGCTGGCGTCTCTTTAGCCAGCGGATCGCAGGGATCGCAAGTGCCGGCCAAGAAACCTGCCAAAAGAAACCTGCCAAGAAACCTGCCACGAGTATTGCAGGATCGGGGTATTGCAAGATTGACGCCAAGACCATACCAAAGCGACCAAATCCGGCGCGCGGCGTCGATTTAAGCCTATTCTCAAAAACCCTGTCCAAACGCGGGCGAGATGCGCCGAATTCTGCTGTCGACGGCCAAGATCGTGATTTCAGCGGCGCTGCTCTATCTGGCGCTGCGCAAGGTCAATCCATCCGAACTGGTTTCGCGCTTCACCGTGACGAGCCTGTTCTGGATCGCCATGGCGATCGCGGTGACGTTTTTGCAGATCTTCGTCGGCGTGCTGCGCTGGCGCGAGATCAGCGCCGAATGCGGCGCGCCGCTCGAGCTGCCGCGCGCGATGCGCTACAACGTGATCGGAACGTTCTTCAACCAGACCCTGCCCTCCGCAATCGGCGGCGATGCGGTACGGCTCTGGCTGGTAGCGCGCGCCGGCGCCGGATGGCGCGCGGCGACCTACTCGATCTTCGTCGATCGCGCGATCGGGCTGATCGCACTCGCGATCGTGATCGTCGCGAGCCTGCCCTGGAGCTATCGCCTGATCACCGATCCGCAGGGGCGTTCGGCATTGCTGTTCGTGGACTTTGCAGCGCTCGCCGGCGGTCTCGGCTTCCTGGTGTTCGGCGCCCTGACCTGGGGCTGGCTGAAGCGCTGGTGGGCGACCCATCACATTCACGCCTGCGCCGTGATCGCCAACCGGGTGCTTTTCAGCCCGACGCGCGGACCGATCGTCGCAACCCTGTCGCTGCTCGTTCACGTGCTCACCGTCGTGATCGCCTGGTGCATCGTGCAGGCGATCGCCGCGCCAGTCGGTTTTGGCGACGTCTTCCTGCTCATTCCGCCGGTCATGCTGATCACCCTGATGCCGATCTCGATCGCCGGCTGGGGCGTGCGCGAGGCGACCATGGGGCTGGCGTTCGGCTTTGCCGGCCTCGCGGCCAATGAAGGCGTCAACGTCTCGCTGCTGTTCGGCGCGGTCTCCTTCATCGTCGGCGCGTTCGGCGGACTGGTCTGGATTTTCAGCGCGGAGAAGGCTGCGCAGGGATCGGCACCGATGGCGTTGCCGGAGCAGGTGCCGGAGTGACGACCTTTGTAGCACAGACAGTCGCTGCGAACGGACTGGCCTTGTTGGCAGTCGCACCGGCCGCAGTGCTCGCGGCCTCCATCACCTGGCTGAGCATGCCTCTGTTGCAGCGTTACGCGCTGGCTCGGCCGAATGCGCGCTCCTCGCATCGGATTCCGACACCGCAGGGCGGTGGCATAGCAGTCATCGCGGCAACTTTGCTGGTCGCCTCGCTTTGGGTCACCTGGATGGAAACCGCCATTCCACTGACCTTGATTGGCGCCACGGTTTGCATTGCCTTGGTCGGTTTTGCCGACGACATCAAATCGCTTCCCGTTCTGGTGCGTCTGGTCTTACAGGCCGGCGCCGTCGGAGCTGTCGTGTTCACCGCACCGGATGATTTGCGGATCGTGTCGTCGCTGCCGCTGGCACTCGAACGCGGCATCATCGTGCTCGCAGGCGTCTGGTTCGTGAACCTCGTCAATTTCATGGACGGGCTCGATCTCATGACCGTCGCCGAGGTGGTGCCGGTCACGGCAGCGCTGCTACTGCTCGGCTTGTCTGGCGACCTCCCCTGGCCGGCCGCGCTGATCGCAGCAAGCCTGTGCGGGGCCATGATCGGCTTTGCCCCGTTCAACCGTCCCGTCGCAAAAGTGTTTCTCGGCGACGTCGGCAGCCTGCCGATCGGCCTTCTGCTCGGCTGGTGCCTGCTGCAACTCGCCTGGCATCAGCACCTCGCCGCAGCACTGCTGCTGCCGGCCTATTATCTGGCGGATTCCACGCTGACGCTGTGCCGCCGCATCGCCAGGCGCGAGCCGTTCTGGGCGGCGCACCGCACGCATTTTTACCAGCGCGCCACCGACAACGGTTTTGGCGTGTCGCGTGTCACCGGCGAGGTGTTCGTCCTCAATCTGCTGCTGGCATTGCTCGCGATCGTCACGATCCGCGTCGATACGACCATCGTCACGGCGCTGGCGCTATTGGCCAGCGCGCTCGCAGTCGGATTCGTGCTGTACCGCTTTTCGCGCCGTCGGGCGGCATAGCTAGAGCGTTTTCCAGCGAAGTGGGCACCGGTTCGCGTCAAGAAAACGCGTCAAGACAAGAGTCTGCAACCTCACGTCGCCTGCAGGGCCAGCCGAAGTCCCTCGTCGAGCGACACCGCCGGCCGCCAGCCGGTCGAAATAGCCTTGGAGACGTCGAGCTCGAGCGAGCCCAGCAGGCTGTCATGCGTATCCTGTCGGCCGATCGCGCCGAGCACCGCGCCCAGGAACTCCGGCGGCATCCCGAACAGCCGCGGATGCTTGCCCGCCGCCCTGGCAAGCCGCTCGATAAATTCGGGCGTCGAGACCTGCTCCCCGTCCGCGACCAGAAAAATCTCGAAATTGCTGGCGGCATCAGGATGTTCGAGGCGCCACAGGATGAACGAGGAGAGATTCTGCACGGCGAGGAAGGCGCGCTGATTGCGGATCGCGCCGAAGGGCAGCGGCAACCCGAGATTCACAGCCCGGGTCAACAGCGCAAAATTGCCCTTCGCGCCGGAGCCGTACACCAGAGGCGGCCTGATCACCGAGATGTTCATCCTGGCGTCGCGCGCCAGCGTCTTGAGCCCCGCCTCGGCCGCCGCCTTCGACATGCCGTAGAGGCCGCGCGGCGTCAGAACATCCCCTTCGCTGAACGGCGCGCGGCCGTCATTGCTGCGGCCGTGCACGAGAACGGTGCTGACGAAGATGAACTGGCGCACGCCTGCGGTCACAGCGCTGCGCGCCAGATGCAGCGTGCCGGCGATGTTCACATTGCGATAGAGCTGGACCGCGTGCTCCTCGTGCTTGTGATGGACGCGCGCGGCCAGATGCACGACGGCGTCAACACCTGATAACGCGGCCTGCCAGTCGGTCTCCGGCCCGATCGTTTCAACGACGACCTCGTTCTCGTGCCCTTCGGGGCTGCGCACCGCGCGGCGCACCGACCATCCCCTGCCCTCGAGCGCAGGCACGACATGGCCGCCGACGAAACCGTTCGCCCCGGTGACCAGTACGATTGGCTTGCGTCCGCTCATGCCTGCTCCGCCAGTTTCGAACCGCGCAGCAGCTCGCCGATCAGATGCGCATAGGCATCGAGCGCGGTGGTGCGATCGAACTTAGCAGCGGCCTTCACCGCCCGCTCCGCCATGGCACGATCCTCGGTGCGGCACGCGGCACGGATCGCCTCCGCAAGCTCCTCCGGCCTGCCCGGCCTGACCACCCAGCCGAGCCGGTTTTCGACCACGGTGAGCGCGGCCTCCGCCTCAGGCTCGGACACCAGAACCACGGGCCGGCCAACCGCGAGCAGATTGTAGAACCGGCTCGGCACCGACACGCCCGCAACGTCCTTGCGGTACGGAATGATCCAGATGTCGGCGGCCGCGAGAAAGGCCTCGAGCTCGGAATCCTCGACGCGGCCGACGAAGCTGACGTTCGGCAAATTCGCTGCCGCCTGCAACTGCTTCAGCCGGTCGAAGCCGATGCCCCAGCCGGAGAGCAGGAAGTGGATCGACGTCTCGTCACGCAGCAGGCGCGCGGCCTCGAATACGATGTCGGGATCGTGGGTGAAGCCGAGATTGCCTGACAATCCGACGACGAAGCGTGCGGCCAGCGCACCGCGGAACGGATTGTCCGCCGTCACGGGACGAAGTGAGGGAACCAGCGTCGCCCAGTTCGGGATGAAGCGGATCTTGTCCCGCTGCATGCCGCGGTAGCGCATGATCGGCCGTTCGGCGTCGCGACCGATGGTGATCACTGCGCTCAGCGCGCGAAACATAAAACCGTTGGCGGCGCGTATCATCAGCGTGACGATCGATCGCGGCTTCAAGATACCGGCCATGACAAGCACATCGGGAAACAAATCATGCATGATCAGCGCCGACCGCGCGCCTTTCAATCTGGCGGCGGCGACGACCGCGTAAGGTAGCATGAACGGCGCGGTCACGGTGAGCACCACGTCGCCGCGTCTTAGCTCGCGTGCCAGCGCGAAGAACGTCCGCATCGCAAACAAGAGCTCGGCCGACGCGCGCCGGACCAGCGCGGCCTTTTGCGTCATCCGGTTCTTCACGACGACGACGCGCGGCCGGCCTGGTCCACCCGCAGGCACGGCACCGGGCGTGCCCGATAGCACCAACACGTCGTGCTCGAGAGCGATGCGGCAGGCGATCTCCGCCATGATCGCCGCCGTCGTGCTCGGGTCAGGCGGATAGTGCTGGCTCGCGACGACGATCTTTCCCGAAGACAGCATGATCAGGCCGCGGTCGACCCGAATTCCGGAACGGCGTCCTTCAGAATCGAGCGGATGGTCGCGCGATCGTCGCGCGCGATCGCCTGTTCGAGCGCCGAGATCCACTTGCGCAGGGTCAGCATCGGCGGCTCGTTGGGCCGCGCGGCCATGATGCCGGCGACCCCGATCTCGACCGTCGGCTCTTCGGAGGCGAACAGGATCTCGTTCAGCCGTTCGCCCGGCCGCATGCCGGTGAACACGATCTCGATGTCGTAGCCGGGCTGCAGCCCCGACAGCCGGATCATGCGCTCGGCGAGATCGACGATCTTCACGGGCTGGCCCATGTTGAGCACATAGACCGAGACGTTCGAGCGCGCCGCGGCAAGCGCATGCGTCGCCGCCGTGATCACGAGGTCGCAGGCCTCGCGGATGGTCATGAAGTAGCGAACCATGTCGGGATGCGTGACGGTCACCGGGCCGCCGGCCTCGATTTGTGCCTTGAATTTCGGCACGACCGAGCCGTTCGACGCCAGCACGTTGCCGAACCTGACCGAGATCAGCCGCATCGGCGGCCTGCCGCCGGTCTGCATGGAGAGATCGTGGTCGAGCGCCTGGCAATACATCTCGGCGAAGCGCTTGGTGAGACCCAGCATCGAGACCGGCTCGATCGCCTTGTCGGTCGAGATCATCACCATCGCCTCGGCGCCGGCTGCGAGCGCTGCATCGGCGACGTTGATCGAGCCGAAAATGTTGGTCTTGACCCCTTCGCTCCAGTCGCGTTCCAGGATCGGCACGTGCTTGAGCGCCGCGGCATGGAACACGATGTCCGGCTTGAACTCGGCCATCAGCCGCACGACGCGCTCGCGATCGCGGATATCGGCGATACGCCCCTCGACGGCGGCACTGGTGCCGTGCTCGGCGAGCGCCTCGGTGATCGCGTACAGCGCCGGCTCGGAATGCTCGATGATCAGGAGGCGGGCCGCGCCGAAGGCGACCACGCGCTCGCAGATCTCCGAGCCGATCGAACCGCCGCCGCCGGTGACGATCACGGCCTTGCCCTGGATCAGGGCTTCCAGCCGCGCATAGTCGATCGTCTCGCTCGGACGCAGCAGCAGGTCCTCGACCGCGACGGAGGTGAGCCGCGGCGTGTCCCCGCTTTCCAGCGATGGCATACGGCTGACGATCAGGCCGAGCCGCCGCGCCCGCATCAGCACGGATTCGGGATGCGCCTCCGGCGCGAATGCCGACGGCGTCATCACCGCGCGCTTGATCGGCTTGTTCCGCTTGGCGTAGTCGGTAGTCACATCCTCGATGTCGTCGATGCTCCCGAGCACCGGCACGTTGCGGATCGACTGCCCGCGATCGGAAGCGGACGGCGACAGCACGCCGACCGGCCAGATGCGCTTGATGGCACCGCTCTCGATGCCGCGCAGCAGCACCTCGGCATCCGCGGCGCGGCCGATCAGCAGCGTCGGCGCCGCATCCTCGGTCCTGGCGTGACGCCGCACGCGCGTATAGCGGAAATAGCGGTAGGTCAGCCGCAGCGCGCTCAGGAAGGTGATTTCAAGGAACCAGTAGAGGACGATGGTCACCTTGCCGAGGAAGAAGGTGCCGTGAACATTGGGCGCGACGAAGATGTAGTCGAGTACCAGGAGCGCGACCGTCAACACGGTCGAGACGCGGATGATGTTCAGCGCATCCGGCAGCGAGATGAAGCGCCATTTCGTGGTGGTCAGATTGAAGACGAAGAACACGACCACGCTGAAGACGAGGAAATAGGGCAGGATCTTCAGCAGCAGCGGCAGGCGGATGAAGAAGCCGTCGCCGCCTTCGAAGCGCAGATAGAACGCGGCAAACAGCGCCGCTGCCGTCGCAAGCAGGTCGTGGAGCGCAATCATGAAATTGCGCAAGGTGAGATGCGAAATCCGCGTCATCCGCCGATCGATATGTATCCAGTTATCCCCAACCTGACCGCGCTGATAGCCCATCTGGCCGCCACTTGCCAGCAATCAGGGTGTCAGGAACCGCCTTCCCCCACAGCAGGATCGGCACGCCGCGCCCCGAGGACCATTCCCCCGGCTATGCCGACGCCGAGCACGTACATCCACCCCTCGTGGAAATCGAACAAATGGGAATTGAACAGCGAGGTGAAGATGTTCTGGACCACGACCAGGAGTCCGATCCAGTTGCCGAGCCCATCGCCGCGAAACAGCAGGAGATGGAGCATCCATATGGCGTAGAGAATCACCACGCCGATGACACCCCACTGCACCGCGACGTTCAGGGTCTGGTTATGGGGATTGCCGATGATTTCGCTGGAGGCCTGGTCGCGGTCACCGGTCGCGGCCAGCTCGAACAGCCTCCGGGTCGATCCGGTTCCATGCCCCTTGATCGGCGCCTCCGCGAAGAAGCCGAGCGATTTCCGCCAGAATTCGAGCCGCAGCCCGACCGACGTCGAGATGCCCTGCTCCTTGTAGAGCCGGTACTGGCTTGAGAAGGTTTCCACGGTGTTGCGCAACTGAGACGAGGTTTGCCAGGCAAGCAGCGATATCGCGACAAGCGCGCCGGCAATGATGAGGATGCTGCGCCATTTCAGGTGAAGCAGCGCAAAGACCGCCAGCATGATCGGCACGGTGACGAGCGCGGTGCGCGAGACCACCACGAAGGCCATGTTGGCGAGGAAGCTCAGCGCGACCGCCGTCAACAGACCCGCGAGCCAGAACCTCTTCTCGCGCAGCAGCAGCACGATCGGATAGGCGAGCGCCACCGCGCAGAGCGTGAATTCCTGGCTCTGGTCGATGTAGTTCTTGACGAAGATGCCGCGCTCGAAATCGGGCTTCATGGACAGGCCCGGATAGAAAGCGACCAGCCACGACATCACCGACAGCAGCGCACAGGAGACCAGGAAGGCGATGAACACGAGGTGTCCGCGCGACGAGCGCTCGAAATGATAGAGCAGCACCGGCAGCACGAGCAGCTTGACGGTCGGGTTCACCGCATAGAACCGCGCACCCCAGGGCGCGTCCGACCACAGCGTGCCGACCAGCGCGAGCAGGAACAGCGCAATCGGCGCGGCGCAGATCGGGCGCTTCAGCGATTGCACGAACGAGCGAACATCGAGAAACGGCACCATGCAGACCAGCAGCGCCGCATTGAAGATCGCCGCGAGCGACGTCGACCAGGGCAGCGAGGCCGCGGTCAGGATGGCGAACACATCGACGGTATCGGACCACGCCGACGGGCTGCGGAGCCGCCGCAACAGCATGGTGAACGTTGTCTCCCGAGCCAGTGTCGTCACTTGCCACCGCCTCGCGCACGATCGACCAGCGTGGTCGTGCTGAATCCTTGCAGGATGTCGACCAGCATCACCGTTCCGCCCGCGGCCTCGACGACCTCGTGGCCGACAACCTGCTCGCGGGTGTAGTCGCCGCCCTTGACCAGCACGCTCGGCCGGATCTGGGTGATCAGCCGGATCGGGGTGTCCTCGTCAAAGATCGCAACAAGGTCGACGGCTTCAAGCGCTGCGAGCACTTCGGCGCGCGCGCGCTCGTCCTGGACCGGACGGCCCTCGCCCTTCAAGCGCCGCACCGACGCGTCGCTGTTCAGGCCGACGATCAGCCGGTCGCAGGCCGCGCGCGCGGCCGTGAGCACCTTCACATGGCCGGGGTGCAGGATGTCGAAGCAGCCGTTGGTGAAGCCAACGCGCAGGCCCTGCTTGCGCCATTCGCCAAGCTGCGCATCGAGCGCATCGGCCTCGAGCACGATCTTCTCTTCCGCCGCGAGATAGGCGTGCGGCAAAATCTTTCGGCGCAGTTCGGCCGCGCTGACACTCGCCGTTCCCTGCTTGCCGACGGCGACCGCGGCCGCCGCATTGGCCATCCGCAGCGCGGTCTCCCAATCGGCATCGGCGGCCAGCGACGTTGCCAGCACGGCCGCAACGGTGTCGCCCGCGCCGGAGACGTCGCGCACCTTCACCGGATGCGCCGGAATGTGGACGGCCTCGCCGCTGCGCAGCACCAGCGTCATGCCGCGTTCGCTCTGCGTCACCAGGATCGCCTCGCAATCGGCGAGCTGCATGACGTCCTGCGCGGCCGCGACGATGCTCTGGTCGGTGTCGGCGCGGCTGCGGGTGGCCTCCGAAAACTCCTTGCGATTGGGCGTGAGCAGCGTGGCGCTGCGATAGATCGCGAAATTCAGGCTCTTGGGGTCGACGATCACGCGCTTGCCGAGTTTTCGCGCGGCGTCGATGACGTTGCGGATCACGCGCGCGGTCAGCACGCCCTTGGCGTAATCGGAGAGCAGCACGATGTCGGCGCGGGCAAGCTGCGGCAGGATCGCGTCGATCAGCTTCTGCTCGACCTCGGCGGATGCCGGTGCCGCCTGCTCCCAATCCGCCCGCAGCATGTGGGTCGAGAAATGCTCGGAGACGAAGCGCACCTTGCGGGTGGTCGGCCGGGTGGGATCGCAAACCAGAATGCTCTCGATCCCAATTTCGTCGGTGAGCGCGGCTTTCAGGCGCGTTGCGGCCTCATCCGAGCCGACCAGGCCGACGAAGATGCAGCTCGCACCGAGCGCTGCGACATTGCGCGCGACGTTGCCGGCGCCGCCGATATGGTGCTCGCTGCGCTGGGCCGCGATCACGGGCGCCGGCGCCTCCGGCGAGATCCGCGACACCTCGCCATAGACGAACTCGTCGAGCATGAGATCGCCGATGCAGAGCACCGTGCGGCTCTTCATGGCTTGCGAGAGAGCATCGAAATCGATCATCGGCGTCGGCATGACTTTGAGCCCTCAGCGGAAGCGATCGGGCTGATCGAGATAGCCCCTGACATAGGCCGCGACCGCATCCTCGAGCGCCGTGAAGCCGCCGTTGTAACCGGCGCGATGCAGGCGATCGACCTCGCTCTGGGTGAAATACTGATAGCTGCCGCGAATCTGCTCGGGCATGTCGACATATTCGATGTTCGGCTTGCTGCCGAGCGCAGTGTAGGCCGAGAGGATCAAATCTTTGAAGCTGCGCGCCTTGCCGGTTCCGACGTTGAAGAGACCGGAAACCGAGGGTGTCGCGAGCAGCCACTGGATGACGCGGACGACGTCGTCGACATAGATGAAATCGCGCCGCTGATCGCCATCGGCAATGCCGTCGCGATGCGACTTGAAAAGCTGCACGACGCGCCCCGCCCTGATGTCATCGAAGCGACGGGCGAGCACGCTCATCATCGTGCCCTTGTGATATTCGTTCGGGCCGAACACGTTGAAGAATTTCAGCCCGGCCCATTGCGGCGGCAGCTTTTCGCCGCGCGCCACGCGCTCGGCCACCGACAGGTCGAACAGATGCTTGCTCCAACCGTAGAGATTCATCGGCCGCAGTTTTTTCAGCGCTGGCAACGTGGCGTCGTCACCGAAGCCGGCCTCGCCGTCGCCATAGGTCGCAGCCGACGAAGCGTAGATGAACGGCACCGCGTTCTCCGTGCACCAGTCCAATAGCCGCATCGACAGGCGGAAGTTGGTCTCGATGACGAGGTCGCCGTCGGTCGCGGTGGTCTCCGAAATGGCCCCGAGATGGATGACGGCGTCTAGCTCGCGCCCGTCGAGCCATGCGAGGAGCTCGGCCGGCGGCACGATGTCGGCGAGCTGGCGCTTGGCGAGGTTGCGCCACTTGCCGTCGTGACCGAGGACGTCACAGACCACGACGTCGGCACGGCCCGCCTCGTTCAGTGCGGCCACGACATTCGACCCGATAAAACCGGCTCCACCGGTCACCAGCAACATTCCAAAATCCCTGCCCGATTTCGCCCAGATTGCAGCGCGAGCGCCGGTCCTGCCCTAGCGCATGATCCGCCAAAGTGTAAGCGGTTTTGGACCGCCTGCTGTCCCGCCTTTACCTCCCGGCCGGGAGCGGCTACCGAACCGCCAGCTAAATCGCCTCGATCGCCACCATTAACAGATGAACCAAGATTCGCAATTTCAGGGAGCCGTGGATCCGGCCGACACCCGCCCGATCCTGATCATCCCCTATATGTGGATCGGCGACTTCGTCCGCGGACACACGGTGGTGCGGGTCTTGAAGGAGCGCTGGCCGAACCGGCCGGTCGACCTGCTGACGACCTCGCTGTGCGCCCCCCTGGTCGACTACATGCCCGGGGTCCGCGAGGGGATCGTCTGGGATCTGCCGCGCAGCCGACTCGCCGTGGGCCGCCAGTTCGGCCTGGCGCGGCTGCTGCGGATGCGGAACTACGGCACGGCCCTGGTGCTGCCCCGGACCTGGAAGGCCGCCATTGCCCCCGCGCTGGCCGGCATTCCAGAAAGGGTCGGCTTCGTCGGCGAGGCCCGCTTCGGCCTGATCAACCAATGGCGCTGGGGCGAAAAGGCCCTGCCGCGCTTCATCGACAAAAATGCCTCCCTCGCCCAGCCCGACGGCGCGCCGCTGCCCTCCGAGTGGCCGGTGCCGCAATTGCGGGTGCCGCCCGAGGACGTCGCCCGCTGGCAGCAGGCGAACGGCCTCGGCACCGGCGCCGCCGTTGCGCTCGGCCCCGGCTCGGTCGGCGCATCCAAGCGCTGGACCTATTATCCGGAAGCCGCCCGCCAATTCGCCGAACTAGGACTCGAGGTCTGGGTCGTCGGCGGCCCCGGCGAGAAGGCGTTGGCGCAGGAGATCGTCGCCGCCGGCGGACCGCGCGTTCGGGACCTGACCGGCACGGATTTGCGCAACGGCGTGCTGGCTATGGCCGCGGCCGGCGTAGCCATCTCCAACGACTCCGGCTTGATGCATATCGCGGCAGCCCTGGGCACGCCGACGATGGGCATTTTTGGCCCGACCAGTCCCTACCTCTGGGCCCCGCTCAACGGCCTTGCCGCCACCGTCGTCCAGAACAAGAGCGTGCTGTCCTGCCAACCCTGCCAGAGCACGATCTGCAAAATGAACGATCACCGCTGCATGCGCGATATCGCAGCGTCCGAGGTCGTCGCGATTGCGCAACGGGTGCTGCAGGAAACGGCCGCGCACGCCACGACTTGAGCGGGCTGGAGGCGTCATCGAGGCTACGGGCGAGGATGACAATATGCCCCCGATTTGCCCGACGCGTCAAGTGATTTTTCGTAAAATCCGTAATTCGCGCCGACCGTCATTCGGCTACTGTGCATGGGGTTGTTTCGACACTTTTGTCGGAGGGGCCCCGAAAGCGCCGGTTCAGAGCAGCGGACGATAGACCTCGCCGATCCGCTTCGCTTCCGCATCCAGGCTGAATTGCGCCAGCACCCGCGCCCGCCCTCGCGCGCCCATGGCGAGCGCTGAAGCCGGATCGCGCATCAGCGGCTCCAGCGCCGCGGCCAGCGCGTCGGCATCGCCCGGCGGCATCAGCACGCCGGTGACGCCGTCCTCGACCACGAGTTCGGCCGCACCGGCGCGTGAGGCCACGAGCGCGCTGCCTGCCGACATCGCCTCGATCAGCGTCAGGCCAAAACCTTCGTTGCGCGAGGTGAAGGCATAGATCGTCAGCCGCTGGTACCAGCGCTGCACGTCCTCGATCGGCAGCTCGCCGGTGATGACGATCCGCGTCTGGAGGCCTGCGGCCTCGATCCGCTTCTTCAGGTCGTTCGCGAACGGCATCTGCTCCGGCGTGACCGCGCCGACGATGACCGCGGTGAAATCGGGATAGCGCGGCAACAGGGTACACATAGCATCGACGAAGACGTCGCTGCCCTTCTGCGCGCGCACGCGACCGAAGCAGCCGATCGCGTAGCGGCCGGGCAGCGCGGCTTCCGCGAAGGCCGCGTCACGATCGGCGGGCGGCGCATAGATTTCGGTGTCGACACCATGCGGAATCACGGTCGCCTTCACTTTCAGGAACGAGGCTGAAATGTCCGACGTCGCGATGATCGCATCCATCCTGCGGATCAGCCAACGCGTGATCCAGCTATGGTGGCGCTGCGCCGCCGACGTGAACACCAGCTTCAACGGCCAGCCGAGCGCGCGCAAGGCGACGCCGGCGATCATCTCGTTGTTGCGCCGCGCGTGCCAGATCAGTGGCGCGGACCGGCGCCACATCTTCATGAAATCGGCGCCGCTGAGCCGCGCAATTCCCTCCGGCGCGTCGGTGCCGAACCAGGCCGCGCGATACAGCTTTGCGAGCCGCGGCGCGACCATGCGGTTGGTCGCGGTCACGCCGGAATAGCGCCTGTGCAGATTTGGCACGATCACCTGCAATTCGCCGGGAGAATTGGGCACGTCACACTCCGTTTCGCGCAGTTCCTATACGCAACATTAAGCATAGTGACCAGTTCAGGTCCGCCGAAACCCCCTCTTCACCGCACAAACGTTAGCATCGGCGGATGATCGGAAGACGGGTGAGATCATGACTGTGCTTGTCACCGGCGGTGCCGGCTATATCGGAAGTCACACGGTTCTGGCGCTGGCGGAAGCCGGCGAGGACGTCGTCGTGATCGACGATCTCTCGACCGGCTTCTCGGCTTACTTGCCGGAAGGCGTGCCGCTGTTCATCGGCGATGCCGGCGACGAGAACCTGGTCGAAGGCGTGATCGCCCAGCACAACATCGAGAGCATCATCCATTTCGCGGGCTCGGTCGTCGTGCCGGATTCGATGCGCGATCCGCTCGGCTACTACCGCAATAACTTCATGACCGCGCGCAATCTGCTCAACGTGGCGGTGAAGCGCGGCATCAACCGCTTCATCTTCTCTTCGACCGCGGCCGTCTACGGCAATCCGGATCAGGTGCCGGTGCCCGAGCACGCGCCGACGCGGCCGCTGTCGCCTTACGGCTCGTCGAAGCTGATGACCGAGATCATGCTGCACGACGTCGCCTCCGCCTACGGCATGCAGTACGTGACCTTGCGCTATTTCAACGTCGCCGGCGCCGATCCGCAGGCGCGCATCGGGCTTGCGACCGTCGGCGCCACGCATCTGCTCAAGATCGCGGTCGAAGCCGCCACCGGCCAGCGCGCCAAGATCGACGTGTTCGGCACCGACTATCCGACGCAGGACGGAAGCTGCATCCGCGACTTCATCCACGTCACGGATCTGTCGCAGGCGCACCGTTCGGCGCTCGCCTATCTGCGCCGCGGCGGCGCCTCGACGACGCTGAACTGCGGCTATGGCCGCGGCTATTCCGTGCTCGAGACCATCGACGCGGTGCGGCGGGTGTCCGGCCGCAGCTTTGCCGTGCAATACGCCCCGCGCCGGCCCGGCGACATCATGACCATGGTCGCCGATACCAGCCGCATCCGCGGCCTGCTCGACTGGCAGCCGCAATATGACGACCTCGAGACGATTGCCGCGCACGCGCTCGCCTGGGAGGAAAAGCTGTTCCGCGAGCGCCATGGCGAGCTGCGGCAGGCCGCCTCGGCCTAAAATCCGTGATCATGCAAGCCCTTAATTGGGCTTGAAAAACCCGCGTCTAGCGGGCACAGAGGCCATTCGATCCCTGACGCGCGGCGCAATCCTGTCGCCGCCCCGTCAATGGACTGCGGATGGCCCAGTTTCCAAAGAAAATCACCGACGATCCCTATGGCGCGGCCGTTCTGGTACGCCGCCTGGTCATGGAACAGGGGATCGCCTATTGGCGGCGCTACCTCACCGCCTTCGCCCTGATGGCGGTGGCCGCCGGCTCGACCGCGGCTGCGACCTATGTTCTCGGCCAGGTCATCAACCAAGCCTATGTCGACAAGAACATCCCCGGCATCGCGATGCTATCAGGCGTCACGGTGATCCTGCTGTTCATCAAGGGCGTGGCGACCTACGGCCACACCGTGATCCTGTCCAAGATCTCCAACGCCATCCTCGCCAACAACCAGCGCCAGCTTTTTGCCAAGCTGATGCACGAGAGCATCGGCTTCTTCTCCGAGCGGCATTCGTCCGAATTCCTGGCGCGGCTGACGGCGGGCGCGAAGTCCATCACCGACGTGCTCAACATGCTCGTCAACGCCATCGGGCGCGACTTCATGATGCTGGCCAGCATGATCGCCGTGATGGTGTGGCAGGATCCGCTGATGTCGTTCATCGGCCTCGTGGTGGTACCGCCGGCGATGCTGGTGCTGCGCAAGCTGGTCAAGCGCATCAAGGGCCTCGCCTACCACCAGTTCACCGGCACCGCCGATATCCTGGAGACCATGCAGGAATCGCTGCAAGGCATCCGCACCGTCAAGGCGTTCACGCTGGAAGAGACCATGCAACAGCGCATCGACGAGAACATCGCGATCGTCGAGCGCAATGCCAACAAGATGGCGCGCGTCGCCAATCGCTCGAACCCGCTGATGGAGATGCTTGGCGGCTTTGCGGTCGCCGGCTGCCTGCTCTATGGCGGCTACAGCGTGGTCGCGCTCAACGCCACGCCCGGCGCGTTCTTTTCCTTCATGACCGCCTTCCTGATGGCAACCGAGCCGGCAAAGCGCCTGGCGCGGCTCAATATCGATCTCAACAGCCAGCTCGTCGGCGCGCGCATGCTGCTCGAGGTCGTCGACAGCCCCGCGAGCGAGCGCTCCGACGACGACAAGCCGGCGCTGAAACTCTCCGATGCGCGCATCGAGTTCAATGACGTTAGCTTCGCCTATCGCGCGGGCGAGACCGTGCTCAATCGCATGAGCTTCGTCGCCGAGCCCGGCAAGGTAACCGCGCTGGTCGGGCCCTCCGGCGGTGGCAAGTCCACGGTGCTTGCGCTGCTGCTGCGCTTCTACGAGGCGACGCAGGGCGACATTTTGATCGACGGCCAGTCGATTGCACAGGTCTCGCGAAAATCGCTGCGGGCGCAAACCGCCTATGTCGGCCAGGACGTCTATCTGTTCCGCGACACGATCCGCAACAATATCGCGTTCGGCAAACCGGGCGCGAGCGAGGAGCAGATCATCGATGCCGCCAAGGCGGCTTGCGCGCATGATTTCATCATGAGCTTCCCGCTCGGCTACGACACGCCGGTCGGCGAGCACGGCACACAGCTCTCCGGCGGCCAGCGGCAGCGCATCGCGGTCGCCCGCGCGCTGATCAAGAACGCGCCGATCATCTTGCTCGACGAGGCCACTGCGGCGCTCGATTCCGAGTCGGAGAAGCAGGTGCAGGAAGCGATCGAGCATCTCTGCCGGAACCGCACCACCATCGTGATCGCCCATCGCCTGCACACCATCATGCACGCGGACGCGATCCTGGTGGTCGAGGGCGGCGAGATCGTCGAGCAGGGCCGGCATGACGAGCTGCTCCGCCGCTCGGGCCGCTATGCCTCTTTCTTCCGCCTGCAACACCACGACGCCGGTACGCTGGCGCCGATCAGTGCCACAGCCTAAAATACTTCACCTCACGATCAGCGAGATCGCTTCATGAACGCCGCCTCCTACGTCATCCCGCTCCCAACTCAGGCATCGCTTCCCGTCGTCGGCGAGGCCGGACGTTATCCGGTACGCCGCATCTGGTGCGTCGGCCGCAACTATCTCGAGCACATCAGAGAGATGGGCAATGACGAGCGCGCGCCGCCGTTCTTCTTCGCCAAGCACGCCGACATGCTGGTGCCTGACGGTGCGACCATTCCCTATCCGCCGCTGACCAAGGATCTGCATCACGAGGTCGAGCTCATCGTCGCGATGAAGAGCGGCGGCCTGAACATCCCCACTGAGAAGGCGCTCGATCACGTCTACGGCTATGCCGTCGGCATCGACCTCACCCGCCGCGATCTCCAGCTTGCCTCGCGCAAGAAGGAGCGTCCCTGGGAGGTCGGCAAGTCGTTCGACTATTCGGCGCCCTGCTCCGCGGTGCAGCCGGCCGCGAAGATCGGCCATCCCTCGAAGGGCAAGATCTGGCTTACCGTCAACGGCAAGGAAGCCCAGAAGGGCGACCTCACCGAATTGATCTGGAACGTGCCCGAGATCATCTGGCAGCTCTCCCAGCAGGTGAAGCTCGCCGCCGGCGACATCATCATGACGGGAACGCCCGCCGGCGTCTCCCAGCTTCAGGTGGGCGACCAGCTCGAATGCGGCGTCGACGGCGTCGGCTCGCTGAAGGTGTCGATCGGCAAGCCGGAATAAAGCGCTACGCATCAAGACGTCGAAAAGGCCCCTGCAATCTGGGGCCTTTTTGTTTCTACCACGCCTTCACCGGCCGATTGGCGTGGCTGACCTGCGGCACGCCGCGATTGAGCGACATGTGGGAGTGCACACAGAGCCAACCATCGGCGTTTCTCGCGAACACCATCGTCGCCCGTCCCGGCCGCGGAAACGTGCTGCCATCGGAATGATATCCCGTGCTCGTCCACGGCGCGATCACGATTGCCATCGTGCCGTCGGGCGATGCCAGGACCTGGGTCTGCTCGAGGACAAAACGGAAGTCGGAGGTCTTCGGCCAGACGTTGTCCCATTGCGTCGCGACCCATTGATCGAGGCCCGGGATGACGTCGTTGTGCGTGCCGAAGGCCAGCACATCCGGATGGAACAGGGGTTTTGCCGACGCGTAGTCGACCTCGCGGACATAGCCCGCGAAGGTTTCGAGCCAATGGCGGAAAAACTGCTCGATCTCGGTATCGGCGGCCGGCAACGGAGCCATCGCCTACTCCAGACTAGCCGCGACTGCGCCGATCACCTCAACGCCGACATCACGATGAGGCCGAGGATCAGCGCCGTCAGCGAATATTTCAGCGTGTAGTAGACGTTGCGATTCCATTCCTTGACCTTGCGGCTGCCGAGATGGATCTCGTAGAGCTTGCCGAAGACCTTGTTGAGCACGCCGACATTCTCGCCGTCGACGTTCTGCGTCGCGGAGGCCTTGACGATGTGGTGGCTGACCCAGCGATTCATCGCGGTCATGAAGCCGTACTTCATCGGGCGCTCGACGTCGCAGAACAGGATGATGCGGTTGACGTCGGTCGCATTCTCCGCGCTGTGGATGAAGGTCTCGTCGAACATGAAGGCTTCGCCGTCGCGCCAGACGCATTCGACGCCGTCGACCAGGATGCGGCACTTGTTCGAGTTCGGCGTGACGAGCCCGAGGTGATAGCGCAGCGAGCCAGCGAAGGGATCGCGGTGTGCCCCTAACTTGCCGCCCGGCGGCAGCATCGCGAACATCGCGCCGTGCACGCTCGGGATCGAATTGAGGAGCTCGACCGTCTTCGGGCACAGCGTCCGCGCGGACGGCAGGAAGTCGTCGTACCACTTCAGGTAAAAGCGTTTCCAGCCGCTCTTGAAGAACGAATAGAAGCCCCAGTCATTGTTCTTGGCAGCCGCGCGAATGAAACCCTCGTCGAACAGCCGCACCGCCTCGTCGCGGATAGTCTCCCAATTGTCGCTGAGCGGCTGCAGTTCCGGGAACTGTTTGACCGAGATCACCGGCTCGTTCGGAACGGCCGAGCCCGCATACATCAGCACATTATAGGGTGCGAGATAGGTGGAATGATCGCCAAGCTGGCGGGCGAAACGCAGCCGCTGCTTGCCCCGGAAGTGAACGTAAATAGTAGATGCCGCAAGCACATAGAGGATGACAAGTTGCGGCGCAAAGAGCTGTCTCAGCATTTCCCCAATCCCCAGTGACCAGCCGGAGATGCGTGTAACCCGCCGCAGGCCCAGCGGCAAGGCGCCGCAGGCGGGTTCCCGTACCTGGAGTCAGGCTGAAACGGATCGGATCACGCCCGCCCCAGCGCTTGCAGTCCCTTGAAGGTCAGGCGCTTGGGGTCCCTGACGCCGGCGAGGTACATCCGGCGAATGAAGGCGGCCACCGCGTCACGGTCGCACTCGGTCAACGCCACGATGGCGTCGATCGCGATCTTCTGGGCTTCCATTGGGCTCCCCTCGATGCGAGCACCCCAGCCGAGACAGCCTAGGGCCCGCCGGTTAATCCGGCGTTAACCGTTTGGCGAGCATGGCCGATTCAGGCCAGGGTCGTTATACGCAAAACAACGCAGAGGGCGGTTCACGCCTTGGCGACATCAAGGACGGCTTCGACAAAAGCCTGCGGGGCTTCCTGCGGGAGGTTGTGCCCGATGCCACCGTCGATCGTCCGGTGCTCGTACTTACCGGAGAATTTCTTGGCATAGGCCGCGGGCGGCGGATGCGGCGCGCCATTGGCATCGCCTTCCATCGTGATCGTCGGCACCGTGATCACGGGCGCCGCCGCCAGCCGCTTCTCGAGCTCGGCGTATTTCGCCTCCCCCTCCGCCAGAGCAAGCCGCCAGCGATAGTTGTGGATCGTGATGTCGACATGGTCAGGATTGTCGAGCGACGCCGCGCTGCGGTCGAAGGTGGCATCGTCAAAGTCCCATTTCGGTGAGGCCAGCTTCCAGATCAGCTTGGCGAAGTCGTGCCGGTTCTTCGCATAACCCTCGCGGCCGCGCTCGGTCGCGAAATAATACTGGTACCACCATTGCAGCTCGGCGCTCGGCGGCAACGGCATCTTGCCGGCCTCCTGACTTGAGATCAGGTAGCCGCTCACCGAGACCATGGCCTTGACGCGCTCCGGCCAGAGCGCCGCGACGATGTTGGCGGTTCGCGCGCCCCAATCGTAGCCCGCGAGCGTCGCCTGCCTGATTCCCAGCGCGTCCATCAGCGCGACGATGTCGGTGGCCAGTGCGGCTGGCTCGCCGTTGCGCATGGTCTCGCCAGAGAGGAAGCGCGTGGTGCCGTAGCCGCGCAGGTGCGGGACGATGACGCGATAGCCGGCCTCTGCCAACGCCGGGGCGACGTCGAGGAAGCTGTGGATGTCATAGGGCCAGCCGTGCAGCAGGATGACCGCGGGACCGTCGGCAGGTCCCGCCTCGGCATAGCCGACATTGAGAACGCCGGCGTCGATCTGCTTCAGGGCCGCAAACGCCTTGGTCGTGCCGGGCTTGATGGCCGGCCGCGCTGGCGAAGTCTGCGCAACGGCGACATCGTTGAAGACGATCGGCGCAGCCGCGAGAGTCATGGCAGCAGACGAGATGAAGCGACGGCGAGCGTGGTCGATAGGATCGGACATGTCTGTCTCTTGTATTGGGAAAGCGGGCGGCGACGCGTCGCGTGTTCGGCGCAGAATTAGGCCCAATCAAGACGAACGCAGGCAGCCGAGAGACACACTTTCGTGTCACGATCGAATAACAATTCAGCGATCTCCGATGTCCTTCGCCAGAATCGCGAATTGCTTCTTCAGGCGCGGCACAGCGAAGTCCATGAAGGCACGCACCTTCGGCACCGACAGTCGTCCCTGCGGTGTGATCACATGCACCGGCATCGGCGGATCCTCGTCGTCGGCGAGCACGATCTCGAGATTGCCCTTCTTCACCTGCTCGGCCACCTGGTACGAGTACAGGCGCGCCACGCCGCGCCCGCTGACGGCCGAGGCCACGGCGGCGTAGGTGCTGTTGCTCACGAGACGCGGCGTGATCTGGACGGTCCGCGGCACGGACGATTTCCCGGCGGGTGCAAAGGTCCACGAATTCGGGATATGAGCCATGCCGATGATCTGGTGTTTTGCGAGATCGGCGGGCTCCTCGATGCGCGGATGCTGCTTCAGATAGCGCGGCGCGGCCACCACGAGGCGGCGCACCTCGCCAACCCGCGTCGCGACCATCGCTGAATCCGAGAGCTGACCGATGCGGAGCGCGATGTCAAAACCCTCCTCGATCAGGTTGACGGCGCGGTCGAGCAGCAGGAGCCGCGCCGACACGGTCGGATAGGCGTCCAGGAACGCATCAAGGATCGGCTGCAGCACCATCTCGCCCGAAACCACCGGCCCCGTCAGCGAGAGCATGCCGCGTGGCGCCGCACGCGGCCCCGCCGCGACGATGTCGGCTTCCTCGAGTTCGGTCAGCACGCGGCGGCAGATCGCGACATAGCGCTCGCCCTCCTCGCTGAGCTTGATCGATCGCGTGGTGCGGTGAAGGAGCTCGGTGCCGACCCGCTCTTCCAGAAAGGCGATGGCGCGGCTGACAGCCGCGGGTGAGCGTCCGAGCTTGCGGCCGGCGGCTGCGAGACTCCCCTCGTCGACCGCAACGACGAAGACCTTCATCGTATCCAGACGATCCATGCGTCCCCCGTCGGCGTCACGTGAGCCCTGCGCCCAACCTAGGGCTTCGCCACTCTTGCGACAACCGACGGGGCCGCATCCGGCATTCGCTCGCAACGCGCAACAGTGTCGCTCGGCCAGCGTGGCTTCGCGTCGATCCCCTGCCGGCCTACCTCTCGCGGCAAGCCGATCCACCGCCACCGCAGCCGATCGGCACCGATTCAACCCCAGACAGCCAACAGGAGATTTCCATGGGTATCGAGCAGAAAGTCGCAATCATTACCGGCGCATCGCAAGGCATCGGCGCCGCCCTCGTCCAGGCCTATCGCGACCGCAATTATCGCGTGGTCGCAACCGCCCGGTCGATCAAGCCGTCCAACGACGACGGCGTCCTCACCGTTGCCGGCGATATCGCCGACTGGGCCACCGCCGAGCGGGTGGTTGCCGCCGCGAAGGACCGTTTTGGCCGCGTCGACACGCTGGTCAACAATGCCGGCATCTTCGTCGCAAAACCCTTCACGGCGTACACGGCCGAAGACTATGCGAACGTGCTCGGTGTCAACGTCGCCGGTTTCTTCCGCATCACCCAGCTCGCCATTGCCGAGATGGAGAAGCAGGGCTCGGGCCACGTCGTGCAGATCTCCACGAGCCTCGTCGATCACGCGAATTCGAACGTTCCATCAGTGCTGGCCTCGCTGACCAAGGGCGGGCTCAACGCCGCAACAAAGTCGCTTGCGATCGAATACGCCAAGCGCGGAATCCGTGCCAACGCCGTCGCTCTCGGCGTGATCAAGTCGCCGATGCACCCGGTCGAAACACATTCCTTCCTCAACCCGCTGCATCCAGTTGGGCACATGGGCGAGATGTCCGATGTCGTCGACGCCGTGCTCTACCTCGAGCAGGCCGGCTTCGTGACCGGCGAGATCCTCCACGTCGACGGCGGCCAGAGCGCCGGCCACTGAACGGGACGGGAAAACAACAACAGCAATCAGGAATATTGCATCACGCCATCGTCGACCTTGCCGAAACGCAAGGTCACGATGTCGAAGGCATAGTTCTGGTAGAGCTTCCACGGGCGCTTCGAGCCTTGCTTGGGCATCTTGGCAATCGAGCGCTGCACATAGCCGGACGAGAAGTCGAGCGAAGGCTGCGGCGTGACCGTGGTGTCGGTATTATGCGGCATGCATTGCCGATAATTATGCCGATCCATGTAGTTGATGAGGCGACAGACATATTCGCAGGTCAGGTCGCATTTCAGCGTCCACGATGCGTTGGTATAGCCGAAGGCGGAGGCCATGTTGGGCACGTCGGCGTACATCATGCCCTTGTAGGTCAGCGTGTTGGCGAAATCGACCTGACGGCCGTCGACGCTGACCTCGAGCCCGCCAACGACCTCCAGCACCAATCCGGTCGCGGTGACGATGATGTCGGCGTCCAGCTGGCTGCCATCCTTGAGGCGGATTCCGTCCGTCGTGAACGTGTCGATCTCGTTGGTGACGACGGCGGCCCGCTTCTCGCGGATCGCCTTGAACAGATCGCCGTCGGGCACCAGGCAGAGGCGCTGGTCCCAGGGATTGTAGCGCGGCGTAAAGTGGGTCGCGACGTCATAGTCGGGCCCAAGCGCCATGCGCACGCCGCCGAGGATCAGGTTCTTCACCTTGTCCGGCCGGCGGCGGCTGAGCTGGAAGAAGAACATCCCCCACATCACGTTGCGCCAGCGGATCAGATGATAGGCGAGCGTGGTCGGCAGATTGCGGCGCAGCTTGTTGGCGACCGGATCCTGCGCCGGACGCGACACAACATAAGTCGGCGAGCGCTGCAGCATGGTGACTTGCGCGGCCTTCTTCGCGAGCTCCGGCACCAGCGTCACGGCCGTCGCGCCCGAGCCGATCACGACGACGCGCTTGTCCGCATAATCGATGTCCTCGGTCCATTTCTGCGGATGCACGATACGGCCCGCGAAATCCGCGGTGCCCTTGAACTCCGGCGTGTAACCCTGCTCGTATTTGTAGTAGCCGGCGCACATGAACAGGAAATTGCAGGTGAAGCGCACGGTCTCGGTTGCGCCCTCGCCCGTCACGCGCTCGGCCTCGACGGTCCAGCGCGCATCGCCCGTCGACCACGACGCACGCTTGACGCGATGGCCGTAGCGGATCTTCTTGTCGATGCCGTTCTCGGCCGCCGTCTCGCGCACATACTTCAATATCTGCGGGCCGTCGGCGATCGCCTTCGGATCGGTCCACGGCTTGAAGGAATAGCCGAGCGTGAACATGTCGCTGTCGGACCGGATGCCGGGATAGCGGAACAAATCCCAGGTGCCGCCGCTGCACGCGCGACCTTCCAGGATGACGTAGCTCTTGGTCGGGCACTTCGTCTGCAAATGATAGCCCGCGCCGATGCCGGACAAGCCGGCACCGACGATCAGCACGTCGAAATGTTCTTGCATGTTTCCCTCCGCCGCCTGCGATTGTCCAATCGGTGATGGAACCAGTCAATCCGCAAGAACCGAAGAACGGACTGCCCTGCCCGACGAACGCGTGATCCGTCGCACAGAAAATCGTGCCCGCGCGTGCTCAAACTCCTGTCGTCCTCACGAGAGGAACCCAACCCAAGGAGACAGCCATGACCCGCATTCTCTCTGCGACCCTGCTTGCATTGACGGTCCTGTCGTTCGCGGTGGACACCGCCTCCGCCAACTGCCGGCCCGGCAGCCCAAACTGCGTCACGGCCGGCAGCAATCGGCCCAAGTTCTGTAACCCTTGCACGATCGACGGCGGCCTCGGCAGCCAGTGCAAGAACACCAATACCTGCGGCATCAAGAAATGATGCGCAAGACGGGGGACCTCGCAAGCAAGGTGTCCCCATCCTTTGCACGCCGCATCGATGGCCTTGCGGACTCTCTCGCCCGCAAGGCCGCGACGGATCGCTGCCTTCGTCATGTCGCGGCTAGCGCGACGCATTGCGTGTCGAAATATTCGTAGAACTCGATGGCCTTGCCGTCCTTGAACCGCCAATAATCCATCTTCGGCGTATCAGCGGTCTTGCCCGTCTTCTTGTTGGTCCAGGCCGTGTGGCCGCGAGCGATGACGACGTCACCCTGCGCGATATACTCGTCGATCCTGTAGTACTGCATGGCCCAGTTCCCCAACAGGTCGTTGAAATACCCGTGTAGCTCAGTGCTGTCGTGATACTGCCTGGCAAATTGCAGCGGAGCGGCGCCGCGCGGCGCCGATCCAAAGCTGACCTTCTCGGCGACCACGTCCGTGAACCAAAAGTTGACGCTGCCACCCTTGCTCTCGTGCCACTGGCGATAGGCTTCCTGCAATATCTTGACGTTGGCGGCTTCGTTGGACATCGCACTCCCTCCAAAATGATTTCGGTGTCTGACAATATGTGTCGGGAAATGGGCCGCCCGCTGCAGAGATGGCAGGCTTATTTTGGCTCTACCTATGAGAGTATCAGACCGATAACCAACAAAAAAGCCCCGGCTCACGCCGGGGCTTCTGTGTGTCTCGAGGCGATCGGACCTCAGTAGCGGTAGTGGTCCGACTTGTACGGGCCTTCCTGCTTCACGCCGATGTAGTCGGCCTGGTCCTTGCGGAGCTCGGTGAGCTTGACGCCGATCTTGGCGAGGTGGAGACGCGCGACCTTCTCGTCGAGTGACTTCGGCAGCACGTAGACTTCCTTCTTGTACTTGCCGTCCTTGTTGTTGGCGAAGAGCTCGATCTGCGCCAGCGTCTGGTTGGTGAAGGAGGCCGACATCACGAAGGACGGATGACCCATCGCGTTGCCGAGGTTCACGAGGCGGCCTTCCGACAGCATGATGATGCGGTGCTTATCGGGGAATTCGATCTCGTCGACCTGCGGCTTGATGTTGGTCCACTTCAGGTTACGCAGACCCGCGATCTGGATCTCGTTGTCGAAGTGGCCGATGTTGCAAACGATGGCGCGATCCTTCATCGCGCGCATGTGCTCGATCGTGATGATGTCCTTGTTGCCGGTGGCCGTGACAAAGATGTCGGCGCGGGGCGCCGCGTCTTCCATGGTCACGACCTCGTAGCCTTCCATCGCGGCCTGGAGCGCGCAGATCGGATCGATCTCGGAGACCATGACGCGGCAGCCGGCCTGGCGCAGCGAAGCCGCAGAACCCTTGCCGACGTCGCCGAAGCCCGCGACCATCGCGACCTTGCCCGACATCATCACGTCGGTGCCGCGGCGGATGCCGTCGACCAGCGATTCACGGCAGCCATAGAGATTGTCGAACTTCGACTTGGTGACGCTGTCGTTGACGTTGATGGCCGGCCACAGCAGCGTGCCTGCCTTCTGCATGTCGTAGAGACGATGCACGCCCGTGGTGGTCTCTTCGGAAACACCCTTGATGCTCTTGGCGATCGCGGCGAAGTAGCCCTTCGGCTTTTCCTTGAGCTGTTTCTTCAAGAGCGCGAAGAACACTTCCTCTTCTTCCGAACCCGGCTTATCCAGGAACGCGGTGTCGCCGTTCTCGGCGCGCAGGCCGAGATGGACGTACATGGTGGCGTCGCCACCGTCGTCCAGGATCATGTTCGGGTGACCGCCACCGTGCCAGTCGAACAGTTTTGCGGTGTAGTCCCAGTAGTCTTTCAGCGTCTCGCCCTTGACCGCGAACACCGGAATGCCGGCGGCTGCGATCGCCGCCGCGGCGTGGTCCTGCGTAGAATAGATGTTGCAGGAGACCCAGCGAATGTCGGCGCCGAGTGCTGCCAGCGTCTCGATCAGCACGCCGGTCTGGATCGTCATATGCAGGGAGCCAGCGATACGCGCGCCCTTCAGCGGCTGCTTCGGGCCGAACTCCTCGCGGGTGGCCATCAGGCCGGGCATCTCGGTCTCGGCCAGCGAGAGCTCCTTGCGGCCGAAATCGGCGAGCGAAATGTCCTTGACGATGTAATCGGTGAAGCCGGGCTTGGCGTTCATTGCGAGTGTCCTGTTGTTTGAAAAAGTCATTCCGGGGCGCGCAGAGCGCGAACCCGGAATCTCGGGATTCCGGGTTCGGTCCTTCGGACCGCCCCGGAATGACGGCGAGAATTAAACCGCGCGCTTCAGCGGCTCGACGAGATCGGTCTTCTCCCAGGAGAAGCCGCCCTCGTTGTCCGGCGTGCGGCCGAAGTGACCGTAGGCCGAGGTGCGCGCATAGATCGGGCGGTTGAGGTCGAGATGGCTGCGGATACCGCGCGGTGTCAGATCCATCGCCTGCGCCACCGCCTTCTCGAGCTTGTCCTCGGACACCTTACCGGTGCCGTGGGTGTCGATGTAGATCGACAGCGGACGCGCCACGCCGATGGCGTAAGCGAGTTGCAGCGTGCAGCGGTCGGCGAGACCGGCAGCGACGATGTTCTTGGCGAGATAGCGCGCCGCGTAAGCTGCCGAACGGTCGACCTTGGTCGGATCCTTGCCGGAGAACGCGCCGCCGCCATGCGGAGCAGCACCGCCATAGGTGTCGACGATGATCTTGCGGCCGGTCAGGCCGGAGTCGCCGTCGGGACCGCCGATGTAGAACTTGCCGGTCGGGTTGATGTGCCAGATGGTCTTGCCGTTGATCCAGTCCTTCGGCAGCGCCTCGCGCACATAGGGCTCCACGATCTCGCGCACCTGGCTCGAGGTGAGATCGGGGACCAGATGCTGGTGCGACACCACGATCTCGCGCACGCCGACCGGCTTGCCGTTCTCGTACTGCACGGTGACCTGGCTCTTGGAGTCAGGACCGAGCACCTTCTCGCGGCCGGAGTGACGCGCTTCGGAGATGAGGCGCAGGATCTTGTGGGCGTAGAAGATCGGCGCCGGCATCAGGTCCGGCGTCTCGTTGGTCGCGTAACCGAACATGATGCCCTGGTCGCCCGCGCCCTCTTCTTTGACTTCGCCCGGCTGCAGCGCGTCGACGCCCTGCGCGATGTCGGCCGACTGCGGATGCAGCAAAATCTCGATGTCAGCGGTCTTCCAGTGGAAACCTTCCTGCTCGTAGCCGATGTCCTTGATCGCAGCGCGCACGACGCTCTCGATCTGCTCGTTGGTGACGGACTTCGGACCACGGGTCTCACCGGCGATCACGACCTTGTTGGTGGTCGCGAGCGTCTCGCACGCGGCGCGGATCTGCCACGGGTCGATGCCGGCTTTCGGCCCCTCGCGATAGAACAGATCGACGATCTCGTCGGAGATCCGGTCGCAGACCTTGTCCGGATGGCCCTCGGACACGGACTCGCTGGTGAAGAGATAAGACGCGCGCATCAGTAACCCCTTGTTCCGCCGCTCTCGGCGGTTCGTTTGCGATGTTTACGTATGAATTATGTCAATCACGCCGTCGCGAGATGACGTAGGATTCGTCGAGAAACCAGAGCCCGTTGTACTTTCGCAGCACGTCCCGGGCAGCATCCAGAGTGCGGCCGTTTTGAGTCATTTCTGTCAACCGGTCGTCCTCGATCTGCGCCACATACACCGCCGCATTCCACGCTGCAAAGGCCGTCGAGGTTCCGATGGTACCCGTCACCTCGTTGGGCAGCGCTTCCATATCATACCTGAAGATCGAACGGTTATCCGCATAAGCATTAAAATTTAGGTCCCGGCCCAACGAACCGAGCTCATACTTAACGGCGCGCAATAGCTCATGCCGGCTCACCGAGAAAGGATTTTCTCCAGGCCAGATCGCCTGGATCATTTCCATGCCGGGATCGTGGCCATGGGAGTGAATACCGATGAGCCGGCCCCCGGCCGAAGTGCCCGTGCCAGGGGCGCAATGATGCGTTTTGCCCGGAAATTGACCGAGGACAGGGCACGGTATGGCTGGGATGCAATAACAAGGTCGAAATTGGCCTCGGTCTGACCCGGCCGCGGAATGGTCGAATCCAGCAGGAACCTGTGGTCCTCGCGATAGAGCACCAGCACGACGGGTCGTTCATAGAGCGGCATGGCGGTGCTTGGGCTGATCGCCGCCCGCCAGTTCTGCTCCAGGAATGGCTTCAGCTCGGCGATCTGGGTCTCGAATTCGCCCGTTGAAGCGCCCCGCAGCGGAACTTCGTGCCAGACGGTCGCAGCCGCCGCCGCCGGCGATGCCGGCGCGAGCCAGGGTGCCTCCGAGTAGAACATGTTGGTGAAGACGAACACCGATGCCGGATGCTCGAAAATGCGATCCGGCACCTTCTCCAGCGTCAGGCGCAGGTCCTCGAGGCTGAGCTCCTTGCCGGCGACATAGAACGGCATGTGTGGGAAGCGCTGGTGCGTTGCGCGCAGCACCCGCGCCAGCACCGTGCCGTCGCCGACGCCCGCATCGAATATGCGCAGGGCCGGCGGGCGCGGGTGAATGGTGGCGAGCTCAAGCGCAACCCTGTCTGCGACCACCCGCTTCTCGCTGCAGGTGTGGACGAACAGCAGGTATTTCTGCCGGTTCTCGAAGAAGCGGAAATTGCCGCGCGGATCGCGCTTTTCCGGGGGCACCTGAAGTCCCCGCGGCGGCGGCAGGCCGCCGGTCGATGCGGCCATGTAGGCCTGGATCCGGTCCAGCGTGTCGATGGTGATGCGCTTTCCCTCGCGCAGGCGGTGCACCAGCTTCCCATCGTTCACCGCACGCCGGCCAAACGTCGATTCCGCCATGTCCGCCTTGCGGCAGAACTCGGTGATCTGGCTCAGGATTTCGTCGTTTTTCATTGGGTGGGACGTGGTGGGCAGCGATGTTGGGCTCAACCTCCTAGCAAATTCTGCCCACTCAGGGAATACCCTCTGGAATTATTCCATTCCCTTGCGATAGGCCGCGCCAAGCCCCTCCAGGGACATCCCCATCGTGCGTTTGGCCGTCCCCACACTTATCGGTATACGTGGCGACGGGGGATGTTCGGGGCAGGGCATGTTCAGGTTGTTTTGGTTCGCCGCTTGTCTTCTGGCGGCATTATCGGGCGGCGCACGCGCAGGTTACCTGGACGAGAATCCCGACGAACTATTCGCATCGGTCTATGAAAGGATCGGCGCCCTGCCCGTCCAGGCTGCGCGCGACCCGTATGTCTGGCTGCGACTGGAAGAGCTGAAGCGCGAGCCGTGCGACCAGTAGAGCATCAGCGATCTTGGGCTGATGCTGGAAAAACTCGGTTACCGGCGAAAGGCCGCTGACGGGCTCTACAAGTTCGTCTTGAACTGCGGCGCACCTCTGAACGCGTTGCATCGGTCGATCAACATCTACCTGAAGCTGACCGACTACCCGAAAGCCGTCGAGGTCGCCGACGAATTCATGCGGCGGGCGCCTTCAAATCGGGAGGCGCATTATCTGCGGGGCGTCGCGCTGGAAGGCGCCGGCGACTACCGCCGCGCGCTTGTCGACTACTCGGATGCGATCGAGCTCTATGGCGCGGACAAGAAAACGATCTCGAGCCGTGTCTTCCTGCGCATGGCCGGCGCCTATGCGGCGCTCAAGCAGTTCTGCGAGGCGACGGCACCGATCAATCTGTGGATTGCGCTCGATCCGATGAATCGCGATACGAGCCAGACCCGAAAGATCATCGCCGACTACGAAAGCCAGGGCAACTGCATCGCGTCGACCGAGCCTCGGAAGGAAACCTTTCCGCTCCACGGCCAGAGGAACGTCGTCACCGTGAAGGCGCAGATCAATGGCGTGTCCGGGATGTTCATCCTCGATACCGGCGCCAGCTATGTGTCCGTCAGATCCACGTTTGCGAGCCGGGCGAAAATCCCCGATTCGGGCGCCAGCGAGATCACACTCGTGACGGCCAACGGACAGATCAAGGCCAAGCTCGCCAAAGCCGACAAGGTCTCGCTCGGCAAGCTGGAGGCAAGCAACGTCCCGGTCGCGATCCAGAACGTGGACGACAAGAGCTATGGCCCCGGCATCGACGGTCTGCTCGGCATGAGCTTCCTGTCCCGGTTCGACGTGCAGATGGCCGGCGGCGTCATCGAGGTCCGCACCCGCCAGCCAAAGAAGTAAAGCTTGCGCCGCAGCACCCCCGGGGCTGAACCGTCCGTCTAGCGGCGGCGACAAACAGATGGACGATCTCTTTTCATTTTCGCGTTTCCGAGGCCTTCATGCGCTGCCTTCCCGTCGCGCTCTCCCTCCTCCTTGCCTCTGTCTGGTCCGCCCCCTCCTTCGCGCAGAGCCGCGCGCAGCTCGGGCCGCTCTGCACCAGCGAGGGCACGCCGGCCGATCAGCAGATCGACGCCTGCAACAAGATCATCGCGCTCAAGGTCTTCAAAGGTGGGCAGCTCGCCACGGTCCATTTCTGGCGCGCGGTCGGCTGGAACAAGAAGGGCGACTACGACAAGGTGATATCAGATACCACCGAGGGGATCCGGCTCGCGCCGGACCAGGCGCTCTACAACCTGCGGGGATCGGCCTATTTCGACAAGGGCGAGAACGATATCGCGATCGCGGATTTCAACGACGCGCTGAAGCTTGGACCGGCAAGCGGGCTCATCCTTCACAACCGCGCCAACGCCTATAAGGCCAAGCACGACTACGCCAAGGCGCTTGCTGATTACAACGAGGCCATCCGGCTCTATCCCGGCGAGGCCTACTTCTACGACAATCGCGGCTCCACGAAACTGAAGCTTGGCGATCTCGACGGCGCACTTGCCGACGTCAACGAGGCGATCCGCCTCAATCCAAGACTTCCGGCGCCACTGATCACCCGCACCGTGATCTGGCGCGCCAAGGGCAATTTCGATCGCGCGATCGCCGACGGCAGCGACGCGATCCGGCTCGCCAAGTCCAATGTGCCGCTCGCGGTCCTGACGCCGCCGGGCAGCGTGCTGATCGCGGGCTATATCCACCGCGCCCTTGCCTACGAGGCAAAGGGCGACGTCGAGCACGCCAAGGACGATTACCGCTCGACCCTTCAGGGGACCGCTTCGGATGCGGGCAGCAAGTCCAATCAGGCGACTGCCAAGGTGCGCCTGTCGCTGCTGTCCGACATCGCGCCGACACCGCGCGATGCCCCGGCCGATCCGGCGCAGCCGCAGAAGGCCGACAGTGCGCCCCAGGGGCAGACCACCTCACCGCCCGCGTCGCCGGACAGCGCGAGCCGCGGCAAGCGCATGGCGCTCGTGATCGGCAACGGCGCTTATACGCACGTCAAGGCGCTGCCCAATCCTTCCAACGACGCGCGTGCGGTTGCGAAAAGCCTGCGCGACATCGGCTTCGCGGTGACGGAGGGCGTCGACCTCGACCGCGCCAAGATGCAGAAGATGACGCGCGACTTCCTGCGCGATGCGGCGCAGGCGCAGCTCGCCGTGGTCTACTACGCCGGGCACGGCGTGCAGATCGACGGCCGCAATTATCTCATCCCCGTCGACGTCGAGCTCAAGTCCGGCGCCAGCATGACGGCCTCGATGATCGACATGGACACGATCATGGCCGGCCTCGACGACCATGTCCGCACCAACATCCTGGTCTTCGATGCCTGCCGCAACAATCCGATCGCGCCGCAGGTGGCGGCTGCCGGCACCAACCGTGCCATCGAAGGCGCATCTGGTCTCGCCGCGCCGACGAGCCTCGGCTCAGGCGCGACGCTGGGCGCAGGCACGTTGATCGCCTTTGCGACCGCGCCGGGCCAGGTCGCGCTCGACGGTGAAGGCGCCAACTCACCGTTCTCGGCCGCGCTCTCCCGCCACATCGGCACCCCCGGACTGGAAGTGCAGCAGATGCTGACGCGGGTGCGGGCCGAAGTGGTGTCGGGCACGAAGAACAAGCAGGTGCCGTGGTCGAACTCCTCGCTGCTCGGCGAGGTGTATCTGGCGGAGAAGTAGGATGCTTCCGTTGCGTCACCTGCTACGCGCGCTTGCCTTGCTCGCTATGGCCCTGTGGTCGGCTCCCTGTCTCGCGCAGGCGCGCAACCAGCTCGGGCCGCTCTGCACCACCAGCACCACGCCGGCGGATCAGCAGATCGACGCCTGCAACAAGATCATTGCACTGAAAGTGTTCCAGGGCGCGCAGTTGGCGAACATCTATTTCTGGCGCGCGATCGGCTGGAACAAGAAGGCCGATTACGGCAAGGTCATCACTGATGCCACCGAAGGTCTTCGGCTCGCACCGAGCCAGGCGGGCTATGACCTGCGCGGTCGGGCCTATTACCACAAGGGCGAGTACGACATCGCGATCGCCGATTACGACGATGCACTCAAGCTCGGCCCGCCTGATGGCACGATTCTCCATAATCGCGGCAACGCCTGGCGCGCCAAGGGCGACTACGCCAGAGCGATCGCCGACTACGACGCCTCGATCAAGATCGCCCCATCGGCGTTCGCGTTCCAGAACCGCGGCATCTCGAAACAGGCACTGGGCGATCTCGACGGCGCACTTGCCGACATCAACCAGGCGATCCGGCTCGATCCGAGCCTGCCGCAGCCGCTGATCAACCGCACCGCGATCTGGCGCGCGCGGGGCGATTTCGACCGGGCGATTGCCGACGGCACCGACGCGATCCGGGTCGCCCGGGAGAACCCGCCGGTCAATATCATGACGCCGCCCAACAGCGTGCTGATCACGGGCTATACCCATCGCGCGCTGGCCTATGAGGCCAAGGGCGACTACCCGCACGCGCGGGACGACTACAAGGCCTTACTCCAGCTCACCGCATCGGATGCCGGCAGCAAGGCCAATCAGGCCACGGCAAGGGTCCGCCTGTCGTTGCTGACGGACGCAACCACGCCGACGCCACACGATACGCCATCGTCCGCCCAGCAACAGAAGACGACGACTGCGCCGACCTCGACCGCGACGCCTGCACCACCGCCCGCTCCCGCCACGACGGCGCGCGGCAAGCGCATGGCGCTGATCATCGGCAATGGCGCCTATGCGCATGTGAAGGCGCTGCCCAATCCGCCCAATGACGCACGAGCGGTGGCGAAAAGTCTGCGCGACATTGGCTTTACGGTATCCGAGGGCGTCGATCTCGACCGCGCGGCGATGCAGAAGGTCACGCGCGACTTCCTGCGCGAGGCAGCGCGGGCCCAGGTGGCGATCGTCTATTATGCCGGCCACGGTGTACAGGTCGACGGCCGCAACTATCTCATTCCCGTCGATGTCGAGCTCAAGGCCGGCAGCAGCATGACGGAAGCGATGATCGACATGGACACGATCATGGCCGGTCTCGACGACCAGGTCCGCACCAACATCCTGATCTTCGACGCCTGCCGCAACAACCCGATGGCGCCGCAGGTGGCGGCCGCCGGCACCAACCGTGCCATCGAAGGCGCCTCGGGTCTCGCTGCGCCCACAAGCCTCGGCGCAGGCGCAACGCTCGGGGCCGGCACGCTGATCGCATTCGCGACCGCGCCGGGCCAGGTCGCGCTCGACGGCGAAGGCGCGAACTCGCCCTTCTCGGCCGCGCTCTCGCACCACATCGGCACACGCGGGCTGGAAGTGCAGCAGATGCTGACGCGGGTGCGGGCCGAGGTGGTGTCGGGCACCAAAAACAAGCAGGTGCCGTGGTCGAACTCGTCGCTGCTGGGTGAGGTGTATCTGGCGGAGAAGTGACGGCAGACACTTGCCGCCTGCAGTGAGGCGGAAGTCACGCCCCTCAAACTCCAGTGTCGTCCCGGACAAGCGCGCGGAGCGGCGCGCAGATCCGGGATCCATAACCCCAGGATCAGGCTTGGCGAAGACTCGTAACCCCGATCTCGCGCCACAACCACTTCCTGTGGTTATGGGTCCCGGCTCGGCGCGCGCTTAGGGCGCGCTTGTCCGGGACGACACCGAAGGGATGCGCGAGTTCACCGTCTCTAAAGACGGTGCGTGGGGTTTACTGGCCCCACACTTCCTTCGCGATCTCGACGGCGAGGCTCAGCTTCGCCCACTGCTCCTCCTCGGAGAGGATGTTGCCTTCCTCGGTCGAGGCGAAGCCGCATTGCGGGGAGAGCGCGAGCTGCTCCAGCGGGGCGAACTTGGCGGCCTCTTCGAGACGACGCTTGATGTCGTCCCTCTTCTCGAGCTCGCCGAACTTCGAGGTGATGACGCCGACCACGACGACCTTGTTGCCCTTGGGCAGGAAGCGCAGCGGCTCGAAGCCGCCGGCGCGATCGCTGTCGTACTCAAGGAAATAGCCGTCGTAATTGGTGCCAGCGAGCATGGTCTCCGCGACCGGCTCGTAGCCGCCCGAGGAGATCCAGGTCGAGCGGAAATTGCCGCGGCAGACATGCGTCGTCACCACCATGTCGGCGGGCTTCTCTGCCAGCGCGTAGTTGATGATGCGCGCGTAGATCTGCTGGAGGCCGTCCGGATTGTCGCCGCGCTCGCGCGCCTTCTTCAACTCGTCCTGCGAGCAGAGATAGGCCCACACGGTGTCGTCGAACTGGAGATAGCGGCAGCCGGCGTCGTAGAAGGCCTTCACGGCCTTGCGGTAGGTCTTGCCGAGATCCTCGTAGAAGGCGTCGAGATCGGGATAGACGTCCTTGGAGATCGACTTGCGGCCGCCGCGGAAATGCAGCACGGCCGGCGACGGGATCGTCATCTTCGCGGTGACGTGAGCCTGGTCGGCGTACTTCTTCAGGAAGCGGAAGTGATCCAGCATCGGGTGGCTGTCGGGGAAGTCGAGCTTGTCGATCACCCGTATCGCGTCGTGCCGGGTCTCGACACCCGCGAACTGGATACCGGTGTCGGGGTGGAAGAGCTCGCAGCCCGTCAGCTTGGCGAGGAAGTCGAAATGCCACCAGGAACGGCGGAATTCGCCGTCGGTCGCGAGCTTCAACCCGATCGAGGCCTGCTTGTGCACGACCTTCTCGATCTCCATGTCCTCGATCTTGCGCAGATCGTCAGCGGAAATCTCGCCCTTCTCCAGCTTCGCGCGCGCTTCCTTGATCTTGGCCGGGCGCAACAGGCTGCCGACCTCGTCGGCGCGGAAGGGGGCTTTGGTTCGCTGCATGGTCTCAACTCCCGAGATTTTAATGTGCGGCCGCCCCTGCTACGCCGAGGTAGCGCTCGAGCACCGACGGGTCGGCCTTGAGCGCGGCGCTGGGGGCGTCGTGGACGATCGTTCCGCGCTCCAATATCACAACGCGGTCGGCCAGCCCCAGAATCTTTTGCGCATTCTGCTCGACGATGATCGAGCAGATGCCGCCGGACCGGGTGATGGTGCCGAGCGCCTTCAACAGCTCCTCGACGATGATCGGGGCAAGGCCCTCGGTCGGCTCGTCCAGCAGCAGCACTTTTGGATTGAGGGTAAGCGCGCGGCCGATCGCCAGCATCTGCTGCTCGCCGCCGGAGAGCTGGTTGCCAAAGTTGTTCCGGCGCTCCTCGAGCCGCGGGAACATCTCGTAGACCTTCTGGACCGTCCACGGACCGGGCTGCGCCACCGCGGTCATGTTCTCCTCGACCGTGAGCGAGCGAAATATATTGCGCTCCTGCGGCACCCAGCCGATGCCGGCCCGCGCCCGCTGGTCGGCCCGCAAGGCCGTGATGTCGGCACCCGCAAGCGAGACGCTGCCTGAGAAGCGCCGGGTGACGCCAACGATGGAGTTGATCAGCGTGGTCTTGCCGGTACCGTTGCGGCCCAGGAGCGCCAGCACCTGCCCTTCAGCGAGACGCAGGGACATGTTGGGCAGCACCACCGCCTCGCCGTAGCCGGCGCGAAGCGTGTCGATCGCGAGCAGGTCAGACATCGATCGCCTCCTCGCCCAGATAGACCGCCTTCACCTGCGGATCGCGCGCCACCTGATCGGGCGGGCCTTCGGTGAGCAGCGCGCCGGAGACCAGCACCGAGATGCGGTCGGCAAAGGAGAACACGAGATCCATGTCATGCTCGATCAGGAGCACGGTGACGTCGCGCGGCAGGCTGGCGACAACAGCGAGGATGTCGTGGCGCTCGCTCTCGGGCACGCCGGCGGCGGGCTCGTCGAGCAGCAGCACGCGCGGCTTGGCCGCGATCGCAACCGCAATCTCGAGCAGGCGCTGCTTGCCGTAAGGCAGCGTCACCGTTGGCTCGTTCATGGCGTCGAGCAGGTGGAAGCGCTTCAGCAGCTCTGCGATCTCGCCATTGACGTCGTCGCGCGTGCCCATGCGCCGCCACCAGTCGCCGCCATGGCCGAGGCGCTCGGACACCGCGAGTCCGATGGTCTCGAGCGGCGTCAGGTCGGCATAGAGCTGGTTGATCTGGAAGGTGCGCGACAGGCCGCGCAGCACGCGCTTGTGCACGGGCATATCGGTGATGTCGTGACCTTCGAGCAGGATGCTGCCGGAGTTCGGCTTGAGCACGCCGGTGAGCTGGTTGATCACCGTGGTCTTGCCGGCGCCGTTCGGCCCGATCAGGGCGTGCCGCGCCCCCTGCTCCACTTTCAGCGACAGATCGCGCGTCACGCGCAGGCCGCCGAACTGCTTTTCGAGGTTCTTGGTTTCGAGCACGATGGTCATGCGTCGCTCTCCGGAACGGCGATGACAGCCTTGCGTCCGGCCACCTGCTTGATGATCAAATTGGGCACGAACAGCACCCAGCGATGCAGCCGCTCACGGCCAACCAGCACGATCACGACCAGCACCAGGCCGATCCAGAACTGCCAGTATTGCGGGGTGATGGTGGAGAACAGCTCCTGGAGCATCCGGAACACGACCGCGCCGATCAAGCCGCCATAGAGATAGCCGGTGCCGCCGATTACGAGCACCAGCATCAGGTCGGCGGAGCGCTCGAACGAGAACACGTCGAGCGAGGCGATGGCGGTAGTCTGGGTGAACAGCGCGCCGGCAATGCCGGCATAAAAGGCCGCCAGCGTGTAGATCGCGATCAGGCGGCGATTGACGGGGATGCCGATGGCGGCAGCCCGCAGCGGATTGTTCTTGATCGCGCGCAGCGACAGGCCGAACGGCGAGTTCACCACGCGGCGGGCGAACAGAAACAGCAGGAACAGCACGGCGAGCGAGTAGAAGAAGCCGGTCTTGCCGAACATGTCGAAGGCGAGCACGCCGAAGATCGGCTGCATCTCGATGCCCTGCAGGCCGTCGGTGCCGCCGGTGATGTTGGAAAAGCGCTCGGCGAGCGCCTCCAGCAGCAGCGCGATGCCGAGCGTCACCATCAGCCGTGTCAGGTCGACGCCGCGGATCACGAGGAAGCTCGTGGCAAAGCCCAGCACCATCGCGGCGAGACCCGCGGCAATCAGCGCCAGCACGGGTTCGGCGATGATGCCGTGCAGGGACAACAGGCCGGCCGCGTAGGCGCCGACGCCAAAAAACGCCGCGTGTCCCAGCGAGACGATGCCGGCATAGCCGAGGATCAGGTCGAGCGACATCGTGAACAGCGCGAGCCGCAGGATGTCGGTCATGATCAGGTAGCGCGACGGGAACAGGAAACCGCAGGCCAGCATGATGACCCAGAAGGCGATTTCGCCGTAGTGCCAGCGCGCATGGCGCTGGGCGTGATAGCCGACGTCGGAAGCAGCGCTCATCGGACCACTCAACGCGCAGCAGTGCGGCCGAACAGACCGTTCGGGCGCCAGATCAGGATCACGATCATCATGGTGTAGATCACGAACGGTCCCATCTTCGGGACGTAATATTTGCCGGCGACGTCGCCGATGCCGAGCAAGAGCGAGGCGAGGAACGGGCCTGTGATCGAGGACGAGCCGCCGACGGTCACCACGATCAGGAAGTAGATCATGAACTTGAGCGGGAAATAGGGATCGAGGCCGAGGATTTCTGCGCTCAACGCGCCGCCGAGGCCGGCGAGCCCGCAGCCGAACGCGAAGGTGAACGCGAACACCTGCGGCACGTTGATGCCGAGGCCGCTCGCGGCGCGCGGATCGTCGACCGCGGCACGCAGCCGGCTGCCGAACCGCGTCTTGGCCAGGATCAGTTGCAGCGCGACCGTGAGCAGGCCGCAGATCACGATGATCATCAACCGGTAGCGGCCGATGCCGACGCCGAAGAAGTCGAACTGTCCCTGCAGCGCGTTCGGTAGGTTGATGAAGACGCGCGAGGATCCCATGAAATAGTCGACGGCCGCGACCGACATGAAGGTCAGGCCGATCGAGAACAGCACCTGATCGAGATGGCTGCGCGTATAGAGATGCCGGTACAGCGTGCGCTCCAGCAGCACGCCGATCAACGCGGCCGAGACGAAAGCGAGCGGCAGCGCCGTAAAGAACGGCCAGCCTGATTTGTTGACCAGCAGCATGCAAACATAGCCACCGGCCATGGCGAAGGCGCCGTGCGCGAGATTGACGAAGTTCATCAATCCGAGCGTCACCGCGAGCCCGCAGGCGAGCACGAACAGCAGCATGCCATAGGCAACGCCATCGAACAGGTTGGTCAGGATCGAGGTCATGGAGAGCTTGGGTCTGTCCTATTCAGCGTCGGTCATTCCGGGTCGGCGCCACGCGCCGAACCCGGAATCTCGATCAACAACTTCTAGATCCCCGATGCGCGCTAAGCGCGCTCGGGGATGACGCGCTTTTCGCGCGTCACTTCTTGGTCTTGCCGGAATCCTTGACGGCGTCGAAGGTGGCGAATTCGACGTTGTAGAGCTCGCCGTCGACCTTCTCGACCTTGCGGATGTAGATGTTCTGCACGATGTCGCGGGTTTCCGGATCGATCGAGATCGGGCCGCGCGGGCTTTCCCACTTCATGCCCTTCATGGCCTCGATCAGCTTGTCGCCATTGGTATCGCCACCGGTCTTCTTCAGCGCTTCGTAGATCAGGTGGATGCCGTCATAGCCGCTCACCGCCATAAAGCCCGGACGGGTGCCGTAGGCCTTCTTGTAGGCGGCGACAAAGTCCTTGTTCATCGGCGAGGGATGCGCTGCCGAATAGAGATGCGCGGTGACGGTGCCGAGAACGGCGTCGCCCATGTTGTTGAGCAGATCGTCGTCGGTCACGTCGCCGGGTCCAATGACCTTGATGCCGGCCTTGTCCAGACCGCGCTCGGCATACTGCTTCATGAAGTTGCCGCCCTGGCCCGCCGGCACGAACACGTAGAGCGCGTCGGGCTTGGCGTCCTTCATGCGCTGCAGGAACGGCGCGAAGTCCGGGTTCTGCAGGGGCACCTTGACCTCTTCGACGATCTCGCCACCGCCGGCGGTAAAACGCTCCTTGAAGAAGTTGAGCGCGTCGTTGCCGGGGGCGTAGTCGGAGGTCAGCGTTGCGACCTTCTTGATGCCGTTCTTCGCCGCCCAGTCGCCGATGATGTTGGCGGACTGCGCCAGCGTGAAGCTGGTGCGCACGATATAGGGCGAACGCTCGGTGATGATGGAGGTGCCGGCCGCCATGACGACTTCCGGAATTTTTGCCTGCGTCGCGAGCGGTGCGGCGGCGAGCGCTGCCGGCGTCACGCCAAAGCCGGCGATGAAGTTGACCTTGTCGTTGACGATCAGCTCCTGCGCGGCGGTCTTGGTCTTGTCGGGAACCGCGCCGTCGTCCTTGAGGATGATCTCGATCTTCTTGCCGGCGACGGTGTCGCCCTTCTGCTGCATATACAGCTTGATCGCGTTCTCGATCTGCTTGCCGGTCGAAGCCTGGCCGCCGGTCATCGGCAGGATCAGGCCGATCTTCACGGCATCCTGCGCGCCTGCCGGCGCAACGGCCGCGAGGCTCGCAACAGCCGCAGCGGTGGCGGCCCATGACAACATCTTGTGACGAACGGACATTACGTTCCCTCCCCTTTCCAGTCTCGAGCCCTGAACCGAGTGCCCGGTTCTTGCCTCACCATGACGCGTATTTGCCATGTCGCGCAGCCGCAGCATGGCGTCTTCCATGCCCCTGCTGTCAATCGGACGTTCGGCGACAAAGCCGGGTGTCCAGGCGGCGGCAGCAGAGGGAGCCAACTTGCGGTAACGTCCACCGGCCATTGGTCTTCAATCGATTTGTACGCTTGTACAAGTAAAATGGTCTTGTCAACGAAAAAACCTTGGAGCTGACCAAGCGAAATGTCGCGAGCCCCGGCGAAGGCAACCCCTGGCAACCGAGGGATTCGGTAGTTGAATACCTATCTCGAATAAACCAATTTTACCTGTTGAAGGCTAGGCTCGGTGGCCGCCGGTTGCAGCCCGGCGTCCGATCAACCGTCACCCTGGCGCCCCGAGCAACATGCCCGAACGTATCAGCCCCTTGACCTTTGCTGTCGCGGCCAGCCTTCTGGTGGCAAGCCTGTCGGGCTGCGGTACGATCAACGAGAAGGTCTCTGCCGGCATGGGCGACTACATTCCGCAATGGGCCGGCGGCCTGCCGGGCGACGCCCCGCCGCGGCCGGGCACGGCGCAATACGACGCCTGGATGAAGGAGCGGGAGCGCCAACGGCTGATGCCTGCGGCCGATCGCGCGAAGGAAGGGCAAGCCCAGCCGCAGGCATCGGGCTCCGCCGATGCGATCCGCTAGTTCCACTTCGCTCGAAAACGCTAGTCCACGAACACCACGGTCTTGCGGCCGTTGAGGATCACGCGATCGTTCAGATGATAGCGGATGGCGCGCGCCAGCACGCGGCGCTCGATGTCGCGGCCCTTGCGCACGAGATCCTCCGGCGTGTCGCGATGGCTGATGCGCTCGACGTCCTGGTCGATGATGGGACCTTCGTCGAGGTCGCGCGTGACGTAATGCGCGGTTGCGCCGATCAGCTTGACGCCGCGCTCATGCGCCTGGTGATAGGGCTTTGCGCCCTTGAAGCCCGGCAGGAAGGAGTGGTGGATGTTGATGCAGCGGCCCGACAGTTTTGCCGACAGATCGTCCGACAGGATCTGCATGTAGCGGGCGAGCACGACGAGGTCGGTCTTGGTCTTGCCGACGAGATCGATGATCTGACCTTCCTGCTCCTTCTTGGTGTCCTTGGTGATCGGCAAATGGTGGAACGGGATGTCACCGAAATCGAGCCCGGCATAGACCTCGCGCGGATGGTTGGAAACGATCGCGGTCGGGATCATCGGCAGTTCGCCCGTGCGCCAGCGATAGAGAATGTCGACAAGGCAGTGGTCGGACTTCGACACCAGCAGCATCACCTTGCGGTGCGCCGCGCGGTCGCGCATCTGCCACTCCATTCCGAAACGTTCCGCAATCGCGGCAAAGCCGGTCTGGAGCGCTGATAGCTCGACGGCGAGGTCGGCCGCGGTGAACACCACGCGCATGAAGAATTTCTTTGTCTCGATGTCGTCGAACTGCTGGGCATCGAGAATGTTCTGTCCATTGTGGGCGAGGAAGGTCGACACCGCCGAGACGATGCCGGGGCGGTCGGGACAGGACAGGGTCAGAACGTATTGATGATCGGGCATGGTCTTTGATGAAGGTTTGGGCAAATGCGCGGAACGCGACGATGCGCCCTGCTCTATCACCGTGCGCGCCCTTGCGCCAATCCCAAGACCGGAGTCAGGATGAACGTAACATTGCAATTTTCCCCTGAGGCTTGGTCATGGCCGACCGACTGAACGGCTACCGCATCCTGATCCTGGAGACGCGCGAGGAAGCGCAGTTCTCAAAGCTCCTGGCCGAGCAAGGCGCCGATGTCGTGCAATGCCCGACGATCGAGATCCACGATGCTCCCGATCCGGCGCCGGTCGAGACCTGGATCCGCCGCGCCATCGAAAAACCCTTCGACGATTTGGTGCTGATGACCGGCGAAGGCATGCGCCGGCTGATGAAGCTCGCGCGCGGGCGCGGCCTTGATCAGGCTCTTGTGGCGGCACTGGCCAAGTCGCGAAAATTCACCCGCGGGCCAAAGCCCGGCAAGGCGCTCCGCGAGGTCGGGCTCGAGCAGCAGCAGATGACGGAGAAGCCGACCACCGACGGCGTGATCGAGATGATGGGCAAGCTCGACCTGAAAGGCCACCGCATCGGGCTCCAGCTTTATCCCGATAAGGACCACAGCGCGCTGATCGACGCGCTGTCAGCGCAAGGCGCCGCGGTCGATACCGTGCTGCCCTACGCCTACGATCCAAAGGCGGCGGATGCCAACATCACAGCCGCCATCGACGACATGGCCGCGGGGCGGATCGACTGTCTTGCCCTGACCAATCTCGGCCAGGTCCGCCGCCTGATCGATGCCGCGAAAGCGCATGGTACCGAGGAGAAGCTGCGGGGCGGCCTTGAGCGCACGCTAATTGCATCGGTAGGACCGGCGGTCTCAGGCGAACTCGCCGCACACGGCCTGCGCACCGATATCTCGCCAGCGGAGGATGCCTATTTCATGCGCCCGCTGATCGCGGCGATGGCGACGGTGCTCGCGGAGAAGCGGCCGAGGGTGGCGGGTTAATCGCCAGACACCGATGCCTAGCCTGCTACCTGAGAGGCAGCCGACATCAACTCCTGAGGGCTCGGCGCTTCGAACATGTGCTGGCCGCCGTCAGGAACTTCGGTAAAGCTCCAGCGCACGATCCCCTCCCGATCGAGCAGGAACTGGCCGAACAGCTGGCCGTGGCCGACTGCCAACATACGCTGATCGGCTTCCGTGATCTCGTAGCCGTCCTTGTTGTTGAGGTAATCAAACGCCGCCAGCCGATTCATCGGTCCGGGAAATTCGCCCGGAATTTCGACCTGCATGCTCCTCACCACATCCATACCCACCTTGCGCGGCCACTCCGTTTCGCTCTCGGTAAACTCGAGATTGGGCAAGCCGAACGCGCGGTGCGAGATCCGCTCGGGATCGGACGCCGCGAGCAGATTTGGCAACGGATGGTAACGGAAATAGAGCCGCGCGCGCTCGATCGGCGTGTTGACCACCGTGAGACTTTCGACGCCTTTCTCGTGCAGAGCGGCGTCAAGTTGCGCCTGTGCCGCGATATGGCGGCGGCAGAATGGGCAATGCAGCCCCCGAAACAAGCCAACCAATATCGGGCTATGCCCGCGATAATCTTCGAGCGCGATCTTTCCTTCGCGTGTGATGGCGTCGAGCACGATGTTCGGTGCACGATCACCGGCTTGAAGTGGTCCATCGACATGAAGCTCTGACATGGTTGAACTCCTTCGTATGAGCTAGTCGAGAAATGGCAGTACGATCAGGCCGGCGGGATCAAGCCCGTGCCGGGCGCAAACGTCATGGGCCAGCGCGAAATACCGCTCGGCCTCGGGCATGTCGCCGCGATCAAGGTTCAACGTCGCAAGACCATCATAGCATGGAAAGAGCTGCTGCGGCTCGCCGGTCTCGCTCGCGACGTCGATTGCTTCGTTGTAGCAGCGGGCGGCCAGGTCGGGGCGGAAATGGCATTGATGGATCTGCCCGAGCACGATCAGGGGCACCGAGAGATGCTCGCGCTGATCGAGCGCACGGTCGATCTCGATCGCCTTTTCGGCGGCCGGAACCCCCTCCTCGGTGCATCTGTCCGTGAAAGTGCAACAGGCAACGGCAAAATTGGCAAGAAGGCGCGCTTGGAAGCCGAGATCGCCGATACGACGCGCGACGTCGAGTCCACACCGACAAACCTCCACGGCTCGCGCCGGGTCGACGATCGTGTAGAGCACGCCGAGATTGGTGTAGCCGCGGCAGGCTACGTTAAGTAGGCCGGCGGCCTCGGCGGCCGCGACACTTTGCTCTACCTCGCGCACCGCCTCCCGGTGTCGTCCAAGCCGCGCCAGCGCGGCCCCCTTGGTGTTGAGCGCCTCCGCAATGGCGCGCGCCGCCTCGAGTCCGGCCTGCTTGTCCGCGTCCGCCGGCACGGATCGGGCATGGCCAAGCGCCTCGTCTGCCCATCGCGCGGCGGCCATGTGATCGCCCATGCGAAACGCGAGACGGCCACGCTCTTGCAGGAGATGCGCCCACTCGATGGGCGCGTCGATCCCTCCAAGCCGTTCAGCCGCCTCCGCATAGTGCGTCTCTGCCTTGATCCGCTTGCCGGCGTCCCACAATAGTCGGCCGAGCTTGCGAAGAATTCGCGCTTCGCCAATGCGATCCTCTGCGGTGCGATGACCCTCCAGCGCGCGCTGGTAGTGCTCCTCGGCCGTATTGCGGCGGCCGGCCGCGCCACAGAGGTCCGCGATCCGCTCGTAGAGGACCAGGCGTTCCGGCTCCCCTTCGCCGCTGGTCAACAAGACGCCAAGCGCCTGCTGGTAGAGACGGATGGCATCTTCATTGGCATAGGTCGCGCGGGCGCGATCACCGGCCGCGCGCAGATAGCACGCGCCTTTCGGCTTGCTCGCGCTCAGACTGAAATGATGTCCGAGGAGGATGAGGTCATCGAGCCGCTCCGGCTCCTCGCCATAGAGCCGCTCCAGCGCCGCACCAATCCGTCCATGGAGCTCGATCCGGCGCTGCAAGAGCAGGTTTTGATAGATCACGTCCTGAAGCATGGTTTGCGTGAAGCGGTAGGATCGCAGCGAAATCGAGTTCGAGCCGGCGACCTCCTCGACGATCTCGGCGTCGCACAGAAGTTCGAGCCCCGCTTCGACCTTCGCGCGCTCGGTTGCCGTCGCTCTGAGCAGCGCCGCGTCAAAGCGCGGGCCGATCACTGCGGCCTCCTGGGCCAGCCGACGCACTTCATGCGGCAGCCGGTCCAGGCGCGCCAGCAACAGCGCCTGAATGCTGGCGGGGATATCGGCGGCGGCTTCATCCGACTTGATCCGCCACTGCGAGCCGTCGCGCTCCAGCGCGCCGACTTCACTAAGACCGCGAATGATTTCCTCGATGAACAGTGGATTGCCGCTCGCACGCTCGAGGATTCGACTGAACAGATGTCCCGGCGGTTCACGCCAGCCGTGACTGAAGTAGGCCGCGAGCAGCCGTTGTCCGTCAGCGTCACCGAGCGGAGGCAACCGAAGGGTTGTGTGGCTGACCCGGCTCGAACCGAACTGATCCAGCTCCAGCATTGGCCGATGCGTAAGCAACAGCATCAGCCGCGTACGCTCCAGCCGATCCATCAGGAATCGCAGCGCTTCAAGAGACACGGCATCAGCCCAGTGCAGGTCCTCGACCACGATCAGAAGCGGCGACAAGGCCAAGCGCCGTTCGAAGACGGTCCGGATCGCGAAAAAGATCTGCCGGCGCAGCTGTTCGGGCTCGACATGCCTGAGCACCGCGTCGGGATCGCCGAGACCGAGAACGTGGAGATAGAGGGGCATCAACCGCTCTGCCTCTTCGGCCGCGAGGCCAAGCTCCGACAGCGCCGCAGCCAGCTTGGCCTCTGCCTCCGCGGCGCTTGCCTTCTGCGCGATGCCATAGGCACTGCGCAGTACGGCGGCGAGCGTACCGTAGGTCTGCTCGCCCAGCGGCGAGCAGACCGCCTGCCGGATCGCCACACCGGCGAAGCGATCCTCATCTCGGATACGGGCGACGAACTCATTCACCAAGCGCGTTTTCCCGATACCGGCTTCGCCGACCAGCCGCACCAGTTGCGCCGCACCGCTACACCCCCGGTCAAGACTGGCCTCCAGGCGGGCAAGCTCGGTGTCGCGCCCGATCAGGGGCGCGCTGAGGCCCAGCGTGTCGAGGCCTCGTGCCGCACGGGGCGTGTCGAGCGGCGCCTTCAGACGGTGGACCAGGACGTTGCCCATCTTGCCCTTGAGCGAGACCTCGCCAAGCGATTCATATGAGAATGCATGCCGCGTCAGGCGGTGGGTCAACGGCCCGACCAGCACCTCGCCCGGAGGAGCCATCGACTGCAATCGCTGGGCGGTATTTACCGTGTCGCCGGTCACCGAATAGGATTTGGCGACGCCCACGCCCAACCCGCCAGCGACCACATGCCCGGTGTTGATCCCGATATGGAGCAGCAGGGGTGAACCAGCGTAGATCTTCGTACGTTCGCCGAGCCGCTCCGTCCGCCTGATCATGTCGAGGGCCGCGCGGACCGCCCGCTCCGGATCGTCTTCGTGGGCGGCCGGCGCACCGAACAGGGCAAGCAGCGCATCGCCGATGAACTTGTCGACGAAGCCGCCAAAGCTTTGCACCGCGGCCGTCAGTTCCTCGAACAATTCGTTCTGAAGCGTCTGCATGACCTCAGGGTCGAGCCGCTCGCTCATCGCGGTGAAGCCGCTGAGGTCAGCAAACAGCACGGTGATGGTGCGGCGATTTGCTTCGCTGTCGATCTTGTCCGGCCGCAACGCCTGTTGAGCTTCGGTTACCGGCACCAGCGGTGGTGAGGACGCCCTGATCGGAATCGCCGCCCCGCTCGGCCGCGTTGACGCCTGCCCGCCGGCTTTGGGGGCATCACCGACGAGAGCGCCGCATTTCGGGCAATACGCGAAATCCGGTGCGCATGGATAACCGCAAGCAGGGCACGCGTTCGGTTGCTTCGTGCCGCACTTCGGGCAGAAGGCAAAGCCGCTCTGAACCTCGGAACCGCAACACGAGCAGTTCATGGGTCAAGACCTCGCGGAAGCCGCGATGGCGCGATTCGCCGGCCCTACCGATTAGGCCAGGACGCAGCCCCAGAATGGGCTCGTCGCGCCGGAAGAGCAAGCGGCGCCACCGGACATCCGTCATGGGAAACGAGGCGGAAACAACGCGCCACATATTCGGGCTCGTCCTGGCGAAAGCGGGACCCATTACCCCAGGCAGACATTGTGGCGGACGGTGGAGGCCACGCACCGGAGGCAATGGCAAAGGTGTTCTCGACGGCTCCCTTGGCGGTCAGCATCTCGCCGGAGGAAATGGCGCAGACGCATTGATCGGCGGCAACGGCGGCGAACTTCATCGTTCTCGACCATATCGGAGTAAACCAGCTGCGGGGATCCGACTTCGTGCTCGTGTGAAGCGCTCGTCGCCAAAGCGATCATGCGCTGGACGCCCCGGTCTCAGACCTCCTCAGATGGCGACCTCAGCGGCAGCAGCGCCTCCATCCGGGTATCGCGCAGATACAGACCGCCCCATGCAAGAACGGCCAGATACACGCCGAACAACATGTGGGTGAAGAGCGGGTTGCCGACCCGGAGGTGAGCGGCAACGGTGCCGCCCATATAGGCGGTCAGAAGGATCGCGCCGACCACTGCAGTTCGAGGGAAAGCATAGAGCGCGGTACAGACCAGCGCCACAATGCCTAGCGCTCGCGCCAACTCGGGCGAAGGAGGATAGCCGAGCTCGGCGGTCGCTTTGATCACAACTTCCAACGGAACGAGTTTCATCCCGGCATCGAACAGCATGAAGGTAATGACAAGCCCGCTCATCACTGTGCCGGCCACGCGTCTCGACTTGTTCATTGTCATCACCTTAACTCTTCTTTCCCTTGAGAAGCGCGACGATCGCCATTGCATGGCCATGGCCAAGGCCGAACTCGTCTTTTAGCGCGGCGACGATAGCGCCGACTTTCACCCCGGCCGCCAGTCCTGCCGCAGTCGAAAAACCCCTGTCCTTCCCCCATTTGCGGAACTGGTCCGGGCTCTTGCCGGTCTTGGCCTGGATATTGTCGAGATAAGCCTGAAAACTCACGGCAGCATTCCCCCGGTTGTCGCTCCCACCACCGAGGCCGGAGTGAGCCACGCGTATCGCGCTCAGGACGTCGTTGTTTTGTACGAAAACGACAATTGCGGCCGCTCGCGTGCGAGGCGCGCAGGGGTCATGCCGATCAGTTGCTTGACCGAACGGGTAAGATGGGCCTGATCAAAATAGCCGGCGCTGAATGTAGCGTCGAGGACGGAGCTCCCGCTCACCAGCAAAGCCGCCGCGCGACGCGCACGCTGAATTTGCTGGTAGCTGCTGAACGTCATGCCCGTGACACGACGAAAGTGTCGTTGCATCGAACGTTGGCTCATCCAGTCGACATCGCCGTCGACCGCCGCGTCGGTTGCATGGCTGCGTGCGATGACGCCCGCGCGCGCCAGGCCGGCAACGAGACTCTCCGCATTGTCGTAGCTTGGAATCTCCCAGCTCGAACCGGAAAACAGGAAACGGCCATTGGGGAGCACCGGCAAGTGGATATCTTGGCGGTCGATCAAGGCCGCCGTCGGTATCTGTGGCAGGTAGGTTCCCAGTCGAAAACGGATAGCGATCCATTCGCCATTCGGCGGGCATTCAATCAGGGCCCCCTGGGTCACCGGCCCCCTGAGTGTCACCGCCAAGAACTCCGGAAGCCTGGTAACGACCAGTTCGATATTTCCCTCGGCCATCGACAGGAACGAGCCACCGCTCCGGCTCCGGCTGCGCCACACGCGCTCGATGTAAGGCGAGTTCGATTCGCGATCGTCAAATTCTATGAGCACAGGAGGATCCGGAAGGCGCATGTCATACCTCCTCCCCGTAGCTCCTGAGCCGCTCAATATCCAAGATCGTCACGCCGCCGTATTCCAGTCGGAGCAATCCTTCCTTCTCCAGCCGGTTCAGCGACCGGTTGGCATTCTGCCGTGACATACCGGAGAGCGCGCCGATCTCTTCCTGCGTGATCTCCAGATGCCTGGTGGATTCCGGATAGAGGATCGGGTTGAACAGCGAGGCGATGCTGCGGGCGAGGCGCGCGGTGGCATCCAGCGTACGGTTGACCTCAAGCATGCCGATGAACTGGCCGAGGCGCTCGTTGAGTTGGCGCACGAGGAAGCGGTTGAAGCCGACGCTGTTCTCGAACAGCCACAGGAACGCACTGCGTTCCATCAGGGCAAGGCGGCTGTCGCGCAGCGCGACGACGTCGTAGCGCCGCGGCTCGTTCTTCAGCACGCTGCCCTCGCCGAACCAGGCGCCCGCGGTGAGACCGGCGAGACTCGTCTCCTTGCCGTCGCGCGACACCGCGCCCATCCGCGCGAGGCCCGAGACCACGCCGGCCCAATAGTCGAACTTGTCGCCGCGCATGAAGATCGTCTCGCCGGTGACATAGGACCGCTCGACGATCCCGGCGCGGGCGACCTCGATCTCGCGATCGGTCAATTCGCGCGACCAGGCAGCCACGCGCCTCAAATGCTCCTGCGCAATCATGATCCCAAAGCCAACCGCACCACGCGCCGCCCACCCCTTGCTGCACCGCAACAATGCCACCGGCCCCTCCTCCGACGAAAGACGAAGAGCCGCTTCGCCGACAAACTTTGCAGGAGAATTGTCAGCCACAAGACATTTCAAAATAGCGCGTTACCCTATTGAGGACCACCTTGCGCGATGCGGCTTTTGATCCCTATCGGGAACGGGGCTCGCGAGGCGGGATGGGTCGGGACCTTTGGCTGCATGGCCTCACTGGCACACCCGTACTAGGATCGCATGAGGACGTGACGAAGAGCGCGCCAAAGCGCCATCGCCGGGGAGGGATTTTTGGTGGATTTTGGCCTTGAAGTGCGCGGCGTTTCCTTGCGGTTCGGCGGTGTCCGCGCGCTGACCGACGTCAGCTTCGGCATCAAGGACGGCGAGTTGTTCTCGATCATCGGCCCGAACGGCGCCGGCAAGACCTCGATCGTGAACTGTATTTCCGGTCGCTACAAGCCGACCGAGGGGCAGCTCTTCTATCAAGGGCGCGACATTACCGGCCTGACGCCCAACGCGCGCGCCTCGCTCGGCATCGGCCGCACCTTCCAGAATCTTGCGCTGTTCCACCATATGAGCGTGCTCGACAACATCATGGTCGGCCGCCATCACCTCCTGAAGAACAATTTCATCACCGGCTCGCTCTACTGGCTGACCGGCGCGCGCAAGGAAGAGCTCGCGCACCGCCGCAAGGTGGAGGAGATCATCGACTTCCTCGACCTCCAGTCGGTGCGCAAGGCGACCGCTGGCACCCTGCCCTACGGCCTGCGCAAGCGCGTGGAACTGGCGCGCGCCATGGCGCTGGAGCCGAAACTGATTCTCCTCGACGAGCCGATGGCCGGCATGAACTTCGAGGAGAAGGAGGACATGGCCCGCTACATCGTCGATCTCAACGAGGAGTTCGGGATGACGGTGGTGATGATCGAGCACGACATGGGCGTCGTGATGGATATTTCCCACCGCGTCATGGTGCTGGATTTCGGCAAGAAGATCGCCGAGGGCGATCCGGCGGCCGTGCTCGCCGACCCCCACGTCAAGCGCGCCTATCTCGGCGAGGAAGACGAGACGCTGGTCGATCCCGACGACAAGCCCGAGGCTCCGGAGTGCGCGGCATGATGGATTACGCAGGGCGCGTCGCGCAGGCCGATACTTATCCGAAGCTGCTGCGGCTCAACGCCAAGGAGCACGGCAGCGAGATCGCATTGCGCGAAAAGGATCTCGGTCTCTGGCGTCTCTTCACCTGGAACGACTACAACAATCGGGCGCGCGACTTTGCGCTAGGCCTCGTCGAACTCGGCCTCGGGCGCGGCGACGTCATCGGCATTATCGGCGACAACCGGCCGGACTGGGTTGCTGCGGAAGTGGCCTCTCATGCGATCGGAGGCATGAGCCTCGGGCTCTATCGCGACGTGCTGGACGAAGAGGCGTCCTACCTCCTCAACTACGGCGAAGCCCAGCTCGTCTTCGCCGAGGACGAGGAGCAGGTCGACAAGCTGCTGACGCTTGCCGACCGCGTGCCAAGACTCAAGCACATCATCTATTCCGATCCGCGTGGCATGCGGAAATATGACGACCCGCGGCTGATGCCGGCCGAAAAGCTCGCCGAGCTCGGCCGCGCCCGCGCCGCGCGTGAGCCCGGCCTCTATGACAGCCTCGTCGATGCGACCAAGGGCGAAGACGTCGCGATCCTCTGCACCACGTCAGGCACCACCTCGCATCCAAAGCTTGCGATGCTCGCCGCCGGCCGCGTGCTCGGCCATTGCGCGACGTATCTTTCCTTCGACCCCAAGGGGCCCGACGACGAGTACGTCTCCGTGCTGCCGCTGCCCTGGATCATGGAACAGGTCTACGTGCTCGGCAAAGGCCTGCTCTGCCGGATGAAGATCAACTTCGTCGAAGAGCCCGACACCATGATGAACGATTTGCGCGAGATCGCGCCGACCTTCGTGCTTTTTGCCCCGCGCGTCTGGGAATCGATCGCCGCCGACGTGCGCGCCAAGGTGATGGACGCAACGCCCTTCAAGCAGCGCCTGTTCGACCTCGGCATGAAGACGGGCCTCGCCGCGCTCGAACAGGGCAAGCATTCGGCCGTTGCCGACACGATCCTGTTCCGCGCGCTGCGCGACCGGCTCGGCTTCACCCGCCTGCGCTCGGCCGCGACCGGCGGTGCCGCGCTCGGCCCCGACACGTTCAAATTCTTCCAGGCGATGGGCGTGCCACTGCGTACGCTCTACGGCCAGACTGAGCTGCTGGGCGCCTATACGCTGCATCCCGAGGGCAAGGTCGACCCCGACACGACAGGCGTGCCGATGGCCGACGATATCGAGATCCGGATCGACAACGCCGACATCCACGGCGTCGGCGAGATCGTGGTGCGCCACCCCAACATGTTCCTCGGGTATTACAAGAATCCCGAGGCGAGCGTTGCCGACATCAGGGATGGCTGGATGCTGTCGGGCGATGCCGGCTACTTCAACGATAACAGGCAGCTCGTCGTCATCGACCGCATCAAGGATCTGGCGGAGACCTCGCGTGGCGAGCGCTTCTCGCCGCAGTTCATCGAGAACAAGCTGAAATTCTCGCCCTACATCGCGGAAGCCGTGGTGCTCGGCGCGGGGCGCGATGCGCTCGCCGCAATGATCTGCATCCGCTACTCCATCATCTCGAAATGGGCGGAGAAGAACCGCATCTCGTTTACCACCTACAGCGACCTCGCCTCGCGGCCCGAGGTCTACGCACTGCTCCAGAAGGAGGTCGAGACCGTCAATGCGACGCTACCGCCGGCACAGCGCATCTCGCGCTTCCTGCTGCTCTACAAGGAGCTCGACGCCGACGACGGCGAGCTCACCCGCACCCGAAAAGTCCGGCGCGGCGTCATCAACGAGAAATACGCAGGCATCATCGACGCCATCTACCGCGGCGACGCCGACATCCCCGTCGACACCATGATCCGTTTCCAGGACGGCACCACGCAACGCGTGCGAACGACCCTGCGGGTGGTGGACCTCGGTGGCGCCGGGCACATCGCGGAGGCCGCGGAGTGAAGTTGCTTTCACCCGGAAACGCGATGCCAATCGATGCGCCCTCTCCCCTTGTGGGAGAGGGCATCTCCACCGTCAGCCACACCCTCACTCGGGTGAGGGGTCCTCTCTCCGCACCTTCGATGCGGAGGCAACCCCTCACCCGGCTTCGCTTCGCGAAGCCACCCTCTCCCACAAGGGGAGAGGGTGCACCTTCATCGCTTCTGCATTTTGCGCGGACATCGGCATGAACACCGCCTTCCTCCTCCAGCTCCTGGTCAACGGCCTCGTGGTCGGCACGCTCTACGGCGTGGTCGCGATGTCGTTTGTGCTGATCTACAAGGCGACGCAGGTCGTCAATTTCGCGCAAGGTGAATTACTGCTGGTCGGCGCCTGGGTATGCTGGGCGCTCTTGGCAAAATACCAGGTACCGTTCTGGGTCGGCATGCCGATGACGCTGGTCTTCATGTTCGTCTTCGGCATCGCGATCCAGATCCTGATCCTCAGGCCGATGATCGGCGAGCCCATCATCTCCGTCATCATGGTGACGATCGGCCTCTCCACCGTGTTCCAGGCCGCGCTGAAGTGGATGTTCGGCGTCAACCCGCAGCCGTTCCCGCGGGTGTTCGAGAGCCAGTCGGTGAATTTGCTCGGCCTTCAGATCCAGACCGTCTATGTCATGAGCCTCGTGGTGTCGGTCGCGATGATGATCGGCATGGCCTGGTTCTTCCGCGCCTCGAAATACGGCCTTGCGATGCGCGCCACCGCGTTCAACCAGCAGGTCGCGCAATCGCTCGGCATCTCCGTGAAAAGCGTCTTTGCGATGGCCTGGGCCATCTCTGCGACCGTGTCGGCGGTCGCCGGCGTCGTGGTCGCGGTCGTCAACGGCGTGTCCTCGGGACTGTCCGCCTACGGCATCAAGGTGTTTCCGGCGGCGATCCTCGGCGGACTCGATTCCGTCGGAGGTGCCGTGCTCGGCGGCATCATCATCGGACTTCTTGAGAACATCGCCCAATATGTCGACAGCGAATATCTGCACTGGGGCAATCTCTACGAGATCGCGCCGTTCTACGTCCTCATCATCGTGCTGATGATCAAGCCCTACGGCCTGTTCGGCACCCACGACATCGAGCGGATCTGACCATGGCCGGCCCTGCCCTCATCCCCGCTGGTGATTTCCGCACAACCTATGCGGCGGACACCACGATCTTCCCGACCCGCACCAGCCGCAACTTTGCGATTGCCGGCGTGCTGCTGCTCTGCCTCGCGCCGCAATTCCTGGCCGGATACTGGCTGAGCATTTTGATCCAGATCGGCATCTTCTCGATTGCCGCGCTCGGCCTGAACATCCTCGTCGGCTTCACCGGGCAGATCTCGATCGGCCACGCCGCCTTCTTCCTGTTCGGCGCCTTCACGTCCGCCTACATCTCCAACAACGCGCCGATCCCGGTGTTCTTCGCGATTCCCCTGGCCGGTGTCATCACCGCGGTGGTCGGGCTGATCTTCGGCATTCCGGCGGCGCGGTTGAAGGGGCTCTACCTCGTCATCGCGACGCTTGCCGCGCAATACATCCTGCTCGACTTCTTCTCCCGCGCGGAATGGTTCTCCGGCGGCTCGGTGCCGGCCAGCGCCAATCCGTTCTCGATCTTCGGCTACACGCTACGCGGCGATAAGCAATATTTCTACGTCGTGCTGGCCTATGTGCTCGCAAGTTACATCCTCGTCACCAATCTGATGCGTACGCGCGACGGCCGCGCGCTGGTGGCGATCCGCGACCATTATCTTTCCGCGGAAATCATGGGCATCAACCTGACGAAATACCGCACGCTGTCGTTCGCCCTTGCCGCCTTCTTCGCCGGCATCGCCGGCGCGCTCTATGCGCATTACCAGCAGGTCGTGTCGCAGGAAGGCTTTGGCATCGAGCGCTCTATCCTGTTCCTCGCCATGATCATCATCGGCGGCACCGGCTCGATCATGGGCACGCTGATGGGCACCGCCTTCGTCGTGCTACTGCCGGAATCGATGGAGTGGCTGAGCCACCAACTGAAGGGCGGCGCGATCGACCAGGCGCTGTCGCTCAACACCAACATCACCTTCCTGCGCGAGATCGCGATCGGGCTCATCATCATCGCCTTCCTGATGTTCGAGCCGGACGGGCTCGCGCATCGCTGGCGGCAGATCAAGGCCTATTGGAAACTCTACCCGTTCTCGCATTGAGCGCGGGCAACTTCACTTGAACGATAACAGGAGGAACCAACCCATGAAGACAAAAGCCCTTTTGAGCACCGCGTCGCTCGCATTTGCGATCGCCGGTTTTGCCGCCGGCGCGCAGGCGCAGATCGCGGTCGGCCATCTCGCCGACTATTCCGGCGCGACCTCGGACGTCGGCACACCCTACGGCCAGGCCGTGGCCGACACCTTTGCCTGGATCAACAAGAACGGCGGCATCGGCGGCAAGCAGGTCGCCCTCGACAGCAACGACTACGGTTACCAGGTGCCGCGCGCAATTGCGCTGTACAAGAAGTGGTCCGGCGGCGACAAGGTCGCGGCGATCATGGGCTGGGGCACTGCGGACACCGAAGCGCTGACCGGCTTCGTCGCGCAGGACAAGATCCCCTACGTTTCCGCCTCCTATGCGGCGGCGTTGACCGATCCGGAAGGCGTCAGCGGAAAGGCCAAGCCGGCGCCGTATAACTTCTTTTATGGCCCGAGCTACTCGGACGCGATGCGGGCGCTCGTGACCTGGGCCGCCGAAGACTGGAAGGCCAAGGGCAAGCCGGGCAAGCCCAAATTCGTCCACATGGGCGGCAATCATCCGTACCCGAACGCGCCGAAGGCGGCCGGCGAGGCGATCGCAAACGAACTCGGCTTCGAAGTGCTGCCGCCGATCGTGTTCGCGCTGACGCCGGGCGACTACTCGGCGCAGTGCCTGAGCCTGAAGAGCTCCGGCGCCAACTACGCCTATCTCGGCAACACCGCAGCCTCCAACATCTCAGTGCTGAAGGCGTGCAAGGCGGCCGGTGTCGACGTGCAGTTCCTCGGCAACGTCTGGGGCATGGACGAGAACGCGGCCAAGACCGCGGCTGACGCGGCCGACGGTGTCGTATTTCCGCTGCGCACGGCGGTGACCTGGGGCGGTAACGCGCCGGGCATGAAGACGGTGATGGAAATTTCCAAGATGTCTGACGCGAGCGGCAAGGCGTATCGCCCCGTGCACTATATCGCCGGCGTCTGCAGCGCGCTGTACACCAAGGAAGCGCTCGACTGGGCCGCCAAGAACGGCGGCGCCACCGGCGAGAACGTCGCCAAGGGCTTCTACCAGAAGAAGGACTGGGTGCCATCAGGCATGGACGGCGTCTGCAATGCCTCCACCTGGACCGACAAGGACCATCGCGGCACGCTGAAGGTCGATCTCTATCGCACCAAGGTGTCGGGCGCGACCGACGGCGACCTCAACGACCTCATGACCAAGGGCACGATCAAGCTCGAAAAGGTCAAGACCGTCGAGCTGCCGCGCAAGCCGGAATGGCTGGGGTGGTGAGCTCGACGCTCGCCTCACGCACAACTGTCATCCCCCGCGAAAGCGGGGGATCCAGTACGCCGCGGCTTCTCAGGGAACGTCGGGCGTCTCTGGAATACTGGGTCGCCCGGTCGAGCCGGGCGACGACCGCGGAGAATTAGGAAGCATGACCCAAACCGCCGAAGCTATCCGCCCCGCACCCAGCGCCGCCCCCGCACCTCTCCTCGGCGTGCGCAACATCGAGGTCGTCTATGACGACGTCATCCTGGTGCTGCGAGGCCTCAGCCTCGAGGTGCCGAAGGGCGCGATCGTGGCGCTGCTCGGCGCCAATGGCGCCGGCAAGTCGACGACGCTGAAGGCGATCTCCGGTCTTCTCAAGACCGAGGACGGCGAAGTCACGCGCGGCGAGATCGTGTTCGACGGCGAGCGTATCAACGGCATCGACCCTGACAAGATCGTCCGCCGCGGCATCTTCCAGGTGATGGAGGGCCGGCGCATCGTCGCCGACATGACGTCGCTGGAAAACCTCAAGCTCGGCGCCTTCACCCGCAAGGACCGCGAGGTCGATTCCGATCTCGACATGGTCTTCAACTATTTTCCGCGCTTGAAGGAGCGCACGGGCCTCGCCGGCTATCTCTCCGGCGGCGAGCAGCAGATGCTGGCGATCGGCCGCGCGCTGATGGCGCGCCCGAAGATGATCTTGATGGACGAGCCGTCGATGGGACTGTCGCCGCTGCTGGTCAAGGAAGTCTTCGCGATCATCAAGAAGATCAACCGCGACCTCGGCGTCACCATTTTGCTGGTCGAGCAGAACGCGCGCGCCGCTCTCTCGGTCGCGAGCCACGGCTACATCATGGAGCAGGGCAAGGTCGTGCTCGACGGCACCGCGGACGAGCTGCGCGACAACGAGGACGTCAAGGAATTCTACCTCGGCGGCGCCGGCGACCAGCGCAAGAGTTTCAAGAACCTCAAGAGTTTCAAGCGGCGCAAGCGGTGGCTATAGCGTTGTCGAGCGAAGTGGGAACCGGTTCGCGTGAAGAAAACGCGTCAGAGAAAGCAGCTCAGCTCAGCACCTGCTCGGCTTCCGTGACCGCGCAAAGAACATGATAGAACGACGACGCAGGAATGGTGTCGACCAGCGAGTTTCCGTCGCGGTCGAACTGATCGTACCAGCCGCCCGCAACGGGATGGCTGAGGTAATGACGTTCGAGCCGCACCAGCGCCGCGCGCGCCTCGTCGGCCGCGCCCGCCTCGCCGCCTTCGGCCTGCGCGATCCACGCCTTCGCCATTTCGGTCTGCGGCCACAACCGCCGCGTATCGCGCCGGACGTTGCCGGCGACGTCGCCCTCGTCGACCAGACAGCCGGTCGCGGCATCGCGATAGCGCAGCGCGGTTTCGAGAAGCTCGCCGCGCCGCTGCCCGGTCGGGCAACCCGTGATGCGCTCAAAACCCTTCAACAGCCAGGCCCACTCCGCCTGGTGCCCGGGCTCGACGCTGACCGGCTCGATTCTGGACCAGTCCTCCTCAAAATATTCGCCGAGCACGCGCTTCTGCTTGTCGTAGAGATTGGCGAGGAACAGCGCAAAAAATTCGCCGGCGCGGTTCTGGAACGACAGGTCGTGGGTCGCGTCGAAGCACGCGATCATCGCCTCGAACAGATGCATCTGCGGGTTTTGCCGCCGCGGCATCGACACCGGCAAGCTCTCGTGAACACCGCCATGCGGCGAGCGCAAACCGCTGTCGAGGAATGCAAGCAGCGCGTCAATCTCGGTGCGAACCTGTGCATCGCGGTCGAGCGCGTAGACGCTCGCGAGCGCGAGCAGGATGAAGGCGTGGTCGTAGGCGTCGCGCCGCGCGTCCAGCACCGCGCCGTCAGGCGTCAGCCTGTGGACATAGCCAGGTTTGCCATCGGGCGCCTTGGCCCTGCTGAGCAGATGCTCGAGCCCCTTCAGCGCGATGGCGCGTCCCTGCGGATACCAGCCCATCTGCGCGGCCTTGGCGTAGCACCAGATCTGGCGCGCCTGCACGAACACGCGCCGCGGCGCCATGCGATCGGCCGTGCCGTCCCTGTGCAGCCGGTCGATGAAGCCGCCGGAGGACTTATCCCAGCCCTCCGTCGACCACAGCGGCAGCGCGTGGTCGATCATCCGCTGCTTCAATCGGGCGACGACGTCGGCGGCATCTTCCGCCGCGTTGATCGGTTCGCCGGCCATCCCGTCATCTCCATTCCAGAGCAAATGCCGTCTGATAGCACGCACGACGCAGCGTGCAACGGATGCAAACCTCTCGAGGACCAGCCATGACCGCCCATTACGACGCTCTTGAGACGCGCGACCCGGCCACGCGCGAGGCCGATTTGTTCGCCCGGCTGCCCAATGTCCTCAAGAGCGCGATGGCGGCCCCGGCCTATGCGGAACGGATGAAGGGCCTTGATCCAGCCTCAGTGACGTCCCGCGCGGCACTGGCGGGCCTGCCGGTGCTGCGCAAGTCGGAACTGCCGGTCCTGCACAAAGCGTCCGCACCGTTCGGCGGCTTCGTGGCGCAGCCTCCCGGATCGTTCGCGCGTCTGTTCACTTCGCCCGGCCCGATCTTCGAGCCGGAAGGACGCCAGGACGATCCCTGGCGCGGGGCGCGGGCGCTTTACGCCGCCGGTTTCCGGCCCGGCGATGTCGTGCTCAACACCTTCAGCTACCACCTCACCCCCGGCGGTTTCATCTTCGATTCGTCGGCGCGTGCGCTCGGCTGCGCGGTGATCCCGGCCGGCCCCGGCAATACCGAGCAGCAGTTCGAGCTGATCGAGGCCTACCGTCCCATCGGCTACAGTGGCACACCGGACTTTTTGAAGATCTTGCTCGATGCGGCCGCGAGCGCCGGGCGCGACGTCTCCTCGATCAAGCGCGCGCTGGTTTCAGGCGCCGCGTTTCCGCCTTCGCTCCAGGCCGAGATCAAGTCGCGCGGCATCGACGCCTACCAGGCTTTTGGCACCGCCGATCTCGGCCTGATCGCATTCGAGACCGCAGCGCGCGAGGGCATGGTCGTCAACGAGGACCTGATCTTCGAAATCGTCAAGCCCGGCACCGGCGATCCCGTCGCGCCGGGTGACGTCGGCGAGATCGTGGTGACCTCGCTCGATCCGCACCATCCCTGGATCCGGCTTGCGCTCGGCGATCTCACTGCGGCGCTGCACGGCACGAGCAATTGCGGCCGCACCAATATGTGCATCAAGGGCTGGATGGGCCGCGCCGACCAGACCACCAAGGTCAAAGGCATGTTCGTGCGCCCCGAGCAGGTCGCCGATATTGCCAAACGCCACCCCGCGCTGGGCCGCCTGCGTCTCGTCGTCTCCCGCCAGGGCGAGACCGACGCGATGACGCTCAAGGCGGAAACAGCGGCCGTAAGCGAGGCGCTACGCGCGGAGATCGCGGCCACCTTGCGCGCCGTAACCAAGCTCGGCGGCGCCGTCGAACTGGTGAACCCGGGCGCGCTGCCGAACGACGGCAAGGTGATCGCCGACGAGCGCTAGGCGCCGTCCTGCGCGTTTGCCGACATCCTTGACAAGCCGCCCCTGGGACGGCGAACAAGGGCCGCAAACACCTATTGCGGCACCCCATGACGACGACATCGACACGCCCGGCCGTCTTCTTCGATCGTGACGGCGTCCTCAATCACGACGCGGGCTACCTCTTCGAGGCCAGCAAGTTCAAATGGATCGACGGCGCGCGCGAAGCGGTCAGGCTCGTGAACGAGGCTGGCTATTTCGCCTTCGTCGTCACCAACCAATCCGGCGTCGCCCGCGGCTTCTATGAGGAGAGCGACGTGCAGGCCCTCCACCGCTGGATGGCGGAGGAGCTCGCCGCGGTTGGCGCGCATATCGATGCGTTCGAGTATTGCCCCGATCATCCCGAGGCCGTCGTCGAGCGCTATCGGCGCGACAGCGACCGGCGCAAGCCCGGGCCCGGCATGATCACCGACCTGATGAAGCGTTTTCCCGTCGCAGCCGACGGTAGCCTCCTGATCGGCGATCAGGAGCGCGACCTGGAGGCGGCGCGCGCCGCCGGCATCCGCGGCCTGTTGTTTCGGAACGGCAATCTCGCGACCTTCGTGTGCGAGGCGCTGAAGCTCGCCTGAGCTCTCCCATTCCGGTCGAGCGGTGGGAACTGGTAGATTCGTCCCAGTCGTCCGCCTCGCGCTGCCGGTTGGTTTCAATCCCCGCTGTAACTCCTTGAACGAGCGGGGACATTTGCTTGACAATCGCGTCCCGCTGGAAAACAAGACACCGCGAGAAAAGTAGGATACGCAACCCCGTCAATCGCAAGCCGGGTGCCTGGAAACAGCTATGACTGCTCAAGACTCCAAACAGCGCGTCGCCTTGATCACCGGCGTGACCGGACAGGACGGCGCGTATTTGGCCGAACATCTGCTGTCGCTCGGCTATGTCGTGCACGGCATCAAGCGGCGGTCATCCTCCTTCAACACCGCGCGCGTCGACCATCTCTACCAGGACCCGCATGTCGGCGAGGTGCCGTTCCTGATGCACTATGGCGACATGACTGATTCAACCAACCTGATCCGGCTCATGCAGCAGATCAGGCCGACCGAGATCTACAACCTCGCCGCCCAGAGCCATGTCGGCGTCAGCTTCGAAAGCCCAGAATACACCGCCAATGCCGACGGGATCGGCGTGCTTCGGCTGCTCGAGGCCATCCGCATCCTCGGCATGGAAAAGGAGACGCGCTTCTATCAGGCCTCCACCTCCGAGCTCTACGGCCTGGTGCAGGAGGTTCCGCAGAAGGAGACCACGCCGTTCTATCCGCGCTCGCCCTACGGCGTGGCAAAGCTCTACGGCTACTGGATCACAGTGAACTACCGCGAAGCCTACGGCATGTTTGCCTCGAACGGCATCCTGTTCAATCACGAGAGCCCGATCCGCGGCGAGACCTTCGTCACCCGCAAGATCACCCGCGGCGTCGCCCGCATCGAGCTCGGGATCGAGGACACGCTCTATCTCGGCAATCTCGAGGCCAAGCGCGACTGGGGCCATGCCAAGGACTATGTCGAGGGTATGCATATGATCCTGCAGGCCGAGAAGCCCGACGACTTCGTGCTCGCGACCGGCGAGACCCACTCGGTCCGCGAGATGGTCGAGCTGTCCTTTGCCGAAGTGGGCCGACAGATCGAGTGGCGGGGTACGGGCGTCGAGGAAACCGGTGTCGACCGCAAGAACGGCAAGACGGTCGTGCGCATCGATCCGACCTATTTCCGCCCCACCGAGGTCGATCTTCTCATCGGCGACGCCAGCAAGGCCCGCAAGCAGCTTGGCTGGAAACCGAAGCGGACGTTCGCCCAGCTCGTGCAGGAGATGATGGCGAGCGATCTGGCCGAGGCCAAGCGGGAGATCGCCCATGGCAAGCACTCCGTTTGAGCTGAAGGGCAAGAGCGTCTATGTCGCCGGCCATCGCGGCATGGTCGGCGGCGCGCTTCTGCGCCGGCTCGCGCAAGAGGATGCGAAGCTCGTCACGACGAGCCGCAGCGAGGTCGATCTCTGCAACCAGGCCGCGGTGTTCGACTGGTTCGCGAAGACGCGGCCGCAGGTGATCTTTCTGGCCGCCGCCAAGGTCGGCGGCATCGTCGCCAACAACACGCTGCGCGCCGAGTTCATCTACGACAACATCGCCATTGCCGCGAACGTCATCCACGCCGCGCATCTCAATGGCGCGGAGAAGCTGATGTTTTTGGGCTCCTCCTGCATCTACCCAAAACTCGCGGCGCAGCCGCTGCGCGAGGATTCGATGCTGACGGGCCCGCTCGAGCCAACCAACGAGCCCTATGCGATCGCCAAGATCGCGGGCATCAAGATGGCGGAGGCCTACCGCAGCCAGTACGGCAGCGACTTCGTCAGCGTCATGCCGACCAATCTCTACGGTCCCGGCGACAACTACCATCCCGAATACAGCCACGTCGTCGCCGCGCTGATCCGCCGGTTTCACGAGGCAAAGCTCTCGGGCGCCGCGAACGTCGTGGTCTGGGGCACCGGCACGCCGCGGCGCGAGTTTCTCTATGTCGACGACATGGCGGACGCCTGCGTGCACCTGATGAAGACCTATTCGAGCGCGGAGCTCGTCAATGTCGGCACCGGTGAGGACATCACCATCGCCGAATTCGCCCGCGTGGTTGCCGCCGCGGTCGGCTATCGCGGCGAGATCTCCTTCGACACCTCGCGCCCCGACGGCACGCCGCGCAAGCTGCTCGACATCAGCCGCCTCGACAAGCTCGGCTGGCGCGCCAAAACCTCGCTGGAGGACGGCATCCGCCGCGCCTACACGGCCTATCTGGCGGAGAGCCAGGCCAAAGGGCTTTCACAGCCCCACGCCTGACCGGCGAGGATCGCAGCTCGCACATGGACACTCCCGCAAAGCTGATCATCGCGGCCCAGTTCTATCCGCCTGATGCGACGACGACGGCGGTCTATGTCGGCAAGATCGCCGAGAGCCTCGCAAGGGATCGTCCGGTCGTCGTGATATCAGCGACACCAGGCTCGCGCGCGGCGACCCAGCCGGGCAAGCCCGAAATCGTCGAACTCAAGAGCTGGAATCCGCGCAAGTCCGCGCTTCTCCAGCGTGCGGCGGCCATCTGCCTGCTTGCGGCACAGATGTTCTTCTCCGTGCTGCGACAGGCAAGGTCCGAAGACATCGTGTTCTGCGTCACCACGCCGTTCACCCTGCCCTACACCGTGCTGCTTGCAGCCAGGCTGCGGGGCGCAAAGGCCATGCTCCTGATCTACGACCTCTATCCGGAGGCGCTCGAGGCCGCCGGCATGGTCCGCTCCAACTCGCTCGCAGTCCGGCTGATCCGCTTTGCCAACACGCTGCTGTTCCGGCGTCTGGACGCGATCATCGTGATCGGTCGTGACGTACCGCCGCTCATCGAAAAATATCGCGGCGTCGTGGCAAGCCAGCTTCACTTCATTCCGAACTGGGCGCTGATCCCGATCGGATATCGCAAGATTGATCCGGCCAGCCGCTTCCGCGCGCCGGATCCCGCCAGATTCATCGTCGGCCTGTCGGGCAATCTCGGCTTCACCCACGACCCCGCAACGGTCTTCGAAGCGGCGCGCCTGCTGCGGAACGAGACGGACATTCATTTCGTCCTGTCCGGCTGGGGCGTGGGCTGGGGCGCGCTCAACGATCTCTATGCCAAGGACCGGCTCGAGAACGTCACGATCCTCGAGCCAGTGCCTGAAGACGAACTCGTCGAATTCCTGTCGGCCGCCGATCTCTGGGTCATCCCCTATCGCCGGCATATTGCCGGCGTCTCGATCCCGAGCCGCCTCTACAACATCCTCGCCGTCGGCCGACCGGTCGCCGTCACCTCGGAGGCAAATTCGGAAGGCGCGCTCGTGCTCGGCGAAGAGGCGATCGGATGGGTGGTCCCGCCGGAAAATCCCGCCGAGCTCGCGCGCGCGATTCGCGAGGCGGCGCGCGATCGGCAGGCCACGATGGACAAGGGCGTTCGTGCGGCCGGCGTTGCCGAGAAATATCGCGAGGATGTCGCTCTCTCCCGCTATCGCGAGGTCGTCAGCGAGGTCGATCAGGCAAGGACACGCCGCTGAAGCATGATCCGGAAAAGTGCGCAGCGGTTTTCCGAAAAGATCATGCTCAAACAAAGAGCTAAAGCGCGATGTGCGCCGATTTCAAGCATGCAGGCCCTCCTCCCCGGCACCTTGCCTGACCGGAGGGCTTGCGGTATCCACCGCTTGCCTTCCGCGCAGGAGAATCCAATGTCGAGCACCGGCCAAACGCTTTACCGACGCGCGCGCAAGGTCATGCCCGGCGGGACGCAATTGCTCTCAAAGCGGCCGGAAATGTTCCTGCCGGAGCAGTGGCCGACCTATTTCAAATCGGCCAAGGGCGCCGAAGTCGTCGACCTCGACGGCAAGACCTATCTCGACATGAGCTACTGCGGCATTGGCGCCACCATTTTGGGCTTTGCCGATCCCGACGTCGATGCCGCGGTGAAGTCCGCGATCGACATGGGCTCGATGTCGACCCTGAACTGCGCCGAGGACATCGAGCTCGCGGAACTGCTGGTCGAGCTGCATCCCTGGGCCGACATGGTGCGCTTCGGCCGCGCCGGCGGCGAGGCGATGGCGATCGCAGTGCGCATCGCGCGTGCGGCGACCGGCCGCGACATGGTGGCGTTCTGCGGCTATCACGGCTGGCACGACTGGTATCTCAGCGCCAATCTCGGCGAGACCACCGCGCTCGACGGCCATCTGCTGCCGGGCCTCGACACCAAGGGCGTGCCGCGCGGTCTCGCCGGCCTGATGCACCCGTTCCACTTCAACAAGCTCGACGAGATCGAGGCGATCGTTGCCGCCCATGGCGAGCGGCTCGCCGCGATCGTGATGGAGCCGGTGCGCTCCAGCGAGCCCGAACCGGCCTTCATCAAGGGTATCCGCGCGCTCGCCGACCGCTGCGGCGCCGCGCTGATCTTCGACGAGGTGACCTCCGGCTTCCGCATCAATTCCGGTGGCGCCCATCTCGCCTACGGCGTCGACCCTGACATGGCCGTGTTCGCCAAGGCCATCGCCAACGGCTTTCCGATGGCCGCGATCGTCGGCCGCGCCTCGGTGATGGACGCAGCCCAAGAGACCTTCGTGAGCTCGACGGCATGGACCGAGCGCGTCGGCCCGGTCGCAGCCCTTGCCACCCTGCGCAAGCATCGCGAGCAGAACGTCGCCCGGCACCTGATGCGGATCGGCAGTCGCATCCAGAAGGGCTGGACCGAGGCGTCACAGGCGACCGGCATGCCGCTGCATGTCTCCGGTATCTCGCCGCTCGGCCATTTCGCCTTCGACCTGCCCGCCGCGCAGGAGGTGCGCACGCTGTTCACGCAGATGATGCTGGACCGCGGCATCCTCGCCACCGGCTCGTTCTACGCGATGTGGTCGCACACCGACGCCCATGTCGACCGCTATCTGGAAACGGTGAACGAGGTGTTCCGGGAGCTGCGCACCGCGGTCGACCAGAAGGCCGTCAAGCAGCTGCTGCGCGGCCCCGTCGCTCACTCCGGGTTCAAGCGGCTGACCTGATCAGGTCATCACCCCGAAAATATCGCGCACCACGTTGCGCGAGGTCGGCGATCGCGCCGCCTTCGGATAGATGCCGTGCAAGATGCTGTCGGCGGCAATCGCGCCGCCGTCGATCACGATCGCGCCGGTCGACACAAAACTGTTGTCGCCCACGGCGGTCTTGCCGATGATGCGGCTGCCGCCATACATCACGATGCCGCGGCCGAACGACGGATAGTCGTTGTCGAGGTTCGCCCCCACCGTGCAGTTGTGATAGCAGATGAAATAGTCCGAATAGCTGGCGCGGCCGAGCACGGTGCCGACCGGATGCTGGACCGCAAACACGTCGGGCAGCTCCACCTCATAGAACGCGTCGAGCGCGTGCAGCGCCTTGTTGAGCGCATAGGCCTTGTCGGCAATGGGATGGCCGGGGCGCTCGCGAAACGCCGAGTTGGCGAGGTAGTAGAGAAAGATCGCATACTGGTCGGAATGCCAGTGCGAGAACCTCGCCTCGCCTTTGGCGAAGAAGCCCTTCAGCCGCACGCGCGAAAAGCAGTGGTCGATCCGGCCAAGCGCGAGATCGACGTATCTTGGGAGGTCGCCGAGGTCGGTACCATCGGGGAACAGGTTCTCGAACTGCTTGCGCACATAGAGGGCGAGATCGTTGCGGGCAAGCGAGAGCTGCACGGTGCTAATTCCTGCTTGAGGAGCTGGCGCGCACGTCGAGGCCGCGTGAGAACAGATGGCTGCGCAGCTTGATCGGGCTGTGATCGGTGAACAGGAACATCGAGGAGATCGCCACCGCCGACGCACCGGCTTCCAGCGCGTCGATCGCGTGCTGCAGCGAACCGCAGCCACCGGACACGATCAACGGTACGCTCAGAACATTGGCAGCCTTGTGGATCAAGTCGAGGTCGTAGCCGCTCATGGTGCCGTCACGGTCGATCGAACCGAGCAGTACCTCGCCGCAATGCAATTCCTCGCAGCGCTGCGCCCATTCGATCGGATCGAGCGCGACATGCTCGCGGCCGCCGTCGATGAACACGCTGGCGTGGTTGGGGCTGATCCTCTTGTAGTCGATCGACACCGTCATGCACTGGTCGCCGAAGGTGCGCGCCGCCTCGCGCAAAAACTCCGGACGCCGCACGGCCTCCGAATTCACCGACACCTTGTCGGCGCCGGCACGCAAGAGCATATTGACGTCGTCGAGCGTCTTGACCCCGCCACCGACGGTAAACGGCATGAAGATCTCTTCCGACATCCGCTCGATGATGTCGACGACGCGGCCGCGCGAGGCTGCGCTCGGCACGATGTCGAGCACGATCAGCTCGTCCACGCCGTAATCGTTATAGACCTTCGCCGTCGTCACCGGGTTGCCGGCGGCGCGCTCGTTCTCGAAGAAGCGGACATATTTGACGAGCCTGCCATCGCGCAGCAGGAATTTTGGGATCAGGCGCTTCTTCAGCATCGACGTCAGGGATTCCAGCGCAGGAAATTGCTCATCAGCTCGATCCCGGTATCCTGGCTCTTCTCGGGATGGAACTGGGTGGCGGCGATGTTGTCCCGCGCGATGATCGAGGTCACCGGCTGGCCGTATTGGGCGAAGCCGACCACGTCGCTCGCATCCCTGCAGCGCATGGCGAAGGAGTGCACGAAATAGAACGCGAGGTTGCTCTCGCGGATATTGGCGAGGATCGGATGGTTGCGCTCCTTCGCCACCATGTTCCAACCCATATGCGGGATTTTCAGCGCAGGGTCGTTCGGCATCAAGCGCAGGACGTCGGCATCGAACCAGCCGAGGCCGCGATGGGCGACACCGTCGTCGGCATGCTCCTCGGAGGTGGTGGCGAGCAGCTGCATGCCCAGGCACACCGCGAGGAATGGCTTGCCTTTCTCGCGGACATGGCGCTCGAGCATCTCGTCGATGCCGCGGGCGCGGATGTTGCTCATGGCATCGCCGAACGCGCCGACGCCGGGCAGGATGACATGGGAGGCATCGGCGATGGCGTCGGCGTCATGGGTCACGACCGGATCGAAGCCGCAATATTCGACGGCGTTCTTCACCGAGCGCACATTGTTGATGCCGTAATCGACGATCGCTACGCCTGACATCGCCTGCTCCCCCGCGGCGCGATCATCGCGCCGCTTGATTACCCCTTACCGCCGATTTCGACGCCGGGATGGTTCGGCCACGGCACTTGCGTGTTGTTCCACTGGTCCATGTCCGGCATGCGGCGGCCTGGCTCGACCGTGTTCGGCGAGAACTGCCACGGGCTCACCTCGTGCTTGATCGCGATGCCCAGGAACTGCTCCTCGGTGAGCTGGAGATAATCGAGGAACAGATCGAGGCTCGGCGGCCGCTTGCCGTCGAACTCGCGCACCAAGGCCTCGCCCTGCTCGCGGGTCATGCGCTTGTTGCGGATGTCGATGTTGGCGAGATGGTTGGTCCGGCCCATGCCGCGCTTGATGTATTTCAGATAGTCGCGCACGCCCTGGAAGAAGCACTCGATCTTCTCGTAGTCGTACTCGGGCGGAATGCCCTCGACCTCCTGGCCCTTCCAGCCGAGCTCGCTCTTGATGATGTCGACGTGCTTCTTGGTGTCCCACTTGATGTAGCTGCCGAGGCAGACCGAGCGGCACTTGATCCGCATCAGCTCCTTGCGCGGCGGATAGACGAACGGATAGAGGTCGCGCTTGGCGACGCGGCCGCCGAGGAACTCGTACATGTCGTCGGCGGTGATGCCGAGATTCATGGCGCGGTTGAAACGCTTCTCGTCGACCTCTTCCATCTCGTCATAGGAATAGAACGACTGGTATTCGGCGAGACTCTCGCCCCAGATCAGGAGCGGCGTCTCGTAGCGGATCGCGACCTGCATGGTGTGGGCATAGATGCCGGTGTGGCAGTGCCAGCAGAAGTCGCCGCGGCGCTTCAGCGATTCCAGCATCAGCTCGCGTACCACGTGCCAGTTCGGCGTGAAGTTGAGGACGTCGACGCCGAGCTGCTTGAACACGCTGGTGTTGTTCTCTTCGATCAGCGGCCGGTAGAACCAGTGGTCGAAGCGCACCACCAGCGGCTTCAGGCCGAGCTTGCGCACGACGTACCAGAGCTGGAACACGCTGTCCTTGCCGCCCGAATAGGGCAGGATGCAGTCGTAAAGGCCCTTGTCGCGGTATTGGCCGACCAGCTCCTGGAGCTGCTTGTAACGCTCGTCCCAGTTGATCTGGGTGTCGCGGACCTCGATCTGACGGCAAACGCTGCACGAACCGGCTTCGTCGAATGATGTGGCCTCCGCCGTTTCCGGCAATAAGCATTTGCTACAGCTCAACATTTCGGAGATTCTCGCGATTGCATGATTTGCTGTCGGCTTACCACGCCGTCCACCCCCCGTCGACCGCAATGCACTGTCCGGTCACGTATGCGGAAAGATCACTCGCCAGATAGGCCACAGCGCCCTTCATATCGTCCTCGCTCGCCATGCGTGCAAGCGGCGTCCGGGCCACATAGCGGCTCAAGAACGGCTCCGGCGTGGCCCTGAAGACCCCACCCGGTGCGACCGCATTGACGCGAACCTGTGGGGCCATGGTGGTGGCAAGCCAGCGCGTCATCTGGATCAGGCCGCCCTTGCTTGCGGCGTAGGCAGCCGGGTTCCCGAGTGCGGTTCCCTCATAGAGCCGCCAGTCGGGCCCGGCGAGGCCGTAGATCGAGGAAATATTGATCACACTGCCATGGCCCGATTTGGCGAGGTCCTCGGCCGCCGCCTGGATCAGGACGAAGGGCGCGGTGAGGTTGACCTCGATCGCCCGCCGCCAGGTCGCATCCGACTGCTGCTCGAACGGCACCGCCCAGCCTTCCAGCCCGCTGGTGCCGACGAAGGCCGCGCAGTTGACGATGATGTCGATGCCGCCAAAGGCTTCGCGCACCCGCCGCGGCAGATCCTTGACTGCATCGCCCTGCTCGAAATCGCAGTCGAACATCGCAGCCTTGACCGAATGGGTAGCCGTCAACTTCGCAACCGCATCCGCGCCGGCGGACGCCGCGATGTCGACCAGCGCAATGGTGGCGCCGAGCTCCGCAAGGCCGCCAGCGATCGCGCGGCCGATATGGCCGGCGCCGCCGGTGACAACCGCGATGCGGCCGTCGAGCGACATCATCTCGCGGAGCGAACGTTCGGTGCTCATCCAAAGATCCTCTGGAATTCGTCGGAGGCGCGCTGCAGATCGTCGAGGCGGCCGACGTCGATCCAGTATTCCCGCAATGGGAATACAACCGACGGCTTGCCCTTAGCGATGGTGCGCTCGATCAGGGTCGGCATGTCCACGGCTTCGTTGGCGTCGAGATGATCGAGCATGCCGGGATCGAGCAGATAGACACCGGCATTGACGAAGAACTTTTGCGTCGGCTTCTCGCGAATGCCGAGCAGGCGATGATCGTCGAAATCGATCACGCCGAACGGCACGGTCACGGAATGCTCGCGCACGCAGACGGTGGAGAAGGCCTGATGCTCGCGATGATATTTCAGCAACTGCTCGAAATTCACCGTCGTCAGCAGGTCGCCGTTCATGACGAAGAACGGTTGCGTCGGCCGCTCCGGCAGAAGCGACAGCGCTCCGGCCGTGCCGAGCCGTTCGTTCTCCTGGAGATAATTGATCTCCACGCCCCAGGCCGAGCCGTCGCCAAAATAGTCGCGGATCATGTCGGCCTTGTAGTTGACCGAGATGAAGAACTTGCCGAAGCCGGCCTTCACGAAGCCGCCCAGCACGGTCTCCAGGATCGGCTTGTCGCCGACGCGGATCAGCGGCTTCGGGATGTCGTCGGTCAGCGGCTTCAGCCGCGAGCCGAGGCCGCCGGCCATCAGCACGACCCAATGATCAGATTGCTGCGCGAGCGCGAGGTCGTCGATCAGCTTGACCTCGACCACCCGTCCCTCCGCGTCGACGAGCGGAAGCTGATGGATCGAATGCTTGCGCATCAGATTGAGCGCGGCCGGATTCGAGATACCGATCGGTGCCGTGATCGGCGTACGGTTCATCACGAGGCTGACGGAGGCATCGAGCCCGACACCGCCGAGCAGCGCGCGCCGCACGTCGCCGTCGGTGACGGTGCCGACGATCCTGCCCTCACGCTCGACGATGGCGAGTTGCAGATTGCCCTGATCGATCCGCCGCAGCGTCTCGATCAGAGGTGTATCTTCATTGACGACGAACGCGCCCTTCATGACAAACCAATCCTACTCGTTGCCGGCGAACCCGCCGGCCACGACATCCCTTGTAACCACCGCGCCCGCGGCAACGACGGCTCCGGCACCCACTTTGACACCGACCAACACCACAGCGCCGGCGCCGACATGGACGCTCTCGCCGATCGACACGCCCCCGCACAGCACCGCCCCCGGCGCGACATGCGCGTGATCGCCGACGATGCAATCGTGCTCCACCACCGCGCGCGTATTCACCAGCACGTTCTGCCCGATCCGCGCTGCGGGCTGGATCACGGCACCAGCCATCACCTGCGCGCCGTCGCCGAGTTGCGCATCGGAGGCGATTACGGCGGAAGCATGTGCGATCACCGGAAATTTGTAACCCCGCGCGGCGAACCTATCGAACAAAACGCGCCGGCCCGACAGTCCCGAATCTGTGCGCGAGGCGCGGTTGCCGAGACCGTTGGCAAGCTCCACCTTGTCGGCTGCCATCTTCATGACGTCGTCGTCGGATCCCGTGATCTTGACGCCGCCAATGGCCTCGCCGATGCGCGTGGCGTCGCGGTCGGCGACGGCCGCGGGATGGATGCCACGGCTCAGCAACGCTTCGATGACGACGCGGGCATGACCGCCGGCACAGAGCACGATGATGCTCATGGCTCGAGCGCCTCGTTGGCCGCGTAGTCCCGTTGGGCGGTCTCGCCGAGATAGCTCCAATATTCAATCGGCGGAATGCCGTCGCCCGGACGCTTGACGCCGAGATTGTCTTCCGTAAAGCGCTCGCCGGCGCGCACGGGGCGGATAGCAACGAGGCTGCGCCGCGCCACCGCGCGGTTCGGAATCTCCTCCGGCGCCGGCACCTTGCGTCCGTCGCCGAGCGCAGCCTCGACGTCGCGGATCGAGGCGATCATCGCCGCCATCTCGTCCGGCTCGATCGAGGCGCGATGATCCGGTCCCGGCAAATTGCGGTCCAGCGTCAGATGTTTTTCGATCACGGTGGCGCCGAGCGCCACCGCTGCCGCCGCGATGTGAATGCCGCGGCTGTGGTCGGAGAAGCCGACAGGCAAGCCGAACGCATCGCGCAGCGTCGCCATCGCGCGCAGATTGATCGACCGCGGATCGGCCGGATATTCGGTCGTACAGTGCAGCAGCGTGACCCTGGCGCGCAGCTCCGTCCAGGTCGCGCGGTCCAGCAGGAGATTGGCGAATTCGGCGGGCGACGGCCGCGCCGTCGCATCGCGCAGATATCCGAAGGCGATGACGCCGAGCGCCTGCTCCACTTCTGCAAGCGTTCCCATGCCGGTCGAGAGAATGATCGGCAAGCGGAAGCGCGCCAGATGCAGCAACAGCGGCGCGTTGGTGAGATCGCCCGAGCCGACTTTGAGCGTGGAGACGCCAACACGGCGGACCAGATGCGTGGCGCTGTCGGCGTCGAACGGGGTCGACATGTAGGTGATGCCTGAGGCCGCGCAGGCTGCCGCGATCTGCTCCTCGTCATCGGCGCTGAGCTCGAGCGCGCGCAGCATGTCGAGCTGCGACTGCGCCTTGCCGGTGGTCGCCTGCTGGTAGCTCGCCTTCGCGGCTTCCGCGGTTGCGAGCTTGTCGGCGCGGAACGACTGAAACTTGACGACGTCGGCCCCTGCCTTTGCGGCCGCCTCCACCAGCGCCAGCGCACGTGCGCGGTCGCCGTTGTGGTTGACGCCAGCCTCAGCAATGATCAGGGTTTTGCGATGCATGGGGTTTCGTCGCTGGGCGAAACGAAATCGCCCGCCAATCAAGCGGTTGTCTTAGTCGAGCACGCTGGTAAAAGCAACGCAAGCGGGCGGCTTGCGGCGTTCCCCAAAAGGCCCCGTAAGCGCCCCGCCAAGCGACGAATCACGCCGATTCGCAGTAACCTCACAGCAGGATTGTCTGTTGCCAATGACGAACTCGCCCGAGATATTGTTCCTGCTGGTCGGCCGCGGCGGATCGAAGGGCCTGCCCGGCAAGAATTTGCGCGAGATCGGCGGCCTCAGCCTGACCGGCTACAAGGCGATTGCGGCAAGGCAGTCCCGCTATTGCTCGCGCCTGATCGTCTCCAGCGACAGCCCTGAGATCCGGGCCGAGGCGACGCGCTATGGCGCCGAAATGCTGTTCGAGCGACCGGCCGAACTTGCAACCGACACCGCCTCCTCCAACGACGTGGTGCTGCACGCCATGGACTGGATCGAGACGCATGAGAAGCGGCGCTACGACGCCATCATGCTTCTGGAACCCTCATCTCCCTTCGCAACACCCGAGCACTTTGACGAAGCAGTCGAGCTGTTCGCCGCGCGCAAGGCGAGCCTGGTGGTCGGCATGCGCGAAACCGAGGTCTCCTCGATCTTCGTCGGCACGCTCGGCAAGGACGGCTCGATCGGCGGCATCGTCGAGAAGATGCTGACGACCACGGCGCAGCGGCGGCAGGACCAGGCCATCGAGGTCACCATGAACGGCGCGCTCTATCTCGTCGGCTGGGACGCGATGCGCAAGCACCGCAAGATCTACGCCGATCCGTCCGCGAGCTACGGCATCATGATGGACCGCATGCATTCGATCGAGATCGAGAGCGCGGCCGACCTCGCCTACGCGTCCTACGTCATCGAGCACGGGATGCTCGATGCCTCGCCCTGGCGGCGACCGGCATGAGTGCACGCCGGCGAATCGTCGTCGTCACGGGCTCGCGGGCCGATTACGGACTGCTGCGGGGCGTCCTGGCGCAGCTGAAAGCGGCCGACGACGTCGCGCTGAGCGTGATTGCCTGTGGCATGCACCTGGTGCCGCGCTTCGGCGAGACCTGGCGGGCAATCGAGGCCGACGGTTTTCCGATCGCCGCAAAAATCGATCTCGCGCTCGACGACGACCGCGCCGAAACGATCGCGCGCGGCACCGGCACCGGCGTCACAGGCTTTGCCGAAGCGCTGCCAAAACTCGCGCCCGACATTCTCGTCGTGCTCGGCGACCGCTACGAGGTGCTGGCCGCCGCAGTCGCAGCGACGCTGCTGAACATCCCGATCGCGCACATCCATGGCGGCGAGATCACCGCGGGCGCCTTCGACGACGCTATCCGCCACGCCATCACCAAGATGGCCTGCCTGCATTTCGTCGCGGCCGAGCCCTATCGCCAGCGCGTGATCCAGATGGGGGAGCGGCCCGATCTGGTCTTCAACGTCGGCGCGCCCGGCCTCGATCTGGTGGATACCGCGCCGCTCCTGACCCGCGCCGAGCTGTTCGCAAAGCTCGGCATCGCCGGCCCCGAGCGCTTTCTGCTGGTGACACTGCATCCCACCACGGCGCAGCCCGAGGCCGACGCCGCCAATGTCACGGCCCTTCTCGGCGCGCTCGCCGAGGTCAAGGACCGCAGCTTCATCTTCACCGGCGTCAACGCCGATCCGGGCTATCGCGCCATCGACGACGCGATCAGGGCGTTCGTCGCAACGCGAGGCGATCGTGCCCACCTCTTCACCTCGCTCGGCAGTGAACGCTATTGGGCCGCGCTGCGGCTCGCGGACGCCGTGGTCGGCAATTCCTCCAGCGGCATTTTGGAGGCGCCGGCCGTCGGTGTGCCCACGATCAATATCGGCGACCGTCAGAAGGGTCGGCTGCGCGCCGCATCGATCATCGATTGCCCGGCCGATTCGCCCCTCATCCTCGCAAGCCTCACGCGCATCTTCGAGGGCCGGTTCCAGCCCGATCCGGCACTTGCGCCGCCCTATGGCCTCGGCGGCGCATCCGAGGCCATTGCTGGAACCCTTCGAAAGATCGACCTCAAGCGCGCTTTCCCGAAACATTTCCATGATTTAGCTCCGCCGCCGGAACCGCCTGGAGCAACCGGATAACTGCCGGCGATTGTTGCCTGTGCCGCGCCCCAGGCTGTATAGATCGGGGCGAGCTTGAGACGAACCGCGCTCGTTCCGGGAGAACGCGACATGACGACGATCGATTCCCTTTCCGACGTGACGCCGGTGGCACGCGCCGTCGAGATCGGTGAACTTCCGATTCCGCCCTATCGCGGCAACACGCTTCCCGCGATCGACTATGACGCGCATCCGGCCTATGGCGGCATGCTGCCGAAGCCGACCTTCCGCGAGCGGCTCTATGCGCTGAACGTGTTCGCGCGCACCTTCGCCTTCGTCACCATTCGCCGCATCGTCGACTACGACAACATGCCGCTCCTGACCAAGGAGGCCGGCTTCAGCGGCCTCAATGCTAAGACGGCGCTGCGCTACATCTCGATGTTCGCGCGCATCCGTGCAAGCCGTGCGATCGGCTGGCTGACCGGCGCCCGTCGTCCTGCGAAGCCGGCAAACCCGGCGCTGCTCAACAAGATCAAATCCGACGGCATCGTCTGCCTGAACCTCACGCCCGACGAGATCGAACAGATCCGCGGCGTGACCAATCCGGGCTTCGCCAAGCTCGACGAGCGCCGCGCCAATATTCCGCCGGAGAAGCGCAAGTTCGACGATAACGTCTACTGGTGCACGCGCTCGGCCGATCCGCAGGCGTTCGCAACCGTCGAGTCCATTTTCAAGCGCTACGGCATCATGGAAGCGGCGAGCGCCTATCTCGGCCGCCCGGCCGGCGTGAAGCACGTCAACGCCCAGATCAACGACCAGGATCTCGCCTTCTGGAAGCGCGTATTCCCGGATACGCAGCTTGCCGACCCCTGGGGCAGCTATCTGCACATCGATGCCACCTACGGCATGTTGAAATGCGCGATCTACGTCCATGACATCGGTCCGGACGGCGGCCCGTTCTGCTACATCCGCGGCAGCCAGAATGCGAAGATCGGCTGGTTCGAAGGCATGATCCGCCGCACCAACGATTTCTCGGGCTTCTCCGGCCGCCGGCCCGATGCGCGCAAGAAGTTCATGGCGCTGCCGGCGTTCCTGCGCAAGAAGGCCGACTTTGGCGGTGACCTGCCCGACAATTCGCCCGAGGTAGCGCACCTGCGCGAGGGCCACTTCGCCGCGACCTCGAACTACGGCAATTGCGTGCTGTTCGACGGCAACGGCATGCATCGCGGCGGCATGGTCAACAAGGGCGAGCGCCGCTGCCTGTTCATCCTGCTCGCGGAAATCTGACGCGCGCGTTCCGCGCGCCTGGCCGACATCTTCGATTGCAGCACGATCAACCGCGCCCACGGCGCGCCAATAAATCAGGCATCAGACAAGTGCTGTTTAACTCACTGTCCTTTCTGCTGATCTTCTTGCCGATCGTTCTCTCTGGATTTCTGATCTGCCGCCGATATGGCAATGTCCAGTGGGTATTCATCTGGCTCTTCATCTGCTCGGCGGTCTTCTACGGCGCCTGGGAGCCGAGATACATCTTCCTCCTGATTTCTTCGATCCTCTTCAATTATTTCGTCGCGATCCAACTCGCGCGCAGCAAATCGAAACCCCTCCTCGCCTTCGGTATTGTCGTAAACCTTGGGTCGCTTGCGTACTTCAAATACCTGAACTTCATCCTTCAAACCTGGAGTTCGGTTCTTGGAGCCGACTTCCAGCCGGTCGCCATTACGCTCCCCCTTGGGATTTCCTTCATTACGTTCATCCAGATCGCCTTTCTGGTCGACGTTTTTCGTAACAGCTCTGATGATCTGGGATTTCCCAAATACGCGCTCTTCGTAGCCTACTTTCCGCATCTGATCGCGGGCCCGATCATCCATCACAAGGAGGTCATGTCCCAGTTCACCAATGCGCGACTGGCGGCCATTTCGGCCAACGACGTCGTTGGAGGCATTGCTCTCATTCTGTGCGGCCTGTTCAAGAAGGTGATCATTGCCGACACCATGGCGTCCTATTCAACGCCGGCCTTCCATCTCGCGGGCCAACTGCAACCGATCAGCTTCTTCGACGCGTGGGGCGCACTCCTCGCGTTCACCTTTCAGATCTACTTCGACTTTTCGGGCTACAGCGATATTGCGATCGGGCTCTCACGCTTGTTCGGCGTGCGTCTGCCGGTAAATTTCGACTCACCGTATAAAGCCACCAGCATCATCGATTTCTGGCGACGCTGGCACATAACGCTGTCCCGCTTCCTTCGCGACTATCTCTACGTTCCCCTCGGCGGCAATCGTCACGGTGTGCTACGGCGATATTCCAATCTCATGATCGTGATGCTGCTTGGCGGCCTCTGGCACGGCGCGAGCTGGATGTTCGTGATCTGGGGCGGACTGCATGGAACATATCTGATCATCAATCACGCATTTCATTTCCTGAAACGTAAGATCGGCGAGCAGAGCCTATCCGTGTTGATCGCCTCGCGGCTTTTCTCGCTGCTGGTCTTCCCCGCGGTCATGCTGTCCTGGGTGTTCTTCCGGTCGGAGTCGTGGCAGGGCGCCAAGACAATGCTTCGCGGCATGCTGGGATATAACGGCATATTGCTGCCGGAGAGATATCAGGCCGTGCTGGGATCGCTGAACGATTGGGTCATGTCCACACTTCACATGCACACCGGCGATCTCGTCACATTCGGAAGCTTCCGCGCTGTTCTCTGGATGATCCTCGTTACAGCATTCGTTTTCTTGCTGCCCAACTCCCAGCAGCTCCTCTCTGAATTCGATCGGAGTTCCGGACTTGCCGAAGATGGTCACCTTCGCAGTCGGATGCTCGCATTCCGTCCGACAGCAATTTCAGCAGTCGTTGCTGCCGGGGTCGGCATTGTTGTGCTAGCCGCCATCTACGCTGGGGTTCCAAGTGAATTCATCTACTTCCAGTTCTAAGCGCTGGCTCTGGATCTTCTTTGCGATCCTCGTCCCCGTCAGCATCGGGTACGCGGCCGGATCCGAATGGCTGATCCGCACCGAAGTGCTGCCGCACGACAATTTCGAGTGGATCTCGGCGAGGCTGCGAAACTCCACACAGCAAAATGCAGCTTTCGGCGACTCTCACGTTGCGGCCGTCCCCGACTACAATACGGACGATTTCGTCAATCTCGGGGTCGGCGCAACAACGATCCGAAAGATGGATCAACGCGTCCGTTATTATTTCGGAAAGATCAAGCCGGGCGAGGTGATCATTCAAGCCGATCCTCATCTGTTCGCCGAGTATCGGCTCCAGGCTCCGAGCAACTACGTTCCCGAGAGTTATTCGGAATCTCGCCTGCGGATATTCGACCCGCAGCACCGTGGATTCCTGCCGAGCTATTGGAGCGCGTTTCTGGCGAAAGGCCAGCTCGTAAAAAAGGAAACCAACGCCTACGATCAGCTTTGGGATACGGCAAATAAACTGGAGACCACATCCTTACCCGAGACGCAGAGCGATCCGCTCACCGCCGAGGCACAAACCGGCGCGCTCTCGGAAACGAAGACCAACGGCGCGAGGGCGCTACCGCATCCTCCTGCAGGCCATGGTGCAACTTCCTCAGAGCAACCAGCTGAGCCCGACAGCGAAACACTCGCCAAGTTCAATGCCTTTATGGACTACGAGGTTTCCGCTCACACGCCGGTGGCCGATTTCAGAACGCGCGGCGAGGCCGGCATCTACCGGAACCTGATCAAATATCTGGTTTCTCGCGGCGCCCGGGTCTGCCTGATGAACTATCCAGTCGACAGGTATTACCGCGTTCGGGCAGACGCTATTTCCACATTCAACGAGGTACGCGAGTTCTACAAGGAAGTCGCTCGGGAAAACAATATCCCATACGTCAACTTCTGGGATCGCTTTGACGATCCCTCAATGTTCCAGAACACAGACCACGTCAATCAGAACGGATCCCCCATTCTCGCGAAGGAAGCCCGCCAGGCGTGCTTCGGCCACTCCAAATCATGATCCGCGCGGCGTTGTCTGCCTAAGGGTTCTTCTGACCGCGAGCTCCGCCCTCATCTTCGAGATTGGCAAGGGCGAGCGCCTCCCGAGCAGTACCTGCCGGTCAGCCGTTGACGCTGCGCAGCTTGCTCGGCCGCTTTAGATAGCTCGCGAGTTGATCGGCGCTGAAGTAGGCCGACTGGCTGCGCAGCGGACTGTCCTTGCGCACGAAGGCAAGATCAATCTGGGCCAGCGCGCCGTCGAGCGAACGCATATGCCCCTCCAGCACGTCATAGACGGCAAAGCCGGCCTCGTCGCAGAACCGCACGATGTCGGCAAACACGGGAATGCCGTGGCGCATCGGCATCATCGTCGTCTCCAGGATCAGAAGATCGATTTCGTCGATGCGGGAGCCGAGCCCCTTGAGCACTTCGAGTTCTGCGCCCTGAGTATCGATCTTCAGGAAGACCGGATGTTCCAGCTTCTCCGGCAACAGTGAATCCAGCCGTCGCATCGGAGCGAGCCGCGCCTCGCCGTCCAGCGCCTTGCCTTCAACCTGGGTGAAGATGCTCGACCCGGAGATATCGTCGTGCACATTGATGGTGACTTCGCCGTTCTCTGCACCGGCTGCGACCAGGAAGTATTCGGCGTTGAGGCTCTGCTTGAGTTGCTCCAGAATCGGACGGCATTCCGCGACCGGCTCGACCAGGAAATAGCGGGCTTGCGGAAACGCCTCGTAGATCGGCGACGTGCCGAGTGCGATGCCGACATCGATCACCGTCTTCACGTCAAAGTTGAGCGACTTGAGATGCTTGAAGAACAGGCCGAAGTTGCGCACCGGGGCGTCGGTTCGCATCAGGCGCAGGCCGATCGGCTCCAGCAGGAGATTGATCGCCTGGAACACGCTAGAAATGGAAGCCTTCATGGAGCGAACGCCCGTTGAGCCTGACATAGACGGAGACTATTGACCGCAAGATCCGGCTGCTGTGAGGACTTGCTGCAGTTTGCAATCAATGGGTCGGTTTGGTAAATCAGCACGGCAGACCGGTCAAGCGACCGCTTTTTCCTCCAAATCAGCCAAATTCGCATGAAGATCTTTGTAACCGGGAGCTCCGGCTTTATCGGGACGGCGCTCGCACAGCGATTGAAGGCCGAGAATTGGGAGGTCATGGGTCTCGACAAGCGTCCGGGGCCGGCAACGGACGTTGTCTGTGATATCCTCGATGCCAAACAATTGCGGGAAGCTGTCCAGGCCGCCGCTCCTGATGCACTCGTGCATCTCGCGGCCCGAATCGACATCGACGAGACCGCCGACGTTTCGGACTACCCCGCCAACGTGGAAGGCGTTCGCAACGTCATCGATGCCGTTCGCCTCACCCCGTCGATCAAGCGGACAATCTGGACTTCATCTCAACTGGTCTGTCGCGTCGATTATCGTCCCAGCAGCGATACCGACTACAATCCCGATTCCTCCTATGGACGCAGCAAGGTTTTGACCGAGCAGATCGTTCGTGAGCAGAATGGAGGCGGAAGCCAGTGGTGTCTGGTCCGCCCGACCACGGTGTGGGGACCGGGAATGAGCGCGCATTACCAGCGTTTTCTGCGCATGATCCAACGTGGGCTCTATTTCCACGTCGGGAGCGCGCCACTGCTCAAATCGTTCAGCTATATCGGCAACATCAGCTACCAGTATCGACAATTGCTGCGGGCTGCGCCGGAACAGATGCATCGCAAGACGTTCTATCTGGCCGATTATGAAGCCCTCGACCTGATCGTCTGGGGGGATGCGTTCCAGCGAGCCCTGCACGCGCGTCGCATTCCCAGAATGCCGGTGTTTGTCGCGCGGGCTCTGGCTAGCTCGGGCGATGCGGCAATTGCGCTTGGACTAAAGCAGTTTCCTCTGACGTCGCGTCGGCTGAAGAACATCATGACGCAATATCAGTTCGATCTGAGCGCAACCGAGGCGGTCTGCGGCCCACTGCCGAGCAATTTCGGCGAAGGCATCGAACAGACCGTCGAATGGTTCAACAACCTGTCGCAGCAGAAGACCTAGCCGCTACTGATGGCGACCGGATTGACGCGCTTGGCAAATCTGGGCCAGCCGTCGACGATCAGCCCGACGACAAATAGCGAGCCGAGCACCAAGGCTGCATTGGCAACGCCCAGCGGGCCCTGAACCGGACTGAGCAGGATGCTGGTGATCACAAAGATCAGCAGGAGCTGGGGTGTGAGCAGATGCGACCGTCTTGCACCGGTGGCGCTCCAGCCTGCAAGGGCTCCCCAGAGCAAGATGTAGACGACCGCACCGATGATTCCGAAGTCGATGAAGGCAGCGAGCCAGGCAGTCGGAAAGAAGCCATAAATTCCCGCCGATTTCAGCTGCGCCTCCATGATGGTGACATGCTGGACCTGCGGGAAGAACACCCGCAGGATCGGCGACAGCACTCCGACCTCATAGACACCCCATTGCGGGGAAAACTGGTCGCGTGCCTGCCAGCCGATATCGATCGAGCGCACGCCGTGCGTCAGATAGAAAAAGCTGCTGAGCCCAATCAGCGCGGCGCGCGGCGACAGGTAGCCGGCGTCGAGCGCGGAGGAGACGTAGCCGCGCGGCTTCACGTTCCAGGCTTCCAGCATGATCGCGAGCATGCTGTCGGCGGTGTTTGCCTGCGATGTCGGCGCGGGCGCAACAGCTGCCGCGTCGGCCATCTGTTTGCTGAGCTCGGCTCCGGAGATTCCCTCGGCCGGTGCCTGAGGAGCGCTGGGCGGCAACGCGTTCGCCTGGCGTTGCTTCTCCTCAAGTTCTTTGATCAGGGGCGTAACCTGGATGCAAAAGTTCTGCCGGCTTGACCAGACCCAACTCGAATAGAGAAGGAACAGCCCCAGCGCGATAATCACCTTGAGGAGCAGATAGTGCCCAGCCGGCAATGGTCGCCGGCCCTGACTGATACGAATCAGTATCGTCGACATGATGAGAAGCATGGCCAGCAAGATCGGGAAGCGCCCGGCGTAGAGCAGCGCGTAACCCACCGGAGAGACGGCCGACAATTGCGCTAGCGCCGCCGCCCAGCCCCTGATGACCTCCCCCTTCAGCAGGAACAGGATCACCGAGACGAAGCCGAACGAGAACGTAACGTAGCCGAGATACAGGATCGGCGTCCGCTTGAGTTCGATGAAACTGATCAGTCCCGGGGCGCACCGCAGCAGCTCGGAATAGCTGCTGTTGTTCACCCCGCTCAACACGATTCGATCAAACGCCATCAAACCGATTCCCGCGATTCCGACCAGCGAGGTTCCGGTGACGACGCGATTGAGCATTGCTGCCGAGGGCGCCGGCTCTTCCTTGCGTCGCGCGGCTCCGATGTCGAACAGGAACCCGCCCCCGCGATACGCCAGCAGGAATGACGCAAGTCCGGCGCCGACGATCGCAAGCACGGCAGTCGATGGTTGTCCGGGATAATCAATCGGCCCAGCGGCGACCAGCGCGAGCGCTACGCCCCAGACAAGGACAATGAGAATCGCGGGCGACGAAAGACCGCTGGCTAGCTGAACTAATCGTTGCATACTGCTCCGCTAAGAAAGGACCAGAACGGGACCGGTGGCTGTGTAGCAATACCGCTCACGACCGGCAATGCGTGGTTGGCTTATCTCAGGGGTAGAGCATATCGGGATCGGTGGGAAGGCCGACCGACTCAGGTGCGCCGTGTTCCCTGCTCTCGCGCAATTTACGCAGAGCAAAGATGGCCAGCAAACCCAACAATGCGGCACTCGCAACGCCGCTTGCTAACGCCGCACCGAGGATGCCGAGCCGCGGAACCAGCACGAGATTGAGCACGGTCGAGACCAGCGCTGATCCCAGATTACAAAGCAAAAGGGCCTTGTCGGATCGCGCGGCGTAGATCGCGTAAGAAGGCACGTCTGACATCATGCGCAGGAAGATGCCCGGCAACATCGCATAGAAGACCGAAATGCCCGAGGCGTAGGCTGACAATCCGAGCATTGTCAGAATCGGTTCGATAGCAAAGCCACAAAGCACCGTCGTCCCCGATGCCAGCGCTAGCATCGTCCAGAAGAACGGGCGCAGCGCCGCACGATAGGCCCGACCGCTCTTGGCGTATCCGTCAATCACCTTTGGAAGGAACTGGTGCGACAGCGATCCGCCCAGAGACCACAACCCGATCAGGATCGTCGAATAGAACGTATAGATGCCGAGCGCCTCGCGTCCGACGAATTGATCGATTACGAAGCGGTCGACATAGGAAATGACCAGCGCGCTACCTGCTGTCAGCATGAAGGGGCGAGCCGTGCGCAAGCCACAGCGAATTCCCTTCCAGTCGGGGCGATATCCGCGCAGGCCGCGCCACGGCAGGTCGGACAGCGCAAGGGCTGAGAAGCCGATCGCCGCCATGCCCCCGAGTGCCCACCAGACCAGCACCGTTTCGAGCGTACGCGTGGAGGGCGCTGCGAACATCACCGCCGCGATCACATAGACCCAGATACCGCCCCGCAGGAATACCCCAACATAGGCCCGTACCGGCCGCGAGGTGATGATCAGGATTCGCGTCGCCTCCAGCGAGGCATGCTCAGTCACAAGAATAATCAGGAACCAGGGCGCCAGCCGAGCCGGGAAGTCGCCGGTCACGACCGCCCCGACGATCGCCATGCCCACAGCAAACAGCGCCATCCCGCCGAGTGTGGCCTGATCGACGATGATCCGGGTTCGCCGCTCCGGGCTCGCCGGCACCATCTCACGATATGTATAGGTATAGAACTCGAGCCCGACGGCGAGCAGCGCGAAGGCCAGCGCTGCCGTCAACAGGCCATACTCCCCCATCTCGGCCGGTGACAGCATCCGTGCCAGGAGCAGCGACAGCAGGAAGCGGCTTGCCAGCGTCAGCACCCGCAGAATGAGGGTCGCGACCATAGCGGCGACTGCGGGGCGCCTCAGCAGATCAATCAGACGAGATCGCAGCATGCTGTTCCATCACCGCGCGACATCGATACTACGTGGCAGACTTTGCGAGACTAGTCACGCGGCGGTTCTGCAGGACTTCAGGAATTTCGGCAGGTGCGCGTTCAGCGAACGCGCCAGCGGCTCGACCGAGGCGCGTTGGGCCTCGTTCTCGGGATCGAACTTGCGCCATCCGAAATAGTCGCCCTCGACGCTGATCGACGCCAGGTGCCGCATGATCGCGCGGCGGGTCGTGTCGAGGTCGTCGGGGGATTGCCATCGCGTCAGCCGCTCGGCGATGCCGTCGACCTCGCTGGTGTCGCGGACGTGCAAAAAGTGCTGCGCGGTTGCGTAGTACGGCTCGGTCGCGACCGAGCACAGCCCGGCCAGCGCCGCCTGGAAGCCGATGGTGCCGGTGAACGTCACCGACAGCGCGCACTTGCCGATCAGCAGATTCGCCGGCACGTCATAGGGCACCAGCACCACGGACGGCAGCTTCGCCAGGCGCTCGAACAGCTCGCGCTGGCGAAAACCGAACTGCAACGGATGATCCTTGACGAAGATGCGATAGCCGGCGCGTCCGAGCACCTCGCAATAGCGCACCACCACGTCGTCATGCGCGAGCATGCCTTGCTGCTCGAGCCAGTAGTCCATCGAGGCTTCGGGGAAGAGTTGAAGCCCGAGGAACACCCGTCGCTCGCGCGGTACTTCGGCGAGCCGCTTGTCCCAGCCATGATCGAGCAGCCCGAGCACGGCCACGTCGCGCATCCGCACCTTGTGCTTCAGCCGCTTGAGCGCGTCGAGATAGTGGCAGTTGTAGCGGTCACGCTTGAGGAAGCGCCAGACGTTGAAGAAGGCGCCGCGCAGCGCGTAGTAGCCAAAAATCCGCCAGAACTTTGCCAGTGAGAAGCGTTTGGCGTCGCGGACATAGGCGGGCGCGAAATCTTCCCTGCAGAGCTGGCCGACCGCCACATCGATGTCGTCCTTGGAGGGCTCGCGCAGCCAGACCGGCCGCCCGCGGCGCATGAGCATCACCTGATCCGGGATGATCGAGGTCGTCATCTCCAGGAAGTCGATGCCGCGCCGCCGTGCGATCCGCTCCATCACGTCCATGACGTATCGGTCGATGGTGAAAGTCATGACGAGATCGGGGCCAAGCTTGTCAAAAGCCTGCTCGATTGCCTGCGTCATGCCGCCGATCATCCTGAGCGCAAGATCGCGATCGATGCTCCTGAGCACGCGGCAGCGCAGGATGATGTCGGCGCATCCGTCCTCGCCGAACCGGTCGAGCGCTGCGGCCGCGGCATCGCCCCTGTCGGCAAAGCGGTAGAAATCGTCGACCAGCGAATAATCGCCGTCGTCGCGCAGGTCGCTGAGAACGACCGCGTCGGCAAACTCCATGCGCGAGGCCAGGTACTTCCACCACGCCGTCGTGCTGTGAATGGTGAAGAAGACGATGCGGGGCATCAGCTCTGGTTCGCGCCTTCTGAGGCCGTTCCGGCGAGGAAGGGACTGCTGGGCAGGTTGATGCAGCGGGTGTTCATATCCTCGGCGACGGGCAGCGAAGCGCGCGGACAGTCGCGGTACATCGGCAAGAGGTGCATCGGCGTCCACAGCGGTCGGGCGCGAATGCCGTGGCCGTGCAGGGCTTCGAGCAGACGGTCGCGCTCGGAGGCGTATTCGCGGTCGAGCACCAGCGTATTGAGCCAATAATTGCTCTCAGAACCCTTCGGCTCGCGATAGATGCGCGCCCAGGGAAAATCGCTGAAGGCGTCGAGATAGCGTTCTGCGAGCACACGCTTGGCCGCGACCATTCCGGCCAGGCGCTCCATCTGGGCGCAGCCGAGCGCCGCGTTGATGTTGGGCAGGCGGTAGTTGTAGGCGACCTCGTCGTGCTCGAACGCCCAGGCATGCGCCTTCTTCGCCGTCGAGGTGAAGTGGCGCGCGTGGCGGGCATGCGCCTCGTCGTCGGTCACGATCATGCCACCGCCGCCTGTGGTGACGATCTTGTTGCCGTTAAAACTCAGCACGGCGGAATGGCCGAACGTGCCGCAGCCCTTCCCGTTCAGGGTCGAGCCGAGCGATTCGGTCGCATCCTCCACGATCACGAGGTCATAGCGGGCGGCAACCGCGCCGAGCGCGGCCATGTCGACGGGATGTCCGAAGATATGCACGGGAACCACCGCGCGAAGCCGCCTTCCGGTATGTTTGTTCACCCAGGCGCCGTTCTGCCGCACAGCGACCTCGTCGAGATGCGCCTCGAGCGCGCGCGGATCGAGCCCGAGCGTGTCCCAGGTCGAATCGACGAAATGCGGCACGGCGCCGGCATGGCTCACGGCGTTGGCGGTGGCGACGAAGGTGATCGAGGGCAACAGCACCTCGTCGTTGGCCTCGACGCCCTCCAGCACCAGGGCCGCATGCAGCGCGGCGGTGCCATTGACGATCGCGACCGCGTGGCGCGAGCCGGTCGCTTCCGCCACCATCTCCTCGAAACGGGTGACGTATTTGCCGGCCGACGACACCCAATTGGTGTCGATGCAGTCGAGCACCAGATCGCGCTCGCGCTGCCCGAAACGCGGCTCATGCAGCTCGACCGGGCGCTGCGCCGAGCCGAGCGCGGCATCGACGGCATCGAGCACCGGCTTGAGATCAAGCATGGCGGGACGGTTCTGGCTCGCTTGCGCGGAGGACATGCTCATCTTGCTCACAGCGTGTAGGCATTGACGCGATAGCGGGCCAGGTTCTCCTGCTTGGTGAACCAGGCGATGGTCTGTTCGAGCCCCTTGCGTAGGCCGTCGACGCCGCCGAAACGTGGCGACCAGCCGAGCAGCTTTTGCGCCTTGGCATTGGAGGCCCAGAGCCGCTCGACCTCGCTGCGCTCGGGGCGCACGCGCACGTCGTCGTGCTCGATCTCGATCTCGGCTTCCATCAGCTCTGCGATCAGCCGCGCGGTGTCGCCGATCGAGATCTCGAAGGCGCTGCCGATATTGATGACCTCGCCGTTACAGGCCTTGGAGTCGAGTGCCGCCAGGAAGCCACCGACGGTGTCGGCGACATAGTTGAAGTCGCGCGTCGGATGGATGCTGCCGAGCTTGATCTTGCGCGCGCCGGCCGCGATCTGGGTGATGATGGTCGGGATCACCGCGCGCGCCGATTGTCGGGGACCGTAGGTGTTGAAGGGACGCACCACCGTCACCGGCGTGCCGAACGAGCGCTCGAACGACAGCGCGAGCTGGTCGGCGCCGATCTTGGTCGCGGAGTAAGGCGACTGGCCCTGGAGCGGATGCTCCTCCGTGATCGGAACGAATTGCGCCGTGCCGTAGACCTCGCTGGTCGAGGTGTGGATCACCTTCTCAACGCCGAGATCGCGGGCCGCCTGCAGCACGTTGAGCGTGCCGCGGATGTTGGCTTCCACATAAGTGTCGGGCGAGTGATAGGAGTAGGGAATTGCGATCAGCGCGGCGAGATGCAGCACGGCATCGCAGCCCTTCATCGCGGTGCGCACGCCGTTGGGGTCGCACACATTGCCGGCGAAGACGTCGAACTCCTTGCGGATATCTGATGGCGAGGAATCCAGCCAGCCGTGCGAGCCCATGCTGTTGTAGTGCACGAACGCACGCACCGCGACATTGCGCCGGACCAGCTCTTCCGCAAGGTGCGACCCGATGAACCCGCCCGCCCCCGTCAAAAGTACCTTTCGCAAAGTTCCTGTTCCCCTCTGGCCGGGCCACCCGACCTAACATGGCCGCTTCTAACCACTCCGGCCGTCAGAGGCCAGTTCGAATGAGCCGCGATCCCCTGATCGGATCGGGAACCCTGGCCACGAAATACAACCGTGCGCGCGCCACAAGCCTTTGATAAAGATCAATAAATCTCGCGCCCGCGGAGGCGCCCACTCGCGCTATGCAAATTCGCGCACGAGTCGGATCACGCTGTCCTGCTGCGCGGGCGTGATCTCGGCGAAGATCGGCAGCGACAGGATGCTGGTCTGGTCGCGGTAGGCGTGGGGGAATTGCGCCGCCGTGTGACCGAATCGCGCATAGGCCCGAAGCAGCGGCAGCGCGGTCGGATAGTTGATCGCGGTCTGCACGCCGTTGGCATTGAGGTGGGCTGCCAGCGCGTCGCGGCGCGGATGCCGGATGGTGTAGAGGTGATAGACGTGATCGCGGCCGGGCGCGACCTGCGGCACGCTCACGCCCTCGATCTGATTGAGGCCGGCGTCATAGATCGCGGCCGCGCGCTGCCGCGCCTCGGTCCAGGCGGCCAGATGCGGAAGTTTTGCCGAGAGGATCGCGGCCTGCATGCCATCGAGCCGGCTGTTGACGCCCTCGATCTCATGCTGATGCTTCACGAGGCCGCCATGGCGCGCGAGCCTCGTCATGTGCTCGGCAAGCACAGCGTCATTGGTGACGACGGCGCCTGCATCGCCCATCGCACCGAGATTCTTGCCGGGATAGAACGAATAGGTCGCAGCCGCGCCAAACGTTCCGACCATCTTCCCCCTGTAGCGCGCCAGATGCGCCTGCGCGCAATCCTCGATCACCCACAAACCATGCTTGTTCGCGATCGCCATGATCGCGTCCATGTCGGCGGGCTGACCGTAGAGGTGCACCGGGATAATCCCGACGGTGCGCGGCGTGATCGCAGCCTCGATCGCCGCAGGATCGATGGTGAAGGTCACGTCGTCGGTATCGCAGAATTTCACTGTCGCGCCGGCATGGGTGATCATTGCCGAGGTCGAGATCCAGGAATGCGCGGTCGTGATGACCTCGTCGCCCGGCTTCACTTTCAGTGCGACCATCGCGAGATAGAGCGCATCGGTGCCGTTGGCGCAGGACACGCAATGCCTGACGGATGCAGCCTTGGCGAAGTCGCGTTCGAAGGCATCGACATAGGGGCCGCGGATGAAAGCGTTGTCGCGGATGACGGCGGCAATCGCCGCGTCGATCTCACCCTTGATGCTTTGGTACTGGAGCTGGAGATCAGCGAAGGGAACTGTCATCAGTCATTTCCGCAAGGTCAATAGCCGCGCCGGATTGCCGGCATAGGTGCCGGCCACGGCGATATCCTTCGTTACCACCGAGCCTGCGCCGATCACGACGTCATCGACGATCGTCACCGGCATGATCGTCGCGTTCGAGCCGATCGACACCCGGTTGCCGATCCTGGTTTCGCGCCACAATTCCTTGCGCCCCCGAGCTGGACCCCCGCTCGCAAAGGTGTCGTTGATGAACATCACGCCGTGGCCGATGAAGCAGTCCTCACCGATAGTCACGAGCTCGCAGACGAAACTGTGCGATTGCACGCGCGTGCGGGCACCGATAACGACGTCCTTCTGGACCTCGGTGAACGGCCCGATGAAGCAGTTATCGCCAATCGTGCAGCCGTAGAGGTTGCAGGGCTCGACCACCTTGACGCCGGCACCGAAGGTGACGTCGCGGATCCCGCTCTGGTGGCGCTCGGGGCCGCTCACGAGGCAATGCCCAGGCGGCTACGACGGGGCACGAAGTGAAGCGGCACCTCCTGCCCGGTCTCGATGGATTCGTAGAGCGCGGAGATCAGCTCCAGGCTCTTGCGGCCCTGCAGCCCGTCGACCAGCGCCGCGCCGCGATCGGCAAGACACTCGACGACGTGCTGATAGTAGGCCTGGTGGCCAAAACCGTAGACGTTCGGCGGGTTGACCGAGAATTTTTCGATCACCTCCTTGTCCGACGGCAGTTCGTTAACGAAGCGCCAGTGGCGGATCTGGTTCATGGCGAAGCCGCCGACCTCCACCGTTCCCTTCTCGCCGAGGATCGAGAGCGAACCTTCGAGATCGACCGGACGCACGGCCGTCGTGGCCTCGATGATCCCGAGCGCGCCGCTGCGGAACTTCAGCGTCGCGACCGCGGTGTCCTCGGTCTCGATCTTCACCAGCGCGGTGGTGCTGCGCGCATGAACGCTGACCACGTCACCGAAGAACCATTCCAGCATATCGATGTGATGGCTCGCCTGGTTGGTCAGCACGCCGCCGTCCTGGGCCCAGGTGCCGCGCCAGGCGTCCTGGTCGTAATACGCCTGGTCTCGGCACCAGCGCACGCGCACCGTGCCGAGCACGAGCTTGCCGAACCGCCCGGCGTCGAGCGCTTCGCGCGCCTTGACGATCGGCACGTTGAAGCGGTTCTGCTTGACGACGAAGAGTTTTACGCCGGCCTCGTCGCAGGCGCGGATCATGTCGTCGGCGTCCTGCAGCCGTAGCGCCATCGGTTTTTCCACCACGACATGCTTGCCCGCCCGCGCGCAGGCGATCGCGTGCTGCGGATGCAGCCCGCTCGGCGTCAACACGGCGACGGCGTCGATATCGTCGCGCGCGAGCATGTCGTCGAGATCGTCATGCGCATCGACCTTGAACTTTGCGGCGATCGCATCCGCCCGCGCGCGAACGGAATCGCAGACGGCAAGGAGGCGCGCTCCTTCGATATGGTTGCCGCCCAAGAGGTCGGAATGGCGCTTGGCAATGCGCCCGCACCCGAGCAGGCCAAACCTGATCATGAGACCTCGATCTTTCTCTGAGGCGGGCTCGAAACGAGAGGTTCTAAGCGCACCGGTCAGGTGACCTATATGAACAAAAGCCCGAACGAATCAAGGCTTTAGACCCGTGCAATACCCCCTTCGGATGCCCTTCGGACATTGTGTGCACCGCTTGAATGGGATATTCGACCGCCACATGGGGCTCCCTGCAGACATCACGGATCGCGCGGCCGCGGACGGGCCTCGTTTGACCGGCAGCGATCGCGGCCTGGCGCTGCTAATCCTGAGCCATCTCGCGCTCGGCTGCATCTCGCTGATTTGCGTCGCGCTGGCCTACCCCCAGTTTCACATCTTCTTCCGCCAGGAGGCGCTGCCCGCGGCAATCGTCACGGTTGCGGCGTTCGCCGTGCTGGCGGTCTTGTTCGCCCGCGCCCGGTTCAGCTTCGGATACTTCGTCGGCTACTACCTCTTCGTCATGATCGCCGGCTATCTGTGGCTGAACAGCTTTTCCCAGTTCGGCTATAACCATCGCCTGAGCGGCCTCTCGGCGGCGGCGTCCGCGGTCGCATTCCTGCTGCCCGCACTCTATCAACCAACCCTGCCGCGATTGCTGACGCTGTCGCCGCAGGCTTTCGAGCGGCTTTTGACCTGGATCGTGCTGATCGGTGCCGCCGTCGCCGTCATCGGCGCGTACTATAATTTCCGGCTGGTCTCGATCGGGGACATCTACAGATATCGCGAGGCCCTGACCGCGCCGACGATCGTGAACTACCTCGTCGGGATCGTGACATCCGCGCTCCTGCCGTTCGCATTCGCCTGCTACGCGCTTCGGGGAAGCTACTGGCGCGCCGTCGCCGTCATCGTCCTGCTGCTGCTGTTCTATCCGGTCACACTGAGCAAGCAGGCCTTTTTCGCCCCGGCCTGGCTCATGCTCATGCTCGCGGCGACGCGGTTCCTGGACCTGCGGCTCACCGTCGTCCTCTCCATGCTGGTACCGGTCGCAGCCGGTGTGCTCCTGTTTGTCCTGTTCCGGTACGGCTTGCTTCCGGAGCGGTTCGCGATGCCCTTTTTCCAACTCGTGAACCTCCGGATGATGACCTTCCCATCGCTTGCGATGGACTATTACAACGAGTTCTTCTTCGGCCACGATCTGACCCGCTTCTGCCAGATCAGCCTCCTGAAGCCGTTGATGACCTGCCCCTATCAAGAGCCGCTCGCGGTCGTCATCTACAAGTCGTTCGGCATCGGCGGCTACTTCAACGCATCGCTGTTCGCCACCGAAGGCATCGCTTCGGTCGGCCCGTTGTTTGCCCCGGTCCCGGCGCTCTTGTGCGGCTTCGTCATTGCGATCGTGAACGGCATGTCCGCCGGCGTACCCCAGCGCATCATCCTGGTATCCGGGGCGCTGCTGCCGCAGACGCTGCTCAACGTTCCCTTCACGACGGTCATGCTGACGAACGGAGCGGCACTATTGTTTCTGCTGTGGTACGTGATGCCGCGCGGCATCCCCGAACAGAAGCGCTAGGACGGTGCGCGTCCTCATCCTCAACGCCGACTATCCGCGCTTCCTGGCGTGGCTGTATCGTCGTGCGCCCGATCTTGCCGGCGCGCCTTACGCAACGCAGATGGCGGCGCGCAATGCCAGCCTGTTCGGCGTCGCCGATTTCTACTCGCGCAACTTCGCAGCGGCGGGACATGCCGCCGCCGACATTCACGTCAACAATCCCTGGATGCGAGCGGCGTGGGCGCGCGAGCACGGGCTCGCGGTCGAGCAACCGCCGGCGCCTGATACACAGGTGCAGCGGCAGGCGATCCCCGGCTGGCTCCAGCGCACCATCGCACCGTTCAAGCCCATTCTCAGGCCGCTGGCGCGCAAGGTGGGCTTGAGCCCGCGGCTCGACGCGGAGGCGGAAAAGATCCTGCTGGCGCAGATCGAGGAGTTCAAGCCGGACCTCGTGCTCAACCAGGACGTCTTCCATGTCGACGCGCGCCTCGCGCGGCAGATCAAGAGCATCGGCCGCCCGATCCTGATCGGCCAGGTTGGCATCCTGCCGTCGCGCGGTGAGGACTGGTCGTCCTACGACCTGATGATCTCGCAGCTCCTCCAGGTCGTGCAGTCCTTCCGCAACGCCGGCGTCAGATCCGAAGTGGTTCATCTCGCCTTCGAGCCTCAAATCCTCGACGTTCTTCCGCCGCCGCCGGAGCGCAGCATCGACATCTCCTTCGTCGGCGCGGTGTCGGCGGATCACCAGCAGCGCGTCGCGCAACTCGAAGCAGTGGCGCGGAAGTACGATCTGAAGCTCTACGGCAGCGGTCTGCACACCCTGCCCGCCTCCTCGCCGCTGCACCGCTGCTATCAGGGCGAGGTCTGGGGCGTGGAGATGTATCAGGCGTTGCGCGCGTCCCGCCTCACGCTCAATTCGCATATCGACATGGCCGGACGCGAAGCCGGCAACGCACGCCTGTTCGAGGCGACCGGCGTCGGGACCTTCCTCCTGACCGATTTCAAGGACAATCTACACACGTTGTTCGACGAAGGCCGCGACGTCGCGGCCTGGCGTTCGGTCGACGACTGCCTCGCGATGATCGATCGCTATCTCCGGAACGACGACGCGCGCAACGCGATTGCCGCAGCAGGCCAGGCGCGGACGCTTTCGACCCATACATTCAGGCAGCGAGTCGACGACATTCTCCGCTTCGTCGGTCGAAACTAGCGCATCGCCGCGCGAGCCCCTCCACCCTTGACGGTGCGGGTCAAAATAGCCAAAGTGCCGCAGCGCTAGGGACGCTATGTCTCTATAAATACAGCATTTTTGTCGAGGCCCCGGATGGAACACGTCGAACATGTCAGATTCGGCGAGCAGCTCTACGCGATCATCGTTCGCGCCTCGTTTCGCGAGCCGGGCATCACCTTCTTCTCCTCGCCCGAGTTGTCGCAACAGCTCGCCTTCATGAGCCATCCGGAAGGCAAGAGCATCGCGCCCCATCGTCATAACAAGGTAACGCGGGAGGTGCATTTCACGCAGGAAGTTCTCCTCATCCAGAAGGGCAAGCTGCAGGTCGATTTCTACACCGAGGCCGAGGAATATCTGGAGAGCCGCATGCTCGGCGCCGGCGACATCATCCTGCTCTGCAGCGGCGCGCATGGCTTCCACGTCATCGAGCCGCTCGAGATGTTCGAGATCAAGCAAGGCCCCTATGCCGGCGAGAACGACAAGACGCGTTTCTCCGAAGCGCCGGCGTCCGAGATACGGATCAAAGGTCCTGAGCTGTGAGCCCACCCTTCGTTCCCGTCAACACGCCGCTCCTCGATGGCAACGAGGCAAAATACCTCGCTGAGTGCATCAGCACGGGTTGGATCTCGTCAGAAGGCCCGTTCATCAAGCGCTTCGAGGAAGCCATGGCAAGCGCCGCCGGACGGCGGCACGGCGTTGCCGTCACCAACGGCTCTGTCGCGCTCGACATCGCCGTTCATGCGCTCGGCCTCGAGCCGGGTGACGAAGTCATCATCCCGACCTTCACCATCATCAGTTGCGCTTCTGCCGTGGTGCGGGCCGGTCTCGTTCCCGTCGCGGTCGATTGCGATCCCGCGACCTGGAACATGACCATCGACGGCGTGGAGGCGGCGATCACGCCGCGGACGCGCGCGATCATGCTGGTCCACATCTACGGCCTGCCGGTCGACCTCGACCCGATCCTCGAGCTTGCCCGCAAGCGTGGCCTGAAGGTGATTGAAGACGCCGCCGAAATGCACGGCCAGACCTATCGCGGCGCGCCCTGCGGCAGCTTTGGCGACGTCTCGACCTTCAGCTTCTATCCCAACAAGCACGTCACGACCGGCGAAGGCGGCATGATCCTCACCGACGACGACGCGCTCGCCGATCGCCTCGCCAGCCTGCGCAACCTCTGCTTTCAGCCGCAGCAGCGCTTCATTCACGAAGAGCTCGGCTGGAACGCGCGCATGACCAATCTTCAGGCTGCGCTCGGCGTTGCCCAGGTCGAGCGCCTGCCGCAGACCGTCGAGATCAAGCGCCGCATCGGCCGGCACTACGACAGCCACCTCGAGAACGTCGACCGCATCCGCCGCCCTGTTGTAAGCACCAACTATGCCGACAACATCTACTGGGTCTACGGCGTCGTGCTGGACGACGACGTTCCCTTCGACGCCAAGGAGGCAATGCGGCGCCTGGCGGAAAAAGGCATCGGCACGCGGCCGTTCTTCTGGTGCATGCACGAGCAGCCGGTGCTGCGCCGCATGGGCTTCATGCTGAACGAGCAGCATCCGAACGCAGAGCGCATCGCCCGCCGCGGCTTCTATCTGCCGAGCGGACTTGCGCTCTCCGATGACGAGATCGCGCGGTCCGCACAGGCGCTGAAGGAGATCTTGGCGTGAGCGTGTTTGCGGACTACGCGCCCTGGTATGATCTCCTGTACCGGGACAAGGATTACGCCGCCGAGGTCGACTTCGTCGCAATGCGCCTCCTCGCGCACGGCATCGCCTCGGGCAAACTTCTGGATCTCGGCTGCGGCACGGGCCTGCATGCAATCGAATTCGCGCGCCGCGGCTGGGACGTCGCCGGCGTCGATCTCAGCGCCGACATGATCGCCAGGGCGATGTCGCGCGCCGCGCAAGCGGGACTCGAGATTCCCTTCCGGCAGGGCGACGCCTGCGAGGCCGGCCCGGAGCGCGACTGCGACGCGGTCGTGTCGCTGTTTCACGTCGCGAGCTATCAGAACGACGGCGAGCGGCTGGAGGCCCTCTTCCGCACCGCTTACGCGGCGTTGAAGCCCGGCGGCTTATTCTTCTTCGACTACTGGTACGGCGGCGCGGTGCTGGCCCAGGGCGTCGAGACGCGCGTCAAGGTCATCGAGCAGGCACCGCTACGCCTGACCCGGATCGCGCAATCGGAGCATGACGAACCGAAGGCGACGGTGCTCGTGAACTACACCCTGTTCTGCGAAGACACGGATCGCTCGACGATCCGGCGCGTCGACGAGACCCACCGCATGCGCTACTGGTTCCCATTCGAGGTCGAGGCTTCGCTCAAGCTTTGCGGGTTCGAGCCGGCCGGCAGCCATGCCTGGCTGTCCGATGCCGCACCCAACGTGAACGACTGGGCCGCCTATTCCATCGCGAGAAAGGCCGCGCAGCCGTGAAACGCTATCACGTCGGCATCTTTCTCGAGCTGCCGCTCGACGTCGGCGGCGGCTTCCAGCAGTCGCTCACCGACATCATATGGATGCGCGACTGGGCCAAGTCCGCCGATATCGACGTCACCGTGTTCACGACGCTGCCCGACAACGTCGCGATCCTCGCCGATCTCGGCATCAACAGCGTGTATCTGAAGCTTGGGTGGCTCGACCGCCTGTTCCTGTTCCTCAAATATTTGGGACCGTTCGACCTCCTGCAGTACGCCATGCGCGTCTGCGCGCCGTTCGAGAAGAGGCTGAGCAAGGCCGGCGTCGACATCGTCTACTTCACCACCACGTCGAACTGGAATCTGGTGCTCTACAAGCTGCCGTTCATGATCACGATTTTCGACGGCTGCTTCCGCGACAGCCCCGAATTCGACGAGGTGCGCGAATTCGCCCAATTCGAGCGGCGCGACATGGTGTGGCGCAGCGCAGCCACCAAGGCCGCGGTGGTCATCACCAACGCCGACGAACTGATCGACATGCTGTGCCGGCGCTACGCCATGGAGCGCGACCACGCCGTCTGCATCCCATTCTCGCCGTCGCTCTACGTGGCCCGGTCAGGTGCGACCGGCGAGGCCGAGGACGCCGCGATCCTGAAGAAGCACGGCATCGAGCCCGGCTATCTGTTCTATCCGGCGCAATTCTGGTCGCACAAGAACCATGCGACCATACTGCTCGCGATGCGCCTGCTGAGGGATCAGGGCGAGAGGCACACGCTGGTGCTCTGCGGCTCCGATCCCGGCGCGCGCGCCGCATTCGAAGCGCTGGTCGCGCAACATGGTCTTGGCGATTCCGTGCGCATGCTCGGCTTCGTCCCCTCTGCGGAGCTTGGCGCCCTTTATCGCGGCGCCAAGGCGCTGGTCATGGCCACCTATTTCGGCCCGACCAATCTGCCGCCGCTGGAGGCGTGGGCGGTTGGCACGCCGGTGATCTATCCGGAAGCCTTCAAGGCGCAGGCCGGCGATGCCGCCGTCCTGTTCGACTACGACGATCCCGCCTCGCTCGCAAAGGCCATCGTCAAGGCCGGCTCGGCCGAAGAGCGCACCCGGCTCGCCATCGCGGGCAAGCAAAGGCTCGCCCACTTCGGCGAGCGGATTGACGAAGGGCATCGGCAACTCGCCCGGCACCTGATGCGGCTGAGATATCGCCGCTATCCGCAGATCTACTGACGTCCGGGCGGCGCTGGGCCGTCAGTTCGGCACCGCCGCCAGCACGCGGCCGCGCACGCGCTCCATGAGCAGCGGGCTCGCCAGAGCGGCAACGACGATGACCCAGATCGCGCACTCCGCGAGGAAGCGTTGCAACCCCGTTCCCGGCATCGTGGCGTGGATCGCCAGCCCGAGCCCCCATCCGCCGAGCATGATCGCGACCATCACCGCGATCAGGACCAGCGTGTGGCGGAGCGGATGGGCGAGTGTCTGGCGCATGATCACCAGCGTCAGGATTCCGACCTGGGTCAGGAGGTCGCTCGCCACGATCGCGATTGCGGCCCCGAGCGGCCCGAGCCGGGGGATCAGCAGGGCCGAGAGGATCAGGAACGCGATGAGCTGCAGCCCCTTGGTCCGGACCAGGAGATCGCCTCGATTGCTGTGATTGGCAAAGACGAATGCCATCAGCGAGGGCGCGACGACGGCAGAGCCGAGCAGCAGCGTCACGGTGAGCGTGGCATCGTTCGGAATGCTGCCATGCGTCCACAGCGCAAAGAAATCCGACCAGAACGGTAACAGCCCGGCGACGATCAGGCTGGCCATGGCGGTAACGAACACCGACCCATGGGCATAGAGTCCGCGCAGCCGCACCTTGTCGCCGATCGCATGATCGTGGCCGAGCTCCGCGCCGATCGGCAGCGTGATCTGGATGCAGACGCCTCTCACGAAGCTCGCGATCACGCGGATCAGGCCCCATTGCGCCACCGCCACGCGATCAGCGACCATCGCGCTGACCAGCAGCATCGGCGCGTTGGCAAGCGCGAGCTCGGTGAGGTTGGCAATGGAGAACGGAAAGGCGAGCCCGAACTGTCCGGCGCTCCAGCGCCAGGACGGCGAAGTTGCCGAACGGTTCCGGCGCAGAAACGGCAACTGGCGCGGCGCATCATAGGCAATCAGGAACAGCGCGAACAGGATTTGCACCGAGACGTAGGCGATCGCGACCGCCAGCAGGCTGCCGAACCAGGCGATCGCGACGAGCTGCCCGACCTGCCCGAGCAGCAGCGCGACGTTTTGCGACCACACGGCCCGTCCATATTTGCCGCGCACGCGATAGAGGCCGGAGGCCAGATTGGCCGGCAATGCGAGCAGCGTGCCCACGGTCATCACGAGCATCGCGGTGTCGAAGGTCGGCATCGCATGAAATCCGAGCACCGCCGCGGGCGGAAACAGCTCGGTGCTCGCGGCCAACAACACGCCGAGCACCACGACGATGCCCAGATAGATCCGCATCATGCGCGCGTAAAAACTCGCCGTCCGTCCGTCGCAATCGACGCAGGACTTGAAGCTGAGAAACCGGTTGATGGCGCGAAGCTGCAAGCCGGCATCGGCGACGATGACGAGACTTCCCGCCGCATAGAGCGCAAGCCAGGCCGCAAGCCTGTCGCTGCTCCAGAAGTGCAGGAACGCAGGGATGAGGAGGAGCTGCTGCGTCAGCGCCAGCAGCATCTGCACCAGGTTTGCCGACCAGCCGTGAATGAGCCGGTGAAGACGGCCGCTCCCCCCCTCGCGGGAGGGGCCGCCCGTCCTGCCTGGCGCGTCAACTTGCGTATCGGTCAAGCCGCATCCTTCCCGGCAAACGTGCGCGCCGCCTCGGCACGCCGCGAGCTCCGCTCGGATCAGCGAAGTTACCCCGCCTTATAGCGGAAAGAGCCGAATGAGCGAGGTCGGATTGTGGATTGAAAGCATCCCTCAAGGCAGATAGATAGCTTAAGGAATAGCCTACAGGTTCATTCGGTAAAGCGGCCGATCTCAGCAGGCAGCCGGCCGGAGGGGCATCGGCGAACACCACGAACTTTCCAAGCGGTCTTCACACCATGCGCAAGCAATTGTTCTCTTCGGGAGCGGCGTTCGTCGTCTCATTGCTCATTTCGGTGTTGGCCGCAGAGGGCATTCTGCGGCTCAAGAACAGCTCGATGAAGAATTACGACATCGAAATGTGGAGATACGCGCGAGAGCTCAAGATTCCCAGCCCGCAACCTGAGCTGGGCCATGACCACATCAAGAACGGTTCCGCGATCCTGCAGTCCGTGGAAATCAGGACGAACGATTGGAAGTTACGTGGCGGGCCGGTTGCGCCTCGCAGTGATGTCAAGCGCCGCATTCTTTTCCTGGGCGGCTCCATTACGCTCGGATGGGGCGTACCCGAGAGCGAGACGATCAGCTCACGCATCGAACTCGCCCTGCGCGAGAAAGGGGAAAGCGTCGACGTCCTCAACGGCGGCGTCGGCAATTACAATGCTGAGCGGTACGTTCAGCGGTTTTTCTCGGAACTTGAGGGCCTGAAGCCCACGGATATCGTCGTGCAGTACTTCCTTCGTGACGCCGAGAAGCTCGATCAAAGTTCGGGCAATTGGCTATTGAGGAACAGCGAATTGGCCGTGACGATGTGGATCGTCGCAAATCGCGTCTTGAACAAGTCCGGAGAAAAGTCGCTCGTCGAACACTACAAGCAGGTTTACCGCGATGACCAGCCTGGGTTCATTGAAATGCAGCGCCAGCTCCGGCAACTGGCAGATTACGCCATGAAGAACAACATCCGGCTCTATCTCGCAATGACGCCCGATGTTCACAACTTGAAGGATTACCCGTTCCAGTTCATTCACGATAGGATGCGGGCTATCGCCCAGGCAGACGGATACGCCTTCGTGGATCTTCTGCCGGCGCTGAACAATCTGTCGCCCGAGCAGATTTGGGCCATGCCGGGCGATCCTCATCCCAACTCGCTGGGCCACAAGCTGATGGCCGACGCGCTTCTTCCTGTTCTGGATCAGTAATCGCGGAACGCCAAACGAGATGCTCTTCTCCGACCCCGCATTTGGCGTCTTTTTTGTCTTTTATTTCGGCGCCCATCTTGTGACGCCGCCGCGCTTTCGCATTTACCTTCTCATCGTTGGAAGCACGATCTTCTACGGCTGGTGGAAGATCGAGTATGTGTGGCTACCCTACCTACTCAGTGCTATCGCGTGGTTCGGCGTGCTGTTCATTGACCAGGCGAAAGAACAGAAAACCCGAAAGCGACGGCTCGTCGGCACGCTGCTGCTGCTTTTCGTCCCTTTGGTTGCCTTCAAATATACGCACTTCCTGATCCACGACGTTCTCGGCTTATCTGCGCAACCACTGGACGACAAATTTCGGCTCGCGCTTCCGCTCGGGGTGTCATTCGTAACGTTTACGCTTACCGCCTATGTGGTCGACACTTACCGGGGGCAATTCCCACCCGTACGCCAATTCAGCTCTATTCTGGGCTATGTCTTGTTCTTTCCCCATTTGATCGCCGGCCCAATTCTTCGACCGCACGAGCTCCTGCCGCAACTGTCGAAAATAAGACGAGCACTTGATGCCCGCTTCACGCTCGGGGCTTCCTTGTTCGTTCTCGGTCTCTGCAAGAAGCTCGTTTTCGCCGACGCAATCGCCCCCTATGTGGACAACGTCTATACGCCGGGGGCTCACGGAACCTATGACTATCTGCTCGCAATCTACGGGTTCTCTGCGCAGATCTATTGCGACTTCAGCGGATACACCGACATGGCTGTCGGTCTTGCGTATCTTCTGCGCATTCGACTGCCGCAAAATTTCAGATCGCCCTATAGTTCAAGGTCGATTGTCGAGTTTTGGCGCCGGTGGCATATCACTTTGTCTTTTTGGCTCCGCGACTATCTCTACATTGCCTTGGGTGGCAATCGACTAGGTTTCGCTCGCCAGCTCGTCAATCTCATGATCACGATGCTTCTTGGTGGCCTGTGGCACGGAGCCAATTGGACCTTTGTAGTCTGGGGGGGCCTGCACGGCTGCGCTCTCGCCTTGAACCACATGCTCAATCGCTTCTGGCCGAACTTCAGGCTGCCGGGCTGGCTCGGCGTTTTGCTCACGTTTCACTTCGTCACTCTTGCCTGGATCTACTTTCGATCCCCGAACCTAAGTGTTGCGAGGGACATCCTTGCCGGTCCCTTGACCGGGAGTGCACAGGATCCCTGGGTGTTCCTGGCGGAGCACGCCTACCCCGTTCTGCTGATCGTTGTATTCCTCGCCCTTCATCCCTTTGATAGTCATGCCAGAATTCGATTGGCCCTGAAGGCTACATCTAGAGCTGTGGCTTGGGCCCTGCTACTGGTACTTTCGACGCTGGCGATTGCACTCAGTCAGGGCAGCTCAGCCAAGTTCATCTATTTCGACTTCTAAGCCCTTGAACTCGCTTTCTATTTGCCACCGGCGCGAAACGCCTGTATCTAGGCCCGGCATCCAATCAAGCTTGCTGGGCAGATGACGAGCGGCAAACATCATGAATTTGGCGCGGGTGGCATTCCAATTGGCACTCCGTCGAATCGGTCCTTCGGATTTGTATTTTCTGCGGCGTTTGCTGTGTGGGCTGGATACCTCGCTTACCACGGCAAGATGACCTTCCTGCCTGTCGCTTGCCTTGCGGCGTTTTTTGGCGTGGCGGGCGCCTGCGACGCCAAGCTGCTCACTCCCCTCAACAGGATGTGGATGAGGTTAGGTCATTTGCTCGGCCTGATCGTCGCGCCCATCGCACTTGGGATCCTGTTCTTTGCCGTCATTTCCCCAATCGCTGCCCTGGCCAGAGCGATCGGCAAGGATTTCCTGCACATCAAGCGAGACGTCACGAGATCCTCCTACTGGATCGTGCGGCAGCCACCTGGGCCGGACGCTGCAAGCATGCATCAACAATTCTAGGAGGCCGCCTTGTCATTTGTCGTCGAGTTTTGGAATTTCCTGCGCGTTCGCAAGAAGTATTGGCTTCTTCCCGTGCTCGTGATGATGGCGCTACTGGGCGGACTGATCGTACTTAGTCAGACGAGCGCCGTAGCTCCGTTCATCTACGCGTTGTTCTAGCCCGTCTCGCCGATGCGGATACTGGGCATATCAGCTTATTATCACGACAGCGCCGCGGCACTGATTGTCGATGGTGATGTCGTGGCGGCCGCCCAAGAGGAGCGTTTCACGCGTCGAAAGCACGACCCCTCGTTCCCGGCCAACGCAATATCCTACTGCCTGCAGAACGTCGGCTGCACGCCGCGCGATCTCGACGCGATCGCTTTCTACGACAAGCCGTTCCTGAAGTTTGAGCGCCTGCTCGAGACTTACATGTCCTTTGCGCCGGCCGGCTTTTCGTCGTTTCGAAAGGCGATGCCGTTGTGGCTCCGCGAAAAGCTATTCCAGAAAGACCTGCTTCTCCGCGAGTTTCGAAAGATCGACGGTGGAGATATCGATCCGAAACGGTTGCTGTTTTCCGAGCATCACTTCGCTCATGCCGCCTCGGCCTTCTTTCCATCACCATTCACGGATGCTGCCGTGTTGACGATGGATGGCGTCGGCGAGTGGACGACGTCCTCATTGGCGATTGGAAGCGGAAACGATCTGGCGATCGAGAAGGAACTGCGGTTTCCGCATTCGCTGGGGCTCCTCTACTCGGCTTTTACCTACTACCTCGGCTTCAAGGTAAACTCCGGTGAATACAAGGTCATGGGCCTTGCTCCCTATGGCGAGCCCAAATTCGCGCAAGCCATCCTCGACCGCATCGTCGATGTGAAGCAAGACGGGACATTCTGGCTCGACCAGACTTATTTCGACTATTGCACCGGACTTACGATGACCAACGACCGGTTTTCCAATCTGTTTGGTCAACCCGTGCGAAAGCCTGACCAACTCCTGACGCAATTTCATATGGATATGGCGGCTTCCATCCAGGCCGTCACTGAAGAGATCGTACTGAAGCTGGGCCGCTCTATTCGAGCGGAGACGGGCGCCCGTCACCTTTGCCTTGCAGGAGGCGTTGCGCTGAATTGCGTGGCCAATGGCAAGCTGCTCAAGGAACGGATCTTCGAAGATATCTGGATTCAGCCGGCGGCTGGGGACGCTGGCGGGGCGGTGGGAACGGCTCTGGCTGCGTACCATGTGAATATGGGGCAGCCGCGCAGGATCAGGCCGAACCGCCAGGACGGCATGAGCGGCGGCTATCTCGGGCCCGAATTCAGCCAGGACGAGATTGAGCGGGAGCTCCGGGTTGCGAAAGCCTGCTTCACGACTCTTTCCGACGACGAACTCATAAACGCGACGGCTCAGGCCCTTGCCGAGGGCAAGGCGGTGGGCTGGATGCAGGGGCGAATGGAGTTTGGCCCCCGTGCACTCGGTGCCAGATCGATACTCGGTGACCCCCGGTCCGCGATCATGCAAAAGATGCTCAATCTGAAGGTCAAGTACCGTGAGAGTTTTCGTCCTTTCGCGCCTTCCGTGCTTCGCGAAGACGTTTCCGAATGGTTTGAGCTCGATTGCGCCTCCCCGTATATGCTGCTCGTGGCGGATGTCGTCGCATCGCGGCGACGACAGATGACGGCGAGCGAAGCCTCCCTGTTCGGAATTGACAAACTCAACGTTCCGCGGTCGGAGATTCCGGCGGTTACCCATGTCGACTATTCTGCACGCATTCAGACCGTCGATCGTGAGGTCAACGCGCCATATCACGCACTGATTTCCCGTTTTAAGGCTCTTACCGGCTGCCCTGTGCTCGTGAATACAAGCTTCAACGTTCGAGGCGAGCCTATCGTCTGCACACCGTCCGATGCGTTCCGATGTTTCATGGGATCGGAGATCGAGGTGTTGGTGGTTGGCAATGCTTACCTGGAAAAGGAAGAGCAAGATCCCGGCCTCAAGCTGAATTACGAACATGCATTCGAACTCGACTGACAGCCGCCGTGACTCCGCTCTGTTGGCAGCCGGCAAAATGAAGCAGATGGTGCTTGCCGGAGCGCGACTGCTGGGCGTGTGGCTGATTGTCCTGGCTGTCCTCGCGCTGGGCGTGGAAGCAGTTGCGAGGGTCGCTTTTCCTTACGTTCCGCCGGGCGTGTGGGACTATCGCGGCTCACGCCCCCCGGCCTACAGAAGCGCCTCCTTCTTTTCGCAGGATTTCATCGAGGAATCGCGTTCGCACCAGAACTGGATCAACCCTCCCAACACGAGGATCATTTATCCGGGAGACTACAGCGGTCGCTGGTTCAACGTGAAGAACGGCGCTCGCCTGACCGTAGGCAGCCCCGCTTCGGCGGACCGACGAATTTTACTGATCGGAAGTTCGACGATTTACAATGCCGAGGTACCCGATGAATTCACGATCGCCAGCCAGCTTCAAAAGCTCATCAATCGCTATAGGGGCGAACAAGTCCAGGTTGTCAATCTCGGCGCATCGGGCGTCAATGTTGCTCAACAGCTGGAGAGATTGAAGACTCTGTCGATAGGTCCTCAAGACATCGTCCTGTTCTACGACGGAACAGGCGACGCGATGCAGGGAGTCTTCTATGCGAACTTCGATGGATGGATCGTTGGAGAAAATCGCAAGCAGCTCAACAACGTCATCGCTCGCCACCGCCCCGCGATCGAGGGTCTCGCAAGGCATAGCCGCTTCTTCAATTGGCTTTACGCCAAGTCGACTAATTACCTTCCCGAGCACCTGAAGCATCCAGATCAAATAAGATCGCTCGCGGTAGACTCGCGTGAGAAATTACTCCGAGGCCTTCTGGAAACCGATGCTTACGTGCGTTCTCAGGGAGCCACCTTCATGCACGTGCTTCAACCTGACCTGTTCACGCGACCGCTTCGCGACTTCGAACTCTCGCTCGTTCAGAACCATTTTCTCACGATGGACGGGATCGAGCCCGCTCTGCGCATAGCACATGCGGAATTCGCGTCGCTGACCGGCGTCCTGAAGTCACAGGGCATCGACGCTTTCGATGCAACGGCGCTGTTTGACGACGTCACCGAACCGATCTATTTGGATTTTGCACACACCAACGACGTGGGGAACAGGCTGATTGCCAAATTCCTTTTCGACGCTCTGGGCAAATCCAGGTCGCTTTCTGAAAACTGACGCGTTTCATCGGCGTTGACCGCCCGAAACGTCATCAATGGAAGAAAAAGCCCGATTGCGGCCCAAGCACCGCCTGCACAACGTCTGTGATCTGGTGCGCCGAAACATCGTGGATCGCTTCACCCACGGTACCGAGCGCGTCAAGCACAGCTTCCTTGCTCGCGGTCCATGAGCGTCCTTCCGCAGCAAGACTGAAATCAAAATATTCGGCGGAATGATTGTCCCCGACGTTGACGGCCCCGGCTTCGAAAACGAACGCGCTGGAGCTCAAGTTGGACGAATTGGCAGTGGCCGCCCCCGAAGAGGAAGCGGAAATCACCCCGTCTCCATTCAAATCCTGCTGGAAGCCGGACTCATAGCTTTTGAGGGTCGTGCTCGTGCCAGACAGCACTGCAGTGTTGTTGAGGTAGTTGCCGTTGCTGTCCAGCGTCCAGATGATGAACTGGTTCGACCCGGCCGCGTACATCGCGAGTTGGTAGCCACTTGACGTCTTTTCCGCGGCTATGGGCGACCAGCCGGCAAACTGACCCGCCGCAAGCGGCGAGTTATTCAGCATGACCTCCACTCCTGCGCCGCCAGCATTTGGCGTCATGAAATAATTGGAGCCGACCTGCGCAAGCTTCGTCACACCTGCTGATTCGATCGTGGTGCCCGTGCTCGCCGGAGTACCGATCGTGCCGTCTCCGTTGAGATCCTGCTGAAAGCTCGTTTCATAGCCCTGCAAGGCTGCGCTCGTGCCGGACATAACAGCGGTGTTCGAAAGGTAGTTGCCGTTGTTGTCCAGGCTCCAAACAATGAATTGATTAGACCCGCCGGCATACATGGCAAGTTGATAGCCGGCTGACGTCTTCTCCGCCGCAACAGGGGCCCAGCCAGCGAATTGTCCAGCCGCAAGCGGCGAACCGTTCAGGAAGACCTCCGGCCCGGAACCGCCGGAAGCGGGGTTCATAAAGTAATTGTTCGCGACCTGGACTAGCTTAGTCGCGCCGGCTGCTTCAATCACGGTGCCGGCAATTGCCGGAATGCCGATCGTGCCGTCTCCGTTGAGATCCTGCTGAAAGCTGGTCTCATAGGTCTCCAGCGTCGCGCTGGTTCCAGACACGGGAGCGCTGTTTGTGACGTAGGCGCCATTGTTGTCGAGCGTCCAGATGATGAATTGGTCTGACGCACTTGCATGCATGGCCAGTTGATAGCCGCTCGAGGTCTTTTCCGCTGCCACGGCCGACCATCCGGCAAACTGCCCTGCAGTCAGCGGCGAACCGTTAAGCGTAACTTGGGGGCCAAAGCCGCCGGCGGCAGGATCGAGTGCGTAAACGCTCCCATATTGCACAAGGCTAGTCACACCGAGCGCTTCGATTGTGACTCCGGGAGTGGTCAAGACCGTGCTCGAGACCGTGCCGTCGGCGAACTGGAAACTCTCCACGCCCGAGACGGTGTCGGTACCGTCGGGTGTGCCGGAGCGCAGGTCGACCAGCGTGAAGACCTGCGTGGCCGAGTTGTAGCTGATTCCGTAATTCGCCTTGCTGCCGGAGTACACCGCGGTGTCGGTGCCGGAGCCGCCGAGAATCGTGTCGTTGCCGCCGCCGCCCGTGATGGTGTCGTTGCCACCGCCGCCGTTCAGGACGTTCGCAATCGCGTTGCCGATGATCGTGTCGTTGCCCGAGCCGCCGATGGCGTTGTCGATGTAGGAGCGCGCGTCGTTGTTGTAGAGATAGGCGTTGTAGACGTTGCCGGAAGCGTAGTGGCCGTTGCCGAGATAGGCGATCTGCGTCGACGAGAACACCGACGCTGCGCCCGGATTGAGGTTGAGCGACAGGTTCGTCGTGTAGTTCGACAGATCGTAGGTATCGACGCCGTTGCCGTCCCAGACCGTCTCAAAAATGCGGTTTGCCGAGCCGCCGGCACCGCCGCCCGGGGCAAGCTGTCCGACGCCGTTGATGAACTCCTGCCCGGTGGTCGGGCTCCAGGTGTAGACGGTGTTGCCGCTCTGCGTGTTATAATTCGCGCCGTAGAGCGTCTGCATCGCGAGGATGTCGTTCGCCATATAGGTTTGCGAGAACCCGTAGGCCTCGGCCGTGTAGCCGGTCAGCGGCGCACCGACATAGCTGCGATAGCTCATGATGGTGTATTCGCTGTCGTCATGCGCACTGGGCACCGCGACGTTCGAGACGCCACCGGTCTCCTGGCTGTGCTTCAGGCCGACGGCATGGCCGAGCTCGTGCAGCGCAGTCGCGAAGTAGTAGTTGCCGAGCGAGGCCAGCGAATAATTGTAGCCCGTTCCGAACCAGATATCGCCGCCGGACGGATAGCTCGACGGATAATAGGCGTAGGAGGTCGGATTGGCCGCCGGCGACTGCGCCACCATGATGTCGGCGCCGTTGGTGCCGGCGTACTGGATGTTGGCGTTGGTATAGCTGTTGATCAGCCCGACGGCATAGACGATCGCCGCCTGCATCTGGCTCGGCGCCTGCGTGAAGCCCGAACCGGTCGGCTCGCCATTGCCGTTGTAGTTCGACGAATAGTCGCTCGGCGAGTCCGGGAAGCTGTAGGTGATCGTGCCGGACCATTTGGTGCCGCCGAGCAGCCCATCGATCTCCGTATTATTCGTAGCGCTGGCATAGACGGCGGTGGCCAAGGAAGGTCTCCAGGAATACGCGCATAGTCCGATTCAAAAGCGACAACGATTCTAGCCTTAGAGTGATACGTTTGCTTTAATTTGGACAGCTTGCGATATGCGCCTTCGATAACGACTTGTTAAGAGAAATTACCGTGTCTACGCCGACGCGGAACTGGGCTGGAGCGAATTTGGAGAGCGACATGAAATTGCTCCGCCTAGCCGCCGCTGTCTTGGGCGCGCTGGTCGCGCTCGGAAGCGTGGACCATTTGCTTCCCAAGGAACATCCCATCATGGCGCGGAAAGCTCAAGCGGACGAAACCGGCAAGGGAACACCGGCACGCTCCGTTCCCCCCGCCCGCGATCCCGCCATTGCGGTCGCCGAAGAGTACGAGATTGCCCGCCGCAAGGGGACGGCCGAGGCGTTCGAGCTGTTCATCGCGCGCCATGGCGACGATCCGCTCGCCGAGAAGGCCCGCGCCGAGCTGAAGCGCCTGTCGCGCTAGGCCTGAATCTGGCCCTGGGCCTGGCCCTCAGCCCGGCAGAACAAGCTTGCCCACCAAGATCGAGCCCTGGATTTGGCAAGCCCCTGGATTTGGCAAGCCCCTGGATTTGGCAAGCCTGAATTTGCAAGGTGCCCACCTGCGTCAACGCGGTTGCCGCATCTTTTTTCAGCACTATGGTAGGGGCAAAAGTCCGCCCGGAGCTGTCCAAAAATGCCTTTTCCGCATGCCTCGGAAGCCCTCTCGCGCTTCACCGTGCTCGATCTGACGCGCGTCCGGTCCGGTCCCACCTGCGTGCGGCAGCTCGCCGACTGGGGCGCCAACGTCATCAAGATCGATGCGCTCCTGGAGGATTCCGGCGGCGAGCAGCCCGGCGGGCCGCGGCAAGGCTCGGACTTCCAGAACCTGCACCGGAACAAGCGGGCCATGACCCTCAACCTGAAGGACCCCAGGGGATTGGAGGTCTTCAAGCGTCTCGCCGCCAAGGCCGACGTCGTGGTCGAGAATTTTCGCCCCGACGTGAAGACCAAGCTCGGCATCGACTATGAGAGCCTCGCCAGGATCAACCCCCGCCTCGTCTATGGCAGCATCTCCGGCTTCGGCCAGGACGGCCCCTACCACAAGCGGCCGGGCTTCGATCAGATCGCGCAAGGCATGGGCGGGCTGATGTCGATCACCGGCGCGCCAGGCCAGGGACCGATGCGGGTCGGCATTCCCGTTGCCGATCTCACCGCCGGATTGTTCTGCGCCATCGGCATCCTCACCGCTCTGCTCGAACGCGACGTCTCTGGCAAGGGCCAGTGGGTGCAGACCTCGCTGTTGCAGGCGCAGATCTTCATGCTCGACTTCCAGGCCGCGCGCTGGCTGATGGAGAAGGACGTCGCAAAACAGGCCGGCAACAACCACCCGACCTCGATCCCGACCGGCGTGTTCAAGACCTCGGACGGCTACATCAACATCGCCACCACCGGCGGACGCATCTGGGAGCGCTGCGCGCAGGCCATCGGCGCGCCGGAGCTCGTCACCAATCCCGACTATGCGACCGCACCGGCCCGCTCGAAGAACCGCGATGCGCTGAATGCGGCGATCGAAGCGCGCACCGTAACGAAATCCACCGAGACCTGGGTCAGGGAGCTCAACGACGCCGGCGTGCCCTGCGGCCCGATCTACGCCATCGACCAGATGTTCGAAGACGCGCAGGTGAAGCACCTCGGCATCGCGCAGGACGTGCCGAACGAAGAGAACCGTCATATCCGCCTGGTCGGCCAGCCCGTGTCGCTATCGCGCACCCCGAGCAAGATGGTGGCGCGGCCACCGGAATTCGGCGAGCAGACGGACGAAGTGCTGGCCGAGTTCGGCTTTGCCACGGATGAGATTGCAGCACTCAGGCAGGCCAAGGTGGTGTGATCCGGCGGCTTGGCAAGGAAACCAAAAAAGAAGCCCGGCGCAGGCCGGGCTTCGATGTAACCTGAAGGCTTCAGGAGGGCTCAGTACTTCGCGACCACCGGGCCGCCGAACTTGTAGTTCACGCCAACCCGCAGGATGTTGTCGGTGATGCGCGAGCTGTAGTTGCTGGTCAGCACGCCGCCGCCCAGTGCAGGAATCGCGGTGGTGAACGCACCTGAGGTACGGCCGAGATCGACCCAGAGATATTCCAGCTTGGCAGTCCAGTTGCCGCCGATCACGCCTTCGACGCCGGCGCCCACCGTGTAGCCGACGCGCGTATCGGAGTTGGAGAACACGGCAGCCGCGGCGCCGATGGTCTCGGTCGTCTTCACTTCGCCATAGGCCAGACCGCCGGTGGCGTAGAACAGGACGGTCGGGGTCGCCAGGATGCCGACGCGGCCGCGGACCGTTCCGAACCAGCTCAGCTTCTGGTCGAGCGTAACGGGGACTGCCGGTCCGGGGAACACCGCGATCACGCCGAAGGGCGGCGTACAGACGCTGGTCGGACAGAGGAAGCTGCGGCTGCCCTTCTGGTCGCTGCCCTGGATGTCGGCCTCGAGGCCCCACACCCAGTTCTGGACCTGCCAATTGTAGCCGATCTGGGCGCCGCCAATCACGCCGTTCATGTTGGCGCGATCGCTGCTCGTAAACAGCACGGCCCCTGCGCCGTTGGTCAGCGTCGAGTCGTCGCGAGAACGGCCCCAGCTATAACCGATGTTGCCGCCGATATAGAAACCGGTCCAATCGTAGACAGCAGCCACCACCGGCGGCGCCTTCACATAAGGCCGCGGCGCCAGATCGGCAGCCATCGCACCCGTCGCGAGCAGCGAGATCGCCGCCGCCATTCCCATCACAATGCGCTTCATTGAAAGCCCCTTCAGCACGAAAATCTGCGGGGAACATACGCTGGCCGGCGCCGAAAGGCTGTCGCGCATCAGCAACATCTTGAAACATTCAAGTTCCCGCCGATTCAGGATTAAAATACGGTCAAGACGCTAGAAGCCTGATTTCGTTGAGAATTCTTGACCTCGCCTAGCCGGCGGCTGTTTTGGGCTGCCGCGTTAATCCGGCACGCTGGAGCAGGCGGTCGATCAGGGGCCAGAACAGCAGCAGAATCGCCAGCGTCGTAATCGAGCCGACCAGGCCGTTCGACCAGAACACTTTCAGGTTGCCGCCTGAGCCAATCATCGACAGGCGGAAGGCGTCCTCGGCCCGGTTGCCGAGCACCAGGGCCAGCGTGAACGGCGCCAGGGGAATGCCGATCTTCTTGAAGACGTAGCCGACCACGCCAAAGCCCAGCATCAGCCAGATGTCGAACATCGCGTTCTGGATGGCGTAGGCGCCGATCGCGCAGGACACCACGATCATCGGCGCCACCGCCGCGAACGGCACGCGCAGGATCGAGGCAAAGATCGGCACGGTCGTCAGCACCAGCACGAGGCCGACGACATTGCCGAGATACATCGAGGCGATCAGGCCCCAGACGAAATCCTTGTGCTCGACGAACAGCAGCGGGCCCGGGTTGAGCCCCCACACCATGAGGCCGCCGAGCAGGATCGCCGCGGTGCCCGAGCCGGGAATGCCGAGCGCGAGCATCGGCAGCAGTGCGGAGGTGCCCGACGCATGCGCGGCGGTCTCCGGCGCGAACACGCCCTCGATGCGGCCCTTGCCGAAGCTTTCGGGGTCCTTCGCAAAGCGCTTGGCGAGATTGTAGCCCATGAAGGAGGCCGCGATCGCGCCGCCCGGCGTGATGCCGAGCCAGCAGCCGATGAAGGAGGAGCGCAACAGCGTGACCCAGTATTTTGGCAGATCCTTCCAGACCGAGAGCACGACGCGCAGCGAGATGCCGGCGGCATGGCCGCGCAGCGCCAGGCGTTCTTCCATCGTCAGCAGGATCTCGCTGATGCCGAACAGACCGATGACGGCGACCAGGAAGTTGATGCCGCGCAGCAGCTCCGCCGAGCCGAAGGTCATGCGCAGATTACCCGATACCGTGTCCATCCCGATGCCGGCGAGCAATAGCCCGAGCGACATCGAGATGACCGTCTTGTGCTTGGCCTCGCGTCCCAGGCCGACGAAGGAACAGAACGTCAGGAGATAGACCGCGAAGAACTCGGGCGGACCAAATTTCAGCGCGAAGGACGAGATCAGCGGCGCCAGGAAAGTGATCAGCAGCACCGCGACCAGCGAGCCGATGAAGGAGGAGGTGAATGCCGCCGTCAGCGCCTCCGCCGCCCTGCCCTGCTGCGCCATCGGGTAGCCGTCAAAAGTGGTCGCGACCGACCAGGCTTCGCCCGGAATATTGAACAGGATCGAGGTGATCGCGCCGCCGAACAGCGCGCCCCAATAGATGCAGGACAGCATCACGATCGCCGACGTAGGATCCATCGTGAAGGTCAGCGGCAAAAGGATCGCCACCCCATTGGGGCCGCCGAGCCCGGGCAATACGCCGACGAAGATGCCGAGCACGAGCCCGACCATCATCAGCGCGAGCGTCTTGCCCGTCAGCAGAACGCCAAAACCCTGAACCAGCAGACCGAAAGCTTCCATCACACCGGCTCGCGCTTAACCACCGAAGGCCGCTTCGAGCGGTCCCTTCGGCATGATGACGTCGAAGGCGATATCGAACGTGACGAACATGATCGCCGTGAACACGAAGGCAGTGAGCAGCGACTTCCACAGCGCGATCTTGCCGACCAGCCGCATGAAGCCCGCGACCAGGAGGAAGCTCGCAACGTAAAGCCCGAGGAACTGCATCACCAGGCAGAACAGCAGCGTCGGCACGAACACTGCCAGCACGCGGCGAAACTGCGCGCGGGTGACAAACGATTCGGACGCAGCCCGCTGCGACAACAGCGCGCTGAGAAGGCCGTAGAGGCTTCCGCCGCCGAGGATGACGGACAAATAGAACGGGAAATAGCCGGGCTCGGGCCCGGTGGAATCCCAGGAGATGCCGGTGCGCCAATTGTCGTAGCCGAGCGTGACGGCGAGCGCGAGCAGGAGCAGCGAGACGACGATCTCGATCGTTCGCGTGCTGACGACACTGGGCGAGTCGTCTTCGGGCGCGGTCGGATCGTCGACGACGATTTCGATATCGGTTTGGGACATGCTTCTGCCAAATCAAATTGCGCTGTCATCATCCGCCTTGTGCGCAATTGCGCACTGGAGCGGATGATCCAGTACTCCGTGCAGAAGCCGTTTCGTTGAGCTCTGTGCGATACTGGATGCCCCGCCTTCGCGGGGCATGACACCGACGGTGGTTACTTCGCAACGAAACCCGCTTCCGTCATCAGCGACTTGTTGAGCTGGTCGTCCTCTTCGAGAAACTGCACCATGTCCTTGCCGGTGAGGAAGATCGGCTTCAGCGCCTGCTTCTCCATATACTCCTTGTACTCAGCCGTCTGCGTCACCTTGTGGAAGAGATCGACGTAGAACGCCTGCTGCTCCGGCGTGACCTTGCCGGGCAGGAACATCGCCCGCAGCATCAGGTACTGGATGTCCAGCCCCTCCTCCTTGCAGGTCGGGATGTCGTGCCAGGACTGCGCCTCCGTCACCTTGGTGGTGTAGGAGATGCGCTCCTTGTCGAACACGCAGAGCGGACGAACCTGGCCGGCGCGCCAGACTTCGAGATTTTCGGATGGATTGTTGACGTTGGACTCAGTGTGATTGCCGACGAGCTGGGTCGCAGCCTCGCCGCCGGACTTGTAGGGCAGATAGGAGAACTTTGCGCCGGTCTTCTGCTCCATGAAGACGGTCAGCACGTGGTCCTCGCGCTTCGAGCCGGTGCCGCCCATCTTGAACGGGCTGCTTGCCGCCTTCGCCGCCGCGATGAAGTCCTTCACCGTCTTCGGTCCGCCGGCGTTGTCCCAGAGCACGAACTGGTCGAGCGCGATCACCGAAACCGGCGTCAGCTCGCGCCAGTTGAACGGGATTTTTGCCGACAACGGCAACATGTAGATCAGCGAATAGGCGATCAGCACCTTGTTGGCGTCGCCCTCGCTGGTCTTCATGTACATCAAGGCTTCGGCGCCGGAGGCCCCGCCCTTGAGCGAGACCACCATCGGCTGCTTCATCAGATTGTTCTTCTGGATCGCGGCTTGCATCATCCGCGCCATCTGGTCGGACGCCCCGCCGGCGCCGGCGGCGACCACGATTTCGACGGGCTTTGTCGGTTCCCAGCCGGCAGAAGCCGGCGCACTGCACAGCGCGGCTGCCAGCGCGATTGCGGCCTTCATCCCATGTCCCACGAGTTTCTTCCCTATGTTCTTGTTTTGGATTGGCAATTCGGACGTCAACTTGAACCGCATTTTGCGGATGAATGCCAGCAAGTTCAAGCTGCCAACCGGCCCCCTGCTTATGACTTTGGGCTGAGATGGCAGGCGCAATAAAAGACGCGGGCCCCCTTCCGGAAAGCCCGCGCCTGAACAATTCGAGATGCCGAAATGACTAATGACTGATGTCAGTCTTCGCCCGCTTCCTCCGCACGACACGCGCGGAGGCGGTGCGAAGGACTGATGGGCTACTTGCCCTTCCAGTTGGGCGTGCGCTTGTTGAGAAAGGCGTCCATGCCTTCGCGGAAATCTTCGCTCATATAGGCCTTGAGGATCAGATCCTCGCCTTCCTCGCGCGACAGCGTCCGGCGGATGCGGCGCACCGCCTCCTTGGTCGCTTCCAGCGTGAGCGGTGCGTGGCTCGCGACGAGCTTTGCGGTCTCGTCCGCACGACGCTGGAGTGTCGCAACGTCGGGCACCACTTCGTTAAGCAGGCCGAGCGCGAGCGCTTCCGGCGCTTCGACCAGGCGCGCCTTGAAGATCAGATCCTTGGTCCGGGCCGGCCCGACCAGCGAGACGACGCGGCTGATGTTGGACATCGACAGGCAGTTGCCGAGCGTGCGCGCGATCGGAAATCCCATCCGGGTCGTCTCGGTGCCGATGCGGATATCGCAGCACGCCGCAATGCCGGCGCCGCCGCCGGTGCAGGCGCCGGCGATCGCCGCGATGACGGGTACGCGACACTGCTCAAGCGTGCCGAGCACGCGGTCGATCCGCGCCTCGTAGTCGAGTGCGTCCTGCGCGGTCTTGAAGGCGCGGAACTGCGAGATGTCGGTGCCGGAGGCAAACGCCTTGTCGCCGGCGCCGGTGAGGATCAGCGCCTTGATCGAACGGTCGGCGTTGATCTCCAGGCAGATCTCCGCCATGCGCTCATACATGGCGAAGGTTAGTGCGTTGCGCGCCTGCGGACGGTTGAAGGTGATCCGCGCGATGCCGTCCGCGACGGAGTAGAGCAGGTCTTCGCTGGTGGTCGCTGGTGCGTTCATCGCGCGCTCACTTTATTCTTGTTGTTCTGGCCGACTTGTTCAGGCGACCTGAGCCTTTGCCATCGGCACCACGTCGCGTCCCTTCAGGACCTCCATGGCCGCCAGCACTCCGCCGGAGCGATGCGGGATCTTGGCGAGATCGAGACCCATCTCGACGCCGGCCAGCGTTCCCATCAGCATGAGGTCGTTGAAGTGCCCGATATGACCGATGCGGAACACCTTGCCCTTGACCTTGTTCAGGCCGGTGCCGAGCGACATGTCGAAGTTTTCGAGCACCACCTTGCGGAAGGCGTCGGCGTCATGGCCGTCGGGCACGCGCACGCCGGTCAGCGCCGGCGAATGCGCGTTGGGATCGAGGCACTGCGTCTCGAGACCCCAGACCTTGATCGCCGCGCGGGTCGCAGCGCTGTGGCGCTTGTGGCGGGTCCACACGTTCTCGAGCCCCTCCTCCTCCAGCATCTTGACGGCTTCGCGCAGGCCCATCAGCAGATTGGTCGCGGGCGTATAGGGGAAGGTGCCGAGCTTGTTGAAGGTGATGACCTCCTGCCAGTCCCAATAGGAGCGCATGCCGGGATTGGCCTTGGCGGTTGCGAGCGCCTTTTCCGAGACGGCGTTGAAGCCGAGGCCCGGCGGCAACATCAGCCCCTTCTGGGAGCCCGCGACCGAGACGTCGATGCCCCAGGCGTCGTGCTCATATTCGAGCGAGCCGAGGCCGGAGATGGTGTCGACCATGAGCAGCGCCGGATGCTTGACGCGGTCGAGCAGCTTGCGCACTTCCAATGGCGGCGTCACGCAGCCGGTCGAGGTCTCGTTATGAACGACGCAGACGGCCTTGATCTTGTGCTGCTTGTCGGCCGCGAGCCGCTGCTCCATCTCGACGAGGTCGGCACCGTGGCGCCAGTCGCTCGGGATGAAATCGACCTCGAGCTTGAACTTGTCGGCGATGCCGCGCCAGAGCACGGCGAACTGGCCGGTCTCGCACATCAGCACCTTGTCGCCGGGGGCGAGCACGTTGACCATCGCCGCTTCCCAGGCACCGGTCCCGGACGAAGGATAGATGATCACGGGTTGCTTGGTGCGGAACACCCGCTGGATCGAGGCCAGCACCGCAAAGCCGAGCTCGGCGAACTCCGGACCGCGATGGTCCAGGGTCGGCATATCCATGGCCCGCAGCACCCGGTCGGGCACGTTGGTCGGTCCTGGAATCTGGAGAAAATGCCTTCCAGTATGCACGGTCATGGGCGTCCTTCCCGGTCTCTCGGTGTCTTGCCTCGGGTCTTGTCCCCGAGGGTTTGGCGAGCCGCTCGCATATCACTATTCGCCCGGCTTGTCCCTCGCTTGGGGAGGCCCGTCAATGCACAAGAAGCAGGGCTCGCCTTGCCAATCGGGTCGGCGCTAGGCAAGACGTCACCGGCAACAGGTGAGAGCGGACCATGGCGGCTGAGGCGGCCGAAAAATCACGAAAATCGGCCCAAAGAGACGCCCAAGCAGGCGCCCAAGCAAGCGCCCTTGCCACGCGTCTTGCCCGTGAAATCACGGGTGAGGTGCTGTTCGACGCATTCAGCCGCGGCCGCTATGCCACCGACGCCTCGTTCTACCAGATCATGCCACTCGGGGTCGTGGTGCCCCGCAGCATGGACGAGGCGCTCCGTGCCCTCGCGATCGGCCGGGATGAGGGGCGGATCGTCACCCCGAGGGGTGGCGGCACCTCGCAATGCGGCCAGACCATCAATGACGGCCTCGTGGTCGATTTCTCAAAACACCTGAACCGCATCCTGTCGCTCGACGTCGAAGGCCGTAGCTGCGTGGTCGAGCCCGGCATCGTGCTCGACGACCTCAACCGCCAGCTCAAAAAGCACGGCCTCTGGTTCCCGGTCGACGTCTCCACGGCCTCACGCGCCACCATCGGCGGCATGGCCGGCAACAATTCCTGCGGCGGGCGCTCGCTACGCTACGGCACCATGCGTGACAACACGCTGTCGATGGAGGCAGCGCTCGCCGACGGCACGCTTATGCGGTTCAGCGAGGTGCCGCGCGATCTCGCCGATGTGAACGCGAGCGATCCCGCGCGCGCCTTGTTCCGCGACATGCTCGATCTCGGTGCGCGCGAGGCCGGTGAGATCGCGGAACGGTTCCCAAAGGTGCAGCGTCGCGTTGGCGGCTACAATCTCGATGCGCTGGTGCCGCGCAACGCGCCGAACAACATGGCGCATCTCCTGGTCGGCTCGGAAGGCACGCTCGCCTTCACCACCAAGGTCGAGCTGAAACTGTGGCCCGTGATCCGCAACAAGGTGCTCGGCGTCTGCCACTTCGGCAGCTTTTACGAGGCGATGGATGCGGCCCAGCATCTGGTCAAGCTGAAGCCGATCGCGGTCGAGCTCGTCGATCGCACCATGATTGCGCTCGGCCGCGAAATCGCGATGTTCAGGCCCATCATCGGCGCCGCCATCAAGGGCGATCCGGACGCCGTGCTGGTGGTCGAGTTTGCCGAAGAGGATCAGGCTGACAATCTTCAGCGCCTGAAGCAGCTCACCGAGCTGATGGGCGACCTCGGCTTCGGCTGGGACAACGACAAGCGCAAATGGGGCGGCGTGGTCGAGATCACGGAACCGGCGCTCCAGAGCGGCATCGCCGATTTCCGCGCCGCTGGCCTCAACGTCATGATGTCGATGAAGGAAGCCGGCAAGCCGGTTTCCTTCGTCGAGGACTGCGCGGTGCCGCTGCCGCATCTTGCCGACTACACCGCGCGGCTGAACGAAGTGTTTGCCCGGCACGGCACCAGCGGCACCATGTATGCACATGCCTCCGAGGGCTGCCTTCATGTCCGTCCCGTACTGAACCTGAAGCTGGAGAAGGACGTGAAGGCGATGCGCGCCATTGCGGAGGAAGCCTTCGCAATGGTGCGCGAATACAAGGGCTCGCATTCCGGCGAACATGGCGACGGCCTGGTGCGCTCGGAATTCCACGAGACCATGTTCGGCCCCCGCCTCGTTGCCGACTTCAGGGAAGTGAAGCACCGCTTCGATCCCGGCAACGTTCTGAACCCCGGCAAGATCGTCGACGCGCCTAACATGGATGACCGGTCGCTGTTTCGTTACAGCCCGGACTATCGCGTGGACGAGTTGAAGACACGTCTCGACTGGTCCGCCTATCCCGGCGCCGGCGGCGGTTTCCAGGGCGCGGTCGAAATGTGCAACAACAATGGCGCCTGCCGCAAGCTCGAGGGCGGCGTGATGTGTCCGTCCTATCGCGCGACGCGCGACGAGAAAGACGTCACGCGTGGCCGCGCCAACACGCTGCGGCTCGCGATTTCCGGCCAGTTGGGACCGGACGCGCTGACATCCGACGAAATGATGGAGACGCTGAAGCTTTGCGTGTCCTGCAAGGCCTGCCGCCACGAATGCCCGACCGGCGTCGACATGGCCAAGATGAAGATCGAGGTGCTGGCCGCCCGCGTCGCGTCGAACGGCCTGACATTGCGCGACCGGCTGGTCGGCTATCTCCCGCGCTATGCCGGCCTCGCCGCGCGCTTTGCGCCACCGGTCAACCTGCGCAACCGCAGCCGCCTACTCAGGAAGTTGTTCGAGCGTTTTTCCGGCATCAGCGCCCGCCGCGCCCTGCCTGCCTTCCGCCGTGACGTGTTTACGCCCCCGGCTGTAGTGGTGGGCCCGGAGAACGGTCGCGAGGTCGTGCTGTTCACTGACACCTTCAACCGAATCTATGAGCGCGAGAATCTCGACGCCGCGTTGCGTGTTCTGTCGGCAGGCCGCTACCGCGTGCATTTGCCGAAACCGGTGAGCGGGAGCCGCCCGCTCTGTTGCGGCCGCACCTTCCTCTCCGCGGGTCTCGTCGATGAGGCTCGCGCCGAACTCGATCGGCTGGTTGCGGCCTTCGCGCCATTTGCCGCGCGCGGCGTGCCGATCATCGGTCTCGAGCCGAGCTGCCTGCTGACGCTGCGCGACGAGTTGATGTCACTACGCACGGACGACGACGCCAAGGCCGTCAGCGCTCAAGCCTTCACCTTCGAGGAGTTTCTGGTGCGCGAGGCGAAAGGCGGCCTCCTGCAATTGCGGCTTGCTCCCCTCGCGGACAAGGCGCTCGTGCATGGCCACTGCCATCAGAAATCGTTTGGTGCCTTCACGCCAGTCCAGCAGGCGCTCAGACTCATTCCCGAGCTAGAGGTCGAAACCGTGGAATCGTCCTGTTGCGGCATGGCCGGCGCCTTCGGTTATGGCGCGGACACCTACGACGCATCCATCGAAATGGCCGAGCTATCGTTACTCCCCGCCGTTCGCAATGCGGACAAACATACGCTGATCGTCGCCGACGGCACCTCCTGCCGCCATCAGATTCACGACGGTACGCAGCGCGAAGCTCTTCACGTAGCGCGCGTTATCGCGATGAGCATCGCACGCGCGCAGCCGAACTCCACCATATCTTCTGTTGTAAAGGACCCCACCCATGGCTGAACTCACCCTCGACATCGCCCGCAAGATCCTGGACGCCGCCTTCGCCAAGGCGGGCCAGCTCAAGCTGAAACCGCTCGTCGTCACCATTCTGGACGCCCGCGGCGTCATCAAGCTCGCCGCAGCGCAGGACGGCACCAGCCTGATGCGCGCCGAGATCGCGCACGGCAAGGCCTATGGCGCGCTCGCCATGGGCCTCGGTTCGCGCGCGCTGTTCCAGCGTGCCCAGGAGCAGCCCTATTTCATCGACGCCATGAACACGCTGGCGAAGGGCGCGCTCGTCCCGGTGCCCGGCGGCGTCCTGATCCAGGACGGCACCACGCTGCTCGGCGCCGTCGGCATCTCCGGCGACACGTCCGACAATGACGAGGCCTGCGCCATCGCCGGCATCGAGGCCGCGGGGCTGAAGGCGAACGCGGGCTAAGATAGCCGACGTCCTCGCGCCCCGGATGCTGCGCATCACGCCGCCCTTTGCGGCGTGGTGCGCTGCTGATCCGGGGCCCAGCCTGTGGCACGATGGGTCCCGGCTCTGCGGTGCGGCGTTACACGCCGCACTCGCGTCCGGGACACGAGATTGGACAGATGAATGGCCTCCCCGGCACAATGACGACGCCCATTGTCGCGATGCTCTGCACGCGCGGCATGGAGGCGTTCCTGTCGAATGCGCTGTCGGGCATGCTGCGGGCGGGCATTGCGCCCGGTCAGGTCCTGGTCGCCTGCCCGCCGAACGCCGAGGACGGCGTCCGGCGCGCGGTGTCCGAGCATTCCCTTGATATCGCCGTGCTGCCGGATGCGTCGCTGCCGGCTACGGCCGACGACCAGTATGCCGGGTTCGGCTCGGCGGAGTTCAGCGATATCTCCTGGGCCAAGATCGCGCTCATCCGGCGCCTGGTCGACGCGCACGAGCACATCGTCTACGCCGATCTCGACATCGGCTGGCTGCGCAATCCGCTGCCCTATCTCGCAGAGGTAGCGCGGCAATATCCGATCGCATTCCAGACCGAAGGGCTGCCGCGATTTCCGCCCGCTATCTGCTGCGGGCTCATCTCACTGCGCCGGTCGGATCGAACGATCGAGCTCCTCGACACGCTGCTCGTGCAAAGCCGTCAGAGCGATCACGGCAAGCGGATCGACGATCAGGCCGCCTGTCAGCAGCTCATCGCCCGCGACGCGACTTGGCTGAAGGACATCTACTTCCTGCCGGAAGCGCTGTTCGTCAACGGCCTCGGCTATCCCCTCTTGCAGCATGCGGTCGCGCCGGTCGCGATGGAGCATGAGCTCCAGCCGTATCTGTTCCACGCCAACTGGACAGTCGGCCTCGAGAGCAAACGCAAGCTGCTCGCCGCAGTGCATTGCTGGTTCGTTGACGACGGCGCGACGTCCGACATGGCCACGCCCGCGCCGGCGGCCGGCGCACCCATCGTTGCGGTGCTCTATCCCGTGTTCGACGTGCGCGGCGACGTCGCCGATCACGTTCGCGCCTGGATCGATCGTCAGGTGCAGATTGCACCAAAGCATTTTCAGATCATCGTCGCCGCGAGCACCGAAACGGCAATCGATGAGGCCGCATTGCGACGCGTGCTTCGTCCCTGGGACCTGCTCGTGAGAGTCCCCAATGCCCGCCAGGACACCGAGCTCTGGAACGCCGCTGCAAGTGCTGCAACCGCGCCGTGGCTCCTGTTCGTCGAGGCGCATGGCCGACCGGAAAGCGACGCGCTGGCGGCACTGACTGCATGGATCGCCGCCAATCCGGACAAGCGCGCCTGCAATTTCCAGATCAGGAATCCGGACGACTACCGCGTCGCCCGCCTGATGAAGCGGTGGTTCGCACAGATCCAGCAGGGCTGGGTGCAGCCGACCACATGGCGCCGGCTGCATCGCACCGCCTATGCGCTGCGCCGCGACGTATTCGACCGGGTGGGACCGCTCGATCGTTTCGGGCAGTTCGGTCCCCCGCTGCTCTCGGCCCGCTTGCACCAGCGCAATATCGCTATCGCGACGCTACCCAATTCGGGCTTGCTGCACGAAGACTCGCCCGACATTACCGTCCACATCGACGATACCGCCGACTATGTGCGGGGCGAGCTGGCTGCGCGTACTGCTGCGAGCGATGCCGAGTTCTTCGAGACCTATTTCGGACCGTCGCCGTTCCACGGCACCAATCCGATCGTACCGGCCGGCGCGGCCTTGCGTCTCGCGCGCGGTCTCTTGGCCGCCGCGTGGCGACAACCCGGCGCCGCAGCCTCCCTGCTGCGCCAGGCGCTTCGCCTCCTGCCCTCGCTCGTCCCGCTGCGTGTGCGACAGGCCTGGTTGACCGCGATGATCAGGCTCGACGCTTTTCTGCTCATGCGCCTGCCGTTGTCGGGCGCGCTGACCTGGACGTTGTTCCGGGATTCGCATGGATACATCGTCCGTGCCGAGCAGATGAAATGGATGGCGAGCAATGCTCTGCCTCCGCTCGTGGAGAGCCAGGACATCGGCGCGGTTGCGCTGACCCGGCACGCGATCACCAGCCTGCATGCGCTGGAGTATGTCGGCGGCACCCCGCTGCGCTGGACGCATCCTGCCTGCCTCCTGCGCCTCGCTGCCGGCCGCAAGGTGACGGTGAAGCTCGAGACGCGAAACCTGCGTCCGGGACTTGCGGCGCACCATCTCCAGGCCGTTGCGCTCGGCGGCAAGCCGGCAACGATCGAGGTCGATGCGGACGGCCGCGCCTGGCTGCGCGTCGAAACCCCGTCGACGGCCTCAGGCATCGCCGACCTCGTGCTGATCGCACCCGAGCTGGTCGAGCCGGCGGTCGCGGGCGAACCCGGCCGCCGCCTCGGCCTGCCGCTGTTCGGCGTCAGCGTCGAATTCGGCTAGCAGCGTTGTTCCTCACCGCCCCGGCCATGACGGCTTGCGCTTCTCGCTGAACGCCCGCAACCCCTCCTTGGCGTCCTCGGTCAGCGCCAAGAGCGCGATCTGGCTCTCGGTGTAGGCAATGCTCTCGTCAAAGGACATCGAGGCGATCGCCCGCATCGCGTATTTGCCGCGGCGGATCGCGGTCGGGGATTTGTCGACAATGCGGGAGATCAGCCAGTCGACCTTTGCGTCGAGTTCGGCCGCCGGCACGACGTAGTTGAGCAGGCCCGCGGCTTGCGCTGCACGGGCGTCGAACGGCTCGCCGGTGAGCGCCCATTCGTTGACGAGGCGCGGCGGCGCGATGTTCTGCAGCAGGCTCAGCACCTGCATCGGAAACACGCCGACCTTGACCTCCGGCAGGCCGAAGATGACCTGGTCGGCCGCGACCGCCATGTCTGTCATGCACAACAGCCCCATGCCGCCGGCCATGCAGACGCCGCCGACGCGGGCGATCGCCGGCTTGGTCGCATTCTGCGACAGCCGCAACAGATCGGCATAGTCGACATTGGGTTTCGCATAGTCCATCGCGAAGGCCGCGCCGGAATTCTGCAGATCCGCGCCGGCGCAGAACGCCTTGTCGCCTGCCCCCGTCAGCACGATGATGCGGATGTCCTTGTCGTCATGCGCATCGCGATAGCCCCGGGCGATGCCGGCGATCACGTCGCCATTGAGCGCATTGCGCTTCTCCGGCCGGTTGATCGTGATCCAAAGCGCCTGCCCGCGCTTTTCGGTGATGACGCTGGTCGTATCGATCATGGTTTGCTCCCGTTTGACGCCATTTGCGGCAGCCCCACCCGCCAGCGCAAGCGCAAACTGCGATATCGCGGGTGGCCTAGCGCCTTGGCACAACTTCGCTTCGCGATTGAAATATAGGGGGCGGTCGCTATCTTGAGACGAGATTTCATCACCGAAGAGCAATTCATGCGAACCGCCGTCGCGTTGTTGCTGACAGGTTTGATTGTCATCCTTGCCAGTGCCGAAGGCCGGGCCGCCGATCCGTCGCGGATAGCGCTCGTGATCGGCAATGCAAAATATCCCGACAACGAGTTCGTCCTGACGGATGCGGCCAACGACACCCAGGACGTCGCCGACGAGCTTAAGCGCGACGGTTTTGCGGTCGACCGGCAGAGCAACCTCACCGGCGACGGCATGCGCCAGGCGCTCGACCGCTTCTATGCCAGGATCGCGCCGGGCACGATCGCGCTCATCTTCTTCGACGGCTTTGGCATCCAGTCGAACCGGCAGACCTATCTGCTGCCGGTCGATGCGCAAGTCTGGACCGAGCCGGACGTGTCGCGCGACGGTTTTGCCCTCGAGGCCATTTTGGGCGAGATGAACAGCCGCGGCGCCGGCATCAAGATCGCAATCATCGACGCCTCCCGGCGCAATCCGTTCGAACGGCGCTTTCGCCGCTATTCCGCCGGCCTCGCGCCGGTCATCACCCCCAATAATTCTATCGTCATCTACTCGACCGCGCTCGGCTCCGTCGTCAGCACCAGCAAGAACGACCGCGGCTTGTTCGTCACCGAATTGCTACGCGAGATCCGCACGCCGAATGTCAGCGCCGAACAGGCGTTGACGAACACCAAGAACGGCGTGGTGCGGGCGACCAATCAGGAGCAGGTGCCGTGGCTGACGTCGTCACTGACATCGGAATTTTCCTTCGCCGCGCTGAGCACGCGGCCACCGGACAACAAGCCCGCGGACCAGATCCCACCCAAAACCGACCAGCAAAAGCCGGAGCCGCAGAAGCAGCCGAAACAGGAGCAACAGAAACAAGTCTGTGAGGCCCCAAAACCTGACAGCCCGCCGAGCGCGGACGACCTCGCTAGGGATCCAGTGATCTCGGACCTCACCCGCAAGATCGCCGCGAACGCCAATGACGCCAACGCCCGCTACAAGCGTGGCCAGGTCTACGCGATCAAGCACGCTTATCCGCAGGCGATGGCCGACTTCGATGTCGTGATCAGGCTCAATCCGAAGGACGCGGAAGCGCTGAACAACCGCTGCTGGACGCGGGCCGCGACCGGCGATCTCCAGGTCGCGCTCGCCGACTGCAACCAGGCGCTTCAGCTCAATCCCGGGCTGACCGACGCGCTCGACAGCCGCGGGCTGGTCAACCTCAAACTCGGCAGGACGGCGGAAGCGATCAAGGATTATTCGGACGCGATCCAGCGCAACCCGCGATCGTCTTCGTCGCTGTTCGGCCGTGGCGTCGCGGCGCGCAAGAGCGGCGGCGACGGCTCGGTGGACATCGCGCTCGCCAAATCGATGGATCCCAACATCGCCAAGGAATTTGCCGGCTACGGCGTCACGGAGTGCGTGCCCTAGTCTACGGAAGCTTTCCTGATCCAGACCTTGTTGTCATGGAAGGCCGCGCCACCGATTGGTGCGATGGTATCGGCACCGGTCAGCACGTTGATGCCGCGCCCGCCGATATGGTCCTTGTTCGGATGGATGGACTCCGCAATCAGCACGCCGCGCCGCACGCCCTCGAACAGGGTCGCGATCAGCGAGGTTTCGCCGCGCGTGTTGCCCAACGTCACCGCGTCGCCCTCAGAAATGTCGAGCGAGGAGGCATCCAGCGGATGGATCATCACGCTCGGTTTGCCCTCGCGCGCCTGAGAACCTGGCGTCTCGTTGAAGGTGGTGTTGAGGAATCCGCGCGAGGGGCTGGTTGCCAGGCGGAACGGATGGTTCTGATCTGCCTGCTCGATGACAGCCCAATGATCGGGCAGCGACGGCATCTTGTCGAAATCGCCCATCATCAAGCCGAACGGCGGATTGGCCCAGTCCGCCTTGAAATGGAATTTCTTGTCGGCATGCGCAAAGCCGTCGAGATAATGCGAGGTGCGGAAGTCCGGCTGCAGATCCCGCCAGAGATCGGCTTCGAGTGCCGCGATATCGCCGTGGCCGCTCAGCTTGAGCGTCGCATCGATCAGTTCGCGCGGCGACATCTCAAATCCCCGATGCTTCGCACCGACGCGTTTGGCGAGCGCCTGAAGCACCTCGTGGTTCGAACGGCACTCGCCGGGCGGATCGATCAGCTTGGCGCCAACCGAGATGTGCTGATGGCCGCCGCCGTAATAGAGGTCGTCGTGCTCCATGAACATGGTCGCCGGCAGCACGATGTCGGCCATCTGCGCCGTCTCGGTCATGAACTGTTCGTGCACCGCGACGAACAGATCCTCGCGCGCAAAGCCCTGGCGCACCAGCACCTGCTCCGGCGCAACCGTCATCGGATTTGTGTTCTGGATCAACATGGCCTTGACCGGTCCCTTGCCGTGCAAGGCCTCGGCGTCGCCGGTCAGGATGCGGCCGATCTGGGACTGGTCGAGCGCACGCGTCGAGCGGTCGATCGCGTCATGGCCTTCGATGATGGATTCGTCAAAGTGCCACAGCGCGTAGTTGTTGAAGAACGCGCCACCGCCCTCGTACTGCCAGGCACCGGTGACCGCAGGAATACAGTTCGCCGCATGCATCTGCGCCGCACCGTTCCGGGTGCGGGTGAAACCGTAGCCGTAGCGGAAGAAGGTGCGCTTCGTTTCGCCGACCGCCTTCGCAAAGGCCTCGATCTCGGCAACGGGCACGCCGCAGATCGAGGACGCCCATTCCGGCGTGCGCGTCTTTAGATGTGCCTCGAGCTCGGCCGGGCAATCCGTGTACTTGTCCATATAGGCGCGGTCGGCATAGCCGTCGCGAAACAAGACATGCATGACGCCGCAGGCGAAGGCGCCGTCGGTGCCGGGACGCAGGATGATCTTGATGTCAGCCTGCTTCATGGTGTCGTTGTCGTAGATGTCGACGGCCGCGATTCTGGCGCCGCGCTCCTTGCGCGCGCGGGACGCGTGCGTCATCACGTTGACCTGCGTGTTGACGGGGTTGGTGCCCCATATCACGATGAGGTCGGAGACGCCCATCTCGCGCGGGTCCGCGCCCGCGATCTTGCCGGTGCCGATGGCGAAGCCGACGCGCGCGACGTTGGCGCAGATCGTCGAATAAAAGCGCGAGTACTTTTTCACATGCGTCAGGCGGTTGAGCCCGTCGCGCATGACGAGCCCCATCGTGCCGGCGTAGTAATAGGGCCAGACCGACTCCGCGCCGAACTCGCGCTCGGCGGCGTTGAAACGATGCCCGATCTCGTCCAGCGCCTCGTCCCAGGAGATCCGCGCGAACTGACCGGAGCCTTTCGGTCCCGTGCGGCGCATCGGATGCGTCAGCCGCTCGGGGTGATGGATGCGCTCGGCGTAGCGGGCGACCTTGGCGCAGACCACACCGGCCGTGTAGGTCTGCTGCTTGGAGCCGCGGACCCTGCCGATGCTCCGTCCCTCGAGCACCTCGACATCGAGGGCACAGGCCGACGGGCAATCGTGCGGACAGGTGGAATGGCGGATCTCGATCTTGGCGTGCTGGTTCATGATCAGCTTGGTAACACCAAATTACCGGCCTACCGAGCGCATTTATCCACCAGTGCCCATGCAATTTGCTCAGTTCTGCGCACGCGCAGTTCCGGTCGAATGCTGCACGGCCACACCGAAAACCGCCCGATATTCCCGCGCAAATCGACTTTGTGAGGCGTCGACAGCGGCCCCGCCGCGCCGCTACATTGCCGGCCAACAAGAACGACATCAGGGAGGCGGTCATGGCGGGCCCACAGGCAGGCCGAAGAACAGGCCGAGAATTCGTGCTGGCCTTGGCTGCGGGCCTGCTCACGGTCCTTGCGCCGCCGCAGCGCGCTCTCGCCCAGGACTATCCGAACCACGCCGTCCGAATCATCGTGCCCTTCGGCCCGGGGGGCCCCGCCGACGTCGCCGCGCGCCTCCTCGGCAACATCCTCCAGGAGACCTTTGGGCAGCCCTTCGTGATCGAGAACCGCACCGGCGCCGGCGGCGTGATCGGCACGGTGGAGGCGGCCAAGGCGCCAGCCGACGGCTACACGCTGCTGATGATGTCCAATACGCAAACCGCGAACGAGTCCTTGCTGAAGCCGGACCAGCGCAAATACGAGCTAATGCGCGACCTCGCGCCGATCGCGCCGGTGAACTATTCCGATCTCGTGATCGTGGTGAACCCGGCGGTACCGGCGAAGACCTTGCAGGAGTTCATCGCGCTGGCGAAAGCGCAGCCGGGCAAATTGAACTACGCCTCCTCGGGCCAGGGCACGCCCTATCACATGGCGGGCGAGCTGTTCAAAGCCATGGCCGGGATCGATGTCGTCCACGTGCCCTACCGCAACAGCGGCGAGGCGCGGAGCGGCGTCATCGGCGGGCAGGTGCAGATGATGATCGACGCGGTGCCGGCGATGGCGCCAAACATTGGCGAGAACCAGGTGCGCGCGCTCGCGACAACCGGCAAGCAGCGATCGAGCGTGCTACAGAGCGTCCCGACGGCGAACGAAGCCGACGTCGCCGGTTATGAGGCGACTATCTGGCTCGGCCTGATGGCGCCGGCCGGCACACCCAAGCCGATCATCGACAAGCTCAACGCCGCCGTGAACGGCGTGGTGAAACGCCCCGACATCGTCAAGCTCTGGACCGAGCAAGGCGCGGTGCCGATGGCGATGACGCCGGAGGAGTTCGATAAATTCCTGCGCGGCGACATCGTCAAATGGGCCGATGTCGTCAAGAAGTTCGAAAAATCCTGAGGCCGCCGCGCGCCAATGCCGAGCATTCGATTTCGCCTCAATGGCGTTGAGACGGTCCTCGACGCCGATCCCGATCAAACGCTGCTCAGCGCGTTGCGCGGCCCGCTGGACCTGCGCGGCGCGCATTTCGGCTGCGGCGCCAACGAATGCGGCGCTTGCTATGTCATGGTCGGGGATCGTCCGGCTGCCTCGTGCGACATGCCGTTGTGGTCGGTTGCGGACAAGGACGTCACGACGGTCGAAGGCCTCGGCGACGCCGATCATCCGCACCCACTCCAGCGCGCCTTCATCGCCGAGCAAGCGATGCAGTGCGGCTACTGCATCTCGGGAATTCTGGTCAGCGCAGCCGCACTATTGAAACGAAATCCGGCGCCGACGGAAGCCGAGGTCAGGCAGGCGCTCGATCGCAACCTCTGCCGATGCGGATCGCACAACCGGATCGCGCGGGCGGTGCTGCGCGCGGCGTCGGAGATGGCAGCGCCATGAGCACGCCGTCCCCTACCCCCAAGCTACCCGTCAGCCTCGCGGCAAATCCAAGGCTGTCGTCCTGGGTGAAACTTACGAGCAACGGCCGGGTGGCGATCTCGCCCGGCAAGGTCGAGATCGGCCAGGGCATCGTCACCGCGCTGGCACAGATCGCCGCCGACGAACTCGACGTCGATATCGGCCGTGTCGAGATGATCCGGGCTTCGACGGCAGCAAGCCCGAACGAAGGCGTCACGTCAGGCAGTCTCTCGATCCAGCAATCCGGCCGAGCTTTGCGTCAGGCCTGTGCCGAAGTTCGCCAGATCTTCGTTGCTGCGGCGGCGGAACGGCTCGGCGTCGATGCCTCGGCGCTCGGGATCGAGGACGGCATGATCCTCGGGCCCGGCAATGTCAGGACGAGCTATTGGGAGCTGGCTGGCGACGTCTCGCTCGACCGCGACGCGACGGGAAACGCGGCAGCCAAGCCAATTGCGGCGCGCAACGCGGCCGGTCATTCGCTCCAGCGCATCGACATCCCCGACAAGGTTTTTGCACGTCCACGCTTCATCCACGATTCTCCGCTGGCCGGAATGCTGCATGGCCGCGTGATGCGGCCGGAGATCTCAGGCGCAAAACTCGTTGCACTCGATGAAGAGGCCGCGCATGCGGTGCCGGGTCTCGTCGCCATCGTGCGGGACGGTAGCTTTGCCGGCGTCGTCAGTGAAACCGAGGACAGTGTCGAAGTCGCGTTGAAGGCCCTGCGGAAGGGCGCAAAATGGTCCGACGGCGCGCCGCTGCCAGATGAAGATGACCTCGCCGCCTTTCTGAAGAGCCAGCCGGTCGAAAGCACCGTCATCGACACCAGGACATCGGCCACGCCAGGCAAGATCGCCCGCACCATCCGCCGGCATTACACCCGCCCCTACATCGCGCACGCTTCGATCGCGCCGTCCTGCGCCATGGCGCGGTGGGATGGTGATCGCCTGCACGTCTGGACGCACAGCCAGGGCGTCTATCTCCTCCGTGCCGACCTTGCGATCGTGCTCAAGCTGCCGGCGGAAAGCATCACCGTCGAGCACATGGAGGGCGCGGGCTGCTACGGGCATAACGCGGCCGACGACGTCGCACTCGACGCCGCGTTGCTCGCGAGGGCTGCGAACGGTCGGCCCGTGCGGGTACAATGGTCGCGGCACGATGAGATGTCGCACGCCCCGTTCGGCGCGGCGATGGCGATCGAGATCGAGGCCGATCTCGATGCCGACAACGAGATCGTCGGCTGGCGGCATTCGATCTGGAGCAACGGCCATGCCGCCCGTCCCGGACGCGCCGCGCAGCCTGCCCTGCTTGCGGCCACCGAGATTGCAACCCCCTATCCCCGCATGATCTCGTCCAACCCGCCTGCGGCAAATGGCGGCGGCGGCGACCGCAACTCCGTTCCACTCTATGATTTCCCGGCCTGGACCATCGAGAGCCACCGCCTCCTGACCATGCCTGTCCGCACCTCGGCGCTGCGAACGCTCGGCGGCCAAGGCAACATATTTGCGATAGAATCCCTGCTCGACGAGATCGCCGCGCTACGCGGTGAAGACCCCGTCCAGTTTCGCCTGCGGCATCTGCGGGACGAGCGTGCCAAGGACGTCGTCCGCACCGTCGCCGCACGCGCGAAGTGGAAGCCGGAGAAGCGAAACGGCGTCGGCTATGGCGTCGGCTTTGCGCGCTACAAGAACACGGGGGCCTATTGTGCCGCCATTGCCGAGATCGAGGGCACCGACGACATCCGCGTGCGACGCCTGATCCTCGCAGTCGATGTCGGCGAGGCCATCAATCCGGACGGCGTGATCAACCAGATCGAGGGCGGCGCGATCCAGGCGACGAGCTGGGTGCTGAAGGAGCGCGTCCGCTTCGACCGCACGCGCATCATGTCGACGTCGTGGACGGACTATCCGATTCTGACCTTCAGCGAGGTGCCCATGGTCGACGTCGAGATCATCCAGCGGCCGGAGATCGAGCCGGTCGGTGCCGGCGAAGCCGCACATGGTCCGGTGACCGCGGCGATCGCCAACGCCGTGTTCGATGGCCTCGGCGTGCGCGTCCGCGACCTGCCGATCACCCGCGACAGGCTGATTGCAGCAATGGAGCTTACCCCGTGACGGCAGTGAACATTTTGAGCGGCGGCGCGGCGCAAGGTCTCGTGCGCGGGCTCGCTGCGGCATTCAAGGCGCAGACCGGCTTCGAGATCGACGGCGAATTCGGGGCCGTCGGGATCATGGCGGACAAGCTGCGGAATGGCGCCGCGGCCGATCTCATCATCCTGACGCGCGCACTCGTGACGCGCCTCGCCGATGAAAAGCTCGTTGCGTCCTCCTCGATCGCCGATATCGGCGTGGTCGAGACCGCGCTCGCGGTTCGCGCAAGCGATGCCAAGGTCGCTGCCAGGACGGAGGCGGATCTGCGCGACGTGCTCCGCGACGCCGATGCGATCTACGTCCCGGATACCAAGGCCTCGACCGCGGGCATGCACGTGGCAAAAGTGCTGGACCAGCTCGGCATCGCCTATGAGGTCGCACCGCGCCTGAAGGTCTTTCCGAACGGCGCGACCGCGATGCGGGAGCTTTCGACGTCGAATGCAAAGCGGCCGATCGGCTGCACGCAGGCCACCGAGATCATCGCGACACCAGGCCTTGCGCTATCCGGCGCGCTGCCGCCGGGATACGACCTCAAGACGATGTACACGGCCGGCGTGACGACGCGTGCGGTGAACCCTGCACAGGCGAGCACCTTGATCGATCTGCTCGTTGGCGCAGATCAGAGGGAGCTGCGCCTGCGCGCGGGCTTTGCCGGCTAGACGAACGGGCTCGCCCTACTTGTTCAACTGCGTCAGCCCGGTTGGCGGCCCGTCCACGGCCGTCCAGCCGCCGTCGACGAACAGCGTGCTGCCGCTGACATAGCTCGCCGCGTCGGAGGCGAGATAGGCGACCGCGGTCGCGACTTCGTCGGCGCTGCTCCAGCGGTTGAAGACGGTGTGCCCGGCATAGAGATTGTAGATGTCGGGGCGCTGCTTGAACGGGCCGGTCAGCGCGGTCTCGGCGATACTCGGCGCGATCGCATTGACGCGAACGCCGGCGCGGCCGACCTCTGAGGCAAACCCCTTCACCAGCAAGCCGATCGCCGCCTTCGTCGATCCGTAGACGGCGAGACCGGGCTCGATCGTCACCGCGCGCACCGAGGAGCAGGCGATGATGCTACCGCCCTTCTGCTCGACCATGATCCGACCAAAGGCCTGGAAGAACCATACGGTGCCTTTGACATTGAGCGTAACGACACGGTCAAGATCCTCCTCGGTGTAATCGAGGATGGTCTTGCGGATGTTGAGCCCGGGCGTCGTTACGGCGATGTCGAGCCGCGGAAATTTTTCCATCACGGTCTTGGCGAGCGCCGTGACACTGGCCGCACTGGCTGCATCGCAAACGGCCGCCTCGGCCCAGCCGCCCTTGTCACGAATGCCGGCCGCCGTCGCTTCCGCTGAATCAAGCGCTCGATCGGCACAGACGACGCGGGCGCCAAGCCCGGCCAGCGCCTCGGCCGATGACTTGCCGATACCCGATGCGGCGCCGAGCACCACGGCCGTCTTGCCGGTGAGATCGAAGAGCTTGCGATAGTCGGTCACGGACAGATTCTCCCTGTTGCTGTGACGCAAAGTATCGCAAGGCCTGTTCGCGGGCCAAGTGCCGGCAAATGCACGGCAGCTATCCCTTGTACCCCATCAGCAGGCGCGGCAGCCAAAGCGAGAAGGCAGGCACGTACGTCACGAACATGAGCGCTGCGATCAGGGCAGCGTAGAACGGCAGGATGGTGCGCATCACCGCGCCCACCGAGATGCCGCCGATGGCGCAGCCCACGAACTGGGTCGTCCCGACCGGCGGGGTGTTCAGACCCAGCGCGCAATTGATCAGCATCAGCATGCCGAACTGCACCGGATCCATGCCAGCCTTCATCGCGATCGGCAGGAAGATCGGGGTGCAGATCAGGATGGTCGCGGCCATGTCCATGAACGTGCCGAGCACGAACAGGATAATGTTGATGAGCAGGAAGATGACCCAGGGTTGCTGGGACACCTTGCTCATCATGGCACCGGCGAGGTCGGCCACCTCGTAGAGTCCCATCAGATACTGGAACATGGTGGAGACGCCGATCAGCAGCAGCACCACGCCCGTCGTCTTCACCGCCTTGGCCGCGGCCTTCAGGAAGTTCTTCCAGGTCATGGTGCGGTAGATGAAGAAGGTCAGCACGATCGTGTAAGTAACCGCGACTGCTGCGGATTCGGTTGCCGTGAAGACGCCGGACAAGATGCCCGCCAGGATGATGCCGACGATCAGAAGGCCCGGCAGGGCGGCCGCGAACGAGCGAAGAACCTCGGCCCAGCCGGGGAATTTACCTGCCGGATAGCCTCGCTTCACCGCGACCGCGTAGGCGGCGACCAGCATGCACGTCATCAGCACGAGCGACGGCAGGAGGCCGGCCGCGATCAGCGCGCCGATCGACACCTTACCGCCGGCGGCCAGGGCATAGATGATCATGTTGTGACTGGTCGGCATCAGCGCTCCAACCAGCGAGGCATGGGTGGTGACGTTGACGGCGTAGTCGGTGTCGAAACCCTCTTTCTTCATCATCGGGATCATCACCGCGCCCATCGCCGACACGTCGGCTACGGGCGAACCGGATACGCCGCCGAACAGCGTGCAGGCGACCACGTTCGCCATGCCGAGCCCGCCGCGGATGTGTCCGACGAGGTTCTTGGCAAGCTGCACGATCTTGTCGGCGACGCCGCCATGCAGCATCAGCTCACCGCTGAAGACGAAGAACGGGATGGCAAGAAACGAGAAGATGTTCATGCCCGACATCATCTGCTGGAAGATGACGGCAACGGGCAGGCCCTCGTAGAGAATCGTACAGATCGCCGAGAGGCCGATCGCGAAGGCGACGGGTACGCCGAGGATGAGGAAGCCGAAGAAGGTGGCGCCGAGAATGATCAATTCCATGACGGAACAACCTCTTCGCCGCGCAAAAGAGCAATGATGTGCTCGATTGAAAAGGAGACGATCAGGACGCCCGAGGCGATCAGCGGGACGTAGCGGACGACCTCAGGCAAGCCGAGATTGGGGATCTTCACGGTTCCGACCGACGCCCCGAGGATCCAGCCATTATAGGCCATCGCAATGCCGAACACGGCCACCAGGACGTGGATCACGAGCTCGATTGCCTCTCGCGTGCGATCCGGAAGCATCACCAGCAAACTATCCATTCCGATGTGTCCGGCATCGCGCACGCCGACGGCGGCACCGATCAGCGTGACATACAGGATGAGAACCAGTGCAAGGTTCTCCGTCCAGGTCGGGCTGGAATTGAGCACGTAACGTCCGAACACCTGGTAGAACACCACGATGACGATGACGAGCAGGCCGCTCACGGACAGGTACATGCCCGCGCGAGCAATGGGGGCATTGATCCGCGACAGCAGCCCGGTGGACTGCTGTGGCGCAGCCGCTCCCGCCTCCGGCCCGTGGCTTCCCAAGTGATTGTCCGACATCCACGTCTCCTTGCGAAATTCCGGTGTCGCCGATCGGCGACACCGGAACCCGACGTCATATCTTACTTCGTGTCCTGGATACGCTTGACGAGGCTCTGCAGCTTTTCGTCAGCGGCAAACTTCGCGTAGACCGGCTTCATCGCATCGACGAACTCCGCCTTGTTGGCGATCGTGATGACCTGAACGCCGGCCGCCTCGACGGTCTTGCGGGAGGCCTGCTCACGCTCGTCCCAGAGCTTGCGCATGACGGGCACCGAGTCCTTCGCCGCCTTGCGGATCGCCGCCTGGTCTTCCTTGCTCAGCGTGTCCCAGACCTTCTTGGACATCACCAAAACTTCGGGCGCCAGGGAGTGCTCCGTGATGTTGTAGAATTTGGCTGCCTCGAAATGGCGCGACGACTCGTAGGACGGCCAGTTGTTCTCGGCGGCGTCCACGAGACCCGTCTTGAGAGCGGTATAGACCTCGCCATAGGGCATCGGCGTCGGGTTGGCCCCGAGGCTCTGGATCATCCCGACCCACAGGTCGGACTGCTGGACGCGGATCTTCAGGCCCTTGAGGTCCGCGAGCGACTTGACCGGTGCCTTGACGGTGTAAATGGACCGGGCGCCGCTGTCGTAATAGGCGAGGCCGATCAATCCGGCGGGCTCCATGGCGGCCAGGATCTCATCGCCGATCGGCCCGTCGAGGACCGTACGCATGTGCTTCGTGTCCCGGAAGATGAAGGGCAGGCACAACGTGATGGTTTCCGGCACGAAGTTGTTCAGCGGGGATGCGTTGATCCGCATCATGTCGAGCGCGCCGATCTTCAGTTGCTCGATGGTGTCCTTCTCGGAGCCCAAGGCTCCATTGGGAAACACCTTCACACCGAGCTTGCCGCCGCTCGCCGCCGCGAGCTCCTTGCCCATCGACTTGACGGCCTCGACCGTCGGATAATCGGCGGGGTGCACATCGGCAGAGCGGAAATCGCGTGCGCTCGCCAAGGGCGCTGTAATCGCCAGTGCCGCGGCTGCGATGATACCGGTTAGTGTCTTCATCTGGTCTTTCCTCCTGAGTTGATTATGTCGTCGTCGCGCAGAAGCTCTGGGCCGCCTTAGGGCGCTCCTGTTCAGGTGTGAAGTCAAGCGTCACAAACGCACCACCTTGGTAGGATTGTGCAATGGAATCCAGCGGATTCGGCTGGTTCATGATCTCCGCCGCGAAGTCCTCGGCGTTGTCGCGCGGGGAATAGCCGATCTCGGCGCAATTCAGCGGGGACAGGTAGCTGCGCGTGTTGTTGGACACGCCCCAAACAGCGAGATAGCCGACCGCCGGCGCCCTGATGCAGGACAGCGCGAGGGAAACCATATCGTGATGACTGAGCCAGGTGCTCAGGTGCCTGAAGTTTGAGGGGCGGGGCTCGCAACTGCCGATCCGGAGCGAGATTCCCTCGATTCCGTGCTTGTCCCAGTACATTCGTGCCAGTCCCTCGCCCCACATTTTCGACAGGCCGTAAAGACCATCGGGGCGAAATGGCGCATCGGGGGAGAGCTTTGCGCTCACCGGGTGCATGCCGAAGGCGTGGTTCGAACTGGCGAAGACGATACGCTTGACGTTCTTGCGGCGCGCCCCTTCGTAAACTTGGTGCAGGCCGATCAGGTTGTTCTCGATGATTTCCGGCAGGGGCCGCTCGATGCTCGTTCCGGCAAGGTGGATCAGGACGTCCACGCCCTCGAGGAAGCGATCGACGAAGGCAGCATCGCGGAGGTCGCCGTTCATGACGTCCTCGCTCTCGTGCTGCGGTGCAATCGAAGGCTTCCAGCCGGCAGAGCGCAGCTCGATGCCGCACCTCGGCAACTCACGGCGCAGCAGGCTGCCAATGTTTCCGCTTGCCCCGGACAGTGCGACCTTCATCGCGCCCTCGCCCTCTTCGTATCCATGGTTGTTCCTCTCGTTTTTTGTGCTCGACCGCTATTGGTTGCGGCTTGGAGGTTCGGACTAGCCCGTCACACATCCCCGTGCGAACGCGCTGCATCAGCGCGATGTCGCCAATATCGTCCCTAGGACGGGCGGCATTCCCTGTCCAAGCCAAATCCGGCATCGATCAATGCAGGAGTTGCATCGATGGATCACTGGTCGCAACGGCTTGACGCCGCCTGCGCGTCGCTTGACGTCGCCTGCGCGAGCCCCTCAAGATGTCTGCAACGACGGAAACGTCTTGAGGGAATGCCCATGCCGCGGAAGCTGATCGACATCTCCGTGCCGTTGCAGAATGACGTGCCGGCCGATCCGCCTGGCAACCACCCGACGATCCAGTACATCGATCATCAGCAGGGACTGCCGCGCATGCTGCAGTTCTTCGATGGGCTGAAAGCTGCGGACTTGCCGGATGGACAAGGCTGGGCCGTCGAGCAGGTCTCGCTGTCGACGCACAACGGCACGCATCTCGATGCGCCCTGGCACTTTCATCCCACCATGAATCGCGGCGAGCGCGCCTGGACCATCGACGAGGTGCCGCTGGAATGGTGCCTGCAGCCGGGCGTCAAGCTCGACTTCCGCCACCTGCCCGACGGCTATGTGGCGACACCTGAGGATGTCGAGAAGGAGCTGAAGCGGATCGGGCACACACTGTCGCCGCTGGAGATCGTCGTGGTCAATACCAGCGCGGGGGCCAAGTTCGGCCGGCCTGACTATGTCAATTCAGGTTGCGGCATGGGCTACGATGCCACGATGTATCTGCTCGAACGCGGCGTGCGGCTCACCGGCACCGACGGCTGGAGCTGGGACGCGCCCTTCGTCTTCACCGCGAAGAAATACGCCGAGACCAGGGATGCAAGCCTGATCTGGGAAGGCCACAAGGCCGGACGCCACATCGGCTATTGCCATCTCGAGAAGCTGCACAATCTCGACAAGCTGCCATCGACGGGATTCACCGTCTCGTGTTTTCCGGTCAAGATCGAGCGGGCATCGGCGGGCTGGACCCGCGCGGTCGCCATCATCGACGACTGACCAGAGCACGATCCGGACCCGGAGGGCCGCGTTAGCGCAAAGTGTGCAGCGGTTTTCCCTCGCGACAAACGCGGAACGCGTTTGCGCGGAGATCGTGCTCACACAAGGAGCGCGCGTTCACTCGCCTTCGAGGCCGCTCTCGGCGAGTTCGCGCAGCGCATCGGTGTCGAGCACGACGATGGCGCCATGCTCGAGGCGCACCCAACTGCGGCCCGCCCATGCGCGGAGCTGCTTGTTGATGCTCTCGCGCGTCATGCCGACCATCTCGCTGATCTCCTGCTGAGTGATCGCGAGCGTTCCGCTGCCGGAATCGAGCTTGCGCTCCTCGGTCAGCCCGAGCAGCGCGCTTGCGAGCCGCCCCGGAAGATTTTGCAGGATCACCTGCTCGACCTGCTGGCTGGTCCAGCGCAGGCGCGCGCAAAGCAGCTCGATGAACTTCATCGCCAGCGCCGGCTGGCTCTTCACGAAGGGCAGGAAGTCACGGCGGTCGATGATGTAGAGCTCACAATTGGTGTTGGCGGTCGCGTCAGCCGACCGCGGCGCACCGTCCAGGACGGCGATCTCGCCAAAAATTTCTCCCGGACCGATCAGATTGAGAATGGCATTCCTGCCGTCGGGCGAAGAGGAGGATATCTTTACCGTACCCGAGACCACCGCAAACAAATTGTTGCCGGGGTCCCCCTTGGCCGCGATGGTCGCGCCGCGCTTCACGGTGGTGTGCTTGGCATAGCGGCAGAGCTGATCGAGCGCGTCCGGCTCCAGATCCGCGAAGATCGGGTGCTTGCGCAGAACCGATAGCTTGTTGCCCGACGATTGTCGGGGATCGCCGTTCCTGTCCTGAGGCACGCCGCCGGGCTCCTAAGACTGCGAGGCACGTGAGTTCCTGCGTAGTCAACGTTGCCATGCTTTTCAACCGGAAACCATGCACGCAGTTTTAGACAAGTGCCGCGAAAATGCCGTGGGCCCGTGCCGGCACCGACGCATCCGCAGAAGGCGCCGGGGCGTTTTTGTGCGATGCAGAGTTGCAGAGGGCGCGGACCGCAATTTTACCCACTGCAAAATTCGCACGGCGATGACGCCGTGGAACCCGGCCCTCGCAACGCGTCAGAATGGTGATTCCAGCGGCAGAGGCTTCAACGCTTGCCCGGTTCGTTCGATTTGAGCCCGCTCGTTTGCCGGTCCGCCCACGCCAAGGCCACAGCAAACCCAACAAAGACGGCAACAACGGCAATGGTCACCAGCAACGCGTCAGTCGGCATCCTGCCCTCCCCCGAAATTTGGGGGCATTATTTTGCCGCGGCGGCCGGACGTCTTTGATCGGGATCAAATTTTGGAGATCGCCGGTGGAAAGGCTGGTTCAGGCCGCTGCCAAGGCCTCCGCACGCGCCGGATCGAGCAGGCTGATACCGCCGTGGATGATCTCGATCACCCCGTCGCGCTCCAGCTTGGTAAAGGTGCGGCTGACCGTTTCGATGGTCAGGCCGAGATAATCCGCAATGTCCTGCCGGCTCATCGGCAACGGCACCGTGTTCGACGGCCCGTTGAGCGGAATAAGCCGCTCGCGCCAGCTCAGGAGAAAGGTCGCGACCTTCTCCTCGGCCGAACGGCGGCCTAGCAGGACCATGTGTTCGCGCGCCTGGGTCAATTCGCGAATCGCCAGTTCGTTGATGCGCCGCAGGAGATGCGGCCTGTCCTCGATGAAGCGGCCGAACGCCGCCTTGGCGAACTGGCAAACCGCGACCGAACCGATCGCGTCGGCCGAAAAATTGTGCCGGCCGGAGATATTCATCCCCAGGAAGTCACCGGGCAGCGCAAATCCGACGATCTGCCGCCGACCGTCCGGCAAGAGCTTGTAGAGCCGCATGACCCCGTCGAGCACGTTGCAGTAGGAGGTCGCGATGTCCTCCTCGGAGAAGACGGTCTCGCAAGGACCGAACTGGACGCGCCGTCCCAAATGCTCGAACTGGCGCAGCTCGGCCGCATCGAGCGCCGAGCACACGCTGGATTCGCGTATCGAGCAGTCCCTGCAGGAATTCCCGTTCGGCTCAAACGTGACCACGGAAGGCTTCATCCACCGCTCCAGACTGGCGTCGGCCGACGTCCGTCCCGGCCGTCCACCACGCGGCGGCATTTTACTGCATTGTCACAAAGCCGGTTGACCCAGATCAAGTTTTGGCAACCTCGCCACCCTATTCTGCGGCGCAAGCCGATGAGACCGCCGCATGCTGCAACCCGTCTTTCGCCAGATCTTGGTCGCGCTGCTCCTGATGTCGCCAGCGCTGGCCGCGACGAAGGCCGAGCAGCGCGGCAAGGCCTACGCGCGCGCCAATTGCGCGCGGTGCCACGCCATCGACCTGAAATCGCAAAGTCCGCTCAAGATCGCTCCGCCGTTCCGGACCCTGCATCAGCGCTACAAGATCGAGACCCTCGGCGAGGCCTTGGCCGAAGGCATCTATACCGGTCACGCCGACATGCCCGCCTTCGAGCTCAGCCCCGACCAGATCCACGATCTGCTGTCCTATCTCAAGACCCTGGAACGATAACGGCCGTTACACGGCCTCAACCGTCCAGCCGACCAGCTCCTTCGCGATCCGGCCAAAAGCCGTGTTGAACGCCGCAACCGCCGCCGCCGGCTCGATCTTGTCGAGCTTTTCGCTGGCCTCCACCAGGCGCGAGGCAATCACCTTGCCGGTCTTGTCGACGATCCGGGCCGACAATGCGATCTCGACCTGCGGCTCGCCCTCCGCCGCGATGTGGAAGCGCCTGACATCGATCAGCAACTGATTGCCGGCCTGGCCGACATCGGCCGCACGCAGCGGCGCGTGCGCGATGTCGTAGTTCTCAAAACTGTCGATCAACCGTGCCTGCAACAATTTTGGAATGCTGTCGGCCCACATGAATTCGGCGAAGCCTGGATAGTCCTTGACCGGCGAGAACAGCATGCGCTGCGTCTGCAGCATCGCGACTGCGGTCGGCTCAGGAATCGCCAACGGCTCGGACAAGGTCTTGCCGGCCGGACCGAGCTTGTCGGGAGCACGGAGATCGAAAGTGATCTTCTGCGCGGGCGTGCCGCCGCCGGTCATCTTCTCGAGCCCCGCGACGATGCCGTCGAGCTTGCCGGTGTTGCGCGCCAGCCCGTCGGAAAACGTCCTGAGATTGGCGATGGTGTCCTTCAGCGGGCCTGAATTCTCCTCCAGCACCGAATCGACCCGGCGCAGCGCATCGCGCGCGGCTTGCGTCATGCTCTGGCCTGCACCGGGATCGGCGATCAGCGTCGGCATCTCACTGGGCTTTGCGACGATCATGCCGCCTTCGAGCGTCACTACGGGTACGCCGGTCAGGCCCTGAAATTCCAGGCCGACCTTGGTGTCGGTCCGCACCGGCGTGGTTGACGCAACCGAGATGGTCGCGTTGACGAAGCGCGGATTGTCCTGCGCCAGCCCAAGCTCGGTGACCTCGCCGACCCGGATGCCGTTGAACAGTACGCCGGCGCCGACCAGAAGCCCGGGCACCGGTCCCTGGAATTGAACATGGTAGCTGGTGCGCGGTCCGATGCCGCCGGCATTGTTGAGCCAGTAGACGAAGCCGAAGACCGCAAGGATCGCGGCCATCACGAAGGCGCCGATCAGCACATAAGGAGCGCGGGTTTCCATGTCTCATCTCATCTGGGGTTGCAGCATCTGGGAGCGCTTGCCGTGGAAATAGGCCCGCACCCAGGGATGCTCTGAAAGAAGCAGCTCGCGCATCGGCCCGATCGCGACGATCTTGCCGTCGGCGAGCGCGGCGACCCGGTCGCAGACGGTGGTGAGGCTGGCCAGATCATGGGTGACCATGAACACGGTGAGTCCCAGCGTCTTCTGAAGCGTCTTGATCAGCGCGTCGAAATCGCCGGCCGCGATCGGATCGAGGCCAGAGGTCGGCTCGTCTAGGAATAGAATTGGCGGATCGAGCGCGAGCGCGCGGGCCAGCGCCACGCGCTTGGTCATGCCGCCGGACAGTTCTGCCGGATATTTGTCGCCGTCTTGCGCGCGCAGGCCGACCATTTCGAGCTTGGCGATCGCAATCTCGTCCATCAGCTCCTGAGACAGCACGAGATTTTCGCGCAGCGGAAACTGCACGTTCTGCCTGACGGTCAGCGAGGAGAACAACGCCCCCTGCTGAAACAGGATGCCCCACTTCGTGGCAGCGCTCTGGGTGCCGTGGTCGTGCGTGCCGCCGATCGGCTGGCCCATCACCTCGATCTCGCCGCTTCGGCGCGGAATGAGGCCGATGATGGTGCGCATCAGCACCGATTTTCCGCCGCCGGAAGCACCGACCAGCCCCAGGATCTCACCTCTGATGACATCGAGCGACAGGCGGTCGATCACGATCTGCCGGCCGAAGCCGACGACGAGGTCGCGAACGCGGATCGCGAAAAACTGAGCATCCGCCATCGTCACATTCCGATCGAGGCGAAGAAGATCGCGAACAAGCCGTCGAGCACGATGACGAGGAAGATCGACTTCACCACCGACGTCGTCGTCTGCTTGCCGAGCGATTCCGCGCTGCCCTTGACCCGCAAGCCTTCGCTACAGGCGACGATCCCGATCACCAGCGCCATGAACGGCGCCTTGAGGATGCCGACCTGGAAATGGGTGACCGAAATCGCCTCGTGCAGCCGCGCCATGTAGATCGCCGGTCCCATGTCGCCGTAGAACTGCGCCACCAGCCCGCCGCCATAGAGTGCAGCAATCGAGCCGATGAAAGTCAGGATCGGCAGCGCAATGACGAGCGCCGCGACGCGTGGCAGGATCAGCACGTCGACCGGGTTGAGCCCCATGGTCGAAAGCGCATCGATCTCCTCGCGCATCTTCATCGAGCCGAGCTCGGCCGTATAGGCGCTGCCCGAGCGACCCGCGACCATGATGGCGACGATCAGGACGCCAAGCTCGCGCAGAACCAAGATGCCGACCATGTCGACCGTGTAGGACTCGGCGCCGAACCTGCGAAAGTGGAAAAAGCCTTGCTGCGCGATGATGGCGCCGATCAGGAAGGTGATGAGCACAATGATCGGAATGGCCTGCCAGCCGATCCGGTAGAGCTGGTAGACCAGCGATGTCAGCCGCAGCGAACGCGGATGACTGACAACGCGGACAACCGCTGCGAACAGTGCTCCCAGCATCTGCAGGAACACCGCGACATCCTCGCGCGCTCCGACCGTCGCCTTGCCGAGCTCGCTTAGCCGGAGGAGAAGCGGATTGGGCGCAGGTGCTGCTTGCGGATTGTGGCGATTGACCTGACGAACCTCCTCCATCAGGCCGCTGTAATTGTCGGCGATGCCGACGATATCGCCTTGCGCGCCGGCTGCACTCACCCGTCGCGACAGCTTTTCCAGCAGCCATGCGCCGAGCGTGTCGAGCTCGCTCACGCCGGCCATGTTCAACTTGACGGCTTTCGACCCGTCGATCTCTGATTTGACCGATTGGGAGAGCGCTTCGAGCTTTGCGACGTTCGAGGCGATCCACGAGCCGGCCGGGCGCAGTTCGAGCACGTCGCCGGAGGGCGTGGCCGCCAGCAGGGGTTCGGAGTTCACGAGGCAGCTCCTCAGGGGATGATTGATCCCAAGCTTCTACCCGCTTCTAGGCACGCCGATGGCGGCCGGATTGACCTGCCTCAAACGGGCGGGCTCATCGCGGCCTGTTGATGCAAATCAATCGAAAAGCCTCCTCGCCGCCTAAGCTTTTCCGGCCCAAACAGGAGAAACTCCATGTTCGACACCGGCAGGATCAGTGACGAGCTGAAGGCGCTGAAGATCGACCTCTCCAGCCTGCTGAACACCGGCGAAGAGATGCTGGATGGCTCGAAGGAGCGCGCCGAGGCGCTGGCCGAGCAGATCAAGGCCGCGCTCGCCGAACTCGGCGAGACCGTCAGCGAAGAGCAGGAGCAGCTCGAGGGGCTCGTAGCCGAACGCCCGATCGCCTCCCTTGCATCAGCCTTCGCGCTCGGCGTCGTCGTCGGCTTCATGCTGAGGAGGCACTAGGTGAATACCGAGAATGTCGTCAAGCAGCTGCGCGTGCTCTGGCGTACCGAGAAGATCATTGCCGACATCCGGCTGCGTCATCTGCTGATCGGTTTTGGACTGCGGGCCTTCGCCGCGCTGATCGCCGCCTTCGGCCTGTTGATGCTGGAACTGGCGGCCTATTTTGCGCTGGCCGAGATCTGGAGCGCGATCCTCGCCGCGGCGATCCTGGGTGTCGTCAATTTCGCCATTGCCGCGCTGCTGTTCGCGATCTCGGCGCGATCACCATCGGGGCGCGAGCTCGAGCTTGCCAATGAGATCAACGGCGCATCGATCGAAGCTTTGCAGATCGAGGCCCGTGCCATGCAGGCGCAGTTCTCCGGCGCGCTGCATCATCCGCTCAACAGCCTCGTGCCGTTCCTGGTGCCCTTGATCACAATCATCATCAGGAGCCTGAGGAAGCCGGCAGCGGAGCCGCAGGCGGCGGCCGCGGAGCCGAAGTGACGGTCCGAGCGGCCCCGTCCAACAAAGCATCGAAACAACCCCATGCACAGTAACCGGTGATGGTTTTACCCGATATTCGCTTTTAACGAATTATAGCTTGACACGTCGGGCAAATCGGGGGTATAGTGCCATCATTGCGAAACGTGGGTCCACTCCGCCGTCATGGCCGGGCATAGCCGTCCGAAGGACGGCGTCGCTTCTGCTCGCCTGTGTCCCGACCATCCACGACCTTTCCCGCGGCACAAGGAACGTGGATGCTCGCGACAAGCTCGGCGTCCGCATCGCTCTCAGAAGGCTACGTTGAGGCCGACATGGCTGCATGTCGGCTGTGGGCCATTCCCGGACTCATGCACCGCAACAAGGAACTTCTATTGGATCACCCCGTCGGCGCGGGCGAGCAGCACAGGAGCTGGTGCAATGCCAAGCGCTTTCGCAGTTTTCAGATTGATGACTAACTCGTATTTCGTCGGTGCCTGCACCGGAAGGTCGGCCGGTCCTTCACCTTTGAGGACACGATCGACGTACCCAGCCGAGCGTCGGACTATATCGGCAGTATTCGGTCCATAGGAGATCAGTGCCCCTTCCGCAACGAACTGCCGGAAGCCGTATATCGCAGGAAGTCGATATCGTTCCGTCAATGTAATGACCGCCCGGCGGTGATTGTTGATGAATGCGTCCGGTGCGGCGATCAGACCGCCGTCAGGCTCGTGTGCGAGCGCCGTGATGGCTGCCTCGACCTCCGCCTCGTCGTGCACAGGAGTTGCGGAGAGCTCGAGGGCGAGCGATGTGCGGGCCGCTTCGAGTTCGCGCAGGAATGCCGGGTAAAAAGGCGTCGTGTCGGGATTGAAGATGAGCGCTACACGTCTGACCCCGGGAGCAATCTCCTTAATCATCTCCATCCATTTCCCGATCATCAGGAAGTCGATGAAGGTGAAGCCGGTGATGTTGCCGCCCGGCCGCGAAAGGCTGGCCACGAAACCCTGTCCGACCGGATCGTTGACGAGGTTGAATACGATCGGAATGGTGCTGGTTGCCTCTTTCAGTGCTGCGGTGATTGGCGTCCCGCTTCCGACGATGAGGTCCGGCGCCGAATGCACCAGCTCCGTCGCGTGGGCTCGGATTCGGACCAGATCTCCGCCGGAATATCGATGCTCAACTCGGATATTGCGGTTCTCGATCCACCCGAGCGCCTCGAGCCCCTCCCGAAACGCAATGACGCGGGTCATCACTTCGTTATCGTTCTCAAGGTATGGATGGAGGAAAGCAACACGACGCATGCCCGCCGCTTGCTGCGCGCACGACGCCAACGACCAGCTAGCGGCCGCGCCCACTGAAAGTGCAATGAACTTGCGTCGTCGCATTCGTCGCCCTTCAGGGCCGAGCGATATGGCCTAGCATATGCTTCAAGTTCCAAGTGTAATGTGCATCACAGCAAAAATTCGCACTGATGTCGCAGATGGGTCACAAGCGGCGGTCGGGGCGAGTGCCGCCCCGCGTCCGGTCTACCCCCGATAGCCGACATCACAATGGCCTCAGCCCTGTTCGGCTAAGGGCCATGTGTGGACGGCTCCGGGTTGGCAAGAAGAATCTTCACTTTGCGGCGCGTTGGTCGGAGCGGCCATGTGTTCGGCCTGTTTGTGCGGCTCACATGACCGCTGGCCATAATGCCCTCCGCGGATCAGGTTCCGGTCAAAACCTCGCATTCGATGATGCTGTGGCCCATGTGGGTTGTCCTGATCGCCGGATCGACCGGCGCTGCATTACGTGCTGTTCGCCCTCCCAACCGTTACGTCACACCGGATGTCCCGGTGTAATGTCGTCTCGTCACGCCGCGAGAGCGGCGGGTTCATTGTAACGTTCGTTTCTGGCCATCATCGCCCAGGCCATTCTGGCGAGTTTGTTAGCGAGTGCGATGGCCGCGACCTTGGTGGGGCGCCGGGTCAACAATCGAGTGAGCCAGGGCCGGTGATCGGTGCCTTGGATCTTGGCATAGCGGATCACGGCGAGCGCGCCAGCCGTGAAAAGGCTGCGTAAATAGCGATCCCCTCGTTTGCTGATACTGCCAAGCTTGTCCTTGCCTCCGCTCGAGTTCTGCTTCGGCACGAGCCCAACCCAGGCCGAGAAGTCTCGTCCTGATCGAAAAGCCGTGGGATCCGCAATGCTGGCCACCAAAGCTGTGGCCAACGCCGGCCCGACGCCGGGGATCGCGTCTAGCCGTTTGCTCGTCGCATTTGATCGATGCCAGGCGTTGATGCGTCGGTCGAACTCCAGGATTTGAGCCTTTAGCGCGCGCAATTGAATGCCGAGAGCAGCAAGACATGCACGGGCTACCTCGGGGAGCCGATGGTCGGCTGTATCGGCGACGACTTCCAGCAGTTGCTCGACACCCCTGCGCCCGACAGGGGCGACAATCCCGAACTCGGCGAGATAGGCGCGGATTGAGTTGATCACGGCTGTCTGCTGGCGGATGAAGAGGTGGCGCGCCCGGTGAAGCATCAGACAGCTCTGTTGCTCGACCGTCTTGGTCGGCACGAACCGCATGTTGGGTCTCGTGACCGCCTCGCAAATTGCCTCCGCGTCGGTGCTGTCGTTCTTCTGCCGCTTGACGTAGGGCTTCACATAGGCCGGAGGCATCAATCGCACCGTATGCCCCAACGCCTGCAGTTCGCGGGACCAATGGTGCGATGACGCGCAAGCCTCGATGCCCACCAGGCAGGGCGGCAGCTTCTGGAAAAATGCCAGGATGTGCCGGCGCCTCAACTGACGGCGTAGGACCACCTGGCCGGCTGCATCAACGCCGTGCACTTGGAAGACTGACTTCGCGATATCCAGACCGATCGTCGAAATTGATTGCATTGGCTGCTCCTCCGAATCGTGGGAGCTTCAAAAGGCACCCACTCCTTGGCACTCTCGTGCCGGTGGAGGAGCCGTCCACAGCATCATAACCGGACTCATGCGCCGCAGCAGAGTGCCGCCATCACCTCGTCGGATGCTACTCGGGCAACCCCGCTTTCCGAAGGCCCTCGATCATCAGCTTCGCGTTTGATTGCCCGCCCCGAGCGATCCACAAGGATATCGTAAAGGCGGGATCGACCTCAAGCAGACGAGCCGCCGCTTCACGCGTCTCACCGTCACGTCCAAGATGGGCGAAGGCGGACGCGAGAACGCGGAGCGCTCCCGAATGAGAGCGGTTCAGGCGTAGGGCTTTTTTCCCCACGGCGATGGCCTCATCAAAGCGGCGAAGCTCAATAGAGGCGTACCCGATCCCAGCAAACGCATACTGTAGCCACGGGTCTACCGGGCTTACGCGCACGGCACGCTCAAAGCTCCGAATCGCTTCCTCCAAGAGGCCCACAAGTCTATTGACATGGCCTCTGCAGTTCCATGCGTGAAAAGAACTGGGATTGAGCGCGACCGCCCGGTCGGCCATCTCGATCTCACTCTCACTATCGCCGACCGTGAACGCTGAGATTATGGCAGCCCATGCCAAGATGTCTGAATCACTATCGTCGACGCTCAATGCCAACCGAAAAAGCCGAACTGCCTCCTTGCGCTCGAATTGAGGATCGACAGCATAGCCGAATTGGAGATTGAGATGGTGACAACCGGCTGCTAACGCCGCGACAATCCCGAACCGAGGGTCAAGCTCCAAGGCACGATGAGCCAGTCTTAACGCCTCGGCCAATGATTCGCGGGTCGCTAAGGAGAACCGCTGCAGGGCTCGGAGAAAATAATCATAGGCGGTGAGGTTCTCCGGTCGCCGCCGCCCCGCCGTTGCCATTTCCGTTTGAAGCAATTTTGGCTGAATGGCCGAAACAACGGCAAGCGTGACGTCGTCTTGCAGGACGAAGATGTCGGTCAGGTCACGCTCGAACCTATCCGCCCAAATGTGCGCCCCTGTACTCACATCGATCAACTGCCCTGTGATGCGAATTTTCGCCGATGACTTCCGCACAGAGCCTTCAAGGACATAGCGAACACCAAGCCTGCGTCCGACCTCCTTTACATCGACGGCCTTGCCTTTGAACGTGAAGCTCGAGTTTCGCGCGATCACAAACAACCATTTGAACCGCGACAGCGCCGTCGTAATTTCCTCAACCATTCCGTCGGCAAAGTAGTCTTGCTCGGGGTCCCCGCTCATGTTCTCGAACGGTAACACTGCGATCGAGGGCTTGTCCGGGAGCGACGGTTCAGAGTTTGACGATTCCGCGTGACTGCCTTCAACGATCGCAGAAGCGGAGGGCCTGTCATCCTCTTGCACCGCGCCGACGAAGCGAAAGCCCTTTCGTGGCAGTGTCTTGATGAGCCGCTGTTCTTCGCCGGAATCGCCGATTGCGCTTCGCGCGGCGTTGAGGCGGGTTGTCAGCGCCATGTCGGATACGATGCGTCCATGCCAGATGGCATTCACAAGATCGTCCTTGCTGACGACGTGCTCCCTATTGCGGATCAGGTAATCGAGCAGATCGAAAACCTGTGGTGCGGTCGGGACGACATTTGGGCCGCGGTGGAGCTCGCGCCGGTCGGTATCGAGAGCATACTCCTCGAAGAAATAGCGCACGCTACCACTCCTTCGTTGACCCGCAGATCACGTGCGGCGCTCCAGCAGGGCTGGAAGTGCAAAAGGATAAGCCGCCGGCAAGGAAAAAGTAAGCCGCATCAAGCGGGCCGATCGACGTCCCGGCCCGATTGCTCGTCGGAGCTGGGACTCAGGGAGTGGACGTACCGACAATCAAGCCTATGGTCGCTCTACAGCTTCAGCCTGACGTCGCAAATATCCGGCTCGCTCGAATCCGGCTTCACCTCGAAACCGAGCTGGCGGCACATGTCCAGCATGGTCGTGTTCTCCTGGAGCACGTCGCCGGAAATAGTCTTCAGCCCCTCTGACCTCGCATAGTCGATGATGAGCTGCATCAGGGCCCATCCGAGTCCCCTGCCCTTCAGGTCGGAGCGCAGCAGGATGGCGTATTCGCCGCTCTCGTAGATCGAGTCCGAGTGGATCCGGACCACGCCAACCATTTCGTTAGTCGCCTCCTCGAAGGCGATGAACGCCATCGCGCGGGCGTAGTCGAGCTGGGTCAGGCGGGCGATGAACTCGTGAGTGAATTCCTTCATCGGCGCAAAGAAGCGCAGGCGAAGATCGTGGGGCGTGACGTGCTTGAGGAAGCTGTGAATGGTCGGCTCGTCCTCAGGCCGCATCGGCCGCACGAAGATGCGCCAACCGTCCTTGAGCTCGAGATGGCGTTCCCATTGCGACGGATAGGCCCGCACGGCAAAATTGGCCGGCCCCGAACCGGCGAACTTTCGCGGCGGCACGCCGACTGCAATTCGAGCATCGACCGCGGTGACGCCGGTTTCGTCCGCGAGCAGCGGATTGATGTCGAGCTCGCGGATCTCGGGAATGTCGGCCGCCATCTGCGCCAGCTTGACCAGCACCATGGCGACCGCATCCTGCTTGACGGCGGGCACGTCGCGATAGGCATGCAGCAGCCGCGAGACGCGGGTGCGATCGATCAGATCGCGCGCGAGCTGCAGATCGAGCGGCGGCAGCGCCAAGGCCTTGTCGTTGATGATCTCGACCGCCGTGCCGCCGCGCCCGAACACGACGACGGTGCCGAAGGTGGGATCGTCGGCCAGACCCAGGATCAATTCGCGCGCCTTCGCCCTCACGACCATCGCCTGCACGATGACGCCGGCAATGCGGGCTTCCGGGCGCAGCTTCCTGGCGCGGGCAAGAATATCGGCAGCAGCGGCGCGCACGGCCTCGGGCGTGGTCAGGTTGAGGACGACGCCGCCGACATCGGACTTGTGCACGATGTCGCGCGACAGGATCTTGAGCACGACGGTCGCACCCTGCGCAAAAATGTCCCTGGCATAGGCCACCGCCTGATCGATGTCGGCGGCCGCATAGGTCGGCACCATCGCGATGTCATAGGCCTCGAGCAGGCGCTTGATCTCGACCGGCTCGAGCCATTGGCGGCCGTCGGCCATCGCCGCTGATACCATCGCTCTGGCGTTCGCAACATCGGGCGCGAACGTGTCGGGCATGGCAGGCGGAACCTGCGAGAGCTCCTCGACCACCTCGCGGTGCCGGACCAGATGCATGAAGCCGCGCACCGCGTCGTCCTCGGTCGGATAGTTGGGAATCCCGGCTCCGCTCAGCGACTCGACGATGCTCTGATCGGCGCCGACCCAGGCCGCCAACACCGGCTTCGCCCAGCGGCGATGCTCTTCGCGATAGGTCTTGACCATCCCGGTTACCGTCTCGGCAATGTCGGCGGCGGAAGCGATCGCGGTCTGCACGTTGAGGACGAGGATCGCATCGTTGCCGGGATCGGCCAGCAGCACCTCCAGCGCGCGCGCATAGCGCGCGGCATCGGCATCACCCACGATGTCCACGGGATTGGAGCCCGACCAGGTCGGCGGCAACACCGCGTCGAGCTTCTTCCGCGTCTCCGGGGTCATGGGCGCGGGAATTCCGCCGAGCTCGACCAGCCGATCGACAGCCAGCACGCCGATGCCGCCGCCATTGGTCAGGATCGCGAGCCGCTTTCCACTCGGCGATTCGACGCGGCCGAGGGTCTCCGCGCAATCGAACAGCTCGCGCAGATCGGATACGCGCAGAATTCCGGCGCGGCGGAAGGCAGCGTCATAGACCGCGTCAGCGCCGGCGAGCGCACCGGTATGGGTGGCGGCCGCCCTCGCGCCCTGCGCCATGCGGCCGGATTTGACCACCACGACGGGCTTTACCCGCGCCGCGGCGCGCGCCGCCGACATGAACTTGCGCGCATTCTTGATGGACTCGATGTAGAGCAGGATCGCGCGTGTCTTGTGGTCGAGCGCAAAATAGTCGAGCAGATCGGCGATATCGACGTCGGCCTGGTCGCCGATCGACACGATTCCGGAAAAGCCGACGCCGCGCTGCGCGGCCCAATCCACCATGCCGGCGGCGATTGCGCCTGATTGCGAGATAAGCGCGAGGTTGCCGGCGCCGGGCATGTGCGCCGAGAAGCTGGCGTTCAGGCTCACGCCGGGCATCATGATGCCGAGGCAATTGGGACCGATCAGGCGCATGCCGTAGCGCTGGGCTGCCTGCAGCGCGGCCTCCTCCAGCGAGCCCGGACCGTGGCCAAGGCCCGCCGTCACGATCAGCGCACCGGCCGAGCCGCGCCGGCCGGCCTGATCGATGATGTCAGGAATTTCCTTGGCCGGCGCCGTAATGGCAACGAGCTCGGGGACGAAGGGCAACTTGTCGAGGCTGGTCACCGCTTGCATGCCGCCAATTTCGGCGTGGCGCGGGTTCACCAGCCCGAACTCACCCGTAAAATTCGCCTTGCGAATATTCTCCAGCACGGCGCGACCGACGGAGACGGGCCGCGAGCTCGCTCCGACGAGCGCGACCGAACGGGGCGACAGCAGATTCTTCAGACGGTAGGTCGACATGATTCAACGATGCACTCGGGAAGCAGGCCCGATCAACGGGAAACCTGGCGCGGATATGTGGCGGAATTGCCTACGGCGCGATGAGTCGAAGTTGAATCGTCATCGCGCCTTAGTTTCTTTATTTGCGCATGATCTCCGCGCAACCGCGTTCCGCGCGTGTCGCAAACGAAAACCGCTGCACTCTCTTCTCTTCCGGATTTAGTGCGACATCATAACCCAGCACGGTGGCGCGCCCATGACAGTCTTGGTCACGCCGCCCCAGACGATTTCGTTCATACGGGAATGATGATAGGCGCCCATGACGATGGCATCGATGGAATGGGCGTGCGCCCAGATTCCGAGCACCTTGCCGATCGAACTTCCCTTGACCGGCGTGGTCTCGAAGGACGCGTAGACGCCGTGCTCCCTGAGATGATCGACGAGACTGGTGCCCGAATGCATGATGGCCTCGGTCTTCTCATCGGCCACGGTCACCACCCGAACCGAATTGGCCTCCTGCAGGATCGGCATGGCGTCGCCGACGGCGCGGGCCGCGCGCGCGGAATGATCCCAGGCGATTATCACGTTTTCGAGTTCCGGCCGGAGCCGGGCTGCACGTTCTTCGGGACACAGCAAGAGCGGTCGGCCGGACTCGAATAGCAGCGCCTCGACAATCTTCTCGGAACGGCTGTCGTGCGACTTGACCGGGAGCAGCGTGAGATCGCCGAACCGGGCATATTCCGCCACGCTCTGCGCAATCAGCTCGGGGGCAAACTTGTGCAATCGCGTCTCCGCACGGACAGACATCCGCGAAGCGGATTCCTTGAACGTCTCCAGAAGCGCGCTCACGTTTGTGACGCTCCGCCTGGCTTGCGCCTCCTCGGCGTTCTCGACATCGGCCGAGATCACCACCTTCGGCCGTACCCAGATATCCTCGGCCACGGCAAGCCCAGTGATCTTCGCCCCCCAATCGGCAGCGGCAGCCACGCATTTCTCGATCGCGGCCGAGTTCGGCTCGCTCGGCTCGCCAACAAGCGGCAGAAGGACGTCCTTGATGGGCATCGGGATTCTCCTTTCGCCTGCCGAAAATAGGCCGCCTCCCGCCAGCGCCATTGATCCTCGTCAAGGCGAAAGGGCTTGCGAAAGGGCTTGGGAACCCACGCCGAAGACTTGACTGACATCAATGACCGGCCTTGGTTCCGTCCTAGGAATGGGCGCTCCGGAGAGACTGATGCATGCGATGGTGTTACCGGCCCCGCGAGCCCCGCTCCAGATGGAGGAGCGGCCGGACCCTCTTCCCGCCCATGGCGAGATTAGGGTGAAGGTCAGCGCCTGCGGCGTTTGCCGGACTGACCTGCACGTCGCCGACGCCGAGCTGCCCGACATCCGCTATCCCATCATTCCCGGTCATGAGATCGTCGGCCGGGTCGACCTCGTCGGCCCCGGCGTCACGACCCACGTCACGGGCGACCGCGTCGGCATTCCCTGGCTTGGACATACCTGCGGCGCCTGCCGCTTCTGCAAGGACGGCATGGAGAATTTGTGCGACCGGCCGCTCTTCACCGGCTATACGCGCGACGGCGGCTACGCGACCCACACCATCGCGGATGCACGCTATGCGTTTCCGCTCGGCGAGGCCGGCGACGACGCCTCCATCGCGCCGCTGTTGTGCGCCGGCCTGATCGGCTGGCGCTCACTGGTGCTGGCGGGAAACGCCGAGCGGCTCGGCATCTATGGCTTTGGGGCCGCCGCCCACATCATCGCGCAAGTCGCCGTCTGGCAGGGCCGGTCCGTCTATGCCTTCACGCGCAGCGGCGATAGCGCAGCGCAGGATTTCGCCCGGCGGCTGGGGGCGGTCTGGTCGGGCGCGTCCGGCGAGCTGCCCGATACGCCGCTCGATGCGGCCATCATCTACGCGCCGGCCGGCGAGCTGGTGCCGGCGGCATTGCGCGCGGTCCGCAAGGGCGGACGCGTGGTCTGCGCCGGAATTCACATGAGCGACATTCCGAGCTTCCCCTACGAGCTGCTCTGGGAGGAACGGCAATTGATCTCGGTCGCGAACCTCACGCGGCAGGATGGCCTCGACTTTCTCAAAGTCGCGCCGCAAGCCGGCGTCCGCACCGAAACCACGGTCTTTCCGCTCCACGAGGCCAATGATGTCTTGACCAGTCTCAAGCGCGGGCAAATCCTCGGCGCAGCCGTGCTCAGGCCCTGAATGCGTTCTCACATGCCCTCTTCGCCACATGACGACACGGCAACCCAGGAGCGCGTATTCGCATTCCTTTCGCGCCGCGGCACGACGCGGATCGACACGCATGCGGCCTCGGTCTTTCTCGACGGCAAGCGTGCGCTGAAGATCAAGCGCGCGGTGCGCTTTCCCTTCCTCGACTATTCGACGCTCGACAAGCGCAGGGACGCCTGCGAGGAGGAGATCAGGATCAATCGGCCGCTTGCCCCGCAGATCTACCACCGCGTGGTCGCGATCACCGAAGACCGCGACGGCTCCCTGAGCATCGGCGGGAATGGGACGCCGGTCGAATATGCCGTCGAGATGGCCCGCTTCGACGAGACGAGGACACTGGATCATCTCGCCAAGGCCGGCCAGCTTCCCGACGGCCTCGCCGCTGATGTCGCAAACGCGATTGCTGCGTCCCACGCCATTGCAGCGCGCGTGGAAACGCCGGCCTGGGTCGCTTCGATTCCGTCCCTCATCGACGGGAATTCCGAGGGCCTGCGCGCCGGGGGCCATCTGGCGGTGGACGAGATCGAAGCGCTGACGAAGGCTTCGCATCGGGCGCTCGCCCGTATCAGTTCTACGCTCGAAGAGCGCAGCCGGCAGGGCTTTGTGCGGCGCTGCCACGGCGACCTGCATCTTGCGAATATCGTTGTCATCGACGAACGGCCCGTGCTGTTCGATGCCATCGAGTTCGACCAAAACATCGCCTCGGTCGATGTGCTCTACGATCTTGCGTTTGCGGTGATGGACCTGCTGCGTTACGGGCAGCAGCAGGCGGCGAGCATCCTGTTCAACCAGTATCTTGCGACGACGCCGGCGGAACATCTCGACGGGCTTGGCGCGCTTCCGCTGTTTCTGTCGATCCGGGCCGCGATCCGCGCCGAGGTCGTGCTGGCCAGGCTGAAGCGACCGCATGTCGATCAAGGAGAAATCGTCGCGGACGCCCGCGGCTACTTCAAGCTGGCCCAGGCCCTGATCGAGCCCCCCGCCCCGCGCCTGATCGCCGTCGGCGGCCTGTCGGGGACAGGAAAATCGCTGCTGGCGCGCATGCTTGCGCCTGCCGTCGGTCCCCCACCCGGCGCGGTGGTGCTGCGCAGCGATACCCTTCGCAAGCGGCTTTTTGGGGTCGCAGATTCGGAGCGGCTGCCGCCGGCGGCCTATGAACCCGACGTCACCGCACGCGTCTACGACACGCTGGCCGAGCGCGCACGGCAGGTGCTGGCGCAGGGACATTCGGCCCTGATCGACGCGGTTTTCGCGCAAGAGCCGGAACGGGATGCAATGGCCGCCCTGGCAAGGGCGTGCAACGCGCCCCTCACGGGCTTTTTCCTGGTCGCAGACCTCGCAACGCGCCAGGCGCGAATTAGCCGCAGACAAAACGATGCATCCGACGCAACGGCTGAGGTTGCCGCGCTTCAGGAGCACTATAATATCGGCAATGTCGGCTGGAACACGATCGACGCGTCGGGGACTTCAGAACAGACGCTCGACCGTTGCGGGGGCATGATCGCCCGAGAAAGATCCTCTGATTGGCGCGGATGAAGATGTCACAATCCACCCCACCGATGGAGGCGACCGCCCCGGCCCGGCCGGCGGCGTCGCGCGCAGCACCGGCACGATTGAGTCGCGGCATGGCCTGCGACACCGCGTTTCGCATCATCGCGCGTCGTTACCTCGATGCTGTCATCGCCCAGCACAATGCGACCTGTAGCGGCGACCCCGATGCCCTGCACCAGACCCGGATTGCGCTGACGCATCTGCGTAGCGCAATCCGGTTCTTCTCACCCATGGTCGACGACGCCGAGCGGGCGCAGGTCTGGGCCGAGCTGAAATGGCTGAACGGCCAGCTCGGGATGGTCAGGGATCTCGACGTGGCCATCGAGCGCATCGTGGCCGCCACCGGCGACGAGCTCTCCGTCATCGCCGAGCTCCAGTCCTGGACCGAGAAACGCAGCGAAAGTTACCGGCTGCTGACGCGAGCGCTACAATCCGCGCGCTACAGGCGCCTGATCGAACATACCTCGGGCTGGATCGCACGGGGGCCGTGGTCGACCAGCCGAAGCAAGGAGGCCGTCAGGCTGCGCGCGGCCTCGCTCGCCGAGCACGCCGCCGGCCAGCTTGCGGAATGGGAAAAAAAGCTGCTCAAGAGGTCGCGCAAGCTCGACAAGCTCGACGTCGAGAAGCGGCACAGACTGCGCATTCTCAACAAGCGGCTGACTTACTCGATCGAATCGCTGGAAGATTTGTTTTCCGACAAGTCGCTGGCCAAGCAGAAGGCTGCCCTGAAACAGTTGCGCAAGGCGCAGCGGAGCCTCGGCCAGCTCAATGACGATGCGAGAGGACGGACCCTGGCAAAATCACTCAACGGCACAGGCTCTGTGCCGGGCGTGCACTTCCTCGATCGCAGGGACGCCAAAAAGCTGCTGCTGATAGCCTCGACCGCCTACAGGAAGCTCGGCAAGGCCAAACCATTCCGCGCCTCAGACCTGACGCGCAGCGACGAAGACGAGGACTAGAGCTTTATCCGCTCCGATGGAATCGGAACGGATAAAACTCTAGATTCTGCTCTTGACGCGTTTTCTTGACGCGAACCGGTATCCACTTCGCTTGAAAACGCTCTAGGTGTGCACGTAATCGCCCGGCGCGTCCGGCAGTGCGTCGACATTGCCAAAACCCATGCGCGGCGGGGCGCACCATTCGCCTGAGCGCGCTGCGAGCCAGCCGGTCCATTCGGGCCACCACGACCCCTCGCTGCGCGGCGCCAGTTTCAGCCATTCGTCGCGGCCGACATAGGGCGTGTCCGCGCCCTTGGTCATGACCTGGTAGCTGTGCCCGGCTTCGCCCGATGGCGCCACGATGCCGCCATTGTGGCCGCCGCTGGCGAGCAGGAACGTCACGTCGGCATCGACCTGGTAGTGGATCTTGTAGACGGACTTCCAGGGCGCGACGTGATCCCGGAGCGTGCCGACCACGAACATCGGCGCATGGATGTCGGACAGCGCGATATTGCGTCCTTCGACGTGATAGCGCCCTCCCGCCAGATCGTTGTTGAGGAACAGCTTTCGCAGATATTCGGAATGCATGCGATACGGCAGCCGCGTCGCGTCCGCGTTCCAGGCCATCAGATCGCTCGGCGGCGCGCGTTCGCCCAGGAGATAGTCGTGCGAGAGGCGCGACCAGATCAGGTCGTTCGAGCGCAGGAGCTGGAAGGCGCCCGCCATCTGCGTCGTGTCGAGATAGCCGCGCTCCCACATGATGTCCTCGAGGAAGGCGACCTGGCTTTCGTTGATGAACAGCGTCAGCTCGCCCGCTTCGGTGAAGTCGGTCTGCGCGGCGAGCAGTGTGATGGTCTTCAGCCTGACGTCGCCGTCCCGCGCCATCGCGGCCGCCGCAATCGACAAGAGCGTGCCGCCGAGGCAATAGCCGAGCGCGTGGATCTTTCGGCGCGGCAGGATGCAGCCGATGGTGTCGAGCGCAGCCTTGACGCCCAGTCTGCGATAGTCGTCGAACGCCACGTCGCGGTCATCCGCGTTGGGATTGCGCCAGGAGATCGCGAAGACGGTAAAGCCTTCGCCGGTGAGATGCTTCACCAGCGAATTCTGCGGCGACAGATCGAGGATGTAGTACTTCATGATCCAAGCCGGCACGATCAACACCGGCTCCGGCCGCACCTTTTCGGTGGTCGGGCTGTACTGGATCAGCTCGATCAGCTCGTTGCGATAGACGACTTTTCCGGCAGATGTCGCGACCGTCTTGCCGACGACGAACTGCCCATCGCCGCCCTGCTTGCCGCCGGCAAGCACGCGCATCAAATCGCTGGACCAGTTCTGCCAGCCGGCCACAAAATTTGCGCCACCAGTCTGAAACGCCCTCTGCAGCACTTCGGGGTTGGTCGTCGCGAAATTCGATGGCGCCAGCATGTCGAGCACCTGGCGTATGGAGAACTCGACAATCGCCTCATTGGCGGGCGCGACGCCGCGGACGCCAGTCGTTGCCTTCCGCCACCACTCCTCGCCCAGCAAAAAACTCTGCGCCAGCAAGTTGAATGGCGCGCTCCCCCATTCGGGCCTAGCAAAACGCCTGTCCTGGGCCCGCGGCTTGGCCGCGGACCAGGGCTTGTTGTCCGCCGACATATGGGTCGCGGCCTCGACCAGCCGGCCAGCATCGCGAACGGCATCGTGGACCAGCTCGATCTGGCGTTGCGGCGCCGTCGCAAGATGGGTCGCCCAGTCGAGAAAAGCGAGCGACAAGGCGACCGGCGAAATCCCGCCGTTGAACCGCGCCAACATGGCGTGAAGCGTCCGGTCGACGGGATAGGACTCGTGCTGCGGCTCGGCCGCCGTCGCTTGAGACGGCGGTTCTGCGGCGATCGCCTGGACGGGCTGGTTGACCGGCTCGGCAACGGCGGGCTTTTCAGCGCGCGCGAGCGTCGAAATCTGCATGGCACTCATGGCAACAACGGTCAGCGTGGTGACGCGCTGTCGACCAGGCGAGACGCCGCCTCCATCAATCGTTCGCCGTGCTTGAACAGCCGATCGCTGTCGCGCCGGATGAAATCCAACTGGTGCTGGCTGCAATCCCTGCACATGCTGGCCCAGTCCTTGACCGAATGCGAGCCGGCGAATTTTGACACGAATTCGGCGAACAGATGCGTCTCGGTCTGCGCGCGATCGAGCAATTCGCTGGCAACGAAGCTGCTCTGCTCGAAGAGGAGCCGTTGCGTCCCGAGCATCAAATCCAGCGCACGGCGGTTGGCATCCGCGAGTTGGGCTACCGCATCGGGCGGCATCGGCATGGCGACGCTCCCTTGTGTCTCAAATGCCTTGATCTCGGATGCTTTGGCGGCCTCGCGCACGGCACTCTCCCCATCGTCTTGGAACTCCGGGATCAAGATAGGCCGAGCGTCTCTGCGGACATTGAGCTGGGTCAAGTCTAGCACAAACCCCGCGACACGCGACCATTTGCCGTCCCGCGCTTGACCTGCATCTGACTTGCGCTTGACTTGGGTCAACCCGGCCTGCCGCGCCCGGACTAGGGTTTTGTCATCATTTGCCAGAGCTTGCGGAGTTGTCCATGCGCGCCCACCAGATCATGACCCGGTCGGTCATTTCGGTCACCCCCGAGACCACCATCGTCGATGCCGCGAACCTGATGCTGCAACGCCATGTCAGCGGACTTCCGGTGATCGACGGTCAGGGCAAGCTGGTCGGCATCGTCTCGGAAGGGGATTTCCTTCGCCGCAGCGAGATCGGAACCCAGCGCAAGCGGCGGAACTGGCTCCGCTTCATCCTCGGCCCCGGCGCATCGGCCAGCGATTTCGTTGCCGAGCACGGCCGCAACGTCGCCGAGGTGATGACGACGTCGCCGGTGACCATCAACGAGGACACCGCCCTCGCCGAGATCGCCGATATCATGGAGCAGAAGAATATCAAGCGCCTGCCGGTCGTGCGTGGCGACAAGGTCGTCGGCATCGTCTCGCGCGCCAGCCTGCTGCAGGCGGTCGCGAGCCTCGCGCGGCAGGTGCCCGATCCGACCGCTGACGACGATCACATTCGCAACCGGATCATCGACGCGCTCGAGAAGACCGACTGGTGCCCGTTCGGACTGAACGTCATCGTGCGCGACGGCATCGTTCATCTCAGCGGCGTGATCACCGAGGAGCGCGTGCGCAAGGCGGCGATCGTCGCCACCGAGAATGTGACGGGCGTGAAGAAGGTACACGACCATCTGTGCTGGGTCGATACGATCTCGGGCGTCTATCTGAATTCGCCGGACGACGACGGCCTCGCCAAAGCGAGCTGAACAAAAAAGGCGCTTCAGCGTGGTATCACCGCGGTCGCTTCGATCTCGACGCGCGCCGCCTTCTCGACCAGGCGGACGACCTGCACGAGCGCCATCGCCGGATAATGCGCGCCAAAGATCTCGCGATAGATCCGGCCCAGCTCCTTCAGGTTCGCGAGGTACTCATCCATGTCGACGACGTACCAGGTCAGCCGCACGAGGTGTTCTGGCCGCGCGCCTCCTTCCGCCAGAATGGCCGCGATATTGGCGAGCGTCTGGCGCACCTGCGCAACAAATCCGTCCGCAAGGCGCTCCTCGGCGTCCCAGCCGATCACGCCGCCGGTCACGACGATGCGGCCTTCAGCGGCCATGCCGTTGGCATAGCCCTTAGGCATCGGCCAGCCGGACGGCTGTAGGATCTGCACGGCGGACGAGCCAGCTTCTGCATCGGCCGGCAGCACGGCGGGCTGCGGGCCCTTCGGAATAGTCACGGACATTTCTCCATCTCTATCCCGCGGCGGCCTGCGCCATCTGACGCAAGGCAAAGCGTTTCAGCTTGCCCGTCTCGGTCTTCGGCAACTGCGTCACGAATTCGATCGCGCGCGGATATTTATAGGGTGCGATCTCGCGCTTGACGTGCTCCTGGAGCTCGCTGACGAGCTGCGCGTCGGGCGTCACGCCCGGCGCCGGAATGACGTAGGCCTTCACGATCATCCCGCGCGCCTCGTCCGGCGCGCCGACGACGCCGCATTCGGCGACGGCCGGATGCGTCATCAGCGCGGCCTCGACGTCGGTGCCGGCAATATTGTAGCCGGCGGATACGATCATGTCGTCGGAGCGCGACTGGTACCAGAAGTAGCCGTCGCTATCCATGACGTAGGTGTCGCCCGTCACGTTCCAGCCGTTCTGGACGTATTTGCGCTGCCGCTCATCGGCGAGATAGCGGCAACCGGTCGGGCCGCGCACCGCGAGCTTTCCCATCGTGCCGGGCGGCAGATCGTTGCCGTCGTCATCGACGATCTTGGCTTCATAGCCCGGCACCGGCTTGCCGGTGGCGCCGGGACGAATCTCGTCCTCGGTCGCGCTGATGAAGATGTGCAGCAACTCGGTCGACCCGATCCCGTCCATCAGCTTGATGCCGGTCGCCTTGAGCCAGGCATCGAATGTCGGCTTGGGCAGGGTCTCGCCGGCGGAGACGCATTTGCGCAAGGATGAGATGTCACGGCCCGCGAGCTTGCCGAGGATTGCGCGATAGGCGGTCGGCGCGGTGAAGCAGACGGTCGTCTTGTAGTTTTCGATGGCGCTGAGGAAATCGTCAGGCGTCGTCTTCTCCAGCACCACGAATGACGCGCCGATATGCATGGGGAAGAGCACGCCGCCGAAGCCGAAGGTGAATGCGAGCGGCGCCGATCCGATGAAGCGATCGTCCTGCCTGGCACGCAGGATGTTGCGCGCATAGCCGTCGCACACCGCGAGCATGTCGCGATGGAAGTGCATCGTGCCCTTGGGATCGCCTGTTGTGCCCGACGTGAAGGCGATCAGGCAGATGTCGTCGGAGGCGGTATCGATGGCCGTGAATTCAGGGCTCGCATCCGCGACGAGGTTTTCGAGCGAGTCGGCCGCGCCAGTGCCCCAATAGACGACATGCTTGAGGCCGGGCGCGGCGAGCCTGGCCTTCTCCATCTCGTCGGAGAGTTTTCCGTCGCAAAGCGCGAGCGAAATCTCCGCCTTCTGGATCGGATAGGACAATTCCTTCGCGCGCAGCAGAGGCATGGTTGCCACGACAATGCCGCCGGCCTTGATGATTGCGAGATAGGCCGCAACCATCATCGGGTTGTTGGCCGATCGCAGCAGCACACGGCCGCCGGTGACGAGACCGAGCTTGCCAACCAGCACGTTCGCGATGCGGTTCACGAGCTGTTGCAGCTCGCGATAGCTGTAGCTGACCGAAGGACTGATGGCGCATGGCGCATCGCCATGACCCTGCTCGACCCAGCGGTCGAGGAAATAACTGACGCAGTTCAGGCGCGCCGGATATTGCAGCTCCGGCCGCGTGAAAATGAATTCCGGCCAGAGATCGCGCGGCGGCAGATGCGCTTGCGCGAACGGATCGATATGAGCCGTCCCGGCCCTGCTGTCATGCGAGCCCGGATCATGAGCTTTGGCGGCGTTGGCCATCGCACGCTCCTTTCAGTTTGGAGAGCACCCGGCAGCACTTTCGGAAATCATTTTAGGCTTAAAGCAATTTTGCGCAATAGCCGATTTTGGGCATCCCTTGCTTTTTCTTGTCGCACTTTTTCTTGTCGCACTTGGAGATTTGGCGGATCGCCCGCTACCGGGTTTACGCCTTGCGGCGACCGGCGGACTTCTGCGCCGAGGCCTTGGTCTTGGCCAGAAGCCGCATCAGTTCGCGCACGTCCTTGGGGCTGAGGTCGGCGAAGACATCGGCGATCCAGGTCTCGTGCTCGGCCGCCATCTTGCGGAACTCGGCGCGTCCGAGCTTGGTCAGGCGGATCACCTGCACCCGCCTGTCGGATTCGGACGTGCGGCGATCGAGATGACCGGACTCGACGAGCCGTTCGACGAGGCCCGTGACGTTGCCGTTCGATACCATCATGCGCTTGGAGACGTCTGACAGCGTCATGCCATCAGGCGCCTTGTCGAGCTGCGCCATCAGGTCGAAGCGGGGCAAGGTGACGTGGAACCTCGCCCGCAGCCGGCCCCGCACCTCGCCTTCGATCAACGTGGTACAGGTCAAAAGCCGCAACCAGAGCCGAAGCTCTTCGGCGTGGTCCTCGGGGAGTTCGACGGCCTTGGTCTCGGAATCGAGCATCTGGGTAGCGGTCACTGGCTCGCGGCACGGACGGTAGACTGCGGCGTTTCGTCCATCGTTTTCAGCTTCAAATAAATTCGCCCTGTTCGCAAGGGCAAACCTGCCGGGCGATGCCCTTCTTTCGAATTTGTTTAGGCTTCAAGCAATTGGCGCGCCGCTTGCATATCCGCGCTCGACGGAAGCGCTGATGACATCGACATGATCGGCTTTGCTTGCCGCCGACGCCGTCGTCAGAATATGCTCCGCTCGGATCGTTAAAGGTCGGACGCAAGACGGCGTATCGGGGAAGTGATCATGAAGAAGCAGTTGACGTTCGCGGGATTGGCTTTGCTGCTGGGCGCCCTACCCGCGCTCGCACAGGAGAAGATCAAGCTGGGCGTGGTCGTGACCTTGTCGGGCCCTGCGGCCGCGCTGGGCCAGCAGGTCCGCGACGGCTTCACGCTTGCGGTGAAAGATCTCGGCAGCAAGATGGGCGGCCGCGATGTCGAGCTGGTCGTGGTCGACGACGAGTTGAAGCCGGACGCCGCCGTGACGAAGGTCAAAGGCCTGCTCGAACGCGACAAGGTCGATTTCGTGGTCGGGCCTATCTTCTCGAACATCCTCCAGGCGATCCACCGTCCGGTCACCGAGAGCAAGACGTTCCTGGTCAGCCCCAATGCGGGTCCGTCGACTTTTGCCGGCAAGGACTGCAACCCGTTCTTCTATGTGACGTCCTATCAGAACGATCAGGTCCACGAGGTCCTCGGCAAGGTCGCGCAGGATCGCGGCTACAAGCGCATGTACCTGATGGTGCCGAACTATCAGGCCGGCAAGGATTCGGCGGCAGGCTTCAAGCTCGACTACAAGGGCGAGATCGTCGAAGAGTCCTACATGCCGCTGAACACGCTGGACTTCCAGCCGGAGCTCTCCAAGATTTCATCGCAAAAGCCCGATGCGCTCTTCACGTTCATGCCGGGCGGCCTCGGCGTCAATCTCGTCAAGCAATACCGGCAGGCCGGCCTCGCCGACAGCATTCCGGTGCTTTCGGCTTTCACGGTGGATGAATCGACCTTGCCGGCACAGCAGGACGCGGCTGTCGGCATGTTCGGCGGCTCGAACTGGGCGCCCAATCTCGACAATCCGCAGAACAAGAAGTTCGTCGCCGCTTATGAAGCGGCTTACAACATCGTGCCCGGCACCTACGCGTTCCAGGCCTATGACGCCGCGATGCTGATCGACAGCGCCGTCAAGGCCGTCAAGGGCGACCTCTCGAACAAGGATGCCGTTTCCGCCGCCCTGAGGAAGGCCGACTTCACCTCATTGCGCGGCGCCTTCAAGTTCAACACCAATGGCTATCCGATCCAGGACTTTTACCTGACCAAGGTCGCCAAGCGGCCAGACGGAAAATTCCAGACCGAGATCGTCCAAAAGGTCTTCGAAAATTACGGCGACCGCTATGCCAAGGACTGCAAGGCGGCGAACTAGAGCATGATCCGGAAAAGTGCGCAGCGGTTTTCCCTCGCGACAAACGCGGAACGTGTTTGCGCGGAGATCATGCTCAAACAAAGAACTAAGGCGCGATGACGATTCAATTTAAAGCCATCGCGCTTTAAGCCGCACGGCGTAGGAGACAGGGAGGATTAGGATGACGAAGAGTGAGATCACCGGCATCACGCGCGCCAACGAGGGCATCCAGGGCATTTCCTGGAACATCCTCGGCCAGACCTATGTGCCGAAGAGCTATGCCGAAAACAGCTTCTCCTGGCACGCGACGCTGCCACCCGGCACGTTCGTGCCGCCGCACATCCATCCCGACCAGGACGAGTATCTCTATATGCTCGAAGGGAAGCTCGATTTCGTGCTCGGCAATTCCGAGGCGCAAGCGACCGCCGGCGACCTGATCCGGCTCGGCATGGGCGTGCCGCACGGCATCTTCAACAAATCAGAGCAGACCGCGAAAGTGCTGTTCTGGGTGTCGCCGAGCCGAAAACTCTTCGAGCTGTTCTGGGGCCTTCACAACATGAAGGAGCAGAAGCCGGAGGACGTGGTCGCGATGGCAGCGGAATTCAACATCCACTTTTTGCCGCCGCCGCCCGGTTAATGCCTCCGCGGGCTCGATTCACCTCTCCCCAGCGGGGAGACGTCGATTTGCGCTAGCAAATCGGGTGAGGGGGCGTGCGCCAACGTGAGACCGTAACCCCTCACCCGGCGCTACGCGCCGACGTCTCCCAAGGGAGAGGTGCATTCCCAATGCCGCACCAGCTCAACACGCTCTTGCCGTCTAGCCTCAGGCCCGCACCGCGGCCAATCCCGGCACCGCCGCAAAACCGGCCTTCGTCGCGTAGCCCTTCACGATCGCTTCGCGCTGGGAATAGCTGAGGACCTTGTCGATGTTGTCAAAACCGTCGGGCGCGAGCTGCTCGACGGCGTCGATCACGCCCTCCGGTCCGCCGCGGCGGTTGGAGCGGACGATTTCGGCCGTCATCGGCAGCCGCTTCTTCTCATATTCCATCAGCGCCTGGCGCGGATGCTCGGCACGCGCCAGCAGATCGGCGAGGCATCGCGCATCGAGGATTGCCTGCGAAGCGCCATTCGAGCCGACCGGATACATCGGATGCGCGGCATCGCCGAGCAGCGTCACGCGCCCGCTCGACCAGTACGGCAGCGGATCGCGGTCGCAGGTGGGATATTCGTAGAATTCCGGTGTCGCCGAGATCAGGCTCTTGACGTCGACATAGGGCACCGAGAAGCGCGCGACATGCGGCATCAATTCCTCGCGCCGGCCCGGTCGCGACCAGTCTTCCTTGCGCGGCGGCGGCGCGTTGCCCTCGCCGATCTTGACCAGCACCGCCCAGTTGGTGAGACGGCTCGCCGGGCTCGATCCTTCCGCGATGGGATAGATCACGACCTTTGCGTTGAGGCCACCGGCCACGATCATCGACTTGCCGGTCAGGAAGAGCGGCCAATCGCGCGCGCCACGCCATAGCATCAAGCCGTTCCAGCACGGCGGACCTTCACTGGGAAACAGCGTCTCGCGCACGCGCGAATGAATGCCGTCGGCGCCGATCAGAATGTCGCCGCGCGCGGTGTGGACGTGGGCGCCGGAGCGATCGAAGAAATAGGCGGTGACGCCACCTTCGTCCTGGGTGAAAGCGCCGAGCCGGCAGCCGGTGTGGATCACCTCGGGGCCAAGACGCTCCTCGACGGCACGGTGGATGACACCCTGCAGCCGCCCGCGGTGGATCGAGAACTGCGGCACGTCATGGCCGGCGTCGATGCCGCGCGCTTCGCGCCAGACTTCCTGGCCGTGACGGTTGAGGTAGTAGAGTTGATCGGTGCGGATCGCGACGTCGTCGAGCTTTTGCAGCAGGCCGAGGCTGGCCAGCTCGCGCATCGCATGCGGCAGCGTGTTGATGCCGACGCCAAGCTCGCGGATGGTGTCGGCCTGCTCAAAAATCTCGCAGCAGATGCCGCGGGCCCGCAGCATCAGCGCCGTGGTGAGACCTCCGATGCCGCCACCGACGATAATCGCCTTCATCGCCCAAACTCCACTCAATACATGCCAGGCAATGGCCGTAACGTCGCACGGGCGGCGAGCCCGCCGCAAGCCGGTTTGTCGCCCCGACTTGGCGCTTCGCCCGGGTCTTTGGCTTAGCCTTAACCTTCGACCCGGAACCGGGGCATCAGGGCTAGTTGCCCTGGAAGACCGGCTTAACCTTGTTGGCGAAGGCCTCAAACGCGCGCTCGAAATCGGCCGTGGTCATGCACAGCGCCTGCGCCACCGCCTCGGCCTCGATCGCCTCCTCGATCGACATCGCCCATTCCATGGCCAGCATCCGCTTGGTCATGGTGTTGGCGAAATTCGGACCTTCCGCGACTTGCTTTGCCAGAAGTTGCGCCTGCGGCAGCACCTGATCCGGCGTGACGATGCGGCTGAAAAACCCCCAGCGCTCGCCTTCTTCCGCCGTCATGAAGCGGCCGGTGTAGAGCAGCTCGGAGGCGCGCGATTGCCCGATGATGCGGGGCAGGATGGCGCAGGCGCCCATGTCGCAGCCGGCGAGCCCGACCTTGTTGAATAGGAACGCGACCTTGGCGCCGCCGGTCGCAAGGCGCATGTCGGATGCCATGGCGACGATGGCGCCGGCACCGGCGCAGATGCCCTCGACCGCAGCAACGATCGGCTGCGGACAGGCGCGCATGGCCTTGACGAGGTCGCCGGTCATCCGCGTGAAGGCCGTCAGCCCCTTGGTGTCCATCTTCACCAAGGGTCCGATGATCTCGAACACATCGCCGCCGGACGAGAAATTTCCGCCCGCGCCGGTGACCACGATCGCCTTCACTTCTTCGTCAAACGCGCAGGCGCGGAAGAAATCGGTGAGCTCGCGATAGCTCTCGAAGGTGAGCGGATTCTTACGCTCGGGCCGGTTCAGCGTGACGGTTGCGACATGATCGACGACCGCCAGCAAAAAGTGCTTTGGCGTATAGTCCGCTAGCGGCAAGGTCACGGGATTTGCGGGTCTGCTCATGGGATCTCCCTGTTCTTGGATCGTTTGCAGGCGGCGCTTTCCGCCGCGCTAGATTTCGCCGCCGGCGACCGCAATCGCCTGTCCCGTGATCGCGCCAGCGCCCTCGCCGCACAGCCAGAGTACGGCATTCGCGACCTCGCCGGGCGACACCAGCCGCCCCTGCGGATTGTGCTTGGCGAGCTCGGCGATGGCCTGCTCGCGGCTGCGCCCGGTCTTCTTCATGATGTTGTCGATGCTGCCGGCGACAAGGTCGGTATCGGTGAAGCCGGGACAGACGGCGTTCACGGTCACGCCTGACGTCGCCAGTTCCAGCGCCAGCGAACGCACGAGCCCGATGACGGCGTGCTTGGCCGCGCTGTAGGCGCTCACATAGGAATAGCCCTTCAGTCCGGCCGTCGATGCGACGGCAACGATGCGGCCATGCGGGCGGTCGCGCATCTCGGGCAACACCGCGCGGACCGCATGCACGACGCCCATGAAATTCACGTCCATCATGCGTGCAAACAGCGCATCGTCCGACTTCGCAAAGGGGGCCGATTCCGCGCGGCCTGCGTTCGCGATCAAAATGTCGATCGGTTGCCGCGCAGCCGCCTTCGCGATCGCAGCCTTGAGCGCGGCTTCATCCGACACGTCGGCCACTTCGGCAAACTGCGCGGCGCCGGCGTTCACGGCTTCGTCGAGAACAGCGGCATTGCGTCCGAGCACGGTGACGGTGGCGCCAGCACCTGTCAGAGCTGCAGCAATCGCGCGGCCGATACCGCGACCGCCGCCCGTCACCAGCGCATGCGCAGAATGCGGCAGTCCAGACATTCGCAGGGCTCCCTTCAAGGGCATCGGTGGATTTGCCCCTCCGGATATATTTTAAACTTCAAATTTTTGCAATGAAGCCCGGGCTCGGCCCGAGAGACCTAAGCGGAAAGCGCGGCCCGGAAATTGCTTTAAGTATAAAATTATCCCCTTTTCATCGCCGAAAGGGCTGTTAGCATCGACCTCCTCAGCAAGAGGACACCGCGTGCCGGATCCGACGCCAACGACAATGAAAACCGGACAATTCGCCTTCGAGGCCGCGGGCGATCCCCAAGCGCCGCCGCTCTTGTTCCTGCACGGGATCGGCGGGGCGGCCCGGGCCTGGCGCCATCAACTCGCGTATTTCGGCAACCGTTTCCGCGCCATGGCGTGGGACATGCCGGGCTATGGCGGATCGGAGCCACTGGCCAACGTCAGCATTGCTGCCCTGGCGGATGCGCTGCAGGCGTTTTTGCAGCAGACGGCGACGACAAAACCCATCCTGGTCGGACACTCCATCGGCGGCATGATCGTTCAGCAATGGCTGACCCGACACAAGGCTGATGCGCATGCGGTGGTGCTGGCGCAGACCAGCCCGGCTTTCGGCAAGGCCGACGGCGACTGGCAAAAGTCGTTCATCGCGGCACGGCTCGGTCCGCTCGATCGCGGCGAGACGATGGCTTCGCTCGCGCCCTCGCTGGTCAAGGAACTCGTCGGCGATGATCCCGATGCCGAGGGCCTGGCACTCGCGCGCGATTGCATGGCCAGTGTTCCCGCCGCAAGCTATCGCGCGATGATGCTCGCGCTGATCGGGTTCGACCAGCGCAGCGCGCTGAAGGACATTGCCGTGCCGACACTTCTCCTGTCCGGATCCAAGGACAACAACGCCCCCGCGCCGATGATGGCGAAGATGGCAGGCTATGTGCCGGCTGCGCGCTATGTCGAGCTCGCCGGCGTCGGCCATCTCGCCAATCTCGAGCGCCCCGACGCCTTCAATGAGGCCCTGAACGGCTTCCTGAACTCCGTCGTGCCCACAACGGCGAATGCGCCATGACGATGCAGGTCAGTAAAGGCATGAATTCTTCCGACAAGGTTGCGCTGGATGCGCCGATCTTCGACCCATCAGCGTTCCGCCTCAGCGACGATCAGGCAGCGATCATCGCGCGCGCACGCGAGATCGGCCAGACCGTTTTCGCCGCGCGTGCCGCGGCCTACGATCGCGACGCGACGTTTCCGACCGAGAATTACCGCGATCTGCATCGCGTCGGCCTGCTCGGGATCGCAATCCCCAAAAAGCATGGCGGGCTCGGCGCAGGCTATCAGACCTACGCGCTCGCTGCGGCCGAGATCGGCCGCTATTGCGGCGCGACCGCATTGACCTGGAACATGCATGTCTGCTCGACATTGTGGACGGGCCCGCTTGCCGACGATCTCGACATGGACACCGCGATGCGCGCCGAGCACGAGACGCGGCGCGCCATCCACTACAAGCGCATCGTCGAGGATGGCGCGATCTATTCCCAGCCCTTTTCGGAGGGCGGTGCCGCAGCCGCCGGCGGCGTTGCCTTCGGCACGGAAGCAAAGCCGGTCGAGGGCGGCTGGATCGTCAACGGCAAGAAGATTTTTGCCTCGCTCTCCGGACACGCGGATTATTACGGCGTGCTCTGCACGGAGGTCGAGGAAGGCGCCAAGGCCTCGCGCCGCAACACCCTGTACCTGGCTGTTCCTGCGAGATCGGACGGCGTGTCTGTGGTGGGGGATTGGGATCCGCTGGGGATGCGGGGCACGGTCTCGCGCACGCTCCTGTTCAAGGACGTGTTCGTGCCCGGAGACGCGGCGCTGATGCCGCGCGGCGTCTATTTCCAGGCGGCGCTGCGCTGGCCGCACATGTTCCTGACGCTGTCACCGACCTATATGGGCCTCGCACAAGCGGCGTACGATTTCACCCTGCGTTATCTGCGCGGTGAAGTGCCGGGCATGCCGCCCGTGAAGCGCAGGATGTACCCGACCAAGCAGATCGCGGTCGCGCAGATGCAGATCAAGCTGGAACAGATCAAGGCAATCTGGTTCCAAGCCATTACTGAGGCGCGCGCCAATCCGAGCAAGGAGCAGGTGCTACGCGCTTACGCCGCGCAATATTCGGTGATGGAAGGCGCGAACGAGCTTGCCGCGCTCGCCATCCGCACCTGCGGCGGACAGGCCATGCTGAAATCGCTGCCGCTGGAGCGCATCTATCGCGACAGCCGCTGCGGTTCGCTGATGCTGCCCTGGACGGCCGAACTCTGCCTCGACCGCATCGGCCGCGACGCATTGTACGAGCCCGGCGAAACGGACGAGTAGCGGTGGACCTCTCCAGCCTGATCGATCGCAACGCGGCGTTTGCACCTGACAAACCCGCCATACGCTTCGAGGGCGCGAGCCTGAGCTATGCGGCCTTTGCCGCACGTATCGAGCAGACCGCGGCCGCATTGAAGAGCGAGCTCGGCATCAGCCGTGGCGATCGCGTTGCGATCCTGAGTCTCAACCGGCCGGACTACCTGGTGCTGCTATATGCGTGCGCGCGATTGGGCGCCATGCTGGTGCCGCTGAACTGGCGGCTCGCGGTCGCCGAGCAGATCTTCATTCTGTCCGACGCGAGCGTCAAAGTGCTCGTTCTCGAGCGCGCCTTTGCCGGCGTCATTCCCGAACTCGAACAAAACCTGCCGGGGGCTTCCGTCGTCGGCCTCGACTTCGCGCCGCCGCATGGTCTGACCTTCGACGCGCTGCTCGCGCGCGGGACTGGCGCCGGCCGCAATCCGCATATCGATCTCTCCTGCCCGCTGCTGATCGTCTATACCTCGGGCACGACGGGTCGGCCCAAGGGCGCAGTGCTGCGGCAGGAGGCGCTGTTCTGGAACGGCGTCATGAGCCAGCACATGCACGATCTCACCTCGGGCGATCATGTGCTGACGGTGCTGCCCTTCTTCCATGTCGGCGGCCTCAACATCCAGACTACGCCTGCGCTCCAGGTCGGTGCCACGGTCACGATCGTTCCCCGCTTTACGCCCGATGCAGCACTCGCCTCCATCGAACGCGACCGGCCGACATTGACTGTGCTGGTGCCGGCAACGATTCAGGCAATGAGTGATCATCCGGCCTGGACCACGACCGACCTTTCGTCACTAAAGGCTATCGCGACGGGATCGACGATCGTGCCGCCGCCGCTGATCCAGCGCTTCGTCGACCGCGGCGTTCCCGTCCTTCAGGTCTACGGTTCGACCGAGACCTGCCCGATCGCGATCTACACGCGATTTGGCGGGGACCTGTCGCGACTGGAGTCGACGGGCCTTGCCGGCCTGTGCTGCGAAGCCAAGGTGATCGACGACGCCGGCGCGGAAGTGCCGGTGGACACGCCCGGCGAAATCGCCGTCCGCGGTCCAAGCGTGTTTTTCGAATATTGGGGGAATGAGAGCGCGACCCGCGAGGCGCTGAGGGATGGCTGGTATCGCACCGGCGATATCGGCCTGTGCGATTCCGAGGGCTATTTCTGGGTCCGCGACCGCAAGAAGAACATGATCATCTCCGGCGGAGAGAACATCTATCCGGCCGAGGTGGAGCGGGTCCTGCTGGAGCACCCCGATGTCAGCGAATGTGCTGTGATCGGCCGCGCCGATCCTCGCTGGGACGAAGTCCCCATCGCCTATGTCATCCGGCGACAGGGCTGCCGGATCGAGGCCGATGAGCTCAAGCACCACCTTCAGACGCAGCTTGCGCGCTTCAAGGTCCCGCGCGACATCGTCTTCGTCACCGATCTGCCGCGCACCGCACTGGGCAAGGTCCAGCATTTCCTGGTGAAGCAGATCGACGCTCAATCGCGCACGCAAGGAGAGGTCTCTTGAAGATTGCGGTTCTTGGCGGCGGTAACGGCTCGTTCGCCGCCGCCGGCGACTTTGCGCTCGCCGGGCACGAGGTTCGGCTGTGGCGACGGGATGCAGATCAGGTTGCTACCCATCGCGCCGCCGGCTCGCGTATCCTCGTGAAGGATCACACCGGCAAGCACGACGTAACGCTCGCGCTGGTCACGACTGACATCGCCGAAGCGGTCGCAGACGCCGAACTGATCCTCTGTCCCGCCCCGGCCTTCGCACAGCCCGATATCGCCCGCCTGCTCGCGCCGCACCTCAGGGATGGGCAGGTCGTGTTCCTGCCGCCGGCCACTTTCGGCTCGATGATTGTTGCGATGGCCATGCGCGACGCAGGCAATCGCGCAAAAGCGTGCTTTGCAGAGACGGGCACCCTGCCCTGGCTGACCCGCAAGCACGGACCGTTCGAGGTCGCCATCACGATCCGCGCCAAGCGACTGCCGGTCGGCGTGTTTCCGCTTGACGCCGCTCCGCACGCGCTTGACGTGATCGGCCGCGCGTTTCCGAATGCCATCGAGCCGTGCGGTGACGCACTCTCCGGCGCCTTGATGAACGCGGGGCCCATTATTCATCCACCGCTCATCGTCATGAACGCGGGCCCGATCGAGCACTTTGAACGGTGGGACATCCACAAGGAAGGCACGCAGGCCGCGATCCGCCGGGTCACCGATGCGCTCGACGCGGAACGCATCGCGGTGCGTGAACGGCTCGGCTACGGCGCGCCGCATTTCCCGCTGGCCGATCACTACGCCAAGGAAGGTGAGATCTGGATGTATGGCCGCGGCTCGCATGACCGCCTCACCGACTCCGGCGATTGGCGCGAACGGCTCGTGCTCAGGGAACATCGCTACATGCGGGAAGATCTGCGCCTCGGCCTCTCGCTGCTGGTCTCGGTGGCCGAGCTCGCCGACGTCGCAACGCCGCTCGCAAGGGCGTTCCTCGCCATCGGGGGCGCGATCTGCGGCGAGGACTTTTTGCGCGGCGGACGCACGCTCGCGTCGCTAGGGCTGGACAATCTGAAGAAGGCGGAGCTGCAAGAACTGCTGCGCAAGGGATTTTGAGAGATGACGATGCGCTCGCCCATTGCCTGTCTCGGCGCCGGCCGCATGGGCCGCGGCATCGCCGTTGCGTTCGCCTATGCCGGGCACCCCGTGACGATGATCGATGTGAAGAGCCGCTCTGCGGAGGATTTTGCCAAGCTCGAGGCTGACGCGCTGGGAGAGGTGCGGACGACCCTTGCGACCCTCGCCCGCCTGGGCATGCTCAGCGGGGGAGACGCCGAAACCGTGATGACACGCGTCTCGGTCGTGCCCGCCGCCGAACATGACTCGGCCCTGTCACACGCCGGCATGGTCTTCGAGGGGGTTCCTGAGATCGTCGATCTCAAGCGCGAGGTGTTGGCTGCCGCCTCGGGGCAGGTCAGCCGGGACACGATCATTGCGTCCACGACATCGACGATCCTCGTCGACGATCTCTCAGGCGCCATCGAGCATCCCGACCGCTTCCTCAACGTGCACTGGCTCAACCCGGCCTATTTGATCCCGCTGGTCGAGGTCTCTCCGGGGGCCGCAACCGATCCGGCAATCGTCGAGAAGGTCAAGGAGTTGCTGGAAGGCATCGGCAAGGTGCCCGTGGTCTGCGCCGCCACGCCGGGCTTCATCGTGCCGCGCATCCAGGCGCTCGCCATGAACGAGGCGGCGCGCATGGTCGAGGAAGGCGTCGCCAGCGCCGAGGATATCGACAAGGCAATCCGCTACGGCTTCGGCTTCCGCTACGCGGTGCTGGGACTGCTCGAATTCATCGACTGGGGCGGCGGAGACATTCTGTACTATGCGAGCCGCTATCTCGAAGGCGCGCTCGGCAGCGATCGCTACCGCTCGCCGGACGTGATCGCACGCAACATGCATGAGGGCCGGATTGGCCTGCGCACCGGCGCAGGCTTTCTCGACTATTCCGGCCTCGACGTTGGAGCCTATCGCGAGCAGCGCCTCAAGGCGATGGTCGAGATGCTCAGGCACTTTGGCCTGGCACGGCCGCCCGTGCTTTAGCCGAAGACATCCTGAAGGACGCCTTCGCGCACCACTGCGACACCGTCGAGCTCGATGGTCGTTCCCATCATCGGCAGGTCGAAATGGCCCGCCGTGTAGCGGCCAGCGAACTCGTTGGCTCCGGTTGAGAACAGGAAGTTTCCGGACACGGCGCGCAGCTCGGTACCGTTGGTGTCGCGCTGGTCGTACATCGAGAGCGCCTCGTAGCGCGCACCCGGATTCATACCGAAGCCAACATGCGACACCGCATAGGCCTCGCGGTCGCCCCAGGCAGCAAGGTAGGCCCGCATCATCGCGGCGTCCGTGCCCTCGCCTTCTAGCTCGACGACGTAGTCGTTCTTGAGCATCATCTTCACCGGCGACGACAAATAGCGTTTGAAGGTCAGGTTGATGTCGCCGGGCGCCATCACCAGCGTGCCGTTGATGGTCCCGCTCTTGGGAAAACTCACGACGATCCCGCCCGGCCAGTGGGCCAGCGTTCCCGGCCTGTCGGTCCATCCCCACACGCCGACCGTCGATGCGCCGACCATATCGACGTCGAGCGCCGTGCCCGCCTTCGATGTCACGCGCATCCGCGCGGTTCCCCTCAACATCTTGGCCGCCGCACGAACCCGTTTCTCCAGCGCCGCATCCGGCAACATGCGCTCGAGCGCCTCTGGATGCTCATTGGAGATCACCTGGATGCGCGCGCCCGCTTTCAGAATCTCCGGTGTCTCCTTGGCATGCATTAGGCCCTCGATGGTGCAGTCGACCACGAAGCCCGCTTGCTGAAGCGCTGACACGACCGGCCCCAGCCCCTGGATCGCCTCGCTCGCGCCGGTGGAACGAACCGGCACGATGTGCCGGTTGCGCGGCGTCGGCAGCACCACATGAAAGGGACGCGCACCCATGCGCAGCAGGGCAAGCTCGGCGAGCTGAACATTTAGCGCGCGCGACTGGGTTTCGGACAGGATCGCCGCGGTATCGCCGGCCTTGACGGCGCAGCGTTCAAAGAGCTCGCAGAAGGCGTCGATCCATTTCGCTTCGATGCGATCCGCCAGCATGGTTCACTCCCGTTTCCTGGTTCTTGTTTCGTCAGTCTACGCCTCCGGGAAGCCCCGCAACAGATAGGAGCGCACGGCTTGCAGCAGGCCGTTGAGGATCAGTCCCAGCAGCGAGATCGTGATCAGCGGCACGAACATGTCAACGGCCTGGAAGGTACGCGCCGCCGTGACCAACATGTGGCCGAGGCCGTCCGTCGACGTGATCATCTCGGCCAGGAATACCACGATGCAGGAAATGACAAGCCCGATCCGGCAACCGGTGAGGATCGACGGCATCGCCGCCGGGAGGATGACCTTGAACAGGATCTCGCGCCGCGGCGTTCCCGCCGCCATCGCCGACCAGATCAGCTTCTGCTCAACGGTTGAGGCGCCATAGTATGTCGACAGAAGAATCGGAAACAGCGCGTCGGCGGTGACCAGCAAGATCTTCGATTCATGCCCGAAGCCGACCAAGAGCAACAGCGCAGGATAGAGCGCGACCTTCGGCAGCGGCGCGAGCACCCGTACGATCGGCCGCACGACCGCGTTGAATGCCGGATTGGCGGCCGCGGCGATGCCAATGCTCACGCCGAGCACGACCGCGATCGAGAACCCGCCGAACAGCCGGATCAGCGTCGCGGCGATCTCGCGATGAAATGTGGAGGTGGTGAGTTGCTGCAGCAGGCGAGCAAACACAAGTCCCGGCGGGGGTAGCAAAACCGCCGGCGCGACCCCGAACGACACGAGGCCCTGCCATAGCGCAATCACGAGCGCGATCGGCACCAGGCCAAGCAGGAAATCTCCGGTGAGTGCGCTCGTTCTCATGAGAAGCTCAAGGGCATATCGAACTGGGGTTCGGACCAGCGCACCAATCGCGCGCGGATCCTCTCGAATGCTGCGTCGAGGCAGATGCCCATGGCACCGACGATGATGATCATGGCGAAGACGGTGTCGTATTGCCCCATATCCAGCGCATTGAAGAGGATGTTTCCGGCACCCGACTGGCGGGCGATCATCTCGCTGGTGATCATCGTGATCAGCGCCAGCACGAGACCAGTGCGGCATCCCGCCAATATCTCGGGCAATGCCGCCGGCAGCACGATCCGGACAAGTCGCTGCCCAGCCGAGAGCCCCATGGCCGCGCCTGACCAGAGCATCTTCTCCTCGACCGCCTTGGCGCCCTCAAAGCTGTGATAGATCACCGGCAGGCTGACGCCGAGGAAGATGACGAGCGTCTTTGAGACGTCGCCGACGCCCAGCCAAAGCATGATGATCGGCATCAGCGCCGCCTTCGGCACCGGGTAGATGATCATCAGGAGCGGGTTGAAGAACGCCGCCACCGCCCGGCTGCGGCCCATCATCAGCCCGAGCGGAATTGAGACGGCGATGGCAAGGCTAAAGCCGATCACCATGCGGCGGAGCGACGCCAAAATGTTGATCAAAGCATCCTTGTCGGTCAGGATCGCCGGAACCGCCCGAAGCGCCTCGATCGCGGTCGGAAAGCTGTCGTTCTTGAGTGCAAGCGCAGCAACCTGCCACACCGCCAGCAGGCCGATGCAGGCCAGCGCCGGCGCCGTACGTTTGAGCAAGGCCGCCGGCGACATCATGTGCCCAGTCCGACATCGCCGTCATCGAACATGCGCTCGATGTCGACCACGTACTTTTGGTAGCGCGGATCAAGCAAAAGCTCGGTGCGTCGGCGCGGCCGCGGCAGATCGATATCGATGACCTGACGAATGCGCCCCGGCGAGCGGGACATCATCACGACCTTGTCCGAGAGAAAGACCGCCTCCTCCACCGAGTGGGTCACAAAGAGCACGGTCTTCCGGTCGCGCTCCCAGATGTTCAGAAGGTCGTTTTGCAGGCGCGTTCTAGTATGAGCATCGAGCGCGCCGAAGGGCTCGTCCATCAGCAGGACTTCGGGATGGTAGGCGAGCGTCCGTGCCAGCGCGACGCGCTGCTTCATGCCACCCGACAGCTCCTTCGGATAGAAATTCTCGTAGCCTTTCAGGCCGACCATCTCGATCAAGGCGCGGCTCTGCGCTTCAGCGTCTGCTGCGCGCACGCCCTGCTGGCGCGGTCCATACATCACGTTGCCGAGCACGCTCTTCCACGGAAACAGCGCAAATTCCTGGAAGACCGGACCACGATCAGGGCCCGGACCGGCGATGGTCTTGCCCTTCATCCTCGCCGAGCCGCTGGTGGGGCTAACGAAGCCACCAACGATATAGAGGAGAGTCGATTTGCCGCAGCCCGAAGGTCCGAGAATGGATACGAAGGCGCCATCCTCAATCGTCAGCGAGATGTCTGACAGCGCCAGATGATCCTTGCGCGTCGAGGTCTGAAATATCTGCGAGACATGGTCGATCTCGATCATCGCCGACGACGACTTGTGCGTCGGCGCCGCATCAGGAGTTTTGCTCGACCTTGAAGGCACAACCTTCATTCCATCTCTCGCCTCATCCGCCAACATTCCGCGCCGTTCCCCGAATCCGCTCAACTAGCAGCGCCAGCATAGCAAGAAACCTGCCATGTGAGCCGCGCTCTCGTGGCTGTTCAGCCGAACCACGGCCACTCTGCCGGACCTTCATGCGTCACGGCCCCGCCCGGCGCCTGCCCGACCAGTCGTGCGTATTTCGCGAGCGCGCCCGCACGATGACGCGGTGGACGCGGCTTCCAATCGCGCCGCCGTGACGCGAGTTGCTCTTCATCAACCAGCAGATCCAGCCGACGGCTGCCGGCATCGATCCGGATCTTGTCGCCATCGCGCACCAGCGCCAGCGGACCGCCGACGAAAGCCTCGGGCGATACATAGCCGATGCACATGCCTCGCGTCGCGCCCGAGAAGCGTCCGTCCGTAATCAGCGCAACCTTCTCGCCCATCCCTTGGCCATAGATCAGCGCCGTAACCCCGAGCATCTCCCGCATGCCGGGTCCGCCAACCGGTCCTTCGTTGCGGATCACCAAAATCTCGCCGGCCTGGTAGTTGCGGCTTCGAACCGCTTCGACGCAGGCTTCCTCATCTTCAAACACCCGCGCCGGTCCCTCAAAAAACAGGTTTTTGAGACCTGCAACCTTGATCACGGCGCCGTCGGGGCAGAGGCTGCCCTTGAGCACGGCGACGCCACCATCCGGCATGATCGGCCTTTGCGCGCGGTAGATGACCTCGCCATCGGGCGCGTTCGCACCGCCATATTCCTCTGCCAGCGTGCGGCCGGTGACCGTCAGACAGCTCCCGTCGATATGTCCGCTCTGCATCAGTTCGCGGATGACGACCGCGGCTCCGCCGATATCGTAGACGTCCTTCGCGGTGTATTTGCCGCCGGGACGCAGGTTTCCGATCAGCGGCGTCCGCGCGAAGACCTCGCCGACATCGTCGATAGTGAAGGAAATGCCGGCTTCGTTGGCCATCGCCGGCAGATGGAGCGCCGCATTGGTCGAGCCACCGGTCGCGGCCACGATCGCCGCGCCGTTTTCAAGCGCCTTGCGCGTCACGATGTCGCGTGGCAGCGGACCGCCACGTTCGAGCATCTCCATCACCAAGCGGCCCGCGCGGCGCGAGACCTGTGCGCGTTCGACATAGACGCCGGGGATCATGGACACGTTGGGGATGGTCAGGCCCATCGCCTCCGAAACCATCGCCATCGTATTGGCAGTGAACTGCCCCGCGCATGCACCGATGGTCGGCAAGCAGCTTCGCTCGATGCGCTCGAGCGTCGCGCCGTCGATGTCGCCAGTCATGAAGCCGCCGACGGCCTCGTAGGAATCGAGGACGGTCAGGGTTCGGCCCTCGAGGCGGCCGGGCAGCGCGCTGCCGCCATAGATGAAAATCGACGGCACGTTGCAGCGGATCATTCCCATCATCACGCCGGGCAGCGTCTTGTCGCAGCCACCGAATCCGATCAGCGCGTCGTAGGCGAGACCGTGGACAACAGCCTCGATCGAGTCCGCGATCAGCTCACGCGAAAACAGCGAGAACTTCATCCCCTCGTGATTCATGCTGATGCCGTCGGAAACCGAGATCGTCGCGAATTCACGCGGCGTGCCGCCGGCCTCCTCGATCCCTGCCTTGGCGGCATCGACCTGGAAGTCGTGCGTCATGTTGCAGGGCGTCTGCTCGCCCTTCATGCTGACGACGCCGACCATCGGCCTGGCGATGGCCTCATCGTCGAGCCCCATTGCGCGCATGAACGCGCGATGAGGGGCCCGGTCGAGGCCGTCGGTCGTCACCCGTGATCGCAACTTCTTCATGCGTACATCATCTTCATCCGACGCCCACATATCGGGGCGCCGCAGCTTCTTGATCCGACGGGCCCAGGCGCTGACCTATTGTATCGGCGCAACGATGGTCGGGTGCTTGAATTGCGCGACATCGAGCTTCGGCAGCATTCCCGTCTCCGCGTAGATGTCGAGCATCTTCTGGATCGCCGCGAAATTCGGCGCCGCACCGGGATCGCGGCCAAAGTCGTTGTCCTTGAGCAGATACGTCTCAAGCACCGGCACAGGCGCCTTCAGCACCTCCGAGACCACTTTCAACGTCTCTTCGCGGTTGGCGAGCGCCTTCTTCATGCCCGAGGTGATGTCGCGCACATAGGCCTTCACCAATTCCGGGTTCTTGTCGACGAAGTCGGCGCGGCAGGCTTCCAGGATATGCACGATGTTCGGCATCGCCTGCGAGAGCGAGAACAGCTTGCGCGTACCACCCTTGGCCTCAGCACGTGCCGCAAACGGCTGGTTCATGTTGACCGCATCGACCCGGCCCTGCCGCAGCGCATCTTCGGACACGGCAAAGCCGACTTCCACGAGCTTGATGTCTTTTGTCGGATCGATACCGTTCTGCTTGAGCAGCATGTTGAACGGCCCCTGCGTGCCGCCGCCGATCACGGAGATGCCGACGGTCTTGCCCTTGAGATCAGCGATCGTCTTGATCGGCGAGTCCTCCATCACGGCCCAGTAGACCGAGAAGCCGCCCGGCTTCTCGAATACGTGCTGGGCCACGATGTAAGCCTTGAGATTGCCGCCAACCACGCCGTTGGACAACGACAGCGGCGCCTGCGTCGCGCAGTCCAGCGCGCCTGCGGCAAGGGCCTGCGTCATCGGCGCAGTGCCCTGAAACTGGGTCCATTCGATATTGTAGGTCTTGCCGAGATCGGGGAATTCGGACGGCCTCTTCATCATCCAGTATTTGGACTCCTCGGCCGGGATGGTCCAGCCGACGCGGATTGTCTGCTGCGCCTGTGATGGCCCCGTGCTCGCGACGGCCACCGCCACTGCCCCAAATGCCAGGATCCACTTCGAAACCGTCCGCATCATGCCGCTCCGCTGTATCGGCGCCGACCGGCGCCACCAACCCGACTTGGGTCAAATGTTTCATGGTTCAAACAACGAGGCAAGACGGGCAAAATGACCCAAAATTCTCGATCAGGCCCGACTTTGTGCTAAAGCGGCCAGCGCCAGACACTGCGCTGCGACAGAAGGAGACGACCTATGGCTGAAGCCGCCGGAGCTCACCCGCATCCGGCCGAGAAGCTCGGCTATCTCGGCCTCGGGTTGATGGGCGCACCCATGAGCCGACGTCTGCTACGGGCCGGTCACAACGTGACCGTCTGGAACCGCTCCGCTGGGAAGACGACCGCACTGGTCGAGGCTGGCGCGAAGGGCGCAGCGACGCCGCGCGATGTCTCGGCGCATGCCTCAATCATCTTCATGTGCGTGACGGATGCGGCAGCCGTGGAAGACGTCGTCTTCGGTGCAGACGGACTCACGGCCGAAACCGGGACGGGAAAGCTCGTGGTGGATTTCTCCTCGATCCACCCCGATGCGGCGCGCGACATTGCTGCGCGACTGAAGGCCGCAAACGGCATGGGATGGATCGATGCGCCTGTTTCCGGCGGCACCAAGGGTGCGGAGGACGGTACACTTGCGGTGATGGCGGGGGGAGATGCGGATGATGTCGAACGGGTGAGACCCTACGTCCTCGCCATGGCCCGCCGGCTCACGCATATGGGCCCGACCGGCGCCGGCCAGACCACAAAACTCTGCAACCAGGTGATCGTCGGCTGTGCGATGGCCGTATTGGCCGAAGCGACGCGCTTGGCCGTGAACGCCGGTATCGATGCAAATCGCCTGCCCGAAGCGCTCGCCGGCGGCTTTGCCGATTCCATTCCCCTGCAGCTCTTTGTCCCGCGCATGGTGCAGGGCATTCACTCGCCGCCGCTCGGTACCATCGCGACGATGCTCAAGGATCTCGACACGATTGCCGACGTCGCACAGGCCACATCGACCTCGGTGCCCATGGCTTCGCTGGCCGGACAGCTCTTCAGATTGGCGAAGGCTGCTCGTGGGGCGGATGCGGACGCGCTGGAGCTCTACAAGCTGTCGGTCGAGAGGCGTTGAGTCGTCGCAGGCGCTCGACGTCAGGATGATTTGTCGGGCGCGAAGCGACCATAGCCGCCGCGCGCAAACAGCAGTGGCTCCTGCCGGTTATAGGAATAGGCCTCGACGGCGCCGAGAAAGATCACATGGTCTCCGCCATAGTACCGGTTGACCGACCGGCACTGAAAATTGGCCACACAATCTGCAAGGATCGGCGCATTGCCAAGTCCCGGCTTCCAATCGAGGCCGGCAAACTTATCGTCGGATGATTTCGCGAACTTGTTGGCAAGCGCCTGTTGAGACGCACCGAGTATGTTCACGACGAAATGGCTCGCATTCTGAAACACGGTGAGCGTCGACGAATAGACCCCGAGGCTCCAGAGAACGAGCGGAGGATTGAGCGACACCGAGGCAAAGGAATTGCAGGTCAGGCCAAAGGCCTTGCCGTCGGGAGCCGCAGCCGTGATGATCGTTACCCCCGTTGCAAAGGTGCCGAGGGCATTGCGGAAGTCGCGGGGATCGATCGACGAAGAGTCGCTCGCCAATTCGTTCGCTGGGTCGTGAGCGGCCGGCTGCCTGGGATCATTCATCGGCCGGTCTCACAGCGTCAGGTTCTCGGACGGCAAGCCAAGCGCCACCCGGCCATAATTCGTTCCCGCGGCATCGAAGCTGAACGCAAGATGCGAGTTGATCGCATGGGCGTCGCGGAATTGTCGCTGAAGCACCCCTGTCGTGAACAAACCGCGCGCTCCGCTCGCCGAAAACAACATGGAAACCGCCTCGGTGCAAAGATTGACCGAGAACGCACCGTCGCGCCGATATTTGGTCTTGGTCACCATGCTCGGAATATGACCGCGGCGAGCGTCGTCCATGGCCTCGGTGCAGGCCGAACGCATGATCAGACGCGCGGCATCGATTTTTGCGGAGGCCTCGGCGATCTTGATCTGCGTGCTCTGGAAGTCGCTGAGCTTGGCACGATTGTAGGTCGAGATGCGATGCCGCACGACCTCAACATAGTCGTCGAGACACGCCTGCGCATTCCCCAGCGCGACGCCGGAGAGCACGAAGGGAAACAGGGAGAACACCGGCAACGTATAAAGGGGATTGGGATTGGCCGCGCTTCCGGGCGTTGGACCACCGGCAAGATCGCTCACGGACACGCTCATATGGTCGGCGACGAAGGCGTCCCTGACCTCGACATCGCCCGAGCCGGTGCCGCGCAGGCCGGCGACGTTCCACGTATCCAGGATTTTGTAGTCGCTCTTGGGAAGCAGGAAGATGCGATACTCGATGCCATCGGCGTCGTCGTCCGAAGCGACGACGCTGGCCAGCATGTTCCATTCGCTGGACGCGACGCCCGACGAGAACGGCCAGCTTCCGTGCAGCCGATAGCCTCCCTCCACCTTCCTGGCACGACCCGCCGGGAAGATGAAAGATGATGCGATCAGGGTGTCGGGATCCTTGGCCCAAACCAGCTCCTGCGCCGTCTGCTCGAACATGCCGAGCATCCAGTGATGGCTCGCCAAATTGGCAAAATTCCAAGCCACCGAAGCATCGGCCCGGCCGAGGAGGTCCGCGCAGTCGATCAGCGCAACATAGTCGAACTCCGAGCCGCCGAACCGCTTGGGCTGGAGAATCCTGAACAAGCCGGATTCATGCAGGTCACGCTCGGTTTCGGGCGGCAGGCGCCTCAGCTCTTCCGTCCGGGCAGCACGCTCCCGCAGTTGCGGCACGAGCGTCTTGGTCCTGCCGACCATCGCCGTGTAGGCCTGGTCAGCCGATCCCTGACTCGTGCTTGGTTTCTGACCGCCGGCCGCCATCTCTTTCCCTCGCATCCCCAATGTTATGCGACTGGAGCCCCGGCAAATCAAGCGAAGTAGATCGACCTTATTGCGCCCGGTATCCCGGCTGCTCGAAAGGATGCGACGTCGCGAAGGCCGGAAACGAAAAGCAGTGATCTGCAAGCCGCGCGACGCTCGGGAAAGGGACGAGGTCGAGCTTGAGGAAATGCGCCCCGACGACCTGACCCGCGATGCAAATATCCGCGATCCCCGGCTCTGCCCCCAGGGCAAAGGGCGCTGGCTGACGTTTGGCCAGGAGACGCTCGTAAGTCGCCAGTCCTTCCATAGCCCAATGCGTGGCCCATCTCTCGATCGCCGCGCTGTCCGCTCCGAACTGACTTGTAAGGTGGTTGCGGACGCGTGGTGTGACCAGTGGATGGGAGTCCGCGACCGTCATCAACGCCAGCGCCCGCGCATAGGCGCGATCGGCGGGATCGGCTGGCAGCAAACGCGGCTCCGGCTTGATGTCATCGAGATACTCGAGGATCGCCAACGACTGGAAAATTTGGCGGCCATCATGGATCAGGGTCGGAACGACGCGTTCGGTATTCACAGCGTCGTAGTCTGGCTTGAATTGCTCACCGGACAGGATGTCGACCGAGGTTTCCTCAAACGGCATTCCTTTGAGCTTCAAGGCAACGCGTACGCGAAAGGACGCGAGCGATCGCCAGAACCCATAGAGTTGTATGCCCATCGCCTCTCTCTGGTGCAATCTGTGCGGCTCGGCGCCCGCTCCGTTGGCCCTAGTCGACCTGCTTGCCGAAGACGCCCTTCCCGGCAAGCTCCGCGATCCTGCCGTCATCATACCCCAGCGCCTGCTTCAACACATCCTTGGTATGCTCGCCCAACAGCGGTGCCGCGACGGGATCGATCGCCGGCGTCTGACTCATCGTAACAGGCGGTTCGATGTTCGGGACCCAGCCCGCCGTTGGGTGCGGAATTCGGTTCAGCCGCCCCCGCTCGGTCGCCTCCGGCGCGCCAAACCCCTCTTCCACCGTTCGGAGATAGCCGACGGGAATGTTCGCGAGCTTCATCTTCGCCATCCAGTTTTCCAGACGATCGCCGGCAAAGACCTCGGCAATCGCCGCGCGCAGCTTCTCCTTGTTCTCGGACCGCGCCTTTCGGCTCGCAAATTGAGGATCGGTGACGAGGTCGGGCCGGTTCAACACGTCCACAACGAGGCGGCGGTAAAGCCGGTCATTGGCGCAGGCCATGTAGAGCGGCCCGTCGGATGCTTCGTAGACGCCGACTGTGGGAGACCCGCTCGGCGAATTGCCGAATCTGCCGGGGTTTTGACCGTTGATCAGATAGGCCATGCCATAAAAGCCGGTCATCCCCATGGCGACGTCGAACAGCGCGACTTCGACGTGCTGTCCTCGACCGAGCCGGTCGCGCGCGAGCAGCGCCAGCAGGATCGCGTTGCACGCCGACATGCCGGTCGCCATATCGACGATCGGCGGTCCGGTCCGCACCGGCGGACCGTCGGGAAACCCGTTCAACGACATGAAGCCGCTTTCGGCCTGAGTGATCGGGTCGAAGCCGGGACGGGACGCGAACGGCCCGCTCCGGCCGTAGGCCGAGATCGAGCAATAGACCAGCCGCGGATTGCTCGGCGCGACCGACTCGTAGTCGAGCCCGAATTTCTTCATGACGCCGCTCGAAAAATTCTCGACGACCACGTCTGCCTTTTGGATCAACTCTCGCGCAACCTCGCGCGCTTCCGGTACGGCGAGATCCAGCGCGATGCCACGCTTGTTGCGGTTCAGACTGAGATAGGCCGCACTCTCGCCTCCGATCTCGGCATGCTCATAGGCGCGCGTATCGTCGCCGCCGTCGGGGTTTTCGATCTTGATGATGTCGGCGCCGAAGTCGCCAAGCGTTTGCGTGCACGCCGGCCCAGCCACCACCCGCGTGAAGTCGACGACCAGCAGGCCGTCGAGAGCGGTGCCCTGCTTCCTGGTGCCGGGCTGGCGCTCCGGCAATTGCGGGATGGTTGGCATAGGCGCGGACTCCCTGGCATCGGCTTGTCGTCACCGATTTTCTTGCATCTTCTGGCTTTTAAGCGCGGCCTTAGCTGATCCGCAAGGGCTGCGTCCGGCTCCGGCTACCTTGCCCCGGACAGACCAGCCATTCCGCTTGGCGGGAAGCGACGAGACCGCTATTTCCTCAGCAAGCATTTCCGCCAATAGAGCGTGTTTGGCCAGGCCCATGGCACTTCGGGCGCATACAGCTTATAGCCGGCCCTGATGAAATTATTCGCTGACGCAACATTGTCGGTGGTGTCGGAGATAATGCTGCGCCAACCGGTTCGACGTGCATGCGACTCGATTGCCCGCATCAGCCTCAACTGTAACGCCCTGCCCCGATGGCTACTAAGCACGCCGACCCGACAGAAATAACCGGCGTTGCGAGCGCGCTTCGCTGGCACGACGCCGGCGAACGCCACGGGCTTCGTGCCGTCATGGGCAAGCCACCATGCTCCGCTGGAAAATTCCGGAATGACTGCGCCGCCAAGGAACGTCGCACGATGGAGATCGGCGAGCGTCTCGGCGGTGTCCTCATTGTCCGGATCGACAGCGCGGATAGTGTACATCAATCATCACCTGAGATGCGAGTGGATGAGCGTCGGTCTATCTGCTCAACATCAGCTTGAAGCCGAGCCAGGCGGCACCAAGCAAGCCGGTAACGATTACGGTGATGACCGCCTTGAAGGTGTAGCTTTGCGCCTGCTCCACACTCCTTCTCCACCGCCGCAAATGCTGAAAATCAGCACGTAGCTCCATAAACACGTTTCAACGAGGGCGAGGCCGCGTGCGCGGCCGCCGTCCGATCTCGGATGTCGACATAAAAAAAACCGCGGCGGATGTCTCCGCGCGGGTCAAATGCAACGATTTGCCCGACGTGTCCGGCTTAGCGGTATACGAAACGCATGCCGCTCACGTTCGAGAAGCGACCTGAGGTGATTCGGAAACTGCTTCAGACCGCGGAACCGCGTTCGCAACCAGGCTCTGGTCAGAGAGCTTACGAACTACGAGCGCACCGATCTCCTGCTGCTGGTCAGGTGTTAGCTTATCCCAAATGCGCTGTGCAGCGAATGTCGCTGTCTCAGTTCCTTCACCTGACTTGCTTTCCTCTCGCGGAAGATTTCTGGTGAAGTATCTATGAACTCTGAAGGGCCACGATCTCGGCTTCTGCGGCCATGCATTTCCGAGCGCCTGAGCAGCCTCCAATGTGTACACTTGAATAACCGCGACAATGAACGCTAACGCGATCGCGCCCATCCCCCAGAGAAAATCATCTAGATAACTGTTGAGACGGTATAACACCATCGCTCTGTCGTCATACTTAAACTCCATTGCGTAGATCCCGAGTCCGTCGGCAATCAACACGCCTCCAAATGCAGCTAGAAACTTGATCAAGCTCCAGATGGCAATTTTCTCGAACTGCCACACATAGCGCGGCGCGGCCGCACACCCTGACAAACCTGCAAGGATGTAGTTGAGCAGTTGCGGCGCGATAGTAACGATTAGGAGTGTGGCAACTAAGCCCAATTCGGCACGAGTATCGGTTAGATACTCTTTGCCTTTGTGATAAAAGAACCTAGCTGACCCAGGCTCCCCCTCTTCCATTCTGCGATGCAGGTCGCTTTCTACCCTTCGCAGATCATCTTCAATCCTTTGCTCAGCCCCGAAATCGCGATTCTTGCCTAGCCTACCTTGCTCATTATCCAACTTTTTTTTGAGATCGGATACTTGCCCTCGAAGCGTCGATAACGAACCTTCGTCCGCTGGCATCCGCACGATGTCAAAATGCATCGCAAGATGAAGACTCCACCACAGAACAAGAACGAGTGAAAATGCGTACCAGATAACGTTGATTTCGGCGGTGCAATTTTTTTTGGTCAATACAATGAGCGGGGCGGCAAGGATCGGAAAAGTCGCCATCAGCAACAAGAACTTAAAGTATAGATCCGTGACAGACGGCGATTCCATTTGTTACCCCCCTGACCCCCCTCACAATCGCAAATTGCACGATACTTGCGAAGCGAATTTTCCAAGAATCCAAGGGTCGCGTCAGACCGACAGTCCGCCGAGAGGCAATCGCAACGATCCAGCCCGCTTTAGACCCCGTCTCCGCCGCGGTCGCGAAAAAACCCGCGGCGGATTCTCCGCGCGGGTTGATCGACGCTTGTTTCGATGATGACAATATACCCCCGATTTGCCCGACGGGTCAAGCTTTATTTCGCTAAGTCCGAATTTTTTCAATCGGGCCCCATAGGTCGGTCTCACGCGATTGTTCGACGAGGATTGCGCGAGGAAATCCACACCCGCGACGCCCAGTGTCTCATTCTCGCTTCGTCACACAAGGGATTGATAATTTGCGCACCCCCTCCAATGCAGCTTTGATGTCGCCATGGGCACCAAGTCACGAGACAGCATCTATGGCGGCTCCGTCCGCGCCAAGGCCGAGCAAGCGGAGGAAGCGCGCAAGAAGGCGGACCGGTTCGCATGCGAGGCGTGGACAGCGCGGATGCTGGCGTTCCAGGGACCGGCGTAGCCCTCGCCAACCCTCGGCGATGCGCTCAACGCAGGCTACGGCTTTCTTGAAGTCAGGTGCCTCGGTTGCGATACCAACCAGACGGTCGATCTCAGCACCGTGCGCCGCGCCAAGAGCACGCCGATTCACGAGCTTGAGCGCTACATGCGATGCCGGCAATGTTCGGCGCTTCAGGGCCGCCCCTTCAAGCGCAGCCACCTCGTCGCGTTGAGAGGATCGATGATTTCTGCCAGCACCCCGTCTTCGATCTGGTGGCCCGGAGAGCGCTAAGGATCATTCTCACTCATGTGCAATCTGTGATCACACCGACCAAGTTGATGGTTCTTCCGCGGCCGCCAGTTCCTTAAGCTTGGCAGTGGGCGCCAACTTGCTGAAGAAAATCCCGAAGACCTGTCGGCATATCAGACCTCGTAGCAAGAGACCTCATGCTCATTTGCTGGGCGGAAAAGCGGGATTGAGTACGCAATGCGAAGATAGCTCGTGTGGGGGTGGTTCGCTCCTCGGCCAGCAAATCGAGCCATTTTAGGAAGAATTGCAAGAGAAACTTCCCACGATGACGCGAGGGAGGATCTAGCGAGTCAAACTCTGCCGCTATCCTTTTCACTTCTTCGGCGTCCGGCTCGCGATCGAGCGGAATTAGCTTCTTAAGGTCATCATAATTCACGAGTGGACGAGTCGCCTCTAGCTGCACCAACACATACTTCGAAATCCGATTTTCCATTCCACTCCCGGTCAACCCGCATCCGAGCCGACGAGCGCAGAAGATTCGCTGGTTCGCCGGCGACATTGCCTCGGCAAAACTGGTAACTGCAGACCTAAAGACAGCGAGAGGACGATCAATTCCCTCTCCCGCACACCTGAACTCGTCCAAGAGAATGCTCTCAAGGACGCGTTCTGAAACGAGATAGTTCTCCACAGAGTACATCTCAGTCATGAAGACGTCGGCCCCTGCAGGAAATCCCTTCAATTCATCAAAATCGCGATCGAGAAAGAAATAAACACGATCACGAAGGTACACCTCATGAGGCTGAACACCGGCTCTAAATAACAGTATCTGGTCCTTTCCGTTGGCCGGCAGCGGCTCGAAAGCGATAGAATCATCGCATCTGATAGCCCATGCGCTGTAGGGGCCGACATCGTCGATTCCCTCAAATACGAAAATTGGCTTCAGCTTCTCGCGAGATCGTACGCTGATTATTCGGGCCTTCAGTACGGCAGGACTTCTTCTGCTCTGCCTCAAATTTGTGAGCAAAGAAGGCGACATCTTTTGGACCTTATTCGCCGCGCTTAGTTCGCGTGATGTCAAGCGGACTAGCGCAGGGATCTAACTCGTTTTCGAAAATGAATGGGGAATGAGTAATGGCTAAGAGCTGCCTGCAAGTTGGGGACCCAACAACGTCAGGGAGGAGTTTCTTTTGCCACTCCATAGATAGGGACAATTCAGGCTCATCTATCAAAACAATCTTCTTCTTTTGATTGAGGTACATATGGGCAAACAGCGAAATCACCTGCTTCTCACCTGAGGATAAGTCGTCCAGTCGTATTTCTGAATCTGTCCAAACATTGATCACCTTGACCTTCATCTGTGTCGCGTCATAGCGAAGCTGCTTCTGATCGCTCGAACAGTTGAGGTATTGGTTCGAAATCTGGACAAAATTCTCAATGTCCGCTTCTAGCTCTTTTGTTTGGTTCACGACTTTTGAAAGTCTGGTAAGAAAGTAGCGTAAGGACCCGTTCGACGGATCGTGGATTCGCTCGCTTTTGTACAACTGAGTGATGGCTTCGAGGCGCTGTCCTGCATCTTTCGTTGATTGTTCGATGCGTGAGAAGAAAAGCCTCAAGGAATCAATCTCAGGGAGAGATTCATTAAGTTCACCAGACGCAAAGCGTCCCGCTAGCAAATCGTCAATAATTGCGGCACTGATCTCTCGATAACCCATATTCGATCGACGCTGAATGGACTCCGTGAGCTCCAGCAATCTTTGCTCCACGTCGGCCAGACCATAGTTGATGCCGAAGGGCGAAAAGCGATCCTCACGCCGTTCCTCCCCGAGATTGTGGATCCGACGCGCTCGTACAGCTTGATCGGCTAGGCGACGGTTCTGGCGTTTTGAAATCGAAAGCTCGATGCGTCTATACGTTGGCAACAAAAGAACCTGCGTCGAGCCCAAGGCGGCCTTGATCGCAGAGCTGATTTGCTTCAGTTCATCGGATCCATGGTCTAGCTCTCGGAGCTGGCGGATTCGGCTCTCTGTGTCCGGAAAGGACCACGGGGAATTGACGTACGCACGCTGGAGAATCGGAAAATCTCGAAAGTCGCCACCGTCGTAGCGGGCGAGCGTGTCGCGAAGCTCGTGGAACTCGGCCCTGCTATAATGTGCAAACTCTCGCAGAATGGTTTGCACATCGTCGCTAACGGTAGGAATTTGGCTTCGATGGAGTACGAGTGGACCTGACTGACCTTCAAGCTCGCACTCCACACGCTCAAATTGGAGATTCGAGAGTTTAAAAAAATTCCTCGTAAGGAACGCATCAAGCGCGGAAAGAAAAATCGTCTTTCCCGCTCCATTTTCAGCGATTACGATTTTCGCTCGCCCCTGAAAATCAAGTCGGATGTTCTTGTAACCATGAAGGCCTACAAGACTGAAGCTTCTCACGATGGGAGCGGCGCCATCTATCACAAACGCATTCCTTTTGGAGAAGGATGCTATTCTGCGCATCCGAGGGCACACATGACCACAAAATAAGAATCGCGCAACGCTGTTGAACGGCCGACCAAGATCGCGCAACGGCGGATCGCTTCCCGCGGCGACGACTTTGCACCGCGGTGATGGCATTGTGCCGGTGTTTTGCCCGACGTCAATGGTCGTTTCGAGGAGGACACGGCGTGCCCGCCTCCCGAGCGTCACCCTCGCCGTACCGCCGTCCGATTCCCGATCTCGAAACGAAAAAACCCGCGGCGGATGTCTCCGCGCGGGCTGATCGACGCTTGTTTCGATGATGACAATATACAGGCGATTTGCCCGACGGGTCAAGCTCTATTTTTGAATTACCGAATTAAGCGGCGCTGGCCGCAGCCGTCACGATCGAACCGGCTGACCGATACCCAGCAGGTTGCCTTCGCTGTCGCGGAACCAAACGCCTCGCTCACCGATACCCTTGCTAGGGTAATTCCCCGCAATCTCTGCAATGCCCTCAACGGTCCTTAAGCCTGGCAAGTCGTACTCCTCGAACTCAACTCCCCGGCGGCGAAGCTCGCGCACGGTTGCGTCGATATCCTCGACTTCCCAGCCCATCTGCGTGTGCGTGCCGGATTGCCGTCCGGCGGAGACGAATATCGCGAACTCGCCGCCTGCGCAGGCGTAGCGGAGCCCGCCGTCGCGCTCTTCGACCGGCTCGAGCCCCAGCTTTTCAGAATAGAACGCCCGCGCGCGGTTCAGGTCTTTAGCTGGAAGCCGGGTTGCCACTCTCGCGTTCTCTAGCATACCCCTCTCCTGTTTCTTTGCTTCTGCCATCATGCACTTCTTTGCGTCCAAGAAACGCATGAGAATTCAGTATGGTTTCACACGCCGGTACGCGACGCGCTGGAGTCGGCGCTGGCGGCGCGACGAATGAAAAAACCCGCGGCGGATGTCTCCACGCGGGCTGATCGATGCTTGTTTCGATGATGACAATATACAGGCGATTTGCCCGACGGGTCAAGCTCTATTTCACAAAATCCGAAAATTCCAACCGCCCCCGTTACGGATTCGTTTCTCCCGGGCCGGCCGCCAGAAGCGGTTCATGAGACAGGCGAACCGGCGCGGCGTCATCCGCTGCGTTCAGTTCTTCCCCCAGCTTCCGCTCAATATAAGCGTTCACAGTTTCCGCGAACGAGCGCTGCACGCCGACCATGACGGCATGCTGGTCCCATGCATCCTGCTGCAGGAGACGCAGTCCGCTTTCGCGCGCGCTTCCTTCCGTGATCTCCACATAGTCATCGATGGCGCATTCGGCGACCGGAATGGCACTGGGATCTCCAGCAGAGATCAGCCGGCGCAACAAGCGCTGGCAAATGTCGAGGCCTGGCATGGTCGAGCATTACCCACGCGACGATTTCGGCTTCGGCTGCCTGACGGGCTGGGTATGCGTGCCGAAAAGCGCCAGCAAGAACGCGACTTCTTCTTTCGAACCGACCTGGATCATGAGTATCTCCTTCTCGTCCGGTTGGTCGCGCCCGGCAACGGGGGAGTTCAGAACTATCTGGTTTCACGAATGTTTCAGGCGTGTTTCGTCGCGCGTCACGGCCTTTTGGCCTCCCCGCGGTGGCGTTGCTGCAACTTTATTAAAATCGCACAAACCGAATTTGGCGGAATGAAATCTCCGCCTGCTCAACTCGGCTTGACAGCGATGCCGGGCGGCGACGCGACACGGCGACCGCCCGGTGAGAGGATAAGGAGCCGGACCGATGTACTACGTCGCCGCCGCACTGCTGGTGCTGTCGGGACTGTTTTATTCCGCGAGCCACCACGAGATCGGCTCGTTCGGCGTGACCATGTGCACCTATGGCAGCGCCTTCTGCGCCAACCCGCTGATCGTCTTCGCCGGCGCCGGCCTTGCCGCCGCCTGGGGCATGTTCGTCAGCATCAAATAGGACCGGCAGCGACACCTGCATCCCCTGACAATCCGCCGACGCCCTTTAGCGAAGTCTTATTGTGTTCGCCCTTAGGTAGCAGGCGACTTCAATGTCTGGGGTGACCACAATGTCGTTCGGCAAGCGTCAATCCGAAGGTGGCGCCGCTGTACCAATTTTCGGTGGCGGCATGGCTGCCGCACGAAGCCAGGATTTCACCGAGCGCCGCTGGTCGGCGATCAGCGCCCCCATTCTCTGGCTCTTCCTGTTCGTTGCGTGTTGCGTGCTGCTTTACGCTCTGGTCTCGGACTATGGTCTGGACATCCAGCGCGATCACCGCCTGGCCGGCACCTGGCAGCCGGCGCATGATCTGCGCATCGCGGACGGAGCGTGCGGGCGCACGAAGCTGGGGATCACCTTCTGCAACGTGAAAATCAAATCGGTCACCAATCCCGACCAGGCGCCGATAACGCACGAATCCTTCATGTTGTTTGCAAAGCGTTGGGGCGAGGCTCTCGTGCCGATACGTTCGACGAAGGACCGTACCGCAGTCTCGATCTCTTACGCTGCCGAAACCGAGCTCTGGAACCGCACGCTGTCGTTCATGCTCCCGGCGGGCCTCATTACCTTGTTCGGTCTCGGCTCGCTTGCCCTCTTCCTGAGATCGGACATGACGACGCTCACGTCGGACGATGTGAATGATTTCTTCTGGTTGATTAGACCGTGACGTTTTCTAGGCCTGTTGGCTGGACATGTTGAAGCGCCATATCTTTCTTGCACTTGTTGTCCTCGGAATAGCTTGGGTTGTGATCCGACAATGGACGCCGCAAGCATCCCTGCGCTATCGCATGACCGTCGAGGTCCAGACCCCGAGCGGCCCGAAATCCGGATCGGCCGTCCAGGAGCACGTGGTCTGGCGACCACGCCTGATTCCGCTCCCGGGCGCCGGCGGCTCGGATTGGGGCGGAGGCCACCAGACATTCGGCGAAGCCCCGTTCGTGGATCTCGGCAATGGCGAGGTCTTGTTCGCGACGCTGCGCGATGTGCGATACAACTACGATCGCGAGATCAACACCATCGTCTTCCGGGCTCTCCACATCGACGAGCTCCGCGGGAAGCGGCCCAATGCCGGCGATGCAAGTATTCTGGACGACCTTGCCAGGGCCAGGCCGCTGAACGTGCTCGACCGCAAATACTATCCGCAGCTCGCGACCTTCACCGACATGGCCAACCCAAAGTCCCTTGTCGAAGTGTCCCCCGACAACCTCGCCGCCCGCTTCGGACAGGGCACCACACTCAGCAAGATCACATTTCAGGTCGTCGACCCCGGCACGCCGCTCACGGCAGCCGTCACCGCCCGGTTTCCGGCTCTCGCCGCCGAACGCGGACTCCTCACCCTGCCGCCATCTTAGCGGCGTCTCCTCCGGGCTTCCATTCCGCTAGCGGACTGCTGATTGATGCGGCGCCCGCCTAAGGGCGCTCGGGCGCTCCTTGAAAGCCGGGCAAGACACAAGACAAATGAGGCGCTAACGAACGGCTTTGCCGGCGCGCCTCTTGCCGCCGCCTGGGGCACCTTCGTCAGCGTGCGATAGAGCCGGGTGAGGCAGACGCGTAGGGCGGCCGGTCCCCGGCCCGATCTGAGTTGCCCGTTTGGAACCAATGCCCGCCCATCCGCATATTGGATTGGGATCTTGCAAAACCCAACGGTTAGGACCCGTATGCAGGAGGTTGTGTCATGTTGCGTCGCCGTTTCAAGCAAACGCAATCCCTTGAAGAACGACTTTCCGAACACGCCAGGCGCCTCCGCGAGGAGGCCAAAATGCTCCCAACCGGCGCGGAGCGCGATGCGGCCCTCAGAAGGGCCCGGCAAGCCGAGACGGGCTCGCACTTGAGCGAATGGCTGAGATCACCGGAGCTGCAACCGCCGAAGTGAAGCCCGCCCGGCCGGAGGTCTCTTTCATCTCGGACATCGCCCCGACCTCGGGTGATGGCGTCTGCCCCTGGATGGGACGTCCGCTTTCCATCGTAAAGCAGACGTCCTGCAGCCCTGTGACAATTTCGCCTTGTAACTCAGCGAGCACCGCCCTCGCCGCCAATGTGCTAGGCTGAACGCGATCAGATCCCCCGGGGGGCTCAATGAAGCGGCGCGAGTTCATCACGCTGATTGGCGGTGCTGCGGCCTGGCCTTTCGAAGCACGCGCACAGCAAGCCGCCCGGCGCTACCGCGTAGCGATATTGGGGCCCCTGCCGGCAAGCTTTTTCGATGAACTGGGCAGGGCCGGATTTGCAAAAGGCGGCAATCTCGACATCGACAGCCGTGCCGACGGCGTGGCCGCGGCCTCGTACCCAACGCTCGCCGTTGAACTTGCCCAGGCAAATCCTGACGTCCTGATGGTCGTCGGCACCGAAGCCGCGCGTGCAGCCCAGCAAGCAACGCAACGCATTCCCATCGTGGCGATCGCGGACGATTTGCTCGGCAGCAAGCTCGTCGCCTCCATGCCCCGCCCCGAAGGCAACACCACCGGCGTTGCCATCTTTGCCTTCCAGCTCGACGCCAAGCGATTGGAGTTACTGCATCAGGCGCTGCCCGCTGCGCGACGAATAGCTGTGCTCGCCGACCGCGAGCCAATACCGAACATGAGCGCCCTCGAAAGTGCCGCCAAGAGTTTCGGCGTCGAGATCGTTCCGTTTGCCGCACGCTCCGAGGAGAACATCATCCGTGCGATCGACGCCATGACGAGCGCACGGGTCGAGGCCGTCAACCTGCTGGCATCGCCAATCCTGTCATCCAAATTCCAATCCTTGATCCGCGATCGCCTTGCCCTGCGTCGCCTGCCGGCCATTTATCAATGGCCCGAGCAGGCGGAGGACGGCGGCCTGATAGGCTACGGTCCGCGCATCAGCGCGGTTTTCGACCAATGCGCGCGTCAGGTCGCAAAACTGTTGCGCGGCGCAAAAGTGGCTGACGTGCCCGTCGAGCAGCCGACCAAGCTCGAGTTGGTCGTCAATCTCAAGACGGCCAAAACGCTGGGTGTCGACATCCCGCCGACGCTGCTCTCGCGCGCCGACACGACGATCGAGTGAGTTCGCGATCTTCCGTTGTTGGCCGAACTCGGACCGTGTGATGCCTGCTTGCCCGACGTATCAAGTCGCCAGGGACATCGTTCGTCAGCGTGCGCCAGGCGCCCGACCAAAAATGCGACGGCAGGCTCCAAGGTAAAGCAGACGTCTTGTAGCCCTGTGGCGGTTTCGCCTTGCGACCCGAACGAAACGTGTCTTGGGTGGGGCGCACCAAAATTATTGTGCGCTGTACCCGCCGTCGACGGCTAGAATCGCTCCTGTTACATATGCGGCGGCTGGCGAGGCGAGAAAAATGAAGGGGCCAGCGATCTCTTCAACCGTGGCCCGACGTCCCATGGGAGTGAATGCGCGGATTCGAGCCTCGGTGGCGGGATCGGAATGAATCTCGACGCCGGCCATGACATTGTCGACGTAACCGGGCGCAATGGCGTTCACTCGGATTCCGTGTTTGGCCCATTCCACCGCCAACGTGCGGACGAGTTGATCTATCCCGCTCTTGCTTGCTCCATAGGGTGCAAGACCAGCGATGCCCGCGCGGGCCGCGATCGACGACGTCATAGTCACCGATCCGCCGCGCTGTCCACGTTGGATCCAGGCCCTCGCGGCCTGGCGCGCCGGCAGGAAGGCGCCGCGCAGGTTGACTGCCAGGATCAGATCCCACTCTTCCGGTTCGTAATCCACCGCCGGCTTGATGATGTCGATGCCGGCATTGCAGACAAGCGCATCCAGCCGACCGAACCGCTCGAATGCTGCCGCAACGAGAGCCTCAGCGATATCGAGGCGGCTAACGTCCCCTGGCTGGGCTGCTACCCGGTCGTCTCCGGCCTCAGCGGCGAGCCCTCGGACAGCCGCTTCGGTTTCCTGGGGATCAAGCCCGCCGACGACTACCCGAGCGCCAATCCTCAGGAAATGGCGTGCGATGGCTAGGCCGATGCCGCGACTAGCGCCGGTGACGACTGCGACCATCCCGGAGAGATCGTTGAGGTTTGTCATTGACCGTCCTCGCCAAGAGGCCGACTGGGCCGCCGCCCGTATTGCGAATACACTGAAAATACAAGATCAGGGTCGTTCTACTCAAGCTCTGCGCTTCAGCTTTTGGCCCAACTCCGACCTCGGGCAATGCGCTTCGAGGCAGCTCTTGGGATACGGCAGAGTTTCGTGTCCTGCTCTCCGCCCAAAACAAAAGAGCCTGCGACCGGACCGGCGCAGGCTCGACGTTTCTGGCGATGATGAATGTTTACACCCGATTTGCCCGACGCGTCAACCCGAAATGCGACTATTCCGAAGGAGACCGTGCCGGGCTCGTCCAAGGAACTTCCGTCCTAAACCTGAGTTAGCCGGGAGATTTCAGCAACCGAGCCTGACCTGAGGCGCCGCCTTTCATGACCGAGAACGCCGTCTCCGCCCCCCGACGCCCGGCGCTGATGGTATTGAAACGGCTCGGGCCAGGCCTGGTGACGGGCGCCGCCGACGACGATCCCTCGGGCATCGCCACCTATTCGCAGGCCGGCGCGCAATTCGGCTACGGCTTGCTCTGGACGGTATTTCTGACGACCCCGTTCATGATCGCCATCCAGCTCGTCAGCGCGCAGATCGGCCGGGTCACCGGCAAGGGGCTGGCGGCGAACATCACGCAGGTTGCGCCGCGCTGGCTGGTGCTGACGCTGGTGTCGGCGCTCGTCGTTGCGAACACGTTCAACATCGCCGCCGATATCGCCGCCATGGCGGAGGCGCTGTCGCTGGTGATCGGCGGGCTCAATCACGAGCACGCGCTGATCTTCGCGGCGCTCTCGACGCTGCTCCAGGTCTTCGTGCCCTATCGGCGCTATTCGCCGATCCTCAAATTCATGACGCTGGCGCTGTTCGCCTATGTCGCGACCGCCTTCACCGTCAAAATTCCCTGGAGCACGGCGCTGCTCGCCGCGGTCTGGCCAAAGGTGAACGTCAGCGCCGACTATTTTTTGATGGTGGTTGCCGTGCTCGGCACCACGATCAGCCCATATTTGTTCTTCTGGCAGGCCTCGCAGGAGGTCGAGGAGATGAACGGCAAGCATCGCCGTCCGCTGCGCCGCCATCCGCGCGGCGGCGATCCCGAGCTCGCGCGCATCAAGGCCGACACCACGTTCGGCATGCTGCTGTCGAACGGCGTCGCCTTCTTCATCATCCTGACCACCGCGACGGTGCTCAACGCCAACGGCGTCACAAATATCAGCTCGGCAACCGACGCCGCCGAAGCGCTACGCCCGCTCGCCGGCGACTTCACCTTCCTGCTGTTCGCGCTCGGCATCATCGGCACCGGCATGCTGGCAATTCCGGTGCTCGCCGGGTCGGCGGCCTATGGCGTTGCGGAGATATTTGGATGGCGTGCCACGCTGGAAGCAAAGCCCGACGAGGCGGTGGGCTTCTACACCATCATCGCAGCCGCCACCGCGATCGGCTTCGGCCTCGGCTTCACCGGCATCGATTCCATGCACATGCTGGTGTGGAGCGCGGTGCTCAACGGCATCGTCGCGGTCCCCATCATGGCGATGATGATGGCGATCGTGTCGAACGAGGAGATCATGGGCCGCTTCAGAGCGCGGACATGGCTCATCGCACTTGGCTGGCTCGGTACGGCCGTCATGGCGCTCGCCGTGCTGGCGCTGCTCGGGTCCTTTATGCTTGGCGTCGGCTGACGCCGGGAAAGAGCCGGGCGCGGGCGATGTCGTTGCTGCCGATTGAAACGTGATGGATCATCTGTTGACCGAACCTTTGCGGTGCCGCAGCGTTCGCGCGATGGCGAGCGCGTGGGCCTTGCTCCAAACGTCGCAAGCATACCGCGCGCCCCCTCGGTTACACCGCCAGCTCCTTGCGGACGGCGGCGGCCGAATTGCCGACCTTCTCGACAGCCTTCTGCAACTGCTCGCGCGAGACACCGAGGGCATGCGTCCAGTACTTGACCTCGTAGGCCTCGTGCATGTTGATTTTGCTGCGGTCGGGCTGATCCTTCTTGGTCAGCCTATCCACGCGACGTCTCCTTTCGGGAGGAAACGCGGGCGAATGCGGCCTGTTCCCGATAAGCTGATATCGCGCGGTTGGCGAGCAGCAGCGTGCGCCGTTCGCCCGTGCGAAGCTGATGTTGGATCGAGTCGAGCAGGATGTTGGCGGACGCGTCGGGATCACCCAGTTCTCCCGATTTCTCCAGGAAGCCCCAGGCAATGTAGAAGGCATCTTCAACGAGACAGCGTACCGACATGAGCTGCAAACGCAGCCATGGCGACGCCGTTCCCCGCGTGCGGTGATGCGGCTAAGCGAGCGCGCGTGGCGAACGCGGTCCCTTGCCCGACGCCTTAAGCCGGCGTCAGCGCCGCCGAGATCTGCGAAGCGATGATGAAGGCCGTGAACACGGCCGGCACGCTAATCAGTCTCAGAAACTGGTCTACGGAAAGCATCCCTGTCATCCCCCAAAGACAAAGCGCCCAAAGCGGACCGCACCTACTGCACCCGGTGCGCGGTCAGCTGATCGGCCGTCAGAAGCTGGTCGGAAATGGCGGCCCCACCCATCGTCAGGAGCGCCAGAACTGCAATCATGCCTAAAAACTTCATGGAATCGATGGTCGGTTCGGATTGTGGCTAAAAACGTCAGTGACCGGCGCAATTTCGGGACGATCCCGCGAAAACATCGTGCCGATTTTCAAGTCTGCCCGACCGGCCCGGGCCTTCACGCGCGTCCCCTGTTGGCTTAACAAGTTCCAGGGGTATCCCCGTCTGCCACCGGCCACGCCGCCGGATCAAAAACCAAGAAGGCTCAACGGGCCAGCAGGGAGCGACATGACCAAATCATCAAAAGCAACAAGCGTTGAGATCCTCGCCTGCGACGCCGGCTGGCGAAACTACCATTTCGTCAAGCTGACGACTGAAGACGGCATCGTCGGCTGGAGCGAATTCGACGAGGGCTTTGGCTCGCCCGGCGTCGGCGCCGCGATCCAGCGCCTGTCGAGCCGCGTCGTCGGCCAAAACGTCTTCCAGCACGAGCGCATTCATGCCGAGCTGTTCGCGGCGACGCGTCCCGCAGCCGGCGGCGTGGTGGCGCAGGCGCTCGGCGCGATCGAAAACGCCCTGCTCGATGCCAAGGCCAAGCTCTTGGGCGTGCCCTGTTACCAGCTCCTCGGCGGCAAGATCCGCGACCGCGTGCGGGTCTACTGGTCGCATTGCGCGACCTGGCGGATCAATCACCCGTCCTGGTACAGGCCACCGATCGAAAACCTCGACGGCGTCAAGGCGATGGGGCGCGAGGTGCGCGAGAAGAAGTTCACCGCGCTCAAGACCAACATCTTCTCCTATGACGACGGCAAGCCGACCGGCTGGCGCCCGGGTTTCGGCTCGCCATTTGCGCCCGAGATCAATGTCGACCGCAAGATCCTGCGCGACCTGCACATGCATCTCGAAGCGATCCGCGACGGCGCCGGCCCCAATGTCGACATCCTGCTCGACTGCAACTTCAACGCCAAGACCGAAGGCTATCTGAAGATTCTGCGCACCATCGCCGACCTCGAGATGTTCTGGGTCGAAATCGACAGCTTCAATCCGGAGGCGCTCGGCTATATCAGACGGCAAAGCCCACACCCGATCTCGTCCTGCGAGACACTGTTGGGCTTGCGTGAATTCCTGCCCTATTTCCGCGAGCAGGCGATGGACGTCGCGATCATCGACACGCCCTGGAACGGCGTGTGGCAGTCGATGAAGATTGCCGCGGCCGCGGAGGCCTTCGAGGTCAACGTCGCCCCGCATAATTTCTACGGCCATCTCTGCTCGATGATGAATGCGCATTTCTGCGCCGCGGTGCCGAACCTGCGGATCATGGAGATCGATATCGATCGCCTGGCGTGGGACCGCGAGCTCTTCACCCATGAGCCAGAGATCGTGAACGGTCATCTGATCATTCCGGATCGGCCCGGCTGGGGCACCGAGCCGAACGAAGACGCGCTTCGGGCGCATCCGCCGAAGACGACCGGCGGCCTGCTCAGCTACGGCCGCAAGAGCTAGAGCTACGGCGTCACGGGATTGACGGTCGGGGATCTCTTGGGCCCCGGCTGTGCCGGCTCAATCGGTGATTTCGGATCCGTTGGAATCACCGCTGCGCCCGCAGCCCGCGCCGCTTCGCCGGTTGTGTGATACATCGCGACGTGGGCCGGCTGCACCTTCGCTCTCGCCCACGGTCCGTGGTCGACAAGCAGCATCACCGCAATCGTCACGCCGGCCACGATCAACGCGATCACGCCGGGATGGTGGAGCGCTTCTGCGAGTCCAATGAAATTCCTGACGCGGTTCATCGTCACGGGAGCCGACCTGTGCTGTTTCCTCTCACAGGTTAATTCAACTTCCCCATCGTTGGTTCCGAGTCGTTTGGCCTGAGTTCCCTACTCACCCGCCCCGATCGCATTACTTGGCGTCGGCCGATCGACGATCTGCTGACCGAACAGGCTGCCGATCAGTTCGACCGCGGTGCGCGCGGTACGCCCGCGCTCGTCCAGGAAGGGGTTGAGTTCGACGATGTCGACGGAGCCGACGAGACCGGAATCGTGCAGCAACTCCATAATCAGGTGCGCCTCGCGATAGGTCGCCCCGCCCGGTACGGTAGTGCCGACGCCCGGAGCAACGCAGGGATCCAGGAAATCGACGTCGAAGCTGACATGCAGCACGCCGTCGTTCTCCTTCACCCGCTCGATGAGGCGACGTATCAGCACGCCGACGCCGAACTCGTCCATCTGACGCATGTCGGCAACCCTGATCCGGCGCGCCTGCACCAAGTCTTTTTCCAGCTTGTCGATCGAGCGCGTCCCGAACAGCTCAAGCTGGCCCGGATCGATCGAGGCGCGCGGCTCACCGCCAAGCAGGCCGTCGAGCCCGGGCTCTCCGCACAGGAAAGCGGCCGACATGCCGTGCATGTTGGCCGTGATCGTGGTCTCCGGCGTGTTGTAGTCGGCATGCGCGTCCAGCCACAGTACGAACAGCTTGCGACCGCGCTCCTGCCAGTGACGCGCCATGGCGTTGACCGAGCCCATCGACAGCGAGTGGTCGCCACCGAGAAAGATGGGGATCGCTCCGGTCCTGGCGATCTCATAGCCGCGGCTGCTCAGTGCCCGCGTCCAGCGCTGGATCTCGCGGTAGTGGTTGGCCTTGTCGGGCGGCGTATCGGTCAGGTCGGCAATCTCGGCGACGGAGAGGTCGCCGTACTCGTCCACGTCGAAACCAAGCGAATCCAGCAGCGTCGCAAGGCCCGCCGTTCGGAGCGCCGCGGGCCCCATCAGCGTGCCCCGCTGCGAGGCGCCCATATCGATGGGGGCGCCGAGCAGCGCGATACGCCTGGTACGATCCCATATCGTGCGATCGGTCACGGCCATCTCCTCGGCGATCAAGGTCGAACCTTGATGTATGAGCCTAACAGAGATTCGCATCCGGCGTTTCACGGATAGGCGCTCGCCGCAACGGGAACAAAATCCCCCGCGGCGCATTCCTGTTGCAGGGCCAGCACCCGCCGTTCATTACGGCGCCTGTCGCGGATAGCCAAAGGTCTTTCGACCCGCTGTTCAAAACGAGCGCTCGCGCGGATAGCCAAAGGTGCCGGCCTTGGAAAAACGTATCGCGCGCAGCGGAGGCCTTCCTTGAGCACGGAAATACCGCAAGCAAATCCCCAGCCCGGCGTGGCCGAGCGGGCCGTCGATGCCGCAACCGATGTGTCCCGGACCGTGGGCGAGGTCGCGGGCGGACTGCGCGCCGCGGTCGACCGCCTGACGGCGGCCATCGAGGAGGCACGCAGACCCGGCAGGCCGCTGTCCACCATCGCCGCGATCACGCGCGAGGCGCCGCTGGCGAGCCTGTTCGTGGCCTTCCTGTTCGGCGTTGCCGTCGCGCGACGGCGCTAGAGCATGATCCGGACCCGCCCCGTTAGCGCAAAGTGCGCAGCGGTTTTCCGAAATAATCACTCAGGTCCGCGTTACCTGACTCCTCGCACCTTAGCGATCAGAACAGTTTTGGTCCCCGCCGATCGAGTTGGGCCTCCCAGGTAGCGATCGTGGCAGCGAGCACCATGATCGCGATCCCGATCACACTCACCGCGACCTGGACCATCAGGTTGCCGGACACGTTGGTCAGCACGATCAGTCCGAGGAAGGACAGCAGGACACCGATGCAATACATCGGCAGCGAATTCTCGCCGCAGCGGATCATCGCGATCGCAAACGGGCGCACGGGTCCGTGCAAATCCGGTGGCGTCAGACGCGAAACGACCACCGCCAGTGCCAGGAAATGCAGCAGGCGGACAGGCGCCAGATGACTCTTGTAGATTGGATAGATCAGCTTCGCGACGCCATCCGGTATCAGAACATTCAAAGCGTCGAACTGCCAGCTCAGGGCGATGATCAGGCTGAAGGCGAGATACAGCATCGCCGCAATCAACGTCGCACGCGACTCCACCAGCGGCCGGATCAGATAGGCGCCCCCACCCGCATACCAGGCGCCGAACACGAACAAGAGCTGGAAGGCAAATGGGTTGAAATACAGCTCTCCGCTCGGCCAGGCGGGCATGTGCCAGCTCTGGAGCTGGACCATCAGATACAGCAGGAACGACGCAACCAGCGTCGCCACAGGGATCCGCAGGAGAAGCCACAACATCGCCGGGAATGCGAGATGCAGCAGGACGAAGGTCGGCAGGATGTCGGTATTGACGGGGGCATATTGGAGCAAGAGGGCTCGAACGACGGCCTCGCCCGGATTCTTGAAGAAGACGCCCGTATTGGTTTCGTCGACAAAGCGTTCGCCGCCGCCGACGAGCCATACCACGGCAACATAGGCGACAAGCAGCAGGAGAAACGCGCAATAAATTTCCAAGCTTCGCCGCAGCGCGCGCGTTACGACGGTCAGCCAGCCCTGTTCCTCCAGCGCGCCGCCATAGGCGAGCATGCAGGTGTAACCTGATACGAAGACGAACACTTCGGAGGTATCGCTGAACCCGTAATTGCGCAGCGTCAGCCATGCCAGCGCGTTGTCGGGAATGTGGTCGATGAAGATGAACCAGAGCGCCAGACCACGGCAGGCGTCCAGTCGCAGGTCACGATACCCCTTCTGCGGAGGGGAAGCATTGCGCGATTCCGGTTGCTGCTGCGACACGATCTCGATCAGCCCCACGGCGACGGTCCGTCGCCGCGCATGATAGCGATTCGACGGCGCTTGTCTTCAAGCGGTCTCGAGGATCGCCGGTGCTGCCAGGAACTGCCGCTCGAACGCGTCAGCCGGCATCGGACGGCCGAAGAAATAGCCCTGCCCTTCCTCGCAGCCAATGCTGACCAGGAAGTCGGCAGTGGCGCGGTTCTCGATGCCCTCGGCAATGACGGACAGGCCGAGTTGCTTGCTCAAACCGACGGTCGAACTGACGATCGCAGCATCGTCGGAATCCGTAAGCAGATCGAACACGAACGACCTGTCGATCTTGAGGCCGTCCAGTGGAAACTTCTTCAGATAGCTGAGGCTCGCGTAGCCCGTGCCGAAATCATCGAACAGGATGCGGACGCCTAGCTGCTGAATGCGCTTGAACATGTCGAGCACGCGTTCCTCATCTAGCAGCAGGATGTCCTCGGTGACCTCCAGCTCCAGCAACCCAGGGGACAATCCCGTCGCCTTGAGCAGCTCCGAGACCGCATGCGCAAGGTCGCCGGAATGCAATTGCGACGGCGAGAGGTTGATCGCCACGCGGACGCTATGGCCCGCGAGTTCCCAGCTGCGCGCCTGCCGGCACGCGGTTTCCATCACCCAGTTGGCGATCCGCTCGGACAGAGCGGAGGTATTGACGACCGGCATGAACTCCCCGGGTGACACGTAGCCGCGCACGGGATGACGCCAGCGGATCAGCGCTTCGGCGCCCATCAAGGCGCCGTCGACGAGGTGAACCTGCGGCTGAAAGAACAGCTCGAACTCGCTGCGGTCGGCGGCGTGCGCGAGTTCGCTCTCCAGCGTCAGACGGTTCTCCAGTTCCTGCCTGATGGTGCTCTCGAAGATGACATGGCTGCCGCGACGGATCGCCTTTGCCCGGCACAGCGCAAGATGCCCGTTGCCTAGAAGGTCTTCGGCCGTTGCGCCACCGTCCGGATACACGGCGACCCCGATGCTGATCCTGACACGGTGCTGGCGCGTGCCGGCCACGAGCGGCAACTCGAACGCTCGTGTGACGCGATCGGCAAACTCCGCGACGCCTTCATCCATCTCGCTGCAGTCGAAGGCGATCGCAAACTCGTCGCCGCTGAGCCGCGCAACCACGACCTTGTCATCAACCGTCTTGCGCAGGCGTTCCGCGACGGCCTGCAGCACGAGGTCGCCCGCCGCGTGCCCGAGCATGTCGTTGATCTGCTGGAAGCCATCGAGCCCGAGCACCAGGAGCGCGACCTCGTGCGACTTCAACTCCGCCCCCGCGATCAGACCGACGAGGCCGGAATGCAGCGTGTTGCGGTTGGCGAGGCCGGTCAGGGAATCATATTCGGCGAGGTATTTGACGCGTGCGGCTTCACGCTTTCGCACCGAGATGTCGCGCAGAATCGCGCCATACTGGAATCCTTCGGTGCCCTGCCAGCCTGAGAAGCTCGCCTCGACCGGGAACGTCTCGCCATTCTTGCGGCGTCCCTCGAACTCGACAACGACGGCCCCGCCCGGAACCAGCAACGCCTGACGCGCGGCATCGCGCATCGAAAAGGCCTTGGCGCGTCGATCGGTCGGAGCGGCGCACAGCGCTTCGAAGGGGCGGCCGATCATTTCCGCCGGCATATAGCCGAAGATCGCGCTCGCACCGGGATTCCACACGGTGATCATATGGTTCTCGTCTGTGCAGACGAGACCATCTCCCAGCGACATCGCGATGCGGTGGAAACGGCTTTCGGCGATGCGACCGAGCAGGCTCCGGAAGTCGATCTCGTCAAGTGCGATCGCGGTGAGATAGGCGACGACGGCGATATGGAACAGCGAGGTGTCGATGACGAGCGGCCAATTCGTCTGCACCAGTACGGCGGCGAGCTCCACGACGGCGGCTGATGCAACGAGGATCACAACCCGGACGCCGGGAGCGAGGCGACGCCACGAGACCAACATCAGCAGCGAGAGAATGGCAATGCCGATCGCCATGCCGGCGTCGGACGTCCAGTGCAGCGTCCGCCGTTGCAGGATCGATTCCGTGGCCAGCGCCTGAAGCACGGGCCCCGACACGACGACGCCGTTCGGGACACTGAAGCGATCACCGAGCTCGAGTGCGGTCGCGCCGACGATGACCTTCTTGTCCTTGAGCCGGGCCAGGGCTGCCGCGTCGCCGCGCAGCACATCGGCATAGGAGACGCGCGGAATCGAAGCTGCGCGGATGCTGTAGTCGATCAGGAACGGCGGGCCGTGCTGGGCCCGTCCGGCGAGGACCGCGGCCATCGACAGCAGGAAGGTGCCGTCCAGCTTGTCGCCGAGAGGATAGCGCCTCACGAGCCCGTCTGGCTCGATCGCGACATTGACGACCGCCGCCCAGGACTCATCGCTGAATTGCTTGAGCGGCCGGTTGATGTGAAGGCCACCGCCGTTCGGCGACGGCTGCTTGAAGGACGGCAGGATCGTCGAGCCGCCCGCTTCCTGCAACGCCTTCACGAAGGCGGCATCGGACGCAGCCTCGGACGGCGTACTGAAATCAACGTCAAAGGCAACATCCTGGACCCCGGCACTCTCGAGCTTGCGGAGCATCTGGGCGTGCAGGTGACGCGGCCAAGGCCATACACCGATCCGATCGATCGAAGGAGCGTCGATTGCAACGACGACGATGCTGCCGCTCGCCTCGCGCGATTGCCAGGCGAACCGCAGGTCGGTGAGCGCGCTGCGGAGCGCCCCGTGCCATCCCGTCGACAGCACGATTGCAAGCGCGGTCACCACCAGAATATGCGGCCGATAACGTTTCACCTTGGTCCCCCTGCGCATCACGGTGTGACGTGATGCACTCCCCTGGTCGTTAGGCGGGATGTCAGCAGCTAGTGCCTGCCGCGGCCATAGGCGTGGCCGTTGCCATTGCTGCCGTTACCGCCGCCATTCCCATTGCCGTTGCCGTTGTTGCCCCTGCCGTTCCCGGTGGTGCCGCTGTTACCGTTTCCGTTGCCGGAGCTCCCGCCGGAGGCATCGCTCGACGAACCTGCCGATGTTGCGACAGTCGCCGTCCCGCCGGACGAACTCGAACTGCTGCTGGTGCTGCTCGTCGCCGAACTGCTGCTCAAGCTGACTGCGGTCTGCCCGGTGCTGTTGGAGGCATTCGTCGTGTTGCTTTTCGTGTCGCTCCAGACGGTGTCCGTACTGGATGTATTGGAAGCGCTTCTGGTCGAGATCGATGTGACGGCACCATGGGCGAGCCCATGCGTCGCCTTGTGGATGTTCAGCTTGACCTCGCCGAGCGCGCCCGAGATGCGCACCACGCCGGACTTCGGCGAAGGCGCACCGGACGCATGTTGCGGGCGCGAGGGCGAACCGGTCGCCTTGCTTCCCTTGTCGGTCGCAGCGAGCGCATGGATCGCACGTCCGGTGGCTGCATTGCGCGGCGCCGTCAGGCCGGACTTCGGCACTGGGACCCGCTCGATCGTCGAGGCGCGCGGCTTGCCCTGTTCGATCGGATTGAACGTGCCGGCACCACTCAGGCTCAGCCCCGGCTTGCCGTGCTCGAATGCCGTCGCAGACTGGCCCGGCATCACCTGGGCAATCTGTCCAGTCTTGAAATCAGACACTTCGACCTGGCCGCGGACTACGCCGACCTTGGTGCTCCCGGCACTCACGGTCACGCTGAACTGCGTTCCCTTGACGACGGCGGCAAGGTAGGGCGTCTCGACCTCGAAATGCTTGACGTTGCGCTTTTCGACCTCGAGCAGGATCGAACCTGCTTGCTGCACGATCGTGGTCGAGAGACCGTCCTTCGTCTCGGCAGGCAGTCCGACCACCGAGTTCGGCGAGATCAGGAGCGTCTCCTCACCCCGAACCAGCAGCACGCGTCCGTTGCGTCCGGTGCGAATGGTATCGCCGGGCTTCAGCGCCTCCTCCTGCTTGAGCGAGACCTGTTGTGCGCCATCGGTTGCGATCCAGACGTCGCCGGACGCCTTGCTGACCGACCAGACGCCGCCTTCCGCAGCGAAGGCGCTCGAGCCCATTCCCAGCACCAACGCGGCCATCAAGGTGCGCCGCATTCCATCTCCGCCAAGCATGATGATCCTCAGGCCGCTTGCATCTGGCAGCGAGGCTTACCGGAAATGTTTCAAGATAGAATTAGCTGGAACCCCGACAGGGTGGACGGCCGCATTAACCAATCATTGACCATAAAAACCTATGAAAAATCATGCGGCTAACAGTTCCTTATCGGACCCGGCGACGCCCTCCGTTGAACTACGGAGCACGACCCGTCTCGGGGGTCCGATGGCGGTTTTTTATTACCGCTCTAGCCGCCCTCGCATCGATGATTCCGGGAATTCCGCAAACGCTCGCGCAACAGGCGAATAACCCCGGCTTCAACCCGCGGCAGACCGAGAAATATTTCGAGACCCAGTCCGATCAGGAATCGGGCACTCATCCCTCCGTAAGATTACCGATGCTCGGTAGGCCCGATCTGGGCGGCGACACCAGACCGCAATTCGTCCTGCGAGGCGTCACGATCAGCGGTGCCCATGCCGTCTCCGCTGACCGGCTCGCCGGAGCCTATCAGCCCTATCTCGGCAAGAAGGTCTCGCAGGCCGACCTCGCCGCCATCGCGGGCGCGATCGGCGATATCTATCGTGGCAGCGGCTTCCATCTGAGCCGGGCAATCGTCCCGCCACAGGACATCGAGAAGGGCCGCGTTCGCATCCAGGTCGTCGAAGGAAGCATCGTCGAAGCCGAGCTCAGGGGAGACGGTGCCGAGCAATTTGGCATCCGGCCGATGCTCGGCCCGGTTCTGTCGGAGCATCCGTCACGATTGAGCACGCTCGAGCGACAGCTCTTCCTGATCAACGCCCGGCCGGGCGTTCGGATCCTGGACACGGCAATCGAGGAGCTTGGCGGCCCGACCGGACGCTTCCGCCTGATAGTTTTCGTCAAGACTTGGCACATCTTCACCTCGTTCGGGATCGACAATCTCGGTTCGTCGTCAGTCGGGCCATGGCAGACCTATGCCACCGCGGCATTCAACTCCTACCTCGCGCCCGGCGACACGCTGGCAGTTAACCTATCGACCATCGCGAATGATCCGCGCGAGCTCGGCTTCGGCCGGCTGTCCTATGACGTTCCGGTCGGCGTCGATGGCGTTCGCCTGGGCATGTCGGCGCTCTACAGCGAAGTCAGGCCCGGCGACGCGCGGCGGCTCGACAACGACGTCACCAAGACGGAAGCAATCGAGTTTCGCGCAAGCATCATGCCTCTCCAGTCGCAGACGTCGTCGCTGACGCTGACCGCGGCGCTCGGCTTCAGCAACGTATCGGAACGCGACGTATTCGGGCCCTACTACAACGACCATATCCGGACCGCGAGCCTAACCTCCGACTACCGGCTGCAGGACCGGTTCGGCGGCACCAACTATCTGACGTTGGGCTACCGCCAGGGGCTCGACATTTTCGGCGCCTCGCATTTTTACGACGACCTCCTGTCGCGCGACGGCGCGTCGTCGAACTTCTCGGTGCTGAACTTCTGGTTCACGCGCTACCAGGCCCTCACCGATGCCTGGTCGATCAAGCTGTCCGGGGCGGGCCAGACGGCTTCCCGACCACTGTTTACGTCGCAGCAGTTCTACCTTGGCGGGGCAGCCTTCGGACGCGGCTACGGCGCCGCGGAAATCAGCGGCGACAACGGTCTTGCCGGCTCGTTCGAGCTTCGCTTCGACCAGAAGCTCAATTTCCGCTACTGGAGCGGCTATCAGTTTTACGGTTTTGCCGATGCCGGTGCGGTCTGGAACGACGGTTACCGCCTAAGGGATGGCCTGTCGCTGACATCGGCCGGCGCCGGCGTGCGGCTGTTCCTGTGGGACGATCTCCAGGCCGATTTCGGCGTCGCTGTCCCGCTTAGCTATCGCGCGCCCGACAATGAGCGGCGCAATCCGCGCTTCCTGTTCACGCTATCGAGCGCCTTCAGGCTTTGCCCGGAACGCAGCAAGGGGCATTGCCTCTAGGCCTGGACTTCTTTCGGCACTGCAAGGCCTTCACGTATGCGGCGCAGTTGCGGCAAGCTTGCCTAAATTTAATCCCGACGTGCGCTCACGATTGCTCGATCCGCGAGTTCCATATCACCATGTTCAGTGGAATGTGATCGGGTGGAAACGATGAAACGGGCACTGGCAATTCTGGCCTTTCTTTGCGTCCTCGCCGCCGGGGAGTACTTCGCCGTGAGCAAGTTCGCCATTCGTCACGAGACGCTGAACCTGTTCGACGCCGCGCGGCAGCGGCCGATCTCCGTCTCCATCGCCGTGCGCCGTGACTACGAGACCAAGGCCAGTCTCGGCTTCTGGCGGCTTCCGCTCGCGATCATCAGCAACGGCAACACGGTGAAGAACACTGAGTACTCGTTCCTCGCCAACGCGCTCGCCGCGCGTGGATATCTGGTTGCCAGCATCCAGCAGGATCTGCCGAGCGATCCTCCCCTGATGACAGTGGTCGGCGAGCCCTATGTCGGCCGGCGCGAGGTCTATATGCGCTGCGAGGCCAATATCCTCTTCGTGCTCGGTCAGCTCAAGAAGACGCAGGAGAACGCCGATTACGACCACATTACGCTGGTGGGCCATTCCAACGGCGGCGACGTCTCCATGTATATGGCCAAGCAGCATCCCGAGCTGGTCGCCAAGGTCGTCACGCTCGACAATCTGCGCGTCCCCTTCGTGATCAGCGACCACGTGAAGATCCTGTCGTTCCGCTCGAAGGATCCGCACTTCACGACGGACCCCGGTGTGCTGCCGACGCCGGAGCAGGCCAAGTCGCGCGGTATCGACATCGTCAATACCAGCGCCCAGCACACGGAGATGAGCGATCGCGGCCCCGACTCGGTCAAGGAGAAGATCCAGGAGACGCTCGATCGGTTCTTGCGCTCGAGCGCCAGTAGCGCGCTCGCGCCCGCCGATACGACCAGCCCGATGATCATGAATCCCGCCGATTACTAGCGGGACGGCTTGCGGCAGATCAAGGCGCCGCCGGGCCGTTTACGCGACAAGGGGGCTTCATGGGAGGCGCCGGAGAGTCCGATGTCGCACTACACTGAAAGCCTGGAGCTGCCCGTCGCGCGGACGCCTCGATTTGTCCGCCGCTATTATCGCTCTGTCCGCCGGCTTGTCCGCGCCATCGTCGCTCGCATCGACCTGTCGCAATTCCCGGGATCGTGTTGCGGGTGAGGATGTCCCCCATCCAAAAGAACCATCGGTCAGGAACAAGCATGCATGCGAATTTGAGGCGGCTTCCGCTCTTGCTGACCGTGGCTGCCAGCACGTACGGATCAGCAGCGCTTGCCGCCGATCCCGATCATGGCGGTGATCTCGCCAGGCGCTGGTGCGCGAGCTGCCACGCGGTGACCAGCGAGCAGAAGCAGGCGAGTGCGGATGTCCCGACCTTCGTCGCTATCGCGCGCAAGCCGGACTTCAATCCGGAGAAGCTCGCCCTCTTCCTGCTCGATCCGCATCCGAAGATGCCGAACTTCCCGCTGAGCCGGAACGAAGCCGCCGACATCGCGGCCTATATCGGCGCGCTGCGCTAGCGCCGCGGCGTTAGCCCTTCCCCTTGCCGCCCTGCATCAGGCTGCCGGTCATCTGGCGCATGTGCTCGCCGGCACTCGTAAATTGGCTCCGCAGGAAATCGGACTGGATGCGCATGGCTTCCTGAAGGTCCGTGGCATGGACGAGCTTGCGCGCGTGCTCGAATGCCGACTTCATGTTCTGCTCGGTGAATGCCAGCGCTTGCTTCGAGACGTCCGTTCCGGTCCCGGGCACCGATGACATCGACTTGGTGGCAGCTTCGAAGAACATGCCGAAGGCCTTTTCCGCCTGGTCGATGGTCTTTTCGGCCAGATCGCGCAATTCGGCCGGAACTTCGAGCTTGGGTTCGATCATGTCGCCGTCCTCCCTTGTCCGTGATTGGATATCACATTTGCCGGGCGGCGTCCTAGCGGCACAGCCGAGCCCCGGCCGGGCCAAGGTCTGGACCAATATCTGGGTCGCGTCAGGCGGCCCGCAAGGCGCTCAGTTCAGGACAGGGGATGCTCGGGAATGGCTTCGTCGGTGGCGAGGTCTTCCACCAGCCTGATGATTTCGCAACGCTGCTGCCTCTCCAGCTTCATAAACGCCCGCAGGAGCCGCAGGCTCTCAATGCTCTGGCTTGAAGGCGCGCCCAGCTTAAGGTGCATTTCAGTCGCGAAACCAAGGTTCTTCATCCTGCACCTATTGCAAGGAACGGGCTCTGAGCCGCGAACATGTGGATCATGCTCGAACGTCGAAGGCCAGGGACGCAGCGCTTGAGGTCGGGCGACCACAGGGCCAACGCACCGAACGGCCTACCCCTAGCTTGATACTGCCGACCCGACGAGGTTGCAATTATGCCAAGGAACAACTCCTCAGGCAAGTCAAACCGGTAACCGAGGGTTGCTCAAACGGCATCGCGCCACGGCAATTCCGGATGGACCACACTATGCCGTCATCGTCCGGCAACGGCAAGACACGTGCGATCTCCTGACGCAATCTCGTCTTGATCGGCCTCAATGCATTGAGGCCTGCGCCTGCTTTGTTTCCAAATGTGCATATGGAGGTGCGGGGATGATGCGAACATACTACTTCGATTTGAAGGATGGAGTTCCGGTTCGCGATCGCCGAGGGCTGGATTTTGCTTCGCCGGGCGCTGCGATCGCACACAGCAAGGATCTGGCGCAGCGGCTTCGCAACGAGCGCAACATTCAGGACCCGCGGTTGATCATCAGCGTGCTGGACGAGTCCGGCACCGAGGTGCATCGCGAACCCGTGTACCCGGATCGGCCTTAAGCCGCTATTGCTTCTTCAGCGTGTAGACCGTGTTGTCGAGGCCGACTTCGGCAGTCGTATCGTCGACGAAATGGAAGTCAATCTCGCAGCCAGTTTCGAGGGTCTTGATCTTGTCGCTCGCAAAGCCGAGCGAGGCGGCAAGCGCCCCCGGCTCGGCCTTCTTGTTGGCGCGTTGCATCTCGTCGAACGCCCCCTGGAAGATCATGTCGGCGCCGTACTCGGTCATCTTGTACTGCGGTCGAGCGCAGGCCAGGGGACGCGGACCGGAGATCTCCTTTGCCTTGAACAGAACAATCTTGCCCAGCAGGCGCGCACGCTCGGCATCGTCAGGCTTTCGCTGCGGATCGGCCCAGGGCGCTGCGACCGCGGATGCGATCTTCCAGCCGCCGATGTAAGAAGGATCGGCGGCGCGCGCCGCACCGACAGCTATGAGCGACGCCACCAGGCAAAGAAGACCCGTCAGTTTCACGAAGATATCCCCATAGGCTTGCACTACTTGGACGCAATAGCGCCCCCGGAGGTTCATCGGATCCCACCAATTTTTCCAATCACTTGAACCCGCGTTCAGGAACGAGCGACCAAAGCCCGTGCGATACGGCCACGCAGATCACACGGGCGCCATGGCTGACACATCTTCACGATTCGGGCGCGCGTCAGCACCAAAGGAAGTCTGCATGCTTTCTCGCAGCGATCTCATCAAGGGCGCCGCGTTCGCGCTTCTCGCTTTCGTTTCCACAAATGGCGCATGGGCGCAGGAGGCCAAGATGAACCTGTTCAAGATCGTGACCGTGAAGGATGAAATCATCATCGGGCTCAGCCCGGACGAACTCAAGGCGCTCGGCGGCAGTGATGCGGCCGCCGTCGCCCATGCGCTCGCGCAGAAGGGCGATCTGACGGTGTGGCAGTACAACGTTCACCGCGGCCCGAACGGCGAAATGCAACAGGCGCCCACCGCCAAGATTGGCCTGCTCGCCAACTCCTCGCTCCGCGTCGAGCCTTACACGACGCCGTATCAGATCGTGCCGCATCCGTAAGGACAAAGGGCGCCGGTCTACTCATCCTCAGGAGAGAAGACAGAGACCATGGATAGCACTCAATTGCTCTGGACGCAGATCGGCGCCGGCGTTTGCACGCTGCTGTTTGGCGGCATGCTGTTCAACCTGCTCCGCCTACGCAACCGTCTCGCCGCAGCGGCCAGTTGGACGCGCGTCGAGGGCGTCGTCATCGCCTCGCAGGTCAGTGCGCCCCCCTCGCACGCATCCGATGACCTCAACGACGCGACTCCGGTTGTCCGTTATCGCTATAGCATGTGCAACCAGGAGTTCGAGGGCGACAAGACCAGAATCGGCGGCGAGCCGATGACCACGCGCACGCTCGCAACACGGCTCGCGGCACGGTATCCCGTCGGGGCCGCGGTCGAGGTTCATGTCGATCCGAACGATCCGAGCAACGCGGTCCTCGACCCGTCGCAGGTCGGCAACCTTGCAGCGCAGGCCATGCTCACCCTGACGTTCGGCGTCATCGCAGCCGTGCTGATCGCTCATACCGTTGCCGGCCGCGTGCTCTATGTCGGTCAGGGTGTGCCTCTATTCGCGTTCCTTCTCCCGGTCGTGGCCTTCGCCGCTTCCATCGCCGCCTTTCTCTCGTTCGTGAGAATGCGGCGGCTTGCGCGCGCCAGCCGAAGCTGGCCGACCGTGCCGGGCAGGATCACGTCGTCGAGCGTGATCGAAGAGCTGATCGAAGATCGCCGCGACGACGACAAGACGTCGATCAACCGGAAGAAGATCCACCGGTATCAACTCGATCTTCGCTATGCCTATCGGGTCGGCAAGCGGGACTATGTCGGCATCAATCCGAACTGGGGATGGACCGGCGTCTACGGTCTCCGTGAACTCGCGGACAAGGCAGCCGCTCACTTTCCGCTGGGCGGGGCCGTGACGATCTATTACGACCCGGACCACCCGGCCAACGCCGTGCTCGAACCGGGCGGCCGTCAGGGCTCATTTGCGCCGCTGGTGTTTGGCGCGATCAGCGCCGCCGTGGGTGCCGTCCTACTCGTGTTTTTCCTGCGCGCCGGCTTCTCGTGACTGGTCACGCCCTTGGTCTCCGTCGCAAAGCCGTAGGACAGTGCCAGCCGGTTGAGGCATTCCTGGAGGCGTTTCGAAAAATAGTCGTTCCAGCGTTGGCTGCGAACGGCGCGGCGCTGTCCGATCTCCTCCATGGTCAGCCCAAGGATGAGCACGTCGTGCACAAGTGCGGCACCGTCGGTGCCGAGTTCACGCTCGATCCGGTTCAGCCGCATCACGGCCTGGCGCTGGCTTTCGGTGATGGACTCGCGGCCACGCACTCCATCGACATATTCGCGGGTCGGATCGACCGCTTGCGGCCCGCGTTCCGCCCGCTCCCAATCGCTCTGGAAAGCGCGGCCGCCGCGGTACTGGGCCTCATCGATCTGGTGATGGGAATGCAGTCGGCCGAGCGGATCGTTGCGGATGGAACGCAAGGCAATGATCTTCTCCCCCGGCTCCAGCGCGAGGGGGTTATCGACCTCGACCATCGCCACATCGGCGTTGAGCGTCAGGTCGCGTGCCCGGCGGTCATTGAGCCGGTATGATTTGCTGCGCTTGGCGCGTGTCACTTCGGTTACTCCTTGCAAAATAGCGAGAGATGAGTGCGATCTACCGGGTCGCCGTTCAGGCGACGCGCACGATCCTGAGCACCACGGCGGCACGTTCCGACACCGTGCCGGGTCCCCAGGTCAGACGGAAGTGCGGCGCGCAATAGCTCGAGCCCCGGCGCCTTGGATGGCCGCAAAAGGTGATCTCCTCGCCCTCCTTGTCGCCGCCATAGGGATAGCGGCAGTCATCCGATTCGAGCTCGAGCAGCGAGATCAGGCGCGGGCGGACGCCGACGCAGCGGAGTTTGACCGGTTCGGCCGGCCTAAAGGCCGTTTGCGGCGGCTGTTGCAAGGCGTGCGGAAGGGATTGGCGCGAAGGCACGCAATCCTCCTGCGCCGCTGTCGCCAGCGACGGAACGATGGATGGACTGTCCACGCGCGGCTGCACCGACAGCCCCATCCTGCGAGCGCGGCCGAGCACCGCGCTCTTGGTATAAGCCGTTCCGAACGTTCTGTTTATTTCCCTGGCGATGTCCGAAAATGAAAGTCCCTTGAGGACATAGTCGCGCAGCGCGCCGGAATGCTCCGGCGCCCAATTGCTGGGTTCCATGATGCCTGCCTGTGATCCGCGCCCACCAAGCCGACCGTCCGGGCGCAGACTCACATTCCGATATTCCGAACAAAAAGTCAACGTAGAATTCGGATATTCAGACGATAAGGATTGCATCGTTTCCGAATTTCGGATTACAAGGGAGCAGAAGATGGCTAGATGAGGGAATCACCATGCTTGACGTCACAATGATCGAACGGGGTCTGAAGAGGTCGGGTAAGAGCAAGGGCGGGCTTGCCGCGGCCATGGGCGTCCGTCCCGGCGCGGTCTCCGAAATCCTCGGCGGCGAACGCCTCGTGAAAGCGTCGGAAATTGTTCCGATCATGGAATACCTCGAGCTCAATCTCGCCCCGATCATGGGCCGGGTCGGCGCCGGCGCAGTGATCGAGCCGGATTACGAGCAGGTTCCTCCCGAGGGCCTCGGCGACATCACCCTTCCTCTCACCATCATGGAGGAAACCGTGGCCTTCGAAGTCACCGGCGATTCGATGCTGCCCAAATATGAGAGCGGCGACGTGATCGTCGTCTATAAGGAGCAGCGTTTTCCCCTGTCGAGCTTCTACGGCGAGGAAGCCGTGGTCCGGCTGAAGACCGGAGAGCGCTACCTTAAGACCATCGAGCGGGGCAAATCCCCCTCCGTCGTCAACCTGACCAGCTTCAACGCCAAGCCCATTGTCGGTGTGAAGCTCGAATGGGTCGGGGAGATTTGTCTCAGCATGCCGAAGGGCCAGCTCGAGCGGCTGCGTTCCAAGTCGGCCCGGTCGCGCAAGGGCAAGGGCAAGTAGCGCCACAGCCCCAGATTTCCGTTTTTTGGAAATCGACTTGACTTTCTTCCGATTTACAGAAATAGTGCCCTGCGTTGGATGATGCCAAGGCAGGGCAAAAATCTCGATGCAGTATTTCGTCGTGATGATCGACTATGGCCGGAGCGGCCGCGAGGCGATCGTCGACCCGGAAGTGACCCGGCGGGAGGTGATTTCCCGCATCGTCTCCCGCGAATACCGGAATATCTGCTTCATCCACGAAATCACGGACGCCGCAGTCACCGACGTGACCGAGGACATCCTAGCCGAGGCCGCCCTCCCCGAGATTCCCTCAGACGAGGCCGATCTCCAGGCGACGCGCTTCGATCACGCGCGCGACCTGCGTAAGCACGAACGGACGTGACGCGAGCCCCGACGGAGCCCGCGCCTGTTCGCCGGACGTCACACCAACAGCACCGTCGATCCCGTGGTCTTGCGTGCGGCGAGATCGGCATGCGCTTTCGCGGCGTCCTTCAGCGCATAGGTCTGGCGCACCTCGATCTTGACCGCGCCTGATTTCACGACGTCGAACAATTCATTGGCCATCGCGACCAGGTTCTCGCGCTTGGCGGCGTAGGTGAACAGGGTCGGCCGTGTGACGTAGAGCGAGCCCTTCTGTGCGAGCAGGCCGAGATTGAGCGGCTCCACCGCACCGGAGGACTGACCGAACAGCGCGGCGACGCCGAGCGGCGCGAGGCAGTCGAGTGATTTCAGGAACGTATCCTTGCCGACGGAATCGTAGACCACAGGTACCTTCTTGCCGCCGGTGATCTCGTCGACACGCTTCACGAAATCCTCGCGCGTATAGATGATGACATGGTCGCAGCCATGCGCCTTGGCGAGCTTGGCCTTTTCGTCGTTGCTGACGGTGCCGATCACGGTCGCGCCGAGATGTTTTGCCCACTGGCCGAGGATCAGGCCGACGCCGCCGGCCGCGGCATGGAGCAGGATGGTGTCGCCGGCCTTCACCCGATAGGTCTGCCGGATCAGATACTGCGTCGTGAGCCCCTTCAGCATCATCGCCGCCGCGGTCTTGTCATCGACACCCTCCGGCACTTTCAGCAGACGATCGGCGGGAATGAGCCGCGCCTCGGAATAGGCGCCGAGCGGTGATGCACCATAGGCGACGCGATCACCCGGCTTGAGATCGGTAACGCCGGGCCCGACCTCCTCGACCACGCCGGCCGCCTCGCTGCCGAGCCCGCTGGGCAGTTGCGCCGGGTAAAGCCCCGAACGGTTGTAGATGTCGACGAAGTTGAGACCGACGGCGGTATGACGGATGCGCGCTTCGCCGGGACCGGGCTTACCGACCTCGACCTGCTCCCAGACCAGAACTTCCGGACCACCGGTCTTGTGAAAACGGATGGCATGCGTCATGGGCGTTGCTCCCTTATTGTTGGCGAGGCGTAGAAAACCAGTTAGCGCTGTAAAATAGGCTTTTAGTCCGCGCGTTACAGTACAGAGACGTAACAAGAATGTCACAGCAAACGACAAACGGCGGCTGTTCCGCCTCTGTTCGGAAGAGTTGATGACGAGGTTTGCGCCGTTGGACGTAGATTCTGCGCGGGGTTGATGGTCGCCTGCGAAGGAGAGAGCCGAGATGCCAGCTTATGTTCAGCATCATCAGGACATCGAGATCGCGCCTGTGATTTGCCCCTCGTGCATGGGGTTTCTGCCGATGTATGTGCGCGAGGTGGAGCCGCACTGGGGCCTTGCCAAGATCGACTTTGTCTACGAATGCGCCGATTGCGGCGGCGAGGTCAGGCAGACCATCCGCAAGCCTGGATCGTTCCGGCATTGATCGCGCGCGCCGGCTCCGACGGTATTTGCGTTAAGCGGAAATAGTTCGCGGCCGTGCAGGTCTGTTCCCTCCCAAACGAGGCTTGTTCTTTGCCGGGAACGCAGGCAGAACAAGGCTCAAGCAAGACCATTTGGGAGCGCCCTTCGTGGCTGATCAGAAGGCCTCGACCACGATCGAGGCAGTGGAGAGCGGCCTCGCCGCGCAAGGCTATATCGCGAGCCGGCAGATCGCGACCGCCGTCTATTTGTCACAGCAGATCGAGAAGCCGATCCTGGTCGAGGGCCCCGCGGGCGTCGGCAAGACCGAACTTGCGAAGGCGATCGCCGCCTGGCGCGGCATGAAGATGATCCGTCTGCAATGCTACGAGGGATTGGACGAAGCCAAGGCGCTCTACGAGTGGAAATACGCCAAGCAGTTGCTCTACACCCAGATCCTCAAGGACAAGCTCGGCGAGGTGCTCGGCGGCGCGCAGACGCTGCACGCGGCGCTCGACCAGCTCCACACCTTTGGCGACGTGTTCTTCTCCAAGGAATTCGTTGAGCCGCGCCCACTCCTGCAGGCGCTGGAGCAGCCGGGCGGCTGCGTGTTGCTGATCGACGAGATCGACAAGTCCGATGCCGAGTTTGAATCGCTGCTCCTGGAAATCCTGTCCGACTTCCAGGTCACGATCCCCGAGCTCGGCACCGTTTCGGCGATTGCACCTCCGACCGTGATCCTGACCTCCAACAGCGAGCGCGATCTGGGCGACGCGTTGAAGCGGCGCTGCCTGCATCTGCATATCGGCTTTCCCGAGCAGAGGCTCGAGGAGCGCATCGTCGAGAGCCGCGTCCCCGGCATCTCGCAGACGCTGCGCCGGCAGATGGTCGGCTTCATCCATGAGATCCGCACACTTGATCTGAAAAAGCTGCCGTCGGTCAGCGAGACCATCGATTGGGCGCGTGTGCTGGTGCTGTTGCAGGCCGGCGAGCTCGACACCGAGATCGTCAAGGATACTCTCAACGTGCTCCTGAAATACGAAGCCGACATCGAGGCGGCGCTACCCCAGGTCACCACCTTCATTGCGAAAGCGGCGCGTCACAACGTCTTTGGTTGAGCGGGATGCGAGAGAACCTGCATCGCTTCTTTCGGGCTGCACGCGGCGTCGGCGTTCACGTCTCGCCGGCCGAGAGCATCGATGCGATGCGCGCGGTCTCGCAGGTCGGCTTTTCCGACCGCGACATTCTGCGCGACACGTTGCTGCTGACGCTGGCCAAGACGCAGGACGAGAAACTCGCGCTCGGCGACTGTTTTGACCTGTTCTTCAGCCAGCCCGAGCCTCAGCGGGAGAAACCCGCCAACGACGACAACGCCCCGCAAGACGACAATCAGGACAGTCAGTCATCCTCGTCCGAGGCCTCAGGCGACGCGAGCGGCGGAGAGCCCAACGAAGCTCTGGGACCGCTCGCGCAGATGCTCTTGTCGCAGGACCGCAACGCTCTTGCGGCCGCGCTCGCGAATGCCTCGTCGGCGGCATCACTATCTGATATCCGCTACTCCACCCAGCGCGGGATTTTTTCGACCCGCATCCTTGATGCGATGGGCCTGCAGCGCCTGCGCGACGACCTCGACAACCTCACTGCGACCAACCCGTCGCTTGCCGAACGGCTCCGCGCTGCGCTCGACGGCCTGCGTGAAGCCGTGCGCGACACGGTTTCGCAGGGATTGGCGCTCTACGCGCGTGAGGAGGCCGAGAACCTGCGCAACGAGATTTTGCGCAGCGCGCCGCTCGCTCGCATCGAGCCGCGACAGGTGGAGCAGATGCGCCACCTCATCCGCCAGATCGCGCGACGCCTGCGCGAGCGCTACTCCAAACCGCGCAAGCGCCAGCGCCGTGGCCATCTCGACGTGCGCCGGACGCTCCGCCGCAACGCCGCCTGGGGCGGCATCCCCTTCCTCACGGCCTGGAAGCGCAAGCATCGCGACCGGCCGAAGATCGTGGCGATCTGCGACGTCTCTGGCTCGGTCGCAAGGGTCTCGGACTTCTTCCTGCTCCTGATCCACTCCCTGCACGAGGTGGTCGACGACGTCCGCTCCTTCGCCTTCTCCTCGCATCTGATCGAGGTCAGCGACATCCTGGAATCGAAGACGCCTGACGCCGCGATGGCCGAGATCATGTCCAAGGTCGGCTTCGGCTCATCCGATTACGGCTCCTCGCTCGAAGACTTCGAGCATGAGTTCATGAGCACGCTGACGCCGCAGACAACGGTGATCGTGCTGGGCGATGCCCGCAGCAACAACCTCGATCCGCGCGCCGACATCCTCAAGCGGATCTCCGAGCGATCAAAGCGCCTGGTCTGGCTCAATCCCGAAGGGCGGCTTGCCTGGGGCTTTGGCGATTCCGAGATGCCGCGCTACGCGACGTTCTGCAGCGTGGTGCGCCAATGCGCGACGGCCCAGCAGCTCGAGCGGGCCGTGTCGGATATCGTCGCGACGTATCAGTAAACGTCGGTTCAGTAGATATCGGTCACGCGCGCAATGGAGCGTGAGCAAGATTGCATTCCCTGAAATGGTAGGCGATTTCTTCGAGGGCCCGCTGCTCCCACTCTTCGGCCTGCGCGAGCCAGAAAACCCGTCGATTGGAATCCAGTGCCGCGCGTTCACGGCAAAACGATTCCTGACTGCGAATTTCCACCAGCCTGTTCATGCAACTCCACTCCTGCCGCGTGAAGCCCATTTCCCTGCGAATCAACGTAACAGAGTCTTGAACGGCTTGCGCGATTTTTCCTGTGCGCATTGCAGCGCGAAATGCGGCAGACATCCTTCCCCGTGCACTGCGGCAATTTGCAGCGCAGCATCACCTGGAGATCATCAAATGGTGATCTGCAATCGGGACGATATTCGTGCGGGAACGACCTTAACTATTGTGGCGCAACGATCTGCGTCAATTTGTGAAGAGACATTCTAAACAGCTATCGAATTGCGGACTCAATGTCGTCGCATGATTTTCACGCAGCGCCGTTAACTGGTGCGCACGATCGCCGGATATTCCGAGGCAACATGAACGACGATGTCGACTACGATCTCTCGCCCGATCAGTGGGAAGCGCTGAAAGCGCTTCGCCATCACCTCTCGCGCAATCGCCACGTGAAGGCCTACATGGTCGAAGACCTCGCCAAACTCGGCCTCGTTGCGATCAGCGAGGGCCTTCCACTGCTGACGCCAACCGGCCGCAAGGTGCTGGTGCGAGGGTCATGCCGGCTGCTGGATCTTGCGGCGTAGCTCTCTTTCCGACCAACATTCCCGACCATTCCGCGGAGTTGACAGAAACCTCAGGTCCCTCACCTTGCCCGGCCCTTTTCTTGCTTCCGGGAACGTGTGAGGAGATTTGCATGCGCACAACATCCGTCGACTTCATTCGTATTGCCACCAAGGGCCCCGGAGATGTCTCGGGCCTCGCCAGCATGATTGCCTCCGGCAGTATCGATCCGAAATCGATCCTCGCGGTCCTCGGCAAAACCGAGGGCAATGGCGGAGTCAATGACTTCACCCGGGAATACGCTGTGTCCGCACTCTGCGTAGCGCTCGCGCCTCATCTCGACATGCCTCCCGATGGTGTCGAGCACCGGATCGCCTTCGTGATGTCCGGCGGCACGGAGGGCGTGCTGAGCCCCCACATCACTGTCTTCACCCGCCGCAGCGTGGCGGGCAGCGGCGGCATCTCCGGAAAGCGCCTGAGCATCGGCATGGCACACACGCGGGATTTTTTGCCTGAGGAACTCGGGCGTCGCGCGCAAATCGAGGAGACGGCGAAGGCGGTCACCGCCGCGATGGCCGACGCCGGCATCAAAGATCCGCGCGACGTCCATTTCGTCCAGATCAAATGCCCGTTGCTCACGAGCGACCGGATGGAAGCAGCCGTCGCCCGCGGCAACAAACCCGCGACGACCAGCGCCTATACGTCGATGGCTTATTCGCGCGGTGCGTCCGCACTCGGCGTCGCCGTGGCGCTTGGCGAGATCAAGGACGCGATTTGCGACGCGGATGTCCTTCGTCGCTACGATTTGTTTTCGTCGGTCGCCTCGACGTCCGCAGGCATCGAGCTGATGCACAACGTCGTCATCGTGCTCGGCAATTCCGACATGTCGGCAAGCCCATATGAGATCGGGCACGCCGTGATGCACGACGCCATCGACGCCGCCGCTGTCATCGATGCGCTGAAGAGCGTCGGCCTGCCCGCCGGCGCCGGGCCGCACGCCGGCCGCGAGCTTGTCAACATCTTCGCCAAGGCGGAAGCCTCACCCAGCGGCACCGTACGCGGCTTTCGCCACACCATGCTCGAGGACACCGATATCAGCTCCACCCGGCACGCGCGCGCCGCGGTCGGCGGATTGATCGCGGGCCTGGCCGGCACCAGCGCCGTCTATGTGTCCGGCGGCGCCGAGCACCAGGGACCGCCCGGCGGCGGGCCCGTCGCTGTTATCGTGCGGCTGTGAGCGACGGGTTCGATCGTCTCAAAATATCTGCGCGATCACGATCGCGTAGGCGATGAACACGACGCCCAAGCCCCAGACCATCGCGGGAATCTGCGACCGCCGCCCCATGGTGACCTCGAGCGCAATATAACTCAGCGTCCCCAGCGCCATTCCGTTGATGAGATTGTTGGTGAGCACCGTGACCAGCAGGGTCAGCACGATGGGCACGGCGTTGACGAGATCGGTCATGTCGATGCGGGCGAGCCCCTGCATCATCAGCACGCCGACGAGCACCAACGCGGGCGCCGTCGCCTGCGGCGGGATGACGACGAAGACCGGCCAGAAGAACAAGGCGAGGAAGAAGAACCCTGCGACCGTCAGCGAGGTCAGGCCGGTGCGCCCGCCGGCCTGCACCCCGGTGATCGACTCGATATACGCCGTGACCACCGAGGTCCCGAGCAGCGGCCCCACGATGGAAGCCGTCGCGTCCGTCGCAAAGGCGGCGGTGGCATTCGGGATCGAGCCATCAGGCCGGCGCAAATTGGCGGCGCCCGTCACGCCGATCAGCGTGCCGAGCGTCGAGAAGAACTCGGCGCAGAGAAAATAGAACAGCAGCGGCAGCGCCACGACGAAATGACTGATGAGGTAGCCGACGTCGAGCGCCATGAACGTGCTGGTGGGCCAGCGCGGCCATGACAGGATCGCCGAGGGCACTGTGGTGACCATCTTGCCATTGGCGCCGGGAACGAGAAAGCCGACCAGGGTCAGCAACGCGATCGACAGGATGAGCGCGCCGGGAATGCGGCGCGCCACCAGGATCGGCGTCAGCAAGAGACCAAACAGCGTCAGCAGGACCGGCGGACTGCGCAGCGACCCCATGGCGATATACGTTGATGGATTCTGCACCACAAAGCCGGCCCCGCGCAGCGCGATGAAGACGATCAGCGTGCCGACCGCAGCCTGGATTCCAATCTTCAACGCTTCCGGGACATCGCGCGCGACCCGCTCGCGCAGTTTCGACAGGCTGAGGATGAGGAACAGCACGCCGGTGAAGGCGACCATGGCTAGCGCACCCTGCCAGGGCATGCCCATCTGCTTGACGATCACATAGGTGAAGATGACGTTGGAGCCCATCGCGGGCGCCACCGCGAGCGGCAGATTGGCCCAAAGCCCCATCATCACCGAGCCGACAATGGCCGCGAGCGCCGTAGCACTGACGAGATCGGCGCGGTCCATCCCCGCATTGGACATGATCGCTGGATTCACCGCGATGATATAGGCCATCGCCGCGAACGTGGTCGCACCGGCCATCACCTCCCGCCCGACGCTGGTACCGCGTTCAGTGAGGCGGAAGATGCGGTCGAGCGGGCTTGCCGCGGCGTGCGACGCAAGCTCTGCGGCAGCGGCTTGCGGTGTCGTCATCTCGTTCATCGCGGTCACTCCCTCACCAAACCACCGGGTGCGCTTCGCCCGTCTGCACGTTGATGAAACCGAGCGGGGCCTGCTCGCAAGGAGCCACCAGCACCCAGCTCCAGGGAGCGCAAGTCAGCGTGGCGAACATCAGCCTTTCAGGAAATCCCGGATACCAGCGCGGCCGGTAGGTCGGCTCGTACATCCAGTCGACTTTGCGGCCTTCCGCGTAGAGCGCCTGCATCTCGGCGTCGAGCGCTTGCGCTGAGCGGCAGCTCATCAGCCCGCCGACCTCGAAACGAGCGGTAGCGACGAGCTCGCCCTCGCGCACCAGGGCCCAGCCGCCCTGAAGCTCGACCAGCGCATTCACCGCCTTCGCCATCGCCGCGTCGGACGAGCCGACCACCCAGATGTTGTGCTTATCGTGAGCGACCGAACAGGCGAGCGCCGTGTCAGGCGTGCGCGGCCCGCAACCGCGCCAGAACATTTTTGCGACCCGCCCGTCGCCCGAGAAGCGATCGACAATGGCGAATTTGGTGATGGCTTCGCTTGGGTCGCGCTGCACGGCGCCGTCCCGCACCGCGAGCTCCATCGTGTAGAAGTCCGGATGCCAGTGGAAGGGACGGATCACGGCCGCTTTCATCGTGGTCCGGCCGGGCTCCGCCAGCAGCTCGAAATCCGTGGGTTCGATCGTGCGGTTGATGTTGACCGTCTTGGTCGCCCAGTCCGGCCACTGGATTTCGGGCACAGTCCCGAGGTAGCGCGAGCCCTCGGAGACCTGGGCGCCGTCCGCCCACACCTCGGCGATGCCGAGCTTGGCGACATCAGACAGCAGCACCACGTCGCCAAAGCGCCCCGGAGCCAGACTACCGACGAACGGCGTGAGGCGCATGTGCCGCGCCGGATTGATGGTGAGACACTGGATCGCGATCTCGGGTGCAAGACCGGCTTCGATGGCGACCCGCGCATTGTGATCGCTGGCGCCGAGCTCGAGCGTATGGCTGGCGCTGCGGTCGTCGGTGGTGAAGGCAATCTGCGACCAATCTTGCAGCCCCTTCGCGAGCAGCCATGCAACGATCTCAGGCATCGCATAGATGCGCAGCTCGACGAACAGACCGCGCGTCAGCTTGTCCCATGTCTCTTCCGGCGTCTGCACCTCGTGATCGGAGGCGAGGCCCGCGGCGGCAAAGGCGTTAATGGACGGCAGATCGCGCAATCCCGAGGCATGGCCTTCAACGACGCCGCGTGCCGCGAACGTTGCCTCGATCATGCCCCAGAGCCGGTCGTAGGATGGATTGTCGGGATTCCAAACCGCGGGCCAGTCCATGACCTCATCAAGCCCGGTGACCATCAGGCTCTCGCCCATGAAGCGCGCCTGCTCGTCGCGACCATACCAGCCGCCACCCCATTCATAGGCCGTGGGCGGCACCGCCGAGCCGGGTTGCGGAAAGATCTTCAGCGGCGACCCGCGGCGGCGTGCCTCGAACCAGAATTCGAGATTGCGCGCTCCGTTGACGTTGGAGAATTCGTGGCTCGCCTCGCAGGTCCAGGTATTGCCATGCGGCAGCACCAGCGCTGCCTCCCATTCCGGGGTCAGATGCGAGCTTTCGATATGCTTGTGGACTTCACCAAATCCGGGGACAGCCGAAAGATCGGGGCGATGGACGCGTTCGCGGACGTTGCCCGGATAACTTCCCGCGGGCCCGACCCACGCGATGCGACGGCCCTTGAAAACGATCTCCTGATCCTCGCTCCAGGTGCGGCTGTGCACGTCGAGCAGCCGCCCGACGCGCAAGCTCCGGTCCGCCGGGCGGCGGCCGAGTGCCGTAAGGACCAGGTCCTGGCGGATGCGGACTTCGTCGGCGGCGTTGATCAGGAGATCGTCTGGTATCTTGCTCAACGAAGTCATCATGCCCCACCCTATGCCGGCTCTCGCGCAACGGCGGCTCGCTTCCGCCGCGGCTTGCTGCCCTTGGAGCGTAACCGCGCAGCGGCAGCATCGCGCTGGCGGATATCCTTCAGAAGCGTCGTAAGCGCCCAGTCGATCGTGTCGGCGATCTCGGCGCTGGACATGCCGAAGTCCTCGCGCAAGGCGCTCCAGGCGAGCACGTTGTTGAGATAGGCGGCAAGCGCCTCCGCCTGACGCACTTGCTTCGGCTTGAGATGCCGCACCAGCGGCGCCATCGCCTTGCGGTGCTGGTCGATCAGATGCCGCCGGAACCCCGCGCGAACGCGACGGCCAACCCGTGTCATCGCGATCGCGCGGGCAAGATGAGGATGCTGATCGAAGCTCTTGCACAACTTACGGAAAATGTCCGGCAGCTCGTCCGGCGAGGTGAAGGGAACATAACCGAAGACATTGTCCTCGATCCATTCGCCGGCAGCTTCGAATAATTCCGCGCGCGTCTTGAAGTGGCGATAGATGGTGCGCTCGGCGACCTTTGCACGCTCGGCGACGGCGGCCATGGATATGTCGTCGGCGGCATCATCTTCAAGCGTCTCGACAAAGGCCGCGACAATGCGCTGCCGCGTCATCTCGGCATATTCGTCCCGGAGACTGGAGATATGTCGTTTAACTGTACTCATGTCATAATTCTGACGCGAGTCCGTCCGGAGCGTCAAGATGAGATTTGTGGCAACCACGCCCCAACAACACGCAAATGCGAACACCCGTCAGCGATCCGTCCGAGACAAACAACCGGTGCCGGCGCGACGACCGAGAAGCCCGCTCAGCGTCGCGTGTCCGCCTGAAAAATAGTCTTTTGCTCTTCGCCGAAATCGGATTTGCTTCCGCACGAAAAGATCTGAGCAAGGGAGCTGCCCATGAACGGTCTTGGCGGACTGAACAAATCGCCTGATGGCGTCGTGATCGGTCTCGTGCAGTTGCAACTGCCGAACGTCGTGACCAGGGCCGATCTCGCGCGCCAAACCGAGCGGATCGTCTGGATGGTCGGCAAGGCGCGGCGCAATCTCTCCACGATGGATCTCGTGGTATTCCCCGAATATTCCCTGCACGGGCTCTCGATGGACACTAATCCCGAGATCATGTGCCGGCTCGACGGGCCCGAGGTGGCCGCCTTCAAGAAGGCCTGCATCGACAACAGGATCTGGGGCTGCTTCTCGATCATGGAGTTCAACCCGCACGGCAATCCCTACAATTCCGGCCTGATCATCGACGACCATGGCGAGATCAAGCTCTATTACCGCAAGCTGCATCCCTGGATTCCGGTCGAGCCGTGGGAGCCGGGCGATATCGGCATTCCCGTCATCGAAGGACCGAACGGTGCAAAAATCGCGCTGATCATCTGCCATGACGGTATGTTCCCGGAGATGGCGCGGGAATGTGCCTACAAGGGTGCGGAGATCATGATCCGCACCGCCGGCTACACCGCGCCGATCCGCGAGGCCTGGCGCTTCACTAACCAGGCAAATTCGTTTCAGAACCTGATGGTCACGGCGAACGTCTGCATGTGCGGCTCCGACGGCTCCTTCGATTCCATGGGCGAAGGCATGATCGTGAACTTTGACGGCAGCGTGCTTGCCCATGGCACGACGGGGCGGCCCGACGAGATCATCACCGCCGAGGTACGGCCCGATCTCGTGCGCGAAGCGCGTATCAACTGGGGCGTCGAGAACAACATCTACCAGCTCTGGCATCGCGGCTACGTCGCGGTTAAGGGCGGCGCGATGGATTGCCCCTACACGTTCATGCAGGACATGGTCGCGGGTACCTTCCGCCTGCCCTGGGAGGACGAGGTCAAGATCACCGACGGCACCTCCTGCGGCTTCCCCACCCCGAGCCGGATGTTCGGCAAGACCGCGAAGGCTGCCGAATAGGCCCTTCTCGCCGTCAAAACGCGACAATCTGGCACGGATGTTGCTCGTTTCTGGCGATCGAGACGTCGTCAGAAAACGGGGAGCCACCATGTCGACCATCACCGCGGTCCCGGCCGCCGAGCGCAAGCCGCTCTATACCTCGCTGTTCGTCCAGGTCCTCGCGGCCCTGATCCTCGGGATCATCCTGGGCATGGTCGTTCCTGACTTCGCCATCAGCCTGAAAATCCTCAGCGACGCCTTCCTGAAGCTGATCTCGATGATCGTGGCCCCGATCGTGTTCTGCGTCGTCGTGCACGGCATTGCCGGCGCCGGCGACCTCAAGAAGGTCGGCCGCGTCGGCGTCAAGGCGCTGGTCTATTTCGAGATCATGACGACGGTGGCGCTCGTGGTCGGCCTGTTGCTGGCCTACATCTTCGGCCCCGGCCACGGCATGAACATCGATCCCTCAACGCTCGATGCCAAGGCGCTCAACACCTACGCCGACAACGCCCACAAGCTGCAAGGCGCGGGCATCGGTGCCTTCCTGCTCAACGTCATCCCCTCGACCTCGTTCGACGCACTGTCGCGCAACGACGTGCTGCAGGTTTTGTTCTTCGCCGTCCTGTTCGGCGTCGGGCTTGCGCTGGTCGGTGGAGAGAAGGGCAAGCTCGTCACCTCGATCATCGACGCCGCCTCCACCGTGCTGTTCCGCGTCATGGGATTGATCGTGCGGGTCGCCCCGCTGGGCGTGCTCGGTGCGGTCGCCTACACCGTCGGAAAATACGGCGTCGGTTCGCTCAAGCAGCTCGTCTCGCTGGTGATGCTGTTCTACGTCTCGGTCGGCATCTTCGTGCTCGGCGTGCTCGGCGGCGTGATGGCCCTGGCCGGGATCAACATCCTCAAATTCCTCAGCTACCTGCGCGAAGAACTGACCATCGTGCTCGCCACCGCCTCGTCCGATGCCGTGCTGCCGCAGATCATGAAGAAGCTGGAGAGGATGGGCGTGAAGGACTCCGTGGTGGGCCTCGTCATCCCGACCGGCTATTCCTTCAACCTCGACGCCTTCTCGATCTACCTCACGCTCGCCGTCGTCTTCATCGCGCAGGCGACCAACACGCCGCTCTCGTTCGGCGATCTTCTGCTGGTGCTCGGCGTCTCTCTCATCACGTCCAAGGGCGCCCATGGCGTGCCGGGCTCGGCGATCGTGATCCTGGCGGCGACGCTGAATGCGGTGCCGAGTATTCCCGCCATCGGCCTCGTACTGGTGCTATCGGTGGACTGGTTCATCGGCATGGCCCGCGCGCTTGGCAATCTGATCGGCAACTGCGTGGCAACGGTGGTCGTGGCCTCCTGGGAAGGCGACCTCGACCGGGCCAAGGCTGCAAAGGTGCTGGAAGGCGGCGAGCTGGTGGACGTGACGGCGGGGTAACGTCAGTCATTCCAATGGAGAAGCGGCGTTCCGAACGCCCTTCTCCAGACAGACAGAAAGCGCGGGAACCAGGAGTGAGCCACGGCGCCCTTGTAGGCCCAGGTGCGATACTTCAGACCTTGTTCCGACAAGAGCTCCTGATATCCGCCGTGCACCTCGGTCGCTGTACGAATGTCTTTCAAGATCCCTTGCGCATAGGGCCGGTAGACATCGCTGCCTGAAAATTCATCGTAGTCCAGCATGCGATCGGCAAATTCGACGTTGAACGTCGGCCAGGACGAACGGCCCTGGTAGGCGGGCGCCGCGATTTTGTGGATCACCTTGTTCCGCGGATTATCCGCCGACACCAGGAAGTGGAACGTGCTCGGTATGCGAAAGCGCGGCTCGGCGATGATCAAGTCCGTCGTGGCCGCAAACAGCGCGCGTTCGCTCGCCTCGCTCAGATCCCAAAATCCGCGATGCACGCTGACGAAGTCGAGGGCAACCTCGGACACCGGCGAACCTGCCGGGCCATCCAGGGAATGCCTGACATAGCCACCCTTGCCGAACAGACGGAGAAGCTCCTTCTTGTACTGCGCGAGGTCGCGTCCGAGGAGCCCTGTCAACTCGTTCTCGTGGATGACCCCGAGCTGCATTCCCCACACAAACGTCGTGTAGACGCATGCATTGGTGACAAAGCGCCTGCGTTCGGCGCGGGTGTCGGTGGCCGCAGAACGAGGTGCGCTGGCGTCACAGAGCAAATACCTGAAGCCGTCGTCGCCGAAAGGCTCAAGCTCGCTAGCGAGCAGCAGGATCGCCCGCTTCAAGTCGGCGCCGTATTCGGCGAGCAACAGACGACCGGCATGCGCGCTCTGTGACATCGCGAGATAAGACGACGCGCGCTGGTCGGCAGAGATCATCTGCTGGAGGCCAGCAATGATGCCGAGCAGCGTATCCGAGGGGCGGGAAAAGTAATTCACGCCGAGATAGCGGGCACGCCCGGCCGGCACGATCGTCGTTGTGACGACATTGGCGCGCACCGCCTCCAGCATCAGCCGGACGCTCTTTTCGAGCAGGCGAACGCGCCTGATAGCGTCCTGCGAATCCATGATGGTTTCGGGGTCGAGGACGTCAGGATAGAACCAGGCGAAGTCGCGCGGATAATACGCGGACGCGTGCGGCGCGCCGGTGACGAGAAAGGACTCTTTCGCCGAGAAGGCGCTGTCCATCGAGTGCCGGTAGAGGTCCTCGATCGCGGTCGACAATTGATGCGACTGTCTCAGGAAGCGGTCACCGAGGAAATTGACCGCCTGGAGAGCGTTGGCCACCCAGGTCGCAACCACACCCTGGTAAAACCTGTTGTCGTCATGTGGCGAGAACGGAATATCGCTGTTCATACAAGTTGTTGGACGAAGCTGCGCAAGCGTTGCATTGGCAGTTGGGACCCTGACTTGATTCGTATATCAGTCAGATGACAGCAATATTCAGCGCCTGCCTAACCTTCGCGCGGCCTGAAATTCTCGATCACCCGCAACAGCACCCGCGCGCCGGCGTCGGCGTCCGAGAGCTCGACATGCTCGGCCGGATTATGACTGATGCCGCCGCGGCAGCGGACAAAGATCATGCCGACATCGGCAATGTCGATCATCGCCATGCCGTCATGCCCTGCCCCGCTCGGCAGCTCAAACACGGGGAAACCTTCCGCGGCGATCGCCTGCGCAATCTGCTCCTTGAGCCATGGCGCGCAAGGCGCAGTGCGGTTTTCATGGGTGACGTCGAGCTGCAGCGACAGGTCCCGCCGCTTTGCGATCGCCTCGATCTGCCGGACGATGTCGGCCACGGCGCGCTTGCGGTGCATGTCGGTCGGCGCGCGCATGTCGATGGTGAACGACACTTGCCCCGGAATGACGTTGGTCGCGCCGGGCATCGCGTGAAGATAGCCGACAGTGCCGACGAGGCCGTTCTCGTCGGTGCGGCAGAACTGCTCGATCGCCGTGATGCATTCGGCCGCGCCCGATAGCGCATCGCGTCGCAATGCCATCGGCACCGTGCCGGCATGACCGGCCATGCCGGTCAACCGCGCCGCAAGCCGCGTCGCGCCTGCAATGGCTGTCACCACGCCGACCGGCAAGTTTTGCGCTTCCAGCACCGGCCCCTGCTCGATATGCAACTCGAGATAGGCAAGCAGCTCGCGCCGCGTGCGGGCGGCAGCCCCGATGTGCTCGGGATCCAGCCCGAACTGCACGAGCGCGTCGCGCATCGACACGCCGTCCCGGTCGCGCGTCGCCAAAACGCTCTCGTCGAACGTACCGGCCACGGCACGGCTGCCGAGCAGCGTGGAGGCAAAGCGCACACCTTCCTCGTCGGCAAAGCCAACCACCTCGATTGCAAACGGCAGACGCTTGCCGCGCCGGTTCAGCTCGGCAACGCAGGCAATCGCAGTGATCACCCCGAGCGGCCCGTCCCATTTGCCGGCATCGCGCACGGTGTCGTAATGCGAGCCGAGCATCAGGCAGGGCAGGCCCGGCCGCTCGCCCTCATAACGGCCGCAGACATTGCCGACCGCGTCGAGATGCGCATGCATGCCGGCGTCGCGCATCCAGGCGAGAATGAGATCCGCCGCCGCGCGCAACTCTTTGCTCAGATAGATGCGCGTGAGCTTGTCCGCCTCTTCCGAGATGCCGCCGAGTTCGTTGATCCGACGAACGATCTCGTCGCCGAGCGAATTGTTTTGAACGGCGATACCAGCACCCATCCCGGTCAAGCTTTCCAATCCTTCAGGCCGCGGCCGATGACGGCGAGCCCGTTGATATCAGATACAAGTTCGGGGCCGGCGAAGCACGCCCGGCCATTGCCGACTGGTTAGCATGAATGCCGAGCCGCCAGACCCCGCCGGTAGCAGCCGCGCACCATCGGCTGGTTAAGACTGCTTAACTCCCTTGCATACAACGCAACGAGACTGCCTAAAATTTATACAATCGCCTCTCTGCTCAAGATTCAGACGAAACCAATAACATCGGTGATTCAGTAGCTTAATTCAAAATGATGCCTTCCTAACCTCTGGCACGAAGCTTGCGACATCCTGTTCCGGCTCCGCCAGATCGGCGCAGCCGCCAGTGAGAGGGGCGGTCAACCCGCCAAGGGAGCATCCAATGGATTTTGGCAGGATTTCACGACGGCATTTGTTGCAGGGTGGCGCGGCGCTCTCCTTGGGAGCGGCGGCCGGACTGCGCCCGGCATTCGCGGCCGAGACGACCATCGGCTTTATCTATGTCGGCTCGCGCGATGACTACGGCTACAACCAGGCACACGCGCAGGGCGCGGCGGCCCTGAAGAAGATCCCCGGCCTGAAGGTGGTCGAGGAAGAGAAGGTGCCCGAGACCGATGCGGTCGAGAAGACCATCGAGTCCATGATCAATCTCGACGGTGCGACGCTGCTGTTCCCGACCTCGTTCGGCTACTACAACCCGCACATGGTCAAGATGGCGGCCAAGTACCCGAAGCTCCGCTTCGAGCACTGCGGCGGCCTCTGGAGCGACAAGGATCCGAAGAACGCCGGCAGCTATTTCGGTTACATCGACGAAGCCCAATACATCTCGGGCATCGTCGCCGGCCTGACTTCGAAGAGCAGCAAGCTCGGCTTCGTCGCGGCAAAGCCGATCCCGCAGGTGCTGCGCAACATCAACGCCTTCACGCTGGGCGCCAAGTCCGTCAATCCGAAGGTTACCACGCAGGTGATCTTCACCGGCGACTGGTCGATGCCGGTCAAGGAAGCTGAGGCCACCAACAGCCTGATCGACCAGGGCGTCGACGTGCTGACCTGTCATGTTGACGGTCCGAAGACCATGGTTGAGAACGCCGCGCGGCGCGGTGCCATGGTGTGCGGCTATCACACCAACCAGTCGGCGCTGGCGCCGAAGGCGTATCTCACCGGCGCCGAGTGGAACTGGGAAGCGCTGTATCCGAAATTCGTCAAGATGATCGCCGCCGGCGAAGGCATTCCGAACTTCTACCGCGGCGGCCTGAAGGAAGAGATCGTCAAGACCTCGCCCTATGGCGAAGCGGTTTCGGCCGAAGCGCGCAAGGCCGCCGATGACGCCAAGGCAAAATTCCTGTCTGCGGACGGCTTCGCCATCTTCAAGGGCGGCCTGGTCGACAACAAGGGCAAGACGGTGATCGCCGCAGGCACCGATCGTGGCCAGAAGGATCCCGAGCTGGAGAAGATGGACTACCTCGTCGAAGGCGTGCTCGGAGCGACTTCGTGACAACGGAAGCGGCGGATCCCGTCGAAGCGGTCGGAGCCGTCGCTCCGGCCGCCGATGCCGGCTTCCTCCAGCGCCACGGCGCGACCATCGAATATGTCCTGATCCCGGGCGCGGCACTCGTCGCTGCGCTCGCTGTCTTCGGCATCTTCGTCGCGCTGTTCGGCAAGAGCCCGCTCGATCTCTATTTCTACATGTACTACGGCGCGTTCGGCACCTGGTTCTCCTGGCAGAACACGCTGAGCCGCGCCGCGCCTCTCATTCTCACTGCGCTGTGCACGGCCCTGCCCGCGCAGCTCGGCATGGTCATCATCGGCGGCGAAGGTGCACTGCTGATCGGCGCGCTGTCGGCGACGAGCGCCGCGCTGGCGCTGCAAGGCATGCCGCCCCTCGTGATCCAGATCGCGATGGTCTGCGCCGGCGTTATCGGTGGTGGCCTCTGGATCATGCTCGCGGGCGGCTTGCGCCAATACCGCGGCGTCAACGAGACGATCTCGAGCCTGCTGCTCGTCTATATCGCGCTCGCCATCCTCAACCATCTCGTCGAAGGGCTGATGCGGGACCCCGCGAGCCTCAACAAGCCGTCGACGCGAGAGATCGGTGCGGTGAACATGATCGGCACGATTCCCGGCACCGACGTGCATTGGGGCCTCGTGTTCGGCCTGATCGCCGCGATCACCGCCTATATCCTGATCTATCACACCGTGTTCGGCTTCGCCGCGCGCGTTGCCGGCGGCAACATCCGCGCCGCGAAGATCGTCGGACTCGGTGTCAGCAAGCTCATCCTCACCATCTGCTTCCTCGCCGGCGGCGCCGCGGGCCTTGCCGGCATGGTCGAGGTCGCCGCCGTCCAGGGCCGCACAAACGCCAACCTTGCCGCTGGCTACGGCTTCACCGGCATTCTGGTCGCCTTCCTCGCGCGGCAAAATCCGCTCGCGGTCATTCCGGTCGCGATCCTGCTCGGCGGCATCAGCGCCAGCGGCGGCCTGTTGCAGCGCCGGCTGGGGCTTCCCGATGCGTCCGTGCTGGTGTTGCAGGGCATCATCTTCGTCTTCGTGCTGGCAAGCGATGCGCTCTACGGCCGCATCGGATTCCTGAAAGGCAAGTCCTGAGATGGCAGACGGATCGATCGGACTCTGGACCGTTCCACTCGCCGTGCTCGGCGGCGCCATCCGCGTCTCCACCCCCTTCCTGTTCGTCAGCCTCGGCGAATGCATCACCGAGCGTTCGGGCCGTATCAATCTCGGCCTCGAAGGCACGCTGGTGATGGGTGCCATGAGCGCGTACGGCATCTCTTATGTCAGCGGCTCACCCTGGCTCGGCGTGCTCGCAGCCGGCATTACCGGTGCGCTGCTCGGCGCGCTGCATGCCGGCATCTGCTCGCTGCCGCGCGTCAACGACGTCGCGGTCGGCATCGCACTGATGCTGTTCGGAACCGGCCTTGCCTTCTACCTCGGAAAACCCTTGATCGAACCGACCGCACCGCGCCTGCCCGCGATCGATTTCGGCTGGTGGAGCGACATTCCGCAGGTACAGGCGGCGCTGCGCATCAACGTTCTCTTCCTGATCGGCGTCGTGCTGGCGCCGATCCTGTACTGGGCGTTCCGGACGACGCGCTGGGGCCTCCTGATCCGCACCGCCGGTGAAAGCTCGGATGCCGCACGCGCGATGGGGCATTCCGTGCTGCTGATCCGGCTCCGCGCCACCATGGTCGGCGGCTTCCTTGCCGGCATCGGCGGCTCGTTCCTGTCGCTGTTCTATCCCGGAAGCTGGAACGAGGGCTTGTCCTCCGGGCAGGGCATCACCGCCGTTGCGCTCGTCATTTTCGCGCGCTGGGATCCGATGCTCTGCCTGTGGGCCTCGCTCGCCTTCGGCGGCGCGGCCGCGCTCGGTCCCGCGCTGCAATCGGTCGGCGTCACCTCCGGCTATCACCTCTTCAACGCCGCGCCCTACATTTTGACGCTGGCGATCATGATCATCACCTGCTCGCCGAAGCGCACGCTGACCGGCGCACCGGCCGAATTGTCGATCACCCGCTAGAGAGCACATCATGCCCGAGCGCCATATCAAGTCCGAGCCCTACGCCTGGCCCTACAACGGCGATCTCCGCCCGGAGAACACCGCGCTCATTATCATCGACATGCAGACCGATTTCTGCGGCGTCGGCGGCTATGTCGACAAGATGGGCTATGACCTCTCGTTGACGCGCGCGCCGATCGAGCCGATCAAGAAACTGCTCGACGCGATGCGGAGCCAAGGTTTTCACATCATCCATACCCGCGAAGGCCACCGTCCCGATCTCTCCGACCTTCCCGCCAACAAGCGCTGGCGCTCGCGACAGATCGGCGCCGGAATCGGCGATCCCGGTCCGTGCGGCCGCATCCTGGTGCGCGGCGAGCCCGGCTGGGACATCATCCCCGAACTGGCGCCGCTGCCGGGCGAGCCGATCATCGACAAGCCCGGCAAGGGCTCGTTCTGCGCCACCGACCTGGAGCTGCTGCTACGGGTACGCGGCATCGAGAACATCGTGCTGACCGGCATCACCACCGATGTCTGCGTCCATACCACCATGCGCGAGGCCAATGACCGCGGCTTCGAATGCGTGCTGCTGCACGACTGCTGCGGCGCGACCGACAAGAGCAACCACGACCACGCGCTGAAGATGATCAAGATGCAGGGCGGCGTGTTCGGCGCGGTCTCGACGTCGGACGCCTTCATAGGAGCGATTTCGTGATCATAGGCGAAACACCGCCGCCGAGCGGCGCCTTCGGCGTCGACGCGATCGCCATGACCATGCGGTTCGGCGATTTTCTGGCGCTGGACAATGTCGAGCTGAAGGTCCGCCCAGGCTCCTTCCACGCCCTGCTCGGCGAAAACGGCGCCGGCAAGTCGACGCTCGTCAAATGCATCATGGGCTACTACCATCCGACCGAGGGCGACGTGCTGGTCGGCGGCCGCCAGCAGGCGATCAACAATCCCAAGGACGCGCATGCGCTCGGCCTCGGCATGGTCTACCAGCATTTTACGCTGGTCCCGGCAATGACGGTCGCCGAAAACCTGGTGCTCGCGCGCGACGACGTTCCCGCCGTGGTGGATTGGGGCAAGGAGAAGAAGGAGCTCGAAGCCTTCCTCGCCAAAATGCCCTTCAAGGTGCCGCTCAATGCCAAAGTCTCCGACATCTCCGCCGGCGAACGGCAGAAATGCGAGATGCTCAAGCAGCTCTATCTCAAACGCCGCTTCCTCATTCTGGACGAGCCGACATCGGTGCTGACGCCCGCGGAGGCCGATGAGGTTCTCGGCATGCTCCGTGACATGGTCGTGAAGGGCGAGCTGACTATTCTCATGATCACGCACAAGTTCCGCGAGGTCATGGCCTTTGCCGATGAGGTGACGATCCTCCGCCGCGGCAAGCTCGCCGGCAAAGGTAAGGTCGCCGAGCTCACGCCGGATGCGATGGCGCGCACCATGATCGGCGCCGAGGAGCTGACGGTGCAGCCGCCTCGCACCGGCGAGGCCGGTAAGGCGCGTCTCGAGCTGGAAAAGGTCCGTGCGCTCGACGATGCCGGGGCCATTGCCGTGCACGACGTCTCAATCACCGTGCGTGCCGGGGAGATCGTCGGCATTGCCGGCGTCTCCGGCAACGGCCAGCGCCAGCTCGTCGAAGTGCTCGCTGGCCAGCGCGAGGCCGAGAGCGGCGAAATTCGTGTCGCAGGCGATAGCTATCACGCGACCCGCGAGGAGATGCGCCGGCACAGGATGTCGCTGCTGCCGGAAGAACCGCTCAAGAATGCCTGCGTCGGCGGCATGAGCGTCGCCGACAACATCGCCTTCCGCGAGTTCGACCGTGCCCCCTTTGCCAGCGGCGGCTGGTGGCTCAATCGTGGCGCCTTCCGCGACGACGCCAAGAAGAAGATCGGCCAGTACAAGATCAAGACGCGGACGCCCGATACCCCGATCTCGGCGCTGTCGGGCGGCAATGTGCAGCGCGCAGTGCTGGCGCGCGAACTCGGCGGCGACGTCGAGGTGCTGATCGCGGCCAACCCCTGCTTCGGCCTCGACTTCGCGGCGGTGGCGCAGATCCATGCCGAGATCATGGCAGCGCGGAACCGCGGCGCGGCGGTGCTGCTCGTCAGCGAGGACCTCGACGAACTGCTTGAACTCTCCGACCGGCTCGTGGTCATGTTCCATGGCGAGTTCGTCTACGAGGCTCGCACCAGCGAAGCCGACCTCACCGTGGTCGGCCGGCACATGGCGGGACACTGAACAATAGTTTGAGCATGATCTTTCCGGAAAACCGCTGCGCACTTTTTCCGGATCATGCTCCAGGAGCAGCAATGGCGGACGCACACGACCGCGACGAGCATTTCTTGCGCCTGTCCTTTGCGGTCGCGCGCCGCTCACTGACCCATGGCAACCATCCCTTCGGTTGCATTGTCGTCGATGCCGAAGGCCGCGTGCTGATCGAGAGCGAGAACGGCTACATGCCGGACCATGACGGCACCGCGCATGCCGAGCGCCTCGCCGCGACGCAAGCTTGCCGGACGCTGAGCACTGAGGTGCTCGCGGGATCGACGCTCTATTCCTCAGCCGAGCCCTGCGCGATGTGTGCCGGCGCCATCTACTGGGCCGGCATCGGCCGCGTGGTCTACGGCCTCAGCGAGCACCGCCTGCGCGGCGTCACCGGCAATCACCCGGAAAATCCCACGCTCGATCTGCCCTGCCGCGACGTCTTCGCCAGCGGCCAGCGTCCGACGGAGGTCGTCGGTCCCCTGCTGGAAGACGAGGCCGAAGCGCTGCACGACGGCGTTTGGACGAAGTAGCCGCGCCATTGGGATCGTAGGGTGGGTTAGCCCCGCGGCTGCGCGAAGCGCAGTCCGCTCGGCGTAACCCACCACTTCTGTCTCCGCGGAAAGAAAAGAGGTGGGTTACGCTGCGCTAACCCACCCTACGATATCGAGCAAATGGGAATAGCGCCGTACAAACGTCATGCACGGCGCTATCCCTCAATCGTCAGCGATCAGAACTTCACAGTCACACCGCCATAGACCGTCGACTCGGTGCAGCTGTTGGTACTCTGGCCGGTCGCGGCGACCGTGCAGACGCCGGGCATGGCGTTGTGGTCGAGACCGAACTTGTTCTGCCAATAGCGATAGGCGACCCAGAGATCGACGAAGTGCGAGTATTTTGCACCCCAGGCGGCCTTCGACGCGTCGAAGGTCAGGCGGATCGGCTCGCTGTTGAGCTCGGTCTTGGACGCGGTCGAGAACCGGCCCGGGCCCGACAGTGCTGGAAGGCCGTTGGAGTCGCCCTTCGGCCCGTACCAGCCGGCGCGGCCGCTGATCGAGAAGAACTGGAAATTCTCGGGCAGGAAGCCGAGGTCCATATAGTAATTGATTTCGACCGCCCAGGTCGGCCGGTAGCTGACATTACCGTCGGAGTTGCAGGTCGTGCCGGGAATGCCGGGGCCGAACAGGCCGCACTGCGTGAACGCGTTGTGGTTGGAGAACTCCCAGTACATCAAGGGCGCGACGTTGAAATAGCCCTTGTAGGGAAGGTCGAAGGCGAACTGCAGACCGGCAACGACGTCACGCTTGGCGGGCGCCAGGAAGTTGTTCTCGGTGTTGGCGTCCATGCCGACTTCGAACGAGATGTTGTGCAGCGGCCCCATGGTGAAGGTCTTGGTATTGAAGAGCTCGTTCCAGCCGAAGGTCGAGCGGAACAGGCCGTAGATTTCTGTCGCGCCGGCGCAATCCGCGGCGCCGCCGGTGATGGTCACGCCCGGCGCGACGCACGGGCTGGCGGGGTCGTTGTGACCCGACTTGAACATCGAGATCGTGAAGAAGTTGGTGCCGTAGGCCCAGAGATCGAAATGCGTGAACGAATAGACCTGCTTGGCGGTGGTGCCGTTGATGCTGCCGTCGGGACGGACACTCCACATACCGGGGTCGGTGCCCTTCGGCATCCAGGAGAACGACACGCGGTTGTCGATGACCAGGAAGAACGGGAGGTCGGGCGCTTTCTTGGCCGCCTTGACCGGAAGATCTGCGGCCTCAGCCTGGCCACCGATGGCCAGCGTGGCAATCGACAGCGCCGCTGCTGCCATTGCCTTGAAACGAACCGACATAACACCCCCAAAGTTGAAGCTGAAAAAATCAAGCCCCGGTGGGTGCGACACTTGCGCCGTTCGCCTGAGGTGAGAAGCCTCAACTTTTTCCATGACCTGATGCATGTTTCGGCAACGCGCTGCGCGAGATCGTGAAGGCCATCGCACGTCGCGCGCGTCCGCCGCACGAGCGCGAACGCGTCGTAGCAACACTTTCCCGTTTGTTTATGTTCGGATTTTTCGCTGTGTCGGTAGACCGAATTCGGCGCCGACGCGGCCTCGTCGCTGCACCACTGAAAAGCATACAACGACGTGACGTCTGATGCTCAACTCGACGCCACGACTGCACAGCAGGTTCCGATTTGGTTTGAACCGTCACAAATTTGCAACAGGCGACGCCGTGCTGCGTTATGCTGATGCTCGTAGAAATACCGACGTTGCTGGAGCCGTGGCATCGAGATCGTGGCAGCAAGCGAATCCAGCCGACTTGCCGCAGCTATGAGCAAGGGATGACGCTTTTTCACTACTTACGTCGCGATCTAAATTAGCTCACTATTGAGGCACTTCTCACTTCACCCCTGCACGCGTGACTGCGGATGTTGAATTCGACGCCCAACGGCCTGCATTCCGGCGAGACGCCCCTGCTCCAGGCGATCGGTCTGACCAAGCGCTATGGCGACTTTCTCGCCAACAACTCGATCGACATCGACATCTGGCCGAAGGAGATCCACGCGCTGCTCGGCGAGAACGGCGCCGGCAAGTCGACACTGGTCAAGGCGATCTACGGCCTGATCCAGCCGAGCGCCGGCGAGATCCGCTGGCAGGGCGAGCGGATCGTCCTGTCTGGCCCCTCGGAAGCGAGGACCCGCGGCATCGGCATGGTGTTCCAGCACTTCTCGCTGTTCGACAATCTCACCGTCGCCGAGAATGTCGCGCTTGGCCTCGACGGCAAGGAATCCTTCAAGGACATGTCGGCGCGGCTGGAGCAGGTATCGAAGACCTACGGGCTGCCGCTCGATCCCCGGCGCGAGGTCTGGCAATTGTCGGTCGGCGAGCGCCAGCGCATCGAGATCGTCCGCGCATTGATGCAGGATCCCAAATTCCTGATCCTGGACGAGCCGACCGCGGTGCTGACGCCGCAGGAAGCCGACCAGCTTTTCATCGTGCTCGAGCGGCTCAAGGCCGAGGGCCGCGCCATCCTCTACATCAGCCACAAGCTCGAAGAGGTGAAGCGGCTGTGCGACACCGCCACGATTTTGCGCGGCGGCAAGAAGGTCGCGACCTGCAATCCCCGGCAGGAAACGGCGGCTTCGCTGGCGCGCATGATGGTCGGCGGCGAGATCAAAGAGGTCCGGGCCGCCGCAGGCCGGCAGACCACGGTCCCTCGTCTCGTCGTCAACGACCTCTCGCTTCCACCCGGTGAAGCGCACGGCGTGCGACTGGAGCACATCTCGCTCGAATTGAGGGGCGGCGAAATCCTCGGCATCGCCGGTGTCGCCGGCAATGGCCAGGACGAACTATTCGCCGCGCTCTCGGGTGAGCGGCTGGCGAAGGACCCGGGCACGGTCGTGATCGAAGGCATCGCGGCCGGCCACATGTCGATCACGCAGCGGCGCAAGCTCGGCGCCGCCTTCGTCCCGGAGGAGCGGCTCGGCCACGGCACTGCACCGCGCATGAGGCTCTCGGAAAATGCGCTGCTGACCGGCCACGCCGCGAGCGGCATGGTCAGGCACGGCTTTATCGACACCGCGGCAACGCTCAAGACCGTGGACAAGGCCACCGAGGTGTTCGACGTCCGCAAGGCCAAGCGCGATCCGGAAGCCGCGAGCCTGTCCGGCGGCAATCTGCAAAAGTTCATCGTCGGCCGCGAGATCCTGCGCAATCCGGCCGTGCTGGTGGTGAGCCAGCCGACCTGGGGCGTGGACGCAGGCGCTGCCGCCGTCATCCGGCAGGCGCTGCTCGATCTCGCAGCCAGCGGCGCGGCCGTGCTGGTGACGAGCCAGGATCTCGACGAGCTTGCCGAAATCGCCGACCGCATCGCGGTCATGTTCCACGGCCGGCTGTCGCAACCGCTCGCTACAGGTGAGGCTACGCGCGAAAAGCTCGGCCTGTTGATGGGCGGAAGCTCGCTGGACCAGAAGGAGGCCGCGCATGCAGCTCGTGCTTGAGAAGCGCGCCGAGCGGTCCAACACCATCGCGCTGGTCTCGCCGCTGATCGCGATCGGCCTCACCATCGTAACCATGTCGATCCTGTTCGCCGTCCTCGGCAAGAATCCGCTGCTCGCGCTGCATGCCTATTTCATCGCGCCGCTGACCGACGGCTATTCGCTCCAGGAGATCGCGGTGAAGGCGACGCCGCTGGTGATGATCGCCATCGGCCTGTCGCTCTGCTATCTCGCCAACGCCTGGAATATCGGCGCCGAAGGCCAGTTCCTGATCGGCGCCGTTGCCGGAAGCTGGATCGCGGTGAAGACGCAAGGGACGGACGCCGGCGCCTGGGTGCTGCCTGCGATGCTTGTGCTGGCCGCCGCCGCCGGCGCGCTCTATGCGCTCATCCCGGCGATCTGCAAGGTGAAGTTCGGCGCCAGCGAGATCCTCACCAGCCTGATGCTCGTCTATGTCGCCGACCTCTTCCTCGACTACCTCGTCCGCGGCCCCTGGCGCGATCCGCAAGGGTTTAATTTCCCGACGACTGCGGAGTTCGATCCCGTCGCGACCGTCCCCGTCCTGATCGAAGGCGGCCGGCTGCATCTCGGCACCATCATCGCGCTGCTGGTGGTTGCGGCCGCAGCCGTCCTGCTCGGCCGGACCATCAAGGGTTTTGAGATCCGTGTGGTGGGAGCAGCGCCCCGCGCCGCGCGGTTCGGCGGCTTCAATGCCAACCAATTGGTCGTCCTGACCTTCGCAATCTCAGGCGCCCTGGCCGGGCTCGCCGGAATCATCGAGGTCGCCGGTCCCGTCGGTCACCTGCAGCCCGGCATCTCGCCTGGCTACGGCTTTACCGCGATCATCGTCGCCTTCCTCGGCCGGCTGAACCCGATTGGAATATTAATTGCTGGCCTTTTCCTCGCCTTGACCTTCATCGGCGGCGAGCAGGCCCAGATCGCAATGAAAATTCCGTTGGACGTGACAAAGGTCTTCCAAGGCATTTTGCTGTTCTACGTGCTCGCCTGCGATTCCCTCATCCTCTATCGTTTCCGGCTGGTGTTTCCGAACCGTCAGGTGGCCCGTGTTACTGGTTGAAGCCATCATCCTCTCGGTACTTGCAGCCTCCACGCCGCTGTTGATTGCGGCGACCGGTGAGCTCGTGACCGAGCGCTCCGGCGTTCTCAATCTCGGCGTCGAAGGCATGATGATCATGGGCGCGGCCTGCGGCTTTGCCGGCGCCTGGCTCACTGGCTCGACCATCATCGGCGCGCTCTGCGGCATTGTCGCGGGCATCCTTATGTCGCTGATCTTCGCGCTGATGACACTCGGGCTCGCCGTCAACCAGGTCGCGACCGGACTGGCGCTGACCATTCTCGGCGTCGGACTGTCCGGCCTGATCGGCGCAGGCTTTGTCGGCGAGCGCATCGCGCCGGCGGCCCATCTCGACCTTCCCGTGCTCACCAATATTCCGCTGGTCGGCCGCGTCGTGTTCGGCGAAGACGGTTTGGTCTATGTCTCGCTTGCCCTCATCATTGGCGTCTGGTGGTTCCTGTACCGGACCCGCCCCGGGCTGATTCTGCGCGCCTGCGGCGACAACCACGTCTCCGCGCACGCGCTCGGCTATCCTGTGCTGCGCATCCGGACGTTTGCGGTGATGTTCGGCGGTGCCTGCGCCGGCCTTGCCGGCGCCTATCTGCCGCTCGCCTATACGCCATTCTTCATTCCCGGCATGACCGCAGGCCGGGGCTGGATCGCGCTGGCACTGGTGGTGTTCTCGTCCTGGCGGCCGGGCCGTCTCGTCGTCGGCGCCTATCTGTTCGGCGCGGTGACCATCCTCCAGCTTCACGCACAGGGCTGGGGCATCGGCGTTCCCTCGCAATTCATGTCAGCGTTGCCTTATCTTGCAACCGTCATCGTCCTGGTTCTTCTGTCCCGTGCGCGCACCGGCGGCTCGACCGCGCCGGCTGCGCTGGGTACGGTGTTCGTGCCCGACCGCTGATCGATTTTTCGCAATGCGCGCGATGGGGCGCGGGCATTTGCGGAGTGTGGCTTTCCCCGACTGTTTGGAGATTGACGATGAGGAAAACAATTCTTGCGGCTGTTGCAGGGCTCCTGCTCGCCGGGAGCATCAGTGCGGCCTCCGCCGCCGACAAGCTGAAAGTCGGTTTCATCTATCTCGGCCCGATCGGCGACCTCGGCTGGACCTACCAGCACGAGCAGGGCCGCCTGGCGCTGGTGAAGGAGCTCGGCGACCAGATCGAGACCACCTATCTCGAGAACGTTCCTGAGGGTCCCGATTCCGAACGTGCGATCGAGCAGCTCGTTCGCGCCGGCAACAAGCTGATCTTCACGACGTCCTTCGGCTACATGGATCCGACGCTGAAGGTCGCCAAGAAATATCCCAACGTGCATTTCGAGCACGCCACGGGCTACAAACGCGCGCCGAACATGTCGACCTATTCGGCAAAGTGGTACCAGGGCCGCTACATCCAGGGCCAGATCGCGGCCAAGATGTCGAAGAGCGGCGTGCTCGGCTATATCGGCTCGTTCCCGATCCCCGAGGTCGTCTCCGGCATCAACGCGACCATGCTCGGCGCGCAAGCGGTGAACCCGAACATCAAGGTCAAGATCATCTGGGTGAACACCTGGTTCGACCCCGGCAAGGAGGCCGACGCCGCCAAGGCGCTGCTCGATCAGGGCGCCGACATCATCATGCAGCACACGGATTCACCGGCAGCGATGCAGATCGCGAGCGAGCGCGGCAAGCTCGCCTTCGGCCAGGACTCCGAGATGATCAAGTTCGGCCCGAAGGCGCAGCTCACCTCGATCCTGGACACCTGGGGCCCCTACTACATCGAGCGCGTCAAGGCCGAGCTCGCCGGCACCTGGAAGTCCGAGGATAGCTGGGGCGGGCTCGACAGCCACATGTTCGCGATGGCGCCCTACACCAACATGCCTGACGACGTGAAGAAGGCCGCCGAGGAGACGCAGGCCGCGATCACCTCCGGCAAGCTGCATCCGTTCAAGTGCCCGATCGTCGGGCAGGACGGCAAGGAAGTCGAATGCAAGGGCGGCGCAAATCTCGACGCCGGCCAGATCCTCGGCATGAACTTCTACGTCAAGGGTATCGACGACAAGCTTCCGGGCAAGTAGCACGCTTCTTGCTTCAGTAAATCACCTGCTCCTCCCGGAGGAGGTTCGGAGGGGGTGGCCACGAGAACCCGGCACTCGTGGCTTCCCCCTCTTCTTTTATCCGGCCTGCATTTTCCGCGCGGCCGCGCTGTGGCGGCGGCTCAGATCGGGAACGTCAAGTCCCGGGATCGCGCCGTCGATCACCACCCATTTGCCTGCGACCATGACGCGATCGGCGCGATGCGCGCCGCACAGCACGAGGGCAGCCATCGGATCGCCGTGGCCGGAGAAGCGGAGTTCATCGAGCTTGAACAGCGCGATATCGGCGGCCTTGCCGACGGCGATCTCGCCTAGCTCGGGACGGCCGACGCAGGCTGCCGAACCCTTGGTCGCCCAGCGCAGCGCATCCTTGTGGCTGACCTTGGTCACGCCATAGCGGGCACGTTGCAGCAGGAACGCCGCGCGCACCTCCTGCATCAAATTGGACCCATCATTCGACGCGGAGCCGTCGACGCCGAGGCCGATCCCGACGCCTGCCTCCTCCATCTCGCAGACCGGACAGCAGCCGGACGCGAGGATCTGGTTGCTGCACGCGCAATGGCTGATCGTCGTTCTGGCCTTGGCCAACCGCTTCATCTCGTCAGCGTTGAAGAAGATGCCGTGCGCGAGCCAGGTCCGCGCATTGAGCCAGCCGCATTGTTCGAGATAGTCGAGCGGACGGCAGCCATACATCTGCTGGCAGAAGTGATTCTCATCCTCGGTTTCCGCCAGGTGGGTGTGCAGGCGAACGTCGAGCTTGTCGGCGAGATCGGCAGTCGCGCGCATCAGCGAGGTCGTCACCGAGAACGGCGAGCATGGCGCGAGCGCGATCTGCACCATGGCGTCCGCGCCGCGCTGGTGATGTTTTGCGACCACGCGCGCGCTGTCGGCAAGGATCGTATCTTCGTCCTGCACCACGCTGCCAGGCGGCAGGCCGCCATCGCGCTGCGACAGGTTCATCGAGCCGCGCGTCAGCAGCACGCGCACACCGAGCCTCTTTGCTACGCCGACCTCAATGTCGACGGCATCTTCCAGGCCGGCGGGAAACACGTAGTGATGGTCGGTCGTGGTGGTGCAGCCCGACAGCAGGAGTTCCGACATCGCCACAGTCACGCCGAGCTCGAGTGCTTCCGGCGTCATCCTGGCCCAGACCGGATAGAGCGCCTGCAGCCATGGGAACAGCTCGCGATCCATCGCCGCCGGCAAGGCGCGCGTCAGGGTCTGGTAGAAGTGATGGTGGGTGTTGATCAGCCCGGGCAGCACGACATGCTCGCCCGCCTCGAAGACGGTGACATCGGCCGTGGCAGGCTTGCCGCCGGCCGGCACCATTTCCACGATCTGCCCCTCGCGGACCACGATCCCGCGCTCGGCGCCATCAGCGAGGATCGCGAGGGGATCCTTGATCCAGATCGGCTTCATCATGTCCATGTTTCAGCTTCTCCTGCCGGCCGGCTGGGTCCATTCCTGCAAGGCAGGGGCCAGCGCAACCAGCAACTCTTGTTGCGACTTGGCGCCGGTCTTGCAAGACTTGTTGTGGAGCAATCCATCCGGATCGAGGCGCAGGCAGCCATGGACTTGAATACCGTAACGGCCGTGGCCCATCCGCAGACGCGGGCGCAACTGCCCGCCTGGACGGCAGGCGACGCCTGGCTCGCGGGCGGGACCTGGCTGTTCTCGGAACCGCAGGTGCATCTGACCCGATTGATTGACCTCACCGACCTCAGATGGCCGGCGCTGACCATCAGCGACACGCATCTGTCGATCGCCGCCACCTGTACCATCGCGCAGCTCGACGCGCTCGCCTGCCCGCCCGACTGGCTCGCGGCGCCGCTCATCAACCAATGCTGCCGCGCCTTTCTCGCCTCGTTCAAGATCTGGAAGACCGCGACCGTTGGCGGCAATCTCTGCATGTCGCTGCCCGCCGGACCCATGATCTCGCTGACCTCGGCGCTCGATGGTACCTGCACCATCTGGAAGGCCAATGGCGGCGAGCACAGGATTCCCATCGTCGAATTCGTCACCGGCAACCAGCGCAATCGTTTGATGCCAGGCGATCTGTTGCGGCAGATCAATATCCCCCTCACCGCACTCAAGCGCCGTTCGGCGTTTCGCCAGATCTCGCTGACGCCGGTTGGCCGGTCGGCCGCGCTCCTGATCGGCAGCCTCGGTGACAACGGTACGTTCACGTTGACAGTGACGGCGTCGACCGTGCGCCCCATCCAGCTATCGTTCCCACAGCCACCCGATGCGCGCGCGCTCCGCGAAAGGATCGCACAGGAGATCACCGACGATCTCTATCACGACGACGTCCACGGCAAACCGTTCTGGCGCAAGCACATGACGCTGCGGCTCGCCGAAGAAATCCGCGCCGAACTCTGCGATACGGCGCGGCCATGAGCTTTGAGATCAACGGCACGCCGTTTTCCGAACAGCCGCGCGCCGGCCAGTGCCTGCGCACCTTCCTGCGCGAGCTCGGCCATTTTGGCGTGAAGAAAGGCTGCGATGCCGGCGATTGCGGCGCCTGCACCGTGCTGCTCGACGGTGAGCCCGTCCATAGCTGCCTGATACCCGCATTTCGAGCCGAGGGTCGCGCAATCACCACGATCGAAGGCCTTGCGCCCGAGGGCGGCGCGCATCCGATGCAGCAGGCTTTCCTCGATGCCCAGGCGTTCCAGTGCGGCTTCTGCACCGCCGGCATGATCCTGACCTGCGCCTCGCTGAACCAGGCGCAGCGCACCGATCTCGGCGCATCGCTGAAGGGAAACATCTGCCGCTGCACCGGCTATCGCTCGATCGAGGACGCGCTCGACGGCAAGACCAATGTCGAGGACACCGTCGAGCCCGGCACGGCCTTCGGTCGCAGCCTGCCTGCGCCTGCCGGGCCCGACGTCGTCCGCGGCAAACAGCGCTATACATTCGACGTCGCCATCGACGGCCTCCAGCACATCAAGCTGCTGCGCTCGCCGCATCCGCATGCGCGGATCGTTGCGATCGACAAGGCGGCCGCGCTGACCGTTCCCGGCGTTCATGCGGTGCTGACGCATGAGGACGCACCGAACCGCCTGTTCTCGACCGCGCGGCATGAGCAGGACTGGATGGACCCGGACGACACGCGCATCCTCGATGACGTCGTTCGCTTTATCGGCCAAAAGGTCGCCGCCGTCGTCGCGGAGACGGAGGCCGCCGCTGAGGAAGCCTGTCGCCGTCTTAGGGTTGACTACGACATCCTGCCCGCGGTCGTCGACCCCGAGCAGGCGCGCGCGCCCGGCGCGCCGATCATTCATCCCGATCGGACACAGGAGCAGCGTGTCGCCAATGCCAAGCGCAACATCGTCGCCGAAAAGCATGGCGAATTCGGCGATGTCGCCGCGGCGCTCGCCAAATCAGCCGTCACCTACGAGGGCACCTTCACCACCCAGCGCGTGCAGCATGCGGCACTCGAGACCCATGGCGGCCTTGCCTGGCTCGATGCTACAGGCGTGCTCAACATCCGCTCCTCCACACAGGTGCCTTTCCTCACCCGCCGCACACTCGCCGACCTCTTCGACCTGCCCCGGGATAAGGTCCGCGTGTTCTGCGAGCGCGTCGGCGGCGGCTTTGGCGGCAAGCAGGAGATGTTCGTCGAGGACATTTTGGCGCTCGCCGCATTGAGGACCGGACGGCCGGTGAAGCTCGAGCTCACCCGCGAGGAGCAATTCATCGCGACCTCCACGCGGCATCCGATGCGCGTCCACGTCAAGGCCGGCGCCGATGTGGACGGCAGGCTCACCGCGCTCCAGCTCGACGTGCTCGCCAACACCGGCGCCTATGGCAATCACGCCGGCCCCGTGCTGTTCCACGCCGCGCAGGAGTGCCTCAGCGTCTACAACTGCCCGAACAAGAAGGTCGACGCGGTCGCCGTCTACACCAACACGGTGCCATCAGGCGCCTTCCGCGGCTACGGCCTGCCGCAAACGCTCATCGCGGTAGAAGCCGCGATCGACGAACTGGCAAAGCAACTCGGCATCAGCCCCTTCGACATCCGTCGCCGCAATGTCGTCAAGCCCGGCGACCCCATGCTGACCCCGCCGCCGTCGGACTATCACGACGTCGAGTATGGCTCCTACGGGCTCGACCAGTGCCTCGACCTGGTCGAGCGCGCAATGCGGGCAGATGCGCCGGCATCCGACTTGTCCTCGGACTGGCTCATCGGCGAAGGCATTGCGCTGACCATGATCGACACAGTGCCGCCGGCCGGGCACATCGCGGACGCCACGATCGCGCTTTGCGACGACGGCAGTTTCGAGCTCACCGTCGGCACCGCCGAGTTCGGCAATGGCACCACCACCGTGCACCGCCAGATCGCGGCCTCCGCGCTCGCAACGACCGTCGACAACATCCGCCTGCGCCAATCCGACACCGCCCATGGCGGCCACGACACCGGTGCCTATGGCAGCGCCGGCATCTTTGTCGCAGGCAAGGCGACGCAGGCCGCGGCCGAGAGTCTCGCGGGTGAACTGAAGCGTGCTGCAGCAGCCGCCTGGCTTTGCGATCCCGCGACTTGCACGCTCGACGGCCATTCCATCGTCGCCGGCGTGAAGCGCATCTCCTTTGCCGAGCTTGCGGAGCTCGCACGCGCTCAGGGCAAACAGCTCTCGGCCAGCGGTAATTCCGGCGGCACACCGCGCTCGGTGGCGTTCAACGTGCAAGGCTTTCGCGTCGCCGTGAACAAGGGCACCGGCGAGATCAAGATCCTCAAGAGCGTGCAGGCGGCCGACGCCGGGCGCGTCGCCAATCCGATGCAGTGCCGCGGCCAGGTCGAGGGCGGCGTGGCGCAGTCACTGGGCGCCGCGCTCTACGAGGAGATGGTGATCGACGCCGATGGCCGCGTGACCAACGCCAAGTTCCGCGACTATCACCTCCCGTCCTTTGCCGACGTGCCGCGCACCGAGGTGTTCTTCGCCGAGACCTCGGACACGATTGGACCGATGGGCGCGAAATCGATGAGCGAGAGCCCGTACAATCCGGTCGCCGCCGCGCTCGGCAACGCCATCGCCGATGCCACCGGTATCCGCTTCACGTCGGTGCCGTTCAAGCCGGACCGGCTGTTTCCCGCGTTGCAAGATAAATTCGGCGTCTAGCTGCCGCGATAGGTCGAGTAGCTCCACGGCGTGACCAGGAGCGGCACGTGATAGTGGCCCTCCGGCTCGCTGATCGCGAAGCGTAAGGGGATCTCGTCGAGGAAAGGCGGGTCGGACATCTGCACGCCGCGTGCGGCGAAATACTTTCCGACACTGAACCGCAGCTCGTAGCGGCCGATCGGCAGTGGACGGCCACCGATCAGCGGCGCGTCGGTGCGGCCGTCATGATTGGTCACCGCGCGCGCGATGACGCGGCTCTCACCGAGCGCTGCGAGCTCGACGAGTTCGACAGCGATGCCGGGCGCCGGCCTGCCGTTGTGGTTGTCGAGCACGTGGGTCGACAGCCGGCCGTGCACGTTCAGCTTGTCGTCCGCGGCGACGAGCTGATCGAGCCGCAGCGCGGCGATGCGACAGATTTCTTCGATCGCGCGCCGCGTCTCGGTCTTGGCGATGTTTTGAAGCCGCGTCTCGAAATCACGCAGGATGGAATCCTTGGTGTGACGGCGCGCGCAGACGATATAGGGGAAGCTGAATTTGGCGCGATAGGCATCGTTCGCCCGCTCGAATGCGGCGTATTCGGCCTCCGACAGGCGGTCGAGGCCGGCGCTGTTCTGCTCCGCGTTCGACTCGGCCGTGAGCCCGGCCGCGCGCTGAGTCTTGTTGGCGAGGTCGGGATGCGCGCGGATTAGCGCCAACTGCACGTCAGGCGCGGCACTCTGGATCGCAGCCTTGATCGCGTCGAGCAATTGGTTGATCCCGGCGAACGGCCGCTGCCCGGCGATCCCTTCCGCGATCCACGGCGAATACTCGACGACATTGGCGAGCGCCGCGACGAAATCGGCCTTGTCAGCGGCGTTGAGATCGGAGAGCGAGACCTGCGACATCGTCCCCTCGGCTAGATCTCGAAGGCATCATTGGCAAGATGTGTGAGCTTGTCATGCCAGTGCTGCGCGATCTGCAACCGCGTCGGCACCCAGACCCGCTCATGCTTGCCGATATAGTCGAGGAAGCGAATGAGGCCCGCGGCGCGGCCGGGGCGGCCGACCAGACGGCAATGCAGTCCCACCGACATCATCTTCGGCGCGGTATCTCCTTCGGCATAGAGCACGTCGAAGGCGTCCTTGAGGTAGGTGAAGAACTGCTCGCCCTCCGCAAACCCCTGCGGATTGATGAAGCGCATGTCGTTGGCGTCCAACGTATAGGGGATCATGAGCTGCTTGCCGCGCGGACCCTTGACCCAATAGGGCAGATCGTCGGCATAGGAGTCGCAGAGATAGAGGAAGCCGCCCTCCTCCATCAGCAAGCGGTTGGTGTTGATGGAGGAACGCCCGGTGTACCAGCCGAGCGGCCGCGAACCGGTCGCCTCGGTGTGCACGCGGATCGACTCGGCGATCTCCGACCGCTCCTCCTCCTCCGTCATGTCCTTGTGCTCGATCCACTTCAGGCTGTGGCTCGCGATATCCCAGCCCGCCTCCTTCATGGCGGCAACGATCTCCGGATTGCGCTTCAGCGCGGTGGCGACACCGAACACGGTGGTCGGCCATTGGCGCGCCGTGAACATCCGCCACAGCCGCCAAAAACCGGCGCGCGAGCCATATTCGAACATCGACTCGATATTGGCGTGCCGCTGGCCGGGCCAGGGCTGCGCACCGAGCACGTCGGACAAAAATGCTTCCGAGGCGCGATCGCCGTGCAAAATGTTGTTCTCGCCGCCCTCCTCGAAATTGACGACGAACTGCACCGCCACGCGCGCGTTACCGGGCCATTGCGGATGCGGCGGGTTGCGGCCGTAGCCGCGGAGATCGCGCGGGTAGCGTGGTTCCGACAAGTCAGACTTCCTCGAAGCGGATCGGCTGGGCACCTTTCCACAGCACGGTCTTGCCGAGCGTCGCCAGATTTTCCAGGCCCGACGTCACCGTGATGAAATGATTGCCGGCAAGCTGGCCCATCTTGCTCGCAAAGTGTACGCCGCCATAAGCCATCAAAATCTCGGTCTCGCTGATGCCGCCGGGATAGAGGATGATCTGGCCCGGCGCGGGATAGCTGGTGTGGTTCTCGTAGCCGACGCCGAAATCGAGGTCACCGAGCGGCATCCACACGCCCTCGCCACTCCAGCGCACATGGATGATGTGGCTCTCGAACGGCATGGCCTTGCGGAAGGCGGCGACGGTCTTGGGCGCGAGCTGCTCTTCGAAGCGGGCATCGAAGGTGAAATCGCCGGCGCGGATAACGAGTTTGCTCATCTCATCTCTCTGGGTCGGAGGGTCTTGGCCCTCCAAGGGGAACACTCAAGCAAAGAGCACTCCAGCGGGCCCCGCGCAAGTGGCGAGGCAAGCTCACCTGCGGTCGTAGGACCAGCCAAAAATGCCGCTGCGGCGCACCTCAGGCTCCGGCTCGGCGGCCGGCGGGGCTTCCCTGACTTCCGCCTGCGGTGGCGGCGGGGGCACAGGCGACGCCGGAATGTTCTCGCACTTCATGGAGTAGACCAGCTTGCCGTCAGCGGTGCGCCCGATCGCCGCACAGGGGTCGGTGCGCGCGGCAACACTTTTCGGCGCGGGCTGCGCTAGGGCGGGCGAAGCCAGCAACAGCAGGGCTGGTAAAACTTTCCACATCGGCATCGCTCAACCCGGTCTCCTGTCATTCAATCGGATCGACCGGTCGAAGTCTATCGGCAGGCGCGCACAGGGCTGCTGAATATTTAGCCGAAAATTGCTTCGTATGAGCGCCGCTTTTGCGCAAAATGTCGTTCTCGAACGATAATAACCATCGTGGCTCGTTTCGGCTTGCGCCGCCGGCACCGCGCCGCTATGGAACACCCGCCGCTGTTCCAGCGCCGTAAGCGTCTCACGTGAAGCAACGCATCAACCGACATGGTCGGGACCGTTGCGCGTCTTCGCAGTTCACGTGATCGACCTGTTCATTTCATCGAGAAGTCCAATGCCTGTCCTTCGCAAGCTGCCGGCGCGCTATGCGGCGGTCGTCATGCCCTTCGTGCTGTCCGTGCTGATGACGGCTGTCGTGTCTGTCATCTCGACACTGAAGAGCCTGGGTGCCACGCCGGAATTCCTGTCGACTTGGCCGGTCGCATGGGGCCTGTCGTGGCTCGTCGCGTTCCCGACACTGCTCATGGTTTTGCCGCTGGTGCGGCGGATCGTGGCGATGGTGGTGGCGCCGCCGTAGCGGTGTACGCGAAACGCCTACCGTGTCCCGGACAAGCAGCAACGCCTCAAGCGTTGCTACGCCGCGTCCTGGGCACGGATCTGTCTGACGACGCGCCTCTAGTACGGCTGATAATAGCGCGGCCCGCCGTAGTACGGTCCGCCGCCATAGTAAGCGGGGCCGCCGCCATAGTAGCCGGGACCGCCATAGTAGTAGCGGTTCTCGTAATACTCCTGCCGGCGGCTCTCGGCGATCGCACCGGCGATCATGCCCATCCCGGCACCCATAATCGCAAGGCCAGCCGCGCTCGGACCGGGCCGGTAATAGCGGCGGCGGGCGGCGCTGAAGTCGGTGGCATCGGATGACGCGGTTGCCCCAGACGTGGCTTTCGGCGCCGACAGGCCCGAAGCTGCGGCCGAGGGCAAGCCGGAGGTGGTGAGGATGAGGCCGGCGAACGCGGCCAAGGTGGCAATCCGACCAGCCGGAGGGGTCAATCTCATCGACATTCTCATCTCCATGGACCTGCAACCTGATAGCGCATGTCACCTGTCTGGTTGATGAACGTCAACCACCTGCGACATTTGCGCCGTGCGGGGAACCTTTTGCGATTTGCGCGCCTGGCGAAGATCAACGTACGGCCGACGACGGGCCCCCGTGCACGCGAAACCACAAGCGCCGCCGATAGCGACTACTGTCGAGCGGACTGCAGCTGTACGGGGGCCGGTCGCCGCGCTCCGGCTTGCGGCGACGCCGGCTTGTGCGCCGATGCAGCAAGAGGGCGTGGTGATGACACTGGCGACGCTGACGTCTTGGGTCGCGGGCTCTGCTGGGGAGCCTGGTCGGGAGTCGTTTCAGAAGTCTTGTTAGGAGTCATGGCAACAAGGCGCGCGATTTGCTCCTGGCTCGCCTTCAACTCCTCGGCGGTCTTCGCATTGTCGCGGGCCATTTGCTCCTGGTACGCCTTCATTTGCTCCTCGTTCGCCTTGAGCTGCTCGATGCCCTGTTCAAGCCTTGCAAGATCGCGCGCCATCTTCTGGAGCGACTCCGTCACATCGGGAGAGGCCGATGTCACCGCCGGCGCGACAGCCTCCGATGGAGCCTCAGCAGAAGGTGCTGGTTGTTGCGGCGCTGGCTCCGCCTGGGCGACGTCAGCAGCAGCAGCCGGGCCTGGCTGCACGGCAAGCACCGGTTCTGCTTGCGCCTGCGACGATGTCGCTGCGCGCAGCGGTGCCCAGCCGGCAATCATCAGCCTGGCCGTATCGCCATAGGACGATTGCGAGACAAAAGCGGCGGCGCTGATGCAAGTTGCCAACAGCAAGCCGATCAGGCCACGCAGCGCCGGCCTGCCGCGTGACTGCCGGCGGCGCGCGTCTTCGCGCTCCAGCCTCGACAGCGTTTCGTTGGCACGCGCGAGTTGTTCATCCGCGCTCTTGATCTTTTCGTAGGCGTGAACCAGTTCGTCGTCCGCACGCGCGGACAGGGCATGACGCTGATCAATTGGCGTCGGGTTCGGTGCGGAATCCATTGGCGCTCCTTGCCCCAGCCCAATGTCGCCCGCATGAGGGCGTCCCGTCGCATTTGCGCTTGGCTGATACTCCCCCAAGTCAGTTCGGCCGAAGCAAGACCACATCGTGGAAAGTATGGGGCCGAATGGCGACAGCGGCTGGGCAGACCCTTCCCAGAACTCCGCTCCTACGACAGCGCACCCAGCACGCCGCGCGTGGCCTTGTCGATCTCCTCGACATAACGGCGGCGGGCGAAGGACTCGTTGAGGAAGCCGACCACCTTGCGGCTGTCGGCGGATTCGACCACCGCCAGCATTTCCGCCTCCGCCTCGTCGAACACGGCCATGGCGCTCTTCACGTTCATTTCGGGCAGCAGCACGATGTCGGTGTAGCGCGCGAGCTCGACCACCTGGATCTCGTCCGCGATGGTGTCGAGATCGCTGGAGAACAGGTCCGGCAGCATGACCAGGCCGACATATTCGTCGGCGTTGTTGACGACGACGATGCCGGGCCGCGAACCGAGCACGAATTCGCGCCGCGTGGCGGCGATCGTCGTGGTCGACGGCACCTTGCCGACGTCGCCGCGCATCATCCGCTCCACGGTCAGATTGCGCAGCCAGCCGACGTCGTTGGCGCTGCGGATCGTCTCGCCGCGCAGATGCAGGCGCCAGGTCGAGAACGAATGGCCGAACATGAAGCGGACGCAGATCGAGGTGACGATGCAGCCCGCCAGCACCACGGCGGTGACATCGACGTTGCGGGTCATCTCCAGCACCAGAAACGACATCGTCAGCGGACCGCCGACAATGGCGACCCCGAGCGTCGCCATGCCCGTCAGCATGGCGACCAGCGGGTCGATCGCAAAGCTCGGGGCCACCAGTTGCAGCACGGCTGCAAAGAACTTTCCGATCAGGCTGCCGACGAACAGCGAGGCGAAAAACAAGCCGCCGCGAAAGCCGGAGGCCAGCGAGACCAGGCACGCAGTCAGCTTCAAGGCGATGATCATGGCAATCAACGAGATCGTCATGTTGTGGTGCAGATCCAGCACCATCGCGCCGTGACCGGCCGCGAGCACCTGCGGCGTGAGGATCGCGAAGGCGCCGACGATCAGACCGCCGAACACGGGCCTGATCCAGACCGGCAGCCAGGCGAACATCCGCTCGAACACCGTCGAGCTGCGCATCACGGCGATGCCGACGCCGCTGGTGACCAGCGCAAGCCCGACCAGCACCAGATATTGCTCGAGCCCCACGGCCTCGACCCTCGGCACCTCCAACGAATAGGGCGCGCCGCCGAGATACTGCGCCGTCAGCGCGCCCGCGAGCGAAGCCGCCAGGATCGGCGCAGCGCTGCCGACCGAATAGACGCCGACGATCAGCTCGCAGGCGTAGAACGCGCCGGTGATCGGCGCGCCGAACGCGGCCGCAATGGCCGCAGCCGCCCCGCAGCCCACGATCAGACGAAGATCATTGCGCCGCAGATTGAGGAACCGGCCGAGCAGCGAGGCGATGCCCGAACCGATCTGGGTATAGCCGGCCTCCAGCCCGACCGAGGCGCCGCAGCCGTTGGAGATCAGCGTCTGGCTCGACACCACGACGCTGTCGCGCATCGACAGGCTGCCGCCGCGCAGCGCATTGGCCTCGATCGGGTCGACCGCATTGGAGATCTTCAAGCGCCGCCGTGACCATTCCATGATGCCGAGCGCGAGCCCGCCTAGCGCGGGCGCCGCCAGCGCCGCCCAGGGGTTGACGACGGCATTGGCCGACAGGCGGACATCGACGGGAATGCCGAAGATCAGCACATGGGCGATCTGCGCCATCTCGGCCATCAACGTCACGACGGCGCCTGCCAGGGTGCCGATCACGAGCGCGAGCGGGATCAGGTAGAATTCGTTGCTGCGCAGGAGCGCGCGGATGCGGACCAGGAGGCGGTTCGATGCCTTGTTCGATCCCTTGCGATCGACGAGGTGCCTGATCCGCGCGAACACCGGGGCGCTCGATCAGGCTGCGGCCATGCCGGAGACGGCGATGGGCTGGCGGACAAGCTCGTCTGGTGTCATCGAGATCGACGTCCTCAGGATGGGCTTTTTTGTTCTGTTGTGCCCCCGAAGTACGCAAAGCCTTCAGGCAGTGCAAGCGAAAGCGTATTCCGTCTGCGCAGGAATTCCGGCGCGGAGACGCCAACAATTATCAAGTGAAATCAATTTCTTACGGAATGGAACGCTTCATGACAGGCTGACCCTGACGGCCGCGATTCCGTTGATGACGAACTGCACCGAATAGGCCGCGAGCAGGATGCCGAGCAGGCGCGAGAGCACGGCATTGCCGGTCCGCCCCAGCGTCCGCGCGATCAGGTTCGCGGAAGCGAAACAGAGGCCGCAGAGCAGGCAAACCAGCAGGATGATCCCGATGATGACGGCAAGCCGGGCGGCATCGGCCGCATTGCCCGACAACAACAGTGTGGTCGCGATCGCACCGGGGCCGGCCATCATGGGAATGGCCAGCGGAAACACGGCGACGTCGGAGGCGTGCTCCGACAGCGCCTTGTCGGCCTCGCGCGCCTCGCGGCGCGGCCGGTCGCCAAAGATCATCTGGTAGGACACGCCGAACAGCAGCAGTCCGCCGGCAATCTCGAAGGCGGGAATGCCGATCCCGAGCTGGCGCAACAGCCAGTTTCCGATCAGCGCGATCACGACCAGGATCGAGGAGGCGATCAGCGGCGCGCGCAGCGCAACCGCTCGCTTGTCCTTGTCGCCCATGCCGCCGGTCGCGGCCAAAAAGGCCGGCGCGAGGCCGACTGGATCGACCACGAGCAGCAATGTGACGAAGGCCGACAAGGCAAAATCGAGCATGCGAGAGGCCGTCTTCCCGATGGAGTGGCACGTCCGCCATCCTTAGCTGCTCGCTGCAGGGACCGCGAGGAACATTTGCCAGCGCAGAATCTTGATCGCGTGAGGATTGAGGAAGGGGTGCCTTCCTGCGCACCCCAAGAGGAGGATTTATGGCTAAACGAGCGAAGAAGCGAGCGACCAAAAAGACCGCAGCCCGCCGTACGCGTCAGGCGCCGAAGATGTTGAAGGACCTGTTCCTGGAGACGCTGAAGGACATCTATTTCGCCGAGAACAAGATCATCAAGACGCTGCCCAAGATGGCCAAGGCCGCGCATTCCAAGGAACTTGCCGCCGCCTTCAACAAGCATCTCCGCGAGACGCAGGGACAGGTCAAGCGCCTCGACCAAGTGTTCAAGATGCTGGACAAGCCGGCCCGCGGCAAGCCCTGCGAAGCCATCAAGGGCATCACCGATGAGGGCGCCGAGATCATGAAGGCGTTCAAGAACGCCCCTGCCCTGGATGCGGGCCTGCTCGCCGCCGCGCAGTCCGTCGAGCACTACGAGATATCCCGCTACGGCACGCTACGCACATGGGCCGAAGAGCTCGGCATGCAGGAAGCCGCAAGGCTGCTCCAGGAGACGCTGGACGAGGAGGAAGCCACGGACCACGCCCTGACCGAGCTCGCGACGTCCGTCATCAATCTCGAGGCCGAAGAGGGCTATCGCGCGGCGGCCTAGGACCGCGCACGGCCTGATGGCAGCGGACAGCGCCGCGCCTCACCCGCGCTGCGCTGATGCCGTCGCGCCAGTGGCCGCCTCTGCAGGTCAGCCATGCCGGCCGGAACCAGCCAATGCTGGATTTTCCGGCAAGGCGTACCATATGCAGGCTTTCCCACCCCAGAGCCTGCCCCATGTCGACGAAAAATCCCCTGAACTGGATGCTGTCCGAAGCGCTGGATCAACTCCACCGCGCCGAGCGGATGCGCCAGCAGTTCGGCCGTCAGGACGCCTGCTGGGAGCCGCCGATCGACGTGCTCGAGACCGAGCGGGAGCTCCTGATCCTCGTCGCGCTCCCGGGAGTCGATCCGAACAATGTCGAGACGGCAATCCATGACGGCGTGCTCGTCATCAGCGGCCATCGCACGCTGCCGCCGGAGCTGCGCAACGCCCGCATCCACCGGCTCGAGTTGCCGCAGGGGCGCTTCGAGCGCCGCATTGCCCTGCCCGTCGGGCGCTATGCCATTAGCCGCTTCGTGATGGACGGCTGCGTCGCGCTGCGCCTCGCCAAATCCGCCTGAGGTCGATCATGACCAACGAACAGATGAACACCACCCAGCCCCCCGAAACCAAGATCCCCGAGGACGCGCTGATCATGGTCGCCGTCCGCGACATGGTGCTGTTTCCCGGCGCGATCGGGCCGATCGCGATTGCGCGGCCGAAGTCGATTGCGGCAGCCCAACAGGCGCTGCGCGAGCAACGGCCGATCGGCATCGTCCTGCAGCGCAGCCCCGATGTCGACGATCCCGGTCCGGACGATCTCTATCGCGTCGCGACCATCGCCAACATCGTGCGCTACATCACCGCGCCCGACGGCACGCATCACATCGTCTGCCAAGGCGTGCAGCGCGCGCGCATCCTCGACTTCCTGCCGGGGACGCCGTTCCCGGCCGCGCGGATACAGCAGATCCCGGAGCCGACCACGGCCTCGCCGGAGATCGAGGCGCGCTTCCTCAACCTGCAGCGCCAGGCGATCGAGGCGATCGAGCTGTTGCCACAGGCTCCGCCCGAGCTGGTGGCGATGTTCCAGAACACGACCGCGCCCGGCGCGCTGGCCGACCTCGCGACCTCCTACATGGACATCAAGCCGCAGGAGAAGCAGGAGATCCTGGAAACGGTCGACCTCGCTTTGCGCGTCGAGAAGGTTTCAAAACAGCTCGCCGAGCGGCTGGAGGTGCTGCGCATCTCAAACGAGATCGGGCAGAAGACCAAGGCTGCGTTCGACGAGCGCCAGCGCGAGGCGATCTTGCGCGAGCAGATGGCGACCATCCAACGCCAGCTCGGCGAAGGCGACGGCAAGGCGGCCGAGGTCGCCGAGCTGACGGAAGCCATTGCAAAAGCCAAGATGCCGCCCGAGGCGGACGCCCACGCGCGCAAGGAATTGCGGCGCTATGAGCGCATGCCTGAAGCGGCCGGCGAAGCCGGCATGGTCCGCACCTATCTCGACTGGCTGATCGAACTGCCCTGGGCGCTGCCCGAGGAGAAGCCGATCGACATCAAGGAGGCGCGGCGCATCCTTGATGCCGACCACTTCGGCCTGGAGAAGATCAAGAGCCGGATCATCGAATATCTCGCCGTGCGCAAGCTCGCCCCGCAGGGCAAGGCGCCGATCCTGTGCTTCGTCGGCCCGCCCGGCGTCGGCAAGACCTCGCTCGGCCAGTCCATCGCGCGCGCGATGGATCGCCCCTTCGTGCGCGTCAGCCTGGGCGGCGTGCATGACGAGGCCGAGATCCGCGGCCATCGGCGCACCTATATCGGCGCGCTGCCCGGCAACATCATCCAGGGCATCAAGAAGGCGGGTAGCCGCAACTGCGTGATGATGCTGGACGAGATCGACAAGATGGGCCGTGGCGTGCAGGGCGATCCGTCGGCCGCCATGCTGGAGGTGCTCGACCCCGAGCAGAACGGGACGTTCCGGGACAATTATCTCGGCGTGCCCTTCGACTTGTCGCGCGTGGTGTTCATCGCGACCGCCAACATGCTGGACCAGATCCCGGGCCCGCTGCTGGACCGCATGGAGCTGATCAGCCTCGCCGGCTACACCGAGGAGGAGAAGCTGGAGATCGCCAAGCGCTATCTGGTGCGGCGGCAGCTCGAGGCCAATGGCTTGACGGCCGAGCAGGCTGAGATCGAGCCGGAGGCGCTGCGTCTGGTCGTCAAGGGCTACACGCGGGAAGCCGGCGTGCGCAACCTCGAGCGCGAGATCGGCAAGGTGCTCCGCCATGCGGCGGTGCAGATCGCCGAGGGCACGGCGGATAAGGTGGTGATCGCGCCGAAGGACCTGGCGGCCGTGCTCGGCCAGCCCCGCTTCGAAGGCGAGATTGCGCTGCGCACCAGCGTTCCCGGCGTGGCCACTGGCCTCGCCTGGACGCCGGTCGGCGGCGACATCCTGTTCATCGAGGCAACGCGTGTGCCTGGCAGGGGCAGCATGATCTTGACTGGCCAGCTCGGCGAGGTCATGCGCGAGAGCGTGCAGGCTGCGCTGACGCTGGTGAAGAGCCGTGCCACTCAGCTCGGAATCGACCCTGCCCTGTTCGAGAAGAGCGACATCCACGTCCACGTGCCGGCGGGTGCGACCCCGAAGGACGGACCGAGCGCGGGTGTGGCGATGTTCACGGCGCTGACGTCGCTCTTGACCAACCGCACGGTGCGCAGCGATACCGCCATGACCGGCGAGATCTCGCTGCGCGGCCTGGTGCTGCCCGTGGGCGGCATCAAGGAGAAGGTGGTGGCTGCGGCCGCCGCCGGCCTGACGCGGGTGATGCTGCCGGCGCGCAACAAGCGGGATTTCGACGACATCCCCCAGAGCGCGCGGGACAAGCTCGAATTCATCTGGCTGGAACGTGTCGACGAGGCGGTCGCGGCGGTGCTCGAGCCGGCCAAGCCCCAAGCTGAGGCGCAGATCGAGGCGGCGGAGTAGATCGCGATGTCTGAACGAGCGAGAAAATTTCGCAACCGCCTGCGGCAATTACTGGATCGTGCCCTCGACGGGCTTCGGGACACATTGCCCGTGCCGCGTCCGCGGCTTCAGCCGATACCGATCCCGGTCCGGCCTAAGCGCCGCAAGGGCTAATCCCTCCGCTTCACCCTCGCGGCACCCCAAAACAAAAGGCCCCCTCCTTGGCGAAGGGGGCCTTTGCTTTTGGCCCTTAGGCCACGGCGTCCTTGGCGGCCTTGACGGGCCGGGCACGGACGATCTTGCGGGCCGGCTTGGCCTTGAACATCATCTCTTCACCCGTGAACGGGTTGGTGCCCTTGCGCGCCTTGGTCGCGGGCTTCTTGATGACGACGAACTTGGCGAAGCCCGGCACCAGGAACAGGCCGTTCTTCTTGAGCTCCTTGTGGCCGACATCGGTGAGCGTCTCCATGACGTTCTTGACGTCGCGCTTGGAAAGCTCGGTGGCGGTCGCAATCTTCTCGATGAGCTGCGATTTGGACATTTGGGCTGGCATCGTGTCTCCTCTGATTCGTTGCCGGTTGCATATTAGACCAACCATTGAAGGCCTAGAGCCTTCTGCACAGTTTTGTCGCGATTTTACGGGCTTTTTTGCCCCTCTGTGACAAAAAACCCTGCTTTTTAGCCACTTCCGGAGTGGGTGGCGCCCAAAGCAGCGCTTTTTGCCGCGTTTCAAAGGCCCGCAACACGCCTTTGCTAAAGCTGATTCCATGCTTTCGACAAGCGACGACCGGCCTCTTTGTGGGAGGCCGGTCGGTTTCACGCACTGAAAATAGGCCTTAGACGCGCTCGATGATGATCGCCGGCGCCATGCCGCCGGCCGCGCACATGGTCACGAGGCCCCGCTTCAGGTCGCGCCGTTCGAGTTCGTCCAGCACCGTGCCGATCAGGATCGAGCCGGTGGCGCCGATCGGATGGCCGAGCGCGATCGAGCCGCCATTGACGTTGACCTTGGCGCGGTCGAGCTTGAGGTCGCGGATGTATTTTTCCGCAACCACCGCAAAGGCCTCGTTGATCTCGAACAGATCGATGTCGTCGATGGTGAGGCCCGCCTTCGCCAGCACCTTGTGGGTCGCGGGCACCGGCGCATTCAGCATCAACGTCGGCGAGTCCCCCATATTGGCCATCGCAGCGACACGGGCGCGCGGCTTCAGGCCATGCGCCTTCGCATAAGTTGGCGAGGCCAGCAGGATCGCCGCAGCGCCGTCGACCACACCCGACGAGTTGCCGGCGTGATGCATGAAGTCGATCTTCAGATCGGGATATTTTTGCAGGATCAGGCCGCGATAGGTCGTGCCCTTGTCGTCGAGCGCATAGTCGGCGATCGCGGGGAATGCGGGCTTCAACGCGGAAAGCCCCTCCATCGTGGTCTGCGGCCGCGGATATTCTTCGTGGTCGAGCGCAAGGCTGCCGTCCTCGCGATGGACAGGCACCAGGCTCTTCTTGAAATAGCCATTCGCCATCGCATGCGCCGCGCGCTTCTGGCTCTCCAGGCCGAGCGCATCGACGTCCCTTCGCGTGATGCCTTCCATCGTTGCGATCGCATCCGCACAGACGCCCTGATGCGACTGCGGATGTTTTGCGCGCAGGCGCAAATTGCCGCCGTCCATCATCATCGGACCACCGCCGCGACGTCCCTCCATCGACATCATCTCGCAGCCGCCGGCGATGACGAGGTCTTCCGCACCGGCCATGACGGAGGCGGCCGCCATGTTGACGCTGGTGATGCCGGAGCCGCAGAAGCGGTCGAGCGTCACGGCGCTGGCGCGCACGTCGTAGCCGGCGTCCAGCGCCGACATGCGCCCGAGATCGCCGCTTTGCGTTGCGACCTGCGCGCTGCAGCCCCAGACGATGTCGTCGACATCGGCGGTGTTGATCCCGGTGCGCATCGCGAGCGCGCGCAGCACGGTTGCTCCCAACTGCTGCGGATGGATGCCCGACAGCGCCCCCTTGCCCGCCTTGCCCACGCCCCGCGGCGTCCTGCATGCATCGATGATGAGCGCTTCTGCCATGGCTTTTCCTCTTCTTTTGAATGGCTCAGGGCGTTTTGAATCAGGGGGCGAGCGGAGTCAATCGGCGCGCCGGATCGCCCTGCCGCAAATGATTGAAACAACCCCATGCACAGTAGGAGCGCGGATTGGCGGAAAGTACACGGCGATCGCGCCGAAGCGTTTGACACGTCGAGGCAAATTAGCTGCGACGCGCAAGGATATCGGCGGGCAGTATCGATCGGGGCGGTCCGGTCGGAAATGACGCTATTTCCGTAGTACGGATGGCTGACACGGCGGGAGCGGCGCGCTCCGCGGACGGCTTACATTTTCCGTACCGGCAGCCTATTCTTTTCGCGTCAGACATCGCTCTAGCGGCCTGAAGGGGCAACCGGGGGAATGTCCCGTGCTCTATTTCTTCGAGCACTACGCGTTCGACACTGACCGGCGCGAGCTGCTGCGCGGATCTGACGTGGTGCCGACAACGCCTCAGGTCTTCGACCTGCTCGATTACCTGATCCGCCACAGGGAACGCGTCGTCAGCAAGGACGACCTCATCAACGCCATCTGGAAAGGACGCGTCGTCTCGGACGCCGCGCTGACGACCCGCCTCAATGTCGCCCGGAGCGCGATCGGCGATTCCGGTGGGGAACAGCGCCTCATCAAGACATTCCCCCGGAAGGGCTTCCGTTTCGTCGGACAGGTGCAGGAAGCGCAAGGAAGCAAAGCCGTCGCAGTCCCCGACGACACGATAGAACCGAAAACGCTCGCGCTCACTCTCCCGGATAAACCCTCCATCGCCGTGCTGCCGTTCGCGAACCTGAGCGGCGATCCCGAGCAGGAGTACTTTGCGGACGGGATGGTCGAGGAAATTGTCACGGCCCTTTCCCGAAACAAACAGCTGTTCGTCATTGCCCGAAACTCCAGTTTCGCGTTCAAGGGCAGACCTGTCGATATCCGGCAGGTGGCTCGGGATTTAGGGGTTCGATACATTCTGGAGGGGAGCGTCCGGAAATCCGGTCGTCGCGTCCGGATCGCCGGTCAGTTGATCGATGCAGTATCCGGCTCGCATCTCTGGGCTGACAGATATGACGGAGCACTCGAGGACGTCTTTGATCTGCAGGATCAAGTCGCCGCCCAGGTGGCTGGCGCAATCGCCCCAAGCGTCAGCGCGGCTGAAATGGAGCGTGCCAAACGAAAGCCCACCAGCAATCTTGATGCGTACGACTGCTATCTGCGCGGGGATGCGGCCCATTTCGAATTCACAAGAGACGCCACGGATCGCGCCATTGATCTCTATGAACAGGCTATTGCGCTGGATCCGCAATTTGCACTGGCCAGCGCCGCGCTGGCCGTGACGTTGAGCACCCGCAAGGCCTGGGGGTGGAGTACCGATCCGGAATCCGACAAGTCTCGCGCCATCACCTACGCCAAAGCCGCCTTGCGACTGGAGGGCCAAGACGCTCTGGTGCTGGCGCGATCAGCACTGGTTCTGGCCTTCAACAGCAATGAAGTCGAACTCGCCGACAGTCTCCTGGATGAGGCAATTCGCCTCGATCCAAATGGAATGTCGGGATGGATGTGGGGTGGTTGGACCAAAACCATCCTGGGCGACCCACGAACAGCAATTGAATACCATCAGCGCGCGCTGAGACTAAGCCCGCTGGATCCCCGCATCGCTTTCGCGAACGAAGGATTGGCTTTCGCCCACTTCTTTCTCGGGAACTATAAGGAAGGCCTCAAGTTCGCAGCCAATATGTTGCGTCATCATCCGACCCATGTGCAGGGCCTGCGCATAGCCATGGCTTGTCATGCGATGCTGGGCGACATGGAAGCTGCGCAAAAGCTCTGGCAGCAAGTCGCTCTTCTCTCTCCGACTGAACGTCTGTCCGAAACACGAAAGCGCTCTCCATGGAGAGGTCAGGACATTGCGAAACTGGCGGAAGCCTATCGTCTCGCCGGAATGCCGGAATGAGCGAGAACGTTTGACGTCTACAGGAGGCGCCGTCACCCCCCCCACCGCGTTCCTGGCGATGACGTTGCGGTAAAAACTCGCGCTGAGTTTCGGCGTGCGCACCTGGGTGTCGAAATTGACGTGGTAGAGGCCAAAGCGCTTGTTGAGCTCGAACACCCATTCAAAATTATCCATCAGGCTCCACGGCTCGTAGGATGGGTTGAGCTTTTTGCGAAACCCATCATCTTCGTTGCAAGTGCGTTGATGGGTTTCGCTTCGCTCTACCCATCCTTGTATTAGCCCGATCGCTTATATTGAGCCGTTCCGTGAGGAATGGCCCAGCCCGGGTGGCCGCCCGAGCTGGGCCGCCGTTCGATCGGATCGGTACCCATCGAAGCCTTGAGGGCTGTCTGACGTAGCGAGATCGCGACCGGCACTTCATCGGGACCCGAATGGTTGAACGAACTTTAGGTTCGCATAACAAGGGAGGGATCGACGAAGATGGTCAAGCATATCACGATCTGTGCCGGTATCGATACCGGCAAACGGAAGCTTGATGTGGCGATCGAAGGCCGCCGCGAGCCGCTGCAGGTGGAGAACACGTCGGAAGGTCACGAGGCTTTGTCGGCGTGGCTGCGACAGCATCGCGTCAAACGCATTGGCATCGAGGCGAGCGGCGGTTACGAACAGCCGGTCGTCGCCGAACTGCGGCGCAAGCGGTTTGTGGTTGTGGTGTTCCAGCCGGCCCAGGTCCGGGCTTATGCCAAATTCCACTTGCAGCGGGCCAAGAACGATAAGATCGATGCCGCTCTTATCGCAGCCTGCACCGCAGCGGTGCGGAAGATCCATGCCGCTCCCGATCCTCGGTTGCTGCCGTTCGCCGAGCAACTGACCATGATCGATCAGATCGGCGAGGATATCGCGCGCCTCAAGAACAGGATCGAGAGCTGCCGCAATGTGAGGATTAACCAGCTCTGGCACGAGGATATCGCTCGCCTGGAGCAACGTGAGAAGGCCGCACTCAAGGCTCTGGTCGCCTCGATCTGCAAGCATCCCGACCTTGCCAGGAGGCTCGCGCTGATCAACAGCGTCGCCGGCATCGGGCTGCCGACCGCCGTTGCCATCCTGGTGCGTCTGCCTGAGATCGGCCGGATCACGCGGGAGCAAGCTGTCGCTCTCGCCGGCCTTGCGCCCTATGACGACGACAGCGGCGACCAGGTCGGTGTTCGGCATATCGAGGGCGGACGAAAGCGGCTGCGTCGCGCTCTTTATACCGCTTCACTGGCTGCATCGTTTCGATGGAATCCGCAGCTCATCCAGCTCTACCGGAGGCTGACCGCAGCCGGAAAGGAACACAAGCGCGCGCTCGTTGCCTGCGCCAGGAAGATGCTCATCTTCGCCAACACGGTGGTAGCTCGCGGCACGCCATGGTGCGGCGAACCGCCGGCGGGATCATTCTCTGTTTCTTAGTTCGACCGGGACGCGTTTCTTCGTCCCGACCTACGGCCCCTCACGACGTCGCGCGCAGCGTCCGTCAAGGATGGCCGTCGTTTGCCCCAACTTCACGCGATCTGCCGCCAGGCCACGCCTTGACGGACGCGAGCACGGCGTCATCATGACAGACGCCGACGACTAAACGGCGTAAAGCACAGCCGCCATTTAATGGTTGCTACGAGCTCTACGGCGTTTATGGGTACAAGCGGACATCAACCAACCGATAATCCCCGCCGAATTCGGTCGAGAATGACCCGAAGACGCCTATTCACCCCATCAATCCACGTACGGTGCAGCCGCCGTCCGCCTCGATGAGATGCGCGCAATGAGGTAAAGTACGGCATGAATGACGTTGCGGCGCAATAATGAAAGCAACCGTCAATGAGTTGGTATCCCAACATTCGGTACGGCACCGAAGGATATCCTGAGAAGGTCGCCCGTCGGCTCCGCGGATTCAATATCGCAGTCTGGCTTGCTTCCTTAATTCCAGCAGGCATGGCGTTAGTCCGCTTCGTCGATGGGAAGTGGAAGGTGGGTGTCGCGGATGTCCTTGTGGCAACAACGTACGCCTCCATGCCCTTGCTTCATCGATTTGGACCGATAGCAGCACCGCTCGCCTTTGTGGGCGTTTCATATGCGGTTGCTCTCTGGGTCACTTCGTTGGTAGGCACAAGCGGAGCGACGCAAATCGGCTATTTCACAGCAACCGCGCTTAGTATCTTAATCATCGGCACCGAGCGCTATTTCATCACCATTATACTCGGGATCATCTCAGTCGCCTTGATCATTGTTGTAGAGTTGCACTTGCCGCGCGATACTGGCTTCGTTTCGCCAACGATGCTTTTTCTCACAAATTTCAGCGCTAGCATCGTGCTCAACTCAGCCCTCCTCTACGGCATTATTTTTTATGCCGTGCGGCAAATGGAACGAGCCGAAGAGGCTGCGGAACGGGAGCGTAAGCGCTCCGATGCCTTGCTGGTCAACATTCTTCCAGCCAGGGTCGCAGATCGATTGAAGGAACGGCCGAGCACCATTATCGCTGACTCCTATAGAGAAGCGTCGATCCTATTTGCCGACATGGCAAGCTTCACGTTCCGTGCGGCCGACACAACGCCAGAAGACCTTGTGAGCTTTCTCAATCGCGTATTTTCCCAACTTGATGGTCTGGTCGAGCACCACGGACTGGAAAAGATCAAGACCTCTGGCGACGCATACATGGTTGTCAGCGGAGTGCCCTCAGGGCGACCTGATCACCTTCGCGCGCTCGCCGGGCTAGCACTCGATATGCGCGAGGCTTTGGCCGGACTCGTCGATGGGAAGGGTCGTGCGGTGTCGGTGCGGATTGGTATTGCTACTGGCCCTGTTGTAGCGGGCGTAGTTGGTACGCGGAAGTTCTTCTACGACGTTTGGGGCGATGCCGTGAACGTAGCCTCGCGCATGGAGTCGACGGGCCTTCCCGGCCAGATTCAGGTTACCGACGAAGTGTACGAGGGCCTAAAGGACGATTTCAGTTTCGAGAGACGAGGGCTAATCGATATCAAGGGAAAAGGCGAAATGCAGACGTGGCTCTTAGTTGGCCGCAAAGCATCGGTTGCCCCTGTCGATCCGGTGGTCGCGGCTTGACGCTTGTTGCTGCGACACGGCGCCAACTGACACGGCGTCGGAGGAGAGATATGGCCCTTCAATTTGCGGTCGAATTTCTCAAATCCATCGCGATCATAATCGCGCTGACGCTGGGAACGGGCTTCGCGGTTGAAATCGTTGTGTTCGCTTTATCCGACCGTGATGTGAGTGGCGCATTTGGTTCTGGTCTAGCCGGAATTGCTGGCGGCGTACTTGGCTTAGTCATCGCCGTCGTGATCGTCGTCAGGCGGATTGCTGACGTTGAGGATTGATACATCATCAAGCCCCAGCCCGAGGTGTCGCCTATTGGCCCATCGCGACATAATGCGCTGCCGCACGGACTTGGTCGTTATAGGGGCAAAGCGGACACTGCCTTTCTCGCATCACGTCGCTGGGTTTATGGGTACACCGCCTAGTCCGGGCCAGGTGTTGGATTGAAGCTCGCGAAAATGCTCGCCTCCAGCAAGGAAGCCGGGCTGCGCCGGCAACCGACGCGCCCTCCTCCGACGATCCGCCTGACCCATGGACGTTTCGCATGGCCGGCGCTTGATCTGGATCATGGAGGCCGATCCGCCGGTGATGCAAAAGGGGAGAGGTTCCCACCAGCAAGGTGGCCATCTCAACGGGAAGAACTCCAGGGATCATTGATGTGAGCAACCTCGCACAGATTGAACGCGATCCGAACTATCAGGAACTCGTGCGCCGACGTTCGTCGCTCGGCTGGATGCTGTCGCTGATCATGCTTGTCATCTATTTCGGCTTCATCCTGCTGGTCGCCTACGCTCCCAAGTTTCTGGGGATACCACTGGGCAGCGGCGTGACGACGATCGGCATTCCAATCGGACTGTCCGTCATCGTGCTCGCCTTTGTGCTGACGGGCATCTACGTCCGTCAGGCGAATTCCAGCTACGACGTCCTCATTCGCAAGATTGTCGAGGAGAACCGCTCATGAAAAAGTTCTCCTGGTTACTGGTGATCCTGCTCGCAACTGTGCCGACCCTCGCGCTCGCTGCGGGCGCCGTCGAGGGCGGCTCCAAGCAGGCGACCAACTGGTCGGCAATCGGCATGTTCGTCGGGTTCGTCGCCTTGACGCTCGTCATCACCTATTGGGCCGCGAAGCGGACCGCATCGGCTGCGGATTTCTACTCGGCCGGCGGCGGAATCACGGGCTTCCAGAACGGCCTTGCGATCGCAGGCGACTACATGTCGGCGGCGTCGTTCCTAGGCATCTCGGGCCTGGTCTACACCTCGGGCTATGACGGCTTGATCTACTCCGTCGGCTGGCTCGTGGGATGGCCGATCGTCACCTTTCTGATCGCCGAGCAGTTACGCAACCTCGGAAAGTTCACCTTCGCCGACGTTACGTCGTTTCGTCTCGGACAGACCGAGATCCGCATCCTGGCGGCGTGCGGCTCGCTGGTGACCGTCGCGTTCTATCTCATCGCCCAGATGGTCGGGGCCGGCAAGCTGATCCAGCTCCTGTTCGGTCTCGATTACTGGATCGCTGTCGTCCTGGTCGGCGGCCTGATGATGATCTACGTGACGTTCGGTGGCATGAAGGCAACGACATGGGTGCAGATCATCAAGGCGGTGCTGTTGCTCTCAGGCGCAACGTTCATGGCCGGAGCCGTCCTCTATAAGTTCGGGTTCAGCCCGGAAGCATTGTTCACCAAGGCGACCGAGGTGCATCCCAAGAAGCTCGCGATCATGGAGCCCGGCAGCCTGATTTCCAATCCGCTGTCCGCGATCTCGCTTGGCCTCGCGCTGATGTTCGGAACGGCGGGCCTGCCTCACATCCTGATGCGGTTCTTCACGGTGAAGGACGCTCAAGCCGCTCGCAAATCGGTGTTCTACGCCACCGGTTTCATCGGCTATTTCTACATCCTGACCTTCATCATCGGCTTTGGCGCGATCACGCTGGTGTCGACCGACGCGGCGTTCCTGGACGGGGCGATTCTCGAGAAGACCAAGAGCGGTATAGCGGCGATCAAGGGCGGCTCCAACATGGCGGCCATCCATCTCGCGAACGCCGTCGGCGGCAATCTGTTCCTTGGCTTCATTTCGGCCGTCGCCTTCGCCACCATCCTTGCCGTGGTGTCCGGACTGGCGCTCGCCGGGGCATCGTCCATCAGCCACGATCTCTATGGCATGGTGATCAAGGGCGGGAATGCCAATGAGCAGGACGAGATCCGCGTCTCGAAGATTGCAACGCTGGTCCTCGGCGTGCTGGCGATCATCCTCGGCATCGTGTTCGAGAACCAGAATGTCGCCTTCATGGTCGGCCTCGCCTTCGCCATCGCAGCGTCCTGCAACTTCCCCGTGCTGGTGATGTCGATCTTCTGGAGAGGCCTGACGACGCGGGGAGCCGTCATTGGCGGCTTTCTTGGTCTGATCAGCGCGGTCGTGGGCGTCGTTCTCTCGCCGGCCGTCTGGGAGGTAACGCTGGGCTTCGCCAAGGGGTCGGCGCCCATCAAGCTCGACAATCCGGCGCTGTTCTCGATGGCGCTCGCTTTCGCGGGCATCTGGCTGTTTTCCATCCTGGATCGCAGCAAGCGGGCCGCCATGGACCGCGACGGCTTCAATGCACAATATGTTCGAAGTCAGACGGGTATCGGAGCAGCCTCGGCGACGACTCATTGAACGAGGCCTAAGGCGCGGTGGCTTTGGTCGAATCGTCATCGCGCTTTAGCACGACGCGTCGGCACCGGCCGGGCCATCTGGACCGGCCGGTGCTATCTTTCGATGGTCATCGTCCAGTACCCTGGATTGTCCGCGTCTTCGGAAGACCGAAATGCCCAAGGTATTCGATATTACCAACCCGCCGTTCGATCGTCTGACGCCGCACGAGGCCGAGACATTGCGGGCAGCACTCGATATCGGGTACTTCAGCCCGGGAGAGGCCATCATCGGCAGGGACGCGCCAGCGGATGCCCTCTATGTCGTCATCAAGGGCACGGTCGAGGAGCGGAGCGAGGCCGACCTGCTCGCGCTGCTCGGCCCCAAGGATACCTTCGACAGCCGCGCACTCGTCCACGTCAGTAACGGGCACCAGTTTCTCGCCCGCGATGAGACGCTTTGCTATGTGATTCCGAAGGCGGTCGCCCTCAACCTGATCAAGGCCAATCCGCGATTTGCGGCCTTCTTCTACCGCGAAATATCCCGGAAGCTGGATGAGCTTGCCCACGATGAGGAGGCACGGCATTACGGCTCGCTGATGCACGCCAAGGTCAGCGAGCTGTTTCTGCATCCTCCGGTGTTTGTGGCCGCGAGCGACACGATCGAAGCCGCCGGCCACCTGATGCACGAGATCGACAGCAACGCACTGTTTGTTCGCAGTGGCGAGCGGATCGGCATCATCACGGGCATGAACCTGTCGAAAGCAGCGGTGTTGCGGCGTCAGCCGATCCAGACTCCGGTCGGCGAATTTGCCAATTTCGACATCGTGTCGGTCGGACCCGACGATTTCGTCTCCTCGGCCCTCCTGCTCATGACGAAGTACAACAAGCGGCGTCTCGCCGTGCACGACGGCGAACGGTTCGTCGGCATCCTGGAGGACATCGATCTTCTCGGATTCCTGGCGGGCAGCGCTCAGGTCGTTGCGGGCCGCATCGACCGCGGCTCCAGCCTCCAGGACCTGGCGAGCGCCGCGCGCGAGATCGAGGCGCAAACGCGCGTGCTACGGAGGCAAGGTGTCAAGGTGGAGGTGATCGCGGAGATCGTCTCCGACCTCAACCGCCGCCTGCTGTCCCGACTCTTCGAAATGGTCGCGCCCGCCGAGATGCGGACCAGCGGTTGCCTGATCGTCATGGGCAGCGAGGGGCGCGGCGAGCAGACCATGCGCACCGATCAGGACAACGGCCTGATCCTCGATGGTCCAGCCGACGACGCGACTCTGGAATTGTTCCGGAACGAGTTCTCGGGCGCCCTGGAGAGTTTTGGCTTTCCGCCCTGCCCCGGCGATATCATGGTGCGCAACCCGGCATGGTCAAAGCCGCTCTCCGACTATCTGGCGGATTTCCGCCGCTGGATCGTGCTGCCCGACCAGGCCGCGCATATGAACGTGGCCATCATCTATGATGCGCAAGCGATCGCGGGCAACGCGCAACTGCTGGACAGCGCCAAGACGGCGCTGATCGACATGATCCGCGGCGAGCAGGCGTTCCTGGCCCACTTCGCCCGCGCGATCGACGCTTTCGAGACGCCGATCGGCCTCTTCAACAACCTGATCACGTCCGAGGGCACGGGAGACGCGCTTGATCTCAAGAAAGGCGGCATCTTTCCCGTCGTGCACGGCGTTCGCAGCCTCGCGCTGGAGCAGGGCTTGCGCGAGACCTCCACCGACAAGCGGATCTCCCGACTATGCGATCTGGGTGTGTTGCGAACCGATTTTGGACGCGACTTGAAACAGGCGTTCCGATTCCTGTTGATGCTGCGGCTCGACGGGCAGCTGGCCGCATCCGCCGGCGCATCGGGCACCCTGGTGAGACCGGCGCATCTGTCCAGTATGGAGCGTCAATTGCTGCGCGACGCGCTGCAGGTGGTGAAACAGTTTCGCGACATCGTCCGTCATCATTTCAAGCTCGGCATGTTCTAAAAATGCTGCCCCGTGCGATCAAGCGGCTGCTCCACCAGGCGACCCTGAGCGACCAGTCGTACCGCTTCATGTTCGGCCGGGCTCCGGACGACGAGTTGGTCGTGCTGGATTGCGAGACCACCGGTCTCAATGTGCGCACGGACGACGTTGTCGCCATTGCGGCAATCAAGATCCGGGGAAACCGGATTCTGACCAGCGAGCGTTTCGAAGCCGTGGTCCATCCCGACAGCGAGATGGGGGCGGAAGCAATCAAGATCCACCGCTTGCGCCGGTCCGACGTCGAGGCGGCGCCGATCGTCTGGAAGGTCCTGCCGAGCTTTATGCACTTCATCGGCGCGCGGCCGCTGATCGGCTACTACATCGACTTCGACGTCGCCATGCTGGACAAGTACATCCTTCCGCTGGTGGGAATCGAACTACCCAACCAACGCATCGAAGTCTCGCGGCTCTACTACGAACGCAAATACGGCGACGCGCCTCCCAATACCTCGATCGATCTCTCGTTCGCCGCGATCCTGCGGGACCTCTGCATTCCGCCCCTTGGACAGCATGATGCTTTCAACGACGCATTGATGACGGCGATGATGTTCGTGCAGTTGCGTGACCTGACCGAACGCGGCGTACGCATCGCGCGCCAACGGACCAGCCCGGTCTTCAACCCCACCGGGGCATAACCCGCCGCGTGGAGAGGCGAAGACCTACACCCCGACCGCGTTCCTGGTGATGACGTTGCGGTAAAAACTCGCGCTGAGTTTCGGCGTGCGCACCTGGGTGTCGAAATTGACGTGGTAGAGGCCAAAGCGCTTGTTGAGCCCGAACACCCATTCAAAATTATCCATCAGGCTCCACAGGAAGTAGCCGCGCACCGGCACGCCTTCGGACGCTGCGCGCTGGAGCTGGGCGAGATAGTTGCGCAGATACATGATGCGGTCGGTGTCGAAAATCTTGCCGTCGGCCGTCACCTCGTCCTCGCCGGAGGTGCCGTTCTCGCTGATATAGATCGCCCCGGTCTTCCAGATTTTTGCCGCGAGCTTCGGCACCCAGTAGATCGTCTCGGGGCCGACGCGCAGCCAGTTCGAATTCATGTGCGGAAAGGATTTTGGGATCGGCAGCAGCGAGAAGCCCGGCTCCTTGTCGGAGGCGATGATGTAGTGCTGGGGCGCGTAGATGTTGAGGCCGAGGAAATCGACCGGCGAGGAGATGATCTTCAATTCCTCCGCCGTATATTTTGGCACATTGGCGCCGGCGAATTTGAGGAAGGCGTCGGTGTACCGGCCCTCCAGGATGACGTTGAGGTAGCTCGCGTTCAGTTCGCGCAGTGCGATCTCGGTGGCGCGGACGTTTTCGGGCGTGTCGATCGCGGGAACGCAGGCGTCGATGTTCTCCGCAGGCCCGACCCTTGTGCCGCGGCGGCCGTTCGCGCGCACCGCCTGCACGGCGAGGCCATGCGCGAGCGCGGTGTTATGCCTGACCTGGTTGACCTCGGCTTGCGACAGCGTCTGCCCCGGCGCGTCAATGCCGTTGCCATAGCCGAAATAGACGAACCGGCCGCTCTCGTTCAGCGTGAACACGTTTTTGACGCGGTCGGTCAGGTGCCGCGCGACATAGGCCGAATAGTCGCCAAACGCCTTGCAGGTCTCGGCCGAGCGCCAGCCGCCAAAGCGGTCTTGCAGCGATTGCGGCAGGTCCCAGTGATAGAGCGTCAGCCACGGCTCGATGCCGCTCCGCAAGCATTCGTCGATCAGGCGGTTGTAGAAGTCGAGCCCCTTCGGGTTCGGCTTGCCGTCGCCGTCCGGGAACACGCGCGGCCAGGCGATCGAAAAGCGATACGCCTTGCAGCCGAGCTCGGCGATCAGGCGGATGTCGTCCTTGTAGCGATGATAGTGCTCGTTGGCGCGGTCGCCACTGCTGCCATCCTCGATCTTGCCGGGCACGCGGGTAAAAGTGTCCCAGATCGACGGCCCTCGCCCGTCCTCGGTGACGGCGCCTTCGACCTGATAGGACGAGGTCGCGGTGCCCCAAAGGAAGCCCGGCGGAAAGCCGGCGGCGTTGCGCGGTGCTGCTGCCGGCTTTGCCTCCACGACTTGCGGAGCTCCCAGCCCGGCTGCGGACAATCCCGCGATCTTCGCAAACTCGCGACGCGAGACTTCGTCCGACATCCATGCTTCTCCGACAACCGGCTGTTCCTGTTCCGAAGGGCACAATGACCAGTCTCGGGCGATTTGAGAAGTGCCGTTCGCACCTTTCGAAACCTGTGGCCAAGACGCGTGCTCACAAAGGAAGCTATGCTCTCGAGCCGGAGCACCCATCGCGCAAGGCGGCCCAAGGGGCAGTACGCTTGATTTAGATCAAGCTTGAAAGCGCGTTCTTCGACGTGGCTCAGTGCAACGTCTTGCGTGCAAAGTTGATTCATCAACGCCAACGGCCGTCTTACCGGGATGTCAGAGGTTTCAAAAGTTCCTATCGCTAACGTCCTTGATCCGATGGAACGGATCTCGGAGACGTTGTTCGGGCTGATCATGGCCCTCACCTTCATCTGCTCGCTCGGCGTCGCGACCGGGGCTGACCTCAACGTTCGGACGATGCTGATCGGTGCGCTCGGCTGCAATCTCGCCTGGGGCATTGTCGACGGCGGTCTTTATCTGCTGGCGCGCATCAACGACCGGGGAAACAAGATTCTGACCCTCCGCGCGGTACGGCAGGCGCCGGACGCCGAAACGGCGCGGCGCGTCATTGCCGAGGCATTGCCGGAGGAATTGACCGCAATCCTGCCCGCGGAGCAGTTGGAACTGATGCGGCAAAGATTGCGGCAATTGCCCGAGCCGTCTCCCGGTCCCGGGCTGACGAAGCGCGACTGGAGCGGCGCGCTGGGCCTTTGCCTGCTCAGTTTTCTCTCGACATTCCCGGTGGTCATCCCGTTCCTTGTCCTGAGTGACGCCAGATTGGCGCTGCGCGTGTCCTACGCCGTGGCTATCGTGATGCTGTTCTGCTGTGGTTACGTGTTCGGACTTCGTAGCGGGCTGCAGCCCTGGGCGGCGGGACTTTCGATGGTCGCTTTCGGCAGTGCGCTGGTTGGTGTCGCGGTAGCCCTTGGAGGGTAATCAATCGTGTGGCGGAGCGTTGCATCGGCCCGGTGCGTAAGCAGTGCTTCAATCGCTGCGTTGGTCTGGATTTGGCTCGCACCAATGTCCGGCGCGTGGGCGCAGACCGTTCCCCCTGCTCCCGGCGGCGCGATCGGCCTTGGCAACCGCGGATGGTCGGCAACCGACACCGACCACGCAACGTCTCCGAGCGAACTGGAATTCAGTGCGCGCGCCGGGCTGGCATCCGACTATATCTACCGCGGGACCACGCTGTCCGATCATGGGCCCGCGGCCGGCGCTGCCTTTGAAACAAGATGGGGCCCGCTCTATGCCGGCACCACGGTCGCCACCGTCAAGCTGCCGACCCAGCCGGCCGCCGAGTTCACCTTTGCTGCGGGCATGCGCCCGAAGATAGCATCGATCGATTTCGATCTTGGGGTCACCTATTTCGCTTATCCCGGCGAAAAACTTCCTGGCGAGACCGACGGCATCAATTACTGGGAGACAGTTATCCGCGGCGACCGACGCATCGGCGAACAGATCCGGGTCGCAGCCGGCTACGCCTTTTCTCCCAACGTCTCGAACACCGGCGCCTGGAGCCAATATGTGGCGGCCGGGCTTGGCTTCGACATGCCGGCCCGGCTGCTGCCGCAGGACCTGACTGTGTCGTTCACCGCCGCTGCCGGCTATTCCTGGTTCGGCAATCAGGCTTCGCAGCTCGGCGGCTTTCCGCTGCCTGCCTATCTCAATTGGCAAGCGGGCGTGACCTTCACGCACAAGGCGTTCAACCTTGATCTGCGCTACTACGACACCAACCTGTCGAAGGAGAACTGCTTCGTCTTTACCGGCGATCCAAACGCGCGGCCAGGCGGCCGCGTCAACCTTGTCACCAATCCGGATGGCCTGATTTCGAACTGGTGCAGCGCGACATTCGTTGCCAAGGCCTGGTTTGCGTTCAATTAGGGATGCTTGCGAATCCCCGACCGCTTGTCACGCCCGCCACTGCGGCCTACTGAACTTGCGCTCTCAGCGCGGTCCACAGAGCAAACAGCTCGGCGGTCTCGGGCGGGCCACCGCGGAGCGCGGTCTGCACGAGGACAAGCTTCAGGTCCGGATCGACAAAGACAAATTGTCCGCGAAGGCCTCGCAGCGCGAAACGTCTGGTGTCTCCGGAATACCAGATTTGATAACCGTACTTCGCCAACGGGGAGTCGGTCGGAAGCGCGTCCGCGGCCGACGCCGCGAGCCAACCCTCGGGCACGATATTCTTGCCCTGCCAATTGCCGTGATTGGCCAGCATCAGGCCGAGACGCGCCCAGTCGCGCAGCACCGCATTGACATAGCCAAACGTGATTTCCTGCCCGGTCGCATCGATGATCCACGTCGCATCGGCTTCCGCCCCAAGCGGTTGCCAGATCTTTTCGGCGGCATAGTCGGACACCGTTCGCTTGGTGGCGGCCGTGAGCACAAGGCCGAGCACCAGCGATTCAGCCGACGAATAGGAGAAACGCACTCCGGGCGGATCGCGACGGGTGTTGAACTGCTTCAGCGCAGCGAGGCTGCCGGGAGAGCCCGGCTCAATCGTCAGGCGGGCCAGTTGGTAGATATCGCTGTACTTGCTGTCGTAATCCTCCGAGAAGGCGACGCCTGAGGCCATCAGCAGCAACGCCTTGATCGGCGTGCGGCCGTATTCGGTGTCCTTCAAGCCGGGTACGTAGGTTTCCGCCAGATCATCGACTGATCCGATCATCTTCTCCTTCAGAGCGATGCCGATCAGCAGTCCAACGACGGTCTTTGCCATGGAGAAGGATGTCAGGCGATCCGTATCGGTGCGACCGTACTGGTAACGCTCGACCAGAATCGTGTCGTCCTTCGCGATCAAGAGGCCGGTGACCGGTTGACGATTGAGATAGTCGTCGAGTGTCAGCTCGAGCCCGGCGAAGCCGTAGCGAATGACGGGTTCGCTCACCGCGCGCGCCAGCGGAACAGATTGTTTCGGGGCAGTGATGGTGCGCGCAGGAAACAGCGTGTCGTAGCGGCTCAGCGCGCCGACGCGGCAGCGCGTGTCGTCAACATAGGCAAGTCCCTTGCAGCTCGGATACCCTTCCGTGCGGCCGAACGCGTCCGCGTCAGGCCCGTCCGCACGAAAGCGAGGGCCGGCAGCTTGTGAGGCCGGTGCGGCCTGGGCGAAGGCTCGATGCGAATTCAGTGCGAGCGCATCCAGCATGAAAGGGAATGCGGCTGCGCAGGCGATGCAAAGCAGCCGTGTGAAGCCGCGTCCGGTCATTGAGAAAGCACCCAAACTATTGCAGCTGCGCTTGATCTTAGTTGACCTCGATGCACTAGCCAATGTCCGCTTCAGTCAGGAGCGGACATAACCCAACGCCGGGCCCAAGGTCAGCTTTGGGGCCACTTCCGGACTAATGCATCGCAGCACCTGCGCCTCATTCGATCACCTCGTCGGCGCGGACGAGTAGTGAGGGCGACACGTTGAGGCCGAGCTCTTTGGCCGTCTTCATGTTGATGACCAACTCGAATTTGGTCGGCCTCTCTACCGGCAACTCGGAAGGCTTGGCGCCCCTAAAAATCTTGTCCACGTAGCTGCCCGCACGGCGGAACAGATCGCCTGTGTCGGCCCCGTATACCGACAACCCGCCATTAGCGTAATGTCGGAACATGTAGTTTGCCGGCAGACGATGCTTCGCCGCCAGCGCGATGATTCGCGGAGCCTGGACGTAGGTGAGAGAATCACCAAAATCGATTATCGCATCGGCGTGCTGAGCGGCGGCCGAGGCAAAGGCGGCGTCGAGTTCTTCGGTCTTGGTGGCCTCAACTATCGGCAGAGCGATACCGAGCTTCCGGGCAATGCTCGGTATGTGCTCCGCCAAGTATGGCCTTTGCATTGGGTTGTCCGGATTGACCAGGAGCGCGATCTTCGAGGCGCCGGGTACGAGTTCCCGAAGGATCTCAAGACGTTTGGCAAGGAAGTCATCGGGTACATTGGTCGTAAGACCTGTTATGTTGCCACCTGGTCGCGACAGGCTTTGCACGAGGCCAAGCCCCACGGGATCGGCAATACCCACGAATACAATCGGAATGGTGGCAGTCGTCGATTTCAGGGCTATGGCTGCTTGAGGTCCTGCCACAACGAGTACATCGGGGCTGAGGCCCATCAGATCGGCGACTGAAGCCGTCAGTCGATCCGGGGGGTGGGAAAAACGATACTCGAACACCAGATTCTTTCCCTCCACCCAGCCGAGACTTCGCAACGTATCAATGAACACACGCTCGGCTTGATTGAGAGCCTGTCCACTCGCGTCGCCTATGGCAAGAAAGCCAAGTCGACGGCGGGCGCCCTGAGCCCCCGCATGCTTTGGCGAAACAAGCAGCGCCGCAGTGCCCGCTATGAACTCCCGCCGTTTCATTCGACCCTCATCGCAGCGTGAGGACGAGGGGCGCAGAGTATCACGTCTCGATGGTGGTCGCACGCTGTGGCTGCAAATGCCGCGTCGCCAATGCGGCGCGTGGCTCGGGACGGCTATGGGGTCATAAGCGGACCTCGGGACACTGCCGCCGACATGTCAGCTACGGCCAGAGCCTGACTCACGAGGGCACCTGCGGGAGAGCCAAGCGAGCGGAGGAAATTGGCTGCGTTAGTAACGGATCATCGCATTGCGTATCAAGCACCTGGACACCTGCCGGGTGCAGTAGAGCAAGCATTTGTTCTGGCGACCTCCCAGGTCACCTGCCCCTCCTGTCCTGTCGGCGCAGTTGCCCAGGCAATTCACGTTTCTGTCCTCACATTGCAGCGGGGTCGCCATTCCTGATGGTGAGCCGAGGAGCACACCGGTGCCTATGATCGCGATCGCGAAGAGAAGGTGCCGTGTCATCGTCGAACCTCCCGAGAAATGCGCGGGCCGCTCCAAATGCCGATCTCTCGACAGGGAAGCCGCGCGGAGCCCGACACCAAGGAGACCGAACGTCGAATTTGCCTTTGTTGATCCAGATCAACGCACGTCGAGGCTAAAGCACTCGGCTCGCCCAACCCAGTGACGGATCTAAGCGAGGTCGCCCTTGGCGGTCTGCTCCGCGGCCTTCTGCTGCGCAACGATGCCCTCCAGCCGCGCGATGTTCTCCAGCAGGCGCTGGCTGGTGAGGACGAGGAAGTAATAGCCGAACTGCGGATTCTGGAAGTAGATCTCAAGCAGCCGCTCATAGGTGATGGTCAGCACCTGCGCGTCTTCCAGGCACTCGATCGTTCCGGTGCGCCGGTTGTTCGGCGTCAAAAAGCCGAGCTCGCCCATGAGACGTCCGGGCGGCAACTCGACGTTGATTTCCTTGACCAGAAACTTGCCCGTGACGGTCAGGAGCATCTCGTTGGCCGCATCGCCCTTCTTGAAGAGCACGTCGCCCTTGCGATATTTGCGCTCGGTCATGAACGGCTTGAGCCATTCCATGGACATGTCGCCCTGCGTCGCCGTGCGCGCCTTCTTGATCAGCTTCAACATCTGGCGCAGCCGGATGGCGTTGATCGGCAGCGACAGGAGATACAAGGCCAATGTGCCGACATTTCCCGACAACGCGCCGAAGGCCGCGAGGAAGGTGGCGCCGCACATGTTGGCGATGCGCAAGGGCACCATGGTCTGCATCAGCAGCGTCGCCACGAAGAAGATCGCGCCGATCACGGCGAACATGTTGGCCAGGGTGATGTTGGCCAGAAATATCTCCAGCAGGCGATTGAACAGCGCCTCATAGGTGATGTTGTTGGGGTCGAGACCGATCTGGACCAGGATCTTCGCGATCCGCAGATTGTCCGCGGCCGTATCGAGGATGCGGTTCAGGATCGAAGAAATATCGACAGTGCTGGCAGCTAACATTTCATCCCCGCGCCTACGCCGGATCGTTCGCTGTTATAGTGGAACCAGGATACCAACCGCTTGAATAAATTTACGGATCGTCCGATGCAATCGATCTTACCCTCCGCCGGGGCAATTATCTGCCCTCCCAAGGTCGTGGGCCGCCCTCCGTCATGAAATATGAGCAGCAACCGCCGATATTGGTCGTGTTTGGGGGACTACCCGGGACCGGCAAGACGACCCTGGCCCGCAAATTGGCCATCCGGCTAACGGCAACTTATCTGCGAATCGACGCGATCGAACAGGCCTTGCAGGCGGCAGGCCTCACGGTCGGCGCGACCGGCTACGCCATTGCCAACGCTTTGGCGGCCGAAAACCTGAAGCTGGGGCGCATCGTGATCGCGGATTGCGTCAATCCGGTGCTCGCGAGCCGTGTCGGATGGCGCCAGACGGCGTCGCAGAACGCAGCGCGTCTCGTCGAGATCGAGCTCGTTTGCAGCGACCCTGCCCTGCACCGGCAGCGCGCGGAAGTCCGCCTCCCCGACATCAGCGGCCACAAGCTACCCGCGTGGGATGACATCGTGAGGCAGCACTATGAATCCTGGGATCGGGCGCATCTCGTCCTCGATACGGCCGCAGGCACGCTCGATCAGCTGGTCGAGCAAGCAGAGGCTTATGTCCGCGGCGATAAGTGATGCCGAACAAGAGTGATTGCAGCCTCGGACGCTGCATCCGAATAGCCACGATCACCATGGATGAGAATCAGGGAGATCGCGCCTTCAGACAGGAGCCAAACGGCGCGGGCAAGCTCGTTCGGGCGATCGACCCCGGAACGAGCCAATAGCTCCGCGAAACATTTCTCCAACGCGGCCTTGTGCCGGCGAGCGATCAATCGTGCGGGATGACCCGGCAGGTCTGCGAGTTCGATGACGAGACGCGTGAAGCCGGACCCCGCCCATCTCGGCGTGTCTGCCCAAACGGCAATATCCCTGAACATCGCCTCGACGATGGTCTCGACCGATCCGGTGAGATTGTCGCCGAAGGTGCGAAAGGCCTGCAGCGCCAGATGATGCTGAGATTCGAGCACATCGGCGAGCAGCTGATCCTTGCTGTTGAAGTGGTGATAGAGTGTGCGCTTGGTGAGCTTTGCCGCTTCGGCAATGTCGTCCATTGTGACGCGATTGTACCCTCGGCGGCGAAAGAGCTTGTAGGCTGCTTCCAGGACACGTCCTCGTGTCTGCTCGGCTGACCTCGGCACGGCACCGCCTTCGCGAAAGTATACTCAATAGTGAATTTACACGACGGCGGCCTGGGATGAAAGGTGCTCTTCCCAGACATCGAAATCCCCGAGGAGGGCCGGGCATGTCGCACGTTCCTTTGACGATACGAAGCATCACCGCTCGGGCTATTGTCCTCAAGCTCAAGCGGCCGGTCGTAGCCCGCATCGCCACACTGTCCGAGTGGCCAGTCATCCTGATCGATCTGCAGACCGAGCAAGGGATCACGGGCCGCAGCTACCTCGAGCCGTATGTCACGAAGTCCATGCGTTACCTCGTGCCTGCCTTGCACGACTTCGGCGACATGCTGAGAGGGCGTCGGCTTGCTCCGGTCGAGCTGTTCGACGCAGCGCGCAAGTCGCTGCACTTCGTCGGCTACGAAGGCTTGTCGATGATCGCCGCATCCGGCCTCGATATGGCGGCATGGGACGCGCTGGCCAAAGCGGCGAACCAGCCGCTCTGCGTGCTGCTCGGCGGCACGGTTGGTCCGGTGAAATCCTACAACAGCAACGGCCTGTGGTTGAAATCACCGGAGGTCGTCGCCACTGAGGCAATCGAATTGCGCGACGAGGGCGGGTTCGCTGGCCTGAAGCTCAGGCTGGGGCGCGAACGTGTCGCCGACGATCTAGCGACGTTGGATGCGGTGCGGAAAGCGGTTGGCAACGGCATCGAGCTGATGGTCGATTTCAATCAGGGGCTGACATTGGCCGAGGCGCTTCAGCGCTGCCACATGATCGACGACTACGGGCTGGCCTGGATCGAGGAGCCGATCGTCTACGACAATCTCGACGGCTATGCCCAACTCGCAGCCGAACTGAAGACGCCGCTGCAGATCGGAGAAAATTTCTACGGCCCGCGCGAGATGCACAAGGCCCTTCAGCGCCGAGCGTGCGACCTTGTCATGCCTGACTTCATGCGCATTGGCGGCGTCACCGGGTGGATGCGGGCTGCGGCCATTGCAGGTGCGGCGGGCATCCCCATGTCGACGCATCTCTATCCGGAGGTGGCCGCCCACGTTATGCGGGTCACCGAGACGGCGCACTGGCTCGAATGGCAGGATTGGGCCGATCCAATCTTGCGCCAGCCTTACGCGATCAAGGACGGGCACCTGCATATCCCCGACGTGCCAGGCGTTGGCATTGAATGGAACGAGGAGGCGGTTGCGGCACACCGGATTTAGGCGAAGGCTGTTGCCGGCTCACGCGCTGCCTTGCCTGTGTGAGTCCTCCTGCATCTCGCGGAAGGTGGTCAAAATTCCTGCACCGCGATAGTCTGGGCGAGAGAATGAGCCAAGGGAGGTCCGGCCATGCGGTTTGCAAGGCCCCTGCTCGCCGCATTTGGCGCCACATTTATGTTGGGCAGCATAGTTGCGCCGCCGGCGCATGCGGAGATCGACGTCGCCAGCCTGAAGCAATCGATCGAGGCCTCCTTCGAGAGCGACTATCCAAAGCTCGATGCGCTCTACAAGGATATCCACGCCCATCCCGAGCTTGCCTTCCAGGAAGAGAAGACCGCCGCAAAGCTCGCCGCCGAGATGCGCGCGATCGGCTTCGAGGTGACGGAGAAGGTCGGCAGGACCGGGCTGGTCGCGCTCTACCGGAATGGCGACGGTCCGACCGTCATGGTGCGCACCGAGCTCGACGCGCTGCCGATGGAGGAGAAGACCGGCCTGCCCTACGCAAGCCGCGACAAGACCACATGGCAGGGGCGCGAAACTTTTGTGGCCCATAGCTGCGGCCACGACATCCACATGGCGAGCTGGGTCGGAGCGGCGAAGACGCTGGTCGGGCTGAAGGAGCGCTGGCAGGGCACGCTGATGTTCATCGCCCAGCCCGGCGAGGAAGTGGGCGCGGGTGCGATGGCCATGCTGATGGACGGCCTGTTCACGCGCTTTCCAAAACCCGATGTCGGCTTTGCCCTGCATAGCGGCGGCGGGGTGTTTGCTTACGGCACGGTCGCCTATACCATCGGGGCCCGCTCTTCCAATGCCGATGGCCTCACCATCAGATTCAAGGGCCGTGGCGGCCACGGCGCGTCGCCACAGGCGACCATCGATCCCGTGATGATGGCGTCGCGTTTTGTCGTCGACGTGCAGAGCGTCATCAGCCGCGAAAAGGACCCGACCAAGTTTGGCGTGGTCTCCATCGGCTCGTTCCAGGCCGGCACCTCCGGCAACATCATTCCCGACGAGGCGGTCCTGCAGGGCACCATCAGAAGTTTTGACGCCGACGTGCGCACCAGGATGCACGAGGGAATCAAACGCACGGCGCAAGCGGTCGCCGAGATGGCGAATGCACCTGCGCCTGACGTCATGATCACCGAGGGTATCAAGGCCGTCGTCAACGATGACGCCGTGGTCGCGACCGCCGAGAAGGTGCTGAGGGTTGCCTTCGGCGACAAGCTGAGGATCGCGCCACCGGTCACCGCGAGCGAAGACTATTCCGAGTACATCCGTTCCGGCGTGCCCTCGATGTTCTTCAATATCGGCGTCTACGAACCCGAACGCGTCGCCGCCGCAGAGAGTGGCGGCACGCCGCTTCCCGGTAACCATTCTCCACTCTACGCGCCGGTGCCGAAGCCGACCATCCAGACCGGCGTCACCGCGATGACGCTTGCGGTCTTGAGCGCGTTCGACCAGCGCGCCAAGGCACAATACAAGGGGCAGTAGGCATCACGATGGCGCCGGCTGCCAAGACGCTTCGCGTCAGCTTCGTGCAATGTCGCGGGACGCCTTACGAGGTCGGTCGCGCGCAGGCCGATGCCTTTGCGGCGACGCGCAAGGGCAAGGCGTTTCTTCGCCGCAAGGTGAAGCTGCCGTGGTGGTTCGACGTCAGGACCGAGGAACGCGCCTTCAGGGCTTACGCGCCGGCATTGTGGGAGGAGATCGGCGGGATCGCCGAGGGGCTCAACATCCCGATGGAGCACGCGGTCGCCTTCTTCGGCAATGACGGTTTGCGGATGCCGACCGGCGGCTGCTCGGCCGTCATGAGCGGCTCGGTCTATGGCCGCAATTATGATTTCTGGCCGCGCGGCTATGAGGCGCGCTTCGCGCTGGTGCAGGTGCACGGCAGCTACGCCAGCATCGGCGGCACGCACCAGTTGACCGGGCGGCTCGACGGCATGAACGAGCACGGGCTCACGATCGGCCTGCATCTAGTGAGGGCGCGACCGCGATCGCCCGGCCTCACCAGCACGTTGCTGGTCAGGCGCGTGCTCGACAGTTGCGCGACCACTGCGGAGGCAGTTGACGTGCTGCGTCGTCTGCGCCATGCCATGCAGTACAACTACTCGCTGCTCGATGCTGGCGGCGTCGCTGCCGTGGTCGAGGCCGGCGCCGGCGCGGTCGCCGTGCGCGCTGGCGACTGGCTCGCTTGCACCAATCATTTTCAGTCGCCGCAACTGCGCGCGTTGAACCGCCGCGTTGCGCATTCGATCGACAGATTGCCGCCGCTGGAAGGCTGGGCAGCACGAACGTTGAGTGCCGAACAGACATTCAAGGCGCTGAACTTCCCGGCATCACCGGCCTTCCACAATTACGGCAACGCTCAGACGCTGCACACCATCGTCGCCGAGCCCGCCAGGCGACGGCTCCTAATCGGCATCGGCGGCGATGCCGCCGCGCTCGAGGAGGACATGCTGGACGTCGACTTCAAGCGTTGGGTTGGCGGTGAGGACATGCCGATTACGCAGCTCAAAGGGCAACTCGGCCTCGGATTGCGGAGACTTCGACGGACGAGAGTTCGGCGCTAGCCGAGGCCCGAGCCTTACGTAGAACCACGGGCTCGGGGAACCGTTGTCGGCCACGCTACTGACTCAATCTCTGTATTAACCAATGCAAACCAGAACACTGTGTGGAACCTCCCAGGTTCTCACGACGGTTCCGTCGCCAACGTTGGCACGAATCCGCAACAAAACGGCGCGAGTTTGCAACGCTTCCGCGTTCGCTTGACGCAGTTTCTGCGGCTTCGGGAACTACGGTCTCAGAAAATCAATCGAGGATCTATGATGCTGTTTGGCTCGAGCGCCGCAGTTTGCGGCGCCGTGGTTGCGCTTGCCGTTTCAGTTTCCGTTGCTCGCTGTGAAGCAGATGGAGTTCATTCAAGCGCTGTCGTCGATGAGGCTTCAGGGGATGCGATCGTTGGCGCGGCGTCCATGTACAATCCATTCAAGCCCGGACGGCAGGAGGGCGGTCCGAACACAGCCTCCGGCGAGCGCTATGATCCCTCTGTTTGGGCGGCTGCCATCAAGACCAGTCTGCGTCAGAAATTCGGTGGCGTTCAATTTGGCGCGCGGCCGAAATATGCCGTCGTCGAGGCCGTCGGCAAGAAGGTCATCGTCAAGATAAATGACGTGGGCCCACTCGTGCCTGGCCGCATCATCGATCTCAATGAACGGACGATGCGGCACTTCGATCCAAGCCTGGAGCTCGGGGTTATCTCCGGCGTAAAAGTCAGGCCACTGGCCGGTGATTATTGGATCCCCGGACCGGTTGGCTGAAGCTGACATCAGGGACTTCGCGTCCCTCAGAACGTCACCCTCATGCCGGCGTAGAACGCGCGGGGCCTTGCCGGGCTCAGCGAGCGCGGGTCGTTGAAGGCGGCGCCGCCATTGGTGAAGTTGGGCACGGCGGTGGTGTCGAAGAACTGGCCGTAAGTGGCGTAGCGATTGTCGAAGATATTGTCGACGCGACCGTAGAACGTGAGGTTCTTGGTGACCTGATACGATGTGTGGAGATTGAACACCGTATAGGACGGCAGCTTCGCAAACTGGTTGGACTCGTCGCCGACGAAATACTGGCTCGAGACGAACAGCGCGTTGCCGCCGACCTTCCAGACGTCGGTGATGGCGTATTCGGCGCCGACCTTGACGCGGTGGCGCGGCACCGCCGGGATCTGGTTGCCGGGCAGCACCTGAATGTTGCCGTCGGCATCGGCAAACGGACTGTTGGAGCCGAGCGTCAGCGCATCGAGGAAGCGCGCGTCGACGAAGGCGTAGCTGGCGCTGAATGTGAGCGTCGGCGACTTGATGTTGACCTCGGCCTCGAGTCCCTGCCGACGGGTCGAGCCGACGTTCTGGAAATAGCCAAAGCCCGTCCGTCCCGGAACGGGAACGGCGAGGATGTCGTCGTAATTGGTGGCGCGGAAGCCGCCGATTTTCCAGCCGAGCGTGCCGATGTTCAATTCCTTGCTGCCGCGCAGACCGGCTTCCACGGTTTTTGACACCACCTGCTTCAAGGGCGGGTCCGAAACCAGAAATGCCGCGAGGAGGCAGGGCCTGGCGGGATCTGCGCAGCCGAGCTCGAGCGGCGTCGGCACGCGGTTGGCCTCGGAATAACCGGCATAGGCGGTCAATTCCGGCGTGATCTTGTAGGTGCCGCCGATCACGGGATTGAAGCGGGTATAGGTATGATCGCCGTTGAGCGCGGTGCCGAGCTGATCCTCCAGCGAGATGCGCGCCACGTTGAAGCGGCCGCCGCCAGTGATGGCAAAGGCATCCGTGACGTTGAACGTGTCCATCGCGTACAGGCCGTTGTATTGATTGACGGTCCGCAGCGAGACAGGACCGGCAACTGGCTCTGGTGTGCCGGTCGGTCCCAGGAAGATGCCACTACCGCTGACGACGTAGTTTTCGCCGATCGTACCGATCTCGGCGGTCGCGTTGTAGCGCGTGACGCTGGCGTCATAGCTCGCCCCCACCACGAAGCGATTGTCGTGCCCGAGCAGTTGATCGGTGTTGGTGGCCTGGCCCGACACGCCGAAGGTGGTCGAACGGATCGAGCCCCGGTCGATCTCGCCGAGGATCGTCCCCGCCGGAAAGGGATTGGCAAGCTGTACGCCGTTCACGCCATTTGCGGGCGTTGTATCATTGCCGAAGCAGAGCAGCCCGGCAGTGGCACATTCCTGCACGTCGGTCGGATTGCCGTCGACGACGTTCTGCTCGAACCTGCGCACATGCGCCGTACCCTCGAAGGTCCAGGTCGGCGTCGCCTCGACCTTGCCGGTCAGGTTGAGATAGCCGACGCGGTTGGCGGTGGTTTGCGGCGTAGTGTAGGTCGCGCCCCAATATTGCTGAAGCAGTTCGGCGGGAACGGTGGCACTGGCACCGAAGTGGTTATTGGCGGCGCCGATATTGACGTGGAATTCGGCATTCTCGTTCTTGTAGCCGACATCGCTGTAGAAGCGCCGCACGTCGGACTGCGAGAAATTGCGAAAGCCGTTGTCGTGCAAGCCTTCGAGCGCGGCATAAACGGCGTAGTTCTTGTCGACAGTCTTGCCCCATTGCGCCGAGGCCTGGGCACGGCCGAACGAGCCGCCCATGACGTCGATCTCGGCGCCCTGATAGGTAAAACCGTCCTTCATCTGGAGATTGATCGCGCCGCCAAGCGCATTGAGGCCGAAGACGGGATTGTTGGTCACGAGCGTGACCGACCGGATCGCGGCGGTCGGGATCAGGTCCCAGTTCATCGCGTCCGAAAAGGCTTCGTTGATGCGGACACCATTCTGGTAGACCGCAAGCCCCTGCGGCGTGCCCGTCACCGGCGAGGCAACGAAGCCGCGGAATTCGACGTCGGGAGTGAACGGATTGCCGGTCACCTCGGAGATGTTGACGCCGGCGATATTGTCGCGCAGCGCATCGGTGACGTTCATCGAGCCCGCGCGTTTGATCTGGTTGGCATCGACGGCGTTGATGCTGGACGGGACCTTGTCGACGTCGAGGCCTTTGCTGGTGCCGGGCGAGGTCGGGTAGACGTAAATCCGCGTCCGCGGCGCGGCAACCCGCGTCGGCGTTCGCGGCGCGGCGCGCCGTGTCGACGGCGGCGGCGCCGAGACCTCCACGGCGGGCAGATTCTGGACGTTGGTTTCCTCGTCCTGCGCGGCGATCGCCGCATCGGTCCCCAGCACGAGCCCAGTCGTCACAGAAGCAATCAAAAGACGTCGCGCGCCCATCCCAGTCCCATCCATCCCATTCGCTGACGGCTTGTTGTCCCGGTTTCGCCGTTTCGCTTGAGGAAAGTGTAGTCGGCAGAAGCGCTCGCGCCAGCCCCAAAAGGTCGGAGGACATTCGCACCCATCTTCCCGACGAAATCGGGAATTTTTCCCGATTTGAGTTCTGGCGCGATCAAGCCGCGGCTGTCGGAACCAGCGCTTCCACGGTCACGCCACCCTCGCCAGATGCCACGTTGAGCGTGCCGCCCAGCGCCAGAATCCGCTCGCGCATGCCGACGAGGCCAAAACCGACCTTCTGGCCCGGCTCCATGCCGCGGCCGTTGTCACGGACGCGTACCCGCGCGCAGCCGCGGCCGTCGCGCGCGTTGCCCGGCTGGGGGGCCGGCTCGATCGTGACATCGACCGACGTCGCGCCGGCGTGGCGGAACACGTTGGTAAGCGCCTCCTGCACGATGCGGTAGATGGTGAGATCAGCGGTCTCGCCGGTGGGCCCGAGCGCCGGCGAGATCGTGGTCGCGATGGTGACGTCGGGATGCGACTCCCGCCACAGCCGGGAGAGCGATTCCAGCGCCTGGCGCAGGCCGAGCTCGGCGAGGCCAACCGGCCGCAAGCGCTCCAGCACGCGGCGATTGAACTGCTGGAGCGCATTGAGCTGATCGAGGATGGCGGCGCCATGCTTGCGCAAGGCCTCCGCGCTTGGCTCGCGCGCCTCGGACAGTTTTGCCAGCGCAGTGGCATGGGCGCGCAGCGAGAACAGATATGGGCCGAATTCGTCGTGCAATTCGCGCGCAATCTCCTTGCGCTCGACATCCTGGAGCGAGACCGCGCGCTCGGCGAGCCGGCGCTTCTCCTCCACCGCCTCCCCCAGCGTTGCCGCGAGATGATTGAGCTTGGTGCAGATGGCGGCGAGCTCGGGCGCTCCGCCCGGCGCGACGCGGGCGTCGTAGCGGCCGGCTTCGAGCTCCGTCATGGCCTGCGACAGCGATTGCAGCGGCGCAAGCGCGCGGCCGACGACCGTCATCATCACCAGAAACAGCGCCAGGGCGATGACCGTGCCGACCTCGAGCTGGGTCAGGATGGCGTCCCAGATCTCGGCAATCTCGTCGTTCGGGTGCGAGGTGATCACCAGCGAGGCCGGCTTGCCATGGATCGACACGGGAACGCTGACCGCGGTCTGCTCGGGATGAACGAGGCTCACGAACCAGGCCGGCGGCGCGCGCGCATCGTCGCTCTCACCGGTCCGCGGCGGCGTCAGCGCCTGGCCGGTCTCGTCCCGCAGCGCGATCGAGACATGGCGCAGCCGGGTGAGGTCACGCGCGATCTGGTTCAGCTTGGCATCGGGGTCCGGCGCCTCCTTCAGGTCGGCCACGATCATCTCGATGAACTCGCGCGCCAGGCGAATGACGCTCTGATCCTCGGCCTGGACGCGCGGCCCTGCCTCCGCGACCTGCCGCGCGATGTTCACCGCGAGCCCCAGCGCCAGCAACAGCGCCAGCAAGAGGTTGATGCGCCCGCGCAAGGATAGATTTTGCCACATTGGTTTCGCCCGTTACCTGCGAGGCCTGTCGCCAATCCCGGGGAACGTTGACAGACCCGAAACGCCCGATATCTAATCCAAAGCGTACAGCAATCTCGGCCTGATGCGACGCAAAAACGGGCTTCGGGGGCTGTCGAGGGAAACGCCGATGCGCATTCTGATCGTGGACGATCATCCCATCGTCGCCTCCGGCTGCCGTGCCGTGCTGGCCGACGAAGGCGAGATCGAGATTTTGGAGGCCGCCGACGCCGAAGACGGCGAGTGCGTGTTCATCGTCGAGCGCCCCGACCTCTGCGTCATCGACATCAACCTGCCCACCGTCTCCGGCTTCGAGCTCGCGCGCCGCATCCTCGACCGCGCGCCCGAGGCCCGCATCATCATGTTCAGCATGAACGACGATCCCGCCTTTGCAGCACGCGCGATCGAGTGCGGCGCCAAGGGTTATGTCTCCAAGACCGGCGACCCCAACGACCTCGTGGAAGCGATCCGCGCCGTCGGCAACGGCGAGACCTATCTGCCGAGCGCGATGGCGCGGAGCATCGCCTTTGCGGGACCGGCGCTGGCGCAAAACCCGCTGTCGAAGCTGAACGCGCGGGAGATGGAAATTCTAAGACTGCTCAGCGCCGGGAAAAGTCTTTCCGAGATTGCCTGGCTGGTGCAGTCCTCCTACAAGACGGTGGCCAACACTTCTTCGATCATGCGCCAGAAGCTCGGAGTGAAAACCTCCGTCGAGCTGGTCCGGCTGGCGATCGACAGCGGCGTGGCGTAAGGCAGACGGGAAGCCGCCACAAATTCGGTCACACAAGCGTTGCAATCATCATGTGGTTAAGGCGCCACGGAGTTTTCTGACATGACGATCCAGACTGTTTCGACCAACAAATCCCATGGCGGCGTGCAGGGTGTGTACCGGCACGCGAGCGCCGAGACCAAGACCGACATGACGTTCTCGGTCTATGTGCCGCCACACGCGGACGGCGCAAAGCTGCCGGTGGTCTGGTATCTCTCGGGGCTGACCTGCACCCATGCCAACGTCACCGAAAAGGGCGAATTCCGCCGCGCCTGCGCCGAGCTCGGCTTGATCTTCGTTGCACCCGACACCAGCCCGCGCGGCGCAGACGTGCCTAGCGATGCCAACAACGCCTATGATTTCGGCTTAGGGGCCGGCTTCTATGTCGATGCGACGCAAGAGCCCTTTGCGAAAAACTACCGCATGTGGAGCTACGTCACCGATGAGCTGCCAAAGCTCGTCGCCGCCAATTTTCCGGTCGATGCCAAACGGCAATCAGTGATGGGGCATTCGATGGGCGGCCACGGCGCGCTGACGGTCGCGCTGCGCAATCCACACCGCTATCGCGCCGCGAGCGCCTTCGCGCCGATCGTGGCGCCCTCGCAGGTGCCCTGGGGCACCAAGGCGCTCGGCGGCTATCTCGGCCCCAACAAGGACGCCTGGCGCGCGCATGACACGGTGGCGCTGATCGAGGACGGCGCGAAATATTCGGGCTTTCTGGTCGACTACGGCGATGCCGACAACTTTTTGACCGAGCAGTTGCGCCCTGAGCTTTTGCAGGCGGCCTGCAGCAAGGCCAACATCCCGCTGACGCTGCGGCGGCAGCCGGGCTACGACCACAGCTACTACTTCATCTCGACCTTCATGAGCGACCATCTGCACTGGCACGCGGCGAGATTGACGGCGTGAGCCTTTCTTACCCTCCCCTGGAGGGGGAGGGTCGATCGCGCAAAGCGCGAGCGGGGTGGGGTGACGGTCCCTCCGCGACAAACAGTGCCCGAGTGGAGAGATCACCCCACCCCGCTGCGCATTTCGCTTCGCTACATGCACAGCGACCCTCCCCCTCCAGGGGAGGGTAAGGCTACCTTACTCCGGCTTGCCGTAGTTGGGTGCCAGAATGCGGTTGCGGATGAGATAGCTCATGGTGCGGGTCCAGGATTCATCCGTGTTGCCGCGCATGTCGGCGCTGGCGACGGTGACCATGTTTCCGGTGTGCACGTCGCGCAGATAGATGTTGAGGTTGATGATCAGGTTCGAGACCTTTTGCACCACGCCGGTGATCTCGAGATCGGCGCCCAACTGTCCGGCGAGCTTGAGGTCGCAGCCGCCGCAAGCCTGCAAATTGGCGTGACGGGCGGCGTCCCTGACGGGCGCGATGTCGAGCATCCTAAACTTGCCTGACTGCGCCAATTCCTGGCGCAACTGCTCGCTGATGCGATCGAGCCGCACCAGTTCCGGTTTCGAGCCGTAGAACTCGCCCGGCAGGCTGGTATCGATCAATTCGAAATCGAATACCACAAGCTTCGGCGGTTCGGCTGAGGCGACCGAGCTCATGAGCAGCAATGAGGCAATAAGCAGCAGCGCTCGCATGATTGTGATTCCTACGCGTGATTCTTGCCTCTTGCGTCGCGACGACGAAATGCGGGGTTGCAAGCTAAGCCAAATCGGTCATGTTTCAAGGCAGGAAATGCCTCCACCGGCACAAGGCGGGGAGGACACGAGGAGGAAACATGTTGCGATGGTTGGTCGGCCTGCTGTCTCTGAGTCTTGCGGCGACGCAGACGCTTGCGGCCGACCCAACCGAGATCGGCATCGGCTATCTCGGCCGGGCCGGCGTCAAGCAGACGCTCTCCCTCGTCGATCAGCCCGCCGAGAATGACGGAATCGCCGGCGCCCGGCTCGCCATCGACGACAACAACACGACCGGAAAATTCCTCAACCAGCGCTTCAAGCTCGAGGAGCGGCGCCTGAAGGACGGCGACGACGTCGCGAAGGCGGCGACCGAGCTCGCCGAGCGCAACAGTTTCATCGTCGCCGACCTGCCGGCGGACGCGCTGCTGAAAGCGGCCGACGCGCTGCGCGAGCGCGGCACGCTGCTCCTCAATGCTGGCGCAATCGACGAGCGGCTGCGCGAGGCCGATTGCCGCCCCAATGTCATCCACACGGCACCAACGCGGGCGATGCTCGCGGACGCCCTCGGGCAATATCTGGTGTGGAAGCAGTGGAAGCGCTGGCTGCTGGTGGTCGGCTCGCATGACGAGGACAAGCTGTTTGCTGACGCGCTCCGCCGCACGGCGACGCGATTTGGTGCCAAGATCGTGCAGGAGCGCACCTTTGAGGATGCCGGCGGCGCCCGCCGCACCGATTCCGGCGTAACGCTGATCCAGCGGCAGATGCCGGTGTTCACGCAGCAGGCGCCCGCGTATGACGTTCTGGTCGCGGCCGACGAGAGCGAGGTGTTCGGTGCCTACCTGCCCTACCGCACCTGGGACCCCCGGCCCGTCGCGGGCTCGGCGGGCCTCGTGCCGCGAAGCTGGGACGCGGCGCAGGACCAATGGGGCGCAGTGCAGATGCAGAACCGCTTCATCAAGCTCAACCAGCGCCGCATGAGCGCGCTGGACATGCAGGCCTGGACTGCCGTGCGCATCATCGGCGAGGCCACCTCGCGCACCAATTCGGGCGACATCAAGAAAGTCACCGATTTCATTAGGGGACCGGACTTTTCGGTCGCCGCCTTCAAGGGCACAAGGCTGACCCTGCGCGACTGGAATCTGCAGCTTCGCCAACCGATCCTGCTGGTTGACGGCCGCATGGTGGTGTCGGTTTCGCCGCAGGAAGGCTTTTTGCACCAGGTCTCGGAGCTCGATACGCTCGGCTATGACCGCCCGGAGAGCAAATGCAAATTGAAGTGAGGACTTTGAAGTGAAGACTTGGATGCCGCGCATGTGGCGTGTTGGCCTGCTATCCGCAACTGTGCTTGCGGCTGCACCCGCGCACGCGTTCATCGCCTATGTCTCGAACGAGAAGAGCAACACGGTGTCTGTCATCGACACCGAGAGCTGGACCGTGACCAAGACCATCAAGGTCGGGCAGCGGCCGCGCGGCATCGATTTCACCCGCGACGGCAAATTCGTGATGGTCGCAGTCGGCGACGACGACACCATCCAGGTGATCGACGCCAAGACGCAAGCCGTGGTGGACAGCCTGCCCTCCGGCCCCGACCCCGAACTGTTCGCGCAGGATGCGGCCGGCAAGACCCTCTATGTCGCCAACGAGAACGACAACACGGTCACCGTGATCGATCTCGAAAAGCGCGTGCGCCTCGGCGATATCCAGGTCGGCGTCGAGCCGGAGGGCATGACGATCAGCCCGGACGGCAAGACGCTGATCAACACGTCCGAGACGACCAACATGGCGCATTTCATCGACACGGCCACGCGTCAGATCGTCGCCAACGTGCTGGTCGACGCGCGGCCGCGCTTTGCCGAGTTCAAGCATGACAGCTCTGAAGTGTGGATCTCCTCCGAGATCGGCGGCACGGTCTCGATCATCGACCCCAAGAAGCATGAGGTGATCGGTAAGGTCACCTTCGAGATCCCGGGCCTGCGGAAAGAGGCGATCCAGCCGGTCGGCATCGGCATGACCAAGGACGACAAGACCGCCTTTGTCGCGCTCGGCCCTGCCAACCGTATTGCAGTGGTGGATGCGGCTACGCGCAAGGTGACAAAATATCTTCTGGTCGGGCAGCGGGTCTGGCACATGGCCTTCACCCCGGACGAAAAATACCTGCTCACCACCAATGGCGTGTCCAACGACGTCTCGGTCATCGACGTTGCCGCGCAAAAGGTGATCAAGACCATCCAGGTCGGCGAACTGCCCTGGGGCATTGCGATCGCGCCATGACGACACCTGCGCCCATCACCGACCCCCGTGCGCCGGCGCCGACGTCAGATCCGGCAGCAGTGGCGGCGCTGTCGATCGACGGCGTCAGCCATGCTTACGGCGCGCGGCGGGCACTGATGGACGTCAGCTTCAATGTGGCGCCGGCGAGTTTTACCGCATTGCTCGGCCTCAATGGCGCCGGCAAGAGCACGCTGTTCTCGCTCATCACGCGCCTGTTCGGCATCCAGTCGGGCCGCGTCGGCATTTTTGGCCATGACATCAGCCGCACGCCGGGCGAAGCGCTGCGGCTGCTCGGGGTCGTGTTCCAGCAACGCACGCTCGATCTCGATCTGTCGCTGACGCAAAACCTGCTCTATCACGCCGCCCTGCACGGCATCGGTCGCCGCGAGGCCGCGGCGCGTGCGGCCGAGCTGCTCGGCCGCATCGGGCTTGCGGACCGCGCCGGCAACAAGGTGCGCGATCTCTCCGGCGGACAGATGCGCCGGCTCGAGATTGCGCGTGCGCTGCTGCACCGGCCGCGCCTGCTGCTGCTGGACGAGCCGACCGTCGGGCTCGACGTCAAGGCGCGCGCCGACATCATCAGCCATGTCCGGCAACTCGTGACCGAACAGGGCATCGGCGTGCTCTGGGCGACGCATCTGTTCGACGAGATCACGGCCAGCGACGACCTCGTGGTGCTGCACCAGGGCAAGGTGCTGGCACAGGGGCCGGTCGCGCGCGTACTGGGCGAGGCCGGCGCGCCGGATGTCAATTCCGCCTTCATGCGCCTGACGGGCGCGCAGACGATGCCGGGAGGCGGCGCATGAGCAGCATCACGGCCCACGACTCGCCGCGCGGCTTCTCGCTGTCGGAGTACATGACCTGCCTCGCCGGCATCGTCTGGCGCGAGGGCCTGCGCTTCCTGCATCAGCGCGAGCGCTTCGTCTCCGCACTGGTGCGGCCGCTGGTGTGGCTGTTCATCTTCGCCGCCGGCTTCCGCCAGGTGCTCGGCATCTCCATCATCCCGCCCTACGAGACCTACATCCTCTACGAGGTCTATATCGCGCCGGGCCTGATGGCGATGATCCAGCTCTTCAACGGCATGCAGTCCTCGCTCTCGATGGTCTATGACCGCGAGATGGGCAACATGCGCACCCTCTTGGTGAGCCCGCTGCCGCGCTGGTTCCTGCTGTTCTGCAAGCTGCTCGCCGGCACCGCGGTGTCGCTGCTCCAAGTCTATGCGTTCCTGCTGATCGCCTGGTTCTGGGACATTTCGCCGCCGTCGTTCGGCTATCTCACCGTGCTGCCGGCGCTGATCCTGTCCGGGCTGATGTTGGGCTCGCTCGGCATGCTGATCTCTTCCGGAATCAAGCAGCTCGAGAACTTTGCCGGCGTCATGAACTTCGTGATTTTTCCGATGTTCTTCGCCTCCTCCGCCCTCTACCCGCTCTGGCGGGTTCAGGAAGGCAGCCCCTATCTCTACTACCTCTGCCAGGCCAATCCGTTCACCCATGCGGTCGAGCTGATCCGCTTTGCGTTCTACGGGCAGGTCAACTGGACCTCGCTGGCGGTGGTCGCGACCTGTACAATCGTCTTCATGATCGGGGCGATCTATGCCTATGATCCGTCGCGCGGGCTGGCACGGCGTGGCCCTGCGGGAGGCGAAGGATGAAGTTGCGGATTGTTCTCACGGCCGCATTGGCGCTCGCAGCGACGAGCGGCGTCAGCCGCGCGGCCGATCCGCGCTATCCGGACTGGCCTTGTACGCAGGCCAAGGTGCCGGAGATCTCGCTTGCCGCCGTATGGGCTGGACCGGCGCTTGACGACGTACAGAACAAGTGGAAGGACGACGCCAAGGTCAGCGCATTGGTCTCAAAGCTATCGGCGCGCAGAACGCCGATCGACGAGGCGGAGAAGCTGGTGAAGGAGTTTCTGGCCGCCTCCGCTACCGACAAGACGGCTAATGCCAAATTGCTGTTTGCCGGCCTGTTCGACACGCTCAACGCCCAGCGCTCCCAGGTCATGAACGGGCTTGAACGAGTGAGCCGCAAGCAGCGCGAGGCCGCCGACAAGATCCGCGACGAGACGCTTCAGCTCCAGGCGCTCCAGGGTGCAACACAGCGCGATGAGGCCAAAGTCGAGGCGCTCAGCAACGAGCTGATCTGGAAGACCCGCATTTTCGAGGACCGTAACAAGGTGGTGCGATTCGTCTGCGAGGTTCCGACAACGATCGATCAGCGCCTGTTTGCGCTCGGACGCGTGATCCAGCAGGAAATGGAATAGCGTCAGCTTCGCTGACGGCTCCGGTTAAGTTCCCGCGATTCCATCGCAATCGTTTACCTTGGCCGGCGCTATCTGCCGGAACCAAATCGATCTAGGATGTCTTGTCGAAGTGAATCCTAGACGTCGGGAGGCCTCGATGGGAACCAGACAATTCATTTTCGCAGGCGCTGCCGCCCTGGGCATGCTTGCATCCAGCGCATTCGCCGCTGACGACATGACCGGCATGGTCACCCGGATCGACCGGCTCAACAGCACCATCTCGATCCAGCAGATGCAGGGCGGCACGGTCGGCGCGAGCGGCGGCGGCGCAGTGCAGGAGTTCAAGGCCAAGGACGCCGGCATGCTGGAACCCGTCCACGTCGGCGACCGCGTCAGCTACTCCGCCACCGAGGCCGGCGGCACGAAGACCATTACCAAGCTGCAGAAGGCGAAATGACGACTGAACGCGCAGCCGCCTAATCGGGCCGCGGATCGGGCTGCGCTTCTGACGTCATCAATTTGGCACGCTCCCAGCCGTCGGTGCCGTCGGGGTACCAGGCGACGTTGGAATAACCGTAGGCGAGCGCGCGCTTGGCGGCGTTCCACGACATCCAGCAATCGGCGAGGCAGTAGATCACCAGCAGCGCCGATTTGCTGCCGCGTGAGGCGCGCTCGAGGCCGCGGCGAAAATAATCGTCCATGGCCGGCGGCAGCGTGCCGTAGCCGGTATCGGGCAGCCAGATGCTGCCGGGAATGTCGAAGCGTGGCGCATCGCGCCAGACCGTGCCTGGGGGCAGATTCTTCGGCTTCGGTGGGCGCGGCATGACGTCGACGAATGCGCCGCTCTTCTCACGCCAGATGGTTTCGGCCTCCATCGTCGTGAGAACGCGCGCGCCTTGCAGCGTGGCCGGCACCGGCGCACGGTAATTGTCGGTGCGATAGCCCTCCGGCTCAAACGGCTCCTGCTGCTGCGCCATCGCCGGCATCGCGAGCGTGGCGGCAACGAGCACAGCGGCAAGATGTCGCCTCATGTTGTCCTATGGCGCCTTCTTGGCCGTCTCCGCCCCGATCGGCTGGTCCTTCTCGTCGAGCAGAGGCACGCCATATTCGAGCAGGATCTTGTTGATCGCGCCTTGGTTCTCCTGGATCAAACGGTTGAGCTGTCGTTTCCAGTTCTGGTCCGCAGGACGCACGCCCATGCCGATCCGGTAGGCGAGTTTTGGTCCGGTCGTTTCCTTGACCAGCGGCGTGACGTGCAGCGGCTGCGCCTGTTTCTTGGCGTAGTAGCCGGCCATCGGCCCCCACAACACGCCGGCATCGATGGTGCCGGCGACGAGGTCCTTGATCATCGCGTCCGCCGAGTTGTCGAAACGCGTGTCGATCATCAGCGGATAGGGTTTTGCGTCACCCATCAGGCCCGCGAGCGCCATGTTGGTCGCCGGCGGCGTACCGGCGACGATGCCGATATGCTTGCCCTTGAGCCGCGCATCTTCCAGCGTATCGACATCCTCGAGGCCACTGCCGGGCTTGGCGACCAGCGCGTAGGACGTGCGGTAATATGGATTGGTGCCCTGCACGAGGTCGTCGCCTTGCGGAAAACCCATGATGACGTCGCAGCGATGCGCGCCGAGCGTCATGCGTACGAAGCCGGTCGCCTGCGGGAAGAACACGTAATCGAGCTTCTTCTGCAGCTTCTCGGCGAGAAACTCCGCAAGCTTGTTCTCGAACCCTTCGCCCTTCTCATTGGAGAAAGGCAGGTTGCGCGGATCGGCGCAGACCCGCAGCACCTTGGGATCGACGAGCTCGAAGGAGAGATCGCCGCTATCGCTGGTCTGCCCGCGCGCGACATCGCCGGCAACGAATGCGGTCGCCGTCACCAACAGCAAGAACAACCAGCGACGATGTCGCCCGGCCTCCGTCATCGCCCTTCCTCCTCATTTCGATTGAATGCTATCCACGGATGTGAGCCTGCATCCATGGTTTGCCAAGCTTGGTGTTGGCTTCGCGTTGCTGCAGTGCAACGCCGCGGATTGAGGAACTGAGGCGGAAAAGTGGCCCATCTCGCTTCAAAAATCGCAGCCGTCGCCCTGCTGGGGCTGACGACGCTAGCACGCGTCACGGCGGCTGAATTGCCTGTGAGCGAAGTAGCCCCGGGAATCTTCGTGCACGCAGGGACAACTCAACTGATGACCCGCGAGAACGAAGGGGCCATCGCCAATGTCGGCTTCATCATCGGCGACAGCGCCGTCGCCGTCATCGACACCGGCGGCAGTTTTCGCGAGGGCGAGGCGCTGCTGGCCGCGGTGCGGGCGCGGACCGACAAGCCGATCCGCTATGTCATCAACACCCACGGCCATCCCGACCACGTCTTTGGCAACGCCGCCTTTGCAGAAGGAGGCACGATTTTCGTCGGCCACAGCAAGCTGCCGGCAGCGCTGGCCGCGCGCGGGGCGTTCTATCTCGACAATTTCCGCCGCATCATGGGCAGCGAGCTGATCGACCCCGTCAAGATCGTGCCGCCGACGTTGCTCATCACGGATACCATGAAGCTCGATCTGGGATCGCGCAGCCTCATGCTACGGGCGTGGCCGGCCGCTCACAGCGATAATGACCTGACGGTGCTGGACGAGACGACGGCAACGCTGTTCGCCGGCGACCTCGTCTTCCTCGGCCATATCCCCGTAGTGGACGGCAGCATTCGCGGCTGGCTGAAGGCGCTCGCAGATCTCAACGCCCTGCCCGCGCGCCGCGTGGTTCCCGGTCACGGTCCCGTGAGCGACTTTCCGGCTAGCTTGGCTGATGAGCGCCGCTATCTCGAAACCCTGCTCACGGACGTCCGCGCACTCAACCAGAAGGGCGAGCCGATCAAGACGGCCGCGGACAAGGCCGGCGCGTCGGAGCGGTCAAGCTGGCAATTGTTTGACGACTACAATGCCCGCAACGCAACCGCAGCATTTTCGGAAATTGAATGGGAGTAGCTGCCGCGCTACGCTGCGGTCTGCTTCGTCCGCGCGAGACCGCGATCATGATTGGACATTCGCTACGCCTTTCCCTTGGGGCCACCCTGCTCGGCCTTGTGCTGGCGATGCCCGCGCGCGCCGAGGAGGCCTATGATCCCTGGCCCGGACTCGTTCAGGACATTTTTGCCAATCGCCCGATGAACGACGGCAGCGACGTCATCGGCATCGAGATGCCGTATCGCGCCGAGGATGCCGCGATCGTGCCGGTCACGTTGCGCACAAAACTTTCGCCGGGCGACTCGCGCCGCGTGCGCGCGATCACGCTGGTGATCGATCGCAACCCCGCGCCGATGGCGGCAATATTCGAGCTCGGGCCGGATGCGAATGTCACGGAGATTTCCGCCCGCGTGCGCGTCAACAATTATACCGATGTCCACGCGGTCGCCGAGCTCAGCGACGGCCAGCTCTATGTCAGCAAGACCTACGTGAAGGCCTCCGGCGGCTGCTCGGCGCCGGCGGGCAAGAATGCCGAGGAGGCCAAAAACAGGCTCGGCCAGATGCGCTACCGGCAATTCGCCCGCGCTGAGGAGGCACCCGCAAGCCGGATCCGCGAGGCCCAGATCATGGTCGGCCATCCCAACAATTCCGGGCTGCAGATGGACCAGGTCACGCAGCTCTATATCCCGGCCTTCTTCGTCAACCAGTTGCGGCTGACCCAGGACGACAGCCTCGTGCTGTCCATGGAAGGCGGCATCTCGATCTCGGAGGATCCCAACCTCCGCTTCACCTACGTCTCCAACGGCGCAAAATATTTCCGCGCCGAGGCGAAGGATACGGATGGACACGTGTTCCGGAGCGAATGGCCAGTCGAGAAGCCGGGGACTTAATTTCAGTTGCTCCCGTCATTCCGGGGCGATGCGTCAGCATCGAACCCGGAATCTCGAGATTCCACAATGCGCAATTGCGCATTGGGGTTCACGCTTCGCGTGCCCCGGAATGACGGGAATTGAAGCTAGAAACACCTCACCTCGGCTTCCGCCTGCGCGCGCCTGAGATCGTTGACGGCGGTGTTGGCCTGCTCGGAAGTGCGGAACTGGACGCCGAGGTTTCCTCGTACCTGCGACATGCTGAGCGCGGTCTCGGCGGTGACATAGCGCTCATAGGGCACGATGGAGGCGACCACGTCGATCGAGCAGGAACATTGCTCGATCGACTGCCGGGACTCACCGTTGGCCTTCATACAACCATAGACGTATTCGGCGCGCGCAGCGGTCGGATAATCATTGGCCTCGTCGGCCCGCACGGAGACCGCGGTCGCGGCCAGCACGGCCCATGCGGCGACAATCGGTCGTAGCTGCAATGCCGAGATCATGGCCGTCCTCCCGCTGGTTGCGATGGAAACTATGCTATGCGTATGGTGACGACAAGAACAGCTTCGAGGGAACGGCGCAAAGGGTAATGGGACATCTTGGTCGCACATTGACGGCATCGATCGCGCTCGCGTTATCGGTTTTCGCGCTGCCCTGCGGTGCGGAGACGATCCGCCTTGCGGTGCAGAAGACCGGAACATTCTCCTGGGAGCTTGCCGCAATTCGCGAGAATGGCCTCGACAAGGCGGCCAATTTGTCGCTTGAGGTTACGGAGCTTGCGAGCACCGAGGCCGGCAAGATCGCGATGCGCGCCGGCAATGCCGACATCATGCTGTCGGACTGGCTGTGGGTGTCGCGCGAGCGCGCGCTCGGCGCCAAGCTGACCTTCTATCCCTACTCCAGCGCGCTCGGCGCCGTGATGGTGCCGGCCAATTCGCCGATCAAGACGCTCGCCGACCTCAAGGGCCGCAAGCTCGCAATCGCGGGCGGGCCGATCGACAAGAGCTGGCTGCTGCTGCAGGCGCGGATGAAGCAGGACGGCATCGACCTGAAATCGGATGCGACCATCGTCTATGGCGCCCCGCCTTTGCTGGCGGCCAAGGCGCTGGACGGCGAGATGGATGCGAGCCTCAACTTCTGGAATTTCTGCGCCCAGCTCGAGGCCAAGGGTTTTCGGCGCGTCGCCGGCATCGAGGACATCATGCCAAAGCTCGGCGCCAAGGGCGCAGTCGCCGCAGTCGGTTACGTCTTCGACGAGGACTGGGCGGCGAAAAATCGCGACGTGGTGGCGCGCTTCATCGCGATGACCCGCAAGGCGAAGGAGCTGCTGGCGACGTCTGACGCGGCGTGGGAGAAGGTCGCGCCGCTCACCGGCACTGCCGACCCCGCCGTGCTTCAGACCTATCGCACCCGCTATCGCGAGGGCATTCCGCGCCGAACGATCGCCGACGAGGAGGCAGACGCGCGCGTGCTCTATCGCGTGCTGGCCGAGATCGGCGGCCGCGACCTGGTCGGACCGGCGAGCGAGCTCGATGCCGGCACCTTCTATCGCGCAGCGCCCGGAGACTGAGGTGCTGCGTCTCGTCTCGTTTGCCCTGTTCCTTGCAACCTGGTGGATCGCCGCATTGTTCGTCGGCGGCGCAAAACTGCCGTCACCACCTGCCGTGCTCAACGTGATGCTGGCGGAGGCCGCGTCGGGCGCGCTGTTCCTGCATCTCGGCGCGACGCTGGCGCGCGTCGTGCTAGCCTTCGTGCTGGCGATGTCGCTCGGCAGCGCCATCGGCTATCTGATGGGACGGAACAGGCTCGCCGACCGGCTCGGCGATCCCTGGCTGATCCTGCTGCTCAACCTGCCGGCGCTGGTAGTGATCGTGCTCGCCTATATCTGGGCCGGCCTCACTGAAGCTGCGGCGATCGCGGCCATCGCCATCAACAAGCTGCCGACCGCCGTCGTGACGTTGCGCGAGGGCACGCGGGCGCTCGACCGCTCGCTCGACGAGATGGCGAGCGTATTCGCGATGCCGCGCTGGCGCGCGTTTCGCCATGTGGTGCTGCCGCAGCTTGCGCCTTACATCGCGGCTGCCGCGCGCTCCGGCCTGTCGCTGGTATGGAAGATCGTGCTCGTCGCCGAGCTTTTGGGACGCCCCAACGGTGTCGGCTTCGAGATCGGCGTCGCGTTCCAGCTGTTCGACACGCCGCGGCTGCTCGCCTATTCGCTAACTTTCGCGGCCGTCGTCCTCGTCATCGAAACCCTGCTGGTGCAGCCGTTTGAAGCCCGCGCAACAAGGTGGCGCCCCCGTGCGGCTTGAGGTCGACATTACGAGTAAAGCGTTCAAGAACGCGGCAGGCGACACGCAGGACGTGCTGGCGCCGATCAACCTCGCGCTTGTGAGCGGAGAGGTCGGCGTGCTCGTCGGTCCCTCCGGCTGCGGCAAGAGCACGATGCTGCGGATCATCCTCGGGCTCGATCCGGATTTCGAGGGCGCCGTGGTGCGCCCGCCAGACGCGCGGATCGGCATGGTGTTCCAGGAGCCACGGCTGTTGCCCTGGCGCTCGGTCGAGCAGAATGTGCGGCTGGCCGCGCCCGACGCCGACGACGCGAAACTGGCGGAGCTGTTCAAAATCCTGGAGCTGGAGGCGCATCGCAGCCACTTTCCCGGCGAGCTCTCGCTCGGGCTCGCCCGCCGCGTGGCGCTGGCGCGTGCCTTTGCAGTCGAGCCGGATATTCTGGTGCTCGACGAACCCCTGGCCTCGCTCGACGACGCGCTCGCCGCGCGCCTGCGCGAGGAGATTGCGACCCTGGTTGCGAGCCGACCGGTGCTGACGCTGCTGGTCACGCACAGCCTGGACGATGCGGTGCGGCTCGGCGACCGCCTGTTCTTCCTGTCGCCGCGCCCGGCGCGGATCCTCACCGAGGTGCCGATCACGATCCCGCGTGCGGCGCGCGGCGAGGCCGAGATTGCCGCGATCAAGGCCGGCCTGGCGAGGCGGACGCAGGGCGAACGCGCCGCGCGAGATGTCTCGTAGGCATCGGCTCGGGCCGCGTGCTAGATAGGCGGCGGAGTTGACGATGATGCGAACGATTGGCCTTGCACTTGGCTTCGCACTCGCGGCGGTCGCGGCGGGTGCGCAGGACATGATGCGCGACGTCGACCTCAGCTCACCCGCGATGGTTTCGGCCGAAATGAGCCGACAGGACGTCGAGGCCATCATCGCCAAGGCGAGCGCCGCCGCGCCCGCGGATTTCACAGGCAAGCGCCTGTCGGGCCTCGATCTCTCCGGGCTCGACTTGACCGGCGCGGTCTTTCGCGCCGCGCGGCTCAACAAGACGAGGCTTGTGGGCGCCAAGCTCGATCGCGCGATCCTCGATCAGGCGTGGCTGCTGGACGCCGATCTCACTGGCGCGAGCCTGAAAGGCGCCAATCTGTTCGCATCGCAAATGGCCCGCGCGCGTCTCGACGGCGCGGATTTGAGCGGCGCGCGTATCGCCGGCGACCTCACCGGCGCAAGCCTGGTGGGCGCGTCGATCGCGGGCGCCAGCTTAGGTGCCGACATGCGCAACCAGTCGATGGGCCTGATGCGCGGGGTGCTGCGGTCCGCCAATCTGGAGCGGCTGAACGCGCGCAATGCCGATTTGTCGCGCGTCGATCTCGAATTCGCAGTGCTCAGGGCGGCCGACCTGAGCGGTGCTTCGCTGAAGAATGCCCAGCTTGGCGGCGCTGACCTCACCGGCGCCACGGTAACCGACACGGATTTCGACGGCGCCGACCTCGTCTCGGCAAAACTGATCGACCCGGTCGGGCTTGACCGCGCCAAAAATTTCGACAAGGCAAAGAACCGCGAGCGCCTCATCACGAAATGACGGCGTCGGTTTGGGAGGACTATTCGATGCGCTGGTGTCTGGCTTTCATTGTGGTGGTGGCGTTTGCAGGCGAAGCGGCCGCGCAAACCAAGGGCAAGGGCATCCGGCTCTGGAACCTGACCTCGGAAACCATTTCCGGCTTCCAGCTCTCACCGACCGGCAAGACCGAATGGGGACCGAACCAGACCCTGAACGACAAGGACAAGGAGGTCGACCACGACGAGCGGCTACGCATCACCGGCGTCGAGCCCGGCCGCTACGACGCCAAGGTCGGCTATCCCAATGGACGGCAATGCATGGTCCGCGACATCGAGATCAAGGCCGACGCGGTGTTCTCGATCGCGGACAAGGATTTGAAGGACTGCAAGAAATAGCGCGGTGCGCCTTACGCCTTGTCGTTCGGGTGCGGATATTCGCAGCGCCAGCGGACCGCCTGCCACTTCGGATGCTCTCCGACCCATTGCGCGATGTAGGGCGGCGCCGCCATCACGCACTGCCGCGGCGAGCCCGCAAAGTTGAACACCAGATGCTGCTCCTCGCAGGTCGCAGGCGAGAGCACGGCGCAGACGGTCACAATCAGGTCAATCGGATTCATGGGCCAAATTCCTGGAACTGCTGTGAAGAGATAACATAAAAGGCTTACGGGGCGAGCAGCCGGAAGTTTCAAGACGCCGTGAGAACGCGCCGGGAACCGAGGCTAACCGGCTAGAAATTGACGCCGAACACGACACGCGCCTGGTGCCGCTCGAAGTTGACGAGATCGAGATTCGCACCTGAACCGGCCGGGCGGCCCCAGGCCTGCATGCTCCAGCTCAGCGTCAGGCGCGAGCGCTCGGAGAGCTGGAAATAGGCGGTGGGGCCGACGAACAGGGCCTGGCCTGCGAACTCGCCGAGGCCGATGCCCTCATACTGCCGGAAGTAGCGCACCTCCCCACCGAGCAGGATGTCGGGACGCACCCGCACGAGGCCGGCGAAGCCCGCGCCGACGGATGAGCTCTTCTCCGACAGGCCGGTCACCTCGAAGCGGCTCCATTCCGGCTGATAGAACAGGTTGAGCGCGCTGATGACGTAGTTCGGAACGAGCTCGCGGTCGAAAGCCAGTGTGAAATCCGTGCCGTAGCTCCGCCCCTTCGCAGCCGTCGTCTCGTCGATGCGGTCGCCGTGGAATTCGGCGGCAATGGTCATGCCGAATGGCGCCGTCTCGCGGTTGAGCAGGCGGTAGCGCAGGTCGAGCGAAAAACCCTGGAAGTTCAGCTGGCGGCGGTCGTCGATATCGGGCACGCCGCGGATGTCGTGCGCCGCGGTGCTCGCGCCGGCCTCGATCCGAAAATTCGGCAGCGGCACAAGCTCGATTTCCATTTCCTGCCCGACCGCGCGATAGGTGCCGCCGCTCTTGCCGAAGCGGCCCGTGGTCTGGCTCTGGAATTCGCGCTCGCCGACATTGCCGACGTCGGTGCCGATCAGGAAGCCGAAGATGTGCTCGGTGTCGAAACCGCCGTCGCGTTCGTCGGCCGGCGCGCAAGCCGGCGCCAACGCGACGCCGCACGCGATCAAAATGCCGAAGCCGAATCCCCGTCCCTGCATTCCCGCTCCCAAGCGCGCGCCGCGACGCACGCGGCAACAGCACTGACCAAGCGGCAGCGTAGCACAGTGCAGGAATGGAGGGTTGAGATTTTGGATCGCGATGGCAGACGAGAACCCAACTGTGGCTCTGCGTCGATACGGTGCGACAGGCGCGAAGGCAATGCCGCGATCAATTCGACCAGCTAGACACTGCCGCGGCTTCAACAGCTTTCGCCATTGAAGCCGCAGCAGGTCTCAAGGCACGTTCTTACTTGCGCGCAGCGCAGGCGTACATGTTGATTTCCATGCCCACCGGCACTTCCACGATCTTCGGAGCTTTCCAAGCCATACGGGGTCTCCCAAGTCTCCATTGAGCGCGACATCGCGCCCGGCGCAAAACCTAGGGCTGCATGGCGCACAGCGCAAGCCTGGAATCACTGCTCGAACCGCCCTCGCGTCAATTCTTCGCGGTCGTATTTCACTCTCGGGCAAGACGTGTTCGCTCTCGGTCAAACGCGCCCGACAATCATTGCAAGAGCCTTAACAGCGCCTGCCCGGCACGCGACTTCAGCTCCTTCGCATCGAGCGTTCCGTCCTTGTCGGGATTCGCCGCGTTGAAGCGCTGCTCGACCACGGAAAGATATTCATCGAGCGTGAGCGTGCCATCGCGATCGGGATCGGCGGCGGCAAGCTCCTTGGCCGTCAAGCGGCCGCGCAATTCGCGCGCATCGAGCGTGCCGTCACGATCCGGATCGAGCTTTGCGAACAGCGCCGATGCGGCCTTCTTCACCTCGGCGAGATCGAGCGTACTGTCATTGTCCGTGTCGAACATCTTGATGGCGTTGCGCGGCGCCGCGTGGGCCGGCACGCAAAGCAGGGGAACGGCGACCGCGAGCGACATGACGAAGGCAAGGGATCGGCGCGAGATCATCACAACCTCCTTGAGACGGAATCGGGATCGAAACATTTTCACAATTCGCCAGCGGCGCGAAGGGTTCGGCGCAAATTTGCGTGCAGACGCTGCCGCCCAGAACCGGACCTCGCGCGGCGTGTCCTGTTGTTCGATATCCGACCGCGCGCACCATCGCGCCCCGCGTGAAAAACGCCTCGCATTTTCCGCGACAACGCAGTCGCAGCAATCTTACCCGACGGAATTTGATAGCGCGACCATGTCGCGCGTGTCGGTTTCCCCGACGTAACCGGCGGCCTCGCGAGATGGCATGCAGCGTCCAACAAATCAGCACATGCGTTTACGACTTTCGTATTGACGCGTTTTGCAATCCAGCGGAGTGTTGCAACCGCAGCGTCAAAAGGCGCGCATATTGGGAGGAACGGATGAAACGCTTTGCGATGGCCGCGAGCCTCGTCATATCTGCATGCTCGGTTGCGGGCGCACAAACCAACGAACAGCTCGTCAAGGGCGCAACCGACACATCGAACGTTCTCAACTACGGCATGGGTTACAATCTTCAGCGTTTCTCGACGCTGAATCAGATCAACAAGGACACCGTCAAGAATCTCGTCCCGGTCTGGAATTACAGCTTCAACGACGACCGCAGCGAAGAATCGCAGCCGCTCGTCTATCAGGGCGTGATCTACGTGACGTCCCATAACGCGACGATGGCGGTCGATGCCAAGACCGGCAAGCAGATCTGGAAGACCAAGGTCGAATATCCCGCCGAGACACCGCGTATCGTGTGCTGCGGCATCATCAATCGCGGCGCCGCGCTGTTCGACGGCAAGGTGTTCCGCACCACGCTCGACGCCAATGTGATCGCGCTCGATGCCAAGACCGGCAAGGAATTTTGGCGCCAGAAGGCCGCCGACATCAAGGAAGGCTATTCGATGACCGTCGCGCCGCTGGTCGCGGACGGCGTCGTCATCACCGGCATCTCCGGCGCCGAATTCGGCACCCGCGGCTTCATCGACGGCTGGGATCCGGCAACGGGCAAGCATCTCTGGCGCACCCACTCGATCCCCTCCCCGGACGAGCCGGGCGGCGACACCTGGAAGGGCGACACCTGGAAGCTCGGCGGCGGCTCGACCTGGATCACCGGATCGTATGATCCGGAGCTGAACACGGTCTATTGGGGCATCGGCAACCCGGGTCCGTTCAACTCGGCGGTGCGTCCGGGCGACAACCTCTACACCTGCTCCGTGATCGCGATGGATCCGAAGACGGGCAAGATCAAGTGGCACTACCAGTTCTCGCCGAACAACCCGTTCGACTATGACTCGGTGGCCGAGATGGTCCTCGCCGACATGAACGTCGAGGGCAAGCCGACCAAGGTGCTGATGGACGCCAACCGCAACGGCTTCTTCTACGTGCTCGATCGCACCAACGGGAAGCTGCTCGCGGCCAATCCTTACGTGAAGGTCAACTGGGCCACCGGCATCGACATGAAGACCGGCCGTCCGATCGAGACCGACGTCAGCAAGGACGCGCGCGAAGGCAAGAAGGTCACCGTCTATCCGTCGATCCTCGGCGGCAAGAACTGGGAGCCGATGTCCTTCAACCCGCAGACTGGCCTCGCCTACGCCAACACGCTCAACTTCGGCGGCAAGTACAAGGCCGAGCCCGTCACCTTCAAGCAGGGTGAATGGTATCTCGGCATGGACCTGACCGATCCCTGGCAGTTCGACGACGGTCCGCGCGGCCACCTCAAGGCCATCGACCCCATGACCGGCAAGTCGAAGTGGGAACAGCCGAGCGACATTCCGCGCTTCTCGGGCGTGCTGTCGACCGCCGGCGGCGTGGTGTTCTCGGGTCAGCTCACCGGCGAGTTCGAGGCCTTCGACGCCGACACCGGCAAGAAGCTCTGGCAGTTCCAGACCGGCTCCGGCATCGAGGGACAACCGGTGACCTGGCAGCAGGATGGCGTGCAGTACGTGGCCGTGACCAGCGGCTATGGCGGCGTCTACTCGCTGTTCTCCGGCGACGAGCGGCTCGCCAAGGTGCCGCCCGGCGGCTCGCTCTGGGTTTTCGCGGTCAAGCAGTAACCCAGGGTCAGACGTGCTGAGAGAAGTCATTGGCAAGACGGCGGCAATCCTCGCCGCCGTCACGGTGCTGGCGGTCGCACCTTTGGCGATCGTCCGTGCCGCGGACGAACAGAACGGCAATCCAGTCCAGAATCCGGTCCAGGCGCAGATCGACCACGGCAAGACGACCTATGCCGAGAAGTGCTCGCACTGCCATGGCCCCGGCATGATGAACTCGGGCACCATTACGCCGGACCTGCGCGCCTTCCCCGACGATAAGGCGCGCTTCGTCACTACGGTCAAGCAAGGCAAGAACAACAAGATGCCGCCCTGGGCCGACATTTTGAGCGAAGAGGAGATCACCGACCTCTGGGCCTTCGTCTCGAGCCGGAGGAAGCCATGAGGCTATGGCACGCGGCTTCGTTCTCGGCTCGGATCTCGGCGTGGATCTCGGCTTGGACACTCTCGAGTCTGTTCTCTGTTTTCGCAACAGTCGCCATCGCGGCCGATGCGCCGCCGCTCAAAGTGTGTCTCGACGAGGACCGGCCGCCGCTGTCGGCGCATCGCCGCGGCAAACCGGATGCAGGCTTCGACGTGACGCTGGCGCAGGCGATCGCGGACAAGCTTGGCCGTCCGCTCAAGATCCAGTGGTTCGAGACCAAGCTCGACGAGGAAGCGAGCCCGCAGCTCGAAGCCAACGCGCTGTTGTCCGACGGGCGCTGCTCGCTGGTTGGCGGCTACGCGCTGACGAAGGACACGCTGGTCGTGCCCGGCATGAAGACGGCGCGGATGCCCGATTTCGACGGCGCCACGCGCGAGGATCGGCGCCGCCGCATCGAGCTCGGCGTGCTGGTGCCGAGCCAGCCTTACGTCTATTCGCCGATGACGGTGGTGCTCGGACCGAAGGCACGCGACCGCAAGATCAACGAGATCGGCGATCTCGCCGGCCTGCGGCTCGTCATCGAAAGCGGATCACTGGGCGATGCCATCCTCATGACCTTCGACAAGGGACGGTTGATCGACAGCATCACGCATCTGGTGCCCGGCCGCGACGATCTGCTCGGTGCGCTCAACCGCGGCGACTTTGACGCGACGCTGCTCGACCTCGGCCGCTTCGACGCCCACCGCACCGCGCATCCCGACACCGCGATATCAGCGTCCGGCTACTACTATCCGATCGGCGCCAATCGCGGTTATGTCGGGCTCGCCAGCGATCCCGCCTTGATCGAAGCCGTGAACAAGGCGCTGGGCGAGCTCGCCGCCGAGGGCAAGATCGCCGAGTTCGGCAAGCAGGCAGGGCTGACCTATCTGCCGCCACGCGAGCCCGCGATCCTCGGCGACGTCTGGAAGCTGATCATCCAGCGCTAGGTCTGCTCACTGGCACTGGTAACGCGCAGGATCTGATAGAGGATGATGGCACCGAAGGTCGCGGTGCCGATGCCGCCCATCGCAAAGTCGCTGAACTTCAAGGTGAGGTCACCGGCGCCGGCGGTGAGCGCTACCGCGACCGTGATCAGGTTGCGCGGATCGGAGAAGTCGACCTTGTTCTCGACCCAGATCCGGCCGGCCATGGCGGCGATCAACCCGAACACGACGATCGACAGGCCGCCGATAACGGCACCCGGGATCGACAGGATGAGTGCGCCGAATTTTGGCGAGAAGCCCAGCAGCACCGACGCTGTGGCGGCAACGACGAATAGCAGCGTCGAATAGACCTTGGTCGCCGCCATCACGCCGATATTCTCAGCATAGGTGGTGACGCCGGTGCCGCCGCCGAAGGCGGACAAGATCGTGGCGACGCTGTCGCCGAGGAATGCGCGGCCGAGGAGACTGTCGAGGCTTCTGCCCGTCATGGCACCGATGGCCTTGATGTGCCCGAGGTTCTCCGCGACCAGGATGATGGCGACCGGCGCGATCAGGATTATCGCGTCGGTGCGAAAAACCGGGGTCTCGAATCTTGGCAGGCCGATCCAGGGGGCCGCGGCGAGCGGCGCAAAATCGATCGGCTTGCCCCAGCCAAGACCGTTGGCGAGCAGCAGATACAGGGCATAGCCGCCGACGGCGCCGAGGATGATCGGCAGCCTGCGCCAGAGGCCGCGCGCCGCCACCGCGACCAGGCCGATCATCAGGACGACGGCGAGCCCGATACAGGTGTCGAACTGGCTGCCGCTCACGGCCTTGACCGCGACGGGCGCGAGGTTGAGGCCGATGACGCCGACCACCGCACCGGTCACGACCGGCGGCATCAAATGCTCGATCCATCCCACCCCCGCCCGCATGACGATCAGGGCGATGATTCCATAGAGCACGCCAGCTCCGACAATGCCGCCGAGCGCAACCGGCAGGTTCGGATTAGGCCCCTGCCCGGAATAGCCGGTGACGGCGATGACCACGGCGATGAAGGAGAAGCTGGAGCCGAGATAGCTCGGCACCCGTCCGCCGACGATGACGAAGAAGATCAGCGTGCCGATGCCCGAGAACAGCAGGGCGACGTTGGGGTCGAACCCCATCAGCAGCGGGGCGATGATCGTGGCGCCCGACATGGCGACGCCGTGCTGGAGGCCCGACACCAGGGTCTGGGCCCAGGGCAGCCGTTCATCCGGCATGATCACGCCCGTCGTCTTCAGCGTCCAGCGCGGGAAATAGCCCTCGCCGCGTCCGTCAGATCCTGTGGCCGTCGGCATGGTTGCCCCCCAAGACGCGCTTGCGTGCGATTGTCTGACAATGCAATCGGTTTCGCAAATCCTACGGCGCACGTCGTAGGCGCGCCGCCCCAGTTTTAGGCCTTGATTCAGATCAACCTTTGCCGGACCTCGGCCCATAGCGTGCCAGCGCACCCCGGGGTCACGGCGCCTGACCCCATGCCGTCTCCGACATCGAGAGGACGCTTTCTTGCTCGCCCGCGAGATCTGGACAAAGAGAGCAACAAGGCTTGCGATTCTAGCGACGCTTTTCCTGCCGGGACCGGCTCTTGCTCTGGAAAAAGTGTCCCTGCAGCTCAAATGGCTGCACCAGTTTCAGTTTGCGGGATACTACGTTGCCCTGGAGAAGGGGTTTTACCGGGACACAGGGCTCGAGGTGGAAATCCGCAGCGGCGGCCCCGGCATTGACGCCATGGTCGACGTTGCCTCCGGCAAAGCCGATTTCGGCGTCTGCATGACCGGCGTGCTGTTGCCGCGGCCCAGTCAGCCGAAGGTGGTGGTGCTCGGCGTCATCTTCCAGCATTCGGCCGCGAACATTCTCGTGCCGAGCCGGGCCCGGATCAACGCCCTGCCCGAACTCAAGGGCCGGCGCCTGATGGATGCGTCAGGCAGCGACGATCTCGCCGCAATGCTGAAACAGCAGGGCGTGGATTATGCGGCGCTCCCACGCGTCGAGCACACCGGCAACCCGCTCGACCTGGTGGCCGGAAAGGCCGACGCCATGGTCTCCTACGTGACCAATGAGCCCTTCGTCCTCGAGCAGAACCGCGTCCCTTACCGATCCTTCACGCCACGCACTTTCGGCTTCGACTTTTATGGCGACAACCTCTGCACCACGGACGCGCTGGCGCTGCGCAAGCCGGCGATGGTCCAGGCATTCCTCGCAGCGAGCCTGAAGGGGTGGGACTACGCCCTCGCCAACAAGCAGGAAGCGGTCGATATCATCCTGCGCGGTTACCCCGTCATCAAATCGCGCGATGCGCTGGTCTTCGAGGCTGTGCGCACCGAGGCGCTGATCGAGCCGGGTCTGATCCCGCTCGGCAGCCAGTCTCCGGAACGCTGGAACGCCATTGCCCGGATCTACCAGGACCTCGGCATGCTGCCGAAGGGCAAGCTGCCAGCCCCGCCGATCTACCAGACATCCGAGGACAGGTTTCTTTACTGGCTGAAGCTGACTGCGGTCACGGCTCTCCTGCTCCTGGCCGGCGCCGGCACATTCCTGCTCTACCGCAGGGCCAATCGGACCATCGTGAGTCAGTTCCGCCTGAGCTACGTGATGGCGGGGCTGTTCGTCTGCCTCAGCATTCCGATCCTGATCTTCATCCTGGTCTTCAACCATCAAAAGAACAGCGAAGCAATCGTTACGATCCTGCAGGAGCAAATCGCGAAATCGCGCTCCGCGACCATTGAAAGCATCGAGAACCTGATGCGCGGCGTCGGAGGCGTCTTGGGGCTGCTCGCGGAGTCGGCGGCGGCGCAGCCCTCCTTCTTCAGGACGGAGGACAGCCGTGATGCGCTCTATCGGGTCCTGACCTCATCGACGCAGATCGATGCCGCCTATGTCAGCTTCGAGGATGGCTATCATCGGGTCGTCACCCGCGTCGACGAGGATCGCAAGCGCGCCGACACGCAGATACCTCCCGGCGCGAACTGGCATTCGAGCTATATCGAGCCCTTTTCGACCGGGCTTTCGCGAGACCGGCACCGTACATTCTATGATGCCTGGCCGAACGTCATCGGCCGTTACAGCGCGCCGACATCCCTCGATATCCGCGCCCTGCCCGGCTATGCCGCCGCAAGGGACTCGCACGCGCTCTACGTCACCGCGCCGTCAATTAATCCCGATACCGGCTATCCCATCATCTCGGCGCGCTACCCGATCTACACCACAGACGGCGAGTTTCTCGGCTGTGCGTCGGTGAACATCACTTTCGACGTCTTGTCGCGCTATCTGTCGACGCAGCGGCCGAGCCGGCACAGCGTTACCATGATTGCCGATCCCAACGACGGCAAGATCGTCGCTTCGTCCGAGCGGGAGAAGGCGGTCAAGTTTGCCGGCGGCACGCTGCAAATCGCAACGCTTGCGACCGTTGACAACGCCGACGTCCGGGACGCCTACCGGCGGCATGTCGAGACCAACAGGGACAATTTCGTCTTCAAGTCGCCGCAAAACGGCCGCGAGCTGAGCGCGTCATTCGCGCGCTTTCCCGAGACGTTCGGCAGCCCCTGGCAATCGGTAATCCTGACACCGACCGACGACTTCGTGGGGCAACTTCGCGAAACCAACCAGAAGATCGTCCTGACCATCGTCACGCTGACGGCGATCGAACTGGCGTTCATTTTCCTGATCGCGCGACGGTTGACGCGCCCGCTGGAAAGGGTCACCCGGGAGCTCGAAGCGATCGAGGATCTGACTTTCCGGGAAAGCCACGATCCGTCATCGAAGATCAAGGAGATCGCCCAGCTGCAGACGGCGGCGACGCTGCTGCGCAGCTCGCTCCAGTCATTCGCCTCGTTTGCGCCCGTCGAGGTCGTCAAGGGCCTGGTGAAGTCGGGAATCCCGCTCACGCTCGGCGTCGAGAAGCGGCCGCTGACGGTCTTCTTCTCGGACATCGAGGCCTTCTCCACCCATGCCGAGCATTCAGATCCCGATCAACTGCTCAGGCAGATGTCGACCTATTTCGACATCGTGTCGAAGGCCGTTACCGATGAGAGCGGCACCGTGGACAAATTCATCGGCGACGGCGTGATGGCATTCTGGGGCGCACCGCTCGAATTGCCCGACCATGTCTTGCGCGCCTGCCACGGCGCGCTTCGCGCCGTCCACCGCCTGAGCGCCGCGAACGAAACGCAGCGCGCAGCCGGGCATTTGGCGTTCCGGATGCGGATCGGGCTGAACACGGGCGACGCATTGGTTGGAAATGTCGGCTCGACCGAACGTTTCAGCTACACGGCCATCGGTGATGCCGTGAATGTCGCCTCGCGGCTGGAAGGCATGAACAAGCAGTTCGGAACGACGATCTGCGTGAGCGAGACGGTGGTCAACGCAGTCGGGCCTCGGATCGTCGTCAGGCCGCTGCGCCGCATTGCCGTGAAGGGGCGTGAGCAACGCTTCATGATCTACGAACTGCTGGGCGTGAGGGATAGCGATGATCCCGAATTGAAGGCGGCCGACCACGCCCTGGAATTGAGCAAACTGACGGAAGCTGCATCCGCCCTATTTGAAGCCGGCCGCCATCGCGAAGCCGCAACCGCCTATCGAAATATCCTTGGCCGCCATCCCGACGATCCCGTTGCGAAAGCAATGCTCGAGCTGCCCGAATTGGCTGCCAGAAAAATGGGAGTGCCCTGAACAATCGGCGCTGGAGGGCGTTTTTTCGATTTATACCGGGGGCCTTGCGTTCATCGACATGAACACCTGGCCGAGCGATCGACGTAGCCAGCGGCCTCGCGCCGCCCTTCCGCCTGCGGGAGCCGTCGTATATGAGAGATTTGCCCCCAAAAATGCCGCATGATTCCCTAAACAAGTTTGCGGTATGGATGGTGGCGGCGCGTTGGTCCGGCAATCGCGAGGTGGACACTTGATCGAGGCAGGAATGGACAGGCATTTCGACCGGGGCGTGGCATGGTGAACCGAGCGATGGCGCAATCCGCCGTGACGATGCGGCGTTGGGGGCCCTGCGGCGTTGTGACGCTCGCGGCAATGACCGCCCTCGCGGCCCTGACCGCCGACGCTTCGGCCAAACAGCGCCCCGCAGCCGCCGTCGAAGCGGTGGCGCCGCGCGAAGCCGGCGAGCCGATCATGGCGATCGTCTCGATCAAGAGCCAGCAGGTCACATTCTACGACGCCGAGGGCTGGATCCTGCGCGCGCCGGTATCGACCGGAACGACGGGACGCGAGACCCCGGCCGGCATCTTCGCCATCGTCGAGAAGGACAAGGACCACCGCTCGACCATGTATGACGATGCCTGGATGCCGAACATGCAGCGCATCACCTGGAACGGCATCGCCCTGCATGGCGGGCCGCTGCCCGGCTATGCCGCCTCGCATGGCTGCGTGCGGATGCCCTTCGGCTTTGCGGAAAACCTGTTCGACAAGACGCGGATCGGCATGCGGATCATCATTTCGCCGAACGACGCGGCCCCGCTCGACATCTCCCACCCGGCGCTGTTCGCGCCGAAGGCCGAGGCCATCGCGGCGGCACCGGCGCGCGCCGAGACGCTGCTGCGCGAGGCCGCGGACGCCGCGAGAGCCGCCGACGAAGCGAAGAAGGCCGCGGCGAATTCGGCCCGCGAGACGGCAACGCTCACGGCGTCACTGCGCAAGCTGGAACAGCAAAAGGCCCGCAGCGCGGCCGATCTTGCATTCGCCGAAAAATCGCTCGCCACCGCCAAGACGGACCAGGCCAAGGCGAAGGCTGAGGAGCTGAAGCAGAAGGTCGCCCCCAAGGCTGCGGAGGCAGCAACGCAGCTCGACACCGCCAAGGCCGACGCGAAGACGAAGCTGGACGCCGCCGCTGCCGCAAAGGACGCCGCCAAGGCCGCGGCGACCAAGAAGGCCGACACCGCCAGAGCGGCGAACGATGCAAAGCTCGCGCTCGAGCCGGTCTCGGTCTACATCAGCCGTTCGACGCAAAAACTCTACGTCCGCCGCAACACGCACAAGCCGGCACCGGACGGCGGCGGCGAGGTCTTCGATACCAGCATCGAGGTTCCGGTCACGATCCGCAATCCTGAACGGCCGCTCGGCACGCACATCTTCACGGCCATGGCAAGGAGCGATTCTGGCCTGCGCTGGAGCGTGGTCACGATCGACAATGGCGACGAGGCCAAGGCCGCGCTCGACCGCATCACCATCCCGCAAGACGTGCTCGATCGGATCGCGCCGACCGCGTTGCCGCGATCCTCGATCGTCATCTCGGACGAACCGCTGAGCAGCGAGACCAACTATCGCACCGAGTTCGTGGCCGTGCTGAGCAACCAGCCGCAGGGCGGCTTCATCACGCGCAAGCCGACGCCTCCCGTAGCCATTGCAAGTGACGACGGTTGGGACAACGGCTTCTTTTTCTTCCAGCCGCGCAATCCCAACCCGCAACCGCAGCCTGGCAATGTGCGCCGGCGTGGCGAGCAGTATAATTATCCGCCGCAACCGCGCTGGTGGTGAGGCGGGCACGCCTCGCCTGGGCGGCGTGACCGCCTGGGGGCGACAGACGAAGCCCGCTCAGCGGTCAAAAATTGATCGACATCAATTTTCTCGCTCCGTTCTTCTGTCATGCTCTTACTTCAAAGTTTGAGACTGCAAGGACGGGCACGTGATCGAACCGCGCAACCGCGTTGTTCAACTCCGGCGCTATGGCGGTCCCGACGAGCTCGAGGTCGTCGACGCTCCCTTGCCGACCGCCGGTCCGGGCGAGGTGCGGGTCCGGGTGTTGGCCTCGGGGATCGAGTACACCGACACATTGATCCGACGCCATCTCTACCCTCAAACGGCGTCCCGCCGTCCGCCGCTTGTCATGGGCTATGATTTGATCGGCGAAATCGATCAGCTCGGCGCCGGCGTGACCGGCTTTCGGCTTGGCGAACATGTAGCCGACATGACGGTGCTCGGATCGAACGTCGAGTACCGCACGCTTCAAGCAAGCGACTTGACCCAGGTCCCGGAAGGCCTTGATGCCGCTGAGGCCGCCACGCTGGTCTTGAGCTGGATGACTGCGTACCAACTGTTGCATCGGGCAGCGCAGGTGCGTCGAGCACAGCGCGTGCTTGTGCATGGAGCTGCCGGTGCAGTCGGTCAGGCGCTGCTCGTACTCGGCGGCATCGCTGGGCTCGAACTCTGGGGTGGCGCTCACGCTCGGCATGCCGACCTGATTCGAGAACTCGGTGCTACGCCCATCGACTATCAGCGCGAAGACTTCACTCGCGTCCTGCCGGGCGGCTTCGACGTGGTGTTCGACGGTATCGGCGAGGACGGCTATCGCCGGTCGTTCGCAGCACTCAAACCTGGCGGCTTGCTCTGTGCTTATGGTTACTCCGCCGGTGTCCAGGGTCAGCGGCGCATGCTCACCATGTTGATGTGGATCGCGCGCCTGTATCTCTGGAGGTGGTTGCCTGGCGGCAGGCGGGCATTCTTCTACTCCATAAACGCAATGCGTTTGCGACATCCCACATGGTTTATTGAGGATCTCCAGCGCTTGCTTGCCATGCTGGCGAGCGGGGCCATCCGGCCACGTGTCACCGAGCGAATCTCGCTCGATGACGTTGCTGAAGCGCACCGCCGGCTGGAAACCGGCGGCCTCGATGGCAAGCTCGTGCTGTGCCCGGATCTCCCGTCTCGCCGCAACCGCCATTGATGGCGCCTGCTCAACGGCTCGAGACGGTGGCTATCCGTCCAGCATCGACAGAACCATGCGGGCGAGATCAGCTGTCCCTTCCACTAACTGGTCCGCGCCGGCTGCTTCAAGCTCGTCGCGGCTGCCATATCCCCAGAGCACGCCAAGCCCGCGCATCCTGACCGCGTGAGCTCCGGCGATGTCATGCCGGCGATCCCCGACCATGAGACTGTGCGCGGCGCGGATGTCGCGTTCGGACAGGATATGGGCGAGCAGCTCAGGATTGTGATCGCGCTCGCCGCCTGGCACCGAGCCGTAGATGCCGTCGAAATATGTCGCTAATTTCAGGTTCTCCAGGATGCGCCGCGCAAAGACTTCGCGCTTCGATGTGGCGAGATAGATTCGCAAACCGGCCCGCCGCATGTCCTGGAGCGCATCGCCAATTCCGGCGTAAGGTTCGCTTCCAAGCAAACCCATTTCGCCGTAGTGCTGACGATAGGCCACGACAGCTTCATCGACCCGATCGTCGCCGTAGACCCGCAGCAACGCCCGCAAGATGTCTTCAAGCGGTGGCCCGATCACGCTCTTCACATCGAGCGCTTCGCCGGGATCGTGCCCGAGTGCACGCAGCGCAGCCAGACAACTTGCGGCAATACCCGACTGGGAATCGATGAGCGTTCCGTCGAGATCCAGGAGTACGGCGCGGACTGGGGACATGCTCAAACATAGCGAGCGGCAGCAGACGCGTAAACGTCTGCTCCGATCGCACGCGCCGATGGCCGTGCACTTACCCCGGCACAGGCGGACCGAACCATTTGGTGAGCGCGTCGGCGAGATCTCGGCCAGTTTCGTCCCCGACCCACGCCACGTAGCCATCGGGCCTGATCAGGACGGCGGCGGGAGCCGTGACCGCACCGATCGCAGGGAGTTCCCACGCGCCAACATATTCCGCATCGACGCGCTCGACCCGGTCGGCCCATCGCGCGATCGGGAGTTCGCCTGATGCACCGAAGTTGAGGAATACCGGCCGCGCGTCGTGAAGCAGCGAAACTGTCCGCAGCCGGCCCTTGGCTGTGACGAGATCGAGATCGGGCATGCGGCGGCCGAGCAGCGGATGTCCCTCGCCAAAATCGTATTTGATATCCAGCCCGCACATCATCGCGGCGATGCGCTTGCGCGGCTCGTCCATGCCGAGAAGGTCGGACACCAGGCTGCCCAACGCCTTGGTGCGGTCGTCCGGGCGGAGCAGCGCGACCGCTGCCATGGTGTTGCGGAGCACGCGGGCCGCAATGGGGTGACGCTCGGCGTGATAAGTGTCGAGCAGACTGTCCGGCGATGTCTGCCTGACTACTTGCGCCAGCTTCCATCCCAGATTCACCGCATCCTGCACACCCGTGTTGAGGCCCTGCCCGCCCGCGGGGTAATGCACATGCGCGGCGTCGCCGGCCAGGAGCACCCGTCCCTTGCGATAGGACTCGGCCTGCCGGGTCATGTCGGTGAACCTGGAAAGCGAAACCGGACTGTAGACGCCGAAATCGCGTCCGTAGTGCGCGATCAGCGCATCGCTGAGATCGCGCAGCGTCGGTTCGCCGGCGGCGCCGAGCTGCCGCTCGGTCACCAGGATCCGCACGGTGCGGCCATCTTCAAGCCGGCTCAGCGCATGGATGCCGATCGCATCATGACGGATGCCCCATTCCGGCTCCTCGACGATCTCGGCTTCGGCGATCAGATGGCTGACCGTCGGATCCCATCCGGGAAAGTCGATGTCGGCCGCCTTGCGGACCCGGCTGCGTCCTCCGTCGCATCCGACGAGATATTGTGTGCGCAATGAACGGCCGTCGGCGAGCTCGACGGCGACGGCGGTATCGTCCTGCGCAAAACCCGTCACCTCACAGCCGCGATAGACCGGCACTGCAAGCTCCTCGACCCAGCCGGCGAGACTGTGCTCGATATGTCGCTGCCACAGCGCGAGCACGTAATTGTGCCGCGTGGGAAGGTCACCGATGTCGAGCGGCGTGCCTGCGAGCCATGCGACCTGGGCCACCTTCCCCTGGACAAGAAACCGGTCGGCGATGCCGCGCTGATCGAGCTCTTCGATCGTGCGTGCGTGCAGGCCGCCGGCGCGCGCACCGGTCAGTTCCGCGCCGACGCGCCGCTCGACGATCGCAACGTCGATTCCCGCCAATGCCAGCTCGCCCGCCAACATCAGTCCCGTCGGACCGGCTCCTGCGATCAGCACTGCATGATCCATCGGCACACCTCATGTGGTTGTGGTTTGGCCGGCGGTTCTACGGGGCGACCGAGGTCTTGAAGCAAGCCCCTTGCGCGCCACATATAGAGACTGAGGGGTGCGGTTCGTCGCACTTGCTGTTTACGCGTTGCCGCCTTCCCCACCTCGACTTGACTCGCCCCCCGCTCTGCTGGTGACTGGCGGCGAACCGATCGCGGAGCGCGCCATGCCTGACTTCCAGACCTTCGCCCTCTTTCTCGCCGCCGCGCTCGTCGTCGCGATCACGCCGGGACCGGGCATCTTCTACATCGTAGCGCGCACGCTCGCGGGTGGCAGGACAGAGGGGCTGGCATCGAGCGTTGGCCTCGGTCTCGGCGGCCTCGTGCACGTCTTCGCCGGCGCCGCCGGCCTATCGGCACTGGTCATGGCGAGCAGCGAGGCATTCACCCTGCTGAAGATCGTGGGCGCGCTGTATCTCGTCTGGCTCGGCCTCAAGACCTGGCGTGAGGCGCGCATCGTCGAACCGGCCGAGATCGAGACGACCGGCGGACGCCGTGCCTTTCGCGAAGGCATCGTCGTCGAAGCGCTGAACCCGAAGACCGCCGCATTCTTTCTTGCCTTCATCCCGCAATTCGTCGACCCCACTGCCAACGTCGCCGCGCAGTTCGTGGTGCTCGGCCTCATCTCCGTGGCGCTCAACACCGCCGTCGACCTGATCGTGACTTATTGGGCCGCGAAGGCGAGATCGGGGCTTGCACGACGGCCGTCCTTCATTGCCAGGACGCGGCAGGCGTCGGGTGCCGTGATGTGCGGGCTCGCCGCGACACTGCTGCTCGCGCGCCGCACGGGGTGACGGCCCCGCCCACCAACCGGTCCGATATTCCGACTCCCGGCGTGGTCCGCGACTGCTATAATCCCGGCATTGCGCCGAGAACTCCCCGCGAGGCCAAGTGCAACGACGCAGGTTCATCACGCTACTTGGCGCAGCCGCCGCTTGGCCGGGCGTCGCAGGTGCGCAACCGGCGGCAAAGTCACCACGCATAGTCCTACTGGCTCCGGTCCACATTGCAGCGCAGGTGGAGACAATCCGAGGTCTGCTGCGTGAGCTCGGTTACGTCGAAGGTCGCAATATTCGCTTTGAGTTTCGCAACGCCGGTGGAAATGCCGACGCGCTTCCTGCGCTCGCGCGGGACGTGGTGCAGGAGGGTGACGTCGATGCCATCATCGCGATAAGCACGCCCGCCGCGCTTGCCGCTCACAAGGCTACCCAATCGATTCCGATCATCGCTTTGGCTGCCGTCGATCCCGTAGCGTCAGGCCTTGCCGAAAGCCTTGCGCGTCCCGGGCGCAACGTGACCGGTATCGCGGTCTTTTCCGAAGAGACGACCATCAAACGGGTCGAGCTGATGCGGGAAGTTGCCCCGCGCGCCGTGCGCCTCGGAACAGTGACAACGAAAGTCAGCAGCGGCGCACAGAGCCTGACACCGGTTCTGGAGACGGGACGCAAGCTGGGCTTTGCGGTCGAAGCCATCAACGTCGACGATCCCGCGGACTTGGCCAAGATTCTGAAGCCTGGAATCCTCGCCGAATTCGACGCACTCGTATTCGTCCCGGACGTCGTGCTCAGCGCGCACATGTCCGAGATCATCAATCTGGTCGGCCAGAGCAAGACTCCGGCGATCTTTCCTTCACCGGACTGGGTGGCCAACGGCGCCCTCATGTCGTTCGGGCCCGATTTTGCGGACGCCACCCGTCACCTGGTGTCGCTGCTCGATCGCATTCTGAAGGGCGCAAAGCCGGGCGATCTGCCTTTCGAGCGCCCCACCAAGTTCGACCTGAGAATCAACTTGCGCAGCGCGCGAGCACTGGGAATCGAGCTACCCTCGACGGTCCTCGCCCGCGCCGATGAAGTGATCGAATGACACAGAGATTGCGCAGGACTCGCATTGAGGCCGCGCTCTCGTCGTGCGGTCGCGTTGTTCGTCAATCTCGTCAATCTGGTGACTCGTGAGCCCGCCGACAGCACCGCTCGCGGCAAGGTTACGGGATGTCCTCGCCAGGGAGATCAAGGCCAGCGAGCTTTCGCGCGCGCTGGTCGTCGTCGGTCCGCTGGTCGCCGCCTATTTCGTCCTGAGCGAGCCGGCACTGCTCAACCTCGGCCTGGTCGCGATCTCGCTGCTGATCCCCGCGCTAAGACTTCGGCTGGCGCCGCGTGCCGTCGTCCTGCACTACATCGTCATCCTCGTCACCTTCGGCACGCTCTTCCTCGCTGCGCCCGTCAAGCCGCTGTTCGTGTCGCTGACGGCGCTCGCCGCGTTCCTGGCGGTGGCGGTGACGCGCTACGGAGAGGCGTTGCGAACGCTGGGCAATTGGGTGTTCATCCCGGCCGTCTATCTCGCCTGCGAGGTGCGCGAGGGCGTGAGTGCGCAGGAGGCGCTCCGTCATGCCGGTGTCATCATCGCGTCGTCACCGATTGCGCTGGCCCTCGTTTGCGGGATTCAGTTTCTCGACCGGCGGCACGGTGAGGCCGTGCCGGCCGCCTACGGGCCGGCAGTAGCGCAATGGTTTGTGCCGGCGGCCGCGACCGCCATCGCGGTGTTCGCAGCAGCCGCGTTAGTCGAGGTGCTGAACCTCGCGCAGGGCCAATGGGTGATCTGGTCGGCCGCAAGCGTCGTGGTCGGCGATCTCTCGGCGTCCACCGGCAAGCTGAAGCTGAGGGCGATCGGGGCGCTGGTCGGCGTACCGCTCGGCCTGCTGGTCGGAATCGCGTTGCCGCCGAGCCGGATCGGCTATTCGCTCGCAGTGTTAGGGGCGACGCTGACGCTGATTGCCTTCTCGCGCTACGCCGTGGGTTTTGGCCTGCGCTGCTTTCTGATCGCCCTTGCCGCGGCCTTCGTCGGCGGCGCAAGCGGCGTCGCCGAAGAGCGCGTGGCGAACGTGCTCATGGGCGGCACCTTTGGCCTGATCGCGGTGGCGCTCACGGACATCGTCTGGCGGCGCCTTGCGCAGAAGGCCGCCAAGGCGGGCTAAGCGCGAACCCGACCTCCAGGGGGCACGGAGGCCCGGTTTCGTGACGACATATCCGACCAAAGCCTAGTGTCGAAGGCCGATCCTGCCGCTATGATTGTGGACCAATGCCGGAGCAACCGCCCCGCGGACCGGACACGAAGGGCCGATCGCATGACGCCTGATCCCGTCACCATCGCCGCCATGATCATCCTGATCTTTCCGATGGGCTATTTTACCCTGGCCTCGCCGGCCTTCCTGCTGGTGAAGCTCGACATCCAGCCCGTCGCGCAACTGTTGCGCGGCCTGTTCAATGCCCATTTCCTGGTCATGCGGGTTGCGGGTGTGATCGGGACGGTGGCCTTCCTCGTGGAAGGCCGACCGCTGATCGCGATCGGCGTCGGCCTGATCACGGCGTTGGCGATCTGGGGACGCCGCTCCTTCATGCAACGGATGGATGATCAGCTCAGCGCCCGGGATGCGGGTGACGCCGAGGCGCCGCGACGGCTGCGCCGGCTGCATTGGGTCGGCATGCTCTGCAACGCGGTGCTGCTCGTCGCGCTCGTAGCGAGCATCCCCTACGCCGCCCCGTTGACCTGAGCCCTATTGAACTGAGGCAGCGCGCACGCCGGAGTGTCGGGATTGAATTCGGCGCGGGGCTGGTTGCCGACCTTGCGCCTAATGCTCGCCGGAGGACGCGGCGTTCTGCTGCGCCTTGTGGATCGACGAGGGCACGACGCCAAAATACTTCCGGAACACCCGGCTGAAATGCGAGGAGCTGGAGAAGCCCCAGGAGAAGGCGACGTCGGTGATGGTCTTGCCCGCGTGCGCCTCGAGCTCCTGGCGGCAGTTCTGCAGCCGTGCCTGCCAGATGTAGTCGCTGACCGTGGTGCCGCGCTCGGAAAACAGCATGTGCAGATAGCGCTTGGAGCAGCCGAGCTCGGCCGAGATCTGGTCGATGCAGAGATCCGGATCGCGCAAATGCTCGCGGATGAAGAACTGCGCACGGACATACATCGCCTCCGGGCCGACGCGATCGAACATCGTGTCGGCTTCGCGCAACGGCAGCAGAAGGAGGTCGATCAGCGAATCGGCAACGCCGACCGCGCTGTTCGCCGATAGCTTTGCGGCCTCGTCGAACGTGGCGTGGACGAAGTCGTGGGCGATCCGCCCCGTGCCGGTGCGCGCCGACAGCTTGCAGGCGGGCATTCGCTGCGACGGGAAACCGCGGTCGCGCAAGAGCGCTTTCGGCACGATCACGACGTCATGGCGGGTGAAGGCCGGGCTGATGATGGAGTGCGGGCAGGACACGTCATAGGCGATGATGTCGCCCGGCATCAATTCGATGTGGCGGCCCTCCTGCTCGAAATAGGACACGCCGTAGGTCTGGAAGTGAATCTTGATGTAGGGATGCTCGTTCGCCTTCGCGCGTGCCAGCGTGTGCGCGATGCGATGCTGGCTCACCTCGATCTGGCAGAGCTTCAATCGCGAGATGGTGGTGTAGTCGATCCGGCCCTCGAGCGACGACGCTTCCAAGGGATCGACATCGAAATGGCCGCACAGACTCGTCAACCCGTCGATCCAGCTCTGGATCTGCTTCTTCGGCGTCAGTCCGGTCGTCGAGAGCGTGTGAATTGTATCGGACATGATCCAGCCACTGATTTGACCCGAATCGCGACAGGAACGCCCAGAGGCCCCCCATCACGAAAAAGCGACGTTTACCTCAAATTAGGGCGGTCTTTTGGAGCAAGCGCCCTGCTCCGCTGCCATCCTTAACTGATAATCCTCCGCCTTAGTTGCAGCGCCGTCAAGGGGAACCTAAGTGCTGTGCCCGAGACTGGGCAAAGCAGAAGCCGCTGAATTCGCTACTGCAAAATCAAAAAAATTGACTCCATGCGCTGTGAAGCAAAGCGGTTTCCCTCTTGGGCAAGTTTCCCGTTGCCGAACGGATTAGGGATTGCGGCAGGAACAACAAGAAAATGGACCGCACCCTCAAATCGCGGCCCCAGAGCCCATACCAGGAATGGCTCATACCAGGAGGAGGAAACAGCCCCACATCGTTTCTGGTCCAGAACGTGACCGCCCTGCACGAGCAGACGCTGGACGACAATGCCCAGCGAAAAGCAATGCTTCGGAAACAGATAAACGAGACCTAGGAGGAATGACTATGCGCAAGGCACTACTCGCGACCTATCTCGGCTCTGCGGCGATTTTCGCCGCCGGCAGCGCCTCAGCCAACGATGAGCTGATAAAGATGTCGCAGAACCCGAAAGACTGGGTGATGCCGGCGGGTGACTACGCCAACACCCGCTACTCCAAGCTCAACCAGATTACCGCCGCGAACGTCGGCAAGCTGCAGGTCGCGTGGACCTTCTCCACCGGCGTGCTGCGCGGTCACGAAGGTGGACCGCTCATCATCGGCAACATGATGTACGTCCATACGCCGTTCCCGAACAAGGTCTACGCCATTGACCTTTCAAACGAGAACAAGATCGTCTGGAAGTACGAGCCGAAGCAGGATCCGAACGTCATCCCCGTGATGTGCTGCGACACCGTCAATCGCGGCCTCGCCTACGGCGACGGCAAGATCATCCTGCATCAGGCCGACACCAACCTCGTTGCGCTCGACGCCAAGACCGGTCAGGTCGCCTGGAGCTCGACCAACGGCAACCCTGCGAAGGGCGAGACCGGTACCTCGGCAGCGCTCGTCGTCAAGGACAAGGTGCTGGTCGGCATCTCCGGTGGTGAGTTCGGCGTGCAATGTCACGTCACCGCTTACGACCTCAAGACCGGCAAGCAGGCCTGGCGCGCCTACTCCGAGGGCCCGGATGACCAGATCAAGTTCGATCCGGCCAAGACCACGGCACTCGGCAAGCCGGTCGGTGCCGACTCCAGCTTGAAGACCTGGCAAGGCGATCAGTGGAAGATCGGCGGCGGCTGCACCTGGGGCTGGATGTCCTACGATCCCGCTCTGAACCTCGTCTACTACGGGTCGGGCAACCCCTCGACCTGGAATCCGAAGCAGCGTCCGGGCGACAACAAGTGGTCGATGACCATTTTCGCGCGCGATGCGGACACCGGCATGGCCAAGTGGGTCTATCAGATGACGCCCCACGACGAGTGGGACTATGACGGCGTCAACGAGATGATCCTCTCCGACCAGCAGATCAACGGCCAGGCGCGCAAGATCCTGACCCATTTCGATCGCAACGGTCTCGGCTACACCCTCGATCGTGAGACCGGCGAACTTCTGGTCGCCGAGAAGTACGATCCGAAGGTGAACTGGACCTCCGGCGTCGACATGGACAAGAACTCGCCGACCTACGGCCGTCCGAAGGTTCTTGACGCGGCTTCGACTGAAAAAGGCGGCGAGGACAAGAACACCAAGGGCATCTGCCCGGCCGCGCTCGGCACCAAGGACGAGCAGCCGGCAGCCTACTCGCCGGACACGCAACTGTTCTACGTTCCGACCAACCACGTCTGCATGGACTACGAACCGTTCAAGGTGAGCTACACCGCGGGCCAGCCCTATGTGGGTGCGACGCTCTCGATGTATCCGCCGCAGGGTGAGACCCATATGGGTAACTTCATCGCCTGGGACGGCAAGACCGGCAAGATCGTCTGGTCGAACAAGGAGCAGTTCTCGGTCTGGTCAGGCGCTCTCGCAACGGCCGGCGGCGTGGTGTTCTACGGCACGCTCGAAGGCTACCTGAAGGCGGTCGACGCCAAGTCCGGCAAGGAGCTCTACAAGTTCAAGACTCCTTCCGGCATCATCGGCAACGTCACCACCTATGAGAACGGCGGCAAGCAGTATGTCGCAGTGCTCTCCGGTGTGGGCGGCTGGGCCGGCATCGGTCTGGCGGCAGGTCTGACCGATCCGACCGCAGGCCTCGGCGCAGTCGGCGGCTACGCGGCGCTCTCGAACTACACGGCGCTCGGCGGAACGCTGACGGTGTTCGCGCTGCCGTCGAACTAGCGTCACCTTCGTCTCGTCCCGGCGCGTGGATCCAATCCACGCGCCGGCTCGTCTCACCGAGCGTCTTCGAGGAAACTCTCTTGCGTAAAATCTGCATTGCCATCGTCGCCATCGTCGTCGCTGCGTCCGGAGGACTTGCACGTGCGGACGGCCCCGGCGACCCGACTGCCGTCCAGAAGGAAGAGGACGGCAAGTGGCTCGATAAGGACGGAAACCCGACCTACAAGATTTCGGCCGACGGCACCGTGGACTGGTTCACCTATTCCGGATACCGCCGCTATCACTCCGACTGTCACGTCTGCCATGGTCCGGACGGCATGGGATCCACCTACGCACCGGCGCTGAAGGATTCGGTCAAGACCATGAGCTATGGCGACTTCATCGGCGTGATCGCCTCCGGCCGCAAAAACATCTCGACCGCGGCGGAGAACGTGATGCCGGCCTTCGGCGATAACCCGAACGTCGCCTGCTACATGGACGATCTGTACGTCTATCTGCGCGCCCGCTCTACGGAGGCCTGGGGCCGGCAGCGTCCTGGCAAGAAAGAGGAGAAACCGGAGGCCTACACCAAGGCGGAAGACTCCTGCATGGGCAAGAAATGAACGTTACGAAGGCTGCCGAGACTACTTCTCGGCGTCCCTGCGAGAATTTGAGGAGTTTACGATGAAGACACGTGCCGCCGTCGCTTTCGAAGCGAAGAAACCACTTGAGATCGTCGAGGTCGACCTCGAAGGGCCGAAGGCCGGCGAAGTCCTGGTCGAGATCAAGGCGACGGGTATCTGCCACACCGACGCCTACACGCTCGACGGCTTCGACAGTGAAGGAATCTTCCCGTCGATCCTGGGTCATGAAGGCGCCGGCATCATCCGCGAGATCGGCGCGGGCGTGACCTCGGTGAAGCCGGGCGATCACGTCATCCCGCTCTACACGCCGGAATGCCGGCAGTGCAAAAGCTGCCTGAGCGGAAAGACCAATCTCTGCACCGCGATCCGCGCGACGCAGGGCAAGGGCGTGATGCCCGACGGCACCAGCCGCTTCTCCTACAAGGGCAAGCCGATCTACCACTATATGGGCTGCTCGACCTTCTCGAACTTCACGGTGCTGCCGGAGATCGCAGTCGCCAAGATCCGGCAGGACGCCCCCTTCGACAAGAGCTGCTACATCGGCTGCGGCGTGACCACCGGCGTCGGCGCCGTCGTCAACACCGCCAAGGTCACGCCCGGCTCCAACGTCGTCGTGTTCGGCCTCGGCGGCATCGGCCTCAACGTCATCCAGGGCGCCAAGATGGCCGGCGCAGACAAGATCATCGGCGTCGACATCAACGACTCCAAGGAAGACTGGGGCCGCAGGTTCGGCATGACCGACTTCGTGAATCCCAAGAAGGTCACCGGCGACGTCGTGGCCCATCTGGTGACGCTGACCGACGGCGGCGCCGACTACACCTTCGACTGCACCGGCAACACCACCGTGATGCGCCAGGCGCTGGAGTGCTGCCACCGCGGCTGGGGCACCTCGATCATCATCGGCGTTGCCGAAGCCGGCAAGGAGATCGCCACCCGTCCGTTCCAGCTCGTCACCGGCCGGAACTGGCGAGGCACCGCCTTCGGCGGCGCGCGCGGCCGCACCGACGTGCCAAAGATCGTCGACTGGTACATGAACGGAAAGATCCAGATCGATCCGATGATCACCCACGTGCTGAAGCTCGAAGAGATCAACAAAGGTTTTGACCTCATGCACGAGGGCAAATCCATCCGTTCCGTCGTCGTCTACTAAACCAAAACCGGCTCACCAAGGAGGATTGACCCATGTCTGTTGCTCTTCATCCCTCGATCGACAACGGCCTTAAACAGGGCAGCGGCAGCTTTGCCGGCGGTACCCTGGCCTGCAAATGCAAGGACCATCAGGTCAAGGTCGGCATCAAGGGCGACGTCGCCCATAACCACGCCTGCGGCTGCACCAAGTGCTGGAAGCCGTCGGGCGCGACGTTCTCCGTCGTCGCCGTGGTACCGCGCCAGAACGTCAGCGTGCTCGAGAACGGCGACAAGCTCGCGATCGTCGATCCGGCAGCGGTGATCCAACGCTACGCCTGCAAGGCCTGCGGCACCCACATGTACGGCCGCATCGAGAACAAGGGTCACCCCTTCTACGGCCTCGACTTCATCCATCCCGAGCTGTTCCAGGAGCAGGGCTCGCAGGCGCCGCAATTCGCCGCCTTCGTCTCCTCGATCATCGAGTCCGGCGTCAAGCCGGAGCAGATGGGCGCCATTCGCGGACGTCTGAAGGAGATCGGGCTCGAGCCCTATGACTGCCTGTCGCCGCCGCTGATGGACGCGATCGCAACCCATGTGGCAAAGTCCAAGGCCGCCTGACAAAGGCTGCCTAACAAGGCCGCCTGAGACGAGGCTGCCTGAGACTAGGCCGCGTAGTCTGAGACAACGCTGCCGTCCCGCCGGTTGAGACATTCACCGGCGGGACAGCGATCGATCTTCGGGCGTTTCGCGCGGGAATGGTCAGCCATTCCGCCTCATTTTCTGCGTGACGCGGCCGGACTTCGAATTTTGACTGCCCCAAATTTTGACTGCCCTCAGTCTTAAAGTCCGTTGGACTCCGCAGTGTCGCCACCTTCCTGATTGAAGATGGCTTCAAGCGTTTCTCTCTCCCTCGACTGAGGTCTCTTGCTTCGTCCGTGCAAACTTGCGGGCGAAGCATTTTTTTGGCCGCCTTGTTTTGGCTGCCTTGCAAGGCAACGCGAGCTGCGCTGCGCCTGTCGCGCCCTGCTTTTGACAAACCGTCGATGCAATCTCTGCACGTGGAGGGCAAGCGGCCGTGATGCCGGCCCTGCCGGTCTCCGGCCGCGCTACGCGGGCCGCGGCGCACGCAAATGGCAATTCAATTTTAGTTCAAAACGGGAGATATCGCGCACATTCCAGACACATCCCATCTATCCCGACCGCCCTCCCGGGATTTGCCCGGCGTGGGAAGCGGGATGCATGGCAAACCATCGCCGTCCGAATTCACGCCAGAGCAGTTCAACAGCTTAAAAAGAGCGAGGACCAATCATGATCAAAATAAAAATCAACGGCCAGGAACAAAGCTGGGACGGCGACCCGGATCTTCCCCTCCTCTGGTATCTTCGCGATGAGGCCGGCCTGACCGGCACAAAATTCGGCTGCGGCCAGGCCCTGTGCGGCGCCTGCACCGTGATCATCGACAAGGAAGCCGTGCGCGCCTGCGTCACCTCGGTCAACGATGTCGCCGGCCGCGAGGTCACCACCATCGAAGGCCTGCACCCGAACGGCGATCATCCCGTGCAAAAAGCCTGGCGCCAGCTCAACGTGCCGCAATGCGGCTTCTGCCAGGCCGGCCAGATCATGCAGGCCGCCGCGCTGCTGATGGACAACCAGAAGCCCTCGCACGACCAGATCCGCGAGGCGATGTCCGGCAACATCTGCCGTTGCGGCTGCTACCAGCGCATCGAGAACGCCGTCCATCTCGCATCGACGGGGGTGTGACCATGAATTTCATCGAGAACCCTGCAAGCCTTCGCGGCTTCGAGAAGCATGTCAGGATCGAGAAGGTATCACGCCGCAGCATCCTGAAGGGCCTTGGCATCACCGGCGGCTTCGTGCTGGCCGCCCCCGTGATGTCGCGCCAGGCTTTTGCCTATGAAACCGGCGCCGGCAAGATGCCGCATGGCGTCGTGGTCGACCCACGTGTGTTCGTCGCGATCGCGCCCGACGGCATCGTGACCATCGTCGCGCATCGCGCGGAGATGGGCACCGGCGTTCGCACCAGCCTGCCGCTGATCGTCGCCGAGGAGCTCGAGGCAGACTGGACCAAGGTGCGCGTCCAGCAGGCCCATGGCGACGAGGTCAAGTTCGGCAACCAGGACACCGACGGTTCGCGCAGCACGCGGCATTATCTGATCCCGATGCGGCAGATCGGCGCTTCCGCGCGCACCATGCTGGAGCAGGCCGCCGCCAAGCGCTGGGGTGTGCCCGCGACCGAGGTCAAGGCCGTCAACCACGAGGTCGTCCACAGCGCAACCTCGCGTAAGCTCGGCTTTGGCGAGCTCGCGGCCGATGCCGCCAAGGAGCCGCTGCCGAGCATCGAAGGCCTCAAGCTGAAGGACCCGAAGGACTTCCGTTACCTGACCAAGGGCCAGGTCTCGATTGTCGATCTGCGCGACATCACCACGGGCCAGGCGCGCTATGGCGCCGACGTCCGCCTCCCCGGCATGAAATACGCCGTCATCGCTCGGCCGCCGGTGACCGGCGGCAAGCTGGTTTCGTTCGATCCGGCCGAGGCGCTGAAGGTCTCGGGCGTGGAGAAGGTGATGGAGGTCCGCGGCTGGCCGTGGCCCTCGAAATTCCAGCCGCTCGGCGGTGTCGCTGTGATCGCGCGCAACACGGGTGCCGCGATCAAGGGCCGCGACGCGCTGAAGATCGTCTGGGACGACGGACCGAACGGAAAATACGAATCGGTCGCCTATCGCAAGGAGCTCGAAGAGGCCTCGCGCAAGCCCGGTCTGGTCGTGCGCAACGAAGGCGACGCTGACGCCGCCTTGAAGACCGCCGACAAGGTCATCGTCGGCGAGTACTACATCCCCCACCTCGCTCATGTCAGCATGGAGCCGCCGGTCGCGGTTGCCAACGTCAAGGACGGCAAGGCCGAGATCTGGGGGCCGGTGCAGAGCGCCGGCGGCACCCGCGAGGACGTCGCCAAGACGCTCGGCATTCCCGAGGACGCCGTCACCGTCAACGTGACGCTGCTCGGCGGCGGTTTTGGCCGCAAGTCGAAATGCGACTTCGCGCTGGAAGCCGCCCTGCTCTCGAAGGAGCTCGGCGCGCCGGTCAAGGTGCAGTGGACGCGGGAAGACGACATCCATAACGGCTTCCTGCACACCGTCTCGGTCGAACGGATCGAGGCCGGGCTCGACAAATCAGGCAAGGTGATTGCCTGGCGCCACCGCAGCGTGGCCCCCAGCATAGCCTCGACCTTTGCCGCCGGAACGGTGCACCAGGCCCCGTTCGAGCTCGGCATGGGTCTCGTCGACATGCCCTTCGAGATCGCCAATATCAGTTGCGAGAACCCGGAGGCGGCCGCGCATACCCGCATCGGCTGGTTCCGCTCGGTCTCCAACATCCCGCGCGCCTTCGCCGTGCAGTCGATGGTCGGCGAGATCGCCCAGGCGACGGGGCGCGACCAGAAGGAGATGCTGCTCGAGCTGATCGGCTCGCCCCGCATCATCAAGCTCGCATCGGTGAAGGACCTCTGGAACTACGGCGAGCCCTACGACAGCTACCCGATCGACACCGCGCGCCTGCGCAAGGTGGTCGAGCTGGTCGCGGAGAAGGGCGAATGGGGCCGCTCGTTGCCCAAGGGACGCGGGCTCGGCATCGCCGCGCATCGCAGCTTCGTCAGCTACATCGCAACCATCGTCGAGGTGGCCGTCGACGACAAGGGCAAGCTGACGATCCCGCGAGTCGATACCGCGATCGACTGCGGCACCTACGTCAACCCCGAGCGCATCCACTCCCAGATCGAGGGTGCTGCGATCATGGGGCTCAGTCTCGCCAAATATGGCGAGATCACCTTCAAGGACGGAAAAGTCCAGCAGAAGAACTATGACGACTTCCCGGTGATCCGGATCGACGAGTCGCCGCTGGTGACCAACGTCCACATCGTGCCGCCTGGCGCCGACACGCCCCCGAGCGGCGTCGGCGAACCCGGCGTGCCGCCCTTCGCGCCCGCGCTGATCAACGCGATCTTCGCGGCCACGGGAAAACGCATCCGGTCCTTGCCGATCGGCAAGCAATTGGAGGCGTAAAGGAACGATAACGGCCTTTTGGCCGTTCCCATCGATCTGACACAGGAGCAGATCGATGATCATTCACTCCAGGGCGCTCGCAGTCTCGGTGCTGTCGAGCGCCTTTCTTTTGGTAGTACTTTCGGCGATCCCCTCAGCCCACGCGCAGAGCAATACGACGCCGCCGACCACGGCCACGCGTCCGACCACGCCGGACCAGACCTCGATCCCCAACAACAACCCGCCCGCATCGACCACCCAGACCACAGGGCAGGCCAGCCAGGTTCCGAAGATCAAGGAGATGAACGAGAAGGAAAAGGGCAAGGTCGAGCGGCAGGGGAAGTAGTGGCCTTGCGCCTTCAACTACAAAACTCATCCATCTCGTCATGGCCGGGCTTGTCCCGGCCATCCACGACCTTTCACGCGAGACGAAGAACGTGGATGCCCGGGACAGGCCCGGGCATGACGAGTCTGTGGCACGGGCTCAACGACATCGCATGACACATGTAGAATGCGGCGGACGTTTCCGCCCGCCGCACACCACGCCGCAAACGCGCGAAAGGCCGCGCGTCAGCTTTTTGTTTGAGCATGATCCCGGCGGAAAACCGCTGCACACTTTTCCGGGATCATGCTCAATCGATCCGCCGCTACCTACTTCTTCAGCGCAAAGACCCAGATGACGCCGCCTTGGGGCACATTGGCCTCGATGCCGATATTGTTGGTCGCGAGTGCGTCCTGGATGCGTTGGGCGTCAACGCCCCAGCCGGACTGGATCGCGACATATTGCGTGCCGTCCACCTCATAGGACACCGGCATGCCCATGATGCCGGAGTTGGTCTTCTGCTCCCACAACAGCTTTCCGCTCTTGGCGTCGAAGGCGCGGAAGTTGCGGTCGTTGGTGCCGCCGGCGAAGACGAGGTCACCCGCCGTCGCCGTCACCGAGCCAAAGAGCTGCGACTTCGGGAAGTTGTGCTGCCACACCTTCTTTCCCGTCGCCGGATCCCAGGCCTGAAGTTCGCCGAAATGATCCGCGCCCGGCTTGGCCTTGAGCCCGATATCCTCGGGCTTGGTGCCGAGCCAGAGCTCACCCGGCTTCAGCGCCACCTTCTCGCCGGTGAAGCCGCCGCAGAAGTTTTCGTTGGCGGGAACATAGACGAGCTTCGTCTTCTCGCTATAGGCCGCCGACGGCCAGTCCTTGCCGCCCCACAGCGACGGGCAGAACTCGACGCGCTTGCCGATGACCGGCTTGTGCGCGGGATCGACGATCGGCTTGCCGCTTTCGGCGTCGATGCCCTTCCAGACGTCGGTCGAGACGAAGGGCCAACCGGCAACGTAGTTGATCTTGGTCGGGGTGCGCTCGAGCACCCAGAAGATCGCATCGCGTCCCGGATGGATCAGGCTCTTGATGGTGCGGCCATCGCGCTGAAGGTCGACCAGGATTGGCGCCTCGACCTCGTCCCAGTCCCAGGAATCGTTCTGATGGTACTGGTGATGGGTCTTGATCTTGCCGGTGTTGGGATCGAGCGCCAGCACGGACGACGTGTAGAGGTTGTCGCCGGGATGCGCATCGCCGGGCCAGGGTGCAGCGTTGCCGACGCCCCAATAGATCGTCTTGGTGTCCTTGTCGTAATTGCCGGTCATCCAGGCGGAGCCGCCGCCGTTCTTCCAGTCGTCGCCCTGCCAGGTGTCGTGGCCAGGTTCGCCTTCGCCGGGAATGGTGTAGGTCCGCCACAGCTCCTTGCCATCCTTGGCGTCGTAGGCGGCGACATAGCCGCGCACGCCGAGTTCGCCGCCGGAGCCGCCGACGATGACCTTGCCGTCGATGATGAGCGGCATCAGGGTCATGTACTGGCCCTTCTTGTAGTCCTGGACCTTCGTCTCCCAGGCTACCTTGCCGGTCTTGGCATCGAGCGCGACGACATAGTCGTCGGTGGTTGCGAGATAGAGCTTGTCGTCCCACAGGCCGACGCCGCGGCTGGTCGGATGCAACTGGAACAGATCGTCGGGGAGCTGCCGCTTGTAGCGCCAGTACTCGTCACCAGTCTTGGCGTTGAGCGCGATCACCTGCCCCATCGGAGTCGCCACGAACATCACACCGTTGTTGATGATCGGCGGCGCCTCATGGCCCTCGACCACGCCGGTGGCAAAAGTCCAGACCGGCGTCAGATTTTGAACGTTGGTGTTGTTGATCTGGTCGAGCGGGCTGTAACCCTGGCCGTCATAGGTGCGGCGATAGAGCATCCAATTGCCGGGTTCGGGATTTTCGAGGCGCGCCGCGTTCACCGGGCTGTAATTCTCGATCGGGCCGGCGCCGGCAGCGGTCGAGACAAGGCACGTGAAGGCGACAAAGCCGGACAGTAACCATTCTCTTCTGGTCATCGACGTTTCCCCTTTTGATTCATCCGTTTTGAATTCTTGCGTTTTGAATTCTTGTTGGCCTGAATTCTTGTCGTGCTTCCGGCACCGCGCGTTGGCGGGGCGGCCTCGAAAGTTTGAGCATGATCTCATCGGAAAACCGCTGCGCACTTTTCCGGATCAGGCTCTCGTGGCGCGCGGGCGCGACCCGCGGCGTGCGGTCATCCTGGCTGCTGGCCACCTACCTTTCCGATGAAGCTGCCGGCGATCGACAGCGCACCCTCATTCAATGCGAGCGGCAGCGCTGCGAGCCTGCGCGGCGCGGGCCCGAACACGACCTGAGCACCCTTGCGAGGATCGTATTCGGAGTTGTGGCACATGCACTTGAACACGTCCTTGTCGCCGACATCGCTCTTGACCCAGGCGGTGACGGGACAGCCGGCATGCGAGCAGATCGCCGAATAAGCGATGATGCCGTCTTGTGCGCGCGAGCGCGTCTGCTCGTCGAGATCGGCGGGATCGAGCCGGATGATCAGGATCTCGTTCAGCCGCGAGCCGCTGCGCACCACCGAGGTCTTCGGATCCTTCGGCCAGGCATGCACGGGCGGTCCGCCGACGGGCAGGTCGGCCAGGGTGACGAGGCTGCCTTCGCGATCGCCTTCCGATTGCACCAGCAGATCGCCCTTCTTCGGACGCTCATCGGCACCGGGCTGATCCTCGGCCGCGGCGACGTCTCCGGAACTTGCGAGGCAGGCTGTGGAAGCCAGCGCGGCGAGCAGAAGCGATCGCCGCGTCGTGCATTGGCAATGTGCGGCTTCAGGTTCCGCAGCATTGTCGGTGGATGGTGACGATGTGATGCTGGGATATGAATGCGACATAGCACAAGCTGGCGCCGCAACTCAGCCGAAAAAAAGGCGGCACCTGTGCGCCGCGGTGCATCATTTTATTCCTGCTCGCGGAGATTGAAGGCAGATTTGCGCAACGAACGGCATTTTTCGATTGCAACGTCGCGAACACGCGATCGCGTCATGATCATTTCGCAGATCAGACTCGACGAGTTGGTATTGGTGCGATGCGTTCGCGGATGAGGCGACCCACGCAACCACACTCACGGTGTCATCACCCGCGAAGGCGGGTGATCCAGTATTCCAGAGACGTCGGAATGATACGGAGAAGCCGCAGCGTACTGGATACCCCGCCTTCGCGGGGTATGACGGCGGAATTCAAGACCTATAGACGTGGCGCGGCGTCACGATGCGGCCGGTCTGAGTGCCTGCGGCCATCTCAAAACTGTCGGCGATGCGGCGCGCCTTGTCGATGAAGAGCGCCGCAGCCGCGGGCGGACACACCTCATGTGCGGTCTTCTCGAACAGATCGAGCCAGCGGTCGAAATGATCGCCGATCAATTTCAGCGGCAGATGCGCGCGCATTGGTTGGCCGTGATAACGGCCGCTCATCAGCACCACCGACGACCAGAAATCCCTGAGCTTGGCGAGATGCTCGTCCCAATTCTGCACGACCGCGAAGATCGGACCGAGGAGAGCATCCTCGCGCACACGCCCATAAAATTTCGCGACGAGTTCCCCGATCATGACTTCGGTGATCCCGGTGCGCTCGATGACGTCCTGAACCAGCAGGTTCCGCCGTGCTGCCGCTTCTTCGCGGTCGATCTTCAGTCGATCTGACATGTTCCTCTCGTTGTATTTGTCTTGCCGCGTTTTCTTGACGCGAACCGGTGTCCACTTCGCTTGAAAACGCTTTACCGCACCACAAACCTGTCTGAGGCCGACAGCACCGTTCCGCCGGTTTCGTCCCTGGCGACGAACACGACGTTGGCGTCCTTCGGATTCGCCATGGTCAGGGTGACGCGTAGCGATTCCGATCCGTCCGGCTCGACCGCAATGGGAGTTCCATCGTCTTTTCCGACAATGGACATGACAGCATCTATGCCCTGAATAGCCAAAGTGAAGTGCTGCGTCACCTGCGCCTTGTTGAGAAGCTTGACCGTATAGGCGTTGCGGACCGAGCCGTCGGACAGGGTGATCGCAAGCGGATCGCGGTCGTGCAGCACCGCCAGGGCGCCGGTCGCACGCGTTGCCAACAACAGGGCCAAACCTGCAGCGAGGCCAATCGCGATGGCCGTGAGGGCCACCGTCTTCGGCCGCATCAGGCGCGTAACGGGTGCCTCGCCGCGACGCCCGCGTTCGATGTTGTCCCAGCTCTCGAAATCGATCAGCCCGCGCGGCCGGTCGAGCTTGGTCATTACGCTGTCGCAGGCATCGACGCAGAGCCCGCAATTGATGCAGGCGAAATTCGGCCCCTCGCGAATGTCGATGCCGATCGGGCAGACATTGACGCAAAGGCCGCAATCGACGCAGTCGCCGGCCGCCTCGCCGCGCGCGCGAAGATCGGCGGCCTTCTTGACCGACATGCGCTGCTCGCCGCGATAATCACGATAATTGACGGTGAAGGCCTCGGGATCCCAGATCGCGCCCTGCAGCCGCGGCCACGGGCACATGAAGGTGCAGACCTGCTCGCGGGCGAAGCCGGCGAGGCCATAGGTCGTGCCGGCGAAGACGGCGATCCAGGTCAGCGCGGTCACTGATGCCTCGCCGCTTGCGAGCGCGAGGACGAGATCAGGTGCATCCGTGAAGTAGAAGATCAGCGTGCCGCCGGTCAGAAGCGAGATCAGAATCCAGGCGGTGTGCTTGGCGCCAATCTGGGCCAGCCGTACGGCACTGAGCGGCGCCTCGATGTTTTTCAGCCGCTGGCGGCGATCGCCTTCGATCAGGCGCTCGACTAGCAGAAACAAATCGGTCCACACCGTCTGCGGGCAGGCAAAGCCGCACCACACCCGCCCCGCAAGCGCGTTGGCCAGGATCAGGATGACGGAGGCGAGGATCAGCAGGCCGGTGACGATGTAGAGGTCCTGCGGCCAGATCTCGATGAAGAACGCGTAGAGCCGGCCATGCGCGAAATCGAGCAGGACCGCCTGGTCTGGTGCATTCGGTCCGCGATCCCAGCGCAGGAACGGCGTGACGTAGTAGATCGACAGCGTCAGGAGCAGGATCGCCCATTTGATCCGTCGCAGCCGGCCCGACACCGCTTGCGGCACCACGCGCGAGATGCGGTGTGCGGCGACGCGGTTCGCGCCCGCCTTCTTCAGCACGGTCTTGTCGGCCTCGCTCCTGTGCAGAGCCGCCTTGGCGCGCGTGCGGGAGTGGTCGATTTCGATGACGGTCATCGCTCTTCATTTGCCTGTCGCCCGGCTCCACCGCCCATCGCGCAGGCGCGCGAACGACGCGCGGCCACGACGAAGCACATGGTCGAATTGCAGCCAGGATCTGGTGGGGGCTTCCCCTACCCGGCCACCATAGGCACATCAGCCGGTTCCACTTTGACCAAGCGCAAATTGCGGAGCGAACGGGGATCCTTCAGGCCCACGGAAGCGGAAAAAGGCGTGGAAAAGCAAAACGGTGCCCGTCAGGGCACCGCTTCGTCAGTCAGGCAACCGCCGGCATCGGCCGGCGGCGGATCGGGTCACGTGCCGTAGGTGTAAAAGCCCTGGCCGGTCTTGCGCCCGAGATGGCCGGCATCGACCATTTCCTTCAACAGCGGCGCCGGGCGATATTTGGGATCGTTGAAGCCCTTGTAGAACACCTCCATCACCGAGAGCATGGTGTCGAGGCCGACGAGGTCGGCGAGCGCCAGCGGTCCGATAGGATGGTTGCAGCCGAGCTTCATGCCGGCGTCGATCTCCTCGGCGCTTGCGATGCCCTCCTGGAGCGCGAAGATCGCCTCATTGATCATCGGGCAGAGGATACGGTTGACGGCAAAGCCGGGGCTGTTTTTTGCCGTGATCGCGACCTTGCCGACGCGCTTGGCGAAATCCAGCGCCTTGGCGTGGGTGTCGTCGGACGTCTGCAGGCCGCGGATCAGTTCCAGCAATGCCATTACCGGCACCGGGTTGAAGAAGTGCATGCCGATGAAGCGATCCGGACGATCGGTCGCAGCAGCGAGCTTGGTGATCGAGATCGAGGACGTGTTGGTGGCGACCAGGGTGCGCGGCGACAGGGTCGCGCAGAGGTCCTTCAGGATCTTGACCTTCAACTCCTCATTCTCCGTGGCGGCCTCGATCACGAGGTCGCAATCGGAAAGCTTCGCCCGGTCGGTCGTGCCAGTGATGCGCTTGAGCGTCGCATCGCGATCGGCGGCACTCATCTTCTCCTTCTTGACCAGCCGCTCGAGGCTGCCGCCGACGGTCGCGACCCCGCGCGAGACGGCCGCGTCGGAGATGTCGACCATCACCACCTTGAGCCCGGCTGCCGCGCTGACCTGGGCAATGCCGTTCCCCATGGTGCCAGCGCCGATGATGCCAACGGTTTCGATCATAGTTGTTTCGTCCTTCTCCTTGATCGGACACGGCCGCCTGAGGCAGCGCGCATCCGCTTGAAATCTTGAGCCGATATCTCGCCCACCGAGGCCCTTAGTTAGCAGGCCGTAACCGCCGCCGATACCGCGTCCTTCGGGACGCCGAAGCGCCATTCCCGCGCCTATCCTTAACGGAGCCTCACCGGGGGCGGCCAGCACAGCAAAATTTGCGGCAGCAAGCAACCATTTGCAGCCTTGCCGCGCCGCCGCCGCGAGCCCATCTAACCCCACCTTTACCCGCCCCATGCACCATCGCGCCTTTGATTGCTTTGGTTCTGGGGTTCGTTTTCCATGCGTATTGCAGATTTGAAGTCTCATCTGGCCGCGGCGGCAGGGCTGTTTCGCGTGCCGGCCGACAACCCCGACCTGACGCGCGCCCAATTCGACGCCTTCTCCAAGCAAGTCCCTCTGCTCTATTTCATCCTGATCACCAACACGCTGGCGGTCGCCTACACCTACGTGCCGGTGGCGCCGTTCTGGCTTACGGTCGTGGTGCCGGGCGTGCTGACGGCGCTCGCTGCCTTGCGGACCTTCTGGTGGTTGCGGCAGCGCCATCTCGTGCGCAGCGACGCCGACATCCTGCGTAACCTGCGCGCCACCAACTGGCTGGCGCTCCCGATCGGCGCCGGCTTCACCGCCTGGTCGTTCGCGCTCTTTCCTTATGGCGATCCCTTCGCCAAAGGACAGGTCGCCTTCTACATGGCGGTGACCGTGATCGGCTGCATCTTCAGCCTCATGCACCTGCGCTCTGCGGCGCTGATCGTGACGCTGATCGTCGACGTACCTTACGTCCTCTACTTCTTCTCCACCGGTGAACCGACGCTGAAAGCGATTGCGGTCAACAATCTCCTGGTGTCGGGCGCGATGGTGACGGTGCTCTTCATCTACTACCGCGACTTCGCCGACCTCGTCTCCAGCCGCAAATCTCTGATCGCGCAGCAGGCGGCGACGCAGGCGCTGTCGGACGAGAATTTTCGTCTCGCCAATCTCGATTCGCTGACCGAGCTGCCGAATCGCCGCCGCTTCTTCGCTGAGCTGTCGAGCGCCTTCGGCGAGGCCGAGCGCCGCGGCATCCGGCTTGCGGTCGGCATCATCGACCTCGACGGCTTCAAGCCGATCAACGACAATTACGGTCACTCGGTCGGCGATCGCGTGCTGATCGAGGCCGGACGCCGCATCCGCGACGTCTGCGAGGGCTTTGCCGCGAACCGCGTGGCGTTCACCCGCCTCGGCGGCGACGAGTTCGGGCTGGTCGTGTGCGGCGATCCGACCGACGAGGATCTCGCCGAACTCGGCCGCCGCATCGGCGAGCGCGTCAAGTTGCCCTACCAGATCGACACCGCCCATACCGCGCTGTCCTGCTCGGTCGGTTTCGCGCTGTTCCCGAATTCCGCGACCGACGCCGAAGCGCTGTACGAATGCGCGGACTACGCGCTCTACCACGCCAAGCGTCAGATGCGCGGCCGCACCGTGATCTTCTCCAGCGAGCTCGAAGCAGAAATCCGCAGCCGCGGCGTCATCGAAAACCTGTTGCGGACCTCCGACTTTGCGACCGAGATGGATCTGGTGTTCCAGCCGATCGTCGACGCCATGAGCGAACGCACCAATGGCTTCGAGGTCCTGTCGCGCTGGAACAGCCCGCGACTCGGGCTGGTGTCCCCGGCCGACTTCATCCCCGCCGCCGAGCGCATCGGCCTGATCCGCCCGCTGACGCAGGCGCTGCTGGTCCGCGCGCTCGCCGCGGCCAAGGGCTGGCCCGATGACATCCGCGTGTCGTTCAATCTGTCGGCGCACGACGTCTGCGCCTCCGACGGCATTTTGCCGCTGATCGCGATCATCAACGCCAGCGGCGTGGCGCCGCGCCGCATCGACTTCGAGATCACCGAGACCGCCGTGACCTTCGATTTCGTCCGTGCGCAGCAGGCGATCGCGACGCTGAAGGCGATGGGCTGCGGCATTTCATTGGATGATTTTGGCACCGGCTATTCCTCGCTCAGCCATGTGCACCGGCTGCCGCTCGACAAGATCAAGATCGACCGCAGCTTCGTCGCCGACGTCAACGAGAATCCGGTGAGCCACAAGATCATCAAGTCGCTGACCGGCCTGTGTGCGGACATGGAGATCGCCTGCGTCGTCGAGGGCGTCGAGACCCGCGCCCAGCTCGACAGCCTGCGGCGCCTCGGATGCGACTTCATCCAGGGCTACTATTTCGCCAAGCCGATGCCGGGCCACGCGATCGCCGACTATCTCACTGTGGAGGCGAAGCGGCTCGGCGAGGGCGCGAAAGACGCGGCCAAGATCCCGGCGTGAGCCGCCTCTCGGACCGGAAGTTAAATCTTTACGCTCTTTGGAACTTTGCCCGTCCGCTTAAACGGTATTCAATGCATCTCCGCGAGACTGGCGCCATGTCAACCGCAGTCTCGACGACCGCCACCTCCATTTGCGCCGCGCAACCACGGCGGCCGAGATCGCATATGCGCGCCTGCGTCGACTGGCTTCTCGCCGGCACGCATCCGGAGCCGGACGAAATACGCAAGGATCTGCTGCATCAGCGCGCGAGCAAGACCAAGACGCTCGCGGTCGCGATATTCGCCTCCCTGCTCACGGCAACGATTGCGGTTGCATTGACGGGAGCCCAATGGGCCTATGCCTGGCTCGCGGCCGAAGTGCTCCTGGGCATCACAAGGGTCTATCTGATGATGAAGGACGTTGCGAAGGCGAAAGCCGCGCAGCTGACAGGAACGACGATTGCGCCGATCTGGGCGGGGCTCGCCTCGGCCATCCTGATTTCCGCGGGCTGTTTTAAATGCGTCACCTCTGGCGTGCTGCCGCTGATCCTGCTTGCCGGCATCGGCATCGCCAATCTGGTCGGCGGCATCTCCTCGCGCAACGCCGGTACGCCGCGCTACGGTGCGCTGCTGATCTGCATCCTGACGCTGCCGTTTGCGGTCGCGACGATCCTGTCGCCGATCCCCTATATGTTTCTCGTCGGTGTCCAGACGCCGCTCTACACCGTCGGCATGATCTTCCTGCTGCTGGAGAATCATAAAGTCCTGCTCGACCTGCACCGCTCCGAGCTCAGCAATCGCCAGATGGCGCATCACGACCTGCTCACCGGGCTTCCCAACCGCGCCCAGAACCTGAAGCTGTTCGGCGAGCTGCTTGCCGGCCCTGCTCCCGATACGACGTCGCCGAAGTCGAAGCTCACCGTGTTCTGTCTCGACCTCGACGGCTTCAAGGCCGTGAACGACGGATTTGGACATGCGACGGGCGACGCCGTCCTCGTCGCGGTGGCGGAGCGTCTGCGCGCGAGCGTTCGCGAGGTCGACTTCGCATGCCGTCTCGGCGGCGACGAGTTCGTCATCCTGCTGCCAGATCTCACCGACGATGAAGCGGTGTCGATCGCCCGGCGGGTGATCTCACGTGTCTCCGAGCCGTTCGCGTTCGCGCCCGCTGCGCGGATCGGCGTCAGCATCGGTATCGCGGCTGCGCCGCGCGACGGGGTCACGGCCGACGAGCTGCTCAGCGCAGCCGACCGCGCCCTGTACGAGGCCAAGCGCCACGGCAAGGGCGGCTTCGTGATCCACGCTCCGTGCGTAGAGAATGTGAGCCTCGCGCCTGCCATGGATGCCCAGGGCGAGGTCGCGGTCCTCGCGCGATAGCCTGCACGAAGCGGCTAGAGCACGATCCGGAAAAGTGTGCAGCGGTTTTCCGAAAAGATCGTGCCAAAAAAGAGCTAAAGCGCGATGGAAATTCAACCTAAAGCCATCGCGCTTTAGTGGACGGATGCGAATCCGAGACCTGCCCTCGCGTCCGCCGAGATCATCGACGGGTCCCAGGCCGGCTCGAACGTCATGACGACATCGACCGAACGAACCCCGTCCACTTGCGCGGCGCTGCGCGCGACGCCCTCCTTGAGGAAGCCGGAGGCCGGGCATCCCTTGGTGGTAGCGGTCATCGTGATGCGCACATCGCCCTCTGCGACGGCGATGTCATAGACAAACCCGAGGTCGACGATGTTCACGCCGAGTTCGGGATCGATCACGACCCGCAGCGCTTCCCTGATCTGTGCAACGTCAGGAGTCATGAGGGTGCCCTCACCGTCAGCTCGTAGGTCACGCCGTCGGGCAGGAAGCCTCCGAGCCAGTTGAACCCGCGTCGTTCCAGTTGCGGAAACAGGAACACCGGTTCGCGCGCGAGAAGCGCGCTCAGCGTCTCGCCGGGGCCAAGCGTTTCGGCCGCGGCCAAAATCCTGACCATCGGCTCCGGCGGATCGAGTTCACGGTTGTCGAGCCGTATTTTTGGCTCGGGCCATTGGCCGCCCGCCTGCGCTGCCGGTACCGGAGCCGGCGGTGGCGCTTCCATCGGCGTGAACAGGACTTGCCATTCGCCGCCGCCGATCTCCGTCTCGGAATGGTCAAACCCCTTGCCGGCCATCACGCCGAACAGCGGCACCGGCTTGAACGGCGCGAAGAGCCGGATGCCCTGCCCCGGCGCGATATTGTCCACGGCGGCCATGATGACAGAGAATGGTTCGCCGCCCGCGCGCAGGATGGGACGGACATCGACGTCGAGATACTCGGTCATTTCGTTTTCCTTTGACTTCCCTGTTCTCAGGAATGCAGGAGGCGCGGCAGTTTAGCGCCCTGCGGCAATCGCGCATTCGTGGTCACGTCGGCGAGCGTCCGCGTCCGCAGCAGTTCCTGCACGATCCCGGCCGTCGCCAGCATCATGCCGAACGCGGCGACACGAAACGCCGGAGCCTGGCCGGCAAGCAGCAGGGCAGTGGCGAGCCAGACAGAAGCAAAATAGGCCGCGAACCATTTCGTCGCGCGCGGCTCAACCACCAGATCCTGAACCCGTGGCGTCGGCACCCGCCCCATCACCGGACCATAGGTTTCGAGCCAGGTCAGGAAGGCCACGATCTTGTAGAGTTTTGCAAGCACAAGCCCGGACAACCAACCGAATCCGATGAGGAAGACGAACGCACCGATATCAGCGGCAAAGGATCCGCGCAGCGCCAGCGCGAGCCCCAGCACCACCGACGCCGCGAGGCTGGTGAAGGCGTAGACGGCCATCGATGTATTGAGCTCGAGCACGCGCCGCTTGCGCTTGCGATAGAGATCGGCGACGTCCCTGCCATACAGCGCGACGGTTGCAACGCCACAAATGCTTGTCAGGACGAAGACCAGATCAAGCCCGGCCTGGATCGCGATCGCGGCGAGGCCGCCGGCAATGGCAAGGCCAAGCGTCACTGCTCCTACGAGGAGAGTCGTGCGGCTTCTTCCGCTGTCGACGTCGGGCGACATCATGAACATCGCGAGCAGGCGATAGCTCACGCCCATCGCGGTCAGCGTCAGCCAGCCGCCGAGCCCGGCGATGGCGTGCAAGGGAATACCGGCTTCGAGCACGGCATTGAGCACCGACCCGCCATAGCCTGCCAACGCCCATGCGAAGGACGTGCCCAAGGCAGCCGTCGCTCCGAGTGCGGCCAGGCCAACGAGGACAAAGCGTGCGGCAGCCGCCAAGGGACGGGCATACCACATCGTCAGAACGAGGTTTGCGGCGAACAGGCCGAAGCCTGCGACCAGCAGGGTCGCGCCGAGCGGAAGCAGCCAGAGCCAGGGCGGAAGCCGCCCGCCCAGCGCCAGAAATCCGAGCAGCAGGGCGATCAATCCAGCGGTGAGCAGGCCGAGCACCGGAAGCGCGGCGGCCTCCGAGAACAGGGCCTTGCCAACCAGAACAGGCACGAATTGCAGCAACGCACCGCAAATGCACATGCTGAGCCAGCCGATCGCGACGACGTGGACGAGCACGAGCGTCCCGGACGCCGCGATATCGGCGGCCGGATAGCCAAAGCCCGCGATCATCAGCGCCTCGGCCGCGAACAGCCACGCGATGCCCATCGCAAAATAGCTCATGGTCCATTTGGATACGCTGCCGCCGATCATGATCTGTCCGGTTCCTGCCCGCCACGCTCCAAGCACCCCTCAGGCTTCAAACATAGGAGCGACAGCGGCCCGGTATCTTTGTCCGGACGCAAACTTCGGTGCGGTGGCTCAAGCTGGCCGCGGCAGCGAGCCTTCAGGTTGCAGCGTCACGGCACGTAGGAGACACCGGCCGATCCGTGCAAAAATCCGTTCGAGAACGGCGCGTTCGGATAGAGCGCGGCCAGGCTCCGGTTTCCGCCTTCGGCGTCGTCGCGGCCATCCAGCACGCCGCGAAAGACTTTTGCGACGGCGACCATGTCGCAATCCTGCGGCGACAGGCGGAGCGACGCGACCCCGGCCCCGCGCAGCCGACCGGCGTCGCCGAGAAGATTCGTGCAGGCGTAGGACAGGGTCTGGACGCCGTTGATCACCAGAAAATCCTGCTGCTCCAGTGTCTTCAACGCGAGCCCGTCCGGATCTTTGTCGCAGACGAAGCGGCAATTGTCCTTGGCGAGCTTGTGCACACGCGCATGGTAGCAGCGCGCAGAGATCGCGAGCGGCACGCGGCCGAACGCGAACACTTCGATTGCGACATTGGGAACCCCGGCCGCGATCGCTGCCACCGACGACAGCGGCAACTCCGGCGGCAGGCAGATGCGCGCAGCCCCGTGCGCAGCGTGAAAGGCCGCGGCGGACTCATTATAGATGTTGACGAAGGGCCCGATCGCATGGCGGCGGCCGGCCAGTGCCCGGAGGCACGTCAGATCGTTGACCTCGACCAGCATGTCCGTCACCGCCGCGAGCTCTTCGGTCTGACGCCGCTCGCGCCGCTGCGACACTAGGATCAGGGAGCCGAGCAACACCTGCTTGCCGGCACTCCGCAGCCGCTCGATCACGGCCGGCAGATGGTCGTCGAAGAACGGTGATCGCTTCGAGCAGACGATCTCGCCGACCGAGACGACGTCGACCGGTGCTTCGTCCGCAATCGCAAAGTAGAAGTCGCGCCAGCGGTCCGGCGTCCAGTTGTAGAGGACCGGACCAAGGCTGAGCTGCATCCGGCCGTCCTCGCGTGCAAACGCGCTGCTCATGTCACTTCACTTCCACGTCTTGCGATAGGCGCCGACCGTGCTCGCCTGGCCCTCGGTGAAGGGTTTTAGGCTTGCGATGTCGGCCTCGCGCCCGCTTGCGAGCGCATCGAGGGCGCCGCGAAAATGGCGCACCACGCTGTCGACATAGGCCCGTCCACGCTGCCGTCCCTCGATCTTGAGCGCAGTGACTCCGGCATCGCGTAAGCCCTTGAGCAGCGTCGTGGCATCAAGACTGACGGGATCCTCGAAGATGTAACCGGTGCCGAGTTCAGTCGAGAAGCGTCCCTTGCACAGTGTCGGATAGCCGGCGGGCTCGTCGGGTCCAAACCGGTTGATTGTGAAGCCGCCAAGGCGCGAATTCGTCCCCTGCGGCGTCTGCTGGTAGGCGACGTGGCTTGGCGGCGAGCAGACCCCTTGCATGTTGGGCGATTTGCCGGTGGCATAGGACGACAGCGAGCAGCGTCCCTCAGCCATCACGCAGAGGCCGCCGAACACGAAGACCTCGGTCTCGCAGGCGGCCTCACGCGTGATCTCGGCAATCTCCGGCACGCTCAGCACGCGGGGCAGCACGACGCGGCGCGCCCCGAACGTTTCGACATAGAAGGCGATGGCATCGGGGTTTGCGGCCGCCGCCTGCACCGAAACGTGCAGGCGCTGGTCCGGATGGCGCCTTGCCGTGTAATCCATCAGACCGATGTCGGCGAGGATCAGCGCATCGGCCCCGGCGCCGACCGCATCGTCCACGGCGCGGTGCCACAGGTCGACGCCTCCAGCACGCGGAAACGTGTTGATAGCGACCAGCACCTTCGCCCCGCTTCTGTGAGCGAGTGCGATCCCCTTGCGCAGCTCGTCGCGGCTGAAGTTCAACCCGGGAAAGTTGCGGGCGTTGGTTTCGTCGTTGAAGCCGCAATAGATCGCGTCGGCTCCGGCTTCGATGGCGCTCTTCAACGCGGCCGGCGTTCCGGCGGGACAGATCAGCTCCATGATCAAGATCCACCGTGCCGTTGGGACGCGCCGAGCACGCGCGCGCGTGCCATGGCAAGGGCGCGCCGGGCCGGACCGCCGAGTGGTCCGAACAGGGAGGAAAGCTCCTCGACGAGGTCGAGCTGTGCGTCGTCGATCGCATTGCGCAACGCCAGCACCGCCTCGACGTCGCCCTCGATCACGAGATCGCGCGAGAACATCAAGGCGTCGCCATCGACCTTGCCCTCGAGCAGGGCCAGCAGATTGGCAAGCGAGGTGCGGATGCGCGCATCCAGATCGCGCGGCAGGGCGTGCACCACGCTGAGGCGCGGCGGTGACGCCTCGACGACGAAGAAAAACGGCAGGTCGGTCGGCTCGATGCCGAACCGCGCGCGCGAATGCTCCCCGAGCCGGTCGAAGATGGCGGGATTGCGCCGCAAGATCCGTTGCAGCACGCCGGAGAGAATGAGCTGCAAGGGCAGCAGCGGCAGGGGCCGCATCGCAGCGGCGAGAAGCGGCGGGACGACGGGTAACGAGCCGGATTGTGCGGCGGACGGATCACTCATGGGACCACATCTGGACGTATCCGACGGGGTTGTATTTGAGCCGGAACAATGAAGGCCAAGATCATCCCGGCTAGCTCTGCCTTTTTTGAGGAGCCGTTCAATTGCAGCGTGATCTCCCGCGCTTCCGGGAACTATCCGACTTCCTGCACTTCCTCGAAGGCAAGGGGCAGTTGCGACGCATCCGGGACGAGGTCTCGGTGGTTCACGAGATCACCGAAATCCATCGCCGCATGCTCGCCGGGCATGGCCCTGCACTATTGTTCGAGCGGCCGATCAAGGCGGACGGCACACCGTCCGGCATGCCGCTCCTTACCAACCTCTTCGGCACCGTCGAGCGGATCGCGTGGGGAATGGGCATCGTGCCGGATCGTCTCGAGGAGCTGGGCACGTTGATGGCGGACCTGCGCGCGCCCCGTCCGCCGCACGGGCTCCGCGAGGCCTGGGACAAGCTGCCGCTGGCACGCGCGGCGCTTGCGACCCGGCCGCGAACACGAGCTGCCGCGCCGGTGCAGGACTGCGTCGCGATGGGCGACGACATCGACCTTGGCCGGCTGCCGGCACAGATCTGCTGGCCCGGCGAGCCGGCACCGCTCTTCACCTGGCCTCTGGTCATCACCGCCCCGCCGGACTCGCCGACCGCCGACCAGGAGGAGAATGTCGGCGTCTACCGGATGCAGGTGCTCGGCCGCGACCGGGCCATCATCCGCTGGCTCGCCCATCGCGGCGGCGCCCGCCATCATCAGCAGTGGAAGGCGCTTGGTCGCGACATGCCGGTCGCGATCGTGATCGGCGCCGATCCCGCGACCATCCTCGCCGCGGTGCTGCCGCTTCCCGAGACAATCTCCGAGTTGCGCTTTGCCGGCATCCTGCGCGGCGAGCGCCCCGACCTCACGCCGTGCCTCACCGTGCCGCTCGCCGTTCCGGCCCACGCCGAGATCGTCATCGAGGGCTTTGTCTCGGCGACCGAGACGGCACCGGAGGGACCTTACGGCGACCACACCGGCTACTACAATTCGGTCGAGCCGTTTCCGGTGCTGCGCGTCACCGCCGTAACCAGCCGGCGCCAGCCGATCTATCTCTCGACCTTCACCGGCCGACCGCCGGACGAGCCGTCGCGGATCGGCGAAGCGATGAACCGGCTGTTCGTGCCGCTGATCCGGCAGCAATTTCCTGAAGTGGTCGACTGCCATCTTCCGCCGGAGGCCTGCTCCTACAGGATCGCGATTGCGTCGATCAAGAAGCGATATCCCGGCCAGGCGCGGCGGCTGATGCTCGGCCTGTGGTCGATGCTGCCGCAGTTCAGCTACACAAAACTCCTGATCGTGGTCGACGACGACATCGACATCCGCGACTGGCGCGCCGTGATGTGGGCGGTCTCGACCCGCAGCGACAGTTCGCGCGATCTGGTGACGCTTACGGACACGCCGATCGACTATCTCGACTTCGCCTCCCCGAAATCCGGGCTCGGCGGCAAGCTCGGCATCGACGCCACCAGCAAGATCGCGCCGGAGACGGAACGGCTCTGGGGTGAGCCGCTCGCCATGGATCCGACCGTGATCGGGCGGATCGACGCGATGTGGTCGCGCCTCGGCCTCACGGGCTCAGCACGCGAGCCGGCATGAGCGAGCGGCAGGGCGTCATCGTCGGCATCAGCGGCGCTTCGGGCGCGGCGATCGGCGTGCGGATCGTCGAACGGCTGGCGGAGAATCCGTGCTGCGCGGTCCATCTCGTGGTCTCTCCGGCTGCGGAGCGCACGCTGAGCGAGGAAGTCGGTTCCGGCGCGCTGCTGCGCCTGCGCGACCTCGCGTTCCGCCACCACGGCCATTCCGATATCGGCGCCAGCATCGCCAGCGGCTCGTTTCCGATACGAGGGATGATCGTGGCGCCCTGCTCCGTCCGCACCCTGTCGGCCATCGCCTACGGGCAGCTCGACAATCTCCTGGTGCGCGCCGCCGACGTGCAGCTCAAGGAACGGCGACGCCTGGTGCTTCTGGTGCGCGAGAGCCCGCTGCATCTCGGCCATATCAGGGCCATGCAACAGGTGACCGAAACCGGCGCAATCGTCGCGCCGCCGCTGCCGGCCTTTTACCTGAAGCCGCAATCGCTCGCGGAGGTCGTCGACCAGATTGCCTGTCGCGCGATCAACCTGCTCGACATCGCAAACGTGTCGGCGCCGGCGCAAGCCTGGGGGACTGCCGCAACCGGCCCCTGACGGCGTCAGGTCGCCTGCCGCGCGGCGACCGCTTGCGCCACCAGTTCGGCGATGCCGGGAGCAGTTCCCATGATGCCGGCAAACACGATTTCGCTGCGGCCGAGCCGCGCGACCAAGCCCGGCGCATCCCTTGCCCCATGCAGGCCCTCGCCGGAGAACACCCCGACGACGACGCCAGGCCCCGCGACAGCGGCGGCCGCGTCATCCAGCGAGGGCTGCTCCTCCAGGAAGGCGACCTCGACCTTGCGGAAGACGCCGTGCCGTTCGATCGCACGCGCCAACTCCTCGGTGGATTGGCGAGAGGCCGGGTTGCGCTGCGAGCCATGCGCCAGCAGGATCATCGTGCAGGCGCCCGGCGCCAGTCCGTGCTCTTGCGCCGCGCCCCTTGCCTGCTGCATCACGACGCTGGGCAAGCCCGGATCGAGCCCGAGCGGCGTCAGCATCTCGACGCTGCGACCGGCATCGTTGGCCTCGTCGAGGATCTGCACCAGCCGATCCCGGGTGAAATAACCATTGGACGCGAACAGCGGGTAAACCAGGACGCGGTCGGCAACCAGCGTTTGCAGCGCCTCCCTGATCGTTGGCGCGCCCGAGATGAAACCGACAGCGACCTCCAAGCCGCGACCGGCGAGTGCTTGAGCGATGCGAAAGACGCCACCGTTGTCAGCGTCCGGGCGTCGCTCGCCATGAGCGGCGAGCAGCAGGGCGACCCGTGATGCAGCGCCGGTTTGCTCAATGACAGGTGGCATCGGAAGGCGGGATCTCGTTCGAGCGTCGTTCTCTTGCGAAGCGCAAGATCGGAACGCGCTTCACTCAGAGAGGGTTCCGACATCGTAGACCACGAGCGCGTTCCTGTCTTCCCGGATCGCAAGGCGCGTCGTCCGCTCGATGTCTGATCCTGTTGACCGCCTGTCGGTCATCCATCGCCGCGGAGTTTCCTCTTGCGTGACGTTCGTGTCGGGGATGCTGACCTAGAGAGCGCTCTCGGCCTGTCGCAGCGCCCCGAGAAACTCGCTCCGATCGACGCCATGCTCGATGCAGCTATCGTTCACCGTGTGGAAGCAGGCAATCGGACAGCCGACGCAATTCATCTTGAAGTCGAGGAAGACGCGGATCGTCGTCGGGCGGCTCCTCATCACCTCCTCCACCAAATCGTCGGCCTCGATCGGCATCTGAGATATTCCTGTTGAGGAAACACAATCGCTCCATCGCTCCGCAAGCTCTTTGTCGAGGCACAAACTCCCCGCGCTTTCGAACTTCCCGGCCAAGTTGCTGGATGAGAGTGCTCGCCTGCTGCGTGCTGGGTGGGCCGGGCTAGCGCTTCGGTAAAAGCTTCGCAAATGCAGCAAGTTGACGAATGTCGGCCGAGTCATATAAGCGTGGATAAGGGACTTATGCGTTTTTAATGATAGATTGCGAGCGCGCCTGGCGGAACACTCGAAGCATGGCGTCGGAATAAGGGCGTGAGGGCTTGGGGCCAGTAAGTCGCGCATCGCACGCGTGTCCTGCCTCTCTCGTTGAGTTCGGGGCCGATCTGGCGAGCCACTTTCGGCTCGGGATCGGAGTCAGGCAGCGGCATGGTTTGTCCGAATGAATCTTTCATCGTTCATGGGCGCAGGTTGGGCCTACGGTCCGCAGGTCTTGGCCGACGACGAAGGGATTCTGTTGTGCCGGGCCGGCCGTGAAGGTGCCGACAGCAAGCGCGACGTCGTGCTGGCCGTGCTTTCAGCTACGGAGCATCCCACACCGCAAAGCCTCGATCGCCTCATGCACGAATATGAGCTGAGGGACGAGCTGGACAGCGCCTGGGCGGCGAAGCCGCTGGAGCTCCTGCAGGATCGCACACGGACCATTCTCGTGCTCGAGGACCTCGGCGGCGAGCCGCTCACCTGGCAGATCGGCGCGCCGATGGAGGCGGCAGCCTTCTTGCGCCTTGCCATCGAGATCGCGGCAACGCTGGGCAAGGTCCATCAGCGCGGCCTCGTGCATAAGGACATCAAGCCGGCGAACATCCTGGTCAACCGTGGCACCGGAAAGGTGCGGCTCACCGGCTTCGGCTTCGCCTCGCGCCGTCCGCGCGAACGGCAGTCCCCCGCGCCGCCGGAGTCGATTGCCGGCACCCTTGCCTACATGGCACCCGAGCAGACCGGACGCATGAACCGTTCGATCGACTCGCGAAGCGACCTCTACGCGCTCGGCGTCACGCTCTACCAGATGCTCACCGGCGCGCTTCCATTCACCGCGTCCGACCCGATGGAATGGGTGCATTGTCATGTCGCCAGGAAGCCGGCACCGCCGGCCACCCGGCTGAAGAATGTCCCGGACGCGGTGTCCCAGGTCATCATGAAGCTGCTCGCGAAGATGGCCGAGGAGCGTTACCAAACTGCAGCGGGCGCCGAGCGGGACCTCCGGCATTGCCTGGCTGAATGGGAGCATCACGGCCGCATCGACGATTTCCCGCTCGGTCAGCACGACACGCCGGACCGGTTGCTGATCCCCGAGAAGCTGTACGGCAGGGCGCGCGAGGTCGAAAGCCTGCTCAATTCATTCGATCGCATCGGCACGCGCGGCGCAGCGGAGCTTGTGCTGGTTTCGGGTTACTCCGGCATCGGCAAATCCTCGGTCGTCAACGAACTGCACAAGGTGCTGGTGCCGTTGCGCGGGTTGTTCGCGTCGGGCAAGTTCGATCAGCACAAGCGCGACGTTCCCTATGCGACGCTCTGCCAGGCCTTCCAGAGCCTCGTTTCACCGCTTCTCGCCAAGAGCGACACCGAGCTCGGCGGATGGCGCCACGATTTTCTCGAGGCGCTCGGTCCAAACGGACAGTTGATCGTCGACCTGATCCCCGAGCTGAAGCTGATCATCGGCGAACAGGGACCGGTTCCGGAGCTTTCGCCGCAGCACGCGCAGAGCCGCTTTCACCACGCGTTTGAGCGGTTCGTCAGCGTGTTTGCCCGCCCCGAACATCCGCTTGTGCTCTTTCTCGACGATCTGCAATGGCTCGACACGGCGACGCTCGATCTGCTCGAGGATCTCCTGACCCGGTCGGATCCGAAGCACCTGATGCTGATCGGCGCCTATCGCGACAACGAGGTCGATGCCGCTCATCCCTTGATACGCATGCTCGGTGCCGTCAAGACCGCTGGCGAAACTCTCACAGAGATCACGCTTGCGCCGCTCGGCCGGGAGCATCTCGGGCAGCTGCTTGCGGAGGCGTTACGTTGCGATCCGGAGCGCGTCGAGCTGCTCGCCCAGCTCGTGCTCGATAAGACCGGTGGCAATCCCTTCTTCGCCATTCAGTTCATGTTCTCGCTAGCGGACGAGGGATTGCTCACCTTCGACCATGACGCAGCGCGCTGGTCCTGGGATCTCGATCGCATCAACGCCAAGCGCTACACCGAAAACGTGATCGACCTCATGCTCGGGAAACTCACCCGGCTGCCGGCCACGACGCAGACCGCACTCCAGCAGATGTCCTGCCTCGGAAGCGTCGCCGAGACAGCGATGCTGGCGATCGTTCTAGGGACATCCGAAAAGCAGGTGCATTCGGATCTGTGGCCGGCCGTCCGTCAGGAACTGGTCGAGCCCCAGGCGGACGCTTATCGGTTCGTCCACGATCGCTTCCAGGAAGCGGCCTACGCGCTGATCCCCGAGGGCGAACGGGGCGCAGCCCATTTGCGGATCGGCCGACTGTTTGCGGCGCGCACGGCGCCGGAGGCGATCGAGGAGAACGTCTTCGACATCGTGAGCCAGCTCAATCGCGGCGCCGATCTCATTACCGCGGCGACGGAGCGCGAGAAGGTGGCCGAGCTGAATCTGCTCGCCGGCCGACGCGCCAAGGCCGCGACGGCTTTTGCGATGGCGCTGGCCCATTTCAGCGCAGGCGAAGCCATGCTGGCGGAAGATCGTTGGGAGCGGCACTATGCGCTGAGCTTCGCGCTGGCGTTGAACCGCGCCGAGTGCGAATTCCTGACCAGCGATCGGGCGGCGGCAAAATTTCGCCTCGCCGAACTGGCGGGCCGTGCCGCCAGCCTCCCCGATCTGGCCGCGGTCACCCGGCTGCAGATGGAGCCGAACGACCGCGACGTCGAAATCGCGCTCAATTATCTGCATCGCGTCGGCATCGATTGGTCGGCGCGACCGACGTCCGAAGAGGTCGCGCAGGAATATGAGCGGATGTGGCGGCAGATCGGCGAGCGCCCGATCGAGGCGCTGCTGGACCTGCCGCGGATGGCCGATCCGGTCGCATCGGGGACCATGGACGTCCTCACCGTGCTGGTGTCGCCCGCCTGGTACATCGAAGAGAATCTGCGCCGCCTCATCATCGCACGCATGGCCAATCTGAGCATGGAGTATGGCAACTCGGATGCGTCGTGCCTCGCCTACATTCTGCTCGGCACCGTGCTCGGGCCGGATTTCGGCGACTATGACGCCGGATTTCGTTTCACCCAGCTCGGTCTCGACCTGGTTGAACGGCTCGACTCGGATCGCTTCAAGGCCCGCGTCTATCTGGGCTACGGGAGCTGGACGCAACATATCCGGGCCGGACGACCGTTGTTGCGGAAGGCCTTCGACGTGGCGCAGCAGGTCGGCGATTTCAACTACGCCAGCTTTACCTATCATCACCTCGTAACGCATCTGCTTGCCTGCGGCGATCCGCTCGGCGAAGTGCAGCGCGAGGCAGAGGCCGGGCTCGACTATGCGCGCCGGGCGCAGGTCGGCCTCGCCGTCGACAGGATCGTCGGGCAACTCCAACTCATCCGGACTCTGCGCGGACTGACGCCCAGATTCGGCAGCTTCGACGACGCCGAATTCAACGAGGAGCAGTTCGAGCGCCGTCTGGAGACCGAGCCGCATCTGTTGCATGCCGCCCACTGGTACTGGATTCGCAAGCTTCAGGCCTTGGTCCTCGCCGATGACCCCACCGCCATCGCATCCGCAGCCAAGGCGGCGCAATATCTCTGGACCTCCAAGGCTCTGTTCGATCGGGTGGCGTTCCATTTCTATGCCGCGCTGGCTCTGGCCGCACACATTGATGCAGAATCTGCTGCAGAGCGCACCTCACATCCCGCAGCCTTGGCAGCCCATCACAGCCAGCTTCAAGAGTGGGCCAACATCTGTCCGGAGGACTTTGCCGACCGTGCCGCGCTGATCGGCGCGGAAATCGCGCGCATCGAAAGTCGAGAACTCGATGCCATGCGGCTCTACGACCGCGCCATCGACGCGGCGCGCGCAAGCGGTTTTGTCCAGAACGAAGCAATCGCCAACGAACTTGCCGGCCGCTTCTACGCAACGCGCGGGTTCGAGAAGATCGCCTACGCCTATCTGCGCGATGCCCGCTACGGCTATCTTCGCTGGGGGGCGGACGCCAAGGTGAGGCAGCTCGAACGGCTTTATCCGCGGCTGCATGTGGCGGAAGACGGCGGCGGCGCGATCGGCAAGGCGAGCGAGTCGGTCCAGCAGATGGACGTCACCGCGGTAGTCAAGGCATCGCAAGCCGTATCGAGCGAGATCGAGCTGCCGAGGCTCATCGAAACCTTGATGAAGATCGCGCTGCAAAACGCCGGCGCAGATCGCGGCCTGCTGATCCTGTCACGGCACAACGATTTCCGCATCGAGGCGGAGGGAACGTCGAGCGGCGACGAATTCACCGTAGTGATGCACCAGGCACCGGTCTCCGGTCCCGATTGTCCCGAGGCGTTGCTGCGCTATGTCATCCGCACGGAAAAAACCCTCATCCTCGACGACGCATCGCGACCCAGTCCGCTGTGCGACGAGGACTATTTGCAGCGCCGGCATCCGCGATCGATCCTTTGCCTACCGCTGGTCAAGCAGGCCAAGCTGATCGGCTTGCTCTACTTCGAGAATACGCTCGCCACCCACGCGTTCACGCCTGACAGGGTCGCGGTGCTGGAGCTGCTCGCAGCTCAGGCCGCGATCTCGCTCGAGAACACCCTGCTCTACCGCGACCTCAGGGAACGTGAAGCCCGTATCGGGCGGCTCGTCGATTCCAACATCATCGGAATCCTGTTCTGGGATGCCCATGGCGACATCAGCTACGCCAACGACGCTTTCCTGAGCATGACCGGCTATACGCGGCAGGAGCTGGTCTCGGGCGCCGTCGGTTGGCGGGACATGACGCCCGTAGAACATCACGCGCACGATGCGCAACGGGTCGATCAGCTCCGAGTGTCAGGACAGCTCGAGCCGCGCGAGAAGGAGTTCTTCAGAAAGGACGGCAGCCGGATTCCGGTGCTGATCGGCTCGGCCTTGCTGACGGGATCCGACGAAAGCATTTCCTTTGTGCTCGATCTCACCGCGCGAAAGCAGGCGGAAGAGAAATCCCGCCTGCTGATGGAGCAGGCCCACGACGCCATTTTGGTGCTCGATCAAAGCGGTCTCGTGATCGAAGCGAACCGCACGGCCGCCGTCATGCTCGGGCGGCACCGCGAGGACATCGTTGGGCAGCCGTTGCGATCCGTTGCGGATCCCGCTGATACGCACGAGCTGGACAGCCTGCTCGCGCCCGGCTCGACCGGCTTGGTCCAGCTCCGCCTGGCCGGGGCCGACGGCATTGGCCTCGACGCTGAGATATCGGCGGCGCGCGTCTCGACCGGCGGTCAGGAGCTCGTCATCGTCATCGTGCGCGACATCACCCACCGCCTGCGACTCGAGCAGCAATTGCGCCAGTCGCAAAAGATGGACGCGATCGGCCAGTTGACCGGCGGCGTTGCCCATGACTTCAACAACCTGCTGACCGTGATCACGGGAACCATCGAGATTTTGATCGAGGGTCTTGCCGACCAGCCCGAGCTCGCGGCCATCGGCCGCATGATCGACGAGGCGGCAAACCGCGGCGCCGATCTGACCAGGCAGCTCCTGGCGTTCGCCCGCAGGCAGCCGCTGCAACCGAGTGTGACCGACATCAACAACCTGATCGTCGACACGGCCAAGCTGTTGCGGCCGACGCTGGGCGAACAGGTCGCGATCGGCTCGAGGCTGCAAGCAGATTGCTGGCGCGCGCTGATCGACCCGAGTCAACTCTCGACTGCCCTGATCAATCTTGCCGTCAACGCCCGCGATGCGATGCCGGCCGGCGGCAGGGTCACGTTCGGCACCGTCAATGTGGTGGGCTTCAAGCCGCCGATGTCCGAGACGGGCGTGGAAGGCATTCCCGGCGACTACATCATGGTCACCGTCAGCGACACCGGGTCGGGCATCCCGGTGGCAATCCGCGACAAGGTGTTCGAGCCGTTCTTCACGACCAAGGAGCTTGGCAAAGGCACCGGGCTCGGATTGAGCATGGTCTACGGCTTCGTCAAGCAGTCCGGCGGTCACATCAAGATCGACAGCGAGGAAGGACGGGGCACGACCATCAGCCTGTATCTACCGCGCGGCGAGCGGGGTGCGGCCCTGCCGAACATGCCCGCTGCCGGCGGCCCGCAGCGCGGTAACGAGACCATTTTGGTCGTTGAAGACGACCCGCTGGTGCGCAGTTACGTGGTGACGCAGCTCGAAGGCCTCGGCTATCGCACGATCAGCGCCGGCAACGGTCCCGAAGCGCTGACCCTGGTGAACCAGGGCCTGGCGTTCGACCTGCTGTTTACCGACGTCGTCATGCCCGGCGGCATGAACGGACGCGAACTCGCCGACGCCGTCACGCAACTGCGGCCCGGCATGGCGGTCCTCTATATGTCCGGCTATCCGGAAGCCGCCTTGACGCAGAACGGTCGCATCGAACCCGGCGTGACCTTGCTCAACAAGCCCTATCGCCCCGCAGAAATGTCACGCTTGGTTCGGCAAGTCCTCGGCTCAAGGACCAATCAGGACAGTCCGAGCTGATCCGCGCCGCCTTCCGTCAGCCCGCCGACAGATGGATCACGTTCCAGGACGCCGGCTTCAGCGTAACCCGCAGCTTTCCGCCATCGACGCTCGCGCCCTGCAACGGCGCCGGCTTCACCCGCTCCGGCGTAGTCTTGGTGTTTGTGGCCTTGAGATCGTCGTGCCGCAATTCGAGCGCTTCGCCGACGGTGAGCCGGCCAAAACTCCGCGCCTCGAGGTTCACCTCCATCTCCTGCATCAGGTCGCGGTTGAGCATGAAGAGCGACAGACCGCCCCCTTCTCCCGCGACGGCCGCGATCTTGAGATAGGCGACGTTGGGAATCGGAAACATCGATTGCTGCTCGCCGCGCGGATCATAGTAGGACGAATCGTAAGCATCCGACTCGACCTGCGTGCGCAAAACCTTGCCGCGGCCGAGGCGGCTCATCTGGGCAAACGGGAAGAAGATGGTCTGGCGCCATGCGGCTCCGCCCGTCTCCGTCATGATCGGCGCAATCGCATTGACGAGCTGCGCGAGGCAGGCGGTTCTCACCCGATCGGCATGATTGAGCAGGGAAATGCAGGCGCCGCCGAAGGCGAGCGCATCCTCCATGGTGTAGATTTCCTCCAGGATCGACGGCGCCACCGGCCAGCCCTCCCAGACCCGATCGGCCCGGTTGCGCCGGGTTCGATACCAGACGTTCCATTCATCGAAGCTCAGCATCATGCGCCTGTGGGAACGCCGCTTCGCGGCCACCGCATCCGCAATGGCGACGACCTCGTCGATGAAGCGATCCATCAGATCGGGGCTGGCGAGGAAGGACGGCGTGTCCTGCTTGTAGTTGTTGAGATAGGTATGGAGCGAAATGTATTCGGCATGATCGAAGGTGTGCTCGATCACGGTGTCTTCCCACTGGCCGAACGTCGGCATGTTACGCCCCGACGAACCGCAAGCTGCAAGCTCGATGGATGGATCGATCCAACGCATCATTTTGGCGGCTTCGCGCGCCACCGTGCCGTAGGCATCGGCGCTCTTGTACTCCATCTGCCAGGGGCCATCCATTTCGTTGCCCAGGCACCAGAACTTCACCCCGTGCGGCTGCTCCCAGCCGTGTGCGCGGCGAAGATCCGACCAGGCGGATCCGCTGGGGTGGTTGCAGTACTCCACCAGGTTGCGCGCAGCGTCGCCGCCCCTTGTGCCGAGGTTGACCGCCAGCATCGGTTCGACCGCGGCGGTCTTGCACCAGTCCATGAACTCGTTGGTGCCAAAGCTGTTCGGTTCGGTGCTGAACCATGCGAGGTCGAGACGCGCCGGGCGTTTCTCCACCGGGCCGACGCCATCCTCCCAATTATAGCCGGAGACAAAATTGCCGCCGGGGTAGCGGATGATGGTCGGGCCGAGCTCCTTCACCAGCGCCAGCACATCCCGGCGAAACCCCTTTTCGTCCGCCGTGGGATGGCCGGGCTCAAAGATGCCGCCATACACGCAGCGACCGAGATGCTCGACGAACGCGCCGAACAGACGGGGATCGGTTTGCCCGATGGCAAAGTCGCGGTCCATCAGAACGTTGGCTTTTCTCATGCGCTTCTCTCTGACGCCCTCGGGCTGGTGAAATGGATCAAACGGACGCGGCGCGGTTCGCGACATCGGGCAATAGCACGGCGTCGCGCAACTGACGGGAATAAGGTTGCTGCGGTGCAGTCAAAATCGTTTTGGCATCGCCGCTTTCGACGACGCTCCCATTCTGCATGATCATGATGCGGTCGGCGACATAATAGGCGGTAGCCAGATCGTGCGTCACATAGATAATGGAGATGCCGAGGTCGTCGCGCAGCGCTTTGAACAGATTGACGATGGAGATGCGGAGCGACGCATCGATCATGGACACCGGCTCGTCGGCCACGATCAGCCTGGGATTGGACAGCAGTGCACGGGCGATCGCGACCCGCTGGAGCTGCCCGCCGGACAATTCGTGCGGATAGCGATGCCTGACCTCCTTCAGCGAAAGCCCGACCTTGCGCAGCGCCTCGTCGACGGCCGTCTCGGGCGCAACCTGAGTGGTGGACGCCACGAACCGGCGCTGCGTCATGAACAGATAGCGCTCAAGCCGCTTCAGCGGATTGAAGGCTTCGAACGGATTCTGAAAGATCGGCTGCACGTCGTGCATGAACGCCAGCCGGCGCGCACCGGTTCGGATCGTCGCCAGGTCGACGCCGTCGAACAGCAGCCTGCCGCTGGTCGGCGTCTCGATATTCAAAATCATCCGCGCGAGCGTCGTCTTGCCGCTGCCGGTTTCGCCGATAACAGCCAAAATCTCCGGCCGCCGTGCGTCGAGCCGAAAACTCACATCCCTGACGGCCGCAATGCGCCTGCCCGACAGCAATCCTCCCCGAACGAAGGTCTTGCTGACCTCTGAAACATCGAGCAGGACGTCGCTCATGCCCGATCGCTCCGGTTGACCGCAAAGCACGCCACACGATGCGCCGGCGCGGCCTCGATCATGGCGGGGACCTCGCGGCTGCAGACCTCCATCGCCAACGGACAGCGCGGATGAAAGCGGCATCCCGCAGGCGGGTCGGCGAGATTGGGAGGCGCGCCCTCCAGTCCCTGACGGGGCCGATCATCGCCGATTCGGGGCAGGCTCGAAATGAGGTGCCTGGTATAGGGGTGCAGCGGATTGCGAAAGATCTCCGCGGTCGCGGCCTCCTCGATGAGCCGGCCGGCATACATGATGCCGAGGCGATCGGCCACGTGGGCGTGGACGCTCATGTCGTGGGTCACGAACAGGACCGAGGCGCCGATCTCGCGCTGTAGGTCCGTGATCATGCCGAGCACCTCCTTCTGCACCACGACGTCGAGCGCAGTCGTGGGCTCGTCGGCGATGATGAAATCGGGGCGGCAGATGGTGGCAAGCGCGAGCGTGGCGCGTTGACGCATCCCGCCGGAGAGTTCGTGCGGATAGGCCGCCAGCACCGACGAGTCCAGCCTGACCCGCGCCAGATGCGCGATGACCTGCTGCTCGAACTGCGCCCGGCTTCCGCCGACATGCGGATAGGCGAAGTCGTAGAAGGACGCGCGGATCCGGCGCACCGGATTGAGCACGCTCATCGAGCCCTGCATGACGTAGGACAAGTGCCGCCAGCGAATCCGCGCCACCTCCGCCGGCGGCGCACGATGCAGCCCGCCATAGCCGGGCAAAAATGCGAAATCCACGCTGCCGGAGACGACCTCCAGCGGCGGTTTGACCGCGCCCGCGATCGCCTTGATCAGCGTGGTCTTGCCGGAAGAGGATTCGCCGGCGAGCCCGTAAATCTCGCCGCGGCGCACCGTGAAGCTGACGCCATCGACCGCCCTCACGTCGCGTTCGATCCCGAAACGGCTGGTCCGATAGCTCGCTCTGAGGTCGCGGACCGACAGGATCGGCTCGACCTCGCCCACCATCTGCGCCTGCGCGGCCTTGGCGTGCATCATGACGCCCTTCCGACGCTACGGAGGCGGCTGCGCGGATCGATATAGTCGTTCATCGACACCGCCAGCAGGAACAACCCGATGAAAATCATGATCACGGCGATGGTCGGAAAGGCGATCCACCACCAGACCCCTGCCACCATCGCAGTGTGCTGATTGGCCCAATAGATCATGCCGCCGATGGTCGGCGTGTTGATGTCGGTGAAGCCGAGCACCGCCAGCGTCACCTCTAGCCCGATCGACCAGACCATGTTGTTCATGGTCGTCGAGAAGACGATCGGCAGCACGTAAGGCAGATGCTCCTGCACCAAAATCTCGCGCGTGGTCATGCCGGAGAACAGGCTGGTCTCGGTGAATTCGCGGCTCTTCAAGCTCATGGCCACCGAACGGATCAGCCGCGCGTCATAGGCCCAACCGAGACAGGCCATGATCAGCGCCAGCATCAGCCAGGACATGCGGTCGCGCATCACGAAATAGAACAGCACGAGGAGCGGAAGCAGGGGAATGACGATGAAGGTGTCGTTGACCGACATCAGCGCGCGGTCGATCCAGCCGCCGCTGTAGCCGCTGAGGAGCCCGATCGCGAGCGCCAGCAGGCGGCTGATCAGGGCCACGGTGCATCCGAACAGCAGCGTGTTGCGCAGGGCAAAACTCAGCTGCCAGAACACGTCCTGGCCGCGCGACGTGGTGCCGAACCAGTGGGACGGCGACGGCGGCAGGTCCGGCGGCACCACATAGACGTCCTGCGGCGGATAGGGCGAAAAACTCGCCAGCACCGAGAGCAGCAGCACCGCGCCGACGAGCACGGCGCCGATCCGGAATTCGGCGTTGTGGCGCAAGAGATCGCGCAGGATTGCGGTCATCAGCGCACCTTCACCCTGGGATCGAGCAGCGGGTACAGCAGATCGATTGCGAGCACGGCGACGGAGACGCCGAGGATGGAGACGGTAGTGACGCCGAGCACGAGGCCATAATCACCGGCGTAGACCGCATCGACCAGGAGCGAGCCGAGGCCGGGATAGCCAAAGACCTTTTCGGTGATCACGGCGCCGTTGAAGATGCCGCCGAGCGAGATGGCAAGCCCCGTCACCTGCGGCACCAGCGCGTTGCGCATCACATAGGACGACAGGATGCGCCAGGGCTGGACGCCCGCCAGTTCGGCATAGACGACGTAATCCTCGGTCACGACGTTCGACACCAGCGCGCGCATGCCCAAGAACCAGCTCCCCACGCCGATCAGGATCAGCGAGAGCGCGGGCAGGATGGCGTGCAGTAGGACGCTGAGGACGAAATCGACGCTCAGCGTCTGCGGCAGGTTCATCGCCGAACCGCCCGATATCGGAAGCACCGGCCAGAGGAAGCCGAACACGATCAGCAGCAGCAGCGCCAGGATGTAGTAGGGAATCGGGTGCAGCCCCATCGCGACCACGCCCATCAGCTTCAGCCCGCGATTGGTCCGGTCGTAGCCGGCAAGACCGCCGAGCAGCGTTCCAAGCCCCCAGGCCACGATGGTCGAGACCGTGAGCAGGCCAACCGTCCAGGGCAGCGCCCGGGTGACCAGGGTTGAAACCGGGGTTGGGAATGCCGACAACGAAGGACCGAAATCAGCACGCAAGATCCGTTTCCAGAACACCAGATACTGCTCGACCGGCGAGCCGGACAGGCCGTAGAGCTCGCGCAGCGAGCTGCGCATCTGCTCGATCGCGGCAGGCGCGGTGTTGCCATAGTAGGTGACCGCCGAGATCGACTGCTCGACCGGATCGATCGGCGTGGCGTGGGTGATGACATAGGCGAGGTTGACGCCGATGAAGACCACGAGCGCGAACTGCGCCAGCCGCCGGATCGCATAAGCGAGGTATCGCCTCTTCCCCACCGCGCGCTAACCGGCCGGCTTGAGCTTGACGAACATGTAACGCGAATTCCCCCAATTCGGGACCGGATTGGCGTAGGGGTTGTCCGAGGTCGGAAATCCCGTCCAGTAGGTCTGGTCCATGGCGGTGAAGACGTTGTAGGCCATCAGCGGGATGGTCGGCATCTCCTTCACCGCAAGCTTGACGTAGTCCTTGCCGAGCTCGATCGACCGGGGATCGTCGAAGCCGACGGTGCGGATCTGCTCGATGATCCCATCGAGCGCGGGGCTAGACCAACGCTGCCAGTTGCGCAGCGGCTGTACCTTGCCGGGCGCGGCGACGAATTGCGAGTGCCAACTGTCGAGGAAATAGGACAGATCCTGGTGGCCGCCAAAAGTCTCGACGCTCCAGCCGATGAAGCTGTCGAAATCGCCGGCGGCGCGGCGGGTCGGCAGCGTGCCCTGCGCCACGTCGATCCTGGCATCGATGCCGGCCTGCTTCCATTGCTGCACGATCATGGTGCCGGCGCGCGTCATCACCGGGCGCAGATCGCCTTCGACCATGACGCGAACGGTGAACGGCTTGCCGTCCGGCGTGGTCCAGGCGCCGCCGCGCTTGGCAAAGCCGGCCTTCTCCAACAGCTCCTGCGCTCCTTGCGGATCGGCCTTCCACCAGCCCATGCCGAAGGCGCGGGCGATGTCGGCGGGATCGGACGGGATCTGCTCGCCCATCGACGGCCGCAGCATGTCGGCGATCTGCTTGCCGACCGTGGGATCGTACGGCTTGATCTTGCGCTTGCCGGTGTCGAGCTCAAACTCCCTCAGCCATGCCTCCATCGGCTGGTGATAGGTTGCCGGATGGGTGCCGGTCGGCGGCACGCCGATCGCCGAGATGGTGGCAGCGCCGCGGTAAGCCGCCATCGACACCGCCTTGATGTCGATCAGCAGCGCCAGCGCCCAGCGCACGTCGGGATTTTTGAACAGCTCGTTTTGCGTATTGAAGATCACCGCGGGTAGCGTCGGGTCCGGATGGCCGTACGGAAAACCCTTGAACCAGGCCCGCGTCGCCTTGCTCTGCTTGGCGAGCGCAAACATGCCCTCGGGCGCGATGTCGTGGACGACGTCGAGCTCGTGGTTGAGCTGCGCGATCACCCGCTTGTCCGGCGGGCCGGGATCGACATAGGCGAGATATTTTGGTCCGGGCTTGCCGAAGCGGCCGAGCGACGAGCGCTGCCAGTCGTCGCGGAGCTGCCAGATGTACCATTTGCCATCAGGATCGTAGCTCGACAGCACATAGGCACTGAGCGAGACCGGCTTGTTGAAATCGAACTTTGCGGGATCCTCGACCTTCTCGAAGACGTGCTTGGGCAAGATCCACACCGCGCCCCAGCGCACCGTGAAGTTGGCGTGGAAGCGCGAGTTCGGCTTCTTGAGCTTGAACACCACCGTGGTGGGATCGGGCGCAGTGACGGATGCGACATTGCTCGCGAGCACTGCGCTGAAACGCATCGCAGGATTCTTGATCTGGGTCGTCACCGTCGCGACGACGTCGTCGGCGGTGAACTCGACCCCGTCGCTCCAGAAGATGCCCTGGCGCAGCTTTGCAGTCATCTCGGTGAAATCGGCATTGTATTGCGGCTTGTCGGCGGCGAGCGAATTGTCCCAGACCCCGTCGAGGCCGCTTTCGGGATCGATGTACCAGAGCGTGTCGAGCGCGACCTGCTGCAGCCCATTGGACTGCGAGCCGGCATTGATCGCCCAGATGTTGAACCAGCCCGCGTTCTTGATGGTTCCTTCCGGGTTCTCCAGGATCAAAAGCTCGCGCCGGGGAATGTTTTGCGGGATGCCCTGGGCATGGCCCGATCCCGCCAGCACCAGAAGCTGCGGCACCAGCACGCACGCGACCAGCAACAATGCACGGGTACGGCTCATCGCAACCTCCCTCTCGTGCAGTTGATCACCACGCTTGCCTTGCGGGCGAATGGTAGAGGCGGCGGGGTCGGCGAACAACAGAAATCTGAACGATATCAGAGGGAGTTGGTCGCCCTGCCGCGGAGGAATTTGCGCGGGCCGTTCGGGGCCAACAAGAAATGTCGAAAACAACCCCATGCAAAGTAGCCGGACGGTCGGGCGGATAGCGAAAGATTCGTATTTTACGAATTTCGCTTGACGCGTCGGGCAAATCGGGGGTAAGATCGCATCATTGGAAGACTCCTAAATTGCTCACGCCCGCCCCCAATTCGCGCAACCGAACCTAATTGGCAGGCCGATCGTTAAGCCGCCTGACCTTCCAGGAAACGCTCGGCGTAATGGCAGGCGACGAGGCGACCGTCGAGCGGGCGCAAGGGCGGACGCTGCGCGCGGCACAGGTCTGTCACATGGGGACAGCGGGTCGAGAAGACGCAGCCCTTCGGCGGATCGAGCGGCGAAGGCACCTCGCCTTTCGGCACGATCCGCTGGCGTTTGCGGCCAAGGCCTGGAGTCGCGTCGAGCAAGGCCTGCGCATAGGGGTGCAGCGGCCGCGCAAAGATGCGCTCTTTCGGTCCGTGCTCGACTGCGATCCCCAGATACATGATCATCACGTCATCTGCGATGTGACGCACCACGCCGAGATCGTGCGAGATGAAGAGGTAGGCCAGCCCCAGCTCGCGCTGCAGATCGACCAGCAGGTTGAGAACCTGCGCTTGCACCGACATGTCGAGCGCGGAGACCGGTTCGTCGGCAACCAGCAGCTTCGGCCGCAACATCAAGGCGCGCGCGATCGCGATACGCTGACGCTGGCCGCCCGAGAACATGTGCGGATAGCGGCCATATTGCTCCGGCCGCAGCCCGACCCTCGCCATCATGTCGAGCGCTTGCGCGCGCCGCTCCTGCTTCGAGAGCGTTGTGTTGATGATCAGCGGCTCTTCCAGTATGGCGCCGATGCGCTTGCGCGGATTGAGCGATCCATAGGGGTTCTGAAACACGATCTGCACGGTGCGGCGCAACGTCTTGACGGCGCTCGCCGGGGGATTGACCGCATCGACGCCGTCGAGCATCAGCGTGCCGGCGCTCGGCTTCTCGATCAGCGTCACGAGCCTTGCGAGCGTCGACTTGCCGCAACCGGACTCGCCGACCACCGCCAGCGTCTTGCCGGCTTGAAGTGCGAACGAAACGCCGCCTACGGCCTGCAGATGTGCCGGGGCACGAAGCCAGCCCTGCCTGATCTCGTAGCTGCGCTTGAGATCGGTGGCGGTAACGAGCGCCGTCATGACGCTGTCCCGTGCTCGGGGATCGGCGCGCCGCTTCGATCGGCCGCGATGCGCTCCTCCCGCGTCGAATCGCCGAGCGGATAATGACAGCGGATCAGGCCGTCCATCCAGGGACGCAGCGCGGGGCGCGATTCGTCCGCCAGCGGCGTCGCATAGCCGCAACGCGGACTGAACAGGCACCCGGTCGGCCGGTCGTGAAGTCCCGGCACCACGCCCGGAATGGTGGCGAGCCGTCCGCCATCGCTCGCCTCCGGGCGCGCCGCCAGCAGGGCGGCCGTATAGGGATGCTGAGGCGAGGCGAACAGGCTCTGCGTCGGGCGCTGTTCCATGATCTGGCCCGCATACATCACGGCGACGCGCTCGGTCGTGTCCGAGACCACGCCCATGTTGTGCGTGATGAGAATCAGCGCCATGCCACGATCGCGCTGCAGGGATAGCAGCAGATCGAGTATCTGCGCCTGGATAGTGACATCGAGCGCCGTCGTCGGCTCATCGGCGATCAGGAGTTTTGGATTACAGGCGATCGCCATCGCGATCATGACGCGCTGATTCATGCCGCCCGAGAGCTGGTGCGGATAGGCCGACAGCCGGCTCTCCGGCGCCGGAATGCCGACTTGCTCCAGGAGCTGGATCACGCGGCGCCGCGCCGCCTTGCGATCCATCCCTTCATGGATGTGCAACGTCTCAGCCAGCTGATAGCCGATCGTGAAGGAAGGATTGAGCGATGTCGTCGGCTCCTGAAAGATCATAGCCATATCCTTGCCGACGAGCGCGTTTCGCTCGCGGTCGGACAAGGCCTGCAGATCCCTTCCCTGAAACGACAGTCTGTCGGCCCGGACGCGTCCCGGATAGGGCACGAGTCCCATCAGGGCCAGCATGCCGACGCTCTTGCCGGAGCCGGATTCGCCGACGATTCCCAGCACCTCGCCTTTTTCGAGCGTCATGCTGACGCCATCCACGGCGCGCACCATCCCGTTCTGGGATGGAAACTCGACCGACAGATTCTTGATCTCGAGAAGCGGCATCGGATCGACTTCAGGAAACTATCGCTTGAGCTTGGGATCGAGCGCGTCGCGCAATCCGTCGCCCAGAAGGTTGAAGGCCAGCACGGTGACGAGGATCGCCAGGCCCGGAAGCGTGACGACCCACCAGGCCCGCAGCACGAATTCGCGCGCGTCCGCCAGCATGGTGCCCCATTCCGGCAGCGGCGGCTGCGCACCGAGACCGAGAAAGCCGAGCGCTGCCGCGTCGAGGATCGCGGTCGAAATGCCGAGCGTCGCCTGCACGATCAGGGGCGCTGCGCAATTCGGCAATACCTCCTTGAACATCAACCGAAGCCGGCCGGCGCCTGCGACCCTGGCCGCGACGACGTAATCCTTCGAAACTTCGCTGATCACGGCGGCGCGCGCTATCCGCACATAGTGCGGCAGCAGCACGATCGCGACCGCCAGCATCGCGTTCATCAGGCCTGGTCCCAGGATCGCAACGATCACGATCGCAAGCAAAAGGCTCGGCAGCGTCAGCGTGATGTCCATCAGCCGCATGATCGCGATCTCGATCACGCCGCGGAAGAAACCCGCGATCAGACCGAGGATCGTGCCGACGACCACCGACAAGGTGACCACCGCAATGCCGATCAGAAGCGACAGCCGCGCGCCATGGATGAGACGGGATAGAATATCGCGGCCGATCGCATCGGTACCAAGCGGATAGGCCATCGACCCGCCCTGCTGCCAGAACGGGGGCTTGAGGAAGACCGCATTGTTGGTGAGGATCGGGGAATGTGGCGCGACGACATCGGCAAGGAGCGCGAGCAGAACCAGAACCACGATCACGGCGAGGCCCGCCACGGCGCCGAAATTGGCCGTGAAGTCGGACCAGAACTGCAACAGCGGATGCGGCGGCGCGCTCGGTTGCGCCACGACGGGCGTCTTGAGGGCTTCGGCTGTCATCTCGTGTACCGGATACGGGGATTGATCAGCCCATAGGCGACATCAACCAACAGATTGACGATCATGACGATCGCGCCGATCAACAACGTGCCACCCTGCAGCACCGGATAGTCGCGGCGGTTGATGCCCTCGATCAGCCATTTACCCACACCCGGCCAGGAGAAGATGGTCTCGGTGAGGATCGCGCCGGTAAAGAGAACGCCGACCTGCAGCCCGATCACCGTCACCACCGGGATCAGCGCGTTACGCAACGCATGGATCGCGATCACCCGCCAACGCGGCACCCCCTTGGCGCGGGCGGTGCGGATGTAATCTTCGCCCAGCACCTCCAGCATGGCGGACCGCGTCATGCGGGCGATGACGGCGAGCGGCACCGTGCCGAGCACGATCATCGGCAGCACGAGATGCGACAGCGCCGAACGAAACGCGCCGAAATCACCGGCCAGCAATGCATCGATCAGCAGGAAGCCGGTCACCGGTTCGATGTAGTATTGCACCGCGATCCGGCCCGACACCGGAGTCCATCCAAGCTGCACGGAAAAAAGCAGGATCAGCAGCAATCCCCACCAGAAGATCGGCATCGAATATCCGGTGAGCGAGACACCCATCACGCCATGATCGAAGATGGAGTTGCGCCGGACCGCCGCGATGATACCGGCCGGCAAGCCGAGGCATAACGCAAACAGGATCGCGCAGACCGATAGTTCGATCGTCGCCGGGAATAACGTCCCGAACTCGGAAATCACCGGCTCATGGGTTACGATCGAGCGGCCGAGGTCGCCATGAACCAGCCTCGACAGATAGAGGCCGTATTGCACCAGAACCGGCTGATCGAAGCCGTAGTCCTTGCGCAATTGCGCGTGCCGGGCCGGATCGATGCCGCGTTCGCCCGCCATCGTCTCGATGGGATCGCCGGGGATGAGGCGGATAAGCACGAACACCAGCAACGTGATCCCGATAAAGGTCGGAACCACGAGGCTCAGCCGGGTAAAGATGAACCGGAGCATGCCGTTCCCCGCCACCCTCCCCGCAACGGAAGAGGTAAAGAAAAACGGGCGGAGTAACGCTAAGCCGCTCCGCCCTTGTCTCTGCTATTCCTTGACGTCGACGCCATAGAAGTTGTGGCGGCCGAACGGCGACAGCTTGAAGTCAATCACCCTCTTGCTGACGGGCTTCAACTGCACCGCATGCGCGATGGTGAACCACGGCGCCTGCTCCTTGAAGATCACCTGGGCCTGTTCGTACAGCTTGGTGCGCTCGGCCTGATCGCTGACGGCCTTGGCCTTCACGACCAGATCGTCGAACGGCTTGTAGCAGAACTTGGCGATATTCGATCCCCCCGATTTCGCCGAGTCGCAGCCCAGCAGCGTGTGCAAGAAGTTGTCGGGGTCGCCGTTGTCGCCGGTCCACCCAAACATGCCCATCTGGTGCTCGCCGACCTGCAACCGCTTGCGGTATTCGCCCCATTCAAACGACTTGATCTCGGCCTTGACGCCGATCTTGGCGAGGTCGGCCTGCATCAGTTCGGCAATGCGCTTGGCGTTCGGATTGTAGGGGCGTTGCACCGGCATGGCCCATAGATCGGTTTCGAAGCCGTCCGGAAATCCTGCGTCGGCCAGAAGCTTCTTGGCCGCCGCCGGATCATAGGGGTCGTCCTTGACGCTGTCGTTGTATGACCACATGGTGGGCGGGATTGGGTTCTTGGCCGCGATGCCGGTCGACAGATAGACGGCATCGATGATCGCCTTCTTGTCGATCGCCATGCTGACGGCCTTGCGCACGCGCACGTCGTCGAAGGGTTTTTTCTGCGTCTGGAACGCGAGATAGCCGACGTTGAGGCCCGGCTGCTCCAAAACCGTGACGTTCGGATCCTTCTTGATCGCGTCGATGTCGGCCGGGTTCGGATAGGGCATCACGTCGCATTCGCCCTTCTGGAGCTTGGCCCAGCGAACGGATGCATCCGGCGTGATCGCATAGACGAGGTCGTCGATCTTCGCCTTGCCGCCCCAGAATTCGGGGAACGCCTTGTAGCGGATCACGGCGTCCTTCTGGTACTGCACCAGATAGAATGGGCCGGTGCCGATCGGATCCTGATCGATCTTCTCGGGGGTGCCGGCCTTCAGCATGGCATCCGCATACTCCTTGGACTGGATAGCCGCGTAGGGCATCGCAAGATCGGCGAGAAAAGGCGCTTCCGGCTGGTTGAGCGTTATCTTGATCGTGTAGTCATCGAGCTTTTCGACCGACTTCAACAATTTCGGCATGCCCATGTCGCCGAAATAGGAATGGTTCGGGCTCGTCACCTTGAAATACGGATTGTCGTCCTTCCATTGCCGCTCGATCGAGAACAGGACGTCGTCAGCATTGAACTCTCGCGTCGGCTTGAACGATTTGGACGTCGCGTGCCACTTCACGCCCTTGCGCAAGTTGAAGGTATAGGTGATGCCGTCAGGTGAGATCGTCCATTTTTCCGCGAGGCCCGGCACCACCTTCGTGCCGCCGCGCTCGAACTCGACAATGCGATTGTAGATCGGCTCATTGCCGTCGAACGACGTGCCGGTGGTGTTGACGCCGGGATAGAAGTTCTCCGGGCTGCCTTCCGAGCAGAAAACCAGGGTTTTGGCGGAAGCAGCCGAAGCCACGACAAGCGCCGAAGCGCAGACGGCGGCGAGCAGAGTTGATCTGGCCACTTTTGGAACTCCAGCTGGATTCTTTCGGCGCGGTTGGTTCAGGCTGCGCCAGAGACGCCTGAACGAGCTTGCTATCGCGTATTGCGGCTGTCAATGCGTCCTGAGGTGATGCATCATCGAACGCCGCGCAGCACTGCAAATTTTACGAATTTTCAACTCGCAACTATAGATCCAGCAGTCCAGCAAACAGCTTTTCGAATTCGGTATCTGCCCGATAGAAAACCGCGGGCCGCCCCAGCGGCGCCTCGATCGACATGTCCCGGCCGCCGGCAAATGACTGGCCCGTCCAGACGTGAATCCAGTCGGTCCCCGCCGGAAGGTAGAGTTTCCGCATCTCTTGTGATGCCTGCCAGACGGGTGCGACCAGCACGTCCCGGCCATAGAGATAGCAGTCCTGAATGCCGTAGGTTCGCCGGTCTTCTTCGTGATGCAGGAACAACGGGCGCTGGACCGGAAGGCCGCGGCTGGCGGCTTCCAGCGACAAGCTCCTGAGATAGGGCGCGAGGTGAACGTAGATCGCGGTCATCCGGGCGAAGTGCTTGAGGACCGCGGGATCGCTGTCGATCTGCACATTGTCACGAGGCCGGTTGCCTTCGTGGGTACGCATCAACGATGTGAATGCCGCCATCTCGGCCCAGCGCATGACGAGCTCGGGCGTGCGGACATTGCCGAACAGGCTGGTATAGCCACCGATATCGGAATGATGAAAGGCATTGCCGAGCAACCCCGATGACAGCGCGGCGCAGATGACCGTGACCAGCCCGTCGTGTCGCGAAAAATCGACCGATTGATCGCCGGCCCACAGCAACGGGCACGATTTCTGGACGCCTGTGAAGCCAGCCCGCATGAAGAACACGGCCTCGCCGGTCCGGCCACGAGACGCCACCGCCTTCGCGTTGACGTCGGCCCAAAGCGTTGGCCAACGGTTATGCGCAAGCCTGGCGTCGGCCCCGCTGGCAAGATGCACATCGACTGGCAGATACTCGCCGAAATCGGCCATCCAGCCTGACAGGCCATAGTCGAGCATCCGCTTGCCGATGATCTCTTCGGAAAACCACGCCGCAGCGTCCGGATTGGTGAAGTCGACGATACCGCAGTGAAATTGTCCGAAGTCGATCCGGGCGACTCGCCCTGAATCATCCTTGACGAAATAATTCGCGGCCTCAGCCTCCCTGAACAGCACGCCATCGTCGCAGAGATACGGATTCACATAACCGAGGAAGCGGATGCCCTCGCTGTTCAGTTCGGCGATGCGCTGTCGCAGGCCCGGATAGCGCGTCTCGTTGGCCTGCCAGTCCCAGAACAGTCGCGAGCCGAAGGCCGTCTGCCTGATACCGACCCAGTCCTCGCACCACAGGCCGGCAACCTTGACGCCGGCCTCGCGTATCCTTGCAAGGCGATTGAATGAGTTCGCTCCATCCTTCAGGCCGACGATCGCGCCGTTGTAGATCCACTCCGGAAGCGGAGGCTGGCGCCCAAAACGGCTGGACAGCATCTCCACCAGGCCGACGAAGGACGGCGCGGCAAACAGCTCGATGCGCTCCGGCACAGCCCAGACTTCGATCTCGTGAAATGAAGGATCACAAAAATCAAAGACACTATAGGCTGACGTTTCGACATGAAGCGCATAGCGCGCCGAGGACACATAGGTCGGCTGGGGATAGTTCGTATGATAGTAGTCGCCGCCCGCGTGACCCGCCACGTCCGCCTTGAACGTGATTTCGGTGGTCTTGTCGCGACCGACGCCCGGCTCCGAGGTCCACAACGGAAACCGCCGCCCGCGCAGGTCAAAGTAGGAGAATTGCTCGCCGCCGCCCCAGACGTTCTCGTCCCGGTCGGCAATCACACGCAACCAAAACCGGTTGACGGATGGATCAAGCGCCCGCAGCACCAGCGCATTGCCCTCGCGCGTGACGGCCAGCCGCGGGGGTTGCCCCTTGGCCGCTGCAAGCATGATCGTCTCGCCTTCGATCTCGGCATGGGCCAGTGGACAGCGTTCGGCCAGGCGATCCTCGATCTCGAAGCGACCGCGATCCATCGCGATGCGATCGGTCCCCTGGCCCACGAAGAAGCATGGCGCTGTAGCACTGTGACTGAGAATCCGGCGGCCAGCCATGGACACCGCGAAGCCGGATGAGGTCGTCTCAAGTTCCAGATGCATTCCTCTTCGTCCCTTCAGCTCCGGCCGGCATCGACCACAAAGTTCGCGCCCGTACAGCCCGCGCTCTCGTCGGAGCCGAGGAACAGCGCGACGCGCGCAACATGCGTGGGATCGAGCCGAAATTTGAGCGCCTGACTGTCAATGAACTCCTGATTGCTGTCGGGTGTTGCCCAGAGCCGCAATTGACGTTCGGTCACGATCGCGCCCGGCACGATGCAGTTGACGCGAATGCCCGCCGGCCCCAATTCGCGGGCAAGCGTCCTGGTCATGCCGTTGATTGCGGCCTTTGCCGCCGTATAGCCGACCATTCCCGTGATTCCGCGCATCCAGGAGATCGACCCGAACATGATGATGGCGCCGCGGCCGGCGTCGGTCATGCGCCTGCTCACGGCCTGGGTGGCGAAAAACTGATGATCGAGGTTCAGCGCCAGCGTTCGCCGCCAGGCCTCCGGCTCGACGTCGGCCATCGCGTGGCGATCATCGCGGGCGGCATTGTTGACGAGCACTGCGACCGGTCCATGCTTGTCTTCAACGCCCGCGATTGCGCAGCGCAGAGCCTGGATGTCGGTGACGTCGCACGCAATGAACTCCGCGCCCGTGGTTGCCGCGGTCGCCTGCCCCGCCTCGCGGTCGATGTCGACGAACGAGACGATCGCACCCTGGGATGCAAACGCCTTCACCATCTCGGCGCCAATACCAGACGCTCCGCCGGTAATCAGCACGTTGCGGCCATCAAGTGACGCGTAGCGAACGGAATCGTAGACTGCCATTTTGCAAACCTTGTAAAGCCCCGGACCTTATCCCTTGAGGCCACCCGCGGTCAGCCCGGAGACCACGCGCTCCTGGAAGATCACGATCAGGATCGCGACCGGTACGATGCCTACCACCAGCGCCGCCGAAATGATCGGCCACGGAAACGCAAACTCGCCCTGGTAAAGCTGGATGCCGACAGGGAGCGTCCGCAGTCCCGGATTGGAGTTGAATGACAGGGCCAGCAGAAATTCGTCCCAGGAATTGACGAAGGCGAGGATACCGGCGGTGAACACGCCCGGCGCCGAGAGCGGGACCACCACCTTGAAAAGCGCGCCAAATCGCGTGCAGCCGTCAATCATGGCGGCATTCTCCAGGTCGCGCGGAATGGCCTCGAAAAAGGACGTCAGCACCAGGGTGCAGACCGGCAGGCTGAGCACGGTGTAGGGCAGGATCAACGCGGTCCAGGAGTTGAGCAGATTGAGCGCGCGCATCGTCTCGAACAGGGGGACCAGCAGCGTCACCAGAGGAAAGGTGGAGACCGCGATGATGACGGACATGATCAATCCCCTGAAGCGGAGATTCAGCCGCGCAAGCGCGTAGGCCGCAAGAACCGAGACCAGCAGGGTCAACGCGGTCGACAGCAGCGCGACCATGAAGCTGTTGAACAGGAAGGTGAGCAGGGGTTGATCGGAGAACGCCTGGTGGTAATTCCGCAGCGTCGCCGCGTGCGGCAGCCAGGTGATCGGCTTCGCCGTGAGCTCCGCCTCGGTCTTGAACGAGGTCAGCAGAATCCACAGCGCCGGGAACAGGCCGTTCACGACGAGAATGAGCGCGGCGATGACCCGCAACGGCTTGCCGGACAGGAGCGAGCCGGTACCTGAAGAGACGGAAGCGCTCATGATACGGTCTCGCTGCCGCGGATCATGCGCAGGTAGAGCGCCGTGACGCACATCGAAAGGCCGAACATCACCACCGCAAGCGCCGATCCGTAGCCGAGATCGAGGAAGGATACGGTGTTCTGATGGATGTACATGGCCAGCGTCGCAGTTGAGGTGCCCGGCCCGCCGCCCGTCATCATGTAGGGAATGTCAAAAGTCTGGAGCGACGTGATGGTGCGGAAGATCAGCGCGACCACGATCGTGGGCTTTAGGAGCGGAAGCGTGATCTCAAAGAACTGCCGCACGCGCCCTGCTCCGTCGACATCAGCAGCCTCGTAAAGCGATCGCGGAATGGTCTGCAACCCGGCAAGAATGATCATTGCCATAAAGGACGAGGCCTTCCAGATGATGGTGAGGCAGATCGCGGTGAAGGCGAGACGCGGCGAATTGAACCAGATCACGCCCGGCAGGCCGATCCGGTTGAGCATGTCGTTGACGACGCCATATTCCGAATGAAAGAACCAGGCGAAGATCAGGCCCGCGAACGAAAGCGGCAGCGCCCACGGAATCAGAAGCGAAAGCCTCATCGGCCACTTCATCTGGAACGGCAGGTTGGCGAGCAGCGCGAGTCCGAGCCCGACGAGCAGCGAGCCCGGCACCGTGATCAGCGTGATCAGGATCGTGTTCCAGGTCGCCTGCCAGAAGACGGGATCGTCCAGCATCTGCTGATAGTTCGCGAGCCCGGAGAATCGCGACGGCAGGCCCGAGGTCAGCGACAGGTCGAGGAAGCTCGTGTAGATGAGCCGGCCCACCGGATAAACGATCATCACGCTGAGCAGGATCGCGGTGGGTGCCAGGAGCAGGATGGCGAGCGTCGTCTCGTCCGGATCGAGCCAGCGCGACAGCGTAGCACGTCGCGTATCGACGCGAGCGGCTGCGTTCTTGACCATGGATTCCATCGTCGTCAGGTCCGATCCGGATTGCGCACAGGGCGCCGCAGGAGGTCGCGACCACGAGCGGGGCGCGAGAAGCACCCGCTCGTCGCCGGATCATGCATCAGCGAAGGATTCGCTTCAGGCGCGCCTCGATCTGGGCGGCGCCGTCCGCCGGCGTGGTCACGCCCGCGAGCACCGCATTGACCGTGGTCCGGATCGCTTCGCTGACCTCGTTGTAGCGAGGCGTCACCGGACGCGGTTTTGCGGTCTCGACAATCGGCTGGGCGTCGGCGAACCACGGCACCGCCTTGGTCACGTCGGCATCCCTGTAGAGATTGGGGTAACTCGGCAGCAACGAACCGTTGATTGCCATGAATTTGGAGACTTCCGGGCTCGACAGATATTCGACGAGCTTCTTCGCCTCCTCCTGGTTCTTGGAAAAGGCCGAAACGCCCCACTCCCAACCTCCAAGACAGGTTGCCTGCTCGCCGCCCGTGACCGCCGGGAGCCGCGCGACGCCGACCTTGCCGACCACGGCGGAGTCCGCGCCCTGCGTCATGGCCCACGCATAGGCCCAGTTCACCGCGAAAACGACGTTGCCGGCCTGGAACTCCTTGCGCGTGTCGTCGGTCGCAACCTCGGCAATGTTCTTCTTGGCAACACCATTGTCGGCAAAGCTCTTCCAGAGCGCGAGCGACTTCGTGGCCGCCTCGCGATCGAAATCGAGCTTGCCGTCCTTCACCACCGCCTTGCCCTGGCTCCAATACGGCACGAGGAAGGTGCAGACCGCACCTTCGATCGCCTTGCCCTGGAACGAGAGGCCCTGGAGGCCCGGATTCTGCTCACCGTCCGCGATCTTCTTCGCGGCCGTGGCGAGCTCGTCCCAGGTCGTCGGCGGCTTGAGCCCGTATTTGTCGAGCAGGTCCTTGCGATAATAGAGGAACATGGAATCCGCAAAGGCGGGCAGCGCCACGACCTTGCCGTCGACGGTGTTGGCCTCGGCATAGGCGCGCAGATAAGACGACATGTTTGCGCTTGCGATCGGACTGGTCCAGCCCGCAGCCGCGAACTGTGCCGGCCGTATGACGTCCAACATCAGCACGTCGAGCGAAGAATCCTTCGCCGTGAGCACCGTGTTGAGATACTGCGCCTGGAGATCCGAGGTCGCGCCGCCCAGTTCGATCGCGACCTTGACGCCGGGATTGCGCGCTTCGTATTGATCGAGCACCTTGCGCCAGATGCCGGGCTGCCCCTGGCTCGTGACGAACATTTTTAACGTGGTTTCGGCGGATGCAGCGGTTGCGAATGCGAATGCTCCGAACCCGAGCAGCAGTCCTGCCATCCTTGAAATGCATCCCGAACTCATGGCGTCCTCCCGAATAAGATCGTCGCTTACTTGCGACATCATTGGTTTGTGATTGATAGCCTCGCTGCGCAGCTCCTAGTGCAAGGCCCGCTCCGTCTCCGCATCGAACAGGTGGATCTTGCCGGGATCGAGGCCCAGCTTGAAGGCCTCACCGGTTCGCGGGCGCAACTCGGGCGGCAGCCGCGCGGTCAATGTCGCGCCGCCCACCGAGAAATGCACCAGCGTATCGGAGCCGAGCGGCTCGACGACCTGAACCTCGCAGTTCAGGCCGATATCCGATGCCCCGGACGTGAAATGCTCGGGCCTGATGCCAACGATGAATTCGCGCCCATCAGCCGCCGAGATTCCGCTACCGGCCAAAGGCGCGAGAGGCAGACGATTGCCGTCGGCAAAATCGAGATAGCCGTGGGCGGCCCTGGCCTTGGCAAAATTCATCGACGGCGAGCCGACGAAGCCGCCGACAAAAACGCTGGCCGGATTGTTGTAGACCTCGTCGGGCGTTCCGATCTGCTCGATGTCGCCGCCGCGAAGGATGACGATGCGATCGGCCAGCGTCATCGCCTCGACCTGATCATGGGTGACATAGACGATGGTGGTCCCGATCGTCTGGTGCAGCCGCTTGATTTCGGTGCGGACCTGACCGCGCAGCTTCGCGTCGAGATTGGACAGCGGCTCATCGAACAGGAACACCTGCGGTCGCCGAACGATGGCCCGGCCCATCGCAACCCGCTGGCGCTGTCCGCCGGAGAGCTGTCCCGGCCGCCGGTCGAGAAGATGGGTGATGCCGAGCATCTCCGCCGCAGCCCTGATCTTTGCGTCCGCTTCCGCCGCGTTCGCGCCCCGCACCTTCAGGCTGAAGCCCATGTTCTCGCGCACCGTCTTGTGCGGGTAGAGCGCGTAGTCCTGGAACACCATGGCGATGTCGCGCGCGCGCGGCGGCAGATCGTTGACGATACGATCGCCGATCCGGATTTCACCACCGCTGATGCTTTCGAGGCCTGCAATCATGCGCAGCGTCGTCGATTTGCCACAGCCCGACGGACCCACCAGCACCACGAACTCGCCATCGGCGATCTCGAGGTCGATCGCCTTCACGACGCGGAACGCGCCATAGCTCTTCTCAAGCTTGCGCAGGCTGACCGAAGCCATGAGCCCTGTTCTCCCGTCCGCCCCGCGTCCCGACGGTTCTTGACGCCGCGGTAGTTGCCGATGGTAGCGCTACGATTTTTGGAAATCAACGGCCAAGGAATCTCTCGACGATTCCAGCTGAATCCAGCAAGTTGGGAGATGGAAATACTGTTGTATCTCTCTGAATATGATAATCTTATTCCTCCTTGAAGGAAGAATGCGATTGTATCGTAACAAAACCTCAGCTATATAATAGCGCTATTATTTTTGGACCACCAAGGGAATGGCGGCACCAAAGCCCACACGCACCCGACGCAAGATGCAGCGGGTCACGATCATGGATGTGGCGGCGCGCGCCGAGTTGTCGCCGTCCACGGTGTCCCTCTATTTCAGGAAGCCCGATGCGGTATCGGCGGCGGCGAGCGAACAGATCGCACGCGCCATCGAAGCGCTCGACTATGTGCCGAACCTGATGGCTGGCGGCCTGGCGGCGGCCTCATCGCGTGTCGTGAGCATCATCGTGCCGTCCGTCCGCAATGCGTTCTTCGCCGAAACCGTCGCGGCCCTGCAGGACGAGCTCGGCAAGCAACGACTCCAGGTGATGCTCAGCCACACCGAGTACAGGGAGCACGACGAGGAGGGTCTGGTCCGCACGGCGCTGTCCTGGGCCCCCGCCGCCGTCGTCTTGACCGGCCTCTCCCACAGCACCGCGACGCGCAGGCTGTTGCGCGACAGCAAGGTCCCGGTTGTCGAAATCTGGGAGCTCGGTTCCCAGACCATGGACATGGCGGTCGGTTTTCACCACGATCAGGTCGGCCACGCCGCCGCGTCGCATCTCGTTCAGCGCGGACGCAAGCGATTGCTGTTTCTCGGGGCCCGCCTGCACGAGGATCGCCGCGCTGCACGGCGCGCCCAGGGTTTTGTCGAGACGGCGCGGAATCTGCCTGATGTCACCGCTGACATTATCCAGCATCCTGCGCCGGCCAGCGCCGAGGTCGGCGCCATGCTGCTCGGCGAGGCCGTGCATCGCTTTCCGAACGTGAACGGGATTGCCTGCTCCAACGACCACATCGCCCTCGGCGTGATCTTCGAGTGCCAGCGCCTCGGCATTGCAATCCCCGCGCGCCTGTCGGTGGTGGGCTTCGGCGACTTGAGCTTCAGCGCGGCCTCCAATCCGTCGTTGACGACCATCCGCCCGCCTGGCGACCTGATCGGGAAGGAAGCCGCGCGGCTGATCATCGCAAGGATCTTGCACTCCAATGGCGCGCCCGAACACGCCGTCATCGATACGCGTTTCACCCTGCTCCATCGGCAGAGCAGTTGATCGGAAATTCAGCGCCGCTCGGTGCCGGTCAAAAGCAGGCGAAGTCGGAAACACAACCCGTCTTCAAGACGCCGGCGCCGTTCATGACCGCCCGTGCCAGCCCAAAGCTCTGAACCGCCATGGTCTCGGCGAAGAAGCGAGCGGTCGCGATCTCGTCCTGAAGAAAGCTGTTGTGGCGATCCTGCTTGAGACGCTCCGCGGCGGTCAAAGCTCCCTTGGCGAGATAGGCGGCGCCCGCGGTAACGGCGAACAAGCGCAGATAAGGCGTCGCTACGGCCAGTCGGTCCTCCATCGAGGTTTCCGCTTGCAGGAAGTAGGCGGAGGCACGGCGAAGATCGGTCACGGCTTCGCAGACGGCGGCTCCCGTTCGTCCGAGCAGAGGGTCGGCATGTTTCTCGGCCGCGCGCCCGTAACCCTCGTACTCGTCGAACAGCGTCGCGGCCGTTTGTCCGCGCGGAAGCTTGCGGGTCACGAGGTCGATGGCCTGGATTCCGTTGGTGCCTTCGTAGATCGGCGTTATCCGGGCATCGCGGTAAAGCTGCGCCGCGCCGGTTTCCTCCACGTAGCCCATTCCGCCGTGGACCTGCAGCCCGATCGAGGCGACCTCGACGCCGACCTCGCTGCAAAACGCCTTGGTGAGCGGAGTGAGCAGGCCTGCGCGCGCGGCGGCTTCTTCGCGCAATGCAACTGATCCGTGTTCGGCCTGTTCGATGGCTGCCGCGGCAGCGTAGGCGATCGCGCGCGACGCAGCCGTGAGCGCCTTCATCGTCATCAAGTTGCGGCGGACATCCGGATGCTCGATGATCGGACACGCTTGCGAGGCGCCCGGCGCGCGGCCCTGCCTTCGAAGTTTTGCGAATGCGAGCGCCTGCTGGTACGCCCTCTCGGCGACGGCAACGCCCTGGATGCCCGTGTAGAGACGCGCCCGGTTCATCATCGTGAACATGCAGGCCAGGCCCTCGTTCTCCTTGCCGACCAGCCACCCCAGCGCACCGCCGTTTTCACCAAAGGACATCGCGCAGGTCGGACTGGCGTGAATGCCGAGCTTCTCCTCGAGCCGCGTGCATGTCACATCGTTGCGCCGACCGATGCCGCCTTCCGCATCGGGCAGAAATTTTGGCACAAGGAAGAGCGAGATTCCCTTTGTGCCGGCAGGTGCATCGGGCAGGCGTGCGAGTACGAGGTGCACGATGTTGTCGGTCAGATCGTGCTCGCCATAGGTGATGAAGATTTTTTGGCCGGTGATGCGGTAGGTGCCGTCGCCGACGGGCACTGCCTTGGTGCGAAGTGCTCCGAGATCGGAGCCGGCTTGAGGCTCCGTCAGATTCATCGTCGCCGACCATTCGCCGCTGACGAGCTTTGGGAGGTAGAGCGCCTTGATTGCCTCGTCGGCGTGGAAGAGCAGGGCCTCGCTCGCACCCTGGGTCAACACCGGGCCAAGCGCGAACGACATGCAGGCGCTCGTCCACATCTCCATGCAGGCAGCTGCAAGGCGCGTCGGCAGACCCATGCCGCCCCATTGCTCCGGCAGGTCGATGGCGTTCCAGCCAGCATCGCGCCAAGCGGTGTAGGCCTGGCGCCATCCAGCCGGCAGCGTGACGTGCCCATCCTTGAGGCAGGCGCCGACAAGATCGCCCTGCCGATTGAGCGGTGAGAGGATTTCGCCGGCGAATGTCCCTGCTTCGTCAAGGACGCTCTGGATGGTATCGGCGTCGGCACGCTCGTGCATGCCAGTGCGGATGTTCTCGCTGAGATCCGCGACGGCGTCCAGCGCGAATGCCATCGCGCGCACAGGCGCAACGTAGTTCATGTCTTTCTCCGGCACGCAATTGAGATGACCTGCTCGCGATCTTCGCGACATCAGCAAGTTTAGTTATTAAATATAACTATTATGAGTCAATCGAATTTGCGCGACCGGGCTGGCTGCGTGCGTTGCCAGTTCAGGCGTCAGTCGTCTCATCCCGTTTCGCAGGAGCAATGCCTCGCTGCCTGAAGCGCTCCATCTTCTCGAGAAAGCCGGCATCGCAGTGCGGGCAGACGAGATAGATGACGCCCGGCGTTCGTCGGGGTGAATGGGGAAGTCCGACGAAGCGTCGCATCGACCCCCCGCAGTCGCGGCATTGCGCGGCACTTCGGATCAACCTCTGCAAGATAACTCCCGATCAGAGCTCACAGTACCCTTCCGCGCCGCGTGAATACCAGGTTGCCTGGTCGGACGGCCGAAGCGCCAGGCGCCGCGCAAATCGATCGGGCAAGTCAGGGTTGGCAATGAAGGGCCGCCCGAACGAGATCGCGTCCGCCTGTCCCGCATCGAGCACGGCCTGCCCCCTGTCCGCGTCGTAGTCCGAGTTCAGCACCAGGGGACCGTCGAAGACCGCGCGCATCAGCGGCGCGACGGGCAGCCGGTCGGCCTTGCCGTTGGTGCCGTTGAAGTCGGGCTCGCGGACTTCCAGAAACGCAATTCCGAGCGTGGAGAGCATTTTTGCGGCTGTTACGAACAGCGCTTCCGGATCGTCGTCGTTGATGCCCTTGATCTCGCCATTCGGGGAGAGGCGCACCGCGGTCCGGTCAGCACCGATGCATTGGGCAACCGCGACCGTCACGTCCTCAAGAATGCGGATGCGGTTCTCGGGACCGCCGCCATAGCTGTCGCGCCGCTGATTGGAGCTGCTGCGCAGAAACTGATCGAGCAGATAGCCATTCGCCGCATGAATCTGAACGCCGTCGAACCCTGCACGAACGGCATTGCAGGCCGCATTCGCGAACTGGTCGACGAGAGCGGGAATCTCGGCGAGGTCGAGCGCCCTCGCCTCTTCGTAGGGCAGTTTCCCATCATAGGTCTGGGCGAGACCCGGCGCCGTCGTGGCGGATGCCGAGACGGGCCGGCCGCGTCCGGGAAAACGCGAATGGGTCAGCCTGCCCATGTGCCACAACTGCGCAAAGATCCGTCCACCGGCGTCGTGCACGGCTTCGGTGACGGCTCTCCACCCTTCGACTTGTTCGCTATTCCAGATCCCTGGCGCGTAGGGCCAAGCGTGACCTTCGAGGCTTATGCCAGTCGCCTCGGTGAGGATCAGCCCCGCAGATGCGCGCTGTCCGTAGTACTGCGCCATGACAGGGGTCGGCACGTGGTCGAGCGTGGCCCGCCCCCTGGTCATCGGCGCCATGAAAATGCGGTTCGGCGCTTGGACGGTGCCGAGCCGGATCGGATCGAACAGACTGACCATGGGAACTCAACGCTTCAGCAGCGGACACTTCGATTCCGAGACCGGCCTGAAAGCGTCGTCGCCCTTCACCCTCCTGACGATCTCGAGATAGTCCCACGGCTCCTTCGATTGCTCCGGCTTCTTGACCCGCGCCAGATACATGTCGCGGATCACGCGGCCGTCCTCGCGCAACTTGCCCTGATGCACGAAGGCATCCTCGATCGGCAGTTCGCGCATCTTTGGCATCACTTTTGCGGCCTCGTCGCTTCCCGCTGATGCGATGGCCTTGAGGTAGTGCAGCACGGCCCCGTAGACGCCGGTGTGGATCATGGAGGGCATGACACCGGTCCGCGCGAAGAACTTTTTGGACCATGCGCGGGTCTTCTCATCCATGTTCCAGTACGACGCCGTCGTCATGTAGGTTCCCTGCGCTTCGCGCAGGCCGATCGCGTGCACGTCGGCGTCGAACAGCAAAAGCCCGACCAGCTTCTGTCCGCTGCGGACGAGGCCGAACTCGTTGGCCTGCTTGATCGCATTCTGCGTGTCCTGGCCGGCATTGGCGAAGGCGACGACGTTTGCCTTGGAGTTCTGCGCCTGCAGGGCAAAGGACGAGAAATCCGACGTGTTGGAGGGATGACGCACGCTGCCGAGCACCTCGCCGCCGGCCTGCTTGATGAAGCGGGTCGCGTCCTGCTCGAGCTGGTGCCCAAAGGTGTAATCCGCGGTGACGAAGAACCAGGATTTGCCGCCTTCGGCGACCATCGCTGATGCCGTCACCTTTGCCAGCGCGTAGGTGTCGTAGGTGAACTGCACGGTGTTGGGACTGCAGAGATCGTCGGTGAGCGAGCTTGCGCCGGCTCCCGACAGCAGCAAGACCTTGTTGCGCTCGCTCACCATGTTGTGAAGCGCAATCGCGATGGCGGAATTGGGAACGTCGACGATCGCGTCGATCTTGCCGTTGTCGAACCAGCCGCGGGCGAGCTGCGTGCCGACATCCACCTTCATCTGGTGGTCGGCACTGATCAGCTCGATTGGCTTGCCAAGCACCGTCGGGCCGAACTCCTCGATCGCCATCTTGGCGGCCTCGACCGATCCGGGGCCGGTATTGTCGCGGCCCCAGCTCGACAAGTCGGTCATGACGCCGATCCTGACCGCGTCGTCGGACAATTGGGCGAGCGCCGGCGCGCCCGCCCCCCATAGGAACAGGAGGGCGCAGAAGAGTCGCTTCATCACGTCAAACTCCCACTCAGAACCTGACCTTGACGCCGCCGCTGACGCCGTAGTCGTTGCCGTCGTTGCGCGCAAAAGTGCTGACCACCTGCACATTGGCGCTCACCTTGTCGGTGATGGCGGCAGCGATGCCGGCATTGACCCGACCGTAGGTGCTGGTGCGGCCATCGATCGGCGTCAGCACTGGCAAGAGCGGCGTGGTGACCTGGGTGGTGATCAGCGTTCGCGCCGACCCGATGAAATCGTGCTCGGCGGTGACGTTGATGTACGGGCTGTAGAGGCCGCCCGCCATCATGAAGGGCGCGCGGACCTGCACGCCGGCGCTGCCGGTGAGGCTCTCCAACGTCTGTCGATTGACCACATTGGTGAGCAGGATGTCGCCGGTTTCGGTGTAACCGCCGATCTGCGCGTTGGTGTAGGCGAGGCCCGCGACCGGTCCGACGCGGAAGCGGCCGACATCCCAGAGATAGCCGCCCTTGGCCGCCACCGTGAACGTGTCGGCGTTGGTCGAGCCGGTAATGGTGTCGATCACGCCCTGCCGGCTGGTAGCGAAGGCCTGGCGGCCATAGGCGATCAGCGCGTCGGCAAACCAGTTTTGGCGCGTGTACGAGGTGTAGCCGCCGAGCTGATAGGCATCGATCTTGTAGCGGGCGTTCTGGGTGGCCAGGTTCACGTTGGGCTGGGCGTAGCTGAAGATGCCGCCGACCAGGAGATCGGGCTGGACCTTGTAGTCGATGCCGATCCAGCCGCCGACGGAATTGTAGTTGTATGACGACAGCAGCGCCTGGGCGTCGCGGTTGCCGCCGGCATAGGCGACGTCTCCATAGATGCTCCACGGGCTCTGCGCGAGAGGCGGCCGCGTCGCCTTCGCCGGCATGTCCGCAGCCATCGCGTTCATGACGTTGCCCGCACCATAGGACGAGAAAGTGCGATAGGCGTCGAGATGGCCGAAGATCGAGTTGGCGAAGCCTGACGCAATCGACATCGCGACGTCGCCCTGCGGCGCAACCGTCAGCGGCGCATCGATCTGATTGGCCATGTAGCGGGCGATCAGGGCAAAGCCGGCGCTCGTCGGATGCACCGTATCCCAATAGAAGTAGCTGTTCTGCACGGCGCTCGATGCGGCAAGGCAGCCGGGAATGCCGAGCACGAGCTGACAAGAGCTGGCGCTGAGGAAGCCGTATTGGCCGGGATTGGCGACGATTCGCGCCTGCAGGGTTTCGAGATCGAACAGGAAGATCCGGGTGCCTGCGTTGGCTGATGGCGCGAGCTGCAGCTGAAGCTGCTGGAAATAGGTCCGCGCCCATTCCTCGCGCTGTGCAAATGTGAGCGCCGGGTCGCCGAAGGGCGCCGGGAAATAGAACGGATTTCCCGGGCTCACCCAGGCGATGTTATTGGCTCCGAGCGCGATCAATTGCCGGACGCCGGTCGTTGCGTTGGTGGCCGAGGCAACCGCCATAGCATTGATCTGCGCGAGCGTGTTGCCGCTGTTGAACTGCGCCTGATCATTGCCGCCGATCGACAGCGCGATCAGGTCGCTGGACGAAAAACGCTTGCCGCTCGCGACGAAGGTCGCGACCTCGTCGGCAAAGCCGGGAAGCCCGGGGATCACGTTGGTGCTGCCGGTCTGCGCGCCGCCGACCGCGTAGTTCGTGAGTGGCGGCAAATTGTAGGTCGACTGCAGCGAGTCCACGAAGTTGGTGCCGCCGCTGAACCGGCAGGTCGGATAGGTCGGCGGCCCCGCCGGACAGGGGAAACCGAGCAGGCGGAATGCACCGCCCGGCGCGCTGCCCGTATCGGCATAGCTGTCGCCGAATCCCGTGATGCTCGTGAACTTGGATTGCGCCGCGACCGGCGCGGGTGCGGCTGCCGCCATGAGGACGGCCGTCGCTGCGGCAGCGCCCAGTTGACGCCCCCGCGCACCAAATCCACCGCTGCGGTGAACCCCAAAACGCATATTGCGCCGCTCAACCATGGCGCTCCTCCCCTTTTTGCCCCCGCGCTTGTCGCGCCGTTCCGTGGGATATTGTTCATTCCATGAACTGTTCTTGTCAAGAACAATTCAAAAAAGCATTTGCGCCGCAATGCGAACCAAGCGAAGAACGGAGTTCGCAAATCGACCAAAGGAAACGCGTGTCCAACCCGAAGCTTCGCTCGGCAGCGCCGATACCGGCCCGCAGACAGGCGTCGCGGGCTGATACGCGGCCGCAGCAGGCTGATCGCGCCAGCGAGTCGGCCGTCAGCCTGAAGAAGCTCAATGGCCTCGCGGGCTACCTGATCCGGCAGGCTCAGCTCTGGGTCTTCGAGGACTTCAACGCGACGCTCGGCCCGCTGCAGTTGCGGCCGGTTTACTTCTCGATCCTGACGATCGTGGGGGAAAACCCGGGCCTGTCGCAGATGGCGTTATCGCAGGTGCTGGGCGTCGTGCGATCGGCCCTGGTGCCGATGCTGGACGGGCTGGAAGCCAGAGACCTGCTCGATCGCACGCCGTCAAAGACCGACCGGAGGTCCCATGCGCTCTATCTGACGCCGGAAGGAAAGGCCCTGCTGGAGCGCGCCGAGGCGCTCGTCCAGGAGCACGAGAAACGCCTGGTGAAGAAGGTCGGCGCTAGCGGCCACAAGCAATTGCTGCAGATCCTTAGCGTGTTTGGGAAGCAGCCATAGCGGGGATGTCCAGGAGCGGTGCACGACCACGCCGATCATGTTGCCCCTCCGACTTGACTCAGATCAAGCCTGAATTGCGCGGTTCAGTCATCCTTGGTTCTTGTCAGGGATTCTGGAGTTGCACGCGTGGGGCGATTCCTCATTGTCGACGATCATCCGCTGTTCCGCGAGGCGCTGGAAAACAGCGTTCGCCTCGCCGTGCCGGATGTCGAAATCCTTGAGGCGGCGACCGTCGACGAGGCGCTTGCCGCGCTCTCGTCGAGCGAGATCGATCTGACCATCTTCGACCTTTCCCTGCCCGGAACGACGGGACTATCCGGCCTTGTTCGCATCCGTAAAGCCTTTCCCCGGAATCCGATCGCCGTCGTTTCGTGCCACAAGGATCCCCAAATCATTGCAAGCGCACTCTCTCTGGGCGTATCCGGATACGTTCCCAAATCGACCTCGAAGGAAGAACTCGTGCGTGCTATCGGCATCGTGCTGGGAGGTTCGATTTATCTTCCCAGCGGCTACCGCACAATTGGCTGTGCAGATCTCTGCAACGGACCGGTGCAAGAGCTGCTGAAGCGCATGAATGATCTTACCGTACAGCAAGTGCGGGTTCTGGAGCTGATCCACCGCGGGCTGCAGAACAAACAGATCGCTCACGAACTGCATGTCTGCGAGTCGACGGTCAAGGTGCATGTCTCCGAGATCCTCCGCAAGCTCAAGGTCGCAAGCCGCACCAAGGCCATCGTCGAGATGTCGAAGATCGAGTTCGCGAACCTGGCCGGCGATGGCTCCGGCAGGTTTGCGCAAGGATTCGCCTGATAGGCCGCAGGCCGCATTGTGGGCTCGACAGCCCCTGCCACTGCCCCCTGGAAGGGACGGCGACTTGGAGCTAGCGGATGTCGACGCGGTGGCGGCTTACGTCTGGGCTATCAGCCATCAGCCCTCACCCGAGTGACGACATCGCTATCACTGCGTCAGCTCGCAGGATGGGCAGAGCCCTTGCGATACCCATCAGCATAATAGATGGGTTTCGCGAAGAGCTTTACCCCGAGCTGTTCTTCTCTCCGGAGTTGGCACCGGCTGACTGAATCGAACAGTCGACATCGGGTTTTGGAGGCCCGCGTTCTGCCACTGAACTAAGCCGGTATCTGGTCCTGATTGGGAGAATCGAACTCCGCGTCTCCCGGTCCACAACCGAGCATCCTGCCATTGAACGAAATCAGGAGAGATTGATGGCCACCATCCGCGCCGGAGGGAGCGGCGCAGGTAGGCAGCGAGCGCCAGACATAGTCGCGGGTGCGGGGGTCGAACCCGCCACTCCAGCCTTATGAGAGCCGGCCCCTTCCCTACCGAGGCCCCGCGAGGAATTGGTAAGCGCAGCAGGGCTCGAACCTGCGGTAACCGGAATCAAAATCCGGCGCCCTGGCCAACTTGGCGGCGCGCCCAGAATTGGTCTTGCTATTTGGTCTTGCTATTTGGTCCTGCCAACGGGAGTTCAACCCGCGAAGTCCAGCGTTGAAGGCGCCGTACCCTTAGCACCAGGCGATGGCAGGCTGGCGCGGGCGGCCGGGATCGAACCGAACACCTCCTGTTTGGAAGACAGGCACGCAGCCCACTACGCCACGCCCGCAAGACTGAGTAGCCGCAACGACTGATTGGCGGAGAGTACAGGGATCGAACCTGTGCATCCCAAAGGACTCGACGCGTTAGCACCGCGTTGCCTTACCGCTCGGCCAACTCTCCAATTCACATGATGATCCCGGCATGCTGGATGCCCCGGCCGGTGCTGCCCCGGCTCATGGCGGTTTTGCAGACCGCCGCGTTCCTGTTTCGCCACGGGGCCAAATTGGCTGCGCGCACAGGAGTCGAACCTGTCTGGACGGATTCAGAATCCGTCGCCTAGCCGATCGGCCAGCGCGCCATAATGGTCAGCGTGGGTGGATTCGAACCACCGATCCCCTGCTTCCAAGGCAGGTGGGGACGGCCGGGCTCCCCTACGCGCTGATGATGATTGGCCTTCCCGGCAGGACTCGAACCTGCATACCTTCGCGTTCGTAGCGCGCTACTCATCCAGTTGAGCTACGGGAAGATGAATGTGGTACTGCCAGCGGGAATCGAACCCGCGTCGACCGGTTGAAAACCGGGCATCCTTGCCGCTAGACGATGGCAGCATGTCGCTTCCGCTTCGGCGGCCTAAGTCAGACCGGAGATCGGAAGTAGTGAATTGGCTCCCGCCGCACGATTCGAACGTGCCTTCCTCCGTTAACAGCGGAGCGCCTTCACCGAGATGGCTCGACGGGAATGAAGTGGTGGAGCAACGGAGAGTCGAACTCCGGACGTCGATCTTGCAAGGATCAACTGCAGCCCGCTGCCTGCCCCTGAAAATGGTGCCCAGCGCCAGATTTGAACTGGCCTCCTGCGTTCTTCAAACGCGTGCAATCACCAGATTTGCTAACTGGGCTAGATGGTGCGGACGTCGGTAATCGAAACCGAATCTCCTGAGTGGCACTCAGGTGCTCGACCTTCCAGCTACGTCTGCATGTGGTGGTGGGTAACCCTGGAATCGAACCAGGCAGGCACAAAGGCGCAGGCTTTACAGGCCCGCTCAGTCCCCAGACTTGACGTTACCCGGATTGTCGCGAAATGGTGCCGAGGCTACAAACTCCTCAGCGGCGCCGGCGTACATCCGGCCTGGCGCGATCGTTTTTGGCGGAGAGCCGAGGACCTGAGCCTCACACCTTGCGGTGCCATCGGTGTTCGAAGCCGTGCCGGCGCGCCTGTCCGGTTGACTCTCCTAGAGCATGATCCGGAAAAGTGTGAAGCGGTTTTCCCTCGCGACAAACGCGGAACGCGTTTGCGCGGAGATCATGATCAAACAAAGAGCTAAAGCGCGATGACGATTTATCCAAATCTCATCGCGCTTTAGTTGGCGGACAGCGGAGGCCCTGATCCCCAGCGCCGAAGCGCCCACTCGATTTCCAATCGAGGCCGGCGGCGCCGGTTCACTGTCCAGATTGACGAGTATCGAATTGGCCACCACGGCAGGACTCGAACCTGCATCCTCGACCTTCGGAGGGTCGCACTCATCCAGTTGAGCTACGTGGTGATGGTTCGCCGACGGCAGCAGCCCGCCGCCGGCGCCGTTACTTCTCGAGCTCGACATCCCAGTACAGATAGTCGCGCCAGGTCTCGTGCAGAAAGTTCGGCGGGAACAGACGCTGGGCTGCCATCAGGTCGTGCTGCGTCGGCTCGAACGGCTTCCGCAGCGGCCTGAGATGCAAGCGGTCCTTGCGCGTGTTGCAGGGGCTGCAGGCTGCCACGATGTTGGTCCAGGACGTCTGGCCGCCGTCCGCCCGCGGGATGACGTGATCGAACGTCAATTCGCCGCGCAGATGCTGGTCGCCGCAATACTGGCAACGAAAGCGATCGCGGAGAAAGACATTGAACCGGGTGAAGGCGACCCGAACCGGCGGCCGCACATACTCGCGCAGTGCGATCACCGACGGCAGCCGCATCACGGTCGAGGGGCTGCGGACGACCTGGTCGTATTCGGCGACCACGACATGCGATCCCCTCACGACCGCCTTGACGGCGTCCTCCCAGTTGAACAGCGACAACGGGAAATAGGACAGCGGCTGGAAGTCGGCGTTGAGGACAAGGGCCGGGTTTGCTGCGAACATTGCCCTCTCCTCTGTTTGGTGGTGGGCGCCACCGGATTTGAATCGATACTTGGACTGTTATGAGCCGCCGGCTCTACCGTTGAGCTAGACGCCCGTGGTCAGGATGGCGGGCTAAGCTACATCCTGGAATTTGGCGCCCATGACGAGGATCGAACTCGCCTTCCCGGATCGACAATCCGGTCCCTTCGCCAGATGGGTACATGGGCCATTGGTGCGCTCGGCCGGGGTCGAACCGGCATGGTCTCCCACCGCCCTCTCAAGACGGCGCGTCTACCAGTTTCGCCACGAGCGCGAATTTTGCTTGGAGGACCTGGTCGGACTCGAACCGACGATGCTTTCGCGACGGATTAAGAATCCGCTCCCTTCGCCGCTGGGGGCACAGGTCCGTTGTGTCTGGTCCTCCCGTGATGAATCGAACATCCGTCGATCGCTTATCAAGCGATTGCTCTACCACTGAGCTACGAGAGGGAATTGATGGTGCGTCCGGCAGGCTCTGCCCCTGCCACCTCCGCCGTGTCACAGCGGCGCTCTCCTGACTGAGCTACGGACGCGAGCTGGTGCGCGCTGACCGGATCGAACGGCCGACATCCTGCATGTAAGACAGGCGCTCTTCCGCTGAGCTAAGCGCGCGCTAAAGGATGGGTTCGCCGGGCAAGAACCACGGCAGATAGATGATAGCGGTGATGCAATGTTTGGTGCTCCACGACGGATTCGAACCGCCACCGCACGGAATCTAAGTCCGTCGCCTCTACCAGTTGGGCTAGTGGAGCGAAATGGTGCCAGCGGCGCAGAAGCGAACGCGCGGTCTCGCACCTCAAGAACGTACTCTTCCGCTGCGCTGCGCCGGCGTAAAATCTACAAACGACCGGGACGACCCCGGCCAACAGAAAAACATTCGCTGCCTGAAACCACCGTTTGCCGCTCCACCAAAGGAGACCGGTACCGGTCAGCGGATCGCCTTATGTCCTTGCAGGGGCGATCATCCTGAATTCGACATCACTTCACGTCATCACGCGGCGGCCACGGTGATCCGCCGACCGCGGCGATCGGTTGATGTAGTCGAGATAAATCTGGCGGGCTTCGGTCTCGGAGATCCCTCGGAGCGCCACAACGGTGCGCACGAAGGCGAGCGCGACCGGCGAGGAGAAAATCTTCTCGCGGGTACGGCTCTCGAGTCCTGTCTTGGTGGTGCTGTTGCGGGCCATATTGCCCTCCGCCTTTTTGGCAGAGGGCGGATTCCCGCTGCCTGTTACGCTCTGCCTGCTATCCTGGTCGTCCCGAGATGATCGGGCTTCGTCAGATAGCTTGGACCTTGTTCCGTCGCGGACATGCACGACCAATCGCACGGCCGATTAAACGGCAGCGCGGCGGCGGCTTTCGCGACGATATGTGAGCGCAATCGCAACACGGTTTCGGTCCTTAAAGAGCGCCGGCGAGTTCGACGGCGTTTTGTCGGGCAGCGGTATGCACAGAGATTGGCGAATCCGTCAAGAGCCGTCGCCAAACTATTTTGCAACGAGCGCTGCCCGCCGGCAGCGTTAACGAACGTTTTCGGAAGGCTAATACGTTCCAATGACACAGCTATCCGGTCGATCGACGGCTGTCGGCGGCGTGAAGATCGAGGGCCAACAATTTCAGGCAATCTTCGTTTTGGACCCTGCGAGCTGAACTTAACGGCGCCCTCGTCTTGGAAACAGCTTGTCGCGAATGTAGCGCGAGGTCGGCGTCAATCTGACGCCGCGCGGCTTCCGCCAGACTGCTCTGTCGATCTCCTTCTTGTCCCCGACTTTCAGGTCACCTGACACCTTCTTCGCCAGGAAAATCGCGTCACTCATCCGGCGGCCGGACAGGCGGTTCTTCGCCTTCACTTCCTTCCAGAGCTTCAACGGCCCAAGCTTCAGCTTGGGGAGCTCCTCCTTGATCTCGCGACGAAGGCAGCTCCTTTCGCTCTCACCCGCCCGCCGGCGGCCCCCTGGAAACATCCATAGACCGTCGCGCCTGCGTCTGACCATCAGGACGCGGCCCTTTTTCGCGACAACCAGTTTCGACGATTTCGCCATCACCACCAACCAGCTTCTTGCCAGCAATCATTGCGCCGGATTCTCGGCGAGACAACCCGTCAATCTACGGACTAATGATCGCCTTGATGATTCCGTCTCGTCGCGCGACCTGTTGCTCGAACGCGGCAGGCGTCTGGTCGAGCGAGAAGCGATGCGTGGCGAGCGGCGTGAGCTTGACCTGCCCTCCCTGCGCAAGCGCGATGGCCCGCGGATAGACCTCCGGCATGCGGCGTGAAAATTTGATCGACAAGCCTTTGCGACGCGATTCCGCGCCGCTCAGGATGTACTGGTTGTTCTCGGGAATGCCGACGAGAACGACCCGGCCACCGATACGGGCACAGCGCGCGGCATGCTCGAAGCCGTGCGAGGAGTCGGTCGCCTCGATCACCAGATCGACGCCGCGGCCTTCGGTGAGGTCGCCAACCCCGGCGTAGCTGCGGCACGCCCCATCCGCACCGAGGTCGCACGCCAGCGCGGTCCGCTGCTCGACCGGGTCGATCGCGATGATCTTTCCGCTACCCGCGAGCCGCGCGAGTTGCACCAACAGCAATCCCACCGGCCCGCAGCCAAGCACCGCCACGGTTTCCAGAAGTCGCGGACGCGCCAGATCCATGGCATGGATCGCAACGCCGAGCGTCTCCAGGATCGCTGCGCCGGCCGGGTCGATGCTGTCAGGCACCACATGCACGGCGGATCGGGGCACGCAGACAAATTCGGCCATGGCGCCGTTGTGTGGCGCATAGCCGAGGAACTTCACGTTGGGGCACAGATTGGTCTGACCGCGGCGGCACCATTCACAATGATCGCAGGGAATGGACGGGTCGACAGCCACCAGCGCATCAGCCGACAGTCCCGCCTTGCGCGCCGAGTCCGGCGTGAGGACACCCGAGAATTCATGACCCAGGACGAACGGCCTGACCCGCGTCGGGCCGGTCGTTCCGCCCTCGAGGTAGGAATGCAGGTCGCTGCCGCAGACGCCGACAGCCTTGACGCGAACGATGAGATCGTCCTCCGCCACCGGCCTCGGCTCGGGGATATCGAGGATGCGGATATCGCGAATGTCCTGGAGCACCGCAGCGCGCATGTCGACGCCATCCCTCTTTGAGCAATTGTTTTCCTCATATTACATATGTAACGCTGAAGTGACAAATGCTTTTGCATCCCTCGGGGCGCAAGTCGGCGATCACGCCGGCATCAGCGTCGAAAGCGCAGATCAAACGTTCGTTTGCGAAAACGCGGCTATTTCTGCTTGTCGATCAGTTTCAGCGCGGCGATGGCGGCGTTCTCGTCCGTCACCAGCACCTTGCCGATCCGGCCGCGCAGCACCGCGGCGATGATCGGCGCCTTGTTGAGGCCCCCGGCGATCAGCATCGAGGTCGGCACGCGCGCCAGCTTCTCGAGCGACAGCGCGATGGCGCGGCTGTTGATGCCGTGATCGATGGGCCGGCCGGACTTGTCGAGAAACTGTGCGAGCACGTCGCCGACGGCGCCCGCAGCCCGCAGATGCTCGGCCTTCACGTCCGGCGGCAGCCCATGCCGCACCAGCAGCGAACGCGGCGTCAGGTCTCCCATGCTCAACAGCGCAAGGTCGATCCGCTCGACGCTGTTCAGCACCTCCTGATAGACCTCCTGGGCCAGGAAGGTGTCGCGCGAGCGCCGGCTGCTGGCAAAAATCGGCGCGGCCAGATAGCTGCACTGGGCATGCAGCCGGTGCGCGAGCTCGCCCGCGATCTCGAAGGTGTTGAGCTCGAGTCCGCGCGACAGGCCGCCCATCATCGAGACGATTGAAAGATCGGGATAGTCCGCCGGCGTGACGTAACGGATGGTCTCGCGCAAGGTCGCGCCCCAGCCGATCCCGATGATGCGCGGGCGCTTCTGTTCGAGAAATTTCGACAGATTGGCTCCCGCCGCCATCCCGATCAGGCTTCCGACCAGCTCGGGATTCTCCGGGCTCGGGATGACGACCGCGTCCTCGAGGCCGCATTCCCGACGCAACCGGTGCTCCAGCTCCGTGCAGCTCGCAAAGGCGGAGTTGAGGCGGATGTTGACGATGCCGGTCTGCCGAGCATCCGACAGCATGCGGTTGACGCGGGCGCGGGTCAGCCCCAGCCGCTCGCCGATCTCGGCCTGGGTCAGGTTCTCCATGTAGTAGAGCCAGGCGACCCGCAGGATAGTTTGATCGGTCACGGCGCAGCCCCCCGCAGCGGCCTAAGGCATGGTCAGACGTCGGATCATTTGAGGCGATCCTTCATCATTCGTCAAATGCGGGGACATGCGGGTGCTCGTCATGCGGCCTTCGCCCCCGGCGCGCCGTCCTCGACCACAAATGTCGTCAGCCGGCGCACGGCACTCCCAGCGTCCTTGACGTCGTCGAGCGCCTCGAACCCCACGGTGCAATGGCGGGCGTCGAGCTCGACGGTCGCATAGCCGCGCCTGTCGCCACGCGCATAGGCGAGATGCGGATTTTCCGCCAGTGCCTTGCGCACACTGCTCTCGCTCGGCCCGTCCGAGCTGATGGAGGTGCCGACGAACTCGGTCGCAATGGTGGGACCGCCAGGCCGGGCAAAATCATGCTTGAGATCGGCGGCAAAGAAGGCGTGACGGTCGCCGCCGATCACGATCGGGTTTCGCCTGCGATGCGCAACGAGCGAATCAAGCAGACGGCGGCGGGCGTTGGGATAGCCGTCCCAGCCGTCCATCCAGAAATGCGCGCCGTCGTCCCCTTCCCGCTTGTCCTGCGCCATCAATGTCTGCTGCGCGACGATCGTCCAGCGGCCGCGAGACTCGCGCAGGCGCGCATCGAGCCATTGTTCCTGTTTCTCGCCCAGCATCGTCCGCGTTTCGTCCGTCCGGCCCGCACAGTCGGACACCCAGGTCGGACGCCCGCTTCCGACACAGGCCGATGCCGAACGATATTGTCGATCGTCGAGCAGCAGCACGTCGAGCATGTCGCCGAAGCGATAGTGCTCGTAGATCGTGGCATCCGCGCCGCGTGGACGTGCCGAGGGCGGTAACGGCATGTGCTCGTAATAGGCCTGATAGGCTGCCGCACGGATCCTCAGGAATTGCCCGGGATCGCGCACGGTGTAGGAGCGATCATTGGCATAGTCGTCCATCACCTCATGGTCGTCCCAGATCGACAGCCAGGGAAAGGCGGCGTGCGCGGCTTGCAGGTCGTGATCGCTCTTGTAGAGCGCGTAGCGGTTGCGGAATTCCTCGAGCGTCGTCGGGATGCCGACGCCGTGCTGGCGGACGTGGTGCGATCCCCAGGATTTCTCATAGATGTAGTCGCCGAGATGCACGACCAGGTCGAGATCGCGCGCGGCCATGTCGCGGTAGGCGGCAAAATAGCCCTGCTCGTATTGCTGGCAGGATGCGAAGGCAAAACGGAACGGGCGCGCGGACTCGGCCGGCGCGGTCCGGGTGCGTCCCACCGGGCTAAGCGCCGGACCGGCGCGGAAGCGATACCAGTAGACGCGATCCGGCCGCAATCTCGTCGCCTCGGCATGCACGGAATGCGCAAGCTCTGCCGTCGTCCGCACCACGCCGCGGGAGGCGATGCGGGAGAAGGCCTCGTCCTCGGCGACCTGCCACTCGACATCCACGGGAGCGTCGCCCATGCCGCCGCCGTCGAGAGGTTGTGGCGCAAGCCGGGTCCACAGGATGACACGATCCTGTCGCGGGCATCCGGACGCAACACCGAGCGTGAAGGGATCTGCGCTGAAGGCGACCGGCGTTCCCCGCACGAACCCGGCGGGCGCGGCGAAGGCGGCGCTCGCCAGCGATCCCACGAGAAAGCGGCGGCGGGGAATCATGGACGCGCCGGCACGGTTTCGAGCTTGCGGCGAATGCTCACGGCAAGATCAGGCCGATCGGTCGTGATCTGCCGCACCGGTTGGGCAAGCCAGTAGGTGATATCCTCCGGCTCATTGATCACCCATGCACCGAGACGCTCGGATCCGAGCATTTGAAGGGCCAGCGGCAGTGTGAGGGCGAGGAGCGATTTTTCGACCGCGACGATGCAGCCGGGAATGGCGGCAAATTGCGCCAGCGCGCACGCGATTCCGCCCATCATCTCCGCCGAACGGCGGTCGAGCGAGGCGAGCACCCGCGCCTCCGGCCACAGCCGGCGCACGGTCGCGATCACGCCGGGCACGAAGCAGGTGATGACGGCACGCCGTTCCAGGCCCCGGCGCTTGATCTCGTCGATCAGCCGCGCCTCGAGGCTCGAATAGGGATTGCCGAGCGCATCCGTCTTGATCTCGATGTGGAGCTCGAGCGTCGTTTCGCTGAACACATCGAGCACCTCGCCAAGGGTCGGAATGCATTCGTCGCCGGCATCGCGAAGACGCGTTGCCGTCAGCCGTCTCAGGCTGCGCTCGCCAACCGGTCCGCTATCGAATGCGGTGCGGTCGAGCAGCGGGTCATGGATCACGACAAGCCCGCCATCCGCGCTCTGATGGACGTCGAACTCGACCGCATCGACACCCTCCTTGCACAGGTTGCGGAAGCCCGTAAGGCTGTTCTCCGGCCAAAGATTGCGCGCGCCGCGATGCCCGGCGATGAAAACCATGGTCAGTCCCTACTTGCTGCTGTCGATGAGACCCTTGATGAACCAGCGCTGTAACAGCAGGACGACCAGCGCCGGTGGCAACATTGTGAGGAGCGCGCCGCTCATGGCAACGTTCCAGGCTGGCTCGCTGTCGGAGCGGGGGATCAGCCCCTTCAGGGCAATGACGGCCGTTGCCATGTCCTTATCGGTCGTGAACAGCAGCGGCCAGAGATATTGATTCCAGCCGAACAGGAACAGGATGATGGCGAGCGCCACCATGTTCGGCACGGACAGCGGCAGCAGGATGCTCCAGAAGAAATGCAGCGGCGACGCGCCGTCCAGCCTCGCCGCCTCGCACAGTTCGTCCGGGACCGTCAGGAAGAACTGGCGAAACAGGAAGGTGGCGGTGGCCGAGGCGATCAGCGGCAGGATCAGCCCGGGATAGGTGTTGACCATGTTCCATTCGAGGCTGATCGCGACGTCGTGGCCGCTGATCCAGCCCCACAGGTCTGCCACATGCAGGGCGTCGGCGAGCCATTGCAGCGGCACTGCCGCATTGGCCACGGCTTCGAAGGTCGGCACGATCCGGACCTCGATCGGCAGCATCAGCGAAACGAAGATGAGCCAGAATGCGAGCATCCGGTAGCGGAACCGGAAGTAGGTGATCGCGAAGGCCGAGAGCAGCGACACCGCGATCTTACCGGCGGTGATGCCGAGAGCCACGACGATCGAATTGGTGAAGGTGCGACTGAAATTGCCCTTGCTCCAGGCCAGTTGCAGGTTATCGAAGAACTGGCCGCCCGGAACCCATGGCAGCGGCACCTTCTGAACCTCGGCCACCGTGAGCGAACCCGCCACGAACGCGAAATACAGGGGTATGCAGACCGTCAGCGCGCCGGCGATCAGGATCGCGTGACAGACCATGCTAAGGACGGGCGAGCGCTCCACCATACGGCTAGACTCCGTAATTGACCTTGCGGTCGAAGTAGCGGAATTGCAGCAGCGTGCAGATCAGCGCGAAGCTCATCAAAAGAACCGACTGTGCGGCCGAAGAGCCGAGGTCGAGATTGACGAAGCCGTCGACGAAGACCTTGTAGACCAGAATGTTGGTTGCACCGGCCGGACCACCCTTGGTGACTGCATCGATGATGGCGAAGGTTTCGAAGAAGCCATAGATGAAGTTCATCACGGTGAGGAAGAAGATGGTGGGTCCGAGCATCGGCAGCGCGATGGAGACGAAGCGGCGGATCGGACCGGCGCCGTCCACCGCGGCGGCCTCCATCAGCGACACCGGCACCGCGAGCAAACCCACGACCAGAAAGATGTAGTCGTAGCAGATGTGCTTCCATGACGCGGCGAGCGTCACCAGGATCAGCGCATCGGTCGGATTGAGGTTGGGGTCCCAGGCGATGCCGAGCCTGTGCAGCATCTGCGCGAGCGGGCCAACCGCCGGATTGAACAGGAAGGCCCACAAGATACCCGCGATCGCCGGCGCAATCGCATATGGCAACAGAATGATCGTGCGATAGACCGAACGCGCCCGTACGATCCTGTCGGTGGCAAAGGCGAGCACCAGTGCACTGCCCAGCGTGAGCACATTCTGCGCCACCGTGAACCAGAACGTCACCGCGATCGACTGGCGGTACTCGCTGCTCGCAAACAGCGTCTTGAAGTTATCGAACCACACGAACTGAACGGTGGTTCCGAAGGGATCGCTGAGCAGGACGGATTGGGTCAGCGCCCGCAGCGACGGGATGAAGAAGAAGAACAGGAGAATCAGCAATTGCGGCAGCAGAAGCAGCGTCGGCAGGCCGGGGCCGTCGCCGAAATTGGCGCGCTTCAGCCCTGCCTCTTGCGCGGGACGACGTGTCTTCCCCGACACGCGGGATCGGCCGACGGCCGCACCCGGCCCGGCCTTGGACTGGCCGCCCCCGTGCGTTCTCTGAAGCACGGGGGCGCGCGCGTCACGCCACGCGAGGGACAGGCGCAAGGTCATGGACGCTCGGTTTCCGGAGTCTTCCCGGCATTGAGCTTCTCGAACTGCCGCAAGATCTCGTTGCCCCGCTTGACCGCATCATCCATCGCCTGCTGCGGCTGCTTCTGGCCCGCAAACACCGCCTCGACCTCCTGGCGCTGCGCCAGCATGGTCTGCACGAAATTGCCGAAGCGGAAGCCGCGCGAGTTTTCGTTCGGCGTACCACGTGAAAGCTGTAGTACCGCGATCTCTCTGGTCGGATGATCCTTGTAGTAGCCACGTTCTCGCGCAAGTGCATAGGCACGGTTCGTGGCGGGAACGTAGCCGGTTGCGCCATGCCACCACACCTGGGTTTCCGGCTGCGCGACGAAATTCAGAAAGGCTGCGACCGCCTCATAGCGCTCGGGCGTGTGGCCCTTCAAGACCCAGATGGCGCCGCCGCCGATGGTGCTGTTGAGGGGCGGATTGATATCGCTCTCGTGCGGCAGGAAGGTGGCGCTCCAGCTGATGGTCGCATTGCGCTCGATATTGCCGTGCGATGCGGTCGAATTGACGAAGGTCGAGCACCGTCCCGACGTGAACAACTGTTCCGGGCTGAAGCCCTGGCCCGCGATCTGCATCACGCCGTCATCGAGCCATTTCTTCAATCGCGCGACTTGTGAGACCACCTTCGTCTTGTTGTAGACGAACTCGGTACCAAGCCCGTCAAAGCCGTTCGCGAGCGTGCCGTAGGGCTGGTTGTTGATGGCGCTGTAATTCTCGAGAAGGCTCCAGTAGAAATCGCCGGGCAGCACCGTGCCGCATTCGCTGATTCCCTTGGACTTGATGGCGTAAAGCTGGCTCTCCAGCTCCTGCCAGGTGTCGGCCGGCTTGTCGAAGCCGGCCTTCTGGAAGTGATCCTTGTTGTACCAGAAGATCGGCGTCGACGAGTTGAACGGCATTGCCGACATCCGCCCCTTGTAGCTCCAGAAGCTGGCCACCGGCTTGATGAAATCCGAGAAGTCGACCTTGTAACCCTTCTGCTCGATCAGGTCCTGCACGGGAATAACCGCCCCCGAGAGCAGCATCGTCATGTAGCCGCGCTCGGCAATCTGCACCATTTCCGGCGGCCGCTTCGCGCGGTAGGCGGCGATCACCCCGTTGGTCACCTCATCATAGTTGCCCTTGGCGACCGCGACGACCGTGTACTTGTCCTGCGATGTGTTGAACTTCTCGACAAGCTCATTGAGCCGGTCGCCCAGGACGCCGCTCATGGCGTGCCACCACTGCACCTCGACCCGCGCCTGTGCCGAACCAGCCAATGCCAACGCGCCGAACATGGCCGCAATGAATGCGACTTTCCTACCCATGGGCAGCCTCCCTTGCCGGGCAGGAGGCCCGGCTTATACATTTGTATTTCTATAATGACATATGTGTCGAGATGATGAAAGAGGTTCCGATGGCTTCCCGTGCGAGGGGCCGCGCGCCATCGGCCACGCATCCGCGCGACGTGCTATCGCGGCGACGGCCTAGATGAAGCAGGCAAAGGCGGCCCGTTGCGCCGCCGTCAGGTGCAAGCCATGTTTGGTACGCCGATCCAGGAAGTCCGCGGGCTCCCTGGCCCACTCCGTCTCGCGCAGAAACGCGGCCTCACGTTCGTAAAAGTCTCCGCCGAAATGCCGGCCGAGATCGGCCGAGACGCGGGCCGGACCCAGCAGTTCGCGCGCCCGCGTGCCATACAGGCGCGCATAATGATGGATCAGCTTGCGTGGAAGGTCGGGATATTCGCGCGCCAGCTCGACGACGAAGGCATCGAAGTCACTACCGATGTCGCCACCCGGCAGCTTCTGTCCCGCCGTCCAGCCAGGCGACATCTTCGGAAACCATGACCCAAGACGTTGCAGCGCGTGTTCTGAGAGCCGGCGGTAGGTCGTGATCTTGCCGCCGAAGATCGAGAGCAGCGGTGGCACGCCCTCCGCGCCGTGAACCTCGAAAACATAGTCGCGCGTCACCGCCGACGGGTTCTCGGTATTGTCGTCGTAGAGCGGCCGGACGCCCGAAAATGCATGGACGATCTCCCGCTCGTCCGGCGGGGCGCGAAAGTAGCGGCGCAGGACGCCGAGCAGGTAGGCGATCTCGCCCTCGTCGATCGCGACGTCCTCCGCGCGGCCATCATAGGGAATGTCCGTCGTGCCGATCAGCGCCAGATCCCTCTCGTAAGGATTGACGAAGATAACGCGACGGTCCGCGTTCTGGAGCAGATAGGCCTGCGCCCCGCTCCAGAATTTTGGCACCACCAGGTGACTTCCCTTGACCAGCCGCACGTTGTGCGAGGAATTCAACCCGGCGACACCCTGGACGACGTCCTGGACCCAGGGACCTGCGGCATTGACCAGCGCCCGCGCCCGGACGATCTGCGTGCCGCCATCATGTCCCTGCATCTCCAGGCGCCATGCGCCCGCTTCCCGGCGCGCGTTCATAGCGCGGGTGCGGGGCAGGATGATCGCGCCGTTGCGCGCGGCATCAACCAGATTGAGAATCACGAGCCGCGCGTCGTCGACCCAACAATCCGAATATTCAAAGCCGCGGCGAAACTCTGTGCGCAGTGGTGCGCCCTCCGGCGCATGCGCGAGATCGAGACCACGGCTCGACGGCAGCCGCTTGCGACCGCCGAGATGATCGTAGAGAAACAGCCCGGTGCGAACCAGCCAGGCCGGCCGCTGCTCGGGCGAATGGGGCAGCACGAAACGCATCGGCCAGATGATGTGCGGCGCGGACGCGAGCAGGACCTCCCGCTCGGTCAGGGCCTCGCGCACCAGGCGAAACTCGTAATATTCGAGATAGCGCAATCCGCCGTGAACGAGCTTGCCGGAGCGCGACGAAGTGCCTTCGGCAAAGTCGCCCTTCTCGCACAACAGGACCTTGAGGCCGCGCCCCGCCGCATCGCGCGCGATGCCGGCTCCGTTGATGCCACCGCCGATGATGGCGATGTCGACAAGCCCGTGATCCCTGCCCGTGACCGGCGCAGTCTCCGTCATCACATCCTGCTGCGCTTCTTCTCGATCCGTCGTCGCGCTGCCGCCTTTGCAGGTGCGCGTGCCCTGCCCGGCTTCGCCTTCGAAGCAGCCTTGGATTTCGAAGGAGCTTTGGATTTGGGCTGCTGGAGACCATAGGTCGAGAAACCCTTCGCAGTGTCGGCGATCTCCGCTTCGCTGAGAATGTGCGGCGATCCCAAGGAAAGCGAGAGATAATATTGCCGCGCGATGGTCTCGAGCTCGACCGCCAGCCACATCGCCTTGTCGAGATTGGCGCCGACGGCGATCATGCCGTGATTGGCGAGCAGGCAGCCATTGCGGCCCTCGAGTGCTTCGAGCGCGAGCTCCGACAACTCGGCCGTGCCGTAACGCGCATAGCCGGCGCAGCGGATGTCATGGCCGCCGAACGCCGCCATCATGTAGTGACAGGCCGGGATCGGCTTGCGCGCGATCGCGAGCACGGTGGCGAAGGTCGAATGGGTGTGAACGACGCTGCCGACATCCAGCCGGCCCCGCATGATGTCGAGATGAAAGCGCCATTCGGTGGAGGGCTGCAGCGGCCCCTCCCAGGAGCCGTGCTCGCCTTCGAGCGGCATCGCGGCTATCATCTCCGGTTTCATCGCGTCATAGGGCGTCGCCGACGGCGTGATCAGCATCCGATCCTTGTAGCGGGCGGAGATGTTGCCCGACGTCCCCTGATTGAGCCCCGATGCGTTCATCCACCGACATTTGGCGATGATCGCCTCGCGCAACTGTCGCTCCTCGCGAGTCATGGCAAAATACCTTTCGTCTTCAGCACGGATTGAGCGGCGGCTCGCCGGCAAGATAGCGGCGAACCTCCTCGGCCGCCTGGTCGGCGGCAATGGTGACGGTGCGCAACGAGGCCCCCGCAATGTGCGGCGTCAGGGTGACGTTGGGCAGTTGCAGCAGCGGCCAATCGGGCGGCACCGGTTCCACCGCAAAGGTGTCGAGCATCGCGCCGGCGAGCCGGCCGGCCGACAGCGCCTCGTAGAGCGCCTTGTAGTCGACCAAGGGCCCGCGCGCGGTATTGATGAAGACGGCGCCCGGCTTGACCTTGGCGAGCGCCGCGCGATCGATGAAGCCGGTGGTCTCGGCGGTCACGCGCGCATGCAGGCTGATCACGTCGGCGCGCGAAAGAAGCTCGCTCAAGCCGACATGCTCGACGCCGTCGTTGCGATCCTGTGCACTGAGCTGGACGTAAGGATCGGTCACCAGGATCCTGCAGCCGAATGCCTTGAGCAACTTCACGACACGGGTGCCGATGGCACCATAGCCGACGATGCCGACCGTCATCTCGCCGAGCTCGCGCCCGGTGCGGTCGGCGCGATAGAGATCGCCGCGCCATTCGCCGGCGCGCAGGGATTCATGTCCGCTGCGGATCAGGCGCGTCTCGGCGAGAATGGCGCCGATGGTGAACTCGGCCACCGCGCTGGCGTTGCGACCGGGCGTGTTGACCACGAGCACGTCGTGATCGCGCGCGGCCTGCATGTCGATGTTGACCGGGCCGCCGCGCGACACCGCGATGAATTTGAGGTTCGGCAGACGCTGCAGCATCGATCGCGAGATCGGCGCGAGATGCGTGACAAGGAGCGAAGCGTCCCCGATGAAGTCCACGACATCGTCGGGGTCGCCCATGAACTCCTTCAATCCGTCGAGCTTCGAGCCCGCATAACCGTGCTCCATCGGCTCGTCGGGCCAAGGCTGCTCCAGGATACGGATGTCGACCCCGTTGCCGCAGGCCGTCGTGATCCGTTCGGCAAAGACGCTCGGCAGCATGAAACGGTCACCGACGATAGCGATGGCTTTAGACATGACCGGCTCCCGCACGCACGGCCGCAAGCTGCTTCCAGACCGGCCGCGCCGCAAGCCTGGCGTCCAGGTAAGCCGGGAACATCCGCGCATAATGCGCAGCGAGCGCCACATCGGGTGTCTGCGGCGCGTTAAGATACGGTCTCACCCACTCCTCCGTGCAGGCCGTCATGTCGGGATAGAGGCCGGTCGCCACTGCCGCGATCATCGCGGCGCCCGCAGCGCCCGCCTCGCCGCGGCTGCAGACGCGAACATTGCATTCGAGCGCGGCGCCAAGGATCGCGCCCAGCGCCCGACTGCGCGCGGCGCCCCCGGTGATGCGCACGTCGCGCGGCAACGTTCCCATGGCGGCATAGCAATCGCGCGCGGCAAAGGCGAGGCCCTCCATCACGGCCCGCATCAGGTCCCAATAACCGTGGCGGGTGCGCAGGCCCAGAAATTGCGCACAGGCCTCGTGCGCGACGAACGGGCCGCGCTCGCCGGCATCGGAGATGAAGGGATGGAACAGGAGCTCGCCGGGCCGCGCCTCGAGCACCCGCGCATCAAGCCTCTTGATCAGGTCGGCGCGCGAACGCGCAACGCCCTCGGCGGCGAGCAGGTCGCGCGCGAGATCCAGGAGCCAGTCGATGTTCAGCGTCGCCGCCATGTTGGATTGCATTTGGGCATAGTGGCCGGGGACCGGAAACGGCATGGTGTAGCCGGTCGCCTCGGCATTGAGGATCACAGCATCGGCGTTTGACGCGAGCCGCATATGCATGCCGGTCGAGCCGATGATGGTGCAGCCGACGTCCGGCGCGGGATCGTAGAGGCCCGCGCCCAGAGCGTTGCAGATCACATCGACATAGCCAAGCGAAACCGGAACGCCCTGCGGCAGGCCCGTCTCCAGCGCCGCGCCGGCATCGAGCGGATGCGTGGTCGTAACGCCGTCGACGACGTCGGGAAACAGGCGTGCACAATCGACGATGCCGATCAGGCGCGCGGTTTCCACATCGAACCGGCGCTTGCGGAAATCGCCGCAGGAGAAGGTGGCCTCCGACGGATCGGTCGCACGCTGGCCGGTGAGCAGGAAGTAGAGCCAGTCCTTGCAGTGGAAGGCGGTGCGGGCGCGCGACAGGCTTTCCGGCGCGTGTGCCTGCAGCCAGGCCAGTTGGGGCCCCTGCTGGCAGGCATTGAGGCCCGAGCCGGTCCGCCGGTAGAGCGCTGCGTTGCGCTCGCTGCCGCGAACGTCCTCGACGAGGCCTGCGGCGCGCGAGTCGAGCCAGAGCAGCGCCGGCGCGACGGGACGGCCGTCGTCGTCGATCAGCCAGGTGCCGTCGCCCTGCCCGGTCACTGCGATGGCCGCGAGCCGTGACACAAGGTCAGGGCTAGCAGCCACCAGGCCGCGCAGCGCGGCGACCGTGTCGTTCCAGGTCCGCGCCATGTCTTGCTCGACATGGCCGCCGGCTGACGTCGTGTAGCTGTTGGGCAGCGAGAACTCGCCGAGCTGGCGGCCGTCGCGGGTGAACGCGACCGTCTTGATCAGGGAGGTACCTGCATCAATGCCGATAATGACGTCGCGGCTCGGTGAGGTGCGCATGATCAGGCCGCCTCCGCGTGGCTGACGCAGGTGCCGTCGGCGCCAAACAAATGGAGATGCCGCGCCTCGAGCGCAAAGGGAATGATATCCCCCGGCCGCGCTGCGATCTTGTTCGGCGTCACCGCGATGAGGAGACGACCATCATATTCGCCCGCGACATGCGACTGGTCTCCCAGCCACTGGTTCGAGACGACACGCACGCGCACGCCGCCGCTGCCGACGGTAATCTTCTGTGGCCGGATGCCGACGCGGATGCGCGCGGTCTGCTCGAGCATCTGCCGCGCGGCCTGGCCCAGCGTTCGCCCCTCGATCTGGAACGTCACCTCCGGGCCGACCGACAGGCGGAGGCCGCCGTCGGCGCTGATGACCTCGGTCTCGAGCAGGTTCATCGGCGGCTCGCCGATGAAGCTCGCGACGAACAGATTGGCGGGATGCTCCTTCAATTCCCTTTCGCTCGCGAATTGCTGAAGCACACCGTCTTCCATGACCGCGATGCGATCGGCGAGCGCGCTCGCCTCGGTCTGGTCGTGAGTGACGAAGATCGCCGTCATCCCGCGCTCGGCGAGCAGTCCCTTGATCCGCCCGCGCAGCACCGCGCGAAGCTGCGGCTCGAGCTGACCCATCGGCTCGTCGAGCAGATAGAGATCGGCGTCGCGCACCAGGGCCCGCGCCAGCGAAACGCGCTGCTGCTGCCCGCCGGAGATCGAGCGCGGATAGCTGTCGAGAATGTCCTCGATCTCGACCAGGCGCGCGATCGCATCGACCCGGCGCGAGACCTCGCCATGGGAGAGCTGCTGCGCCTTCAAGGCAAAAGCGATGTTCTCGCGAACGGTGAGCGGCGGGTAGAGCGAATAGCCTTCGAAAGCCATCGCCACCTTGCGCCGCGCCGGCGGCAACTCGTCGATCCGCCGCTGCCCCAGGGTAATTGCCCCCGAGGTGACGCTCTCGAAGCCCGCGATCATCCGCAGGGTCGAGGTCTTGCCGCAGCCGGACGAGCCCAACAGCGCGACGATCTCGCCCTTCCCGACCTCCATGTCGAGCGCGCGCACCGCATGGACCGGCGGCTTGCCGCGGCTCTGGTAGACCTTGTCCACATTCCTGATCTCGAGCATGCCTAAAGTCATCCCCCTCGTTTCAGGCCGCCTGCCGCCGATGCGGCAGGCCGACGCGCAGGCCCGTCGCGCGGTCGAAGAGGAGTGCGGCTTCCGGCGCGAAGCGAACGAAAACGCCGTCCTCCGCGCTCGCCATCGGCGAGTTCTGCGGCAACGCCGCCAGCCATTCGGACCCATCCGAGAATCGCAGGAGCAGCACGGCCTTTTCATGCATCGGCGTGATCGCGACAACGCGCGCAGGGATCGCGTTGTCGCCGGCCTGGCGGCTGATCACGAGATCGTCCGGACGAACGCCAAGCCAGCACGGACCATGATCCGCAACCTGGCGATCGGCGGCATCGAGGCGAACGGGCGTCCCCGCAATCTGCGCACTGAGAGATCCTTGCGCGGCGACCGGCTCGACCTCGGCGAGATTGATGCTGGGATCGCCGAACAGGCGTGCGACGGCAACCGATGCCGGCCTTGCATAGATCTCCTCGGGGCGCGCGATCTGCACCAGACGGCCGTCGATCAGGACCGCGATCCTGTCGGCGATCGCCATCGCCTCGCGGTAGTCCTGGGTGACATAGAGCACCGCAGCCGAGCTCCGCCGCAACAGGCTGGGCAATTCCAGCCGCATCTCGTAGCGAAGCTTGGCATCGACGTTGCGCAAGGGATCGTCGAGCAGCAGCACCTCCGGATTGCCGATCAGCGCACGCGCGAGCGCGGTGCGCTGCTTCTGCCCGTTCGACAATTCGCGGGGCATGTGACCGAGCACGTGCTCGATCTTCAGGAGCCGGCTGATCGACTTGACCCGCGAGACCACCTCGCCCGCAGCAGCCTTGGCGCGCAGGCCGCTCGCGATGTTGTCCTGCGCGCTCATATGCGGAAACAGCGCAAAGTTCTGGAAGGCCATGCCGATCCCGCGCCGTTCCGGCGGAGCGCCCACGATCGATTGGCCGCCGACCAGAATGTCTCCCTCGTCGGGCTCGAACATGCCCGCGATCATGCGCAGGAGCACGGTCTTGCCGCTGCCGGACGGCCCGAACACCGCCACGATCTCGCCGGGCTCGACCGCCAGCGACAGATCCTCGGCGCAACGCACCGGACCGAATGACTTGCCGACGGCGTTGAGTTCAAGACGCGCCATGCCGTCAGCCTTTCACCGCACCGAGCGACAGACCTTCGACCAGATAGCGCTGCGCATAGAGCGCGAGCAGCAGGGTCGGCGTGACCGAGAGCACGATCGCGGCCGCGATCTGGCCGTACTGGATGCCGGACGCCGTGACGAAGGCCAGCGCGCCCACGGTGACCGGCTGCTTGTCGGCCGAGGCCAGGATCAGCGCGAACACAAAATTGTTCCAGCAGAAGATGAAGGAGAGCAGACCGGCCGCCGCGATGCCGGGGCCGGCGAGCGGCACGGCGATGCGCGTGAATGCCTCGCGCCAGGAATGCCCCGCAAGCCGGTAGGCATGCTCGATGTCGGGGCTGATGTCCTCGAAATAGCCGCGCACGATCCACAGGATCAGCGGCAGCGCAATGAGCTGATAGACCCAGACGATGCCGAAATAGGTGTCGTTGAGACCGAGCTGCTGGTAGTAGAGCGACAGCGGCAGCAGTACCAGCAGCGGCGGGGCGAAACGGAACGAGAGCAGCGTGAATGCGATGGTCTCGCCGAGCCGGAACTTGAACCGCGCAAAGGCGTAGGCCGCGGGCACACCGAGCAGCAAGGCGAGGACCACGGCCGCGCTCGACAGCGCAAAGCTGTTCATGAGGTTGCGTATGAAGGAAATCTCAAGATTGCCGGCCGTGGTGCGGAGCTGCCCCGAGATCAGGGCCTGGTAGTTGGCGAGCGTCGGCTCGAACAGGATGTGCGGCGGGATCCGCAAAATCTGCTCGTTGGTCTGGAACGACATCAGGAAGATCCAGACGATCGGAAACATGAAGAAGACGAGCACGAGCGCTAGCGCGACACCGCGGAAGATGCGCCCTGCGAGACTGGAGTGATCCATCTCCATCTCTCCTCCCTCAGGCGTGGCCGTGGGCGCGCGCCCGCAGCCGCAGCCAGTTCTTGATGAAGATGTTCGACAGGATATTGGTGATCAGCCACAGGATCATCAGCAACGCCGCCGAACGGCCGACATTGGTGTACTGGAAAAATTCGAGATAGGCCTGGACCTGGAACACCATCAGCCGGTCACCCGGGCCGCCCTGCGTCATCGCGTAGATGATGTCGAACTGCTGGATTGAATCCAGCAGCCGGAACAGCGAGGCCGTAATGATGTAGGGCGCAAGCATCGGCAGCGTGATGCGGAAGAACACGAAGCTTGCCGGCACGCCATCGAGTGCCGCCGCCTCGAACGGCTGCCGCGGCAGCGAGCGCAGGCCTGCGAGGAGCAGGATCATGATGAAGGGCGTGTAGACCCACATGTCGACCAGCACCACCGTGAACAGCGCGCTCGACGGATCGGATGCCCATTTGAAGTCATGCACGCCGACCAGGCTCACGAGATAGGACAGGATGCCGAAGCTCGGGTTGGTCATGAGCTTCCACATCAGCGCGGCGATCGCAGGTGCGGTCATCAGCGGCAGTAGCAGAGCGATCGACACGGCATTGTGAAAGCGGGTGGGTCGCCGCAGCAGCAAGGCGATGCCGAGGCCGAGCAGCAGTTCGAGAACCACCGTCAGCGCGGTATAGGTGAGCGAGATGCGAAGCGTATTCCAGAAGGCGGGGTCGGAGAGGAAGTCGATGTAATTATCGACCCCGATGAAGCCGCGCAAATACGGCAGGTTCAGCCGGTAGCGCTGGAGCGAATAGACCGCCGCGGTCACGAAGGGGACGAGGATGGCAATGCAGACGAGCAGAGCCGGCAGGCTCAGCAGGTAAGGCAGCATGCGCCCGCGCAGCCTCGTGGTGCGGCGCGGAAGCACATTTGTCTGGGACAGCTGGACCATGCTCATGATGATACGGGATCACGCGTTGGCTTCAACACCGCCGGCCCGGATCGGGTAGGCGTTCCGAACCGGCGGGTTGGCGTGGCGCGGAGGAATCGGCGCCACGCAAGGCAGTTCAACCACAAATCACCCAAGACCTATCACCCAAGGCCTGCCTGCTTGAGCTGACGGTTGATGCTGTCGGCGAGCTTGTCGAGCCCCTCGTCGACGCTGACCTCCTTGGCTACCATCTTCTGCAGGGAGGCGGCCCATTCCGTGGTCAGGTCGAAGAACAAGGGCTGGGCCGTGAAGTAGATTTTTGCGCCGGGAGCCGAGACATCGTGCTGCTCGAGATAACCAGGATAGGACTTTGCGATGCGGTCGCGGAACTCTGAGTCCTTCCACACCGAGGCGCGGACCGGATTGACGAAGTCCATCTTGCGGGCCCCGAACAAATCGTGCTCGGTCGACGCCGCCCATTGCATGAATAGCCAGGCCGCATCCTTCTGCTTGGAGAAGCTCGACATTGCGAGCGACCAGATCCAGACGTTCGGCGTCGGCGCCTTGGCGGCCGGATTCGCCGCAAACGGCGCGTAGCCGAGGTTTCCCCTCTCCTTGTTCTCGCCGCCGTTCATGAAGTAGCCGAGAATATCGGCGTCGAAGATCATGCCGGAGGCGCCGGCGCCAAGGTCCGTGCCGACCTGGTACCAGGTGTAGGTCGACCAGTTCTTCGGGCCCGAGGTCTGGATCATCTTGACCCATTTCTCGTGGAAGTCCTTCGAGGCCTTGGTGTTCATGGCGGCCTTCAGCTTGCCGCCTTCCATCACAAAATCCTTCTGGCCGAAATTCGCGTAGGCCGAGAGGAAGCCTGGATGGATCGTGGCCCAGGAGCGCGAGCCGCGAACGCCGACGCCGTAAGGCCCGCCGGCGTCCTTGGTGATCTTCGCGGCAACATCGAGCATCTCGTCGAGATTCTTCGGCGGCTTGACGCCGACCTTGTCGAAGATGTTGCGATTGTAGGCGATGTTGTTGAGCTCATAGCCCCACGGGATGCACCATTGCTTGGCTTTGCCCGAGCCGAGCTCGGAGCCGGCAACGCCGTCCCACGCCGTCGAGGAACGAAGGCCGGGCAGCACGTCGTCCCAGGCAAAGGCCGGATTGGTCTTGGCGGGATCCTTGATGTAGGTGTTGAGATCCTCGATCCAGCCGGCCGGACCATAGGTCCAAGTCATGTAGGCGCCGGTCATGAAGGCGTCGTACTGGTCCGATTTCGAGGACAGCGCCGCCGTGACCTTGTCGAAATAGACGTCCTCGGGGAAGATATCGTAGGCGACGTTCATCCCGGTGAGCGTCTTGAAGGCCTCGATATCGCCGATCATCGCATCGACGTAAGGATGCTTGTTCAAGAGCAGCTTGACGGTCTTGCCGCTATAGGCCTTCCAGTTGAAGTCCGCCGCCATGGCCCGCGACATCGCGGAGACATAGGCGGAGTTGGCGGCGACGCCGGCGATGCCGAGCTTGGCGGCGCCGTCCAGTAGATCACGCCGACTGATGCGTTTGGCGGCGTAGGAGTCGAACAGATTCTTCTCGCGATCGTACATGAGTTACCTCCCGTTATGCGCGTTTACTTTCCCTTCCGACCCGTGTTCTTGGTCTTGGTATTCTTGTCTTTGCCGGATGTTGCCTCCGGCTTGTCCGTTGCGAGGGCCTGAGCGGTCGCCTCGTCGATGATGAGGCCGTGCAGGAGACGGCTGCGCAGCACTGCGCGCAGCGCCGTCACCTTGGCCAGCCCGCCGCCGATGGCGACGATGCGATGTTTTCTGAGGTCTGCCGCCTCCATTGAGGTGGCGCGCGCAGACAGGTCGATGTCGAGCAGTTCACCGTCGGCATTGAAAAAATGTCCGAGCAGGTCGGCGCAGGCGCCGGCACGCTTCAATTCCACGACCTCGTCCGGCCTGATCATGCCGCTCGAGACCAAAAACCCCTCGGCATGGATCTGCCCGATGCCGACGAACAGGAGCGAGGCCTTGCGCGCGAGCGCAAACACGTCCGCGATGCCGTATTGCTGCATCAGCACGGCGCGGTCGGCGACCGAGTTGGCAAACACCGGCACCGGCAGGAGATAAGCCTCGGCGCCGGTACGCTCCGCCAGCCGATGAATGACGTCGAACGGATTGGCGGCGAATTTCCGCGTCAGTCCGCCGAGCAGCGAGACGAATTGCGCCTCGCGCGCCGGCGTCTGCGGCAACTGCTCGACCACGGCCGCGAGCGTGCGGCCGTGACCGACGCCGATGATCTTGTGCTCGCCGCGTTCAAGGATCTGCCGCAGGAAGCTCGCGCCCTCGAGCGCGAGGGCCTTTAGCGGCAGGTCGCCCTCGCCGAGATCGGGTGCGACGCGGCAGAAAGCGAGGCCGTAGCGCTGGATCAACGTGTTCTCCAGCGCGACGCATTCGGCCACCGGCCCTTCGACGAAGACGCGGATCATGCCCTCGCGGCTCGCGCGCGCGATCAGCCGATGCGCCTTGGTGCTCTGGATGTTGAGGCGGTCGGCGACCTCGGACTGGGTCAGCCCGGCGGCGAAATAAAGCCACGCCGCCCGCGTTGCGAGCGAGGCCTCACCATCAACCATCGGCAGCCTGTCGGAGGATGTCGCCACGTCGGAAAAGCCCGCTTGCAATTTTCTTCACGTCTTGCAAAAAATTGCAGAGGCGGGTTGGAACGTCAATCCCCCAAACGTGCTGCGCTGCAATCGAGCGGCGACTGTGTTCCTCTGGTCCTGTTAGGTCAGTGCAGTCGCCATGACGCTGTGGAGGTCGAATTGGCAGGCGTGTTCCTCGGTATCGACGTTGGAACCGGCGGCGTTCGCGCCTGCGCCGTCGATGCGCGCGGCAGCATGCTCGGAATGGAATCGGCGCCCCTTCCCCCGCCCCGGCAAGACGGCAACGCCATCGATCAGGATCCGGAACTCTGGTGGGATGCGACGGCGGATGCGGTCCGCAAGCTCGGCCACGGCCTCGATCTGGAGGCGGTCGAGCGCGTCTGCGTCGACGGCACGTCCGGCACCCTGCTGATGATTGATGCCGCGGGCCGGCCCTGCACGCCGGGGCTGATGTACAATGACGCGCGCGCGGCGACCGAGGCTGCCCGCATTGCGGCGGTGGCGCCGGCGGACAGCGGCGCGCACGGTGCGAGCAGCGCGTTGGCGAAGCTGCTGTATCTGTCCGGTCGCGGCGAGGCCAGCCAAGCGCGCTTTGCCGTGCATCAGGCCGACTGGATCGCCGGCCGGCTGGCCGGACATCACGGCATCAGCGACGAGAACAACGTCTTGAAGCTCGGCTACGACCCGGTGACACGCACCTGGCCGGCCTGGCTCGACGAGCTCGGCGTGTCCCGCGAGCTGCTGCCGACGGTGCTGGTGCCGGGAACACCCTTTGCGGATATCGCTCCCGAGATCGCATCCACGCTCGGCCTGTCGCCGGCAGCGCGCATCGCGGCCGGCACCACCGACGGTGTCGCCGCCTTCATCGCGACGCGCGCCGATACGCCCGGCGATGCCGTCACCTCGCTCGGGACCACGCTGGTCGTGAAGCTGCTCGCGACAGCGCCGATCTTCGCCGCCGACCAGGGCGTCTATTCGCACCGGCTCGGCGAGCGTTGGCTCGCGGGCGGCGCTTCCAATTCCGGCGGCGGAGCCCTGCTCGCCCATTTCACGGCCGCCGAGATGGAACGGCTGACGCCGCAACTCAAGCCGCAGACACCGACCGGGCTCGATTACTATCCCCTGCCCAAGCCCGGCGAGCGCTTTCCGATTGCCGATCCGGCATTGCCGGCGAGGATCACGCCACGTCCGGCGGAGGACCATCGCTTCTTCCAGGGCCTCCTCGAAGGCATCGCGGGGGTCGAAGCGCTCGCCTATCAGCGCCTCGCCCAGCTCGGGGCGCCCAAGTTGCGGCGCGTCGTCAGTATCGGTGGCGGCGCGAAGAACGCGGCCTGGACCGAGATCAGGCGGCGTGCGCTCGGCGTTTCCGTGACCGTCGCCGAAGAGACGGAGGCAAGCTACGGCGCGGCGCTATTGGCCTTGCGAGGCGGTCCGCCATGACGGTCGAGACAATCGACATCGAAGGTCTCGGCGCGATCGCCGGCGGCTTCGATCATGTGCTGCTCGATCAATGGGGCACGCTGCACGAGGGACAGGCGATCTTTCCGCTGGCGCGCGACTGCGTCGCGCGGCTGCGCCAGGCCGGCAAGCGCGTCATTGTGCTGTCGAACTCCGGCAAGCGCGCCAGCAGCAATGCGGCGCGGCTTACCGCGCTCGGCCTTCCGCCGCAGGCCTATGACGGCATCCTGACCTCGGGTGAGGTCACCTGGCGTGGCCTGAAAGCGCGCGCGCAGAAGCCGTTTGCCGCGCTCGGCCACACCTGCCTGCTGATCGCACGCGGCGGCGACCATGCGATCGTCGACGGGCTCGACCTCGCTGTCGTGACCGATGTCGGGACGGCCGACTTCATCCTCCTCGCGGGTCTCGACGATGCGGTCGCAGAGCCAGACCACTGGCGCGCCCGCCTGACGGACGCCTCGGCGCGCGGACTGCCGATGCTGTGCGCAAATCCCGACCTCGCGATGTTCGGCGCCTCCGGATTGATCCCTGCGCCCGGTGCGTTGGCCCGCTTCTACGAGACGCTGGGCGGTCGTGTGGCCTATGTCGGCAAGCCGCACGCGCCGATCTTTGCAGCGGCACTCGAACGGCTGGGACAGCCGGACCCGGCGCGCGTGCTGATGATCGGCGACAGCCTCGACCATGACATTGCCGGCGCCCGCCGCTCGGGCATGCTGACACTTTTGCTCAGGTCCGGCGTGCACCGGGATCAGACACGGACCGGCCCGGGTGAATCGGTACGAAAGTCGCCCGGCGCGGATGTACCGATGCCGCACTGGACGATGGACCATCTGGCCTGGTGAGAGGCGCGCGATGCAACAGCAACCTGCCCTGCTCCACGAGCTTCGCCGCATGTCGGCGCGCGTCGGCCGCAACATCCTTCTGGTCCAGGGCGCGGGTGGCAACTCCTCTATCAAGCAGGATGACCTGCTGTGGGTAAAGGCCTCCGGCACCTGGCTTGCGGATGCCGAGCACAAGGACATCTTCGTGCCGGTACCGCTCGGCGCGGCACGCGCGGCGCTCGCGCAAGGCGACGAACGGGTACCCCTCGCCCCCAACGCCGGCACGGCCTTGCGCGCCTCGATCGAGACCTCGCTGCACGCGCTGATGCCGCACATGGTCGTGCTGCACGTGCATTCGGTCAACACGATAGCATGGGCGGTGCGGACCGATGCGCGGGAGGAATTTGCGAAGCGACTGGAGGGATTAGCCTGGCGCTGGATCGACTATCACCATCCGGGGCTGCCGCTGGCCAAGGTCGTGAACGACACACTGGCGAAGGACAAGGTAGATGTGCTGGTCCTCGGCAATCACGGGCTGGTGGTCGGCGCCGCGACCTGCGCCGCGGCAGAGGCGCTGGTGGACGAGGTCGAGAGGCGCTTGGCGCTCACGCCGCGCAGTGCCATCCCCGCCGACGAGGAGGCGCTCCGCTCGATCTGCGCGGGCACGGCGTATCGCCTGCCAAAGGACCCGCAATGCCACAGCGTCGCTATCGACCCTTACAGCCGCGCAATTGCGATCAGCGGCTCGCTCTATCCGGACCATGTGGTCTTCCTCGGTCCGGGCTTACCCGTCCTGGAACAAGGCGAGGATCTTCGCGCCCCGGCATCGCAAGTGCGGGCGGATGGGCTGCCGCATCCGGCCGCGCTGCTCATTCCAGGCCTCGGTTGCGTCGTTCGCAAGGATGCAAGCGACGGCGCCGAGGCGATGCTGAGCTGTCTTACCCTGGTGACCTGCCGTCTGCCTCGCACAGCGCAGGTCCGCTATCTCACCCATGAAAATGAGCACGCGCTGGTGAGTTGGGATGCCGAGCGATATCGCCAGCAACTGACCGCAAGTCGCTGATTCGAACGAGACCGGGCGATCGGCGAGAAGCGTTGAGACAACAGAAGTCATTGCCGCTGCGCGGAGCGCTCTCTGAATTGTCGGCGGCCCCGCCGATTCAGCTCACGCTGTGGAGCCGCAGCGCCCACCGCCGCTCATTCCGAGCACTGCTCGGACCCTTCAGTTCTGCGCCTGCACTCGCGTGACGCCGCGTGAAATGGCATGCGGAGGTTGCGGGCGTCCGATCAGATAACCCTGCACCGCGTCGCATCCCAGCTCGGACAGCCATGACCACTGCTGCTCAGTCTCCACTCCCTCGGCCAGGACCGGGATCCCGAGGCTTTTGGCCATGGTGACGATGGCGCGCATGATCGCATCGGACCGCTCATTGGTTCCGAGATCCGCGACGAAGGAGCGATCGACCTTGATCCGGTCGAAGGGGAAGGCGTGAAGGTAGGACAGCGAGGAGTATCCCGTACCGAAATCGTCCAATGCAATGTCGACCCCAAGCGCCTTCAACCTCATCAAGGTCGACAATGCGCGCGTGAAATCATCGATGAACACGCTTTCGGTGATCTCGAGTTCGAGGCGGGATGCGGGCAGGCCGCTGTCCACCAAGACGCGCTGCACCAGCCCCGGAAGATCGCCGCCCTTGATCTGCCGTGGAGAAATGTTGACCGCCACCTTGGTTCTTCCAGACCATGAGGCGGCCTCACCACATGCTTCTCGCAATACCCATTCGCCGATCGGAACAATGAGCCCGGTCTCTTCCGCCAGCGGGACGAAGGTCATGGGCGAAACGTCCCCGCGCGCGGCCGAACGCCAGCGCAGCAACGCTTCATATCCGATGACCTCGCGGTCCATGTCGACCTGAGGCTGATAATGCAGGTGGAGTTCGCCCTTCTCCAGCGCGCGCTGCAGGTCCGCTCTCAGCGCCCGTTCCTCTCGCACCTGGCTGTCCATCGCCTTACTGAAGTGTCGGATGGTCCCGCGCTGCTCATTCTTTGCCTGGTAGAGGGCAATATCCGCGTTGGCGAGGAGCGTCTTGCAGTCCGCTCCGTGCATCGGAGAGACGGCAATTCCAATACTGAGGCCGACCCGAAGTTTCATGCCTTCAACGTCAAACTCGGTCTTGGAGGCTGCAATCAGCCGCTGCGCCAGTTCACCCGCCTTCCCCGCGCCTCCGACGTTCTGCCAGAGGAGAACGAACTCGTCCCCGCCGACGCGCGCCAGGAATGCGCCTTCCTCGGCGGCAGCACGCAGGCGCCCGGTTATCCCTCTGAGGACTTCGTCGCCGGCGGCATGACCATATTGATCATTGATATCCTTGAAGCCGTCCAGATCGAGACACATCACGACCAGCTCGCCCCCGCAGCCATTTGAGGCGTCGAGGGCACGCGGGAAGAATTCGTCGAAGGCCACACGGTTCGGCAGGCCGGTCAGACTGTCGTGATGGGCGAAGTAGGCGATGCGCTCGGAAGCCCGCCGCTGCTCGGTGACGTCCTCGAACACGGCCACGAGGTATTCGGCACGTCCGCGATCGTCCCGGATAGCCGTGCTATAGGACTTCACCGTTCGCATCGATCCCCTCAGCTTGGCGCTCGAAACTTCTGACGTAACCGCAGCACCAGACGTCAGGGCCTCTTGATCCAGCTTGCTTATGATGCTCACGCTCGCTGCGCTCTGCACCTCTGCCGGCGTCCTGCCGATCCACTTCTCCCGCGTAACGCCGAAGAGTTTCTCGGCTGCACCGTTCAGCAGAGTATAGGCCCAGTCACCTACCTGGGCGTCTGCCTGCTTTGGTGCCTTGACGACGACCGGCATCGGAATATTTTCGATAACGGCATCGAGAAAACCTCTCGCACGTCGGATCTCTCGTTCTGCACGCAATTGGTCCGTAACGTCGATGGAGGCCGCAAGACGTGCAGGCCGGCCGTCGTAAGTTAGTGCGTGGGAAAAGATCTTGACGTTGAGCACCCGGCCGTCCGCTCGTCGATGCTTGACGATCACCCCATCCCGTTCAGCCAAGGGCAGTGCCTCGAGCATCTTGAGATAGGCATCGGGGTCGGCAACCACAGCGAAGTCCGTGACGGCCCGTTCGAGAAACTCCTCTCTTGTGTAACCATATAGGTCGACAGCCGCGTCGTTCACCGCAATGAACTTCCACGTGCCGTATTCGAACACCCCCATGGGGACGGGATTGTTGTCGAACAACAGCCTGAATGACGCTTGTTGACGCAGGCTTTCGGTGATGTCCTCGTGAAGCGAGATGTAGCCACCATCCCTGAGTTGCTCGCTGAGGACGCGAATCGAGCGACCGTCAGTCATCCGGACGACGCATTCGTAGCGGCCCTTCACGGCAATCTGCTCGCGTGCGGCCTGGAGATAGCCGGCCGGTTCGTCAAGAGTGGAGCCTTCCGCCTTGATGAATTCGGCAATGCGACGCAGCGACGTCCCCGGCGTCGTCAGTTCGGGTGGCAGACCAAAGATCTGCCTGCAACGCTCGTTGTACATCACCAGGCGCCCGCGCTCGTCCAGCAGCGCCACCCCCTGAGAGACGATGTTGTTCATCGCGGAGAACAGCCGCCTGTTCTGCTTGGCGAGTTGCTCGCTCTGCTCGACCTGCCCAAAGCGGTCCAGGCCGAACGAAACATTCTCGGCCATCCGTTCCAGCACGCCTACGACGTGACGAGAGAGCCCGCCGGTCTGGCGGAGGAAGAAACACAGGGCGCCGCAGACCTGGCCTGCCCGCCTGATGGGAATCGCGACAGCCGACCGTACTCCGAGCCGGAAAGCGGCGTCGCGATAGAGCCGCATCCGGCGGTCGTTCATGTAGTCGTTGGTCGCAATCGTGCGGCCCGTCCGGAAGGCAATGACGCAAAGTCCTTGCTGCGCCTGGGCAGGATCGACCGCCTTGGGAAAATGAGCCAGGAAATCCGCGCCTGCGAGCGCGACGCAATGCAACAGGCCGTCACTCTTCGCGACGAACGTCGCCGCGCCGAGCAACTTGCCGCCGAGAACCGCGGCATCGCATACGCGCTGATGGAGTTCGTCCTCAGACCGAGCGCGCAGGATGGCTTCGTTCGTGGCGCTCAGCGCGGCGAACATCCGCGAGATGGCCTTCCCTTCCAATGCCCCCTCCCTCCAGCACAGGCAATCGAGCCGACGCGCTAATGGCCTACCCGCTCCGTCGCAATCCGCGATTCCACGTTGTTACGCCGCACGTATCCTCGACAGGAAGCCCTGCACCTCACCCTCCAGATGGCCACCTTCTCCCGCGAGCGCCTGCGCGGATGACAGCAACTGGGCGGTCGCGGCCTCGACCTCGGCTGCACCGTTGTTGACATCGACAAAGTTTGCGGCCACCTCCTGGGTACCCTGCGCAGCCTGATGCACGTTGCGCGATATTTCCCGGGTCGCCGCCCCCTGCTCCTCGACCGCAGCCGCGATCGCCGTCGAAATCTCCGAGATGTTGCCGATCGTCGCACCAATCTCCTTGAGCGCCGCAATCGAATCATTGGTCGCGGCCTGCATTGCAACGATCTGTACGCCGACCTCCTCTGTCGCCTTCGACGTCTGAGCCGCCAGCGCCTTCACCTCGGAGGCGACGATGGCGAAGCCTCGTCCGGCCTCGCCTGCTTTCGCAGCCTCGATCGTTGCATTGAGCGCCAGCAGGTTGGTGCGCTCGGCGATCGAGGTGATCAGCCTGACCACGTCGCCAACCCGCTCTGCCGCCTGGGACAGTTCGTTGATACGCGCATCGGTCTTCGATGCGTGATCGACAGCCGCGGTCGCAATCTTGCTCGCCGCATGCACTTGTCGTCCGATCTCCTCCACGGAGCTCGCCAGCTGCTCGGCCGCTGCAGCAACCGCCTGGACGCTCTCCGAGACATGTTCGAACGTTGAAGCCACCTCTCCCGACCGACGCTGGGTGTCGCCGGCCGTCGCCGTCAGCGATGAGGCCGACGCTTCCAGCTCACTCGCCGATGATGACACGATGGTCGCAGTCCCGCCGATTGCCTCGTCGAAATCGTCGGCCAGTCGCTGCAACGCCTCGCCGCGCCCGCGTCGGCGTGCCTCCATGTAGCCGGAAATGACCATGCTCATGTCGAACGTCACGGCCTTGACGATTGCCCTCTGGAGATCCGCCTTCTTCTGCCTGGCACGCCGGTCGAATACTCCCGACGGGCCGTCAGCCAGGGCTTGCAATGTCTCCGAGAGCACCAGGCCGTAGCCGGCGATATACCAGCACAGTTCGAAGCCGACCCTCGCATAGATCAACTCGCCGATCCGGGTGGCCGAGGCTTCGTAGGCCTCATCGAACGTCCCGTCGAGCATGAGGTCCCAGTGCTCGGCGTACATCGCCTTGGTATCCGTGATTTGATCGCGGCTCTTGACCAGATGGGAGGTCCGCTCGAAGCCGGCGTAATGATCGTAGCATATGTCGAGCTGCGCCCGCAGATGCCGCAGGATCAGGTCCTTCGACTGCCGCAGGTCCGCCAGGGCCCGCTCATCGATCTGACTGAATGCGAGCCGTTGCCTGGTCTCATTCTGTATCATTCTCGTTTCCCGTTCATTCTCGCCGGAGCGCCACTACAAGAACATGTCGTCCAGATCCTCGGATTCCGCATCGGCGGAAGCCGGCTCGTTCGGCTCGATCGAGAAGAACTCGTCGTAAGTTCTCCGCTCGTCTTCCATCGTGTAGACCGATCGCAATTCGTCCCTGAGCCACTGATCGACCGCATCCGGATTTGGGCTGTCGGCAGCGGATGTCATGAACTGCTCGAGCTTGGAGTGGGCGAGACGCCAGCCGTTGCTGATGCGCTGCCGGTCCGAAACGCGCCGCGACGTCATTCCGAGCAACCATACGGCTCGCCGCCCGACGGTCTTGATCCTTTCCGTGCTCGCGCGCAATCGACTCGCGACACGCTCGAACACGGCGATCGCAGTCGCAGCACCCTCTCTTACGGCGTCGATCTGCTGCGAATCCAGCGCGTTTCGCTCGTCCATGAGGACCCGCGTCTGGTCATCCGCGCCCTTCAGGCCTGCCATGATCGCGCTGGCCGCCGCGACGGTCTGATTGGAGAGCTCACGCAATTGCTGGGCAACCGCACCAAGGCCGCGCCCCTCCTCGCCGTCGTCCACGCTGCAGCACTGGATCGTGGCGTTGAAGCTCAGCATTCGAATCTGCTGCTCGATCGCCCGTATCGATTGCAGGTGTCCGACCATTTCCGCTACGGAGCGCGTGACGTCGGCGACGATTCGCTCTTGCTCCACGCGCGCGCGCTCGAACTCGCTGAGCAGAGAGCATATATGGCGCAGCTCGGCCGCCATTCTCGACAGTGATCCGCTGCCGGCCGACAGCAGAGTCTGGGCCTCATCGCTTCCTTCATTCAGAACTGCTACCGCATTCTTCGACAGACCATTGATGTTTTCGGTGAGATCGGAGACCTCCTCCTCGAAGCGGCCGATGGTCTGGTCGAGCTGCATGAGTTGCAGACGGCCAATCGCGGCCATAGCCTCCTGCGTCGCCTGAACGTGCGATCGGTCCTGGAGCAACTCGCAAGCCTTCTCCACATGCTCGATCCGCTGCCGGGTGATATCCCCGATCTGCAAGGCAAAAATCGCCTTCCCGATCCGGGCGCGGATCTGGCTCGTCGTCGCTGCGCGTTCGCCCGCAATGGAATCCACCTGCCTCCGGAAGACCGCAATGGTCTCCAGCCCGGAGTCGAGGGTTTGCGATATCTGAGCAATCGTGTTGCCGTGACGGGCCACGAATGCGCTGTTCGTGAGCCGCGCGGCGGCTAGCCGCTTCGAGAGCCGTTCGTAGCCGAGCGAAAAGGCGTCGACGGCTTCGTTGACCTTCTGCGCGAGGGAAGCCATGTCCGACGTGAAAGCGGTAACGTCCTGGTTGCTCGCGCCGAACCCGGCCGCCACGATCCGGGCATTGGTTGAGATCTGTCCGATGGCACGGACCGTCGCCCGGAGGTCAGACATTGGTTGCTCGACCCGACCCGTCATCTCGGCAAGCAAGCCGACGTGATCCTTTTCATCGGCATGCGACCTCGCGATCGCGTTCACATGGTCGCGAATCTCGACCAGCGTCTGTGCAGCCGCCGAGAATTCGGCGCTCGAGAGCTCGACCGGCAACGCTTCATGAGCGGCGGAAAGGAGCTCGAGCAGCTTGACGCAATTGCCGAGGCCATCGCCCATCTGCAGAAACGATTGCTCGATCGCCTGGCGAGGCCGGGCGAGCTCGTTGGCGGCGCCCCTGAGCAAGAGGTCCTGATAGCGCAGCGCAGCGCGACGAACCGGCGGGCGCGACGCCTTCTGTCCGCGCTGATCAGCAGCGTTGCCGCGGTCGGAAACGGCAAGCACAACCTGATTCATCACGCCGCTCCCCTTCCGCGGCGCGCTTCGTGAACCATCTCGTGAGCGATGCGATCAAGCGGAAGGACCTTGTTGGCGGCACCGCGCTGGATCGCCTCCTTCGGCATCCCGAACACAATGCAGCTTTCTTCGTCCTGCGCGATCGTCCTCGCGCCGGCCGCTTTCATCTCGAGCAATCCACGAGCCCCATCGTCTCCCATGCCGGTGAGGATGACGCCGACGGCGTTCGAGCCGGCCGCCTGGGCCGCGGAGCGGAATAACACATCGACGGACGGTCGGTGGCGCGACACCGGAGGCCCGTCCTTGATCGCCACACGATATTGGCGACCGGCGCGCTCCAGCAACATGTGATGGTTGCCCGGTGCGATCAGCACCGTACCCGGCAGGACGGCATCCCCTTCGGCAGCTTCCCTGATCGACATCGCACACAACGAGTCCAACCGCCTGGCGAACGCTGCCGTGAACTTTTCCGGCATGTGCTGCACGATGACGATTCCCGGCGTCGCCGCCGGAAGGGCAACGAGGATGTCACGCAGGGCTTCGGTGCCTCCGGTCGACGCGCCGATACAGATAATCGGGTCGGTCAGCGGCGCCGTCGCGCGCCCCGGGATGACGGGAGGAAGGATGACGTCGGCCGTGTGCCTGGCCTCGACCCGAACGGGCACCACGGCTCGAGCCCGAGACGACAGACGCGAATGTGCCGCAGCGCGGAGCACATCGCAGATTCGCATGCGCGATTCCTGCAGGAACTCCGCAGTATTCATTCGCGGCTTCGACACGACGTCCACCGCTCCGGCCTCGAGGGCCTTGATGGTCGTCTCCGAGCCTTCCTCGGTCAGCGAAGAGCAGATCACCACCGGTATCGGCCGCTGCGCCATGATCTTGCGCATGAACGTCAGCCCATCCATCCGCGGCATCTCGATGTCCAGCAGGATGACATCGGGAATCTCCTGCCGGATGCGTTCGGCGGCAATATAGGGATCCGACGCCGTCGCCATGACTTCCAGATCGGCGTCGCTCGCGATGATGTCACAGAGCGCCTTCCGGACGGAGGCGGAATCGTCGACGACCAGGACGCGAATTTTTCGTTTTGCGAAAGAGCGATCTGTTGTGTTGGTCTGCGTGCTGCCCATGGTCGCCTCAGACGCGCTGGAACACCGCAGGCGCACACTGGCGCAGCGGCAGGCTCGAGCCGATCACCGATTCCGAGTGACCGAAGATCAGGAAGCCGCCGGGTCGCAGGTGGCTGGCCAGACGGCCCGCGACCGCTTCCTGCGTAGGCTTGTCGAAATAGATGAGGACGTTGCGCACGAAAATCACATCCATTTCGCAATCGAACGGGTAGCGCTCGTCCATCAGGTTGAGACGGGCGAACCGCACCTTGCGCCGCAGTTCGGGCACGATGCGAACCTCTCCCTGGCGCGACGATGCGCTGCCAAACATGACGTAGCGATCGCGCATCGACGGGGGCACCGGTGCAATCATGTCCTTCGGATAGATCGCGAGTTTCGCCTGGACGAGCACCTCGGTCGAAATGTCCGTGCCCAGAATCTCGTAATTGAGTCCATTGCTCCGCTCGGCGATATCGGCCATGACCATCGCCATCGTATAGGCTTCAGCTCCCGTCGAGCTCGCCGCGCTCCAGAGCTTGATTGTCGGCCGCTCGCCGGGCCTGCGCAGCTTCAGCAGCTTCGGCATGATCTCGTGCTCGAGACATGAAAAGTGCTCCGCTTCGCGGAAGAAGTCGGTCTTGTTCGTGGTCACCGCATCGATGAGGTAAGGGAACTCCTCCCTGAGCCCCCCCTGATCGAACAGATACGCACAGTAGGCTGAGAGGCTGTTGTGGCCGAGAAGTCGCATGCGCCGGCGCAGCCGTCCCTCGACCATCATCCGCTTTGCGGGCGGCAACTTGATTCCGACGTGGTCGGTAACCAGACGAGCGATTTGCGCGAACTCCCTGTCCGTCAGGCGATCCGCCGGGGACGGCTCATACGCGGGCTCAATACGACGAAGGACTTGTGACATTGGCAACCGAATTCACACTTCTTACGCATTCGGACGGCCATCCGGCAGCCCACACATGCTTGTCTCTCACCAACATATCGACGGGCTGCGGCACTCAGGCTGCCCGCTCCATGACGGCAACGTCGGAAGCGGCGAGCAGGCTGCCCAGATCAAACACAGTCACGAACGCACCGTTGCGCCGCCCGATTCCGGTAATGCAATTGGAGCTCCAGCTCGTCCCGATCTCCGGCGGCGGCTCGAGATGATTTCCGTCGAGTTCCGTGACCTCGAAGACCCGGTCCGTCTTGAGTCCAAGCGTGAGCTCGCGCCCTCCGACGGTGACCTGCAGGACGATGATGCGCGTGGTCTCGGTATCCTCGCCCCTCTCGAGGCCTAGCTTCAATCGAAGATCGACCACCGGCACCCCCTGGCCGCGCACGTCGATCATGCCGAGAAAGCACGCCGGAGCGTTGGGCATCCGTGCAATCGGCTGCATCTGAAGGATCTCCCGCACCCGCTCCACCGGCAAGGCGAAGCGTTCGTCGCCAACGCCAAGCGTGACGTATTGTGCACTTTCTGCCATCACATTCCTCCATTCAGGCCGCCCGGCCGAGGCCGACCGGCCCGTGCCATGCGCGGACAGCCGGCACCGTTGCATTCATCCGGAAGTGGGAGACTGGCGCGGACGAGCCGTCCGCGTCAGTCTTGCTTCGAAGTTCAGGTCACGCCGCGCCTGATCGCTTGAATTCCGCATCGAGCTCGTCGGCGCCGCCGCCCATGTCGAGCGAGAAGCCGCTGTCGCTCGTCCTGCTCTTGCGCTTGACGATACCCGGCGCAGCATTTGCCACCCGCTCTTGCATGCCGGCAACCGTGTTCCTCGCAGGCGCCTTCTGGGCAACGTTCGCCGCGGCCGGAGCAGACCGGCGCTGCACCACCGGCGCTTCGGAGCGCGCAGCCTGTTCGTCGAGGCGGAAGTAGCTGATGGTCGCCTGCAGCTGCTCGGCCTGGCCGGCGAGTTCCTCGGCGGTCGAGGACATTTCTTCCGCGGCCGAGGTGTTCTGCTGCGTCACCTTGTCGAGCTGCTGGATCGCCGTGTTGATCTGGCTCGCGCCGGCGTTCTGCTCGTTGGTCGCAGAAGAGATTTCCGCAACGAGGCCTGCGGTCTTCTGGATGTCCGGCACCAGCCTCTTGAGCATCTCGCCCGCCTGTTCGGCGGCCTTCACGGTGTCCGTCGACAGGGTCGAGATTTCGGCCGCCGCCGTCTGGCTGCGCTCGGCGAGCTTGCGCACCTCCGAGGCCACCACAGCGAAGCCACGGCCATGTTCGCCGGCACGGGCAGCTTCGACCGCCGCGTTGAGGGCGAGCAGGTCGGTTTGCCGCGCGATCTCCTGAACGATCAGGATCTTCTCGGCAATCGTCTGCATCGCGGTCACCGCTCTGCCGACCGCCTCGCCGCTGGCGTTTGCATCTTCAGCCGATTGACGGGCGGTCTGCTCGGTCTGAACCGCGTTGTCTGCATTTTGCTTGATGTTCGCGGCCATCTCCTCCATCGACGAGGATGCTTCCTCGGTCGATGAGGCCTGCTCGGTCGCTCCCTGCGAGAGCTGTTCGGCGGCCGCGGACATCTCCTGGCTGCCGGACGTGACGTTGCGCGTCGCCGTCATCACCTCGGAGACGACCTCCTTCAGCTTCGACACCATGGCGTTGAGGGCGTCGATCAGGTCCTTGATCTCGTCGTTCGACTTGACCGAGGCGGTCGCATTGAGGTCGCCGTCAGCAACCGCCCTGGCCAGATGGAGCGCACTGGCGATGGCGCGGCTGATGTTGAGCACGATCCAAGTCGCGGCCGCGATCGCAATGATCGTCATGCCGACCAGCAATCCGATCAGCAGGTTGCGGCTGAACGAGTAGAGATCGTCGGCGCCCTTTGCGGCCTGCTGCATCTGCTCCTTGTTGAGATCAAGGACCTTGTTGATCGCTTCCCGCATGCTGCGGAGAGCCTCGGCTCCAGGGCCATCGGCCAGCGTCGTCGCCTTAAAGACACCGTTTTCCAGCGCGGCCTTGCGGGCGCCATCGACCTGGGCCAGCCACGTCGTGATGTTCTCCTTGTAGGACTTGAACGCCGCCTGCTCGCTCGCCGGGACGACGTTCGATGCCTGATCGATCAGGCGCTGGAGCGCAGTGATCCGGGCGTCAAGTTGCTTCTCGATGTCCTGCTGCATCGTCGGATCGCTCATGGCGAGAACGACGTTGCGAATGGCGCGGGATACCTGCAACGTGGCAATCTCGACGTCCTTCATGATCGCGAAGGCCTGAAAGTCTTTTGCGTCACCGCTTGCGCTGGCGGTCGCAGCCATCTTGTCAAGCACGGCTTTCAGCGAGTTCTGCGCAACTTCGGAACTCTTCCCGGCCTTCACGACCCGGTCGAAGGCCACCGAGCCCGAATTCATCTCGGAGAATTTTTCGATCTCAGTGTGCCGCGCCCAGAACACGTCCCACGCGGCCGCAACGGTATCGACCTTGCGCTTACCTTCCTCAGACGATAGTGAGCGAAGCTTCTGGATGTCCTGGCGCACGGTTTCGCCGTCAGCCTTCATCGACTCCGAGAGCTTCTTCATCCTGGCATCGTCGGTGGCAAGGATGTGGTTTTTTTCGTCGCGCGCAATGCGGTACACGGCGCCGCTCATGTCATTGGCGATTTCAATGCGCTGAACATTTCCCTCAATGATCTTGTTCAGCTCGATGTCCAGGCTGTTCAGATTCTGAATCGCCACGAACATGCTGACGCCGGAGAGAACGACGATTGTCGCAAACGTCACACCCAGCTTCGCCTTAAGTGTAAGCCTCATAGTCAAACCCCTTCCTGAGAAACGGACGTCCCAGCGTCCCCCGTAGCGAAAATTCTCCCCATCTCGGGGATGATGATGAACTCGTCGCCGCGCTTTCCGATGCCGCGGACATATTCGGGCCGCCACCGCATGCCGATCTTCGGCGCCTCCTCGATCGTGGCAGCTTCGATCTCGGTCACGTCGAGCACCCGGTCGGCAAGAATCGCGACGATCGTCGGCTCGCCGTCGAGATCGACCTCGATCACGACGATTCTGGTGTTCACGTCCGGCGGCGGACGGTCCATGCCGAACAACAGACGCAGATCAGCGAGCGGAACGATGCGCCCGCGCACGTTGATCAACCCGCCGACGAACGCCTTGGCGTTCGGCACCTCCGAGATCGGCACCACATCGAGGATCTCGCGCACGCTCTCGGCGTCGATCGCGAACACCTCGTCCTGCAGCCGCAGTGTCAACGCCGTCATCGCGCGATCGGCATGATTGGACTGGATACCTATGTTCATGCCGCCCTCCCGATCCGTTCATCGCGCAGGCGGTTCTCGAACTCCTGGCCGAAGTTCACGAGATGGGCAACGTCGAGAATCAAGGCCACCGTACCGTCTCCGAGGATGGTCGCGCCTGAGAAGGTTTCGACATCGGCGTGAAGCTTGGACAGCGACTTGATCACGGTCTGGCTATTGCCGATGACCTGGTCGACCACCAGCCCCACCCGGGATTCGCCGGCCGACACGATCACCACCTTCTGATGCGGCTCGATCGCGGCCTTGGTCTTGAACAATTCGCGCAGGCGAAGGAACGGAACCAGATGGCCACGGATGTTGAGGAAGTTGCGGCCGCTGTTGGCAGCTTCCGCGTCTCTCGGCAGCTCCACGCATTCTTCCACCGCCGACAGCGGGATCGAGTAGCGGCCCCGGCCGACCCGCACCAGCATGCCCTCGATGATGGCAAGCGTAAGCGGCAGTCGGAGCGTCACCGTCGTCCCGCCACCCGGTCTCGAACCAAGATCGATCCGGCCGCGCAAGCCCTCGATGGTGCGCTTGACGACGTCCATGCCGACGCCTCGGCCGGACAGCGCCGTGATCTCCTTCGCGGTCGAAAACCCGGGATGGAAGACCATCTGGAACAGATCGTGGTCGGCAATCTTCGCATCGGGTGCGATCAGCCCGGCCTCTTCGGCCTTGGCGCGGATCCGGTCCGCGTTGAGACCGGCACCGTCATCGACGATCGAGATCGCCACCTCCGAGCCGGTGTGCACCGCGGACAGGCGAACCTGCCCGCGCGCGGCCTTGCCCGCGGCGATCCGGCGGCTGGGAACCTCCAGCCCGTGGTCGATCGAATTGCGGATCAGGTGGACCAGGGGGTCCGCAAGCCGCTCGATCACCGTCTTGTCGAGCTCGGTCTCCTCGCCGGCGGTCACGAAGTCGACCTCCTTGTCGAGGTCGCGCGAGAGATCGTGGACGAGGCGACGGAAGCGGCCGAACAGCGAGCCGATCGGCACCATGCGGATTCCCATGGTGGTGTCGCGCAGGCCCGAGGCGAGACGTTCCATCTCCTCCGCAACCGACTTCAGATTGGCGTCGTCAGAGGCGACGGCAAGTTGAGAGAGCCTTGCCTGGGCGATGACGAGCTCGCCCACGCGGTCCATCAGCTCATCGAGCCGCTCCGCGGCAACGCGCACCGAGGTGCCGCCCTTTGCGCCCGCGCCACCGGAGTCGCGAGGCTTGTCGATCTCGATGACCTTGGCGGTCGCAGCCTTGTCTGCGGCCGGCGCATCCGCCGCATCCGCCGCCACCGTTTCGATCGACAGCTCCATGCCGTCGGCAATGAAGATGAATACGTCGTCAATGGCCTGGCGATCGCGATTCGTGGTGACCACGACCTCCCAGTCGAGGTAGCAGACCTCCGGATCGGTCGACTCCAGCGGAGGAACCGCATCGGTCTTGACGCGCACCTCGCAGGGCCCGAGCTCGCGCAGCTCATCGAGCAGCAGAAGCGGGTTGGCACCGAGCACGAGCGCGTTCTCAGCCAGACGAAACTTGACCCGCCAGGTCTGAACGGGGGTCTGGACCAGTGACGGATCGGCTGCGGCCACCCGGCCACCCGCGAGCGGGAAGGTATCGCCGGGATCGCTGCCCTCGTCGTTCGAAACGATTGCGCGCAGCCTCTTCAGGACCGCCTCGCCGTCTGCGACGTGTCGGCCGGGCTCGGCGATCAACCGCGCGATGTGATCCTTCGCGGCGAGCGCCACCTGGACCAGCGGCGGGCTGATGGCCACGGAGCCCTTGCGCACGCGGTCGAACGCGGTCTCGAACTCGTGGACGAAGCCTGCCACCTCGTCGAAGCCGAACATGGCGCCCGAGCCCTTGATGGTGTGCAGCGCCCGAAATGCGCAGTCGACGAGATCGCGATCGTCGGAGGAGTTGCCGAGATCGAGCAGCGCCTCCTCGAGCTGATCGAGAAGCTCGCGCGCTTCCTGATGGAAGACGTCCCGAGGATCCATCGCGGTCATGCGCCGGCGACCTTCTTGATGACGGCCAGGAGCTGGTCCTGCTTGAACGGCTTCACCATCCAGGCGGTCGCGCCGGCTTCCTTCGCCTGCCGCTTCATGTCCTCGTCCGATTCCGTCGTGAGAAAGATGATCGGCACGCCGGTGCTGGACGGATGCGCGCGAAACTTGCGGATGAACTCGATGCCGTTCATCCGCGGCATGTTGAGGTCGGTCACCACCGCGCGAATCGGATTGGCCGTCGCCTTGGCGTAGCCGTCCTCGCCGTCGACGGCTTCGAGCGTGGCGTAACCCGCTCCCGACAACGTCAACGTCACCATCTGCCGAATCGAGGCGGAATCGTCGACCACCAGAACGCTCTTACTCATGCTCCAATCCCCGTTTTCTGCAACCCGCCGCCGGTCCAAAATTCTTCGTCGACGTGACGGCAGGCGCCGTCGTCACCGAGAAATCCCGCCTTTGCCAGCGTTGCCCTGAATGCGCCGTTCGATTCCGTCGCAAGCGCCAGCTTGCGCCCGCGTTGCTCGGCGCTCTTGCGCGCGCTCACGATCAACTGAATGATGCTGACATCGATGCTGCTGACATCGCTGACATCGATTTCGACTTCGCGGGACGCGCTGATGGCGTCCAGCAACAATCCTTGCACCTGCTTTGCGTCGCGCAGGGTGAGACTCCCCTGCAACCGCACACGGCCTTCCGAACCCCCAGCCGAGATATTCATGAAGCCTTCGGTCCCCCCTCGCGCCGCGAAACGATCGCGAACACACTGCTTGCGATTCCGACGTGTTCGCCAACTAGAGGTGGGGGAGTTAAATCAAATCTTACCTGTCGCGCCCCACTTGCGCGATCCGGATAGGATTTGCGGGAAGCGGATGCGGAGGCCGTGTTTTTGCGGGGCTGCTTGCGCTCGCATTCGCGCGATCCTCGCCTTCTCCATCCGCGACTCAGGGCCGCTCTCGCTCCGCGATCCCCTCGCACGCGTGACATGCTTCGCGCTGAATGCGCGATCCGGATGCTGTGTTCGCAATCCGGATAGCTCGCGGGTGAGTTTGGCGACCGGAGCCGCGCTTACTCAGTGAACTGTTAACCCGGAATCTGCAGATATGACGGAATGGGCTCGCCGTTTCGACGAAGCAGCCTTCAGTGCAGTTGCGTTTTCCTTGCGTCCCGCTTCTCCAATCAATGGAAGACACATATGGCACTTCACTCCATGCACACGATCGTACTGGCGACCCAAAAAGGAGGCAGCGGCAAGAGCACGCTCGCCATCAGCCTTGCGTTGGCCGCGAAGAAGGCCGGACACAACGTTCGGCTGATCGACGCCGACCCGCAGGGAACGCTCTCGAACTGGCGCAAGCGCCGCGTCGATGCGGAGCCAATTGTCGAGACCATCGATACCGTCCAGGACATCGAGCCGCGCCTGCGTGCGCTCAGGGATAGCGGCGTGACGCTGACCATCATCGATGCGGCCGGCGGCGTCAGCTCGGCAAGGACCGCGGCGATTCGCCACGCCGACCTGTGCCTGATCCCGGCGCGACCGACCACGGCCGACATCGAAGCGACGGCATCGACGCTCAGTCTTGTTCGGGCCTGGAGCAAGCCGTTTGCATTCGTGCTCAACCAGGTGCCAAGCCGCGGCCGCCGCATCGACGACGCCGCTGAGACGCTTGCCGACGAAGCAGCGATAGACCTCATTGAGGTGCTCGCGCGACCTTTCATCGTCATGCGCAACGATCATCAGGATGCATTGAGCGCCGGGCTCGCGGTCAGCGAATACGCGCCGACGAGCAAATCAACCGAAGAGATCCGTCGCCTGTGGAATTGGATCGAGGCCCGGCTGGGCGTCGACGCGTCGGCCGGTGTGGTTGCGACCTCCCCCTTTGCAGGACTGCATCTGCCGATCCGAGCAGAACAGCCCGCGTTCATCCTCTGACCTCGGACGGAGCTTCGCGGCGCACCGCACTGCGGCACGCAGAACGCGCGCCGCAGTGCGGGATGTGGACATGTCATTCGGAAAACGGATATCGTGAGACGATATGACGGGATAACCTTTGTAGGGCTTGAACCTTCGATCAGGCTCGTGTTTGCATCTCCGCGCCGGGATACCTTTTTCGACGAGTCACGACTTGCCAAAGGATCCACTTCGCGAAACTCCTGTCGTCCAAGGCTCGAATTTCGAAGATCTCCTCGCCTACTACCGATCGCGTCTGCTGCCACTGAAGATTACCCCGCCGAATCCTCGCGCTGGATTTCGGTGGCAGTCAGACTTCGCAGTGGGACCGGGGGTGAGCGTGGTCCGCGCGGCGTATTCGAGCGGCTGGGCCTACGGTTCGGACAACGATACGGAGAACCTCAATCTGTGCTTTCTCGGCACCGGAGGCTCTGAGCTGGCGATCGGCTCGCGGACGGTTGAGCAGACCTCATCGCGCCTGGCCGTTTACGCGCAGCCGACCCTGAGGCGGCAGGCCGTATTCGTGCGCGACGGAAGTCTCACCGGTGTGACGATGCGCTTCGAGGCAGGCACCGTCGCCCGGCTGCTGGTCGACATGTTCGAGGGGGCGCCACTAACGAGCCTCAATCTCACGCCCGCTATCGATCTTTCGACCCACCTGGGACAGACGTTGCAGTCGATTGCCTCTGCACTGGCGAACGGCATGCGCGACGAACAAGTGCTCCTGCGCTCACCCAAGGCCATGGCGTTGCTGACGGAGGCCGCTCTCCGATTGATCCTTGAAGAGGTGCCACACCGTCTCTCTGCAAAGCTCCAGCAGCAAGGCGGCGCTACTGCGCCACAACAGATCAAGCGGGCGATCGACTACATGCGGGCCAATCTTCACCTGCCGCTGACGATGGGCGACATCGCGGCCGCGGTCGGCATCAGCAGCCGCTCTCTGGAGCTCGGCTTCCGCAAGCACTACGAGACGTCGCCGGCGTACTATCTGCGGCGCGTCAGGCTTGACGCGGTCCACAGCGAGTTGTCTTCGCCCGGGAATACATTGCCGGTCAGCGAAGTCGCCCTGAAGTGGGGATTTGCTCACATGGGACGCTTCGCAGCCCAGTATCGCCGGACCTTCGGCGTTACCCCCTCGGAAACAGCCAGGCGCGCCGGCGCACCCCACATCCTCCGTCCGCAGCCCTAGCGAGGCGGGTGAACTCGACTGGAAGCGAGGCGGGCGGAACCCGGCGCGATCACGCCGCACGGATACCCCTGAGGAAGCGCTGCACCTCGGTGCCCAGCTCTTCGCCCTGCTTGGCGAGTTGGGAGGAAGCGAGCTGCACCTGGCTCGATGCGGCCACCGCCTCGTCCGCGGCATGGCTCACACCGGCGATGTTCGAGGAAACGTCGCCCGTGCCTCTGGCCGCCTGTTGCGCATTCCGCGTGATCTCCTGCGTTGCCATGCCCTGCTCCTCCACGGCGCCGGCGATTGCAGCAGCAATCTCAGAAATGCGGTGAATGATATGGCTGACCTCGCGAATCGTCGTGACAGCTTCTTGCGTTGCCGTCTGTATCCCGGCGACCTGTTGCCCGATTTCGCTCGTGGCTTTCGAGGTTTGCTCCGCCAATGTCTTGACCTCGGACGCCACCACGGCAAAGCCCCTTCCGGCCTCGCCGGCACGGGCCGCCTCGATCGTCGCATTCAGCGCCAACAGGTTGGTTTGACCGGCGATCGTGTTGATGAGTTCGACGACGGTGCCGATCTTCGACGCGGCCTCGGACAGCGAGTGAATACGCTGATCGGCACTCCGCGAGAGTTCGACGGCCTCTGTCGAAATCCGCGTCGACTCGTGGGCCTGCCGGCCGATTTCGGTCACGGAGGAGGCCATCTCTTCGCTGGCCGAGGCAACGGACTGCACGTTGGTCGAAGCCAGCTCCGAGGCTGCTGCCACGTTGCTCGCCCGCTGCGTCGTCGCCTCCGCGGTCCGCGCCATGGTACCAGCGGTGTCGTTCAACGCGATCGAAGACGTCGACAGCGCTTCCAGTGCGACGGTCACCTGCCGTTCGAAGTCGACGATCAAGCCATCGACCGTCCTCTGGCGCTTGGCCCGCTCGTCCAGCAGGGCCTCCTGATAGACCGAAATCGCAAAGTCCATATCGAGCATCACGGCACTATTCACGGCAGTGATGACGTCCCCCAAACGGGCCCTGTTCCACCGATAGGTGGCGATCGCGAGGTCCGTGAGGTGCGACAACACGAAAGCGTAGCCCCCGATGTACCAGCGCGGCTCCAACCCGATCTTGCTGTGCACCAGGCCGATCGTTCGAACACCCTGCACGTAGGCACCGTCGAAATGACCGTCGAACATGCGCGCCCAGTGCGCGGATTGGGCGCCTTGCAGGCGTTTCATCTGATTGCCGACCAGCTTCGCCAATGCCGGGTTGCCCGCAAGATGTTTGTAGAACCCCTCGAGGATGACAGGCAGAGCTTTTTCGACCACCGGCCAGAATTCGCGTAGCGCCGCCCCGGTCTTCTGGTCGATGCGCAAGAAGCGAAGGCGGTTCTCGCGATCGTCGCGGTCGGTCGTGTCGTTGGTCATAGCTCCCCCACGAAGTATTCGACGTCCTCGCGCCGACAAGGCGCAGACAGCCGCGAACACGGATACATCTGCGCGAACAAGCGCCGGGGAAGTAGACGCGGCGAGAACAAATCAAATCTTAACTATGGCGGCTTGTCTGCGCGATACGGACTGATCGTTCGGAAATTGGATGTCGAACGCCTCTTCGGCGAGCTCGCGAAACACGTGGCACGATCGCGTGCCTTGTCGGCCCGCCCGTGCAGCGACAGACCGTAACATCCACACCAGAGCGAGATCTACCGCTCGTCTCCGCTCGGTCCATGACCCGGACATTGGATCCTGCAACCTGCGCGATCCGGACAGCTTTTGCGCAAACTGGATAGGATCCCACCGGTTTGCCTTCGCAAGCCGGTTGAAACGAAGGTCCCGCCGCGCGATGGAATTATATTGCCGAAACGGGGTATGGCGGAACCTATATTGCAAGGGACATTCGAAGAGGCGCCCGTCCTGTCCGGAGCAGGCTTTGAGAACCTGCTCGCCTCGTTCGGCGCGCACTTGTTCTCGATCAAAGTCTCGCCGCCAAATTCCGATGCAGCGTTTCGCTGGCGATCTGATATCTCGGCAGGACAAGGCGTCAGTGTCTGGAGGACGCGATATTCCGCTGACTGGTCCTATTCGTCGGAATCGCTCGACGACGACCTGGTGATGGCATTTCTCACCGCCGGTTCTGCCGACATGACTGTCGGCACGCGAAGCGCGCGGCGAACGCCCGCGACCATCGCTCTTGCGCCGCTATCGATGTTGCGGCGTCATCAGATGAAGGCGATGGACGGAAGCTATGCGAACGTCATGCTGCGGTTCGATGCCAATCTCGTCGCCGGCGTGCTCAAGGCGATGTTCGGCCACGCGGCATTGACGAAGCTGGACTTGACCCCAACGATCGATCTGTCGACCAACACGGGACGAACTCTCCTTCAACTGTCGCGCACGGTCGTCTCGGGCATGCATGAGCAGCAATTGCTGGTGCGTTCGCCGAAGGCGATGGCCCTGCTCACGGAAGCTGCCCTGCGGTTGGTCTTCGAGAATGTGCCGCATCGTTTCATCGACAAATTGGATCGAGGTCCGGCCGATGTTACGCCTAGGCACATTCATCGTGCCATCGAATACATGCGCGCCAATCTGCATCGCTCGCTGACGATGATCGACATCGCGGAGGCCGTCGGAATCAGCGACAGATACCTCCAGCTCGGGTTTCGCAGATATCGCGATACAACGCCTGCAATGTATCTGCGACAGATCAGGCTCGAAGCCGTTCATACGGAATTGGCGCGTCCCGAAAACCGCCTTCCGATCCATGAAGTCGCACTGAAATGGGGCTTCACGCATATGGGTCGTTTTGCGGCGCAATATCGTGCGGCTTTTGGCGTCTCTCCGTCCGAAACCGTCAGGCGTGCCCTTGGCATCTATTAGCTTCACAATACGAGATCAATCCATCGTTCCACGATGCATGCGGCGCGGGGATCACGTCAGCGCCTGACGCTCCATGGCGGCGCCGACCCGGGAAACCTCCTCAGAGGCGTCACCCAGCGTACGCAAGATGCTCGCAACGCTCTCGAGCTGCGAGGAGAGCTGCGACTTGACCGCCGTCGTGTGCAATTCGATCGGCTGACCGTCTTCGCACGCGAGAAGCGAGCGCTGCAAGCCATCGAGGGTCGCAAGACTGCGCTGCAGGCTTTCGATGCAACCGACGACGATCTCGCAGGCGGACGCCGCCTGTTCGATTCGGTCCGCATCGATCGCAAGCCTCGCCCGAATATCAAGCACGAGGTCCGGCTGTCGCAGCTTCGCTAGCGCATCCGTTTGCCTCTCAAATCTGACGACAGTTCCCACGATTGCCCCCCTCGCGCGCATGTCAGATCGCTGATCGCCGCGATCGCACAATGGTGCCGCACCAAGAGTTAGAACCGCAAAGGATAATCAAACATTGCCCGCGAAGCGCTGCTTGCAGGATACGGACAGATCCTTCGCGAACTGGATAGCGTGCGATGGTTTCGGCCGCGATGCCCATCCGAGACGCACGCCGACATGTTCAGGAAGAAGGAGACTGGATTTCCCGCTCAGTTACTTTCAGATGTGCGCTTCCCGCGCGCTTGCGGGTCTCGGAAGGTGACTGGCCGTACGCGGCCTGATACTTGGCCGCAAAGCGCCCCATATGCGTGAAGCCCCATTTCAGCGCCACCTCGCTCACCGGCAGCGTGTTCTCGGCCAGCGATAGCTCGGCATGCGCCTGCTGGAGGCGCAGATCGCGCAAATGCGCCACCGGCGTCGTTCCCCGAAACGTCCTGAAGCCGTGCTGCAGCGAACGCTCGCTGATTCCGACCGCTTCCGCGATCTCCGCGAGCGTGAGCGGCTCATGCATATGCGCACGCATGAAATCGACGGCGGCCCTGATCTGGCGCGGCGAGGCGTCCGCTCCGTGACGGGCGAGGCGCTCTATGAAGCGGTGCGGAAAATTCTTGAAGACCAAACGAGGTATGGCCTCGCGGAGCAGCGCGGTCGCCTTCGCCGACCTGATCGACTCATCCTTCATCGCCGCCGCGATGGCCTGGACCAGCGACCAAAGGGTCTGCCCCGCGGGACTGTCGAGGTCCAGCAGCGGATTGAGCTCGATGTTCTCCAGCGTGGCGTCCTCGAAGATGCTGGTGAGGGTCCTCCTGACGTCCGCCACCTTGAGCTTCAACGACATGCGGCCATGCCGATCGTCGGTGGCATGCGCCCACGTCTTCGAAATGTCCTTGACGCCGAGCACCAGGGCGCTGCTGGAATCGGCCTGCAAGGACTTGCCTCGGATCCGCGCGCCAAACCCGCCAGAGGCAGGGAACACGAGACAAAACCTCTCCTCCTCGCGCTCCGGCCAGCAGGTCCACTCGGTCTCCGTTTCCAGTTGCCACCAGGAGAGCCGATTGGCCATGGCGAACTGGCCCCGCCACTGATTCGCCCTGCGTGGGCCATTCAGCTCGATCCTCACGTCGGGCACGAACACCTTGAAGGTGCTCAGCAAACTCTCGTGACTGTCCTTGCCGCTGTCGAGCTCGGCAAACATCGAAGGCTCCTTCCCGACGAGCGGGCGGTCTGCGAGATACATGGAATGGGGGGAAATCCAGTCGCCAAACAGACGCTCGCCTCTCCGATGAAGCGATTGTCAAAGCTCCGGGCTGACGAGCGGCCGCGCCGGCGATAGGATTAAGTTCTCATCGACCATGGGATGGCCGACAAGACCGGTCAACTCCGGGCTAACCCGGAGGTTGCGACGGGCCCCACGGTGAAGCAGGGTGGCGGGTTTCGCCATTCGGGAGCCCGTTCACGCCTACAGTGACAACGGCCCTGCTGAACGCGCCGCGCGGTCGATCGAGCCTGCTGCACGGGGTGGATTTTCCCTTTTTGTTGAAGTGGCCGGCTCCCAGCCCTCTCGGGCGAACTCCTAGAATGTCGGAGGTGCAAGTCGCTGGAGCACGACTGCCTTTCCCCACCAGCCAAAGCGACGATCTCTCATCAATCGCGAGTCCTGAGCGAGAGCCGCTTTACGCCCTTGACCGGAGGGGTTGCCGTCCGCAGTTCGTGCGAAAGGGAGTGATATCGTGTGTGCGCGATCGGATTCGCGACGACCGGAGGGGCCGGCCTCAGGATCCTGAGGACCGGGGGACCGCTTGACTCAAGTCCCCAGCTGACCGCTAATCGCGGTAGCAATCTCGAGGCGAGTTTGATTTCGGCGGCATGGATCTGACGCAGCAGCCGCCGCGGGACCCGTGAGCTCCGTGAAGTCCAACCTCGCAGTTCTGGCTCTACTCGTCGCGCGCCCGCTGGGACGTGCGAGCCTTGAGGACATTGAACGAGATCTTGAAGCGAACGTCATACGCTTTCAAGGCGAGCCGCTGCCAGACGAAGAAGCTCTCGAGGATATCGACCTTCTCGAAGCGGGACTTGTGACTCCCGATGGTGATGGCTTGCGGATCACCGAGGCCGGACGATCGGTATTGAATACGCTGAATGAGTTGAGACAGGTCTCACCTCATATCAGTGACGATAGAAGCTCGACGGATGATCAAAGTTCGGCTGTTGTTCGCGCGACATCTCTTGCTCCGTCCTCCCTGTTGCATGGCTTCGGATCTGCTGCTGAAGTGCGGCCAGACATCCGCTCCACGAAAAGCAGTATGTTCGCGACAATCGCTGTCAAGTTCCGGCGATTCGGTGCGCTCTGGCGCAAGCATCTGGAATACGATCCTCCGGACAAGAAAATGGAAAAGCGAAGCCGAAACACCATCGGCGCCGTCATTGCGATCCTAAGCGTCATGCTGCTCGCCGTCTGCGCCGGGGCCGCTGCCGTGGTGATGCAGTTCAGGTCCATGAAATCAGAGATCGCTTACTTGCAGCGTGAGGTGCTTTCGCTGAAGGAACGATCGACGCGCATCGATCAGGCTGAGAGGGCCAGACAGCTCGAGGAAAGAGCCAACACCGAGCGGGCCAAGTCCGCAGACATTCTGGCGCAAGAAGCCCCCCTGAATCTCTCGCCCGACGAGATCCGGCTCATACGAGACTACATCAAGCCAGCTCAGTCTGCGGGTCCGGCAAGTGCGCCCATGAACGTGGGGGACCCCATCACTGGCCCAACCATCCCCCTTCCTTCACCTGTCACAGAGAAGGTGCCCAAATTGATCGGAGCCAGATTTGCAATCCGCAACGGTGCGATCATCATCGTCAAAAAGGACAGCCGTCGGGCTGACGCTGTGCTTGGGCCGAACTAGACCTGAATGCTGGCATCCTCGATGCCGTTCATGGCTGATTATTCGGCGGCCTTTCGATGAACCTGCGACTACCGTTGAGAAGCTCGAGGTTATTGGCGATAACCGGGTTGCCTGGATCGAGCGTATAGGCCTTCTCAAATTTTCGTCGCGCCGCACTCAGATTGCCGCGCAGCATGTACGAATATCCCTGATCATTCAGGACTTGAACGGTTTCGCCGCCCAGCCGGATTGCCTGCGCATACGCCTGGTCAGCCAGGTCGAAACGACGTATCCGATCATAGCTCGCAGCAAGCCCAATCCAAGCCGTCACGTCCTTGGGCGACTTCTCGACGGCGTCCTTGAAATAGCGCTGGGCGAGCCCGTAACTGCCGCGGTTGAAATGCTCCAGCCCCAGCCGCACGGGTTCGTCCGAAGGGTAGTATTTGACGTCGGTCGGCTCCTGCACGGGGTCGCCGCCGGGCGGATCCACGGGGGCCACGATGGCGGCCTCCCGCGTTGTGTAGTCACACGCCGCGAGGCCTGTCCCCAACACGCAACAGGTCAGCATTAAGATGATGCGCCGCATAAGCACTGTCCCCACCCGACTCAGCGGCCTCATGGAAATATCATTGCTAAATTACTCAAGCTAAGGCCCCTTCGCCCCTTTACCTGCCAGCTGCTGGTCCGCCGACCGGCACCGATACACCGGCAGTCGAACCAGCTCCCAATCCTTCTATGTTGACGTTCTGCGTCGGCGTCGTCCGCACGCCCATTTGCCTCGTCGGATCGCCTATGTCGGGAAGCTGATCCACCGGCTGTTGCGTTTTGCCATAGCGTGTGACCGCGGCACCCACGCGCCGAGCGTCGTATGCGATCCTGCGATCGCCGACGTATCGCGGCCAGGGATGGATTGTGTGGGTCGCGGCGTTGACCTCTTTGGCGTTGCCGGCGCTCATCGTGATCGTATCGGAACGCTGGACGTAGCGGTCCATCTCGTCATGACCGGCAAGGCCGTAACATCCCCCGAGCAGAATGGGCGCGAACAGAACCAGATTCCTTATGGCCATCTCTCGCTCCTCTAGTTGAGGGTCTTTACGACCGGCTGCTCGGCCGCGGCGGCCGGTGCCGGAACGCGCGCCCTGACCTCGGGAGCGATGATGTGCCCGTACGGGCCCTTCACCTCACCACCGGAATTGACGTAGTCATCGTAACGCTTGCGGACTTCCATCTGGCCATTGAGGAAGAAATCGACGTCGTTGGCCGGCAGGCGTGAATCGAGCGGCGAAGCGAGTTGCTGACCGGGCGCCGCCGGCGCGACCAGGCGCGGCGTCACGATGATCACGAGATCGGTTTCCTCCTGCTGGTACGACTTGCTGCTGAACAAGGTTCCAAGCACGGGCACCGAGCCGATCCAGGGCAATTGCGAAACCTCCTGGCGATTGCGGGTCTGCAGTAGGCCGGCGACTGCAAAACTCTGACCGTCACGCAGTTCTACCGTCGTGCGCGCATCGCGGCGGGTGAGCGCTGGAATGGTGGTCCCCTGGATCGTCACCGCATTGGCGAAATCAAGCTCGCTGACCGACGGCTCGACCCGAAGGTTGATCACGCCGCGCGAGAGAACGGTGGGGACGAAGGCGAGCTCCACACCGAACTTCTTGTAGTCGATCGTGATGGTGGGAAAACCGTTCGTCGTCTGGGTTGGTATCGGTACTGGAAACTCACCGCCGGCCAGGAAGCGGGCGGGATCGCCGGAAAGCGCGGTCAAGTTTGGCTCCGCCAACCTGCGAGCCAATCCTTTGGTTTCCAATGCAGAGATCAGCAGGTCTACCGAGCCGCCGCCACTGGTCCTAATAATGCTGGTCAACAAGCTTCCGAACGGTGCCGGAGCTACGCCGCCCGCAGTGCCAAGAAGCGTACCCAATGTTCCAAGTATCGGAAGGCTGCCAGCAGGATTGGCGCCAACAGAAGTGCTGCTGTTACTAAGGGTGCTAGTGTTGCCGGTGGTGGGTGCCCTAGTGATACTATTGACGCCGCCGATGGGTGCCCGCCCGACGGCCGTAGTTGAACCAAGACCGGTATTGCCCACGTTAGTGCCATTGGCATTCGCCGCATAAAGGTTGACGCCCAGGTTGCGGCCGGCCTCCCGACTCACCTCGAGAAAGCGCACCTCGAGCATCACCTGTTGCGGCGCCGCGACACTCATGGCGTTGACGACGACGCCCCCTTTCGCAACCGTGCTGGTGGCGATCGCCATGGCGCGCTCGGCAGTCACCGCGTCGGCCGCGGTTCCGCTAAGCACCACCTGCCCCTCGGAAGCCGACACGCGGATACCCTGCCCGCCCGTGCTGTTCCGGATGTTCTGCTGCAGATTGCCGGTATCGATCACGACCTCGACGTCGAGGATCCCGATCTGCTTCATCGAAGAGTCAAATAGTATGACGTTTGTGGTGCCGGTCTGCTTGCCCTGGACGTAGATCAGGTGATCGCTGAGCGACTTCACGTCCACGATGTCAGGGGAGCCGGCGACGATCGTCGCAAAAGGCGAGTCGACTCTGAAGGTGCGTGACTTGTTGACGACGACCTTGACCCGCTGGACATCGTTCATTTCGCTGACGAAGACGCCGCCACCTGACCGCCGATCGGCAGCGCTCGCCCAATCAACGGACTGAAGCAACGCCAGCCCGGCGCCAAGAGCTAACACGCTTGACGAGAGAAGATTCCGTCCCGTCCAACCCCAAACGCGACCGCCACCCATCTTGCTTCCCCTTCGCCGCGCGACCATCCCCGCAAAGTACGTCCGCGTCGCCTATCAACTCTCCTTGGCCTGCCACATCGTAGAGCGTACAGGCTGCCCCACTACAATTCCGTTACCTCAGTAATGCACGTCAGCGTGCATAACTCCGGCTTCGGCTCGCAGCAGACGATTCCATCGCCGCGTGTGTAGGACCAAGATCATCATCCCTGATCCCATCGCCTTGCAAGGCGAGACACTTACCGCACCGCCGCGACACCAGAGAAAACTTTCCGATGTTGCCAGCAAGCACCACTTTATTTGCCGACATGGAACTCTCCAGTTCTGCCGACGTGGAACGTTCCTGCAGGTGACCGTCCCCGGAGTGCGTCTTGCACCCACCTGACAAGGTCTATCGATTTTCGGAAACTCTGACCGCGCAAGGCGCCCCCCGCTTTCCGGCATCCAGGTGCAATCAGGCGACTCCCACTAGAAGGGAATGGTGGTGGACGCGCTCGGCGCATTGAGGGCCGTGCCCCATATCGGCATCAGCATGGTGAAGTTCGCTTGAGACGCTGTAACGATCAAACTGTTGCCGCTGGCCCCCACGGTTAGCGTCGGCGTGAGATGGCCGAAATACAGGAACGGCGCCGCGTTCTGCTTAGCCGTCGTGGACAGGGGATCCCCGGTGCAGCCGGCCGGCGACTGCGGCGGGCTTTGAACCACGTAAGGCGTGTAGCATTGGATCATGACCGCTCGGGCGCCGGCGCTCGCGAGCTTCCGCAAGGACTGCATCGTGATCGCATAGCGTCCGAGATCGATGATGACGAACATCAATGTGAAAAGCGGCACGAACACGAGGATGAATTCAAACGCCGCGACACCGCGATTGTCGAGCTTTCTCATCATTGCACCAAAGCGACAATTTGGGTGTAGACGATGGTGGCCGGATCACACCCCTCCGTGCTCAGGTAGGCGCCACCGCTCATGTCGAGCGTTTTCGCGATCACTTGCGAGCAGGTCGTATTCGTGCTGGCAGTTGTTCCGTTCCAGTTCACGTCGACGTGGGGGAAGTACATGGCCCCGCCCAGGCTGACCAGACCACTGCCGTTTATGGTGACCTTGTTGCTGGTCTTGCTCGGAGCCTGATCATCAATCAGGACGCCATTGAGATCAGAAGAGAAACTGTTCGTGGCAGGTGCGGAGAGATCAACTGTTCCCCCGTTGATGGTAAGCTGCGAGTCTCCGAGCAACACGAGGGTTACGCCTGTGCCTTTCAACTGCCCGCCGGTGACCTTTATCGTCGCTTTGTAGAAGAAATACGTTCCCGGGTCCAAAACGTACTTGTCGCCGTTCTGCACCGTTAAACCACTGTAAGCGCCGCTCCCCGAGCTATTCGGCGTGCAATGCCTCCACCCATCCGCCTGAACAGGACATGATGGGTTTGTATTGCCAGTCCTGCTGTTGAACGATTTTGTGTCCAGCTTGCTGAGCGGATTGTTCGCGTACGGCATGAAATAGTTATGCGGCACGGTGAGACTAGAGCAGGTACCGGTTGGAGAACAGCCAGTTGCACCATAAACTGCCCATCCCGTACCCGTGAAAGATGGAGAACTGGCAAGTTGAACACTGGTGTCCGACATCAGCGCGCAGCCAGTTCCGTTGTTGCTGAGGCTACCAGCAAGCTTGAGTGCGCCTGAGTCAGGTCCAAGCGCCAAGGCGCACACCTTGTTGGGCTGCTGGACCAGCGCAATGGCTTGGGTTGGGATGTTGATGGTCAAAAAACCCAGCACTGCCGACAAGTAGGCCGGTTGTTGCTGGCTGACCCTGGCACGAACGGCATTGCCGCTGCCTGCAGGTGGCGTTGTGAAGGTGCCCGCATTGTAGTCCCCGATGTCGATCTGCACGGCCCGCGAGACTCTGGTCGGAAGGCTGGACGGACACGTGGTGTCGGGATAAGCCGTGCTATCCCGCGGATTTGAGTTGCAAAACCCGTTCTGTGCCGCGAATTCCTTGCCGCGATAATCCACCGATTGCGTGTCACACGTCGCGCCAGCGATCGTGCATGAAAGCCGCAAGGCACCCGAATAGGCCGCCGAGTCGGCGGCGTTTTGCGCGTTCTTGTGGGTGACGTACCACGATCCGGCTTCGGCCCCGAGTGCGACCACTCCGATCAGCGGCACGAGGGCGATGGCTGTTGCTAATGCGGCAGCGCCTCGTTGGGAACGGAGCAGATCACGCATGGAAACACCCTACTGGAAGCGTTCTGAGTAACGCAGCGTGTACGTACAAGTGGTGGGACACAGCACCGACCTCCAAAAAGGCGCGCGCGCCCCAATCGGTGTTAAAGTGATGGTTGTCGAAAACGTAATGTACTTGGGAGAAGCAATATTGCCCGGCGAGCAGGTAGCGCCTGCGTCTCCGCATTTGACCTGCAGGTTGCCGATCGTATGACCGGCGACTGTCGTCTGTAGGCCTGGCCTCCAGGTCACCGTGCCGTCAGGGCCGAGTGGATTATAGTATTGCACATACTGCCCGAAGGAGCGCAACGCGCTCCACGCGGAGATAAACTGGAAGCCCGCGGCGGCGACGTCGGCGAGCGGCACAAGCAGGAACGATACCAAAAAAATGTAAACGATCATCGTCTCGAACGCGACGGCGCCGCGCTGATCCGCGATGAAAGAATTCCCGGCACGCGCGCGCCTACCTCGACCGATACTTACCACTTCCGATCGCCGAGTCCGCGCAGTAGCGATTTGAACCATGTCCATGACAATTCGGCCACGCATAGTCGCTCACCAAACGTAAGGGATCACTCTCCAACGCGATTCTTCGTAGCTGGAATACTCAGGGCAATTGCGCCGAAGCAGGTCTTCCTCGTAAAGAATTCGGCACACTTGGACGCCGATATGCAGGACGAGCAAGACCGCTGTCAGCGGCGTCGGGTTTCTCAGCACGACGCCCAACACCGCGATTTCTTCCGCGAGGTAGAGTGGGTGCTTGATCCACCGGTACGGACCCGTCTGCACCACATTGCGCGCCTGTGGCACCAGACTGAATGACCTGCCGAGGTGTCGGATGGTGACCAGCATCATGACCATGCCGATCAACACGCAAGCGGTGGATGCCAGGTTTGGTAGCGCCTGGTCGGTTTTGCCGAAGAAGGCGATCGTCCACGGCATATAGGTGCCGACGAACGCCGCTATTCTCGGGAGGAGACCTTCCGCTTGCGCCTTTGCCGGGGACCGCGTGATGATCAACAGCGCCAGGAGCACGTAGAAGACAGCAAGGCAAAAACTCGACAAGAGCGACGGCCAGGGATCATTAGCCGATGATCCAATCTTGATGGCGACGCCAAGTGCCAGCAGCATGAACCACATGCCGCCGAACAGCTGCATCATCCGATCGTAAGAGGAGGCTTTCGACAGGGCAACCGTGCTCATGGCTACTTACCGAAGCTGGCAAACGAACGCACGAGGTGCAGAATGGGACTTCCACCCAAAATGACGAACATGGCTGGAAGCAGGAACAACACCATCGGAATGGTCAGCTTGGCGCCTAACTTGTGCGCTCTTTCTTCAAGCTTGGTAATACGTTCTCGCCGGAGGTCGACAGCGATACTCCGCAGAGCCTGACCCACCGGCGTTCCGTATTGCAGGCTTTGCGCGACCATGGTGCCGAACCGGCGAAGCCCATCTGATGTAGCTCCCAATTTTTCGAATGCGTCGCTGCGATTTGGCAGTATCCGGAGATCGTCAAGAAGACAGTGCAAGACCCGGGCGATAGAAGGATTGGTCTCGCTCATTTCTTGCGCGACACGTGCAAGCCCGCTCTCCAGGCCCATTCCCGCTTCGCTGCACACGACCAGCAAGTCGATCATATCCGGCGTGCCCAGCCGGATGGCAGCATCAAACCGCCGCTTCATCACCGCCAGTATCAATCGCGGCCCCAAAATTCCGATCATCACGCCAAGGAGGGTGAAGACCAGCACATCCGTCAGTACTTTCCCGAAAAGCCAAGCGACGCCCCCGGCGATGATTGGGCATAGGAACATGCTGACGGCCTTGACACCGATCCAGGTCGGCAGCGCTCGACGATGATTGAAACCTGACGATTGAAGGATCGTTCGTAGTTGATCCAGATTTTCCTCAGCGTAGAAGCGGCGATACCGCATGCCGAGCCATGAAAACCAACTGGTCACGTCCTGGAAGGGTGCTGACCCGCCAGCAACGCCCATCACGGCGTTTGCCACCCGCGCGTCCAATGTACGAATGTGTATTTCGCGAATGATCAACAGGCAGGTCGCAGTCCCAGCTGCCAATGCGAGAGCCACCAGACTGAGGCCAAAAGTCATAGTGATGTTTCCCGTCTGACCATCCAACTTATCACCAAGGCTCCGACAAGCACTGAGACTACTGCGTAAGCCAGCAGCTTGTTTCCAACCGGATCAGTGAACAACAGATCAACTGTTTGCGGATTGGACGCGTATAGGACCCCACCTCCAACCAAGGGGGAGATTGTTAGCGCTCGTGAGGAAAAGATCACCTCTCCTGCCAGCGCCTTGGCGCGAGCAGCTAGCGCAACACGCTGCCTCACAGTGTCTCCCAGGTTCTGTAAGGTTTCGGCCAAGCTGCCACCTGACTTCAACTGGACTGCAAGCGTCACCGCAAACATCGCATACTCTGACACTTGCGTTCGCCGATACACAGCTTCGACAGCTTCCTCTGCAGGTCTCCCCAGATTCACTTCGCTGCACACGATGGCAAACTGCCCAGCCGTTGGTTGCGGCATGTCCCGCGCGAGGGCGCGAAACGCTTCATGCACAGGAAGACCCGTTCGAACCGTACTCGTCACCAGCTGGATCGCATCCGGCAGCTGTCGAAAAAGCTGAAGGGCGACGCGACGTTGCTGCCATCCAAACAGCCCTCGCATCACGATGGTGGCTGCGATTGCTGCGGCAATACACCCGTAGAGAACGGAATATCCGAGCAGGCGATTCGCGTAGAGGATCGCTGCTGCTGCGAAGGCACTGGCAAGCAGCACATAGGCCGGATGCCAGGTGTAAGGTATCTCGGAATTGTAATTGGCCAGGCGATGGAGAAACAGAGACCGGGACCCGGTCTCCGAGCGGCGAATGGACGGCAGGTTAGCGGGGTGCGAGGCTGGTAGAGCAACCGCCAGCTGGCGATCGATGCGTCTTTCCCGAGCGTCGAGCCACAACGAAACGGCTGCCGCACACATCGCGAGCGCCAGAACAGTGATGATCACGGACTCCGGCATCATACTTGCCTCATGGCCTCGGCCCAAGCTCCATCCAGCCCGTAATAGACAAGACGGCTTTTGAATTTCGGGGCTGCAAGGTTGGACCTGTAGGTGCCCGTTATCCGCCCATGCACATCCTCATCCTGGTACTCAAAGGCGGCGATGTCATTGGTGGTGATCACCTCTCCCTCCAGGCCCACAACCTCGCTGATCTGAACGATACGGCGCTGTCCGTCCCGCATGCGTTCGACCTGCACGATGAGATCCAGCGCAGCGACGATCTGAGCTCGAATGGCGCGCGACGGTAGATTGACCTGCCCCATCTGCACCATGTTTTCGATGCGAGTCAGGGCATCCCGGGTACTATTCGCGTGGACCGTGGAGATCGAACCATCATGGCCGGTGTTCATCGCCTGCAGCATGTCGAATGCTTCTGCGCTGCGTACCTCGCCCACGACGATCCGGTCAGGACGCATGCGCAGGGCATTCACCAGCAGATCGCGTTGTGTCACCTGCCCTGTGCCTTCGAGACTGGGCGGCCGGGTCTCCAGGCTGATCACGTGCGGCTGCTGAAGCTGCAACTCTGCCGCATCCTCGATCGTGACAATGCGTTCGCTTTGATCGATGAACTGACTCATCGCATTCAAGAGCGTCGTCTTGCCGGATCCGGTACCGCCGGAGACCAGAACATTGAGCCGACACCGGGCGGCGATCTCCAGCAATTGTCCGATGGCCGCGGTCATTGAGCCGTTCTCGATCAATCCGGCGATATCCAAACGGCGGCTTGGAAATTTTCGGATGGAGATGCACGGACTATGAATCGCTAGCGGCGGGAGGATGATGTTGACGCGGCTGCCATCCAGCAGGCGACAATCCACCATCGGACTGGATTCGTCGACGCGCCGACCAACCTGCGCGGCAATCTTCTGAGCGACGGAGGCGATATGATCATTGTCGCGGAATCGGACCGCAATTCGTTCCAGCCTGCCGTTTCGCTCCACGTAGATATTACTCGGACCGTTCACCATGATATCGTTGATCGATTGATCGAGCAGAAGCGGACGCAGCGGGCCGTAGCCGGTCATGTCGTCCGCAATCTCGTCCGCCAGCTGAAGCTGCTCGCGACCTGACAGTTCGAGCCGTTCCTCGTTGGCGATTCCATGGATGATTTCCTCGATCTGCCGCCGAAGGACGTCGCGCGAAACAGTCGCGGCAACTGACGGCTCAATCTGCTCGATGACTCGCTCGCGGAGCGAGGCTGGCATCAGGGGCCGGTGAGGCGAAGGTTCGTGCCTGGGCGCAGATGCAGGCAAGCTCGGCGTCGACGCAGGCAATGGCGTCATTGCCGGCAAATTAGCTGGCGTATCGTCGTCGCGCCGACCAAAGGTCTTCATAATCCGAGCAGCCTCCTCAGCCTTCCCTTCCGCTCGGCGCCGAGCCCCGTGATCTCCCGTACGATCGGTGCGAGGTGACGTCGCAGTCCTGATACGTGCTTCAGCGCTGGAATCCCGAGATTGACCGCCTGGGTCATCCCCTTGCCGAGATCGGGTACCACCATGTCTGGTTCTGCGCCCAAAGCCTTGACAATCGCAGCCCTGGGAAGACCCCCGGCACGGTTGGCACGGTTGAGCAAGGTAAAGACCCGATCCTTGCCGGCGATGTTGGTGACGGCAGTGCGCAGTGCATGGGCATTGCGAAGTCCGGTTACCTCGGCTTCCAGCAGCACCAGCACGTGACGAGAAAGAGTGATCACTGGATGGATGGATGGCGGAAACGGTACCGGTACATCGACAACGATGTAGTTGAACCGCTGACGCAATAGACCCAGCACGTGCCTCACGCCCGCTTCGGTGATGTCGAGCTGCGCATCCAGCTCCTCATCGGCAGAAATCAGGCAAACCCGCTCGTTGACCTCGATTGCCGCGCGCTCAAGGAACAACGTGTCCGCCCGCATCGGGTTCTCCAAAGCGATGCGCAGCCCTGGTCCAGGCTGAACACCCAACATGACAGCTGTTTCGCCCCCTTGCAGATGAAGGTCGAGCAGCGCGACCTTGGCCTTGGTGGTTTCGGCCAGCTGCAGCGCGAGATTGATGGCGATACTGGTCGCGCCGGCGCCGCCCTGCGCACCACAGATCGAGATCACATGCCCGCCACGGTCGGTCGGACCCGGTGCCAGCTCGCCAAGCAGCTTCGGGCGCAACTGGTCCAGCACCATGTCCCGCGTGATCGGCCTCGGCAGGTACTCGGTCAAGCCGAGCTCCATAAGCGCGCGATAGAAGGTGATCTCCCTGCTCTCACCGATCAGAGCCACCCGGACATCGGGTGGGCAAACGCCGGCCAGCCTTTCCAGTTCGGTGAAGGGATCATCGATACCGCTGATGTCTGTCACCAACGCGAGTAAGTCGGTGTCGGTTTCGAGCATCCGTATGGCATGACGGATCGTGCCACGCTTGATCGATATGTTGCTGCCCTCGAGGCCCTTGCGCAGAGCGGCAGCACTGAGCTCGTCATCTACAAAACAGACGATCCGATTGCGCGCTACGACAGATGTCGCTTCTTCAGGCGAATTGACGACTGCAATGTTAACGCTCATCAACGTTTCTCCAGCACCTTACCTGCCTGAACCACCATCGTCGCACCCCGGCGGGAAACTTCCGACCCATCGCAGTTGACCATGGTGTCCCCATCACCCATGTCTTGTTTCTTGACCGAGTATTGCTTGACCTGGCCGCCGGCATGAACGACGACCGCTGCAGTCCGGCCGGCAATTGCATTCTGGCGAGCAATTTCCGGCGATACGTCGCAGCTGGACATGGCGCCAGCGTCTGCCGTATCCCACTGATCGACTGCTGCCCGTACGGCCAGGGAGAGCGTTCCCATCTGCTTTGCGACCGTGATCTTCTTGACCTGGTCTGGCGCAAGCTCCAACGACACGGTTTGCGCTTGCTTGCCGGCCACCGAGCTTATGGTTCGCCCGCCTTGCACAATCTCCTGGTCAATCGCAATGACTCGAACATTTCCCAGAACTGTTTCGCTTAGGGCCCGACGCGCGGGATCCGCCTTCTCGAACACCTGGGTCAATAAGACATCAACGTGATCGCCCGGCCTGATCAGCCCCGCGACGCCAGACTCTTCGTCCACTTTGATGCTGATTGCACGGCTATCCGGTGCCAGGACGCTGGCCAGGAAACCCCGATCTCGCGGTCGCAATACGTCCTGCAAGGTGATCGGACTGCCAGCCTCGACGAACTTGCGGACCAGAGAGCCGGGAAGTCCGATCTTCGAGTCGGGCGTTTCAAGGATCGCCCCTGCTGGAAGACGTTCAGGCGGTACCGAGCGTACTGCAAAATCTTCTTCCCGGGCCAAGGTACCTTTCGATAGCGGACGTGCCGCAACAAAATACCCGACAGTAGGCGGCACCGGAGGCGCCTTCTCCGCAGCGACCTCTACCGGGGCCTGTTTAGGGAGGTTCATGTTGTAGGCGATCAGCCCGAGCGCAGTGGTTGCGAGCAACAGCACCAGGATGATTGAGAGACGCAACGCGGATGACATGTCAAAATCCTTTGCTCAAGATGGCCCAGATGCCACCGCACGCTATGGCCACGCCGTAAGGTAGGGGAGCGTGTCGCACGTGGCGCCACCGCTCGATCGCGTAGACGCGGCGTGCGAGCGACGAGCCGACTGGCGCCAGCTTCGGATACGGCAGGACGCGCATCATCAGATGCACCAGGGCAAGAACGCCGCCGGCCAACGACGTTACCGTCAACAATTGAATCACGCCTGTCGGCGACAGACCAATCGACAAAGCAACCAGCAACTTGACGTCGCCGCCGCCAATCCATCCGCGCTGGTAAATCGTGAACAGCAGCAAGAACAGGATCGTCGTGACAATCAGAGATTCGACAAGCTGCATCGGGCCTGCAAATTGACCAGCGATCCCGAGGAGCGCCAGCACCAGACAGACGTCATTTCGGATCAAGCGGGTCGCGACATCGAGCGTTGCGACGTACAGCAACAACAGGATTTCCAATATTGAAATTATGTAAGAAACCCAGCTCATGAAAATGCATGCCTCAAAGAGGTGGAAGGCACACTAAAAATAGAGAGAGATCATTCGAGAGGGGGACACATTCCGATGCCCCCCCTCTGGCGTCAGATGGTCGTATCAACCAGCGATGGCGGTCGCGAAAGCGGTAGTGATAGCGGTGATCCCGGTCGTCAGCGCCGCTCCGATCTGACCACCAGCGCCACCACCGAACACAGCACCCACTGCGCCAACGATACAAACCGCGACGATGATGTACTCGAACGACACCACGCCATCCTGGTCGGCGCGCAAACGCTTAAACGCTTCCTTGCTCTCGATATAATACTTCAACATAGGAGAAACCCCTTCTTTCAAGATGAATTTGCAAGACACCTTGGCAACTTTCAGCGGCTGCGGACGACGACCGACCTGCCACCTCATAAACTCTTTATTAAATATCAACCCTAGTCAATATTTAATATATAATTGTTTTCAAATTAACCCGTTCCGGATGTTTAATTTCGATCCGACAAACCGTGCGGGCTCCACAAGCGGAAGGTAAAAACCTTGCAATATAAGAGTGATAGCCGACTCCATCATCGAATTAACCGTAAACCAAGGCAGAGAGCCGAGAGGCCTACCGGAATAATACGGGGTATCCGGGCGGATGTAATTTGAATACTCGGAAGAGTCCCCTATTGATTAGCGCCGATGTTAAATTCGGCGCGCTAGGCCAGCCCTGTACAGGCGCCCGAAAGCGAGAGGATCTCCGGCACCAGGAAGCGTAGCGAGGAGCCAACGAGAGCAGCTGGTTCGTCGAAATAGCTGCTGTCCGCTTGTCGGAATGGCAGTCGCGAGTGGGATCCAAGCTATTGAAAAGCTTGGTGGGCGCACCAGGGCTCGAACATTGGACCCGCTGATTAAGAGTCAGCCACGGGTTGAGAACAATCAATCACCTGCCCATCGCACCTAGGGCTGATCCGGCGACAAAGGGGGATCCGTCGTACGGTCATTCCACGAGTGTTTACCGCGGGTCTATTGGCGCACCGTTGAGCATCACTCGGCCGTCCCTCGAGGTTCGCCACTAGCAGGGAACGTCCTTCACGCGCTCCAGCTTCTGCAAGCAACGTGTTGTGCGGACCACGGCCGGCATGTCCTCGTCCGGGAAGTTCGTCTTCCAGTCGGTGACGCCGACCTCGCCGATATACATGTCGCCCCGCGAATCCAGGGCGACGCCATGCGGCGCGAGGAATTTGCCGCTCGCTAGTCCCGGGCCATCCTCGCCGCCGAGCCGCGCGATGCGCTTGCCCGTCGCGTCAACGATCGACAGCCGCGGGCCAAGATTGGGCACCTTGCGGTTGACAGCCATGGCGGGGCCGAGTTCGCCGATCACGAAGGTCGGGTTCTTAGCCCCGCCGCAACAGCAGAGCGCGCAGGGCCGGTGCAGGTTGTTCCACTGCGTCTCGTATCTGCCGTTGCCGTCGAACACCTGCACGCGGTGGTTCTCGCGGTCGGCGACATAGACATAGCCGTCGGCGTCAGTCGCGATGTTGTGCACGATGTTGAACTGGCCGGGGTCGGTGCCGGGCTCGCCCCAGCTCGTGATCAGCTTGCCGTCGGGCGTGAACTTGTGCACGCGCGCATTGCCATAACCGTCGGAGACGTAGATCTCGCCTTTCGGCGACAGCGCGGTGTGGGTGCAGCGGTGGAAGGGATCGCCGCTCATGAACGGCGCGGGCTTCTCGGGGATGCCGATCGTCAGCAGTACCTTGCCGTCGGTGGTGCATTTGCGCACGGTGTGGTCGCCGTCGTCGGTACAGTAGAGATTGTCGTCGGCGTCGATGGAAAGGCCGTGCGCGCGCGAGAACAGGCCCTCGCCCCAGCTGCGCAGAAAATTGCCGTCGCGGTCGAGCACCACCATCGGATGGGCGCCGCGGTTGAAGACGTAGATGCGGTCGCGGCTGTCGACCGCGACGGAGGCAACATCGGTGAGCTGCAAACCATCCGGCAGCTTCGCCCAGTTGTCGACGACGCGGTAGCGATGCTCCCCCGAGCCGAGAATGGCTGACACCTGATCTCCCGTCATTGCCCGCTTGCGGCGCGCGACCGCTCAGGCGAAGGTGCAGCCCTTGGACTCCAGCACCTTGCCGATGCCGGAGAGTTCGAGGATGTCGCCGCCGGCCTTGAGCGCCTTCATCACGCCGGCTTCCTTCTCCTCGCGCGCCGCCGACTTGACGCAGACGTCGGCGATGTTCTCCTTCGGCACGATGACGACTCCATCGTCGTCGGCACTCACGATATCGCCGGGGCGGACGGCAATTCCGCCGATGACGATCGGCTGATTGATGTAGCCGAGGGTCTCCTTGACGGTGCCCTTCATGCACAGGCCGTAGGAGAAGACGTTGAAGCCGGTGTCGCGCACCGCCAGACCGTCGCGAACGCCGGCATCGGTGACCAGGCCGACGATGCCCTTGGCAACGCAGGCCGTCGCCAGCACCTCGCCGAAGCCGCCCTGCTCGGGATGATCGCCCGCGCTCACCACGAGCACGTCGCCCGGCTTGGCCAGCGAAATCGCCGTGATCAACATCATGTTGTCGGCCGGATGGCAACTCACCGTCAGCGCCGGCCCGCAGGCGCGCATCCCGGAATAGATCGGCTTGATGCGGGAGGTCAGCGCACCCGATCGCCCCTGAGCCTCGTGAAGAGTGGATGGAGGAAACTGCTTGATGCGCTCGACGAGGTCTGCACCAGGCCGATCGAATGTTCTGACAACGTGAACCATGGTCCCTCCAAGGGTCCGCAATCTGCGCTTCACCTGAGATAGTCGACCGTCTCACATCGGAGAATTTCAGATTTTAGGATTGCCACATCGTGTTTCGTTATGGCTCGTCCTTCGGGACATTCAGCGGCGACGCAGCGATGGCGGCCGAACCGGGGGGACAATCGAACTGCCCCCAGGTCTTGACGATGATCTCGAGCAATATCTTGTAAACAGCGAATGCGGCGTCGGACAAGGCAGCGTTATCGGAAATGCATAGCGACATCTGCTGCGAGGCCGACGGCGCATCGATCCGCCGAATGCAGAGCTCGTCGAGGTTCGGCAACTCCTTTGCGATCGACATGGGCAGCACGGCCGCCCCCACTCCGGCTGCAATCGCCGAAGAGAGGGTCGATTGGGAATGGATCTCGGCGACGATGCGCGGGCGGAGCCCCACCTCCGCGCAGACCCGCTCGACCGTCTGTCGCAGGAAGGATTCCCGATATGGGAGAAGCAGGTCGAATTGCGCGACCTCCGCCGCCGAAACTTCCTCCGGAGGCATCTGCTCCGGATACATGCTGCGGGGTGCGACAAGGTAAAAGTATTCGCGCATCAGCGGCTTGTAATCGAGACCGGTCACCGGGCGCTCGCCGTAGAGGACAGCCATATCCATGCTCCCCTTCAGCATCATTTCGCTGAGCATGATCCCGGAGCTGTCGTAAATGTGCGGCACGATGCCGGGAAAGCGTTCACGGACCTGCATCAGCAGCGGCGTCGCGAGCAATGCCGCTGAGCTGAGTGGGGCCAGGCCGATCGTGACGTTGCCGGTCAACTCCGGCTTGTTGTCCAGAATGGTGCGCCTGGCCTCCTCGATCTGCCGCTGGATCGACTTGGCATAGCGATAGAGGATTCGTCCGGCCTCGGTGGGCTTGACCCCGCGGGCGCTGCGGTCGAGCAGCTTGCATTTGAAATCAGCCTCCAGGCTCGCAATGTGCTGGCTCAGGGCCGGCTGCGCGACATTCAGCACCTTCGCCGCGCTCGTCATGCTGCCGAGATCCACGACCTTGATGAAAGCCTCCAAACGTTTGGTGTCCAATACGGAGCCTCCGGATATCCAGGCAGAGAGCAATCCAACAGCGATAGGCTGAAGCTATGGGATCAGAAGGAAACGTTCTTACCATCTGGAACCCGGAGGGCCTATAGGTAGCTATGAACACGTCCGCCGCTCGCATCGCAGCCGACGCCCTTGGAGGTCGGACGGTAGCAGAGGAGCCCTTTGGATGGGATTTTCGGACTATCGAACGGCGCTGGTGACGGGCGCGTCCTCGGGGATCGGGGCTGCGACGGTTCGCCGCCTGAGCGCGGAAGGGCTCCAAGTTTACGCCGTGGCACGCGACGCCGCTCGCCTGAGCGCTTTATCCGCGGAGACCGGATGCCACGCCTGCGCTGTGGATATCAGCGACCTCGACGCGCTCGCGGCCCTGGCGAAGTCGGCCGAGTTCGACGTCCTGGTCAACAATGCCGGCCAGTCCCGGCGCGGCAATATCCTGGACACGACGCCGGAGGATGTCGATGCGCTCATCGACGTCAATCTGCGCGCGGTGCTGCATCTGACGCGGCTGATCGTGCCGGGCATGGCGCGCCGCGACCTTGGCCATGTCGTCAACATCTCCTCCATCGCCGGCCACTACGCGTTTGGCGGCGGAAACACCGTGTATCATGCCACCAAAGCGGGCATTCATTCGTTGTCGCAGCAATTGCGCGTTGACCTCTACGGAACCAGGGTTCGCGTCACCGAGATATCGCCGGCCCGGGTCGAGACGGAGGTGTTCGGACGGCTGCTGGGTGATCTGGCCGAAGCCAAGCGCCGCTTCTTCGACGACTATGATTCACTCCAGCCCGAGGACATCGCCAATTCGATCGCATTCGCGGTTGGATCGCCGGCGCGCATGAATGTCGCCTTCCTCGAAGTCCTGCCGACCCAGCAAGTCGTCGGCGGGCTCAATTTCGCACAGAAGAGCCGGCCGCCGGCAGAGTGACGCATGAGCGCCCCGAATCCGACAGGCCGTCAACGCGGAGCGTGACCGTGGACCTCCCCAAGATCGAACAACTCGTGGATCTGGTTGCGCGCTCTTCCATCGCGGAGCTGGATCTCACGCAGGACGGAACCCGCATTCGCATCCTCAAGCGTGCGTCTGCGGCAGCGCCCCCGGTCCCGGCACAGCCTTCAAGCAGGGACAGCACGCAGGCCCCCGCCCCCGATCGCCAGGAGAGGCCCGCTCACGAAGCGACCGCCTCGGCCACCGCGGACGTTGTCGTGCCCGCGCCGATGCATGGCGTTTTCTACCGGTCTGCGGCGCCGGACGAGCCGCCGCTGGTCGAGGTCGGCGCGAGGATCGAGGCCGGGCAGAAGATATGCATCATCGAGGCGATGAAGACCTTCATCGATATCGCCGCCGAGGTGCCGGGTGTCGTGCTTGCAGTCCTCGCGGAGAACGGTGACGAGATCGAAGCGGGGCAAGCCCTGTTCCGGATCGGTCCTGCGGGATCATCCTGATGTTCGACAAGGTCCTGATCGCCAACCGCGGCGAGATCGCGCTTCGCATCCAGCGCGCCTGTCGGGCCATGGGTCTCAAGACGGTCGTCATTCACTCGGAGGCGGATAACGAGGCGCGCTATGTCGCGCTTGCCGATCAGGCGCTCTGCATCGGGCCGGCGCCGGCGAGCAGCACCTATCTCAACGTGGCGGCGATCCTGCTCGCGGCCGAGGTCAGCGGCGCCCAGGCGATCCACCCGGGTTACGGGTTTCTCTCGGAGAGTGCAGAGTTCGCCGAACGGGTCGCAGGCGCCGGTCTCACCTTCATCGGCCCTCCCGCGGAGTGTATCCGGACCATGGGCGACAAGGTCGCGGCCAAACGCGCGATGCGGATGGCAGGCGTGCCCTGCGTGCCCGGGCCGGACAGCGCCCTGCCGGATGATCCGGCGGAAGTGCGCACGATCGCGCGAGACATCGGATATCCTGTTATCATCAAGGCCGCCGGTGGCGGCGGCGGGCGCGGCATGCGGATCGTGCGCAACGAAGGCGCACTGGACGAGGCGCTTGCGCTGACCCGCGCGGAAGCGAGCAAGGCCTTCAGGAACGCTGCGGTCTACATCGAGAAATTCCTCGAAAAGCCCCGCCATATCGAGATTCAGGTGCTGTGCGATCAGCACGACAATCATCTCTGGCTCGGCGACCGCGACTGCTCGCTCCAGCGCAGGAACCAGAAGGTCGTCGAGGAAGCTCCCGCGCCCGGCATCGACCGCGCGCTGATCGAGCGGGTGGGCGCAAGCTGCGTCGAAGCCTGCCGGCGGATCGGCTATCGCGGCGCCGGCACCTTCGAATTCCTCTACGAGGACGGGCAATTCTTCTTCATCGAGATGAACACGCGCGTCCAGGTGGAGCATCCCGTCACCGAGATGACGACGGGGATCGACATCGTCAAGGAACAGATTTGCATCGCCCGGGGCGATGCGCTGGGGATCGCGCAAGGCGACATTGCGCGTGTCGGCCATGCGGTCGAGTTCCGCATCAACGCCGAAGACCCCACCAGCTTCGCGCCCTCTCCCGGCACCGTGACGCGCTGGGACCTGCCGGGTGGTATCGGCATCCGCGTCGATTCGCATATCACTGCCGGCGCGAACATTCCCCGTCACTATGACTCACTGATCGGCAAGCTCATCGCCTATGGCGGCACCCGCGACGAGGCTCTGGCCCGCGCACGCGTTGCCTTGTCCGAATTGCGTGCCGAAGGCGTCCGAACCAATGTGCCGCTGCATCAGGCGATCCTGGCAGATCCGACGTTCTGCCGCGGCGGCTACGACATCCATCATCTCGAACACTGGATGAATGCGGGGGTGGCCGCGCAATGACGGCGCCGGACCGGCCGCGGATCAGCCTGCTCGGGACATCAGCCCTCCTGTTCGAGGCGCCAGGCGCGTTCGACCTGCCGCATCAGCGGCGCATCTGGGCGTTGGCGGCCACCGCATCGAAATGGCCTGATATTCGCGAGGCCATCCCCGGCATCACCAATTTGATGCTGACCTTCGAGACGCCTCCCCGCGAGCTGGACACCCTGGTCGCCGCCCTCAACGACGGCTGGGACGAGGCGGAAAGCCTTGCGATCGGTGGCCGCGAAATCAGGCTGCCCGTCACCTACGGCGGCGAGATTGGATCGTCGCTTCAGTCGGTCGCCGATCATTGCGGCCTGTCCGTCGACGACGTGGTGTCGATCCACGCCGCGCCGCTCTACACCGTGTTCGCGCTCGGGAGCCATCCCGGCTACTGCTACCTCGGCGGCATGGACCCGCGCATCACCATGCCGCGGCGCCAGACGCCGTTGCAGCGCTCCGCGGGCGGCTCAGTGTCGATCGGCGGATCGCAGACCGGCGTCTCCGCCTCGCCCGGCCCCAGCGGCTGGCACGCCATCGGACATACGAGCTGGACGTTCTTCGACCCGTCCTGGCCCACGCCGGCCGCGCTCGCGCCGGGCGATACGATCCGTTTCGAGATCGAACGGGTGATCCGGTGATCGAGATCCTGTCAGTCACAGGTCCCGCCAGCGTCCAGGATCTCGGCCGCTTCGACCAGTATCGCTCCGGGGTCGGCACGTCGGGTGCGATGGACGACGTCGCCCTGCGCGCCGGCAACATCGTTCTCGGCAACAACGAGAACGCCGCCGGCGTCGAAATCCCGATGATGCCGTTCCGCCTCCGGTTCGGTCGCGACATGGCCTTTGCGCTCACCGGCGCCGGTATCGAGGCCGAGATCGCAGGACGCGCAATCCCGCCATGGTGGCGGTTGCACGCCCGCGCGGGAGATATCTTGAACATCAGGGCGATGTCCCACGGCGCACGAAGCTATCTGACCGTCGGCGGCGGCATCGACGTGCCCATGGTGCTGGGCTCGCGCAGCACGCAGTTTCGCGGCGAATTCGGCGGCTTGCACGGACGGCCGCTCCAGCCCGGCGACATCCTGCCCTGCGCCGCGTCTACCGCGACCATCGGCGAACTCGGAGTCGAACCGGCCGAGATCACCCTGGCGCGGTCGAACGCTACCGCGGACGAGACCATCGTGAGGGTCGTAATCGCCGGCGAATATGACGGGTTCGATGCCGCCACGCAGGCGCTGTTCTGGTCCAGCAGGTGGAAGATCACGCCGCAAAGCAACCGCTATGGCTACCGCCTGCAAGGCCCCGCCGTGAAGCCGAAGGCGCCGATCGAGAAGCGCTCGCACGGCATCGTCCCCGGCGTCATCCAGATCCCGCCGAATGGACAGCCCATCATCCAGATGCGCGACGCGCAGACGTCCGGCGGCTATCCGAAGATCGCGACCGTGATCCGGGCCGACCTGTGGCGCGTCGGGCAGGCGCGGCTCGGCGGAAAGCTGCGGTTCGAGCAAACCGCCTACGCCGATGCGCTTGCAGCCGAGGACGAGATGTCGGCCTATCTCGATCGGCTAAGGACCAACGTGCGTCTTGTCGAGGAGATCCGAACATGCCGATAGAGATGACCGATATCACGCGTCTGGCGCAGATCCTCGAAAGGTCCGGCGTCGACGCGATCGAGATCGAGGAGCCGGGACTGTCCCTGAAGCTCGTCGTGGACAGGGGCGCCCGAATGGCTGCATCTGCAACGCTTGCCGCCGCGACCGCCCCTCCCAGAGATCACGCCGTCGTTGCGAAAGCCGATGTTGCAGGACATTTCCTTGCGGCTCATCCCTGGCGGGACCAGCCGTTCGTCGCGCCCGGCCAGCGCGTCGAGGCCGGCGCGATCGTCGGCCTGGTCCAGATTGGATTATTGTATGCACCCATCGTTGCGCCGGCTGCCGGCACCGTCGATGCCGTGATCGCGGAGACCGGCGCCACCGTCGGCTACGGCACACCGATTGTGCGCATCCGCCCGCAGGCCGAGAGCAGCCCGATCAATTGAGCAAAACGGTTGCGGGCGTGACTTCGCCGCCGCCCTGCTCGATCACGCGGCGCACCGTGCCGGCGAGATTGACCGATCCAGGCGTGTCGCTGTGGATCAGGATGGAGCGTGCCTCGACCTTGATCGATTTGCCCTCGATGGTCTTCACCGTTCCGCTGTCCAGAAAGCGCTTGACCCGCTCGGCCACGGCCTCCGAAGAGGTAATGACGGAGTTCGGAAGCTTACGGGACACCAGATGGGCGTTCTCGTCATAGGCACGATCGGCCAGGAACAGCGTCAGGACGCGCAGGCCGACCTTGCGCGCGGCGCGCACGATCTCGGCGTCGGGCTGCGAGAAAACAATGAAATCGCGATTGATGGTCGCAATGGCGCGGGCGACGACGTCGGCCATGTCGGGATCCGCATTCACCATATTGCCCATCGCGGCATGGAAGCTGACATGGGTCACGCGGTGGCCGGCATTGGCCGCGATCGCCTGCAAGGCGCCGATCTGATAGACCATGTGCTTCTCGAGTTCGGCGGCATCCATCTGGATCACGCGGCGGCCAAATCCGAGCAGATCGGGCAGGCCCGGATGGGCGCCGACCTCGACTCCCTTCTGCTTCGCCAAGCGGACCATACGATCCATGATGATGGGATCACCGGCATGGAAGCCGCACGCCACGTTGGCGGACGAGATGATACTCATCAGCGCCTCGTCATCGCAGATGCGATAATTGCCAAAACCTTCGCCCATGTCTGAATTGATGCCGATTTTCATGTTCGCACCCTGCTCTTGTTCTTGTTCACGTCCACTCAAAGCGCTCGATAGAGGTCCGCGGTCGCTCGCAACTTCGCGAGATAGTCGTTGACGGGAGCCATGGCCGCGACCGCGGCCTGGTAGCTCACCTCGCTGAAGGCGATGAATGACCCCGGCGGCGCCTGACCGAGGCGCCAGAGATCGGCCTCGATCACGGCGGCCATCTTCGGATAACCGCCTGCCGTATTGGCATCGCTCATCTGGATGATCGGCTCGCCGGCCGGCGGCACCTGCACGACGCCGGCCACGACGCCATGCGAGCGCATCTCGACCGGTGCGTCCAATGTCAGGTTGCCGCCGGTGAGGCGGTAGCCGCCCCGATCGCTCCGGGCACTGATCTTCCATGTGGTGGACCAGAACGTTGTCTGCATCGCCTCCGAAAACAGATCATACTCGCCGGCCCGCATCACGCGTATCCGCAGCACACGGTCTTCCGCTGAAGCAGCGCCCGCGATCGCGACATCCGGCGGCGCGACGCCGAAGTCGAAGCGCCCGTCGCTCTTGCCCTGCGTGCTCCCGATCGGCACGACATCGCCCGCCTGCAAGGTACGTCCATCGAACCCACCGAAGCCGGCGCGCAGATGCGTACTGCGCGAGCCAAGCACGCGCGGAACATCGATGCCGCCGCCGAACGTCGCGTAGACGCGCGCACCGCGCCGGGGAGTCTCGATCGCGAGAATGTCGCCCGCCTTCGCCCGTGTGCACCACCACGGCCGAACGGATGATCCCGCCAGTGTCGACTCGTGATCGGCGCCTGTGAGCGCGAACGCGGTGTCGGACAAAAAGCGCAGGCGGAAGGGAAACGTCTGGATTTCGATGCCGGCGGCATCGCGATCGTTCGCGAGCAGCGCATTGCCGGCTTCGAGCGCGACGGGATCCATGGCACCGGACATGCTCACACCGAGGTGACGCGCGCCACGTCGGCCATGATCCTGAACGGTATTGAACGCGTGGCTGGTCAGGATCTCGATCACAGCTCGATCCGATCGATCCTGAACCTGACACGGTCACCCGGCAGCATGAGAGACGGCTGTGCTCGTTGCGGATCGAACGACGTAACCGAGGCCCAGCCGATCGCATTCCACCCGTTCGGACTGGTCAGGACCGCGACACCGGTCTGCATCCCGCCAATGGTGACCGATCCCGCAATCATGTTCAGCGAGGGTACGGACTTTCGGGGCATGTAGATGCGCGGATCGAGACCATGGAGGTAGCCGAACCCCGGCGAGCTCGCGACCGCGCAGACCGTATATTCGCCGTCGCTGTGAATCCTGATCACGTCGCGTTCGGACAATCCCACGCGCGTAGCGACCGCAGGCAAATCGAACCCGTGCTCGCCACCGTAGACGACGGGAATCTCGATCATCTTGCCGTCCGCCTTGCGGCTCGGCAGGCGATGCCACAACTCGACGATCGAAGCGCTGACCACTCCGATATCGTCGGGCGGCTGCTCGAAGACCAGCATCACATTGGTGACGCCAATGACAGCTTCCTCGACATTCGGCCAGGACGACAGCACATCGGCCAGAGCCCAGACGCGTCCCTGCTGAACCAGATCAAAGTCGCCCGGCGCCTCGATCAGCATCGCCAGCGTGCCGATCAGGCTGATCTTCGGGCTTTTCTCTATCGCGCCGACAAAGGGTGCAGCGGGGTGATTGATCGACAAGGACATCTCGCAATTCGACGTGCAGGTCACGACGCGGCCGCCGCCCAAAGCTAGCCAAACAGCCGAGCTCGATCCAAGACGATGTTCATCTGCGGGTATAAGCGATGTCGATCGCTTCCCATGAGTTACGCGGCTCGCATTTCAATGACGAGCGATAACGTGATTGCTGGGAGACTCCCACCGCGCGATGACCTCCTCGCCCACCGCGTATCGAAGTCCCGCGTGCTGCGATTGATTTTGCTCGAACACGATGATCTGTCCGCCACTCGGCGTCTTGAGGTAGTAGTGGCTGACGAATCCGCGATAGATCGCCTGGTCGACGCGCGCCATCACGCTGTTCGCGCGTTGGGCCGCCGGATTCTGCCCGGCCCTCTCGACCACGATCGCCTCGGGCCTGATCGAGACCATCACGTCGTTCGCCGACGGCGGTATCCGGTCAACCTGAAGGCTCAACTCGGGCGAGACACGAATGACCGCTCCGCTGCCGTTGCGCTGCTCGACGGGGCCCTCGAACAGATTTGAGGCACCGATGAACTGCGCAACGAACTTCGAGGCCGGCCGCTGGTAGATCTCAGTGGCCGAGCCGACCTGCTCGAGCTTGCCATCGCGCATCACCACGATCTTGTCCGCCATGGTCAGGGCTTCGTCCTGATCGTGGGTCACCATGATGGTGGTCAGGCCGAGCCTGCGCTGAAGGGCGCGCAGCTCGACCTGCATGCTTTCGCGGAGTCCCTTGTCCAGCGCTCCCAGCGGCTCGTCGAGCAGCAGCATCGCCGGCTCGATCACCAGGGCCCGCCCCAGTGCGACGCGCTGTTGCTGGCCGCCCGAGAGCTGCGACGGATAGCGCTTTCCGAAGCTGGACAACTGGACGAGATTGAGGGCTTCGCTCACCTTCCTTGCCGCATCCGCCTTGGCTATCCCGCGCATCTCGAGGCCAAATGCGATGTTCTCCTCGACGGTCAGATGAGGAAACAGCGCGTAGTTCTGGAACAGCATCCCGACGTTGCGCCGATGTACCGGAACGTCGGTCATCCTCTTGTCGTTCACGAAGACATCGCCGGATGTCGGACGGATCAGCCCCGCGATCATGCGGAGGCATGTCGTCTTGCCGCATCCGCTCGGACCGAGCAGCGCGACCATGTGACCCGGCTCGATCGCGAGCGACACCTCGTCGACCGCGACCATGCGGGTGTAGTTCTTGCTGAGGCGATCGAGCCTGACTTCGGAAGACTTCATGGCAGCCTGCTCAGCTTGTGAACACCTGATTATAACGCTCCAGCCACGGCCCGCGGCGCGGAACGATGAACTTCCAGTCCGGCGTGAACAGCCCGAGATCGGTCGCCTTGGTGTCCGGATAGGCAAGGAACTTGGCCGTTTCCGGCTTGAAGTCGATGCCGCCGACCGAGGGCGCGCTGAGCGTCTGCTCGGACAGCATCTTGGCGACCGATGGCTCCAGAATGCGGTTGATCAGGGCACACGCGAGCTCGGGCTCGGGCGCATTCTTGACCAGAGTCATGCTGTTGATGCCGGTGAACGCGCCTTCCTTGGGGAAGGTCATGTCGATCGGCATGCCCTTGGCCGTGTGCGGATAGATCGCCTTGGAATATTCGATGCCGCCGATCGTCGCCTGGCCCTGGGCCACCTGCAGCACCTGCGCCTCGCTGTCGTAAATCGTCAGGACGTTGGGCTTGAGCGCAGCGAGCTTGTCCCAGCCGCTATCGACGAGGTATTGCGCCTCCTTCAGTGGCTTGCCCGTCGTGAGCGCCGTCGCCACGATGAGCATCAGCACGCTCTGGGTGTTCTTGGGCGTATTCAGCAGGATCTGCTTGCGATATTTTGCCTCGAAGATCTGCTCATAGCTCTCGAGCGGCTTCGTCACCTGCGGATTGATGAACATGGCCGCGCTGGAGATCGAGAAGCCGACGCCATAGCCGTCCTCGAAGAGATAGCGCGGATAGACCTTCGCGAGATTGGGAATTTTGGCCGCGTCGAGCTTGTCGATCAGCCCTTCCTGCTTGGCCTGGGGGATGCCGACGTCATCCATCATCATCATGCTGAAGCGCGGCGTATCGCGGGTCGCGCGCAGCGCGGCGATGTTGGAGAGCGTCGCGCCTTCGATCGTGAAGACGCGGCATTTGAACTCGGCCTCGAACTTGGGAATGACCTCCTTCTGGACCAGTTTGCCGAGCGCCGAGTTGTAGACGCCGACATGCAGTTGCTTGGCGTCCTGCGCCCACGAACGGCTGATGATCGTCGGGAAGGCAACCGCGGATGCACCGGCTTTAATGAGAGTCCTACGTGTCAGGTTCATGATTTCAATCTCCATCTACCAATGCACATCAGGCGGCCAACGCGCGGCGAAGGCCCACCAGCTTCTCCAGCAACAGGACGCCAACCATCGCCATGAGGATGATGATGGTCGACATCGCAGGCACGGAAGGGTCAAAGACGTTGACCAGTTGCCGCATCAGGACGAGCGGCACGGGCGAGTATTCCGAGTTCGCCAGCCACATCGTGACCGGGTAATTGTCAAACGACACCATGAAGGCGAACAGGCCGCCGGCGGCGACGCCGGAGGCGATCTGCGGCAGCGTCACACGCCAGAAGGTCGTGAGCCGGTTCGCCCCGAGCGTGCGCGCGGCATCCTCCAGATTCTCGTCCACGAGCTGAAGGCTGGTGACGACCGTGCGGATGACATAGGGCGATGTCACGACCACGTGCCCGATCAGGAGATTGAGCCGCGCATCCTGGGAACCAAGCTTGGTCAGGACCTGAAGCAGCGCCAGACCTGTTATCAGTGCCGGGAAGATCAGTGGCGAGAGCAAGAACCCCTTGATCGCCGCCAGACCGAAGAAGTTGCCGCGTACCAGCGCAAAGGCGGCGGGCACGCCGAGCAGCAGCGATCCCGCCGTCGTGCCGAGCGCAAGCAGGATGCTCAGTCTCATCGCCTCGAGGAAGTCGCGGTCCTGGAGAACCTTGGCATACCATTTCAGCGTGAACCCTTGCGGAGGAAACGTCACGAAATAGGAATCGGAGACCGACACGGCCATGACGAGGAGAAGCGGCGCCAGGATGAACACCATCATGCCGGCGGTGATCGTGGAGAGGATGAAGGCGCCGAAGCCGGAAAATCGCTCGTCCATCACTCGGGCCTCCTGAGACGCCGACCTTCCAGCAGCCACATCGAGACGCCATTGATGGCGAGGACGAGGCCGACGAGAACGACGGCAATCGCGGCGCCAAACGGCCAGTCGTAGACGACGAAGATCTGCTGCTCGATCAGGTTACCGAGCATGACCGCCGAGGCGCCGCCCAGGATCGCGGGAATGACGAAGGAGCCGGCGGTGAGCGAAAATACCAGGGTAAAGCCCGCCACGAAGCCGGGCATGCTCAATGGGAGCGTCACCCGGAGGAACACCCTCCACCATGGCGCGCCGAGCATTCGGGCCGCGTCTTCGAGGTTGGGATCGATCTTGCCGAGCGCTGACGCCAGCGGCAGAACCATCATCGGGAAGAACACGTGCAGCGACCCAATGACGACGGCCGCTTCGGTGTACAGAACCGACAAGGGCGCGTCGACGACATGCAGCGTCATGAGGATCCAGTTCAACATCCCCTTCGGACCATTCTGAAGGATCAGCTGCCATCCATATCCGCGCACGACCACACTGACGATCAAGGGCGCAATGACGATCAGCGTAATGATCCGCGTGATCATCGGACGGCTCTTGACCATCACCAGCGCGACCGGATAGGCGAGTACCGTCGCGAGCACCGAGGTGATGATGCTGATCCGCAGCGTCGTCCAAAGCACGCGCGCGTAAAGCTCGACGTTGATCAGACGTGTGTAGTGCGCAAGCGTGAACGGGCGCCCGATGATACCGCGACTGTCCTGCGTCTGGATACTCGAAAGCAACAGCTGGATCGCTGGATAAAAGAAGAAGTACGCGAGGAATGCCAGCATCGGGACGGCCAGGAGCCCGACCGGCAAAGCCAGACGCCAGCGCGATCCCCACCGGGCCGCCGGTGGAGCCTGGGCACCCAAAACCGCCACCGCATCCTCGCTGGTGGTCATCGCTGGCCGTCCTCGACTGCGCGATACCAAGGCCTACCCCTCTTTCCACGAAGCTTATGCGTCGGCATCCTACAGGACCAAGAACATCTTCGTTTAGGGGCATTACGAACGGTTATGACAATGGGTTCGGCATACTGCTCCGATCTTGATCGACGAACGCCGCTGGCTGCATCTATCGTCCTCCGCCAGGGCCAAGCCCTCCCCTGACATCTCGATGCCCGTCAGCGCAGGCTTTCGCAGAAGCTCGCGATGCGCCGGCAGCCTTCCCTCAGCGATTCGGTATCGGTCGCGTAGGAAATGCGAAAGTACGGGCTCATGCCGTAGGCGCCGCCGGGCACGGCGGCGACATGCTGCTCTTCCAGCAGCGCCGAAATGAAGTCGGCATCGGTCTCCAGCCGCCGCCCGGCTTTTGTGGTCTTACCGATGCAACCGGCGATGTTCGGAAACACGTAGAATGCCCCCTGGGGCTTGTGACAAGTGATGCCGGGGATCTGATTGAGGAGCTTGACCACCAGATCGCGCCGATCGCGATAGATGTCCGCGCGTTCCTTCAGGAACTCTTGCGGGCCGTCCAGGACCGCGACGGCCGCCGCCTGGCTCAGGGTACAGATTCCGCCGGTCGCCTGACCGTGGACATTGTTCATGGCGGCGATCAGGTCCTTTGGGCCACCGCAATAGCCGACCCGCCAGCCCGTCATGGCGTACGCCTTGGACGCGCCATTGACGGTCACGACGCGATTCTTCAGCCTCGGCTCAACCTCCGCGATGGTGCAGAACTCGAACCCGTCATAGGTGAGGTGTTCATAGATGTCGTCGGTGAGGATCCAGACGTCGGGATATTTCAGCATGACGTCGGCGATCGCGCGCATCTCCTCGCGCGTGCATGCCGCGCCGGTCGGATTGTTGGGAAAATTCAGGATCAGCCACTTCGTTCTGGGCGTGATCGCCGCTTCCAGGTCCGCCGGGCGGAGCTTGAACTGGTTGTTCTCCGGGCACGGCACGGCAATAGGCGTCGCCTCGGCAAGGAGCACGATGTCCGCGTAGGTGATCCAGCCGGGCGCTGGAATGACCACCTCGTCGCCGGGATTGCAGGTGGCAAACAGCGCGTTGAAGATGATTTGCTTGCCGCCATTGGCGATCAGGATCTCGTCGAGGGCGTAGTCGAGATTGTTCTCGCGCTTGAACTTGCGCTGGACCGCGGTCCTGAGCGCGACGGTCCCAGGCTGCGCCGGATATTTGGTGTCGCCGGCAAGAGCCGCCCGATGCGCGGCATCGATCGCATGCGGCGGCGTCGGAAAGTCGGGCTCCCCGGACGACAGGCCGACGATCTTGACGCCCGCGTCACGGAGCTCGCGCGCCTTGTCCGTCATCGCCGCCGAGGCCGACACCTTCACGGTCTTGAGGCGGTTTGCGAGGTCAGGCATTGTCAGCTCCACTTCTCATTTCTTTCAATCGCGCGGCCTCGAATCGCCTCGCGAATCGCAGTTCGCCGACGACCTGAAACGTGGGTACGACCTCGATCATCGCGACGTTCGTCCGCGCCGGCGCCCCCACCGCGAACGCGATGGCATCCGCGATGTCTTCGGGCTGGAGCGTCTCGAACGCCCCAACGAAGCGGGCATCCGGATTGTCGGCGGCGTTCTGGTTCTGAAAGATGCTCGTCGCCACGCGTCCGGGCGATACTTCGGTGACGCGAACGCGGGTCCCGTAGAGATCGACACGTAACTGCTGCGACAGCGAGTGAATGCCCGCCTTCGTTGCGTGATAGGCCACGGATGAGTTGAATGTCGTCGCATTCTCACCGAAGGCATAATGGCCGGCGATCGACGAGACATTGACCACGTGACCGCAATTGCGCCTCGCCATGCCTGGCGCGATCAGCCGCGTCAGGTGCAGGACCGCGCGCAGGTTGACGTCGACCAGCGTATCGACATCATCAGGCGCAGTATCCAGGATATTGCCGCGCCGCGACTGGCCTGCATTGTTGATGAGAACGTCGAACTCGGCCGAGCTCGCAAGTCGCATCAAGGCGTCGAGATCGTTCACATCGACGGCACATGCGTGGCATCCGGTCTCGGCCGACAGGCTTGCTAGCCGGCGAACGTCGCGCGCCAGCGCGTGAACCTCGAGCCCCTCGGCGCGGAGGCGCCGAACCGTCGCAGCCCCGATACCCGAGGATGCGCCCGTCACCAACGCCGTTCGATAGTCCGAAAATCCCATCCGCGGGCTCTCTTGCGGTCAAGCGGAGCGGCGGAAAGCTACGTGCACAGGTGGACGCACGCATAGAGCGGATTTGTTCTGCCCTCATAAGGACATCCAATATCCCGGCCGGAGTCGTCTGTTCGCGAGCCATAAGCACGCACAATGCCGGCAGAGCGAATTTCTCTTACTCGCCTTCAGTCGCGTCCCCTTACATTTCGCGATGCTCTTGGCTCACCCATAGGAGACGGACTCGGATGTTGGAGGTCGGCAATCGGATCGTCATGGTCTCGGGGGCTTCGCGCGGCATCGGACGCGCCGTCGTCGACCGGCTCCTGTCGTCAGGCTTCCGCGTGTCGGCAGGACTTCGCGATCCGAGCCGCCTCGAGGAGAGCGAAAGACTCATGACGCACCGCTATGACGCCGAAGATGCCAAGAGCCCGATCTCGTGGGTCAACGCTACAGTCGCACGGTGGGGCGGCATCGACGCCATCGTCAACGCTGCCGGCATCAATCCGAAGGTCCGTGTCTCCGACGAGGGCGAGAGCGAACTGGATGAAATGTGGCGCGTGAACGTCAAGGGCCCTCTGCGCCTCGTCAGAGCCACCCTACCTCATCTGGCCGTCTGCGGTCACGGGCGGGTCATCAACCTGGGGTCCCTCTCCGGAAAGCGCGTGGGGAGCAACGTCGGCTACGCCATGACCAAGTTCGCCGTGGTCGCACTCACGCACGGCATTCGCCGGGAAGGACGCGCGGCCGGCATTCGGGCGACGGTGATCTGCCCGGGCTATGTTGCTACCGACATGACGCTGAATGACGACGAGATTCCTCGCCATGAGATGAGCCAGCCGGACGACATCGCGCGTCTGGCAGAGACCGCGCTCATGCTGCCGAACAATGCTTCAGTTTCCGAAATGCTCGTGCACTGCCAGTTCGAGCCGATGCTCTAGTCCAAGCTCGGGCGGAACGACTAAAGATGACGGCAGAGACCGAATCGGACGACGACTCGGCAACCGCCGCTCCGCACCGGAACAATACGAATGCCATGGGGACAATCTCGCAGCACGGACATATCGTCCGCACTCAGCGGGCGAGCAACTTCTTGACGCCGGCCAGACCGACGCGAAGGAACGGATCGGAGTGGATGTAGAAATATCGAACGCCTTGTTCGAGCAGGGACGCCAGTTCGTCCGACGTCACGAGCGTTCCGGCAACCTTGCCGGCCGCGCGAATCTTCTTCACGGCATAGGCAACCCGCTCCATCACGGCCTGCGGCCGCGGCTGTCCGAACGGCGGGGCCGGCGGATAGCCCATGTTCTGAGACAGGTCGCCGGGCCCGATGAAGAACACGTCAATGCCTTCAACAGCAAGCAGGGCCTCGATGCCGTCAATCGCCTTGGGCGTTTCGATCATGGCGATAACGAGCCGCTTCTCGTGATCGGCCGGGCACGCATAGCGCACCGCGTCCACGATGGCGCGCGCCTGGTCGGCGGTATCGACCATCGGCACCATCAACCCGTCGGCGCCGGCATTGAGATAGCGGATCAGGATCGGTCGCTCATGCGAATGCGGGCGGACGATTGCCGCACCGCCCGCGCCGCGGATGGCCTGGGCTGTCACGCGCACGTCGTCAAAACTCCAGGTGCCGTGCTCGCAATCGACAAAGATGGCATCCGCACCGAGCTCGACCAGGCGGACCGCGAGGCCCGATGAGGCGTGGTGCGGCGTGAACATGGTGACCGCCTCGCCCCTGGCAAGGCGCTCGCGCAACTTGGCTCCGTTCATGAAAAATCCTCTTCTCTAGCTCTTGCTCTCAGGTCTTGGGCTTGTCGGCAAGGCCCGCGGGCGCGCCGACCCAGCGGGCCGTCTCGATGTCGGCGGAGGTGTCGCGCATGAAGGTCGGGCAGATGTGCAGTTCGGGGATCATCGCGCCCTTTTGCAGGCTTGCGCAGAGCAGCACCGCGCGCGCGACGTCGTGCGGATTGAGCATCACGGCGCGCTCACCTTCGAGCGGCGGCCGCGCGCGATTGTCCATGATCGGGGTATCGGTCTCGCCGGGCAGGATGGTCGTCGCGCGGATGCCCTGATTGCGATAGGTGTTGTGCAGGAAGGTCATGAAATTCTTCACGCCGGCCTTGGCCGCCCCGTAGGCGGCACCACCAAGCAGGTTCGGATTGACGACGGCGAGCGACGACACGGTGATCACCGTGCCTTCCTTTTTCGCAATCATGTCCTCCAGCACCGCCTGGGTCAGACTGAACACCGCGGTGAGATTGACGTTCACCGTGGCGTTCCATTCGGCCTCGCTGATGAAGCGCGCGTTGAGCACCTTGCTGGCACTGCCGGCGTTGTTGACGAGGATTTCGATCGATCCGACATTGCTCTTCACCCAGGCGACCGTCTCCAGGATCGCCTCGCGCGACGCTACATCCAGCACGTGGGCGACGGCCTTGCCACCTGCCTTCTCGATGACAGTTACGACGTCGCGCAGCGGACCGATCCGGCGTCCCGTCAGAACGACGGTTGCGCCTTCCCTCGCGAGCAGGATCGCGGTCTCACGCCCGATCCCCGTACCGGCGCCGGTGACGAGCGCGATCTTTCCATCGAGCAGACCCATGGTGCTCCTATTCGGCGGCGGTCGCCGCCAGGCTTGAGCGCTGATAGCCGTAAATCTGCCTCGCAGCCGCCGGCGTAATCAACCCTTCCGCAAGGTCGAGTTCGATCGAGGCTGCCGCACGCTCGGATGTACGTCCCCATCCGCCGCCGCCGGGCGTCTCGACCTCCAGCCGATCGCCCGTCTTCAGGACGACCTTGCCCTTGGGAAATTGCGGCTCACCGTTCTTGTAGACCTTGCCAGCGCTACCGGACTTGCCATTGACGACACCGAAGCAGGGGTGACGCACACGCTCGGACGCCAGATAGATGTTCATCGGATTGCGCCCGAGATTGCGCAGCACGACGCGCTGGCCAAGGCCGCCCCGGCTCTTGCCGGCGCCGCCGGAGTCCGGAATGAGCTCCTTGCATTCGGTGAGCGCAGGCACGGCAATCTCGAACATCTCGATCGCGGTGACCCTGCAATTGGACGGGAAGCTCAGCGTGTCGAGACCGTCGAATTCGGCGCGGGCGCCCTGCCCGCCGTGAAAATTCTGCACTGAGCCATACTGCGTGCCATCGTCGCGCCGGCCGACGCAGTTGGCGGCCCAGATCGGCGCACCGCCGCTGTCACCCATCACCTTGTCCGGGACCACGCCTTCCAGCGCCTTGAAGATCAACGACGGGATCACGTGCCCGATCAGATTGCGCGAATTGCCCGCTGTCCATTGCTGCGGATTGAGGATCGAGCCGAGCGGCGCCTCATCGGTGATCGGGGTGATGCACCCCTCATTGTTCGGCGTGTCCGGGTCGAGCAGGCATTTCAGCGCGTAGACCGAATGGGCGTAGCGGTAGTTGGTCCGGCAGTTGATGGAGTGAAGCACCTGGTCGGACGTCCCGGCATAGTCGACGTGGATGGAATCGTCGCCAACGATGACGGAGGCCTTCAGCGTCACGTCAGTGTCGTAGCCGTCGAGCAAAACCTCGGCGGCATAGGTCCCGTTCGGCCATTGCCGGATCGCGCGCCGGGTCTGCGCTTCGGAGCGTGTATGGATCGCATCGGCGAGCTCGTCGATGCCGTCGAGATCGTACTCGTCAAGGAACTTCAGCAACTCGCGGCCCATCACATTGTTGGCCGCAACCATGGATTCGAGATCGCCCATCACTTCGGTCGGCAGGCGGACTGAGGCGGCGATAATGTCGAGCACGTCCTGGTTGGGAACGCCGGCCTTGTGCAGCTTCACGATCGGGAAGCGGATGCCTTCCTCAAAGATGTCGCTGGCCTCGGAATGCAAGGGAGCGCCGCCGATGTCGGGCAGATGGGCGATCGAGCCGGCATAGGCCACGACCTTGCCCTTCTTGAAGATCGGCGTGATCATCGTCACGTCAGGCAGGTGCCCGGTGCCGATCTCCGGATCGTTGGTGGCGAGCACGTCGCCTTCTTCCAAGGTCTCGACCGGGAATTTGGGTAGAAAGTATTTTTGCGCGGCGACCGGCAGTGAGGTGATGAACACCGGGATCGACCAGGTGCATTGCGCAAGCGCGCGGCCGCGGCTGTCGAGCAACACGGTTACATAGTCGTGGTTCTCGCGCACGATTGGCGAGAACGCGGTGCGGCCGAGCACGATGTCGGCCTGGTCGGCGATGAAGATCAGGCGATTCCACATCACCTGGAGATTGATGGGATCATTGAAATCGGCAGCGTTCACGGACATGAATTCATCGTCCTCAGGCGAGGTTGATCATGAGATTGCCATTGGTGTCGACGTGAGCCGTGCCGCTCGGTCCGACGACTGCGGTCGACTCGCGCTGCTCGACGATCGCCGGTCCCTTGATCTCCTCGCCGACCGGCAGCTTGTAGTGATCATAGACTGGCGTTTCGACGAAGCCGCCGCGCTCGTTGAAATAGACGGAGCGCGTGCCCTTTCTGGCCTCGGCGGCGTGTCGTGTGTGCGGGCGGGTCACCTGATCCTTCTGACCGCTGGAGCGCAGGCGCCAAGTGATCACCTCGACCGATGAGCCCGCTACGGTGCGGCCGAACAGCTCGCGGTAGAGCTTGTAGAAGTTGCCGAGCAACTCCTCGTGGAACTGCTTTGGCGGGAGCTTACGATCCGGCAGCGCGACCGTGATCTCGTGGCCCTGGCCGACGTGACGCATGTCGACGGTATAAGTGTTGCTGATCGTCTCCGGCGCGACGCCTGCGGCACGGACGACCTCGGCCCCCTGGGCCGCGAGATCGCCGAGCAGCCGATCCATCGCGGCAGAGTCCCAATTGTCGACCTGCATCGGAAAGCTCGCGGAGAGGTCGACGGCGACGGGTGCGATCAGTAGGCCGATCGCCGAGGTGACGCCGGCGCCCGTCGGGCAGATGATGCGCTTGATGCCGAGCTTGCGCGCGATGCCATAGGCATGCACGGGACCGGCGCCGCCGAACGCGACCATCGGCAGGCTCCGCGGATCGACGCCGAGGTCGGTCGCATGCACCGCCGCCGCCTTGCTCATGGATTCGTTGACGAGATCGTGGATACCCCAGGCGCACCGGGGCACGCTGACGTCGAGGGAAGCTGCGAGCTTCGTCATGGCCGTGAGCGCGGCATCCTTCGACACCTTGAACGAGCCGCCGACGAAGGATTCCGTGCCCATATAGCCGAGCAGGATATCGGCGTCGGTGACGGTGGGTTCGGTGCCGCCACGCTGGTAGGCGGCCGGCCCGGGCATCGCGCCTGCCGAACGCGGCCCGACGTCGAGCAAGCCGAGCGGGTTCTTCGCCGCGATCGAGCCGCCGCCGGCGCCGATCTCGATCATGCGGATCGACTGGATTTTTAACGGAAAGCCGGAGCCCTTGCGGAAGCGATGATAGTGCGCGACTTCGAGATCGGTGCCGACGGTCGGCTCGCCATTCGGGATCAGGCACAGTTTTGCGGTGGTGCCGCCCATGTCGAAGGACAGCACGCTGCCCTCGCCGGCGATGCGGCCGAATTCGGCAGCGGCGACCGCGCCCGCAGCCGGACCGGATTCGATCAGGCGCACGGGCAATTCCGCGGCGCGGCTGCTCGGCACGAGGCCGCCCGACGAGGTCATCCAGAGCACCTGGCGCTCGATGCCCCTGGCGGCGAATTCGCGTTCGAGATGGGCGACGTGTCCCGACATCTGCGGCCGCGTATAGGCGTTGACGACCGTGGTTGAGGCGCGGTCGAACTCACGCACCTCCGGGCAGACCTCCGAGGATAGCGAGACGAAGATGTCGGGGTTCTCTTCCCGAAGCAGCGCCGCGATGCGCTGCTCGTGGGTCGGATATTTGTAGGCGTGCAGCAGACAGACGGCGACGGACTTGATGCCCTCTTCGCGCAACCGCCCGGCGATCTCGCGGACCGTGTCCTCCTCCAGCGCCGTGATGACCTCGCCGTCGGCAGCGATGCGCTCGACCGCGCCAAAGCTGTTGGCGCGCGTCACCAGCGGATCCGGATATTTCAGGTTCAGATCGTAGAGGTCGTAACGTCCTTCGTTGCGGATGCGCAGCATGTCCTGGAAGCCGGCGGTCGAAACGAACCCGGTCTTGACGCCCTTGCGCTCCAGCACCGCATTGGTGACGACGGTGGTGGCACCCAGCACCTGCAGCCCGTCGAGATCGACGACGTCGCCGAACTGTTCGAGCAGTTCGGACACGCCGCGAACCACGGCTTCGGCCGGATTGGTTGGCGTGCTCAGCACCTTGTGAAGATGCAGCTCGCCCTTGTCGTCGAGCAGCGCGAAATCGGTGAAAGTTCCCCCGGTATCGAATGCGAGCTTGGCCATCTGTTTCCTCGAAGCGATTGTCTTCGAGCGTAGGAAATGCGGTTACAGGGGACCACCACAACTCCAGTCTGCCGCCATAGGTTTTGTTTATGGCCTGACGAAGCCGGCGCGATGCAGCCACCGCGCGCGCCGGGGCGCAGGCTTTGACGTCCAGCAGTGTTGCTTAGACCGCTTTGATGCCCTGCGGATGGCTGCGCATCAGCTTCTCGACCACGGTCAGGAGCACCGAGCGCGTGGCGAGCGCGGGCTCCGACAGCGGAAGATGGTCGGAGACGCACAAGGAGACGGTCGCCTCGATCGCAGGACGCACCAGCCGCCGCACTTCGACACCGCCAAAGCTTGACGCGGTCGCGGCGACCGAGGCCGGCAGGATGGTCGAGCCGAGGCCCTCGGTCACGGCCGCGCCGAGCGCGGAGACGGATTCGATCTCTGACGCAACGTTCGGCGTCACCCGGGCCCGCGCCAGCGATTCGTCGATCAAGCGCCGCAGGAAATGTCCCTGGCTCGGCAGCAGCAGCTTGACGTCGGCCAGCGCCGACAGCGGCAGCGGTTCGTCCGTCGGCTTCTTCGCCGCCGGTTCCGCGCGTGACACCAGATACAGCTCCTCGCGAAACAGCGGCTGGAGCTTGACGCCCTTGATTGGACCTGAGCCATAGATCATGGCCATGTCCATCTTGCCGGTCATGATCAGCTCGCTCAGCACATGGCCAAAGCTGTCGTTGATATGGACGATGATCTGCGGATGCAGCGTCGACATTTCCTTCAGGATCGGCAGCGACAGCGTGCTCGATGCTGAATAGGTCGCAAGCCCGATCGACACCCGCCCGGCCAGCGCCTTGGTCGATTGATCGATGTCGATCTGCGCCTGCTCGATCTGTTTCAGCAGCAATTGCGCGTGGCGGTAGAGGATCAGGCCCGCTTCGGTCGGGACGATGCCGTGATTGCTGCGCAGCAGCAGCTTGTGCTTGAAGTGACTCTCGAGCGCTGCGATCTGCTGCGACAGCGCCGGCTGCGCCGTGCGCAAGAGGCCGGCGGCGCGCGAAACGCTGCCGGCATCGACCACCTTGACGAAGCTCTTCAGCTTCCTGAAATCGACGCTCATCTGTGTCGAACGCTGGTCCTGAACCGAGCGGGCAACGCCCGGGCGGCCGTTCATGAAAGCACGGTCTGGATCGACACTATCCTTTATCTAGCCCCTTGATTTCAATCGGTTTCGTCAGCGCAGCGCCCTGCAGGCCTTCTCGATGCGGTCGCAGGCGTCCTTGATCGCCTCCATCGAGGTCGCAATCGACAGCCGGAAATAAGGCGAGAGCCCATAGGCCGCCCCCTGAACGGCGGCGACACCGACGTCGTCCAGCAGATAGAGCACGAAATCGAGATCGTTCTCGATGACCTTGCCGCCCGGGGTCGTCTTGCCGATCACGCCAGCACATCCGGGATAGAGGTAGAACGCACCATCCGGCACCAGGCACGAGAGGCCGGGAATCGCATTCAGCCGGGCGCAGGCATAGTCGCGGCGCTCCTTGTAGAGCTTGACGCTGTCGCGAACAAACGACTGGTCGCTCGCCAGTGCATGGGCAGCGGCCGCCTGGCTGATCGACGACGGACAGGATGACATCTGCGATTGCAGCTTGTTGATGGCGGCGACCAGCGGCGCGGGACCCGCGGCATAACCGATCCGCCAGCCGGTCATGGCATAGGTTTTTGATACGCCATTGGTGAGCAGGATGCGATCCCTGAGCGCGGGCACTGCGGCGGCAAGTGTCGTCGCGGCCTCGTCACGATACCAGATCTGGTCGTAGATATCGTCCGAGAGCACGAGGACGTTGGGATGGCGCAGCAGCACATCACCGATCGCCTTGAGGTCCGCGCGGGAATAGGCCGCGCCGGTCGGGTTCGAGGGCGCATTGAGGATCAGCCAACGCGTCTTCGGCGTGATCGCGGCCTCCAGCGCTTCCGCCGTCAGCTTGAAGCCCTGATTTTCCGAGCAGCGGACGATAACGGGCTTGCCGTCATTAGCGATGACCATGTCGGGATAGGAGACCCAATAGGGTGCGGGAATGATGACCTCCGCCCCCTCCTCCACGCTCGCCATCAGCGCGAGGAACAGGATCTGCTTGGCGCCGCCGCCGACGCAGATCTCGTTGTCGGCATATTCAAGACCGAGGCGCCGCCTGTAGTCGGCGATAACAGCCTTGCGCAGCGCGACGGTGCCATTGACGGCGGTGTATTTCGTCTCGCCGCGGTCGATCGCCTCGTGCGCCGCCGCCTTGACGTGATCGGGCGTGTCGAAGTCAGGTTCGCCGATCGCCATATCGACGATGTCGCGGCCGGCGGCCTTCAGCTCACGCACGCGCGCAGACGCCGCTGTGGTCGGAGATATCTTGATGCGCGAGACGCGCGCGGCCGGCACGAAGATCGTCACTGTGGTCGTCCTTTGCGTTGCGAATGTGTCCGCGCCCGCCGAGCGAGCGCGTAAATCAATGTTCGACGTCGGTCTCGCCGCGCATGCGGCCGGTGAGGAAGAGCTCGCCGAGCTCGTCGTGGGTGATATCGGCGGGACGACCGTCCCAGATTACCTTGCCGAGTCGAAGAATGACGGCGCGCTGCGCCACTGCCATCGCCTTCTTGGTGTTCTGCTCGACGAGCAAAATGGTCTGGCCGGCGGCGTTGATGCGCAACAGCTCGTCGAAGACGATGCCGATCGCGGTCGGCGACAGACCGACCGACGGCTCGTCGACCAGCAGGATCTTTGGCCGCTGCAACACGGCCATCGCGACTTCGAGCAGCTGCTGCTCGCCGCCCGACATGTTACCGGCGAGCGTGCTGCGGCGCGTCTTCAGGATCGGAAACAGGTCATAGACATAATCGCGCTCCGCCTTCACCCTGCTGTCGCGAAGCGTGTAGGCGGCCATCTGGAGGTTCTCGTCGACCGTCATGACCGGAAAGTTGCAGCGTCCCTGCGGCACGTAGGAGATGCCCTCGGCCAGAATCGCGCGCGACTTGTAGGCGGTGATATCCTTGCCCTGCCAGCCGATGGCCCCGCCCTTGACGGTCGTCATGCCGTAGAGCGTCTTGAGCAGCGTCGACTTGCCGGCGCCGTTCGGCCCCATCAACGCGACGAACTGCCCCTGCGGCACGTCGAGATCCACGCCGTTGAGGATATCGAGCGAGCCGTAGCCGGCGCGCAAGCCCTTGATCGAGAGAGAGGGTTCAGCCACCGAGATAGGCCTCCCGCACTGCCTGGTTCTGGACGATCTCGTCCGGTGTTCCTTCGGCGAGCTTGCGGCCCTGGTCGAGTACGACCACGCGCTTGCACAGGCTCGTGACCACGTCGATGTTATGCTCGATGATCAGGAAGCTGACGCCAAAGGAGGTATTGGCGAGACGGATGCTGTCGACCACACGCTCGATCAGCTTCGGGTTGATGCCGGCCATCGGCTCGTCGAGCAGGATGAGCTTTGGCTCGGGCATCAGCATCGAGGCAAACTGGATCAGCTTCTGCTGTCCGCCGGAGAGTTTTCCGGCTGGCTGGAAACGCACGTCCCAGAGACCTGCAATCTTGATCAGCTCGCGTGCTCGTTCCCGCAGCGCCGCGACGCGATTGCGGGCGGCGGCGCCGATCCCGAAAGTCGACAAAATGCCGGGAAAGGTGAACATCTGGCCGGCGATGACGAGGTTCTCCTCGATGTCGAGCGCGGAGAACACCACTGTCTTCTGGAACGAGCGCAGCATGCGCCCCTCCCGCGCGATATCGTTCAGCGACCAGCCGGTGATGTCCTGCCCATCGAGCTTCACCGCGCCCGCGCTTGGCCTCGCGAGCCCGGTCACGCAGTCGAAGAAGGTGGACTTGCCCGAACCGTTGGGACCGATGAGGCCGCAGATTTCGCCGCGGTCGACATGCAGGTCGACACCGTCGACCGCACGCACGGCGCCGTACGATTTGCAGAGGCCAGAGATATCGAGGATCGGCAGCCCGCTCATTTGCGCTTCTCCAAGAATGACCAGAAGCGGCCGATCAGCGGTGCGAATCCGCTCGGGAACCAAAACACCAACCCGAGCAGGAAGAACCCGTAGGCGATCATGCGCAGCTCTGGGGCTACGCGCAGGGCTTCGGTGAGGCCGACAAACAACAAGCTGCCGAAGATGACGCCCGAGATGGTCCCCGCCCCGCCGCCGAGCACGATGATCAGCATCGTCGTCGAGTAGTACATCTGGAAGGTCAGCGGGCTGACGACGGTCAGGTAATGCGCATAGAGGCTGCCGCCGAGCCCGGCAAAGGCAGCGCTGATCATGAACACGACCAGCTTGTAATACCAGGTCGGGATACCCACGGATTCAGCAAGCGTCTCGTTCTCGCGAATGGCAATCATGTTGCGGCCGGCCGGCGACCGCACGATCAGGTAGACGGCCAGAGTCGCCAGCGCAGCGATGACGAGCACCAAATAATAGAAGCCGACGGTTCCCGATACCGTGAACGAGGCCGGCCCCAGTGCGAAGTAAGGCTTGGGAATTGCCGCCAGCCCCATGTCGCCGCGCGTCAGGCTGATCCAGTTCTTGGCAATGGCCTGGCCGATGATGACGAAACCGAGCGTGCACATCACGAACGATGTCGCGCGTAGCCGCAGCGCAGGAATTCCGAGCGGCGCCGCGATCGCGCCGGTCACGAGGCCAGCTGCGAGGAAATTCACATAGAATGGCGTACCGAAATGCACCGCCAGCAAGGCAGACGTATACGCGCCGATGCCGAAGAACGCCGCCTGCGCCAGCGACAACAGCCCGGTGTATCCCAGCAGCAGGTTGAGACCATGGGCCGGCAGCAGGAAGATCAGCGCGATGATGATCGCGTGCAGCGGGTAATTGCCGAGGAATAGCGGTGCGACGCAAGCCAGCGCGATGAGCATGAGGCCGAAGGGAATGCGGAGATCCCGGCCCGTCGGCGCAGCTGAGCTTTCCGCCGTTGTCATGGTCTGGTCTCGGACGATCTCAGTCATGTCACATCCATGGCAATCAGAAGCGGGCCTGCGCGGAGAACAGCCCGTGCGGACGCCACATCAACACCAGCATCAGGGTCGCAAAGCCGACGGTGTCGCGGAATTGCAGGCCGACATAGGTGGCGACCAGGCTCTCCGCGATGCCAAGGATCATCGCCGCGACGAACGTGCCGCGGACGTTGCCGAGCCCGCCCATGATGATGATCGGCAGCGTCTTGAAGGTGATGAGCTCGCCCATGCCGCCATAGACGCTGACATTCACGGGCGCGGTCAGCACGCCCGAAAGCGCTGCGAGACCCGCGCCGAGGATGAAGGTCCAGAGTGCAATATGGCGGACATCGATGCCGACCACCGCGCAGCACTCGATGTTCTGCGACACCGCGCGCATCGCCTTGCCCATCCGGCTGTAGGTGACCATCAGCTCGAGGCCGACGAACACGATGAGGCCGACGATGATGATCAGGATGCGCTGCTCGGCCAGCGTGAAGCCGAACAGCGTCACGGGCTCGATATAGCCGCCGGAGAAGAACTTGTAGCTGCCGCCGAACACCAGGATGACCGTGTTCTGCAGGATCAGTGCGACGCCGAGGGTCGCGAGCACGCCGGCCTCGGCCGGCGCCCCGACGATCCGCTGCATCACGAAATTGCCGACGACGACGGCAATGACAGCCGTCGCCACCACGCCGATCACGATCGCGACCGGATAAGGCAGGTCGAAATACTCGATGGCGAACCAGGCCCCGAATGTGCCGAGCATGTAATATTCGCCGTGGGCGAAGTTGATGGCGCGCAGCACACCAAAAATCATCGTCATGCCGACGGCAACGATCGCATAGACCGATCCGGATACGATGCCGTTAACGACCTGCTCGATGATCGTGTAGAACATGTGAGTGGCGCCCTATTTGGGATAATCGATCTCGGCCGAATAGGCTCCCTTGATGGCAGGCTTGCCGTTCTCGATCTCGAGGAGGATCATCGGCAGGCGCGCCTGATTGTGGTCGTCGAAGGTCACCTCGCCGACCGCGCTCGCATAATGGATCTTGGACAGCGCGGCACGGACCTTCTCGCGGTCGATGCTCTGGGCCTGGTCGATCGCCTTGGCCAGAAGATGCGTCGTTTCCCAGTGCACATAGGCGTGATTGTTGGGCGCTTCACGGTACTCGGCGGTAAACTTGTCGACGAAGGCCTTGCTCTTCTCGGACTCGTAGGCCGGAAGCCAGGCCGCCGCCTCGATGGCGCCCTCGAGCGCTTTCGGCGCAGCCTTGATGGTCTTCTCGGTGTTGAACTCGGCGTTTCCGATCAGCGGGATCTTGCCGGCGATCCCGACCTCCATCATCTGGCGCCCGACGATGGGCGTGGAATCGGCGTTGCCGTACATGATGATGGCCTGGGCGCCGGAATCGCGGATCTTGGACAGCACGCTGCGGAAATCCACCTCGCCCTCCTTGTAGTAGTCTTCCGTCAGGATCTGGCTCTTGAAACGCGGCAGGTACTTCTTGGTAAACTCAATGGCCGCGCGCCCGTAGTCGCTGTCGACCGAGAGCACGGCGTACTTGGTAAAGCCCTTCTTCTCGGCGGCGTATTGCAGCACGATCAGGGCGCGGTTCTCATCGGTCGGATAGTTGCGGTAGGTCCATTTGAAACCGCCGACACCCGCCTTGTAGGTGATCTTCGGGTTCGACGAGGCGGCATTGAGGAGCAGCACGCCGGCATCCTCGGCAACTGGCTGCATCGCCAGCGTCACCGAGCTCGAGACGTCGCCGATGATGAAGTCGACCTGGTCCTGGTCGATCAGCCGCCGGGTCGCCGAGACGCCCTCGACCGGCGTCCCCTGGCTGTCACCCGCCAGAATGTTGATCTTGCGCCCCCCGATGCCGCCGGCACCGTTGATCTCCTTTGCCGCCATCTGGGCGCCGCGCAGCGAGAAGGCGCCGTAGCGGGCATTCGGTCCGCTCATCGGCGCGACAAGGCCGAGCTTGACGGTGCCGTCCTCGCTTCGGGCGAAAGCACTGGAGGAGACGGTCTGAAGTCCAATCAGGGCCGTTCCGATACAAAATCCGCGCCGGCTCAATTCGATTGTCATTTCCCCGCTCCGTTGCTGCTACAGGATTATGCGTCTATCAACTGCGCCGCTTTCGTGGGCTTGCCCTTGGAATTTTTTTGCTGCGGCCGGCGGGAAAAAAATGATTTAGGTTTGATGACAGGGGAAGCACGACTGTCCTCTGCCGCCATAGCGAATTTTTATGGCGGGCACGCAACTTCGACTTCGCAACCGGACGGAGCTTCGTCCTGGTAACGGCTCACTTCTGATTGTCCCACACCTGATCGTCTGATGGTTCTCGGCCGCCACGAGTCACGGCGACCGCACGCTTTGCGATGGTGCACCGGATGTAGGGCCATATCCGTTTTGCGGACTGTCCGTCCTTTCGGACTGACCGTTAGGCGGCCCGACACCTGATCGGTGGTCCGCCTTGATTTACAGACCGGCGTTCACGCCATCCTGAACAGGATGCAGACCGGGCTTCCGACACGCACGACCTCGCTTGTTGCGCTGAGGCCGCCATTGGCGGCGTCGCGCCTGAAGGCGATCACGGTATCGCTGTCTTCATTGGCCGCGAACAGGAATGCATCAGACGGGCCGAGTGCGAAGAAGCGCGGGGTCTTGCCGCCGCTCGGCGTCCAGGTTGCGGGAGACAGTCTGCCGGTCGCGGGATCTATTGCGAAGGTGGCGATGCCGTCATTGCCGCGGTTGGAGGCGTAGACGAAGCGTCCGTCCGCTGAGACGGCAATCTCGGCCGCGCGGCTGTTACCCGTGAACGCATCCGGGACGACCGAGAGCACCTGGAACGGCTGGAGCGCACCATCGGCCGGATCGAAGCGATAGGCCGTCACCGTGGAATCCAGCTCATTGACGACGTAGGCGAGCTGGCGTGCCGGATGGAACGCCACATGGCGGGGGCCAGCGCCTTCGCGCGCCTGCGCCGGCTTGCCGGCCTGCACCAGCTTTCCCTTCTCGGCATCGATCCGATAGGTGAAGACGAGGTCCAGCCCCTTGTCCGGCACGACGATGAAGCGCCCGGACGGATCGAACTCGACCTGGTGCGGCTTGGCGAAGGGCTGCTCTACCCGGTGCGGGCCGTTCTTGCCCTCGAGCTTGACGAGATCGATCACGGCGCCGAGCGAGCCGTCATCATGGCGCGGCAGGAGCGCGAGTGTCGAGGTGATGTGGTTGGCGACCACCACGAAACGGTTGGTTGGATCGACCGCAAGGTGGACCGGGTTCTTGCCTTCGGTGCTCTGCCGGTTAATCACGCGCAGCGTGCCGGCGGCCGGGTCGATCGCCATGGCCGTGATATCGCTGAGATCGCCATGCACCGTGTAGAGAAAGCGCTGGCTTCGATCAAAGGCCAGGAACGAGGGATTGACGAGATCGCCGAGGAGCTGGAGATGCGCCCACCGCCCCGTCGCGTTGTCCATCCGGTAGACGTTGAGCCCATCGCCGCGCGCATTTCGCTCCCTGGTGGTGCGCGCACCGACATAAACGAATGAGCTGGAACTGGCGGGCATGGGGCGGTCCTCCGATGGGGAGCCTGTCTTGACTTGAGCCTGTGAGGCACGGGCGGGCAAGGCACTCGAGAGAACGCCGGCCACGGCGAGATGCGCGATGGCGCGACGGGTCATCTGGGGATCGGCGGTGACGTCGGATGCGCAACAGGGCGCAAGCTCTGGGGGCTTCACGGCTCCTCCCGATATTGATTTTTATTTTCTAAAACACAATTTCGGTGAGAACGCAATCCCGTCTGGAACGGCCGCTTGTGCCGACCGTGCCTGTGAGCGAAAGCTGTTCAGGCAGGAGAACCCGAGTCGCCGCATGCCCCGCCCTAGCCTCGCGACCCAGATGACATCGCGGATTCTAGACTACATCCGCGACAACAATCTCAAGCCCGACCAGCACCTGCCCAGCCAGACGCTGGCCGATGCGCTCAAGGTTTCACGCGCGCCAATCAACGGCGCGCTGCAGATCCTCGAAGAGATGAAGATCGTTCGCTCTGAGCCCAACCGCGGCTTCTTCCTGGTGAAGGGTGCCAGTGACCTTCCCGAACCGGACGAGGCGGAGAGCGACGCGTCGGAGCGCGAGGATCGATGGTATTTCGCGATCGCTGAGGATCGGCTGGAGGGCAAGCTGCCGGACCGCGTCAGCGAGAATGAGCTGATGCGGCGCTATGGTCTGTCGCGCACGCGCCTCTTGAAGATTCTCAACGACATTGCCGATGAAGGATGGATCGAGCGGTTGCCCGGCAATGGCTGGGAATTCGGTCCGCTCCTGACATCGCAGGAGAGCTATCGGCAGGGTTATCAGCTCCGCGTCGCGCTGGAGCCGCAGGCGCTGCTCCTGCCGAGCTTCGAGATCGACCGCGCCGCGTTTGCAGCGGCCCGCGAGCAGCAGCAATGGTTGCTCGAGGGCGGCTACAAGCGCGCCTCGCGTTCGGAAATCTTCGCGGCCAACGCAGAGTTCCACGAGATGCTAGTGGGCTGCGCGCACAACCCGTTCTTTCTCGATGCCGTCAAGCGGGTGAACCGGCTGCGCCGGCTGGTCGAGTACCGCATCACCGTGGATCGCAGTCGGCTCCCCATCCAGTGCCGAGAGCACATCAACATCCTGACCTTGCTGGAAAAAGGCTTGAGACAGGAGGCCTCCGACTTTCTCCGTGTCCACATCGAGGGGGCGGGCCTGATCAAGGTCCCCAAGGTCTAGAAATCAAAATCCAGAATCCCAGCATTGCTTTTTATTCTATAAAATGCATATATGCCCCTGCAAGGTGCCCGCCTGCAGGGGAGGCCGGCGTCATATCAAAATCCCCTCAAGGGAACGCCGCCATGTCCGCCACCACATCGACAACAGAGCAAACCACGACGCGCAAAGTGTTCTGGCGCATCGTGCCCTATTGCTTTGTCCTCTACGTCATTTCCTATCTCGACCGCGCCAATATCGGTTACGCGGCGCTGCAGATGAACAAGGAGCTCGCGCTGACGAGCGAGGCCTTCGGCTTCGCCGCCGGCATCTTCTTCATCGGCTATTTCCTGTTCGAGGTGCCGAGCAACGTCGCGCTCAACAAATACGGCGCACGCATCTGGATTTCGCGGATCCTGATCAGCTGGGGCATCGTCGCGACCGCCAGCGCCTTCGTGCAGAGCGCGATGCAGCTCTATATGCTGCGCTTCCTGCTCGGCGTCGCCGAAGCCGGCTTCTTTCCCGGCATCATCATCTATCTGACCTATTGGTTCCGCGCCAAGGAGCAGGCGACAACCGTGGCGCTGTTCACCGCAGCCATTCCGGTGTCGTACCTGATCGGCGCGCCCTTGAGCACGTGGATCATGGATCACGTCTCCGGCTTCGGTCTCAGCGGCTGGCGCTGGATGCTGCTGCTCGAAGGCGGCCCCGCCGTCATCGCCGGCATCCTCAACTACTTCATCATGACCGACCGCCCCGAACAGGCCAAATGGCTTGCTCCCGAAGAGCGCGACTGGCTGACGGAGGAGCTGCGCAAGGATCACACCGCGCGGAGCAATGTGGAGCATCTCGGAATCGTCGCGGCGATCACCAATCCGAAGGTGCTGTTCCTGTCGGTGATCTACTTCATCTACCAGGTCGGTAACCTCGGCATCGGCCTGTGGATGCCGCAGATCATCAAAGGCCTGTCCGCCTCGCTCACGAATTTCGAGGTCGGCCTTGTCGCCATGCTGCCGTACGCCTTCGCGACGGTGGTGATGGTCTTGTGGTCGCGCAATTCGGACCGCACCGGCGAGCGGCAAAAGCACTCGGCAATTCCCCTGCTCTGGGGTGCGGCAGCGCTTGCGCTCACCGGCCTCGTCGCACAGCCCGCGGTCGCGATGACGTTGATCTCGCTCTCGCTCGCCGGCATCTACGCCTTCAAGTCACCGTTCTGGTCGCTGCCCGGCCTGTTTCTCTCCCGTTCCACGGCCGCGGTGTCGATTGCGGCCATCAACTCGATCGGCAATCTCGGCGGCTTCGCCGGCCCCTACGCCATCGGCGCAATCAAGGACGCAACCGGGAGCACCTATGGCGGCCTGCTGTTCCTGAGCGGATTGCTGTTCGTCTCGTTCCTGATGACCTGGTTCACGAGAATGGAGAACTCAGCCGCAACACGAACCCAGCCGGCCGAGCAGCACGCCTGAGTGACAGAATATCCAGCCATTACCGGTTTCGCCACGCTGACCGTCGGGGACAAGACCTGGCGTATCGCAGACATCGTTGCGGCGGCAGGCAGCGATCTCCCTCGCCTGCCCGTGATCCTGCGCATTCTGCTCGAAAACGTCCTGCGCAATTCGCGCGATGACAAGGACACGGCGGTCTCCGCACTGCTCGACTGGCTTGACTGTGGCCGCAGTGACCGCGAAATCGCCTTTCAGCCGTCACGCGTTCTGATGCACGACACGACCTGCGGACCGGCGCTGGTCGATATCGCCGGCTTGCGCGCCTCGCTCGCGGAAGCGGGCGGTGACCCCAATCGCCTCAATCCGGTGCTGCCAGTCGACGTCTCTACCGACCATTCCATCGGCGTCGACGTGTTCGCCCGCCCGGACGCCATGAAGCTGAACATGGCGCATGAGCTCAAGCGCAATGGCGAGCGCTATCGCTTCATGAAGTGGGCGAGCCATGCACTCAAGGGCGTCCGTGTGCATCCGCCCGGCACCGGCATCATGCACACGCTCAACCTGGAGCGCCTCGCCAGCGTCGTGACGACCGCCAGTCGTGATGGCGAGTTGTGGGCTGCCCCGGATACATTGATCGGCACCGACAGCCACACCCCGATGATCAACGGGATCGGCGTGCTCGCCTGGGGGGTCGGCGGACTCGAAGCTGAAAGCGTGATGTTCGGCATGCCGGTGATGATGCGGGTCCCCGATGTAGTCGGCGTGCGCCTCACGGGGCGCCTGCGTGAAGGCGTCCTGGCAACCGACCTTGCGCTGACGGTTACCGAATGCCTGCGAAAGATCGATCTCGCCGACCGCTTTGTGGAGTTCTTCGGACCGGGCGTCTCCTCGCTTTCGGCCGGCGATCGCGCCGTGGTTGCCAACATGACTCCGGAGTTCGGCGCCAATTCCGGCTTCTTTCCAATCGACGGTCGGACGCTCGACTATCTCGCGCAGACCGGACGCTCGTGCGAGCAGATCGCGCTGGTCGAAGCCTATGCGCGCCGCCAGGGGCTCTGGTTCGATCCCGAGGCCAATCCGCGCTACACCGAAACGATCGATGTCGATCTCGACGCCGTCGAGGTCAGCCTCGCCGGTCCGCGGCGGCCGCAGGATCGAATTGCGGCCGGCAAAACCATCGAAGCGCTGGGACCGGCGCTTGGCGGCGGCGACGCCGCAGCGGCAGTCCGCGACATCACCGTTGCAGGTCGGCCGGCTGACGGGGCTGTCGCGATTGCAGCGATCACGAGTTGCACCAACACGTCGGACCCGAGGCTTCTGGTCGCCGCCGGCCTTCTCGCCCGCAAGGCTCGGCTGCTCGGATCGACACCTCCGGCCTGGGTGAAAACATCGCTGGCGCCGGGCTCGCCCACGGCCGAGCGTTATCTGCGGCGGGCCGGCCTCCTCGCGGACTTCGAAGCGCTCGGCTTCGGCATTGTCGGCTATGGCTGCACGACGTGCATCGGCAACTCCGGGCCGCTGGCGCCGGCCATGACGCATGCGCTTGCGGACCGCACGATCGCGCCGGTCGCGATTCTGTCCGGCAATCGCAATTTTCCAGGCCGTGTGCATTCGCAAATCGAGCTGGCCTTCCTGGCATCGCCTCCGCTCGTCGTCGCCTTCGCTCTCGCCGGCGATGTATGTCGCAACATTCTGCGCGACCCGATTGCACGCAGCGCGTCAGGCCACGACGTCCGTCTCAGGGACATCTGGCCGACCGGAGCCGAAATCGATGCAGCACTCGCGCAGGCGCGAGACGCCGGCGACTACGCTGAGGCCTATGACGCCGCGGAAGCGAGCGCCGATTGGGCGGGCTTCGAAGCACCTGACTCTGCGCTATTCCCGTGGGAAAAGGGCTCCACCTATATTCGGCGGCCACCGTTTGCGGGCTTCAGCAACGGTACGCGGCTGGGCTCCTATGCGGCCGTGCCTCTTCTCGTCCTCGGCGACGACATCACCACCGATCACATCTCGCCCGCCGGCGCGGTCCCGCCCGCAAGTGAGGCGGCCGCCTATCTCATCGCGCACGGCGAAGATCGACATGACCTCAACGTTTTCGCGTCGCGGCGGGGCAATTGGGAGGTGATGCTGCGGGGCCTCTTCACCAACAAGAGCGTTCGCAATCTGCTCGGCGCTGATCTGCCGCCCGGCACCACGATTCACGCTGACTCCGGCGACCGCATGTCGCTGCGCGCGACCGCCGAGCGTTACGCCGAAGAGGATCGCTCAGTCGTTGTTATTGCGGGCGAGCGCTACGGCATGGGGTCCTCGCGCGACTGGGCGGCCAAGGGTGTGGCCCTTCTCGGCGTCCGCGCCGTGCTCGCGCTGAGCTTCGAGCGCATCCACCGCTCCAACCTGATTGGAATGGGCATCCTGCCGCTGCGCCTGCCGACCGATCATCGGCCGCAGGATCTCGGACTGAGGCCGGGCGACAGCCTGGAGATCGACGCCGGCCTCGAGGCCATCGCGCCGCGGGCTCCGGTGACAGTCAGGATCCTGAGGGACGGTACTCAGCTTGACAGCTTTGTCGCGGCAGCCGCGATCGAGACGAATCTGGAATGCGAAACCCTTCGCATTGGCGGGCTTCTGCCGCTTATTCTGCAGAAGGCTGAATCAGCTAGCGTGTGAATCGCAGGAAATCGTCCATCAGCGCGCAAAAATCGTACGATTGGTAACGGGAAGCAACTCGGCGCTGCGACCCGGATGTTTTGGCTCACCAACGATCAGCCCCCGGACCCAAGTCTTTGAGAACTCTTACGAGGATCTGCTTTAAGCGTCGTGCGTTTTGGATTGACGCTTTCTCACTGCACGTCAGTCCGTCCAGTCCATCATTGGCCAATTTGAGCCAACTAGAGGCAGATAGACACAATCAGATCAAGCTCGGCGCGCCGCGCGCTGAGTTCATCACATTGCCTTCCAGCTGAAGGGCAATGCCCACCACGCGGTAGCCGGCGACCCTGCGGGAAAGGGGCGTCAGCACGCTGTGGGAGCCGAGCTGTCACACCGCGGGGCAACATCGCGGCCTACCACCACGATCCGGACAAGCTCCGATCCGACGCCCCCGGGTCTTGAGGAGCCTCATAATCTTTTCGGACTTGATTACGCTGCATCTCGACGATCCTGCTCAGGTCGGCAGTTCGACGATCGAAGTCCATGGTGCCCAAGGCGGGAGATCAGCCGGACGCTGCCGCCGGGGCGGGCTAGTCGCCTAGCCCGCTGCCGTCACGCACGAACTACTTCGCGATGCAGCTATCGACGTTCTTGGATGTGCAGACGTCGAGGCCGGTATAGGTCGGATCTTTAGGCGGAGCCTTGCCTTCCTTGACGTCCTTCAAAGCGAACATGGTCTTGTAGCCCATCTCGAACGGTCGCTGCCCGACCTGGCCGAGCGACAGCCCCTCCTTCATCTGATCGATCTGAACCGGCAGCGTATCGGCAACCACCAACGCCAAGTCCTTCTTGCCGATCTTGTCCTTGAAGGGCGCGACCGCAGCGCGGTTAGCGTCTGGCACGAATTGCGGGAAACCGCCCGTCGGCGTGAACGCGTCCAGGCTCGGGTTCTTTGCCATGATGTCCTGGAATTGCTGCACCGACAGAGGGAAATCGTCGTTGGTGTAGAGCGGGCAGCCGTCGATCTCCTTCCAGCCATTCTGTCCAGTCAGCCGCTCCCCGGGCGATTGGGCGGACTCCTTGCCGGAGAGCGTATCACGGATACCCTTCATGCGCTCGTTGTGGTTGGCTGCAGCTGCGCCACCGGACTGGATACAGATCGTGCCGCCCTTCGGCTTGATGGTCTGCACGATCTTGGCGATGTTGACGCCGATCTCGTAGTTGTGGGTGCCAATATAGGCAAGACGCAGCTCCTTGTTCTCGGGGAGAACGTCGGAGTCCCAGGTCAACACGGGAATGCCGGCGCCCTTGGCGGCCTGCAGCGCAACGGCCATCGCTGCCGCGTTGGCCGGTGCCACGGCGATGCCGTCCACCTTCTTGGCCACGAGGTCCTGCACGATCTGCACCTGCTCCTCGCCGCCTCCGTGCTCGCCGGGGCCGATATACATGCACTGGAAGGCGCCCTTGGACTCCGCTTCCGCCTTCTTGCAGCCGTCCCGCGCCTGGTCGAAGAACGGATTGTTCATGTTCTTGGGAACGAGCGCAAAGGTAAACTTCTGCTGCGCGAAGGCCTGTCCTCCCATGAGCGCTGAAAACGCCACGGCGGCCATCAATAGATGTTTATGCACGTTTCTCCTCCCTTTTTGTTGACTCCAAGTCTCCGACCTTACTGCCATCGGATTCCTACCTACGCTTCCAGACGACCCACTCGCGGATCGTAGCAAGAAGCGACGTCCCACTCGTCTGCATGCCGAGCAGCACGGCAATGACGATGAACATGCCAACGAATGCGCCTTGCCAGTTCGAGTCGATGCCAGCCATCAGGAGGGCGTTGCGGATCACCTCGAGGAAGGCTGAGCCAATCACGGCACCGAAGGCGGTTCCATAGCCGCCCATCAGGTTGGCGCCACCGATGACGGTGCCGGCGATCACACGGAGCTCGTAGCCGGTCCCCATCGCGTTGATGGCCGAGCCGCTGTAGCCGAGGAGCAGCAGCGAGGCGATGGAGGCCGTGAAAGACGAGAACACATAGGCTTGGAACTTGATCCAGTCGACCGGCACGCCGGTTAGACGCGCGGCGCTTTCATTGGAGCCGATCGCATAGAGGTGGCGCGCCCAGGCGGTGAACATGAAGATGGCACCGAGAATGAGGGCAAGGATCACCATCACCCAAAAGTGGGAAGAGAACTCCGGAATCCAGGATGGCGCCCACCCGGCCGGCGCACGCAGCGGCCATTTCGCCTGGCCAATTGCCCTGACGATGGGTGCGTCCGGACCAAACTTGTACAGCATCTGGTTGCCGGAGATCACGACGGCCAGCGAGCGCGCGATCGACAGCATGCCGAGCGTCACGACGAAAGACGGCATGCCAATGTAAGCAACGAAGAAGCCGTTGAAGGCTCCGCATGCCAGTCCCGACAGGAGCCCGGCTGCGAAGGCAACGTACCAGGGATAATTCCAGGTCAGCAGGATCCCGGTGACAATGGCAACGAGCCCCATGACCGAGCCGACGGACAGATCGATGCCCCCCGTGATGATCACCACGGTCATGCCGAGACTCATGATCGCGAGCGGAGCGAAGTTGCGCGTGATGTTTGTCACGTTATCGGCGGTACCGAAGCTCGGTTCCAGCCAGGTCATGAACACCACCAGAGCAAGGAGTGCGACGGCCACCCAGATTGCCTGATTGGTCATCAGTCGCTGGAAGGTGGTCTGCTCGCGAATGCTGACGACGTCGCTGATTGCGGCGTGTGTTTCTTCGATCGCTTTGGCGGAACTAGGCTTCACGGATCGCCCCCGTAATCAGGCCGGTGATCTGCTCCGGCGAGGTCATCGCGGTCTCCTTGTCGGCCACTTTTGAGCCACGCCGGAGCACAATGATACGATCGCAGACGGTAAAGACGTCAGGCATGCGGTGGCTGATCAGCATCACCGATACTCCACGAGACTTCAGCCGGCGGATGAGCTCGAGCACCTCGGCGACCTGTCGCACAGAAATCGCTGCGGTCGGCTCGTCCATCAGGACGAGCTTGGCATTGGACAGCCGGGCCCGGGCAATCGCAACAGCCTGGCGCTGTCCTCCCGACATCTTCTTCACGAGGTCCCGGGGACGCGTCTCCGATTTGAGCTCGGCAAAGAGCTCGCCGGCACGCCCGATCATCGACTGCTTGTCGAGAATGCGGAACGGCCAGAACCCCTTCTTGATTTCGCGTCCGAGGAAGACGTTCTCCGCGGCGGTGAGGTTGTCGGCGAGCGCGAGCTCCTGATACACAACCTCGATGCCCTCCGCCCGGGCCTCGATCGGCCTGTGGAAATGGCATGCCTTGCCATCGACGACGATAGCGCCCTCGGTCGGCGGGAAGTTTCCGGCAATCAGCTTCACCATGGTCGACTTGCCGGCGCCGTTGTCGCCCATCAGCCCGACCACTTCCCCCGCATCAACCGAAAAGCTGACATCGGACAGCGCCCGAATAGCACCAAAGCTCTTCGAGATGCTTCGCACATCAAGCAAAGCCACGCGTTCCCTCCATGCGGTGGCGGCTCTATCCGGCCGCTTCACATCGTTTCTTTTTTGCAACTAATATTGCATAACCTATAATCCTGCAACACCTATTTCACATACTGGCGGGGGCTCTTGCATGGACGCTCGTCGCGGCTTGGCCAGAACGTGATCGGGAGTATAGGAGACCACGTCCAGCTTGCCTGGCGCGATGCCGTCCATGCCGTCGCTCGCTTGTCACAGAGAAAAGCCTTTGGCCTCGAACCGTCTCAGAGCGGCGCTTCCGGGTGCGGTGACGTATCATAGGCGCCCCAGATGCTTTGATCGAAGTTGATGGTGGCCCCCGTCATCATTCCAGACTCATCGCAGGACAGGAACGCAACGGCGCGCGCCACCTCGATGGGATCGAGCAATCGCCCGAAGGGCTGCCGCGCGGCGGCTTCTTCGAGCCAACTCGCGGACCGGCCATGATAGACCTGCTGCGTGTTGAGCTCGCCTTCCGAGGCCATCCAACCAATGTTGAGACCGTTCACACGGATGCGGTTGCGCAGCAGCGCATGGGCAGTATTTCGCGTCAGCGTGTCGAGCGCGCCCTTCGATGCGCAATAGGCGGCAATGAAGGACTGGCCACCCATCGCCGACATTGAAGAGACGTTGACGATCGTGCCCTGCACCTTGTCGCGGCGCATCAGCTTGATCGCGTCCTGCATCAGAAAGAACGGGGCACGCGTGTTGACGGCGAAGATCTTGTCGAACAATTCTGGGCTTGTGTCGATGATCGTGCCGCGGCTCGTGTCACCCGCGGCGTTCACCAAGGCGTCGACGCGCCCGAAGGCCCTGTCCGCCTCAGCCACGACTCTGGCGCAATCCTCGGTCTTCGTCAGATCAGCGCGCACAAATACCACTGCTGCGCCCGTGGCTGTGGCAATTGCATCGGCCTTTGCTCGCCCCTTCGTCTCGTCTCGACCGCACGTGACGATGCCCTTCGCGCCGCGCTCGGCGAAGAGTTTGGCGATGGCGGCACCGAGCCCCTGGGTCCCGCCCGTGACAATCGCGATCTTTCCATGCATCGAAGTCATTTAGGTTCTCCAAGAGTCGGTCCGAGCGCTGCTTGGCGTGTCGCTACTGCTGCTCGACGCCATAGGCACCTTCAATGTCACACGATATCGTGGACTTCGACCATCTTGCCGGTCCTGGCGGACTCGACCGCCGCCTCCGCGAGCATGAGCGCGCGGTATCCGTCGTCGAAAGTTGCCTGGGTCGGCGCAGCGTCGCGAACGGCCGCAATGAAGGCCGCGATCTCGGTTTCGTAGGCCTCCGCATAACGCTCGATAAAGAAGTTGAGGTAGGGCTCAGCCCCTTCAGTCGTGGTCGAGCCGTAAAACTTCAGCTCGTGCGCCTTCTTGTTATTGGAGATGACCATCCCATCGCTGCCAAGGAGCTCGATCCGCTGGTCATAGCCAAAGGCAGCCCGTCGAGAGTTGTTGATGTGGCACAGCTTTCCGTCAGCAGTGCGCATGATCACCATGATGGAGTCGAAGTCGCCGAAATCCGGTCCAATAGAGGGATCGACAAGCGCGCTGCCGGTCGCGAAGACCTCGGTCGGCTCGTCGTTCAACATGAAGCGCGCCACGTCAAAATCGTGAATCGTCATGTCTCGAAAGATACCGCCCGAGACCGCAGTGTAACCTCGCGGCGGCATTCCTGGATCACGCGACGTGATAACCACCTGCTCAAGTTTTCCGATCTTGCCGGCGGCACAGGCGTCGCGCGCAGCTCGGTGCCCGGGGTCGAAGCGGCGATTGAAGCCAATCTGAATTGGTACGTTGCAGCCTTCAATGGCCTTGCGGCATGCTCGCACCCGATCGAGGCTGAGATCGATCGGCTTCTCACACAAAATCGCCTTGCCGGCCTTTGCCGTGAGCTCGATTAGATCGGAATGGGTGGCAGTCGATGTCGCAATGAGAACCGCGTCGGCCTTACCGATCGCATCTTCCACGCTTGCGGATACTCCGCAGCTATACGCTCTTGCGACCGCTTCAGCGGCAGCTGTATTTGGATCGAATACCGTCTCCAGGCGCGCTCCGTCCGCCTTGGCAAGATTCCGGGCGTGCAATACGCCAATACGCCCGCACCCGAGCAATGCGAATTTGATCGCCACCGTTTCCACCCGCCGACGAATGTTCTATTTGCTTGCAAGAGTTATTGCAAATATGCAAAAGTGTCAATAATTGTTCGCCGGTACTATCGATGATTGTGCCCCGCCGCCAGGGATGGTGATGCGAGGGCGCGCGAGTCCCTTTGGGTCCTTGGCCCGTCCGGTCAACGGCCAGGCTGTGTTTCTGGATGCTCGACCAATGCCGACGCCTTGGCACTGCTGACTTTTAGAGAGGACAACCTTCCGAACGAGAGTGAAGTTGTCAGCATCCGCACACGATGAAACCAATGACGAGAGCACCTTAGATGCAGGACGTGAAGACGCCGGAAGACTATGAGGAATTGATCCGTGTCATCCACGATCGCTACGATGACATGAGCAAGTCCTATCAAAAGATAGCCGTTTATCTGACCCAGAACCCGAATGATGTCGCGGTCCTGTCGGTGAACTCCATCGCCGACCGCTGCGGCATCCATGCCTCGAGCTTCGTGCGCTTCGCCCAATCACTTGGCTACGAAGGTTTCAAGGAGCTTCAGGCGTTGTTTCAACGGCGCTTGTCAACCGCCGCCCCGGGTTTCGAGGCGCGGATTAAAGCTCTGGAAATCGAGTTGGGCGCTCGTACCGATCGTAGCGAAGTTGGCTTTCTGCGCGACCTGGTCGTCCGTGACATTGCCTCCCTTCAGGACATGCTCACGGAGATTTCCCCAAAGGCTCTCTCGGAAGCGGTGAACCTCCTTGAGAGAGCCGACTCGGTTTTTCTGATCGGGCAACTGCGTTCAGCGCCCGTAGTTGAATTCCTTCGCTACATATTGACCATGCTGGGCAAACGTTGCGTGTTGCTCGACGCGGGCGGCGGACTTGCTACGCACATCGCGCGTACGATCCGCAAGAAGGACGTACTCGTTGCGGTGTCGTTCCGATTCTACGCAAACGAGGTCGTCAACGTTGTGGAGGAAGCCGGGCGCAATGGCGTTCCCATCATTGCGATGTCGGATAGCACGCTGTCGCCGCTGGCTAAGAGCGCCCGCGTTCTATTCGCTGTTCCAGAGCATGAATACACGTTCTCGCGTTCACTCGCCGCTCCGATGTGCCTTGCACAGGCTTTGACCGTGGCGCTGGCAGCGAGACTACAGAAAAACGACGTCAATCCGCGGATTCCAACCGTTACCGGTAAGTAGAGTGACTCGAACTGGCTTACGCTAAGGTACCTCGTCACGCTCTCATAAAACCAGTCGTCGATCGGTCACCGGGGTAACTCGCACCATATCGGGCGTCGGATGGCGGGCACGTGGACGGGATGTGATGGTTTGCGGTTGTCCGGTCAAGGCCGCCGTTTCAATTGCGACCAGTGCGCGCAAGTCGGCCAACCCCTCCTCGCCATCAGCCTCGGGCGGCGTTCCAGTCTTGATGCAATCTGAAAAATATTCCACCTGCGCGCCAAAATGGTCGATTTGCGGAAACTGCGTTTCGCGGACCTCGCCGTCGCGGCGCAGACGTAGTTTTGTTGCAGCCTCGAACCTGAAGCCGGGATCGAGTTCGAGCTCGCCGGCCGTCCCGACGACCCGATAATTGTCGGCGGCGGCCGCCCCGAAGCTGGCGACGAATTGCGCCAAACCGCCCGAAGGGAAACGCAGCAAAGCTGCAACGGACGCTTCCACCTCACGAAAACGCGGATCGTCGTTCGGTCGATGCGCCATCGCCATGGCCTCGATCGGCTCTTCAGCAAAGATGTGACGAGCCGCATTGACGCAGTAAACCCCTACGTCCTGGAGCGGTCCGCCCCAACTCGCAGCTTTCAGTCTGTGGTTCTCTGGCGGCGCCTGGAAACTGAACACCGATTGAAAGAAGAGCGGCCGGCCGATTGCGTCATTGCGAATGTGTTCAAGGACCGCAACAGTTCCGGGTTCGTTGTGGAGCCGGTAGGCGGTCATCAGAAACACGCCGGCTTCACGCGCAGCGGCGATCATGACGAGCGCGTCTTGCTCGTTGGTTGCCAGCGGCTTCTCGACCAAGACGTGCTTGCCGGCGCGCGCCGCCCGAACAGCGTAGTCCGCATGCAGGTGGTTGGGCAGAGCAATATACACCGCGTCGACGTCGGAGCCTCTCAAAAGGGCATCGTATCCGTCATAACCGACGATCTGGCCAACACCATGGAACTCCGCCAACCGCGCGGCCTTGTCTCGATCACCGGTCACGATCGCGGTGACCTTCGAGTTTGCGGACTGTCCAACGCCCGGCAAGAAGGCCTGTTGCGAAATCCAGCCTGCGCCGACAACTGCATACTTGATCATCATTTCCTCTCCCGGGATTCTCATTTGGATCGCGTGAGCGGCTGGTCGAATTCCTTCCAGCCTCGTTCGCTTGCTATCTGTCAGTCATACAGCGAGGGGCGCGGTCCATATTTCAGGGTTGTCACACCATTTCCGGCGAGAGCCCCAGCGACTTGCTCTGCGATGGCCGAGGCGACATAGCCGTCCCATGCGCTCGCTCCAACCGACGCTCCGGTCTTCACAGCGCTGACCCAATCAGCCATCTGCCTGCGATACGCCTCCTCGAACCTCGGCACCCAATTGTCCGGATACGAATGACCGCCGGCTCTGTCTCTGTTCACCAGCGTCAGCGATGCAGGAGCCAGCGAGATCGTGCCCTGCCGGCCGACCAGTTCGACATAGACGTGATAGCCGTAGCTGGCATTCACGAAGACCTCGGTCGAAACAATCTCGTTCTTGTCGGTCTTCATCGTGATCATGAGGGGTTCACCGCCGGGGCCTGCCTCCACGTGCACCGAAACCATCTCCGACCCCAAAAGCCAACGGCTGATGTCGATCTCGTGGACGAACGAATTCGTGATGGCCATCGAACCGTTGAACCACTCCGGCGCGCGCACATTTCGATGCACGTTGTGCAACAACACCGGGCCACCCAATTCACCGGCGTCTTTGACGCGCTTGATCTGCTGATAGCCGGGGTCAAACCGACGCATGTATCCGACCTGGATGAGCCTGCGACCCAAAGCGACTTCCGCCTGCACCACGTCCAAGGCATCCGCTGCTGACGACGCCAAAGGCTTTTCGCAGAGAACAGGCTTCCCCGCCTCGATACAGGCTAGTGTTAACGCCGCATGTGTGGCGTCGGGCGATGCAATCACGATTGCGTCGATCTGATCCGACGCGATCAACGATTGAGGATCCGAAAAGACGGTTGCTCCAGAGGCAACTGCCTGCGCCCGAGTCGCGTCGGCGTCACAAATCCCGGCAAGATGAGCACCGGGAGTCTCGTGTCGGAGTATCCGAGCATGCTCGGCGCCCATGACACCCGTCCCGATGACTCCGATCCCGATGCTCATTTCACTCCCTCCCGATCGATACGGCTCATTGCACGACTTCGTATCCGGAAGATGCCATCAAGCGCATCAGTTCCGCGTGGCCTTTCTTGGCCATTTCCAACGGCGGACTGACCTTAGGATCCTGCTCAGCTTCGACGACGAACCATCCCTCGTAGCCGTAAGACGCAAGGCGGGCGATGATCGTGGCAAAGTCGAGCGAGCCGTCGCCCGGCACGGTGAACGCCCCTTTCACCACCGCGTCGAGGAAGCTCTCCCGTTTCCGGTCGAGCTTGTCGATGACGCTGCTGCGGACGTCTTTGGTATGCACATGACTGATGCGGGAATGATGTTTGTCGATGACGTGCAAGACGTTACCGCCGGCAAAAGCCATGTGGCCAGCATCGAACAACAGCGCTAACGCCTCACCAGAATTCGCCATGAGGAGGTCGAGTTCAGCTTCGGTCTCGATCGCCGCAGCCATGTGGTGATGGTAAGCGATCGGCATTCCCTGCTCGGCACACCACTCGGCGAAAACGGTCATCTTGCGTCCATAGCCCTTCATCTCCTCGTCCGAAAGCCTGGGTTTGGTATCGAGCGGCGCGGAGCGAATGCCCTGGATCGAGCGCGCAGTTTCGCCGTAGACGATGCAAGGCGCCTTCGCCGCAATGAAAAAATCCATCTGGGCGCGAACGCGGTCCTTTTCCCGTTCGATGTCACCGTCGAGCAGAAGGCCAGAGAACCAGCCGCCGCACACGGAGATGCCGAACCGGGCGAGTATCGGCCCGAGCTCCTTCATGTTCATGGGGAAACGCCGTCCGGTCTCCATTCCCGTGAAACCCGCGACACTCGCCTGCCGTAAGCATTCTTCCAGGCTCACGTCATCGGACAGCTCGGCGAGATCGTCGTTCCACCAGGCAATGGGAGCAATTCCAAGTTTCGCTTTCATGACTTCTCACACTCCGATGCGCTGCTTCGCGCGGATCGCGTCTTGCTGTTTGCGCGCGCTTCGAACCGTCTCGCGCGACGATACTTGGGGCACGCCTACGTCCCAATCCGCATCGCCAGGAACCCACGAAAAAGCGTCCGAGGCGATCGAAAGCACGGTGGTGCGGTCGTTGCCTTTGGCCCATTCGAGCGCGGCAACAAAATCGGCAAGGCTCTCGCAAAGTCGTGCAGCCGCCCCCATGGACTCGGCGTGCTTGGCAAAATCAACGTGAAGAGGACTGTCGCGATTCTGAACTCGACAATCGGTCAACAAATTATTGAATCCCGGCACGCCTTTGAATTGTTGCAACCGGTTGATCACCGCGAACCCGCCATTGTCGCAGACCACAACAATCATCTTGTGACCACTCAGAACTGTCGAATAGATGTCCGAGTTCATCATCAAATAGGTGCCGTCGCCGACCATCACGATCGGCGTGCCGCCGAGTCCGCCGGGCCCGGAATTGGCCATCGCATGGCCCCAACCGGCCGCGACCTCGTAGCCCATGCAAGAGAAGCCGAACTCAAGGTCAAAGGTGTTCGGCGCCTTGACGCGCCAGCCCTTTGCCACTTCGCCGGGCAGCCCGCCAGCGGCTGAAATCAAGGTATCTCTCTCGCCGGCGGATGCATTCACGGCCTGGACTATCTGCGCGTAGGTCGGCACCGGAGCGTTGCTGGGGGCCTGCAGTGACTCGAGCAGCGCGTCCCATTCCCTAAAGAGCATCTGAGCACGCGCCATGTGGGCAGGGTCGACGCGCCACGCGCCGAGCGACGCATCGAGTTCTTCAATCGTCTCCCGCGCGTCGCCCACCACGGCCAGCGCACGATGCTTCACAGCATCGAACCTGGCCGCGTTGATCGAGATGAAGCGCGCGTCCGGGCTGAAGGCGGTCCATGACCCTGTCGTGAAATCCTGAAGGCGCGTACCCACCGCAAGGATAACGTCGGCTTCGGCTGCGAGTGCATTCGCAGAGGTTGAGCCGATAATTCCGATCGGCCCCGCATGGGCCGGGTGATAGTGGGTCACCGCGCCCTTGCCGGCGACCGTCTCCACAATAGGAATTCCACGCTTGACCGCAAAATCTGCGACGACATTTCCCGCCAGCGAGTACCGCACGCCGCCGCCAGAGATGAGAAGCGGCTTCTTCGCGGTTTTGAGCAGCGCGGCTGCTTCCGCGAGTTTCTGACGATCGGGACGCAGACGCGGGATGGTCCAAGTTCGAGATTCGAAGAAGACCCCGGGGTAGTCGAAGGCTACCTCCTGAGTGTCCTGTGGCAGCGCAAGAAAGGCCGGGCCGCAATCAGCCGGATCGAGCATGGCGGCCACTGCCTGCGGCAGCGAAGAAATGATCTGCGCGGGATGAGTGATCCGATCCCAGTAACGCGTGACCGCCTTGAAAGCGTCATTCACAGTGACGGTCGGGTCGCCAAAATGCTCGACCTGCTGGAGAACTGGATCCGGCAGCCGGTTGGTGAACGTATCGCCGGAGATGAGAAGGACGGGCAAGCGGTTTGCGTGAGCTGTGCCCGCCGCCGTCACCATGTTCAGGGCTCCGGGGCCAATGGACGACGTCGCTACCATGATTTGCCGCCGAAGCTTGGCCTTCGCGAAACCGATAGCCGCCAATGCCATCGACTGCTCGTTCTGTCCGCGCCAGGTCGGCAGCTGGTCCTGCACCGCCTCCAGGGCCTCGGACAGGCAGGTCACGTTCCCATGACCAAAAATGCCGAAGACGCCGGCGAACAGGGGCACGCGAACACCATCGATTTCGGTGAATTGTTGAGTCAGCCACCGCACCACGGCCTGGGCCATGGTGAGTCGGATTGTCGGGCCGGTCATGTGATCTCCTCCTTCGACGGTTTGCGAGGAACATAACCACCTGCATTGAATATTGACAATAATATCTTTCCGCAACAATTATTGCCAGCGCCTCTTCCATTCAGAAACGTGCTCGATTGTTTCGTAGGTCGCCTCAACTCGGACCTCATCGTGAACAGGGATTTCCGACATGACTAAACCGAAGCTTCGCATCGGCCTCATCGGTAGCGGATTCATGGGTAAGACCCACGCTTTCGGTTACTCCATCGCCGCGCGTGTCTTCGACCTCCCCTTCGAGCTGGAACTGCATATGATCGCGGATATTAGCGACGAGGCAGCCGCGAAAGCAGCCTCGGCCCTAGGCTTCGCGCGCGCGACCTCGGACTGGCACTCGCTCGTGGCGGATCCGGGTATCGACGTCGTGAACATCACCACGCCCAACGCACTCCACAAGCAAATGGCCTTGGCTGCGATTGCCGAGGGCAAGCATGTGTATTGCGAAAAGCCGCTGGCGCCGCTTGCGACAGACGCTCGCGAAATGGCCGAGGCCGCCGAAGCGGCCGGAGTCAAGACGCAGGTCGGTTTCAACTACCTTTGCAACCCCATGCTGGGCCTCGCACGCGATATGATCGCGGCGGGAGAACTCGGCGAGATACGCGGCTACCGCGGTGTCCACGCCGAAGACTACATGGCCGACAACACCGGGCCGTTCACCTTCCGGCATGACCCGACGGGCGGCGGCGCGCTGGCCGACATTGGCAGCCACGCACTAGCCACCGCCGAATTCCTGTTGGGTCAAGCCGCCGGACCGATCATCCGGGTCATGGGCGATTGCGTCACGATGATCAAGGAACGTCCAGATGGCAAAAGCGGCCGGAGGCCCGTCGAAGTCGATGATGTTGGCCGAGCTTTCCTCCGTTTCGCCAACGGCGCCTCCGGCTCTATCGAGGGGAATTGGATTGCGACAGGGCGAAAGATGCAACACGACTTCGAGGTCTATGGAAGCAGAGGCACCCTCGCCTTCAGCCAGGAACGATTCAACGAGTTGTATTTCTTCTCGACCGATGACCACCGTGGCCGTCAGGGATTCCGCCGGATCGAGGCAGGCCCCGAGCATCCGCCATACGGCCTGTTCTGCGTTGCGCCAGGCCACCAGCTTGGTTTCAACGACCTGAAGGCGATCGAAGCCGCGGGCTACCTGGACGCTATCGCTGGACGTCGATCGGAGCCATTCAACTTCCGCGCTGGCCTGCGCATTCAAACGCTCGTCGAGACCATTCACGCATCGAATCGCGCTGGAACGTGGAAGGACGTTCCTTGAGAAATTCTCATCGTGTTTTCGGCCGTGGCTGGCGTCAGACCGGGCCATCCGACTTCGTGAAACGGAGCCGCAATGGTGCACTCTTTTCTTCGGCATCGAAATAATCCTCCGCCGACCGGGACGCCAAGATGAGCCCTTTCATCGCAGCGAGCGCCGCATCGACCGACTGCCTCATGGAGGCGTCGGCGATTACGTCATCCGAACCCAGGCGCCATTGCATGTTGCGGACTTCACGGCAGCATCGATGAACTTCACGCCTGCTAGGCCATCTCCAACGGTCGGGAAGATCACCTCGGGATCGGGCTTTTGGCCGGCCTCTGCCGCGCGGATGGCGCGCGCCGCCTCGGCATAGATGGTCGCGAAACCTTCGAGGTAACCCTCGGGGTGACCGGAGGGGATGCGGCTGACCCGACCCGCTTCGCTCACGACGCCGGCGCCGCCGCGGGTCAGGAGCTGCTTCGGCCGGCCGTACGGCGTGAACCAGAGCTGGTTCGGATTCTCCTGCGCCCATTCTAGGCCGCCCTTGCTGCCGTAAACGCGCAGCGTGAGGGCGTTTTCATTGCCGACGGCGACCTGGCTCGCCCAGAGCGTGCCCTTCGCGCCGCCTTTCCACTTGAGCAGGATCTGGACATCGTCATCGAGCCGCCGCCCTTCGACGAAGGTCGACAGTTGCGCGAGCAATTCGTCGAGCTCGAGCCCGGTGACGAAGCAGGCAAGATTATAGGCGTGCGTGCCGATGTCGCCGATGCAGCCGCCGGCGCCGGACCGGGCCGGATCCGTGCGCCACGCCGCCTGTTTGTGGCTGCTCGCCTCCAATCGCTCGGTCAGCCAATCCTGGAGATATTCGGCATGGACCAGCCGGATCTCGCCGAGCTCGCCATTCGCGATCATGGCGCGGGCCTGCCGGATCATGGGATAGCCCGTGTAGTTGTGCGTCACCACGAATACCTTGCCGCTCTTCTTGACGAGCGCCACCAGCTCTTCGGCCTCCGCCACGGTCGTCGTCAGCGGCTTGTCGCAGATGACGTGAATGCCGGCTTCAAGGAAGGCCTTCGCGACCGGGCTGTGCATGTGGTTTGGCGTTACGATCGAGACCGCCTCGATGCCATCAGCTCGCGCGGCCTCACGCATCGCCATCTCTTCGAAGGAGCCATAGGCGCGATCGTCGGCAATGCCGAGCTCCTTCGCCGAGGCCTTCGCCCGGACCGGATCGGACGCGAGCGCCCCGGCAACGAGCTCGAATTGATCGTCGATGCGGGCCGCGATGCGGTGCACGGCACCGATAAAGGCTCCCTGGCCACCACCGACCATGCCGAGCCGGATGCGACGATGACCGCCAGCTTCATTGCTTGCTTCGATAGCCATATTGCTTCCCTCGCTCAGGAGATGCCGAGCATCTTCCGGTTCGCCTGCTGGTCAGCACCGGAACCTGCGAAATCGTCGAAGGCTTTTTCGGTGCCGCGGATGATGTGGTTCTTGATGAACTCCGCACCTTCGCGCGCGCCCTGTTCGGGATGCTTCAGCGCACACTCCCATTCGAGCACCGCCCAGCTCCCGAAATCGTACTGCGTGAGCTTTGAGAAGATCGCGCCGAAATCGACCTGGCCATCGCCGAGCGAGCGGAAGCGACCGGCACGGTCCACCCAGCCTTGGAACCCACCATAGACGCCCTGGCGACCGGTCGGATTGAACTCGGCGTCCTTGACGTGGAAGGCCTTGATGCGCTGGTGGTAGATGTCGATGTAGTCGAGATAGTCGAGCTGCTGCAACACGAAGTGCGAGGGGTCGTAGAGCAGGTTGGCGCGCTTGTGGTTATTCACCCGATCGAGGAACATCTCGTAGGAGACGCCGTCGTGAAGATCCTCGCCGGGGTGGATCTCATAGGCGAGATCGACGCCGTGCTGGTCCGCGTGGTCGAGGATCGGCCGCCAGCGCTTCGCGAGCTCGTCGAAGGCAGCCTCGATGAGGCCGGCCGGACGTTGCGGCCACGGATAAATGTAGGGCCACGCAAGTGCGCCAGAGAAGGTCGCGTGCGCTGTGAGCCCGAGGCGACTGGATGCCAGGATCGCGCGCTTGACCTGGTCGACGGCCCATTCGGTGCGCGCCTTCGGATTGCCGCGAACCTCGGGTGCCGCGAAACCGTCGAAGGCCGCGTCATAGGCCGGATGAACGGCGACGAGTTGACCCTGCAAATGGGTCGAGAGCTCGGTGATGGAAAGGCCGTGACGGGCTGCGATACCCTTCACCTCGTCGGCATAGGTCTGCGATTCCGAGGCCTTCTTCAGATCGAAGAGCCGCCCATCCCAGCTCGGAATCTGGACGCCCTTGTAGCCGAGCGAGGCGGCCCATCCGCAGATCGAGTCGAAGGAGTTGAACGGTGCCACGTCGGCAGCGAACTGAGCGAGGAATATCGCTGGTCCCTTGATCATCTTCATCGAATGCTTCCTTCTACCCTGAACACCCCATCTGGCGGGGCAGTCCCGCTTTAGAACGTCTCCCCGGCCCACAACGCCATCGCATCACCGTCGGACAGCGGCTCCGGTCGCTCGACGCGCGAGCGCACTGCGATCTCTCCGCCTTCGACGCTGGCCTTGAGGATCGCGTGCTTCACCTCCAGCGCGTGGCTCGCCAGCGCTCCAGAGGAGCGGTGTGGCGTGCCGCGCAGCACCGCACTTGCGAGTTCGGCGACGCCCAGACAACGATAGTTGGCCTGGTTCGGCATGTGATCGGCCCAATTCGGCGAGCGCCAGTTGGGCTTGCCGAACGGCCGGTCGTCGGCTGCGACCGAGATCCAGTCGCCACCTTTCTCGGTGTATTGCAGGGCGCCGCCGAAGAAGTTGGGGTCCGGCACCCGCAGCGAGCCCTCGGTGCCGTAAAGCTCGATCGGCGGGTGTCCGTGCTTCCAAACGTCCCAGCTCATCGCAAAGATGATGTCGGCGCCTGACTCGAAATGCAGCAGCGACATCACCGTCGTCGGCGTTTCCACCGCAATGGTCTTGCCGTTCATCGGCCCCTTCGAGGTAACAAGCCGCGTGGCGAAACCGGCGCTCGCACGTCCCTGCACCGCAGCAACCGGCCCCAACAGGTTGATGAGGGCCGCAAGGTAATACGGCCCCATGTCGAGGATCGGCCCGCCGCCTCGCTTGAAGAAGAAGGTCGGATCGGGGTGCCAGTGCTCCATGCCATGCGACATTAGAAAGCAAGTGCCATAGAGCACTTTGCCGATCCGCCCCGCATCCACGAGTTCGCGCGCCATCCGCCCGCCGCCACCAAGGAAAGTATCCGGCGCGCAACCGAGCTTCAGGCCGCGACGGGTCGCCTCCGCCACCAGCGTCGCGGCGTCATTGGCCTCGATCGTAATCGGCTTTTCGCCGAACACGTGCTTGTTCGCGGTCAACGCGGCGTGGCTGATCGCGAAATGCGCCTCCGGCGTCGTAAGATTGACGATGATCTGGATGTCGGGACGCGCCAGCAGCGCCTCGATCGACAACGCCTCGATCTCGAACTTCGCCGCCTGAGCTTGTGCGGCCTCCGGCCGCTGATCGGCGCAGGCGACCAGCCTGAGATCGCGGAATTTCGGCATGTTGTGCATATAAATCGTCGAGATGTTGCCGCACCCGACGACGCCGACTCCGAGCTTGCTCATGACCCCCTCCCCGTCACGTCCATGCGGCCACGGTCTCACGCGCCCGGCGCGCGAAGCGGGCGACGTCGTTCGGCTTGTCGTGCTCGGCGACGAACAGCGAGACCCCGGCCTCCTGCATTGCCGCGCGCAGCGCCGCCCAATTCATGGCGCCGTGGCCGGGATCGGCCCATCCGTCCTCGTCGGCGCATTGTCCCGATGGTGCGAGATCCTTGATATGGCAGGCGACCAGGCGCTGCGCATGTTTCTTAATCTCGGCGACCGGATCGCCGCCACCGCGCACGATCCATGCGAGATCGGCCTCCCAGACGAGATCGGGAGCCTCTTCGAACAGGCATTCGAGATATGTCTTGCCGCTTTCGGTGCGGCCATATTCCCAATGATGGTTGTGCCAGCCGAATTTGAGCCCCGCGCCGGTCACCGCCTTGCCGATTTCCGCAAGCTCGCGCCCGATCCCGCGCCATTCCTTTTCGCCGCCCTCGCGCTCACCCAAAGGTGGGGCCGGCGCGAAGACGGTCTCGATGCCGAGTCCCTTGCACATCCTCGCCGTGCCGACCGCATCCTCTCGCAGTCGGTCGAGGCCGACATGGGCGCTCGGCGCTGTCATCCCGTGGACATCGAGGAGCCCCTTCAGCGTCTCGGGATCGCTGAAGAGTGCGCCCCAGGGCTCGACCATCGTGTAGCCGAGACTGGACAGCAGCGCGAATTGCGCCTCGAGCGGGGTGATGGAGCGAGCAGAATAGAGCTGGATGGAGAATCGGTCGATCGGCTTGGTCATGTCTCGCTTTCTGCTGAGTGGAGGATCTAGAGGCGCTGCCCGGTTGTCTCATCGAACAGCGACAGGGCTTCAGCGGGGAACCGGACGTTGAGCGTGTCTCCGACATGCACCTGCGCGTCGGCGTCATGGCGGAAGGAGAAGGCGGTGCCGTCGGCAAGGCGGCACCAGATCAGCGTGTCGGCGCCCATCGGCTCGACCATCTCGACGCGCGCGGACACGGCGGATGGATCGTCGGACGCAGTCAACTCGATATGCTCGGGCCGGATGCCGAGAACGGCCGGCGCGTCGGTCGGCTGGCTGCGAAAGACATAACCGTTCAAGCTGAGCCGGTTCACGCCGGCGATGAAGGCGGCCTCGCTGCCGCGCGTGAGCCGGCCGGGAATGAAGTTCATCGCGGGCGAGCCGACGAAAGAAGCGACGAATCGGTTGACGGGTTCGCGATAGATCTTCTTCGGCGTATCGAGCTGCTGGATCACGCCACCCTGCATCACCGCGATCCGGTCCGCGAGCGTCAGCGCCTCGATCTGATCGTGCGTCACGTAGATCATGGTGGCACCGAGCCGTGCATGCAGCCGCTTGATCTCGACCCTGAGCTCGGCGCGCAGTTGGGCGTCCAGATTGGAGAGCGGCTCGTCGAACAGATAGACGCCGGCATGACGCACCAGCGCCCGTCCGATCGCGACACGCTGGCGCTGGCCGCCGGAGAGCTCACTGGGACGGCGATCGAGGAGGCTGTTGAGCCGCAGCATTTGCGCGGCCTCTCCGACGCGGCGCTCGATCTCGTCGCGCGGCGTGCCCGCGACGGTCAACCCGAACGACATATTCCGGCGCACGCTCATGCGCGGATACAGTGCGTAGCTCTGGAACACCATCGCGATGCCGCGATCCTTCGGTTCTGCCCAGGTGACATCGCGGCCGCCGATATGGATCTCTCCGCCCTTGACGTCGATCAACCCGGCGATGGCGTTGAGCAATGTCGACTTGCCGCAGCCGGATGGCCCAAGCAGCACGAGAAACTCGGACTCACCAACATGGAGATCGAGATTCTCCAGCACCTTCAGGCCGCCAAAGCCGATCTGCAGGCTTCTGATATCGACGCTCGATTTCTGCATGTTGCGTCAGCCCTTCACTGCGCCGGCGGCAATGCCGCGCACGAACCAGCGGCCGGAGCCGAAATAAACGACGAGCGGCAACAGCGCGGTCAGCAGCGTCGCCGCCATGTCGACGTTGTAGGCGCGCTCGCCTTGCGTCGAATTGACGATGTTGTTGAGCTGTACCGTCATCGGCAAATTGTCGCGGCCGGCGAAGACGAGCCCCAGGATGAAATCGTTCCAGATGCCGGTGGTCTGCAAGATCACCGCGACCACGATCATGGGGGTGGCCATCGGCATCATGATGCGCGCATAGATCTGGTAGAAGCCGGCGCCGTCGACGCGGGCGGCCTTGAACAACTCGACCGGCAGTGACGCGAAATAGTTGCGGAACAGCAGCGTCATCGTGGGAAGGCCGAAGATCGTGTGGATGATCACGATGGTGAGGAGCGACTGCCCGAGCCCGGTGAAGGAGAACACGCGAACCAAGGGATAGATGAACACCTGATAGGGGATGAAGGCGACCACCATCATCGCGCCGAACAGGATGTTGCCGCCGCGCACACGCCACAGCGACAGCGCATAGCCGGTGAGCGAGCCGATCAGGATGGAGATGACCACCGACGGCACCAGGATGCGCAGCGAATTGAGAAAACCGATCTTGATGCCCTGGCAGGTCAGACCGGTACAAGCCGACGTCCACGCTTTGACCCACGCGTCGATGCTGGGCGCTGCCGGCAAGGCCAACAGATTGCCCTGCCGGATCTCCGCCATCGGCTTCAGCGAGGTGACGACCATCACATAGAGCGGCAGCAGAAAGTAGAGCGCGGCAATGAAGATGAAGGCATAGAGGCCCCAGCGCGCCGGGGTCATGCGCTTCGGCCGGCGGGCGGCGGGCAAGGGCTGCGCTATCGCGGTCATCGCACCTCTCCCCTGCGCGCGCGCCAATAGAGGTAAGGCGCGACCACCGCGATGACCGTGATCAGCATGGTGGTGGCCGCCGCCGTCGCAAGCCCGATATTGGCGCGTTCGAACAAATGATCCATGACGAATTTGGCGGGCACCTCCGAGGCGATGCCGGGCCCGCCATTGGTCATCGCGACCGAGAGGTCGTAGAGGCGCACCACAGCGGTCGACAGCAGCACCGCGGCGGTCGCGAAGCTCGCCCCCATCATTGGAATGATGATCGAGACATAGACCCGCCATTTCGGCAGGCCGTCGACCCGCGCCGCTTTCCAGATCTCATCGTCAATGCCACGCAACCCGGCGAGCATGATCGCCATCACCAGCCCGGAAGCTTGCCAGACACCTGCGATGACCAGGCAATAGATCGCGGTCTCCGGCCGCACGATCCAGTCGAACGTCGCGCCCTCGAAACCCCAGCTGCGCAATACGTGCTGGATGCCCAGCGTCGGATTGAGCAGCCATTGCCAGACGAGGCCCGTAACGACGAAGGACATCGAATATGGGTAAAGAAAGATCGAACGGATCGTGTCCTCGGCCCTCACCCTCTGGTCGATCGCAACCGCCAGCAGGAAGCCGATCAGGAGCGCGAGCGAAACCAACAGCACGCCGTAGATAACGATATTGTGGACGGAGGTGATCCAGCGATCGTTATTGAACAACATCGCGTATTGCCGAAGCCCGACGAAATTGTTGTTCGGCAGCATCCGCGAATTGGTCAGCGACATCCACACGGTCCAACTGGTGGCGCCGATATAGACGACGAGCATCACGAGCAGCGCCGGCAAGAGCGCGGAGATCGCGGAAAGTCGGGAGTTCAGCGAAAGACGCATCGCATCGCCGGATTGAGGAGAGGTCGACGGGTAAGAAAGGCGGCCGACAGTTCGTGAGCCGCCTTCTGTGATGCATCACTCCGCGGACTTCAGCACCGCAGCGACCTTGGCGGAGAATTCATCGGCGCTCATACTGGTGTTCCAATATTGCGAGATGGCATCCTGTAGTGCACCGATCAGCGCGGGCGGCGCCAGCATGTCGCCGGACGGCATTTGCTGGGCCTTGTCTGCGACATAGCGCATGCCCTTCTGGGCGCAAGCGTCGAGTGCGGACGTATCAACATCGCTACGCACCGGGATCGAGCCCTTCTTCAGCGCGAACTGGATCTGGGTCTCAGGCGTCAGCATCAGCTTCGCCAGGGTCATCTGCGCCTTTGTGGTGGCCGGGTCCTTTGCCTTCGGGAATACGAAGACGTCGCCGCCCATCACATATCCGCCGCTGCCATTGGACAGCACGGTGCAGCCATAATCCTTCTCGGGGACCTTGCCGGCGGCGACGAACTCGCCTTTGGCCCAGTCGCCCATGATCTGCATTCCGGCCTTGCCCTGGATGACCATGTTGGTCGCATCATTCCAGTTGCGGCCGGGCGCGCCGGCATCGACATAGTCCTTGAGCTTCTTGTAGGTGACGGCGACCGCCTTGAACTCTGCGCTCTGCGCCAGCGACACGTCGCGCTTGCCGAGGATGCCGGTCCACATCTGCGCACCGCCGACGCCGATCATGACCGAGTTGAACAGATTTTGCTCCCAGTTCTTCTGGCCCGAGAACGCCAGCGGGATCACCTTGCCCTCAGCCTTGAGCTTGTCGAGAGTGGCGAGCGCGTCATTCCAGGTCTTCGGCTCATCGGCGCCGACGGAGGCGAGCACAGCCTTGTTGTACCAGAGCCAATTCTGACCGTGGATGTTGATCGGCACCGCATACATCTTGCCCTTGCGGGTCGCCGCGGCAATGATCGCGGCGGGCATCACGCCTATCCAATTGCCTTCGGTTGCGATCCCATTGACATCGGCGAGCAGGTCACCCTCCACCAACTCGTCGAACTGCTTGCCGGTGTTGAGCTGCATGGCGGTCGGCGGATTGCCGGCGACGGTGCGGGTGATCGCGGCGTTTCGTGCATTCGCAGCACCGGCGACGGCGCTGTCGACCCATGTTCCGCCTGCCTTGGTGAACTGATCGGCAAACACCTTGACCGCGGCGGCCTCGCCGCCGGAGGTCCACCAGTGGATAACCTCGGCCTTCATCTCTTGTGCGGAGACGGGTATCGAGGCCCAAGCCGTGGCGACAATCGCCACCGATGCGAACAGCGCGCGCTTCATCATTCCCTCCCGGATATGCCTTTGCAGGCCTGTGTGTTCGACTTGCGGCCCTTATGGGCTCGTTGCGGCTTTACATGCCGAATGTAATCGATTACATTCCGATGCTAGCAGAACTTCAGGATTTTGCAAGTCCCGTCATGACGCCGAGATGGCGAGCCTCGATATGGCCAAACGAACCAGAGTGACACGTCAGAAGGCGGCCAAAATCGCCGACGTCGCGCGACTGGCGGGAGTCTCGGTTGCGACCGTCAGCCGGACGCTGGCCCGCCCCGAGGTCGTGATTGAAGAGACCCGCACCCGCGTCCTCGCCGCAGTGCGCGACACCGGCTACACGCCGAACATTTCCGCAAGGAACCTGCGCGTCCGCAAAACCATGGTCGTGCTGGTGGCGGTGCCTGATATCGCCAACCCGTTCTTCGCTGAAGTTCTACAAGGCATCGACGACACTCTGTCGGCCGCCGGCTACGGACTCATCATTGCCAATCTGGCCGGCTCGCCGGAGAAGGAGGCGCGCTACGTCGACCTAGTCTGCGCCGGCCAGGCTGACGGCGTGCTGCTCTTGTGTGGCCACGTGATGCGCAGCCCGGACCGCGACCTGCGCGACGCGCACGTGCCTTTAGTCGCCGCTTGCGAGTATATCCCCAGCGAAGACTTCCCGCAGGTCACAATCGACAATGTCGGCACTGCGCGCGAGGCGGTGCGACACCTGGTCGAGCTGGGCCACACAAGCATCGCCTATTTGTCGGGGCCGACCCCCAACATCTTGGAGCAGCAGCGTCTCGAAGGCTATCGGCAGGCCTTGCGCGAGGCGGGAATTGCGGCCGATGCGAGCTTGATACTGCCCGGCGATTTCACCTTCCACACCGGCGTCGAGGCCGGCCGGGCGCTTCTGACGCTCGAGCCCGCGGCGCGTCCCACCGCGCTGTTTGCGGCCAATGACGAAATGGCAATCGGTCTGATCAAGACCGTGCGCGCCGCCGGCCTCCAGATCCCGGACGATCTCTCCGTCATTGGCTTCGACGGCATCGCCTATGCCGACTATTGCGAGCCGACCTTGACGACCATCGTCCAGCCCCGTCGCGACCTCGGAGCCACCGCCGCGGCCGAACTGATCACGCTAATGACGAACGGCAGGGCCGGGCCGCGGAAGGACATCAAGCTTCCAGCCACGCTAATGTTGCGCGACAGCACGCGCCCGCCGCGGAAGAGTCGCGGCCGTTCATCCCGAGGCGCGAGGTCCGGCTAGGACGGCAATTCTCCTCGTGATCTGCGCTCAATTGCCCCCGGTTCGCCCCCAGAGGCGCGCTCAGGTTCTTCGCGAAGGAGCGCCGAGCTACTTCCGCAATTTCAAGGAGATGCTTGGTGGGCGCACCAGGGCTCGAACCTGGGACCCGCTGATTAAGAGTCAGAGGGTATATCGAGAGTCAGCTGCCTACCAAGGGATCTATGTGAAGCTAAAGCCTCAGACGATAGTCAAGTGTAATCAGTACGTTAGACCTGAGAATTGTACCTGTTGAACAACCACAGGCCTCGGATTGACTCCGAGCGTCGGAGGCGTTGATGTGACCCAGTTGTGACCCAGCTGACTGCGTGACCCATGCCTGAACTGATCACCGCCAAGATCTTGAAGAAGGCCTTCAAGGACCATCGCGACGGCGGCCGCTACGACGTCTCCGACAGTCGGATCGCCGGCCTGCAGCTCCGCGTAAAGCCGGACGCAGGCGTGCGCTGGTCGATGCGCGCTAGGCTGCACGGCGATCAGCGGCGCTATGACCTCGGCCCCGCTGTCGCCGGTGACCAGGACATCGACGGACTGTCGATCGACGGCGCTCGGGCGCGCGCATCCCGGGTGGCGGAGATGACACGGCAGGGCCACAACCCGGCCACTTACCTCGCCGCCCTCGCCGCCGGCGTCTCGATGGAGACGCAGATCCGGATCGAGCGCGAACGCCCGCAGCCGTCGTGGACCTGGGAAGATGCGAAGAAGGCGTTCTTGGCCGAGACGCTGCGCACCCGCCGCGAGGACACTCACCGCGACTACAACGGCAAGCTCCAGCCGCCCGAACTATCGCGGTTCGACGGCCGGCTGGTCAACACGATCTCAAGAAATGAGATGGCGGCCGCGATCGCCGACGTTCACGCTCGCGGCAAGGAGGCCATGGCCGAGGGCATGGTGCGCGTGATCCGCCGGATGTGGAATTGGCTTGCAGAGGCGACCAGGCAGAACGCGACCAGCGTCGCCGACGGCGTTATGCTCAAGCTCGAGGCGCCGGAGCGCACCCGCGTTGAACTCGGCGAGGAGGCGTTCGACCCCGACGACGAGGACGGCTATACGCCGGATCCCATCGAGATCGGCCGCGCCCTGGCGGTCGCCAGGCTTGGCTGCCTTCCGGAACGCATCGGGCTCGGCCTCGAGCTGATGATCGGCACGGTGCAGCGCCGGCGAGCCGTCACAGGAGCCAGCCGCTGGCGCTTCAAGGAATACGCCGAGGTCAAGGGCGAGCAGGCCTGGTACGTACCGCCCTACTTCAGGAAGTCGGGAACGAAGCGCGGCAATCGAAGCCACCTCGTCCCAGTGGTCGGCTACGCCGCACTTGCCGCCGCGCGTCTCGACAAGCTGAGCGACTTCGAAGGAAGCGAAGGCTGGCTGTTCCCAGCCGGCAAGTCGACGCGCGCCGACCGAGGTCACGCCGAGAGCGGCCTTTTCAACGACTGGCTCTCCGCGATCCCGGGCGTGTCGTTCTCGACCCATGGCGGGCGCTACGCATTCACCACCCACGGCGAGCGCGATCTCGGCTTCGCCCAGGCCGAAGGCAAGTTGATCCTGGATCACCTCGAGGGCGTTGAGCCAACCGATGTCACGGGCCAGTTCTACAGCAGCGACCCGCAGATCTCGCGCAAGCGAGCGATGATGAAGGCTTGGACGGCGTGGTGCGACGAGTGGACGGCGAAGGCAATCAAGGATGACCGTACACTGCTGAACGCCGATCTGATAGGCCGAACGATCAGGGACGAGCGCTACAAGCACAAAAAGAAGAAAGCCCCGGGATGACCGGGGCTTCTTACCCGGGCGAACCCGGAAAGCAAAAACATCCAAATTGCAGTCGGCAGGACAACCCGCGCGAACGCGGCAATCGAGATAATGCCGCCAGATTGTGGCGGCGCTGCGACATTCTACTTGTCCAACTCCGCGAGCCCATGTCCCGCGATGTGGTCGATCTTCGCCGCCGCTGCGGGCTGGCGATCGGCCTCGCGCAGCAGCGCCTCGGCGAAGCGGCGGTGGACGTCGTCAGCCACCTCGCGGTCGCCGGCGATGATAAACGACAGCAGCTGCTTCGAGATGCCGGCGGTGTTGGCCATGCGAAACAGGCCGCGAGCGCCCGCAGGTGAGGTCGATGTCGGTGCGGTCAGGCGGCGACGAAGTCACCGCCGTAGGGAACGATCACGCATTTCTTGCGGATCGCCGGAGCCATGAACTTCTCCGCGTTGCGCAAGGCCGCGGCGGCGCGTTCGATGGTCTCGAACCCGTCGGCTCGGTCGATGTCCGATGTCATTACGGTGTTCCGGAGCCAATAGGACTGTCCGCCGTTTTCGATGCGGACGACGTACACCTGCTCCTCCATGGTCATCTCTACGCCGTCGACGAATTCGGTGATCTTATTCAGAATCGGCACCCTAAACCTCCTCCGCGCCGACATGGCGCTTCTACGGCCCCGAGCCCGGGGGCCGCGAGGCCGCCGGGGCGTGACGCCGATGTGTTTGCCGTTAGGCGACGGCGAGATCCTGACGGGCGAACCACTCGAAGATCAGCGGCGCCATCGTGTGGGGCGTCGCGTCCTCCGGCAGGTCGTAGGCGTATTCGTAGAAGTCGCAGGCCCAGGCATAGGCGTCGCGGCCGTGTGGGTGGGGCTCGGCGCCCCAGGCGTTGAGCTGGTAAGTCATCGCATTGTTGATCCAGCTTTCCAGACTGATCGTCGCCATCTGTCTCTCCTGTCGTCTTCGTATTGACACAACGTCTACAATCCGAGCGATACGCAAAGCACAATCGGATTCACGCGCGCGTGAATCAACACGCGCTCTGACGACTTAGCTGCCCTTAGAAGGTTAATTGTCCGATATATCCGCAAAGCAGCGCGATTGGCCTAAAATGAACGATATATCGGACATCCCGGCCGATCGTCGTCCACAGAATCCACAGCCTGTTGACGGCTACTTGATGCTGAAATTCCAGTTTCCGGCGCGGCGGACGTTGCCTTGCGCTTCGACGCGTTCCGTGACGGTCATGTCGCAGCGCATCTGCGGCGCGTTCGTATCGATGCGGTTGGTCGTCACGGCGTCTATCGCCGGCCGGTTGGCACTCCAGCGGCAGGGCTTTGCGGCGGCGGGCGCAGCGATGAGGATGGCGATGAGTGCGATGATGTTTTCATGGTGCCTCCGCCCCGCTTCCGTGCAGGGAAGCCGCGCGCGACGTAACTGGCCAGTTCTATTTGTCAGACCCGCAGATCAGGCGAAAGCGCGATGAGGAAGGATTAGACAGCATATCACGACAAATGGTCGACGAAGGCCACCGCGGACGACCGGGCTCTGCTCGACGCCGATCTCATGGGACGGGAGATCAGAGCTCGGCGCTACAGACATAAGAAGAAGGCCCTGCATGATGCAGGGCCTTCTTCCGTAAACCTATCGCGCGCCTTCAGATCCCAAACTAGAGTCTAGCCACCATCCGGAGGAGCTGATCGGCGAGGCTGATGATGTTCAGAACTTCGCGCGAATCTTCGAGCTTGATGCCGCTCTGCGCAGCCGGCCTGCGGAAGAGATGGTACGCGCTGACGAACAGGTCGCACATCATGGACCTCTCCTTTTGATCGGCAGCTCGCATCAGCGGACCAGTCGGGCCAAACGCTGACTTCAGGAGATCTTCTCCCGACTTGTTAGCGAGCGACGGATCCTTCTCGCGAACGCGAGCCGTCACTTCCGTGAAGGCGCGATTGACGGCGACGCTGTAGTCGCCGCGGATGAAGGCCGGCTTGACCTTCGTCACAAGGTCAGCATCGAGCCCGCTGGGAAAGATCACTTCCCGCTGCAAGGCGTCGAAGCCCTTCACCATCGTGGCCTTCCGGTCCTTCCCGATCATGAAAGATTCCTGTCCGTTGACGTCGCCTGGATGAACAATGAAACCCTGCAACGCCATCCAGTGCCACGCCTCCGTGAAAGCATCGGCGATCTTCCCCGGCATGACCCGTTGCATGAAGTCGAACCAGTGGCGCACAGCATCGGGCTCGGTATTGAAGTATTTCAACAGGTGCTTACCCAAGTGCTCGGGCTCCATTGCAAGGAGCACGTCATGAGGCGGGAACTTTTGCATGAAGGCCCGGATCTCAGGCGGCCACGGCGGCCGGTCCAGGTTCAGGTGATCAAGATCCGCACCACGCGCTCGCATCTTGAGCAAGGACAGAAGAAGTCTGGGCTTCGTGTCCGGGTGCACGCGCGCCTCGTCGCCGGTTTCGAGCGCCTTGCGGATAACCTCCAGCATGCGCAGGTTGGCTGCCGCAGCTACGACCACGCCATTCTCGATGACCTCCACCCGTCCCGGCGTCAGTGTTTCGTCTTCAACGTACTTCATTTGCTTCCTTCTCGACGTCACGTTTTTTGAATGGATCCGACGGCTTGCCGCCGATTGACTTGCCTAGGGCGCGAGCCCTCCGTCCGGCTCGCGCTCTACCTCAACCTCTGCAGGCGTCGGCGTCGCGGCAAGTCGTGCCTGGATCTCCGGCAGCGACACAGGCCGAAGATTCCAGCAGTCAACTCCGACATCGCAGGATTTAGTATTTCCCGGTAAGCGTCCGTGGGAATGTCCGAACGCGTGGATGGACTTGTCAAAGGCCGGCCAAACCCGCATTGCGTAGTGGCAGCAAGTTACCGTGGCTTCGCCGAGGTTGACGACCATGATCTGCTTCGGCACCGCAGCCCAGGGGAGCGCCAACGTTTCCGCGGAATCGTGATTTCCAACGACCAAGAAATGCTGCCCGTTCAATCGTTGCAGGATCGCTCGCATTCGAGAACTGTCGCACCTGAAAGCGAAGTCACCAACATGGATCACTCTGTCCCTTGGACCGACAATCGCGTTGTGCATGTCGATAAGGTGCGCGTCGTGGCGGTTGACGTCCGCGAATTGCTCACCGGTTCGCGGATCAATCCGATTGGTGTGCTTGATGATAGCCGCATGGCCATAATGTTCATCAGCGGTGAAGAAAGTACGCACTGATCGGCCTTTTTCGTCCGTCGACTTCCACGCCATCCGTTAGATCCTCTTGCTCGGCGACATGGCCGGTTCGATGTCAAGGAGAAGGTGCGGATCGAACGCTGGATTTTCGCGCGTGCCGCGCGGTCCGGGATAGCCGCGCGGGTTGCAGAGCACGCGCGTGCCACCAATCACGTGGTCGCAGCTCTTGTGGACGTGCCCGTGCAGCCAGAACTGCGGCGCGTTCGGGCCGTTCATCAGAGCCTCGATATCCGTGCTGCCGTAGAGCCACGAATGGGCGCCGGCCTCCACGCTCGACGCCGGGCCGAAATGCGAAATGCAGACGGAAATTCCCTCGAACGGCTGCTTGAGCGTTCGTTCGAAAAAGTTGAAGGACTCCTGGTGCATGCGCAACGTGTCGGAAGGCGTCAGGCGGTGCCGGCTGTTGCCGGCGCCGAGGCGGATCTCGCGATAGTCATTATGCCGGTCGCGCTGCGCCCACGGCTCGCCGTCCGGCAAGCGGCCGTTCTGCGAGAAATACATCGCCATCCGCCGGCTCCAGCCTGGCGGCAAAACCGAGTAGTCGGTCCAGAGCGTGGCGCCGATGAAGCGGACTCGTTCGGCGTCCAGGTGCAGAACGTCATTCTGGAGAAGATCGAATCCGATGCTCTGCGCAATCTCGCGACCGCGCTGCATCTGATCCTCATAGAACGTGTGCTCCTCGCCGGAGCCGCGATAAAAGTCGTGATTACCGGGAACGTAGATGCAGCGCTGCACGCCGCCGCAGAGGTTATCAGCGATCCAGTGAAGCCCGCTCGTCATAGGGTTCGTCGTGTCGCCGATCACGATGAGCACGTCAGCTTCGACACGCGGCGGATCACGCCACATGTTGCCTTCGATGTCGATATGCAGGTCGGACATCACAATCAGACGCATTACCCGGCCTTGGCCCCCTAAACTGATGCTGAGCGTAGGCGCTCCCCGTCACAGAGTTGAAGAGGATTCAACCCACTTCATGAGGGTGCGCGCTCGTCGACCTCCGAAAACCGAGACGCATCAATTTTGACGCATCGCTCGGACGATAGCTTAATCTTTGTGTGCCACTATTGTCAATATCAGATACACACTCTTTTATGTCGATCCTTTGGAGGCAAGCCATGTCCGACAGCCACACGGCGTTCAATCCGTCCACTTTCAACTCGGCCATGCTCGGTGGAACTAGCCTCGTCGCAGCGGCGATGGTGTCTACCCTTCAGGCAGCCGCAACGCGCAACGCGAACGGCTGGGAACACTGGTCGCGCTCGCAGCTCGAGCGCGCCCTTGAACTTTCCGAAGCTTTGCGGCAGCGCGAGCATGCCCGCGTTGTCGTACTTGAGCGCGAATTGATGCAGCTCAAGCAAGTCTTCAGGAAGCGCGGCGCAGCGGGGGCGCGCAAATAGCTTCCTGAAAAGGCTCCGAGGCCGGATCCATCAATTCCGGCCTCGGAGACCAGCTCTCAATCGGGTCCAGCCGCTGCACTCTTCGCAGCCCGGGCAGCGTATAGAGGCCACGAGCGTGCGCTTCGATAGCCACTTTGTCGGCCGAGAGCAGCGCCTCCACCTCTTCGGCTGTCAACCCGACCATCCATTGCTTTAGGCTCCGCGGAAGCCCAATCGGGATCGCGGCGGGTTGGTTGACGCTGAGAGATTCTGCGGCCCAGGACCAGATCGCGTCGGCGACCTTTTTCCAGTTCGATTCCTGCTCTTTGGCCTGCGCCAACTCCTCCTCAAGATCGGTAACCAGCGGACTGTCTTCGGCAGGTGGCGGCAAGGCCGCCTCTCCCAGCAGCGCGCCGGCAAGGCGACCAGGCAATGAGATGAGCCTGCGCACGAACGAGAAACACGCCCGCATAACGCTTGAGATAAAGGCAATGAGCATCTTCACGTTGGATACCTCAGGTTACCAAGACCGCAGCAGAACACGACCACCGGCAAGAGGCAAAACGGCGTGGACAACCAGCTCCCAAAATTGACAGCTCTCGTGAAATGATACACATTGTGTACGTTAGTAGCAGTGGCGGAGTATGTGTAATGCCGAAGTCGAAGAAGCACAAGTCCTCTTTCGAGCGCCTGGAGGGGCAGCTCGAACTTTTCTACGACGACTACGTTCTGCGCCTCCTGGCGGCGCAGGCGCTGGCGAAGCGCTCGGGCGTTCCTGCTCCCAAGCCGCGCCGCCGCGCTAAGACGGCCATCAACGCCTAGGGTCGCCGGTGGCTGAACGCGACGATTGTGGCGGCGCCGCTTCCTCCGCGACCGAAGAAGCGGGGGTCGAGAATCCTCTCGCGCGAGTTTTTCGGCGTCGAGAGCCGTCCTGGCAGGAGCCCAAACGCGACAGGCGGGCCGAACCGGAGCATCCGCGCTGGCAGAACGACGTCTACTTTCGGTCAGGGGACGGCGTGCACAAGGCGCTCGCCATCATGATGGATTCGCCAGGCATGCAGCAGCGCATCCGCGATTGGTTGGTGGCGAATAACGACGAGCGCACCGTCACCGCCTGGATCCACGATCTGATCGATCGTGAGCTGCCGGATGAGGGCTGGGACTACCGCGACGGCTGGGATCCGAAAGTTCTTCAGAAGGGCTGATGGCCGACACCAGTGCTTCGGCATGATTGCAGCCCGCCACGTCGGCGGGCTTTTTCTGCCCGGCATGCGAAGGACAGCAACACCATCGTCCGGTCGGTCCGGATGCGTGACTTGATCGTGCGATCCTGCGAGGCGGCGGCCCGCAGCAACAATAGATTTAACAACAGCCCGATCACGATGTGCGCCGCAGCCCACCCGAAGCAGAAACAGTCGCGTCGGCGGCGCCCTCAGCGACGCGTTCATGCCGCCGGCACGGTCGTCGCCGGCAGCCGCAGACAGAGAGATCTGGATCATTCGTATCCTTGCAGGTGGCTGGCGGCATCGAAGCAAGGCGGCTTTTCTGTGGAGAGCCCAATCAGAGTATGGACTCATGTCCTCATGGTGAGTTTGCTATAGGGTTGCAATCTTCGACGAATCGGGCAGCGATGAAAAAGCTTTCTGAGCAGCAGATCATCGGCGAACGGGGTGTCCACCTTCTCGGTGGCCGCTTGCTCTCGGTCGGATTGAGCTTCCAGCCCAATGGTCCGCTGGATGCCGGAATCGACGGTTTCCTTGAGCTGAGAGATCCGCAGTCCGGAGAAGTACGAGCTCAATGGATTACGGCGCAGGTAAAGACGCAAAAGGAGGGGCGGTTTACCGAGGAGACTGATGAGAGCTTCAGCTATCTCTGCCGCCAGGAGGACCTCGACTATTGGCTCGGCTCGAATGTGCCGGTCGTGCTCTTCGTCGCCAGACTGAGCGACGAGCGCATCTTCTGGAAGGCCCTCCACAACTGGTTCGCTGACGCCGACCACAGGCGAAGGCGAAAAGTCGTCTTCGACAAGACCAAGGACGCCCTGAACGAGACAGCGCTGCCGGGGTTGGCCGCCACCGTCGCCAGCTTCTCCGCACCAGGACGAGTCGTCCCGTCCACCCGCATCGCCGAAGCCCTCAACAGCAACCTATTGAAGGTCTCCTTTCCAGCCAAGACGCACGTTGCGGAAACATCGTTGAGCTATTCTGAGGTCCGGGAGGCTTTGGTCGAACGCTATCAAAGCGTACCCGTCGATTGGATCCTTCGTGGCAAACGAATCTACAGCTTCCGCGACATCTCGATGCCGCCATTTCGCGACGTGATCGAGGAGGGTAGCGAGGAGACCGTTGATACTGTTGAGTGGAGCGAGTCGGATGGCGACGATACGCGCAGACTGTTCGTCGAGCTGCTGAACAAAACCCTCAGTGAAATGGTGCGCGAGCCGCTGGCGTACTGGCGGGGCGGCCGGTACTTGTTCTGGAAGCTTGGTAGGGGCAAGCGCAGCAGAGGCTATTCCTACCGTTCCTTCGAGAAGAACACGTCGCGTGACGTCGTAAAGTCCTACAAGCGCAAGGACGACGACAAGCCCTCCTACTTCCGGCATGACGCCTTCCACGCCAACTTCGTCCGGCTGGCCGGTGAGTGGTATCTGGCGGTCGAACCCACTTACCACTTCACGTCTGACGGCTATCACGAATCTCGCTACGCTTCGGAAAGGATGAGCGGCATCAAGCGGCTGGAGACGAACCAGAGCGTCCGCGGCCACATGGGCATGTGGACCGCCTTCCTGGTCCGCCAGCCAGATCTGCTGCGCGATGATCCGCTCGTCTTCACCACGGTACCGGCTCTCGGACTGGCGTTCGGTGTTCCGGACGATCTGTGGCGGGAGAACGAAGACGAGGACGAGAAGACGCGCATGGAGAAGGCACAGCTTGAGCTCCTTTGACCTCTCCCATCTTCCTGAACCGCTCCTTGAGTTCGCCGCCAACGGTCGGCACATCGACGTACGCTTTGGCCTCACGGACTATGGCCCCGTCGACTTCTCGACAGAGCGGACCAAGGAGATTCGCCTCGGCATCGTCGGCTCCTCGCAGACGATCGGAAAGCTTGGCGAGTGGCTGCGCCGCTGCGAAGCCGGGATCCCGGCGAAGAACAGTCGCCAGCCGAACCTTTTCCCCGGGTTCCCAGGTAGCACGATCCTGGGGCCGTTTCGTTGTAGCTTCGAGGTCGGCTCACGTCATGTCCGGACGCTATCTCAATCGTTAGTCTCGCGTATCGTGACGGAAAAGGACGACGACACCGCAGTGTCGCTGGCGGTCGAGGCCTTCACCAACGAGGTGAAGGATCTAGCCGAACAGGACCAGCCGCCCCAAGTGGTCATCTGCGCGTTGCCCGTGGAGATCATCGAACGGGTGAGCAATATGAGGAGCCAACCGCCCGACGACGACCCAGAGGAAGTTGCCGTCAACGAGATCGAGCCCGAGGACGCCCCCGCGGTCGACCGAGAGATCGAGAACTTCCGAGGCGCGCTGAAGGCAGCGACGCTGGCGCTGCGCATCCCGATCCAAATCGTATGGCCGACCACCTACGACAACGATGCCGTTGTAAGGAAAAAGCTCGCCGAATTGTCCACGCGGAAGGTGCAGGACGAGGCGACCCGCGCCTGGAACTTTTTCTGTGCGCTGTACTACAAGGCCGGTGGCACGCCGTGGCGCATGGTCCGCGACCAGCGGGAATATTCGGCCACCTTCATGGGCGTCAGCTTTTTCGAAGGGCTCGATGGCACGTCGCTGCAGACGAGTTCCGCGCAGCTATTCGACGAACGCGGCGAGGGACTGATTCTTAAGGGCGGGCCGGGCCTCAAGGACAAGACTGACCGGCAGCCTTACCTATCGGCGCTTGACGCCTTCAGCCTGACGCGCACGGCGCTGCAGAGCTACAAGAAGGAGCACGGCAACTATCCGGCGCGCCTTGTTGTTCACAAGACCTCACGCTTCCATCCGGAGGAGCGCGAAGGCTTCCAAAAGGCGATCGAACAGTCGGAGATCGAAATCGCCGATTTCATATGGATGCCGCGTCGTTCGCCAGTTCGCCTATTCCGTAACGGCGTCTATCCGCCTCTGCGGGGGACTGCGATGCGCCTCGACGACGCTCAGACCATCCTCTATACGCGCGGCAGCGTGGACTTCTTCAGGACCTATCCCGGCCTCTATGTTCCAAATCCGCTGGTGCTGCATGCGCAGCGCCGCGACACTCCGGATTGGAATCTCTTGCTGAAAGAGACGCTGGCGCTAACCAAGATGAATTGGAACGGGACGCAGTTCGATGGAGCGCTTCCGATCACGTTGAAAGCAGCGCGTCAGGTCGGCGACATCCTCAAATACGTTCCAGATGGTGTGACGCCGGACCCCCGGTATCGGTTCTACATGTGAGACCGGAGAAGCATCGATGCCCCGCATCGTCACCATTCCAACGGCAAGCGTCAGCGATGCTATGGCGGCCTATACGATCGGATTCGTCAAACTCGAGGTCCACAACCGCATCGAGGACGCGGTCGGCGCTGGCTCTGGAACGCTCGTCCGCGTTGGAAAGGTACACGGGATATTGACGGCCGCACACGTGCTGACACACCTGCCAGATGGCGGCGAGGTTGGTATCGTCGAATACAGAGGCCAAACCATCCACTACCGGAAGCGCACGATCGAGATGGCGAACACCATTAAGATCATGCTGCGCGGCGACGCCTTCGGGCCAGACGGCCCGGATCTCGGCTTCCTACGGCTCCCGGCCGATTCCGTCGGCTGGTTCGAAGCGATCGGCTCCTTCTACAACCTCCTGAAGCATCGCTCCGACGCGGCCGGACCCGCACCATCTCCGGATTCGACTGACGCAGTCGTCGGCATGATCGACGAGCGAACCAAGGACTTGCCGGCCGAGCGTCCCCGAGAGCGCAGGAAGGGCTTCGAAGCTCTGTTCTCGAACGGTACCATCTCGGGCGAGCGGGCCGTCGGCGGCTACGACCTGTTCGAATTCGCACCCACCGACTATCCCGACTTCAAGCTACCAGACGACTATCAGGGAACCAGCGGCGGCGCGGTCTGGAGGATCTATCTGAAGGTGAACGACGAGAAGCCGGAGATCGCAGGAGTTCGTCTTTGGGGCGTGCCGTACTACCAGACGACGAAAGAAGAAGGTCTCGTCCTTACCTGCCACGGCATGGCCGGCGTGTATGGAACTTTGCTGGATGCCGTCATCGCCAAGTGGCCGCACGACACGAAGGACACCTAGTCACCGCCCTCCTCGCCGGCTTGCTGCGTTAAAGCAGTTCGCGCGCGGCTTGCTGACATCAGTTCTCGGCGCCAGGCGGCGGCTTAGGTCTACTCGACTGCCCGGGTCTCGAAGTTTGCGTCCTTTTTCGCGGTTCGCGAGTGATGGGAAGCTAAGCCTTCTTCACTGCTCGTCGGGGGCTTCAGCCGATCGGCAGGCGAGGTCGTCAGCGCTGGCCCGGAGACGACCAAGCACCCGTGGCAGCCTACGAATACCGCTGGGACGCCCCTTCTCTCCGACGAGAGTGACTTCGTTAGAGGGCCAGTTCACTAGTGCCATGGCGCCGGCGTCCCTTCTGTCTAGTGCAAGCTGGCATCCACCAGAGCGTAGCGTTTAGCTATTCCTGACGTGCCGGAGGCGTAGAAGCGCACCGGGCCGGAGGCCATGAATTCGATAAGGCGTACGCCGGAGGGGGCCGGAGGCTTGCCCGGGTCCGACAACGATCGCTGGAGGCGTTGCAGACGTGACCGCCGGAGCTCTCGCACCCGGAAATGATCGATGAGGTCCGGATCCGATGACGCGTTGCGCCAGGATGACGGGATATGATCTATGCTTTCGGCCGTCTTGAGGGTCATGAGAGAGGGAGCGACCGGGGCTCCAGTTTCCTGGACCCCCTTAACCGCCGACTGGATTGACAGCATGGTCACCGCCTGGGTGAAGGCTGAAAACCAGTGCTTTTTCACACAGTTAAGGCTCAGGTTGGTCTTGTCGACGATCTCACCAAAGGTCGGCTCGCGGCGCTCGATGAGGGCCTCACGAATGGCCAAGGTCACCTTGGCCTGGTTGCGCCCGGCGACGCGCTTGGCGGCGTAGGCGCCGCCCTTGGCCTGACGGGCTGCCTTGTCGTCGGAAGCGCTCATCAGATGAGCACAGGCGCCGACGTAACGGTGCCCGTCCGCCTTGCGCGGATCAAAGTGCGCCACGGCCCACCGGCTGCAGCTCCGGATGAGCTTGGTCAGCGCCTCCCGCTGCTTCCAGTTCGGCTCCTGGAACTCGGCGGCGACCACGTCGGATACGACCTCGATCGTCGCGCGCAAGAACTCGGTCTCATCGCCGATACGAAAGCCGTTCAGATAGAGCGACATCGTCGTGCGGTTAGCAAGCTCCGCGACGTGGGTGAAGTACGTGTTCGACTGGTTCTTGTCGAAGTCCGCCTTGCGCAGCTCCTTCACGATCATCTCGCGGGCCGTCAGCTCCGGATCGTTCTCAAGCTCGATCTTCGCCTTCCGCATTCCCTCGACGTATTCGTTCAGCATGGGGAAGCTGGTGTCGTTGACGATCATACGCTCGCAATGGAGCGACAGGGGATTCTTACCGTGGAAAGGGTTCGCAAGGCCGCCGGCGTCGGCACCGAGCGCCTTGTTCAGGGTCGCGATCACGCTCCTCAGCAGGAGGTGCTGATCTTTGTCCTTCCAAACGGCATGCCCCTCCGGCAACACAAAGTAGACGTGCGGATTGAAGACGACACCGGGGTGCCGGTCGTCACGAATCCAGCAGGCGATATGCGGCAGGAATGGAAGCTGTCCGGAACGGTGGAGCTTCCGCAACCAGCGACGGAGCTCGCGGGCCGAGCGGAACGTTTTGTCCAGATCAACTCGCCACATGTCCTTGCAGCGCTCGCCCCAAAAGCAATAGACCTCGTCGAAGGCCACGATCTTGCGCCAGATCGGTTTGCAGCCGTATTTCGTCGGACCGGCCATCAGGAGGCCGGACGACGCGCACGGCGTGGCCGTCAGGAAACGACGGTACAACCAGTGTTCTTCGCTCGGCATGTCGTTGCTCTGGAAGCCGTCCTGCCAGTACTTGTCAGCGACCCAACCGCCCGGCCAGGTGTAGCCGCGGCCGAGGACGCGGTCTTCAGACGACTGGGCGTAGCGCCAGATCAGCTCATGCGGCTGCGCCTCCTTTAAACGTTCCTTGAATTTGTCGACGGTCTGTTCGGTGTAGTTGTAATAGAAGTCGCGCTCCCTCTTCGAAGCGACCTTCAGCTTCTCCGCCTCCGGCAGATCCCGCGACGCCCAAATGCGCTTTTCGATGTCGTCAGCTCGAGCAGCGTCGCGAAGGGCGCGCAGCCTCGCCTTCTCCTCGACGAGCGCCTGGATCTGCGCCTCGGTCAGCCCCTGCGCAAAGAGCTCCTGGCGCTGCCGCAACTTTCGCCCAGCCTTCGCATTGCGTTCCTCTACGCGCGCTTCGCTGCGCTCGTCAGATTTGAACTTATAGACTGCGCTGAACGCCGTGAACGGCGCATCGAAAATGGCGCCGCGGCTCTCGATGATCTCGCAGCCGACACGGCGCATCTTCTTGCCCGCCAGCTCCGCCGTCAGGCTCCCGGGGTCGGAGACGACGTAGGAGCCGACGGCAAAGCGCGCGCAAGGCAGCGTTGCACCTTCAATCTGAGCGGACGAAACCGACATCTAACCCCTTGAAAACCGCGGCATCCATCAAGTGGGTCAGGCGCTGCATCTGTCAATGTGGGGGATCTGCAAGGCTATTGAATTGCAAGGAAAACTTCCTGTCCTCTGTCTGACGATGCGAAGGCCCCACGCTTGTCAACCAAGACAGCTCAACACTTGATCGAATTCCGGGGAAAACGGGCACAGGTTTGTCCGATAACCCAGATTATCGGTCAAAGCCCCTCGCCCCACGGCCCTTTAAGAGAACGCAGCAAGAAAACTTCACCTAAGGCCCCGCGATCGACCTCGGCAACGTGTCGGCAGCCTGTTTGGTCCACTGAACCGCTTCGACAAGTGCTGCGGTCACACAGTCGACAGGCTGTGAGGCATCAACTGTTCTTAATAGCCCCTGGGTGACGTAGTATTCCGTCAGAGGCTTTGTTTGATTGGCGTAGGCTGTCAGGCGGACGCTGAGAGCTTCCTCATTGTCATCGGAACGCACCATTTCTCCGTTGGCTCTTGCCTGCAGGGCTCGCCCGAGTATCCGATCTAGCAGCGTATTTTCCTCGACAACGAGTTCAAGCACTCGATCGAGTTTCTGCGCCCTGGTCACAAGCACGTGGCTGAGGCTCTTTGCTTGGGCAACTGTGCGCGGAAATCCGTCCAGAATGAACCCGCGCGCCGCATCCGCTTGCGCAATACGTTCTGCGATCAGTTCCACCACCAACTCATCCGGCACCAAATCGCCGCGCTGCATGATGTCGGCTGCGTGTTGCCCGATTTCCGTTCCCGCCGCCACAGCCGACCGCAGCATGTCGCCGGTCGACAGTTGTGGAATCGCAAAAATCTGCGACAGCTTGTAGGCTTGCGTCCCCTTCCCGGCGCCCGGTGGGCCCAAGAGCACGAGTCTCATCTCACTCCTCCGTCAAAGAGATTTAGCGCGCGTCGCACGCGCGATCGCCGCTTCGATCAATGTGCGCGCCTCGTCGGCATGCCCCCATCCCGAAAGCCGCGACCATTTGCCGGGCTCGAGATCCTTGTAATGCAGGAAGAAGTGCTCGATCTGCTTGCACGTGATCTCGGGCAGATCGGTGTAGGTCTGCACGTGCTGATAGCGCTGGGTCAGGTGCGACGACGGCACGGCGATTATCTTTTCGTCACCGCCGCCGTCGTCCTCCATCTTCAAAACCCCGATCGGCCGCACGTTCATTACCGCACCGGGAATGATCGGGCGTGTGTTGGCGATCAGCACGTCGATGGGATCGCCGTCGTCGGACAAGGTCCGCGGCACAAAGCCGTAATTGCCGGGATAGCGCATCGGCGTGTACAGGAAACGGTCGACGAACAGGGTACCAGACGCCTTGTCCATCTCATACTTGATCGGCTCGCCGCCGAGGGGCACCTCGATGACAACATTGACGTCATCAGGCGGATTGTCACCGATGGCAATCGCGTCGATGTTCATGGGTGCCGCCTATCGCCGGTTCTGCCGGTTCTTGACGAGATCGTCGACGACGGCGGGATCGGCCAGGGTGGAGGTGTCGCCCAGGCTGCCCGGTTCGTCCTCGGCGATCTTGCGCAGGATGCGGCGCATGATCTTGCCGGAGCGGGTCTTTGGCAGCCCCGGGGCGAACTGGATCTGGTCGGGCGAGGCGATCGGGCCGATCTCCTTGCGCACGCAGGTCACCAGCTCCTTGCGCAGGTCCTCGCTCGGCTCGACGCCGGCCATCAGGGTCACATAGGCGTAGATGCCCTGGCCCTTGATGTCGTGCGGGAAGCCGACGACCGCGGCCTCCGACACCTTCTCATGCGCCACCAGCGCGCTCTCGACCTCGGCCGTGCCCATGCGGTGGCCGGAGACGTTGATGACGTCGTCGACGCGGCCGGTGATCCAGTAATAGCCGTCGGCATCGCGCCGGCAGCCGTCGCCGGTGAAGTATTTGCCCTTGTAGGTCGAGAAATAGGTCTGCTCGAAGCGGGCGTGATCGCCATAGACGGTGCGCATCATACCCGGCCAGGACCGCGTGAGGCAGAGATTGCCTGATGTCTCGCCATCCAGCACCTTGCCGTCAGCGTCGACGATTTCAGGCGTCACGCCGAAGAACGGCAGAGTCGCCGAGCCGGGCTTCAGCTTCGTCGCGCCCGGCAGCGGCGTAATCAAGATGCCGCCAGTCTCGGTCTGCCACCAGGTGTCGACGATCGGGCAACGGTCGTCGCCGACGACGTGGTGATACCATTCCCAAGCTTCCGGATTGATGGGCTCACCGACCGAGCCGAGCAGGCGCAGGGAGGCGCGCGAGGTCTTCTTCACGGGTTCGTCGCCCGACTGCATCAGCGCGCGGATCGCGGTCGGTGCGGTGTAGAAGGTGTTGACCTTGTGCTTGTCGATAACGTTCCAGAACCGCGAATTGTCCGGATAGTTCGGCACGCCTTCGAACATCAGCGTGGTCGCGCCGTTGGCGAGCGGCCCATAGACGATATAGCTGTGGCCGGTCACCCAGCCGACGTCGGCGGTGCACCAGTAGACGTCGCCGTCGTGATAGTCGAAGACGTATTGATGCGTCATCGAGGCATAGACGAGATAGCCGCCGGTGGTGTGCAGCACGCCCTTCGGCGTTCCGGTCGAGCCCGACGTGTAGAGGATGAACAGCGGATCCTCGGCGTGCATGTGCTCGGCGGGACATTCCGTCGTCACCATCGCCGCCGCCTCGTGATACCAGAGGTCGCGCGAGGGATTCATGTCGACCTTGCCGCCGGTGCGCTTGACCACGACGACCCAGTCGACGCCGTCGGATTTGGCGAGCGCGGCATCGACATTGGCCTTCAGCGGCACCTTCTTGCCGCCGCGCAGGCCTTCGTCGGCGGTGATGATGACCTTGGATTTACAGTCGTTGATGCGCTGGGCGAGGCTGTCAGGCGAGAAGCCGGCGAACACTACGGAGTGGATGGCGCCGATCCGCGCGCAGGCCAGCATCGCGTAGGCCGCCTCCGGGATCATCGGCAGATAGATCGTGACGCGGTCGCCCTTCTTGACGTTGCGAGTGCGCAGGATGTTCGCCATCCGGCACACCTCGTCGTGCAGCTCCTTGTAGGTGATGTGCTTGGACTGCGAGGGGTCGTCGCCTTCCCAGATGATCGCGGTCTGGTTGGCGCGCTTGGCAAGATGCCGGTCGATACAGTTCCAGGCGACGTTGAGGACCCCATCCTCGAACCATTTGATGGAGATGTTGCCGGGCGCGAAGGAGACGTTCTCGATTTTGGTCGGCGCCTTCATCCAGTCGATGCGCTTGGCCTGTTCCGCCCAGAAGCCGTTCGGGTCCGAGATCGAGCGAGCGTACATGTCCTTGTACTTGGCCTGGTCCACCCAGGCGCGTTTTGCCCACTCTGCCGGCACGTCGTAGATCTTCTCGGCGACGGGCGTGTCCTGGTTGCTGCTATCCATCTCGCTCTCCCAAACCGGACATCGTGTCCTTGAGCAGAAACTGCGCGACCACGTCGATCTGCTCCGCCGCCATCAGCGGCGGCACATGGCCGCAATCGTCGAACTGGAAGACGTTGGCCTTCGGATTGCGCTTGCGCATCTCGGCAGCGAGATCGAAAGACAGCAAATCCGACTGCTTGCCACGTAATACGAGCATCGGTACCTTGATCGCTTCCCAATAGGTCCAGAGGTTGAGCGGCTGAAACCATGGAAGCCGAAATCCCTTCGCGATAGCCGGGTCGTACAGCAGGGTGTGGCCCTGCCTGATATCGTCCCAGCCGACGCTGTGCGTGGTCAGATGACGCCAATGCGCATCATCGAGCTTGCCGTAGGGCGCGAGCACCGTACGGAAATACATCTCGGCCTCCTCGATTGTCTTGAACAGCGGCGGCGTGTTGCCGATGTACTTGCCGATCCGCTGCAACCCGGTCGACGACACGAACGGCCCGATGTCATTGATCACGAGCTTGCGTACGATGCTGCCGGAGAAGCCGGCCATGATCATGCCGATCAACCCGCCCAGCGACGTTCCGACCCAATCTACCTCGGTGACCCCAAGCCGCGCGATCAATGCATTCATGTCAGCACAATATTGCGGCAGCGCGTAATGGTCGGGATTGCCGATCCAGCCGCTGCGTCCGCGGCCCGGCAAATCCGGACAGATCACACGCCGGCCGGCGGCCACCAGCCGCTCCGCCAGATGATCGAAATCCCGACCCTGCCGCGTCAACCCGTGAACGCAGACAATCGGCCGCTTGTCGTCGAGCGGTCCCCAATCGGCATAGGCCAGCCGATGGAATCCGGACGGCGACAGACCGAGCACGACAGCTTCTCGATCCGGCTGCCGGGGTTTCGACCTCCCGCCGTCGAGCCCATCCATTACCTTGTCAGTCGCTTCAAACATCTCACTGCTCTGGTGAAGTCTCGCGGGTACGTCCGGGCCCGTCGCGGCGATGCTGCGGCCGACACGACACGATCCAGGCGCTATTTCTTGCTCTGACCCGAGAAGAACGCCGTTCGCATCTGCTCGAAATCCTCGGTCATCCGCTGCTTCACCACGTTGAAGACCTCGGTGTTCGACTTGACGGTCATTTCCGCAAGCTCGCGCGTGCTCGCCAGCGCGGTCTCGAACGCCTTGCGGGCGAACTCGCCCTGCTGCTGGCTCGACAGCTTCATGTCTCGCAGCGCCGTTGTGAGTTGCTCCGAAGTGGCGCGCAGAATCTCCAATTGACGCTGCGAGATCGCGGCGGCGCCTTCCGCGGTCAGTTGCGAGGCCTTTGACATGGCCTCGACATTCTTGCGGTGGCTCTCCATCAGCGTGTCGATGTCCACGCCGGGAATCTTGAAGGTCTCCGCCAACTTGGCAAGCTGCTCTTTCATCGCCTTCGTGGCGGCTTCGATCTGCTCGGTCATCGCGTGCTCCCTTGGTTGATCGCTTCAGGCGTTCTCTTTCCGCTGGCTTCGTGCGAACGCCTGCGCCTCGGCCCCGGTCTCGAAAATGTGCGGCGCGACGTGACGCTCGGTGAGCCCTTCCCCGAGCTTGAGGCGCATGAACGCGCTGGTCGTGTACCGCGAGGCGGAGCTGTAATAGCGCTGCTCGAGATAGGCGATCATCGAGAAATAGGTGTCGCTGACCATCGGCTCCAGATGGAATCCGTCATAGTTCGCGACCAGCGCGACCGGCTTGCCGACGGCGCGGCAGGCGCGCTCGACCTCTCTGCGGACCAGATCGACATCCTCGACAGTTTTAACGTCGAACCCCTCGAAATTGACGAACAGCGTGTTGCGTTCGGCGTCGTAACTGATCCGGTCGGTGAGGCTGCGGCCGAGCAACATATGGTCCAGGCCCATCGGCCCTTCGCGGAATATCCGGAGGTCCATGATGCGAACGTTGCGGATCACCGGGCTGAACTCCATTTGGCCGAGAATGTCGTGATCGATGTCGATGCCGGGTGCCACCTCGATCAGCTCGACACCGGCAGGCGTTCGCTGCAGGACGCAACGCTCGGTGACATAGAACACCGGTTGTCCAGTCTCGGCGGCATGGTCGCCGCTGAAGGTAATCTGCTGAACCGCGGCGACAAACTTCTTCGCTGCCCCTTCCCGCAGGATATGTAGCGCGCCGTCTTCGACCGCGACTTTCAGCCCGCCGCTGGTGAACGTTCCCGCAAACACCAGCTTCTTCGAGCTTTGCGAGATGTTGATGAAGCCGCCGGCGCCCGCCAGCCGCTTGCCGAAGCAACTGACATTGACGTTGCCGGCGCTATCCGCCTGCGCCATGCCGAGACAGGCCAGATCGAGCCCGCCGCCGTCGTAGAAGTCGAATTGTTGGTTCTGGTGAATGACCGCATCCGGATTGAGCGCGGTGCCGAAATTGAGCCCGCCTTGCGGCATGCCGCCGATGATGCCGGGCTCGGCGGTCAGCGTCAGGAATTTCAGCATGTGCTCTTCGGCGGCGACCGCTGCCACGCCTTCGGGCATGCCGATCCCGAGATTGACCACGCCACCGGGCGGCAGCTCGAACGCGCAACGCCGTGCAATGATCTTGCGCTCGTCGAGCTCGAGCGGCTTGACCCGATCCATCGGCACCCGCTGCCGGCCGGAAAATGCATGGCTATAAGTCGCGCCATAGGTCTGGACATGGTTGGTGGGGTCGGCGACCACGACACAGTCGACAAGGATGCCGGGAATCTGGACCTCGCGCGGGTTGAGCGAACTGCTGGCGGCAATGCGCTCGACCTGGACGATCACGAAGCCGCGCGAATTCTTCGCCGCCATCGCCATCGCCAGATTGTCGAGCGTCAGCGCTTCGCGTTCCATGGTGATGTTCCCCGCCGGATCCGCGGTGGTGCCGCGCAGCAGCGCCACGTTGATCGGGAAGGATTTGTAGCGAAGCCAGTCCTCGTCATCGATCCGCATCAACTCGACGAGATCCTCGGTCGTGCTCTCGTTGAGCTTGCCGCCCTGCAGGCGAGGATCGACGAACGTCTTCAGGCCGACTTTGGAGATCACACCGGGCCCGCCCGCGGCGATGTTGCGATAGAGATGCGAGATGCAGCCGAGCGGCAGGTTGTAGGCTTCGATGCGGTTGACCAGCGCGAGCTCACCGAGCTTCGGCACCAGCGCCCAATGGCCGCCAACTACGCGCTTCAGCAGACCGGCATGGGCGAGGCGGTTGAGGCCACGATCCCCGGCATCGCCGGGCGCGGCCGCGAACATCAGCGTCAGGTCGGCCGGGTGGCGGGTTTCGCGAAAGCGCTTCTCCAGCGCGATCAATAGCTCGTCGGGCGTCCCGATGCCCACGAACCCCGACGTGCAGACCGTATCGCGATCGCGGATGATGGCGATCGCCTCCTCGGCAGAAACGATCTTGTCCTTGGTCATCGCATCAATCCCTGGCCGAGAGCCACTCCGAGATGCCCTTGCTCAGCGTCCCCTGCGACTTGCTGGAGACGAACAATCCGACATGGCCACCCGGCAACTCGATCTCCGAATAGTCCGTGGTCCCGACGTGGTCGCCCAGCGCGCGCGAGCAAGTCGGCGGGATAATGTGGTCGTTGAGCGCGAACACGTTGAGGACCGGCGCGGTCAACTTCGAGAGATCGACGCGCCGCCCCGATAGAACGAATTCGCCTTTCACGAGCTTGTTGTCCTGATAGAGATCCTTCAGCCATTGCTTGGCGGCCTCGCCGGGATGAGCGGGACGATCGGCCAGCCACTTCTCCATGCGCAGGAAGTTCTTCAGCTTGGCTTCATCGTCGAAGACGTCGATCAGGTCGACATTATATTTGGTCAGTGAGCGCATCGGCGTCATCAGGGAGAACACCGAGCTCATGAACTCGCCCGGAAGTCCACCGTAGGTATCGACCAGACGGTCGACATCGGCGCGATCGAGGCTCCGGGTCCAGAGATTGAGGAAGCCGTGGTGGGTGTCGGGATCGTCGCGGTCGGCGTGAAAGTCGATCGGCGTGATCGTGAGCACGAGCCCCTTCACCTTGTCCGGATGCAGCGCGGCGTAGCAGGTCGTGAACACGCCGCCTTCGCAGATGCCGAGCAGCGTGATCTGGTCGTGACCGGTCTCGCGGCAAACCCGCTCCACGGCGGCGTGGATATAGTCGTCGACATAATCGTCGATCGTCAGCCATCGCTCGGTGCGGTTGGGCTGGCCCCAATCGACCAGCCAGAGATCGAGCCCCTGCGACAGCAGGCTCCGGACCAGCGAACGGTCCTCCTGGAGATCGGCCATGGTGTAGCGGCCGATCAGGCCATAGGCGAGCAGCACCGGCGTCTTGACCTTCTGCTCAGCCAGCGGCGCGTAGCGAAACAGCTCGACCTTGTCGCGGCGCATCACGAGCGTCTTCGGCGTCGCACCGACGTCGACATCCTCGTCCTTGATGGTCGACAACAGCTTGCCGGCCTTGAGCATCTTGTCGGTCAACTCTGCGAACGCCCCGGTCGCGTTCCAGTTCGGCTTCTCGCTGCTCATGCGTCACCTTGCGATGCCGGTTCGCCGACCCGGCGTTCGAGCGCCCGCACCTCGCGCCGTAGTTCGGTAAGCTGGCGCGTCACCTCGTCGAAATCCCGCTGCGTCGGAACCCCCAGCGTGGCCGAAATAGTGTCCGCGACCTCGGACTGCCGGGCGCGGAATTCGGTCGCCGCCTGGAGCAACTGCTTCTGCGCGAGCAGAAACTCTTCCGTGCGCTGGTTGGCGATCAGCTCTTCATTGGCCAGTTGATTCCATGCGCCGAGATGCTCGCGCCAGCCGGCATCCCTGAGCTTGTCGCCGGAAGACGGCTTCGCGCTGAATTGTTCCGCAGCCCGCATCCAGGGCTTCGAGGCCACGACGTGATAGGCCGCAAGCTTGCTCTGCAGCTCGCCCCAGGCCGCCGCCATGCCGGCGAGCTTGCGATCGAAATCGAGCACGTCGGCGAGACGCGGCCCCTTGGCCATCCGCTCGATGGTTTCGGCGAGGTCGTTGCCGGCGCCCATGCCGAAGCCGCTCTCGGCCGCGCGCTTCATGATGAAGGGCAGCATCGAGTTCGACCAGTTCTCGCCGACCCCGGCGGCGGCGCCGGCCATCGCGCGCCAGGATTCCATCCACTGCGCGGCGATCGGCCCGAACGGATTGGCCTGCGTCTCGTCAGCCATGGGAGGCCTGCACATAGCGGTTGCTGCCGTCGTCGAAGGCGGCGCTGTAGATCGCGTAGGCGTCCTCCAGCGTTAGCTCCCGGGGATTGTTGATCAGCAGGCGCGTCTGCTTCATGGCGTCCTCGGCGAGCTTCTTGAGATCGTCGCGCCCGATCCCGACCGCCGCCAGCGACGCCGGCACCTGGCAGTCACGGCCGATCGACGTCATCTCGTCGATGAACGCCCGCGCCTTTTCCGCCTGACTGCCGCGCAGGCCGGGCTTCACGATCTCGGCGAGCTCCGCATAGAGTGGCTCGGCCGCCTGAAGGTTGAACTCCAGCACGTGACGCAGCACCAGCGCGTTCGACAGGCCATGCGGCACGTGGAAGATCGCGCCGATCGGATAGGCCAGTGCATGGACAGCCGCGACCGGCGCATTGGCGAAGGCCATGCCGGCGAGCATCGACCCCAACAGCATCTGCGCGCGCGCCTCGAGGTCGCTACCATTCTGACAGACGCGCCGCACATTCGCCGACAGCAACCCCAACGCCTGCCGCGCCAGCTGGTCGGACATCGGGTTCTTCTTGACCTTGCTGGTATAGGCTTCGATCGCATGCACCATCGCGTCGATGCCGGTCGCGGCGGTGACGGGGGCCGGAAGGCCGAGCGTCAATTCCGGATCGAGGATCGCCCAGTCCGGGATCAGCACCGGCGAGACCACGCCCTTCTTCTCCGCGGTCGGCGTGGTGACGATGGCGATCGGCGTCACTTCCGATCCCGTGCCGGCCGTGGTCGGCGCCAGCAGCAGCGGCAACCGCTTTCCTTTCGCAAGGCCGACACCGTAGATGTCATCGAGGCGATCAGGTGTCCTGGCGAGGTATGCGACGAGCTTCGCGGTATCGAGCGCGCTGCCGCCGCCGATCGACAGCACCAGTTCGACTTGGTCGGCCTGACAAGCCGCGACCGCGGCCTCCACGACATGTGAAGGAGGATCGGCGACGACCTCGTCGAAGACGCTGACCTTGATGCCAGCCGACGCCAGCGAAGCCTCGGCACTCCTAGTGAGGCCCGCCCCGCGCACGCCCTTGTCGGTCACCAGCATGACGCGCCTGGCGCCATAGCCCGCCACCAGTTCGTCGATCTTCCGCGAGGCTCCCGGCTCGAACAGAATGTTCGATGGCGCCTGAAAGGTGAATCGTCCGATCATGTTCCCGCTCCTCGTCCTGTCGTGGCACTGCGTGCAACCGGCTCACGCCCGCCGATGCAGCACCACCATCTTTTCCTGTGTCATGTCGCGCATGGTGTGGGGAATGCCGCCGACGCCGTAGCCGGCCTCGCGCCGTCCGGCGAATGGCATCCAGTCGGTCCGGAACGTCGTGGGGTCGTTGATCATGACGGCGGATGCATCCAGCCGCTCGCTGGCGCGCAGCGCCACGTCGATGTCGTTGCTGAACACGCAGGCCTGAAACGGAACGCGCAGCGAATTCGCCTGCGTGATCGCCTCGTCCAGATGCGCATAGCGATAGACGCAGACGACTGGACCGAACACCTCTTCGCGCGACACTTTTGCGTCGAACGGCGGCTCCAGCAGAACTGTCGGCTGCAGGGTGGTGTCGGACAAGCGCTCCCCGCCGATCGCCCGCTTCGTGCCGGCAGCCACCGCCTCGTCGATCCAGCTCTTGATGCGGTCGATCTCCTTCGGATGGATCAATGGCCCCACCTCCGTCTCGGGAGAAGTGGGATCGCCGGTCCGAAGTTTGGCGACGCGGGCGACCAGGCGTTCGTTGAATTCATCGAAGATCGCCTCGTGCACGTAAATGCGCTGGGTCGACACGCAGACCTGCCCCGCATGGTAGAAGCCGCCCTTCACCAGCGGCTCGATGATCCGATCGAGATCGGCGCTGCGGTCGACGATCGCGGGTGCGACCCCGCCATGCTCGAGCGCCGAGCGGGTGCCATGCGCAAGCTTGCTGTGCAGCCGCCAGCCGACGCTGGCGGAGCCGATGAAACTCAGGAAGCTGATACGCGGATCGCAAGCCAGTTGTTCGGCGAGCGCCGAGCCGCGGGGAATGAAGGTTTGGCACCACGCCTCGGGCAGGCTGGCTTCGTGCAGCAGCGCGATGAAATCGCGGCAACTCAGCGGCGTCGCGCTTGCGGGCTTGACGATGACGGGGCAGCCGACGGCAATCGCCGGCGCCACCTGATGCACGATCAGATTGAGCGGGTGGTTGAACGCCGAGATAGCGAACACGACACCGATCGGCTCGCGCGTCGTGAACGCCCAGCGCTTGGCGGAGGCAGCCGTCAATCCCATCGGGATCTCGCGGCCGGAAAAATTCCGCAACTCGTCGGCGGCACAATGCAGGCCGTCGATGGCGCGCGTGACCTCGACGATCGCATCCGTCAGCGGCTTGCCGCCCTCGCGCGCGATCTGATGCGCGAAATGATCGCGCCGCTTGTCAAGCAGGCCGGCCGCCCGCCGCAACACCGCCGCGCGCGCGTGCGGCGCCAGCCAGCCATCGCGGTCACCGAAGGCGCGAAGTGCGGCTTGCAGCTTCGCTTCCATGGCGTCCGCATCGTCGACCGGAACCTCGGCAAACGGAGCCCGGTCGAACGCCTGCACGACCTGCAACATCGCTTCTCTCGTCAGCTCGGTTCGACGCCGAGCTTGCGATTGCGCAGCTCATTGACCAGAACCCTTGTGTTCTCGGAATAGTCGATCGCAACGTCGACGAGATGGACGCCGCCTCCCTTGAAGGCCGCCTCCAGCGTCGGCAGCAGCTTATCGACTGAGGTGACGCGAGAGCCCTTGGCACCATAGGACTCCGCATAGCGCACAAAGTCGGGATTGCCGAACGTCAGGCCGAAATCCGGGAAGGCATCGACCGCCTGCTTCCAGCGGATCATGCCGTAAGCGCCGTCATTCAAGATCAAAACCACTAGGTTGAGCTTGAGCCGGACCGCCGTCTCGAGCTCCTGGCTGTTCATCATGAAGCCGCCGTCGCCGCAGATCGCCATCACGCGGCGTTCGGGATAAAGCATCGCCGCCATCATCGCTGACGGCAGGCCGGCGCCCATGGTGGCAAGCGCATTGTCGAGCAACAGCGTGTTGGCGACATAGGTGCGGTAGTTGCGCGCAAACCAGATCTTGTACATGCCGTTGTCGAGCGCGACGATACCGTTCTCGGGAATCACCTGACGGATATCGTGCACCAGCCGTTGCGGCGTCACTGGCCAACGGCTTTCGGTAGCGCGATCCGCTATCCGGCCGAGAATGCCCTCACGCAGCGGCAACAATGCCTTGGCATTCGGCAGCCTTCCCTCGACCCTGTCAGCGAGCAATTCGAGGCTCGGGCCGACGTCGCCGACAACTTCGGCGTCCGGGAAGTAAACCTGCTCCACGGTCGCCGGCGTATAGCTGACATGGATCACCTGTGGCCCCTTCGGACCCATGATGAAGGGCGGCTTTTCCACGGTGTCGTGGCCGATGGCGATGATCAAATCGGCCTGGTCTATCGCCTCATGAACATAGTCGCGCTCGGACAGCGCCGCCGTACCCATATAGAGATTGGTGCCGCCGGGAACCGTGCCCTTGCCCATCTGCGTGGTGAAGAAGGGAATACCGGTACGGCGGACGAAGCCGGCGATGCCGAAGGTCGACCGCGGACGGCTGGCGGCCGCGGCGAGCATGATCAGCGGCTTCTTCGCCGCCAGGATCATCTCGGCGGCACGGTCGAGCGCCTCGCGGTGGGCCACCGGAATTTCAATCGGATGGATCGGCACCATCGATACCGGTTCGACCTCATCGCCGGCGATATCCTCGGGCAGCTCGAGCAGGACTGGACCGGGCCGCTCTTCCATCGCAACACGGAAGGCATCGCGTACCAGCGTCGGGATGCTCGCCGCGCTGACGATCTGGCGGGACAGTTTTGTCAAAGGCTTCATCGACGCGATCACATCGACGATCTGGAAGCGCGCCTGCCGGCTGCTCATGATCGCCTTCTGGCCAGTGATCAGCACCATCGGCATCGCACCGAGATGGGCGTAAGCCGCGCCGGTCGAGAAGTTCAGCGCGCCGGGACCAAGGGTCGAGATGCACACGCCGGGCCGACCGGTGAGCCTTCCATGCGTCGCCGCCATGAACGCAGCGGCCTGCTCGTGACGGGTCAGTACCAGTTGTATCTTCGAATTGCGCAGGGACTCGACGACGTCGAGGTTTTCCTCGCCCGGCACGCCGAAGATCCGATCGACGCCTTCGTGCTCCAATGCCTGCACCAAAAGGTCTGAGCCTTTTACCATCTTCTTACTCCATAACTTCTTCGACAAATCACGCCGTGAGGCGCTTGATGACGGCGCCGGCGAAATCCGAGGTCGACGTTTTGCCGCCGAGATCGGCGGTTCTGATATTGTCGACCTGCAGCGTCTGCTCGATCGCCGTGCGCAGCCGGCTGGCCAGATCCTCCTTGCCGACATGCTTGAGCATTAGTGCGGCCGCGAGCAGTAGCGCCAGCGGATTGGCAATTCCCTTGCCCGCAATGTCCGGAGCCGAGCCGTGCACTGCTTCAAAGATCGCAGCCTTCGATCCGATATTGGCGCCCGGCGCCATACCGAGGCCGCCGACTAAGCCGGACATCTGGTCGGACAGGATGTCGCCGAACAGGTTGGTCGTGACGATGACATCGAACTGCCAGGGGTTCATCACGAGCTGCATGGCACAGGCATCGACGATGCGATCGTCCATCGCGACGCGGCCCTCATACTCCTTGGCGATCTCGCGGCCGGCCTGCAGGAACAGCCCGGTCAGCGCCTTCAGCACATTGGCCTTGTGCACCACGGTGACCTTCTTGCGGCCATGGGCCAGCGCGTATTCGAAGGCGAAGCGGACGATGCGCCGCGCCTCGGCATGCGTATTGACGCCCGAGGAGATCGCGACCGCATGCGGATCGTCGCCGACCGCGATGAAGTGCTCGAACGCCACATAGAGGCCTTCGATATTCTCGCGGATCAGCACGAGGTCGATGTCCTCATAGCGGCCGCCGGGCACCATGGTCTTCACCGGGCGGAGATTGGCGTACAGCTCGAATTCTTCGCGCAGGCGGACGTTGACCGAGCGGAAGCCGCCGCCGACCGGCGTCGTCAGCGGTCCCTTGAGGGCAAGCTTGGTGCGGCGGATGCTGTCGACTAGCGCGCCCGGCAGCGGGTCGCCGGACTTGTCGACGCCGGCCATGCCGCCCTGCTGCACGTCCCATTCGAACGGCGAGCCCAACGCATCGAGGATGCGGGTCACCGCCGCGGTGATCTCAGGGCCGATCCCGTCGCCGGGTATCAAGGTCGCCGGAATTTTTTCTGACATGCTGGTATCCCCTGTCCTGATTGTGCTCAGAGATCACGCCGCAAGCTGGCGCAGCACGTAGGGCAGGATGCCGCCGTGCTTGTAGTAGTTGAGCTCATCGAGCGTATCGATGCGGCAGGTCAGCGGGACCTGCTTCACGGAACCATCCGCCATCGTGATGTCGATGGTGATGCGCCGGCCCGGCGAGATATCCGTCAGCCCCTTGATCGAGACCTGCTCGGCGCCGGTCAAGCCAAGGGTCTTCCACGACGTGCCCTCATCGAACACGAAGGGCAGGATGCCCATGCCCACCAGATTGGAGCGATGGATGCGCTCGAAGCTCTGCGCGATCACGGCGCGGACGCCGAGCAGCTTGGTGCCCTTTGCAGCCCAATCGCGCGAGGATCCGTTGCCATATTCGACGCCCGCAAAGATCACGAGGGGGACTTTCTCGCGCTCGTAGCGCATGGCCGCATCGAAGATCGGCATCCGCTCTCCGGACGGCTGATGCACGGCCCAGCCGCCTTCGGGCGTAGCGCCGTCCTCGCCCTTCACCGCAAAATTCTTGATGCGGATGTTGGCGAAGGTGCCGCGCACCATCACCTCATGATTGCCGCGCCTTGTGCCGTATTGGTTGAAATCCTCCTGCCGCACCTGCCGGCCGCGCAGGAAATCACCGGCCGGCGATGACGCCTTGATCGAGCCTGCCGGAGAGATGTGGTCGGTCGTGATCTTGTCGCCGAACAGACCCAGGATGCGTGCGCCGACAATGTCGCCGGTCGGCGCGGGCGTCATGGTCATGCCCTCAAAATAGGGCGGGTTCTGCACATAGGTCGAGGACATGTTCCAGCGATAGGTCAGGCCGGTTGCGACCTTGACCGCCTTCCAGTTGGCATCGCCTTCGAACACGTCTGCGTATTTGGTCTCGAACAACGCACGCGTGATATTGTCGTGAATGAACTGCTCGATTTCGGCGTTCGAAGGCCAGATATCCTTGAGGTAGACGGGCACGCCATCCGAACCCATGCCCAGCGGCTCGTTGACGAGATCGACCTGCAGCGAACCGGCCAGCGCGTAGGCGACGACCAGCGGCGGCGAGGCCAGGTAGTTCGCCTGTACGTCGGGCGAAACGCGCCCTTCGAAATTGCGGTTGCCGGAGAGCACCGCGACGCCGATGACGCCATTGTCGTTGATCGACTTCGAAATCTCCCTGGGCAGCGGGCCCGAATTGCCGATGCAGGTTGTGCAGCCAAAGCCTACGAGATAGAAGCCGAGCGCATCGAGATCCTTCTGCAAGCCGGACTTTTCGAGATACTCCGCGACCACCTGCGAGCCCGGCGCGAGCGACGTCTTGACCCAGGGCTTGGCGGTGAGCCCCTTGCGCGCTGCGTTGCGCGCCAGCAGGCCCGCACCGATCAGCACCGACGGGTTAGACGTGTTGGTGCAGGAGGTGATCGCCGCGATCACGACATGGCCGTGGCCGAGCCTAAACTCCTTGTCCTCGACCGCGAACTGCTTGGCGGCCTGGCCCTGCTTGCCGTACTCGCTTTCGAGCACGGTGAGGAAGTTGGTCTTGGCAATGGAAAGGCCGAGCCGCCCCTCCGGCCGCTTCGGACCTGCGAGCGACGGCACGACGTCGTCGAGATTCAGCTCCAGCGTATCGGTGAAAACGGCATCCGCCATGCCCGGCGTCCGGAACAGGCCCTGCGCCTTGGAGTAAGCCTCGACCAGCACGATGCGGTCGCTCGCGCGGCCGGAGAGATTCAAATAGTTCAGCGTTTCCCCGTCGACGGGGAAAAAGCCGCAGGTCGCGCCGTATTCGGGAGCCATATTGCTGATGGTGGCGCGGTCGGCCAAGGTCATATGGTCGAGGCCGGGACCGTAGAACTCGACGAACTTGCCGACCACGCCCTTCTTGCGCAGCATCTGAGTCACAGTGAGCACAAGGTCGGTCGCCACCACGCCCTCGCGCAGCTTGCCGACCAGCTTGAAGCCGATCACCTCCGGCACCAGCATCGAGAGCGGCTGCCCCAGCATCGCGGCCTCGGCTTCGATGCCGCCGACGCCCCAGCCCAGAACGGCAAGTCCGTTGGCCATGGTCGTGTGGCTGTCGGTGCCCACCAGCGTATCGGGATAGGCGTAGGTCTTGCCGTCGCGCTCGGCGGTCCAGACCGTCTGCGCCAGGTATTCGAGATTGACCTGGTGGCAGATGCCGGTACCCGGCGGTACCACGCGGAAATTGGCAAAGGCGCTTTGCCCCCATTTCAGGAAGTTGTAGCGCTCGCCGTTCTGCTCGTACTCGCGGGTGACGTTGTCGTGCAGCGCCTGCGCATTGCCGAAATGATCGACCACGACGGAGTGGTCGATCACGAGGTCGACCGGCACCAGCGGATTGATCTTGGAGGGATCGCCGCCGAGCTTCTCCATCCCATCGCGCATCGCCGCGAGATCGACCACGGCGGGCACACCGGTGAAATCCTGCATCAGCACGCGCGCCGGGCGAAAGCCGATCTCGGCGCCGGCCGATCCGCGATCGTCGGTCCACTTCGCCAGCGCCTCGATATTGGCGCGCGTCACGGACTGGCCGTCCTCAAACCGCAGCAGGTTCTCCAGTAGGACCTTGAGCGAGAACGGCAGGCGGGACACGCCGGCAAGACCGTTCTTCTCGGCGTCGGGCAGCGAGAAGTAGGTGTAGGCCTGGCCACCGACGATCAGCGTCTTGCGGCATTTGAAGCTGTCGAGACTGCTCATGGGCAAGCGATCCTTTCACGCGGATGGTTTTGAACGGGCATCGGATTGATCTTCGGAAGCGTCACTTGAGATAGCCCATGATGATCAGCACCGCCGTGACGGTGATCGCACCACCGATGCGAGTCGCGATCTGCGCGAACGGCATCAACTGCATGCGGTTGGCCGCGGTCAGGATCGCGACGTCGCCGGTGCCGCCCTGTCCGCTATGGCAGGCGTTTACGATCGCGGTCTCGATCGGGTACATGTTCATGAACTTGCCGACTGCGAACCCGGTCGCCATGATCGTGACAACCGTCGACATGATCGTGACGATGTTGGCGAAGTGGAACGCGGCGACCAGCTTGTCCCACGGCGTCAGCGCGACGCCGATCGCGAACAGCAGCGGATAGGTCATGTTGGTACGAACGAATTCGTAGACCACCATGCCGCCCTGCTGCAGCTCCGGCGACACCGCACGGCTGAGTTTGGCCAGCACCGCCAGGAACAGCATCGCCACCGGCGCCGGCAGACCGAACATGTGGTGGCAGAGCACGCCAAGCAGATAGAGCGTGATCGCGGTGAGGCCCGCGGCGGCGATCGTGCTGACACCGACATGGCCGACGCCCTGCTCCTTGCCGCCTTCCTCGTGCACCGCATGGATGTCAAGCTCGTCATCGCCGTGCGGCTGCAGCCGGCCCTCGCCGGTGAGATGCGGATATTTCTTGCCGACGAAATTGAGCGCACCGGACAGCAGGATGGCCGTCAGGCTTCCCAGCATCACCGGCGGCAGGACCTGGGCGAACACCTCGCCCTGCGGCACGCCGGTCAACGCGGCATAGCCGATCGACAGCGGGATCGCGCCCTCGCCGACGCCGCCGGCCATGATCGGAACCACGACGTAGAAGAACGTGTGCTTGGCACCGAGGCCGAGCGCCGTGCCAACGAGAGTACCGACGATCGCGGCAGCAATCGAACCGACCACGAGCGGCACAAAAATCTTCAGGAAACCGCGGATCAGCACCTCGCGGTCCATCGCAAATATGCTGCCCACGATGATCGAAGCGATGAAGAGATAGAGAAAGTTGGTCGATTTGGTGAAGTCGATGATCGACTTTTCAACTTGCGCCGGGATCAGGTGATAGAATGCCAGCGCCGAGGGAATAAAAGTTGCGAAAATCGCGCCGGCGCCGATGCTGCGCAGCACCGGAATTCGCTTTCCGAGCTCGGCGCAGGTGAAGCCGCCGAGCACCAGCACGACGATCATGGTCGGGCCGTCCGACTTGATCTCACCGGTATAGACCAGCGCCGCGACCAGCACGACGAGCAAAGCATAGATCGGGACCGGGATGATGCCGATCCGGATATCAGTCAGACGCCACCAGCCCTCGGGCCAGAACCGCCGGCTGACATCCGGCGTATCCACCTTGACTGCTCCGGGCGTGCTTTCACGATGCGAGGCAATCCCGCCTGCGTCTTGCGCCGACATGTCCGCAATCCTCCCTTTGATTTTATTTGCAAGGAGTAGACCGAGCCCACGCCCCGCAAGGGCGGGCGCAGTGCGAACGTCTTCCAAGTCTTGTTGTTGGGAGGCAGGATAGGTCACGCAACCTGTCAACAACCTGTCACGCACGTCACTCAAGCGGCTTGAACTCCCTGGGGAATCGGGTCCGTCACCGCGACATAACCTCCGTCCAGTTCCCGCTTGAGAACGGCCTTGTCGCAGGCGCCTTCCCAGATCGCCACCACGACGCACGCGACGGCGTTGCTGCAGAGGCTCGTTAACGCCCGCGCTTCGGACATGAAGCGATCAATTCCGGCGATGATGACGACGCCAGCCACAGGAACGGTATCCGGCATTGCCGCCAACGTTGCGACCAGCGCCGCGAAACCGCTGCCCGTTACGCCCGCAGCGCCTTTTGATGTCAGCAGCATCACGAAGATCATCGAGAGGATCTGCCATTGCGTGAGCTGGATATCCATCGCCTGGGCCAGGAACACCGACGCCAGCGTCAAATAGATCGCCGTGCCGTCGAGATTGAACGAATATCCAAGCGGGAGCGTCAGACCGACGGCGCCCTTGCTGCAGCCGAGCTTCTCAAGCTTGTAAAGCATCGCCGGCAGGACTGGTTCCGTGGACGACGTGCCAAGAACGACGAGCAGCTCCTCCCTGATATAGCGAAGCAGCTTCCACAGACTGAATCCGTGAAGTCGCGTCAGCACGGCCAGCACCACGAACACAAAGAAAAGACTGGCAACGTAGAACGTCACGATCAGAAGCCCGAGATTGCCGACGGATTTGATGCCGTTCTTGGCAATGATGAATGCGATTGCACCGAAGGCACCGAACGGCGCGAGCTTCATCAGGAAGCCGAACGCCGTGAAAAGCGCGGCCGAGAATGATTCCAGCCCGCCCAGAAAGGCCTTGCCGGCATTGCCCGCACGGCGAAGCCCGAAGCCGGTGATGATGGCGATGAACAGGACCGGCAGGACTTCGCCTTCGGCGAACGGCGTGAAGAAGCTCTGCGGGATGATATGAAGCAACACGTCGATGTAATCGAGCGGCTTCGCATTCTTTGCGTAGCGAGCAACTTCGCTGGGATCGATGGACGACGCGGGAATGTGCATGCCTGCGCCCGGCTTGATGACTTCGACAGCCACAAGCCCTGTGGCCAAGGCAATGATGGTGAGCACATAGAACAGGGCCATCGCCTTCAACAGCGTCTTGCCTATGCTCTGATCTCCGCCCACCGTGGCAATGCCGATGACGATGGTACAGAACACGACGGGGACGATCATCATCTTGACGATCTTGATGAAAGCGTCGCCCATCGGCTTGAACAGCACGGCGAAATCGGGAGCGAAATGCCCGAGGGCGACGCCCAGGATGACGCCAAATAGAACCTGGAAGTACAGCTGCATGTAGAAGGGCTTGGGCGGCGCCGCTCCATGCGCGGTCGATGTGACGATCATCAGGCGTCTCCCTACGAATTGGTTTGATTGCTTCTTGTTATTGTCGTTGTCGGTCTTTACGCAGCCGCGTTCGATGCAAGAAGCGACGCCTTGACCAGGACGTGCCCTTCGAATAGTCGCCGCGCGGTTCGCACGACGTAAGCTGCCGGCTCGGCGTAGTCGGGGTGGCGATCGAGCGTGACGTCGAGACGCCCGAATGGATGCTCAAGACCGAGCTTCGCAGGCAGCGGGTGGTCCCCGGCGATCGCGTGAGCCAGCGTGCCAGGCGTCACCGCCGCAGTCGCCACCGCAACTGAACCGGTAATCGCAAGCGCCGTGTGGCACGAATGCGGCATGAAATAGCGAGTGCTCAATGTTCCGCCGTTTGCGGGCGGCGCGATCAACACGGGCTTCGGAATGACTCGGTCCGCAGCATCCGGAATGCCCATCAGTTTGCCGGCTTCAATCCGCAGGGCTTCGAGACGCCGCATGAAATCCGGATCGGCATTAAAGTCAGCCGGGGTCTCGTAACCGGTCTTGCTCAGGTCGGAGGCGCGGATGAGCACGACGGGCATGGCGGCATCGACGCACGAAACCTCGATGCCATCTATCCGGTTAATCGGACGGCCGGTCGGCAGCAGCTTGCCTGTCTTCGATCCGGCAGCGCCGAGAAATGCGAGGTGCACTGGGGCAGCCGTGCCCGGGACGCCATCGATCGAAACGTCGCCGTCGTAGACGACCTGGCGACCCGGCGTCGCAACCTTGGCTTCAATCAATCTGCCGGTGTTGACGTTGAAGATGCGCACGCGCGTCACGCCATCCCGCGCCGCTACAAGGCCTGCTTCGATGGCAAACGGCCCAACACCGGCGAGCATGTTGCCGCAATTCGGCGAAGTATCGACGACGCGCTGCTCAACCTTCACCTGGGCAAACAGGTAGTCGACATCGACTCCCGGAAGCCGCGACGGGCTGACGATCGCCACCTTGCTGGTCAGGGGATGCCCGCCGCCGATCCCGTCGATCTCGAGCAGATTGCCGGACCCCATGGCAGAAATCAGGATTCTGTCACGCGCCTCGGTTTCATCGGGAAGATCTGACGCAATGAAATACGGCCCTTTTGAAGTTCCTCCACGCATCAATACGCACGGAATACGAATCAAATCGGGCAAAATACTTCCTCCACTGACGCATTACTTGAGTTGTACTTATTTTTACTTCGGCTATTACGATAAAATGCGGCTCGGACATTGTCCAATGTCCTTTTTTGCTCTATCGATGCGTCATGCGCATCAACTTCGAGCTGCTCGACATTCGAGCCTTTCTTGCGATCTACGACCTCCGTAACTTCCATCTTGCGGCGGAAGCGGTGGGCCTATCGCAGCCAGCGCTGTCGCGCCGAATTCAGGCTCTCGAGGCGTCCCTCGGCGCGCCGTTACTCGAGCGATCACGGCGAGGCGTTTCACCGACCACCATCGGACGTGAACTCGAGCCGCTGTTGCGCCGTGTCATCAGCGATCTGGAATCGTCGATCCTTGCATCCGGCGACATGGGGCCAAGGCAGCACGGACGCATCACCATCGCGTCGATACCGACGGCAGCGATCGATTTCCTGCCGCGGGTGATCGATGAATTCAACCACACCTATCCCAACATCCGGTTTCGCATTCTCGATCTGTCTTCGAACGAGGGGCTCGAAGCCGTCGTATCCGGAGAGGCCGAGTTTGGAATCAACATGTTGGGATCGACGCACCCGGACATCCTGCTGACGCCGCTGATGATTGATCCCTTCGTGCTGGTGTGCCGCCGCGATCATCCACTGGCGCAACATACGACCGTGTCATGGGCCGAAGTCACCGAGCATCGCCTGATTGGTGTGAGCCGCGAGAGCGGAAACCGCATTGTCCTCGACAACGCGCTTGCCCAGAACAAAATTCAAATTCGGTGGACCTATGAGGTCAATCACGTCTCGACGGCAATGGGAATGACGGATAGAGGCCTCGGCGCGTCGATCCTGCCCTTGCTGGCGGCTCCATTGGAATCAAATCAGAACATTACGGCCGTGCCGATCATTGAGCCGAAGATTGCAAGAACCATTGGTTTGCTTCAACGACGCGGGGCCCACCTGTCGACGGCCGCGCGGGCTTTTCGCGACCGGCTGATTTCAAAGATGGCCTAAAGACATCTCAAGTACCGGGTAGCTCCCTAGCCAGCGCGCGCCTCCGCCCGAACTGCCGGTTCGGGGGCCCGTCTTTGATTTCGTCCAAGCAGTAGAACTGTGATGGCTCCTGCGGCTGTCAGTAGTGCGAGTGGGAGCAGCGACAGCGGGAAACTTCCCGTCTGGTCCTTGATCAAGCCAAGCAGCGACGTCGCCCCTCCGGTTCCCAAGTGCGAAATCGTGTTGATCGCCGCGATGCCGCTTGCGGCTGTCGCGGGCGAGAGTATCTCCGTAGATAAAGCCCAGAACGGACCCTTGATCGCGTAGTTGCCGATCAGCACCAACGTCAGGAGCAACATCGTGACCGTCAGTGACGACGTAAGGTTTGTGGCAAAGAGACAGAGCGCGGTCAGAGCAAGCGGCAAAGCGGTGTTCAAATAGCGCTCGCCGTTCTTGTCTGCTCGCATCCCCCACAGAATCATGAAGACGGAGGCAATTCCGAAGGGGATCATGTTCAGAAAGCCGGTCTGCAAGTTCGTCAACCCAAACGACTTGAGGATTTGCGGCTGCCAGAGCGACAATGCATTGCTCGTAGCAGAGCTGCCGGCATAGATTAGGGCAAGAGCCCAAATATAAGGATTTGACAGAACCTTCCAGAGCGGCAGATGCCCGACGGCGGTCGATCGCGTCCGGCTCTCGTACTCGAGGCGGCCTTGCAGCCACTCGCTTTCCTCACGCGTCAGCCATTTGGCCTCGGCCGGGCGGCTCGGCAGGACAAAGAAGATCGCCACGCCCAAGAGCACTGCAGGCACCGCTTCGACGATGAAGAGCCATTGCCAACCATGCAAGCCCCACGCACCGTCCAGCTCGAGCAGTGCCGCCGAGAGAGGAGAGCCCACAAAGCTCGAGACCGGAATGGCGACCATGAAGGTAGCCACCACACGCGCGCGATAGCGAGACGGAAACCAGTAGGTGAGATAGAGAATCACGCCGGGAAAAAATCCGGCTTCTGCGGCGCCGAGAAGAAAGCGGCTCAAATAGAACGTGTTGGGTCCGACGATGAAAGCCGTTCCAATCCCGACCAACCCCCATGTGATCATGATACGCGCGATCCAGAGCCGGGCGCCCACCTTTTCCATCGCAAGGTTGCTCGGCACCTCGAACAGGACATAGGCGACAAAGAACAGCCCGCCACCTACGCCGAACATCGCCTGGGTAAGACCAACGTCCTTGTTCATGGTGAGCGCGGCAAAGCCGGCATTCACCCTGTCAACATAGGCGATGAAGTAACAGAGCATGAGAAAGGGGAGCAGCCGCCACATCACCTTGCGCATGGTTTCGGCTTCGACGGCCGATGGCGGTTCTAGCGGCGCTGAAGAAACGCTTAAACTGGCCATGGCCCATCCTCCTGGTTGCAAGCCCGTACGCGAACGGGCCTTGCGAGCGTCTTCCCTGATTTTCTTTGGGAAGCAGGATAGGTCGCCTAACCTGTCAACAAGCTGTCATCTCCTTCGATTGCGCCGTTCAGCGCTCCTGAAGGAACTTTTTCCAATCCTTCAAGAAGCGCTCGCGCTTGGCCTGATCGAGATAGGTCAGGAGATCGATGCTGAGCGCGATCGGCCGCGCCGCAATCTTCGCGTCGGCAGAGCCGGGAACTGTCGGCTTCATGTCCTCACGAACCGAACCGAGTGAATGGCGGGCCAACAACGCCTGGCCGCTGCGCGACAGCAGAAAATCGACGAAGCGCCTGGCCAGCTCCGGCTGTTGCGCTGACTGCGGGATCAGCGCGATTCTCGACAGCAACAATGTATAATCGCTAGGAAAGACGATGCCGATATCCTGATCGCGCTTGGCGCGCTCCAGCGCATATGAACCAAGCACGTTATAGGCCAGCACCAGCTCGCCGCTACTCACCCGATCGATCATGGGACCAGATGAAGAGTAGAGCTTGACCTTTGCGCGTCCCATCGCCGCCACCAGCTTCCAGGTCTGCGCCGTGACGCGCACATCCTGGGTGATGAACAGGAGCCCCGTTCCGCTCAGCTCGGGATCGTAAGTTGCGATCTTGCCCTGAAACACCGGCAGATGATCCGTCAGCAGGCGCAACAATTCCGCATGATCTTTCGGAACCTGGCCCTCGCGCAGAAGCCGCTTGTTGTAGACGATCACCACAGGCTCGGCCGTAACGCCATAAGCGCGATCCTTCCACCGCGCCCAGCCAAAGATCCCGTCGGCCTCGGCCGAGTGGTATTCAGCCGCATATCCGTCATTGGCGAGCTTGATCTGGAGGTCCATCGACGAACTCCATACGACGTCGGCCGCGCCTTTTGTCCCGGAGGATTTCACGACCTGGTCGAACAGATCGGTGGATAGAACCTTGGAATACTCCACGGCAACACTTGGGTTCAGCTTCGTGAACTCGGAGACCAGGTCGGCGGCTTCGGACAGATCCGTCGTCGTCTTGACGACGAGGCTGACCTGCGGCCGACCCGTTTCTGCGTTCTGGCCTGTGCCGGGCTCTTGGGCAAAGGCCAGGGCGCCAAGGAAAACGTAGGCCGCAAGCCCGAAGATGCCGGCGAGCGGACAGTACACGGGCAGAGCTGAACGAGACGGTCGCATAGGCGATGCGCAATCTTTTGACGTCGTGATACATCTGAACTTACATTGCCGCGTTTGGCAACGCCCTGCCCCAACTCGAGGACCATCGTCTTGCGTATCCTGATTGTCGAGGATGATACGTCTCTGGTGAGCGGGCTGAAGAAGGCGCTGTCACCTGCCGGCTTTGCGGTCGATCATGAGATCAGCGGCGCGGCGGCGATCGAGATCGTGCCTTCCGAAGCCTACTCGCTGATTGTGCTCGATCTGGGCTTGCCTGACCTACCGGGCCAGGAGGTGTTGCGCCGGTTGCGCGGCAACGGTTGCAAAGTCCCGATACTCATCCTCACCGCGCTGGGAGAGGTGAAGGACAAGGTCAAGTGCCTCAATCTCGGCGCCGACGATTATCTCACCAAGCCGTTCGACCTCGACGAATTCGAGGCTCGGGTAAAGGCGCTTGTGCGGCGCGGCAAGGGACGCCCCGATCCGATTTTGCGATGCGGATCCCTGTCGCTCGAAACGTCTACCGCGACTGCATCGATCGAGGACAAGCCGTTGACGCTGCGCAGGCGTGAAGTCACGGTCCTCGAAATCCTGATGTCGCAGGCGGGCCGCCTCGTGCGCAAGGAGCGACTGATTTCGGAGGTCTTCGGCTTCGACGAGCCGGTCGCACCCAACGCGATCGAACTCTACATCGCGCGTCTGCGGCAAAAGCTCGGCCCGAACGGACCAAAAATCAAGACGGTGCGCGGCCTCGGCTACCTGATGGAGGACAGGTGACACCAGGAAAAGCCCCTTCGCTGCGCCGCGCGCTGCTTCTCAATCTGCTCATTCCGACCAGCATGCTCGCTGCCGCGCTTGGACTTGCCGGCTTGCTGTTGATCCACAAGACCATCGAAACGGCTTACGACCGCGTGCTTGACGGCTCCGTAAAGGCGATCGCCGAACGGATTGCCGTCGAGGACGGTGAAATCTCGGTTGATCTGCCGCAAGTCGCGCTCGGGATGCTGGAGACCAGAGCCAACGACAGCGTCTACTACAATGTGTCCTACGATCAGACGCTCGTCACGGGCTATCAGGATTTGCCGCTTGCAGACGCGGCCGCGATTCCGGTGGGCACGATCAAGCATCTCAATTCGCTTTACAGGGGAACGGAGGTACGCGTTGCGGCCATGACTCAGGCTGCCTACGGCAAGTCGCTGCCGGTCCTGATCGAAGTCGCCGAAACGACGAACGGAAGAGCGACAGCGCGGCGTGAGCTCCTGCTCGCGCTGGTGGCGTTGGAAATCGGCATCATCGCCACGGCTGCCGTTCTGGTCTGGTTTGCTGTCCGGCGTGGCCTTTCGCCGCTGGTGGACCTCGGACGCGAAATCGACGCGCGCCAATTCGGAACGGGCGCGAACCTTCAACGCCTCGACCTCGAAAACATTCCCCTGGAAGCGCACCCGCCCGTGCGCGCGATGAACGAACTGTTCGCCCGCCTCGATGCGGCGATCCAGGTCATCCGGGACTTCATTGCGGACGCTTCGCATCAAATGAAGACGCCGCTCGCTTCGCTACGCGTCCACCTGGCACTGCTGCAGCGCGATTCCGGACATTTGCCGGGAAATGTCGAGAACATCGCCGAGATCGAGAGATCGACGAAGCATCTGGATCGACTGGTCGCCCAGCTCATCGCGATGGCCCGCGCGGAGCAAGCCGCCGTCGCCGAGCCACGTATCGATGCCGCATTCAGCGATCTGGTCACGAATACGAGCGAAGCCGTCGGAACCATGGCTCCGTTCGCTGCGGCGAAGAATGTCGAATTGGCATTTGAGCCTGAGGTCGATCGCGCTCCCGTCAACGCCGAGCCCTCGATGCTGCACGACATACTGACCAACCTGATCGACAATGCGATACGGTACAATCACGACGGCGGGTCCGTTGTCGTCGGCGTCTTCGCAGGCAACGGTCGATATGGTGTGAAGATCGCCGATGACGGACCGGGCATTGCGCCTGAACATCGTGAGCGCGTGTTCGACCGGTTCTACCGTATTCCGGCAGCCAATCGCCCGGCCGGCTCCGGGCTTGGGCTTTCCATCGTCCGCACGTTGCTGCGGCAGGACGCTGGCACGATCGAGCTCACGGAGGGTATCGGCGGTCGCGGTCTGACGGTCACGGTCAGCTTCGCCGCGACAAATCTGCACCTTCAGGCACGTCAGCGGATGTGAACCCAGCTTGGGCAGGAGCTGGGCTTCCGCAGTGGCACTTCCGTTTTGCCCCCGACTAGCCATGCGCCGATCAGAGCGACGACAAAGGCTCATGAACCGGTGTTTCTCTGGACACCCGACGGTGTGCCAGCCATCGGGGAGGTCTCGAGCCTGCCGGCTTGATATTGGCCGCGGGCTTCAGCGGACACGGCTTTGGTATCGGCCCCAAGGCCATCGGATGCAGCAGCGCAAACTGTCGACAATCCTGGCATTTCGGCATCGTTGTCTTCGAAACCGCCACCGAACGGCAAGCAATGCCGCACAAACACGCAAAGATGATCCGATGCCAATCGGAGCTGAAGCATGTCCCACTCAATACAGGTTCGAGCCTTTCGCGACCTTCTGGACGATCGGAGCGTCGTTGACGACCCGGAGCGGATCGCGGCCTACACAACGGATCAGCGCCAGCTCCTCACGGGCTCGACATTTGCCGTGCTGAAGCCGGCGACGACGAAGCAAGTCAGCGACATCGTACGGCTGGCGGCGCACCACGGTATCGGAATCGTTCCGCAGGGCGGCAACACCAGCTACTGCGGCGGAGCGACGCCCGATGCGTCCGGGCGCCAAATCATCGTGAGCCTCGAGCGGATGGACAGGATTCGCGAAATCGATCCCGTCTCCATGAGCATCTCTGTCGATGCCGGCGTCATCCTGAAGAACGCACAGGACGCCGCGGCGGCGGCCGGACTTCTGTTGCCGCTCAGCCTCGGCGCGGAAGGCAGTTGCCGGATCGGCGGCAACATCGGCACGAACGCCGGCGGGCTGTCAGTCGTCAGGTATGGGATGACTCGCGATCTGCTGCTCGGGATCGAGGCGGTGCTGGCGGACGGCACGGTGGTCTCCGACATGCGCAAGCTGCGGAAGAACAACACCGGCTACGACGTCAAGCAGTGCTTCGTCGGAAGCGAGGGGACTCTCGGCATCGTCACCGGCGCAGTGTTGCGTCTCGCGCCTTTGCCGGTCCGCCGCGCGACTGCCTGGCTGACGCTCGCGGGCGGCGTGCCGCTCGCCGAACTTCTCGGCTTGGTCCGTCGCGAATCCGCAGACCTGCTGACCACGTTCGAATTCATGGCAGCCCGATCCATCGCGCTCGCGACCGAAGCAATGATCGACCCGTCCTCCCTTCGAGCAGGCCCGGGAGGCGCCGTCCTCGTCGAGTTCGCCTCTTCCTCACGCCATCTCGATCTCGACGAACTGATGGAAGCCGTTCTGGCCGAGGCGATCGAGTCCGGATGGCTCGAGGACGCCTTGCTGGCGCAGAGCGGATCGCAGCGGACCGCGATGTGGCGGCTCCGCGAGGCCATCCCCGAGGGCGAGAAGCGCCGGAACGGATCGGTCAAGCATGATATTTCCGTACCGCTTTCCTCCATTCAGCGCTTCCTGGATCTGGCCGGCTCGCAGGTGCGATCGTTTGACGCCGACCTCGAGCTGTCCGTCTACGGTCATGTCGGCGACGGCAATCTGCACTACAACGTGCTCGTTCCTCCCGATGTCGACCGGCTGGAGTTCACCAAGTGGATCGAAAGCAGCCTTTCGTTGCAACTCTACGACACGGCCGCGGCGCTCGGTGGAACGTTCAGCGCGGAGCACGGCGTCGGTCGTTTCAAGAAACACCTTCTCGAGCGGTACGGCGATGTCGGGCGCATCGCGGCGATGCGCCGGATCAAGACCGCCTTTGATCCGGCGGACATCATGAACGCCGGCGCAGTCGTTCGTCCGTTGGGAGAGAAGTCTGCCTGTTGAACCATCGGACGGCGGGTTGGCAATGCTTTCGTTCCGGCTAAAAGGTGCGTTTTCAGCTGAGGCTTCGATCACCCAAATCGTCCTGTCCATAAAGAAAGAGCCACTCCGAAGGAGTGGCTCAAGTTGGGGAGGAAACACCTTAGGGATTGCTGAAATCGCGATCAGGCCGCGACCTGTTCGATCGCCGGCTCGATCTTCAGATGGCGGCGATGTCCAGCTTCGAGCCGTCGACCAGACGCGACAGCCGGAACGGTGTGGGATCGACGCAAGGCGTGTCGTTTACGACGAGATCTGCGGCCAGATAGCCGAGCCCCGGGCCTAAACCGAAGCCGTGCCCCGAGCAGCCCGCCGCCAGGACGAGGCCTTCCACCCCGTCCACCTGCGACACCACGGGCACTGCGTCCGGCGTGCAATCGACGAAGCCGCCCCAGGCGCTATCGATCTTTATTTCGCCGAGTTGGGGGAAGGTCTTCCGGACACTCTCCACCACTTGGCTCATCAGCCATTTCAAGGGCGGAGGATCCAGCACGCGATTCTGTTCGAAGATCCGATCGTCGTTGGTCAGCAGCGCCGGCATTGAATCCGGCCCCGAAACGAACGATTGGCCGACGCCGAGCCTGACGTTCTTCAAGCGACGCAAGAACTGCGGCATGAATTCCCGGCTATACCGGATAGCCTGGGGCGTTATTTCGAGGTTCGCCTTGCCGCTGATCGCAAGCGTGTAGCTGCCGTCCAGTCGGCGCGTGATCGTGCAGTAGGGTGTGGAGACCGCCTCGCCGATATTGATTGTGGGGGTGGAACGCAGCGCGGTCTGCCGGATGCTCGCTTGGGGGAAACTGATCCCGAGCGGCCGAAGGAAGCGCGAGGACCAGGCGCCGGCGGCGCACAACACCGCGCTGGTTCTGATGTAGCCCTTCTCCGTGTGCACGCCTGCAACCTTGCCATTGGCCAAATCGAGCGCCCGCGCCGCGCATCCCTGGTGGATTGTGGCGCCCAGAGTTCTGGCCCCCTCGGCGATAGCCGGCGCGGCAAGCGCAGGTTCGGCCTTGCCGTCCCGAGCCGAATAGGTCCCGCCGACCCATTTGTCGCGCGCTTCGGGGACGCGCTCGGCCACCTCCGCCCGGCTCAGCACGCGGGTGTCGACGTCGTACTCCCTGGCGACCTCGCGCCACTTTTCCCAGCCGGCGAGCACGGCCTCGTCGTGGGTCGCATAGACGAGGCCGCAGCGCCGAAATCCGAGGTCCCGATTGATATCGCGCGTGAGTTCGTCCCACAGCCGCATGGAGATCACCGAGAGCGGCAGTTCGCGGCGATCGCGGTTCTGCTGGCGGCACCAACCCCAGTTTCGGCTCGATTGTTCACAGGCGACGTGGCCCTTCTCGAGGAGCGCCACAGAGAGGCCACGCTTTGCCAGGTAATAGGCGGCCGTAGAGCCGAGGATGCCGCCGCCGACGATGACGACGTCGGCCTCGGCCGGGAGACGCTCATCGCTGTGAATGCGCTCGACGCGGGGCGACATGTTCCAACGAACCTCGGCTGCCAGGAATGCGGAAGGGAAGTTCCGATCAGCCCTTCATCGCATCGTGCGCGCGATAGAATGTGCTGAAATCATCTCGGACTTCGCAAGATGTACGGGTTTTTGGCCGCTTGATCGATACGAGCTGCTCAAGCCCGACTGAATGCACCAGCGCTCGTGGGAAAGCCCATGCTGACCCGGCCTCCGACGTGAATTTTAGGCAGCCGGCGCCCTCATCTGATCCCGCTGGCCGGCCAAAGGCGCCCCCCTCCGCTGAGCGGGGGCGTCTTCCCCTCTTAATCCCTCAGCTTGCGGGATTGCGCGCCGTGACGATCCACGTCGCGCCGTTGATCATCACCGACCGCTCGCCGGCGCGGCCCTCGAGGGTGGCACGAACCGCGGCCGAGGCGCGGGCGCGGATGTCGTCGGGCTGATCAGCAAGCGCGCGCGACAGCGGGCCGACCTCCAACGTCATCTTCACCGCGTCATCGATCGCCGCGTACCGCGTCGCGCCCTCGCCAAACGCGACGGAGGCATCGAAGGGCGCGATAGCGATATCGGTGAAGCCGGCCGCCGTCAGGATGCGAGCCACCCGCCCCGGGTCGCCGAACGAGAATGGACCGGGCGCTTCGGGATCGGGCGGCGCCGTCGGCGGGACGATACCGTTGATCGCGTCCATCGGCAGGCGCATCCAATCGTTCTCGGCCGCGCCACGCCAGCAGACGAAAGCGACCCGCCCGCCCGGCTTGAGCGCGCGGCGCATATGGGCGAACGCCCCCGTCGGATCGCCGAAGAACATCACCCCGAAGCGCGAGAACAGGATGTCGAACGCCCCCTCGGGCAGCTCGGCGCTGCTGGCGTCGGCGACGCGGAACAGGGTTGGCGTATCCTGTGGCGCGAGCGCGCGCGCTCGGGCGATCAGCGGTTCGGATATGTCCACGCCCAGCACTTGGCCCCCCGCGCCGACGCGGGCGGCCAGAGCCAGACTCGACGCGCCCGCGCCGCAGCCGACGTCCAGCACGCGCTCGCCCGTCGCGGGCGCGGCGGCTTCGATCGCGGCCTGACCGAACACGGCCGCTATGGCGTCGAGCCGGGCCTGGTGGGCGACCCAGCGCTCCCCGCTTTGGTCATTCCAGCCGGCGGCTCGATCGGCATTGTGCTGTGCCATGACATATCCTTGTTCTCTAAACTGTCCGATGCCAAAGCGCGCATCGTCTCCAACCAGCAGCGAGGGCGAACGGGATGAAGCGATCCATTCTCCGCTGATCCTTGAGAGGAACGACCAGATCCGGATCGAAGCTCCGTGTACATCGTCAGCCTTCAGAGCCCCCGCTTGTTCGATGAGCTCCGCACGCCAGCGCCCCTGCAGTTAACCGTCCACTATTCTTTTCAAAGTGGCCCTTTGCATTGATCGCGGCGTCAGACGATTTGAAAAGGCTGCCATCTTGTTCGCGAGGCCGGCGATAACCATGGCTTTTCCTTCCATAAGCGCCCGAACACCGCTCGCGGCGACCGGACGAGGCTTCATGGTGAGGAGGCGCAGCAAGGCCGTTGTGGCTGCGCCGGCTGCCGCATCGAAGCCCGTCGCGGTGTGCCCCGGGCAGAGAGTGGTAACAACCACACCATGCGAGCGGAGTTCGTCGTGCAGGGCCTCGCCAAGGGCGAGTACATATGCCTTGGTCGCCGCATAGGCCGCGTAGCTGGGAACGGCTTGGAAGGCCATGAGACTGGCGACGAGAAGGATATGTCCAGAGCGCCGCGCGGCCATGTCACGGCCGAACAGGTAGGTCAGCTCTGTGAGCGTCGTGATGTTGAGCTGGATCATGTCTGTCGTGCGCTCGATCGGCGTGTCCAACAAAGCGCCGTGCAAGCCGTATCCGGCATTGTTCAGCAAGATGTCGATCGTCACCGACCTCGCATCGAGACTGCTTTTCAAGTGGCTGGCGGCGCCCGGCGCGGCAAGATCGATCGCCTCGACCAGCACGTCCACCCCGAATTTGCGGCGGAGATCGGCGGCAAGCTTTTCCATCGACTCCCGCCTTCGGGCCGCCAATACGAGATTGACTTTCTGCGCAGCCAGGAGATCTGCGAAGTCGAGGCCGAGGCCACTCGACGCCCCGGTGATCAGAGCCCATTTTCCGGCGAAGCTGTTCATTGGTTCTTTCGACATCGTTCTCTTCCTCAACTCCAATTCGAGGCACGCGGCAACCGGAGAAGGGAATCTGCGCTCTCAAACCACCATCGACTGCTGGGCGAAGATACCCGCCATCGCGCCCTGCGATGATGCCTGGGTGACCGAGGGCAAGAAGGGCGTGGTGAGGTCGCCGGCGGCGTAGATGCCAGGCGTGCTGGTTTGACGGCGTTCGTCGACCTTGAGGACGATGCCGGCGGGCGTAGCCACGGTGGCAAGGCCGAGTGCTTCATGCAGGCTTGCGGACGGCTTGTTGCGCGGATTGGCGAACAGGATGTCGACCGCGACATTGCGGCCGGTATCGAGATTGACGGTGGCGATATGGCCCTGGTGATGGGCGATCTCGACGATCCGGCCATCGACGAGAGGTATGTTGCGGCGCGCCAGATCGGCCTGGATATCGGGCGGAATGTCGTGACCATCGGCGAAGAGCGTCAACTTGTCAGTCCAATCGTGGAACAGCCTGACCTGATTGTGCGACTGCGGGCTGGACCAGACGAGGCCCCAATGCCGGCCGGCGACTTCAAAGCCGTCGCAATAGGGGCATGGCACGATGGACGTGCCCCAGCTTTCGGCGTAGCCCGGAACATCAGGCATCTGGTCGGCCACGCCATAGCTCAGGATCAGACGACGCGCCGCGAGGCTTTCACCATCGCCAGTAAGGACAGAGAAATTGTCGATGGCGCCGGAGGCGCTGTCGGCCCGGGCACTGACAAGCTTGATCGCGGGATAACGCGCCAACTGCCGCCGCGCCTCCGCCAGGATGTCCAGCGGCGGCTTGTGATCGTGGCCGAGCAGTCCATGCGAGTGGCCGGCGAAGCGGTTGCGTGGCAGACCGGTATCGAGAACGGTGACCTTGCGGCGGGCGCGGCCAAGCTGCAAGGCGGCGGCGAGACCGGCAAAGCTGCCGCCGATGATGATGACGTCATCCATGGTGATGGGCTCCGTGTTGTGGATGGAGGGAGACGAGTTGGGCTTGGCGGCGGCCTGAGCGGGGGCGAGGCCGATGGCGGAAAGCGCAGCCAACTTAAGCAGGGCTCGTCGTTGCATCGAAGTCACCGTTTGTTTTCGTCGGCGCGAGATCATGACCCGATACGCGCTCGAGACGGGCAGCGAGCAGGGTTTCGGCAAATTGAAAACTACGCATTGGCTTGCGCATTTCGGATACTTCATGGTATCGTAATTCAAGATTTAGGATACTGTCAAGTACTGGAATTGTCGTGACCGAAAACAGCCGGGGCCGGCGCGGCCGGCCCGCCAACGAGGCGCTTGGCCAAACGATCGTCGACGCCGCGCGCGAACTCTTTGTGGAGTTGGGTTTTCAAGCGACGACATTGGACAAGGTCGCCCAGCGGGCGAAGATATCCAAGCTCAGCATCTATCGGCACTTCGAGAACAAGGAGGCGCTGTTCAGCGCGGCCATGGCGGCCGGCTGCCAGCAGTTGTTTGCACCCCAGGCCCTTCTTGAAGACGTCGACGGTTCGGTCGAAGATCAACTCATGGCGGTGGGATCATTACTGCTTCGCACGCTGTTGAGATCAGACGTCCGCAGTGTCGAAGCCATGGTCATGGCCGACAAGACGAGTCAAAACTCGTTAAGCAAGCTCCATTTCGAAGCCGGCCCCGCCTATGTCATCGCCGAAATCGAGGCCCTCTTGCGTCAGTTGCACGCGAAGGCGGTTTTGAACGTGCCCGATCCTCTCCGGTCCGCCCGCTTGTTTGCCGCGCTTTTCAAAGGATCCGATCTCCTGATGATCGCACGCTTCGATCAGGCGAAAGCAGAGGACGACAACGAAATCGAATCCTATTGCCGGTCGGCCGTCGCCATGTTCATCGCCGCGCACCGTGGCAACGACCACGTGGGCGGAGATTTGCCTGCCCCAAGGTCAAAAAAACATAATTTGAATCGTGCGTGACTGTGTCGGCCAGCAGATCAAGACAAGCCAGCCGATCATGAAAACTGACGAGTCGGCCGCACGGTCCGACTAACGTCCGCCTTGGGTCATTTTCGAAGATTTCAGCGGGGGTCGTCGTGTGGCTGATGTCCGCTTTGACCTGAAAGCGCCCACGCGGCGAAATTGCTCCTCCGCCGCTCCCAGGATGCGCGCGGGCCTCGTCGGACTCTTTTCCCGTTCGCACCGGACGATCCATTGCCCTACTCAGCAGCCAATGCCGGTCGCAATTCCGGCTTCTCCCGCGAAACCTCGTCGATATGATCTGCGGTCGGCTTGATCCGAAACCACGCAGCATACAGCGCTGGAAGGAACAGCAGAATCAGCACCGTTCCGACCGCCGTGCCGCCGATCAGCGTGTATGCCATCGATCCCCAGAAAACGGAATGCGTGAGGGGGATGAAGGCCAGCACCGCAGCAAGTGCGGTCAGGATCACGGGCCTCGTGCGTTGCACCGTGGCCTCGATGACGGCGTGATAGTCATCAAGGCCGGCGGCGAGGTTCTCCTTGATCTGTTCGGTCAGGATCAGCGTGTTGCGCATCAGGATTCCGGCCAATCCTATCAGGCCCAGAATCGCGTTGAATCCGAAGGGCTGGTTGAAGGTGAGCAACATCGGCACGACGCCGACGAGGCCGAGTGGTCCCGTCAGTACGACCATGGCCATCGTCGAGAAGGATCGCACCTGCAGTATGATGACGATCAGCATGGCAGCAATCATAGCGGGAAAGATCGTCGCCAGCGCGTCGTTGGCCTTGGTTGCCTCCTCAATCGATCCGCCCAATTCGATGCGATAGCCGGCCGGAAGGGAAGCGATCAGGGGCTGAAGAGCGGTCTTGATCTCCTTGGAGACCTCCGGAGGTTGGGTCGCCTCATTGATGTCCGAGCGAATCGTGACGACGGGCGTGCGATCGCGGCGCTTCAGAATCGGCTCTTCGAGCCGGACTTCCGAATGGCCGACCTGATCGAGCGGAATCGAGCGGCCGTCCCGGCTCATCAATGAGAAATCCGCCAGACGCCCCGGATCCAGCCGCTCTCCGCCGGCGCTGCGCGCGACGATGGGGACATTGCGGATGTCCTCGCGGACCTGCGTTACCGTGATGCCGGTGAGGAGGAACTGGAGTTGCCGGCCCACCTCGGCCGGCGAAAGACCGATGAGGTTCAGTCGGTCCTGATCCGGGATGAAGCGGAGCACGGGCGTGCGATTACCCCAGTCGCGATTCGCCTGGCGCACATCGGGAACGCCACGCATGACAGCGAGGGCCTTTTGAGAGATGGCGTACAATTGTGCGGGATCAGGCCCCATGACCCGAAACTCGACTGGGAATGGCGTATAAGGTCCGAACACGAGCTGGGTGACGCGCACATTGGCTTCAGACGCGAGGCCCTGCGACACCGCTTCTCGGAGCCGGTGCTTCAAAGCCTCGCGCGCCTCCGCATCCGGTGTAAGTACGACGATCTTGGCGAAGGCGGGGTCGGGCAGCTCCGGCGCCATCGCGAAGAAGAAGCGCGGCGCACCCTGACCGACATAGCTCGTGACGATCTTGGCCTCCGACTGATTGCCAAGCCAGTGTTCCAGCTTCTCGACCGTGGCGGTCGTCGTCTCGATGCTGGTGCCTTCCGGCAGACGAAGCTCCACCAGCACCTCGGGGCGGTCGGACGTCGGGAAGAATTGCTGCTTTACGGCGCCCATGCCGGCTCCGGACAACGCAAAAGCGATGGCGACGATACTGCAAGTCACGAACTTGTGGCGCACCGCGAATGTGATGAGCCCTCGCAGGCGCCGATAGTTCGGTGTGTCGTAAATCGCGTGGTGACCGCCTGCGACCGGCTTGATCGCCGGCAGCATCTTGACGCCAAGATACGGCGTGAAAACCACGGCGACGATCCAGGAGACGATGAGGGCGAATCCCACGACCCAGAAGATGTTGCCGGCGTATTCGCCGGCCGTCGATCGCGCGAAGCCCACCGGCAGGAAGCCTGCGATCGTCACGAGTGTTCCGGACAGCATCGGCGCAGCAGTGTGGCTCCACGCATAGGCCGCCGCCGATATGCGGTCCATGCCCTCTTCCATTTTCACCACCATCACCTCGATGGCGATGATGGCGTCGTCGACGAGAAGACCAAGCGCCAGGATGAGGGCGCCGAGCGTGATACGGTCGAAGAACCGGCCGGTCTCCAGCATGATGAGAAACACGACGGCCAGCGTCAAAGGGACGGCGGCCGCGACGACGATGCCGACGCGCCAGCCGAGGCTGAGCAGGCTCACCAGCAGCACCACGCCGAGCGCCATCGCGAACTTCATCATGAATTCATCGACCGCCGACGTGATATTGACGGCCTGGTCGCTGACCTTGGCCAGAGTCATCCCGAGCGGCAGCGTTCGGGAGATGGCTTCGGACCTCTCTTCCAGCGCCTTGCCGAGCGCGAGGCCATCCCAGCCCTCCTGCATGATCGCAGCGAGCATGACAGCGGGCTCACCCTTGTGTCGGATGAGGTAGGTGGGAGGATCCTCGTAACCGCGGCGGACTTCGGCAATGTCGGAGAGTTTCAGCGTCCGCCCCGCAGCGACGATCGGCGTGTCGGCGATCGCCTGGACGCTATCATATGCGCCATCGACCCGGATAAAGACCTGCGGCCCCTTGGTGTCGATTGAGCCTGCCGGTGTGACCGTGTTCTGCCGCTGCAGAGCGGCAACGATATCCTGCGCCGACACGCCGAGCGTGGTCAGTTTGGCGTAGGAAAACTCGATGAATATCTGTTCGGGACGTTCACCGAGGATATTGATCTTTTTTACGCCGGGCACGTGCAGGAGATCCTGACGAATGGTCTCGGCTTGCCTGGCGAGCTCGCGCATCGGCATGCCCTTAGCCTTGAGGGCATAAAGTGCGAAGCTCACGTCCGAATATTCGTCGTTGACGAAGGGGCCGAGCACGCCAGACGGTAGCTTGCGCGCTTCATCTCCCAGCTTCTTGCGGGCCTGGTAGAATTCCTCCTGCACGCTCGATGGCGGCGTGCTGTCCTTCAGCGTAACCGTCATGTATGCATAACCCGGCCGCGTGGTCGTCTCCACCCGGTCGTACCAAGTCAGTTCCTGAATCCGCTTCTCCAGGGGTTCAGCGACCTGATCCTGCATCTCGCGCGCCGTCGCGCCCGGCCATACTGTGGTGACCGTCAGAGTCTTGATAGTGAAGGACGGGTCTTCGGCTCGCCCGAGCATGAGAAACGCGTAGGCGCCTGCGGCTGCCAGCAGCAGGATGAAGAACAGGCTCACGGCTCGTTCGCGGACGGCGATTGCGGAGAGATTGAAGCTCATCAGTTGGTCCTGCGTTCAGAGGCAGTCCTGACGTGGGCTCCTTCGTGCAGCAGATGAGCGCCGAGGGAAACGATTCGGTCACCGGAACTCGATCCCGAGATAACGGCCGTTTCGCTGGTCACGCGCAGCAGCTTGATGGGCTGAAAGCGCACCGTCGAAGTGGCGCTGTCGAGGACCCAAACACCTGTCGTTCTGCCGTCATCGAGCACGGCTCCAAGCGGCACCTGGACTTCCGGCTGACTCTCCTGACTTGCAAGCCGAATGGTGACCGTCGCGCCAAGTGGTGCCGCCGCCGCCTCACCGTCGAGCACATAGCGGGCCTCGTAGGTGCGGGTCTGCGGATCAGCGGAATCCGACAACTGCCGGAGATGTGCGGCATAGCGGCGCCCATCGCTCCCGTACAGGCTCGCCTCGGCGAGGGAGCCGATCGACGGCCGGATCGTTTCGGGAAGCGCCACCACAGCTTCGCGGGGACCGGACTGTGCAAGCCGAACGACCGCCTGGCCTGCGGAGACCACTTGGCCGGGCTCGCCAAGCGTTTGCATGACCGTTCCGTCCGCATCCGCCACCAGGACGGAGTAGGTCGCCTGGTTCTCGGCGACGCGAGCTTCGGCCTCGGTCGCGGCGAGTTGCGCATTCGCCGTGTCCGACGCGGCCTTCGCCTGCTCGTAGCGCTGTTTGGAAGTCCATCCGTCGTTGACGAGATTGGCGTATCGCCGCTCATCTGCATCCGTCTGAACGACAATTGCGCGCGCCGCGGCAACGGCGTTGCGCTTCGCAGTAAGCGCCAGGCGGAGGTCAGTTTCGTCGATCCGCATCAGCGGCTGCCCGGCCTTGACCTGCTCACCGACATTCACGAGCCGTTCGACGATCTTACCGGCGACGCGAAAACCGAGATTGCTTTCCACCCGCGCGCCGATGGTGCCGGTGAACCCGCGTTCCGATCCGCTCACCCGCACGGCCGTCACCAGGCTGACCATCGGCGGATCCTGCCTCGGGTCACGCGCTGCGGAGGCCTCTCGGCCGGGAATGGCAAGAGTAGCGAGGATGGCTGCTCCGGACGCCGCGATCAGGACACCAGCCAAGACCACAAGTCTGCTCTTTTTCATCGCCGTCTCCCTGCCTCTTAGATTTCGTTTGACCTCTATAATCTAATTAGAGTTCGATCGAAATCTAAATTAGGGCATTGACGGGAATGTGATCTGTGGAAATCGCCCTTTTGGGCCCTCCGGCCACGTGAAATCTAACCATCCGCCTTGATAGATTGCGCTTGACCTCTATCCTAGCCATAGATGTCAAACGAAATCCAAATGGAGGTCGACGATGCGGGTGAGTCGCATTCAAGCCGCGGAGAACCGCCAGACCGTGATCAATGTGGCGAGTCGCCTCTTCAGGGAGCGCGGCTTTGATGGCATCGGGCTCAAGGATTTGATGGAGGGGGCCGGGCTAACCCAAGGCGCCTTCTACAAGCAGTTCGAGTCCAAGGAGGACTTGGCGGCACAGGCGTCCAGGCGCGCATTGGAAAGCGCCTCCCAACGCTGGTCAGCTGCGATCGCGGAGAATCCTGCTGATCCGCTTGGCGCAGTGATCGCGTTCTACCTGAGTGCGGGCCATCGCGAAGAAAAACTCGACGGCTGCCCGGTCGTGGCGCTCGGCTCGGACGTCGCCAGGCAGGGGGCCGGAGTCAGAGCGGCGTTCGAAGAGGGAATCAAGGCGTATCTCGAAGTCCTCAGCCCCCTGCTCCCCCAGACCGTCGGCGAGGATGCCGCCGGGAGGGCCATGGTCGTTCTGTCGACGATGGTCGGCGCCATGACGCTGTCGCGCGCCGTCAACGACCCCGATCTCGCTCAGGCCTTTCTGAACGCGGCCGTCGAACACGTTCGCGAGACCGCGGCCGATTGAAAGCTCGCCCCTCAAAGCAAAGAGAGATCGAATGCTCGCCACGACTGACGTGAAACCAAGTTTGCTCAAAATATCGGACTCGCTACGTGTACGTTTTCAAAAGACCGGCAGCGGGCCTCCGCTGCTCCTCATACATACGATCCGGACGCAGCTCGAATATTTCCGCAGTCTTGCGCCACTCCTCGCCAGATCGCACACGGTGTACGCTATTGACCTCCCGGGCCACGGCCACTCGCCAATCGATCCGAGCGCGAGTTTCGACGAGCCCTACTTCAGGCAGGCCGTCATTCGCTTCATCGAGGAGCTCAATCTCTCGGACGTCACGATCGTCGGCGAGTCGATCGGCGGCGCTTTGGCCCTCACGGTGGCGGCGTCGCTTCCACAGAGCGTGAAACGGGTCTACGCGATCAATCCCTACGACTACGAGACCCGCTACGGCGACGGTATTCGACGCGGCAACTGGCTCGCCAATTTTATCATCGGAAGCTTGCAGATCCCGATACTCGGCGCGATCAATGCATCGCTCGAAAACAAGATGGTTCTCGGCAAGATCATGGGAGGCGGGTATCACGACCCGCGCAAACTGCCGGCCGATTTGCTTGCCGAGTTCGATGAAGTAGCTCGCCGCCCGGGATACAAGCGGATCGCGCGCAAGGTGCTGGCAGGCTGGCGATCCTGGAGCAAGGCCCGCGATTACTATCGGCAGATCTCGGCACCCGTGACGCTCATTTATGGTGATAGCGACTGGTCTCGACCGAATGAGCGAGAACGCACACGATCGCTGATCCCTGCCTCGCAGATGCTGACGCTGAAAAACACCGGGCACTTCTCAGCCGTCGAGAGTCCGTCGGAGCTGGCTCACGTGATACTGGCGACAGAATGAGCGAAACGATCAAACACAGGAGTGCGCAACCATGTTCAAGCGCTTTTGGCAGAGCTTGAATGACTGGGCCGAGGCCCTGAGCATAGACGATCCGCGCGGTGACTACATGTCCGGGCTGGAAGATCGCCTCGTAAAACTCGAGCGCAAAGTCGAAGGTCTTCAGATTCAACCCCGAACGACGCTGGCTGGGTCGCCGGATGATCGTGTCCATCAATTGCAAACATAAACGCCGACGATCCCGAGACACCCGTTTCCCGACTGTCAGTCAAGCCGTCTTTAAGGTCATCTGATTATGCGTCGCATCGTCGTTACGGGACTGGGACTCGTATCCCCGCTGGGCTGCGGCAGTGAGTTGGCATGGTCCCGGCTGCTCTCGGCCCGCTCGGGACTTGCCGCACTCCCGGAGTGGGCGGCTGTCCTTCCCGCACGAGTCGCCGGAATCGTTCCGACAAAGGCCGACGACGCAGATGGAGGCTTCGATCCGGACCTGGTGGTTGCTCCCAAGGATCAGCGGAGGATGGATCGCTTCATCCTGTTCGCACTAGTCGCCGCGGCCGAGGCGATGGCACAAGCGGCATGGACTCCTTCCGATGCGCATTCCATGGAGCGCACGGCAACCGTGATCGCATCGGGCATCGGCGGCTTTCCGGCAATCGTCGAGGCAGTCCGCACCACCGATCAGCGCGGAGTGAGACGCCTCTCGCCGTTCACGGTGCCGTCCTTCCTCGCAAATCTCGCGGCCGGCCAAATCTCGATCCGCTACGGCTTCAAGGGGCCGATCGGTACACCGGTCACCGCCTGCGCCGCGAGCGTGCAAGCGATCGGCGATGCCGCACGCCTTATCCGAACCGGAGAAGCCGACGTTGCGGTTTGCGGCGGCTCGGAAGCCTGCATCGACCTGGTGAGCCTCGGCGGCTTCGCCGCTGCCCGCGCCCTCTCGACGGCCTTCAACGAAACGCCGGCGCGTGCGTCCCGCCCGTTCGACCGCGACCGCGATGGTTTTGTCATGGGCGAAGGCGCCGGCATCCTCGTCATTGAAGAGCTGGAGCATGCGATCCGCCGCGGCGCCAAACCGCTTGCCGAAATCGTCGGCTACGGCACCACGGCCGATGCCTACCACATCACGTCAGGACCCGAGGACGGCGACGGCGCGCGCCGCGCCATGGAAGGCGCGTTGCGGCAGGCCAGCCTGAGGCCCGGTGACATCCAGCATCTCAACGCCCATTCCACCTCGACGCCAGTTGGCGACGTTTCGGAGCTAGAAGCGATCAAAGCCGTGTTCGGCCGCGAAGGAAAAATTGCCGTGAGCGCCACCAAATCGGCAACTGGTCATCTGCTCGGCGCAGCTGGCGGAGCCGAAGCAATCTTCACGATCCTCGCGCTACGGGACCAGACGGCACCGCCCACTCTCAATCTCGAGAATGCCGACACGGCGGCCGAAGGCGTCGACATCGTGGCCCGCGAGGCAAGGCGTATGCCCATGGAGCATGCAATTTCCAACGGATTTGGTTTTGGGGGCGTCAACGCGAGCGTCATCTTTCGACGCACCCTCGCCTGAACTGACGTCAGCAATTCGCTGTGATAGCTTCCCTCGGCGGCGACCTCATGGGTTCCTGCCGGCTTCGATGCCGACGAAAGCCACTACGGGCTCATCTGGACAGCAGAACCTGAACAGTCAGGGACAGCACACGGTCTTGCTGAATGGCTGCAAGAAGATTTCCTCTGAGGCATCAGGTTTTGATAGCCTCGCCGCGGCACGCACTGGGAACGGGTGCTGCCCAATGAGGCCTGTGATCTAGCCTGCGATCTTAGTGAGCGCCCGCTCCATGGTTGCTAGGAAGAGGTCAACATGCTCGGCTTGGCAAACGAGCGGTGGGCGCACTTTGAGTGTATCTTCATTGGCCCCGGTCGTGCTGATAAGCACGCCATCATCGCGCATTGCGTTGACCAGGCCCAAAGCCATCGCACGGCGGCCTGCCGCCGGGGTTCCCTCGGCCCCTAAGTCGACGCCAAAGAAGAGACCGGCGTTTCGGATCGCGTGAACCTCATGACGATGCTTTGCGAGCTTCTCCAGCCCGTCTCGGAGGCGCCGGCTCATCGCAAGCGCCTTTTGCGGGATTTGGTCGCGCTGCAGGATCTTTAACACAGCGTCCGCTGTCGCAATTCCGACTGTGTTTCCCGCGAATGTGTTCGAGTAGCGAGAGGTAGAACCAAATCGCTCCATCGGTGCTCTGCGGCCGACGACGGCGCCAATCGGAAATCCATTGCCCATCGGCTTGCCGAGGGTAACAAGATCTGGAACGATCCCATGGCGCTCGAAGCCCCACATATGAGCGCCAGTTCGTCCGAAGCCCGGTTGAACTTCGTCGGCAATAACGAGACCACCTGCCTCCTGCACCGCCGCAGCTCCGCTCGCGATGAAGCCAGGAGGATCCACCCATACGCCGTCGCTGGAAAAAATACTGTCGATGAGCAGGGCCGCAACACCCATGCCACGACGGTTGAGATCCATAATGGCTGAACGAATCTGTGTCTCGAAAAACTCCGCAGCCTGGGCTGCCGGCACACCCGCTGGCCCGGGCAGGGATACTATGCGCACGAACGGGCTGAGCTTGACTGCGTCACCCAGGTTCGGGGAAACCGCGGCAGTAGTCGCGCTGGTGCCGTGATAGGCATAGCTGGATACGATCACGCCTTCGTTGCCGCTTGCACATCGCGCAATACGCAGGGCCAGATCGTTGGATTCACTCCCCGTGCAGGTAAAGACCACCCTGTCGAGCTCGTTTGGGAACGTGTCGACCAGCCGCTCGGCATAGCCGATAAGCTTTGGCTCAAGATAGCGCGTGTTGGCGCTTATTCGGCCCGCCTGCTCCGCCATCGCCGCGTTCACTTCAGGATGGCAGTGACCGAGACACGGCACGTTATTGTAGAAATCAAGATAGGCCCGTCCGTCAGGATCGTAGAGCCACATGCCTTCACCGCGGACGAAGTGCACGGGCCGGCGGTACTGGAGCCGATAAGAAGCCCCCAGAACTTTTTCACGGCGAGCAATCAGTTCTGATTCGCGCGTTGGAAGCTCGGATTCGCCGGGCCTGTAGCGATTGGGCATGAGATCTGTGGACATGAGCTGCTGCCTCTTTGAAAGAGTACCTGGTCACTTCGGAATTTTACGACCCTGTCGATCGAGCGACCCCAAACGGCGTTACGGCAAGGACGACGACACAGCCGCTAGGACTGTTGCCTCGGCCGAGGTGACATCAAGACACGCGAGGATCGAAAGGCCGTGCTCAGCACGCGCGACATTCTTTTTGATGTATTGAGCGTCGGCCGGGAAAAGGTGGGCGCGCCAGTAATTGACCAGGATCAACGCGCTTTGTCGCGCCCGCATCAGTCCGACGAGGAGTCTTACTTCCAGCTCTGAAAGCGAGATGACAGAGGCGTAGCCGGCAATGAGGTGTTCGGCGCCCCCCAGAGGAAGCGTCGAGTCTGATACGAGGTGGCTTGCTGCAATCGCCAGATCCTGGATCCTGGGGCTCCAGCAGCCATCACCAAAATCGATGAAGCCCAGTCCCTGGCCAGTCACAATCATATTGAACGGGCTGGGATCGTTGTGAGTGACCTGCCAGACGACGTTCGAGATTTGCGGCTCAACAAACTCCAGATACTCCGCCATGGCGGCGCGAACGCTATCGGCAACGCTCCGGCTTGGTAGGTACTGCTCCAGTTCCATCAGCCGCGACCAGCACCCGACATGCCAAAGAACGGGCCGATGGGCTGCAAGCACGTTGACTTGCGCAAGCGCTAAATCAAGCCGAGCGAGGGCGCGGCCAGTACGAAAAAGCAGCTCGGGAGTGGGCACCACCTGGTGCAGCGGAATGCCCTCGATCCGGGTCTGCATGTACCCGCATATCCCCTCTTCCTCAAACATCAATGCGCCGCTGCTCGTGCGCAGCACTGCGGGTGCAACGAAGCCTGCCGCACCCCGCAAGCCTGCCATGGCCGAGGTCTGAAAACGAAAGCTGTCGACCGCCTCCGGTCTGGTCGACGTCTTCAGGATGCACCGCCCGCCGTCCGGGATGCCGACTTCAACGGTGCGCTCGACCTCAGAGGACAACGTCGCGATTGATCCAGTCACTCCGTAGTGACGCTTCAGCAGTGACGCCGACATATCAGGTCCGGAGGAGTCGGAGTGCATGGCCAGGACCGCGGCGGCCGCGCGAAAATAGGTTTCGGTTGACGCTGACGCGCAAGAAAGATGGTGGACGGTTGCAATCACGGGTGTTTCTATGCTTGGGCTTGAAAGCTGGCTTCTGGTGACTGCTTGCGCAAGAACGGGCGAGGTGCTCCGCAAAGGCATCGGCCCCCTTGTTTCATCAGAGCCCGAAAACGCCTGGTAGCAGCGTCACATCGCCGATTTCGGCGTACTCGTAGTAGGGGTTGGCCGGCTCGTGGCGGCGATTGACCCAGACTTTGCTCTTGATACCCAGATCATAGGCAGACATCAGGTCGTGGCGGAAAGACGAGGAAACGTGCGTTACGTCCTCTGGGCCGCATCCCAGCATGTCGAACATATATTCGAACGCCTTGAAGTGCGGCTTATAGGCCCCCGCCTCTTCAGCAGTGTAGACCGCATGAAACGGCGCGCCGAGCTTTGCCACGTTCGACGGAATTTGAACCTTCATCGAGTTCGAAAGGATGACCAACGGAATTTCCCTGGCGAGCTGGGCTAAGCCATCGGGTACGTCCGGATGCGGTCCCCAAGTCGGAATGCGGTTATAGATCGTTTCGGCCTCTCCGGCGCGGAACGGGATGTTGTTGCGGCGGCAGGCGCGCTCCAGTGCGTTGTGAACGACATCGGCATAGGGCTTCCAGTCCTGCAACACCTCGTCGATACGGTAGGCTTGGAAGTTTCTGATGAATTCGTCCAAGCGCGGTCTGTCCAGAAGATGTCCGAACAGATCCCGTGCGGCTTCCGCCATTTGGAAATTGATCAGTGTGCCGTGGCAATCAAACGTCACGTATTTCGGCCGGAAGCGCCCCATGTCTTTCGCTCCTATCCATCTGGCTTATTAAGTCGAGCATAGCCGCGGGCATCTGGCAGAATGTGCCGCAATACAGGGTCATTCAGCAGACGGCCCTCTGGTCTACCGCAAAGTCAGCACGACCTTCCGCAGTCCAGGTTCTTTTGCCCCAGAAGCCGAAACCGACTTGTAGTGCGACCTCGCGCCCGTAATCGAGTTGAGCGGCAGTCAACAGGATCAAGCAACGCCGTCGCGATTGCGCGCGAGAATATGCAAGCGTTTCAGGGGAAGGCATGCTTGACCGCCGGGATCAGCACTGAGAGAACGATGGCACGGTGACAAAACCAGGAGCCTTGGCCGATGACAGTAGTGACGGGAACTATGCCTGAAACCAATGCCGGTCACCATATCCACATCCCGGCTCGCAGAGGCTCGAGAGCCTATGAACGGTAAGGTCGCAGAACTCTGGCGCTATCCGGTGAGCTCCATGGCTGGCGAACAGCTCGCCGTGGCTCGAGTCGAGGCAGGCGGCATTGCCGGCGACCGGATCTGGGGAGTGCTCGATGAAGCGACCGGCCGCATCGCATCCCCCGGGCGGGAAAAGCAGTTCATCGGCGTGCCACGCGCACATGCCAAGATCGCCGATGGCGGCGTCGCCGTTTCGGTCGATGGCAGGAGTTGGGCTGGACCGGACGACGCCTCGATGCAGGAAGCCTTGTCGACGACCTTCGGCTTCAAGCCAATGCTGAAGCCTTTCGACCCGATCGGATCCGGCGGTTTCCGCCCCCGCTACGAGCACGCTCCGATCCATCTCTTGACCACGGCTGCACTGCGCAGCCTTAGCCGAGAGTTGCCCGACAGCGTCATCGACACGCGCCGCTTCCGTCCGAACATTCTTGTCGACTGGCCGGACGAGGACCATACGATGCCTGAAAAAGACTGGATCGGCCGGGAGATCAGGATCGGAGAAGTCGTGTTGCGGGGCAAGAGGCCCTGCGGACGCTGTGGTTTCATCACGATCGAGCAGGATCGTTTGCCGGTAGACGTCGAAATCCTGCGTACAGTGGTCCAGCGTCACGGTCGTGATTTCGGGATTTATTGCGACGTCGTCTTTCCTGGGCACCTAACAACCGATGCTAGGGTCGCCGTTGCGTAGGCTTCAGAATGAGGCCACGCCCTAACTGAAGTGCAGGGGGGCTTGCGTCCGGCGCACCTTCGCGCGCCTCAAGAGTTCGTCGGTACCTTGCTCGTCGAAAGCAGGAATTGGCCGATGTACAGATCCTGGAGGGCAATGCCGGAGCTATCGAAAATGGTGATATCGTCCCGCGCGATCCTGCCCGAACAGCGCCCTTCGAGCAGCGCGCCGATTGCGTTCAAAACCAATTCGCCGCGTTCGATCTTTTCGCGAACATGCTGAAATTCCCCGATCTGAATCGATTGCTCCGGTAGATCGCAAAACAGCTTCGCACGCTCGAAGAGCTCGCTCGGCAACTCCTGTTTCCCGCGTGCATCGGATCCCATGCCGGCGATGTGCGTGCCCGGACGAACCCATTCCGGGTCGAACAGCGGGACGCGAGACGGCGTCGCTGTAACAATGATGTCTGCCTCCCGACACGCCTCTTCCGCCATCGAGATACGAATGTCGAGTTTCAAACCACACGACAACAGGTTGGTCGCGAAGGCATTGGCTTTATCGCGATTGCGCGCGACGATATGTAAGCGCTTCAGCGGAAGGATTCGTGCGAGGGCACAGCATTCGAACAATGCCTGGTTTCCAGCTCCGAAGATGGCCAATGTCTCGGACTCCGGTCGCGCGAGCGTTTCCGCCGCCACGGCGTCGGCCGCAGCCGTTCGATAGGCATTAACGGCCGAAGCCTCCACCAGCGCACCGATCCGTCCGCTATCCTGATCGATCAGGAAGATCGTCGAGCTATGGCGCGGACGGCCTTTGGCAGGGTTGTCGGGCCAGAACGAGCCGACCTTGAAGCCGGCCAAGTCGGGCGTCGAGCCCGACTTAAGTGAAAAGGTGTTCTGGCGATAGGAGGCATGTGCGATGACAGCAGGAAATACCTTCGCTTCGGTCGAAGCTGCCGCGATGAGCGCCTTCCTTACGGCCTCGAACGCCGACTCATGCGAGATGAGACGGGTGGATTCGCTTTCGGAGATGAATTTCACCACGTACCTTATCCAATCCTATGCAACGTGTGCCAAAGTGTCGCCCACATGCGGCACGTTAGTGTTGAAGGGTTCGTCCTAGAGTTGGCCTTCATCGGTAAAATCCGAGGACGGCCTTGGTCTCCAGATATTCCTCCATGCCCTCCGGGCCGTATTCCCGACCGTTGCCGGACCGCTTGTATCCGCCGAAAGGTGCATTGGGGTCCCAGTCGGGATGGTTGAGATGCACTTGACCCGACTGGATCCGCCCGGCGACGGCCCGCACCGTATCCAGATCAGTGCCTTGTACATGGGCGCCGAGACCGTAGACCGTGTCGTTGGCGATCTCGATCGCCTCCTCCACGGTGTCGTAGGGAATGATCGACAGCACCGGGCCGAAGATCTCCTCCTGCGCGATCCTCATGTCGCGACGGACGTTGGAGAAGATCGTCGGCCGCGCATAGAGGCCGATCGGAAGATCGGCGAGCCGCCCTGGCCCGCCGATGACAAGCTTGGCTCCTTCCTCCAGTCCGACGCCGATCATGGTCTGGATGCGCTCGAACTGCGGCCGGTTGGCGATCGGGCCATGGGTCGTGCCTTCCGCAAGGGGATCGCCGACCACCAATTCAGAAGCGGCGGCCGCCGCCAGAATCTCGACCTCCTTCAACTGTGAGCGGGACACAAGCATACGTGTCGGTGCGCTGCAGGATTGGCCGAGATTGCGGAAGGCTGCGCCGACGCCGAGCGGAGCGGCGCGGCTCAGATCGGCATCCGGCAAAATGATGTTCGGCGACTTGCCGCCGAGCTCCTGGGCAACGCGCTTAACGGTGGGCGCCGCAGCCTGCGCGACGAGAACGCCGGCCCGCGTCGAGCCGGTGATCGAGATCATGTCCACCTGCGGATGCGACGCCAGACGAGCGCCCACGATCGGACCTGTTCCATTGACTAGGTTGAAGACGCCGGGCGGACAACCGGCATCATCCATTACCTCAGCAAATAGCAAGGCGCTCAGCGGCGATAATTCGCTCGGTTTCAACACCACAGTGCAGCCGGCTGCGATCGCCGGGCCGACCTTGGCTGTGATCTGATAAAGTGGCCAGTTCCACGGCGTGATGAGGCCGCACACGCCGATCGCCTCGCGTAAGATCGCGGTGCTGCCGCGCGCCGTGATGAAGGGATAATTCGCGAGATTATCCCGGGCGACACGGATATGTTCGGCGGCCAGCGGCACCTGGGCTCGGCGCGCATAGGTGATGGCAGCTCCCATCTCGGCCGTGAGCGCCTGCGCGAACAACTCCAGCCGCTGGAGAAGCAAGCCGTGAACCCTGTCGAGCAGCGCCGCTCTGTCAGCAGGCGATGTCATGGACCAGCCGGCGAAGGCTCGTCTGGCAGCTGCTATGGCGCAGTCCACGTCATCGTCATCGCCGAGCGCGACGTCAGCGATCGGCTGCTCCGTCGCCGGATTGACGACGGTTGCTGCTGCCGCGACTGATCCGATTGGCTTCCGCCATTCTCCGTCGATGTAGAATTTTCCGAGGAAGCCGGCTTCCGTCAGATGTCGAAGGGGGGAAGTCATTGGAAGCGATCCTTGATTCGGTAATAGGCGCCGATCAGCGGCAGGAACCAGGGGGCCGGGAATGTCCGGCCAGCCCTACCAGCCGCGCATCCGGGGCCATCGGGCGTGAATCGCGTCGCTGCTGGCGGAGACGACGTTGTACAACTCGTGTTGCGCCGCCGTCGCACAGGCGTGATTGGGGACAATCCTGACCTTCGCGCCGATCGGAAGATTGGGCAAAGCGTGCGCCGACCCGGGCCTGATGGCGAGGATCCCGTGCTCCTGGCTTGCTTGAGAGACGATCAGGTCGGGATAGATCTTGCCGGCCACGTCGCAGACCAGACCGTATCCCTGGTCGACCCGCTGCGCCGCGGTGCCGCGATCGCGCGACAGCGCCATCCACCCTGCGTCGACCAAAATCCAGCCCTTCTCGGGTTTCGTGCCGATCACGGTGGCGAGCACCGAGATGGCGATGTCGTCGGTCGTGCAGACACCGACGCCGTGCATGACCAGATCGAAGAACATGTAGACGCCGGCGCGCATTTCCGTGACGCCGGTCAGATCATCGGCGAAATGTGCGGTCGGCGTCGAGCCGACGCTGACGACAGGACATTCATGGCCGGCCGCACGCAATGTCGTTGCGGCGGCGACGGCCACGGTGCGTTCGTTCTCCGCAGCTGCGACAAGGGCCGCCGGCATACTGAGGCTGTAGGATTCGCCGGCATGGGTGAGAACGCCGGTAAGCTTGACGCCGGCCTCGGCCAGGGCTGTCGCGACGACCAGGAGCTTGGGATCGGTCCCGGTCAGCCCGCCGCGATGACTGTCGCAGTCGATCTCGATGAAGGCGGACGGTATCACACCAGCGGCACGACCAGCCGCGCCAAGCATGGCGGCCTGCTCAGGCGAATCCAGCAGCACCTTGATATCGATGCCCGCTTTCCTCAGGCGCATCGCCCTCGCGGCGGTGTGAGGTGCAAGTCCCACGGCATAGGTGATGTCCCGGAAGCCATGCTGCGCGAAGTACTCCGCCTCCGCCAGGGTTGAGACAGTGATTGGTCCCGCCCCCGATGGATAGGCGCGTTGGGCGACGTCAATGGATTTCGCCGTCTTCATATGAGGACGCAGCACGACGCCCTGCTCGGCCATGCGGGAGGACAGACGGGCGAGATTGCAATCGAGCCGATTCTTGTCGAGCAGCAGGGCCGGCGTTGCCAATGTGCCGATCGTTGCGGCCGCCTCGCCGTTCTGGTGATCCGTCCCGCTCATCTCCTCGCGTAGCACGTCGATGTCTCCTAGCCGAAAGACTGGTTGGGTATCGCAAAGACGCGCGCAGGTCCGCTCGATGGTGCCGGCGTTCCCAAGATCATGGTGGTGGCATCGCCGACCTGCTCGAGGCCGATGCCTTCAAGCCACTCCCCGAGTTGCGACGTTGCAGAAGTGTCGATGCGGACAAAAACACTGCCGAGGCGTGCGAGCGCAGCCTCGATCAGCGCGCGTGCTTCGGCCGGGCTTTCGGCTACGACAGGCCCGATGACGTGCCCGCGGCCGAAAAGACGAGAGATGGCGTAGCCGCGGGCTGTGCCGTCACGCTGCAGGATATAGCCATCACCGCTCTGGACGAGCCGATCCAGCATCCGCCGCCTCTCCAGACCCGTAGCCTCGCGATCGAGCCGCGCGATTGCCTCGAAGTCCGATGCAGCCATTGACCTGACGAGGCTCGATCGCTGTGCCCCGCAGTCCTCGCTTGGAATTCCCTGATGCTGGTGGATGACCCCGATCGGCACGAAGCCGCGGCGCCGGTAAAGCATGATGCCTTCGGCCGTCGAATTCAGTGCAACGGTTCGTGGGCGCGCGGACGTCAGCAAGGCATCCATGAGCTGGGCCCCATAGCCGCGGCCCTGGGCAGCCTTTGCGACGATGATCATCCCGGCGGAAGCGTGAGTCTCGCCGTACGGCCACCACGCCGCCGTCCCAATCACCACTCCGTCGTGCTGCAGAACAAAGCCATGGCCCAAGTGCAGCGCGACATCCCAATCCTCGATCCGATACGGCCAGGACATCTCTTGGGAGAGCTTCAGGGCGCCTTCCAGATGCGCTCTGGCGAAAGGAACCAGCACCGCGGGCTCATTGTCGCGTGCTGCGGCCTGGTGAGCTGCGGTCGTCATCATGTGTCAAGGTCTCTTGATCGTGGTACCGGCCCAATCGCCAGTGCCTGGCGGGGGAGGGCCATCTGATGAACCCCATCCGCTGCAGGGTAGGTTGTGCCCGACGGCATTACGCAATCGGACTGCTGCAAAGTTCAGCATAGAATTTCATTGTTGGTATCCTGGAGCGGCCAATCTGCTGTCAGGGGCCGGCGCGCCACAAAGGCGTTCGAACGGGTCGTCAGAAGAGGCGCATTCACGCTTTCCAGTCCAGAACGATCTTGCCGCAATTGCCACTCCGCATGATCTCAAATCCGGTCTTGAACTCCGCGGCAGGCAGGCGGTGGGTGATGATCTTTCGGATGTCGAGACCGCTTTCGAGCATTGCGAGCATCTTGTGCCAGGTCTCGAACATCTCTCGACCGTAGATGCCCTTGACGGTAAGCATCTTGAAGACAAGCTTGGTCCAGTCGACTGTCGCGGGCCGAGCGGGGATGCCGAGCATGGCAATCTTGCCGCCCATCACCAGATTTTCGACCAATTGATCGAAGGCAGCGGGAGCACCACTCATCTCGAGCCCCACATCGAAGCCTTCCTTCATGCCCAGCCGCTGCGTCACAGACCGAAGATCTTCCCTTGTCACGTCGACGGGAACAACGTCAGCAACATCCGAAGCCAATGCCAAGCGGCGCGGATTGACATCGGTGATCACGACGTGCCGCGCACCGACATGTCGGGCAACTGCAGCGCTCATGATGCCAATGGGACCTGCCCCGGTGATGAGCACATCCTCACCCACGAGGTCGAACGACAACGCGGTGTGGACGGCGTTGCCGAGCGGATCGAGGATGGCCCCGATCTCGTCGTCGATGGCGTCAGGCAGCGGCACGACATTAAAGGCGGGCAAACGCAAATATTCGGCAAAAGCTCCGGGAATATTGACACCGATGCCCTTGGTTTCAGGATCCAGGTGAAACCGCCCTCCCCGCGCAGCGCGGCTGCTCATGCCGACAACATGGCCCTCACCCGAAACGCGCTGCCCAATCGCGAATTTCGTGACGTTCGCGCCGACTTCGGCGATCTCGCCTGCATACTCGTGACCGACGACCATCGGGACGGGGACGGTCCGTTGCGCCCACTCATCCCAAGCGTAGATATGGATATCCGTGCCGCAGATCCCGGTCTTGTTGATCTTGATGAGAACGTCATCCGGCCCGATCTGCGGGATTCCCCGTTCACCGAGCCAGAGCCCGGGTTCGGCGGCTGCTTTGACAAGAGCTTTCATGAGAGCACCTTTGTAACCATCAAATCACGCCAAGCGCTTTGCCCGCGTCGGCGAAGGCCTCGACGGCCAGTTCAACGTCCTCTTCGGTCAGGGCGGCGGACATCTGTGTCCTGATCCGCGCCTTTCCTTTGGGGACGACGGGATAGAAGAACGCGGCGACGTAGATGCCGCGCTCATCCAGCGCGGCTGCCATGTCCTGCGCCAAGCGCGCGTCGTGCAGCATGACTGGAATGATTGGCGTCTCTCCCGCAAGGAGTTCGAATCCAGCCTTCTCCAAGCCCGACCGGAAGCGCCGCGTATGCGCAGCAAGAAGCTGCCGCCGGTCATCGGCTGTTTCCGCGATCTGGATCGCCTTAATCGATCCCGCAGCCACTGCCGGAGCGAGGCTGTTGGAGAAGAGATATGGACGCGCTCGCTGTCGAAGCAGATCAACAATGGGTTGCGACGCCGCAACAAAGCCGCCCATCGCGCCACCCAGGCTCTTGCCGAGCGTTCCCGTGACGATATCGACCTGCCCGCTTGTGCCTGTCAGCGTCGGCGTGCCGCGGCCGGCTTCGCCGATATGACCGGTGGCATGGCAGTCATCGACCATGACGGCGGCGCCGTACCTCTCGGCCAAGGCGCAAATGGCGGGGAGCTTGGCCACGTATCCGTCCATCGAGAACACGCCGTCTGTGGCGATCAATTTGAACCGGGCTCCGTCCCTGTTCGCCTCCTTGAGCCGATCCTCGAGCTCGTTCATGTCGCCGTTGGCGAAGCGGTATCGCCTCGCCTTGCAAAGGCGCACGCCGTCGATAATCGAAGCGTGATTGAGAGAATCAGAAATGATGGCGTCGTCGGCCTCCAGAAGCGGCTCGAAGACCCCGCCATTGGCATCGAAGCAGGCCACGAACAGGATGGCGTCATCCTTGTCCAGATAGCGAGCGATCGTGCGCTCGAGTTCGCGGTGCAGGGTTTGCGTACCGCAGATGAAGCGCACGGATGCCATGCCAAACCCGAACTCATCCAGACCTCGCTTTGCGGCTGCGATGATTTCGGGATGATCGGCGAGGCCCAGATAGTTGTTGGCGCAAAGATTGACGAGTTCACGCTCGGACGAGTGCGAAACGACGCGGATGCGGCCCGCCTGCGCGCCAGTGATCATCCGCTCGTGCTTGTAGAGGCCCTCCGCTTGGATCTGCGAAAGAAGCTCGCGAATTCGGCCTTCTAGGGTCGGCGCCATCGTACCCCCATCCTCGCTGCCGCAAATTGGACGATCATGACAATGCGAACTCTCCCCGGAGCATGAGCAAGATGCGCTCGAAGTGGCTGGGATCATGTGGTTTGAGGAGCGCAGCCTGCCGAGGCAGGTGCACATCCCAGAGACGCGACAGCCAAAACCGGAATGCCGCTGCGCGCTGCATCGCAGGAAGCAGCTTGTGTTCGGAGGAAGTCAGCGGCCGGGCGCTCTCATAAGCACCCAGGAAAGCGGCGGCTCGCTCGACATTGTGGCGGCGGGTGAGGCCATCGACGCACCAGTCGTTGAGGCACACCGCTATATCGAACAGAAGCGTGTCGCATCCGGCAAAATAGAAATCAATGACGCCGGACAGGCGCTCCCTCTCGAACAACACGTTGTCGCGGAACAGATCGGCATGGATCGGCCCCTTGGGGAGTTGCCTGTAGTCCGACGACAAAGCGAGCTCGTTCTGAAAGCTCAATTCAGTCGAGAGCAGCAAGCGCTGTCGGGCGGATACGCAGCGGCCGAGCACCGACACGACCTCGTTCCACCATTGAAGGCCGCGCGGATTGGCCTGTTGTCGTGGGTAATCGCTCCCGGCCAGGTGCAGGCGCGCCAGGCACTCCCCGACGGAACTGCAATGCGCGGCCGCAGGTTCCGCCTCGCTTGCACCAGGAAGCCTGTTGACGACCACCGCGGGCCGCTCCCTCAGAGGGTGAAGGATCACGCCATGTGCGTCGGCAACCGGATCCGGCACGGGCATATTCCGCGCCGCAAGATGCTTCATGAAGTGCAGGTAAAACGGCAGTTGCTCGAATGTGAGGCGCTCGAACATGGTGAGCACATAACTCTCGCCATCCGTATCCACGAAATAGTTCGTGTTCTCAATTCCACTGGTGACGCCGCGAACGGAACGAGGCGCGCCAAGACCCAGTCCTCGAAAGAACGCGGCGACCTCGTTGAATGACAACTCGGTAAAAACAGCCATGGCGCAGCAGTTCCCGGTTCAGCCGCTTAGTGGGTCTGCGCAATGCGCGCGATGTAGTTCTTGACTGCCTGTGCATCCGCAGGAAGCGCCTCGACCCGTTTCGGCAAGTCTTCGATGCCATCGAAACGCGCTGGACGATCCGGCTCGCGGCCCAACGCTTCCCTGATCGTCGCAGCGAATTTGATCGGCAGGGCAGTTTCGAGCACGATCATCGGCTCCCCGGGGGAGCCGTGCATATGCGCGACCGTCACACCATCTGCAGTGTGCGGGTCGATCATGGTGTCGTAGCGCCCCCACGTATCACGGATCGTCGCCAGCCTATCGGCATGGGTGCTCCTGCCGCTGCGGAAGCCGAAGCGGGCTGCCGCATCGGCGAAGCAGGGATCTCCACTTAGATCGAAGGCCCCTCGTTCCCTGAGTTGATCCTCAAACAGCAGTTTGGTCCGACCAGCGTCTCGACCGAGCAGGTCGAACACGAAACGCTCGAGATTGGAGGCCTTGGAAATGTCCATGGAGGGGCTCGATGTTTCAAGCGTGTCGGTTCGGCTTCGCACGCGATAGATGCCGGTCCGGAAAAACTCGTCGAGCACGTCGTTCTCGTTGGTCGCAAGGACGAGGCGGGATATCGGTAATCCCATCATCCGCGCGACATGACCAGCGCAGATGTTCCCGAAGTTTCCTGACGGCACGGTGAAGCTTGCACCTGCCGACCGCCGCTCGGTCGCCTGTAGATACCCATAAAAGTAATAGACGACCTGCGCCAGCAGCCTCGCCCAATTGATCGAATTAACCGCACCGATCCTGTATCGCTGCTTGAATTCCAGATCGCTGGATACACGTTTGACGATATCCTGGCAGTTGTCGAACACACCATCGATCGTGATGTTATGGATGTTGCTGTCCTGGAGGCTGAACATCTGAGCTTGCTGAAAGGCGCTCATCCTCCCGCGGGGCGACAACATGAAGACCCGCACCCCTCTCTTGCCGCGCATGGCGTATTCGGCCGCGCTCCCGGTGTCGCCACTGGTCGCGCCCAGAATGTTCAAGTCCTCATGCCGGCGCGCCAACTCGTACTCGAGCAGATTGCCGAGCAGCTGCATGGCCATGTCTTTGAACGCCAGCGTGGGACCGTTCGACAATTCCTGGAGGTGAAGTCCCTTCCCGAGCTGTCGCAGCGGCGCAATCTTGGGGCTTCCAAAGACCTCCGGAGTGTAGGTCTTTTCACAGATGGCTTTCAGGTCGGCGGAGGGAATATCGCCGATGTAGAGCGACAGAACCTCGAAGGCCAGGCTCGGGTAGGACAAGGCACGCCACGCATCCAGCGTCGCGTCGTCCACACGAGGGTAGGTCTCGGGTACGTACAGCCCGCCATCCGGGGCGAGGCCTTCAAGCAATGTCTCGCAAAATTGCTTTCGACCTGAGTGGCCCCGCGTGGAGACGTAGTGCATCGATGCTCTTCTTTCGAGAGGCGGCAGTGCCGCTGGTTTATGCTGCCGACCCTTCAGCGGCTGGCCCGCCACTGCGCGATCCGGTCACGCATCCGGTAGCCCTGAATGAAGGCGGGCATGAACCAGGGATTGCCTCGATAGAACGGGATGAATGCCGGAGGTCTGAAGTCAAAGGCCGTGCGTGCCCGCTCCTCATGCCCCATGAGCTTGTGGGCTGCACGCATCCCGACCCAGGGCGCCCAGACCACGCCCGAGCCGCAAAAGCCGGTGGCGTAGACGATGCCGTCCTTCTCGAAGATGCGCGGAATCATGTCGCGGTTCATCGCGACATTGCCGAACCAGCTGTGTGAGAGGCGAACGCTCTCCAGTTCCGGAAACAAATTGACCAGGCCCTTGCGGAGAAGCAGCTTCGGAGCGATGGGATCGCCGACGCGGGAGCTGTCACGGCCACCCAGCAAGATGCGCCTGCCGTCGGGTGACGGCCGGTAATAGAACCCAACCTCCCGGTTCTCGGTGATCATCATGCCCTTCGGCATAAGCCGCATCATGACCTCGGAGGCGAGTTCCTCGGTCGCAATGATCCGGCTCCGGACCGGGACCAGCCTGCGGCGCAGGAAGGGCACGGCACCATCCGTGTAACCGTTGGTACAAACCAGCACCTGACCTGCCCGCACAGGACCGGCCGCGGTGACGACGCGGAATCCGGCGCCATCTCTTTCGATCGAGATCACGGGCGTCCGGGCGTGGACCGCCAATCCCGAAGCGAGCGCGACCCGCAGCAGTTCGGCGTGGAATTTGGCCGGGTGCAGTCCGCCGATATCCATCCGAACCGAGCCGCCGCGATAGACATCCGTACCGATGTACTTGCGCTGCTCGGCATAAGGAACCGCATAAGCCTCGATCCCCAGTTTCTTCGCGAGCCTCTCCGCAGTACGCGCCATGGCTTCGTATTGCTCATAGCCGAAGGCGCCCTTGAACTGCCCCACCGGCTGGAAGTCGCAGGCGAGCCCTTCCGTCTTGATGAAATCGTACAGGAACTCGCGAGCGGCCTTGCCTTCCGCCTCGATCGCCAGCGCCTTCTCTTCACCGAACCGCCGCGTGAGCGCAGCGTAATCCGGACGAATGGTTCCGCTAGTGATTCCGCCGTTGCGAGTCGAGGCCCCTTCACCCGGATCCATCGCATCAAAGGCAACAACCGAGCGCCCCTCGCGCGCGAGCACCAGACCAGCGGAAAGTCCGGCATAGCCCGCGCCCACGATCAGCACGTCGAGCTTCTTGGGCAAGGGTTGCGGAGGCGGCGGCTTCAGCGGGGCGGCTTCCCACCAGTAGGGCGTCGCCTTCTCGTCTACTCTGGGCCCATGCATGGCGTTTGCTTCTCTTATGTCTTGTCGTGCTCAGCCGAGGCTTGGCTCGAGCTGGTCAGATGTGGTCATTTCGAACGTCGAGGGCATCTCGCAAGCCATCGCCGATGAAGTTGAAGCTCGTCACTGCAATCGTAATCGCGGCGCCGGGAATGATGGCGAGCCATGGAGCGCTCGCCAGATACTGCTGGGCTCCGTTGAGCATGTTGCCCCAGCTCGGCAGTGGCGGCTGGATCCCGTAGCCGAGGAAGCTGATATAGGCTTCCAGAAGGATCGCGCGGGCGACCGCCAGGCTTGCGGCGACGATGATCGGGCCCATGGCATTGGGCAGGATCTCGCGGAACATGATATGCCGGCGGCTCAGCCCCACCATGCGGGCAGCCTGGACAAACTCGCGCTCGCGCAGTGAGCGGACCTCGGCTTCGACGATTCTGGCGGTCTCCATCCAGCTCGTGGCGGCAATGATGACGGTGATCATCACCGGGCTCGGCCGCAGCAGCGCGGCCAGCGCCAGCACGAGGAAGATCGAGGGATAGGAAAGGAAGCCGTCCACCGTGCGCATCAGTGCCGCCCCGACCCAACCACCGCGATAGCCCGCCGTCACGCCGATCATGGTTCCGATCAGCGTCGATAGCAGCATCGCGGAGAATCCCACCAGCAGCGATACGCGCCCGGCCACCAATAGCCGCGCGGCCAAGTCACGTCCCAGAGGATCGGTGCCGAGATAGTGGTGACCGCTGAGAGGCGGAGCAAAGCGGGCGCGCAGATCGATCTGGAGCGTGTCATAGGGCAAGGCATAGGGGCCGAGGACGCACGCCAACACAAGCAGGGTGATCATCGCGATTCCGACAAGTGCCAGATGATGGCGCATGAAGCGCGCCACCGCACGGCTGTGCCACCAGCGGCTAGGAGCTGCGTGCACGACGATGGCGGTCATATCTGCTGCCTCCTGATAACAAGGGTGAGCCGGTGGGCTCAGCCCAGCCGAATGCGCGGATCCACGGTAGCGATGACGATGTCTGCGATCAGGTTGCCCAGCACGACCAATATGGCCGAGAAGATCAACAGTCCCATCACCATCGGATAGTCACTGTAGCCGAGGCTGTCGAGAAACAGCCGCCCCATTCCCGGCCAGGTGAAGACCGTCTCGGTCACTAGTGCGCCGGTCAGAATGCTGGGCAATTGCATCCCGGCGAGGGTGATCATCGGCAACAGTGCATTGCCGACGACGTGCTTCAGCAGGATACGACGCTCGCTCACGCCCTTGGCGCGGGCGGTCTTGACGAAATCCTGACTGAGCGCGTCGAGCGTCGCCGTGCGCATGTAGCGGCTCCAGACGGCGACATGAACCAACGACAGCACCAGGCTCGGCAGGATCAAATGGTGCAGATAATCCAGCACCGAGCCGTCGCCAATCGTGTACATGTTACCTGCAGGAACCCACCCGAGCTTCAGCGTGAAGATATAGATGCCGATGAGGCCGAACCAGAAGGTCGGGACCGACAGGGCAACCATGGCGCCGACGGTCGCGCAGTAGTCAAACAGGGAATAGCGGTGGGTGGCGCCGCGGATTCCGATCCAGGCACCGACCGCAATCGCAAATGCGGTGGACGTACCCATCAGCAGCAGCGTCGCCAGCAGATGTCGACCAATCACCGACAGCACGGCAGAGCCATCGCGGAAGGAGTGCCCCCAGTCGCCCCGAATTAGCCGCCAGGCCCAATCGAGATATTGAATCCAGAGCGGCCGGTTGAGCCCCAGCTGCGCTGCAAGTCGCTCAACATCCTTCTGCGTCATGCCGGGATCGAGACCGAATTGCGCGAGAGGCCCGCCCGGCATGAAGTTGAGAACCGTGAAGCCGATGATCGAGACGATCACCAGCAGCACGATGCTCTGCGAGAGACGATTGAGCAGGAAGGCGGACATCCGAGACCTCCGTTAGCGTGACTATGCCGTTCGCCGTCCTTCAAGGTTCGGCGGCAGGACATCAGCTCGCCCAGTACCAGGCCAGCGCATTCCAGGATTCCGTGCGCGTATTCCCGTTCGGCACGAAGCCGTTGATCCCTTTCTTGAGACCTTCGACCGCATTGCTCTGGTACAACGGAAGGAAAGGCAGGTCGCGACGAACAAGTTCCTGGACACGAGAGTAGATCGCGCGCCGGGCTTCAGGATCGAAAGTGCGCGCGCCCTTGTCGAGCAGGGCGTCGACCTCCGGATTTGCATACTGCGCATTGTTCGAGCCGCGACCGCCCTTCACTCCGATCGAGCGCGAGTGTATGCGATTGGTGACATCCGGATCGGCGCCGATCAGGTACGAGCTGCCGACGATCACGGAATCGAATTGCGATTGCATCCAGAACTCGCCCCACATCACGGCGGCGGGCAAGTTCGATATCTTCATCTCGACGCCTAGCTGAGCAAACGTCTGCTGCAGGAACTGCTGCACCTGTTCGCGGAGGGGATCGCCGGACGTGGTCGAATTGGTAAAGGACAGACGAACGCCATTCTTGGTGCGAATGCCGTCGCCACCCGGCGCCCAGCCGGCCTGATCGAGTATCTTGCGCGCGCGATTCAGGTCGAATTGGTGCAGCGGCAGATTGGCGTTGAAGAAGAAGGACTGCCGCGGCATGAAGGTCTCCGTCGGCGTCGGCACGCCGTAGTAGAGCCCCTGGATAATCGCCTCCTTGTCGATCGCCGCATAAAGCGCCTCGCGGACCGCAAGTTCCTTGAACTGCGGGCGCTCGAGGTTCAGGTAGAAGGATTCGAACGAGGCCCTCGGAACCAGCGTCACCACGCGGTTCGGCAGGGTCTTGGCTTCGCCATAGTGATCGGGAGTGATGTAGGGCTGACCCACGAGATCGATGTCGCCGCTCTTGAACTGGGTGTAGAGGACGGTGAGATCGGGAATGTATTTGAAGACCAGCCGCTCGATATGAGGGCCTTCACCGAAATATTCGGTGTTGGCCACGAGTTCGAGATGATCACCAGCAACCCGCTTGCCCCACTTGAACGCGCCGGTGCCGACCGGCGCCTGGTTGAAGGCGGCGGTGTTCGGATTGGCCTCTTTCTCGAGGATGTGCTTGGGCACGATGAAGGTTTCGGTCAAGAACGACAAATAGGGCGCAAAGGCCTCTTCCATTCGCCACGAGATCTCCGTAGGCGAGACCACCGTGATGTCGCGCACGAGAGAATGGCCGGACGTGCGCCAACTCCGGAAGTTGGGATTCGTGATCAGTTCGAGCGTGAACTTCACGTCCTCGGCGCTGAAAGGCTTGCCGTCGTGCCAGCGGACATCGTCGCGCAAGCGAATGCGCCATTTGAGACCGTCTTCCGAAATGCCGCCGTTCTTCTGGTTCGGCACTTCCACGGCCAGGTTGGGCTGAATGACGCCTTGAGGATCGATGCGGAAGAGCGCGTCGAAAACCGAGAAATGCACGCCATCGTCGACTTCAATGTGGACCATCAGCGGATTGAAGACGGTCGGCTCCTGTCCAAGCCCGACGATCACGCGGCCTGTTGGCTTTGCCGAGGAGGTGCGAGCATAGGCGGGCTTGCCCAAGAGATTGGGCGCGAAGAGGCCGGCGGCTCCGCCAATTGCCACCATGCGCAGGGTATCGCGCCGCGAGTAGGTCGATGTCGTCGCAGAACGCTTGGTCATAACGTCTCTCCTTGCCTGTGGTGTTCGACGCGGCTATCATCTTGAGGCAGGCCGCCTGGCTGCTCGCCGGGGATCGCTGCCACCAGTTCACGCGTGTAGCTGGATTTCGGGTCGATGAAGATCTGGGACGGCGGTCCGCGTTCAACGATCTGTCCGCGATGCATGACGGCAATCTCATCGCAGATCTGGCTTGCGACGCGCAGATCATGGGTGATGAAGATCCTCGAGACGCCCGTCTCGCGATGAATCTGATCCAGCAGCTTCAGAATCTGGGCCTGGATGGATACGTCGAGCGCAGAGACCGCTTCGTCGGCAATCAGCAGCTTTGGCTTGAACATGAGCGCCCGCGCGATACCAATGCGCTGGCGCTGCCCGCCGGAAAACTCGTGGGGATAGCGATCAAAAGCTCCTGCGTCCAAGCCGACGTGAGACAGAAGCTCCCGCGCCCGCTCGGCGGCCTCGCTGTAGGGCATTCCATGCGCGACCGGGCCGACCGTGAGAATGTGCCCTACCGTCGACCGGGGATTGAGCGAGGCAAAAGGATCCTGAAAGATCATCTGGATTTTCGGCCGAAGCGAGCGAAACTCGGTTTCGGAAAGTCGGGCAATGTCGCGGCCTTCGAACAGGATCGAGCCGCCGTCGCCCTCCATGAGCTTGATCAGCAGCCGGCCAAGCGACGATTTGCCCGAGCCGCTTTCCCCGACAACGCCAAGCGTGCGTCCCGAGGTGAGGTCGAACGTGACGCCATTCACCGCAGGCACGATGCGCTGCGTACCGAAAAGCGCGCTGCCGCTGCGATAGGTCTTGGCGAGACCTTCAACCTTCAGGATAGAAATCTCTTCCGCAGTTTCCAGCGGAATGCGGTTTTTGCCGGTCAGATGCGGCACAGCCGCGATCAGGCGGCGCGTATAGAGATGATTGGGCGACGTCAGAATCTGCTCTGCAGTGCCCTGCTCGACGCATTGACCTTTCTCCATCACCACGACGGAATCGGCAATCTCCGCCACGACGCCGAAGTCATGGGTGATGAACATGACGCTCATCCCCTTGCGCCGCTGGATATCGCGGATCAATTGGAGGATCTGAGCCTGGGTGGTCACGTCCAGTGCGGTGGTTGGCTCGTCCGCGATCAGGATCGCAGGCTCAAGCGCAAGAGCCATGGCAATCATGACCCGCTGCCGCTGTCCGCCCGACAGGCGGAATGGATACTGGTGATACATGAGCTGAGGATCAGGCAGCCCCACTTCAACGAACAGATCCATGGCCCGGCTGCGACGGGAGGCGAGCGTGCCAACATCGTGCGCCGCCATCACCTCCTCGATCTGCGCCCCCACGGTCATCAGCGGGTTGAGCGCCGAGAGAGGGTCTTGAAAGATCATCGAAACGACGCGGCCGCGCAGGCTGCGGAGCTTGTCGGACGAGAGGCCCACCATGTTCGTCCCATCCAGGTGGATCGCACCCGAAGAGACCCGGATCGCTTTCGGTAGAAGCCCCATGATCGCATTCGCGGTGACCGACTTGCCCGATCCGGACTCCCCGATGATACAGAGAATCTGTCCGCGTTTCAGATCGAAGGAGATGTTCTCGACGGCGTAGGCCCGCTCCATTCCTTCCGGCAGACTCACGGTCAACTCGCGCACCGACAGCGCGACATCGTCAGAGCTTGCCACCTGGATGCCAGAGGCCATGCGAGCATCCTCCATTTTCAAGCCAGTGCCGTCATCTTGCTGCGGCCGGCGCCTTCGGCTCCTTGCGCCTCCACGCTCCTTCGACAGGTCAATAATTCGCCGCTCAACTTGCCATTCCTTCGTTGGAGGCTGCGACATGATTCAGGCCTCTTCGCGCAAGAAGCAAGAGCTGTTGCTCAGAGCGCAGTGCCCACCTGATCGGCGATCTCGATCGAAGCGAAGCTCAGATGGCATCCGCGTCATGGCTTGATCGCTTCCGCGAAGGCCTGCTCCTGGACACGGCTCATGCAAGTTGCCTCTATGGACTTTGGCCGATCGATCGGTTGGTTCTGCCGATCTTGACGATTTCAATCACCCCGGAGTCGCCGAAAGCCGGCATCGAAGCAGCAGGAACTTCTGAAAACGAAGTCCGATTTGGCATTTCAATCTGCGAGGCAAGGCCTGCCTAGGCGCTTGCCATAAGGCGCGCCTTGGATTGCAGGAGCACGTGAATCGGTCTCGCCGCCGGCAAGCTGCGGCGCAAGCAAAGTATTTTGCGCAATATATGCCTGTGTCAAAGGCAGTAAACCGCAGGATATTCGGTCTCATGGCGAAAGTCCGCGGGGCCTGCCGCAATTCCTCGGTTACGCTACGGGCAACTACCGGAGATTCCCTGTCCGATGAGCGCGCCGCTCCTGCATATCGAATCCAGTCTATCCCTGCCTCGTGAGGCCGACGTCGTGGTGATCGGCGGCGGCGTGGTGGGCGTGTTCACAAGCTACTATCTCGCCCGGCGCGGGCTGAAGGTTGCCTTGCTCGAGAAGGGCCGCGTCGCCGCCGAGCAGTCCAGCCGCAACTGGGGATGGTGCCGCCAACAGAACCGCGATGCGCGCGAGTTGCCGCTTGCGACCAAGAGCCTGGATCTCTGGGAGCGAGTTGCCGGAGAGACCCGTGAAGATACGGGTTTTCGCCGCTGTGGCCTGTTGTATCTGTCGAACGACGAAAATGAGCTGGCTGGCTGGGCAAAGTGGCGAGACTTTGCCAGGACTGTCGGTGTCACGACGCACATGCTGAGTGCGGAGGAAGCGGGCGAGAGAGGCAAGGCGACCGGTCGCAAGTGGAAGGGCGGCGTCTTCTCGCCGACAGACGGGACGGCAGATACTTCAAAGGCCGTGCCCGTCGCTGCGCGCGGGATCATGGCGGCGGGTGGCACGGTGCACCAGCTTTGCGCGGCTCGCGGCGTAGAGCTCACTGCCGGCCGGGTCAGCGGGGTGGTGACCGAAGCCGGCACCATCCGGACGAAGACGGTGGTCATGGCAGGAGGCGCGTGGGCCTCCTCATTCTGCAACCAGCTTGGAATCCGCTTCCCACAGGCATCCGTGCGCTCTTCCATTCTCGCCCTGGCTTCCGGCGCGGCCGGGCTGCCTGATGCCCTATACGCCGGGCTCGTGTCGCTCACCCGGCGTGGCGATGGCGGATACACGCTGGCAATCAGCGGGCGCGCGCGTGTCGATCCCACGCCGCAGCAGTTCAGATTTGGCCGCGAATTCCTGCCCATGTTCGCTCGCCGGTGGCGAAGTCTTAGCCCCGGGGCCTTCGAAGGCATGAGGCAGGGTCATGAATCCTTGGCGAAATGGCGGCTCGACGCGGTGACCCCGATGGAGCTGAACCGGACGCTCGATCCTCGTCCTGACATGAGGCAGATTCGGCTGACGCATCGGCGAGCCTGTAAGCTCGTGCCGGAACTCCGGCACGTCGCAATCTCAAACGTCTGGGCCGGCTACATCGACAGCACGCCGGACGGCATTCCCGCAATCGGTGAAGTTGAATCGATTCCGGGTTTCATCCTTGCGGCGGGGTTCAGCGGCCACGGTTTTGGAATTGGTCCGGGCGCGGGGCATATGATCGCCGACATCATCACGGGCAGTCCGCCGATCGTCGACCCGCGACCCTACAGGCCCGAGCGGCTGAAAATGAGCGCCTGGGGCAAGGTCAGCGAGTTCTAAAGGCAGTTTCCGCCGTCCGGTGGGAAAAGGTGCTGGTTGATGCTATGACAACGCATATGACGCAGAAGCCTCAAAGCCTAGACGCCTTTGTCGCCCCCCTCTCATGGCATCGCTATGAAGCTCGATAAGATCGACATCAGGATTTTATGCGAACTGCAGAAGAACGGGCGGATTTCCAACGTCGAGCTCGCCGAGCTGATCAACCTTTCCCCAAGCCCGTGCCTGATGCGGGTCAAGAGGCTCCAGACGGAGGGCTTCATCACCGGCTATTCCGCCCAGATCGATGTTGCCAAGCTCGGACAAACTCTAACCGTGTTCGCTGAAATCACCCTGAAGAATCACCGGCAGATCGATTTCGCTCGCTTTCTTACGACCATCGAAAAGATCGATGCTGTCGTCGAATGCCATCTCGTTTCGGGCGGATACGACTATCTCGTGAAGTTCATCACGGCGGGGATCAGCGAATACCAAGCAGTCATGGAACGGCTCGTCGAGATGGATATCGGCATCGACAAGTATTTCAGTTTCGTCGTGCTGAAGTCCCCGATCGTGAAGTCCCATCTGCCGCTCGAAAGCATCTTCAACGGCTGAAGAAACAGGCGCAGATTATCCTCTCATCGCTGCGCGGACGTCCCTGTCTTCCAGCGTTTGGTCGAGCGTGGTCCGTGTTCGTTCGATGATGCCATCGATATCCGCGTCCGTGCAGCAGAGCGGCGGCGCATAGCCTAGTACGCCCTGGGCAAAGGCGCGGATGACGAGGCCGTTGTCCCATGCGCGGTCGAAAACGCGGCGCGCCGCGTCGGCTTCCGCCGGCAGCGGCGTCTTGCGCTCCTTGTCGGTGACAAGCTCGATTGCGCCCAGCATACCGCGACCACGGACATCGCCGACAAGCGGATGATCGGCAAGCGCGCGAAGCCCTTCCATCAGACGATGCCCTGCCTTACGGCCGTTTTCCAACAGGCCGTTTTCGTAAAGATCCAGGCACGCGAGCCCGACGGCTGCACTGACTGGATGCCCGGAATAGGTGTAGCCGTGGCCGACGGCCGCCTTGCCGGCGCCGTCTGCAATGGTGTTGTAGACACGGTCGGACATCAGAACGGCCCCCATCGGCACATAGCCCGAAGTCAGGCCTTTGGCCGTGGTCATGAGATCCGGCACGACGTCGTCGTCTTCGCAGGCGAAGAGCGGACCGACTCGGCCGAAACCGGTGATGACCTCATCGACAACGAACAGAACATCGTGCTCCCTGCAAGCAGCATGCATCGCCTTCAGCCAGGACGGCGGCGGAACGAGGACGCCTCCGGAGCCCTGTATCGGTTCGACATAGAAGGCAGCGACGCGTTCGGCGCCGAGCTCGGCGATCTTGGCCCGCAGAGCGGCGACCGATGCCGCGATGATCGCCTGGGGATGCGAACCGACGGGATTGCGATAGGCGTAGTGCGACGGAATTTTGTGCTGCCAGTTGTATGGCACTCCAAAGCCCGCATGAAAGGCGGGCAGCGCAGTCAGGCCAGACCCTGCCGTCGACGATCCGTGATAGCCAGATTCGACGGAAATGAACTGGTCCTTCTGTGGCGTGCCCTTGGCATGATAATAGTATCGGATGAACCGGATCGTGCTGTCGACGGCATCGGAGCCACCTAACGTGAAGTAGACATGGTTCAGATCGCCAGGAGCCAATTCAGCCAGCCTGGCGGCCAACCGGATGGCCGGGTCGGAGCCCAATCCGAAATAGCCCGTCGCGTAAGGCAGCTCGCGGAGCTGCCTCAAAGCCGCTTCAACGATGCTGTCCTGTCCGTACCCCGCATTGACACACCACAGGCCGGCGAAGCCGTCCAGCAATTGGCGGCCCGAGACATCGGTCAGCGTCGCGCCCCTGCCTGACTTCAGCACGCGGACGCCAGTCGCCTCGTGGCTGCGATAGGATGAGACCGGGTGAATCAGATGCGCGCGATCGAGTTCAATCAGCGAGTTGCTCAACATGTCGTCCTCCAGATCAACCGCAACACTTGTGCGGCCACCCCGATGTTTTCGCGCTCAACGTAGGATGACCAAGACAGCAGTTGCTCCCAGACTGGATGTGGACGAAGGGCATTTTGACTTTCATGGACGATCGGCGCCGCATCTTATGCCGGCATGGGCCTGCGCCCGGCATTGGCCGCTCGACCCGGAGCGCGCCCTTCACGCAACTCTCTGCCACGGCTCCGATCCGGTACGACACAATCTGCTCCCGACTGCCGCGAGATCGGCGCTTTGTCTTGTCGGCTGCTCGCTATGGTGCATGTCGTACCGGCAAGCGGTGCGTGTGATCACAAGGATTGGAGCTATGGCAACGTTCAGACCCAAATACATCGCCTTCGACTGCTACGGCACGCTTACCAATTTCGACATGGCCGGCGCGGCCACGCGGGTCTATGGATCGGAGCTGTCGACCGTGGCGATGGCAAAGCTGATCAAGGATTTTTCGGCCTATCGCCTAGACGAGGTTCTCGGCGCGTGGAAGCCCTATCTCGACGTCGTGCACAATGCGCTGGAGCGCGCCTGCAAGCGCAACGGCATCGCATTCAGACCAGAGCATGCCGAGCGCATCTATCAGGAAATTCCGACATGGGGCGCGCATCCCGACGTTCCGGCCGGCCTCGCCCGGGTCGCAAAGGAAATACCGCTCGTCATCCTATCCAACTCGATGAAGAACCTCATCATGTCGAATGTGGAGAAGCTTGGCGCTCCCTTCCACATGGTCATCACCGCGGAGGAGACCGGCGCCTACAAGCCGCACATGAAGGGCTTTGAGTATATGCTGGACAAGCTGGGCTGCCGCCCGGAAGACATCACCCACGTCTCCTCCTCCTTCCGCTACGACCTGATGACCGCCTACGACCTTGGCATCAAGAGCAAGGTATGGGTGAACCGGGGTCACGAGCCCGCGAATCCCTTCTATGAATACACCGAGGTCGCTGGCATCGACGGGCTCGCCGCGGCAGTCGGCCTGGAGCCCCTGCGCAAGAGCGCGTGAGCGCAGCTCCCTCAGGTTCTCGTTGCGCTTCAGTTCTTCAAAAGCTTCAATCAAAATCGGTGCGCTGTGAAGAAAAAAGGGGGCGGTTCAGCCGCCCCCTTTCTTGTTTCAGATACTGATTCGATGGGCCGCTCAGTCCAGGCCGCCGATATGGAGCGCCTTGGTCTCGAGATATTCTTCTATCCCAAGCTGGGATCCCTCGCGTCCGAGGCCCGACTGCTTGACGCCGCCGAACGGCGCAACCTCGGTCGAGATTAGGCCGGTGTTCAGACCGACCATGCCGAACTCGAGCGCCTCGGCAACACGCCACGAGCGCTTCAGGTTCTCAGTGTAGAAATAGGCGGCAAGGCCGAAGGGCGTGCCGTTTGCGATCGCAATCGCCTCGTCCTCGGTCTCGAAGCGGAAGAGCGGTGCGACCGGACCGAAGGTTTCTTCAGAAGCCAGGAGCATCTCAGTCGTCGCGCCACCGAGCACGAGAGGGCGGGCATATTGCCGACCTTCCGGCACCGTTTCACTCTGCGAGATGATCTTTGCGCCCTTATCCAGGGCGTCCATGACGTGCCGCTTGATCTTCTCGATCGCCGCGCCATTGATCATCGGCCCGATTGCGACCCCCTCTTCCGTACCGGCACCGACCTTCATTTTCGTGACCCGGCTGGCAAGCTTCTGGGCGAAAGCGTCGTAAATGCCGGATTGAACGAGAATGCGATTGCAGCAGACGCACGTCTGCCCGCCATTGCGGAACTTTGACGCAATCGCCCCCTCCACCGCCCGGTCGATATCGGCATCGTCAAAAACGATGAACGGGGCGTTGCCGCCGAGCTCGAGGCTCAGTCTCTTGATGTTGTCGGCGGCTCCCTTCATCAGCAACGCGCCGACGCGGGTCGATCCGGTGAACGAGATCTTGCGCACGGTTTCGTTGGCCATCAGCTCCGTGCCAATTTCCGCCGGCATGCCCGTCACGACATTGATCACGCCCCCCGGAATCCCCGCCCGCTCGGCCAAAACAGCGATGGCAAGGGCCGAGAATGGTGTAAATTCGGAGGGCTTGATGACCACAGTGCACCCAGCGGCAAGGGCGGGTGCCACTTTACGGGTAATCATTGCGTTCGGGAAATTCCAGGGCGTGATGATCCCGCAGACGCCAACCGGCTCCTTCAGAACCAGAATGCGGCGATCGACCGTGGGTGACGGGATCGTCGATCCGTTGATACGGCGCGCCTCCTCCGCAAACCATTTAACGAAGGAAGCGCCATAACGGATTTCTCCAAGCGATTCAGCAAGCGGCTTACCCTGTTCCAGCGTCAGCAGAAGCGCCAAATCCTGCTCATGGCGCCGCATGAGCTCATACCAGCGCTCCAGCAGCGCGGCGCGCTCCGCATGAGCCCTGTTCTTCCATTGCTCGAACGCAGCGGCCGCTGCGTCGATTGCTGCCCTGGTCTCGTCTCGGCCCATATCGGGGATGGTGCCAAGCACTTTCTGACTGGACGGATCAATGACATCAACGGTGGCTTTCGTGCTCGCATCCCGCCAAGTGCCGCCGATCAGCCCTTGCTGGCGAAACAGATCCTTATCCTTCAATGCAATCATGGGCTCCCTCCTTGCCTTCGGGCCCGACCCCGCCATCACTGGCTGCGAGTGGCGAGACGAAGCCGTCTCATGCGAGCAGTACAGGACCGCACGCCGCATTTTTCATCGAGAATGAAGTGTCTGGCCGCGTTGAATCTGGTCGGGGGCGGCCAGAAAGGTCGAATGTTCTGAGGGCCGCTTGATGGTGCGGCCCTCTGCATCGTCTCAGTCATAATGGCAGACGTAGATCTTTCGCACGGTCTCGATCGTGCGCCAGATCCCGACGAAGCCGGGTTTCATGACAAAGCTGTCGCCGGCGCGGTACCTCCTGATCTCACCCCCCTTTTCCTCGATTTCGATGAGGCCCGAGAGAATGTGGCAGAACTCGAAGGTGGTGCCCTTGATGGAATGAGTCTCGCCCGGTGTCGCTTCCCAGACGCCGGTCAGCACCTTCTCGCCCTTCGAGGCGTCCTGGGCCCAGGTCTTGAACGATGGATTGCCAGAAATAAGCCGTTCCGAAGCAGGCAAGGCGTTCTTCGGCGCGAAGTCCGGATTGGTGTCGATGGTGACCAGAAGTGACATGGCTTTTTTCCTGTTAGTAGCCGAGTGTTCGATCGACGAGGCCGATCGGATTTCGTCCAGCGCGGTGGCGCCGGATGTTCTCTATGACCGATTGTGCTGCCGTATGCGGTTGCGTCACGGACGCGATATGCGGCGTGATGATCACCTTCCGATGGGACCAGAGTGGATGGCTTTCCGGCAGCGGCTCGGGATCGGTGACGTCAAGCATGGCCGCTGCCAGGTGTCCGCCGTCCAGCGCCTCGATGAGTGCATTCTGGTCAAGCTGCGGGCCGCGGCCGACATGCAGCAGCCTCGCTCCCGCTGGCAAAAGTGAGAAAAGCTTCGCGTTCAGGATGCCGCTTGTTTGCTCCGTCAGTGGAAGAAGACAGACGAGGACATCCGTTCCTTGCAGGAAACTGCCAAGCTGATCTGCGCCATGGAAGCAGGTGACACCATCGATCACCTTCTTGCTTCGGCTCCACGCGGCAAGAGGAAATCGAAACGGTTTCAAGCGGTCGAGCGCGGCTTGCGCCAGCATGCCAAGGCCGAGGAAACCAACACGCCGATCAGGCGCCTGGAACGTTGCCAGCGCTTGCCAAACGCCCTTTCTCTGCTGCTCCCGATAGGCCAGCATCTCACGATGCAGCGTCAGCACCCCGAGGACGACGTATTCCTGCATCATGCGCACGATGCCATCCTCAACCATGCGCATGAGCTTCACGTGGTCGGGTATGGTCTCCGGCTTGAACTGGTCGACCCCAGCCCCGATGGAAAAGAGCACCTCCAGATTGCAAAAACCCGAGAGATCGTCGGGCGCGTTCCAGGTGAGCAGGTACCGTATCTTTTCCGGGTCAAAACTCTCGCTGCAATGATGGAATTCCAGATCGGGGAGCTCGCGCGCAAAGACCTGGCGGAAGACTGCCGCCCTCGCAGCATCGGAATTGAACAAAAACGCCATTTCTGCACGCCTCTGCCTAGCTTGGCGTGTCGACGACGCCAGGAAAAGCGACTAGCCTCGCAAGACCTTCTTGCCCCGCCTGCCAGCGCAATTTACCGAACATCGACAGGGTAGCTGCAAGCCGGAGCTTTCCCTGCCGAATTACGTTGCAATACAGGCCGAAGATTTCGAAAAGAAAGCCCAAACAGGGGAAACCTGCTGGCTTTCCGTGCGATAGTGCGGCGAAATACGCCCGCTACCCTGTTGTGGCGGAAGAGAAAAGGCGCGATGTACGAGCGATTGGCATCCCGCGAAGGAACGGACGAGTCGAGATGGGACGAACGGTACGCGTGAAGTCCTTTGAACTGGCAGCGAAAGACATCAACGACGTTGATGTGACGCTTCTCCACGCACTCTCGACCGGGGTCGGCTGGCCGCATCGCCCCAAAGATTGGGATTTCTTGCGCCGCGCCGGCCACGGCATCGTTGCCGTGGATGGCATAGGGCGCGTCTTCGGCAGCGCGATGTGGTTCCCTTATGGCCACGAATTCGCGACGATTGGCCTGGTGATCACATCGCCCCGAACCCAGGCACAAGGTACTGGCCGCTGGCTAATGGACCAGGTTTTCGAGCGCTGTGGCGATCGGAATTTGACCCTCAACTCAACTCATGCCGCCTATCATCTGTATCTGTCGCTGGGGTTCACGAAGGAAGCCACCGTTTATCTGTGGCAAGGAGAGGTCGTCTCACCACCTTCGCCGGTGCCGGCTCTGGCCGGTGAATTGAGCTCGCTGTCCACTGCGAACATTGGAGAGATCGCGGCACTGGATGAACGCGCGTTCGGTGCTAACCGGCAGAAGCTGCTCACATTGCTTTCTGAAGGTGCGTCAATCTACGTCCTGCGCCGCGGCGGGCAGACCGTTGGTTACTCCATGAAGCGCGAATTCGGACGCGGTCATGTGATCGGCCCCATCGTCGCCAGCAATGATTGTGACGCGATCCATCTTACGGCCGTGCATCTCAAGACTCTCGCCGGAAAGTTCGCCCGCGTTGATACGCGGGAGCAGACCGGTCTGTTTGCGGATTTTCTTCAACAGAGCCGCCTCGGGATGAACGACACAGTCACGACGATGTCCAAGGGACGGCGATTCCTGAACCGAAAGGAAAACGAGCCGTGGATGTACGGACTGGCCGGCCACGCATTGAGCTGAAGGTCCGATCCATGTGACGAGAGCTGCCCCTGCCCGCGATAGCGACCTGCGGCCGAGCATCATCCGGCAAAGAAATGCGGCGCTATGTCTCTTTCTCGTCAAGAAGCTTTGCCACGCGACGCAAGCCGAGCAGATAACCCTGAGTGCCAAAACCTGCGATGACCCCATCAGCCCGTTTGGAGACAAACGAGTGGTGGCGGAATTCCTCGCGCTTGTGCACGTTGGAAATGTGCACCTCGATCACCGTCCCCTCGAACGTATTCAAGGCATCCAGGATGGCGACCGACGTATGGGTGAAAGCGGCGGGATTCATCACGATACCGGCAGCCATCTCACGTGCCTCGTGGATCCAGTCGATCAGTTCGTATTCTCTGTTGGATTGGTGGAAGCGAATCTCCAGGCCAAGCTCCTTGCCTAGCGCTCGACAGTCCCGCTCCACATCTGCAAGCGTCTCGAAACCGTAGATGTGGGGCTGGCGCTTGCCGAGCAAATTGAGATTTGGGCCGTTGAGGACGTAGACAATACGATTCACGAAAGAACTCCCTTCAGTGATGGGCAAGGATCTCGCCAAGGAACTGCTTGGTGCGGGCGTGCTGTGGATTGCGAAAGAAAGCGTCGGGCGCGCCCTCTTCGATGATCTGGCCTTCGGCCATGAAGATGACGCGATCGGCAACCTGGCGTGCAAAGCCCATCTCATGGGTGACGCAAATCATGGTCATGCCGTCGTTGGCGAGGCCGATCATCGTATCGAGCACCTCCTTGACCATCTCGGGGTCGAGAGCCGAGGTCGGTTCGTCAAACAGCATCACCTTGGGCTGCATGCAGAGCGCGCGCGCGATCGCGACGCGCTGTTGCTGGCCGCCCGAAAGCTGAGCCGGATACTTCTCGGCCTGGTCACCGATGCGCACGCGCTCGAGGTATTTTCGCGCGGTCGCTTCCGCGTCGGTCTTGCTGATGCGGCGCGCGCGAATGGGCGCGAGCATGCAGTTCTGTAAGACCGTCATATGCGGAAAGAGATTGAAGCTCTGAAAGACCATGCCGACGTCCTGACGTACGACATCGATAGCCTTGATGCTGTCGTCCAGCCGGTGGCCGTTCACTACGATACTGCCCTGCTGGATCGGCTCGAGGCGGTTGATACAGCGGATCAGTGTCGACTTGCCTGAGCCGGACGGGCCGCAGAGCACGATCTTCTCACCCTTGCGCACAGTGAGATTGACGTCACGGAGGGCTTGGTACCCGCCGTACCACTTCTGCACGCCCTTCATTTCGATCAGGATATTGTCCTGCATGGATTCGGCTCCAATATCGGACGGCGGCCAACGCGGATGGCGCGTCGGCCGCTCGCAATGGCTATTGAACGGTGAAGGGAACGCCGGGGATCGAGGCGGGGAAGACCGGGACCGGGACCTTCATCCATTTGGCGTAGAAAGCGACCAACTTGCCGTTCGACTTGATCTCGTCGATGAACTTGTTGGCCGTCTCATTCCACTCCTTCTCGCCCAGTCGTGTGCAAGCGCCGTTGTAAAGGGCGGTGAAGTGAAGCTTGGGCTCGAACCCGAGTTCCGGCTTTGCAGCGTTGAGGCGCTGCGGATAAAACAGGTTCGCACCGACTGCCTGGACTTGGCCAGAGAGCAGCGCCTGGATGGTGGCGGCGTCATCGTCGAATCTGCGGATCTCGGTCCCGGACGGGGCGTTGTTGGTGACCTGGGTATCCTGCGTGGAAGACCGCGGAACGCCGATGACGAATTTGCCCATATCGGCATTGCTGTTGATCGGCGTCGCCTGGGCGGCGACAAGCGTGATCTCATTGGCAACATACGGCTTGGAATACTGCACCGCCTTGGCGCGCTCGGGCAGCATGGCCATGGTTGCGAACAGAATGTCGACGCGGCCTGTGGTCAGCGCTGGAATACGATTGGCCACCGCCAGCGGAACGAACTCGGCTTTCACGCCGAGATATTCAGCGAAGGCGCGGCCCATGTCGGCGTCGATGCCATCCTGCTTTCCCGAGCTATCGAGATAGCCCCAGGGAGGATTGTCGCCCTGAATGCCGATGACGACGACGCCCTTCTTCTTCACGTCTTCCAGAGTGCCGGCCTGCGATTTGCCTGCGATGGCGATGGCCGCCAATGCCAGCAGTGCGACCTTGAGCTGGCGACGGTTGGGTGAAAACAACATGAGTATCTCCTCCTGGTGATGGCTGTTTGTGATTGAGTAGGTGCGCCGTTCCTACCTTTGACTGGCCAGGGCGAGCCTGGCCTCCATCCGGCTGCCCCACCACGACAGTGGCCAGCAGAGGATGAAATACATCGCGCCGACCACGCCGAAGACGAGCAACGGCTGGAAGGTCTGGTTCGATACGATTTGACCGGCGCGGGCGAGTTCGATGAAGCCGACGATGGCGGCGAGCGAAGTGCCCTTGATGAGCTGCACGAGATAGCCAATGGTCGCGGGCAGCGAGATGCGGATCGCCTGCGGCAGCACGATGTCGCGCATGCGGGACGAATAGTGCAGTCCAAGCGCCATCGCCGCCTCGGTCTGCCCGCGCGGCACGGCCTGGATGGAGCCGCGCCAGATCTCACCAAGGAAGGCGGAGGCATTCACGGTGAAACCGATCGCCACTGCGACGAAGGCGTCGAGCTTCAGCCCGGTCAGGGCCAATCCGTAATACACGACGAAAAGCTGCAGCAGCAGCGGCGTGCCCTGGAATATCCCGATGTAGATGCGGGTGATCCATTCCACGCCCTTGTGGCCGCAGGTGCGCAGCAATGCGACGGCCAGACCCGCCGTGCAGCCGCCTACAAACGCGACCAGCGTCAGCAGCACCGTCCATTGCAGCCCCCGCAACAGGAAGCCAAACTCGGGAAGACCAAAATGCGGTGTCATGATCGCCCTCCTCAGCGTGTCGGATATGAGAAGAAGCGATGAGAGATGACCGCGAAGCCCAGCATCAGCAGCCAGGAGATCGCGAGATAGAGGAAGGTGACGGAGAAATAGACCTCGAAGCTGCGAAACGTGTCGCTTTCGATGCGCTGCGCGACCGACGTCAATTCGTAAGCCGATACCGCCGAGCAGATCGACGAGGTCAGCGTCAGCATAATGAACTGGCCCGTGAGCGAGGGGTAGATCGCGCGCAGCGCGGGCTTGAGCACGATGAACCGGAACACCTGCCCCTTGTGCAGGCCGAGCGCGTAGCCGGCCTCTACCTGCCCCTTGTGAATGGACTGCACCCCGCCGCGGATGATCTCGATGGCGTAGGCACCGCCATTGACGCCGAGCGCGATGATGGCGGTGGCTGTCGGATTGAGCTTCAAGCCGATGAGCGGAAGGGCGAAGAACAGAAAGAAGATCTGCACCAGGAAAGGCGTATTGCGCACGATCTCGACGAAGCCGATCACGAGAGCACGTAACCAGGCCGCCTTCGAATCGCGTGCCGCGACGCCGGCGACACCGATCACCATCGCGAACGTCATACCGGCAAGCGCCAGGCCCAGCGTACCCACGCACCCCCACAGCAGCGCGGGCATCGCATGCCAAACCACCGAGAAATCGAGCGTGTAGCCCATCTTGTGTTTCCTCTCGGGCGTTGTACGTGCCGCTCGCCCATCGGCCTGACGTCACCCTCCCAGGGATGCAAAAGTGGCGAAGAAGACGTCCGGATCAGGTGAGATGCCCGTGAACAGGCGGAACGCTTCGGTGCCCTGGAAGATCGCCATGCCGCCGCCATCGACGGTGCGGCAGCCGAGGGCACGTGCCGCGCGCAGCAGCGCGGTTTCGAGCGGGAAGTAGACGATCTCGGCGACCCACAGATCGGGACGCAGCAAGGCTGTCGGCAGCGGCGTGCCTGGATATCTGTCCATGCCGATCGGTGTCGCGTTTACGATTCCCTGGGCGGTAGCCACGGCCGCGGCCGCGTCCTGGCCGACCTTCACACGTGTCTCTGCGAACCGAGGCGACAAACTATCGACCACGCTCTGTGCCTTGGCCACATCGACGTCAATAATCGTCAAGTCCTGCACGCCGAGCTTCATGAGTGCGAAAGCGACCGCCGCACCTGCGCCGCCCGCCCCGAATTGGACGACGCGACCGAGCGGGGCACCTTGCATGTTGCGGCGAAAGTTCTCGGCGAAGCCGAACCAATCGGTGTTGTGGCCGGTCATTCGACCGTCCCTGATGACCACGGTGTTCACGGCGCCAAGCGCCTCCGCGTCAGGCGAAAGCTTGTCCAAGAGGGGCAGGATCGCCTGCTTGCAGGGATGGGTCACGTTCAACCCATCGAAGCCCATCCGCCTTGCTGCCGTCAGCAATTCCGGCAACGCCTCCACACCGAGCTTCAGCTCCGTCAGATCGATCTTCTTGTAGAGATAGCGGATGCCGGCGGCGTCAGCGGCTGCTTCGTGCATGGGCGGCGTGCGCGACGCAGCGATGCCGTTGCCGATCAGGCCGACGAGAAAGCTGGACTTCGGATGCATGTTCGGCATCGCCCGTCAGCTCAAGGGGACGGTCAGCTCGGCGATGACCTGAGCCGTGCTCGGTCGAACACCGCGCCACCAGGCAAAAGCTTCGGCCGCCTGCTCGACCAGCATGCCGACGCCATCGGCAAGCTTGGCCGCGCCTTCGGCGCGGGCCGCTCGCAGAAAGGGGGTCAGCCCTTTGCCGTAGGCGAGTTCGTACGCCAGCTCCGCACCACGGAAGACATTGCCCGGAAGCGGCGGCCTCTCACCGCGCAGGCTGGCCGACGTCGCGTTGACGACGACGTCATAGCCTTCGGCAAGATCGGCCAGCTCGGCGTAGCCGCTGACGATCAGGGGGCCGCAGCCGGCAAACTCTTCCGCCAATGCGACCGCCTTCGACAGCGTTCGATTGACGAGAACCAGCTCGGAAGGCTCCTGGCGCAGGAACGGCAGCAGCGCGCCACGTGCAGCCCCGCCAGCCCCGAGCATCAGAACGCGCCGGCCCGCCATTTTCACGCCGAGATTAACAGTGATGTCACGCACGAGGCCAATCCCGTCGAAATTCTCGGCAATGATCCGATCGCCGTCGAACTTCAGGCAGTTAGCGGCGCCTGCCCGGTCGGCGCTCTCGGAAAGCTCGTTTGCGTAGGCGAAGGCATCGAGCTTGAACGGGGCGGTGATGTTCAGCCCCTTGGCGCCCTCTGTCCGGAATTGATCAACCCGTTCGTTGAAACCATGGAGTGGTCCCTCGATCGCCTCATAGACAAGGTCCTGTCCCGTCATCTTGGCGAAAGTGCCATGGATGAGCGGTGATTTGCTGAAGCCGATCGGATTGCCAATCACCGCATAACGATCGCTCATGGCTTACTCCTGCACTGCGGCTTCGTTGTACAGCACGCCGTCTCGCACCATCGCATCGACGGCCTCAGCAGACAGTCCCAGCGACTCTGCAATGCGGCGATTGTCCTGGCCGAGCAGTGGCGCCGGAGTACGCACCGTGGTGTCGCAGTTGGAGAAGCGGAAAGGCAGGTTCGGCAACGTCACTTTGCCGAGCACAGGATGCTCCTGCTCGACCAGCATGCCGCGCGCATGGATCTGCGGATCCTTCACGACCTCTTCGATGGTTTGCACGGGAGCGGACGGCACACCTGCTTCATCGAGCGCGGCAAGACAAGCATTCCGGGACGGCTGCGACAGCGTCCAGTTGCGCACGATCTCCATGGCTTCGGCATAATGGGCGTTCCGCGCCGCAGGCGTGGTGAAGCGTTCGTCGGATGACAAGCTGCTTCCCCCAATCAGCGTCGCCAATCGCCGCCACGCATCATCGACTTGCGCAGCGATGACAAGATTGCCGTCCTTGGCTGGAAAAACCCCGTAAACGGTCGAGTCCGGCTGTCCGCTGCCGGTCTGCTTCGGCAGGTCGGCACCGCCGGAGAGGAAGTAACGCTGAACCGCATAGTCGTGCATCGAGACCATGCAGTCGTACAGCGCCAGATCGATGTGCTGACCGCGCCCGGACGATCCGCGGCCAACGAGAGCCGCATTGATGGCCGCAACGCCATGAATGCCGGTATACATGTCGGCCAGTGGCATGCGCAGCAGCGGCGGCGCTTCGCCGGGAGTGCCCAACTGTGCCAAGGCGCCCGACATCGCCTCTGCGATCAGGCCAAAACCCGGACGGTCAGCATAGGGACCGGTGTGGCCATAGGCAGAGACCGAACAGTAGATCAGTTTGGGATTGCGCGCCGACAGCGCCTTGTAACCGAGCCCGAGTCGCTCGAGTGCGCCGGGGCGATAGTTCTCGATGAAGACATCGGCCGTGTCGACCAGCTTCATCATCATGTCGAGACCACGTTCGTCGCGCAGATCGATGCACAGGCCCAGCTTGCCCATGTTCTGCTGCAGGAAATAGCCGGATTGGCCGTCCTTGAAATAGCCGTGGGCGCGGCCCGCATCGCCTTGCTTCGGACGCTCCACCTTGATGACGTCCGCGCCCATCGCCGCGAGGCAGCGGCCCATGAACGGGCCTGCCAGGAAATGGCTGTAGTCGATGACGCGAACGCCGTTGAGCGGCAGATCCTGCGCGGTCATGCGTGCTCTCCTGCGGCACTGCTCTTTGGGCGCATTGGAATCATCAGCCGGTGCTCACCGAGCTGCACCACTTCACCGCGTTGATTGATCAGCTCCGAGGGCAGCACCACGATGCCCCACCCTTCCCGTTTCGTGGAGCGCATCGAGCCGACACGAAACTTCACATGCACGGTGTCGCCGAGCTTGATCGGCAACTTGAAATCCCAGGTCCAGCCCAGCGACATTCCCGGAAGGAAGCGGTAGTCGGCACGGGTCTTCAAGCCGTCGGCCAACGACAGACCAAACAACCCGTGCGCGACACGCGTGCCGAAGGGAGTGGTCCTGGCGTATTCCTCGTCGACGTGGACCGGCGTAAAATCACCCGTCAGTTCGGCATAGGCATTCACCATCGCTTCGGTGACCGTCACTGCGGGGGTGACGCATTCGTCACCGACCTTGGCATCGTCCCAGTAGCGCTCGTCGATCATGTCGCGTCGTCCTTAGGCCCGTGGATTGATCGCCAGCGCCGCTTCCACGGCGCCTGCGCTCGCTTGCAAGATTTCGACGTTCAGCCCGCCCGGCAGCTCGAGCCAGTTCGGCCCCGCAGGCAGCGCCTTGGCGCCCCAGGCGGCGGCTCGGGCGAGCACGCCTTCGTAATCGTCGACCATGATGCCGAGATGGGCGAGACGCCCCTCCGGTCCGACGAAGTTCGGGTCCTCGATGAGTTGCACGCTTCCGAGCACCCACACCTGGCGCGGCCGCGGGCCATCGGCAGGTTGCTCGTCGCGAATGGCAAGACCGAGCACCTCACGAAAGAAGTCGACGTGACGATCAACGTCCGGCACACGGATCGCGACGTGTTCGACATAGGCGCGGGGCAACGACATCGCCTCAGGCCTTTCCCGGATAGTCGCTGCGGGCGTATTCGAGCCCTTTGACCAGCGCGACGAGGGTCGAGTTGACGGGGGTCGGCACGCTGAGCTTGGCGCCCCAACGCACGACGGAGCCGTGGATGTAATCGACCTCTGTCAGGCTGCCGGACTGCAAGCTCTGCAACATCGACGTCTTGAATTCGGGAGGGAGTCCAGCGGACGCCATCGTCCATGCACGGCGCGGATCGGCAATCGAGATCTTCACGCCGGCAGCTCTCGCGACGGCGATGCCCTCTGAAATCGCGGCCAGCGCGCACTCCTCCAGGATGGGGAGCGAATAGAGGCCACCATAAGTCAGGCCGGTAATGGCGGTAACGCCGCCACCGGCAACGTTGATAAAGAGCTTGTCCCACATCGTACCTAGGATGTTGTCGCTGAGCAGCGTGAGGATCCCGGCGCGGTTGAAAGTCTCGGAGATGCGCTGGGCGCGTTCCGTTAAGCGTCCATCGAGCTCGCCGATGATGGTTTCCTTGCCGACGACCCCGGAGCGAACATGACCGGGGCCAAGAAGCACGCCGCCGACGTAGGTCTTGCCCGCCATGACGCGGTCACGACCAACTTCCTCCGACAGGATGTCCTCATGGCCAAGACCATTTTGAAGCGACATCACGACCGTATGCGATCCGATGATCGGCGCTGCCGCCCGGATGGCCTCACGCGTGTGGTAGGATTTGACGAGGACGATGACGAGGTCAGCCTCGACGCCGACTTGGGCCGCGGACGTGCAGGCGGTGACCTTCACGACAGTTTCGGCGCTACCTTCGAGCATGCGAAGCCCGGCGGCGTTGATTGCGTCAACATGGGCCTGGAACGGATCAATCAGCCAGACCTGGGCTCCCCCGCGCGCCAGCGTGCCGCCGATGGTCGAGCCTAAGGCCCCCGCTCCGATAAAGCAGATCCTCATCCGAACGCTTCTCCCAGCGCCTTTCCCGGCGTTGGTCGCGTGGTAGCAGGCTGCTCGACATTACGATATGCTATGAACCTTATAGCCGTTATTGTGATTTGCAATGAACGCCCAAGACCACACCGAGACGAAACTGCTGGAGCCGCGCCTGCTCAGGCTCTTCGACGCATTGTTCACCACGGGCAGCGTCACCAAGGCGGCCGAGAAGCTCGGCCAGAGTCAGCCGACCATTTCGATCTGGCTGGCACGCCTGCGAAAGGAACTGGACGATCCACTCTTCATCCGCTCAGCACAGGGAATGCTGCCGACGCCGCGCGCCGAGGCTCTCATCGGCGCGGCCAGACAAGCGTTGGAGATGCTGCGTCGTCTGGCGGAGCTTCGCTCCGAGTTTGATCCGGCGACTGCCAAGCGCCGCTTCACTATTTGCATGACGGACGCGAGCCACATCACGCTCCTACCGGCCATCCTCGCCCACGTTCGTCGTGTTGCTCCGGGCATCCGCATTCAGGCGGCACAGATCGGCGGCGATACTCCGCGAATGCTGCAGTCTGGCGAGGCCGATCTGGCGCTCGGCTACATCTCCGATCTCGACGCGGGACACTTCCAGCAGGCGCTGTTTCCGCAGGATTGGGTCTGCCTGGCGAACGCAAACCATGCCCGGATCCGCGACCGCATCAACGCAAAGGATTTCAGGCGGGAGGCGCACGTCCTCATTCGCTCCGGTACCGGACATCAATTGCTCGCGGACGCGCTCCAGGAGCAGCGGATGGTGCTTGACATCGCACTTGAGCTACCGGGCTTTTTGGGATTACCCGCAATCGTCGGGACGACTGACCTGATCGCCACTCTTCCAAGGCACATCGGCGAAACGCTGGCTCATTATTACGGACTGCGTGTGCTCAATTGCCCCCTGCCAATCGCCGGTTTTACCGTGAAGCAATATTGGCATGCCCGCTTCCATCACGACCGGGCAAGCCAATGGTTGCGTGACGTCTGCGGGGAGCTTTTTCAACAGCAGGAAGTGCGGGGTCTACATCGGTCCGGTCAGCCAAAGAAACGAAGGCCACGCGGATTGCCGTCGTAGTCGCACGAGAGCCGTTTGGGACTCGGCCACATTTCCGGAAGCTATTGAAGAACAACGCTTTCGCGGTGGTGGGCGCACCGGGGCTCAACGCCGGGAAGCGCATTGTCCTTTGAAGGTTGATCCGTGCTTAACCGTCTACCGCCTCATTCAAGCTGAGACGCTCAATAGTCTCCAGTTTGTGAATTGTTATAGACGTGTACTTTGCCGTCGCAATTCCATCCTGCTCGAGACTCTTGAGCAGGCGGTTGATCGTTTGGCGGCCGACGCCGATCATCACGGCCAGATCCTCCTGGGACAAGCGCAGATCGATGACCAATCCCTTCTTGGTTTGGCGGCCGTGGCGCTCGGCAAGTCTCGACAACTCCTGCGCGAGCCGGCAAAGCGGGCGGCGATTGCGAACAATGATCAGGTTTTGAATCGAAACGCGCAGGTGATCGCAGACCATACGCACGAAGGCCGAATAGTTATCGTTACTCTCGCCGACGAGCGCCTCAAAACGCTCCTGGCTCAAGTGGAAGAGAACCGTCTTGCCTATGGCGAACGCGTCGTAGCCATAGGGACGCCCGTCAAGGGCAGACGTCACGCCGATCCAAGAACCAGGCGATGTGATCAGAAGAAAGGAGGGATTTCCGGATCGGGAAAAGCTGGTCAAACGCACCTGTCCTGACACGAGAGCAAGTAGTCCGTCCCGGCAATCCGTTGCCGAATAGATCAGGGAACCCTCGACGGTTCGAACGCGGCCGAGGTGCAGAATGCTGTCGGCCAGAGACGGCGGAAGGCCGGCGAACCATTTGTTCTTCCGCAGCACAGCCTTCAGGTCCGCCTTGTTCATTCGTAGCCCATGAGCAAAAAGAGAGAAGCAATTGTCGCTTTCGCGACATTCGTGATCGAGATGTCACTCTAGCGAAAGACGATCGGACGGCAGACACCTCATGACGATACCGGCGCTGTGGCTCACGGGCCGCCCGTCTCGGGCCGCGCGCCTGCCTGTGTTGGCGTCAGGGAGACGGCATGACGACCGGTGCGACCAATCCCGACCGCGGAGTTAGCGGCAGCAGGCCGCCACTCTTCCTCCTTGTCTCCGAGGTCCGAGCGGTCGCCGAACTCACGGCCACGCTCATGACGATGCCAGCGTTGCTCCAAGCACCGCGCGGCGACGGCCACCCGGTGCTTGTCATACCTGGTTTCCTGGCCGGTGACCTCTCGACCCTGCCCCTTCGCCGTTACCTCGCGACGCTGGGCTACAATGTGCATCCCTGGAGGCTCGGACGCAACACGGGTGGCGTCGGGAAAATGGTCTCGGCCGTGCAACTCCAGATCGCCGAGATCAGGCGAGCAACCAATCGCAAAGTAAGCGTCATCGGATGGAGCCTTGGCGGCGTCTACGCACGCCTCGCGGCGCTGGCAAACCCCGACGATGTGCGCTGCGTCATCACGCTGGGCAGTCCGTTTGCGAGGGCAAGGGGCGGCTCGACCAATCTGAGCGAGATCTACAAGCAGGTCGCGGGCGAGTCAGCCGCAACGGCCACCCCGTCCGATCTGGAGGCCCTTGCCGGCGATCTCCCCGTTCCGACGACCGCGATCTACAGCAAGAGCGATGGGATCGTGAACTGGAAAAGCTCCGCGCTGATACCCAATCATCAATCGGAGAACATCGAAATCCTGCTGGGCAGCCATATCGGCCTGGGGGTCAACCCCTCCGTGCTGTGGGCGATTGCGGACCGGCTTGCGCTTCGAGAGGGAGAATTCAAGCCGTTCGATAGAACAGGCCCCTTCCGTCTCAGCTATCCACTTCAAGGACGCGATGGGCAAACCGACACCCCCTAGGTCCCTTTCCGCTCCGGTGGAATCGGAACAAGCTCTAGGTTCTCTCTCTGACGCGTTTTCTCGTGGCGAACCAATTTCCACTTCGCTGGAAAACGCTCTAGAACGATTTTGCCTCGGCTTCATAGATTTCCATGACCGGCGGCTTCGTGCACAGCTTGGCGACTTCTTGCGCAAACGCCCGGGACTCGGATCGTGCAAAATGCGTCTTGAGAGCAGCCGCGTCGCGCCAACGCTCGAAAAACCGCAACCGGAGGGGATCTTCGCAATCGATCTGTACGACGTGCTCAATACAGCCGTCCTCCCCGCGAGACCGGTGCACGTGCTCAAGACTGATCTTCACGAGGCGATCGAAGCTTTCGTTTCGCCCGTCCACGGATCCAACGACGATGATCATCAAGTTGCCCTTTCCTTGTCCGGCCGTCCTGCCGTGGACCCATTCACCGGCCGCGTGGCGAAGCGCTGCGCAGGGTGAGAAGCAAAGTAGCGCCTGACAGCAGGTAAAGGATCATGACCAGAACCATGCTGTAGACCGGACTGCCGGTGCTCGCGGTGATGAAGCCGGTGACCGGTGGGGCCGCCACCGGTCCAAGATTAGCCAGACCTGCGATAAACGCGACGCCGCCGGCAATGCTCGCCTTCGACAGATACTCGGTACAGGTCGTGACGAACAGCGGAGCGGCGGAGACGAATCCGACACCGGCGATGGTAAGGCCGAGCACGGCAAACACGATGTTGCCTTGCGCAAGGAGCATGAACAGCAGCCCGAGGGCGGCCACCGCAACGCATGACGCATAGTGCCACCGTCGTTCGCGATGCCGGTCGGAATGCCGACCGATCAGGACCGTGCCGATCACGCCGGCGAGGTGAGGCAAGGTCGACAGCAACCCAACATGAAACAGATCCGATATGCCCCAGCTCTTGATCATCGACGGAATCGAGAACACCATCGTGTAGGTTGCGCCAAGCAGAAAAATGTCGACCAGGATCAAACCATAGATCTTGGGATCCCTCGCCATCTGCCAGAATCCGCCATGCGAGGAGGTCTCGACGTCTGGATGATCCTGCTCGTGTTGAATCCGCAGCGCGGACTTCTCTTCCGCCGTCAGCCAGAACGCATCCTCAGGTCTATCGTGGAGGTAGAAATAGGCGGCGATGCCCAGAAGGGATGCGGGCACTCCCTGCGAAATGAACAGCCATTGCCAACCATGGAGCCCTTCGAAGCCGTCGAGATACTTTAACGTCGCTCCGCAGAGGGGGCCGGCCAGAAGCGGCGCAATCGCCGTCGCGGACATGAACGTTGCCATCACCTGGCCCCGCTTCGCAGAGGGATACCAATACGTCAGGTAGAGAATGACGCCGGGGAGGAATCCAGCCTCGAAGATGCCGAGCAGGAATCGCGCGACGTAGAATTGAAGGGGCGTCTGGACGAACGCCATCGCCGCGGCCACGATGCCCCAGGCAAACATGATCCGCAGCATCGTTTTGCGGACGCCGATCCGCTCCAGCAGGAGATTGCTGGGGACCTCGAAAATCATGTAGCCGACGAAGAAGATGCCGGCGCCGAGGCCATAGGTAGCGTCACTGAACGGCAGCGTTTGCTTCATCTGGAGCTGCGCGAAGCCGATATTGATGCGGTCCAGGAAGGCGACGACGTAGCACAGCATCAGGAACGGCAGTAGCCGCCAGCCGATCTTGGAAAATAGCCTTACGATCCCGTCTCGCTCGCCACCTGGAGCCGCGACCAGAACATTCGTTGTCTCGGTTGACATGATAGGCGCCCCGCTTCCCCGTTCGGCGACCGATCTGTTGCAGCCGGCCGCTCACCTTGCGGGGGACGCTTACGGGAATTTTGTCGGCTGATTGTCGCGATTGCGACAAAGTCGTTCATGAACTGCGTTTGACATGGCCCAGAGAGTGGAGCGCCCGTGTCAAACCGGGTGCACATGCCACCAAGTGACAGGAGGAGCCGGGGCATGCCAGACTATCCCTGGATAAAATCTTATCCGGATGGAATTCGTTGGGATGCGTCGATTGCAGCGACCCCGGTCCAGCACATCCTCGATGAGGCCGTTGCAAGATGGCCCGATCGGCCGGCGATCAGCTTCATGGACCGCCAACTCACCTATCGCGAACTGGGAGACCTGGTAGCACGCGCCGCCACGGGACTCGAGCACATCGGCGTTCGTCCCGGGATGCACGTCGGCCTCTATCTGCCGAACACGCCGCACATGGTGATCGCCTTTTTTGCCGTTCTCAAGGTTGGGGCTATCGTCGTCAATTATTCCCCGCTCGACGCCGAGCAAGTGGTTGCACACAAGGTCGAGGATAGCGAGACGGATTTCATCATCACGCTCGATCTCCGATCGCTCTATCCGCAAATGGAACGCCTCCTTCATCGCACCCGGCTGAAGGCTCTGGTTATTGGCTCGCTCGCTGAAATGTCGCGGGCTCCAGCCCTGGTGCGGGCCGATATGAAGCAGGCGAAGCAAGTCGTGCCGTTTAAGGAAGACGATCGTCACATTTCGTTCGCGACATTGATCGCAAACGACGGGAAGCACGCTCACCACGAGATTGGCGATCCAACCAAGTCGATTGCCGTTCTTCAGTATACGGGGGGCACGACCGGACTCCCGAAAGGAGCGATGCTGACGCATGCAAACCTGACGGTCGCCTGTCAGCAATATCTGATGCCGACCCAAGGGGCCGCTCGGCTGTTCACTGAGGGGCACGAGCGAACCCTCATCGTGCTTCCGCTATTCCACATCTATGCGCTGACCGGGAATATGCTGTTCTGTCTCAGCATTGGTTGCGAACTCATTCTCCACCTGCGGTTCGATCTCGAACCGGTGCTCAAGGAGATCGCTGCCAAACGGGTAACGATCTTCATGGGCGTACCTACGATGTTTCAGGCGATGCTCACGCAGGCAGGTGCACCGGCCCCCGATCTCGGTTCGATCAAATATTGCGCTTCCGGCGGCGCCCCCCTTCCGGTCGAATTGATCACCGCCTTTCGCGAGCGATATGGCTGCCTGCTTTCGGAAGGCTGGGGCATGACGGAAACGTCCCCGGCCGGCACGTTCAATCCCGTCGGCCGTGTCCCGAAGCCAGGATCTTGCGGAATTCCGCTTCCTGGAATTGAACTGAGAATCATCGATCCGGACGCGCCGGACACGACCGTCCCACTCGGCTCACGCGGTGAACTCTGCATCTCCGGCCCGAACGTCATGCTGGGCTATTGGAAGAGCGAGACGGCAACGGCCGAGGCATACACGAAGGACGGCTTCTTTCGCACCGGGGACATCGCCTACATGGATGAGGACGGTTACGTCTTCATCGTGGACCGGTTGAAGGACATGCTTCTGTGCGGCGGCTACAATGTCTATCCGCGCAACATCGAGGAAGCGATCTACCAGCATCCGGCGATCAAGGAAGTCTGGGTGATCGGGATACCCGACCCGTACCGAGGCCAGTCGCCCAAGGCCTTCGTCGCACTGAAGCCGGACGCATCGCCCATCTCTCTCGACGAGATGAAGGCTTTTCTCAAACCTCTCCTCGGCAAGCACGAGATGATCTCCGAGCTTGAAGTTCGCGAGATGTTGCCCAAGACCCCCGTCGGCAAGCTGTCGAAGAAGGAGCTCGCCGATGACGAGTTCAGGAAGCGACAAGTCGCGCCGCCAAACTGAACGGCGCGACGAGTTGCAGGTACTGGATGGCAAAACTCTGTCCGGGACAATCGAGATGACGCATCTGAAATCCGCATACGAAGGACGAACTCCATGTCACTGACTGCCGAGCACCTTTTCGCCGTTAAAGGCCTGGTCACCATCGTGACCGGCGCCGCCAGCGGACTCGGTCTGGCCATTGCCGAGACGATGGCAGCCAACGGTGCCGACGTCGTGCTGGTGGACCGGAACGAGAAGGAGTTGAAGCGGGTTGGCGAGGAGGTCCTTCCCCGGACAGAGATCGCAGCGGTCGATGTTGCCGATCCAGAAGCCATCCGCCGGCTCATAGACGACGTCGTCGCGCGCAAAGGCAAGCTCGACGTCGTGTTCGCCAATGCCGGAATCAGCGCAGGGCCGGGAATTGTCTCGCCAAAGGGCCACATCGAAAACATCGATCTTGCCGCATGGAACGAGGTTCTCGCCACCAACCAGACCGGCGTATTCACGACGATGCAGGCTGCGGCCCGGCACATGAAGGCGCAGCGCCGGGGCCGGATCGTGGTCACCGCGTCCGTGGGGGGACTGCGCGGAGCTTGGGCCACGGGGTATTCCTATGCGGCTTCGAAAGCGGCGGTCGTGAATCTCGTCAGGCAGGCGGCTCTCGAGCTGGCTCCGTTCGACATTCAGGTCAACGCGATCGCCCCCGGCTTCTTCCGGACGGCACTCGGCGGCGGCCGGCTGCTGGACGAGACGGCAACAAAACCTCTCGAAGCCATGGTTCCCATGAAGCGGATTGCGATGCCGCGCGAGATTGCCGGCGTTAGCCTGCTGCTGGCATCCCCGGCCGCAAGTTACATCACCGGATCGGTCTTCACCGTGGACGGCGGGATCACTGCGGCATGAAGCAGTTCGAGGAAAGGATCGCCGTCGTCACGGGCGCCGGGAGCGGCATTGGCCGCGAATTGGCGGTCGCCTGTGCCGAACGCGGAATGAAACTGATTCTCGCCGACGTCGATGTCGACGGGCTTTCGGCCACGCAAGACCTGATTCCAAGCAACGTTGCCGTGCGCACGAGGCAGTGTGACGTCTCGAGCGTCGAAGCCGTTCAGGATCTCGCCAACTTCGCATTTGGAGAGTTCGGAAACGTTCACCTGCTCTTCAACAATGCAGGCGTCGCAGCGTTGGGCCCGGTCTGGTCCGCAACTCCCGAAGACTGGAAATGGGTGCTTGGCGTCAATCTGCTGGGAGTTGCCTATGGTATTCAAAGCTTCCTACCGCGGATGATGGCGGCGGGTCAGGACGGGCACATCGTCAATACGTCCTCGGGCGCGGGGTTGACCGCTGTAGCGGGGTCGGGAGTGTATTGCGCAAGCAAGCACGCGGTCGTCGCTTTATCCGAGGTCCTCTTGAAGGACCTCGAGAATGCCGGTTCGAAGCTGAAGGTCAACGTCTTGTGCCCATCCCTAGTCAAGACGGCCATCGCCGACTCTGACAGGCATCGGCCCGCGCATCTGGCCTCAGCAAACCCAAACAGTGCGCCGTTCGATCGGCGCGTCAGAGCAGGGATGCAGGCCTCCGCTGTCAGCGCCGCAGACGTTGCCAGGATAACAATGCAAGCCATTTGCGACGACGATTTCTACATCCTTCCGCATCCGGCGGTACGGCTCCGTGTCGAGGAGCGGCTCCGCGATATCATCGGCGATCACCGGCACCACGAGCCAGACAACATCATTACGACAACGGATGGACCATGAGCAATCCAGACACGGATGCGGACTTGCGAGCAAGGATTCAGGCCTTGGAGATTCGGCTTGCCGAACATGACGATCGCGAGGCGATCCGCACGCTCCGCTGCACCTATCACGAATACGTCAACCAAGACCGGGTAGCTGAACTGGCAGATCTTTTCTCCGAAAATGCTACCGTTTCCTATGCCGGCCGACCATCCGTCACCGGCCGAGAGGCGATACGATCCTTCTTCATCAATTTTCCGATCAAGTGGGCGCGCCAGTTCATCCACGCGCATGTCGTCGAAATCGACGGCGACCGCGGCAGAGGCTATAGCCATCTTGACGGGCGGCCTGTCCTTAACGGCAAGAGCATCATGGTCGGCGGGCGCTTTGACGATGAATATGTCAGAGAGAATGGTCGTTGGCTGTTTTCAAAGGTCGTCCTGACCACCTGGTACATGGTTCCGGTCGAGCCGGGCTGGGAAGCCGCTGCCGCTACGAAGCCAGTGCAGACCTGAATCGCAGAGCTCGGGGTTTGCCGCCACTCGCCGGTTTCGATTGAGAGCGAGAAATCACTGCTTCTGCCGTTCGCGGCAGGCTCGGGTCTTTTCTCGATTTGCACAAAGCGCTGATTGACACCATCGCCTCGTCACGGGCTTCGAGCGATCGAAAAAGGTCAAGGCCTTCGATCACTGAGGATCTCATCCATATCGCGATCAACATGCCTAGCACGAATGCGCCGCATGACGTCCTCGATCTCCTTCGACCTGAAACCCCTGTCAACAAGACTGTTGAGGGCGACCCGAATCAACGAAAGCTCCTCCTGCATCAACTTCTTGAAATCGGGGCTCATGCAAATAGACACAAGTAGAGCCTTGCCGATCTGCTCAGCAGTCGGACGCCCGTTCTCATCGTTGCTTTTTCGCCAAGCTGCCGTACGCAAACGTTGCTTCGCCCTTCGCACTTCGACAGCGTCCGCGCGGCGCATGATGATGCGTGCATCGGGCCTGTCGGGCGCGCGCGAGAACATTGACTTTCGGACTTCGTCGATATGGTTGACGGTGCTACCGCGCATGAAGCTGGCCCTATAACGATTGGCGAACAACGTAGAGCTTTGAATCAGCAACGGCGGAAAGTGGCAAGCCGGTTCGGTAAAAAACATTCACGAGCTAGTTTCTATCCCGACCCCAGTTTGAGATCGCAAGGCCCGTGACCGGAAAGTAGGTGGAAAAGCCATAGCCGACACGCGCTTGCCAATCCGCCCACTCGATTCTGCTAACACGTTACTCGGGCAGGATCAGCGCACGCCCGCGCTGCCGGTTCCTGACATGATCAAAGGCCTGGGCCGCACCGGCCAGCGGCGTTCGCAGGCCAATGGTAAGACCATCACATTGCTGCTCGACCGACTGGCGCAACTCCTGCAGCGCGGAGGCGTCGGGCCGAAAGACGGTCCAGGCGTAGTTTTGCGTACCCTCCGGCAAGGCCGCCCGGTGACGCCGCTTGTCGGAGAACGTCTTCAGGGCGCCACGCAGCCAGCCGAGTTCGTCGAAATTCGCGAGCAACGGGTGCACCGTGGTGGCATGGCCGAGCGCGTCGCGGCGAAGGCAACCGAGCAATGCAAGATCGTCCTCCCAGGCAGCGAAATTGAGCGTCGCATCGAACGCCCGCGACAGCGACGCGAATGGCTTGATGCTGCCGTCGAGCACTTCAGCCGCCCCCGCCTGCCGGCAGGCCGCGAAATCCGGCGGACGCGCGATCGCCGTCGGTTGCGCGCCCCATCTGGACAGCATCTGCAGCGCGAGTATCCCGAGGCCACCAGCCGCGCCGTGGACGAGCACGCGCTTTCCACCGGCATTCTGCCGTGTCAACCCCGAACCGCGCACCGCAAGCCACATCGTCACGAAACTGTAGGGGACAGCCGCGAGAGCCTGAAGATCCCGCCCCGCGGGCGCGGGCAGCACATGCCCAGCCTTGACCAGCACGTGGCTGGCATGGGTCCCCTCGACCGATGGCGGCTTCACGCCATAGACGCGATCACCAACCTTGAACGCCCCGGCATTGTTGCCGACGGCGGTCACGGTGCCTGCGACATCATTACCGAGCACCATCGGAAACCTGCCGGCTCCCATGAGTGACAACAGCCGCCGGCCATATCCTTTCGCGCGCCGCACATCGATGGGATTGACCGACGCCGCCGCGACGGCGACCTCGATCTCGCCGGTCGCCGGCTTTCGCCGGGGAAGCTGTCGGACCTCGAAGCCACCACCCGGCCCGACACACATCAGGGAGCTACCTATCGTATTCGTTACCATCTTGCCGCTCGTCTCCAAGTTCCTGGATGCCACAACCGTCCGATCAGTTCGCGATAATTTCGGACCACGCGCTCAATCCAGCACATCGGATCTGAACGCATAACGCTCCAGCGCCGCCCGCAGGGGCGCTGCACCCGCGCTGGCACGAACTCGAACGACCTGTCCGAAGCGAGGATCTCGTTCGAACCAAAGCTCGTCGACGATCGCGCCCGCGTTTGCTGCCTGGGCCCGCACCACCCCCTCGATCTCGCGTTGCTGCAGGGCCGGCTTGAAGATCTTGCCGATCCCCGTCAGCGGCAGCGACGGCATGATCCTCACATGTTTGGGGATTGCTGCCCGCTCGGGAATATGGGTCTCAGCGAAGTTCATCAGTTCGTGATCGCTAACGGCAATACCGGGCTTCGGCTGGACATAGGCGACCGGGACCTCGCCAGCGTAGACATCGGGGCTGCCAACCGCTGCCGCCATGGCCACGGCAGGATGCTTGTGGAGGGCATCTTCGATCAGCTTCGGATCGATGTTGTGCCCGCCCCTGATGATCAGCTCCTTGCGCCGGCCGGCCAGCCAGAAATAGCCCAGGCCATCCTGTCGCCCGAGATCGCCGGTGTTGAGCCAACGTGATCCCTCGATGTCGATCCAAAGATCCTTGCTGTGTCGCGGATCGAGATAACCCGCGAACACGTTGGGCCCGGCAATGGCGATCGTTCCGACCTCGTCGACATCAGCCATTCTCAGGAAGCGCCCGGCATCATTGAGGATGACAACACGCATCTGCTGGTGTGGCAGGCGCAAGCCGATCGACCCGGCGTGGCGTTTGCCCTCCGGCGGATTGAGAGAGGAGACGCAAGTGCCCTCGGTCAGCCCATAACCCTCGACGATCTTGAGGCCCGTCTCGGCTTCGAACGCCTCGATCAGCCTGGCCGGCATCGGCGCCGCGCCGCAGATCGCGTATTCGAGGCTGGAGATGTCGTTGTCCCCGATCGGCGCCTCGAGCAAGGCGGCATAGATCGTCGGCACACCGGAGAATGTTGCAATGTGATAGTGCGCCGCTATCTCCCAGAAGCGCGCGATCAGGTTCTTGCCGCGGTAGCCTTCCGGAGTCGCGAGCAGTACGTGGTGGCCGTGCATCCACGGCAATAGGCCGGTGGCGAGCTGCGCGTTGACGTGAAACAGCGGCAGGCCGCATAAATAGGTCCGCGGCTCCTCGCGCTCTCCGAACACTTGCGCCGCGGCCCAGGCATCGAAGATCTCGTTGCCGTGTGTGCGCACCGCGATCTTCGGCGCGCCTGTCGTGCCACCGGTGCAGAAGTAGGACGAGACGGAATGTTCCGTGATCGTCCGCGGCGCGACCAGGTGATCGGCGGGCTGGCCCTGCATCGCCGCGCGGAAATCTACGATTTCGAATTTGGCGTCAGGCACGCTCGCCGCTGCGACCTCGACCGCCGTCCCCCCGGCGCCCCCAAGATAAGTCATGGCGTCGACCAACGCGACCACACGTAGCTCGGAGAGCGACGAAAGGTGCGGCGCAAGCTTGCTCCATAGCTCGGCGCCCGGAAACGGCGCGAGCGTTACCAGTACCCGCACTTTGGCCGCGCGAAGGATCTCGACGATCAGATCAGGCTCGAGCAGCGGATTGACCGCGAGCACCACCCCGGCCGCCTCCCCGCCCCAGATCGTGAAGTGGGTTTCGGGAAGGTTCGGCAGCACATAAGCGACCGGATGATCTGCGCTGACGCCGAAGTCGTGAAGCGCGTTCGCGGCGCGGGTGATCTCCGCCAGGAGCTCCGCATAGGTCCATGTCGAAGCGCGCTGATAGGTGTCAGCGGTCAGGAAGAACGACAGCGCCTTCCGATCGGGCCAGCGTTTCGCGCTCGCCGCGAACACCTCATAGGTCGTCCGCGGCAAGCCTCGCGAGGCAAGAGGCTCCGCCTCGATCCTCTGAATATCGCTGAGATCTCGCACCGCCATGGGATGCCTTTCGCGTGTAGTCGTGATGAAATTGCGGAAGGGCAAGCTGGCACTCAGCGCTGCCAATGGCGGCCCGGGTTCGTCATGCTGTTCTTGAGCGCCACCAGCAGCTTCACCCGCGCCTTGTCCTTGATCGCGAGCTTCAGCACCCGCCAAAGCCGTCCCGGTGTCATGCGGGTGTCGATGAAGTCGTCGGGCAGGTCCGGCCCCCACTGATAGAGGCCGCCTCGGTCCATCAGGTGATAGCCTGCCGGCTGTGCCGCGTCGAACAGATCGCCGTCGGCGTAGTGCTCGTGCTTCTGGCCCCAGGGGTCCCGCCAATAGTCGAAGATCTGGCTACCGAGCAGATGGCGACCGACGCCCCAAGCATGACGATAGCGCTTGGCCATCAGCACTTGCTGCCCCATCTCCACGGCGTCGAGATCCACGACCTCGAACGCCACATGGTCGACGTTCGATTCCATCCCCATGGCAACGAAGATCGTGTGGTGATCGCTCGGCTCATTGCCGCGATCGAGGCGGGTGAACGAGCCCACTGGCGTGCCGTCGGCAAGGCACATCACGTCCGACGGGATGAAGCCGAACGCGTCCATATACCAGCGGACACTGCGATTGAAATCGGGCGTCTCCAGCACGAGATGGCCGAGCTTGGTGACCTGTGGCGGTTCGAGCTTCGGCCGCTGGGTGTCGTTGACGCGCACAGTCTGGCTGGGCGCGTTGTGCAGGATCTGCGGGCGGACCGGCAACGGTTCGCTCGGGATGAAGCCGTGATGAACGTGCACCGCGACGCCTTCCGGATCCCGCAGATGCACGACCGAGCCGCCTCCCGGCCCGTCGGCGCCCTCGACACGGCTGCCGAGCTTCCCGGCCAGCGTCTCGAGATCCTCGGCCTTCGGGACCGAGAGCCCGATCCCGAGGAAGCGGGCGTTGCGCCCCCGAGTGGCACGGTAGATATAGGGCGCCGACCCGGTTCCACGCATGAACAGTTCACTCTCGGTCCGCGCGGCAACTTCGAGACCGAAGTCGATGAGGTAGCGCTCCGCTTTTTCGAGATCGGGGCGCTCGAAGTGCGCGTACAGAAGCTGGTTCGCCTTCACGACGGGCGAGGCGCTGCGCGGCAGTTCGATGCTGCCGGGACCATTCTTGAGCAACGGGTTGGTGGACATGTAGGCCTCCTCGAACTCAGGCCGCGATCGGCGGCGCGGTGATGCCGCGCGCCCGCGCGAACGGGGTGAGAACCGGCAGATCGCGTCCATTCGGATCGAGCCGATCGGCGATGAAACGGTCGGGGCGTACGAGCACCGCGTGCACAGCGTGGCGCTTCACCCAGGCATCGAAAGTGGGGTCGTCACACCGCAGTTCGAGCGTCCGCGGTCTCTCGCTGCGGCCGTTGACGCAAACAAAGCTGACATCGAGCGCATCGAGGATGCCGAGGTCGCGCGCGGAGAGCATCGTCGCCGGATCGACACCGATGCCGAGCACCAGCCACTGATGGCACGCCTGAAACGTGTCGAGGGGGAAAGAGCCGTCCGGCGTTTTGACGCCGGGCTGTGGCAGCATCTGGCCGACCAGGGCATCGCCCCCTGCCCCGGTCAACGCACTGCGGCCGACCGCCGGCGGAGGCACCACGCCGCCGCGGCCGATGAAGTTGCGGAAGGCACGCGACATGTTCAGGCAGACGAAGACTGCATCGCGCAGCGCGGCAGTGCTTCGGCTGGTTGGCATGATCACCGAGCCGAGCCGGCGCGACACCTCGACCATCTTGCGTACTACCGGCGCGCGTTCGAGCTCGTAGCTATCGAGGATCGTCTCCGCAGCGAGCCCCTTGAGCACGGACGCCAACTTCCAAGCGAGATTGACGGCGTCCTTCATGCCGCCGTTCATGCCTTGGCCGGCGAATGGCGGCATCAGGTGCGCCGCGTCGCCGGCGAGAAATCCGCGCTTGTTGCGCCAGCGATCGGCGACTCGAGCGTGGAAAGTGTACACCGCCTTGCGTTCGATCCGGACCTCGCGATAGCGCGTGTTGTCGGCGATCAACGCCATGACCCGCCCGTCGTTCTTCAACTGCTCCTCGGTCTCGCCCGGAAGCTGCATGAATTCCCAGCGCACGCGATCGCCTATCGCCGGCAGTTCCACGCGTGGACGGCTCGGGTCGCAGTAGAAGCTGATCTGATTGACCGTGTGGCCCTTGACAATGGCATCAACCACCAACCAGCGCTGGGAATAGGTCGAGCCGATGAGCTTGACGCCGAGCAAATCGCGGACCCGACTCGTGCCGCCGTCACACCCAACGACGAATTTCGCCCGCAACGTGCTCGCGCCCTGGCGAGTTGCTATCGACAGCACGGCTTCGTCCTGGCTCTGCACCAGATTGGTGGCGGTGTGCCCAAACAGCACCGTGACGTTGTCGAAGCGCGCCAACCCCCTGAGCAGAACTCGCTCAAATTCCGGTTGGTAGAAGGTGCCCAGCGAGGAGTGGCCGTACGGCCCGTAAGCCGGAGGGTCCGCCTGCATCAGCACGCGGCCGCGCGCATCGAGGTGGCGGACACGAGGGTTCCGGATGAGTCCGGGCGTGATGTCGTTGAGTAGCCCAATCTGTGAGAAGAGGCGGAGCGTTTCCGCATCGTAGGCGATGGCCCGCGGCAGACCGAGCAGCCCCTCATTGGCGTCCAGCACCGCGACCTGCACCCCGGCGATGCCGAGCAAGTTCGCCACCATCAGCCCAACCGGGCCGGCGCCGACAACGACAACCTCAACTTCACGAAACGGCGCTCGTGCCGCGATGCTTTCCACACCCATGAGACTTCCCCGCCTGACCGTCGACCGGGGTCGACAAATATTTTTGAACATGATAGTCAAAACGACTAAATCGTCAATCCGAGATTTTGGCAAGGTCCGGAATGCGCGCCAAGCAGCTGTTGGGACAGCAAAATCGCGATCCGGGATCGGGCAACACAAGGGCAATGGAGGAACGAGTGGCGATCAATCTGGTACGTTTCGAAGCAGGTAACGGCCCACGTTGGGGCGTGATGACTGGGGCGGAGATCGCTCCTCTATCGGACGACTATCCGACCACGGCAGCGCTGATCGAACAGGGCGAGGCCGATTGGCGTGCGGCCTGCAGCCGCGGCGCGCGCATCGCCATCGCTTCGGTGAAGATCCTGGCACCGATAACGACGCCGTGCCGGCTGTATTGCCAGGGCGCCAACTACCGCCAGCACATGGTCGAATCCGGAATGGATCCCGACGCCAAGCTGTTCAACATGTTCTTCACCAAAGCCGACGCCTCAATCTGCTCGAGCGGCGAGAGGGTGACACGTCCCGCACATGTGAAATTGCTGGACTACGAGATCGAGCTCGCGCTGGTATTCCGCCGGCCGATCTCGTCCGCAGTCACGGTAACGCGCGAGACGCTGCCCGACTACGTCTTCGCAATCACCATCGCCAACGATCTCAGCGCGCGCGACGTGCAGCTGCCGCAAACCCAGTTCTTCAAGGGCAAGAGTTACCGCGGCTTCTGCCCGATCGGCCCGTGGCTCACGGTGCTGGAACGCGACGAGTTTCCCCGTATTGACAACCTCGCGCTCGAGCTTGATGTCAACGGTACGCCCCGGCAGCGCGACACCACCGCCAACCTGGTGTTCAAGCCCGCCGAGACGATCTCAGAGCTGTCGACTTTCGCGAACATTGTTCCCGGCGACGTGCTCTTGACTGGCACGCCGAACGGCTGCGCGTTACGGGTGCCGCCGCCGCCAGTGCGCCGGCTGCTCCAGGTGCTACCGGAGCGCGTGCTGTGGAAGCTGTTCCTCAACGGACAGGCGCGTCGGCCACAGTATCTCAAGCCGGGCGATCGGATCACAGCACGGATCCGCAGCCGCGACGGCGCCGTCGATCTCGGCGAACATGCGACCGAGATCGTCGGCTCATGAGCGTCGCACGAGGGATCCAAGTCTAGACGGCGCCACCGATGGTACGCCGCCGCGCCGTCGCGGCCTTCCCTGGCAAGCCGGTTCGCGCGGCGTCCGTTTGCACCGGCAGGCGCGCCAGCACGGATTTTACCTGGCGCGCGTCGAGACCGATCGCCCGGAGAATCGCTGCGATCGCGCCCTCGCGATGGCGCGACGACAAGCGCCCCTCGGCAATGGCGGCGAACATTTGCAGCATGATGCCGACCACGACCTCCAGAGCGAGTTCGGCGCTTACGGCGCCGCCCTGGCGCAGGCTCTTCGTGTTCCGCTTGATGTCTTCGAGCAGACGCCGACGCGCGACCGTGCCGACACTCGTAGCAGCTGCAGCCATCCGCGCCGCCACGCCCGCCCAACCAGGATCGGCGAGCGCCCGATCGAGGAAGCAACTACAGCCGTAGGCAATGCGGAGCGCCGGATCATCGATGGTGAGCCGGATCGGTTGCAGCAGATCGTCGATCTCCTTAACCAGTTCGTCAGCTACGGCAGCCGTCAGGTCAGGCAGATCCTTGAAGTGAACGTAGAACGTCCCCTTAGCGACCCCGGCTTCCCGCACCACGTCGTCGACCGTGACCGACTCAACCGCCTGTCGCGCGAACAGAGCATTTGCGGCGGCCAGGAGTTGAGCACGGGTCCTCGCCCGCTTCTCGCGGCCGATTTCCGCGCGACGGATCGGATCGATGTTGGCCATGCCCTTGCGACGAGGTTCAACTGCTCATTAAGTCAAATTGACCAGAACGTCCAGAGCGAAGACACACGTACGGCGGATGGGCGCCGAAACGACCACCGAGCCTCCTCCACCGCGACAAACAGGTCAACGACTTTGACCGTCACCCCAGCCACGGTGGAGGGCTATCCGCTGCAAGGATCAGCACAAGGGGCGTTACAACAACGGCTCCAGTCAGCGCCGACCAGAACGACGGTAATCACTGGATCATTCTACAGATGCGTCGGGACACTCTTTCGACAACCGAGGTCTGGTCAGCCCGGTCACGCCCATCACCGCGAGCGTACTGCAAAGAATGACAATGTTGATTGTGTTCTACTGGTTTCGTTGCGCAGTCCAATATCCCGAGCAACGCGCACCTCCTGCGTGGCCACTCCATGTCCCGTGGCCGGTGTCTCGCGTCAACCTTCCCGAACCCGACGCGTATTTGTCGTGGACCGTCACCGACGCTCGAACCGCGCCCGATCTTCCGACATGCCCGCTGAACTTCACCAGATTGGGGTGCGTCACAACGCCGTCGTTGATGCTCACTGAGAAATTGTAGGTCGGATCGCAGCTTCCGCGTTGCGTAACGAAGACAAGATTCCAGGGACCGTCGTAAGACGTTCGGGCTTCGGCAGCCGTCGCCAGGGTAAGGCAGGCACACCCAATGACATTCGCAATCAGTCGGTTTTTCATGATGTTCTCTCCATAGGAATTGGTTGATGTTCAGAAAGGCAGTAGTCGCAAGTATTGGGCATCGTTGTCTGCTCCTAGTCTATCGCCACTGTCCGGAGCTCGGTCGTAGCGAGCTGCTCATTAACAAACTATACGGTATAGTTTATTAACGATCCTGTCAAGCGAGCGCATTCACAAGCTGGTGCTGGAAATGATTAAGCCCACGTTCGCCAGACGCTGTTGGTCCCAGCCAATTGGACACGCTGACGCAACGATAAGGTCCGGAGTTCGTGATTGTTAGTTGCAAACCAGGACGCGTTGGTGGCGACCGGCTAACATTCGATCTGCCCGCCCTAGACGGCGTGATGCAAGAGCGCCAGTCGGACGAGATCTGCCGTGTTTCGCGCGCCGAGCTTTCGGATGAGTCCGGCGCGATGACTTTCGAACGTTCTTGGACTGATACTCAGCTGTCGGGCACCTTGCTTGTTGGAGTAGCCGTTGCTGACGAGGCTCAGAACCTCGCGTTCACGCTTCGTCAGAAACATCTGGCTAGAGCCTGAAGGGGCCATGATGTCTGCCCCGCGATCTCCCTCCTTGTCGGCGCCAGCCCCATCGTCCTCCGGCCCGATCTCTGGGGCCGATGCACCGCGTGTGGCGGCCTGCTTGACTATCGCCCAGATCCGCTCGGTCTGGTGAAGAGCGTTTTCAACGACCTGTTGAAGATAAGCCGGATCCCCCACAACCGGAGACATTTGTCGGCTGTGTCGTTTGATTTCGTTCATGTAAAGCAGCAGCGCAATCAAGGGTCCGTTGAGCTGACGCGCGATCTCATAGTCGACTTGATCTCCAGCCCGATCTCTAGCCCGCCTATGCTCCCAGGATTGCTGAACTGTTTCGGGATCGCTGCAGACTGTCATCTATTTTACGTCGCAATCATTCAGGGTTCGACACATGGAAGTCCAGATGCCCTGGAGATCGCTCTTCAGTTGTCTGATCTGATTTAGCTGTGCGGCGAGAACGCCTCGCTCCTCGTCGAAGCGATCCTTGAATTCCCCTGACGGCAGTTGATGACCGATCGCGTCAACATCCGCGACCGCCTTCTCAAATCTGCCAACAGCCAACGGAAGCTGCACCTCCACTGCGGTCTGCAAGGATACAAATTGGTCAGTAAGATCTGGCGTGATTTGGCATGGATCCTGGAGACGCAGAGTGGGTCTGTCCTTGCGAGTTGCAGGTAAGAGGTGAAGAGTGCCCATGTTGTATGCTCCAAGCTCCATACTTAACTGCCACGTTCCCCGCTCCTGGAGGCCGCTTCGGCGAATGCTCACGTTGTCGCGCTCGCTGAGCACCCTCAATTTTGAGCAAGGGCACGCTCGCGAAGTCTGTAGAATCGAACGGCCTTGCGCGCGGTTTGGGGTTTGAGCCGCAAAAATGTTTCGAACAGTCTCTCCAGGTCGTCTCTTGTTTCACGAGGAGAGCTCTTAAGGACCAAAAGCGCCTTTGTAGTATCCCAATTCAATCCCGAAGCCTTCGCCAGGACGAGTATCTGTTCCGATCGGTCGTCGACCAAGGCTCTTTCGACAACGCCTGCCGGAACATCGCACATCGAAGCCAGAGCGAGCACCGTTTCAGAAAACTGCTTCGAGCTCGCAAACTCGTACAAAGCGTCTTCGTCCAGCCTGCCTGCCTCTTCGAGTAAGCTCACGCGCGCCGAGCCTGACACAAATTCAGGGGAGAGTTGCCGTGTTCGGGCCTGAAGTCGGTCCAGCGCCTGAGCGATCGCCTTTTCGATCCCCTTCCCTTTCGTCGGATCCTCCTTGCAGAGCCTGTCCTTCACAATCAAAGAGGCATCGGAGAAGAGCTTCAATAGTTGTCGCCGAGGAACGTCACTTCTGATCCAGACCGCCACGGCCAGTTCTTCGTCCCCGGAGGAACGCAGCACGAGGGAGGCAAATCCGAATGCCGAAAAGCGAGCCCCGGGATTCGCCGCGACACAGAGCACGACATCCCGGTCCCCACGGTCTATCAAAATCTCGGTCACCGGTTCGGGTATCGTCTTCCGACCTGAGATCGCCAACAGATGCGCCTGACTCTTCGTTGCCGCCGCCTCCTCCAAGGTCCGCTGTTCCAGCTGTTCTGAACCCGTCAATATCGGTCGGGCTACTTCGATGACGTCGTCCAGGGCCAGGCTTCTGATCGTCTTGCGAGCTTCGCGCGGGCATTCGGCCAGATATTCGGAAAGCTGCACCCGGGCGGACGATTCGACCTCCCCGAGCAGCCGGCTCATGACTTCGTCAAATAAAGACGTCTGTTGCGGGGTTAAATCTCCCGATCCAACAAAAAGATCGGCCATCCGCCTTAGCATGGTCGCCCGACGACGAACGTCGCTGCTCGCGATGGCGTCCTCCAGCTCGAGCGGCAGAGAGAGAGCAGCATTCACGTTCGTCAGGCCTTGCGCCTGACTACTCGTTTGACTCAGATGCATGTGACTTCCCGTAATCCGGAATGCGGCGCGCTGGCGAGGTTCAACTCGCTGCATGGGACGGGCTTGCCGAGCAAGTAGCCCTGAATCAGATCGACTCCCTGATCGCGCAAGTACTCCAACTGCTCGCTCGCTTCGACGCCTTCCGCCGTGACCTGCACATCAAGTCCACGGGCCAGCGTCATGATGGACGCGACGACCGCCTTGCTCGCCGGCTTCTGCAACAGATCTCGCGTGAACGATCGGTCTATCTTCACCTTACTAAAAGGGAATGAGACAACCGAACCGAGCGAGGCATACCCAATGCCGAAATCATCGAGCGCAATGGAGACGCCGATATTCTTGAGCTGTCGAAACAGGAGAAGATTTTCTTCCCTGTCCTGCAGCAGCATCGATTCCGTCACTTCCAGTTCAAGTCGATGCGGCGAAAGACCCGTCTCGACCAACACGCAAAGTATGACATCGAAGAGTGTCGCACCCCGAAACTGCGCCGGCGACAGATTGACGGCGACCTTGATCTCTTCAGGCCAGGACACGGCATCTGCGCATGCCTTTTGTATGACCCATTGCCCCAGCGACTCCATCAGCCCCGCTTCCTCAGCGATTCCGATGAAACGATCCGGATAGAGCAAGCCTTGGGAGGGATGGCGCCACCGCACGAGCGCCTCCGCGCCGCGCGGCCGCAAAGTTCTTGCCTCAAAGATTGGCTGGTAGTGCAGTTCGAACTGGCCACGAGCCAGGGAGGAACGCAGCTCATTAACGAGCTGATTCCGAGATTGCGCCCGCTTGTGCATCTCGTCCTCGAAGAACTGAAACCCGTTCCGTCCTTCGGATTTGACGCGGTACAAGGCGAGATCCGCTCGATAAAGCAACTCGGAAGCGGTGAGGCCATCTATTGGAGCAAACGCTATCCCTATGCTCACTCCTACCGAGACGTCCTGCGCTTCGACCGAGAACGGTCTCGCCACGATTTCGAGCAGAGCGACAGACAGCCTTATGGCCTGTTCGCGCTCGTCGTGAGAGCTGACCTGCACGATCGCGAACTCATCCCCTCCAAGCCGGGCGATCAGATCACCATCTGCGATGGTCGACTTGAGACGTCTACTCAGCTGCTTGAGCAAGGCGTCCCCCGCAGCATGTCCAAGTGTGTCGTTCACGCATTTGAACCCGTCAAGATCCAGCAAGTAGACGATCAGATTTTGCTGTTGCGCCGGGGCTTTCTCGAGCCGCTCCGATAGGCCATCCAGCAGGGCGGCCCGGTTCGGAAGACCGGTCAACGCATCGTGCCGAGCCGCGTGGTAGACTTGCGCTTCGGCCTTCTTCCGAGCTGTAATATCGATCCGAATAGCCATATAGGCTACGGGTTTTCCTTCCGGACCGAGCTGCGGCGTGATGACCGTGTCGACCCAATAGAGCTCGCCGCTCTTCGCCTTGTTGCAGAGCTCACCGCGCCACACCTCGCCTAAGGTAAGGCAGCGGTACATCTGCCGAAAGACCTCCCGTGAATGAACCCCGGACTTCAGGATGCGATGGTTGTTTCCGAGTAGCTCCTCACGAGAATAACCGCTGATCTCGCAAAACCTGTCGTTGGCGTAGGTTATCGTACCGCGGACGTCGGTGATAGCGACGATCACCGCCTGGTCGAGCGCATATTGCTTCTCGATCAGCTCCTGCGTTGCAGCTTGAGCCCTAATTTCTGCGAGCCGAAGCTCGGTGATATCACGATGTCTCTCGACAAAGCCTCCGTCGGGCATCGGGTGCATATCGAGCTCGACAAAGGAGCCATTCTCCAGTTCCCAGATAGCCCGGAACGCTTCTCTTCGCTTTATTGCAGCGAGGTAGTCGGCAGGCCGCGCTCCTGTGCTGGCCATCGCCACGTGCGCACAACGGCTCTCCAGGATGCTGTCCACCGATAGACCCGGCGTGCTTTGGGCATGTGTTAGCGCATACATTGCGCGATGCTGCTCGTTACCGATCACCAATCGTTCGTGACTGTCAAAGACGCACAAGCCATGCGTGCTGCTTTCAATGGCCGTGTGGAGCAGTCGTTTCCAGTCAACCTCGCACTTTCGCTCGACATCGATCGCGTCTTTTAACGGATCAGGTGTGCGCCTTTGCTCGCTACCGTTTGAGAACACGCTGTCCCTCACTCATTCGCGGTCACGACATCGCTCACTGGATTGACCGTGATTGTAGATGTTTTCGTCGACGTCCGACTAGGATTCTCAGGCAGCTCTGATTTCGACAAAGAACGTCTCCACTTCCTGGCGAAGAGATGCAGCCTGGCTGGAAAGCTGCTCGGATGCGCTCAGCAGCGCGCCGGCCGTCTGCCGCGTTTCAGCAGCCACTTGGCTCACCCCGGCAATGTTGCTGGATACTTCATGAGTACCGCGTGCCGCTTGCTGGACGTTGCGGGCGATCTCGGCCGTGGCCATTCCCTGCTCTTCCACCGCCGCGGCTATGGCGGTGGCAATCTCGTTGACGGATCCGATCGTGCCGCCGATCTCCTGGATAGCGCCGACCGATTCCTTCGTTGCACCCTGGATCGAAAGAATCTGCTCGCCAATTTCTCCTGTTGCTTTGGCGGTCTGTTCCGCTAGTGCCTTCACCTCGGAGGCGACCACGGCAAAGCCGCGGCCCGCCTCGCCGGCGCGCGCTGCTTCAATCGTCGCATTGAGGGCAAGTAGGTTGGTCTGCCCCGCTATGGTACTGATCAAATCCACCACGTCTCCGATGCGTTGAGCCGCCTTAGCAAGTCCCTGGACGGTTTCGCCGGATCGGGCGGCCTGGTCAGCCGCGGTCCGTGCAATTCGAGTCGATTCGGAAACCTGCCGGCCGATCTCCCTAATCGACGAGGTCAGCTGCTCCGTCGACGCAGCTACTGCCTGCACATTCGTGGAAGCCTCCTCTGATGCCGCGGCCACGGCCGTTGACTGCTCGGTCGATTGCGAAGCGCTGGCGGCCAAGGTATTGGCGGCACTTTGGAGGTTAGTGGCCGATCCACCGACGGTGTCCAACACGGCCTTCATCCGACTGTCGAAGTCATGGATGGCGGCATGAACCCTCGCCTGACGCTCTTCCCGCTCGGCCAGCATTGCCTCCTGGTAGACGGAAATGGCGATCTCCATGTCAAGCATCACGGCGCAATTCACCGCAGTTAGTAGTTCTGAGAGGTGGGCCGGTCGCCAGCGATATCGCCGGACCGCGAGCGAGACGAGCTGGTTCAGGACAAAATTATATCCCCCGATGTACCAGCGCGGCTCCAAGCCGATCTTGTTGTGAACCAGGCCGATGGCGCGCACTCCGTGCAGGTATTCGTCATCGAACCGCCCGTTGAACAACCGCGCCCAGTGAGTGCCCTGAGCCGTTTTCAGCCTGGGAATGTCTTTGCCGATCATGCTGGCAAGCTTAGGTTCGCTCGTGACGTGCCGGTAGAAGCCGTCCAGAATCTTTGGCACTGTTGGCTCGGCGATGGTCCAGAATTCACGCAACAGCTCGCCGGTTCGCGGGGTGATGCCCATGAATTGCATCCTGGCTTGGCGGTTCTGCTCCGTGTTGTCGGGGCATGCCGTTGACGAAGAAATCATGATGCGACCTTTCAAATAGTTCGTTGGTTGTAAAATTCATTGGAGCTCGCGGGTGGGCTCCTTAGTTGACCAGCCACGATGACTTGAGCAGGATTGTCTTGATGACTTTGTCGTCCAACAACACGCCGGCTGCCGGGTGTTCCGGTAGAACGCTCCGATGATTTCGGCGCTTCGCTCTTCGAGCAACCGCGACAACCGCTCGGCAAGGATCTGAGCGCGTGTGTCGATTCCCAGGTATCGAATGATGTCCTTCATAGTACCCGCACGCAGTGATTGGACCCGACGTGCAGAACAATAATGCCGCGCGACTAACCTTCTGTTAGGCAAAATTGGTCGTTGCCGCGGAGCGCTCCTGCCATTCCGTAACGAAAGGCTCCCAAGTGCGATAGTTGGGCGCAAGATTTGACGGATTGCACTTCAGTGGCAAAATATTCGAGCCAACTTTGCTCAGATAGTCGAAGCGATCCGCCAATTTAGCGTGGACGTACGCCGGGTTTGCCCACCTCAGGAAACAGGAATTCGACGCCAGCTTTCGACAACGCCGATTCGATCGAGGGAAGCGCCGGGTCCTTGTGCGATGAGGCGCCGTCAAGTTCCTCCAGACGACGGATCGTCGCACGCGTAACCCTGGCGGCGTGCGCCAGATCCAACACGGACCATCGCAACAGCCCCCGCGCGGCTCTGATTTGCGCCCCCGTGATGTGGTGGGTTCCGACAGTCGTGTCACGCTCGAGATCTAAGCTGACTCCAAGCCACTCCTTGACGTTGCCCGCGTCATCAAGCAACGGCTGGCCCGTTGAGCGCTTCCACTTGAAGGTGCCGTCAGTCCGGAGAACCCGGTGCACGACGTCGTAGCTCCGCTTCGCGCGGCTGGCCTCTTCACGAACTCTGATGATTTTGTCCCGGTCATCTGGATGTATGAGCTGCAGCCAGCCGGATTCCAGCGCAACAGCCTGGAGATTGCCGCTCTCATCGCAATTCGTCACCTCGTGAATTCGACCATCCGACTTGGCACTCCACACGACGGCGCCAGTCGCCTTGACCAGTGCGCGGTAGCGCTCATCGGCAACCCGCAACTGGTTGAGTTGATCCTCGCGAGCCGTAATGTCCGTGCAGATTCCGACCGCCTTCTCGGCAGCACCCTCCGGATCGACGAAGACGATGATTTGGCAATAAATCCACGCGACGCTGCCTCCTCGACGAATGATCCGAAATTTCCGCCGGATCGTGGAGGCCTTTCGTATGACGCGTTCGACCTCGGCTTGTGGCCCTCGGTCGTCGGGATGTGTCACCTGGAGGATTGCCGAAAAGGATGGTGTTACCTTTCCTGGCTCGATGCCGAGGAGATCATAGTACCCTCGCGACCACTCCATCTCGTTCGTGCGGAGATTCCAGCTCCAGAGGCCGCATCGCAGTTCACGCTCGATGACGCCGAAGGTCTCTTCGGTCCCCCTCTTCAAGAGGTCCAACATTTCTTGCTCTTATCTTTTCAACCGCAGCAAAGTATCCAAGTTGACAGCGTTGTCCAGCAACATGCTGTCTGTCCCCTCACCGCGACGCAGCGCTTGCGCGCATTTCGCTGACTTTGCGACCAATCGTCGATTCCAGCTGCCTCAGATCGACGAACGCATCGGCCTGCCGGCGCAGGCCAAGGCACTTACGATTTCCATCAGAGTGTTCAAGAGATGTGATCGTTTCTGGCCGAAGTCGCGATCATCAGTCGCAAACCAGAACGCGCCGATAGCGCCTGTAGACGTAGTAGCAGTCGCTGTCCGAGGAATAGCCATAGCGCGAGCCGCCATAAGCGTAGCCGGCAGTGGCTCCTGCGGCGTAGGCACCCGCGGCATAGGCGGCGCGCTCGCCATATCGGGATCCGCCATAGCCGCCGTAGCCTCCGAAGCGGTTGTAGGTGACCGATGTGCCGCGAACCGCACTCGCCACTGCCGGTCCGCCGCGCCCAGCCGCCGCGAGAGCACCGCGCGGCGCCGGTTCAGCACCGAGACGAGGGGCTGGACCGCCGAGGCCGGCACGTGGCGGACCGCCTGGCCCCATCGGAGGGCGCGCCGCGAACGCTGGAGATCCTCCGGCTGATAGCGGAGGCAGCCCGCCGGCCGCAATCGGCGGAGGCCCGGCCATGGGTGGCGGCGGAGGGAATTGCGCGAATGCTGCATTTGGCGCCAGCGTCATCGTTGCGATGGTCGCACTGACGGACAGCATCAGAAGTTTTTTGCGAGACATGTGCTTTCTCTTGTTAGAATTGCGTTTCGAGGACCGGCACCGGCTTGGGCGCGGAGATCCGCTCCGGCGAAGACGTGTCGTGCAGAGGCGCGGCGGACTCATGCGCCGATGATTGGTCGCCGTGATCGGGATGGATCCGGAACCAGGCCACATAAAGCGCCGGCAGGAACAACAGCGTCAGCAGTGTGCCGACGATGATGCCGCCCATCATCGCGTAGGCCATCGGCCCCCAGAAAATCTCGCGCGCGATCGGAATCAGCGCGAGACTTGCGGCTGCTGCGGTCAGCAGGATCGGTCGCATGCGATGCTCGGTCGCCTCCACGACGGCTTCCCAGGCCGGGCGCCCCTCCTTCTTCAGGTCCTCGATCTGCACGATCAGGATCACCGAGTTTCGGACCAGAATGCCGATCAGGGCGAGCACGCCGAGGATGGCGACGAAGCCGAGAGGAGCACCGCTCGGCAGCAGGGCCATGACCACGCCGATCACGGCGAGCGGCGCAACCGCGAACACCAGGAACAAGCGATGGAAGCTCTGCAACTGAACCATCAAAACCGTGGCCATGACGAACAGCATGAGCGGAACGACAGCTACGATCGGCGCCTGGCTCTTGGCGCTCTCCTCGACGGAGCCGCCGAGGTTCACCGAATACCCCGCCGGCAGCTCCTTGGTGAATGCCGCAACCTTCGGTGCGAGCTGATCCACGATGGTCTTGGGTTGCACGCTGCCGACGATACCGGCCTTCAACGTGATGGTGGGGATCCGCGCGCGCCGCCAGATCGTCGGCTGCTCGAGCTCGTAACGCAGATTGGCCACGGCCCCGAGCGGCACGGATTGACCGCCGAGCCCGGTCAATTGCAAGTCGCGCAAGGTGCTGATGGAAGCGCGTTCCGGTGCGGTCGCACGTCCCGTGACATTGACGAGATAGATGCTGTCGCGCACCTGGGTAATCGGCGTGCCCTCGAGCACGGACTTCAAGGTCGTGGCAATGTCTTCCGATGTCACACCAAGCTGTCGCGCCTTGTCCTGGAGGACGTCGACCTTGACGACGCGCGCCGGCTCCATCCAGTCGAACACAACGTTGCTAAGCTCAGGGCTGCTCCGTACGATGCCAGCGAGCTTCTGCGAAAGATCTCGCACCTTCGCGATGTCGGGCCCACTCAAGCGATACTGCACGGGACGCCCCACCGGCGGCCCGACCTCGAGCAGCTTGACGTAGGTGTCGGTCCCGGGGAACGTCTTCCTGAGATAGTCCTCGAATTGTGCCTTGAGCTGGTCGCGCGCCTTGATGCCGCCCTTGGTCACGACCACCATCTGACCGAACCAGGTGTTTGCGGTCTGCACGTCGAAGGACAGGACGAAGCGCGGCGAGCCGATCCCGACGTAGGTCGACCAGTGATCAACCGACGCGTTGCCCTGAAGCTGTTCGGTCTCGAAGCGTGCCATCTGCGCATTGGAATCGGCGATCGATGCATTCTGCGGCAGGTTCCAGTCGATCACCAGCTCGGCCCGATCCGATGACGGGAAGAACTGCTGCTGCACGAAGTTCATGCCAAACAGCGCCAGCAGAAAGGCCGCAACCGTCACGCCGATGGTGGCCCAGCGGTGATGCATGCAGAACAGCAGCAGGCGCGCGAAGAGCTGCGCCAAGCGGCCCTTCTCGCCATGATGACCCTTCATTTTGGCGGGCAGGATGGTGACACCCAGCAATGGCGTGAACAGCACCGCCACGATCCAGGAGACGATGAGAGAGACCGCGATCACAACGAACAGCGTAAAGGTGAACTCGCCGGCATTGCTGCTATTGAGCCCGATCGGGATGAATCCGGCAACGGTGACCAGCGTGCCGGTCAGCATCGGAAATGCGGTCGAAGTATAGACGTGGGTTGCCGCCTTCTCGAGAGGATCGCCCACCTCAAGCCGGGCTACCATCATTTCAACGGCGATCATGGCGTCGTCGACAAGCAGGCCCAGCGCGATGATCAGGGCACCAAGCGAAATGCGCTGCAGAGAGATCCCCGCATAGGCCATCACGACAAAGGTGATGGCAAGCACGAGGGGGATTGCGATCGCGACGACGAGGCCGGCGCGCAAGCCGAGGCTGAGAAAGCTGATGCCGAGCACGATGATCACCGCCTCGAACAAGGCCTCCGTGAAGCCGGACACCGCATGCTCCACCACCACCGGCTGGTCCGCGACCAGATGCACGCCGACGCCGATCGGCAAGTCGGCAATGATCTTCGACATCTCCTCCTTCAGTGCCTCACCGAAGTGAAGCAGATTTGCACCGGACTTCATGCCGATCGCGAGCGAGATCGCGGGCTGGCCGTTGTATCGGAACAGTGTTTGTGGCGGATCGACGTAGCCGCGCGTGATGTTTGCGACGTCGGTCAGCGGAAAGAACCGATCGTTGATCCGCAGATTGACCGCCTTCAGGCTTGCCTCGGAGGTGAACTGGCCGTTCACCCGCACGCTGATCCGCTCGGGCCCTTCCTGGAATACGCCGGAGGGCGCAACCGCATTCTGCCCCTGCAGAGAAGCCATGATGGAGTGGATGTCGAGACCCAAGGCTGCGATCTTGCGGGTGGAGAATTCGAGATAGATGACCTCGTCCTGCGCGCCCAGAATGTCGACCTTGCCCACATCCGGCACGGTCAAGACCTTGGCGCGGATGTCCTCGACCTCATCGCGCAGCTGACGCTGGGTCAAGCCGTCGCTGGTGAAGGCATAGATGTTGCCGAACACGTCGCCAAAGCGGTCGTTGAAGCCGGGCCCGATCACTCCTTGTGGAAACTCGCCCTTGATATCCGCAATCATGTTGCGGACGCGGGCCCAGGTCGGCTTGACGTCGGCAGCCTTGGTGCTGTCACGCAGATAGACGAAGACCGTGGTCTGGCCCGCAACCGTCACGCTCTTGGTGTAGTCGAGCGATTCCAGCTCCTCGAGCTTCTTCTCGATCCTGTCGGTGACCTGGCGCGTCATGTCCTCGGGTGACGCGCCCGGCCACTGAGCCTGGATCACCATGGTCTTAATCGTGAAGTCGGGATCCTCCTGACGACCAAGCTGAAGGTACGCAAAGAGTCCAGCCGCCATGAAGGCGATCATGAAATACCAGACGAGCGAGCGATGGCCTAGCGCCCAGTCGGAAAGGTTGAACGACTTCATGGCTTTTCATCCTGTTCGATGCGGACTTGCTGTCCTGGCGTGAGGCTGTGGATTCCGGCGGTGACGACGCGCGCACCGGGAGCAAGTCCGCCGGTGACGTGAGCGCCGGCTCGGTCAGCGACGAGCTCGACTTTCTGCAACGACACGGTTCCGGCGGGCTGATCGACGACCCAGACGAAATTGGCGCCATCCTTTGCGAGCACTGCGGATGCAGGCAGGCGCAACATCGGACCTTGCTCCCTGGGCTTTGCCGTGACGGTGGCGCCGAGGCGGAAGCTGTAGGGTGGATTGCTCAGCGCAACGCGGACCCGTCTCAAGCGCGTGACCGGATCGGCCTGCGGCGCAATCTCGCGAATTTTGCCGTCGACCTGAACGGCGGGAAGGAGTTGCAGGCTCACCGTGAATGGCAGACCGATTTCGAGCGGGACCGGGAATTCCTCCCCTATATCGACGACGGCCTCTCGGACGTCCGGCCTTGCGAGCGTCACCACGCTTTGACCGGGCGAGACCACTTGGCCGACCTCCGCGCCGACTGCGGTAACCACGCCGTCGAAGTCGGCCTTGATCTGCGCATAGCCGAACTGCTCGATCGCCTTGGTCAGGTTTGCCTGAGCATGCGCGAGCGAAGCTTCCGCCCCTGCGCGCGCCTGCTCGGCATTATCCAGCGTCTGCTTTGTGGTCGCATCGCTCGTGATGAGCGTTCGCTGCCGCTCCTCCTTCGCTCTGGCGGTCGCAAGCTGCGCCTCAGCCTTCGCAACCTCTGCCTTGGCGGAGCGCACGGCAAGCTCGAGGGCCGTCGAATCGATCGTGCCCACGATCTGCCCTTCTCTGACGAGGTCGCCGACATAAGCGGGACGCGCGGTCAAGCGTCCAAGCACGCGGAAGCCGAGATTCGTCTTGTAGCGGGGCTCAACGACGCCCACAGCGATCGTGCCGTCCCCCTGTTTCGATTCGAGGACTGTGGAGAGCACGGGCCGCACGGCCTCCGGTGCCTTCGTCTCCTGCTGACACCCGGCAACCGCGAGAGCTGACGCGAGCGTGCCGGCGACAATCATTGCGCGGCTCTTCATGACCGATCTCCCTCGTACGTCACTGGCTGGCCAACGCTCAGCAGCTTGCCGCCGTCAGTCACGACGCGCTCGCCAGGCTCGAGACCTGCCTTGATCAACACCTCGCCTGCCTCGTAGCCCCCGACGATGACGGGCTTTAGCGACGCCGTCCGGGTCGCCTGATCGACGGTCCAGACTGCGGGCTTGGTGCCCGCCGCCATCAATGCACTCCAGGGCAATGCGATCAGCTGTTGCGGCTTTGCCGTCACGGTTCCTGCAACGGCGCTTCCGAGCGTCATTTCGGTCGGCGGATCCTGGATCGATACCTTGACGCGGATCGTCGAGCTCTTCGGATCGATCGCCGGCGAGACTTCCCTGATGTGGCCGGCCGCCGTCACGCCGGCGTCGGAGACCAATGCAAGCGCAACGCGGTGCCCATCGGGCTCGCCAAGGAAGATCGATTCATAGACGTCAAAAACGGCATCCCGCTCGCCATCCTGCGCCAGCGAGAACGCGGGTTGCGCAGCCTGTACGACCTGCCCCACCTCGAGATTGCGCGCGGTGATCACGCCATCCGCTTCAGCGCGCAACGCGGTAAAGCCAAGGGCGTCCTTCGCCGTTCCGAGCTGCGCTTTTGCCGCCTCAAGCACGCCTTCCGCAGTTCGCAATCCTTCCTGCGCCTGCTCGTAGACCGGGCGAGTGGTGAAGCCACCCGCGATTAGCGCCGTCTGCCGCTCGAAAGTGACTCTCGCAACGCGCAACTGCGATTCCGCAGATAACACTGCCGCATGGGCGGCATCGACATCGGCCTGCTGTTCGGCGGGATCGAGCACCGCCAGCACCTCGCCGGCTTTGACGTAGGTGCCGACATCGGCATAGCGCGCGAGAACGCGACCACTGACGCGGAACGAGAGATCGGCGCGGAAGCGGGCCTGGACTTCGCCGGTCAGGGTGATCGAGGATCGCCGGTCCTTCGGCTGCACGATCTCCGTGCGCACGAACGCAGCGCGAGGACCGGGAGCGGCGGCTTGATCATCGCAGCCGCCGAGCGCCGCCGCGAAAAGCGCCGCGGCAAGCCCGCCGAGAGACCTCAGCGAGCGCTGGGACCGAACGGTTATGGTGTGGTTCGAAATGTGGATTTTCATAGTGCATCCATGCCGTGGGATGGTGACAACAGCCCGCCCAACGCATCTGAGCCTCGGGAGAGCGAGGCCAATTCGTTCGGATGACCTCGTAGCAAGGTTGGATCCGGGGCGATGGAGGCCGGGCGCCCGGCCTGATCCGTGCCTGAGCCAAGCGTCACGGCCGACTTGGCGTACGGCCTGCGTGGCGACCTCATGCGGCGCGTCGCCATCGACCGACTCGCCTGTCGCTCCCGTTCGTTCAGGTAGAAGGAGAGGACGACTGAGGTGAACTCGGCGGCGACGGCATGCTCGATCCGTCCGCCGAGACCCTTCGCAAGGTCATTGCTGATCTGGAGTTCGCGGCCGGCGTCCGCCCGCGTCGACCGTGATCCATTATCCAGCACGACGCAGTTTACGACCGCGCCGATGCGCGACAGCTTGACCTTGATCTCGCCGGAGCGCGCGTCGAAATGCGCGTGCTTCGCTGCCCTTGCGATGAGGTCGTGGACGATCAGGCCAAGCCGCCAGCACCGCTCCGACTGAAGCGGGAGAGACTCAGTTGCGAATGCCAGCCGGATGTTCATTGGATCCAGCAGGGACCGGCGCAAGCCGCAGCCAAGTTTGCGGATGTAAGTCGCCGCATCATTGAGGGCTTTGCCCTGAGGCATTGCGAGCGCCCGATGCAGTTCGGCATGGCCGTGCAACAGCTCGACGACCTCGCTCAAGGCAGTCTTGGCTTCTGCCCCGTCGGCCCGGACGGCCGCAGCCGAGACCAGACCGATCGCCGAGACGATTCCCTGGTCGACTCTGTGACGCAATTCGCGCAACAGGACGCCGTCTTGCTGATGGTGCGGGTCCTTCCTCGTCAAAGTCATTCTCCTAGGGTGAATCGGATGATCGGCGGCCAACGCCGCAACCCTGCGGCCGCCGACGATCCAGAAGGCTGTCGCCGGTCCTGACAGACCTCAGCAACCCTCTAAATAAACTATACCGTATATTTTCTTTTTCTTGCCTTTTCCTAATAGCCGTGTCAAGTGCGATTCAGATGCGCACAGACTCGTGATTGGGAGACAGACGGATGACCAAGAAGAGCGGCCCCAAACGGGGCAGACCACCCAAAGACCTTGCCGGTGACGTGCAGGCCCGAATTCTCGACGCAGCTCAGCAGCTCTTTCTCGAAAAGGGCTATCGCAGCGCCAGCATCGACGACATCTCGGAAATGGCACCCGCGAGCAAGCCAACCATCTATGCCCATTTTCCTGGCAAGGAGGCCCTCTTCGCCGCTGTGGTGGCCCGCACCATCAGCGGACTGACGGATTTCGAAGGCTTCGAGCCCGAGGGCCGTACCCTGCACGATAAGCTCACGAGCCTCGGCACCGCGATCGTGGAAAAGGTCATGGAAGAATCGCTGGGCATGGTTCGCGCCACGATTGCCGAAGCCCAGCGTTTTCCCGAGTTGAGCCGCAACGTCCACGATGCGGCTCGCGACCGCTCCGTTAGTGCCATTTCCCTGCTTTTGAACGAAACGACGCAGAAGCTTGCGCGGGCGCCAAAGGGTCCCTTCCGCGGCAAACGAAGCCTCGCCACCGCTCAGATCTTCCTCGATTTGATCCTGCTGCCGATGCTGTTTCGTTCTCTGGTGGGAGAACCGCCGAAGGAACTAAGACGGGAGTTGTCAAATTTCATGCGTGAACGAGTCGGCTTCTTCCTTGCGGCTTGTGAGGCAGACTGGACGCCATGAGCGGGCAATCCGCCTGGCTAAGTTCAATTGGTCAGCCGGTCGCGCAAATCAGACCGCACGCCGGTGACTTGCCGCGGCGCCGCGTTCCGGAACGGTGCGTTGCTGAGCGCGCCCGCGCAAAAGCTCATCATCTCGTTGAATGTCGGCCCGAGAGCGGCCACCTTGATGCGCGATGGATTGAGATATGCATCCATCGCGTCAAGCAGACAGCAAGCCAGCGCTATCGGGCTTCCTGGCCGAAATTCGCCGCTGGCCTGTCCCGCCGCGATGATCGACCGCACAACGTCGCGAAGCCGGTCCGCGTGAGATAAGCTGGCCCACCAGTTCTCTCGTCCCGCAGCAACCACCAGTTCGTGCAATCGGACATCGTTTGCCAGTCGATTTTCATGCAGCCGGGAGATCGCCTGAAGGGTCGCATTCAACCGCTCCAGGCCTGAGCGACTGCTTCGCGCTGCATCTGTGGCTGCCGCAGACACCTCCCCTAGCAGCCCCGCGACGACAACTTCGTCCAGCGCTTGCCGGGACGAATAGAACCGATAAAGATTTGCCGGAGACATTGACGCACCGCGAGCGATGTCGGCAACCGTGGTCTTCCGGTGGCCGATCTCGCGGTACAGCCGGATCGCCGCCTGCACGATTCTTTCGTGGGTGCACGATGCTTCGACCGGGAGCGTCCAGGCGACCTCGCTCATGTTCGGCCTCAGCGCGACGGAGTCGTCTGCATTTCGCGTCGGCAGGCCTCGCCGAACTCCCGTAACGGGTCCATCTCTTCCATGAAGCCCGGCAGGTCGACGAACGACGTGTTCGGTGCAAGGTAGGTTTCGATGATCAGCCGGCCGGCCCGCTCCGCGGCATGGACGACCTCATCGCTGGACAGAATTCGCATGCGCCCGATGAGCGCATACAAATTCACCAGCGCCGGGATCTCGGATTTGTCGCTTGTCAGCGCGTCCGCGTAAAGCCGGGACGCCTCCTCGATGAAGCTTCGATACAGCTTTTCGCGCTTTGAGACCGCGTGGGCATGATGGCGCTCGCGGAGCCTGCGGCGGCGGGTCACCCATCCCGTCACGATCGTGGAAATCGCGCCGAAGGCCGAGCCCCCGAACGCCGCGAAGGCGGGAAAATAGATCGTATTCATCCGATCATTCCTCATCCCTTGTGCCCTGATACCGGTGCGATCCTGTGGTCTTGACCGAAGCAATGGCCGCGGCCTGCTCGAAGACGGCTCTGCAAGCATCGCTCAGGTCTGACTTTCTTTGCCTGAGACACGCTTCCACATTCGTGGCGTCAGGAATGTAGCTTGCGCAGAGGCGAAATGCGTCGGGTGCGCACGCGGCCCTCTGCTCGGCGGTCCCGCGATTCTCCTGCGCCAGGACAATGCCATTGGCAGACAGAGCCACCAGCATCACGGCCGTCGTGTACTTGAACATATCGAATTCCCTTCTCCGTTGAAGCATTGGCATTTCGAACGGGAAGCGGAGCCTCACGCCGAAGTCCCATCATCAGCCCCGGAAGAACACCGGCTTGTGAGCTTCCGCGCTTGACACACGCCGCGATCCGCGCTGTATATGAACTATACGGTATAGTTTATTTAGGAGATCAAATATGTCAAGCCTGTTCTTGACCCTCGCACCGGAAAGCCCCTGGCCCGGGATAGCGGTCGTATCGCTGAACCTGATCGTGGCTGTGTCGCTCGTGGGCGTGAGCCTGCTGCTGGCTGTCACGGTTTCGGTGCTCGCCTGCGCGCACTCGCTCGTTGATCGTGAGCTCGCACTGCTGCGACAGGCCGTCGAACGAAGGGGCTTCGCATGACGTCGGCCCTTCTCTTCACGCGTGATTGCATCATCTATTGGGTCAACGTCTGGCTCGCGCCGGTCGAATGCGCGTTCGACATGATCGAATCGGAGTTGGTCCGCAGAGGCGTCGAGCTCGACGCACCCGAACCCCCTCCCCTTCACATCGCCTGACGATCCCGGTTGGAATACTGACATGCTGAACTTCATCGAAGTGTTCGATGTGATCCACGCAGATCCGGACACCGGTCGTTCCGTGTGGACCGGGCTTACGGGCACACGAGCAGCCCTCAAGCGTGACGGGCACATGATCGATCCGAAAGCTATGGCCTTTTGCCCGATCGAATGGCTCGACGAGCGCGGCTACCTCGATGCCGAGCTCGCGCGCCAGCATCCGCGTCCCTGGGGCATCTGAACGAGACCGAAACATTCAATGTCGAGGAGCCAGAAGTCGTGAGCAGGAAATCCGTGCTGTCGAGACGCGCGAGCAGCCTAGTCGAACCCGAGCTTCCCTTGCGGACCTATTTTCTGTCGGTTGGAGGAGCGCTGCTTTTGCTGATTCTGGTAGCCAATTGGGTGCTGCCCGCACCTTTGCCGAGCCGGCACACAGACTCGCGCTCTATGCTCCCTCCGATCCGGATCCATACAGAACTGAGAGGACCGGAAGCGGTCGTCATTGATACCAACCAACCGGCTGCTGTGCTCGCGATGAATGTCAATGCCGAGGATCTTTCGCAGTCCGCTGGCGCAGATGTAATCGATGCCAACCCATCGGCAGGGTCGGCCGAGCTCGACGTTGGCGACGCGATCCGTTCCGTCGTACCGAGCACCTCGCGGCTTCGCGAGAGCTTGGCTGAATTTCGACCAGCCGCGGCCGATCCTGCAGCTTCGAACCGGGAGGATGGCGGGGTCAAGCGGCCTGCTGCGCGCAAGCCCGCTCGGCCGCTGAGAGAAAAATTGCGACGGTCTATTCGTCGTCCGAACTTGAACAGCTACGCCAGTTGGTGCGCTTCATCGAACCGCGAGCGCGGAAGCTGCCACGATGCCTTCACGCCGTTTCAGATGAACTAGGTCAACACCGTCTATTGACGAGAGCCACAGGACTTACCCGATGTCGAAGAAATGCCTATTTGCACTCATGCTATGGTCGGCCGCGCTCGTTGCGACCGGAGCGGTCGCCGACGTGAGCCACACGCCTCCGGACGCAACTGCGCAGGGCGATACCGAGGAGAAGGCGATTCGCCGTGTGCTCGAGCAATTTCGGACGACACAGGTGCCACTCAGTCGGGCGATGAGCATAGCCGAGCAGCTGCATGAAGGTTCAAAAACCGCGGACGTCAGCTTCGAGGTGTCCAGTCCGCCCGTCTATCGCGTGCGTACAGTGAAGAATGAACGCGTTTGGGAGAATGTCATAGATGCGAACACCGGACGCGTGACCGATAAGGAAGTTATGTCATCCCTGAAAGAGCTGGATCGGGAAGACCTGTCCAAGATCATCGCCTTGAAGTGGATCAAGCAAGAGCTGGCGGACGCCGTGAGAGTCGCCGAAAAGGCCGCAGACGGAAGCGCTCTGGCCGGGGGACTGGTGAAGCAGGACGGCAAACTCAACTTCGTGATCGTCGTCGCCTCTGGCGATCGCCTGAAGGAGGTCATGCTCGAGCCGCCCAAAGTGGGAGGGCAAGGGTCGGCCCACCCCTAACACGAACTCCAACGAACAACGCACGACCTTGTGAGTTGCCCGAGCACAGCCATTAGCGCTATTAAATAAACTATACGGTTTAGTTCACTTTAAAGATCAACCAGTGCCAATCCTTCGCAACTTCACTTGGCGCGTGAGACCGGATCTGCGGATCGCAGGCCTCAGCTTCGTCCTGGTCGCTACGCTTGCATTCGCGAGCGTGCTTCTGGACACGCCCAGCAGCGATGTCCAGCCCGGCTCCACCGCTGAGCATCCACATCCACGTCACCGCAAAACAGCCTGTCCTACTGTCGGCCGTCCACCGCTGAATATCGGCGCGCAACCCCGAACCGACCGCAAACAACCACATGAAGGGGAGTTGCCTGCAGTTCCGCGCGCGAATCCACCTGGCGAGTGGTCGCTCTAGCCATATCCCCGCTCAGCCTAAACGATCTTCCCGTATCGACCGGCGACGTATCGCCTCGCCCCAAACTCGAGAGCACACCAAATCATGAATTTCCATCCCCGACCACACGTCCCGACCACCCAACGGCGGCTACCATTCGATTGCATTGCCCTGCTCTTGCAGGGCGGCGGTGCTCTGGGAGCCTACCAGGCGGGTGTCTATGAGGCGCTCGCCGAAGCCGGCATCCATCCGGATTGGGTCGCCGGCATTTCGATCGGCGCGATCAACGCGGCGATCATCGCAGGCAACCCACCGGAGTCTCGTGTTGACCGGCTCCGCGATTTCTGGACGCAGGTGACCTCCACCGCCCCCTGGGATTGGCCCGGAAATTCTCTTCTCGACATGGCGCGCAGCGACAATGCGCGCAACGTCCTCAACCAGATGAGCGCGGGCCTTGCCGCAACATGCGGTGCAAACGGATTTTTTTCCGCGCGGCCTCTCCTGCCCTGGCTTCACGCTGGCGGGACGACCGAGGCGACCAGCTTCTACGACACCAGCGCGTTGAAGAGCACGCTGGAGCGCCTGATCGACTTCGATCGCCTCAACGGGGGAACGACGCGCTTCAGTGCAGGCGCGGTCAACGTAAGGACAGGCAACTTCGTCTATTTCGACAATAGCACCCATACAATCCGGCCGGAGCACATCATGGCGAGCGGCGCGCTGCCGCCGGGCTTTCCCGCAGTGGAGATCGAGGGCGAGCACTACTGGGACGGCGGCCTGGTTTCGAATACGCCGCTGCAATGGGTGATCGACTGGGGTGTACCGCAGGACATGCTGGCGTTTCAGGTCGATCTCTGGAGCGCGAAGGGGCAGCTTCCGAGCAACCTGCCCGAGGTCGTCACGCGTCAAAAAGAAATTCAATATTCGAGCCGCTCGCGCGCAAGCACCGACCAATTCAAGCGCGTGCAGCGCCTGCGGCGTGCGCTTACGGCTCTCCTGGGCCGGCTCCCTGAAGATCTCAGAGAGCACGAGGATGTGAAGCTCCTCAACACGGCGGTTTCCCACAACGTCTACAACATCGTTCACCTGATCTATCGGGCGCGGAACCACGAAGGTCACTCCAAGGACTACGAGTTCTCCCGGCTTTCGATGCAGGATCATTGGCGCGCCGGCTATCACGACGCGCTTCGCACGCTGCGCCATCCCGAGGTACTCGCACGCTCCGCCAGCCCGGACGGCGTCTTCACATTCGATCTGGAGCACGACGGCCGCGAGTAAGCAGGTCGATAAATGCTGGACGCACGGAGAACCTCAATGCGTGAGAACGAAGTACGAAAGCGCGCCTTTGCAATGCCGCTCACCAGTCCGGCCTATCCGCCAGGACCGTATCGGTTTGTGGACCGCGAATACCTGATCATTACCTATCGCACCGATCTAGCGCGGCTGCGCGCCGTGGTGCCTGAACCGCTCGAACTCGACCAGCAAGCCCTCGTCAAATATGAATTCATCCGCATGCCGGACTCGAACGGCTTCGGCGACTACACCGAAAGCGGCCAGGTCATCCCGGTCACGTTCCGTGGTCGCAGAGGCGGCTACACCCACTGCATGTTCCTCAACGACGAAGGACCCATCGCCGGTGGACGCGAGCTCTGGGGCTTTCCGAAAAAGCTTGCTCAGCCGACATTGCGAACCGAGATCGACACGCTGATCGGCACGCTCGACTACGGTCCTTTGAGGGTTGCGACCGGCACGATGGGCTACAAGCACCGGGAAACCGATCTTGGCCAAGTCAAGTCCTCGCTCGAGGAGCCGAACTTCCTGCTCAAGATCATTCCGCATGTCGACGGCAGCCCGCGGATCTGCGAGCTCGTCGAATACCACCTCGAGGAAATTGCGCTGAAGGGCGCCTGGACCGGGCCCGCGGCTCTCTCCCTGACGCCGCATGCTTTGGCACCCGTAGCTGATCTGCCCATATTGGAGATCGTCTCCGCGATTCACATCCGGGCAGACCTGACGCTCGGACTCGGCAGAGTGGTCCACGATTATCTCCAGGAGCCGGTCCGACGCCCGGTCCGAGTCAACGAGAGAAGTCTGGTGACCTGATCGCCAGAATGAAGTCGCGAACTGCGACGCTTCACCTGTTCACACAACACACAAAGCAAAGTGACTGAGATGGGTATTCTGAAGGGTAAATCGGCCGTCGTGACCGGCTCGACCAGCGGCATCGGCCTTGCGTGCGCACGTGCTTTGGCAGCCGCAGGCGCCAACATCGTGCTCAACGGAATGGGCGTGCCGGCAGATGTCGAGAAGGAGCGCTCTGCAATCGAGAGCGAGTTCGCCGTGAAGGCGATCTATTCGTCCGCCGACATGGCGAAGCCGAACGAAATATTCGACCTGATCGCCCTCGGAGAAAACACCTTCGGCAGCGTGGATATCCTCGTCAACAATGCCGGCATCCAGCACGTTTCCCCCATCGAAGAGTTTCCGGCCGAGAAGTGGGATGCGGTCATCGCGATCAACCTCTCCGCCGCATTCCATGCGATCCGTGCGGCAGTGCCCGGGATGAAGAGGCGCAGCTGGGGCCGCATCATTACGACGGCCTCGGCGCATTCGCTGGTCGCCTCCCCCTTCAAATCGGCCTATGTCGCGGCCAAGCACGGCATCGCCGGCCTCACGAAAGCAGTGGCCCTGGAACTCGCCAGGTCGAAGATCACCTGCAACTGCATCAGCCCCGGTTACGTCTGGACGCCGCTGGTCGAGAAGCAGATCCCGAACACGATGGTGGCACGCAAGTTGAGGCGAGACGAGGTCATCAGCGACGTCCTGCTCGCGGCGCAACCTACGAAGGAGTTCGTCACGGCCGAGCAGGTTGCTTCGCTCGCGCTGTTTCTGTGCAGTGCAGATGCTGCGCAGATCACCGGCGCCAATCTCGCGATCGATGGCGGCTGGACGGCCGCGTAGGACCGCCGCGCGTTGAGCATCGGAGGCCGCGCGAGACAATCGCTGTCGCGTCCCCAATACGGAGTGGAAGATATGTCTTCTGACAAAATTGATAATCACCTCAAAGACTCGAGCCACCTGCCGGTCGTCCGCCTCCGCGAGCGCGGTCGCTCCCTGTGCGAAGGTGCGAGATATGGCACGCCGCTTGATCTTGCCGGAGATGCGAACCTGGCGGACGCTCTCCGCCGGCACGAGCACGCGTTCAACGAGGACGTATTGCCGCCCCGCGTCAAGTTGGAAGAGCCGCGCGAATTCTACGCTGCGACCGCCGTGGGTTGTCTGTCCCGCACCCGGAAGCAGGCGCCGCATGGGCAAGTAGCGCTCCCTAGAACGTCGGTGCTCCTTCCTCATGTAGCTGCCTAAGGTGGTCGTCGCTTCCGCAGCGGTTTGAAGCCATTTGACGCAGGTCAAGTCCGGAAAGGCCGAGCCGGACGATGATCGTCAACATATCGGCCAATCAACGGAGATAGGTCATGTCAGAGCAGAGCAGCATGCATTTTTACCTGAACTGGGCCAAGGAGCGGATCGATGAGATGGATGCCGCGCTGGCTTCATTCGAGGTGAAAGCGACGGAAGCCAAAGCCGACTCCAGGGTCAAGGTCGATCAGATCATCGCGGATCTGAAGGAGCGCCGCGACGAAGCTCAGGCGCTTCTGAAGACGCAAGCCGAAGCCGGCGAAGCCGCTTGGGCGCGCGCCAAGACGGATCTGGACAAGCACTGGGCCGGATTCGAGGCGCAGATGAAGACCTACTTCGAAGGCGCCGGCAAGCAGATCGAGCAGCAGCAGGCCACGTTCAAGGACATTGCCACGGCGCAGGCGAAAGCATGGCGAGAGGCAACCGACAGGTTTCGCGAGGCAGCAGGCAAGGTGACGGCGGCCCGGACTACCGATCTCGACGCCGCGCTCAAGCAGCTGAAATCCGACGCGACCGAAGCCGAAGCACGCCTACAGAAGCTGAAGCAGGCGGGCAGCGAGTCCTGGTCGGTGCTGAGCGCCGCATTAGGCGAATCCCGCAAGGCCTTCGACCAAGCCAATCAGGCTGCTTGGAACGCCTTGAGGAGTTCCGGCTCGAAGAGCTGACGCAGTCCGCTTGGTTCGGAGCGGCCATTCAGGAGGCATGCATGGCTACCGATATCCTAGTTGCGCGCGAGTTGAAGTCGCTACAGGACGAGCTTGCGAGCGCCAAGAGGGATCGCATCGACATGAAGTCCATCATGCCGGTGTCCTGGATGGGACCGGACGCTTTCACGTGACGTCGACCGGCGACGTCGTCGACTGGACCTGTGAAGCGCGATTAGCTTCCCACTATCGCAGGGTACGATAGGGTATCTTACCCTGCGCTCCGTCATCACCTGTGATCAATTCAGGTAACGGCCTCTTTTGCCACGCCCCCCGTTACTTGGGGGGAAATGTAACGGACAATTTAGAAAAATTACAAACCGGCAATGTACTTGCCGGCCAGTTCGGATGGCCTTGGCTGGTCCAATAGACCATGCACGCGATGTTATGCACGTTCAAACGGCCTTTAATCTCGCTTGCGCCGACGTCTTTGCCAGCGCCCTTGTTGAGAAGGCTTTGCTTCAGACTCTTCGGAAGGCTCTTCCATGGCTCCTCGCTCAGCGTGTGAAGGTGCGTCCCAATAGCCACTGGCGTCCTCCAACCAGTCCTGAGGCGGCGGCGTTCCGACCAAAATCGTATGAGCCGTAACGAACTTTTGCCATTTCTCTGCGACCTGAAGCGGTGAGCGTTCGCGAAGCAAGCCGGGTGAATCCGCTCCCGGCACCATTCGTCCGACCGGATCGAGCTTAGGGTTCCGCGGATCGGCGCGCATGAAGCCGACTAGTATCTGCTCGACCAAGTGCGAGCGGGAGATACCCCTTTCGGCAGCACGCGCCGCAAGAATTTCCATGATGTCTGGATGCATCCGAAGCGTCAGACGATCGCCGCGCGCTTTGTCGGGCTGTGGCAATGGGCCATGCCTGCGCGGAAGCGCACCCCCAGGAATCCGCGTTTTCGAATCCTTAGCCATGCTGGACCTTTCTGCTTGAAATGGCATACAATGTGTATACTTAGTCCACATCAATGATGGCAACTTAGCATACGTGGTGTGTATATGAGTTCCAAGGATTCGTCTACGGACCAAGCTTCTATCGACTACTGGATGCGCACCGTCGAGGAGGACCGCGCGGAGAGCGCGCCGCCGCAGCGTCGGGAGGAGCGATGAGGCCCCGCTTCGACGACCCCTGCCTGCAGCTGCTGACTCTCGACAATTGGAGCGACGCGTTCGGCACGCTGCACCGCGCGACGTTCCCGATCGAGGGCAGTTCACTCGGGCAGGAATTGCTGGACGCCATCGGCAAGCGGACGACGATGCGCCGCTGGATCGAGACTCTGGTCGACGAGTTGTTTGCCGAGGGCACGCCGAAGGCCGACCGACTCGGCCACGCCTGGTTGATGTTGACCTGCGATCCGCGGCAGCCGCATAGTTTCCATCGGGTCCTGCCCCAGGTGCAGCACGTCATCGACGTTTCTGACCTCCAAGAGGACGACGACACCCTCCTGCGCCGGCGCCTGCGCATCTGGTGGCGCGCAGCCGAAGGCGAGTGGTGTGGCAAAAATCCGCCGTCGGTTTTCGCCATCGCCGCCGACGCGACGAAGCACGAGCCGGATGGCGTGGATTTCCTCGCCATCTTCGACAAGATCGACCCGCACAAGACGCGTCACGTCGCAGCGACGCAGCCCGCACAGCACAGCCCGTCGATCCCGCATCTGATCGTGATGCCCCGCGAGGGCGCGAGCAAGTTGAACAACAACAACGCCGTTTTCAAGGACTTGATCGGCGCGCCGCTGCCGCTCTCGGTGGTGCGCGACGTCGCCGGCATCCGGGCGCAGCTGCACCGCGAGTACCCGCACGCCACCGCGGCCATCGACCTGCTGATGCGCGATCTGCGCGAAAACAAGCCGCTGAGACTGAAGCCTACGATTTTGGTCGGCCCGCCGGGGTCGGGTAAGTCGCGCCTCGTTCGCCGCATGGCGGCCTTGGCGGCCGGTGCCTACGTCATGCGCTACGACGCGTCCGGATCCTCGGACGGCCAGTTCGCCGGCACTGCCAAGGGCTGGTCGAACACCGAGGCATCCATCCCGGCTCGCGCGATCTTGCACTCGCGCCAGGCCAACCCTGTCGTGATGGTCGACGAAATCGAAAAAACAGCTTCATCCAATCACAACGGCAGCCTACACGCTTCGCTGTTAGGGTATTTGGACGTCGAGACGTCTTCCCGCATGCGGGATATCTCGACTGACTGCGAATTCGATCTTTCCTGGATCAGCTACCTCTGCACGTCAAATGATGTGCGTTCCCTGCCCTCGCCGCTGCGCGACCGCTTCCGCGTCGTCAAGGTGCCGGCACCGACGCTGGCGCACCTGCCGGCCCTCGCCGTCCAGGTGCTGGCCGAACTCGGCCGCGAGGACGAGATGTTGGCGCACGCTGCGCCCTTCGCCGACGACGAGCTCGCCAACATGGGCAAAGCGTGGGCGGAGCAGCGCTGCAGCATGCGGGCGCTGAAGAGGATCGTCGAGGCATCGCTGGAGGCGCGCGACGACTGCGCGATGCGGCACTGAGCTCCGAGGTAGATCGCTTGAAGCTGGAACTGCTGACGGACTTCGAGTGCGGCGAGGTGCCGTCGCTGCTCGAGACCGGGCGGGCGTCGCGGCTCGAGCACTGGCAGCTGCATGTGAGGCGCAGGGGCAAGGAGTTCGTGCTGGTCGCTGAAGGGTTGATTTTCGGCCATCCCGAGTTCGCCGACGGCACCGAGACGACAACCGGCGCGCTGGTCTGGGTCGATCGGCAGCTGCGGTTCTGCAGGTCATTCCGCCGGCTCTACATGCTCTGCGAACACTCCGGCAACGAGATCCCTATCGACGGAGCGGACCTGTGAAGCCAGCATGGCGCATCGTCATTACTCGGCCGACATCGGTCGGGGAGATCAAGGAACTGCAGATCGACGTCGGAACGGACGGCGTCGTCGAGGCGCGCAGCGTGGATCGGCTCATCGTTGCGTGCATTGAGCCAGCGCCAACGAATGACGAGACGGCGCTGCATATGCTCGCGATGGTCGCCGAAGCGCTTCGGGAGGGCAGCTAAGTCATCTTCACTTCACATAGCTATGCGCGCGCAAGTGACCTGCGGAGTCAGTTTCGCGAGCATGGAGTTTCCCGATCGGTAACTCCCGTAATAGAAAGGAAGCAAGAACTGCCATTTTCGGCTGACGAGGGCACGATCAGTAACTCGATAAAACTTTCTGCGAAGGATTCATTCTCCGTTTTGTGATCCCCCGCCTCCTCGCCGTCGATGCGCTCGCGCCGGCGCTGCGCCTACGCGATCCGCCTGGCCGTTTCTTCGATTCGCTGCTGCTCCGGCGTCGGAAAGCACCAGTCTGCAGCCCGTCGTCCTGCCATCTGACGCCACCTGTGTCGCCGCTTGGCGACTTTTAGCGCCAAACGCTGTCCGACATCGTCGGAAGTCGCCGCTTGGCAACTTCCTTGACTGTAGAACGTATCAAGAAAAGAAATGGCTCCTTCGTCGACGGCGGGTACAGCGGCAGGGCAGAAACGCCGTCGTGCCGCGTCGATGTGACAACGCGGGGCCAAAGCTGCCTTGTGCCCCGGCTTTGTAGCCCCCCATGGTGTAAGGAATTGGGCCCAACTCTCCGTTTGGGGCCCGAATTCCTTGCATGCAGCCGAGGGTAAGAAAGTCAGGGTCAAAACCGGTTTCGTTCCTGCTTTTCTTACCCTGAGGCGCTGCGCCGGGTGAAAATTCGATTGCGGCGCTGAAAATCGGATTACTGCTGCCAAGGCGGCTTCGGGATCCACTCCGGAAGCTCGACCACGAGATCCGGAATAAAGCGCTCATTCTCGATCCTGCCGCCACGGCTATAGCCGCGCGGATTGCAGACGATGCGCGTCGTCTCGCCGACGGTGTAGTCGTGCGTGTCGTGGACGTGGCCGTGGATCCACAAAGCGGGCTGATGCTCGGCGATGACATCGGAGAGATCGCTGATGAACGACGCGTTGATCGCGCCGTCGCCGGCATAGCGAGGATGCAGCGAGCCGGGATGGACGCCGTGATGCGTGACGACGACGGTCTGGCCGTCGTGCCCCTCGGCGAGGCGGTCGATCAGCCAGCGGCGCTCGATAAGGTGGCGGCGATAGGCCGCCGACGGCACGAGGGGCGTCGGATATTCCGCGCCGTCGGACGTCAGGATGGCGCGATGGTCGTTCACGGACATGCCGGAGCGCAGCCCGATGATCTGGTCGCGGGCCTCGAAGCGGTAGTCGGTCCACAACGTGCAGCCCAGGAAGCGGACACCGTCGATGACCGGCACCTCGTCGCCGTCAAGGAACGTGATGTGCGTGCCGCGCGCAGCGTCGCGGATGAGCGACGCCTGGTCCTGCAAAATCGAATTGTAGTATTCATGGTTGCCGGCGACGAACAGCACGGGACGGTCGCGCAGCGCGCGCTGTCCGAGTAGCCACTCGACGGCCTCCGGGCCGTCTCCGATGTCGCCGGCGAACACCGCCACGTCGAAATCGAGTCCTTCGGGAACGTCGTAGCCGTGCGGGCGGATCTCGCCGTGCAGGTCTGAGGCGATGAAGATTTTCATGGCGGCAGTGTCGAGCTGGCGCCTGCAAGCGGCAAGGGCGGAATCCGAAATCCATCTCGGCGCAATCGTGACCCAGTTGTGACCCAGGTCGCCGGGCGGCGCCAAACGACACCACTCCGGCAAGGACTTATCAAACGATTTCAAGGAGATGTTTGGTGGGCGCACCAGGGCTCGAACCTGGGACCCGCTGATTAAGAGTCAGCTGCTCTACCAACTGAGCTATGCGCCCGAAAGGCGCGAACGCCCTTGCGAGGCCGGTCGTTTAGCAAGCAAAAGTCGCGATTGCAAGCGATGCGGACGATGTTTTCCAAGGGTTCGTCCCGCCCCCGTAAAACGCGAAAAGCCGCTGGATTCCAGCGGCTTCGCGAGGGTCTTTTCCGGGAAAATCCGCCCCTCTTAGAGGCGGCCGCCATCCCGGTCGGGCCCGGCATCCCGGTCACCGCGGAAGTGGTCCATGCCGCGTTCCATCATGCGGTCCATGCCGCGCTCCATGAAGCGGTGGTGGCGGCCCTCTTCGCCGCCGCCGAACGGTCCGCGGGTCAGCACCGCGAGGCGCCGCTTCTGGCCGTCGTCGAGGGTCTTGTAGAGGGGGTCGGCGGCATCGGCGATCTTCTTGAGCGCCGCCGAGGTGGCCCCCATGTCGTCGGCGCGCTGGCGCAGCCGGGCGACCGGATCATCCGGCTTGTCGGCGCTGCCGGGGGCTGGGTTCATCCGCGCATTGGCGCGATCGATACGGAGCTTGGCAAAGTCGCGCACGGCGGCTTCCACCGGCGGCCACAGCTTTTCCTGGTCGGCGTTGAGCTTCAGCCCGGCATGCACGGCGGCGATGCGCGCGTCTGTAAAGGCGGCGCGATCTTCCGGATTCATACGCATGTGGTGCATGCGGTCGTGAAAGCGATGGTACTGCGCGTAGACCACGCCCGAGGCTGCGATGCTCAGGACCGCGATGGCGGCGATGGCGAACTTCTTCATACGAACCTCCTCGTGAAAGGTTGCTTGAAGATGAGCGCAGCAGGCCCTGTATTCAACTTACAACTGCGCGCCTTACCAAGATGTAATCCGCCGTTCGCTGCTTGAAATCATTCGCAACAGACGAAAATAGCCTCCGCGCAGGTGCGCAGAGGCTTCATTTACCGTTCATTCACGCGCGTCGGCGGCGCGAGGTCAGTTGGTCGCGCTGTTAGTTCGTCGCGCTTTTGGCTTCCTTCAAAAATTCGTCGATCAGCGCCTGGCCGACGCGGCCTGCGGCATCCTGGTAGACCGGCTGCATCGCCTTGCGCATGGCGGCATCCTGATCCGTCGTCAACTTGATGATCTCGCTCTTGCCGCTCTTCTTGATCTCGGCAAGAGCGTCGTCGTTTTCCTTTTGCGACTGCGTGTTGTTGAAGTCGGTCGCTTCCTTCATCGCCTTCTCGAGCTGGCCGCGGATGTCGGCCGGCAGGTCGTCCCAGAACTTCTTGTTCACAATCACAACGTAGCCGATGTAGCCGTGGTTGGTCTCGGTGATGTACTTCTGCACCTCGTTCATCTTCTGGGTGTAGATGTTGGACCAGGTATTCTCCTGTCCGTCGACGACGCCGGTCTGCAACGCCTGGTAGACTTCGGAGAATGCCATCACCTGCGGCAGCGCGCCGAGCGTCTTGAACTGCGCCTGGATCACGCGCGACGACTGGATGCGGAATTTGACGGCCTTGTAGTCCTCCGGCGTGATGAGCTTCTTGTTGGCGCTCATCTGCTTGAAGCCGTTGTCCCAATAGGCGAGCCCGGTGATGCCCTTGGTGTCCAAAAGCTTGAGCAGCTTCAGGCCGAGCGGGCCTTCCGTCACCTTGCGCAGGGTCTTCAGGTCGGGGAGCAGATAGGGCAGATCGAAGGCCTCGAACTCCTTGATGCCGAGCGGGCCGAATTTGGAGTTGGACGGGGCGAGCATCTGCACGCTGCCGAGCTGCAGCGCCTCGAGCTCCTCCTTGTCCTTGTAGAGTGTCGAGTTCGGATAAACTTCGACTTTCACCTTGCCGCCGGTGTACTTCTCCGCCAGCTCCTTGAACTTTTCGGACGCCTTGCCTTTCGGCGTGTCGGTGGCGACGACGTGGCTGAATTTGATGATGATCGGCGATTGCGCCGCGGCAGGTCCAGCGAAGGCGAGCGCTGCGATCGACAGACCCGCAATGGACGCTGCAAATGTGAATTTGCCCATAATCTCTCCCTCTGTTGTTATTTGGGACGCAGACCACGCGGATGCGGGACGTCCTGAACGTGAAGCCGCCGGCACCCTAACCGGGAGCCGGCGCACGCGCTATTGGTCGTTCGCAGGGCTGGCATACAGCCGCTCTGTCATTCCGGGGCGATGCGAAGGGACCGCGCAAGCGCGGCCCAGAGCATCGAACCCGGAATCTCGAGATTCCGGGTTCTGCTCTAACGAGCCGCCCCCATTGCGCACTTGCGCAATGTGGAATGACAAGCTTCGCTTGTCAGCTCGCAGCCGCCGTCTGCACCGTGTCGCGCTGGCGCTTCATGACGATCTTGTTCAGCGCGCCGAGATAGGCTTTTGCGGAGGCCACAAGCGTATCCGGATCCGCCGCGCGCGCCGTCATCGAGCGGCCGTCATGCGACAGCCGCACCGAGACTTCGGCCTGCGCGTCGGTGCCTTCGGTGACAGCGTGGACCTGGTACAGCTCGAGCTTTGCTTCGTGCGGCACCAGAGCCTTGATGCAGTTGAAGACGGCGTCGACCGGACCGTTGCCCTCGGCTTCCTCGATTCGCGTCTGGCCGTCGACGTCGAGCTTCATGGTCGCGCGCTGCGGGCCGTGGGTGCCGGCGATCACGGTCAGCGAGGTCAGCTTGATGCGGTCGTGCGAGGCGGCCATCTCCTCGTCGACCAACGCCTCGATGTCCTCGTCGTAGATGTCCTTCTTGCGGTCGGCGAGCGCCTTCATACGCGCGAAGGCGTCTTCCAACTGGTTCGGACCGAGCTTGTAGCCCATCTCCTCCAGCTTGTGGACGAACGCGTGGCGGCCGGAGTGTTTTCCGAGCACCAGCGAGGACTGCTTCAGGCCGACCATCTCGGGCCGCATGATCTCGTAGGTGGAAGCGTCCTTCAGCACGCCGTCCTGGTGGATGCCGCTCTCATGCGCAAAGGCGTTCCGGCCGACGATCGCCTTGTTGTACTGCACCGGGAACGAGGTCGCCGCCGAGACCACCTTGGAGGCGCGGGTGAGCTGCGTGGTGTCGATCTTGTTCCAGTAGGGGAATTTGTCGTTGCGCACGTTGATCGCCATCACGATCTCTTCGAGGGCGGCGTTGCCGGCGCGCTCGCCGATACCGTTGATGGTGCACTCGACCTGGCGTGCGCCGCCGACGATGCCGGCCAGCGAGTTCGCAACGGCCATGCCGAGGTCGTTGTGGCAGTGCACGGAGAACACGGCCTTGTCCGAGTTCGGCACGCGCTCGATCAGCGTCTTCATGAAGTGGGTGTATTCGTCGGGCGTGGTGTAGCCGACGGTGTCAGGGATGTTCACCGTGGTGGCGCCGGCCTTGATGACGGCCTCGACGATGCGGCTGAGAAAGTCCATCTCGCTGCGGGTGCCGTCCTCGGCCGACCATTCGACGTCGTCGATCAGGTTGCGGGCGCGCGCGACCATGGCAACCGAGGTCTCGATCACCTGGTCCGGGGTCTTGTTCAGCTTCACCCGCATGTGCAGCGGCGAGGTCGCAATCACGGTGTGGACGCGACCGCGCTTGGCGAACTTGACGGCTTCGGCGCAACGGTCGATGTCGGCCGGATGCGCGCGCGACAGGCCTGCGATGACGGCATTCTTGGAGCGGCGGGCGATCTCGCTGACCGCCTGGAAGTCGCCTTCGGAGGTGATGGGGAAGCCGGCTTCGATGACGTCGACGCCCATATCGTCCAGCAACTCGGCGACCTCGAGCTTCTCCTCGAAGGTCATGGTGGCGCCGGGGCACTGCTCGCCGTCGCGCAGCGTGGTATCGAAAATAATGACGCGGTCCTTCTCGGACTTGTTCACGGTGGCCATTTCAAATTTCCTTTAAGCGTTCGCGCCGGTCAGTCGGTCCCTTGGGCGCTTGAGGTGTCCGGTGATCTCGTACAACCCCTGAGTGCCCAGGCGCGTAGCGCCCAGCCGGCCCTCAGGGGCAGGTAAGAAGAAGCCCGCCAATAAGGAGGGTGGGCAGGATGGCGGCCAGGGGCGCGGACGGACCGGCGGCGAAGGCCACCTCCCCCGAAATCCCATGCATTTGGCCACGAATCAGCATTGCCAGACCCTTTTGAGCTCCAAATCCTCGGTCAAAACCGTTGAAGGTTCGTTGCCGGGCAGCTCACTTTCTGCGTTCTAAACGAGAAAGGGCAGCAGCTGCAACGCCAAAAGATGGTCAGGTTGGTTGACCTTGTCTTGCCGGCAGGTGAATGAGGGGGCGTCCACAAAGAGGCGGTGGGCCCGCCTTGAATCGCCGCCGCGAAGTCGCGTAGGCTCGTACCTGTGGGGACAAGCAGACTCCCCGTGAGACGTCCCGTCCAAGCTCTGCGCAACGCCCGATCTGTCGTGGAGCTTGCGCATGGACACCGAACGTCACTCCCCTGCACCTCACTTCCCTCCCCGTCACACCATCGCCATCGTCTCGCGCGGCGACGCTGCCGCGCGCCGTGACACGACGGCGCAGAACAGCCGCTTCGTCCGCGTCTTCGAAGCGCTTGCGGCTGCCGGCATCGACGCACAGCCGGCGGTCTACGACGAGAGTTTTGCCGACACCGTGCGCGACCAACTGCTCGGCGTCGACGGCGTCCTCGTCTGGGTCGATCCCATCCATCAGGGCAAGACGCGCGCGGCGCTCGATCCGCTGCTGCGCGAGGTTGCCGCGCGCGGTCCGTGGGTGAGCGCCCATCCCGACGTGATCCTGAAAATGGGTGTCAAGGACGTGCTCTACCGGACGCGCCATCTCGGCTGGGGCACCGACACGCATCGCTACGACAGTGCCGCCGACTTCCGCGCAAAGTTTCCACCGCGCCTGCGCGCGGGCGGCCCGCGCGTGCTCAAGCAAAACCGCGGCAATGGCGGGCAAGGCGTCTGGAAGGTCGAGGCGCTGCCAGACACGGAAGCGATGGTTCGGGTGCTGCACGCACAGCGCGGCAGCTTCCCTGAGGACATCCCGCTCGAGACGCTGATGGCGCGCTGCGAGCGCTATTTCGGATGGGGCGGTTGCATCATCGATCAGGCATTTCAGCCGCGCCTGCCCGAGGGAATGATCCGCTGTTACATGAGCGGATCCAAAGTCGCGGGCTTCGGGCAGCAATTGATCAAGGCCCTGGTGCCACCGCCGCCCGAAGGCCCTGAGGCGCCAGAGGCGCAGCCCGGGCCGCGGATCATGCACGGTCCTGACGCACTGCCATTTAGGGCGTTGCGGCGGAAGATGGAGGACGAGTGGACGCCGCAGATGATGACGACGCTCGGCATCGACCCAGCGTCGCTGCCGGTGATCTGGGACGCCGACTTCCTCTACGGACCGCGCGATGCAGGCGGTGCCGACAGCTATGTCCTCTGCGAGATCAACGCGAGCTCATGCTTTGCGATTCCCGATGAGGCTCCCGCAGCCATCGCAAGAACCGTCGGCACGCGGCTGCAGAAGGTCAGGTGAGCGATCGACGTCTCCCGACGGTGGCGCTACTGCCGCGGCGGCGGCACGAGGCTGAGCAGCCGTTCGCGGACGCTCGCTTCGATCGGCGCGTTGCAAACCGGACGATTGTAGAAGCCTCCGGAGCGACAGACGTTGGGCGTCGGACCGCGGAGGTCGCCGAACTGGCAAGCCTGGCACATCCGTAGCACCGCCGCTTCGAGCTGGAGCGAATAGTCGAGCGCTGATACTGCCGGCTCGAACGACTGGAAGAGCTGGCCCGCCTTGATGTTCTGGAACCAGGTGTCGACGTGGGCCTTGACCTTCGCGGCATCGGAGAGGTCGCTCATCTTGAAGCTGCTGCCGAGCAGCCCGATCGAGGCGCGCGGCGTGCGTGCCGCCCCGTGGCACGAAAGGCAGGACGAACGGATGTTGTCAGCGGGCCCATTGGCGCGCCCGTTGAAGCCCATGGTGGGACGCTCATCCCAGCCATAGGTCACGCCGCGTAAATCGGGATTGGTCCAGCCCTGACTGATCGTGGTGTCATAAACGCCGGGATCGTTACCCCATTGCAGCGACACCGGCACGAGATTGTCGAACAGGGTGTCGCCCTTCGGCGGGCCAAGCCAGACGAACGTCCCGAACACCCATCCGGTCTCCTGTGCCCGGCGAGGGTTCGCGGAGTCCTTCACGGATATGTCGACCTGGAGCAGGCGCAGCGTCCGGATCACGCGCGTATTGGCGGCGCCTGGATTTGGGGGATCGATGAAGGCGTCGTACTCCGGTGCGCCCTGGAGGTAGGTGACTTCCTCGGGTTTGGCGTCGGTGAACAGGAATTTGACGGAGACGGTGTCGTTGGGGAATTTCAACGCGACCGGAAGCGACGGATTGCAGGGATCGGAGAATATCTCCCCGAAGACCGCGGCTCCCGGCTTGTTGTAGAAGCCGACGGCCCAGACCTGGGAGCCACGCGTATTGGTCTTGGACAGATCGCCGGCATCGGGGCTGCGCTCCTTGGTCAGTCCCATCAGCGGCTCGCGGCCGGAATTGCCGTAGTCGAGCCATTGCGAGATGTACCACTCCTCCTGGCCGGTGCCGACGAGCTTGCGATCCACGATCTTGAAAGATGTCTTCGCGGTGCCGAGCACCGCATTCATGTAGTCGGCCGGCTTGGCGCGGAAATCGATGGCTTCCCACGGCTGTGAATCGCCGGGGTTGGGCCGCATCGACGGATAGTCGGTTCGCCACTTGGCCACGGCAACCGCGCCATTCGCCTTCATGGTGCTGGCGGAAAAGCTCTGGCACTCATCGGCCCGGCAGGACGAGCCCGCGATCATGGCCAGAATGACGACAACCCCTGCCGCTCTCATGACGGCCTCCTTTGCGCCTGCCGATGGACCCGGTCGTTATGACTAGGCGCAACGCAGCAAAGGCTGTGTTAACTGCTTCACACAACCCGGTGGGCAAGTCGCCGCACTCCCACGGGCGGACTCGCGCGCGCCGGTCTACGCGCGTTCGCCTGCCGCCCACTTTGGCAACATGATGGCTCGCGCGTGACAAATTGAAATCACCGCTTCGTCTCGCATTGCACACCTCAACACCTCAACTCACGCAGACACGACACACCGCGCTCGCAACCGGACGCGGACCGGACTAACCTTCGCTTGCTCGGCCGGATCAACCGGCCAGCGGACAGAACTGGGAGGAAGCGATGACGCCGCAAGAAGAATGCGATCGAGATTCTGCGCTTTCACGACGACGACTTGTCCAGGGGCTCGCGGTCTGCGCCGGCGCCACTGTGGCAGCAGCCAGCGGAGCGCTGGCGCAAAACGGACCCGCCGCGCCGCCGACGACGATTACCACACCGCCGCGCGATTTCGGGCCGAACGGCGCGCCGACCACCTACTTCTGGGATCCCGACATCATCGCGGTCGATCCCTCCTTCAACGATCTCGCGCAACCCAACACCGCGATCAAGCGTCTCTATACCGGCCTGCTGTGGGCCGAAGGTCCGGCCTGGAGCGCGCAAGGCCGCTATCTCTTGTGGAGCGACATTCCCAACAACAGGCAAATGCGCTGGACCGAGGATGACGGCCGCGTCAGCGTATTCCGCACGCCCTCCAACAATTCCAACGGCAACTCGTTCGACTTCCAGGGCCGCCAGCTCTCCTGCGAGCACCTCACCCGCCGGGTCACGCGCTACGAGCATGACGGCACCGCGACCGTGCTGGCGGACTCCTACAACGGCAAGAAGCTGAACTCGCCCAACGACGTCGTCGCACATCCCGACGGCAGCTACTGGTTCACCGATCCGCCCTATGGCGGCCAGCTCTACGAGGGCGAGCCCGACGTCGCGGGCGGACCGAGCAACGCGGGCGGCAAGCTCAATCCGCGGATCGGACAGCCGGCCGGCTTCACGCCCGGCAAGCGCGAGTTGCCGACCAACTGCTATCGGATCGACCCGTCTGGCCGCATCGACCTCGTCGTCACCGAGGAACAGGTGCCGGATCCGAACGGCCTCTGCTTCTCGCCCGACTTCAAAAAGCTCTACATTGCCAGTACCGGCAAGGGCCCCGGCGACACCGGCCCAGGCGGCAAGGGCGAGATCTTCGTGGCCGATGTCGGCACCGACAACAAGCTGTCGAACTTCAAACGCTTCAGCGACTGCATGGTCGACGGCGTGAAGTGCGGACCGGACGGTTTGCGCTGCGACGTCCAAGGCAATCTCTGGGCCTCCAGCAATGCCGGCCGCGCCGTCGGCTACAGTGGCGTGACGGTGTGGACGCCGGAAGGCAAGCTGATCGGCCGCATTCGCCTGCCTGAGGTTTGCGGCAACGTCTGCTTCGGCGGGCCGAAGCGCAACCGCCTGTTCATGGCTGCGAGCCAGTCGCTCTACGCCGTGTACACCGCAACGCAAGGTGCAGGGCCGGGCTGAGCGGCTTCTGCGTTGTGATATGACGAAGGCGCCGGCGTCACCGCCGGCGCCGCACGACCCACGGCTTACGCCATCGTCAGCGACTGCGCGCCGATCATTCCCGCCAGCATGACGAGCGCAACGGCACTGAGCCGGTAGATCAGCAGGGGACGCCCGACGCCCTGCAGTCCCCGGCCAAGCGCAGCGCCGAGCGCGATCCAGCCGGATCCGATCGTCACGATCTGAACCGCCAGCAGGATGAGCCAAAGCAGCAGATCAATCGCTGCAACCTGGAGCGGCAGCAGCGTGAAGGCAAAAATCACAGCCTTGGGGTTCAGAAAGGTCGTGATCAGCACGCGGCGAAACGAAACCGGTACGCGACCGGCGAGCTCGCGTGCACCGTGCCGCCACAACATGCAGGCGAGGTAGATTAGGTAAGCGGACACGACGATCCGAAGCACGATCCCCGCGACGGGCACGGCCTGCATGAAGGGGCCCAAGACCGACCGGAGAAGCATGATCGACAGCAGATACCCACCAAGCTCGGCCGCCAGAAGCGGCAGCGAGCGCGCGGCGCCGACACCGGCTCCGGACGTGGCCAGCAGCGTGTTGGTTGGACCGGGAATTGCCAGCAACGAGGCGGTGGCGAGGATGAAGGGCAGGACGTTCATTGCAGCTTGATAGCAAGACCCGCGACCATAACCTTGATCTCGATCATGGTTCCGCGGGGCACGCTCAGCGGCGCGCGCCGGCCGCCATCCGCGTCGCAAGCGCGGCCATCAGGGATTTGTGCAGGCGATCCTCGGGCGCAAGATTCTCCGCGAGCGCGCGGATCACTTCCGCGAAACGGACCGCGATAGGTGGCCACCCGCTCGGCGTCACCGATGGCGGTAAAGACCTCGGCGGCGCTGTCGTAGACACGCCAGGCCGCGAGCGGAAAATTCTCCTTGTCGACGATCGAGAAGCCGGTGGTGAGGTTCGCCAACGCGCAGCATAGGCGAGTTAGCCAAATCGCCTAGGCCGGCGCATGTTGACTTTCAAATCCTCCCTCTGGATACTTCGCAAAAAGCGCAGAAGTTGCCGGTCCGAAACGACGGTTCAGTGGGAGGACACGATGCCGACGTCACGCAGAACGCTGCTGAAGACTTCCGCCGCGGCCGCAGCCGCCCTCACCTTCGATTGGACGCGCGCGCAGGCCCAGGCCGAGACGGTGCGCGTCGGCGTGATCTACGACCTGACCGGTCCGTTCGCGGCCGGCGGTTCGGTGGCCTCCTCGATCGGCGCACAGATCGCCATCGATCTCGTCAACGAGAGGGGCGGCATCGGCAGCAAGTACAAGGTCTCTCCCGTCGCCGCCGATTCTCAGAGCAAGCCCGACGTCGCGATCAACGAGTCCGAACGCCTGATCAACCAGGAAAAGGTCGACATCATCCTCGGCGTCTATGCGAGCGCACATGCGGTGCCGCTCGCGGCCAAGGTCGAGCAGCAGAAGAAAATCCTCTGGATCACGACCGCAGTCTCGACCGCCGTGTTCAAGGACAAGAACCTGCAATACGTCTTCCGTGCACAAATCCACTCCGACCAGTACGGCCAGGCCTTTGCAGGCTTCATGAGCGAGCACGCGCAGGCCAAGCTCGGCATGGATGCCAAGGACGTCAAGATCGCATTGATCCACGAGGACGGTCCTTATGGCGTCGGCGTCGCCGCGGCGGACGAAGCCTATGCCAAGCAGGCTGGGCTCCAGGTCGTGCTGCGCGAAGGCTATTCGGCCTCGGCGCCGGACCTCTCCGTGCTGGTCACCAAGATCAAGCGCGCCAAGGCCGATGTGATCTCGCATGCCGGCTACAACCCCGACATCACGCTGTTCCTGCGTCAGGCGCGCGAGAGCGGGCTCCGCTTCAAGATGCTGTTCGGCGCCGGAGCGGGCTACAGCCAGCTCGACAAGCTGCGCGCAACGTTCGGTGCAGACATCGACAATTTCTGCAACATCGATCCGGTGCCCGCGCAATTGCTCGATCCCGCAAAACTCGCGCCGGGCATGGGCGATCTGATCAAGACCATGGTCTCGCGCTATCAGGCCAAGACCGGCGCGACCGACGTGCCGCCGCATTGCTCGATGGGTTTCAACCAGACCTGGGTATTGCTGAACAACGTGCTGCCCGTGGCCAAGGAGAAGTATGGCAGCTTCGAGCCCGAAGCCATTCGCAAAGCCGCGCTCGACGTCGACATTCCCGCGGGCGGCACGATCCAGGGCTACGGGGTCAAATTCTTCCCGCCGGGCACGCCGCTGTCCGGCCAGAACGAGCGCTCGACGCCGGTCGTGATGCAGAACGCGGGCGAGCACATCTCCGTGGTCTGGCCGACCAATATCCAGACGCAGGCGCCGGTGTTCCCGCTGCCGAAATCGTCGGTCTACGCAGCGTAGGCTGCTGTTTTCCCCTCTCCCCTTGCAGGAGAGGGTGGCTCGCCGCGATAGCGGCGAGACGGGTGAGGGGTCTCTCTCCAAGCACGACCTCTCGCAATCCAACTCGAGGATAAAACCCCTCATCCGGCGCTGCGCGCCACCTTCTCCCACAAGGGGAGAAGGAAGAATCACGTCTCACTGAAACGCGACCTCGGCAAAACTGCGGAGCTTGCGCGAATGCAGGCGCTCCGATTCCTGCTGCTTGAGTCGCTCCAGCGCCTTCAGGCCGATCTCGAGATGCTGGCCGACGCGCTGGCGATAGAACTCGCTGGCCATGCCGGCCAGCTTGATCTCGCCATGCAGCGGCTTGTCCGAGACGCAGAGCAGCGTGCCGTAAGGCACGCGGAAGCGGTAGCCGTTGGCCGCGATCGCGGCCGATTCCATGTCGAGTGCCACCGCGCGCGACTGTGACAGGCGGCGGATGACGGAGGGTCCCGCAATCTCCCAATTGCGATTGTCGACGCTCGCAACCGTTCCGGTGCGCATCACCCGCTTCAGCTCGAATCCTTCGAGCCCGGTGACCTCGCCGACGGCTTCCTCGAGCGCGACCTGCACCTCCGCCAGCGCCGGAATCGGCACCCAGGGCGGCAGCTCATGGTCGAGGACGTGGTCCTCGCGGACGTAGCCATGCGCCAGCACGTAGTCGCCGAGCCGCTGGGTGTTCCTCAAGCCCGCGCAATGACCAATCATCAGCCAGGCATGCGGTCGTAGCACTGCGACGTGATCCGTGACATTGCGCGCATTGGAGGGACCGATCCCGATATTGATCAGCGTGATGCCGCGATAGTTCGGTTGCATCAGATGATAGGCCGGCATCTGCGGGGCGCGCGCCGGCGCAGTCCCGACCGTGCCGCCACCGAGCCGCGCGCTGTTCGTGACGACGTTTCCGGGCGCCACGAAGGCATCGAGGCCGGCTTCGCCCGACGCCAGCCGCTGCTGGCACAGTTGCACGAAGGCATCGACGTAGAACTGGTAGTTGGTGAAGATCACGAAATTCTGGAAGTGCTCGGGATCAGTGCCGGTGTAGTGATAGAGCCGGCGCAGCGAATAATCGACGCGCGCCGCGGGGAACAGCGACAGCGGCTCGGGCACCCCCGGCGGCAGCTCGATCGTGCCGTCGGCGATCGAATCGTTCATCGTCGCGAGGTTGGGCGTATCGAACACGTCGCGCAGCGTCCGCATGCCGACGGCGTCATTGGTGAGCGCCGCTTCGATGTTGATGTCGCGCCGGTAGGCGAAATGCACCGGGATCGGCTCGCTGGACTCGCCGATCTCGACCGGCACGCCATGGTTCTCGATCAAGAGGCGCATCTGCTCGGTGAGATAGGACCGGAACAGATCCGGCCGCGTCACGCTGGTCTCGTGCACACCCGGCCCTGCGACAAAACCGTAGGAGAGACGCGAATCCAGCCGCGCATGAGTCGCGGTCGTCATCCTGACGAAGGGATAGCAGGCGCGTACATGGTTGGCGAAGGCCTGGCCGTTGAGATAGGCCTCGAAACGGTCTCGCAGGAACTGCGTGTTGCGGTCGTAGATCTCCTCGAGCCGGGAAACGGCCGCATCGGCATCGGTGAAGGCTTGCGTGGCAATCGGCGGCGGTGTCTCGATCATCGGCGACGGACTCGATTCGTGTGGCGCTGGTCTAATGGCGGACAGCATATCACACACACGGCTCACAGCGTCACGCGCCTGCCCTCCTCCGCGGCCCAATAGCCGGCATAGTTGACCTTGATCGTCTCATAAGCGAGCGCGAGGTCCGACAGCGGCTGCCGCCCGGTCGCGGCGCATTCCATAAAATCCTGGATTTCCTGCAAATAGCCGCGCGTCCATTCCTCCTCGAGGCAGACATATTGCCAGCCGGTTTTGCGGTCGACCTTTTCGGTGATGTAGACCGAGGCCAGCTTCTCCTCAGAGGTCTGGTAGCTGACGAGATGGGTGTTCGGTGTGATGTTGGCGAACAGCGCGCCGCCAGAGGTGAAGGTCTCGATCAAATTGCGCACGCCGCCCATGATCATGTCGCCGGAGAAGATCGTGGCCTTGGTGCCGTCGGAGAAGGTCGCGGTCAACGTGCCCCAATCCTCGACGTCGACCGGATTGGCCTTGACATAGCTACGCTCCTCCGGCTTGAGGCTCGCGGTGACATTGCCGACGTCGCAGGTCACGCTGGCGACGCGGATGGTCTCGCCACGCGCCTTGGCCTCGACCTGCTTGAGATAGAGCACCGCCGACAGCGGGTGACAGCCCATGCGGATCAGCGAGCCGCCGCCGGTCATCGCCCATTGCGCGGCGTGGGCCGCGTGCGAGCCGGAGTGGCTCTCCTCGCCCTTCATGAACAAAATCTTGTCCTTGGTCGCCTTGATGATCTCGGCGGTCTTGGTCACGGCCGGGGCATAGACCCAGTCCTCGGCGTACATGAAAAGCTTGCCGCTTCGCTCGATTGCGGCGCGGGTCGCGTCCATCTCCTCCAGCACATGCCGGTACATCTGCGCCTTGGGCACGTGCCTGCCGATCGGCTGCTTGTCGCTCTCGCGGCCGAAATAACCGGCAAACGGTTTTTCGCAGATGACGTGCTTGCCGGCCTGCATGGCCTCGACGATCATCGAGGTATGGAGATTAGGCGGCGTGCAGATGTCGACGATGTCGATCTCGGCGTCGGCAATCAGGTCGCGAAAGCTGCGGTAGACGGTTGAAATCTGGTGGTGGCGCGCGAATGCGACGACATGATCGCCCCGTGCGGCCACAGCTCTCACCTCGACATCAACACCGTAGACGCGCTTGTAGGCATACATGTGCAGCTCCGACACGAAGCCGCAGCCCACGAGCCCCACCCTGATCCTTGCCATCGCGCCCTCGCCCCTTGGTTTGGGCGGCACTATAGCGCGCCTGCAGGCCTAATCCACCGAGACGCGGACCACGCCGGCGCTCATCATGCCGAGCGCGCGGGCGGCGGGGACCGAGAGATCGACGATGCGGCCACGGATGAAGGGACCACGATCATTGACCCGACATTGAATCGAGCGGCTGCCGTAGGACACCTTGAGCACGCTGCCGAACGGACGCGTGCGGTGGGCACAGGTCAGCTCACCGTTCTTGCCGGTTTTTCCGTATCCGTAATATGAGGCAAGGCCGCTTTCGGCATGCGCAAAAGAAACGACGGCTAGAGAAAAAATAGCAACACAGACAGATAACATCGTCAGCGCTCGCACGGCACCCCTCCCGGGTTGCCCTGCCCGGCGCTGCAAACGTCCGCGGTTCCGGGAAGTTCCAAAGACCCTGCCGGGATTGATCCCGGCAGGTCCATCAAAGATTGTTACGGTTTGTGGAATACCAGCGTGCGCAGCTCGATACTCTCGCGCGGGGCGGCGTCAGTGGGAGTGGTCGGGTCGACAAAGGCGGTGTGCGGCCCAAAGCGGGTGCGGCCGTCGGTTGCCGAGTCGTAGCACTTCAGCAACAGCGCCTCGTCTGGCGTCATCTCGGGGAAATAGAACCAGCGGTGATTGGGATTGTATTTGACCGAATAGGTCTCGCCGCTCCGGTTCGGATAGATCAGGTCGGAGGCGACGAGATCCTCCGGCGCGACCGTCGTGCCGTCGGCCATCGCCAGCGGCGAGTCCCGCAACGGCCCACGGATAGGACGCCAGAGATTGATCACCTGCACGCGACCCTTCAAGAGCTCCTCGGCTTCATCGGGCAGATGTTCACGTACGCGGTTCGCGCCGGAGACGACGGTCTGGTCGACATGGACGCGCGTCGCGGGCTGGCGCGGACCGGCGCCGCGGATATCGGCCCCACCCTCGACGCGCCTGCGCACGGTGTGATCGAAAATGAACACACGATCGGCCTTCAGCGTCGCCCTGAGGAAGGCTTCGACGGCGGGATAATAGACCGCCCTCACCTCTTCGTCGTTGTAGAAGTCCTTTATCCGGGTCGGGTAACGCACCAGCGCAAAGCCTTCGCGGTCGAGTGAGACGCTGTCGGCAATCAGGCGCGCGTCGAAGATCGGCACCTGGTGCGGCTCGGGCAGCGACGTGCTTTTCGGCTCGCCCGGCGGCGGATCGAACGCGTAGGTGCGCGGCTTGCCTGGAGTTGGCGCGAGATAGTTGAGTTCAGCGGTGACGAAGGGAAGCGATTCGATTTTTGTTTCTTGCAGGCCCATGGCCGGATCTCCCGATGTGGTCGCCTGTTTGATTTTTGCCGGGATGGCGCGCGCCGCAAGGGAGGTGGTGCAAATAGTAATGGAGCTGTCGTCGCGCACAGGAAATGCAGAAGGAACGTGTCAGGGATGGCGACCGGCTGGAAACCTCGTTCCGACCTCACGCGCGCTTGATGAGTTCGTGAAGATTCGTGCCCCGGACGCAGCGCATCACGCAGTGGCGCTGTTGAGCCGGGGCCCATCCAACCGAGATCATTCTGCGTGGCATGGGTCCCGGCTCAGCGGTGCAGCGTTTCACGCTGCACCGCGTCCGGGACACGAGAGAGTGGCTTACGAGCCACCCTTCGCGATGGCATCTGAAAAGGAGCGGTCGACGATCTCTGCCGCGTCGAGTTTTTGCTTGATCAGACCCCAGCGGAAATAGAGGTCGATCGTGCTCTGCTCGTCCACGACCACGCTGTCGTCGATCGGCGCGATGCGGATCTTTGCGCGCGACAGCCAGTTCAGCGGCACGGCCGTCGGAATGTTCATCAACCTGCCCCAGGTCTCGGCATAGCTGTTCACGTTGGTGAGCAACCAAGCGCGGGCGGCGGTGAGGCGGCGGATGAAGTCGGTCAGTTCGCTGCGCTTGTCCCTGATCGCGTCGGGCCGCGCCACCTGAAAGCTCAGGCCCGGCGTCAGGCCTTCCGAGGTGATGATGCGGCGCGACTTGAACAGCACCTCCTCCTGGCTGACATAGGGCTCCCAGGTCGACCATGCATCGACCGATCCTTGGGTGTAGGCGATCTTGGCGTCCGAGGGCGCAAGGAAGGCGATCTGCACGTCGCTTGCGGCCCAGCCCTTTTTCTCCAGCGCGGCGAGGATCAGTTGATGGCCGATCGAGCCGCGGCCCGTCGCGATCTTCTTGCCGCGGAGATCGTCGAAGGTTTTGACCGGGGAATTCTCTGGCACGAGGATGGCAAGCCCCTCGCGGGTCTGCCTGATGGCGGCGATCGCCTTCACCGGTGCGCCCGAGGCAGCGGCGAAGGTGAAGGGCGCATCGCCGACGAGACCGGTCTCGATTGCGCCGGCGCTCAGTGCTTCCAGAAGCGGAGCTGCCGCCGGAAACTCCTTCCACTCGATCTTGTAGGGGATGTCCTTGAGGACGCCGGCCGCCTCCATCACGGCCTGCGCATTGCCCTTCTGGTCGCCGACGCGAAGGGTCGTCTGCGCTGCTGCAAGATCGATCGATCCGAACAGCAGCGCGCCTGCCAGCATGAGCCGGATCATTCCGCGGCCTCGCCGCGCGCCACCTGACGTTCGGCGATCAGCTTGCGCGTCAGCGGGATCAACTCGCGGCCGTATTCGATGGTGTCGATCAGCGGATCGAAGCCGCGGATCAGGAAATGGGTGATGCCGAGATCGTAGTAGTCGCCGAAGATTTCGGCGACCTGCTCGGGCGTGCCGACGAGGGCCGTGGTGTTGCTGTTGGCGCCGGTGAGTTTTGCGATCTCGGTCCAGAGCCGCTTGTCGATCCGGCTGCCCTGGTCGGCGAGCGCGAGCAGGCGGCGCGCGCCTGCGGTGGCGTGACCGTCGGCCGGCTTGCGGTAGCCGGTCTTGTCCTGGAGCTCGGTGGCACGCGCGAGGATCGCCTCAGCCTTCTCCCAGGCCTGCTTTTCCGTCGGCGCAATGATCGGTCGTACCGAGAGAGAAAAGCGCGGCGTCGGCCGTCCCTGCCGGATCGCGGCATTGTGGACGCGCGAGGTGACGTCGCGCACTTGCGCGTAGGACTCGCCCCAGAGCGCAAAGGTGTCGGCGTGCCGGCCGGCGGCCTCGATCGCGGCCTCGGACGCGCCGCCCAAATAGATGCGGATGCCCTCGGGGCGATACGGCTTCACTTGGGAAAATCCGTTCTCGACCTGGTAATACCGGCCCTTGTAAGTGAAGGGCTTGTCGCTGGTCCATTCCAGCCGGACCACATCCAAAAATTCGCTGGTGCGGGCGTAGCGCTCGTCCTTGTCGTCGAGAGTGTTTCCGTCCTGCCGAAGCTCTGTCGCATTGCCGCCGGTGATGACGTGCAGTGCGACACGGCCGCGCGAGAACTGGTCGAGCGTTGCGAACTGCCGCGCCAGCAGCGTCGGCGCGGTGAAACCGGGCCGCTGCGCGATCAGCACGTTGAGGCTATCAGTCACGTTGAGCACGTGCTGGGCGACCTGAAGGGCATCGGGCGTGGTCGAATGGAACGCCAGCAGCGCGCGATCAAAGCCGGCATTCTCGTGGGCCTTGGCCACGGTCTCGATATGAGTGGGGTTGAGGACCGGCCCCTCGCGGACGATCGTCTCCGACGAATTGTTGTTGCTGATAAAGCCGATGAATTCGATCGACATCGTGGTCTCCCTGGCTGGTCTGTCTTCAAAGTCCCAATGCGGCACGGCCGAGGCCGATGCGCGTCGAATCGTCCTGCGGCGTGTGCACCCGGCCGCACAGCACGTCGCGAAGATGGCGCTCCAGCGGATTGGCGCGGGTGAGCCCGTGGTTGCTGGTCAGCGACAGGGCGTCCTCGACCACGGCGACGGCGTTGTTGGTGACGGTGAGCTTGATCGCGTTGGATTCGCCGGGCGACAGCTCGACACCGTCGTCGAGATCGCCGGCGAAGCTGTCGATGAGGCGGGCGTTCACGGCGAGCCGCGCCTCGATCGCGCCAAGAATCTCCTGCACGCGCGGCAGCGTTGCCAGCGGCGCGCCGAGATTTGCGGGCACGCGAGCCCTAAGAAAGTGGATCAGCCAGTCGCGCGCGGCGCGCGCGACACCGTCATAGAGCGCCGCGATGAAGACGGTATGGACGGTCGCCTGCGTGGCGTCAGGCGCCCGCCAGTCTTCGGGTCTGCGGACGTCGATCTCGGAGTCGAGCGGAATGACGACATCGTCGAACACGACATCATGGCTGCCGCTGGCGCGCAGGCCGAGGTGATCCCAGTTCTCGACGATGCGCGTGCCCGGTAGGCCCGCCGGTACGAGGAACTGGCCGACACGCGGTTCCGCCTCGTCGGTCCTGGCCCAGACTGCGTACCATTTCAGGATCGGCGCGCCCGTTGAATAGATCTTGCGGCCGGTGAGGCGCCAGCCGGTCTCCGTGCGCCGGGCGATCGTCGCCGGCAATCCGCCCCGGGCGGGCGAGCCGAGCTCGGGTTCGACACGTAGCGCGTTGATGAGCGCGAGGCCTTCCACGGTTTCGCGGGCGAGCTTGCGCGAAAGCCGGGCGGACCAGGTGGAACTGCGCGCCATCACGAGATGGTTGATGTAATGCATCGACAGCACCAGCGCCGTCGACGCGTCGGCCTTACCGATGATGCCGATGATGCGCGTCGCATAGCGGGCGCCCGCCCCTGCACCGCCCAGCGCAGCCGGCACCGTCAGCGACAGCAGGCCGGCCTCGGACAGCTCGCGAAAATTTTGGAAAGGAAAGCTGCCGGCGCGGTCGTGTTCGGCTGCACGTGCGGCAAAGCCCTCGGCAAGCGCCTCGGCACGTGCGATGTAATCAGGCTCGCTCGGGGCCGTGCGCCCCCTGACTGCAGAGGTCACCATGTGGCGTCGAGCCCCAACAGCCCGAGGATCTGGCGGCGCAAATCCGCAAGATAGGGATCGCCGCGATGGCGCGGATGGGGCCGGTCGACCCGGATGTCGGCCTTGATCCGCGCCGGACGCTCGCTGAACACGATGACGCGGTTGGCGAGGAACAACGCCTCCTCGACGTCATGGGTGACCAGCAACGTGGTGAAGCTCTTGCGCTGCCACAGCGAGACGATCTCCGCCTGCATGGAAATCCGGGTCAAGGAATCGAGCTTTCCGAGTGGCTCGTCCAGGATCAGGATCTTTGGGTCGTTCACCAGCGCACGCGCCAGCGCCACGCGCTGCGCCATGCCGCCCGAGAGCTGGTGCGGATAGGCATTGCGGAACGCGGACAACCCGACCAAATCGAGCGCGGCATCGACCCGCTGCCGCTGGCTCTTCAAGATGCCCTGCGCCTCCAGTCCGAGTGCGACGTTGTCCCAGACCGAGCGCCAGGGAAACAGCGTCGGATCCTGGAACACGACGACGCGGGAGGGATGCGGGCGCGTGATGCGGACCTCGTCCTCGCGCAAGGCGCCTGCGCGCGGCTTCTCCAGACCCGCGACAAGCCGCAGCAGCGTGGACTTGCCGCAGCCGGACGGCCCGAGCAAGGCGACGAACTCGCCGGGCTCGACCGCGATGCTGACGTCGCTGAGCACCGGCAGCTCGGCGCCGTCGATGTCGAAGGCGTGACTGAGCTGCTCGATGTCGAGCGCGGCGCCGGCCGACGAGTAATCAATCGCCTCGGCAGTAGCAGTGGCTACCATTTGACAGTCCCCTTCTGCCAGACCAGCAGGCGGTCGCGGATGGTGAAGAGCAGCGTGATCGCGCCCGAGCAGAGCAGCGACATCACGATCAGCGCGGCATACATGTTGGAATAGGCGGCCCAGCCTTGTGCCCATTGCAGGTACCAGCCGAGCCCGGCCTTGACGCCGATCATCTCGGCGACGACAAGCACGGCAAAGGATGAGCCGAGCCCCATGAACAGGCCGACGAAGACATGCGGCAGTGCTGCGGGGATCGCGACCTTCAGCACCAGGAAGGACGGTTTTGCCCCCAGCGTGCGTGCGACGTCGTAGTAGGCATTGCTGACGCTCGCGACGCCCGACCACGTCAACACCGTCACGGGAAAGCCGGTTGCGAGTGCGATCAGGAAGGTCGAGGCGCTCCAGCTCGACGGGAACGTGAAGAACGCGATCGGCAGCCACGCGGTCGCCGGCAGAGGGCCGATGAAGCGCAGTACCGGATGCACCCAATAGCCGACCGCGCGCGACCAGCCGATCGAGACGCCGGTGAGGAAGCCGACCGTCGCGCCGATCAGATAGCCGCCGAGTTGCAGCTTCACTGAGGCAAAGACGCTGTCGAGCAGCTTTGGCAGGTCGTCGGTGTAGACCTCGATGATCGCCTGCGGCGGCGGAAAGAACGGCAGCGGCAGCCACGCGAATTTTGCGGTGGCGAGTTCCCACACCGTCAGGAATGCGCCCAGTGCGAGCAGCCACGGCGCGCGCTTGCGCAAACCTGATCCGGCAGAACCGAGATAGTCCGCCCCAACGGTGCCGAACAGCGCGAGCGCCGCGATGACGAATGCGGCTATGCCGAGCGAATGGGTTCGTGACCAGTCGCCGACATCCTCCCACCACAAGCATGACAGGCCAAAGGCGATCCAGGCAACGCTCGCCGCGATGCCCGCCCCAGATTCCCTCACCCAGTCGGCCAAGGCCGGCGCGCGCGCGACCCGCGGCGCGCCAGACGCGAGGCCGTCAGACAGCGAATACGTCGACATAGATGCGCTCCGCAAATTTGGCGGTGTCGGTGTTTTGCTTGAAGACCGAGACACTCTTCAGATCGTCGGCATAGGCCTTGAGCTCGCGCTTCAAGACTTCGCCGACGGGATGATGATGGTGGGTGTGGTAGCGCACCATGCCCTCGAGATCGGCGAGCGTCGCCGTCTTCGGCGCATAGGGCTGGAACGACTTTGCCGCGGCTTCCGGATTCTGTGAGCTGTACATCGCGGCATCCAGCAGCGCCTGCGTGATCGCGCGCGCCACCTGCGGCTCCTCACGCACGAGGCTGCCGCGCAGGCCCAGGATGCAGCAGCTCTTGTCGCGGTATTCGCCGTCGAGGTTGGAGGCGACCTCTTTGTACTGGACATCCTTGAGCCAGAGATAGGCGAGCGGATCGGACGACAGGAACGCCTGCACCTCGCCCTTCTCCACGGCGACGTTGAGGAGGTTGCCGGGATAGGCGCGCCAGTCGACGTCCTTGTTCGGGTCGATACCGAGCTTTGCGAGCTGGATCGAGAAGAAATTCTTGTCGGGGCCGGCGAGATCGCCGACCGCGACGATCTTGCCCTTGAGGTCGGCGAGCTTGTCGACGCCGGAGCCGTTGCGCGTCAGCACCCGCATGCAGCCGCCATGGGTGCCGGCAGCGATCTTGACGTCAAAGCCCTGCTCCAGCGGCTTGAGCCAGCGCAGCGCCATGCCGAGGCCGGCGTCGCTCTTTCCCGTTGCAATCGCTTCCAGGAGCTGATCGGTCGAGCCGGAATAGTTGACGAGCTCGACGTCGAGATTGTGCTTCTTGAAGAAGCCCTGATCGATTGCGACTGGAACCGGTGCAAGGCAGACGGCGCCTGCGTTCCACGACAGTTTGAGCTTACGCGGCGCGCCGGTGAGCGCGGGAGCGTCGGACGCGGTCTGGCACAACGGGAATTCCGAGAAATCGATCCCGGGCGCGATCGCGCGCGGCGCAAAGGCCTGCGCACCCAGCGCGCCAAGCGGCGCAGCGAAGGCAGCCGCCAGGCCCGCCTGGAGCAGATGGCGCCGATCGAGCTTCGATCCGCCGTGCTCGCCCTGATTACTCATTCTTGCCGACTCCGCGTTGAGGCATGGCTCCGCCGTTCGCGCAACGGCAGGCGTTGCGCATGTTCCGTGCGGAGCTGCGTTTGGATAAAATCCTTCCGAGAGCGATTGCTCGCCACTCGATTGCGATGCGGCAAATCATGCGGCGCGCGTGCGGCATCGTCAATGAAATGGAATTTCGAATGTTGCGCGTAGCGCAGACGTTCTCTCCATCTTCGCGCGCGGGAACGACGAAACGATTTTTTGCGCGCAATCATGCGACAAGCCGCGCGACAGCGGAAACCATCTGCACAACGTTGAAGCAGATTCGACGCTGCGCATTCGTCTTCTCGCAGACGTCGCTTTGATGAAGCGTCCTTGTCTTCTGCGCGCGCAATACGGTTTTTCATTTCATTGACTGCACTTCGCGCGCTCGTAGACTCCTTCATCCACTGAATCGTTGGCTCACGCGTCGTGAGCATCAGGAAGAAACAAGAAACATCGAATGAGCATCAACTTGGATTTTCGCGGTCGTTCCATCACCCGCCGACTGGCCGCTTCGCTCCTTGCCGCCGCCGTCACGCTGTCTTCGGCTGCGGCCGCGCTCGGCGCCGACCAGATCGTGCTGCGCGTCGGCGACCAGAAGGGCGGCAACCGCTCGCTGCTCGACATCTCCGGTCTGGCCAAGGACCTGCCCTACAGGATCGAATGGTCGGAATTCCCGGCGGCCGCGCCGATCCTGGAGGCGCTGAACGCCGGCGCGCTCGACGTCGGCTACACCGGCGATCTTTCCTTCCTGTCGGTCTATGCGGCGGGCGCGCCGATCAAGGCGATCGGCGGCACGCGATCGGACGCGAAGACGCAGGCCATTCTCGTGCGCGCGGATTCGCCGATCAAGTCGGCGGCGGACCTTAGGGGTAAGCGCCTTGCCGGCACACGCGGCGGCTGGGGCCAGTTTTTGATCGACGCGACGCTGGAAAAGGCACAGATCAAGCTCGAGGACGCGACGTTCGCGCCGCTCGGCCCGGTCGACGCCAAGATCGCGCTCGTCGCCGGCTCGATCGATGCCTGGGCGGTGTGGGAGCCCTACGTCTCATTCGCGACACTGAGGGACAAGGCACGCGTGATCGCCGATGGCGAAGGATTGACGCCGACCGTCACCTTCATCGTGGCATCCGACAGCGCCATCGCCAGCAAGCGCGCCGCCGTGCAGGACCTGGTGCAGCGGCTGAGCAAGGCGCGGCTCTGGTCGCTCGATCACTTCAGCGAATACGCCAAGAACACGGCCGAGCTGACCAAGCTGCCTGAGGACGTGCTGCTATCCGCCTACACCGCACAGCGCACCAGCCCGATCGTCATCGACGAAAGCGTGGTGAAGGAGATCCAGGCGGCTTCCGACCGCGCCACGCGCTACGGCATTTTGCCGAAGACGCTGGACGTCAACAAAGCCGTCGACCGCAGCTTCACTGCGGCCGCCGCCGGTTCGAACTAAAGGGAGCGCGGCGAGATGCGCGGGCCAAATCTTCAGGCCGGCCCGCTGCATCTCGCCGTCATCGTGCTCACGCAACTGGCGTGCATGGCGGCAATCGTCTGGCTCTCGCTATGAGTGCGAGAACTACTGACCCGACGACCGCTTGAACGAGTCCCACGCCGCCTGATTGGCGCGGTCGAACGCCGCACGCGACTCCGAGAGCGCCGTGCTCCACGCGCTCCAGGAAGCCGCACCGGCCTTCGCCAGTTCCTGGAGCCTTGCTTCCGCAGCCGAAGCGCCCGCCTTCATTTCCTCGGCGCTCGCTTCCATCTTGGCGCGACGATCGGCGGCGAATTCGGCGGATGACGCCTGGAATTTTTCCGCCGCCTCCCGCCACGCCTTGACCTGCGCCGCCGCGATCTCCTCGAAAGCAACCTGCTGCTGCTTGGCCTGCTGCACTGCTTTCTCGAGAGACTTGTTGGCCTCGCTCTGGAAGTTCGTCCATTGCGTGTCGAGCTGCTGCTTGGCTTGCGCCCACGCGGCCTCGCCCGCCTCGCTCTGCTTCTTCATCTCGCCGAAGAACGCTTCGCGCCGACTGCGCAGGTCCGCGACGGCCTTGTCCGTCGCGGCGCGCGCGTCAGCCGTGAGCTGGCTCATCCTGCTCTCCAGCGTGCCGAGCATGGCGTCCATCTCGTCAATCCGCTCCTTGGCCCAGTTCAGATAGAAATGCGCCTGACTTGGCATGCATGCCTCCTGCGACGGCCGGGATCACCAATAGCGGCGATAGTAGTAGGGACGGTACGGCCGATAGTAGCCGTAGCGGGCTCCGTAATACGGACGGGCATATCCGTAATAGGGACGATAGTAGCGGCGATAGCCGTAATATGGCGCGTAGCCATAGGACGGGCCGTAGCCATAGCCGTAGCTGGGACCGTAGCCGTAACCGTAATAGGCCGGCGCGTAGCCATAGCCGCCGTAGGGATATCCGTAGCCGTAGGCATAGGGCGCGCTGGCGATGGCACCGCCGATGATGGCGCCGGCCGCAAGGGCTCCAATGCCCCATCCCCAGCCGCCGCCGCGCCAGTACACCTGAGTGGTGTCGTCGGCAACTGCCGCCTTCATCGCCGCGACATTGGTCGGCATCGGCGCCGCCGCGGCCTGCTCCAGCTGACCGACCGTGACGGCACCCGCCAGCGTACAGGCTATTGCTGTTTTCCAGATACTCATCGCCTTACTCCCTGTCTGACGTATCGTTTGGAAGAAAGCTCGCACGCCATGATCGGGCTTCTTTGCGCTGAGTCAAAGCCTTGATGGGGGCCCGGATCCTGCGTGCAGCGCACAAAGCGCGCGAGAGCCGGCGCCAATCGGCACCGACCGCCGCCGGCAATGTTCTGGCCTGCGATTGTGGCCGACTGCCAGGCGGATGGACAGCTACTTCATTGTCACATGCGGGCGCGACACCGAGGCGACGAGATCTCCGCCGTCGCGCTTGTCGCGCGTGAACCAGCTCTGCCGCAGATCGACCTTGTGCAGGGTACCCGACCCAAGCAGGCAACCGGCGGCCGTGGGCACGACGACGAAGTCGTTGCCGAAGGCCAGCACGTCGATGCGATAGGATTGCGCCTTCGCATCGAGCAGCTCCCAATGCCCCTGCAGCCGCTGCGCGTGCCGATCGCTGTTGACGATGGCACTGCCGCTCTCATTCAGCGAGAGCGTCCAGGCGCCGTCGAACGAGACGGTCTCGGCGCAAGGCGCCAGCACCTGCCAGGCCGCTTCGAGATTGCGCGGCGGTTGATCGTGAGAAACCGTGAGGTAGGCCAGCCCGACACTCATCAGTCGCAACAGGCCATAGAATCCATAAGCGCAGGCCATCGCTGATCCAATCATTTTAAGTAGCAATCGAAAAATAAGGTCGAACTTACCACTTCTTCCCGAAGCCCGGGAAGCGGCCGCTCAAAAAATCAAGAGGGCGGGTGCAGCCCAAGTCGGCCGGCCGCGCTGGCCCAGGGCCGCTGCGTGTGATTTGATGGAACCAGCCCCAAGGTTCGGGCAATTCGGGGGGAAAACGCATGAAGCGGCGGGCGTTTCTGCGGCTTGCGGCAGGCGTTGCGGCCACCTGGCCAGCGGCCGCGCCGGCTCAGAAGGATGCCAGTGCGCCTGTCATCGCGACGCTGGTACCGGGTGGCGCGGAGTTCGCCCGGCAGTGGGTCGAGGCGGTACGCGCGGACCTGAAAGAGATGGACCTCGTCGAGAGTGCGGGCTGCGCGCTCGCGCTACGCTTTGCGGATGGGGATTTCTCGCGCCTGCCCGGGCTTGCCATCGAACAAAGCGCGTTGGGACGTGTGGCCCCGAAGCTCGGCTTGGTGCTCTCATCCCACCTTGATCAAGACGCTCGACGATCTCGATGCGGCCTTAAAAAAGCGAGGTCAGCGCCTTCTAATTTCCGGCGATTCAGTTCTCTACAACAACATGGCGCGCGTCATTCCGCTGGCAGCGGCCACGGGCAAGCCGACCCTTGGCGCGTATACCGATTGGTCGCCTCGCTCGCCGACGAGGATCGAATGAGAGGACCTTGTCGATTCCGGGGCAACGAAGACCGTCGGCCTCGCAACCAACATGCCGCTTTCCGAATTGTTAGCCGTGCCGCTAGAATTCGATGCCGTGGCGGCTCGGCCGGCCTTCCAGCAACGGAAGGTTCGCTGCGATAAAACAAGAGTCCTCGGGAGGATTGCATGAGTAGAGTCGGAAATGAGCCGCTGGCGCGGCAGGCGCTTGCCTTCGTCCTCGCCGGTGGGCGGGGCAGCAGGCTGCTGGAGCTCACGGACCGCCGCGCCAAGCCTGCCGTCTATTTCGGCGGCAAGTCCCGCATCATCGACTTCGCGCTGTCCAATGCGGTCAATTCCGGCATCCGTCGCATCGCGGTCGCGACCCAGTACAAGGCGCACAGCCTGATCCGACATCTGCAGATGGGCTGGAACTTCTTCCGGCCCGAGCGCAACGAGAGTTTTGACATCCTCCCCGCCAGCCAGCGCGTCTCGGAATCGATGTGGTACGTCGGCACGGCGGACGCGGTCTATCAGAACATCGACATCATCGAGTCCCATGGCGCGAAGTACATCGTGCTGCTCGCCGGCGACCACATCTACAAAATGGACTACGAGCTGATGCTGAAGCAGCATGTCGAGAGCCGCGCCGACGTCACGGTCGGCTGCCTCGAAATGCCGCGCACGGAATCGAGCGGATTCGGCGTCATGCATATCGACGATGACGGCGTCATCAAATCGTTCCTGGAGAAACCGGCCGATCCGCCGCCGATGCCCGGCAAGCCCGACAAGTCGCTCGCCAGCATGGGCATCTACGTCTTCGACTCAAAGTTTCTGTTCGACGAGTTGAAGCGCGACGCCGCCGATCCGAACTCCGCTCACGATTTCGGCAAAGATATCATTCCCCACATCGTCAAGCACGGCCGCGCCATCGCGCATCAGTTCTCGAGCTCCTGCGTGCGAACAGGCGACGACAAGCGCAGCTACTGGCGCGATGTCGGCACCGTCGACGCCTATTGGGCTGCCAATATCGACCTCACCGATGTGGTGCCGGAGCTCGATCTGTTCGACCGGTCCTGGCCGATCTGGTCCTACGCCGAGATCACGCCGCCGGCAAAGTTCGTCCATGACGAGGAGAGCCGGCGCGGACAGGCGGTGAGTTCGCTCGTCTCCGGCGGCTGCATCATCTCGGGCGCGTCGCTGCGTCGCTCGCTGCTATTCACCGGCGTGCGCATCAACTCCTATGCCAATGTCGAGAACGCCGTGATCATGCCGTACGTGAATGTCGGCCGCGGCGCGCGACTGAAGAACGTGGTGATCGACCGTGGCGTCGAGATTCCCGAGGGCCTGGTCGTCGGCGAGGATCCGGAGGAGGACGCCAAGCGGTTCCGCACCACCGAACAGGGCATATCCCTCATCACGCAGCCGATGATCGACGGGCTCGATACATGACGTCCATCCGCGTCCTTGCGGTCGCCTCCGAAATCTATCCGATCATCAAGACAGGGGGACTAGCCGACGTTACCGGCGCGCTCCCCGCTGCGCTGATGGCACACGGCGTCGACATGCGGACGCTGCTGCCGGGCTATCCCAGCGTCATCCGCGCCCTCCCCGGCGCGGATGAACTGCTGCGCTGGGACGAGTTTTTCGGCGGTCCGGTGCGCGTGCTCGGCGGCGCGCGCGACGGATTCGACCTGCTCGTGCTCGACGCGCCGCATCTGTTCGACCGTCCCGGCAACCCCTACGTGACGCCTGAGGGCCACGACTGGCCCGACAACGGCCTGCGTTTCGCCGCGCTCTCCCGCATGGCGGCCGAGATCGGGCTCGGCGCCATCCCCTCCTTCGTGCCCGACATCGTGCACGCCCATGACTGGCAGGCGGGCCTCGCACCGGCCTATCTGCACTATGCCGACCGGCCGCGGCCCGGCACGGTGATGACCATCCACAACATGGCCTATCAGGGCAAGTTTCCCTACGAGATGCTCAGTCCGTTCGGGCTGCCGCCGGGCTCCTTCAACATCCACGGCGTCGAGTACTATGGATCGATCAGCCTGCTGAAGGCAGGCCTGCAATTCGCCGACCGCATCACTACGGTGTCGCCGACCTATGCTCAGGAAATCCAGAGCGACGAAGGCGGCATGGGGTTCGGCGGCTTGCTGCGCGAGCGCTCCGGCGCGCTGAGCGGCATTCTCAACGGCATCGACATCTCGGTGTGGAATCCGGAATCCGATCCGCACATTGCCTACCGCTTCAATGCCGACGAGCTGGCATTCCGCGCGGCGAACAAGGCGGCGCTGCAGCGCCAGTTCAACCTCGATCCCTCGCCGGACTCGCTGCTGCTCGGCGTGATCAGCCGGCTGTCCTGGCAGAAGGGCCTCGATCTATTGCTGGAGAACGTCCCGACAATTCTTGGCGAAGGCATGCAGCTTGCGCTGCTCGGCAGCGGCGATGCGGACCTCCAGGATCGCTACCAGGCCGCAGCGCGCGCGCATCCGGGGCGGATCGCCGCCGTGATCGGCTATGACGAGATCCTCGCGCATCTCGTACAGGCCGGCTCTGACGCGCTGGTCGTGCCGTCGCGCTTCGAGCCTTGTGGGCTGACGCAGCTCTGCGCGCTACGCTATGGCGCTGTCCCCATCGTGGCGCGCGTCGGCGGCTTGGAGGACACCGTGGTCGACATCGGCGAGGCAGACGTATCAGGCAATGCCGCGACCGGATTCAAGTTCGGCCCGGTGACGTCGGATAATCTCGGCGCCGCGCTGCGCAAGGCCAACATCGCCTTCCACGATCATCTGACCTGGCGACGCTTGCAGCGGAGCGGCATGACAACTGACGTCTCATGGCGCAACCGGGCCGGCCAATATGCCGCGCTCTATCGCGACATCATCGTGTCACGCCAGGTTTGAACGGGGTTCGCTGTCGCATTTCAGCGGTCGAATCAGTGCTATAGAGCCGGCATGGAACCGTTCGTCATCAAGATGCTGGGGTTTGCTGCTGCAGCCTGCACCACCCTCGCCTACGCCCCTCAATTCATCAAGGTCTGGAAGACCCGCTCCACCGAGGACATCTCGCTCGGCATGTTCCTCATGATGGTGCTCGGCCTCGTGCTGTGGCTCGTCTACGGCCTACTCTCGGGCGACGCTCCGCTCGTCGTTGCCAACGCAATCACCATCGTGCTCGCGGGCGGCATAATGTGCATGAAGCTGAAATACGGCTAGCCGCCAAACTCGTACGACGCCATCGCAACGCTGGCGACCTCGTCGACGAACAGGCGATGGCCGATGTCACCGTCGGCGGCGCCGGCCGCGACCATCAGCGGGATCAGATGATCCTCGCGCGGATGGGCGAGCCGTGCACTTGGCGCGTTCTGCCAGTCGATCAGCATTTGATTGCGCCGCTTGGGATCGGCCTGGGTGATCGCCTCGTTCAGATAGGCCTCAAAATCGTACGACACCGGCTTGGACTCCGCGCGTCCGAAGCCGCGCATGTTGTGATAGGTGAGACCGCTGCCGACGATCAAAATGCCCTCGTCGCGCAGCGGTGCGAGGGCCTGCCCAACCTGGATATGCTCGGCCGGATCGTAGGTCGATTTCAGCGACAACAGCACGATCGGCATGTCGGCGTCGGGATACATCAACCCGAGCGGCACGAAGGTGCCGTGGTCAAATCCCTGATTACCGTCTTCCCGGCAATCGACGCCCGCGCCCTGCAGAAGCGCCTTGACCTTCGCCGCGAGCGCCGGCTCGCCGGGCGCGGGATATTTCAAGTGGTAGGTATGCTCGGGGAAACCGTAGTAGTCGTAGACCATCGGCGGATGCGCCGCGGTCGATACCGTGAACTCATCCGTCTCCCAATGGCCGGTGATCACAAGAACGGCCTTGGGCTTTGCCGGCAGGCGCTGCGGAAGGGCGCTGAATTCTCTCGCGGTTCTGGCGTATTGCACCCGCCTGTCTTCCATGAAGGGCCAGGGACCGCCGCCATGCGACAGGAAGAAAGTCGGTAGTCTCGTCATGGGTATCGGCTCGTCTCTTTCGGGAGGTGGGAGCATCGGGCAAACGCGTATGGTTAGCAAGTCGTTAACGATTTGCCGCCCAAAATCCGTCCACGGTCGAAGCACTCGGCCAGTATATCGCTTTCGGGAATCAAGATGGCAAAGTTTGCGCTGGGGGACGTCGTCAACAGTGACAAGGGCCGCCGCGGGGTCGTCCGCGCCGCCTACAAGTCGCGCGAGGGGCAGCAGTTCTACGCCGTCGAGAAGGACGGCGCGATGGACTTTTTTGAGGAAGACCGGCTGACGCTGGCTCCCCGCGTCGAGCTCGCCGCCTAAAGCGAGACTGACCTACTCTTTCGAACTTCGGCGCTCCAACCGGTCCAGCCGCTCCGACCAGGGATCGGCGCCGCCGGATATCCGCTCATTGGCGATCAGCAGCAACTGGTCGCGATCACCGTTGGTGTCCCAGTGCGGCAGGTCCCCGCCATTGGGATCGCCGGTCTTGGCAAAGTTGATCCAGTAGCTGCGCAACGCGCGCCCGACCTCGCGATCTCTGCGCGACAACACGCCGGCACCCGGCACGCCCTCGACGCCGAAGATGAACTGAAGCTCGCGCTCGTGGCCACCCTCACGGCTCGCGCGCTCAGCTTCCGGCACATAGCCGAACCGATAGCGGAACGTCGGCGCACCGCTCGCCGCATGCAGGCGCGCAAGCAGCCGTGCGGGCTCGGTAAAAATCCTGTCGGTATACAGCCGCGCTGCAAGCTCGGCCGGCTCGCCGGAGGTTTCGGGATAGAGCTGCCGCAGCGCGTCGGTCGAGGCGCCGGCCAATCCGAGCTCTTTCTTGGCGTCCGGCTCATTGTCGGAGCCAGTCTCATCGTCGTTGGAGCCGATGATCAGGGGAATGCGACTCTGCCGCCCTGCCCCGAAGCCGGCGGCGATATCGCTGGTCACGAGCACTCCGTCCACGACAGGACCGAAGCTGCGCGGAGACTTTGCGAGCAAGAGCTTTTCGGCCTTCAGGAGCAGCCTGGGATCGGCCGTGCGCAGATCGAATTCCTTCTGGTCGCGTACAGCTACATCGACGAATTCCTTACCGACGATTTGTGCAGCCTCGCGCGAACGCAGACGCTCGCGACCAGGCAGCGATTGCAGGATCGCCTTCTGAAACAAGTCGCGCGACCGCTCGCACAGCATCAGAAGCGCGATCGATGTCGCGCCGGCGCCGGAGCCGAACAAGGTGACGTTGCCGGGATCGCCGCCGAACGCCGCGGCATTGTCGTGGATCCATTGCAGCGCCGCAATCTGGTCCATCAGGCCATAGTTCGCCGTGGTACCGCCGGACGCCTCTTCGGCAAGCGAGGGATGCACGAGCCAGCCGAACGCGCCGAGGCGATAGTTCAGCGTGATCGCGATGAGGCCTCCTTGCGCGAGCTTCGCTCCGTCGAACAGGGGATCGTTGGCAGTGCCGTTGACGAAATCGCCGCCGTGAATGAACACCATGATCGGCAACGGACCGTCGACGCCGAACGGCCTGAAGACGTTGAGCGTGAGGCAATGCTCACTCGCCTGCGCGATCTGCGGCTGAAGACAGGCCGGGCCGTAGTCGTAGGCGGTGCGCATCTCCGAACTTTCGGGCGCGTCCTGCGGCGCACGCCAGCGCAGCGGTCCGATTGGCGCCATCGCATAGGAAAGGCCCTTGAAGGAGGAGATGTCGCCTTCCACGCCACCGAGCATCTGTCCCTCGCGCGTGAGCGCAAACGGGAATTGCCCGACCTGGGCAACTCCCGGGTTGTCGCAAGCGAAGGCGACGAAAGCCGCAACGAGCGCAAGCAAGGGCCGCATCGGCAGGGTCTCGCAAGATGTCGCCCCACAATTTACGTCCGCGCCGTGCGGCGAGGCAAGACGACCGTATCGGCTCCTCGTCGGAAACTCTGCGCGACAACATTGACACCGGACGGTCTTTGCGCCAATTTTTCGTCAGGTTGATACGACCTGCCGGTTGCACCCGCCACGGGACGGTGAACGTATCGAAGCCTTCATCGGCCTTCCTTTGCCCGAGCGACCGGGTCAGCAACGCAACCGCCTGACACGCCTGGTTCGCTCACAGCAGAGGACGGATACCGATGCGCGATTTTCGCGATGCCAAAGCTATGGCGCAGACCCTGCGCGAATCCCTTCACACCAAGGCGATCAGCATCAGCCACGGCGAAAGCCTGGAACTGGTGTCGAAGATGTTCGGCGTCGCCGACTGGAATACGTTGTCGGCGATGCTTCACGCCGATCGGAGCGACCTTAGGACATCGCCTGCACGGGTGACGAAAGAAACGGCACAGTCGACGATGACGAGCTATCCTGCCGTTCCGTTGCGCGACCTCGTTCCGTTTCCGGCGGCCACCTACCCCCTGTTCGTCGGACGTCCGAAGACCATGCAGGCGCTCGACCAGGCCTTTGAGCGCCGGCGCGAGGTCGTGCTGGTCGTGCAGAAGGACTCCGGCATCGACGAGCCCAGCTTCGAGGACATTCACCCCATCGGCGTCATCGCTCAGTTGATCGAGCTGGAACCGCTGCCCGACGGCACGCTGAAAGTGCTCACACAAGTCAACCGGCGCGTGCTGATCCACCGCTTCGTCGGCGAGACCGGCGCCTTTCAGGCTGACGTCACCGATCTCGGCGAAGGACCGATCCCCGACGCACCGGAGCTGATCCTGCGCGCAGTCAAGCGCTTCGAACGTTACGCGGCGGCCCGCGACATCCGCATTCCCGGGGTGTGGCCACAGCTCGAACAGACCCGCGACCCCGGACGCGTTGCCGACATCATCGCGACGCGCATGCGGCTGCCGATCGCCGACAAGCAAGGCCTCCTGGCAACGATCGATCCGGTCGCGCGACTCAAGCAGGTCGATGCCTTCATGGACTTCGGACGACCGGTGACGCCGGAGCTCGAGGCAACGAAGCGCCGGGCGCTCGGCTCGGCCACGGAGCGGCGGCATCAATACGCGACGCTCGAACATTTGCTGCTGGCTCTGCTCGACGACAGCGACGCCTCGGCCGTGATGCAGGCCTGCAATGCCGATCTCGGCGCATTGCGGACGAGCCTCGCGGTCTATGTCGAACGCGGACTGAACAACGTCGGCACGCAGAACGGCGAAGAAGCCAAACCCACCGCTGCGTTCCAGCGCGCAGAGCAACGCGCCGAAGTCCATGCGCAGGAAATTGGCCGCGCGGTGGTCACGGGCGCAAACATGCTGGTCGGCATTTTCCCGGAGACGCGCAGTCCGGCGGCGCAGTTACTCGGCGAACACGGGATCACGCGCGCCCGCGCGACCGAAATCATCGCTCGCGGGGGCAAGGACGGCTGAAGCAGAGAGAACCCGGGCTCGTAGGCGCGCCCGGGTTCGCCGCATCGCTCATGCCTGATGGTCCTTGGCGGTCAGTGTCGCCAGCGCGTGCCGCGCAACGATGCCGAGCTCGCCGAGCGTGGAGTGGCCGGCACTGGCCGCCTCGATCAAACGCTCGGCAATGAACCTGCGGCTGTCGTGGTCGCCACCGTGCGGCAATTGGCGGCAGGTTTCCTCCAGGACCACGTCCATGTTGGCTTTGGTTCGCTCACTCAACTCGTTCATGACGCTTCTTGTCTGGCATCCAAGTTTGTTGTCTGACGCTCAACGGGCCAGCCTCGACCGGGAACCCAACATACACGGAACAGCCACGCTTGATTACCCCGAAAAACATAGCGCCCTCCGCATTGTGCGTCGCGGTGCGCGCAGCGGCGCGAAATTCGCGCGACGTGTAAACGCAACTACCGGGGATTGAATTTGTCCTGATGACAAACTGCACATGCGGCGATAGCCTCCCGCAAAACAAAACGCAGGGAGGAATGGCATGCCAGAGGCAATGGTCGCAGCACGTGCTTCGGACACCGGTGGCAAACCTCAACAAGTCGATGTCGCCGTGGTCGGCGCCGGATTTGCCGGGCTCTATCTGCTGCATCGCCTGCGCAAGGCGGGCCTCAATGCGGTCGCGCTGGAAGAGGCGGACGACGTCGGCGGCACCTGGTACTGGAATCGTTACCCCGGTGCGCGTTGCGACATCCAGACCATCGACTACAGCTACACCTTCGACCCCGAACTCGAGAAGGCGTGGACCTGGTCGGAAAAATACGCGACCCAGCCTGAGATCCTGCGCTATCTCGGCTTCGTCGCCGATCGCTACGACTTGCGGCGCGACATCCGCTTCAAGACCAAGGTCAAGGAAGCGACATGGGACGACGCCTCCGAACGCTGGCTGATCACGACCAGCAACGGCCCGGCCGTCTCCAGCCGCCACTACATCATGGCGACCGGCTGCCTCTCCGCGCCAAAGCCGCCTGAGATCGAAGGCGTCGGGGATTTCAGGGGCGAGATCTACTTCACCGGACGCTGGCCGCATGAGGGCGTCAATCTCGCTGGCAAGCGCGTTGCCGTCATCGGCACGGGTTCGTCAGGCATCCAGTCGATCCCGCTGATCGCCGAGCAGGCCGCGCATCTCACCGTGTTCCAGCGCACGCCGAATTTCGCGCTTCCCGCGCATAACGGTCCGGCGCCTGCCGATCGCCTCGGCCTGTTGCAGGGCGATCGCGCCGCCTATCGCGAGCAGGCGCGCCAGTCCATGACCGGCGTGCCCTATCCGCAGCAGACCGTGGTGAGCTGGCAGCTCAGCGATGCCGAGCGTCGTGAGCGCTTCGAACGTGCTTGGGCAGCCGGCGACCTCGTTCACATTCTGACGCAGCTTTGGGCCGACCAGGGGGTCGATGTCGACGGCAACAAGATCGTCCAGGACCTGATCCGAGAAAAGATCCGCGCCGCGGTCAAGGATCCCGAGACGGCGGCGGTGCTCATGCCGGACGATCATCCGTTCGGCGCCAAACGTCCCTGCCTCGACACCAATTACTATGCGACATACAACCGGCCAAACGTCACGCTGGTGAATTTGCGGCAGGAGCCGATCAAGGCGATCACCGCCTCCGGCATCGCCACCGGCAAGCGCAACATCGACGTCGACGTGATCGTGTTCGCGACCGGCTTCGACGCCATGACCGGCGCCATCAAGGCGGTGCATCCGATCACCGGCCGCAGCGGCAAGTCGCTCTCCGACGTCTGGGCGCACGGGCCGGAGAGCTATCTCGGTCTCACCGTTGCGGGCTTCCCCAACTTCTTCATGATCACGGGACCGGGCAGCCCCTCGGTGCTCTCGAACATGGCGGTGTCCATCGAACAGCATGCCGACTGGGTCGTCGACCGGCTCGCTGCGCTGCGCGACCAGGGCTTCACCACGATGGAAGCCACCGACAAGGCGCAGGCCGGCTGGGCGCAGCATATGGCCGATTGCTCGATGGTGACCCTGCACCGGCTCGCCAACACCTGGTACACGGGCGCCAACGTGCCCGGCAAGGCGCAGGGCGTGATGCCCTATTGCGGCGGCGTCGGCCCCTATCGCAGCATTTGCGACGAGGTCGTCAGTCGCGGCATGCTCGGCTTCAAGCTCACTGGGCCGAACGGTGCGGCACAGTGCAATGACGGCGAGGTCGTTCGCCTGCAACCAGACGTGCGGCTGGTGCTGAACCTGCTCGCCTCGCTCAACCTGCCGCCGATCGAGTCGATGGGCGCGCAAGGTGCATGCGCCTTCGTCAACGAGTTCAACAAGGGCCGTCCTGCCGGACGGCCGATCGGCGACATCGTCGACGGCACGCTGCCGGGCACCGATGGTCCGCTGCCCTATCGGGTTTACAAGCCCGCGACGCCAGGGCCGCATCCCGTCGTGGTCTATTTCCATGGCGGCGGCTGGGTGCTGGGCGACCAGGCATCCGACGAGCCGTTCTGCCGCGACATGGTGCGGCGGACCGGCATGATGTTCGTCAGCGTCGGCTATCGCCACGCACCCGAGCACCGCTTTCCGACGGCGGCCGAGGACGGATACGCCGCGTTGCGCTGGATCGCTGAGCACGCGGCCGAGCTCGGCGGCAAGCCGGGACCGGTACTGGTTGCAGGCTGGAGCGCCGGCGGCAACATCGCTGCTGTCACTTGCCAGCTCGCGCGCGACCGTGGCGGACCTGCGATTGCCGGCCAGCTCCTGGTCTGTCCGGTCACCGACTGCTCGTTCGACCGTCCGTCCTACAGCGAGAACGCAACGGGTTACTTCCTGACGCGGTCGCTGATGTTCTGGTTCTGGGACATGTACTGCGCACCGAGCCAGCGCACCGACCCGCGCGCCTCGCCGATCCGCGGCCAGCTCAAGGGCCTGCCGCCGGCCTTCGTGGTGACTTGCGAGTTCGATCCGCTGCGTGACGAAGGCATCGCCTACGGCGAGGCGATGGCCGCAGCCGGCGTTCCGGTCGAGCAGCTCAAGGCGCACGGCCACTTCCACTCGTCCTTCGCCATGGTCGACGTTGTCATCACCGGAGTGCCCGGGCGCATCCAGATGGCCGAGGCGCTGCGCCGCTTTGCCGGCCTTCCGCCGGAGATGCGACAGGGCGACGAAAATGGCCGAGGCCAGACCGTGCCGGGCAAGATAGCGGCCGCCGCGAGTTAGAGTATGCAATATGCGGGCCTGGAGATTTACCTCCGGGCCCACAATGCGACCGCCTTAAAAATCCGTCATCGCCCCGGAACAAACGCCGTGCCGCCGCATTGTTTGCTCGTGGCATTGAGATGCAGCGATAGGTGTGGCCCCCGGCACGCGAAACCGCGTGCGGGGGTTCTTTTTGCTTGAGGCGAGGCAGCACAACGCGATGACGGCCGCAGCCTCAAAAGTGAACTTCGATGCGCCCGCCACCCTGCACAAATGGCCTTCGCTCGGAAACCGGCGTCGGCAAGACCGGAATGCTTATCTTGTGCTCGAGGCCACGCTCGATAAGTGCATCACCGCGCTGATGGAAAAGCCCGAACCGACCCGGCATCTCTATGAGATCCACACCGCGCCACAACCGCCACTGGTGACCGAGACGCTCTCGCCCGACCACATCGTCGAGCTGTCGCGACTACGCGAATTTCTCTGAGCGCACCTCGGAGATTTCTTCGACTTTCGGATGCCATCTCCCTCAGGAACGATCTTCCTCTTTTTCCCGTTATCAGGGATCGGAGCTGAGGCGAGGGCTTGAGATGCTTGAGGCCAGTCTGTCATCCCTGGACGTTCCCTACGGCGCGGATCAGACCATCTTCGTGGTGGTGGATCGTGTCAGCGGCCCCAGGGATATCCGCATTGAGCGCCCCGACGTCGAAACCATCGTCCGCGAGTTGTTTGCCGGATGCTTCAGCGATCCCGTCGGTATTCTCGCCTTCAACACGCTGGAGCATTGGGTCAAGGACATCTCGGCCGAGGTCGCCGCCGAAATCCGGTCACGCTGCGACATCGAGGGCACGGACCTGCCCGATCATCTCACGGATTTTGTCGACGATCATATCGACCGGACGACCGGCCCGACCTCGTCCTGTGTGGGATCGCGTCACCATCTGGCCGCGCGCTGATCGCGAAGGGACCTCAGTCTCCGAGGACAGCAGAAGGTCCGATACACTTACTGCATGGGTTGAGAAGGAACGATCAGGCCTTGCGGCGCTTTCCCGCAATCGCCTGGATTTCGCGGCGACGCTCGCCTGCGAAGGAGAGGAGCTTTTCGACCGTTGGCGTGTCCGTGATCCGTTTCGCCAGCCGCTCGGCACGCGCGGCCTGGTCCTCAAGATACTGGATCGTGTTCACGCGTCCTCCCCAAACCCCTCGATGTGTCTCAAACCCATGGTGAGGCAGGGTTGGCTAACAGCCGGTTAAGCGTGGCCTGAAGCGCGATGGCTTTAGATCAAATCGTCATCGCGCTTCAGGTCGTCGGTTGAGCATGATCTTTTCGGAAAACCGCTGCGCACCTTTCCGGATCATGCTTCTACTGCACGACGTCGAGCCTGACATTGGCAACGCCCTGGTTGACCATGCCGAGCGCCTCGGCGGCCGAATAGGACACGTCGACGATCCGTCCGCGGACATAGGGCCCGCGATCGTTGACGCGGACGGTCACGGCGCGGCCGGTGGAGACGTTGGTGACGCGCACCCGCGTGCCGAACGGCAGGGTCGGATGCGCGGCGGTCAATTCGTTCTTGTCGAACTTTTCGCCGCTCGCGGTCGCCGTGTCATACGAATAGAAGCTGGCAACGCCATGCGATGCCGCTTGCGTCTGTCCTGCGCTATCGGTCGATGACGGACGCCTGACCACGGACCGCACGGGCGCAATCGCCACGCGTGTCACGTGCCGACGCTCGACCGCGGCCTGCCTGCTGGCACCGAGGTCGGCCCTTTGCCGGGAGACCGGTGATTGCGCGCAAGCAGCGAGCGATGCTGCGCCGATGGCGATGAGCAGAAGCCGGGAAAACCGTTCGATGCGAGACATGGTGTACGCCCCCCTTCGATCGGCCTAGTCCGGCGGGGAATGAGGGCAGAACCTTGTCGGAAAAAAAGCCGGGCTGCGGCCGGCGCAATTTCGTGGAAGATGTGGCGATTCAACCACAGTCGGAAATGTGTCCAAATTCATGACACATCCCGGCAGGTCAGCCTGGCGACCCCCGCCAAAAGGCGGCGTGCGCTTCGCGCTGGACTTCGCGCACCGCAGTCTCGGTGAGAAGACGCGCGAGCTCGCGCCAGTACAGCACCCGCCAGTGCTGGTGCAGGCTCAGCAAGAATTCGATCTCTCGTTGGCTCGGGATGTACATGACGCGCCCGTTCGATTGCCTTCTGCAAATTGCCTTTTGTTCAACCCATCAACCGACGAGGCCGGTCATCGGTTTGACGTCCGCACTGTCGGGGAAGATCGCGCTCGCGAGCACGCGGTCCTCGAGACGCAGATGGTCCTTCAAGATCCCCTTCAATACCGCGCGCAGGTCAATCGTCGGCTTGAGGTCGCGATCCTCAAAAAGCTGCCCGGGCTTCAGGCCGGGCCAGTCGGCGACGACGCGGCCGCCTCTCAGCGCGCCGCCGGCAAGGAAGGCGACCGTGCCGGTGCCGTGATCCGTGCCGTTGGTGCCGTTGATCCGCGCAGTGCGTCCGAACTCGGTGACGACGGCGACGACCGTCTCGTTCCAAGCTTCGCCCATGTTGGTCTCGACCGCCGCGAACGCGCCGTCGAGCGCGCCCAGGAGATTGGCGAGCTGGCCCGTGATCGCGCCTTCGGCGATGTGGGTGTCCCATCCGACAAATCCCATCGCGCCGACGCGCGGGCCGTCGGGCCGGGCGAGGTACCGCGCGGCCGTGGCAGCGGCTTCAGCGAAATAGGCGCGCACGCGTGCAATGCCTGGCGGCGCGAAGGTCGGATCCTCCGACATCGGATCGCTCATCCCAGGCAGCCCGCCGAGTGCGGCCAGACGCATCCGCGCCTGGAGCACGACGGCGAGTTTTGGATCGGTGTGCTGATAGAGATCGAGCAGGCGGCCCTGCGTGTCGGCGCTCGCCGGAAGCAGCTTTTGCGGTACCCACGACATCACGGGCGCAGCACCGCGCACCACCAGCGGAGTGACGGCGCCGACGCCGAGCACACGACTGCCGGCCGGATCGACGCGGCCGCCCGATTCCATCGCGACCAGCGCGCGATTGAGCCAGCCCGTGCTGACCGCGCCGGGCTTCGAGATGCCGCTTTCGAGCACGTCCTGGCCGTCGAAATGCGAGCGCTCGCGATAGGGCGTCGCGGTGCCGTGGACGACGAGCGCCTGCTGCTTCTTGTAGAGCCGGTAGAGGTTCGGCATCGCGGGGTTGAGCGCAAAGAAAGAATCGAGCGGCAACGCCGGCGTCTTGCCGTCGAGCAGCAGCGCGCTCTCGCCGCGCAGGCCGACCCAATCGGGGTCGCCGACCGGGGCGACCGCACCGAGCCCGTCGAGCGCGCCGCGGAGGATGATGACGAGCAAGCGCGGATCGCGCCCTTCCGCGCGCGCGATCTTCGGCATCTGCGTCCAGGCGAACAGCGCGCCCGAGCCGATCAGCATCTCGCGTCGCGTGGGCAGGTGGTTGGCAAAGCTCATGCTCACCTCCTCTGGAAATCCGCCGACATGAACAGCAGCGCCAGCGCCTGCTGCCGGCTCTCGGCGCGATCGACTGCCTGGCGCACCTCGGGCGAAATGCTCGATCCCATCACGTTCTCGATGATGTCGTGAGGATCAGCGGTCGCGGCCGCGCGCTCGGCAAAATTATTGGCGATGTCGAGCCGCCGGCCAATGCCGTCGATCCAGCTCGCCTCATCGTCCGGATAACCCTTCGGCGACGGCGGGCGCCACAGTGGCTCGCCAAGCAGCTCCTGGCCCGCGGTGAAGCGCGTCGGATCGATCTGCGTGATGCCGGTCGAGCGCACCATGGCGACGCCCCACTCGCTGGGACGCTTGAGCTTGGTTGCGGGTAGGCTCCAGGAGTCCTCTGACGATACCATCGCCTTGGCGACCTCCTTGAGATTGCCCTCGGTGTCGCGGAAGGTTCTTGCCATCAGCTCGACCAAAGCCGGCGGCGGCGTGTCCGCAATGAAGTGGCAGGCGAGCTTGTTCGCGACATGGGTTGCGGTCGCAGGATGCGCCGCCAGATCGCGCAGCACGGCGCGCCCCTGCTCCACCCCCTCCTGGTCGTAGAGCTTGCCGAGCACGGTCTGCCCGCCAGGCTCGTGCAGGCGCGGGTTGAAAGTGAATTCACCGCCATGCTCGGGATTGTCGCCCGGCGGCACCAGCGTCCAGCCGGTCAGCACGTTGGAGAAGCTGATCACGTCATCCTGGGTGTAGCCGGTGCGCACACCGAGCGTGTGCAGCTCCAGCGTTTCGCGCGCGAGGTTTTCGTTGAGACCGCGACTGCGGTTGATGCCGGCGATCGAGTTCGCGCCCATCGAGGCGAGGTTATCGAGATAGAACAGCATCGCCGGATGCATCTCGACGGCCTGGAGCAGATCGACGAAAAGGCCGAGCGCATTCGGGCGAATGCTCTCGCGCTCATAGGCGCCGGACATGCTCTGAATACGGTTTGCCGAGATACAGAAATGGTTGGACCAGAACCACACCAGGCGCTCGGCAAAGCCGATCTCGGCGTTGAGCGCGGCCTCGATCCGCACCTTCGCTTCCTGGAGATAGATTGGCCGGCCCGGATCGGGAACGGCATCGGCAGCCTTCTTCGCCGCCATATCGCCGGCGTCCTGGGCTTGCTTGTCGCTCTGCGGTTCGCTCGCGCCTTCGACCATCGCAGTCCCGGCGGTCGCGACCTGCTGCTTCTTGGCCTGCTGCTGCGCCTGCTTGGCCTTGGCCGTCCGCCGCGCATTGGCGTCGGCAACGGTGCGGTACGCCTTCGCACTCGACGGCAGACCTTCGGCCGCGGCCAGTGTCAGCGGACGGTCGAGCTCGGCGATCAAGGCGCCGCGCGGATCGGACGCGATGGCTGCGATCGATCCCGGCCGCGGTCCCATCCCGAACCGATGCAGCGCCAGAACCGCGTCACCCTTTGCAGAACTGCTCATGGCCGAGCCCCGTCTCGTTGGGCATTACGCCGTGTAGTGCTACGAACTGTAACACTCGTGAGAAAATCACGCAAGCGGCGATTGAACGGCCGGCCGATCACGCGCCCGGCATCCCGGTCGCCTCTAATAGCTCGGCCCCAGCGCGATCTTGGTGATGGTGCCGTTCTTGACCCCGATGCGCCATTCGGCCGAGCCATTGGCGAACTGCGCAACATAAATATCGCTGTCGAGCGCGGTGACGCCGCGGAACGACATCGCGCGCAAGGCGCCGAGCCGCGCCAGGATCGCCTGGTCGAACGGGAGTTGCTGGCGCGTCTGCTCGGCCACTTCGCTCGTCATCCGGCCATAGTCGGGCCGGCCCTTGCCAACGGCTTCGATATACTGGCGCAGCGTCTCCTCACCGTCGGCGATTGGCACGGTACGGCGATCCACGAGCTTCGGCTTCCCTTGCAGATGCGCAAGGTCGACATTGTGGAAGCGCGTGTGCCGGCCAGCCAGCACGACCTCCAGGCATTTCCCCGCACGGTCAGCGACCGTCCACGGAGTGTTGACGGTGGTCAGGAACGTCGCCGACATGTTGTGGCTGACGATGCTGCGCACCGGGCGACGACCACTGGCATCCAGGCCGGTGACCTGGATGTCGTTGCCGGTGTCGTTGTAGAGCATGATCCGGATCGGCGACGTGCCGGCACGCCCGCTCAGGTTCGCGGCTTCCGAGCAGGCGGCAACGCCGCCCGGCTCGTCATTGCCATCGGGCCGGAACAACACGTCGCCAACCTTGCCGTCCTGCTCCAGCACGATGCGAAATTCGGCCGTGCCGTTGGCAAACTTCGCACCATAGATGTCGTATCCGCCGGGTCCGACGCCACGGAAGAAGATCGACTCCACCGCGCCGAGCGCCACGAAAGTCGCATGCAGTTCGCCCGCCTGACGACGGATCTTGGCCGCCAGCGTCGCGCTCATGCGCTCATAGTTCGGCGTTCCCTGCCGCAAATCCTCGATCCCGCGCAGGATCAATTCCTTGCTGCCGGTCGCCGGGACTTGCTCGCGGAATCGATCCGGCACCAAGGCGATCCGCCGCGTGAAGTCGCCTTCGATCGTCGCGGCGATGGCCGCATCGATCCGTGGCGCAAGCCGCGCGCCGGAGGAAGCGTTCTGCAGCAGCACGCGCACGACCTTGTTCTGGTCGTCGCGCAGGAACACGAAGGCGTCGTTAGCTTCGGTCGAGAAGGCATCGACGCCATCGGCCGAAATCTCGAAGGCCGGCCGGCCCGTCTCCTGCGCGCGCAGCCGGTCGCCGTCGCGGCTGATGGTCAGCACGCGGAACGGCGTGACCTGGTACCAGCCGGCATATTGATCGTACGGTACGGTGGCCGCCACAGCGCGTGGCATCTCCGCGACGCGGACCGCGCGGATCTCGCGGCCGTTCTGGTGCAGGACAAGGTCGAACGTGCGCCGCTCCTCGTCGACGGAGAAGGTGATTTCGCCCGCGACTGCCGCGTAGGAGGCCGTACCGTCCGCAACCGTCAGGCGCAGCCTGCGCTGGCCGGTCAGTTGTCCGAACAGATCGTCGCCGTCACGGAAGATCGCGAATACCGCGTTCTGGCCGAGCGCATAGAAATTGACGAAGGCATGGCCGCGCGGCGCGATCGTCGCCTCGGGAACGGCTTCGATCGGCGGACTGCCGTCCGGCGTGCGATAGGCGATCATGCCGGTCGAGACGATCACGGCCGGCACCATCGCCGCCGCGATCCACAGCCGCTTGCGCCAGCCCACCGCGACCGGGATGGACGCGGCGGCAATGATGCGCTCGACGCGCGTGCGCACGGTCGAGACCCGCGCCATCGCAAGCTCCATCGGCCGCGGTCTGATACTGGTCGCGACGTCGAGCAGGATCTCCGCATAGGACAGGCGGTCGTCGATCACCTCGATCGCCTGCGCATCGCTGATGATCTCGGCGAGCCGCGCGTGCTGCCACCACGAGAACGGGCTGAACCAGAACACCGCGCGGTTCAGCGACGCCAGCAGCAGGACGTAGAAGTCGCGATTGGCGACATGCGCGCCCTCATGGGCGAGCACGGCGAGGCGCTTTTGCGCATTCCAGCCGAGGAACTGCGGCGGCACCAGGATGGTCGATCCGAACGTCACGGGTCCGCCGATATCGCGGCTGAGGCGCACGTCGGCGCCGGCAACGCGGAGCTCGTTCATGGGCCTCGCAGCGCGCGCCAGCCGCCAGGTCAGGCAGAGACCGAGCGTCAGCCGCAGCAGCAACAGCGAGGCCACGCCGGCATAGACGATGGTCGCCAGCAGCGCCCAGTTGATCGACACGGCGCTTTGCGCCGGCGGAGCGGCAACCGCACCCGGATTCACCGGCGGCGGCGGCAATAGCTCCTGCATCGCCGGCTCGATCGGCCAGAGATTATCCGGGACCGGCACCGGCATGGGCAGCCGGGAAATCGTGACCGTCGGCCAGTGCATCACGAACGGCATCGCCAGCGACGCCAGCAGCACGACGACCCACGCGGTCATGTGCACGTGCGGATTGCGCACGCGAAAGAGGTACAAGCCAAACCAGACGACGCCTCCGAGTACAAAGGAGCGCAGCGCCGCCTCTGCCAGAGTTGCGATCATTCTTTCTTCACTCCCCTCGCCTTCTTCGCCTTCGCCACCTGGTCGGCCAGGCTGCGCAGTTGCTCCTGGTCGAGCATGGCGTTGTCGACCATGCCGACCAGAACCTCCTCGACCGAGCCGTTGCAGAACCAGTCGACGATGCGCTGCACGGCCTTGGCCGCGACACGCGCGCGCGGCTCGGCCGCATGATACACGTAAGTGCGCCCGTCCACGGTGTGGTGGGTGTAGCCTTTTTCCTCCAGCCGCCGCAGCACGGTGCGCACCGTCGATTCCTTAAGCCGACGCGACAGCCGCTCTCGCACTGTTTCCGCCGTGACCGGACCATGAGCCCAAACCAATTGCATGACCTCGTGCTCGAGGTCGCCCAGTTCGGGCAAACGATCGTTCATGATGAGAACCTTACGGCTGCTTCTTGTAATGCTACGCATCGTAGCATATAGGCCCTGCCTGGCAACGCCATTCTACCTGGGATGGCAGGGCCGCTTTGCTGACCTATCCGCCGCCGACGGCGGATAACCCCCGTCAGTAGTGCGGTTCGTACATCTGCGACTGGACCTGGCTCATGACGTCATTGGGTGCCGGCCCCTCGGCGAGGCCGCGCTGATAGGCGACCTGCGCGACAGCCGCGGCGATCCGGGCCGAGACCTCGCGGATGCGCGGCAGCGCCGGGTAGAGGCTGCCCTGGCTGAGGTCATTCTTGCCGACGCAATCGGCCAGCGAGTGCGCCGCCGCCATGAACATCTCGTCGGTCACGAGCCGCGAGCCGCTGGCGATGACGCCGAGGCCGACGCCCGGGAAGATGTAGGAATTGTTGCCTTGGCGCGGCACAAAGGTCTTGCCGTTGAGCGTCACCGGATCGTACGGGCTGCCGCAGGCAAACAGCGCGCGGCCCTCGGTGTAGCGATAGGCGTCCTCCGCCGAGCATTCCGCCTTCGACGTCGGATTGGACAGCGCAAACACGATCGGCTGGGCGTTGAGGGCTGCCATCGCTTTCAGCACCTCGGGCGTGAAGGCGCCGCCCACGGCTGCAACGCCGATGATCGCCGTCGGCTTCAAGGTCTTGATCGCCGTCAGGAAGTCGGCAACCGGCGCCTGGTCGTCATGGGCATAACGCAGCTTGTGACCCGACAGGCCGGCGCGATCCTTGACCACGAGGCCGCGGGAATCCACCAGCCAGTTGCGCCGCAGCGCCTCGGCCTCCGATGCTCCCTCCGCCATCATCGCCGACACCACGAGGTCGGCGATGCCGGTGGCGGCCTCGCCCGCGCCGAGGAACAGGATCTTCTGGTCCCTCAACTTGCCGCCGCTGACGCGTAGCGCCGAGAACAGGCCGGCGAGCGCCACAGCGGCGGTGCCCTGGATGTCGTCGTTGAAGACGCAGGCCTCATCCCGGTATTTGTGCAGGAGCTTGAACGCCGAGTGATTGGCAAAGTCCTCGAACTGGATCAGCACACCCGGAAACGTCTTGCGCGCCGCCGTCATGAACTCGTCGACGAAGGAATCATAGGCCTCGCCCGTGAGCCGCCGCTCGCGCAGGCCGAGATAATAGGGATCGGCCAGCAGCTCCTCATTGTTGGTGCCGACGTCGAGCACGATCGGCAGGCACAGTTCGGGATGCACGCCGGCGCAGGCCGAATAGAGCGAGAGCTTGCCGACCGGGATGCCCATGCCGTTGGCGCCGAGATCGCCGAGACCGAGGATACGCTCGCCATCGGTGACGACGATCAGTTTTGCCTCGTAGGGCCAGTTCTGCAGGATCTCGGCGATCTGGCCGCGATCGCGCGAGGAGATGAACATGCCGCGCGGACGCTGGAAGATCAGACCGTATTTCTGGCAAGCGAGCCCGACGGTCGGGGTGTAAATCAGCGGCTGAATCTCGTCGATGTTGTCGCAGACGACGCGGAAGAACAGCGCCTCGTTGCGATCGTGCAGCGCATTCAGCGCCACGTATTTCTCCAGATCGGTCGGCAGCGTGCGCAGGTTAGTCAGCACACGATCCGCCTGGGTCTGCATGGTGAGCACGCAGGGCGGCAACAGGCCCCGCAATCCGAGCGCGGCGCGCTCCTGTTCGGTGAAGGCGGTGCCCCTGTTGAGCAAGGGATCGCGCAGCAGTGACAGGCCATGCTGCGGTTTGGACGGCGTTGAGTGGGCATCGACCAGATCAGGTCTATTCACGAATTCCCCCGAGAGGTTTCTTATTTGATTTGACGACAAACATTGTCCGCCAGCCCTCGATCGAGATCAAGGACGTTGGATTTCGCACCGCAGCGAACGCTTCAGGACGGATGATGCAGGATGGTCTCAAGCGAACCGAAAAGCTGATCCCTTGAGCACTATTCTGCCTTGATGTCGGCGGCCTTCACGATCGGCCACCACTTTTCGGTCTCGGCCTTTTGATGAGCAGCGAGCGCCGCAGGCGACTGTCGCTCCTTGGGCGAGATCTCCTGGCCGAGTTCGGCGAACCGCTGACGGACACCGGGATCGGCGAGCGCGGCCACGACCGCCGCGTTCAACCGGTCGCCGATCTCCTTCGGCGTGTTCTTCGGCGCCCAGATACCGTGCCAGTAAGAGATATAGAGACCGGGCACGCCGGCTTCGTCGACGGTCGGAATCTCAGGCGCGGATGCGAGCCGCGTCGGCGACGTCACTGCATAGGCCTTGATGGCGCCGTTCTTGACTTGCGGCAGCGAATTCGTCGCCTGGTCGAAGATCAAATCGATCTGGCCCGCGACGAGATCGATCATGGCGGGACCGGCCCCGCGATAGGGCACGAGCTGGAATTCGGTGCCGGTCTTGGTCTTGAAGAACACGGCCGCGACATGCGCGCCGGAGCCGGCGCCCGCCGTACCCGCCGTCGCCTTGTTGGGATTGTCCTTCAGCCAGGCGACCAGGTCTTTCAGGCTGTCGGCCTTAAGCGCCTTCTTGCCGACGATGAGCTGGGGCCCGCTCGCGATCAATGCGATCGGCTCGAAATCGGCGATCACGTCGTAGGGCAGCTTGTAGATCGCGCCGTTCAGCACATGCGTGCCCCAATGGCCGATCGTGATCGTGGTGCCGTCAGGCGTCGCACGCGCGACGCGGGCGCCCGCAATGCTGCCGGAGGCGCCGGCCACGTTCTCGACGACGACCGTGCCATGGAGATCGGCCGCCATCCGCTCGGACAGGATTCGCGCCAACGTGTCGGTCGGGCCGCCGGCTGCGAACGGTACCACCAGAGTGATGGGGCGCGATGGGAAGGACTGGGCGCTGGTCGGCGGGATCCACGCCACAAGGCTCATCGTCACGCACAATGCGATCACGCGGCCGCACAAACCGGCCAACAGCCCTGCCCTCATTGCTTCCCCCAGAACTTTCCACGTCCGCTGGTCGCTTCGCCGACGGTTGTTTATGGGGAAGTGAACGCCGCCGGCGGAACGGAGGCAAGGGCGAAATTTCGACGCCTAGCCGGTCACCCGCCGCGGCGCCAGATTCGGCGCGATATCCGCAGGCGGAGCGATCTGCATCAAGATCGTCTGAACAGAGGACGCGATCTCGATCCCGCTCTCCTGGAAGCGCTGCTTCATGCGCCGATTAAACTCGCGCTGAACCGGCCAGCGGCCGCTGTCGGTGCAGCGGATCTGCCCCACGATCGAAACCATCGCGCCGTCCACCTTGTCGATGCCCCAGAGCTCGAGATCGCCGCGGATCGCACCGCGGAACTCCGGTTCACGACGCATCTCAGCGACGATGTCCTTCAAAATTTGGCCGGCGCGATCGGTATCTTCCTTATAGGCGACGTTGACGCTGACCGACGCGTTGCCGGCGCCGCGGCTGGAATTGGTGATGGTCGTCACCGCGCTGAAGGGCACGATGTGCACAGCACCGTCGCCCGCGCGCAGGCGGATGGTACGGATCGAGACGTTCTCGACCGTTCCGCTCAGGCCGGAAACGCTGACGGTATCGCCGACCTGGACGGTGTTCTCGAGCAGGAGGAACAGGCCGGTGATGAGGTCCTGCACCAGTTTTTGCGAGCCGAAGCCGATGGCGATGCCGACGATACCGGCACCTGCAAGCAGCGGCGCGACGTTGACGCCGATTTCGCTGAGCGCCGTGAGGCCGACCACGGTGGCGATAAGGCACAACAGCACGGTGCGCAGCATCGGCTGGAACGTCCGCAGCCGCGCCGCGCGGGCATAGTGCCCGTCCCGCGACAGGACGTTCACCTGGTGATCCATCAGCGCGTTGCTGGCTTCCCAGATCGCCGCCGCGATCGCGACGGCGATGCCGATGGTCACCACCGCCGACAGCAGCCGGCCGCCGATCTGACCGCCATAGAACCAGACGACGGCATCGACGCCCCATACCTCCAGGACCGCGACGATACCGATAAAGGCGATGACACCCGAGACGATCTTGCGCAGCAACGGCAGATAGCGGTTGGCGCGCGTCTCCAGACCCGGAAAACGCTGCAGGATCTCCGGATTGATGCGAAAGCCGCGGTCGATCAGGCTCAGCGTGACGATGATGGCGACTCGGGTGATCAGCGCAACGACGATCGTGCCGACGAAATATTGCAGCAGCAGCGAATAGCCGTTGCGGATGTTCAACGCCCACACGGCCCACAGCGAGAGATCGAGCGCAATCGCGAGATAGTGCCAGAGGCCGGCAACGCGATTGCGCATCTGCGCCGCAACTCCCTGGCGGCCGGCGGGTGGACGGATGGCATCGGCCACGTGCCGGCGGCATTGCAGGATGATGACGACGACAAAGAGATGCACGATCAGCATCACCATGCGCAGCAGCGCGGCGTAGCCTGCCCGATGCAGCCCCAGCAGCAGCGCGACATTGGCGAAGGCAATGCCCGATACGCCGACGGCGACGATGCGCCGGGCCCATATCTCGATATAGGCTGCGGTCTCCGCACGGGCGGGCAACAAGCCGAACGGGCCAGCGAGCGCCCGCGCAACGCAGATGAACACGCGCGACAGGGCGTACGCGTTCACGACGGCCAGAATGACGAGGCGTACGGTTGGGGAATCGCCGATCTCCGTTCCCAGCAGCATCGTCGAGATACCCGTGAACAACAGCACCGGCAGCAGTTCGAGTGCAAGGCGCCCGATCACGAAGGGCAGCCGCAGCATCAACTGCCAGGCCCGCGCGAGGCTCACGCGGCGCCGGTGCAGCTCGGGTTCGGTGGCGGCAGCCGACGACGCCGGCTCGGCAACCGGGAACGCGTGCGACGGCACGCGAGCCGCTTGCGGCACGCGCGCTTCCAGGAACACGACCGGCCGTCTCACGAGCCGGACCAACACCCACTCCGCGCAGAACGCGCAACCGAACACCAGCGCAAGTTTCCAGGCGATCTCGACCAGGAGATGATAGGCCGCGGGATCATTGGCCGTTCGCACGATCCAATAATAGAACGCCGGAAAATGCGTCAGCGTCCGGGCGATATCGGCAACCTGCCGCGAGATGTCGCCGATCTCCTCGGAGACGCTGAGGAGGAGCTGCGCACCAAGGCCGTCGGCCGACAGGGGAATCGGGGATTTCTGCTCGGCGGGCTGCGGCTGGCCTGAGGCGCTCGCGATTGCACGAAGCGTGTCGATCATCTGCGCACGCTTCTGGTCGTCCTGCAGCGTATCCAGAGCCTGTTTCGCCTGCTCGGGCGATAATGTTGCCGAGCCATTCGGCGCAGGTGCAGGCGGCTCTGCGTGGACACCGCTGAGAGCAGAGATTGCAAGGAAGAGACAGGCGAGCAGAATTGCGGGCGAAAGCTTATGCGACACGATGAGTCCCTGAAAAAAATACGAGCGCCTGCGGGACCGGAACCGGCACCGCTGAGCGCACGAGTCATGTCGGATTGCCGCTATTCGCCTTCATCGTGTGTCGGAAGTTTGCCACCGCGACGACATTCTCTTGGCATTTGTTGCATCGCAGGAACCGCGCGCAGGTTGTGCGAAATGTCGCGAACACGTTCGATATCGGGTGTCTCATTTCGACTCGCGCACAAGCGCGACCCATCATCCCGGGACCCGCTCGCGTCTGCGCGTGTCCCGGAATGAGGGCGAGGAGGAGGAGAAATCAATGGTTCAGAAACCTCACCCGGCAAGCCTTGCGATCGCCGGTGGGAGCGAGCGTGAATCTCAAAATACAGCGCCGGGAAGGTAAGGGGCTTTGCCTCACTGATGCAGCCCGCTTAACCTTGACCCGGCGTGCCGTTCGCGGTTTCTGCCGCTATGCGATAGTCCGAACGAGCTCCGTCGCACTTAACGCGGCTGGATTTGCGGAGGTGGTGTCATAGACCTCCCCTTGCTCATGAGGTTGGACGTTGCGTGTCGCCAATGGCGACCACCGGCATGCTCCTCCCGCGCCATAAAACTGTCAAGCTGGAACGACGGCACAGTCACCAGATTTGAAGACAGAGTTCCAGATGCTAAATCAGTACCTTGCACCGCCACCTCTGGATCTCTGGCGCGCCTCGCATCGTCGCAACCCTCGATGCCAATGGAGTTGGCGTGGAATAAGCACGCGGCAGCGACGTTAGTGGTAGTGAGGCTACTTCCTTCCCGCATCATATCATTGACCGGAAAAATCACAGATGAAGACAATCCATTGCCTGGCCGCTCTTGCGTTCATTGTCGGAGTGGGCTCCGCCGCTGCGCAGAACCCGCCGCAGACATCGACCAAGAAGGTCGACGGCACCGAGAACGTCTATATCTTCCGTTACGGCGGCCACCAGTCGATGTTCATCGTGACGCCGCAGGGCGTGATCGCCACCGATCCGATCTCGTATTTGCGCCCGGCAAAACCTTATGTCGATGCTATCAAGGCGGTGACCGACAAGCCGATCAAATACGTCATCTACAGCCACCATCACTACGACCACATTGCCGGCGGCAAGCCGTTCAAGGACCTCGGCGCCACCTTCATCGCGCATAAGCGCGCCAAGGAGCGCCTCCTGGAGCTGAAGAAACAGAATGCACTGCTGGCGGACGTGGTCATGCCCGATGAGGTCGTCGACGGCAAGAAGACCATCTCGCTCGGCGGCACCACGCTCGAATTGATCTTTGTCGGCCGCAATCATTCCGACAATACGCTGGTGATGCGGCTGCCGAAGGAGAAGCTGGTCTTCGTCGTCGATTTCGCGCCGCTCGAGTCGATCCAGTTCCGCAACATTCCGGACAACGTCTCGCCGCTCGAATATATCGATTCCCTGAAGAAGCTCGCCGCGCTCGACTGGGAGCGCATGATCCCCGGCCACCCCCAGGCCGGCGGCCGCTTCGGAACGAAGAAAGACGTCCAGGACGACATCGCCTATCTCGAAGACCTCTCGGCGGAAGTGAAAAAGGCGGCCGACGCCGGCAAATGCATCGACACCGCCATGAAGGAGGTGAAGCTGCCGAAATACGAGAAGTGGAGCAATTACGAGACGGGCCTTGCCGCCAACGTCGAGCGCTTCTGCTATTGGTGGGGCCGCGGCTACTGAACCGCAGTCGCCTCGCGCACCTCCGGCAGAAGGTGCGCGAGGTCGAGGCTTCCGCCGCTCCCTCAATCACAGGAACATGTCGGTCAGATCGACGGTAGACCGGTTGCCGATTTGATCAAAATTACTCGCGAGCCAACTTCGCGTCGCCTCCCGCCCCTCGTCGCGCAGGCGGCACAACAGGCTCCACTCCGGGTGGAACTGCGTCGCGGTGCCGAGCTGCGACATCAGCTGGTCGTTGCCGATCCAGTGCATGAACATGCGGCTGTGCTTGTCCCTGTCGAGCTCGCCGCTATCGATCAGCCGTGTCGCAAAGGCGATCGCGCGCATTTCCCGCATCAGTGACGAATTGAAGCTGATCTCGTTGATGCGATGCAGGACGTCCGCGGCGCTCGCCGGCAATTCGTTGCGCTTGATCGCGGTCACCTGCACGATGATGACGTCATGGCTGCCCTTCCGATAAATCAGCGGATAGATCGCGGGATTGCCGAGATAGCCGCCGTCCCAATAATGCTCGCCGTCGATCTCGACAGCCTGGAAATAGGGCGGCAGGCATGCCGAGGCGAGCACTGCCTCGGCGCTGAGGAGCGGCGTCTGGAACACCTTGATCTTGCCGGTACGAACGTTGGTGGCGTTGAGGAAGAGCTGCGGGGCTTCCGGCGAGGAATTGAGCCGGTCGAAATCGACGACCCTCTGCAGCAGCGACCGCAGCGGATTGAAGTGGAAGGGATTGAGCAGAGTCGGCGGGACCGTGTGGGTCAGGGTGTGGATGAAGGCGTGGAACGGATGATATTCCGGCGGCAGCTTGAGCGCCTGGATCCACTGGTTAAGCGGCGAGAACAGGTCGTAGACCATGTCCATGCGCGAGACCTCGTGCCAGAACTCGTGCAGGTTCTGCCGCGCGGCTTCCGCACCGCCCTCCGCCATGCCGGACGCCATTGCGACCGCATTCATCGCCCCTGCGCTTGTCGCGCTGATGGCCTCGATGGACAGCCTGCCGTCCTCCAGCACCTGGTCGAGCACGCCCCAGACGAAAGCGCCATGCGCGCCGCCACCCTGCAGCGCGAAATTCACGCTCTTGAGATTCCTGGTGCCGGCGTCGTTCACTACTCCCGCTTCTTGCCTCCCTTCCCTTCCTGCTCCAGCGCCTTGCGCACTTTGGCGAACTCGCCCAGCGATTCCTTGTCGACCCGGGGGAAGCGCAGGTCGAGCTGATCGAGGGCGGCGACGATCACCGAGCCGATCACCACGCGCGCGAACCATTTGTGATCGGCCGGCACGACATACCAGGGGGCGAACGGCGTTGCGGTGTGGCGAACGATGTCCTGGTACACCGCCTGATAGCGTGGCCACAACGCACGCTCGCTAATGTCGCCCATCGAGAACTTCCAGTTCTTGGAAGGCTCCTGGAGGCGGTCCAGGAACCGCTGACGCTGCTCCTCCTTGGAGACATTGAGGAAGAATTTCAGGATCACGGTGCCGTTGCGCGAGAGATAGCGCTCGACGGCGGAAATGTCCTCGAACCGCTCACGCCAGATGTTCTTGGTGACGAGTCTTGGCGGCAGCTTCTCCTTGTCGAGAATTTCCGGATGCACGCGCGTGACCAGGCACTCTTCATAATGCGAACGATTGAAGATACCGATATGCCCGCGCGGCGGCAGCGCGATCATGCAGCGCCACAGGAAATCGTGATCGAGCTCGGTGCTGGTCGGCTGCTTGAACGCATGAACGTCGCAGCCCTGCGGATTGATGCCCTCGAAGATCGCCTTGATCGCGCTGTCCTTGCCCGAGGCGTCCATGCCCTGGAAGATCAGGAGCAGCGACCAGCGATCCTGCGCGTAGAGCTTTTCCTGGAAGTCGACGAGGCGCTTCTTGTTGGCCTCGAGGATCTCCTGCGCCTTCTCCTTGTCCAGCCCGCCCTTTTCGTTGGTCTTGTAATCCTTCAGGTGAAATTTGCCGGAGCCATCATGGCGGAACGGCGTGATGAACTGATCGAGTTCGGAGGCGAGCGATTGGGACGACTTCTTGTTCATGAGCTCGGGGATACCTTGCGCTGCGGCTTCAAGCGGTCGAGGACGCTACCAAGGATACCCTTGGGAAGGAATATGATGAAGAGAACCAGCAACAAGCCGTAGACGAGATTGTCCCAGCCGACCGCCTTGGTTCCGAAGCCGATGCGCAAGGTTTCGGCAAGGAGGATCGTGATAATGGCGCCGATCGTCGGCCCGAGCGAGACGTAGAGGCCGCCGACGATCGCCGCAAACACCATTTGCAGCGACACCGAGATGCCGCTCACGGTGTCGGGCGTGATGAACATCTGGTACTGGCAGTAGATCGCGCCGGCCAGCGCCGTCATCAGCGCGCTGATCAGCGTGATCTTCAGCTTCTCCGCGGTGACGTCGACGCCGGCGGCGGCGGCGGCGTCTTCATCTTCCGAGATCGCCTCCAGCGCGTAGCGGCTCATGCTGCGGTCGACCCAATGCCAGACCACGAGGCCAACGAGCCAGACTCCGAGCGCGATCAGGTACCAGGTCGTCTTGTCGTCGAATTGCAGCGCCAGCCATTTGTTGGACGCGGCGCGATTCGGCGTGTAGCCGAGCGAGCCTCCGGTCCAGTCGCGCGTCGCGGTGATGACCTGCAGTACGATCCCTGACAGCGCCAGCGTCACCAGCACGAAATAGTGCCCGGTGATCCGGAAGCGAAAGCAGGGATAGCCGACGATCAGCGCCAGCGCGCCGGCGGCGACCATGCTGATGGGAATGCCGATCCACGGCGACAGGCCGGCATGATTCCACAGCAGCGCCGTGACATAGGCGCCGATCCCCATGAAGCCGCCATGGCCAAGCGAGACGAGCCCGAACCGCCCCATCATCGACCAGGACGTATAGGCGAACGACCAGATCAGGATCAGCACCAGGATGTGCAAATGATAGGGATCACGATAGACGAAGGGCAGCGCGATGAGCGCTGCAAGCCCGACGATCCAGGCCGCATACTGTCCCCGGCCCTTCATGAGCGCCTCGCGAGCAGGCCCGCGGGCCGGATGAACATCATCAGGATGAAGAAGCCGAACGCGAGCACGTAGCCCCATTCGAGGTCGGAGAACAGGCCGCCGAGCGAGATGATCTCGGCGAAGACGAAGGCGGCGATGAAGCCGCCGATGAAATTGCCGAGGCCCCCGAGTACACAAATCAGGAAGGTGATCGGCCCGAACGACAGGCCGACGAAGGGATGCACGTCATATTGCAGCACGAGCAGGCAGGCCGCGAGCCCCGCGAGCGCGCCGCCGAGCGCCGAGGTGATGATGTAGATCCTCTTGGTGTCAACGCCCATCAAGGCCATGATCTGCCGATCCTGCGAGATGGCGCGGATCGCCGTGCCGGTGAAGGTGCGGGTCATGAACAGATAAACCACGACCATGCCGACCAGCGCCGCCAGGAACGAAAGCAATCGCGCGTAGGAAAAATTCATGTCGCCGAAGGCGAGCACCGGCAGGCGGATGCCGAGATTGCGGAAGTCGATGCCGAAGGCGACGGTGGCAAAGCTCTGGAGCACGAACAGCACGCCGCCGGTCGCGAGCAGCTGGTTGATCGGCGGCGCGGTCAGGAGCGGCGCGATCACGAGGAAATGCAGCAACGCACCGAGGGCTGCGACCAGCAGCACGGTGAGCGGCGCGGCGATGAAATAGCTGATGCCGAAGTACTGGACCATGAAATACATGGCATACATGCCGATCATCACCAGCTCGGCGTAGCAGATCCACGTCACGTCGATGACGCCGAAGATCAGGTTCAGCCCGAGCGCGAGCAGCGCAAGCACGCCGCCGAGCAGGATGCCGTTGATCACGGCCTCCAGGAGGTAGATGTCGAAGATCTCGAGAAATCCCTGCATGTCACGTGCCCCGTTTCCTGCCCGCCCTCACACCCCGAGATACGCTTCCTTGACCGTGTCGCTCGCCAGCATCTCGCTCGAAGTGCCGGAGGCTCGAATGCTGCCTGCCTCGATCAGATAGGCGCGGTCCACCACACGCAGCACCTGCTGCACGTTCTGCTCGACGATCAGCACAGTCAGGCCGCTCGACCGGATCCGCTTCACGAGCTCGAACACCTGCTGCACCACGACGGGGGCAAGTCCCGCCGAGGGCTCGTCAAGCAACAAGAGCTTCGGGTCCGACATCATCGCGCGGCCGATCGCGCACATCTGCTGCTCGCCGCCGGACATGGTGCCGGCCATCTGCTGGCGGCGCTCCTTCAAGCGCGGAAACAGGTCGAACACGATCTCGAGCCGTTCGGCGTATTTAGCGCGCGCCTTCGGCATGAAGGCGCCCATCTTGAGATTGTCGTCGACCGACAGCCGCGGGAACAGCCGGCGATTTTCCGGAACATGGGCGATCCCCATGCCGACGATGCGGTGCGCGGGCGTCGTCACGACGTTCACGCCCTCCATCGTGATCGACCCGCGCGTCGGGCGGATCAGGCCGGAGATCACCCGCATCAGGGTGGTCTTGCCGGCGCCGTTCGGGCCGATGACGCCGACGGCCTCGCCCGCCTTCACGTCGAGATTGACGTCGAACAGCGCCTGAAAGCTGCCATAGCCGGCGTCGACGGATCGAAGCTCCAGCATGGTCCTAGCCTCCGGCGCGGCGGCGCGCTTCGGCGGCCGCGGCTTGCGTGGTCTCGGCATCGGTGCCGAGATAGACCTCGATTACCCGCGGATCGCTCGCGACCGCACTTGGCAGTCCTTCCGAGATCTTCTCGCCGTGATCCAGCACCATCACGCGATCAACCACGCGCATCAGCACGCCCATGATGTGCTCGACCCAAATGATGGTGATGCCGAGATCGTCACGGATCCGCCGCAGCATGTCGGCGGCCTGGTCCATCTCGGCCTCGTCGAGGCCTCCGAGGCTCTCGTCGGCGAGCAGAAGCTTTGGCCCCGTCGCGAGCGCCTTGGCCAGCTCCAGCTTCTTCAGGCCGGCCGCGCCGAGGCCGTCGACGCTGGCATGGCGATCGGTCGGCAGACCGACCATCGCGAGCGCACGCTCGGCCGCCTCCTCGGCCCTGGCGCGGCTTTGCCGGCCCTGGCCGTAGAAGCCGGCCAGCGCCACGTTCTCGAAGATGGTCAGGCGACGGAACGGCCGCGGGATCTGGAAGGTGCGCCCGATGCCGCCGTTGATGATCCGATGCGGCGCAAGCCCGCCGATCTCGGAGCCGGCGAACATGATTGATCCCGCCGTCGGCGCGAGCGTGCCGGAGAGCATGTTAAAAATCGTGCTCTTGCCCGAACCGTTCGGACCGATCAGGCCGAGAATCTCGCCCTGATCGACCCTGAACGACACGTTGTTGACGGCCGTGAAGCCGCCAAAACGCTTCACTAGTCCGCTGACCTCCAGCACCGCTCCTTCTCCGCGCTACTGGTTCGCATAGGTGGTACCCTTCGGCAAGGGCAGCACCGCCTCGCGCTGCGCCTGGCTCTTCGGCCACACCACATAGGATTTGTCGTCGATGTACTGGATCACGACGGGGAACGAGCGTTCGTTCTGGCCGGCCATTGGCGTACCCTCGCCGTAGAATTTTACGCCAAAGCCGAGCATCGTTCCGCCCTCGGGCAGGTCGACCTCGAGGGCCGCCTTGCGCAGCGCATCGGGATCGACGCCGCCGTACTTCTTGATCGCGCGCGGCAGCACTTCCGTCATGAAGACGTAGGTGTTCGAGGCCGCCATTCCGACATGAGCCGAGCGTATGGCCACCCCCGGCTTCACCTTGTCAAACTCCTCGCCGACCATCTTGATGACCGGCGGCAGCTTGGCATCCATGGACTTCTGGTTGGCAAGCCAGATCGAGATCGGGTCGGTGTTGAAGACATAGTTGACGTCGCTGCCCAGCCCTTCCTTCAGCTTCTCGTAGACGCCATAGCCGGCGCCATGGCCGACGAGGGCGCCGAACTTCAACCCCTGCTCGCGCGCCTGGCGCAGCAACAGCGTGATGTCGGGATTGTAGCCGGTGTGAAACACCACGTCGGGCTTGGCGCGCTTCAGCTTGGTCACCAACGCGGAAAGGTCCGGCGCGGTCGCGGAATAGCCTTCCTTCAGGACAACGTTGAAGCCGGCCTTCTTGGCACCGGCCTCGTTGCCCTTGGAGACGTCGACACCGTAGGCACCGTCTTCGTGGATGATCGCGACCCGCAGGTCCTTCGGCTCCTTGCCGAACTTCTCCTTCGCGTTCTGCGCGATGAAGTCCATCGTCATCATGCCGAACTGATCGCCGCTTGCCTGCGGACGGAATATGTACTTGTAATTCTTGTCCGCGAGCACGGCTGAGGAAATGCAGGTGGTGATCCACATGAACTTCTTCGCCTGCTCCGCCCGGGCTGCGACCGGTACGCATTGCGCAGAAGAGAAAAAGCCGAGCAGCATGTCGACCTTTTCCTGCTCGATCAGGCGGACCGCCTCGTTGATGGCGACGTCCGGCTTGCTCTGGGCGTCGGCATAGATCGCCTCGATCTTGTAGCCCTCGACTCCGGTCTTGCCATACTGGTCCAGCATGATCTTGGCGCCGGTGTATTGCAGCTCCGAACCGCCGCCGGCGAGTGGGCCGGTCAGGTCATAGATGACACCGATCTTAAGCTTCTTCTCCTGGGCCTCGGCGGAGACCGCCAAACCCGTCGCCGCAATCGCGACCATCAGCCCACGTAACAAGCGGGCAGCCTTGCGCGCACGCATAAGAACCTCCCTGGACGATGTTATTTTATAGTTTTGTAGTTTGATTGCTTCGCATCACACGATGCAGAGCCGCACGATGTCAAGCCGAATAAGCCGAGCGCCTCTGCCGCGGCACGTTGCCGCTGGCCGTAAGTCCCTCCCTGATCTTTCGGCTGACATACGCGGATTCGCGCAATCATCCGATGTTTAACATCGGATGATTGCTAGCACACCTCGGGTCTGCTAGGCAATCTCAACCGGTTGGGCGATACCACGTCACGAGGAGGCAAAGGTGGCCAGGCCGAGGACTACCGACAAACCGATCAAGCCTGGTCGAATCCGCACCGTGTTGAGCACGCTCGGCCGGGAAATTGCGCGCGACCTCATTCCCGAAGGGGCCGCTCTACCGCCCGAGCCTGACCTCGAGGCCCGCTTTGGCGTCGGGCGCGGCGTGGTGCGCGAAGCGATCAAGATCCTTGCCGGGAAGGGCTTGGTAAGCGTGCGTCCCCGCCATGGCACGCACGTGCTACCGCGCTGCGAATGGAGCCTGCTGGACCGCGACGTTCTCAGTTGGCTGGTCGGGGAGAGCGAGCCTGACCGCGACCTGCTCCTGGCCATCCAGGAGGTACGTTCGATCATCGAGCCCGCCGCTGCGGCACTGGCGGCGGTGCGCTCGACCAAAGACGATCGCCGGCGCATTAATGCGGCGCTGGCGGCAATGCATACGGCGCCGGATCAGACAAGCGCAGTTGCCGCGGACAAGGCCTTTCACCTCGCGATCCTCGATGCAACGCACAACCCGGTGCTGCAAGGCTTTCGCGGTGCGATCGACACCATCCTGAGCATGGTCTTCCATGTCGCCGTCGGGAGCGTCGGCTGGTTCAAGGAAAACCTGCCCAATCATGCGGCCGCCGCGCGTGCGATCGAGAGCGGCGATGCGGAGAAAGCCCGGATCGCGATGGAGCGAGTGCTCAACTACACCAGATCCAAATTGTCGAACCGTCGGACGATTGCCGGCAAGCGACCGGCGACGGAGACCACCAGGAGCAGCCCGGCGAGGAAGCCGAGCATCAAGCAGAAGAAGGCCAAAAGCGGCCGCCAGGACGTGAGGAGAGGCTGAGCTGCGTCGGAATCGGGCGCGGACAATCAACGTCTCGCCGGGCGCGGCGCTCTCAGCGCGAGGCGAACTGCTGCTCGATGAAGCTCGTGACGAAACGCGGCATCGACGGCGTGAGATCGCTGGTCCCCCGCACTAGGTGGACGCCGGATAGCTCGGGCTCGGTCTGCGCCGCCAGATTGGCTTCGATCTGCGTGCGGATGGCTTCGGCAGGCATGTCTAGGTCGATGATACGGATCAGTGCGATCGCGGCCGCCGTCACCACGCAATGCCAGTCCGCTTCCGCGCGGTAGTCGGCCGCGATGAGACCGGTCTCCTCCTCGACCTCCCGCACGACGCTGCCGGACATGTCGAGCCGATCATCCCTGACATCGTCGGGGTCGGGCGTGCCCGACGGGAAATAGATGCGGCCGGCATTGGCGGTGTGATGACCCATTACGCCCATCACGAACGCACCGTCGGAGGCGCGCAGGGCGCCCATGCCAAAGCCGTTGAACACGGCCTTGTCCGGAAAGCCCCAGTCGCGCCAGGCGAGGAAGCTTGCGAAATCGGTCTCGAAGTAAGTCGCCGCGAAGTGATCGCGGTCGAACACGGGATCGCGCCCGAGCAGGATGCGACCGTTCCATAGCTGCGGCCGCTCGCGCTGCTTCTCGGCAAAATGCGCCGCGATATCGGCGCGCCGCTCTTCAGCGAACGGCCACGTCATGGTCTTCACGGCGAGGTCAAGCGTCGCGATACGATGAATCGTCGGGGATATCATGGCGCCTTGGGTATCACGCCTTTATGCCTTTTGCTTGACGCATTATTTGGCATTCATTCCCGTGGTTTTCTTGGCCTGGTCGACGAACTTGTTGGTGAAGGTCTTGCTGACATCGATCTTGGCGGCGGCAACTTCGGGCGAGCCGACGCTGAACACCGCGAGCACGGCGTCCGCGCCCTTCGGATCCATCTTGCCGGTCGTAGAGAACATCGGGATCGTGTTCTTCAGCGCGGCGAGATAGAGGTCCTTGTTCTTGCCGACCATCTCGTCCGGCATCTTGGCCATGATCTCTTCCGGCGTGTGCGAGTGGATCCAGGCCAGCGTGCCCACGATCGCGTTGGTCAGTGCCTGCGTCTCCTTCTCGTGACCGTTGACCCAGGCCGTGGTCGAGTAGAGCGCGCCGCCCGGATATTCGCCGCCAAATGTATCGAGCGTGTCCTTCTGCGTGCGGGTGTCGCTGAGGATGCGCAGATCCTTGTGGCTGCCCTGGAGCACGGTGACGGAGGGATCGAGCATCACGGCGGCATCGATCTGGCCCTGCTCCATCGCGGCCACGGCGGTGGCGCCGAGGCCGACGCCGATCACGGCAGTGCCGGCGGGATCGAGGCCGTTCTTCTTCAGGAGAAACTTGAGGAAGAAGTCGGTCGACGAACCGGGCGCGCTGACGCCGACCTTCTTGCCGGCGAGATCCTTGATCGACTTGATCTCATTGGTGTGCGAGGGCGACACGACGAGCACGAGGCCGGGATAGCGGTCGTAGACCACGAAGGCCTGGAGTTCCTGCTTCTTGGCGGCGAGGTTGACGCAATGGTCGAAATAGCCGGAGACCACGTCGGCGCTGCCGCCGAGCACGGCTTTCAGCGCATCCGAGCCGCCCTTGAGGTCGACGAGCTCGACATTGACGCCGGCCTTCTCATATTCGCCGAGCTGCTTGGCCAGCACCGTGGGCAGGTAGCACAGGCAGGCGCCGCCGCCGACGGCGATGGTAACCTTGCTTTGCGCTGCGGCGAGACCGCTTGAGAGGGTGAGCGCGAGCAGCGCGCCCGCGAGCCTGGCAATCGTGTTCTTCATTGGTTTTCCTCCGTTCGGCTGGCGGCACCATAGAGGAGCCGACCGGGCTTGAGAAGCTCGGCGCAAGACCCTGTTCATCCGTCTTTCGACGCAATAGCATGAAGTCACAACAACAATCCTAGGGACCGGGAGAACTGCCCATGAACCGCCTTGCAGCCGCGCTGTCGATTGCCGCTGCCTTTGCCGCCGGATGCGGCGTCACCTATCTGCTGCAACCGGCGTGGGCCGCGGAAAACATCACCGCACAGATCATCCATACCGGCGAGATGGAAGGCGAGGCGCTCGGGCCCGCCAACAATGTCGGCTACCGTTCCAAGATGTTCGCGAGCGCCGACGGCGCCACTGTGTCGATCCAGGTCGGCAATGTGCCGAAGCACCTGCATCCCAACACCAACGAGATCCAGTACATCCTCGACGGCACCGGCACGATCTGGCTCGGCGACAAGGAGGTGACGGTGAAGCCTGGCGACCTCGTCATCATCCCGAAGGGAACGCCGCATGGCGGCACCAAGCCGATCAGCGGCCAGGTCAAGGCCATCGCCATCAAGACGCCACCGCAGGCGCCTGACGATACCAAGCTGCTGGATTAAAGCCCCAGTCAGCCTCCGGGCTCGCGCCAGGGCGCGGGTCCGGCGGTTCTACCCTCGCCCATCCGTCGCCGTGGGCCGCCACACCAGCAGCCGGCGCTCGACCAAGGTCACGCCAAAGTCGATCAGGATGACGAAGGCCGACAGCACGAACATGCCGGCGAACACGCCGGCGACGTCGAAGATGCCCTCGGCCTGCTGGATCAGATAACCGAGACCGGCGGCGGAGCCGAGATATTCGCCGACGACGGCGCCGACCACGGCAAAACCGACGGAGGTGTGCAGCGAGGAGAACATCCAGGACAGTGCCGACGGAAAGTAAACATGTCGCGTCAACTGCGCCTCGCTCATGCCGAGCATGCGGCCGTTGTCGAGCACGGTGCGGCTGACTTCCTTGACGCCCTGGTAGACATTGAAGAACACGATGAAGAACACCAACGTCACGCCGAGCGCCACCTTCGACCAGATTCCGAGGCCGAGCCACAGCGCGAAGATCGGCGCCAGCACGACGCGCGGCAAGGCGTTGATCATTTTCACATAGGGGTCGAACACCGCGGCGACGCGCGGCTGGCGCGCGAACCAGAAGCCGACCAGCGCGCCGCCGACCGAGCCGATCACGAAGGCGAGGACAGACTCCACGAGCGTGATCCCCAGATGCTTCCAGATCACTCCGGTCGAGAACCATTTGACGATCTGGCTGAACACGTCGACCGGATTGGAGAAGAAGAACGGCGGCAGCAGGATTTTTCCGAACACCGGGACGGTCGAGAGCACCTGCCACAGCACGATCGCGACCACCGCGACCAGCACTTGCAACGACAACAGCGTAAGGCGCGACATCAGACCGCCTCCGCCGCATGGGTGGACTGGGCGTAACCCTTCATCACCTCGTCCTTGAGCACGCTCCAGATTTCGCGGTGGAGCGCGTGGAACTCCTTGTCCAGCCGCACCTCAAAGATGTCGCGGGGCCGCGGCAGCGTCACGCGCCAATCGCCGATGATGCGCGAGGACGGCCCCGCCGACATGATGACGACGCGATCGGCGAGCGCGATCGCCTCCTCCAGATCATGGGTCACGAACAGCACGGCCTTGCGATCGGCGTTCCAGAGGTCGAGCAGCAGATTGCCCATCACCTGGCGGGTCTGGGCATCGAGGGGACCGAACGGCTCGTCCATCAGGAGTATCTTGGGATCGCGGATCAGGACCTGCGCCAGCGCCACGCGCTTGCGCTGGCCACCCGATAGCATATGCGGATAGCGGCCCGCGAAGGCGCCGAGCCCGACCGATGTCAGCCATTTCTGGGCACGGGCCAAGGCTTCCGTGCGCGGCGTGCCCTTGATCTCGAGCCCGATCGCGACGTTGTCGATCGCGGTCTTCCACGGGAACAGCGCGTCTGCCTGGAACAGGTAGCCGGCGTCCTTATTAAGCCCAGTCAGCGGCCGATCGAACAGGGTGACGCTCCCGGCAGCGGGTTTCAGCAGCCCTGCGGCGACATTGAGCAGCGTGGATTTTCCGCAGCCGGTCGGACCGACGATGGCGACGAACTCGCCCGGCGCGACCGTCAGCCGGGCCTTCTCGACCGCCGTGTAGACGCGCTCGTCGCCCAGCCGGAACGCAACCGTCGTATCCTCCAGCGCCACGGCCGTGGACGTTGTCATGCCTGTCCTCCCCGCTTTCGTCGGATGCCTTAGCGTCTTGCGGCGGCAAGTTCAATCGAGCGGCCAAGCGTGGTACGCATGCATGACGCCGTGCGCTTACTCCCCTGGAGGGAGGGTAAGAGAAGAGCGAGACCGCCCGATGCCTTCCAAACCCATGATCGGCTATGCCCAGGTCGCCAAGACGTTCGGCCGCGTCACGGCGGTGGACGACGTCTCGCTCGACATTGCCGAGAGCGAATTTTTGGCTGTTGTCGGCGGCTCCGGCTCGGGCAAGACCACCCTGCTGCGGCTCACCAACCGGCTGATCGAGGCTAACAGCGGCACGATCACAGTCGAAGGGGAAGACGTCAGCCAAGTCGACCCGGTCGCGCTGCGACGCCGCATCGGCTACGTCTTCCAGAGCGGCGGGTTGTTCCCGCATCTGAGCGTCGGCGACAATGTCGGCATCACGCCAAAGCTGTTGGGAACGCCCGCGGACGAGATCGCTGCGCGCGTCGACGAGCTGCTCGACCTCGTCAGGCTCGACCGCGGCGAGCATCGCGACCGTCTGCCAGCGGCGCTCTCCGGCGGACAGCGCCAGCGCGTTGGCGTGGCGCGGGCGCTTGCGGCACGTCCGCGCATCGTGCTGATGGACGAGCCCTTTGGTGCGCTCGATCCCCTCACCCGGGACGCGCTGGGAGACGACTATCGCGAGCTGCATCGCAAGCTCGGGCTCACCACAATCATGATCACACACGACATGACGGAAGCGATCCTGCTCGCCGACCGCATCGCGGTGATGCGCGCCGGCAAATTGCTTGCGCAGGGCACGCCGGCGGAGCTCGCCAAGAGCAGCGACGCCTATGTACTAGAGCTGTTGCGCACGCCGCGGCGTCAAGTCGAGCGCTTGAACGAGCGCCTGCCTCTGGGTGGCGCAGCATGAGCCTGTTGTCCGATCCGCGCTGGGGTGAGGCGCTGTCCCACCTGCCCGACTATCTCGGCAATCATGTGCGGGTGAGCCTTGCCGCGCTCGCGCTCGGATTGGTCGTCAGCCTGCCGCTCGCGATCCTCTGCCGCAACCGCCCCTTGGCGCGCAGCGTGCTGCTGGCGCTCGCCAGCATCGTGCAGACGGTGCCGGGACTGGCCCTGCTTGCGCTGTTCTATCCGCTCTTGCTGCTGGCGGCATCCGTGACGCTGTCCTGGCTCGGCGTCTCGTTCTCGGCCTTCGGTTTCCTGCCCGCGATGCTGGCGCTGGCGCTCTATTCCATGCTGCCGGTGCTGCGCAACGGCATCACCGGATTGAACGGCATCGACCCTGCCTTGATCGAGGCCGCACAGGGCGTCGGTATGACCGAACGGCAGTCGCTGGTCATGGTCGAGCTGCCGCTGGCGCTGCCGGTGATGATGGCAGGCATCCGCACCGCCGCGGTGTGGGTAATCGGCACTGCGACGCTGTCGACGCCGATCGGGCAGACCAGCCTCGGCAATTACATCTTTGCGGGGCTCCAGACCCAAAACTGGGTGTTCGTGCTGTTCGGCTGCCTCGCGTCCGCCGTGCTGGCACTGCTGGTCGATCAACTGCTCGGCCTGATCGAGACTGGCTTGCGTCGCCGCAGCCGCGCACGCACCGCGATCGGCGGCCTCGGCATCGCGGCGCTGGTCGCTGCAACGCTGGTGCCGTCGCTGGCGCGGTCGTCGTCGAATTATATCGTCGGCGCAAAAACCTTTGCCGAACAATATGTGCTGTCGTCGCTGATCCGGGACCGGATGCAGGTGGCCGGGCTCTCCGCAACGACCAGGTCCGGTCTCGGCTCGAGCGTGATCTTCGGGGCGCTGAAGGCCGGGGACATCGACCTCTATGTCGATTATTCCGGCACGCTGTGGGCCAACCAGCTGCACCGCACCGACATCAAGCCGCGCGCGGAATTGCTGACCGAGCTGAAGACAGCACTGGCCAAGGAGAATATCACCCTGCTCGGCGAGCTCGGTTTTGAGAACGCCTATGCGCTGGTGATGCCGAGGAAGCGTGCCGAGGCGCTCGGTATCCGCACGATCGCCGATCTCGCGACGCACACATCGACGATGTCGATTGCCGGCGACTACGAATTCTTCTCGCGACCGGAATGGGCGGCGCTCCGCGGGGCCTATGGGCTCGCATTCCGCGGACAACGCCAGATGCAGCCGGACTTCATGTATGCGGCAGTCGCCTCGGGTGAGGTCGACGTCATCGCCGGCTACACCAGCGACGGTCTGATCGCAAAATACGACCTCGTGGCACTCGATGATCCCAGGAATGCGATCCCGCCCTATGACGCGATCCTGTTGCTCGCTCCGAAACGCGCCGGCGATGAGCGCCTGCAAGCCGCGCTCAAGCCGCTGCTCGGGAAGATCGACATCGCCACCATGCGCGAGGCCAACCTGCGCGCGAGCGGCAACGATGCAAACTCGTCGCCGGATGCGGTGGCGAAGTGGCTGTGGGAGAAGGTGGGAAAGCGGTAGCACGGCTGACGGGCTGCGCTACAGCCCGCGGATCATCCCGGCATTGATCATCAGGCGGTTGAAGCGGCGCGCCTCGGTGCCGTCCTTGCAGTCGTAGAAGATGCCCTTGCAACGGAGCATGATCTTCTTCTGCTCCTTGAAGGACGGGTCGAGCGGGACCCCTGCGGCATCCTGGATTACGATCGGGATATAGGCGGCATCGAGTGTTTCGAGCGCCGACGATAGATCGGCCGGTCGGAAGTTGATTCCATCCAACGCATAGTACGTGGAGAAGTAACGCGGATCTCTGGTCATCATGCGTTGCGCCAGCAATTTCCGGTCGATGCCGGGCTCAAGCAATTGCTGCGAGATGGCAGGTTGATGATCGCCGAAACGCAAGATCAGAAATGATTGATCTGGATAGTCGTCCGCCAACCGCGCGGTGAAATCGCGGTACTCCTTCGCTGTCACGGTCTGACGACGGACGTATTCGTCGGTCTCCGCCGCATTTCCCAGCGGAGCCCAGTCTGGCGTCAAATCGGGCCGGTAGACGTTCCACCAGGGAAAATGATTGGCCGTGAGATACACGAACATGAAGATCGGCGACTGCGAGAGTTGCTGGTCCGCAAGCACCTTCAAGGCCTGGTCGAAGTAGAACTTGTCAGGCTGCATGTCCTGATGGACACCCATAGCCGCCATGTCGATGAACTGGCCGACGCCGACACCCTTCTGGAACGAGCGCGCAGATAGGAAATCGCCGTAGCTCGGATAGAGCGAGAAGGTGTTGTATCCGCAGCGTTGCAGCGACCGCGGCAGTCCGCGCGTGACGTGGCCCGCGGCGATTCTGGTGACGTAAAACTTCAAGTCGCCGAACGATCGCGCCGACAGGCCGCTCAGCACATTGAACTCAGTGTACCAAGTGGGGCCGCCGGTCGGCTCCGCCATCATGGTGCGCTGCGTGCCGTCAAGGGACTTGAAGTAATCGGAGTACCCCGGCGGGACCTTGACCCCGGGCACGGCGGAGATGTCGAAGCTCGACTCGTCGAGCAGCAGAATGATATGCGGCAACTTCGCGGCGGTGTCGCATTCTTCGTCGAGCGGCCGCGCCGGTTGGTCCGTGGCGTAAGCTCCCGGGGCCAGGGGAAGCAAGCCGCTCGCAGGTGGATCGGCCTCGATCCATCCTGTCGAAGCCAGTTGCGACACCGCCACCACGCCAGAGCGCGCGAGACCGGAAATATGATTGACGCCCTGGAATGGCTCCCACGGTCGCTCGGGCACCGCGACCGACATGGCCGATATGGACACGGTTGTTGCAGCAAGGATCGCCAGCACGAGGCGGCGTCCTGCGCGCAACGGATCTGCCCGCCAGATCGCCCACAACAGAGGAAGTGCAACGATCGCCGCCACGATCAACTGAGTCCGCAACCGCGGAAACACCGAGAGCAGGAACGAAAACGTATCGCGATCGATGATCAGGAAATCGAGGAACGTCAGCGTCAATTCCAATATGCCAGACTTGAATCGCGACAGCGTGATCAAGAGCACCAGCAAGATCAACGCGAGCGCCGCGGAAAAGCCTGGCCGCGGCAGCACAAGCAGGAAAAGGCAATTCAGAAAAATCCACGTCAACAGCGACAGCGTGATCGCAAAAGGCCCGTATTCGGTAGCGAGCAGGACGACCAACGCCGCAAGATGTAGCATGGCGAGCACGCCGACACCCGCGTAAAACCAGGCGCCGCGCCGTGCCGCAACGCGGATGCAGATCATTCCAGGTTTAACGGAGGCTGAAATTTGAGCCTCCCTTGCGGCTAGAGGTTCTTCACGAAGCCGGCGTCGATCAACAGACGATTGAGACGGCGCGCCTCGGCGCCATCCTTGCAGCTATAGAATAGGCCCTTGCAGCGCAGCATGATGTCCTTCTGCACGGCGAAGGACGGATCGAGCGGGACACCGGCGGCTTCCTGGATCACCAGCGGCAGATACGCAGCATCGATCGTGTCCATCACCGCCTCGCTCTTGACCGGCTCGAAATTGATGGCGTCGATCGCGTAGTAGGTCGCGTAGAGACGCGGATCGTAGGCGTCGAGCTTCTTGCCGAGGGCGCCCTCATCGAGCCCCGGCTCGAGAATGTGCGGCGCGAATTCCGGCTGGTGATCGCCATAGCGGACGATCAAAAACGGCTCGCCCGGAAACTTCTTCTTCAGGCCCGCGATGAAGGCCTTGTACTGCTCGGCGCTCATCGCCTGCCGGCGCAGATATTCGTCGATCGACGCCACGTTGCCCGGCGCGCGCCAGTTCGGCGTCAGCTCGGGGCGGAAGCGCGTCTCCCAAGGGAAATGATTGGCGCCGAGATAGATGAAGCTGAACAGCGGCTTGTTCGGCGTCCGCTCGCCCATCAACTGGAGCGCCTTGTCGTAGAAGAAGGAGTCCGGCTCGACGTCCTTGGCGCCGAGATCCTTGGCGTCGTAGAAGCGCTCGATGCCGGCGGTGACCTGAAAGCTCCGCGCGCTCATGAAGGCGCCGTAGGCGGGATAGAGCGACATGGTGTCGTAGCCGCAGCGCCGCAGCGCCAGCGGCAATCCGCGTTCGACGCGGCCCGATGCGATGCGGGTCACGAAATAGGCGAAGCGGCCGAACGAGCGCGACGAGAGACCGGCGAGCACGTTGTACTCGGTGAACCAGCTCGGCCCGCCATTGCTTTCGGCCAGGAACGTGCGCTGCCTGCCGTCATAGGATTTGAAATGGTCGCCATAGCCTGGCGGCACCTTGATGCCGTCAGCGGCGCGGATGTCAAAACTCGATTCATCATGGACCATGATGATGTTCGGCCGTCGTCCGGCAGCGTGGCAGGAATCGACCAGCGGCATATTCAGCCGCTCGCCATTCGCGGCGGCCGACTCCATGAAGCCGTAGCGCATGAAGTCGGAGACCGCCGTCACGCCGGAGCGGAAGAACTTTGACAGATAGCCGTCGTCGTAATAGCCGCGCCAGGCTTCGTCCGGGTGGCTGATGGAATAGCCGACCAGGGCCGCGAGGCAGGCGAGCTTGCAGGCGAGCGCCGGCAGCCGGCGGACGCGGAACGGATCGAGCCACCACAGCGAATACATCAGCGGCAAGATGACCAGGGCGGCCATGATCACCGACCAGCGCAGGTTCGGGAAGATCGTGAACAGGAAGGCGACGGTGTCGCGGTCGATCATCATCAGATCGATGAAGTTCACCGTCATCTGCACGACGTCGTGCTTGAGCCGCGAGAGCAGCACCAGCACCACGACCATGGTCAGCGACAGCGCGCCCGACAGCGCGGGACGGCGCAGCAGTGCGAGCCAGAAGAAATTGAGCATGCCCCAGGACAGGATGAAGCCGAGGCGCGAGCCGAAATCGTTCTCGGTCTGCACCATCAGCGCCAGCGCCGCTAGCTGCGGCGCCGCAACGGCGAGCAGGCGCCAGATCCCGATCGCGGCGACGCTTGCCAGCGCGGCGGTGGCGGCAGAGGGACCTGGATTGGGCGCGGACGCCATCGACTGCACGCAAACATGCCCGGCGCGGTGATGCCAAACCCTCTGGCCAAAGGACCAGGGGAGTCCGGCGCAGCCGGAACCTGCACCGTGTCATAAAAATGTAATGGAACGGTCGCACCCATGCAATGCGATCGGCCGTCCGACCTTCGCTTAATCTTAGCGGCGCGCGAATGTCGCCTAGCGCTTGGCGATCCCCGCGATGAACAGATCGATCACCGCCTCCGCCATCCGCTCGATCTCGGCCTCAGCGACACCCCAACGAGGGAAATGGCCGTCGAGGTTCATGCGGGCAAAGCCGTAAACCAGCGAACGGCCCGCGATCAGCACCGCCCTCGGGTCGGACGACCGCAACAGGCCTTGCCCGGCCGCTTCGGCCAGCATGGCTTCGGTCATGGCGATCACCTCGGCATTGTCGCGGGTGAGCGCGGCCGAACTCTCATGGGCGAAATAGCGGCCCGTCGAGATGATCTCGAAATGGGCGGGGTTGCGCATCGCCCAGCGCAGGTAGGCCAGCCCGAAGGCGCGGAAGCGCGCCAAAGGATCGGCCGTCTTGGCCTCGGCCAGTGCCGCCTCGATCTCGGCGCGGAAGCGACGCTGCGCCTCTTCCGCCGCCGCGGTCATCAGCGCATCGCGGGTGGGGAAGTGTCGGAACGGCGCGCCAGGCGAGACCGCGGCGCGGCGCGCGGCCTCGCGAACGGAAACCTCGCTGCCCTCGGCCGCCAATTGCAGGGCGGCGTCGATCAGGACGCGGCGCAGATCGCCATGATGATAGGGCCGCGCCTCGGAGGTGCGGCGGGGGGCACGGCGCTTGGGGGTCTCGCGCGTGGGCATAAAGGCGCTCTTAGCATCAAGCGAACGTGAATGTAAGCGCTGATTACACTGTTGACGACCGCGCCTCGTCGAAATGTAATCGATGATTACATTGGGAGATGATCGTCATGTCGGAACGTCAAAGCTGGTTCGAAGGCTGGCGGCTGCTCGCCGCTCTCATCCTGACTCTGTTGGTCCTGACCTTCTGGATTGCAACGATGCGGCAGTTCGAGGTCGAGGGCGTGCGCATGGTTATTCGCTTCACGGCGCGAAGCTCGCTCGCGCTGTTCTGCCTCGCCTTCAGCGCCGCCGCTTTGGCCCGGCTGTGGCCCACCGCCTGGACGCACTGGCAGCGCCGCAACCGGCGCTATCTCGGCCTCGCGTTCGCCGCCTCCCACGCCATCCACGCCGTCGCGATCGTCGCGTTCGCCAACATTGATCCGGCCGGCTTTGCGGCTGCGACCTCGGCGGCCTCCTACATCTTTGGCGGCCTTGGCTACGCCTTCATCATCGCGATGGCCGCGACCTCGTTCGACCGCACCGCCCAAATGCTCGGCCCGCGCGCCTGGCAGACGCTGCACCTCACCGGCGGTTACTATCTGCTATTCCAGTTCACCGTGTCGTTCGGCAAGCGCGTCCTGGACATGCCACTTTACGCGCTGTTCCTGATCCCGCTGCTCACAGTGTTTGCGCTCCGGATGATCGCGATGGCCCCGCGTGGACGGCCGGTCGCGGCGGGTTAAAGCGCCCGTTACCCCGGCAGCAGGCCGAGGCGCTTGGCGATGATGCGGTCGACGGCGCGCTTGGGCAGCGTCGCCTGCATCATGTGCCGCACCGGGTCCGGTGTCACCTGGTAGCGCACCCGAGGCTTGGCCGCGGTCAATGCCTCGACCACGACCTCGCCGATCCGTTCGGCCGGCAGGCCGGTCTCGCCCAACTTCATCATGAAGGCCATGATCTTGTTGAGCGCCGGGAAATAGGGCGAGTTCTTGTAGACCGACAGATCGATCTGCTCGGCCTTGCTCCAGATTGGAGTCTTCACCGCGCCGGGCGCGACGATGATCACGTCGATGCCGAACAGCATCAATTCGCGGCGCAAGCTCTCCGACAATCCCTCGACGGCGTGCTTGGAGGCGCTGTATGGCGCCGACAGCGGGTTGCCGTTCTTGCCTGCAACCGAGCTGATCATCACGATCCGGCCCTTCCGCCCCTTCAGCGAGGTATCGGAGCCGAGCAGCGGACCAAACGCCTGCGTCGCGATGACCGGACCGATGACGTTGATGTCCATCTGGCGGCGGAATTCGTCGGCCGGCAGCTCGAGCACGGGACCTGCCACCGCGATACCGGCATTGTTGACGAGCCCGGCCAGCGTCTCGCCGGCCAGCGCCTCGCGCACCTGCCGGGCGGCGGCGAGCACCGCGGCCTCATCGGTGACGTCGAACATCAGGGGTGTGAAGTTGGCGCCGAATTCGGTTTTGAGCCGGTCGGCATCCGCCTGCTTGCGGACGCTGCCGAACACGCGATAGCCGCGCCCGAGCAAAACCTTTGCGGTGGCCCAACCGATGCCGGTGGACGCGCCGGTGACGACGACAGATCGCATGTTGTTTCCCCCTGGTTCCCGGGATCATGTAGCGGCAACGGCAACGAGCGCAATGCTGCTTGCTTATTAAGCGGCCGCGAGCTGTGCAGTGGAGGCGACACATTCGCTCGGAATGCTCTCCAACAATTCGCTGCAGCTATCAGCTCTTAGATTGAAGCAGCGCGTGAAGAAGATTTTTTCGCACGAGAGGTCGATGAGACCGCAGATGAAAAGCCGAATCCTTGACTTTGAAGTCGCTGGGCTTTTGGCGATTGGGAGGGCGGGGAAAAGCTCGGAAATTGCGCGAGATGAAGAATATGCTTTAAGCGTCAGTTCTTCGTCTTGAAGTGCGCTTGCAGCCCGCGAAGAATTTGAATGAAGCAGCAAAGCTTGGGCCGAAGAGAAAGGGCGAGATCGCCGCTCGCGATCTCGCCCAAACACTAGCCGTGAGGGCTTAAGATTTGGTGTGTGGCAGTGCACACGCACGCGACGCTTGCGCGTCGCGCGCTCGCCACTCAGTTCTTGCTCTTGTCGACCAGCGCGCCCTTCTTGATCCAGGGCATCATGTCGCGGAGCTTCGCGCCGACTTCCTCGATCGGGTGCTGGGCAAGCTTGGCGCGGGTCGCCTTGAACGAGGTCTGGTTGACCTTGTTCTCGAGCATCCAGTCGCGGGCGAACTTGCCGCCCTGGATGTCGGCGAGCACGCGCTTCATCTCTGCCTTGGTCTCGGCAGTGACGATGCGCGGACCAGTGACGTACTCTCCGTACTCGGCGGTGTTGGAGATCGAGTAGTTCATGTTGGCGATGCCGCCTTCATAGATCAGGTCGACGATCAGCTTCACCTCGTGGAGGCACTCGAAATAGGCCATCTCCGGGGCATAGCCGGCCTCGACCAGAGTCTCGTAGCCGCCCTTGATCAGCTCGACCAGGCCGCCGCAGAGCACCACCTGCTCGCCGAACAGGTCGGTCTCGCACTCTTCCTTGAAGGTGGTCTCGATGATGCCGGCACGGCCGCCGCCGATCGCCGAGGCGTAGGACAGGCCGAGGTCATGGGCGTTGCCCGAGACGTCCTTGGCGATCGCGATCAGGCAGGGCACGCCGCCGCCGCGCTGATACTCCGAGCGCACGGTGTGGCCGGGGCCCTTGGGGGCGATCATCAGCACGTCGAGGTCGGCGCGCGGGTCAAGCAGGTTGAAGTGGACGTTGAGGCCGTGCGCGAACACGAGGGCGGCGCCCTTCTTCATGTTGTCGTGCAGGTGCTCCCGGTAGATGTCACCCTGCAGTTCGTCCGGGGTCAGCATCATGACGAGGTCGGCCCATTTGGCGGCCTCGGCGACTTCCAGCACCTTGAAGCCGGCGGCTTCCGCCTTCTTGGCCGAGGCCGAACCCTTGCGCAGCGCGATGGCAACGTCCTTGACGCCGGAATCCTTCAGGTTGAGCGCATGGGCGTGACCCTGGCTGCCATAGCCGACGATGGCGACCTTCTTGCCCTTGATCAGGTTCAGGTCGGCGTCGCGATCGTAATAAACACGCATAGTCGTTTCCTCGTTCAGGGGCCAGAATCGGCCGTTGGTCAGGTGTCGGACGGTGAAAATTGCGGATTTCGGGGGCTGTCTAGAGCATTTTCCGCCCCGAAGGAAACCCGTTTCTGCATGGAAATCCGCGACATCATGCATCCATGAAAACGGGGTAGAGGGAGGCGAGCAGCAGGAGCGCCATCAGGATATTGAAGCCGCGGATCAGCCGCTCCGAGGTCAGAACCGGCCGCAGCGCGGTCCCGAACAGAGCCCAGACCACGGTCGAGACCGTGCCCACGAGCAGGCTGATCACGGTCTGGATGGCGATGTTGAGGGGGAATTGGGCGATGGCCGCATAGGCCGTGATGGTGCCGATCACGATCACCCAGCCCTTGGCGTTGATCCACTGGAACATAGCCGCGCCCCAGAAGGTCATTGGTCCCTTCTCCTTGTCCTCGCCGGACTTGGCCGGGCCGGACATCGCAATCACGGCGGCCAGGTAGACCAGATAGGCAGCCCCGGCATATTTCAGGATGGTCTGGAGGATCGGATAGGCCAGGAACACGGTGCCGAGTCCGAGACCGACGGCCGCCACCATGAAAGCAAAGCCGATAGTGATACCGGCGATGTGCGGGATGGTGCGGCGGAAGCCGTATGTCAGCCCCGACGACAGCAGCATGATGTTGTTGGGCCCCGGCGTGAAGAACATCACGACCGCGAAGACGACGAAGGCGTAGAAGAGCGATTGGGACATGCTGGCCTCACGCGGTCTTGGGCAGGGCTTGCGGGCGCTTGGCCAGCAGCATGACCGCGATGCCGGCGATCACGGTCAGCATGCCAGCCAACCGTAGCGGCCCAAATTTTTCGCCGAACACGATGCTGGAGGCGGCAGAGCCCACGAACGGCACCAGCAGCGCGAACGGCACCACTTGCGCCGCCGGGTAGTCCCGCAACAGCCGGCCCCACAGCCAATAGGCGATGCTGGTCGAAATGCCGCCGAGCGCGAGCATGCAGAGCAGACCAGTCAGCGACATGTGCGTCAGCGCGCTACAGGTCGGCGCAGGGCCATTGGCGATCACCGCCAGCACGAACAGCGGCACCGCCGAGACCAGGCACAGCCAGGCGAACAGGTCGAACATCGGAACGCCGCGGGCGCCGCGCAGCAACAGATTGCCGATGGCAAAGCTGATCGGCGAGATCATCAGCACGGTGAAGGCGGCGACGCTGAAGTCATAGCCGACGGTGCCGCAGATCATCAAAAGGCCCATCGCGGCAATGGCGATGCCGAGCGTCTGCATCGGCGTCGGCCGCTCGCCGAACGCGATCACCGCAAAGCCGATGGTGAACAGCGCCTGGCTCTGCACAATGACGGAGGTCAAACCCACCGGCACGCCATGGGCGATGCCATAGGCCTGGCTCAGGAACTGGCCGAGGAACAGCGTGAAGCTGATCGCTGCCAGCAGCGACCAGGCGATCTTCGGCTTGCGGATGAACAGGCAGGGCACCGCGGCGATGGTAAAGCGCAGCGCGGTCATCAATTCCGGCGAAAACTCGTCAAGCGCGATCCGGCTCGCCACGAAGGCAAGTCCCCAGACGATCGCCACCAGAACGGCGATGAGAATGTCGGCCGGCTTCATTGTTCTTGTTCGGCTCTGTCGTTCGATTCGTGTTGTTAGCTTTGTTCGCCGGCCTTGGGCTTGCGCAGGAGATAGGTGCCGTGCATCGGGGCGTGATAGTCGGCCGAGACCAGCGTGAAGCCGACGTCGGTCAACATCCGCTCCATCACCCAGCCGAAGGTGGAATATTCGTCGCGCATATGCGCGACGACGTTGTCGCGCGAAAAATCGTGGTTCTTGATCTGGAAGTCCGCCCATTGGTCGACGTCGCGCTCGCAGGCGTCGGGCATCGAGACGAACACGATGTCACGCAGATAGAAGCTCGCACCCGGCTTCAGCGCCCGATAGATCCGCGACATCGCCACCGCCTTCCAGAAGTCGGGCAGGTGGTGCAGCGTGAACTCGCTGACGATCAAATCATAGGACTCGGGCTGATAGGAGAAACTCAATAGGCCGGCCGACTGGGTGCGGACCGCCGCCTTGCGGTCGCGCGAATAGATTTCGGCGAGCGCCAGCATGGCCGGTGAGATGTCGATGGCGTCGACTTCCGCGCCCATCAGCGCAGCCTCGGTCGCGAGCACACCGTTACCGCAGCCGATATCGGCGATCCGCCATCCGCGTTGCACGCCGAGCATTTTCAGCGCGGCGCGCGCACGCAGGTCGGCATCATCAAAATTGTCGTAGATCGAGGCGACCGCGGGCTCCAGCCCGATCCGGTTCCGCTCGTTATAGTACCAGTCGCGCGCCAACATGGTTCACATCCCTTCAGGCCCGCGGCCGATCGCGGCAACACCGGTGCGCGACACCTCGACGAGGCCGAGCGGGCGCATCAGGTCGATAAACTGATTGATCTTGTCCGTGCTGCCTGTGATCTCGAACACAAAGCTCTCGGTTGTCGCGTCGATGACGCGAGCCCGGAACGCATCCGCCAGGCGCAGGGCCTCGACGCGATGCTCGCCCTGCCCGCGCACCTTCACCATCGCGAGCTCGCGCTCGATCGCGCGCCGCGTCAGCGTCATGTCGACGACGCGGTAGACCGGGATCATGCGGTCGAGCTGGTGCTTGATCTGCTCGATCACCATCGGTGTGCCCGTGGTGACGATGGTGATGCGCGAGAGATGCTTTTGGCTCTCGGTTTCCGAGACCGTGAGACTCTCGATGTTGTAACCGCGCCCCGAGAACAGGCCGATGACACGCGCGAGCACGCCCGGCTCGTTCTGCACGAGAACCGAAAGCGTGTGCGTCTCGTTGGGATCGTGACGATCCTCGAGGAAGTAGGCGGATGCGGGCTGGTTCATTGTCGTCCCCTCTATTCTCTTCGTCACGCCATCGCCCGCTGGGCGACCGGCGCGTCCGTCCCGACCCATTGGCGGAACAGATCGAAATCGATGTTGCCGCCGGACAGCACGAGGCCGACGCGCTTGCCTTGCAGCTTGCTCTTGTCCTGAAGCGCCGCGGCGAGCGCGGCAGCACCGGCGCCTTCGGCGAGATTATGTGTGTCGGTCCAGTAGGCGCGGATCGCGACAGCGACCTCGTCGTCACTGACCTGCACGATGCGCGACGCGCCCTTGCGGATGACGCTGAAAGCATCCGGATCCGGGATGCGGGTGGCCATGCCGTCGGCGAGCGTGTTGCTGGTCTCAGTGGTCACAATGCGGCCTGCCGCAAACGACAGCGCATAGGATGGCGCCTCCGTCGACTGCACGCCGACGATCTCGGTCTTCAGGCCCAGCAGGTCGCGCGCCATGATGCAGCCGCAGATGCCGGAGCCCTGCCCGATCGGCACGTAGAGAACATCGAGATCGGGCGCCGCCCTGAACAATTCCAGCGCGTAGGTCGAAACCCCCAGCACGAGGTCGCGGTGGAACGACGGCACCATGTGCAAGCCTGCGAACTGCGCGCGGCGCTCGGCCTCCTCGCGCGCGGCCTGAAAATCCTCGCCGTGCTCGACGAGCTCGGCGCCAAAGGCCTTCATGGCGCGGTTTTTCTCGACGGAGTTGCCGCGCGGCACATAGATGACCGCGGGCAGGCCGTGCCTGGCAGCCGCAAACGCGAGGCTCTGGCCGTGATTGCCGCGCGTCGCCGAGATGATACCCGGCGTGTTCGGGCTCTCCCGCTTCAGCCGCTCGAGATAGACCAGCCCGCCGCGCACCTTGAAGGCGCCGATCGGCGTATGGTTCTCGTGCTTGACCACGACGCGCGTGCCCAAACGCTGGCCAAGCAGCGGCCAGGCATGCGCCGGCGTCGCCGGCACCGCCTGCCCCACGATCTCATGCGCGCGTTCGAGCTCCCTCAGGTCGAACATCGCATCACACCAGCGCCTTGCCGCCGGCGAACGCGGTGGCGGTTGCTTCGTCGTTGGCCTGCTCGGGCAACAGCATCTCGTTGTGTGCCTTGCCGGAGGGAATCATCGGGAAGCAGTTTTCCAGCGCCGCGACACGGCAGTCGAAGATCACCGGACGCTTGACTGCGATCATCTCCTTGATGGCGCCGTCGAGATCGGCCGGCTTCATCGCCCGGATGCCGACGCAGCCATAGGCTTCCGCGAGCTTGACGAAATCCGGCAGCGCCTCGGAGTAGGAATGCGACAGGCGGTTGCCGTGGAGCAGTTGCTGCCACTGCCGCACCATTCCCATGTACTGGTTGTTCAGGATGAAGATCTTGATCGGCAGCTCATACTGGACCGCCGTCGACATCTCCTGGATCGTCATCTGCACCGAGGCATCGCCCGCGATATCGATGACCAGGCTGTCGGGATGGGCGACCTGCACGCCGACCGCGGCCGGCAAGCCATAGCCCATGGTGCCGAGCCCGCCCGACGTCATCCAGCGGTGCGGCTCCTCGAAGCCGAAGAACTGCGCCGCCCACATCTGGTGCTGGCCAACCTCAGTCGTGATGTAGGTGTCCTTGCCGCGCGTCAGCTCGAACAGGCGCTGGATCGCCTGCTGCGGCAGGATGATGTCGTTGTTCTTCTTGTAGAACAACGAATTGCGCGCGCGCCATTGCGCGATCTGCTGCCACCACGGCTTGATGTCGGGCTTCTTGGCTTCCGCCTTGAACACCTGGAGGATGTCGCCGAGGATGTTGCCGCAATCGCCGATGATCGGGATATCGACACGGATGTTCTTGTTGATCGAGGACGGATCGATGTCGATGTGGATCTTCTTCGAGCCCGGCGAGAACGCATCGACGCGGCCGGTGATGCGGTCGTCGAAGCGCGCGCCGACGCACAGCATGACGTCGCAATCATGCATGGTCATGTTGGCTTCGTAGGTGCCGTGCATGCCGAGCATGCCGAGCCAATTCTTGCCCGATGCCGGATAGGCGCCCAGCCCCATCAGCGTGGAGGTGATCGGGAAGCCCGTGACCTCGACCAGTTCGCGCAGCAGTTTTGACGCCTCGGGGCCGGAGTTGATGACGCCGCCGCCGGAATAGATCACCGGCCGCTTGGCATTGGCGAGCAGCGCCACGGCTTTGCGGATCTGCGTCGCATCGCCCTTGACGCGCGGCGCGTAGGAGACGTGCACGTCGGATTTGCGGGGCGGATGGTAGGTGCCGGTCGCGAACTGCACGTCCTTCGGCACGTCGACCAGCACCGGACCCGGACGGCCGGAGGTCGCGACATAGAAGGCCTCGTGCAGCACCTTCGCGAGATCGTTGACATCGCGCACCAGCCAGTTGTGCTTGGTGCAGGGACGCGTGATGCCGACCGTGTCGCATTCCTGGAACGCGTCATTGCCGATCAGATGCGTCGGCACCTGGCCGGTGATGCAGACCAGCGGGATCGAATCCATCAGCGCGTCCGTCAGCGGCGTCACCATGTTGGTGGCGCCGGGACCGGAGGTGACCAGCACGACGCCCGGTTTGCCGGTCGAGCGCGCGTAGCCTTCGGCGGCATGGCCCGCGCCCTGCTCGTGGCGGACCAGGATGTGCTGGACTTCGCTCTGCTGGAAGATCTCGTCGTAGATCGGAAGCACCGCGCCGCCGGGATAGCCGAAGATGTCGGTCACGCCATGATCGATGAGGGCGCGGACGATCATTGCGGCGCCGGTCATCTGGTTCGGATCGTGGCTCTTCTCGGTCATTGTCTTGCTCCGGATGCGCTGTTGTCAGCGGCTTCTTTCGACTGTGGTTCGGGAAATAAAAAAGGGCCCCAAGAGGCCCCATGCACACCGCTCGGATTTGGATGGCCGCTAGCCATCCCCGGCGGTGCGCCTGGGTACGACGACGATAAGGAGTTTGGTAATAATATTACGCATGGCAGGTGCCCGGCTTCCCAAAGGTTGCGCGAAACATAACGGCCAAAGCCTGGATGTCAAGGCAAAGCGGCCGCTCCCGCGCGGATTTGGGCAATGTAGCGGCGTTCCAGCCGTTCGGCGAGAGGAAATTTGCTGCGCCGGCACAAAACCGCGTCAGCCGGGCTCCTGCCCCGCACTTGTGATGGCCGCAAGCCAGCCCCGCGCCTCCGCCGGCTTCACCCACTCGAATTCGGGCAATTGGTGCCGAAACCAGGTGAACTGGCGCTTGGCGTAATGGCGGGTGTCGGCGCGGCCGATTGTGGCCGCCTCCTCCAGGCTGATCTCGCCGGCGAGGTGCCGGATCAGGGCGGGTACGCCGTGCGCCTTCATCGCCGGCAGCAGCGGGTCGAGATGGCGCGCCGCCAGCCGCTCGACCTCCTTGAATGCACCGGCGCCCAACATCGCGTCGAAGCGCGCGTCGATGCGGGCATAGAGCTCGTCGCGCTCGGGCGCGAGGAACAGCGCGCGAAAACTGTCCTTCGGCAGCAGCGGCGGCTGGCTCTCGCGGTGCCAATCGAGCAGCGAGCGGCCGGTGGCCTCGACCACTTCAAGCGCGCGCGCAATGCGGGTGCGATCGCGAACGTTCAGCCGTTCGGCGGCGCGTGGGTCGCGGGTCGCGAGTTCCGCATGCAGCGCCTCGACGCCCTCGCGCTCCAGCCGCGCGCGCACGCTCTCGCGCACCTCGGCGGAGATCGGCGGCACCGTCGAGAGACCCGCGGTGAGCGCCTTGAAATAGAGACCGGTGCCGCCGATGAAGATCGGCACGCGGCCCTGCGCTTGCGCCTCGGCCAGCGCCGCAGCGGCATCCGTGAGCCAGGCGCCTGCCGAGAAATTCACGCTGGCCTCGACATAGCCGTAAAGGCGATGCGGCACCCGCGCCTCCTCCTCCCGCGTCGGGCGCGCGGTGATGATGCGCAGATCGCGATAAACCTGCATGGAATCGGTATTGATGACGACGCCGCCGATGGTTTGCGCGAGTTCGAGCGCCAGCGCCGACTTGCCGCTGGCGGTCGGGCCTGCGATAAGCACGGCCTTGCGCAACTGCCCGTTCCCTTCTCTCACGCGAACCTCAAATGTCCCTCGTCGCCACGCTGATCTGCAACCCGAATAGTCCCGCGCTCGACTCCACCATCGTGGACGGCGCCCGCGCCGTGCTGCCCCAGGCTGCGCCCGCGCACTGGCTGTTCGACGGCGTCGCGGTCGACATCCCCTTCGGCGCCGAGAATAACCTCGAACGCGACCGTCACGCCATCGAGGAGCGGCTGCGCGAGATGCGCGGCGATCTGCCGATCGACATCGTCGTGCAGCCTGCCGGCGTCCGGCGCAAGAAGCTTTTTCTCGCCGACATGGACTCCACCATGATCGGCCAGGAATGCATCGACGAGCTCGCCGATTTTGCCGGCCTCAAGGCGCATGTCGCCGCCATCACGGAACGCGCGATGCGCGGCGAGATCGAGTTCGAGCCGGCGCTGCGCGAGCGTGTCGCGCTCTTGAAGGACTTGCCGGTGAGCGTGGTCGACGAGGTGCTCGCAAAGCGCATCACGCTGACGCCGGGCGGCCGCGCACTGGTCGCTACCATGCGCGCCAACGGCGCCTATACCTGCCTCGTCTCCGGCGGTTTTACGCTGTTCACGAGCGCGGTGGCAGCCAAGATCGGCTTCCAAGAGAACCGCGCCAACGAGCTGATCGTGCGCGACGGCAAGTTCACCGGCGAGGTGAAGGAGCCGATCCTGGGCCGCGCGGCGAAGCTCGCCACGCTGGTCGACCTGATGGAGTCGTTCGATCTCGACGACATCGATACGGTCGTCGTCGGCGACGGCGCCAATGATCTCGCGATGATCCAGGCCGCAGGCCTGGGTGTGGCCTATCACGCCAAGCCGGCCGTGGCGGCGGCAGCGGCAGCGCGGATCGATCACGGCGATCTCAGCGCGCTACTGTATGCGCAGGGGTATTCGCGCAAGGAGTTCGTGGAGGGGTAGTCTCTCCAGTCGTCATTCCGGGATGGTCCGAAGGACCTGACCCGGAATCTCGAGATTCCGGGTTCGATGCTACGCATCGCCCCGGAATGACTGCACCTCTCTTACTGCACGCTCAGCGCCACGAACCGCAGCTCGCCCTCGCCGTTGGAGACGAGCAGCAGCACCGACTTCTTGCCGTCCTTCTTCAACGTCTCGATACGCTTCTGGACGTCGGCACCGCTCGAGACCGCTTCCTGCGCGACCTCGACGATGACGTCGCCGGCCGAGAGCCGCTTCTCGGCAGCGTCCGAATTGGCATCGACGCTCGTGACGACCACACCCTTGACGCTGTCCTTGATCTTGTAGCGCGTGCGCAGATCCTTGCTCAGTGTTGCCAGATCCAGGCCGAGCGCCTTCTGCGTCACCGGCTTCTCCGGCGCGGGCTCGTCGGTCTTGACAGCCGCCTGCACCTTCTCGGGATCCTGAAGGCGGCCGAGCGTGACCTTCTTGGTCTCCTCCTGGCCCTTGCGGATGATCACGACGTCGACTTCCTTGCCGACCGCGGTGTCGGCGACGACGCGCGAGAGATCCTTGGGATCCTTGATATCCTTGCCGTCGAACTTGACCACGACGTCGCCGGGCTCGATGCCGGCGGGCTTCGCCGGACCCTTGTCGTCGACGCCGGCAACCAGCGCGCCGCGCGCGGGCTTGATGCTCAGGCTTTCGGCGATCTCGTCGGTGACGCTCTGGATGCGCACGCCGAGCCAGCCGCGGCGCAATTCGCCGAACTGCCGAAGCTGGTCGACCACGCCTACGACCGTCTTCGACGGCACGGCAAAGCCGATGCCGATCGAGCCGCCGGAGGGCGAGATGATCAGCGTGTTGACGCCGATGACGTCGCCTTCGAGATTGAACAGCGGACCGCCGGAATTGCCGCGATTGATGGCGGCGTCGGTCTGGATGTAGCTGTCGTACGGACCCGAGGAAATATCGCGATTCTTGGCCGAGACGATGCCGGCGGTCACGGTGCCGCCGAGACTGAAGGGGTTGCCGATCGCCACCACCCAGTCGCCGAGCCGCAGCTTGTCGGAGTCGCCGAACTTGACCGCCACCAGCGGCTTCGTCGGCTTGAACTTCAAGACCGCAAGATCGGTCTTCTTGTCGACGCCGACCAGCTCCGCCTTGATCTTGGTGCCGTCGTTGAGGATGACGTTGATCTCGTCGGCATCCGCGATGACGTGATTATTTGTGACGACGACGCCCGACGTGTCGATGATGAAGCCGGAGCCGAGCGAGTTGGTCTTGCGCGGCGGCGTGTTGTCGCCGCGCTCGCCGCCCTTGCCGGCGCCGGGGCCGCGGCGGTTCTTGAAGAAGTCGTCGAAGAACTCCTCGAAGGGCGAGCCGGGCGGCAGTTGCGGCATGGTGTTGCTGCCGCCGCCCTTGGCCTCCACGGTCTGCGAAGTCGAGATGTTGACGACCGCGTCGATCACCTTCTCGGCGACGTCGGCGATGCCCTCCGGCCCACGCGCGGCGGCGGGCGAAGCGATGACGCTGAAAGCGCCGAGCGCGATCGCAGCCAGACCAAGGCGCAAGCGGGTCGTGGCAATGGTGGCAGCGGTCATATCAGATGATCTCCAGAGAGTCGGGGGTTGGCACCACACTGCGCTCGACCGAAGGGCGGCGCAAGCACGGACCTTAACGGGCCTCAAAACCCCGATAATACGGCGAAAGACCGGCCTACGCGCTTCACTTTGGCGTTTGGAGCGGATTTCTCAGCTATGGCGGCGCATTACCCAGATCAGGATCAGGCCGACCACCGCCGAGGCGATGCCGACGCCCCTCAGGATGTGATCGGGGGTTGCAAGCGCGCTCTTCATCGCCTTGCGCATCCAGTTCGGACTCGCCGCGAACATTATGCCTTCCAGCACAAACAGGATGCCCAAGCCGATGAGGAAGTCGGCAAACGCTATGGACCTCATCGGACGGGAACCTCCCCTCGTGCTGTTATCGTTGTCTTGTGGGCGGCTTGCGAAGCCGCCCTTGATCTCAAGGCTTCGGAGCCGGTGTCTCCGCGCCCGTCTTGCCGGACGGGTGACTGAAGTACCGGAAGAAATTCGAATCCGGCCGCAGCAGGTAGCGGGTGTCGCTGGAGCGCAACCCGTTCTCATAGGCCGCCATCGAACGGTAGAAGGCGAAGAAATCTGGGTCCTTGCCGTAGGCCTCGGCAAACAGCCGGTTGCGCTCGGCATCGCCCGCACCGCGGATCTGTTCGGCCGCGGAGTTGGCCTCGGCGACGATGACGGTCGCCTCACGATCGGCCTTGGAGCGGATTTCCTGGGCCTTCTGGGCACCCTGCGCGCGGAACTCGGCCGCTTCGCGCTGACGTTCGGTCTTCATGCGGTCGTAGACCGCCTGGCTGTTCTGGTCCGGCAGGTCGGCGCGGCGGATCCGGACATCGACGACCTGGATGCCGTAGCCGTCAGCTTCGCGGTCGAGCTGCTCGCGAATGCGCGCCATCAGCCGCTCACGTTCGTCGCGAACCACCGCAATGAAGGTGACCTCGCCGAGCACGCGGCGCAACGCTGCGTTGAGCAGCGTCGTGAGCTGGAGGTTCGCAGCCTGAATCGAGCCGACGCTCTGATAGAAGCGCAGCGCGTTCTTGATGCGGTAACGCGCGAACGCATCGACCACGAGCCGCTTCTGGTCGGAGGCGATGACTTCCTGCGACGGGTTCTCGAGATCGAGGATCCGCTTGTCGATGCTGATGACGCTGTCGATGAACGGTGCCTTGAAGTTCAGCCCGGGCTCAGTGACGACCTTGACGGGCTCACCGAGGCGAACCACGAGGGCCTGTTCGGTCTGCTGCACCGTGAAGACCGAGCTGTAGGCCACGATCAGGACGAGCAGCAGAACGAGCAGCGAGACGAAACCTGTGACCGGAGACCTCATCGGTTGCCTCCGCTCTGCTGCTGGCCCTGCGGCGCCGGCGGCCGCCGCGGCGTCAATTCGTTGAGCGGCAGATAGGGCACGACGCCCTGCCCTGCCGCACCGTCGATGACGAGCTTTTCGGAGCCGCCGAGCACGCGCTCCATCGTCTCCAGGTAGATCCGTTCACGCGTCACGTCGGGCGCCTTCTTGTATTCGTCGTAGACCTTCAGGAAACGTGCGCTCTGGCCTTTGGCCTCGGCAATCGCCTGCTCCTTGTAGCCTTCGGCGACCTGCGAAATTTGCGCCCCACGGCCACGGGCTTCGGGGACGACACGGTTGGCGTAGGTCTGGGCCTCATTCTGTGCCCGCTCGAAGTCGGCGCGCGCGGCTTGCACGTCGCGGAACGCGTCGATGACCTGCGCCGGCGGGTCGACCTTCTGCATCTGCACCTGGGTGATCTGGACGCCCGAGCCGTAGCTGTCGAGCGTCTTCTGCATCAGCTCCTGCACGCCCTGCTCGGTGACGTTGCGCGCACCGGTCAGGATCGGCTGGATCTGCGAACGGCCGATCACCTCGCGCATCGCGCTTTCGGCGACCGCCTTCACGGTGCCTTCGGGGCTCTGGATGTTAAACAGGAAGTCGCCGACGCCGTCGGGCTTGATGCGCCACAGCACGGTGAAGTCGACGTCGACGATGTTCTCGTCGCCGGTCAGCATCAGGCTCTCTTCAGGCACGTCGCGCATGGTGCGGCCGCGGCGGGCCGGATCGTCGATCAGCGTCATGCCGATGGAAATGGTGGAGACGCGCAGCGCCTTGGGCAGCAGCACGGTCTCGATCGGATAGGGCAGATGATAGTTCAGGCCGGGCTGCACCGTGCGCACATGCTTGCCGAATCGCAGCACGACGCCAAGCTCTTCGGACTGCACGCGGAAGAAGCCGGAGAGCAGCCAGATCGCGATACCGATCAATAGGATCAGCGTGATGCCAACGCCGGAGAAATAGCCGCCGGGCAGGAGCTGCTGGAGACGGTCCTGGCCGCGCCGCAGAAGGTCTTCGAGATCCGGCGGCCTCGGCCCGACCGGTTGCGGGCCTGAGCCCCATGGCCCCTTCGAGCCCGAGCCCCACGGGCCACCGCCCTGATTCTTCCACGGCATTCGACAGTCTCCTCGGCAGGGTGGAATTGCCCCCGCCCGCTTTGTCCGGACGCTTTATAGGGGACCCAAGGGACCCTTACAACGCAAGCTTGGTCGTCTTCCGAGCTATGCCGGCCCGGGGAAAAGTCAATGTAAACATTGGCGAAAGCGGTTAATCCGGGCGCCGCCGACGATATGTCACATAGGAGAAGTCGGCGCTGTCGTCCGGCCCCGCAGAATGACGCTCGCGCGCCATCTCGTCCCATTGCGCCTTGTCGATCTCGAAGATCGTGTCGCCGTCGGGGCGCGCGTGCACTTCCGTGATCTCGAGGCGGTCGGCACTGTCGAGCAACTGCCTGTAGATTTCGGCGCCGCCGAGTACGGCAATTTCGGCGACGGAACGCCGCAGGGCATCGCCGCGCGCGATCGCGAGCGCGTCCGCCGACGACGTCGTCACCACGGCACCGCTGGCGCGATAGGCCGCATCGCGGGTGATGACGATGTTGGTGCGCCCGGGCAACGGCCGGGGCAGCGACTCGAACGTCTTGCGGCCCATCACCACCGGCTTGCCGATGGTCAGCGCCTTCAAGCGTACCATGTCGGATTTCAGCCGCCACGGAATCGCGTTGCCGGCGCCGATGACGCCGTTCTCCGCTATCGCAACGACGAACACGATCTCCATCACTCAGCCTTCCCTGCAAGATTGGTCAGGGCATCGCCGGTGACGCGGCACAGCGTCCAGTCATCCATCATGACAGCACCGAGCGATTTGTAGAATTCGATCGACGGCGTATTCCAGTCGAGCACCGACCATTGCAGACGCGACCAGCCATTCGCCACGCATTCTCTCGCGAGATGCACGAGCAGCGCTTTGCCGATGCCCTTGCCGCGATGCGAGGGACGCACGAAGAGGTCTTCGAGATAGATGCCGTGGCGCCCGCTGAAGGTGGAGAAATTCAGGAACCACACTGCGAAGCCGACCGGCTCCGCGTTCCACTCGGCGATGTCGCAGAACAGCAGCGGGTTATCGCTGAACAGCGCCTCCGCGATGTCCGCTTCGGTCGCCTCAAGCTCGTGCCGCAGCTTCTCGTACTCGGCAAGCTCGCGGACGAAGGCAAGAACCAGCCCCGCTTCACCGGGGCGCGCACGGCGGATGACCAGCGACATCGGGTCTAGACCGCGACTTCCGCCTTGATGTGCGGATGCGGATCGTAGCCGACGAGCTCAAAATCCTCGTAGCGGAAGGAGAAGATGTCCTTCACGTCAGGGTTGATCCGCATCACCGGCAATGCGCGCGGCGAGCGCGTGAGCTGCAGCCGCGCCTGTTCCAGATGATTGGAGTAGAGATGCGTATCGCCAAAGGAATGCACGAACTCGCCCGGCTTCAGCCCCGTCACCTGCGCCACCATCATGGTCAGCAGCGCGTAGGAAGCGATGTTGAAGGGCACGCCGAGGAACACGTCGGCCGAGCGCTGATAGAGCTGGCACGACAGCTTGCCGTTGGCGACATAGAACTGGAACAGGCAGTGGCAGGGCGGCAGCGCCATCTTCTCGACGTCGGCCGGATTCCAGGCGGTCACGATCAGCCGGCGCGAGTCCGGGTTGCGCTTGATCATCTCGACGACGTTGGCGATCTGGTCGATGCTGCGGCCGTCGGGCGCGGGCCAGGAGCGCCATTGATGTCCGTAGACGGGGCCAAGGTCCCCGTTGGCATCGGCCCATTCGTCCCAGATGCTGACGCCGTTATCCTTGAGGTACTTGACGTTGGTGTCACCCTTCAGGAACCACAACAGCTCATGCACGATCGCCTTCAGCGGCAACCGCTTGGTGGTCAGCATCGGGAAACCGGCCGACAGGTTGAAGCGCATCTGATGGCCGAACACCGACAGCGTGCCGGTGCCGGTCCGGTCGGTCTTCTCGGCGCCGTCTGAGAGAATCCGCTCAAGCAGGTCCTGATACTGGTGCATGGGGTCGCGCTATGGCCTTTCCGGGGACGGCGAACTTAACGGCCGACCCTGCCCTTCGACAGCGGCGATTCGCCGATCCCACAGATTATACCCGGAAAAAGTGAGCGCTCCGCACCTAAAGGACAAGGGGCGGAACCACCGTTCCGCCCCTCTCTATCGGCTTGATCGGGCTCGCTAACTTGCCGGCTTGAGCACTGCGCTCCACTTCGCGACTTCGGCTTTGACGAGGGCGGCAAGCGCCTCCGGCGTGCGGTCTGCGGCTGCCGGGATCACACTGCCGAGTTCGAGCAGGCGCTTCTTGACGTTCTCGTCGTCGAGCGCCTTGACGGCGGCCGCGTTGAGCGTCGCCAGGATCGCCGGCGAGGTTCCCTTCGGCGCAAAGACCGCGTTCCAGGCCTGGGCCTGGAATGCCGGCAGCCCCGCTTCCGCCGTGGTCGGCACGTTGGGCAGCGACGGATTGCGCGCGGGCGTCGCGATCGCATAGGCCTTGATGGTGCCGGCATTGATCTGCGGCACGGCGTTGACGATCTGGTCGCACATGTAATCGACCTGGCCGCCGACCAGCGCGTTCATCGCGGGGCCGGTGCCGTTGAAGGGCACGCCGACCGGCTTGACGTCGAGGATCGAATGCAAGAGTTCGCACGAGACGTGCGACACCGAACCGATGCCGGCGTGCGCGGCATTCACCTTCTCGGCATTGGCCTTCACGTAGGCCACGAACTCCTTCAGATCCTTCGGCGGAAAATCCTTGCGCGCCAGGATCAGGATCGGCGTGCCCGCGAGCAGCGCGACCGGCTCGAAGTCCTTTTCGGGATGGTAGGCGAGCTTGGGATAGAGCGGAACGGACGCGGCATGCGTGCCCATATGCCCGGTGATCAGCGTATAGCCGTCATTGGTTGCGCGTGCCGCCCGCGTGGTGGCGGTGGTGCCGCCGGCGCCGACCACGTTCTCGATGATGATGCTCTGTCCGAGCGTCTGCGCCATATGCGCAGTGACGATGCGGGAGATGACGTCGGTCGGACCGCCGGCGGCGAACGGCACGATCATGGTAATGTTGCGCGTCGGATAGTTTTGCGCTTCAGCCGGTGCGACAATGGCGCACAGCGAAGCCACCGCAGCGACGCATGCGCCCGCAAGCGTGCGAATGGTGTTCATCTCAATCCCCTTCGAAACGTCAAAGAAAAATGCCGGCCATGATGGCCGGCATTTTCATTTCACCAGACTGCGAGGAAAGTCGATGCCTTCCGCCTGCGGCCCGCCGACGCAGGCGCGCCGGATCAGTTCTCCGATTCGGTGAACACCTCGTCGCGCTTGGCGCGCAGGGCGGGCAGCACCGCGAGCACCAGAAGCCCCGCCGCGATCGCGAGCAGCACCGCCGATAACGGCCGCGTCACGAACACGCTCCAGTCGCCGCGCGAGATCAGAAGCGCGCGCCGCAGGTTCTCCTCCATCAGCGGCCCGAGCACCATGCCGAGCAGCAGCGGCGCCGGCTCGAAATCGTGCTTGATCAGCCAGTAGCCGACCAAACCGAACACGCCGGCAAGGATGACGTCGACGGGCGCGTTGTTGACGGAGTAAATGCCGATCGCACAGAAGATCACGATCGACGGGAACATCAGCCGGTAAGGCACGCGCAACAGCCGCACCCAGATGCCGACCAGCGGCAGGTTGATGATGATCAGCATCAGATTGCCGATCCACATCGAGGCGATCATACCCCAGACGAGATCCGGCTGCTTCTGCATCACCTGTGGGCCCGGCACGATACCGTGAATCGTCATCGCACCCACCATCAGCGCCATCACAGCGTTCGGCGGGATACCGAGCGTGAGCAGCGGGATGAAGGAGGTCTGCGCCGCGGCGTTGTTGGCGCTCTCCGGCGCCGCCACGCCCTCGATCGCGCCGCGGCCGAACCGCGACGGGTTCTTCGCTATCTTCTTCTCCAGCGTATAGGCGGCGAAGGAGGCGATCACCGCGCCGCCGCCCGGCAGGATGCCGAGGATCGAGCCGAGCACCGTGCCGCGTCCGATCGCGGGCGCGGAGTCGATGAGATCCTTCTTGGTCGGCATCAGGCCGGTGATCTTCTGTTGCACCAGGTCACGGTTCAGTTCCGCGCCGTGATCCAGGTTGCGGATGATCTCGGCAAAGCCGAACACGCCCATCGCGACGGTAGCAAAGCCAAGGCCGTCGGCGAGCTCGGGGATGTTGAAGGCCATGCGGGACGCGCCGGTCTCGATGTCGGAGCCGACCATGGAGAGCAGCAGTCCCAGCACGATCATCGCGATCGCCTTGAGCACGGAGCCCTTCGCCAGCACGACGGCAAAGATCAGGCCCAGCACCATCAGCGAGAAATACTCGGCCGGGCCGAACGCCAGCGCGAGTTTTGTGAGGGGCGCGCCGAGGACCGCGATCAACACGGTCGCGACGCAGCCGGCGAAGAACGAGCCGATCGCTGCGATCGCCAGCGCCGGGCCGGCACGGCCCTGCTTGGCCATCTGGTGACCGTCGAGCGCGGTGACGACCGAGGTCGCTTCGCCCGGGATGTTGACCAGGATCGAGGTCGTCGAGCCGCCATACTGGGCGCCGTAATAAATGCCGGCGAGCATGATCAGCGCGCCGACCGGCGGCAGGCCGAACGTGATCGGCAACAGCATCGCCACCGTTGCGATGGTGCCGATACCGGGCAGCACGCCGACCAGCGTGCCGACGAGGGCGCCGATCAGGCACATCAGCAGGTTGATCGGCGTGAGAGCGACGACGAAGCCGTGAGCGAGGTTGGCAAAGAGATCCATTATGCCCTCACTGCACCAGGAAACGCGGGAACATCGGCATCGGCAGCCCCAATATGTAGGGGAACAGGATTGCGCAGCCGATCGTCAGGCAAGCACCGACGATGATGGCCTCGATCCAGCGCGTCTCATGCGAGCCGGTCGCTGCGATCAGGAAGCTTGCGAACGCCGAGACGACGAGACCCAGTGGGCGGATCGCCAGCGCAAAGAACAGGATCGCCGCCATCACGAACAGCGGGCCCCGCCAGGAGTAATGCGCGAGCGCCGGCCCGTCCTGCAAAAGTCCGGTGAGCGCGATGCCGGCCGACAACGCGACCAGCAGCCCGCCGAACATGCGCGGTGCCGTGCCGGCTCCGAACGAAAATCCACGCATGCCCTGCAGGTCGCTCGACGCCCACAGCGCAAACAGCGCCACCGCCATCAGCACGACGCCGCCGATATAGTCCTGCGGCGACCTGATCGTCATGAAGATCGTGAGGATCGCCACCGCAAACAGCGGATAGGAGTAGATCAGCGCCAGGAGCACGTCCGAGGACAGCTTCTTGGCCTCGCCGCCGAACGAGCCGAACACGGCGCCGGGTGCTCCTGCGAGCAGTGCGCTCGTGTGGCCGATCAGCGCGGCCGCGGGTCCGCGGCCGCTGCCCCAGCCGACGATGGTCCCGAGCGACCAGATGATTTCGAAGATTTGCGGTGCCAGCGCCAGCACGAAGATGCCGAGCGCCACCCGCGCATTGTTACGCGTAGCTGTCGCTGAATGGCCCATTGTGTCGGCCATGCATGTCTCCTCCGCGACCCGTCGTCACGAGCCTTGTTGTTGTCACGGTTGGATCTGGAACCCCACCCGGATACTTGCCTAGCGAGTTTCGTCAGACAACGCCAGCAAAACCCAAAATGCCCCCGGCAAGCAACAGCCAGAGCGGGTTCATGCGCGTTGCAAAGGCAGCCACCGCGACCACGCCCGTCAGCAACAATGCGACAAGGTTCTTGTCGGTTGCCTGCGCCAGGATCAGGGCGCTCGCCGCCATCAGCCCGATCGACAGAGGAACCAGCGCGGCCTGGATGATCGCGGGCCAACGCGACCGGGTCGAGCGGTTCAGCAGCCTGCTCACGGAATAAGCCAGCAGGGCCGTCGGCAGGCACATCGCGAGCGTTGCGGCCAATGCACCGGGAATGTCCGCGACCGAATAGCCGATCAGGGTGACGATCAGGACGTTGGGCCCGGGTGACAATTGCGAGATGGCGTAGGCATCGGCGAACTGCTTCTCGCTCATCCAGTGATGGACTTCCACCGCGATGCGGTGCATCTCGGGCACGGCCGCGGCGGCGCCGCCGACCGCGAACAGGGACATCAGGCCGAAGGTCGAGATCAGGGCCCAGATCGGGTTTCCGTGCGGCGTCATGCTGCTACTTTCCGCCGCAGCGCGAAGGTCACGGCGATGCTGAGGGGGATTGCGACCAGCAGCACCGTCTGGAGCGGCCAGCGCATCACGCCGATGGCCGCCAAAACACCGAGCATCAGGACCAGCGCGATGGCATCGCGCGACTTGAGAAGGGGCATCATCATGCGGACCACGACCGCGATCAGGAGCCCGACGGCGGCGCAGGACACCCCGGCCAGTCCGCGGCGCAATGGCTCGAGTTCGCCGAAATGGGCATAGAGCATGGCAAGGGCCGTCATGATCAGCGTCGGCGGCCCCAGCAGGCCCGCGAAGGCCGCGACCCCGCCGGCGATTCCTCGCAATCGCGAGCCGAACACCATCGACAGATTGACGATGTTGGGACCGGGCAGGAAATGGCAGAGCGCAAATGTCTCGTTGAACTCCTCCGCTGTCATCCAGCGGTGCTGGTCCACGATGGCGTGCCGGGCAAACACCAAGACCCCGCCGAACCCCGCCAGCGACATTTTTGCAAAGGCTGTGAACAGTTTGCAAAGGCTGTGAACAGCGCCAGCAGGCTGGGCGGCGGGCCGGCATCGCCTGATGCATCCGGCTCTTGCGCGGCCTGCGGTGAATCCGAGGACATATCCGAAGCTTACGGCCCGTGCCGCGGCCACGCCAAGGCTCTCGCGGGACCTATCCAAAGGAACCGGTCCCGGCCGGTGGGAAACCCCTGTTTTTCTAATCCTTTGCCCCCTATATTGGAGGTGCCGGTTCGCCGGCTATGGAAATAAACGGTCGTCGCAATAAACCATTCGGACCCGGGGGCGGTACCCGGCGCCTCCACCAAAGCCCACCAGATTGGGTTTTTTGCCGCCGAAAGGCGGGCTTTGGCGGGGGCGAAATAGGATCGACGAGGGCGTAAAGGGCGTACTTTTTCTCGGTATGGTTCCGCCGTTATCGGGCTACTGCAATAGTTGCAAACGACAACTATGCTCCGGTTGCTCAGGCTGCGTAACGCAGTTTGAAAGACCATCTTAAAGCCCTAACGGGTTAAGCTCCGTTAGGCGGGGTTCGGAGGCACCTGGCAACAGAAGCCTCCACTTCCTTTTTTCTCCCCAGCGGGGACTCCAGCTACTCCCGTAGGCGCGGTAGCATGGACGCTTGGCGAGTCGGGCCGCGAGCGGCGGTTCGGACCGGCAGATTGCGACAGGACCGATAGTCAGGATCCACAATGGCGACCGATCATATCCGATACGACGTGCTGGCACGGGACGCGTTGCGCGGCGTGCTGCGAAAGGTGCTGAGCGATGCTGCAGCGCACGGATTGCCGGGCGAACATCATTTCTTCATCACCTTCGTATCGAAGGCCGAGGGCGTAAAGCTCTCGCCGCGGCTGCTGGCGCAATATCCGGAAGAGATGACGATCATCCTTCAGCACCAGTTCTGGGACCTAACGATTCTCGAGGATCGTTTCGAGGTCGGCCTGTCTTTCGGCGGCATCCCGGAGCGCCTGGTGGTGCCGTTCAGCGCCATCAAGAGTTTCCTCGATCCTTCCGTGAAGTTCGGCCTCCAGTTCGACACGTCTGATGTCGCCGAGGTTGCGCCGGCGACGCTGCCGGCAGCGCCCGCAGCGTCGGCCGTGTCGGTGCCTGCTCCGGCCGCCGAGAAGGCGGAGGCCGAGGAAGAGCCGGCTGCGCCGAGCCAGAGCGGCGGCGCCGAGGTCGTTCGCCTCGATCGTTTCCGCAAGAAATGATCCAGATCCGGGCCTTGCAGCGCTAAGCCCGGCCGAACTGCCTATATAAATGAGCATAAGAGGTCGCGCGCCCGCGCGGCAGGATGGATATGCTCATGGACAAGACGACCAGCGCTGCGCGAAGCCCCGCCACCCGCATCGAGACCGACAGCTTTGGTCCGATCGAGGTCCCCGCCGATCGCTATTGGGGCGCGCAGACCGAACGCTCCCGCCAGAATTTCCGGATCGGTGAAGACCGCATGCCGATCTCGCTCGTGCATGCGCTCGGCATCGTCAAGCTCGCCGCGGCCATGACCAATCGCGAACTCGGGCTCCTTGATCAACGGCGAGCCAACGCCATCATCCGCGCCGCGCGGGAGGTGGTGGCCGGCGACTGGGATGCGCATTTTCCGCTGGTGGTCTGGCAGACCGGTTCGGGCACGCAGTCCAACATGAATCTGAACGAGGTGATCGCCAACCGCGCCAATGAATTGTTGGGCGGCGAGCTCGGCGCCAAGAAGCCGGTGCATCCCAACGATCACGTCAATATGAGCCAGTCCTCGAACGACTCCTTCCCGACCGCGATGCATATCGCCGCCGCGGACCGTATCATCGCCGATCTCGTCCCTGCCTTAAGCGAGCTGCACCGCGCGCTGCGCAAGAAGGAGAAGGCATTCGCCAAGATCGTCAAGATCGGTCGCACCCACACCCAGGACGCAACCCCGCTGACGCTCGGACAGGAATTCTCCGGCTATGCCGCGCAGGTCGAGAGCGGCATCGCGCGGCTGAAGGTGGCGGTGAAGGATCTCTATCCGCTGGCGCAAGGCGGCACGGCGGTCGGCACCGGCCTCAATTCCAAGCCGCGCTTCGCAAAACTGTTCGCCAAGCATGTCGCCGGCATCACCAAGCTGCCCTTCACCAGCGCCGCCAACAAATTCGAGGCGCTGGCCTCGAACGACGCCTATGTGCTGGCGCATGGCGCCGTCAATTCGGTCGCGACCGGCCTGTTCAAGATCGCCAACGACATCCGCCTCTTGGGATCCGGCCCGCGCTCCGGGCTCGGCGAATTGATCCTGCCGGAGAACGAGCCGGGCTCCTCGATCATGCCCGGCAAGGTCAATCCGACCCAGTGCGAGGCGATGACCATGGTGTGCTGCCAGGTTTTCGGCAACCACACCGCGATCACGGTGGCCGGCAGCCAGGGCCATTTCGAGCTCAATGTCTTCAAGCCGGTGCTCGCCTACAACATGCTGCATTCGATCCGGCTCCTGGCCGATGCCGCGCGCTCCTTCACAGAGCATTGCGTCGACGGTATCCGCGCCGACGAGAAGCGGATCCGGGAGCTGATGGAGCGCTCGCTGATGTTGGTGACCGCGCTGGCCCCCAAGATCGGCTACGACAACGCCGCCAAGGTGGCCAAGACGGCGCATGCCAACGGGACGACGCTGAAACAGGAGGCGGTCCAGCTCGGTTTCGTCTCCCCGGACGAGTTCGACCGCCTGGTCAGGCCTGAGAAAATGACCGGTCCGGGCTGAATTCCGATAGGCCTCCGTAATCATACGGAGGCCTAAGCCTCATGAAATATGGGGCTTAAATGACGGGCTTTGATTACCGTCAATGTTTGCAGCCCGGCAGGTGCTAGCCAATGTTCACCCCTCCAGGGGGGCAAATTCATGTTTGATGGTACCAGAGGCCGATTGACGAGGACGATCGAATGGCGATCAAGTCTATTGCGGTGCAATTCTGCGCCTTGTTTCTGAGGGTTTCATCCCGCCCGGCGAGGATCGGGTGATGGAGACGCGGCATGGGGAACGTCATCAATCTGAACCGCTTCCGGAAGCGCGCGGAACGCGAAGCCTCGGCGAAGCAGGCGGACACCAACCGAGCGAAGTTCGGCCGCACCAAGGCCGAGCGCATGTCGGAGGAGAAGCGCCAGGAGCAGGCGAAGGAGCGCCTGGACCAGCATCGGATCGATCGCGAGGAACTGCCATGAAGTCACCCGTCGTCAAGCGATCGATCGTCGTCGCCGGCCACAAGACAAGCGTCAGCCTGGAAGAGGCGTTCTGGAACGGGATGAAGGAGATCTCGGGCCTGCGCAACATGACGCTGTCGGAGCTCGTCGGCGAGATCGATAACAATCGCCAGCAGGGTAACCTGTCGTCCGCGATCCGGCTGTTCGTGCTCGACTACTTCAAGCACCGCGCCGGATCGGGCCAGGCCGAGGCGAAAGCGGCCGCCGAATAGGGCGCAAAAGCCTGACCTGTGCGCAAAACCCTGCGCGCACTTTATAATCACTCTAAGGTGCAGCCTCGATAGGGCGCGCGCGCTTGACCTGCCTGCCTGCGGTTGAAAATACAGGTCATGACCGAAGATAATGACCCGCGCTCGCAGGCGCCCGCTTCCCTCCCGCTGGGCCTCGCCCGGCGCGGCTTTTCGGGCACCATCCAGCATCTGTCCGCCGGCCAGGCCGGCTCCGCCCTATCCGACATCGAACTCGAAAGCCGCCTGATCGAGCTCGGCTTCGTCGAGGGCGCCAAGGTCGAGATTCTGCACGAGGGCATCGTCGGCCGCGACCCGATTGCGGTGCGCGTCGACAACATCACCGTCGCCGTTCGCCGGCGCGAGGCCATGGCCATCTTCGTCGCCTGACGCCACCGGATCTGCCCCATGGAAGCACCCTTGCTGCATCTGGCCCTCGTGGGCACGCCCAACAGCGGCAAGACCTCGCTGTTCAACGCGCTGACCGGCAGCCGGCAGAAGGTCGCGAACTATCCCGGCGTCACCGTCGAGCGCAAGGAAGGCTTCTTCGTCACGCCCTTGGGACGTCAGGTCTCCGTGGTCGACCTGCCCGGCACCTATTCGCTGCGCGGCCGCAGTCCCGACGAGGAGATCACCCGCGACTTCGTGCTCGGCAAGGCATCCGGCGAGATCAAGCCCGATCTCGTGCTGTGCGTCGCCGATTCCACCAATCTGCGCCTCACCATCCGCCTGCTGCTCGAGCTCAAGCGCACCGGGCGGCCGCTGGTGCTGGTGCTCAACATGTTCGACATCGCCACGCGCCGTGGCATCACCGTCGACGTCGAGCGGCTGGCGCAAGAGCTCGGCGTGCCCGTGGTCACCTCGATCGCGGTGCGCAAGGGCGGCACCGCCGAGCTGTTGAAGCACACGGACGAGATTTCCGCGCAGGTTCAGCCGCAGGCCCAGGCGAACACGTGGCGGGCGCTGACCGTGTCCGAGCTGCGCGCCACGCAACGCGAAGCCGACCGGATCATCGCCGCGAGCGTCAGCCTGCCGAGCCGTCCCGACACCTGGACCGCGCGGATCGATGCCGTGGTGCTGCACCCCGTCGGCGGCCTGCTGGTGCTGGCGCTGATCCTGTTCGTGATGTTCCAGGCGGTGTTCGCCTGGGCAAAACCGCTGATGGAGCTGCTCTCCGGCGGGTTCGACGGGCTCGGGCAGCTCGTGCACGCTACGCTACCCGCCGGCCTGTTGCAGAGCTTCCTCCAGAACGGCGTGATCTCAGGCGTCGGCAGCGTCATCGTGTTCCTGCCGCAGATCATCATCATCTTCCTGTTCATCCTGCTCCTGGAAGATTTTGGCTACATGGCGCGCGCCGCGTTCCTGATGGACCGCATCATGGGCGGCGCCGGCCTGCACGGCCGCGCCTTCATTCCGCTGTTGTCGAGTTTTGCCTGCGCCATTCCCGGCATCATGGCGACGCGCGTGATCGACGACAAGCGCGACCGCCTGACCACGATCCTGATCGCGCCGCTGATGACCTGCTCGGCGCGCATCCCCGTCTACACGCTGATCATCTCGGCCTTCATTCCGGACACCGACGTCTGGGGCTTCATCAATCTGCAGGGCCTGGTGATGTTCGGCCTCTACGCCGCCGGCATCGTCAGCGCGCTTCTCGTGTCCTTCGCGATCAAGTTCTTCATGCTGCGCGACTACGCGCCGGCGCCGTTCATGCTCGAACTGCCCGACTACAAGATGCCGCGCCTGAAATCGATCGCGATCGGCATCTTCACCCGCGCAAAGATGTTCCTGCAGCGCGCCGGCACCACGATCTTCTCGATGATGGTGCTGATCTGGTTCTTGGCCTCGTTCCCGCAGCCGCCCGCAGGCGCCACCGAGCCCGCCATCGACTTCAGCCTCGCCGCGGTGATCGGCAAGTGGCTGGAGCCGCTGCTCGCGCCCGTCGGCTTCAACTGGCAGATCGCGGTGGCCCTGATCCCGGGCATGGCGGCGCGCGAGGTCGCGGTCGCGGCGCTCGGCACGGTCTATGCGATCGAGGGCGGCAAGGAAGCGGCGGAGCAGATCGGCCAGGTGCTGGCAACAAAGTGGTCGCTGGCGACCGCGCTGTCGCTGCTCGCCTGGTACATCTTCGCCCCGCAATGCGCCTCCACGCTGGCGGTCATCAAGCGCGAGACCGGAAGCTGGGCCTGGATGGCGACGACCTTCGTCTACATGCTGGCGCTGGCCTATCTGGCGAGCCTTGCGACCTACAATATCGCCGTCGCGCTCGGCGCGGGCTAGCCGCTCCAACAAAAGCATCGAAACAACCCCATGCACAGTAGCCGGCGGGGCGGCCGGCGCCATGGGGTCAATTTCGGAAAATCAGTTGACACGTCGGGCAAATCGGTGGCAAGATGGCATCATCGGAGAATTCGCAAGCCGCCCACGCCTAGCTCGGATGGCGTGATTTGCATCTGTTGATGCGAGAGGCTGGATAAAGCTTCAGCACGAGCGGCTGGTGCCCTCCGCCTTGGAGCCGACGATCTCGTAACCGGCCCGATTTCTCCTCACCCTACAGACTGACGACCGCCGCGACGGGGCCTCCTGCCGCGACAACGATCCCGCAACCGAAAAAGCCAGGGAGAACGTCATGAAGTTCTACGACTGCACAACGGCGCCGAGTCCGCGCCGCGTGCGTATCTTTCTTGCCGAGAAAGGGCTGACCTTACCGACCGTGCAGGTCAATTTGCGCAACGGCGAGCAGTTCACGCCGGCGTTCCGCGCGCTCAATCCCGGTTGCACGGTCCCGGTCCTGGAGCTCGACAGCGGCGCGGCGATTACCGACGTCATTGCGATCTGCCGCTACCTCGAGGAGCTCCATCCCGATCCTCCGCTGATGGGCAGGAGCGCGGAGGAAAGAGCCGTCATCGAATCCTGGCTGCGGCGGATCGAGTGGGACGGAATCTACGCAGCCCAGGAGGCGTTTCGAAATGGCGCGCCCGGACTGACGGGCAGAGCCCTGCCCGGTCCTGTGGACCTGGACCAGATTCCCGCGCTCGCGGAGCGCGGACGCCTTCGGCTTCAGCATTTCTTTGCGTGGCTCGATGCACGGCTCGCCGACAATGAGTTTGTCTGCGGACCACACTTTACGATTGCCGACATCAGCGGCCTGATCGCCGTCGACCTTGCGGCCCGGGCGAAGCTCACACCGCCCGAACATCTCGGCCATCTGCAAAGATGGTACAAGGACGTTTCAGCGCGCCCGAGCGCCAAGAGCTGATCCTGGCAAATGCATCAGCCCCTCTCCGATGAACGACCGCGTCAGGCCGTGAGCGGTTCTCGCGGTGACAGCCAAATCGAAATTGGATTTGCTCGGCCGGCAATTCGGCAGCAGCCATGTGGCTTCAGTTTATCAACTGCTAACCGATGGGCGTCTTGCGGGATTGCGGCAAATAGCTCGTCACTCACAATGAGGGATGCGCCAAGCCTCCGAGTGAGCGTTTCGAGCTTGCGCGCCACGTTTACGGTGTCTCCGGCGATTGTTTGTTCCAGATGTCCTTCCACGCCAATTTGGCCCATGCCAACCGAGCCCAAATGTACGCCGATGCCGATGCTCAGAGGCAATTCTCCGCGAGCGCTGCGGTCAGCACTCCAAGCCGCAATCGTGTCCAACATTCCGAAGGCACAGGAGAGGGCCTGACCGGCCGCGTAGCGCATATCATGGGAGTCACCGAACATAGCCACGATAGCGTCGCCCTGGTACTGTACAACCTTGCCCTCATGCTGAATGACGCGTGTCGCCATGTGCTGTTGGTAGTTGCGCAGAAAGCTCATGTGCTCTGCGGGTGACCATTCTTCTGTCATGCAGGTGAACCCGATTATGTCGGCGAAAAGGATTGCCGCGCGCTCGACCCGCACGACTTCCCGCGGAAGGGAAGTCCGGCAAGCAGGCTCCCAAACGTCTTTGATCAAAGGAATACCATTCAAATTTGCGGCGCCCATGGCGTAACCTCTCTGGGTCCGGTTTCAAAATTCAGCTGGTCAGATGATCAGCCTGTACCCGCAGATTGAGCGGACAGCCCTCGAGTAGAAACAGCATCTTGCAATCGCCATCAGCAACTCGCTGACCAAGTATTGTCATTGCGCTATCAAGTTCTATCAAGTTGTGTTAGCTTGTGTCACAATCCCCGCGCTCGACAGGTGCTGGAGCAGTCCCATGACGACCAGTCTTTCCGGACGCCATCTCGTCCGCTTCAGCGCGGGTTTGCGGGCCCATCGGGCTACGTTTTCACTCAATGATGCCGAATACGCGGATCAGATCCTCAAGATTTCGCTCAACACCTTCAAGAAATGCGTCCAGCCGGACAGTGATACGCTTTCACTTAAGCGGCATACCCTGCTGAATATCCTTGCCAACGCAGGGTTGAATCCGCGAGACTACGGACTTTCTATTGCTCTTCCGAGTCAATCGTCGCCATTCGGGGGATATCATGTGAGCGACTACGACCATCTGTGCGGTCGATTTTTTCTCTACCGGCGCTCCTTTCTGACCGCCCGTAACATCACCTGTAGCGTCCTTGACATCCGGCCGAGCGAGAGCCACGACTGCCTGGCATTCAATGAACTGCACTACTACGTCTCTGACTCAGGCGCGCGAGACGAGATCCATTATTCCGGATATGTCCATATGAACCAGGAGCGCAATGTTCTCAGTATGCCTGCGCATTTTGAGGGCCAGGTGAGGCTGACACTCGTGCAGCCGGAACGACTCGGCAAATCCAAGGTCAAGATGCGTGGCGCGGTTCTGACGTTTGGAAATCCAAAGGGCTACTGGCAGCCAACCGTCTCCTGCGTCTTCGTCGATGGACCGGTCGAGGTCAAGGTTGCGCATCCAAGGAATCTTTGCAGGACTATTCTCGAAGGATCGGAGGAGCATGCAACTCTCTCCGCCGAAATGGCCCGCGTTGAAGAACATGCAACGATCATGACCCCCTTGATGTGGGCCAAGCTACAGGCCGGAGCTACAGTCGCTTAGGAAATCCTCATGGCGCGCACGCCACGCATCGCGGTGATCCTCGACGAGAATACCAGCGGCGATGGAAGCCGCTACGAGGCCTCGAAGAGCTATTTTGCGGCGATCCGGGATGCCGGCGGCCTGCCCTTCGGCATCCCCTACCTCCCTGAAATCGTGGGGCCGGTCGCTGAGGACTTTGATGGCCTGCTCTGCGTTGGGGGACGGTTTTCCTACCCCGACGACTGGTATCTCCACGGCAAGCCATCGAGGGCTCCGCCTTCGGAGAGATTGGCCATTGAAAGCGAAGTCACCAGCGAATTTCTGCGCCGTGAAAAGCCCATTCTCGGGATATGCGCAGGCATGCAGTTGCTCGCTGGTCTTCATGGCTGTCGGTTGTGGTCTGACGTCCAGGCTTCGGGCACCTCGATCATCGAACATGACAAGAAGGGTTCGCTGCACAGTGTGACGCTCACCCCCGGTACGAAGTTGGCGGCTTTGGTGGAAGTCCCCGCAATGCTCGTCAATACGTTCCACTGGGAGGCCGTTGGAGAGTTGTCCTCCTCAGTGATCGCCAGCGCTCATTCCGATGATGGGGTCATTGAGGCGATCGAGATTCCGGCGCACCCCTTTGCGCTCGGCGTTCAGTGGCATCAAGAACAGTTTGCCGCGGCCGATCACCCTGGCAACCGGGTGTTTCGAGGCTTCGTGAAGGCCTGTGTACCGAGCAAAAGCGGCTGACTGACAGTTAACGGAGGAACGCCGTGCGAAGCTGGTATTCCCGGATGGTGGCGATAGGGCTGGGACTCGCGGTCTTCGGCCATCACGTCCCTGTCATGGCTCAAGACGAAACGGTCCCGACCGCAAGGGTTGTGAACATCGATTGGCCGGAGGTGGCTCGCGGCGTTCTGGCGGTTGCACCTGAGCTCGGGGCACTGCCGAAGAGCCTTGCAGCGAAGCTGTTACCCGACGTCGATCGGCAACTTGAGGGCCTTGTCTTTCCAGACAAGGAGGCGTTGCGGCCGCTGGTGTTGCTCAATGCGATGACGGCTGGCGTCAATCCGCGCATTGCGAAGGTCCCGATTCCGGTGCTGGCACCGATCGACAGCTCTCGATATGTATCCGCGATTGTACGCCTGCGTGGCCTCAAGCCGAAAACCACGAGTGACTTTCTCAGCCCTGCAATCAGCAGAATGCAGTTCCTCGGCAAGACGACCGGCTATGACGCCATACTCACCGTCAAACCGTCTCTGCTCCCCCGCGGCTACAAGGTGAACGCAAATCTCGTGCAGATTCATCTCGGCGGGACCGGCCTGCTGTATGACGTCAACGATGAGGACAAGAGCGGCGGAGATGCGCGGCGGGGCGATGTTGTCGAGGACAAGACACTGCAGGACATGTATCCGCGGCTTCGACGCAACGTCAGCGACGATGGTCTGACGTACACTTTCGTCAAATACGGCGTTTTCTACTTCGCAAACATATCCTGTGCCAACGATCCGCCGTTCGTTGCGGATTTCCCCTGTGCGGACGTCGAGGGAATTCTCCGGACGGTGCTTCGCGATCTCCGCCTCATTGGTGGCCTGCCACTCGCCATTCCTCATGCGACAGGAAGCGTATCGCCGCGTCCCGTCAAGAAAAGCCCCAGTTTCACGTACTATGCGCCGGGCAATCTCCTGCCGGGGACAAGCCAGGATGGCCTCGGAGGCGTGACGCAGAAAATCCTGTGGGGTGGGGGCAATTTGCGTTTCCCGATAGCGGAGAATCCGGCCTACGCAAATTCACAAACCTTCATGCATGGCGGCGATTGCTATGGTCACAAGATCCCTCTGGATCACGGTCGCTACAAATGCCAGGAAAATCCAGGCAAGATACTCGAGCCTCGCGAAGACACCGCGGAGAACTACGCCTATCCGTGGCGCGATAATTATTGCGAGGAGCGAAATGACAATTCGCGGGAGCCCAAGGACTGTCCGGCCATGAAAAAGGCTCACGAAGGCCAGGACATCCGCCCCCGTGAGTGTCGATATGACGGCACCCGTTGCAGGATCAACCTGTTCAACGTCGTCGCCGTGACCAAGGGTAGCGCACTCTGGAAACCCAATAACAACGTGAAGTTCATCGCAGAAGACGATACCGGCGTCTATTTTGTGTACCTGCACATGAGCCCCGATGCGCTCAGGGGCGCCGGCCTGAAGCAAGGCCAGTTGGTCCACCGCGATCGAGGGCAAAAGATAGGTGAGGTCGGGAATTGGATGCACACCGACCCGAACGGCACGACGGCACATCTGCACTTCGAAATCCGATCTCAGACCGAAACATGCGGGGGCTTTGGCTGCACTTCCTCCCCGTACTGGACACTTATTCGGACGTATGAAGCGCTGATTGGCATGCAAGGAACGGAAGTACCCTGAGATCAAGATGGTGCGAGGAGTGCGTTCGATTTTGATTTTCTGCTGCCCAAGATTGTGAGTCCGTTCAACGACTGTCGGAGCAATCCGCCCTCAGCGTGGTTGGCTTTGGGGCGCGGCGCTCCCTTATGGCAAAGGGAATGTGCGATGAAGCTTGCACGTCGGGGCTTTTTACGTGTGATCGGGGGAGGACTCGCAACACCGGCGCTATCGGGCGGCGCGGCTTGGAGCCAATCCTCGGGGAGTTCCCCGCCCGCGGATGCGTTCGCGGCCTACGAGCCGAATCCTGACTTCACTTACGTCCCCGGGCTCACTCCGCTTAAGGCGGCACTGCGGCCATACCGCAAGAAAACGTACCGGTTGGAGAAGCAAGTGCTGAGCGGCGGCAAGCTCGTGATTCATAATTACGGGCATGGCGGCGCCGGCATCACGATGAGCTGGGGGTGTGCACAGGAGGTCGCAGACATCTTGATGGCGCAGTATCCAAACCCGGCAGGAAAGCCGGTTGCGGTCCTGGGGGCCGGAGTCATGGGTCTGACGGCGGCGACATGGTTGACCGAAAAGCTGAGAATGCAAGTGACGGTGTATTCCAAGCATTTGATCCCGCACACGACCTCGAGCATCGCCGGCGGCCAGTTCGCTGCTTCGAAAGTTGCATTTCAGGCCAGCGAAAAAGACAAGTTTGTCCGTATCCTGCGCCGCTCACACAAGGAGCACGGGTTGCGCGGTAGCGCCTATGGCGTCTCCCCTCGAGACAACTATTCTCTCATTGAGCTGCCATCGTTCGCGGAAGTCCCGCCCGATCTCGTTCCGCGGACTCAACTGTACCGGCTGCCGTTTTCACCGATGAATCGATCAGGGTGGAAATATGCGACCCTGCTGGTGGAACCTCCGATATTTCTGACCAAGCTCCAGCAGGAACTGCAGAAGAATGGCGTGCAGTTCGTCTACCAGGAATTCTTCGATGAAGATCAAGTTCGCGCACTTGCGCCGGACATCATTATCAACTGTGCCGGCGCGGGCTCAGACGCTATCTGGCCCGACCCTGATCTGACGCCGATCAAAGGACAACTGGTATGGTTGCCGGCGCAGCCCCGACTTCAATACCTGTTTAGTGGGAGCGGTTACGTGTTTCCGCGCGCGGACTGCGTGGTGATAGGCGGAACTGAGGAAACCAGCTACACGGATGATGACCCCGATCCGCAACGCTGCGCGGCCCTGGTACAGCACCTGAAAGACGTATTCGATGGCGTCACGACAATCGCTCCGAGATGGATGATTCAGGATGAGTGACGGATAGACGGCTTGTCGTACGCGTTCGATCTCGCCTGGGGCGCCGAAGCAATAGGCAAGCCTCCTGCCGAAATCCGCTGTTCGATGTGATTGGCGTGGACGGGCCCGCACGTTGCCGGCGCGTCCGGAAAATCAAACCAGGGATATCCCTGTCCGCATGGTCACATCCCCCGGTCCCGCGTCGGATCGGGGCGGATTTCGGCGGACCACCCCGGATAGGGACTGCCCGGACACTCCGGCTACTGGCCGAGCTACGCAGGCACCGTCGCCGCCGGCCGTTTGACCAATCCAAACGCCGCCGCCGCGACGAGGCACATGACGCCCGCGAGCAAAAATGCCGGGCCGTAGGTCCCCAACGCGTCGCGGCTGACGCCCGCGCCGAAAGCCATCATGCCGACGCCGAGCTGATGCGCGGCAAAGATCCAGCCGAACACGACCGGGCCCATGTCACGACCAAAGGTGCCGACCGTCAGCTTCACCGTCGGAGGAACGGTCGCGATGAAGTCCAGTCCATACAGGATGGCAAAGGCGCTCATCGCCCACAGGCTGGCATTCGATTCCACCAGCCAGATGAGGGACAGTCCGCGGAAGCCGTAGTAGATCGCGAGCAAGAGGCGGTTGTCGAACCGGTCGGACAGCCATCCCGAGCCGATCGTTCCGACCAGGTCGAAGATGCCGATCATGGCGAGCAGGCTTGCCGACGTCACCAGCGGAAAGCCGAGATCGCCGCAGAACGGCACGAAGTGCGTCGATGTCAGCCCGTAGCTGGAAATGCCGCAGACGAAGAACGTCAACGCCAGCACCCAGAACACAAGACGGGTCGAGGCCGTTCTCAACCCGCTGAAGCTGATCGCCGCAAAGTTCTGCGTCGGCGCGGGCGTCACCGGAGCAACGACCGTCTCGCCGAACGGCGCCAGTCCCAGATCCTGGGGACGATCCTTCCCTAGCAGGCGATACAGAATGAGCATGATCAAAAGGCCAAGGCCCGACGGAATCAGCGCGACGCGCCAGCCCCAGTGCTCGGCGATCCATGCGCCCAGCGGCATGAAGATCAACGTGCCGGTTGCGATCGAGCCGTTGAGGAGGCCGACCACCAGCCCGCGATGGGTCGTGAACCAGCGCACGGAGACGACCGCCGCCAGTTGCAGCGCCGTCAGCCCCGGCGCGATGCCGAGCAGCAGTCCCAGGCCGAACCACATCTCGATGCGGCTGGTCATGAGCGCGGTGAGCAGCAGGCCCGCCAAGGCCAGGCTGCCCGCGATCGTCAGCATCTTCCGCGGACTATAGCGCAGCATCAGACCGCCCGCGAACGGCGCAGCTAGCCCGAAGAGGGCGAAGCGAAGACCTTGCGATGCGGACAGCTCACCCATGCTGACGTTCACGTCAGCCGCAATCTCACGCATCAGCACGCTCGGCACACCGAGCGCAGAACTGGCGAAAAGGGAATACAGAAACACCAGGCCGGCCATGATCCAGCCGTAGTGGATATTCCGGGCCGCTGCGCGCGCTGCAACGTACTCAGCAAGCATCGCCTGTCCTTCAAGAAATGAAATTTGCGAAAATCTACCGGGCCGGTCGAAAGCCCGCTTTGCAACCCAATCGGGAATTAATGGCATGGCGCCCGGAACGCGTCCATGGGATACACAGCCCTATTCCCGGCATCGTGCGCAAGTTCGCGGCGCTGTCACACCTCCGCTCACCGGACTACCGCCGCAATATGGATCACTTCACCACCAGCAGACTGACCGCCGAGCGACTTCACGAAGATCACCTCGCGGACCTCGTCGCGCTGCACCTCGACGCCGAGGTATCGCGCTATCTCGGCGGCGTGCGTTCGGCCGAGGTGACGAAGGTCTATCTGGCGGTCAACATGGGCCACTGGGATCGATATGGCTTTGGGCTGTGGGCACTGAGAACGAAGGACGGGGATTTTGCCGGGCGTGCCGGCATCCGGCATATCGCCGTCGACGATTTGGATGAAGTCGAGATTGCCTATGCCTTCAAGCGCACACTTTGGGGCCAGGGGCTGGCGAGCGAGATCGCTGATGTGCTGACAGGCATCGGATTGACCAGGCTCGCGCTGCCATCCCTGGTCGGCCTCGTCTACCCCGACAACAGCGCATCCCGCCGCGTCCTCGAAAAGTCAGGCTTCACGCTCGAACGGAGCGCGATGCGCCGTGGCGGAGAGATGGTGATTTATCGTGCCCTGCGGGATCAGTCGTCGCCTCCCGCCAGGGCTTAATCGCACATATCAGAGCATTTGGCCGCACTGGCCCAGTTGCGCTTGTTGTGATCAGATCGCGCCGGAAAACGGATATGGCGGGCAATCATGAAGCGGCGGGACGTCCTTGCCGGGATCTGTGCGGCGTCAGTCTGGCCTGGTGTCGGGCTCGCGCAACAGAGCACGCGCCGGCTCGCCTTCGTGCATTCCGGCATTCCGGCTGATCGATTGACGGAGAGCAGAGGACCGTTCTGGGTACGCCGCTTCTACGAAGCGCTGCGTGGGCTCGGCGATGTCGAGGGCACGAACCTGATCGTCGAGCGCTTTTCCGCCGAAGGCCGCTCCGATCGCTTCGGGCCGCTCGTTGCCGAGGTCGTTGCCCGCAAACCTCAGGTGATCGTGACCAATCTCAACGATCTCGTGAAGGGCTTCATGGCTGCGACGACCTCGATTCCTATCGTTGCGGTGGTCGGCGATCCCCTTGCTGGAGGTCTCGTCACCAACCTCGCGCGCCCCGGCGCCAACCTGACCGGGGTCAGCATCAATGCGGGGGTCGAGATCTATGCCAAGCGGCTTCAGATCATCAAGGAGGCTCTTCCATCGGCCACGCGGATCGGCCACCTGCTGTCCGGCAACTGGGCGCCGAGCAGCGGCGTGACGCTGGCTGACGCGAGTGCGCGTTTGGGTGTCTCCATCACGCGCATCGCAATGCCGGTCGTCGACGAAACGGAGCTTGCCCGTACCTTCGCCGACATTTCCGAGCAGAAGCTCGACGGCGTCATCCCCGACGAAGGAGGCAGCTTCCTTGCGGCACGCGCGACTCTGACCGCACTTGCAGCGAAGCATCGAATTCCCGTCATCTACCCCTTTCGCGACTATGTCGAGGAAGGCGGGCTGATGGCGCTGGCACCCGACCTCGGCGAACTCGCCGTGCGCATGGCTGATGACGTGCATCAGATTTTCAACGGCGCGAAGGCTGGTGACATTCCGTTCTACCAGCCGAGCAAATTCCTTCTGATCTTCAATTTGAAAACTGCGAAGGCCATGGGCCTTGATCTGCCCGTCAATCTGATCGCGCGCGCAGATGAGGTGATCGAATGACGCGCTCGAAGTCGCCTGTTAGCGCGCGCTTGCAAAGCCCATCATCAATATGCTGATCGCAGCTTGATGATGTACGCGTCAATGGCGTAGCCATAGTGCATTCCTGCCAAAGCCAACCATCCGAGAGGATAGGCGCGACACGCTGGATCAAAGTGGCAACCTAGCGTCGCCGAAGACGGATCGTGCAGGAGCACCGCAAAGATGATCGTGTCAACAATGGCAAAGAACAAGTTGCCGCGCGCAATCTTCTTGATGCCATCTTCATCAATCGGTTGGAGTGGGGCAGTGACTATGGATACGACGCTGACAATGAGCGAGACGACGAGGATCAACGCGAGATGGATTAGAGCCTCTTTGCCGCCGCTCCCGTGCTCGTAGGTCGATACGTAAGCTACGCCCGCCATGGGCGACAGGAAAAATGCAAGAAACCAGAGCAGGCGAGCTGCCTGACTCGGATTGGACTGACCAACACTGCCTCCGAATCCGAGCATTTCAGACACAAGCTTCTCAGGCGATAGTATCGTGAGCCTGACGCGCTTGCAGGCTCAGCGGAAATAATCCAGCACGAGGTCGAGGTCGGCGCGGCCGGCCACGGTGCCGTTGAGCTCGGCGTCGATCACGCGGCGGCAGGCGGCGATCGCGGGCTGGTCGCCGAGGTCGTTGGCGGCTTCGAGCACGAGCCAGGCGGCGTCCACCGAGGCCTTGTCCGGCACACCGCCACTCGTGTCAGTGCTGACGCCCTTGTTGAGGTTCTTGCGAACTGCAGTGCCGAATTGTGGCAACATCATCATGACTCCCCTACACTTCTTGCTCAGTGCATCTGCATTTCGGGCTGACGGCCCGCTGCGGGATCAGCCGCGCTGTTCTTGCGCGACTGGTAGAACTTCAAGATGCTGCGCGACGTCTCGATCTTGAGGCGGCCGAAGTCGCGCTCATTGTCCTTCAGCTCACGCGCGGTGATGAGGTGATCCTTGGCGCCGAGGAACAACAGCGACATCGTCGTGTCCCAGGAGAAGCCGAGCGCCTTGCACAGCACCAGGAGCATCTCGCGGTTGCGGTCCATCAGCGCGCGCTCGATCACATCGACCGGCAGCGCTGACAGCAGCGACAGGCCGATCTGCACCTCGTCGAAACGGTGCTGACGCGCATAGTTGGAGATCGAATCCTGGTTGAGGTTGCCCTGCCGGTGCTGCGTCGTCACCACACGCTTGGCGACGAAATAGCTGCGCGACGACGGGCCGAATTTGGACTGCAAATCGCCGGTGACGTCGGTCACCGAGCTGGAGATCTGCGTCACCATCTCCGGGCGCTCGCTTTCGAGCCGGCGGCGGACGTCCTCCGACGCTTTGGCGATGAGCTGCTGGAAGACGTGGCGGGGCACGTCCTTGCGCAGGCCGAGCTGCTCGGCGAGGATCGAATCGCCTTCGGCGCGCCGCACCATGTGCAAGAGGCCAGAGCCCGAGAAGCGCGCGCCCTCGTTCTTGACCACGGAGGTCACGACCTCGTCGTTGCCGCGCTTGACCAGCATGTCGGTCACGGCTTCGCCGATCGACTTGCGCTGCGAGATCGCGAGCAGATGCGACTGGCCCTTGGTCCTGGCGTTCTCGACCAGCGTCTGCTCGTCGAGCCGGGTGGAGTCGCGCAGCACGGGGCCTGCGACCTCGATCTCGTCGTCAAAGGCGAGTTGGTGGATCACGCTGAGCGGTGCGTGGTCGCAGGCCGCCATCAGCTCCGAGAGCTGCGCACGCGCGGCGACCTCGATCTCGTCGGCGAGCTTGCCGATCACCTCGCCGAACGTAGAGATCTCGTCGTCGCTGTAGCGGCCGGTGATCAACAGATCGGTCGCGTGCCACAACGCGCGCGCACGGCTCTCATCGGTGCCGCGCGCGATCGCGTCGTCCAGATCCTGCAGAAGCGATTTCGCTCCGTCCATGACGAATAACCCCAGTTTACGGCAGACGCCGAAATTCCTCTGGGGTCAACGCTAGTCGTCAAACGCGAGAATTCGGTAAAATCGGGAACTCAGTTTTGCTCGCCAATTTTCGTTAAAATGCGAGCGATCGTGTTCACTGTCGCGACAAGCACCGTCATGCCCGGGCTTGTCCCGGGCATCCACGATCTTAATGCCGCGGCGAAGGACGTGGATGGCCGGGACATAGGCGAGCGGAAGTGACGCCGTCCTTCGGACGGCTATGCCCGGCCATGACGATGTGTAGGTATCCGTACTGTTACGGATTCGACGGCGTGATCACCATCGGCGGCCGCGGCGGCGGCTTTGGCTTTGCCGGCGGGGGACCAGGCGCGGGCCTGACCTCGATCGGCGGCGGCAGCGGGGCGATCTGCTGGCTCGCGACCGGCGGGCTGGGTGCAGCGGGCGCGGCCTGCGGCGGGCGCGGCGTCGGCGACGCTTTGGCCTTCGGCGGCGGTGCACGGCGCGGATCGCGGCCCGGCAACGGCACGTCGGTTGCGGGCTGGTCAGGGGCCGGATCGGGGGACACCAACGTCGGCAGTGCGGCGGTCGCCGGCGGCGGCTCGCCGCGCTCGATCGCATCCAGCCGCCGCGTCTCGCGATCGATCGTGCGCACCGCAAGCCACGACGACAGCGGCGTGAGATCGACCGTGCGGTTGAGCCTGTCGGGCGGGCCGGCGGCGAACAACTGGATCTCCGGCGGGCTGCCGGCGAGATTGATCATGATCGGGGTCAGGCTGGCGCGGATGTCGGCCTGGTCGGCGGGAATGTCGTAGCCGCCGGAGACGATGGCGCGGGCATTCTTCGCCTCCAGCGTGGTGGCGCCGACCCGCAGACGACCGTCGCGGATGGTGAAGGGAATTTGCGCCGAGCCGATCTTCAAGGGCCCCGCAAGAAGCGCGGGCTCGACGAGCTGGCGCAGCCGTGCCTCGTCGGCGACCTGCCCGCCGTCGCTGGCGCGGATCGCGATCTCGAAGGCGCGCGGATCGAGCCCGGCGATCTCCGCGGACTCGAGCGTGACGGTGCCGTTGCCCGCGAGCGCGCCGGTCAGCGCGGTCACGCTGCGGCCCTGGCTCGACAGCGCCATCTGCACGGAGAGACGTCCCTTGGGGAGCGCGAGATCGCGATAGCGCAGCGAAGCCGCATCGACGCCGGCAAGCTCGATGCGCGCGTTGAGCGACACGCCGTTGGCGCCGTCCTTCGCATTATCCCTGGCGTCAAAACTTCCCGTCATCGTACCGCCGCCAAGGCCGCCCTTCAGGCCATCAAGCGCCAGCGACTGGCCGTCGCTCCGGAGCGTGCCGCTGAAGGGCCGCATCTCGATATTGCCGGGCAGCACGCCACGCAGCGCCTGGAATGCAACCTGGCCGCGCCAGCCGCTGCGAAGGCCCGCGCCAAGCGCCTCGCCCACATCGCGCCCGGCCGCGCCGAGCGCGACGCCAAGCGCCGGCGTGACGTCGAGGGAGTCGAGCCCGACTTCGCCATCGACGCTCTTCTCGGCGTCCAGCGTCATCGCGAGATGGCCGCGCAGGCGCGAACCGGAGGCCGTGCTGTCGAGATCGTCGAACGTCAGCTTGTTGCCCGACAAAGTCACGCGTGACGACAGGTTGACGGTCTGCGCCGTTTTCTCGTTTGTGGAGATGCCGAACAGCGGCGCCAAATTGGCGTTGCGAACGCGCAAATTCACATTGGCCTTCGGCTCCGCGGCCGACAGGTCGACGCTGCCCTGCGCGTCCGCATCCAATCCGCCGCCGGATATTTTTGCATTCACCTGAAACGGCTTGCGCCATGCGCCGCTTGCCTTGCCCTCGAATTGCGCCAGCCCCTCGCCGCCGGCAACCGCGCGGTCGAGGCCGAACAGCGCCAGCAACGCACCGGAGCGTTCCGACGAGAGCTTTGCCTGCACGTTGAATTCGCTGCCAACAAGCGCATCGAGATTGAGTTCGCCGAGCGCCGATGCCGCAGGCGTCGCAGTGGCATGGAGCTGTCCGCGCAACAGCGGTGTCTGGATGTCGAACTGCGCCTGCGCAAGCCGGGTAGTGGTAGCAGCCTTGTTGCCGGAGAGATCGAGCGTGAAGTTTGCGCTGGCCGGGCCGCCGCCGGTGTCGACGGCGGCAAGCCGCGACGACAGGGCCGGCGCAAACGGCGCGACCAGGGCCGCCATCTGCCCGAGCGAGCTAGCTGCCGCGTTGAACGCCATCCGTCCCTGCAGATTGGCGCGGTCGAAATTGCCGCCGCCATCCAGTCTGACGCCGTTGGCCTGACCGAATTTCAACTGGTCGAGGATGAAGCCGGTCGGGCTGTATTCGACACGCGCGAGGAACGAGCGCAGCTCCTGGCCGGTCGAGACCGCGCGGCCGATTTCGAGCGACAGCTTTGCCTCGTCGGGCCATTCGCCTTGCGGACCGGCCAGCGCACGCAGGAAACTCGAGGCCGCGTCGAGATCGAGCCGGTCGGCCTTCAGCTCCGCCTCGATCCGCGAGCCCTTGTTGGCCGCTGTCTGCACGAAATCGATCCGGCCCGCGACCGCTCCGCCCTCGATCTCGGCGTTCAGCTTCTCGATCGAGAGGTGATTGGCCGCGATCGTCACGTCGCCGGTCAGCCGCACCGGCTTGGTGCTGCGCCGGTTGATCTCGCTGCGGCCCTGCAGCCAGGCGACCAACGTATCGGGATCGGAGGACTCGATGCTGAGCCGGCCGCTGAAGCGATCGGATCCCGGTGCTGCGCCATTGAGCGCGACCTGCGTCATGCCGGGGGCGCGCAGGTCGAGCCGCTGAAAGGTCCAGGATTTGCCGTCGGTGCGCAGCTCAGCGGCGATGTTCTGGAGGGGACGACCGCCCAGCATGATCTGCTCGGAGGTGAACTCGATCTGCGCCGGGATCGGCGCCTGCGGAATGGCCGCGAGTCCTGCGCGCAACGCCGGCAGGATGCGGGTCGGCTCCGCGCCATTGCCCTGCCCCGCCAGCTTGTCGGCATCGAGCTGCCGGGCCGTGAGCGCGGCACGCAGAAGCGGCGCTGTGCCGAATTTGAGATCGCCGACACCTGCGAGCCTCAGCGCGGTATCCTCGGCGCCAAAATTTGCGTCGATCTGGTCGAACCGGGCGCCGGCGGGATCCGCCTTCACCTTGGCGATGAGCTTCCAGGGCGTCGGCCCCGCTTCCTTGGCTTTCGGCGGCGGCACGGCCAGCGTGATCGCGCCGTCGAACCTTGGCTGCCGGCCCTCGAAGGCGAGCACGCCTTCGAGATCGGCCAAAATGGCGCGCTCGCCGGGATCGATATTTATGTGAAGACGGGTGGCGGTGCCGTCCGCGCTTGGGCCCGACGAGACGCGAAACGGATAGCGCGTGCCGGAGACGGTGAAATTGCCGTCGCCGCGCACCGCACCGGCGAGCGAGCGCACGTCGCCGGCAAAGGCGATGTCGTTCAGCTCCAGCGTCGCGCGGCTGGCGGCGTCATGGAACGCGATCCGGCCGGTCAGGTTGAGCCGTTCGATGGCGAGCGAGGCGAGGTTGAAGCTGCCGCTGGCGGTGGACGGCAGGTCGACGCGCCCTTTGGCGTCGAGCCCGATATCGGCCGCCATGCCGTTGACGGTGAGGTCCGTGGCCCGCCATTCGCCGCGCATCAGCGAGCCCAGGCTGAACTCGACGTCGAGCTTGTCGGCGCGCAGCTTGCCGAGGTCGTTATTGCCGCCCAACGTCACAGAGCGCAGGCGCAGGGTCGGCGCCGGCAGCAGGCGCGCGTCCAGCTCGCCCGCGACGCGGACCGGGACACCAATGATCCTGGTCGCCTCAGCCTCGAACTGAGGCCGAAACTGGTTCCAGTCAATGAAGTAGGGCCCGATCAACGCGGCGAGCAGCGCAACGATGAAGGCAATCGCCAGTCCGAGCAGCGTCGTCTGCACGGGTCTCCCCTCGGCCAAACCGGCTCCCGGGCCGAACCCCAGGACTTACTCGAACTCGACTCAAGCCGATATCAAGCCCAAGCCGCGCCGGAACAGCCCCTTATATAGGAGCAAGTGTGGCGAAGTCACAGCGGCTGTTGCGCGCGGGGGTTAACGCGGAGGACGCACTTACCAGCTCGCCGGCAGCCGCTTCAGGCCACGCAGGACGAAAGTCGGCCGCCATTCCGGGTTCTCGACGTCGTCGATCCGCAAATCCGGCAGCCGCCGCAGCAGCGTATTGATCGCGATCTCGGCCTCGATGCGCGCCAGTTGGGCCCCCAGGCAGAAATGGATGCCGCCGCCGAAGGACAGCGGCTTGACGTTCGGACGGGTGATATCGAGCCGGTTCGGGCTATCAGGGTAGACCGCCGGATCGCGGTTGGCCGAGCCCAGGAGGCACAGCACGGTCTCGCCCTTCGGGATCTTCTTGCCGCCGAGGTCGTCGATGTCCTCCAGCGCGACGCGGCCGGTGAGCTGCACCGAGGAATCGTAGCGCAAGAATTCCTCGATCGCGTTGGTGATCAGCTCCGGCTTGGCCTTCAGGAGCGCGAGCTGGTCGGGATTGCGGTGGAGCGCGAGAAGACCGTTGCCGATCAGGTTCACGGTGGTCTCGTGACCGGCGCCGAACAGCAGGATGATGTTGGCGGTCAGCTCTTCATTGGTGAGCTTGTTGCCGTCCTCCTCCGCCTGCACAAGCTGGGTCGTGAGGTCGTCGCCGGGATTACGCCGGCGCAGCTCGAAGAGCTGCTGAAAGTACATCTGCGCCATCAGGTTGGCGGCGTTGCCCTGCTTGATCTCCTCCGCCGTCAGCGGCACGGGGTCGAGCAGCCGGCCGCCGTCGCGCGAGCCCTTGTAGAAGACCTCGCGATGATCCGCGGGGAGGCCGAGCATGTCGCAGATGATGGTGACCGGGAGGCGATAGGCAAAATCCTCGATCAGGTCCATGTGGCCGTGCTCGATCACGGCGTCGAGCGTCTGGTCGACGACCTCCTGGATGCGCGGGCGCATGTCCTCGACCCGGCGCGCGGTGAAGGCCTTGACCACGAGGCCGCGCAGGCGCGTGTGGTCCGGCGGATCGGCCTGCAGCATCCAGTGGCTCATGCTGCGGAACACCGGCTCGTCCATGATCTTCGGGCCGTAGCGGCGCTTGGTGCGCTCGACGTAGTCCTTGCCAAAGCGCTTGTCGCGCAGCACGAGGCTCACCTCGGCATGACGGCTGGCGACGAAATTGCCGAACGGCGTCACGTGCATGGGATCGAGCACGCGCAGCCGGTCGTAATGCGGATAGGGATCGCGGATGAAATCCGGCGCAAGCGGGTTGAACAGCGGACCGCTGCCTGCGGGCTGGACATGCTCGTTCATGGTGACCTCAATCGGTTGCCGCATCAAAGCGAACACGCTATTTCCCTCCCGGAAAACGCGCGGCGTGTCATCCCTGAAACTCTTAAACTCGATACATTGTTGTATCGAGTTGCATTCTGAACTAAAATGCATCGATGTCAAGGCTGAGGACCAGACCGACCCGGGACGACACGCGCGACAAATTGTTCGAGGCGGCGGCCCGCGTGTTCGAGGCAGAGGGCATCGGCGGCGCCAGCATCGAGGCGATCGCGGCCGCCGCCGGTTTCACGCGCGGCGCGTTCTATTCCAATTTCAAGAGCAAGGACGAGCTGATCATCGCCATGCTCGAAGACCATGTCGAGCAGTCGATCAAGCGCAATCTCGACCTGCTGGCGGAGCATACCGATCTCGACGAATTCCTCGCTGCGCTGAAGGCGATGGATCGCAGCAAGCAGGATCCGCTCGGCCGTTCGCCGCTACTTCATATGGAGATGATCCTTTATGTCGCGCGCGCCGAGAAGCGGCGGCCGGAGCTCGCCAAACGGCTGCGCGCGCGGCGCAAGCTGATCGCCGACATCATCCAGGCGACGCAGCAAACCAACCCCAGGAACCATGCTCGGAACCCGTCCTGGATGGCCTCCGTGCTGCTGGCGCTCGAAGACGGTTTTCGACTGCACCGGCTGATCGATCCAGAGACGACGCCGGCCGACAGCTTTTTGCGCGCCATCACCGATCTGCGGCGGGCGACGGGACTGGCCTCCAGCTAGGTGGAGCGCTTGGCCGACTTCGGCTCCGACGGTGCGACCGCGAGCCGACCGAGTATCGCCCTCGCCTGCTCCGCGCAATGGTCGATCAGCCAGCGCTCGAAGGCAACAGGCGCCAGCGCCGGCGCGTAGAGGAAGCCCTGCACGACGTCGCAGCCGAGCTCGGCCAGCACCTTGCGCTGCGCCTCGGTCTCGACGCCTTCGGCAACGACGGTCATGCCGAGGCTTTGACCGACCCGCACCACGGCGGTCGCGATCGCCATGGCGCCCGCATCGCTCTCGATGTCGCGCATGAAACTGCGGTCGATCTTCAATTCGCGGATCGGCAGATGCGCAAGCCGGCTCAGGCTCGAGAAGCCGGTGCCGAAATCGTCGAGCGACAATCCGACGCCGAGCTTGCGGATCGCCCGCATCGTCTCCAGCGCGACCGCCCGCTCCTGCATGAAGGCACCTTCGGTGATCTCGAGCATCAGGGCGTTCGGCGGCAGATCGTGTTCGGCGAGGATCGCGGCCAAACGCGTCGCCAGATGAACATCGCGGAAGTTGATCGGCGACAAATTGACCGACACGCTCGGGATGTTCAGCCCGGCGCGGCGCCAGCTCACCATCTGCCGGCAGGCCTCGCGGATCGACCACAGTCCGATCTGCTCGATCAGGCCGCATTCTTCGGCGAGCGGAATGAATTTTGCGGGCGAGACTTCGCCGAGCACGGCATCGTGCCAGCGCGACAGCGCCTCGACGCCGTGGATCGCGCCATCCACCGTGCGGATCTGCGGCTGGTAGCGCAAATTGAGCGCATCTTCCGCAATCGCGCGGCGAAGCGCGGCGGTGAGCTCCAGCCGCTGCTCGGTCAGCCCGCTCATGTCGGCGCTGAAGAAGCGATGGGTCGAGCGCCCCGCGAGCTTGGCCTTGTACATGGCAGCATCGGCCTGCTGCATCAGCGTGTCGATATCGGTGGCGTGGTCCGGATAGAGGCTGATGCCGATGCTCGCCGACATCTGCACCTGTTTTGCGCCGAGTTGCAGCGGCGATGCCAGTGCCTGCGTGATCCCTTCGGCAACGCTTGCGGCGGCCTCGGCATCGTGATCCGGTAGCAGGATCACGAACTCGTCGCCGCCGAGCCGGCCCAGCATGTCGCAGGGGCGAAGCTGCGCCCGCAGCCGCTGCGCCAGCAGCACAAGAAGCTCGTCGCCGGCCGCATGTCCCAGCGTGTCGTTGACGTCCTTGAAATGATCGAGGTCGAGGAAGGCCAGCGCGATGTGGCTGCCGGCCTGGCAGGAATCGATCGCCGACATGATCAGGTGCCGGAGCTGCGCGCGGTTCGGCAGGCCGGTGAGGATGTCGTGATAGGCCAGCCGCGCGATCTCGGCGCGCGCCTCCTTGCGCTCGATGGCAAGCGCCGCGAGACTGACGCAGGCATCGACGATGCGCCGGTGCCAGCGGCTCGGCGCGCGGGACTCCCGGTAGTAGAACGCGAAGGTGGCGATGACCCGGCCATCCTTGGCCTTGACCGGCGTCGACCAGCAGGCGCGCAGGCCGATCGCGAGCGGCATCGCATTGTAGGGCAGCCAGCGCGGATCGGTGGCGAGATCGATCGCGAGCACCGGCTTGCCGTAATAGGCGGCCGAGCCGCAGGAGCCGACATCGGGTCCGATGACGGCGCCGTCGAGCGCCCGCGAATAGTCCTCAGGCAGGCTCGGGCCGCCAAGCGGATGGATCTTCCCGCCGGCATCGACATGCAGCAGCGAGCAGACGACGTCGGGCGCGATCTGCTCGACACGGCGGCACAGCCGGTCCGCGATCTGCGCAATTGGCACCTCGTCGGCGAGCGAGCCCATGATCAACTGCTGGAGCGAGCGCAACTGCTTGCTCTCGGTGATGTCGTCCAGCAGCGCGAAGATGTGCTTGACCCGGCCCTTGCGATCGCGGAACGCGTCGATGCGGGCGGAGACCCAGATCTCGTCGCCGTCCTTGCTGTAGACAAGAACCTCGGCTTCGCCGCTCTCGCCGCCCGCCATCAGGCGCTTCCTGAGCTTGGCGAGTGCCTTGATTTTGGTGTGACGACCAGCCAGCAGGTCGGTCACGCGCCGCTCCTGGGCCTCGTCGCAGGAATAGCCGAACATCGAGCTGAACGACGCGTTGGTGTAGCGGATGTTCAGCTCGGGATCGGTGATGATGACGGCGCGGTTGGTCTGATCGGACACCGCATTGAGAAGCCCGATCCGCACGCGGCGCTCGGCGTCCTCGGTGACGTCGCGGACGAAGGCCACGTGGTGACCCGGCTCCGATCCCACGGATGAAAGCGACACGGTCGCCCTGATCCGGCTGCCGTCGGGCCGCGTCAGGCTGACCTCGTCGCGGAACGGTGCAAACCGATCGGCGCGAAAACAGTCGAGCCCGAGAACAGAGGCATCCTGCCCGAGCACGTCGGCCCGCGCGCACTTCCATAGCCGCTCGGCGCCGGCGTTGAAATGGGCGATCCGGCGGGCGCCGTCGACGATCACAACGCCATCGTCCGCCTGCTCGAATGCAGCCAGCAGAAGTTCCGGAGTTCCGATCGCAGCGCAATCGTGGGCGGACATGGTTGGACCTGGCGTCGCAGGATTGCGATGAGGGCGCCGAGGCTAACGCTGCGATGGTGTCCAAGACGTTCGTTGCAACCGGGCGAGGCCCCGCCAAGACGCGACATGCTTAAGAATCTGCGAAGCCGGCGAGGTATGTAAATGCAGTTGGAACCTTAAGCGCAGCACCGTGCTCTAACCGGTGCCGGTTCCCGACTGAAGCTTAGGCAGGCGGCCGGCGACCGCACGCACCTTGCCCGGCGAGGCCTGCCAGATCGACAGCGCCGACAATCCGGACACGGCGATCGCAATGGCGAAAGGCAACGTGTAGCCGCCGGTCAGGTCGAACAGAAAGCCCGTGACCCAAGGCCCGGCCGCGCCGCCCGCAAGTGCGGCCAGCATGATCGAGCCAAAAATGCTGCCATAGTGCTTGCCCTGGAAGATCTCGAGCACGACGGGGCCCATGACGGAGGTGAGCCCGTAGCCGAGCGCGCCTTGCGCAAACACCATCACATAGACCAGCAGCAGCGACGGCCAGAATTTCAACCCCACCAGCGCCGCAAAGCAGATCACAAAACCGACGCAGCTCGCCACCCACACCCATTCGCGCCCGATCCTGTCGGAGACATGGCCGAGCAGGATCTGGCCGGGAATGCCGAGCAGGCTGACGACGCCGAGCGACCATACCGCGACGTTCGGGCTGAAGCCGATATCGAGCAGGAATTTGGTCTGATGGACCTGCACCGCGTACCAGATGTACAGGCCGCAGAAATAGCCGAGCGCGATCCACCAGAAGCGCGCCGTGCGCAACGCGCGCTGCAGCGTCCAGTCGGTCGCGACCCAGACCGGATCGACGACGTTGGAGACGGGCTTTGCCGATGTCGCCGACGGCGCGGCATCGCCGTCGGGCAGCAGGCCGAGGTCCTCGGGGCGCTTGCGCAGAAAGAGATTGATCGGCGCGAGCACGATCAGGACCATCAGGCCCATCGCGGTGCAGGCGGTGCGCCAGCCGGTGTGCTCGATCAAATGCTGCACCCAGGGCAGCAGCGTCACCGATCCGATGCCGACGCCGGCGAAGGCGATGCCGATGGCAAAGCCGCGCTTGCGGATGAACCAGTTCGGCAGAAACAGCGACTGGCCGGAATAGCCGAGGCAGACGCTGCCGGCGCCGACCATGATGCCGATGGTCACGTAGAGATGCCAGGGCGCGCTGGTGAGCGGCGCCAGCAGCAGGCCACCTGCCATCAAGGCGACACCGACCTCCATCACCGCGCGCGGGCCGGCGCGATCCATGAGCCGGCCGATCAGCGGGCTGACAACGCCTGAGACCACGAAGCCGAACGAGAATGCGCCTGCGGTGAGACCACGCTCCCAGCCGAACTCGGCGATGATGGGTGGAAAGAACAGCGAGAACGCGGTGCGTGCATTCACCCCGATCGCCATGGTGACGAAGATCACCGCGACCACGACCCAGCCGTAGAAGAAGGGAAGCCGCATCTTGTGAATGATTATGTTCGTTACATCCCTGGACGATCCTTCGGACCATCCTGACCTCTCCGGGTCAAGCGCTTTTCGCGCATGCCAGTGTCTCGAGCGCGAAAGCGACGCGGCCGCCGGTCGGCACGCCGCACAACCCCAATGATAAAACCTCCACCTTCGCCACTTGCATCTGGTCGAAGTCAAACAAGCAGGCTAACATCTCGCTTTCAGTGCCGGATTTTCAGGAGGTGGAGTGATGGGTGCATTCGTTCCCGATGGATACGTTCCGCATGTTCAGGACCAGATCAATTCAAGATTTGCCGTAGGCGACGCCATCAAGGAGATGGCCGGGTTTCAAAAGGAATTCAAACTGTTCTCTCTGGAGCATTCGCTCATAAGCGCGTTCACCCTGCTCAATATCGCCCCCGTCGGCGAGAAGGACCGGGAGGGCTTCCTGAAGTATCTCGAAATGCTCAAGAAGACCGGCGCTCAGGTGGACGGCCAGCAGACCAAATACACCGGGCACGATCAGATCATCGTCTCGCTGAAGGGAAACCTCGAAAGCAAGTCCCCGCTGCCGGTCTATTTCACATGGCATCCGGGTGAAAAGCCGAAGGGACAGGTCCTGGTGGTGTCGCGCGATCAGGCTTTCATCTTTTCCAGCACGAACTACCTGACCATCAGCGTTCCGACCGTGAAGCCCAAGGGCAAGAAGAAGTACTAGGTCATGCGCGCAATCCGCGCGCAGGTTCGCTCCTATTACTCAGGAAAGATCGAACGTTACGGGTCGACGCCGCTCGGCGTCGACTGGCCGAACGCGATCTCGCAATATCTGCGTTTCGTACAGCTCCTGAGGCTGTGCGACTTCACAAAACCGTTCAGCCTGACCGATTTCGGCTGCGGCTATGGCGCCCTGCTGGAATTCCTGGCCATGCGGCACGCCGATTGCCCCGTCAGATATCGCGGCATCGACATCTCGCCGGCCATGGTCGCGGCAGCGCAGAAACGCTGGAGCAAGCGCCCGGACACCACATTCGCGATCGGCTCGCGCTGCTCGCAGGTTTCCGATTACGTTCTGACCAGCGGCACCCTGAACGTCAGGCTTGGCCGGCCGGTGCCGGAGTGGAAGCGCTATGTTGAGACGATTTTGGCCGACATGCAGCGCAACAGCCGGGTCGGCTTCGCCGCCAACTTCATGCTGCCGCACGACAAGGGACGGACGGAGCAAGCGCTTTATCGCACCAGGCCGCAGCCATGGATCGACTTTTGCCGCAAGCAACTCGGCTGCGAGGTGGAAGTGCTGACCGATTACGGCCTTCGCGAATTCACGCTTCTCGCTCGCTGCCCGCGCAAACCTGCTGCACCGAAAGCAGCGGTTCGTAGGCCTTCGCGCCCGTCTCGTCGATGAGGCGCCGCGCGCGGGCGAACAGCGCGTCCGCGTCATGCAGCGGATGCCGGAGCTGGCCTGCATCCAGCGCCTGTCCCAGAAAGATGAGAGAACGGCATTCCGCGAGGCGAGCGCTGCGTTCGACCGCGATAGCGAGACTCCTTTCGGCCGCGCTCACCGCGGCCGCAGGGCTGTTGCTCCTGAGATAGAGCTCGGCAAGATAAGTCAGCATCTCGCTTTCATATTCGAGGCCGGCATAGGCCTCTCGCGCCAGACGAACCGTCGCCTCGAGCCGCTGGATGGCACCGACATGATCGCCGGCCAGCGAAAGCGCCAGCGCAGCGCAAGCCGCGCCGTAGACCGCGAGGTAGGGCAACCCGCTCGCCGCGCCGACCTTCTCGATGTACCGGCTGTGGAATTCGGCCTCCTCGGCATCACCTAAGAGCCAGGCGAGCTCGACGCCGGCGAGATGCGGGATGAACTGAACGGCAGGGTCCGGAAACTCGCTTTCGGTCGCGATCAGGTCCGCGATGCTTTGTCGCGCCGCGGCGAAGTCGCCCATGCGCACCAGCACCCGGGCGCGCAGGCTCTCGACCCAGCGCTTGACGTTGAAGCCGATCAGCGCCTCGTGCGCGGGCAAGATGTTCATGATGTGGGCGAGTGCGGTATCGCTCGCCTGCAATGCTTCGCGCAGCTTTCCGGCGTAGCCGTAGGCCTGGCAGAGGAAGACCTGAAGCATGGTGTTGAGGCTTGGGTCGCGCGCACTGGTCAGTTCGATAGCCTGCAGGACCTGCTTCACGTAATCATCCGCCGAGCCCGTGCACGCCAGCACCCGGCCGTAGGTGGCAAGGATCAGCACCTCGGAGACCGCGTCCTTCGACTCCCGCGCGAGCTCCAGCGCCTCCTTGGCAAAGGGCGAGACCTCCTCGGCACTGGTCCCTTCGCGCCAGCCCATGCCGACGATCTGCCCCGAAGCCCGCACGCGCAGCCTGTCGGTTTCGGCGGAGCGCGGCACGGCCTGCAGCAGCAGTCGAACCCTCTTCCAGGACTTGAGCGCGACCATCGAGTGGAGCGTGCCGATCCACGCTGCGGCGCGCGCTGCATACGTCGCCGCCGGGAGAAAGTCCCGGGCCGCCTCGAAATGATAGGAGATCAGATCGGCATATTCGCTGAGCTGGCTGTGATGGAAGCTCTCGAGCGCCTTGGCCACGGCGGCGTGAAGCTCGACGCGGCGTGAACGCAGTTGCGTGGCGTAGGCGACCTCCTGGATCAGGGGATGCCGAAACGCGAACCTGTCAGGCGCGCTTTGGTCGTCGCCCGGCTGCACCAGCTCGAGCTGCGACAGCCGGTCGAGAATCGGGGCGAGATCGTCCGCCGCTGCGGTGGTCACTTCGGCCAGCACGGCCAACGGGAATTCCCGCCCGATCGTCGCACCGACCTGAAGCACCTCCTTGTCACGGGGCAAGAGACGGTCGATACGCGCCGCGATTACGGATTGGACCGTCGGGGGCAGCATCTCCATCGACGGCTCCTGCGCCGCCTCGTAGTGACCGGCATGGCCGCCGAGTTCGCCGCTGTCGACCAGGGACCGGATCAGCTCCTCGGCAAAGAAAGGATTGCCTCCGCTTCGCTCGATGATGCGCTGGCGGACCGCGCGGGTCGACGGGTGATCGCCCATCAGATCGACCGCGAGCGAGGCCACGTCGCCGTCGCTGAGCTCGTCGAGGCGGATCTCGTGAAAGTTCGGTCCTTCCTGCCACGGCGCCTGATAGGTCGGGCGGTAGGTCAGGATCAGCGCGACGCGGCTCTGGGCCACCACGTCGACGAGCGCCGATACGAATTCGATGCTGGCTTCATCCAGCCAGTGAATGTCCTCGATGACGATCACCGACGGCGTGCGGGTTCCGTCCCTGACGAGGCTGCAGACCAGATTGACGAGACGACCACGCCTGGCCTTCGGGTCGAGCGAAGATTTGCCGCTGCTGATGCCGAGAAAATCGCACAGCAGCGGCACGTCATCCATCAGATGCGGCACTGCAGTCTCGATCCTGGACGCAATCTTGGCGCGTGCCGTCTCAGTATCGTCGGTCGAGGTGATCCTGAAGAAGCTGCGGAAGAACTCCACGAGCGGTTGCAGTGGGCCGGAATGATCGTATGGCGACGCTCTCGCCTCCAGCACGGGGACCAGCCGATTCCTGGCGGCCTTGGCGAACTCGAAGCACAGCCGGCTTTTTCCCAAGCCAGGCGCCGCGCAAATGCCGATCGCCTTGCCCGCTCCGCGCTCGGCCCCGGCGAACGCCTCGTGAAGGACGGCAAGCTCCTTCTCCCTCCCGCGATACATGCCCGCAAGCGCTTCCGGGAAGGCCGCGCCGGCGTGCTTCAAACCAAGCAATCGATAGACGACGATCGGGCGCGGGAAACCCTTGACGTCCTGATGCCCCAGCGACCGCGCCTCGCAGGCGGCGTGAACCAGCCGAAAGGTCGATTCAGTGATGCAGATTTCACCGGGCTGGGCCATGTGCTCGAGGCGGCTCGCCAGGTGCACGGCGGGACCATAGACGCTCTGCTCCTTGGTGAATTTGTCCGGAAGGCCCGCGACGATCTCGCCGGCATGAATGCCCACGCGCAGCGTGATGCCGTTCGCATGCGACGACTGAATCATGGCGAGCGCGGCCTGGCAGGCCCGCAAGGCATGATCCTCCTGCGCTTGCGGCATGCCGAAGATCGCCAGCAGCGCATCGCCCATGCTGCGCGTGATCGTGCCCTGATATTGCTGAATGGCCTCGCCCATGCGGGCGAGCGCGGGCGGCAGACGATCGAGTGCCAGTTCAGGATCGCCGGCGCCGATCATTTCGGTCGAGCCGACGATGTCGGCGAACAGGACGGTGACGACCTTCCGCTCACCGACCGGTGCCGGCTGATGGAGCCGTTCGCCGCAAGCGCCGCAAAAGCGCGCCGCATCGAGATTGGGGTGCCGGCAATTTGGGCAGACCAGGGCAAAACTGATGCCGCAGGACCTGCATACCCTGTCGTCTGGCAACGTCTCCGTCTGACACGCCGGGCACAACATCAGCACACCTTTCCAGGTACAGCCGGTTTTCCGACCCAGAAGGTAACCTCAGTAGGAGCAAAACGAAAGACGGCCCTCGCCGGCCGCGCAGGGGGCGAAAACGCGGGCAATCGTCTCAGGCGGCGTCGAGGCGCGCGCGGACAGCCGCCATTTCCGGCCCGATCTGCGCGATCGGCTGCGGGCGGCCGAGCAGATAGCCTTGCGCAAAATTCACGCCGAGCGTCTTGAGGCGATCGAACTGCTCCTGGGTCTCGACGCCTTCGGCGGTAACGGACATGTCGAGGCCGCGCGCCAGCGTGACGATCGAGGAGATGATGGCTGCGGAGTGCGGACGAAGCGTCAGGCTGCGGATGAACGACTTGTCGATCTTGATCCTGTCGAACGGAAACGCGGTCAGATAGCTCAGCGACGAATAACCGGTGCCGAAATCGTCGAGCGCAAGCTCGACGCCGATGCTCTTGAGCCGCTCCATAAAGGCGAGGTTCTCGACACCGCGCTCCAGCAGGACGGACTCGGTGATCTCGATCTCCAGCCGCTCCGGCGGCAGGCCGGAATCTTCCAGCGCCGCGCAGATCACGTCGAACAGCTCCGCCTCCTTGAACTGCACCGGCGACAGATTGACGGCAACGCGCTCCCCGGACGGCCAGGCGGCGGCGTCCTCGCAGGCGCGACGCAACACCCATTCGCCGAGCGGCACGATCAGCCCGGTCTCTTCCGCGAGCGGGATGAACTGGTCGGGCCGAATCAGGCCGCGCGCCGGATGCCGCCAGCGCACCAGCGCTTCGAAGCCACGCCGCTCTGTGCTGGTGACGTCGAAGAACGGCTGATAGTGCACCTCGAGCTGGCAGCGCGCGATGGCGTCGCGAAGATCGCCTTCGAGCGTGTTGCGCGCCTCGAGCTCGGCCGACATCGCCTCGTCGTAGATCGTGAAGCAGTTGCGCCCCGCGGATTTCGAGCGGTAGAGCGCGAGGTCGGCCTTCTTCAAAAGCTCTTCCTGATCGTCGCCGTGCTGCGGCGCGATCGCGATCCCGATGCTGGTGCCGATCTCCAGGCGATGTCCCGGCAGGAAGAACGGCTCGGCCACGAGCTTGGCGATGCGGCTCGCCAGCTCGACCGAGCAGACCCTTTGATCGTCGCAGCCCTCCTGGATGATCGCAAATTCGTCGCCGCCGAGCCGCGCCAGCACGTCGTGCTCGCGCAAGGCGGCCTTCAGGCGTTGCGCCACCTGGCGCAGCAGCAGGTCGCCCGCGCCATGGCCGAGCGAGTCGTTGACGTTCTTGAAGCGATCGAGGTCGAGCATCAGGATCGCGAAGGTCATTCCGCCCTCGCGCATCTCGCGATTGATCTCGTCCAGACGCCCGAGAAAGAACGCACGGTTCGGCAGCCCGGTCAGGATGTCGGTCTGGGCGAGTTCGAGCACGCGCCGGTTCGCCAACGACAGCCGTCGCGAGTTGCGGCTTGCCAGCACCAGATAGGCGGTAAGGAATCCGGTCAGAAGCAGGCCCACGGCCAGCACCGTGAGCGCACGATCGTAGGCCGTGACCAGCGGGCCGCCGGCCGCAGGCACGGCGCGGACCTGCCAATCGGTATCCCCGATCCGCAGGCTTCCCGACCAATGCCTGCCTTGCGCGACGTCGCGCATCGACTGCGGCGCGCTTTGAGATGACGAGAAATCCGGAAGCGATTGCTCCAGGCTGACGATCCGTCCCGTGAACGGCGGATAGACGTTGACGCTGATCGCGGGGCTCGCGGCCGTCGTCGCCCGGATCGCCTGCAACAGCAGCGGCAGATCGAATATGCCGACGATGACGCCGGCGAGATTGCGCCGCCGGTCGGCGACCGTTTCGCGCGACGTCCCCTTGGCGTAAACGGGGACGATCACCATCGCGTTCGGCAATTCGCCGCCTACCCTCGGCTCGTAGAGACGCGCAGTCAGCGCGGCGATCCGGTCGTTGTCGCGGGCGCGCTCGATCGCGGGCCAGCGGTCCGGGATGCTCGCATAGTCCATGCCGTAGACGGGCGAGGTCTTCGGCTGCGTGGAATAGAAGATCGGAAAATGCTCCTCGCGCTGCGGCGCGGTCGCGAAACCGCCGTCGCTCTGCAGCGACTTGATCCGATAGCCGGAGATGCCGTCGGCGATCGCCGCGGCCTCATATTCGGCGCGCTCCTTGCGGTTGACCCGCGGCAGCCAGGCGATGCGCAGCATGCCCGGGTGATGTTCGAACAGGCGGCCGCTGAACGTCTCGAACTCGCTGCGGGTGATTTCCTCGTTGACCGACTCGAACAGCGTGCGCAGCGCCATCAGCCGCGAGATATATTCGTTCATGCCGTTCTGCATGACGATGGCTTCGGTATCGGCGGCGCTTTCGAACTCGACCTTGTTGACGCGGTCCTCCCATTGGGCGACGGCGAATGCCGCGGCGAGCGACAGCAGAATGCCGATGCCGGCAGCGACGAGCGCAGGACGGTACAGCCGGAGCAAGGGCGCCACGCGCCACCGTCCGATCATGCGCTTTCGATCCTGATCATTCTGATCGCGATCGTCCATCTTGGTCGTCGTCTCCCTCGTGTCGCGGAGCAGATCTCTGGCCGCACCGTGACGTGAGCGATCGGACAAGCCTTGCGGTTAAGAACTGCCCAATTTTGCAGCCCGACTTCGCTGCATTGCGCGGCTTAGTTAACGATTAGGCTGCGATCCGCCGCGCCATCTGTACAATCTGTTGCTTTTCCCCGGAGTAATACGGGCCTCCTGCATCCAAGAGATTAGCGACATCTTCAGCCCGCCGAACTATTGTTCGTGGAGGCATTTGCCTCATCCCGCATCAGCGCCGTCATGACACGATCCCGACTCGCGACACGCATCGTCCTGGCCATCGCGCTGACGGCCGTAGCTGCAGTCGCTGCAAGGAGCGACGACGAAGTCGGTATCAGCGCGGACGGGATTCTGTTCGGCCAGGCCGCAGCCCTCGAAGGCCCCTCCTCCGCGCTCGGCCAGCGCATGCGGCAAGGCATCGTTGCCGCCTTCACCGAGATCAACGCCAAGGGCGGGGTCCACGGCCGCAAGCTTCGGCTGATCAGCCGCGACGACGGCTACGATCCCGACCGCTCGGTGGCGCAGACGTTGCGCCTGATCGACCACGACAAGGTGTTCGCGCTGATCGGCGCGGTGGGAACGCCGACCGCGATGGCGACGATCCCGATCACGAGCGCGCATAACGTTCCCTTCATCGGCCCGTTCACCGGCGCCGAATTCTTGCGCGACCCCGAGCTGTCCAACGTCGTCAACATCCGCGCAAGCTACAGCGCGGAAGCCGAGGCCTGGATCAAGCACCTTACCGAAGACCGCCGCTACACCCGGATCGGCATCTTCTACCAGGACGATTCCTTCGGCCGCGACGGGCTTGCCGGCGTCAAGCGCGCGCTCGCCAAGCGCGGCCTCGAGCTCGCAGCGGAAGGTACGTTCGAGCGCAACACGCGGGCGGTCGCCTCGGCCTGGCGGATGCTGCGACGCGTCGAGCCCGAAGCCATCGTCATGGTCGGGACCTACGGTCCCTGCGCGGAGTTCATCAAGCTCGCGCGCCGCAGCGGCTTGCATCCGACCTTCGTCAACATCTCGTTCGTCGGCGCTAATGCGCTGGCCCAGGAGCTCGGCCCCGACGGCGACGGCGTCGTGGTCTCGCAGGTCGTGCCGTTTCCGTGGGACGCATCGATCCGGCTCGTCGCCGACTACCAGGCGGCGCAGAAGGCCTTTGACCCGACGCTGACGCCGGACTTCGTGTCGCTGGAGGGCTACCTCGCCGCTCGCCTCGCCGCCGCCGCGCTGGAGAAGGCAGGACCGAACCCGACGCGCGCAGGCCTGTTGCGCCTCATCAACGAGGTCGGCCGCTTCGACATCAGCGGCACTCTCGTGACGACAGGCACCCGCATGATCGACACGCCGCCGAAGGTATTCATGACCGTCATCCAGAAGGACGGGACGTTTAGGGCGGTCGACCGGCTCTAGACCGTGAACCCATAAATCTGCCGGGGGGACGGCTTGCCCGAGTCCGCTATGCCGCAATAGCGACCAAATTCTGAAACGCAGCGAAATGACCCGATGGCCAGAGGCGGACATCGCTGCACGATCACGACGTCCACACGTTTGGTCGCCAGCGCTCGCACTGCGCTCTCAACTTCCTCTGGTCTATTGGCATTCGAAGGGACGACCTGACTTCGATGCGACGGCCCGCCGCTCGCATTGAGAGCGAACATCACCGTGAAATAGGGACTGCGCCTGGCTGCCGCGCGCCCGAGGAAAGCCAATGTTCGTAACTCTGAAACTTAACTCCTAGCTTTTCGTAGTAGACGCGCAAGTACCCGTCGCGGTCGCGAACTACCGCTTGCGGCATCACCTGCTGCACTTCCTGTGCGATGACGCCGACATAAGCACGATCGCTGCCGTTGTAACTAAAGCGATAGTAACCAAGGCCGTTTGAGAGATGGCCGAGCAGCACGACGTCGTGTTTGACCATGATGTCGGATCGCCGTCCGCCACCACGACCGCCACCGCCGCGCCCACCACCGCCACCGCGGAAGCCGCCGCCGCCACCGCGGAAGGCTCGACCACCGCCGCCACCGCCGCGAAAGGCCCGACCACCGCCGCCATGGAAGCCGGCGCGTCCGATGTTCGCTCGGTTGCCCACTCGGCCCTGCCTCGCCAGCCCACCCCGTCCATAGGAAGGTCGCTGCGCGACGCGGCCACCCGACGGGCGTTGTCCTGCGATTGGCCTGCCACCGCCAGGCCGTTGTCCTGCGCCGGGTCTGCCACGGGCGGGAAGTTGCCCTGCGCTCGGTCGACGACCACCGGGCCCCACTGCTCCGGGTCTGCCACCAGCAGGAAGTTGCCCTATGCTTGGCCGCTGTCCGCCACCGGGCCGCAAACCTGCTCCTGGCGCGTTTGGCCGGTGTTGCCAGTTGTTGCCGCCGAGCGGATTCACGCGTGGCCGATTGGCGATGATGCCGGCCCTGCCCCAGTTGACGCCGCCGCCCCACCAACTTCCGCTCGAGCCCCAGTTGCTGAGAGCCCAGCCTGCGCCGAACGCTAGTCCGGCCGCGATCAGCCCGCCGGGGATGTAGTCCGGGTATCCCCAATAATAAGGCGGATAGTCCGCATACGGCCACGCGCCATACATCACGGCGGGATCGTAGTACGGGACATAGAGCATATCCGGATCGGTCGGTTCGATCGCGATAATCGTTCTGCCGCCCTCCTCGGACTTTGTGACCGTCTGCTGCTTGGTCGAGGTCAGCTTGTTGTTGGCATCCGCTTTCGCACGCAAGCGCTGAATGGCGTCCATGACGTCCGCCTGCTGCGCCAGTACCGCTTCGCCCAGCTTCACGGTCCAATCGAGCTTCGAACTCATCATTGCAAGGACGTCTGGCGTAGCGACCAGCGACTTCACGCTGTCGTCAAAGGATTGCTTATCAACCGCAGCCTTCAGCCGTTCGCCTTTCAGCTTCCTGTTTTCCTTTGCCCAGCGATCGCCCTGCACCACGTCGACCGGATAGGTCGAAGCCATCAGGACCAGGGAGAGCAGGTTGTCTGGATAGAGCGCAATAGGCGCCACCAGAGCTTCGAGCTCTTCGGGCTTGAGCAGCTTTGCGGCGGGCGTCGGCTGAGGAGTCGCGGCCGGCGCTGGCGGAACTGCAGGAGGCGGAGCCGGCTGGGCCGGTGAAGCTTCCGGGGTCGATTGGTTTGGCGGCGCAACATTGGGCGCCTGCTTATCTTGCGCCAGAGCTATCGGCGCGAGCACAGAAAGCCAAAGAATTAGCGACGCAAACCTCACGGTCCGAGGCAAAACCATCCGCGTCCTCCCACCCACGCCTTGGACGCTCACCACCCTCATTGACTGCAGTGGTTCACGTTGATCCAAATCAATGGAACCCCTGCCGCAGTCCAGTGCGGCGTTGCATAGGCGCTGATTTCGTCTCCTGTCCGGAGGTGATTGAGCTGGCCTTGCGAAGGATCAAAAGCCGAAGTCGCCAGAATTGGATCATGTCCGCTTCGGATCACTCGCCGCCTACTATCTGGCGTAAGTCAAACTCGCATCAATTCCAGTTTCGCTGCGTGCTAATGAATTCACGCCCTAATTCAGGGCCGCCGCGTCCAGCGATCGGCGTTGACGGCGCCTTGCGGGGCCTCACCCCTGATGATCGCCTCGACCTGACGCACCGTCTCCAGCGACTGGTACTCGATCGCCTGCGGCGTCAGCCCGCCGACATGCGGCGTGGCGATGACATTGTGAAGATTTGCCAGCTCCGGCGACGGCATCTGGTCCGGCGCACGGCCGACATCCATCGCGGCACCGGCGATGCGGTTCTCGCGCAGGGCCGCGGCAAGCGCGGCCTCGTCGACGAGATTTCCGCGCGAGAGGTTGATGAAGAACGCGTGCCGCTGCATCCGCGCCAGCGCCGCCTGCCCGATCAGGTTTTCCGTCTGCGCGTTGGCGATCGCGAGGCAGACGACGTAGTCGGATGCCGCGAGCAGTTCGTCGAGCGCGACCTGCCGGACCGCGGGATCGTCTGTTGTCACGAAGGGATCCGAAACAAGAATCTCCATGCGCAGCACTTTTGCGATCTCGGCAAGGTGGCGCCCGATGCTGCCAAAACCGATAATGCCGATCCGGCTGCCGGCAAGCTGCCGTCCCATCCGCGCCTCCGGCGTGCGGCCGGCGTGATAATCCGCCGTGGTCCGCGACACGCCGCGCGACAAATCGACCATGAAGCCGAGCGCGAGCTCGGCCACGGCCTGCACGAAGCCCGGACCGGCGCGCGTCACCAGCACGCCGGCTTGCGACGCCGCCTCGACATCGACGTTGCGGATGTCGACGGCGCAGCGCACGAAGGCACGCAGTTTTGGTAGTTGCGCAAAGATCTCGCCGCGTCCCTCCGTCATGCGGTCGGCGACGATAATGTCGGCATCACCAGCGGCGGCGATGAGGCCGGCGGCATCGAGCGGCGCGTCGCCCTGGTGCAGGATCACCTCGGCGGCGGCCTGAAGACCCTTCAGGCTGCGTTCGCCATAATAGTTGCGCCGCATCTCGGGTGTGTGGGCGAGCAGGACTTTCATGGCGAAGCCATCCGTTAATAGCCGAACGCGCGCGGCAGCGCGGTCGAGATCGCCGGCACGAAGGCGATCACAAGCAGGCAGAGCATCAAGAGGCCAAGATAGCCCATGATCGGCTTCACCGTCTGCTCGATCGGCACATTGCCGATCAGGCAGGCGCCGTAGAGGCCTAATCCAAGGGGTGGAGCAAAGAGCCCGACACCCATCGCGATGACCAGCACCACGCCGAAATGCAGGGGATCGATGCCGAGCTGCACCGCGACCGGCATCAAGAGCGGTCCGAAAATGATCAGCGCCGCCGCGCCCTCCAGCACCGACCCCATCACGATCAGCACGACGATGGCGAGCAGCATGAACAGCCAGACACCGGAGGTCTTCGACAGCGCCAGCATGAAATCGCCGACCGCATGCGGCACCTGCTGCAAGGTCAACGTGAAGGCGAGCGACTGCGCCGCGGCGACGATGAACAGCACGAGCCCCGCCCTGGTCGCGGCCTGCACGAAACTATGCGTGGCCGATTTCAGGCTGAGCTCGCGGAACACGAGGCTACCGACGAAGATCGCATAGGCGGCCGCGAAGGCCGAGATCTCGGTCGCGGTGGCAAAGCCGGTCTTGAAGCCGAAGAAGATCATGAAGATCAGGCCGAACGCCGCGATCGCCCCGCTCCACAGGCCGGAGACCGGGACTCGCGGCTCGGTCTCTTCCGCCGACGCCGGTCGCCTTCCGAAGATGATGGACACCGCGATCAGGACCAGGGCCATCAGCGCCGAGGGTAAGAGCCCCGCGATGAACAGGCCACCGATCGACAGGTTCGCGACAAAGCCGAGGATGATGAGGTTGATGCAGGGCGGGATCGTTTCCGCCATCACCGCGGACGCCGCGAGCAGCGCCACCGCGCCGCCGGGATTCTGCTTCGAACGGCGCGCTGCCGGGATCAGCACCGAGCCGACGGCCGCAACGTCAGCCATCTTGGAGCCCGAGATGCCCGAGAACAGCACCATCGAGGCGACCATCACCACGTTCAATCCGCCGCGCATGCGCCCCACCGCGCGCTGCAGCAGCTCGATCAGGCGCACCGACATGCCGTTGGCTTCCATGAGGTAGCCGACGAGAATGAAGAAGGGAATCGCGAGCAGCACGAAATTGTCGATGCCACGCGCCATCTGCTGCGCGAAGATCACGCCGGGAAACGCGCCCTCCACCCAGATGAAGATCAGCGCGGCGAGTGCGAGCGCAAAGCCGATCGGCAGGCCGCCGAACAGCGTGACGAAGAAGCCGATGAACATCAGCGTGCCCGATGATGGCATCGATGATGGCAGCAGATAGTCCCAGGCGAGGTAGATGCCGGTCACGGCGGCGATCGCAACGACGCCCTTGATCATGTTCAGGAGTGGCCGGCTGCGGAAATGATCGAGCGCGAACACCGTCATGAAGAGCGCACCGACGCCCATCGGGTAGAAGGTCAATTCCAGCGGCAGCCCCGATCCGGTGGTCTGGCCGGCCGTCAGCGCACCCAGCTTGAGGGCGTTGAAGGCGACATAGAACGAGATCAGCACCACGAGCAGCGCGCTCGTCGCGTCGACCACGGCCTGCAATCTCGCCGATAGCATGTCGCGGAAAAAGGACACGCCGACATTCTCGCCGCGCGCCAGTGCGCTCGCTGCGCCGAAGAAGGCCGATCCGACCATCAGCCCGCGCGCGACGTCGTCCGACCATTCGACCGGCGCATTGAAGAGGAACCGCAGCAGCACGGACACGCAGACCACGACGAGATCGGCGGCCAGCAGAATGGCCGCGATCGCGTCGCTCAAGCGAAGCAGAAGAATGATGCTCCCGTGCCGGCCGCCCGGAAGGGACGCCGCGCCTGTCATGTCAAACCTCAGGCCTGGGTCGCGCGGATCATGTCGATGACGGGCTTCGCCTCAGGCCGCGCCTTGACAAAGTTCTCGGCCTGCGGCGCCACGCGCTTGATGAAGGCCTCGCGGTCGCATGCGGCCACCGTCACGCCCTTCTCGGTCAAGGCCGCCAGCGCGTCCTTCTCGACCGCGAGCCCATGGGCACGCGTGTCGGCCGCGGCCTTCTTCGCGGCGTCGAGAAACCCCTCGCGCAGCTTCGGATCCATGCGGTTGAACGTCATGTCGCTGAAGTAGATCGCGAGCGGCGAGAAATTGTGCTGCGTCAGCCCATAGAATTTTGAGGTTTCGAAGAACTTGCTGGCGAGGATGGTCGGCGGATCGTGCTCCAGGCCATCGAGCACGCCGGCCTGCAACGCCGTGTAGATTTCGCCAAAGGCCAGCGGCGTCGCGGCCGCACCCATCAGGCGCAGACACTCCGTGATGACGGGATTGGGCAGCGTCCGGATCTTGAGACCGGCGAGATCCTCCGGCGTCTTCACCGGCTTCTTCGCCAGCACGCTGCGCGAGCCGAAATTATAGGCCCAGGCGATGATGCGGATGTTGGCGCCCTTGAGCAGCGCGTCCTCGATCGGCTTGGCGGCGCCGGCCTCAAATGCCTTGGTCTGCTGCGGGAAACTCGAGAACAGAAAGCCGAGGTCGAAGGTGCCGACCAGCGGCACCAGATTGGCCGAGATCGACGAGCCCGACACCATGAGGTCGATGACGCCGAGCTTGACCGAGTTGATGACGTCGATTTCCTGACCGAGCTGGTTGTCCGGGAAGAAGGCGACCTCGACCTGCTCACCGAGGCCGTTCGCTTTCAGGCTCTTGACCAGATTGTCGTAGTAGACGCGGCCGTTGGCGAATTTGGGATCGTTGGGCAGCGACGAGGAGCATTTCAGCTTCATGGTCGCCGCCTCGGCGCGGCCGATGATGGCGGGAGAGGCGATGAACCCGGCGGCGATGGCCGTCGACGATCGGATGAAGGCACGGCGGCTTACAGGCACGATTTTCATGTGCTTCTCTCCCCAAGTGCTTCTTGTTGTGACCGCGAACGTTGTCGCGGCGTTGTTGTGCAAACTCTAGGGCGAAAGCGAAGAAGCAGGCAAGGGTCGCAGCCGCGCCGCATGGCTGCCGTCACGGCAACGCAGGAAGCCGCGACGACCGCGAGAAATGCCTATGTTTTCCGATGGTTTTCGTCAGCGCGCATGGCGACGATGCGGTGGATCGCCGGTGGCGCGGAGCGAGCGCGGATCGATCCAATTCGGGTATGGATCAATGCCGAAGCTATATCGATCGCATGGTTTGACTGCGGCCCTGCAACGCGGGGCTTCAGACGCAAGACAGGCTGCGGAGTTCCGCAGCCTGTTGATGTCGGCCAACTTGTGGCGCGGTGATCAGTGCGAAGCCGCGCCGCTCAATTGTCCGCCGAGTGCGTCCGAACTGCGCGAGGGACGCAGCGCGTAGGCGCCGTCGCCGAGCAGCGCCTGCGCAAGCAGCGCGATCGCCCAGAACGCAGGAAATTCCCAGCCGCCCTTCGGGTTCGAGAAGAAGAAGCCGGACGCGCCGTGCACGGTGAAGATGGCCCCGAGCAGGATCGGGATGCCGGCCAGCGCCGCGTAGCGGGTCCAGACGCCGAGGATCAGCGCGATGCCGCTCAAAACCTCGACGGCGATGACGAGGTAGGCGAGCTCGCCAGGCAGGCCGATGCTCCCGAAGAATTTTGCCGTGCCGGCGGGGGTGAAGACGAACAGTTTCAGGCTGGAATGGGCGAGGAAAAGCACGCCCAGCGCTACGCGCAGCACCAGCGCGGCGTACGGGGCGGTACGGGAATCGATCATGGCTGTCTCCAATGGTTTGGCGCCGTATGATCTATTCTCTATTGAATGATAATCCGGTATTTTGGAAAAACACTTCACACCCATGGAGTGAAATACCATGCTCGACCGGCTCACCAGCCTGGAAGTTTTTGCCAAGGTCGCCGCCATCGGCAGCCTGTCAGGGGCCGCACGGTCGATGGGCCTGTCGCAAACCATGGTGACCAAGCATGTCGCCTCGCTCGAATCGCGGCTCGGCATCAAACTGTTCCACCGCACCACGCGGCAGCTGTCGATCACCGAGGCCGGCCGCAGCTATCTGGAATCCTCCGAACGCATCCTCGCCGACATGGAGGCGGCCGACGCTGCGGTCGCCGCCGAGCGCGTCGAGCCACGCGGGCTGCTCCGGGTCAACGTGCCGGTCGTGTTCGGCACGCGGCAGATCTCGCCGCTGCTCGCGGAGTTTGCCGCGCGCTATCCGAAGGTCACCACCGAGCTCGGCCTCAATGACCGGCTGGTCGATCTCGCCGAGGAGGGCTGGGATCTGGCGATCCGCATCGGCAAGCTGCGTGACTCCAGCATGGTGGCGCGGCGGCTGGCGCCGAACCGGCTGGTGGTCTGCGCCGCGCCCGCCTATCTCGCCGCACACGGAACGCCGCGCACCGTCGCCGACCTCTCCGCGCATAATTGCCTCGGCTACACGCTCTCACAGCAGGCGAGCGCGGAAGAGTGGCTGTTCGGCACCGAGGGCGAAATCCGCGTCCAGGTGAAGGGCAATCTGCGCGCCAACAATGGCGACGTGCTGCGCGCCGCGACGCTGGCCGGCCAGGGCCTGGCACGGCAGCCGACCTTCATCATCGCCGACGATTTGCGCGCGGGAACGCTGGTCGCGCTGCCGCTCGACCAGCCGGAGATCCAGTCCTCGGCGGTGCATGCGGTGTACCTGCCCGACCGCCGGCCGCCGGCCAAGGTCCGCGCCTTCATCGACTTTCTCGCGATGCGCTTTGCGCCGGAGCCGCCCTGGGACCGCGGGCTGTTCTGACGGCGCAAGCTCCGGCAGGTGTGCTGCCCCATCGTTAAATGTGAGCCAGCGCACAGACGGGAACATCGCCGGCGCCTAGAAAAGCTGTCATCCCTCACGCGCATTGCTGATGGAGGTGACACCATGCGCCGTCCAGTCCTTTGCAATTTGTTCCTTGCGTCCAGCCTGCTCGCTCTCACGCAACTCTTCACACCAGATGCCCATGCCGAAGCGCGCCTCGCGCTCGTGATCGGACAATCAGCCTATCGCGCGGTCCCTGAATTGCCCAACGCCGCCAACGACGCCGAGGGCATAACGGAGCTGCTCGGCAGCGCCGGCTTCAACGTCACGACGGCACCGAACCTTGCGCAGAACGAGATGCGCCAGGCGATCTCCGATTTTGCCAGCAAGGTCAGCGCCGCCGGTGCCGACACGGTGGCGCTGGTGTTTTATGCCGGCCACGGCTTGCAGATCGACGGCGAGAACTATCTCGTGCCGGTCGATCTCGATCCGAAGCGCGAAACCGACATTCCCGTGCAGGGCGTGCGGCTGAACGACCTCCTCAACACGCTCGGCGCGCTGCCGACACGGTCGCGCATCTTCATGCTCGATGCCTGCCGCAACAATCCGTTCCCGGCGCTGAGCGGCGCCGGCCACGGGCTTGCGATCGTCGACACCAAGGCCGGCGCGCCCGGCACCTTCATCTCCTACTCGACCTCGCCCGGCGCGGAGGCCGAAGACGGCTCTGGCGTCGACAGCCCCTACACCACGGCGGTGCTGTCCGTCGCCAAGCAGCCGAATCTGCCGATCGAAGAGGTGTTCAAGCGCATCCGCGTCGCCGTCGCGCAATCGACCGACGGACGGCAGATTCCCTGGGAGAGCTCGTCGCTGACGGCGGACTTCCGCTTCTTCGGCGATTCCGGCGGCCAGCAACCGGCCGGCGCATCGTCATTCGCGCTCGCCAGCGGCACGCGCAGCGTCGATGACTGGCGCAAGGAACTGCGTGGCCGCGAGCCCAAGGCCGCCTATGATCTCGTGATCGCCGACGACACCATCCCGGCCTATCAGGCCTATGTCGAGCTGTTCGCGCGGGCAAGCCAAGCCCCGCGCGTGCGCTCGATGCTGGAGCGCCGGCGCATGATGCAGGCCTGGAGCGAAGCCAATGCGGTCAACACCCGCGCCTCGTTCGAGGCGTTTTTGGCAAGCTACGGCAATAGCGATCTCGCAATCACCGCGCGCCGGATGCTGCTCCGCGTGCAGAACCGCAGCATCGCGGCCGCGGTCGCGGCGCCGATCAATGTGGCTATGGCACCGACCTGCCCGTGCTCGAGCCCGTCGACGCCGGCGAGCCCGGTCAACCCAAAAGTGCTGCCGATCAACAAGCGCGTGGACGACACGCCGCCGAAGCGGAAGGTGGTCGACACGCCCAAGCGCAAGCCGACCGAGCAGGTCGTGGTCGATCGCCGCCCGCCGCCACAGGAGAGCGGTCCCCCGCCCGGCGCCATCATGCAAGGCATCGGCATCGGCGTGGGTATCGGCCTCGGCATGGGAATGGGCGGCGGCGGCCGCGGCGGAGACATGGGACACGGCGATTACCGCAGATAGTCCGTCCCGGACCAACGAATGGCCCGCAGGTGTGCAACGCGCCCTGCGGGCTTTTTCTTGCGCATGAGCAGCAGATGCGCTCGCGCGACATCAGGCGGTCTGATACGTCGGTGTCACAAGCAGGAGACATCATTCGATGGCGCATGACGCTGCCGCGCGATCCTGGCCGCTTTTCCGTTCGCTGGCCGCGTATCGCTTCAGCCTGTTGCCCGGCGACCTCATCGCCGGCCTGACGCTCGCTGCGATCGCCATCCCCGAGCAGATGGCTACCGCCCGGCTCGGCGGCTTCGCGCCACAGATCGGCTTCTTCGCCTTCATGGCGGGCTCGCTCGGCTTCGCCATGCTCGGCAGCAACCGCTTCCTGTCCTGCGGCGCCGACTCCACGATCACCCCGATCTTTGCCGGCGGACTGGCGGCTGCCGCCGCCGCGGGATCGCCCGAATATCAGTCGCTCGCGATCGCGCTTGCACTGATGGTCGGCGCGATGCTGCTGCTCAGCGGCGCCTTCCGCCTCGGCGGCATCGCCAATCTCCTGTCGGTGCCTGTCATGGTCGGCTTCCTCGCCGGCATCTCGGTCCACATCATCGTGTCGCAAATGCCCGGTGTGCTCGGGCTGGCCTCACCGAGCGGACCGATGCTCGATCGTATCGGCGTGCTCGCGACCGAGCTCGGCCGGACCAATCCGTACACACTCTGCATCGGTTTTGGCGTGCTGGCCGTGGTTGTCATCTCCGAGATGATCAGCGCCAAAATTCCCGGCGCGCTGATCGGCCTGGTCGCTGCGACGCTTGCGGTCATCGCCGCGGGCCTCGAAGCCAAGGGCGTGAAGGTTGTCGGCGCCGTGCCCGGCACGCTGCCGCGACTGACCCTGCCCGATCTTGCACCCGAGCAATGGGTGCGCCTGGTGCCGCTGGCCTTCGTCATCACCGTCGTCGTCATGGTGCAGACGGCCGCGACGACGCGTTCCTTCCCGTCCGATCCCGATAAACCCGCCGACGTCGACCGCGACTTTCTCGGCGCCGGCGCCGGCAGCGTGCTGGCCGGCCTGATCGGCGCGTTTCCGGTCAACGCCAGCCCGCCGCGCACCGGCATCGTCGCCGAGACGGGCGGGCAGTCGCAACTTTCGGGGCTTGCTGCTGCTGTCATCGTGCTGGCGCTGCTCGCATTCGGCACGGGGCTGCTGCAACACGTCCCCGATGCGGCGCTCGGCGGCATTTTGCTGTTCGTCGCGCTCAGGATCGTCCGCGTCAAGCAGATCGCCACGATCTATCGCCAATCCCCGAGCGAATTCCTGCTGATCCTGGCAACGGCCGCCCTCATCATCGTGCTGCCGATTCAGCAGGGCGCGTTCCTCGGCATCGTGCTGTCGCTGCTGCACGGCATCTGGAGCACGACGCGCGCAAAGCTCATCGAATTCGACCGCGTGCCGGGCACCACGATCTGGTGGCCGGCGCATCCGCACATCGCGGGCGAGCGCATCCCGGGTGTCGCCGTGGTTGGGCTCCAGGCGCCGCTGTCGTTCCTCAACGCCCCCGGCTTCCGCAACGACGTCGCCAACGCGCTCAAGGCCGCGTCACCAAAACTTTTGGTGCTGGAAGCGAGCGGTATGGTCGAGATCGATTTCACGGCCGCGCAGGTGCTGCTGGACGTCTTCAAGATGTGCGCCGAGCAAGGCGTGACCATTGCGGTCGCGCGGCTGGAATCGGTGCGCGCGCAAAACGCATTTGACCGCTTCGGACTGCACGACGTGCTGCCGAAGGATCGCGTCTTTCACAGTGTGGATGAGGCCGTCCGCGCGCTCGCTAAAGCGCGATGAATTTAGGTTGAATCGTCATCGCGCTTTAGCTCCTTGTTTGAGCACGATCTTTTCGGAAAACCGCTGCACACTTTTCCGGATCGTGCTCTAGCTGAGCACCTACCCAGCGAGCGCCGGGTAGTCCCGCTGCACCGTTTCCCGGATCCAGGTGGCCTGGATCGCGCGGAACAGGATCTGCGCCGTCTTGATGTCGTTCGCCTTCATGCAGAGATCGACGATCCGGCGCACGGCATCGTCGCGCATCAGGTCGTCGGAGATCTTCATGGCGATTTCCATAGCGCTGCGCGCCGCGCGCTCATAGCGTTCGGTTTCGCGCTTGCGCCGTTCGTCCGACCTCTTGTCACCGCCATCCGCGCGACCGACTGCATCGGCACATCCGGCCGCGGACTCGCAGATACCGCGAATGCGATCGGCCGCCTCGATGTCGCCGAGCGGTCCCGGAACGACTTCATCCCAGATGTCCTGCGGCTCTTCTCGCACGAACCACTTCATCGCCCCAAGAACCATGGCATTGTCCACCGAACGCGCAGCTTAGAGGAAAAGTCCCGACATCGGCGAGGCCCCCACTATTTGTGGCGCGCCGATCCCGCATGGTTCATTCACGACGTTCGCCGCGGCCCGATCGCCTCGAACTGCGCCTTCTGCTCGTCGTTGAGCGTGGCATAGAAATCGTCAAGGGCGGCGCGCACCGACTTGACGCCATCAAGCATCACACCAAGCCGCGCGCGGACAGCGGCCATGCGCGCCGGCGGCGTCATCACGTCGCTGGGCTGGCAAGCCGCCTTGAGCGCATCATTGGCCTTCGCACTCGTGTCCTGGAGCACGCTGAGCGCGGCGCGTTGCGTGTCGTTGGGGTGAAGTCTCGCTTCGATCTCGCTGCCCGGCCACGCCGGCACTGCGGATTGCGCGCCACAACCCTGGACGAGCGAGGCGTTGGAATTGCCGGCGACCGCCCGCCGCTGATCCTCGGCGAGCGCGTTGAAGCGCGCCTTCTGTTCGTCGCTGAGCGAACCGTAGAATCTCTCCAGCGCCGGCTGGACGAGATTCACGGCATTGATCAAGGCCTCGACACGCTGCTGCATGGCGGCGAGCCGGCCCGGCGCCGTCGCCGCGACTTGCGTTGGACAGGATGTGCGGATGATGTCGGCCGCCTGCAGCGACGCATTGCCGAGTTGGTCGAGGCTGGCGCCTTGCGCCTCGGTCGGCTGCACCGCGGACGCGATCTGGTCGATCGGCAGACCGGCGATCTCGCGGCGGTCGCTGCCGCAGAGCTGATCGAGCGGAACGCCCCGCGCCTGCCGCCGCCCTTGCGGACGCTGCGGCAGATAGGTGGAGAGACCGTCATAGCCGTAGGGACCGAAAATGCCGGCATAGATGTCCGGATAGCCGTAGCCCCAGAAGCCGAGGCCATCGCCCCAGATCGTGTAGTCGTAGAGGTCGTTATAGGCGAAGGGCCAGAACAACGGTCCGACCCAACCGTAAGAGCCGCCGGGATGCTGCCACCATCCGCTGCTTGTGCCATGCCAGCCGACCAGGGCGGCGGCAGCCACGATCTGGGCGCGCGCCGCAGGATTGCTGATCAGGCGGCCGTTGCGGAAGGCGTGCGCGTTGAACGCGTTGCGAAAGTTGGCGGGGCGCACCGCAGCGTTGCGGATCTGGCCGAAGTTTGGGCCACCGCGCCGTGCACCGGCGACGAATCGCGGCCCGCCATGATGGCCGCCACCGAAATGCGCGTGGCCGAAACCATGGCCCCCACCGCGGTGGCCGCCGCCATGGTGCCCACCGCCGTGATGTCCGCCTCCATGACGACCACCGCCGTGGCCGCCACCATGACCACCCCCATGACCACCCCCATGGCCGCCCTTGGCGAGCGCGCCACCCGCAAGCACACAGGCCAGCGCCATCGCAACAATTCCAATGACCGGTCGCAACATCTGATCCTCCCGCAATCCGCAGCATTGAGGCATTGGAAATTTGTCGGGAATTGGAACCCGCGCGCGGAACGAAAGTTCCGCACGCCCCGCGCCAACCGGACGGCGACAGCCGAAACCTACGCCTCCGGTACGATCTTGCCGGGGTTGAGGATGTTCTGGGGATCAAGCGCCTTCTTCAGCGCCCGCATCGCATCGAGCGCCTCCGGGCCGAGCTCGGCCTTGAGATATTTTTGCTTGCCCTGGCCGATGCCGTGCTCGCCGGTGCAGGTACCGTCCATCGACTGGGCACGTTCGACGAGGCGATGCATAAATTCCTCGCCGCGCGCCATTTCGCCGGGATCGTTGACGTCGCACAGAAGCGAGCAGTGAAAATTACCGTCGCCGACATGGCCGACGATCGGCGACAGCAGGTTGAGCCGCTTCAGATCTTCCTCGGTCTCGGTGACGCAGTCGGCGAGCCGCGAGATCGGCACGCAGACGTCGGTTGCAACCACGCCGATGCTGTCGCCGGGCCGCATCGCCTTCACCGACCAATAGGCGTCGTGCCGCGCCTGCCACAGTTTGGTGCGATCTTCCGGCTTGGTGGTCCACGAAAAGTCGCCGCCGCCGCAATCCTTGGCGATCTCAGCGAATGCTTTGGACTGCTCGGCCACCTCGATCTCGCTGCCGTGGAACTCGAGCAGCAGCAGCGGCGTCTCCGGCAAGGTCAGCTTCGAATAGGAGTTGCAGGCGCGCACCTGGGCCGCATTGAGCAGCTCGATGCGCGCGACGGGAATGCCGGTCTGGATCGCCAGGATCACGGCCTGGCAGGCACCGTGCACCGTTTCGAAGGAAACGGCGCCGGCGGCGATGGTCTCGGGAATGCCACGCAGGCGGATCGTGAGCTCCGAGATGATGCCGAGCGTGCCCTCGGCACCGATGAAGAGATGCGTCAGGTCGTAGCCGGCCGACGATTTCTTCGCGCGCGTGCCGGTCGTGATGATCTCGCCGTCGCCGCGCACGACCTTCAAGGCGAGCACGCTCTCGCGGATCGTGCCGTAGCGCACCGCATTGGTGCCCGAGGCGCGCGTCGAGGCCATGCCGCCGAGTGAGGCGTCGGCACCGGGATCGATCGGGAAGAACAGGCCCTGGTCGCGCAGATGCTCGTTGAGCGCCTTGCGGGTGACACCGGGCTCGATCACGCAGTCGAGATCCTCGGCATGCACCGCGAGCACTTTGTTCATGTCGCGCAGGTCGATGCAGATGCCGCCCGCCGGCGCGTTGACCTGACCCTCGAGCGAGGTTCCGGTGCCGAACGCGATCACCGGCACGCCGTTCTTGGCGCAGATCCGCACCACATCCTGGATGTCCTTGGTCTCCTGCGCCATGACCACCCCGTCCGGCGGCTGATTGGCGAGCCAGGTCGTGGTGTGGCCGTGCTGCTCGCGCACGGCCTGCGAGGTGATGAGGCGGTTGCCGAAGCGTGCGGTGAGTTGCTCAAGCGCGCTTGCGAGGGCTTTCGGCGCCGGCCGCTGCGGATTATTGGTGATTGTCGTAGCCACGGAAAATTCCTCCCGACAGAGGACCGTGGCAAAGGATATATAGCCGGTCAAGTCAAGGGATCGGACGCATAGCAGGAAGGAAAGATGACGGAGACAGCCGCCGATTCCTCGATCAAGCCCGAGCCGTTCCACGCGTCGATCATGCAGATCGAGCCGCAATGGATCGACTACAACGGCCATCTCAACATGGCCTATTACAACGTGATGTTCGACCGGGCGATCGACCAGCTCTGGCTCAAGCTCGGGATCGGGCCGACCTATATGAAGGAGCGGGGCGGATCGACCTTCACGGCCGAATGCCATGTGCGATATCTGCGCGAGATCCATCTCGGCGATCCCGTGCAGGTGTCGGTCTGGCTGCTGGAAGCCGACGAGAAGCGGCTGCACACCTTCCAGGAGTTGCGGCATGCCAGCGAGGGCTGGATCTCCGCCACCTCCGAGAACATGTCGCTCCACATCGACATGAACTCGCGCAAGGTCGCGCCCTTCCCGTCAGACATTCGCGAGCGCATCGGAGCCGTTGTCAAAGCCCATGGCGCCGTGCCGCGACCCGAGGGCATCGGCCGAAACATCGCGATGCCCTCGAAGCGATAAGCCGTCAGCCGCGCTAAATTCTAGTGCGGCCGCGCGCGAGTCCGACCACGGCCGCCACCAGGAACAGCACGACCGCGATGAAGAAGATGATCTTGGCGATTTCGATGGACGCGCCGGCGATCCCGCCAAAACCCAAAATACCGGCGATCAGCGCGATCACCAGAAACGTCACAACCCAGCCTAGCATGGCCACACCTCCGTCTCGATTTCGTCTGCGATCGGCGCGACCTTGAGGCCACGCCTTGCTTGCTGAGACAATCTCGACTGCGAAACGATGGTTCCGAGCGGGGCGTGCGGGAAATTTGCCGGCGGCGCAGGAACAAATTTCGCCTTTGATGCGGGATTGCGCGGCCGGATAAGTCTGTAAAAACCCTCCCCGCCGCCCCATATAGGCGGTAATCCCTGCTATGAAGGCTCCCTTCCACACCCCCGCGGTGCCATCGTGGGGCCGATGATTCGCATGACCGAGCCGAGCAAGATCACCAACCACAGCGTACCCGACCACCATCCCGCGGCCGGCGGCATCGCCGCGCGTGCCCGCGCCTCGGTGGGCCCGAAATATCTCACCGGCCTCAATCCCGAGCAGCGCGAGGCGGTCGAGTCGCTGGACGGACCGGTGCTGGTGCTGGCGGGCGCGGGCACCGGCAAGACGCGCGTGCTGACGACGCGCATCGCGCACATTTTGAGCCAGGGCCGCGCGCGCCCCGGCGAGATCCTGTCGGTGACCTTCACCAACAAAGCCGCGCGCGAGATGAAGCACCGCCTCGGCCAGATGCTGGGACAGGCGGTTGAAGGCATGCCGTGGCTCGGCACCTTCCACTCCATCGGCGGCCGCATCCTGCGCACCCATGCCGAGCTCGCGCAGCTCAAATCCAACTTCACCGTGCTCGACGTCGACGATCAGGTCCGGCTGCTGAAGCAGCTCTTGCAGGCCGAAAATATCGACGACAAGCGCTGGCCCGCGCGCATGCTCGCCGGCCTGATCGACGGCTGGAAGAACCGCGGGCTGAGCCCAACGCAGGTGCCCTCGGGCGAAGCCGCAATGTTCGCCAACGGCAAGGGCGGCAAGCTCTATACGAGTTACCAGGAACGGCTGAAGATCCTGAACGCCGCCGATTTCGGCGATCTGCTGCTGGAAAACATCCGGATCTTCCGCGAGCATCCGGACATTCTCCGGCAGTATCAGCAGCGCTTCAAATACATTTTGGTCGACGAATATCAGGACACCAACGTCGCGCAGTATCTGTGGCTGCGGCTGTTGTCGCAGGCGCCTTCACCCAAGGCCGTCATTCCGGGGCGGCTCGAAGAGCCGAACCCGGAATCTGGAGATGAGTCCACAGCTCGAGATTCCACATTGCGCGATAGCGCAATGGGGTTCGATGCTGCGCATCGCCCCGGAATGACGGAGCACGCGGCAATGACGGTTGGCGCAAACGCTCCCACCAAAAACATCTGCTGCGTCGGCGATGACGACCAGTCGATCTATGGCTGGCGCGGTGCGGAGGTCGACAACATCCTGCGCTTCGAGCACGACTTTCCCGGCGCAAAAGTCATTCGCCTGGAGCGCAACTACCGTTCGACCGGTCACATCCTCGCCGCCGCCTCGCATCTGATCGCGCATAATGAAGGCCGGCTGGGCAAGACGCTGCGCACCGAAGACGAGGACGGCGAGAAGGTCACCGTCACCGGCGCGTGGGACTCGGAAGAAGAGGCGCGCGCGATCGGTGAGGAGATCGAGCAGATCCAGCGCATGGGCGACAAGCTCAACGAGGTCGCCATCCTGGTGCGCGCGTCCTACCAGATGCGCGAGTTCGAAGACCGCTTTGTCACCCTCGGCCTGCCCTATCGCGTGATCGGCGGCCCGCGCTTCTACGAGCGGGCGGAAATCCGCGACGCGCTGGCCTATTTGCGCGTCATCAACTCGCCGGCCGACGACCTCGCCTTCGAGCGCATCGTCAACGTGCCCAAGCGCGGCCTGGGCGACGCCACCGTGCAGATGCTGCACGACCACGCTCGCAAGCGCCGCATCCCGCTGTTCGAGGCGGCGCGCGCCGTGGTCGAGACCGACGAGTTGAAGCCGAAGGCGCGCGGGTCTTTGCGCGAAGTCGTGACGCAATTCGACCGCTGGCGTGCCCAGCGCGAGGTCACCGCGCATACCGACCTCGCCCAGATCGTGCTGGACGAGAGCGGCTATACCGAGATGTGGCAGAAGGACCGCTCGGCGGATGCCGCCGGCCGGCTCGAAAACCTGAAAGAGCTCGTTCGCTCCATGGAGGAGTTCGAGAACCTGCAAGGTTTCCTCGAGCACATCGCGCTGGTGATGGACCGCGACGGCGGCTCCGAAGAGGACGCCGTCTCGCTGATGACACTGCATTCGGCAAAAGGGCTCGAATTCGACAACGTGTTCCTGCCGGGCTGGGAGGAAGGCCTGTTTCCGAGCCAGCGCACCCTGGACGAACAGGGTCGCGCGGGGCTGGAGGAAGAGCGCCGGCTCGCCCATGTCGGCCTGACCCGCGCCCGGCGGCGTGCAAAGCTCTATTTTGCGACCAACCGCCGCATCCATGGCACCTGGTCGACCACGATCCCGTCGCGCTTCCTCGACGAGCTGCCGGCGGCCAATGTCGAGATCACCGAATCCAAGGGCGGCTCGGCCTGGGGCGGCACCGGCGGCTACGGAGCCTCGCGCTTCGACGACATGGAGGCCTTCGGCTCCAGCTATACGACGCCGGGCTGGCAGCGGGCGCAGGCGAATCGCAACCGCGGCCAAGGTGGTGGCGGCGGGCGCGGCAGCTTTGCGGAAGAGGCCTCGTCGTTCTCATCCTCGCCCGACTTCGGCGGCAGCTTCGGCTCGCGCCGCCGCGGGCCGATGACGATCGAGGGCGAACTGGTCGCCAAATCGACCGGCACGACCTCGGAATTTGCGCTGGGTGACCGCGTGTTCCACCAAAAATTCGGCTATGGCCGCGTGGTCAAGATCGACGGCAACAAGCTCACCATCGCCTTCGACAAGGCCGGCGAGAAGAAGGTCGTGGACAGCTTTGTGCAGAGGGCGTGACCAGGCCTTGCGAGCAATGCCGTCCAGTCAGCGGTTCAAGATGTTCGCCCCCTGATCGTAGATCAATTGGTCCACATGCCCGGCGCCCGGCGCAATTTCGAGCCTCCAGCCCAGCGCCACACCCTGGCTTTTGGCTAGCTCCGTAGCGTGCTGGAAATGCCAGAGACCCCGCGCAAGACGATGAGGGCCTTGAGCCATCGCCTCGTCCCAGCGGGGCAGGTGGGGATCGTCCGGGTCGTTGTCGGCGTCGCCTAGCAAGATAACAAGGGAGCGCCCCAGATACCTCCGCAAATGACTTGCGTTGAGACCAATCCCTCCCATGCCATCTGGATACTCCATGGTGAGATTCGGCAGCATGTAGCATCCGCAGTTGGCGGCAACGGCAAGGTCAACGGAGGCGGCCTCGTTGAGCGCAAGATAGCGCAGGACATATTGGGCACCCGCGGAATTGCCGAACAGGCCGAACGTCTCCCGGCTGGACCCGATCGCATGTCCAACATCATGAAACAGCCGGTCGATGACCCCGAAATTCCAGTGATCGCGCGGCAAGACCGTGTTGTCGGGCGGCGGCAATCGCACGCCGCCGAAATTGTATGCGTGGACGCCCGGGAACTGGTCCGGATCGAACTCCGGTACCAGCACGATTTGCCCGTTGCGTTCGGCTTGCGGCGCGAGAAGATCGCGAAACTCGGCAGCAGCACGATCAACGCCATGCATTGCCATGATGATGCGCGTGTGCCGAGTGCTCGATCGGGGGCGAAACGAGAAGACCCGCATCGAACGCGGCGGAGGGGCGGCACCCTCATCACGAAACACGAACGAGCCGGCCCCCTCAGCCAGAGTCAATTTTCCCAATTGCGTACCTCCAACGGTGGGGTATTCATAAATGAATCAAACTTAGCGGCACAACCTTCGAGGCCACCAATCCTGTCATGGCTCACTATATCGCCATCATCGAAGACGCTGGCCCGGACGAAGCCGTCGGCGTGTGGTTTCCGGACCTGCCCGGCTGCATTTCCGGCGGCGATGACGTTGACGAGGCCCTGGAGAATGCGCCTGAGGCTCTCGAATTCTACGTGCAAGATCTGATTGCGGACGGCCGCCAGCTTCCCCCTCCCCGGACGCTGGACGAGCTCAAGGCCGATCCAGAATTCGCCGATGACCTCAAGAATTACACGGTCGCCCTGATCGAGTGGCCACCCCAACTCGACGCCGCGGAGTGAGGACGGTTCGTCGCACCCTCCCGAGCCGTCGACAATTCTCCCGTCCACAGCCCTTGACCACCGCGAACTTCCCCGTATCAGATGCACCCATGCTCCGGGGCTTCGTCACATCAATCGTGCTTGCATTGGTCATGCCACAGCTGGCGATGGCCGAGACCATGAGCTTTGGCGATTCGATCGGGATGCTGGCGAAAAGCTGCGGCGCGGAAATCGTCGCCAATTGCCGCGGCGTGAACCCGGATTCGACCCGCCTGAAGGAATGCTTATCCCGTAACCGGGACGTGCTGACGCCGCAGTGCCAGACCGACTACCTCGCAGCCTTCGACGCCATCCAGAAGCGGGTCGCCGCGCGCGTCACCGTGGCGAACGCCTGCAGTCGTGAGATCGTCAAGGTCTGCGGCGGCTCGACCAAGGAGACCTCTAAGTCGATCCCCTGCCTGATCTCGACGCCCAAGGGCATCAGCAACAACTGCCTGAAGGCGGTTGACGACGCGGGATATCGCTGATGCGCGCGGCCCTGGTCAGCCTGTCCCGAATCGGTCTCGCAGTCGCGCTCACGCTCGCCGCGGCAACCGCCCGCGCGCAGACGACGCCGCCGACCCGGGACGACATCGTCGCCAAGCTGAATCACTACGAGCAGGATGGCGAGCTCGATCTGCCTGCGACGAAGCAGCAGGTGATGGAGCGGGCCAAGACCCGGATCAAGAACGATCCGGGCCCGGTCAACCGTCCGCTGATCGCGCCCGACCTCGCCAAGCTGCCGGCCTTCAACGCGGCGATCCAGTTCGACGCCGACACGCCGATCATCCAGCCCGCGTCGTATCAGACCGTCGGCCGCCTCGCGGATGCGCTGGTCCACGCCTCGCTGCTGCCCTACACATTCGTGATCGTGGGCCATGTCGAGTCCAACGCGAAGACGCGCGAAGCCAATGCGATCCTGAGCCAGCGCCGGGCGGATGCGATTCGCGACGTGCTGGTGAACACGTTCAAGATCTCCGCCAAGCGGCTCCACTCGATCGGACTTGGCGAGGAGCAGTTCCTCGACCGGGCGAAGCCGACCTCGGCGGTCAATGGCCAGACGCAGATCATGACGCTGGCGAAGGTCCCGGACGAGCAGCCGGCGGCGCCAGCCAAGCCGGCCGCGCCGGCGAAGAAGCCTGCCAAAAAACGATAATCAATCGCAGCTCGCGTCAAACGCGGAACCCCTTGAACTCCCGCATGTTTTGCTTGCCATGCGCGCCGCGCCGCACTGTGTCGCGCGACAATTGTGCAGGTTTGTGCGGGGGGCATCCTGATGCTATAGGCTTTTCAATCTTCCCAACCTGAACGCAGCGCGAGACCGAGATGGGTGGCTATTTTCAACGCCAACTTGCCGTTTACGTCGAATACCATCGCGACCCGCGGAATACCGCGATGCACGTGGTGGGTATCCTGCTGCTGTTCACCGGCGCCGTGATGCCGCTGACGCTGGTCAATGTTCCCCTGTTCGGCTTCGAAGTCAGCCTTGCCGTGATTCTGGCGCTGCCGGTGCTGATTTACTGGCTGCTGCTCGACATTCCGCTCGGCCTCGGCATCCTCGCGACGTCAGTCGCGCTGTTCTCGATCGCCACGACGGTCGCCCATCAGACGAGCACCGCCATGATGTGGTCGATCTGCGGCGTGATGATCGCGCTCGGCCTTGCCGCGCAATCGATCGGTCACAAGGTTTTCGAGGGCCGCGAGGCCTCGTTATTCACATTTCCGTCCCATCTTTTCCTTGGACCCATGTTTGTTATGGCAAAATTGTTTATTGCTTTGGGCTTTCGTCGCGATCTTGCCGCGATCCTCGCGCCTGTTCCGGCAAATTCCCTTTCGACTCGATAGGCTTCTCAGGGAGCAGCACCTTTATTCATGACGCGTGTACTCGTTACCGGTGGCAGCGGTTTCATCGGACAGCATCTTGTAGCGGCGCTCCACGATAGGGGGCACGAGGTCCGCATTCTTGATGTCCGCCCGCCGACCGCGCTCAGTCCGGACATCGACTTCGTGCAGGGATCGGTGCTCGACCGCGCCGCGGTCGATCGCGCGCTTGCGGGAATCGAGCAGGTCTATCACCTCGCCGGCCTGCCGGGCATGTGGGTCGCCAACAAGCAGGACTTTCACGACGTCAACTGCGGCGGCACCGAGGTCGTGCTCGCGGCGGCGCAGTCGCGCGGCGTGTCGCGCTTCCTGCACTGCTCGACGGAATCGATCCTGTTTCCTTACTCCGACCTGGGCAATGCCCGCGCCGAAGAGGCGCTGCAGCCGGCAGATGTGATGCCCGGTGCCTATACGCGATCGAAGGCACTCGCCGAGCATCATGCGGCCCGCGCCGCGGCGGCCGGATTTCCGATCGTGATCGGCACGCCGACCATGCCGATCGGCCCGACCGACCACAATCTGACGCCGCCGACCGCGATGCTGTGGCGCTTCCTGCAGCAGCGCCTGCAGCCGCACATCAACTTCCTGGTCAACCTCGTCGACGTGCGCGACGTCGCCACCGGCCTGGTGCTCACCATGGAGCGCGGACGGCTTGGACAACGCTACATCCTCGGCGGCGAATGCGTGCGCCTGCGCGAGATCCTGCGCATGATGTCGGCGATGTCAGGCCGGCGGCAGCGCCCGATCGAGGTCCCCGGCCGGATGGCCGAGCTCTCGGCGACCATGCTCGAATATCTCGCCGACCGCGTCACCCACCGCGCGCCTGACGGCACCGGCGAGGGCGTGCGCATCGCGCTCCACGCCAGCGACCTCTCGATCGAGAAGGCGCGAACCGAGCTTGGTTATGCGCCCCGCCCGATCGAGCCGGTGCTGCGCGACACCATCAACTATCTGCTCGCCCGGGGGGGCCGACCGGCATCGGCCGGGCTCGAACGTCCCGCCCTCAGTTCACGCGCCGGCTGACTTGCAGCCGCGATCCGCTTAAGAACGGTCCTCATGTCCTTTGATTTCAGCAAGCTTCTTTCATTCGCCTGGGGTGGCTGGACCACGACCTGGCCGACCAAACTGCTGGCGCTGATCTGGCTCGCCTGGCTCGCAAGCTGGGTCGGGGCCTCGTTCTGGCAGGGCCGCACCCAGAAGCAGGTCATGACGCTGGAGTCCGGCCGCTACCGCCTGCCGATCCTGATCGGCGGTATTCTATTCACGCCATGGACGGCGGAAGTGCTGAACGAGAAGCCGCTGTGGGTCTTCGGCGAAACCGGTGTCTACATCACGGCCCTGATCGTGCTGGCCGGTATCTCCTTCACCTGGTGGGGACGGCTGCATCTCGGAAAATTCTGGTCCAACACCATCACCCACAAGGAAGACCACCGCGTCATCGACACGGGTCCCTATGGCATCGTGCGTCACCCGATCTACACCGGGCTGATCGCGGGCATGCTCGCGACCGGCATCGCGGTCGGTACGGTGACGGCGATCCTCGGCGCCATCCTGATCTCCTTCGGCATGTGGCAGAAGGGGCGCATGGAGGAGGTGTTTTTGTCGAAGGAGCTCGGCGCCGACGCCTATGGCGCCTATTGCCGTCGGGTGCCGATGATCATCCCGTTCCTGTCGCCGCGCTGAAGCGCGCGCATAGCACCCAATCGAAGCTATTTCCGCACTCGTCATTGCGAGCGCAGCGAAGCAATCCAGACTGCCTCCTCGGCGGGATTCTGGATTGCTTCGCTGCGCTCGCAATGACGGAGGGGAGGCACCATCTTCACTCTGCACGCATCGCTGTCCCGGGGTCGAAGCGGAGACCGCATGCTTTATGAAAATTGAATCTATCCGCTTTACGCATTCATAGGTCGTCCGCGCTAAAAGACAGCGTTTGATAGGGGCTACCCAGATGTCTGTATTGAAGCGTTTTCTGATCGATGAAAGTGGGACCACCGCGATCGAGTACGGTCTGATTGCAGCCGGCATCGCGCTGGCGATCATCGCGACGGTCAACAATCTCGGCACCGTCCTGTTGAACAACAAGTTCGCCTCGGTCAGCGCCAGCCTCAAGTAAACAGCCCCGGCCGGTCGCCCTCCGGCGCTCTTTTCAGGCATCCGGCAGGCCGCGCTGAGACCTAAAGCCGCACGACGCGTCGGATCGCGCTATCTTCGGCTGCGTCCTGACGTTTTCGTCTTGTTAGAAATCTTCTAATTGCACGGGCGTCGGCTTCTTAGAAGTTCTCTAAGACGCAGTCGCGGCCCGTGCTGTTGACTTTCCGCACCCCGTCGTCTCCTAGCAGGTCAGCCGCCGCTGTCGCGCGGCCATTGTCCAAAGGGAGAACTTGATGAAGGGCCTCGTCGGGAAGTCGTTGCTCGTGGTGTCGATGGTGGTGTTGGGCGCATCCGCCGCATCGGCCGACGGCTTTAAGAATTGCACCAAGCTGGAAAAGGCTTCCTGGAAGTCGGTGGATCAAGCCGAAGCCAAGGCGAAGGCCGCCGGCTACGAAGTCCGCCGCACCAAGATCGAGGGCTCCTGCTACGAAGTGTACGGCGTCAAGGAAGGCAAGCTGTTCGAGCTGTTCTACAGCCCCGAAGATCTCAGCCTGAAGCACACCATCGCGAAGTAATCGCGCGGACGTGCCTGACGCAGTCAAAACCCTCCGCACCGATCTGGCCGCGCCGGATCGTGCGGAGGCGCAAAATTCGGTGCCGGTCTGGGACCGGCCGCTGCGCGCCTGGCACTGGGCGCTCGCCTTCTTCGTGCTGGTCGCCTGGTTCACGCCGACCGTCTATGACCGCATGCATCGCATCGCGGGCTACACCGTCATCGCGCTGCTGGTCTTCCGCCTCGCATGGGGTTTTTTCGGCACGCGCTATTCGCGCTTCAAGCGGCTGATGCCGCGGCTGCGCGCGATGCCCTCCTATCTGTGGGAGCTGCGTCACGGCAAGACCGGACGCTATCTCGGGCTCAATCCCGCGGGCGCCGCGATGCTCGTCGCACTGCTGCTGGCGCTCTCCGTCTCGGCGATCACCGGTGCCATGGCTGTGACCGTCACCTTCTTCGGCGTTTGGTGGGTCGAGGATACGCACACCTACGCGTCGGATGCAGTCATCGTGCTCGTGATCGTGCATGTGCTCGGCACCATCCTGATGAGCATTCTCCAGCGGGAGAACCTGCCGCGCGCGATGATCACGGGACGCAAGCGGCGCCACGTCGGCGGAAAATAATCCGCACGCGCACACGTCGCGCATCGCGACTGATACGCACCGAGTTCCGCAAGCGTCAAATGGAACTCAACTCGGAGTGTTCTTTCCTTGTGTTAGCTACCTCACGAACGCGGCGGCGTCGTGCGCCTATTCTCCGATGCGTGGACGGATCGGCCGTCCATCCGAGCGCGGATGACGCTCGTGTGATGCTTGGAGAATCCCAATGTCTCAGGACTTACTCACGATCAAGCAGGCCGCGACCGTCCGCAAGGATGGCAGCGTGGAACTCGTGACGCACAACGCCTCGCTTGCGCCGGGCCGTTACTCTTTTGCCAACTACGACGAGTTCACCGCCTACCTGAAGGAACTCGGCGGGCGCAGCTCGGGCCGCGGCGTGCGCGGAACGATGGCGCGCAAGGGACAGTACACGCGCAGCGGCGTGACGTTCGGCGATCCCGTGCTCGATGCGATCTCGTCGTCCACCGGCTCGCTTGTGATCGGAGACAAGACATTTGATCTTCGCGACTTCCTCGACAAGGTGATGGACGATACAGCGCCCGGCGGCGTCATTCTCGCCTCTCCCGCGCTGAAGTTCACCGGCATGGTCAACGGTGCGGAACGCTGGGCCTCCGACGACGGCTCGACCGTCGAATATCGACTGGGCAAGGGACGGCTCACCTTCCACGCCTGGAAGAAGAGCTCCATCACCCAGTACTGGTCGATGGGTGCGGAGATCACCGTCAGCAACACGCCCGCCAATTTCCAGGTCGCCGACATCACGTCGCACTACTACATGTCGGTCGATGCGCCCTGCCAGGTGGTCAAGGTCGATTCCGACTCCGATCGCCACGACAGCTACGTCGACGAATATGAGTGGGGCTGGAATTCGCAGCAGCCGGAGCGCGTCGCCTCGCTCTGTCGTGCGGTCTGGCACGGCATGAAGTTCGCCGACCTCGTGACCGCAGGCAGCGGCTGCGAGATCTTCAGGAACGACAACTGGCCGATCGGCTTCCCTGCCGACTGGAACACGATCAGCACGGTGCCGAACCTCAACGGCAACTGGACCGATGGCTCTTCGCGCAGCGCCGTCATCTCGGTGGATTTCAAGGCGATCACGGTCAACATGTCCGCGTTCGGCCGCCCAACCGCGCACGGCACCGTGCAGGACGGATCGTCGATCACCGTGACGTTCCCGGACGACAAGACCTATGCGGGTCAGCTCATCGCGCCGAACCGTATCCGCTGGTCGAACGGATCGACCTGGACCAAGATCATCAATACCGTGATGGATCTGAACGGCAACTGGACCGACGGAAGCGCCCGCAGCGCGGCGATCTCCGAAGGCCCGTCCGCGATCAAGGTCGACATGTCCGACTACGACCGTCCGAACGCACAAGGCTCGATCGTCAACGCCTCGACGATCCAAGTCTCCTTCCCGGACGACAAGACCTACACCGCACAGCTGCAGCCGCCGAACCAGATCCGCTGGTCCAACGGTTCGGTCTGGACCAGGAAGCCGTAAGGCCGGCGATCGCGAACAGGAGGAGGCTGCCGCCTGCGGCCTCCTCTCGCGACGTCTGTTACGCAGGGAGCGAGTTCGTCTGCACCGGGCCGACGGATGCCGGCCGGCGAAAAGGAAGCCCGCCAACCTGGGCGGGCTAAGGATTGTTCAGGGAGGAAACGCTCTGACAAGGGAGCGCCCATGCAATCTCGGTGATTCGGTTGCGCGCGGTAAGATCGTATGATTACGGTCATCCGCGCCGGCGCCCTGCCCTCTCCAAAACGCCTGCCAAAACGCCTGCGCGTGCGTCCAACAGGGGAACACCATGAATTTCTCGAGCATTTTCGCGCGTATCGTCGCGCTCATCGGCGCTTGCGCCGTGTTGTGGCGGCGCATGCAGGGCGTCCCGCAAAAGGCGGCCTGGGGTCAGGCGCCGGAGATTCCGGCCGCCAAGCCGCAAGGCGCGGTCCCGACGCTGAAGATGCCGACGGCACGCGGCTGGAGCGAGGGGCAGAAGCCGAGCGCGGCACCCGGTCTCAAGGTCAACGCCTTCGCGACCGGGCTCGACCATCCGCGCTGGATCAACGTCATGCCGAACGGCGACGTGCTGATCGCCGAAGCGACGCAGATCCCCGGCCCGGTCCGCAACATGTTTCACTATGCGATGCAGGCGACGATGCGGCGCGCGGCAGCGCTCGGCGTCAGCGCCAACCGTATCACGCTGTTGCGCGACAAGGACGGCGACGGCGTGGCCGAGCACCGCGGCATCTTCATGGAAGGACTGAGCCAGCCGTTCGGTATGGCGCTGATCGAAAACACCTTCTATGTCGGAAACACCGACGGCGTGGTGGCTTTCCCCTACATCGCGGGCGCGGACCGCATTGGCGCGCAGGGCAAGAAATTCGTCACGTTCAAGCCCTCCGGACACTGGACGCGAAGCCTGCTGCCGAGCGCGGACGGCAAGAAGCTCTATGCCGGCGTCGGCTCGCTCAGCAACATCGCGGAGATGGGCATGGAGGTCGAACAGGGCCGCGCCGCCGTCTACGAGCTCGATCTCGCTGATGGCACGAGCCGCATCTTCGCCGGCGGCCTGCGCAACCCGGTCGGCCTCGCTTGGGAGCCGAATACCGGCACGCTGTGGACCGTCGTCAACGAACGCGACGGGCTCGGCGACGAGACGCCGCCGGACTATCTTACCTCGGTCCGCGACGGCGGCTTTTACGGCTGGCCGTATTGTTATTGGGGGCAGACCGTGGACGATCGCGTGCCGCAGGATGCCGCGATGGTCGCCAAGGCGATCACGCCGGACTATGCCCTCGGCGGCCACACGGCCTCGCTCGGCCTGTGCTGGATGCCGGCCGGCACCCTGCCCGGCTTCCCCGACGGTATGGTGATCGGCCAGCACGGCTCGTGGAATCGCAGCACGCTGAGCGGCTACAAGGTGGTGTTCGTGCCGTTCGAGAACGGGCGCCCGTCCGGCCCGGCGCGCGACATCCTGTCGGGCTTCCTCGCGCCCGACGAGGAGGAGTCCTACGGACGACCCGTTGGCGTGACGCTCGGGCCCGACGGCTCGCTCTTGGTGGCTGACGACGTCGGCAACGTCATCTGGCGCGTGACCGGCGCCTGACCGCGGCCGCCGCGCTCACGCGCAATCTCGTGCCAGGCCTGCGCGAAACGGATCAGTCGATGGCGTTCGAGACCTTCGGACGCCACGGCGAGCTTCATCGCGGCCTCGGCCAATGCTTGAGGATCGTACTCGCTACTCATGAAGCCCATTGTAGCCGGCCAAGTGCGACCATGCCGTGGCAAAATCGCCCGTATGAATGCGGCCCGTATGATTGCGGGGTGCACTGCGCAAGTGCGCGGCCCGGCTATGGCGTTCGTCTAAAGCGCGATGGCTTCAGGTCGAATCATGATCGCGCTTTAGCTCTTTGTTTGAGCATGATCTTTTCGGAAAACCGCTGCGCACTTTTCCGGATCATGCTTTAGGTCCCCACGCTGAGCGTGGCGCGCTGCTTGCGCAGCAGCGCGATGACGGACAGTGCGGTGATCAGGCCCGTCTTCGGATTCTCCGAGGGGATGTTCTCGATCGACATCGAGAAGCGCGCGGAATCCGATTCGACCTCGATGCGGTGCACGTTGCGCGTCACGGTCGGGTCGGCCCAGATCTGCACGGACGTTCGGTCCGGGCCGACGCCGGCGAGCGACAACGCAACCGCAACGTTCAGATTGGCGGGAAAACCCTTGGCAGCTTCCCGCGCGGTCCCCTCGAACAGTTTCAGCGGCTCGCGGAGCCCGTCGATGTCGATGTTGTTCTGCACGATGAAGGGGGCGCCCTTCAAGCCATCGATCGGCTTGCGCGTGACCATCCTGACCGAATGGATGGTGCCGACGGCAGCGGCCGCCACCGCATCCAACCCGATCAGCGCGCCCGTGGGCACGACGATGCGGCCGCCACTGGCCCGCGCGATGTCGATCAGATCGCCGTTGTCGAGCAGCGCGCCGACGCTGACGACGACAGCGATCTTGCCGCGCTTCACTGCCGGCTCGACGATGGCACGGAGCTGGCTGCTCGGCGCGCACTCGACCACGATGTCCGCGGCTTCGCCGAGCTGGTCGATGGGCAGGACGGAGGGCTGGTGGCGCAGGCCGCTCAGGAAGGCTTGATGCTTGCCGGCGTCGCGAACCGCGACCGCGGACAGCTCCAGCCCCTCGATGCCGCGATCAAGCTCGCGCGCGATCTTCGAGCCGATCGAGCCAAGGCCCGCGATCGCAACGCGCAAGTTCTTCCGCTGACCGTCAGCCATGGCACAACCCCTCTTCGCCCGGAATATTCCATAGCTCAGCTATCGCGGTCGCGCAAAGCATCGCGCGGGATCGAACCGGCCCACATCGCAGCGCGACTGCAACGACGGCGGCGAGCGCTCCGCCCTCGCGACCTCGCGCATCACGCCGACGCGAACCGGTCCCGACCGCGAATGACGCGGTCGTGATGCTGCACGGCATCGTCAGAAAATCTGGACAGCTTCCTTCCGAAAAATCACGCCTCTCTCAAGCTTAGCGTGAGGACGCCGCCATTGGCCGCCGCCTAGCATCAAGGCACGGGGCTCGATTTGTTTGAAGGATGAAATGCAATGGCGACCACGGCAGTATTTTCCAAGAACACCGGCTTGCTGACGGAGTTCGGCGACAGCATCGGTAACTCCATCGTGACCAGCCGCGACGCAGCCGGCAATATTCTCGTCAATGGCGGTGCCGTGTCCATTCTCGGCGACAAGCCGACCGTTGCCAACACCACCGAGATCGACGTGTTCGGTCAGGCCGGTGACGATACCATCGCGCTGAATGAAGCCAATGGCGCGCTGCCGTCGGCACATCTGTTCGGGGGCACGGGCAACGACACGCTGATCGGCGGCTCGAGCGCGGACATGCTGTTTGGCCAGGCCGGCAACGATACAATCAGAGGCCAGGGCGGCAACGATCTCCTGTTCGGGGGCGCCGGCAACGACGTCATGGATGGCGGCACCGGCGACGACCAGCTCTTTGGCGAAGCCGGCAACGACCGGATGATCTGGAATCCCGGCGGCGGCACCGATCTGTTCGAAGGCGGCGACGGCACCGACACGGCCGAGGTCAATGGCGGCAACGGCGCCGAGACTTTCACGATCACCCCGAACGGCACGCGCGTGCGCTTCGATCGCCTCAGCCCGGCGCCGTTCTCTATCGACATCGGCACCACCGAAAATCTCGTGGTCCACGCCAATGGCGGCGACGACGTCATCACCGCAAGCAACGGTCTTGCAAGCCTCATCCAGCTCACACTCGATGGCGGCGACGGCAACGACAGGATCACCGGCGGTGATGGCAACGACCTTCTGATCGGCGGCAATGGCAACGACATCGTTGCCGGCGGACGCGGCAATGACACCGCGCAGCTCGGCAGCGGCGACGACACCTTCATATGGAATCCCGGTGACGGCAGCGACATCGTCGACGGCGGCGACGGCACCGACAGGATGGTGTTCAACGGCGCGAACATCAGCGAGAAGATCGCGATTTCGGCGAACCAGGGTCATGTGAGGTTCACGCGCGACGTCGCCAATATCACGATGGACCTGACGAAGGTCGAGCAGATCCAGTTCAACGCACTCGGCGGCGCAGACAACATCCTGGTCGACGATCTCACCGGCACCGGCGTGACCACTGTCGGGATCGACCTCGGCGCGAGCGGGGGCACGCAGGGCGACGGTTCGAGCGACACCGTGACCGTCAACGGCACTGGTGGTGCCAACCACATCCAGGTGACTGCCACCGGGACCACGGTGACCGTCAGCGGCCTGCCCGAGGTCGTCACGCTGACCAATGTCGAGGCCGGCGATCGCCTGGTGATCCAGGGTCTTGGCGGCAACGACGTGATCGACGCCTCGACGGTTTCGGCCGGCGTGATCGGTCTGACCATCGATGGCGGCACGGGTAACGACACCATCACCGGCAGCCGCGACGCCGACATCCTGATCGGCGGCGACGGCAACGACAACGTCAACGGCGGCATGGGCAACGATTTTGCCGACCTCGGCGCCGGCAATGACACTTTCACCTGGAATCCCGGTGACGGCAGCGACACCGTCGAGGGCGGCGCGGGAACGGACACGCTGGTGTTCAACGGCTCCAATGCCGCCGAGAGCATGGACATCTCGGCCAATGGCAGCCGGGTGCGCCTGTTCCGTGACGTCGGCAATATCGTGATGGACCTCAACGCCGTCGAGCGCCTTCAGGTCAACGCCACCAGCGGCGCGGACCAGATCACGCTCAACGACCTCACCGGCACCGGGGTCCAGCGCGTGACCGTCGATCTCGCGGGTACGATCGGCGGCACCGGCTCCGATGGGGCGGCGGATACCGTTACTATCAACGGCACGCTCGGCGATGATCATCTCAATCTCGTCAGCAGCGGCAATTCGGTGCTGGTGCAGGGCCTGTCCGAACAGGTCACGGTCGCCAATGTCGGCGCCGAAGACTCGATGGTCGTCAACGGGCTCGCCGGCAATGACGTCATCGACGCGTCGCTGATCAAAGCGGGGCAACTCGCCAACCTCACGATCAACGGCGGCGACGGCGACGACAGCATCATCGGCAGCGCCGGCAACGACACCGTGTTCGGCGGTCGCGGCAACGACGTTGCCCGCCTCGGTGCCGGCGATGACACCTTCGTCTGGAATCCGGGCGACGGCAACGACATCGTCGAAGGCCAGGCCGGCCTCGATACGCTCAGGTTCAATGGTGCAAACATCGCGGAGACCATCAACATCTCCGCCAATGGCAGCCGGGCACTCTTCACCCGGGACGTCGCCAACATCACCATGGACCTGAACGGTGTCGAGCGCATCCAGTTCAATGCGCTCGGCGGAGCCGACACCATCAACGTCAATGACCTCACCGGCACCAATGTCAACGAGGTCGATCTCGACCTCGGTGCCGGCGACGGCCAGCCGGATACGGTTGTCCTCAACGCGACCGCTGGCGACGACGTCATCACCGTCACAAACAACAACGGCGTTGTCACCGTGACCGGCCTCAAGGAGGAGGTAAAAATCTCCAACTTCGGCGCCGGCGATCGTCTCGTCATCAACGGGCTCGGCGGCGACGACGTCATCACGGCGTCGGGACTCGGCAACAGCGGTCTTCAGCTCACGGCCAATGGCGGCGATGGCGACGACATCCTGATCGGCAGCACCGGCAATGACGTGTTGAGCGGCGGCAACGGCGACGACGTGCTGATCGGCGGCGGCGGAACCGACGTTCTCGACGGCGGGCCGGGCAGCAACGTCGTGATCAACGGCGGCGGCGCAATCGCCCCGATCGTCGGCGCAGCCCTCCTCAGCCAGGCGATGGCCGGCAGCTTCGTCGCAAACGGTGGCCCCGGCGGAATGCCGATGGTCGAGCCGCATCAGATGGAAGCGCCGGTGCTGGCACCGCCGCAGCACGCCTGATCACGCACGCCGCCGTTCCGGAGGAACCAGATGACGACCGATCGTGAGACAGGGAGCGATGAGTCTGGGCTCAACGCACTCCTAACGTTACTGCACCTCCAGAACGTCCCGGCCGATCGCGAACAGATCAGACATCGGCTGGGATCGGCCACCCTCGGCGCATCGGATATCCTCCGGTGCGCTGGGGATCTCGGGCTGAAGGCGCGCGCCTGCCGCAGCGACTGGTCGCGCCTGATGAAGACGCCCCTGCCCGCCATCGCCCTGCTGCGCGACGGCAGCTTCATGGTGATCGCCAAGGCCGGCGACGAGGCAGGCATCGAGAAGGTGCTGGTTCAGCCACCGCACGGGCCGCGTCCCCGGCTGATGACGCGCCCCGAGCTCACCGCGATCTGGGATGGCGGCCTCATCCTGATGACGCGGCGGGCCGGCCTCTCCGACCTCTCCAGGCGCTTCGGCATCACCTGGTTCCTGAGCGCGATGGGCAAATACCGGCGCCTGCTCGGCGAGGTGCTGGTGGCCTCGTTCTTTCTCCAGCTCTTCTCCCTGGTCTCGCCGCTGTTCTTCCAGGTCGTCATCGACAAGGTGCTGGTGCACCGCTCGGTGACCACGCTCGACGTGCTGGTGATCGGCCTCGTGACCATTTCGCTGTTCGAGACGGTGCTCGGCATCATGCGCACCTATCTGTTCGCGCACACGACCAACCGGATCGACGTCGAGCTCGGCGCGCGGCTGTTCAGGCATTTGCTGGCGCTGCCGATGTCCTACTTCCAGGCGCGGCGTGTCGGCGATTCCGTGGCGCGGGTCCGCGAGCTCGAGAACATCCGCAATTTCCTGACCAGCTCGGCGTTGACGCTCGTGATCGACCTGCTCTTCACCTCGGTCTTCCTCGCGGTGATGTTCGCCTATTCGCCGCTTCTGACCGCGATCGTGCTTGCCTCGTTCCCGTTCTACATCGCGATCTCCGCCATAGCGGCACCGTTGTTCCGCCGGCGGCTCGACGAAAAGTTCCGCCGTGGTGCCGAGAACCAGGCGTTTCTGGTCGAAAGCGTGACTGGCATCGAGACGCTGAAGGCCATGGCGGTCGAGCCGCAGATGCAGCGGCGCTGGGAGGAGCAGCTTGCCGGCTACGTCACATCGAGCTTCCGCGTCCTGAGCCTCGGCAACACCGCGAGCCAGCTCGTGCAGTTCGTGAGCAAGGTCGTCACGGCGTCGATCCTTTATTTCGGTGCGAGGCTGGTGATCGGCGGCAGCATGTCGGTCGGCGAACTCGTGGCCTTCAACATTTTGGCCAGCCGGGTGAGCACGCCGGTGCTGCGGCTGGCGCAGCTCTGGCAGGATTTTCATCAGGCCCGGCTTTCGATTGCCCGGCTCGGCGACATCCTCAACACCACGCCCGAACCGACCTATGCGACCGCGCGCGCGGCACTGCCCGCCCTCCAGGGCCGAATCCACTTCGACCATGTCACGTTTCGCTACCGCGTCGACGGCCAGGAGGTGTTGAACGACGTGTCGTTCGAGGTGCCGGCGGGACAGACGGTCGGCATCGTCGGCCCGTCGGGCTCCGGCAAGAGCACTTTTGCAAAACTGGTGCAGCGGCTTTACGTGCCGCAAGGCGGCCGCGTCCTGATCGACGGCATGGACGTCGTGATGGCCGACCCCGCCTGGCTGCGGCGGCAGATCGGCGTCGTGCTCCAGGAAAACGTGCTGTTCAACGCCACCGTTCGCGACAACATCGCCCTGAGCGATCCCGCCATGCCGATGGAACGCGTCATTGCCGCTGCAAGGCTTGCCGGCGCGCACGACTTCATCCTGGAGCTGCCCGAGGGCTACGACACCGCAGTCGGCGAGCGCGGCTCGACACTATCAGGCGGCCAGCGGCAGCGGCTGGCGATCGCCCGCGCCCTCGTGAGCGATCCAAAGATCCTGATCTTCGACGAAGCCACCAGCGCACTCGATTACGAGAGCGAGCGCATCATCCAGCAGAACATGAAGGAGATCGCGCGGGGACGCACCGTTCTGATCATCGCCCATCGTCTCTCCACCGTGCGTGGTGCCGACCGCATCTTCACGCTCGAGCGTGGCCGTCTCGTCGAGGACGGCTCCCATGAGGTGCTGATCAGGAACGGCGGTCCCTATTCCGCGCTCTATCGTCTCCAGGGAGGGCTCCATGAGGTCGGCTAATCCTGCGGCAGCCGCGGCGATCAAACCAAACGTCGTCGCGTTTCGCCAGACGAGCGGCAGACCAACCCAAGAGCTGGCCTTCCTGCCCGCTGCTATCGAGGTCATGGACACCCCGCCCTCGCCGATCGGCCACGGCATCGCGGCAACGGTCATCGCATTGTTCTGCGCGGCCCTCGCGTGGGCGGCGTGGGGCACCATCGATATCGTCGCCTCTGCGCCGGGGAAGATCGTATCGAACGGACGCAGCAAGGTGGTTCAGCCGTTCGAGACCGGCGTGGTACGGGCCATCCGCGTTCAGGACGGACAGACGGTTAGGGCCGGCGACGTGCTGATCGAGCTCGACCCCACGGCCAACGCCGCCGATCGGGATCATTTGCGCGACGATCTGCGCGCCGAGCAGCTCAACATCGCCCGTCTGCGCGCAGCACTCGCAAGCAGCGAACGAGGGAGCGTCGATCTCGTCGCACCCGCCGATGCCGATCCCGCGCTGGTGGCAACCCAACGCCAGCTTCTGCTCAGCCAGATCAACGAGCATCGCGCCAAGGTCGCCGCGCTGACACGGCAGCAGGGCCAGAAGGAAGCCGAGCACCAAACCACGCTTGCCGCGATTCACAAGCTCGAGCAGCTCATCCCTGTGATCCAGCAGCGCGTCGATATCCGCAAAACGCTGATGGAGAAGGAGATCGGCTCCAAGCTGACCTACTACGAGGTGCTGCAACTGCTGGTCGACCAGCAGGAGGAGCTGAGCATCCAGAAAAGCCATCTGCGCGAGACGGACGCCGCGGTCGCGGCGATCCAGGAGACGCGGGCCCAGGCGGTCGCCGAATTCAGGCGCTCGCTTTCGGACGATCTTGCCAAGAGCGAGCAGAAGGCTAATGGCCTCGCCATGGACCTGATCAAGGCCCAGCAGAGGACCAGCCTGCAACGGCTGACCGCTCCAGTGGACGGCGTCGTGCAGCAACTCACGATCCATACGGTCGGCGGCGTCGTCACCCCGGCGCAGTCGCTACTGGTGATCGTTCCGAGCGACAGCCAGCTCGAGATCGAGGCGATGATTCCGAACCGCGATATCGGCTTCGTCGAAGCCGGACAGAGCGCCGAGGTCAAGATCGACACTTTCAACTTCACCCGCTACGGGCTGCTGCGCGGCACCGTGCTCAGCGTCTCCCAGGATGCCATCATCCGCGAACGGCCGATGGATCGGCCGAGCGACCGTGCGCTGGGCACCGAGCGTGACAGCAGCGAGCCGAACGGCCAGGAACTGAGCTACAGCGCGCGCATCTCGCTCGATCGTACGCAGATGCAGGTCGACGGCCGGGCGGTCAATCTGTCGCCCGGCATGGCCGTGACGGCCGAGATCAAGACCGGTACGCGCACGATCCTGAGCTATTTGCTGTCGCCGCTGCGCCGCTACAGCCAGGAGGTTTTGCACGAACGGTGAGCTTAGGCCGCGAACGCTTGGCGGACTACGCCCTCGCGAGCTCGCGCACGCGCTTGTAGGCAGGCCGCGCCATGCAGCGATCCAGCCATTCCCGCACGCGCGGATACACCGACAGATCAAGCTTCGCCATCTTGCCCCACGCGAGAATGCCGGCGACGTTGAGGTCGGCGACCGTGAAGTCCGGCCCTGCGAGATACCCCTGCCGCGCCAGTGCATCGTCCAAGATATGAAGCGGCTTGCCGAGCAGGAGCTCGGCGCGCTCCGCATGCGATGCATCGCGCGTGAATTCCGGCAGCAAGGCGCGATGCAGGAGCAGATCGAAAAGCAGGGCTTCTGTCTCGAGCATCGCCCAAAAGCTCCATTGAGCGGCGAGGCCGTACACTTCGGGACCGGCGCGCATTGGCCCATCGTACTTCTGCGCCAGATAGAGGTTGATCGCCATCGACTCCCAGAGCACGAGGTCGCCGTCGACCAACGTCGGAATGCGGGCATTGGGGTTGAGCTTGCGGTATTCGGCGGTCTGCAGGTCGTCGGCGCGCACGCTCTTTTCGATGAGCTGATAGGGCTGCCCGACCTCCTCGAGCATCCACATGCAGCGCATGGCGCGCGACCTTGGGTTTCCGTAGAGCGTGAGCATCTGGGCCTCCCGGTGTTGGACGAGGTGCGGACAAAGAGAACCATATCCGAGCCGGCGCGAAAGGCGTAGTCTCGCAGGCGCGCGCCCCCGGGAGGAAGCCATGCCAGAGACCGTGATGTTTCACGATGGAAATCGGCAGTTGCAGGACCGCTTCGACAGCCGCCGCATCTCGGACCGGCTGGAGGAAAAGCTCACCCGCAAGGAGTTTTCGGCGGACGACAAGCTCTTCATCGAGAGCCTGCCCTATTTCTTCCTGGCGACGGCGGACGCGGACGGACGGCCGGACTGCTCGTTCAAGGGCGGCCCGCCCGGCTTCGTGCGCGTGACCGGCGCGTCCGAGATTGCATTCCCGGACTATGACGGCAACGGGATGTTCAAGAGCCTCGGCAACGTCACGGTCAATCCGAGCATCGGCCTGCTCTTCATCGCCATGCACGGCAAGCCGCGGCGGCTGCGCGTCAACGGCGAGGCTCGCGTCAGTGACAACGATCCGCTGCTTGCCGAGACCGTCGGCGCGCAGCTCATCGTGCGCGTCACCGCACGCGCGATCTTCCCGAATTGCCCGCGCTACATTCCGGCGATGCAGATGACCGAACCGTCGGTCTACACGCCGCAGGCCGGGTGCGCCGCGCTGGAGCCGAAGTGGAAGGAGTTTACCGACTTCAAGGACGTCATCCACCCGCGCCAGCCGACCTTCAAGGGTTGAGCTGGACGCGCTTGTCAGCCTCAGTGACGAGCCGGCGCCGGGTCGGAAACAGCGTCAGGCCGTAACGCTCGGCAACCAGGCCCCAGAGGCCTCTTGGCGCGAACAGCATGACGACGATGCCAAGCGTGCCGAGCAGAATGAGATAGGACGCGCCGAAATCGGCGAGGTAGCGCTGCATCAGGTAGAAGATGATGGCGCCGATCACCGGGCCTTCCATCGTGCCGATGCCGCCGATGACGACGATGAAGATGACATACGCGGTCCAGTCCAGCACCGAAAAGGCGGCGTCGGGCGAGATGCGCGCCTTCTGGAGATAGATGAGCGCACCGATCATGCCGGTGATGGCGGCGGTCGCGACATAAACGGCGAGCTTGATGCGGTAGATGTCGACGCCAAGACCTGAGGCTGCAGCCTCCTGGTCGCGGATCGCGCCGAGCGCAAGGCCACGGCGCGAGCGCAGGATGAAATAGACGGCGGCAAGCGTGCAGGCCACCAGCGCCAGCGCCACCCAATAGGAGACGATGTCACGGGCCGCCGGCGTGCGCACGTCGAGCAATGCCTTCACCCAGTCGATGCCGGGGACAGACGAGGTGATCGACGGCGTCAGGGATGTCCCGGTGCCCCCGCCGAGCGGCTTAATTTGCGCGAAGACCAGGCGATAGACCTCGGCCACGACCCAGGTGCCGATCGCAAAATAGGCGCCGCGCAGGCGGAACACGATCAGGGCCGTCGGCAGCGCGAACAGTGCGGAGATGATGCCCGCAAGAGGGATCGCAAGCAGGGGATTGAGGCCGCCGATCAGCGTGAGCGCGAACAGGAGATAGCCGCCGAGGCCGACGAAGGCCTGCTGTCCCACCGAGATCAACCCGGCATAGCCGGCAAGGAGATTCCAGCACTGTGCCAGCGCCAGCATGTAGAACAGGAAGATCAGATCCTGGATCAGGGTGCGGCCGGCGAACATCGGAAGCAGCGCCAGCGCCAGCAGGACAACGATGGCGGCAACGATAGTCACTCGCACAGCGCGCCCGGCGGTCTCGATGCGGAAGGTCTGCGGTGGCCTGGCTGCGGCGTCATCCATCGCGGTCAATCCTGTGCCCGCGGAAACAGGCCGCGCGGCCGCACCACGAGTACCGCCAGGAAGGCAAGATGGCCCGCCAAAATCTGCCACTCCGGATCGATGCGCGCACCGATGGTTTGCGCAAGCCCGAGCACGATGCCGCCGGCAAGCGTGCCCCAAAAACTGCCGAGGCCGCCGATGATCACGGCCTCGAAGGCATAGAGCAGCCGCGCCGGACCGATGGTCGGATCGAAATTCGCCCGCAGCCCGAGATAGAGCGCTGCGATGGCGATCACGACGGAGGCAAGCCCCATCGCGACGGCGAAGATTCGGCGGTGATCCACGCCCATGAGCTGGGCAACTTCGAGATCGTCGGACGTGGCGCGGAAGGCGCGGCCGATCGGGGTGTGGTAAAAAATAAAGTTGAGCAGCACGATCACGGCGATGGCGGACAAAAGTGTCAACAGCGGCACGACCCCGACCGCAATGCCACCGCCAAGCGGAATCGAGGCGGTCTCGATGGCGCCGGAGCGGAGACGCTGGCTGTCGGCCGAGAAGAGCTGCAACAGGCCGTTCTGGATGATGATGGAGAGGCCGAAGGTGACGAGCAGCGGCGGCAGCAGATCGCGCCCCAGCGTGCGGTTCAACAGCACGTGCTGAAGTGCGAAGCCGATGACGAACAGGATCGGGATCGCCACCAGCACCGCGACGAAGGGATCGAGGCCGAGTTTTGTTGCGACGACCAGGATCGCGAAGGCGGCGAGCACGATGAGGTCGCCATGGGCGAGGTTGACCAGCCGCATCACGCCGAACATCAGCGACAACCCGGCCGCGAACAGAGCGTAGAGGCCGCCGAGCAACACGCCCTGGATCAATGCATCGAGCCAGCCGGTCATCTCACACCCCGAAATACGCGCGGTGGATCTGGTCGCGCGTGAGATCGCGCGGACGCCCGGTGAGCGACAGGCGGCCCTCCTGGAAGCAGTAGACCCGATCGGCGACCTTCATCGCCTGCACGATGTCCTGCTCGACCAGCACGACGCTGGTCCCCTCTGCCTTGATCTGCGGCAGCGCCGCATAGATGTCGGCGATGACGATCGGCGCGAGGCCGAGACTGATCTCGTCACAGAGGAGAATGCGGGGATTGGACATCAGCGCGCGGCCGATCGCGGCCATCTGCTGCTGGCCGCCGGACAGGGTCGGCGTCGCGGAGGACCGCCGCTCCCGCAGGATCGGGAACAACGCATAGACGCGATCCAGCGTCCACGCGCTGCTCGCCTTGCGGCCATAGCCGCCGATTAGCAGATTCTCTTCGACCGTGAGCGAGGGAAACAGCCGCCGCCCCTCCGGCACGAGCGCGATGCCGAGCTTGACGATCTCGGCCGCCGGTCGCGCGCCGACCGGGATGCCGTCGAGCAGCACGCTGTCGGCCGAGCCGTGAATGAGCCCTGCGATGGATTTGAGGAAGGTCGACTTCCCCGCTCCGTTGGCGCCGATGATGGCGATCGTCTCGCCTCGGTCGAGCGTCGTATCGATGCCATAGAGCGCCTGGAAGTCGCCGTAGAAGGCCTTGAGGTTGCGGGTCTCCAGCAGCGGCATGGGTCAGGCCTCGATGCCGATATAGATCTGATGCACGTCCGGCCGCCGCATCACCTCCTTCGGAACGCCCTCCGCGATCTTGCGGCCGAAATTGAGCACGACGAGACGGTCGATCACGGCGAGCAACGCGTGCACGATATGCTCGATCCAGAGGATCGCGACGCCGGTCTTGCTGATATCCCTGATCGTGGCGACGAGTTCGAGGCACTCCCCTTCGGTCAGACCACCGGCGATCTCGTCGAGCAGCAGGAGTTTTGGCGCGGTCGCGAGCGCGCGCGCCATTTCAAGACGCTTGCGCTCGAGTAGCGTCAACGAGCCTGCGAGTACGTTGGCGCGCTTGAGCAGGCCAAGCCGCTCCAGAATCTCGCCACAGGATTGGGTGACCTCGCGCTCGGATTTTTGCCGGCCGTAGACCGCGCCGACGAGCAGGTTCTCGAACACGGTGAGCTTTTCAAAGGGCTGCGGGATCTGATGCGTGCGGCCGATGCCGGCGCGGCAGCGGCGGGGCGGCGGTATGCCCGCGAGATCGCGGCCGTCAAAACGAATGTGGCCGGCGGTCGGCGTCAGGCCGCCGGCGATCAGGTTGAACAGCGTGGTCTTGCCGGCGCCGTTCGGCCCGATGATGCCGACCGCCTCGCCGGGCGCAACCACGAGATCGAGATCGTCGGCGACGACGATCGAGCCAAAGCTTTTCTTCAGGCCGGCGACTTCCAGCAGCATGAGGGATCAACGCGCCGCGCGATCAGGCGATGGCCTCCATCTGGCCACCGACGGGAATCGCCGGCGCCGTCTTGTTGTCGGTGATGACGATATCGTATTTGCCGTCCTTGAACCGCCACTGGCCGCCGACCAGCGGCGTCTTCGCGACGTTCTTGGCGGCGAAGGGCGGCAGGTTCGCAGCCCCCCACTGCACCTTGCCAACGACGGTGTCGAGATTGGTGGCGGCGATCGTCGCGGCGATCGCCTTGCCGTCGCGATCCGGCGTGCGCTTGAGCACGTCGACGGCCACCTCGAACAGCGCGTGGGCAAAGCCAATCGGCTGCGTCCATTGCTTCTTGGTCGCGGCCTCATAGGCGCCGGCGAGATCTTTTGCGCTCATGCCGTTCAAGGACGATTTGAAGGGATGGCTCGGCGACCACCAGACTTCTGACGACAGATTGTGACCATCCTTGCCCAGCGCCTCGACCGCGACGGGGAACAGGATCGCCTTGCCGATGGAGGCGACCTTCGGCTTGAAACCCTGCTGCAGCGACTGCTTCCAGAAGGTGGTGAAGTCCGGCGGCAGCACAACGCCGGTGATGATCTCGCAACTGGCGCCCTTGAACGCGCCGATCTGCGCGGAAAAATTGTCGGTGAGGTTCTGGTAGCGGCCGGGATCGGTGAGCTTGTAGCCGCCCTTCTCCAGCACCGGCGGAAAGCCCACGGCCTTGTCGCCCCAGGCATTGCCGTCGCCGTCGTTCGGAAACAAGCCGCCGACGGATTTGTTGGTCGCGACCTGGCTCCACATGTTGGTGAAGACCGCGATGACGTCCTCGAGTCCCCAGAAGAAGTGATAGGTGTAGTTGAAGCCTTTCCACGCCGGCGGGCCGCCGCCGGGATTGGCCTGGCGGCCGATGAACCAGGGCTGCCACGGCGCAACGGTGGAGATGCACGGCACCTCCTCGATCTCGCACTGGGTCGAGACCGGGTTGGTCGTCTCCGGCGTCGATGCCACCAGCATCAGGTCGATCTTGTCCTGAACGATCAGGTCCTTTGCGACCTCGGCGGCGCGGTTCGGATTGGACTGGCTGTCCTTGACGATGACCTCGACCGGCACGGTGGCGTTACCCATCTTGAGGCCGGCCTTCGCCACTTCCTTGAAATTCGTGATGATGAAGTTGTCGGCTTCGGCGAAAGCTGCGAGCGGCCCGGTGAGCGGCGAGACATAGCCGAGCTTGATCGCGCGCGTCTGCGCGATCGCGGGCGCCTTCAGTCCCACCGCGAGCGCGGCGCCGGTTGCGGCCGAATATTTCAGGAGCGTGCGGCGGTCGATGGAATGACGATGAGTCGAGCTGATCTTGTGGCAGGTCATCTGCGCGTCCTCCCCTCTGGATGCGCCGGATTCTCATCGTGGATCGATTGACACACGGGCCGGCGTTCGATATTCGAACATACGTTCGTATGTCGACCAGTGTCCGCCAGACCCCAGATGGAGTCAACAGGCCCGCGCATGACGCAGTCTCCGCAGCACCACAAGGGCGATCCCGGGCATCGCAGAGGCGAGCCTGGGCATCGCAAGGGCGAGCCCGACGACAAGGAGTTCATGACCACCCTTGCCAAGGGGCTCGCGGTGCTCGGCGCGTTCGGGCGGCAGCGGCCGACCATGACCTTGTCGGAAGCCGCTGAGGTCACGGACCTCTCGCGCGCCACCGCGCGGCGCGTGCTGCGCACGCTGACCCAGCTCGGCTATGTCGAGCAGGACGGCCGCTCGTTCTCGCTGGCACCGCAGATCCTCGACCTCGGCTTTGCCTATCTCTCGACGCAGAGCTGGATCGATCGCGCGACGCCGTTGATGCGCGAGCTCAGCGAACGGCTCGGCGAATCCTGTTCGGCGGCGATCCTGCAAGGCAACGACATCGTCTACGTCGCACGCGTCCCGGCCCGCAGGATCATGTCTGCGGCGCTGTCGGTCGGTAGCCGCCTGCCGGCACTGCACACGGCGCTGGGGCGGATCATGTTCGGCTATCTCGACGAGGCCGAGATCTGGCGGCGGCTGAAGTCGCAGCGCATCGAGGCCTACACGCCGCAGACCATCACCGACCTGCAGGCGCTGTTCGATCGCATCCGCGCCGACCGCGCCCAGCGCTTCTCCATTGTCGACGAGGAGCTCGAGCGCGGCCTGCGCGCGCTCGCCGTCCCCGTGCTCGACCGCAGCGGCCAGGCGGTCGGCGCGATCAATCTGTCGACGCATTCGACGCGAACGACGCGCAACGAAATGCGCGAGCACTTTCTCCCCGAGCTCAACCGCATCGCCGAGCAGGTCTCCTCGATGACGGTGTGATCGGCGCCCCTCCCCTTGCCAATCGGCGGGACCAGCCGTATCGTTTTGCCAAGTTCGGAATACGGACACTAGTTCGATAATCGAACATGGATGGGGAGATGATGCGATGGCTGGCAAGGCAGCGGCAATGGCGATCCCGCCGGAGCACACGGGCAACGTCAAAGTGACGAAGCCGCAAACCGGCGCCGAATATCTGGAGTCGCTGCGCGACGATCGCGCCGTCTACATCTATGGCGAGCGGGTCAAGGACGTCACCACGCACCCGGCCTTCCGCAACACCGCGCGCATGACCGCGCGCCTCTACGACGCGCTGCACGACGACAAGCGCAAGGACAAGCTGTTGGTGCCGACCGACACCGGCAATGGCGGCGTGACGCATGCCTTCTTCAAGGCACCCAAGACCATGGACGACCTCCTCGCCGGTCGCAGCGCGATCGCCGAATGGGCCAGGATCACCTATGGCTGGATGGGCCGCGCGCCCGACTACAAGGCCGCGTTCCTGGCAACGCTGGGCGCCAATGCCGATTTCTACGATCCGTACCAGGACAACGCAAAACGCTGGTACAAATTCAGCCAGGAGCGCGTGCCCTTCATCAACCACGCCATCATTCATCCGCCTGTTGATCGCGATCGTCCGCCGAACGAAGTCGCCGACGTCTGCTGTCATATCGAGAAGGAGACCGATGCCGGCCTGATCGTGTCAGGCGCAAAGGTTGTCGCGACCGGATCGGTGCTGACCAACTACACTTTTGTCGCGCATCACGGCCTGATCCCGCTGCAGGACAAGAAATTCGCGGTCGTGTTCATGGTGCCGACCAATGCGCCCGGCGTGAAGTTCATCTGCCGCACCTCCTACGAGATGAGTGCGAGCGTGATGGGCAGTCCGTTCGACTACCCGATCTCGAGCCGGCTCGACGAAAACGATGCCGTGTTCATTCTCGACAAGGTGCTGGTGCCCTGGGAGAACGTCTTCGTCTATGGCGACATCGAGAAGGCCAACAATTTCTTCCCGCGCACCGGCTTTCTGCCGCGCTTCGTCGTGCATGGCTGCACGCGGCTTGCGGTCAAGCTCGACTTCATCAGCGGGCTTCTGCTGAAGGCGACGGAAGCCGCCGGCACCAAGGACTATCGCGGCGTGCAGGCCAATGTCGGCGAGGTCATCGCCTGGCGAAACCTGTTCTGGAGCTTGTCGGATGCGATGGTCAGGGATCCAAAGCCCTGGATCGGCGACTATGTGCTGCCGAACATGGATCCCGGCAATGCCTATCAGATCATCGCGACCATGGCCTACACCAAGGTGAAATACCTGATCGAGCAAACCGTGGCGTCAGGCCTGATCTATCTCAACAGCCATTCCAGCGACTTCAAGAACGGCGAGATCCGCCCCTACCTCGATCGTTATCTGCGCGGCTCCAACGGCTACAAGGCCGAAGAGCGGGTGAAGCTGCTCAAGTTGTTGTGGGACTGTCTCGGCAGCGAGTTCGGCGGCCGTCACGAGCTCTACGAGATCAACTATGGCGGCTCGACGGAAGAGATCCGCCGCTACTGCCTGTTCGGCGCACAGGCTTCCGGCAATGCCGACCGCTTCAAGGGCTTTGCCGAGGACTGCATGGCCGAATACGACCTCGACGGCTGGAAGGTGCCTGATCTCACCGACCCCGGCGAGCTCAGCTATCACATGATGAAGAAGTAACTTTTGTCGACGGAGCGGCGACGCCGCTCCGTCCGCTGGTGCGGGGCCGTGGCAACATGAACATGCAGACCATCGATCCCAAGCGCTTCCGCTCCGTGATGGGCACCTTCCCGACCGGCGTCGCCATCGTCGCGACGGAGTGGGAGGGCGACCTGTTCGGCGCGACCATCAACTCGCTGACGTCGGTGTCGCTGCAACCCTGCATGCTGCTCGTTTGTACCAATGAAGGCAGCGCGACGGGCGCGGCGATCCGGCAGCGCGGATTGTTCTCGGTGAACATCCTCGGCCAGCATCAGTCCGAGCTGTCGGCGCGTTTCACTGGGAAGCTCGAGAGCCGGTTCGACGATTTATCCATTGCCTTTAGCGCCGACGGCCTGCCGCTGCTGCAGGGCGCCGCGGCCCAACTCTGCTGCCGGGTCGCGGCCGTCCACAAGGCGGGCGATCACGACATCATTTTGGGCGAGGTGCTGTCGGGCGAGGAAGCCGCCTGCAATCCGCTGGTGTTTCACAAGGGCAGCTACGGCGGTTTCCAGCGTGGCTAAAGCGCGTCATCGCGCTTTAGCTTTTTTGTTTGGCGCATGATCTCTTCGGAAAACCGCCGCGCACTTTTCCGGATCATGCGCAGGCCTACATCCCGCTCAGCCCGCTGTCGACCGCAAGCGTCTGCGCGGTGACATAGACACTTTCATTCGACAGGAAGAACAGCACGGCATAGGCGATCTCCCAGCCGGTCGCCTGGCGGCCGAAGGGAATATGGCCCTTGCCGCGCGAGGGACGGCCGGCGCCGGCCTCGCGGCCGTTCGGCGTGTCCACGAGGCCGGGATAGACGAGGTTCGCCCGGATGCCGTTGCGCGCGCCGAGATGGGCGATGTTGCGCATCAGGCCGCCAAGCGCCGCCTTGGACGAATCGTAGACCGCCATCTGGGAGCCGGCGCGAAGTGCCGCGATCGAGGAGATGAACACGATCGAGCCGCCCTTCTCGAATCTTGGCAGCGCCGCCCGGCAGCACAGCATCGGCCCGCGCACGTTGACGTCGTAGATCCTGTTCCACTCGTCGGTGCTGACATTATCGAGCCCGATCTTGCCGAAAGTGCCGATGTTGAGGACCATGCCATCAAGACCGCCCATGACGCGATGGGCTTCGTCGATCATGCTGATGACGTCGGCCTCCGCCGTGACGTCGGCCGCCACAGCCGTTGCGCGGCCGCCTTCAGCCGCGATGCGCGCAACCGTATCCTCGGCGGACGCGCGGTTGACGTCGGCAACCGCGACATGCGCGCCCTCGCGGGCGCAGAGAACGCTCATGGCACGGCCATTGCCGATCGGATCGGTCGCCGCATCGAAGACGCGCTGACCGCCGCCGACGATCAGGATGCGACGTCCGTTGAGCCGGCCCCGGCCCGGCGCGGTGCCCGACGATTCCGCGCTGAGCGGACGCACATAGCGTTCCGGCTTGCCGTCGTCGTGTGAGCTCTCCGCCATCTCAGCTCCGTTTTTTGCCGCCGTCATACACCTTCATGCCCGCGGCGGGATCGAGATCAGTCTCGGTCGCCTCGGTGAGGCGCGCCATCATCATGTAGAAACCAAGCGCGACGATCGATTCCACGATCTCCTGGTCGCTGAAGTGCTTGCGCATGCCAGCAAAGGCGGTCTCCTGCACCCGCACCTTCTCGACGACCTCCCGGCCGAACACCAGCAGCGCCTGCTCGGCGGCGTTCAACGACGCGTCGGCATAGTCGCCGCGCTCCACAGCGTCAATCTGGCTCTGGGTGACGCCAACGCCGAGCGCGATCGGCACGTGCTGGCGCCATTCATAGGCGCCGCCTTCGAGCTGCGCGGCCTGCAGGATCAGGAGCTCGCGATTGACGGCACTGAGCTTCTGCTTGTGCAGGATGGAATTGCCGAGCCGCATCGCCGGGATCATGTTGGCTTCGGCATGCGCCATCATGCGAAAAATGTTGAGCTTGACCGGCATGCGGTCGAAGGACGCGCGGATGTCGCCGCTCGTCGCCTCCGGGTCAATCAGGGGCAGCCTTGCCACACGTCTCTCCCTTTTTTGGTTTGTTGTTCGTTGCATCGCCCTTACCCGTCCGCTAGTCAAGACTAGGCGAACCCAGGTAATCAAGCCATGAGCCGCATTTTCGGAGCCGTCCGCCAGAACGGATATATCGTCCGCGACATCCATGCCGCGATGGAGCACTGGATCAAGATCATGGGCGTTGGTCCCTGGTACTACATGGACCGGGTGAAGACCGACTATTTCCGGCATCGCGGCGTGGACTCGCCCGTCGAGATGAGCATCGCGCTCGCCAATTCCGGCGATCTCCAGATCGAGCTGATCCAGCAGCGCAACGACGCGCCGTCGATGTACAAGGAGTTCCTCGATCGCGGGCGCGAAGGGCTGCAACACATGTCCTACTGGAGCACGGACTACCAGGCGCTCTACGACCGCGCGCTGTCGCTCGGCTACAAGGTCGGCCATGAGGGCCAGATCGGTGGGCCGCAGGGACGCTTTGCCTATTTCGACACAGAGGCGCATCCCGGCACGGTGATCGAGATCTCCGACATCAGCGGCGCCAAGGGCCGGTTCTTCGAGCACGTCCGGCAGGCCGCGCTTGGGTGGGACGGCTCGCGGCCGATCCGCGAGGTCGGCGGCGCCAAGCGGTAAAGCGTTTTCAAGCGAAGTGGGCACCGGTTCGCGTCAAGAAAACGCGTCAAAACAAAAAGGGGATCAAGCGTCCTTCGCGTAACTGCGAAGCTTCGCTTCGAGGACCGACAGCATCGCGTCGCGCGCGGGGTCGCGCGAGCCGCGCAGCCACGCGGCCGCGAGCGGCAACCGGCCGGCGGGACCGCTTCCCTTCAACCTGAGCGGCAGGAATTTGACGCCCGGGATCGCCATCCGCGTCGTCCAGCGCGGCACGATGGCGATGCCAAGCCGGGTCGCGACGAGATTGATGATGGTCTGCTTCTCATCCGCGACCTGCACGACACGCGGCGCGAGCGCGGCCTCCTCGAACAGCTTCATCGTCAGATCGTGGCTGTGCGGGCGCGAGCGCCGGTCGGGCACGATCATCGGTTCATCGGCGATGTCAGCGAGCGACACCGATTTCCGCTTGGCGAGCGCATGCCGCTGCGGAAAGGCGACGATGGCGGTCTCCATCAGCAGCGGCTGGAATTCGAGCCGCTTGTCCGCCCGATCGGGCGGACGAACGAAGGCAAGATCGAGTGCGCCGGACAGGATTTTTGGCAAGAGCCGGATGGTCTTCTCCTCCAGGAGCTGGACGGCGACTTCAGGATGCTTTGCGCGAAAATCCCGCAGCAGGGACGGCAACAAGCCCGCGGCGGCGCTGTCGATCGCGCCGACGCGCAGGCGCCGCGCACCTTGCGTGCGCGAGCGGTTGCGCAGGCTGCTCTCGACGGCCTCCACGCGAGCAAGAATGGCGCGCGCGTCGCGGAGCAGCGACGCGCCGTCATCGGTCAACGATACCGCGCGGGTGGTCCGGGCGAACAGCCGTGTCCCCAGATCCTCCTCGAGCAGCTTGATCTGACGCCCGAGCGCGGACGGCAGCATCTGGACCTGCTGCGCGGCGCGGCCGAAATGCAACTGCTCGGCGGCTGCCACGAAGCATCGGAGCTGGTGCAATTCCATGGTCGGCCGTCCTCCTCGTATCAGGGGCGATTATATCATTTTTTTGTATAAACCCGAGCCAATTGAGTCCACCTGGTCCACCCGCCTAGGCTTCCCCGTGGCGTAACCAGACATGGCCGCCAACTAATAAAGACCAAGATCCATGGAGGCCAAGGTGGCAAGCGAGCTTCAGACGCGCGTGCTGCGCAAGATTACCCTGCGCATCGTTCCTTTCATCATGCTCCTGTACTTCGTGGCCTTCATCGACCGGGTCAACATCGGCTTCGCGTCGCTGACCATGAACAAGGACCTCGGCCTGTCGCCCGCGGTCTACGGCTTTGGCGCCGGCATCTTCTTCTGGGGCTACTTCATGTTCGAGGTTCCCTCCAACATCATCCTGCACAAGGTCGGCGCCCGCATCTGGATCGCCCGGGTCATGATCACCTGGGGCTTGGTCTCCGCCGCCATGGCCTTCGTCCAGGGCGCGACGAGCTTCTACATCCTGCGCTTCCTGCTCGGCGCGGCGGAAGCCGGCTTCTTCCCGGGCATCATCCTCTATCTCTCCTATTGGTTCCCGGCGCAGCAGCGCGCGGCCGTCACCGCCCTGTTCATGGCGGCGGCGCCGCTCTCCACCGTGCTCGGCTCGCCCCTCTCGGGCGCGCTGCTCGAGATGGACGGGCTGCTCGGCTTCAAGGGCTGGCAATGGCTGTTCGTGCTGGAGGCACTGCCCGCGGTCGCGCTTGGCTTCGTCGTGCTCGGTTACTTGACCGACCGGCCCGAGCAGGCCAAGTGGCTCGCCGACGACGAACGCAACTGGCTGGTCCAGACCATGACGACCGAGAACGCACAGAAGGCGGCGACCGCAAGCCACAGCATCTGGGCGGGCCTCGCCGACATCCGCGTGCTCGCGCTGTCCCTGGTCTATTTCGGCACCTCCGCCGGCCTTTATACGCTCGGCGTCTGGGCACCGCAGATCATCAAGCAGTTCGGATTGTCGGCGCTCCAGGTCGGCTTCCTCAACGCCGTCCCGCCGACGGTCGCCGTGATCGCGATGATCTTGTGGGCCCGCCACTCCGACCGCACCGGCGAGCGCACCTGGCATGTGGTGCTGGCTTGCGTGCTCGCGGCGATCGGGCTTGGCCTTGCGGGCATGGCGACGGGTGTCGTCGCGGTGCTGATGGCGCTCACACTGGTCAACATTGGCATCTCCTCCTCGAAACCGCCGCTGTGGAGCATGCCCACCATGTTCCTGTCAGGCTCGGCGGCCGCGGCCGGCATCGCCACCATCAACTCGATCGGCAATCTCGGCGGCTTCGTCGGACCGGCCATGATCGGATGGATCAAGGAGCAGACCGGCAGCTTTGTCGGCGGCCTCTACTTCGTCGGCGGCCTGCTCGTTCTCTCCGCAGTCCTGACTTTGCTGCTCTCCCGCTCGCAAGCCACCCGCACTGAACCTGCGACCCAACCCCGCTAATCCCAAAGGAGCATTCCCATGCGCACCCACTCGATCGCAGCCATTCCCGCCGACGGCATCGGCCCCGAAGTCATCTCGTCCGGCATCCGTGTGCTGGAAGCACTTGCCAAGCGCAGCGGCGACCTCGCCTTCAACTTCAAGACCTTTGATTGGGGCTCGGACTATTACAAGAAGCACGGCGTCATGATGCCGTCGGACGGCCTCACTGAACTGAAGAAGTTCGACGCCATCTACTTCGGCGCGGTCGGCGCGCCCGACGTGCCCGATCACATCACGCTGTGGGGCCTGCGGCTGCCGATCTGCCAGGGCTTTGACCAATACGCCAATGTGCGTCCGACAAAAATTCTGCCCGGCGTGGCCTCGCCGCTGCGCAATGTCGGCGTCGGCGATCTCGACTGGGTGATCGTGCGCGAGAACTCGGAAGGCGAATATGCCGGCATGGGCGGCCGCGCTCACAAGGGTCTACCCGAGGAAGTCGGCACCGAGGTCGCGGTCTTCACCCGCGTCGGCGTGACGCGGATCATGCGCTACGCCTTCCAGCTCGCGCAGTCGCGTCCGCGCAAACTCCTCACCGTCGTGACCAAGTCGAACGCGCAGCGCCACGGCATGGTGATGTGGGACGAGATCGCGGCCGAGGTCGCGCAGGAATTTCCCGACGTGACCTGGGACAAGATGCTGGTCGACGCCATGACCGTGCGCATGACGCTCAACCCGAAGAGCCTCGACACCATCGTCGCGACCAATCTACACGCCGACATCCTGTCCGATCTCGCCGGCGCGCTCGCTGGTAGTCTCGGCGTCGCGCCGACCGGCAACATCGACCCACAGCGCCGCTTCCCCTCGATGTTCGAGCCGATCCACGGCTCGGCCTTCGACATCACCGGCAAGGGCATCGCCAATCCGGTCGCGACCTTCTGGACCGGTGCGCAAATGCTGGAGCATCTCCGCGAGAAGGACGCCGCCGCACGGCTGATGTCGGCCGTCGAGAAGGTCTGCGCGGCCGGCGTGCTGACGCCCGACGTCGGCGGCAAAGCCACCACCAGGGAGGTGACCGACGCCGTGATCGACGCCATCCACGGCTCCAACGTCTGAGCTGCGATGCGCGCCGAATGGACGGACGCGCGGGCACGCCTCGTGTTGCGGCGGATGTTCGACGCCGCAATCGCCAACGCCGATCCCAGGCTGACGATCGCGGGCGCATTGCCGGCGAAGCCGAAGGGCCGATGCATCGTCATCGGCGCCGGCAAGGCGTCGGCGGCGATGGCCGCCGGTCTCGACGCCACCTGGCCCGATGTTGACGTGTCGGGTGCCGTCGTCACCCGTCACGGCCATGCGGTCCCCGCGGGCCGCATCGAAATTTTGGAGGCTTCGCACCCGGTGCCGGATGCGGCGAGCCAAACCGCGGCAAGGCGGATGCTCGCCGCTGTGCAGGGCCTGTCCGCGGATGATCTCGTCATCGCGCTGATGTCCGGAGGCGGCTCGGCGCTGATGACGCTTCCCGCGCCGCCGATGACGCTCGCCGACAAGCAGGCGATCAACCGCGCATTGCTGGCGAGCGGCGCGACCATCGCGGAGATGAATATCGTCCGCAAACATCTCTCCGCGATCAAGGGCGGTCGGCTGGCGCTCGCCGCGCGTCCCGCGCGCCTCGTCACGCTGGTAATATCAGACATCCCAGGCGATGATCCCGCGGCGATCGCCTCGGGCCCGACATTGCCTGATGTCAGCACCCGCGACGATGCGCGCGAGATCATCAACCGTTTTGGGATCGAGCTGCCCGAAGCCGCGCGGCTTGTCCTCGAGACAGCAGACGAAACGCCAAAACCCGGCGAGCTCGACACCGACGTCCGTATCATCGCCGCTCCCGTCCTCGCGCTCGACGCGGCCGCCCGGATCGCGCGCGACGAAGGCCTGACGCCGGTCATCCTGGGGATGCGATCGAGGGCGAGGCGCGTGAGCTTGGAACCGTGATGGCCGGAATTGCGCAATCGATCGCCCGGCATGCGCAACCAACCGCGGCGCCGGCCGTTCTGCTGTCAGGTGGAGAAACGACGGTGAGCATCGGCCGGGGCCCTGCGGGCCGCGGCGGGCGCAACACCGAATTCCTGCTCGCCCTCGCCGTCGCGCTGTCAGGCGTGCCCGATATCTGGGCTATTGCCGGCGACAGCGACGGCATCGACGGAACCGAGGATGCTGCCGGCGCCTTGATCGCCCCGGATACGCTGGAGCGCGCGAGCGCCAACGGCCTCGATGCGCGCGCCTTTCTGGCTGCACATAATAGCTACACATTCTTCGACCATCTTGGAGACCTTGTGCGCACCGGGCCAACGCTTACAAATGTCAACGACATTCGCGCCGTGCTGATTCGCACGACCAAACCTAGGACGAGGTGATCCATGCGTCGTCATCGACGGGCCAAGATCGTTGCAACCGTCGGCCCCGCGAGCTCATCGCCGGAAATGCTGAAGGCGCTGTTTCTCGCTGGAGTCGACACCTTCCGTCTCAACTTCAGCCATGGCAAGCAGGAGGACCACGCGAAGGTCCATGCCGCGATCCGCAAGCTCGAGCAGGACGTCAACCGTCCGATCGGAATCTTGATGGACCTCCAGGGTCCAAAAATCCGCGTCGGTACGCTGCACGACGGCAAGATCGCGGTCGAGGCCGGCGAGACGATCCGCTTCGTGCTGTCAGGGTCGGAGGGCGACCGGAGCTCGATTCCGCTGCCGCACAAGGAGATCTTTGCAGCCGTAGCGCCCGGTCACGACCTCCTGATCGACGACGGCAGGGTCCGCGTGCGCGTCACCGGGCTCGGCAACGACGTCATCGACGCCAAGGTGATCGTCGGCGGCACCATCTCCAATCACAAGGGCGTCAACCTGCCGGGCACCGTGCTCGATCTGTCGCCGCTGACCGCAAAGGACCGCGCCGACCTCGAATACGGTCTCCAGCTCGGTGTGGACTGGGTCGCGATGTCCTTCGTACAGAAGCCGTCCGACGTTCTCGAGGCGCGCGGCCTGATCGGCGAGCGCGCCGGGCTGATGGCGAAGATCGAAAAGCCCGCAGCGCTCGATCGCATCGACGACATCATCCAGTTGTGCGACGCCATCATGGTGGCGCGCGGCGATCTCGGCGTCGAGATTCCGCATGAGGACGTGCCCGGCCGCCAGAAGGAGCTGGTGCGTGCCTGCCGGCTCGCGGTGAAGCCCGTGATCGTCGCCACGCAGATGCTGGACTCCATGGTTGCGGCCCCGACGCCGACGCGCGCCGAAGTCTCCGACGTCGCGACCGCGATCTATGACGGCGCCGATGCGGTGATGCTGTCGGCGGAATCGGCGACCGGCCGCTATCCGTGCGAGGCGGTCGAGATGATGGACCGCATCATCCGCAGCACCGAGCAGCACAAGATGTATCGCTCGATCGTCGAGGCGACCCAGCCGGGCGAAGAGCAGACGCCGCCGCATGCGGTCGCGACCGCGGCCGCCGACCTCGCCTCCGTCGTCCATGCCGCCGCGATCGTCGCCTATACGTCGAGCGGCACGTCGGCCGCGCGCGTCGCGCGCAAGCGGCCGAGCCTTCCGATCCTGGCGATCACGCCGAGCCGCGAGGTATCGCGCCGCCTCTGCCTGCTCTGGGGCGCGCACAGCGTCTTGTCGCCGGACGTGCAGAGCTACGAGGAAATGGTCCAGCGTGCGACCACGTTCGCGCGTCAGGAGGAATTTGCGCGTCAGGGCGATCTGCTGGTCGTCGTGGCCGGCATTCCCTTCGCGCAAGCCGGTACTACCAACAATCTTCGCGTCGTCACGGTCGGCGCACCGGACTAGAGCTTTTTCCGTTCCGATGGAATCGGAACGGAAGCTCTAGATCTTGCTTTGACGCGTTTTCTTGAACGCGATCCGGTTCGCTGGAAAAACGCTCTAGGGTCTCCGCGCCGGATTTGGCGATGACGCGGGCGGCGGCGCCGCGGCGACCGCGTCAGCCGGCTGCAGATGACGCGGCACGATGATCGCCTGGCCGACGGTGAGCGGCGCATTTTCAGGCAAAGCGTTGATCTGCGCGATCGACCAGGCGGGAACGCGATGGACCGCCGCAATGCTCTCAAGCGTGTCGCCGGCGCGAACAGGGAGGCGAACTCCGGAGTCCCACAGCTCCACCAGCGTGTTTGCGGGCACGAGATAGCGCAACGGCACGGCATCGGCCTGGGTTCGCACCGAAACGCGCGGCAGCTGCAACACCATCTCGACGATCTGGCGGTGGATGTCGTCGGACTTCTCGATGTTGATGTGGGTGACGCGCTTGTTCTCCTTCAGGTCGAAGCTCGCATAATGGCCGCGATAGCCGGGCTCGGCCACGACGTCGCCGCCGCCGAGCACGTCGTCGGAGAGGAAGATGTTGATGAAGCGCTCGACATTGAGCGGCACCTTGCCGGTCGCGTGCGCGGGATCGATGGTGATGACGAGGCTGATCGGAATGTTCTCCTTCGCCGCCATCTCGGAGAAGACAATCGAGCAAAGCCCGCCCATGGAGTGCCCGATCAGGACGATCGGCGCCGGCGTTTCACGATACTTCGTCAGCGCGCGCTCGGCGACGAACCGGCAGATCGTGAACTCGTAGACATCGGCGGAAAGACCGGCCTTCGAGAGCTTCTCGGCAAGCCTGTCCATGCCGGTCGAGAACAGCGGCCCCATCGCGCCACGGAACAGATAGACGCGCGGCTGCGGCATGGGCTCGGTATCCGCGGGCGGAGCCGGCGCAACGGTCTCGACCGCGACCGGCTTCGGCTTCGACTTCGCGGGCGAGGCCACCGCAGTCGTGGACCAAAAGGCGAGCAGCATTCCCGCTGCAAGCACCACAATTCGCCTCGGATCGACCATGCGTCCCCATACGAGCCCAAGGGAGCCACGAATGGCTTCCCGGAGGGCTTACTGACCGCCGAATTGGCGGATTTTGGGGCGGGATCTTCGCCCTGATAGGCCAGCGCCGCTGATCCTTCACCCGCCGCTCTCGAGCGGCACCATGCGGTCGAGCAGCGCGAGCAGCGTGCCGCGCTCGGCTTCGGTGAGCGGCGCGAGCATCAGGCGGTTGTAGGGCTCCGTGGTGCGCGCGGCGTCGTTGATGAGCTTGGTGCCCTTTGCGGTGAGAACCAGTTCGACGGCACGGCGGTCGGATTTGGAGCGGTTGCGCTTGATGGAGCCTGATGACTCCAGCTCGTTCAGGATCTTGATCAGGTTTGGCAGCTTGAGCCGGAGCAGGCTTGCGAGGCTGCTCGGGGGAATGCCGGGGTTGTCGCGGATCAGCGTGAGGATCGCATAGGTCGCCGGCGTCACGCCGAACGCGGCAAAATGCTCGTAAAAGCCCTCGAAGAACTTCAGTTGCGCGAGCCGCAGCATGAAGCCCGGCGTTGCCCGAAGTGCCCGCAAATCCAGCGATTTCTTCCGTTCCGATTGAATTGGTCTCACGACTCACAGGCTCCGGTTTTGCCGTCGCCGCCAGTCTACCTGCGCGAGGCGAATTGACACTGCGGAAAATAGATATAAAATATAACTATTATACATCGGCGGCGCCCAAAGACCGGCCAAGACCGCAGGAGGAGGAGGAGACAATGAGCATCACGTTGCTGCGGAAGGCGTGCGTCTGGACCTTGTTGCTGGCGCCCGTGCCGGCACTCGCGCAGGACGCAGTGAAGATCGGCATCCTGAACGACCAGTCCGGTCCGTTCGCGAGCTATCAGGGCATCGGCTCCGTCGTGGCCGCCAAGATGGCGGTCGAGGACTATGGCGGGAAGGCGGGCGGCAAGCCCGTCGAGGTCGTGGCCGCCGATCATCAGAACAAGACCGACATCGGTATCGGCATCGCCCGGCGATGGTACGAGAACGACGGCGTCGACGCGATCTTCGACGTCCCCAATTCCTCGATCGCGCTCGCGGTCGCCGGCATGAGCGCCGAGAAGAACAAGGTGTTCGTGGGATCGGGCGCTGGCACCGCGCTGCTGACCGGCGAGAAGTGCACGCCGAACACCGTACACTGGACCTACGACACCTATGCCTATGGCCGCGGCCTCGGCAAGGCGATCGTCCAGCAGGGCGGCAAGAAGTGGTTCTTCATTACCGCCGACTATGCTTTCGGCCACGACCTCGAGAAGCAGGCGTCCGAAGCCGTGAAGGCGTCGGGCGGTCAGGTGCTCGGCGCCGTCCGTCACCCGCTCGGGACGGCGGACTACGCCTCGTTCCTGCTTCAGGCCCAGGCTTCGGGCGCCGACATCATCGGCATCGCCAATGCCGGCGACGATACCATCACCTCGATGAAGCAGGCCGCCGAGTTCGGACTGACCAAGGACCACAAGCTCGCCGGGCTGATCCTCGGCATGAACGGGCTCCCTGCCCTCACACTGCGGTTCGCGCAAGGCGCCCAGATCATGAATCCGTTCTACTGGGACCTGAACGACGACACCCGCGCCTTCGCAAAGCGCTTCGCCGAGCGCATTCCGTCAAAAGCCTATCCGAATGACATGCAGGCCGGCGTCTACGCCTCCGTCATTCACTATCTCAAGGCGGTCGATAAGGTCGGCGGGGCCAGGGACGGCAAGGCCGTGGTGATGGCGATGAAGGACATGCCGACCGACGATCCGCTGTACGGCAAGGGCTACGTCCGCAAGGACGGCCGAAAAATCCATCCGCTCTACCTGCTCCAGGTCAAGTCGCCCGACGAGTCGAAGTCGGCCTGGGATCTGCTAAAGGTGGTCGGTACCATCAAGGGCGAAGACGCATTCCGCCCCGAAACCGACGGGCAATGCCCGCTGGTGAAGTAGCAAGACGGGCGAGATGACGATGAGCAGCATCGCATCTTACGCCGGCGACCCGTTCGCTCCGGACTTCCTGGCGGACCCTTATCCCGCCTATGAGGCCCTGCGCGCGCTCGGCCCCGTGTTCCGGATCGAGCGCTACGACATCTGGGCGATGGCGCGCTATGCCGAGGTCGAGTCCGCGCTGAAGGACTGGCGCACCTTCATCAGCGGCGAAGGCGTCGGCCTCAATGGGATGAACCCGGCGCTACCAAAACCGCTGACGCTCCAGATCGACCCTCCCGATCACGACAAGGGCCGCCGCGTGCTCGGCCGCACCCTGTCACCGGGCATCGCCAGGAAGCTGCGCGAGACGTTTCAGAAGGAGGCCGTGATCAAGGTGTCGGAGCTGCTCGACAGGGGCACATTCGATGCGATGCGCGATCTCGCGGAAGCCTATCCGATGAAGGTGTTTCCGGACGCCATCGGCATCCGCCCCGACGGGCGCGAAAAGCTTTTGGCCTGGAGCACCTTCGTCTTCAACAGTTTTGGCCCCGACAACGAGCAGCTCGCCGCAACACGGCAAGCCGGTCTCGCAGCGCAGAGCTGGATCATGGAGTGCTGTGCGCGCAGTGCGTTGCAGCCCGACAGCCTCGGCATGATGATCTACGAGGCCGCCGACGAGGGCGAGATCACCGAGCAGGAAGCGACCCATCTGGTGCGGCCGTTCCTCACGGCCGGGGTCGACACCACCGTCAACGGCATCGGCAATGCGGTGCTGGCGCTCGCCACCCATCCCGACGAATATCGCAAGCTGCGCGAACGGCCGGAGCTGGCGCGCAACGCCTTCGAGGAAGGCCTGCGTTACGATTCGCCGGTGCAGACGTTCTTCCGCACGACCTCGCGCGACGTCGAGATCGGCGGCGCGGTCATCCCGGCGCATCGCAAGGTGCTGCTGTTCATGGCATCCGCCAACCGCGATCCCCTGAGGTGGGATCATCCTGAAAGCTTCGACGTCGAACGCAGCGCGACCGGGCATGTTGGATTCGGCGCCGGCATCCATGCCTGCGTCGGCCAGATGATCGCGCGCCTCGAAGGCGAATTGATTCTAGGCGAGCTTGCACGGCGGGTGAAGACCATCGAGCTCGCGGGCGAGCCGAAGCGGCTGCTCAACAATTCCCTGCGCGGACTGACGAGCATGCCGGTACGCGTAACGGCGGCCTGAGACAGCGCCGCCGTCCTGCGAGCCCTGCAACGCCGGAATTGACACCCTCATTCCGTTTCGGCAGTTAGAATCATCGAGCTCCAGCCGGCACAGAGAGATGACGACACCATCCTACATCGAACCGCTCAGCGGGACGCTCTACCCGCTGGATATCCCCCGCTGGTGCTCCGACGACCGCAAGCCGTTGATGATGACGCCGCTCAAGGGCATCTCCCGCGACGACATCGATCGCAGCCAGCGTTCGCTGTGGCGCTATCGCGCGTCCCTGCCGGTCGATATCGCAAGGCCGATCTCGATGGGTGAAGGCTGCACGCCGGTCGTACAGAAGCAATGGGGGAGCTTAAGGCCCTACTTCAAGCTCGAATGGTTCAACCCGACGGCCAGCTTCAAGGATCGCGGCACCACGGTGATGCTCTCCTTCATCCGCCAGCTCGGCGTGAACGCCGTTCTGGAGGACAGTTCGGGCAATGGCGGCGCCTCGGTTGCCGCCTATGGCGCCGCAGGCGGAATGAAGATCAAAATCCTTGCGCCCGCATCGACCTCGCCGATGAAGATCGCGCAGGTTCGCGCCTACGGCGCGGATATCCAGTTGGTGGAGGGACCGCGCGAGGAATCGGAAGCCGAAGCGATCCGTCAGTCCAACGAGACCTTCTATTCCAGCCACAACTGGCAGCCCTTCTTCCTAGAGGGTACGAAGTCGCTGGCCTACGAGATCTGGGAGGATTTTGGTTATACCGCCCCCGACAATGTGATCGTGCCCGTCGGCGCCGGCTCCAGTCTGCTCGGCTGCTATCTCGGCTTCAAGGAACTGCTCGCGGCGGGCCAGATCACGCGGATGCCAAAGCTGTTCGCATCGCAGCCACTCAACTGCTCACCGCTCGATGCAAGCTTCACGGCCGGCCTCGACACGCCGGTGGCGCGGGAGGTCCGCAAGACCATCGCCGAGGGCACGGCCATCAAGCACCCGTTGCGCTTGCGGCAGATGGTGGCGGCGCTGAAAGAGACCGGCGGCGGCACGGTCGCCATTCCCGAGGAAGGCATCATCGCCGGCCTGAAGAAGCTGGCCGCGACCGGCCTGTTTCCCGAGCCGACCTCGGCCAGCGCCGCCGCGGCACTGGACGAACTCGCGCAACGCGGCGCAATCCGATCGAGCGAACGCACCGTCGTCGTCATCACGGGTACGGGGATCAAGGCCGCGTCGGTGATGGCCGAAATCCTCGGCTAGCGGCGCGCGACCCAAACGACCTCCGAGCGGGGGGCTCTCGAGGTCGCCAACCTTTGTGGGAAGGTTTTCTCCCGGTTTGGGGGCTCTCTTGGGGTCGGAGTGTGCCGGGAGCCTGGAGTTGACTCCGCACCGGTCAAATCGTTCCATTTTTTCCCGGTCGCTTATCGCGCAACGGAAACGTTCGCAGACCCCCGCGATTGGCCAGCATGTCCGACGCTTGGTGCAGGTTCCCAGGGAATGAACTGTCGCAGCCAGCGATTCCCACGACAACGACTGGCACAAAAGCAAAGCCCCGGTGGGACACTGGGGCTTTTTCGTTCGATGATCGTCGCTGTTCGGCGCTAGCGCGCCGGTGCCGCAGTTGCAGCCGCCGAGCGTGCGGGCTTCGGCGCGTTCGGATCGGCGGGCGCGGCCGGCGCACGCGAGCGCAGCACCACCGCATCGATCTCGGCGATCACCCGGCGCTGGATCAGCTCGTTCTTGTCGATCGAAATGTGGCCGGCACCGGTGCCGCGGACGTCGACATTATCGAGCTTGCCGCGGAAACCGTTGGCGGCCCTGACCGGCTCGCCGGGACCGTCGCCGATATAAAGGTTGATGTAGCGCTCGGCGCCGGTCGCGAGCCGGGTCTTGAACACGGAATCGAGCCCGATCGCGAGCTTCACGGGAACGCCGAGCTGATTGAGCTTTGCAATCATATCGGGCAGCGCGGTCGCGCCCGAGGAATGCCCGACCAGGATGATGGTCTTCAGCCGACCAGCCTTGTAGGCGGTCGCGGCCTCGTCGGCGAGCGAGGACCAGGAGACGAAATTGGCAACCGTGACCGGGATGCCCTGGGCCTGGAGGCGAGCACCGATCGTGTCGAGCCCAAGCGAGAAGATGTTGAGCACGCCACGGAGCAGATAGACATGCGTGGTCGCGGCGCCCGGCGCCGTCGGCGCGGCCTTCACAGCCGTCGGGCTGATGGCAACTGCGGAGAGCAGCACAAGGCAAAGCGCCCACATGCGGATGGTGGACAAGTGGCTTGCGCCGGCTGCTTTAAGGCCGTGAGGTCTCATCGATCTTCCCTGGGAGCACACGCTTCGCGATAGCGGAATCGTAGCCTCCCCCTGCTCGCACACGCAACAAGGAGGCGCGTGAGCGGCGATCTTAGCCCGCCTGCGTGTCTTGCGTGCAACAGTTGCCCGGAACCGGCCATGTAACAGCCTGTTTTGAGACCATTTTTCTCCGGGGAATTGCAGGCGGGGGATCGCATTCCTATTTCAGGGCTCCGCTGCCCGCCTGCCCCGAGCGGTTCCAGCACCCCTTCCCCCATCCTGCCGGCTGTTCATGTCTTCCATCATTTCCGTTTCCAACCTGTCGAAGACCTATGGGTCCGGCTTCAAGGCGCTGAAGAACATCGATCTCGACATCAGGCGCGGCGAGATCTTTGCGCTGCTCGGCCCCAACGGCGCCGGCAAGACTACGCTGATCTCGATCATCTGCGGCATCGCCAATCCAAGCGAGGGCACGGTCACCGTCGGCGGCGAGAACATCCAGACCTCCTACCGCAAGGCGCGCTCGCTGATCGGGCTGGTGCCGCAGGAACTGCACACCGACGCCTTCGAAAGCGTGTGGGCGACCGTCAGCTTTTCCCGCGGCCTGTTCGGCAAGCCGAAGAACCCGGCCCATATCGAGAAGGTGCTGAAGGACCTCTCGCTCTGGGACAAGAAGGACAACAAGATCCTCACGCTCTCCGGCGGCATGAAGCGCCGCGTGATGATCGCAAAGGCGCTGTCGCACGAGCCGCAGATCCTGTTCCTGGACGAACCCACCGCCGGCGTCGACGTCGAGCTCCGCAAGGGCATGTGGGAGGTGGTGCGCACGCTCCAACAGTCCGGCGTCACCATCATCCTCACCACCCACTACATCGAGGAAGCCGAAGAGATGGCCGATCGCATCGGCGTCATCAACAAAGGCGAGATCGTGCTGGTCGAGGACAAGGCCACGCTGATGCAGAAGCTCGGCAGGAAGCGGCTGACGCTGCATCTGCAAAACAAGATCAGTTCGCTGCCCGAAAGCCTCAGCCCTTACAAGCTCGAGCTTTGCGACGGCGGCGCGACGCTGGTCTACGATTACGACACCAAGGGCGAGCGCACCGGCATCACCAGCCTGCTCGGCGACCTCCGCAACGCCGGCATCCGCTTCTCCGACCTCGACACGAGCCAATCCTCGCTCGAGGACATCTTCGTCGACCTCGTGAGGACGTCATGAATTTCCGCGCCGTTCGCGCCATCTATTTGTTCGAAATGGCGCGCACCTGGCGCACGCTGCTGCAAAGCATCGTTTCGCCAGTGGTCTCGACCTCGCTCTACTTCGTGGTGTTTGGCGCCGCGATCGGCTCACGCATCGATCATGTCGAAGGCGTGAGCTACGGCACCTTCATCGTGCCAGGCCTCGTGATGCTGTCGGTGCTGACGCAGAGCATCGCCAACGCCTCCTTCGGCATCTACTTCCCGAAATTCGTCGGCACGATCTACGAGATCCTCTCCGCGCCGATCTCCTATTTCGAGATCGTGCTCGGCTATGTCGGAGCGGCCGCGACCAAGTCGATCATTCTGGGCCTCATCATCCTGGCGACCGCGGGACTCTTTGTTCCCTTACACATTCACCATCCGATCTGGATGCTGACCTTCCTGGTGCTCACCGCCGTCACCTTCAGCCTGTTCGGCTTCATCATCGGCATCTGGGCCGACGGCTTCGAGAAGCTGCAAATGATTCCGATGCTGGTGGTGACGCCGCTGACCTTCCTCGGCGGCAGCTTCTATTCGGTGAACATGCTGCCCCAGGGCTGGCGCACCGTCGCGCTGCTCAACCCGGTCGTCTATCTGATCAGCGGCTTCCGCTGGAGCTTCTTCGAGATCGCCGACGTCAGCGTGGGCCTGAGCATCTTCATGATCAGCGCGTTCCTCGTGATCTGCATGGTCTTGATCTGGTGGATTTTCAGGACCGGCTATCGGCTGAAGAACTGACGATTGCTGTCATTCCGGGGCGTGCGAAGCGCGAACCCGGAATCTCGCGCCACAACTTCTGGATTCCGGGTTCGCCCTTCGGGCGCCCCGGAATGACGGTGAGTTGCGCTGCTCGCGAAAATGTCAGCGCTGCGAGCGAGAATCGGGCAATTGGCGGCCTTGCTTACGCCCGGCTCCGCGTTAACGATCGGATCGCGGGTCGCTGGAACCATCACCCAATCTGGCATAGTGTAGGCCGGGGGACGGAGAGCCGCGGCGCTTGCTCGAACAGGCCGGAGGCCAACAGTCAAATGCGTTCCTTTTTCATCGCTTTTTCATTGATATTTTTGAGCGCGGGCGTCGCGCAGGCCAAGGTCGAGATCACCGTCGACAAGGACAACCAGGCGATGACCGTCGCGATCGACGGCGTCGAGCGCTATCACTGGCCGGTCTCGACCGGCATCCCGTCGCGCGAAACGCCGAGCGGAAATTTCCGTGCCTTCCGCATGGAAGAGGACCACTACTCGAAGGAATTCGACGACGCGCCGATGCCGCACGCGATCTTCTTCACCAAGGTCGGGCACGCGATCCACGGCACCGACTCCGTCGGTCGGCTCGGCTCGCCCGCCTCGCATGGCTGCGTGCGGCTGTCGCGTGCGAATGCCTCGACGCTCTATGCACTGGTCCAGCAGCAGGGCGTGCTGAACACCACGGTGACCCTGACCGGCTCGGCAAGCGTGGCGATGGCGCGCAATCCGCGCGGCAGCAACGTTGCCCGCCGCGGTACCGTTCCGCAGGATCAATACAGCGCCGCCGGTGATCCCGTTGACCTGACGCCGCAGGCGCAGCCTGGCCGTAACTACATGCCGCAGAACGACGGCTACATCTATCCGGCCGACGGCACTGATACCGGCGCACGGTATCCCGCGCCGCGCGACAACCGCCGCCTGTACGATGCGCAGGTCTATCAGCAGCAGCAGTCGCGGCAGTATCAGTCCTACGATCCGAGCTACGGCCAGCAAGGCTACTATTACCGGCAGCCGCAGCCGTACTACCAGCCGCGCGGCGGTTATTACTACTATCAGAACTGACCGCCGCCCCGTCGCCCCCAACTGAGCAGCAGCGCGCGACGCGCTCCGCGGCCTGAGCGGCCGCCCGGGACAGGCCGGGGCAACCGACATGGAAACCTCCGATGCCCTCCCCTGCTTCGACACTTTTGACGGCACTGTGCGTTCTCATTGCAGGACAGGCCATGGCCCTGGACTCCTTCGATCTCGAGGCGCATCGCGGCGGGCGGGCGCTGTTGCCCGAAAACACCCTGCCTGCCTTCGCCAATGCCTTGACCATGGGCGTCGATACGCTGGAACTCGACACCGGCGTGACTGCGGATGGCGAGGTGATCGTGTCGCATGAGCGCACCCTCAACCCCGACCTCACCCGCGACGCCGCCGGCAACTACATCGCCCCGCCCGGTACGCCCTTCGTGAAGCTGCGGCTCGATGAGGCAAGAAGCTACGACGTCGGCCAGATCCGTCCCGACAGCAATTACGCAAAATCGTTTCCGGACCAGCGCGCGCTGCCGGGCACGCGGATCCCGACGTTGAAGGAGGTGTTCGCACTGGTGCGCAAGTCCGGCAACACGCGCGTGCGTTTCAACATCGAGACCAAGATCGATCCGAACCGCCCGGACGAGACGGTTGATCCCCAGACGTTCGTCGCAAAACTCCTTGGCGTCATCGACACTGAGGGACTTTCCGATCGCGTCATGATCCAGTCGTTCGACTGGCGGACGCTGCAACTGGTGCAGCGGCAGGCACCGAAGATTCCGACGGTGTACCTGACCCTGCAGCGCGGCTCCGCACCGACCATCGCACTCGACAAGGCGACCAGCTGGATGGCGGGCTTCAACCCGGCCGACCATGGCGGCTCGCTGCCGCATACGATCAAGGCGGCGGGCGGCGCGATCTGGTCACCCTATTTCGGCGACGTCACTCCGGCGCTGATCACCGAAGCCCATGCGCTCGGACTGCGCGTCGTGGTCTGGACGGTCAACAAGGCCGACGACATCGCGCGCATGATCGAGTTCGGCGTCGACGGCATCATCTCCGACCGTCCCGACTTGTTGCGCCAGGTCGCAGGCGAGAAGGGCATTGCATTACCTGAGGGAACGCCAGTCAGCCCTTGAGTCTTCTATTCGCCGTCACGCAGGCGGCGAAAGAGCGCGCCGACGATATTGGAATAATCGTCGGTCCAGACCCGCTGCTTGTCGTCGAACTCGGTCTCCTCCCATTGCTTGGAGGCGGCGAGCTTGCCGATATCGGCCTCCTCGCGCGCGGAGATCACGACGTCGGTCGAGAAGATATAGTCGGAGTCACGCCCCGAGTCCTCGTTGAAGACCCAGCTCTTGAGATCGTTGGCATCAGCAATGCCGACCACGACGGTTTCCAGATCGAGATGACGGTTGGAGACGTGCATCACCACCGCACCATGCGGCGCGAGCTTGTCCTTGTAGATCTTCATCGCTTCCTCGGTCGCCAGATGAATCGGGATGGCGTCCGAGGAATAGGCGTCGACGATGATGAGGTCGTAGGTGCCGTCCGGCTCCTTGGCAAAGGTGAGGCGTGCGTCCCCGATCACGGGCTTGATGTCCGGCGCGCAGCTATTGATGTAGCGGAAATATTTCGGGTCGCGCGCGGTATCGACCATGGTCTGGTCGATCTCGAAGAATTTCCAGTTCTCGCCGGGCTCGGAGGCGCAGGAGAGCGTGCCGGCGCCGACACCGATCACGGCGGCCTTCAAGGGGCCGCCCTTGCGTTCGCGGATCGCGGCGACGGCCTGACCGATGCCGCCATCCCTGTGGTAATAGGTGATCGGCTCGGGCCGCCCTTCGACCGGCGTGCCGTCATTGTTGCGGAAACGCTCGGCGCCGTGGATCGTGGTGCCGTGCATAAGCACGTGAAAATAGCCGCCGGGCGTCACCACGATCTTGTGCACGCCGAAGAAGCTGCGGATGGTCTCGACGCGGCCATCGTCCGCCGGATAGACCCGGGTCAGCGCCAGCGCGAGCACGACGGTGGCAAAGATCTTCCAACGGTTGGCGTTGAGCGCCAGCGCGAGCAATGCGGCCAGCACGCCGACCGCGCTGGCGACCCAGACGCGATGATCCTCGAACCAGGTCGCGACCTCGCCCGTTGAATAGGACGGCGCGATCAGTGCAATCACGAGCACGATCAGCAGCAGCCAGTAGCCATTCATGACGCGCGCAAGCCGCTCGTCGGCCGAGGGACGGCAGAGCGCGGCGAGCGCGATCAGGATCGGATACTCGGCGATCCAGGAGAAGGTGAAGGGCGCGAGCAGGCCCGCGAACAGCCCGCCGACCATGCCGCCGAAGGACAGCGCGACATAGAATCCGGTGAGGTACTTTGCGGCCGGACGCGTGCGCGCCAGTTCGCCGTGGCAGGCCATCGCAATCACGAAGAAGCAGAGCTGGTGCCCGCCGAGCGTCAGCAGCAGGTTCTGCTCGCCGCCGAAAGCCAGCAGGAAGATGACGCCGGCGATGGCGAGCGGCTGGAGCAGCAGCATCCATTTGTGTGGCAACAGCGGCCGCGACTGGAACACCAGCACCCAGGTGAGGAGATAGAGCGACAGCGGCAACACCCACAGCAGCGGCGCGGCCGCGACGTCGGTCGAAATGTGCGCGGTCACCGCAATCAGCAGGCCCGAGGGCACCGCGGCGAGGAAGATCCAGCGCGCGCGCGTGACGAGGCTCGGGGCCGGCGCATCGGTGTCCTCGGTCCGCGCATCGGCCACTGCGAGCGCTGGCGAGCGCAACAGCAGCACGCCGCACGCGGCGATCAGCAGGATCAGAAGGCCATAGCCGCCGCTCCAGAGCAGATTTTGCGTGCGAAGCGTGAACATCGGCTCCAGCAGCACCGGGTAGGACAGAAGCGCCAGGAAGCTGCCGATGTTCGACGCCGAGTAGAGGAAGTAAGGATCGGGCCCGTCGGGATGGCCGGTGCGGACGAACCAGGCCTGGAGCAGCGGATTGTTGGCGGCAAGCGCGAAGAACGGCAACCCGATCGACACCGCGAACAGACCGAGCAGCCAGAACGCATATCCCGAATTCGGCGGCTCACCGAAGGAGGTTGCGATGCCGAGCGGCAGTGTGGTGAAGGCCAGTGCCAGCAATACGAGATGCACGACCACGGGAATCCGGCGGTTTTTGATCTGCATCAGGAAATGCGCATAGGCGTAGCCGGCCAGCAGCAGCGACTGGAAGAACACCATCGCCACCGACCATACCGCAGGCGACCCGCCGAGCCGCGGCAGCACCATCTTGGTGAACAGCGGCTGCACCGAGAACAGCAAGAGCGCGCTGACGAAGATCGCGGCCGTATAGACCGTCAGCACCAGCCGGTTTCGCGACGACGACGGCTGCTCTGCGGCGGCAGATTGGACGATGGAATCCATGAAAACTCCGGCTCACCCCGGCGGGCGCCGGCGCGCCGCAATGGAGCACATGCGACATGAACGGGCAATAAATGGTGTGGTGTGGTGCAATGACGAATGCCTGATATACAGGCGTCATTCCGGGGCGGTGCGCAGCACCGAACCCGGAATCTCGAGATTCCGGGTTCGCGCTGTCGCGCGCCCCGGAATGACACTGGAAACCTCATGACCGAAACCGACGTCGTCATCATCGGCGCTGGCCATAATGGCCTCACCTGCGCGGCCTATCTCGCGATGGCGGGCTTGCGCGTGCATGTCGTCGAGCGCCGCAAGGTGGTCGGCGGCGCCGCCGTCACCGAGGAGTTCCACCCGGGTTTCCGCAATTCGGTGGCGGCCTACACGGTCAGCCTGCTCAACCCGAAGGTCATCGCCGACCTCAGACTCCCCGAGCACGGACTGCGCGTCGTCGAGCGGCGCGCGCAGAATTTCCTGCCCGCCCCGGATGGCAGCTATCTCCTCACCGGCGAAGGCCGGACGAAAGAGTCCGTGCGGAAGCTCAGCGCGCACGATGCCGAGGCAATCGACGGATTTTCGCGCGAGCTCGAAGCCATCGCCGACGTGCTCCGGCAGTTCGTGCTGCGCGCGCCGCCGAACCTGCTCGATCATTTTGGCACGGGCGCGATCCGCGAAGCCGTCAATGCGCTCGGCAGCGCCGGCATCCTGCGCAAGCTGACGCTGGAGCAAAGCCGCAGCCTGCTCGATCTCTTCACCCGCTCTGCCGGCGAGATGCTGGACGAGCGGTTCGAGAACGATCTCGTCAAGGCGCTGTTCGGTTTTGATGCGATCGTCGGCAATTATGCGAGCCCCTACGCGGCCGGCTCGGCCTACGTCATGCTGCATCACGCCTTTGGCGAGGTGAACGGCAAGAAGGGCGTCTGGGGCCACGCCATCGGCGGCATGGGCGCGATCACGCAGGCGATGGCGGCAGCCGCGCGCAAGCACGGCGTCACCATCGACACGGATGCGCCCGTGCGCGAGGTAATCGTCGAGCGCGACCGCGCCGCCGGCGTCGTGCTCGACGATGGCACGACCATTCGCGCAAAATACGTCGCCTCCAACGTCAATCCAAAACTGCTCTATACGCGGCTGGTCGCACCGGAGGCCTTGCCCGCGGACTTCCTCGGCCGCATCCGCCACTGGAAGAACGGCTCGGGCACGTTCCGCATGAACGTGGCGCTGGATCGCCTGCCTTCCTTCACCGCGCTGCCGGGCAAAGGCGATCATCTGAGCTCGGGCATCATCCTCGCACCGAGCCTTACCTATATGGACCGCGCCTATCTCGACGCGCGCGCGCATGGCTGGAGCCGGGAGCCAGTCGTGGAGATGCTGATCCCCTCGACGCTCGACGACACGCTCGCGCCGGCGGGCCAGCATGTCGCGAGCCTGTTCTGCCAGCATGTCGCTCCCGAGCTGCCGGACGGCAGATCCTGGGACGACCATCGCGAGGAGGTCGCCGATCTCATGATCGCGACGGTGGACCGCTATGCGCCTGGCTTTACCACTAGTGTGCTCGGCCGCCAGATTCTCTCACCGCTCGACCTCGAGCGGCAGTTCGGCCTGTTGGGCGGCGACATTTTTCACGGCGCGCTGACGCTGAACCAGCTCTTCTCGGCGCGGCCGATGCTGGGACACGCGGATTACCGCGGCCCCGTAAGAGGCCTCTATCACTGCGGCTCCGGCGCGCATCCAGGTGGTGGCGTCACCGGTGCGCCCGGCCACAATGCGGCGCAGGCGATTCTGCGGGATCACCGGGCCCTGTTCGGCTGAGCGAACGGACCGTGGCCAGATGACACGGATGTCATGTACGGAAACGCAGAAGCAACGAATGTTGCGGTTCTGCAACGTGCGGAATAAATCCCTAAACCGCTGATTGCGCGGGCACCGCTGCCGCAGGACAATGCCGGGATGTAGGCCTGTCGCGGACAGCGTGCTGCCGCGCAGCCTTTTATTTGATTTCTTGCACACTGCTGCCGTTGGTTGGGGGACATTCATGTTGAGAGTTGGCAAGCGTGACTCGCGTCATGGGGATTCGAACCTCCCATTCGGACACATCGGCGGCGCAATGCGCACGAGGCAAAATCGGGCCTTGCTTATCGGCCTGACGGTGATCGCGATGACGTTCGGCCTGCTGGTGCCGCGCGCGGCCCAGGCGCAGTTCGTCTGCAATCAAAACGGAACGGCGGGTCTGGGCGGTGGCGGCAGCGCGGCGACCTCCGCCAACGACATGGCCTGCGGCCTCGGCAACAGCGCCAGCGGCGGTACCAGCGTTGCTGTCGGCGTCAGCAACTCGGCTTCCGGCGCGAACAGCGTCGCGCTTGGCCTCAGCAGCACTGCGAGCGGCGGCGGCAGCATCGCGGCCGGCGAACAATCCACCGCGAGTGGCGCTGGCGGCGCAGCCTATGGATCCTTCAGCTCGGCAAGTGGAGCATCGAGCTCGGCCTACGGCTTCAACAGCACGGCCATTGGAAATTTCGGCTCGGCCTACGGTGTCAACAGCGCGGCCTCAGGCACCAGTTCGGCGGCGTTTGGGGTCGGCGCTCAGGCAGCCGGCGACTTCAGCGTCGCCTCCGGCCACAACAGCAACGCGAGCGGCTTCAGCAGCACGGCAGTCGGCGACCTCGCCACGGCGAGTTCTCTCGGCGCCACCGCGATCGGCACGGGCGCGCTGGCCAGCAGCCTCGATCCGACCCAGACGTATTCAACCGCAATCGGCGCCAACGCCCAGGCCCAAGGCAGCAAATCCATCGCCATCGGCGGCGACAGCGCCGGCAACAGCGCCCTTGCCAGTGGCCCCAGCGCGATCGCAATCGGCTCCGGCTCCAGTGCCACCAGTCTCAATTCGATCGCTCTCGGCGCAGGTGCGCAGGCAAGCAACCTCGACACTTTGGCATTCGGCGCCGCCAGCAACGCGTCCGGCATCGCTGCCATGGCTTTTGGGATCAACAGTCAGGCTACCGCCACTGCTGCGTCGGCGTATGGGTTCAGCAGCACGGCGACCGCCTCCGGTGCGTCGGCGTATGGGGTCAACAGCGCAGCGTCCGGCTTCAATGCGTCGGCGGTTGGGACGGGAAGCACGGCGAGCGGAACCAACAGCGTCGCCTTGGGCTTCTCCAGCAGTGCGAGCGGCAACGACAGCACCGCCGCCGGCAATCAGTCCGTCGCGAGTGGCATCTCCAGTTCGGCCTATGGGTCCATGAGCACAGCGATCGGCCTCAACAGCTCGGCCTACGGCTTCCTCAGTTCGGCGGCGGGAACATCAAGCTCGGCCTTCGGCGCCGCCAGCACCGCAGGCAATACAAGTGCCTCGGCATTCGGCAACAACAGCCTGGCGTCCGGGATCTCCAGCACCGCCGTCGGTGCGGCGGCCAACGCGAACGGTGCCTTCAGCTCGGCATTCGGCACCAATGCCAAGGCGAGCGGAGCGAACTCAATCGCGATCGGCGGCAATGTGACAAATGGCGCCGGCAACGCCGCCTTTGCCAGCGCCAGCAACGCGATCGCGATCGGCAACGGCGCTCAGGCTACCAACACCAACGCCATCGCGCAGGGTTTTGGTGCCCAGGCCACCGGCGTCAATTCGATTGCAGTCGGCACCAACGCGATCGCGACCGGCTCGATCGCGGTGGGCAACACCGCCTCGGCTTCGAACGGCGGATCGGCGTTCGGTGATTTCGCCAATGCCACCTGCCCGGGCTGCGTCGCAAACGTGTCTTCGTCGACGGCGATCGGCAATTCCGCGAGTGCCACCACGGTCAATGCAGTGGCGGTCGGCCAGAGCGCCAACGTGCAGGCGGCGAACGGCACGGCCATTGGCGCTAACGCCGTCGTGCAGGCGGCAGCCACCAATTCGGTGGCGATCGGACAAGGCTCGGTAGCGAGCGCGCCCAACACCGTGTCGTTCGGCTCGGCCGGCAACGAACGGCGCGTCAGCAATGTGGCGGCCGGCATCGCGCCGACCGATGCCGTGAATGTGAGCCAGCTTTCCGGCATCGCCACCGGCGTCCAGACGCAGATCTCCAGCCTGCAAAATCAGATCAGCACCAACCTCGTTCAGGCCAACGCCGGCACGGCACTGGCGCTCGCTGCCACCGGGCTGCGTTACGACGACCGCCCGGGCAAGGTCTCGATGGCCGGCGGCGTCGGCAGCTACAAAGGCCAGACCGGCCTCGCGCTAGGTGTCGGATATGCCCATGACAACCGGCTGCGCTTCAACGTGTCGGTGTCGGGTGTCGCGAGCCAGAATGATTATGGCGTGACGGGTGGCGCGTCCTGGACGCTGAACTGAGCGGTGGCCATTGCGATCGCGAGCGCCGGCGCGACGGATGAAGGAAGCAGCGTGACGAGGCTGATGACGTTATCTTTCGCCGTTGGCCTGACCGCCACCGCGAGCGATGCCTTTGCCCAGCAACCCCTGAGCTGGGATAACATGCCGCGCATGCACCTGGAGCGGCAATTTGCCGGCCCGCTGCAAGACACGATCGTGCAGCGCTGGCGCGACCCGATAGACGGAACGGTCTGCTACATCTACCTGCCGATCAGCGCCGAACATTCGCAGCCGACGCCAGGCGGCTTCGTGCGGTATGGCGCCAACACGATCGGCACGATCAGTTGTCACCCCGCCGCATTTCCCTCCGCCAACCGGCCGTAAAAAATTAGCGATCGGGCCAAGTCCTGTTCGGATAGGCAACGGCCCGCCCTGCGGGTTGCGCGGGACGGGCCGTCATGTCGTCAAGTTCAGACCGCGTCGCAGGATTCGACCGGCAGCGAACGCAAATCCATCTCCATCATCATCGCGAGCGGCGAAAGCGTCTCCACCGCCGCATGTTTCGGCGTGCTGGCCGAGAGCGCACCGGCGAAGGTTCCGAGAATGCAAACACAGGCAATAATCAAAATGAACTTGGTCATTTGACCTCCCCTTGTTTTTTGGTAGCGGCCATCATCGCGCACGGCGCTTAAGGCCCGGTTCCATACTGGGCGCGATCTGTCGGCGGGGTGAATCCACGATGAATCCACTGCGAGAGCGACCGAGAATTAACCGGCCGCGAACGAGCTGCCTGTGGATCGCGGCAGCGAGCCTGTGGAGAAAGGTGAGGATGTACTGTGGACAAGCCGGTGATCAGCGACCGGAGACGCAAGGATGCTGAACGGTGAGCTTCGCGGCTGACGAATTTGACGCGAGCGCTGTGGCCTGCCGTTTCTCTCCACTGGACAACCTGTGGAGAACTGGGTCCTAAGCTTGTGAATAAGCCTGTGGACCCGGGCTGAAGACCTGGTTGAAAGCCGGTGGACGCGCGGCCACCAAAAACGACTTGGCCCGCGAGGGGATCGCTCCCCCGCGGGCGCAGCCAAAATAGCCATCTATGAAGAGAACGGGCCCCCCGCCGGGACGGGGGCGAAATTACTTCAAGGAGCTGCTAATCGAACCGAACTTGTCATTCAGGGTGGTGCCGAGGCTGTTGACCACGGTAATGATCGCCAGCGCAATGCCGGCGGCAATCAGGCCGTATTCGATCGCGGTCGCGCCCGATTCATCCGACCAGAACTTCGTGAGCATGTTCTTCAAGATTCGCCTCCATTTCCAGGTTGTTTCCAACATCCGTGAATGTACGGAGCACAACCTGCAGTTAAGTTAATTCTAGAACCACAATTTTCTCGTTAGATTTGGGACAAAGGTTCCAAAAATTGAAGCCAAGAGCCGAGCCGGACCGCATCCAATGCCCCCCTCTCCCACCCATCGCGCGACCTTCTCGATCGGCGACGAAGCCGCAGCCAAGCGCGTCGTCGACGTGCTCACCGAGGTGTTCTTCGACGGCGACGCGGCGGTTGCCGCATTCGAGCAGCCGGACGGTCGCTGGGACGTCACCCTGCATTTCGCCGACGCGCCGGATCAGGCTTTTTTGCGGGAAATCGTAGCGAAAAATGCGAGCAGCGAGATCGCGGCGACGCTCACCTTCGACACCGTCGAGGCCAAGGATTGGGTCAAGGCGAGCCTCGAGGATCTCGTCCCCGTCCCCGCCGGACGCTTCGTCGTCCATGGCAGCCACGACCGTGCCCGCGTGCCCCACAACAAGCTCGGAATCGAGATCGAGGCGGCGCTGGCTTTCGGCACCGGACACCACGGCACGACGCGTGGCTGTTTACTTCTCCTTGACCATGTCCTGAAAGGCAGGCGTCCTGCGAACGTGCTCGACCTCGGCACCGGCACCGGCGTGCTGGCCATCGCCGCCGCCAAGGCGCTGCACCGCGCGGTGCTGGGCAGCGACATCGACGCACCGTCCGTGCGCGTGGCGCGCGAGAACGCCGCGCTCAACGGCGTGCGCAACGCCGTGCAGATGATCCGCGCCACCGGCTTTGCCGCGCCCGACTTCGCACGGCGTGGCCCGTTCGACCTGGTGCTGGCGAACATCCTCGCCAATCCCTTGCGGCAGTTGTCGGGCCCGATGGCGCAGCACCTGGCGCCGGGCGCCGAGGTGATCCTCTCGGGCCTCCTGACCCCGCAGGCCCCGGCCGTGATCGCGGCCTACCGCGCGCGCGGGCTCGTGCCGCTCAGGCATCTGCGGATCGAGGGGTGGAGCAGCCTGCTGCTGAAGAAAGTGAGTTAATCTGCCGATGTGGCGCGTTATTCCGCCGGCTTGTCGTCGCGGCGCGTGCTGCTGCCGCGCTCATCACGCAGGCTGCGCTTGGCGCGGCGCTCGGCGAAACGTTCGATCATCTGGCTGAGCATGCCGCGCGGCTTCTTGGGCGCGGCCTTGGCGGAGCCTGAACGGACCGGAGGCGAGATCTTTTCAAACGTGAACGCAGGCATCGTGTGTCCCCTCGCCGTTGAGATGAAACACTTGCTTGTATTTCCCTGTTATCCGGACACGGCTGGACGCCGCATCCGTATCCACTCAACGCGAATGGAATGAATTCAAGCACGGTCCATGCCAGATGCACTGCGATTGCGCCGACATTGCGGACTCATCCCCATGATCCTAAACTAGCCACAACATGTTCGATGCACACTTCCAGACATTCGAGGAGCCGGAGGCCGGCGTTGCGCTTACCGCGCGGCTCGCGGCGTTTCGCGAGGAGCTCGCCCGCCGCAAGCTGACCGGCTTCGTGATTCCACGCGCGGATCAGCAGCAAAACGAATATGTCGCGCCGTCCGAGGAGCGGCTGGCCTGGCTGACCGGCTTTACCGGCTCCGCGGGGCTCGCGGCCGTCCTGCCCCGGGAGGCGGCGGTGTTCGTCGACGGCCGTTATACGCTCCAGGCGGCGAAGCAAATCGACGGCAAGGCTTGGGCGGTTGAGTCGCTGATCGATCCGCCGCCGGAGAGCTGGTTGTCCGCACACCTCAAGCCCGGCGATCGCCTCGGTTTTGACCCGTGGCTGCACACTTCTTCGGCAGCCGAGCGTCTGGCTGCCGCCTGCGCCAAGGCGGGCGCGGAGCTGGTGGCGGTCGACAGCAACCCGGTCGATGCGGTGTGGCCGGACCGGCCGCCGGCCCCGATCGCACCGGTCGCCGTGCATGGCCTGCAATATGCCGGTATCGCCGAGCCCGAGAAGCTGAAGCAGATCAAGAGCGAGATCGAGCGGCTCGGCGTCGACGCGTTGGTGCTTTCGGACAGCCACGCAGTAGCCTGGACCTTCAACATTCGTGGCGGCGACGTCGCGCATACGCCGCTACCGCTGTCCTACGCGCTGGTGCCGAAAGACGGCCGGCCGACGGTCTTCATCGACAACCGAAAACTCTCCAACCTGACGCGCGACCATCTCGAGCAATCCGGCGACGTCCGCGAGCCCGATGCCTTGGCGCCGACGCTGATGGCGCTCGCCAAGAGCGGCGCTTCCATCGCACTCGACAACGCAACCGCGGCCGATGCGCTCAGCCGGCTGATTGCGAGTGCCGGCGGCAAGCCGGTGCGCGGCAGCGATCCGGTCGCGCTGCTCAAGGCCGTCAAGAACGCCACCGAGATATCTGGCACCAAGACCGCACATCAGCGCGATGCGGTGGCGCTGGCGCGCTTCCTCGCCTTCGTCGATCGCGAGGCGCCCTCGGGCAAGCTCACCGAGATCGACGCGGTGGAAGCGCTGGAAACGTTCCGCCGCAACACCGGCGCGCTCAAGGACGTCTCGTTCCCGACCATTTCAGGCACGGGGCCGAACGGCGCCATCGTGCACTACCGCGTCACGCGCAAAAGCAACCGGCGCATTGCCCGCGGCGACCTCCTGCTGATCGATTCCGGCGCGCAATATGAGGATGGCACCACTGACGTCACGCGCACCATGGCGGTCGGCGAGCCGACGGAGGAAATGCGCGACCGCTTCACCCGCGTGCTGCGTGGCCATATGGCGATCGCGCGCGCAGTCTTCCCGGACGGCACCACCGGCGCGCAGCTCGACACGCTGGCGCGGCAATTCTTGTGGGCCGCGGGCGTCGATTTCGAGCACGGCACCGGCCACGGCGTCGGCAGCTATCTCTCGGTGCATGAAGGCCCGGCGCGGATCTCGAAGCTCGGCACCACGCCGCTGAAGCGCGGCATGATCCTGTCCAACGAGCCCGGCTACTACAAGACCGACGGCTTTGGCATCCGCATCGAGAACCTCGAGCTCGTGGTTGCCGCCGACATTGCCGGCGCCGAGAAATCGATGAACGCGTTCGAGACGCTGACGCTCGCGCCGATCGACCGGCGGCTGATCGACGTCCGCATGTTGAGTACGGAGGAGCTCGACTGGGTCAACACCTATCACGCCCGCGTCAGGGCCGAGGTGCGGCCGGCGCTGGATGATGCGACCAGGGCGTGGCTCGATCAGGCGACTGCGGAGTTGAGGTAGCACGCATAGCGCTACGCGATCCGCGCAAGGCTCTCACTCCACCACTGCCGTCATGCCCCGCGACCCGGCTACGCCAAGGCTTCGCCGGGGCTTGCGGTCTCGGGGCGCCGAAGCTTTAGCGTAGGCGGCAGGCGGGGCATCCAGTATTCCAGAGGCGGTGCAAGGATACGGAGAAGCCGCAGCGTACTGGATCGCCCGGTCAAGCCGGTCGATGACACCTCCTGTGTTGAGAGCATCGCGCATAGCCGCATGCCGAAACGTCCGTATTCGCAGGCTTCGCGAAGCGGCTAGTGTCGATCGCATGCACGGCATGATGGGCAAGCCGCCGTCGACGGCCACGGAAAAGAGCATCGCGAGCTCGCGCGTGATGTTGCTGTTGCTCGTCTGCATGACGGGCGTCGCGCCCATCTCGCTCTACATGCTGGTTCCGGCGCTCCCCGTGCTGGCGACGACGTTCGGCAGCGACATCTCGGTCGCGCAGATGACGGTGTCGCTGTACATGGTCGGCATCGCCTGCTCGCAACTGATCATGGGTCCGCTGTCCGACAAATTCGGGCGGCGCCCGGTGCTGCTCGCCGGGCTCGCGTTGATGGTTGCGGCGAGCATCGCCTGCGTCTTCGCCGAGAGCCTGCCGCAACTGATCGCTGCACGCTTCTTCCAGGCGCTCGGCGGGGCCACCGGCATGGTGGTGAGCCGCGCCATCATCCGCGATCTCTACGAGCGTGAGCGCGTCGGCGCCATGATCAGCCTCGTCATCGCCGTCATGATGATCGCGCAGATGCTCTCGCCGCTGACCGGCGGCCTGATCGAAACCGCATTCGGCTGGCGCGCGATCTTCTATGCGATCACCGCAGGCTCGCTTGCGGTCGCGGTCGGCATCGCGCTGGCGCTGCCGGAGACGCGCCGCGACCGCGCGGCCGGCAGCGGCTTTCGCGGCGACGTCGGCAGCCTGATCAGGAACCGCGCCTTCGTCGGCTACGTGCTGTGCCAGGTACTGGCCTCGCAGATCATCTTCACTTTCGCCGGTGGCGGTCCGTACATCGTGGTAACGCAGATGGGCCGAACCACCGTCGAATACGGCGCGTGGTTTGCGACCAGCAGCCTCGCCTTTCTCGTCGGCAATCTGCTCTGCGTGCGCTTTGCGCCGCGTCACTCGCTGGAGAAGCTGATCTGGTTCGGTCTCGCATTGCAGCTTGGCGGCAGCCTGTTCAACCTGACTTGGAGTCTGACGGGACTGAACGCTGCTCCTGGCTGGCTGTTCGGCACCCAGATGATCGTGATGGCCGGCAACGCCATCGTGATGGCGAATTCCGCGGCCGGCGCCATCAGCGTCCGTCCCGAAGCCGCCGGCACCGCCTCCGGCGCCATGGGCTTTCTGCAACAGGGCCTCGGCGCGCTGATGTCGCAGTTCGGCGCCTATCTCGGCGGCCACTCCACGACGACACTGCCCCTGACCTCGGCGATAACTGCCATCTCGCTCCTCTGCGCCGCCGTGATGATCTTCGTCGTCCCGCGCCGCGAGGTGGTGGTGAGCGAAGAGCTGATCGAGCAGGCGGAGGAGGAAGAGAGCGGGATGTTGTGAGCGGCGTCTCCCAATTTCGGGGGCATGCCCAAGGCCCGTACCAAACTATCGAAACAACCCCATGCACAGTAGCCCGTGATTTCCGGCATGACGCGGGGGTGGATTGTACGAAGGCATTGATACGGCGGCGCAAATCAGGAGCGCGGCGCCATTGTCGCTCCGAGGGGATGCCGGGGAGGACCAAGGAGCGAGAGGCGCGAACGCGCCTCACTCCCCGATCAGCTTCAGCCACTCATCCTCGGTCAGCACCTTGACGCCATGCTTGTTGGCATCCGCAAGTTTTGAGCCGGCACCCGGGCCCGCGACGACCAGGTCCGTCTTCTTCGACACCGAGCCCGAAACCTTGGCGCCGAGCCGTTCGGCCGTGGCCTTTGCCTCATCGCGTGTCATCTTCTCAAGTGAGCCCGTGAACACGACCGTCTTGCCGGCGACGGCCGAATTGCTCTTCGGCTTCTCGGCGTCGACGATCTCGTCGAGCTCCTTCACCAGCCGTTCGACAATGCCGCGGTTGTGGCTCTCGCCAAAATAGTCGGCGATGCTCTTGATCACGGTGTCGCCGATCTGGTCCAGCGCGTCCATCTCGGCGATGGCCTCCTCGTCGCCCTTCGCGACCTTGAGGCAGGCATCGTGGAAGGCGTCCCAGGAGCCGTAGCCGCGGGCGAGCGCCAGCGCGGTGGTCTCGCCGACATGGCGCATGCCGAGCGCGTAGACGAAACGTTCGAGCGCGATCTTGCGCCGGCTCTCGATCGCAGCAAACAGATTGCGCACCGAGGTTTCGCCATAGCCCTCGATCTCTTCCAGCTTCAGCTTGGCGTTGCGCTTCTGCAGCGTAAAGATATCGGCGGGCTCTTTCACAAAACCTTCGTCGAAGAAATACTGGAGCTGCTTCTCGCCGAGCCCGTCGATGTCGAAGGCGCGCCGCGACACGAACAACTTCAAGTGCTCGGTCTTCTGATAGGGACAAGCGAATTCGCCGGTACAGCGGGCGCGCGAACCTTCCTCGCCGGCCGCCGTCTCCTCGCGCACCACGTCGGTGTGCAGCGGGCACGGGCACTTCTTCGGAAATTGGAATTCCTTCGCGCCTTTCGGCCGCTTGTCCATCACGACGTCGACCACCTGCGGAATGACGTCGCCGGCGCGCTGGATCACGACGGTGTCGCCGATCCTGATGTCGCGGCCCTCGCGCAGCTCCTCGCCCTTGTTGCCGATGCCGCGGATGTAGTCTTCGTTGTGCAGCGTCACGTTCTGCACGATCACGCCGCCGACGCCGACCGGCTCGAGCTTGCCGACCGGCGTGAACGAGCCGGTGCGGCCGACCTGGATCTCGATGTCGCGCAGCACCGTCATGGCCCGCTCGGCCGGGAATTTGTGCGCGATGCCCCAGCGCGGCGTGCGCGAGACGAAGCCGAGCCGTTCCTGCCAGTCGATGCGGTCGACCTTGTAGACGACGCCGTCGATGTCGTAGTCGAGCGTGGCGCGTTGCTCTTCGATCTTGTGGTGGAACGCGAGCAGTTCTTCGATCGAGTGACAGAGCCTTGTCAGCGGATTGGTGGTGAAGCCGCAGCGCTCGAACCAACCGATCATGCCGCTCTGTGTGCCCTCGGGCATCTCGCTCATCTCGCCCCAGGCGTAGGCAAAGAAGCCGAGCGGGCGCGAGGCGGTGATGGTCGGATCCTTCTGCCGCAAGGAGCCAGCGGCCGAGTTGCGCGGGTTGGCGAAGATCGTGCTGCCTTCAGCCTTCTGCCGCTCGTTGAGCGCGAGAAAGGCCTTCTTGGTCATGTAGACCTCGCCGCGCACTTCGCAGATGTCGGGGACGTTGCGGCCTTTCAGCTTCTGCGGCACGTCTTCGAGGGTGCGAATGTTGGCAGTGACGTCCTCGCCTTCCGCGCCGTCGCCGCGGGTGGCGGCCGTTACCAGCTCGCCGCCCTCGTAACGCAGCGACATCGACAGGCCGTCGATCTTCGGCTCGGCGGAGAAATTGATCTTGTCGTCGTCGAGCTTCAGGAAGCGCACGATGCGGCCGACGAAATCCCGCACGTCCTCTTCGGCAAACGCGTTGTCGAGCGACAGCATGGGAATGGCGTGCCGCACCTTCTTGAAGCGGCCGGACGGCGCAGCGCCGACCTTCTGCGACGGCGACTCCGCACTGACCAAGTCGGGAAAGCGCTTTTCGATCGCGTTGAAGCGCTGGCGCAGCGCGTCATACTCCGCATCGGTCACGGTCGGCGCGTCGTCCTGATAGTAGCGCTTGTCGTGGCCTTCGAGCTCCAGCGCGAGCCTCATATGCTCGACCTTGGCCTGCGCCTTGGTGAGGCCGGCGACATCGGGAAGCGGTCTGGATTTTGCTGCTCTTGCCATCATACTGAAGGTTCTAGCTCGTCGTTCCGGGATGGTCCTCCGGGCCGCGCAAGCGCGGCCCGGAGGACTAGACCCGGAACCTCGAGATTCCGGGTTCGCACTTCGTGCGCCCCGGAATGACAAAATGAGGGGGCTAAGGATCGTGGCGTACTACGTCTACATTCTAGCAAGCCGACGAGACGGAGCAATCTATGTCGGTATCACCAATGACCTCGTGCGGCGCGTTTACGAGCACCGAATCAAGGCCGTCCCGGGCTTCACGGCCAAATACAACATTGCGCGGCTGGTGTGGTTCGAGACCTATGACGATCCAATCTCCGCGATCTCGCGCGAGAAGGAGCTGAAGAAGTGGAAGCGGGCTTGGAAGGCCGCGTTGATCGAAAAGGACAACCCGAACTGGGACGATCTCTACGAATCGATCTGCAACTAGCACCGTCATTCCGGGGCGGCTCGAAGAGCCGAACCCCAATTCGCAATTGCGAATTGTGGAATCTCGAGATTCCGGGTTCGATGCTTCGCATCGCCCCGGAATGACGGTGTCAAGCCGTCGCAGCCCTCAGCAACCGTTCCGCCGCAGCCCTCGCCTCCGCAGTAATCTCCGCGCCCGCGAGCATCCGCGCGATTTCCTCGCGGCGGTGATCGGCGGCGAGTGCGTTGACGCGGGTGGCGACGCGCTTGCCCTTGTCGAGGGCGTCCTTGGAGATCAGCAGATGCTGGTCGGCGCGGGCGGCGACCTGCGGGGCGTGGGTCACGGCCATCACCTGGACCTTGCCGGCAAGGCGCGCCAGCCGTCCGCCGATCGCATCGGCCACGGCGCCGCCCACGCCGGTGTCGATTTCGTCGAACACCAGCGTCGGCGCGGAGCCGCGGTCGGACAGCACGACCTTCAGCGCGAGCAGGAAACGCGACAGCTCGCCGCCGGAGGCGACCTTCATCATCGGACCCGGCTTGGTACCCGGGTTGGTCTGCACCCAGAACTCGACGCGATCAAAGCCCTGCGGCCCCGGCGCGGTCTCGTCGGTATCGACCTGCGTCATGAATTTTGCGCGCTCGAGCTTGAGCGGGGCAAGCTCGGCATTGACCGCCTTGTTGAGCTTCTCCGCCGATTTCTGCCGCCCCGCCGACAGCTTCTTCGCGGCAGCGCCGTACCGCGCATCCGCCTCGATGGCGGCCCGCTCCAGCTTCTTCAACTGCTCGGCGCCGGCATCGATCAGCCGGACATCGGCGGCGTATTTGGCGGCAAGCGCGGCCAGCCCATCGACCGGCGTCGAATATTTGCGGGAGGCCGCGCGCAACGCGAACAGGCGCTCCTCGATGCGTTCGAGCTCGGCGGGATCGAAATCGGTGGCGGCGAGCGCGGCCTGGAGATGCTGGTCGGCCTCCTCCAGCGCGTTGATCGCGGCATCGATCGCCTTCACGGCAGGCTCGACGAGGGCCGGCGAATTGACGCCGCGGCGTTCCAGCCGCCGCACCGCTGCGGAGAGCGCCGCGACCGGCGAATGGTGGCCGCCGACCGCCTCCTGCGCCTCGCGCAGATCGGAGGCGATCTTCTCGCCCTGCATCATCGTGGTGCGACGCGAGGCGAGCGCGGTCTCCTCGCCGTCCTTGGGCGCGAGCTGCTTCAACTCGTCCGAGGCATGGCGAAGATAGTCGGCCTCGCGCGCGGCGCGTTCCATGCCGGCGCGATGCTCCTCGAGCGCGGTGTTCGCCGTCCGGCGCGCCTCCCAGAGGTCCTCAACCGCGGCGACGTCCTTTTCGAGGCCCGCAAAGGCGTCGAGCAGGCGGCGGTGAGTGGAGGCATCGACCAGCGCGCGTTCGTCATGCTGGCCGTGGATCTCGACGAGGGCGGTACCGACCGCCTTCAACGTCTGCACGCTGATCGACTGGTCGTTGATGAAGGCGCGGGTGCGGCCGTCGGCGAGCTGCACCCGGCGCAGAATCATCTCTCCGGTATCGTCCAGCCCGTTCTCGGCGAGGATCTTGATCGCCGGATGGGCCTTGGGCACGTCGAACACGGCGGTGACCTGCCCCTGCTCCACGCCATGGCGCACGAGGCCCGCGTCGCCGCGGCCGCCGAGCGCCAGCGCAAAGGCATCAAGCAGGATGGATTTTCCCGCGCCGGTCTCGCCGGTCAAAACCGCAAGCCCGCGGGCGAATTCGATATCGAGCCGTTCGATCAGGACGATGTCACGGATCGACAGACGCGCCAGCATGGAACCAAATTTCCTAGCCGAGACCTAGAGGCCCATCTTCTTGAAGGCCCTGCTCATCCAGGAACCCTGATTCTCGCTCGGCTCGAGACCGCCGGATTTTACAAGATTATAGGCGTCCTTGTACCAGCGGCTGTCAGGAAAATTGTGGCCAAGCACCGCAGCCGCGGTCTGGGCCTCACCGACGATGCCGATCGTCATATAGGACTCGGTCAGCCGGAACAGCGCCTCTTCGACGTGGCGGGTGGTCTGATACTGCGTGACCACGGCCTTGTAGCGATTGATGGCGGCCGTGTAGTCCTTCTTCTGCATGTAGTAGCGGCCGACATTCATCTCGCGGCCGGCGAGCTGGTCGCGCGCGCCCTCGATCTTGGCCTTGGCGGAGGTGGCGTATTCCGAGTTCGGATATTTGCGTACCACTTCCTCGAGCGAGGCGATCGCCTTCTCGGTCCGGCCCTGGTCGCGGCTGATGTCCGGGATCTGGTCGTAGTGGGAGGCCGCGATCAGGTACTGCGCGTAGGCGGCGTCCGGGCTGCCCGGATGCAGCGTCACGTAGCGCGTCGCAGCGCCGATGCAGCCGTCATAGTCGCCGCCCTGATAGGACGCATAGGCGGACATCAGAAGCGATTTGCGGGCCCAGTCCGAATAGGGATGCTGACGATCGACCTCTTCGAACTTCTTGTTGGCCGCCTTCATGTCCTTCTTTTCGTTCATGAGGTACAAGCCCTCATTGTAGAGCTTGTCGGCGGGCACCTCGACGAAGGTGTCGTCCTTGGCGGTGAACTTGTCCCAGAGTTCGCCGGTGCCGCAGCCGCCCAGCGGCAGCGCGAACACGAACAGAGCAGCCGCCTGCAGCAGCCGCCGAGCCGAAGCCTTGGCTAGCTCCTTGGAGAGTTCGCGCGTCATACGCTGTGCCGACATGAGTTTAAGACCTGACGCCCTGTGATGCGGTGCCCGCCCCTTATGACCCCCGGTCATGGACGCGAGAATATCCCGTGCAAAATCACCGAGCCGCGGCGCGCTGCCTGCGACGAGGCCGGTGTATCCAAAAAACAATCGTTAACCAGTGGGATAGGCAGGCATTTCGCCCGGATTAAGGCGGCAGCAGGCAGATGCTAGCCAATCATGGTTACCAAGAGTTTCGCATGTGGCCAAAGCAGGCCCGAAACGGCCCGCGACAACAGGTCCTTAGGACACGTCCGGGCCGTAGGCGGCGGCGATTCGGCCGCCGACGATGCCGCTGCCGACCTCGGCCACGGGCCGCGCGGGCCGGCGGACCGGCTCGCCCTCGACCACCCGCCAGGCGGTGCGGTCGGCGAGCAGCGCGGTCAGGACGGCATGGTTGAGCTTGTGGCCGCCGCGAACCGAACGATAGGTGCCGAGCAGCGGCAGGCCGGCCAGCGCCAGATCGCCCACCGCGTCCAGCACCTTGTGGCGGGCGCATTCGTCGGCGAAGCGCAGGCCTTCGGGATTGAGCAGCCGCTCGTCGTCGAAGACAGCGGTGTTCTCGAAGGAGGCGCCGAGCGCAAAGCCCGCGCCCCACAGGCGCGCCACATCGGCCATCAGGCCGAAGGTCCGGGCGCGAGAGACCTCGCGGCGGAACCGCTCCGGGCTCAGGTCGAACGTATAGCTCTGCTTGCCGATGACGGGATTGGTGAAGTCGATCTCGACCTCGGCGCGGAAGCCGTTGGCGTTGGGCTTGAGCTCGCCGAAGGAGTCGCCGATCGCAACCGAGATCGGCTTCAAAACCTGGATGAACCGGCGCTGCGCCGATTGGCTGACGATGCCGGCCTGGTCGATCGCCGCGACGAAGGCCGCCGCGCTGCCGTCCATGATCGGAACTTCCGGGCCGTCGATTTCAATGGTGGCGTTGTCCACGCCCATGCCGCGCAACGCAGCGAGCACGTGCTCCGCGGTAGAGACCAGCGGGCCGGCGCTATCGCCCAGCACGGTCGCGAATTCGGTCGAGATCACCTGCTCGGCGGTTGCCTGCACCTCACGGTCACAGCCATCGAGACCGGTGCGGACAAAAATAAAACCTGCATCGATTGGTGCAGGCCCCAAGGTCAGAGTGACGGGGAGACCGGAATGAACGCCGACGCCAGCCACACTGGCCTGCGCGCGAAGCGTTGTTTGCCGGCTGAATTTCATCAGGAACTGCCCCACTACGACTTATACAGGACTCAACTAACCGACCGAGATCGCCCGTTCGAATCTCTGTATCCCCAAGTCACGGCAGACCATAGTCACTGCCCCAAACAGCGCCAACTCACGCTTTTTTACCGATTGTTACCCCAACTCTGCCGCATTCGCGCCAAGGCTTAACCAAATTGCGCCGCGGTCGAGGCGGTTTTTGGTAACTTTATTCCACCACCAAGCCCATAATTAATCGTTTAAAATCAGTTGGTTGGAGCAACGATCCGGGATTGTACGGGGGCAAAAGAAAAGGTCCCGACGATCGTCTCGCCGGGACCTTATCCACAACCGCAATTGTAACAATCGTCAGGTCGCCTGCCGCCGCAGGAAGGCCGGGATATCAAGATGGTCGTCACCCTGTGGCGTCGGCGCAACAGGTGCGGGACGGCCGTGGGCGTCCAAGCCTTGCGGCGCGGGCCGGCGAGCATACTCTGATACCGGATCGTGCGCTGCGATCTGCTGGGCGACGGAGCGCTGCGGCTTGCGGTCGGGCAGCGGCGGCATCGCGGGACCCGCAGCGCGGGCTGCGATCGGCGCCTCATGCTCCTCGTCGCGGCGGCCGAGGCCGACATTGGCGAGCCGCTGCAGCAGCGACAGGCGCTTCTGCGGGGTCTCCTCCTCCGTCTCACCGCGGGCCTGGCGGATCTCGGCCTGGGCCGTCATCGGCAGGTCCTCGAAATTCGGCATCCGCGGCGCGCGTACCGGCGGGCGATCAGGCTGCGGCGGGATGAAGGTTTCGGGCATCATCGGCTCGTTCATCGCCACCGGCGCTGCTTCCGGTTCCGGGAACAGCGTGGGCTTCTGCGCGATCGGACGCACGGTGACGTCGCCATAGGAGGCGGGCTGCAACGGCGCGTGCGCCTGCGGCACGTCGGGGGCAACGGCCGCGGCAATCGCCGCCAGCGCGGCACGCTCGACGTTGGCGCGCGGCGCCGCAACCGGGGCGGCAGCGACCGGCGCGAGCGCGGCAGGAGCCCCCTGCGCTTCCAGCTTCTGGGCGCGCTCGGCGAGACGCTGATTGTCGGCACGCAGGCGTGCGGTGAGATCGGCAAGGCGGGTTTCCGCGACCGCGGCGGGAGCCTGCGGCGGGGCCGCGACGGCAGCCACCGGCGTGCTGGTCGCCTGGCTGTTGCGGGCGATCGCAGCCTGCTCGATGCCGGTCGCCACGACCGAGACGCGGATCAGGCCGTCGAGCGCCTCGTCGAACGTCGCGCCGACGATGATGTTGGCGTCCTGGTCGACTTCCTCGCGGATGCGGGTCGCGGCTTCGTCGACCTCGAACAGGGTGAGATCCTTGCCGCCGGTGATCGAGATCAGCAGGCCCTTGGCGCCCTTCATCGAGCTATCGTCGATCAGCGGGTTGGCGATCGCAGCCTCTGCTGCGGTCAGCGCGCGCTTGTCGCCGGAGGCTTCGCCCGTGCCCATCATCGCCTTGCCCATCTCGCGCATGACGGCGCGGACGTCGGCGAAGTCGAGGTTGATGAGGCCTTCCTTGACCATCAGGTCGGTGATGCAGGCGACGCCCGAATAGAGCACCTGGTCCGCCATCGCGAAGGCGTCGGCGAAGGTGGTCTTCTCGTTCGCGACCCGGAACAGGTTCTGGTTCGGGATGATCAGCAGCGTGTCGACGACCTTGTGCAGCTCGTTGATGCCGGCCTCGGCGGTGCGCATGCGGCGGCCGCCTTCGAAGTGGAAGGGCTTGGTCACGACGCCGACGGTGAGGATGCCCATCTCGCGCGCGGTCTTGGCGATGACGGGAGCAGCACCGGTGCCGGTGCCGCCGCCCATGCCGGCGGTGACGAACACCATGTTGGCGCCCGAGAGATGATCGCGCAGCTCGTCGATGACCTCTTCGGCCGCCGCTGCGCCGACGTTCGGCTGCGAGCCGGCGCCCAGCCCTTGCGTCACCGCCGTGCCCATCTGCACGATGCGCTGCGCCTTCGACATCGTCAGCGCCTGCGCGTCGGTGTTGGCGACCACGAAGTCGACGCCCTGCAGGCCCGCCGTGATCATGTTGTTGACGGCGTTGCCGCCGGCGCCGCCGACGCCAAATACGGTGATCCGCGGCTTCAATTCGTGAATGTCAGGAACATTGATGCTGATGGTCATGGTTGCCTCTCGATCACGCGCGCGTGGTTTCGCCCCGGCCGGCGGCCGCGGGAGTTGGTGAAATTCGGGGATTGCGGAAATGAGTCATCAAAAGCCCTCGCGAAGCCATCGTCCGACCTTTCCGAAATAGCCGCCGGTCCCTGTCTTGACCTGCCGCGTATGCCGCGGTTCGACATGTTCGAGGTGAACATATTGCGGGTAGACAAGGAGTCCGGCGGGCACCGCGAAGGCGGCGTTCTTCGCCTCATTGGGCAAACGGCCGAAGCCGAGCGGACGTCCGATCCGCACAGGCCGGCCGAGAATTTGCGTTCCGAGTTCGACGAGCCCGGTGAGCTGCGAGGCGCCGCCTGAGAGCACGACGCGGCCCTTGGGCTCGGCCGCGAAGGGCGAGTCCTTCAGGCGGTCGCGCACCATTTCGAAGATTTCCTCGGCGCGGTGCTTGACGATGTTGGCGATGGTGGCACGCGACACGATCTGCGGAAGATCCTGCTCGTCGCCCGCAGTCGGCACCGACATCAGCTCGCGCGAGTCGGAGCCGCCGGTGATCACCGTGCCGTACAGCGTCTTGATGCGCTCGGCGTCCGCAATGGTGGCGGACAGGCCGCGCGCGAGATCCATCGTGATGTGCTGGCCGCCGACGGCAAAGCCCGAGGCGTGGACGAACCGGCCGGCGGAGTAGATCGCCATCGTCGTGGTGCCCGCGCCCATCTCGACGACGGCGGCGCCGAGATCGGCTTCGTCGTCGGTGAGCACCGAGAGGCCCGCGACATAAGGGCTCGCGGCCATCGCTTCGACGTTGAGGTGGCAGCGCTCCACCGCCAGCATCAAATTGCGCGCGACCGTCGCATCGCAGGTGACGACGTTCATGTCGACGCCGAACTGGCGCGCGACCATGCCGCGGGGATCGCGGATGCCCTTGACGCCGTCGAGCGTGTAGCCGACCGGCAGTGCATGCAGCACGGTGCGGCCTTCGCCGGTGGCGTGGTGCATGCCGGTGGAGGTGACGCGGGAGACGTCGGCCGGCGTCACGGCGCCGCCGCGGATGTCGGCAGCGGCCTCGACGAGCTGGCCCGCAAGCCTGCCGCCGGAGACCGACAGCAGCACGGATTCGACCCGCACCTTGGCCATCTTCTCGGCAAGACCAACGGCCTGGCGCACTGCCTGCTCGCATTGGGCGAGATCGATCACCGCGCCGCCCTTCATGCCGCGCGACTGGATCTGGCTGTAGCCGATCAACTCGACCGCATGGGTACGGCCGCGCAACGCCTCGCTCGGCTGCGACGGTTTCAGCCGCGCGATCATGCAGGCGATCTTGCTGGTGCCGATGTCGAGACACGCGACGAGGCCGCCGCGCTTATGCGGCATCTGGCGCGTCTTCGGGGTCTGGTTGCGATCGAGGCCGGTCATGCGGGTTCACCGGACTTCTTCTTGGACTTCTTGTCCTTGAACAGCTCTTCGCGGGCCTTGGCCGCCTCGTCGGACAATTGCACCACCAGGCGATCCGGCAGGCGCATGTCGACCGCGATGATGTCGCGGGAGAACAGCCTTTCGTCCTTGTCGAGCTTGGAGAGCGCAGCGAGCGCGTTGCCGACGTCCTGCTCCGGCAGGCGGACGTCGAGCCCGTCCTTGAGCCTCAGATTCCAGCGCCGCTCGCCGATCAGGATCGCGGCCTTGGTCACCGACTGCACCTGCGGATAGCGCGCCAGTAGCGCCAGGAAATCGCGCGCGCGGGTATCGGCGCCCTTGCCGACCACGAGCGGCAGGTTGAGGAAACGGCGCGAGACATAGGGTTCGAGCACGGCGCCGTCGTCGGCGATGACGGAGAGCCGGCCGGCCGCCTGCCACAGCGCGAATGCCGTGCGCTCGGTGATGTCGATCTGGAGCTGGCCCGGATAGAGTTTCAGCACGGTGGCGTCCGCGATCCAGGGATTGGCCTTGAGGCGATCGCGAACGCCGTCGGCATCGAGGAACAGCAGCGAGGAGCGGCCGCTGACGCCGCCGATCGCGAGGATCTCGTCCTGCGTCAGCTGCTTGCGGCCGTTGATCGCAACCGTGGTGATGCGAAAACCCGCGGAATTGGCCAGCGCGTTGCGGGCGTCGCTGACGGCTACGATGAAATCCTGGAGATGGCCGCCCTTGACGACGCCAAAACCGGCGCTCGCGACGAGCAGGAGCAACGTCATGCTGATGCCGACGCGGCGCGGCAGATAGCGCTCGACCAGCGCGACGACACGCGGCGGCGGCTCACGCTCGGGAACGGCCTTTGCCCTGCTCTTGGCCTTGCTCTCGGCGCGGGCGCGTGTCTCGTCACGCTTCTGTTCGAACCACTCGCGCAGAAGCACGACCGCTCCAATAGCGGCCGCCTTCAGATCAGCTTGGGGCCTCAGCGATCGCTGTGCCGATCGAACGAGGCTGCCTTCACCATCCATTGCACGAGCTCGTCAACAGTTTGCCCGCGAAATCGCGCGGGGTCTGGCGCCCATGACGTCTTGGACTTGCCGGGCCGGGTCCTGGTCTTCAGCAGAAGAAGCCTCTCCCCTTCAACGGGCGCAGGGTTTGCCGCGGGAACATCCGCGACAGCTCACGCGCCGGCAGCCAAAACGCCATATGCGCCGCCAGCGTTAACCTTCGGACTTCCTGGTAAACAAAAGGTAAACTTCGTTAACGGCCGGCGCTTTTTGCCCCGTGCTGTGAGGTATTTATGCCGCAATCCCCGGCATTTTACCGGTTTTGGTTCCAAAACGGGCTGTTTCGCGCGTCCGGCCGTTAACCACCGCCAACTATTTCCGCGCCCGCCGCCCCGCCAGCACGATCAGGTCGCGCAGGAAGTCGACGAATTCGATCCCCTCCGCCTTCAGCGCCTTGGGGTAGAGCGAGGATTTCGTGAGTCCTGGCAAGGTGTTGGTCTCGAGATAGACGAGGCCCTTGGCGGAGACGATGAAGTCCGAGCGCGAATAGCCGGTGCAGGACATCGCGCGATGCGCGCGCATCGCTTGTTCCTGCAGCGCCGCGGTCACATCAGGCGAGAACCGGCCGGGGCAGATCTCCTGCGTCGACTTCAACAGGTATTTCGCGGCGTAGTCAAAGTTGCCCTCGCCCGGAATGATCTCGATCGGCGGCAGCGACATCATCGAGCCGTCGGACCGTTCCAGCACGCCGCAGGTCGCCTCCACGCCCGCGATGAAGGGCTCGATGACATACTCTTCGAGTTTTGCGGCGTTGCGGACCGCGACGAGATCCTGCTTGGCGTTGACGAAGATCAGGCCGTAGCTCGATCCGTCGCGTGCCGGTTTTGCGATCAGGCGACCGTACTCGGCGAAGGCGTCGTCGAGATTTTCCAGCGCGATGTTGTCCGGCGGCGTCACGCCGCCGAGCGCGACAAAACGTTTGGCGGCAATCTTGTCGAAGGCGAGATGCGACGAGGCGGAGCCGGAGCCCGTGAAAGGAACGCCGCGCGATTCGCACATCACCTGCAATTCGCCGTTCTCGGCGCGACCACCATGCAGCCCCAGCACCAGCACGCGGTCTTCGTCCCTGGCCTGGTCGAGCGCCTGCGCGAGCGGTTTGCCGCGCGTGCCCGGCTCGAACTCGTCCTCGAACGGGCGGGCATGCTCGAGAAGCTGTTTTGACTTGATGACATGGACGTTGTGCTCGACGTCCCAGAACCAGAGGTCTGCCTCGGGCAGCGCCTGATGCAGCGCCTGCGCTGACGCGACCGAGACCAGACGCTCCTTGTTGGAGCCGCCGAAGAGAATGGTGATGCGCATGCTTCGCTGCCTCGCCTTCCGTCATTCCGGGATGGTCCGAAGGACCAGACCCGGAATCTCGAGATTCTCAGATGCACAATTGCGCATCGTAGTTGCGCTTCGCGCCCCCCATTGCGCAATTGCGCAATGTGGAATGACAATCAAATGGGAATCCCGATCCGCTTGATTTCCCAGTGCAGTTCAATTCCGGAATTCGCCTTCACGCGCTCGCGCACCGTCTCGCCCAATGTCTCGATGTCGTGGCCGGTGGCCTCGCCCGTGTTGATCAGGAAATTGCAGTGCATCTCCGACACCTGCGCGCCGCCGACGCGCAGGCCGCGGCAGCCGGCGGCATCGATCAATTTCCAGGCGCTGTTGCCGGGCGGGTTCTTGAAGGTCGAGCCGCCGGTCTTCTCGCGGATCGGCTGCGCGGTCTCGCGATGGCTTTGCACCTCGGCCATCCGCGCGCGGATCGCCTCCCCATCCCTGATCGCCCCGCGAAACCGCGCTGAGGTGAAGATGATGGAGGGATCGACGCCGCTGTTGCGGTAGACGAACTTCATCTCCGCGTTTGAGAAGATGTGCTTGCTGCCGTCGCGGCCGATTCCGGTCGCCTCGATCAGCACGTCCTTGGTCTCGCCGCCATTGGCGCCGGCATTCATGCGCAGCGCACCGCCGATCGTACCGGGAATGCCGAAGAAGAATTCGAGCCCGCCGATATTGGCGCTCGCCGCGACCTCCGCCACGCGCTTGTCGAGCGCGGCAGCCCCTGCCGCCACGACATCGCCGCTTGCGCTTGCATCGCCAAAGGCGCGCGGCGACAGGCGGATCACCACGCCCGCAATGCCGCCGTCGCGCACGATGAGGTTGGAGCCGACGCCGACGACATAGACGGGGATATCGGGCGCAAGATGCGCGAGGAAGTAAGCGAGATCGTCTTCGTCCGCCGGCGTGAACAGCACCTGTGCCGGCCCGCCGACGCGAAACCAGGTCAGCTCCGCCAGCGACTGGTTTGCAAGCAACCGCCCGCGCAGATCGGGCATCGCGGCTTTGAGCTCGGGCGTGATGTCGGGAAAGCTCACCGCCCTCATCCCAGCGCCTTCAATTCGCCGGGCAGCGCGTAGGCCCATTGCGTGATGTTGCCGGCACCCAGGCACACGACGAGATCGCCTGACTTCGCGAGGCCCTTGACGATGCCGGCGAGCTCCGACGACTGCGGCAGCGGGACCACCTCGCGATGGCCGTGCGCGCGCAGGCCGGCGACGAAGTGATCGCGGTCGATGCCTTCGATCGGCGTTTCGCCCGCGGCATAGACTTCCGCGACGACGACCGCATCCGCGTCGTTGAAGCAGGTGCAGAATTCCTCGAACAGCGATTGCAGGCGGGTGAAGCGATGCGGCTGCACGACGGCGATGATCTTGCCGTTGCTGGATTCCCGCGCCGCCTTCAATACGGCCGCGATCTCGACAGGGTGATGGCCGTAGTCGTCGATGACAGTGACGCCGTTCCACTCGCCGGTCTTGGTGAAGCGGCGCTTGACGCCGCCAAAGCCCGCGAGCGATTTTCGGATCGCCTCGTCTGACACGCCGAGCTCATGCGCGACCGCAATCGCCGCCGTCGCGTTCGAGGCGTTGTGGCGTCCGGGCATCGGCAGCATGAGGTCTGCGATCTCGTGCATCCGGCCGGTCTTGCGATCGCGGATCGCGACCTTGAACTTCGATCCGCCGCCCATCGGCGTGAGGTCGAGCAGCCGCGCATCGGCCTGCGGGTTCTCGCCATAGGTGATGATGCGGCGGTCCTCGATCTTCCCGACCAGGGTCTGCACGGTCGGATGATCGATGCACATCACGGCAAAGCCGTAGAACGGCAGGTTCTCGACGAACAGTCGGAACGCGTCCTGCACGGCTTCGAACGTCTTGAAGTGGTCGAGATGCTCGGGGTCGACATTGGTGACAACAGCGACATCAGTCGGCAGCTTCAAAAACGTACCGTCGCTCTCGTCCGCCTCCACCACCATCCAGTCGCCGGCCCCTAACCGCGCGTTGGAGCCATAGGCGTTGATGATGCCGCCATTGATCACCGTCGGATCGAGCCCGCCGGCATCGAGCAGCGTTGCGACCATCGTCGTCGTGGTGGTCTTGCCGTGCGTGCCGGCGATCGCGACGCAACTATTGAGCCGCATCAGCTCGGCCAGCATCTCGGCGCGGCGCACCACCGGAATGCGCCGTTCGCGCGCAGCCATCAATTCCGGATTGTCGCGCTTGATCGCGGAGGACACCACGACGACGTCGGCGCCGTCGACATTCTCCGCTTTGTGGCCAACCGAAACTTTTGCGCCCTTCTTGCGCAGGCGATCGAGGTTGTAGTTGTCGGAGGCATCCGAGCCCTGCACGGTGTAGCCGAGATTGGCCAGCACCTCGGCGATGCCGCTCATGCCGATGCCGCCGATCCCGACGAAGTGGATGGGTCCGATCTCGCGCGGCAGTCTCATGCTCTATCCCGTCGTTCCGGTGTCATGCCCGGGCATAAGCGCGAAGCGCGTCCTAGCGCAAGGCGCCCCGGGCATCCACGAATCCCAGCGTCCTTCTTGCAAGACGTGGATGCATAGGCACTCGGTATACCGAGTGCCGTCATTTTTTAAAGAACCAAGTCGGATAAATCCGACTTGGTGTGACAAGCCCGGCCATGACGGCAAAAGTGCGGAATTTGCGGGTTTCGCGTCAGATTCCCGCGACTTTGACCACCAGATCGGCCAGACGCTCGGCGGCATCCAGCCGACCGGCGCTGCGGGCGGCCTCCGCCATCGCGGCGAGGCGCGCCGGCTCGGCGGCCAATGTGGAAATCTCGGCGGCCAACCGGTCGGAGCTGAACTCGGTCTGCGGTATCCGCAGCGCGCCGCCCACCTGCGACAGCACGCCGGCATTGGCGAACTGGTCCTGGTCGATCGCGCCCGGCAGCGGCACCAGGATGGAGGGCCGGCCGATGGCGGCGAGCTCGGCGACCGTGCCGGCGCCGGAGCGCGACACCACCAGATGGTTCGAAGCGAGCCGCGCCGGCAGATCGGTGAAGAACGGCGCAAGCTCGGCCTTGATCTTGAGCTTGTCGTAGACGGCGCGGACGCGCGTCATGTCCTCCTCGCGCACCTGCTGGGTCAGGACCAGCCGGCTCCACAGCACTGGCTCGAGGCGTTCGATCGCGCCTGGCACGATGTCGGCCATGATGCGCGCGCCCTGGCTGCCGCCGACGACGAGGAGCCGGAACGGCCCGCCGGTCTCGGGCGCCGCGTACTTCACCGCAGCCGCGGCTAGGATCGCGGGCCGCATCGGCGTGCCGACCGTCGTGGTCTTGCCGGCCAAGGCGGGATCGCGATCGAGCACGCCCGGCAAGGAGGTCGCGATGGCGCGCACATGGCGCGACAGGAAGCGATTGGCGCGACCGAGCACCGCGTTCGCATCGTGGATGATACCGGGCACCCCGGCGAGCCGCGCCGCGATCAACGGAGGCAGGGTCGGATAGCCGCCAAAACCGATCACCGCCACCGGCTTCAGGCGGCGCATCAGGTTGAACGCGGACAAGGTGCCGGTGGCAAGCGTAAGGGCGGCATGCGCAAGCTGAAGCGGGTTACGGCCGCGCGCCGTCTCGCTTGCCACGACGTCGATCATGTCCTTTGTGAACAGTCCGCTGTATTTGAGCGCACGCTCGTCCGTCACCAGCCGCACGCGAAAGCCGCGGCGGATCAATTCGACGCCGAGCGCCTCGGCCGGAAACAGATGGCCGCCGGTGCCGCCCGCGGCGAGAAGAATCAAGGGGGATGTGTCCATGGCGGGGCCCCTTTTACAGGGTATCCCCCGTCATTGCGAGCGAAGCGAAGCAATCCAGAATCCCACCGCGGGGACAGCCTGGATTGCTTCGCTGCGCTCGCAATGACGAAGAACTACGCGTAGCTGCGCATCGCCTCGGCGCGGCCGATCGACTCGACCTCGGTGCGCGGTCGCAGCCGCGTCAGTGCCAGCATCATGCCGACGCCATAGGCGAGCGACACGATGGAGGAGCCGCCGTAGGAGATGAAGGGCAGCGTCATGCCCTTCGCCGGGATGAGCTGCAAGTTCACCGACATGTTGATCGCGGCCTGCACGCCGAACAGGATCGCCAGGCCCGAGGCCGCAAAGCGCGAGAACATGTCCTCGTTGGCATAGGCGCGCGACAGCGTGCGGATCACGACGAAGGCAAACAGCGCCAGCATGGCAAGGCACAGGACGATGCCGAACTCTTCGGCGGCGACCGCGAACACGAAGTCGGTATGGCTGTCCGGCAGGCTGCGTTTTGCGATGCCCTCGCCCGGCCCCAGCCCTAGCCAGCCGCCGTTGTAGAAAGCTTCCATCGCGGTATCGACCTGAAAGGTGTCGCCGGAGGCCGGGTTCATGAAGCGCTTGATGCGGCCCGCAACGTGGGGAACGAAGAGATAGGCGCTGAACAGGCCGGCTGCCGCCGCACCGGCAAGGCCCGCCACCCAGATCATGCGCATGCCCGCGATGAAGAACAGCGCGCCCCACACCATCAGGATCAGCATGGTCTGGCCGAAGTCCGGCTCCATCACCAGCAGCGAGACCAGCATCAGCAGCAGCACCATCGCCATCGAGGTCGCCGGCATCTCCGGCCGCTTGGTGGACTCCGCAAACAGCCACGCCGCGATGACGACGAACGATGGCTTTGCAGCTTCAGAGGCCTGGATGTTGACGCCGAGTAGCGTGATCCAGCGCCGCGAGCCCTTGACCTCGGGGCCGATGGCGAGCGTCAGCACGATCAGGACGATGCTGACCGCAAAGATGACCAGCGCAGAGCGACGGATCGCACGCGGCGACAGGAAGGAGACGCCGATCAGCACCATGAAGGACGGCGCCAGGAACATCACGTGCCGGCTGAAGAAATGGAACGGATCGAGCCCGATCCGGGTCGCGACCGGCGGGCTCGCCGCCAGCGACAGGATGACCCCGCACAGCATCAGGGCCATGATGGCGCCGAGCAGCAGCTTGTCGACGGTCCACCACCACTCGGAAAAGGGGGTGCGTTCTTCGCGGGAGAGCATGGGCGGGCGGCCTTCGGACAGAGGTCAGACCATTGGTCGCCGAGGTTGGTTTACGGGAGGTTAATGGGACCGTTATCTTTCCAAAATCCCCTCTGGCGGCTCGACGGCATCAGGGAGGTATGCATGCAGATCCAACGCAATTTGCAGGCGCGTCATCGCTCTAAGCAAATCGCTGCTGAATGTCTCGCCTGAATCTTCATCGAGGAACCAGCCGACAGAAAAGCTAGCCGTCCCGCCCGTGGATGACAGCCTCCGGAGCATTGCGCGATGAGGCTCAAGCCGCTCCAGCGCGGCCGCGATCTGCTTGGCCACGGTTTTTCGCGACGTCGGCCCGAAATCAATCGCACAGGAAGAGCTAGCCCGCCTACCTCCGAGTGAATTTCCCTTTGGTGTCCGTCGCTCATCCCCCCTCTTCCAAATACGCGCCGGCTTCAATCCCAGCCTATTGCAGACGATCGATAGATCGCGCGTCGGATGATTCAATCTGAGATGAAGCCGGGCTCGATACCGGTTCATGATTACACCGCCGGCTTCACACCCGGCAGCGCCTGCACCAGCTCGCGAAACTTCGCGCCGCGGATCTCGAAATTGCGGTACTGGTCGAAGGAGGCGCAGGCCGGCGACAACAGCACGACTGCCTCCTGCAAGCCGGACGCTTCCGCGTCGCGCGCGGCGTGTTCGACGGCAACGTCGAGCGTCTGGCTGATCTCGTGAGCGACCTGCGTGCCCAACGTGCCCGCAAACTCCTGCGCGGCCTCGCCGATCAGATAGGCCTTTCGGATGCGCGGGAAGAAACCGGTGAGACTGGTGATGCCGCCCATCTTCGGCTTGCCGCCGGCGATCCAGAAGATGTCGGCGAAGGATGACAGCGCGTGCGCGGCGGCATCCGCGTTGGTGCCCTTGGAATCGTTGACGAACAGCACGTTGTCGCGGCGACCGACCTGCTCCATGCGGTGCGCAAGCCCCGGAAAACTGCGCAGGCCGTTTTGCAAGACGTCGAGGCCGATGCCCATCGCGAGTGCGGCAGCGGCAGCGCAGGCTGCGTTCTGCGCATTGTGCAAGCCGCGCAGCGAGCCGATGCCGCCGAGCTTTGCGACCTCGCTCTTCGCGCCGCCGGAGGCGCGCACGACGGTGCCGTGCTCGACATAGATGCCGCTCGCGAGCGGATTCTTCACGGAGATCCGCACGACATTCTTGCCGCCGCGGTCCAGCCGATCGGCGATGTCGCGGCAAAAACCGTCGTCGACGCCGACGATTGAGGTGCCCCGTGCCTGCACAGCGGCGACGAGGCGCTCCTTCACCGCGGCATAATGCGCAAGCGTGCCGTGGCGGTCGATATGGTCTTCGCTGACATTGAGCAAGATGCCGACGGACGGATCGAGCGAGGGCGTGAGGTCGATCTGGTAGGACGACATCTCGATGACATGGACGCGGCCCATCCGCGGTGGCTCCAGCGACAGGATCGCGGTGCCGATATTGCCGCCCATCTGGGTGTCGTAGCCGGCAACCTTTGTGAGATGCGCGATCAGCGCCGTCGTGGTCGACTTGCCGTTAGTGCCGGTGATGGCGACGAATGGCGCATCGGGCGCGTGGCGCCGACGCTCGCGGCAGAACAATTCGATGTCGCCGATCACCTCGACGCCGGCTTCGCGCGCCTTCAGCACGCTCCAGTGCGGTGCCGGATGGGTGAGCGGCACCCCGGGCGCGAGCACGAGGGCTGAAAAGTTCGCCCACGACACGCTGCGCAGATCCGCGGTGACGAAGCCCGCCCGCGCGGCCTTGGCGACGTTGTCAGCACTGTCATCGCCGGCGATCACTTCGGCGCCGCCGGCCTTGAGCGCGTGGCATGACGCGAGCCCCGAGCCACCGAGGCCGAAGACGGCGACGGTCTTGCCCGCGAAGGACGTGACGGGGATCATGGCCCAACACCCGTCATTCCGGACGGCGCGAAGCGGCGATCCGGAATCTCGAGATTCCACATTGCGCAATTGCGCAATGGGGTTCTCGCTGCGCGAGCCCCGGAATGACAGCAATCAGCGGCCATCGCCATCATCACCGCAGCTTCAGCGTGGAGAGGCCGGCGAGCGCCAGCATCACCGAGATGATCCAGAAGCGGATCACGATCTGCGGCTCGGTCCAGCCCAGTTGCTCAAAGTGGTGATGGATCGGGGCCATCTTGAAGATGCGTTTTCCCGTGAGCTTGAACGAGACGACTTGCACGATGACGGAGACGGCCTCCAGCACGAACAGGCCGCCGATGACCGCGAGCACGATCTCGTGCTTCACCGCGACCGCGATCGCACCCAGCATGCCGCCGAGCGCGAGCGAACCGGTGTCGCCCATGAAGATCGAGGCCGGCGGCGCATTGAACCAGAGGAAGCCGAGGCCCGCGCCCAATAGCGCTCCGCACAGCACGGCGAGCTCGCCGGTGCCGGCGACATATTTGATCTGGAGATAGTCGGCGAACACGGCGTTGCCGGCGAGATAGGCGATCATGGCAAAGCTCGCTGTCGCGATCATCACGGGCACGATGGCGAGGCCGTCGAGACCGTCGGTGAGATTCACCGCATTGCCGGCGCCGACGATGACGAAGGCGCCGAATACGACAAAGAACCAGCCGAAATGCAGCACGGTGTCTTTCAGGAAGGGAATTGTCAGCGCGGTGGACGCGGGATCGCGGTTCAACCGCACCAGGGCGTAGCAGGCCACCAGCGCGATGATGGCCTCGATGCAGAGGCGGAGCTTGCCGCCAAAACCGCTCGACGTCTGCTTGGTCACCTTCAGGTAATCGTCATAGAAGCCGACGAAGCCGAAACCGAGCGTCACCGCGAGAACGATCCAGACATAGGGGTTGAGCGGATTGCACCACAGCACGGTGCCGACGGTGAGACCCGACAGGATCATCAACCCGCCCATGGTGGGCGTGCCCCTCTTGGCCAGATGCGATTGCGGGCCGTCGGTGCGGATCGGCTGACCCTTGCCCTGGCGGATGCGCAAATGATCGATGATCCAGGGCCCGAACAGGAACACGAACAGCGCACCGGTGACCACGGCGCCACCTGTGCGGAACGTGATGTAGCGGAAGACGTTCAGGAGCGTGCGAAACGCACCAAAGCCAGGAACCGTGTTGGAGAGTTCGATCAACCAGTAAAACATTCAAACAGTCCCATACCGCTTCTGCTCGCGGCTATTTCGGAAGCGCCTCGCGGCGCATCGTTCAATCTTGGTCTGGCGGTCAGGCGACCCCAATAAACCGAACGCGCCGCACCAGGCGTTGCGGGAAGCAGGATCAGGCGGCGACGCAACACGCAGTTTACGCCTTTGCCTGCAACGCGGCCACTAGGGCCGGCACAAACTTGTTGACCCAGAACATCTTCTTGCTGCCCTTGACAACCACGACATCGCCTGCCTTCAGCAGCACTGCTACGGCCTGGGGCTTCAGTGTCGCAGGGTCGTCGTGCCAGCCGAGGTCCTTATCCGCCGGCAGCAGGCCATGGAGGTTGTGCATCAGGGGACCGACGCAGTAGACGCCGTCAATCCCGGAAAGATATTTGGCGAGCTCCTTGTGATAGGCCGGCGCATCGCTGCCGAGCTCGAGCATGTCGCCGAGCACTGCGATGCGGCGACCGCCGGTCACCGGGCGCGCTTTCAGGCTTTCCAGCGCCGCCGCCATGCTGGCGGGATTGCCGTTAAAGCTGTCGTCGATCACGGTGACGCCGCCGACGGTCTGCTCGACGCCGCGTCCGGTCATGATGCCGACGCCGTCGAGCCGCGCTGCAAGCACTGATGCGTCGAGGCTCGCGCCATGGATCGAGGCGAGCGCGGCAAGTGCGTTCTGGACGCGATGCGGCGCGCCGGGCGTGAGGCTGAAATCGATGGTCTTGCCTGCAATTTCGGCGCTCACGCGCCAGCTCTCACCCTCAGGGGTATGCGTCAGTTCGCGCACCGCAGTGCCCTCGCCGAAGCGCACAACCTTGCCGCTCCATTCGGGTGCGGCGATATCCGCCGGCAGCACCAGCACGCCGTCTTTCGGCAGGCCCTGCGCGATGCTGACCTTCTCGCGCCTGATGGCTTCGAGCGAGCCGAGCTTTTCCAGATGCACCGGCTGCACATTGACGACCAGCGCGACCGTCGGCCGCGTCAACTCGCTGAGCCGCGCGATCTCGCCGGTCTGGTTCATGCCCATCTCGACGACCCAGAGGCTGGCGTCGGGCCTTGCGTTGACCAGCGTCAGCGGCACGCCCCAGAAATTGTTGAAGCTCGACGGGCTCGCATAGGCGTTCGGATAGGCCGCGAGATATTCCTTGGTGCTGGTCTTGCCGGCACTGCCGGTGAGACCGATCACCTCGCCCTTGAAGCGCGCGCGGGCGGCGCGCGCGAGGCCCCAGAGGCCGTCGATCAGCGTGTCCTTGACGATGAGCTGGGGAATGCGGAGGCCCGCGATCTCGTGCGGGACGATGATCGCGGCGGCACCGGCCGCCTCCGCCTTGTCGGCAAACTCCCAGCCGTCGCGCGCGCTGGCGAAGCTGGAGATGAAGCCGCCGCTCGGCGTGCCGCTGAGCGCAACGAACAGGCTGCCCGGCTTCACCAGGCGGCTGTCCTGGGTCACGAAATCGATCGGCGTGTCCGGAAAGGATCCCGTCAGCCCCAGCGCACGCGCGACCTCGGCAACCGTCCACAATGGCGCGCTCATGCACCCCTCGTCGTTAGTGCGGCGGCGACCGCCTCGTGATCGCTGAACGGCAGCACGCGGTCGCCGACGATCTGCCCGCTCTCGTGGCCCTTGCCGGCGATCAACAGCGCATCGCCCGGCTGGAGATCATCGATTGCGGCGCGGATCGCCTCCGCGCGGTCGCCGATTTCCTTGGCGCCCTTGGCTTCCGCGAGGATCGCGGCGCGAATGGCCTCCGGCTTCTCGCTGCGCGGATTGTCGTCGGTGATGATGACACCGTCGGCATTCTCGGCCGCGATCGCGCCCATGATCGGGCGCTTGCCGGCATCGCGATCCCCGCCCGCGCCGAACACGACGATCAGCTTTCGCTTGGCATAGGGTCGGAGCGCCTGAAGCGCTTTTGCGAGCGCATCGGGCTTGTGGGCGTAATCGACGAAGATCGACGCGCCATTGCGCTCTCCGACGCGCTCCAGCCTGCCCTTGGCGCCTTCGAGATGTTCGAGGCACGCAAACACATTTGCCGCATCGCTGCCGGTACCGACGGCAAGGCCGGCCGACACGAGCGCGTTCTCGATTTGGAATTCGCCGACCAACGGCAGCCGGATCGAATACCGTTTGCCGCGATGCTCAACAGCAAGCTTCTGCGCAAAGCCGTCGACTTCAGCACTCACAAGGCGAATGCCTTCGCCTGCATCGCCGTTCCGGCCGACCGCCATCACGCGCAATCCCTTCGCGCGTGCCGCCTTGATCGCTTCCGCCGAGCATTCATGATCGGCGGAGATCACGGCTGCGCCACCTTGCGGGATCAGATCGCGGAACAGCCGAAGCTTGGCAGCAAGGTAGTGCGCGACAGTCGGATGATAATCCATGTGATCGCGCGTGAGGTTCGTGAAACCGCCGGCGGAGACGCGTACGCCGTCGAGCCGATACTGGTCGAGCCCGTGCGAGGATGCTTCAAACGCCAGATGCGTGACGCCGTCGCGCGCAATTTCGTCGATCTGCCGATGCAGCGCGATCGGATCCGGCGTCGTCAGCGAGCCATAGACCGTGCGTTTCGGCGAGACGAGGCCGATGGTGCCGATGCTCGCAGAGTTGTGCCCGAGCCGCTCCCAGATCTGCCGCGTGAAGGCGGCGACCGACGTCTTGCCGCTGGTGCCGGTCACCGCCGCAATCGTCGCGGGCTGGCGCGGGAAGAATTTGGCCGCCGCCAGCGCCAGCGCGCGGCGCGGATTGGAGACCACGATGAACGGCACCTTGCAGCCGCCCTGTGGCGGATGATCACCCACCACCGCAACGGCGCCGGCCGCAATCGCAGCCTCGATGAAACGCGCGCCGTCGGTCTTGTGGCCTGCGAGCGCGAAAAACAGATCGCCCGGCTTGACCACGCGGCTGTCCAGCGCAATGCCCGTCACATCGAGCGCTGCGGCAGCAGGCTCGATTGCGGCATCATTGCCCAAAAAATCCTGACCCAGGAGGTCGCGCAGTTTCATGGTCTTCCAGTCCGGACGCCAAGCCGGAAATCCAGCGAAAACCGACTCAGGGCAGCACCGTTACGGCTTACTGGGTTGTCCTGGATGTCGCAAGAATAAGGCGGTCGGACGGCGGCAGATTAAAGCGAGGCTCGATCCCGAGCAGCGGCGCAATCCGGGCAATCACCTTGCCGCCCGTCGGCACCGCGTTCCAGCCCGAGGTGATGAAGCCCATGGTCTCCGGGATCGCCTTCGGCTCGTCCAGCATGACCAGGAGCTGGAATTGCGGATTGTCCGCCGGCAGGATCGCCGTGAAGGAATTGAGCACCTGCTTCTTGGAATAGCGGCCGCCGACCACCTTCTCGGACGTGCCGGTCTTGCCGCCGATATAGTAGCCGGCGACGTCAGCCTTCTTGGCGGTTCCGACCTCGGCGTTGAGCCGCATCAGATAGCGGATCTTCTCCGACGTTTCGGGCCGGATCACCTTCTTGGCCACCGCCTTGGCGTCTTCCTCGGAGCGCTTGAGGAAGGTCGGCGGGATCAGATAGCCGCCATTGACCATCGCATTGATGCCCATCACCGCCTGCAGCGGTGCCACCGCGATACCGTGACCGAACGCGATGGTGATGGTGTTGAGCTCGCCCCAGCGTTTCGGCACGATCGGTGAAGCGCTCTCCGGCAGCTCTGTGCGGAGGCGGTCGAGCTGCCCGACCTTCTTCAGGAACGCGCGATGTGCCTCGACGCCCTGGCTCAGCGCAACGCGCGCCGCACCGACGTTGGAGGAGAAGGTGAACACTTCCGCAAGCGAGATCGAGCGTCCAAGCGGGTGGGTGTCGTGGATCGCGAACTTGCCGTAATGCAGCGCGCCGCGTGCGTCGTACAGCGTGTTGAGCGAGGCCTTGCCGGAGTCCAGCGCCATCGCCAGCGTCAGGGTCTTGAAGGTCGAGCCCATCTCGAACACGCCGGTCGTGAGACGGTTGATGCGATCGGGATCGTGCGCCTCTTTCGGGTTGTTCGGATCGAAATCCGGCAGCGACACCAGCGCGACGATCTCGCCGGTCTTGACGTTGGAGACGAGGCCGGAGGCCGCCTTCGCCTTGTACTTTTCCTTGGCTCGCAGCAATTCGTCGCGCAGCGCATGCTCGACGCGCAAATCGACCGACAGCTCGATCGGCTTTTGCAGGCGATCCGTGGCAAAGCCGGCGCGGTGGAGATCCGCGAGCCCGTTGGTGTCGAGCCACTTCTCCATGCCGGCGATGCCCTGGTTGTCGATGTTGACGAGACCGATGAGGTGGGCGACCTCGTTGCCGGTCGGATAGACGCGCTTGTTCTCGCGCAGGAAGCCGATGCCGGGAATGCCGAGCTTGTGGATGTCCTGCTGCTGCTTCGGCGTGATCTCGCGCTTCAGCCACACGAAGCCTTTTCGCGACGACAGCCGCTCGCGCACCTCGCCGGTGTCGAGATCGGGCACCGTCGCGGTCAAGAGCTCGATGGCCTCGTCCTTGTCGATGATGCGGCGCGGCTCGCCGAACAGGCTCGATGCCTTGACGTCGGTGGCGAGGATCTCGCCGTTGCGATCGATGATGTCGGGACGCGCGGTCGCGATCACGTCCTGCGACGCGGCGCGGCGTGCGCCGTGGCTGTCGGCGCCGATCGCGAACATGACGAGCCGGCCGCCGATCACCGAATAGATCGCCGCGAAAGCGAGGATGGCAAAGCCGACACGCACGCGCGCCTTCGCGGCGCGATCGACGTTGCGCCCGTAGAGCAGGCTGCGGATCAGCCGCTGCTTCCAGGGCTCGGTGGGCTTATCAGTGCGCTTGGCCGGAGCGTTGGCCGGAGTCTTGGCGCTCATCGCTTGCTCCCCGGCTGAGGCACGGATCCGGTCACGGTATCGGAGTTGACCACGGCTTCGATGGTGTTGATCATGGCGCCGATCGGATCGGGCTCGCCCGGCTTCACCAGCCGCGGCGGGCGCTCCGGCAGGTTCTTGAGCTGATCATATTGCGTGCCGTTGAGCGGCTTGAGCGGCAGATGCCGCTCGGCCAGCCCCTGCAGCCGCAGCGGCGCATCGAGCTTGGACCATTCGGCGCGCAACGCCGCGATCGCGTCGCGCTGCTCGCGGATTTCCGCGTGCAGGCGCAGCACGCGTTCGGTGCGGGCTGTGGATTCCATCTTGATCCGGTAGACATAGGCCGCGGCGAAGATCAGCGCGCCGATGACCAGGAGGTGGATGATGCGCATGCGCTAGCCGCCCCTCATGACATCGGAGAGACCAGGCCAGGACGATTCTTCGCCGCCGGCATGCGCTGACGCGGCGATTCGCTCGGCGGCGCGCAGCTTTGCCGAACGCGCGCGCGGATTGTGCGCGACCTCTTCTTCGCCGGCGATGACCGGCCGCCGCGTCAGGAGCTGGAAGCTCGGTGCTGCCTGCGCGACCTCCGGCAGATGCCGCGAGCCGCCGCCGGTCTTGGCGCGTGCGTTGAGGAAATTCTTGACGATGCGGTCTTCCAGCGAATGGAACGACACCACCACGAGCCGGCCGCCGGGCCTGAGCATGCGCTCAGCGCCGGCAAGCGCGCTCTCGAGCTCGTCGAGCTCTTCATTGACGAGAATGCGCAGGGCCTGGAACGTTCGCGTCGCCGGATGGATTTCGTTGGGCTTGGCGCGCACCACGCGCGCAACGATGTCGGCGAGTGCCCGCGTGGTCGTAATCGGCGCGTCCTTGCGCGCGGCGACGATGGCGCGCGCCACCTTGCGCGAATGGCGCTCCTCGCCGAGGAGATAGATGACGTCGGCGAGATCGCCTTCGGACGCGGTTGCAACCACGTCCGCCGCCGTCGGCCCGGACTGCCCCATGCGCATGTCGAGCGGACCGTCGAGACGGAAAGAGAAGCCGCGGCCGGCCTGATCGAGCTGCATGGAGGAGACGCCGACATCCATGACGACGCCGTCGACTTCGTCGAGCCCTTGCGCAGCGCAGATTTCGGCCAGATTCGAGAAGCGATCCTCGACCAGCGTCAGCCGCCCCTCGGAGCGATCGACCAGATCGAATCCGCCGGCGATCGCCGTGCGGTCGCGGTCGATGCCGATGACGCGGGTTCCCGGGATGTCGAGGATGGCGCGGCTGTAGCCGCCAGCGCCGAAGGTCGCGTCGACATAAACGCCGCCCGCGCGCGGCGCGAGATGGTCGACCGCTTCACGGCCGAGAACGGGAATATGGGCAGCCGAGGTCATGCGCCACGCCCGATCGACACGAAGCCGATGGCGGACGAGCCCACAACGCCCAAAATAGCTCCGCGTCGCGGCGGTTCCACGGCTCAACCCCTGCACAGCGCGCTTGCCTGGCCCGAGCAACCCAGGCCGCAAACCCTGTTTTCCCAGTGGAATTTGTCGGGCAGCCATGGGATTTCGAGCAAAAAAGCGCTTTCAGCCGCCTCCGGACACGGGTCGGCATTTCACCACTCAGTAACGGCCCTTAGCGTTAAGAAAGCGTTGATAGCTTGGTTACAAGTCGAAAAGGCGGCCAAGTGGCGCCAGGTGGTGATGCGTCATCCACACAGTCGGGCCAAAATGCACCCGTTAGGCACGTTGCGCGATTGCGCGGGTGCAGGGGTAAAGGAATAGTAAAGATAAGGGCTTGAAGGGCCCATCGTCCTCTGTTCCCGAGCTGCCCTATGTCGTCCGGTTCGCCCGCGTCACCTGGATCTGATTCGAAGCGCCAACGCGTCCTCCCGGTTCCGAAGGCCGCGGCGAGCATGCGGACGTTCGACCCCGATTCCTCCATCGTCTCCGACATCATCCCGTCGCCGAATTACGGCGAGCGCAACAAGGGCCGGCTGCCGGACATGATCGTCCTGCATTACACCGGCATGCCTGACGTCGAGGGCGCGCTGGCGCGGCTGTGCACCGCCGGTACCGAAGTGTCGGCGCATTACGTCGTGCTCGAAGACGGGCGCATCGTGCAATGCGTGCAGGAGGCCAAGCGCGCCTGGCACGCCGGCGTCTCCTCCTGGGCCGGCGAGGACGACATCAATTCCTGCTCGATCGGCATCGAGATCGTCAACCGCGGCCATGACTGGGGCTATCCGGAATTTCCGCTGCGCCAGATCGCGGCCGTCATCGCGCTATGCCGTGGCATCATGCTCCGCCGCAAAGTGCCGCCGCATCGCGTGCTGGCGCATTCCGACGTCGCGCCGGCGCGCAAGAAGGATCCCGGCGAGAAGTTTCCGTGGCATTCGCTGGCGAACTCCGGCGTCGGTCACTGGGTGACGCCGGCGCCCGTCGTGCGCGGCGAGAGCCTGATGCTCGGCACCATCAGCGACGAAGTGCTGAGCCTGCAACAGGCGCTCGCAAAATATGGCTACGGCGTGCCACTCACCGGCAAGTACGACGCCGCAACCATGGAAGTCGTCACCGCCTTCCAGCGCCACTTCCGCCCCGCGCGACTCGATGGCGTTGCGGATCACTCGACGCTGTCGACGCTGCAGGCGCTGCTGGCGAGCCTGCCGCAGGAGCCGACGGCGGTGGCGGCGAAGTGACGGCCAAAGCCACTTCATCCCCGTCACCCTGAGGTGGCCGCTTCTTCAGCGGCCCTCGAAGGGCGACGGCCCGGCTGCATCCCGGCCGTTCATCCTTCGAGGCTCGCCGCGCGTCGCATTTGCGCCGCACCGCTCGCACCTCAGGATGACGGGTCGAGACTCAACGCTCTCCTGCTCATCCCATCTCTCTCATCCGCCGCGCATACAGCCTCCGCAACGGCTCGAGCTGCGTCGCCGCCGTTGCCGTGACGTAGGCCGCGCGCGCTTCGTCCTTCCGGCCCAGCCTTCGCAACAAATCCGCCCGCACCGCAGGCAGCAGCTCATAGCCATCGAGCCCGCCGCGTGCGGCAATCGCGTTGACGAGATCGAGCGCGCGCGCGGGGCCGTCGACCATCGATACGGCGGCGGCATGGTTGAGCTCGATCACCGGCGACGGGCTGATGCGCAGCAGCACCTGGTAGAGGCCGGCGATCTGCGGCCAATCTGTCTGATCGTAGCTCGGCGCGCGCGCATGCAACGCGGCGATCGCGGCCTGCACCGTGTAGGGTTGCGGCCGACCGGGCACGCGCAGCGCATCGTCCACAAGCCAAAGCCCCTCCTCGATCTGCGCTTGGTCCCACAGCGAGCGGTCCTGCTCCTCCAGCAGCACGATGTCGCCGGCTGCCGTTTCGCGGCCCGCACGGCGCGCATCGTGCAGCAGCATCAAGGCGAGCAGCCCCTTGATCTCGCCGCGATCCGGCATCAGGCGGTCGAGCAGCCGGCCGAGCCTGATCGCCTCCACCGCGAGATCGGGTCGCATCAGATCCGCGCCTGATGTTGCGACATAACCTTCGGTGAAGACGAGATAGATCACGGCAAGCACGCCGCGCAGCCGCGGCTCCAGCGCGTCGCGCTCGGGCACCTCATAGGGAATGCCGGCGAGCCTGATCTTCTGCTTGGCGCGCACGAGCCGCTGCGCCATCGCTTCCTCGCTGACGAGGAAGGCGCGCGCGACCTGCGCGGTGGTGAGACCGCACACCGTGCGCAGCGTAAGTGCGACCTGAACTTCCGCTGCAAACGCCGGATGGCAGCAGGTGAAGATCAGCCGCAGCATGTCGTCGTCGAGCACGGCACTCGGCTCGTCCACCGCCTGCGCGTTCATCTCGAGCTCATGCACGAGCTCTCGCAGCTTGCCGCGGAAGGCAGCCTGCCGGCGGATGCGGTCGATCGCCTTGTTGCGCCCGACGTTCACGAGCCAGGCGCGCGGATTGTCGGGAACATCGCGCGGCGACCAGCGCTCCAGTGCCACGGCAAACGCGTCCTGCAGCGCGTCCTCGGCGAGATCGAAATCGCCGACGAGGCGGATCAGCGTGGCCAGTGCCCGCCCCGCCTCGTCGCGGAAGATCTTTTCGATCTCGGCCGGGGTCATGCGGCGGCTGCGCGCGTCGCCGTCACTTGTCGTACACCCAGATCGGCCGCACCTCGATCGAACCGACGCGCGCGCTCGGGATCCGCGCCGCAATCTCGATCGCCGCGTTGAGATCCTTGGCCTCCACCAGATAGTAGCCGCCGAGCTGTTCGCGCGTTTCCGCAAACGGACCGTCGGTCGTCAGCGTCTTGCCATCGCGCACGCGCACCGTGGTCGCTGTCGTGGTCGGCCGCAGCCGGTCGCCGGCCTTGAAATTGCCGTTCTGGATGATGGATTGTGTGAAGGTCTCATACTCCGCCGACATCTTCTGGGTGGTTCCCGTGTCAATCTTCGCGTACTCGGCCTCGTTCTGGTAGATCAGCAGCAAATATTGCATCGCTCACTCCTGTTGCTTTGGCTTGATCGCCGACATCCAGTCGAACGGGGCCCGCACCAAACGACATCTTCAGGATAAATTATTTTCGCACGTCCCGCGGGAGCGATATCGCCTTGACGAAAGCGTCATAAATGCCCATGCGTTAAGGCGTCAGTCGGCCGGACGGCCGCCCCTGCAAGTGTCGAAAGGCCGCCGGGGAGGAAAGTCCGGGCTCCCTTGACATGCGGTGCCGGATAACGTCCGGCGAGGGTAACCTCAGGGAAAGTGCCACAGAGAACGAACCGCCCGCCTCCGCCCTTTGGGCTTCGGCGCGACAAGCCCTCGGGCCTGCCGTGCCGTAGCAGCGCAAGCTGCGAAGGCAGGTAAGGGTGAAAAGGTGCGGTAAGAGCGCACCGCGGTTCCGGCAACGGAGCCGGCATGGCAAACCCCACCGGGAGCAAAACCGAATAGGGACGGCACAAGCGGGCTGTTCGCGAAAGCGATAACGCCGCGGGGCGATGTCAGGCCCGCCGTCCGGGTAGGTTGCTCGAGGCCATGTGCAAACATGGTCCCAGAGGAATGGCCGTCACGTATCGTTCGTGCAAACGGGCGGTGCCCTACAGAACCCGGCTTACAGGCCGGCTGATATCTGCAAACGAGGGGTTCGACGTTGATCGCGTCGGACCCCTCACCATTTCCCGCTCCGTCATTCCGGGGCGCGCGTTAGCGCGAACCCGGAATCTCGCGCCGCAATCTCCGGATTCCGGGTTCGCGACTTCGTCGCGCCCCGGAATGACCGAGAGACTATCCCACGATCTCCTGCAGCACCTGCATCAGCGCCTCCGGCGCCGTCACATTCGGCGCATGGCTCGCATCGAGCTCGAAATAGCCCCAGCCCGCCTCGCTCTTCGCGCGCCCGGCGAACTGCCCGAACACATCGCCCGGCGGAATGCGCGCGCAATAGATATAGCTGCGCGGCATTTGCGGCTCGCCATGCTCGAGCTTCAACCTCGTCTCGAAGCATTTGATCGGCATGTTGACGCGGCGGGCGTTGAGCCAGTCGAGATCGGCCGGCGGCGTGTCCGGCGGCGGCGGATTGGGCGGGATGCGATAACCGTCGCCCGATGTGGCCGCCTTGCGCATCGGCTCGCGCCCGCCCTCGTTGAGATCGAACAGCGACTGGCCGTCGCGCGGCACGAAGGCGTCGAGATAGATCATTTGCGTGATGCGCTCGCGGGCGCGATCGGCGACCCCGGTTGCGACCATGCCGCCATAGCTGTGGCCGAGCAGCACGAAGTCGTGGAGATCCTCATACTTGATGACGTTGAGGATGTCCTGGATATGCGTATCGAGATCAACAGAGGGATTGGCCAGATGCGAGCGCTCGCCGAGCCCGGTATAGGTCGGCGCGATCAGCCGGTGGCCGGCCCGCGCCATCAGCGGATGCATCTTCTTCCAGGCCCAGCCGCCGGACCAGGCGCCATGGCAAAGCAGGAAGGTCTTCGGCGAGCTTGCGGTCATCGGCGTTTCCATCTTTTTTTGTTGCGTTCGCCGGAGTGTAGCCGCCGAACGCGCGATGTAAACGCCGCGGAAAACTCCTTTAGGCCGCGCGTGCCGTCGTGCCGGCCCTGGCCAGCGCGAGCTCACCTGCCTCGCGCCGATGCTTGCTGTCCTCAAAGCCGTGCATGCCGACCTGCCATTGCAGCCCGACGACCGCGCCCTTGGTGGGCTGCAGCAATGCGATCGAAGCGATCAACGTCACCGGCAGCCAGACCGCGAGTTGCAACCACACGGCCGGCGCATAGGCGGTCTCGATCGCGAGGATCGCCGGCACCACGAGATGGCCGACCACGACGATCACGAGATAGGCCGGAAGATCGTCGGCGCGGTGGTGGAAGAATTCTTCGCCGCAGGCCTCGCAGCGATCGGCGACCTTCAGGAAGCGGGCGAACAGATGGCCCTCGCCGCAATGCGGGCACTTGCCGCGGAAGCCGCGCCACATCGCCTTCGCCAGCGAAATCGAACCGTTGTTCGTCATGACCGCACCTCTTTCTCTGTTCTTGCCTCACGATCCATACAATACTATCTTGCATCCATACATTCAAAGGATATGGACCGTAATTGCATGGATTGGACTCCTACAATCTCGGAGCTCTCGGGGCCCCGCTATCAGCGCATCGTCGATGCCATGGAGGCCGACATCGCCGCGGGGAGGCTGGTGCGCGGACAGCAATTGCCGACGCAGCGCGCGCTCGCCAAGGCGCTCGGCATCGACCTCACCACGGTGACGCGCGCCTATAGCGAGGCGCGCCGCCGCGGGATTTTGGAGGCGCGGGTCGGCCAGGGCTCGTTCGTCTCGGAGACATCAGCGCGGCGCGCCGTCGACCTGCCGCATCCCGTCGCGATCGACCTGTCGATGAACGTGCCGCCGCATCCGCTGGAAGCGCAGCTCGACGATCGCATCCTCTCCGGGATGGAGGCCCTGCGCCAGCAATCCGGGCTGACGGCATTCCTGAATTATCAGCCACCCGGCGGCAGCGCGCGCGAGCTGGAGATCGCCGCGAAGTGGATGCGCGGCCGCGTTCCGCATGTTCGCCCCGACCGTCTCGTGATCTTTCCAGGCACGCAGACGATCCTGTTCAACCTCCTCGCCTATCTCGTGCAGCCCGGCGATGTCGTGCTGACGGAGGCACTCACGTTCCCCGGCATCAAGGCGGTCGCCGCACGCCTCGGCGTCAGGCTGGTCGGCGTCGCCATGGACGAGGGCGGCATTTTGCCGGACGCGCTGGCAAAAGCTTGCCGCGAGCACAGGCCGAAGGCCGTCTATCTGATTCCGACGCTGCACAATCCGACCACCGCGACGCTTTCGGCCGAGCGCCGCAGCGCCATCGCAAAAATCGTGCGCGGTGCCGACACCATGCTGATCGAGGACGACGCCTATGGCTTGCTCGACCGCGCGGCCTCGCCGATCGCGAACCTCATTCCGGAGCGAACCTGGCTTGCGACCACGTTCTCGAAATGCATCGCGCCGGCACTGCGCGTCGCCTATCTGGTGACGCCGGACAACACCGCGCAACAACAGATGCGGACCTATTTGCAGGCGGCGGTGCAGATGCCCGCACCGCTGATGGTCGCGCTGGTGACGCATTGGCTCGAGACCGGCATTGCCGATCGCATCATCGCCGCGATCCGCAACGAAGCGGTCGGACGGCAGCAGCTCGCGCAACGCGTCCTCAAGGGATTTCCGTTCCTGGCAAGGCCGGCCGCGCATCATCTCTGGCTGCGGCTACCGGAGAGCTGGGGCCGGCAGGATCTCGCCGCGCACCTCTTGCGCAATGGCCTCGCCGTGATCGCGAGCGATGCGTTCGTCGCCGATGGACGAGCACCGCATGCCGCGCGCCTGTCGCTCGGTGCGGCCCGCAATCGCGCCGAGCTGACGCAGGCGTTACAGATCGTGGTCGGCGCGTTGCAAAAGCCCGCCGACACCAGGCAGATAGTTTAGAGCGACGCGAACGCCATTTAGCGGCGTGAGTCTTACCCTCCCCTGGAGGGGGAGGGTCGGCTCGCATTGAGCGTAGCGAAATGTGAGACGGGGTGGGGTGAAAGTCCCTCCGCGTCGAACACTGCCCGAGTGGAGAGATCACCCCACCCCGCTCGCGCTGCGCGCGATCGACCCTCCCCCTCCAGGGGAGGGTAAGCGTCCCGCGAACAAACCGCCATCATGCTCTAGGCATGGATCGCGTCTGCGCTTGGTACGCATTGACCTCAATCGCCGCGCCTGTTCTATGCCGTGCGAGGCGATCGACATCAGGGATCGCCCGGTGCCACGCCGACAACGACAAGGAATAATCGGTGGAAACGCTCACCTACGCGCTGCTGCTTTTTGGCGCGCTGGCCGGAGGCTTCGTTTCGGGCCTCGCCGGCTTCGGCACGGCGCTAATGGCGCTCGGCATCTGGCTCTACGTCCTGCCGCCCTCGCTCGCGGTGCCGCTGGTCCTGATCTGTTCGGTGATCGCGCAAGCATCGACGCTGCCCTCGATGTGGAAGCGTTTTGATCTCACGCTGGTCTGGCCGTTCCTGATCGGCGGCCTCCTCGGCGTGCCGCTCGGCACCATGATGGTCGCCTCGGCCGATCCAAAAGTGTTCAAGCTCAGCGTCGGCGTCCTGATCCTGATCTTTTCAACCGCGCTCTATCTCAACAAGCGTCCCCTCAAAGTCACCTTCGGTGGCAAGGCAGCCGATGGCGCGATCGGATTCGCCGGCGGCATTTTGGGCGGCCTCGCCGGCCTCTCCGGCCCGCTTCCGATCCTGTGGGCCAACATCCGCGGCTGGAACAAGCACGAGCGCCGCGGCATCTTCCAGCTCTTCAATTTCACCGTGCTCGCGGCCGCACTGGTCCTGCAGACGGCCTCCGGCCTCGTCGAGACCAGGGTGATCTGGCTCGCGCTCATCGCCTTTCCGGGAACGCTGATCGGCGCCTGGCTGGGTGCGCGAGTCTATCACGCGCTGAACGACAAGCATTTTGGCGATGTCGTGCTCGGGCTTCTGTTCCTGTCAGGCGCAGCGCTCGTCTGGAATAGTGTTGGCGCGCATTAGCTCTGGAGTCTCCGGGCCAACGTCATCCCGCCGGCGACGCCAACACCGAGCACGTAGAGCCAGCCCTCGCTGAAATCGAAAAGGTGCGAGTTGAACAGCGAAGACAGCATGTTCTGCACCACGACCAGCATGCCGACCCAGTTCGCAAGCCCTTCGCCGCGAAACATCAGGAGATGCGTCAGCCACATGGCGTAGAGGATGATGACGCCGAACGCGCCCCACTGCACGGCGACAGCGAAGGTCTGGTTGTGGGGATCGGCGACGATTTCGGCGCGCAGGCCGGTTTCGCCTTGCGCTGCCCCCTCGAACAGCCCGCCCGTAGAGCCAGTGCCGTTGCCGATCAGCGGCGCAGCCGCCCAGAAGGTGAGGGACTTTCGCCAAAACTCCAGGCGCGAGCCCATGCCGCTCGCCTTGTTCTCCACCCAGGTGTCCTCGTAATCCCCGAAGAACTTGTCCACCGTGCTGCGCAAATTCGGCGAAGCCGACCAGGCGCCGCCGGCAACGAGCAGGATCACTCCGACAACCATCAGCGTCGCACGCAGGCGCAGATGAATGAGCGCGAACACGACGATCAGGATTGGCAGAGTGACCAGCGCGGTGCGGGAGACCACGACGAACATCATATTGAGGAGGAATGCGAGCGCGAGCAGCCCGAGCAGCGCCGCCATCCGAAGCTTGCCGGCGCGAAACTGCGCGGCGACCGGATAGGCCAGCGCGAGCGCGCAGAGCGCGAATTCCTGACTCTGGTCGATATAGTTGCGTACGGCGATCCCGCTCTCGACCTTGTAGGGTCCGCGCGACAGATAGAGTTTAAGCGACAGGCTGGGCTCGATCGCGACGGCAAAGGACGTTAGCAGCAACAGCCCGCAGGACACGAGGAACGCCGCGAACACCCAGTTGCCATGGGGCCAGCGCTCGAACTGGTAGATCAGGAGCGGCAGCGCCAGGAGCTTCGCCGCTGGGGCGATCGCATGCAGCCGCACCGGCCAGGGCGCATCCGACCACAGCGTGCCAGCAAGGGCGAGGACGAACAGCGCAATCGGCAGCAGGCAGATCGGGCGCAGCAGCGAGCGCGGAAATTCCCTGAGGTCGATGAACGCGAAGGCGATCAGCCAGGCAAGGAGCGCGAAGATCACGCCGGTCGTCGACCACGGCAGGAGCAGCGCGACCAACGCGACGAAACGGGCGGGAGTACGATAGCGCGCCGCCCAAATGGCGGAGAGCCATGACGCCACCCGTCCGTTCAACGTTTCGCTCATGCCGCCCCTCGCCTTCCCACGGCTCATGCAAACTAGCCCGAGCCGTGGGCAAGGGACAAGCGCATGAACCTATTCCGCCGCTGCCGCGCGCGCGGACGGCGCCTCCGGCTCAGGTTCGACCTGTATTGCAGCGACCTCCCGCGGCACCAGACGCTTTCTGAACTCGCGGCGCAGCAGCCATAGGCTCAGCGCGGCCTGGAGCGTGGTCGCCGCGATCGAGATGTACCAGACGTACTCGATGCGAAAACCCGGACGCGTCGACAGCCAGATCGCCGGCAGCGAATAGGTGAAGACGCGCGTTGCCGAGCTCAAGAGCACCGGCTTGGTATTGCCGAGGCCCTGGAACATGCTGGAGCAGGTGAAGATCAGGCCCTGCGACACCATGTTGAGCGAGATGATCCGCAGGAACAGGAAGGCGATCGCCATGGTCTCCTGGTCGTTCGAGAATCCGGCGAGCAGGAGCTCCGGCTTCAACTGTGCAAGCAGCATGAAGCCGATCGACACCGCGGTGGTAATCAGCGCCGCCTTGACGAAGGTCTCCTTGACGCGCGCGCCGTTCGCAGCGCCGAAATTCTGGCCGGCGATCGGGCCGGCGGCGAGCGCGATCGCGAGTGCCGGCATCTGGATCAGGCCAAGCACCCGCTGCCCGATTCCGAATCCCGCCTGCGCCGCCGCGCCGAAATCGCGCAGCACGTAATAGACCACCGCCATGAAGATGAACATCATCGCGAATTCGCCACCGGCCGGCAGACCGACGTTGAGAATGCGCTTCAAGTGGCCGGGCTGCGGACGCCACAGCGCCGGATCGAAGGCGACATAGCGTTCGACCTTGCAAAAATAAGCAAGCAGCACCAAACCCCCGATCGCAACCGCGATCGTGCTCGCCAGCCCCGCGCCGGCAACGCCGAGCGCGTAGCCCGTGCCCCAACCCGAGATCAGCACCGGTGCCAACGCAATGTTGATGACGACCGCAAGCACCCGCACCAACATGGCGGGTTGCACGCTGCCGGTCGCGCGCAGCGCGGACCCCGTCACTTGCAAAACGAACTCCAGCGCGAGCGCCGGCATGAACCACAGCAGATAGGTTGTCCCCGCATCGATCGTAGCTTGATCCGCCGCAATCGAACGCATGTAGGGGCCTGACAGCACGGCGCCTGCGACCAGGGTCAGCACGCCGAACAGCACCGACAGCACGATCGCCTGGTTAAAGATCAGATTGGCATCAGGCCTGTCCTTGCGTCCGACGGCATGCGCGATCAGCGCGACCGTGCCGACGCCGAGCACCTGCATCAGTCCGTTGACGAGAAAGCCGGCATTACCGGCCGCGGCCACGCCCGCGACAGCGGCATCGCCCAATCCGGACACGAAGTACAGATCGACCAGCTGGCAGATCATGATCGTGACCATGCCGAGCATGATCGGCGGCGCCATGGCCAGGATGTGTCTCACGATGGAGCCGTGTGTCAGGTCTTTCATGTCATTCCATCCTCAGGCTACGTGGCTGTCCGGATTCTTCGTCCGGCAGCCACGCGCCATTGCTCATCCTGCTGCGGCGCTGCGATCGAACTCGATCACCTGACGCTCGAACAGTCCGCGATAGATGCCGCCCGGTCGCGCCGTCAACGCCTTGTGGGTGCCCTGCTCGACGATCTCGCCGCGGTCGAACACCAGGATTCGATCGAGGCTGCGCACCGTCGACAGGCGGTGCGCGATCACGATCGAGGTGCGTCCCTTCATCAGCCGCTCCATCGCCTGCTGGATCAGCGCCTCGGACTCCGAGTCGAGGCTCGAGGTCGCCTCGTCCAGGATCAGCACCGGCGCGTCGGCCAGGAAGGCGCGCGCCAGCGCGACGCGCTGCCGCTCGCCACCCGACAGCTTTACGCCGCGCTCGCCGACCAGCGTGCCGTAGCCCTTGGGCAGGCGCAGGATGAAGTCGTGCGCATTCGCCAGCCGCGCCGCCTGCTCGATCGCCTCCAGGCTCGCGCCGGGCCGCCCATAGGCGATGTTCTCGGCGAGCGAGCGATGGAACAGGATCGGATCCTGCTGCACGATCGCGATCTGGCTGCGCAGCGATTGCTGCGTCGCCTCGGCGATGTCCTGGCCATCGATCAGGATACGGCCATCCGAGACGTCGTAGAGCCGCTGCACCAGCTTGACGAAGGTCGTCTTGCCGGAGCCGGAGCGACCGACCAGTCCGACCCGTTCGCCGGCGCGGATGTCGATCGACAGTCCTTCATACAGCGGCGCGCGATGGCCGCCGTAATGGAACGTGACATCGTCGAACTCGATCCGGCCGCCCTCGATCACGATCGGCCATGCGTCGGGCGCGTCCGCAATGCCGATCGGCTCGTCATGGATCGCCACCAGCTCTTCCATGTCGTTCACCGAACGCTGCAGGTTGTTGATGTGCATGCCAACGTCGCGCAGGTACGCGTGGATGATGTAATAGCTCGTCAGCACATAGGTGACGTCGCCCGGCGAGGCGCGTCCCGCCATCCACAGCAGCACCGAGCCGCCGATCACGGACGAGCGCAGGCACAGCAGCACCGCGAACTGCGTCGCCGCCGTGGCGTTGTAGCGCAGCCAGGTCCGCCGCACGCGCACGCGCCAGCGACCAACGACACGCGCCAGCCGCGCGTCCTCGCGGGTCTCAGCACCGAAGGATTTCACGACCGCGTTGCAGGTCAGCGCGTCCGCCAGCGTGCCGCCGACCTTGGTGTCCCAGGCGTTGGAGACACGCGCCGCCGGCGCGATGTAGCGCGTGGAGAACACCACCATCATCGCGACATAGACGATCGCGCCGAACGCAATCACCAGGCCCAGCGAGGCCCAGTGCGCGCCCAGCAACACGGTCGAGCCGACCAGCACCACCAGCGACGGCAGCAGCGCCAGCAGGATGGTGTCGTCCAACAGGTCGAGCGCCCACATGCCGCGGGTGACCTTGCGGACGGTGGAGCCGGCAAAAGAGTTGGCGTGCCAGTCGGTCGAGAAGCGCTGCACGCGCATGAATGCGTCCTGCGCGACGTCGGACATGATCTTCAGCGTGAATGGCACGATCGCCTGAAGGCCGATCATCCGCAGCACCACCGAGACCGCGCCGAGCGCGACGATCGCACCGAACGCGACCAGCGCGGCGCGACGTGCCGCCGGATCGGATGGTCCCAGCGTCAGCGCATCGATCAGGTGGCCCGAATAGACCGGCATGAACAGATCGGCGACCGTCGCCCCCAACAGGCCGCTCACGACCGTGAGGCCGCGCGCCGGCTGGTTCAGCCAGTGGCGGAAGACGAAGGGCAGCACCACGCGGATCGCGGCGGGCTTTTTTGATAGTGCGGTCATGGCGTTATCCGGCCACGCCTCGGGCGCGGTCCGGCTCCATCGATGGACGCACGCCGGCCAAAACAGCCGAAAGCGGCGTCGTTAAAACTGATCTTGACTTGGGAAGCGAAGCGACCGGGGCATCAGGCCCGGGCGGAGCCGTCGGAGGTGGCCTTTATACGGCCGAGCACGCACCGAGCTTAAACATCGAACGCGAGCGCGCGATTTGCGAAAGCGACCAAATCATGCAAATCCCTCCCGGTTCGAGCAATGAAGGCGCGCTTTATAGATGTATCGCCTTCGATTTGCAACGGGGCTCGCGCAGATCACGCGCAAGTGTTGCAAATTAGTGCGCGTCGCCGCGCCGGTCTCCACTGTCATGCCCCGGCTTGACCGGGGCATCCAGTACGCCGCAGCGGCGATGGTGAGAGCGAGCTCTCCAACGCAGGCCTCTGGGATACTGGATCGCCCGGTCAAGCCGGGCGATGACTCCGAGTCTTAATGCGCGTCGCCGCCACCCGTCATCGAAACGGGCTTGTTCAGCAGCATGACCAGCAGGCTCAGGCTCAAATAGAACAGCGTCAGCATGAAGAAGGCGTCGCCATAGCCCATGACCACGGCCTGGCGGTGGACGATCTGCGAGAGCTGCTTCATCGCCATCAGCGCAGCGTCGCCCATGCCCTGGAATTTCTGCATGAACATGTTGAGCGTCTCGGTCGCCGTGGCGTTGCCCCAGTTCACGCGCTCCTGCAGCCGGGTGATGTGCAGGTCGGTGCGCTGGTTGAGCACGGTGTTGATGACCGCAAGCCCGACCGCGCCGCCGAGATTGCGCATCAGGTTGAACAGACCCGAGGCGTTCTTGACCCGGTCGGGCGCCAGCGTGCCGAGCGCGATGTTGTTGGTCGGCACCATCGCGAACATCATGCCGATGCCGCGCAGGATCTGCGGCACGAGCAGCTCGTAGAAATCGTAGTCGCGGGTGATCCAGGTCATCTGGTAGGAGCCGATCGCGAACACGATCAGCCCGAACGCGATCATGTAGCGCATGTCGATCTTGAGCATGAGCCGGCCGACCAGCGGCGCGATCAGGAACATGGTGGCGCCGGAGACGAACATGGTCTCGCCGATCATCAGCGCGCTGTAGCCGCGCACTTCCGCGAGGTAGCGCGGATAGATGTAGGTCAGGCCGTAGAGGCCGATGCCGATGCAGAATTGCAGCACGCAGCCGACGGCGAAGTTGCGGTTGCTGAAGGTACGAAGGTTGACGATCGGTTCGGCCGCGGTGAACACGCGCCAAAAGAAGGCGATTGCCGCAATGCCGCAGATCCACGCGCACACCGCAACCGAGGTGTCCTGGAGCCATTCATATTGCGGACCTTCCTCGAGCACATATTCGAGCGTGCCGAGAAACGCCGCCATGAACAGGAGGCCCCACCAGTCGAAGCGGTCGAGCAGCTCGAAATGCGGCTCGTCGAAATCAACCAGCGCCAGCACGCCGATGGTGATGCCGATGCCGGGCACGATGTTGATGAAGAACAGCCAGTGCCACGAGGTGGCGTCGGTGATGTAGCCGCCGACGGTCGGCCCGATGGTCGGCGCCAGCGTCGCGACGAGGCCGATGATCGGGCCGACGATGTGGAATTTGGTGCGCGGAAACACGGTATAGGCCGAGGCGAACACCGTCGGGATCATGCCGGCGCCCAAAAATCCCTGGAACGCACGCCAGAGGATCATCTCCTCGATCGTGGAGGCGAAGCCGCACAGGAAGCTCGAAATGGTGAAGCCGGCCGCCGAGATCGCGAACAACAAGCGCGTGCCAAGCGCGCGCGACAAGAATCCCGACAGCGGAATCGCGATCACCTCCGCGATCAGATAGGAGGTCTGGACCCAGGAGACCTCGCTCTGGCTCGCCGAAAGACCGGCCTGGATCTCGCTCAGCGAGGCCGAGACGATCTGGATGTCCAGGATGGACATGAACATCCCGAACACCATGATGATGAACGCGGCGAGCCGCTTCGGCGCGATGCGTTCATCGGCCGGGTTCGCCATCATGGCTGATGGAGCGGTCGTGGCGTTCGCCATCGTCTGATCCCGGGCACTGACGGGCTTATTGCGGATGGATCATGGTGGGGTCGTCGAGGTCAACGTCGCTGTCGGCGTTCTCCGCACCCTTGTTGGTGTCGACGGTGGCGTAGACCGACATGCCTGCACGCAACAGGTTCTGCTTGGCGACCGATTTCGGCACGCGGATGCGGACCGGCACGCGCTGCACGATCTTGGTGAAGTTGCCCGTCGCATTGTCCGGCGGCAGCAGCGTGAACACCGAGCCAGCGCCCGCCGCGATGCTGTCGACGACGCCTGAGAATTTGCGCATGCCGTAGGCATCGACCTTGATCGTCACCGGTTGGCCGGGACGGATGCGCTTCAACTGGGTTTCCTTGAAATTCGCGTCGATATAGACCTCGTCGAGCGGCACGATGTTGCCGAGCCGCTGCCCCACCGCGACGAAGTCGCCGGTGTTGACGAGGCGGTTGGAGAAGATGCCGTCGACCGGCGCGCGCACCGAGGTGAAGTTGAGGTCGCGCTCGGCCTTGGCCAGCGAGGTCTTCAGCTCGGCAAGCTGCGCCTTGGCTTCCGCCTGCTGGGCCTTGGCGACGTCGACATTGCTGACCGCCGCGTCATACGCGGCCTGCGCGGCCTTGACGGCAGCCGCGCCCTGGTCGCGTCCGGCTTCCGACACTTCGTAGGTGGCGCGCGAGGCAAAACCCTTGGTGTTCAGCGCCTGCTGACGCTCGAAATCGAGATCGGCGCGCTTCAATCCCGCTTCCGCGGACACGAGCTGCGCCTTGGATTGCCCAACCTGGCTTTCGAGCGCTGCGACCTGACGGCCGATGCGATCGATGGTCGCCTGCTGGGTCGCGATCCGGGTCGCGGCCGCCTCGACCGCGATCTTGTAGTCGCCGTCGTCGATGCGGAAGACGATGTCGCCCGCGCGCACCACGGTATTGTCGCCGGCGAGGATCGACGAGATGTGGCCTGCGACGCGCGCGCCGAGCATGGTGTTGTTGGCGCGCACATAGGCGTCGTCGGTCGAGACGTAGAAGCGGCCGACAAACGTGTAGTAGCCGGCATAGCTTGCCGTCGCGAGCGCGAGCAGCACGCCGATCCCCATCATGACGAATTTGCGCTTGCCGGATTTTGCTGCGCCGGCCGCGGCGGGAGGCGCACCGGGCGCGGGCTTATCGGTCACGGGCTTGTCCGGCGCCTCACTGGTGCGGCGCTTGGTCTCTTCAGCCACGTGCGAACGAAGCTGCTCGCCCAAAGCTGCGTTGTCGCTCGCGTCTTCCGCGTCGGTCGATTCGCGAAGGACACGCGCAGCCTGGTCTCTCGATACGGCCATTACGGCCTCCCCGCTGAAAACTCGCGAACCGAAGCGGGCCGCACCTGGCGGCCGCTCCCCCTCGCTAACCCAGAAGTATCATTGACCGAACGGTTCGGTCAATATACATTGTTCCCCAGCGGACCCTAGGGGGCTGATTCCTTTCTTTGGGTTTCCACGCCTGAAAACCTCTCGAAAACCTAAACCAATGGTTGCAGCCGATCGTCACACCCTCCACGTCGTCTCGGAAGAGGACAGCTCGAAGCGCCGCCAGATCATGGACGGCGCCCGCAAGGTGTTCATGGACCTCGGCTTCGACGGCGCCAGCATGGGTGAGATCGCGCGCGCGGCGGCCGTGTCCAAGGGCACGCTCTACGTCTACTTCGCCGACAAATGCGCCCTGTTCGAAGCCATCGTCGAGGAGGAGTCGCTGCAGCACGGCCAGGTCGTCTTCAATTTCGATCCGGCGCGCGACGTCGAGACCACGCTGAAGGAGTTTGGCCGGGCCTATGTCCATCTGATCTGCCGGCCCGGCGGAGGATCCGCGATCCGGACGGTGATGGCGATTGCCGAGCGGATGCCCGAGGTCGGCCGGCGCTACTACGAGCGCGTGCTGGACAAGAGCATTGGCCGCCTCGCGGATTACCTCAGCGCGCATGTCGCCCCCGGCGATCTCACCATCGACGACTGCCGGCTTGCCGCCGCCCAGTTCATGGAGGTGTGCAAGGCGACGCTGTTCCTGCCCTTCGTCTTCCAGGCCGAGCCGGCACCGTCGGAAGAGCGCATCGCAAACGTGGTCGACAGCGCGACGCGGATGTTTTTGGCGACCTATCGCGCAAAATAGCGGCAGCGCCGGAACAGGCTCCACGCGTTGCGAAGGCGCACCGAGTGACACTATATTCACGCCATGTCCCGCGACCTTCGCCCGCCCGTCGACATCCTCCACTATGAGATCGTCCAGGAACAGGCCGCTGCGCTTGGACGGATGGGCAGCGCGCTCGAGCAGGCGCTTGCGCGTCTGCGCGAGTTCGATGCCGCTCATGCAGCTTCGGAGACGCCGGCATCGGCGCAGCCGGCCCGGCGCGAGCTGGTGCTGGAAGCCGGGCACGCGCTCTGGATGTTCGTGGTTCAGCGCGAGGCGACCGGCCTGCGCGACAGCCGTCACATCATGCGCACCTACAACGTCCCAGGCGAGGTGCAACTCTGCATGGGGCTCGCCCCCTCGCCGTCGAAGCGAGCCACGACGTGATGTGTTGAGTTCGGGTCACAGTGTCGTCCTGGCGAAAGCCAGGACCCAGTACCCCAAATGCAGATTATTGAAGCAAGCTGAAGCAAGAGCGACGCATCATCGCAGAGAGTGGTGGTAATGGGTCCTGGCTTTCGCCAGGACGACATTAGTGCCTCAATCGTCCGCGAACTCGTCTTCCTCGTTCACCCGGTCACGCTTGTGGTGCGTGTCCTTGCGGCCGAGCGAGCCGGTCACGTAGGGCGCGCGCGAAGCGTAAGGATTGCGCGAGTTTGCCCGCGCGGCGACCTCTTCGCCGGAGACGGCGGCCGGCTGGCAGATCAGGCGGCGGCTGGCGCGGCGCATCAGGTCAACGTGGATGTGATCGTAGTGATAGACGTTGGATCCCGGCGCGAGCACGGTGGTGAAATGCGCGCAGGCCCCGGCCTGGATGTCGCGCAAAAACCCCTGCTCTTCCGGCATGCCGCGCCAGCCGTCCTTGACGGTGACACGACGGCCGTCGGCGAGCGTGAAAGCAGCGATGTCGAGCGCGTTGCCGAAGGCGTGCTCGGAGATGTGGGCGTGCGGATTGCCGTTCATGCCGCGGCAGGAATAGGCAGAAATCTGCTTGATCTCGACCACGCGCTGGCCAAGCCAGCGCATCGCCGACGGTTGCACGGTGTCGGCCAGCCAGCGGTCGAGTTCCGAGACGATCGGACAGGCCAGCGTCGCCGTCGGCTTCATCGCGACGGGCCCGACCGCACTGACGGGTGAGCCCTGCGCGGGACCGAGGCGCGGCAAGGGCTGCTGCTCGGGACGTTGCGAATAGGAGGGCGGCGACGAAGCGGCCGGACGCGTCGGATAGCTCGGCGCATTCATGTAGCGCGCGGCGCCCGCAGCGTCCGTACCGTCAGCCGGCAGGTCGATCTCGTCCTCCTGCGGGGGGACGCCGGGCGCGCTGAGCGAGATCGGGCCCGACGAGTTACCGTAACCGGACGGCTGGCGCACCGCGGCTTCGGGATAGTTCGACGTGCGCGGATAGGCGGATTGCGGCTGCGCCGTCGGCCAGCGTGGCTGATTGCCGATCGCGCCCGGCGGACGCAGGGTCTCGTCGGCAAAGCCGAACGTGCCACTGGCTTCGCCGAGCGCTGCAACCTTGAAGGGATAGTCCGCGCCGCACATGCCGGGGCCGGAGATCGGCTCGATGCGGACGATGTCGGCGCTCTCTTTCACCGCGCCCGATTTCAGGCAAGCGGCTTCCGCCTCGCCCCGCCACGGCTCGCGCTCGGCCTGGAAGAGGCCGCGCCCACAACCCGCTAGCGATACAAGGACGATGGAGCCGACGAGATACAAACGAACTCCGCGCGTCATGCACGCACGTTCGGCGAATTTATTTAAGGACTCTTCAACGCGTTGATTTCACGCTTCTTTAACCACGTTTGCTGCACCGCAATGGAACCCGCGACAGCAACGCTGGCTTTTTGGGACAGAGACTCTCTGTTAACCATCGGAATTGCGCGAAAGCCGCGCAACAGAGGGAGCTTTGCATGACGTTCGGCAGCAGACTGAGCGTTGTTACCGCCTACCTCGCAATGGCCTTTGTCGGAGCAATCGTGCTCGGCGTGATCTAGCCAGATTGTTATTGCCGTATCGACAGTTCGCTCGGCCGCGCCGCTCGTTCCGCAGCCGGGCGTTTCGCTTTGTGATCAGAAATTGGAGCACGACGATCCGGTGATGCCGCCGATCTTGAAGTCGTGGCACACGAGGCCGGGATTGTCGGGATCGGGATAGCCATCGTCCTTTTCATGAACGGTGCGGCTGAAGCGCCAGCCGTGTGCCCGCATGCAGCGCTTGTAGGCACTCGATGTCGCGCTGCCGTTCTGCGGCTTGCCGAGCTGCGCGTCGCAGACCGCACTGTCCATGTGCAGCGCGTCGTCGCCGCGCGGCTGCTTCAGCATGTTGGTCCAGATGTCGGTGTCGGCATGCGCCGCGACGGTGCCGCAGATCAGCAGCGCGGCGATCAGGCTGAGACGTTTCATCAATCGCTCTCCTCTTGCATGCGCCCACGATGATCGGTCGCACGCAAGGAAGGGAGCGGTTCGATGAATGGCGATTACAAATTGGACAGAGATTTCTTACCCTCCCCTGGAGGGGGAGGGTCGCTACGCATGAAGCGCAGCGGAATGCGTGGCGGGGTTGGGGTGACAGTCTCTCCAAATTGCACACTGCCCGAGCTGAGAGATCACCCCACCCCGCTCGCGCTGCGCGCGAGCGACCCTCCCCCTCCAGGGGAGGGTAAGAGGCTACGACCGCGCGCCGCTCCCCTGCCGTTGTGTCGTCAGCAGCTTGCCTCGCGGCTCCTCGATCCGCGTCCAGTCGTTGCCGGAGCAGAAGAAGCGGCCGAGGGCGCAGGCTTCGACGTGGAGCCTATTCTGGCTCTTCAGCGTCATCGTCGCATAATAGGTGTTGCCGGTATCACGGCTGTAGACGCTGCCGCTCCAGACCGACGCCGATTTCGGCTTCATGTTGACGAGCACGCTCTCGCCCTTGTCCGACGCAGCTTCGGTCAGCGCGTAGCCGCAGAGCGCGATACCGCAACGCTCGATGCGGACGGTGCCCTTGCCGCCCTCGGTTTCCCATTGGCCGAGCGGCGCGTCGACGGGATCATCCTCGGTCCGTTGCAGGACCGGCGTGATATCCGGTTTGGCTGATGGCGGAGGCTCGAGGGATGACGTCTTCGGCAGCTCGATTTTCGGCGGCTCGAGCTTTGGCAAGGGCGGCAACACGACATCTTGCGCAGCGGTGGACGCCAGCACCGGCGCGGCCGGCGGCGGAGGCGGTGGCGCTGCGGCAATGATCGGCGCGAGAGGTTTGACCGGAGCGGGTGCAGGCGCGCAGGCCGGAGCGGGTGCGGCGACTGGCGCGGGCGGGCTCGCTGGCGCGGCGACCGGCGCCGTCACCGCATCATCGCTCGAGTCGCGCTTGCGCTCGAACGCGCCGGACGACGAGACCGAGACGCAGGAGCTCGACCTGCAGTTTCGCGGCGCCTCGATATGGATGTGCCGGCCACCGATCACAAAGGAGTAGGAGCCGGCTTCGGCGGACGAGCTGATCGCCATCGGGACGATGAACAATCCGAGGAGCATTCCAAGTCGTTTCATCGGAGCCTCCCAGAGGATGGCTCAAACGTTACGAGAACGTCATGCAGGCTGAATGTGACTTTGCTCACCCTTGGCTCACCCTGCATTCAGGGATGCGAGTCGAGCGTCGTGACGTCAATCACAGAAGGCGCGCGCCGCACGGCGTAGGGTCGAACCACGCTGAGGGTTCCACAGACTTCAGGCCATATCGAATTCACGAGCATCTTGGGAGGCTGTCATGAAGAAGCTCTGTCTCGCCGCCACCGCTCTTTTCCTTGCCTCGACCGCCGTCGCGCATGCCGGCAGCGCGATCTCCTTCGAAATCGAAGGACAGAAGATCCACATCCAGGCGCCGAAGAATTGCGCCTCGCTGGACTGCGTCACCATCGTGGCGCCGGGCCTGTCGAACAAGCCGATCACGCTGAAGAACATCGACCTCAACGGTTTTGGCTCCAAGGATAACGACGACGTTGCGTCGAGCACCACGACAACGACGCCCGCTCCCGCGCCGGCCGCTCCGCAACCCGCGCCGCAGACTCAGGTTCAGGCGCCGGCTCCCGTCGCGCCGACCGTGACGGCGCCGGCCACGCCCTCCACCACGGTTGCCGCCGCGACACCCAGCGTCGGCTTCGACACGTCGACGACGACTGCGCCCGTCGCTGCTCCGGCCCCCGTTGCTGCGCCCGCCGTGACCGCTCCCGCTCCGGCTCAGGTTGCCGCCGCGCCTGCGCCGGCCCCGACCACGCCAATCGGCATCTGGGCGACCGAAGAGAACAAGGGCAACGTCCGCGTCGAGCAGTGCGGTACCAATCTGTGCGGCTACGCCGAGAAGACCAACGCGAAGATCTTGATCAACATGCGTCCTGACGGTGCCAAGTGGACCGGCCGCATTCACGACCCCGACTCCGGCCGCAACTACGACTCGACGATCGCGATGAAGGGCCCGAACGCGCTGCGCGTGCAGGGCTGCGCCTTCGGCGGCATGTTCTGCGGCGGCCAGACCTGGAAGCGCGTGAGCTGATGCCGAAGGCATCATCCCGGGGGGATGCGAAGCATCGAACCCCATTGCGCAAGTGCGCAATGTGGGATCTCGCAACACAATCTCGAGATTCCGGGTCGCGCTTCGCGCGCCCGGAATGACAAACAAACAGTTAACGAAACAAATCCCGCGTGCGACGAAACCATTTTGGGTTCGCACGACAAATTCCGGAAACGACCCTGCCCTAGTTGTCCCGCCCGACGACGCGCCACTCCGGCGCTCACGACATTCCTTGAGGGGACAACGGAAATGACTTTCATCGCATCGACGATCCGCAACTGCACCATGCTCGCAGCCGCAACCTTCGTGCTGGGTACGCTCTCAACGGCGTCTTACGCCTATACGCAGGAGCAGGAGCAGATGTGCACCGGTGATGCGATGCGCCTGTGCAGCACCGAGATCCCGGACGTCGACCGCGTCACCGCCTGCATGATCCGCAACCGCGCGCAGCTCAGCGACGGCTGCAAGGCGGTCTTCCGGCCCGAGCCCGCGGCGACGCCCGCCAACTATTCGCCGGCGAAGACCTCGAAGCCGATGAACATCAATCCGCACAAGCGCGGCTGATCCAAGATTTTGGTTTGATGATGACGCCACGCTCCGAAAATCGGGGCGTGGCGTTTGCTCGTGATGGGTGCTTGTGACACAAGTGTTCATCCGCCATTCAGCCAGCCCCGGCTGAAATCCGACGACCTCGCCTGTTTCCGACCGGGACTCCCCTCGTGGCATTGATGCTGGCCTGGCGCCGCTGCGCCTCTGCGCTTCTCTTGTTGGCGCTTCCATTGCTGACTGCTCTCATGGCCGGCGCAAGCGATGCCCGTGCGTCCGACCGAATCGAGTTCGCACAAGCCCAACCGCAGGCGCAGCCGACGCCTGAGGCAACACCGGCCGCGCCGCAAGCGCCGGCTCCAGCAACGCCGGCGGCCGAGCCTGTCGAGGAGCCGATCGGCAACGTCGCGGCGGTCACGGGGATCGCGACCGTGATCCGCAACAAGAACTCGATCTCGCTGAAAGTCCGCGACGACATCTATCTCAACGACACCGTGCAGACCGCGTCGAGCTCGTCGCTCAGCATCACCTTCAACGATTCCACCACGTTCAACCTCTCGGCGTCCGCAAAGATCACCATCGACAACTACGTCTATGAGGACGGCGGCAAGCAGAACGCGGCGATCTTCGACGTCGGCAAGGGCACGGTCGCCTTCGTTGCCGCGGCGGTGGCCAAGACCGGCGACATGACGATCACGACGCCGACCGCGACGCTCGGCATCCGCGGCACCACCGGCGTCGTCGAGGTGCCGGAAGGCACGAGCGCCGGCGCTGCGGCGGCCAACAACGTCAACATCAAGCTCTATCCCGACGCCGACGGACGGGTTGGACGCATCGAGGTCAACGACCGCACCAGCGGCGGCCGGCTCGGATTCCTGACGCAGGCCTCCAGCGGTTTTGCGATCCGCCCCGGCACCGGAGGGATGCGCTTTGCCGCCGTGCCCATCACCATCCCGCCGCAGCAGATCGCGCGCGACCAGGGTTTTGTCCGCCAGGTGCATTTGGCCCAGACCACGGGACGGCAGATCGTCACCGAGCAGCGCGATTTCCGCCGCGCCAATCCGGGCGTGCTGAACCCGAATCGCCCGCAGCGGCAGGGTCAGCCGGGTCAGCCGCCGCAGCAGCAACAGCGCCCGAACGCCGTGCCGGGACAGCCGCAACAGCCGCAGCGTCCGAACGGCCAGCCGGGGCAGAACCGTCCGGGTCAGCAGACGCCGCCGGTTACGCCTAACCGCCAAGGCGCTCAGCCCCCGCAGCGGCAGGGCGGCGCCGTGCAGCCGGGCACGCCGCGCGCGGGACAGGGACAAACTCCGGGAGCGCCGCGCGCGGGACAAGGTCAGCAGCAAGGCGGACGTCAGGGGCAACCGCAAGGCACCGGTCAGCCGGCGGGCGGACCGCCGCGCACCGGGCAGACGCCGCCGCAACAAGGCGGCACCACGCCGGCGCAGCCGAGCGTGACGCCTCCGCCGCAAACACCGCGCACGGGATTGCAGCCCGGACAACCCGGCGCACCGGCAGCCCTCCCGCCGCAACAGGGCGGCATGCAGCGCCAGCCCGGATTGCAGCCGCGACTGCCGGCTGCGCAACGGCCGGCAACTGCGCCAAGAAAGCCGGCGCCCGCGCCGAAGGAGAAGGAGCGGCGTTAGCGATCAACGAGATCCGCAGCGGCGGTGCGCTCCCTCTCCCCGTTCTTACGGGGCCGCGACGAGCTACGCTCGCGCTGAGAGGGTTGGGGTGAGGGGCCGCTTCCGCAAAATCGGTGACAGACCGGCTCGCGGAGACTCCCCCTCACCCGAAATTCGCGCTCGCGCGAATTTCGACCTCTCCCCGCACGCGGGGCGAGGTGAAGGACCTCACGCCTCTCCGCGCACGCGCATGAACCTATTCCGTGAACATTGACTTGGATCAATACTGCCCACGGGCTGAGTGCAGCGGTGTTGTGCCGAGTTGGAGGACGTTCCAATGCGCACATTGGCCATGACGATTTTGACAATGGGTATCGTCTTAACAGCCGGGGACGCCCTGGCTCAGAGATATGATCCGGCTTTTCCCGTTTGCTTGTACGTCGTCTCTTTCGGAGCCAGCCCCTACTATAGATGCAGCTACACGACGATGGACCAATGCAGGGCGTCGGCCAACGGTCAGATGTGCGTCCTCAACCCGTATTACGCTGGTGCGACGGCGCCGGCGAGACGGGACAATCGGCGTTATTCTCGCCAAGTCGGATCTAGATCGCCCGCGCACGCTGAGATCCGATCGTACGCGTCACCTAAGCCGCCGATCCACTATCGGGCCGCACCGTACAATCAATACGAACCGTATTATGGAGCTTCCCAAGGTTACGCGCCCGGCGAAAAACAACAATTTCTCCAAAGTGTGAGACAAAGCCTCTAGACGCACCCGGTGCAGAACGACGCTCGTCTCACTGAGGCTCACGCCTCCCCGCGCAGCCAGGATTTGACCTTCTGCAACAGGCCGTGCCGCAATTCCTCGACGGAGGCGGCTTCGGCGGGCGTCAGCGTCTGCATGGCGGCGTCGACGTCGTCGGCCGCGAGCGGCGGCGTTGCCTCGGTCTCGATCGCGGGCGCGATGCCGGAAGCCGCGAGCGCGATCGGGCCGACATTGCTGAGGAACGCACGCTCATACTCGCGCGAGAGACGCTTCACCGCCTCCTCCAACGTCAGCCAATCCACCGCCTTGACGTCGTTCATCAGCTTGCGGATCGGCGCGCCATTGGCCTCCATGCGCCAGAAATGCACGATCTTGGAGCGGCCGCCGGACTGATAGGCCAGCGTGCCCACAAACTCGTGCACGGCGACGTCATGGCCGGTCTCTTCCAGCACCTCGCGATGCGCGGCTTCCTTCGGCGTCTCGCCGTCGTCGAGCTTGCCCTTGGGCAAGACCCATTCATTGCGCTTGCGCTGACGCACGACCGCGATCAGCGGCGCAGCACCACGCCGCAACACAATCCCACCCGCCGCCAGAACCGGCGCCCGCGCCATCGCTTGATGTCCTGCAATATCGTCCCCGCGACGATATAGGCAGCCCAAGCGGCGGAATGAAGGCTACCTTCGGCGAAGCAGCGGCTGACCGGCGCGGATGCGCATGCCCTCCGCGATGCCGTCGCAGAAGGCGAAATCGCCGGGCGCGAGGATGATGATGGTCGAGCCGTGCTCGAACCAGCCGAGCTCCTCGCCCTTCTTCACATTGACGTCGCAGGGAAAATTGACCGGGCCCCGGGTCTGCGAGTTCAGCACCATGTCAAGGAAATGCAGCCGGATGCTGGCAACCAGGATCGCCGCGACCGGCACCAGCGTCACGGCCTCGCCGGAGCTGAGATGCGTGCGGATCACCGCGCGCTCGTTCTTGCAGAACAGACGCTCGACCCGCTTCAGCGCGATCGGGTTGACGTTCCAGACATCGCCGTGGATCAGCGTCACGCGCGCGACATGCGCGTCATAGGGCGCGTGAAAGCGGTGATACATGCTCGACGTCAGCCGTACCGTGAGGAAGGTGCCGTCACGATGCTGCTCGACCAATGCGGGATCGCCGACGAGGTCCAGCAGCGAGTACGGCGCGCCCTTGACCTGAAACAGCTCGGTGTCGGCGATCTTGCCGTGAGCGCCGACGATACCGTCCGAGGGGCTGGCGACGATCCCTGGGTCCATGTCGAAGGGACGCAGGCCCGGCTTGAGCTCGCGGGTGAAGCAATCGTGCAGGCTTTTGAATTCAGTCTTGCGCGCCTCCGACAAATCCAGGTCGGAGAACAATTTCCACAGCGCGATCGAGGCATCCCGCACGAATGGATTCTCGATCTTGGAAAACCAGCCCATGAAGCGGGTCAGGCCCGCGCGCGGGATGCGGTTGGTGAGCAGGAAATTGAGGTCTTCCTGCTGGGTGAAAGAGGCGATGAGGGCTTTGACTGTCATGAATCTGTCAGCTCGCAGGGTTAGCGCTTGTTGTCATGGAAACGACACTCCCGATTCTCTCATTGTCCGTGGCCGCCGCAGCGTCCGCCGCCGCCGCCTTCCCGAAGCTGAAAGCGCGGATCGAACTCTCCCGCGCCAAGCACCGCTCGCTCGCCGGGCATTCCAAGATGTCGCGCCGGGTGGCAAAACTGCTCCCGTTCTACGAATTCGAGGGCGACCAATACTTCGCCTGCGACGGCGCGCCGGCGAACATCGCCGCGCAGCGCCAGGACGGCTTCTTCCGGCTCAAAGGCCTCTACGCGGAGCGCTACCCGAAGGGCCGCGAGATGACCAGGGAGGCGGCGGAAAAGATCTCCGACCTGCACTTCACCGAGAGCTACCGCGTGCCGTTCCAGTTCTCGCGCCTGGTGCGCGAAAATCTGGGCACCTCGACCTTCGTGCAGTCGTCCGACGGCGTCACCGTGACCGACGTCGACGGCAACGTCTCCTACGACCTCACCGGCTCCTACGGCGTCAACATCTTTGGCAACGACTTCTACAAGGAATGCATCGAGGGAGCCGAGAAGCGCGCGCATGCGCTGGGGCCGGTACTTGGTCCCTATCATCCGGTCATTCTCGAAAACGTTGCGCGGCTCTGCCAGATCTCGGGCCTCGACGAAGTCTCCTTCCACATGTCCGGCACCGAGGCCGTGATGCAGGCGGTGCGGCTCGCGCGCTATCATACGAAGCGCACGCATCTCGTCCGCTTCGCCGGCGCCTATCATGGCTGGTGGGGCGACGTGCAGCCCGGCGTCGGCAATCCCATCGCCGCGCACGAGACCTATACGCTCGCCGAAATGTCCGAGAAGACGCTGCACGTCCTGAAGACGCGCCGCGACATCGCCTGCGTGCTGGTCAATCCGCTGCAGGCGCTGCATCCGAACGCCAACGCGCCCGGCGATTCCTCGCTGGTGGACTCGTCGCGCGGCGGCAAGTTCGACCGTCAGGCCTACACCGACTGGCTGAAGCAGTTGCGTGACGTCTGCACCGAGCGCGGCATCGTGCTGATCTTCGACGAAGTCTTTGTCGGCTTCCGCCTCGCCGCCGGCGGCGCGCAGGAATATTTCGGCGTTCGTGCCGACATGGTGACCTACGGCAAGAGTCTTGCCGGCGGCCTTCCGGTAGGCGTCGTCTGCGGCAGGAAGGAGCTGATGCGCCGCTTCCGCGACGACCGTCCCGCCGACATCTGCTTTGCCCGCGGCACCTTCAACTCGCACCCCTATGTCATGACGGCGATGGACGAGTTCTTGAGCCGGCTGGCCAGCCCGAATTTTCGCGCAGTCTATGACGGGCTGGATGCGACCTGGAACGGCCGCGCGCAAAAGCTCAACCAGATGATGACCGACGCCGACCTGCCGGTTCGGTTCGCCAACCTCTCTTCGATCTGGACCGTGAAATACACCACCCCGTCCCGCTACAACTGGATGCTGCAATATTATCTGCGCGCCGAAGGCTTGTCGCTGAGCTGGGTCGGCACCGGACGGCTGATCTTCAGCTTGAACTACAGCGATGCCGACTTCGCCGAAGTCAGCGAGCGCTTCGTCCGCGCCGCCGAGAAGATGAAGGCCGATGGCTTCTGGTGGCACGACGGCGCGCTCACCAACAAGCAGATCAAGCGGCAGATTTTGTGGGAGATGTTCGCCAAGCGCTTCGGGCGCTGAAGCGTTTCCTTCCACCGTCATTCCGGGGCGATGCGAAGCATCGAACCCGGAATCTCGAGATTCCACAATTCGCAATTGCGAATTGGGGTTCGGCTCTTCGAGCCGCCCCGGAATGACGGTGCACATAGCGGCGCCCAAGACGTGGATGCCCGGGACAAGCCCGGGCATGACGTAACCATGGAACATCGGAGTACTTTGATCGTGCAGCACGCGCTCAGGCGTGCTGCTCTTCGAGCGCGTGCTCGGGGATGATGCCGAGGGTGTGCTCTTGCATCAGATGCAGGCCGGGGTCCATCAGCTCGCCGCGGAGCAGCGCGAGCGGGGCCTTGCGATAGAGCATCAGGTCGTGGAAGGGATCAGTGAGGATCTTGGTCATCCAGACGAGCCCGGTCTCGACGTCGCGGATGAAGAACAGGTGCACCGTGCGGAACAGGAGACCGCCGCCGCCGACCACGAGCCAGATTTTTGCAACCTGACGCATGAAGTCGGTGGCACCAGCCCAGGGCGTGAACAGGCCGAACAGCGTGGGATCGGCGAACAGCACCAGCGGCGACAGCGCCCAGATCGCCATCAGCACCACCTTGCGCTGCAGGTTGTAGCCGACCTTGATCTCTTCCTTGTGCTCATGGGTCGCCTGGTTGACGTGGTCATAGCCCTTCGGCTCGAAGAAGAAATGACCGGCCTGGCGCGAGGTCATCGACACCAGCCAACCGACCAGCGCGGACACCACCGGGTCGATGAACAGCCAGACATAGGCGAACAGGAAGCTGGCTGCGCTGATGAAGTGCAGGCTCTGATTGATGCGGCTGTGGTGATAGTAGCGATGGTCGTCCCAGCGCTGGATCCGCAACTGCTCAAGGTAATTCTTGATCATTCTCTCCCCCAAATCAGGTTCGGGTACGGGACTACAGGGATTCGATGTAGCTGGTGTGACATCATCATCATGTCATATGACTGATTGCAGCGACGCGCTGACGCACACGCAGCCAACGCGGCTCACGCGGCCTTGGCGACGTCCACTTTGCGGAAGCGAACCAGCGAGAAATGGCCGAGCGGCGGAATCAGGCGGCGCTCGGCGAGCTCCATGCCATTGGCGCCGGCGAGCCATTTTGCATAGCGCGACCATGCGAACTCGGCGGTACGGAAGCCGAGCGGGCGCACCACAGGCTGCAGCCGCTGTTCGATGAAGCGGCGCATGCCGGCATCGGCACTGACGCGGGTCAGGATGATCAGCTCGCCGCCGGGCCGCAGCACGCGGGCGAACTCGTCCAGCGCGATCTCGGGGTTCGGCACCGCGGTGACGACATATTGCGCCATCACGACATCGAACGAGTTTTCTGGGAATTCGAGCTTTTCGGCGTCCATCACCGCAAGCCCCTCGACGTTCTTCAGCTTGAGCTCGCTGACGCGGCGGCGCGCCTTGTCGAGCATTGCTTCCGAGATGTCGGTGCCGAAGACGCGGACATTGCCCGCGTACATCGGCAGCGAGATGCCGGTGCCGACACCGACCTCGAGCACGCGGCCGCCGATCTTGTTGGTGGCCGCAATCGCCGCCTGGCGTCCCTTGGCGAACACGCCGCCGAACACGAGGTCGTAGACGGGCGCCCAGCGGTCATAGGCCTGCTCGACCGTGCCGCGGTCGAGGTCGAGTTGCTGGGTGCCGTCAAGGTTCAAGGTCTTGGCCATCGCTGAGGTTCTCGCTGTGGTTCGGTTAAGTGGTTTCAGCCGCGCGCCGGCTGCCGTGCCAGCACGGGTGCCGGGCGCAGCACACGGCTGGGCTGCAGTGAGGTGAGATTGCCGACGAACTGGCGCGCGCTGTTCTCCCAGGAGCGCGCCAGCGCAAAATTGCGGCAGGTCTCGCGCGACATGGTGAGCGCGCGCAGGCACGCGGCGCGCAGGTCATTGTCGATCGCGCCGATCGGATGGTCGGCGATGACGTCCTTGGGACCCGTGACCGGAAATGCCGCAACCGGCGTGCCGCAGGCCAGCGCCTCGAGCTGCACCACGCCAAAGGTGTCGGTGAGGCTCGGAAACACGAAGACGTCGGCAGCCGCGAGATGCGCGGTCAGGTCCGCGCCCTTCTTCTCGCCGAGGAACGCGGCGTCGGGATATTTTTTCTCGAGCTGCGCCTTCTGCGGCCCGTCACCGACGACGACTTTGGTGCCGGGCAGGTCGAGCGAGAGAAACGCGTCGAGATTCTTCTCCACCGCCACGCGCCCCATCGTCATGAAGATCGGCCGCGGCAGATCGAGCTGCGCTGGATCGTCGGGGTGAAACAACGTCGTGTCGACGCCGCGGGTCCAGAAGCCGAGCCGCTTGAAGCCGCGGCCGGATAGCTCCTGCCGCAGCGACGGCGTTGCGACCATGGTCATCGCGGCGGCATCGTGGAAGTGCCGCAGCACGGCGTAGCCGACGCTATCGGGAATGCCCGTACGGACCGACACATACTCTGGAAAGCGCGTCGTATAGGAGGTGGTGAAGGCGAGCTTGTGCCGGCGGCAATAGCCGCGCGCGGCCCAGCCGATCGGGCCTTCGGTCGCGATGTGCAGGGCCTCGGGCGCGGCCTTCTCGATCCGCCGCGCGATCTCGCCGCGGTTCGGCAGCGCGAACCGCAGGCCCGGATAGGTCGGCAAGGGCAGCGACGGAAAGCCGTCGGGCGTCAGGAAGTCGATCTCGACGTCGAGCGCCTTGGCGGCCTTGGCGAGCGAGGTCAGCGTCCGGACGACACCGTTGACCTGCGGATGCCAGGCGTCGGTTGCGATTAATACCCGCATGGGAAAATCCCGAGAGTTTGATGATTCTCGGTTTTGGACGTTCAACCATGGATATTTCAGGCGTGTGACGTCACATAAGTGTCGGCACAGCTTTTTCGTTGGCCCGGCGGCCGGCCAGCCATGAAACCGTCATGAAACAATCCTTGCCGCGACGAAACCTTTTTCGCCGGCTCTCGCAAACGTCCCGAAACTTTTTGTCGTTAGGGATTTAGGCAACGGAACACCGCGCGGGCCGCGGTGATCAAAAATCCGATCCATACAGGGGCGATCAATGTTCAATCTGGACACGTTCAAGACGTTTTCGCGCGCCTTTGCCTTCGGCGCAGTGGCGGTTTCCGCGATCGCATTCGCAGGTCAAGCCAAGGCCGCGCCCGTGCAGCTCTTCCCGCTCTTCGCGCCGCCGCCCGGCTACGCCGCGCCGCAGCCGCAGTTTCAGCCCTTCCAACCCCTGCAGCCCTATCAGCCGGCTTACCAGCAGCCCTATCAGGTTGCGCCGTCGGAGGATCAGGACTCGGTCGAGATGCCGGCACGCTTCCGCCGCCAGACCGTGAGCTACGCCACGCGCGAAGCGCCGGGCACCATCGTCATCGATACGCCCAACACCTATCTCTATTACGTGCTCGGCAACGGCCAGGCGATCCGCTACGGCATCGGCGTCGGCCGCGACGGCTTCACCTGGTCCGGCGTCCAGTCGGTGACCAAGAAGGCCGAGTGGCCGGATTGGACCCCGCCGCCGGAGATGATCGCCCGCCAGCCCTATCTGCCGCGTCACATGAGCGGCGGCCCCGGCAACCCGTTAGGGGCCCGCGCCATGTATCTCGGCGGCACCATCTACCGCATCCACGGCACCAACGCCCCCGACACGATCGGCAAGCGCGTCTCCTCCGGCTGCATCCGCCTGACCAATGAGGACGTCACCGACCTCTACTCGCGCGTCAACGTCGGCACCAAGGTCGTGGTGCTGCCGATGACCGATCGCCGCGCCGATCTCGCGCGCTGACCTCACGCGCAGGCCTGCAAAGACAGACATCGTCATACGAACGGCCCCGGACATTCGCCGGGGCCGTTTGCTTTTTTGAATTCGGGAGAAGCTGATGCGACGGGCTCTAATTTCTGCGCTTGCGATCGTCCTTGCGACGACCGCAGCCACTCGAGATGCATTCGCCGAGAAGAAGATCCAGAAGGTGCTAAAGGCCGATATCGCGGGCTGCGACAAGGCTCCACCCAATATCAGATCGGATTTCCTTGCCCACGTGAAGCGATCCTGCGAAGGCAAGACGCAGTGCAGCGTCGGTCCAACCCAGCTTTATGCGTCCGCAGACCTGTCGACATGGCAGTGCAAGAAAGGCTTCTCCGTCCGGATTAGTTGCGGCGGGTCCGACATTCAGGAATATCCAACTGATGTCATGACCCAGAAGATCGACGTCTTCTGTGACGCGCCCTAGCGACAAGCCCGGCCGGACGCGAGGGGCCGCCGCGCTGATTGCGAGGGGCATTGTGTCGCGTACGGTTCCGGAACCTGCCGGGGCCGCTTTCGTTTGCAGCGTGCGTGGGCGACCTTGCGCCTGACGGTGCGAGCGCGACGCGAGGGAGACGCACATGCGACGGCTTTTGACAGCAGGCACGAGTGGACTTGCGCTGATCCTCGCCGCGTCCGCGGGACTGGCCCAGCAAGCGACCTCCGATGGCGCTCCGCAGCAAGCCTTCAACAATTCTTGCCGGACGTGTCATACCGTGAAAGAGGGTGACAACCGCCTTGGCCCCAATCTGCACAAGATCATCGGCAGGAAAGCCGGCTCGCTGTCCGACTACGCCTACTCTTCCGCCATGAAGGACGCGGGCTTCGCCTGGGACCAGGACAAGCTCACCCAATTCATCACCAATCCGGATCAGGTCGTCTCCGGCAACAGGATGAAGCCGTACACCGGCCTCTCGGCCGATGAAGCCGGCAAGGTCATCGCGTATCTGCAATCCGCGAGCGGGCAGCCCTGAGCGCCATTGCGGGAGCAAGGGCCAGGGCGACAATCGAAGGTTGCTTCGAGACACACCCTATGGTCTGCTCGTCCGGCGAAGGACGACAGAATGAACAAGACGATCCTTAGATATCGCGACAGCGTCACCGCGCTCCAGGGCATCCTCGTCAGTACTGACGCCGCCTCCGGCAAGCGGCCCGGCGTAATCCTGTTTCCGGATGCACGCGGCATCGGCACCCATTCCATCGCCTGCGCAGAGCGGTTGGCAGCGCTTGGCCTCGTCGTGCTCGTGGCCGATCTCTACGGCGAAGGCAGGACGGCGCCCGACGTGCCGCAGGCTCGCGAGCTGATGAACGGCTTACGCGCCGACACCGCGCGTTGGCGCGAAAGAGCAGAAGCCGCCCGCAAGGCGCTGGCGCAACACGACGCGGTCGATCCTTCGAGGCTCGCCGCGATCGGCTATTGTTTCGGCGGAACGACGGCGCTGGAGCTGGCGCGAACCGGTGCAGCATTGGCTGCGGTCGTGGCCTTTCACGGCGGGCTCACGAGCGAACGGCCTGAAGATGCCGCGAACATCAAGGCAAAGGTGCTGGTCTGTCACGGCGCCGCGGACTCGCTGGTCACGATGGCGCAACTCGCCGCCTTCGAGCAGCAGATGGGCAGGACCGGCGTGGACTGGCAAGTCCATGTCTATGGCGGCGCGGCGCACGGCTTCACCAATCCCGAGCTCATCGGCGCGGGGCTCCCGGACCTCGCCTATCACGAGGCCGCCGACCGCCGCTCATGGGCCGCCATGCTCGGCCTGCTCGAAGACGTCTTTGCGGTCACGCTGCGTTGACGTGAAAAGCAATCGGACATGCCGCAAGCTCCCGACAGCACAACCATCCGGCTCCTCACGCAGGCCGACGCCCCACTCTACCGGGAGATCCGGCTGGAAGCGCTCGCAGCGAATCCGGAAGCCTTCGGAAGCACGCTCGAACGCGAGCGCGACATGCCTGTCACCTGGTTCGAGGAGCGGCTTGCGACCTCCGAGGTGTTCGGCGCCTTCATCGGGCAACGCCTCGTAGGCGTCGCTGGCTTTCGCCGGCAGGACGGGACGAAGATCGCGCACAAGGCCGTGCTGTGGGGCATGTACGTGCAGCCCACGGCGAGAGGTGCCGGCGTCGGTAAATCGCTGGTCGAGGCCGTCGTGGCGCATGCCGCCCCGCGCGTCGAACAGCTTCAACTGACCGTCGTCAGCGAGAACGCCAGCGCGTTGCGTCTCTACGAAAGCGCGGGCTTCGTCGCCTATGGCCGCGAGGTGCAAGGCCTCAAGCAGAACGGCCGCTACTTCGATGAGATATTGATGACGATGTTTCTCGCCGGGAAGCGCTCATGAGCCGAACCCAACTGAAGACCGTTCTCGACGGCGGCAAATATTTCGAGGCGCCGCGCTGGCATGCGGGCCGGCTGTGGTTCGTCGACTGCATGGCGCGCACGCTGCTCAGCATCGGCCCGGCGGGCGACCGCCAGGAGCACGCGACCTTCGACGACACGCCCTGCGGCACCGGAATCCTGCCTGACGGCCGGCTGATCGTGCTGACCATGTTCCGCAAGCAGTTGCTCGCCTTCGCCGACGGGCAGCTTTCGCTTTATGCCGACCTCTCCGACATCGCGACCGGCACGATCGACGACATGATCGTCGACGGGCTCGGCCGCGCCTATGTCGGCGATCTCGGCTTCAACTTGCCGCCTCCGCCAGGCCGCGGCGCTGACGGCCGCATCATTCTGGTGACGCCTGACGGAGCGAAGCGCGTCGTTGCCGAGGGCTTGCGCTTTCCCAACGGCATTGCGGTGTCCGCCGATCACAAGCGGCTCGTCGTCGCCGAGATGGACGGCGAATGCCTCGCCGATTATGACGTCGCCGACGACGGCAGCCTGCACTTTTGCCGCAAGCTCGCCTGCGGCAAGGAGCCCGACGGCATCTGCCTCGACCGCGACGGCGCGGTCTGGGTCGCATCCTACGGCGAAGACGCCTTCATCCGGATCGATCGCGACGGACAGGAGCGGCAGCGGATCCACGTCCCCGGCCGCCGCGGCATCGCCTGCGCGTTCGGCGGCGCTGACAGGAAGACGCTGTACTGCATCAGCGCGGCCACCTCTCCGGAAGAGCTGCGGCAGCGCAAATCATCCGCGCGCCTCGATGGCGCCGAAGTCGAGACGCCGGGATCGGGGTATCCATAAGTCCCCGAGACGTGAACGAACCCGCCCCAATTCCACCCCATCCATGCGCTCTAGCGCCGCCCTCGCCCGCCCTGTAAAATCGCGAGCTGGGGCCGGCCGGGGGATTGATGCGTCTGACGTTGAACTTGAAGACTGTGCCGATCGCGGCCGCCGTGATCGCGGTGTCGTTTTTCATCAGCCTGAAGGCGATGGATTGGCTGTCGCCGCGCGGCACGGGGCCTGCGCCGGCCGTGGCGCAATTGCCGCCGCTGCCGCCGGCCGCGCGCAGTTCGGTCGTGATCGCTCCTGTGGCGATTACGCTGTCGGCGATCCGGGAAGCCGCGGAGAAGAGCGCGGCGCGCAACTTTGCCGGCAAGGCCGATAACCCGATCTCGCAAATCCTCCAGAACGCCGATATCGGCTGGACCGCCTCGCGCGGGCCGATTGCCGCCAGCGGCGACAAGGACGTGCTGACGCTGTCGACGCCATTGACCGGCAAGCTGAACGTGACGGGGTCGCTGTCGTCGAAGGCCACCGGCGCGCTCAGCGATGCGCTCGGCGGCGTTCTCGGCAATAACGCCGCCAAGCAGATCGGCGCCGTCAACATCAAGAACCTGAACGCCAGCGCCGAGATCAAGGGCAATGTCGTCATCACCTCGCGGCCGAAGCTCGCGGCCAACTGGCATCTCGAGCCCAATCTCGGCGCGCAGGTCAATCTCGGCGACACCAACGTCAACGTCGCCGGCGCCAAGGTGAACGTGCCGGCGCAGGTCAAGCCGCTGATCGACAAGACGGTCGGCGAACAGCTCAATGCGGTTGGCGAGCGCATTCGCAACGACCCGAGCCTGCGTGACAATGCCAAGGCACAATGGGCAAAAGCCTGCCGCTCGATCCCGTTGCAGGGCTCGGGCACCTCCGCCGCGCTGCCGCCGCTCTGGCTGGAGTTGAAGCCGGTGCGGGCGATTGCGGCGCAGCCGCGCGTCGATGCGGCCGCCGTCACGCTGCTGCTCGGCATCGAAGCGGAGACCCGCGTCACCTCGACGCCGACCAAGCCCGACTGCCCATTCCCCGAAAAAATCTCGATCGGGCCGCCGAGCGGAACCGGCGTCAGCATCGGCGTTCCCATCGACGTGCCCTTCACCGAGATCAACAAGCTCGTCGCCGCGCAGATGGTCGGCCACACCTATCCCGAGGACGGCTCCGGCCCGGTGGACGTCACCGTCAAGAGCGTCAACATCGTCCCCTCAGGCGAGCGTCTCCTGATCTCGCTGCTGGTGCGCGCCAAGGAGAGGAAGAGCTTTTTGGGGCTCGGCGCCGAAGCAACCGTGCACATCTGGGGCCGGCCGATGCTCGACCAGGCGCAGCAGACGCTGCGGCTTGCCGACATCCAGCTCGCGGTGGAGTCAGAGGCCGCATTCGGGCTCCTGGGCGCTGCGGCGCGCGCAGTGGTGCCCCAGATGCAGCAGGCGCTGGTGCAAAAGGCGACGCTCGACCTGAAGCCGATCGCGGCCAATGCGCGCGAGAAGATCGCGGCCGCGATCGCCGACTACCAGAAAAACGAGGACGGCCTGCGCGTCGAGGCCAACATCAGCAGCCTGACGCTCGCTGACATCGCCTTCGACTCCAAAACCCTGCGCATTATCGCCGAAGCCGGCGGCACGCTGAATGTCCATGTAACGAAGCTGTCGGGGATGTGAGTTGTGAGTTCTCTCCCTCTCCCGCTTTGGGGAGAGCTGACGAAGCAGCATATTGCATGGCCCGACACGAGAAGAGAGCGCCGCAACGAACACATGGTGGCTTCCGCCGCTGGCATTCTCGTCGGAGGGTGCTAAGCTGTTCGGCGTACCCTTGGCGAAGACGCTGCACAGGAGCGGCGGCAAAGAAGTTTCGACCGTGTCAGATGTTCATCGTTGGTGTTTAGGCTGATGTTGGTCCCGGGTCGGAGCTCATCGACGGGGCGCGAGGACGGCATAGGCGCGCCGGCGCTGGTGCGCTTTGCCGGCATCCAGAAGACCTATGATGGCGAGCACCTCGTGGTGAAGAACCTCGATCTCGACATCCGGAAGGGCGAGTTCATCACCCTGCTGGGACCGTCGGGCTCGGGCAAGACGACCACGCTGATGATGCTGGCCGGCTTCGAGGTGCCAACCCATGGCGAGATCTACCTCGCTGACAGGCCGATCAAGAACATGCCGCCGCACAAGCGCGACATCGGCATGGTGTTCCAGAATTATGCCCTGTTTCCGCACCTGACGATCGAGGAGAACGTCGCCTTCCCGCTCTCCGTTCGCAAGGTCAACAAGGCGGAAGCGCAGGAGCGCGTCAAAGCGGCGCTGCGCATGATCAAGATGGAGACCCTGGCGCAGCGGCGGCCCGGGCAACTGTCCGGCGGCCAGCAGCAGCGCGTGGCGCTGGCCCGCGCGCTGGTCTTCAACCCGCAGCTTGTGCTGATGGACGAGCCCTTGGGTGCGCTCGACAAGCGCCTGCGGGAGCAGATGCAACTGGAGATCAAGCAACTGCACGAGACGATGGGCATCACCGTCGTCTACGTCACCCACGACCAGAGCGAAGCGCTCACCATGTCGGACCGCATCGCCGTGTTCAACGACGGCATCGTGCAGCAGATCGACAAGCCCGACGCGCTGTACGAGCATCCCGTGAACAGTTTTGTTGCCAACTTCGTCGGCGAGAACAACGTGCTGGCCGGCACGGTCGAGACGATCGAAAAGGATCATTGCCGCGTCGCGCTTGCCGCGGGCGGCTCCGTCCTGGCGCGTGCGGTCAACATCGGCGGCATCGGCACCGCCACCTCCCTGTCGGTGCGGCCCGAGCGGGTCTCCATCCTGACGGACGGCGCGGCCAGCCACGCTCCGAACCGCCTGCCGGCCACGGTGCAGAACACCATCTATCTCGGCGACCACGCGCTGGCCGTGCTCGATGTCGCTGGGAACGCCGAGTTCATGGTCAAGCTTCAACCGGGTGCGCATGACGGAATGAGACATGGCGAAAGCGTGTTCATCACCTTCCGCCCGGAGGACTGCCTGGCTCTCGATCCGGTCTGATCCAATCTCTTTTTCCAATGCAAGCGGACATCGATCTCAACGCAGCTCACATCAAGAAGGAACGAAGACCATGCTGAAGCGCAAGATTGTTCTGGGTTTCGCCGCAGCGCTCACCGCCAGCGCCGCGCTGGTGACGGTCGCACAGGCACGTGACCTCACCGTCGTATCGTGGGGTGGCGCCTATCAGGACGCCCAGAAGAAGGTCTATTTCGAGCCGTTCAAGAAGGCGGCCGGCGTTGCCATGAACGACGAGTCCTGGGACGGCGGCATCGGCGTGCTGCGCGCCAAGGTGCAGGGTGGCGCCGCCACCTGGGACCTCGTCCAGGTCGAGAGCGACGAACTGGCCGTGGGCTGCGAGGAAGGCCTGTTCGAGAAGCTGGACTATTCCAAGATCGGCGGCGAATCCGCCTACATGCCGCCGTCGGTCAATCCTTGCGGCGTCGGCGCCATCGTGTACGACTTCGTTCTCGGCTACGACAAGGACAAGCTGAAGGACGCCCCCAATGGTTGGGCTGACTTCTTCGACACCAAGAAGATTCCGGGCAAGCGCGCCCTGCGTCAGGGTCCGAAGACCACGCTGGAGATTGCCCTCATGGCCGACGGCGTCGCGCCGAAGGACGTCTACAAGGTGCTGGCGACCGACGAGGGCGTCGAGCGCGCGTTCAAGAAGCTCGACACCATCAAGGGTGACCTCGTCTGGTGGAAGGCCGGCGCCCAGCCGCCGCAATTGCTCGCCTCCGGCGAGGTGGCGATGACCTCGGTCTACAATGGCCGCATCGACACCGCGAACAAGAAGGAGAAGAAGAATTTTGGCATGGTGTGGGACGGCGCGCTCTTCACCCTCGATAGCTGGGTCATCCTGAAGGGTAGCCCCAACAAGGACGCGGCCTACAAGTTCCTCGACTTCGCCGGCAAGGCAGAGAATCAGTCAAAACTGTCGGAGAACATTGCCTACGGCACCTCGAACAAGGATGCCGCCGCCCTGATCCCGGCGGCCGTTCTGAAGGATCTGCCGACCGCGCCCGACAACATCAAGAACGCGGTCGAGATCAACGTTGCCTTCTGGCTCGAGAACATCGACCGCCTGACCGAGCGCTTCAACAAATGGGCCGCGAAATAACGCGCCACGCAAGGCTCGACCCAAAGATCGACCGAAGGCTCGACCAATGACGGATGCGCTTCTGACCGGCGCCGATGCGTCGACCGAGGTGCCGCTCAAGCGCCGATTGAGGCGTGCGGAGCGGACACGCCAGGTCAAGGCATTGGCGCTGGTGCTGCCGCTTCTCGTCTTCCTGCTCTTCACCTTCGCAGGCCCGATCGCCGGCATGCTCTGGCGTGCCGTCGACGACCGGGAGGTTCGTCAGGTCCTGCCGCAAACGGTTGCTGCTCTGGCCGACTGGGACGGCAAGGACCTGCCGGACGAAAAGGCCTTTGCGGCGCTGGCAGGCGACATTTTGGCGGCGCGCACCTCCGGCACCATCGCGATTGCGGCCAAGCGGCTGAACTACGCCCTGAACGGTTTTCGTACGATCCTGACCAGCACCGCACGCAATCTGAAGGCGGTGCCTGAGCCCGGCACGGCCAGGGAGACGCTGGGCAAGATCAACCCGGCCTGGCGCGACCGCGCCACCTGGGCGACGATCAAGGACGCCAGTGGCCCGGTGACCGGCTTCTACCTGCTGGGGGCGCTCGACCTTGTCAGGAACGTGGATGGCGCGGTCGTCGCGGCCCCGGCGGATCAGGCCATCTACCGCAACGTATTCACCCGCACCTTCATCATCAGCCTCAGCGTCACGGTGCTCTGCCTGATTCTCGGCTTCCCGGTCGCCTATCTGCTCGCGACGCTGCCGCCGGGCCGGTCGAACCTGCTCATGATCTTCGTCCTGCTACCGTTCTGGACCTCGCTTCTGGTCCGCACCTGCGCCTGGATCGTGCTGTTGCAGAGCAAGGGCGTGGTCAACGACAGCCTGCACTGGCTCGGCATCATCGATGAGCCGCTGCGCCTGATCTACAACCGTTTTGGCGTCTGCGTGGCGATGACGCACGTGCTCCTGCCGTTCATGATCCTGCCGCTGTACAGCAGCATGAAGGCGATCTCGCCCGCCTATATGCGGGCGGCCGCCTCGCTCGGTGCGCCACCGGTCACCGCCTTCCTGCGGATCTACCTACCGCAGACGCTGCCCGGCATCGGCGCGGGAAGCCTGCTCGTCTTCATCCTGGCGCTCGGCTATTACATCACGCCGGCACTCGTCGGCGGCGCCGCCGATCAGATGATCAGCTACTTCATCGCGCTCTACACCACCGAGACCGCGAACTGGGGCCTTGCCTCGGCGCTGGGGGCGGTGCTGCTGCTCGCCACCGTTCTGCTGGCTCTCGTCTACGGAAAGCTGGTGCAGGGACAGCAGGTCACGGGAGGGATGAAGAATTGAGCGACAATCCCTCCCTCCGCACGCCCAGCCAGCGCATCGCGTGGGCCGCGACCATCATTGTCTCGACGCTGGTGTTCATCTTCCTGATCGCGCCAATCCTGGCGATCATGCCGCTGTCCTTCAGCTCAGGCTCCTATTTGACCTATCCGCTGCCCGGCCTCTCCTTGCGCTGGTACGACGACTTCATCAATTCGCCGCGCTGGATGAATTCGCTGAAGAACAGCATGATCATCGGCGTCGCCTCGACGCTGCTCTCCATGGTGTTCGGCACGCTGGCCGCACTCGGTCTGGCGCAGTGGAAGAGCCGGCTCAAGCCACTGGTGCTGGCCTTCGTGCTGTCGCCGGTCGTCGTACCCGGTGTCATTACCGCGGTCGGCCTGTATTTCTTCTTCGCGCCGATCGGTCTGACCGGCAGCTATCTCGGCCTGATCCTGGCCCACACCGCGCTGGCGACGCCGTTTGTGGTGATCACGGTCGGCGCGACGCTGCAAAGTTTTGACACCAATTTGGCGCGCGCCGCCGCCTCGCTCGGCGCCTCGCCGCTCTACGCGTTCCGCCGCGTGATCCTGCCACTGATCCTACCCGGCCTGGCCTCGGGCGCGCTGTTCGCCTTCGCGACCAGCTTCGATGAGGTCGTGATCGTGCTGTTCATGGCGGGTCCCGAGCAGCGCACGCTGCCGCGCGAGATGTTCAGCGGCATCCGCGAGAACATCAGCCCGACCATCACGGCGGCGGCGGTGATATTGACGACAGTCTCGGTCATCCTGCTCGCCACCATGGAAGGCCTGCGCCGTCGCAATGAACGGCTCAAGGGCGGCAATGCCTGACACCAGAAAGGCACGACAGCGCGCCCGGCGACAAACCGGGGCGCCTCGCTTGGCCGATCCGAGGTCCGTTAGTCGTACTTGAATTCCGGCATCTTCTTCAGATCGTCCTTGGTCGCGTTGAACACGGCGTGGTCCGGATACCACTTCGACGTCGTGGTTGTCGTGGTGGTCTTCTCGTTCATCGTCGTCGGGCGATCAGCCGCAGCGCCCGTGGTCGTGGTCGACGCCGGACGGTTCGCCGGGGTGGTGGCTGCGCCGCTATAGGCGACGGCCTCATTGACGAACTTCAACTTGTCGAAGGGCACGGCAACCAGATGCTCGCCCATGCCGAGGAAACCGCCGACGCCGATCACCGCGATCTTGATGTCACCGCTCTTGTCCATCAAGAGATCGTTGATCGAACCGACGCTCTCGTTGGCGTCATTGTAGATCTTCAGGCCGACCAGCTTCGACGCGCGCCACTCACCCGAGGCCGATGTCGTTGTCGTGGTGGAAGCAGCCGGGGCCTTGTCGGTAGCAGCAGGCGGCGTTTGCGCAAACGCAACAGTCGCGATTAGCGCGGAACCGGCCAGGCCGGCCGCGATCGATTTCATCAACATGATGTCCTCTCCTTGACGAAGACTCGTACGGAGAAAACCGCGATGATCATCCGCAGTTCCTAAGCTGCGGCAATTTCGTTGCGCTGAGTTTTGCATGCGTTGCACTGCGCTCGCAGTTCCGCAGCGAACCACGTTACGCACGAAGCATCGCTACGTGCACAAGCACACAGTTCCCCGCGAGCTTCGCGCTTCCTGGGAGAAGCGCTGACCTCGCGAGGAACGTGCCGACCTGCGTCGCCTTGAAACAGGTCCTGCGTGGTCAGGTCTTGTAGTCGATGAGAAGCGCGGAGATTTGCGAGCTGCTGGACGCGTTCGTCGAATTGCCCGACGAACCGTAGGACGTCGACGACGACAGCGATTGCTGCAACGCCTGGAGGAACTGCTGGAGGATTTCTGCCGTGGTGCTGTCGCTCGAGCTGCTCGCCGAATCCGTGGATGACGTGCTCGACGAACTGTCGTCCGAGGGCGGAGGCCCCGGGGGCGGGCCGCCCGGCCCGCCGGCGCCGCCGGGTCCGTTGGCGAAGGCGGCCTTGAATACGCCCTTGAGCTCCTCGGCCTGGTCGGAGGTCAGCGTGCCATTAGACACCTCGTTGGAGATGAGGTCGTCGATCTTCGACTTCATCTCATCCGGCGAAGGCCGCGTGCCGCTCGACTGGTCGCTGGCACGGCTCTGCTGGAGCGCGGTGTCGATATCGGTGAGCGCGGTGGACAGCGCCGACTGATCCGACGACGAAATCGTGCCGGCCGAGACTTCGGACTGCAATTCCTGCTGCAGGCGCTGCAGCGGCGACTGGTAGGTGCCGGCGGAGGCCGCCGAGATCGTGGTCATGTGGGCTCCGTGGGTTTGCGGGGTTCCTTGAAAGACCACGCCACGGTATGGTTAACGGACTTAACGAGACCTTGCCGACACCCTTTCCAGCTGTTGCCGGACGTTGCCCGACCGGCAGCCGGAAACATTCGGAAACAAAAATCTTCGCCGTTTCGCCCGAATCTTCGACAAACAGAGCACATGGCTAATCCCTCGCCCAACATCCTGGTCGTCGAGGACGACCGCGAAACCCGGACGTTGATTGCAAAGTATCTGCGCAACAACGCCTGCAACGTCACCGCCGTCAGCGACAGCCGCGAGATGGCGCGCGCCATGGCCGACCAGCGCGTGGACCTGCTCATCCTCGACGTCATGCTGCCCGGCGAGGACGGCTTGAGCCTGTGCCGCAAGGTGCGCGCGGAGCAGCAGACGCCGATCATCATGCTAACCGCGCGCGGCGAGGACATCGACCGCATCGTCGGCCTCGAAATGGGCGCCGACGACTACCTGCCAAAACCGTTCAACCCGCGCGAGCTGCTCGCGCGCATCAACGCGGTGCTGCGCCGCCAGCAGGCCGCCAACGCGGCGAGTTCGATCGAGGGCGCGAGCACGCTCGCCTTCGAGGGCTGGCGCATCGACCTGCGCCTGCGCGAATTGCGCAATCCGGAAGGGGCGCGTGTCGCAGTGACCAGCGCCGAGTTCGACCTCTTGCGCACCTTCTGCGAGCGTCCCGGCCGCGTGCTGTCGCGCGACAGCCTGCTCGACCTCACGCAGGGACGCGCGACCGGTTCGTTCGAGCGCTCGATCGACGTGCTGGTGAGCCGCATCCGCCGCAAGATCGAGCCCAACCCGCAGGACCCCACCATCATCAAGACGGTGCGCTCCGGTGGTTATCTGTTCACACCGAGAACGGAAGCAGTGACGTCGTCCTTGAGTAGCTGACATGAGGCTGTTCGGGTTCTTCCACCTCAAGGGCATCGGCGGCCAGATCGCCGCCCTCGTCGTGGCGTCGATCATCGCGCTGCATCTGATCCTCACCTTGAGCTTCCTGATCAGCCGGCCGGATCGCGTCGAGCCGCCGCCGGATGGCGCGCACCAACTGGCGAACGCCGCGCTCTTGCTCGGCAGCGCCGAGCCAGGCGAACGGCCGCGGCTGATCGCCGACGTCAAGCGCGCCTTCCCGAAGCTCGAGATCGAGGAGCTCGCGCCCGGTGCGGCCTTAATCGTCGACGACGGCGACGGCCAGCACCTCCACGGCATGCGCTGGCGTCTCGGCCATCAATACAAGGTCGCCGCACTGGCGCCGAACGCCGACGCGCACCGGGTCGGCATCACCCTGCCCGACGGCAGCATGATCGCGGGCCGCGTCGATCCGGGCCCGCGCCAGCCGCGGTTCTGGGGCGGCCCATGGATGATGACGCTGCTGTTTGTGCTGATCAGCGTTACCATGCTCGGCCTGTGGGCGGCCTACGCGCTCGCCAAGCCGCTGTCGTCCTTTGCCAGGGCCGCCGAAGGTTTCAGCCTCGACGGCACCGCGGAGCCGCTGCCGGAGCGTGGGCCTGAGGAGATCCGCTCGGTGGCGCGCGCGCTCAACCGCATGCAGGAGCGCATCGCGCGGCTGATGTCGGACCGCACAAAGATGCTGGCGGCGATCAGCCACGATCTGCGCACGCCGATCACGCGACTGCGGCTGCGCGCCGAATTCATCGAGGACGAGACCAATCGCAGGCGCATGCTGATCGATCTCGACCAGATGCGCACGATGCTGGAATCCGTGCTGTCGCTGCTCCGCAACGACCGTAAGGTCGAGGCGGTGACGCTGGTCGACATCGCCAGCACGCTGCAGCTGATCGCCGACCAGTTCGCCGACATGGGCCACACCGTGCACTATGAGGGCCCGGCGCAGGCGACCGCCGTCGCGCGGCCCGACGATCTGCATCGCGGCATCACCAATCTCGTGGAGAACGCGGTGCGCTTCGGCGCCGAGGTGACGATCCGCCTCGACGTCTCAGGCACCAAGCTCACGATCGACGTCGAGGACGACGGTCCCGGCATCTCCGACGAGCGCAAGGAAGCCATGCTGGAGCCGTTCGTGCGCGGCGACGACGCGCGCAACATGGACGACACCGCAGGCTTTGGCCTTGGCCTCTCGATCGCGCGCGCGATTGCACTTGCTCATGGCGGCGAGCTGTCGCTGCACGACCGCACACCGCACGGATTGATCGTGCGCATGCAACTGCCAGTCTGGCAGCAGCCGCGGCTCGCGGCGTGATGCTGATTTAGGCTAAGCTGCGAGCGGCTGGTGCTCGTCGGCGGCGTGATCGAAGATCGCGATCGCCTCGAAGCGATAGCCGCAGGCGTGACATTTCCAGAGATAGGAGATGCGTCCCACGCCCGGCTCGATCCAGTCGGGCAGCGGGATCGGCGTGCCGCATTGTGCGCACGGGTTCTGCATGGGAATTTCGCCAATGTCGGATCTGGTCATGTCAGATTTTGTCATGGCACCCTCCCGAGTAGCGGCCTTCTGATAGTCGCTTTTTGCTCCAAGCGCCAATGGACAGGCCTTCTGTCGCGAGCGCGCTCGGATCGTTTGCGTGAACTCTAAGAGAGCTTTGAGTCGTAAAGACGACGCCGCGCCGCAAAATCGCTGATGGCGGCGTTTGGCCACATCATCGCCGTGTTCGCTTGGCCTAACGCATCCCGGGCGCAGGTTATCTAGCGTCGAAAGGATATTTGATGAAAGTTTTGCTCATCGCAGCCGCAGTTGCGGCCGCACTCGCACTGCCGCAATCCGCCATCGCCGGCGAAACCGAATATGCCGAAATGGCGGCCGCGCAGGCGCGCGCCAACGGCGTGCCGGAAGCGCTAGTGCACCGCGTCATCATGCGCGAGAGCCGTTATCAGCCGCATCTCGTCGGCCGTGGCGGCACCATCGGGCTGATGCAGATCAAGCTCGCGACCGCCCGCGGCCTCGGTTACACCGGCGATGCCGCCGGCCTGCGCGATCCCGCCACCAATCTCACCTATGGCGTGAAATACCTTGCCGGCGCCTACCATGCCGCGAACGGCGATCACGGCCGAGCCATTCGTTATTATGCGGGCGGGTATTACTACGTCGCAAAGCGTCAACGTCAGGAGATCGCCCAGCAGGGCGATTTGAACCAGGCCTGGCTCGAGCCGAACGGCAATCCGGTCTCGGCGTTTGGCGCGCCACCGCGGAAAAAGCTGGCGCAGAGGGTGCGGAACGCGCGGGCGCAGGTTCCATCAAGGTGATCGTCATTCCGGGGCGATGCGTCAGCATCGAACCCGGAATCCAAGGATTCCGGGTCTGGTCCTTCGGACCATCCCGGAATGACAGTGGACGATGCGTTGACACATCCCGCCACTGGCATACATTAGAGCCGTTCCGAGGGGTGCTCCGAGGAGGAGCTGAGATACCGCTAAATGGGTCAGAAGGCCCAAGACCGCGGTGACCCTTTGAACCTGATCCGGGTCATGCCGGCGAAGGGACAGGGATGTACCAGACGACAAAACGACCGGATTCCGCGATATCCATCATCGGCGCAGGCATTGCAGGCGCTTGGCAGGCGCTGCTGTTCGCTCAGGCGGGCCACGCGGTCACGCTACACGAGCGCAGTGACGCTGACATGACCGACGCCACCAGCCACTGGGCCGGCGGCATGCTCGCGCCCTATTGTGAGGCCGAGGTCGCCGAACCCATCATCAGCCGGCTCGGCGAGCGCTCGCTTCATATCTGGCGGCGCGAATTGCCGGATACGCCGTTCAACGGCTCCCTGGTCGTGGCCCATGCCCGCGAGCGCAACGATTTTGAGCGCTTTGCCAGGATGACCGAGGGGCACCAGCGGCTCGATGCCGCGAGCCTCGCGCAGCTCGAACCGTCGCTGGAGGGCCGCTTCCGCGATGCGCTGTTCTTCCCAAGCGAAGGCCATGTCGAGCCGCGGCGCGTGCTGCCCAAGCTGCATGAGCGCATCCGTGCCGCCGGCGGCACCATCAAGTTCAATAGCGACGTCACCGCAAAGGATCTCGCAGACCTTGATTTCAAAGGCATCGTGATCGACTGCCGCGGCCTCTCCGCACGCGACGAGCAGCCGGAGCTGCGCGGTGTCAAGGGCGAGATGATTTTGATCGAGACATCAGAGGTGCAGCTTGCGCGCCCCGTGCGTCTCATCCATCCGCGCTGGCCGCTCTACGTGATCCCGCGCGAGGACAACCTCTTCATGCTCGGCGCGACCTCGATCGAGGCCGAGGACACCGGCGTCAGCGTGCGCTCGGCGCTTGAATTGCTCGGCGCGGCCTATGCGGTGCACCCCGCCTTCGGCGAGGCCCGCATCGTCGAGTTCGGCTCGGGCCTGCGGCCCGCCTTCCCCGACAACCATCCGCGCATCGGCATCCGCGGCAGCAAGATCAGCGTGAACGGGCTCTACCGCCACGGTTTCCTGATCGCGCCGGCGCTCGCCGAGCTGACGCTCGCCTATGTCGAGCGCGGCCAGATCGACAATGAGGTGATGCAATGCGCGTGATCGTGAACGGCGAGCATCGCGAGATCAATGCAGGATGCGTCAGCGCGCTGCTCAGCGAGCTCGACTATGAGGGCACGCATTTCGCGATTGCCGTGAATTATGACGTGGTGCCGAAAAGCCGCTGGGCCGAGACGCAACTGAAAGCCGGCGACGAGATCGAGATCATCACACCGCGGCAGGGAGGGTGATGGGGATGACGCGCGTGCCCCACACTCCGCTGTCATCGCCCGGCTTGACCGGGCGATCCAGTACGCCGCGGCCTCGCAGTGTCACGGCACGGCCTCTGGAATACTGGATCCCCGCCTTCGCGGGGATGACAGGGTCAATTGAGGAAACACCGACATGGTGACCTTCTACGGCAAAACCTTCCCCTCGCGCCTGCTGATCGGCAGCGCGCTGTATCCTTCGCCCGCGATCATGCAGGCGGCGATCCGCGCATCCGGCGCGAGCATCGTCACCGTGTCGCTGCGGCGCGAGGCCGCCGGCGGCAAGTCGGGCGACGCGTTCTGGAATCTGATCCGCGAGCTCGACGTCGCCGTGCTGCCGAACACCGCCGGCTGCCGCAGCGTGCGCGAGGCCGTGACGACCGCAAAGCTCGCCCGCGAGCTGTTCGGCACCGCCTGGATCAAGCTCGAAGTGATCGCCGACAACGACACGCTGCAGCCCGACGTCGTCGGCCTGGTCGAAGCCGCCGCCATTTTGATCAAGGACGGCTTTGAGGTGTTCCCCTATTGCACCGAGGATCTCTCGGTCGCGACGCGCCTCGTCGATGCCGGCTGCAAGGTCGTGATGCCCTGGGCGGCGCCGATCGGCAGCGCGAAGGGCATCACCAACCGCGACGCGCTAAAACTGCTGCGCGAGCGGCTGCCCGATATCACGCTGGTGGTCGACGCCGGTCTCGGCGCGCCCTCGCACGCCGCGCAGGCGCTGGAGCTCGGCTACGACGCCGTGCTGCTCAACACCGCGATCGCAAAGGCGGCCGATCCCGTCGCGATGGCAAATGCTTTCCGTCTCGGCGTCGAGGCTGGTCGCACCGCTTATGAGGCCGGGCTGATGGAAGCCCGTGACTTCGCCTCCCCGTCAACCCCTGTCGTTGGGACCCCGTTCTGGCATGCCGTATCCTGATCGCAACGCGTATCCTGATCCCTTCTACGCCGTCGTCGACACCGTCGACTGGGTCGCGCGCCTCGCAAAGCTCGGCGTCGGCACCATCCAGTTGCGGGCCAAGGATTTGAACGACGCCGAAGCGCTGCAGATCGTCACCGACGCGCTCGCCGCGGTTCAGGGCACGCAGGCCAAGGTCGTCGTCAACGACTATTGGCGCGCGGCGATCGTCGCCGGCGCCAAGCATCTGCATCTCGGCCAGGAGGATCTGCTCGATGCCGACCTCAACGCGATCCGCGAGGCCGGCCTGACCTTCGGCATCTCCACCCATGACGACGCAGAGCTCGAAACCGCGCTCGCCGCCCAGCCGGACTACATCGCGCTCGGCCCGATCTTCTTCACCACGCTCAAATCGATGCGATTTGAGCCGCAGGGCATTCCAAAGATCACCGAATGGAAGAAGCGCATCGGCAGCATTCCGCTGGTCGCGATCGGCGGCATCAAGTTCGAGCACGCCGCGGAGATCTTTGCCGCCGGCGCCGATTCCATCGCTGTCGTCAGCGACGTCACCCAGAACGCCGACCCTGACGCCCGCGTGCGCCAGTGGCTCGGCTACCGCAAGGAGGCCGCGTGATGCTGCCCCTCGCTCCCTTTTCACTCCGTCACCCTGAGGTGGCCGCTTCTTCAGCGGCCCTCGAAGGGCGACGGCCCGGCTCGTTCATCCTTCGAGGCGCGCCCTGCGGTTACACCGCACGGCGCGCACCTCAGGATGACGAGAGCAACAGCACGCATACGAATTAAACGGAGGACCCCATGAACATTCGCTCCAACCCCGAAAAGACCGTTCCCGCCGTCACGACCGGCCCCCTCGCCTCCTCGCGAAAAATCTTCGCCTCCCCCGACGCCGCGCCCGATCTGCGCGTGCCGCTGCGCGAGATCATCCTCTCGGAAGGTGCGGGCGAACCGAACCTGCCGGTCTACGACACCTCGGGCCCCTACACTGATCCCTCCGTCACCATCGACGTCAACGCCGGCCTCGCCCGCAACCGCAAGGCCTGGGTGCTGGAGCGTGGCGGCGTCGAGGAATATGAGGGCCGCCAGATCAAGCCGGAGGACAATGGCAGTGTCTCCGCTGACAACGCCGCGCGCGCCTTCTCCGCCTACCACAATCCGCTGCGCGGGTTGGACGGCCACAAAATCACGCAGCTCGAATTCGCGCGTGCCGGCATCATCACCAAGGAGATGATCTACGTCGCGGCGCGCGAGAATCTCGGCCGGAAAGAACAGCTCGAGCGCGCGGAAGCAGCCCTTGCCGACGGCGAAAGCTTCGGCGCCTCGGTCCCCGCCTTCATCACGCCGGAGTTCGTGCGCTCCGAGATCGCGCGCGGCCGCGCCATCATCCCCTCCAATATCAACCACAGCGAACTCGAGCCGATGATCATCGGCCGCAACTTCCTGACCAAGATCAACGCCAATATCGGCAACTCCGCCGTGACGTCCTCCGTCGAGGAAGAGGTCGAGAAGATGGTGTGGGCGATCCGCTGGGGCGCCGACACCGTGATGGACCTCTCGACGGGCCGCAACATCCACACCACCCGCGAATGGATTCTGCGCAACTCGCCGGTGCCGATCGGCACCGTGCCGATCTACCAGGCGCTGGAGAAGTGCAACGGCGATCCCGTGAAGCTCACGTGGGAGCTCTACAAGGACACGCTGATCGAGCAATGCGAACAGGGCGTCGACTACTTTACGATCCACGCCGGCGTGCGCCTGCCCTACATCCACCTCACCGCCAACCGCGTCACCGGCATCGTCTCGCGCGGCGGCTCGATCATGGCAAAGTGGTGCCTGGCGCATCACAAGGAGAGTTTCCTCTACACGCATTTCGACGAGATCTGCGATCTCATGCGCAAGTATGACGTCTCGTTCTCGCTCGGCGACGGCCTGCGTCCGGGCTCGATTGCCGATGCCAACGACCGCGCGCAGTTCGCGGAGCTGGAGACGCTCGGCGAGCTCACCAAGATCGCGTGGGACAAGGGCTGCCAGGTCATGATCGAGGGCCCCGGCCACGTGCCGATGCACAAGATCAAGATCAACATGGACAAGCAGTTGAAGGAGTGCGGCGAGGCGCCGTTCTACACGCTCGGACCGCTGACGACCGACATCGCGCCGGGCTATGACCACATCACCTCAGGGATCGGTGCGGCCATGATCGGCTGGTTCGGCTGCGCCATGCTCTGCTACGTCACGCCGAAGGAGCATCTTGGGCTACCCGACCGCAACGACGTCAAGGTCGGCGTCATCACCTACAAGATCGCCGCCCACGCCAGCGACCTCGCCAAGGGCCACCCGGCCGCCCAGCTCCGCGACGACGCGCTCTCCCGCGCCCGTTTCGACTTCCGCTGGACCGACCAGTTCAACCTCGGCCTCGACCCCGACACCGCGAAAAACTTCCACGACGAGACCCTGCCGAAGGAAGCCCACAAGGTCGCGCATTTCTGCTCGATGTGCGGCCCAAAATTCTGCTCGATGAAGATCACCCAGGACGTCCGCGACTACGCCGCAACGCTGAATGATCCGAACAGCGTCGGCATGTCGATGAGCGGGACGGTCGAGGACGGCATGAAGCAGATGAGCGCGAAGTTCAAGGAGATGGGAAGCAGCGTCTATCTGGATGCGGAGAAGGTGAAGGAGAGTAATCGGGTGCTGTGAGAATTCGCGACACATTTCGCTAGCGCTTTGAGCATGCAAGGGGCCGAACGAAAATTCGGCCCCTTTTTCTCAACTCATTTCAAGAAGCGACGTTGCAAATGACAACTCTAGCAATTCATTGGAAGAACAAAGAATCTAAGAACTATGTCGACCTTATCCCCACGAGCCTGTTCGATGCGGAAGTAGGGGACAAGGAGATTGAGCACGATACAAGGAAGCCGAATGGTTCAACCTTTGCTGTCAGAACTATAATTCGGATTAAAGGAAACACTGCAACGCTTACTTATCGGCTGAGCAACAACGACCCAAAATCGATCTGGCCGGGCGTCACCCGCATCCTATTTGAGACGGCGGAAAGGAAGGTCGTGCGCCGCATCGAATGGCAAGACGAGGGAGACGCAACGTTCGTTGTCCCAGACCCGCCCCCAGTCTGGCTGGAAGAAGACTACGAGGAAAGCGAAGATCAACGAGGTTTTGTTATCAAGACTGACTCCATCGAGCAAAGTGGCAAACTGCTCTCGCTTCAAGCACGGCCGATCGCAAAGATGCAAGGAGGTGACATCTCTGTGGGGGATCGAGTCTTCGTGTGGCTGCTTGAAGAGGATGGCGGACAAGGAATTACGTGGTACGGCTCAGTACGGAACTTAGATAAGCAACGCACAAACGACTATCACATCCAACTTGCCGATCTACGTAAAACGTCTTCCCTTTTTGGGACGCGAGAACTCGATGAATTTAGACACTCAACTGATGTCTATGAGGCAAGCCTGTACGAAAAACTAAAGGGATACTCGCATCGCGGCATCAGGCGGATCGAACGTGATGAGGTCGGCAGGCTAATGCCTCTCTTCGACGCTCATGATTTCGAAGCCGATGGACATAATGAAGTTGCTCGCTTGAAGCGGCTCGGGAACGTGGCATTGCGCCCCGATCAGGCAAAGTTTAGCGTAAGGATTCGACGAGCCTATCAAGGCAAATGTGCGTTTACTGGCTGCACCACAGCCGAAGCGCTTGAAGCGGCCCATATCAAGGTCGAAAAAGGGCAAGACGATAATAACCTACGAAATGGACTCTTGCTTCGGGCTGATGTTCATGCGCTTTTCGATGAAGGTCTGATTGCCCTGACGCTGGATGGAAGCCGAGTCGAAATCAGCAGTAGGCTTTCAGATACCACATACGATTTCCTGCGAACAAGGGAAGTATCGCAACCACAGAGCGAGCGCCCGTCGGAAGAGAACATCCGCCATCACCGACTGAGATTTGGGTTTCATTGTCCGTGAAGCACAGCCTGTTTGGCCAACCCACTTTGCGGAACTGACAAGCCTGCGGACGCGTGATTTGCCCGAAACCACGTTCAACGGCTTCCCCGACCAGCTCCGCGAAAACCTCTGCCTTCTCTTCGTCGGCACCGCCGCCAGCACGCACTCGGCCGCGCTTGGTCACTACTACGCCCATCCCGGCAACCGCTTCTGGCGCGCGCTGCACGAGGCCGGCATCACGTTGCGGCGCTATCAACCGGGCGAGTTCACAGCGCTGCTCGCGCTCGGGATCGGCTTCACCGACCTCTCCAAACCCGGCACCGGGATGGATCACGAGATCGCCAGACAATCCTTCGATGTCGCGGGCTTCCGGGCCAAGATCGAAAGGTATCGCCCGAAGACGATTGCCTTTACAAGCAAGAAGGCGGCGAGCCTGTTCTACGGCGGGCCGTCCGGCTTGATCTCGCTGAGGTGGCAGCAGGCTGGACGAAGGGGTTCCCGACGTCTTCGTGCCCTCGGGACGACTTCTAGTCGTTGGCAGCCGCGTCAATGGTTCTTCGATGATCTAGCCTGCAGGCTCACGAGTGCCTCACGAGAATCGCTGTTTCAGCTCTTCGGCCAATCCGTCCAAGTCCGGGAATAAGACTGAATCCGTAACGCCCAAAAGTTTCAGTTCTCGACGCATCGTATCATGGTAAGCGGGATCAAGTTCTAAGCACTGTAAAATTCTGTCGTCAGAAACCAGTGCGCCAAGGCCCTCCTTACGTTTGCCATGCACGGTGAAACATGCTCGCTGTCCTGGCAATCTGGGATGAACATAGGTCGGATAGACAGCGATCGGAAGATCGACCCCAAGCTCATCAGACTCTTCCCATGCAGCGCGAAGATTCCTGAATGCAGGATTTTGATCTCCGTACCAAGGCAGAGGAAATTGCCTGGGCAAATCATCCGGCCGCTTCGGCTGACCGGCCGAGAGAGCATTCAACTCGAGCGGGTTGAGCATCCACACCACAGCAGAGGTGTGCTTCTTTAGGGCAAAGTGCAGCGCAATCAACGCGCCTTCGGACCAATCAAGCAATCGAGTAGGCAGCCCAACATGCTGCGCGAGGAAAAGCCATTGGTCCGTGTGATCACGATGTGGCGCAAATTCAGAGTAGCCAGCTCCTCTGGCGCGAAACATTTGAAGCAACTCGTTCTCACGATCTCGGCTTGCACTTCGGTAAAGCGACGGAATTAGGGGCGTATCGCATAACGGCTCCCCCCTGAACCATTTCGGTTCTTGGCAATGCCATCCCGCTGAACCTTGGCGTACTGCCTCGATGAACTTTTCAATGGTCTTTATCATTTCCCTGCCCTAACGACCGGGCCGATCCTACACGGTTGGCGCACGCTACACATCCTGGAATACTGCCGTATCGCTCCATGGACTGCCAGACCTTGCGTTGCCCATGGGGCAAATCACAGCTCGTGGGGTGGGTTAGCGCAGCGTAACCCACCACTTCTCTTGAACAGCGTGCCGTGTCGTGGTGGGTTGGGCCTCGCGCCGTCGCTTGTGGAGCGATCGCGCTTGTGATCGGCTAACCCACCCTACGCAATTGGTAGCAAGCGTAGCCCGGATAAGCGACTTGTCCGCCGTAGCTCGAAGGGCGAAGGCGGAATCGACATCCGGGTTGCATCCGGCCCGCATATCGCTACGCTCATGCGGGCTACGCCTTGCTGCACTCACCCGGATTGCAATGACCGACAATCTGACCGGCGTCTGGGACGGCACCTTCGTTCAACCGGGCGCGGGAATGGTCACGTTCACGGCGACGCTTATCGAGGCCTGCGGTGCGCTTGGAGGCAGCGTGACCGAGCCTTGCATGATGCGGGATTGCCCGCTGAGCACTCACAACTCATCGATCGCGGGCCATCGGTCCGGAAGCCGGGTCTCCTTCGTCAAGCGTTACGAGCCGCCCGGCTACGGCTATGACACCGTCGTCTATGAGGGCACGGTGAACGCCGACGCGACGGAGATCGACGGTCGCTGGCGGCTGCCGGGCTACTCGGGAACGTTTCTGATGGTCCGCGCGACCAGAACTGCGCAGGCGGTCACGACCGAAGAAGGGATCAAGGAGCCGACGCGCTAGCAGCTCGCAGGGTGGGTTAGCCCCGCGGCTGCGCGACTTGTCCGCCGAAGCTCGAAGAGCGAAGGCGGAAGCTCAGTCCGCTCGGCGTAACCCACCGCTTGGCTTCCGCAACTTCATCCTCGCTTGTGGCATGGTGGGTTACGCCTCTCGCCATTGCTTGCGGAACGACCGCATATGGGATCGGCTAACCCACCCTTGTATTAGCCCGATCGCTTATATTGAGCCGTTCCGTGAGGAATGGCCCAGCCCGGGTGGCCGCCCGAGCTGGGTCGCCGTTCGATCGGATCGGTACCCATCGAAGCCTTGAGGGCTGTCTGACGTAGCGAGATCGCGACCGGCACTTCATCGGGACCCGAATGGTTGAACGAACTTTAGGTTCGCATAACAAGGGAGGGATCGACGAAGATGGTCAAGCATATCACGATCTGTGCCGGTATCGATACCGGCAAACGGAAGCTTGATGTGGCGATCGAAGGCCGCCGCGAGCCGCTGCAGGTGGAGAACACGTCGGAAGGTCACGAGGCTTTGTCGGCGTGGCTGCGACAGCATCGCGTCAAACGCATTGGCATCGAGGCGAGCGGCGGTTACGAACAGCCGGTCGTCGCCGAACTGCGGCGCAAGCGGTTTGTGGTTGTGGTGTTCCAGCCGGCCCAGGTCCGGGCTTATGCCAAATTCCACTTGCAGCGGGCCAAGAACGATAAGATCGATGCCGCTCTTATCGCAGCCTGCACCGCAGCGGTGCGGAAGATCCATGCCGCTCCCGATCCTCGGTTGCTGCCGTTCGCCGAGCAACTGACCATGATCGATCAGATCGGCGAGGATATCGCGCGCCTCAAGAACAGGATCGAGAGCTGCCGCAATGTGAGGATTAACCAGCTCTGGCACGAGGATATCGCTCGCCTGGAGCAACGTGAGAAGGCCGCACTCAAGGCTCTGGTCGCCTCGATCTGCAAGCATCCCGACCTTGCCAGGAGGCTCGCGCTGATCAACAGCGTCGCCGGCATCGGGCTGCCGACCGCCGTTGCCATCCTGGTGCGTCTGCCTGAGATCGGCCGGATCACGCGGGAGCAAGCTGTCGCTCTCGCCGGCCTTGCGCCCTATGACGACGACAGCGGCGACCAGGTCGGTGTTCGGCATATCGAGGGCGGACGAAAGCGGCTGCGTCGCGCCCTTTATACCGCTTCACTGGCTGCATCGTTTCGATGGAATCCGCAGCTCATCCAGCTCTACCGGAGGCTGACCGCAGCCGGAAAGGAACACAAGCGCGCGCTCGTTGCCTGCGCCAGGAAGATGCTCATCTTCGCCAACACGGTGGTAGCTCGCGGCACGCCATGGTGCGGCGAACCGCCGGCGGGATCATTCTCTGTTTCTTAGTTCGACCGGGACGCGTTTCTTCGTCCCGACCTACGGCCCCTCACGACGTCGCGCGCAGCGTCCGTCAAGGATGGCCGTCGTTTGCCCCAACTTCACGCGATCTGCCGCCAGGCCACGCCTTGACGGACGCGAGCACGGCGTCATCATGACAGACGCCGACGATCCAAACGGCGTAAAGCACAGCCGCCATTTAATGGTTGCTACGCACCTCGCCCCACCGCATCGTGATCGCCAACCCACTCAGCAAGCGGGGGGCGGCGACAGCTTAGCTCAGCGCAGCCAACTCGCGCGCTAGGTTGTCACGGGCACGCCGGTCATACCTCGCGGCGAAGGCGGCATCCGGATAGATGACAGACCGTGCGGCAAACCTGCGAAGCACGCCCGCGCGGCCGGCGCGATAGTCGGCATCACCGACATGGATGAATTCCTGCCGGATCGCCGCGGCATAGGCGTCGTATCGTGCGGCCTCCGCGCCGAGGATGCTGAGGTCGATCGAGATCAGGATCGCACCGAGGCGATCATCCGCCAAAACCTCGTGCGTGCGGGTGAGGCGGATCAGGCGGGCGACCTCCGCCCGGAGGTCGGCGCGGACGTGCTGCTCGGCCAATTGCGCGCTCAGCTCTTCATTGTCCGACCGGGTCGGGTCGTAGACGACATCGTGCCACCAGATGGCTTCCGTCAGGATGTCGCGTTCCACGGCCGAGAGACCCTCCACCTGCGCGAGCGCGGCCAGGCAGTCCTCGATATGTGCGAGGTTGTGATAGTGACGGCCAGGCGCCGCATAGGCGGCGGACAATTCTTCGCGGGTCATCGCCGAGATATAGGATGAACGCTGCGGAGATGGTAGCCATCGCTCAGGATGTCCACCCCTCACCGCCTCCCCGACCAGCTCCGCGAAAACCTCCGCCTCGTCTTCGTAGGCACCGCGGCCAGCACGCGGTCGGCTGCTGTCGGGCACTACTACGCCCATCCCGGCAACCGCTTCTGGCGCGCGCTGTTTGAGGCCGGCATCACGCCGCGGCGCTATCAGCCGGGCGAATTCGCGTCGCTGCTCGAACTCGGCATCGGCTTCACCGATCTCTCAAAATCCGGCGCCGGGATGGATCGTGAGATCGCCCGGCAGTCGTTCGATGTTGCGGGCTTCAGGGCCAAGATCGAAAAATATCGGCCGAGGACGATTGCGTTCACGAGCAAGACGGCGGCGAGCCTGTTCTACGGCAGGCCGTCGAGCGCAATCGCGTTGGGGCGGCAGCCGGGTGACGGGGAGTTTCCGGACGTCTTCGTGCTCGCCTCCCCGTCCGGCGCCGCCTCCGGCCATTGGACGCTGCAGCCATGGCGTGAACTCGCGGCGTGGATCGCTACGTTGGGTTAGCCTCGCGGCTGCGCGAAGCGCAGTCCGCGCGGCGTAACCCGTTGGCCTCCAAGATGTTCGCTGGAGGTGGTGGGTTACGCCTTGCGTCGTCGCGCGTGAGCGAGCGCGCTTGTGATCGGCTACCCCACCGAGGCAGCGCTGCGTATGTGCTACCACCCGTTGCGTTGCCCGACGAAAAGATCGCGCAACAGGATGTGAACGGGTTCACACGCACATCGCAAACCCAAGTACTACGATTGGGGTAATCTTCAGTGGCCGACATTTGCTCCAAAGCATCTTCAGTTTCGAACAGCCTCTCAGGAGGATTTCATGTTCAAACAATTTCTTGCCATTGCAGCCGTCGCAGCTTCCATTTTGCCGACCGGTTATGAGGCGCACTGCCGGGATCTGGAAGCGAGCTTCTCTGCTCGCCCCATCTCACTTGCGCAAGAATCCGATGCAAGGCGGCGCGCAGCGGATTTGCTGGACGAAATCGTCGCCTGGCTTTCCCAAAACTTCGATCTGCCCGCCATCAAGGAGCACCCGGCCATCGAACTCGCGTCAAACATGCGACTTGCAATGATGCGGGCTACAGATGGAGTCCCTTCGCAAAACCCGGCGGGAAACAATCTGCTCAACGGGCTCAGTCAGCGCCAGGTCGTGGCGCTGTACGACAACAAGTCGAAGACCATCCTGCTCTCTGAAGATTGGACCGGGACCTCGCCGGCGGATCAATCCGTTCTCGTCCACGAAATGGTCCATCACCTGCAAAATGTCGCCGGCCTCAAATTTGAATGTCCCAGAGCGCGTGAGAAGATGGCCTACCTGGCCCAAGCCAAATGGCTGGAACGCTTCGACCTGAGCCTGGAGCACGAATTTGATGTCGACATGTTCACGGTCGTGATTTCCTCTGCATGCATATACTGATTGGACTTCATGGCAAAATCTCTGGCAGTAGCTGCGATTGTGCTTGCACTTCTCACGATGGTGCGAAGCCGACCCGGCACCTTTGTCCCGCTGCCTACGGGGCCGATGCCGAGCGCTCTCGTTCCATGACAATCGTGCACAGCGGCGCCGTGCTTGGGGCGCGCACCACACACTTGCTGTCATCGCCCGACTTGATCGGGCGATCCAGTACGCCGAGACGCCAGTGATTGATTCGATAGGCCGCGGCGTACTGGATTCCCCGCCTTCGCGGGGAATGACAGCGGTGGTTGATGACGCAACAAGTGCGAACTTCACGCAGCGCGCGCACTGCGACACCACCGCACACCCGCGCAAAAATCTTCGCCAGTGTGAACTGGCTTACTCTTCCTTAGATTGCACTGCGATAGGTTTCCTACCGAAGATTTCTTCTTCAATGAAAGGAAGCCCATCATGAGCTGGCATTCATGGTTCAACGTTTCCGGCGGCGCGGCCGCGCTGAGATCGCCGATCACGGCGATCGCGCGCAACCCCAATCATCTCGATCTCTTCGTCACCGGAACCGACGGCCGCATCTACTCCACATGGTGGGATGCGGCGAGCGGCTGGGCCAGCTGGTTCAACGTCTCCGGCGGCATGGCGGCGCTGGGCTCGCCGATCACGGCGGTGGCGCGCAATCCCAATCACCTCGATCTCTTCGTCACCGGCACCGACGGCCGTATCTACTCCACATGGTGGGACGCATCGAGCGGATGGGCCAACTGGTTCAACGTCTCTGGCGGCATGGCCGCGCTCGGCTCGAAGATCACGGCGGTGGCGCGCAATCCCGACCATCTCGATCTCTTCGTCACCGGAACCGACGGCCGCATCTATTCAACATGGTGGGACGCCTCAAGCGGCTGGGCCAACTGGTTCAACGTGTCAGGCGGCATGGCGGCGCTGGGCTCGCCGATCGAGGCGATCGCGCGCAATCCCAACCATCTCGATCTCTTCGTCACCGGCACCGACGGCCGCATCTATTCGACATGGTGGGACGCGAGCGGCGGCTGGGCCAACTGGTTCAACGTCTCCGGCGGCATGGCCGCGCTGAAATCGCCGATCACGGCGGTCGCGCGCAATCCCAACCATCTCGACCTGTTCGTGACAGGCACCGACGGCCGCATCTATTCAACGTGGTGGGACGCGAGCGGCGGCTGGGCCAACTGGTTCAACGTCTCCGGAGGCGCGGCAGCACTCGGCTCGGAGATCACGGCGGTCGCCCGCAACCCCAACCATCTCGACCTGTTCGTGACGGGCACCGACGGCCGCATCTACTCCACCTGGTGGGATGCGAGCGGCGGTTGGGCCAACTGGTTCAACGTCTCGGGCGGCCGCGCCGCGCTGAAATCGCCGATCACACCGATCGCGCGCTTCCCCGATCATCTCGATCTCTTCGTCACAGGCACCGACGGCCGCATCTACTCGACATGGTGGCACCAGTCCGAACAGTTGCGCGTGCATGTGAAGGTGCTGAGCGAACCGACCACCGTGGCGCGCGCGACGATGATGCAGTCGATGCGGGACGTCTATGCCAGCGTCGGCATCGACGTCGTGATTGCGAGCGAGGAAACGCTCAATCTGCCTACGCTGAACGACCTCGACGTCGGCACCTGCGTGGTGGGCTCGACCACGGCGGAGCAGAACGATCTGTTCGGCCATCGCAACAGTGCGGGTGGAAACGACATCTGCGTCTACTTCGTCCGCTCCACCGTGCCGCCGCTGAACGGCTGCGCGGCACACCCCGCGGGGCGTCCGAGCGCGGTCGTCACCTCCGTCGCCTCGCCCTGGACCATGGCGCATGAGTGCGGGCACGTGCTCGGCCTTCCCCATGTCGACGATCCCAACCGGCTGATGATGGGCGGCGGCACCTGGAACATCACCAATCCACCGCCGGACCTGATCCAGTCCGAGATCAACACGATGCTCGAAAGCCCGCTCACCGTATAGGAGGCGTCAATGCCCACGCTCGACGAAGTCCGCAAGGAACTCGACAAGGACGAGCTCGACTATCCCGAACTGGCGCTCGCGCTGGGGCCTGCGGTGCTGCCGCATCTGAAGACGCTGGTGGCCGAGGATGAGCCGCGGATCGCGCCCAAGGCGGCGTATCTTGCCGGCATCATCTCGGCCGACGCCTCGCACGAGATCGTGGCGCAGGCCGCGCAAAGCCGGCACGACGTGGTGCGGGTGGCGGCGGCCGCGGCCGCCGCGAAGCTGCCGACGCAACAGGCGGCAAAGGTCGCCGGACAACTGCTCGGCGATGCCGACGCCGGCGTGCGCATCCGCGCGATGAAGGCGGCCGCGACCATCGACGAGCCGTCGCTCGCCGCAAAGGTCAAGACGATGTCGGAGCAGGATCACGATCCCCATGTGCGGGGTCTTGCCGCCAGCACGTATCAGCGCATGCGGCAGTAGAGCGTGGCGGCATCCGTAGGGTGGGCAAAGCGCAGCGTGCCCACCACTTCTATTGGCATCGTGGAAAGATGGTGGGCACGGCGCTTCGCGCCTTTGCCCACCCTACGCGACTACGGCTGCAACGCGCTGTCAGCGCATCGTGATCGCAAGCCCGCTCAGATCCGCGTTCGCCATCAGACCGATCTGCTGGCCCGTCAGCTCCAGCACTGCGCCCTTCTGGTTGGTGAGGACGATGGCACGCGCGCCGCGGCCGACCGCGAGGCCGGCACCGGCGGCGCCGTAGACGCCGGCGACATCGGAGGGACGGTTGATGTTGGAGACGCGACCGCGCAGCACCGTCTTCGAGCCGCCGAACACCAGGCCGTAGTCGAGCCCGCCGGTCGACAGCCCATAGGCGCGGCCGCGGAAGTTGAGCACGCCCGACCCGCCGGAGCCGCCGATGATCCAGCCTGCCTTGTAGATCGTGAGCGTCACGAAGCCGCTGTCGGCCCGCGCCGCGGTGGAGAGGCCGGCAAAGGCGGCAAGGGCAATGAGCGCGGCGCGAAAGGCGGATGAGATCTTCATGAGGGCAGTCTCCGGGGCTTGAGGCATTGTCCGAATCAGTCGCGCCGAATTTATCCGAGGGATCGCGGCGGCAAAATGTTCCAGCCAGATTCCCGTCGCCCCGCTTGCGAAGTGCGCGCCCCTCACAAGCGCCAAAATTGCGCCGTTCGGCCGATTTGCCTCGACGTCTCAACCGGCTACGCGGCGTCGCCGAGCAAAATCCCGGCACGGCCGTTCTACTTTGCATGGGGTTGTTTCGACCTTTTGTTGGAACGGGGCCTGCGCCGGTCCCGTGCCACCCGTTGCAAGTCCGTGACGTGCGGCTAGGCTGTGCACCCCGCAGTCCCCCGACGAGGTGACCCATGCCCATCCAGCATTTTGCTCCGCCGCCGAACGTCAAGGCGCCGCCGCTCTCCTTCGCCACCCGCGTCGGCGATCTCGTGTTCGTGTCGGGCATTCCCGGCTTCGACGCCAACGGCGCCCTGCCTGACGGCTTCGACGCGCAGTTCGGCAATGTCGTCGTCAACATCAAGCGCATCCTGGACCAGGCCGGCGCCACGTTCCGCAACCTCGTCAAGGTCAACGTGCTCTTGACGCGCGCGAGCGACGTGCCGGCGATGAATGCGCTCTATGCCGGCGTGTTCGGCCCGCCGCCCTATCCGGCGCGCACCACCTGCGTGGTGCAGGCACTGCCCGATCCAAAAATGCTGATCGAGATCGAGGCGGTGGCGTCGCTGGCGAAGTGAGCGATGTTTTTCGATGATCGCCCGCCTGACATCTGCGTGAACGGTCCCGGCTGCGGCTTGCAAGGCCTACGCATTTGCAGCACCAGTTCGGCGTCAAAACGCCTGCCAGGAGACATTGAATGCGTCGCGTCCTCACCCTCTGTGCCGCTGCCGGCATCGCTGCTTCGGCCCTCCCCGTCCCGGCCTTCGCGAAGGTCGGCTACTACGTGATCCGCTGGGACAACACCGGCATCTGCCAGATCTGGAACGAGGACCTGCACTACAAGCCGGTGCAGTGGCCGTCGACCTACAAGGTCGTCAGCAAGCCGTTGCCGACCTTCGACGCCGCCAATGGCGCGCAGCTCAAGATGCGCGCCGAGCGCCGCTGCACGCTCTGACAGGAGCCCGATCGGAGGCCTGAATTCGAGGGGGCGGATGGCGGAAAACGTCATCCGCCCCTGCTTTTTGTTGAACCTGTTCCACTCGCCGCCCTACTCACCTGGTGTCCGGGGCGCTTGTTCCCCCGCACCCCCGCACCACCCCTCCCCGAGCATTGCCGGGAGGCGCATCACGACTTTCATTTGAGGAGCTGATCCATGCGTCGTTTTTCCAAGCTGTGTGCTGCTGTCGGTCTTGCCGCTGCGGCCTTCGTCGCGACCAGCCCGGCCCAGGCCGGCTATCACCTGATCCGCTGGCAGGACAGCGGACTGTGCCAGATCTGGGACGAGAGCATTCCGACCACGCCGTGGCCCGCCGGCTCCCACCGCGCAAGTCCGACGGTCGCGACCTTCCTCGACGCGCTGGCCCTAAAGGACCACGCGCTGAAGAACGGCCACTGCACCTGGTAAGATTTCGATCGGCGGATCGAGATGCGGGCAAGGGCGCACCGTCGTCCTTGCCCGCTTCCATGTCCGGCCCACACTCAAATCACGAGACGACGAGATGCGCATCATGACATCCAGGCTGGCGGCCATCACATTGGCGCTCGGCGCGCTTGTCCCGCCGGCGCAGGCACAAGCGCCGCAATCTTTCCGCGTGATCTCGCCGATCTTCGGCCAGCTCGTCACCTTCTCGATGCCGTCGAATTTCGTCGCAGCCTTCGAGAATACCAAGGGCGGCCACTACATCCGCGAAGCCGTGCTGAGGGGCGAGAGCGCGCAGGCCTGGACGCAGATGATCACGGTGACCGGCGAGAAGGGCGTATCAAGCAATCCCGGCCTCACGCCGGAAAAATTCGCCGGCAACATCGCCGGCGGCTTCAAGGCAGCCTGCCCCGACAGCTTCGGCGCGAAGGGGCTCGGCACCATCAAGCTCGGCAGTTTTGATGCCTTCATCGCGGTGATCGGCTGCGGCAACGTCGATAGCGGCCCGGCCAAGCACAGCGAGACCGCACTCCTCGTCACCGTGAAAGGCGTGGCCGACTACTACACCATCCAGTGGGCAGAACGTGGTGCTGCGAGCGACAAACCGAAGGTCGACGACGAAAAGTGGACCGCGCGCCTGCGCGAACTACGCCCGATCGATCTCTGCCCGATCGTAGCGGGCGAGAAGGCGCCCTATCCGAGCTGCGTGAACAAGAGCTGAGTTCAGGCGTCCTTGTGCGCGCCAGGATGGATCAGGATATCGCGTGCGGCGGCGAGGTCGAGGAAGGCCTGCTCGCTGCCGCCGAGGTCCGGGTGCATGGTCTTGGCGAGGCGGCGGTAGGCCTGGTTGATGTCGTCGCAGGTGAGCTGCACGGCGAGCGGCAGGCCGAGCGTTTTGCGCGCGCTTTCCTCCTTGCTCAGCTTCTTCGGCAGCGCGCCACGGCGGCCGAAGCGCGGCGCGGTCAGGCCGTGGACGACATCGAGGATCACGCCGAGACGGCGCTGTGCGGCGACGACGATGTCGTGATCGTTGCCGTTGCTTGCGGCCTGGCGCAAGATCGGGATCGCCTGCTCGGCGGCCTGACGGAGCGTCGCCTCCGGGCTCATGCGCGCGATCTCGGCGGCCAGCCGGCCGGCCTCGTCCCAATCGACGGAATGGGCCGTCCGCAGCCGTTCCAGAGCCAGCTTCCAGGACTCGATGCGTTCGATCATGCCATACACATTTAGCAACAGATGCGACTATGCCAAGTTCGGCGTTTCAGACATCTTAATTTCGGGTTAGCCTTTCGCGACATTTCGACATGAATCCGGGACTAAATTCGACCTTTCCTGCCGTTTCTTCCCAATCTTCGGAGCGCCGCGCATGCTCACGCTCTATTCCTATCCCACGCTGTTTGGCGTTGCCGACAACAATGGTTACGGGCTCAAGGTATTCGCCTTCCTGAAGCTCGCGGGCGTGCCGTTCCACCACGAGCACATCTTCGATGCCTCGAAGGCGCCGCGCAGCCAGTTGCCCTACATCGTCGACGGCGACGATGTCGTCGGCGACAGCGAAACGATTCTGCAATTCGTCACGCAAAGGTATGCGCTCACGATCGATGCCGCGCTGACGCCGCTACAGCGCACGCAAAACCTGCTGACCACGCGCATGCTGGACGATCTCTACTGGGTGATGTCGTATTCGCGCTGGAAGGATGAGCGCTACTGGCACGCCTTCCGCGACGCGCTGCTGCGGGAGCACCCGACCGTCACCGAGGAAGGCCTCGTCAAGGCAAAGGCCTTCAACGAGCAGCGCTACTATTATCAGGGGATCGGCCGCTTCGATCCGGATGCCGCGATGGCACGCGGCCTCGCCGATCTCTCGGCGATTGCCGCGCTGATCCCCGCCGACGACGGCTTCGTGCATGGCGAGGCGCCGACCAGCATTGACGCCGGAATCTACGGCTTCATCGCCAACATCTACTACTATGATATCGACACGCCGCTAAAGCGGTTCGTGGCCGGGCATGACAACATCGTCCGGCACTGCCGCGCCATCCACGCGATGGTCAGCTAAAGCGCGATAGCATCGCACTTTAGCTCTCTGTTTGCGCATGATCCTTTCGGAAAACCGCTGCACACTTTTCCGGATCATGCTCTCCGTGATGCATCAATGCTGCCGGATCGGCTGATGATGGCTGCGCTTGCCGAAGCGCGGCGCGGAGAGCACGTGCAGGGCATCCTGGACAATGCCCAGCCGCTGGCGGGCGATCTCCCGCGTGCCGCGGCCGGCCGACTTTGCCGCCGCGTGGCGCAGGCTCGGCAGCACCTGCAGCGCGGCCTGCCGCAGCGGCTCGTCATGGCTCGTACCTGAGATGTCGGCGACAATCTGTGCCATTTTGCCATAATCGGGCTCGGGCGCCGACAAGCAGCGCTCGATCTCGAGTTTCCATTGTGCGATGTGCGGATCCATGCGCGTCATCCATACGGGGATGACAGCAACGCGCAAACACGGCTTGGCGTTTCGGTTGGTTCGGTTTTGAATTAGCTTGTCGGCAACATCAAACAGTGCCCTGAGGAAACGCCATGCCCCTACTCGCCAACCATATTGCTGTCATCACCGGTGCAGGCTCCGGCATCGGCCGAGCGATCGCCACGGGCTATGCGCGCGAGGGGGCGCAGGTGGTACTGTACGACATCGATGGCGGCGCCGCGGCGGAAACCGCGAATGCGATCCGCGCCGCCGGCGGCAAGGCGGAGAGTTTTGTACTCGACGTCACCAACCGCGACGCCTGCTTTGCGGCGGCCAGGCAAGTAGCCGACAAGATCGGGCAGGTCTCGATCCTCGTCAACAATGCCGGGATCACGCGACGCAATGCGTTCACTGCCGAGAAGGACACGGTTGCCAAGGACTGGCAGGACATCATTGCGCTCAATCTCAACGGCGTGTTCAACATGACGCAGGCGTTCCTCGATCCGCTGCGCGCAGCCAAGGGCCGCATCGTCAATATCGGATCGATCCAGTCCTTCGTACATCTGCGCACGCCGAGCTCGGCCGCCTACACCACCTCCAAGCATGGCGTGCTCGGCTTCACCAAGGCGCTCGCCGCGGAACTCGGCAAGGAAGGCGTTCGCGTCAACGCGATTGGCCCCGGCTTCATCGAGACCAATATCAACGCCAAGGTGCGCGCGACCAATCCTGCGCTGGTGCAGGCCTTCATCGATCACACCCCGCTCGGCCGCACCGGCAAGGCCGACGACATCGTGGGACCAGCGATCTTCCTCGCCTCCGACATGTCGGCTTACGTCACCGGCTCGATCGTGATGGTGGACGGCGGCTACCGGACGGTTTGATAGGCATCAGATCGATATGCACTCAGTGCCAAACGCGGCCGCTTTGCGGCTATCCCGAGGTCACTTCGAGAGTATCATCATCCGTTAACCACTCATTAACCGTCTTCGCCCACCGTAGATCTACGGCTTGGGGGTCGTTTTGTTCTCGATCCGCTTCCAACGTTGGGAGCGGGCGTTGATCGGGAGGTTGTCGATGACCACTGTCCATGCCGCTGCGCCTTACTCCGTCGCGCAGTCCCTTGCTCCCAACCAGATCGTTCCGCTGCTGATCGGTTCGACCATCGACGAGGTCGAGCGCGAACTCGTCGTGCAGACGCTTGCCCGCTGCGATGGCAACCGGACGCGCGCCGCGCGCGTGCTCGGCCTGTCGGTGCGCACGCTGCGCAACAAGATCAGGCTCTACGTCGCCGACGGCATCGACGTGCCGGCGTATCATGACTAGAGCATGACGACCCGTCGTCGTCTTTGATGTTGATCGCACGGGGCCGCGCGCCCTCGCGCAATTGCTGCTGTCGCCAAACGCCGCTAAGAAAAAGCGTTCTTCAGCGGGAGTGGCGGCGTGGCAGACGATCAGGGCCGGCAAGGACGACAGGGACCTCCGGGTCCGCGTGGACGACAGGGCGAGCCGGGACGGCCGGGCCCGCAGGGACACCCCGGACGGCGCGGAGCGGACGGCACACGCGGCAAGCCTGGTCCGGCGGGCAAGCCCGGGGCGGCCGGCAAGCCGGGCGCGCAAGGCAAGCAGGGCGAACCAGGGCCGCAAGGCAAGGCAGGACCGCAGGGGCCGGCTGGCCCACAAGGTCCGCGTGGCGAACCGGGCCCGCCGGGTCAACTGCCCTCGATCGAGCAGGTCATCCCTTGGCTGGAGCAGATTTTCGACGCCTGGGACGAGCGGCGGCGCCAGCGCGAGCTGGAGGCTCTCGAACAGCAGGCCCTGGAAGCAGCTGTGCTAGAGGACGGCGGCGCAATCGTCGACGACATGAGCGATGAGAGCGATGGCGACGGTCACAGGAAGAAGAAGAAAAAGAAGAAACAAAAATAGCCGAAGCTATTTCGCCGAGGCGTCGTCGCTGCGCGGCAGCATGCCCATGCGCTCGAACTGCCAGCGCATGGCGCGGTACCAGACATAGCCGACGATGGCGCCGCAGACCGTCAGGATCGCCAGATTGGCGCTGCTATAGGTGCCGCTCCACCACATCATCCAGGCGGTCCACAGCACCGTAAAGATGATGGCGCCGGCTTTCAGGGAAATCAGGGGGCGGTTCATGATTGTGCTCCGGGCTTCCAAAACCCAGGTGCCATGCTCTCCCAATCGCGTACCGCAATCCGTGAGCCAGGTCACGCAACCCTAACCGAAGCGCAAGCGCGAGCGCTCCTTCGCCTTCTCCGCCTCCACCGCACGATCACGCGCCGGCGAATGCGTATGCAGCGAGGTCAAGAGGCGCCGTGCCGCGTCCGAGACCTCGGCGACCGCACGCTCGAACACCGCCTCGTTGGCCTGCGACGGCTTGTTGAAGCCGGAGAGTTTTCGCACGAACTGCAAAGCCGAGGCGTGGATCTCGGCGTCCGTCGCCGGCGGCTCGAAATTGTGCAGGGTCTTGATATTGCGACACATGCTGCGCTCCTGTGGCCGATCGCGACGACGGCTCTCTGGAAGACGATCCGCGAGGCCGAAATCCTACATGGCATCCGGCCGCCTGTCAGACCGGTCAATATTCCGATTGCGCGATGCACCATTGCAAGAATGTTTCTGAGGCCAGCGGCACTTCCGGCCTCGATCCGAGATAGATGACTGGTAAGATCTATTCCAAAGCGGCCCGATGAAGGAGGCCGCATCGGGGAGAGCAACATGAAAGCTTCACGCGCGGTGCTGTCGGCGATCCTGCTGACGATCTCGATGCCGGCGCTGGCCGCCGACTATCCGGCGCCCAAGCAGGGCGACTGGATCGCCAAAGACTTCAAGTTCCACACCGGCGAGACCATGCCGGAGCTGAAGCTGCACTACACCACCGTTGGAGAGCCGACCGGCCAGCCCGTGCTGGTGCTGCACGGCACCGGCGGCTCGGGCGCGAGCATGCTGTCGCCCGCTTTCGCCGGCGAGCTGTTCGGCCCCGGCCAGCCGCTCGACGCGTCCAAATATTACATCATCATTCCCGACGCGATCGGCCACGGCAAATCGTCAAAACCGTCCGACGGCATGAAGACGAGCTTCCCGAAATACAATTACGACGACATGGTCGAGGCACAGCATCGCCTCGTGAAGGAGGGCCTCGGCGTCAAGCATCTGCGGCTCGTGATCGGCAACTCGATGGGCGGCATGCAAACCTGGCTGTGGGGCGAGAAGTATCCGCAGGAGATGGACGCGCTGGTGCCGATGGCCTCGCAGCCGACCGAAATGGCGTCGCGCAACTGGATGATGCGGCGGATCATGCTCGACACCATCCGCAACGACCCCGACTACAACGGCGGCAACTACACTGCACAGCCGCGCATGATGAAATATGCCATCGTCGCCTACGGTATCGCCAGCATCGGCGGCACGCTGGCCTATCAGCAGCAGGCGCCGACCGCGTCCAAGGCGAACAAGATCGTCGACGACCGGCTGGCGGCTCCGATCACGGCTGACACCAACGACTTCCTCTACCAGTGGAGTTCCTCGGAAGACTACAACGCCGGCGACAAACTCGAGCAGATCGAGGCCTCACTGCTGCTGATCAATTCTGCCGACGACGAGCGTAACCCGCCCGAGACGGGCATCACCGACGCTGCGATGAAGCGGGTCAAGAACGGCAAGCTGTATCTCATCCCCGCCAGCACCGAGACGCGCGGCCACGGCACCACGGGCAACGCGAAATTCTACGTCGAGCAGCTCCGGCAATTGCTGCAGAGCGCGCCGCAGCGGACGATGTGATACGGCGCGGGCGCAATGACCCTCGGTCGCTTCCGCCGAATTGCGCTCGCGCTGCCCAATGCCGTCGAGGGTTCGCACCACGGCAAGGCCGACTTTCGCGTCGGCAAGCGCGTGTTCGCGACACTGGGCTATCCCGACGACAAATGGGGCATGGTGAAGCTGACGCCTCAGCAGCAGACGATGCTGATCGATGCTGAACCCGGCGTCTTTCGACCAGTGCCGGGTGCATGGGGCAAGAACGGCAGCACGAATGTGCTGGTCGCGGAGGCCGATCAAGTCACGCTGCGGAGTGCGCTGACGATGGCGTGGCGCAACGTCGCGCCCAAGTCGCTCCTCGCCTTGCACGACAAACCGAAGCGCTGATCACGCGGCGCCAATTGCTTCTTGCCGGCGGACGCGGTCTAGCAAGGTTCTATGCCGGATTGGGTTGGCCGATGGCGTTTCGATCGAGTAATCTGGCGTCGAACTCTTTGCGGAGACACGCCGGTGACCGACCTTTGCGCTGAAGACCTCGCCACCATCTATCCGAAGCCGTCCCCGCGCGTGATCGCGAAGGCTCGGCCCGAAATCGACGTGCATGCGCGAAAATTCATCGAGATGTCGCCATTCTGCGTGCTCGCGACGTCGGGCTCCGACGGCAGTGTCGACGCCTCGCCGCGCGGCGGCGGCGTCGGCTTCGTGCACGTCGCGGGCCCCAACCAGCTCCTGATGCCGGATCGTTCCGGCAACAACCGCATCGACAGCTTCAAGAACATCGTCGAAGGCTCAGGCTTCGTGCATCTGTTGTTCTTCGTGCCGGGGATCGACGAGACGCTGCGCGTCGGCGGCACCGGCAAGGTCTCGGTCGACCCGGATCTGCTCGCCTCGATGGTCGAGTTCGGCAAGCCGCCGCGCGCAGTGCTGAGCATCGCGGTCAGCGAGGTCTATTTCCATTGCGGCAAGGCGCTGATGCGCTCGAAGCTGTGGACGCCGGACGTGCAGGTGAAGCGCTCGGTGATGCCGAGCATCACCGAGGTGATCCACGATCAAACCGGTCTTGGCGAACCCGATGCCCAGGAGATCGTGGAGGAGCGCTACAAGACGCAGCTCTGAGGCGCAGCCTTCAATCACACCGTCGTCCTGGACAAGCGCAGCGAAGCGCAGATCCATGACCCCAGCGCGAGCGCTTGCGCTCATAGTCGCTAGTTCGCGCCACAACTTCTCCCTGGGGTAATGGGTCCTGGCTTTCGCCAGGACGACATTGGAGTGTGTGGCGGCTTGAAGCGCGAGCTTAGTGCCCCTCGCCCTCGAGACCACCGACATGCTTCTGCGTGTACAGTTCGAGGCCGATGCGGGCGATGAGGTCGAGCTGGGTTTCGAGGAAGTCGATGTGGTGCTCCTCGTCGCTCATCAGCTTCTCGAACAGGTCGCGCGTGACGTAGTCCTTCACGCTGTGACAATAGGTGGCGGCCTCCTGGTAGAGCGCGCGCGCGCTCATCTCGGCAGCCAGATCGCAATCGATGATCTCCTTGACGTTCTGGCCGATGCGCAGGGGGTCGAGCACCTGCATGTTCGGGAAACCATCGAAGAACAGGATGCGCTCGGTGAGCTTGTCGGCGTGCTCCATCTCCTCAATGGACTCCTTGCGCCAGACCTTGGCCATGTCGCGAAGGCCCCAATTGTCGAGGAAGCGGTAGTGCAGCCAGTATTGATTGATTGCCGTTAGCTCGTGACGCAGCGCCTTGTTGAGATATTCGATGACCTTTGCGTCGCCCTGCATGATTCACTCCAGCTCTTTGCCAGCTCTTGCGGCCAATTCGGCCCTAAACCGAATTTAGAACGCTTCTAAGATAGTTTGAGGACGAGGGCAACCGGACGCATGCGCGCAGCCGGGGAAAAAGAGCCGATTTGATGGGAATCTTAGCAGGCCGCGAGGGCGAACTCGGCCGGCGCGGTTTCTTCGTCGTTGGCCGCGACCTCGTTATGCGGGCAGCCTGAGCAGCAGGATTTGGCGCAGGGACCGAGGGCTTCTTCGATGATGTTCTTGATGGTGCGGGCGCAGCGGCCGCATTCGGCGCTGCAGCCGAGGCAGCCATAAACCTGCTTGGCGTGACGCAGAGCGTCGTCGGAGTCAGCGACGGCGGCTCGGACATCGTGGTCGCTGATGACGTTGCAGGAACAAACAATCATGGAAAGCGGCAGGCCCTTCGGTGATGCGCCATCATCGATATTTAAGGGCTCAGCCGGATGCAAAAGGAAAAAGCGCTGTTTGAAGCAATTCCAAACTGATCCCAGATAGAGCCTAGAACGGGTCTAAAATCCCATCTTGCGCTGGATCAATTTTCGCTGCCAGGCGGCTCAATCGCCGCCTCCGCCGCCGCCGTCCCCGCCACCTCCGCAATCGCCGCCGCCACTATCGCTGCCGCTGCCATTATCGCTGCTGACGGAGCAACTGCCGCTATCAGCCGGGTTGCCGGAACTGTCGAGGGCCGAACGGTCGCTGGAAAACCAGCTTCCGAGCGAGAATCCGCTGCTCGTACTTCCGTAGTCCGAGCTCGAATAGTTGCTGCCGTCATAGCCGCTATCCGCGCGCGCCCGCCGCCGACTGCGGTTCTGCAGATGGGCCATCAGGGCATAGCCGATCATCCCGGTGATCCCGATGGCGATCAGAACGTTCATCATCGCGCTGCTCCTCATCCGCTGGCGTCCATGACGCCCATTCGTCGCCTGCGGCCACCCTTCCGTTCATTGATCCTTCAAGCGAAGTATGGAACTAAGGCGGTGGAACTCCGTCCGCGTCCAGTCCGTGTTGAAAGGTCAAAGCCATGAAGAAATCGCTCCTGGCACTCGCCGCCGTCGCCACCCTGGCGGTGTCGGCCGTGGCGCCCGAACAGGCCCATGCGCAGCGCGGCGTCGCCGCGGGCGTGGCCGCCGGCATCATCGGCGGCGCCATCGTCGGGGGCGCGCTGGCTTCCCCGTATTACTACGGCCCTGGCCCCGGATACGGCTATTATGGCCCCGGTTACGCGCCCCGCTACTACGCGCCGGGTCCGGGCTATGTCGCCGACGACTATTATGGCGGCTGCGTTTGGCAGAGACAGCGCTTCTGGGACGGCTATGCCTGGCGCGTCCGCCGCGTCCGGGTTTGCGGCTGATCGCGCCATCCACCGAAATTGCGCCGGAACGGCTAAGGTTTTGACAGGTCCCCGTAAGGGAAAGGCCTGAAAAAGACCGCTTTTTCCGGTCACAGCTCCGTGTGCGTTTACCGCGGATTGACCATTTGCGCGCTTCCTAGCCGCACGGCCAATTCCAACAGAGTTTGCGTGAGACTTCCAAACCCAGGCGTTTCCCCCCGAGGTGCGCCTTCTCCCAGGAGAGCCAAGACTATGAAGAAGACTTTTGTTGCCGCCCTGACGGTTGCGACGGTCGCCGGTTCGCTGGTCACCGCCACGCCGCCCGCCAAGGCTGAACACGGCGTTGGCGCCGGCATCGCTGCCGGCCTGATCGGCGGTGCGATCGTCGGTGGCGCTATCGCAGCCAGCCGTCCCGCTTACGGCGGTCCGGTCTATGTGGCCGAGCCCGCCCCGCCCCCGCCCTGCTACTGGCAGCGCCAGCGCTATTGGGACGGCTATGGCTGGGTCGTTCGCCCGGTCCGCGTCTGCTACTGAGTTGATCCGATCGGCGCCTCGCGGCGCCGCGATCAAGGCCCGGCCGAGACCATCGGCCGGGCCTTTTTCTTTGCCCCGACCTCGCGCGCCACTTCTGTTTTGCCGGCGCTAGCGCGCCGTTTGGATCGAGCGCAGCACCTCTTCGCTCGGCCAGCAATCGACCTTGAGGCCGGCCGACTTCTGATAGGCGCCGAGCGCTGAGCGCGTCAGCATGCCGGCCTTGCCGTCGATCTTGTCCTTGTAGAGCCCGATTTGCGTCAGCCCGCGCTGCATCGCTTCCACGTCCTTGGTGCGCAACTGCTTCGAGGCCGACCACGGCGTGGCGAATGCCTGCGGGCTCGTCATGCGGTCGCTGAGATGGCCGACGAACAGCACGTAGAGATCCGAGAAATTGTATTCCTTGATCACGAAGTAGTTCTTCGTGGTCAGGAATGACGGACCGTAAATGCCTTCCGGCTGCAGCAGCGAAGCCGGCTGCGCCTGCTCCGTCGCGCTCAGTTTTTGTCCGCGCACCGGCACAAAGCCGTCGCGCAGCCACTGGCTGATCGGCTTGGTCACCTCGGGCACACCGAGGGTGCAATCAATCTTCGCAGGCGCCTGCACCTCATAGGCCCAGCGCACGCCACTCTGCCAACCCTTGTTGACGAGCTGTTGCGCCGCCGACGCCAGCGCGTCCGGCACAGAGTGCCAGATGTCGACGCGGCCGTCGCCGTCGAAGTCGACGCCGTGCTTGTAGTACTCCGACGGCAAAAACTGCGTGAGCCCGGTGGCGCCGGCCCAGGACGAGCGCATCTCCTTGCGCGTCACCGCCCCTTCGCCGAGGATCTTCAGCGAAAGGATGAACTCGTTGCGATAGGTATCCTTGCGGCGGCCGACATAGGCCTGCGTGGCGAGCACGCGCACGAGATCGTAGGGCAGCGTGTAACGGCCATAGTCGGTCTCGCGGCCCCAGATCGCGAGCATGATGGTGGCGGGCACGCCAGAACTCTTCTCGATCTCGGTGAGCGCCGCGCGATATTTTTGCAGGAGACGCTGCCCTTCGCCCGCAAGCCGTGCGATCGAGGCTTCCTTGATGTAATCAGCCGGCACCTGCACGAACTCGGCCTGCGCCGCAGCTCCGGTCGCGGGCCGGCCCGGCAGGATCAGGTCGGGCAGTTTGTAGTCGGGCTCGAGCCCGCGCGTCTGTTCGTCGAACGTCGCGCGCGACACGCCGGCCGCGTGCGCCTCTGGCCAGAGCGAGGCGACGAACTGGGTGAAGGCGGCGTCGGCGGCGCGGGCAGGCGACCAGCCACAGGTGACAGCGATCACCGCAGCGATGAGTGCCCGCCGCATCATGCCGAGATCACCGCGTCAGCTTCTTGTACTTCACGCGATGCGGAATGATGCTGTCCTGGCCGAGCCGGCGCATCTTGTCCTTCTCGTAGTCCTGGAAGTTGCCCTCGAACCATTCGACATGGCTGTCGCCTTCGAAGGCCAGGATGTGCGTCGCGATGCGGTCGAGGAACCAGCGATCATGGCTGATGATGACGGCGCAGCCGGCAAAATCCTCCAGCGCCTCTTCGAGCGCGCGTAGCGTGTCGACGTCGAGATCGTTGGTCGGCTCGTCGAGCAGCAGAACGTTCGAACCGGACTTCAGCATCTTGGCGAGATGCACCCGGTTGCGCTCACCGCCTGAGAGCGCGCCGACCTTCTTCTGCTGGTCGGCACCCTTGAAGTTGAACGCCGAGCAGTAGCCGCGCGAGTTCACTTCCTTCTTGCCGAGCAGGATCAGCTCGTTGCCGCCGGAGATTTCCTCCCACACGGTCTTCTTGCCGTCGAGCGCATCGCGCGACTGGTCGACATAGCCGAGATGTACGGTCTCGCCGACCGTGATCGTGCCGTTGTCCGGCTGTTCCTGCTTGGTGATCATCCGGAACAGCGTGGTCTTGCCGGCGCCGTTGGCGCCGATCACACCGACGATGCCGCCGGGCGGCAGCTTGAAGGTGAGATCGTCGATCAGCAGGCGATCGCCATAGCCTTTGCTGAGGCCTTCGAAGTCGACGACATTGGCGCCTAACCGCTCGGCGACGGGAATGATGATCTGCGCAGTCTGGGTCTGCTTCTCGCTCGCCTTCTTGAGCAGCTCCTCGTAGCGCTGGTAGCGCGCCTTGGACTTGGCCTGGCGTGCCTTCGGCGAGGACGCGACCCATTCCTGCTCGCGGGCAAGCGTCTTCTGGTGCGCGGCGTCCTCGCGTCCCTCCTGCTCGAGCCGCTTCTGCTTCTGCACCAGCCAGGACGAGTAGTTGCCCTCATAGGGAATGCCGCGGCCGCGATCGAGCTCGAGGATCCAGCCGGTGACGTTGTCGAGGAAGTAGCGGTCGTGGGTGACGATCAGGATCGCACCGGGATAGTTGCGCAGATGGCCTTCGAGCCAGGACACCGACTCCGCGTCGAGGTGGTTGGTCGGTTCGTCCAGCAGCAGCAGTTCCGGCTGATCGAGCAGCAGGCGGCACAGCGCGACGCGACGGCGCTCACCGCCCGAAAGCTTGGTGACGTCGGCATCATCGGGCGGGCAGCGCAGCGCATCCATCGCCTGGTCGACCTTGCTGTCGAGATCCCAGAGACCCTGGGCCTCGATCTCGTCCTGCAGCTTGGTCATCTCGTCGGCGGTCTCGTCGGAATAATTCATCGCCAGTTCGTTATAGCGATCGAGGATCGCCTTCTGCTTGGCGACGCCCCGCATGACGTTCTCGCGCACGCTGAGCGCGGGGTCGAGCTGCGGCTCCTGCTCGAGATAGCCGACGCGGGCACCCTCGGCGACCCAGGCCTCGCCGGTATACTCCTTGTCGAGCCCTGCCATGATCTTGAGCAGCGTCGACTTGCCCGAGCCGTTGACGCCGAGCACGCCGATCTTGGCGTCCGGGTAGAAGCTCAAATGGACGTTATCGAGCACCTTGCGGGTCGGGTAGCTCTTGGTCAGGCCTTGCATGAAGTAGACGAACTGGCGCGCCATCGGTCCCGTAAAACCTTCGATTTGAGGAAATTTGCTTGCCGCCGATGTAGCGACCCCGGTCCCAAAGGGCAACGTTTTCCCTCCGTTCACCACGGATGAATACGGAACGGACACCATCCAGCCACCGATCCGGACAATTGAAACCATTTTTTAATAAAGCAGGCGAAAGCTCGTCGTGGCGCGGAAAAAAGCGCCACCCCGCCGACAGAAGCCGGCGGGGGAGAACAGCGAGGCCAACATGGCTATGATCGAAACCACCAGCATCGCCGCCCCGGCAGAAGCCGGCCACGCAGGCTTCTTCACCGAGCTGAAGGAGTTTTGGGCTCGGTTCTTCGCCACGGCCTTCAATCCCTACCGCCCGGAACTGCACTACATGCGCGGTCCCGGCCCCGCCTGGCGCGCCAAGCACGGCATGGACGCCCCGTTCCGGCTCAAACCCCGCGACCTCTGACGCTTCTTCCTCTGGCGAAGTTTTGAAGATGGCGGCCGCTTGCGCGGGCCACCGATTACGCGCAACCATGGTCCGGTTCCGACGATGGCTTCGCGCCGTCACCTCTCGCCATGAATGGACGCCTTCCGATGACGCGGCTGCGCTGTGCAATTCTCGACGACTATTTCAACATCGCCCTCAACGTCGCCGACTGGTCGAAAATATCGGACCGCGTCGACGTGACGGTGTTCAGCCATCCCTTCGCCTCCGAGCAGGCAGCGGCCAGCGCGCTCGCCGACTTCGAGATCGTCTGCGCCATGCGCGAGCGCACCGCGTTCCCAAAAAGCCTGTTTGCAGCGCTGCCGAAGTTGAAACTGCTGCTGACGTCGGGCATGCGCAACGCGTCGATCGACATGGAGGCCGCGAAAGCGCGCAGCGTCGTCATCTGCGGCACGCAATATGGCCGCGATCCAACGGCAGGCCTGACCATGGGCCTGATTCTGGAACTGACCCGCGGCATCGGCCGCGAGAACGCGCGCATGCATGCGGGCGAGCCCTGGCAGACCTTTGCCGGCATCGAGATCGAAGGCCGCACGCTCGGCATCGTCGGACTCGGCAAGCTCGGCAGCAAGGTCGCAGGCATCGCGAAGACGTTCGGCATGAACGTGATCGCCTGGAGCCCGAACCTCACAGCCGAGAAATGCAATGAGGCCGGCGTCACCTATGCGAGCAAGGAAGAGCTGTTTGCCAAGGCCGACATCGTCACCATCCATGTGGTGCTGAGCGAGCGCTCGCGCGGGCTCGTGAGTGCGGCCGATATCGCCCGCATGAAGCCTACGGGCTATCTCGTCAACACCGCGCGCGCGCCGATCGTCGACGAAGCGGCGCTGCTTGCCGCCCTGCAGCAGCGCAAGATCGCGGGCGCCGGCATCGACGTGTTCTCGATTGAGCCGCTGCCGACGGACCATCCGTTCCGCAAGCTCGACAATCTCGTGCTGACGCCGCATCTCGGCTACGCCACCGAGGATGGCCTACGCACCCATTACGGTCAGATGGTCGACACGATCGACGCCTGGTTCAAGGGCGAGCCGCCGCGCCGGCTGGCCTGAGCGTTATGGGCAACCACCGGCGGGTTCACAGAACCACGTATTCTTCTATTCCGTCACCCGCCCTGCCCGAAGTCGAGTTGCAGATAGTCCTTGAGATAGAAATCGACAGCGTGTTTGGCCGACACGAACAACAAAACGTACGACAGCAGAATCACCCCGAGATGGACAACGCCTCTCCGGTCATTTGCACGGAATGCGCGGTAGATGAGATAGAGCGCTACCGCGAAGCTTACCCAGATCAAAACCCGTCGAGGAAGTTCAACCGCCGTATCATACTCGGTAATATGGCTATCGGGAAAACCTGCAAACATCAAAGAGAATGCAAGATCCTGGGCAAAGGCTAACGGCGTCAGCGAAAACAAAACCGCCAATAGCGCGCGGGATGTCCGTTTCACGTACCGAACCACGCGATCATTTCAGCCCACCAATATTCTCGCGGCCTGGTTCGAAGGTGAGCCGTTTGACCTTGCGGCGTGGTGCGTGATCCCATTTGCGGCCACCTGGGTCTGCCCTATCGTAGCAGGTCAGGACACCGCTCCGTATCCAGACAGGAGACCTAGCGCACCGTCACCGGCGCAGGCAGTGGCGGAACGACCGTGGGCTGCATGCCGGGGACCGGAGGCGCCATCTGCGCGGTAGCGGGTCCACCGGGCGTCGGCGCGGCAGATGCCGTCGCCGTTCCCGGCGGCGGGCCGCCCGGCATCACGACCACGCGGGTGCCGACCTTGACGCGGTCGAACAGGTCCGAGACGTCTTCGTTCAGCATGCCGATACAGCCGGAGGAGACGAACTTGCCGATCGTCGAGGGCTGGTTGGTGCCGTGGATGCGGTAGACGGTCGAGCCGAGATACATCGCGCGGGCGCCGAGCGGATTGCCGGGGCCGCCGGCCATGAACCGCGGCAGATAGGGCTGGCGCTCGATCATTTCCGTCGGCGGATGCCAATCCGGCCACTCCGCCTTGCGGGTGATCTTCTGCACGCCGGTCCAGGTGAAACCGTCGCGGCCGACGCGCACGCCGTAGCGGATCGCGCGGCCGCCTCCGAGCACGTAATAGAGATAGGTGTTGGGCGTATCGACCACGAGCGTGCCGGCGGGCTCCTTGGTCTGGAACGCGACCTCCTGACGGCGGAGGTTCGGCGACAACTGCACGGGGGCTGCGTCGGGCTGCTCCTCGGGCGGAAGCGCCGCGATCGACATCGGCTTGCCGTCGGCGCCGATAGCGGGCTGTTGCTGCTGCGGCACCGCGCCGGTTGCGGTCGGACCGCCAACCGCCTCCGGCGGACGCAGGCCGTCATTGACGCCCTGCTGCGGCGGACGGTCGGCATAGATCACCGCCGGCGGACCGGCGGGACGACCATAGCGCGGGTCGTCCGGCGACATCACGGGACCCTGCGGCGCATTGGAATAGACCGGCGCGCCCGCGGGGCGGCCATAACGGGGATCATCCGGCGACACCACCGGGCCCTGCGGCGCGTTGGAGTACACCGGCGCGCCGGCCGGACGGCCGTAGCGCGGATCGTCGGGCGACATGATGGGGCCGCTTGGGCCGGGCGGCGGCAGCCCGGCGGAATTGCGCGGCTGCTGCGGCGGCGGCATCGCGTCGTCATCGTCGTCAAACGCGTCAAAGTTCGGCACGCGATCGCCGGGACGATATTCGGACGGATAGCCCTGCTGCTGCGGATATTGCGTCGAATAGCCCGGCGCCTGCTGCACCTGGTAGCTCTGCTGAGCCTGCACGAGCGAGGTTCCCGCCGCAGCGGCTGTCGCGGCAGTGCAAATCGTCAGAAAATGCTTGATCATCATCGCTCTTGTATAGACCCCAGGCACGACCGGACCGTTAACGGCAAATGACCGAAGATCACGGCGCATTCAAGACAATTCAGGCCCATTTGCGCCCGATTTGCCGATTTGTGATCCGCCGATCACCGTTGCTCCGGAGCATCACGGAGCGGAAATCGCATTCTGCCTGATATCGGCTGTCACCAACACCCCGATTTTTACGGAACGCGTGCGAGAGCGTTGCGGTATTCTCGAATCGGCCTGATTCGCCGCCGCTTTGAGCTTCTTTTCTGTGCGGCGAATGCGGCAACCAGTACCGTCACCGCGTTCAGATGGCTCAAGGGCCTTCGGCAGGCACCTGCCAAGGCGGAAATTCGCGCCACAAGATGCTTCCCGGCGTTCGCTTCCTGTTTGCGGCGATCCTGATCTCAACCTCGCTCCTGGTGTTCGCCCTCGGCGCAGCCGCGCTGTTGCGGGCGACCCATGAGCAGTTCGTCAGCAGTCCCTCCTGGCGCTCCGGCCCTCAGGAGCAGGTGTTCGCGCAAGCCCCCGAGCCGGTCCGGCCTGTGCTGGCGGCTCTGCGCGTCGAGCCGATGGCCTCGGAGGCCGAGCCCACGGTGCGGGACCAGATCCCGACCATCGCGATGCCCGTGACCGACGCAGCCTCCGAGCAGACAGCCGCGCTTGCACTTGAGGCGGACGCCCCCGCGGGTGAGGCGCGAGCGAGCGAGCCCGCTCCGCCGGAAGCAACCGCGTCCAGTCCGGCTGATGTGCCGGCCACGCCGGCTGCGGCGGAGACGACCGGGCAGATCTCCGAACCCCAAATCTCTGAACCCAAGGTCTCTGAACCCAAGGTCTCTGAAGCCAAAGTTTCTGAGAGCAAGGTCGCCGCCGAGACGACCCACGCTTCCGCGCCGGCCGCAACGAGCGAGCCCGCCCCGACCGAGGCGCCCGCGAGCACCCTGTCCGAGTCCGACCTGGCCGTCGCCAGGATGGCCGCGCTGAACGCCCCCTCCGTTGCGACGGAGAAGGAATCGGTCGCCAATATCAAGGCGGACAGCGGCGCGACGGAGCAGAAGGCGACCAAGCGACGCGCGCATCGCGCCAAGAAACGCCGGATCGTGCGGAGCCCGCCGCCACCGCCGGCGCAGGTTCAGCAGCAGGCCTTCGATCCGTTCCGACAGCAGCCGATGGCAGCCGCGTCCACCGCGCGTGCGCGCTGAGACGATCGATCAGGCCGGTCCCGTCGCGATCGGCGGACCGCTCGCCTGCCCCCATTCCGACCACGAGCCGTCATAGAGCGCAGTGTCGGTCACTCCTAACCGGTAAAGCGCTAGCGTCAGCACGCCGGCCGAGACGCCGGAGCCGCAGCTCGTCACGATCGGCGCATCGAGCTTGACGCCGGCGCCAGCGAAGGCGGCGCGCAGATCCTCGAGCGGCCTCATCGTGCCGGTCGCGGCATCGAACAGCAGATTGTAGGGCACGTTGCGGGCGCCGGGGATATGACCTGAGCGGATACCCGCCCGCGGCTCCGGCGCGCGCCCCTCAAAACGTTCGGCGGCGCGCGCGTCGATGACCTGCTCGGCACGGCTTTCGACGTTGGCGATCATCTGCTCGATGCTGCGCACGCGCTTTGCGTCGTAGCTCGCCTTGAAGCTCGCAGGCCTTGGCTTGACCTCACCGCTCTCGATCGACCGTCCTTCGGCGCGCCACTTCTTCAGGCCGCCGTCGAGGATGCGCACATTAGGGTGGCCGTAGGACAAGAACATCCACCAGGCGCGCGGAGCCGCGACCCAGCCGCCGGCATCATAGAGCACCACGGTGTCGGCATTGCCGATGCCGAGATTGCCAACGTCGCGGCCGAACTGCTCTGCGCTTGGGAACATATGCGGCAGCGGATTGGTGTGATCAGAGACCGCATCGACGTCGAAGAACACCGCGCCCGGCAGATGCGCGGCGAGGTAGTCATCTTTCGGCAGCGGCAGCACGCCCGGCAGCTTGAAGCTGGCATCGACGACCTTCACGTTGGCGTCGTTGATATGCGCGGCGAGCCATTCGGTGGAGACGAGAGGATCGGTGGGGGTCTCAGTCATGGAAGCAGTCTCCGGCAATTGTTACGGTCGTCATGGCCGGGCTTGTCCCGGCCATCCACGCGCCTCCGCCGATGCGGCTCGACGTGGATGCCCGGGACAAGCCCGGGCATGACGGAGCGTGTGGTACGCAGGGCGCCCAACTCACCCCTTCGTCTTCGGCTCCCATTTCTCGGTCGCGCCGCCGGCATCGCGCCAGGCGGCGTAGCCGCCGGCGATGTGGGCAACGGGCTTCAGGCCCATGTCCTGCGCGGTCTTGGCAGCGAGCGCGGAGCGCAGGCCACCGGCGCAGTGGAAGACGAACTTCTTGTCTTCCTGGAAGATCGGCTTTGCGTAGGGGCTCTGCGGATCGATCCAGAATTCGAGCATGCCGCGCGTGCAGGCAAACGCGCCGGGGATGCGGCCGTCTCGCTCGATCTCTCTGGGATCGCGGATATCGACGATGACGACGTCGCCGTTCTTGGCGATCTCGATGGCCTGCGAAGCGGACAGGGTTTCGATCTCGGCGTTGGCCTCGTCGATCAGCGCCTTGATGCCGCGGGTGATGTTTTGGGGCATGTTGTTTCTCCCTTCTCTTTCGTCATTCCGGGGCGATGCGCAGCATCGAGCCCGGAATCTCGATCCTCACACGCCATCCCGAGATTCCCGGTTCGCGACTTCGTCGCGCCCCGGAATGACGACGTGGGGGTGCTAGTGCGTCAATTCCTTCATCGCGCCTTCCAGCCCCTCGATGGTGATCGGGAACATGCGGTTGGCAAAGATGCGGCGGATGATGGTGGTCGATTCCGAATAATCCCAGTGCTTCTGCTGCACCGGATTGAGCCACACCGAATGCGGATAGGTGCGAATGATGCGATCGAGCCAGACCGAGCCCGGCTCCTCGTTGACATGCTCGACCGAGCCACCCGGCACCATGATCTCGTAAGGGCTCATCGAGGCGTCACCGACGAACACGACCTTGTAGTCGTGTGGATATTTATGCAGCACGTCCCAGGTCGGCGTGCGGTCGGTGAAGCGCCGCTTGTTCTGCTTCCACACGCCCTCGTAAAGGCAATTGTGGAAGTAGAAATATTCCATGTGCTTGAATTCGCTCTTCGCCGCCGAGAACAGCTCCTCGACCTGCTCGATATGCGAATCCATCGAGCCGCCGATGTCGAAGAACACCAAGAGCTTGACCGCGTTGCGCCGCTCGGGGCGCATGACCACGTCGAGATAGCCGTGGTTGGCGGTCTCGCGGATCGTATTGTCGAGATCGAGCTCGTCCGGCGCGCCGGTGCGGGCGAATTTACGCAGGCGCCGCAGCGCCACCTTGATGTTGCGGATGCCAAGCTCGACATTGCCGTCGAGGTCCTTGAACTCGCGCTTGTCCCACACCTTCACGGCGCGGTTGTTGCGGTTCTTCTCCTGGCCGATGCGCACGCCTTCGGGATTGTAGCCATGGGCGCCGAACGGCGACGTGCCCGCCGTGCCGATCCACTTGCTGCCGCCCTGGTGCCGGCCCTTCTGCTCCTCGAGACGCTTCTTCAAGGTCTCCATGAGCTTGTCCCAGCCCATGGCCTCGATCTGCTTCTTCTCCTCCTCGGTGAGGTATTTTTCGGCGAGCTTCTTCAGCCACTCCGCCGGAATTTCCGCCTTCTCCATGGCGTCGAGCAGGCTTTCCAGCCCCTTGAACACGGTGCCGAAGACACGGTCGAACTTGTCGAGGTTGCGCTCGTCCTTCACGAGCGAGGCGCGCGACAGATAGTAGAAATTCTCGACCGTGTAGTCCGCGAGGTCGGCGTCGAGCGCCTCCATCAGCGTGAGGTATTCGCGCAGCGTCACGGGGACCTGCGCATCGCGCAATGAGGTGAAGAATTGCAGGAACATGGGTGACAGATTGCCTTTCGGGTGGCCTTCGTCAAGGGCCGGAGGGCCCGGCCGAGGCCTAGACCGGGAGGGTTTTTCCTCTAGAATTGCGCCCGCCTGTACCGTTTCTGGAGGGGGTTTCCATGGGGATTATTGCAGCACTCGTTATCGGCGCGATCGCTGGCTGGCTTGCCGGCCAAATTGTCCGCGGCGCGGGATTTGGCCTGATCGGCAACATCGTGATCGGCATCATCGGCGCGCTGGTCGCGAGCTGGCTGTTGCCGCAACTGGGCATCAGCCTCGGCAGCGGCACGTTCCGTGACATCATCAACGGGACCATCGGCGCGGTCATTGTGCTGGTCGTGCTTTCGCTGATAAAACGGGCCTAACAGCCTGGACCTGATCCATGACGGCCGCAGCTTGAGCGGCCGTTTCCATGTTTCGGCTGAGGCGCGCTTCGCCTCGCCCAAGGAAAAAACAAGCAAGATGACCAACAAGGACGTGCGATGAAGTTTACCGGCACCAAGGACTATGTTGCGACCGACGACCTCAAGGTCGCCGTCAATGCCTCGATCGTGCTCGAGCGCCCGCTCCTGGTGAAGGGCGAGCCCGGCACGGGCAAGACGGTGCTGGCGGAGGAAGTGGCCAAGGCACTGAACGCGCCGCTGCTGACCTGGCACATCAAGTCCACCACCAAGGCGCAGCAGGGCCTCTACGAATATGACGCCGTGTCGCGTCTGCGCGACAGCCAGCTCGGCGATGCGCGGGTGTCCGACATCAAGAACTACATCAAGCGCGGCAAGCTGTGGGACGCCTTCACCGCCGAGCAGCGCCCGGTGCTGCTGATCGACGAGATCGACAAGGCCGACATCGAATTCCCGAACGACCTGTTGCTCGAGCTCGACCGCATGGAATTCCATGTCTACGAGACCGGTGAGACCATCAAGGCGAAGCAGCGCCCGATCATGATGATCACCTCCAACAACGAGAAGGAGCTGCCGGACGCCTTCCTGCGCCGCTGCTTCTTCCACTACATCAAGTTCCCCGACGCCGAGACCATGGGCCGGATCGTCGACGTGCACTTCCCCGGCATCAAGAAGCGCCTGGTCGAAGAGGCGCTGCGCATCTTCTTCGAGGTGCGCGAGGTGCCCGGCCTGAAGAAGAAGCCGTCCACCTCCGAACTGCTCGACTGGCTGAAGCTCCTCCTCAACGAGGAGATGACCCCGGAGCAACTGCGCGAGCGCGACCCGCGCAAGCTGATCCCGCCGCTGCACGGTGCGCTCCTGAAGAACGAGCAGGACGTGCATCTGTTCGAACGGCTGGCGTTTTTGAGCCGGAGGGAAGTCTGAGGCTCTCGTGTCCCGGACGCCCAGCAACGCATAGCGTTGCTGCGCAGAGCCGGGACCCAGAGGCCACACATTGCATCGCTGCAACATGGGCCCCGGCTCGGCAGCGCACCGCTGAAGGAGCGCTGCGCTGCATCCGGGGCACGAGAGCATTGCCTGCTCTCTCCACCCGTCATTGCGAGCGCAGCGAAGCAATCCAGACTGTTGCCCGGGTGAGATTCTGGATTGCTTCGCTGCGCTCGCAATGACGGAGCAAGGCGTGACGACGGAGCTCCTAGCTTGCACTTCGAACAACAGATGCATGAACCGATGCGCTGGCGCCCGCGACTACCGCAGAGCCGGCTGATCCCTGTACGAGCGGCCGCCATCCGAGGGAGCCGATGTCTGAGCCGTTCGCAGCGCTTGCGCAGGTGACGATCGAGCGGGGCGCGCTGATCCGTTATCTCGACGCGCGGCCGAGGTCGGCGGCGCAATGGAAGGACTGGCCCCGGATCGGTGGCCAATGGTACGGCTTTTCCTGGACTGCCGATCTTCCAAACCTGCTCGCCCGGGTCGATGAATGGCTCGGCGCCTCCTATCGGCACACGGTGCGAAAAGTGCTGGCGTTTTCCGAAGCACCTGCGCTCGGCCGCTGCACATACGACGAAGCCACCCAGCGCTTCACCTTCGGAACGCTGACCTTCTCCGAGAACCTCAACGACCTCGTGCTCTTCTTTGTCGTCGCACGCGGCCTCGCCGGCTACATGCGAGATCGCGAGTCGGGATTTGCCCTGGTGCACAACCATCTCTGGGCCAATGGTGACCGCACGGTTGCCGTCATGGGTCTCGGCGCGGATGATCATTCGCACTTCCTGGACGCGGCCGTCGATGCGCCAGCCTGGGAGCGGCATGTGCGGGACGGCAAGGCCGTGTTCGACGACATCTACAAGGGCTACGCCGCGCTTGGGCGGCTGGATGTGTTCGACAAGGTCAGCAAACCCGGCGATCACCAGGCCGGGCCGGATGCAGCGGACGAGCTCGATCGGCTCAGATAAGGCTGAACCGTTGACGTCAGCGAATGCAAATCGATAGGACTTGCCTGTTTTCATTTCGAGAGATCAACGATGCGTTTTGTGGTCTTGCCTCTGGCGTTGCTGACAAGCGCAGCTGCTGCCGCAGAGCCCGTCGACTGCGACGCCATCGCGAACACGATGGCGCCGGTGGAATTGACCTATCACGACGGCGACAACTCGTCCGTCGCTCATGTCTACAGGGACCAATCAGGGAATTCCGTCGTCTGGATCAAGACCCTGGACGGCAAGTTTGTCGCCAAGGGGGTTTTCGTTGCGGGCATCCTGGCCACAGGCGAGACCACATCGGCCTACGCCGGCAAGTTCAAATCCTCAAAGATCAAGTACACCGTCGAAGGCATGCCAAGGCTGTTCGATCGTCGATCGGATCTCAAATACAGCATCACGCATTCGACCGTCTATGGGGATGGCAGCACGGACGTCTCGACCACGACCTATAGCTACAAGTTCAAATCGGCGGGTAAAGAGGCCGTTGGTCCATGTATGCTGGACGTAGTTCACGGTGAGAGCGACACCGTGAACGAAAAGACGGGCAAGACGGCCCATACCTATGGCGTGTACTTCCCGCAGCTCATGACCGGGATGACCGGCAAGACGGCGGAGCCCGTTCTCGACGACATCAAGACCAAGTTCGATCCGATGACGATGATCCCGTAAGGAATCGTAGGGTGGGTTAGCGTCAGCGTAACCCACCAATTCTGCGAGAAGCGGAGAGCAAAGAGGTGGGTTACGCCGAGCGGACTGCGCTTCGCGCAGCCGCGGGGCTAACCCACCCTACGAAGAAGCGCTCATGCCACCGCGCTTTCCGGCACATTCGCCGCTTCCATCGGCTTCTTGCCGCGGATCAAATCCGACGCGCGATCCGCGATCATCATCGCTGATGCGTTCAGGTTCGCCGAGATCATGCGCGGCATGACGGAGGCGTCGACGACGCGCAAACCTTCCATCCCATGGACACGAAGCTGGTCGTCCACGACCGCCCAGGTGGATTCCACCGGGCCCATGCGGCAGGTGCACCCCGGGTGGAAGGTCGTGGTGCCGCGCTCGGTGACGGCCTTCAAAAATTCGTCGTCGGTGTTGACGTCGGGGCCGGGGAAGTCCTCGTAGGCGTAGTAAGGCGACAGCGGCGCGGACTTGAGCAGGCGTCGCGCGAGCTTCATGCCGCCGACGACGACGCGGCGGTCGAGCTCGGCGTCGAGATAGTTGGTCTGGATGATCGGCGGCGCGAACGGATCCTTGGAGCGGATGCGGACATAGCCGCGGCTTTCGGGGCGCTGCTGCCAGGAGGCAACCGTCATGCCGGGCTGGTCCTCGAGCTGGCCCTGCACGCCTTCCTTGTAGCTGGCCGGCGTGAAGGTGAGCTGCAGGTCGGAGCGGTCGGGGCTCTCGCCGGAATACCAGAAGCAATAGACCATGGTCGGCGACAGCGACAGCAGGCCGCGCCGCTGCGTGGCCCATTTCAGCGCCTCGATCCAGAGCGAGAAGCCGCGCCTGAGCTCGTTGATGGTCTTGATGTTCTTCACCCGCCCCACGGTGCGCGGCGCGTAGTGGTCCTGAAGGCCCTCGCCCACGGGGAGCGCGTGACGCACCGCGATGCCGTGGGTCTGGAGCAGGTCCGGGGAGCCCACGCCTGAAAGCTGCAGGAGCTGCGGCGAATTATAGGTGCCGCCCGCCAAAATCACTTCCTTGTTGGCGCGGACCTCCACCGGCGTGCCGTTGCGGCCGCCCTTCATGTAGCGCACGCCGACGGCACGCTTGCCCTCGAAGATGATCTCGGTCGCATGCGCATGCGTCTGCACATGCAGGTTCGGCCGCTTCATCGCTGGTCTGAGGAACGCGGTCGAGCCCGACACGCGCAGGCCGTTCTCGATGGTGCGCTGGCAGTAGGAGACGCCCTCCTGCTTCGCGCCGTTGTAATCGGGGTTGCGGGGAATGCCGAGCGAGACCGCGCCTTCCATGAAGGCTTCGCAGAGCGGATCGCGCCAATCCATGGTGGTGACGGTGAGGTTGCCGTCGCGACCGCGATAGGTGTCCTCGCCCTCACCGACCCGCTTCTCCAACCGCTTGAAGTAGGGCAACACGTCGGCATAGCTCCAGCCGCGATTGCCCATCTGCGCCCAGGTGTCGAAGTCGAGGTTCTGGCCGCGATTGTAGATGTGGCCGTTGATCGAGGACGATCCGCCGAGCGTCTTGCCGCGTGGCGCGTAGATGCTGCGTCCGCCGGTCCAGGGCCCGACCTCCTGCTGGTAGGCCCAGTTGATGCTCTTCATGTGGAAGGTCTTGATGAACCCCGCCGGCAGATGGATGTAGGGATGCCAGTCGCTAGGGCCGGCTTCCAGCACGCAGACGCTCGTATTCGGGTCCTCGCTCAGCCGGTAGGTCAGCACGCAGCCGGCCGAGCCGGCGCCGACGATCACGTAGTCAAATCTATCCATCTTGCCTCGAGCCCCCTCAGCGCGGCTTGTCGTTGAGCTGATAGGTCAAATGCGCCTTCACCGTCGGCCATTCGGCCGCGGTGATGCTGTAGACGACGGTATCACGCAGCGTGCCATTCGGCGCGACCTGGTGGCTGCGCAAAACGCCGTCCTGCTTCGCCCCTAACCGCTCGATCGCGCGGCGGCTCTGATGGTTGAAGAAATGGGTGCGGAATTCGACGGCGATGCAGTTCAGCGTCTCGAAAGCGTGCGTGAGCAAGAGCAGCTTGCACTGCGTGTTGAGCGGCGAGCGCTGCACTCGCTTCGCATACCAGGTCGAGCCGATCTCGACGCGGCGGTTGCCGGCGTCGATGTTCATGTAAGTGGTCATGCCGGCGATCTGGCCGTCGGCGTCGAACACGGTGAAGGGCAGCATCGAACCCGACTTCTGCAGGCCGAGGCGGCGGTCGATCTCCTTCGTCATGTTTTCGGCCGTCGGGATGGCGGTGTACCAGAGCTTGTGCAGCTCGCCGTCCTTCACGGCGTCCGTCAGCCCGTCCAAGTGCTGATGCGACAGCGGCTCGAGACGCGCATGTCCTCCACGCAGGGTGACTGGATCAGGCCAGGGCATTTTGAAGTCTCTCCTTGCGTCTTTGCGAGCGAAGCGAAGCAATCCAGACTATTTCCGCGGACGCATTCCTGGATTGCTTCGCTTCGCTCGCAATGACGGCTTGTCTCACTTGTTCAAGAAGTTCAACGGCAATCCGCTGCGCGGCCAGTCCATGGCGATCAGCTCGCCCTTACCCGACAGTGTGATGTAGGCAGTCTTCAGCTCGGGGCCGCCGAAGGCAATGTTGGTGGTGACGCGGTCGCCGGTCGGCACCTGCTCCACCAGTCTGCCGTCAGGCGCGATCACCGAGATGCAGCCGGTGACGAGGGTCGCGACGCAGACATTGCCGCCTGCCTCGACCGCGAGTGAGTCGAACATCTGGTAGCCGCCGAGGCCCGCGATCGGCTTTCCGCGTTCGCCACGATAGATCACCTCGCGCGGCTTCAGCGTGCCGGGCGCGGAGAGCTCGTAGGCCCACAGCCGCGCGGTCGGCGTCTCGCCGATATAGACGGTGGACTCGTCCGGCGACAGGCCAATGCCGTTCGCCGGCAGCACGCCGTGCACGATCTCGACGATCTCCTTCATGCCCGGCTTCACATAGTAGATACCGCCGACGTCCATCTCGCGGGCGCGGCGCTTGCCGAGCTCGGAGAACCAGAGGCCGCCGTGCTTGTCGAACACCAGGTCGTTCGGTCCGCGCAGCGCATGCTCGCCGCATTTGCTGACGACGGTCTCTAACTTGCCCGATTGCAAATCGACGCGCTGAATCGAGCCGCCGAGATAGTCGTCCGGCTGCGGCCCCGGCATGATCATCTTGCCGGTCGGGATCCAGGAGAAGCCGCCATTGTTGCAGACATACATCTTGCCGTCGGGGCCGAGCGCCGCGCCGTTCGGACCGCCCGGGACCTTGGCCACGATTTCCTTGCGGCCGTCGGGATAGACCCGCGTGAGGCGCTGGCCGCGGATTTCCACCAGCACGACCGAGCCGTCCGGCATCACCACGGGGCCTTCGGGAAACTCGAGGTCAGTGGCGAGAACGCGAACGTTGGACATGTCTTGGACCTCCCGGCTGCTTGTTATGCCTTGCACGGGAAGTCCGGCGCCGGCCCCGCACGCAAGATTTGCGTGTGGTTATGGCAAAGTAGGTCCCGCTTGCCAAGCAAACGGGCGCATTGCTGCGTTGCGCGGCTACTCCTTCACCGGCACCCAGATCTCAAAACCGCCATTGCCGGTCCGGGGATCGAAATTCTCGTCGTAGCGCTCGAAGTTGGGCGCGTCCGCTGCCTTGAGGCCGGACGCCGGTAGCCAGTGATTCCAGATCGTGTTGACGGTACGGCGGATCGAGGCGACGTGGTCGCGGTGGGTGAACACCGCGTAGCGCTGCTCGGGGATGCGGATGCGGGCGAAGCGGCGCGGCAGGTCGGAATAGTCAGCAACCTCGACGCCTGCGATGTAGTCGAAATTACCGGCATCGTCGCCGTTGCAGCAGACGCCGTAGGCGACGCCTCCGACGCGCGCGGGAATGTCGGCAACTTCCTGGTGGAAGCGGTGCCACAGGCCCGGAATGACGGCGCCGTTGTCGCAGGAGATGCGCTCGCCGATGCCTGCGACGAGAAGGGCCTTGGCAGTCTCGAAACGCGGTGCGGCAAGATTGTCTGTCATCGTGGAGTCCATGAGGATCGGCTCCTGAAGGTTGAGTTTGCTGGCGCACGTCGCCGCCCTCACCGCTTCCGGCGTCATGCCAAAATGGTCGCGGAACGCGCGGGTGAATGCTTCGTGGGAGCCATAGTCCGCATCCAGCGCCAGCGTGAGGATGTCGGGCGCGCCGGCTGCGAGCGCACGCGCGGACTCGGTGAGGCGACGCGCGCGCAGGTAGCGCATGACAGGAAGTCCGGTCGCCGCGGCGAAAGCGCGCACCATGTGGAAGCGCGAGACGCCGCCGATCTCGGCGATCTCGTCGAGCGTCATCGGCTCGGCGAGATGGCTTTCGATATACCAGAGCGCCTTCTGGGCCGGATTCATGACAAAGCTCTCATGTCGAAGCGCGGCCAGGATGGACGCTTGGCCCAGGCTTCGCTTGATCGGCGTTGCGGTCACACGCAAAGGATAGCGGAGGAACCGCCACTGGCAACGCCGCGGCCTTCCGGCCTAGACTGCCGGATGGACCTCGAACCGCTCGGAAGAAAGCACGGAGGAACCCACGCCATGAAAATCACCGATGTCCGGGCGCATCATATCAGCATCCCCTATGACGCCGGCGTTGCCAGCTTCCGCCAGGGCGCAGCGGCCATCACGGCCCTCGACATGGTGCTGGTCGAGGTTTCGACCGACGCCGGGCTTACCGGCTGGGGCGATGCCTTCGCCTATGTCTCTCCTCGCACCACCCGCACGGCCGTCGAGGAGATGATCGCGCCGCAGGCACGCGGGCTCGAGGTTCCGGATGCAGCGGGCATTCCAGCCGTCATGGAGCAGATCCAGCGCAACCTGCACCTGTTCGGCCGCTACGGCATCACGATGTTCGCGATCTCCGGACTGGACATCGCACTCTGGGATTTGGCCGCGAAGATCGCGGGCCTGCCGGTGCATCGCCTGATCGGAAAAGCCCGACGCGCCGCTATTCCCGCCTATGCGAGCCTGCTGCGCATCGGCTCCCCCGAAAACATCGCCGCCGAATGCAAGAAGGCGCTCGGCCTTGGCTATGGCGCGATCAAGCTGCACGAGACTACATCCGCCGCGGTGTTTGCGGCACGCGAGGCGATCGGTCCCGGCATTCCGCTGATGGTCGACATGAACTGTCCGCTCAGCGGCGCGCAGGCAATCGCGTTCGCTGCGGAATGCCGTGACGCGCAGCCGATGTTTCTGGAAGAACCGGTGTGGCCTCCGGAAGATTTCGCAACGCTCGCCGACGTGCGGACCAGGGGCGGCCTGGACATCGCTGCCGGCGAGAATGCCTGCACGGCCTATCAGTTCCGCCAGATGTTGACCGCGGGTGCGGTGAGCCATGCGCAGCCGTCGGTCATCAAGGTCGGCGGTATCACGGAATTCCTGAAGGTCGTGACGATTGCCGACGAGCTCGGCGTCAACATCGTTCCTCATTCGCCCTATTTCGGTCCGGGGCTGCTCGCCACACTGCATCTATTGGCGCTGCGCAAGGAGGGACTGGTCGAGATGTTCTATCTCAAGCGCGAAGCTTGCCTGTGGGGCGGCCGTGCCGATGTCGATGCGACCGGCCACGTCGCCGTGCCGACAGGCCCGGGGCTCGGCTACGAGCCGGATCGGAACGTCATGGAGCGTTATCGCATCGCGTGATCGCGGTACGCCGGCGCGGCTATTTCGTTCCTTCCTTCGCCGCCGGTTGCGCATCCTTGGCCGGCGGTGCGTCGGCCTTCTTCTTCAGATCTTCCGCCGTCTTCGCCTGCGCGGTCTGGAGATCGGTGACCACCTTCTGCAATCCGGCCACGGCCGCCTTCAACGCGTCAATCTGGCGATTGGCGGCATCGATCTTCTGCTGATGGTCGAGGTTGAGCTTGGTGATCGTCTTCTGGAGGAAGTCGACATTGCTCTGCAGGCAGCTCGTGCGCCGCTCCCAGGTCTTCTCGACGGTGCAGATCTCGATGCCGGGAACGTCCTGCGCGCGCAGCGGGGCGGTTGAAAATGTTCCAATCAGAAAAGTCGTGAAACAAATGGCGGCAATGGTCCGTCCCGGCATGCAGTTCCCTCGAGAATCGATCACGGCAAATTGCGCTGATGTCGCGCGTCGCACCGACGATACCATACTGGCACCGCATTCTCGCGATGTGGTTGGTGTGTTCCCCGGGACGGGAACAATAACGATGACCTGAGACTTGACGCGGAGAACTGGGCACTCGCCGCGATTTTTTAGGGGAGACTTTTGGAATGGCGACGCGCGAAAGACGTCTGGCGGAATTCAATGGCGAAGGAGAGCCGCCGCCTGGCCTGCCGGTCGAGGTGCTTTGCGAGGATCACAGCGGAACATATCAACTGCCGTTCGCCTGCCGCTATGTCGCAGGGCGCTGGCAGAACAGCGAGGCAGGCATCGCGGTCGAAGCGACCGTGATCGGCTGGCGGCTGCCGCGTGTGAAGCAGGGCGTGGCCTGAAGGGACACGCATCCTGTCTCAAAATGCGACGGAGGCAAACGCGCTCTTAAGATTCGGAACGCGGCTGGAACGAACCGCGTCCGAATCAGCGGTGACGGCCCGTACTCACCTGTTCACGGCTAGATATCGGCGTCGCGCGTATTGCGCGTACCATATCAAGGAACAGGGTGAGCAGGCGCAGCCCGCGGCCGATGACAAAAGTTAATTCTTCCGGGGACGACATCGATTGCCCCTCCCTCACGACCACGGCGTCACCGGCGGCACCTTGTCGGTGGCGGGCGGCATGTCGACGGTCTTGAAGTCGGCGGGGCTGACGATCTCCATGTATTCCATGTCGGGCGAGTAGTCGTAGAGGTAGTGCACGATGCCCGGCCGCTGGTGCACGACGTCGCCGGCCTTCACCAGCGTCGGCTTGTCCTCGTACATGAAGCGCGCCCAGCCCTTCAGCATCACCACGATCTGGAATTCGCAATCATGGCGATGCCAGCCGGTGCCGTCCTCGGGCGGACAGTCGGGATTGGCCTTGACGAGATGGCAGATCACCTGCCCGCCGGTGGCATCGGCAATGCCGAGATCGCGATAGAGGAAAAAGTCGCGCAGTCCCCCGCCCCTGTAGTCGGTGTCGCCGGGTTTGACGTGGGAGAACTTCTTGACGTCAGTGTGCTGGTTCATGACGGCCTCCACTCCTTAAGCTTCCAGCGATCCGCGAGCGTCGGCGTCCAAACTTTCGGCAGCGTCCGTCGGTCGCGTTCGCAGCCAATTGTGCTATGCGAGAATCGCGCCATTGGCGCTGCAACGCAGCGAACGCACGCGAGGTGCGCGGCGAAGCCGCTGGCGTGTCATAGAAATCCTGTCATGGCGCGATGCATCATCGCCGCGGTGCCGACGGCGGCGATCACAGCTCTCGTGTTATGACTGGCCGCAACTTGGGCAAATGCTGCTCGTAGGCCTCGCCGCTGAAACGGGCAGGCCCGCGCGAGCGCTGCCTAATATTCGACCTCGAGCTCCTCGATCTCGGCCGGCTCCGCCTTGGCCGCCTCGATCCATTCTCGCATCTCGGCCATGCCCATGATGGTATCGGCATAGGCCTTCAGCCGCGGCTCCAGCTTCACGTCATAGGTCACGAAGCGCGTGACGACGGGCGCGTACATCGCATCCGCCATGGTCCGCCCCGCGCCGAACAGGAAGGGCCCGCCGGATTTTTCCAGACAGTCGCGCCAGATGGCCCAGACCCGGTCGATGTCGGCCTGGGCGCGCGACCAGATCTTGAAGCCGGGGAAGTATCCCTTGAGGTTGACCGGCAGCGAGGCGCGCAGCGTGGTGAAGCCGGAATGGATTTCGCCGCAGATCGAACGGCAATGGGCGCGCTGGATACGATCGGCCGGCAATAGCCCAGCGTCCGGCATCACCTCGTTGAGATATTCGGCGATCGCCAGCGTATCCCACACGATCGCGCCGTCGTGCCGTAGACACGGCACCAGGATCGAGGACGACAGCAGGAGGATTTCCGCGCGCGCGGACGCATCATCCGGCGCGGTCACGACCTCGTCGAATTCGAGCCCGGAAAACTTCGTCAGCAGCCAGCCACGCAGCGACCAGGACGAGTAGTTCTTGCTGCTGATGGTCAGTGTCGCTTTCGCCATATGGCCTTTCCCTTGCGCCTGAATTCCTGATGCCGCCGTCCCGTTATGCGCGGTGCCCAAAGTTCGTGCTTCCCCGTATTCCACAGCAAGCGACATGCCAGTTTTCAGGGCGAATTGACTCGAATCTGGCGTCGATATTGCATGATGGTCTGGGGTCAGGGTGGGCGTTTCAGTAATGATGTCGATGTACTATCAGGCCTTTCAGAACCACATGGATCTGACGGAGCCATGGCGGGCGGGGGCTTCGTCTGCCCTCAGATACCTCAATCTGGTGCCCCAGGGGACGTCGCATGCTCTCGTCGGGCGGCTGTCGGCTGCGCTAGAGCTGATCTCGCGCTCCACCATCACCTATGACCGCCCGGCCTATGGCATCGACAGCGTCATGGTGGGAAATCGCGAGGTCGGCGTCCGGGAGGAGATCGCCTACGCCACGCCCTTCGGCTCGCTGCTGCATTTCAAAAAGGACGATGCGGCCGAGCAGCCGCGCATGCTGCTGGTGGCGCCGATGTCCGGCCATTTCGCGACGCTCTTGCGCGGCACGGTGAAGACGCTGCTCCAGGACCACGACGTCTACATCACCGACTGGCACAATCCGCGCGACATTCCCCGCAAGGAGGGCCGCTTCGGGCTCGACGACTATACCGAGCACCTGATCGACTTCCTCGGACAGTTGGGTCCGCGGCCGCACATGGTCGCGATCTGCCAGCCGTCGGTCTCGGCCCTCGCCGCCGCCGCGATCATGTGCGAGGACAACCATCCCTCGCGCCCCGCCACGCTGACGCTGATGGCAGGACCGATCGACACGCGCGTAGCGCCGACCAAGGTCAACGACTTCGCCAAGAGCAAGCCGATCGAATGGTTCGAGCGCAATCTGATCAACTACGTGCCGGTGCAGTGCCGCGGCGCGTTCCGGAAAGTTTATCCGGGCTTCGTCCAGCTCACCGCCTTCGTCTCGATGAACCTCGAGCGGCACATCAAGCAGCATCTCGATCTCGCCAACCACATCGCCAAGGGCGAGAAGGAGAAGGCCGCGACCATCAAGAATTTCTACGACGAATATTTTGCGGTGATGGACCTGCCCGCGGAGTTCTACATCGAGACGGTGCGCGACGTTTTCCAGGAGCATCTTTTGCCGCAGGGCAAGCTGATGCATCGCGGCCGCCCCGTGAACACGCGCGCCGTCAGCCGCATGGGGCTGATGACGGTCGAGGGCGAGAAGGACGACATCTGCTCGATCGGCCAGACCCTCGCAGCCCAGGACCTCTGCACCGGCGTGCGCGCCTATCGCAGGGTGCACCACATGCAGGCCGGCGTCGGCCATTACGGTGTGTTCTCGGGCAAGCGCTGGAATAACGAGATCTATCCGCTGCTACGCGATTTCGTGCACGTGAATTCCTGAGCGCCTCTCATACCGCCGCGCCGCCCCTACTTCCCAAGCTGGGCGAGCACGGCGAACCACAGCGCGAGCGGCTCGGAGAACGAGGCCGGGTCCGACGGCTTCTGACGCACCGCGGTGTGCACCATGATCAGCTTCGATGCCGGGTCCACCGCGATCATCTGGCCGCGGATTCCGAGCAGCGCAAATCTGCGCTGCTCGCCGGGAAAGAGCCACACCTGGTAGCCGAAGTATGCGTTGGCGATGCCCGGCGCGAGGTAACCATCCGACGGCTTCACCGGCCGCGTCGGAATAGAAGCGCCGAGAGAACAAATACGAAACATTCTTGTATTTGTAATGCCACGACGATTGCGATAGATACGGCGCTCATTTTCGACCCGGGCAAATCCCGTCCGACTAGGGAAAGAGAGAGCATGGCGCGCAACATTCTGATCCTCGGGGCCTCCTACGGCTCCTTGCTGGGGACCAAGCTTTTGATGGCGGGTCACAACGTGACCCTGGTCTGCCGGGCCAAGACCGCCGAGCTCATCAATCGCGACGGCACAGAAGTGCGCATCAAGCTGCGTGACGAGGCGGTGCACCGGGCGATCTTCTCGCGCAACCTGCCCGGCAAGCTGGACGCTACCACGCCCGGCGAGGTCGACATCTCCCGCTACGACATGGTGGCGCTCGCCATGCAGGAGCCGCAATACACCAACCACACGGTTCGTGTGCTGATGGTCAAGATCGCCGCGGCCGGCCTGCCGTGCCTGTCGATCATGAACATGCCGCCGCTGCCCTATCTCAAGCGCATCCCGGCGCTGAAGGACATGGATCTGGAGGAGGCCTACACCAATGCGCAGGTGTGGGAGCGCTTCAAGCCGGGGCTGGTGACGCTGTGCTCGCCCGATCCGCAGGCCTTCCGTCCGCCGGAGGAAGCGGCGAACGTGCTCCATGTCGGCCTGCCCACCAACTTCAAGGCCGCGATCTTCGAGGACGAGAAGCACAACAAGGTGCTGCGTGAGCTGGAAGCCGACATCGACGCGGTGACGCTGGACGGCCAGGACGTGCCGGTGAAGCTCAAGGTGTTCGACTCGCTGTTCGTGCCGCTGGCAAAGTGGTCGATGCTGCTCACCGGCAATTATCGCTGCATCACGCCGCACGAGCCGCAGTCGATCCGCGACGCCGTGCATGGCGACCTGAAGCGCTCGCAGGCGATCTACGACCACGTCGACGCGCTGGCCCGACGCCTCGGTGCCGATCCGCAGGATCAGGTGCCGTTCGCAAAATATGCCAAGGCGGCGGAAAGCCTGCTCAAGCCCTCATCGGCGGCACGCGCGGTTGCCGCCGGCGCGCCCTTCATCGAGCGCGTCGACCTCCTGGTGAAGCTGATCTCGCATCAGCTCGGCGTGCCCAACCCGGAAATCGACCGCACGGTCGAGACCGTCGACCACAAGCTGAACGAGAAGATCGTGCAGGGCGGCTCCGGCGCGCAGTAGCGCGCCGCAGACATTGGACACTCATTGGGCGGATAGATTGCCGCGCGGATCGGTCGAGCGGTTCGCGGCGACATAATCGATCTCGCCCCGCGTCGTTCCGATATCCATCAATTCCTGGTCGCTCAGGCCACGCAGCACGCCTTGCAACGCCCGACGCGTGCGCCATTCCTGAAACGCGTTCCAGCAGGTCCTGAACAGCCCGGCGACACCGTACGTCTGGATCCGGCTACCTCGCAGCCCCGTCGTGTCATAGGTAACGCTCATCGTCGTATCTCCTTGGGCCCTATTTCGGCCCAGGATCACGATGCCCGGCAGTGAGCGGCTCCGCTTGACATCCGGCTTACATTTTCCTCACCGGCGGCTTACTTTTCGGGGGTGCAAGCGGTGTTCGACCGCCTCCAGCGATCGGAGGCCAACCAGAGGTTGGCGGGTTGCGCTATCAGTTTGAGGAGTATGCACTCGATACCGACCTGCGCGAATTGCGCCACGGGGCGGACGTCGTCTCCATTGCGCCACAGGTCTTCGACCTCCTCGACTATTTGATCAGCAACAGGGACCGTGTCGTCAGCAAGGACGACCTCATCAATGCCATCTGGAGCGGGCGCAGCGTGTCCGACGCAGCGCTCACGACGCGCCTGAACGTGGCCCGGACCGCAATCGGCGATACCGGAGACGTGCAACGCCTGATCAAGACCTTGCCCCGCAGGGGCTTTCGCTTCGTCGGCGCGGTGCGCGAAGCCGGCCACCCCTCAGGCACCGCGACCATCCCCGACGAACGCTCAGGTTCGGCGAACCCCGCACTGGCGCTCCCGGACAAGCCGTCGATTGCGGTCTTGCCCTTCCAGAACATGAGCGGCGATCCGGAGCAGGAATACTTCGCCGACGGGATGGTCGAAGAGATCACGATCGCGCTCTCGCGGTTCAAATGGCTGTTCGTGATCGCGCGCAATTCGAGTTTCACCTTCAAGGGCCAGGCCGTCGACATCAAGGAGGTCGGGCGCAAGCTTGGCGTGCGCTATGTGCTCGAAGGCTCCGTGCGCAAGGCCTCGGGAAAGGTCCGCATCGCCGGGCAGTTGATCGATGCGGTGACCAACACACACATCTGGGCAGACACGTTCGAGCGCGACCTGACGGATATCTTCGCGCTCCAGGACGAGGTCGCGATTGCCGTCGTCTCGGCCATTCAGCCAAAACTGCTTCAGGAAGAAATCAGCATGGCAGCGCGGCGGCCGCCGGACGACCTGCGAGCCTACGATCTTTTTCTGCGCGCCATGCCGCACCTTTATCGCGCGACCCGCGAAGGATTGGCTGAGGGCATACGGCTCATCCATCGCGCGCTCGAGCTGGATCCCGGGCTCGGCTTCGTCGCCAGCATTGGAAGCCTGTGCCATTCGCTCAACGTCACTCTGGGCTATTCGACCGATCCGCATCTCGACCGCAAGGAAGCCATTCGGTTGATTCGCCTGGCGCTGAGCATCGACGACGGCGATCCGGGAATACTGGGCAACGTTGCGGTCGCCTCTGCGTTCATGATTGGCGATCCCCAAGGCGAAATGGAAATGGCCGACCGATCGGTCGCACTGAACCCGAACTCATTCGACGGATGGCTTCACAGGGGCTGGGTGTACCGAATTGCGGGGAAGCCGGAAGAAGCGATCCGGAGTTTTACCCGTGCCAACCGCTTGAGCCCGGTTGACCCGCTGCTGCATCGGTCCTTCATCGGGATGGCGATGGCGTACATCGAGCTCGAACGTTTTGAGGACGCCATCGAAGCGGCCAAGAGATCGCTTCGTCAGAATCCCACCCATTCGGCCGGGCACCGCTGTCTCTTATGCGCGCTCGCCCATCTCGGACGTGACAAGGAGGCCCGCGACGTGGCCGCACAGATGTTGGAGCTCGATCCTGCCTTTACAATATCCGGATACATCGCCCGCGGCGGCCAGGCAAACGCGAAGCTGCTGATCGAGGGGTTCAGGAAAGCGGGTTTACCTGAATGAGCCGCAAGGCGTCTCCCACTACTTAGCTCAGCCGCCGCCGCAGCGTCGCCGAGGGCGTCTCGCCGAATTTTTCACGGTAGGAGCCGGCCATGCGGCTCAGATGCGTGAAGCCGAGATCGAAGGCGATGTCGGTGATCGACGCATCCGGTGTGGCCTGCGCCAGCCGCGCATGGAGATTGGCGAGACGGATGTCGAGCAGCATCTCCGAGATCGACAGGCCAAAGTGCCGGCGGAAGCCGAGCTGAAGCGCGCGGATGCCGACGCCGGCGGAGGTGGCGAGTTGCACGAGATCGAGCGGCTCGCCGGCCCCCGCTTCGAGACAATCCCGCGCCCTGCGCAAGGCGCGCGGCAGCCGCTCGGCCCGCCCTGAGAAGGTGCGGATGGCATCGGACAGGCCATGCCGCTGCCCGTTGAGGAGATGATCGAGCAGCGTCTCGCGCAAATCGGCCACCGCGGTCGCGGGCAGCTTGCCGCGGGGCCCGAGGCGTTCGGCGAGCGCCAACAATTCCCAAAGCTTTGCGGACAGGCTGTACGCGACCGGCGTGCGGAGATCGACGACCGGCTCGAATTCGACCGTGCCGGCCGACTTGCCCGCGAGCGCGGCGGCGCGCTGCTCCACCAGGCGGCGATCGAGCAGCAGGATGAGCTGGGCACAGTCGGCCCAGACCATCCGCGTCGGCACCGTCGGAGACAACAGAGACGCTGTCGCTCCGGGCGCAGTGGTGAGCTCGCGCGTGCCGGCGCGAACGCTGGCACCACCCCTTAAGGGAATCTGCAGCAGGAAAAATCCGTCGAGGCAGCCCGGATCGATCGTCACCGAACCGCCATAGGCGACGTAGTTGATCGAAAACCCCTCGAAGGCCGCGCAATTGTGCCGGGCGTAGAAGCCGGGAGCCCTGGCCTGGGCCGGCTGCAGATCGTGCGGGCAGAAGATGCGTCCGATCTGTTCGGCGGCCTCGTCGACGTCACCGGTGGTGACGCGGGCAAACTCCGCAAGCCTGACGGCTTCGGAGCTTTTCGCGCTCATCTCCAGCTCGGTTGCGGACATCATGGACCACACGTCGCGCCCCAAATTACTTTAAGCCTATAATAGTTCCGCGCCGGCGAAAAGAGCCGCGTCGCGAAAACGTCGTGTTGCAGAGCACCACGCATGGATTCGTTTTGCGGATAGACAGTCCGCGGCGGCTGACCGATCCTCCATTCTCGCCGGATCCAAGATGGAGATGAGCCATGGCTGCACTCGAAAAGGGCATTACTGCAAATGGTACGGGCTACGGCGGCAAGACCTGGAATATTCTGGGTCAGGTCTATTTCCCCAAAGCCGTCACCGATTCCACCTTCGCATTCGAGACCAACAGCGACCCCGGCCAATTCGTGCCGGTGCACATCCACCCGACCCAGGACGAGTTCATCCTGGTGCAGGAAGGCGAGCTCGACCTCAAGCTCGACGGCCAATGGGTGAAGGCCAAGGCCGGCGACCTCGTGCGCATGCCGCGCGGCATTCCGCACGGCTATTTCAACAAGTCCGACAAGCCGTGCCGCGCGCTGTTCTGGGTCTCGCCTATGCAGAAACTGGAGGCGCTGTTCAACCAGCTTCATAACCTCACCGATCCCGCAGAAGTCGTGCGCATCTCGGCCGAGCACGAAGTGGATTTTCTGCCGCCCGAGGCCAACGACTAGGCCTCACGCCTCCTCGTCAGCTCAACTCACCTGTCAAGTCACCTGGCAAGCCCGGCGGCCGCACGCGTTGCGGCCGAATGCGGCCTGCTGCGCTCAAACACTCGATTTGCGAGCAAACCCATGGTCAGCCCAAAGCATGTCTGCGTGATCGGCGCCGGCGTCTCCGGTCTTGCCGCCGCCAAGGCCTTCTCGGCCCGCGGCCACAAGGTCACCATCGTCGAACGCAGCACCGATCTCGGCGGCGTCTGGGAGCCGGCACGGTCCTATCCGGAGGTGCAGACCCAGAGCCCGAAGGACCTCTATCGCTACACCGACCGCGCCATGCCGGAGGCCTATCCGGAATGGCCGACCGGCCCGCAGGTCCATGCCTACCTCGCCGACTACGCCAAAGGCCACGGCCTCGACCGCATGCTGCGGCTAGACACCGCCGTTGCCGGCATGGAGCGGCGCACCGCCGGCAAGCCCGGCTGGACGCTGGCGCTCACAGACAAGAACGGAACCACCACGAAGGAGGATTTCGACTTCGTCGCCATCTGCACCGGACAGTTTAACGAACCACGGGAGCTGCACTGCCCGGGCGAAGCGACGTTCACGGCCGCCGGCGGGCAGATCCTGCATTCCTCGGAATACGGCGATCCGTCGCTCGCAAAGGGCCGCCGCGTCGTCGTGCTCGGCGGATCGAAGTCGGCGACCGACATCGCGGTCAATGCGGTGAAGTCGGGCGCCCGCGAGGTCACGATTGTGTTTCGCGAGCCGGTCTGGCGCATCCCCTATTTCATCGGCGGCCTCGTGAACTTCAAACGTATCCTCTACATCCGCGCGCAGGAGCAGATGTTTCCGGGCTGGGGCGCGAGCGCGCTGGCGCGGTTCGCGCACCGCGTCACCGCACCTTTGGTGTGGGCGAACTGGCGCGGGCTGGAAAGCCTGTTGAAGGCCCAGCTCAAGCTGAAGAAGTGCAAGATGGTGCCGAAGGAGCGGATCGAGGACGGTGTCAATTGCTCGGTGCCGATCGCAACGCCGGGCTTCTACCCGATGGTTGCCGACGGCCGCATCAAGGCCGTGTTCGGTACCTTCGACCGCTACGAAGGCAACACCATCGTGATGAGTGGCGGCGAGCACGTAGCAGCCGACGTCGCCGTGCTCGCGATCGGCTACAAGCTCGGCGTGCCCTTCTTGCCAGAAGCCTATCAGTCAAAGCTCGTCGACGCCGACGGGCAGTATCGGCTCTATCGCCTGATCGCCAATCCTGACCTGCCTGACATGGGGTTCGTCGGCTTCAACTCGTCGTTCTGCACCGTGCTCTGCGCCGATCTCGCGGCGAACTGGCTGGTACGCTATGCCGACGGACAACTGGCGCGGCAGCCGACGGCGCAAGCAATGCGCGACAACATCGAGATGATGCTGCACTTCAAGCGCGTCGAGCGGCCGGCGGCAGGCGTCTATGGCGGCCTGTGCGTCGCGCCGTATCATTACCGGCATTTCGACGAGCTGATGGCCGACATCGGCGCCAAGGAATTTTCGCGCAACCCGCTCGCGGAGCGTTTTTTGCCGCCGGACGCGGATGCCTACGCGCGGTATCTGGCCTCGGCGCCGGACTACCGGGCGGCGGCGTAAGGGCGGAGAATTTCTCCGCCTACCACTGCGACACGCCCCATCGCCTGCCGAAGACAGGCGGCCGCGACTGGATGGCCTTCCAGTCGAAGAAGTGATGATTGCCGGACCAGGCGTGGACCTCGGCCGTGCAGACGCTGCATCTGAAACTGCCGGAGTGCTTTTCGGAGTGCGCCTCCTTCGTCGCGCTGTAGTTCATCCCGCAGCCCGGGCAGGCGAACTCTTCGATCGTCCATAAGCTGTTGGCCATGCGGCGTATTTCTGCAGTTGATGTCTGCACTTGAGGGAACACCAAGCCAGCCTAACGATCGCCGCTTTCATGCCGGTAAATCGGCCTGCCGAGATTCGGTTAACGGCCGTTAGCGCTGTCTGGCGCCAAAACCCTGAGGCGCGGCGTCCCTGACCGTGCTGTCGACCTGACGTCGCGGTCCCCTGTCAATTTGTCCCTGTTTGCGGGGATGCAAGACGGGCGGGCTTTGTTACACTCCGGGCTATTCTTGAGCGGAGTCCCAAGACGTGACGCGCCCTTGCAACGTACTCATGCTCTATCCGCTGTTTGCTGCGGACTCGTTCTGGAGTTTTGGCGAATCCTGCAAGTTGATGGGCGTTCGCCGCCCCGCAGCGCCGCTCGGACTGATCACCGTGGCCGCGATGCTGCCCGCCGACTGGACCGTGCGCCTGATCGATTGCAACACGGCGGAGCTCAATGACGACGATCTGGCCTGGGCCGATATCGTCTTCACCGGCGGCATGTTGCCGCAACAGGCCGACACGCTGCGACTGATCGAGCTTTGCCGGGCGCGCAGCACGCCTGTTGTCGTCGGCGGACCCGACCCGACGTCGAGTCCTCACATCTACGACCGCGCCGACTTCCAGGTGCTCGGCGAGGCCGAGAGCGTGATCGACGACTTCGTCGCAGCCTGGGAGAGCGGCGCGCGATCGGGCGTCTTCACCGCGCCAAAGTTCCAGGCCGATGTCACCAAGACGCCGGTGCCGCGCTTCGACCTCTTGAGACCCGAACACTACCTCTATCTCGGCGTCCAGTATTCCCGCGGCTGCCCCTTCACCTGCGAGTTCTGCGACATCATCGAGCTCTACGGACGCGTACCGCGGACCAAGACGACACCGCAGATGCTCACCGAACTCGATGCGATCTACGCGATGGGATATCGCGGCCATCTCGACTTCGTCGACGACAATTTCATCGGCAACAAGAAGTCGCTGCGGCTGTTCCTGCCCGTGCTCGCGGACTGGCAGCGCGCCCACGACTATCCCTTCGAGTTCTCGACCGAAGCGTCCGTCAACCTTGCCGACGATCCGGAACTGCTTGATATGATGGCCGCGGCCAACTTCTTCGGCGTGTTCGTCGGTATTGAAAGCCCGGATCCGGCAACCCTGGTCGCGATGCGCAAGAAGCAGAACACCAGGCGCAACATCGCCGAGAGCATCCACAAGATCTACGGCGCTGGGATGCTGGTGACCGCAGGATTCATCGTCGGCTTCGACAGCGAAAAGGTCTCGATGGCGGACGCCATGATCGACTTCATCGAGGACGCCGCCATTCCGGTCTGCATGGTCGGCCTGCTCTATGCCCTGCCGAACACGCAGCTCACGCGCCGTCTGGCGCGCGAGGGACGGCTGCACGAGAATCACGACGTGGCGTCGACCACGAGCGGCGACCAGTGCACCGGCGGGATCAATTTTGACCCGGCGCGCCCGTTGCGCGACATCCTCCTGGACTACAGGCAGGTTCTGGCGCGGATCTATGATCCGGCCGTCTACGCAAGCCGCATCGACCGCCTGATGACGATGCTCGACCGTTCGCGGCAAAGGCAGGAACTCCCCGAGGGCGACATCCGCGCAAAAGTCCGCGCGCTCGAGACCGTGCACCGCGTCACGTCAGCGATTCCCGAAGCGCATGCCCCGTTCTGGAAAACGTTCCTCGCCTGCGCCAAGCGCGACACATCCTCAGCCCGCATCGCGGTCGCCATGATCGCGGCCTATGCGCATCTCGGACCGTTCTCGCGCCGCGTCGTGGAGGCGATCGATGCACGCCTGGCGGCGCTGGACGAGCCAGTGCCCTCTTCGACGGGCGCCAGCCATCACGTGGCGCACGCACCGCACTAGGCAGCGGCGCCGTCACTCCGTCCGGATCGGCGCGTCCTTCAGCCCGTTCGCATCGTAGGCCCTGCGCAAGGTCCCGTTGGTGACCGCCTCGGTCATGAATCTCGTGATGAAGCCAAGTGCCTGGGGATGGCCGAGCGGCACGGCGACCGCGGTCACCGTCTTCTTGAAGGTCTCATCCAGCACGCGCGTGCCCGGAATTTTTTGCGCCATCTTGTTGAGTTGGTCGCGCGACAGAGCGAAGGCGTCGATCTCGCCGCTTTTCAGCAGGGCAAAAATCTCGTCATAGGTCTGATAGCCTGTCACATGAGCGTTCTTCAGATGCGTGATCGCGCCGCGCATGGTGGTGGTGGCGTTGACCGCGGCGACCTTTGTGCCGGGTTGATCCAGCGTTGCGAAATTCGTCACCGTCGAGCCCGGCTTGACGATGTAGGTGGCGTCGGCGACCTCGTAGATCGGACCGAACGCCATCTTGCTCTCGCGCTCGGCGTCCTTCGGCAGGAAAGTGACGTCCCAGGTGCCCTTGCCGGCCGCATCCGTGATCTGTCCCGAATTCTGATGCACGACATATTCGACTGATACGCCGAGCTGCGCGGCCATCTCCTTACCCAGGTCGACCGGTACGCCGGCGTAGCCGGCCTCGGTCTTGGTCGACCAGAACGCGCCGCCGGCGGGGCTGATGGCGATCGCGACCCTCAACTTGCCAGTCGGCGCAATCTCGTCCTTCAGGCCGTCGGCGCTTGCAGTCATCGTGATCCCCATGGCGAGAACGAGGCCGGCACAAACCGACCGGAATGAAGCGGGCATGGCTACTCTCTCCCCTTCGGCGCGTCTTGAGCCGTTTCTTGGGCAGCCCTGGATACAATTCTGGTCGATCGTGCGTGCACTGAAAAGTGGATTTGTCTGTCACGATTGACGAATCTGTCACAAGCCACATCCTTCTTTGCGGTGCAAGGCGGGACGCTGCCATGGCTATGGTGTTCCACGGCCTGCGGTTTGTTGCTATCAAATCCGTTGGAGACCTGCCGCAGGCATACAACACACGGGGGCCACCGCGATGACGCGTGCGAACTTCGCAAATCGTGCACCACGGGACGGAATTTCGGGACAGGTCGGCAAAGCCCTGATGGCGGTCGCGTCCGTCGTCGCGCTTGCCGCCTGCGATCAGAAGAACGCCTACGTCGCGCCACCGCCGCCGAAAGTGGACGTCGCAACGCCCGTGCAGCGCACTATCACGCGTTATCTCGAGGCCACCGGCAACACCGCCCCGATCAAGAACGTCGATCTCGTGGCGCGTGTGCAGGGCTTTTTGCAATCGATCGACTATCAGGACGGCACCTTCGTGAAGCAGGGCACCACGCTGTTCACGATCGAGCCCGACACCTACAAGCTCAAGCTCGAACAGGCGCAGGCCGCCGAAGTGGGCGCACAGGCCTCGCTCAAGCAGGCCGAAGCCGATTTCAAGCGGCAGTCCGACCTCGTGCAGCGGCAGGTGGTCTCGCAGTCGACGCTCGAGACCTCCACGTCTACGCGCGACAATGCCCAGGCCAATCTGCAGCAGGCCCAGGTCAACACCAGGATCGCCGAGGTCAATTACGGCTACACCAAAGTGGCGGCGCCGTTCGACGGCATCGTCAGCACTCACCTCGTCTCGATCGGCGAACTCGTCGGTGTGTCCTCCCCGACCCAGCTTGCGACCATCGTCGCAATGGATCCGATCTATGTGAACTTCAACGTCAACGAACAGGACGTGCTGCGCATCCGCGCCGAAGCGCAGCGGCGCGGCATGACGGCGGCGGACCTCAAGTCGCTGCCGGTCGAGGTGGGTCTGCAGACCGAAACCGGCTATCCCCATGAGGGGCACCTCGACTATGCGGCGCCGACCGTCAACCAGGCCACCGGCACGCTGCCGGTGCGCGGCATAATCCCGAACGACAAGCGGGTGCTGCTGCCGGGCTATTTCGTCCGCGTTCGCGTGCCCGTCGACCAGCAGAAGGACGCCCTACTCGTGCCCGACACCGCGCTCGGCAGCGACCAGGGCGGCCGCTACGTGCTCGTGGTCAATGCCGACAACACGGTCGAGCAGCGCAAGGTGCAGATCGGCCCGCTGGACAACGGCCTGCGCGTGATCGAGAGCGGTCTGAAGCCGGACGACCGCATCGTGATCGCCGGCCTGTTACGGGTGATCCCGGGCCAGAAGGTCGATCCGCAGGCGCAGAAGATCGAGACGCCGCAAGCGTCGGCCAAGTAGGAGCCGGCCATGATCTCAAAATTCTTCATCGAACGTCCCGTCCTTTCCAACGTCATCGCCTGCCTGATGATCCTGATCGGCGGCGTCGCGCTGTTCAACCTCGCGATCGCGCAATATCCGGACGTGGTGCCGCCGACCGTGCAGGTCACGACCCGCTATCCCGGCGCCAGCGCCAAGACGGTCATCGACACGGTGGCGCTGCCGATCGAGCAGCAGGTCAACGGCGTCGAGGACATGCTCTACATGCAGTCCTATAGCGGGTCGGACGGCACCTACACACTGACCGTCACCTTCAAGATCGGCGTCGATCTCAACTTCGCGCAGGTCCTGGTGCAGAACCGCGTCTCCAGCGCGCTCGCGCAATTGCCGCAGGCGGTGCAGAACCAGGGCGTCACGGTCCAGAAGCGATCGACCTCGATCCTGCTGTTCGTGACGCTGACCTCGCCGGACTCGAAATACGACAGCCTGTATTTGAGCAACTACGCCACCATCAACATCCGGGACGAGCTTTCGCGACTGCCCGGCGTCGGCAACGTCACCGTGTTCGGCGCCGGCCAGTACTCGATGCGGATCTGGCTCGATCCCAACAAGCTGCAAGTACGCGGATTGATGCCCTCGGACGTCATCACGGCGATCCAGCAGCAGAGCCAGCAGGTCGCGGCCGGCCAGGTCGGCGCCCCGCCGACGCCGCCGGGACAGGCATTCCAGTACACGCTCAATGTCGCCGGCCGGCTCGACGACACGACGCAGTTCGAGAACATCATCGTCAAGACCGGCACCGCCGGCGACGTCACGCGGGTACGCGACGTCGGCTGGGTCGAACTGGGCGCGCAGACCTACAGCCAGATCTTCTCGCTCAACAAGCAGCCGGCCACCGGCATCGGCGTGTTCCAGTCGCCCGGCGCCAACGCGCTCCAGGTCGAACAGGCCGTCGAGAAGAAGATGGCGGAGCTTGCAAAGGCCTTTCCGCAGGGCATCAAATACGACACGCCGTTCGACACCACGAAATTCGTGCAGGCCTCGGTGCACGAGGTCTACATGACCCTGATCGAGGCCGGCCTGCTCGTGCTGGTCGTGATCTTGGTGTTCCTGCAGGACTGGCGCGCGATGCTGGTGCCGGCGACCACGGTGCCGGTAACGATCATCGGCGCCTTCGCCGCGATGGCGGCGCTCGGCTTCACCATCAACATGTCGACGCTGTTTGCGATCGTGCTCGCGATCGGCATCGTGGTCGACGACGCGATCGTCGTGGTGGAAGGCGCCGCCCACAATATCGAGCAGGGCATGACCGGCCACGACGCCGCGATCCGGGCCATGGACCAGCTTTTTGCGCCGATCGTCGGCATCACGCTGGTGCTGATCTCGGTGTTCTTGCCGGCCTCGTTCCTCGCCGGGCTCACGGGGCGCATCTACTCGCAGTTCGCGCTCGTGATCGCGGCGACCGCGCTGCTCTCCGCCATCAACGCGGCGACGCTGAAACCGACGCAATGCGCCCTGTGGCTGCGGCCGGCGGTGCCGCCGGAAAAGCGCAATTTCTTCTACCGTGGCTTCAACGCCGTCTATAACCGCGTCGAGCGCGGCTACACGCGGCTGATCACCGCGCTGGTCCGCCACGCCACGGTGTCGGTCGCCATCGCGCTGGTGCTGATCGGCATCGGCGGCTATGGCCTGTCGCGGGTGCCGACCGGCTTCTTGCCGATCGAGGACCAGGGCTATCTGATCGCCGCGATCCAATTGCCCGACGGCGCCGCGCTGGAGCGGACGCAGAAGGTGCTGGACAAGGCCGCCGAAATCGTCAGCTCCACGCCGGGCGTGGCCCAGGTCATAACCATCGCCGGCATCTCCGCACTCGACAACAGCGCGAGCCTGGCCAATGCCGGCGTCGCCTACATCATTTTGAAGGACTGGGACGCCCGCAAGGGCCCTGGCGAAGATTTGCGCTCCCTGGTCTTCGGGCTGAACGACAAGCTCGCGACCATCATGGAGGCGCGCACGCTGGTGCTGCCGCCGCCGCCGATCCAGGGCATCGGCAACGCGGCCGGCTTCTCCCTCCAGGTCGAGTTGCGCGACGGCAACAGCGATTTCGCAAAACTCCAGGCGATCACCAGCGCGATGGTTGCGAACGCCCAGAGCCAGAGCGCGCTGCAACGCGTCAGTTCCTCGTTCCGCTCGTCGGTGCCGCAGTTCAACGTCGAGATCGACCGCATCAAGACGCAGACGCTGGGCGTGACGACCGATGAGGTGTTCTCCGCCCTCTCGACCTATCTCGGCTCGTCCTACGTCAACCAGTTCAACAAGTTCGGTCGCGTGTTCCAGGTCTATACGCAGGCGGACTCCTCGTTCCGCGTCACCGAGCGCGACATCGCCAACATGATGGTGCGCAGCCAGAACGGCAACATGATCCCGATCGGCACCGTCGCCAAGATCACGCCGATCACCGGTCCGTCGCTGATCAGCCTCTACAATCTCTATCCGTCGGCGACCATCGTCGGCCTGCCGGCGCAAGGTTACAGCTCGGGCCAGTCGCTGGAGCTGATGGAGCAGATCGGCGACAAGACGCTGCCGCCCGGCACCGGCTACGAATGGACCGCGATGTCCTATCAGGAGAAGGCGGTTTCGAACCAGATCTACTGGGTGTTCGGCCTTGCCATGCTGCTGGTCTATCTCGTGCTCGCCGGCCAATACGAGAGCTGGTACGCGCCGATCTCGGTGATCCTCGCGGTGCCGCTGTCGCTGATCGGGCCGATGCTGGTGCTCAATGGCCTCAAGATCGACAACAACCTCTACTGCCAGATCGGCCTGATCCTCCTGATCGCGCTGTCGGCCAAGAACGCCATCCTGATCGTCGAGGTCGGGCTCGAACTGCACGTCCGCGACGGCAAGCCGATCCTGGAATCGGCGATCGAGGCGGCGCGCGCCCGCTTCCGCCCCATCCTGATGACGTCGTTCGCCTTCATCCTCGGCGTCGTGCCGCTGGTGCTCGCGACCGGCGCCGGCGCCAGCGCCCGCAAGTCGATCGGCATCACCGTGTTCTCGGGCATGCTGGCCTCGACCTGCCTCGCGGTGCTGTTCGTGCCCGCCTTCTTCGTGGTGGTGCAGCGTTTTGAGAACTGGCGCGCGTCGCGCAAGAAGGCGGCACCCCATGCGCAGCCCGCCGCGGAGGCGAATTCTTGAGGCGTGCCCCCTCCCCGATGAGGCGAGGGACAAAGTGTCGAAACAACCCCATGCACAGTAGCCGATGACGCCGGCGCGGACTTTTCGTATTTTACGAAAATTACTTGACACGTCGGGCAAATCGGGGGCATAATGCCAAAATCGCAGCACATGGGCGGGTGACCGGTACCGGGCGCCCGAGCTGGTCCCTGACCCTGCCGTGCCCTGGCGCGTGAACCCAAAAATTTGCTGACGCTGTTTCCGTGCGCATATCGGATTCAAGTCGGATATCACGCCATGTCCGAAAAGAGCCGATCGGGAAAGCCGCGTTTAGTATTGGATCGCGCCGATACTCCGTCCGCCTCTAGCTCGTCGGCATGCTATTCCAGATGTCGCGATGCAGGTGCCACCGGCCATCCCTTCGGAGCCAAACAACGAGGTACTTTACCTTTGCCTGTCCGGAGCTGAGCTTCAGGTCGGCCTCGCCAATCTCATAGGCGGTGTCGCCGGCGACCTCGAGGTCGATCGTCTTGAGAGTGACGTCTATCAGACCGAGCGCGTCTGCCGCCGTTCGCCAAAATTCCTCTATCGGCTTTCTCCCCGAAACAATCGGCGCATCGGGCGGCAGAACCTTGGCGTCCTCGGTATAGAACGCAGCCATACCGGCATAGTCCTTGCTGGCGGCGGCTGCACCAAACCTGCGATTTGCCTCATCGACAACCTGACGAACCTGATCAGAGTTCATGATGATCCTCCCGCAAAATGTTGCTTTCTCAGCATTGTCGCGAATGGCGCAGAGTTTTCGTCGCTACATTGGGTTTCTCAATGCCTACGCATCCGCGTACGACGTTACCTTCCGAGATCTCGTCAACCGACAGCCGCCCGGTCCAGCAATAGAATTTGTCCGCCTCTGAAATCGACGGCCAAAAAGGGCGGCTTCGCCACGTGCGGATCAAGGTGAGTTGAGATTTTCGCCGGGCGTGGTGCAAACTATCGCAAATCTCATCGCACCTCTAGGGAGAGGTCGTTATCACGCACGGCCGCCATGACGCACTGTGCTACCGTTTGCAGATCCAATTCCGCCTGCACGTGCTGGTGAATCTCGCCGAAGGCAGCGAACGCCTGCGTGTGACGAAAGACGGATGAGGAGCAAGTCCGCTTTTGTTTTGGCCTGAAGGAAAACTCCACCGATTCACTTCGCCCACGTTCGGAGCGTCAGCGGGCCTTACTTTGTCACGCGCGAGAACGGGCGCTGCGATTGCGGCAGAAGTTTCAGCTTGCCTCCTCCAATATCCACGCGCAGGATAATCGCGCAGTCTCGCCGCCCCGTCAGTGGATTTGGCGCGATCGCCAGAAGCGTTCGGGTTGTGTGTCACGATGACCGATCTGCGGCACTGGCTGGAAGAGATTGGACTGGCGCAATATGCCGACTTGTTTGCTACGAACGACATTGATTGGGAGATATTGCCGGATCTGACCGAGCGCGACCTGGAAAAACTCGGCGTTTCCCTGGGGCACCGGAAGAAGCTCGTCAAGGCGATACAAGCTCGTTGCGGCTCGTCGCAAGCCACCAGCCCATCTGTTGATCCCCGATCGCCGCCGACAACGGCCCAGAGCGCCGAGAGGCGCCACCTGACCGTGCTGTTTTGCGATCTCGTAGGTTCGACGTCCTTGTCTGCACAGCTCGATCCCGAGGAGTTGCGCACGATCCTGTTCGACTTCCAGCGCTGTTGTGATGACGCCATTCGTCGCTATGACGGGCACATAGCACGTCTCATGGGCGATGGAGTTCTCGCCTATTTCGGCTTTCCGTCGGCCCATGAGGATGATGCCGAACGTGCGGTCAAGGCAGCGCTGGAGATGGTCGAAGCAGTCCCAGCGTTGACCATCCCGATCGCCGGAAAGCTTGAAGTCCGGATCGGTATTGCAAGTGGCCTCGTTGTCGTCGGCGATCTGATCGGAGAAGGGCCTTCGCGCGAGTTCGCGCTTGTCGGCGATGCACCAAACCTGGCGTCTCGCTTACAGGCCTTGGCCGAGCCCAGCCAGATCCTGGTCGCTCCACGCACCCGGCTCCTGCTTGGCGGGCTGTTTGAATTTGCCGATCTCGGCAATCACCATTTGAAGGGATTCGAGCAGCCGGTTCGGGTGTGGCGTGTCGTTGCGCCAGGTTCACTATCGAGTCGATTTGAGGCGCGTACTTCCTTGCATTTGACACCACTGATCGGCCGGCAAGCTGAAGTGCGCCTGTTGCACAAGCACTACAGCAAAGCGAAACACGGCAAGGGCCAGATCGTCCTGATCTCTGGCGAACCTGGAATTGGCAAGTCTCGACTTATCCAGGCCCTGCGACACCGGCTGGCCGGAGAGAGATGCGGTTTCCTGCAATTTCAGTGTTCATCGTATCACACGAGCAGCGCACTACATCCAGTCATTCACTACCTGGAGCATGCCGCGAACATAGCCCGCGATACCTCACCTGCGATCAGGTTGAACAAGTTGGAGGACCTGGTACGCCGGACCACGGAACAAACTACGTCGATCGTTCCACCTTTGGCCGCGTTGCTATCGATCCCGACTGGGGATCGCTACCCCCAACGAGAGCTCACGCCCGAGCAGCTCAAAGTCCAAACCTTCAACGCCCTCCTCGCCCTGCTGCAGGCCAGTACCGAGCAACAACCGATGATCCTCGTATTCGAGGACGTCCATTGGGCAGATCCAACGTCCCTCGAGCTGCTCGAGCGAATCCGCGATGGCGTGAAGAACTGGCGGATGTTGGCCATCTTGTTACATCGTCCGAATCTCACTCTGCCTTGGGCCGAACAACCGCACGTGACCTCGATGACGGTCAACCGGCTGGACCGAGTGCAGGTGTCTTCGATGCTCCAATCCCTGACCAAGGGCAAAGACCTGCCGCGGACTGCAATCGATCAAATTCTGGCCAAGACGGATGGCGTCCCACTTTTTGTCGAGGAGATCACAAAAGCGGTCCTTGAAAGCGCAGGTGGTGGACTACACGAAGAACGTTCCGGCACGCACGCTGCGCTGCTAGTGCCAGACACGTTGCATGATTCGCTGATGGCTCGTCTGGACCTGCTGGCGCCAGCGAAAACTGTCGCTCAGATCGCAGCCGTCATTGGCCGCGACTTCTCGTTCGAACTATTGAAGGCGACGGCCCCCTTCTCGGAAAGCGATGTTCAAGCAGCGATCGATCGCTTGCTGGCATCTGGCCTGGTGTTTAGGAGTGGCCACCCAAGCGATCAGAGTTTCTCCTTCAAGCACGCCCTCCTTCGAGACGAGGCCTATGCGAGCATACTTAACGATCAACGCCGAAAGCTGCACGGACGGATCGCCGAAATCCTGTGCAGAGACTTTCCGGAAATTGCGCATGCAGCTCCCGAGATCGTGGCCCAACACTATGCGGAGGCTGGCGGGGCTAAACTCTCGATCGATTATTGGACAAGGGCTGCTCGACAGGCCAGTTCACGATCTGCTTTCGTCGAAGCCAGCACTCACCTTCAAATGGCCCTCAAGCGGCTGCTCGATCTTCCCCCAAGCATGGAACGCGACAGTCTCGAGTTGCAGTTGCAGCAGTCGCTGGGGAACGCCTTTGCCGCGTCAAAGGGGTTTGCCGTCGCGGAAACCGTTGAAGCTTACAAGCGGGCACTTGAGCTGTGCAGCACTGCCAAGAACCCCGATCAGAGATTTGCGGCACTCAACGGCATCATCGCCTTCCATGTCACGCGAGGCGATTTCGAGCAGTCTCGGACATTGGCAGAGGAGTTATTGACGCGAGCCCAGCAGCAGGACAATCCGATGCCCAAGCTGATCGGTCATCGTGCTCTCGGCCAGACGCTGTTTCTGATTGGCGAATTGGCCCCTGCGCGTGACCACCTGATCAACTCGCTCAATTTGTACGATGAGACCCATCACTCATCGCTCACCCCGATTGTCTCGCAAACCTATTTGACACTTGCGTGTACGCTGCTCGGCGACATCGATCGCGGGTTGGCGTTTGGCCAAGACGCGGTCCGTGCCGCCGAACAGCAGCGGCATCCACATAGCCTCTGCAATGCGCTTGCCTTTCTGGCAGGAGCGCACGTGCTGTGCGGAGACTCGGAGGCGGCTTACCCGGTTGCCGAACGAACCGTCAGGCTGGCCTCCGAGTATGCATTTCCGCTTTGGCTGGCCGGTGGCCGGATGCTTAAGGGTTGGGCGAGTTGTGATCGCGGGAATGTGGAAGAGGGTCTTCCGGACCTTCGCAAGAGTGTAAGGGCGCTGGAAGCGACTGGTGCGCTGATCTGGGTGCAGTTCGCTCGCTACCTTCTGGCCCAGGCTTTCGCGAAAACAGATCAACTTGCCGATGCCATGAAGCTCGTTGACCAGACATTGCTGACGGTAGCAGGAACAAGCGGACGCTGGTACGAGGCCGAGCTTCATCGGCTGAAGGGCGACTTGCTGGTCAAGGCCGGCGGCTCTCCAGCGGCCGCAGAAGTCTGTTACGGTAGAGCGATAGCTGTTGCCACGCGGCAGGGCGCGCAGTTGTGGCAACTGCGCGCCTCGAATGCCCTTGCCGGATTGTGGTGTACCCAGGGCAAGATACCGGAAGTATGCGCTTTGCTGGCTCCGCTCAGCACGAACTACGACGGCAAGATCATCATCCCCGATCTGCGGCGCACGAAGGCTCTCCTCGCAGAAAACGCATCAGTATCCGCCAAGCAGACGGGTCCTGAACCCCGAACAATTCGCAACGTGCTGGAATAGCCGACGAGGACAATTCGAGCGCTGAGGACGAGAGCCGGGAGGAGCCCATGGATATCGGGGCCTGGCTGTGTGGTCTGGGGCTGGGACAGTACGAACATGAGTTCCGGGCGAACGACGTCGACGCCGAGGTCCTTATCGACCTCACGGCCGAGGATCTGATCGGGCTCGGCGTCGCCTCGATCGGCCATCGCCGCAAGCTGCTCGCCGCAATTGCTGCCCTTCGCGCCGGCTCGATTTCGGCGACCATCCCCGCCACGTCCGAACCCGTCGCTATCTCCGGGATCGCATCGCTCGTACCGGAGGCCGAGCGCCGCCAGCTCACCGTGATGTTCGTCGACCTGGTCGACTCGACCGCGCTCGCGGCGCGGCTCGATCCGGAGGAAATGGCCGAAGTCCTGCGGAACTATCAGAGTGCGGTCGCGGCTGCGATCGCGCGATTCGAAGGGCACGTGGCCAAGTACATGGGTGACGGTGTGCTGGCCTATTTCGGCTATCCGCACGCCCATGAGAGTGAAGCCGAACGCGCGGTACGGGCCGGCCTCGCCGCGGTCGCGGCGATGCATAGCCTGGGCTCGGCGCATGGCGCACCACTGGCAGCTCGAATCGGCATCGCGACCGGTCCGGTGGTTGTCGGCGAGCTGATCGGCGAAGGTGCGGCGCGCGAGGAGACGGTGGTCGGCGATACGCCGAACCTGGCGGCGCGGCTGCAAACGCTGGCTGAGCCCGGGACAGTGGTGATTTCGGCCCGCACCCGGGAGCTCATTGGCGAACTGTTCGCACTCGCCGAGCTCGGCCTGCAGATCCTGAAGGGTTTTCCCGGTCCGGTGCGGGCGTGGCGCGTGGTCGGGGAAGGCGCTGCCGAGAGCCGGTTCGAGGCGCTGCACGGCGCAGGCCTGACCCCGCTTGTCGGTCGCGACAATGAGATCGGTCTGCTGCTCGAGCATTGGGAGCGAGCCAAGGACGGTGAGGGTCAGGTGGTGCTGCTGACAGGCGAGCCCGGTATCGGCAAGTCGCGCCTCGTGCGCGCGCTGCGCGGGCGACTGGAAAATGAGCCGCATACGCCCTTGAGCCACTACTGCTCGCCGCACCATCAGACCAGCCCGCTCTATCCGGTGATCGGCCTGCTGGAGCGGGCAGCGGGCTTCGCCGCGGACGATCCCGCGGCAACGCGGCTCGATAAGCTTGAGGCGCTGCTCGCGCTCTCGACTGATGATGTCGCCACGGTGGTCCCGCTGGTCGCGGCCTTGATGTCGGTCGAGACAAATGCGCGCTACCCGCCGCTCGACATGAGCCCGCATCGGCAGAAGGAGCGGACGCTCGACCAACTCGTCGATCAGGTGTTGGGGCTCGCAACGCGCCGGCCCGTTCTCGCCCTGTACGAGGACGTGCACTGGGCAGATCCGACCTCGCTCGAGCTGCTCGATCTTCTGGTCGACCGGGTGCAAAGCGCCCCCGTGCTCGTCCTCATCACGTTCCGGCCCGAGTTCGAGCCGCCCTGGATGCGCTATGCCCACGTCGCCGCGCTGACCCTCAGCCGCTTGAGCCGGCGGCAGGGCGCAGCCATGGTCGCGCGGCTGAGCGGCGGCAAGGCGCTCCCCCCTGCGGTGCTCGACCAGATCATCGCCAAGACGGACGGCGTGCCTCTTTTTGTCGAGGAGCTGACGCGGACCGTGCTCGAGACCGATCTGCTCCGCGACGAAGGCGACCGTTACGCCCTCGCGGGACCGCTGCCGCCCATGGCGATTCCGACGACACTGCAGGAGTCCCTGCTGGCGCGGCTCGACCGGCTGGCCCCTGCCCGCGAGGTGGCCCAGGTCGCGGCCGCCATTGGCCGGGAGTTCTCTCACGAACTGCTCGCGATCGCGACGGCATTGCCGGAGAACGATCTGCAGGTGGCGTTGGACGACCTCGTCGGCTCGGGCCTGGTGTTCCGGCGCGGCACACCGCCTCAGGCGACCTACAGCTTCAAGCATGCGCTCGTGCAAGACGCCGCCTACACGACCCTGATGCGCGCGAAGCGGCAGCGCTTGCATGCCCGGATCGCAGCCGCGCTCGAGCAGCATTTTCCGGAGACAGTGCAGGCGCAACCCGAACTTGTGGCCCACCACTACACGGAGGGAGGACTGACCGAGCCGGCGACCGACTATTGGCTGAAGGCAGGACAACGAGCCATCGCCCGATCGGCTATGGCTGAAGCGCTTGCGCAGTTACGGAACGGATTGAAGCTTCTCGTGGGGTTGCCCGAGGCCGATCGGAGGCGGCGCGAACTTGACCTGCAGGTTGCGTTGGGCGTCGCGCTGATGGCCACGCAAGGCTGGGCGGCGCCGGAAGCTGGACGGGCCAACGCCCGCGCCCGCGAGCTCTGCGAGCAGATCGGGGCCACCGCCCAGCTCTGGCCCGTGCTCTATGGTCAATGGGTGTTCCACGGCGTGCGCGCCGAGCACAACGCGGCGCGCGACGTGGCAGACGAGTTTTTGCGCCGGGCGCAGGATCATCAAGAGGCTTCCGTAACCCTGGTGGCTCACCGCATCAGCGGAACAGGTGCCTTCTGGCGCGGCGATGTGGCTGCCGCCCGCCCCCATCTGGAGCGGGCGCTCGCCCTGTATGATCCGGAGCGACATCACCCGCTCGCATTTCTCTACGTGCAGGATCCGCGGGTGGCGGCGCTGTCCGGGCTATCATGGACGTTGTTTGCGCTGGGCTATCCGGATCAGGCCCGGGCGCGGAGCCACGAGGCGCTCCGCGCCGCCCGAGAACTCGCTCATCTCAACACGCAGGGGTACGCCCTGATGTTCGCGTGTACCCTTGAGCAGTTCCGCTGCTCGTGGCGCGAGGCAACGGACCGAGCCGAGAAACTCATTGAGCTCGCGAGCGAGCAGAACTTTCCGCATTTTCTCGCGGCGGGCACGGTGTTCCGGGGATGGGCGCTGGCTCAGTCGGGTGAGCTGGAGACAGGGCTCGCGCAGCTTCGGCAGGGCCTCCCGGCCTGGCAAGCCACAGGGGCCGGGCTCTATGAGCCGTATTTCCTTGGCCTTCAGGCCGAGGCTCTCGGCCGCTCCGGCGCAGGGGAGGCAGTGGAGGAAGGCTTGGACTTGATTGCAAAGGCGCTGCACCGGGTGGAAGAAACCGGCGAGCGGTGGTTCGAGGCCGAGCTCCATCGGATAAAGGGCGAACTGATGCTACGACTGCCGAGGCCCGATCCGACCGATGTGGAGGTACCGCTCGCCCATGCGGCTGCAATCGCGCGCAGGCAAGGCGCCAGGCTCTGGGAGTTGCGGGCAACGACATGTCTTGCACGGCTTTGGATAGGACAGCGCCGGCGCGGCGAGGCTCACGACCTGCTCAGTCCGCTCTATGGCCAGTTCGCCGAGGGCTTTGAGACACCGGATCTCCTGGCTGCCAGAGCACTGCTTTGAAATCTCACTACCGGCTCCGGGCGTAGCGATTCACTCGATCACCTCGTCGGCGCGCAACAGAAACGATTCAGGAATCCTCAGTCCGATCGTCTTCGCGGTCTTGAGGTTGACCGTCAGAAAGAACCGCGTGGGTTGCTCGATCGGCAAATCCGCGGGATTGCCTCCCTTGAAGATTTTGTCGACGAGTGCGGCCGAGCGGCGGAGGAAATCCTTGATGTCGTAGCCATAGCTGAGAGTTCCTCCATCGACCACATATTCACGGTGGGCAAACGTCGTTGGCAGCTTGTCCTTCATCGCAAGCTCTGCAATGCGCCTGCGGTGCAGAGCGAAGACGGCATCCGTGATGACGACAACGGCCTCGACGCGCAGCTGGGCGAATTTGACGAATGCGGCATCGATCTCGTCTGCGTTGCGCGCGTCCGCTTGCCAAAGCTCAATAGCCGCCTGCCGGGCCGTGGCCCGAGCCGTTGCGAGGCCAGGCACGGTCGTCGGGCTATCGGGGTTGGCAAGAACCCCGATGCGCGAAAGCTGCGGCAGGATCTCCGACAGAAATTCGATCTGCTTTGCGGTCGTGCTCTCATGTGAGGTCGCAAGCCCCGTGATATTGCCGCCCGGCTTCGCAAGGCTCGAGACGAAGCCGCTACCAACCGGATCGCTCACGTTGCTCATGATGATCGGTATGGTGCTCGTCGCTTTCCGCATCGCGGGAATGGCCGCAGGCGTGCCCAACACGACGACGTCGACGTTCAAACGAACCAGCTCGGCGGCAAGATCGGGAAATCTGTCATAACGCCCTTCGGCGTAGCGGTACTCGACGACGTAGTCGCGTCCCTCGACATAGCCGAGATCGCGCAGCCCCTCGATCAGCCCGACACTGACCCGCGCCGACCCTGCCGGCGTCCCTCCGATCAAATGTCCGATACGCCACAGTTTTTGCCCGGCTCGCTGGGCCCGCACCGACAGCGGCCAGGCTGCGGCCACGGTGGCGATCGCTGCTATGATCTCCCGGCGTCGCATTCCTTCGCCCCCAAGCGTGGACGAAGCTCAGCGTCGGCTCTGCTGAACGAGCTCGATATAAGGTCGAAATTGAGCTTGGCCCAAGGCCGGGAGGGCGCGGCCCGATGTCTCAGTCGAGACCGCGGCCCAACGCCGGCGGACCTCACGGCTTGACGTAGCTCCAGCCCTGCTCCTGCAGCTCCATGACGCGGACGACACCAGACTTCACAACCGTCGCCTGTGCAATCAGGTTGATGTCCTTGTTCTCCGCCTTGCGCATGTTTTCCTGGGTGTTGCCGCAGGCCTTGAAGGAGATTTCGGGATGGCTCATCGCGAGCACCTCGATGCGCGGCTTTACCGGCGAGGTGTCATCGCGCAGCATGTGAAGACCCGGGCCAAAGGTGATGACCTCGATCGACACCGGCTCACCAAGGTCGCGGTAGTGTTGCGCGACGTTGGTCGCATTGTTGAGCGCGAGGTTCATCATCGCAGGTTCGTTGGAATTTACCTGCAATATGAGCTGATGTGGCTTCTTGGCGATCTCGGGTTTTGTCACCTCAACCAGCCTCGTCTTGCTCGCGAGGTCTTGCTTGCCCGTGTTGTTGTGCTCCGGCTTTCTCGCCTGCTTCAGTCTAACCGGGGGCTTCTGATTGCTCGCCTGGCTCTTCTCGCTCGCACGCGGCATAAACTGGTTGTCCGGCTCAGCCTGCGCGTTCGGTCCGACCAGGAGCAGCATCGCCAGGCCGCTGATGACGCCTATCGCCAATCTTGGATTGATCATCTTGGGTCTCTCCGTTTCATGACCATCACCTTCCCGGTCTGGCGACGGTATGTGGCCATTTGCACGCAGCCGCCATTTTTTCGCGTATGTTCTTGAATCCGCTGAGCAGGAAATGCCCCTCTTGCACGGCGCCAGTGCGGGGGGAAAGACGCACGACAATACTGCCGTCGTCGGGTAACGAGTTCAGCAGCGGCACGACGTCACCCCGGATAGCCACGCCGGAGCCGAACGACGGCGAGGCTGCCGCAAGTTGCACTGGCGGATCCGCATTGAGCCGGTAAGAGATGGCGTATTCGTTGACGCTGCGTGACACCGCCGGCCCTGCAACTACGACTTCGGTGCGGCCCTTGCGGCAGTGGATTGCGAGTTGCATCGCGGCGCCATCCGGGCCGCTGACTGACGACGTGGTGGCGATGACGATCGGCGAATAGTCGACGGGCGAGGTGGTCTCGCTGACCAGCCAGCCTTCGTCCGACGCGCGCCGACCAGGCGGCGGGATCTTACGTGATAAATCTTGCAGACATTCCAGCCGGGCTGGTTCCTCCATCGCCGAACAGGCCCGAAGTGTCTGCATCGGATCGCTCGTGCTTTGCGCGTAAGCGACTCCGCAGGCAACGTTCAAGGCGACGGCGAGCGGAGGAGCGGCAGTCTTCATGGCCGCGCCTGTGCGCTGCGCGCCTTGAGATCCAGCCATTCCTGCGCGGCCTGGAAGCGGGTGAGCCCGGGGACGGTTGCCGCGAGATTGATCGACTGCCATTTCGGATCAAAGCCCGGTGCCTGCAGGCGGTCAATTCGCGAGAACAGGTACTCGACAAGGCGCGCCACGCGTTGATAGCGATTCGAGCGTGCCGGCCAGTTGAACGCAACGAGCGCTGTCGGCACCGCGATGGTCGAGACCCGCTCACCCTGCTTGATCAGATTGGGATACTCTTTCGGGTCCAGGGTCGCGGGCAGGTAATAGTCCTCGAACCTTCTATCGTAATTAACCGGGAGAAATTTGAATCCCGCCTCCCAGCGGCCGCGTACGAAGGCGTCGACGGGTTTCGATGTGATGAACACCACGGCCGACATCTCACCCTTGCGCATCTGTTCCAGGGCCACCTGATGCGGAATGAACGTCTTGTCGACGTCGATGCCGAGACGACTAAAGATCAGCGGCCCCGAATAGGCGGCTGCGGTGCCCTGGGTATTGAAGTTCACTTTCTTGCCGGCAAGATCCTCCAGGCTCGTGATTTCCGGTCGCACGAAAATGTGCAGCTCAGACGGGAAAAGATTGAGCAGGTAAGTGATGCGGCTTTGGATCTGCGGTACCTGAACCTTGTACTCTTCGAGCGCGTCGGAATTGATGATGGCGGTGTCGACACCGCGCAGATAGAGCAGCGCATTCAGATTGTCGGTGGCGCCGCGGGTGACGATCGGCAGGAGATGCAGCTCCGCTCCATCGTCGACGACGCGAGCCATTTCCGCGGCGAGGCGGATCGGCGCGCCCTCGAGCAGGCCGCCGGCGAGTCCGACGGTCCAGGCGTTCATCCGGTCTTTTTCGTTCCCTTGCGGCAAGGGCCGTCGGACCATTTGTGCATCGGCCTTGTTTTTCCCGGTTTGCGCTTCCAGGCAGCCCGACTGAAGCATCATGGCGACCGGCACCAGCACGGCGAGCAGGAGCAGCGAGGATGACCCTGGTACCTTGTTCATGTCGTCCCTTTCTCGATCACCCATCGCAACCTTTCGTCACGCGGGAACGCAACAAGCCCATTCTCAGCGGGGCAACGCATCGAGCCGTTCCTTCGCTCCGGGAATCCCGCCCCTGTGTGCCTTCGCGTAGAGCTCGCGCGCCTTGGCCGCTTCGCCGCGCGTGCCATAAGTCCCCCAGCGGGATAAAACCGCCGGATCATATGTCTCCGCGAGCATGAAACTGGCCTGCGCAATGTCCTTCTCGGCCGCGAGCTCGAGTACAATCCGCGCTGCACCAATATTCCCCTGATCAAGCAGCGCCCTGGCACGCAGGATCAACCGGGCCTCTGCCTCGTTTTGGTTTGCGACCATTGGCGGCTCCGCTGTGGCCGCTTCCACGTTCCGCGTCGCCGGCAGGATCGGGCCTTCATTTGTTTGCTCCGCGGGGGCGCGCTCATCGGTGGGACGCCACGCCAATGCAAGGCCTCTCTCCACGGCTTCAGTCCTGGTCCGCTCCTGTTGCAGCGACTGCCGCAACTCGGCGATCTCCCGGTCTGATGCCTGTCTCTGCTGCGAGGCCGCATCGTTCGCCTCGCGCAATTGCACGCTCCGGGTTTCGATCTGGCCGCGCGTTTCGGCAAGTTCGCTCGCCAGCGCGGCCGCGTGCGCCTGGGCCTCTTCGAGAGCGCGGCGTTGTTGTTCGGCGTTCGCTGCTGCTGCCTGCGCGGCTTTGACCTCCGTGACGAGGGCGGCGCTCTTTTGCTGCTCGTGTTGCAGAGACTGCCGCAGCTCCGCGATCTCGCGTTCCGCCGCCTGGCTTTGCTCCGCCGCCGCATCGTCCGTCGTGAGCGGCCCGCGAGCTATTCCAGCAAGTTCGCTCGCGAGCGCCGCGGCGCGTGACTGCGCCTCGTGGCGTTGTTGCTCCGCGCTCGCCGTTGCTGCCCGCGCGGCGTTCGCCTGCCTCACGAGGGCGGCGCTCCTCTCCCGCTCCTGCTGCACGGACTGCTGCAGTTCTGCGATCTCTCGATCTGCCGCATCTTTCTGCTGCGCGGCCGCATCGTCCGCGCTGCGCGATTGTTCCTTACGGATGTCGATCTCGCGGCGTGTTCCGGCAAGTTCGTTCACGAGCGCGGCGCTGCGGGCTTGCTCCTCTTGAAGAGACTGCCGCAACTCCTCCGTAGCAGTTTCCGCAACGTGCAAGCGCAGGACCGCGTCGTCCTGGGACCTGCTCGGCAGTGCTAGCGTAGTGTCCGACCCCGCGCTGACGTTTGCGAGTTTGCCCGTCAGTGAGAATTTCTCACGTTCCTGCGGAAAAGACTGCGGCAACTCCGCGGTTGCCGCCAGCCTGACCTGGTCTGCCTTGTCGTCCAGCTTGTTCGTCAGTACGCCCAGCTCGCTGCGCGCCCAGCCCTGCTCACCCGCGAGTGCCGCACCGCGCGGAGCGTCTTCGTCGAGGGGCTGCCGAGTTCGCACCATACTTGCTGACGGCGACGGCATCAGGACTCCGGTCGTTTCGCGCTGAAGGAGCGCTTGCGATCCGGCCGCGATCCCGGGCCGCTGATCGAGGCCGAGGGCGCTCCGGCCGTCGAGACGCGTGATTTCTGGAATCGTTTGAACGTTAAATGGGCCGAACAGCAGGGCCGCCCCAACGAGGACGACAGGGATCAAGATCATAGTCGCCGCGAGCGGACTGTCCGATTGTTCGTCCGCTGGATCGACGCCCGCCGTGACGGGATACCAATACGTCGGTGCAGTGTTGATTGGAGAGCCGTCCTTCCAAACCCATCTGCCCGCCTCAGGCGACCAATGGGCGGCCTCAACAGCGCCGGTCGCATCTTCTACCCAGATGTCTTTTCCGTTCCTCGGTGCAGTATCAATTGATTGGCGCATGCAGCACGCCTTTTTCGATAACAACTACAATGGAGCGATTGCTCCGCCAGCTCGCATAATGTCGGTACCCAGTCAGAACACGCTTAGATCGCAATGATGTCGCAGCAACACGGGGGCGGGACGCCCAAAATAAAATAAATAAATTAAATAAAAATTATATATTTTGAACCACTTGGGAAGTCAAATTAAATCCGCCGACGCGGCACACGCGGCGGCCGTGCCCTAGGATTCCTTGTCCGGCGGTCGATGAGATTCACCGCTCGATACCAGCAGGACCGATACGCGGGACTGCCGGATGACGGCGTCGGCCACGCTGCCAAAGCTTAAGTGCTCGGCCTGGACGCGGTCGACACCCATGACGACGAGATCGACACAGGTAGCCTTGATTTCCCGCAGGATGGCGGCTTCCGGCGCGGTGTTGCTGCGCAAGGTCGTGGTGATGTCGACGTCGTAGCGCGCGGCGAGCGCGCTGGCATCTTTCAGGACGCCCTCCTCCTGGATCAGCGCGCGCGAGGCGGCGCGCCGTACGCCCTTGTCCCGTGTCGTCGCAACATAGATCACCCGGAGCGAGCCTGACGCGGCCTGCGCCAGCGCAACCGCCACCTCGGCACCGCGTCGCGATACGCCGCTGCCGGAGACCGGAACCAGGATGTTGAACGATGCGGGCATCGGGTCCTTCAGATGATTTCCCTTGCCGGCGACGATCGCGAGCGCCCCCTGGAACTCGGCCGCGATATCTTCGACCCTCCGGTCGAAGCGGTCGCTTGTGGCCGTGACTTTATCGACGCCGACAAGCACGAGATCAAAACCCTTTTTGGCTTCCTCGCCGATGGCCTCGCCCAGCCTGGCCCGGCGCGCCCGCGTGGTGACATCGACGTGGCCGACCGCTTCCTCGGTGCTTTTCCCGACCACCTCGGCGGCCTTCTTCACCACGGCCTCGTGGCTCTCGTCCTCGCCACGCTTCTGCTCCTGCTGCTGTGCCTGGCGACCGATATGCAGCACGGTGATCGGCAGCCCGCGCGCACCGCCGAGCAGCCCCGTGACATGCGCGGCGAAGGTCGCATTGGCGCTTTCATCGACCGTCAGCAGCATGCGCTCGAGATTGGCGACAAAGCCCCGCTTCTCGAACTCCTCGCGCTCCAGCCGCGCCTCCTCGTCCTTGCTCGGGGGAAGCCGCGTCAGCGTCGCGCGCAGCATCGGCGGCATTGCCATCGTCGTCACGATCGCCATCGTGACGATCATCGTGAAGAGATTTTGACTCAGCACGCCCATCGACAGGCCGATGGTCGCGATGATGACCTCGGTCGATCCGCGGGCGTTCATGCCGCTCGCCAGTGCCAGCGATTCCCTTGTGCTGAGACCACCCATCGTGCCGCCGACAAAGGCGCCGCCGAATTTGCCGACGCTGGCGATCACGACGAGCACCGCGGTCAGCAGCAACAAATTGGGATCCCTGAGCACCGACAAATCCGCGCTCAATCCGGCGAGGCCGAAAAAGACCGGCATGAAGAAGCTGCTGATCAGTCCCCGCAGGCGCTCGTCGATCTGCCGCGTCAAGATCGGGGATTCACCGACCAAAATGCCGGCGACGAAGGCGCCGAGCACGGTGTGCACACCGATCAGATGCGTGATCAGCGCCATGGTACTCATCAGGAGCAGGATCACGGTGATCACGGGCGCCGCGCTGACCAGAGTGTCGTTGGCCCAGCGAATGAGCTGAAACACCAGCCAGCGCCCGACCGTGAAACTGACGGCGAGGAAGGCCAGCGTTCCCAGCACCGCCTTCGCAATCGCACCGAATTCCAGCGTGCCCTGGGACGCGAGGCTGAAGATGATCGCGATGATGATCCAGCCGATGGTGTCGTCGATGACGGCGGTGGCAACGATGATCTGCCCGACATTGCGGCGCATGAAGTTCATCTCGCGGACGACCACCGCAACGATCTTGACCGACGAGATCGACAGCGCCGTTCCCATGAATAGCGACGCCACCAGCCGCTGCTGCGGGTTGGGCAGCAGCGCGTCGGGAAGAAACTCGCCGAGCGCAAAGCCGCAGGCGAAGGGCACGACGATGCCGGCGATCGAAATCGCAATCGCGGCCTTGCCGACCCTGCGCACCAGCTTGAGGTCCGTCTCCATGCCCGTCAGCAGGAGGAGCAGCAAAATGCCGAACTGGGCGATGCCGTCGATCATCGCCTTCTGCTCGGGAGTCTTGGGGAAGATCGCGTGCTGCGCCTCGGGCCAGACCCAACCGAACAGGGACGGCCCGAGGAGGATTCCGGCCAGCAGTTCGCCCATGACCGAGGGCTGGCCGAGCCGCTGCATGATCTCGCCGAGCCCGCGCCCGACCGCGATCAGCAGCACGATCTGCACGATCAGCAGGAACTCGGAGGGTCCGGCCGATTTGTGTCCTTCCGCGCCCGCGGCCATGGTCGCGGTCAGAAGCACGGGGCTCGCAAGGACGACCGGCCGGAGCAGGCTCCACCGCATATGAGAGGCTCTTCCCGTCGCGCTACCGCGACAGGAATAGAACCCATTTGGGTCGAACGGAGTTCCGCTTTGCGGCGCCTTCGCCTATAGGTTTCGAGATCATTTCGATCGTATTGGGCTCAAGAATCAAGTTGCGAGTGAGGAATGACATGCCACTGCTGAGCGACAAGGACGCCGCCGCTCTGGGAGTCCATACGCGCCACGAGCAGATGGACAATGGTGAATACCGCTTTCGGCTCACAGCCACGGATGGCTCCGCCTATAGTCGCACCGTCGGCGGCGATCGAGGCGCCTGGCAGAACAGCCACTTTCACGAACAGGTCCGAGAGACCTACATCGTCCAATCCGGCTGGATGGCCTTTGCTCAGCGAATTGAGCAGGGAGTCACGCTTCAGGTCTATCGTCCCGGCCAATTGCTAACGACCGAGCCGCGGGTCAGCCACAACGTCTATCTTCCCGCCGGCGCCGTCATTCACACCGTGAAATATGGCGAAGCGACCGGCTCCGATTGGCATGCCGACGCTGAGCTGGACAGGGCGACCAAGGCCGTTACCGAAGACCAGATGGTGCGCGCCGCAGGCGGGACAATTCATCTGAGTCTAGCGGACCTCAGGTAGCACGGACTTTCCCACATCGTCGTGGCCGGGCTTGTCCCGACCGTCGTTGACCGTGACCTGCCCGAACGCGCCCATGACGACGCCGATCGGCGTCCGCCACCCAGCGAAAAATTGCCAGATTATCCTGGATATGCGATCGGCCCTATGTCTGCCCGGGGGTGTGGATTGATTTGCCGCACCGGTTGAGGGAACATGAACCGAAAAGAACGACGGGCGGCCAACAAGCGACGCGACGAGTCCGCAAGGAGGCCAGCGGCGTCCGCCCTCGGCCCGGAGAGCCTCGGCATTGCCGACCTCGCCGCTGAGGCGGGCCGCCTGCACCGAGCGGGTCGCAGCCACGAAGCGCAAGAGATTTGCCGCCAAATTCTCGCGCGCGAGCCTGCACATGTGCAGAGCCTCAATCTTCTCGGCCTGATGGCGCAGCGATCCGGGGATCACCGGAGCGCAGTGAAGACGTTCGCAAAGGCGATTGCTTCGGACGAAGCCAACGCCGCTTGCCACTACAACGCCGGCAATTCGTACCAGGCGCTGGGTCAACGCAGCAAGGCGATGGCGCATTTCAGCAAGGCGCTCGCACTCGGCATGGACGAGAAGGCCGTCGCCTTCATCCTGCAGAGCCCCATCATCGCCACATATGTCGCGCGGATCGCGGGCAAGCGGCCGCAGGCGATCACGACTGTCGAATTGTTCGGCGCCGACGGCATCGTCCCGCTGGCGAGGGACCTCTTCCTGCGCTGTGCAATGGAAGCGGCGACGCTGGCAAGCATGGAACTCGAGGCCTTGCTCCGACATGCGCGCGCCGAGCTACTGCGACTGGCAGCCGCGCCGGGCCGGACTGACGGCGATGACGATATCGTCGCGTTTGCCTGCGCACTGGCCCGGCAATGCTTCATCAACGAATATGTCTATGAGGAGACCGCAGCGGAGAGCGAGCTTGCGGGCGGACTGCGCAATCGACTGGAGCGGGACCTTGCGTCAGGAGCCGAGATAGCCCCACTGGCGCTGGCGGTCGTCGCAGCCTATGTCCCGCTTCAAGCGATTGCGGCAGCGGAAACGGTTCTGCGCCGGGACTGGCCTGCGGCCGTCACCGGCCTGCTGCGGGTGCAGCTCCGCGAACCGCTTGCGGAGGCGGACGAACGCGCAGCCATTGCGACGCTCACCCCCATCAAGAACAGCGTATCGGTCGAGGTGATGCGCCAGTACGAGGAAAATCCTTATCCGCGCTGGACCATCAATCCGCTGAACGCATTTGCCTCCGATCTGGCGCGGGGGAGGATTGTCCCGACCGCGGAACAGCAAGCCGAGCGGGATATCCTGATTGCCGGTTGCGGGACCGGCTCGCACGCGATTCAGACCGCGCAAATCCATCCAAACGCACGCTTGCTCGCGGTCGACATCAGCATGGCCAGCCTCGCCTACGCGCGCCGGAAAACGCGCGAGCTTGGCTTGCGTAACATCGAATATGCGCAGGCGGATATCCTGGAGCTGGGGTCGATCGGTCGCACGTTCGACAGCATCGAGTCGGTCGGCGTGCTCCATCACCTCGCGGAGCCGACGTCCGGGTGGCGCGTGCTGGCCTCACTGTTACGGCCGGGCGGCACGATGCGCATCGGACTCTACAGCGATCTGGCGCGCCAGCTGATCGTCGAGGCCCGAGCCTGGATCGCGGCGCGCGGTTACCGCGCCACGGCCGAAGACATCAGACGATGTCGCCAGGACATCATCCGCGAGGCGAAACAATGGAAAGAGCTGTTTGGTGCGAGTGATTTCTACAGCATGAGCGGCTGCCGCGACCTGCTGTTCAACGTCATGGAGCATCGTTTCACCATCCCCGGGATCGCTGCGTTTCTGAAGGACAACGATCTGTCCTTCCTGGCCTTCGATCCCCCCGTGACGACCGGACGGTGATCGACAGGTTTCACAAGCAGTTTCCGGGCGTGGCCGATGAGGCCAATTTGGATCAATGGCACCGCTTCGAAGCCGATCATCCCGAGACTTTCAGCAACATGTACGTCTTCACGGTGGGCAAGAACTCACCCTGAAGCTTCAGGACGCTGTCGTCGACTTGACGAAGATATGCCCTAAAGCGCGATGCGTTCAGGTTGAATCGTAATCGCGCTTTAGCTTCTTGTTTGAGCATGATCTCCGCGCAAACGCGTCCGCGTTTGTCGCGAGGGAAAACCGCTGCGCACTTTTCCGGATCATGCCCTAGGCGGCCTGCGGTGTCCGGATCATGCCTTAAGCCAGCGCCGACACAAGCCACAGACCCACATGCAGGCCGCGCCCGTCTGGTCCGATATTTGCGGCGAGCGCGTTGCGAACCGCTTCCGTGGCGCGCATCCGTTGCTCGTCCGAGGCATTTTCGAGGAGCGCAGGCAACGGGCCAGCCTGCGTGATGAACGCCATGCTTGTTGCGGTGTCCTTGCCATCGATCGGGACGTCGGTCGCCTTGATCTCTATCTCGCGAAACCCAGCCCCGGCCAGAATGCCTCGCAGGCGCTCCTCGCGCGCGAACGAAAACATCCCCGGTGCCAACGGATCCACCGGCAGTTGAGGCGGCAGATGCGGCCGTGCAGCCTCGATCGGCACACCAAACCACGGACTCTCCGGCATGGTCCGAAAACAGACGAATACCAAACGCCCGCCCGCCTTCATGCCGCTGCGGATATTGGTGAAGGCCCTGACAGGGTCATCGAAGAACATCACGCCGAACCGCGAATAGACCAGATCCGCCCAGCGCGGCTCGAAGGCGTAGCTCGTCGCGTCGGCCAGTGCAAAGGCCGCGTTACCAAGTGTCGCCTCGGCGGCGCGATGCTTGGCGAAGTCGAGCATGGGGACTGAGACGTCGACGCCCAACACGGCGCCGGATGGTCCAACAACCTTGGCAAAGGCCAACAATGTGTCGCCGGTGCCGCATCCGACATCGATCACGTGCTCGCCCGGCTCTACTGCCGCGGCATCAAGGCTGACGCGCGTGACCGATGTGAAGACGTCACTGATCACGGCTTGCTGCGAAACCCATGTGTGCCCCATCGTGTTGTTCCAAAACTCTGCACCACGGGGATTTGGCGTTGGCTCTGGCATTTGACAAATGTCCTGGTTCTAAAAAGGGTCGATGGAATTATCCTCACAGACTGCACGATATCTCAGATCGAACGCAAGGCTGAAATATCCGCGGCGAGACCTGCTACTCGGCCGGGCTCGGCCTCAGGACGACTGAGGGGGTTCGGATCTCGCGCGGCAGGATGATCGCCGCTGCGATCGCCAGCAGGCAGAGCGCAGCAAAGGCGTGCAGCATGGTGACAAAACCGCCCTGCTCGTAGAGCCAGGCGACCAGGCCGACGGACGCGCCCGCGGCCGTGAAGCCGACGAAATAGCGCACCGCATAGGCGCGCGAGCGCCACTCTTCGGTGGTGTATTTGCCGACCATGGCGTCGTTGACCGTGACCTGCCCGAACGCACCCATGACGATGCCGATCGAAACCAAAATCAGCGGCAGGTTTTGTAGGCTCGCCGCCAGATACAGGAACGGCGCCAGCATGAAGGACAGCGGCAGCGCCACCGTCTTCAGCGAGTAGTGATCGAGCAGACGGCCGATCGTGTACTGGGTCATCGCGCCGAACACATAGACGCCGGCCGCAATCACCCCGAGCAGCGCCGGGCTGCTGGTGAGATCGGCAAGCCGCTCGGCAAACAGCTTTGGCAGCGCCACCGTCACGGCGTTGAAGGTGGTGGAGATCGCGATCACTACGATCAGCAGCGCGAGGATCACGCGCCACATGTCCTCCTTCGCGACGCGCGCTTGCGCCGCGGCCTGCTTCGATCCCTTGCGGTCCTCGTGCACGACTGACAGCGCGAAGACCACGCCGATCAGCATCGTGACCACGCCGGGGATGATGAAGGCATAGCGCCAGCCAAAATATTGCCCGATCACGCCGGTGACGAGCGCCGACGACGCCACGCCGAGATTGCCCCAGACGCCGTTGATGCCCATCTCGCGGCCGAGCTTTTCGGCATAGGACACGATCATGGCCGTGCCGACGGGATGGTAGATCGAGGCAAAAATGCCGATCGCCAGCAGGGCGGCGCCGAGTTGGGCCGGCGTCTGCACAAAGCCGACCGAGATCATGGACGCGCCGATGCCGAGGAAGAAGATCAGCATCATGTGGCGGCGGCTCCAGCGATCGCCGAGCCAGCCGGTGAGCAGCGATCCGGCGCCGAACGCCACGAAGCCGGGCGTCGCATAGGGCAACAGCTCCGAATAGGCCATGCCGAGCGCCGGCCCCATGATGATGACGGCGGCAGCAAAGATCAGCATCGAATAATGGTCGATGAAGTGGCCGGCGTTGACGAAGCTGATGACCCGGCTGGGACTGTTCATGAAGGCGTTTCCTGCGGCGTTTCCTGGCGGGCCTGAATCTTTGCCCGAAATGAGTTATATGTCGGAGCCATGACGGGATGCCGCCAATGACTGTCGTGGAAACGCCAATCCTCCGGGAGGTCCGGAGCAACCATCTGTCGCCTGCCGGCGTGCACCTGGTTGCGCGCGACTATCCCAAGGGCATGCGGATCGACCTGCACATGCACCGCGAGGCCCAGCTGATCTATGCGGCCAAGGGCACGATGCAGGTGACGACGCCCGAGGGGCGCTGGCTGGTGCCGCCGGACCGCGCGGTCTGGGTGCCGGCCGGGCTCGAGCACGCCATCGACTTGCTCGCCGACATCGAGATGCGCACGCTGTATTTCGACCTGGCCTGGCTGAAGCGCGAGCAGCGCTATGAGGGATTGACCAAGGAATTCGTTGTGCGGGTGTCGCCGCTGCTCAATCAGGCGATCCTGGCTTTGTTCGACGCGCGCAACACCTCCGAGCGTACCGAGCTGCTGGTGCGGCTGGTGATGCTGGAGTTGCACCAGGCCGAGGACTCCGCGACCTTCGTTCCCCTGCCGCGCGAGCCGCGCTGCCGGCGCGCAGCGTTGATCGTGCTCGACGATCCCACCGGCATCCACGAGATCGAGACGCTGGCGCGCGAGGTGGGAACCTCCGCGCGCACGCTGTCGCGGCTGTTCTCGGCGGAAACGCAACTGAGCTTCAAGAGCTGGTGCCAGCGCGCCCGCGTCGCGGCGGCAATCGAACGACTGTCGACGGATGCCAATGTCTCGGTAAAACAGCTCGCGGCACAGCTCGGCTATGCCAGCGTTCCCGCGTTCTCGGCCGCGTTCCGCCAGGTCACGGGACGGACGCCGACGGAATTTGCAAGGAAAGAGTAGCCACACACTGGGAGTCATCGCCCGATTTAATCGGGCGATCCAGTACGCCGCGGCCTGTCGATTGACTCTCGATGCTGGTGTCTACTGGATGCCCCGCCGGAGCCTGTCATCCGGCGGCGCTTCGCGCCGACCGGGTGGCGGGGCATGACAGCGTTCCTTGCGGCGCATGGGACAACTAAAGATGCAAACATCCTGCGCTTGATTGTGATCGGCTTCCACCCAAATCCTGTGTAATCTTCCGCAGCGCGCAGATCCGGATACGAAAGTCCCCAAGAAAGACCAAATGGCCAACGCCTTCTTCTCCGACCTCCTGACCACGATTTCCGAGCGTGGCCGCACGCTGCTCCGCCGCGCCGGCGCCTCGGACACCAGGCAGGATGCCGACGGCATGATCGCGCTCTGCGGTGCCCTGCTCTCGGGCGCCGGCGAAGCTTCCGGCACGGCGATGGCGCGCGAGGTGCTCGATCTCTACCAGGAGCTCGATGCAACGGAACGCCGCGCCTTCTTCGAAGCGCTGGTGCGCGATTTCGGCCCTGACCGCGAAAAGCTGGCGCAGGCGGTCGAGAAATGGCGATCGCAGCCGAGCGACGAGGACGCAAGCGGCCTGCATTTCGCGTCGGAGCCGCGCCGGCAGGAGCTGATCCGCCGCCTCAACCGCGCGCCCGGCGGCACCGGCGATCTCGTCGCCATGCGCGCCGACCTGCTCGGCATGATGAACGGACACACGGATCTCACCGCGCTCGACCGCGACGTCGTGCATCTTCTCTCTTCGTGGTTCAACAGGGGGTTTCTCGTGCTGCGCAGGATCGACTGGTCGACACCGGCCAACATCCTCGAAAAGATCATCCGCTACGAAGCCGTGCACGAGATCAGCGACTGGGATGATCTGCGCCGCCGCATCGATCCAGTCGACCGCCGCTGCTACGCCTTCTTCCATCCGGCGATGGTGGACGAGCCGCTGATCTTCGTCGAAGTGGCGCTGACCGAGACCATTCCCGGCGCGATTGCGCCGCTGCTCGCCGTCGACCGCCCGTTGGTGGCAAGCGAGCGCGCGCGCACCGCCGTGTTCTATTCGATCTCCAACACCCAGCGCGGCCTTGGCGGCATTTCCTTCGGCAGCTTCCTGATCAAGCAGGTGGTCGAGGAGCTGCGCCGCGAGCTGCCGAAGCTCGACACCTTCGTGACGCTGTCGCCGGTGCCGGGCTTCATGCCATGGCTGAAACAGGACAAGGATCTTCCGCTCTCGGATGAGGACCGCGAGATGCTAAAGCATCTCGACGAGCCAAAATGGTTCGAGAACGCGGAGACGACCGCGCAGTTGCGCAGCGTGGTGGAGCCGCTCGCCGCGTACTACTTCCTGAAGGCGCGCACGTCGAAGGGACGGCTGATCGATTCCGTCGCCCGCTTCCATCTCGGCAACGGCGCCCGGCTCGAGCGCATCAACTGGCTCGGGGACCTCTCGCCAAAGGGCCTGCGCGAATCCGCCGGCATCATGGTCAACTACCTCTACCGCCTCGACGACATCGAGAAGAACCACGAGGCCTATTACAACCAAGGCGAGATCGCTGCCTCGAGCGCCGTGAAGAAGCTGTTGAAGAGCGAAGGCCGACGGCTGCTGGATATGCGGTTGTCGTAGGGGCACCCGTCATTGCGAGCGTAGCGAAGCAATCCAGAGTCCCACCGCGGAGACAATCTGGATTGCTTCGCTACGCTCGCAATGACGTGTTGAAAGATTGTCGAGGACCATCCGCATCGTCATGGCCGGGCTTGTCCCGGCCATCCACGTCCTTGTTGCCTCACGAAAGAACGTGGATGCCCGGGACAAGCCCGGGCATGACGGTTGAGTTCGGGGCTGTAAACAAAGCCCGGCCCTACTCCGCCAGCGCCTTCATTTCCTTGTAGAGATCCGACTTCCCCTCGAACCCGATGCCGGGCAAATCCGGCATGGTGATATGGCCGCTCTCGACGCGCACGCCGTCGGGGAAGCCGCCATAGGGCTGGAACAGGTCGGGATAGCTCTCATTACCGCCAAGGCCGAGGCCGGCGGCGATGTTGAGGGACATCTGGTGGCCGCCATGCGGAATGCAGCGGCTCGGCGACCAGCCGTGGGTCTTCAGCACCTCCAGCGTGCGCTGATATTCGCAGAGGCCGTAGGACAGGGCGCAGTCGAATTGCAACCAGTCGCGGTCCGGCCGCATGCCGCCGTGGCGGATGAGGTTGCGCGCGTCCTGATGGCTGAAGAGGTTTTCGCCGGTCGCCATCGGGCCCGGATAGAAGTCGGCGAGCGCGGCCTGCAACGCATAGTCGAGGGGATCGCCGGCCTCCTCGTACCAGAACAGCGGATAGTCCCGCAGCATTTTTGCGTAGGCGATCGCGGTCTCCAGGTCGAAGCGGCCGTTGGCGTCGACCGCGAGCTGCGCGTCCTGGCCGATCTCCTTCAGCACCGCCTCGATGCGTTCGCGGTCTTCTGCGATCGGCGCGCCGCCGATCTTCATCTTCACGACATTGTAGCCGCGATCAAGATAACCGCGCATCTCGCCGCGCAGCATCGAAAGATCCTTGCCGGGATAGTAGTAGCCACCGGCGGCATAGACGAAGACGCGCGGATTGGCGGTCACGCCGTGACGTTCCGCGAGCAAGCGAAACAGCGGCTTGCCCGCGATCTTGGCCACCGCGTCCCACACCGCCATGTCGATGGTGCCGACCGCGACCGAGCGCTCGCCATGGCCGCCCGGTTTCTCGTTGGTCATCATCGCGGCCCAGACCTTGTCCGGATCGAGATTGTCGCCGGCCGCATCGAGCAGCGAGTTCGGCTCGGCTTCGAGGATGCGCGCGGCAAACCGTTCGCGGATCAGGCCGCCCTGCCCGTAACGGCCGTTGGAATTGAAGCCGTAGCCGACGACGCGCTTGCCGTCGCGCATCACGTCGGTGACGACGGCAACCAGGCTCGTCGTCATCTTGGTGAAGTCGATATAGGCGTTGCGGATCGGCGAGGAGATCGGCTTTGTGATCTCGCGGACGTCGACGATGCGGACGGACATGGGCTTGGCCTTCGGTGGTCGAGAGGAAGTTCGTCGACTGTCTCCCCGTCATCCCCGCGCAACGGCAAAGCCGTTGTCGCTGGAGGTGCGAGCCGTGGGACGCATCGCGTCCCACGGACAGCCTCGAAGGATGAACGGCCGAGGTGCAGCCGGGCCGTCGCCCTTCGAGGCTCGCCGAAGAGGCGAGCACCTCAGGGTGACGGTGATGCATTCGAACGCGCGCCTTCACATTGCAACGACGGCTTCGCCGTCATTTCTTATCCCTGAAATACGGCTCTACGGGCCCATGCACCTTGATGGTCAGCGGGTTGCCGTGGCGGTCCTTGGCATTGCCGGCGGTGACGCGGACCCAGCCCTCGCTGATGCAGTATTCCTCGACATTGGTCTTCTCGATGCCCTTGAAGCGGATGCCGACGTCGCGCGCCAGGATGTCCGCGTTGTAGTACGGGCTGTTCGGATCGACCGACAGGCGGTCCGGAAATTCGTCGCTCATGATTGTCTCGCTTACAACAGTGTTTCGATTTGGTGGCGCAGCCCCTCGGGGCGCGCCGTCGGCGCATGGCGCGCCACGACCTTGCCCGCGCGATCCACCAGGAATTTCGTGAAATTCCATTTGATGGAGGCCCCTAACAGGCCGGATTGCTGACGTTTCAGGTACTCATACAAAGGATGGGCATTGGCCCCGTTGACGTCGATCTTCTCGAACAAAGGAAAGGTGACGTCGTACTGGGTCGAGCAGAACTCCAGGATCTCGCTGGCCTGGCCCGGCTCCTGCGCGCCGAACTGGTTGCAGGGAAAGCCGAGCACCGCAAAACCGCGCGGCGAGAAATCGCGATGCAGATCCTCGAGCCCGCGATATTGCGGCGTGAAACCGCATTTGCTCGCGGTGTTGACGATGAGCAGCACCTGGCCCTCGAAGCGGCGCATGGGCACCTCCTCGCCGAGCAGCGAGTTGGCCTTGAAGTCGTAGATATCAGACATCGCTTAAGCCACGGGGTCGATCGGCGACGGCGGCACGCCGCCCGCCTCGATCGCCTCGCCTGCGAGCAGACACAGATCCTCGCGATAGCGGCCGGACACGACATGCACGCCGACGGGAGCCTTGCCGACGAGGCCGGTCGAGACCGCAAGCCCCGGCAGCCCCATGAAGGGAATGGCAATCTGCGGCAACTGCGCTTCCCAGACCCGCTTGAACGACGCCTCGTCCTTGCTATCGAGTTGATCAGGGAACGGCAACTCGCCGGAGACCGGCGTCAACAGCACCGCGTATTTTTCGAGGAACAAGAGCCACTCGCGCGTCAGCGTCGCGCGGCGGATCAGCGCCTTGGCATAATTCGCCTGATCGAATGGCGTCACCTTGGCGCGGTTGCCGCGCAGGCACGCGAGCGCACCGGGATCGCCCTCGCGCTCGGCGGCCTCGAGCTGCGCCTCATAGGCATCGCCGAGCCAGAGTTTTGTCTGCCACTCGACCGGCTCGCGCATCGGCGGGGTGTTCTCGATCACCTCCACAGTCCACCCTGCCCGCTCGAGTCGCTTGCCGGCGTCGCTGACCGCGGCCTTCACCTCCGGTGCGGTCGCAAGTCCATCCGGGTTGAGGCAGAGCGCGGCGCGCTTCGGCACCGCGGGGCCTTCCAAAGGCGCCGGGACCCACCAGGGATCGCGCGGATCGCGCGCGGCCATCGCGGCGAGCGATATCCTGATGTCGTTGATCGTGCGCGCAAGCGGGCCCGAGACCGCGCTGATCTGCGGCCCGATCGGGCGCTCCGGCAGCGCGGCGTTGAAGGCCGGGATGCGGCCGACGGTCGGGCGCAGGCCGTGCACGCCGCAGGCATAGGCGGGATAGCGGATAGAGCCGGCGATATCGGTGCCATGGGCGATATGGCCGATGCCGGCCGCGACCGCCGAGCCGGCGCCGCCGGACGAGCCGCCCGGGGTCAGCGAGGCATCGCGCGGATTCTTGGTGTCGCCATGGATCAGATTGGTCGTGAACCAGCGATAGGAGAAGGCCGGGCAGTTGGTCCGCCCGAGAATGACGGCGCCGGCCTTGCGCAAGTTTGCGACCACGGGATTGTCGACTTTTGCGATGATGTCGCGCTGAAGCTTGAGGCCGTTGGTGGTGGCAAAGCCCTCCTGGTCGACATTGACCTTCACCGTGACGGGCACGCCCGCCAAGAGGCCCGGATCCTCGCCCCGGGCGATGGCGGCATCGACGCTTGCGGCCTGCTTGAGCACATCCTCCGGCCGGTGGTCGATCACGGCATTGAGCCGGGGATTGACGGCATCGAGCCGGGCGAGCCCGGCTTCGGCGGCCTCCTTGGCGGACACTTTCCTTGACCGGACGAGGGCGGCGAGGTCGGCGGCCGACAGGCGCCAGAGATCTTGCATGACTTACTCCGTATGACCGGGGTCTTTTAACCCCGCTCATCGGTCAAAGCCATGCGGATTCCACGGGGGCGAAAGCAGAGAAATCAGTGCCGGGTGGCGGACTTATCCGGCATGTCCAAGAGCGCCTCGGTGAAGGGAAACTCCAGCACGATTTCGCCATCGGTGTCGGTGACCTCGATGACGGCCTCGAGCAGCGCCGGCTGCGTCCCTTCCGATTTCAGGACTTCCAGGATCATCTGCCGCGCCACTTCCCAGGCGCGATCGGGATTGCGCAGATCCTCGCCGTCAGGATCCACGATCAATTCGTCGCCGATGCGGGTGTTGAAGAAGTATCTGGGCATGCCTGATCCAATGGGGTCGCCTGTAGCGGATTGAAAGCGCCTCTGCACTCACAACTGCTTTATCCGGGTCAGGGATCGCGACCCATCGTTCTTTTTTGCATAGGCCGTTTGCAGCGCAGCAATTCCGCGATCTACTACCTAGGTCGGGAAAATTTCACTGGCGAACTTTTCCGCCCGCATTAACTTAACGGCGGGGCGGGATACGTCCGGTTTCGCGAAAAGGAGAGCCACAATGGCCTGGAAAGCACCGAAGATCGTCGAAGTGCCGTGCGGCATGGAAATCAACATGTATGTGAGCGCCACCCGCAAGTAAGGGTGATGCTTTTGCGTTGAGCGCAGGTGGATCCTTCGGGCGCGACGCGTTCCCCGAATACGGGGAGTTGTGTCGGTCTGAGATCCACCGCGACACGTGTTTCCAGGAGACGGATTCATGCTTCGCGTCGTCGTCCTGGGCGCCGCCGCCGGCGGCGGGGTCCCGCAGTGGAACTGCGGCTGCGCCGGATGCCGGGCAGCGCGCGCTGACCTCGGGGAGCTTCAGAGAACGCAAGCCTCCGTCGCTTTCAGTGCCGACGGTATCAACTGGTTCCTGATCAACGCCTCCCCCGACCTTCGACAGCAGTTGAACGCGACGCCGCAGTTGCATCCAAAACCGGGCGCGCTGCGCCACACGCCGATCGCGGGCGTGATCCTGACCAATAGCGAGGTCGATGCGGTGGCAGGCCTGCTCTCGATGCGCGAAGGCTCGCCGTTCACGATCTACGCGCATGACAAGGTGCTGGCGATCCTGAAGGCCAACAGCATCTTCAATGTGCTGAACGAGAAGAACGTGCGGCGACAGCCGATCGGCATCGGTGAAGCCTTCGAGCCCACCCTGCCCGACGGATCGCCTGCTGGCATCGAGGTCAAGGCGTTTGCCGTTCCCGGCAAATCGGCCTGGTATCTCGAAGGCAAGGTTCATCCCGGTGGCAGCATTGGGGACGGTGACACGCTCGGCCTGAAGATCACCCACAAGGCGAGCGGAAAGACCTTCTACTTCCTCGCCGCCTGCGCCGAGGTGACCGACGAATTGCGGAAAGAAATTTCGGGCTCGTCACTCGTCTTCTTCGACGGTACGGTGTGGCGGGACGACGAGATGATTTTGGCCGGGCTCGGCCAGAAGACGGGCAAGAGCATGGGACATGTCGCGATGTCCGGCGAAGCCGGCGCAATCGCGCGGTTGTCCGGCCTCGATATCGACAGGAAGATATTTCTGCATATCAACAACTCGAACCCGGCGCTGCTGCCGTCCTCGCCAGAGCGCAAGGCGGCCGAACATGCGGGCTGGCAAATACCCGCCGACGGAACGGAGATCGTGCTGTGAACGCGACGACAATGACGGGGATAACCGCGCTCTCGATCGGCAAGGACATCCGCCTCAACAATGCCGAGGAGCTGGAGGCGACGCTGCGCCATATCGGCGCGACGCGCTATCACAGCCTGCATCCGTTCCATAAGCTGTTGCACGGCGGCAAGCTGAACAAGGGCCAGGTACAGGCCTGGGCGCTCAACCGCTACTATTACCAGAGCACGATCCCGATCAAGGACGCGGTCGTGATCTCGCGCTTCCGCGACCGCGCCACGCGCGTCGAATGGCGCCACCGCATCGAGGACCATGACGGCGATATCGGCTCTGAAGGCGGCATCGAGCGCTGGCTGAAGCTGACCGAAGGTCTCGGGCTCGACACGGCCTATGTGGAATCGACCGAAGGCATTTTGCCGGCGACGCGCTTTGCGGTCGAAGCCTATGTGCACTACTGCCGCGAGAAGAGCCCGCTGGAGGCGATCGCGTCCTCGCTGACCGAGCTGTTCGCGCCTAACCTGCACGAAGAGCGCATCTCGGGCATGTTGCAGCACTATGATTTCGTCAACCCCGACATCATGAGCTACTTCAAGCGCCGCCTGACCCAGGCGCCGCGCGACGCCAATTTTGCGCTCGACTATGTGAAGACGCATGCGAGGACGCCAGAGGAGCGCGCGTCCGTCTGCAACGCGCTGATCTTCAAGACCAACGTGCTGTGGGTGCAGCTCGATGCGCTCTATCACGCCTATGTCGAAGGGCATATCCCGCCCGGCGCCTTCGTGCCCAAAGGTTAGGAACCAGGGGTTAGGAACAACATATGGCAGCGCCGCGTCACATCAGCGTCAGCGAGGCAAGCCGGCCCGTGCTGCCGCGGCATGCCAAGCTGAAGTATGATGAGACCCGAAGGGTCTGGGTGATCCTGGCGCCGGAACGGGTGCTGGCGCCGGACGAGATCGCCGTCGAGGTCTTGCAGCTCTGCGACGGCGCGCGCAATGTCGGAGCTGTGGCCGACCTGCTCGCGGAGAAGTATGCTGCCCCGCGCGAGGCGATCCTGACCGACGTGATCGCCATGCTGCAGGATCTCGCCGACAAAGGCTTCCTCACCGAGGCACGCGAGAAGACACCATGAGTAAGATACCATGAGTGACGTGCTGGGCGATAACAACGTTCCCCCCGCCGCGAGCGACAGTCTCGCGGTGCTGGAGAAGCAGCGCTCGACGGCGGAGACTTTTGGCATTCCGCTCGCCGTGCTGCTCGAGGTGACGCATCGCTGCCCGCTGCAGTGCCCCTATTGTTCCAACCCGGTCGAGCTCGACCGAGCCGGCAAGGAACTGACGACCGACGAGTGGAAGAAGGTGTTGAGCGAGCTCGCCGAGATCGGCGTGCTGCAGGTCCATTTCTCCGGCGGCGAGCCGACTGCGCGCAAGGACCTGGTCGAGCTGGTCAAGCACGCCAGCGATGTCGGCCTCTACACCAATCTGATCACCTCGGCCGTGCTGTTGACGCGCGACAGGCTCAGCGATCTCGCCGATGCCGGCCTCTGCCATGTGCAGATCAGCTTCCAGGGCACCGAAGACGGCCTCGCCGATCGCGTTGCCGGCTACAAGGGCGCGCATCACAAGAAGATCGAGGTCGCGAAATGGACGCGCGAGCTCGACCTCCCGCTCACCGTGAACGCGGTGATGCATCGCCAGAATCTGAACCAACTCCCCGACATCATCCAGATGTCGCTCGATCTCGACGCCGACCGGCTCGAGGTTGCCAATGTGCAATATTACGGCTGGGCACTGAAGAACCGCGCCGCGCTGATGCCGACGGTGGCGCAGCTCGATGAGTGCACCCGCATCGTCGAGGAGGCGCGCGAACGGCTGAAGGGCCGGCTTTCGATCGACTACGTCGTGCCGGACTATTATGCGCTGCGGCCGAAGAAATGCATGGGCGGCTGGGGCCGACAGTTCTTCAACATCTCGCCTGCCGGCAAGGTGCTGCCCTGCCACGCCGCCGAGAGCATCACCGGCCTCGAATTCGAATCCGTGCGCTCCAACCATTCGATCGCCTGGATCTGGCAGAATTCCGAGGCATTCAACCTCTATCGCGGCACCGGCTGGATGAAGGAGCCATGCAAGACCTGCGAATTCCGCGAGATCGATTTCGGCGGCTGCCGCTGCCAGGCCTTTGCGCTGACGGGCGACGCCGCCAATACGGATCCGGCCTGCGCGCTGTCGCCGATGCACGAGACCATCTTCAAGCAGGCCGAGCGCGAAGCCGAGGGCGACACCAACCGCTTCCTCTATCGCAACTTTGCCGGCGGGACCCTGGAATCCGAGAATGGCGCCTGACGCCGATGCGGCCAGATCGGCTAAACGTGCCGATCCCTTTGCGCCGCTGACATCCGAGATGCTCGCCGTCGCTGATGGCCACGAGCTCTATGTCGAGAGCGTCGGTCGTTCCGACGGCATTCCCGCTGTTTATCTGCATGGCGGCCCCGGCAGCGGCTGCCAGCCCGATCATCGCCGGCTGTTCGATCCCGAGCGCTTCTGCGCCGTGCTGTTCGACCAGCGCGGCTGTGGCCGCAGCCGGCCCAAGGGCGGACGCGAGGCCAACACACTGCCGCACCTGATCGCCGACCTGGAAGCGATCCGCGAAAAATTCGGCTTCGAGCGCTGGATGGTGGTCGGCGGCTCCTGGGGCGCGACGCTGGCGCTGGCCTACGCCGAGGCCCATCCCGAGCGCGTCTCAGGGATCGTGCTGCGCGCGACCTTCCTCGGCACGCGGGCGGAAGTCGAGGCCGGCTTCACCGTGCGGTTGCCGCAATTCTATCCCGCACTGAACGAGGACTTCTTGAGCGTGCTCCCACCGGAGGAGCGTAAGCGCCCGGTCGAGGCTTATTGGCGTCGCATCCTCGATGCTGACCCGGCCGTGCACGGTCCGGCTGCGCGGGCCTGGCATGACACCGAGCGCACGCTGTCGGAGCACAAGCCGGCGCGCACGCGGATCGACGTGGCGTCCCTGAACTCGACGGGGCCACTGCCCGCAACGCCGTTCATGGAAGCGCATTATTTTTCCAACGACAGCTTCATGACGCCGGACCAGCTCCTGCAAAACGCCGGCAGGCTCGCCGGCATTCACGGCATCATCATCCAGGGCCGTTACGATCTGTTGTGCCCGCCCGAGATATCGCAGGCTCTGGCGAAGGTCTGGCCGGGCTCCGAGATTCGCGTCGTGGAAGAAGCCGGCCATTCGCTCTATGATCCCGGCGTGAGGGACGCCGTGATGCGCGCCATTGCCGACCTCGCTTCCGGGACGCCACGATAACAACAGGAGCGCAAAATGCCGCTCGCCGGGAAGGGCATGCTGCTGACGTCGATGGATATCGACGCGGAGCATGAAGCCGATTTCAACCGCTGGTACGACCGCGAACATCTCGAGGAGCGCGTCGCGATCGACGGATTCCTGGAGGCGCGGCGCTATGTCGCGCATGCCGCCAACCCCAAATATCTCAGCCTCTATTCGACCGCGACGCTCGACGTGCTCGACAGCCCCGCCTACCGGGCGCGGCTCGCCAACCAGACCGAGTGGTCGCGCCAAACCATGGCGCGCTTCAAGAACATGCTGCGTGTGGTGGCGCGCATAACCATCAGCCACGGCACCGGGCGCGGCGTTGCGCTCGGCGTGGTGCGGCTGCGGCCGACGGCCGACAACGCGAGCGCCTTGCGTGACGCACTGCGGGAAAAATTCGCGCCGGAAAAATCCGCCGGTATCATCTCCATACATCTGTTGGAGAGCGAGGCGGAATTGTCCGGTCCCACGGCGGGGATTCCGTCAGTGCCAAATGCCGGCGCGCGAGACTGGTTCGTCCTGATCGACGGCACGCATGTCAGCGCGGTGTCTTCGGTGATCGCCGAACGCTTCACCGGCCCCGCAGTATCGCCGTCCACGCTGCCCGTTTCCGTCGGCACCTACTGCCTGATGTGGGATCTCGCCAAGAGCGACATCAACAGTCACATCAAAAACGACTTGGCAAGCGGTTGAGCTCGCACACACGCAGCGCGAGATGCTGCACCGCCACATAAGCCCCGCGCCATTAATGCTATCAGCGCGCAGCTCCCATGAAAGCTGGAGATCGCCGAAATTTGCCTTTGTGCAGGGTTCGGAATGGTTCTAATAAGGTAAGCCTATGATCCAATTCAAAAACCATATCGACGCGTTCTAGGCGTTCGCAAGCTCAAGAAGGCCGCAGGGGTCCTTGAGCCCGTGCGGACAGGGTAGGAATGAAACCGACCGATATTGCGGCCCCCGACTACTTTCACAAGGTAGTCGATTGTCAGTGGGCCTGTCCTGCGCACACTCCTGTTCCCGAATATATCCGGTTGATCGCGCAAGGCCGCTACAGCGACGCCTACATGATCAATTGGAAGTCGAACGTGTTCCCCGGAATTCTGGGACGCACCTGCGACCGCCCATGCGAGCCGGCCTGTCGCCGCGGCCGCGTCGAGGAAACTCCGGTCGCGATCTGCCGCCTCAAACGCGTTGCCGCCGACTTCAAGGACGACATCAAGCAGCGCCTGCCGCACCCCGCAGCGAAGAACGGCAAGCGCATCGCGCTGGTCGGCGGCGGACCCGCCTCGCTGACCGTGGCGCGCGACCTCGCGCCGCTCGGCTATCACTGCACCGTGTTCGACGGCGATCCGGAAGCGGGCGGCATGATGCGGACGCAGATCCCGAAGTTCCGCCTGCCCAATTCCGTGATCGACGAGGAGACCGGCTACATCCTCAATCTCGGCGTTGAATTCAAAGGCGGTCACCGCATCGAGAGCATGAATGCGCTGCTCGCGGAGAAATACGACGCGATCTTCGTCGGCTCCGGCGCGCCACGCGGCCGCGAGCTCGACATTCCCGGCCGGAAAGAGGCCGCGGCCAACATTCATATCGGCATCGAATGGCTGGCCAACGTGTCGTTCGGCCATGTCGACAAGATCGGCAAACGCGTCATCGTGCTCGGCGGCGGCAACACCGCGATGGATTGCTGCCGCACCGCGCGCCGGCTCGGCGGCGAGAAAGTCACGGTGGTCGTCCGCTCCGGCTTCGAGGAGATGAAGGCCTCGCCGTGGGAGAAGGAAGACGCGATCCACGAGGATATTCCGATCCTCAACTACATGGTGCCGGTGGCATTCAAGCATGTCGCCGGCAAGCTCATCGGCGTCACCTTCCAGCACGTCAAGGCCGAATACGACGCCAAAGGCCGCCGCAATCTGGTGCCTTCGGGCGACCCCGATCAGACCATTCCCTGCGACGACGTGCTGGTGGCGGTCGGCCAGGAGAATGCCTTCCCCTGGATCGAGCAGGATTGCGGCATCGAGTTCGACAAATGGCACATGCCCAAGGTCGATCAGAAGACCTTCGTCTCGACCAATCCAAAGGTGTTCTTCGGCGGCGACGCCGCTTTCGGCCCCAAGAACATCATCTGGGCGGTGGCGCACGGCCATGACGCCGCGATGTCGATCCACAGGCTGCTGTCCGGCGAGGACATCAATGAGCGGCCGTTGCCGGAGGTGCAAATCTCCTCGCAGAAGATGGGCATCCACGAGTGGAGCTACGACAACGACATCTCCATCGACAAGCGCTTCAAGGTGCCGCATCGCGACAAGGTCGTCGCGCTGAAGGACATCCGTGCCGAGGTCGAGCTGGGCTATGACGTCAAGCTCGCGCTCGGCGAGGCGCATCGCTGCCTGAACTGCGACGTGCAGACCGTGTTCTCGACCTCGCTGTGCATCGAGTGCGACGCCTGCGCCGACATCTGCCCGATGGACTGCATCACCTTCACTGATAATGGCGAGGAAAGCGACCTGCGCACCCGCCTGAAGGCGCCTTCACCGCATCCGGACCAGGACCTCTACGTCTCCAGCGACCTGAAGACGGGCCGCGTGATGGTGAAGGACGAAGACGTCTGCCTGCATTGCGGGCTGTGTGCAGAGCGCTGCCCCACCGGTGCCTGGGACATGCAAAAATATTTCATCGAAATGACTTACGCGGGATCATCATGTCCGACAAAAAGCCGATCAGCAGCGTAAACGACTTCGTCGTCCGCTTCGCCAACGTCAACGGCTCGGGCTCGGCTTCTGCGAACGAGATGTTCGCGCGCTCGATCCTGCGCCATGGCGTTCCGGTCTCGCCCCGCAACATCTTTCCCTCCAACATCCAGGGTCTGCCGACCTGGTACGAGGTGCGGGTGACCGAGGACGGCCATCTCGGCGCCCGCGGCGGCGTCGACTTGATGGTGGCGATGAATCCGCAGACCTGGGACAAGGACGTCGCCGGCATCGAGCCGGGCGGCTATCTGTTCTACGATTCCACCAAGCCGATGCCGTCGACGAAGTTTCGCGACGACATCACCGTGATCGGCGTGCCCCTGACCGCGATCACCAACTCCACCTATACCGATCCGCGGCAGCGCCAGCTCTTCAAGAACATCATCTATCTGGGTAGCCTCTCCGCGCTGCTCGACATGGATCCAAAACTGATCGAGCAGCTGATCGGCGAGCAGTACAAGGGCAAGGAAAAACTGCTCTCCTCCAACGTCCACGCGCTGCATCTCGGACGCGACTGGGCGCTGCAGAATCTGAAATGCCCGATCGGGCTGCGGGTGAAGAAATCCGACAAGGTCGGCGACCGCATCTTCATCGAGGGCAACAGCGCCGCCGCGCTTGGCGCCGTCTATGGCGGGGCCACTGTGTGCGCCTGGTATCCGATCACGCCATCCTCGTCGGTGGCGGAAGCCTTCACTGCCCACTGCAAGAAATATCGTCACGATCCCGCGACGGGGAAGGCGAACTACGCCATCGTCCAGGGCGAGGACGAGCTGGCCTCGATCGGCATGGTGATCGGCGCCGGCTGGAACGGCGCCCGCGCCTTCACCGCGACGTCGGGCCCTGGCATCTCACTGATGACGGAGTTCATCGGGCTGTCCTACTTCGCCGAAATCCCGGCCGTGATCATGAACATCCAGCGCGCCGGCCCGTCGACGGGCATGCCGACGCGCACCCAGCAATGCGACATCATCGCCTGCGCCTATGCTTCGCATGGCGACACCAAGCACGTGCTGCTGTTCCCGGAAGATCCGGCTGAGGCCTTCGAGTTTGCGGCCGCATCCTTCGACCTCGCCGAGCGGCTGCAAACCACGATCTTCCTGATGCTCGATCTCGACATCGGCATGAACCACCGCCTCAGCCGTCCGCTGAAGTGGGACGATGCGCGGCAATACGACCGCGGCAAGGTGATGACCGCGGAGATGTTGGAAGAAGGCCGCGATTTCGGCCGCTATCTCGACGTCGATGGCGATGGCATTCCCTACCGTACCTATCCCGGCACGCATCCGACCAAGGGCTCCTACTTCACCCGCGGCACCTCGCGCGACCGCTATGCGCGCTATTCCGAGGAAGGCCCCGTCTATGCCGACAACATGCAGCGTCTGGTGCGCAAGTTCGAGACCGCGCAGGATCTCGTGCCGCGTCCGCTGCAGGCCAATGCCGAACGGCCGACCAAATACGGCGTGATCTACTTCGGCTCGACATCGCCGGCGATGGACGAGGCGATCGGGCTATTGGAGGCGCGCGGGCATCAGCTCGATCGCCTGCGCATCCGCGCCTTCCCGTTCCATTCCAGCGTCGCGAGCTTTTTGGCCGAGCACGACTTCGTCTATGTGGTCGAGCAGAACCGTGACGGCCAGCTCCGTCAGCTCATCGTCAACGAGAACGGCATCGATCCGGTGCGCCTCGTGCCGATCCTGCACTATGACGGCTCACCGATCACCGCCCGCTTCATCGCAAAAGCCATTGGCGACCACCAGGATCACCTCAAGGTGACCCCGCTCCGCAAGGCCGTGTCATGACCTACATTGCAAAGCCGAAATTCCATCACCCGGGCCTGAAGAAGAACGAGCTCGGCTACACGCATCGCGACTACGAGGGCAAGATCTCGACGCTGTGCGCCGGCTGCGGCCATGACTCGATCACCGCCTCCATCATCGAAGCCTGCTACGAGCTCTCGATCGAGCCGCATCGGGTTGCAAAAATCTCCGGCATCGGCTGCTCGTCCAAGACGCCGGACTACTTTCTCGGCAATTCGCACGGCTTCAACTCCGTGCACGGCCGCATGCCATCGGTGCTGACCGGCGCCAATCTCGCCAACCGCGATCTGATCTATCTCGGCGTGTCCGGCGACGGCGATTCCGCCTCCATCGGCTTCGGCCAGTTCGCGCATTCGATCCGGCGCGCCGTCAACATGACCTATATCGTCGAGAACAACGGCGTCTACGGCCTGACCAAGGGCCAGTTCTCGGCGACCGCCGACCGCGGCTCGAAATCCAAGAAGGGCGTCACCAACACCGACAACGCCATCGACCTCGTCGCGATCGCGCTGCAGCTCGGCGCCACCTTCGTCGCGCGCTCCTTCTCCGGCGACAAGAGCCAGCTCGTGCCGCTGATCGCGGCCGCGATCCGCCACAAGGGCGCGTCCTTCATCGACGTCGTCAGCCCGTGCATCGCCTTCAATAACCATGCCGGCTCGACCAAGAGCTTTGACTATGTCCGCGAGCACAATGACGCGGTGAACCGGCTCGACGTGCTGGTCGGGCGCGACCCGATCGCCGTCGACTACGCGCCCGGCACGGTGCAGGTGGTCGAGCAGCATGACGGCTCCAGGCTCGCGCTGCGCAAGCTCGATGCCGACTACGATCCGCATGATCGCCTGGGTGCGATGACCTTCCTGCAGAAGCACGCCGCAAAGGGCCAGATCGTCACGGGACTACTCTATGTCGATCCCGACGCCGAGGATCTGCACGAGCATCTCAACACGGTCGAGGCACCGCTGAACACGCTGGAAGCGGATACCCTCTGTCCGGGATCGGCTGTGCTGGACAAGATCAATGCCAGCCTGCGGTAGATTTCCGTTCCGATAGAATCGGAACGGAAGCTCTAGATTCCTGTTTTGACGCGTTTTCTTGACGCAAACCGGTGTCCACTTCGCTGGACAACGCTTTGGCAGCTTACCGCGATGAAACGAGCGGCCTGACGCGTATCGTGATCTTCTCCGACACGACGGGCGGCTCGAACGGATAGTGCTTCGCATCGCCCAGCACCAGCTGCAGCGTGTGCGGCCCCGGCGGGAGTTCGAGCAAGGTTTCAGTCTGCCCCGCCCCGAAATGCAGATGCGACTTGTCCTGCGGGATCGGCTCCTTCGGATCAATGGGATCGTTGACGTCGACCAGCAAATGATGATGGCCGGCGTTCTGATAGTCGTCGCCGGCATGGGTCACACCCATGTTCCGCAAGCCGAAGCGGACCCAGAATCCGCCGCGAACCTTCTGCCCGTCACGCGGGGTGATGAAATAGACCTTTGCGTCCTTGGGAGCGGTCTTGCCCTGAGAATAAGCGGCGCCGGGGAGCAATGCGAGCGCCGTTACCAGCACGACGCAGCGAATGACTTTCATCAAACTTACTCCAGCATTTCAAGGACTGCACTTAAGGACTGAGAGCGACGCGGAATCCATGCGTCGGGTAACGAACATTAGTGTCGTAGCCATCGCGGTTGGACGGCCGCACATATCTCGAATCGTTCTTCCAGGAGCCCGAACGCAGCACGTGCGATGGGCAGTCGCCGCCGGTCCATGCCGAGCCGTCGCCTGGCGCGCCCTGGTAGGTCCTGTGCCAGCAATCCGCGACCCACTGGTCGATACCGCCGCCCATGTCGTAGAGCCCGAACGGATTGGGCTTGAAGCTGCCGACCTTGGCCGGCTGCTCGGCCGCGAGATCACCGCAATCCTTACATCCGGCCATGCCCGGCTGAAGCCTGTCGCCCCACCAATATTTGGTCTGCGTTCCGCCGCGCGCCGCATATTCCCATTCAGCTTCGCTCGGAAGCCGATAGGGCTTCTTCGTCGCCTGCGCGAGATAGGAGACATATTGCTGCGCGTCGGTCCAGCTCACATTGGAGACCGGCGCATCGTCCTTGCCGGTGGCGGTGAAGGCGCACGCCTTGGCGGCGGCGCATTCGTTCCATTCCTGCACCGTCACCGGATATTTGCCGATCGAGAACGGCTTGATCGTGACTTGGTGGACAGGACGTTCGGTCGGATCATCGTTGCTTCCCATTGCAAAGCTGCCGCTGGGAATGGCGATCATCTGGGGTTCGCGGACCGCCGGCGCCGCGGGTGGGCCGGGCGCAGGGACAGGCGACGGAGGTGCCGACGCCAATGAGGGAGAAGGCTGCGGCGACTGCGTTGCCGCTTCGCGCTGCGGAGGCGGCGGGCTCGCGGATGCGGCCGGCGAAGGGCTCGGCGAAGCGACCGGCGCAGCGGCCTGCTCGCTCACCCTGCCCGGCATCTGCGTCAGCATATACCAGAGCACGCTGGCGGCGAGCGCCAGCAACGTGACGCTCAGAAGAAAGATCAGGAGATTCTCGCGCCGGCCGCGCGTTCTGCCGACTGCATCTGCATCCGGCAGCACGCGATAGATCCGCACGGGATCGGTGATGTTCTTGACCTTGCGTTCCCCGAGCGACTCATAGCCACACACCAACTTGTGCTTGATCTGCTCGTAGATCGCGCCGGAGATGTAGACCTGACCAGGCTCCGCGATACCCTCGATGCGCGTGGCGATGTTGACGCCGTCGCCGTAAATATCGTCCGGCTCGACGATGACATCACCGAGATTGACGCCGATGCGGTATTCGATCCGGGAATGCCTCGGAAGCGAGGTGTTGCGGCCGATGAGGTTCTGCTGGATGACGATGCTGCATCGAACGGCCTCGACGGGACTGTCGAAAATCGCGATGAAGCCGTCGCCCGTCGTCTTCACCAGAGTTCCATGATGCTCGACGATGCTGGGCTCGATCAGATCCCGCTCGATCCGCTTGACGCGCACATGCGTGCCTTCCTCATCAGCCTGCATCAAGCGGCTGTAGGAAGCGATGTCACCGACGATGATCGCAGCGAGACGGCGAGGCATTGCGCCGTGCGGGGGCGGATCACCCTGATTTCCGGATCTGAAGTTGCGAATTTCGCCCATTGCGGGGACTCCACAAACTTGCAAAGGCGCGAGCTTACGCTTCCGAAAGGCAATCGTCTGTGAAGGCTATCACATTGATGAACCGGGACAATGTCGAAGGACTCTGCGGCATCGAGTTCCCGAGGGCGCAAGCACCGCGTCGATTGAACTTTCCTGACGCGGCCGGCGACTAAGGCGCTGCGTGGAACCAGCCACCCTCACTCGGCCCGCCGTGAACCGGCTCGATGTCGTTCGCTCACTCAATGGTTTCATCGGCGCTCGCCAGCAGCGCGGGCGGGATTTCGATCCCCAGCAGTTTCGCCGTGTTCAGATTGATCACCAGCTCGAATTTTGTCGGGGCCTGCACCGGCAGATCGGCGGGGCTGCGGCCGCGGAGAATCTGGTCGGCATAGGACGCGGCCTGCCGGTACAGTTCGGGGAAATCCAGGCCATACGACATCAGCGCGCCATTCGCCGCAAAGGTTCGGAACGGATGGATGCTGGGAATGCGCAGCTCGCTGGTTAGCCGAATGATCAGGTCCTGATGCAGGATCGGCAGTGAGTCCGGCAGCGTCATCAATCCGGCCCGCGGCGAGCCGGCCGCGCCGCGAATGGCGCGCTCGATGCCGTCAGCGTCGCGCACATCGACGGTTTGCACTGATACGCCCGACTCCCGTCCGTCGCGCTCGATCCGGCGCGCCAGGGGCGCGCTGGTGCTGTTGTCGGGATTCGCGATCAGGACGATCCGCTCAATCGTGGTATCGGCGTCCTTCAGGAGATCGACCCATTTGCCGCCCACCGCCGTCTCGAAATTGGTGAAGCCTGTCAGGCTGCCGCCGGGATGCGACAGCGATACCACGAGACCGAGCTCCACGGGATCGGCGACCAGCAGGAAGACGACGGGGATCGCGCCCGAATGCGGGCGCATGGCATCGAGCGTCGGATTTCCCTGCGCGATGAGCAAATCGGGCGCACGCGCGACCAGCGCGGCGGAGGCCGCGGACAGTGCCGAAGGTGTGGGTTCGGCGAGGCGCAGGTCGAACTCGAGATTGTCGCCCTCGCGCCAGCCGAGATCGCGCAGCTTCTCCAGCAGCGCGGCGCGCAGCGGCTCGATCTGCCGCGCGCTGAACGAGGAGACCATGCCGACCAGTTTTTTGCGCGACGCCGGCTGCGCGCTGGCGGCAAGCCAGGGCGTCAGCGCGCCGGACGCCATGGCACCGATGAAAGTCCGCCGTTTCATGCGCCCGTTCCGCCTGGTCTCGATCGCGCCCATCGGGGCCCGTTTACCAGCTTTTGGTCGGCCCGGAACGGGCAAAAGGGCCTATGAACGCGCGGCAGCCGGGACGCGACTAAAGGGCAACGGCCCTGCCCTTGGGTCACGATAAGTTCATGCGTCCGAGGCGGTCATGAAGCCTCCCCTGCTCGTTGCCCTCACCCTCGCGGTGCTCTCGGGTGCTGCACGCGCCGAGGATGACATCCACATCCGCAAAGCCACCAGGGCGGAGGCTGAGACCCTAAGCGCGCGGGTGTTTGCCGGCGCACCCGAGCAGAAGCGCTTTGCCTGCTTCGTCCGCCGCTACGATGCCGATCATCTGGCGCAGCATCCGAAGCAGAAGGTCGCCGCCATGAAGCTCCTGATGTCGACGGAATACGACAAGGAGGACAAGGAGCTACACTATTCCTTCCGCCTTGGCTTCAAGAACCGCCAGCGCTCCGGGAATTTCGAATCGGCCGGCTCGTGCAGCCACGTCGTGTTCGAGGACAGCGGCAACGAGGTCCGTTTCGGCTGCGGCGTCGAGTGCGACGGGGGTGGGATCGGCGTGGCGCTGTCGCAGGACGACAAATCGGCCATCGTGCGGCTCGAACGGGTGAGGGCCTGGCAAAGCGGCAAGCAGGATGAGGAGGCCGACGAATCCCTGCTCGCCGGCGCCGACGACAAGATGTTTCGTCTCGACCGCGCGCCCAACGGTGAGTGCGCCTCACTCGTGACCGACCGCAAGGAACTCGCAGCGCTCCGCCGCAAATGATAGGTTCGGGGCAGATCAGGAGCCGTGATGAATCGACGTAATATCCTCTGGGGCGCTGTCTCGGCGCTCGGGACAGCCTTTGCCGCCTTTCGCGCCCATGCTGCGACCGAGGCCCCGCCGGCCGGCAAGCTGAAGGTCGTCTATCACCTCAGCGACGCCGAGAAGGTCAATTTCGTGCTCGGCAACATCCAGAACCACATCGACGGCGTCGGCGGCCCCGAGCATGTGACGATTGCGCTGGTGATCCACGGCCCGGCGCTGAAGGCGTTTCACTGGGAGAAGGCCAACCCCGACATCAGCAAGCGCGTCAGCGACTTCGCCAAGGACGGCGTCGAGCTCGCCGCCTGCGGCAACACCATGAAGGCGCAGAACATCACACTGACGGATCTGTTGCCCGGTTTCGTCAGCGCGGAAAGAGGCGGCGTGGTCCGCCTCGCCGAGCTGCAATCGCAGGGGTATTTGTATTTGCGGCCGTGAGTTTCGGCGCAGCGCGGAGCGCGCGCTATTTCATCCTTCTCCCCTTGTTGTGGGAGAAGGTGGCGTAGACGGCCTCTGGCCGCCGTTCTTAAGAGGACGCCGAAGCGAAGCTTCGGCTATGGCGCCGGATGAGGGGTTGCTTCCGCAAATTCCATAGAGAGTTGCTTACGTGGAGAGAGACCCCTCACCCGTCTCGCCGCTACGCGGCGAGCCACCCTCTCCCACAAGGGGAGAGGGGAAGAGAGCACCGGTGCAAATTGACTAAGCCGCCGCGGGGATCGGCCGCGGGCTCACGACGTATTCCCGCAACACCTTGTCGTTGGCGTCGACCTCGATCAGCGACACGTCATAGGTCCAGAGATCGGCGAGGTGTTGGAGCACGCGTTTGGCGTCGGTCTCGTTGAGCTGCGCGCCCTTGATCACGTGATGATGCAGGATGAGGCGGCGGTCGCCGGAGAGATCGACGTCGACCACCTCGATATTGGCATCGATGAAGCCGACATCGTGCTGGCGCGCCAATTCGCGGCGGACGCGGCGGAAACCGCGGTCGTCGTGAATGGCGTCGACGCGGATGCCGGCGCGCTCCTCGGGATCGTCGTGCAGGTGGAACATGCGCAGATGCCGCATCAACTTCGGGCTCAGGAACTGGTTGATGAAGCTTTCGTCGCGATAATTGGCCCAGACGTCGCGCAGCACGCCCATCACGTCGCCCTTGCCGGCGATGTCCGGGAACCACTCGCGGTCCTCGGCTTCGGGATTGGTGACGATGCGCTCGATGTCCTGCATCATCGCAAAGCCGAGCGCGTAGGGATTGAAGCCCGAGAAGCGCGGATCGTCGAATTCCGGCTGGAACACAACGTTGGTGTGCGACTGCAGGAATTCGAGGAAGTTGCCGTCGGAAATCCGCCCCTTCTGGTGCAGCGCGTTCATGATGCGGTAGTGGACGTAGGTCGCCGTCCCCTCGTTCATCACCTTGGTCTGGCTCTGCGGATAGAAATACTGCGCGATGTGACGGACGACGCGCAACAGCTCGCGCTGCCAAGGCGCCAGCCGCGGCGCGCTCTTCTCGAGGAAGTAGAGCAGGTTCTCCTGCGGCAGGCCGAGCAGCTTGCGACGGCGCTCGATACTCAGCACGGTCCGGCTCTTGCGAGGCCCGGTCGGAACGGTACGCCAGAGATCGTTGAAGACCTCTTCCTCGTGCTGGCGGCGGCGCCCTGCCCGCTTCTCCTCGGCGCGCAAATCGAGCTTCTTCTTGCCGGGATAGCGGTCGATGCCGTGCGACATCAGCGCATGCGCAGCGTCGAGCGTGCGCTCGACCTCGGCGCGGCCGTAGCGCTCCTCGCACTGCGCGACGTAGTTCTTGGCAAAATCCAGATAGTCGAGGATGCCGTCGGCGTCGGTCCACTGCTTGAACAGATAGTTGTTCTTGAAGAAATGGTTGTGGCCGAAAGCAGCGTGCGCGATCACCAGCGTCTGCATCGTCGCGGTGTTCTCCTCCATCAAATACGAGATGCAGGGCGACGAGTTGATCACGATCTCATAGGCAAGACCCATCAGGCCCTTGCGGTAAGACGCCTCGTGAAACGCAAAATGCTTGCCGAACGACCAGTGCTTGTAGAACAAGGGCATGCCGACCGAGGAGTAGGCATCCAGCATCTGCTCGGCCGTAATGACCTCGATCTGGTTCGGATAGACGTCGAGCCCGAGCTGCTTGATCGCGACGTTCTCGCAGGCATCGTGGATGCGCTGCAAAATATGGAAGTCCCAGTCGGCGCCCTCGAACAGTCGTCCGGTCGTTTCCGTCATGGAGCGGCCTTCTCCTGGGTTTCGCGGCGCTGGAACAGGTCGTGGAAGACAGGGAAGATCTCGCTGCGCTCGCTGACTTTGCGCATCGAGAGCGGCGCGCCGCCGTTGCGCAGGCGCTCATAGAGCGTCCAGAGCGAGGAGTCGGACAGATCGAAGGCGCTGCCGCCGGATTCACCGACCTCGAGATAGGCGAAGAACTGGCAGACCGGCAGGATCTTTTCGGTCAGGAGCATGCCGGCGAGCTCGCCGTCGGAATAGGAGTTGTCGCCGTCCGACGCCTGGGCGGCATAGATGTTCCAGTCCGCCGGATTGAAGCGCTCGCGCACGATATCGCTCATCGCCTGCAGCGCGCTCGAAACCAGCGTGCCGCCGGAGGCGGGCCCGTAGAAGAAAGTCTGCTCGTCCACCTCCTCGGCGCGATCGGTGTGGCGGATGAAGACGATCTCGACATGCTTGTAGCGGCGCTTCAGGAAGACGTAGAGCAGCATGTAGAAGCGTTTTGCCAGATCCTTCATGTGCTCGGACATCGAGCCGGAGACGTCCATCAGGCAGAACATCACGGCTTGCGCCACTGGCTTGGGCACCGTCTCAAAGCGGCGGTAGCGGATGTCGATCGGATCGATGAACGGAATGCGCTTGGATTTTGCCTTGAGCTTCTCGAGCTTGGCGACGAGCTCGGCGCGCGTCTCCTCATCAGTGCAGTCGGCGATCTCGGCTTCCAGCTCCTCCATCTCGCTCTTGCGCGGACGTCGCAGCGCGATGCGGCGCGCCAGCGCGAGCTGCACCGTGCGGCTGACCGAGATGTTGGCGGGCGAGCCCGACGTGGTGTAGCCGGCGCGCTGGATGCCCTCGCTCTCGGTCTGCGCAATCTTGCGCTTGGCGAGATCGGGCAGCTCGAGATCGTCGAGGAAGAGATCGACGAACTCGTCGCGGCTCAAGACGAAGCGGAAGGCGTCTTCGCTGTCGCCTTCGCCGGGACCGGAGTCCTTGGCGCTGCCCTGGCCCTGACGCTGGAGATAGTCGCCCTCGACGAACTTCTTGTTGCCGGGCAGCACCATGTCGCGCGTGCCGCCCTCCCTCCGGAAGCGCGGCTCGTGCATGCCGTCCAGCGGGATAGTGACCTCTCCACCCTCCAGGACGTCCTTGATGTCGCGTTCCTGCGAGGTCTTCTTGACGGCGCCCTGCACCAGGGACTTGGCCCGACGCAAGAACCGCTGCCGGTTCTCAAGACTCTTGCCGCCTGGATTCAGGCGCCTGTCAATAATATGAATGGCCACTTTCGCATCCGTCTCAACCGGCCTGCTTCACGCGCATGTACCACTCGACGAGCCGGCGAACCTGACGCTCGGTGTAGCCGCGCTCCACCATGCGTGCGACGAATTCGCCGTGCTTCTTTTCGGTCTCGCCGTCCTTCTTCGACCCGAAGGAGATCACCGGAAGCAGGTCCTCGACCTGCGAGAATATCCGCTTTTCGATCACGTCGCGAATCTTCTCGTAGGAGGTCCAGGTCGGATTCTTGCCACCATGCTGTGCCCTGGCCCGTAACGAGAATTTGACCACCTCGTTGCGGAAGTCCTTGGGATTGGCGATGCCGGCCGGCTTCTCGATCTTGGTCAGCTCCTGGTTCAAAAGCTCGCGATCCAGCAGTTGCCCGGTGTCGGGATCCTTGAAGTCCTGGTCCTCGATCCAGGCGTCGGCATAGTCGACGTAGCGATCGAACAGGTTCTGGCCGTAATCCGAATAGGACTCCAGATAGGCCTTCTGGATCTCGTTGCCGATGAACTCGGCGTAGCGGGGCGCGAGCTCCGCCTTGATGAATTCGAGGTAACGCTTCTCGATTTCCTCAGGGAGCTGCTCGCGGCGGATCGACTGTTCCAGCGCGTACATCAGGTGCACCGCGTCGGCGGCGACCTCCTGCGGATCGTGGTTGAAGGTCGCGGCCAGGATCTTGAAGGCAAAGCGCGTGGAGACGCCGTCCATGCCCTCGTCGACGCCGGCGGCATCGCGATATTCCTGCACGCTGCGCGCCTTGGGATCGGACTCCTTCAGGCTCTCGCCGTCATAGATGCGCATCTTGCCGAACAGCGTCGAGTTCTCGTGCTTGCGCAGCCGTGACATCACCGAGAACCGCGCCATGGTCTCCAGTGTCGACGGCGCGCACGGCGCAGACGCAAGCTCGGAACCCTGGATCAGCTTCTCGTAGATCTTCTGCTCCTCAGTGACCCGCAAGACGTAGGGCACCTTGATCACGCAGATACGGTCGATGAACGCCTCGTTGTTCTTGTTGGCCTTGAAGCTCGCCCACTCCGCCTCGTTGGAGTGCGCGAGGATGACGCCGTTGAACGGGATCGCGCCGATATTCTCGGTGCCGATGTAGTTGCCTTCCTGCGTCGCTGTCAGCAGCGGATGCAGCATCTTGATCGGCGCCTTGAACATCTCGACGAATTCGAGGATGCCCTGGTTGGAGCGGTTGAGGCCGCCCGAATAGCTGTAGGCGTCGGGATCGTTCTGCGCATAGGTCTCGAGCTTGCGGATATCGACCTTGCCGACCAGCGAGGAGATGTCCTGGTTGTTCTCGTCACCCGGCTCGGTCTTGGCGACCGCGATCTGGCGCAACCGCGACGGCTGGATCCTGGCGACGCGGAATTGCGAGATGTCGCCGCCAAAGGCCTCGAGCCGCTTGTAGCACCACGGGCTCATCAAGCCGGTGAGGCGGCGGCGCGGGATGCCGTATTTCTCTTCCAGCATCGGCCCGAGCTGGTCGGGATCGAACAGGCTGAGCGGGCTCTCGAACACGGGCGAGAGTTCGTCGCCGGCCTTGAGCACGTAGATCGGGTGCACTTCCATCAGAGACTTGAGCCGCTCGGCGAGCGACGACTTGCCGCCACCGACCGGACCGAGGAGATAGAGGATCTGCTTGCGCTCTTCGAGACCCTGGGCTGCGTGGCGGAAGAAACCAACGATGCGTTCGATCGTTTCCTCCATGCCGTAGAAGCCTGCGAAGGCCGGATAGGTACGGATCGTGCGGTTCAAAAAAATACGGCCAAGGCGTGGGTCCTTGGCCGTGTCAATCGTCTGAGGCTCACCGATCGCAGCTAGTAGTCGTTCGGCTGCATTCGCGTATTTCATGGGATCGCTTCGACACGATTCCAAATATTCCGCCATCGACAGGTCGCTCTGACTTCTGGCCTCGAACGACCGAGCGAAAGCGTTGAACAAAGAATCGTTGTACATGATCCCTCTCCACTTATCTCCGCCGAGGCAACGATCCGTCTGACGGGAGTGTTCCTCGGATGTTTCGCGAATCAGCGTGAGCACATACGCGACATTGGACACCGGGCGAGGCAGCCTGCGCAACGCACAACGCAGGCACTAATTGAATTACAAACAGGCACCTGCCTCTTTTCATAGCTATGTCTGCGAATCCGCTTTTTAAGGTGGAGAGTTTTTAGTTAATGTATCCTTAACGCAACATCCGGGCGATACCGGGGATTTTCATTTTCCGGCAGTGCAGCAAAGCGGTCGGATGGCAGCGCGCTTATGACGTTTGTGAGGCGGTCGTGTGCTCACGATCGTGCCTCTGCTGCAATGCGGTGTGCGGATCGCTCGCGCCGTGAAAGGCCCGGCAGGCCTGCAACAGGGTGTCGAAATCGGTCGCAAGCCCTTGCGGGCTGATGACGACATGGGAATGCGGCGCCTCACACTCGGCATGGGTGCGCGGCGCCGCGCACTTGGCCTTGATGCACGAAAGCTGTCGCTGTAGCGCCGGCGTCAGCGTCAGCACGATGACCCTGCGTCCGCGGCATTCGAGGCCGGAAACTTCCGCAATCGAATCCCAGAGGAGGAATTCATTCCCGATGCGCAAGTCACGAAGGCCGTAGCGGCTGACGATCACGACCGGCCCGCGCTCCGTCGGCAACATCCAGATCAGACAACAGGTGGCAAGACCGAACAGCATGACGCCCGCGACACCCGCTTCCGCCTGGTGTTCGCCGATCCCGTTCCACCATCCGAAAGCAAGGCTTGCGCTGAGCAGGGTCATGACGAAGCCCGCGACAATCAGCGGCCCCAGGCGGGACGCCGAATAGCCGATTTCGAGATCGTCGGATGCATCCAGTTCGACAGCCTGTGCGCCCGCTCGCGAACGCCCGGCGACGGCGAATGCCAATCCATTGGAATGTGCGCCCATGCCCCTGCTCCCCAGCGCCGCGGTTCGACGAACCGAAGCTACCCCTGCGGGCCCACTTTGCGCCCGCCGAGCGAAACTCCGTCCAGCAGCCCAGCTGGCGTTACGCAACAAGCTCCGGCCGGAATTTGTTCGGCCAAACAACCTTCACGCAACAATACAGCCGGCAGCCGGGATCACTATGATCACACCGGAGTTATGCCGAGAGTATGACGCTCATACCCTTGATTGGTTCCCTTCCCTGGTCATGTTAACAGAGCATAGCGCGTCAGGACCGGCGCTGGAACCCCTTCGCGTACCGGCTTGGAGAGAAACAGAGATCATGAATCCCGTCAAAGAACTGGAAAAGCACGGACAGGCCGTCTGGCTGGACTTTTTGGCCCGCGGTTTCATCGCCAAGGGCGACCTGAAGCAGTTGATCGAGACCGACGGCGTCAAGGGCGTCACCTCCAATCCCGCCATCTTCGAAAAGGCGATCGGCAGCTCCGACGAGTATGACGCACCGGTCGGCAAGGCGCTGAAGCGCGGCGACCGGACGGTGGCCGAACTGTTCGAAAAGCTGGCCGTCGAGGACATCCAGAACGCCGCCGACGTGCTGCACCCGGTCTACAATCGCCTCAAGGGCCAGGATGGCTTCGTCAGCCTGGAGGTCTCGCCCTATCTCGCCAACGACACCAAAGGCACGGTCGCCGAGGCCCGGCACCTCTGGAAGGATGTCGATCGCAAGAACCTGATGATCAAGGTCCCGGCCACGCCGGAAGGCCTACCGGCGATCGAGCAACTGATCGGCGAAGGCATCAGCGTCAATATCACCCTGCTGTTCGCGCAGCAGGTCTATCGAGAGGTGGCCGAGGCGTATCTGGCGGGACTCGAAAAATACGTCGCAGGCGGCGGCGACCCCTCGCATGTGGCGAGCGTTGCGAGCTTCTTCGTCAGCCGGATCGACACCATGGTCGACAAGCAGCTCGACGAGAAGATCGCCCGCGCCAACGACCCGAGCGAGAAGGAGCGGCTGGCCGCGCTCAAGGGCAAGGTCGCGATCGCCAATGCAAAACTCGCCTATCAGGACTACAAGCGCCTGTACGCGGGTCCCCGCTGGGAAAAACTCGCCGCCAAGGGCGCCAAGCCGCAGCGGCTGCTGTGGGCGTCAACCGGCACCAAGAACAAGGACTACAGCGACGTCCTCTATGTCGAGGAATTGATCGGCCCCAACACCATCAACACGGTGCCGCCGGCGACGCTGGATGCATTCCGCGACCACGGCAAGCTGCGCGACAGCCTGGAGGAGAATGTCGAGGAAGCCAAGGCCGTGCTCGAGGAGCTGGCGCGATCCGGCATCTCGCTCGACGCGATCACCGAGGAGCTCGTCAAGGACGGCGTGAAGCAGTTTGCCGATGCCGCCGACAAGCTCTACGGCGCGGTCGCCTCCAAGCGTGCGACCGTGCTTGGCAACGCCGTCAACCGCCAGCAGCTGGGGCTCGGTGACGGCCTCGGCAAGGCCGTAACCAAGGCGACCGAAGAGTGGCGTGCATCCGCCAGGATCCGCCGGCTCTGGCAGCGCGACAAATCGGTCTGGACCGGGACTGATGAGGACAAGTGGCTCGGCTGGCTCGACAGCGCAGCGCAGGCCGACGTCGCCGACTACGCGGACTATGCGAACAAGGTGAAGGGCCAGAATTTCTCCGACGCCGTCGTGCTCGGCATGGGCGGCTCGAGCCTCGGACCGGAAGTGCTTAGCGAGACCTATGCCAGGAAGGCGGGCTTCCCCAAACTGCACGTCCTCGACTCCACCGACCCCGCGCAGGTCCGGGCGATGGAGCAGCAGATCGACATCGCCAACACCGTCTTCATCGTCTCCAGCAAGTCCGGCGGCACGACCGAGCCGAACGCGATGAAGGACTATTTCTACGACCGCGTCGCCAAGGCGGTCGGTCCGTCCGTGCGGACCGGCCACCGCTTCATTGCGGTCACCGATCCGGGCTCCTCGCTGGAGAAGGCCGCCAAGAAGCTCAACTATGCGCGCATCTTCCACGGTGAGCCCTCGATCGGCGGGCGCTATTCGGTGCTGTCGCCTTTCGGCCTCGTGCCGGCCGCGACCGCCGGGATCGACGTCGGCAGCTTCATCGGCCACGCGCTCACAATGATCCGTTCCTGCGGGCCGGATGTGCCGCCGCATGAAAATCCCGGCGTCCAGCTCGGCCTCGCCATGGGCCTCGCCGGCCTCGAAGGGCGCGACAAGGTGACGATCTTCTCATCGAAGAAGATCGCCGATTTCGGCGCTTGGGCCGAGCAGCTCATCGCCGAATCGACCGGCAAGGAAGGCAAGGGGCTGATCCCGATCGAGGGTGAGCCGCTGAACGACCATAGCGTTTATGGCAACGACCGTTTCTTCATCGACATCCGTACCGAGGGTGAAGCTGATGCCGTCCATGACGGGATGCTGTCCGCGCTCGAGAAGGCCGGCCATCCCGTGGTGCGCATCCTCATGAAGTCGATCGAGCATCTCGGCCAGGAGTTCTTCCGCTTCGAGATGGCAACCGCGGTTGCAGGCGCGGTCCTCGGCATCAATCCGTTCGACCAGCCGGACGTGGAGGCCGCCAAGATCAAGACCCGCGAGCTCACCGCCGCCTTCGAGAAGACCGGCGCGCTGCCGCCGGAACAGCCCGTCGTCAGCACGGCCGAAGCCGATCTCTACACTGACGAGAGCAACGCGGCTGCGTTGCGCGCCGCCGGTGCAAACGGCGATCTCGGCTCCTGGATCAAGGCGCATCTGTCACGCTCGCAGGCCGGCGACTATGTCGCCCTGCTCGGCTATATCGAGCGCGACAAGGCCACCATCGGCGCGCTCCAGAAGATGAGGGTCGCGGTGCTCGAAAAGCGCCATGTGGCGACCGCCGCCGAATTCGGGCCGCGTTTCCTGCATTCGACCGGCCAGGCCTACAAGGGCGGCCCGGACAGCGGCGTGTTCCTCCAGATCACGGCCGACGACGCCAAGGATCTGCCGGTGCCGGGCCAAAAGGCCAGCTTCGGCGTCATCAAGGCGGCGCAGGCGCGCGGCGATTTTGACGTACTCACCGAGCGCGGACGAAGGGCGCTCCGCGTCCACCTGAAGGGCGGACTGAAGAAGGGCCTCGCGGCGCTGAACGCGGCGATCTCCGAAGCGTTGAACTGACGAGGATATTGCAGATGCAACTCGGGATGATCGGCCTCGGCCGGATGGGCGGCAATATCGTCCGCCGGCTGATGCGGAGCGGCCATTCGGCCGTGGTCTATGACAAGGACGCCAAGGCCGTCGCCGGTCTCGCGGCGGACGGCGCTGTCGGCGCCACCACGCTGGAAGAGTTCGTCGCAAACCTGGAAAAGCCGCGCACCGCCTGGGTGATGCTGCCGGCCGGCCACATCACCGAGACGACGATCGACACGCTTGCAAAGCTCATGGAGCCCGGCGACGTCATCATCGATGGCGGCAACGCGTTCTGGCAGGACGACGTGCGCCGCGGCAAGGCGCTGAAGGAGCGCGGCATCTCCTATCTCGACGTCGGCACGTCCGGTGGCGTCTGGGGGCTGGAGCGCGGCTACTGTATGATGATCGGCGGCGACAAGGCCGTCGTCGACCGGCTCGACCCGATCTTCAAGACGCTTGCGCCGGGGATTGGCGACATTCCGCGCACGCCGGGCCGCGAGGGCCGCGATCCCCGCATCGAGCAGGGCTACATCCATGCCGGTCCCGTCGGCGCCGGGCATTTCGTCAAGATGATCCACAACGGTATCGAATATGGCCTGATGCAAGCCTATGCCGAGGGCTTTGACATCCTGAAGAGCGCCAATCTCGAGGCGCTGCCGCCGGATCATCGTTTCGATTTCGATCTCGCCGACATCGCCGAAGTCTGGCGTCGCGGCAGCGTGATCCCGTCCTGGCTGCTCGACCTGACCTCGACCGCGCTCGCCGACAGTCCGGCGCTGTCTGAATATTCCGGCTTCGTCGAGGATTCCGGCGAGGGACGCTGGACCGTGAATGCGGCGATCGACGAGGCGGTGCCGGCGGAGGTTTTGACCGCGGCGCTGTTCGCCCGCTTCCGTTCGCGCAAGGAACACACGTTTGCCGAAAAGATTCTCTCTGCGATGCGCGCGGGTTTTGGCGGCCACAAAGAGCCGAAGAAGCCCTGAAATCTTGTTTGACGCGTTTTCTTGACGCGAACCGGTACCCACTTCGCTTGAAAACGCTTCGAAATGAAGGCCAGTCGTTCGTGAAAGACCCGCAACCGCAACGAAAACCTGAAAACTGCGCCTTCGTCATCTTCGGCGTCAGCGGCGACCTCACCCATCGCCTCGTGCTCCCGTCGCTCTACAACCTCGCGGCCGAGAACCTGCTGCCGGAAAAATTCTGCGTCGTCGGTGCTGCCCGCAGGGCAATGTCGAATGACGAGCTGCGCGACAGCCTGCTGAAGGGGCTGCGCGAGTTCGCCACCCGCCCCGTCGACGATGTCGTGGCGCACCAGCTCCTGCAATGCGTGACCTTCGTCGAGGCGGATTCGAAGGATCCGTCCTCCTTCGAAACTCTGAAAAAACATCTCGACGCGCTCGAATGCTCGCGCGGCACCGGCGGCAACCGCCTGTTCTATCTGGCGACACCGCCGGCCGCCTTCGCGCCGACCGCGCGCGAACTCGGCCGCGTCGGCCTTATGAAGGAGGACAACGGCGCCTGGCGCCGGCTCGTGATCGAAAAACCTTTCGGCACCGATCTGGCTTCCGCCAAGGCGCTCAATGCCGAGCTGCTGAAGATCATGGACGAGCACCAGATCTACCGGATCGATCACTATCTCGGGAAAGAGACGGTGCAGAACATCCTGGTGCTGCGCTTTGCCAACGGCATGTTCGAGCCGATCTGGAATCGCAACCACATCGATCACATCCAGATCACCGTGGAGGAGCGGCTCGGCGTCGGCCATCGCGGCGGCTTCTATGATGCGACCGGCGCGCTGCGTGACATGGTGCCGAACCATCTGTTCCAATTGATGTCCCTGGTTGCGATGGAGCCGCCGACCCGCTTTGACGCCCACTCCGTGCGCTCCGAAAAGGCCGAGGTGCTCTCCGCGATCCAGCAGCCGAGCGAAGCCGAAGCACTGAAGAGTTCGGTTCGCGCGCAATATCTCGCCGGGCGCATCGGCAACGCCGATGTCCCGGACTATCGCAAGGTCCCGGACGTCAGGCCTGGCAGCACCACCGAAACTTATGTCGCGCTAAAACTGATGATCGACAATTGGCGCTGGGCCGGTGTGCCCTTCTACCTGCGCACTGGCAAGGCGTTGGCGCACAAGCGCACCGAAGTCGCGATCAAGTTCAAGCAAGCGCCGCTGTCGATGTTCAGCGGCACCGCGGTCGATCGCCTATCGCAAAACTTCCTCACCATCGGCATCGCGCCGACCGAGACCATCGAGCTGCAGTTCAACGCCAAGATTCCGGGGCCGAGTGTCACGATCGACGGCGTCGAGATGAAGTTCCGCTATGGCGACTACTTCAAAGCCGATCCGAGCACCGGCTATGAGACACTGATCTACGATTGCATGATCGGCGACAACATCTTGTTCCAGCGTGCCGACGGCGTGGAGGCCGGCTGGCAGGCCGTACAGCCGTTCCTCAACGCCTGGAAGAACGCCGGCTCCAACGGCATTGAGACCTATGCTGCCGGCAGCGACGGTCCGGCCTGCGCCGACGACCTTTTGCGGCGCGACGGACGAAGCTGGCGGAAGTTCACCTGATGGCACCAGCGGACAGGCCACAGCTCATCGTCGCAACCGATGCCGACGCGCTTGCGCGCATGGCGGCGGAGCGGGTGATGGCGCAGATATCAGCCAACCCCGGTCGCATTGCAATCTGCCTCACCGGCGGATCGAGCCCAGCACTCCTGTATCGCCAGCTCGGCTCCGACGCCTATCGCGACAAGATTCCCTGGGCGCGTGTGCACTGGTTCATCGGCGACGAGCGCTTCGTGGCCGAAAGCGACCCCCTCAACAATATGACGGTCGCGCGCGAGATCTTCCTGAACCACAATGCCCCGCCGGCCAACATCCATCCGATCCCGACCACAACCGAAGGCCCCGATGCAAGCGCGGAGGCCTATGCCCGCGAGCTGCAGTCCTTCTACGGCGCTGCGGATCTCGATCCGGCGCGGCCACTGTTCGACCTCGTGCTGATGGGGGCAGGACCCGACGGCCATACGGCCTCGCTATTCCCTGATTATCCCGCGCTTGACGAGACCGAGCACTGGGTCGTCGGCGTACCCAAGGCCAATGTCGCGCCTTTCGTGCCGCGGGTGACGCTCACGCTGCCCGCGCTCGCTTCCTGCCGCGAAATGCTGTTCGAGATGGCGGGGCCTCCGAAGCGTGCGATCTTGACGCGCCTTCTCAATGGCGAGAACCTGCCGGCGCTGCGCGCGCGTTCGATGGGCGAGACGGTCTGGCTGGTCGATGAAGCCGCGCTTCCGGAGGGGTTTGGTGGCGGGCGCTGAAGCACCATGTGCGCTGATCGTGATGGGCGTCTCGGGTTCGGGCAAGAGCACAGTTGCAAAGGCGCTCGGCGAGCGGCTCGGCTGGCGTTTTGAGGACGGCGACAGCTTTCACCCCGCCGCCAATGTCGCGAAAATGAGCGCGGGCCACCCACTCACCGATGAAGACCGCTGGCCCTGGCTCAACGCCATCGCCGACGAGATCGGCCGGGTGTGCGAGGCCGGTGAGCACGTCATTATCGCCTGTTCGGCGCTGAAGCACACCTATCGCGACGTGCTGCTGCGCGGCCGCGACGACGTCCGTTTCGTATTCTTGAAGGGAACGCAGGAGCTGATCGCCGACCGGCTCGCCCACCGCAAGGGGCATTTCATGCCGCCTGAACTTCTGACGAGCCAGTTCAGGACACTCGAACTGCCGGAAGCGAGCGAGCACGTCATCACCGTCTCGATCGACGAGTCCGTCGAGGCGATCGTTGACGGCATCTTGCGGCAGTTGAAATTCGGCGGCACGAAGCCCATGACCACGAAAACCTAAGGTCTTGCCATGACACCCATTTCGCTCGTGGTCTCCGATGTCGACGGGACGCTGCTGACGAAGGACAAGACGCTGACCGAGCGCGCCCGGGTAGCGGTGCAACGCCTGCATCAGGCCGGCATTGGCTTCACCATTACCTCGAGCCGCCCCGCAATCGGCATGCGCTTTTTGATCGAACCACTGGCGATCACCCTGCCGGTCGGCCCGTTCAACGGCTCGTCCATCATCGATCCCCAGATGAATCCGGTCGAGCAGCATTTGATTCCCGAGGCCGCGACGGTACGGAGCCTCGAAATCCTCGAAAAATTCGGCGCCGACATTTGGATCTTCACCAACGACGAATGGCTGATCCGCAATCCCGACGGCCGCTATGTCGCCCATGAGCAGCGTACGATCCGCTCCGACCCGACCGTTGTGCCGGACTTCGCGCCATACCTCGAGCGCGCCTGTAAAATCGTCGGCGCGAGCGCCGATGCTGCTGGCCTTGAGGCCTGCGAAAAGACGATGCAGGAGGCGCTCGGCACGAGCGCGCATGCCGTGCGCTCGCAGACCTACTATCTCGACGTCACACCGCCTGATGTCAGCAAGGGCACCTTCGTGCAGGCGATGGCGCGACGGCTCGGCATCTCGACCGACGCGGTCGCCACCATCGGCGACATGCAGAACGACCTGGCGATGTTTCGCGTCAGCGGCGTCTCCTTCGCCATGGGCAACGCCGCCGACAACGTCAAGCAGCAGGCCACCCACGTCACCGCTAGCAACGAGCAGGACGGATTTGCCGCGGCGATGGAAACGATCCTGCAGCAGAACGGCGCTGGCTAGTCGTCATTTCGACCGCTGCACGGCGGGCTTCTCGCTACTCGCCCGCGCCGCGGACAGATTGTGGGCGGTGTTGATCAGCGCGATATGGGTCAGCGCCTGCGGAAAATTCCCGGTCTGGCGCAGCGCAACCGGATCGTATTCCTCGGCCAGCAGACCGACGTCGTTGGCAACGCTGCAGACACGGTCGAACAGCGCCTGCGCCTTGTCGAGGTCGCCGGCGAGCACGTAGGCGTCCGCAAGCCACAGGCTGCAGGCGAGGAACGCTCCTTCGGCCGGTTGCTTCTCCTCGGAGACTTCGCGCGGATCGTGCCGCAGCACGAAGCCGCCGCGCATCATCTCGCGCTCCACCGCCGCGATCGTCCCGCGCACCCGCGGATCGGACGGGGGCAGGAAGCCGACCGAGGGCAGCAGCAGCACGCTGGCATCGAGCAGCTTTGAGCCATAGGACTCGACGAAGCTGTTCGTCTCCGGATCGAACCCCTTTTCGCAGACGTCGCGATGGATGGCGTCGCGCAGGGTTCGCCAGTGCAGCAGCGGCGCCTTGAAGCCAAAGGCTTCGGCGCTCTTGATGCCGCGGTCGAAGGCGACCCAAGTCATCACCTTGGAGAAGACGTAATGCTTCGCCTCGCCGCGGCGCTCCCAGATGCCGTGGTCGGGTTGGTCCCAGACTTCTGCGAGATGGCTGATCACGGCACATTCCAGCGCCCAGCTCTCATCGTCGAGCTTCAGCTTTGCCATGCGCGACTGGTGGAAGGCGTCGATCAGCTCGCCATAGACGTCGAGCTGCAGTTGCGCATGCGCGGCGTTGCCGACGCGCACCGGCCGCGCGCCCTCGTAGCCGTCGAGCCAGCCGGCCTCCCATTCGAGCAGGCGGCGCTGGCCCCAGATGCCGTACATGATCTGCATCCGGGACGGCGCGCCGGCCGCCGCGCGCAGCAGCCAACTGTGCCAGGCCGAGGCTTCCTCGGTATAGCCCGAGTTCATCAGCGCCAGCAGCGTGAAGGTGGCATCGCGCAGCCAGCAGAAGCGATAGTCCCAGTTCCTGGCGCCGCCGAGCTTTTCGGGCAGCGACGTCGTCGGCGCGGCAACGATGCCGCCGGTCGGAGCGAAGGTCAGCGCCTTCAATGTGATCAGGGAGCGCATGACGAGATCGTGATACGGTCCGTCGTGCGTGGAGTGACTGCACCAGTCCGTCCAATACGCCTCCGTCTCCTGCAAGGCGAGCTCGGGATCGATCGGCCCGGGCGGAGCGAGATGCGACGGACCATAGGTCAAGACGAACGACACGGTCTCGCCGGCCTTGACCTCGAACTCCGCGATCGTGGTGAGATCCTTGCCGCGGGTCTCGACCGGCGTCCGCAGCACCGTCATGTCCTGCCCGCAGATCGCGAGCAGCGCATTGTCCTCGGTCCGGCGCACCCAGGGAATGTCGACGCCGAAACCGAAACGGATCACGAGCTCCATCTGCAGCTTCACGCGGCCAGTGAGGCCGCGGACGAGGCGCACGATGTCCGAGGCCTTGCCGCGCGGCGGCATGAAGTCGACGAGAACGACGCTGCCTTCAGCGGTCTCGAAGCGCGTTTCCAGGATCAGGGTGTTGCCGGCATAGCGGCGCGACGTGCCGGTGACGTCGCCGCTCGGCGCGATCAGCCAGCGGCCGTTGCGGTTGGTGCCGAGAATGGCTGAAAAGCAGGCGTCGGAATCGAAGGCCGGCCAGCACAGCCAGTCGATCGAGCCGTCGCGGCCGATGAGGGCCGCGGTCTCGCAATCGCCGATCAGCGCATAGTCTTCGATCTTCTGTGACAATTCCGTATGACCAAAATTGTCGACATTAAAGCGTTAGCCGCGCGAGCGTTCCCGCGTCGCCGCCTTCAAGGCTGCGAGATCGATCGTCGCGGCGATCTTGTCGAGCGCCACGGGCAGCCGCTGGCGCCAGTTCGGATGCTCGTCGATCGTGCCGGGGATGTTGGGCTGGTCGACGACGCCGAGCAGGTCCTCGAGCGACACGGCAAGCAGGCGCGAGGGCGTGCGCGACAGGAAGCGCAGCACCGAATAGAGATCGTTGGCCTGAATGGAATTGTGCCGCAGGATCTCGTCGAGCATGCCGAGCGCGTGCCAGCGCGCCTCGTCGTTCTCGCCGGGATCGAGCCCGAGCGATTGCTTCATCTTGAGATCGCTGAAGGTCCGCCAGCCGGCATAGGTCGATAGGTCGTGCGTATTCAGCGTCACCAGCGCATTGGGCCGGTAGTGGTCGGTGTTGCGGAAGCGGCCGGCATCGTCGCGCTCGAACATCATGACCAGGTATGACCAGATGCCCCAGTCCTGCATGGATTCGCGAAAACCTTCCGGCACGGTGCCGAGATCCTCGCCGATGACGATGCAGCGATGCCTGGCGCTCTCGCGCGCGACGGCGGCGAGCAGCGCATCGAACGGCATGTGCACATAGGCGCCGTTATCAGGCTTGAAGCCGCGCGGCACGAGGTAGAGCCGCTTCAGGCCCAGCACATGGTCGAGCCGGATGGCACCGGAGTGGCGCATCGAGGCGCTCAACATCTCGGCGAACGGCACGAAGGACTGCGCTTCGAGGCCGCCGGCGTTGAAGCCAGCGAGGCCCCAATCCTGGCCCACGGTGTTCAGCACGTCAGGCGGTGCGCCGACGGCGAGATGGCGGGAGATCGCGCCCTGCTCGTTCCAGGCATCGAACCCGTCGGATTGGACGCCGACCGCGACGTCGAGATAAAGCCCGACCTTCATGCCGAGCTGGCCGGCAAGCGCCTTGGCCGCGTGCAGTTGTGCTTCCGCAGTCCACTGCACGAATTCGACGAACTCGACCTCGCGCCTATCAGGACCGGCACGCAGCTCCGCACATTTCGCCTCATCCGGCTCTCGCCATTCCGCCGGCCATTCCCACCAGGGATGCCCCGTGAAGCGGTGGCGCAGCACCTCGAAACAGGCAAAGCGCTGCAACAGCGGCGCGCGCTCAGCGCGGAAGGCGTCGAATTCCTTGCGTCGTGCTGCACTCGCCTTGGCCATGAATGCGTCGAAGGCGGCGCGCAGGCCGCGCCATTTCAGCGGCCCCACGTCGCGATATCTGACGCGATCGCCGTCCCGCAAGGAGGCCGTGGCCGCACGCGCTTCGGGCAGCAGATTGGCCGAAAATTCCGGGATCGCCTCGACATCGACATAGAGCGGGTTGAGGAACAGGCGGCTGTTCGGCGAATAGGGGCTGCAATCGCTCGGCCGGTCGTCGAACAGCGCGTGCAGCGGATTGAGACCGACGCCATCGGCGCCGAGCTCGTTTGCGAGCCGGACCAGGTCGGCGAGATCGGTGAAATCGCCGATGCCCCAATTGCGCACGGAACGGACGCTGTAGAGTTGCACCGCGAGGAGCCAGCCGCGGTCGAAATCGCCGGTGAAGGCGCGCTCGGGCGCGACGATCAGCGGCGCCTCTTCCTCCACGCCCTTGGCATCGGTCAGCGTCAAGCGGAAATAGCCGGACGGCAGACCGGCAGGCCAGGCGATCGCCCGCGCGCGTGTCTCGCCCTCGCCGACTGTTTTGGCGCCATCGCGAATCTGCCAGCGCAGCGGAAGCGCGGCCGCCTCGGTCAGCTCGGTGAGGGCATCCCCTCCTGATCGAACCACGACAGCGCCGCTGACGAAGCGATAGGCATGCTTGTCCGGCAGCGCGGCCAGGATGGATTTGAGCGCGTCTGAAGCGGTGACCCGCAGCTTTCCCAGGGCGTCGATGAATTCGGCCTGGATTCCCTTGGTTTTGGCTTGAGCTAGAAGATCCATTCGGCACGCAGCTTGCACGCCGCCTTCAATCGGGCGGCATCGGTTTTCATGAGGCAGAGGAATAAGATAGTCGGCTCTAACTCCCTGACCGCCGCCGTCGTTCCAGAGCGGAACTGCGGAACTAATGACACACAAGCGGCATTCTATATAGGTACCAAAGCGTCGGTTCCCGGCAGGGGACACGAGACGCTGTTTTGTTGTCAATGGCATCACCGTGAACAAGACAATTCAAACTGTCGAGAGTGCCGCAACCGGCGGCGCTTTCCTTATTGAAGACGTCTATCCGCTGGTCGATGGCGGCCGCTTCCCGGTCAAGCGGATCGCGGGCGAGCGCGTCGACGTCTGGGCCGATATCTTTCGCGATGGCGATGACGTGATCGGCGCCAATCTGCTTTGGCGTCATGAGCCGGACCGGGACTGGCAGCGCGCACCGATGACCCACCACGGCAATGACCGCTGGTTTGCGTCATTCGTCCCGTCAGAGCCGGGCCAGTACACCTATGCGATCGAGGCCTGGACCGACGAATTCGCGACCTGGCGCCATGACCTGGAACTGCGGCGGCAAGCCGGCGCCGACGTAACCCTCGAGGCGATCGAAGGGGCCGGCCTTCTGACCAAGGCCTATGGCGCGCGGCAGGAGGCCGCGGCAGTCATCGCGAAGCGGTGCGAGGACTATCTCGAATCGGGCGACGTCGCGCCGCTGCTTGCGCATGAGCTCAGGGATGCCATGGCCGAGAGCCAGGCGAAGCCGGACCTGACCCGCTCGGCCCTGTTCCCCCTCGTTGCCGACCGCGACAAGGCAGGCTTCAGCGCCTGGTACCAAATGATGCCGCGCAGTCAGGGCAAGGTCGTCGGCCGGCACGGCACCTTGCGGGATTGCATCGCGCGGGTGCCCGACATCGCCGCGATGGGATTTGACGTGCTGTATTTCACGCCGATCCACCCCATCGGCCGCACTCACCGCAAGGGCCGCAACAATTCACAGGTCGCAGCAGACAGCGACCCCGGCTGCCCCTATGCCATCGGCTCAGCCGAGGGCGGACACGACACTTTGCATCCCGAGCTCGGCACCATCGAGGATTTTCGCGCGCTGGTCGCCACCTGCCTGGAATATGGCCTCGAGCTCGCGCTCGATTTTGCCGTGCAGTGCTCGCCCGACCATCCCTGGCTGCGGGAGCATCCCGAATGGTTCAAATGGCGGCCGGATGGCTCGATGCGCGCGGAAGGGCCGTCGGGGAAGTATCAGGACATCGTCACGCCGGACTTCGACTGCGTGGACCGCGCCGCGCTTTGGAACGCGCTCCGCGACGTCATGCTGTTCTGGATCGATCATGGCGTGACGGCCTTCGCAATCGACAATCACGACACCGCGCCGTTCGCCTTCTGGGAATGGCTGATCCGCGACATCCGCCGCCGGCATCCCGACGTGATCCTGTTCTCGAAGATCTACACGCGGCCGAAGCTGATGAAGGGGCTGGCAAAACTCGGCTTCGCCCAGTCCTTCAGCTACTTCCCCTGGTGCACTCAGGCTTGGGAGCTGGAGCAGCACCTCCGCGAGTTGACGCGCCATCCCGAGCGGGAGTTCTATCGGCCGAACCTGTTCGTCAACACGCCTGATGTCCTGCCGTATCATCTGCAGGACGGCGAACCATGGATGTTCAAATCCCGCGTTGCGCTGGCGGCGACGCTGTCGGGCAATTACGGTGTCTATAGCGGTTTTGAGCTGCTCGAACACGAAGCCGTGCCGGGCCGCGAAGAGTATCTCGATTCCGAGAAATACGCGATCAAGGTGCGCGACTGGGACCAGGACGGTAACATCAAGTCCTATATCGGCGCGCTCAATCGCATCCGCAGCGAGAACGCGGCGCTTCAGCAGACGGCGAACCTGCGGTTCGTCGGTATCGAAGATGGCGAGGTAGTCGCCTATGTGAAGGAGGCACCCGGTCGGGGCAATATGGTGTTGGTTGCGATTGCGCTGTCAGGAAATGTGCGCGAATTATGGCTGCCGCTCGGCGACATCACGCGCGATGTCGATGGCCAGCGCCGCCACGTCTCGGCGGTGGAAAACCTCGTGACGGGCGAGCACATTCCAATCGAATGGGGCGGCATCCGCCTGCGGATCGATCCGTATCACGATCCCGCCCTGATCTTCCGTTGTCTGGCTTGAGGAGCGTGCCATGAACGTTCTCTCCTCTGTCGATGCCAAGAAGGCGCAGGCGGCCGAAGTCGCGGACGAGCTCTGGTACAAGGACGCCATCATCTACCAGCTCCACGTCAAGGCCTTTGCCGACAGCAACAATGACGGCATCGGCGACTTCGCGGGGCTCACCGAGAAGCTGCCCTATCTGCAGGATCTCGGCGTCACTGCGCTGTGGCTGTTGCCGTTCTATCCCTCGCCCGGCCGCGACGACGGCTACGACATCGCCGACTACGGCTCGGTCAACCCCGATTTCGGGACGATGAAGGACTTCAAGCGCTTCATCCAGGAGGCGCAGCGGCGGGGCTTGAGGGTCATCACCGAGCTCGTGGTCAACCACACCTCGGACCAGCACCGCTGGTTCAAGCGTGCGCGGCGCAGCCCGCCGGGCACAAGCGCGCGCAACTGGTACGTCTGGAGCGACACCGACCAGAAATATCAGGGCACGCGAATTATCTTTACGGACACGGAAAAGTCGAACTGGACCTGGGATCCGGAAGCCGGCGCGTTCTACTGGCACCGCTTCTTCTCGCACCAGCCGGATCTCAACTTCGACAATCCGCGCGTCGTCTGCGCCCTCATCCAGGTGATGAAGCGCTGGCTGGATGCCGGCGTGGACGGCTTCCGCCTGGACGCCATTCCCTATCTCTGCGAGCGCGAGGGCACCTCGAACGAGAACCTGCCGGAGACGCATGCCATCATCAAGCGGCTGCGCCAGGAGCTCGATGCCTACTCCAGGGGCAAACTGCTGCTCGCCGAAGCCAATCAATGGCCGGAGGACGTGCAGGAATATTTCGGCCGCGGCGACGAATGCCACATGGCCTACCACTTCCCGCTGATGCCGCGCATCTACATGGCGATCGCGCAGGAGGACCGTTTTCCGATCACCGACATTCTGCGCCAGACGCCGGATATCCCGGCAAGCTGCCAATGGGCGCTGTTCCTGCGCAACCATGACGAGCTGACGCTGGAGATGGTCACCGACGTCGAACGCGATTACCTCTGGTCGACCTACGCCAACGACCCGCGCGCCCGCATCAATGTCGGCATCCGCCGGCGCCTCGCGCCGCTGATGGACAACGATCGGCGCAAGATCGAGTTGATGAACTCGCTGCTGCTGTCCTTCCCCGGTACGCCGATCGTCTATTATGGCGACGAGATCGGCATGGGCGACAACATCTATCTCGGCGATCGCAACGGCGTTCGTACGCCGATGCAATGGAGCCCGGACCGCAATGGCGGCTTCTCGCGCGCCGATCCGGCACGCCTCTATGCGCCGCTGATCATGGACCCCGTCTATGGCTATGAGGCAGTCAACGTCGAAGCGCAGTCGCGCAGCCTGTCCTCCCTGCTCAACGCCACCAAGCGGCTGATCTCGGTGCGCAAGTCGACGCTCGCCTTCGGCCGCGGCACCATGACCTTCATCCGCCCGGCGAACCGCTCCGTGCTCGCCTATGTCCGGCAGCACCGCGACGAGGTGATCCTCTGTGTCGCCAATCTGTCGCGCGCGGCGCAGGCGACCGAGCTCGATTTGTCGCCGTGGAAGGACCGGATTCCACTGGAGATGCTGGGACGCACGCGCTTCCCGGCGATCGGCGAACTGCCCTACATGATCACGCTCGGGCCCTATAGCTTTTACTGGTTCCAGCTCCAGGAGCGCGACAAGTCCGAGCCGGTGACGCCGCGCGCGGTGCCGGAGTTCGAGACGCTGGTGGTGCCGGTCAACTCGACCTGGGTGTCGCTCGCGCGCGAGCGCGGCGTCTTCGAGCGCGACGTGCTGCCGGGCTTCCTGTCGCGCGTGCGCTGGTATCCGGAACGCAAGCCTGCGCAGATCCAGCCCAAGCTGACCTCGGCGGTGCCGTTCTGCGACATCGGCGACAACCGGCCTTGGCTCGCCTTCTTCGAAACGACGCAGCAAGGCGCCAGCTCGCGCTACGTGATGCCCATGCAGATCGAATGGGCGCGCTTCGATCGCGAGCGCTTCAATCCTAAGGCGCTTGCCGCCGTGCGCCAGGGCGCACGCGAGGGCACGCTGCTCGATGTGGCGACCGACCAGATTTTCATCGGCCTGTTCCTGCGCAACCTCAGCCAGTCGCTGGTCGTCGATGAGAACGATTTGCGGCTCGACTTCAAGCCAACCAGCCGCTTTGCCGAATATCCCGTCAAGCAGCCCGAGCAGATCCGCACCATCGAGCAGGCCAACAGCACCGCGCTGGTCGACAATCTGTACGTGACCAAGATCTATCGCCAGCTCGAAGCCGGCACCAATCCCGAGATCGAGATCGGCCAATACCTCACGGAGGTCGCGCGCTTCGCCAACGCGCCGGCACTGCTCGGCACCGCGGAGCTGGTCGAAGGTGACCAGCGCAGCGCGATCGGCGTCGTGCATGCCTATGTCGCGAACCAGGGCGACGGCTGGGCGGTGACTGCGGGCTACATCGACCGCTACATCGATGAGCAGCGGCTGCTGCCGGTCAGCGAAACGCCGCGCGAGCAGCAAGAGCAGGCGCCCTATCTGCACTACCTCGCCCAGACGGGCAAGCGCCTGGCCGAGCTGCATCTGGCGCTGGCGGCTGCCGAGTCTGCCGATTTCGCGCCCGAACCGATCGACCCCGCCCAGATCAAGCAGTGGACCTTCGAGCTCAAGGCGCGCGCCGACCGGCTCTGCGAACTGCTGAGCGAGCGCCGCGACGGCCTGAAGGAGCCCGACCGTACACTGTTCGACCGCCTACAGACGGTGCGCCAGGGCCTCGCCGACCGGCTGACGACGCTATTGCCATCCGACATCAAGGGGTTGAACATCCGTCATCATGGCGACTTCCGCCTCGGACAGGTTCTGATCGTGAAGGACGATATCTTCATCATCGATTTCGACGGCGACCTGCGTCGGCCGCTCGCCGAGCGGCGGCGCAAGCTGCCTGCGGCGCGCGACGTCGCCGGCCTGATCCGATCGATCGACCTGGCGGTGAATGCCGCTGTGGGCCGCGCGCTCAAGGGTGCACCGGACGAACAGGGCCGGCTCGCGACCGCGCTCGGCGAATGGCGCGAGCGCGCCGCCGCAACCTTCTTCACTGCCTATCGCGAGGCCATGACCAACAGCCATCTGTGGCCGGCCGATCAGGCCTCGCAAGAAGGCCTCGTCAACTTCTTCCTGCTTGATAAAGCGTTCGATGAGGTGGAGTACGAACTGTCCCACCGGTCCGACGGGCTCACCGCGCCGCTGACCGGGCTGCTTCGCATTCTGTCCAATGCCGAGAGCGAAGCTCATGCCTAAATTGTCTGCCGAAGCCTATGCGATCATCGAGGGCCGCCACTCCGACCCCTTCCACTATCTCGGCTTGCATCCCGAGGGCGACAAGAGCGTGGTCCGCGCGTTCCTGCCCGAGGCATCGAATGTCGAGGCGGTCGGTGAGCATGGCGAGGTGGCAAAGCTCGATCGCATCCACGAGTCCGGCCTGTTCGCAGGCGCGCTGCCCAACGGGGCCAAGCGCTACCAGTTGCGCGCAAAGTTCGGCGACAATGTCGTCGAGCTCGAGGACCCCTATCGCTTCCCGCCGATCCTGACCGACTTCGATCTCTATCTGCTCGGCGAAGGCACGCATCAGCGGCTCTATGACAAGCTCGGGGCACATCCGATGACGCTCGACGGCGTCGACGGCATCGGCTTCGTCGTGCTGGCGCCGAATGCGCGGCGCGTCAGCGTGGTCGGCGACTTCAATTTCTGGGACGCCCGGCGCCATCCGATGCGCGTGCGCGGCGTCGGCTATTGGGAATTGTTCATCCCGCATGCGAAGTCGGGCGATCACTACAAGTTCGATATCGTCGGACCTCACGGCCACAATCTGGCGCTGAAATCCGATCCGTTCGCCTTCGCGACCGAGCAGCGGCCGAAGACGGCGTCGATCGTGTTCGACGAGGCGCATTTGCCGCGGCCGCGGCCGGCGCCCGACGGCATCAACGCGCTGTCCGCGCCGATGTCGATCTACGAGGTCCATCTCGGCTCGTGGCGGCGCAACGCCAACAATGAATGGCTGACCTATCGCGAGCTCGCCGAGCAGTTGCCCGCCTACGCCCGCGACATGGGTTTTACCCATGTCGAATTCCTGCCCGTGAGCGAGCATCCCTTCGACGGATCCTGGGGCTACCAGCCGACCGGGCTCTATGCGCCGACCAGCCGTTTTGGCTCGCCGGAGGATTTTGCCGCGCTCGTCGATGCCTGCCACCGCGAAGGCGTTGCCGTGCTGCTCGACTGGGTGCCTGGCCATTTCCCGGACGATCCGCACGGCCTCGGCCATTTCGACGGTACCGCGCTCTATGAGCACGCCAATCCTCTGCAGGGCCGTCATCTCGACTGGGGCACGCTGATCTACAATTACGGCCGCACCGAAGTGACGAATTTTCTGGTGTCGAATGCGCTGTTCTGGCTAGAGCGCTACGCCATCGACGGGTTGCGCGTCGATGCGGTCGCCTCGATGCTCTATCTCGACTACAGCCGTCCGCCGGGCGGCTGGATCCCCAACCAGCACGGAGGGCGCGAAAACCTCGAGGCGATCGCCTTCCTGCGCCGTTTCAACAGCGAGCTGTTTGCGCGCTTCCCGCAGGCGACGACGGCGGCGGAAGAATCCACCGCCTGGCCGCAGGTGTCGCGCCCGGTCGAATTCGGCGGGCTCGGCTTCGGCTACAAATGGAACATGGGCTGGATGCACGACACGCTGAACTACATCAGCAAGGATCCGATCCACCGCAAACACCATCACGGCGACATCCTGTTCGGCCTGCACTACGCCTTCTCGGAAAACTTCATTTTGCCGCTGTCCCATGACGAAGTCGTGCATGGCAAGCGCTCGATCCTCGGCCGGATGCCCGGCGACGAGTGGCAGCGCTTTGCGAACTTGCGCGCCTATTACAGCTTCATGTTCGGCCATCCCGGCAAGAAACTCATGTTCATGGGCGGCGAGATCGCCCAGAGCAGCGAATGGAATCACGACCAGTCGCTCGACTGGCACCTGCTTCAACACAAAAACCATTCCGGCATCCAGTCGCTGATCCGCGACCTCAACCGGCTCTATCGCTCGGTGCCCGCGCTGCACCAGATGGACTGCGAGCAGGCCGGATTCGAATGGGTCATCACCGACGATGCCAACAACAACGTATTCGCCTGGGTCCGCAACGGATTTGAAGACCGCGCGCGCTGCCTCGTGGTGGTGAATTTCTCCCCGAACGTCTACCGCAATTATCGCGTGCGCGTGCCGTTCGCCGGCAAGTGGCACGAGGTGTTCAACTCCGACTCCGCGCATTACGGCGGCAGCAATGTCGGCAATATCGGTGAGGTCCACACCCAAGGCAGCAAGACGCCCGAGCTCAGCCTGACCCTTCCGCCGCTGGCTGCGATCTTCCTCGTTCCGGAAAGCTGACCCATGCGACTGACCGCCGGATCGTCCGCTCGCCTCGGCGCAAGCTGGGACGGAAGAGGCACCAATTTCGCGCTGTTCTCGGCCAATGCGCAGAAGGTCGAGCTGTGCCTGTTCGACAGCCAGGGTCGGCGCGAACTCGAACGCATCGAGCTGCCCGAGCGGACCGAGGACGTCTGGCACGGCTACCTCAACGACGTCTCGCCAGGTCAGCTCTACGGCTATCGCGTGCACGGCCCTTACGAACCCGAGCACGGCCATCGCTTCAATGCCAACAAGCTGCTGCTTGATCCCTACGCAAAACGGCTCGCAGGCCGCCTGGTCTGGAGCGATGCCCATTTCGCCTATCGCACCGGCAGCCCGCGCGAGGACCTCTCCTTCGACCGGCGCGACAATGCCCGCGGCATGATCAAGGCCGTCGTCGTCGACGAGACCTTCAACTGGGGCCGGCGCGAGATCCGTCCCAACGTGCCCTGGGAAGACACCGTCATCTACGAGGCCCATATCAAGGGCCTGACCCAGAAGCGCGAGGACGTACCGCCGAACTTGCGCGGCACCTACGGCGGTCTGTCCTCACCCGCGATGATCGAGCACCTCAAGCGCCTGGGGGTCACCACGATCGAGCTGCTGCCGATCCACGGCTTTATCGACGACCGCGTGCTGGTCGAGAAGAAGCTCGTCAACTACTGGGGCTACAACACGCTGTCGTTCTTCGCGCCGGAGCCGCGCTATGCCCAGGACAATACGCTCGACTCCTTCCGCACCACCGTGGCGCGGCTGCACGATGCCGGCATCGAGGTGATGCTCGACGTCGTCTACAACCACACCGCCGAAGGCAACCATCTCGGCCCGACACTGTGCTTCCGCGGCATCGACAATGCGTCCTATTACTGGCTGAACCGCGAGAACCCGCGCTTTTACGACGATTTTACCGGCTGCGGCTCGTCGGTGAATCTCACCCATCCGCGCGTCCTGCAGATGGTGATGGATTCGCTGCGCTACTGGGTCGAGGTCTGCCATGTCGACGGTTTCCGCTTCGATCTCGCGACCACGCTCGCGCGCGGGCCCAATGGCTATGACCGCGGCGCCTCGTTCCTGACAGCCGTGCGCCAGGACCCGGTGCTCGCCAACGTCAAACTCGTCGCCGAACCCTGGGACCTCGGTCTCGGCGGCTACCAGGTCGGCGCGTTTCCCTCGCAATGGTCGGAGTGGAATGATCGCTATCGCAGCGCCATGCGCCGCTACTGGAGCGGCGAAGGCAGCCTGATCGGCGACATTTCCTCGCGCATGACGGCGTCTTCCGACCTGTTCAACCATGACGGCCGGCGGCCCCGCGCCTCGATCAACCATATCACCGTCCATGACGGTTTCACGCTCGCCGACCTCTTCAGCTACAACCAGAAGCACAACGAAGCGAACGGCGAAGACAATCGCGACGGCTCCAACGACAACCACAGCAACAATTGCGGCGTCGAAGGCCCGTCCGACGATCCGGATATCCTCGCCCTGCGCCGCCAGCTCCGCAAGAATGTGCTGGCCTGCCTGATGCTCGCGCAGGGCACGCCGCTGCTGCTCGCCGGCGACGAGGTCGGCAACACCCAGAACGGTAACAACAACGCCTATTGCCAGGACAACGAGACCGGCTGGGTGTTGTGGGACGATCTCGGCAAGGATGGCGAGGACATGGTCGACTTCGTCGCCCATCTCGCCGACATCCGCCGGCGCTTCTCGCAGCTCCGCAGCCATCGCTGGCTCGACGGCCGCCGCGCCGACGGCTCCTATGGCGTGCTCTGGCTGACGCCGGCCGGCGAGGAGATGACGGAGAGCGATTGGAATTTCCCCGAAGGCAGGTTCCTCTCTTATGTGATGGGTTCGCTGGAACCCGGCGGCTCCGCGATCTTTATCGTCCTGAACGCCGCCCCCGAAGAGATCGCAATCAAATTGCCCAGGATGACCGAATACAAGAGCTGGCAGCAGATCCTGAACACGACTGAGGCCAGGCTGAACAGCGTCGATTTCCCGCCCGGCGCCGACAGCAAGGCACCGCCGCGCTCGGTGCTGGCGTTTGCGGGCGCGCTATGAGGCCATCCTTCGGGGCAAGGCCAACCAGGGAGGGCGTCTCGTTCCGCCTTTGGGCGCCCGCGGCCAGACGCGTCGATCTCAAGCTCGACAGGCCGTACGCCATGCAGCGGCGCGACGACGGCTGGTACGTGGCCGACATTCCCGGCCTGAAGGCCGGCGCCCGCTATAAATTCCGGATCGATGACGAGCTCGACGTGCCCGATCCCGCCTCCGCCTTCCAGCCGGACGACGTCTTCGGTCCCGGCGAGGTGATCGACCATGCGAGCTTCGAGTGGCGCGCCAAGAACTGGCGCGGCCGTCCCTGGCACGAGACCGTGCTGCTGGAGGCCCATGTCGGCACGTTCACGCCGCAAGGCAGCTACCGCGCGATGATCGAAAAACTCGATCATCTCGTCGCGACCGGCATCACTGCGCTCGAGCTGATGCCGCTGGCGGACTTCGCAGGCAAGCGCGGCTGGGGCTATGACGGCGTGCTGTGGTACGCGCCCGACGGCGCCTATGGCCGGCCGGATGACCTGAAGACGCTGATCGACGAGGCCCATCTGCGCGGGCTGATGGTGTTCCTCGACGTCGTCTACAATCACTTCGGCCCCGAGGGGAATTATCTCGGCCGCTACGCGCCGTCCTTCTTCACCGACGCGCACACGCCCTGGGGCAGCGCGATCGACTATCGCGTGCCGCAGGTGCGCGCCTTCGCGATCGAGAATGCGCTGTCCTGGCTCAGCGACTATCGCTTCGACGGATTGCGGCTCGACGCGGCCAACCACATCATGGCGATCCCCGGCGAGCAGTCGCTGCTCCATGAGCTGAGCGTCGCGGCCGGTCAGCTCGCCGCGGCCACCGGCCGTCACATCCATCTCGTTCTGGAGAACGGCGATAACCGCGCGAGCCTGCTCGATCCCGCGCAGGAGCCGCCGAACGGCAAATACCGGGGCCAGTGGAACGACGACTACCATCACGTCTGGCACGTGATGCTGACGGGCGAATCCGCCGGTTACTATGGCGACTATCAGGGAACGTGGCGCATCGATCTCGCCCGCGCGCTGGCCTCGGGCTTCGTCTACCAGGGCGAAACGTCCGCCTTCTGGGGAAACAAGCCGCGCGGCGAACCAAGCGGGGCGCTGCCGCCGACCACCTTCGTCAACTTCCTGCAGAACCACGACCAGATCGGCAACCGCGCGCTCGGCGACCGTCTCGAAAGCATCGCATCGCCCAGGGCGATCGAGGCCGCCCTCGCCATCTTGCTGCTCGCACCTCAGGTGCCGATGCTGTTCATGGGCGAGGAATGGGGCTCGAAAGCGCCCTTCCCGTTCTTCTGCGATTTCCATGGCGACCTCGCCACCGCCGTCCGCAAGGGCCGGCGTGAGGAATATGCCTGGGCCTATGCAAAGTACGGCGACGAGGTGCCCGACCCGCTCGATCCCGCCACGCCGCAATCCGCCGTGCTCGATTGGGAGAAGCGCACTCCCGAAGAAGATGCGCGGCTGGCGCTGGTGCGAAACCTGCTCGCCGTCAGGCAAAGGGAGATCATGCCGCGGCTCGGCAGCGTCGCGTTCGGCGATGCCAATGTGTCCGACAACGGCCTGCTCGCCGCGCATTGGCGCATGGCCGACGGGACGACGCTGCGCCTGATCGCCAATTTGTCGGATCAGGACATCGCGGCAACAGACACCATCACCGGCGCGCCGATCTGGGGCGGCGACACCGGCGACCGACTCCTGCCCTGGTCGGTCTTTTGGCGCATCGGAGGGTGACATGCCTCCCGCCATCCCGCTTGCCACCTACCGCCTGCAGCTCACCGCCGATTTCAACTTTGACGCCGCGGCCGACATCGTGCCCTACCTGAAGGCGCTCGGCATCACGCATCTTTATTCCTCTCCGGTGATGAAGGCGCGCAAGGGTTCGACGCACGGCTACGACACCGTGGACCACGGCCAGCTCAGTCCCGAGCTCGGCGGCGAAGCCGGCTTTGCCCGCCTGAGCGAGGCGTTGAGGCAGCACGACCTCGGCCTCATCATCGATTTTGTGCCGAACCATGTCGGCGTGCATTTTGCCGACAATCCGTTCTGGCTCGACATGCTGGAATGGGGCCCGGCCTCGCCGCATGCCGTCTCCTTCGACATCGACTGGGAGTTACTGGCCTATCGCGCCCGTAGCGGCGTGCTGTTGCCGATCCTCGGTTCGGCCTATGGCGACGCGCTCGAGCGCGGCGAGATCGAGCTGCGCTACGATTCCGACGAAGGCAGCTTTTCAGCCTGGTATTTTGAGCATCGCCTGCCGATCGCGCCGGAGCGCTATGGCGAGATGCTCCGGATGATCGTGAAGGAAGCCGGCGCGGAGACGAACGAATCCGGCAAGCGCCTGCTCGCCCTCGCCGAGCGATACAGGGGCTTGCGCCATCCGAACCGGAAAGAAGCACCTGCCTTCAAGGCCGAACTGAAGGCGATCGGTGCCGCTGACCTCATCGACCGCGGCCTTGCCGCCTACCGTGCGGCAAAGGATCGTCCGTCACAGACGCTGGCGCTGCATCATCTCCTGGAACGGCAGCACTACAAGCTCGGCCACTGGCGGCTCGCCTCCAGCGACATCAATTATCGCCGCTTCTTCGACGTCAACGGCCTCGCGGGCCTGCGGGTCGAAGACCCCGGTACGTTCGAGGCCACGCACAAGCTCGTCAAGCAGTTGATCGCCGACGGCAGGCTGCAAGGCATCCGCCTCGACCATATCGACGGCCTGCGCGACCCCGCGCAATATTGCCAGCGGCTGCGTCGCCTCGTCCGCAGCGAGCAAGGCGCAGCAAAACCCTTCTACACCGTGATCGAAAAGATCCTTTGCGAGCACGAGCGGCTGCCGCATTTTGCCGGGGTACAGGGCACCACCGGCTATGAATGGATGAACGTCATCACCCACGTGCTGGTCGACGCCAAGGGGCTGGACGCGCTGGACGAGACCTGGCGCCAGATCAGCAATCGACCGCCGCGGCTCGCACCTTATGTGATGGAAGCCAAGCGGCGCGTGCTCGAAACGCTGCTGACGAGCGAATTCACCGTGCTGACGCGCCTGCTGGCCCGGATCGCCAACGGGCACTATTCGACGCGCGATTTTTCCGCCGACAGCCTGCGGCAGGCGCTCGAGCTCTATGTGCTGCACTTTCCGGTCTACCGCACCTACATTACGACCGCCGGCCCGACCGCGCATGACCGCAAGCTGATCGACGAGACCATCGCGCGTGCGCGCGCCGAATGGTTTTCCGCCGATGAAGGCATTTTCGATTTCCTGCGCGATGCCCTCACCATGGACCTGCTCAAGCCCGGTCGTCCGCCGCACGGCGCGCCGCGCGTGCGCCGCTTTGCGCTGAAGGTGCAGCAGTTCACCGGGCCGATGATGGCAAAGTCGCTGGAGGACACCGCGTTCTACCGCTACCACCGCCTGTTGGCGCTGAACGAGGTCGGCGGCGATCCGTCCGCCAAGGGCCTGTCGGTCCCCGCATTCCATCAGGCCATGCAGGTGCGGGCGAAGGAATGGCCCCATGGCATGACGGCGACGGCGACACACGACACCAAGCGCGGCGAGGATGCGCGTACGCGCCTTGCTGCACTGAGCGAAATCCCGGGCGAGTGGACGAGCGCAGTCGCGCGCTGGAAGGTGTTGAACGCGCCGCATATCACGACCCACGGCAACATGCGTGCGCCGTCGGCGACGTTCGAATACATGCTTTATCAGACCCTGCTCGGCGCCTGGCCGCTCACGCCCCCCGATGCCGGCCTCGTCGAGCGCATTCAGGCCTATGCGCTCAAGGCCGCGCGCGAGGGCAAGGAGGAAACGAGCTGGCTCAATCCGCACGAATCCTACGAGGCCGGCGTCCAGGAGTTCATCGCAAAACTCCTCGATCCCGCCGTCTCCCGCGAATTCCTGGATTCGCTGCAGACGCTGGCGCAGCGCCTTGCGCGCCTTGGCGCGCTGAATTCGCTGAGCCAGCTCACGTTGAAGGCGACCCTGCCGGGAGTGCCGGATTTCTATCAAGGCACCGAGTTCTGGGATCTGTCGCTGGTCGACCCCGATAACCGCCGTCCCGTGGACTTTGCCGCGCGAGGCAAAATGCTCACCGCGCTCGAACGTCCGGACTGGAACGATCTCGCCCGCAACGCCTCGGACGGCCGGCTGAAACTCGTCTGGACGCGGCATCTGCTCGCGCTACGCGCAAACCTGGCCGATGTCTTTGCACTGGGCGACTACCAGCCGCTCGAGGTGAGCGGGCCACACAGCGACCATGTCATCGCCTTCGCCCGCCGCTATGGACGCGACGCGGCGATCATCGTCGCCGGCCGGCTGTTCGCACCGCTCACGCAAGGCGGCCGGGAATGGCCGGACGCCAAAACTCTCGATGCAGTGGTGGATGTGAAGGGCTATGCGATCGACGGCGTTGAGGGTCAGGAGTTGCAGATATCGCGGGCGTTCCGCACCCTTCCGGCAACCGTCTTGCGCGCAAAGACCGCGACCGCCTCCAAGCCGGTGCGCCAGCGCGCACGCGCTTAAACAACTATTTCCCGTCGCCCTTGGTCAGCAGCAATTGCCCGCGCTTGCGGATGGTCGCCTGCGCCATCTCGGCAAAGCGCTGCAGCAGCCAGGGCAGCACCACCTCGACCCTTACGTGATCCTCGGCGACGTCGACATTGCCGGTCGCGATCTGCCCAAGCGCGCGGATGCGAAAATTCATCCGGTCTCCCTCCCAGCGCTCCTCCTCGACCTGCATCACGGGGATGCTGGCCGCGGCACGGCCGAGCCCGGCCTTGAGACGACGCGCCGCTTCCTCGCGGCCCAGGCGATGCGGGATTGAAACGACGAGCGGTGCTGACATGGCCCAGCCTCCAGTGCTTCTTTCCTCACATAGTCAGGCACGAAATCCTGGCAATAGTTCCAGCACCCGAGGCCTTTCTTAGGTGTTGCATCACAGGAACTTTCATTTCTACGGCAAGTTGCCCCGACGAACTCAGACTTCGCAAACAACCCTTGTGAGAGGGCTGGAGGAGACTCGCATGACAATCGGTACCATCATTCTGATCATTCTGGTCATTGCGCTACTCGGCGGCTTCAGCGGCATCGGCGGCGGCCCGTTCTACGGCACGGGCTATTACGGCGGCGGCGGCCTCGGGCTGATCATCGTCATCCTGCTGATACTGCTGCTGATGGGACGGATCTAGCGGCAGGCGCTGCGTAGGGTGGGTTAGCGAAGCGTAACCCACCACGTCTCTCGATGCGGAAGAAAAGAGGTGGGTTACGCCAAGCGGATTGCGCTTCGCGCAACCGCGGGGCTAACCCACCCTACGAGTACGGCATGTGCGGCGAGCCGCGTGACTACTTCATCTTCCCCGCCAGCTTCTTCATTGCAGCCTTGATCGACGCCGCGGCGTGGTCGTAGCCGTCCCAGGCCTTCGAGCGCGCCAGCAAACCCGGCACGGTCCGCATGGTGTAGCGTTTCGGGTCGAGGTCGCTCTTCACCTGCGCCCAGGTCACCGGCATCGACACCGTCGCGCCGTCGCGGGCGCGCGGCGACAGCGGCGCCACCGCGGTTGCAAGGCGATCATTGCGCAGATAGTCGAGGAAGATCTTTCCGTTGCGCAGCTTCTTGGACATGTTGAGCAGATAGCGCTCCGGATCGTCATTGGCCATCCACTGGCAGACGCCCTGCGCAAAGGCTTTTGCCTCCTTCCAGCTCACCTTGTCGCGCGCGCCGTGCAGCAGCGACACCACGACGTGCAGGCCCTTGCCGCCGGTGGTCTTGCAAAAGCTCTCCATGCCGAGATCGGTGAGGCGCTGGCGCATGTCCCTGGCCGCCTCGACCACGTCGGCAAAGGCCACGTCCGGCGCCGGATCGAGGTCGAACACCAGCCGGCCCGGCGTATCGTAGGCGTCAGGCGCGCAATTCCAGGGATGCAGCTCGACGCCGCCGATCTGCGCAACCGCCGCAAGCCCCTCGACCCGGTCGATCTGCAAGTAAGGCTTTCGGTCGCCGGAGACTTTTGCGAGCTCCAACAGGCTCGAGGTCCCCTGCATGGCGTGGCGCTGGAAGAACTTTTCACCGCCGATGCCATCAGGTGCGCGGATGATTGAGCACGGCCGCCCCTTCAGATGGACGATCATCCAGTCGCCGACCGCCTCGAAATAACGCGCGAGGTCGAGCTTGGTTACGCCCTCGCCGTCGCCGCCGTCTGGCCACAGCTCCTTGTCGGGCTTGGAGATGACGACGCCCATCACTTCGGCTGCCCCGGTCTCCTTCAACCGCTTTCCGGACTTAGCCACACCCTTGGCCGCTTCCTTGCGTGCGACCGGCTTGGCGAGCGCGGTCTTCCTGGGCGTCTCCGCCTCCACCTCCTCGGCAGGCTTGTCGTGCCGCAATCCCTTGAACGCGGCCTGGCGGATATTGCCATCAGCGGTGAAGCCGGCGAACTCGATCTCGGCAACGAGCTCCGGCTTCAGCCAGTGCATGTCGCGGGTCTTCTTCGGCGCGTTCTTGCCGCCGAAGGGGCTCTCATCAGCTTCCGCCGCCTTCAACAACGGCATGATGCGCCTGACCTTGTCCGCACCGAACCCTGTACCGACCATACCGACAAAGGCGAGGTCATCGCCGCGGTGCACGCCCGCCATCAGCGAACGGAATTTGCCGTTGGTGGTCTTGTAGCCGCCGATCACGACCTCATGCCCGGCACGGCATTTTGCCTTGGTCCAGCTCTCGGTCCGGCCGGAGCGGTAGGGACCATCGAGCTTCTTCGACACCACGCCTTCGAGCTCGAGCTTGCAGGCCGATTGCAACACCGCATCGCCGCCACTCTCAAAATGCTCGACATAGCGGATCTGGTGCGACTTGCCCTTGCGCGCCTCCAGCAATTTCTTGAGCCGTTCCTTGCGCTCGCCGAGCGACAATCTCCGCAAGTCGAGGCCATCGGCGAACAGCAGGTCGAAGGCGAAGAAGATGAGCGCGTCGGTCTTGCCGTCCGACAGCGCCGCCTGGAGCGAGGAAAAATTCGGGGCGCCATTGTGGTCGAGTGCGACGATCTCGCCGTCGATCATCACGTCCGGCAGGCCGGTCCCTTCCTTGACGATGGCGGCAAACTTGTCGCTCCAGTCGAGCCCCTTGCGGGTCTTCAACGTCGCCTCGCCGTCTTCGACGCGCAACTGGACACGATAGCCGTCGAACTTGATCTCGTGACACCAGCCGTCGCCACCGGGCGGCCGTTCGACCGGCGTGCAGAGCTGCGGCGCGACGAAGTCCGGCATCTCCGTCACCTTTTTGGCACTCGTTGCCGTCGTCGCCTTGCCCTTCTTCAACGCTATCAGCGGCGCCGGCTTGATGGTCCGTGCCTCCTCCTTTTCCGCGCGATTGGACTGCCAGACCGCGTCCGCCTTGCTCTTCCTTCCCTTCGCGAGCATGAACGGTTTTGGCGCCCGTCCCTTGCCCTCGGCGATCTGTTCCATCGCGCGCCCGGAGGCGACCGATTTGTCCTCTCGCAGGACGTCCTCGCCCTCGCTGGCATATTCATCGCGATGCTTGATCAAAAGCCAGTTGGTACGCTTGCCGCCGTTGCGGTCGTTGCGCATGCGGACCAGCACCCAGCTGCCATGCAGCTTGTCGCCATGCAGGGTGAATTTGAGGTCACCTTTCCTGAAGCCACGCTCGGGGTCCTCGGATTCCCAGGTGCCGCGATCCCACAGCATCACCGTTCCGCCGCCATATTGCCCCTCGGGGATCGTGCCCTCGAAGTCGCCATAGTCGAGCGGATGGTCCTCGACCTCGACCGCGAGCCGCTTGTCGTGCGGATCGAGCGAGGGCCCGCGCGTCACCGCCCAGGACTTGAAGACGCCTTCGAATTCGAGCCGCAAATCATAGTGCAGCCGGGTGGCGTCATGCTTCTGGATCACGAAACGCCGCGCCTTCGAGGGCGCGACCTTGGTCTCGCCGGAGGGTTCTGGCGTCTTCTCAAAATCCCGCTTCTTGCGATAGGTGGAGAGGTTTCTCAGCACGTCTGACCCTGCATTTTCGCGCGCGCAGTCGAGCCTGGCACGCCAACTCCCTCCCGGAACCAAAACCCCGAAGCTGGGTTGGGGTTCCAAATCCTACTGAAATCGCTGGAGAATGGAATGGCCCCGCGCGCTTATTGGAAAGGAACGCTGAAACTGTCGCTGGTCAGTTGTCCCGTCATGCTCTACCCCGCGACGACAGCCGCCGAGAAGACCCGGTTTCACATGATCAACCGGGAGACCGGCAACCGGCTGAAGCAGCAGATGATCGATTCCGAAACCGGCGACGTCGTCGAGAGCGATCAGAAGGGTCGCGGCTACGAGCTGCGCAAGGGCAAATATGTCGAGATCGAACCCGAGGAGCTCGAGGCCGTCCAGATCGAGAGCAACCACACGATCGACATCGACAGCTTCGTGCCGCGTGACGAGATCGACCGGCGTTACCTCAACCATCCCTATTACATCGCGCCCGACGGCAAGGCCGCGATCGACGCCTTCGCTGTCATCCGCGACGCCATGAAGGACGAGGAACGCGTGGCGCTCGCCAAGATCGTGCTCACCAACCGCGAGCACATCATGGCGATCGAGCCGCTCGGAAAGGGTCTGCTCGGCACCACGCTGCGCTTCGACTACGAGCTGCGCGACGAGGACCAATTCTTCGACGACATCAAGACCCCGAAAATCACCAAGGACATGGTCGAGCTCGCCGGTCACATCCTGCACAAGAAGGCGTCGCATTTCGATCCGTCAAAGTTCAAGGACGAATACGAGAATGCGCTGAAGGCCCTGGTCAAGCGCAAGGCGAGCGGCAAGACGATCGAATTGCCGGAGCCGGAGGAGCGGCCGAGCAACGTCGTCAGCCTGATGGACGCGCTGAAGCAGAGTTTGAAGGGGCGCGGTGGAAGGAAGACGTCCGCCAAACCCCACGCCCGCCGCGCGACAGGGCGGCAGCGCAGCGTGCGGAAGACGCATCGATCGGCGCCGCGGCATCGCAAGGCGGGTTAAACGCACTCCGTCATTGCGAGGAGCCCTTGCGACGAAGCAATCCAGACTGCCTCCGCGAGAGATTCTGGATTGCTTCGCTTCGCTCGCAATGACGATGTTGATGCGGGCCCACACCACAATCTCAGTCGTCATACCCGGGCTTGACCCGGGCATCCACGTCTGTCCCGCGCACTGAAGCGCGTGGATGGCCGGGACGAGCCCGGCCATGACGGTGTGGCAAAATCAATCCCCCGCCTTCAACCGGTACCCGATCCCCGTTTCCGTCAGCACATATTGCGGGCGCTCTGGGTCGGCTTCGATCTTCTGCCTGAGCTGGCGCACATAGACGCGCAGATATTGCGCATCGGTCAGTTCGTCCCACAGCTCCTTCAGGAGAAAACGATGCGTGAGCACCTTGCCGGCGTGCTGCACCAGCACGCGCAACAGGTCGTACTCCTTGGGCGACAATTTGATGTCTTTCTCGCCGACCTTGACGATGCGGCGGACCAGATCGACCGAGAGATCGCCGGAGCGGAACACCGGCCGCTCGCCCTTGACCTGCAACTGGTGCCGCAGCGCGGCGCGCATGCGGGCCAACAACTCGTCCATGCCAAATGGCTTGGTCAGATAGTCGTCGGCGCCGAGATCGAGCGCCTGTACCTTGCCGGCCTCGTCGCCGCGGCTCGACAGCACCACGATCGGCACGCTCTCGTTCCGGGCGCGGATCGTCTGCAACAGCTCGTGACCGCCGATGTCTGGAAGCCCGAGATCGAGGATGATCAGCGCAGGCCCCTCGGCAAGCTTCTCCAGCGCGATTTTTCCATTCGAGGCTTCCAGTATGTCGTAACCCTGCGTCGACAGTCCCATCCGCAGCAATTTGCGGATCGGCGGCTCGTCGTCGATGATCAAGACCTTGATCGGGGCAGCGCTCATGCGGCGGTATCCAATGCGTGGGTCTGTGCCGGGACCGGCAGGCGGATCGCCAGCACTGCGCCGCTCCGGTCCCTTCTGTTGGCGGCCGAGATGGTGCCGCGCATCGCCTCGACGAAGCCGCGGGAGATGGCCAGGCCGAGCCCCGTGCCCGGGCGCACGTGGTCGCCCTTCTGCACGCGATAGAATTTGTCGAACACGCTTTCGAGCTCGCCGGGCGGAATGCCGTCGCCCTCGTCCGCGATCGTCAGGACGACGTGGTCCCTGTCGCGCTGGCTGCGGATCGAGATCGTGGTGTCGGCAGGCGAATATTTTGCGGCGTTATCCAGCAAATTGAACAGCACCTGCTCGAACAGCACGGCGTCGAGCTCGAGCATCGGCAGATCGGCGGCGAGTTCGAGGGTGACCTTGTGGCCGGTGAGGATCTTGCTCGCGCGCCGGAGCGCGCTGCCGACGATCTCGCCGAGGTCGTGCAGCGCCGTCTTGGGCACGATGGCGCCCGACTCCAGCTTGGTCATGTCGAGCAGATTGGCGATGAAACGGTTGAGCCGCTCGGACTCGTCGATCACGGTGGCGAGCAGATCGCGCTTCTCGGTGTCGGATAGTGCCCCGGCAAGATCGCGCATGGTCGAGGCCGCGCCCAGCACGGAGGCGACCGGCGTCTTCAGATCGTGCGAGATCGAGGTCAGGAGCGCCGAGCGCAGCCGTTCGGATTCCACCGTGCGCTTGACGCGGTCCATGTCTTCGACGAGCAGCACGCGCTCGATCGCCAGCGCGCCCTGGTCGACCAGCGCGTCGAGCAACCGGCGCTGGTCAGGCGTCAGCAAGGGACCGGTGCGGTCGTTGTCGATGCCGATGACGCCGATCGGCCCGCGCCCGGTGCGCATCGGCAAGAACAGGCGTTTTGCGCCGGGCAGCGTGTCCGAGCCGCGGCCTGCGGAGCGATCGTTGCTCCAGGCCCAGTTGGCGGCAGCGAGATCCGCCTGGTCGAGATCGTCCTCGGGCGGATAGCCCGACTTCACGGTCAACACGCCGTCCTCGGGCAACAGCAGCACCACCCGCACCTTCAGCATCAGCGCGATCTGGTAGGCGGTCGCCCACAAGACGTCGTCGAGCGTCGCGGTGCCCGCGAGCTTGCGGCTGAAGGCATAGAGCTGCTCGGTCATCCTGATCCGGCCGATCGCGGTGTCGGCCTGGATGCGCACGCGCGCGGCGACGTTGGAGACCAGCAGCGCGACGACCATGAACAGCACGAAGGCTGCGACGTTGGTCGGATCGGTGATGGTGAAGGTGTAGACCGGCGGCAGGAAAAAGAAGTTGTAGGAGAGCGAGGCCGCGACGGTCGCGAGCAGCGATGGCCAGAGGCCGTAGCGCACGGCGACCGCGACCACCGCGGTCAGCAGCACGAGATCGACGTTCTCGATGCCGAAATAGGGCTGGAGCAATCTGGCCGCGCCAAGGCTGACCAGCACGACGCCAAGCGACTTCAGATAGGGCAGCGGATCGAACGGCTCGACGCGCGCGGCTGTCTGCACGGCGGTCTTCGGTGCCACCTCACCGGGCAGCTCGTCCCCGGCGATCACGTGCACGGTGATGTTGCCGGAGCGGCGCACGAGATCGTGCACCACCGAGCCGCGCGTCATCTCGAACCAGCGCGAGCGGCTCGACTTGCCGATCACGATCTGGGTGACGTTGTTGCCCTGAGCGAAATTGACGACGTCATCGGCGATGCGGCGGCCGACGGCGGGAATCGTCAGCGCCTCTCCGCCCAGCGATTCGGCAAGCCGCAGCGTGTCGGCGAGCCGGTCGCGCTCCGCGTCGGAGAGCTGCAGCGCGCGCCGCGTCTCGATCGAGATCGCCGTGAACGGCGCATGCAGGCGGTCGGCAAGCCGCTTGGTGTAGCGCACGAGCCCCGCCGCACGCGGGTCCTCGCTGACGCAGACGAGGATACGTTCACCTGCGGCCCAGGGGCCGGCGATCGCATTGGCCTGCATGTGGGTGAGCAGTTGCTCGTCGACCCGCTCGGCGGTGCGCCGCAGCGCCAGCTCGCGCAGCGCCGTGAGGTTGCCGGGCGAAAAATAGTGCTCCAGCGCGCGCTCGGCCTGCCGGGGCACATAGACCTTACCCTCCTTCAGCCGCTGGATCAGATCGTCGGGCGTGAGATCGATCAGCTCGATCGCATCGGCGCGGTCGAACACCGAGTCAGGTACCGTCTCGCGCACCCGCACATGGGTGATCTGGGCGACGACGTCGTTGAGGCTCTCGATGTGCTGGATATTGACGGCGGTGTAGACGTCGATGCCGTGCGACAGCAACTCCTCGACGTCGAGATGGCGTTTTGGATGGCGGCTGCCGGAGGCGTTGGTATGGGCGAGCTCGTCGACCAGCGCGATTTGCGGGCGGCGCGCAATCACCGCGTCGAGGTCCATCTCCTCCAGCACCTGGCCGCGATAGTCGAGGTGCTTGCGCGGGATCAGTTCGAGCCCCTGCAGCAGCGCCTCGGTCTCGGCGCGGCCATGGGTCTCGATGTAGCCGACCACGACGTCGATGCCGGCCTTGCGCCTGGCATGGGCGCTTTGCAGCATTTCATAGGTCTTGCCGACGCCCGGGGCGGCACCGACGAAGATCTTGAGCTTGCCGCGCGCGCTCTCCTCGCGGTGCGCGGCCTCCAGCAGCGCCTCCGGCGAGGGACGTTGTTCGGGATCGCGGCGCTGTTGAACCATCAGCTCATTATAATCATCCGTACGCGGTCAGCCTAGGCCGCTACTTCACGACACGGTCGAGCGCGAGATTGAGCGCCAGCACGTTCACGCGTGGCTCGCCGATCAGGCCGAGCAGCCGCCCCTCGGTGTTGGCCCCTACGAGTTGCCGGACCGCCTCCTCCGACATGCCGCGCGTTTTCGCAACCCGCGGCACCTGGAATTGCGCGGCCTCCGGCGAAATGTGCGGATCGAGGCCGCTGCCGGTCGTGGTGACGAGGTCGACGGGCACCACAGCGTTCGGGTTTTCCGCCCTCACCTTGTCCACATCGTCCTTGAGACGGTCGGCCAGCGCCTTGCTGGTCGGGCCAAGATTGGAGCCGCCCGAATTGGCGGCGTTGTAGGGCGCGGACACCGTCTTGGTCGAATCGGCGGGGTCCGGCGCGACCGTCGCCGAGGGGCGGCCGTGAAAGTATTTGTCGTCCTTGAACTCCTGTCCGATCAGGGCTGAGCCGATGACCTTGCCGTCCTTTTCGATCAGGCTGCCTTGCGCCTGCACCGGGAAGAGCACACCGGCGATGCCGGTCATGGCGAGCGGATAGGCAAGGCCCGTGATCGCGGTCAGCGCGAGCAGCAGGACGATGGCGGGGCGGATTTCTCTGAGCATGTTAGGACTCCTATTTCTCTCCGTCATTCCGGGGCGATGCGCAGCATCGAACCCGGAATGACGACTAGGCCAGGTGCAAGGCGGTCACGACGAGGTCGATCGCCTTGATGCCGATGAAGGGAATGACGATGCCGCCGAGGCCGTAGACCAGGAGGTTGCGCCGCAGCAGCGCGCCGGCACCGACAGCACGATAGGCGACGCCCTTCAGCGCCAGCGGAATCAAGCCGATGATAACAAGCGCGTTGAAGATGATCGCCGACAGGATGGCGCTCTGCGGGCTCGACAGGTTCATGACGTTGATCACGCCAAGCTGCGGGTAGAACGCCAAAAACATCGCCGGGATGATCGCAAAATATTTTGCGACGTCGTTGGCGATCGAGAACGTCGTCAGCGCGCCGCGCGTCATCAACAGCTGCTTGCCGATCTCGACCACCTCGATCAGCTTGGTCGGGTTGGAATCGAGGTCGACCATGTTGCCGGCCTCGCGCGCGGCCTGGGTGCCGGTGTTCATGGCGACGCCGACATCGGCCTGCGCCAGCGCCGGTGCGTCGTTGGTGCCGTCGCCGCACATGGCCACCAGCTTGCCCCTGGCCTGCTCGTCGCGGATCAGCTTGAGCTTGTCCTCGGGCGTTGCCTGCGCAAGGAAGTCGTCGACGCCGGCTTCGGCGGCGATCGCGGCCGCGGTCATCGGGTTGTCGCCTGTTATCATGATGGTGCGGATGCCCATGCGGCGCAGCTCCGCAAAGCGCTCACGGATGCCGCCCTTGACGATGTCCTTGAGCTGGACGATGCCGAGCAGGCGGCCGTCTTTGGCGACCGCCAGCGGCGTGCCGCCGGATTTCGAGACCTCATCGGCGATGATCTGGATCTCGCGGCCGGCCTCCGACAGCGCCGCGGGCTGCATTGCGCGCGCCGTATTGCCCGACGCTACCGCCAGCGGCGCGCCGCCGCCGACATAGTTGAGCATGGCGTCGACCGCACCCTTGCGCACCGACGAACCGCCGGCATCGACGCCGCTCATGCGGGTCTGCGCCGTGAAGGGGATGAAGGTGGCGCCCAGCTCGGCCATGTCGCGGCCGCGGATGCCGTACTTCTCCTTGGCGAGCACGACGATGGAGCGGCCCTCCGGCGTCTCATCAGCGAGCGAGGCGAGCTGAGCCGCGTCCGCCAGCTCCTGCTCGGTCACGCCGCGCACGGGGCGGAAGGAGGTCGCCTGGCGATTTCCGAGCGTGATGGTGCCGGTCTTGTCGAGCAGCAGTGTGTCGACATCGCCTGCGGCCTCGACCGCACGGCCCGACATCGCCAGCACATTGAAGCGCACCAGGCGGTCCATGCCGGCGATGCCGATCGCCGAGAGCAGTGCACCGATCGTGGTCGGGATCAGCGTCACGAACAGCGCAACCAGTACGACCACCGAGATCGAGCCGCCGGCATAGGCCGCATAGCTCGGGATCGTGACGGTGGCGAACACGAAGATGATGGTGAGGCCGGCGAGCAGGATGTTGAGCGCGATCTCGTTCGGCGTCTTCTGCCGCTCGGCGCCCTCGACCAGCTTGATCATGCGGTCGATGAAGGTCGAGCCTTGCGCCGCCGTGATGCGCACCCGGATCCGGTCGGACAGCACCTCCGTGCCGCCGGTCACCGCCGAGCGGTCGCCGCCGGATTCGCGGATCACCGGCGCGGACTCGCCGGTGATGGCGGCCTCGTTGACGGAGGCGACGCCCTCGATCACTTCACCGTCCGAGGGGATGGTGTCGCCGGCCTCCACCAGCACGATGTCGCCGACCTTCAGGCTGGTGCCCGGCACCAGCTTGAACACCTTGTCCGAGCCAGTGACCAGTTTAGCCTGGCTTTCGGTGCGAGTCTTGCGCAGCGAATCGGCCTGCGCCTTGCCCCGCCCCTCGGCCACCGCCTCGGCGAAATTGGCGAACAGCACCGTGAACCAGAGCCAGAGGATGATCTGGAAGGTGAAGCCGAGGCTCGCGCCACCCATGACGAGGTCGCGCAAAAAGATCACTGACGTGAGCGCGGCCACGATCTCGACCACGAACATCACGGGGTTCTTGATCATCAGCCGCGGGTCGAGCTTGACGAAAGAAGCGCGGATCGCGGGGACCACGACTTTGGGGTCGAGCATCGCCGAAACGGAGGCGCGCTTTTGCAGTTTCATGGCGTCCATGGAGGTCACTCCGAAACAATCAGAACAAGTTGCCGGCGTTCATCGCGAGATGCTCGACGATGGGGCCGAGCGCGAGCGCCGGGAAGAAGGTCAGGCCGCCGATGATCAGGATCACGCCGACGACGAGGCCAACGAACAATCCGCCCGTGGTCGGGAACGTGCCCGCCGACGGTGGAATGGACTTCTTGCCCGCAAGCGACCCCGCGATCGCCATCGCCGGAACGATCATGAAGAAGCGGCCGACGAACATCGCGCTCGCAAGCGTGAGGTTGTAGAAGAAGGTGTTTCCGGTGAGGCCCGCGAAGGCCGAGCCATTGTTGCCGGTCGCCGAGGTATAGGCGTAGAGCACCTCGGTGAAGCCGTGCGGACCGGCATTCGCCATCGAGGCGACCGCTGCCGGATAGACCACGCCGACCGCGGTCCAGCCGAGATACATCAGCGGCAGCACCAGGATCGCGAGCATCGCCATCTTGACCTCGCGCGCCTCGATCTTCTTGCCGACATATTCCGGCGTACGGCCGACCATCAGGCCTGCGACGAAGATCGCGAGGATGACGAACAGCAGCATGCCGTAGAGGCCTGCGCCGACGCCGCCGACGATGATCTCTCCGAGCTGCATGTTGATCAGCGGGATCATGCCGCCGAGCGCTGTGAAGCTGTCATGCATGGCGTTGACCGCGCCGCAGGAGGCGGCCGTGGTGACCACGGCAAACAGCGAGGACGCGACGATGCCGAAGCGGACCTCCTTGCCTTCCATGTTGCCGCCGGAAAGTCCCAGCGCCTGGAGCGTCGAGGTACCGTTGGCTTCCGCCCAATAGGTGACGGCGACGCCGGCGAGGAACAGCACGCCCATCACGGCGAGGATCGCAAATCCCTGGCGCTGGTTGCCGACCATGCGGCCGAACACGTTGGTCAGGGCAGCACCGAGCGCAAAGATCGAGATCATCTGCACGAAGTTCGACAATGCCGTCGGGTTCTCGAAGGGGTGCGCAGCGTTGGCATTGAAGAAGCCGCCGCCATTGGTGCCGAGCATCTTGATCGCGACTTGCGAGGCCACGGGACCGACCGCGATGGTCTGCTTGGCGCCTTCGACCGTCGTCGCCTCGACATAGTCGCCGAGCGTCTGCGGCATGCCTTGCCAGACCAGAAACAGCGCGTAGACTACGCAGATCGGCAGCAGCACGTAAAGCGTGGTCCTGACAACATCGACCCAGAAATTGCCGACCGTGCGCGCGGAGGCGCGCGAGAAGCCCCGAATCAACGCCACGGCAAGCGCGATGCCGGTGGCCGCCGACAGAAAATTCTGGTGCGTCAAGCCGACCATCTGGACGAGATAAGACAGCGTGCTCTCGCCGCCGTAGTTCTGCCAATTGGTGTTGGTGATGAAGGAGATCGCGGTGTTGAAGGAGAGATCCTCCGCGACCGCGCCCTGCCCGGCCGGATTGAACGGCAGCACGCCCTGCAATCGCATCAATCCGTAGATGACGAGGAAGCCGCCGACATGGAACAGCAGCATGGCGACCGTATAGGTCATCCAATGCTGTTCGCGCGTCTCGTCGACGCCGGAGATCCGGTAGAGGCCGATCTCGACCGGGCGCAGCACCGGCGACAGGAAGGTGCGCTCGCCGTTGAAGACGCGCGTCATGTACCAGCCGAGCGGTTTTGTCAGCGCGACGATGGTGACACAAAACAGGATGATCTGAAGCCAACCGATGACAGTCATGGTAGTTCAACCTTTGAGAGCGTGACGCGTGCGCAGGAGGGCTGCGAGCAACGCGAGCAGCAGCGCAACGAGCACGGCGTCCGCTGCGAGCAGCTTGAGCAGCAGGACCACGGCTCAGAACCGCTCGGGCCGCAGCAGCGCATAAGTGAGGTAGATGAGGAGGCCGAGCGAGACGGCGCCGGCGAGCGAATAATCGAAAATCATGATCGCCTCCCCTTACAGCCGCTCGCAGGCGTAGGTGTAGCCGACCGCAAGGGCGAAGAAGCCAAAGCCCAGCGCCAGCATGATGATGTCGAACATGGAACGTCCCTATGCAGAAGAACGCGGCGGGGAACGGATGCCGCGCCATCGCGTGGACAGGTGCCACCCGGAGCATAGGTTTTCGAGATGAGGCCTATGGCGACGTTATAGGAATCTCATAAAGGGCGGCGGAAATGGGGATGTGGGGACGTTGCAGTGACCCACGATGCGGCCACACAACACACCGTCGTCCCGGACAAGCGTAGCGAAGCGGAGCGCTGATCCGGGACCCATACCCCCAGGGAGAAGTTTGGTGAAGACTGGTGGTTGGCAGCTCGCTGCAACGACTGCTCCCTGGGGTTACGGGTCCTGGCCTTCGCCGGGACGACAGTTGGGGATTTGGCGAACGTTTGCGCCCCTCACGCGCCCAGTTCTCTTTATGAAATCCCTATTTCTCTCCCTCCGTCCTCCCCTCGTTTTCAAATGCCTTCCCGGCCCATCTTGGCAGTGAAGATCACCTCTCGTGATCGACACGACAACGGGACACCGCCATGTCCACGACACTCAGAGATTTCGATCCAGCTTCGCTCGGCAGGCGACTGCGCAATGCTCACGCCATGACGCGACCGTTGATGCTTGACATCATCGACACCGCCTGCCGGCGCATTCCCTCGCTCGGACAGAACGAACGCTCCGCGCGCCTCGCGCGGCTGATCGACGCCGAAGCCTGGGCCGATGCTGCGCTGGCGCTGATGGCGCTGGAGCTGCCGCTATGGCAGGTGCGCCGCATCGCCTATGACGATGGCGAATGGCACTGCGCGCTCTCGCGCGAGCGCGAGCTGCCGGACTGGCTCGACAGCGCGGTCGAGGCCCGGCATCCGGATCTCGCTATCGCCCTGCTCTCGGCTTTCTCCGAAGCGCAGGCACTGGCGGCGACAGCGAGCCGGCCGAGCGTGCCCTCGGTGAAGACGGCCGCAAACCCGCTCTACGAGCCGGTGGCTTGCGATCATTTCGGCTAGGCCGCACACACGGCTACGGCCCCGTCTTTATGACTTTCCTATACCAAGCCGCCACCGCCCCTCTCGCATTCCTATGGCGCGTCGCCGCAATGTGGCCGCAGGACCGCAATGGCAAGGCGCCTCCGCGTACGGCTCATCGCCAAGCAGGACTCCCGGACATGATCGAGCTGAAGATCATCCTCATGATCGGCCTGATGGCCGCATTGCTGTTCGGCATGCGTATCGTCGCGGCTCGGGGCAACTGACATGAAGCTCGCGAAGGCAAATCTGCAACATGTCGTCACCACCACCATCCTGGCGGTGACGCTGAGCCTGATCTGGGGCGCCGCGCTGACGCTTGTGGTCACGTTGCTCGCGCGCGGCCTCGGCGTCTAGACGGCACGAAACCCTCGTCCTCTTCGCATCCTCGAGCAGCCGGGTGTGGACCGCGGTCGTGATGCCCGGCACGGCCTGAGGGCACGTCGGAGAATGAGCACAACTCGGGCACTCCGTGCCGCGAGATCGCGCAGGTGCGCCTGGCCCCCCGCTGGCGAAATCCGATGGAACCGTGTAGATCGGTTGTCATGAGTGCCAGCAGCGTCAACGTCGTCACCCACCCCCTGATCCAGCACAAGCTCTCCCTGATGCGGGAGAAGGACCGCTCGACCAAGGGCTTTCGCGAGCTCCTGAACGAGATCGGGATGCTCCTCTGCTACGAGGTGACGCGCGACCTGCCGCTGGAGCTCGTCGAGATCGAGACGCCGATCTCGACAATGCAGGCACCAAAAATCGCGGGCAAGAAGCTGACCTTCGCGCCGATCCTGCGCGCCGGCGTCGGCTTCCTCGACGGCATGCTGGCGCTGGTGCCCTCGGCGCGCGTCGCTCATATCGGGCTCTATCGCGACCCCGCCACGTTGCAGGCCGTGGAATACTACTACAAGGCGCCGCAGGATCTCTCCGACCGCACCGTGATCCTGATGGATCCGATGCTGGCGACCGGCAACTCCGCCTGCGCCGGGGCATCGCTGCTCAAGGCGCGCGGCGCCCGCGACATCCGCTTCGTCTGCCTGCTCGCGGCGCCCGAAGGCATCGCGCAGTTCCAGCTCGAGCATGCCGACATCCCGGTCTGGACCGCGGCGGTCGACGAGCGGCTGAACGACCACGGCTATATCGTGCCGGGCCTGGGCGATGCCGGCGACCGGATGTTCGGGACCAAGTAGACGATCCCGCGCGCATCGGGTTACGCTCGCGCCATGAGCCAAAACGACCGAACGCTGCAATCGCTCCTCGCCACCGGGATCAATGGCGAACCGGTCTTCGTGTTCGACGGCACGGCGGTCTCGCACGCGGACTTCTCATGCAAGGTCGATCAGGCCGCGGCCTGGCTCGCCGCGCACGGCATCGGCCGGGGCGATGTGGTCGCGGTCTGGCTCGTCAATCGCATCGAATGGATCGCGCTGCTGTTCGCCGCCGCGCGGCTCGGCGCGATCGTCGCTGCGGTCAACACCCGCTACCGCAGCGCCGAGGTCGCGCACTTACTGCGGCTCTCGGGTGCAAGGCTGCTCGTCACCGAAGCCACGTTCCGCTCGATCGATTTTGCGGCGATCCTGGCCGACGTCCCCAAGGCGGATGTGCCGACGCTGCAGACGGTTGCGGTGGTCGGTGTCGATACGATCCCGACCGTCTGGCCCAGCATCCGGTTCGACGCCTTCGAAAAACCCTATCCGCCGGCACCGGCGCTGTACGGCGATGTCGACCTGCCGGTGCTGCTCTATACGACCTCAGGCACGACCAGAGGACCAAAGCTGGTCGCGCATTCGCAAGCAACGCTTGCAACCCACGCCGTCTCGGTCGCCAGGGCACTCGCTCTCGCGCCAGAGCGGCATTCCCTGCTCGCGATGCTGCCGTTCTGCGGCACCTTTGGCATGACGGGCTTGCTCGCGTTCCTTGCGGCCGGCGTCACCGTCCACGTGGTGGACGCCTTCGAAGCCGCGCCGGCCTTCAAAATCCTGACGGAGCAGGAGATCACGCATTCCTTCGGCTCGGATGAGATGTTCCGCCGCATCCTTGCGCTCACCGACGCGCCCCGCCCCTTCCCTCATGCGCAAGTGTTCGGCTTTGCCGCGTTCCAGCCCGGCTGGCGCGAGTTTGCGCTCGAGGCCGAGGCGCGCGGAATGTCGCTGTTCGGCCTCTACGGCTCGAGCGAGGTGCAGGCGCTGTTCTCGATCGGCCGTTCTGATGCCGCCTTTGCCGACCGCATCGAGGCCGGCGGCTGGCCGATGTCGCCGGAGGCCGAGGTTCGCGTGCGCGACACCGAGACCGGCGCGCTTGCCGCACCCGGCGTCTCCGGCGAGATCGAGATCGGCGCGCCGTCGCGATTCCTCGGTTACTTCAACAATGCAGAAGCTACGAGCGAGGCGATCCTCGCCGACGGCTTCTTCCGCACCGGCGATATCGGCCGGCTCCGTGACGACGGCTCCTTCGTCTACGAGACCCGCGCCGGCGATGCCATGCGGCTCGGCGGATTTTTGGTCGCGCCCGGCGAGATCGAGGACGAACTGAAGTCCTGCGCCGGGGTGGCGGACGCGCAAGTCGTTGCCGTCGATCTCAAGGGCCAGGCACGCTGCGTCGCCTTCGTGATAGCAGGCACGGTACCGCCTCAGCAGGATGCAATGATCGCGCGCTTGCGCGAACGGCTTGCCGGCTACAAGGTCCCGGCGCGCATCTATTTTGTCGACGCTTTCCCCGTCACCGACAGCGCCAACGGCGTCAAGATCCAGCGCGCCAAACTGCGCGCCATGGCGATGGAGCAGATCGCGGGGGAGTGAGAGCGGCCCCTTCGAGAGTCATGCTGGAAGCCGTGAATTCGATCGCTGATGCCTCATCGAGCACGGACTAGTACGACTTTGCCAGGCCGAGCACCTTCTCCGCGATAAAACTCAGCGCGAGCTGCGGGCTCACCGGCGCGATGCGCGGGATCAGGATCTCGCGCAAATAACGCTCGACATGAAACTCCTTGGCGTAACCGAAGCCGCCATGGGTCATCACTGCCTGCTCGCAGGCCTGAAAACCGGCTTCGCCCGCAAGATATTTTGCGGCATTGGCCGCGGCGCCGCAGGGCATGCCCTTGTCGTACTGCCAGGCGGCCGACATCACCATCAGCCAGGCGGCCTCGAGCTCGACCCAGTTCACGGCGAGCGGATGCTGGATGCCCTGGTTCTTGCCGATGGGTCGGTTGAACACGATTCGCGTCTTGGCATATTCGGTCGCGCGCGACAGCGCGAGCTTTCCGAGCCCGACCGCTTCGGCCGCTATCAGGATGCGCTCAGGGTTCATGCCTTCCAAAATGTATTCGAAGCCGCGGCCCTCCTCGCCGATCCGGTCCTCCATCGGGATCTCGAAATCCTCGAAGAACAGCTCGTTGGAATCCACGACCTTGCGGCCCATCTTCTCGATCTCGTGGACCTTGATCCGCTTGCGATCGAAATCGGTATAGAACAGGCTGAGGCCATGGGTCGGCGATCGCACCTCCTCCAGCGGCGTGGTGCGCGCGAGCAGCAGGATCTTGTGCGCGACCTGCGCGGTGGAGATCCACACCTTCTGGCCGTTGACGACGTAGCGGTCGTTCTTGGCCACTGCCCGCGTCTTGAGCTGCGTGGTGTTGAGACCGGTGTTCGGCTCGGTGACGGCGAAGCACGCCTTCTCGCGGCCCTCCACCATCGGCGGCAGCATGCGCTTGCGCTGCTCCTCGGTGCCGAACACCACGACCGGGTTGAGTCCGAACACGTTGATGTGCACGGCTGATGCGCCCGACATGCCGGCGCCGGATTCCGCAATCGTCCGCATCATGATCGCGGCCTCGGTGATGCCGAGGCCCGAGCCGCCATAGGCCTCCGGCACACAGATGCCGAGCCAGCCTGCGTCCGCCAGCGCCTTGTGAAAATCGTGCGGGAAACCGCCGTCATGGTCTTTCTTCAGCCAATAGGCGTCAGGAAAGCCCTCGCAGATCTTGGCGACGGAGTCGCGGATCGCTTCCTGCTGGTCGGTGAGCGCGAAATCCATGGACGTCCTGTTCCCCTCCGAAAGGTGCCGGGTTCTTGGTTGCCGGGAGGATTGCGGATGGATGCGGCAGATGCAAGCCAATAGGCGGCTTTCGGCTGGCGCATCCCAATGCGCGGCTTGCAGAGCTTGCCCTCCCACGGCCAACGGTCTTGGCTTTTGGCGGCTGATGCGACACGCTGGACAAATCGTGGGAGACGGGAGCCGCGAGGAGATCGACATGGCCGGGCTTTATTTCGAGGATTTCAACGTCGGACAGGAGTTCAGGCATCCCCTGACTCGCACTGTCACCGAGATGGACAACACGCTGTTCAGCCTGCTCACCCTCAACCCGCAGCCGCTGCACATCGATGCGCATTTCGCGGCGCAGACCGAGTTCGGCCAGCGCATTTTCAACAGCCTCTACACGCTCGGCATCATGATCGGCATGACCGTCTATGATACGACGCTCGGCACCACCGTCGCCAATCTCGGAATGACCGACGTGACGTTTCCAAAGCCCGTCTTTCATGGCGACACGTTGCGGGCGACCACGAAGGTGCTCTCGGTGCGGGAATCCAAATCGCGGCCCAAGGCGGGCATCGTGGAATTCGAGCACCACGCCTACAACCAGAATGACGAAGTCGTCGGCAAATGCCGCCGCATGGCGATGATGCACAAGAGGCCGGTCTGATGCGTTCGATGCTGTTCGTGCCGGGCGATTCCCCGCGCAAATTCGAGAAGGCCTCTCAGGGCAACGCCGATGCGCTGATCATCGACGTCGAGGATTCCGTCGTCGCCGAGAAGAAGGACGAGGCGCGCAAGTTGACCCTTGCCATGCTGAAGGACCGGCGCGGACCGCACCAGCTCTATGTGCGCGTCAACGCGCTCGACACCGGCATGACGCTCGTCGATCTCGCCGCCGTCATGCCCGGCGTCCCCGATGGCATCGTGCTGCCGAAATCGCAGGGCGGCGACGACGTGCGGCAGGTCGCGCTGTGGCTCGATGCGTTCGAGGCGGCGGCGGGCACCAAAGTCGGCTTAACCCGCATCGTCTGCGTCGCCACGGAAACGGCGGGCTCGATTTTCGGTCTTGGCACCTACAGGAACTGCTCCCCTCGCCTTGCCGGCCTGATGTGGGGCGCCGAAGATCTCTCGGCCTCGCTCGGCGCCACCGAGAAGGCCTCAGCTGGGGTCTTCCATAGCCCTTATCGCCTCGCGCGCGATCTCTGCCTGATGGCGGCGGCCGCGGCCGAGGTGGCGCCGATCGACACGGTCTATACCGACATCGACAATCTCGCCGGGCTCGAAGCCGAGACGCGGGCTGCACGACGCGACGGTTTTTCAGCCAAGGCGCTGATCCATCCAAAGCATGTCGACATCGTCAACGCGGCCTTTGCACCGACCGAGGCCGAACGTACATGGGCCGAGAAGGTGATCGCCGCGTTCGCCGACAATCCCAACGCCGGCACGCTGCGCCTCGACGGCCAGATGATCGACAAGCCGCATCTGCGCGCGGCGCAGAAGATTCTCGGCCAGAGCTAGCCCCGGGGCAACGCGGCGTAAGCCTCAGTCGAAGCTCTGCACGGGCGGTGCCGAGGACGGCTGCGGTGCAGGAGGCGCAGCAGGGGTCTCGGCCTGAACCGGCGGCGTGGCGGCGGGTCGCGCCTGACCGTTGGCGTTCATTGCTTCGCGCGTGCGCGACGGTGCCGCAGCGTTCGCGGCGCGGCTGGCCTCACCGCGTGGCCGCTGGCGTTGCGTTGCCGATCGCGACCCGCGCAGGCCCCAGGAACGCGCGATCGAGGGTCCGGCCGCGTAGCCAACGAAGGCGCCCGCCACCGCACCAACCGGGCCGAGCACGATGGCACCGGAGACGGCGCCCAAGGCCGCATCGCCGGCACGCTCCTGCGCAACGGCACTCACTGGCGCGAATGCCAGCATCGCGATTGCGGTGATCAAAGCCTTGTTCATCGGAGCGCCTCCCGTATCCGGGAAATCACTCGCCTCGAAATATGGCGGCACGACGTTTGTTTGTCGCCAACGACAGGGCAATACACCGATGGAACTCGGGCATTGCCGGAACTCCCGCAAGACCCGACCCAGCGGAAGTTCCGTAGTGCGCAGCATCAGACGATCTTGATCGACATATCCGGCAGGCCCTGGAGCTTGCACAAGAGCACATCGCCCTTGACGACGGGACCGACATTCTCCGGCGTGCCGGAATAGATGATGTCGCCGGCCTTGAGCTCAAAGGCCTCCGAGAGCTTTGCGATCTGCTCGGCGACGCTCCAGATCATCTTCTCGAGGTCGGAATTTTGCCGCACCGTGCCGTTCACCGCGAGCGAGATCGAGCCCTTGCTGAGATGGCCGACCTTCGCGACAGGATGGATCGGCCCGATCACGGCGGCCTGGTCAAAGCTCTTGCCGATCTCCCAGGGCTTCTTCTCCGCCGCCATGCCGTTCTGGAGATCGCGCCGGGTCATGTCGAGGCCGAGCGCGTAGCCATAGACATGGTCGAGCGCCTTGTCCGGCGAGATGTTGGTGCCGCCGGATTTCAGCGCGGCGACCAACTCCACCTCGTGATGATAGTTCTTCGTCAGCGACGGATAGGGATGATCGGCGACCGCGCCGATCGCAACGTTCTGGATCGCGTCGGTCGGCTTCTGGAAGAAGAACGGCGGCTCCCGGTTCGGATCGGATCCGCGCTCGATGGCGTGCGCGGCGTAGTTGCGCCCGATGCAATAGATGCGGCGGACCTGGAACACGTCGGTCTCGCCGACGATCGGGATCGTCGTCATGGGAACGGAGAAGATCGGCTTGGGTCCGGCCTGTGCGGCCACCGGTGCGACATCAGCCATGGTAGCGGCGGTCGCTGCTGCGGCGGTCGCGAGCAGAGCGCGGCGTGAGGGCGTGGGGGTTTTCTTCATGTTTTACTCCCGTTTATATTCCTTGGGGCGGCATCATCTGCGCCCGTCCGCCTGATAATGGATGTCGCGGAAGCCAGCAACGTCCCCCTTGCCGAGGCAAAGGCGTCCCGTTTGCCCTATACCGGCGCCCGAGGCCGATCATCTCAAGCCCTTTGGCCTTCCCCTTTAGCATGAGAATTGCATAAATTCTGGGCGAAACGGGCACCGCATGAATCTCATCAGTCTCGACATCCGCATGCTCCGGTCGCTGATCTCGGTCGTCGAGACCGGCAGCATTACCGAAACGGCACGCCGGCTCGGCCGCACCCAGCCCGCGATCACGCTGCAATTGCAGCGGCTGGAGGAGCTGACCGGCAAGCAGCTATTCCTGCATAGCGGACGCCGGCTGACGCTGACCGAGGACGGCACCACGGTCCTGACCTACGCCAAATCCATCCTGCGGTTGCATGACGAGCTGATTTCGCAACTGGCGTCGCAGGAAATCGAAGGCCAGGTCGTGCTCGGTACGCCCGATCTCTACGCGGCCTTCATGCTGCCCTCGATCCTGAGCGTGTTTCGAAAGTCCTTTCCGCGCATCCAGGTCGAGCTCAATTGCGCCCTGTCCACGCCGCTCGTCGGTCTGGTCAAGCGCGGCGACGTCGACATCGCGCTCGTCACCCGCATGAACGATTTCACCGGCGGCCAGGTCGTGCGGCGCGAGCAGCTCGTCTGGATGACCGGCGATCAGTCCGCCGCGCATCAGGAGCGGCCGATTCCGCTGGCGCTGCTGCCGCCCGGCAACATCTATCGCGACTATGCGATCGATACGCTGGAGCGTGCGAACCTGCGCTGGCGCATCGCCTGCGTCAGCGAGAGCGTCGGCGGCTTGCAGGCCGCCGCCTTCGCCGGCATGGCGGTGACCGTGCTCGGCCGCAGCGCGCTGGTGCCGTCGATGCGGGAGATCGGTCCCAACGAAGGCCTGCCGCCGCTGCCGAAGGTCGAGCTCCTGCTCTACAAATCGAGCGGCGCCACCTCAAAGGCCGCGACCGCCCTGCACGATTACCTCGCGCACTATCTGCGCCTAGATGAAGAGCTGAGCGGCAGGAGTGTCGGAATCGAATTGTCTTAGTCCTGTCAGCAAATGAGCTGCGGACGTACGTGAAATGGGGGCCGGTTCACCGGCCCCCATCCGTCACTCCATGATCGCTGTCACGATTCCGGCACCGACCGTGCGGTTGCCTTCACGGATCGCGAAGCGCGACCGCTCTTCGAGCGCGATCGCCTTGTTGAGCTCAATCGTGAGCTCGGCGCTGTCGCCCGGCATCACCATCTCGACGCCATCACCCAGTCGGACAGTGCCGGTGACATCGGCGGTGCGGAAGTAAAACTGCGGACGATAATTGCCGAAGAAGGGCGTGTGACGCCCGCCCTCGTCCTTCGTCAGCACGTACACTTCCGCGCGGAAGGTCCGGTGCGGGGTCGCGGCTCCCGGCCGCGACAGCACCTGGCCCCGCTGAACGACATCCCGATCGATCCCGCGCAGCAGGCACCCGACATTGTCGCCGGCCTGCCCCTGATCGAGGATCTTCCGGTAGGTCTCGATGCCCGTCACCACCGACTTGCGGCTCTCGCCGAGGCCGACGATCTCGACCTCGTCCCCGAGCTTGACGGTGCCGCGCTCAATCAGCCCGGTCACGACGGTGCCGCGGCCGGAGATCGACTGGACGCCTTCGATCGGCATCAGGAACGGACGATCCTTCGCCCGCTCTGGCACCTCGATATAGTTGTCGAGGGCCTCGAACAGTTTCAGGATCGCCTGATCCGCGAGCGGACCGCTCTCGCCACGCAGCGCCTGGATCGCCGAGCCGCGGATGACCGGCGCGTTGTCGCCGTCGAACTTGTACTTCGACAGCAGATCGCGCACCTCGATCTCGACGAGATCGATCAGCTCGGGATCATCTGCCACATCGCACTTGTTCAGGAACACCACGAGGCGCGGCACGCCGACCTGCCGCGCAAGCAGGATGTGCTCGCGCGTCTGCGGCATCGGCCCGTCGGCGGCGGAGACGACCAGGATCGCGCCGTCCATCTGGGCCGCGCCGGTGATCATGTTCTTCACATAATCGGCGTGGCCCGGACAATCGACATGCGAGTAATGCCGCGCCGCCGTCGAAAACTCGACGTGGCTTGTCGCGATCGTCAGGATCTTCGAGTCGTCGCGCGTACCTTGCGCAGCCGACGCCTTGGCGACGTCCTGATAGGAGACGAACGCGCCCCAGCCATGATCGGCCGAGACCTTCGTCAGCGCCGCCGTCAGCGTCGTCTTGCCATGGTCCACGTGGCCGATCGTGCCAACGTTGCAGTTGGGCTTGAGGCGCGTGAACTTCTCTTTGGACATGGGACACCTGTGGTGCTCGAGCTCCCGTGCTGGGTTTGCACGACTCGGGACACCGCGGGAGCGAGATCGGCATCCGGAGCCGTTTCCGCTCCGGGCCGCTTCGATTGTCAGGTGTGACGTTCGTTCAGGCGCAAAGCAGATCCACGGCGGACAAGGGCATTAGCCCTTCCGTCATCATCAGCACTGATGTTTGCTGCGACTGCCGCATTGTTGGATGCCTGGTTCGCCGATTGCGAAGAGAGGCGCGTAAATAGGGTATCGCCGCGCCGTTTGCAAGAGGGCGAGCCGCCTAAACCGGCCGCCGCCGGCTGCCTGGAGCGTGATCCGCGGCCGCAGCCCCGGTTGCGGGTGGACCTTCACAAGTAGGCCCTAGTCCGGCAACGGCCCGATATGCTTTGATGCGTGGGGGCAGGAACCGAGACGCAAGGGTGACCTGATGTACATGTTCATTCGAAAGTACACCAAGGTTCGTTCGGTCGCTGATGCTGCGCGCCGCGCCAAGAGCGGCGTCGGTCAGATCCTGAGGGAATCGCCCGGATTCAAGTCTTATTATGTATTGGATGGGGGCGACGGTGTCGGTGTCGGGGTGATGATCTTTGAAGACCGCGAAAGCGCCAATACGGCGAACGATAAGGTCCGGGAGTTTGTTCAAGCAAGCATGCATGACCTTGATCTTGGAGACCCCGAAATCATCGCCGGGGAGGTTTTGGTGAATATAGAATCTGACGTGTAGTTGTTTGTACGGGGGCTTGCCCTTCACGCCTTGACGTGTGCCCGGCTCTGCTCGTGCAGCGCCAGAGGCGGCCAGAATTTCGACCAAGGCTGCGCCTGCTCGAAGGCGGCCGCGATCTTGAAGATCGTCGGCTCGTCCAGCCAATGCGCAATGATCTGCAAGCCGACCGGCAGGCCGTCGCGATCGAAGCCGCATGGCAGCGTCGCTGCGGGAAGCCCTGCGAGATTGATCGGCCAGGTGAACGGCGACCAGCCGAGATGCGGATCGACCGTGGCTCCGTCGATCCGGTCGACGCCGAGCTGTCCGGCCTCGAACGCCGTGACTGCAACCGTCGGCGTCACCAGCGCATCGACCCGTTCGAACAGCTTTAGGAACGCAGCACGCGCCTGCCCGCGCCGGTAGCCGGCCTCGACATAGTCTGTCCCGCTGTAGTGGCGACCGGCGCTGACGACGTCGCGATAGTCGGCCTCCGAGCCGGCAAGATCGGCCGACGTCCTGCTCGCAACCGCCGCCGCCTGCTCGGTGAAGGCAATCGGCTTCAAGGTGTGCTCCAAAATTCCGGGATCCAGTCCCGGTCCGTCCATGCTGACGCTCGCGCCGCAGGACTCCAGAACGGCGAGTGCCTTGTTGAAGGCGGCGCGGACATCGGGGCTGACGGCGGCATAGCCGAAATCGACACTGGCGCCGATACGGATGCCGTTCAGCGGCCCTGCGTTGGTATCGAACCGCCGCGGCGACACCGGCAGGCTCGCGGGATCACGCAGATCGTAAGCAGCGATGATCTCGAGCGCGAGCGCGGCATCCGCAACCGTGCGCGTGATCGGCCCGGTATGGGCGAGCGAAGCCCAGGACGGCGGCGAAAATCCCGGCGAGCGCGGCACCAGACCAAAGGTCGGCTTGAAGCCGAACACGCCGCAGAACGACGAGGGCACGCGGATCGAGCCGACCCCGTCGGTGCCGATCGCAATCGGTCCGCAGCCGGCCGCAACCGCCGCCGCCGCACCACCGCTCGATCCGCCGCTGGTGCGATCGAGATTCCAGGGGTTGCGCGTCGTGCCCGTCACCGGACTGTCCGCGGTGAGCTTGTAACCGGACTCGCAGGTCGTCGTCTTGCAGGTGACGATCGCGCCGGATGCCTTCAGCGCCGACACCACGGCAGCATCCACATCAGGCACGAAAGCCTTGTTCATCGGCGAGCCGCCATAGGCGGGCACACCGGCGACGAAGACGAGATCCTTGATCGTGACGGGAACGCCGGCAAGCGCGCCCTTGGCTTCGCCCGCGCGCATCGCCTTGGTGAGGCGATCGGCCTCCGCCCTCGCCTGCTCGTACATCGGCGTCACCACCGCGTTGCAGGCCTCGTCGGTCGCCTTCAGCGCCGCAATTGTGTCGTCGACGACGTCGCGTGGCGTGAACGCCTTGCGCTTGTAGCCGGCAATGATCTCGGTCGCAGAGAGCGCGCCGAGGCCAGTCGGCGCCGGCTGTGAAGCCGTTCGTCCGGTACCATCAGTCATCATCAATCCCAGAAGTTTTACGTCAGCGCCGCGTCGACCGCACGTTTGGCCATCACCGTCACCAGATGCGCGCGGTAATCGGCCTCGGCGTGGATGTCGGAGGTCAGGCCGTCGGTGTCGATCCTGATGGCCGCGATCGCGGACGGATCAAAATTTTGCGACAGCGCCGCCTCCATCGGAGGAACGCGGAACACGCCGGGACCCGCGCCGGTCACGGCGACGCGGACGCTGTCGGCGAATTTCGCTACGAACACGCCGACCAGCGCATAACGCGACGCCGGCGCCTTGAACTTTGCGTAGCCCGCCCTAAGCGGCACCGGAAAGCGGATCGCCGTGATGATCTCGCCCGGCTCGAGCGCCGTCTCGAACAGGCCGAGGAAGAATTTGTCGGCGGCGATCTCACGCGCACTGGTGACGATGGCGGCGCCGAGACCTAGGACGCCGGCCGGGTAATCCGCGGCCGGATCGTTGTTCGCGACCGAGCCGCCGATCGTGCCGCGGTTGCGCACGGCGGGATCGCCGATCATCGACGCCAGCGCCGCAAGCGCCGGCAGTTTTGTCTGCACCAGCTTGGAGGCGGCGACCACCGCATGCGGCGTCATCGCGCCGATGGTGATCGTGGCACCGTCGTCGCCGATACCCTTGAGGTTGCCGAGCTTTGACAGATCGATCAGCGCCGGCGGATTGGCGAGGCGCTGCTTCAAAGTCGGGATCAGCGTCATGCCGCCCGCCAGGATTTTGGCGTCCTCGACGGAGGTCAGCAGCTTTGCGGCTTCCGGGATCTGGGCGGGCTGGTGATACGCAAATGGTTTCATTTTATTGTCCTCCCTATTCCGCGGCGACCGGCAGCGACGCGTTCTGGAGCAGGCGCCAGATCCGGTTCGGCGTGGCCGGCATGTCGACATGCGTGACGCCGAGATGCGACAGCGCGTCGACCACCGCGTTGATGACGGCGGCCGGCGAGCCGATGGTGCCGACCTCGCCGCAGCCCTTCACGCCCATCGGCGTGTGCGTGCACAACGTCGAATGCGTCGCGACCGTCATCATCGGCAGATGATCGGCGCGCGGCATGCAGTAGTCCATCAGCGAGCCCGACAGGAGCTGGCCGGAGCCCTCGTCATAGACGGCGTTCTCGTAGAGTGCTTGTCCGACACCCTGCACGATGCCGCCATGCAACTGGCCCTCGACGATCATCGGGTTGATCACCGTGCCGACGTCGTCGACAGCGGTGTAATTGACCAGCGTCACCGTTCCCGTCTCCGGATCGACCTCGACCTCGGCGATGTGGCAGCCGCCGGGATAGGTGAAATTGACGGGATCGTAATAGGCCTGCTCCTCGAGGCCCGGCTCCAGCACTTCAAGGGGATAATCGTGCGGCACGTAGGCGGCACCTGCGATCTCCTCGAAAGACTTGGCGCGGTCCGTGCCTGCGACCGAGAACTTTCCGGCCTCGAACTGAATGTCGACCTCGGCGGCCTCGAGCAGATGCGCCGCGATCTTCTTGCCCTTGACGATGACCTTGTCGGCAGCCTTGGACAGCGCCGCACCGCCGACGACGAGGGAGCGCGAGCCATAAGTGCCCATGCCGAACTGCACGCGATCGGTGTCACCGAACACGATGTCGACATTCTCGAAGGCAACGCCGAGCTTGTCGGAGACGATCTGCGCAAAGGTGGTCTCGTGGCCCTGGCCGTGATTGTGGGTGCCGATCAGCACCGTCACCTGCCCGGTCGGATGCACGCGCACGGTCGCGCTCTCGTAGAGCCCGCCGCGCGCGCCCAATCGTCCGGCAAAGCGCGACGGCGCAAGGCCGCAGGCTTCCACATAGGTGGAGTAACCTAGCCCGCGGAATTTGCCCTTGCTGGCTGACGCCGCCTTGCGCACGCCGAAATTCTTCACGTCGGCGGCGTCAAGCGCGCCGTCGAGGCAGCCCATGGGATCGCCGGAATCGTACTGCACCAGCACCGGCGTCTGATACGGATAGGCCTCCTTCGGGATCATGTTGCGGCGGCGGATCTCGACGCGGTCGATGCCCATCTCGGCGGCGGCGACGTCAACGATACGCTCCAGCACGAAAGTCGCCTCGGGACGGCCGGCGCCGCGATAGGCGTCGACCGGCACGGTGTTGGTGAAGACGACCTTCACGTTGCAGTAGATCGCAGGCATGGTGTAGACGCCACTGAGCAGCGGTCCATAGAGATTGGTCGGGATGTTCGGCCCAAACGTCGAGAGATAGCCGCCCATATTGGCGAGCGTCTTGACGCGGAAGGCGAGGAACTTGCCCTTTTCGTCGAGCGCGAGCTCGGCCTCGGTCACGTGATCGCGGCCATGGCGATCGGAGACATAACCTTCCGAACGGCTCGCCACCCATTTGATCGGCCGCTTCGCGCGCTTGGCGGCCCAGGTGATGACAGCCTCTTCGCCGTAGTGGAACTGCTTGACGCCGAAGCCGCCGCCGACGTCGGGCGCCACCACACGCAGCTTGTGCTGGGGGATCTGAAGCACCAAAGCGCCCATCAGGAAGCGCACGACGTGCGGAAACTGGCTGGTGCTCCACAGCGTGTAGCGATCGGTGCCCGGCTCGTATTCGGCGATCGCCGCACGGGGCTCCATCGGATTACCGATCAGACGGTTGTTGACGAGGCTCAGTTTTGCGACATGAGCCGCCTTCTTGAACGCAGACTCGACCGCGCCCTTGTCGCCGAGCTCCCAGTCGCAGCAGATGTTGCTCGGCACGTCGTCGAACAATTGCGGCGCGCCTGGCATGACGGCGTCGAGCACGCCGACCACGGACGGTAGCACGTCATAGTCCACCTTCAGAAGTTCAGCCGCTGCATTGGCCTGCTCCGGCGTCTCGGCGACGACGAAGGCGACCATGTCGCCGACGAAACGCACCTTGCCCTGCGCCAGCATCGGGAATGGCGGCTCCTTCATCGGCACGCCCTTGGCGTCGGTGATGCCCCAGCCGCAGGGCAGTGATCCCAGCTTGTCGGCGGCAACGTCGTCGCCCGTCAAAACAGCGACCACGCCAGGCGCCGCCAACGCCGCGCTCTTGTCGATGCCGCGGATGACCGCGTGCCCGTGCGGCGAGCGCACGAACACGCCGGCCGTCATGCCGGGGCGCTTGATGTCGGCGACGTAATTGCCGCGGCCGGTGAGGAAGCGCTGATCTTCCTTGCGCTTGGGGGCGGCGCCGATCCCGATCACATTGCCCATGATCAACCTCCTTTGGCGGCATTCATGGCGGCGGCGCCGGCCATGACCGAGACGACGATGTTCTGGTAGCCGGTGCAGCGGCAGATATTGCCTTCGAGGCCGTGGCGGACGTCGGCCTCCGTCAGGTTCGGCTTCTCGGTCGCCAGCGAGACCGCCGTCATCAGCATGCCCGGCGTGCAGAAGCCGCATTGCAGACCGTGATGCTCCCGGAACGCTTCCTGCATCGGATGCATCTGGTTCGAGCCGGGCCCGCCTTGCAGGCCTTCAATGGTGAGCAGCGTCGCGCCCTCAAGCGCGGGTGCGAGCAACGTGCAGCTCTTCACCGGCAGGCCGTCGAGATGCACGACGCAGGCGCCGCACTGGCTGGTGTCGCAGCCGATATGGGTGCCCGTGAGATTGAGTTGCTCGCGCAGGAGCTCGGCCACCAGCGTCGCCGGCTCGACATCCACCGTGGTCGGTCGTCCGTTGAGTGTGAAGGATATCTGCACGATGAAAACTCCTTGTGCGCGACGAGCTCTTTAGGCGAGTGGACGGGCGTGCTCCGTTGCCCAGGTGGCAACGACGACATCGCCGACGGTGAAGGGATTTGCGAAGAAGGTCTTCTCCGGCACGTAGGCGACGAACTCGTCGTCCGGCACGGTGTCGAGCATGACCTTGACGAAATAGCCCTGATACTCGATCGCCAGCACGCGACTCGGCAGCGAGGCGGCGCAGCCCGGCGGCAGGTTTTGGCCGGGCCGGATCAGGGTGATGTCGTCGCGGCGGACCGCGATATCGACGGTGTCGCCGACATTGATCTTGGAGCGCGCCTGGAGCGGCACCTCGATGCCATCAGGAGCGGCCTGCGTGAGCGTGAAGCTCGATCCGTTGACTTTCTCCACCCGCCCGGACAGCACGTTCTGCCCGCCCATGAACTCGGCGACGTAACGGTCATGCGGATGGGCATACACGTCCCGCGCGGCTCCCGCCTGCTTGATCTGGCCCTGGTCCATCACCACGACGAGATCGGCGAGCGCGATCGCCTCGAGCTGGGTGTGCGTCACATGAATGAAGGTGATGCCGAGCTCGCGCTGCATCCGCCGCAATTCCTGGCGCATCTGGACGCGGAGCTGCTCGTCGAGCGCCGAGAGCGGCTCGTCGAGCAGCAACACCCGCGGCTCGGTGATCGCGGCCCGCGCCAGCGCCACGCGCTGCTGCTGGCCGCCGGAGAGCTGCGCCGGCAGGCGATCGGCAAAGCTCGTCAGCCGCACCTTCTCGATCATGGCGTCGGTGGCGCGCAGGCGCTCGGCTTTGGACATGCCGCGCACGCGCAGCGCAAAGGCGATGTTGTCGCGCACGGTCAGATGCGGAAACAGCGCGTAGGACTGGAACATCATCGCGGTGCGCCGCTGCACCGGCGCAAGGCCGACGACGTTCTGGCCGCCGATCACGATCTCGCCCGCCGTCGGGTCCTCATGGCCCGCGATCATCCGCAAAATCGTGGTCTTGCCGCAACCGGAAGGACCGATGAAGCAGCAATAGGCACCGTCGGCAATCCTCAGATTGACGCCGTCAACCACATTGGTCACGCCGTCAAAGCTCTTGCAGACGCCCGCCAGTTCGATATCGCCGCGTTCGATCGCCATTCCCGAAAACCTCTAGCCTTCCGCCGCCCGGCCGCGCCGCTTCTGGATCAGCACGATGGTGCCGAGACTTGCGCCGATCACGATGAAGGAGATGATTGTGGTCACCGTGCCGAGCGCGTAGAGCGATGGCGAGGTGACGTTGAGCGTCATGCTCCAGATCTCGAGCGGCAGCGTGTTGAGCGAGCCCGCCGTCTGCAGGCTGCGGGCGAATTCGTCGTAGGACAGCGTGAAGCCGAACAGCGCCACCGCCACGATGCCGGGCGCGAGCACCGGCACGATTACGAGCCAGATCGTCTGCCAACGGCTCGCGCCGAGATCATAGGCGGCCTCGTCCCACGCGCGGTTGTAGCGCGACATCACCGCGAACATCACGAGCACGCCGAACGGCAGCGTCCAGGACAGCTGAGCGCCCAGCGCCGACGTGTACCAGCTCGCATTGAGCCCGAGCGCCTGGAACAGGAGACCCGTGCCGAGCCCGAGCACCAGGCCCGGCGCCACCAGGCTGCCGATCATCATGTAGAAGACGACACCGTCGCCCCAGAACCTTCGACGGAAGCCGAGGCCGGCGAGGAACGAGATCACCACCGTGATAACAGTGACAATCACGGCGAGCTTGATCGAGCGATCGAACGAGCCCTTGACATCACCGGTCCGCACCTGGGTGAAGAGATCGACGAACCAGTGCAGCGAGTGCCCTTTCATCGGGAATACCAGCCCGCCGCGGATATCCTGGAACGACAGGACGTAGATGCAGATCATCGGGCCGTAGAGCGCGAGCACGTAGAGTGCGAACAGCGTCGCCAGCACGTAGAACGTCCAGGGGCGTTGCCCGCGGCTCGGCGCGATCGCCTTGCTGCTCGCCGGCGCGATGGCCTCGGGGGTATCGGCAAGCACCGCGCTCATCGCGTGATCTCCTGCCGGATGTCCACGGTCCGCAGGATCAACGACACGATCGCAACGAGGACGAGCGTGAGGAGCACGGCGCTTGCCGCCGCGTTCGGATATTGCAACACGCCGACGTCCTCATAAAACGCGCTCACCACCGAGGCAGAGCCGCCGCCCGACATCACCTTGACCACGAAGAAGTCGCCCATCACGATCGAGACCACGAAGATGGTGCCGAGCGCGATGCCGCTCTTTGACATCGGCACCACGATCAGACGCATGATGTCGAAGCGGCTCGCGCCGGCATCGATCGCCGCCTCGATCAGCTTCTTGTCGATCCGCGCCATGGAATTGAAGATCGGCACGATCATGAAGATCGTGAGCTGATGGACATAGGCGATGACAACAGCGAGGTCGGAGAACAGCAGCACTTCCAACGGCTGACGGATCACCCCTAGCGCGAGCAGTGCCTGGTTGATCAGGCCTTCCTTGCCGAGCAGCGGGATCCAGGAAATCATCCTGATGATGTTCGAGGTCCAGAACGGCACCGTGCAGAGCAGGAACAGGCCGATCGCCAAAAGCTGGTTGCGGACGTGGAACACCAGGAAGTAGGCGACGAAGAAGCCGATGATCAGGGTGAAGATCCAGGCCAGCACCGTGAACTTGATCGTCGCCAGATACAGTTTCAACGTCAGCGCCGAATGCAGGATCTCGATATAGCTCGCGAGCGTGAAGCCCGGCGTCAGGCCGCCAAAACCGTCGGTCGCGAAGAAGCTCGCCGCCAGCACGACCAGGATCGGCGCCACGAAGAACGGCACGAGCACCAGCACCAGCGGCGAAACGTAGAGCCAGCCGGCGAGATTTGCGCGGGACGGAGTTTGACTGGACTGCATAACGGCAAACGCCTCGAAGTCGGTCTTGTCGCGCCGGCGCGTCGCCGCGCCGGCGTTCGTGTCACGTCAGGGAAAGCAGGATTTACGCCACCTTGAAGTCGTTCCAGCGCTTGTTCATGTAGGCGGCTTCGTCCATCAGCGTGTTCCAGCACGAGATGTTCTTGACGCGATCGAGGAACGAGCCGCCGTCGCGCTTGGTGCCGGACTTCTCCATCGGCACGCCATAGGGATCGTTGATGACTTCAGGCGCGGGCTGCCCTTCGTACCAGAACGCCCATTCGGCCGGGGTGAGGAATTTCTTCGCGGTCGATGGCACCGGGCTGTAGTAGCCGTAGCGTGCGACGAAGCCGCCCTGCCAACCCGAGAGATACCAGTTGAGATATTCGTAGGCGGCGTCGAGCTTCTTGCCGGAGAGGTGCTTCATCAGGCCCATGCCGTTGCACCAGCCACGATAACCTTCCTTGCCGTTCTTGACGTTGACGGGTGCGTAGACGCAGGGGATTTCCTTGACGCGGACAGCTGCCACCGCCGGCGACCACATCGACTGGATGATCACCTCGCCCGCCGCCATGAGCTGCACCGACTGGTCGAAGGTGGTCCAGGTCGCGCGGAACTGGCCTTGCTTCTTCAGCTCGATCAGCTTGTTGCAGGTGAAGTCGATCTCCTCCTTGGTCATGTTGCCCTTGTTGCCGTACTTGATCAGCCCGGCGCTCTCGAAGCAGAGCGCGGCATCCATGATGCCGATGGCAGGCACGTCGAGGATCGCGGCCTTGCCCTTGAATTTTGGATCGATCAGGTCCTTCCACTCGGTGACGTCATGCCCGACGAGATCAGGCCGGTAGCCGATGGAGTCGGCGTTGTAGACCTGCGGCAAAAAGGTCGCCCATTCGGTGACGCCGTCGTTCAGATCGGTTGCGTCAGGCTTTGCGATGTACATGGCCTCGTAGGGCGAGATGCCCTGACGCGGGATCTTGTGACCGTCGATCTCACCCTTGGTGAAGATCGGCAAAATGCTGTCGAACTCCTTGATCTTCTTGACCTCGATGCCCTGGATGACGCCGCGCTTGGCGGCGAGCTTGGCCTGCCAGCCCTCGAGATCGGCGATGTCGACCGTATTAGGTTGGCTTATGAAGCGGTTGATAGCGGCCGAGGTGTCGAGGTTCTGCATCGTCACCTTGAATCCGAGGTCCTTTGCCGCCTGGTCGCCGATCGCCTTGACGACCGAGTAGGAGACACCGACATGACGGAGCTCGATGTCCTTGATCTCCTGCGCCCAGATGGTCGGGAAGCCGCGGATCGCATCCGATCCGGCGGCAGCGCCCGCCACGGCCGCGGCGCCCTTCAAGAGCGTGCGGCGGCTCAGCTTTTTCGTCGAAACGTCCTTCGGTCCCGCCTGGTTGGCACCGGATTTTCCTTTGTCCCTGTCAAGCATGGCAACCCTCGTTGGTGACAATGAACGCTTCGCTCCGATCGCCATCGATCGGCTGCGGCGGTGATCGATTGGTCGCGAGGCTATGGGCGCAATTTCACGAAGTAAAATTGGAAGTAAAAATTCGCGATATAAACGGGGCTAATGGTTCGCGCGGCTGCATCCGGTTTTGGCAGCGCGCATAAGAAGGCGTCAGGACGTGTATACAAGGCGAGGAACGACCCGCGCGACGCGATTGCGCAAGGCGAGCGTACTGACGTTCGCGCTGCTCGCTGCGACGTTATGCGACGCGCGTGCCGACGAGCACGCTGTCGCGCCGTCATCCCTGAAAGCGATCGGCACGATCGACGCGCGCTTTCAGTCCTACAATGTCGAGATGGTGGAGATCACCGGCGGACGTTTTTGGAAATCTTATCCGCGCAATGCGCGTGCGCCGGTCGATCGGCATCGCTACGGCTACAGGCCGCCGATCGATTTGACCAATCGCCGCCTGCGCAACCTCGCAAGCGCATTGGCACCGGCATATATGCGCGTCAGCGGCACGTGGGCGAACGCGACGTACTTTGCGGACGATGATCACACGCCATCCGCACCGCCTTCGGGATTCAACACCGTGCTGACCCGCGCGCAGTGGCGCGGCGTCATCGAGTTCGCCCGCGCCGCCAATGCGGAGATCGTCACATCCTTTGCCGTCAGTCCCGGCAGCCGCGACGCGCAAGGCGCATGGACTCCCGACCGGGCGCAGCGTCTCCTCGCCTACGCGCAGTCGCTCGGTGGCCGCATCGCCGCCGCCGAGTTCATGAACGAGCCAACACTTTCGGCAACCAACGGCCCGCCGCGGGGATATGATGCGACCGCCTATGGCCGCGACTTCAAGATCTTTCGCGACTGGATCAAGCGAGCCTCACCCGACACGTTGATCCTCGGCCCCGGCTCCGCCGGCGACACGGCTTCGCCGTCGGCATCAGGCCTTAGCGCCCGCGCGCTGCTCACCACTTCCGGCGCAGGCGTCGATCGCTTCTCGTACCATCATTACTTCACGCTCTCGCCGCGCTGCGGCGTCCACGACGATCCCGCGCACGCGCTCACCGAAAACTGGCTGTCGCGCACCGATGATGCGCTCACCGTCTACCGTGCATTGCGCGACGAATTCGAGCCGGAAAAACCGCTCTGGCTGACGGAGACGGCGAACGCCGCCTGCGGCGGCAGTCCGTGGGATCCAACCTTCCTCGACACATTTCGTTATCTCGACCAACTCGGCCGTCTCGCGAGGGCCGGCGTCCAGGTGGTGATGCACAACACGCTGGCCGCGAGCGATTACGGCCTGCTCGATGAAAGGGATTTTCATCCACGGCCGAACTATTGGGGCGCGCTGCTGTGGCGTCGGCTCATGGGCACGACCGTGCTCGACGTGAGTTCGCCCGCGACCGACCTGCATCTCTATGCGCACTGCCATCCCGCCATGCAGGGCGCGGTGAGCCTGCTTGCGATCAACACGTCACGCAGATCGTCGCGGTCTATCTCGATTCCGCTCGATGTCCGGCGCTACACGCTCGATGCGGCAAGGCTTGAGAGCGCGACGGTGCGGCTGAACGGCAAGACGCTCGCGCTCGCGGCGAACGACGAACTGCCTCGTCTCGATGCGCAAGCGGTGCCAGCCGGGGTGACGCGAGTGGCACCGGCCAGTATCACCTTCCTCGTGATTCCAGACGCCGCGAACCCTGCATGTCCTTGACGGTCTCTAGGACCTCAGGCGATCGCGCGCCGTCTCGGGCGCGAGCAGCGTCGCGATGATCGTGATGATCGACAGCGCGATGATATACACCGACACCGCCCATGAAGCGCCGGCCCAGGCAAGCAGCGCGGTCGCGATCAGCGGCGAGAAGCCGCCGCTCAGCGCTGCCGCGACGTTGGCGCCGAGCGAGGCGCCGCTGTAGCGCACCTGGGTGCGGAACAGTTCCGGCATGAACGCCGCCTTCGGCCCGAACAGCAATGCGTGCGTCAGCGTCATGGTGACGACCAGCGCCAGCGTGATCAGCGCCGGCTCCTTGGTGTCGAGGAACCAGAACAGCGGAAACGCCAGCGCCACCGAGAACACGCCGCCGGCGAGATACAGCGCCTTGCGGCCGAAGATATCCGACAGCCAGCCGGCGAGCGGCAGCGTCGCGAACTCGACGATCGCGGCGTAAACGACGGCGTCGAGGATCACCTGCCGCGGCAGGCCGAGCCGCGTGGTGGCATAAACGACGGTGAAGACGGTGAGCAGGTAGGCAAGGCCGACCTCGGAGACGGTGATGCCGATCGCCAGCAGAAAGCTGCGCCAGTCGCGCCTGAGCACCTCGAGCACCGGCTGCGCCAGCACCTCTTTCCGCTCGACGACTTCCTTGAAATGCGGCGTCTCGGCGAGCTTGAGGCGCACGATGAAGCCGATGCCGACCAGCAAAATGCTGATCAGGAACGGCACACGCCAGCCCCAGCTCAGAAAGTCCGCTTCCGGCAGCTTGGTCATCAAGCCGAAGATACCGGTCGAGGCGGCGACGCCGACGGGAAAGCCGATCTGCACGAGGCTGCCGTAGAAGCCACGGCGGTTGCCGGCATGCTCGATCACCATGACGACCGCGCCGCTCCATTCGCCGCCGAGCCCGATGCCCTGCACGAAGCGCAGGCACACCAGCAGGATCGGCGCCCAGATGCCGATCTGCTGATAGGTCGGCAGGCAGCCGATCAGGAAGGTGCCGAGCCCCATCGCGATCATGGTTGCGACCAGCATCGTCTTGCGGCCGAGCCGGTCGCCGTAATGGCCGATGATGGCGCCACCGATCGGCCGCGCCACGAAGCCGACCGCATAGGTCGAGAACGCCGCGATGGTGCCGACGAAGGGATCGAAGCTCGGGAAGAACAGCTTGTTGAACACCAGCGCCGCGGCGGTGCCGTAGATCAGGAAGTCGTACCACTCGATCGCGGTGCCGAGCGCGCTTGCCCAGACCACATGCGCCGTCGTCGATTTCTCCGTTGCGGTGGAGATGTCAGTCATTGCCGTCATGCGACCTACCCCAGAAATCCCGCTCGCATCATCCCCAATCGCAGCAGGCCTTGCAACCTGGCCTTGCATTTGATCCCCACCTGCATCGCTCCCCCCGCGCGTCGCCCGCTGGAGGGAACCAATATTCGTTATTGACAAACTAATTTGATAATAACTAACGTCCGCCGACTTCATAACCAGCCGCAAGAGCGGGACAAAACGAAGGGAACGACGATGAGAGGTCTTTTGGCCTACGCCATGCTCGCAGCAATGACGTCAGCGGCGACCGCGCAGGTGTCCGACGACGTGGTGCGGATCGGGGTGTTGACCGACCTGTCGAGCTGGGGCCGCGACAATTCCGGCCCGGGCTCGGTCGAAGCCGCGCGCATGGCGGTAGAGGAATTCGGCCCGACCGTACTCGGCAAGCCGATCGAGATCATCAGTGCCGACCATCAGATGAAGACCGACGTCGGCACGCAGATCGTTCGCGGCTGGTTCGACAACAACAAGGTCGACGCCGTGGTCGACATCCCCAACTCCGGCATCGCGATCGCCGTGCACAACATGGCCAAGGAGCGCAACAAGATCGCGCTTCTCTCCGGTCCCGGCGCGAGCTCGCTGACCGACGAGCTGTGCAGCCCGAACACCGTGCATTTCACCTACGACACCTATGCGCTGTCGAAGGTGACGGCCTCCGCCGTGATCAAGGAGGGCGGAAAATCCTGGTACTTCATCACCGCGGACTACGCCTTCGGCCAGCAGCTCGAGAAGGACGCGACGCGCTTCATTCAGGAGATGGGAGGCAAGGTGCTCGGCGGCGTGCGGCACCCGACCAACACCGCCGACTTCTCCTCCTTCGCGCTGCAGGCGCAGAGCTCGAAGGCGGACGTGGTTGCGTTCGCCAATGCCGGCCAGGACACCGACAATGCGATCAAGCAGTCCGGCGAGTTCGGCCTGGTCCAGGGCGGCCAGAAGCTCGTCGGCCTCCTGATGTTCGACACCGACGTCCACGCCATCGGGTTGAAGGCCGCGCAAGGCACCTACATGACGACGGCGGCCTACTGGGCCATGGACGAGGCGACGCGGGCCTGGTCGAAGAAATTCTACGACAAGACCAAGGTGATGCCGACCATGATCCACACCGGCGTCTACGGCTCGGTGCTGCATTATCTCAAGGCCATCAAGGCCGCCGGCACCGACGATCCGGCCCAGGTGATGGCGAAGATGCGCGAGCTGCCGATCGAGGATACATTCGTCCATGGCGGCAAGCTCCGCGAGGACGGTCGCGTGATCCGCGACATGTACCTTGCAAAGGTGAAGGCGCCCGCGCAATCCAAGGAGCCCTGGGACTATCTCGACATCGTCAAGACCGTGAAGGGCGAGGACGCGTTCCGTCCCGTCTCCGAATCGAAGTGCCCTCTCCTGAAGAAGTGAGGTTGATATGACCGGCAACGAGCGCAGCGCAGGCGAAACCTACGAGTGCGATGTGCTCGTGGCAGGCTCCGGCGCCTCGGGCATGGCGGCGGCGATCACCGCCCGCGCCCGCGGGCTCGAGGTGCTGATCGTCGAGAAGGAGCCGCGCTTCGGCGGCACCACCGCCCGCTCCGGCGGCTGGCTCTGGATCCCCGGCACCTCGCTCGCCCGCGCCTACGGCATCAATGAGACGCCGGACCAGGCGCGCACTTACTTGCGGCACGAGGCCGGCAACAATTACGACGCCGCCCGCGTCGACGCCTTCCTCGAGGCCGGGCCCGAGGCCGTCGATTTCTTCACGACCAAGACCGCGCTGCGTTTCGACATGCCGCTGGTATTTCCGGACTATCATTCGGAGGCGCCCGGCGGCACGCAGGGCGGCCGCTCCATGGTCGCCCGCCCGTTCGATGGGCGCGAGCTCGGCGACCACATCAAGACGCTCGGCATGCCGCTACCGGAGCTCACCGTGTTCGGCATGATGCTCGGCAGCGGCAAGGACATCGTCCACTTCATGCGTGCCACGAAATCGCTGACCTCGGCGGTCTATGTCGCCAAGCGGCTGTCGCGTCATCTGATGGACGTGCTGCGCCATGGCCGCGGCATGACGCTGACCAACGGCAATGCGCTCGCCGGGCGGCTGGCGAAGTCGGCGCTCGACCTGAACATTCCGCTCTGGCTCTCCTCGCCGGTGCGCGAGCTGATCGTCGAGAACGGCGCGGTGAAAGGCGCCATCATCGAGCGCGAAGGACGCACGATCCGCGTCAACGCAAAGCGTGGCGTGGTGCTCGCCTGCGGCGGCTTTCCGCATGACATCGCACGGCGCAAAAAAATGTTTCCGCACGCACCGACCGGCGCTGAGCATTATTCGCCGGGGCCGACGGGCAACACCGGCGACGGCCTGCGGCTCGCGGAGACAGCCGGCGGCCGCATCGAGGATCGCCTGCCGAACGCGGCGGCCTGGGTACCGGTCTCGGTGACGCAGCGCAAGGACGGCACGCGCGGGGTGATGCCGCATTTCATCGACCGCGCAAAGCCCGGCGTGATCGCCGTGATGCGCGACGGCAAGCGCTTTGCCAATGAGGGCAATTCCTACCACGACTTCGTCCAGGCCATGGTCAAGGCGGCCAAGCCGAACGAGGAGATCGCGGCCTGGCTCGTCTGCGATCACAAGACGCTGCGCAAATATGGCCTCGGCTGCGTGCCGCCGTTCCCGATGCCGCTCGGCCATCACTTACGCACCGGCTATCTCCTGCGCGGCGATACGCTGGAAGCGCTTGCAGCCAAGGCCGGCATCGACGTGAAGGGTTTTGCCGAGACGGTATCGCAGTTCAACGCGACCGCAGCCCAGGGTCAGGACGCGGCGTTCGGCAAGGGCTCAAAAGCCTATAACCGTTACCAAGGCGACCCGCTGCACGGGCCCAACCCCTGCGTCGCGCCGCTCGAAAACGGCCCGTTCTACGCCGTCAAGATGGTGATCGGCGACCTCGGCACCTATGCCGGCATCGTCACCGATGCCAATGCCCGCGCGCTCGACGCGGAAGGCCGCGTCATTCCCGGGCTCTATGCCGCCGGCAACGACATGGCGAGCATCATGGGCGGCAACTATCCCGGCGCCGGCATCACGCTTGGGCCGGCGCTGACCTTCGGCTACATTGCCGGCCGTCATCTCGCCGAGAGCACTGCGGAGCGCAGTGCGGCGTAGGCGAAGCCTAAAGAAGAAGGCGATATGAAGCGAGAGAGCCGCGGCATCCAGTCGATCGAAGTCGGCGGAGAACTGCTTCGCGCGCTGGCCAGAAGCGGCGAGCCGATGATGCTGCGCGATCTCGCGCGCGAGGCCGGCATGGCCCCGGCAAAGGCGCATCCTTATCTCGTCAGCTTTTCGCGGCTCGGCCTGATCGAGCAGGACGAAACCACCGGGCGTTACGAGATCGGCGCGCTGGCGCTGGAGCTCGGCCTGATCAGCCTCCGCCGTCTCTCCGCCGTGCGGATCGCGACGCCCAAGATCGCGGCGCTTGCCGGTCACATCAATCACGCCGTCTCGCTCGCGATCTGGGGCAGCAACGGCCCGACCGTGGTGCAGATCGAGGAGCCGAGCCGTCCCGTGCACATCGCGATGCGCGTCGGGTCGGTGATGGCGCTGCTGGAGACCGCCACGGGCCGCGCCTTTGCCGCCTTCATGCCGCAGAAAACTATTTCCGCCGCGCTCGACAACGGCATCGATCGCTACGGCGTCGGTTACAATCCCAAGCGCGCGCCCAAGGCGCCGAAGGTCGCCGAGATGCTCGGCGAGGTGCGCAAGCACGGCATCGCCCGCGCGCTGGGCGATCCCCTGCCCGGCGTCAACGCCTTTGCAGCGCCGGTGTTCGACCACGCCGGCCATGTCGCACTGGTCATCACCGCGATGGGCCCGGAGGCGACGTTCGACGCGCACTGGGATGGCGATCTCGCCAATGCGTTGCGGGATTGTGCAGGCGATATCTCGAAGCGGCTGGGTCACGGCACGGTGCGCGCGGCGGAGTGAGGGGCGGCGGGACGGCTTCCACAACCACCGCTGTCATGCCCCGGCTCGACCGGGGCATCCAGTACGCCGCGGCTTTTCCGTATTCGACTGACGTCTCTGGAATACTGGATCGCCCGCCTTCGCGGGCGATGACAGCGAGTGTGAGGCGCGAGCGCGCCTGGCCCCCTACTTCTCCTTCACCGGCACCGTGTAGTTCAAAATCAACCGCCCGCCATCCGGATAGATCGTCTGGCCCGTGATGTAGGACGCATCGTCACTGGCGAGGAACGCAACCACGGAGGCGACTTCGCTGGGCTCGCCGCCGCGGCCGATCGGGGTGCGCGACATCACGCTCTTGCGTGCGTCGTCGGAGGAGAAGATCGCCGACGACACCATGTCGGTCAGAATCGTTCCCGGCCCGACCGCGACGACACGGATGTTGTGCGGGGCGAGCGCGACGGCGGCGACGGAGGTGAGCTGCTTCATGCCGCCCTTGGAGATCGCATAGGTCGCAAGTGTCGGGATCGCGAGCAGCGCGTTGACCGAGGACATGTTGATGATGACGCCGCCACCGCCCTGCGCGATCATCTGCTTGGCGGCGGCCTGCACGCCGAAGAAGGCGCCCTTCAGATTGACGGCGATGACGTCGTCAAAATCCTTCTCTGATATCTCAAGGATGTCCTGATTGCGCGCAACGCCGGCATTGTTGACCATGATGTCGAGCCGGCCGAACTCCCTGACCGCGGTCGCGACGACGCGGTCGATATCTGCTCGCCGCGCCACGTGGCAGTGAACGGCGCACAGCTCCTTGGGCCGGCCGAGCTCGGCGACCGTCTTGTCGAGCGCGTCATTGTCGACATCAGAGATCACCACCTTGACGCCGTCGTTGAGGAAGCGCTCGGCGCAGGCCCTGCCAATGCCGCGCGCGGCGCCCGTGATCGCTGCGACCTTGCCGGATAGTTTCATGGGTCTACCTCCAGGATGGTGCCGGGACGGCGTCAGTTCGCCACCGATCGCGCCGCGGCCGGCATATAGATCTGCGCATAGCCTTCCTTGATTGCGGAGGTGATGCGATCCAGCCGCCGGTCGATGTGCTTTTCGAGCACTGAGACACAGATCGCCTCGTCGCGCGCCTTGAGACCCTCGACGACGGCACGGTGCTCGGCCTGCGTGTTGGAGCGATTGATGCGGTCCATGTCGATCCAGCGCACGAAGCGGATGCGCGCGTTGACGTTGCGCAGGACCCGCAGCATTTCGGCGTTGTTCGACATCGCCATCAGCCGCTCGTGGAAGGTCTCGTCGAGCTCGACCAATTCGACGGACGACCGCTCGCCGGGATCGGGCCCGGTGGCTTCGAGGAATTTCAACAGCGCGTCGATGTCCTCGTCCCTGGAGCGCTTGATCGCCAGACGGATCGACGCGATCTCGATCGATTTGCGCAGCTCATAGAGATCGAAGATCTCGTGCGCGTCGAGCTCGCGGCAGAAGAAGCCCTTGCCCGGCGTGAAGCGCAGGAAGCCTTCGGTGTTCAGGCGGTTCAACGCTTCGCGCAGCGGCGTGCGGCTGACGCCGAGGCGCTTTGCCAGCTCACCCTCGTTGAGGCGCTCGCCCGGCTTGAACTCATAACTCACGGCCATCGCCTTGAGCTGTTCATAGACGCGGTCGACGATACTATCGGAAGCGAGTTCCACCTGATTCTTCATGGCTGCATGCATGGCCGAACACAGGCCAATATACCGGGGCTGTGCTGGCGGTGGCAATCGGTCCCGCACCGCCGGGCTGGTTGTTCAGGGCTTTTCCGTCCGCGCTCAGGCAAAACTGCGCGGCCGCAATCCGGCATGAAACCAGGTGATCATCGAATAGATGTCATAGACCGGAAGCCCGACCTCGGCCTGAAGCGCCGCGGCGTAAGGCGGCATGTTGGTGCATTCGAGCACGATGGCGCCGACATCGGGATGCCTCGCGACGAGCTCCTTGCCGGCCTCGACGACGTCACGTTCAGCCTGAGCGATATCCATGTCGTCCTTCTCGGCCTTGATCAGGACGCGGAAGAACTCCTTACCATTCTCGGTGCCGACCAGCGGCGTGTCGAGCGGCACGCCGGCGCCTTCGAGATGGGCCGGCGACAGGGTCGAACCGGACACCGTGACGAGGCCGACGCGCTTGCCGGGCGGCAGCGTCGCCTGCACCCATGGTACCTGCATCAGCGACGAGGTTGCGACCGGCACGCCGACGGCAGCCGCAAGCTCCTTCTGAAACAGCGCGAGGAAACCGCAATTGGTGGTGATGGCTTCTGCGCCGAGTCGCACAAGCTCCTTGGCCGCATCAATGAAATCCGGCAGCAATCCGGCCGCGCCCTTCAGCACCACTTTCTCCGGCGAGGCGCCGCTCACCACGCGATAGAGCACGGGGAATGGCCAGGTGGTGCCGTTGCCCATGTCGCCGGGAATGCGGGGAAAGCGCGCTTCCAGCATCAAAATGCCGAGCGGCGCGCCGTAGAGCGCCTTGCCGCCACGGGCGATGCGGGAGGGAGCGTTGGCTGGATAGGTCATGGTGCGATCTCAGAGGAAACGGGTGGGCGCGAAGGGAGCGAGCGGAATTTCCGGCTCCTTGCCGCTCAGGAGCTGCGCGACAAGACGGCCGGTGCGGGCCGAGCCGACGAGGCCGATATGGCCGTGGCCGAAGGCGTAGACGATGTCGCGCGAGGCGCGTGCATAGCCGATGCAGGGGCGACCGTCCGGCATGCTCGGGCGATGGCCGAACCACATCTTGATGCGCGAGGCTGGAATGGTCTTCGGCAGCTTGGGAAACATGCTGAAGAGATTGTTGCGCAGGATCTCGGCGCGCTTCCAGTTCGGTTCGGCGTCAAGGCCCGCGATCTCGACGGTCCCGGCAGCGCGCAGACCCTTGTTGGTCCAGTTGACCACCATCTTGGCGTCGGACGCCATCATCGAGTTGCGCGGACCGGATTCCGGGTCCTCGATCATCACGTGATAGCCGCGCTCGGTCTCGAGCGGCAGCGGATCGCCGACGGACGCGGTCAGCAGCTTGGAGCGCGCACCGGCAGCGACCACCGCGGCATCGCAAGCAATCTCGCCGGTCTCGGTGACGACAGCGACGAGCTTGTTGCCATCAAGCTTCAGGCCGGTCGCCTTCGCACGCACGAGCTCGGCACCGCTGGCAAGCGCATGATTGGCAAGCGCCGCCACATAGGCACCGGGATCGCGGCAGCGTCCCGCCTCTTCCACGACAACGCCGAATTCGTAGCGGGGATCGAGATCGGGCTCACGCTGACGCATTTCGTCGGCGTTGAGCTCCAGCCATTCGATGCCGACGCGCTTGCGGATGCGCCAGCCGAGATCCCCGTCAAAGCTCCCGCGGGACGGGAAGATGTGCATCACGCCGTTGCGCTCGATCAACTCGGGAACGCCGGCCTCTTCAGCGAGCTTCCTGTGCAACAGCGGCGCGTCCTTCAGGAGATCACGCAACGCAACCGCCGTCTTTTCGACACGAGCTTCGGTCCAGCCCGAGAGCAGATATTTGATCAGCCAGGGCAGAGCCTTCGGTAGGTAAGACCAGCGGATGGCGAGCGGCCCGAGCGGGTCCATCAGATAGAACGGCACCTTCTTCCAGATGCCCGGCTCCGACGGCGGGATCACCGAATGCGACGACAGCCAGCCGGCGTTGCCATAGCTCGCCGCCTGCTCTCCGCCGGGCTCGCCGGGATCGATCAGCGTGACGCGATGGCCTTCGCGCAAAGCCTCGATGGCGCTGATCGCGCCAACCGCACCGGCTCCGATGATGGCAACATGGCGGCCCATCAACGCGCCTTCTCCTGCGGAACAAAATCCTTGCCGACCGACATCGCGCGCGCGTCAATGAAGCAGTGCAGGATCGACGGCTTGCCGGAGGCAAGCGCGCGCTCGAACGCCGGCGCAAAATCCTCGGTACGCTCGACGCGCTCGCCATGACCGCCGAACGCTTTTGCATACATCGCAAAATCAGGGTTCTTGAGCTGGGTGCCGACGACGCGGCCGGGATAGTCGCGCTCCTGATGCATGCGGATGGTGCCGTATTGCGCGTTGTCGACGACAATCACGATCAGCGCGGCGTCATACTGCACGGCGGTCGCAAACTCCTGCCCGTTCATCAGGAAGCAGCCGTCGCCGGCAAAGGCGACGACGACGCGGTCCGGATATTGCCGCTTGGCGAGCACGGCGGCCGGCACGCCATAACCCATCGAGCCCGAAGTCGGCGCAAGCTGCGAGGCAAAGCTGTGGAAGCGGTGATGGCGATGCAGCCAGCCGGCATAATTGCCGGCGCCGTTGCAGACGATGGCGTCGTTCGGCAGGCGATCGCGCAGCCAGGTGACGACCTTGCCGTACTGGAACGCGCCCGGCAGTTCGCGCGCGGTCTCCGTCCATTCCAGATAGTCCTTGTGCGCCTTGGCCGCTTCGCCCTTCCAGGCCGGTGCGGCCGCCGGCTTCAACGTCTCGACGGCGGCGGCGAACGCCACCGGCGTCGCCTGGATCGCGAGCGTCGGCTGATAGACGCGGCCGAGCTCGTCCGAGCCGGGATGGACATGGATCAGCTTCTGGCTCGGCACGGGGATGTCGAGCAGCGTATAGGACGAGGACGGCATCTCCGACATGCGGCCGCCGATCAGGAGAATGACATCGGCGCCGGTGATGCGCGCCTTGAGGCCAGGGCTCGGGCCGATGCCGAGATCGCCGGCATAGTGCGAATGATCGGCGTCGATCAGCGAAGCGCGGCGGAACGAGGTCGCGACCGGAAGATCGAAGCGCTCGGCGAAGCGCGCGATACCCTTCGCGGCCTCGGCGGTCCAGCCGGAGCCACCGAGGATGACCAGCGGTGCCTTGGCGCTCGCAAGCATCGTGCCCAGGCGATCGAGATCAGCCGGCGCCGGCCAGCTCACGGCAGGCTCGACGCGCGGCGCATCAGCCACCGCAGCCGTTTCGGTCAGCATGTTCTCGGGCAGCGAGATCACGACCGGCCCCGGGCGGCCCTGCAACGCGACGCGGAACGCACGCGCGACCAACTCCGGAATGCGATCGGGACGATCGATCTCGACGGCCCATTTCGCCATGGTGCCGAATACGGCCTTGTAGTCGAGCTCCTGGAATGCCTCGCGTTCGCGCATGCCGGTGTCGACCTGCCCGACGAACAGGATCATCGGCGTCGAATCCTGCATCGCGATGTGGACGCCGTGGCTGGCATTGGTCGCGCCCGGGCCGCGGGTGACGAAACAGATGCCGGGCTGTCCCGTGAGCTTGCCATAAGCCTCCGCCATCATCGCCGCCCCGCCCTCGGCGCGGCAGATCATGACGTCGATCGGGCTGTCATGCAGCGCATCCAGCGCCGCCAGATAGCTCTCTCCGGGCACGCAGGTGACGCGCTCGACGCCTTGCGCGACGAGCTGGTCGATGAGGATCTGGCCCCCGGTGCGGGCGTTGCGAATGGTCATGACAGCTCCCTGCAGGCTTTGGCGATACGCTTGAGCGCTTCGCGCAAGTTTTGTTCTGAGGTGGCGTAGGATAGACGGAAATGCGGCGCAAGACCGAAACAGCTTCCGGGCACCACGGCGACATCATGATGCTCCAGGAGATAGCGGCAAAACGCGCCGTCGCTGTCGATTATCGAGCCCGCTGCGGTGCGTCTGCCGATCAGACCAGCGCAGCTCGCATAGGTGTAGAACGCACCTTCGGGCCTGCGGCAACTGACCCCATCGATGCGGTTCAGCGTGTCGACGACGAGATCCCGGCGGCGCTGGAACGCGGCGCGGCGTTCGATCAGAACATCCTGCGGTCCCGTCAGCGCGGCGATTGCGGCCGCCTGGCTCACCGAGGACGGATTGGTCGTGCTCTGGCTCTGCACCACCGCCATCGCCGCGATCAGCTCGCGCGGACCGCCGCCATAGCCGACGCGCCAGCCGGTCATGGCATAGGCCTTGGAGACGCCGTTGACGGTGAGCGTGCGGGATTTCTGGCTCGGTTCGAGCGCCGCCGCCGTGACGAAGGGCATGTCGTCATAGATGAGATGCTCGTAGATATCGTCCGCAATCAGCCAGACATGCGGGTGACGCTTCAGCACGTCGAGGATCGGGCGCAACTGCGCCTCGGAATAGGCAGCCCCGGTCGGGTTGGACGGCGAATTCAGCAGCAGCCAGCGCGTGCGCGGCGTGATCGCGCGTTCAAGATCGTCGGCATCGAGGCGAAAGCCGTTGTCTTCATGGCAGAGCACGTCGGCCGGCGTGCCGTCGGCGATCTTCACCATGTCGGCGTAGCTCGTCCAATAGGGCGCGGCGAGAATGACCTCGTCACCCGGACTGAGCGTCGCCATGAAGGCGTTGTGGATCACCTGCTTGGCGCCCGCACCTGCCGTGATCTCGTCGGCGGCATAGTCGAGTCGGTTCTCGCGGCGAAACTTTTCGGCAATCGCGGCCTTCAGCTCCATCGAACCGTCGAGGATCGTGTATTTGGTCTGGCCAGCGCGGATCGCGCGCTCGGCGGCGTATTTCACATGATCGGGCGTATCGAAATCGGGCTCGCCCGCGCCAAGCACGATTACCGGCCGCCCCTCCCGCTTCAGCCGCTGCGCGACCGCGCCGATCTTCAGGATCTCGGAGACGCCGATGGCGCCGAGACGTTTTGCCGGGCGGAAGCTTGCTGGCGAAGCCGGTGCGGTCACGGGACTATTTTCGTGCAGCAATCGCGATCACTTCGATCCGGTAGCCGGGATCGGCGAGCTCGACCTTGCCGCAGGCGCGCGTCGGCGCGTTACCGGGCTCCACCCAGGTATCGTAGACCGCGTTCATGGCATCGAAATCGTCCATGGTCTTGAGCCAGACCTGCACGCTGAGCAGGCGCGACTTGTCGGTGCCGGCGCGCCCCAGCATGTCGTCGACCTTCGCCAGCGCCTCGCGGGTCTGCTGGGCAATGTCGGCCGTCTTGGTGTCCGCGACCTGGCCGGCGAGGAAGACGAGATCGCCGAACACGGAGGCGCGGCTGCGGCGCTGGTTCTGATCGATGCGGGTGATGTCGGACATTCGATGTATCCCTTGTTATTATTTGCCGGTCGCGATGATACGGCGGCAGTGATCGAGCGCCGCGCCGATGAGGTTGTCGCTGGCCTCAGGCGTGCGGAACGCCGAATGCGCCGACAGCGTCACGTTGGGCAGCGTGGTGAGAGGGTGGTTCGCCGGCAGCGGCTCGACGGTGAAGACGTCGAGGCCGGCATGCGCGATATGGCCCGAGCGTAGCGCGTCCAGCATCGCGGCCTCGTCGACCAGCGCGCCCCGCGCGGTGTTGATCAGGATCACGCCCGGCCGCATTGCGGCGATGCGCTCACGGGTGAGGAAGTTCTTGGTGTCGTCGTTGAGCAGGAGATGCAGCGAGATGACATGGCTCTCCGCCAGCAGCTTTTCGAGCGACACGAACTCCACACCGGGATGCGTCTTCGGCGTCCGGTTCCAGGCGATCACCTTCATGCCGCAGCCGAGCGCCATGCGCGCCGCTTCGGCCGCGATACCGCCGAAACCGATCAGGCCGAGTGTCTTGCCGGTGAGCTGCAACGCGTCGCGACGCAGCCAATTGCCCGCGCGCATGCCGCGGTCCATCTCGCCAAAACTCTTTGCGGAGGCCCACATCAGCGCAAAAGCGCATTCGGCCACCGCCGTATCGCCATAGCCCTTGATGGTGTGCACGGCGATGCCGTGCTCTGCGAGCTTTTCCGGATTCATGTAGCTGCGCGCGCCGGTGCCGAGGAAGACGACGTGCTTGAGGCCCTTGCACGCCGCGGCGATCACGGTGGGCACCGCCGTGTGGTCGACGATCATGATCTCGGCGCCGTCGAGCAGGCCGGGCAGGTCGTCGGGCTTGATGCCCGGATTGCGGTTGATGCCGACCGGCAGGCCCTGCGCGCGCAGGAGCTTGTCAGTCACTGCCGCCAGCGTGTCGTTGGCATCGACGAATATTGCGCGCACGGGCCTCTCCTTCAGATCATCCAGCGGTCCACCAGGCCCAGGTCCGTCGATGTCAGACCTGTGGACCCGTGACCAAACATCACATTGCGTTCAGACTTGTATTCAGAATGGAATGCGATTGGCAATCCCCTTGGCGGGAGAATTTCCATCAACATTGCCAACGGATTAGGCTCATGACTGCCCTGCCGCACAAATACGCAGCAAGTTGAAATACCGTATTGCATTTTACCCTGAATACAGAAATAGTCCAGAGGCCGGAGTTGATCCGACCTAATTCGAGGAGGCTACTCACCATGAATCGCAGGGACGCACTCACGACTGTTGCGCTGGCGGGCGCCGCGATTGCCGCAAGCGCTTCGGCCAAGGCCGACACCGCACCGACCTCCACGCTCGATCGCATCAAGAAGAACGGCGTGCTGCGGATCGCCGTCATCGTCGGCCAGGAGCCCTACTTTCATAAAGACCTCGCGACCGGTCAGTGGTCGGGTGCCTGCATCGACATGGCGAACGACATCGCCGGCAAGCTCGGCGCCAAGGTCGAGACCCTGGAATCGACCTGGGGCAACCAGATCCTCGATCTCCAGGCCGACAAGGTCGACCTCGCCTTCGCGGTCAACCCCACGCCCGAGCGCGCGCTGGTCATCGACTTCTCGACCCCGATCCTGGTGCACTCCTTCACCGTCATCACCAAGAAGGGCTTTGCCAAGCCGCAGACATGGGCCGAGCTCAACAAGCCCGAGGTCAGGATCGCCGTCGACATCGGCTCGACGCATGAGCTGATCGCGCGGCGCTATTGCCCGAAGGCGACGATCCTCGGCTTCAAGAACCGCGACGAGGCGATCCTCGCGGTCGCGACGGGGCGCGCTGACTGCAACGTGTCGCTGGCGGTGCTCGCGGTCTCGACGCTGAAGAAGAATCCGTCGCTCGGCGAACTCTCCATCCCGCGGCCGCTCCTGACGCTGCCGACCAACATGGGCATCCGCGCCGAGGGCGATCGCCGCTACAAGGATTTCCTCAGCGCCTGGGCCGACTACAACCGCTCGCTCGGCCAGACCCGCGAATGGATGCTCAAGGGGTTTGAGGGCGTCGGCCTCACCGCCGAGGACATTCCGGGCGAAGTCCAGTTCTGACGGCCGGCCGATGTACGCGTGGGAGTTCGCGGCGCTCAAGCCGTATTGGGGCCTGATCTGGCAAGGACTCCTGGTCACCGTGTTCTATACGGTGACCACAGTGATCGCGGGCCTCGCGATCGGCCTGGTCGTCGGCATCCTGCGCACGACAGCGCCGCGCTGGGTCACAGTGCCCCTGCGCGGCTACATTGAAGTGTTCCGCTGCACGCCGCTCCTGGTGCAGCTCGTGTGGGTCTACTACGCGCTACCCGTGATGATCGGCGTCGACATGACGCCGTCGATGGCCTGCTTCATCGCGCTGTCGCTCTATGCCGGCTCGTTCTACGCCGAGATCTTCCGCGGCGGCATCGAGGCGGTTGACATCGGCCAGTGGGAGGCCGGCCGCGCCATCGGCATGCGTCGGGGAAAAATCTTTCGACGCATCGTGCTGCCGCAGGCGACGCAGGTGATGATCCCCTCCTTCATCAACCAGACCATCATGCAGTTGAAGAACACTTCACTGGTGTCCGTGGTCGCGGTCGGTGATCTGCTGTACCAGGGCACTGTGATCACCGCGGCGAGCTACCGGCCGCTGGAGGTCTACACGACCATCGCCGTGCTCTATTTCGTCGTGCTGTTCCCGCTCACGCTGGTCGCCGACCAGGTCGAAATGCGGATGGGGGCGCATCGATGAACGCGAACGGCGCGACATTGGTCGCCAACAATATCCACAAGGCGTTTGGCAATCACGAGGTGCTGAAGGGCGTCTCGCTGTCGGTCGCGCGCGGCGAGGTCGTCACCCTGATCGGCGCCTCCGGCTCCGGCAAGTCGACCTTCCTGCGCTGCCTCAACCTCCTGGAAATGCCGCAGCAGGGTGAGCTCGCGATCGGCCGTCACCAGTTCGCCTTCGGCAAGGGCCTTCGCACGCCGGCCGACGCACAGCTTGCGCTGCTTCGCCGCAGCGTCGGCATGGTGTTCCAGCACTTCAACCTGTTTCCGCACATGTCGGTGCTATCAAACATTATGGAAGGCCCGGTGCAGGTGAAGGGCATGACGCAGCGCGAGGCCGACGCGCTCGGCCGCGACCTGCTCGCCAAGGTCGGCCTCGCCGACAAGGCCGACGCGTTCCCGAGCCGGCTGTCCGGTGGCCAGAAGCAGCGCGTGGCGATTGCCCGCGCGCTCGCCATGAAGCCCGACGTGATGCTGTTCGACGAGCCGACCTCGGCGCTCGATCCCGAGCTCGTCGGCGAGGTTCTCGCCGTGATCCGCGGCCTCGCCGCCGAAGGCATGACCATGGTGCTGGTCACGCACGAGATGGCGTTTGCCGCCGACGTCTCGACCCGGGTCGGCTTCATGAATGACGGCGTCATGGCCGAGATCGGCACACCGGAAGAGACGATCCGCCAGCCGCGCAGCGAGCGGCTAAAGGCATTTCTCAGCCGGTTTCACGAGGCGCGGTAGAGCTGGCGGCGAGAAACGCAGCGCACGCGCCCGAGATTCGCCGACTTCGTTGATTTTCCGGCCACATCAATGCCTTGCGCCGCGCGAGGTATCCTTGGCGGTATCCTTGGCCGGCGACGGCCATTCTACTTTGCATGGGGTTGTTTCGAGCTTTTGCCCGACGATGGAACAACGCGGACGCTGAGACGCCTATCGAGACCGCGTATCCGGGTGCAAGCGAACCACGCAGCGGAATCCGATATCGCTTGCAGAGCTATCGACCTGCTCCGGACGGCGCGCGGCCGGCCGGTAGCGACGGCAATGGTTCGGCGCGCAAAGATGCGAGCCGCCCTTCAAGACCTTTCGCGGACTCCCACCCTGCGACGCACCGGGATCCTGGCTGTCGGCCTCGCTGCCGCCGCGCGGACTGCGCGAAACCTGCCACGGTCCGTGCGAACCGGACGTGGAATGCGCCGACCACCAGTCCGAGGTCCACTCCCAGACATTGCCGATCATGTCGTAGACGCCGTATCCGTTCGGCGGAAACGCCGTCACCGGCGAGGTGCGTTCGTATCCGTCCTCGCGGAGATTGTGCGCGGGAAAGTCACCCTGCCAGATGTTCGCCATGTGCCGCCCGCCGGGTGTCAGGGTGTTGCCCCAGGCATATTCCTCGCCGTCGAGCCCGCCGCGCGCGGCATACTCCCATTCGGCTTCGCTCGGGAGATCCTTGCCGGCCCATGCCGCGTAGGCAGCCGCGTCCCGGTAGGCGACGTGCACGACCGGATGGTCGTCGAGATCCCTGATGTTGCTGCCGGGGCCGCAAGGATGCCGCCAATTGGCGGCGCGCATCAGCCTCCACCACTGACGCTCGTCGCCCAAATCGGTAACAAGCGGCAGCGGCGCAAACACCAGCGAACCTGCATAGAGCGCGCCCGTGGACGTTCCGGAGAGATCCTCCGACACGATCTGCGCCGTCGTCACATAACCGGTCGTGTTGACGAATTCCTTGAACTGCCGGTTGGTCACCGGCGTGCGGTCGATCCAGAAGCCGTCGAGTGCGACCGGATGGCTGGGCGCTTCCTCGGGATAGTGACGATCGGAGCCCATCAAGAAGGTGCCGCCGGGGATAAAGACCATCTCACCGGCCCCGGCCGCGTCCGGCCGCCACTCGCAACGATCCACGTCAGCCCACAACATCGTGGAACTCCGCCTCCGACCACATTCCGCCTGCCTAAAACGGCTGCATCAGCGCGCAACGAACGTGATCGCCCACGCTGTAAAAGCTAGTTGAAGTTTCGGCTGATGTGACGTGCAATTTGTGCCAGCATGCGTCCATCTGCGAACATGCCGCAGAATTGTCGCGCTTCGGTTCGAGAGTATGCGCATGGGGTCGTACCTTCAGGTTGATTCGCGCCGGCTCGACGGTTTCGAGGGCCTGCATCAAGCGGTTCACGGCACGCATGTCGATGTGATGCAGCTCGGCCGCGGCAAGCTGCGCGGCACGTTGTCCCATGTCGGCATCGGGGATTTTTCACTCAGCATCGGTTCGTTCAATATCGGGATGCGCACACGGCGCATCGCCAGCGACGAGAAGCTGATCATCGGAATGTTACTGAGGGCGGAGGATCGCGTCGCCCATTGGTCGTTCGACATGCAGCCGTCCGACGTGCTGGTGATACCGCCGCTGCTCGAACATGACGGCATTTTCCATGGCGCGTCCGCCTATGCGGCCATGCGCCTCGATCTCGACGAGGTCGCTGAGGTATTCGCCGGACAGCCGAGCTTGAGCGATCCGGAGTACTGGCGCAGCAAGAACCATTTTCGGGCCGATCCTGCACTCGGGCCGGCCGCGGCGCTCCGCCTCGCCAGAATCGTCCTGCAACTGACCGAGCACCAGACCGCGCTCACGGAGCCTGCCGCCGAGTTCTGGCGGCGGTCGATCGCCGAATGCATGGCCGCCAATGTGATCTGCTCGCTGCCGCCAGACGACAGCGGCTGGCTACCGGCGGCGCGGCGGCTCATCGGCAAGGTCGAGGACTATCTCGACGAGGCCGGCATGCGCCCGGTCCATATTTCGGAGATCTGCGCGGCGTTGCACGTCTCGCGCCGCACGCTGCATCGTGCCTTCCAGGAGGTGTTCGGCATGGGGCCGGTGACGTTCCTGCGTCACAAGCGCCTTTGCGCCATTCACTCGATCCTGCGCGAAAGCCGTCCGGGCACCACGACCGTGTCGACGGTCGCGATGCAGCAGGGCTTCTACGAGCTCGGACGCTTCTCGCATTATTACCACACGATGTTCGGCGAATATCCGTCCCAGACCCTGGGTATTCCGGCGCACGAACTCGTCGCCAGTTTGCGCGTTGCGCAAAACGCTTGATGTGGATCAAACGCCGGTCGGATCATTTGATCCTGCATTGCTGCCGTCCATCCCACGCCTCCACGAGGGCGAGCCATGGCGATACTCGGCGAGATCAGGCACATCACGACGTATCGGTATGCGAATCCGGTCAGCTTCGGACCGCACCGGGCGATGTTTCTGCCCTGGCGCGGCTCGGCGGCCCGACTCCTCAGTTGGTCCGCACGGACCAACCTCGCCTCGAAGATCCACTGGATCAGCGATTCCCGCTCCAACAGCGTCACGGTGATCGAGCTCGGCGAACCGGGCGCAGAGCTGACCTTCACCTTCAAGGTCCGCGGCGTCTATTTCGGCATCAAGAAGCTTGAGGCGTTTCGCCTGGAGCCGCGCGCCGAGGAAGTGCCGGTGCAGTATACGCCGGACGAGTGGACCGATCTCGCAGGCTATCTCCGCCCGCATGACGACGATCACGACGCCAGCGTCGCGGCGTGGAGCAAGAGTTTCGTCGCCGGCGACCAGGATCGCGCCACCGACGTGCTGGACCGGATGCTGGCGGGTTTCCGGCGCGACTTCACCTATCGCACACGCGACGCGGAAGGAACGCAGTCGCCGGCGGAGACGTTGCGCACCAGATCCGGTACATGCCGCGACTATGCCTGGCTGATGATCGAGGCGTTGCGACGGCTCGGCTTCGCCTGCCGGTTCGTCAGCGGCTACCTGTACGACGCGGCGCTGGATGGCGGCGCGGTGGGCATGATCGGGTCGGGCGCGACCCACGCCTGGCTCCAGGTGTATCTCCCCGGCGCCGGCTGGCGGGACTACGACCCAACCAACAGCATCAGTGCCGGCTATGACCTGATCCCGGTGGCCTACGCCCGCCATCCCGCCCAGGCGATTCCGCTGACCGGCTCCTGGTTCGGCGAAGCCAAGGACTATCTCGGCATGTCGGTCAGCATCGCGGTCCGCAAGATCGGCGAATTTGAAGATCCATCCGAGGGTTAGCGGATCGCCTCATCCGCGCGGGCGCGAGGGCGCGCGCCTTGAACCTAATCGCTATACAGTGCACCAATAGGATGAGTGATTCCGGTCACACTTCCTGTCCTCGCCCTCTGCTAGGCCTTGGACCGGACAATCGATCAAGTTGGATGACACAGCCATGAAACGCCTGACCGGAGCCGTGATCGGCCTGCTTTGCCTTGCGGCTCCTGCCGCCGCCGAGACCCCGGCCGCAATCGTCGAGGACGTGCAGGGCAAGGTCGAAGGCGTCGAATTCATGGACTATGTTGCGCCCGGCAAGATCATCAAGCTCGGACCGACCGGAACCCTCGTGCTCGGCTACCTGAAATCCTGCTGGCGCGAGACCATCACCGGCGGCGTCGTGCAGGTCGGCCCCGACCAGAGCGCGGTGCAGCTCGGCGACGTGCAACGGGTCAAGGTTCCCTGCGACGCCAACGCCGCACAGCTCTCCGAGCGCGAAGCGAACCAGAGCGCTGCGACCACGTTCCGCACCATGAAGTCCGACAAGCAGGGTGCTGCACCGAAGAAGCTGACCACGCTCTACGGCGTCGCGCCGCTGGTCGAAGCCAAGAGCGGCGGCACGCTCGCGATCGAACGTATCGACGCCAAGGGCGAGCAGTTCACCGTGCCCCTGACCGGCAACATCATGGTGCGCGGCAAGTTCTATGACTTCGCCAAGGCCGGCAAGACGCTCACGCCCGGCGGCACCTATCTGGCGACGCTCGGAACGCACCGCTTCACCTTCCAGGTCGATGCCAAGGCGACGACGTCGCCGACGCCGATCGTCGGCCGCCTGCTGCGGTTAGAGTAGACGGCCGCTCGGGGCGCGATGCGGCGGATTGGCAGGCGGGACATCGTTGCGGCGGCCCTGATCGCGGTGCTTGCCGGCGCGGCCTTCACCTCGCCTCCGCTCGCGATCCTCCGCGGCCTCTCGCTCGACGTGCTGACGGCGCTGCGCGGAAAGCTGGTCGGCGATATCAGAGATCCCGCGGCCTCGCCTGTGGTCGTCCTGGCGATCGATCAGGAGAGCTACGAGACCCCGCCTTTCAAGGACTCGCCGACCATCACCTGGACGCGCGAGCTTGCCCGGGTGCTTAACGCCGTCATGGATGGCGGGGCCCGCGTCATCGGCTTCGACGTCATCTTCAAGTCCTCGATCGAGCAATCGGAGATTCCCTTTGGCGATGCGCCGCTGGGCACCCGCATGAAAGGCTTTGACCGGGATTACCTGCGCGTGCTTCGGCAAGGAGCAGATGCCGGCAAGCTCGTGCTGGGCGATATCCAGAACGACAATCCGGAGCGTCCCTTCCCCGGGCAGCTTCTCGCGGCGCGCCCGCAGAACATTCGCGCGCTGAACGTCCATACCGATCCCGACCACGTCATTCGCCGGATGCCGCTGGCCTTCGCCATCGGCGGCAAGCCCGTGCCCCTGATGGCACTCGAGCTCGCCTCCCGCGGATTGGGCGCGACAGCGGAATTTCTACCCGACGGCGCGACCCGGCTTGCCGGCTACACGATCCCGAGCGCCGAGCCGAACACGCTGACCCTCAACTTCCGCGGCGCCGGCCGCGACATCCCGGTGTTCTCCTTCGCCGACCTTCACGGCTGCGTCGAAAAGGGCGATGGCGAATTCTTCCGCCGCGCGTTTGGCGGCAAGGTCGTGATCATCGGCTCGGTGCTGAATTTCGATGACCGCAAGCTGACCTCCATGCGGCTTGGCGGCGGCCATGACGGGACACCGGCCCCGCGATGCGCCAGGAAAGCGTTGGCGCAAAGCGTGCGGGCTGCGCGCAGCGACGTCGCGGGCGTCTTCGTCCACGCCACCGCGGTTCGCAACCTGATGGAGGGCGATGCGGTATCCGAGCTCGGCTTCCCCTGGCGGAGCATCATCGCGATCCTGGTCGCAGGTATGATCGCGTTCGCGGCGTGCCTGCTCGCGCCGACCGGCACGGTCATCGCGTGGCTTGCCGTCACCGCCGTCTATTCGGCCTGTGCCGTCGCCCTGTTCGTTCGCGCGATTGCGCTGCCGCTGACCGAGCCCGCGCTCGCCGGCCTTGCCGCGGGGGCCCTGATGATCGGTTATCGCTTCGTCATTGCCGACCGCGAGGAGCGCTTCCTGCGCAAGAGCTTTGCCTTCTACCTCGCACCGCAGGTCATCGACACCATGGTAGCGTCGGGCAAGATGCCGGCGCTCGGCGGCGAGATGCGCAACGTCACGGTGTTCTTCTCAGACGTCGCGGGCTTTTCCTCGATTGCCGAAAAGATGACGCCCACCGAGCTGGTGGCGCTGATGAACGACTATCTCTCCGAGATGACCGACATCATCGAGAGCCATGGCGGCTATGTCGACAAATATGTCGGCGATTCCATCGTGGCGGTGTTCGGCGCGCCGGTGGACGATCCCGATCACGCCAGCCACGCCGTGCGCGCTGCGCTCCAATGCCGCGACCGCCTCGACGAGCTCAACCGCAGCCACCCCGCATTCCAGGGCCGGGGACTTGCCCATCGCATCGGGCTCAATTCGGGCGAGGCCGTGGTCGGCAATATCGGCTCGCGCCGCCGCTTCAACTACACCGTGATGAGCGACACCGTGAACGTTGCCTCGCGGCTGGAGGGCGCGAACAAATACTACGGCACGTCGATCATGGCCTCCGAGATGACGGTGGCGCAGACCGGCGCGACGATTGCATGGCGCGAGCTTGATACCGTCAGGGTCCAAGGGCGCGACGAGCCAATTCGAATTTATGAGCCCCTCGCCGAAGGCTATCAGGAAACTCGGGAACAGGGCTTGGCCGCAGCAAACTACGACAAGGGACTCGCATGTTGGCGAGCACGCGAATTCACCCAGGCCGCCGAATGCTTCGGCCGCGACGCGAGTTACGATCCGCCGTCCAGGCTATTTGCCAAGCGCGCCAGCGAGTTGGCGGCCAAACCGCCGCCTGCGGACTGGACGCCCGTCAACACTCTCGAGGGCAAGTAGCCGTCAGAACGGCAACCCCACATAGTTCTCCGCCAGCATGCGCTGCGCGGCCTCGGAGGAGAACAGATAGGACAGTTCCGTCTGCTGCAGCCTGTCCTCGTATTCGATCCGGTCGGGGAAACGGTGCAGCATCATGGTCATCCACCAGGAGAAGCGCTGCGCCTTCCAGATCCGCGCCAGCGCCTTGGCGGAATAGCCCTCGAGGCCGGAATCGTCGCCCTTCTGATAATGCGCCAACATCGCATGATAGAGGTAGTAGATGTCGGAGGCCGCGCTATTGAGCCCGCGTGCGCCGGTCGGCGGCACGATGTGCGCGGCATCGCCGGCGAGGAACAGCCGGCCGTAGCTCATCGGTTCTGCGACGAAGGAGCGCAACGGCGCGATGCTCTTTTCGATCGACGGGCCCGTGATCAGGCGACCGGCGACCTGTTCCGGCAGGCGGCGCTTCAACTCCGCCCAGAACGCATCGTCCGACCAGTCCTCCACCTTGTCGGTGAGCGGCACCTGGACGTAGTAGCGGCTCAGGACCTGCGAGCGCATCGAGCACAGCGCGAAGCCGCGCTCATGCTTGACGTAGATCAGCTCCGGGTTGACCGGCTTGGTGCGCGACAGCACGCCCAGCCAGCCGAACGGATAGACCTTCTCATATTCGCGCAATACGTCGTTTGGGATCGATTTGCGGCTGACACCGTGAAAACCGTCGGCGCCGACGATGTAGTCGCAATCGACGCGGACCGTCTCGCCGTTCGCGCGATAGGTCACGTAAGGCTTGTCCGACTTGAGGTCGTGCGGCGTGACGTCCTCGGCATTGTGCACGACCTTGCCGCCGAACCGGTCGCGCGCCTCGTAGAGGTCGCGGGTGATCTCGGTCTGGCCGTAGACCAGCACCGAGTTGCCGCCGGAATATTTGTGCAGGTCGACGCGGTCGAGCACGCCGTCATGAGCGATCTCAAAACCGTCATGGATCTCGCCCTCGCGGTCCATCCGCTCGCCGCACTCGGCCTCACGCATCAATTTTGCAAAGCCATGCTCGAGCACGCCGGCGCGGATCCGGGCCAGCACGTGGTCGCGGCTGTACTTCTCCAGCACGATGGTGTCGATGCCCTTGAGATGCAGAAGCTGGGACAGCAAGAGCCCCGACGGCCCGCCGCCGATGATGCAGACCTGAACCTTCATTGCGACCTCCTCCTCCCGGTGTTGCGAGTTTTTCGCAGAATCGGGCGCGCAAGCCGATGGAGGGATCGGCCTTTGTCTTGTACAATTCGAACATGGGAACCTTGCCGTCGAAATCGTCCATCCAGGTCTTCAACCTGTTCGGGGAGTCCGGCGACCTGCCGGACGTGGTGCACTGCGAAACCATTGCTTCCCGCTCGATCCTGCACGACTGGACGCTCGCCGTGCACCGCCACGCCAGGCTGCACCAGGTGCTGCTGGTCGAGCGCGGCGGCGGCGAGGCGACGCTGGACGGGCGGATTCACACCTTGAAGCCGGCGCAGATCGTCAATGTGCCGATCGGCCATGTTCACGGCTTCCGCTTCATTCCGGGCACGCAGGGTTGGGTGCTGACGATCGCCGCCGAAATCCTCGACGAGGTGCTGCTCGCGTCCGAAGGCCTGCGCGCGATGCTGTCGCGATCCGCCGTGCTGCGCGGAACGCCGCAGATCCGCACCACCATGAAACAGATCTTTGCCGAGCACGCCGCGCGGAATTTTGGCCGCGCGCATCTGTTGCGCGCGCTGTCGGCCGCGGTGATCGGGCTCGTAGCACGGGAGCTGGCCGGCGAGAGCCATGGCAGCGGCGCGGCCGAGTCCGACCTGTTCCGCCGGTTCGAGGCGCTGCTGGAAGCGCATCATTTGCAACGCTGGAGCGTCGCTGACTACGCGAACGCGCTGTCGGTTACGCCGACGCATCTCAACCGCATCACGCGCGCAGCGACCGGCGACACCGCCTCACATCTCATCCTCAACCGCCTGATCCGTGAGGCGCGGCGCAACCTCGTCTACACCAACCTGCCGGTGTCGACGATCGCCTACGCGCTCGGTTTTGAGGATCCCGCCTATTTCAGCCGCGTCTATGCATCGGCGACAGGCCTGTCCCCCAGCGCGTTTCGCACTCAGATCCACGGCGGCGAGTAAGGCGCACGCCGAGACCAAGGCCACCATGTCGCCGCCGTCCGCCCGAGCGGACGATGATGCTGGCCCTGCGGGTTACGACCGAGGCACGCCCCGACGGCGACGCCCGCCCCGCGGACGTGCCGGCCCCGGTCACGCCGTCGCGGCGCCGGCGGCGTTGACGGCAGACGCCGGACAGACCGGCGGCAAACCCACTGGTTGCGCCGCAAAGGCCACGCTAGAATTCGCCCATGACCGTGACCGATATTGCAAGCCGAACCTACAATCACAGCTGGCGGCTGGACCCGATCGTCCGCAGCCTGCTCGATACTGATTTCTACAAGCTGTTGATGTTACAGATGATTCGGGAGTTCTACCCGGATCAGAAGGTGACATTTTCGGTCATCAACCGCTCCCGCCATGTGCGGCTCGCCGAGATCATCGACGAGGGCGAGCTGCGCGCCCAGCTCGACCATGCCCGCACCATCCGCTTCACCAAGAAAGAGCTGATCTGGCTTGCCGGTAATACCTTCTACGGCAAGACCCACATGTTCTCTGCCGACTTCATCCGCTGGCTCGCCGAATTCCGCCTGCCCGAATACGAGCTGCGCAAGGTCGACGGCCAGTACGAGCTGCATTTCCATGGTCCCTGGACCCACACCACGATGTGGGAGATCCCGGCGCTCGCGATCCTGAACGAGCTGCGCTCGCGCGCGGCGATGAAGGGCCGCGGCCGGTTCGAGCTCGACGTGCTCTACGCCCGCGCCAAGGCAAAGCTCTGGACCAAGGTCGAGCGTCTTCGCCAGCTCGAGAATTTGCGCCTGTCGGACTTCGGCACCCGCCGCCGGCACGGCTTCCTCTGGCAGCGCTGGTGCGTCGAGGCGGTGAAGGAAGGCCTGGGCCCGTCCTTCATCGGCACATCGAACGTGCTGCTCGCGATGGACAACGACCTCGAAGCGATCGGCACCAACGCGCATGAGCTGCCGATGGTGGCGGCCGCACTGGCCAAGGATGACGAGGAGTTGCGCTGGGCGCCCTATCGCATCCTCGACCAATGGCGCCAGACCTATGGCGGCAACCTGCTGATCGCGCTGCCCGATGCCTTCGGCACAAAAGCCTTCCTGCGCGACGCGCCGGAATGGGTCGCCGACTGGACCGGCTTCCGCCCCGACAGCGCGCCGCCGATCCAGGCCGGCGAAGAGATCATCGCGTGGTGGGAGAAGAAGGGCCGCAACCCCAAGGACAAGCTGCTCGTGTTCTCCGACGCGATGGATGTCGGCTCGATCGAGGACACCTATCACCACTTCGCCGGCCGCGTGCGCCTCTCCTTCGGCTGGGGCACCAACCTCACCAATGATTTCGTCGGCTGCCCGCCGGACGCATCGATCAACCTCGATCCGATCTCGCTCGTCTGCAAGGTATCGTCTGTCGACGGCACGCCCGCGGTGAAGCTGTCGGACAATCCGGAGAAGGCAACCGGCATGGCCTCGGAGATCGAGCGGTATCTGCGGGTGTTCGGCGATGCCGGCCGGGTGCGGCAAGCAGTGCTGGTGTAGGGCGGCGACCGCCTTCCACGGTTCCCACAACGATGCTAGGCTTCCCGCGTTAGATCACGGCCGCCGTGAATGACGAGCCGGGGGAGTGCGTTTGGCACTCGCCAGCACGGCGTGAACTGAAGAAACATAACTTTTCGTTCTGGAAATGATTTCGTCCTGCGCCGGGCCGCGCGGGCGCACGCTGTGCGTCTGACGGCCTCCACGCCGACTTTGCAGACACAGGGATACTTCAATGCTTGGCTTGATGATGCAAACGCCGCTGCTGCTGTCGTCCATCCTGACACATGCGGCACGCTCCTTTCCCGACGTCGAGATTATTTCGCGGACACTCGATCGGCCGGATCATGTCACGAACTACGCCGGCCTGTTGCGCCGCAGCTCGCAGGTCGCGAATGCGCTGACCGCGCTTGGGGTGAAGCAAGGCGATCGCGTCGCGACGCTGGCCTGGAACGGCTACCGGCATCTCGAGCTCTATTACGGCATCTCGTGCATCGGCGCGGTCTGCCACACGGTCAATCCGCGGCTGTTCGTCGAGCAGATCGTCTACATCATCAATCACGCCGAAGACCGCATCGTGTTCTTCGATCTGAGCTTCGTCGACCTCGTCAAGACCTTGATGCCGAAATGCCCCAGTGTCGAAAAGTGGATCTATCTCGGCGAGGCCGCCGACGCGAAGACTGCCGGCGCCGGTGACTTCCCCTCATACGAGGAGCTGCTGACTGGACGATCGGACCTCTATGCTTGGCCGCTGCTCGACGAGAACACCGCCTGCGGCCTCTGCTACACCTCGGGCACGACCGGCAATCCCAAGGGCGTGCTCTACGCCCATCGTAGCGCCGTGCTGCACTCCTTTGCGGCCGCCCTTCCCGATGCGTGCCGAATTTCCCTCAACGACACCGTCGCGTTCATCTCGCCGATGTTCCACGCGATGTCCTGGGGCATGCCCTATTGCGCGCCGGCGATGGGCTCAAAGCTCGTGATGCCCGGACAGAAGGTCGACGGCGAGAGCCTGCACAGGCTGTTCGAGGAGCACGGCGTCACTTTTGCCAACGGCGTGCCGACCGTGTGGCTGGGCTACGTCCAGTATCTGCAAAGCGCGGGTGTGAGGCCGACGACGCTCAATCGCGTCCTGATCGGCGGCACCGCCTGCCCGAGCTCGCTGATGGAAGCGTTGCAGGATGATTACGGCGTGGAAGTGCTGCATGTCTGGGGCATGACCGAGACGAGCCCGGTCGCAACGATCTCGAAGGCGCTGCCCAAGCACAAGACGCAGTCGAAGTCCGAACGGCGCGATCGGCAGCTCAAGCAGGGGCGCGCTGTGTTCGGGGTCGAGATCGGCATTCGCGACGGCGACAACAACGAGCTGCCGCATGACGGCAAGGCGTTTGGCGACCTCGTGATCCGCGGGCCCTGGATCGCGCGGTCCTATTACAAGATGCCGGAAAGCGAACGGGCGGACGGCTGGTTCTTCACCGGCGACGTCGCGACGATCGACGAGGAAGGCTATATGCAGATCACCGATCGCTCCAAGGACGTCATCAAGTCCGGCGGCGAGTGGATCTCCTCGATCGAGCTCGAAAACCTGGCGATGGCGCATCCCGAGATTTCGGAAGCGGCCGTGATTGGTGTCAAGCATCCGAAATGGGACGAGCGCCCGCTGGTGGTCGCCGTGCGGCGCAAGGGCTCAAAACTCACGCCCGCCGAGCTCCTGGCGTTCTACGACGGCAAGATCGCCAAATGGTGGATGCCTGACGACGTGCTGTTCGTCGACGAGCTCCCGCATGGCGCAACCGGCAAGCTGCTGAAGACCAAGCTGCGCGAGCTCTATGGCGACCATGTGCTGCCGACCATCGAGCACGCCAAGACTGGTTGAACTCCAGCCATCAGCCGGTCGGTGGCTTGCCGTTGTAAAGCGCCGATTGCGCGTCAAAGGCCCGCTTGTAAGCGGGCCGCGCTTCGCCGCGAGCGACATAGGCGGCGATATCAGGATATTCGTCCAGAATGCCCGATGGTCTCAGCCTGAGCAGCACCGACACCATCATCAGGTCGCCCGCGCTGAACGCGCCGTCGAGCCAATCGGCATCACCCAGGCGAGCGGAGAGTTGGTTCAGCCGGCCGCGGATGCGATCTTCGACCAGCGGCAGGCGCTCCGCACGCCAGGGCTTGTCGCCCTCTATCAGCTTGGCGATGACGAGTTCAAGGATCGGCGGCTCCACCGTGTTGACCGCGGCGAACATCCAGGTGATGGCGCGCGCCCGCGCATTGGCATCGTCAGGCAGCAGGCCCCCATAGCGCTCGCCGATGTGGAGCACGATCCCTCCCGTCTCGAACAGCGCGAGATCGCCTTCCTCATAGGTCGGAATCTGACCGAAGGGATGAAGCGCAAGATGCGCTGATTCCTTCATCGCAGCGAACGACACGGGACGGACCTCGTAAGGCTGGCCCACTTCTTCAAGCGCCCAGCGAACGCGCGTATCGCGCGCCAGTCCCTTGCCTCCATCGGGTGACCATTCAAAGGCGGTAATGGTGATGGTCATCTGAAGCTCTTTCATCGGTTACGAGGCTGGCAGGCTTGCAGGGATTATCAGCGGATCGCGACAGGGTGTCACGTTCGAGTAAATGGCAATCCAGACATTTGAAGCGATTGCCAGTCCAACTCCGCAAAGTTCCGGATGTCGGGCAATTTCATTGATGTGGTCCGGTCGATTTCACGATGGGTTCACTGTCGCGAATGTTCCCCACCCGTCTTCAGGCAGGATTAATTCCGGAGCGCCTACTCTGCGTTGTATGCACTACGCCACGCCTGGGTGGTCGCCGGATTGGGGAACGTCTCTTGTTTCGCAGAACCGTCGCGTCGATGAAGGAGCGCAGCTTCCTTCACGTGATCAAGCTCGTCTCGCCGTTCGTGGCGGTCGTGCTGCTGCAAGCCGCGATGGCCATCGGCAGCCTCGAGGTTTTGTCGTCGGTCCGCGCCTATGTTGCCGGCGAAGCTCTGTGGTCACGTGCTCAGAAGAATGCGGTCTACGACCTCGACCTGTACCTGCATTCGGGTGATCGAGCCTTCTTCGAACAATATCAGGATGCGCTCGCCGTCCCGATTGGCGACAAGTTTGCAAGGCTCGCACTCGAACGCGAGCCTGAGGATCTCGATGCGGCGAGCCGCGGATTCCTGCAAGGCGGCAATCATCCCGACGACGTCCCCGGCCTGATCTGGCTTTATCGCTACTTCCATGACGTAAGCTTCATGAACGCCGCGATCCAGCATTGGGTGGCCACCGACCCGATGCTGCTCGAACTGACGATCTTCGGCGAAGCCATCGACACGGAGATGAAGCAGGGGCCGATTCGGGACGAGCAGCGCCTGCGGTTTCTGACCAGCCGCCTCCACGAGCTGAACAGTCAGTTCACCGAGCGCGCGGACCGCTTTTCCGCGGTGCTTGGTGAGGGATCGCGCACCATCAAGGTGCTGCTCACGCTGGCAAACCTCGCGGCCGCCGGCACGCTCATTCTGCTGATGGTGTGGCGGATCCGCCGCCTCGTCCAGCAGCGCGAAGCCTTCGAGAATGCCTTGAAGGCGGAGAAGGAGCGCCTGAGCTGGCAGGCCACTCACGATCCGATGACGGGCCTGGCGAACCGGCGCGACTTCGAGGTCCGGCTGGAGCACGAGCTCGGCGAGGTCAGTCGCGCGCCGCTTGCCCTGATCCTGCTCGACCTCGATCAGTTCAAGGCCGTGAACGACACCTGCGGCCATCTCGCGGGCGACCGTCTGCTGTGCGACGTCGCACGCCTGCTGCAGAAAGACTGCCGGCCGCATGACCATGTCGCCCGGCTCGGCGGCGATGAGTTCGGGATCATCCTGCCACACTGCACGCCCTACGACGGGGTCGACATCGCCGAACGGTTGCGACGGTCGTTCGAGCTGTTCGCCTTCTCGTGGGACGATAAAAGCTTTGCAGTCACTGCCAGCATTGGGCTGGCCTGCATCTCGGACGCAACGATCGGCCTCGAGGAAGCGTTGCGGCAGGCGGATGCCGCCTGTTACGGCGCCAAGCAGAAGGGCCGCAACCGGGTGCAGGTCTATCACACCTCCGAAGCCGCGCAGGCGGGCTCGCGGCGGCGTCAGGTGGCCTGAATGCTATGACCTCGACGCGTCGTCTCCGCGCGGCATCCCGCTGCGCATGTCGCTCGGCGTCATGCCGAAGCGGCGGCGAAAGGCGCGGTGAAAATAGGACACGTCGTTGAAGCCCGCGAGATGCGCGATGTCGCTCACCTTGCGCGATCGCTGCAGTGAACCGCGCAGTAACCTGGCGGCACGGATCAGTCGTTGCTCCAGTACGAATTCGGAAAAGGTCGTGCCGGTTCGCTCGAACAGCATCTGCACGTAGCGAGGGCTGGCACGGTTGCGCTGCGCGACTTCGGCAAGGCTGAGATCGCCATTGCCGAGCCGGGCCAGCACATCCGCCTTGATTGCCTCGAGACGCGCCGCGGCCAGTCCACGATCTTTCACAAGCTCGGTTTCATCGCGGCCGGTGCCGAGCGAGAGCGCCACGAGATCAATCAGATGCTGCGCCGCGGCGTTTCTCGCCAGCGCGTCGAGGCTGTTGGCATTCTCGATCAACAGGTCGCAATACCCCTGCAGCAGCATCTTGACCCCGGCATTGGCATTGAGCGGCCGGGCGATCAGATCCTCCGCATGCGGGCAGAGCTCAAGCAACGCCTTGCGATTGATGAGCAGACCCCTGAAGCTCCCCTCGCTGAGTTGCGACACATGCGCGCCGACATGGGCGGCATCGGCGAGACCGACCTCCATGGGCGCAAGATCGAGAGCCCGGTCATCGACCGCAATGCGCATAGGCGCGTGTGAGGCCAGCACGAAGCCAAGCGCATTATCCGGATCGGTGCCGGTCGCGACAAAGCTCATCGGCGTGCCGGAAGCGCCGGACATTTTCACGCTAGGCAGCGGCAGCGCCGTCACGTCGCAACGCACCGGTCCCTCCGCCAGCGGCACGACGTCGCCGGTCAGCACCCGCCGGCAGAACTCCTCGCGCCAACGCTCATAGTCGGCTCCCGATGGGTCGCCGGCATAGCCGAGGCGTGGGGTGATGCTCATTCACGGTCCTTCTTTGCCATGCTGGCCGATCCAAATATGAACATCCTCGGCGAATCGCTGCGCCCGTGCAATCCGCGATAAAACGGTGTTCGCCGCAGGCCACACGCAACTGCGCCCTGGTCCACTCTGAGCGGCGGGCAAGCGCGGCGAGGTGACGCAACTGTGGCGAGGCAGCCACATCGTCCTGAAAGCGCAGGGTCCTTCGCTCGACGCCACCTCGCATTTCGCGCTGATCCAAGAAAGCCGGAACCGCCGTCGCTAAGCATTGCATCTGCCCAATGCGGCCGTCGCCGCGCCATGAAAAAGGAAGTTGGCACATGCTTTGGAATAACTTGCGAGCCTCGCTCATGGTGCTGCTGTCGCTCTCGACGTCGGCCACGATCGCAGCAGCGGCCGACGTCACAGGCTATAAGGTTGCCCCTGTCGCTGCGTATAACTGGAACGGCTTTTATGTCGGCGGTCACGCCGGCTATGGCTGGAGCCGATCAACCGGCAACGCCGATCCGCTGCCAAGCCCGCAGGCCTTCGGCCTCTCCCCGAACACCCTCGAGTTCCACAGCAAGGGCGCTCTGGGCGGCATTCAGGCTGGATACAACTGGCAGTTCGCACCGAACTGGGTGGTCGGCATCGAGGCCGACATCTCATGGAGCGGCATCCGCGGCCGCCAGACCGATGCGATGATCATGTTCGGAGGCACGGCTCTCTGCCCTGTTTGTTCGCCCGTGTCGTTCGACCGCAAGTGGGACCATCTCGGCACGTTCCGCGGACGCCTTGGCTACACGCAGGGCCATTGGCTCGCCTATGCAACCGGCGGCTTCGCCTTCGGGAGCACGAGGGTTGATACCAACCTGATGGTCAATTCGTTCACGCTTGCCGCCTCCGCCAAGACGGACGCCGTCGGCTACGCCGTCGGCGCCGGTGCGGAGTATGCGCTGGCCGGCAACTGGACTCTGAAGAGCGAATATCTTTTCACCCATCTCGGCGATGCCGGCAGCATGATCGGGTATCCGGTCCCGTTCCTTGCGGGCGCCTATCGCTACAGTTGGGACGACACAAAAATTCATGCCGTCCGCATCGGCGTGAACTACAGGTTCGGCGATCCCTTCAGCGCAAATTAATCCGGAACGCCGGTTTCCGTCGGCTGACGCGCGACGTCGCTTTCAGGGCGGCGTCAGCGCGCCTCGCCGCGCGGCATCCGGTTGCGCATGTCGCTCGCAGCTGTAGCAAGGCTGCCGCATCGTCCTGAAAGCGCGAGATCTTTCGCATTACGCCATCTCGCATTTCACTTTGACCCAAGAAAGCCGGGGCCGCCGTCGCTAAACATGACGCCTGCCCAATGCCGCCGTTGAGTCCGTGCGTGGTAGCGAGCAGCGAAGCGACCAAGCTCAGCCCTTCGCCCCACAACATTAACCCGCGTCCCGCCGCTCCTGCGCGTAGCGCACGAGGGCGGCGAAGCGATAGATGCCGTGCACGAATTTTCCATAGGGCATGGTGATGAACAGCGCGAACACGGCGCCGAGATGCAGCGCCAGCAGCGGCCCCATGGCTGATGTCTCGCGCAGGACCAGCAGCGCAAGGCCGGTGACCCCGGTCAGGAACAGCATGGCGATGAAGCCGACGTCCATGCCGTAGCGCTCCTCATCCAGCAGCGCGGGATCGCGCTTCACCTTTGCAAGGAACAGCCCGACCGGCCCGACAACGAGGCCGATACCGCCGAGCGTGCCGAGCACGACCGGCAGGTCCCACCACGGATAGGGCGCCTCGCGTGCGAGCAGATAGTGATAGAGCGTGGCGACCGAGGTCGCGGCAAAGCACAGCAGGAAGCCGTAGAAGGTCAGGTGATGATAGAGCTTGCGCCGGTCGGTCGGCTTGTCGTCCTCATTGTAGCAACCGACGCCGCCGCCATGGAGATAGCGCAGCTCTCCGGCATCGCGGATCGCCTGGAAGATCGAGCCGCCATCGGCGCGGCCTCGGATCGGCTCACCGATGTCGCGCCAGAACGCGCGCACGCTCAGCACCAGCGCCAGGATCGCATAGAGAAAGGCGGCCGAGAACAGCACGGCCATCGCATTGTGCGGCATCAGTTTGTAGAAGGCGCCGGGACCTGTGTGGATACCGAACAGCGCCGCGCGATCGTTGAACGCCGCAAAGCCGAGGATGAAGACGGCCATGCTGAGCGCGGCAACGACGCTGATGACGAGCCCGTTGCGCGCGAACGCACCTGACAGTGCGCGGGGCCAGGCATAGGCCGCGTAGGATTCTGCCCGCGCAACGGCCAGCGTCTGCGGCACATTGACGTTGAACTCGTGTGGCGGCGAGAACTGGCAGTCGACGTAGCAGGCGCCGCAGGAATGGCAGAGGTTGGCGAGGTAGTTGAGGTCGCCGTCCGAGAACGCGCGGCGCATCTCCATGGCGGGAAATACCGCGCAGAGGCCTTCGCAGTAGCGGCAGGAATTGCAGACCGTCATCAGACGGTCGGTCTCCTCGAGGATCCTAGTTCCGTGCATGCTTTGCCGCTTCCCGTCCTGCGATGCGCCCGAACACGCTGCCGATGGTCATGCCCATGCCGGCCGCATAGCCCTTGCCCAGCACGTTGCCTGCCATGATCTCGCCGGCCGCGAACATGTTGGCCGCTAGCCTGCCATCCTTCATCAGCATCCGCGCCTCCTTGGTCACGCGCGTGCCGAGATAGGTGAAGGTGATGCCGGGCCTGACCGGATAAGCAAGATAAGGCGGCGTCTCGATGCGCCGCGCCCAATGCGTTTTCGGCGGGGTGATGCCTTCGGTCACGCAATCGTCGAGGATGGTGTGATCGAACGTGCCGGGGCGTACCGCGGCGTTGAAATCAGTGATGGTCTTTTCCAGCGCGGCCGAGTCGAGCGTCAGCTTGCCGGCGAGCTCGGCAACGGTCGCGCCCGCGATCGGCGGGAACAGCGTCGGCATGAAGGACGTGACCACAGTCGAGTCGAAGATGATATAGGCAATCTGGTCAGGCTGCGCCGCCACGAGCCTGCCCCAGATCGCGTAGCGCTTCGGCCAGATGTCCTCGCCCTCGTCGTAGAAGCGCTGCGCGTGCTTGTTGACCACAATGCCGAATACGACCGAATCGTGCCGCGTGATGATGCCCCCGTCGAACTTTGGCGCGCGGGCGTCGATTGCGACCGCGTGGCACTGGGTGGGATCGCCGACCTCCTGCACGCCCTTGTCGAGCAGCATCTTCAGGATCGAGCCGCGATTATAGGGCGTGCCGCGGATCAGGAAATTATCGGCGGCCTCGCCCCAATACTGCTTCAGCCATTCGATGTTGGCCTCGAAACCGCCGGCGGCTGCGACCAGCGACGTGGCGCGAATCTCGGTCGCGCCCTCGATCGGCCGCTTGACGCGCGCGGCGAGGAACATGCCGTCCTCGATCACGAGGTCGGTGACTTCAGCGTCATATTCGATGTCGACGCCCAGCGCTTCAGCAGTGAGATACAGCGCGTTCAGCATCGCGCGGCCGCCGCCGAGGAAGAAGGAGTTGGTGCGCCCCAGGCTCAGCGTGCCCCCGAGCGAGGGCTGCCAGCGCACGCCCTGCTCCACGATCCAGTTCAGGATGTCCTTGGACTCCCGGATCATGTGGCGGGCGAGTTCTTCATCGGTCTGCCCGCCGGTGACCAGCAGCAGGTCCTTCCAGAACTCTTCTTCCGTGTAAGGGCCGGTCAAGATCTCGGTCGCCGCATCGTGGGCGCAACGCATGTTGCGGGTGTGGCGCGTATTGCCGCCGCGGTAGAATTTTGGCGCGCCTTCGAGCACGAGGACGGAGGCGCCGCCGCGCCGCGCTGATATCGCCGCGCACAGCGCTGCATTGCCGCCGCCGATCACCAGCACGTCGTATTTGCCGTTCATGCCGTCTGCCTCGAGGATTCCAGTCGCTTGAGCATTCGACGTTACCAGGCTGCCGTCAACGGGCGCTCTTGCACACGTTTGTATACAAAGATATACATTAGCTCCGCAAGCGCCCCTTTTGCATGGAGAGGCTGCGCCCGGCGAAGGGACAACATGGCAAAGCGTCCGGCAAAGGCGATCGGCTCGATTTCGCGCGGCTCAGGCATGGCGCTCGGCGAGGCCGTGTTCCGCTCGCTCTGCGAGGCAATGCAGGCAGGCCACTATCGCGCCGGCGACCGCCTGCGCGAGGAAGAGGTCGCGCAGCGGCTCAAGGTCAGCCGCACCCCGGTTCGGGAAGCGCTCGGCCGGCTGGCCGCGCGCGGCTTCGTCGAGCCGGCCGGCGGGCGCGGCCTCATCGTCCGCAACCTCGACATCTCCGAGGTGCTTGAGCTCTACGCCATGCGGGAAATTTTGGAAGGCGCAGCCGCCCGGCTCGCCTCGGAACATGCTTCAAAGCCCGAGGTCGAGGCGCTCTCGGATATCGAGCAGGCCTTCACCGACGCCACCGACGCCGCCGAGATGGCCCGGCTCAACCGCGCCTTCCACGAAGCGATCTGCCGCGCCGCCCGCAACCGCTATCTCGACAATGCGTCGCGGGAGTTGCAGGACTGGATCGCCCTGCTCGGCCCCACCACCTTCACCGTCACCGGCCGGCCCTCGACCAGCCACCGGGAACACCAGGCCATCATCAACGCCATCGCGGCGCGCGACGGCGACAAGGCGGAAAAGCTGGCGCGCGAACACATCCGCGAGGCACTGCGCTGCCGGCTCAAGCTGTTGCAGAAGCAATAGCGGCCGGCTCGTCAGCCGGCCGAGCGCGGCGGATCGATCAGCCTTGCGATCACAGGGAAGTAGGCATCGCCCATCCCCTTGCCGATCGCCTCCTCGAAAATGGAGCGGATCAGCGCAGCCCCGCGCAAGTCGAGGCCGGCCTGCGCGCCAAGCGAGAGTGCGTAGGTGAGATCCTTCAGCGCATATTCCGTCGAGAAGGCGCGTAGCGGAAACTCGTCCGGGACGATTGCCTTCATGCCGTGATTGCGCAGCGCAAAACTGTCGGCCGAGCCCTTCGACAACGTCTCCAACAGAAGCTTTGGTTCGACGCCGCTGTGCCTGGCGATCGCGACGGCTTCCGCGAGCGCGTTGACCGTCTCGAACAGCACCATGTTGTTGAGAATCTTGGTCACCTGCCCCGCTCCCGTGCGGCCGCACAGCGTGACGTCGGTGGCAAAATGCCGGATCAGCGGCTCGACGGCGGCGAATTGTTCGGCCGTCGCACCGACCATGACGCTGAGCGTGCCGTCCTGCGCCGCCTGCCGGGTGCGCGCGATCGGCGCGTCGATCCAGAGCGCGCCCGTCTCGGCAAGGCGCCGGGCAAAGTCGCGGGTCATCGCGACATCGGAGGTTCCGAGATCGATCACGGTTTGGCCGTCGCGGATCGTCGGCAAAATGCCGTCGAAGACGGACAGCACGTGTTTTGCGCTCGGCAGGCACAGGAAAATCGTTTCGCTGCCGCTCACGAGCTCGGCCAGCGAGCTAGCGGCCGTCGCGCCTTCCGCAGCTATTCGTGCCAGCGGCTCGGCCGCGAGATCGAAGGCCAAAACCTTGCGGCCGCTCTTGCGCACGAGATTGCGGCAGATCGGCTCGCCCATGACGCCGAGGCCGATGAATCCGATTGCGTCAGACATGCCGGTTTCTCCTCAGAGATGGGAAGAATGCGAAACGCGCCCACCCCATTCACGTTCCTACTTGAGCAGTGGACGACCACCGTCGCAAGAGCGCCGCGTCACGCACGCATTTTCTGCGTCGCGAATTATTTCGTCGCCGCAAAGTTTCCCAACTTTGGGGCAAGTAATTCTCCTTGCCTGCAACCAAAAGTGAGCGCAGCCTGTGGTTGCTCGATCGAGATCGAGACCCACCTGCCTAAGCAAGTTTCACACTGCACAAGAAAAGTGGAGGAAGACGCATGACATCGAACGTGACGCGACGGTCCGTGCTGGCTCTCGGTGCCGGCCTCGGTGCAACGACCATGCTCGGCGAGACCGTGCTCGCGAAAGCGCCCAAGCTCGGCACGCAGCCCAGTTATTTCTACCGCTTTGATCTCGGCAACGCCGAAGTCACCGTCGTCTCCGACGGACCTCTTCCGCTCGGACCTCCCAAGGGCACCTTCATCGGCGTGCCCGATGACGCCGTGAAGAAGATGCTCTCCGACAATTTCCTGTCGCCCGAGAACGTCGTGCTCGAACAGAATTCCCCGATCGTCAACACCGGCGACAAGCTCATCCTGTTCGACACCGGCATGGGCACTTCGAAAGCCTTCGGCCCGACCACGGGACGTCAGCAGAAGAGCATGAAGGAAGCCGGCATCAAGCCGGAGGACATCGACGCGGTGGTGTTCTCCCACGCCCATATCGACCATATCGGCGGCGTCGTGGGCGAGGACGGCAAGGTGCTGTTCCCCAACGCGCAATATTACATCGCCCAGAGCGATTTCGACTTCTGGACCGATGAAAGCAAGATCGGCGGTCCGCTGAAGGATTTCGTCCTTCACGCCCGCAAGAACCTGCTGCCGATCCGCGACCGCCTGGTGTTCTACAAGGACGGCCAGGAATTCCTGCCCGGCGTGCAGGCGATCGCAGCTCCCGGCCACACGATCGGCCATACCATCTTCGTCGTCACGTCGAACGGAAAGTCGTTCGCGTTCCTCGGCGATCTCACCCACCATCCGATCCTGCTGCTGGAAAAGCCGCGGATGCAGTTCTCGTACGACACCGATCCGGCCCAGGCCGCCGAAACCCGGGTCAAGTTGCTGGACATGATCGCCACCCAGAAGATTCCGGTGATGGCGTATCACTATGCGTGGCCGGGCGTCGGCCATATCGCCAAGACCGGCGAGGGATTCCACTACTATCCCGAGGCGATGGACCTTTATCGCTGAACCAACCGAAGCCCCGGGCCAATCCCCGGGGCTTCTCATTTCGTGGCGCGGCGAGTTACGATCTGGTCGTTTGGGGAAACTGCCATGACGCCGCGCTTCGCACGTTGGATAACGGGCCTCCTGGCGCTGTTCTTCTGCACGGAACTGCTGGCTCACGCGACGACCATCGGACTTGTCCGCATCGATCTCGTCGGCGACCGCCTGACTTACACCCTCGCCGTTGCCTTGCCCGAGATTCCCAACGGCTCGGCGCTGCTGTTGAGCGCCGCCGCCAATGGCGACCGCGCCGCCATCGACACGGTGGCAGATCAGGCCCGCCGCAGCGTCAGGATCGATCTCGGCGGCGCGCCCTGCAAGGCCGGCGGCGTGCGCATCGCCGGCGGTAGCAGCACCAACGACGCCCGCGGCAATGTCGAGATCGACTTCACATGCAGCGGCGAGCACGGCCGTCTCACCGTCGCCGACGACTGGGGCACCTTCCTCGGCGAGCACTATCAGGCACTCGCCAACATCCGCACCGCGAGCGGCGAGCGGCAGGTCGTGTTCGGCGAGACCTCGCGCAACGAAAGCATCGACATCAGCCGCCCGGTCGCGACCGGCTGGCTCGATTTCATCAAGCTTGGCATCGAGCATATTTTGACAGGTTACGATCACTTGCTGTTCCTGCTCGCGCTGCTGGCAGGAGCACGCGGCTTCCTCAGCGTGGTCAAGATCGTCACGGCCTTCACGCTCGCTCACAGCGTGACGCTGACGCTGGCCGCGCTTGGGCTCGTCAACATTCCCGATCGCATCATCGAACCGCTGATCGCCGCCACCATCATCTGGGTGGCGCTGGAGAACCTGATCTCGGCTGCGCCCGACCGGCGACGCTGGATGTGGAGCTTTGGCTTCGGCCTCGTGCACGGGCTCGGCTTTGCCGCCGCGCTCGGCGAGATCGATCTGAAGGGTGCAGCGCTGGTCCGCGCGCTGGTCGGCTTCAACGCCGGGGTCGAGATCGGCCAGCTCGTCTTCGTCGTGATCGCGCTGCCGCTCCTGACGCTGCTGTCGCGCGGCCGCGGCGCCACGCTGACGCCACGCATCGCCTCGATCGCGGCGGCCGTGATGGGCACCTATTGGCTGATCGAGCGGGTTTTTCTCGGATAAGTGGCCGTGGTCAGGCGATCACGTCAGCCGCCACCGCCTTCAGCACATCGCGCACATCGCTCGGGTTGAGGCGCACCTGCAAGCCGCGCTGGCCGCCATTCACATAGACCTGATCATACGCCAGCGCGCTCTGATCGATCACGGTCTTAACGGGACGGCGCTGCCCGAACGGGCTGATGCCGCCGACCTTGAAGCCGGTGACGCGCTCGGCCTCCGCCGGCTTCATCATCTGCGCCGACTTGCCGCTGATGGCGGCCGCGAGCTTCTTCATCGAGACTTCCCGGTCCGATGGCACGATCACGCAGACCGGCTTGCCGTCGACCAATGCCATCAGCGTCTTCAACACGCGCGCCGGATCTTCGCCGAGCGCGGACGCGGCCTGGAGCCCGATGCTCTCGGCGTCGGGATCGTAGTCATAGCTGTGGACAGTGAATGCGACACCGGCAGCGGTGAGTGCCCGTGTGGCGGGAGTGACTTTGGACATGGGGCACGTTTACCACCGTCGCTGCGAGGAGCGAAGCGCACCGATGTCGTCCTGGCGAACGCCAGGACCCACTACCCCAGGGAAGGGTTTGGCGAAGACTCGTCGTTCGGCACTGAGACCGTCCGCGATCGATAGATCACGCGGTATGGGTCCTGGCCTTCGCCAGGACGACAGCGAGGGGTTGGCGGGCGCCGTGCCGCCAAGCAGCCGCGGAGCACCTACTCCGCCGCGTCCCGCATCTCGGCGCGTTCTGCCCTGGCCGCGCAGAACTTGAACTCCGGGATCTTGCCAAAGGGATCGAGCGCCGGGTTGGTCAGCAAATTCGCCGCCGCCTCCGCGTAACAGAACGGCATGAACACCATGTTCTCCGGCACGTCGCGGTCGGAGCGGACCTTGACCTCGACCGCGCCGCGGCGGGTTTCGAGGCGAATGAAATCGCCGAGCGAAAGCTGCTTCTTGCGCATGTCCTTCGGATTCATGAAAGCGACCGCTTCCGGCTCGATCTGGTCGAGCACCTGGGCACGCCGCGTCATCGAACCGGTGTGCCAGTGTTCGAGCACGCGGCCGGTCGAGAGCACCATCGGATATTCGTCGTCGGGTACCTCGTCCGGCGGAATGACCTTTGCCGGCACAATCTTGCCGCGGCCGCTCTCGGTCGGGAATCCCGTGGTAAAGATGATCTCGTTGCCCGGCTTGTTGGGATCGTCGACCGGATAGGTCACGGCACCCTCGCGCACGAGGCGCTCCCAGGTGATGTTCTTCAGCGACGGCATCAACTCCGCCATCTCGGTGAAGACCTCGCCGGGGCCCGCATAATTCCAGGGCAGCCCCATCCGCTTGCCGATCTCCTCGATGATCCAGAGATCCTGTCGCGCGTCGCCGGGCGGCTTGATCACCTGGCGCGCGAGCTGCACGCGGCGATCGGTGTTGGTGAAGGAGCCGTCCTTCTCCGCGAAGGCCGAGGCCGGCAGGATGACGTCGGCGTGGAACGCAGTCTCGGTGACGAAGAGATCCTGCACCACGAGATGATCGAGCATGGCGAGCGCCTGGCGCGCATGCTGCAGATCAGGGTCGGACATCGCGGGATTCTCGCCCTCGATATACATGCCCTTGATCTCGCCGGCGTGGATCGCGTTCATGATCTCGACGACGGTCAGGCCGCGCACCGGATCGAGGCTCTTCTGCCAGTTCTCCTCGAACTTGCCGCGCAGATCGACACGGCCCACCGGCTGGTAGTCCGGCAGGAACATCGGGATCAGGCCGGCATCGGAGGCGCCCTGCACGTTGTTCTGGCCGCGCAACGGATGCAGGCCGGTGCCGGGACGGCCGACCTGGCCGGTGATCAACGCCAGCGCAATCAGGCAGCGCGCATTGTCGGTGCCGTGGATGTGCTGGCTGATGCCCATGCCCCAGAAGATGATCGACGACTTGGCACGCGCATAGGTCCGCGCCACCTCGCGCAGCGTCTGCGCCGGGATGCCGCAGATCGCCTCCATCTTCTCCGGCGTGAACTCCTTGATCTTCTCCTTGAGCTCGTCAAAGCCCTCGGTGTAGCCGGCGATGTATTGATCGTCGGTCAGGCCCTCGGTGATGATCGTGTTGATCATCGCGTTCAGCATGGCGACGTCGGAGCCGGGCTTGAACTGGAGATGCTTGGTGGCATGACGCGACAGTGTCTGCCGGCGCGGGTCCATGACGAACAGCTTTGCGTCGTTCTGCTTGACCGCGTTCTTGATGAAGGTTGCGGCGACCGGATGGTTCACGGTCGGGTTGGCGCCGATCACGATGATGACCTCGGCGTCCATTGCGGCCGCGAACGGCGCCGACACCGCGCCCGAGCTCAGGCCTTCGAACAGCGCGGCCACCGACGAGGCGTGGCACAGCCGGGTGCAGTGATCGACATTGTTGGAGCCAAAGCCGGTGCGCACCAGCTTCTGGAACAGATACGCCTCTTCGTTCGAGCCCTTCGCGGAGCCGAAGCCGGCAAGCGCCTTGACGCCATTTGTGTCGCGGATCTTCACCAGACCCTTGGCCGCGATGTCCAGCGCCTCTTCCCACGATGCCTCGCGGAAATGGGTGAAGGGATTGGCCGGATCGACCTGGTCGTTGGAATCCTTCTTCGCGTTCGGCAGCCGCACCAGCGGCTTGGTCAGGCGATGCGGATGGTGGATGTAGTCGAAGCCGAAGCGGCCTTTCACGCACAGACGATTGCGGTTGGCGGGGCCGTCGCGGCCTTCCGCATAGATCACCTTCTCGTCCTTGACCTGATAGGTGACCTGGCAGCCGACGCCGCAGAACGGGCAGAGCGAGTCGACCTTCTTGTCGGCATAGGTGACGCGGGTCTGCTTGTCGTCCAGCATCACCGCCGGCATCAGCGCGCCGGTCGGGCACGCCTGCACGCATTCGCCGCAGGCGACGCAGGTGGATTCACCCATGGGATCGTCGAAGTCGAACACGATTTTTGAATCGTGATTACGATAAGCCATGCCGATGACGTCGTTGACCTGGACCTCGCGGCAGGCACGCACGCACAGGCCACACTGGATGCAGGCATCGAGATTGACGCGCATCGCCGGATGACTGGCGTCGGTTGCCCAGCGCTCCGCGGCGGGGAAACGGCTCTCGGTGACGCCGGTCTTCTCGGCCCAGTTCCAGAATTTCGACTCCGGATCGTGCGAGGTCTCGCGCGCGGGCTGGTCGGCGACGAGCAGCTCCATCACCATTTTTTGCGCAGCAGTCGCGCGCGCGGACTCGGTCTTCACCTTCATGCCGACGGAGGGCGTGCGCTTGCAGGACGCGGCGAGCACGCGCTCGCCTTCGATCTCGACCATGCAGGCGCGGCAATTGCCGTCGGGGCGATAGTCGGGCTCGGGCGAGTAGCAGAGATGCGGAATGTCCCGGCCTTGGCGCTTTGCCACCTGCCAGATGGTCTCGCCGGGCTTGGCCTCGACCTGCTTGCCGTCGAGTTCGAACGTAATCTTGGTCATTCGGCCGCTTCCTTGAACTCGTCAGGGAAATATTTGATCACCGATGTCAGCGGATTGGATGCTGCCTGTCCGAGGCCGCAGATCGAGGCATCGCGCATCGCCTGGCCCAATTCCTCCAGCAGCGCGCGGTTCCAGACCGGCTTCTGCATCAACTGCGCCGCCTTCTGGGTTCCGACACGGCATGGCGTGCACTGGCCGCAGCTCTCGTCCTCGAAAAACTTCATCAGGTTCAGCGCCGCGCTCCGCACGCTGTCGTGCTGAGACAGGATCACGATTGCCGCCGAGCCGATGAAGCAGCCGTATTTCTCCAGCGTGCCGAAATCGAGCGGGATGTTGTCCATCGATGCCGGCAGGATGCCGCCGGATGCGCCGCCCGGCAGGTACGCGTAGAAGTGATGGCCATCGGCCATGCCGCCGCAATATTCGTCGATCAGCTCGCGCACCGTGATGCCTGATGGCGCGAGTTTCATGCCGGGATTCTTCACCCGGCCCGAAACCGAGAAGCTGCGCAGGCCGAAGCGTTCGTTGCGGCCGTGGCTCTTCCACCAGCCGGCGCCCTTCTCGACGATGTCGCGCACCCACCACAGCGTCTCGATGTTGTTGATCAGCGTCGGCAGGCCGAACAGGCCGACCTGGAACGGATAGGGTGGCTTGTGCCGGGGCAGACCGCGCTTGCCTTCGATGCTTTCGAGCAGCGAGGACTCTTCACCGCAGATATAGGCGCCGGCACCGCGCCGCAGATGCAGCGTCGGTCCATCAGCAGGCAGCTTTGCGATCTCGCGCTCCAGGATCTCGCGCGCGGCCGGATATTCGTCGCGAATGTAGATGTAGATTTCGGCGGCCTCGACCACATGCGCGCCGATCAGCATGCCCTCGATGAAGCGATGCGGATCGGTCTCGAGATAATAGCGGTCCTTGAACGTGCCGGGCTCGCCCTCGTCGCCGTTGATCGCCATCAGCCGCGGACCCGGTTCGCCGAGCACCGCACGCCATTTGCGCCCCGTGGGGAAGCCGGCGCCGCCGAGCCCGCGCAGCGAGGCGTCGTCGAGGGACTTCAGCAGGTCGTCGCGCGACAATTCGCCGGAGCGCAGGCGGCCGAGCAGCTTATAGCCGCCGCCGGCGACATAGGCGGCGTAGTCGGTGTACTCAGGCAGGTGCGCATGGGTGTCGCCGGCCTTCGCGGTGGCGAGCACGTTGGCGACGGTCGCGTGATCGACGAAGTTGTGGCCGACCTCGGCAGCGGGTGCGGTATCGCAACGGCCGACGCAGGGCGCGCGTACGACGCGGATGCCCGGCCCGGCCTTGCTTTGCAAATCCTCAAGAAGCTTCTCGGCGCCGAGCATCGCGCAAGTCAGCGAGTCGCAGACCCGGATGGTGAGCGGGGCGATGTCAGCCTCACCTTCCTTCACCACGTCGAAATGCGCATAGAAAGTCGCGGTCTCGAACACTTCGGCAAAGGAGAGCTTCATCTCGTCGGCAAGGGCGGCGAGATGGGCGGCCGAGATCTGGTGATATTTGTCCTGGATCAGGTGCAAATACTCGATGAGCAGGTCGCGCCGCCGCGGCCGGTCGCCGAGGAGCAATTCGATCTCATGCCCGGCGGTCGGATCGACCTGGCGCCCCTTGGGGGTGGCTTTGGCGCGCCGGCGTCCCTCACCGGGATGCTCGAATTGGCGGACCTTGTGCACGTCGTGGCTCATCGATTCGTCTCGATCTCGTCTTTAGAACGGCTCCAACACTAGCTTCTGGTATGCCAGATGCCAAGCGATTTATCCCGCTCTCGGAAGCAGTTAAGCGCGGTGCAGGGCGTTCCCTGACCCGCTGCCGGGAACGACGCCGCATCCATCTCACGCCCTGAACTAACAGAACGAAACCCGAATTGGATTGAAGATCAATAAAGGCGTCCTATGCTGCGATAGCGAAATCCTATCGAGTTCTCGATCTAGGGCATGCAGGCGGCTTCCACGCCGCGGTCGTTCGCCGGATCAGCTCTTGCCCATGCACTCCTCGATATAGAACCAGCGATCGTCGCCCGCGAGGCCCTTGGCCTTCACGTCCTTGCGGCACTCCTTCAGCTTCGACTTGTTGGCGCTCCACTTGGCCTTCATGTCCTTGAGCTTCTGGGCGGTCAGCTTGATCTTGCCGGGCTTGGCCTCTGTCTTGGCCTCGGTCGCGGCGGGCGGCGTTGCGGCCGGTGCCGCGGCGGTCTGTGCGGATGCGGATTGCAGTGCGCCGGCGACGAGCAGCATGGCGGCGGCACAAACGAGTTTGCGAACCATCGAAATTCCCCCAGGGATTATTTTGAAACAATCGAGATGAGCGGCGGGAGCCCGCGCGTGGCGTGCTCCCGCTCGCGATGAATGTGCGATCAGAAAATCTTGACCGCGCTCTCCAGCGTCTTCCACACGCCCCATGCGAGTGGGATGCCGACGAAGGCCCAGAACAGCGCGGCCTTGGCGTCGAGCCCACCGAAGCCGATGCCGTAGGAGCCGTGCGGCCCCGAGGCGGCGGCGCTGGCGCTCGCGGCCTGGAGTTTTGCGACGTCGGCCTCCTTCATGTGCCACTTCGCATCGACCGGCTTGATCAGATAGTTGCAGATCAGGCCGGCGATCAGCATCGCGCACAGGATGTACATGGTGGTGTTATAGAGCTGGTCGCGCGGCACGCCAGCCGCGAGCTGGAACTCGCGGATGTAGTTCACCACGACAGGGCCGATGATGCCCGCGGTCGACCAAGCCGTCAGCAGCCGGCCGTGGATCGCGCCCACGAACTGCGTGCCGAACATGTCGGCGAGATAGGCCGGCACGGTGGCGAAGCCGCCGCCATACATCGACAGGATGATGCCGAAGCCGAGCACGAACAGCAGCTTTGAGCCCATCGCCGCGAAGGTCGGCGCGAGCGCGTACAGCACGATGCCGAGGATGAAGAACGTGTAGTAGGTGTTCTTGCGTCCGATCTTGTCCGACAGCGAGGCCCAGAAGAACCGGCCGCCGATGTTGAACAGCGACAGCAGGCCGGCGAAGCCGGCGGCGATCGCCGCGATCTGCGCCTTCTGTCCGGCATCGAGCGCGTTGAAGCCGATATCAGGCAGACCGATCAGCTTGCCGGCGAAGATTTCCTGGAGCATCGGCGAGGCCATGCCGATCACGCCGATGCCGGCCGACACGTTCAAGCAGAGGACCCACCAGATCAGCCAGAATTGCGGCGTCTTGTGCGCGTCCTTGAGATGGACGTTGTTCTTCGAGATCATCGCATTGGCCTTGACCGGCGGGGTCCAACCCTCGGGCTGCCAGCCGGTCGGCGGAATGCGATAGCGGAACGCGCCGATCATCATGAACACGAAATAGATGACGCCCATCGCGACGAAGGTTTCCCAGACGCCGACCGAGGTCGGACTCTTGAAGTAGTTCATCAAGAGGTTCGCCAGCGGCGCGCCGATCATGGCGCCGCCGCCAAAGCCCATGATGGCCATGCCGGTCGCCATGCCGCGGCGATCCGGGAACCACTTCACCAGCGTCGACACAGGCGAGATGTAGCCGAGGCCGAGACCGACGCCGCCGATCACGCCCGAGCCCAGCCACATCAGCCAGAGCTGGTGGGTGTAGATGCCGATCGCACCGAGGAACAGGCCGCCGCACCAGCACAGAGCCGAGACGAAGCCGGCCTTGCGCGGACCGACCCGCTCGAGCCAGCCGCCCCACAGCGCGGCGGAGACGCCCAGCAGCACGAAGAACAGCGTGTACATCCAGCCCAGGCTTGCGACCTTCCAGTCGCAGGTGGTGGTGAACAGCTCCTGCACCAGCGTCATGTCCGGGCATGCCTTCGGCGCGTTCAGCCCGATGGCGCGCGACAGCGGCAACCAGAACACCGAGAAGCCATAGGCCATGCCGATGCAGAGATGGATGCAGAGCGCTGCCGGCGGCACCAGCCAGCGATTGAAGCCGGCCGTCGCGATCGTGCGTTCGCGATCGAGAAATCCGGAAGCACCAGCCGGTGCGAGAATGGTATCGGCAGTCGTCATGAGCATCACCTCCAAAACGTGGCCTTGCCGGGCACATCTGTTTGAGGTCGCGCGCGTGCCTTGAGAGCCACACACGACCGGTTGGTCTTCATGCCGAAGTGGAATCGTCTGGCGCGCAGTTCGTTCGTATGCGCGGAGCAAGCGGCTGATCGCGAGCGATGTCCCTTCGTCTCGCGGGCAACATTGCAAGTGACGGCTATCGCGCCCTCATTCCCCCTCAACACCCTGTCTTGGGATGAGCAACGCGCGTGCCAGTTGGTGCATCGTGAGGAATCAAGGACTTCCCGCAGCGCAATGAGCTGCTTTGGACAGAATGTCCCGAAGTCGCCGGACAAAATGTCCAATCAGCTCGCCTCGGGCAGCCACACCGTAAAGGTGCTTCCCGAACCGACGCGGCTTTCAGCGGTGATCTGCCCGCCCTGGCGCTTGATCAGCGTCTGGCTGATAGACAGCCCGAGCCCGGTGCCTTGCCGCCGCTTGGTCGTGTAGAAGGGATCGAAGATCTTTTCGATCACCTCGGTGTCCATTCCGATGCCGGTGTCGGCCACCTCGATGGCGACGCCCGGATTTCCTTCGCGCTCGGTATCGAAGGAGCGCAGCGTCAGGGTTCCACCGTCGGACATCGCATGGATCGCGTTGACGATGAGGTTGACCAGCACCTGCTGCAGCTCGTTGCGGTTCATCAGCACCAGACGGCTGGCGCGGTCGTCCCTGACGACGCTGATCTCGGTCTTGTTCAGGAGATGCTGGACCAGCGGCAGGCAGTCCGAGATGACGCTGGCCGGCGCGTGGCGCTCGACATAGCCGGCATATTCCTCGGGCCTTGCGAACTGCAACAGCTTGGTCACGATCTGGCTGATGCGGTGGATCTGCTCATCGAGCAGACGGAACTCGACCTTCGCCTTGTCGGCATCGGCACCGAACACGCTGCGGATGACGTCGAGATTGCCCTGCATCACCGCGATCGGATTGTTGATCTCGTGCGCCACGCCGGCGGTGATCTCGCCGATCGCGGCGAGCTTTTCCGACATGATGAGCTGCTTGGTGGTCGCCTCGAGCTTGAGGTTGGCGTGTTCGAGCTCGCGTGTGCGTTCGCGGACGCGGACGTTCAGCTCCTCGTTCCATTCGCGCAGTTGCCGGTCGCGCTCCTGGATCTGGTCGAGCAGACTGTCGAGATGGACAGCGACGCGGCCGATCTCGTCGCCGGACACCGGCATCTTGGTGCGGGCGGCGAGATTCCCCCGCTCCACCTCGCCAATCGTCGCCGTCACCCGCTCCAGCGGCATGAAGATCGAGGTCGCCCAGCGCAGGAAGATCGGCACGGTCGCGACCGTGATCGTGATGAAGGCGAGTATGATGATCAGCAGCGTCTGATACTTGGCTTCGCTGAAAGGCTTTTCCAGGAAGCCGACATAGAGCATGCCGACGCGCTTACCAAAACTGTCGACCAGCGGCTCATAGGCCGAGATGTACCAGTCGTTGACGACGAAGGCGCTGTCGAGCCAGGTGCGGCCCTCGTCCAGCACGGCAGCGCGCACCGCCGCCGACACGCGCGTGCCGAGCGCCCGCCGCCCTTCGAACAGGCGGACATTGGTCGAGATTCGCACGTCCTCCAGGAACAGCGTCGCCGTGCCCTGGCTGCCTTCCGGCAGGCTTGCCGCGCGATAGACAAGGTCGTTGATGGTGTCGATGAATTCGAGGTTCTGGTTGAGCAAGGTGCCGCCGACGATCGCCGCCGCGCCGCCGTCGGGCAGCATCGCCCGGCTCGCCGCGTGCACCACCATGCCGCGCGTCTCGGTGCTGCGCTCGGTCGGCACCGCATTCGGCGTCGGCACCAGGTCGAGCCGCGCGCGCTCGGCCAGCGTCGGCGAAATCGCGGCCAGCTCGTCATTGGCGAAGATATCGACGCCTGTTGCCGGCACCTGGCCCGACAGCGCCGACTGGATGATCGGCCAGTCGGCCCTCGGGATGCCGTGCAACTGCGGCGACGAAGCCAGAATGTCGCCGCGACCGTTCGTCAGATAGAGGAAATCGAGGCCGATCTCCTTGCGGGTCTCCTCGAGCAGTTCCTGGAGAGGACCGCGCGCATCCTCCGCCACCACCTCATGGAAGCGCGCGGACAGGCCGAGCGAGCGGATCTGGACGCCGGTCTTCTCTAAGATGCGAGCGAGGTATTGATGGGCGATGGTGAGATCGCCGTTCACCTTGGAGATCAGGGTGGCGTCGAATTTTGCGTTCCAGCGATAGATCGCAACGCCGAGCAGGAGCGGCAGGATGACCAGCATCGGCAGCAATGCGATCGCGAGCAGGCGGAAGCGGACGGAGCGTCCCCGCACGGGCTCATCGTTGCGGCCGGTCGCGTCAGACATCCCATAACGCGCATTTGCGGTCGATGGTCTTGCGCGAAACTCCGAGCCGCCGCGCCGCCTCCTCGCGATTGCCGCCAACCTCTTTCAGCACGCTGAGAATGTGGCGGCGCTCGAGCTCGGCGAGACTGTCGGCGGGCGCGGACTGGCCGTCGTTGCGGGGACCGGCAAAGTCGTCCGGGAAGGCGCCCAGGATCAGCGTCCGCTCGATCAGATTACGCAACTCGCGCACATTGCCCGGCCAGTCGTAGCTTGCCAGCGCCGCCCGCACCGAGCCATCGATCGGCACCGGCGGCATGCCGAGCTGCACCGACAGCTTGCTCATGAAGATGGTGGCGAGCTCCTGCACGTCGTCGCCGCGATCCTTGAGCAGCGGCAGATGGAGCTGCATCACGTTCAGCCGGTAGAACAGGTCGGCGCGGAAGCGGCCCTTCTCAACCTCCTTCTGCAGCTCGGCATTGGTCGCAAAGATGAAACGCAGGTCGACCGGAACCTCGCGCTCCGAGCCGACGGGCCGGACGCGGCGGTCTTCGAGCACGCGGAGCAGCTTGCTCTGCATCGGCAACGGCAATTCGCCGATCTCGTCCAGGAACAGCGTGCCGCCATGCGCGTACAAGAAAAGGCCTTCGCGCCCGCTATCGGCGCCGGTGAAGGCGCCCTTGATGTGCCCGAACAGCTCGGCCTCGATCATGTCGGGCGGGATCGCGGCGCAGTTCACGGGCACGAAGGGCTTGTCGGCGCGGTCGGACAGCGAATGGATCGAGCGCGCCGCGACTTCCTTACCGGTGCCGGAGGCACCGGTCAGCAGAACCGAGGTCGCCACCCGCGCCACCCGCGCAATCGTCTCGCGCACGCGCAGCGTCGCGGCAGATTCCCCGATCAGATTGTCGCGCAGGAAGGTGCGGTCGGACGAGGCGCGCAGCGCGTAGCGCAGCACGTAGTTCTCGCGCTGGAGCCTGACGCGGTCGAGGCAGCGCGCGACGGCGTTGAGGATCTGGTTCGAGCGGAACGGCTTGAGCACGAAATCGACCGCGCCGGCGCGCAAGGCCTGGATCGCGGTGTCGAGATCGGCATAGGCGGTGATCAGGATCGCATCGGCGAAGAAGCCGACGGCGCGTTGCTCCGCCAGCCAGTCGACGCCGTTCTTGCCCGGCATGATATTGTCGAGAATGACGACGTCATAGCGGTTGGAATCGAGCTTGCGCGAGGCCTGGTCGGTGTCGGCCGCCTCGTCCACCAGCTTGCAGCGCGGCGCCAGCGTCCGCACCAGGAAGTTGCGCATCCCCGGTTCGTCATCGACGATCAGGATCGACGCCTGCGCGAGCGCGCCGAACTCAGGGCCCGCTGCCGTCTTGCTAAGCTTGACGGCAGGCTCCCGACCCGCCGCAGGACCGGCGGATGCGCCCGGCTTCGATGTTAGGAAAGTCATAGTCCGACGTCTTAAGTCCCGAGATCACCCAACGGCAACGGCCGGGCTTGTTGCATTGCAGCGAAACGGCCGTCCATTCCCTGAAGACCCGACCATAGTCAAACGCGGCGGCCGTGAACATTCGCCTTTCTACGGGCTGTCAGCCTTTTCGATCAGGAACACGATGCGCGCCTCGTTGCGTTCGGTGATCTCGACCTTGTCGCCGGTCTCGCGGATCAGGTTGGGGATGTCGATCACCGACAGGGGATCGGTGCAGTGAACCTCGAGCTGGTCGCCCGTATTCAACGGCTTGAGCGCCTTGCGCGTCTTGAGCGCCGGCAGCGGGCATTTCAGCCCGGTGAGATCGAGTGTGGTCCTGGTCATCGCCGCAACATGGCGGGGCGGGCCGGCGGCGTCAACGCATGGACCTCAGATCAGGCTGGCATAGGACAGGAAGCCGACGCTGTGCCCAGGCTCGACGCGGGTGACGGCTTCACCAAGCTCGACCAGACCGTCGGTCTCGACCAGCGACGACAACAGGCCCGCACCTTCGCGCGGAAACTTGGTTACCTCGAGCGCACCGTCCTGCCCCTTGCGCAGGAAGACGCGAACATATTCGCGCCTGCCCTCCTTCTTCTTGTAGGTGAAGGCGGCGCGCACCGGAATCGGAACGATCGGCTCCGGCAGGCTGCCGGCGAGCGCGAGCACCGTCGGCCGCACCACATGGACGAAGGTGACGAAGCTCGCGACGGGATTGCCGGGCAACCCGATCAGCGGCGTGCCGTCGATGATGCCCATCGCCACGGGGCGGCCGGGCTTGATCGCCATGCGCCACAGCACCAGCCTGCCGATGTTTTCGACGGCGGCCCTGACGTGATCCTCCTCGCCGGTCGAGACGCCGCCGGTGGTGAGGATCAGATCATGCTGGCCTGCGACCTGCTTCAAGCCCTGTGCGAGCGAGGCGCGATCGTCGCGCAAGATGCCGAGATCGGAAACCTCGCAACCGAGCCGGCGCAGCATCGCGATCAGCATGACGCGGTTGGAATCGAACAGCTGCGACGCCCCGCGCGGCGCGCCTGGCGACGCCAACTCATCGCCGGTCGAGAACACGGCGACACGGATGCGCCTGACGACATCGAGCGCCGTCAGCCCGAAGGCTGCGGCGAGCGCAACATGCTGCGGCCGCAAGCGCTGGCCCCCGCGCAGCGCGACCTCTCCAAGCGGAATGTCCTCGCCCGCCGGGCGGACGTTTGCGCCGGGCTTCAGTCCCTGTGGCAGCACGATCCTGCCGCTATCGTCGACACGCACGTCCTCCTGCATGAAGACGGTCTCGGCGCCCGGCGGCATCGGCGCGCCCGTGAAGATGCGCATGGTATGGCCGGGCTTGATCGGCGCCCCGGCGGCGCCGCCGGCCGCGACGCGGCCGTCGAGCGGAAACGCCCTCTCCTCGCCCTGCGGGAGATCGGTGTTGCGCACCGCATAGCCGTCAACGGCGGAGTTGGTGAAGGGCGGCAGGGGTAAGGGCGCGGCAATTTCTTTCGCGAGCACGCGTCCATCGGCCTCGGTGAGTGCGACCGACTCGACATCGACAATCGCGTTGACGCGGGTCGCGATCAGGCCGACGGCGTCGTCGACCGACATCATCGGTCCGCCAAAGGCAAAACAATCGTCGGACAGTTGCGCCATCGTTCCTCGTCAGCGCGTCACTTTACTTCTTGCCGCGACCTCTTCGACCGGCATCGCCGCACGCAGCAGCATCGCAGCGACGGCGGGGATATCGTCCAGATGGACCGTCGGCAGCCTCGTTTCAACCGCCGTGTCGGTTGCAATCCCGACGATCCCGGGGTCGTCGGGAAACAGCAGCGGCTTGCCGTTGGCAGCGCGATGCACCTCGATCTTGCGATGCGGCTCGCGCTTGAACCCCTCGACCACGACGAGATCGACCGTAGCAAGCTTTTCCAACAGCTCCGGCAGCCGCGGCTCGCCCGCGCCGCGCAACTCGTGCATCAGCGCCCAGCGCCGCTCCGACGATACCAGCACCTCGGCCGCGCCCGCTTCCCGATGGCGCCAGGAATCCTTGCCGGGCACGTCGACGTCGAAGTGGTGATGGGCGTGCTTGATCACGGAGACGCGCAGGCCCTCGGCCTTGAAATGCGGAATCAGCCGCGTCAGCAGCGTGGTCTTGCCTGCACCGCTCCATCCCGCGAGGCCAATCACTTTCATCACCGTTCGATCCTCATCCACGGCTCCCAGCCGATGGAACCAACTGCATCCGCCGTCATTGCGAGCGAAGCGAAGCAATCCAGACTGCCGCCGCGGATAAATTCCTGGATTGCTTCGCTCCGCTCGCAATGACGAGGGAGGCATTTTACCCATTCCCCGCCATGCTTATATCGGCTTGAACCGAATGTCATGCTAACCTCACACCCATGATGAAGATCGAGAAAGCCCCGGTCCCCCTGATCGTCCCTGACACGGCCGATCCGCGCCTGACGCAAGCCGTGATCGGCGTCGACCAGACCGGCGCAAAGGTCGAGACCAGGGTGCCGATGGAGCGGCCGCTGACGCTCTATCTCAACGCCCAGGAAATCGTCACCATGATGACGATCGGCGACTATCCGGAATATCTGGCGCTGGGCTACCTGCTCAACCAGAACATGCTGAAATATAATGACGTCGTTACCGAGGTCGAATACCACGACGACCTCCAGGTCGTCGTCGTGCGCACCGAGCATCACACCAATTTCGAGGCCAAGCTGAAGAAGCGGACGCAGACCTCGGGCTGCGCGCAGGGCACGGCGTTCGGCGATCTCCTGGAAGCGGTCGAGAGCGTCACGCTGCCGAAGGCGGAGCTGCGGACGTCCTGGCTCTACCAGATGACGCAGACCATCAACACCATGCCCTCGCTCTATCTGGAGGCCGGTGCGATCCATGGCTGCGTGCTGTGTAAGGAAGGCACGCCGCTGTGCTACACCGAGGACGTCGGGCGGCACAACGCCGTCGACAAGATCGCCGGCTGGATGTACCGCCACAATGTCGATGCCGGCGACAAGATCCTCTACACGACGGGCCGGCTCACCTCGGAGATGGTGATCAAGACCGTGCGCATGGGCATTCCCATCCTCGTGTCGCGCTCCGGCTTCACCGCCTGGGGCGTCGATCTCGCGCGGCAAGTCGGGCTGACGCTGGTCGGGCGCACACGCGGAAAGCGCTTCCTTGCGCTCGCCGGCGAAGAGCGCATCGTCTACGACCAGAACCTCGACTATGTCGAGGAGGAGTCGGCAAAGCACAAGCGCAAGGGCGAAGGCGGCGATGACTGAGATGCCGCCCAACATTCCGTCGACTCTTGGCGTGCTGCTCGCCGGCGGTCTCGCGCGCCGCATGGGCGGCGGCGACAAGCCGATGCGCACCATCGGCGGCCGCACCATTTTGGAGCGCGTCATTGCGCGCCTGACGCCGCAATGCGATCGCCTGATCCTCAATGCCAATGGCGATCCCGCGCGCTTTTCCGCATTCGGGCTGACCGTGATCGCTGACGACGTGCCCGACTATCCCGGCCCGCTGGCCGGCATCCTCGCTGCGCTCGACTGGACCGCGGCGAACCGGCCGGAGGTTGAGTGGGTTTTGAGCGCGGCTGCCGACTGCCCGTTCCTGCCGCGCGATCTCCTCGCGCGGCTGCATGAAGCGCGCGCGAAGGAGAATGCCCAGCTCGCGGTCGCCGCTTCCAGCGGCCAGTCGCATCCGGTGATCGGACTCTGGCGCGTTGACCTGCGCGATGCGCTACGCCATTCGCTTACGGTAGAAGACATCCGCAAGATCGACCGCTGGACCGCGCGCTATCGGCTGGCAACCGCGAGCTGGCCGACAGAACCGCTCGATCCGTTCTTTAATGCGAACACGGTGGAGGATGTGGCGGAAGCCGAACGGCTCGCCGCGCTGGATGCGGCCTCTTAGTAGAGCTTCGCCTTCGGAAACTCATTGAGGAGCTGCGACCAGATGATCGCGAAGGCGATCAGGCCGCAGAGGCCGTAGGCCGTGGTGAACCGCGGCAACCAGCCGAGGCCGACCAGCAGCCAGGCCGGCAGGAAGAATATCCCGAAGATCATGCCGAGCGGAAACACCGCGAGCCACTGAAAGCCCGAGCCGTCTCCAGGCGGGACATGGGCAATGAAATAGAAGGTGTAGAGCCAAAACAAGGTGCCGACGGCCGCGATAAGGGCTGCAATCTTGCGGAAATTCAGGGGATTTGACGCGGTCATGGCTGGCTCCACCCCCTTGGTCGCGGCAGCGGCCGCCGGAGTTCATGGGGACGTTGAACCCAATCGCGGCTGGCAGCGACACTTAAGGCGGAAAACTGTCGCCCCACGGATACGCCACATGGCCGAACCTCTCTTGAACGCCCTGTTCTCGATCGTCGATCTGGTCTGCGATCTCACTGTCGCGATCGATCGCACCAAACGGCTGAGCGAGATGGCCACGGGCAGCAATGAGATCGTCGATGTCCCCCGAGACCCGAAACCGCTGCCGCCGGCTGCGCAGCGTGCCCTCGCGGAAGCCGAGGAACGCGAGCGCCAGTCATCGCAAGGCTAGGTCGCCAGCGGCACAGTCCAGGCGTCGTAGCCATAGACCCAGCTCGTATCGGTTCGCTCCCTCAACCAGATGTTGGCGTGGGAGGTCTCCTGCACCCGCGTGGTGCGCTCCTTGCGCGTTGCCTCGAAGCGGCGAAATGCGTCGGCGACGCCGTCGCGTGCGACACCATCGAGACAGCGCGACAGCACGGCGGCGTCCTCGATCGCCATGGCCGCGCCTTGCGCCATGTAGGGCGTCATCGGATGACAGGCGTCGCCGAGCAGGCTCACATTGCCGACCGACCAGCGATCGAGCGCGGCACGGTCCATGATCGCCCATTTGTGCACGTCGGGACATGCGGCCAGCACCTGCGTGACCTGCGGGTGGAAGCCCTCGAATGACGCGCGTAGCTCGCGCACGTCCCCCTTCGCCGACCAGGACTCGATGCGGAAGTCAGGCTCGGGCTGGCTGGTGACGAGATAGACTTCGCTGCGATCCGGCTTGACGTAGTAGATCACGATGTGGCGGTCCTCGCCCCACCATTTGGTGCAGTCGTCAATCTCTGCGCCGCCGAGCAGCGCCGCTGGATAGGTCGTGCGATAGGCGATGCGTCCGGTGAATTTGACCGGCGCTGTGTCGAACAGGATGTCGCGCACCATCGAATGCACGCCGTCGGCGCCGATCACCGCATCCGCAACAGCATTCGTGCCGTTCGCAAATACCAGCCGAACGCCATCACTGGTCTCATCGAGACCAACCAGCTTGTGGCTGAGCCTGACGCATTCGACCGGCACGACGCTGGCCAGCGCTGCATGCAGATCGCCGCGATGCGCGAGCAGATAGGGCGCGCCAAATTTCTGCTCTGCGCTCTCGCCAAAGATCATGTCGAACTTGACGTCGCCGGTGCGCCAGTCGCGATTATTCCAGGAGCGGGGATAGAAGGACTGGTCGCGCATGCGCCGTTCGAGCCCGAGCGCACGCAGCACCTTCATGGCGTTGCAGCCGATCTGGATGCCGGCGCCGATGCGGGCGAATTGCGAGGCCTGCTCGTAGACGGTAACGTCGATGCCGACGCGCCGAAGTGCGGCGGCCGTGGCGAGCCCGCCCATGCCGGCACCGACGATCGCAACCGAAAGTGGCCTTGCCATCGCGTCCCCACCCTATCAGCATCGCGCGGCATCTTGCGGCCGCGTCGTTGTCCGGTCAGGCCGGCCGGAATCCGGCGCGCTCCAGTGCGGCGCGGCTGTCGTCGGAGGCGAGCGCATCGAGGAAAGCCTGCACCGCCGGACGCTGCTTGCGCGCTGTGACCAGCGCGAAATCATAATGCTCCTCAGTGAGCGGAATGAAACCGAGGCCCGTTGCATGGGCGACCGGCGCAATCGTCATGCCCCAGTCGGCGCGATGCTGGGCGACGGCGGCGGCCACCGCGTTGTGCGAACGCGGCTGGTTCCAGTAACCCTCTGGGCGCGCGCCGCCGAGTAGCCGGTCGATCAGGATGCGCGTGCCGGCACCCTGGTTGCGGTTGACCATGATGCAGGCGGGATCGCCAAGCGCAGCGGCGACGGCCTCCTTCGCGCCCAGTCCTGCAAACCGCTTGTCGCCCTTGCGGAACACGATGCCCTGCATGCGCCGCCAGCCCGGCACGAGCTCGAGGCCCTCGGCGAGATAGGGCGTGTTGTAGGTTTCCGTCTTGTCGTCGAACAGATGGATCGGCGCCAGATCGCATTCGCCGCGCCGTGCGGCCGCAAGCCCGCCGAGGCTGCCGACCGCGATCGAGCGCACGGCAAGGCCGGCGCGCGCCAGCGGCGCGGTGACGAGATCGAGGCCGCTGCAGTGGCTGCCGATGATGACGAGGTCAGGCACGCGCACATGCGGTGTGAACAGCGTCACCTCGGCGTCGGTACCTGATGGCATCTGGTCGGCAAGCGCGTCGATGCGCAGGAAACCGTCGGCCTGCGCGAAGGACGTGATCGCACCGGACCCCTTGCCGGAGGGATAGGCGATCAGGCCGCCCTTGCCCTCGACCAGCGACACCATGACGAATTCTGTGCGGCCGAGTTCGGAGGCGATGCGCACCGGCACCTTCGCGCTCACCATGGCGTCCGCGCGCGGCGGCAGTCCGGCCATCCTGCGCAACACCGGCACGATCATGTCGTGGAAGGTGAACATCGCCGAGGTCGGAAAACCCGGCAGGATCACGACCGGCTTGCCGTCGCAGACCGCAAGGCACAGCGGTTTGCCGGGTTTGAGTGCCACGCCGTGCGCGATGATGCCAGGCTTGCCGAGACGGCCAATGATGCGGTGGGAGAGATCGCCCGCACCTTTCGACGTACCGCCCGAGAGCACGAGCATATCGGCGCCTGCCAGCGCGCGGCGCATCGCGGCTTCGAGCTTGGCTTCATCGTCGGGGATGGCGCCGAGGAACGTCGCCGCACCGCCATTCTCGTTGATCGCGGCCGCGACGATCGCGCCGTTGGTGTCGTAGATGGCGGCGGGTGAAAGCATCTCGCCGGGCTGAACCAGCTCGTCGCCGGTGGAGATGACGGCCACGCGCGGTTTGCGCGAGACCCTGACCTCGGCGATGCCGCAGGCCGCCAGCATGCCGATCTCGCGCGAACCGACCACCGAGCCGGCGCGCAGCAGCGCCTCGCCGCGCGCGATGTCCGAGCCGGCATAGGAGACGAACTGCCCGGGCGAAGCGGAACGACGCACTTCGATTGCCTGCGCACCCGCAGGCTGGGTGTGCTCGACCATGACGACGGCATCGGCGCCGCGCGGCACCGGACCGCCGGTCGCGATCGGCGTTGCCGTCCCCGAGGCGACCTGCAGCTTCGGCGCCGTGCCGCAGGCGATGACCTCGTCATTCAACACAAGATGAACGGGCGCAGCCTCACCGGCGGCAGCGAGATCGGCGGAGCGCACCGCAAAGCCATCGACATTGGAGCGATCGAAGGGCGGCACGTCGATGGGCGCGGTGACATCTTCTGCCAATGCGGAGCCAAGCGCATCGGCCAGCTTTCGCATCTCGCTCGGCAGCGCGCGCGGGAACAAGGCGTCGTCAAAGCGCCGCACGGCTTCCTCGCGTGAGAGGATCTTGAGGAATTGTTCCTGATCGAGCGAGGCGCGATCCTGCGGCTGCGGCGGCGTAGTCATGTCAAATCCATATCACTCCCGCAGGAGATAAGCATCGACCGGCGTATCAGCAGCAAAGCCTTCGCTGTCGCCGAGAACAATGAGCCAGGCATCTGCCCGCGCGATCGACTGCAGTGGCAGCGCACCGATCGCAAGCGGCAGCCACGTCCCGGCCTGCTCAGCCAGCAATGCAACTTCGGCGACGCCGACGCTGGAGGCGATCTTGCGCGCAAGCGGCAAGGTGACGGCGTTTTGCTGCCGCCGCGCCGACAGGCGGTCCAGGACCGAACGCGCCAGCGCGAGCCAGGTTGCGAAGGCGTGATCCGGGGCTCCCGGCAGCGCGATGACAGGAACGGCGCGCAGCCGGCCGGTTGCAGCCGTGCGCCCCGGTTCCAGCGCGATACCGTGGGCAAGCACCTCGCCGCGCGCGGCCAGCGCGGTGATGGCCGCATCCTCGCGACCGACGCCGGTGCCTCCGACCAACAGCAGCAGATCGCATGCGGCGGCATCGAGCGCATGCGTGATTGAAGCCGCATCGCGCGCTCCGGCTTCGACCTCGACGATCTGCGCGCCGCATGTGCGCGCGTGATCCGCAATCAGCCGCGCGGAGACCCCACCATGAGGCATATTGACGATGCGCAGACGCGGTCGGCGGACGTTCAGCGTTTCCATGCCCGCCGCGCGCGCAAGCATGAGATCGGCGGCGTGGATTTGCGTCCCCGGCACAACGACCGATGCGCCCGCGGCGATATCGCTGCCGGCGCGACGCACGCCTTGGCCCGGAATTCCCTCGGTCAAGACTTCGCTGATCGGCCCCGCCGTTGCGACAGCATCGGCGTCGAGCACGCAATCGCAGCCCGCCGGCATTGCATCACCGCTCTCGACCCAGGTCGGCAGCGCGGTCAGCGGCAACGGCGAATAGGAGGATGCCCCGACGAGATCGTTGGCGCGCAGCGCCCAGCCGTCGACGACTGCGACGTCGTGCGGTGGAAGCGGCTTTAGCGCAGGCATCTCGGCGGCAATGCAGCCGAGCGCTTCCGCAAGCGGCAGCGCGATCGGCGCAACCGGCTGAAGCTCATTCAGCAGGCCTGCGAGAGCGACGTCGAGCGGCGTGAGCGTTGGCGGCAGGCGCTGGGTCATGCGCCATGGTGGACCATGGCGCGTGACGTTTGGCAACTGCTCGCCTCAGCTGGCCTTCTTCTCGGCGTTCGGGAAGAAAAGCTGCTGGCCCTCGATCTTGTAGCCTGCGATCGCCGCCTGGCCCTCCGCGGACACCAGCCAGTCGACAAGAGCCTGGCCCGCCTCCTTCTTCACCGACGGATGTTTTTCCGGATTCACCAGCATCACGCCGTACTGGTTGAACAGCCGCCTGTCGCCTTCGACGACGATGTCGAGATCGCCGCGGTTCCTGAACGAGATCCAGGTGCCGCGGTCCGAGAGCACATAGGCGTTCATCGCGCTCGCCGTGTTCAGCGCCGCGCCCATGCCCTGACCGATCTCGCGATACCAGGCGCCCTTGGCGGTGGCGATGTCGATGCCGGCCACGATCCAGAGTGCGAGCTCGGCCGCGTGCGTGCCGGAACGGTCGCCGCGCGAGACGAACGGCGCACCCTTGGACTCGATCGCTTTCAGCGCGGTCGCGATGTCCTTGCCTTTCACGCCGGCGGGATCGCCCTTTGGCCCGATCAGCACAAAGTCGTTGTACATCACGTCGAAGCGCTTCACGCCAAAGCCCTCCGCGACGAATTTTTCCTCCTGCGGCTTGGCATGCACGAACACAACATCAGCGTCACCGCGCCGTGCTGTGTCGAGTGCCTGACCGGTGCCTTGCGCAATTACCTTCACGTCGATGCCGGTCCTGGCCTTGAACATCGGCAGGAGATAGCCGAACAGCCCGGAATCCTGCGTCGACGTGGTCGAGGCCACGACGATCGCGCGCTCCTGCGCGGACGACGGCGTGCCTGATGATGCGATGCCGAGCAGGATCGCGAGAGCGATGAAGGAACGGCGAGAGGTCATGGACATGCTCCGGTTCAAATGACGAGATCGCCGCGCAGGAAGGCACGCGCCTCGGACGTTGAGGGATGATCGAGGAAATCGGCGGTCGCAGCACGCTCGCACAGCGTCCCGCGCGCGAGGAAAACCACTTCCCCCGCGAGCCGGCGCACCTGGCCGAGATCGTGCGAGGCCATCACGATCTTGATGCCGGACTGCGCGGCGGACAGCACAATCTCTTCCACCGCGCGCGTCGCGGCAGGATCGAGATTAGCAGTAGGCTCGTCGAGCAGGAGGATCTCGGGATCGCGCGCCAAGGCGCGGGCCAGCGCCAGTCGCTGCTGCTCGCCGCCGGAGAGCAACCGCGCCGGACGGGACGCGAGATCGGCAAGCCCAACTCGCTCCAGCAGATCCGCGGCACGCCCCGCGCGTCCTGCGCGCGGAGCCCCGGCTTGTGAGAGAGCATAGGTCACATTGGCTGCGGCCGTTCGCCGCAACATCACCGGACGCTGGAAGACGAAGGCGCGACGCGTCGGCGTTGGATCGCTGCGGCCACCCCAGGTGATACGGCCGCTCGTCGGCGTCGCAAGCCCCATGCAGAGCCTGAGCAGGCTGGTCTTTCCCGAGCCATTAGGCCCGACGATCAGGGTCGGCGCCCCCGGCGCGATGGCAAGGTTCAGCGAATTGAGAATGGCGGTCGCGTCGGCCTGCAGCGAGACGTTCTCGAGCACGAGGGGAAGGTCGCTCACCGGCGCGCGCATCATCAACCCGTCAGCCGTTGCGACCAGGCGCGCGTGCCCCAGGCGGCCGCGTTGATCGCGAGCACGATCGCGATCAGGATCGCGCCCAGTCCCATTGCCAGCGGCAAATTACCCTTGGAGGTCTCGAGCGCCACTGTCGTTGTCATAGTGCGGGTAAAACCATCGATATTCCCGCCGACGATCATGACAGCACCGACCTCGGCCGCCGCGCGGCCGAAACCTGCCAGCAATGCGGTGAGCAGGCTGAAGCGCGCATCCCACAACAGCGTCGTCATGCGGCCGACTGCGCTGACATTCATGGCGCTGAGCTCATCGCGATATTCGGTCCAGAGATCCTCGACCGTCTGCCGCGTCAGTGCGGCGATGATCGGCAGGATCAGAACTGTCTGCGCCACCACCATCGCCGTCGGCGTGAAGAGGATGCCGAGCTCGCCGAGCGGCCCGGAGCGCGACAACAGGAGATAAAGCGCGAGCCCGACGACGACCGGCGGCAATCCCATCATTGCGTTGAGCAGCACCACGAGAACGGGCCGCCCCGGAAAGTGCGTCAGGGCCAAGAGCGCACCGAGCGGCATGCCGATCGCTGATGCCAGCAGAACGGCAGCCAGGCTCACACCCAGCGACAGCCGCACGATCGCAACCAGTGTTGGATCGCCGGACAGGATCAGTTGCAAAGCATTGAGGTGATCGGGCATTGTTCCCTCGCTGGAACCCGGATCTTCCAGCTATATCCCTCAATCAACTGCAAAGATTCCCCCTTGCGTCAAATGCCAAAAAACAAACAAGAATATGCATAGGAATGCAAAATGGAATTTTTGACGACCAGCGAAGCGGCGGACTACCTCCGGTTGGGCGAGCGCAAGCTCTACGAGCTCGTCACGACAGGTGCGATCCCGTGCAGCAAGGTGACCGGGAAGTGGCTGTTTCCCCGGCATGAGCTCGACCTCTGGGTGTTGTCCGGCCTCGCCCGTCCCGCTGGCATGTTGGCGGCCGAACCGCCGCCGATCGTCGGCGGCAGCCAGGACGATCTCCTGGAATGGAGCCTGCGCGAATCCGGCTCGGGTCTGGCATCGCTGAGCGAGGGCACCGCACGCGGCCTCGAGCGGCTGCAGCGCAACGAGGTGATGGCCGCCGCGGTGCATTTTCACAGCCTCGATACGTCGGATAATCTCGCTGATGACACCAACGCGGCGGCATTGCGGACCGCGCCCGACCTGCATGACGCGGTGCTGGTCGGCATGGTGCGCCGCGAGCAGGGCCTCGTGCTGCCATCAGGCAACCCGAAGAAGCTGAGCAGTCTGCCCGACGTGCTCGCGCTCGGCGCGAAAATGGCGATGCGGCAGCAGGGCGCGGGCGCGCAGATGCTGCTCGACGTGCTGCTCAAACGCGCCGGCGGTTCGCCAAAAGACCTGCGCCGGCTGGATACGCCATGCCTCACCGGCCCCGACCTTGCCGCGGCAATCCGCGCCGGCCAAGCGGATTGCGGCGTCGCAACGCGGGCTGCCGCCAAGGCGGCGGGACTCGATTTCGCGCCGCTGCTCTGGGAGAGTTTTGATCTTGCGCTGCGGCAACGGAGCTATTTCCGCCCGCCGATGCAGGCGCTGATCCGGTTCCTCGCCGACAAGCGGCTGCGGCAGCGCGCCGAGGAACTCTCCGGCTACGATCCCTCGCCCGCAGGTCAAATCCGCTTCGCGGCCTGATGCGCGTTGACGCCCACCCCCAAATAGTTGCAAAAGAAACCAATTCAGCCGCACCTGAAGCGGCCAAGCAACACCGGCCAATGTGCCGGATGAGGGAGGGAAAAGCGTGACTCCAAACAGAACAGGACTGTCTGTCGTTGCCGCCCTGGCGGCGACGCTGTTGTCGGGCGCGGCGTTCGCGCAGGTGTCCGACGAAATCGTCAAGATCGGCGTGCTCACCGACATGAACGGCCCGGCCTCGACGCCGACCGGCCAGGGCTCGGTGACGGCAGCGCAGATGGCGATCGACGATTTTGGCGGCAAGGTGCTGGGCAAGCCGATCAGCGTGGTCGTCGGCGACCATCAGCTCAAGCCGGACATCGGCGGCGCGATTGCGCGGCGCTGGTACGACGTCGACCAGGTCGATCTCATCGTCGACGTGCCGGTGTCGGCGGTGGGCCTGGCCGTGCAGAACATCGCCAATGACAAGAAAAAACTCTTCATCACGCATTCGACGCTGGCCGCGGATTTCCACGGCAAGTTCTGCTCACCCTATGCCATGCAGTGGGTGATCGATACCCGCTCGCTCGCGGCCGGCACTGCGCAGGCGGTGGTCAAGCGTGGCGGCGATAGCTGGTTCTTCATCACCGATGACTACGCCTTCGGCCATTCGCTGGAGCGCGACGCCTCGAGCGTCGTGACCGCCAATGGCGGCAAGGTGCTGGGCTCGGTGCGGCCGCCGCTGGCGACGCCCGACCTCTCCTCCTTCGTGCTCCAGGCGCAGGCCTCCAAGGCCAAGATCATCGGCATCGCCGCTGGTCCCCCCAACAACATGAACGAGATCAAGACCGCCGCCGAGTTCGGCGTGCTCAAGGGCGGCCAGCAGATGGCGGCGCTGCTCGCACTGATCACCGACATCCACGGCCTCGGCCTGCAGGCAGCCCAGGGCCTGTTGCTCACGACATCGTTCTACTGGGACATGGACGACAAGACGCGCGAATGGGCAAAACGCTATTTTGCCAAGATGAACCGGATGCCGACGATGTGGCAGGCCGGCGTCTATTCGTCCGTGATACACTATCTCAACGCCATCAAGGAGACAGGCACCGACGATCCGCTCAAGGTCGCGGCAAAGATGCGGGAAAAGCCGATCGAGGATTTCTTCTCGCGCAATGGCCGCTTACGCGATGACAATCTGATGGTGCACGATCTCTGGCTGGTGCAGGTCAAATCGCCGGAGGAAAGCAAGTATCCCTGGGACTACTACAAGATCCTCGCCACCATTCCCGGCGACCAGGCGTTTGGCCCGCCTGATCCGGCGTGCCCGATGATCAAGAAGTGACGGCGTAGCCGTCATTCCGGGATGGTCCGAAGGACCAGACCCGGAATCTCGAGATTCCGGGTTCGCGCTTTGCGCGCCCCGGAATGACGATCGCCTTGAGCGATCGTCACTTCACCACCCCAATCTCGCGAAAATACTTCACCACACCCGGATGAATCAGCTCCGGCCTCGGCGCGGCGGCGACGGTGTTCGCGGCTGTGGTCTCGCAGGCCTGCGCGAGCGTCTTGCAGAACGCCGCTTCCACGCCGTGCAGCGTCTTCGCCAGCCGATAGGCGATATCGTCCGGCAGATCCTCGCGCGTCAGCACAAAGCTCCAGGAGCCGAGCGAGGCGATCGGCTCGCTCTGCTTCGGATAGCTGCCGGCCGGCACGGTGAGCGGCTTCAGGAAGGAATGTTTTGCGCGGATGCGCGCGATCTCCTCAGTGCTGGGCGCGATGAAGCGCGCGCCTGATGCGCTCGAGGCGACCGCGGCAAAGCCGGGCCAGCCGATGCCCGCGCCCCAGAGGGCGGCGACGCTGTTGTCCTCGACCATCGCAGGGCCGTCGCCGGCGCGGTCGAGATAAACAGCCTTGAAGTCTTCGTCCTGCTTGAGGCCGAGACCATCGAGCACGTAGCGCGCCAGGATCGGCAGGCCCGAGCCCTTTGCGCCGAACGCGACCGGCTGTCCGACGAGATCGCGGATGGTCTTGTAGGGACTGTCGGCGCGCACCACGAACATGCCGGGATTCGAGTAAATCGCGGTCAATATCTTCAGCCGCACCTGCGCGCGGCCGATGCCGGCAAAGGCCTCATAGGCCGGCTCGCCGGCGACCAGCGCCAGATCGAGCTCGCCCTTCTCCAGCAGCGGGATGTTCTCATTGCTGCCCTTGGTGTTGCGCGGCGCGATCGCAAGCGACGGGTCGGCCGCATTCATGACTTGCGCAAAGGCGTTGCCATAGAGCGGAAAGCCGCCGCCGGGCGTTGCGGTGCCAAGGCTAATTTTAAGGCTGATTGTTGTGGTTGAAATGGGCTTGTCTCCGGTTTGCGCCAAGGCGGGTCCTGCGAGCAGCACCGCGCCGAGCGTGAACACTAGTCCGAGCTTCATCGCAAAACTCCGGCGCAACATCTGCCGTTACAACCATGCGCGCCTGACTGTAGGCAGCGGAGGAATTTTATGGAAGCATGGGGCCAACGACAACAAGACAATGGGAGGCTTCATGTTCCGCTACTTGCGTCACGGTGTTTTCGCTCTCGCGCTCTTTTTCGGCCTCACAAGCATTGCCCCATCAGCCTCCGCCGCCTATCCCGACCGCCCCGTGCACTGGCTGATCGGCTTTGCCGCCGGCGGCCCCGTCGACATCGTCGCGCGCATCATGGCGCAATGGCTGTCGGAGCATTTTGGCCAGCAATTCATCGTCGAGAACCGCACCGGAAGCGGCGGCAACATCGCGGCCGCCGCCGCGATCAGTTCGCCTCCCGACGGCTACACGCTGCTGTTCGTCGCCCCCAACAACGCGATCTCGACCTCGCTTTACAAGAAGCTGCCGTTCGACTTCCTGCGTGACACCGTGCCGGTCGCGAGCATCATGCAGCTCACCAACATGCTGGTCGTCTCCAACGCGTTTCCCGCAAAGAGCGTCCAGGAGTTCATCGATTACTGCAAGGCCAATCCCGGCAAGATCTCCTATGCGTCGTCCGGCAACGGCACCTCGGTGCACATGTCGGCAGAACTGTTCAAGGTGATGACCAAGTGCGACATGGTGCACGTGCCCTATCGCGGCTCGGCAGTGGCCTTCCCCGACATCATCTCCAACAAGGTGCAGCTCATCTTCGACAATCTGCCGTCCGCGCTGGAGCAGGCGCGCGGCGGCAATGTCCGCGCGCTCGGCGTCACCTCGCCGAAGCGATGGCCCGCCGTGCCTGATACCCCGGCGATCGCCGAGACCGTGCCGGGCTTCGAGTCGGTCGGCTTCTACGGCATCTCCGCGCCGAAGGGCACGCCGACCGAGATCGTCGATACCCTCAACAAGGCCATTGGCGAAGCGCTGAAGGACCCGAAGATCATCGCAAAACTCGCCGAGACCGGCGGCATCCCGCGGCCGATGACGCCGGCCGAGTTCGGCAAGCTGGTCGCCGACGAGACGGAAAAATGGCGCAAGGTGGTCGAGTTCGCGGGCGTGTCGGTGGACTAGCGCGGTGGCCTTACGGCGCCGGCCGAGACATCAGCAAAGCCGGCGCCGGTCCACTCCCAACCAAAGCATCGAAACAACCCCATGCACAGTAGAAGCTGAGGCGGTCGCGACGCCCTTCGTATTTTACGAAATCGCCTTGACACGTCGGGCAAATCGGGGGTATAGTGGCATCATTGCAAGAGTCTCGGTCATACGCGCTTGGCGCTCGGGCTCTTGCGACCAGGTCCAACCAAACCCGGCATTGCACCCCCGCTTCAGGCCCTGTAAACGGAGCGCGCACCGTTGCCGGCCGCCCCCAAAGCGTCCGCCTCGCGGCGGGGCCTGTAGCTCAATGGTTAGAGCCGGCCGCTCATAACGGTCTGGTTGCAGGTTCGAGTCCTGCCGGGCCCACCAGCTGTATCAAATGGTTTGCCGCCCCCCGCAGAACCGCTGCCGCTTCCCGAAGCTATGCTTGGTGAACAAGCGAATGCAACGCCTTCACCGCGGCTTCCCGGCTCTCTACGGGGATAAACAGAGTTACCGAATGCGGCGACAACACGTACGTGTCGGGGACGACCCCGTGACTCCTGAGAACCTGCAACGCCCTGAACGGCAATTCCGACGAAACGCCGCCGAAGCAGGTGAGACTCACCGAGCTCGAAGCCTCGCGCCGCTTGCGCAGGTCCTTGGCGTGCTCCAGCGTGCGCAACAGGGCATCTAACCACTCCGTATCGCAGGCCAAGGTCATGCTGGCCTTTCCTGCGGCGAAGTGTGATGCAAGGAGCTGCGGCCAGGACAGGCTGTTGTGCCTGAGATGCTGCGCGAGTTTCTCGAAGCCGTGATTGAGATCTCTGGAATCGATTTCTACATGCTCAATGCGAGCAATCGAGTTGACGGCCAGAACCTTCCCGTTTTCCATGCCTGATACCTCTTTCATCACCTGCGTGCTGTGCTCGACGCCACCCCACTGCTTGAGGACCAGAGGCACATCCTGACTTAGCGCCAGCTCGACGCTGCGAAAATGCAGGATCTTTGCACCCCAGAAGCACATCTCCGACAGGGATGCGAAGTCCACTTGCCGCAGGGGCCTTGCATCCGGCACGATGCGCGGATCGGCCGAACAAATTCCGTCGACCTCCTTGATGATTTCACAGCGTTCGGCTTTCAGCGCTGCGGCCATCGCGACGGCCGTGGTGTCGCTGCCGCCCCGGCCGAGTGTGGTGATTTCTCTGGTCGCCGGGTTCACGCCCTGAAATCCTGCCAGCACGACAACGCGCCCGCGATCGAGTTCCTCGCGCACGCGAATGGGCCGAACATCCAGAATGCGTGCGGAGGAATGGGAGTCGTCGGTCATCACGCCGGCCTGGCTGCCGGTGAAGCTGATCGCAGGCACGCCGAGATCGGAAAGCGCCATGCTCATCAGGGACATGCTGATGCGCTCACCAGTCGTCAGCAGCATATCGAGCTCGCGCCGGTTGGGAGCAGGGCTGACCTGATGAGCCATCTGGATCAACTGGTCGGTGGTCGTGCCCATGGCGGAGACGATCGCGACGACACGATGACCGCGGCCGTGCAGGTCGGCGAGACTGCGCGCAACCGCGCGAATCTTGGCCGGTGTTTCAAGGCAGACACCACCATATTTCTGCACGATGATGGGATGGTTGCGCATCTAGCCTCGCTCGGAAACCTTACTCCCCTCGCCCATCGAACCGACGCCGCCTATCCATGTCCCGACGACCTCAAAGTTCGGATGAAGGGCAACGAGATCCGCGCGGTATCCGGGCATGTCGGCACCATCAAAGATGTGCTGCGCGGCAATCGAGAGAACGGCGGAAGACCCAGCTTGGCTCATCAGTGCTGATCCGAGAATCGCAGTCACGGACTCGTGAAGCGGGTCCCGTCCCGTCCAGGTCCTTAGTGTACACAGGGGTTTCGGGGGACCCGGAGCTAATTCCTCGCGTTAACTTCCCATGGGAACAAAAGGTACCAGGTATCTCAGCATTGATGGCGGCGGAACCCGCTGCCGCGCTGACCTGCCCAAGCTGGACCTGCCAAGAGAGTGAACCATGAACAGGCTCCGAAGTTCGGCGTTTGATGGCGCTTGGATCAACAGTATGGCGACCGAAGAAGTCGATCCCAGATTTGCCGACCTTGATGCATGGCCGCTGACGTCAGCGATGGAAGCGATGTGGGAGGGCCAGCTTGCGGCGGTCGCCGCAATCGGCCATGCCCTTCCCGCAATCACTGCGGCAGCCGAAGCGGCCAAGACCGCGCTGGGCGATCGCGGTCGCATTGTATATGTCGGCGCCGGCACCTCAGGCCGCGTGGCGGTCCAGGACGGCGCCGAGCTGACACCGACCTTCGCCTGGCCCCGCGAGCGCGTCCGCTTCGTCGTCGCCGGCGGTGACAGCGCGTTCGTCACCAGCATCGAGGGCGCGGAGGACGATGTCGATGATGCAGTTACGCAGATCAACGCCGCACGGCTCACGCCGCACGACGTGGTGATCGCGGTAGCCGCCAGTGGCACAACGCCGTTCACGGTCGCGGCGCTGCAGCACGCAGGCTCTTTCGATGCAGTGACGGTTGGTGTCGCCAACAATCCCGGCACCGCACTGCTGGCCTCGGCAAAGTTTCCGATCCTGATCGAGACCGGCCGCGAGCTGATCGCCGGCTCCACGCGGATGAAGGCGGGCACCGCGCAGAAGGTCGTGCTCAACCTGATCTCCTCGGGGATCATGCTGCGCCTTGGCCGGGTGTATCGCGGCATGATGGTGAACATGCCGCCGACCAATGCCAAGCTGAAGCGGCGCGCCGAGGCCATGGTGGCGCAAATCGCGCACTGCGATCCGTCGCACGCGGCACGCTCGCTCGAGCAGGCCGAAGGAGACGTCAAGACGGCGGTCCTTCTGGCGCTGGGTGTCGGCAGGGCTGATGCGGAGACCATTCTGAAGGACGGCGACGGCAATCTCCGGCGCGTGTTTGCCGAGCTCGCCAGGGATCGGGACTCGCATCCTGACCGGCATCCCAAGGCACCGGCGGCACGCAAGCAAGGCGGAGCCGTTGAGCCGTGACGACATCCGCGATGGCGAGCGAATCGGGGAAAGCGCGGATGGTGTCGCAAGCATTGTTCGCAGCCACCCCATTCGTTGATCCTTCAAACCTGTCCGTGCTACGCTAAAACATCATGATGATCCGCACATCCGATATCGTCTCGGTCTTCTTCCTCAGCCGCTAACAGCGGCGCCCGCTTCGAGGCGGGTGGAAGGCGAGAGCGTGCTGGGCAACTGCCTGGCCGCCTATCCCACATTCCTGGACCAATGAGCCGTGCCCAGCGTCGCATCACGCGGCGAAAGGTGACTGGCCTGCAACGATAAGAGGATATCCATGCCTGCTGATGAACACGCGTCGATGCGCGCACTCAGCGATGATCAGATACAGCAATTCATTCGCGACGGATTCGTCCGCATCGACCGGGCGTTTCCGCGCGAGCTTGCCGACGAGGCCCGCACCATCCTATGGCGCGACACGGGCTGCGATCCCCACGATCGGGCGACCTGGGCAAAACCGGTCATCCGGCTTTCCGGCTACAAGGACGCGCCGTTCCTGAAGGCGGAGCGCACGCCGGTGCTGCACGCCGCGTTCGATCAGATCGTCGGCGAGGGCCGCTGGCGTCTGGGCTCGCTGGGCTTCGGGGGCACGTTTGTCGTACGCTTCCCCCATCCGGATGAGCCCGGAGACGACGGTTGGCACATCGATACAAGCTTTGCCCCCGATGGCGGCGATCCGAACGAGCGGCGCGCGAATGTAAGGTCGCGCGGCCGCGCCTTGTTGATGCTGTTCCTGTTCTCCGACGTCGGCCCACGCGACGCCCCAACGCGGATAAGGGTGGGATCACACATCGACATGGCACGCTTCCTCGCGCCAGCAGGCGAGACTGGGATGTCACAAACGGAAATGGCGCTGGATCGGATGGGAGTCGAGCGGCCCGAGGCGCTGGCGACGGGTGAAGCCGGCACTGTCTACCTGTGCCATCCGTTCCTCGTGCACGCCGGGCAGCGCCACCAAGGGACGGTGCCGCGGTTCATGGCCCAGCCGCCGCTGCATCCCGCGGAACCCATCCGGCTCGATCGGGTGGACGGCAATTATTCGCCAGTTGAGATCGCGATTCGGCAAGCGCTTCAGGGGGCGGCTTAGCGGAATAACTGCGACCGGCCCCGAGGCGTCGGCCCAGCAACCAAAATCCAATAGATTGTCGAAAGGCGACTCGCCACTGGTGCGAACTTCTTGCGGTTCGCACCAGTTCGCGCAAAGGGCGAGGTCCTTTCTGGGTCACAAGCGACCTGACTGCACGAACGTCGATAGCATCAGCTTCGGGCCAGAAGCGGGCGTCCCGAGCTTTGCAATCGCCCGCATGTATGTTCTTCCTCACTGGTGCTAGTGGTTCTGGCAAGAACGCAATCCTGCCGGGATTGCGAGCAAGCCTGCCAGAGTAGATTGGCGGGGGAATACGGTGATAGTGCACTCAATGACCCTCGCCACTTTCGCGGATTCGCAGGCTCATGATTTAAGTGCACCGTTACCGTAATGCAGACGCCGAAGTCAGGTTTGTCGACGAGAAAGCCTGACGGCTGTGCCGCCTGGGAGCCGTTTTCCTTGAACTCCGCTATAGGCTTGGCGTAGACAACCCTTACGGGTGGTCTGCGTCGCAGGCCCTTTGCTGAAGTTGGGGGCAACTGATGCTCAAGATGCTGGTCGATACCTGCGTCTGGCTGGACATGGCTAAGACGCCATCTCAGTCGAAGAACCTGGAGATTCTTCTCCATCTGCGAGCCGACAAGCTGATCGATTTCATCGTCCCTAAGGTTGTCGTGGAGGAGTTCAATCGAAATCGAGACAGGGTGATTGCCGAACATGCAAAGGGCATCACCACGACCCTGAGCCGAGCCCGGGAGATCGTTGTCAATCAGGGCGGCAAGAAGCGATCCAAGACGCTCTGGCGGCTTTTCGATGAAACGAACAGTCCCATCAAGTCCCCAAAAGCGATAGCCGAGGCGGCAGCCGAGCAAATAGAGACCCTCATTCAAGCCGGCGACATTATCGAGGCCACAGACGCAATAAAGCTACGCGCTGCCGAACGCGCCATTCAAAAGAAGGCGCCGTTTCACCGCGACAAGAACAGCTTCAACGACGCGCTGATCTTCGAGATCTATTCCGACTACATCAGCCAAAATGATAAGCCTCGAGAACGATACGCATTTGTGACCCACAACACACGCGACTTCAGCGACCCATCTGGAAATCAAAGGTTTCCCCACCCAGACTTGACTGGTCACATCTCAAAGCGAAAGTCACGCTATTGCATCAACATCGGCGACGCGCTCAACAACATGCACTTGAAGCCGCTGGCTTGGCTCTTCGAGGCGGCCGACCAACCTATTCGAAGCGTAACCGACATCCACGAAGCTCTTGATGAGCTGACCGACAAGATCTGGTACGACCGTCACATGGTGTCGCGACACAAGATAGAGCGCGGCGTCGAAAAGATTGTGCCAAAGCTGCCTGACGTACCATGGCCTAAGCGGAAGAACCCCATCCAGCAGGACGTTTGGGAAAGGGCGTTGAAGGCAGCAGCCATGGTAGAAAAAAAGTACGGCAAAGAAAGTGTTGGTCCCTGGTCGAAGTTCGACTGGGGTATGATGAACGGGAAGCTGTCTGCGCTCAGATTGGTATTGGGTGACGAGTGGGATGTGCTCGACACTTAGAGGAAGGTCATGCTTTTTGAATTGGTCAAGAACCGCAGTCATCCCGCCACTTATCGCGTGATGGAAGCGTCGTCGTGAGTGCCCCGGTAATGTCCCGTTGACTTATGGTTCCGGGACTGCATCAGATCGGCAAGGCTGGCTTTGGCTCGATCTAACCTGCGAAGCGCTTCTGCCTGCCGCACGCAGAAGGTGGTTAGTGTGAGGTCACGCCGCGCGGCCTTCACCTCATGCAACGCATGATCGATTGCTTCATTTAACATTTTGACCCTGCCAGATGATGCTCGTCCGAGGCGCGGCAACCCTTGAGTTGGATCAAGCGTCACGCCCATGCCGGATGTCGAAGCGTTGCTGCCCACCAAACTTGGTGAGAATTGGAAAGCAGTGTGACGATAAATAGACCGCGCACACCGATGGTCCTGAGGCTGGGCTTGGCTCGATGAGAACGATCCCGAGGGGCGTCGCCTTCGAGGCCGATAGCGGCAACGCTGCTTACCCAACTGCCTCCAGTTAGACTTGGCGCAGCATTGGCCTGCTCCCGCGCGATCATGCGCCTCATGGAGCACGTCATGGCAAAACTACGACTACGCGGAAAGCTTCCCGTGCCGCATTTGCCGTCTGATGTGGAGTCGCGTCCAACGGCTTTCGCAGCTTACCGCCATTGTTTCTCATCAGCCGTCCAGGCCCAGCCCGGCAGCCGGCCTTCCCGGCTGAACGCGGATACGATGTTGGCCAGGAGTCGCGAAACGTTGTTGTCGAAGTTGTTGTAGGGCAGCGACTGACTGAAGGCGATTGATCCGGTCGAGAACACGGCGCCATTGTTGGGTGCGGTGAAGTACACCATGTCCGCGCGTACACGGTAGTCGTGCGAACCGGACAGGCCCGGATAGGGATACAGGATTTCCTCTACGACCGTCTGGTAGTTGTCGCTGTGGCCGCCCGACGAGGCGACGATCAACGTATGCGGGGGCGTACCAAGCGCGAGATCGTAACGATCGATCTCCAATCCACCAGCCGCGCCATGGGCGAGTCCGAAGTCGCCGATGATTTCACCTTCGATTCCCTCGAACATCCATGCCGCGCGGCGATGCCAGCTGTCGGGCATGCGCCGGAACGGCCGCGATGAATCAAATCCTTCCGAGATGAAGCCGACGCCGAGCACCTTCTGCGGCGGGCGTCCGAGATCCTTCCACAGCCCGCTCTTCTGCCCGGTGGTCGCGAGATAATATTCGCCGGGACGCGCCTGCCACGCCCGCATGCCGGAGTTGAGCTTGCGGACCTCCATGCACCAGGGATCGTCGCGATGATAGCCGACGTTCCAGTAGTAGCCGTTGCCGCCGAGATAGATGAAGCGACCGCCGCCGGCGATATAGTCCTCGGTCGCATTGAGGATCGCCTCGGAAATGTATTCCGGATGGGTGCCGCTGAGCACGACGCGGTAAGGCTTGAGCAGCGCCTCGCCCTCGCGGTGCAGGTCCTCCTCGGTCACGACGTCATAGGCATGGCCCATATGCTCGAGCCAGGCGATGATCGAGAGATCGGCCGGAAACTGCCAGGTCACGCCCATCGACGACATGCGCGCCTTCGGCCGCATGTTCAGGATCGGGCGGCGGTAGGTGCTGTAGCAGACCCCTGCCCCGTCGCCGTGATGATCGTAGAGCGATAGCCCGAACTCGGCGGTCTCGTAGAGCTCGATGTCGTGCTGCGAAACGATCGGCGACTGCCCGGCCAAGGGCTGCATGATCTCGGCATCGAAGCTCAGATGCTCGTTGGCGTAAGCGAGGTAGCTGCCGGTCGGTACCAGGAACAGGATCGGCGCCGTCGGCCGCTGTGGGCGGACGAAGAAAACGATGTACTCCTCGCGCAGACCCTTGCCGTCGCCGACCCGCAACCGATAGGCGTAGGCGCCGCTGCGCAAGGGCGGCACCTTCAACCGTTTCGTCAGCTCCCATTTGCAGTCGATGATTGCATCGTCGTGGAATTCGATGCCGCCATATTGCCGGGGTGCGAGGCGATAGCAGTCGTCCCAACCATTCCAGTTGAAACCGGTCTGGCCGCGCACCGGGCGGTTGTAGCCCTCGGCGTGCAGATCGTAGGGACCGGTGTCGACGACGCGGTCGCCGATACCCTTGTCGGTGTAACCGAGCGAGGTGTCCCAGAACGCGACCTGTCCGCTGGCCGGCGCAGCGCCGGTCTGCCTGAACTGGTCGAGTTCCTCGCGCGTCAGCACGCGGTCGAACACCGCGGGACGGTCGAGCTTGCCGTTCAGGCATTGCGTGACGAAGTGGCCGCGCAACGAATGGAAATCCTGCGCGCCGGCGAGGATGAACGGCACGTCGGGCGGATTGACTGGACGGAAGCGCAGCGTCTCGCGCACATGGGAGCGGAAGTCGACGTTGGCGACCTTGCTCAGCAGGCTGTTGTAGCGATTGGCGACGCCCTCCTGATAGAGCGTGGCGACGCCCGTCGTGGCGTCGAAGGTCGCGGCGACGAAATACCAACTGCTCTTCAAGAGCGGGACTTCGCCATCGAGATAGTCGACCTCGTGGCCGTCGCCATAGCCGAATTCGAGCAGCCCGTCGGGATTGAGCCAAAGGCCGTAGCCTCGGTTGCCGAAGGCATCCCAGCGTCCCATCAGGCATTGGCGTTTGCCATGACCGGGGCTGTTCGGATAGACGAAGGTTGCGAGCGTAAAGCTGCCGTCGAGCGCGAGGCGGCCGGCGGGATCGTCCACCGTCAGGAACGAACCGACCTGGGTGTACTGCTTGCGAACGGTCCAGCCGCCGTTCAGGTCGCATTCGACCTCCTGCTCGCGATAGCCGGGACCGGCGGGATGCGCATCGCCATGGATCAGGCGCACCAATTGCGCCTCGACGGTCGTGGCGCCGTCGGCATGCACATAGAATCCGATGTCGTCGCCGGGCTTGACCGAGATTTTATCGGCATACCCAAAGATTTTTTGCTCGGCCATGGTCGGTTACGGGTCTTTCGGAATGACGTTGACGATTCAGCTTTCGAGGAGATCCTGGACACGGCGCAGGAACAGCGCATGGTAGGCTTCATCGGGTGAGGCGTAGTTCCTGTCCTCGACCACGCGCGGCGCGGTGCCGCGATGGCCCGAGAGCGCGACGATGCGGTAGGCCCGAAACTCCTCAAGCACCATGATGGCGTATTTGTCGACCTGGCCCTGCCTGCGGAAATAGATCAGCAGCCGCTCCAGCGCCTCGCTGTGTTGTCCGAGCGGACGGGTGCGGTGCTCCTCGATCACGGTCTCCGTGACGAGTCGCTTGAGGAAATCGCGCTGCATCTTGTCGAAGCGGCGGAAATAGATCAGGTCCTTGTCTTCGGTCTCGGTGGCTTCTTCCGGTAACATCTCTCCGCCTTTCTCCGCGCGGGCCGCCCGCCGCTCGCTCTTCTTCTTGTCGCGCCAGGTGCGGAACTGACGCTTGATGCCGAACAGGCCCTCGCGCAGGAACAGCACCACGCCCAACATGATCGCCCCGATCAGCATGTAGCGGAGCGGGCCGAGATCGATCAGGACGCGGTCGATGAACACGACGATGGCAGTACCGGCCACCGCGCCTTCCGAGCGTCCGATGCCGCCGATCACGAGCATCGCGAGCGACAACAGCACGGTGTCGAAGGAAAACAGATTGGGTGACGCGCCGCCGAAATGGCAGGCATAGAACCCGCCGATCAAGCCGAGCGCGGTCGAGGAGATCAGGAACACCATGATGCGGGCGCGGACGAAGTCGACGCCGCAGGCCTGGGCAAAGGCCTCGCGCTTTTCCGGCGCCATGCGCAACACCCGGCCGAGCCGCTTGCCGTCGATGAAACGGTAGACGACCAGGGCGAAAGCCATCAGCGCCAGCGCCGCGTAATAGCTGAACAGCAGCCGCGGCATCTGGCCGAGGTTCGCCGGCAGATAGCTTGGCGCGCCATAGAGGCCGCCGGTCGCCGAGCCGAACTCGCGCGACTGCACGACATAGACGCGACAGAGTTCGACCACCCCGAGCGTCAGCAGCGCATAGTAGAAGCCGTCGAGTCGCATCGCCGGCAATCCGATGATCAGACCGAAGGCGAGCCCGATCAACGCGCCGATCAAAGGCAGCAGCCACCAGGGCAAGCCGAGCTGGATCGCCAGATAGGTGGTGCCGTACGCTGCGGCGCCGACCACGGCATAGCTCGCCAGCGAGAAGATGCCGGCTGTGCCGATGATCAGCATCCAGCACAGATTGATCGCGGCGTAGATGCCGAACACGGCCGCCGCGCTCATCACCGTATTCCAGCCGGCCGCGGGAACGACGGCGGGGGCGAGGATCATGGCGATGAACGCGAGCGTCCACCAGATTGGCCGCTTGTCGACGATGGTCTTTTCCCGGCGCATCGTCTTCGGATTGTATTCGCCGCGGATCTGCAGCACTCGCCGCCGGGTCGGCCAATAGCGCTTGCGCCACCACACGCGGCCGCCATGGCCGGGCCATTTGTAGTAGTAGCGCAGCCGTCCGACGGGGTGCATGGCCGGCTTGAAGGCGCGCGTCTCGTTCCAGGTGACCTGGTGGGGCAGATAGGGATTGGTCGCGGCCTCGCGCGCCGGATGTTCCGGATAGTGGCAGTCGGTCGGATCGATCCAGACCGGTTGGGCGACATCGGTCATCGCTTCAGGCCTCCCGTGCCTTGTCGAGCAGGCCGGCGATACCGCGCGGACGAACCAGCAGCACTAGGATGATGAGCAGGAACTGGGTGATCAGCACATACTGGCCGCCGAGCAACGTCGAGGTCAGCGCCTCGTTGAGGCCGATGATCACGGCGCCGATGACGGCGCCGGGCACGCTGCCCAATCCGCCGACCAGCGCGATGCTCAGTCCCTTGACCATCGGCGTGATGCCGCTGAACGGGGCGACGTAATAGGTCTGTGCCAGCAGCACCGAGGCAAGGCCGGCGAGCGAACCGGTCAACGCCATGACGTAGAAGCCGGTGCGACGGACGCCGATGCCGACGATGGAGGCGGCATGCGGGTTCATCATCATGGCACGGATCTCCAGCCCACGGCGGCTGGAACGCATCCAGAGCAGGATCAGGGTCAGCAGCACGATTGCCGAGGCCGAAGCGCCGAGCTTGTCGGAGGTGACGATCACGCCGAAGATGTCGGCATTCCAGTTGCCGAACAGCTTTGGCAGGGATTTGGCGCGCGGGCCGAAATACCAGAGCAGCGCCTGATTGCCGATCAGGCTGATCGCCAGCGTTGCGATCAGCGCGCGCAGCGGAAAGTTCGGCTTGTCGTGGATCGGGATGAAGGCGAGCAGACAGACGATCAGCCCGCCGAATGCGCCGGTGAGGATGCCGGCGGCCATCACCACCGCGGGCTGCGCGCTGATGTTGAGGCTGGCAAGCCAGGCGCCGTAACCGGAGAGCGCGAAGATGAAGCCGAAGGCCATGTTGACGAGGCCGAGGCTCGACCATGTCAAGGAAATGCCGATCGCGAGCGTGCCGTAAATGCAGGCGAGCGTGGTCGCATTGGAGAGAACAAAACTCCAGTTCAACGGTGGCCTCCCATCAGGCTCTTCGAGGCCGACGCTTCGCCCTTCAATTTCCCGGCATGCATGCCGATGATGCGGTCCACCCTGCCCTCGAGCAGCCCGAGATTCTGCTCCGCGATCACCATGGCCGAGCTGCCGAGCTCGACCGCCATCAGCGCGTCGACGACGGATTTGCCGATCTTCGGCGCAAGCCCCAGCGACGGCTCGTCGACGAGAAAGAGATCGGCATCCGCCATCAGCCCGCGGCCGATCGCGACCATGCGCCGCTCGCCGCCGGACAGCCGGCCGACCGGTGTCGCCATCAGCTTCGTGAGCGGCGGAAAGATGTGCAATATTTTCAGCTTGCGCGTGGCGCGCTCCTTCCAGGCGCGCCTGGTGTAGGCTCCGCTGTCGAGATGCTCCTCCACGGTCAGGCCGTGAAAGATCTCGTCACCCTGCGGGATCAGTGCCAGCCCGCGGCGGACGATCTGGTGGGTGTAACGGCCCGGCCCCTGGCTGCGGGTGCGGCCGACCTCAAAGCCGTTGAGCAGGATCGAGCCACGCTGCCAGCCGGTCAGCCCGGCGATCGCCTGGAACAGCGTCGACTTGCCATGGCCGTTGAGGCCGACGAGCCCGATCCGCTCGCCCGCGAACACGGTGAGATCGAGGTCGTGGATCACCCGCAACGGACCCCAGCCGGCGGACAGGCCGCGGACGTCGAGCACGGCGTTTTTCGCGACGCCGCTCATCAGTGGACGCCCCCGGCGCGCTCGAATTCGAAATAGGCGGCCTTGACGCGCGGATCGACCAGGATCTGGTCAAGAGGGCCTTCCGCGATCATTTCGCCGGCGTCGAGCACCATTACGCGGTCGGCAATGGTGTCGAGCAACTCCATGCGATGCTCGATCAGGACGATGGCGATGTTCAGCTCCTTGGCCAGCACCCGCATGATCTCGTCGAACTCGTCGATCTCCGAATTGATCAAGCCGGCGGCCGGCTCGTCCATCAGCAGGATCTTTGGACGGCGCATCAGGAGGCAGGTCATCAGCAGCTTGCGCCGGTTCAGTGTTTCGAGCTGGTCCGCCACGGTCAGTGCGGGAACGTGGAAGGCGACGAGACCGGCGCCCCATTCGGAATCGTCGGGTGTCAGATACGGCCGATAGGCTTGCCGCGCGGCCTTCAGGACCTGGCCGACCGTCATACCCTCAGGGACGACGGGGGTCTGATAGGTGCGGCCGATGCCGAGCCGCGCGCGCTGGTGCAGCGGCAGCGTGGTGATGTCCCGGCCCTCGTAACGCACCGAGCCCGATTTCGGCGGCATCCGCCCCGACAGCACCTCGAACAGGCTGGTCTTGCCGGCGCCGTTCGGGCCGATGACGCCGAGCACCTCGCCCGGCTCTACGGAGAGCGAGATGCCGTGCAGGATCGAGCGGCCGCCGAGATCGAGCGTGATGTCGCTGCAGGCAAAGAGTGGAACGGACGCCATCGTGTCGTGCCGCTCACCACCACGGCGCCTTGCGTAAGGCAGTCTCCTTGAGCACGTCGGGATAGATGATCCTGTGCTCGGCGTTCTGGACCTGGAAGAACAGCTGCGCCATGCCCTGCTCCAGCTCCTTGGCGCCGATCGCGTCGCCCGTGTCGGGATAATGCGCGCATTCCTGCAGCGGGTTGTTCATGCTCATGTAGCCGCAGACGCCGCGATACGGCGTCTTGCGCACGAAGTCGCAGACCTCCCTGAACTTGTTGGGATCTCCGACCGCTTCCCACGCGGCCTTCAGGTAATAGGTCACGTCGTAGCCGTTACCGGTGTAGCAAAGGCCCATGATGCCCGGGAAACGCTTCTTGTACTTGGCGCGGAATTCCTTGCCCTTGTCGTCGGCATAAACGCCGAGCACCGTGCTCCAGACAAAGCCTTCGGCAGCCGGTCCCGACAGCTCCAGAAATTCAGGCTGCGAGGGGCCGTATTGCAGATAGACCAGCGCACCCTTGAGCGGATCGGCACCGAACTGCTTGACGAAGGCGGCGTATTCGGCGGCGACCCAGTGATCGATCATCACCGCACCGGCGCCGACCTTCTTGATCTCCTGGATCACCGAGCCCCAGTCCTGCACCGGGTACTGGATATCGGTAATCCCGGCGAGCTTGAACTCGCTCTTCGGCAGCGCCGACTGCAGCGCTTTCGAGATAGTCTGGTTGTAGGCGATCTGCTCCTGGACGATGTGGACGCCGTTGTTGATCGGCTTCCAGACACCCTGGTCGCGCATCGCCTTCAGGAACACGGGGAATGTGTAGCCATAGTGCACTTCCGACGGATCGGTCTGGAAGATGTGGCCGTATTTCTCCGGGCTCTTGGCTAGTATGTCGGTGAAGTTGCGCTGGGTCAGGCCCCACAGAAACGGCGCCTTGTAGCGCGCCGAGACGTCCGCGACCGGCACCGGCGTGAAGACGAAGGCGCAGGACATCGCGTGCACCTTGGCATCGATCAGCTTGTTGATCGCGACCTGCCCGCTCTCCGGCGACAGCGGGTCGATGTCGACCACGACGGTTTTGAGCGGCCTGCCGAGCACGCCACCGGCGGCATTGATCTCCTCGATGGCGAGCGTTGTGCCGTTGAGATAGTCTTGGTGGTCGGCGACGCCGGCCTGGGCGGTCTGCGCCGTCGGCACGCCGATCAGGATCGGATCGCCGGCGGCCCGGGCGGCGCCGGAGATAAACGGGGCCGGCAGCGTTGCGGCCGCGGCGGCGGCAGGCACTGCTTTCAGGACTCGCCTGCGCGTGAATGTCGTGGTCATCTAGAACCCCCTCCTGCTGCGGCCACTACGGTTGCGATGCAGCGAGAGGTTAGGTCGGCAGCGGTACGCCCGTCTTTTCGGCGAGCGCACTGTGTTTTCTTCCAGAGCGCACCGGGGCCGGGACAGGCTTGGGTGGTGACGGCGGCACTGGTACGCTTCTTGAATGAAGGAATGGGATTGCGTTTCGTGAAGTGAACCATTGAGCTGGGCGCCATGACGCAGAGCAACTCATATTCAACGGCCGGAATCGACGGACAGGGCAGCATCGAGGCCTGGCGGCAAGCTATGGCCGAGGTGTACTACCGTCTGGATATCCAGTCCGCTCACACCGATCGCCTTCGCGGGGAGCTGATCGACTGGCAGTCGGACATCATGGGCGTCTCGAATTTTCGCGCCGATGCCCAGCGCGTGATCCGGCGCAAGGAGGCGGCGAAGGCCGACAAGACCGAGGATTTCGTCTTCCTGTTTCCGACCCGACACGCCATGCGCTTCCAGCAACGCGGCCGCGAAGGCTTGGTGCTGCCGGGCAGCGTGTTCCTGGTCAATGCCGCCGAGGCCTATGTGATCGACGTGCCCGACGCCTCGGAGAACATCACGATCAAGATCGACCGCGAGCGCCTGGCCGGCCGGGTCGCCGGCATCGACAATCTCTGCGCCACCGCCGATTTCACCAATCCATTGCTGGTGCCGGCGATCACCACGCTCGGCGAGCAGGTGCTGAAGATGCAGCCGTCAGAGCACAGCGCACGGATCGAGGACTGCATCATCGACATGCTCTGCCTGATGATCGAGTGCCGCGACCAGCGCGATAACAGCGCGCTGATCCGCGAGACACTGGGCACCTCGCTGTTCAACCGGATCAGCGCCTATATCCGCCGCAATCTCGCCGACCACGCGCTGACGCCGGAGCGCGCGGCGGCCGAGCACCGCATTTCGGTGCGCTACCTGCACAAGATCTTCCAGTATCAGGGCACGACGTTCGGACAGGTGCTGCAGGAGGAGCGGCTGCAGCAGGCGCATCTGATGATTCTCGCCAGCGGCCAGCGCGGCACGATCAATCTCGGCGAGGTCGCCTATCGCTCCGGATTTGCCAGCCAGTCGCATTTCTCGGTCAACTACAAGAAGCGCTTTGGCGTACCGCCGCGCAAGACGCGGCCTCCTGCAGGCGAATAGGACCCGGCGGCTTGCTGCCGGACATATGCGCTCATATCGCATCGTAAGGAAACGTCGAGCCTCGCGCTCGCCGGCGTCAGCCCAAACCCGAACAGCTACAACTCCCCGAAGACGCTCACGCGCATCCAGTCCCGACAGGCCGCGGCGGACAGCCCGGAGCCTAGCAGGATACCGAGTTTTGCCAGCGCGACCTCGCGCGTCATGCCGCCCCCGCTCACGACCCCGACCGTCTTCAGCCGGTGATCCGTCGCATAGTGGCCGAACGCCACCGCACCCTCGGGGCACTGGCTGATCGCCACCACGACCATATTTCGGGAGCGCGCCAATTCGAGCGCGGCGATGAAGCGCGCGTCAGCGACCGGAGCCGTTCCCGAACCGTAACATTCGAGCACACAACCCGGCACGCCGGCAGCCACGAGCGCCTCGAGCGCCGCCGGCTCGAAGCCAGGGTGAAGCGACAGCACGGCGACGCGAGCCGGCGCGACCAGCTTGCGATAGCTCCAGGGCGGGAAAGCGGGCGCGGACAGATCGATGGTCGGCCGCTGGGTCCGCGTGAATGCATCGGCCGCCTGCGTCCGCCACTTGCTGCAGTGGACAGCCGGGATCTGCTGGCCTGCAAAGTAGACATAGGTGCCCGCCGCCGGGTCGCTCGTCAGCAGGTCCAACGCGCCCGAGACATTGTCCCAACCGTCGCTGCCAGCGTGCCCGATCGGGTGCATCGCGCCCGTCAGCACGACCGGCACGGGCAAACCGAACAGAAGGAAAGCAAGGCCGGCCGCCGTATAGGCCATCGTATCGGTACCATGGAGAATCAAGACGCCGCTGCAATCGGCATCCTCGACGAGCGATACCACCGCGGTCGCAACCCGCACCCAGAAATCAGGCCCCGCATTGGCGCTATCGATCAGCGGCGCGAGCTCGACGAAAGGTCCGACATCATGCCGCCCCCGCGCGCGCAACGCCTCGCGCAGGTGGGTCTCGAGGCCGCACGCCGGCGCCAGTCCGGCGTCGCCGGGGTGCATTCCGATCGTGCCCCCGGTGATCACGACGCCGAGCTTGCCAATCCTAAGCTTGCCACTCGGCTTCATGGGCCGTCCGACGTCGCCGCAGGTACGGTGCAATCCACCAGCGCCTCCGCGACGAGCTGGGTCACGTCGACCAGGTGCTTGGTGGTCTCGACGTCTGCGATCAGCGGCAGTTCGGTACAGGCGAGCAGCACGGTTTCCGACCGGACCCGCGCGAGCAGGCGCGCAAACCGGTCGCGCAAATCAGGATGTTCGGCGCCGTACTGCTTGACGTCGTAGATCAGCTGGTGGAGCGCCATGCGCCCGTCCTCATCCAGCGGCTCGAAATCAACCACGCTGCGCAAGGACCGATAGGGCGACCACGCTCCGAGCTCGGCGACCGTGCGCGCGCCCAGCAAGCACACCTGCGTCTCGCCGCGTTGCCGGAGGTAGGCGCCGAGCACGTCCACGAACGAAATCAGGCGCGCGGTCAGGCCGAGCTCGTTCAGGCGCGGCGCGAACACGTTCAGCGTATTGCAGGCGATGGCATAGGCGGCGACCCGTCCATCGAGCGCCTCGGCATCCGCCCGCAACGCGGTCCACACCTCCGCTTCGGTGCGATCGAGCTCCATGGACAGGCCGAGCGCCGGATCGGAGATGATATCGACCGCCGGCGCATCGGTGTCGTGACGAAATTGCGAACCCATCCGGCGGCGATTCTCGCGGAGCACCTTGGTCCATAGATCGACCCCGGCTTCGGGCCCAGAACCGGTGATGATCCCAATGCGGGGTCTGGCGACATAGCCCGCGAGAGCGATGTTCGAGTCCTCGAGATGAGGATCCGGATTCTGCGAGCTGAATGAATTCATGACGACCGGCACCGTTAAGGACGCGGCTGGTTTTGCCGCGCGCTCAAACGCCGTGCAATTTCGCAAGTCGTTCCGCAGTGGCGCGAGTTGCCCAGGGTACCTGATGCAAGCTGTCGCTCGGAACGGAGGAGCCTCTAAAGCGCGATGGCTTTAGGTTGATTCATCATCGCGCTTTAGCTCTTTGTTTGAGCATGATCTTTTCGGAAAACCGCTGCGCACTTTTCCGGATCATGCTCTAGGGCACGAAGAACAGACCCTGGTCGAACCGGGTTTGCTGCAGACGTTGCCTGATATCCGCATTGATCCGGTCATCATCGGGTGCGAACAGACCAAGTTGGCGGTAGCATCTGATGCGGGGGACCTGCGCTCCCAAATACTCCCACACCACGCGGGTACAACATGGCGCGCGCTGATCGGCCGCGCTGACGCCGAGCTTCAACCCGTTCAAGCGGACAATCCGGTTCTTGAAGCTCGGAATCAGGACCGTCTGGGTGATTTCGTTTGATGTCAGCGATTCGTAGTCGAGCACGAAGATGCGCTCCTGCAGGTAGAACGCCGTGCCCAGATAGCGGCACTGCACGTGCCGGGTTGGCGCGCTGGGATCCTGCAATCTTTCGATCCGCTCGCAGACGACGGATCCGCCCTCTTCGTGCAGATGCACCAGCGAGCGCAAGATGCGCCCGGGCGAAGACATGGAATGGTAGTATTCGAAGTAGTACCCCACATACTTCTTCAATGCGTCCGACGAGCGCCGTCGCAACTCCTCCATATGCTTGAGCGGCGGCGCAGCCAGGGCGGCCTGGCTCGCAGGGCCGGGACGCACGCCGATGATCCGGGCGAACTCGTCATGGGGCCGCGCGATTTCGCTCTCGTCGATCCCGAAGAAATCGCAGATGCGTTTGAGATTATGAGCGGTCGGCGCGGTCTGGCCGCTGAGATATTTGTTGAACTGCGCGCGGTTGATCTTGAGCCGGCGACAGACCTCGGCAATGGATCGGTAGTGGTTGCAGAGCAACTTCAGATTGCCAGGAAAGTTCGCATTGGTGTGCATCTGATGCCCCGACCCCGTCTCTTGCCAATTGGCGCATTGGTCGCGTCAGGTTGCACCATTCGTCAACCACTTGCAAAATTGCGCGCGCCGAAACCCCTGCTCAGTATCTGATACTTCCGATCAAGGATCAGGGCGCGCCATGACCAAGCAATCTCTTTCAAGTGCTTTCCACGCCACGCATCCCTCGCAAGCCACGCATCCCTCGAACGACGCATTGTACAAGAAGGTGGGGTGGCGACTTCTTCCCCTGCTGCTCGTGTCCTACATGGTCGCCTACATCGATCGTGTCAACATAGGCTATGCCAAGCTCCAGATGACCGAGCTTCCGGCGTTCGACGACGCCGTGTACGGTTTCGGAGCCGGGCTCTTCTTCGTCGGGTACGTCATGTTCGAGGTGCCCAGCAATATGCTGATGCAGAGGATCGGCGCCCGCAAGACTCTGTTGCGCATCATGTTCATATGGGGCCTCGTCGCGGCCGGCATGATGTTCGTGCAGACTCCCATGCAGTTCTACGTCATGCGTTTCCTGCTCGGCGTTTTCGAAGCGGGCTTTCTGCCCGGTGTCGTTCTCTATCTGACCTACTGGTATCCCGAGCCCCGCCGCGGACAGGTGCTGGCGATCCTCATGGCCGCCGTGGTCGGCGCCGGCGTCTTCGCGGGACCGACGTCCGGCGCCATCATGAAATATTTGAACGGCGTCGGCGGCCTGTCAGGCTGGCAATGGCTGTTCCTGACGCAGGGCCTGCCCGCCAGCCTGCTGGGCATCACCGCCTATCTCTGGCTGCAGGATCGCCCGGAGGATGCCCATTGGCTGACGAGCGAGGAGAAGCAGCGGCTCAAGGCGGACATCGAATATCACCGGCCGACCACGACGGCTTCGAGCGGTGCGCTCAAGATGCTATTCCGCGACTGGCGCGTCTATGCGCTCGCGCTGTCGGATTTTCTCCTCATTGCGGGAAACTATGCGCTGGTGTTCTGGATCCCCAGCCTGATCAAGGCCTGGGGCGTCGAGGACCTGCTTCTGGTGGGAGTTTGCGCGGCAATTCCGCAAGCCGTCGGCATTACCGCGATGATCCTCGTGGGCCGGCATTCCGATCGGACACGCGAACGCCGCTGGCACTACGCCGCAAGCACCTTTGTCGCAGCGGCGGGGCTCGGAATCTGCATCCTCACGCAGGGCAATTTCGTGGGCTCCCTCGCCGGCCTCTGCGTGACCATGCTCGGTCTCGCGTCCGCGTTGCCCCTGTTCCTGACCGTCGTCACCGAATACCTGGCCAAGCCTGTCGCCGCCACGGGGATCGCCTTCATCAACAGCCTCGCACTATTGGGAGGCGTCGTGAGCCCGATCATGATGGCGCAGATCAACAGCCGCACCGGCGACGTCGCAATGTCGATGTACTTCGTCGCGGGGCTCTTCGCCCTGGCGGGGTTCGTGATGCTGGTCGCGCTGCGTCCCGCGCCCGCGGATGCGACCCAGTTTCAGGCCAAGATTCAGGCCAAGGCCGAAGCAGGCGCGGAGGCATAGTCCGAAGCGTCGAAGCACATCCACGGGAGTTGGCAGCAGACGGCTTCCAACTCCCCGATCGATCAGCATTCTCGGCCTCTCCTAAAGTCGTCGGTGATGACCATGCGAATATTCACTGCCCTGTTCGGGACGGAAACAAACACTTTCTCGCCGCTTCCGACCTCGATCGACCAGTTCATGCCCAACGAGCTGCCGGCAAGCGACGGCAAGCCTTTCGAGTACCATCTGTTCGGCATGGTGCTTCGCGCGCTTCGGGAGCGCGCGCTGGTCGAGCCCCTGGACATCGTGCAGGGGCGAGGCGGCTTCGCCGAGCCCAACGGCATGACGACCAGGACTGCCTATGAGACGCTGCGGGACCGCCTGCTGGAGGATCTGCGCGCCGCGATGCCGGTGGATGTCGTCGCACTCGCCATGCACGGAGCGATGATCGCCGACGGCTACGAAGATGCCGAAGGCGACCTCATCGCCGAAGTCCGCCGCATCGTGGGACCCGACGTGATCATCGGCGTCGAACTCGACCTGCATGGCTTCCTGTCGCGCAAGAAGTACGAGAACGCCGATATCCTGATCTTCTTCAAGGACTATCCTCACCTCGATATCCTCGATCGTGCCCGGGAACTGGTCGATCTCTGCCTCCGCGCGGCGCGCAGAGAGATCAAGCCGGTCATGTCCATCCTCCCCTGCAACATGATCGCGCAGTTCATGACGCTCCGCGAGCCGATGCGCTCGTTCGTTGCTCGCATGAAGGAGCTCGAAGGCATGGACGGCGTCCTGTCGATTTCATTCGTCCACGGCTTCGCCTGGGGCGACTGCTCCGAGCTCGGATCGAAGATGCTGGTCATCACGGACGGACGAAAGAGCCAGGGCGACGCACTGGCCGCGCAGCTCCGCGATGAACTCTTCGCCATTCGCGATCGGTGCTTCTCGGAGTATCTGGACATTGAGACCGCACTGAACGAGGCAACACGGAGCTCAACGCATCCGATCGTGCTCGCCGATGTCGCTGATAACACCGGCGGCGGGGCGGCCGGCGATTCGACATTCGTCCTCGAGGCGATGCTGAGACGTGGCATCGCGGAGGCCTGTATCGGACCCTTCTACGATCCCGGAGCTCTCGCGATCTGCTATTCGGCAGGCGTCGGCGCCAGGCTCCCGCTGCGTATCGGCGGAAAGCATTCGCCGGCATCGGGCCAGCCGCTGGACGTCGAGGCCCGTGTGCTCAACTGTGCGCCGGCGCCGGACATGCTGAACTGCTTCGGTTCTGGCTTGGGCACGCCGATGGGCCGCGGGGTCCGGATCGACGTCGCCGGAATCGAGATCGTGCTGGTTGAAAGGCGCATCCAGGCGCTCGGCGACCTCTTCACTCCGATGGGGCTCGACTGGAGGTCTCGAAAAATCGTCGTGGTGAAATCGGCGAACCACTTCTATGCGGCCTATGCGCCCTCCGCCGCCAAGGTGCTGTTCGTCGATTCACCCGGCGGAGCCAGCATGAACTGGAAAGAACTGAGATATCGACATCGCCCGCGCAACCTCTGGCCTATGGACAACGAAGGCGCCCCCTCAGCAACGGATAACGTCAGGTTGCGGCCGTAGCGTCCGAGTTTTGCCGTCCTTGCAAAGTGCGAAACAAACGAGGGTTGCCGCGCCGGAGCTCAAAGGGCGAAGGCAGACCGAGCGAGGCAACCCACAGGGTTATCCCCTTGAACTCATCGCGATCGCCTGCCTCGGCGCGGCGTCGTCCCAACAGGTGTGGCTTTCGAGCGTCTACCGGCTCTTCGTTCCTCCGCTTTGGATACCCGGATGCGGAGGTTTCGAAGCTCTGCCAGTTGAGAGGTGAGAGACCAGACACGTTGGCGCAGAACCACCATGCGGTCGCAGACCTGACCACGACTACTCATTACGCGTCCCTCAAACTAGGACTAAAAAAACAGGATAAAAAAGGGCGTCGCCTGCCGGTATAGCCCAGGTTCATGTCCAAGATGTGAAATGACTCACACGCACGGTAGAAGCGATATCCCCGTCCAGTACATAATGGAGGTGGCAGCCTCAATCCGGTTCCGGATCCTCCTTTTGGTCGAGAAGCCGCAGACGCCTTTCTAGTTCGTTCTTTTTGGCAAGGAGCCTCGCGGCGAGAATGCTATCGACGAGAGTGTGAAGGGCCCACAATTCATCAATTGACATCTGCTCAAACTGCTCACGATGCATGATCCCCCCGAACCATGATGGGCCTTGCCTCGCCCGCCGCGCGCGCACCAAATGAGTGGCTGGCCCGACGCGACATCGTGTCCGGACGGCGCGCGTCGGGCCTGACCATTCCCCTTTGGCCCGTGAGGTCTGGCCGAAACTATGTCTGATACTGATTCGCGGCGGAAAACCACAAACCGCCGCTAGAGTGCAAGGCCCAATGCCAACCAGGTCGCCAGAGACAAGCAGATCCCAATTCCCAGATACGGCAATGCAATGCGCATCGGTCCCTCCCTCGGCTCCGAGACGCTATGAAAACGCCGCCAGATTCGCATATTCGCGGACGACTGCCTATTTCAATTTCATGTAGATGGCGTACAGGCTCTGCGACCGCGATCCTGGCGGATCGCTGGCTCGACGATATGCGGCTGTCCGACATCGAGCCCCGGTTCGTTTGCTTTGCCTGCAGCAAGCGCGGGGCTGACGTCCGGCCGGATTTCCACAGGAATAGCTCGCCAGCTCCCGCGATGGGTTATCGGAACATGAGATGAAAAAACCGGAGCCGGGTGGCTTATTTGTCGTCGTGCTTCCGGTGCTTCTTGTCATCTCCGTCCTGGCCGCCAGGGCCCGAGGAGGACTCGTTAGCGCGGCCGCCTCCAGATCCGGAGCTTTCATCTCCGGAATGCGCGACTTTCGACCCCTTTCGACCCGGCTCCCCGCCGCCGCCACCGGAGCCACCTCCACCGCCGCCTGACGAATGCTCCTTGGTCGAGCCGTCTCGGCCGTTGTCGAAGACCGAACCATCACGCCCGCTGCCGCCGCCATACCCTCTTGCGTCTCGTCCGCCAGAATGTGCGATGGCTGCCGATGTCAATGACGTCGACAAGAGCAAAGTCACCGCGGGAGGCGTCACGGCCGCGAACTTGCCGCATGTCTTCAAGAACTCGCGGCGGTCGTCATCCTCACGGGAAACGGGCATGGGACAGCTCCTGGTTACTGAATTAACTTACTCCATTTAAAATTTAAATTCATTTAATTTGTTAATGTTCAATCACAAAATGTGACAAAACACCGCGGTAACCTGCCGGCGCACCCTGCTCGGCCGTCGCGGACGAGCCCGACCCAAGATCGGGCCCTGACTCCTGTTCGGAAAGCTTGAGCTAAATCAAAGGTCGTCCCAGCCGTTCAGGTCGCCGCCGAGCCGATCCGAGACGTGCGGTTCAGGCCGAATGGCCGCTTTGCCCCACCTCCCCGCGAGGTCGCGTTTTGGCCAGCAGCAGCCCCTGGCAAGCGAAAGATGGCCTCCCGAATGGTTCGACTCCCGCTCAAGACGGAGAAAAGCCCCAAAGCCATCAGCAGCATGCCAAGCCAGGTCCAGCCCCACCCGTCATCGCCCGCCTCGGCGGTGGCAAGGGCGAGCGGCGCGTCACTGGCGGCCGGCGCGGCCGCCAGGAGCGCCTCGACGTCGACCTGGCGGTCGACTTGGCGCGGCGTGATCTCGTCAGCCGTGAGCCGGTCGTTCGCGCGTTTGGAAAGGGGGGCCGGCGACACACGGGTCGCGGTCCCGGTCGCAAGGACGGGACCGGCATCAACCACCTGCACGGGCGCGGACGGGCTCGGCCGAGACGTATCCTCAGGTGCGGAGCGCTGCAGCTCCGCGCGCGCATCCACCACCGCCTTCCGCTTGCGCGCTGCGGACTTGTTCTCTTCGGCCCTGGCGACACGATGTCTGGCGGCGCGATGCCGAACCAGCTTCTTCGCCGTCTCTGTCCCTTCGGCGACCTGGAACCAGCATCTGCGCCGGCCTTCCACCCGATAGACCCAGCGCTGGCCGTCGGCGGTCGACCTGCCGGGCCGCGACAAGCACTCCACTTCCGCTGAAGCGGGCGCGGGCGCGGGCGCAGCGGCTGGCGCGGGTTCGGTATTGAAGAATGCGGAAAATGGGTTCGCAGACGCAGACGACGTCGAGAGACCTGCAAGAAGTCCAAAAGCGGCGAAACAAAATCGCAAATGACCGGACATGAAAACCCCCGGTGTTGCGCCCCTGGCCGGACACGAGCTTTGGCCGCGACCTAGGTCGCAATACGACTTAAATCGGGCAACGCGGTGGATTCATTTCGGCTACAGGCGAGATACAGGCACGAATGCCGCGCCAGTTCTGCAGTCGTGCGGTCGACGCAGAAGGAGGGGCGCCCATCTGGCGGGCCGCGCGCGAATGCACGCGCCGTTCGCAGGTTTTGGCGCCACAGACGTCCTGTGCGCGCAGAGGGGATTGATGCAAAGGCTGTAACCGCACTCAAACGGACGTAGCCGATGTTACGTGTGCCAGACGAAGCGCTATATCCGAACTGACGACTGGGCATTCGACCTTCCCAGGACGACATTCTGTCCGGAGTGCAGAACCTGTCCGACCGCGCGGAGCGAATGCGATGAGGGAGGCTACGATGGATTTTTCGCGGATGTCGGATGGAATCCGGCTACATCACGCCTCTCATCACCACGATGGGTACGATGGCGAACCAGGCCCTGGGCCGAGTGCTCCAATCGTGGCTGACGCGATCGGCGGTGGCGCCCTGGTCTATGGTCCCGGCCCGGCTGGAGCGTACTTCGCGAACGCGAATGCCCAGCATAAAGACTCCGACCCGGTTCAATCCAAACATCCCACATCGGGGGCCGACATGGGCGGCCACGCCGGCAACCACGCTGCGGCGGGCCTGGATGTTTCGTCCACGAAGCCTGCTGTCGGCGCACCCTATTCCGGGATGGGCATTGCTTCGGTCGAGAGTGGGGCGAACACGGCCGGCAACGGCGGGGATGGCCACTTTTACGGAGGTATCATTCACGCGTCCCTGTTGATCTACGAACCGATCAACATCTCGGTGAGCATGGGGTACGGCTCGGTCGCCCTGGCCAACCAGTCCAACGATTTGAATGTCGATCAATCCGCTTTTCAGATGGCCGGCGTCGGCGGCCATGGCGGCAATGACAACATTGCGGCGGGTGGGAGCGTCAATACGTTTTCAGGCTCCGGCGTGATCGCGAGCGGCGACAACAGCGCCGGCAACGGCGGCAGCGGCTATTTCTCGGGTGCGATCGTGGACGCTCCCGTGGTGATCTATCATCCGATCAATATTGCGATAGCGGGCTCGGGCGGCACTGCGCATGCAAGTCAATCGAACACGGTCGACATCGATCAATCGGCCACTCAGATCGCGGGCGTTGGCGGAAGCGGCGGACATGGCAATGTGGCCGCCGGCGGCAGCGTCATCACGCTCGACCCCGGTTGGGGATCAAGCAACGGAGGGGGCATCTTTGACGTTCAAACGGGCGGAAACCAGGCCGGCAATGGCGGTTACGGCGTGTTCTACGGGGAACTCGTCCATACCTCGTTTGTCGTGTACAGCCCGATCAACATCGCAATCGCGGGCTATGGCTCCAGCGCTTACGCGGTCCAGATAAATGATGTCTCCGTGGATCAATCTGCGGTTCAGATCGCTGGCGTTGGCGGCCACGGCGGCAACGACAACGCCGCAGCGGGCGGCCATGCGAGCCTTCTCTCCCATAATCTGTGGGGCGGCTCCGATACGATCGCGACCGGTTCGAACAGCGCAGGCAATGGCGGCAACGGTTATTTTGCGGGCAGTCTGATCGACGTCAGCGTCGCGGTCTATGCACCTATCAACATAGCGATCGCAGGTCCACATTCGACGGCCGTGGCCGATCAGGTCAACAACGTGCACATCGACCAGAGTGCGGTCCAGATCGCCGGAGTTGGCGGGGACGGCGGCCACGGCAATCTCGCGCTGGGTGGCGATGCCGCGCATCTCTTGTCGGATCTTCACCTGGTGGCATAGCGAAACGTCCCATCGCTCGCATGGCCGATCGCATCGCGGCACGCGCCGTCGCCACTCTTCGCATGCAAAGCCCGCGCAGCGGCGCCTTCCCCTGAGGAAATGTCGTACTTTCGTACGTCAGCCCACCAAACCCGATGGTGCCCGATTTGACATCTATCGCGCTCGCGCACGGGCGGATCAGACTTGCCGTGCGCGTCCGCCTGATCGGGATGGATGTTGCACGACAGCCAACAAAACGACGGAGGCCTCAAATGATGCCCAAGGCAATCAACATCTCGGATACGATCAAAGTCAAATCAATCGACACCGGTGGTCAAAGTGCCGGAAATGGCGGCGATGGTACTTTCAAGGGAGCCATCATCAGCAAGCCGACTGTCAACTACGATCCGACCAACAAGGCGGAAGGCGCCGACGTGCACGTGAGCACCGGCGATCACGTCAAACAGACGGCGGATTGGGATGCCGGCGGCGCAAACGCCAAGGCCTCGGTGTTCTCCAAGGCCGAAGGCGGAGACGCCGAGTCGAACGGAAGCCAGAAATCCTACAGCGGCTATGATACCTCCAAGGTCTACGCCAATACGGATGCCACCCAGATCAACAAGGTCGAGGTGGACCAGCACCAGGAAGTCGTGGCCGGCATCGGCGGCGATGGCGGGGACGGCAACTTCGCATGGGGTGGCGGAGTGACCTTCCATCTCGATACGCTCTGACCAGCCGCTCGTCCGACTGGAAGGACCGGTGGCTTCCGCCACCGGTCCTGAAGTTCGAGCCAATACCCCGCCGATACCGTTGGCAGACGAGTTTGGCCATCGGTCAGGTGCACCGGACCTCGATTTCAGGCGGTGACGATCATGCTGATGCCGCCCCTTCGGTTGCCCATCCTGCCGCAGATCCGGACGCCACTGCACGCAGCACTCCGGTCCTGCGTGGGACCGCTAGGTCTCGTATTCGCATATAGCTGCAGCTACAACCTGCTTCTGTTTGCGCCCTCCATCTATCTTCTTCAGATCTACGACCGGGTGTTGTCGAGCCGGAGCGGCGACACGTTGCTCCTGCTCACGCTCATTGTCGCGATCACAGTGGTCGTCGGCGGTGTGTTCGATGCATTGCGGCGCGCCGTCCTTGGACGCCTCGGCGCCTGGCTCGACGATCGCCTTCGTCCTTGCGTGCTTTCGGCCGGCCTGGAATCGGCGTTTCGCGGCGATTGGACGCAAGCGTCGGGCGCATATCGGGATCTCACCGTGCTGCGCCAGTTCGTCGAGTCCGGCGCATGTACGATGCTGTTCGACGCGCTCTGGGCGCCCTTGTTCCTCCTTGTCCTCGTTCTGATCCATCCGCTGCTTGGCGTGGTGGGCGCCTGCTGCGTCGCTCTCCTGTTCGCACTCACGGTCGCCGGAGAGCTGGTCACGGAAGACGTTCTGCTCAGATCCAGCGCCGCGCTGTCCAGAAGCTGCGGTCGCCTCCAGACTGCCGCGGGCAACATCCACATGATCCGCGCCATGGGAATGTTCGATAGCGCTGCGCGCATGATCCACCGTGACGCGCAGCAAGCGCGCAGCGAGCACGATGTGGCACTGCGGCGAGGCGAGATCGTCTCCCTGGCCGCCAAACCGGTCCGCGCGCTGTCGCAGGTCTTGATCATGGGGGCTGCCGCGTGGCTCGTCCTCGATCACGGGAAGAGTCCGGCAATCATCTTTGCTGCCACGCTGATGTTCAGCCGGGCGCTCGCGCCGGTCGAAAGTGCGATCGCAGGCTGGAAATCACTCGTGACGGCCATGAGCGCCTGTCAGAGGCTCGGCGCAATTCTCGCCGCATTCCCCGTCGCCCGGCAAGAGAGCGCGGGAGTTTTCCCGCCGCAGGCGCCAAGCGGCCTCGTCGTCGACAATGTCAGCGTGAGGCTTGCGGGGACCGACCATCTTCTGCTGAACGGCGTCTCGTTCAGCCTCATGCCCGGAGAATGCCTTGGCATTATCGGTCCGTCCGGGTCGGGCAAGTCCTTGCTCGGCCAGGTGATCGCCGGGCTGTCGATGCCGACATATGGCCGCGTCTTCCTCGACAATACCGACGTCTCGCTGCTTCGCGAGGGCCGAAACGGCGACCGCCTCGGATATCTCCCCCAGGACATCAACCTGCTCGGCGACACCATCAACGACATCATTGCACGCCTTGAAGATGCCGACCGGCGGAAGGTCGTCGAAGCGGCCAAGCTCGTCGGAATCCATGGGGCGATCATGCGCCTGCCGCTGGGTTACGACACGGTGGTTCAAAGTGAAACGACCTTCTCGCGCGGCTATAGGCAGCGCCTCGGTCTTGCCCGCGCCTTTTTCGGTACTCCACGCCTCGTCGTTCTCGACGAACCTAACGCCAGCCTCGACTACGGCGGCGAGCGAATGCTGCTGGATGCCATCGAGCGCATGAAGCTCGCAGGCGTCATCCTGGTCGTGGTCACGCACAGAATGGGTCTCCTCGCCGCCACGGACAAGATTGCCATCATGGAAGACGGTGCGGTCGCCGCGTTCGGCGACAGCGAGGACATCTTTGAACGGCACCTGAGCCGACCCCAGGTTACTTCGCAGATAGCGCCATGATCTGGAACTCTCTCACCATCCGAATGCTTCCCGCCGTCTCGAGACTTCCCATGATCTGGGACCGGCTCATGCGAGCGCCGGCGAGCCCCCCGCCCGCCCGACGATTTGGCGTCGTGACCGCAATCGACGATTTCGAGCCTCTGGAATTTCCATGGTGCTCGACGCCCACGCCGACCTCTCCACGCGGAAGGCTTCGCGGTATCACCGTCGCGGGCAATCTGCTGGTGCTCTGCTTCATGCTGGGGCTCGGGACATGGGCGAGCCTCGCGCCTCTCGAGAGCGCCGCGATCGCGTCCGGCGTCGTGGAATCGGAATCGAGCCGCAAGACGATTCAGCATCTGGAAGGCGGTATCGTCAAAAAGATCCTGGTTTCGGATGGCGATATCGTGCGAAGCGGCCAAACGCTGATCGCGCTGGACGACACCCGGGCCGGCTCGGAGATGCAAAGCCTTCAAGGCCAATTGTGGGATGCAGTCGCTCGTGCCGCACGGCTTCAAGCCGAGCAGCAGAGATTTGAGAGGATCGCGATCCCCGACGCGCTGGAACAGGACAGCAAGCAGAACGGAGTGGCCGCCGCTGCGGTGTCGGCGCAGCAGTTCATCTTTCAGTCACGCCTGCAGGTTCACGAGTCGCAGCTTGCGGTCATTCGCGAACGAAGGCGTCAAGTCGAGAAGGAGATCGAAGGTCTCACGGCTCAGGAGAGCGCCACCGGGCAGCGGGTCAACATCGTCCGGGAGGAACTGGATATGGTCGCGACCCTCGTCAACAAGGGGCTCGAACGGCGGCCGCGGCTTCTGAACCTGCAGCGGGAGCTGGCCGACGTCGAGGGCCGCCGCGGCGAGATCGCCGCGCAGATCTCCCGCGCCGGGCAGGTCATCAGCGAACAGCAGGCCACATTGTTCAAGCTCGAGAGCGAGAGGCAGAACGAGATCGCACAGTCGCTTCGTGAAGCACAGAACCAGATATTCCAGCTCCGCGAGCGGTTGCTTGCGGCCAGGGATCAGCTATCGCGAACGGAGGTCAAGGCGCCCGAGGACGGTGTGATAACCGATTTGCGGATTCATACAGCCGGCGGCGTCATCGGAGCGGGTGCTCCGCTCATGGACCTGGTGCCCCGGCAAGACCGCCTCATCGTGACCGCGCGCCTGAGGCCCGAGGACATCGATGTGGTTCATCCCGGCCTCAATGCCGAGGTTCACCTCGTACCTTACAATCAGCGTCGCGTGCCTCGCCTGAAGGGAACCGTCGTGCACGTATCCGCAGACCGGCTCCTCGACAAGCGTACCGACCAGCCATACTACGCGACCAGGATCCGGATCGACGACACGCAGATCGTGGCAAACGACATCCAGATCGTCCCCGGCATGCCGGTTCAAGTGTTCATCACGACAGGGCGCGGTACCGTAGCTCTCTACGCGCTCAGGCCCCTGCTCGACAGCTTCCGCGGTGCATTCAGAGAGGATTGAACCTGGTCGAGCTGACTAGGTCTCCGGCATTGGAGCTACGCCGGGCTCGTGATCGCGACTCTGCGCGGGCAATCGGCCGCGCCAGCGGAGGACGGCTTCCGTGCGATTGTGCGCGGCACATTTCCTCATGATATGCTGAATGTGCATTTTGACTGTGCTTTCCGAGAGATTCAATTTGGCGGCAATCAGCTTGTTGGGCAGGCCGAGCTCCAACTCCGCCAGAACCTGTAGCTCACGAGGCGTGAGATCGGTCACGCTCCTGTCGATGGCAACTCTGGCTCCCTCGTTCATCAGATATGCGGGCGCAAGCCCGCGCGCATCCGGCGGCTCGAAATCCGGTATCCTGTTCATCCCGGCCACCGGCAACGGCCTGTAGACGCCGCCGACGAGGACAAGGCGCAGGCCAGCTATGGCGATCTCGATCGGTAGCGAGGTAGAAAGAAAGCCGCGCACGCCCCGCTGCATCGCGGCCTGCACGGTCGGCTCGTCGTCATGATTTGACAGGACTGCAACGGCGGCATTGGGACAACACTCCGCAACGAAGGCGAGATTGTCCTCAACCGAGGGATCGTCGATCGGCTTGTCTGCGATGCTCAGCACCACCAGACGAACATCGCGGGTTGACGTGCAGTCCAGGCTGTCGACCGTTGCCATGTCGAGAATCTCGACTTCCGCCAATTCCCGCCTGAGGACGGTCAGAATACACGTGCGAGGCAACAGGAGCGGTTCGACGATCACCAGAACCGGCAAGTGAAGCGATGCATCGAGCCGCTTTGAGGCGTTGGTTATGTCGTCCATGATTTCCTCGAGCTGAAAAGAAACTTCCGAGATATTCCCATTCCGTATTGCGTCTCCCCTGCTGCTGCACTCATCCTGAATGCATCATCACGAGAGCGGCGCCGCTAGTGCCGGATCCACTGCGGGATCACCGGCGCCTGGGTGGAAATTCTTTCCGCTCAAATCATTTGGGCGCGTACTGCGCGGTGACGCAGTCGACGCATTCCCTAGTTGCAGATATTTCGATACGCCGTTGACGCCGCCGACCCCGCCTTGCCGTCGACGACATATGCTTCATCCTCCTTCACGAGATAAAGAAACGGTCTCTCTCCGGTCTCGCCGCCTGATGCGCTTCTTCCTTTTACACGCCCGCAAATCGTATCCACGGGGCGTCCAAGCGTGTTCTTTCGCATTGTGCGCTTCATATCGGTGAATTCGGCCGATCCTGGATCCTCCATCTTCGTCGCGATGGTGACCTTCGCCTTGTCCAGGACAGGATCTGATACTTCCGCGGGCCGTTCGGATGCCGGGACGCTGATCCTCGTCCGCGGGGACGCCGCTTTGGCGAGATCGGCCGATCCGCTTTTCTTTGGAGATGATTTCTTGCCGGACCTCCCCGGAGTTGCAGAATTCGATTTGACGATCGCAGGATCCGGCGCCAATGCCGTCGGCGTTGGCTGCGGGAGTCGGGCGACTTCAACCCTGTCGAAACAGGGGGGCGATGCGCAGCCAAGGAAATACCCTCGGGAAGGCGCGAACCAGCCAAAGCCGATCAGGACTCCTGCCAGCACTCCAACAAAAAGCAGTCCCATCCGATTCCCCTCCCTCGGGAGCTCGGTTCGCACAGTTAATTAGGACTAATTCCGCGCTGGTGATCTATCTGTTGCGCAAAAGCGTTAAACGCTCATTAAGCGCACGCGGTTGTCCGGCACATGCCTGGATGGGCGGATTAAATCGGGCTCCAGGCCCATTAAATCGGGCCAGACCCATGCCGGGATTACCGCAAAGGGCCGATCGTGAAAGCAATCATGGCCGATTTGGCCAGTTTCGGAGCACCCGCACCAGTTTCGCACCAGAAACGGCGCGAACGAAACGGAGCGAGAGCTGTTGGACTCGAACCAGAATGCAGGAAGATCAACGAAGCTGACCAATGTTCTGCCGCTGAGGCCAGAAAGCAAAGCCGGAAATTCAAACCACGACTTGCAGTGTTCGTGACTCCCTCCTTGTCGTCACGCGACGAGATGGCAGTCGTCAAGGACTCGGCTTGGTGAGCACGGTGCGAAAGCCCAGATGCGCTGCGGCGAGGTCGCTTTCCTGGGGCTGTCTGGCGGCGGGCCGATAGCGCGAGCAATAGTTCATGGCACACAAATATGAGCCGCCCTTGATGACGCGGCTCGCCGCTTGATCCGGCGGCAACCGAAGACTGATCAACTCGGGGCCTGTTGGATTGCTGACCGTCTCTCTCGCATGCCCCGCCTTGTACCAATCGCTGGTCCACTCCCACACGTTGCCGATCATGTCGTACAGGCCGTATCCATTTGGCGGAAAACACGCCACCGGCGCGGTTTCGGCATAGCCATCCTCGTTGGTGTTCAGCACGGGAAAAATGCCTTGCCAGGAATTCGCAATCGGCTTGCCTTCGGAATCGAAAGCACTGCTCCAGTCGTCCTCGCCGTCGCGTCCTCCTCGCGCCGCGAACTCCCACTGCGCTTCCGTAGGCAGGCTGCGACCGAGCCACCGCGCATAGGCGAGTGCATCTTCATAAGCGATATGAACGACGGGGTGGTTTTCCCGACCCGCAATAGAACTGCCGGGGCCCCGGGGCTGACGCCAGTTTGCGCCGACGACAAATTGCCACCATCGCCCGTCTCTGCCTCTCGCCTCCTTCGGGGGCACAAACACGATCGCGCCGGCAGCGAGCATCTCCTGCGGCCAGTCAGGATGGGCCTTGGGATCGACCGGACGTTGGGCCAGGGTCCGGTAACCGGTCGCATCGACAAATTTCCTGAACTGCGCGTTGGTCACCTCATGACGATCAATCCAGAAGGCATCAACCCGCGCGATGTGCGTGAACCGCTCTTCCGGCTGATGATGATCCGAACCCATCCTGAAAGTGCCTGCCGGAATGAATATCATTCCGGCTGTCTCGCCATCTTCGGCGGGAACCCCGGGGTAATTGACGCAGCTTCCGACCTCTCCTCTTGGCTCGTCTTTTCTCACGACGTCGCCCGCGAATGCGCTGTTCGCGAAACCGGCAAGCACTGCACTCGCCGCCGTCAAGATGAGCAGGATTCGACGCGCGGGTCCCACGGTCAGCACTCCTGATCTTCTCGCGATCGCATTCGGGATGGGCAGCCGTTCAGCATGTAACCCCCGATCCCGGCTAGTTCTTCGCCTGCGTTTCCGGCTCCGGATCGAGCTTGAATGTCAGCTTGTTCAGCTTGCCGGTGAACTTGAACGGCGGCTCATAGCGATACTCCAGCAGAGCGAGGCCCGTGCGGGTGTCCTGACCGATGTCGAAGGTCTCGTCCTCGGGGAAGGTGATCGGCGTGGTATGCTCCAGCGTGTTGCGCGCGACCTCCTTGCCATCGACCGACAAGATGCCCGTGCCGCCCTTGCCCAAGCCGGGCGCTTCGGGCTTGAACTCGAAGACGATGGTGTGTTTCCCGGCTTCGAGCTCGGGGCCCTCCCATGTCGTGCGCTTCAGGTCCAGCAGGTTGTACAGGAACACGACCTTGCCGCGCCCCGCGCCGAATTCGCCCTTGCTCAGGAACAGGCCGTAGCCGCCGAAGCGCCCGCCGTGGGTGACGATCATGCCCTCGGCGCCACCTTGCGGAATCTCCACTTCCGCCGAGATGACGTAGCCCTTGTTCAAGATACTCGGTGCGGCGCTGGCCGGCGTGCCGAGCAATTCGCCGGAGTAGGTGAATTCCGTGCGGCCCGCGGTGAGGCTTGGACGCGGCGTATTCCAGCGCGCGAGCGTCGAGTTGTCGAGCGGCAGAACGTTGTACTTCTTCGCTTCGGCATAGAAGAGATCCTGCATCTGCTTGAGCTTGTCCGGCATCTTCGCAGCGAGGTCATTGAACTGGGTTGGATCTTCCTGCAGGTTGTAGAGCTCCCAGTTGTAGCCGGTGATAACGTCCGGGGGCGTCGCGGTGCTCAACTCCCACGGCAGCGTCGCCGGCGTCGTCGCCGCGACCCAACCGTCCTGATAGATGGCGCGGTTGCCGAGCATCTCGAAGTATTGCGTCTTGCGGGTCGAGGGCGCATTCGCAACCGCCTTTTCCCACGTATAGGCCATGCTCACGCCTTCGATCGGGTCCTGCTTGATTCCGTTGACCATGTCCGGCTGCGCGATGCCGGCCGCTTCCAGAATCGTCGGCACGATGTCGATGACGTGGTGGAACTGCCGTCGGATGCCGCCGAGATCATTGATGTGGCCGGGCCACGACATCACCACGCCCTGGGCCGTTCCGCCGAAATGCGACGGCACCTGCTTCACCCACTTGAAGGGCGTATCCATCGTCCACGCCCAGCCCGCGGCGAAGTGCGGGAACGTGCGCTCCGATCCCCAGAACGGATACCAGAGTAACTGATCCTTCACTGGCACGGGCACCCCGTTGAAGGTCGTGAATTCGTTCGGCGTGCCGTTGACCATACCTTCGGCGCTCGCGCCATTGTCGCCGCCGATGTAGATGATAAGCGTGTTGTCGAGCTGACCAAGGTCTTCCACGGCCTGGATCACACGTCCGATCTCGTGATCCGCGTAGGCGAGGTAGGCGCCGTAGATGTCCGCCTGCCTGATGAAGAGCTTCTTCTCTTCCAGGTTCAAGGAATCCCACTCCTGCAATCCCTTTGGCCACGGCGTCAGACTGGCGTTCTCCGGCATGATGCCGAGCCGCTTCTGATTGGCGAAGATTTTCTCGCGCACCTTGTTCCAACCCTCGTCGAACAGGTGCATGTCGCTGATCTTCTTGATCCACTCGGGCGTGGGGTGATGCGGCGCATGGGTCGCACCCGGCACGTAGTAGACGAGCCACGGCTTACCCGGCGCAACCTCCTTGAGCTGCTTGATGTACTGGATGGCTTCATCCGCCATTGCAGTTTCCAGATTCCAGCCGGGATTGTTGAGGAACGGATAGATCGCCGTCGTGTTGCGGAACAGGTTCGGTTGCCACTGGCTGGCGTCGCCACCGACGAAGCCGTAGAAATATTCAAAACCCATTCCATTGGGCCATTGATGGAATGGCCCGGCTTGGCTTGATTGATAGGACGGCGTGTTGTGGTCCTTGCCGAACCACGACGTCGCATAGCCGTTCTCCTTGAGAATCGTGCCGATGGTGCCCTTCTCGATCGGGATGATCGAGTCATAACCGGGGTAACCCGTCGCGATCTCACCCACGACGCCATAACCTACTGAGTGATGATTACGACCCGTGATCAGCGCCGCCCGCGTCGGCGAGCACAACGATGTCGAATGAAAATTCGTGTATCGCAATCCAGCCTTGGCGATGCGGTCCATCGACGGCGTAGGGATGACGCCGCCGAAGGTGCTAGGTGCGCCAAAGCCCTGGTCATCCGTCATGATGAGCAGCACGTTGGGCGCGCCTTTCGGTGGCACGACGCGCGGCGCCCACCACGGAGTCGACTCCGAGGCTTTTTCCTTGACCATGCCGCCGAATTTCGACGGGGGCGCCGGAAGTTGCTTGCCGTTGATTGTGGTGGTGGCACCAGGAGAGCCTGGCGTGCCTGTCACCTGTTGCGCAGCTACCGGAGCCCAACTGAAGGTCAGCACGAATGCGATTGCAAATGCGCCGCGAGGGATTCCCATGACGAGCACTCCCCTTCAACGACCAAGGCAAACGTGAGCTTGGCAGCGAGAACGGCGAGCAGATTGATTTGAATCAAGAGCGGCGGAGCATGATACCGGCATCGCCGCTTGGCGCGATGAATCCATCGACCACGCACGCTGCAAGTTGCAATAAGTCTTCAGGGGTGTGTGCCGCCCGGCGCATATCATCGATCAGTTTCGACAAGCCGACATCGCAGGGACGGGAACATTGCCACGTCGTCGCGCATAGAAGGAAACCACCAGAATCCGTCGATGGAGGACCCCAATGATCAGAGTAACACCGGATGGAATGAAGCTGAGCAATCTCGCGACCGCATGCGCCGCGCTGGCGCTCGCTCTTGCCTCGGTTCCGGCGACAGCGCAGGAGGCCGGGCGCCCTCGGGTCGGCACGCTCACGTGCAACATAGCGCCCGGGGCCGGCATGATTGTCGGGGGACAGCGGCAGTTGAGCTGCATCTATGCATCGGCGCGAGGCCGGACGCGCGAGGTGTAGCCGGTCAGTTTCGGTCGGCCACACCTGTGCGGCTCAACGCTGATGATGCACTCCAACGAATGTCCGCTTTGCGCTTCAACAAGCTCACGAGCATTTCGACTCTGAAGTTCTGCCGCTTCACGTTGTCACTCTCGCAAGCCCCTCAATGCTCGACCCGATACAGCCGCCATCGCTCCGGCACGCCCTTGAGCTGGTGAACGCCGTGATCCCTGAAGCGGATCGCGGACTGCGTCTTCAGCAGATCCTTGACGGCGCTCGAGACCAGGACTTCGCCGGCACGCGCTTTCGCGGCGACGCGCGTGCCGATGTGAAATGCCAGACCGACCATTTCGCCCCCGCTCACCTTGTACTCGCCCGCATGCAGCCCCACCCTGATCTCGAGCCCCAGCGTGCGCACGGCCTCGCGGATCGCGGTCGCGCAACTGATACCGGCCGCCGGCGCCTTGAACGTCGCCAGCACTCCGTCTCCCGTCGTCACGATTTCCTTTCCACGCGAAGTCTTCAACTCCTTGCGGACCGCGGCGTAATAATGGCTCATCACCTTTGTCCAACGCGCATCGCCGAGCTTTGCTGCTTTTTCGGTGGAGCGGACGATATCGACGATCAGGATCGTGGCGAGTGCTTGCTTGAGCTCGGCGTCGCGGCCGGCGGGCCGGCGCCGGATCGCAATGGAGCCGGAGAGCGGTTCATAGCGATGGTTGCGCCGCCGCGCGATCGCGGCTTTTGCATAGTCCATGGCACGCTGCTCCGTGCCACAACGAATTGTCTTCACCCGTGGTGGAAGCGTCCAGTAGACCTTTCGTCCATTTCCGACGCCATGGACATCCACAGCGCCCCACTTCAGGAAAATCGCCGAGCCAACCCGTCGAACACACCATGCCTTCGAGGTGTATCCGGAAACGTTCGACTGATGGACTCCGATGCGAAGGAATTTGGGCATGAATGTGCGGCCGCTCGAAAGACCGTTTGAGAAGGTAAAGCGTAGTCGTACATCCCTGGGTTGGCAACAGGACTTCCTGCGCTTGCGACGCGGGACGTGCGCAATCATGCTGCTACGAGCGGGCTTACGTGAGCGAGGAGCCGGCTGTCCAGCGAGGTGGCGCAGCTGCCGACCGGAGAACGGGAGATGCGCAGGCCGCGGCACTCCAGCATCCAGTCAGAGCCACAGGCAGTCGCGCGGACGGAGGAACCTCGGGTGCCACACGGCGTTCTGGGGAAGTGAGAACCAAGCACCTCCATATCGGCCTTGTCGCGCTTTCCGGAGCGTTCGTCCTCTTTCTGATCTGGTTTTCCCAGCATACGAAAGAGGCAGCGATAGAACGGCTTGAACGGTATGAGTTGCCGCGCAATCCCGGCACCCGTTAGCCGCGACAGCGCGGGCGTGTCGCTTCTCTTCTTCGCAGCAGTCGCCCTCAAGCAAATCAATGGACGTGGAGTTGCCAATGGGCCGTTTGCGGACCAACGGCATTCCTGATGAACCTCACGCGTGCTTGCTGCTTCGGCCGAACTAATGTCCAGACGGGACGCCACTGACGTTTCGCTGACGCAATTGCTCGAGCTGCTTCTCGAGCTGGTGCTTCTTGGCGGTCAGCCTTTCCTCGAGAATAGACTCAACCTGCCTATGAAGGACCCATAGGTCATCGATCGACATCTTTTCGAATCGCTGCTGGTACATGACTCCCCCGAATCATGGTCGCTTACTACGTAGCCCCATCGTGGCAAGTGGCAACTAATCCACGGTTGCGACGACAGGATGCCGGCGATATTTCAACTCGGAACTGGTGATTCCATCCTCCGGAACGAAATCCAGAGCCCGGTTCAATGAATCCGCCGCAGAAGAGGTGCCTATTGGTTGGTGCGTGCTGCGCCGGTTGGTCCGGCGTCAACGGCTCTCTGCTCGGCCTTCGCTAGTCGGCCTCTGAGACTTTCAAGCTCGGCAAGCTCGGAAGCGAGCGCGTGGAGACGCTCGCGAAGAACGACAGCAGCATTATCCGATCGACCACGGGCTCTCATTGCAACGCCACCAGTAACTGAACTGGCCGGGAGGCCCGGTCGACGTTGGGTGATCGGGAAACCCGGCAAACACTCTGGAGAGACGCACTAACCCTTCGCAAGATGCGTTGCAGCGATGATGCCGCAGCGGATCGCAGCTCAATTCTCCGATCCGGTCGACGAATCTCCCAACTTGACTTGCTTGCAGTCGCGGTCGTCCCGTGACTTCTCGTCCTCCTCGTCCCGACAACCACCGCCGCCTCCCGATGCCGCGGTCTTTCTGGAGCTCGCGATCGTCGTGGAAGCTCCGCCAGACGAACCACCAGAGCCACCCCCTGAACGCGCGACGGCGCTCTGACGGCCGCTGGATGCGCCACCAGACACAGATGACCCGCCACTGGATCCGCCGGAACTTTGCGATGATCCCTGGGAAGATGCGCGATCATTGTCGAAGAATGAAGTTCCCCCGTCATCATTTCGCACATGGCGTCCGCCGGAGCTCGCAATCGCCGTTGACGTCAGCGACGTCGACAGGAGCAGGGTCACCGCCGGCGAGGTAACGACAGCGAACCTTCCACAGGCTTGCAGGAACTGCCTCCGGTCGTCCTCCTCACTGTTTTGCAGGCCCATGACGTCCTCGTATTTAAATAATTTAATATTTAATACTGGATTTCAAATATAAAAGCAAATAAATATATTGCGCATCCAAGCCGCGTCAAAATGCGGCCATTAAACATGAGTTTGAATACGGTATTCTTGCTTTGAATCGCCGGACCCGGCGGAAGGGACCATTGCCATGACCCTGCAATTTCATCGATCGTTGGACGGCATGGAACTATGGAGCGCGAGCCGCGATGGCTTCTCCTTTGTGATCAGCTTTGGCAGCCGCACGGGTCCCGGCTTTCACGGGCGTCCCGGCTTCGTAGCGAGCTGGCGGCCGCTCTACCAAAACAAAGGGGCAATCAAGATCGGCGGGTCGCCCTTCCCGACCTTTGCGGAAGCCGAACAGGCCTGCGACAATTTGGTTGAGCATCTCGCCGGATCGGTCGATCCCACCCGATAACGGGCGAGGATCCCGGGTCGAGGGAACCCGGACCGGCCGGGCGCTATTTCGCGCTGGTCGGGTCTTTTGGCGATGCAGCAGAAGGCTGGCTTTCACGCAGCGCAAGCGACAATTCGTTCTGGGAGATCGCCAATGCCGCGAGCACGGTACGATTGCTGATATCCAGTTTCTGGAAAATGTGATGAAGATGCACCTTGATTGTGCCGTCGGCGATATTCAGACGGCGTCCAATCTCCTTATTCGATAGCCCCTCCGACACCAGACGCATGATCTGCCGCTCCCGATCCGTCAACTGGGTCGGGAAGGGCTTTTCCTCGACTATCGGAGGCTCGGGGACGTCTGGCGAGAGCGGGGGTTGCGGTTGTCCCAGCGCAACCCGGCGCAGGACGTCAATCAGGACCTCCGGGGTCGCATCTTTCGTGACGACGGTGCAAGTTCCCTGCGCAGCCAGCTCGATCAAGTTACGGTCTTCTGCCAGGGCGGTGAAAAATACGACGTGGGTACCGACCCCGCCCGAGCTTGTAAGGGCGAGGATTTCCGGGGCGCTGATATCGGGCATCGCCACGTCGAGCAGAGCGATATCCGGTCCCAGAACGCGGATTGCCTCGATGCAGCTTGCGCCGTTGCTGCAAGATGCAACGATCGCAAAATCAGGTTGCGCCGCGAGGACGGTCGTGAGGCCTTGCAGCACGATCGGATGTCGGTCTGCGATGAGTACTCTGGTGCCGCGCATTACTCCATCAGCCCCATTTTTTTAGTCAGAACCCCGCAGGCCGCGACTTAATCCGAATGGAAGAGATTTTCGGGAGTCGCGCGGCCGGGCATTAACCACTTCATTGGTTTCCGTCTCGCGAGCAAAATGTCGCATAACGTCCACTCCTCTCGAGCGGCCACAACGTCCGATAGAAAACTGGAGAGTAACTCGCTTACAGGACAACAGCATCCCCGTAAGAATGCGGCCACACAAGAAATCGCAAAAGCGCGCATCCATCAAGGAAAAGCCGGCTTCTCTGCCGAGCAGGGGCACATCCTCACATGGATGCTCGCATGAGAATTGCAACCAGTGCCGCGACTTGCGGAGCATCGACGATGGACGGCATTCCGCGTTTCTGTTTGGCCGCCATGTATTACCAACGGCATATATGGGCATGCCGAATTCGAATCTAACATTCGAAAAATCCTAGCCGCAACAATGCGGCCTGAGGATACCAGCATCACGGGAGGTGATCAAAAAGTAAGACTTTTCAACAAGCCAAGACTATTCACGCCAACAAGAATATAGCGCCAATTTCTCTTTAATTTCGGTCGCATGCCTTGCAGGGAGGCTCACATGGAACGGCAAAAATTTTCACATGCCTTAGGGCAGTCTGGTCGCAACCGAGCGGCTCTTCGAATCAGAACCTAAACCTTTCATTTTCGCTTCAGCAGTATCAATGGTGAGGTCCTGATCAGCCGCGTTCTATCGACGTTTTTGTGCAGCGAGCACGGTTGCGAGATTTCACCGAGTAGCTTTGAGTAGGTGGTCCGATGTATTCTTCAATTGTTCTGCGTCAAGCACATCAGGCTCTCGTCGTCCAATTCACTGAATTGCAAAACCTGCGTAACCGAGTGCTGGAGGCCGAGCACCGGCTGGTCAGCAAGGGGAGAAGGGCCAGCCGGCGCGGGTCGCCCGGGAGGCACCTGCCCGGTCGGAGGCGGGCACCGATCCGCTAAACGTCGCGCCCAGCGCGCCCCGCCCCGGGGCAGACGGCAGGCCGGCCGAGCGGATGATGCTTGCCCGACCCCGGTCCGACCTGTTACTTCCCTGCTGTTTGGGGACGGGAAGTAGCTGGGGACGGCTTCCATGGAGAAAGATGACTGGGCGTCAATGAGCACGGCCGCGCTGTGGGAGCTCTATGACGAGGTAACGACTGTTCTTAGCCGGCGAATGGCGGCGGAAAAGGCCAAGCTTGAGGATCGGCTGCGCAGGATCGAGGGAACCGGGGGCGCTCAACCTCAACAACGCGCGCGCCGCCCCTATCCACCGGTGCTGCCGAAGTACCAAAACCCGAAGAATCCGTCGGAAACCTGGTCTGGTCGGGGTAAGCAACCCCGGTGGCTGAAGGCCCAGCTGCGCGCCGGCAAGAAGCTGGCCGACCTCCTGATCGACCGACCATCCGGCCCGAAGCGCCGTCGCGCCGGCTGAGCGCAACGGCCGCCTTCGCATAGACGGTCGCGCCGCGACCGTCAGCGCTATCCCATTGGTCGCCGCGGAACTTTAGCGAGTAATATCCGGTTTGCCGTTCGGACTGCCGTCGTAGCCACCGTTACCTCCGCCATTGTTGCCGTTGCGGCCGAGGCCCGAGGTGGCTATCGCCGAGGAGGTCAGGGAGGTGGACAGCAACAGCGTCACGGCCGGAGGGGTGACGGCGGCAAATTTTCCGCAGCTCTTCAAGAACTCGCGACGGTCTTCACTGTCGGAATCGAGGTCGGTCATCAGCATCATCCTGCGTCATCGGCGGCGAAAATAGGTCCAGCATAGACACCCCGCAAGTTAAATATGTTAATCTAACGATTTAATTACCAGTCTGCCCTGTAGCGCCACAACCGTCGCGGGCGGCTAAGCAACATCACACTCCCGTCGCCCGCTCACACGACGAGCACCAAAGCCCCTACGGTGCGCAGCCCCATTGAGAGACCTGACCAGCGGCTAGGACCTACCCCTCCGCTCCCCGGGGTCCTGGCGGGCGCGCGGTCCTAGCCTGGCCATTTGACATTAAATTAGAACTATTATAATTTTAAATCAGATTTATTCGTGGGCAATTATCTTCGTTCAAAAGCCTATTCAGCGCACAACGAGCTCAAGACAGCTCATATATGCAGCGCACAAAGGCACCGCTATCCCAAGTGGCGAAAGCGAAAGGCAGTTTATGACCGGAACCGAGGCCGGAGCAGCATTCAGCCAATTGCGGTCTGGCCTCGATACGGCCTTGCGACCAGGATTCTCACTGCCGCGTCTGGGAGCCCTGATGAGCCGAGCCCTTACGGAAACTCTCTTAGATCTTTCGGGGCTAACCGTTCTCACCGAGGCTGCGACCGGCGCGTATGCCGTGACGGCCGTCCTCGCAGCCATGGCCGGAGCCAGGCACGTCTATGCCTTCACGAGACCTACGCGGCACGGCACACCAGCTGACGCAAGGCAACAGACTCTGGAGCTTGCCGATTCGGTCGGTGTGGCCGATCGCATCGACGTCCTGGAGCAGATCACCCCGAATATCCTTCATCAAACGGATATTGTGACCAACAGCGGCCATCTTCGGCCTCTTACCGCTGCGCTCATTGATGAGTTGCCGAGGGAGGCCGTCATCGCCTTGATGTTTGAGGCTTGGGAATTTCGCCCTGAGGACCTCGACATGGAAGCATGCTTACGGCGCGGAATTCCGATTGTCGGCGTGAACGAGCGTCACCCGTCAGTCGATGTCTTCTCGTTTCTCGGTCCGCTGTGCGTGAAGCAACTCCACGACTGCGGTCTATCCGTTTACAAGAATCGCATTGCTGTGCTGTGCGACAACGACTTTGTTGGTTCGCTCCGCGCCGGTCTCGCGAGCTCTGGAGCGAGCGTGGACACCTTCGACGACGTCCAAGCCGTGTATCGCGACGCGTGGGACGCAATCATCGTCGCATTGCGACCAGGGGCTGAGCCCCGCATCGGTTCGCCGGAAGCAACGCATCTCGCTGCTTGCGCGCCCGCGGGTGTCATTATCGTGCAGTTTTGGGGCGATATGGATCGGACCGTATTGTCAGCAAATGGACTGGGCGTTTGGCCAGCAGCGGCTCCGGCAATGGGGCACATGGGCATTCTCCTGTCGGAGATTGGCCCCGAACCGATCGTGAGACTGCAGGCAGGCGGCCTTCGCGCTGCTGAGTGGGTTCGGCGGAGCAGAACGGTATCGCCTGACGGATTCGCGCAGATCGTTACTCGGCCCCCCGATCCAGCTTTCGCCGATTCACACTAAAGCATGATCCGGAAAAGTGCGGAGCGGTTTTCCCTCGCGACAAACGCGGAACGCGTCTGCGCGGAGATCATGCTCGAACAAAGACCGAAAAGCGCGATGACGAATCAACCTAAAGCCATCGCGCTTTAGATCCTCGCCTCGATGAGCTCGATGAGCGTGCGCGTCGCGGAGGCGAGAAACACGATACGGCGCATCTCGAACGCGACTGCGGGAGCGGGTGACGATACGAGAACATGCTGCCGCTCCCTGAACCGGGCGATCGCGTCGTCGAAGCGGTCCACTTCGTAAGCAAGGTGATAAAATTTGCTGCCGCGCTTCAGAATCCCCTCCACTGGCGATTCCGCGCCGGCCGGCTCAATGAGTTCCAGTCGCGGACCGCCGCCTGACACGAACTGAATCCGAACCTGCTGGATCGGGTCCTCGAATAGAGGTCCTTCAGGGCTGTAGCCGGCTATCGCGAGCTCCGGCAACTCCGCCGTGATCTCCCGGCACGCCATTCCCAAATGATGAAAACGCAAATCCATCTGCTATTCCTCTTTCCCTGCCAAGGAGAGGGTACGTCCGACGGGCCGGATTGAAAGCGCGATGCGCTGCTCGGCTAGATGCTCGGACAGTCAACTTTCCCGCGCATCGAGGAGCAGCGCCGACCAGGCCTGCTTCAATCGCGGATAATCTTCGCGCGACATCCGAAACGTAATCACGTCGTCGCCGTTCCACCAAGCCTTCGGCGCAATCTTTTCGATCTGGAAACCAAGGCGAATATGAAAGCTCTTCGCGGCCACGTTCTTGCTTTGCACGTTGGCTACGACGACCGAAAGCCCCAGCTGCGCGAACGCGAACGCGAAAAGCAGATCGAATATCTCTACCAGAAATAGGCGCGCGCCCGGATCGACGATCAACCGCGCCACCTCGCCGCGCTTCGCCGCGAAATCCAGGTTCGCAAGGGCGATGGTGCCAGCCGGTTTTTTCGAGCGCTTGAACTCGGCAATGAAATAGTAGTCGTCCGCTCTGGCCTGATAGTTTCGGAAAAACTCTTCCTGCTGGGTCAAGGTCAGCTTTTCCCGCGTCATGAACTTGCCGAGAACGGGGTCGTTCCGCCAAGCGATGATTTGCGCGGAGTCCTCCAGCCGGACCTCTCGGAGGACCAGGTTATTTCCTTCAGGAAGCCGTTTGAGATTCTCAGTCTTGGTGGAAAGCGCGCCCGCACTCGGCGGCTCCAGTCCCGCATGGTCCGTCATCTATTTATTTTACCTTAAAGACATTTAAATATATTTAATTGACCTGAATGTTAGCATTATTTAATGTGAGCGACAATCAAATGATTGCTGCTTTCCCCGGAGGAGGCTCGCTATTCCCACGGCTGTACCCGTCTTGCCGGACCGGCACGTCAATGATGCCGAACTCAAGTCCTTGGCGCAGTCCGGCGAGGCCGCGCTTTGGGGACATCTCGCCGCTCGCTCGCGGCAGGCGACGAGTTTCTCCGAGCTGTTCTTTCTGTCGACGCTTCGAAAAAAGGCGAAGCGACATACGACCGAAAGTGTCCAGCCAAGTCTGCGCCTCGCCTTGATCGGAGGCTACAACCTTTATCCGTTGCACGAACTGGTTGAACATCTCCTGGCCATTCGAGGAGTCGAGTGCGAACGCTTCCTCGGCGACTACGATAATTTCGTCTCGGAAATCCTCGACGGCTCGAGCCCACTCTACGCCTTCAAGCCGGATCTCGCCTTCATTCTGCCGAACGCGGGCCGCTGCCGGTTTTCCGGCTCGCTCCTCGATGCCGTGGAACACCAGCGCGAAGCTGCAGTTGGCGCCGCGGAGCACCTCCTCAACCTCGCGCAGACCTTCATCGCACGCTCAGGTGCGGCGGTGATTCTCGCCAATCTTGCGCTGCCCGGCGACCTCGATCTCGGCTCGTTTCGTTCCCGCACGCTCGGCGCCGATTGGAGTTTCCGCAAAGCGGTAAACCTAGAGCTCGGGCTCCGCGCCCCAGCTGAGGTGCAAATCTGCGACCTCGAGTTCCTATCGGCGCGCCGGGGGATCACGGCCGCGGAGGATGCGCGAGCGTGGTATGAATCGAAGCAGCTCGGCTCGCCTGATTTCCTGGTGGATGTCGCGCAAGAGCTAAGCCATCTGATCGCCTCCCGTAAGCAAGGTCCCAAGAAGGTGCTGGCGATCGATCTCGATCACACGCTATGGGGCGGCGTGATCGCGGAGGACGGTGTCGAGGGAATCGAACTTGGCGACTCGTCTCCCCGCGGCGAAGCTTTCAAGGCTTTCCAGAGGTACCTCCTTGCGCTTTCCGAACGCGGCGTCCTGCTTGCGGTATGCAGCAAGAACGACCATGCGCGCGCGGTCGAGGTATTCGAGAAGCATCCCGAGATGGTTCTCCGCCTGGAGCACATCGCGGCCTTCAAAGCCAATTGGGACCCGAAGTCCGACAACCTGCAGCGGATCGCGGATGAACTCCGTGTTGGCCTGGACAGCTTCGTCTTCGCCGACGACAACCCGGCGGAGATCGAGATCGTGCGCCAGTTTCAGCCGCAGGTCGAAGGCGTGCTCCTCGGGCCGGACCCCGCCGAATTCATCGGTCGCCTCCAGGCCGGGCGCCATTTCGAGCCACGGAACGTCACCGAGGAGGATCTCGGGCGGACGGCACAGTATAGGCAGGAACGGCGACGTACGGAGCTGGCGGCAAGCGTAACCGATATGCCAGCCTACCTCGCCTCGCTTGAGATGCGAGGCACCATCAAGGAGTTCGACTCGCTCGATCTACCCCGCATTGCCCAGCTGATCGCGCGCAGCAACCAGTTCAACCTGACGACGGTCCGTCGATCCGAAACCGAGATCCAGGGGCTGCTACGAAGGCCGGACTATTCGTGCTTCACGATGCGGCTCGAGGATCGGTTCGGTGATTCCGGGCTCATCTCTGTGGTCATTGCAAAGATCGAGGGCGGCGTCTTCGTTCTTGATACCTGGCTCATGAGCTGCCGCGTGCTCAAGCGCCAGGTCGAGGACGAGATCATGAATGAGATCTTCCGGCTGGCAGAGATCGCCGGCTGCGCAACCGTTCGCGGCATTTATCTTCCGACGGCAAAGAACGGGATCGTCGCCGGAATCTACGAGGAGTTTGGCTTCATGCGTACGGAAGACTCCGCCGCCCGAAAGGAGTTCGAGCTCAAGGTGGAGACGTATCAGATGCGTTCGACGAAGATCCGCGTAACCCGGAGGGCTTATGAAGCAAGCTGAAGTACTGGCGAAGTTGCAGGAGGTATTCGACGGCATCTTCCTTGAGAAGGTCGCGGCCAAGCCCGAGCTGTCGGCGGCCGATGTCGAGGAGTGGGACTCGCTCATGCAGATCTCGCTCGTCATCGCCGTCGAGCAGAAGTTTCGCGTACGATTCCGCGTTGGCGAAGTCGAGGCGGCCCGGAACCTGGGTGAGTTCGCCGATCTGATCGCAAAACGGATGGAGCCATAGGAGCTGGACGTCGCGAGCGTGTTCGAGGCTGGGCAAACTGCACAGCCCGCTTTATCCAAATCTTTGGCGCCTCTTCTCCCTGGTGCACGAGATTCGTCACACGCGCCCGCTCCTTCAAGTTCAAGAGAAATTGACGAGTGTCGCTTCTCCAAAGGCAAAAACCGCTTTCGATTTAATCGTTTTAATGTTATTTAATATTATTAATGCGAACGTCACGGCAGCCGCGGCCGACATTACAACCTGCATAACTGGCACCACAACTTTAAGTCGTATTTTACCACGCTAATTAGCTGGGGGAGTAAAACCAACGTGCCGGTGAAGCCCAATAACCGCCCGGGTATTGTGAGCGTCAGCGGGGCGCCGACGCAGAACCAGACTTTGACCGCGACGGTGAGCGATGCGGACGGAGTGCCGGGCACCATCACTTACCAGTGGCAGCGAAGCACCAACGGCAACTCATGGAGCAGCATCGCTGGCGCGACCGCGAGGACGCTAGTCCTCGCGCAGGCCCAGGTCGGCAGCTTCATCCGTGTCACCGCCAGCTACACCGACCTCTTGGGCAGCACCGAGGCCCCGGTGAGCTCCGCGACCGCCACGGCAGTGGCCAACGTCAACGACGTCGGCGCCGTCACGATCAACGGCACCGCGACCCAGAACCAGACGCTGACGGCCAATGTCACGGATCCCGACGGCGTGCCCGCCAGCATCACCCGTCGCTGGCAGAGCAGCCCCGACGGCACCACCTGGACCAATCTGGCCGCCACGACGGCGAGTCTCACCCTCGACAGCAGCCTGGTCGGCAAGCGGATCCGGGCGAATGCCACCTACACCGACCTGCTCGGCGGCAGCGAGAACGTGACCAGCGCGGCCACGGCGACGGTTGCCGCTGCCGCTGCGCCTGCCACCACCACGCTGTTCACCACCCAGACGCCCGCCATAGCCAACGCCACCGACGGCGTGGGTTATGAGCTGGGGATGCGCTTCACCAGCGATACTTCCGGCACGATCCAGGCGATCCGGTACTACAAGGCCCCGAGCGAGACGGGCACGCATATCGGCCACATCTGGTCGGCCACCGGCCAGGAGCTGGCGACGGTCACGTTCACCAACGAAGGCGCATCGGGCTGGCAGCAGCAGACGCTCGCCACGCCGCTGACCATCCAGGCCGGCACGACCTACATCGTCTCCGTCAACATCAACAGCTACTACGTCTCCACCACGCAAGGCTTCGCATCAGGCATCAGCAATGGTGGTCTGAACGCCCCGGTGGGTGCCGGCGTCTTCGACTTGACCAAGGGCGCTTTCCCAACCAACGTCTATCAGAACGCAAACTATTTCCGCGACGTCGTGTTCGCTGCGGGCTCGTCAAATCCTAACAATCAACCCGGTTCGGTGAGCGTCAGCGGGACGCCGACGCAGAACCAGACTTTGACCGCGACGGTGAGCGATGCGGACGGAGTGCCGGGCACCGTCACCTATCAGTGGCAGCAGAGCGCCAACGGCAGCACGTGGAGCAACATCACTGGCGCGACGGCGAGCACGCTTATCCTCGGGCAGGCCCAGGTCGGCAGCTTCATCCGTGTCACCGCCAGCTACACCGACCTCCTGGGCAGCACCGAGGCCCCGGTGAGCTCCGCGACCGCCACGACAGTGGCCAATGTCAATGACGTCGGCGCCATCGCGATCAACGGCACCGCGACCCAGAACCAGACGCTGACGGCCAGCGTCACCGATCCTGACGGTGTGCCCGCCAGCATCACCTATCACTGGCAGAGCAGCCCCGACGGCACCACCTGGACCAATCTGGCCGCCACGACGGCGAGCCTCACCCTCGACAGCAGCCTGGTCGGCAAGCGGATCCGCGTGAATGCCACCTACACCGACCTGCTCGGCGCCGGCGAGAACGTGACCAGCGCGGCCACGGCGATAGTTGCGGCTGCGAGTGCCACCACCACGCTGTTCACCACCCAGACGCCCGCCATAGCCAACGCCACCGACGGAGTGGGGTATGAGCTGGGAATGCGCTTCACCAGCAACAACTCCGGCACGATCCAGGCGATCCGGTACTACAAGGCCCCGAGCGAGACCGGCACGCATATCGGCCACATCTGGTCGGCCACCGGCCAGGAGCTGGCGACGGTCACATTCACCAACGAAGGTGCATCGGGCTGGCAGCAGCAGACGCTCGCCACGCCGCTGACCATCCAGGCCGGCACGACCTACATCGTCTCCGTCAACATCAACAGCTACTACGTCTCCACCACGCAAGGCTTCGCCTCGGGCATCAGCAATGGTGGTCTGAACGCCCCGGTGGGTGCCGGCGTCTTCGACTTGACCAAGGGCGCCTTCCCGACCAACGTCTATCAGAACGCAAACTATTTCCGCGACGTCGTGTTCGCTGCGGGCTCGTCGAATCCCAATCACCCGGGCACGGTGAGCGTCAGCGGGACGCCGACGCAGAACCAGACTTTGACCGCGACGGTGAGCGATGCGGACGGAGTACCGGGCACCGTCTCTTATCAGTGGCAGCAGAGCGCCAACGGCAGCACGTGGAGCAACATCACTGGCGCGACGGCGAGCACGCTTATCCTCGGGCAGGCCCAGGTCGGCAGCTTCATCCGTGTCACCGCCAGCTACACCGACCTCCTGGGCAGCACCGAGGCCCCGGTGAGCTCCGCGACCGCCACGACAGTGGCCAATGTCAATGACGTCGGCGCCATCGCGATCAACGGCACTGCGACCCAGAACCAGACGCTGACGGCCAGCGTCACCGATCCTGACGGTGTGCCCGCCAGCATCACCTATCACTGGCAGAGCAGCCCCGACGGCACCACCTGGACCAATCTGGCCGCCACGACGGCGAGCCTCACCCTCGACAGCAGCCTGGTCGGCAAGCGGATCCGCGTGAATGCCACCTACACCGACCTGCTCGGCGCCGGCGAGAACGTGACCAGCGCGGCCACGGCGATAGTTGCGGCTGCGAGTGCCACCACCACGCTGTTCACCACCCAGACGCCCGCCATAGCCAACGCCACCGACGGAGTGGGGTATGAGTTGGGGATGCGCTTCACCAGCGACAACTCCGGCGCGATCCAGGCGATCCGGTACTACAAGGCCCCGAGCGAGACCGGCACGCATATCGGCCACATCTGGTCGGCCACCGGCCAGGAGCTGGCGACGGTCACATTCACCAACGAAGGTGCATCGGGCTGGCAGCAGCAGACGCTCGCCACGCCGCTGACCATCCAGGCCGGCACGACCTACATCGTCTCCGTCAACATCAACAGCTACTACGTCTCCACCACGCAAGGCTTCGCCTCGGGCATCAGCAATGGTGGCCTGAACGCCCCGGTGGGTGCCGGCGTCTTCGACTTGACCAAGGGCGCCTTCCCGACCAACGTCTATCAGAACGCAAACTATTTCCGCGACGTCGTGTTCGCTGCGGGCAACGTCATCTCGCTACTTAACACTTCCACAATCTATGTCAGTGAGACGGCAGGGACGGCCACCATCACTGTTGTACGCTCGGGCGACCTCCAGTCTCAATCGACCGTGGAGTACACGACGAACGAAATCGGCACCGGCGGCTCAGCTACGGCGGGCCAGGACTTCATCCAGCCCACGTTTAATGGCCGGTCGAACACCGGTCAGGTCGTCTTCAACCCCGGGGAGAGCACCAAGAGCTTCACCATCCCAATTGTGAACGATCAGCTCACCGAGGGTAACGAGACGTTCGCTGTCGGGCTTCAGAATCCCGGCTCCGGCTCCCTCGGAACCCCGCGTACTGTGCTCGTAACCATCATCGACGACGACTCGCCCGCCGCGATCTCAATGGCGGACGCGGCGGTGAGCGTTACGGAGAATACACAGACCGCGACGATCACACTGCTGCGCAGCGGCAGCACCAATCAAGCAGCGACGGTCGGATTCACGACAAGCAACGGCAGCGCGCTCGCGGGATCCGACTACACGGCGTCGTCGGGCACGGTGACTTTCGCTGCTGGCCAGGTGACCCAGACCATCACAGTCCCGATCATCAACGATACGACACCGGAGAACGACGAAACCTTCACGGTCACCTTGAGCAACCCGACCGGTGCCACTCTCGGCGCCCAGACGACGACGACAGTGAAAATCCTGGATAATGACAACCCCAATCTCGGCAATCTGGTGGACGAGACGTTCGTGACGGGACTGGGCCAGGGGTATGCCAGCGGACCAACGGCGATCGATTGGACTCCAGACGGCCGCTACATGCTGGTTGCCCAGAAGGACGGCGTGGTGCGCGTGGTGGACAACGGAACACTTCGATCAACTCCGCTCATCGACCTTTCGAGCGAGGTAAATGACGTCGATGATCGCGGGCTGCTGGGTATCGCGGTGAACCCGAATTTCGCAACCAACCACTATGTCTACCTGCTCTATACCTACGACCCACCCGAGACGGCGGGCCAGACCGGTCTTGCGGCCCCCGATCAACCCGGCAACCGACCTGCTCGTCTGGTGAGGGTCACCGTCAACCCAACCACAATGATTGCCGATCCGGCGAGCGAGGTGGTGCTGGTCGGCAAGAACAGCATCTGGGCCTATACGAGCCGCCCCGACGTAAACAGCACAGGCGATCCCAGCATCGTTCCTTCCGGCATAGTCAACGGCACCACGATCACGGCGCCGGCGAGCCAGATCGAGGTTGGATCGCAGGACAATGATCCGGACCGACCCGGCATCCAGAACCAGAACATCCGTGACTATCTGGCGACCGATAGCGATTCCCACAGCATAGGTGCTGTTCATTTCGGCCCGGACGGCTATCTCTACCTCACCGTCGGCGATGGCGTGTCGTACAACTTCGTCGATCCACGGGGAGTGCGCGTCCAAGACATCCACAATCTGTCAGGCAAGTTGTTGCGGATCGACCCCATTACCGGTGAGGGAGTGCCCGGCAATCCGTTCTATCAAGCAAGCGATCCAAACAGCAACGCATCGAAGGTGTTTTACTACGGTGTTCGCAACGCGTACCGCTTCAGCTTCGATCCAGTTACCAATCTTCCCGTGCTCGGAGATGTGGGCTGGAACAGCTGGGAAGAGCTCGATACGGGGCCAGCCGGCTCGAATTTCGGATGGCCCTATCTCGAAGGCCCCGACAGGACCGCCAGCTACCAAAATCTCCCGCAGGCGATCACCTTCTACAACAATGGCAACCGGAACAATACGTCAGACCCGCCTGCCGTATTTCCGATCCTGTCTCTAAGCCACGGGGCTCCCGACAATGTCCACGTGATCACCGCAGGAGATTTCTACAATCAGAACATAATGTTTTTCGACGATGTCCAAAACGGAACGATCTTCGCTGCGACCTTGAACGCAAGCCGGCAGGTCACCAGCGTCCAGTTGGTGGACAACGTAGCAGGCATCGTCGACATGCAGAAAGGGCCCGACGGCTGGATCTACGGGGCCGATTTGGTTGATGGCACCATCCGGCGTTGGGTGGACCCCTCAGCTGTTACGGCGCTGGGGCTCGCGGCGTCGTCCTAACGGGCGCCGGCCACGGCTTTCGTCCATCGATGACGATCTGCTGGGGCGGCTTACGAAGTCGGGCCGCTCTCAATGACGACTTCGCCCGACAAGGCGAATTTTTGCACAATTGTCCGTCAGCGAATTGCTCTGTCGTTTTGACCAATGATCGAGGTTTCGGCGATGGTCCTCAGACGAGCGAGCCGGCGCCGCGCCACCAATTCCGGACCAATAGTTAAATCGGCTCCATGGTACTCGCGGCCAACATTGAGGTCTTGCGGAACTCCACTCAAGGTGCCCGCCAGATAGCGTTGAACCACTCGTACATACGCTTCTGCACCGACCATAACCGCCCGGCCAAAAATCGTATGCAAGTCGTCCCCTGGTTCGTACCGTGAATGCACTGTCTCGAAGATCGGCCCGCTGTCAACGCCGGACGTGCATTCATGGATCGTCGCCCCGAGCATGTCCAACTCGTCATTGACGACAGGCCAAAAACTGCACGCCGTTCCGCGATACTGGGGGCTAATACCCGTATGCAGGTTGACACAGATGTCAGTTGCAGAGTCGAGGACCGCATTCTTCACGAGCGACGTACCGTAAATGAGAATTGCATCAGGACGTCTCTGCTGCAGGACCTCCAAGGTTTCGGCGCTGTTTATGCCTTCAACATATTCGATTCGGTCAGATGCGTAGAATGCTTGAGCCTTCTGCCCCAACAGATTTTGAAGTGATCGAGTCCGGGCCTCATGATCTCGAATCATCTTGAGGAACACAGCACGCGTTGCCTTGCTTAGGAAATGCGCCAACCCGTTCCGTACAGCGCGCCGGAGTCTTGTTCTCCGGGGCGCCCGATCCACAATGATGCGATCAATGGAGAGTCCAGCGCAAAGCACGTTTGCGACGTAGCGATGTTCTGGGCCATTCCCCGTCAGAACCACTATTCGCTTTCGCTCGGGTTGCGCAGCTACCATAACCAGTCTCTCACACACCGCATTACAGGCATAATCCGGAGCTTGAACGGGATCTCTTCGGGCGCGGTATTCCTCAGGCTAATGCGATAAAAAATGTCAGTAGCTGGTTTAAAGCGATTGCTTTTCGCATGCACGAGAAAGATCGCCTTGTGACTACGCCGTGCGGCTCGCAGCGCACCTTCGGTTGCGTCAAGTGCGTTCCCATAGGGAATACTTAGGCATTGGACCCTTTGTCCCGAAAACGTCTCCAGAAGCTCGCGACTTTGCTCGATCTCGGTCTCCAATTCGGTCGATGAAAGCGAACGAAAAAACGTGTGGCTCATCGAGTGGTTTCCGACTTCAATACCCAAGCTCGCAAACCTCTTGATATCGGTGATACCAAGGAAGAGCTTTGATGTACGCCGGAGCTCCAGCTCATTGGTGCCCATTGCGGCACAGAGCTGCTGCTTTGCCTCCGCGATTTGCGCCTGAGTCCATTTTGAAACCACGTTAGCGATCAGCCCGGGAACGGATGTGAGTCCTGTTTCGTTGATGTTCAGAAGAGCCATCAGTTGCTGTTTACCGAGCACTTCCGCTGCCAAGGAAAGGATGTTGTCCACAGGCAAGCTGCTTCCGAGCATCGTTGCCGGATTGACGAAGAACAGCGAGGGCGCATTTGCCGTTTTTAGGATAGTGCTTGCGGTATCGAGAACTGAGCGATATGCGTCATCAAAGGTGATTAGCAAAGGCCTACGCGGCAGGGTGCCACTTACAAGGTCCGATCCGCTCACGATGTCAAAATGACGCGCGAAATACTGGATGTGCTTTTCGAAAACGTCTGGCCTTGTAACAACTCCAAGCTTGCTGGTTAACGGGTCTTCGTGGTCCGCGATATGATGATAGACCAAAATGGTAACCTCGCGCCGCATCAGAGGCTACCCCTGGCGCGAGCGGGATAACGCGTCCCCTGACGGACGTTCCACGGCAGCTATCTCGTCTGACACGGTATTGCGCAGATTGCCGCGTGCGCTCCTCACGCCGATGCTGTTCCACCCATTCACCCAGCGCTGACGATGTTGCCAGACATGGCGCCAGTCTCGTGCCTTTTCGCGGAAATCACTTCTGCCGGAGACCAGGCCGGCCGTTCCGTACGCAATCAAACGCAGAAGGGGAAGCATCATATACAGCATCTTGCCTGCGAGAATCGTCGCAGCAGAATTGTGATGCCGCAGCAGCGTGATCCGGCCAGCAAGGACCTTGATGCGTTGCTCTGCCTGATCGGGCTCGGAAGACTGACCATAGTGAATGATGGTAGCCGCAGGCGTGATGGTTGGGCATGCACCAAGCTTGCGCGCCCGGCGGCACAGATCCGCTTCTTCACCGTACATGAAAAACTCGGGATCAAAGCCGTCAAGTTGCTTCCAAAGTTCCCGGTCTATGAGAAGAAAGCAGCCCGTAACAATATCGACCGCGCGAATGCTGTCACGCTTCCAACCACCGTATCCTTCAGGGTTGAAAACCGCGCTGCTGCGCTTCAAGTTGGTCAGACCGGTAGCAAAACAGAAGATGCTCCATAAGGTAGCGTCTCCCCAACAGGAACCAGGATTCAAGCGACCGTCAGACAATACGGTGCGCCCGCCCCAAATCCCAAGGCGCGGATTCGCATCGGCGAACTCGTGCAGACGATCGATTGCGTGATTCAAGATTACGGTGTCCGGGTTGAGCAGGAGAAACCGGCGACCGCGCGCCCGCATCGCGGCGATGTTGTTGGCGCCGGCAAACCCGAGATTTTCTCGCGAGGCGATGAGCTCGATTTGAGGGAAGTTTGCGCGAATGGCTTCTGGTGATCCGTCCGTTGAAGCGTTATCGAAAACGATAACTTCGTGGAGTACTGTCGTTGTTTGCGCCAAGACAGATCGAATACATTCGAGCGTCATGGCGCGTGTGTTGTAGCTCACGATGATGATCGAAATGTCGGGCTCAACGGCTCGATAAATTGCATCCCGCATAGGGTTTTGCCTTGTGCGATACGTGAGGACTCATTTCCCCGCTCAATGTTCGGGCGAACGTATCCCCGACAGCTATTCTGCTCGAAGGTGATCCATCAGGCCCATCCTTCATGATGGTCGCCAAGCCATCCGGAATTGGCTCGTCAATGCGGTGAACGTCTGCCGGCCCGATACCGACGGGAAATACCACCGTCGGAGAGTTGACAAAGAAATCTGTACGCGGCCAGCGCAGCCCAACGAATCGCCGCTCCGACCAACGATCCCGGCAATGCAAGTCAGCGGTTGGCCATCGACAGTCGTTAGTCGCTCCCGGCCCGGGCATGCTAAATGCTCGCTTCTGTAAACACGAGCTTTCGCGGTTCATTCGTGATTGCACCGCCCACGAGCCGGGCGCTGCGCGCGCCGGCCAAATCGCGCACCATTTTACCACGCGCTTCCACTGCAAATCCCGAGTTCAAATGTGAAACCAGAGCATCTCGTCCCCGCATGGTACAATATTACTCTTGCCTCGAATTAAACAATCATATTATTAAATTGGTTTAATTTGCAAGCCGTTATTTTCCGGCAAAGCACTTGCCACACGCCGCAGGCGATCTTCACCAACGAACTGCCATTGAATGGTTGTCGAGTTCATGCCCCCTTCCCGTCCATCCTGGCCCATAGATTGTGACTTGGCATTTGCACCCGGACCCAGCGATAGAGAACACGCGACCACGGTTTGATCTCGGGCGTGAGATTGTCGAGAACGAAATCGCCACTGCGGGTGCGCACGAGAAGCACCAGGTGATGCTCTCCGGAACTGACAACGACTTCGCTCAATAGCAAGACTCGCGCAGGCCACCCGCGCCGAAGCAGCTCGTGGCGCTTGCTCACCGCGTAGTCATTGCAATCGCCGAGATCGGGGTTGATGATCCACTCTTCTCCGGCAAGGCCGCGTTCGTTGCGGGCCGGCACGATGGCCAGGTTGACCGCGCGATTGACCTCCTGCAGAGCCGCCCAGCGGTCCTCGGTCAGCCGGATCGGCCCACCGCGAAACGAGCGCCGTAGGAGACATTCCGCCTCATAGCGAAGGCAAAACACGGTGTAGGCAAAGGGCGGGAGCGTCGGGCTTCCCAGCTCGATGTGCTGGGCTGCCCGCAGCGTCGCCGGCCGGGCCATACGCCCTGCACCCGCCCATTGAATTCCTCCGATCATGATAGCGAGCGCCGCCGCGACGACTACACCGGAGGTTCGATACATCTGCCGACCCCTCGCAAACGCCAAACTGAGGCTCGGATCCACTGGCGGCGCTGACAGGATCAGTACCGTGGAAATGATATTTCACCATATTTAAACTTATTTAATTTTGATTGTAAATTTCAATGTTATGACGCGAGGCAATAACTCAGTTTCAATGCGCAACCGATACAGCCGCAATCTGCCGATCCAGCCGCGATCTAATGGTTTCCCACCACAACTCCGAGAGCCCCATTACGGCCACATCGCCAGCGCGCCGCTCGGCTTGACGTTCGGAATTAAGGCAACAATTTAACAACCCCGACGATTTAATCGTTGATTCAATGTGACCACTCGACGAACGTATTCCGAACGGCCTCTCCTGCCTCACGATCGAGATTGCACATGCCGGAAGAACTGCTCGTCATTCTGGGGGCTGAAGCCACGCTGCTTGCCTTCGTCACAGCAATGACCTTGCGCGCCAAGCGAATGGATGTGCTGAGCGGACGACACGTTGAGCGCTCCGCAGTTCCGACACCCGGCAGTCAGCGGCGACCGGTTCGCGCTTTGCGGCGGCTGGCGAGGAGATGGGCAAGGACATGGACAACGACATGCCGCGGTGTCGCCAGGATCGCGCCACCATCCACTCTCTCGCCGTGGCTCGGTCAGATCAGAAGCCCACGATCAAGCCTTTGAACCAAGGGCGAAGCCCGACCGGCCTCCTGGATCGTTCTCGTCGGCTTGATCGTCCCGGTAATCCGCGCCCTCGCGCACCAAGCGCATTCCTAGGGCCAGGCCCCCGCCCGGTACTCGCAGATATGCCGAGCCAGGCGCTCGTACACCCGAGGGGCTGTCATTGCGCGTGGCGAAGGCTCAGCGCTCCTTGAATGCGCGCCCCGACTGATCTGCAGGGACGAAAGTTGGACAGCGCAGCCCGACCCGCGTCTTGATGAGGACCTCAACCGGCATACCGGCAACAGCCTTGGCCGATCCGCGTTTGCCGGCCTCGTCCAGCTTCAGCGTCGACCAGCGGCGGCATCCACCCGATCGAATTAGGCTTCTTTTATTTATATATTTAGTCTTGAATATTTAAATTGACATTCCGCGCATTTAATGCAGATTACCAATTAATCTATTTGGGCGAGAACAGCAAATTTTATTCGAGGCGCATTGCACAGATTTTCGCCGCAGGTTTTCCGATCGCAGCGTGAGGCGAGCCGATGCGTATAGGTCGGCAGATCTGGCGGTTCTAGTCAGCGTTGGAGTGCCATCGTGTCCAGCAAAGTACTTGTCGTAGCGTCTGGAGGGGGGCATTGGATCCAAATGCGCCGGCTACTGCCCGCATTCGATGGGCTGGAGGTTGTATTTGTAAGCGTTCATTCAGCGTATGCGGAGCAAGTCTCAGGTAACCGATTCTATGCGGTGCGGGACGTGACGCGCTGGGACAGAATTGGATTGGCGATATTGGTCGCTCAGCTGACGCTTATCCTGCTGCGTGAGCGTCCACGGGTGGTCGTCACGACTGGGTCGGCTCCCGGCATGATCTCCCTGGCGCTTGCAAAATGCCTGTTGCGATCCAAAACGATGTGGATTGATAGCATCGCCAATTGCGAACAAGTATCCCTATCAGGAATGCGAGCGAAACGTTTTTGCGACGTGTGGCTCACCCAGTGGCCACACCTTCAGCGGACAGACGGTCCCGAATGCTGGGGAGCTGTCCTATGATCTTTGTGACCGTTGGCTCGATGATGGCCTTCGATCGCCTGATCATTTCCATGGACAAATGGGCGCGGGCACATGCCGATACCGATGTTCTAGCTCAAATTGGCGAAGGCACTTATCGGCCGAACCACATGCGTTGGACGCGGATGCTTGCGCCGAGCAAATTCCAGGAAGTCGTCCACGATGCGGCACTCATGGTCGCCCACGCCGGAATGGGGAGCTACTTCGTCGCTGCCGAAATGCACAAGCCTATCGTGATGCTGCCGCGGCTCGCTGCAAATCGGGAGCACACGACTGATCATCAGCTCCACACCATCAAGTGGCTTCGCGACAGGCCCGGCGTATACGCTGCCATGCGAGACGCCGAACTCGATTCTGCGATCGATAAAGCCATGGCAGGCGGCCGTATTGCCGGCCCCGACTTTATGAACTTTGCACCGGAGCCGTTTCTGAGACGCGTACGGCATTTCTTGGTCACTTGAAGAGTATTGAGGAGACCTCCCATGGTCAACGTTGGGCTGATCGGGCTGGGCAAAATGGGGCTTTCCCACCTTGCGATTGTCAACACGCATCCCGCGGTTAAGCTGATCGGCGTTTGCGATACCGCCAGCTATTTATGCAGCATCCTCAACAAATATACAGGCATCGAAGTATATTCCAATTATCGGGAGTTGCTCGACCACAAGTCGCTCGATGCGGTCATCATTGCTACGCCTTCGCGATTTCACGGCGAAATAGTCCGTGAAGCTCTCCTCAGAAATCTCCACGTTTTCTGCGAAAAGCCATTCTGCCTCGATGTGGCCGACGGACTCGAGCTGGCCGAGCTGGCTGACCGGAAAGGTGTCGTCAATCAAGTGGGGTATCATTATCGGTTTGTCGGGTCGTTCAACGAGGCCAAGCGTTTACTCGATGCACAGGCGCTTGGCCGACTTCATCATGTTAGGGTTGAGGCCTACGGCCCGGTGGTATTGCGCCCCAAGGGAGCGACGTGGCGCGCAAAGGGTAGCGAGGGCGGGGGCTGTCTCTATGACTACGCGTGCCACGCAATCGATATCGTGAATTATCTCGTTGGTATGCCCGCAGCCGTAAGCGGAACTGTGCTCAACCGTGTCTTCTCTCGGGACGTGGACGACGAAGTCTACGCGACGATGCATTTTTCCGACGGTATGACGGGCATGATTGCCGCCAATTGGAGCGACGACAGCTTGCGCAGGATGTCGACGCAGGTGACGCTTTGGGGCACGAATGGGCGTATGATCGTCGATCGTCAGGAAGTGAAGACATACATTCGCCCCGCGGCGGGGAGCGCTGTCGTGGCAAAAGAGGGTTGGGACGTTCGTTACACAACCGATTTTCAGAATGACGTTTGGTATTACCTGCGGGGCGAGGAATACTCTGCGCAGCTCGACCACTTTTTTCGATGCATCACGGACGGTCGCCGGGAGAATATCTCGTCCTTCGCGTCTGCGACGCAAACCGATCGTGTCGTGTCTGCGATGTTGCAGAATGCCGGAGACGCGAAGCGCCGAGTGGATGCCGGGATCACGATGCCAAGTCAGAGCCGGGGCCGATCCGGAGGCTTCATGTCGTCCGTCAAAGGTGCACTGAGATAGACTACCCCTCCTATCGAAAGGGCGGAGGCCCCAATGGATCGAATACTATTTGGCGACAATCAGTTCTTCGGAATCAATCACATGTCCGAAGAAAAAGCGCGCTCACAAGCCATGCGCTTCGGGGATCTCCGGGAGATCATTGACTTGCTGGACGCCGCCTATGACGCCGGCATCCACGTCTTCATGTGCACCACGCATGATCGAATCGGTGAGATCTGCGCGCACGTCCGTTTGCACCCGGAGCGATATTCGAAGCTCGAGTTTTATCCCTGCATGCCATACGCCCATAAGTACGCGAATGCCGTGACAGAGCACGGAATGATCGATGCATTGAAGCGCTTTCTGCCCACAGAAGGCGCTTTTTCTGCGCTGGTGCGGGGTGGCGTGTCGGTGGCGACGAGAGACGTGGAGGGCATGGCGCGGCTCTTGATTGACGCTGAGATGAAGATGTTCAGCGGGTTGAGAACGCCGGTTATCTTTCTCCAGAACGTGGTTACAGACCTATTGCTTGGGATGGGGGTCAAGGACGCGTTTCGCATTTTTTCCGACCACGTGCGCGAGCGCTACAACGCGGAACCAGGCTTCATAACGATGAATTTGCCGCATCTGCTTGATGTTCTCGAGGAAATAGGCATACCGAATCCGGTCGTTTGCGCCAACATAAACAAGATTGGTTTTCGAATGTGCGGAGGCATCAAGCTTTACGAAGAGGAAATTGCCTCGCGCCGATTCAGACCCGTCGCCATGTCTGTTCTGGCTTCCGGTGCGATTTCGCCGCGCGAAGCCATCGAGTACGTTTGTCGACAGAAAGAGATTCAATCCATCGTTTTCGGCGCTTCGAGCAAGCAGCACATCAGGGAGATAAAGCAACACATTGAAGAGTTCGATAGCCGTACGAAGAATGGAGTTGCACCAGTTACATCAATGCACGAGGCTAGTGTGGTGTAGTTTCGTCGGTTGGATTTGATCGCGCCGTCGTAAACTCGCTAGGCTCGCCTCGCAATTATTCTCCTTGATCCGGTTGAGCAGCGCCTTCGGAAAGGCGCGATTTTGTTCGATCGCCCAGATGGCGAGCTGACGTCTGCCCTCTATGGCGATCGACATTAAACGCTCTGGACGCGTCGTCGTAGGGCTTTTGGGTGCTTGTTCATTTGAGTTTCTTTTTCGTCTTGAACATCAATGTTATTCGCAGCAATGGACAAACTCTTGAGATTCCTCTTGCCACGTGCGGAACATTCCCCTGGAAGAGCACCAACCGATTTGGACGTGGCAGAATTGCCGCGATGATGTCTGGCGGCGGCTGTTGGGTGAGAAAGACGGTCTCACCCGACCAATTAGGATCCCAGGTTGGATTAGAATAGAAGACTGCCGTGTAATCACTGGGATCGGCTGAATCCAAATGAGCCGAACCTTCGCATCCGTATGGATAACCGTTTGCGTAGCACCTCATCAGGGTGTGATCTTTGAAGATCGATTCCTCCAAGAGGCTCCACATTTTCCAGATGACCGGAGCTTCGTTCAACAAGGCACCCGAACAATCTGACGTGTCAGCTTCGTCGTATCCCCCGGCAAAATGCCTGTACCAATAGCGATAGCTGCCGGGTGCCTTGAATGACACTGCTCCGAATTTCCATGATGTGTTTTGCAAATAGCCTTGAACGTCGGACAACAATTGTTGTTCCAGCACATCATCATAAAGACGAATGACCGGGTTTTGTGAAAGTATGATGGGCTGCGATATCATTGGTCCAATAGCTCCTTGATCGCGAGCTCAGTGCTCGTTGATACACAGCCCCGAGTGCTGGTGCACTCGGGGCTGTGTCATTCGTGTCCAGCAAAGGCTCAGCGCTCCTTGAATGCGCGTTCCGCCTGATCCTGCAGAGGCTTGAGAAGGTAGGACAGAGCGGTGCGGCCCGGCGTCTTGATGAATACCTCGACCGGCATGCCGGGCAGCAGCTTGGCCGACCCGAGTTTCGCCAGCTCTTCCGGCTTCAGCATGACGCGGCCCGTGTAGTAGCTCGTGCCGGCGCGCTGATCCTGCGTGATGTCCGCGGAGACCAGGCTAACCTCTCCGTCGATTTCGGGCGTGGTCTTCTGGTTGAACGCTGCGAACCGCATCGTCGCGGTCTGCCCCAGATACACCTGATCGATATCGCGCGGTGCGATCTTGACCTCAATCGCAAGCGAGTCCGCATCGGGCACGATCAGCATGATCTGCTCGCCGGGAGCGATTACACCTCCAACGGTGTGGACGCTCAGCTCGTGGACGCGGCCGGATTGCGGAGCCCTGATATCGACCCGATTCAACTGATCGACCGCCGCAGTTTTGCGCTCGCCCAGCTCGGAAAGTTTCGATCGCGTTTCAATCAGATCCTTGCCGACTTCCGTACGCAGGTCCTGGTCGATCTGGATGATCTGAAGCCCGATTTCGGCGATCTTGCCCTTCGACTGAGCAATCATTCCTGCCAGCTGACTGCGCTCGCCTTCGAGGCGCGCGGCATCGCGCTCGAGGGAATTGAGCCGCGTGATCGGCACCAGATTTTTTTGCCAGAGACTGCGCACGCCCTCCAGCTCCTGGCGGATCAGACCGACTTCCTTCTGCTTGGCCTCGGTCTGCCCCGTAAGGCCGTTGATCTCGTTTTCCAGCTGCGCGCCTTTCTCCTGCAACTGGGCTTTTTGGCCACTCCTCGCCTGCCGACGCAGGTCGAACAGCTTCCGCTCCGCGGTGATTGCACGGCTCGCCTCGGAGTTGTTCTCCTTGGCCCGGTCGAGCAGCATCTTGGGAAACATGGGCTGCTCGGCGCCATCACGCTCGGCCTCGAGACGAGCCTGCCGCGCGAACAGCTCATCGAGGCTATTGGTGACGATGGTCGCATTCGCAAGCGTCTGCGTCTCGTCAAGACGGATCAAGACGTCGCCGGCGTTGACCCGGTCCCCTTGCCGTACGCGCAGCTCTCCCACGATGCCGCCAGTGGCGTGCTGGACCTTCTTGACGCTCGAATCCACCACGACCACGCCTTGGGCAATCACCGCGCCCGACAATTGAGTCGTTGTCGCCCAGCCACCGACCCCAAAGGTCACCAAAGCGAACAGGATCATACCGACGATCATGTAACGCTGGATGGATTGCAACGCCGGCGCCACCTGACCGTTCATCGGGCGCCTCCATGAGCATCCGCGACCACCTTGAGCGGTACTGGATTTCGCAACACTTTCCTGAGAACCTCCTCTCTCTTGCCGAAGGACTGAACCTTGCCGTCCCCGAGGCACAAGACATGGTCCACACCTTCCAGCGCCTTCGGACGATGCGCGACAATCGCAACAATTCCCCCCCGGCGGCGCACGTTCAGGATCGCCTCGGTCAAGGCCTCCTCGCCCTCGGCATCGAGATTGGAAGAGGGCTCATCAAGCACGACCAGGAAGGGCTTGCCGTAAAAGGCGCGCGCGAGCCCGATACGCTGCCGCTGACCCGCCGACAGCGCCAACCCTCCCTCGCCGATCTTCGTGCTGTAGCCGTCCGGAAAGGAGAGGATGAGGTCATGTGCGCCTGCGGCACGCGAGGCTTCCAGAACAGTGGCGGCGGTTGCCTGCGGGTCGAACCGTGCAATGTTCATGGCAATGCTGCCGTCGAACAATTCGACGTCCTGGGGCAGATAACCGATGTGCTTGCCGAGGGCGTCCGAAGACCAGTGATCGAGGGCCGCGTTGTCGAGCCGGATCCTGCCTCGAATGCACGGCCACACCCCAACCAGTGCACGTGCCAAGGTCGACTTGCCGGATCCGCTCGGACCAATGATTCCAACCGCCTGCCCGCTCCGCAGTTGGAACGACACTTCGCTAAGAGTGGGCCTCTCGGCGTTTGGGGCGCCGATATAAAGCTGTTCGACGGTGAGGGTTTCAACGGGCGCAGGCAATGCCAACCGCTCCTCCTCGCTAGGCAGAAGCTTCAGCAAGAGATCGAGCCGTTGCCCCGATTGTCTCGCGGCGACGAATCCTTTCCAGTTCGCAATGGCCGTTTCGACGGGCGCCAGTGCGCGCGCTGTGAGGATCGATCCGGCAATGATGATGCCGGCGGTCGATTCCTGGTTGATGACGAGGACGGCGCCAACGGCAAGGACCATCGATTGCAAGATCGCCCGAAAAATCCTGGAGGCGCCACCGAGTCCGTTTGCGACATCGCTGGCCCGCTCATGGGCCGCGAGGTACTTCGCGTTGACATCCTGCCAACGTAAAGCCGCCTGTTGCCGCATGCCCATGGCCTGCAGAACTTCGGCATTTCGCCGCCCCTCGAGCGCAAGGGCAGTTCGCGAAACGGCCAGCCGCGAGGACGCCTTTGCAGGCCCCCGGGTGCGTGTTTCCGTGAGCATCGTAATGCTGACCAGCACCAGCGCGCCGGCCAGCGCAGTGACGCCAATCCAGAAGTGAAAGAGGAAGCAGACGCCGAGATAGATCGGCATCCAAGGCAGATCAAAGAGCGCCGTCGGCCCTCCGCTCGACAGGAAGCTGCGGACCTGATCGAGGTCCCGCACCGGCTGCAAGCCATCACCATCGGCCCTGGTCTTGAGAGGCAGGCGAACGAGCGCGTCGAATATACGAACGCTGAGCCTTTCATCCAGATACCGGCCGACCCGGGCGCTGATCCTGTTCCTGACGAGGTCCAGCCCACCCTGAAACAGGTAAAGTACCGTCGCCAGAACCATCAAGGCGATCAGCGTCGGTATGCTGCGCCCGGGCAGCACCCGATCATAGACTTGCAGCATGAAAAACGAGCCGGTGAGCATGAGGAGATTGCTCATCCCGCTGAAGGCCGCGAGAGCCCAGAAAATCTGACGGCAAGACAGCAGGAAAGCCGACAGCTCTGACTGCGACTCGGCATAGTCCGCCGCGGGCCGGGGTCGACCAGCGAACATCCGTTGCCGGAGGGCTTCGACCAGGCTTTTTGCCCAGCTGATCAGTTGCGGCGTCCGCAGTTCGGCGTCTTCCGCCCACTGCCGTGCGGCCGCCCATAGTCCTGATATATGCTGAAGTGGAATTCGATAGAGATTTGCGGGCGGGGGGATCACCCCCCGCCGTCCGAAGTCAGTCATGGCACCGCCCCATAAAGCCTGCCCTTGTTACAGAGACCCCCACGAGGTCCCCAAGGCAGTTGTTGAGCACTACTCTGCGTGATCTGTCCGTCCGCTATGCGAAGTGGAAATCGCCGCTGTTCAACGAACCGACCTTCATGTCCTTTAGCGTAAGCGTGTCGCTCCCCGTCGCGATCACGACGTCGGCGCCCGATTGGGTCGCGTGGGAGAGGACGCTTGCAAAACTGTCGAACACACTCTTGCTGAACTCGATCGTGTCATGCGCAGGTCCGCGGGCAACGAAGCCCTTGATGACGTCGTGGCCGAAGTTCGCGCCAAACACGAAAGTGTCGGCCTGGCTGCTGCCAACGAAGATGTCATTGCCTGAAGTGCCCTTCAGGGTCGTGTTGCCTGGCGAGGCGGTGAACGTACTGCCCGAAGTAGCAACGACCTGACTGGTGCTAGTGGATACGATGGACGACGTAGCTGTGCTGGAAGTACCGATCTGCCCGTCACCGTTGAGATCCTGATGGAAGGTCGTCTCAAGCGATTTAAGGCCGGAGTTCGTACCCGACACGGCGCCGCCCGACGTAGAGCCAGTCAGGGAGCTGACATGGGACACGTAGTTGCCGTTACTGTCGGTGTTCCAGGCCGTGTACTGGCCGGTGCCCGCCTCCTTCCAGACAACCTGATACCCCGTCGCCGTCTTCTCCGCACCGATCGGTGCCCAGGTGCCGTCTGACCCGTCCACGAAGTCCACACCGTTGTCCTTCAGCGTGGGGCCCGTTCCTGTGCTGCCGTTGAGGTAATATTTGCCGCTGCTGCTCTCAACGAGAGTTGTCACACCAGCCGATTCGATCAGCTTATCGGGAGTCGGCGCTGGCGTTGGCGACGTCGGTGTCGTTGCAGTGGAAGTACCGATCTGCCCGTCACCGTTGAGATCCTGATGGAAGGTCGTCTCAAGCGATTTAAGGCCGGAGTTCGTACCCGACACGGCGCCGCCCGACGTGGAGCCGGTCAAGGTGCTGACATGGGACACGTAGTTGCCGTTGTTGTCGGTGTTCCAGGCCGTGTACAGACCGGAGCTCGCCTCCTTCCAGGCAACCTGATAGCCAGTCGCCGTCTTCTCCGCACCAATCGGTGCCCAGGTGCCATCTGAGCCGCTCACAAAATCCACACCGTTGTCCTTCAGCGTGGGGCCCGTTCCTGTGCTGCTGTTGAGGTAAAATTTGCCGCCGCTTTGAACGAGAGTCGTCGCACCAGCCGCCTCGATTTGCGTACCCGAAGTCGGCGACGTCGGTGTGGTTGGCGACGTCGGTGTGGTTGGGGCTGAGGGCGCCGAGCTGCTGACGCTGGCCGTGGCCACGGTCGACGTCGCGCCGGTGTTGCCGGCCGCGTCCATTGCCTTCGCGGTGAGGTTGTGCGAACCGGCCGCAAGGACACCTGAAGTATAGCCCCATGCGCCACTGCTGTCGGTCGTCGCGGTCCCGATCTGAGTCGTGCCGTCGAACACCTTTACGACGCTGCTCGCTTCGGCTTTGCCCGACATCACCACCTGATGGGCGCTGTTCACCGTGTTGCTGACAATGGTCGGCGCAGTCGGCGCCGTGGTGTCGACGGTGATCGCCAACGCGGACGACGCCGCGCTGGTCTGACCCGACGAGTTGGTCGCCGTTGCGGTGAGCGTATGCTTGGCGTCAGTCAGGACCTTGGTGATGTAGTCCCAACCGCCGCTTGAGTCCGCAGTCGTCGAACCGATCTGGGTCGCACCGTCGTAGAACTTGACCGTGCTGCCGGCAGCAGCGGTGCCCTTGAGCTCGATGGTATTGTCGTTGGTGATCTTGTCGCCCACGGTGCCGCTATCGGTCGAGAACGACGCGATGGTCGGAGCACCCGGCGCGGTCGGTGTCGTCGGCGTGCTGGGCGCGGTCGACCCTTCAACCGGAAGGGGAGCTGGGATGAGATCGCCCGGGATAAGTTGACCGTTCACGATCGACGCGTAGCGAACATTCTCCCATTGCGTGATGTGTAGGTTCGCATTGATTTCCTGTAAGTAAATCGCGCCATACTCAAATGGCCCCACAAAATACACGTCTTTGAGGGCGAGGTAGTCATCGTGACCGGCTCCTGCGTCCGCAGCAACACGCAGACCATATAGGCCACCTTGGAACACCACATTGTTGAACGTGAACGTTCCGCTATAACCATCCGCAATGAACACCCCAGCGGTTGCATTCTGGGTGTGGGACACGATTGACGTATTTGTGACGGTCAGACTGCCGTGGCCGCCGGGAGCATAGATCTGAATACCGTCCGCGTGATCGCCGGTTTGTCCCGTTGTCTCGATGTACGAATTGTTGATGCTTACATTTCCGCTTCCAAAAATGTCCACGCCTTCCCGTGAATCAATGCGGACGTTGTTAACGGTGAACGAGCCACTTCCTCCGACCGACACAGTGTCGCTGGCGTCAACGATACTTTTATTCGAAACCGTCGCCCCGTTTTCAAGCCAGACCGTCCCCGAATTAGTCACACCGCTAAACATCGGATCATTCCATGTCAGAGGAATGGATGCCATCTAGTTTTCTCCTGTTAATTTCGCTCTCGTTCGCCCCCGGTACGCGCGCCCAATTTCGTTTTCCCCGAGCGGCGATACCCCAAGTGCGACCCTGCTGGCGCAGCGCCGTTGGGTTCGTCTTTCTCGGTGGGCGGAGGCTTTTTTGCGACGACACGACGGCCCACCCAAGGTAATTTCTGAGCTGCCCTGGTCAGAATCGCATCGCACGAATTAAATGCGGGGATAATTCACTAGTCCGATCAACCACTCGCTGCACCGCATTGAAAGAGTCACGCGGAGAACGGTCGAAGATATACATAGGTATGCTGGGATCGAAGGCACGCCGTCGCCACTACATAACAGCCTGCCAATCGACGGCTCTACAGCAGAAAACAAATTAAATAGATCGATTCCCGAGATTATCTACCGCCGGATACAGAACAATATTTGACGCGACATCCTTTCATCTGTGGACAATCAAAAGAAGACCGTCCGGCGATTCTCGGTTCGATGGTTGCTGGACGATGTTAAACCGACAATCGCCATGCCGGCGGAGCCCTCGTTGCGGGCAGACGAAGAGGTCGAGAGATGCGAGCGCCCGCGGATTAACCTGGGGGGTCGATGTCCCCTCGCCCGGCACAATCCCGAACACCTGCTGACCCAGTAAGGTCGCAACGCCATGCTCGATCAAGTCCTGCCTGCGACCACCCCATCAAGACAAATCACTGTCGTCAGTCTGCACCGGTCAGAAGTTCAGCCTTGAAAGCTCGCTTCAAAAAACTCGGCAACGTGCTTTCTCGCCAACAATGCATTCAAGCCCGCGATCTGCTTCTCATCGATAGCTCGACTGCGAACAGATTTCACGTTTGCCACAACATTCGCCGGATTGGATGAGAAGAAGATAACGATCCCGTTTGGATTTGCATTCAGCGCATGAGCCAGAAGTAGATGGGCCAATTCTGTTGAATCGCGCGGGTCTACCTGCGTCAGCGAATGCCATTCAGCTGCCATTCGCTCATCCGACAACAATCGATCAAGCAATATGTTGAATCGACTGGTCAGAGAGGAATGCGTAATCACTAGGCCATCAATTGTCGGAAGCTTCCTAACGTTCATATTCCAGATGGCGCTCGGTATCTGCACTACGTCGAACAACGCTGCATGTCTCTTGAGGATGGACGTCGTCTCCTCTATCCCCGTCGCTATGCCCACGGCTCGAATCTTCCCTTCACGCTTAAGATCATCGAGAAAATGGAGTAGGTCCGTTTCCTCTAGATCGGCGGTGCTGCACTCATGCAAGAGTAAAATATCGAGATAGTCTGTACGCAATTCCTTGAGGCTGGTCTCGACACTTTTTCGGAATTCCAAGAGTCCAAAGGCCCCGAAACGCGGCACGGAGGTGGACGGCACCGGCAGGTAGTTCTTTGAACTTGGCGCGACCTTGTGCAGAAGCCGAATGCTGCGACCCATTGCGCGTACATGAAGCGCTCGACTTTGTGGGAGGATGCCCGCCTTGCTTGCCAGAACTAGGCGCTCCCGCTTTCGCGCTGTCAACTCTCCCAAAATGCTCTCTGCGCGACCGGCACCATACATTCGCGCAGTATCAAAATATGTGACCCCGCAATCCATAGCTGCTTCGAGCAACCTGAGAGCCTCACGGCGGGTTCGTCGCTTGCTCAACAATGCACCGGATCCGAAACCAAGCGGGAGCATGTTTCGCGGAAGGATTTCTCGGAACCGCTCGGCCGTCGCAACCGTCATGACGCCGTATCTCCGGCTAGCCCGAATGCGGTTTCTCGCTTTGTTTGGGCGACGGCGCTCACCGCGTGATGGCATGCGCGCGCGGTCAGAGCGAGAATGGTCAAGGTGGGATTTTGCGTGCCCTGAGACGGGAAACAGGCACCATCTGTGACGTACAATCCTTGCGCGTCCCAGCACTGGTTATTTGGATCGAGCACCGAGGTCGCGGGGTCGATACCCATCCGGGCGGTCCCGCATTCATGTATCGCGGAGCCTGGCGGGGCCGGCCGGCTATTAAGGCGGCTCAACGTCACGCCAGCTGTTGCGGCGATCTCGCGTATGGCAGCCGCCTGATCGCGGGCAAGCGCCAAGTCCGCTTCGCTATAGCGACAGTCGATATGCAATACAGGGATTCCCCATATGTCACGTCGTGTGGGATGCAGCGCTACACTGTTTTCGGCACGAGGGAGCATTTCACCGAAACTAACCGCCGTGAAATGGGAGCGCCCGTGCCCTCCCGGAAATTGATACAACTGCACGCCAAATCCTCGCCCGCCCAGGGGCGCGGGCCTGTCGCGTGCATCGAAGCGTGGAAGGTAGATCGCGCACCCATCTTCGAGCACCGGGCCGGGCTTCAGCGGCGCCCCTCCGCCCCACCCCGTCACTAGAACATGGTCCATCAAGTAGCGCCCCAGCGCGCCAGATTCTGCCCCGAGTCCCTGGACCGCGTTTGATGAACGCGAAAGCAATAGTATTCGGGTTGACTCTAATGCTGACGCGCAAAGAAAGACCAATGGAGCGCAAGCGCGTACGTCGGTTCCACTCTGTTGATCGAACCAGACTACGCCGCGTACTCGACCAGACCGATCAACGTCGATCTGCCTTACAACTGCGCCCTCACGGCATCGAAGACGCCCGGTAAGAGCAGCGCCCTCCAAGGCATCCAGCGGCGCCGCAAAGCGGGTGAGCATCGGCCGCGAGTGAGGCCATCGTGCGCCAATCGCTGCCATCAGTGCGAATTGATTCAGTGAAGGCTCAAGTTCTCGCGAGAGATGACTGTCAGGCTGCCATGGTACGCCATCCATGGCACCGGCAAGCTTTAGCCGTCGCTCGACCGTCGAATACCAAGGGTCCAACTCGCCTGGCTCAAGCGGCCAAGGCGCGCTCAATCCGTCACCCGGCGCAAGGTCGGAAGAGTTCAGGCGATAGTATTGCCGGCCGTGTCCTGGAAGGCCCACGCGCCCGCCGAGCGTTCGCGCGCGTATCCAGACAAAAGGTTGGTCGGGTGGCGTCGCATACGGGCAATCGCGATCATCTACAAAAGCTTCCGGCACGCGGCCCCAAATACTGCAGCGAGATTGAATGGGTTGACGCAGCAAGCCGACGCTCTTCAACGCAATCCGTCCCAAGGGAACGGCCGTGGGAGGGAGGAAGCGAAGTGTGGCGGGGTCGGCTAACCTTCGAGTTATGGTTGCCGTCGCGCGGCGCAGCCAAGAGCGTTGCGCCGATTGACGCCACCCGGCGTCAAGCACAAGCACGCGCAGGCCAGCCTCTGCGAGTAGGAGTGCTGCTAGTCCGCCAGCGGCTCCACCTCCGACTACTATCGCATCCTGCGCGCCCGCGGCCCGCGACTCGTCGATCGTTGTGGCACGTAGTGCAGCATCAAGGGCTGGCCCGATCCGCATTAGATTACCTCTAGGGCAAAGGTTGGTGGCGGAAAGCGTAAGGCAGCGCGTTAAGGAATGCTCGGCCGCCTCTCCAATTAAATCAAATAAATAAAATTAAATCAATAATACGCCGGATATTAACATTTTCCAAGATCTCGGTCCCCAGGCCTACTTGGGCGACGTGCTGTGGCGTAAGTCCGGGCGAACCAAGAACCATCAGCTGCACGAGCTGCTCCCTGGAACAGGAAGGCGGCGCACCAGCACGCACAGACCTCTGCATTAGGGAGCGTCGTCATAAGGCTTGGTCATCGATGGCGAGCCGCCACTTGAGAGCTCGAGCGATGGCTGCAGGGCATCACGGCCTGCTTCTGCCCATCCTGCTGCATTGTCGCGACGATCAGCGCCGTCCGCTGCTTGGACCACCACGAAGAGGCCACGAGACCAAGGACTTTCTGTGCAACACCTACGCCGATATTCCCGCGGCGGTCGAGGCCTTGCGGCAGGGCGGCCAATCCGCATTACGAGGTTCCATGCACTACCGCGAATTGAGGCTGCGGAGCCTGACCCGGGGTCGAACTCGGCCGGCGTTCCGTTGAGCTTCAACCTAAAGCGTTATCGATACCGCCAGCGCATCAGTTGGCGATAGAGCCCGAGCTTTGTGCTGATCCTCCAGGCCAAGCCACGCATCACATCCGGATCAAGCAAGTGCCGACGCATGTACTCCGCGTCCATCTTGTTCGTCAGACAAAGGCGGGAATAGAGAAAGGATTCGAACCCGCGATGATACCCATGCTGGATTGTAAAGAGGTGCGTGTATCCCGCCTTCAGAGCCGCGTCCCAAACGCGTCGGGAAAAGCGCCCGTATGGGAAGGCGAAAAGGGTTACTTGTTGCCCGAGCCGATCCTCCAGCACCGACTTCGACATCGTAAGCTCGCGATCGAGTTCGACATCCGCGACGGTGGTCAGGTCGGCATGGGCCATGCCATGGGAGCCAATCACAACGCCGGCCCTGCCAAGTTCTTCAATCATGTCCCAGCTCATACGTCCCGGCGAGCCCACAAAATCCACAGGGATAAAGGACATGAACCCCGGAATCCGACCGGTCTTCACGTAACGAGCATAGACATGCGTGTAGTCTGAAAGAAATCCATCGTCGAACGTGAGCAGGACCGCACCGCTGTGATTGCTCTTCGGATCGGGGCAATGCTTCAGAAACGTCTGAGGCGAGACCAGCATGTCCCCGCAAAGCGCGAGATGCGCATCGAATATTTCATGCGTCAGGCACCACGCATTCGACGGCGATGCTTCCACCAGTTCGTGATAGTTCAGGACAATCATAGAGCTTGTATCAATTCTGAGACACGCCGACTCCAGGCCCGCCAGTTCAGCCGGGCCTCGAAGGCGTCGCGGCTCGATTGCCTCAGGCTTGCCAGTCGGTCCGGGTTCGCAAAGGTCCTGGAGATGACGGTGGCATAGTCCGCCTTCGCCGCATTCGGCGGCAACAAGATGCCTGTCTCGCCGTCGCGGACAGCGCAGGGCACGCCGCCAGTGGCCGGCGCGATGCTCGGTACGCCATGGGCCGCCGCTTCGCAAAACACGATCCCCCAGCAATCTGCCCGCGTCGGCAACAGAAAGAAATCCGCGTCGCGATAGAGTTGATCCAGCCTGTTGCGCTGCTCACGATCATTCTTGTCGAGATAAGGGATGATCGTCAGGCCATCCTGAGTGACTGGCTTAGGCGGAGTACATCCGCAGATCACGAGTTCCGCCTCCATGCCCCCGTCCCTCAGTTCAGCGAGGGCCCCGACCGCGATGTCAGCGCCCTTCTCTTCCCAGTTGGCGCCGATGAAGAGGAGCCGGCAGGGACCCGGCTTGCGGCATCCAAGCACGGAGCGACGATCCGGCGCTTCTTCGAGGTTGGCGCCCCAAGGAATGACATGCACCAGACTACGGTCGGCCCCGTAATCCCTAATGGCGGATTCGGCCGCCCATTCCGACGGGTAAAGGATCAGATCCGCGCGCGCGATCGTATCGCGTTCCAGGCGTTCAGCGATGTCGCGAGCGGCCTTCGACAAGTTTCGATAGTTAGGATGGTAGTTGTCAACGAGCCGAAAGGTCGCGTCGGACGCATAGACCAGCGGAACGTCGTCAGGCACACTCCAGGCAAAGGTGGATCCAGCGGGCGCGAAGACAATATCGGGCGACACCGCGCGAATTTTTCGGGCCGAGTCCGCCGCATACTGTGCAACGACAGGCCCTGCGTGGATTGGGGAAGGGCCGCGCCTGCGAAAGTTACGACAAAGCCTGGAATACGCCTGATATAGAGGCAGGATCGGTGCGCTCAGGGGCCCGATATGGACCACCTCGTGACCTTCTCCCGAGAGCGATTTAGACATGTGAAACGGGGTGCCGGACCAGAACCTGACCTCGCGCCCATCGCCCATCGTGGCGAATGCGATCCGCCGCGCCGCCTGGCTGTCGGAGATGTGGCTCTGAGTCATTTTATTCTCGTACATACGGCGCACCCGGCAGATTATCGCCCTGACACGTTTTCCTTTCTAAAGACGGCAAGCGAGCGATCGCTGGATAGAAGCACCTTTTTCAAACCGGCAGTAAGAGACAGGGGCATAAGAGCCACGCCGGCTCGCATAATGAGAGGGACGTGGCCCGTCTCCGCAAATCCTCGAGCGTAGGTCGAGATCGATTTCATTCGTCTTCCTGAATGCAGATAGATCCCTCCCAAATCCTTGCAATGCCGAGCGATTGCACGATTTGCCGCTTCAAGTGCCTCGCGATCTCGCCGAAGCCCTTTCTTTTCGCTCACTGCCAGCTGCAGCAACGAGGATTTATCCTCTTCTTGGAATTTCGAAAGTGTCGAATCGTCGAGAACTCGCATAACCGCAAGCTTGCGATTGACGTATCCAAATCCATAATGCTTCGAGATTCTGAGGTACAATTCCCAGTCCTCGCCCGAACACCATGATTCATCGTATCCTCTAAACTCATCCAGAACAGCGCGCCGGATCAACACTGCAGTCGGTTTGATAGGCACTTCTTCCAACAAGCATAGATACATCTCACGGTTGCTGAAAACAAAGACGTCGGAATCCGAGTGCGCGTGCGATGCGAGCAACTTCGGAAATGCACGCATGCTCGAGCTAATCGACGAGACAGATTTGCCGCGATCGACTTCAACGTCACAGAATACCGCGCCAATCTGGTGGTGGCGCTGTAAAACATCAATGAGACTGCCAAGCATCTCCGGCTTCCACAGGTCATCTGAATCCAGATGAGCGATGATATCGCCTTTGGCAGCCCTTATGCCCGTGTTGCCCGCCGCACTGACCCCGCGGTTCTGATCATGCCGAATGTAACGAATTTTGTCGCTTCGAATCCTCTCCACCGCTTCCGCCGTGCCGTCTGAGGATCCATCATCAACGACGATTATCTCAAAATTACCGTACGTCTGTCGCAAGGCACTATCGATCGCTTCCCCGATGATATACCCCCGATTGTACGTTCGTACGATAATGGAAACCAACATGGCTTAGTCCTGCGCAGCACGAGAAATCCTGATCGGCATGCCTGCCCATCACTTAGGTCACCTTTGCTGGAAAGGCCGGCTTCTCCGCTTGGCACGCCTGTTACGACCGCGCAGTCCAGCGCCTGCGGTAATCGTCTCCGGTAATCGAATCATACCTCGCTGCCGCTCGTGCGGCTCTATCGCGCAATACCGCGGTTTCCGCGAGGTTCGCTCGCATCCCGGTAAAGACCGCGATAAGGATCCAACAGATCCCCCAAAAGTGCACCATGAATCCCAAAAAAACGATTGTTGTTAAGACAATTCCGAGCGCCACTGATAGCCGTCTCTCTTCGAGAGTAAGCTGAGGCGATTTGTCGATCGAGCCAAGCCAGCATGCGCTTGCAATTGTCAAAAGGATCAACGCGCTTCCGGGAATTCCATACGACATTGCGGTGGCAAGCCAAAAGGCATCCACGCTCGAACTCACAAGCGCGCCGTGCGCCTGCCAATTCCAGTCGCCGCGCAAACCAATTCCGAACATTGGCGAACCGAGTACCACAGGGCCCGCCGTCTCCCAGATCGCTTGACGGGCCCAGGCCGCCTCCGGATTTACTCCGCTAAGTCGTACAAGTGTTGCGACAGGACTGTTAGAGAAAGTGAAAACAGTAAGGAGTACGGCGGTCACACACGATCCGACCAACTTCCATCGAGCTGTGAAGCGAGGGCTTGCACTATAGAAAATCGCCAGCGCAAATCCGATCAGATAAGCCAGCAATGGACTCCGCGCCTGCGAAAACCACACTCCGATGAGCGCGACGCCGGCAATAGCCCAGCCGAATACCTGGTGCCTAAACGTAGTGAGGGCCACGGTCCCAAACCAAACGCAAACGGCACCTAATAATATCGAATGCTCCAGCGGCCCCATCGCGCGGACAACCCCGTCCCGATAGAACGTCTCGGCCTTCAGTGCTAATGCGTCTTCATAACCGGGTTTCACATAACCGGTAATGCCTTTGATGAACTCATAGGTGAACAGTCTATCACTCAGGGGGTCGAGAAGCGCGATGCCGACAATCAGAATAATGAGCTTGCAGGTGAAGCGTGCGAGACGCACGGAACTATCGACGGGACCGAGAAGATACCGGAAAGTCAAGTATGCGCCGGTGAATTCAATTGCCGCCATTCCAGCTCCTTTCAGACCGTCAAGACCATCCGTGACGGTGGCAGCCAACATCATCCAAACGCCCGCAAGCGGAGCCAAGATATCCGAGGGGACGCAGACTGTAGCCGTGCTGGCGCGCTGAAACAGCTGCGATATCGCGGCGATGGACAAAAGAAAAATCAGAACTCGAGCAACCGAGAGCCGAAAGTCACCGAGAAAGAAAGATAGGCCTTCGGGCAAAAAAATAGCGACCAATAATAGTTTCAGATATAGTTCCGAGCCACCTGCCGCATGCCCAACTAGACTCTGCTGCCCATCCTGCAGATAAGCAAGTTGAGGACCCGAATCCAATTGTAGACTTTTGCGGCTCAACGCGAAGACCTCTCATGCCTGAGACATTCCGCAACCGGGAAACAGCCCTCAAAATTGAGGCGTCGCATAAAGCGACCGTCCCGTCCTAAGAAGCGCTTCATTTCGCCGTCTCCAAAGGAGTCGCCAGGAAGGTACGACGTAGGCGGCGCACTGTGCTGGGTGAAATCAAGGCGTAAACCAGCGCCTTGTAATAATGCGGATCGGCGGGATGCAAACAAGCACATTGCCAACCCGTCCTCAAAGCCGACAAGCGACGGTTTGACCGACGCCAATCCAACACGCTCCTCATAAAATGGGCGGCGATATTGTTATCCAGCACGCTGTTATGAGACCTGTGGCCGCTATCCTCGCATTCTGCCTCAAATCGCAAACCGCGCCGCTCACACGCTCGCCTGAAGGCCGCAACCTCAAACTGCTTGCGCCACGTTGGCGCACGTCGGGTAAGTGAATTGGGAAGAATGCGGTACGCGTAAAGGCACTCGCCCAATACGATCATCGGATGCACCTCCCCGATTCTCCATATGTAGTCGCAGGTCTCGGCAACCTTCAATGACGGCTCGAACCGCATATCGCCAACCAACGACATTCGAAACATTCCCGTGGGATCAAGGGCAGGCATTTGAAAGGCTCTAATCACGGACTGGCAGTCGTCCTCACTTTTCGGCGCAAACACCGGCGCCATGAATCTCCCGTCAATTATAAGCTCGTTACCGCAAAATACGGCAGCCAAATGAGGATTGTTGAGCAGCGCACGAACCTGCTTTTGAATTCGCGTTGGATAGCTGATGTCATCCGCGTCTTGAATTGCGTAAAACTCGCCGCGGATCCGATCGAGCGCTCGATTGACAGCAACAGGCTTGCCTGAGTTCGCTTGATGGATCACGCGAACACGCTCATCTGCCAGCAAGTCTTGAACTGAGCTGAAACAGCCGTCCGTACTGCCATCATCGATAATGAGAATATCCAGATTCCTGTAGGTCTGATCAATGATGCTCAAGAGCGAAGGCCGAAAATAGCTGCCTGCGTTGTACACGCACATCACGACAGTGACCAAGGGACCTTCAGCCGTCCCTTCAGCGTTGAGCGGACGTGCTTGGGACATCACGCCGGACCTTCGGGCATCTCTTTTCGGAAGCGGTCAGAGACGGCGACCGCAAGCACACGAAATTCCAACTGCTCACCCTTTTGTCTGCATCTCAACGGAGCTCAGCACCAGCATACCGCCGGTCACACCCGAGAGGATCGGCGCCCCTCATCGGCGGCAACTTGCAGCATGAGAAGCTCACATTAAATCCTCACCACCGAAAACATAGATAAATCAATTTTAATTGCAATACTTATTTAAATCCAGCCGCCCTTCATGTGCGGTTAATTTAAATTCCGATTTAACTATTTTTCGTGGCGTCCGATAAAGTCACTGTTCCAAAAGAGATGCCTCACTTTCGTTCCATTTGCCATTTTGGGCATCTTGTGACCCACCACGGCCATGGTTTCCAATCACCTCGGCGCCGGCCTCGGCCAACTCCATGCCAGCGTTCTTGCGCAGCCGGTGCCATGGTGAAGCCTCGATCTTCGGGCTTGCGCGCTGGCGAATGGAGCAGGCGTGGTTGAAAATATGTTCCCGGCTGGTCCGCCAGTGCTCGCGGTGCAGAACGTCCCGCAAGGGCTTCGAAGTTCTCGTAGGCCGCATCGAGTTGGAAATCGGTCCCGCATCGCCTGGCATGCCGCATCTACTCGGGTCACCGTATGGTCCGCTTTCAGCGGTTGGAGCGGACCGGGATGTGGCAAGGCACGGACTTCGGTTTGTGACCAACACCGCAAACTCGTACGTCCTTACGGCTCGACGCGCTTCGGCGGCTTGATCGGCGAGCCCGGCTTCAGCACGCCATTCTCAATCGTCGCGTAGCGCACGTTCTCCCACTTTCTGATGTGATTGACGTGGCCCTTAACGTCGCTGAAATAGATTGGTCCATACGCAAATGGACCAACAAAGTACACGTTCTTGAGGTAAACGTCGTTGTCGCCGCTCACATCCGGATGCACCCGCAGACCGTAAGGTCCACCCCAAATCATGCAGTCCTGGATATCAATGGTGCCAGTCCAGTCATCGGCAATGAACACACCAGCTGTTGCCGACGTATTGTTCACTTTCATGGTCGAATTGCGCACTGTGAGCGTTCCCCGCTTGCCGGGCGCGTAAGCCTGGATGCCATCGGCATGATCGAGACCCTGTCCCGTTGCCTGAATCCAGCAATGCGTCACGCTGAAGTAACCGGCACCGCCGACGTGCAATCCCTCCCGGCCATCACAGCGACAGTAGTCAAAGTTGTTGTTGCCGCTACCGCCGAAGCTGACATCTCCCGACGCCGGCCCCGTGACCGACTTGTGGCTGGCATTCTCACCCGTTCCACACCAGACCTGCGACGTCGTTTCCGTCATGTTGGTGAACATCGGATCATTAAAGCTCATCGGGATGGTGCCCACGATTGGCGGATCGCGCGGCACGGGATCGGGAGCAACGGCGACATCCTTCGCCACCGGAGTAACCGTCCCGGAATAGTTGAGACCTGACCCCGACTGGGCTCGAGCCGCAAATGGCAAGGTCATGGCACCTGTCATGCAAAGGAATTGCCGCCTCTTCATGGCTCCCCGCTTAGCAAGTCGGCCAATCGTTTAATCTCATCCGCGGACCACGCGATTTTTCCGTCGGCACCGCACGTCGTATCGGATGGGCGCCGCGGGTGACCTATGACAGATGCTGTGCCCTTCAAGCGCCGCGCTCAAATTCCATCGAGCGTTGGTGCATGGCATGCTCGTCGCTGCCCGAGCTCACCCTGCGAGCGTATATCCGCACCATATCCCCAACATTGAGGTAGACGTAGTATTTTTCAAGACCGAGCGACGTCGCGAGGGCCGCAAGCCGATCCTGGGTTTTTCTGTTTTTCGCCATGACACCAATGTTGAACAACAGCCGACTCAGCGACATCGTTCGCCCTACCCGCTGGGTTTTAACGATTTCGAACCCGTGCTGCTGCAACAAAGCGGAAAGAGTCTTTTGGGTGTAAAAGAAGATGTGCCCGTCGCAGCTGACGCTGCGTTCCCGCCGCCCAAGGATCTTGAAGGTCCAGGAATCGTAAGTCGGCGTCTCGACCACAAAAAAGCCGCCGGGCTTGAGAACGCGATGCACTTGAACGACCGCGCGCGCTGGGTCATCCAAATGTTCGATCACATGCAGCATGATCGCCGCGTCGATGGACTCGGGTTTAAGCGAAGCGCTGTCCAACGTGCCGTGATGGACATCAAGTCCGAAGACGCGTCGGGCGTAGCCCACAGCGCAGCCGTCGGGCTCGATCCCTGAAACCGTCCACCCGCGCGAACGCAAGTAATCCAACAGCACCCCCGAATAGATCCCGATTTCGCAGAGCGCGCCCTTTCGAGGTAGAAACTCCTCCAGACGGCGTGCCATAGCTCGATAGTCCGGCATCTTGTCCGCTGTATGTTTGACCTGCCTGCTCTGATCCGTCAGGGTCGATGGCGAGTCGTTCAGATATTGCGACAAATTTCGTGTGTTCATGGGGAACGCGTACATCAACCCACAACCTCCACATCGGACGATTTGATTGACCTGCGCGCTTCCGGCCTCAAAAACGACGCCGTACTCCAGCGATCCGCAATTATTGCACTTGGCCACCGGCACCACATTGATGGCCTGTCGCTCTTTAGTTAACATGGCACGGAAACTCCGAGGTAGATGTGGGATGCCCGACGACTCTTTTTGAGCAAAGCGCCGTTAGGGAAAGGTCGATGCAAGCTTGCACCCGATCCTCCCCGGTTGGTTCGGCAGACCTTTGCACGATGCCTCCGCGCGCAAGGCAAGAATGTAGTTAATGGTCGCCCCAGCATCATCCCAGATCCGAAAGAAGCCGACCCTTCGGCTAGCGAAGTAACTGTCCTTTTTCGGATTCCGTCGGACACGCCGTCCGCAAGCACATGAAATTCCGACTGCTTGCCGCTTCTGTCTGCGTCCACAATAGATCTCGGCGTGGTCGCAAGCGGCATTTCATACCGCCTATCAACCGCAAGACGACCCTTCATTGATATTGATGTCCTCAACCAAGTCGGAAAGCTCCTCGCCTCCGTAAACATAAATAGATCTCTTTTTAATTTCAATTATTATCTAATTAAATTCGACCCGCGTCGATTTTGGTTAAATTCGCCTTTTATGCAGAATTAGTTTGGGCTGAGTGAAGAGACTCGCTGACCGATAGACCACCCCGTCCGAGTTCGCCCTCCATCCGGACCGCAATTGGGGCTGTCTATGCAGGGGCTCCGCGCCAGCTGCCGCAGCTCCGCCGCCAAATCGGCCCATTCAACAGCCGGGGCGATGATCCCATAGAACTGGGAGGCAAAGTCGTCATCCGCCTGACGGGAACCTGGCTCTCGAGGTTGGATGCCCCGCAGCGAGGAAGGACCTCCAGCACTCTCCTTGGAATTCAATCGAACGAATTGAATTAAATCAGCATTGTTTAATTTTGACGACGTTGGTTTTATTCGATACATTTATTCCAAGCGCACAAGTCTCGGCTAGAGCATCAGCACCACGTGCGGGCCATCGGGCCGGCGAGATCAACAGATGGGCGAGCGAGCACCCCTATGCTTCAAATGAATTTGCTGCAAAGTGACAGCACCCGTGACCCGATCAGCGGGTCTCGGAAGAGCGACCAGGCCGCAGGCAACGGTATCGACGGGCTCATTAATTTCGCCGCGACTATCATAGCAACAACGCCCACACCCGCTCACGCTTCTCCGATGCTGGCTGAGCCCGCTTCGATCCCCTGCTCCGGCTAGGTACTCGATATGATTTGTAAAGCTTGCTCGTCAGACAGCGAACATCGCCGCCACGTGTTTATTGAGATGATGTTTGGCACGAGAGAGCGGTTTGAGTACCAAGAATGTATTGATTGCGGGACGATCCAGCGCCTGTCGGATGTGGCCGATGAGAGCCGCCTTTACCCCGATGGGTATTACTCATTCGCCAAGCCTTCGCGAAATTCGCGAGTTGCCGCAATCAGGGACGCCCACGCACTCGGCACCAGAAGCATATTGGGAGCCGTGGCATCCCTTTTGAGGTACGACCCTATCGTAGCGGTCATCGGAAATTTTGGAATTGATCCTAGCGCTCGGGTGCTGGACGTAGGCTGCGGGTCCGGGAAACTTCTTCATAGAATGTCTGCCGCGGGGTTCAAGAACCTTACGGGAGTAGACCCTTACATTCTCAAGCCAACGTCAGGTGCCGTGAGGATTCAGAAATCGGATCTTCAGAGTATGTCCGGCGAGTTTGATTTCATCATGTTCAATCACTCGTTAGAACACGTGCCTGAGCCGGACCAAAGTCTTAGCAATGCAAAAAGGCTACTTGCGCCCGGCGGCCGCATTCTGGTTCGCATCCCAACTTCGTCCTCGCATGCATGGAGAGAGTACGGCCCGAACTGGGTGCAATTGGATGCTCCGCGCCACATTGTGATTCCCTCGCGCAAGGGCATGAATGCATTGGCGGAGCGCTGCGGTTTATCTGTTAGGCAGTCAATCGACGATTCTACCGCGTTTCAGTTCTGGGGGAGCGAAATGTACCGGAACTCCAAGCCGCTCGCATCATCCGGGCCAAACGATGTGTTTACCCGCCGGGAGTTGAGAAGGTTTGCCAACCGAGCGGCAAAGCTGAATATCGAACAACAGGGAGATCAGGTCGCATTCCTGTTGAAGGCTGCTTAGGACTGGATCGCCGTAAGCGCCGAGTTGAGTCCGTTGAGGCTTTGAAGTGCCAGGCATCATTGCGTCGATCCGAGAGATCGGCCAACCCTGCGCGACCTCCTCGAGAGTTTGTTTGAGCCAGGCATGCAGGTCGACGTCATTTATCTTCGCGGTTCGCAGCAGCGTGGCGATGGTAACCAAGGCCCGGCCGCCGCCGGGATGCCCGCGAAGCGCGCGCTTTTGTTGTGGTGGTTTGCGGCCTGATGGCCCGCTCGACGATGTTGGAGTCGATCTCGATCCTGCCGGCGCTCGGGAAGGTTACCCTGCGGGAGCATGGGACCTGGAAAAAAGGGACGAAAACTCGCTGCTCTTGAAATCGATATAAGAAACCACCTTGCTCATTGAAGTAGAAAGGGTGCTGTGTGAATATTTTTCCAGAACTACATTTTCAGCCCTTGTCACCAGCGCGTCATAGGTCGCTTCGTCGCTCAAAGTTCGATAGGCCTCACAAAAGCTAGGGCCATCATCGAATTCCAAAAAATGAACGCCAGAGACTACATCCAATCCTTCTACACCCTTCTTTGTAGAAATAATGGGTCTATCCAGCAGCGCTGCCTCCAGAACCTTCAACCGCGTTCCGCTACCCTCAAGTAGAGGTACAATAACCGCTCTACAATCTCTGTAGTACTTGATGACATCAGGGACATCGGGGTGCAACTCGACTCCCTGTGTTCGATCACAAACTTCGATTACCTCTGGCAACGGGCAACGTCCAACAACCAAAAGAACGGCATCGGGATACACATTCCTGTAGCGCGGATACACGCTCTCCAAAAACCAGAGTAAGCCGCTAACATTAGGCTGATAGTGAAGCGCACCAATAAACAGCAAGACGTGTCGCCTATTGAACCCGCTCTCCATGCGGAGTTCGCCTGGAGCTCTCGTCCCCAACGTGTTTGGTACAACGAAGGTACTTTCAGAGGCCCGTTCACCCCACAGATCTGACTTGTCCTTCTCAGAACATACTAAGCAGGCGCCAAAGACCGTCACACAACGAGTTTGATAGTAAGCCAGAAGCACCTTATTTATGGTGCGGAAGAGCATCCTCAAAGCATTATTCGTCGGTGCAAACAGCGTATCATAGAGCGAATGGGTCAGTACGTCATCAATATCAATGATGACCTTCCTTTTCGCGATTTGTGACAAGCCGAAAAACCCGCCAGTATTACGGAGGTACCGCACCAGCACATAATCGTAGCCGCCAGACTCTATTAGAGAGAACAATTTCTCCATCGAGGCTTTGCTATACTCTCTAACAGGATACGGAAAGCCACGAACCGAAATTCCGAACCGACCTCGCAAACTGCTAGGGTACTCCAGCTTCTGCAAACGATACTTCCCAGAAAATATGTCATCCTTCTCGAAATCTTCCTCCGCTCCTTCCGCGTGTACCGAACCGGAGTGCAAGTTCGAGAGATACGCAATATCGATTGGCCCAAGGCTAGCAAAGTACCTTGCTAGATTCATGGTTCTGATGTCAGCACCAGACTTCTCAGGCAGAGGAAACCTGTCGCTGATCACTAGGGTCTTCTTCATCGAATATACAGCGCTTAAAAGAGTCAGTTAAACACGGAAACTGATCCTTCGATCAGCCCCGCACCAAATGATCTCGAGCGGATCGCAGAAACTCGCGAACTAGCCGGCCTGGACCGCCGAATGAAAGAACAATCAACTTAAAAAGTACCGGCAACATGAAAGGCTTCAGCTTCAATCCTTTCAAGTAATATGATCTCGCTGATACAGAGTCGCCCCTTGAATAATAGAGATCAGCCAGTGCCACCATGATGCGTGAACGGATCCACGCTCTCTCCTGCTCGGTATAAGGACTACGATCGAGCGTCGATTCCACTTGCTGGAAATCTATAGTGGACCAGGATGTCTGTCCCATCCACGCGTAGGGTTTGGACGCACAGTGTTTAGCATAGAAGTTGGCAAGCGCATCCAAACAAGCCCTATACACTGTTAGGGCGCCTTTTTCTTTAGCCGCCTGCGATATCATCGTAATCACGGCCAGCTCGGAGTGCCAGCAGATGTCGATCCTTTCTTGAGTAATGGCGTTTGTCATACTGAGTTCGTGCTCTCGATAACACACCATCGGCTCTGCAAAATATGCGACGTCATAACTTAAGGAGAACAATAGCCACACGTACCAATCCCCGCCCCATATAAAGTCGACTGGAATTCCAGCCCACACTACGTCGACCGGGTAGAGGCTCAATTTCTCATAACAGTCACGTCGAACAAGCACCGACGCAGCCAGAATTGCATTTCCTTTTACCTTCAATGAGTGCTTGATAATCTCCTCTCCCCTGACGATCTTATCAGTGTCGCCATAGGTCGAGTAATCTATCACTCCACCTTCTTTCCCACCTCTCAGGCTAATCCCTGGACAGAAGGCGAGGCCGACTTCCGGATGACTTTCCAAGGTTTCGACATATCTTTGCAGTATGTACGGTTGGCGCAAGCGATCATCAGCCGATAGAAGCCAGACGTATTTCCCCCGACTTAAACGTATCCCCTTGTTGTAATTCCGGAGCGCTCCCAGATTTTGCTCGTTCCTGACATAGGTAACTCGGCTATCTGTGAATGTTTTGGCAACTTCTCCCGTGTCATCTGGAGAGCAATCATCCATGATGAGGATTTCAAAGTCCTCAAAGGTCTGCGAGAGAATGCTGGCGATACACTCCGGCAAGAGAGAGGCCAGTCGGTAACAAGGAACGACAAAGCTAACGAGCGGCTTTTGCATTGAAATAACCCGCCTATTCCTGAGCCATTAGCTTGCTATCGCTAGAAATTGGATTGCTTTCTTTTATCCCGCAAACTGACATCGTCGCGACCTTTGAGTAACGCGGCCTTTTGCTACGCATAAGCTTGGAGCTCTCTCCGTAACGCACAGGCGACCCGCTCCTGATCTTCCTTGCTCATCTGCGCGTAGATTGGCAGCAGAATCGAATTGTCCTGCGCGAGCTCGGACTGCCGCAGATCGTGGCGCTGCTTGTCGTTGGCGTACGGCGCTTCCCGGTGCGAGCACATGATGCCGCGTCGGGTCGCGATGCCCTGATCGAGCAGGCTTTGCATGACGGTGCGTTGGTCGACGCAGTCCGGCAGCCTCACGCAATAGCTCTGCCAGTTGGACCGCGCCCAATCGGGCTCGCCCGGCAGTCTCAGGCCTTCAAAGTTGCCGAGCAGTTCTCCATAGCGCGCCGCGATCACGCGGCGCCGAGACACCAGTTCAGGCAGCCGCTCGAGCTGCTTGCGTCCGACCGCGGCCTGTATATCGGTCATCCGGTAGTTGTAGCCGACCACCAGATAGTCCTCGAAGATCACCTGCGGTGAACCGTGCCGCACGATGTCCGGAACGCTCATGCCGTGCTGGCGCAACAGCCTGAACTTGTGGTCGAGCTTGGCATCAGCGGTGGTGAGCATCCCGCCCTCGCCGGTCGTGATCACCTTGCGAGGATGAAAGGAGAAGCAGGCGATCTGCCCGCGCGGCTTGCCGATGCGCTCCCAGTCGCCGTCCACCCGGATCTGGCTGCCGGCGGCGCAGGCCGCATCTTCGATCAAGACGATGCCATTGCGATCGGCCAGCGTGGCAAGGGCTGCCAGATCGCAGGGCATGCCCATCTGGTGGACGGCAATCACCGCGCGGGTGCGCGGAGTGATCGCTTCGGCAACCCGGTTGGGATCGATATTGTAGGTGCCGGGATCGATGTCGACAAAGACCGGCGTCGCGCCGCAATACCGGATGCAATTGGCCGTGGCGATGAACGAGTGGCTGGCCGTGATAACCTCGTCCCCGGGTCCGATCTCCAGGGCGGCGAGCGCCAAATGCAGGGCGGTTGTGCAGTTGGAAACGGCACAGGCATGAGGCGCACCGACCAGGGCCGCAAAGTCGCGCTCGAAGGCGGCCACCTGTGGGCCCTGCGAGACCCAGCCGGAGAGTACCGCTGCGCGCGCTGCGTCGGCCTCCTCCTCGGCAAGCAGCGGTAATGCGATCGGAATCACGGAGCTATCGCCCCCTTGCTGGCGAGCCGCCGAGACCAATTCGCGCTCAAACCTAGCGCTGCATTGATCTCGGATTTGACCCGGCGATCCTGAGCTTTCAAACTTGACAAGGGCATCAAGGACTTATTCCTATCTCGCACCGCAATCCGACATCGCGATTTATTTTATATAAATCTCAAATCAATCGCATTTATGTTTGGTATTTTAGTTAAATTAACTGACGGGGCATTTAAGATCAAGTTATCTACGTGCCGATGTAGCGTCCGATTTCCTACCCTTGACGCCCTCAAACGGAGCTACGGTCTCTCATTTGGTTGAATCTGATAGCGCTGCACGAGACGTCTCGTCGCGTTGCCAGAGATCCGCTCCACGTCTGTAACCTCTGGTTGCATTGTAACGAGCGACAATGTTTACCCCGCAATAGATCAACAACCCTGGCCATAGGCGAGGTTCTTTGAATAGCGCGATGAGCGCCCGGTTATTTGCCGCTCCTTTGTTGACGAGCAGCTCGGGAAAGCGCCGGGCGAGTTCGAATGTTCCCCTATAGGCGCGAGTTCTGACGGCGATAAGCTGCAGCAGAGTGCGCGGGGCGAATACCGTGGACCTCACGCAGGACAGTGTCTCCCGCTCTTCTGCTCTGAACTGAAGTCGAACATAGGTGTCATCAGCGGTGATGTCTGGAAATTGGCCGAACCGCATGCGTCCCGCCTCGGATACGGCGTAGACGCCGGAACCGCCGATGCCCTCGCGCGAAGACGGCAGCCGCGACCGCACTCCGAAGTATTTGCGGACGAGCCAGGAACAGCCCGCCAGATTGATGTCGGCCGTAGGCGCCACCGCCAAAACGTCACCTCGATCAAGGCGTCGTGCCAAAGCCAGAATGGCATCAACCGTAATGACAATATCGGCGTCAGCATAGATCCGCGGAAACACGTCCGCGATCTGATCACCAAGGTTCAGAGCGTGGGTCTTCCTTGCGATGTCCGATTCCACAACATTGACGGTTGGGCCGAAACGCCGGGCGACGTTCGCAGTGTCGTCTGTGCACCCGTTACAAACGACGACTACGCGGATCTCGTCCGAAGCTGGGGTACCGACCCATTGGCTCAACGTCCGTGCAATCACGGAACTCTCGTTGTGGGCTGGGACGACGATCGAAATCATGGCTGGCCCGGTCGGACTCGATCAGATTTGCGTATCTCTGGGTTCGATCAGTCTCATCGCGGTGCTTCAGCTCACAGGATGATGACCTTGCGCGGGTGCGGCGCAGATATCGACCGCCGATTCCACCGGCGAACCCGTGCTAAGGCTGCCATCTACGGACCCCGCGAAACCTAGCCGGATGGCACGGCCGCGCGTTCCGCCTCTGCCTCCTGAGACACCCGACCGGAAACGACGGCTGGGCACGCCGCTTCGGTCTCTTGATCTGCAAGGAGCGACATGGCGATCGGAATCACGAAGCCGCCGCCTGCCGCTGATGGTCCGCAGCGAGCTCGCGCTCGGATCGCCACCATTTCACGAGATCGGCGAGCCCCTGCTCCAGCGAAACAGTGGTGCGGAAGCCCAGCAAACGCTCTGCCTTGCCCGTCGATGCCAGCCGTCGTGGTACCGGATTGACCGAGCGCTCCGGCGCGAATTCCGGTGTCAGGCCGCGGTGTCCCATCACCGACGCGAGCACCGTAGCGAGCTCGGTCAGGCTGGTTTCAGTGCCGCTCCCAACGTTAAAGACCTCATCGGTAACCTTTGCCCTGGCCGCAAGGATGTTGGCACGCGCAACGTCGCGGACGTGGACGAAATCCATGGTCTGACGGCCGTCACCAAAGATAACGGGAGGCAATCCGGCTTCCAGCCGCTCCATCCAGCGGATCAAGACCTCGGTGTACCGTCCGTGGATGTCCATCCGGCTGCCATAGACGTTGAAATACCGGAATGCGACATAGTCGAGGCCGCATGCATCGTTGAATGCCCGCAGGAGCCCTTCGTTAAACGCCTTGGCGACTCCGTAGAGAGTTCGGTTGTTGTAGGCATTCTGCCGCTCTGTCGTCGGAAACTCCTCGGCCAGGCCATAGACGGATGCCGAAGACGCCGCGATGACCTTCTCAATATCGTGCTTGATACACAGCTCCAGCAGGTCGTAGGTGGCATCCACCATGACCTCCTTGGCCAGGCGCGGTTCGGCCGCACAATGAGTAATGCGGAGCGCGGCCTGGTGAAAGACGATGTCGGCAGCCTTGACCAACGCTTCCATCAGCTTGCGATCGCGAATGTCGCCGTGAACCAGCCTTACCGGCCCACGCCCGAGCGCGCGCCGGAGATTTTCCGGCCGGCCTCTGATCATGTTGTCGAGGGCAACAATCTCGATGCAGCCCTCGTCGCAGAGCAGATCAACGATGTGGGAGCCGATGAATCCCGCCCCGCCGGTGACCAGAACGCGTTTACCCTTGATATCAATCAAGACGCTCTCCTGTTTTGGGAACATGCCATGTCGCTTTGTGGATGCTCCATCCGGGTGCTGATGGCTGCGCTAGGCTGCAGTGACGCCGCACTCCTCAATGTTCCGACAACCTCGGCCGCCCGTTCCGGCGGCAGCTCGGGATAAATGGGAAGAGAGAGGAAATCGTTCGCAAGCATCTCAGTGACGGGGAGATCACCGGCGCGATAGCCGAGTTCTGCATACGCCCTTTGCAGATGCACTGGAACGGGATAGTGAATCCCGGCGCCAATTCCGGCATCACGCAACAGCGTCAGCGCGTCGTCGCGCCGCTCCAATCTGACCGCATAGACGTGATACACGTGGCGGGCGTACCGGGGCGGCTGGGGACGTGCGAATGGGAGATCAGACAGCAGTGCATTGTATCGCTCAGCCAGCGACCGACGCGCTTCCGTCCAGCGCTCAATGTAGTCCAGTTTGACGTTCAGTACCGCGCTCTGGATTTCGTCCATGCGATAGTTGTATCCGGGGATGACGTGGTCGTATTTCGCCTCCTGCCCCCAATCCCGCAGCAGTGACACGCGGCGCGCGAATTCAGGCCGGTCGGTGACGACCGCCCCACCCTCGCCAAACGCTCCAAGGTTCTTGCCGGGGTAAAAGCTGAAGCATCCCAGATCGCCGATCGAGCCTGCGCGACGTCCGCGATATTCCGCACCGTGCGCCTGCGCGGCATCCTCGATGACGACCAGCCCGTGACGACGCGCGATGGCCATTATCGTATCCATGTCGGCCATCAGTCCGTGGAGGTGAACTGGCAGAATCGCCTTGGTTCGCGGTGTTATCGCCGCTTCGATCAAGCCGGGATCCATCGTCCATGTTACCGGGTCAACGTCGACAAATACCGGCCTGGCGCCGCTGTAGAGAATGGCCGCGGTCGTTGCGACGAACGTCATGGATACCGTGATGACTTCGTCACCGGGTCCGATGCCCGCCGCCAGCAAGGCAAGGTGAAGCGCCGAAGTGCCACTGTTCACCGCGCGGCAATGGGCGGTCCCGCAATAATCCGCAAAGCGTTCCTCGAAGGCCGTGACCTCGGGTCCGAGCACAAAGTGTCCGCTACTGACAACCCTCGCCACCGCGGCGTCGATTTCCGGCTTGATCTGGCTATATTGTGCTTTCAGGTCCAGGAAGGGTATCAAGATTCAAAGCCCTTGATTTGACCGATATTATATCGATCATTTAAATATCAATATTAAATTTAATCAAGCATTAAATTTAGACCGGATATATATTAACGGTAATAGTCTTTCTGAAGCACCTCTGCTGAGCCGCGAGCGCTCAGGACCGTGTCTTGAGCTGCCGACAGAACCCGAGCGGGCACTCCGGCGACGATGGCGCCGGGCGGAATGTCCTTTGTCACCACCGCTCCCGCGCCTACGGAGGCCCCCTCTCCGATCGTCACACCGCATAGAATAGTCGCGTTCGAGCCGATGGAAGCTCTCCTACCGACGTGAGTGCGCTGAAGTGTCCAGTCCGAAGCCAGCTGAGGACGACCATCCGCGGTTGTTGCCTTCGGATATTTATCGTTCGTGAACATCACGCCGTGACCGACGAAAACCTCGTCCTCGATCGTGACGCCCTCGCAGATGAAGGTGTGCGACGATATCTTGCAACGCGCACCTATCTTTGCCCCCGCCTGGATCTCGACGAAGGTTCCAATCCTGCTCTCGTCGCCGACGGCGCAACCATACAGGTTGACCAGATCGGGATGAAATATCCTGACGTCACGGCCGAGTTTTACATCCTTCGTTATAGGCATGGTTGCTCTCCGAGATTATGCCGGACGTGACCGACGCAGCCACGGCGCACTCCGGAGGAGCCCGCCTGCAGCATGGCGAAGCTGATCCAGCAGCGGATGGCCGGTCATTATCAATCCGCACCACCAGCCGAGCCCGGCAATGGGGAACGACAGTATAAGGCCGGTCAGGGACGTGAGCATGCCCGCTTCGATCAACGCGGCGCAAGCCAGCACACCGGGGGCCATAGCGAACGTCACCAGGCCGCTCTTCACCGAGGCACGGAAAAACTCTCCTGTACTGAAGGCCAGATGCCGCCTGAGGAAATATATCACCACGGCTGTCTGGAACGGGAGCGTCACGAGGGCCGCGGCCGCGACAGCCTCTACGCCGAAAAACGACGCGCACAGAATGACCAGAAGCGAGGGTGGTAGCGAGATAAGCGAAGACACCAGCGCGTCGCGCACGCTTCCAACCGCGAGGAACACGGGGTAGGTCAGGCAAGCCGCGAATAGCGCGAGATTTGCAATGCAGAGAATGCGCACCAAGGGAACTACTTCCAGCCACGTCTGCCCGAGCCAGACCAGAACAATCGGCCGAGCCATGATCGCGACAAAAATCAAGAACGGCCACTGCACAGCCGAAAGGAGCTGAATGGCGTCGAGATAGACGGCTTTCAGATCCGCCCCTGCCCTGCGTTGTGCGACAATCGCCGGCATAATGACAGGATTTAGAACCTGCGCGACGAGCCTGTCGAACATCTGTGTCAGATTGGTAGCCCGGGTGAACAGACCGACAGATCCAAAATCCAGGATTTTGGCGAGGAACAGCTGCGGCGCAAGATTGTAGAAGAGATTGATCACGCTGACCGCGCTGGAATAAAGACCAAAGTTGACAACCTCGCGATGTTCGAGCAGCGAGGGACGCAGGGCGCTCCAGTCACGATGACAGGCTAGCAGCATCACGGTGAATACAGTGCCCCCTGCCAAACCGCCCCAGATCGGAGCCATGTAGCTGAATCCCGCCATCGCAAGCACGATCGATGCGAGGGCAGTCGCCGCTACGGTCGCCAGGTTGCACACGGCCAGCGTGCCGAACTTCATGTCGCGGCGCAGCAGCGCAGATATTGTCCCGTGAAACGGTACTAGAACAAAATTCAGTGCTGACACCTCGATGCCCCTTTTGAGACTGTCCTGGGCGAAGAGCTCCGAGAGCGCGCCCGCAAGTGCGAACAGCAGAAGCGCAATCGCTACTGAGATCCCGAGCGTGATGGTGAAAGCGGAGCGAATGTCCGCGGTGGACAATTCGCGCTTCTGAATCAGATAATTTCCGCCCCCGAACTCAAAAAAGGAGGCGCCAATTATCGTCGTGATGGCACTGACGACTGCATAGACACCGAATTCTGCCGGCGAAAGCAGACGAGCGAGGATCGCGGTGGCAAAGAGGACTAGCACAACGCTGCCATAGCGGTCGGCCGCCGAAAACATGATGGAACGTTGTACCGAATTCATCGCGAGACCGTCGCGCTCTTCGCGGATAGAATGTCGCCCGCCAATGATTCAAACCGTCGCCGTCGCACGTTCCGGGCTCCTGTACGGCTGCCGTTTCAGTAGGACCGGTTTGCCGTGCTCTGTGATGGAGCGGGATGCAGCCTCCAGGACCTCGATCACCCGCAGTCCGGACATGCCACTCGAAATCGGGCGCGCGCCGCTACGCACACAATCGACGAAGTGCTCGACCTCGATCTGCAGCGCTTCCTTTGGGGCGACGTGTGGCGCCCACATATCGCCAGCCCGATACCCGATCCGGAATTGATGGGCGTTGTCGGAGGGGCCGTCCACGGTGATACCCTTGTCATACACCTTGATCTTTTCCGTCGGTTCAAGATCGTCATAGACGATCATCTTCTTGCTGCCTCCGATGAACGTCTGGCGGACCTTGATTGGCGAGAGCCAATTGACGCTAATATGGGCCACGCATGCGCTATCGAAGAACAATGTGATATGGGCCATGTTTTCCGGCGAGCCGACCACATGGCACGATCCTGTCGCCGAAACCGCAACGGGCTCCTCATCCAAGATGTGGTGGATGATCGAAATGTCGTGCACCGCTAAGTCCCAGATCACATTGACATCACTCTGGAACAGGCCAAGGCTCGCGCGCGTGCTGTCGTAGTAGTAGAGATTACCAAGCTCTTTCTTAAGCAGGAGCTCGCGGATTTTCCGCACGGCTGGCGTGTAGACGAAAGTGTGGTCCACGCTCAGTATCAGACCGCGCCGAGCCGCCTCGTCGATCAGGCGTCGGGCCAGATCTGAATTCTGTGCAAGCGGTTTCTCGACCAGAACGTGCTTGCCCGCCTTGAGTGCGGATAGTGCCAATTCATAATGTGTATGAACCGGTGTCGCGATGGCCACGGCATCGACGGCTGGGTTCTTCAACAGTTCGTCGTAACAGGACGTCGTTATCACTCCTGGATAAAGACGCTTGCTGGTCGCGAGCTTTTCCGAATCAAGATCGCTTACACCAATTAGACGTACCGAAGGATGAGCAGCGAAATTGCGGACCAGGTTCGGTCCCCAATAGCCGTATCCGATAACCCCAATTCCAATTGTGTCGTTCGACATAACTGCACCAGAGATCAAAAATCGCGTGAGATGTTGAATTTGCTTGGTTGACTCGATAACTCTTGCGATCGGCATTATTCTATTTTGAATAACATGGAATTTAATTATTATGATATAATACCGAGCAATCAGTTATTTTCAAGAAATTATCTAATTATAATTTTAAAATGCACAACCCTTTGCAACGACAAGCTATTCGGGGCGAAAAATGGATGGCGATTCTGGAGGCGACCTGTCGCAGAACGGATAACGTGAGATTAAATCGGCCATGATCTCAGTTCCGCTCCTTTAGCTCGGCACGGGTATTCGGGACGGCGAAATCTGGCGATATTTGTTCGCGACTTTGAAGCTGTCGGTCCCTTCGCGGGTATACCTCGGATGAGGTCATTGAATCCGGCACCGGCATTGGAGCTGATCTTCATTGAACCGGCATCCACGCCGAATTGCCTAGTACTCCCGGATGCTTTCATCCAGACCGCGAAGCAAGGGGTACAGGAAATAGGAAATCACGGTGCGCTTGCCGACTTTCAGTTCGGCCGTCACCGCCATACCCGGAATCAGTTGAATGCGCTCAGGCGGCAGCCGAAGGTGCGTGTCGGACAAATCGACCAGTACGCGGTAATAGGGAGCTGGCGCGCGGCGCGCACCTTCGGCCTTCGTATCCGGCGAGAACGTGTCCTGACTGATGACGCGGACTTCTCCCGTTGCAGTTCCATACTTCTGGAAGGGAAACGCTTCGAACTTGATCCGGACCGCTTGTCCAAGCGCCACCTGACCGATATCCCGCCCCTCGACGTTGACCTCTGCCTGAAGAGGCACGTCTCGCGGCACCAGGACAAACAGCGTTTCCGCTTCGCGAACCACCGAGCCGACTGTCCGATTTGCGATATCCAGCACCACGGCATCTGCCGGCGCCTGCAGGACGATCAACTGTCGACGAAGCTCGGCCTTCTTCAATTCCTCTGCTGCGCTGTTGCGCTTCGGCAGCGTCTCCACCAGTTCCTGATAAGTGGTGCGACGAAACTCCTCGGCGAAGACCTTCTGGTCAGCGCGGGCCTTGTCCAGACGATGCGTCGTATCGGCGATATTGCCACGAACGCGCGCCAAATTGCTCTCGACCTCGAGCCGTGCATCGCGAGACAGCAGAAAGTTCAGCCTCGAACCGACTTCCTTGTCCATCAGCGTGGTGCGCATGGCTTCAATTGAACGCATCGTGTCGAGCCGCTGAAGGAGAACCACCTCTTCGTTCTGCGCTGTCTTGAGATTGGCTCGAGCGGAAGCGATCTGTGCGTCGTAGTTCTGGATCTGCGCCTCGTAGGCGGCCCCCCTCTGCAAGAACAACTTGCCCTGCAGGACCTGGTCCGCATTCGCGAGATCCTTGACGGCATACTCGGTTCCATTCAATTCGGCGCCCAGGCGATCGATCGACGCATCGAAAGCAGCCACTTTGCCGCGCAATTGATCGAAATCCGCCTGCGAGAAAGTCGGATCGAGGGTGGCCAGAACGTCGCCGCGGTTGACGCGGTCACCGGCCTTGACGCGGATCTCGCGTATGACCGACGTTTCCAACGGCTGCACGACCAGATTGGGATGTGTCGTGGTCAATTTTCCCTGCGCCGTGACGATCATCTCCACTTGCGAAACGGATGCCCAGGTGATCGCGAAGGCAATCAGTGCTAGTACGCCGTAGAGGGTGAGACGCGCGACCCGCGGCGGCGCTTGCTGCTCGACCTCGGTTGCATCGGACTGGAATTCGGCGATCGCTGGCGCTCGCCGCGGCGCTGGCCTGAATGGCTTTCGCCGGCGTTCGACCGTTCTGGCCACGACCAGACCGTCAGGCTTCGCATCCGCGCGAGATTTCTTTGTCTCCTTCATGCAATCTGCTTCATCTGTTGGTTCCACAAATGCCTGTAGATGGTGCATTTCGACAGGAGGTGGTCGTGGCGATCGACGTCGACGATGCGGCCGCGGTCCATCACCAGGATCTGGCTTGCTTCGGTCAGCATTGACAGCCGATGCGAGACGATGATGACGGTACGCCCTGCCGCCAAGCGGCGGAGATTGCGCCTGATGATCATTTCGCTTTCGGAGTCGAGGGCACTCGTCGCTTCATCGAAAATCACGATCCGTGGATTCACGATCAGAGCCCTCGCAATCGCGAGCCGCTGCTTCTGCCCGCCGGACAGGTTCGAAGCGTCTTCCTCGAGCATGGTGTCGAAGCCACGGGGCAACCGCTCGATGAACTCGTCGGCGCCTGCGAGCTGTGCCGCAGCGACGACCTCGGCAAAGGTCGCGTCACGTTTCACGCAGGCGATATTGTCGCGAACCGTCCCGCGAAACAGGAAATTATCCTGTAAGACGATGCCGAGGTTTCGGCGCAGGTGCGCCAGGTCGAGCTCCCGCGAATCATATCCGTCGATACGCAACAGCCCCTGCTGCACCGGATACATGCCCGAAATCAGCCTTGTGAGCGTCGTCTTGCCGGAGCCGCTCCGGCCCACGATCCCGAAGATCGAGCCTGGCTCCACGGCGAAGGAGACATCATCAAGCGCCGGCGCTCCCTCGGCTCCGTAGCGAAAAGAAACGCTCTCGAACTCGATTTTGCCGGCGAAGTCGGGCCGCAGCCCGTCTTTTCTACCATCACGCTCGGGCTTCTGATTCATCACCTCGCCGAGCATTTTCACGGCAAGAGCAACTTCCTGGTACTCGTGCACCATGGTCACGAGTTGGACCAGTGGTCCGGAGACCCTCCCGGCCAACATGTTGAAGGCGACCAGCGCACCGATTGTCATCTCGCCAGCGAAGACATCGAGTGCTCCGACAGCGATGATCCCAAGTGTCATGATCTTCTCGAGAAATCCGGTGAGTGCCTGGGCGCCTGCGGAAATCTTCTCGACACCGAACCGCATGGTTACCGACTGTGCACAGCGGCTATCCCAGATCCTGCCCTGCAAGGGCTCCATCCCCAGCGACTTCACGGTGCGCATACCGTGAACTGTCTCGACGAGGAGAGCCTGCCGCGCACCTTCCGCCTGGTAGAGATCGTAAAGACGTCGCCGAAAGGGCCCCATGAGCAGGCCGATAACAGCGCCGCTCGTGGCAGTGAAGGCCAGAACCATGAGAGTCAATTTGACGCTGTAGAGCGCAAGTACCGGCAGGAAGACGAACAACGACAGCACGTCGAGGGTGGTCAAGAACAGGCGCCCGGTCAGAAACTCACGAATCCGCGCCGCTTGCTGCATATGCTTGACCAGGACACCCGCGGCCATATGCTCGAAGAAAGTGACCGGCAACCCGAGGAGATGACCGAACGTCTTTGTAGCAACTCGAATGTCGACCCTATTGGTCGCATAAAGCAGCAGATAGCGCCGTAGAAAGCCGAACATCGCGTCAAAGACGAGTGCTACGGTCGCCCCCGCCGCGAGTACGTAGAGCGTGGTGAAGCTCTCGTGAACCAGAACCTTGTCGATGACGAGCTGGAAAAAGATCGGGATGACGAGGCCCAACGCATAGAGCAGGATGGCAGCAATCGCGACGTCCCCAAACAGTCGCCATTGACGAAGCAGCTCCGGTACGAACCACCGGAGGCCGAAACTCCTCCGACCATCCTGTGTCAGCTGCCCGCGCTTGACCAGGATCGTGTCTCCGGCCCATTGGGCACAGAACCGGTTCCGGTCGACAACCAAGACCTCGTTCTTACGGTCGGCGAGCGGGTCGAAGACGCTGACGACCTCAGCGCCATCAGTTCCCCGTCTCGCATCAAGAACAACGATCCAGTTGCCATTGGCGAGCCGAACCAGCGCCGGATAGGCTTCTCCGAGACGAATAAGCGCGCCCCAGTCCAGCTTCGTGCTTCTGGCGCGCAGGCCTGCGTCCTTGGCCATGCGCAACAGGAGATTCAACGAGATCGGGCCGGCCACGGCGTAGGCGTGCTTCAGGCGCTCGACCGGCAGATCGATGCCATGATGACCAGAAATCTTGGACAGGCATTCCAATGCGGTCTGCGTCCCCAATCCGGGCGCGTCCGCAACCCGGTCCTCCGCGCCGCCGGCGGCGTCGATTTCAGCGGAAATTCGAAGAGACATTCAGAGACCGTGTGTTGGGCGCAAGCGCATCACGTCCACCCGCACCGTTGTGCGACTCAGCTGGCTGATTCCGCCGGACCACGCCCGCGTCAACCAGGCCCTGAAGTGCCTTCTGCATCACATCGACCGAGTTGGCGAAGGATTCGACCGAAAAAATCAGTCGCTGAGAGAACACTCGTTTGGGAACGTTGTTGGCGTCACGCTCCGTCGGTGAAAGACTGACCAGATCGATGCGGACGATGGTTCCGCTGACGGTAATTTCTTCGATTCCATCGGTATAGAGTTCGGCGTGCATCTTACGTCTCCTATGCTGCTAGCTGAGGTCTGAATAGTACGTCGACGGCGTAACTCGTCGCGTTGAAACTGTTCGTCGGGAACAGACTATCGGTCCCGTACGCGTAAACGCCGTTGCCGCCGCTCGACGAAGACGACGGAGCCGTTAGCTGTCCACTTGTGAAGGAACTGGCGAAGAGGTTTGGATCCGCAGAATAACCTCCCGCACTGTGGTAGGACGCAACATACGTGGTCCCTGCGGCGATCGTCACCGGAGTGCTGAAGTTGACCTGCTGCCAGCCACTCGCCGTTTCGTTGGTGAACGTGGCCGTCGCCAGAAGCGTGCCGGTGCTGCTCCACAGATCGGCAACATGCGTCCCCGTGTTGGACGCTCCTTTGTAGAAACGCAATCCGAGGATATCACCGGTGGTGGACGCCTGGAATTTCATACCAACCTCAATCGCCTTGCCATCGTTGGCCGATACAACACTCGGCGTGGGATTGGAGCTGAACAGGCTAACGACGTTGGACGATGGGGCATGCACCGTCACGTTGACGGAGGCGCTTGCAGTGCCACCCCGGCCGTCTGAGATGGAGTAGTCGAAAGAAGTCGGCCCGGTAAAGCCGCTCGCTGACGTAAACGTCACAGAATTGTTCTGGGCGTTGAAGGTCGCGGTCCCATTAGCTGCACCGCTCACGCCAGTGATCGTCAGAGCGTCGCCGTTCGGATCGGTATCGTTGGCAAGCAGTGCCGCCCCAGAGATAGTAAAGGGGATGCCTTGAGTGGCGTCGAAGCCGCTATCAGCCGTAGCCACCGGTTGCTGGTTGCTGCCGCCGCCGGAGCCGTTGAAGACGACATCCACCCAGTAGTTGCTGGCGTTGAACGAGCTGGTTGGGAACAGATTGCCTGTTCCGTAGGTGTAGACGCCATTGGTGCTCGCAGGAGCCGTGAGCGGGCCGCTGGTGCGAGCGGTGGTGAAGTAATTGGTGGTGGAAGCATAGTGACCGTTGCTGTGAAAGCTCGCCACGTAGGTCGTGCCAGCCGTGATGGACACGGGGTTGCTGAATGTGACGGTCTGCCAGCCACTGCTGCCCTCGTTGGTGAAAGTCGCACTCGCCAGTAGCGTGCCGGTGCTGCTCCACAACGAACCCGTATGAGTCCCGGGGTCATTTGCGCTCTTGTAGTACTTGATGCCGGTGATCGTGCCTGCCACGGAGGACGTGAATTTCACGCCGAGGTTGACTTGCGACACATCGGAATTCGACAGGATGGCCGGCGTGTCCGAGCTCGAGAACAGGCTCACGGCTGAGGGCGTTGTCGTCACCGTGAGATTGAACGTCTCGCTGGCTGACAGACCGCCGAGATCGGTGGCCGAGGTCTTGATGCTGAGGGTGCCAACATTGCTGGACGTTGGTGTACCGCTGAAAGTCCGTGTCGAGGCATTGAAGGTCAGCCATGCGGGAAGTGCCGTGCCGTCGGCGGCGGTCGCTGTGTAGGCGAGCGAATCCCCGGAATCGACGTCGGTGAAGGTGCCCACAGGCAGCGTCAAGGAGAATGACGTACCGACTGTCGCGGTCTGATCGCCGGTCTGGGCGGCCAGCACCGGCGCGTCGTTGGCGCCATGAACTGTGACGGTGAGCGTGGTCGATGACGTGGCGCCGGCGGTGTCGCGCATCGTGTAATTGAAGATATCGCTGAGCGTGTTGGTCGACGACAGCAAGGCCTGCACGGCCGGATCCGTCTCGTTGACCGTATATGTGAAGGTGCCCGAGGCATTGAGCACGAGGCTGCCGTGCGCTCCAGACAGCGCTGAACCGAGTGTGCCGCCGGTCGAGCCGAAGCTGACGGCGGCGACCGTCTTGGTATCGCCCGCGTCGGGATCGGTATCGTTGGTCAGCACGTTGCCAGTAGCCGCCGTGCCACCGATGCTGTTGTTCACGCCGCCCTTCTCGGTGGCATCACCGCCGTCAGCAACCGCGGTTGGTGGCGTATTGTTGGGATTGGAGGAGCCGTTGAAGACGACGTCGACCCAGTAGTTGCTGGCGTTATACGTACTGGTTGGGAACAGATTGCCTGTTCCGTAGGTGTAGACGCCATTGGTGCTCGCAGGAGCCGTGAGCGGGCCGCTGGTGCGAGCGGTGGTGAAGTAATTGGTGGTGGAAGCATAGTGACCGTTGCTGTGAAAGCTCGCCACGTAGGTCGTGCCAGCCGTGATGGACACGGGGCTGCTGAATGTGACGGTCTGCCAGCCACTGCTGCCCTCGTTGGTGAAAGTCGCACTCGCCAGTAGCGTGCCGGTGCTGCTCCACAACGAACCCGTATGAGTCCCGGGGTCATTTGCGCTCTTGTAGTACTTGATGCCGGTGATCGTGCCTGCCACGGAGGACGTGAATTTCACGCCGAGGTTGACTTGCGACGCATCGGAATCCGACAGGATGGCCGGCGTGTCCGAGCTCGAGAACAGGCTCACGGCTGAGGGCGTTGTCGTCACCGTGAGATTGAACGTCTCGCTGGCTGACAGACCGCCGAGATCGGTGGCCGAGGTCTTGATGCTGAGGGTGCCAACATTGCTGGACGTTGGTGTACCGCTGAAAGTCCGTGTCGAGGCATTGAAGGTCAGCCATGCGGGAAGTGCCGTGCCGTCGGCGGCGGTCGCTGTGTAGGCGAGCGAATCCCCGGAATCGACGTCGGTGAAGGTGCCCACAGGCAGCGTCAAGGAGAATGACGTACCGACTGTCGCGGTCTGATCGCCGGTCTGGGCGGCCAGCACCGGCGCGTCGTTGGCGCCATGAACTGTGACGGTGAGCGTGGTCGATGACGTGGCGCCGGCGGTGTCGCGCATCGTGTAATTGAAGATATCGCTGAGCGTGTTGGTCGACGACAGCAAGGCCTGCACGGCCGGATCCGTCTCGTTGACCGTATATGTGAAGGTGCCCGAGGCATTGAGCACGAGGCTGCCGTGCGCTCCAGACAGCGCTGAACCGAGTGTGCCGCCGGTCGAGCCGAAGCTGACGGCGGTGACCGTCTTGGTATCGCCCGCGTCGGGATCGGTATCGTTGGTCAGCACGTTGCCAGTAGCCGCCGTGCCACCGATGCTGTTGTTCACGCCGCCCTTCTCGGTGGCATCACCGCCGTCAGCAACCGCGGTTGGTGGCGTATTGTTGGGATTGGAGGAGCCGTTGAAGACGACGTCGACCCAGTAGTTGCTGGCGTTATACGTACTGGTTGGGAACAGATTGCCTGTTCCGTAGGCGTAGACGCCATTGCCGCTAGCCGGAGCCGTCAACTGGCCGTTGGTAAGTGATGTCGTGAAATAGTTTTGCGTACCGGAGTAATTGCCGTTGGTATGATAGGATGCGACGTAGGTGGTGCCTGCCGTGATCGCCACAGGATTGGAGAAGCTGACCTGCTGCCAACCGCTGGCTGTCTCATTGGTGAATGTGGCAGTCGCAAGCAGGGTTCCGGTCGAACTCCAGAGATCCGCAACATGGGGACCGGTATTCAACGATCCCTTGTAGAAGCGCAGACCGGTTATTGTCCCGTTCACGGATGCGGTAAACTTGACTCCGACTTCGACGGAGCTGGTATCGCCGGAATTGGGGACACTTGGCGCATCGTTGGTGCCGAACAGGCTCTGCGCAGAGACCGGATAGTTGACCTTGAGCGATACCTGGCCGGAACCACTTTGGCCGCTCGTGTCCGTGATCGTGTAGGTGAAGCTCGCCGCCCCGGCATAGCCATTGGCAGGAGTAAAGGTCACGGTCTGGTTCTGCGAATTATAGCTTACGCTTCCGTTGACCGGGTTACCGACGCTGGTAAGCGAGAAAGCCAACCCGGATGGGTTGGTGTCGTTCGCAAGTAGCGTCGATGCCGCAATATTCAGCACACCATTTTGGGTAACCGTGAAGCCACTGTCGCCGTTAGCTTGTGGCGACGCCACGCCTGAATCATCGAAAACGACGTCTACCCAGTAATTCGGGGCTTTCGTAGAGGAAACGTTGCCGGGGAAGGTCGGGCCACTGCCATAGGCATAGACGCCGTTGAGGCTGCTACCTAGCGCGGTGAGCGCACCTTTCGTAACGCCCCCATAGCCGATAAAGTAGAAGTCGGTTGAGGAATAGTGACCGGTGTTCGCGTGGTAGGAAGCAACATATGTCGTGCCAGCGTTCACGCTGACAGGCGTGGCGAAATTAACCTGCTGCCAGCCGCTCGCGGTTTCGTTGGTGAAGGTGGCGCTCGCAAGCAGCGTGCCGTTTGCGGTCCAGAGATCACCAATGTGGGTGCCAGTATTCTGAGACCCTTTGTAGAAACGAATGCCGGTGATCTTGCCCGACACGGCCGGGACGAATTTGACGCCAACCTCAACTGAGGCGGAGTCGCTGTCTGAGAGCAACGCAGGCGTATCGGTACTGCTGAAGAGTGTCAGGTTGGAAGATGGTGTGACCGTGTAGGTTGCGCCCGCACCGGGTGTTTCCAGGTTCAGGCTGTCGTCGACCGCCCTGGTTTTGAGATTATAGGTCCCCTGAGCGCCTGTGACGAACGTGTATGACCAGGTCACGCTCGCCGCGCCGACATTGCTGTTGGCTGGATGCCAGGTTGTTCCCCCATTCGTGGAGATTTCGACGCCGGAAATCTTTCCACCCGCGTCAGTGGCCGTCCCCGTCACTGTGATCGATTGCCCTTCGACAACGCTGGCAGCCGAGAGATTGGTGATACCGGAGGTCGGCGCCGTAGCGTCTGTCGACTGGGACGCGGCCGTCAAGTTCGCTTGCAGCGTCGCCGGCTGAACCCCCATGTCGGCGAACAGGTTAACCATCGCCTGCTGTACGTTGGGATCGACCGGGGTCGCGGGCCCGTCGTGGTCGCTAGCAAGCGCCCACGGCCAGTTGATTGAGCCGGCCGAGAATATCAGTGCGCCACTGACGGGATCCCGATGCAGCACGAGATTGTGGGTCGCCGTGCCGTTTGCGAACGTGTTGCCATAATCGAGGAGAAGCTGTCCATTCACCTGCAATGTTGTAGATGAGACACTCATCAACCCCGCTGGGCGAAATCCGTTGTCCGGCGCGGTGTCCCATTCGACGCCCAACAGGCCAGGTACGAGCGAGGCAGTCTGCCCGGGTGACGTTTGCGCGACGGCCGTGTTGCGCCAGAAGCGCAATTGGGTCATTGGATACGGTATCGTTATCGTATCGTACCGAAATGCGTTGACCGCAAACAATGTACCGGTCAACTCATTCGAGGGAAGAGGCGCACCGAACCGCGGGTCGGAGTAATTTCCGGTCGCCTGTCCTGATGGATCAATCAACGCATTTGCGTGCGTATCCTTGTAGCTAATGAGTGTGCGATTGGCTGATCCGCTGCCATCGATGCTGGGGGCCAACCTTGTTTTCCAAAAGATCTCGTTGCCTGTGAGAAACGCAAGGTTCACGCCAGCATGCGCTGCGGCCTCTACGTTGGCGCGCTGAGCTTCGGTCCAATACTCGTCGTGCCCTGCGTCCATGAAGACTTTGTGATTGAGCAACAACGAGCCGTTTGTCGAAGCATCGACTCCAGAAATGTAAGAAACATCGTACCCGTTCTGCTCCAGCCAATAGATCGCCGCAATCTCGGCCGTGAACGGGGAGTCTCCCCCCTCGGAAAAGGTCCCCTCGCCGTCACGCGTTACGAGGGGGCGATTGTAACTGACCGCGTAGGCTGATCCGCTGACGCCCGGGCCATTCCCGAAATATAGGTTGGCCCCTCCCCAGCCGTTGTAGGCTTGCCAGTCCTCATCACTTGTCTGGAGGACGACGTCGCTGTGCGAAGCGTCGTTCCTTATGATGAACGGGATCTGGAAAATCTCGGTGCCGTTGACGACGCTGGCGATGTAGACGCCCGAGACCGCATCGGTCGGTATGCTCCAGGAGTCGGTCACGCTCCAATTGCCGGCATCTACGAGGCCGGTCGACGGGTCGCGCAATGGATCGGGTTGGACGACCGCAGTTGCGGCCTGATGCTGCAGGCTCGTAACTAGCCTGGCACCATCACCACCGTAATAGCCCAACCGGTAGACATCGACGCGATAGTTTGGGTTGCCGGTCAGGTTGTTGATCTTGAATTGGACTGTCCCGCCGACATTGGTGCTGATTGCAGTCGCAAACCCTTCGGTCAGAGTCGAATTGTCGCCAGGCTGGATCTCCCAGACACTTCTCGGCGTGCCTGGCTTCTGGTTTTCCAGAACGATGGGATTCGTGGGTGGATCGGAGACAATGGTGCCTCCCTGCCCATCGCTTTTGAAATTCCAATTCAAGTCCATCCCCGAGAACAGCAAGGTGACATTGGCAGCACCATTGCTGAAATCGACTGCGCTGATATTCGCGCTATTGTCGTAGTGGACGGTCGCCGACATCGACGATGTGAAGGGCAGATCCTTCAAGTCGATGAGGTTGCCTGGCGCAAGCGGCGCTCCCGGCGAAGAACCTGCGATCAAGCCGTGGAAGTTGGTCGACTGATCGAGGACAAGCGTGCCAGCTCCCGTGTCGAACGACACGGTTATGCCGGAGAACGATCCATTCAAGAACTGGCCGGAAACCGAACCTCCGATCTCCAGGATCGCGTTGTCTGCAATTTCGAAGGATCCTGTGCCGCTGACGTCGCCCTTGAAGTCCCCTGTAGCAATGCGATCGCCAAGGAACGCCCCAACTTCGACGGTCCCATTGTTCAGTACATCGCCTTCGACGACAAATGGCGCCCCCGCACCGAACGAAAGCGTCGCGCCGGCATCAAGGACCAGGCTCCCAATATCAACACTGGCCGTGCTCGTGACGACATACGCTCCTGTCGCATCGAGGACCGCAGAGTCGATGATTCCAGGAACTCCGGCGCTCCAGTTCGTAGCGACATTCCAGACTCCGTCGCTCGGACGGGCCCAGTGGGTGGTGCCTGGGGCCGAAAGCGATGATGATGTCGACGGCGCCCCTTGGTTTGCCACAGATGGAAACGTCGGGACCAAGCCCTGATGGCGGCTCGCCAAAGACGTCGAAGATAGCAGAGCGGACATTCGCGACTGGAAAGATGCGGAGGCGAATCCGGGTCCAGCGCCGCGCGGGTCTGGCGGGTCGCCCGAACCATGCCGAGACGATGGTAGGAAGAAACTGGCGTCACCAACTAGAGGTGGCAGACGAGGTGACTCGCTTGCTAGCGGATCGGCAAACGGCTGGCCCCAGAGGCCGGGCGGGTCCAAGCCCTCGAATGAATTCCAGACCGTCGATTCTCGCCAAAAGGCCGGGATATCTTCCCCTGGAAAAACGGCCCGGGCTCCCCGACCAAAGACGCTCGGCTTTTGAACCAGCATGGTGCGACCGATTAAATAAATAAACCTCAAACATTTAATTCTATTTTAAACCGCCCGTCAATTCAGTGCGCATATAGTTAAGATAAATTACAAAATAGGTTGAGCGGCGCTATCGCGAAGCGAAATGCGGCAGCCGCGTGATTTCGTTCAGATATTTGCCGTAGCCGCTCTTCTCCAGCGGTTGCGCCAGCGCGAGAAGTTGATCACGATTAATGAAGCCCTGTCTGAAGGCGACCTCCTCGAGACAGGCAATCTTCATTCCCTGGCGCTTTTCCAGGGTCTGCACGAACGTCCCTGCATCGATGAGAGACTCGACCGTGCCGGTGTCCAGCCAGGCAAATCCCCGTCCCATACGCTCAACGTGTAGCGCATTGGCCGAAAGGTAGCGCATCTGAAGATCGGTAATCTCGAGCTCTCCGCGCGACGACGGCTCGACCCGACGAGCGTAGCGGACGACGCGATTGTCGAAGAAATACAACCCCGTAATTGCCCAATTGGAAGCCGGCCGTTTGGGTTTCTCCTCGATAGATACCGGGCGATCCGCCTCATCAAACGCGACGACGCCATATCGTTCTGGGTCCCGCACATGATAAGCAAAAACTGTTCCGCCTTCCTCGCGTCCTGCCGCCCTGGCTAGCAGTTCGCTCAGGCCATCGCCGAAGAAGATATTGTCCCCAAGCACCATCGCTACACGATCGCTTCCGATGAAATCGGCACCAACAATGAAGGCGTCAGCGAGACCGGCGGGACGGGTTTGTTCCGCGTAGCTGAGCCGAATGCCCCATTGGCTGCCGTCCCCCAGCAACCGTTCGAACTGACACCGGTCTGAAGGCGTGGTAATGACCAGAATTTCGCGGATCCCCGCCAACATCAGCGTCGACAGGGGATAATAGATCATCGGCTTGTCATAGATCGGGAGCAACTGCTTGCTGACCACGCGCGTGATCGGATAGAGGCGCGTTCCGCTGCCGCCAGCCAGCACGATTCCCTTCAGCATCGGTTTCTCCTTCTCCGACTAGCCGGTCGAGACAAGCTTCGAGTGAATGGCGCCAGGGCGCCAATCGAATCCCGAACACGCGTTCGGCCTTGGATGAGTCCAGGCGCGAGTTCCGAGGCCGACGCGCAGCGGTCGGAAACTCTTCAGTCGTGATCGCCTCGATCGACGGAATCCGCGCTCCACGACGGGAACGCTCATGGAAGATTGCCTGCGCAAAGTCGTGCCAGTTCGTCTCGCCCTGACCGGCGAGATGAAAGATGCCGGCCGTGGCCCTGCGATCGTCAGTTACTGACCGTTGTGCGATCCGAAGGACGGCCTCCGCGAGATCGAATGCGTAGGTCGGATTTCCATGTTGGTCCCGAACAACCCTTACAATGGGCTGCGTCTCACACAGCCGCAGCATCGTTCGAACGAAGTTGCTGCCATAGGGGCTGTAAAGCCACGAGCATCTGAGCACGGTCGCCAGCGGATGCGCGGCCAAAACAGCAGCTTCACCGGCGAGCTTCGAGGCGCCGTAGACATTCAACGGCGCGGGAATGTCACTTTCGTCATACGCATCCGCTTTCGCGCCGTCGAACACATAGTCGGTCGAGAGATGGATGAGTGGAATGTTCATCTGCCACGCGACATCTGCCAGCGCCGCCGCGCCATCGCGGTTGATGCTGAACACCTTCGCTGCTTCAGATTCGGCCTGATCGACCGCCGTGTAAGCGGCCGCATTGATGATTGCCGACGGCGCGATCGACGCGATGAGCTTATCGATCCCTTCGCGGTTCTCCAGATCGAGTTCTCGGCGCCCGAGAGCCACCGCAGGCAGACCGCGCATTGCAGCGAGACCACGAAGACACGTTGCCAACTGACCATTCCGTCCGGCAATGAGGATGGGTCGATCTGTCATCTTCGCCTCAGTGTTGGGCAGCCAGGAGGCCCAGACGCGAGCCGTCATAGACACTGCGGCGAGCACGCTCCCACCATGCACGGTTCTTGAGATACCATCCGACGGTTTCGGCCAAGCCCTGCTCGAAGGTTCTCGTCGGGTGCCAGCCAAGTTCGCGATGCGCCTTCGACGCATCGATCGCATAGCGCGCATCATGTCCCGGACGATCCGGCACGAACGTGATGAGAGATCGTCTCGCTCCCGCGCCCGGAGATAGTCGATCCAGCACGTCACAGACCTGGGTGACGACCTCCAAGTTGGATCGCTGGCCATCTCCGCCGAAGTTGTACTTCTCTCCCGGCTTCCCTTCGTACAGCAGTCTTATCAAGCCGGCGGCATGATCATCGACGTGAAGCCAGTCGCGTATATTTCTGCCGTCGCCATAGACCGGTAGAGGCTTCCGGTCGATCGCGTTGAGGATCGTCAGCGGGATGAGCTTTTCCGGGAACTGATACGGCCCGTAGTTGTTCGAGCAATTCGATACGATGACCGGCAGACCGTAGGTTCGAAACCACGCGAGTGCGAGGTGGTCCGAGGCTGCCTTGCTGGCCGAATACGGCGAACTCGGCTTGTAGGGCGTGTCCTCGCGAAACAAGTCGTCTGGCCCCAATGAACCGTAGACTTCGTCTGTCGATACGTGGATGAAGCGGAACTGCTTCTGCCGCGGAATCGGCAGACGCTCGTGGTAGGTCCGGGCAGCCTCCAACAGCGTGTAGGTGCCAACTATATTGGTGGTGACAAAGGCGTCGGGCCGGGTGATCGAACGGTCGACGTGGCTTTCGGCGGCCAGATGTATGATCGCATCCGGCTCGTAGTCGGCGAACGCGAGATCCATAACCTCGCGATCGCAGATATCGGACTGCAGGAACGCATAAGACTCCAGTCCCTCGATGCTCGCCAGCGAAGCCAGGTTGGCCGCGTATGTCAACTTGTCGACGTTGATCACTGCAGCACCAGTCTGCAGCACCAAACGGCGACACACTGCAGAACCGATAAAGCCCGCTCCGCCGGTCACCAGGATGCGCATTCTACTCGTCTCCACTAGTCGAAAACGCGACCAAGCTGGTTGAGCGCAGGAAGGGTTTGGTCCTTTGGTGACACCTGAGCCTCCGAGGAGGTCACGGGCCACTTGATCGCTAATGCTGGATCAGCCCAATAGACACCGCCGTCGTGGCTCGGGGCGTAGACCTGGTCGACCTTGTACAAGACGACGGTCTTGGGCTGCAGCGTACAGAAACCATGCGCGAACCCCTTCGGAATGAACACCTGCTCACCGCCTTCGCTATCCAATTGGATGGCGATGTGTTTGCCGAAGTTGGGCGATGAACGCCGGAGATCAACAGCAATATCGAGAATGGCCCCGTTCAACACCCGTATGAGCTTCGCCTGGGCGAAGGGCGGTCGCTGGAAATGCAAGCCGCGCACCGTGCCGATCCGATCTGAGCTGGACTGATTATCCTGAACGAAGTCATGAAGGATTCCCTTCTCCGCAAAGGCCGATCGCTGGAAGGTCTCGCAGAAGTAGCCGCGGACGTCGGAAAACCGATCTGTTCGGATTACTTTGACATCAGGGATCGCCAAGGATCGCAGTTCCAGCATTGGGTACCCTCCTGCCGGCCCTCAATTTGGATCGGGCTTCCATACGGCGGACCATAATCCCCAATGGAATTAATTTTCCGCCCCGCCAATCCGCTTCTAAACGCTCACATTATTTTCGATGCAAATACCGGTCAGACCGTAAACCCTAGAAATATCGTCTATTTTGCCAACGTTGGAGCCGAGAGGACGGCCCCACTCTTATTTTCACTCTCGCATTAATTAATATATGATTTATTTAATTTGGCAAGCAGATTTTTATAAGGTATATAATCTCTCACCGCCTCGCACGTCCTTCTTAAACGTTGGTCTGCGGGCGGGCGGCCTCAACGTGACCCACCGTCGGACAGGTACGTGATGCTCCAGAACAATCTTCAACACACGGATAGACTACGGCTGCCTGTGAACGGGCTGCCTCAACCCGTCCAGGCAGACGGCGGAGGAATCAGCGACGTCATCAATTTCGGTATCGGGCTTCTACGACGCCAATATCTCGTAATACTTGTCACTGCTGGAGTGGTCACTGCGGCCAGCCTGCTCTATCTCCGGTTGGTGTCTCCAACCTATACCGCGCAAGTTCAGATCCTGTTGGCCAATCCAAGGCCCCAGTTTGTCCAGCAGCAGTCACTCCTCGCGGAGCCCGCTTTCGATCTCAATCAAATCGAGACCCAGCTTCAGCTCCTGAGATCAAAGGCCACTGCGGTTGCGGTAATCGACCGGTTGAAACTGGCGGACGATCCCGACTTCAATGCGTCAGGGCTATCTCTACAGTCGCTCTGGCAGCGAATTCGGCCGTGGGCCTCGACCGGATCGAAGAAGGATGAGCCATCCGATACGCACCGCGAACCATCGGACACCATCGTAGACGCATTTCTCAATCGGCTTTCAGCTGGCCGTGTCGGGTACAGCAACGTCATTGAGATAAGCTTCAATTCGAGCAACGCAGCCCGAGCCGCGGAGATCGTCAACGCGGTAGCCAATACTTATGTTGCGGACCAGCTCAATGCAAAATTCGACGCCAATCGCAGGGCAACAAGCTGGCTGCAGGAGAGGCTGCGCGACCTAGGTGACCAAGCCCTCGCTGCGCAGCGTGCCGTCGACGTCTACAAGACCCAGCACAACATCGTTTCTTTGGATGGAAAGCCCATCGACGAGCAGCAGATCACAGAGATCAACAATCGATTGGCTGCAGCACGCGCCCAGACCTCTGAGGCCACGGCCAAGTTGGCTCGCTATGAAACTCTCCTTGCGTCCGATCCGACAAAGCCGTCCTCGATGGTCAATCTGGATGCCATCGGGACCGACGCGCTGAACAGTCCGATCATTACGGGGCTGCGCCAGCAGTATCTGGAGCTTACGAGACGTGAGGCCGAGTTGGCGGCGAGGGTCGGTCGCGACCACTTGGCAGTCGTCAATGTCCGGAACCGCGCGCGGGAATTTCGCGTCTCCATTTTCGACGAAGTCAGGAGACTTGCCGAAGTCAGCCGAAGCGAATTCGAGCTCGCCAAACAGCGGCAGGAAGAAATCGAAAAGCAGCTGTCCAAGGCCGTTTCGCAGTCCCGTTCAGTCAATTCTGCCGAACTGACCATCAAGGATCTGGAAAGCAGAGCAAAGGGCTTGCGTAGCTTGTACGAGACCTTCCTGCAGCGTTACATGGGCTCCGCACAGCAAGAGACATTTCCCGTCTCAGAAACGCGGGTACTGTTTCCCGCTTCGCCGCCGCCGAGCAAGAGTAAGCCAAAGACAAGGTTGGTACTGGCGTTCGGCATCCTCGGCGGTCTCGCGCTAGGCGTCGGCTTGGCGCTGCTCAGAGACCTCATGGACCGCGTCTTTCGCACCTCTTCACAAGTCGAAACTGTGTTGGAATTGCCTTGCCTATCTTTGGTCCCATTGTTACCGGCCCGCAAATCTCCGAAGCCGCCAGTTCGCCCCCAGAAAACCGATGATGATCTTCAGCAACGGATAGTGTCGTCTCCAACCGCAATTCATCGGACCGTGGTCGGGATGCCGCTATCACGATATACCGAGGCAATTCGATCCATCAAGCTAGCCATCGACCACAGTCCGACGAAAGTCTCCTCCCAGGTCATTGGCATTACCTCTGCCCTACCGAATGAAGGGAAGACCACGATTGCGGCCTCGCTCGCGCAATTGATCGGGCACACCGGCAAGAGAGCCATCATCGTCGATTGCGACCTGAGGAATCCCTCACTATCCGCTATCTTTGCGCCCAAGGCTGCCAGCGGAATCATCGAAGTTGCAAACGGCAGCCGGTCCCTCGCGGAGGCAATTTGGCGGGATCCGACGACCAATCTTGCATTTCTACCCGCCGTGCGGCGGGGACCTCTGCTTCACACTAGTGAAATTCTTTGCGCCGACGCGATAAGCAAGCTGTTCGACAATTTGCGAGCTAACTATGACTACGTCATCGTTGACCTTCCTCCCCTGACGCCGTTGGTTGATGTCCGAGCCACCTCATCTCTAATAGACTGCTACATTCTAGTTGTTGAATGGGGCCGGACCAAAATCGATGTCGTGCAGCACGCACTGCACACGGCACCCAACATTCACGAATCGCTGATTGGAGCAGTTCTCAGCAAAACGGATACCAAGGCAATGGCTCGTTATGACGGTCACCGGAGCTACTACTATCATGACAGCCACTACATCCGTTATGGCCTTTCTGGGTCTTGAGGCTGTCTCGTAGCGGCCTTCCCGTTCTCCGGCCAGCGGGTCGGCGGAGTGGCCGCACCGCAAGATGGTGTTTACATGATGATCCGGCTTGTCATGTTCGCCGAGTTGGTGGCGATTAGCGCGGCGCTCGCATTGCCGGAAAGCCTGCAAAGCTGGGTATTGGCATCCTTCCTACTTGCGACAGCCGCGCTAGTTGTAGCGATTTTTCCATCATCAGCCTCCCTCGGGCTCGCCAGGCTTCTCAGGCCCGGTCTCGTCGTCGTGCTCGCCGCTCCGGCGCTCTGGATGGCGTTACAGGCGGTGCCGCTGCCTACGGGCACACTCGGCAACCCCATTTGGGCAACTGCATCGGCAGCCTTAAACGAGCCCCTCGCCGAAAGAATCACGGTCGATACCGGGGCGACTATGCTCTCGCTCGCGCAGTATTGCGCTGTGCTCGCCGTTGCTCTCGTCACTGCGGTCATCGCGCTTGACCGATATCGCGCAGCGCAATTCCTGCATATTCTACTGTCGATAGCCATGGTTGCCACGGCTATGTGGTTCGGCAAGGAAACAACTGTTCTCACCGGGCCCGATGGCTCAACCGTCGCAGTGCTGGGCGTCTTGCTCTCCTGCGCGACGGCAATACGCGCGGTCGATCAATTACGGCGGCACAGTCGCCCTGGAACAATTGCGCCAGGGCCGCTCCCTGCTCTGTCCGCCGCGATCATCGCGATGATTGTCTGCATCGCCGCCCTGCTGATCCGGACCAACTCCACCGCTGTCGTTGCCGCCCTCCTCGGATCAGGAATCTTGCTCTCGGTTTTCGCTATTCGCGGGTGGTTCTTGGGCGTGTGGGGTACCGCTGGCGTTCTCGCAACCGCCACGTTGTTCTCCGTTGCCATCGTAACGGTCATTCCGTTCAGGACGAACACCGATCTGACGATCGCCTTGTCAACGAGCAGCCAGATTGCGACAGAACGGATGCTGCAGGACGTCGGGCCGGCGGGATCCGGTGCGGGCGCTTCGACGGTCCTCTTGCCGATCTATCGGGACATTGGAATCGGCGCCCCGCGGGAAAGGCCGACGGCTGCCGCCGCAACTGTTATAGACATGGGGTGGGCCTTCCTCTGCGGTCTCGCAATTGTGGCAATGCTCGGCGCTTGTATTCTGATCAGACGTTCATTGTCGCGAGCTTACGATTACGTGTACCCAGCCTTGGGCGCTGGCGCTTCGATTGCACTGACGATACTGGCCTTTGCCGACCATGGAATTCTGGGTTTTGGCGCATCACTTTTGGTCGCTGCGCTTTTTGGACTGGCGTTCGGTCAAAGCGTCCCCGGCTCGGGACGTGACGCCATATCCTTGGAATCGAAAGAGGCTTCGGACTGGATGGCCAGTCCAACTCCGGCGTCTCGTCCCAGGTTCGCGTCAGCGTTTGCCACCATTTGGCCCCGCGTTGCCCTGATGGTGCTTGGAATCGCGCTGACCATGCAGGCAATATGGATGATCCTCCCAGAGTGGTATCTCGGTCGTCAATCTTCTTTGTCGACAGGCGTATCGACCGCAGCAACATGGCCGAACGGGATCTCGACACCGGTTTCGGTTGCAGCAGCGCGCGACGACTTGTGGACCCGAGAGGGATCAAGATCCCACTGGGATTCGACCGCGGGCGAGCAAAAGACGGCTCTTCCACTGGCCTCGAATGCGTTTGCCCGCGCATTGCGCTCTTCGCCGCTTCGCGGCGACATTTGGCTCATGCTCGCGGCGGCGTCGAAGCACAATTCGGACCAGTCCAGCACCGCAGCCATGCTCAAGATGTCGTACTATACCGCGGCGAATGACTTGGATCTGCTTCCGTTAAGGCTGTCCGTCGCGCTCGCGACTGATGCTGTGGTACGGGAGCTTGAATTTCGTGACTTGATCAAGCGGGACGTCAGCCTCGTCATTACGCATCGGCCTGCCGCCAAGCCAGCGCTTGTGGCCGCGTACCGGTCGGCCTCAGCCGACGGGAAGATCTATCTCGAGGGGCTGATTTCGGAACTGGATCCGACGTACCTCGACAACATGCGCCCGCGGAATTCCCGACAGGGCTCTCGATAAAATCCACCGAGCAGCATCAGTTCGGAATTGGATTCAGGCTATGTGCAAAACATGCACGGGAATTCGAGTTCCGGAGACGGGAACGGGATTTCCATCGCCGCACAGGGGACGGCGCGTACAGTTCCCTGGCTTTTTCGTTAATGGACAGGTGATCGAGGATCCGCCGGACCCGACAGCAAGGGCGGCGCCCGCCGCATTTAAATAGCACGATTCGCGACTTTCCCCTTGATAAATTCAATTAATTAATAAAAGATTAAATATTAAATCGCGAGTGTCCCGACAATGAATTTCGTGAACCGACATTTCCCCGATCGGGAGGTTACGGATCGTGTCACTCCTGGGCCGGCAGTATCCCGCCAGCACAAATGGCCCCTCCGTTATGACTCGATTGAATACGTGGCGCTCTGTGCGGATATTGCGATCATTCTGTTTGCGAGCGTCGTATCTACATTGCTGCATCAGGCCCAAGATGAGCAAGCCGCAGGGGACTTGAGTGATGCACTTGGCTTGGCGCTCGTCAGCGCAGCCTGTCTTGTTTGCGTGCTCAAGACCCACGGCCTCTATCGGCCAGTTGAGCTCCTCGTGCTCCGAAACCAGATACGCGCCCTCTGTATGGCCTGGACGTCATTGCTGCTCTTCATTTGGGCCGTGTACGGCTTTGCAATTCACCCAGGTTCTTCTCAGCAAGCAGGCCCGCTTTTCGCCGTCTTGGGCCTATGCTTGCTTATGGCCGAGCGGTGGGGAGTCAAGGCGCTTCTCGGAAGGGGCCTGAGCGGCAGAAAGTTCGCCAACACAAATATTGTTCTGATCAGCGACCAACCGCTATCGAAAAACGCGGGGCTATCTGAAACGTTGGCAATGCACGGTTACTGCGTCAAGGGACGGTTCAGCTTGCCTCCGATGGGCTTCGGTCTTGCCTGTCGAAGGCGACTTACCGCCCGCGTGATTGACTACATTCGCAGTTGCCAACTCGACCAAGTGGTGGTGGAAGCTGCCCCGGAGCGATGGCCCGAACTTCGCGCCCTTGTTGCCGATTTGCGAGTACTGCCGTTCCCGATCATGTTCGTGCCGGTCGGCACAACCTCCGAATTGCTTCGACATCCTACGCGGAGTCTTGGAAGTGCCGTTTGTGTAGAACTCCAGCGCGGTCCTCTTACACCGCTGGACTGCGCGATCAAGCGGATGATTGATCTTATCGGCGCGGGACTCGCCTTGGCGATATTTGCCCCGCTGCTTGCGCTGGCAGCAGTCGCGATCAAGCTGGATTCTCCAGGCCCTATATTCTTTCGGCAACAACGCTGTGGCTTCAACGGCCGGATCTTCTTGATCCGAAAATTCCGAACGATGCATGTGCTCGAGGACGGCCCCGTGATCCTTCAGGCGAACCGCGCGGATCGACGCGTCACACGCGTCGGCAAATGGCTGCGCCGGACAAGCTTCGATGAACTGCCACAGCTGCTAAATGTTCTCGACGGCAGCATGTCGCTGGTGGGTCCGCGGCCTCATGCCTTGGCTCACGACGGAGAATTCGACAAGCTCGTGCGGAAGTACGCCCTTCGCCGCAGGGTCAGGCCGGGATTGACAGGGTGGGCCCAAGTCCATGGCTGCCGCGGACCAACGCCGACAACGGCGCTGGTCGAGAGACGTGTGGAGTACGATCTCTGGTACGTCGACAACTGGAGCCTTCGGCTCGATCTCGCAATCCTGATCCGGACTCCCCTGGAAGTCTTGCGGGGCCGCAATGCGTGCTAAAGCTGCATTTCCGGAGCCCCGCGACGCTCTTCGAGCGCCGGTTTTCAGCCGCGAAAGCCGGTGGCGATCAAATCAAATCACGCCCGCTGGCGAACCTTCGAATTTGCGTCGCCCAGCCGAAACTCCTCGATCTTACGGCCGGACTTCATAGCTGCAACCAGCCATCGCGGCCGCTTTCCCCGGCCCGACCAAGTTTCGGACGTCTGAGGATTGCGATATTTCGGGAGCACGCGCGGATATTTGCGTCTGGGCTTGCCGGTCGGCGAAATCGCCGGCCCGGTCGATGGATCCGCAAAAGCGGCCATGCCGCCGCCGAGAACCGCCAGCCGTTTCTCCAATTCCTGCTTTTCAGCCTTAATGCGGGCCGATAAAATACCGCTGATTTCCTCGTGGAGCGACCAGAGATCGTCCAGGGACATCAATTCTAATTCCAGTTTCTTGGCTGACATGCCACCACCCTATAGTTGCGCCTCTCTAGATATTGCCGCGGTTAGCGTCAATCAAGAGAAAAATCTCTATTATCCAATGAAAATGGTGGAACCCGCATAAACCGGGTTCCCACATAACGGCGTTGTGACTATTAATCAAGCCGAAAAATAGACTGCGCGCAATTAATGATGGGGAAGAGCCGGGCCACGCGACCCTGCGGCGCTTTTCCTGTGAATATTTGGTGTCAGGCCGACCGCGGGGCTAATCTTCGGCGCAGCAGCCTGCCCAAATGCAGCCGGCTCGGGCGCCGGGGCCTGTTTCTTCGCGGCAAGCTCATCGTCAAGCCGCCCTTGCAACCGCGCAGATGAGACTCGATAATCTCGATTTCCCGTAGCGCGCGCCGCCTGAGTTCGATTTGGGTCTTCAGGACTCCAAGATCGGATGAGACGACCGACGGGCCGATGAATCGACTGATGGAATTCTGAAGGCGCTCGAGAGGATATTCAATCGACATCGCCCCTACTCCTTGCAGCGCAGCAACCGGCTGCAGATTTAATAAATTGATCTCGCAAAATCATTTTAAATAAATTATAATATTATTATTGCGGCGTCAAATTTAAAGCAGGGATTGACCATCCTACCCGCTACCCGGGCAAATGGAGCGGCCGATACGATGGATACGGGCCCTTCGAACGGTGACGAGAGCGCGATGCGCAGGCAGGATCTCGAAGCCATGGATTTTGAGGAACTGTGGCTCCTTCACGAGGAGCTGACAAAAGTCTTGGCTGAAAAGATCACAGCGGAGAAGCAGGAGCTGGAGAAGCGCCTTGCGCAACTCAGCCGGCCCGACCAGCTTGGCGGAGCCGAAGCCGGCGCGGCAGAGACGGGAACGAGCCACGCGCCGCGCCGCAAATATCCAAAGGTCGTGCCGAAATATTTCAACCCGCTCCAGCCGACGGAGACCTGGTCCGGACGAGGCAAACAGCCTCGTTGGCTCGTCGCCGCATTGCAGTCCGGACACACGCTCGAAGAGTTCAGGATTCCCGAGGGCGACGAGTCCTCCGATAGGACTGCCGGGGGCCGACAGCATTCGTAGCGCTGCGCCGCTTTCGACTATTGCGAATTGCCTCGGCCTGCGCCGCCCAGCAGGAGCGCTGCTTGATTACCTTTCCGTCAAGGCATCCGCCTTGAGCCGCCTCTGTCAACACACCTCCTGAGTACGGCTTAGACCTTTCCTACACGGGGTGCAGCGGCCATTTGAAGCAGAAACTGCAAGCTAGCGACCTTTGGCAGTGACCACGATCCGCCACGACGCCTGCTCGCTTGCGGAGCGTCGGTGCTCGTCTCCGTCCTGTAGTTTTTCAGATCGCAGATCGCCATCACTAGAAGGGGCCAGCGTGTGACGGGGAAGCGAGCTTGCGTCACTCGTCGCACGAACTGCAGACGTGGAATCGTACGTGAGCACAGTGCCCGCGGAACGTCGACGCCAAGTAATTCAGAGAGAACCAACAGGTGGGTTTCGACCGCATTTCGCATCAACTTGCCCGAGACATGGGAGCATAGCTCGTCCCAGTCGATTCCTTGAACTGATCGGTCCAGATCCCGCAGTTCAACAAGATGCCGCAGATCGATGTCGCCAAGCCAATAACCGTAGTCCTGAAACTGGTCATGAATGATCAGCATCAACGCCTGGTAAGTTGGCGTCGGAACATAAGCCCTCCCCCGCCCAACCACCGCCGGCACGCACTGTTTCAAGGGGTGACAACATTCGCGGTAGGCAAATGCAGGGCCGGGAGCACTCCGCTGCAGATCGATAGCTCCGACATCGCTTGGCCGGCTCAGGTCCATGTGCCATCTCCGGCTTTCGGGAGATGCTTCGGCCTGAATTCCGTAGCCTATGCCTATCAGAGCCGCCACCGCGCGTTCGGTCTCCTCCGGCGTGACCACGATATCGAGATCCGCCATCAGCCGAACTCCTCGCCGCTCGCGGGGAGCGGTGGCCAATGTCGCCGCTCCCTTGATCAATATCGGCGTCACTCCAAGGTCATTCATCGCCAAGACGGCTTCTTCCAGTTGAGTAGCCAGCCGATCATTGCGAACCACGTTTCGGCGATAGAGATTACGGATATATGCGCAGACATCCTCGGGTATCGCCGGCGACTGATCGACCAAGTCGATAAGGGCCGGGCTCGTCAGTGTCTGGTTTGCCAGCCCAATGACGGACATCCAATCGACGTCCCCGGGCGGCAAGCCACGCAAGCACCTGCACAGGTCCATCAACGCCCAACTATGTCCGGCCATCACATAGATCCGTCAGTAGGTGCCGAGCCTGGATCGACTCGGAATAGGTCAGTTCGAATGATGATGCGTGCGTAACAATCCGCTTGAGAGCGGCGAAGCCCAGCAGTGACAGCTTCCCATCCACAGCGAACGAGCTCTCAATCAGCCGCCTCATCGAACCACACTGATCAAGTTGAGCGAGCTTGGCCGAGCCATTCGGGACTCGGTTCAGGAAGATGATCCAGCTCACGGAGAGATTTCCTTCGTGGATGTCCGGTGCTGGCAGGTACCGCACCAGGGCTCCATCCGGCCGACAATGGGTCTTCAGGCGCGGCAAGTCAGCGTGCAATCCCGAGAGCAATCCCCACGAACCTGACTTCAAGGTGACGGGGAACGGAACTCCACAAACCGTTCCATCGGTGTCGATCAGTGCGATATCGTCGCCGGCATACTCAAATCCGGCATCCATCAACTGTAAGGTGAGGGTCGACTTGCCGGCTCCCGGTTGGCCGCACAGCAGCAAACCCATGCGCCCTCTGGCAAGCGACGCTGCATGCAGAGCGAAGGCCGAACGATCGCCTTGGATAATTTGCTCGGTGATATAGGCCTTGATTGCAGGTACCAATCTTTCGACCGGGCATCTATGGACGCACGCGTCCTCTCCGCGAAAGAACACCTGCCCCTCAAACTCAATTACATCGACGAAAATCTCGTCCTCCATCGTTCCGCGATCCGAAGCGCGGAACAGAGGTGCCAATTCGTCTAACAGTGCGCCATTCGCAGTTCGTACGGTGATCCTGTGTTGGCCCAGCTTCGCCGACAGTTCGCAATCCGCCGACGTACGCCATTCGAGATTGAGGAGCGTTCGATCGATCCACGCGTCGATCGCCTGCCGCGTGAATTGGCGCGCACTAGGCTCGTCAATGCCGCGCCTTTCAAGCTCTCGATAAACATCGTCCAAGGAAGATGCGTCCTGTGCCAACTTGCACCAGATGAGCGCTCCAATTTGGTCGAGTTCATAGAGTTTCTGTTCGGTCCCGCTGAAAAGCACAGGTCGGCCATCCAGCAGCGCAAACGCTGCATTCGCGGCCGGCCTCAGAACAATCTCAGATGATAATCTGCACAGCACGGCTGCAACCGATATTGACCAGGTCTATCTCTCACTAAGCGGCGCCGCCCGCGCTGAACCATCCGATCCGCGCCTCCCCCGGAGCAGGAGAAACGGACTCCGAATATCTCAAGTCCTCACTGACGCCGAAGGCGCAACCTCCAGCATCGTGCTATCCTGCCGCCGCAGCGCAAGCATGTGACTGCGAACTGGTTTCATTGCTGAAATTTCGAATCTGATTCACGCCGCCAGTTGATTGTCTCCGCCCGTGCTTCGCCCGGCGATATTCGACGTATGGCTCTCAGGAAGGAATTCCTCGGTGCGCGTGCGACGAGCATCGAGCAAATATCGATTGGCCTCGCGATTCGCATCACGCTCCCTTAGAAGTTGCTCTTTCTCCGTTATTCTTACCAATCTCCGCCGCATTTGGGCCAACTGCTGCGCAGTCGAGGCGGACCGATGGTTGTTATGAGCGACCCACATTTGTTCCTCCAAATGGCCAAACTCACGCCATGTTAACTTACCCCTTTGGCGCAATTTAACAACGAGTTTCGTATTTTTGACATATAATCACAAATTGTTTCAGCTTGAACCAAGAAACTTGGTTAAATACTAAAATGCACGTGCAGATTTAGTTTTGAATGGGGCGCGTGGTCGCAGCGACGCTCGCGCCGCCACTCATTATTAAATATGCCGATAAAACAAATAACGGATTAGAGTCGTAAAACCGACCGACAACGTCATCTAAATCCGCACAGTGGCTCGGCCGGACGGAAGTCGCCAAATGGCCAAATGATTGAGCCGGGCAATATGACCCGTCCCGCCTGATTATGAAGTATCGAGCGTGGAGTGAATATCTGTGAGAACGTTGACCAGTCTGTTTTTCCGAAGACTTGCCATCCATTTCCCCTGCGAGCGGCGCACGACCTGCCCGCAGCACATCCCGCCAGATTAGGCAGGCTTGGAAGGCGCCGCACAGGCTTTCGGCGGTGCCGCTCATAATCCTCACACGCGGGCCGCCAAGCCGGGTACCAGCAGCCTGCTCAAGATTCGCTCAAGCAGCGATCCGGCCGGTTGGAGCAGCGAAGTCACGGGCAGGCCGCCTCTTGCTCAGACGAAATCACAGCAGTGCGCGATGCCCCCCAAAGTGACCCGCACTGAAGGTGCGCAATCCAGCCGGCCGGTCCTTTCAACACCGGCGACAAGCAACGACAAAGTTCGAGGGAGGTCCCCACATGGGTATGATCATGGTCAAGTGCCCGCAAACCGGACGCGCGATCCCCACCGGGATCAACTCTGACCGAGAGAGCTTTCTCCGGAGTATCGTATTTTACGGCAACACGCGTTGTCCAATCTGTCGCTCCAATCACAACTGGTTTGCGCGCGAGGCCTGGGTCGAGGAGGCGGTCGCTCCGGTCGGTGGGGCCATTCAGCACCATATGGCTGCGCAAATGCGCCGTCAGGAAGGAGAGCAAGGCCGAGAATAAAGGGCGCAATCTGCGGAACGAGGACTCTTATTTGGCGCCGCACTTGCCGAGTTGGCGTGGGTGAGCATCAGGCGCTACTTGTGCCGGCTCCATTGCAAGCCGGCCCTCGGATAGCTCCTGGTTGTACATGCGTGCGATTCTCGCCTGCACCATCGCGTAGCATTCGCATGCTAGGCCATCGAGCCGAGTGGGATGGACTTCGATCAGACCGCGTCGCTCGGACTTGATGGCTCCCGCCGTCCGTAGCCGCGCCACTGCTTGCGTAACGGTCGTCCTGCGCACCCCGAGCAGTTGCGCCAGGGCATCCTGCGTGAGGGCAGCCGATGGTCGGAGATTATATCGTGCAGTTGCAACAACCATCGCGCCATTCGCCGCTCCACCGGGTGGAGCGCGTTGCAGGCCGCAACATGCTGAAGCTGCAGCAGCAGTGCGCGTGAATGAACCTGTACGATTTGCCGAATGGCTGGGCTCTGCATGTAGGCGGAACGAAACTTCGCCGCAGTGATGTGTGACGCGGTACCTGCCACACGAGCAAGAGCGGTGACCGGCGAGACCGAGGGGCCGAGCACGGAAAGCGAACCCACCGCGCCTTCCGGTCCAACCAAGGTGGTCGCAACGGTCTGTCCATCCGGCATATCAAGCATGAACGCGACGGCTCCGCTATGCAGGAAGTATACGTCGCGAAGTTCATCGTCCGAACGGACTAAAACCGTGTCCGCTCTGAACGAAATCCGCTGCAGGTGTGGTGTTAGCAGCGCCCGGTCGGACGACGGCAGTGACGCCAAAAGCCTATTCTGAACGCTGGCCCAGCGCTCTGTCATGGAAGTTTCCCTCAATGAGCTTCCATTAGCGTATGTCGATGTACGCTGTAGCCCTCTCCGGCAAAACGCTCATGCAATTCATGCGCTCCTATTGGTAAGCGCGAAGCGGCAGGCAAGGGCGGCGATCAGCGCGGTTCGCAGCGGCCGGCCTGGTATCGACCTTCATATGTGGGTCGGCAGCAATGGCGAATAACTCGTTATATGTCGGGTGTCTCACAGCGTGATTGTATGCGCAGTTGCAAGCTGTGGCTTGAATTTAAATTCTACCATTTCGATAAAGGATTATACTAGCGGAGTCTCCTCATGTCTTTCGTTTAATTTGATGCGTAGTTCAGTTTCAATAACGGCCACTTTCACGCCAGCTTAAAGCGCCGGTGAGTACTGTCATTTTCTTGGACCAAATTTCGTCCGATTAATGGTCGTTTTAAGTTCGGGGCAGGGCCGTTCAATTCGGAATCCTGCAATGCTCAAACAGCCATTTATTGCGTGCCTCATTATTGTAGCCGGGCTCGTGCCCTCGGAGGCACGTATTTTCCGTACCCATCAAGTTCCAGAATGCAATGTGACGATGCCTTGTGACTTTTCAATTTCGCAGGAGCGGCGCCAGGGCGTTTTCCGAACCGGACAACAATTGCAAGTTACGGAAGCACGCGCCATTGCGGACCGCCGCACCGTCATCGCGGATGCGAACGTGCCTCGCGTTCAAACGGTTGGGGGACGCCCCGCTGGTTGCCCCACCGCCTTCTGCGGTTGCGGCGCCGCCTTAAGAGTATTTGGACGTATCGTGCCGGAACTGAATCTCGCCGCCAATTGGTTACGTTTCCCGCGTACGTCACCGTCCCCGGGAATGGTTGCAGCGCGACGCGGCCATGTCTTTGTCTTGGAGCAACACCTTGGAGGTGACATGTGGATGGCGTATGGCGCTAATTCGGGTGGACGCACTACGAGAATTCACGCGCGATCGTTGCGAGGTTATGCGATCGTCAATCCGCACGCGACATGATGACGCCTCATGAGCTTGATGTAGTCCCACCATCGAGCCCTGCGTGAGCGGACCGCAATGGAAGGCCACTCGACGTCCGGCATCCGACGTGCCGACCAAACAGTATCGCTCCGCAAGAGCTGCCGTCTCCGTCAGGGCTCAGCGTGCGCCTCGCCATCGGCTGCGGCAAACATCTCGTCGATGGCGATGAACTTCTCCCGGGGCTTCCCCTTTGGCCTGCCGCGGGCAACCTCTTCCGCATCGATGCGCCCCCAGGCGCGATAGTCGACGTAGCGCGGAATGATCTTGCCGCCGAAAAGGCTATCGGGGTGGCGCGGTGGCGCATCGAGTTGCGGCAGATCGACAAGAAAATTAGCGACGGTTTCGACACTGCATGCGCGGTTCGTGCCGATCGTCCCCTGCGGGCCGCGCTTGCCCCAGCCGCAGACGTAGAGGCCGGGCAATGCGCACCCATCCGCGGCAAGCCGCCCGCCGATATTGGCGTGAACGCCTCTGGCTTCGTCATAGGGAATGCCGCTGATCGGCGCTGCACGGCGGCCGATACTGGAGAAGACCAGACCGCAATCGATGGCCATGCTTCGCGAAGAGCTTGCCGGGGCGCTTGTCAGACAATGATCGAGCACGATCCGCTGGACATGACCGTCCCCTTCAATCCGAAGCGGGCTGAGACCGAACAGGAACGCGCAACGCCGGTGCTTCGAGATCGGTCGTGTCGCGATTGCCCGAAGCGTGGCAAGTGCTGCATCCGCCTCGCTATCCGCATCAGGGGCTGGAGACAGAGCTGGAAACCCCTGCAAGTCGACCAGCGGATCGCAATCGGCAAGCTCCTCGAACTCCTGCAGCTCCTTTGCGGCAAAGCGGGTTTGATCCGGGCCGCGCCGTCCGATCAGATAGATCTCCCTGATACGGCTGGCCGCGAGCGCGTCCAATGCATGCGCGGCGATGTCGGTATGACGCAGTTCGTCCGGCGTCTTCGCGAGCATCCTTGCAACGTCAAGCGCCACATTGCCGTGGCCAATGATGACCGCCCGCTCCGTGCCGAACTCGAAATTGCGATGCCGGAAGTCCGGATGGCCATTATACCAGGCGACGAAATCGCCGGCTTGATGGCTTCCCAAAAGTCCTTCGCCGGGGATATCCATGTGCCGGCTGAGCGGAGCTCCGATGGCCAGGATGAGCGCGTGGTAGCAGGATCGCAACGCGTCGATCGAAAGTGTCTCGCCGATCTCGACACCGCCAAAGAAGCGGAAGCCCGGCATCTCGGCAATGCGGTCGAAGACACGCGTGACCTGCTTCAGCTTGGGATGATCCGGCGCGACGCCGAAGCGGACCAGGCCGTATGGCACCGGCAGACGTTCGAACATGTCGACGTCGATCGCCTGCCCTGATCTGAGCAAGGCCTCCGCGGCGTAGAAGCCGCTCGGCCCTCCGCCGATGATCGCGACGCGATAACGACCCGCAGCACGCTCAGACGAGGACACCCCGGAGATCATCGCGCGATGATCGCTTGCTTGCGCTCGTCGGCTCCCGGGAGGGGCGGCAGCCGACTGGTCACTACAGGCGTCTCGGCGACCCTGCGGCGGTTGATCTCGATCCACTCCACCTTGTCCGGCGCCAGCTTGTGCGCGGCCTTGATGGCTCCGACGGGACACACCGGCACACAGCCGCCGCAATCGATGCAGTTCTCCGGATCGATATAAGTCATCGTGTCGTCGATATGGAAGCATTCGACAGGGCAGACGCTGACGCACTCGGTATAGCGGCAGCCAGTACAGAGATCTGTCACGACATAGGGCATCGTCTCTCCTCTCGCCGGAAGCAACACGCGATCATTCGCGGGCCCGCCATGGACGAATCAAGCAGTCGCCACCTGCACCAGGACGTCGGAGAATGTCGGTGCGCGGCCGAGGTCGGCGTAGGCAGGTGACGTCACCGCATGGACCGTTGCGCCCTTGCGATTCGAACGGTGCCAATACCCTGCCGGCGCAACGACCACCCCGGGCATAACGTCGGCGGACAATGTCGCGAATGCCTCGAACGAGCCACGCTCGTTGAAGACGCGGATCGGGCTACCGGCCACGATGCCGCGCGATCCTGCGTCCTGGGGATGCAGGATGACCATCTGCTGCTCGCCGGCCAGAACCTGCTGAGCCGGCAGATTGCCGTAGTTCGAATTCAGGAACGCATGGCTCTTCGGCGAGATCAGGCTGAGCGGGTAGCGTTCAGCCTTCGCCGGCGCCGAAGCTGGATTCTCGTTCGGCGCGATATAGTGCGGCAGGGGATCCACCGGCTCGCCGGCCTGGTCGCCGCCATAGCCCTGCCGAAACAGCGGCACGACGAAGTTACCCCCTTCGGCCATGCTCGACTTGAACTCGCACTTTCCTGAAGGCGTCGGGAAATTGCCATCCCGATGTGGCGCCCATTCATCGGGGCGTTGCAGCGAAAGCCGGGCAAATCCGGTCTTCTGCAACTGCTCCAGGCTGATCCCTTGCAGGGCCGGATTGGCCCAGTCCATCGATGCCTCGATCATCTCGTCGTCGGACCTGAAGAAGAAGGGATCATCGATGCCCATCGCCGCCGCGAGCCGCCGGAACAACTCGGTGTTCGAGACCGCCTCGCCAAGCGGCGCAATGGCTGGATTGTTGTAGGACAGATAGAGATGGCCCCAGGAGAACATGATGTCCTTCTGCTCGAGCTGGGTCGTCGCGGGCAGGACGATGTCGGCGTATTTTGCGGTGTCGGTCAGGAAGTGCTCGCTGACGACCGTGAACAGGTCCTCGCGCGCGAGTCCCCGCTCGAGCCTGTCCTGCTCGGTGACCATGGCCATCGGATTGGCGTTGTAGACGAACAGGGATTTGATCGGCGGCCCCTGAGGCAGATCACCAGTCAACGCTGCGCCGAGGCGCCAGGTGTTGATGACGCGCATCTTGGCGGGCTGCAGGTCCGGGCGCATCAAGGTCGGCCAATTCACCGGGAATGCCCAGATCGGCAGTTGCAGCAAACCGCCGCCGACATGCTTCCAGGCACCGATCAGCGCGGGAAGGCAGGCAATGGCGCGAACCGTCTGACCGCCCCCGGCGTGACGTTCCACGGCGACGCCGATGCGGACGACGGCCGGCGGCGTGTTCGCATAATCGCGCGCGAGCTTAACGATGTCCTCGACCGCAATGCCGGTCTCGCGCGAGGCGAATTCCGGGGTGTAGGATGCCGCGCGTGCCGCAAGCTCGTCAAATCCGATCGTGTGCTTGTCAATGTAGTCGCGGTCGATGAGATTTTCCTTGATGACGATATGGATCATCGCCAGCGCCAACGCACAATCGGTGCCCGGGCGGATCTGGATATGCCAATCGGCCAAACCCGCGGTGCGCGTCCGCACCGGATCGATGACGACGAGCTTGGCCCCGCTCTTCCTCGCCTTCTCGATGAACGGCCAATGATGCGAGTTGGTGCTCAGCGTATTGCAGGCCCACAGGATGATGTATTTGGAATGGACGAAGCTTTCCGGATCGACGCCCGGCGTGTGCCCGATCGTCATCATATAGGCCGTGCAGGACGCCGAATCGCAGAAGGTGCGCTCGGACACCGAGGCGCCGAGCTTGTTGAACAGCGGATCGCCGACATTGAGGCCATTGATGATGCCCTGCGTGCCGAGATAGCTGTACGGCAGGATCGCCTCGGCGCCATCATCGGCAATGATCGCCTTCCAGCGCGCCGCAATCTCGCCGATGGCCTCATCCCAGGAGATGCGGCTGAAGCTGCCGCTTCCTTTCGCACCCACGCGCTTCAACGGATAGAGCAGGCGCTGATCGCTGTAGACTCGCTCCTCATAGTTGTTCACCTTCACGCAGAGCCTGCCTTTGGTGAAGGGATGATCGGGATTGCCCCGCACCGCGATGGCCTTGCCGTCCTCGACGGTCGTGAGAATCGAACACGTATCGGGACAGTCGTGCGGGCATGCACCAACAACTATGCTCTGGGCCACGTGCGCTCTCCTCGGCGGTCTGGTGGGTGTCGCAAGCCGCAATGTGTCAAATTGCGGAGGCGGGCGATTGTCCTGGGCTGCGGAACATTATTCCCGGCCTGCGGACATCGCGGGACTTGACGGCCGAAGGCCCTCAGCGAACAATGGGCACGGAAATTGCCTTTGAATCGTGCCTCGATGTTTTCAGCGGCGTGCTCCGCTCAAGAGGAGAGTGCGATGGGCCAGGTCCTCGGGCATTCGGCCGGTAAATATGTTACCGGAAAAATGCTGCAGACCTCCGGCGAACGACGTTGGTCAAACCTCCTGGCCGAGCGCTGGACGCACGCGGCCGGCGAACTGCCGCCGCTAACGCCGCGCGATACCGAGGTTGCCGTCCTCCTGAACGGACATAGCCTGGTCGATCGCATCGGCAGCGGCATGCGTCAGGTGACGCATGGCCAGCCGGGCACCGTCTGGCTCTGCCCGTCCGGCATCACCGAAGAGTTCATCAACGTCGCCGAGCCACTTCAGGACGTTCTGCACATCTTCCTCCCCGGCCGCCCGTTCGAGGAAACGATGCTGCGCGACCTCGATATTGACCCAGGGCGGGTGGAACTGCGCTACGAAGCAATTGCCCAGGACGCGTTTATCGGTCAGATCGCGAGCCAGATCCTTGGGGAGCTCAATCACGAAAGTTCGTGCGGGCGCCTTCTGACGGAGGCGCTCGGATTGGCGCTCTCCGCCCACCTCATCCACAAATACTCTGCCGCCGACATCCGCCAGCCGTCGGCGCGAAGCGCAGACAAGCCGCTGGACGCGCGCCGGCTGGCGCGTGTGGTGGAATTTGTCCGCAGCAACCTGGATGCCGAACTCACCGTCACCCAAATGGCGTCGGTCGCCTGCATGAGCGCAGCCCACTTCGCACGCAGCTTCCGGCTCGCCACGGGATCTCCGCCGCACGAGTTCGTCAGCCATCAGCGCCTCGCGCTGGCGAAGATGCGCCTGCTCAGCGAAGACAGCCAGATTGCCGAAATCGCCCTGGCCGCAGGTTTCTCGTCGCAAGCGAACTTCACCCGGGCCTTCCGCAAGGCGGTCGGCGTCACGCCAGCGCAATTTCGGGCGCAGAAGGCAGATCCGACCTCGTAGGATCGGCAGCAATTCGCGGCCACACCGACTTGCGCAGCGCGCCGTAGCCTTGCCGTTTGCTGGCGGTCGTTCCCCGCATGTCAAGACTCCCCAAGCGTGAACGCGACGCGTTAGTCTGAACAAATACAATTGTAGATTGTTAATGGGCGTTGGCCGCCGGCGATATCTTCGCGCTCCTGGTCTACAATCGCGAACTGACGCTCGCGGAGCGACAACAGGCGTCGGATTATCTTCGCAACAATTATGGGCCGCGCTGAGCGGTCCAACTTTGAAGACACGTTTCGCCTTGCGAGGCTCGTCTACACCGCCCTGACGGTGGCGAGGAAGCGATCGACCTCGGTCCTCAGACGGCCGCTCTCGGTCGACAGTGATTTCGCTGCCGACAGCACCATCGAGGACGCAAGGCCCGTTTCCGACGCCCCGCGCTGCACCTCGGTAATGCTGGAAGACACCTGCCGCGTGCCGTGCGAGGCTTGCTGCACATTGCCGGAGATCTCCTGCGTGGCGGCGCCCTGCTCCTCGACCGCGGCGGCGATGGTGGAGGACGTCTCCGACAATCTCTCGATCGTCTTCGAGATGTCCACAATGGCGGACACCGACGATTGCGTCGCAGCCTGAATCCCCGAGATCTGTTCGCTGATCTCGCAGGTCGCTTTCGCGGTCTGCTGCGCAAGCGCCTTCACCTCCGAGGCCACGACCGCGAAGCCGCGACCGGCTTCGCCCGCACGGGCCGCTTCGATGGTGGCATTGAGGGCCAGCAGATTGGTCTGGCCTGCGATCATGCTGATCAGATCGACGACGTCGCCAATGCGTGCGGCAGCCTTCGACAACTCGCTGACGCTTTCCGTCGTGGCCCGGGCCTGCGCGACGGCTTCGCTCGCCATCCGCGCCGATTGCTGGACCTGACGGCTGATCTCCTTGACCGAGCATGACAGCTCTTCGGTCGCCGAGGCCACCGACTGCACGTTGACGGACGCTTCCTCCGAGGCGGACGCCACCGACGTTGCCAGTTCCTGCGCCTGCTCCGCCGTGCCTGCCAGCGTGCCCGCGGATGCCTCGAGCTGGCCGGACGAGGTGGAGACAACGGTGACGATGGTCCCCACCGCACGCTCGAATTCGTCCGCGAGCTTCATCAGGGAGGCCCTCTTTTCTGCCTCAGTGCGCTGTCCGCTCGCCTTCTTCTCCTGCTCCAGGAGTTGGATGTGCTCCGCGTTCTCCTTGAAGACCTGCACGGTCGCGGCCATTTGGCCGATCTCGTCGCGGCGCAGAAGGGCCGGCACCGCGATCGTGTGGTCGCCCTCGGCGAGCCGCCGCATGGCGCGGCTGAGCGAGCGTACCGGCACCGTGATGCTGCGGGCGATCACCAACCCGACCAGCGCGGCAAAGGCGAGCGAGGCCAGCGACAGGATCAGCATCCACCTGCTGGCGCTGGTTGCGGCGTCGGCCACGGAGGCGCGGCTTAAGTCCTGCTCGGTGGCCACTGCCTGTTTGACCGCGATCGCTTCGGCCCGCATCTTCTCGCTGAGCCGGTCGATCGTGACCGCGAGCTCTTGCCGCTTGCCGAGCGCATTGGACAGACGGCCGAGATCCTCCAGGTAGCGCTTCAGGGCGCCGGCAAAATCGTCATAGCTGTCCTTGAGGTCGTCGTTGTCCTTTGCGTCGGACATGAATCTGGCGCCTGCTTCCGCGACCTTGGCGAGCTCTGCGCGCAAGGCTGGTTCATCCTTGCCGCTGGTTGCAAAGCGAATGGTCAGGGCGCGCGCCCCCAGATAGCGATCGAGCACGAGGGCGAAATCACCCTTCGCGCCGATCAGGTCCTTCAGGGCCTTGCGGATGTCACGGTCATCATAGTTGAGACCATCCTCCACCTCCTGACGCAATGTGACGCGCTCATAGAGCGTCAGCAGGCTGTCATCGACCTCCTTGTTCAGGGACCGGATCGTCTGGACGTGCTGCTGCTGGGCGGGCTCCGAGATTTGCGCTGTGAAGGCCTCGAGATGCTTGCTGACCGCGTCCGCGCGCTGCGTGACTTCGAACTTCTTCTCGGGCGATCCGGCGGTGACGAATTCCGCTGATGTCCGCTGGAGATCACCGACCAGCACCTGTAGGCGGCTCGCCTCCTCGACCACGCTGGCGGACGCCGCATAGCCATCGAACAGACCCGCGGTGTTTTTCACCTGAAGCCGGCCGTAACCCGCGATCATCGCGAGCAGAACAAGCAAGGTGCCAAAGCCCAGATAGATGCGCAGCGTGATCGAGCCGCCACCGAGCAGTGCAGAGAAACGCTTCATCGGCAAAATCCAATTTGAAATTTTTGCGCGCGGCGGGGATCTCACCGCGATGGCGATACGTTCAGTATGTGACGATTCACTAAAATATCGGTTAAAGGCCCGTCAGCAGGGCCGGCGCTGCTTAAGCTGAAATTTGCGAGATAATTCGCGATCTGGGAGGCAGGCACCCAGGAGTTCCGGATGTTTATTATTGTGTTTAGTATTTCGGCTTGTTCAGTGAATTCCCAATTTCCCTCACGACTGGCAGGAGACGACGTGGCAAAAAAAGATGCCGTGTCGAAGGGACACGGCAAGTTTCAGGGAGGGAAGACCGGGAGGATCCCGGCGCAAGAGTAAGCCGTCACGTGGTCCATGCGCGGCTGCGACGGAAGCCGCATCCGCGCGTGGCAGCGGTCACCATCTCAACGCCGCTGTGTGCACGGGACGGTCCCACAGCGCGGTCGTCTCGGCGTCGAGCAAACTCACCGTGAGCGAACAGCCGGCCATGTCCAGCGAGGTGACGTAGCTGCCGACCAGCGAGCGGGCGATGCGCAGGCCGCGGCCCTCCAGCATGCGGCGCGCCGCGTTGTACATCAGATAGAGCTCGATCGTGGGCGTGCCGCCAAAACCATTGACGAGCAGGAGCGCCTCGCTGCCGGCCCGCGCGTCGAGATCGCCGGCGATGGCCGCGATCATCTCGTGGGCGATTGCGTCGGCCTGCTCCAGCTTGACGCGGCGGCGTCCGGGCTCGCCGTGAATGCCGACGCCCATCTCCATCTCGTCCTCGCCGAGCTTGAAGGTGGGGGTACCAGCGGCGGGGACGGTGCAGCTCGTCAGCGCCACGCCCATCGAGCGCGTCCGAGCATTGACGCGCGTACCGAGCGCGACACAAGTCTCGAGGTCGGCGCCCTTCTCGGCGGCGGCGCCGACGATCTTCTCGACGATCAGGGTGCCGGCCACGCCGCGGCGCCCGATGCTGTGGGTCGAGTTCTCCACCGCGACGTCGTCGTCCGTCACGATGGTGGCAGTGCGGCCCTCGGCGATCTCGGCGGCCATCTCGAAATTCATGCGGTCGCCGGCATAGTTCTTGACGATGAAGAGGACGCCGGCATCGCCGGCGACCGCCTGGGCCGCCTCGACGATCTGATCCGGCGTCGGCGAGGTAAAGACCTGTCCCGGACAGGCCGCATCCAACATGCCATGGCCGACGAAGCCCGCATGCAGCGGCTCATGCCCGCTGCCGCCGCCCGATACCAGAGCGACCTTTTTCGGGTTCAGCTCGCGGCGCCGCACGAATTTGCGCCCCTCGCCGAGCGCGAGAATATCCGCATGCGCGGCCGCAAGCCCGTCCAGGCTCTCCGCGAGCACGCTATCGACCGAATTGATGAATTTCTTCATTGTCTCCTCCCCGCTACGCCCGTCTTCGGTCCTAAGGTTATTTCTCGCGCATGATGGCACTCAGCCGCCGCGCAAATTCCTGGAGCAGCGCATCGAGCTCGGCGTTGCGCTTGGCATCTCCGAGATCCGGCAGGTGCAGCGTCAGGGTCCGCTCATGCGCGCCTTCGGTCAGGCGCCCGATGCGGCGCGGATGCGCGCGCGCATAGGCGCGCAGGAATGCGGACTTGGCCTGCGGCGGAAAATGGCAGACGTCGAAGATCGTGTTGAGATGCTGCACCGGGATCGGCACCGGATAGGCCGGATTGCTGATCTGGCTGACGAAGCTGCGGTTCTTGCCCATGGCATGCGCCAGGCGCAGCCGCATGCCCGAGGGACGGCTCTCCAGCACCTCCTTGAAGATGCGCTTGTAGACCGCAACTGCGCCCGCTTCGGCCGGCTCATCCATCGCCGTGTCAGCCAAGCCCGCCTCCGCTGCTGAGACGGTCGATGGTCTGCTTGATCTGCGCGAGCGCGGAGGCATTGACCGACAGCTCCCGCAAGCCGCAGTTCAGCAAGGCGGGGAGACAGCGCGGGTCGCTTGCCATGTCGCCGCACAGGCTGACACTGACGCCGGCGCGGCGGCCGTGCTCGGCGGTGCGCGCGATCAGTTCGAGCACGGCCGGATGTAGGGGATCCATCAAGGGGGCGAGAGCTCCGTTGGAACGATCGCAGGCAAGGACATATTGCGCGAGATCGTTCGAGCCGATCGAGAAGAAGGCGGCCTTGAACGTCGCAATCGCCAGGGCCGCCGCGGGAACTTCGACCATGATTCCCAGCTCGGGGAGCATCGCGGCAACGCCCTCGGCCTGCAAGCGCTGCACGGTGTCGGCAAACAGCTTCCGTCCGGCCTCGAGCTCGTCCGCCGAGGTGACCATCGGAAACATGACCTTGAGGTTGCCTCGCACGGCGGCGCGCGCCAGCGCACGAAGCTGCACGGCAAAAATCTCGGGCCGGGCAAGGCAGAGCCGCAGGCCGCGAACCCCGAGGAAAGGATTGGCTTCGTCATCCCTCGTGAAGCCGGACACCGGCTTGTCGCCGCCGGCGTCAAACGTGCGAATGGTGACCGGGCGCCGGTCGGCCCAACGCAAGACCGCATCGTATGCCCCGAACTGCGCCTCCTCGTCGGGCAGACCGCCCCGGTCTGTCAGCAGGAATTCCGTGCGCATCAGGCCGATGCCGTCGGCATACTGCGCGTCCGCATGTGCGAGGTCGACGACGCTCTGGATGTTGATCAACAGCTTGATCCGCTCGCCGCGCCATGACGCCGTCGGCCGGCGCAGGATCGCGCGCGCTGACGCGCGGCTCTTGCGATGGCTTTCGCGCCGCGCTTCGAACAGGCGAAGCTGCTCGGCACTGGGATCCAGCTCAAGGGTTGCGCCTTCGCCGTCGAGCAGCGCGGTGGCACCGATTTCGGGAATTGTGCCGAGCTGCACAACCATGGGGATTCCCCTGGCCCGTGCCAGCATCGCGACATGGCTCGTGGGGCTGCCGCGCAACAGCGCCAGGCCGCCGCCGGCGGACCAGTCGATCTCCAGAAATCGCGAGGGCGGCAGATCGTCGGCGCAGACCACGGCGCCGCCCGGAATCCTGGGCGCCTGGCCCTCGCCGCCCTGCAAAATGTTGATGACGCGGTCGCGCAGGTCAGCAAGGTCGGAGGAGCGTGCCTTCAGATATTCGTCCTCAGCCGAATCGTAGTCCGCGATCTGCCCGTCGAGCGCTGAGCGCCACGCGACATCGGCAGCATCCCCATCGCCGATCGCGGCAAAAATCGCTTCGAGGAAATCCTCGTCATCGAGCAGCGCGACCTGGAATTCGAGAATTTGCGCGGCTTCGCCTCCGGCGATCGCGGCGAGATCGGCGATCTGCCGGCTTGCCACGTCAATCGCGTTGCGCAAGGCGAGCGCCTCTTCGACCAGCGTACCGGCCACCCGCGCGTCCTTGGTGTCGACATCGACACGGACGAAGGGGCCATGGACAAAACCGATCGAGGCGGTCCTGCCGCGGTAAGCCAGTCCTGCAGCGCCGACTTGCATGCTACGAGACCTCGTCCGGAAAATCGGTTGCGATCAGATTGACCAGCGCGGCAATTGCGGCCTCTGCGTCACTGCCGGACGCCTTGATCTCGATCGTGCTGCCGTGCGCCGCGCGCATCGCCATGATCTTGGCGACGCTCTTGGCATTGATCCACTCGGCGCCTGCGACCCGGACGGAAATCTGGGCCTGGAACCTCTTTGCAAGCTTGGTCAGCTTGACCGCCGGCCGCGCATGCATGCCCACAGCGTGCACCAACCGCACATTGCCGGTGAAGATCTGTCCGTCCGCTTTATCGAGCATGCTCATATTCCATCATCGCTTCGCCGACCTGTCAGTCGGCAGAGAGTTCCTCGGCCACGGCCCTGACCTGGGCCAGCGAGCTGCCGCCGGCCGCCTCGGTCGCCGCCATCACGGCGCCCTCGACGATCGGCGCGTTGCATACGACAACGAGATCGCGCCGCACAGGCTCCAGCATTTCGACCGCCATCTCGCTGTTGGTCTCGGCGCCGCCAAGATCGACCAAAATCGCAACACCCTTGGCGGACCAGGCGTCGTTGATGGCGTCGATGATCGAGGGCACGCTGGTACCCAACCCGCCGTCCGGATTGCCGCCGCAAAACGCCACCTTCACCTCGCTGCCGACCATCTGCCGCACCATGTCGGCGGTGCCTTTCGCGATGTCCTTCGAGTGCGAGACGATCACGATGCCCACAGTGTCATTCATTGCTGTTCCTCCAGCCTCGCGCAGACCGCCTGCACGAGAACGCAGCTCGATCGCGCGCCGGGATCGACGTGCCCGACGCTGCGCGGTCCGAGAAACGACGCCCGGCCCTTGGTCGCCTGCATCGGCGCGGTGCGCGCGACCGCCTCAGTTGCGGTGATGCGCACCCGCTCGATCAAATCCGGCTGGCCGGCCGCCGTCTTCAGCGTCTCCAGCACGGGAACGAGCACGTCGAGCATCGTCTTCTCGCCGGCCTGCGAGCGGCCGCGCGCGCTGACCGCGTTGACGCCGCTGCCGAACACGTCGGCGAGGTCGTCGGGCAGATGCTTGTCGTGCGAGAGTGCCTCCCCCGCCGCCAGGAAGAAGCTGCCGTAAAGCGGCCCGGAGGCTCCGCCGACCGTCATCACTAGCGTCTTGCCGATCGTCTTCAGCGCCTCGTCGAGCGGCTGCGCCGAGATCGTATCGAGCTTGCCAAGCACGGCCTCGAAACCGCGCTTCATGTTGATGCCGTGATCGCCGTCGCCGATCGCCTGATCGAGGCTCGTGAGCTCCGGCGCGCAGGAGATGACCTGCTCGGCGGCCACCTTCACCAGCGACTTGAACGTCTCGGGTTGCAGAGACATCGCGTTTGATCCTCTTAATGAGCCATCGCGGGAAGGCGTTGCCCCGCGCGGTCGAAACAGAGCGGATTCTGAAGGTGCAATTCGACCTCCTGGCCGGCGTGAAGCGGCTGATGCGGATCCGCGAGCGTCACCAGCATCTTACCCTTATAGTCCAGGTGAACGTGATTCTGCTCGCCGAGGTGCTCGACGCGGTGGATGCGGCCGATCATCCCTCCCCCATTGCGCGCGGCGAGGCGCAGGTGCTCGGTGCGGATGCCGACCGTCTCCGTTCCCGGCGGCACCGGCACGTCCGACAAGAGGCCCGCGGACAGGAAGTTGATCTGCGGCGTGCCGAGGCGCGAGGCGACGTAGCTATCGGCCGGACTTTCGTAGATCTCACGGGGCGTGCCGAGTTGCAGGAGCCGACCGTCCCTGATCACGCCGATTCGCGACGCCATCGTCATGGCTTCGACCTGGTCGTGGGTGACGTAGAGAATGGTGGAGCCAAGCTCGAGCTGGATGCGCTTGAGCTCGAGCCGGAGTTCGGCGCGCAGTTTAGCATCGAGCGAGGAGAGCGGCTCGTCCATCAGATAGATCGAGGGATCGCGGACCAGCGCGCGGCCGATGGCGACGCGCTGCATCTCGCCGCCGGACAGGCGGGTCGCGCGGTTGTTCAGCTTGCTGGCGATGTGCAAGAGGTCCGCAGTCTGCTCGACGCGCTTGCGGATGATCGGCTCCGGCACGCGCCGAGCCGGCGAGCGCAACGGGAACGCCAGATTGTCGTAGACCGAGAGATGCGGATACAGCGAATATTGCTGGAACACGAAGGCGATGTCGCGCGATCCCGGCGGATCCTGGGTGACGTCGCGGCCGTCTATCATGACCGAGCCGGCGTCGGGCTTTTCCAACCCGGTGATCAGCCGCAGTGTCGTGGTCTTGCCGGCGCCGCTCGGCCCGAGCAGGACGAGGAACTCGCCGTCGTTGATCGTGAGCGACAGCTCGCGCACGGCCTCCGTCGCGCCGAAGCGCTTGCTGATATTGCGTAAGGCGACGTCAGCCATGGCGCGCATTCCCCTCATTGGCGGTCCGGATCGCCAGCCCGCTGCCGACATCGAACAACGAGACCCGCTCGGCGCGAAATTCGAGCCCCACCCGCTCGCCGATCCGCACCGACGCGCTGGAGGGCAGCCGCGCCGCGAGGCGGCCATGCGCCGTGTCGACGGTGACGATCTGCGTGGTGCCGAGATATTCGGCGCCGAACACCTCGCCGCGCACGGCTGCTGTATCGGCAAAGCGGATATGCTCCGGGCGAATTCCGAACGCCAGCGGCGCACTCGCGCGATCCTCACGGATTTCCGGTACCGCGATCCGCGCGTCATGAAAGTCGATCGTGCGATCGCCGGACTTGAGACCACCCTCGAAGCGCAAAAAGTTCATCGGCGGCGAGCCGATGAAGTCAGCGACGAACATGCTCGCGGGACGGTCGTAGATCTCCTGCGGCGAGCCGATCTGCTCGACACGGCCCTTGTTCATGACCGCGATCTGATCGGCCATCGACATCGCCTCGAGCTGGTCGTGCGTCACATAGACCGTGGTGGCGCCGATGCGATCGTGCAGGTCGCGCAGCTCGCCGCACATCAGATGGCGAAACTCGGCATCGAGCGCGCCCAAGGGCTCATCCATCAGAAACGCTTTTGGCCGCCGCACCATGGCACGGCCGAGCGCGACGCGCTGGCGGTCGCCGCCCGAAAGCTTTGATGTCTTGCTCGACAAGAGATGCTCGATCCGCAGGAGCTTTGCGGTCTCCTGTACGAGCTGGCGGATTTCGGAGCGGCCCATGCCCTGGCACTTCAGGGGAAAGCCGATGTTTTCGGCGACGTTCATGTGCGGATAGAGAGCAAAGAGCTGAAACACGAAGGCGATGTCGCGGGCGGCAGCGCGGCGGAAAGTGACGTCCTCGCCGTCGAGCAGGATTTTTCCTTCGGTCGGCAGCTCGAGGCCGGCGATCATGCGCAAGGTGGTGGTCTTGCCGCAGCCGGATGGCCCGAGCATCGCAAAGAAGGTGCCGTCGTCGATGGTGAAGTTCGAGCCGTGCACGGCCGTGAACTGATCGAACGACTTTTGCAGGTTCTCGACGCGGATCTGTGCCATGACCGCCCTACTCCGGAAAATGGCTGACGATGACGTAGCCGACCGTGCCGGCGAGGATCGTCACGAAGGAATAACTGTAGAGATCGATCGAGACGGGCTGCACCAGCATGATGATGCCGCCGCCGATCAGGGTCATCGCACCGGCCTCCCAGGGTCCGCGACGGAACCAGCGGGAGATGCCATGCTTTGCAATTGCTGACGTGCTCATTTGCGCACCGCTCCGAAGGTGATGCCGCGCAACAGATGCTTGCGCAACAGCACGGTGAACAGGACGATCGGGACGACGAACAGCGTGGTCGCAGCTGCAACGGCCGGCCAATCCTGCCCGCCTTCGCCGATGATGAAGGGGATGAAGGGCGGCATGGTCTGCGCTTCACCGCTAGTCAGCAGGACCGCGAACGCATATTCGTTCCACGAGAAGATCAGGCAGAAGATCGCGGTCGCAGCGATCCCCGTGACGGCCTGCGGCAATACCACCTTGCGCAGGGCCTGGAGCCGCGTATAGCCGTCGACCAGCGCCGCCTCCTCATACTCGCGCGGGATCTCGTCGATAAAGCCCTTGAGCAGCCAGACCGCGAGCGAGACGTTGACGGCGGTGTAGAGCAGGATCATGCCGAGCCTGGTGTCGGTCAGGTTGAGCTGCCGGTACATCAGATAGATCGGGATCGCGACCGCGACCGGCGGCATCATGCGCGTCGAGAGGATGAAGAAAAGGAGATCGTCGGCCAAGGGAATGCGGAAGCGCGAGAAGGCGTAGGCAGCCAGCGTGCCGAGGAAGACGGCGAGGAACGTCGAGCCGAAACCGATGATCAGCGAGTTGACGAAGCGCGGCACCACCTTCGACGGACCGGCGATGACCATGTCGCGCTCGCGCACCAGCTTGTCGTACCAGGTCTCCGGCGGCGGCAGCTTTGCGATGAAGTCCGGTGTCTGGCGGGTACGCACCGTGAACAGGTTCACATACCCTTCGAGCGTCGGCTCAAAGATCACCTTTGGCGGATAGGCAATGGCGTCACTCTGCGACTTGAAGGCGGTGGCGACAATCCAGAGCAGCGGCAGGATCGTGATCACGGCGTAGAGGATGACGAGAGCGCTGGCGACCGCCTTCGAACGCGGCGAGGCTTCGACGATGGAGTGCGCGGTGGATTTGGCGACGGCTGATGTCATCGTTGCTTCACCTTGTTGAGCGCTTTGACGTAGATGTTGGCCGCCCCGAACACGGTCACGAACAAAATGATGGCGAGCGCGCTGGAATAGCCGGTGCGCCATTTCTCGAACGCGGCGCGCTTGAGCGTGATCGACACCAGCTCGGTGGTCGACCCCGGCCCACCTGACGTCAGCAGATTGACCATGTCGAACATCTTGAAATTCTCGATGGCGCGGAACAGCACCGCAAGCATCAGGAAGGGCACCGCCATCGGCAGCGTGATCGACCAGAATTGCCGCCAAGCCGAGGCGCGATCGACTTCAGCGGCCTCGTAGATGTAGTCGGGAATGGAGCGCAGCCCGGCGAGGCAGATCAGCATGACGTAGGGCGCCCACATCCAGGTATCGACCAGCACGATGGTCCAGGGCGCGAGCGCGACCTGCCCGGTCATGCTGAACGAGCTCGGCGGCACGCCGGTGAACAGGCTGATCAGATAGTTGAACGGGCCGATCTGCGGCTGGAGCAGCAGCGTCCAGAAGTTGCCGACCACCGCCGGCGACAGCATCATCGGCAGCAGGATGATCGTAGTCCAGAAGCTGTGACCGCGGAACTGGCGGTTGATCAGGAGCGCGAGGCCAAAGCCGATGATGACCTGGAGCGTCACCGACGAGATCACGAACTGCGCCGTGGTCTGCAGCCGGAACCAGACGTCCTCGTCGCTGAGGATGTCGGTGAAATTGTCCAGCCCGACGAACCGCAGCGGCAGATAGGACATGCTGAGGTTGAGGCTGGTGAAGGACAGCCGGATCATCCAGATCAGCGGGAAGATGTTAATGGCGAGCAGCAGCGCGATGGTCGGCGCGACGAACAGCCATGCGATGGTCCGGTCCGACAAGCCGCGGACGCGGCGCGTGGCGCGAGATCTCGTGGGCTCGCTCATGCCGGCGATCGTAGCATCATCGGGTTGAGAGATGGTGGTCATCTTGTCCATCGGCTTGCTGGGGCGGTCTCCCCGAGGCGAGCCCGGGGAAACCAGTTCGGTTGATGAAGTTCGAGTGTTTACTGCGAGGCGACCTGCTTGCCCTGCTCCTTGAAGACCTTGGTCCAGTCCTTGACCAGGAGGTCGAGCGCCTGCTGCGACGTGCCCTTGTCGGCCACGACGTAGTCATGCACACGCTTCTGCATGTCGAGCAGCAGTTGCGCGTAGGACGGCTCGGCCCAGAAGTCCTTGACGATGCCCATCGACTCCAGGAATTGCGGGGCAAACGCCGCGCTCTTCGGGAAGTCGGGCGCATCGACCACCGCCTTCAGCGCCGAGTAGCCGCCGAGCTGCCACCATTTCTGCTGCACGGCGGGCTGCGCGAACCATTTGATGTAGGCGAGCGCGTCGTCCTTGCGCTCGGAGGTCGCAACGACCGAGATGCCCTGCCCGCCGAGCTGGGTGAAGTGTCCGTTCGGGCCGGCCGGATTGACGAAGAAGCCGATCTTGTCGCCGCCGACATTCGGGTCCTTGTAGAGGCCGGGGAAGAAGGCGAACCAGTTCATCTGCATCGCCACCTGGCCGGACTTGAAGGCGTCGAGCCCTTCCTGCATGTAGGCATTGGTCATGCCCGGAGCCGTGCAGCACTTGTAGAGCTCCTTGTAGAACTCGAGCCCCTTGGCTGCGTCGGCCGAGTTGACGACGCCCTGCATCTGGTACGGCTTCTTCGGATTGTCGTAGCTGAAGCCGTAATTGTAGAGCACGTTGGTCACGCCCATGGTGATGCCTTCGGAGCCGCGCTCGGTGAAGATGTAGGCGCCGTAGACTTTCTTGCCATCGATTTCGCGGCCCTGGAAAAATTCCGCGACCTGCTTCAGCTCGTCATAGGTTTTCGGCGGCGCCAGGTCGCGGCCGTACTTGGCCTTGAAGGCCGACTGGATTTCGGGCCGCGAGAACCAGTCCTTGCGATAGGTCCAGCCCACCGCATCGGCCATCGCCGGCAGCGCCCAGTAGTTCGGCGATCCCTTCGGCCACTGCGAGTAGCCGACGACCGTCGCCGGGACGAAATCGTCCATCGAGATCTTCTCCTTGGCGAAGAAGTCGTTCAGCTTGACGTACCATTTGTTCTCGGCGGCGCCGCCGATCCACTGGCTGTCGCCGATGATGAGGTCGCAGAGCTTGCCGTGGGAGTTGAGCTCGTTGAGGAAGCGATCGGCATAGCTCGTCCAGGGGACGAACTCGTATTTCATCTCGATGCCGGATTGCTTGGTGAAGTCCTTGCCCAGTTCGACCAGGGCATTGGCCGGGTCCCATGCCGCCCAGCACAGCGTGAGCTGCTTGCTCTGGGCTGCCGCCTGTCCGCCACCGAATAGTCCCAGCAGCGCAGCCCCGAGGACCGCCGACGCCGCCGAGCCGTTCAACCATTTGAATCTTCGCATATCTGTTTCCTCTCTCGTTGAGACACCTGACCCGCAGGCGCGCGCCCATTTTTTTGGAGCGACGCCAAGACCCTGAAACCGAGTTCGAGGAGCGATGGGTGGAGAACGAGACAGACCGGCGCCGGGAAAGCTGATCCCCGGACGGGTTTTGGGCTCCTCCCACACATCGGCTCGATGCGTGATGTTTAGTTTTCTTGTAGTACTAAACGTATTACTGAATTTTGGGGATCGTCAAGCGGGATTTTCGGTGGCCGCGCAAAGATTCTTTAGGCTGCGTACGCGCTGCTATTCTTGTGCATCGCACATCTGGCGAGCGCGGCGGCCAGTACACGAGCAGCGGCATCAACCGCCAACCGTATGTTTATTAATTCGATTTACTGAACGTTTAGGGGGGGGCCAATTGAGCAATCGGCAGCGGCCGGTGCCATCCGGGTCGCAGCATCGCAGGATTCAACAGGATGGCGGATGACCTGTGAAAGCGACGTCGTCCGCAGGTGGAATCGCGACGCATCGACGGGGATGTGCGGCCGATCTCGAGCTGATCTGTCGCCACCGTTACGAGATGTTCAAGGCCTCGGGCTGCACCGACGCGATCATGCAGCGCTCGAGGGTTTCGGGCTGAGCAGTTTTGCTGCTCAACCCGCGACATCGCACACAATCGCCCGCGCGAATCAGCGGACCTGCTGCTTGCTCCTGCCCTGAGGCACAGCCTGCTGCTGGAACTTCAGGCGCCGGTTGATATCGCAATAGACATTCGATCGGCCGGAGGCCGATGCCAGGCATTGCTCCCTGGTCGAGTACATGCAGTCGCCGGCGGCGCCGAGCTGTCCGCCATAGACGCACCAGGGGTAATCAATCTCCGCCCTTGCAGCGGACGCGGCTCCCAGAAGGATCAGTACCGCCAGCAGTGTCGTTCGCAGTGTCGTTCGCATTGTCGTGCTCCATTCATGTCGACCCCGGAAGGTGAATACCCCGACATCAAGCCGGGATAAATGACGGTCAGGCTCTTGGTTCCCTGTCAGGCCGTCGCACGCGACGGCCGGTTCAATCGTGCGGCTTGATCATCTCCGATGCCATGAAAGCGGCGACCGCGCTCGAGTATTCCTCCAGGCCCTCGAAGCTGAAGTGCATGTCACCCGGCCAATAATACTCCTCCGGCTTGCCGCCGAACCGCTGCTTCAGTGTCGCAGTCGCATTGAAGAACAGAAAGCCGTTGTCGGCGCACATCGCGCGCACCGTGGAGGAGACGAGATCGTTCCAGACGCGGCCGTCGGCATCCGGTTGCAGATTCTCGAGATGCGGATGGAAGATGAACAACACCCGGCTGCCGTCGCCGGTGTAGCCCTTCAATATGTCGGCCAGTTCCTGAAGGTTGTGCCGGAACGTCGCAAGCGGCACTGCGTATTTCTGCTCGAGATTCGTACCTTGGTCGCTCGAATAGCCGAACAAGGCGAGATCGTCGTCCGACCGGTATTTTTTGGTCACCGCGGGCATGTGGACAAGCGACAGCCACGCCTTCGCCGCAAACCGCTGGAGATACAGCGGATGCGCACGCGCCTCCATCAGGCCGACACTGCATGCGTGTCCGATCGGCGAGGCCTTGACGCCGACATTCTGGCCGCGCTCGTTGCGGACGATCAGTTTGCGATAGCGCGCGAAGTCGTCATAGAGGTCGGTCTCGTCGACATCGACCACGATATAGTCGGGGCGCACGATCGGCAGCAGCTTCTTGGCCTGCGGGATGAAGATGGACGGCGAATAGGACGTGTAGCCGGCGTTGTGGGTCTTCAGGCAGATGTCGCGCTCCTTCCGGAAATATTTTGCGACCTGGTAGGGCAGCGTGTTCTCGTCGTCATAGCCCTCCATGAAGGAATCGCCCATGAACAGGACCGACATAGGTTTGCGGCACCCGGCCAGCAACGCCTTGTCGTCGATGACCCTGATGCCATTCGCATCAAATTGTCTGTCATAGCTGAAGCCGGTGAGATCGCCGTAGACGCACAGGTTCTGCTTTTCCGGTGCCGGCTTGTGATTGAGGACGTCGGATTCCCAATTGAGACTCACGCTCTCCATTTCGAGATCGTCGAGCGGACCGAAATATTGCTGGAGCCGCAGGCCGACCTCGAAGATCACGCCCCAGGTCGCGAGCAGCAGCGCGCCCTGTCCGAGACGCCGACCCCATCGCTTCATGAAAAATCTCCGAAACGAACTCCAAACGGCTCAATGGAATTTAAGGGCAACGTACAAGAGAATCATACCATCGCTCGGCGCGTCCTGCTCGCCGCGCAGGCCGACTGCGACGACATCGTCGGTCAAATCCGATAAACTATGCGCGAGCACCGGCGTGATCGCAATGCCCGCGGCCTATTTCGAGGTGAGTGCGGCAACCGGCCGCCATGTGGCGTCGATGCCGTGCTGCAACAAGTCACTGCAACGGTCGCGCATGAGGGCGGCCGGGCGGTCATCGGCGCGCGCCTCCAGCACCGCAGCAAAGTCGGTGATCCCAGCTTCGAAATCGCGCGCGCGATACCGCGCCAGGCCCTGCTCATAACGCGCAATCCAGCTTGCTGCGTCGCGCTCGGCGCCTGCTTCGCCGGCAAGGCCGATCAGTTCATGGACGGCGATGCCCTCCTCGCGGCCGTAGACCGCGATGCTGTCGATTTCGCGCGTGACGATGGCGCCGCGCGCGGCGCGCTCGGTGGCCTCGCCGATCAGGATTTGCGTACCATAGCTCTTGTTGGCGCTCTCCAGGCGGCTCGCCACGTTCACGGCGTCGCCGATCACGGTGTAGTTGAGCCGCAGCTCGGACCCGATATTGCCGACCAGCATGCGGCCGGAATTGATGCCGATGCGAATCTTGAGGGGATGGCCGAGGTCGTCGACGAGGCCGGAGTCGGCGATGGCGCGCGCAATGCCGAGCGCGGCGCGGCAACAGCGCGCGGCATGATCGGCTTGGGCCTGCGGTGCGCCCCAAAACGCCATCACGGCGTCGCCGATGAACTTGTCGATGGTGCCGCCATTGGCGACGACGACCTCCGAGGCGAGGTCGAGATAGCGCGACAGCAGCGGCACGACACGGTCGCCCATGCGCTCGGAGAGGCCGGTGAAGCCGGCGACGTCGACGAACATCACGCTCAATTCCTGGATCGCACCGCCCGGCTTTGCCTCGACGCCCTGGCGCAGCAGCGCGCGGACGAGATCGGCCGGGATGAATTTCCGGAACGCGGAGAGGCCCGCCGCCATCTCGGCGATGGCGCCCGACAGGCTCGCGATCTCTTTCAGGCGCGAGGGATGACGACGCACCTGCTCCAGCGCAAAGGTCTCGACATGGCGGATCTCGCCGACGACGCGAGAGAGCGGTGTGGCGATCACCGTGCGCGCGAGCAGCGCAGACGCCAGCGCCGCAAGCACTGCGCCGATGGCGAGGCCGATGATCAGGCGCCGCAGCGTGGTCTCGACGGGGCCGAGAAACTCGGCCTCGGGAATGACCGTCGCAAGCCGCCAGCCGGGAAACGACAGCGGTGTGAGCGCGACTTCATAGGCCTCGCCGCCGGAGGTGAGCCGGCTGCGCCAGGCCTCGCCATTGGTCCCCGCCTTGGCCAGCGCCATTTTCGCCAGCGGTAGCAGCGTCTGATCGCCGCGCGCGGGGTGCAGCTCGTCGGCCTCCTTGTCGGGCGCCGCGACGAGCTCGCCGCTGCCGTCGAAGATGAAGGCCGTTCCGGTGCGCCCGACCTCGAGCTGGGCGAGGAAGCGCGCCAGGCGGGTATATTCGATGATGATGGCGAGGACGCCCTGCCGCTCCTGATAGACGTCGATGGGACCAGCGAAGGCGATCGACGGGCGTTCCCCGATCGGATGGTCCGTCACCTTGAACCATTCGGGCTCCTCGGCCTTGATGCCGGTCTTGAACCAAAGGCGGTCAGCAACGTGAAAATCGGTCGGATCGAAGCGGCGGTTGGCGAATTCGATGTCGCCGGGCAGCACGTCATATTCGTCGACGCGACGCTCGCCGGCATGATCGGTGAGCGAGATCTCCATCATCTCCATGCGGCGGTCGCCGAGCTTGTGGGCCGCGAAGAACGCACCATCCGGCCAGCCGAACGCGACCCAGGAGATCGTGGCCTGCGATTGCAGTTGCGACAGGAACACGAATTCGCGCTTGTCGGCTTCGCGGGTGTCGAGCACGTTTTGCAGGAACAGGGTGCGGATGGCAGTGTGCGCCGCGCGCGCTTCGTCGACGATCGCGGCGACCTCCTTGCGGACGGCGGCAACGATCTGCTCGTTGATGGTCGAGGCGAGTTGCCGGCTTGTCGCCTCCGCCGTGCGCCACCACAGAAGGCTGGACAGTGCCGCGGTCAAAAGGATCGCGATCAGGACCAGCGCGGAGACCGCAAGGCGGATGCTGACCGTCAACCGCCGCAGGGCCGGGCCTGATGTCGCGCGTCCGGGGTTGGCATTCATGGCTTGATCCGACGGGTTGGCGGGGCCGACTGGTACCTCCTTACGCAGGCTCGCAGCCGTTCGTTACGTCTCGCAAGGACCCAAGCCTGAGGCCAATGCCCGCCGGCTAACGTCTCCATAGGGACAAGGCATTGGAATTATCGCCCCGGCTATCAGCTAATCCGGCCCCAAGCGCACGGCGTCGTGCGCGTCACCCAACGGTCTCACCAACTCGTGAGCGGTTTATCCGGTAACGGCGGCTGCGGCGGGGACGAACGAGACAGTGGGCCCATCGCCCCATCCAAGAGGAGAAATCTCATGTCTGCCAAAACCACCATCAGCTCGCTCGTCCTCGCCGGCGCCGTCTCGACCGCGCTCGCAACCCTGGCCGTCGCCGGCCCCCTGACCAAGGCCGAGGCAGAAGCCGCCGTCGCCGCCAAGAAGGAGAAATGCTTTGGCGTCGCGCTGAAGGGCCAGAACGATTGCGCGGCCGGACCGGGCACCACCTGCCAGGGCACCTCGACCGTCGATTTCCAGGGCAACGCGTGGAAGTTCGTCCAGGGCGGCACCTGCACCAACATCGAGCTGCCCGGCGGCAAGAAGGGCTCGCTGAAGCCGGTCTAAGGCGAACGCCGCATCGCAACAGCAAGCGCGGAGGAGCGACATGGACGCAGCGATCTGGCCCCGGACGTCTGCGGCCATTCCCCTCCGCTTTTCGTTTCCTGTCGGCGGTGTCGCCGGGACGAGCTTCAAGCCCGAGCATCTCACCGCAATTCTCGAAGAAGGTCCGCAGCGTGGCTTCTTCGAGGTTCATGCCGAGAACTACATGGGCGCGGGCGGACCGCCGCATCGGATGCTGGAACGATTGCGCCGCGATCATCCGCTCTCGCTACACGGCGTCTGCATGTCGATCGGGGGACCTGCCCCGCTCGACCGCGCGCATCTGGCGCGCTTCCGCGGCCTCGTCGCGCGCTATCAGCCGGCACTGGTGTCCGAGCACCTAGCCTGGTCGACGCACGAGACCAGCTTCTTCAACGATCTTCTGCCGCTGCCCTACACCAAGGTGACGCTCGCGCGCGTCTGCGATCACATCGACGAGGTGCAGGAGGCGATCCGCCGGCCGATCCTGCTGGAAAACCCCTCGACCTATGTAGCGTTCCGCGAGTCCACGATGTGCGAGACCGACTTCATCCGCACTGTCGCCGAGCGGACCGGCTGCCGCCTGTTGCTCGACATCAACAACGTCTTCGTCTCCGCGGCCAATCACGGGTTCTCGGCGCTGCAATACCTCGCCGACTTCCCGCTGGCTGATGTCGGCCAGATCCATCTCGCCGGCCACACCGAGCAGAGCGATGGCGACGGCGAGAAGCTGTTGATCGACAGCCATGATGGCCCAGTCGCGGATGCCGTCTGGAAACTGTTCGAGATCGTCATCGCGCGCCGCGGCCCCGTTCCGACGCTAATCGAATGGGACAGCAACATCCCAGATTGGCCGGTGCTGAAGGCCGAGGCCGCGGCGGCACAGGCGATCCTCGATCGTCACGTCCGGAGGATGCGTCATGCAGCCTGAACCGCATGCCTCCTACGCGGCGGCCTTCGCGCCGGCCTTGCTCGATCCCGTCAGCCAGGTTCCCGGCATCGTGACCGGGCCGCGCGGCAAGTCGGCCGCAAAATGCTACAACGTCTATCGCAACAACGTCACGGTGAGCCTGATCGACGCGCTCGCTGCGATCTACCCGGCGGTGCAGCGCCTGACGGGTGCGGATTTCTTCCGCGCCATGGCGCGCTTCCATATCCGCGAGGCGCCGCCAACGTCGCCGCTGCTGTTCGAGTACGGCCGCGATTTTCCCGGCTTCATCGCCCGCTATGAACATGCGCGATCGCTGCCCTGGCTCGCAGACGTTGCGCGGATCGAGCGAGCCTGGCTCGATGCCTATCACGCCGCGGACAGCATGCCGCTGTCGCCGACCGCGCTAGCTACGGTTGCGCCGGATCGCCTGACCAGTCTCGTCTTCACCGTGCATCCGGCAACGCGCGTGGTGCGGTCGTCCTTCGCAGCGGTGACGATCTTTGCAGCCAACCGCGGCATAGAGACCGCAGGCTCCATCGACGCATCGGTGCCGGAGGATGCGCTGATCACGCGGCCGGACGCCGATGTCGTGGTGCAACTGTTGCCGCCGGGCGGGGCGATGTTCCTGACCTGCCTGATCTCGGGATGCATGCTGGCGGAAGCTGCCGCGGCGGCACTGGACGACTCACCCAGTTTCGATCTCGCCACCAACATCGCCGGCCTGTTCAAGGCGGGCGCCATCACATCGCTGACGTCTGGAGACGCAAGATGATCTCGGAACAACGCATTGCGACCGCAGGCCCCCTACCCTCGTTCGGCGCTCTCGTGGACAAGGCCAATCATCTGGTCCAGACGATTGCGACGCCGTCGATGGTGCAACTTGTGCTGCGCCTGGCACTCGCCGTGCCGTTCTGGCGCTCCGGCATCCTCAAATGGACCGGGGTCTTCAAGCTGAGCGACACCGCGGTGACGCTGTTCACCGACGAGTTCATGCTGCATCTGCCTGGCGGCCCCTATCACTACCCGGTGCCGACGTTGATGGCTTTCCTGTCAGGATGCGGCGAGATCATGTTCCCGATCCTGCTGATCCTCGGCCTCGGCACACGCTTCGCTGCGCTCGGCCTCCTGTTCATGACTGCGATCGTCGAGCTCACGGTGCCGGACGGCTGGCCGGTTCACATCACCTGGGCCGCGATGGCGCTCGGCATCATGGCCTATGGACCGGGCCGCATCTCGCTCGATCACTTGCTTTGCAGGTTTGTGATGCATCCCGATAGATAGCGCGTGGTAAGCTGCGACCGTCCGTGCGCGAAGTCCTCAAGTTCAACCCGAACACAATGGAGGTACGTCATGGAAGTCAACGAAGACCGCCTCAATTCATTCATGGGAAAGATGATCGGCGATGTGGGCGCAGCGATGAACGCATCGCTGATGCTGCTCGGCGACAAGCTCGGCCTCTACAAGGCTCTTGCGCAAGGCGGCCCGATGGATTCCGCCGCCCTGGCCAGGGCGACCGGCACAGCCGAACGCTACATCCGTGAATGGCTGTCGGCACAGGCGGCATCCGGCTATATCGAATACGACAGCGCATCCGGCAAATTCTCGATGCTGCCGGAGCAGATCCTGGCGCTGGCCGACGAGGACAGCCCGGTTTTCCTTGGCGCCGTCGGCAGCCTGGTCTCGGCAACGTTCCTCGACGAACCCAAGATCGCGGACGCCTTCAAGACCGGCAAGGGTGTGGGCTGGAACAAGCGCAGCGAATGCCTGTTCTGCGGGACGGCGCGCTTCTTCCGCACTAGCTACAAGCACTATCTGGTCCAGGAATGGCTGCCGGCGCTCGACGGCGTCGTCGACAAGCTCAAGCACGGCGCAAACGTTGCCGACGTCGGCTGCGGTCACGGCGTCTCGACGCGGCTGATGGCCGAGGCGTTCCCCAACTCGACGTTCTACGGGTTCGACTACCACGACGGGTCGATCGAGGCCGCCCGCAAGGCGGCAAGCGACACCGGACTGTCGGGCCGGGTGCATTTCGACGTCCACTCCGCCAAGACCTTCCCGGCGCATGGATATGACCTCGTGTGCTTCTTCGATTGTCTGCATGACATGGGCGATCCCGTTGGCGCGCTCCGTCACACCCGCTCAACTCTGGCTGATGACGGCACCTGCCTTCTGATCGAGCCGTTCGCCAAGGACCGTCTGGAGGACAATTTGAACCCGGTCGGACGTGTCTACTACGCCGCATCGACCATGGTCTGCACGCCGGCCTCGCTGGACCAGGAGGTCGGGCTCGCGCTTGGCGCCCAGGCCGGCGAAGCAAGACTGCGCGAGGTGGCGCGCCAGGGCGGCTTCACCCGCTTCCGCCGCGCCGCTGAGACGCCGTTCAACCTCATCCTCGAGGCGCGTCCGTAAACGACGCCGGATGTCCACAGCCAACTAAGCTTACGGACATCCGGCGCATCACTTGCCGGGCAGGCTTCGGCTCACTCCGGCTTCCCCGGCTTCAGCTTCGGCAGTGTCTCGACGATCTTCTGCTTGCCGTCGACGATCTCGGCCAGAAAGCTCGCGCGGTCGATGTCGCCGTTCTGGTCCCAGCTCGCCTCCATCAGCATGCCCGGCGCCTTGTCCGGCGTCAGCGTCAGGCCCTTCATGGCGGCGCCAAAAGCCTTGCGGTCGAACTTGCCGAGTTTTTCGGTGACGTACTTGACGAGATAGACGGCGGTGTAGCCCTTGATGCCGTTGTGGTCGGGCCAGTATTTGTAGCGTGCGTTGAATTTTTTCGCGAACTCCTGGATCGCCGGCACCGGCGCATCGGCGCTGAGGCCAACGTGACCGCGCACGCCGTTGGCAGCGGGGCCTGCGAGCTCGACCACCTTCTGGCTCAAGAGCGTCGTCTCGCCGAACAGCGGCGTCGACAGGCTCTGGCGCCTGGCCTCGATCAGGAAGCGCGCGCTCTCCTCTTCATTGGTATAGACGAAGACGGCGTCGGCCTTGGCGCTCTTCAGCTTGATGATGTCGGAGCCGAAATCGACCTGGCCCTGCTCGGTTGAGATATCGGCTGCAATGTCGATGCTGCGCGCCTTCATCTCCTTCAGAAAATTGTCGCGGCCGCCTTTGCCAAAGTCGTTATTGACCCAGACCAGCGCGACCGTCTTCACCTTGAGCTTGTCGTGCAGATAATTGGCGATCTTCGGCATCGAGAATTGCTGGCCGAAGGCGGTGCGGAACACCCACGGATTGCCCTGCGTGGTGATGTCGGCGGCCTCGGCGCCGACGATCTGCGGCACCTCGGCCGCCTGCGTCAGCGCCATGTTGACCTTGACCGAGCCGGAATAGATCGGACCGAGGACGACGTAAGGCTCCTTGTCCAAGACTTTCTGGACCTGGGCGCGCGATATGCCGGGATTGCTCTGGGTGTCGAGATGCTCGCTCTCGATCTTGCGGCCCAAAATGCCGCCGGAGGCGTTGATCTCGTCGATCGCGAGCACCACGCCATCGCGCCAGTTGGTGCCGGACACGGCACCGGGCCCGGACAGCTCGACGACGTCAGGGATGTAGACGGTGGTCTGCGCGTGCGCGAGGCCGGTCCACAGCGACGCGACGACGGCGACGCCGCCGAGATAACGAAATTGCCTCATGACGTATTCCTCCCTGGTATTTCTTATCTTGATTGATCGGCGTCGTTCGAAAAGCCGAGCAGTCGCGCCGGCGTCCGCCACAACAATCGGTGCTGGTCGTCCGGATCCGGAAACAGCCGGCTCAGCACCGTCAGCAACGGCCCATAATCGAGCCGTTCAGGCGCGCGCAAAAACGGGTAGTCCGAGCCCCAGACGCAGCGGTCGAGCGTGAAGGCCTCGACCAGCGCGGCGATGAAAGGCCAGGCATCCTCGTAGGGGTAGGCCTGTTGCGAGAACTTGTAGTAGCCGGACAGTTTGACGTGGGCGTCGCGTTCGCGTCCGATCGCGAGCAGCGCCTGGAAGGCTTTTCCCGTGACGCCCTGCGCAACCTGCGGCCGCCCGCAATGATCAATCACCAGGCGCACGCGCGATTTCTCGATCAGCGGCAGGAGCGCGAGCAACTGGTCGTTTTCGACCTGGACCTGCAGGAACAGGTCGAGATTCTCGAGCTTGTCGAGCAGGTCTGCGGTGTTGCTATAATAGTCGGCGCCGTGGAACGGCACATTGTAGGCGACGCCGATGACACCGGCCGCCTTGAGCCGCTCCAGCTCCTTGATGTCGACGTCATTGTCCACGACCGCGACGCCCTTCAGCGTGCCGCCGCCCTGCGCGAGCGTGTCGAGCAGGATGCGGCTGTCGCTGCCATAGCCGGTGTTGGTCGCAACGACGAGCGCGTGCCTGACGTCAAAGGCGTCGAACACGCGCAGGAGCTGCGCCGCCGGCGCGATCTCCTGCCCGCTCGGGCGATAGGGCGTATCGTCGGCGTAGGGAAAGCGGACGGGATCGATGGCATGGATATGGCAATCGATTTTTGGGCACGCCGGCAGGGCCATCGTCGCTAGCTCCTCGAGGCCTCAGAACGTCGCCTTGATCGCCGTGATGAGCTCGGGCGTCACATCGGGCATGACGCCGAACCAGGCCTTGAAGGCGATCCGCGCCTGGTTGAGCAGCAGGCCAAGACCGTTCACGGTCATGCACCCGCGCGCACGCGCCTCGGCCAGAAACGGCGTTTCCAGCGGCGTGTAGATGAGGTCCGCAACCATCGTGGCCTTGTTCAGCCGCGATAGATCGATGTCGAGCGCGGGCTTGCCGACCATGCCGCGATCCGTGCAGTTCACGACCAGGGCCTTGTCGGCGAGCGCGGCCGCGCGATCCGCCCAGTCGATAGTGCTGACAGTGGAGCCGAACTCCTTCGCCAGCGCCTCGGCCTTCTCGACCGTGCGGTTAGCGATCATGATGCGCGAGGCGCCGTTCTCCAGGAGCGCCACGACGACAGCGCGCGAGGCACCGCCGGCCCCTAACAGCAGGATCGGTCCCTCATCCGCGCGCCAATCCACTCTTGCGTCGCGCAGGCTCTGGACAAAGCCGTTGCCGTCATTGTTGAAGCCGGAGAGCGTGCCGTCCTCCTCGACCACGATGGTGTTGACGGCGCCGATGCGGCGCGCGGTGTCGTTGACGCGGTGGAGGAGCGCCATCGCCGTCTGCTTGTGCGGCATGGTGACGTTGCAACCGCGGAAGCCGAGCGCGGCGAGCCCCGGCAGCGCCTCCTTCAGCCGTTCCGGTGGAACGGCGAGCGGCACGTAGACGCCGCGGATGCCGTGCGCGTTCAGCCAGAAATTATGAATCGTCGGCGAGCGCGAATGAGCGACGGGCATTCCGATGATGCCGGCCAAGCCGAATCCATTTGCAGGCGACATGCAGCGATCCCATCCTCAGAGCGTTCTTGGTCAACTGTCCAAGACTCTTAGTGGCAATGGTTTGGCCGCGCAATCGGAATCTCACAATGGAGGAATTCATTCTACATTGTGAAATGGCCGCTGCCTGAGCGTCAGCGACATGCGGGAGCAGACTATCCCGGGTATCGCTTCGCTCACCCGGGCGACGAATGCTCTATCAATCGAACGGCAGCCCCTGCTCGAGCCTGCGGAAGCGCAGCGGCGCGAGCGCGGAGGCGCGTTCCCACCAATCTGCGACGCGATCGTCGAGCGCGGTTGCGCCGCGCCCCTGGCCGGGAAAGATCCGGATCTGCCTGACGGCGTCGGCCTCAAAACCTCTGCCCTTGCGCAAGATCCTGATCACGGTGCCTTCGCGGTCGCGCTGCGTCAGCGGCACCAGGAGGCGCCCCTTCGGACGCAACGCGTCGAGCCAGCGCGGATGCGGATGAGAGAAGCCGGCATGGACGATGATCACGTCGGCAGGCCCGCCGATATCGCTGACGCCGTCGCCGTCGATGACCTCGACATTGCGCCAAGCGCGCAGATTGGCGGCCGCGCGCTTCGCGAGCTTCGCGTCGCATTCGATCGCCGTTACGTTGCCTTTTGGACCAACCATCTCGGACAGCACGGCGGAGAAATAGCCAAGACCGCAGCCGATCTGCACGACGCGCGCTTTCGCGCCGATATCGAGCACGTCGATGAAATGCGCCCACAGACTCGGCAGCCCGGTGTCAAGCTTGCGGCGCGCATCGATCGCCACCAGCACGTCGTCATAGAGATGGATCGGGTCGGCATCCGGCGTCAGTCGGTAGTCGCGCGCCATTTCGCGCTTGATCCGCCAGGGACCCCTGGCAAGAAAGTTTTCACGCGGCACCGCCGCGAGCGCTGCAAGCAGCCGGGGCGTGGAAATCCGCTCGCGCTTGCCGATCAGCTCGGCATAGCGCTGACGCGCGGCGGCCAGCTCGCTCATTTCACGGGGGCAACGCGCTGGGGATCGCCTGCCTCGACATCGCCCAGCAATTGCGCGGCCTGCTTCAAATCCGGCGTGAGAAAACCCTCACTGAACCGGGCGACGATCGGCACCAGTAACCCTGCGGCCTGCTCGCCCTTGCCGGCATCGCGCCACAACCGCGCCCGGCTGATCGCGGTCCGGAGCTCCCAGGATAGTGCGCTCTGCTTGCGGGCAGTGTCGAGCGAGAGTTCGAACAGATCCTCGGCATCGCGCAGCGAATCCGCGCCGCCCGCGGCGAGCGTGATCTCGCCCTGCAGGCGATAGACTTCGGCGAGATAAGAGTGATCGCCGGTGCGCCTGGCGACCGCGAGCGCGCCGTCGAGCGCGCGCAGGGCGGCATCGCGCAGGCCCGCCTTGGCATAGGCTTCCGCCAGCAGGCATTTGAACCAGCAGCCGGCGAGCCAGGAATCCATCGCCTCATATTCGTCGAGCCCGACCCGCATCTGGCTCAGTCCCTCGTCGATCTCGCCGAGCTGCGTCAGCGCCCAGCCGCGCAGGATCGCGGCCTGCTGCTTCCAGTGCAGGAAGTTGTGCTCGGAGGCGATGATCATGGCGCGATTGGCGTGATCGCGGGTGCCTTCGACGTCGCGCAGATGCTGGCAGAGATAGGCGCCGAACACGAGCGCGAAGGCGAGCGTGAAGGGATGGCGGATCTTCTCGGCGTTGGCGATCGCCTGCTCGCTGTGCTGGCGCGCGGCGTCGGGACGGCCGAGGAACCACAGGAGATAGCCGAGATAGGACAGCGACACGACGCCGGGATCGGTGCCGTGCCGCTCCATCAGGTCGCTGTGCAGCTCGGGACTGTAGAGATTGATGCAGCGATGCAGGTGATGCTGCGAGGCCGCAAAGCGACCGCGATAGAGCATGGTCATCGCGATCGCGCGATGCGCCTCGATCAGGTAGCCGGTCTGCTGCGCCGGCAGCGCCCGTTCGTTCAGCCGCTCCCGCTTGGCGAACTTCAAGAGCTCGACGCTGAGATCATGCGCGCGGGTGAGATCGGCGCGGATGAAATGGCAGACCCAGAGGCCGCGCGTCGCCGCAAAAGTCTTCTCCTCGTCGTCGAGCTGCTGGCCGAGCTCAAGCGCGCGGATGTAGTTCTCCTCGACCTCCTGGACGGCATAGCCTTTGGCAGCGATCAGCGCGTTGCCGAGCGCGATGCGCAGCTCGAGCTCCATCTCGTCGGCGCCCTGCATGCGGGCGTTGGCCTGAACCACGCCGAGCCCGCGCCTGAGGTGACCGATGGCCTCCAGATTGGCGCCGGCCCGCGCGGCATGCTTGCCGGCCTTGAGCCAGAAGCTCGCGGCCGGCTCGCTCTGGCCGGACTCGGTCAGATGATGCGCGAGAATCTCGGGCTCGCGCTCGGTCTTCTCCGGATACATCTGTGCGAGCACCTGCGCGATCCGCGAATGCAGCTTGCGCCGCTCGCTGTGCAGCAGGCTCTCGTGCGCCGCGTTCTGAATCATCACGTGCTTGAAGGAGTAGAGCGCGTCCGGCGGATGGCCGCGGCGGATGATAAGTCCCGCCTCCTCCAGATGGTTGAGCGCTGCCTCGATCTGGTCGGCCGGTGCGTCGGCGACGGTATGCAGCGTCTCGTAAGAGAACTCGCGGCCGATGGTAGCGCCGATCTGCGCGATCTTCTTGAAAGGTCCCATGCGGTCGAGGCGCGCCATCAGCGAATCCGTCAGCGTCGCGGGGATCGCGAGCTGCCGCCACGGGCCCGACAGCACGTAGCGGCCGTGCCGTTCCGTCAAAAGGTTGGACTCGAGGACGGTCTTGGTCAGCTCCTCCACGAACAGCGGCACGCCATCGGTCTTGACGATGATCTCCTCGACCACCTCCTTCGGCAATTCGCGGCTGCCGGCGACGCGCTCGACGAGGGTGGCGCGGAGCTGGCGGCTGAGCCGGTTCAGCAGCAGCGTCGTGATGTGCGAATGCGCGTTCCAGCTCGGCTGGAATTCCGAGCGCGCCGTGATGATGACGAGAATCGGCTTGCCCTGGACCTTGTCCACGAGGAGGTCGATGACCTCCCGCGAGGTCGGGTCAATCCAGTGCAGATCCTCGAAGACGGCGACCAGCGGCTGGTCGTTGGCAAGCCCGACCAGGTGATTGACCAAAGCGGAGACGGTCGCGTCCTTCTGCTGCTGCGGCGACAGTTCGAGCGGCTGGTAGCGGTCGCCGGTCGGGATCGACAGCAGTGCGGCGAACAGCGGCGTCACCTGCTCGACCTCGATATTGGCCTGTGCCACCGCCGCCTCAAGGCTCGACAGCGACAGCGCGGACGCATCCTCGCGATCGAGCCCGAGCGAGAATTTCAACTGCTCGATGAAGGGATAGAACGCGGTCGAGGTGTAGTAGGGCGAGCACTGGAACGAGACGTGCCCGTGACGATCGCCGCCGAGCCGCTCAAAGATCTCCTGGATGATGCGCGACTTTCCGATGCCGGGCTCGCCAAACAGCACGACGACCTGGCCATCACCCTCCTTGGCCTGTTGCCAGCGCGCCGTCAGGAGCGCGATCTCCTCCTCGCGATTGACGTGCGGCGTCAGCTTCGAGCCCATGGCTGCGGCAAAGCGGGTCTCGACCCGGGTCGCCCGCACCACGTGCCAGGCTTGCGCCTTGTCGGAGATTCCTTTCAGCGCATGGGCGCCGAGATTGCGATAGTCGAACTTGCCCTTCAACAGCGCCTGGGTCGAGGAGGAGATGACGACACCGTTCGACGGCGCGAGGCCCTGGAGCCGCGCGGCGAGATTGACGGTCTCGCCGACTGCGGAATCGCGCTCCTCGGTGCCGGGACCAACGAGATCGCCGACCACGACGAGGCCGGTCGCAATGCCGATGCGCACCGCAGGGGCATGGCTGAGTGCTCCGCGCGGCTCGATGGCGCGGGCGCTCGACAGCACCCGCACGATCTCGAGGCCGGCGCGCACCGCACGCTCGGCATCATCCTCGTGCGCGGTCGGATAGCCGAAATAGACCAAAATGCCGTCGCCGACATAGCGGGCGGCAAAGCCCTCATAATGCTTGACCACGCGGACGCAGGTCTCGCGAAAGCTCGCGATCATGTCGCGCACGTCTTCGGGATCGAACTGGGCAGAGAGCCCCGTGGAGTCCACCATGTCGCAAAACATGGTGGTGAGCTGCCGCCGTTCGGCGCCGACCTCGGACCGCGGTTGGGCGCGCACCGGGACGGCCGGCGGCTCCGCCGGCGGGGCCTGAAACAGCGTCGCGATGCCGCGCTGCAAACGCTTGCGATCGCCAAGCGGCAGGCCGAGCTCCACCAGATCGGCGTCGGTCAGGTCGGGAATGACGTCGAGATCGACGCGGTGCTGGGTGAAAAGTTCGGCATATTGGCCAAGACCGATGCTTTCGAGCCAGTCCTTCAAGCCGCTTTCAGTCCTCGCGCTCGGCTCATTATCCAGCATGGTGATTCCGCCCGACTGCACTCCGTCGAAGGGGGTAAGCCCTCAACCACAGATTTTGGGGGCCAAGTGTTCACCTCGGACTGGACGCGTTCAATACATTTTTGGAAGAATACCTCAACCAAATCAAAAAGGCACGGCATTGTCGGACACAGCAAGCCCATCGCCGGAGGGATCGGCCGGTCAAACCGCAGAGGCGGCCACCTTCGCATGCATCGGCGAAATGCTGGAATTTCATGCCCGCACGACGCCGCGCGCGCCCGCGATCCTGGCGCCCGGCCGGCCGCCCCTCGCCTATGCCGCTTTGTGCGACCGCACCATGACGGCCGTCCGGACCCTGCGCGGGCTCGGCATCGCCCCTGCCGACCGGGTCGCGGTGGCGTTGCCGCGCGGGGCCGACACCGCGCTGGCTCTGATTGCGGTCGCCGCATCTTCCGCCTGCGTCCCTATCAACCCGGATCTGACGGCCGACGAGTTGCAGCGCTATTTCAGCGAATTGAAGCTGAAGGCGCTCGTCACGCGCGCCGAGATGAATTGCGCAAGCCGCGAAGCTGCCAAGGCATTGGGCATCGCCGTCATCGATTTCGTGCCGGGTCCGGATGGCGATCTCGGCGGCTATCAGCTCACGGGCCCGTCAATCGGCGCAGCCGCCACCGGTGGCGCCGCGCGCGGCGAGGATGACGCGTTCGTCCTGCTGACGTCGGGCACCGCGGCGCGTCCAAAAATGGTGCCGCTGACGCAGGCCGCCGTGTGCCGATCCGCCCACAATGCCGGTCATGTGCTGTCGCTCGGGCCGCGGGACCGTTTGCTGAACGTTCTGCCCCTGTTCCATGCCCATGGCCTGGTCTCCGGCCTTCTCACTGCGCTTGTGGCCGGATCGAGCGTGATCTGCACCAGCGGATTCGATGCGATCTCGTTCTTCGACTGGATGAAGGATTTGCAGCCGAGCTGGTACACGGCGGTGCCGACCATTCATCGCGCGCTGCTGACGGCGGCCGAACAAGACCCGCATCGCGCAAAGCGATCGCCCTTCCGCGTGATCCGCTCGGCCTCGTCCTCGCTCGCGCCCGCGATCCTCGAGGGCTTGGAAGCGATGTTCGGCGTTCCCGTCATCGAGACCTACGGCATGACGGAAGCGGCCTCGCAGATCGCGGCCAATCCGGTCGAACGACGGAAGGTCGGATCGGTTGGCCGCGCGGCAGGGCCCGAGATCGCGATCATGGACGCCAATGGGGTGATGCTGCCGAGCGGCCAGCATGGCGAAATCATGCTGCGCGGGCCGACGATGACGCGCGGCTACTATAATGACGAGGAGACCACAAGAGCTTCGTTCCGCGGCGACTGGTTTCGCACCGGCGATCTCGGCTATCTCGACGACGACGGCTATCTCTTCATCGTCGGTCGCATCAAGGACGTCATCAACCGCGGCGGGCAAAAGATCTCGCCGCTGGAAGTGGAAGAGGCGCTGCTCGCCCATCCGGACGTGCTCGAGGCCGGCGTGTTCGCTGTTCCGCACAAAAAGCTCGGCGAGAACGTCGCGGCCGTCGTCGTGCTGCGGCCTGAGACGAAGGCGACGTCGGAGGCTTTGCGGCAATTCGCGCGCAAACGGCTTGCCGCCTACAAGGTGCCGAGTGTTGTGCGCGCCGTCGCCGCGCTGCCCAAGGGCGCAAGCGGCAAGGTCAAGCGCAATGCGCTGGCTGAGCTGATTGCCGCTTCTCCTGCGCACGAGGACAAGGACGAGGCGCTGCCACGCTCGGCGCTCGAGACCCAGCTTGCCGAGCTGTGGGCACAGTTGCTGGAGCTGCCGCAGGTCGGGATCGACCAGGACGTGTTTGCGCTCGGCGCGGATTCGCTGGCGGCAACGCAGATGCGCTCGCGGCTGCGCGAGCGCTTCAACGTCGATTTCTCCTTCGAGGACATTTTTGACTGCCCGACGGTCACCGCCCTGGCGGCGCGGCTGGAGACGGCAGCACACCGGGGCGACGTCGCAGCCCCGCAATGGCGCCGCGCGGATGCCGCGGAGGCGCCGCTGTCGTTCCAGCAGCAGCGCATGTACGTGCTCTCACGGCTCGACAAGACCCGCTACAATTACAATGTCGTCGAGGTCGCGCTGCTCTCGGGCAAGCTCGACGTCAAGGCGCTGCAGGCGAGCGTCGCCGCGATCTGCACACGCCACGATATCCTGCGCTCGACCTTCACCGAGCAGCATGGCGAGCCGGTGCAACGCCTACGCCGGATGGCACCGCGCTTCGAACGGATCAAGCTTAGGCCAGCGCCGGCGGACAAGCGGTCCGCGATCGTCCGGCGCGAGGCGCAAAAGCTTGCGCAACACCGCTTCGATCTCGCTCGCGAGCCGCCGCTGAAGGTGACGCTGCTGGCCTTCGATGCAAACAATCACGCGCTGGTGGTCAACATCCACCACCTCGTCACCGACGGCTGGTCGCAAAAGCTGTTTTGGGAAGAGCTCGCCGCGCATTATGCGAGCGCGCGTGGATCAAGCGCGACCGCCCTGCCCGCACCGACCTTCCATTATCGCGACTTTGCCACCTGGCAACAGAGCTGGGCCGAAATGCCGGCCGCAAAGGAGCAGCTCGACTATTGGCGGCGCCAGCTCGACGGCGTCACCACGCTGCCGCTGCGCACCGACCGGCCGCGGCCGAAGAATTGGAGCGGGCAAGGCGCGCGGCACTATCTCGATTTCACAAAGGCGATGTCCGCCGGCATCCGCAAGCTGAGCCAAGACCAGGGCGTGACGCCCTTCATGACACTGCTCGGGGCATTCCAGTGCCTGCTGTTCCGCCATACCGGGCATGAAGACGTCGCCACCGGCTCGCTGATCGCCAACCGTAACCAGATCGAGACCGAACGCCTGATCGGGCTGTTCGCGAACACGCTGATCCTGCGCAACGACTTTGCCGGCGATCCGACCTTTGGCGAGATGCTGCGGCGGGTGCGGCAGGTCACGCTGGATGCCTATCGCAACCAGGACCTGCCGATCGAGGAGGTGCTGCGCGCGCTGCAAGTTTCTCGCAGCCGCGACGGCAATCCGCTGTTCCAGGTGATGTTCATCCTGCAGAACGCCTCGATCGAGGCTGCGCATTTTCAGGGCTTGTCGACGCGGCGGCTGGAGATCGACCCGCAGGTCGCGCGCTTCGACATCACGCTGGAGCTGGTCGAAGCCGACGGCCGTTTCTCGGGATTTTTTGAGTACGCGACCGATCTGTTCGATGCCGCGACGATGGCGGGGATGGCGGCGCAGTTCAAAACCCTCATCAAGTCTGCGATCGCCGATCCCGGCCAGCCGATCTCGCGACTACCGCTGCTGTCATCAGGCGAGCAGCGCCAGCTTCGCAGCGAAGGCAGTGGTGCTGCCGCCGATTTCACCCGGCGCGGCAATTTTGCCGAAAGGTTTGAGCGACAGGCGAGACAAACGCCGGATGCGGTGGCGATGTCAGGCGCAGGCGTGCCGGTGACCTATCGCGAACTGGCGCGGCGCAGCCAGTCGATTGCAAAATGGCTCGCGCAGAAGGGGGTCGGGGCCGAGTCGGTCGTGGCACTGCTCACCGATCGCGGACCCGACCTGCTCGCCGCGATGATTGCCGTGCAGCAGGTCGGCGCGGCCTTCGTCAGCCTCGATCCCGACCAGCCGGTGGGACGAATTGCGACCATGCTCGGATCGAGTTGCGCGCGCGTGCTGCTGTCCTCGCGCGCCAGGGCTGCCCTGCTCGACGATCTCCTCGCGCCGCTTGCCGCCCGCATCGAGGTGGCGACGCTCGACGAGCTGATCGAAGCCAAAGCGGGCAAGCCGGCCAAACCCGTGCGCCGCACGCCGTCCAGCCTCGCCTACGTCATCTATACGTCGGGCTCGTCGGGGATGCCGAAGGGCGTGATGATCGAGCAGCGCGGACTGTCAAATCATCTGGCATCACTGATCGCCGAACTCGGCCTTTCCGCCAGCGACGTCATCGCCCAGAGCGCGCCGCAGAGCTTTGTCATCTCGGTCTGGCAGTTTTTGGCCGGTCCCATGGTCGGCGCCCGCGTCCATGTCTGCGCCAACGAGACCGTGCAGGATCCGCTGCTCCTCGCCGCGGAGATCGAACGCGAGGGCATCACGGTCCTCGAGATCGTGCCCTCGCTCCTGCGCGTGGTGCTCGAGCGGATGAATGAGGCGCCGATCCGCCGCGCCTTTGCAAGACTGCGGCTCCTGATCTCGACCGGCGAGCCGCTCAGCGTCGATCTCTGCCGCGCCTGGTTCCGGCACTGTCCAAAAGTGCCGCTGATCAACGCCTATGGCGCCTCGGAGTGTTCTGACGATGTCTCGCTGCATCGCCTGACATCGGTGCCTGACGCTGCGACCACCGTGCCGGTCGGCGCGCCCCTGCCCAACACCCAGCTCTATGTGCTCGACGCGCATTTGCAAGTGCAGCCGGTCGGCGTGATCGGCGAGCTCTGCATCGGCGGTGCCGGCGTCGGCCGCGGCTATATCAACGATCCCGCGCAGGCGCTGCAGCGTTTCCTGCACGATCCGTTCGCGCGTCAGGAGGGCGCGCGGCTGTACCGGACCGGCGATCTCGCACGCAAGCGCGCGGACGGAACAATCGAATGCCTCGGCCGCATCGACAATCAAGTCAAGGTCCGCGGCTACCGCATCGAGATCAAGGAGATCGAGCACGCGCTCGCCGATCATCCCGACGTGCGCGCCGGCATTGTCGACCCGCGCCGCGACGGCAATGGCGACGTCAAGCTGATCGCTCACATCGTCGCCAGGGCCGGCAGCCGGATCAGCGCCAGCGCCCTGCGCGACGCCCTTAAGGCGCGGCTGCCCGGCCATGCCATCCCCTCGGCATTCCTGTTCCGGGACGACGTTCCGCTCAATGCCCATGGCAAGATCGACCGCGCCGCGCTGCTCGCGCCGGCGCCAATGGAGGCGGCGGCAACCGAAGCCGCAGTGCCGGCGCGCCGCTTCACCGAGAAGGTGCTCTCCGACATCTGGATCGACCTGCTGAAGGTCGACCGCCTCGGCGTCACCGAAAACTTCTTCGACCTCGGCGGCCATTCGCTGCTGGCGGGGCAGACCATGGCCCGCGTGGCGCGGGCACTCGGCGTCTCGCTGCCGATCAAGACGATTTTTGAGGCGCCGACCGTCGAGCAACTGGCACGGCGGGTCGACGAGGCTCTGGCGACCCAGACGCAAAAGCCGCTGGCCGAGACTCCGCGCCTTGTCCAGAGCGGTCCGCCGCCGCTGTCGATCGCGCAGGCCGAGATGGTGACGATGGAGCGGGATCTGCCAGGGCTGCCGCTGTTCAACCTGCCCTTCACCCTCCGCCTCCAGGGACCGCTCGACGTCGCCGCACTGAGGCGCGCGCTCGACGACGTCGTCGCCCGCCACGATTGCCTGCGGAGCGCATTCGACTGTAACGGCGATGCGCCCACGCTTCGGACCTCCGCTCCCGGCAAGATCGGCGAGCTTCTGACCGTCGAACCGATCGGGGGCGGCAGACGCACGACCGACAAGCGGCTAAAAGCCTTGCAACTGAAGAAGATCAAGCTCTTGGCCGAGCAGGATGCCTGGGAGCCGATCGACACCAGCCGCGCACCGCTGCTCCGCGCGCGCCTGCTGCGGCTGCAGGCGGATGACCACGTACTGTTGCTGACGTTCCATCACGCCGCCGCCGACGGCTGGTCACTCGGCATCCTCTTTGACGAGATCTCCAGGCGATACGCCGCGCTGGTCGGCCGGCCCGCGGAGCCGCTGCAAAAGGTGCCACTATCCTTTGCCGATTTCGCCCGCTGGGAGCGCTGGTGGTGCGGTACCGAGGCCGCGAGCCGCCAGGCCGCCGAATGGACGGATAGCTTGCGCGGGGCCACACCAGTTTTCGCCCCCCAAAGCGACGGCGAAACGATGCCGGCGGGCCCGCCGAGCGGTTCCCACCCGCTGCGCCTGACCGACGAGCTGATCGCGGGGCTCGGCGCTTTCGCGGGTAGCCGGAACGGCACGCTGTTCATGGCGATGATGACCGGGCTGAAGGCGTTGCTTGCGTTGCGCACCGGACGTAGCGACATCTGCATCGCGACCGCCATGGCCAATCGCACGCAGCCCGACACCGATCGCGTGATCGGCCCGTTCGAGAACACCGTGATCGTCCGTACCCGGATAGAACCGGAACTATCCTTTGCGCAGGCCTTTGCGCGGGTGCGCGAGAGCGTGCTGGAGGCCCATGCACGGCAGGAACTGCCGTTCGAACTTTTGGCCGAGCGGCTGCAGGAGGCCGGCATCGATCCGGCGGCGCTGACCCAGGTCTATTTCACACTGCAAAATCCGCTGCGCCGGCCGATCGATCTGCCTGATATTGCGGTGCGCTCGTTCGGCAATGTCGCGCGCGAAGGCCAACCCGTGCTGCCGGTCGACCAGACCTGGCTGTCGCTGATGCTGAAGGAACGACCGACGGAGATCACCGGCTCGTGCAACTACAAGCGCGACCTGCTCGGCGGCGGAACGATCGACGCGTGGATGGACGACTTCGTCGCGCTGCTGGCGAGTGGAGTCGCTCAGTCCGACATTCCTCTCGCGCGCCTGCTCAAGCGCAGGGCCGCCTGACGGCTGTGCTCGCCAAAGCTGTGACTTCTCAAGTTACAGCTTGATTATTTGACAAACGCGCGCAACAGTGATGGTGCGTTACACTTGGCACCGAATATTTCATTTCAAACCCGGGGAATTATTATGGGTATGACCAAAACGCCCAAAGGGCTGAGCGAAAAGGACAAGAAGGCGCTGCAAAAATTGCTTGCCGCCGAAAAGAAGAAGCTGCAATCGGCGCTGAAGGACGTCGATGCCAGCCTCGCGGTGCTGAAGCCGAAGAAGGCCAAGAAGGCGAAAAAGAAGAAGGGCAAGGGCTAGTCGGCTCGCCCGAGACCTTTCGGACAAATGATCACTCGTGTCTCTCGCGTGGGTTCCGTCAGGACCCCTGCGAGAGCTGAGCAACAGACCAGCAAGAACCCAACCGGGTCGGTCGCGGCGGCGATCCGCCCGGTTGAATGTTTTGGCGTAACCGGGCACATCGTCTCACAGCTCACACCGCTGATGCAGCCGATGACCGCCAATACGATCGACCTCCATGTCTGGCTGATCGAAGCCGTCGATTCCGACGAGGCGCGTGAGGCGTGCCGGGCGATGCTGTCGGCCAATGAGCGGCAACGTGCCGACCGGTTCGTGTTCGAACGGCACCGGCGCGAGTTCATTCACGCGCACGGGATGCTACGGCTGGCCCTGTCCCAGGCCGCGCCTGATGTCGCGCCGTCCGACTGGTCGTTCGCGACCGGCCCGCATGGCCGGCCCTATGTCGCAGGTCCCGCGCGGCCCATGGCGCTGCATTTCAACCTGACCCACACCGAGGGCTGCGTCGCCTGCGTGGTCTCAGGTCATGAGGCGGTCGGGGTCGACGTCGAGCAGATAACGCCGCGCCGCGCACGGATGGAAACCGCCGAGGGCGTGTTTTCGCCCGACGAGCTTGCGTCTCTCCGGGATATCGCGACGGACCAATTCGTCAGCCGCTTCTTCGATTACTGGACGCTGAAGGAGGCCTATCTGAAGGCGCGGGGTATCGGCCTGCACCTTCTTCCGCTCGACCGGTTCTCGATGCGGCTTGGCGCTGATGGCGTCGGAATCCATTTCGATCCCGAGATCGACGACGATCCCCGGAAGTGGCGCTTCACCCAGAGCTCGCCGTCGCCAGTCCACCGCCTCGCGGTCGCCGATGGCTCGGGCGTCGCCGGCGGCCTTGCCATCAGGACACACTCGCCTCTTCCTCCACGACCGGGAGCGCCGGGATGACGACACCGCGGCTTCGGATCTTTCCGGCGATTTCGCGCAACCGCGATCCCTCGAAATACATCGGCGAGCTGATGCAGGTCGCAGAATTCGCCGACCGCAACGGTTTTGAGGGTCTTTTGCTGTTCGAAGGCAACGACGTGTTCGTCGAGCCGTGGGCGATGGCCCAGCATATCATGGCGAACACCGAGCGGAGTTCGCCGCTGATCGCCGTCAACCCGGTCTACATGCACCCGTTCACGGCGGTAAAATTCGTCTCCTCCTTTGCACAGCTCTACGGCCGTAAGGTCTATCTCAACATGATCACGGGCACGGCCATGAGCGACCTGCAGGGGCTTGGCGACGACCAGTCCCATGGCGATCGCTACGTCCGGCTCGGCGAGTTCGTCGAGCTGATGCGGCAGTTGCTGTCGAGCCCGCGGCCGGTCAATTTCCAGGGCAAGTTCTACACGGCTTCCAATCTTCAGCTCCGCCCGCGGCTCGCGACCGGCCTGATGCCGGAATTTTTGATCGCCGGTCAATCGGAGGCCGCACAGCGCGTCGCAAGAGAGACCGGCTGCATCAAGATGCAGATGCTGCCGCCCGATCTCGAGAACGGCCTCAACGCACCAGGCATGAATTTTGGGATATTCGCGCGCGAGGGACGCGACGAGGCGCGGCGGGCGGCTTTGCTGCGCTTTCGCGACGATCCGGACAATCGCGAGCTCCTGACTCTAACGATGGGAAACACCGACTCGGTCTGGAAACGAAAGCTGTACGAAGGCCAGAGCGCAGAGCTTCACAACAACGGCTATTGGCTGCTTCCCTTCCTGACCTTCCAGGCCGACTGCCCCTATCTCGTCGGCAGCTACGCCGAGATCGGCGCGAAGCTGAAGAGCTTTGCCGCCAAGGGCCTGACCACGATCATGCTCGACATGGTGTCGGACGAGGCCGAGATGCAGCACGTCTGCAAGGCGCTTGCGACAAGCGGGTTGTTTTGAAACACCACGTCGGCCGTCTCAGCGCGCTTCTTCGAATCCCGCCAGCACCGATGTGAGATTCTGCCCGAGGATATCAGAGAGATAGCCGCCCTCCTGCACCAGCACGGTCGGCAGGCCCATGCGCGCAAGCGCCTGACCGATGCGGCGGAAGCCGGGCGTCGTCACCGCAAGTCCTTTGAGCGGATCGTGCTCGGACGCATCGAGGCCGAGCGCCACGACCAGCGCAGTCGGCGCGAACGCATCGATCGCCTTCTTCGCCAGATCCATCGCCTGTATATAGCCATCGTCGCCGGTGCCGATCGGCAAGGGAATGTTGAGATTGGTGCCGAGGCCCGGGCCCGCGCCGCGCTCATGGGCGTAGCCCCACACATAGGGATAATAGGCGATCGGATCGGCGTGGATCGACACGGTGAAGACGTCGGGGCGTTCGTAGAAGATGCCTTGCGTGCCGTTGCCGTGATGGACGTCGACATCGAGGATCGCGACGCGCTCGTGCTTCGTGCGCAGATGCGCGGCCGCGATCGCGCTGTTGTTGAGGAAACAGAAGCCACCGGCCATGTCGCGATAGGCGTGGTGGCCGGGTGGCCGACATAGTGCATAGACGGCGTCTTCGCCATCCATGACGAGCTGCGCCGCCGTGGTCGCGACATCGGTCGCCGCGCACGCCGCAGCAAAGGTGCCCGGTCCGATCGGGGCTGCTGTGTCGGCGGTGTGCCAGCCGAGCTTTCCGACGATATGGGTCGGATAGGTCGCGGCGTGGCGCACGGGGTGGATATTGCCGATCATCTCCGGGCCGGAATCGCCGAGCGCAGTCCAGGCGTCCCAGGCCTCGGCGAGGAAAGAGAGATATTCAGGGCTATGGATGCGCGCCCGCGGTCCCTGGCCGAACTTGGTCGGCTCGACCAGTTGGTGCTTGCCCGCCTTCAGCCCCGACAGCAGCCGGTCGGCACGCTCGGGCTGCTCGGTGGTACGCTTGACGACGCCGCGGACCAGGAAGAATTGCGGATCGTGGCTGCGGTGCAGTTCGGTATAAACGGCTTTCACAGAGCACTCCGACGTGGATCAGGACCTGACAATGTCTTGATCCCCGCGACGGCCGGATGCAAGCCAGAAGAATGCCGCACCTCACGCGCCTGCCCTGCTCGGGCGGCGGAGCTTTTCGCTCAGCAGCGCCCGCGCTGGAGGCAGTGCTCGCGGCCTTCCTGGTCGGTACGGAAGGACTCGATGAAGCCGCCCTGGCGCTGCGTCACGAAGACGGTCTTGCCGTCCTTGCCGCCGAAGGCGAGGTTGGTCGGCTCCTTGGCCTTCAGGGCGATTTCCCGCTCGACCATGCCGTTCGGCCTGAGGAGCGCGATCGTGCCCTTCAGGATGCGCGCGATGAACAGACGGCCGCCGACGTCGGTGCGCAGGCCGTCGATGGTGTTGGGCTCGAAGCTCTTGACGAGCTTTGCATCCACAAGCTCGTTGCCGCGGATGGTGTAGGACCAGACCTGGCCGCTCGAGGATTCCCCGACATAGAGTGTCTTGCCATCGGGGCTCAGATCGATGCCGTTGGTGGTGCCCATGGCGCGCGGCGCGGCCATGATCTCGCCCTGGACCGAACCATCGGCCGCCTTGGCGATGCGCCAGATGTGCCCTTCCCGTCCCTTCCAGTTCGGGTCGCTCGCATAGATCGTGCCATCGCGGGCAATGGTGATGTCGTTCGGCTGGCTCATCTGGTCGGAGTGAAACCAGACCGTCGGCTCGGCGCCGTCGCGTCCAATCGCAAGGATGTTGTGCTTCTTGTAGTCGGCCACGAACATCGTGCCTTCGCGATCGAAGCGAATGGCATTGCCGACGCTGCCCTCGGGAAGATCGACGAACAGTTCGGACGCCGCGCCCGCCGCGGGCAACCGGCCGATCGTGCCGGGCTTGCTGAAGTTGACGACGTAGAGATTGCCGGCGAGATCCGCCGCGGGACCTTCGATGCCAAAGGTGTATTCACCGGCGGGTGTCACCTGCGCAGCTTCGAACAGTTTCTGTTCGGCTCGCGCCGACGAAGACGCAGCGATCACAGGCGGTGACGCAGCGATCAGAACAAGGACACTACTGCACAGGCACCAAAAGTTCCTGCCGGATGTAATAGCCATCGTCGTCGGTACAATCGCCGTTGAGGAAAGGGTCGGCCGGCCGGAAGAACCGGCTGAAGCCGGGCCTGTCTACAGCGCTCCTTTGTGTCACGACAACGACCTTATTCGCCGGTATTTCGCCGCATTTCTTGTTGGTCCTGGAGAAGAAATCGCGATCGGGCGGGCCGGGCTTGATGCGCATCCGCGTTCCCGGAATCATTCTTGCGACCAGCATGTCCGCGACATCGAGAAGACGGGCGTAACCGGGCTCGGTCTTCGGCAGGTTCTCGCCGCCGGGCGGCATCAGCTTTTCTGCACCGAGGCCACGCAGCCGCGTGCGCAGCCGGCCCGATTCGGGATCGCCGGGGTAGACCCAGCCGTCCTGCCCCAGCATGAAGCGCAGCGCGGCCTGGTCCTTGTCGGCCTCGGACTGGCCCTGCTTCAGACCGAAGTCCGAGTGACAGCCCATGCAATGCTTTTCGACGATGCCCTTGCGGATGCTGGTCAGCCGGTCGCGGTTTTGCGCGTCCCTGGCGACGAAGAGCGCCAACTGATCGATCAGTGCGGGGCTGCGCGTGTCGCAGGGCAGCGGCGCGGGCGGATCGCCGGCGGCGCGATCGATCCGGATCACCGTCTTGTTCTTGTCCTCGACCAGCCAGATCGCGCCATCCTCCGCAACCGTCATGCCGACCGGCGCTCCCTGTGGGCGCGCGCCGTTGACGCGGTGCCAGCCGGCGATCAGCTCGTCGAAGGGCGCGGCCGCGACCTCTCCGGCGTCGGTCTGAAAACTGCGCGACGGCTGCGCGTCGCAACTGACGTGGTAGCGGACCGGCGGCGGGCTCGGCCTGGGAAAACCGCGCTCATCGACGTCGTAGATCAGGAGCCGGCTGCCGGTCGGGCGATACCCGTGGAGGCCGACCAGCAGCTTGCCTTCGAGCTCGGGGAATTTGCCGCCGTGATAATAGAGCATGCCGAGCGGCGCGCCGTGCGGCGGCAGCAGCGAGAACGGCTGCTTGTAGAGCGGATTTGCGGTGCAGAGATTCTTGTAGACGCCGGATTGCAGCACGGTGCGGAATTCGGGGCTCGGCGTCGTGAGATCGTAGCAATAGGGCCAGCCGTAGTGCTTGCCCGGCTCGATTGCGTTGATCTCCTCGTTCGGCTTGAAGATGTCGGGGAGATCGCGGCCGTTCTCGCCTTGCAGGAAGGCGTAGCCCGGATCAGGAAATTGCGGATGCAGCGCGAGCGCCATCGAGTTGCGCAGGCCGCGCGCATAGACCTCGTGCGGCGGATTGGCATCGTTCGGCTTGAGGGCCGGGAAGACACCGCCGGCGGGCGGCGTGAACAGCCAGATCGACGCGAGCGCGGAGGCCCCTTCGGCCGCGGCACAGGGCTTTGTGATCGGCGCCGGCGTGATGCAATCGTCGCTGTGCGATCCGACATTGACGAACAGGCGGCCGTTGCGATCGAAGACGAATTGCTTCATCGGATGGGCGCTCTCCTGGAGCTTTGTGCCATCCGGCAGCGTGATGCGGACGCCGGGCAAATGCCTGATGATAGTCTCGACCGTGCCGCGCGGATTGTCGGCAAGCGGATCGAACCTGAAGATCGTGTCCGCAGTGGACGCATAGAGCTTCTTGTCCGGACCGATCACGAGACCGAAGGGATATTCGAGCCCGGTCAACAGGTCCTTGAAACGGCTGCCGGCGGCCGCGCGCGGATCGAGCAGCAAAAGCTTGCCGTCCATGTGACCCCAGCCGGCCATGTCAGCGACCACGAACAGCTCGCGGCCCGGAATCTGGACAATCGAGCGTGGAAACCTGAGATGGTCCTCCTCGCTCGCGACAAGGCCCGCGCAGAATCCCGGCTTCATGTCGATCTGGAGTCGGGGAAAGGCGAGATCGCCACCGCCGCATGATTCGGTGCCGATCGCATAACCGCTCCTGCGCACGGGCTCGGACGAGGCCGGCGACGCCAAGCCGAGCGCCGTTGCGACCAGTGCGACTGCAAGGGAAAGCCGGCCGACGCGATCACTGAGACGAAAATCACAGAAGAGTATCGGACGATTCACCGCGGGCTCCCAAAATATCCTTGCAAAACCGAGAGTTCCACGTCGCCGCGGCGCCGTCCAGCGAGGCTTCACCGGCCTGTGATAGAACCGCCTTCTCCGACGACCCGACGGAACTTCCGTAGATTCCCTTACCGGGTTGGCCCGAATATTTTTCGGCGCCTCCGGATGGTATTCGGTTCGGTAGCGTCCGAATCGCTCTCTACAGGAGGCGGATATGGTCCAAGTGTTTTTCCACTGTTCCAATACCGACGGCATGTTGATCGATCGCTACGGCGCAGCCGTATCGAACCTCACTGAGGCGCGCGACCGTGCCGCTCAGATTATGCAATCGATGATCCGGACGCCTGGCGGCGAAGACTGGCGCGACTGGGTGCTGCATGTCAGCGACGACGACGGCGAGGAGATTTTTGATCTCCCCTTCACGTCGATGCTTGGCAGGCCTCACTGAGGTTCGTGTCATGCTGCTCGCTCAATCGTCATTCTCGGCTCTTCGCCAGCACCTCGGAATCATCGTGGCCAAGTGGCACACGCTGATCAGGGTCGCCGGCGATCCCTATCGGCCCGAGCTGCATTACATGCGCGGCCCCGGCCCGAAATGGCACGCCAAGCGTCAAGCCCGTCTCCAGGCCGGCGCGCTTTAGGCGCCAAGGGTCGGATCAAACCGCACAACTTCGTCTTTTCGCGACGTCCTCGAAAGGCTATCTCCTTTCGGGAACGGGCGGCCTTGACTACCTTGCCGGCCGACTTGGCAGCAGGGGAACGAGGTCATGTCGAATGAATTTCGGCTGGACGACTATCTGGCCCGGATCGGTTATCGCGGTGCGCTGAAGCCGGATCTGGCGACGCTCGCCGCCCTCCATGCGGCTCACGTCAACACGATTCCGTTCGAGGGCATGGATCCGCTGCTGGGCCGGCCGGTGCTGCTCGATCTTCCCTCGGTGCAGGCCAAGCTCGTCGAGAGCAGGCGCGGCGGCTATTGCTTCGAGCAGAACGCGCTGTTCCGGGCCGCGCTCGAACAGATCGGCTTTGCGGTGACCGGCCTTGCCGGGCGCGTGCGCTGGATGGCACCACCCGAGAGCCCGCTGGGGCCAAAAACCCACATGCTGCTGAAAGTCGATCTGGCTGAGGGGCCTTACATCGCCGATGTCGGGTTCGGTGCCTGCCTGCTCGATGCGCCGCTCCGGCTCGCAACCGATGTGGAGCAGCGGACCGCGATGGGCACGTTCCGCTTCGACGAAAGGGACGGCCGGTTCTGGGTCAATGCAAGGCAGCCCGCCGGCTGGCGCACCATGTACGTATTCGACCTCGCGCCGCAGCTTGCCTCCGACTACGAGCTTGGCAGCTATTTCACTGCGACGAGCTCGGTGACGCCCTTCACCAGCACCCTGATCCTGGAACGCGTCGCGATTGACGCGCGCTACAGGCTGGTGAACCGCCGCCTAATCGTCGAGGCCCGCGAAGGCGAGGTGCGAAACGAGCGCAACATCGACTCTGCCGACGAGCTGCGCCAGGTGCTGCATGAGATTTTTAACGTGGAAGCGCCGACGCCGATTGAGGACGTGTTCGTGAGGATCAAAGGCTAGCGAACTCCCTCGCCCCGCTTGCGGCGAGCGGTGAAGGAGGAGAACAATTAGCGTCCGGTAAACTGCGCCTTGCGCTTTTCGACGAAGGCGTTGCGGCCTTCGAGGGCGTCGGCGCTTTTGCGGATGACGGCCTGCGTCTCGATTTCGCGGCGGAACTGCTGCTCGTAGCCCGCGTGCTCACTCGCCTCGATCAGCGCGCGGGTTGCGACTAGCGCCCGGGTCGGCCCCACGGCAAGACGATGGGCGAGCTTGAGCGCTTCTTCCATCAGGTTCGCATCGTCGACGACCTGCCGCACCAGGCCGATCGCGTGGGCGCGCTCGGCCGAAAGCGGCTCGTTGAACAGCATTAGTTCGAGTGCGCGCTGCCGCCCGATCAGCCGCGGCAACAGCCACGTCGAGCCGAGATCGGGCACCAGGCCAATGCGGCTGAACACCTGGATGAAGCTTGCCGAGCGCGCGGCAACGATCATGTCGCCGGCCATCGCGAGGCTGAAACCGCCGCCGGCCGCAACGCCGTTGACGGCGACCACAACAGGCACGCGGCATTCGCGCAAAGCCTTGAAGGCTGGCCAGTAGAAGCGCATCACGCCGGCGGCGATGTCCTCGCCGAGCGCCTCCGATGCCTTGAGATTCTGGCCGGAGCAGAAGCCGCGCCCCTCGCCGGTCAGCACCAGGGCACGAATGCCCTCGTCCGCCGTCATCTCGGCGATCGCCTTTGCGAGCGCGCCGAGCAGGTCGGGCGTCATCGCGTTGAGTCTGTCCGGCTCGTTCAGTGTCAGGATGCCGACCGTCCCATCCCGCGCCTGTTTCACACCAGCCATGTTCACCTCCCGTCAGGATGTTCTCGTTGGGAGCAATGTGCCATGCTCGACGGGCTTCGCCAACGCGATGCAATTCCATCCAGCGCAATAAGAGCGGCACGAAGACCACATGCCCCATCAGTTCAGCCTCGCCCAAAGCATCCGCAAACCCGCCCGCCGCGCCAAAGGTGGCATCGTCGCCGCGCAATCGCGCAGGGCGGCCGAGGTCGGTGCGGAGGTGCTGGCGGCGGGCGGCGATTGCATCGACGCGGTGATTGCGACCACCTTTGCATTGAACGTGTTGGAGCCGTGGATGAGCGGCATGGGCGGCGGCGGCGCGATGGTGCTCTATCGCGCCAGCGACAATCGCTATGAGGTGATCGACTACGGCATGCGCGCGCCGCAAAGCCTGCGCATCGAGGACTATCCGGTGACCGGCCAGGGTGCCGCCTCCGATCTCTTCCCCTGGGCGCGGGTGAAGGACGATCGCAATTTGCATGGTCCCGGCTCGATCGCGGTGCCCGGCGTCGTCGCCGGCATGGAAGAAGCGCACCGCCGCCACGCAAAACTGCCGTGGAAGGATCTGGTGGCGCCGGCCGCGACGATCGCCGGCGAAGGCCTGCTGGTCGACTGGTGGACGACATTGATGATCGCGAGCACCGCCGTCGACCTGCGGCGCTATCCCGCAAGCGCCGAGACGTTTTTGAGAGACGGCCTGCCGCCGAACGCACCCTGGGGTATCAAGGCGGAGACGCGGCTGCCGCAACCGCGATTGCAGACGACGCTGGCGCATCTCGCCACCGCAGGCCCGCGCGATTTCTACCAGGGCGATCTCGCCCGCAGCATCGCATCCGACATCAAGGCGGATGGCGGTTCGCTGTCGGTCGAGGATCTGGCCGCCTTCCGCGCGCATCTGCGCGAGCCGCTCGCGATCCCCTATCGCGGCGGCAACGTCTACGCGACGCCGGAGCTGACGGCGGGCCCGACCATGGCGCATGCTTTACGCCTATTGCAGGACAAGCTGAAGCCGGACGGCGCGCCCGATGCGGCGGCCTATGTCGAATATGCCAACGCGCTGCAATCGGCCTATCGCGAACGGCTGAAGGACATGGGCGATGCCGACGGCAAGCGTTCGCTCGGCGCCGAGCACCTCGCGCCGAGCTGCACCACGCATTTCTCCGTCGTCGACCGCCACGGCAACATGGCGGCGGTGACGCAGACCCTGCTCTCGACCTTCGGCTCGAAATATGTGACGCCGCATTCCGGCATTCCCATGAACAACGGCATCATGTGGTTCGACCCGACGCCGGGCACGACCAATTCGCTCGCACCGGGCAAGCGCTGCCTCGGCAACTACACGCCTGTCCTCGCCGAGACCAAGGACGGCAAGCGGCTCGCGGTCGGCGCCTCCGGCGGCCGGCGCATCCTGCCGGCGGTGATGCAGCTCGTCTCCTTTGCGATGGATTTTGGCATGGACCTCGACGCTGCGATCCATCAGCCGCGCATCGATGCCAGCGAGGGCGCGGTCGTGATTGGCGACGCGCGCCTACCGGCGAACGCACGCAAGGCGCTCGCCGCGAGCTTCGACTATGAGGAGGCGCAGGTGCAGACCCTGCCGATGAAGTTTGCCTGCCCAAGCGTCGTGATGCGCGAGGGCGATATCAACAGCGGCGCAGTCGACGTCTTTCAACCATGGAGCGATGCAGTCGTCGAGGGCTGAGCGCCGAGCGTCATGACTCCTCCACATTTGCAGGGAACTAAGCTGCACCACGTCAGTTCATTGAACGGACAAGTGCGCTCGCCCAAACGGAGGACTTGATGAAGAAACTTGCGCTCGCTGCGTCGCTGATTGTCGCGGCCGGCCTCACGGTGGCCAACCCTGCGTTCGCCAAGGGCGGACATGGTCACGGTCACGGCCACGGTCGTGGCCACGCGATGGGCCATCACCACCACGGCACCCCGCCGGGATGGTCTCACGGGCGCAAGGTCGGCTGGCGTGGCATGGGTTGCCCGCCCGGCCTGTGGAAGCAGGGCCGCTGCTGAATTCTCTGAACATTGCCGAGAGAGCGCTGTCCGCAAGCGGGCAGCGTTTTCTTTTTTAGATCCGCAGCCGGTCCGCGATGTTCGCGCCACGCGGATGTTCGGATGGCCGCAGCGTGCGCGCTCGTCCCCAACTGACGGCGACCGGCGTTTCCGATCATCCGCCCTTCCGGCTGCCGGGCGGCGTTCGTGGAACCCCAATTCACGCTGATTTCACGACGACGTTGCCACATCCCTACACGTTCGATCCTGGCCGCAATCTCGCGGCCTCGGGCGCGATGGGGGTACGGGACGAGCGTGGCGCAGAGGACGCTTTGTCGCATCCCCGGGTCGATTCTCGGCAGTGCTTCCAACCTCTCATTTTCCAAACAATGATTTCGGAGACGCGAATGGCAAAGCGGATTTCTCTGGCTCAACTGGTCGACCGCATCCAGACGGGCAAGCTCACGCCGCAGGAGGCCCGAACCTATTTCATCGTCGAACCGAACGTCCACCAGCCGTTCGACTTCAACACCTACATCAACACCGACTATGTCGATGTCACGAATGCCGAGTCCCTGGCGCACGACGCCAACCTGCTCGTTCGGCACGTTCCCAAGGCGCCGGCGCGCAAGCAGGTCGCGAAGTCGAAAGCGGCCGGTCGCCAGATCGTCGCGGAAGGCGATTCCTGGTTTCGCCTGCCGCAGATCTTTCCATTTCCCAAGACCTGCATCGACTTTCTCCAGCAGACCGGCTACCCCAACACCAATCTCGCCCATTGGGGCGACACGCTCGATGAAATCCTGTTGGCGAGCCAGTTCTGGCCCTACATCGACGGCGGCGCCGACTTGCTGCTGTTCTCGGCTGGCGGAAACGACGTGCTCGGCAATGGCGGCCTGGCGAGCTTCCTGAACCTGTTCGACCCCGACATGACCAAGCCGTCCGACGCCCCGTACTATGTGAAGCCCGAGTTCTACGACAATCTGGCCGACATCATCGGCAACCTCGAGACCGGCCTGATCAAGCCGATGGCGGCGCGGCATGCCAACAAGAAGATCATCATGCACGGCTACGACTACGTCATCCCGCGTCCGCATGGCCCGTGGATGGGCTCGCCGATGGAGTATCAGGGCCTCGATCCCGCGTTCAACGCAAGTCTGTGCCAGGCGATCATCCGCATCATGATCGACGCCTACAATTCGCGGCTCAAGGCACTCGCGGCCAAGTACGGCGACGTCTTCATCCATCTCGACCTGCGCGGCACGGTCAAGAAGACGGAATGGTACGACGAACTCCACCCCAAGGAAGTCGCCGCGAAGAAGATCGCCGCCAAATTCGCCAAGGCGATCGATAGCGTGCACGTCACCGTCCAGGAGCAGGCCATCGCCAAGATGCACCTTCCTCGCGCCGCCTGAGCAGACACGCGCGAGGGCAGTCGCCGTGCCGGACAGGGGCTGGCCGGCACGGCGAAGCTCATATCCCCAACCTGTCGCGCACGCGGCCGGCGATCACGGCGGTGGTCGCCCCGACCGGCCAGAAGGCGTGCAGCGGGATCGGCTTGATGCCTGTGATGGGCATGTCGAGCTCAGCCTTGGCGCCGCCGATGAGGCGGCGGGCGAGCTGGCTGCCCATCGCAGTCGACAGCGCGACGCCGCGGCCGTTGCAGCCGAGCGAGATCAGGATGTCTTCCGCGGGCTCATGCACATGCGGATAGTGGTCCTTGGTGATGGCGAGCCGGCTGTTCCAGCCGTGGGTCCAGGCGACGCCTTTGAGCTGCGGCCACAGCCGCTCCGCATAGCGCATGAGATAGGCGACGTCGGACGGCGAGTTGATCCAGCGCATCGGCCCGCGCCCGCCCATCAGGAGGCGATTGCGTTGGTCGATGCGGTAATAGACGGTGATGTGGCCGCTCTCGTAGAGCACCGAGCGCGTCGGCATGATCGTGCGGACAACCTCATCCGACAGCGGCGCGGTGGCGGCGATCGAGGAGAACACCGGCACGATGGTGCGGCGGAGCGCAGGCCAGAGATCGTCGGTAAAGCCGTTGGTCGCGAGCAGCACCTTTTCCGCATGCACAATCGCGCGCGGCGTCTCGATACGCCAGCGGCCGCCTTCACGACGGAGCGACAACGCCGGCGTCTCGCCATGGACCTTTGCGCCCGCCGACATCGCCGCGCGCGCAAGGCCACGGGCGTAGCTCAGGGGATGCAGATCGCCGCCGCGCGCGTCGAACATGGCGCAGAGATAGCGGTCGGTGCCGGTGATCTCGCGCAGTTGGTCGCCTTTCAGCAGCGTCACCGGCATGCCGCGGCGGATGCATTGCTCGGCGGTCTTCTCAATGCCTGCGGCGCTCGCCTCGTTATAAGCGGCGCGCAAGGTGCCGTTCTGCCGCGCCTCGCAAGGAATCTGGTAGCGGCGGATCAGATCGTGGGTGAAATTGGTCGTGCCATAGGAGAACTCGATCATGCGACGACCAAGCTCGGTGCCGAAGTCGGCCTCGATCTGGTCGGGGTCGTGCTTCAGCCCGGGATTGGTGTGGCCGCCATTGTTACCGGAGGCGCCCCATCCCGGCTCCTGCGCCTCCAGCACGAGAGCCTCGACACCCTGCTCCGCCAGATGCAGCGCGGTGGAAAGTCCGGTGTAGCCGCCGCCGATGATAGCGACCGAAACGTTCTTGTCCGTATCGAGTGGCGGCGTCGCCACCGGCGCAACGGCAGTGTCGGCATAGAGCGAAGGCGGCAGCGGAAGGCGGGCGGGCGCGGTCATGGCAAGACCATCAGAGCGGATGCAGCACGCGGCGCAAAAAGTCCTGCGTGCGCGGATGCTGGGGTTGATTGAGCACGGTCTTTGCCGGCCCCTGCTCGACAATGACGCCGCCGTCGATGAACAGCACGCGGTCGGCGACGTCGCGGGCAAAGCCCATCTCGTGGGTCACCACCACCATGGTCATGCCGTCGTCGGCGAGCTTGCGCATCACCGAGAGAACATCGCCGACCAGCTCGGGATCGAGCGCCGAGGTCGGCTCGTCGAACAGGATGGCTTTCGGCTGCATCGCGAGCGCCCGCGCGATCGCCACGCGCTGCTGCTGGCCGCCGGAAAGCTGCGGCGGATGGGCGTCGGCCTTTTCTGCGAGGCCCACCTGCGCGAGTAGCGCGCGGCCGCGTTCCAGCGCCTGCGCGCGCGGCTCCTGCTTCACATACAGCGGCCCCTCGACGACGTTCTCAAGTGCGGTCCGATGCGGGAACAAGTTGAAGCGCTGGAACACCATCGAAACCTGGGTGCGGATCGCGACGATCGACGGCGCATCACGATTTACCCGCAGGCCTTCGACGCTGATCTCGCCGCGGTCATAGCTTTCGAGCCCGTTGATACAGCGCAAAATGGTCGACTTGCCGGAGCCGGAGGGACCGACGATGCAGACCACCTCGCCCTTCTCGACAGACGCCGTGATGCCCTTGAGCACCTCGACCTTGCCAAAACTCTTGTGGACGTCAGTGAGTTCGATCATCGCTTGCCCGCCCGCTTCTCGAAGTGGCGGACCAGCAGGATCAGCGGGATGCTCATGGTAAGATACATCAGTGCCACCAGCGTGAAGACGCTGGTATTCTTGAAGGTCGAGGACGCGATCAGCTTGCCCTGCAGCGCAAGCTCGGCGACCGTGATAGTGGAGGCCTGCGACGAATCCTTCAGCATCATGATCATGACATTGCCATAGGGCGGCAGCACAATGCGCACCGCCTGCGGCAGCACCACGCGCCGCATGGTGAGCCACCAGCCCATGCCGATCGACTGCGCGGCCTCGATCTGGCCCTTGTCGATCGCCTCGATGCCGGCGCGAAAATTTTCCGCCTGATAGGCTGAATACGCAATGCCGAGCCCGAGGATGGCGGCCTGCAATGCGGAGAGCGTGACGCCGAGATCGGGCATCACGAAATACAGATAGAACAGCAGCACGATGATCGGGATGCCGCGGATCACGTTGATCAGGCTGGCGCTGACGCCTGAGAGAACGCCGATGCCGGACACTCGCATCAAGGCCCACAACAAGCCCAGCACGGTCGAGAGCAGCAGCGAGCCGATGGTGACGATGATCGTGAGCGCGACGCCGTTCAGCAGGATCGGGAAGAACTCGACGGCGTCGTGCCAAAACCCCTTCATCGATCAGCCCTTCAGGCCCCATTTCTCCAAAATCTTGTCCACGGTGCCGTTCGCCTTCAGCTTGGCGAGCGAGCCGTTGATCTTGGCGAGCAGCTCCTGGTCAGTCTTGCGCACGCCGATGCCGACCGAGCCGACAGTGACAGGTTTGTAGCTCGCGACGAGCTTCACCTCGGGGAAGCCGCCCTGCTTCAGATTGTAGGCGAGGATCGGATAGTCGGCGAAGCCGGCCTTGAGGCGGCCGGCGTTCACGTCGCGCAGGATGTCGGGGATGGTGTCGTAGGCCTTCACCTCACTGAACAGCCCGGTCTTCTTCAAGGCGTCGACGAAGGCGGTGCCGACCTGGGCGCCGACAGTTTCGCCCTTCAGATCCTCCTGCGAGGCGTAGGCTTTGGCGTCGCCCTTCGGCACGATGAGGCCCTCACCGTAGGTGTAGATCGGGTCGGAGAAATCGATTACCTCCTTGCGCGGCGCGGTGATGAACATCGCGGCGGCGATGATGTCGATCTTGTTCGAGGTTAGCGAGGGGATCAGCGCGGAGAACTGCATCGGCTCGATCTGCACATTGAGCCCTGCGTCCTTGCCGACCTCGGTGATGAGATCGACCATCACGCCCTGAATGGTGTTGGTCTTGGTGTCGAGGAAGGTGAAGGGGATGCCTGTCGGCGTCGAGCCGACCTTGAGGACCTGCTGCGCGGACACCGGCAGGCTGGCGGCAATAGCGAGCGCCGCGACCGCGGCCTGGACAATACGCTTCAACGGCATCGCATCCCCCTTTTTTGGGCTCGGCCGATGACGGGGCGCACGCAGTTTGCGACAGACGTTGCGGGCCAAGCCGTTTCAGCCTATTTTCACCAATATGAAATTGTGGTCACACTTTCGCAGCCTTGGCAAGCGGTTTTCATGCACATGAAGGAAGCGGTTTGACGTGAGCGGTGGCAAGAGAATGCGCAGACCGGCCGCCTCCAAGCCGGTGAAGAAGGCCAAGATATCTGGCAAGATACCTGGCAAGACACCCGGCATGGCATCCGCCAAATTGGCTGTGAAGCCCGCCGAGCCTGCGATGGATGTCGCGGTCGGCCGCCGTATCCGCGATCTCAGGCGGACGCGGCAACTCTCGCTGGAGACGATCGCGGCGCGCACCTCACTGTCGATCGGCTTCCTCAGCCAGATCGAACGCGGCCTGTCCTCACCGTCACTGCGCGTGCTCGCGACACTCGCCGACGTCCTCGGCGTCGGCATCGCGGCCTTGTTCGGCGCGAGCCCGAGTGCGGATGGCGGGTCGGATCATGTCGTGACGCGCGGCTTGCAGCGGCCCGAGCTAAAACTGTGGCGCACGGGGATCTCGAAGCAATTGCTGAGCCCGGCGGGCGCGGAGAACAAGCTGAATTTGTTTCTCGTGCATCTGGAGCCCGGCGGCTCGACCGGCGACGAGCTCTACACCCATGACGGCGAAGAGGCCGGCCTCGTGCTCGAAGGCGAGATGATGCTGACGGTCGACACGGAGACGTGGTCGCTCAGGACAGGCGACAGTTTTCGCTTCGCCAGCCGCAGGCCGCACCGGTTCTCCAATCCGGCCGACGATGCGAAGGCCGTGGTGCTGTGGGTGAACTGCGTGACGGGGGCAGGGTAGTCCCACCGCCGTCATTTCGGGGCGATGCGAAGCATCGAACCCCAATTCGCAATTGCGAATTGTGGAATCTCGAGATTCCGGGTTCGCCTCTTCGAGGCGCCCCGGAATGACGGAGCAAACTAGCCGAACCGGTGATTGTACCGCTCCACCGTCAGCTCGCTGGTGTCGATCTCTGGTTTCTTGCCCGACAGCATATCCGCGAGCACGCGGCCGGAGCCGCAGGCCATGGTCCAGCCGAGCGTGCCGTGGCCGGTATTGAGGTGGAGGTTGGCGTAGCGCGTGGCGCCGATCACGGGCGGGCCATCCGGTGTCATCGGACGCAGGCCGCTCCAGAAGGTGGCCTTCGACAAATCGCCGCCGCGCGGGAAGAGATCGGTCAGCGAATGATCGAGCGTGGCCCGGCGCGCAGGGTAGAGCTTGCTCGAATAGCCCGAGATTTCCGCGGTGCCGCCGACGCGGATACGGTCGCCCAGCCGCGTGATCGCGACCTTGTAGCTTTCGTCCATCACGGTCGATTCCGGGGCGCCACTGGCGTCCTTGATCGGCACCGTGATCGAATAGCCTTTTACCGGATAGACCGGCAGCGAGATGCCGAGCGGAGCGACCAGCCGCGATGACCAGCTTCCGAGCGCAACGACATAGGCGTCCGCCTGCAAATTGCCGGCGCCGGTCGCCACGCCTGTGATGCGCGTGGCGTCGGCGATCAGGCCGTTGATCGCGGTGTTGAACATGAAGCGCACGCCGAGCTTCTCAGCCTGCGCAGCAAGTGCCTGCGTGAACATGTGGCAGTCGCCGGTCTCGTCCTGCGGCAATCGCAGACCGCCGGCGAGTTTTTCCTTCACGCTGGCAAGCGCAGGCTCGGCCGCGATGCAGCCTTCGCGGTTCAGCACCTCATAGGGGACGCCATACTGCTTGAGCACGGCGATATCCTCGGCCGTGCCGTCGAGCTGCGACTGATAGCGGAAGAGCTGCAGCGTGCCCTTGGAGCGCTCGTCATACTGAATCCCGATATCGCTGCGCAGCGCGCGGAGGGCGTCGCGGCTGTATTCCGCTATCGGGATCATCCGGCTCTTGTTGACGGCGTAGCGCGCGGACGTGCAGTTGCGCAGCATCTTCAGCAGCCACAGCCACATCACGGGATCGATCTTGGGCCGGATCACCAGCGGGCCGTGCTTCATCAAGAGCCATTTGACCGCCTTCACCGGCACGCCGGGGCCGGCCCAGGGCGAGGAATAGCCGGGCGACACTTCGCCGGCATTGGCAAAGGAGGTCTCGAGCGCCGGCTGCGGCTGACGGTCGACGACCGTCACCTCATGGCCGGCGCGCGCGAGGTAGTAGGCAGAGGTGACACCGATGACACCGCTGCCGAGAATGACGACTTTCACGACCAACTACGCTCCCGCGGCGTCACTTCGCCGCCTCAGAATATCAGAACTCCGCGAGAGCGCGGAGCAATTATCAGGCCACGCGCTTGATGGCGTCGCCGAGGATCGAGACCATCCGGTCGATGTGGCTCTTCTCGACGATCAGCGGCGGCGACATCGCGAAGGAATCGCCGCTCATGCGCAGGTAAAGACCGGTGTTGAAGCAGTCGACCATCACGTCATAACCGCGCGCACCGGCCACGCCGTCACGCGGAGCGATCTCGACCGCACCCATCAAGCCGCAATTTCTGACGTCGATGACGTTCGGCAGGCCCTTCAGCGAATGCAGCGCATCCTGCCAATACTGGGCAATCGACGCGCCGCGCGTCAGCAGGCCCTCGTCCTTGTAGATGTCGAGCGTTGCGAGACCCGCGGCGCAGGCCACGGGATGTGCCGAGTAGGTGTAGCCGTGGAACAGCTCGATCTGGCCCTCGGGGCCGGTCATCAGACCGTCGTAAATCTTGCGCGCGGCGAACACGGCGCCGCAGGGCACGGTGCCGTTGGTGATGCCCTTGGCTGTGGTCATCAGGTCGGGCGTGACGCCAAAATAGTTCGCGGCGAACGGCGTGCCGAGGCGGCCAAAACCGGTGATGACTTCGTCGAAGATCAGGAGGATGCCGTGCTTGTCGCAGATCTCGCGCAGGCGCTTGAGATAGCCTTGCGGCGGCGGCAGCACCGCGGTCGAGCCCGGCACCGGCTCGACGATGACGGCGGCGATCGTCTCGGCGCCGTGCAGTGCGACGAGGCGCTCGAGGTCGTCAGCGAGCTCGGCGCCATGCGCCGGCTGATCCTTGGCAAAGGCGTTGCGGGTGAGATCGTGGGTATGGCGGATGTGATCGACGCCAGGCAGATGGGTCGCGAAGGCACGGCGATTGGCGACCATGCCGCCAACCGACATGCCGCCGAAACCGACGCCGTGATAGCCGCGCTCGCGGCCGATCAGGCGGGTGCGGGACGCCTGTCCGATCGAACGCTGATAGGCGAGCGCGATCTTCAGCGCGGTGTCGACCGACTCGGAGCCGGAATTGGTGAAGAAGATGCGGTCGAGTCCCTTCGGCGCGATCTCGGCGAGCCGCTCGGCAAAATCGAAGGCCAGCGGATGGCCCATCTGGAACGAGGGGGCAAAATCCAGCGTCATGAGCTGCTTCTCGACCGCCGCCGCAATCTGCTTGCGGCCGTGGCCGGCGTTGACGCACCAGAGACCGGCGGAGCCGTCGATCACCTGGCGGCCATCGACCGTCGTGTAGTGCATGCCCTCGGCGGAGGAGAACAGCCGCGGCGCCTTCTTGAACTGGCGGTTGGCCGTGAACGGCATCCAGTACGAATCGGTCTTGATGGTGTTCGGGATCTGGTGAAGGGTCACGGCCGCGCTCCTGTGCTGACCCATTAGCAGAGCCACGGCTTCAAAAGCGCAACAAGTCCTTTTCTGTGCGGCCACAACCCATTGATTCGATTGGGGGCGCCGGTCCATATTTGTGCGATCCGCAACACCTGCAACAGGGATTGGACCATGAGCGTCGACATCGGTGGACGGCTGCGATTCATCCGGGCGCGCCAGAAGCTGTCGCAGCGGGAACTCGCCAAGCGCTCCGGCGTCACCAATTCGACGATCTCGCTGATCGAGTCCAACCAGATGAACCCGTCGGTCGGCGCCCTCAAGCGCATCCTCGACGGCATCCCGATGGGGCTCGCCGAGTTTTTTGCGCTGGAGCCGGAGAGCCGGCGCAAGATCTTCTACCGCGCGGAGGAGCTCACCGAAGTCGGCAAGAAGCCGATCTCCTACCGCCAGGTCGGCGACAATCTGTTCGGCCGCGCGCTGCAAATCCTGAAAGAGCGCTACGAGCCCGGCAGCGACACAGGCCGCGTGCCGCTGGTGCATGACGGCGAGGAAGGCGGCGTGGTGATCTCAGGCAAGCTCGAAGTCACCGTCGAGGACGAACGGCGCATCCTCAACCCGGGCGACGCCTATTATTTCGAAAGCCGCCGCCCCCACCGCTTCCGCTGCGTCGGCGGCAAGGCCTGCGAAGTGATCTCGGCCTGCACGCCGCCGACATTCTAGATTAGATCAGCAGCTCCTCGATCCGGATCGGGAAGCGGCGCACGCGCACGCCGGTCGCGTGCCACACGGCGTTGGCGACCGCACCGGCACTGCCGGTGATGCCGATCTCGCCGACACCCTTGATGCCGAGCGCATTCACATGCGGATCGTGCTCCTCGACCGTCAACACGTCGAGCGAAGGTACATCGGCATTCACGGGGATGTGGTACTCGCCGAGATTCGCATTCATGATCCGGCCGGTGCGCCGGTCCGTGATGGCCTCCTCGTGAAGGGCAAAGGACACGCCCCAGATCATGCCGCCAAAGAGCTGGCTCTTCACCAGCTGCGGATTGACGATGCGCCCCGCAGCGAAGGCGCCCACCATGCGCGTGACGCGGACCTGACCGAGTTCGGGATCGACCTTCACCTCGGCGAAGACGGCGCCATGCGCATGCATCGCGTAATCCGCCTGCGCCGTGGGATTGGGCGCGCCTGTGCCGCGCGCCTCGACCTCGGCGAGACCGGCCCGCGAGAGAATGTCGGCATAGCTTTCGCCGCGGCTTTCGTCGTCGCGCCGGAACAGCTTTCCGTCGCGGGCGATCACGCCGGCATTGCCGGCACCGAATAACGGTGAGCGCTCATCCTTGGTCGCGAGATCGGCGAGTCTTGCGATCACCGCCGCGCCTGCATTATGGATCGCGGCGCCCGCGGTCGCGGTGTGCGCGGAGCCGCCGGCAATGCCGGCATCGGGCAACCCGGAATGGCCGGACCTGAACTCGACGCTATCGATGTCGAGCCCGAGGCCGTCGGCCGCGATCTGGGCAAACGCCGTCCAGGCGCCCTGCCCCATATCGTGCGCGCCGATCTCCATGATGCCCGAGCCGTCACGGCGGATCGCGGCGCGCGCTTCAGCCTGGAACATCAGCGCCGGGAAGGTTGCGGTGCCCATGCCCCAGCCCACGAGGTGGCCGTCTTGATCGCGCATCTCGCGCGGCGCAAGCTTGCGCTTCGCCCAGCCGAAGCGCGTGGCGCCCTGCTCGTAGCAGGCGCGCAGCGCCTTGGAGGAGAATGGCCTGCCGGTGATCGGCTCGACCTCGGCATAGTTCTTCAGGCGGAAGGCGAGCGGGTCCATGCCGCAAGCCCAGGCCACCTCGTCGATGGCGCTTTCCAGCGCCAGCGATCCGGTGGCTTCGCCGGGCGCGCGCATGAACAGCGGCGTGCCGGTGTCGACGCGCACCGCGTCATGCGTGGTCCGGATCGCCGGACTCGCATAGAGCGTGTGCGATGCGTCGGCAGCCGGCTCGTAAAAGTCGTCGTAGGTGCTCGACACCGTGCGCGCGTGATGCTCGATCGCGGTCAGCTGTCCTTCGCCGTCCGCGCCGAGACGCAGGCGCTGGCGCGTCGGGGCGCGATGGCCGACCGGGCCGTACATCTGCTCACGGCGCAGCACGAGCTTGACGGGCTTCCCGACCAGCTTTGCCGCCATGATGCCGAGCACCGGCGGCCCGCCCATCAGTCCCTTGGAGCCGAAACCGCCGCCGAGGAACGGGCTGCGGATATGGATGTTCTCGTGCGGAAGCCCGAACAATTCGGCGATACGAGCGCGCGACAGGACCAGGCCCTGGGTCGGCATGTCGATCGACAACCGGTCGCCGTCCCAGGCCACGACGATCGCGTGCGGCTCCATCGCGTTGTGATATTGCGGCGGAGTCTCGTAGGTCGCATCGATCCGCTTCGCCGCCGATGCGAGGCCCGCCTCGACGTCGCCATGTTCGTTGACGGTCGGGTTGCCGACACCGACCGCCGGCGGCACGAAGACCTCGCCGGCATCGAGACCGACGCGCGGCGGCAACGCTTCGTAACGCGGTGCCAGCAGCGCGGCGCCCTCGGTCGCAGCCTCCAGCGAATGCGCGATCACGACCGCAATCGGCTGGTTGGCGTAGCGGACTTCGTCGTTTTGCAGGGACTCCATCCGGAACACGAACGGGTTGGTCTTGATTTCCGGATCGATCGCGAGTGGCGGTTTGTTGCTCGACGTCATCACCTCGACAACACCGGGATGGCGCTTCGCCGCCGCGACATCCAGCGACGTCACGCGGCCCCGCGCGATGCTGGAGGCCGCGATCACCGCGAACAGCATGCCGGGCGGGTGATTGTCCGCGGCATAGGTCGCCTGCCCCTTGACCTTCAAGACGCCGTCGCGACGGGTCAACGGCTGGCCGATGTTCGAACCATGCCGGACATGGGCGGGCGCGGTTGTGAGATTGAGCTCAGACATGCAGGGCTCCGGAAACCGATGCGAAAGGAGAGGCCGGCAGCGCGGGAATGCGCTTTGGCGTGCCGGCCGCGGAGTGAGTCAGCGCGCGCACGACGATGCGGCGCGCCAGCTCGATCTTGAAGGCATTGTCACCGGACGGTTTTGCACCTGACAGCGCAAGCTGTGCGGCTTCGAGGAAACTAGCGGCGTTCGGCGCAGCGCCCGTCAACACCTGCTCGGCCGCGCGAACGCGCCACGGCTTTGCCGCGACGCCGCCCAGCGCAAGCCGGGCTTCCGCGATCTTGCCGTTCTCAACCCTCAACGCGGCTGCTGCCGACACGACGGCAAAGGCATAGGACGTACGCTCGCGGACCTTCAGATAGCGCGCATGCGCGGCGAAGCCACGCGCCGCAGGCGGCAAGCGCACAGCAACGATGAGATCGCCTGATCCAAGCGCGCTGTCCCGCTCCGGGGCGCCGCCCGGCAAACGGTGCAGCTCTTCCAGCGGAAGTTCGCGGCGGCCGCCCTTGCCCTCGATCTCGACGATCGCATCGAGCGCGACGAGCGGCACGCAAAAATCGGACGGGTGCGTGGCGATGCAGCTGTCGCTCCAGCCGAGCACGGCATGCAGCCGGTTCTCGCCGCCGCGGGCATCGCAGCCACTGCCGGCCTGGCGCTTGTTGCAGCGGTTGGCGGTATCGTAGAAATAGGCGCAGCGCGTTCGCTGCAGGAGATTGCCACCGACCGTCGCAGCATTTCGCAATTGCGCTGATGCGCCCGATAGCAGCGCCTCGGCGACGGCTGGATATGCCTTGGCGAAGGCGGCATCGTGCGCGAGATCGGAATTGCGCACGAGGGCGCCGATGCGCACGCTGCCGTCGGCGAGATGCTCGATCCGGTCAAGTCCGGGTAAGCGCGTGACGTCAACCAGACGATCCGGGCGACTGATCCCGCCCTTCATGAGGTCGAGCAGGTTGGTGCCTGCGGCGAGATAGGCCGAACCCGGCTGCGCGGCTGCGGCAACGGCCTCGGCGATCGTCGCAGGCCTGACGTAATCGAACTGTTTCATGCTGACAGCCTCTGGTTGGCTTCGTTCTGGCTGGTCTGCACCTCGAGCACGGCATCGACGATGCCGGCATAGGCGCCGCAACGGCAGAGGTTGCCGCTCATGCATTCGCGGATGCGCTCGGGATCATCGCCCGCCTGCGCTTCCCGCATCATGCCGATCGCACTCATGATCTGGCCGGGCGTGCAGAAGCCGCACTGAAAACCGTCATGGGCGATGAAGGCGGCCTGCACGGGATGCAACTGGTCGCCGTGCGCGATGCCTTCGATGGTAAGGATGTCGGCGCCGTCGTGACTGATCGCGAGCGCGAGGCAGGAATTGATCCGCCTGCCGTCGACGAGAATGGTGCAGGCGCCGCACTGGCCGCGGTCGCATCCCTTCTTGGTGCCGGTGAGTTGAAGGCGCTCACGCAGGAGATCGAGCAGCGTGACGCGCGGGTCGTCGAGGACGAATTCGCGCCGCGCACCGTTCACGGTGAGGCTGATGGAGTTAGTCATACAAGGCTCCGATCAGATTTGGACATGAGTCATCGGCCGGCGCTCGTTCACGAGACCGCCGTCGATTCGCGCCGCCCGGACATTTTCCGGGTCGACGTTGCTCGGCAAGATACGGAGGAACCCTCCGTTTAACAAGGGCCAGCGAAAAATATTTGGAATCCGTCAAAAGCCCGTGCGCAGACAACGCGATGCGGCCCGGCAAGGGTTCAATCTAACCAATTCGTGATCTAGATTATCGGCATGGACGACCACACCGACCCGATCCGAAAACCCCGCGCCGACGCCGTGCGCAATCGCGAGCGCGTGCTCGAAGCGGCGAAGGCCGTGTTCAGCGCCGGAGGTCCGGAGGCGAGCCTGGAAGCCGTCGCGAAACGCGCTGGCGTTGGCATCGGCACGCTTTATCGCCACTTTCCGACGCGCGAGGACCTGTTCGAGGCGGTGTACCGGCGCGAGGTCGAGCAGCTCTGCGAGCTCGCCGAGCAATTGAAGAATGCCAAGGATCCGGTCGACGCGCTGCGGCGCTGGCTGCGCTCCAATGTCGAGTTCGTCGCAACCAAGAAGGGCATGTCGGCCGCACTTGCCTTGACGTTCCAGAGCTCGTCCGAGCTCGCCGCCTTCTCGTTCGATCGCCTGACCAAAGCCATCGGCTCGCTGCTGGACCGCGCGGCCGCGGCCGGCCAGATGCGCGCCGACATCGGCCCGCAGGACCTGCTCCGGGCGCTGATTGGCATGTGCTACATGCACGACCAGCCCGGCTGGCAATCATCGGTGCTGCGAATGCTCGACGTGTTCGTCGATGGCCTGCGCGTGCAGTCCAACACTACGCCGCGCCCAAAACCGCGTGCCTCCAAGCCGGCGAAGCCGACCGCAAAGCGGAAGCGTTAGCCTCAACCGGTGAGGATCGGCTTCAACGCCTCGCGCTGGAGCACGATGAAATCGAAGAACGCCGATATCCGCGGCACGCGCCGCAGATCCGGATGCGTCAGGATGCGCCAGCTCCGCGTCAATTCCGGGATTGGGCCGAGCACGCGCACGAGGTCGGCCTCGGCATCGCCGAGCGCAATCGGAAGCGGACCGATACCGACGCCGGACTTGATCGCTGAAACCAGGCCGAGCACGCTGTTAATGCGCGCCGCCATCTTTGCGTCCGGCGCGACCTCCTTCAGCCATTTGACGGCGCGGTGATTGCCAAGCGACTCATCCAGCCCGACCAGCAGATGCCGCGCGAGATCCTCGACGCGCTCCGGCGTGCCGTGCCGCTCCTGATAATCGCGGCTGGCGTAAACCGCCCAGATCGACTCGGCGAGCTTGCGACCGACCAGTTCGTCGTCGGTATCACCGGAGCGAAAGGCGACATCGACCTCGCCCTTCGACAGATCGAGATAGCGGTCGCTCATTACGAATTCGACGCGGAGCGAGGGATGCATGGCGTGAAAGTTGTCAATCAGGCCGGATTGAATCAGACGGGCGACGATCGGTTCGGGACAGGTGACGCGGATCGCGCCCTTCATATCCTGATCGACGTCGGTCGTCCGCCGCTGGAAGTCGTCGATGGTGACTTCGATCCGCTCCGCATAGGGCAGCATGATGTGACCGAATTCGGTGAGGCGATAGCCGCTCGGCTGGCGCGTCACCAGCGCGCGGCCGAGCTGTCGCTCCAGCTCTTCGAGCCTGCGATGCACGGTCGACTGGCTGAGGCCGAGCGCCTTGCCGGCGGCGATGGTGCTGCCATGCCGCGCGACCGCCAGGAAATATTTGAGGTCGTTCCAGTCGAACATCAGGGGATTATGCACTTTTGCGGCCGCCGCGCGCAATGTTGCGGCTCCCGGCCCCGAACGACGGCTCCTAGGCTGATGCGATCAGCGACTTGAAATGGAGACTTAAGATGCGCCCTCACCTCGCCCTCAGCGCCGCAATTTTTCTGGGATGGTCCGCCGGGGCAACCGCGCAGGATCATGGGGCGCACGGTCTCGCCAAGCCGAATCTGGTGCTCCAGCAAGTGGTTGAAGGCTTGCCAAGGGACGAGAAGCAGTCCGTGCGGGTCATGACCGCGTCGTTCAAGCCGGGCGACAAGACGGTCTATCACACCCACCGCTTCCCGGTGACCGTCTACGTGCTCGAAGGCGCCTTCACGCTGGAGCTCGCCGGTAGGCCGCCGCTCACGGTGAAAGCTGGCGAGGCGCTGGTGGAACCGCCTGGCGTAGCGATGACCGGTTACAACCGGACCGATCGAGAGACCAAGGTCGTGATCCTCTATGTCAGCACGGTCGATGCGCCGTTCCTTGATCTGCTGTCGCATTAGCGGTTTGCCTGGGCGTCCGCGTGGCGATAATCTTGCTTGGCCGGGACCACCAGCGAGGTTTTGCCATGCGTGCGCTCCTTGTCCTGATCTTTGTGTTGCTCGGCGGTGCATCCGCACTCGCGGCCGACGACATCGCAGCCGCGCAAGGCGTGATCCGCGCCCAGGAGCAGGCGTTCGGCCGCGACGACGCCGCGGCCGCCTATTCCCATGCCGCACCCGCGATCAAGCAGATCTTCCCGGCGGCCGACATCTTCCTCTCCATGGTGCAAAACTCCTACGCGCCGGTTTACCGTCACAGGAGCTTTGAGTTCGGCGACAGCAAGGTCGACGGCACCTGGATCGCCCAGCGCGTCAACATCGTCGACGACAAGGGTGAAGCCTGGGTCGCACTCTACACGCTCGAGCTCCAGGGCGACGGCAGCTACAAGATCACGGGCTGCTCGTTGTTGAAGGCGGGACAGTCGGTTTAGGGCGTCGCGAAGCCCCGGCCGGTCCGCACCGTATTCATTCGCGCCCGGATCAGAAGCATAACGACGATGGCGATGTTGATGGCGTTCCAGGCGACGCCGTTGGCGAAGGCCGCGGCATAGGAGCCGGTGGCATCAAAGATCACGCCCGAGATCCAGCCGCCAAAGGACATGCCGAACACCGAGGCGAAGATCACGATGCCGACCCGCGTCGCAGCCTGGCTTGCCGGCATCGCCTCGCGCACGATGATGGCGTAACTCGGCACGATGCCCCCCTGGAACAGGCCGAACATCGCGGAGATCAGGTAGAGCGAGGTGAGGCCGTCGAAGAACAGATAGAACACCAGCGCAAAGCACTGCGCGATCGACCCGATCAGCAGCGTGCGCATGCCGCCGACCTTGTCGGCGAGGAAGCCCGAGCCGATCCGGCTGACGATCCCGCAGCCCATCATCAGCGACAGCATTTCGGCGCCGCGCGCCACGCCGTAACCGAGATCGCCGCAATAGGCGACGATGTGAACCTGCGGCATCGACATCGCCACGCAGCACGAGATGCTCGAGATCGAGAGCAGCACGGTGAGCGTGTTGGTGGAGAGGTTGAGATCGACGCGCGGCGGCGGCGCATTGGCGTGATTGCGCACCTGATCGTCGCCCATCTGGGCACGCAGCAGCACCACCAGGATCGCCATCAGGCTCGCGCAGACGATGCCGATCCAAATATGGGTCATGCGCCAGCCGACGGTTTCCATGCCAAAATTCACGATCGGCGGCCACATCGCGCCCGCGACATAGTTGCCGCTCGCCACGATGGTGACGGCCAATCCGCGATAGCGCTCGAACCAGTGGGAGGCCTCCGCCATCAGCGGCGCGAACGTCGCCGACGTGCCGAGCCCGATCAAAAAATACACCGCCACGAACTGCCACAGCATGGTGGATAGCCCAGCCAGCACGTTGGCGACGCCGAGGAAAGCGATGCTGATCGCCATCGCCGGCACGATGCCGACGCGATCGGTGATCCGGCCGGTGATGACACCGCCAAGACCGAAGCCGAACATCATCATTGTGAAGGCCAGCGACACCGCCCCGCGCGTGGCGCCGAATTCGGCCTGCACCACGGGAATCACGACCACCACCGCCCACATGCCGACTGCACCGATCGAGCCGATCAGCAGTGCGATGACGAGCCGCACCCAGGCCTGACGCGAGTCAGGGGTGAAAGCAGATGGTCGTTGTCCGGGATGATTTGGTGCGTGCACGGTCGCGAACTTCTTCGCTGACAGCCTTGTGGTCAAGCATCATGACGCGATAATAGGCATGCGCGGTGCACTGCAGTAAGAATTGCTTGGCGAAATCTCGCTTTGCGATTACCTTGCAAGATGCGCGTGCACGATTGCCGTGCAATGAGCTGTTTGGGCGGATGTTTTCACGATTGACGCGATCGATGCGGATTCGGATGGGGTGGCTGGTTGCAGCCGCCTATCTGTTCTGCGTACTGGCGCCCGCTGCCGCGTTGGCGACGGGGAACGCCGCGCCATGCCTGAACGATGATACGCAGGTTGCGGCGGTGATTCACGAGCACCACGCCGATGCAACGCACATGCACGGCGATTCGGCACACGATCACGCGGGACTCCATGCGCATTACCATGCGAACGCACCGGAGGCGCCGGTTCCGCATCAGCACGACGGCAAGACCGCGCCCGGGCCCTGTTGCGCGATGATGTGCGCAACCGCACTTCCGGCCGATCTTCCGAGCATTGCCAAGCCGGTTCAGCCAGTGTCGGTCTGCACCCCCGAGGTCGCCTCGCTCGTGCACGACGCGACGCCTCCCCTCCTCTACCGCCCTCCCATCGCCTGACCTGACCTCATGACGTGCGGCGGTGCGCGCTTTTGCGCGCGCGTGCCCATGGTTTTCAGACAGATCAGGGACGATTCATGACCACGCTTTTCGAGGCGAGGCCCGCCGCCGTTCAATCGGCGCGCAGCCGGCACGTTGGATTCCATTGGCCGGTTCTGGCCACCATCGCGATCGCGTTGTCGGGCTGCATGCCCGCGACGACGGCGCCGCTCGCGCAGGCCGATCCCGCCGACCCAGCGGCGCCGGTTAAGCGCGTCGGCTACCGCTCGACGATCGCACCTTACAGCAGCCTGCGGCCTGCAACGCCCGCGCCCTGGCGCGAGCGCAATGACAGCGTCACGCCGCAAAAGCAGGACCGGTAGGAGCGCGCCATGAGCGACAAGATGGTCCACACGCTCACGCGATGCCTGCTCGTCCTCGCAGCGCTCGGTCTCTCCGGCTGCGCCGCGTTCTCGCCGGATGCCGGCATGACGGCGGTGTCCGAGCTGACCGCGCAGGCCATCAAGAAGGACGTCGCTTTCGTCCGTTCGGCTGAGGGCGCCGAAACCGTCAATGACAACGTTCGCCGCCTGCTAGCGCGAACGCTGAGCGCCGATGCCGCAGTTCAGATCGCGCTTCTCAACAACAAGGGCCTGCAGGCGGCTTATAACGAGCTCGCGCTGGCCGAAACCGATCTCGTCGCTGACAGCCTGCCGCCCAACCCGGTGTTCTCGGTCTCGCGGATCGCTGGCAATGGCGCGAGCGAGATCGAGCGGCAGGTCGTGGGCGACATCCTAGCGTTGGCGACGCTGCCGTTCCGCTCCGACATCGCGCGTGACCGTTTCCGGCAAGCGCAGTTGCGCGCGGCACTGGCGACGCTGCGGCTCGCCGCCGATGTACGGCGCAGCTACTTCCGTGCGGTCGGCGCCAACGAGATGGTGGTGCTGCTTACCGATGCGAAATCGACCGCCGAGTCGACGGCACAGCTTGCGGTCAAGCTCGGCGAGACCGGATCGATCAACAAGCTCGATCAGGCTCGCGAGCAGGTCTTCTATGCCGAGACCACCGCCGATCTCGCGACGGCGCGGCAGGCGGCGACGAGCGCGCGCGAGCGGCTTGCGCGTCTGATGGGGCTTTGGGACGGCGGGCTCGACTTCCGTCTTGCCAACCAATTGCCGGCGCTGCCGCGACGGCCGTTGTCACTGCCCTCGATCGAGGTCGACGCGGTCGCGCATCGCATCGATCTGCAGATCGCGCGGCTCGAGCTGACGGCGCTCGCAAAGGCGCAAAACCTGACCGAGGCGACACGCTTCGTGACCTTGCTCGATCTCGCCGGCATCGACCGCCGCACGAGGGATCCCGATAGCACGCCGTTCCGCGAACGCGGATTCGACGTCCAGTTCCAGATCCCGATCTTCGACGGCGGCGAGGTACGCGTCCGCCAGTCGGTCGAGACCTACAACCTCGCCTTCAACCGCCTGACCGAGCGTGCAGTCAATGTGCGCTCGGAGGCGCGGGATGCTTATCGGGTCTACCGATCGACCTGGGACATCGCGAGCCACTACCAGCGCGAGATCCTGCCCTTGCGCAAGATCATCACCGAGGAGATGCAGCTCCGCTTCTCCAGCATGCAGGTGGACATTTTTGCGCTGCTCACCGAAGCCCGGCAGCGTCTCGCCTCGCTGCGCGGCGCCATCGACGCCAAGCAAAAATTCTGGCTGGCGCAGTCCGAGCTTCAGACGGCCGTGAATGGCGGCGGCTCGCCTGCCGCAACAGCCGACAACGCCACAACCACCGCCGCGGCAGCCCCTGCCGGCGGCCACTGAACGGAGGCAGACATGTTTTCTCGCCGAGGATTTTTGGGAAGCGCGGCCTTTGCAGGTGCAAGCGCAATCAGCGGCCGCGCCCAGGCCGCATCCATTCCGGAAGCCGCACATATGGACAAGGTCACGATGCAGCCGCCGCTGCAGCCGGCGAGCGGGCCGGATTATCGCCCCGTGGTCACGCTCAACGGCTGGAGCCTGCCCTTCCGCATGAACGGCGACTGGAAGGAATTCCATCTCGTCGCCGAGCCCGTGGTGCGCGAATTCGCGGAAGGCATGAAGGTCAATCTCTGGGGCTACAACGGCCAGTCGCCTGGGCCGACCATTGAAGCCGTCGAAGGCGACAAGGTCCGCGTCTTCGTCACCAACAAACTGCCCGAATACACCACGGTGCATTGGCACGGCATGATCATTCCGAGCGGCATGGACGGCGTCGGCGGACTGACGCAGCCGCACATCCAGCCCGGAAAGACCTTCGTCTACGAGTTCGAGATGAAGAAGAGCGGGACCTTCATGTACCACCCGCATTCCGACGAGATGGTGCAGATGGCGATGGGCATGATGGGCATGGTCGTCGTGCACCCGCGCGACCCGGGTTTTCGCGCGGTCGATCGCGACTTTGTCTTCGTGATGAGCACCTATCGCGTCGATCCCGGCACTTATTTGCCGAAGGTCAATGAGATGACCGACTTCAACATGTGGGCCTGGAACGCGCGGGTGTTCCCCGGCATCGATCCCCTGCCGGTGCGGCTCGGCGACAAAGTGCGCGTGCGCATCGGCAATCTCAGCATGACCAACCATCCGATCCATCTGCACGGTCACGCCTTTGCAGTGACCTGCACTGATGGCGGCTGGATCCCGGAGAGCGCGCAATATCCGGAGACGACCACCGACGTGCCGGTCGGCGCAGTGCGCGTGTTCGACGTTCTCGCCGACAATCCCGGCGACTGGGCGTTCCACTGCCACAAATCGCATCACACCATGAACGCGATGGGCCACGACATGCGCAATCTCATCGGCGTGTCGCGCAAGGATCTCGCGAAGGCGGTCGGCAAGCTCGCGCCCGACGCGATGGTGATGGGCGAGAAGGGCATGGCGATGGGCACCATGGAGATGCCCGCGCCCGACAACACGCTGCCCATGATGACGGGCGACGGGCAGTTCGGTCCGATCGAGATGGGCGGCATGTTCACGGTGATGAAGATCCGCGAGGGGCTCGCGCGTGACGATTATCGCGATCCCGGCCCCTACCAATTCCCGAAGGGCACCGTTGCCTACGAGATCGATGCGCCCGCGGCGGAGCCGGCGAAGGCGCCGATGAAGAAGATGAAGATGTAACCCAGTGTTTCGATCCCCCAACCGGAGAAGAAGATGAAGACGTTCACCACCCTCACGCTCGCGCTGCGCGCGCTTGTGGTCCTCGCCACGCCCGCATGCGCGCACGAGAGTCACAACCATCAATCCTATTCGGCCGGCGAGCCCGGCGATCCCAAAAAGCCGGCGCGCACTGTCGAGATCGCGATGAGCGAGATGACTTACGAACCGTCGAAGATCGAGGTGAAACGCGGCGAGCAGATCCGCTTCATCGTGCGCAACGTCGGCAGGGAAGACCACGAATTCCTGCTTGCCACGACGAAGGAAAACTTGAAGCACGCCGAGGTGATGAAGAGGCACCCGCACATGGAGCACGACGAACCGAACGGCGTGCGGCTCGCGCCGAGCAAGAGCGCCGAGATCGTCTGGAAATTCACCAAGACCGGCACGTTCGAGTTTTCCTGCCTGATCCCCGACCATCGCGACTACGGCATGGTCGGCCGCGTCACCGTGAAATGAAGGAGAGACCCATGAACAACATGATTCGCATCGTCGCGGTGCTCGCGCTCACGTTCAACTTTTCCCTGGGCTTGACCGAAAGCGCCGTCGCCGCGCAGGACACGATCAGCGGCGAGGTCAAGAAGATCGACGAGAGCGCCGGCAAGCTCACGCTCAGGCACGGTCCCGCCAAGAGCCTCGGCATGGACGAGCCCATGACCATGGTCTACCGCGTCAAGGATCCCGCAATGCTCAAGCAGGTGAAGGTCGGCGACAAGGTCACGTTCGAGGCCGAGGAGGCGGCGTCGGGGTATACTGTGACGAGGATTCAGAAGGCGAAGTAGGCCGATCCTCTCGCTACGACCACCGTCATTCCGGGATGGTCCGAAGGACCAGACCCGGAATCTCGAGATTCCGGGTTCGATGCCCCGGGCCGCGCTCGCGCGGTCCCGTTGCATCGCCCCGGAATGACGTTGGGGTGCGGCCAAGTCGCCGATTCACCCCCTTCAAACACCCCCCGTTAACCCTTTGCTAACCATACACCGGGCAAAAATTGCCGGGTGAAGTCGAGTGTCGTCGGCCGCGTAGAACGGGAGAACCCCCGTGGACGCCAGTGCGGTGCCTCACTTTCGGAACGGCGGCCCATCGGCCGCCGCGCAGACGTTTGGCGCGCGTGGGCGGAATACGCGGGGGGAAGCAGCAACCATGGTCGACGTCACCGCGGGGGTCGGCCCCTCCAAACCCGGCATCCCCTCCCTCACCGAGATCGGCAACATCCTCAAGCGCGGCGACATCGCGCTGGCGCTCGGCATCCTCACCATCCTGGTGGTGCTGATCCTGCCGCTGCCCTCGATCGTGCTCGACCTGTTCCTGGCGATCTCGATCACGCTCTCGATCCTGATTCTGATGACCTCGCTGTTCATCCAGGCGCCGCTGGAATTCTCCGCCTTCCCGACCATCCTGCTCATCTCGACGATGCTCAGGCTGTCGCTCAACATGGCCTCCACCCGCCTGATCCTGTCGCACGGACACGAGGGCACGGCGGCCGCCGGTCACGTCATCGAAGCCTTCGGCAACTTCGTGATGGGCGGCAATTTCGTCATCGGCATCATCGTCTTTGCCATCCTGGTCATCGTCAACTTCGTCGTCATCACCAAGGGTTCGGGCCGCATCGCCGAAGTCGCCGCCCGCTTCCACCTCGATGCCATGCCCGGCAAGCAGATGGCGATCGACGCCGACCTGTCGGCCGGCCTGATCGACGAGAAGGTCGCCAAGGAGCGGCGCAAGGCGCTGGAGGACGAGAGCGGCTTCTTCGGCGCCATGGACGGTGCCTCGAAATTCGTCCGCGGCGACGCCATCGCCGGTCTCCTCATCGTCTTCATCAACATCGTCGGCGGCATGATCATCGGCGTGGCGCAACAGGGCCTCTCCTTCGCCGACGCGGGGCGCAGCTACACGCTGCTGACCGTCGGTGACGGCCTGGTCACCCAGGTGCCGGCCCTGATCGTCTCGACTGCCGCGGGCCTTCTGGTCTCCAAGGCCGGCGTCTCCGGCGCCGCCGACAAGGCGCTGATGAAGCAGTTCTCGGGTTATCCGCAGGCGCTCGCGATGTCGTCGGCAGTCATGCTTGTGCTGGCGGTGCTGCCGGGCATTCCGACCATCCCCTTCCTCGCGCTGGGTGCCGGCGCCGGCGCGCTGGCCTGGTCGGCCCGCAACCACAAGCAGGTCACCGCCAAGGCCGCCGAAATCGCCAGCGCGGCGCCGGCAGCCGGCATGCCCGGTGCACCGGGCGCTGCCGCCGCGGAAGAGCCGATCTCGGCCGCGCTCAAGATCGACGATCTCAAGATCGAGCTCGGCTATGCGCTCTTGCCGCTGGTCAACGGCCCCGACGGCACCGACCGCCTCACTGAGCAGATCAAGGCGCTGCGCCGCTCGCTCGCGATCGAGATGGGTTTTGTCATGCCGGCGGTGCGCATCCTCGACAACGTCCAGCTCGAGGCCAACACCTACATCATCAAGATCAAGGAGGTCGACGCCGGCACCGGCAAGATCTGGCCGAACCAGTTCATGGTCATGGACCCCGGCGGCAACCAGGTTCAGGTGCCCGGCATCCACACGACAGAGCCGACCTTCGGTCTGCCGGCGACCTGGGTTGATGCCAGCCTCAAGGAGGAGGCCTCGCTCAAGGGCTACACCGTGGTCGATGCCGCCACCGTGCTCTCGACCCACCTCACCGAGCTGCTCAAGACCAACATGTCGGACCTGCTGTCCTACGGCGAGGTGCAGAAGCTCCTCAAGGAGTTGCCGAAGGAGCAGGGCGAACTGGTCAAGGACATCGTCCCTGGGCAGGTGACGATCTCCGGCATCCAGCGCGTGCTGCAGCTGTTACTCGCCGAGCGCATCTCGATCCGCGACCTCTCGACCATTTTGGAAGGCATCGCCGACTCGCTCGCCTTCTCGCGCAACCCCGCGACCATGGTCGAGCATGTCCGCGCCCGCCTCGCCCGCCAGATCTGCGCGCAGAACACCTCCTACAACGGCTATTTGCCGCTGATCGCACTGTCGGCGAAGTGGGAGCAGGCGTTTGCCGAATCGATCATCGGCCAGGGCGAGGAGCGCAGCCTCGCGATGCAGCCCTCGAAGCTGTCGGAGTTCATGACCGGCGTGCGCGAGGCGTTCGAGCGCGCCGCCCGGGAGGGCGAGGCGCCGGTGCTGGTCACCTCTGCGGCAATTCGTCCCTTCGTACGCTCCCTGGTCGAGCGGTTCCGCGCCCAAACCACCGTGCTGTCGCAGGCTGAAATTCACCCCCGGGCACGTCTGAAAACCGTCGGAAGCATCTGATTTGTCTTAAAAAGCCGTGTGTTTTTTGGTCACAGGCAACTGCTTTTTGACTTTTTGGGGTCGGGCTGCCGAATTGCCCAGAGAAGCAGCATGATCGGCCTAATAGGTTGAACTAACTTAACAAATATTCAGAATCGCGATTTTCTGATCGCGAATTTTCAAGTTCTATCACGCCCTTGTGATCGCCTCTTGGGAACGAATCCGCCCAATACTAAGTTGTTGGGCACCGGAAGCATGAACCTGCCTGAACGGGCTGGCGACTACTTCGGGTAGATGGCGGCAGGAGGCTTCCATGAACCACTCGATCTACAGCGCGGATCGCTCGACCCATCTCAAGATCGTGGTCGTGGCGCTCATCGCTGGCATCGCAGTGGCGGGCCTCGGCTTCACGGCACGTACGGGTTCGGACGAAGGCCTGACCCAGACTGCCCGCGTCATCAAGGCCGGCAAGCCGGTCGCGATCACGAGTTCGGACGCGTCATTGGTACGCTAGGAGATCTCACGGAATTCACGAATTCACGCGGCTCTTTACCAGCCCCCCAAAGTTGCCACGTGGATATGTAGACGACCCCAACCCCAAGTCGACTACAGAAAGCGCCCGCCCCCCACGGGCGCTTTCTCATGTCTGGGGTCTCTCGCGCTTCAACCGTATTTGCTAGGCTCGTTCCGAAACGATGGGTGAACCGATGCGAAGGCGGGACTTTCTCATCTGGAGCGCCGGCGCACTTGGTGCATGGCCCGCGGTTGCGAAGGCCCAGCCGTCGAAGCGACAGCGCCGGATCGCAGTCGTCGCGCCCGGCCGCACCATCGAGGAACTGAAGACCAGCTCATATTACCTGACGCTGTACGATCAACTTGCCAAACACGGTTTCGTTGAGGGGCAGAATCTAGTCATCGAGCGCTATTCGGGCGCAGGGCAATTGGATGGGTATGCCGATATCGCCAGAACCGTCGTAAGCAGCAACCCGGACGCCATTTTCACCACCGCCAATCCGATGACGCTTGCGATGAAAGGCGCCACGCGAACCATCCCGATCGTAACCATCGTGGGCGATCCCCTGCTCACCGGCATCGCGGCCAGTCTGGCGCGCCCCGGTAGCAACGTGACAGGCATCACCATCGATGCGGGCATCGACCTCCATGGCAAGCGATTATCCCTGTTGCGCGAGACAAGGCCGGATGCGTCGCGGCTTGTGTATCTTGCATCCTCATCCGCCTGGAAGCAGCCTCAAGCTGCGGCGGTGCGAGAGGCGGCGCAGTTGTTGAAGCTCGCGCTGACTCATGTTGACCTTGGCAGCATCTTTAATGGCGCCGCCTATTCCCGAACTGTCGCTCAGATCGAAGCGGCAAGAGCCGAGCTTCTTTTGGTGTCGGATGAACCTGAACACCTCTCGAACAGCAAGGCCTTGATCGACGTCGCGGCCGGGACGCGGCTGCCCGCGATGTATCCGTTTCGCGATCTTGCGGTGGCAGGCGGCCTCATGGCCTATTACCGCGACCTGCACGATGCGCTCCGGCAGGCCGGAGATCAGATTGCGCAGATATTGGACGGCGAAAATCCGGCCGAGATGCCCTTCCGCCAGCCGACGAGCTTCAAGCTGTCGATCAACGCGAAGACGGCACAGGAAATCGGCGTCGTCGTGCCCCAAACGTTGCTGGCCAGCGCCGACGAGGTGATCGAATGAGGCGCTACGGCTTCCGCGGCGCCAGCCCCGCCCCATAGGTCGGCGGCGGAGCCTGCACGGTTGGCGCCGCAGCGGCGAATAAATCTTCCTTGCTGCCTGTGAGCGGCGGATAGATGCGCTTGTGGTTGATGGTCTGCTTGGTCGCTTTCGCAGCCTGCCCGCTGGTGCGAACCTCGCGGTCCCATCCTTCGGTGTAGAGCGCGCCCCAGGCGCCGAGATCGAGCACGGTGACGTACCAGTCGATCCGCAGCGGCAGCATCGGCAGGCCGAGGAGATCGGCCACCACGTTGTGGCCGGCGAAGCGACCCATCGGGCGCGCGAACTGGCAGGACATCACCGTCGGATGCAGGCCGTCGACCACGCTGGAAGCGACGTCGCCGGCGGCGAAGACGTGCGAGAGATCGGCGACCCGCATGAAGGGATCGACGAGGAGACGGCCGTAGCGATCGCGCTCGACCCGCAGGCCAGCCGCAAGCGGGCTCGCCCGCATGCCGGCACACCACACCACGGTCTGCGCAGGAATGAACTCGCCGGAGCTCAGGCTGACGCCTGCGGCTTCGATCGCCGTTACACGTTCGCCGAGGCGCGTCTCGACCTCGAGCGACGACAAAGCTTCCTTGATGACGGGACGCGCGTGGTCGCCGATGGTCGCCCCAACCACCGGGTTCGGATCGACCAGGATGATGCGGTGGCTGCCGGCGATGCCGGCGCGCCGCAGCTTGTCCGGCATCTCGGCCGCCACCTCGATACCAGTGAAGCCGGCGCCGACGACCACGACGTTGCTCTGCCCCGGCGCCGGCCCGTTGCGGCCGAGCGAGGCGAGATGATTGTCGAGCCGGAGCGCTGCCGCATAGGTGTCGACGTCGAAGGCGTGATCCGCGAAACCGGGAATATCGGGGCGCGGCACTTCACTGCCGAGCGCGAGCACGAGGCGTTCATAGGCCAGCACCTCCTGGCCACCTTCGCCGACGAGCGAGACCTGGCGCCTGGCCGGATCAATCGTCTCGACCTCGCCGATTCGATGGGTCACGCCGACCGGATCGAGCAGCCCACGGAGCGGGATTGCGACTTCGCTGAGATCGACTTCGTAATTGCGGACGCGGATGTTGTGATAGGGATTGCGGTCGACGACGAGAATTTCGACGTCGCGCCCCGCTGCGCCGACTTCATCGCGCTTGCGTGCAGCCCCGATCGCCGCCCACAGCCCCGCGAACCCCGCTCCGAGCACAACGATACGCGACATCCCTGTCCGTCCGGCTCATCGTTTGGGCGTGATCTTTTCGGAAAACCGGATCGCGCTCTACCGCCCCAATGTCCGCGCGACGCGCAAGCTCATATAGCTCATGCGGTTGGGGGAGCCAAACCAGATTCGCGCAGCCGAGCGGCGGGTCTGGAGCGCGCGGGTGGCCGCGCCGCCGCGCAGGACGTGGCCTGGGCAATCGGCGTCGATCCAGGCGGAGCCGTCCGCGGGAGCACCGACATAATTGTCATGCCAGCAATCCTCCACCCAGTCGTAGACGCCGCCATGAACCCCGAACAGGCCGAACGGGTTGGCACCCTGCGGCGTGGAGGCAAGGCTCATCGCGGCAACGATCCCGACATCGGCGATCAGATCGGCGCTTGCGGCGTCAGCCTGGCGCAGATCGGCCATGTCGCCCCACCAGAATGCGGTCATGGTGCCGGCGCGCGTGACATATTCACGCTCCGCCTCGCTCAACAGCCGGTACGGCCGGCCGGTGGTGCGCGACAGCCATTGCACATATTCGCTCGCCTCCTCCCACAGGATGCCGGCGACGGGATCGCCTTCGTGGCCCGCGACCAGCCCCGCCTCGTGGCTGCAGCCTCGCGCCGCGACGCAAGCCTTCCATTCATCCGTCCTCACCGGATGACGGCCGACGCCGAAACGCTGCACCGCCACCCGGTGCTGCGGCCGCTCGTCGTCCGCGCTGCCGATCTCGTCGGCATGTGCGCCCATCGTAAACGCGCCGTCGGGAACGACGATCATCTCCGGGCAGTGCGTGCATTCCCTGAAACGATCCTTCGGTCTCAGCGCCGCCTCCTCGCGGCGCGAGAGCGGCCTTGCAGACCGCAGCTCGAGCGCGGAAGCGCTGCCGTTTGCCAGCGCGACATTGGTTGGAGATGCGGTCGGAGTTGCAATTGGAGTTGGCTCTTGCATGGATTGCGCCGACGCGTGCGGCGCTGTCAGCATCAGAAATGCAAGCAGGGCAAACGGCCGGACAGGAATCCCGCCCATGACACCCTCCTGGTTACGGCAGCTGGCTACGGCAGCGTGACCGTCAATGATCTGGTCGAAAAACGAGCTTCGAAAAATTTCCGCGAGCAATTCGCAAAATCAATTCACCGCTGATAGCACCGCGGCTCTGGCAATCGCGCAGATGATACAGTGTGAATGTTTCAGGTCGTCTTCACAACGCGACAAAATGGTTTCGTCGCCGACGACTTTGCGCACGGTCCCGTGCACAAGGTAGCGCAACTGCGCGAAATTTTCGCGAGGCGCGTGCGCCGATCGCTTACTCGCGGCAGGATTGCGCTCGTGTCTACCTGACGTCGCGCAGGTCGGACGGCGTCGCGCTGAAGCGCTTGCGGAAAGCGCGGTTGAAATAAGACAGATCGGAGAAGCCCGCCGAGTGCGCGATGTCGCTGATCTTGCGCGCCCGCGCGCGCGGATCCTGCAACAGTTTTCGCGCCAGCAGCAGGCGTTGCTCGAGCACGAATTCGGTGAAGGTCGTGCCGGCCTGCTCGAACAGGCGCTGCGCCTGGCGTGGGCTCAGGCCGCAGCGCGAGGCGACACCGGCGAGACTGAGATCGTTGCGGTCGAGCGCGGCCATCACGTCGGCGCGCATCAGATCGAGACGCGCGGCGGCCTGGCCGCGCCCGCGTGCGAGCGCGGCATGCTCTTCATCGGTGCCGAGCAGGAGCCCGACGAGATCGACCATGTGCTGTGCGGTGAGGCGCTGGCCGACCGCATCGAGATATGGGCCTTGATTGGCGGCGAGCGCATGGTATCGCGCAATCGTCTCGGCAACGGCACCGTCGGAGAGCACCTGCGCAAGGCGGTCTTCGACGCGCGGATTGATCTCGAGCAGCGCCTTGCGCGGCATGCGGATGCTGGTGAAGCGGTCGTCATCGGTGTGACCGACGCTGCCTGCAACGCTCATGTCGGCAAGCACCAACTGCGACGGCGCGAGCTCGATCGCATGCCCGTTCTGCTGTACCTGGACATTGCCCGCCTGCGCGGCAATCAGCACGAGATCATCGCAACCATCGGACAGCGCATCGCGGGTGCGCGAGAATTTTGCTGAGGCGCCTTCCGGAATCGCGAGCGTGATGTTGCCGACGAGGCTGATCTGGAGCCGGCTTTCGATCGTGTCGCCGCGGCTCGGCACAACGTCCAATCCGCAACGGCCGCAGGCCCGGTCGCGCCATTCGTCGAAGGCCTGCCCGCGCGGCAGGCCCGTATACTGGTAGTGGAAAATGCGCGGTGTTCGCGTGGCATCCAGCATGATCTCTCGCCCCTTCATTGCGCGAATTTGACGCAACGAAACGCGAAGAGGTTCAAATGACGGAGATTGTCACGGGCGACGGAAAATATGGACTGGGACGACAGGGCGCCCTATGTCGTCCCGGCGAAAGCCGGGACCCACAACCACAAGGTTCGGTTATGCGGGCGGTACTAGCCCTGAGGCATGTCGATAGATCACGCGGTATGGGTCCCGGCCTTTCGCCGGGACGAGGGTGAAATGCGTGAAACTACTTTTTCGCCGGTGCCTGCGGCTGGGACGGCGGGACGGTCTCGATCAGCTTGCCGGAAAACACCGGCGCGGAGGTCGGCTGGCCGCTGGGCGAGCCGCCGGCGGGCTCGACGGTGACGGCAAAGGTCGCGGCGTTGATCACGTCGGAATCGTAGGACGACAGCACCGGCCGTGCGGTGAAATCGGCAGCCCCGATCACGCCGAGCGAGCGCGGGCGCGGCAGCTTGTCGGAGATCAGCCAGAGCTCGTAGCTCTTGCCCGCCTCCGGCGTCGCGCCGACCTTGCGCACGGTAAAGTTCTTGCTCGCACCGTCGATGGTGAGAATGAAGGCGGGGCCGCCGCTCTGGCCCTGCAGCAGCGCGACATATTGCGAAGCAGATGCGAGCGGTGCGGCCGGCGTCTTCACCTCCACCGTCTGGATGCGCGGCGCGGGGCGGATCGCGCCCGGCAGCGCGTCGGGCTGATAGACCTGGAGTGCGAGCATCACCAGGAGCGCCGCCGCCAGTGCGCCGACGGCCGAGGCGATATTGCGCCAGCGCTTCACGCGGCCTTCGAGATAGACGACGTTGGTATCGTCGACGATCGGGACCTGGCGGATCGCGTCCAGCTCGACCGGCTGGACCTGTTCGACCGGCGGTGGAGGCGGTGGCGCTTCCGGCAGCACCAGCGGCTCCTGAGGTGCCGCAGCCTGTCCGATCGCGGTCTTGATATTCTCCCACACGATCGGCCTCGGCTCGACCGAGCCCACCATCTGGTTGAGCACGCCGAGCCGGAATTCCCATGCGTGCACGATCGCGGTGAACTCCTTGTCCACCGCCATCATGGTCTCGACCTGCGCGCGCTCGTCGGCATCCAGCGTGCCGAGCGCATATTCTGCAGCGAGCGCGATATGGTCTTCAGTGTAGGCCATCAATGCCAGTCCAGATCACTCACAATCCAAGTTCTCCTAAAGCCCAGGTTCTCCTAAAGCCCAAGGCACTCCCGGATATCCATCATGCTGCGCCGGAGCCAGGTCTTCACCGTGTTGACCGGCGCGGCAAATTTCTCGGCCAGTTGCTCGCGGCTCCAGCCGTTGTAATAGGCGAGAAGCACGAGCTTCTGCCGGTCCGGCTCGAGCCGGCCGACGCATTCCAGGAGCCGCTTCAGTTCCTCCGTCATCTCCCGGCGCGCCAACGGATCGGGGCTGTCGGCGGCAACTTCCATCGCGGAGGGTTCATCCTCGATGGACGACTCTGTCTTCTTGCGGACCAGATCGATCGCACGGTTGCGGGCAATCGACGCCATCCACGTGATCGGCGACGACAGAGCCGGATTGAACTGGCCGGCGCTGTTCCAGATCTTGACGTAAGTCTCCTGGACGACCTCCTCTGCGAGATCCTGTCGACGCAAGATACGGAGCACGACGCCGTAGAGTTTCGCGCGCGTGGCGCCGTAGAGGCGCTCGAAAGCCGCCTCGTCGCCCTTCGCAACCGCCGCGATCAGCCAGACCAGCTCTGCTGGCGTCAGCATTCAGTCCCCCAAGCCGCACCTGAAGTCGCACCTGCCCCGCGTTTCCCGCGGGGCCCTCCGTCACTTGCTACCATAGCGCGCGCCAAAGCCCGCCACCAAGGGGGCGGACGGCCACACTGTGGACATCAAATGCAAAAACCCGGACCTCTGGGGTCCGGGCTTTGCAATTCGCGGAGCTTAGTGGGCTTGCGGCGCTCTTAAGCGATGGCGCCCATGCGGGCGCGCATCAGGCCGATGCTGTCGAGATCGGCCTGTTCGCGGGCGTTCTCTTCGGCGCGCTCGCGGGCCTGGTCGCGCTCGTCCAGGAGCTCGACCTTCTTCAATTCCTCAAAGGCCTCGCCGAGCGCGGCCTTGGCCTCCTCGAGCTGACCCCTGAGCTCGTCGGCCGAGCGGGTCAGGTTCTCGCGGCGCTGGATCGCGGCCTTGGCATAGGTCGGGTAGGCGAAATGCGAGGGATCGTTGATCCCGGCGCGCTCCTGCTCGGTCAGGATTTCGCGCTCGAGATCGGTCGACATGCGCTGGAAATCAGCGATCATGCTTTCGATCTGGGCGACCCTGCGGCGCTTCTCGTCGACCTGAAATTTCTTCAGGCGGATGAGCGTTTCACGTGACTTCATCGACTCGTACTCCCCAGAAGTCCCCTAGCTGCACGTGGGACAACACCGGACCCCCATAGATCCCCGATTTGGGGCCCGACCGGCTTTGCTACTCTGTGGGGCGGATGATGGCCTGACAAAGTTAGCGTTCCGTTTCCAAATTGCTGAGGATTTGCGCCAATTGGCGGTATCCGTCGGCAAGCGAGGCACTTTCGTCCTTGCGCTGCCGCAGGAAGGCCTCCAGCGGCTCGTGCAGCCGGATCGCCTCATCGACCTCGGGGCTGGAGCCTGCCCGGTAGGCCCCGAGCCGGATCAACTCCTCCATGTCGGCATAGGTCGCCATCACCTGCCGGGCCTTCTGGATGGTCGGCCAGAACTGGGGATCGGCCGATTTCGGCATGGTGCGGGAGACGGATTTCAGGATGTTGATGGCCGGGTAACGGCCGCGCTCGGCGATCGAGCGCTGCATCACGATGTGGCCGTCGAGGATGCCGCGCACGGCGTCGGCGATCGGCTCGTTATGGTCGTCGCCATCGACCAGCACAGTGAAGATCGCGGTGATGGCGCCGACGCTTAAGCCGGGACCTGCGCGCTCCAACAGCTTCGGCAGCTCGGTGAAGACGGTCGGCGTATAGCCCTTGGCGGTCGGCGGCTCGCCGGCCGACAGGCCGATCTCGCGCTGGGCCATGGCGAACCGCGTCACCGAGTCCATCAGGCACAGCACGTCCTGATCCTCGTCGCGGAAATATTCGGCGACCGCGAGCGTGAGATAGGCGGCCTGACGGCGCATCAGCGCCGGCTCGTCCGAGGTCGCGACGACGACGACGGACCGCGCGAGGCCTTCCTCGCCGAGATCGTCCTGCAAGAATTCCTGCACCTCGCGGCCGCGTTCGCCGATCAGCCCGATGACGCTGACCGCGGCATCGACGTTGCGCGCGAGCATCGAGAGCAGCACGGACTTGCCGACGCCGGAGCCTGCGAAGATGCCCATGCGCTGGCCGCGGCAGCAGGTCAGGAACGTGTTCATCGCGCGCACGCCGAGATCGAGCGGCGCACCCACGCGCATCCGCGAATGCGCCGGCGGCGGCGCGTTGCGGAACGGCATCGGAGACGGGCCCTGCGGCAACGGCCCCTTGCCGTCGATCGGCTCGCCCAGCGCGTTGACGACACGGCCGAGCCAGGCCGCGCTGGGCCGCACCTGATTGGCGGCATTCGCGATCACCGCCTTGCAGCCGCGCCGCACGCCTTCGAGTCCGGCGAACGGCATCACGACAGCGTTGTTGCCGGAAAAGCCGATCACCTCGCAGGGAATCGAACGGCTGGCACCGGTCTCGATGACGAGCCGCGCACCAACCGACATCGCATGAATGGGGCCCGCGACCTCGACCATCAGGCCGCGCACGCCGACCACGCGACCGTATATATTGACGCCGTCGATATCGCCGATCTGCTCGGCCAGAGCCTTCATAGAGTTGCCTTCAAGGGAGCGTTCATGGCGAAACCCTTAAATTTCGCCATATTTCTGAACGGCGCTTAACTCCGTGTTTACCCGCATCATTAATCATTGCGTCACTGTCTTTGTGACTGAGCTTCTGCCCTTCAGAAGAAGGGGAGTCGCAAGAGTCGGTTAGGCCCGTCTCTTAAAGTGGAACTTGAACGGGATTGGGTGACAAAAGCTGCTTCTTGCGCAACATCTTAGGGCGATTCGACAAAAATTGCACCGCGGGTACTTGCGTTCCGGAATCAGACTTTGTTAACCATGTCCAGTCAGGATCCGAATCAGTTGTTCAAAGGCGTTTGTTGAGTGCCGCGAATGCGGCCGACCTGACGCCCGGAGCGGCGACTATGGGGAACTGGCATGCGCGTTTTGCTGATTGAAGATGACAGCGCCGTCGCGCAGTCGATCGAGCTGATGTTGAAGTCTGAGAGCTTCAACGTTTACACGACCGACCTGGGGGAAGAGGGCGTCGATCTCGGTAAACTATACGATTACGACATTATCCTTCTCGACCTCAACCTGCCCGACATGTCCGGCTACGACGTGCTCAAGCAGCTTCGGGTCTCCAAGATCAAGACACCGATTTTGATCCTCTCCGGCCTCGCCGGCATCGAGGACAAGGTCAAGGGTCTCGGCGTCGGCGCCGACGACTACATGACCAAGCCCTTCCACAAGGACGAGCTGGTGGCCCGCATCCACGCGATCGTGCGCCGCTCCAAGGGCCACGCCCAGTCGGTCATCCAGACCGGCGACCTCGTCGTCAACCTCGACACCAAGACGGTGGAAGTCGGCGGCCAGCGCGTGCATCTGACCGGCAAGGAATATCAGATGCTGGAGCTGCTTTCGCTCCGCAAGGGCACGACCCTCACCAAGGAAATGTTCCTCAACCATCTCTATGGCGGCATGGACGAGCCCGAGTTGAAGATCATCGACGTCTTCATCTGCAAGCTGCGCAAGAAGCTCGCGAACGCCTCCGAAGGCCGCAACTTCATCGAGACCGTCTGGGGCCGCGGCTACGTGCTGCGCGAGCCGCACGAGGCCGACGAGCGCATCCCGGCCTAAGGCTTCCTTCTGCCGCGAGCCTCACGAGGCTCGCTCCTCCCGACTGGACCCCGCCGCAAATGGCGGGGTTTTCGTTTTTGGGAGGCTTGTTCGAAGCCTTAAGGGTTGAACCGCTATCCTCTACCGGCCGACCAATGGTCGCCGGCAATGGGGGAACGATGATTCTGCAATCGCTCGCGGGGCTGCCCGCCTTTCTGGTCTATTTCTGCACCGGGCTGGTCGCGATCGTGGCGTATCTGTTCGTCTACACCCGCATCACGCCGCACAACGAGTTTCAGCTGATCCGCGACAACGACCCGGCCGCGGCCATCGCGCTCGGCCTCAGCCTGCTCGGCTTCGTGGCCCCGCTGGTCAGCGCCATCGCGCATGCGGCCAATGTGCTGGACTGCCTGATCTGGGCGTTCATCGCCCTGGTCGTCCAGGTCATCGTGTTCTATCTGGTGCGCGTTCCGGTGCCGAACCTGTCTGAACGGATCGCGGCCGGCGAGCTTGCGCCCGCGATCTGGCTCGGACTTTCCTCGCTCGCCGCAGGCCTCCTGAACGCCGCCTGCATGATCTACTGACATGGCCGAGAAGCCCCCCAACAAGAATTTTGGCAAGCGGCGGCCGCGGCTGCCCGCGCCCCTGCCGTTGCCGCTGCCGCCGAAAGAGCCGACCAAGCGCTCCGGCCATGTTGCGCTGCTGGTGATGGGCACGATCGCCGTCGGCACCACGGCCTTCATGCTGATGCCGAACCAGAACTGCGAGCCATCCTCGCCCGGGATGGCCGCGCCGGCGCAATCCTCGACCACCTGCTCCAGCCGTAGCTCGTCCAGCGGCGGCGGCTCCTCGCACTGGTCATCGCGCTCGAGCTACTACAGCAGTGACTCATCGAGCCATTCCTCGTCCGGTTCATCCGACAGCGGCTCGGGCGGCGTGACGCGGGGCGGCTTCGGCTCCTTCGCGCATGGCTTCGGCTTCTCCGGCGGCGGCTGAGGCGCGAAGCCGTGAATTCACCGCGCATGGTCAGTCTGCTTAAGTAAGACCGAGGAGGAGGCCGCCGCATGAAACGCTCACGTAGGGTCTTGCTCACCATGATGGGTAGTGCCGCGGTCAGCGCGGTCTCGATGGGATTCGTCAAGCGCGAGCCCGTTTGCGGACCCGGGCTCACGGCCGTTCCCGGCATTGACGGTAGGCCCTATTGTCGTCCGACCTATGGTGGTTTTGGCGGCACGCTGCATCGCGTGCACGGACACGGACATGGTGGCCACGGTCACGGTGGCGGCTAGCGCATGCGGCGCATCACCTGCCCCGAGCGGAACGACTGGCGGGCCACCGCCGAACAATGCGGCTTCGATTTCCACACCATCGACGGCGAGCGCTATTGGGACGAGAGGGCCTATTACGCCTTCACGCTCAACGAAATCGAGCACGGCATCGAGACGCCAACCGGCGAGATCGATGCGATGTGCCTCGAGCTCGCCGGCCGCATCGTCAAGGACGAGCACCATCTGCGCCGCCTGAAGATCCCCGACGCGTTCTGGGATCTGATTGCCGAGAGCTGGGAGCGCGACGACCGCAGCCTCTACGGCCGTCTCGACCTGAAATTCGACGGCAACGGTCCCGCAAAGCTGCTCGAGTACAATGCCGATACACCGACATCGATCTTCGAAGCCGCGGTCTTTCAATGGACCTGGCTCGAGCAGGCGATCGAGCGCCGCATCATCCCGGTGCGCGCCGATCAGTTCAACTCGATCCACGAGCGGTTGATCGAGGCCTGGAAGGATATTGCCGGCGGCGAGCATCTGCACCTCACCGGCACGACCGGCAATGACGAGGATGCCGGCACCCTCGCCTATCTCGAGGACACCGCGCGGCAGGCGGGGCTATCGACGACGCTGCTCGACATCGAGGACATCGGCTGGCGCGAGGATGGCGGAGGCTTCGTCGACCTCGACGATCGCGACATCGCGCGCGTCTTCAAGCTCTATCCGTGGGAGTGGATGTTCCACGACGCCTTTGGCTCCAAGCTCCGCGCGGCATCGACGCGCTGGATCGAGCCAGCGTGGAAGGCCGTGCTCTCCAACAAGGGCATTCTGCCGCTGCTCTGGGAGGCCTTCCCGAACCATCCCAATCTGCTGCCGGCATTCTTCGAGGACGATCCGCGTGCCGCCGAGCTCGGCAGCTCCTATGTCCGCAAGCCGCTGCTGTCACGCGAGGGCGCCAATGTGACGCTGGTCTCGGGCGGCCACTCGCTCGATGAGCAGGCCGGCCCCTACGGCGCCGAAGGTTTCGTGCGCCAGGCGCTGTCGCCGCTGCCGAACTTCTCCGGCAACTATGCCGTGGTGGGGAGCTGGCTCGTGAATCATGAGGCTTGCGGGCTGTCGATCCGCGAGGACGAGAGTCCGATCACCGGTAACGGCTCGCGGTTTTTACCGCATGCGATTTTGTGACCTAGTCATTCCGGGGCGCTCGCAAGGCGGGCGAGCCCGGAATCCATAACCCCAGGCAGATGGAATGGCCCGGCTGCGTCAGCCTGCCCGCATCAACGGCCTGTGGGTATAGATTCCGGGCTCGGCGCTGACGCGCCGCCCCGGAATGACGGAGGGAGAGCCTAGCGCGCCGCGGCGATCTTCATGCCCGAGAACAGCGGCGCGCCGGTGGGGCGTACGCCGCGGACCGGGTTGATCTGGTAGAGGCCGCGGCGGTCGGCGACGGGGCGGAAGGCGTCGGTGATGCCGACGACGGATTCGGCAGCACCAAGCAGCAGCGTGCCATCCGCTTCCATACACTTGGCCAGACGCTCGAAGATTACGCCCTTGGTGTCCTGGTCGAAATAGATCAGCACATTGCGGCAGAAGATCACGTCGAACGTGCCCAGATGAGAGAAGTCCTGAAGCAGGTTGAGCTGCCGGAACTGCACCATCGAGCGGACGTCCGCATTGAGCTGCCAGATGTCGCCGGACTGCGTAAAATATTTCACCAGCAACTGGATCGGCAGGCCGCGCTGCACTTCGAACTGGCTGTAGACGCCGGCCTTGGATTTCTCCAGCACCTCCTGCGAAAGATCCGTGGCGACGATCTCGATGCGCCAGCCGGCGAGAGACGCGGCCTTCTCCTTCAGGCACATCGCGATCGAATAGGGCTCCTGCCCCGTCGACGACGCCGCCGACCAGATGCGCAGCGACTTGCGCGCGGCGCGCGCCTGGATCAGTCCAGGCAGAATCGTATCACGCAGATGGTCGAACGGGACCTTGTCGCGGAAGAAAAAGGTCTCGTTGGTGGTCATCGCCTCGACCACGTCGGTTGTGAGCTTGCCGTTGCCGCCCTTGATCTTCTGCACGAGGTCGGGGATGCCACCGAGACCCTCCTTGCGGGCGAGCGGCAGCAAGCGGCTCTCGACCAGATATTGCTTGTCGGCGGAGAGATCGAGACCGGAACGCTCTTTCAGGAACTTACGCAGATACTCATAGTCCAACGGCGTCACGAACGATCTCCAGCAAACAGGCGATTGACTTTGGATCCGATCTGATTGAGCGGCAGGATCGCGGCACAGATGCCGGCATTGGCAGCCGCGCCCGGCATGCCCCACACGACGCTGGTGGCTTCGTCCTGCGCGATGACGCTACCGCCGGCGGCGACAATGTCCTTGCCGCCGCGCATGCCGTCCGAGCCCATGCCGGTCAGGATCACGGCCAAGATGCCGCCATGCCAGATGTCGATGGCCGAGGTGAAGAGCGGGTCGACCGCGGGCTTGCAGAAATTGACGGCCGGACCGTCGTCGAGCGCGATCGCGATGTCGGCGCCGGAGCGCACCACGCGCATGTGCTTGCCGCCCGGCGCGAGATAGATATGGCCGGGCTTCACGGTCTCGCCGTCGATGCCTTCATGCGCGGGACGGCGGCTCGAGCGCGCCAGATGCTCGGCGAGAATCGTGGTGAAGGTCGGCGGCATGTGCTGGGTGATCAGCACCGGGAAGCGGTCGATCACCGGACCAAGCTCGGTCACCAGCGTCATCAGCGCCTGCGGACCGCCGGTCGAGGAGCCGATCAGGAGCACCTTCGGCGCCTGCGCCGAGAAGGAGCGCTTGACCAGTGACAGCGCGGAGGCGGCCGGTGCGACCGGCGCCGGCGATGCGGGACGCGCGGCCGGCTCGCGCGCAACCGGCGGCGGGCTCGCAGGAGCCAGCGGCGGGCTGGATACCGCCGGCTTCCTGCGGAGCCGCGCGCCGAGATGGCGGATCTTCTGGATCAGGTCGTGGTGGAAGATATCGGCGGCGGATGCCTCGCGCGTCGACTCCGGCTTCGGAATGTAGTCGGCGGCACCGAGCGAGAGCGCCTTGAAGCTGATCTCCGCGTTGCGGCGGGTCAGCGTGGAAGCCATGATGATGACGAGGTCGCGCTTCTTGGCGAGCAATTGCGGCAGCGCCGACAGACCGTCCAGCTCGGGCATTTCGATGTCGAGTACGGCGACGTCTGGGTTGATGCGTTCGAGCTGGTTGACCGCCTCAAGCCCGGTGCGCAAGGAAGCCGCGACCTCCATGTCGTGCTCGGCGCCGATCCAGCGCGAGATCAGACCGCGGATGACGACACTGTCGTCGACGATCATGACACGCAGCGGCCCTTCACGCGACGGGCTCACCGACGAACTCCCTGCAAACGCAACACTCATTACTCACCAACTAGGACTGAAACGGTTACTCGAAACGAACGCCGAAGACCGTTCAGCCTCCGGAGTGGAACGCGAACTTAGATCAGTCCCACTTCCTGGAACTTCGCCGTCACGATGTCCTTGTCGAACGGCTTCATGATGTACTCATTGGCGCCCGCATGCAGCGCGCGCGCGATGTGGGCGACGTCGTTCTCGGTGGTGCAGAACACCACCTTGGGCTGGTCGCCGCCGGGCATGCGGCGCAGATGGCCGAGGAATTCGTAGCCATCCATGATCGGCATGTTCCAGTCGAGCAGCACCGCGTCGGGCAATCCGCGCTTGCAGGCTTCCAGCGCCTTCTCGCCATCCTCGGCTTCAAGAATCTGGAAATCCAGGCCTTCCAGGATCCGGCGCGCAACCTTGCGGATGACGCTGGAATCATCAACGACGAGACAAGTTCTCATGTGAGCCTCTATTTCCTATCCCAAACGGGACACTTCCAAATTGCGAAGCGATCGTCGCCGACCGCCGTCTGCTCAGGCCGCCAGCATTTCCGGCGCGAGTTCGAGGACGCGATCGACGTCGAGGACGACCATGAGCTGGCCGTCGAGGCGGTGGACGCCGCCTGCGAGCTTGGCCATGCGGGGGTCGAGGTTGACGGGGTTTTCCTCCTTGCCGTCCTCGGGCAGGCGCAGCACCTCGCCGATCTGGTCGATCATGAGGCCGTAGGATTCGCCGCGCAGGTCGACGCCGACCGCCATCGGGATCTTGCCGTCCTCCGGCCTCGGCAGGCCGAGCCGGGCGCGCATGTCGACCACGGTGACGATGCGGCCGCGCAGGTTCAACACGCCCGCGATCTCGCGCGAGGACAACGGCACGCGGGTGACGCGCTCCGGCATGAACACGTCCTGGACGCGGGAGATCGGCAGGCCGAACAACTGCCCGCCGATCATCGCGGTGACGTATTCGACCATGGCGCCTTCGGCGGATTGGGTCTTGCTGCTCATTGGAATGTTCCCTGGTCCCTATCCGTAGTCAGGCCGCAGCCCGGCTGAGCTCGGAGGCGCCGGCCGCGGTCGCGGTCTGCTCCTTCAGCGCCGCGATCAGGCCGGGACGGTCGAACTTGGCGACATAGTCGTGGAAGCCGGCCTGACGACCGCGCTCGATCGCCGCCGGCGACACCAGCGACGAGAGCCCGATGATCGGCATCGCGGTGAGATTGTGGTCGGCGCGGATAACTTCCGCGAACTCGAACCCGTTCATGTCGGGCATCTCGATGTCGGTCAGCACCACGTCGAAGCTTTGCGAACGCAGCGCGGCGAGGCCCTCCTGCGCGGTCGGCGCGGTGCGGACCCGGTAGCCGGCGGCTTTGAGCACCGGCGCCAGCATGTTGCGGAAGAAGGCGCTGTCGTCGACCAGCAGCACCGACTGCGAGGCCAGCGACGGCTTCATCTCCTTGCGGGTGAACCAGTCGGCAAAGGCCATCGGCAGGAAGTGGCCGACGTCGATCACCTCGGTGGCCTGGCCCTTGATCACGGCCGAGCCCAAAATGCCTGCGCCTGAGCCGCCGACCTCGATGTTGAGCCGCTCCTCGACGATGTCGATGATCTCGTCGACCACGAGGCCCATGGAGCGGCCGTCATCGGCAAACACCAGGATCGGCTGCGCGCCCTGGGCGGCGATGGTGACGCCGTCCATGGCCACCAGCGGCATCAGCTGCTCGCGGTACTGCACCATGTAGCGGCCGTTACTGAACTCGATCTTGTCGGCGGGCAGCTCCTCCAGACGGGTGACGAGGCCGAGCGGTACCGCCTTAGGCTGGCTCGAGCCGGCGCGGAACACCAGCAGCGAGGTGGTCTGCTCGCCGTTGCCGATGTGATGGGCGGCGTTCTCGTCGGCCATGTCATGGGCCGAGGAGCCGGAGGCGCCGAGCGCCTTGGCAATGCCGTTGGGGTCGATGATCATGATGACGGCGCCATCGCCCAAAATGGTGTTGCCGGAGAACATGTCGATGTGACGCAGCTTGGTCGACATCGGCTTGACGACGATTTCTTCGGTGTGGAACACGCCGTCGACGACGATGCCAAAGGTCTGGCTGCCGACCTGCGTCACCACGATGAAGCCGTTCTCGGGATCGGAGGCCGCGCCATCGTCGATCTTGAGCAGCTTCTTGAGGTGGATCAGCGGCAGCAGCTTGTTGCGCAAGCGCAGCACCGCGGTGTCCTTGATGCGCTCGATGCGGTGCTCGGAGTTGGCGCGGGCCCGCACCAGCTCGACCACCGAGAGCTGCGGGATCGCAAAACGGTCGCCGGCGGCCTCCACGATCAGGGCCGAGACGATCGCCAGGGTCAGCGGGATCTTGATGGTGACGGAGGAGCCCTCGCCGGCCACGCTCTTGATGTCGATGGTGCCGCCGATCTGGTCGATATTGGTGCGCACCACGTCCATGCCGACGCCGCGCCCCGACACCGAGGTGATCGCCGCCGCGGTCGAGAAGCCCGGTGCAAAGATGAACTTGTGAACCTGGGCTTCGCTCATCTTCTCGAGCTCGGCCTCGCTGACGAGACCGGAGGAGAGCGCCTTGGCCCTGATCTTCTCGGTGTTGAGGCCGCGGCCGTTGTCGGCGATGCAGATGATGATGTGGCCGCCCTCGTGATAGGCGGACAGGCGGATGGTGCCCTGCTCGCCCTTGCCGGCGGCCAGCCGCTCGGCCGGGGTCTCCAACCCATGGTCGGCGGAGTTGCGCACCATGTGGGTCAGGGGATCCTTGATCAGGTCGAGCACCTGGCGGTCGAGCTCGGTGTCGGCGCCGTGCATCTCGAGCTCGATCTGCTTGCCGAGTTCGGATGAGAGGTCGCGGACGATGCGGGGCAGTTTTTGCCAGGCATTGCCGATCGGCTGCATGCGCGTCTTCATGACGCCTTCCTGCAGCTCGGCGGTGACGTTGGAGAGGCGCTGCAACGGCACCTTGAACTCGGTGTCCTCGTTGCGGCGGGAGATCTCAAGCAGCTGGTTGCGGGTCAGCACCAGCTCGGAGACCATGGTCATGAGGTGCTCCAGCGTATCCACGTTGACGCGGATCGACTGGTTGGCGACGCGGTCGCCCTCGACGAGGGTCTCGTCGGCCATCGACTTCTTGGCGGCGGCCCTCTCCCTGAGCGCCTTGGTGTCCTTGGCTGTGTCCTTGGCAGCGTCTTTGGCGGCGGGCGCCGGCGCCTCCGTGGCGGGCGCGGCCTTCACCTCGACCTTGGCAACAGGTGCGGGCACTTCGATCGCGGTCTCGCGGAAGGCGCGCTCGAGCTCGTCGAGCGACACTTCGCCCGGACGCAGCGGACGCTCCAGCGTCTGGTCGACCAGCGAGCCCTGGGTCATCTCCTTGCCCTTGGCCTCGCCGGCGGCCGGCATCTCCGGCGCAAGCGGCGGGGCGTCAGCAACAGGAGCAGCGGTGCCAGCGGCCATGGCCGCCATGCCCTGCTCGACCATCACTTCCAGCTTCTCGATCAGGTCGCGGTCGGCACCTTCAGGCTCGGCTTCGGTCGCTTCCAGCCCGGCCAGAATCTCCTTGATGCGGTCGATCGACGACAAAATCACCGTCACCGCTTCCGCGGTCACCGGCATGCCGTCGCGGAATTTGCCCATCAGCGTCTCGCCGGCATGCGCAAGCGCTTCCAGCCGCGGCAGGCCCAGAAAGCCGCAGGTCCCCTTGATGGTGTGAACCAGGCGGAAGATGTTATCCAGGATCTTGGCGTTGTTCGGCTCCTGCTCGAACTTCACCAGCTGGTTGTCCACGGTGTCCAGGCTCTCACTGGTCTCCGTCAAAAACTCCCGCAACAGATCATCCATGAAAACAGGCCTTCATACAGGGAGGGCGCATGAGGTCGTGATGCGCCTTTCAGAATGGGGCCAGCTTCACCGCAAAGCGTTTAATAATGGTTGAGTATGTGCAAAAGAACGGGACCAACAAAGAGATAAGGCGCTCCGATCAAATCGAAGCGCCTTGGTAAGCTTTGATTAACCCGCGAAGAAACGCGCGTTTACGAAGCGCTAACGATGATCGCCTCGCCCTCGGGCGCGAGCTTCACGGTGAGCCCGCATGCTTGCGCAAGCAGCCGTGTGTAATATGGCTGAATGGCGTGTGCATCGGCCGCGGGTCCGCGCTCGCCGCTGAGGAGTTCGGCGATGTTCTGCGGCAGGCGCGCATTGTGGCCGGACGCGGTGATGCGAAAGCTCATCGTCTCGCCCTCGCCGACGGGATCGACCGTCAGCGAGCCGCCGCGCGGAATCGTGTGCTGCGCAATGACGAGCATGTTGAGCAAAAGCTTGACGCGATTCTTCGGCAACAGGAGCCGCGGCAGATTCCAAGTGATGGTGCACTTGCCGTCCTCGATGTGACCGCGCGCCATGGTCTGCGCGTCGCCGAGATCGATCTGCGCGCCGGCCGAGCCGGCCGCGCCGAAGGCGAGACGGCAGAACTGCAACCGGGCGGACGCGGTCTTGGCGCTCTTGCGGATCAGATCGAGGGCGAATTCGCGGTCCTCGGGCTTGGGATCGTCATCGAGCACCTCCAGCCCGTTGACGATGGCGCCGACAGGGCTGATGAGATCGTGGCAGACCCGCGAGCACAACAGCGCGGCGAGTTCGAGCATATCGGGAGCAGTAGCGGTACCGGGTGACGAGGTGCCAGACATAAATGGTTCCTGGAAATTACACGGCGCGGACGCGGCGAATCACGCATGCTTTCGGGGTGGCTCGGCTTCTAACATTCGCAAGCCCATGACAGCTAGCCATGGCAGCTAGCGCTTGCGATAGGCTCGAAGCGGCCATAAGGAGCGCTCGCGAATCAAACCGGCGGGATGACGAGATTTGCCGATGAATGAGGCATGCAGGTGATGCGGGTGATGGACGGCAAGGCCGCGTGCGGCCTGATAGAGCCGCTGACGGCGCTGGTGGTCAGGGCGGGTACGGCGATCCTCGCCGTCAACCGCGCGGCGATGCAGATCGACGGCAAGCAGGATGGCTCGCCCGTGACGGAAGCCGACCTTGCCGCCGACCGCATCATCGGCGAAGGGCTTGCGATGCTGGTGCCCGACGTGCCGACGCTGTCGGAGGAGCGGACCCAGCTTGCGACGCCACCGTTTCGCGACAGTTTCTTCCTGATCGATCCCCTTGATGGCACCAAGGAGTTCGTCGCCGGCCGGGATGAGTTCACCGTCAATGTCGCGCTCGTCACAGGCGGCGTGCCACTCCTGGGCATCGTCAGCGCGCCGGCGCTCGGGCTGCTCTGGCGCGGCGTGGTCGGGCATGGCGCGGAGCGACTGCGCATCGACGGCGCCGTCACCGGTCCGGCCGAGCCGATCCACACCCGCGCAATGCCAAAGCCTGGCGAGCCCTGGGTTGCGGCGGTCAGCCGCTCGCATGGCGACGCCAGGAGCGAGGCGTTCATCGCCGAACGGCCGGGGGCGGTCAGGCGCACGCTGGGCTCGGCAGTCAAGTTCGGCCGCATCGCCGAGGGCACCGCCGACATCTACCCGCGCCTCGGCCCGACCTCGGAATGGGACGTCGGGGCCGGCTGCGCGGTGGTCACCGCGGCCGGCGGCCGGGTCACCGACAGCGAGGGCGGCGAGATCCAATTCGGCCAGCGAAAGGGCGATTTCATCGTGCCGGAGTTCATCGCCTGGGGCGATCCCAAGGCAATACCCAAGGCGGTAGGTCCCTACTGACTGAGCTGCTCCAGCAGCCCGGCCCAGCGTTTGTTCGCCTCATGCAGGAAGCGCTCGGGGTTGCCGGCGAAGGCGTCGCGGTTGTCCTCCCGGCTGAACAGATAGAGCCGTTCGGCCGCGATCACGAAAAACCGGGGATTGCCGGCAATGGTGACGCCGCGGGCGACGTCCACGGGGTCGTAACCTCCGAATTGCGGGCCGTAGACCTCGGGATGGGCCAGGAAGGAGGCCCGGTTGCCCTCGTTCTGGAACCGCCAGACCGCGCCCCACAGGTTCGCCTCGAACTCGGCGTTGCCTTGGGCGGGCTCGTGGACGACGAAATAGGCCACGGGGTCAAACCCCTCGATGGCGACGCCGGAGAAGCGGTTGACGACGATCCGCTCGGTCGTGGCGGCCTGGGCGACCGCCCCGATCGCGAGCCAAATGCCCGCCAGCAGGCAGATCAAGGCGAATCCGGGGCGCGAAGGACTGATTTCCTGCCGTTGTGCCGTCATAGTTGCTACGGATAACATCCGAGTCGAGGGGACAGTCGGCGCAACCTAGGGCCGCGCCTGTTGGCGTCAGGTTAAAGAAGCGTCCGGAATCGATACCAGGGGTAGTTTTATGACTTTCGCATCACGCTTCGCCGCGCTCGCGCTTGCCGCGATGGTGGGTTGGATCGTGCCAGCTTCCGCGCAGCAGGCTCCGCCGCCGAACCTGCCGCCGCCGCAGCGGACCCCGACGCCCAACACCTACGGGCCGGACGAGCTCGTGGGCGCCGGCCATCGCTTCTTCGGCAACGTCTCGCGCGGGCTTGCCTCGATCATCGAGAAGGCGGTCAGCCAATGGGGCCTGCCGAACGGCTATATCCTCGGTGAGGAAGGCTCCGGCGCCTTCGTTGCCGGCCTGCGCTACGGCGAAGGCACGCTCTACACCAAGAATGCGGGCGACTTGCGCGTCTACTGGCAGGGTCCCTCGCTCGGCTTCGACTGGGGCGGCGACGGCGCGCGCACCATGACGCTGGTCTACAATCTGCCCGCCACCAACGCGATCTACCAGCGCTTCGCCGGCATCGACGGCTCCGCCTATATCATCGGCGGCTTCGGCATGACGGCACTGACTGCCAACAACATCGTGCTGGTGCCGATCCGCTCGGGCATCGGTCTGCGGCTCGGAGCCAATATCGGCTACCTGAAGTACACGCCGCGCGCGACCTGGAACCCGTTCTGACGGGGTAGTCTTGTTTTAACGCGTTTTCTTCACGCGAACCGGGCCCCACTTCGCTCGAAAACGCTATGCTATTTCCCTGGTTACGGATCAACGTTAACGGCGGCCGGGGCTGGCTTTTGGCCGGCCCGCCATGGCATTGTGTTTGGTAAATTTTTCCTTGTTTTCGGGAGTTCTGCCCCATGGTCGAACCGATCATGTACCTGGCGATCGGTTTCCTGCTGTCGATGCTGTGCGGGCTCGCGATCGTGCCGCTGGTGCATAACCGCGCGGTGCGCCTGACCACGCGGCGGCTGGAGGCCGCAACGCCGCTGTCGATGGCGGAGATCCAGGCCGACAAGGACCAGTTGCGCGCCGAATTCGCGATGTCGGCGCGGCGGCTCGAGATGAGCGTCGACCAGCTCAAGAACAAAACCACGAGCCAGCTCGCCGAGCTCGGCAAGAAGAGCGACGCCATCAACCGCATGAAGATCGAGCTCGGCGAGAAGAACGCCACGATCTTCGCACTCGAAGCGCGCGAGAAGGCGGTGAAGGAGCAGCTCCGCGCCACCGAAGAGGAATTCAACACCAAGACCGAAGCGTTGCGCGGCGCCGAACTGGCGCTCTCCGACAAGCAAAACGAGCTTGCGAAGATCAATGCCGAATTGTCCGACCGCTCGATGATGGCGGACAGCCGCCAGGTCGAGCTGGTCGCGGTGCGTGCGCAGATCGACCTATTGAAGAACCGCGTCGGCGACGCCGAGAAGGAGTTCGCGGCAACCCAGGCGCGGCTGACGCAGGAGCGCAGCGAGTCGGAGACCGCCTCGCGCGAGCTTGGCGATGCGCGCGGCCGGGTCGAGAATCTGAGCCAGCGCGTCACCGATCTCGACCGCCAGCTCATCGTGCAGGTCAAGGAAGCCGAGATGCTGTCGGGCCGCGTCACCGACCTGGAGGGACGGCTCGCCACGCAAGGCAAGCTGCTCGCCGAGCGCGACTACGAGAACAACCAGCTCCGCCAGGCCAACGAGGCGTCCGAGCGCACCATCAAGGATCTGCGCGTCGAGGTCGCAGCCCTGAGCGGTGGCGGCGGCTCGCCGATGCTCGAGCGGCTGCGCGGCGAGAAGGCCGCGGTCGAGGAGCAGTTGCGCCTCGCACGCGACGAGCGCGCCAAGCTGCAGCGGGACATCAACGCGATCCAGAGCCAGGCCGAAAGCTCCTGGGCGACCGAGCGCATGGAGAACGCGCTGCTGCGCGAGCGCATCAACGACATCGCCGCCGAGGTGGCAAAGCTCGCGATGCAGCTCGAAGGCCCGAACTCACCGATCGAGGCGCTGCTCGCGGCCGAGGCGGGCGCGGCGCCAAAGCCCGCCCCGCGCCCGGCCAACGACGCCCCGACCAATGGCGCCGCTGCCGTCACCCCGCCCGAGGGCGGCGGGACGCTCGCCGAACGCATCCGCGCGCTGCAGGCCCACGCCTCCCGCGCCCGCCAGCAGGGCGCGTGAAGCGTCCGAAATCGCGATTTCGGCAACGATTTTCGCAATCTACCGAAGGAATTCAGGGGCCAGGGCGCCTGAAAACTTGACACCTTAAGCCCGCACTTCTAAATCGCGGGCTCCAACGAATGCGCCAGTCGGCCGATTTGAGGCGACCCGCATCATGGTCCCGGGCGCATAGCTCAGCGGGAGAGCGTTCCCTTCACACGGGAGAGGTCCAAGGTTCGATCCCTTGTGCGCCCACCAATAATCCCCTCTCTCCAATGACTTAGCAGCTTCTTTCCCTCAGGATGTGCCCCCAAAAGTTTGGGGCACAACAGGGGCACACGCCGCAAAAAAGATCTCGCCCCACTCGCTGGTCTGTCCACGACGACATCCGTGTCGACACAATCGCCATGCGACCAGGATCAATGGAGTTGCGTTCGCTTCGATTCGACGTTGCTTTGCGTGCGATTCGACTCTCGAATGACGAACGTGCGAAGAAATTGAACGCAATGGAGGATGACGGTACGTTTAGACGAGGCGTAAAAGTTCTAAGCGCTCTTGTTTGGCTGGCTTCCGGCGGTTTCTGGCTAGCATCCGCCGCGTTGTCTCATCCGAATTTGTCGAAAGGTGCACAACTAGAGGCGGTGTATTGGAACGTATGGGCAGCAGCTACGGCTGCGGTAGGCGCTCTTACACAGGCATTCTTGGCGACTGACCGTCGGCAGAAGTAGAACTTACGAAGAGCGCAAGAAGACCTGTCGCGCCGCTTGGAGGCAGCCGTCGCAGGACGGATCAACTCCGAAGATAAGAGGCAACGGAGGCGCGCGCAGCCAAGTGAGCAGACGCTCGCGCGCGCACTTTCGACAGAGCCGAGTGTCGGGGGGTTCGAGTCGCGGGGGGCAACCCCCGATACCGACAGTCGCTTGTCGTGGCTGTATGAAGGGGCGGCTTTTGCGTCCCGAACGCAATGAACATTGTCTAAGTTGTTGATTTTTCCTGCTGGCGGCCACTTCCGTGCCGTTTGTTCACGGACGTTTCGTCCAATTGTGGCAAAGTCGCTGGCAATAAGCCCGCTTTCCCCGAGCAGGCCCCGCTCGTCCATGGTGCTGAAGTCGGACGTTTGCCAAACATCTCGGGGCTGATCTATCGGGAGCTACGGGATGGGACGGGTCCGAGCGGCCTCGGTTTTTCGGCTGCTTTTCGCAAAGATAACGAAAACGCCGCGCTCGCCAATTTTCTCAAATTGATAGCTGAGCGCTATCCCTGTTTGCCTGAGACGCGAGTGTCGGTCGATGAGTCGTTATGCTCGAACAAGTCTCGCAACGTACCACCGGCTTCTCACTCTGCGCGCCTGAAATCGTTTACCTGGGTTAGCACTACTTTGGCAGATTGAGTTGCAGCTTTTCACGGATTCGTTTTCGGCAGTAGGGGCATCGCTGAGCTGACGGTCGAAGGATGAGATCGATGATGGCGTGGCGTACCGCCGGCAAGCTTGGCTGCGGCGGCGGTCCGTTGATTCTTTTTTTTCCGCCCCGCCTGGGCGAGGCGACGGTGTTGTAGGAAGGCGTAGGCGATCATGGTCATCAGCGCGTGACGATGCAGGCCTTGCCAGGACCGCCCCTCGAAGTGATCAAGCCCGAGCTCCTCTTTCAACTGCTGATGCGCCTGTTCGCATATCCATCGCGCCTTGATGGCGGCGGCTAATGTGCGCAGATCTGTCGCGGCGGGCAGGTTGGCGAGATAGTATTTCTTTTCCCCTGATGTCCTGTGTTCGCCGATCAGCCAAGCCTCCTCGCCGGGAAGATGCTGCTGGCCTTTGTCCTTGATCCGCTGGGGAGGTCCATCGGCGATCCGCACCCGAACCGCAGCAAAACGGGCTTTCAATCGGCCTTTGGTCCCCGTTCGCCAACTCACATTTTTCCACTTGGCGTCGGCGAGCATGTCTTCGGACGGGCGCGACAGGATATCCGGAATCGACCGCTTGCGGGGACGCCCGCGCATCGCAACCGGCCAGATAAGCTTGACGCCGACCGGGTACACCTTGAGGTGACGCGGGATGCCAACGGCCCACGCCAGCCCGCGTGCCGTGAGCCCTTGTCGAAACGGCGCACTGTGGCCGTATCCCGCGTCCGCCAGCACACAACCGAAGCGCACGCCGGCTGCCATCGCGCGATCGATCTCCGCCAAAGCGATCTCTGGCTTGGACCGTGGCGTTCGGTATTCGACCGGTACGCCGGCGCGCTTCAACCGTGCGACATCGCTCGTCCAGCTCTCGGGTACGAAGAGACGCAATGCGATCATCACCGGCACTTCACCGCGCGCAAGCGTCAGCGACACCAACGTTTGGCAATTTGCCGTTTTGCCAAGAGCCGAGGCATATTGAGCCGCGACACCGACCGAGTGTTCGCCCTTCTTCGGCATTGCGGTGTCGTCGATAACCAGCACCGCATCATCGCCGCCGACGAGCTGGTCGGCCTCCTTGAGCAGCTGTGTCTCCAGCGGTGTCGCATCCCAGACGCCATCAGCGATGAAATGGTGCAGCTGATCGTAATCGCCCGCTGCAAAGCGCTCCGCCATCGGTTGAATGCTCTTGCGCTCACCAGGGCCGATCAGCCCCGCAATGTAACGCGGACACATCCGCCGCCGGGCCTTGTGACCCAAGCGATCCAGGAATGGCTTCAGCCAACGCTCGAGCTGGTCTTCCCAATCCGACGTCGCGTTCCCCATGGTCGGCCCTCCAAAGCCGACCCCCTATGAATCATTGAAAAATCGATTCGGGAATCCTAACAGGCTCGCTAACCTGACGAATCTGCCAAAGTAGTGTTAGCCTCCGTTGCGAAAGTTACCCATCAGTTTTTGGCGCCAGCGCACCGGTTGGAGCGATCGAGCACCGCGCGCCGCCTCAGCGGAAAGATCAAGCTATAGTGACAGGCAGCGGGACCGAATGGCAGGTTTTCCGGTAGCTTGTTAGGCTTTCTTGACTTCGACCAGAAACGTCGTCACTTCGCGCCGCAGTGAATCGGCTCCGTCGGCCAGCGAGCGCGCTGCCCCGCGCGTCCTACCGGCGATCATGCTCGAGACTTCCGCGCCGTGAGTTACGCTACGGATATCGTCGGAAAGGTCTAGAATTCCGTCCGCGGCTTGATGAACATTACGCGATATCTCCTGGGTTGCCGCTTCCTGCTCCCCGACAGCGGAGGCGACGTCGGCGGATATCTGGCGCACCCGATCCACCACGGTGGCGATGGCTCCGATCGCCGTGGCGGCTCTCTGCAAAAGTGCGGATAGGTATAGCATGCTCAAACCGATCTCATCCATCTTGGACGCCGACATGCGGTTCCGCAATCTGGCAGACCCGAGCGGGACCCGCTCGATGTCCGTTGCCGATCTGCACGCGATGATCGAGCCCATCCAGTTGTCTGATACTGTACCGGAAGAGACACGGCGCGAATTCGATACGGCACGGAATGCCTTCGTTTACGCTTGGTTCGTGTATGAATTTGCGACGCTCGCAGAGCTGGCTGGCTACACCCGCTCCGCCGGCGGATAGATCCGGCTCCGCCCAACACCTCAAGGAGCCCGGGCCTAAGCCGGTTGCTCCAAATGGCGATCGAGAAGGGTTACCTTGAGCACGCTCATTTTGAAGTGCCCTCGCCGTCCGGCGAGCGGCGCGATGGCGTGCCAGCTCGGCTTCATACCGATGCTGCGTAACCACGTTGCCCACGGGAATGTTTACTTACTTCCGCAGGGCGCGCTTGAATCGCTTCGGCTGTGTCGGGCTGTGATAGAAAGGCTCTTTCCGCGGCTGCCGTAACCACGCTAGGCATCATTCGAGCGAAGACGCTTCACGATTGCCTCGGCGGTTTGGGCCGGTGACCAAGCCGTTACATCGATGTACCCATCGATGCTAAATAAGCCCGCCACGTCTGCTTGATCGAGGCGCAGGAGCATCACAGTCGCGTCGCGACGCTGCTTGACGATGTCACGTATGGCTCGCCATTCGAGGCCGCACCATTCTTTGACGTTGTAGTCACCACACAGAAATACGACAACCAGGTCGGAGTTGTCGTGATAAATCCGCTCTAACAGCACATCCAGGTTTGGCCGCCAACTCAGCGACATAGTCATTGTCGTAGAACACGGAATCGCTCCCGAGTTCACTCTTCAAATGTTCGGTGACCGCGCAGGCGAAGGGACGGTGCTCCCCAGGAAACGAAAGCGCAACCCTAAAGCGCCGTGTATCAATTGCCGACGGCGCGGGTGCTTTGCGCTTCGCCGTCGCAAGCATCGCATCGATCGCCGAGAGGGAGGCAGCGTATGGATCAACGTCAACCTTTGATTCCATAAGGTAGCGAGGATGCGTTCGCCCAAGGTGATGCAGGACATGATTGAGCCAAATCGCCAACCGGTTCGCATTACTGCGAGATATCGGCTTGCCCGTCGTTGACGGAGGAAGGTTCGATGTGAAATCGGCGATGGCCTGAGTCTTGATCCGGTCGCACTCTTTCTCGAAAAAGAGGTTGCCGGCCCGCTGAGCCATGCGAATGAAGTGCGCCGTTGGCTCGCCTTCCAGCAACGCATAGGCGGAGAACTGGCAGCCTCTTAAACCAGCCATGACGAAGTTGCTCGCCTGCATATTGTTGTACAGCCGAGTGGTGGCATCGTCGGAGCCGTCGTGCTGACCGTAGTACTGCCAGAGCATAATCTGGTGATTGGGCTTCCTGAATATCCGATCCGTCGGAATTCCCTCTTGGGAAAAATACAGGATCGATAACGAGAGGTCGGGAAACTTCCCGGCCTCCTCCTCGAAAGCCTTTTGCAGCCTTATCAGTTCTGGTCGTTTTTCCGGTGCGGGCATGAGACGGGATGCAAAATTCGCGGGGTTAGGTTTTCAGAAGGCAGCTTGGAACGTAACTGGGGTCTTGATACTCGAATAGCTGGATCCTTCCGATCGAGGTAAGCTGCTGACCGAGAAAGACCGAGAGCGCGAAGGGGCCATAAAAGAACAACCGCGTCATACGAAGCTGACGAGCCTTCAACAGCTTGCCAAGCTCCTCCCGGACGGCCATCGCCATAGCGACGGCGTCGCCATCGCCGCCGATCGATTGCGCCCCCTGGCTCGGCGGCGACATGAACACAAAAGCATTTGGCGCCTGGCCGGTGGATTCAACGTATCGCATGACATCCAGGCGGCCATCGCCACGAATATTCAAGCCAAGAACGAGGTCCGTACCGTTCGGGTCCGCCTCGGTGATTTCCGTCTGCAAGGCGTAACCAGGCGTCGGCGTTGCATCCGAGCGCCAAAACTCCTTCGCAGGCGGCTGCGAGATTTCGAAGGTCCAGCTACCAACCGCCGGGAATGTTGCGCCAATGGCAATGCCGGTTGAGAGGGTACATTTTCCGCGCAGCCGTATCGTACGAACAGCGCCCGCCGCCATGATCAGTTTCCGCAAGCCATCGAGTTGCGGTACGAGATCGTTCGTCCAGGCATCGGGCGAAGGCACCTTCCGTGACCCGCGATCGAACAGAGGTGTCCAGTCCAACTCATAGTCCGCAGGCGGCGTGAATGCTTCCTTCGTCCAGTTGTGAACCCAGAGCGTTACACTGGCTTCCGCCGACAAGTCCGCGAGGACTGCAGAACGCAAAAGGGTTTTGATTGACGACTTGTCCAACACCGCGCCCTTGCTCGCGCCGACTTTATTCAAAAGGGCAGCGTAAGCTGGCTGGACCATCGCTCGAATCTTACTCGCAAATTCGGGGTGACTAAGCATTCTGGCGATGAAGAGATCAAGCGCACGCTCATCGTGCGCCAGATCGCCATGCCCAACATCAATGAAGACTTTCTCGTGGATGAAGGCGATGTCCTCATCACTGAGGCCAACGGTCCGCATGCGCTGATCAACGTCGGACTTAGTCTGAGCTAAGGCCGGAACGTCGTCATCATAAAAGGGCTTGGCGTTCCGGAAGCGTGAAAGGCCCGTTTCAACAGGTCGCATCTGCTGAGAAAGACTTGGGCACGCCAGCCGGAATTCCTGATAAGTGTCCGGCATATCTGCGTTGAACTTACGAAACGCCCCAATGACCTCCTTGAATTCGGCGGGCGCGACATCGTGGTCTTTCGTCTGGATGTGCTTGCGGCGGGATTTCCCGTTCTCGAGATAACGAATGTCAATATCGCCCGTGCCTTCCGTGAAGAGCTGATGAAACGAGTCATCCTGCAGCCAGATTGGCAGGTGGCATACCGTGTAGCGGCTTTGAAAATCAAAGCCCTTCCCGGCATTGATCCCGCCCATCGCGTCCGGCGAGAGGAGCGACCCCTTATCATCGGGCGATCCGGATGGGGCTTTGGCCATTCGCTTCTCCTACGCGCCGAAGGTCGAACCGAAAAGCTTTCGCCATAGCTTGCGGCTTTCCGCTTCATCGGTTGCATCAAGCGCCTGACGTGCCGTCGCCGCAGCCGACTTCACTTGATCGAGGAAAGCATCAAAATCGGCGCTACTCCAGCGCTTGGCGACGTTCACAGTTGCAAAGCCCGGGTCGGCGATGAACGGCACGGTACCCAAGCCGCGATAAAACCCATATGACGAGTTGATTCCTTCGAGCACACTAACAACGGCCCGCGCGTGCGAGGTGGGTTGGCCTATCGTCTGGTGGACAAGCGTTTCCAGGATATAGGACTTCGGCTTTGATTTCTCGGTCGGCAGCCGATCGCGCCAGGCCTTCATCAACTTCACAGTTTGCACGTAATAACCATCCGTCGACTTGTTCTTCTCGGATGCAGCGCTGATCTGTCCCTTGGGGTGCGACTGCACCCATTCCTTGGCGTCACGATCCGGAATCCAGAGTGGACCATCTTCGTAAACGGGCGATCCCGGCACGATGTCGAGCCACACACCTTTAGCACTAACGCCGATCGAACGGCCTTGTGGCCGCGTTTCGCTGTAATATTTATCCAGCACGCCCTGAAGCCAGCTGAGAACGACCTCGGGTTCGGATCCCTCGGCATGAATATCCAAATCAAGAATGCAGACCACGTCCACATCTTCGATGTCGTGGATGGCGGTATGTCGCCGGTAGGAACCCGTCAGAAACGTTTCTTCGTGAGCATCCTTCGTCTCTTCATCCGTTTTTAGCTCATCCCGGACTTTCTCATGCGCCTTCTTGGCTCTGGTCACGGCATCATCGTCAGGCTGGCACGAGCTGACATATTTCGCGAAGTCTCCCGAAAGCTCCACGGGTCAATCCTTTTCCGGTAGCGCCGGAAGCCGTGCTGGGTCGATGCTATATGCGGCGGCAAATCCTGCAAGGAAGTCGCCACAAACGGGACATTGCTCGTCCCGTTCAAAATAGATGCCGTACCAGCGGTTGATCGTCATCTCATCGCGGCTCTCGCTCAAGGGGGGCATATCGGCATACTGCGTGCCGGGTTCAGGCCGGTTAAGCCAGAGATACCAAGGAGCATCGAAGTCACGTTTGAGCACATTGAGCGTGGAGGACTTGTCCGCGAGAAGTTCAAGCAAGGCTAGCTTGGCGAGTTGCGTGGCGATAGGGAGCACATCCAAAGAGAGCCCTGGCTCCACGGCCACAGGCCGATCCGAGTAGGCTATCGCGTCCGCGTCATCCTGCGAGGATACCTCCACGTCGGATGCTTCATCCGGCAGCGCGGAAACAAAACACTGTTGGCATGGGGAATGCTTCGGCCGGACACGCAAAATTTGCCCGCCATAGGCCCGGCGGAATGCGCCCCCGTAGACGGCCGGCTTGTTTGCCGACACGCAAAGCTCGTTGATCAGCAATTTGCTTTGGCGGTTGTCCGTTCCGCAGATGACAAGGTCGGCCGCTTGCACAAGGCCGCCCATCGTCCCGCGGTTGTCAAAACCGACATCGACTATATGGACATCAACTTGCGCGTTTGGATTTTTTTCGAGGATGAGATCGCGCGTAACATTTGCTTTGGTGCGGCCCACCTGCGAGATTCCACCAGGATGTCGTACCACATTGCCGACTGACAGGCGGTCTCGATCCACAAGAATGAAATGCCCCACGCCGGACTTGGCCAGTTCGACCGCGACATGGGCTCCGCCCGTTCCGAGGCCGATACACAGAACGGTCCGGTCCTTCAGGATGGTCGTCTCCAATATTCCCGCACGGCGCAGGTCGAGCTGAGGCTCGATATCGGCAAACACCACCTCGCGCCGGTCGCCGGCAGGCTTCCCACCTTCAATTAGCTCTGCCCGGTACGCGATATTGTCAGGCGACACAAACACGTCGGCCCGGTGCGTTGGTTTGTCAGTTGGGACGATTGAGATCACCATCCCCTCGGCTGGCTGTCCCTGCTGTTGGCCGAAAACGAGCGTCGCTGGCGCTTGCGTACCGCTGCCTTGAATGCACAGCTCTAACTGAGTGAGCGCGTCGCCATCGTCCCAGGAGCTGAAGTCAACGGCAAGTGAGCCGAGCTTTGTCAGGTCGGGCCACTTGTTGCGTAACCATCCAGAAGAAAGCGTCACGACACCAAACATATCCGCATCGTCAGCCGTGATGTTAAGCGCCTTCGGGGTAGAGACCCCTTCGGAAACCGCAACGATGGTGCGCTTCGTCTTGTCGTAGACGAGCTTTGACTTGCCCGGCTTCCGCTGGGCGATGGCCTGCATCGCTTCACGGATCATCGAGCGTTGGTCGCCGGTGCTCATGCGGTCTCCTGCATTGTGCCAACGAAGTCAGCGAGATCGCGCCCCGTGGCGAGGTGCTGTTCGTAAGCTTCGAGCCAAAGCATCGCCTTGAGAAAAACCTTCTGCAGAACGATGCCGGCATGCCAACGTGCACTGCGCCAATGGCAAATCTGAACCCACCCTGCAGCGTGCGGCTCCAAGGTGTGCATCGCGTGCGAGACGCCCAGCCCCGAGATGGCTGCACCATGGTAATTGAACAGTGGCTTCGGATCGGTGATGTAGAGTGACGGCCGCTCCGTGGGATAACCAGGAGGGATTATGCAGAAAAGTTGATAGCTTCGGCCCGCGCTCGTCGTCGCCGTGCCCGATGCGTTGTACGTATCGTACGTCGCATAATGATAAACACCGAACTGGGTAAATCCCTCGTTTTGTAGAATTTGGTGTTCAAGCTGCAGGCGCTGTCGTTGTGCCGATGTCCAATTCACGCGATACCTCTTTCGGCCTTGGCCGCACGATACACCTGCACGATGCCGTTGATGTCAGGGACCATCAGCCCCGCTGGCGCTTCAATCTGCTCTGCACCACCCGTTGCCCGATCAAGGCAGTGAACCTCGAGGACACTCATCGGCCATTTCTGATCGATGGCGAACGCGAGGTGATGCGGCTCCTTCAGCTGGGCAACTAGAATTTTTCCGAACGCCGTCGTGTGCTGCTCGATGGGCGCGCCGCTCTCCCGTTCCAGCGCTTCAGCGAGATGCGATAGGGCTCGTTCCTGCGTCGACGTGTCCACGGCGGCGGCGTCACCGAGTGCGGGCGGTTCACTCGCATCGCCAATCCGAACGTGGTCCAGCGCAACGCCTTGCCACTCATCGAGCGATTGTTCCGAAAACACACCACGTGCGCTGAGCGCTTCGCGTACCGGACTGCATCCAGCGTGTAAGGTGACATTCATTGCCGTCGGCCCATCCTCAACGGCCAGATCGTAGAACCACGGATGAATGCGCACGACGGGCACGTTGTGCGATCCCTCCGTCGTGACGATGATTTCCACCATGCCCGGAAAGTTGTTGCGCTTTCCAAGTTGGCGGATGCGTCTGCGGTCGCCGGAGCTTGGCTCCGAGAGGCCAAGCCGGTGGTGGGAATGCCAATCGCCGAAATAGCGAAGCGCCCAATCAGTCGCGAGCGGCTCGCTCAATTGCCTGAGATAGTCGACGTCGAGCCGGAAATGCGCGTTGTCGCGCTGCGCCTTTGGGCCCGCTTTTGTCGCAAGAAATACTGTCGGATTAACTTGCCAGCGCCCAAAGAGGTCGCCGCCGGTCTCGACCGTCCACGCCGCGGCCTCGGCGGCAATAGCGCGCAGCTCTGACTCCCAGATAACAAGAGTCCTTCGTGACACCTCCGGGCCGGCAGGTGCGGCGGAGGCGCGTTCAACCTTGGGCGCGGACGGCGCCAGCACCTTCGATTTGCGACGGCCAAGAAAGCTGGCAATCCGCTTGATTACCATTCCGCCTCATACTCATCACCGAACCCAACTCAACCACGAATCGGGGAGCCAATTGTTCTGCACCATGCAGCGGCATGCGCCAAGTGTTCCAAGAAGCGAGGCCCGGAAATTGGAGGCAAACCCAAACCGGACCTCGCAGCCGCCAATCCCGTGGGGAATCGACGAAGGTGAAGGATCGCATGGCCGGCTTGTGGTGGGTGGTCGCGCCCCCTGGTCCACGCGCTGTTTTTCACCATAAAGGCGCATCATTTCGCCGGAAAGCACAATTCGGGGGCAGCTAGGTTCCCGACCGTCACGATTTCGGCTCCGTTCTACTGATTTCATCCATCGCATCTGCCAGCGTCCGCAAAAACGCTTGGTGCCAACCGTCTTCATCTTCAGACAGCCGCCACGCAGGTATGCTCGCAACGTAGCGGCTCAGAGCGACTACGCCCGCCATCGTGGTCGGCTTTGAACGGATGAGCAGCGTCAAATGCTGGCGGAGAGCCGCCTCCCTTTCTCCGGTGATTTCGTCAGCAGCATCAAATTCGGGGCCCTCGTCCAGTCTTGTGGATATCGAGGCGGCGGCATCGGATTGCGCGGCGAGCTCGCGGTTCTGCTCGATCAAGGTGAAGATCGGATCTAGTTCGGCCGCCGCGACGCCGGGCAGTCCGGCGGGGCGGCAAGGCCAGCAAGTGCCGCTCGGCGCGACAGGCCCTCCGCGGCGCCGGAAGAGCTGGGAAGAGGCGTTTGGTCGAGCCGATCGAGCATTCGGCGCGAGGATTTGCTTTCGGTAGTCATGACAATGCTCCGTTGTTTGGTCCTTGTAAGCGCCTAGTGGCTCTGCACAGTGATTTTGACAGGTTGGGTCCGGCGGTCAGATTAGCTCCGGCAGGAGTTTCGGATCAATGAGGACCTCGATGCTGCGAGGCGTCCTTGGCTGCCGTCTGATGAGGCCGGCGCGTTCCAGCGTCAGCACCATCTGGTGAACCGAAGGCGGGCTGACGCGGAAATATTCCTGTATGTCGGTTTCGGCCGGGGGCCTGCGATGCAGCCGGGTGTAGAGGTGGATAAAAGCCAGATACTGCCCCTGCGTGGGCGTGAAGGGTTTTGTCGAAGGACTCACGCCGGCCATCCGATTCAGTTGTTCGTGCGTGCCTCGAACGAGGAGGCACGCCATGAATGTACGCTATCGGGTCGACCTCAGCCAAATCGAGCGCACCGAACTCAGGGCGCTGCTCAGCGGCGGCAAGCATGCGTCCCGCAAGCTCAAGCGAGCGCAGATTTTGCTGGCCGCCGATGCCGGGACCAGCGACGAGGAGATCGCAAGGAGCGTCGGCGTGAGCGGCTCGACCGTATACCGGACCAAACGACGCTTCGTGGAGGGCAATCTGGAGCGGGCGCTGAGCGAAGAGCCGCGTCCCGGGGCGGAACGCAAACTCACGGGCAAGGAAGAAGCCTTGCTGGTGGCGACAGCCTGCGCCAGTCAGCCAAAGGGCCGTGCCCGCTGGACGCTGAAGCTGCTGGCGGGTGCGATGGTCAAGCTCACCGAACACAAGAGCCTGTCGCACGAGACGGTTCGGCGGCGCCTGGCCGAGGATGACCTCAAGCCCTGGCGCAAAGACATGTGGTGCATTCCGCAGGTCGACGGCGAATACGTCGCCCGCATGGAGGATGTGCTCGACCTCTATGCCGAGGCGTCCGACTCCAGACGGCCAGTGGTGTGCTTCGACGAAAGCCCGGTGCAACTCATCGGCGAAACGCGCCAGCCCATTCCGGCCAAGCCCGGTAGGCTCGAACGTTACGATTATGAGTATCGTCGCAATGGCACAGTCAATCTCTTCGTTCTCCTCGACGTGCATCGTCCCTGGCGCAAGGTCAAGCTCACCGAGCGGCGAGCGGCAAGAGATTACGCCCAATGCATGCGTGATCTCGTCGACATCCATTATCCCGACGCCGAGATCATCCGGGTCGTCCAGGACAATTTATCGACCCACTCCGCCGGCGCCCTCTATCAGGCGGCTGATGCGCCCGTGCATCAACGAAATTGTCGCCACGTAGGCCAGAGCGGCGGCAACGAAGCGATAGTCCGCCGCAATCGGCGCAATAGCGCGGACCGCACGCCAGGCGCTGACGAAGAGCGCCAAGAGCGCGAGCCCGGCGATCCAGCCGAACTCGAGCGCGGCCTGCAGGAAGGCATTGTGCACGCTGGCGCCCTCGATGCAGCCCCTCGCCTCAAAGCCGTTGAGGCCGATTCCGAACGGACCCGCCGCCGGCAAGAGGCGCAAGGCATTGCGTAAGAGTTGGCCTCGGATCGCAATAGAATTGTCGCGGTCGACCGCCTCGCAGGCTGTCGACCAGATGCCGGCGGCAGTGTTGAAGGCGTGGTCGACAAAAATCCGTGCCGTCTGCCAGCGCGCCGACGATCGCGCAAAGCGCCAGGGCGGCCAGCGCCGCAATCACCCTTCGGCTCAGCACGCGCGGGCCGAGCACTGCGGCAACAAGCACCGCCAGCGCCACAAAGGTAAAGCGCACCATCGAGGCGGCGAAGACCGCAATCGGCACCATAGCCAGGACGTCGAGCGCAATCACGCCAGAGGCACGCGACAGGCTCGTCAGCCAACCCAGCAAGCAGAGACCCATCAACATTGCGAACTGCGCCGGCGCCGCGTCGAATTCGCCGAATACGAGCGGCTTGCAATGCGGTGCGGACCACTGCTCGACCAAGGCAGCTAGTGTCGACAGCGCGCCGGCGGCCATCACTGCGGACCCCATGATCATCAGTCCCTGCCGGATCTCGCGTTCGCCGCAAAGGCGCCCAGCTAGGTAGCCACTCAGCGTGATCGCCAGGAGCGCGAGCTCCTTCTCGCCTCGATGGCCGTTGACCAGAAGCGACACGCCAACCGACCCCACAAAGGCGACGAAGAGTCCGTCGCACAGATTGAATGAGATAACGCGCCACTCTCCCAGAGCGACGAGCAGCACGACAGGACCGGCAAGCAACAGGCCCGTCACCACGGATCCGGCGCCAAACAGCCCATGCGCCAGCACAGAAAGCGAGCTCGTCGAGACCAAAATCCCGAGCAAAGCCGCTCGAACAAATGAAATTTGCAAATCAAACCCCCACGGCAGGACGCTTTGCCTGGGCGCTCGCGAAAAGCACTTCATAGCTGCGCAACGAAGTCGATTTGCACCGGAACCGCGTCGCTCGGTACGTTCCTGCGGCATAAAAAAAGCTCCCCGCGCAGGTTTGCGGCGCGCCAGGGGTTGCTGGAGGACCTGGCCGACACGCTGCTGGGATTTCGTAAAGCTCAGGCGAGTAGTGCGCTGGTTGCGCTTGGATCGAATTTGGCCTGGGTGTGGAGCATGCAGACGGGTAGTGGTTTTTAGCAGAAATACGGCGGCTCACGCCCGTCAAACGCCGCTGTTCGTCCTGGTTGCAATGTTACCGTACTTCGCCGACCGGCTGGGAGAGCAAGATGGTCAACGCATGTCGTAACACGGTCATGGCTATCGCATTTATCGCAGTCGCCAGCGTCAGCATCTTGTGGGATCTTAACAGCTACATCGCCTGTGGCCTTGCCCTGGTCGCCTCATTCGCTTCCGGCTTTTGCGTCGAGCGCTCCTTCATCGATCGGTCCCACCGCAAGATGATCCGCCTCCACGGCGCGGATTGGCGTTCGGCAAGGGGCCAATAGCCCGAGAGTGGGGCCAGCTCGGCCCCGGGCCGTGACTGAGGCCGCTGACGATCGGAGCAGCCCACAGGGCCGGCCCGACGGCATTACCGTTGCGCCCTTTGAGCGGGGCGAGATCGGGCCCGATTTATTCCGCGCGGCGTGCCACATGGGGCTTGAGGGCCTGGTCTCGAAACATCGCGATCGGCCGTACCGCGGCGGCCGGCAGAGCTTCTGGATCAAGGTCAAAAACCGCGATCATCCAGCGATGGAACGAGAATTGTGATGGCCGCTCTGGTCGTGCGGTTGGGCGAGGCGAGGCGAGGCGGAAAAATCGCCTCGGGATGATCGATGAAGCGCTATTGCTTTCGTCCACCGGCTGCGGTTGATTTCTCGCATGGAAGGGGGAGCTATGGGGATTTTTTCGGGCGAGAAGTGGGAACGGACATTTCGGCTGCGAAGCCATCAGGGCGTCGGCCGCGGGTTTCTTTCTGTCCTGTTTTGGCTTTGGGGCACTGTCGGACTGCTGTTCAACGCCGGATCCTTGATGGGCCTGACCGGCTCTATCGGGGTGGGAACGTCAGCATACGAGCCTAATCTGGATCGGCGGCATGTTGTTATTCGGGATCGGCGCCCTGCTATCGCATCTCGACTTCGATGGCGAACGCCCGATGTCGCCGGACGCCGGCGACATCCGCATTTCGCGCTGATCGGATGACAAAGTGCTTTCGCCCGCTCCATGAGCTTCCGCTGTTTGCGAGCGAAGAAGATATCGCGACCGCACTTATGGGCCCCGGCCAGGCGAGGCACTGGAAGCAGGTCGCGCCACTTTTGGAACGCCGCGGCTTCCCAACGATCCACGGCCTGATGGGCGGCCGGTATGTGCCGGCCGTCCGGGCGTTCTTCGACCGGAAGTATCGGGTCCACGGGGACGAACAGGTTTCCAAGCCGCATTCGCCGGCGAAGTTGCGAGCGTACCATGGGAGACGATCGTCCGCAGAGCGTAGACGTTCTCGCCGCTGGCGCAAGCTGATGATTTCCTGCCTCGCCACAGCCGACATCGCCGCCAGCGCGTCCAGTTCGGCAACCTTTGTCTAGCGACGTACCCACAACACGGTCCAGATCGGGGGGCTAGCGCTTTGGCGCGGGTCGCGTCGCACTTGATCGGGTGATGATCACGCAGCACTGGTGGCAGCAATTCGTCGGCTCGATCGGGGTGGTGACGAAGGTGAAGGCCAGGAAGGCCGAGGGCGGCCGCCTGGTTACCGTGAAGATCGACGGCGCGAAAGCGAGCGTCGAGTTGTCGGAGTACGCCGTGAGGGAGCTATGAGCTACGTTACCGATGCTGGCGCGGCCGGGCCATTGTGGACGCCTCTTTGCCGCCACCGATTCTGACCGCGAGCAAAGAAAGTCGTGTTGCTCTTCGCGCGCTTGCGCTAATGTGTTGTGGAAGTGGGCAGCGTCCTTACCCGAGAGGGTGTAGGTATGAGCATTAATTATCACGCGCCACAAGTTCACCTCAGTGGTCCAGAGGGGCCGCTCGTTGAAATCTCGCGGCGGGTTGTCGAAGTTTTGCCGCCCAACCCTGAGGACCAGCGTCGGAAATTAGCCACTACCTGGCTAGCCGAGTTGGACGAGAAGGTTCGAGGCTGGAATAAGGATTTCATCGCCCTGCTGATGAGCTATCCCGGTTTCGAAGAGGGATCAACACCGGCAGCTTACAAGGCGTTCTTTGATGAGCTGCTGGTCTACCAGCGCGGCCTCGATGCCCGGGATGATGCCGTTAAAACGAACCTCTGCAAGCCGCTCATACATCTCTATAGGCGTTTTCCAATCGACTTTGACTGGCTCCGGAAGAAGGATAGCCAGGCGTACGATGATCTTTATAGGCTCGTCGGTGATGCCTACCGAAATGAGTTAGGTATCATCGACCAGGCAAGCCGCGTTATTGACCGCATCTTGCGTCATGATGCCCCCGGACGCTCCCTCCTTCCTGAGCAGAGGATCGCTAGCGCGGACTTTCTTCGGTGGCATCAAGAGAATCCCCAAAAGGTTGTCGAAGTGATCCGCGCGTACGACACGGAAACCGGTGAAGCGGAGCGCGCACTTCGCGATATCAGCGAAAAAGCTGACCTGCAGTTTGTTCCGATCGAGGAGTTCGAGAACCGACGCCGGCCGGGCACCTTCGCTGACGGCACCTTGACGAGGATCACAGAGATGTCGAACCGCCCGCAAATTCAGCACGAGAAGCTCTATACGATACTGGCCTTCGCCTTCGGTATCACCTTCGTTACTGCCCTGCTCACGATTGCCCTTTATTTTCCCGACCCAACTCCGTTTCAGCTTCGCGTGTTTACGGCCGTCTTAGCAATTGCCGTCGCCGGCTGCTCGACCGTGATGACTGGCCTGCTCAATGTAAAGGCGACTTTGGGAACTCAAATCGTTATCGGCGCCAGCGGAGCGCTCGCGACCTTTGTTATCATCTATCTTGTCAAACCGGCCGTCCTCTAAGCGCTCACTCGTGTTCTATCTCTGCATGGCGGCTGCGCCAACCGCCGACCCCAGGCATTTTCGCCGGTGCCATGTCTGAGTCTGGCCCAGCTCAGATCTCTGGTGAGGCCAGCCCGCTGCCGCGGACTCTTTCACTCGCCTTAGTCGCCCGTGAAGAATTCGGAAGCGATTGATCTGTCGCTGTGATTTGGCGTGAGCAAGTATTCGATTTTGCAAGAAAGCCGTGGGTAGGTCTTGGTTTTCTTGCGGTTTTGGATTCCGGATTTGGCGGCTTCGTGATTCCTTTGACGGCGAGATTCGCTGCTGGGGAGACCCCATGAGCCATCCGCGCGACGATCGTCAGGACGATCTGTTTCGTCCATCTCTGGACAAGATCATCAACCTTCGCCATCCGCTGGTGCGTCTGTCGGCGGAGGTCGATTGGGACTTCCTGGTGGGACGCTTCAGTTCGGTCTGTCGCTTGGGGCCGGGGCAGCCACCGTTGCCGACACGATTGGCAGCCGGACTGTTCATCCTCAAGCACATGCACAATCTGTCTGACGAGGCACTGTGCGACAGGTGGGTCGAGAACCCGTATTTTCAGTATTTCTGCGGCGAGGTGGCGTTCCGGCACGAGTTGCCGTTCGATCGCTCGTCGCTGACCCGCTGGCGCCAGCGGCTGGGTGAGGAGCAGATCGCCGCGCTGTTGCAAGAAAGCCTCTCGGTGGCGCATCGAACTGGGGCGATCGAGACCAAAGATCTCGAGCGGGTCATTGTGGACACCACCGTCCAGGACAAGGCGATCGCGCACCCGAGCGATGCGCGGCTCATCCACCGGGCGATCGAGAAGCTGGTCGATTTGGCCAAACGCGAAGGCATCGAACTGCGCCAGAGCTATCTGCGCGTGGCCAAGCGCGCCGCCGTCATGGTGGGACGCTACACGCATGCCCACCAGTTCAAGCGCGCCCGGCGAGAACTCAAATTCCTGCGCACCCGGCTTGGCCGCATCATCCGTGACATCAGACGCAAGATCGAGGGCGACCCTACGCTTGAGGATCGCTTTGGTCCGCTGCTCGATCTCGCCCACCGGGCTCGCCATCAAGAGCAGCGTCAGCGCGGTCCCAAGGTCTACTCGTTGCACGCCCCCGAGGTGGAGTGCATCGGCAAAGGCAAGGCCCGGGCACCTTACGAGTTTGGCTGCAAAGTCTCGATTGCCACGCCTGCCACAGCGCCCAAAGGCGGGCAGTTCGTGCTGCATGCCAAGGCCCTGCACGGCAATCCCTATGACGGCCACACGCTCGGTCCCGTCATCGCCGATCTCGAAAAGCTCACAGGGGTCGCAGCGCGCCGCATCCACGGCGATAAGGGCTATCGCGGCCACAACTATCCAGACCGGTTCAAGGTCTGGATCAGCGGCCAGGTTCGCCGCGTCACCAAGGCCATCCGCCGCGAGATGCGGCGCCGCGCCGCCGTCGAGCCTGTGATCGGCCATCTCAAGGACGACCACCGAATGCGCCGCAACCAACTCAAGGGCCGCGATGGCGACCGCATCAACGCCGTGCTCGCCGCCGCCGGTTACAACTTCAGCCTGCTCCGCCACTGGTTCACGGAACTTTTACGCGTCCTGCTCTGGATACGCTGTCGCCGTCTATCGCAACGCCTCGCGTAAAACGGTGCTCAGAAACGTTCTTCACGAACGACGCCTTAAGCTGCGTTCACTCCCTCAGGTCGACGGCACGAAAGCTAGCGTCGAGCTGTCGGAATACGCGGTGAGGGAGGCATTCTAATGGCGGTGTAGTTGTCAGCTTTGACGGTCAAGCAGCTATGTCAACGCGTGTCTTCGATAAGACGGCCGAGGTCCAAACACGGTTATCTCGTCCCTCAGTCTTGGCTGATGTCGGCAAACCAAAACTTTGGATCATTCATTTGTTGGAACATGGTCTCAACGTCATATTCGAAGGCATCGATGCCGTCGAGCACTGATTGAGCTGCCGACTCAGCGATACCCTTGGATTGATCTCCAGCAACTTTGGACAGAATATGGCCCATCACCTTTTGGATCCCACTAGCCTCCTTAGGAAGCATTGCGTTAAGCCCGATTGTAACGACTATGCCGCTGAGTTGCCCTAAGTATGCAGGCAGCTGCTTACCGTTCACTCTCCGCTGCCAGTCACTCGAGTACGCAGGTACTGTTGGCGGACTTTGTTGCGGTTGTTGTTGTGGCGGATCTCGTGGATTGTCGGCCATCAGGTAGACTCCGCTAAAACCTCACCCTTCTTCGACGCAAGACCGGCTGCTATCTGTGGGATAAAGTTTCCATCTCGCGGGGCAGTGACGACTAAATACTGTTTCATCTGTTCTAGAATTTCTTTCTGCCGCTTAAGCTTTGACCTTCCTAACGATATTTTATCAAGCCCGTCCTGCTTCTTTTGCTCGGCACGGTATGCTTCCACAGTGACCAGTTGCAATCTTTGATACAGATCGGCCGTTCTGATTCCCTCATCGGTCACCCTCTGGTCGTGGTCGGGGAGATTCCCAACTTGCTGCAAACCTTTGTCATGAACATATTGTTCTTCAGCCAGCCTGTGCATGCGTTCGCCCATTTTTGCGACAAGCTTTAAGCCCTCGATTTCATAATCCACTCGCTCGTCCTTGAATGGCCTCTCGACGATATCCAGATGTTGTTCGTGTAACTCAAGCTGCAAAGTTAGGTGATCAAGTTCAAAGGACCCCGCGAGGGCTTTTTCGCACAATACGCTCGGGCGCGAGAACTCGGCTATCACTCGATGGCCGACGAGCTCGTCGAGATCGCCGACGACAGCTCGGGCGACGTCAAGCTCGACGGCGGTGGCAATGCCCGCATGGATGCAGAATTCGTGGGCCGCTCGAGGCTTCGAGTCGACACCCGCAAGTGGCGGCGTCTTGATCCTTCTCGGCGTAGCTGGCTTACTCGTCCGCGGGCTGAAGACAAAAGGAAAATGACGATGAGGACGCCGCTGATTCTCGCCGCCACCATCCTTGGCTTTTCGGCATCTGCCTTCGCTCAAACAGCAGCGGCGCCTAAGGCGACCGCAGTGCCCAAGGCTGCCAGCAAGCCGCACAAACAGCCGGCGGTCCCGACGGGCTGTAAGTTCGTAGGAACGGTGAAGGGGACCAAGATTTGGGCCGGTGATTGCGCCACACCGTCAGAGCTCAGAGGCAGCACACCCGACGCCGAACCCACAGCGCCAGCAGCACCTGCCGAAGAGCCCGCCAAACAATAGCGACTTTCCCTTGCGCTCGCCCGCGGTTTTGCTGGAACATCGGTCGGGTCGTCGAGCTCCGGGGCGAAGGCAAAACGATGAGGAATGGAGATCGCTGCACCGATCGTGCGGAACGGTAGCAGCGCAGGCCGCAGGTCACCGCTTCAATGTGGCGGCCTGCGGCCGCTTAAGCGACCGCCGCCAATCGCGACGCCCAGGCCAAACAGGTTCTGCCCTGCCAGTGAAGGCGACACCCGCTTGAATCGCCTCGAATCTCAAGGATCGAAAGCCCCTCTCCGCGCGTTGAGTATTGAGCCCCAAGTGCGGGAGGTCACCATGATCAGCGACCGAGAACGGCGGGGTAGGACAGCGGCGGAACGCGAGGCCCATAAGGCATTCAAGGCGGCCAAGGCGAGGGAAGCTATGACCGACCACGCCAAAGCGCAAAAGGCCCTCCACGATAACCGAGAGCGCCTAATGGCAGAACGGCTCGCGCGGGAGGCTGAAGCGGCCAATCGCATAAAAGCAGGTTGAGCGTCCCTCTGATGACCGCACAGGACCGAGTTTGGTAGAGGGTGAAATGGCCCTGCGCTTCAGCCGCGTCGATACTCCAGCCAATCTGGAAATTTGGAGCGCGAGCGACAGCGGCTTTTCCTTCGTGATAAGCAACGAGAGCCGCAGCGGACCCGGTCTCCACGGACAGCCGGGCTTTGTTGCATCCTGGCGCCTCATCAATTTGAACAGGCCGGCTGTACGGGTGGGCGGTTCGCCGTTTAACACGTTCGCTGAGGCGGAGAAGGCCTGCGAAGCTTTCCTGAAGCACCTCACCGAGTGATACCCCGACCTGACCATCCGTCCTGCTGGTCGAGATCGCACTCAAGAGGCCGCCCGGTCACCGCCTGTGGTGGTGACGGGCGTCCAAGCTGCGTCGCGTTTTAGGTATGAGCGCAGGACAGGCCCTGCGCTGAGAGCTTCGCCTTACCGGCCGGTTGGATCGTCGTTTTTGTAAGGCCCGCCAGCGTGCGCCGCTGACGGGCCTGTCACAAAGGTGTGGCATGCGTATTGCAGACTTGGAAACAACTGGGATTTCGATGCTCAGTATAAGCGCTGCCGGGACCCGTATTTCGAGCCCAAATGCCTCTTTCGTCAGCCAAGCATATTTGAGGAGCCACCCCATGTCATCGACCACCATTGAATTGATCGTTTCCGCTTATGTACGTTTGAAGAACCAGCGAGTTCTGGACGATATGCGTGAACTTCGGCACCGGCTGCTCAAAGATCTGCGGGCTGCTTCCGGCTTCGAACCGCGTCAGGCCCTGAAGCAGGTTCAGGAGGACCTGCGAATAATCGAGCAAGGGCTAGAGCAGCTCCGACTGCCACAAGTGACGCTGCGCGAGAACGAGTGGCGCTGAAAGGTTTTCCCTCGGTGGCTGACCGCCGGCAAGCAGGTCGCCCATCGGGGGCACAATGAGTAACGACGTTCTTGCGAAGGTGGTCGTAACAGCCCTTCTCCTGGGTGCCCTCCTCAGTTGGCGGACCGAGGCTTTTCACTCACCTCACACGCAAGGCCAATTGCCCAACGGAATTCACGGCCAATCGCAAATAGCCGGCCCGCGCTAGCCTAGTCGGAAACAAAAACGCCGCCCGCTTGAAATGCTGCGGAGGCCGACGGTTCTGGCCCTCGCGCGGGCTGAGCACGAAAGGCTGGATAAGTACAGACAAGCAAGAGCAATGGTTGAGGCGTGCGGGAGTGAAAAACACAAACGGCCCCAGCGGAGGCTTGGGTGCTGGCGCCGCCATTTCGCACCGGACAGTAATCGGCGGTAAAGTGTCCGGTGGACTCAACTAAGTTCCAGTGGAACCTTCTAGTTCCCAATGCACGATCTCCAATGCCGCGAGTGCGGCCAAGCCAAGAACATACATGAACTTTTCTACACCTTTAGAGGTGGGTGGCGTCACAAACGCTGAACGCCCACAGACCATGGGCAGAACTCGAAGTGTCCTAATCTCGGTTTGCGAGTGTCCGTAGGACAGCACCTCGCGTTCCGCCTGCCACTTAAACCCGTCGACAGCATCTCCGATTTCAGTGCGCCGCGTTTCCTATTGACGGGTCTCGTATCTGTCGCAGCGAGGATCGCCGCGCTTCACAAGGGCGATCTCCTGCAAGTTGTTTTTCGGGTTACAGTGCAATAGCCCGTACTCCGACAAATACGGCTACGGTAATGGAACGCGTGAGCCGCGCTCGCATCATACGCCACGAGAACGTGCCCGACTGCGGGAGCTTTGAGGTGCGCTTTCCGGACGGCCGGCCAAGCGTTTATTACTTCCGGTCCCGGCCGCCGGCTTAGCCCCGATCAGGTTGATAGCAAGACCGCCCTGGAAAAGGCCAAGACGTTTGCCCGAGCTTGAGTTGAGGGAAGAAATCGTGACTCCGCCCGCTGAACCGACCGACCTTGAATTAATCCGCAGAATCGCAAGCACGGGCGGCACGAAATACACCGCCGGAAACATCGACCGCCGAAAATATCAGCGCTTAGTCGCGTTAGGCTGGCTGACCGAGGTCTCCGTCAACATCAGCGATGTTCTGTACGAGGTGACCGAGGCTGGGAAGGCGGCCGCGCGTCGAGACGGCTGAGAGGAATTGCGAGAGTTGCGAGGGACAAGCATTGAGCGAACACTAAAGAGGTAAGCCCGTTTATCAATTGCCTGGCCTTTGAATAGGTCGCCCAATCGCATGGCGAGTCAGGGCAACAGTGTTTGCGTAAGGTCTCCTCAGCGTTGTTCTCGCGGCGGACGGGAATGGCATTTCACCACGAAGAACGATTTTCAACCGGCAAGGGGCCGCTGAAGGGCGGCCCCTTTCGATCCCGACACGCGCAATCAACGGCGAGAGGGGCGAATGGCGTTTGGACTGGTTGGACGCTGTGACGCGCGGGGTCGGTTGCCGGGGGAGCAAATGCGGGTAGCCGTCCCAATTGGGACACTCGCTCTACTAAGTTAGGACATGCTTCGGGATAACGTGGCAATTGAGCCGTGTCAGCTTCTGGAGTGGGCGACTCAGAACGGGCCTCAGCCGGTCAACCCCGGGCTGGGCCCTTCATGTCATAAGCAAAAGCGCCGTCCGCTTGAATGTATCGCGGACGGCGGCTTTCCAGCCCCGGGAGGGTGATGCAAAATCCCGGCATCTGTTAGTTTGCACGACCCGTGCCAAGATTTTACGTCCCGGGCGAAACACTCGGACGAATGGACTTCGCGAAGCGAGGTATTGGATCAAGGACGCTGCATACGTAGCTTTCGCGAGCTGTCCTTCGTCATATCGGCCCTAGCTAGCTCACGAACGATGGGCTGTCCGCTACCCTTTCCGTTGCGCGTAAAAATCCGAAAGATCGAGAACCGCCCTGCGATACGATCGCCCGTCATCATCGGGCACATCGAAATCGACGAAAACGTCATCGATTCCAACCAGCAGCATTCGGGTGGTAGACTTGTTGGTGTTGATCAGATCGGCATAACAGCCATAGTCCAGCTTGTAGACGATAAAGCGCTCGCCGGCACGATGTGCGGACGACATGCGTCGACTCTTGATGTGAAGCGCCCGCCTGTCAAACAATCGGTCGATGGTTAGGTCACGTTGACGGGCAGCATGAATGCACGGGTTCTTCTAGCGCCAATAACCTGATCTCTAGTCCAATCCAAAAGCTCCTATTCTCAGGGTTGGATTGTATTGCTGAGTATTTATCTTGCTGAAGAACACTAAGGCTGCGCTGCGTAGCGTCGGCATAGAAATGGCGACATCGTTCGCCTTCGCCGCCTGCAACCAGCGAAGTCTTTCGGCTTGTCTCCAACAATAAGCCTGGCGCTTGCTGCGCTGGATGCCGGAAACCTCGATCGACGAAGGGCTGAGGCTCACCATCAGCTTTGTTGGAGGCTGCCAACATCGCCCCATATCGCGCCGAGGTGTACAATATTTAGCGAAGGTCCATCGGCATCCGGCATGCGCATACACACATTAGAAAATACAGCCTCCCACATGGCGGTCGGCTGCGGCAATGAAGGCCGACCGGCACACTGCTGCAGGCACTCGCGTCGGCCCCCAGCCCAAGTCTGAGCGCGTCGGAATGCAGCTCTGGCCGGTGAGGATGAGAGCTCAATCAGGCCACCGCTTCGCAATGCGCATCTGGCCGGTATTACGCGTTCTGGCTCCACAACTTTTGCTTGATCCGGTGTTTCTATTGCAATCTACTTGTGCATTGCTTGGAAGCGCCAAATTCGGGAGACTTTGCTAATGAACGACAACAGTTCATCAGCAATGCGTGAGTTGCAAAACCTTCGGCTCATGCAGGCATTTCTCCGGATCGACGACCAAACGCATCGGCTAGCACTGCTTCGGGTGGTTGAAGCACTTGCCGGCCCTGCCATCGATCAGCGTTCTCACGGTATTTTGGGCCCGCAAAACGTACCGTCTCCCCCGACCTTCCCGGAGAAGCCTGCCTAGTGCGGTCGGGGTCTTCCGATCGTTTCTGTAACCCGTCTCCGACCGTTTGCGCCCAGAATCGCGATTCAAGTGGTTGTCGCCTCGTTCACATAGCGGACGTGCCCGGTACATCCAACGCGGGCGATATTCATCGCCGCATTCGTGCCGGGCAGCCCGAGCGAACCTCGACGTTTGCTAGCATCCGTTAAGGCTATCATCAGGCAGGCGTCAGCGAAGCGTGCGATGCGAGCCATGGTCGGCAGATCTCTTTTGGAGGAGGGCTCACGACCGCGAGGCCCTCGTGCCAGAGCCCTCCGACGATTTCGTCTTGTCCGCCCTCGTCCATATTGAGATGAGGGCAGATTTCTTTCACCTCACGCGGATCAACGACCAAATCCGCGTTCCATGATGCTTGCCCATCTCGGCGCGCAGATGGAAGGAGTCGCCACGGAATGCGCCAGCGTCAGCTGGCCGCGCTGTGAAAACATGACGTTGAAATTCAGCTCATGCGACATGTTTTCGTAGAGCGAGACGGCTTCCTTGTAGAACCGGATCGATTGATTTGTGATGTAATTTGAACGAATTGTGGTCGTGTTGCGCGCCGTGTTGCCGTCGGCAAGATAGCCCTTCTCCAGAACGGCAACCTTCGTGATGCCGTGATACTTGGAGAGGTAACTGCGCCGCCGCCAGTCAGTGCCCACCACCGCCAACGATGACGACATCATAATGGCGCTTCAGATCCGGCGTCGGAACGTAGTCGCGCTTCAGCCCATATTTGAGCAGCGTGAGAGGCATGTTGCTGGGTTGCCTTCATTGAATATCACGATTTGTTTTCAGCCCATGCTCGCCTCCCTCGCTCGCCTCAGCAAGCAACGTTATCTGGATCAATGACCTCGAATATTCTTTGCAGGTCTGGCGGGCTGGAATCTGCTGACACCTCCCGCGCTTGGGGACCTATTCGGCGGGCTTAGGCCATCAAAGTTGGTTCGACCACGATCAGCGGAGTCGCGTGGCCGTCTGCTGGACGGCGGGAGCGATCGGTCTACGGCAATCCCCAAGCGGTAAGTTCCATGCTCCTGCCTAAACCACCGAAAACGACGCCCAAGTGACGGAAGAGCTTGATGTAGCATCACTTTGGAAGTTTTTTCCGATCGAAGGCGATGGCTTTCGATTGTGACCCGAGAAGTCGATGGTCCCGCAACGGTTGCACTGACCAACGGCATCGCAGCCCACGCGCTCGATTTCGACGACAACTTCCATGGCGCCACGACCCACGCCTCCGCGGTCCTCCTCCCGGCGCTGCTTGCGACGACCCAGGCCTTCGGCCGCGACGGCTGAAGCACTGCTCAAGGCCAAGCCCGCAGCGAAGGCTGACAGGCCGACGCTCGGCGCGCCCGGCAATGTGATGCACGACTTCGCCCAGACGGTAAGCCGCGTCTTGACCGCGTGGAAGTTCACGTTTCGTTCGATGAGGGCGCCTATGACCACCTTCGCATCGATGGCAAGAAGCGTAAAGACAATGGCAAGGGCGTTCGTGCGGTAACGCATTCCGCGTTTAAGGTCGCCCTGCTCATCTATTGCCGTGAGCGCAATCTCCCCCACCCTGGGTTCTTGGTGCTCGATACACCGCTGCTCACCTACCGCGATCCGCTGTGTACAAACAGCCCGCTGAGCGACGACGAAGACGCCTTGAAGAAGTCCTCGCTGATAGACCACTTCTTCGAACACCTGTCGAGCGTATCGAAACTTGGTCAGATCATCGTCGTAGAGAACGTCGACCTGCCAATGGGCATCGCCAAATGGGCGAATGTGGAGACCTTTACCGGCGACCCGGCAAATGATCGTTTCGGTCTGTTCCCGCGCCCTGATGCACGAACACAGTTGGCCTCAGGCGAATTATGACACAGCTCCAGCAATAATAATGGGCTCCGGATCGACCTTTTCCTGTTCGAGAAATCGAGCATCATCGCCTCCCAGGAAAGTGGCCAGAGGCTGCCACGGGTGGCTTGGTAGCAAATCGATTTTCCGCGACGCCTTGCCGGGGATTCCGTGCAGACGCGCCAAGGTGGGATTCATAAGATGAGGCAGAACCGGGATTGGTAGAAGGGACGTTAGATGCAGCGCGATACGCAGGCCGCCTTCGTCAATGTCTCCCCAATGATGGATGCGCGTAATTCCAGGCCACCGTGAAATCGCTACCAACGCCGCGGCCACTGCCCTCGACGGGAAGCCGCCCGTGTAGACCGCTACGTCGTTGGCCAGCAGAGATTCTCGCACATGCCGATTGAAGCTCGCGAGGTTTTCGATCGTGAGGATCGATCGGATCGCACCGGCTGGTTCGATCGCTGGTGCTTGTTCAGGAGGAAGCCCCACGTAAGCCAGGCTCCCGAAATCCAAGCCCGCGAGACGAACCGGACCGGCTATTAAGACGGGCTGTAAAAATTTCTCCAAGCCCAGGCTAGCCATGGCTTCATTGTCAGACAGATCGGCATCGAGTTTTCCGATCTGCTTCAGGAAATTGATGATCCGCGACGCGTACCGTTCCAGGAGCTTAGTATTGCCTGTGGTTTGCCCGGAATAAGTTCGAAGATCGCGCCGGTCCATCGGATCACGCGCAAGAACGGCGTCCAGGGCTGTTAGGAATTCTACCGCTTGATCCGTCTGTTCAAGGCTAATCGAGAACGGCCGCTCTCCCCGCAGCCATCCGTCGATGATACTGTCTCGCGCCTGTACTGCGTCGTTGTGCTTTGGTGCCACAGCTGATCGCAGTCGGGATACCGCTCCTCTTGCACGCTCGACCGCCGGAGTCCTTCCAAGATATTCATATAGGCGGACGGCATCTCTCAATCGGATACGTTCGGTCAGATGCCGCGCCTCACCTCGGCCTTTGATCACGCTGATGGCGCCATGGCGTTCCGCATCCTCCAGAAGCCGGTCAAATGCCGCCCGCTCCGCTGCGGAAGGAAACTCGGCAGGCGCGCGTTCAGCCGGTTGGCGCGCCCGGTCTGGGACACGTTCCACGCGGTCGAGAAGAATGCTCAAAATGTCGCGTGCCTTGCCTGCGCTCATTCCGCCGCCTTTTGCATCGCTTGCTCGCTCTCCGTCCTGAACCATTCCACCCCGCGATGCTCCGGATTGGCTGCCTGCATCTCGGCCTGAGCTCTCGGGCCAATCCGTTCGGCATCGACGGCAACGCGATCCGTGCCGCTCATGCGCGTCACCGAGATGATACAGTCCACCGATTCAAGGAACGTCGCACGGTGAATCTCGGGTGCCGCGATGACCAGTTGGAGTCCAAGATCACGGTAGAGCGTGATGAGATTCTGCGTATTACCGATATCCAATTTGTTAAAGGCTTCATCAAAGGCAACCAAACCCATGCCTTCGGTACTGCCCTCGCGTCCGCCTTTCGGGAAGTAGACGGACACCATGCTGGCGGCAATGGCTACATAATAAGGCGCCTGCCGCTGCCCTCCCGACAAAAGCCCAACCAACTTCGAGAAGGCTTGCTGTTCACCTGCTTGATTCTCCAGGAACAGCTCGAACTCGAAATAGTTCCGGTAGTCTTCCAGGCGACGCGTATCCTGATCGCGCGTAACGATCTCCTCCACCTGCGCCATCGCACGCTTCATCTCGTCATCCGCCGTGCTGGCCTTATCCGCCAGTGCCGCAAATGATGCATCCTGGCTTCCGATAATGCGCTTCACGAGATCGTAGAGCGGCTTAAAGTCCGCAGATATATACCTTTTGAAAGAATACTTCTGGCCTACGAACGAATATGCGGCGAGCCGCTTGTTCAAAATGTCGAGCTGCGTCTTTATCTTCTCAAAGCGGTCTGACATTTTGGCGAGCAAGTCTTCCTTAAGCGCTGCCTCAAATTCATGACGGGCCTGAATGACTTTCTCGCGGTGGGGCCGGAGTTCATGTTCTTCGAGCCGAATCTCCCGCGCGGCGCACCAAAAGCAATGCTCAGCATGGCCGGCATCCTCCGGAAGAGGACTTGGGCCTTGAATATACTTCCGGACGTACTCACCAAATTCGCGCAAGGCACGCGTACCGTTGTCGCGCGCAAGCCGCGCATATTCCTCCGCGGCTTGCCTTGCTTGATCGCGGCGCTCCGCGAGAAATCGTACCTCCTCGCCGTGCTTCTGGAACACCTGCACACCAAGTGTCGTCCGAGCCTCGTCGATCGTAAATGCGCCCGCCTCTGCGAAGGCGATCAGTTTCGTCATGCGATCGGTGGCTTGTTCTCGCTCAATTGCTTCAGCGGCCATCGACATCTTCGTTACGGCGTCCTGACGCTCCGTGATCCGCTCACCGGCCCGAATTGAACGCGTACTGCTTGTCCGTTCTTTTTCACGCAACTCTGTCAGTTCTTTTTCGTAACCGGCAGTCTCCTTTTCGATGCGTTCAATCTCCAGCCGAAGGGCTTGGCTCTTGGGATCTTCGACCTGTTCCCGATCCTTCTGGAGCGCTTTTCGCCTCGCTTCGGCCCGCTTGACGTTTTCCGCCGCTTCTCGCAACTGCGACACAACGTCTTCCTTGCGTTCGAGCCCCGCGAGGTACGTGACTGCGCTGTCGAGCATCTTCAATTCCCGATCCTTCTCACCAATCTGGTTTCGAAGGAGAGCACATTTCGCTTGCGTGGACGCCAACGCAGCAGTTTGCGCCGTCTTCCCCAGAATGGGACTGAGATCGCTAAATACCCGCAGTGAAAGCGCGGCAGTAGTCTTGCCGTTGCGCATAACGGCGTGATCGAAATCCTGCAATTCCTGTTCGGCATCGGCGCGGACGTAGCGCCCGACCTGGGTATCGACAAAGGCACGCGCGTCAATGTTGTCGGTCCGCAACACGTTCGCAATCGATCGTTGCGGCAGGGCGCGATTTGAGCCGCGCCGGGTCTTGCGCGTATTGACAATCCGGCAACCGTGCAAGCTTGAACGGTGCCGCCACAGATAGTCAAACGCCCTTTCAAGCTGCAACTCCGGCACGATCAGCGCCTCTCGGTTCGGGCCAAGAAGCATCTCCAAGGCGAGAGCCCACGATTCGTCGGCGATCTCCACAACATCTGGAAGAGCGATGCTTTGAATGTCGTTCAGCGCCAGAGCGTTCATGAATTGCCGCACATGGGGCGAAAGCACGCTTGCGCGCCCGTCATTCGCGCCGCGAAGCGACTGCTCCAGATTGTTTAACTGCTGACGGTCCTCGGCAATTTCCGCGATTCGGATATCGCGTTGCTGCGCAAGCGACGCGCGGACCACCAGAATTGCCAACGCGCGCCGCGCCATATCCGCCAAGGATTCGCTTTCAGCTACAAGCCGCTCTGTGGTCTGTTCGCTGGCAGCTCGAACAAGCTCCGCCGCCGCCTGTATGGCACCATGATGCACAATCGGAACGAATTGACGTATCGCAGAAAATTGGGAGATGTGTCGAAACTCATTCATGGCACTGTCGAATGATGCGACGGCGCGGGCCTTATCGTCGTTGGCAACCCGTTCCTCGATCTCAATAGCTCGAATCTTTGATGCACCTTCGCCTTCCGCGAGCATGGTTCGCTTGCGGATGACCTGGTCGCGGTTGTCCGCTACGACGCTGGTGTGGTTGAGAATCAGCCGATTGAGCGATGCATTCTCTTGGTCGGCGCGCTCCTTTTCCCTCTCTAGCTCCCTGATCTCAAACTCCAGCCGCATGCGCTCCGAGGCGCTAGCGATATATTCTTCCGTTTGCGACTGAAGCGTCTGCCTTGCCCATGTCGCAAAGCGACTTCGGACGAGGCGCACATCCCTGATTTCCGTTTCAAGTTCTTCAGCGCGCTTTTCCATCGACCTCCATGTTTCAATAGACGAGCGAATACGCTCAACATTGAGGGGGTCCGCTTCAAGCACGAAGCGCCTCACAAAATCCGTGGGGTCGCGGATTTCTCTAGCCAGGACGGCGTTGTTAAAGCTGCGCAGAAAGAGCCGCGCGTCCGGCGACGAACGCGGCCGCATCGCGGCCAGGTACTCGGCGACGAATTGCGTCGATCGAGCGTGCAGCGTAAGCGCTTTGCCACAACTTTTCTTCAGACGTTCGATGATTTCGTCATGGGACACGACGAACTCGTCGCCGTCTTCATCGCGCTCGATAAAATCCTCAAACGAGAATGCGTAGCGCCGCGCGATGAACAGCGCCCGCGCCGACTCCGTCCGCTCGCTATGATCTGCATGTAGAAGCAGGCCGATCGTCAACGGCTCGCCCGTCATCGTATCGCGAAACGTAAGAGCGAGAATCGACTCACACCGCTCACGCTTGGGTGCACCGCGATCGAAATCACTCACTTGGCCAAGGCAATAGCTCAGGACCGTGCGGTCGCTTTTCTCGCCGGCAGAAGGATTGAGGTCGATGAAGTTTCCGTTGTTACCTGTAATGACCACCTGAACGCCGTCGAGGATCGCGCTCTTGCCGGCTCCGGTTGGTCCAATGACGGCGACCATGCCACCCACATCGAGGTCGAGAACCTCAAAAACATACCAATTGTGGAACGAAAGGCGCGTGAGCTCATACATCAGAAGACACCTCGTCTGGATCGAGGCGTTGCCGTTGCGATGACGGTCCAGCCTTATCCGGCACGACAGCTGAGTCACGCTCACGCGCACTCCAGGCAAGGAACTCTTCAGGCGCTCCCAGCTCAACCCACTTTACAACAGAGGCGGTAAAGACATCATCGACAAGAATACCTATGCCAGGGAGGACCGTAACCGGGGTAAGCCGCTCGACGCGGTCCGCATCATGCAACAGAACAGCTCCTCGCCGCCGCAACAACTTCAGGATTTCCTCCAGCCGGGACTCAATGGGCGGATCGGCCTTTGCAAGCGTCCGGATTCGGTCGAATATTTCGTCGGTGTTGGTCTCAACCCGACCGACTTCGTCCATAAGGCCCGCGCGCAAGCCCTCGTCATAGGTGACGCGCAGTGCAAGCAGGACAAGCGTCTCGTCTTTCTTGAGACGCGAGAATTGCCAGCCGTACCGGTTCTGGCCCCGGACCAGCGCGATCATTCCGGTCGGCGGCTCAATGACAATGCCAACCCCCATCGCGCCGAAGTACCGCTCGAAAAATGTGCTGTGACGGCGAATGAGGTCGTAGATTTCTCGCCGAAGCAGGCTTGTATCCGGATAAATGATCTGATGGGCAAGGAGCGCTTGAATCGCGGTCTCAACATCGACCTTCTCGACGGGCGGGTTGCCCCGCCGACCTTCGAGAAGGTCACGAAGTTCGTCAAGCTCCAGCATGCGACGCTACCTTTCCCACGCGACGAATGACGAAGTCGGGACACGAGATCCACTCATTCTCGAATTGTGTGGACTTGATTTCGATCGCGTAACGCCGCGCCAGGGCGCCGTCGCCGATCTGCTGCAAGGTACGGAGCCGCTCGAAAATGAAGAAATCGTCTAACGACGAAAGAGGCATGTCGGCCGCTTGCACCTCCTGTCGCTCGCCAAACGCGGTTTCGAGATAGGTCGCCATCTTGGCGGCCGTGATTGCCGTGCGGCCCCGGTAGGCATCAAGCGCCGCACGATAGGCGAGAAATGCTGGATCTGGTGCTTCGCGCCGGATTTTTTGGGGTTTTACGACTTCCCGCCCACGTTTGTGTTGATAGAGGTCTTCCCTACCGATCACCGCTTGTTCCGGAAGAAGGTTATGCGGAATGGATAGCTCGAGCGAGGAGGGACTAGCCAGATCGCCGAGCTTGGCTAATGCCTCGATCACACGTTCGGTCTTCGTCTCTGCAATGCGATCCATGAACCGCAGAGTATTGGAAATGCGTCGTTCAAGCCGCTGGTTCGTGGCCTCGATAATTTCGAGATAGTCTCCGATCCGGTCAAATACCGAGATCACGTTGCGCAATTCCTGAGCAATTAGCGCATACGCGTCTTCAACACTTTCACCGCGCCCCTCCTTGACGTAGGCTTCGGAGAGGACAGACATCCTTATCTCGTTGGCAAGGATGCCCTCCGCCGTGTCGATGATCTTGCGTCTGAACCGGAACGGATTGGTCGTGCTCTTCAGCCGCTTGAAATCTGAGATCAGGAAATGCTCGACGAAATCGTCAAAGAACTTCCTGAACAGAGTCCGCATATCGGTCTGGCCGATCAGCTCTTCTTCAATTTGCCGTATCGCACTCGAGATCGAGCGCAAGTGATGCATAAAGGACTTGGCTGACCGCTCCGCGTTACGGACGGCCTCTGACCTGTTCTCAGGATCTTTATCGGCTCCTTCGAGCTGCAACAGAACTTGCAAGACTTCACCGCCATAGGAGCGCGTTCGTCCTGCTTTGATTTCGAGTAGGGTTGTCAGAATAAGGCGTCCGTTGGCATTCATATCGACAACGCGGCGGTAGCGGTCCCGAAATTCGGTTAGCCACCCCGTGTCGAGAAGCCGCCGGTACGCGACGATGGCCTTGGTATCTGCGGTCTCCGCTGCGGGCGCATACGGAGCCTCTTCGTCAAGTTGAACATTGCGCCCCTGACGGTCGATAAATTCCCGAATCGCCTGGGTCATTTCTTGTCGCGAAACGACGCCCGGAATATCTCCGAAAACATCGCGGTCGATGTGCTCCAAAAGGTCGGCGTAGAACCAACGCGCCTCCCCAGAAAAAATGCGAAAGATGTCCGGCGGTAAACCGCCAAATATTCGAGAGCGCGCTTCGTAGGCTTCTTCCCCGGTCATGGACCGTCCCCGATTAGGCACATCCGCGGGCAGACGCGAAAGGATTATTCCCGCAACCTATGAGGGCGAGTGTGAATAAAAACAACAAATACAGCAAGATGCCTTTCGGCGCGCCCGGCTCTGCCGGACCGGCTGTCGAGAACCGAGCCCCTCAAATCCTCAACGGGATGCCGGGTCTGCGCCTGCCGGCTTCCGTCCCTCGCGCCGATGTTTTGTATGGCTTGCGCGACATATCGTTTTTGTTGGGTTGGGGTACGAAGGCCCCGCCCTGGCACCCAGCAGGAACAAAATCCGCATCCCCCGATCTTCGCTCCCTTTGGTCGCGCGGGGTCACAAGCGGATATTCATACCCCTCAACATCTTCGCCCGTCGACTGAATCCAGCTCTCGATATGGGCTCAGATATGACGCGAAAGTTTTGAAATGGCTCGCATACGGGTGCTCACCACACTCAAGATCAGACAGAACCTGAAGCCAGGAATGTATGCCGACGGACTTGGACTGTATCCGCCGACATCAAAGAGCAGCATGATCTCGGACGTTCCAGAACCACCGCCGCGAAGTGCCAGAAGGCCCCTAAAGAAGGCCCCTATGATGCGGGAGATTCATACGCTGCACGCGCTTCGGGAACTCGATCCCAAAGGGACTAGATAAAAATTAAGTCACTGATTTCGCTTGGTAATTTTTATTTTTATCCGCCGGCAGGCGCTGTGTACCGACACTGTGATGGGTCGGAATTGGGACCAGTTAACGTTCTAGGACATTGTGTGTGGCAACATCGATTTGCCAAATCAGACCGAATGAGCGATAGAAAAGTTCAGCCAGCTGCGTATGAGGGTGAGCCCATGTCCCCCGTGTTCGAGAACACATCTAATCGGGCCCTTGATCCGAAGGAACTCGTCGAAGAGGTCGGCAAGCACGAGGCGGGCATCGACGCTCTCACGCTCGCGAAGGCCTTGGTGGCACAAGGTCACCATCCCTATGCCATTCAGCGTGCTATCCAAATTGCTTTGGATAGGGGCGACTTGGATCTTGGAGCCAAGCTGCGCCTCCAGCGGCCGCGCGTCGCAGCTTAGTTCTAGCACTCGTGTGGACTGATTCCGACCGGATGCGGCGCCGCTATCGGGCCGTAAAGCAAGATCAACGCGCGGAGTTCGAACGAGATCGGGATCGCATCCTGTATTCGTCCGCGTTCCGTCGGCTCTCTGGAATCACTCAGATCGTTCGGGCCGGGGAAGCCGATGTATTCCACACGAGACAGCAGCATACGATCAAGGTGGCCCAAGTCGGCCGCCGTTTGGCACAAAACTGCGTCCGTGAACAGCCGGATCTAGCCGACCGAGTGGGGCTTAATCCTGAAGTGGTTGAAGCGTCGTGCTTGGCCCACGATTTAGGTCATCCGCCCTTTGGTCACGTTGGTGAACACCTGCTGGATGTTCTCGTCCGCAAGCATGGGGACGATAACGGCTTCGAGGGCAATGCTCAGTCCTTTCGCATTCTGACGAAACTCGCTGTGCGGTTTGTAGAGTGCACGGGCTTGGATCTAACCAGGGCCGCACTCGCCGCCTGTCTCAAGTACCCGTGGCTTCGCAATGCGAAGGAGCCCAGCCGCAGCAAAAAATGGGGTGCGTACGATAGCGAAAAGGAGGATTTCGAGTTCGCACGGGAGCTGTTTCAGCATTCGGCGAAGACCGCGGAGGCTGACCTGATGGATTGGGCGGATGACATCGCCTATTCGGTACACGACCTTGAGGACTTCCACCGGTGCGGTGTACTTCCTTGGCATCGCATCCTCGAAGGAGACCAGAGCGATCAAATCCTCAGGCGCGCGCTCGAGAGCTGGTACGGTAAGCCGATGGACGCTGAAGGACGGCTACGCGATGCCTTTCGAAATCTGAACTCGTTCCTGAGGGGGTCATTTCCGCAACTCATCAATGAACCCTACGACGGTTCACTTCACCAGCGTCAGCAACTCAGAACTATGACGTCTAGATTGATAGGACGTTATATTGGGGCAGCGCGGTTGACGGAGCCCGATGCAATGGGGAAGTGCGTGGCGATCGCAGAGGACGAAGCTGACGAAGTTCTCATTCTGAAGCAGATCACCCGCGATTACATCATCAGTAATCCAGCATTGGCTGCGCAACAGAAGGGGCAAGAGCGAATTCTGGAGACGCTTTTCGAGTGTGTCCACACTGACTCTCAGAAGGAACCTCCAAAGTACCTGCCCAATCGGCTGCGATACTTGTGGGATATCGATGGCCGGCCAAAGCCGGCCCGGTTCGTATCGGATTGCATAGCTAGTCTTACGGAAGGCGAAGCCGTCGCCCTGCACGGACGCTTGCACGGCATCGCTAGCGGCTCGGTGCTTGATCCAATAGTTAGGTAGTCGTCCCGGGCACCACTTGAGCCCGTCCGCTACTGCCCATCCAATCTGACCAAACGCCCGGGGAATGGCCATCTGTTTCCCGAGCAATGCGTTGCCTGGAATTTAGGATTGCTGAATGTCCGTGGTACAGCCGGCCAACTTCCCCTTCCCATGTGGCAGCCCCGAATAGGGAACGACGGGCGCCGTCAGCCACCCGGCAGCAGCGCTTTCTAAATGACGCCCCGCAGCGCCCGCGATAGTTGGGTTTTCGGCAGTTGCAAGAACGTCATTACCCGCGACGCAAGTCGCTATTCCCGTGCTCAGCCATGCCCCGTGATCCCAGCTCTTCGACTGATGGTCGTTTACGGCGTTGCTCGTTGGATGAGTTACCTTCGTTCGCCCATGCTTGTTGCCCCGCCCAAAACTGTAGAGCAGTCGACCGTAGGAATTGACCGGCTTATTGGGAGGAGAACCCAGGTGCGTCATGTCCGAGCCGTGGTGGGGGACAACGATCGATATCGGGTTGTAACTCGGATTGACACCCAGTTCTGAATAGCCGGCATCGCCGGTCAAAAGCCATGCACATTGATCATTCGCGTTCTCAATCATGCAGGCAATTCCGCTCCCGTTTCGTGTCGATCCGTGACATCTTCCAATCGTAAGCGTTTGCGCGCCACCCAGGCTAGTCTGCAGAGTACTTCCCGCGGCAGCGTTCCAAATCAGCAGGGTGCCGCCCGCCTTTAGGATCCTAGAAGCGAACAGATGATGCGTGGGAGGTAACTTGGTCTGGCGTGGCGCGACCCAGGTTCGTTGTTGGGCGCCTGGATCGTTCTGCTCGCCAGCCCAGTGATCTGTATCCCAATGGGAGAGAATTACAGGAGGATCTGCCGCCCAACAGAAGCGGAGAGGTTTTGGCCGCGTGTGCTTGTTGCCATATGAGCCGGCCCCCAAATCGAAAAACGCCTGGACGCTGTTGTTGCCGTCCAGAATCCCGAGGGCACTGCCTTGGCCAATGTCATAGACGACCAGTGTATCAACGCTCGATATTTTACCTAGTGCATCGGCCAGATCTTGATCGCTCGCGTCCGACCAACAATCGACATCAAACGTCGCCGACAGAGATTGCGCGATCGTTCCACTCAGGACCCTAACCGAACTCAGATACGCAGGCACCGGGTCAGCGAGGATTGCACCATAGACGTCCGCCTCAACCGAACCAACTCCGCTCAATTCAATTTCATTACCACTCGTGCTCGTTGAATGAGACAAGTTCATCCTAAAACAAATCGCCGCGCCGCGATGTAACCTCTATTCGATACACGGGCATGCGATCAAACGGTATGTTAATCGGCCGCTGCGGCCGCGGCCCAAACAATTGCTTCCAAACATCGCTGATATTTGACGCAATTGCCGCTGGTATATTCAGATCGAATGCATTTCCATGGCCAAATTCGGTCCAGGCTGCATCGATTGCATCAAGCGCGAACACCGCTTCGTCGGCCTGTTTAAGGTTTGCCGGCTCAACCTGATCAAGTCGGGCGTAGGACCTGCTTGGAAAGCCTTCCCAACCCTTGCCATCGCTGTCGAAAATCCGATTGAAGTGCATGGGATGCCTCCTCATTCATCTTGATACAACAGTAAGTGGTCTCTACCGCCGATTCGGCTCCCCGTCGGCGGGAGCTGGACAGAGCACTTGCTACCTTAGACTTGCAGCCTTCTGCGCCATCGGTCAAACCGTGAGGGTGAGGTCAAAGCAGAGCTCTTTTGCCTTCAACTCATCGGTACTCTTCAGCCGCTCTCCGCTTGCAACGGTAGGTCGGCGGGGGACCATAGTCGAGCGTTCGCGAGTTTTTTACGCACCATATGAGCCAAGGAAAGATCACGCCGCCGATTTTATTCGCGCGTCGCACGCCCTCGAGCTCTTCAGGCAATGCCACGCCCCCTCCCCGCTTACTCAAGCGCCTGATATTCAGGACCATGCAAAGTCTAAGCAATTTGCGCATCGGTGAGCCATTCAGAGCACTCACGGTGGATGGGTTCAGCGAGTGCCGGGCGTCGTCGTCAACCACGAAAGCGAACTACCACCACCCGCAAATTGGATTTCTGACTGCGTAAAGCCCTTCATCGAAGCGCACAGCTCCCACGCACACAACGGATCCGAGCCTCGGAGCGCGCGCTCGCGCTATTACGCATGCTGTCGACCTTGGCTAAGTCACGGCCAGTGCATCACCTGAAAGGGCGCATCGGTACCCGCGCCATACTCAAATATTGCAGAAAAAGCTCCGAGGGTTGTATAGGTACTGGAAGCTCCGTGGCATTTTCGGTTACGTCGTGCGCTGGACACACACCAGGGCGTTGGCTGCCTAAGGTGCCTGATATCCACGACGTCGGCCTAATGGAAGACCGCGCCACTTTGCGCATCCCGAGCCGGCATCTCGCGAACTGGCTGGAGCACGGCGTCGTCAGCAAGGACCAGGTGATGGAATTGCTGAAGCGCATGGCCGCCGTGGTCGACAAGCAGAACGCCGGCGATTCGCTCTACTGGCCGATGGCACCCTCGTTCGATGCACAGCCTTCCAGGCGGTCTGCGACCTCGTGTTCAAGGGCCGCACGCAGCCGAACGGCTACACCGAGTACATCCTTGCCGCGCCCCCGCCGGGAGGTCAAGGCAGCTCGCTGAAGCAGGAGCCAAAAACGCGCGCCGCGAGCCAGCGCGCGTCGTGGTCGCGCAAACAGAAGGACTGGCGGCCTACGCCGCGCGGACATTGGCCATGAAGCGGTCGAGTTCCTCGCGCAGCCGCGTACTTTCCACCGACAGCATCTGCGCTGAATTCAGCACCTCAGCAGAAGCCGCGCCGGTTTCGCCGGCACCGCGGTTGACATCCGTAATACTGGCAGCGACTTCCTGGGTGCCGTGCGCAACGTTTTGCACGTTTCGGGCGATTTCCTGAGTCGCCGCGCTCTGTTGTTCGACGGCGGCGGCAATCGTGGAAGCAATTTGGGAGATCTGTCCGATGGTCCCGCCGATTTCCTTGATCGCTCCAACCGATTCTTGGGTCGCTGCTTGCATGTCGGTAATGTACGACGATATGTCGTCGGTCGCCTTCGCAGTTTGGCTCGCGAGCGACTTCACCTCGGTCGCGACTACAGCAAAGCCACGGCCGGCATCGCCGGCGCGCGCCGCCTCGATGGTAGCGTTAAGCGCGAGGAGATTGGTCTGCTCGGCGATCGCGGTAATCAGCTTGACGACCTCGCCAACCTGCTGTGCAGCGCGCGACAGCTTGCCTATCCGCACGTCCGTCTCCTCAGCTTGCATCACCGCGGCATTCGCGATGCGGGCAGATTCCAGGACTTGGCGACCGATCTCGCGCACTGAGGCCGAGAGTTCTTCGGTGGCAGAGGCCACCGACTGCACGTTGGTAGAGGCTTCTTCAGAGGCGCCCGCCACACGACCGGACAGGTCCTGAGTCGTCTCGACAGTGCGGGTCAGGGAGCCCGCGGCACTCTCGAGTTGGTTGGCCGAGGACGACACGTTGGAGACGATGGCGCCCACCGCGGCCTCGAAGCTATCGGCGAAGCGATGTAGCTCAGCGCGGCGCGTGCGGTTGGTCGCCCTGTTCTGCTCCTCACGTTCGGATGCCTCGCGCTCTGCCTTCGCCACTGCCTGCTTCTTGAACTCTTCCACCGCGCTCGCCATCTCGCCGATTTCGTCCTTGCGGCCGAGTCCGGGCAGCACCACTTCGAAATTGCCGCCGGCGAGTTCGCGCATCGCTCGGCATATGCTGATTATTGGTCGCGAGATGCCCTGGCCCAACATCCAGGCCAAGATCGCGCCGAACGCTAGACCAACGAGTCCGAGCAACGTCACAAAGCGCTTCGTATCGTTGGCGACCGACAGCGACTGCGCCGACACGAGTTGTTGCTGGGCCAGCAGGGAATTCTTCATGGCCTTGCCGTCTTGGCTGATCTCGCGCGCGGCGTCGTTCATTTTCACCACAAGGTCGTTAACGGCAACCACGTTCTGCAAGAATTTATCGAACGAAGCCTGGTAGGTGTTAAACTGATACGAAATCTCCTTGATCTTGGCGGTCAGGTTCTCATTGCTGGAGGTCAACGCCGGTAAATTGTCCTTGATCAGGTGCATACGAGCGGTGGCGCTGTTGGCAATCGCCTGGTCCTGCCGCACAAAGTAGGTGTTGATGTTGGTGGCCACCGCTGCGATTTGGCTCGCGAGCTCCTTCACTGCTGGCGGCAGATCAGCTTGGCCCTCGAGTGCTGCCGAATCGGCGAGATCTTCGAGCCGATTTCGGAAGAAGTTGCTAAGCCGCAGAAGCTGCTTGCCGATCTCGTCATTGTCGATCTTGAGCTTTACGACACGCCCGAACAGATTGCCGAACTCCTCGGACTTTGCAGAGATATCCTTGAACTTTTGCCTATTCTCCGCGCTGACTGTGCCTTCGGCATTCTTCATGACTTGGCCCAACGCACTCTGCGCCTCATGCACGGCGGTCTCGTCGGCGGCGTTTCCGGTTACCGCATAGTAGCGCGCCAGCAGTGCATAGACGGTGAGCTCCCGGTCGATGTCGCGGGCTACATCGCTCTCAACAACGATGTCGTGGTATGAGGCGACACCAATCGAGATGCGCTCGAAGCCTAGATAGGCGATGCTCATGCCCACCGCCGAAAGACCGAGCACCACAACGAAGCCCAGCACGATCTTGACGCGAAATCTCAGATTGGAAAACAAGCCGGGTCTATACTGCTCGTGCCCATCGTTCCCCTTTAACAAACCCATATGCGAATTCCCCCGCCATTGTCTCTACAAGGCCGCGCGGCCCGTGGCCCGTGGCCCGTTGTGCGGCATCGGCGGAGGACGCTAACTGAGAATAAATAAAATGATGTAAAACCAAGAGACAAAGCGCCGCGAAGCACTCACACTCCTTTGGTCTCTGACTACTCGATACCAATAATACAAGTAATCGCAACTTAAAATACTTATTCTCGTACGAAATATAATTTTGAGAATTGCGGAGCCGTTCGCCGCGGGTCGTTCGCGACTGAAGAAGACAGAGCTTGACGACATCAGCTGAGAGGATTCTGGTTGCCTTGCGTTAGGCCGACACCTGGATGTGGTTCGCTGCTAAATCTGATCCCGGCTTCTTCGAGTGCTCGACGGATTTTCGCGATTGTCTCAAAGCGAGCACAGAGTGGTCCGCTTGAGGCTTCGAGTCTCCGGATCGTTGATATCGCAACGCCGGATTTCACCGCAAGGTCATCTTGCCCCCAGCTAAGAAGGGCCCTTGCTGCCTTTATCTGTTGCGTGATCACCAACATGAGTTGGCGTTTTCGACCTGCTTGATCGTCGCCGCATCGGACATCTCGTCATCCCTTCTCGTTTAGGCCATGCGACGCAGGCGATCTCCCGCCATCGAAGTTTGCGACGTCATTTCGAAACGCATCATGCGCCATGAGGCGTATTTGGCGAATTCGAGCGACGTGCGCGGCGACGACGCGGCCATGGCGAAGGCGACTAGACCCCAGCGCAGATCATCCAGAATCCCGTAGACCATGGCCCGCTGGAACAGCGATTCTTCAAAAAAGCCGGTCCATTCGACAAAACCATCCCGTGCTTCGGGCTCGCGATCGAACAATTCCGTAAGATGGTAGCCGATGTCCTCATAAGGATCCGCATTGGCCGCCAGATCATAGTCGACAAGCCGCACCGCATCTCCGGGACCGACCATGGTGTTCGCGGTGTTGCCGTCGCGGTGACAGGGGACCCGTTCGACCTCCAGCTGCGACATCGCCTGCTCTGCCCTGTCAGCGAAGCCGAGAAAGGCTGCTATATTCTTCGGCAGACTTGCCTTGAAACTCGTGCATGCGGCGAAGGCTGCGCGAATCTCACCGAAGATATCCGCGTCGCGCGGTAGTTTTGGCCCAGCTTGAAGAGCTTTCTTCGCGGCAACGATACCCTTACGAACGCCGGTATTCGCGCTGTCGTGAAGACCGCCTGCTCTCCAGCCGTTCCCCAGGTACTCCATCGCGAAAAGCCCATCCTTGTCCCAGGATTGCAAGACGCGCGGCCCGACTCCGATGTCCCCCGCGCGTTTAGCCGCATCGATGGCCCCTGCCGGATCCACGTAGTGCGAGAGGTCAGTGTGATAGTGCTTGTAGATTTCGGACTGATCGCCCCGGCGTGCAAGCCAGATGTCGGCTTCAACGCCTCTCCAGGCCGGCGAGGCCAGCACGGTCAGCGGACTTTCAAGACTATCCAACGAACCGCCCAGGCGAGCCTCGGCACGAGCCCGAACGACGGCTTGGCGATTTGCAGCGACCATAACCACCTCCGTCACGTCGGCTTGCGGGGCTGGAGCGGCCATTCGCGCGCCTCCGGGCCGCCCGGCCAAAGCACTGCTTCCAGCTCCGCCGCGAGCCGGCAAAGCCGAATATCGTCGAACCGGCGCCCGACCAGTTGCACCCCGACCGGCAAGCCACGCGAGTCGAACCCGCCGCAGAGCGACACCGCCGGATGCCCCGACTGGTTGAACATTGCTGTGAACGTACAGTGCCGCAACGGCATCGCAGGGTCCACCCCCCTCTCCTCGGCCGGGAAGTTGACCACCGGCATTACAGGAGTCAGCAGAAAATCGCTGTCCTCGAAAAGGGCATTCGTCTGCGCCACACCGCGCGCAACGCCGGCCTCGAACAATGCGATCCGTTCGGCCGACCAGTCCCGTGCTTCCTTAAACCAATCGAACAGTTGCCGCGGGGTGTGCTGACGCAGCTGCTCGGCCACGCCGACGTGTTCACGCCATCCCCGAAGCTTAAACATGTCGTCGATCGGCAGGTAGGCATCGAAATCATAAGGAGGGGGAGCGCTCGCTACTTTTGCAACCAGACCCGCTACTGCCTGTTCCGCGCGACTGAGGACATCAAGCACCGCCGTCTCTACCGGCGGACCGAAGCCGAAGCTTCCATAGACCGCGACACGGGCTTTCCCGAAGCTTTCGCTGGGTTCGGTCACGGGGAGTGAAAAACGATCGTATCGATGCAACCCGCCAAGAACGCGCAGGTGCGCCTCCAGGTCGGCGGCATACCGCGTCATGGGTCCGGCCGACCGTATGTCCGAAGCCGGCGTATGCGCGATCATACCTTGCGTCGGCTTCAACGCCGCTAATCCGCAATGGCTGGCCGGGAGCCGTACGGAGCCTGCTATGTCCGAGCCCACCGACATCATGCCGATGCCCGCTGCAAGAGATGCGCCTGCCCCGGCGCTTGATCCGCCCGGATTCCACGCGAGGCCCCACGGATTACGCACGATGCCATGGAACGAACTCACGCCCGATCCGCTGAGACCGAAGTCAGGCATCTTAGCCTTGCCCACGATGATGGCATTGGCAGCCTTGAGGCGCTCTGTGGGTGGCGCGTCAGTTGTGCCGACGACACCGTCTGCATGGATACGCGAACCGTGATGCCAGCGAGTGTCGATGGCATGCATGGAATCCTTGATGGTGACCGGCACGCCGTCCAGAGCGCCGGACGGCCGGCCTTCGCCATACCGCCGGGCTGCAGCCTTGGCTGCGGCAAGGTTTTCGTCGGGCCGCAATTCGTAGAGCGCATTGATCTCGCCGTTCACCCGGCGGATCTGGTCGAGCGTGAGCTCCATCACCTCGACCGGATCGATCGTGCCGGCTCGGAAGCCCTGCAACATTTGATCCAACGTGAGCTTCGATACCTCGTCCAAAACCATCACACCTCCTCAGCCCCGGCGCGTCCGGAGCACATCCAGGGCCGCGGCCAGGACAAGCACGAGACCGGTGATCATCAAGCTGGCTGTCGTGGGGACGTTCATCAGAATGAGCCCGTTCGACAGCATTCCGAGCAGCCAAACGCCCAAGGCGACGCGCAGGAGGGATCCCCTGCCCCCCGTAAACGGCACGCCTCCCAACAGGACGGCGGTAAGCACACTCAGTTCGACCCCGACGCCGAGCGTCCCCGACGGAGCTGAATTGATGCGCGCGATCGTCATGAGGCCGGCCAGCGCCGCACTCATGCCGACGGCACCATAAAGCAGCATCACGGTCAGCTTGACGCGGATGCCGACGAGATAGGCCGCACGCTCGTTGACCCCAATGGCGACTGTGTGACGCCCCAGCGGGGTTCTCGCCATCACGAACAGGCCCACGGCAAGAACTGTCAGCATGATCAAGGTCAGAATAGGCAAACCGAGCAGCCTACCATAACCGATGAATGTGAAGGCCTCGGGAAAGTCAAACAAGGGCGATGGAGACAACCATTGCGCCAGTCCACGCATCAAAGTTAGGGCGCCCAATGTCACAATGATCGGCGACATGGATAGGACCCCGACGAGAAAGCCGTTGAGCAGCCCGATCGCCAATCCCACTACCAGCACCAGTACAACCGTTCCGGTGATTCCCAGATTGGGGAAAGACAGGCCAGCGACCACGCCTGACAGCCCGACCATCGAACCGACGCTGAGATCGACTTTTCCAGCCATGAGCAGAATCGCAAACGGAATGGAGATCGTCATCAATGATGCGATCTGCACGGAGATGCTGATCCAGTTGTTGAAGGTCAGGAAGACCGGCGACTTATAGAAGAAATACAGAGCAAGGAACGCGATTGCGGCCGGCAGCGCCGCAGCCGTGAAGGAAGCTCCGATGTTCATGGTGTCCACCGACTTGTCGTTCGCTTGCGACATGATCTTACCCCGTGACAGTTGCGGCTTGCCGGCGACGTCCGTCGATCACGGCCTTACTCTGATGAGCGAGTTGCACGATCTGGTCTTCATGGATTTCACCATCGAGCAGCGCGATCTGCTGACCGTGAGCCAGTATGAGCACACGATCCGAAACGGCGACAATTTCGGCGGGATCGGACGAAGCGACGACGACCGCTCCGCCGCCTGCCGCGAATTGGGAAAGGAGGCGATAAAGATCCTCACGAGCGCCGATGTCGACACCCTGAGTTGGTTCGTCGAGCAGCAAGACTCTCGTCCCAAGGTCCGGTAGTAACCAGCGGCCCATCACCAGCTTCTGGGCGTTGCCGCCGCTGAACCTGCTGGCGGCCAACTTGGGCTTCCTCGGCACGAGATTCAAAGCCTCCGCCGCCTGATCGAACATCGACCTCTGGCTCGACCGTTTACGTGCAATGCCGGCATAATGTGGCATCAGCAGATTATCCATCGCCGAAAGATCGCCGAAAAGGCTCTGCTGATTGCGGTCGGAGGCAACCAGTGCCACACCGTTGGCAAGCGCCGCGCTGGGACCGTTCATCTGGACGGCACCGCCGCCGAGTTCGTAGACGCCGCCCACCCTCTTCCGTGCGCCGACGAGGCTTTCGACCAGGTCGGTTCGACCCGATCCAAGCAGACCATAAAGGCCGACTATCTCCCCTTGCCGCAAATCGAGATTGACCGGCCCGGTGAAGTCCGACCGATAATCCTTTAGCCTGACGATCGTATCGCCAGCCGCCGTCCGGTTGCGCCGGCTGGAGCCCCGGGCCAATCTCGGAGCGATTGCCCGCGCTATCTCTTCGACCGGCGCTTCGGAGGCTGGCTTCGTCCAAACCACCGCGCCGTCGCGCAGGATGGTCACAACGTCTGCGATTTCCGCGATCTCATCGAGAAGGTGCGTCACATAGACGATCGCGAGCCCTTCCTGCTTGGCCAGCTGACGCACGACACCATGCAACGCCTCCATCTCGCGGTCTGAAAGTGCAGCTGTCGGCTCGTCGAGAATAAGAACCTTTGGATGCAGATGCAGGGCCCTAGCAATTTCGACGATCTGCCGTTCGCCGATGCTCAGTTTTTCGAGCGGGAGGCTTGGGTCGATTGACGAACTCAATCGCGCAAGCAGCTGGCGCGCTTGTTCCACCTGGGCGCGTCGGTCGACAACTCCCCATTTCCTGATCTCGTTGCCGAGAAAGATATTGTCGGCAACGCTGAGCCCTTCGATGACCTGGAAGTGCTGATAAATGATGGCGACACCTTTCCGGATCGCAAGACGCGGCGTAAGGCGGCCGAAGCTCTCGCCATGGAGGACAATCTCGCCCGAACTGGGTGCCGTCGCGCCTGACAAGCAGCCCAGAAGCGTCGATTTACCGGCCCCGTTAGCACCGATGAAAGCGTGAATCTCGCCTTCCCGAAACGTAAGGTCGACGCCCTTCAGCACCTCGATCGGGCCATAGGACTTCCGCAACCCAGAAATTTTGACAATCTCAGAGGCCATGATTTTCTTGGGGCAAAAGGGTGCGGGCAAAGCCCGCACCGGAGAAGCGCTAGTTTTTGTAATTTGCAATCAGCTTGTCGAGCAAGGCCTGATCTGCCTTGCTTGCGAGCACCGTTGGCGTGTAGGCAAAGCTTGGGCCACTGCCGGCTACCGCATTCAGAGCGAGGTCAACAACGTTAGCGCCAAGCTCATTGATCAGGATAGCGGCGCTCGCCTTGTAGGCTTTTCCCTGGTTGACCGCGGTCAGTCCTTCAAAGGAGCCGTCCTGGCCGCCGATGAAAATCTGGTCCGGAGAGATGCCGGCGACTGTCACGGCTCGATTGGCTCCGACCGCGGCATCGTCATTCAAGCCGATTACGACGCTAAGGTCCGGATGTTGCTTCAGCACGGTCTCCGTGATTGTCAGGCCGGATGCTTGGTCGGCGGAGTCCTGTTTGGCGACAATCTCGATGCCTGCCTGCGCAAACAGTTTTTCGACTTCGGTCCAACGTGGAGCGATCGAGGGTAGGCCCGTTAGCGTGGTCACCAAAGCCTTGGGGTGCTCGATCTTTTTCGATTTGACCCAGTCGACCGCAGCTTTGCCGATGAGCTGACCTGCCTGCGCATGGTCGAAACCGACAAAGCCGTCCGAGCCCCCCATCTTGCCGAGATAGGTCAGCCATTTGATATGCTGGGCTTGGGCCTGCTTCTGGAAAGGCTTAAGCGCACTCTCATCGATCGGCGTGACGACGATCGCATCGATGCCGAGTGTAATCCATCCCTGCACCGCGTTGATCTGTTGTTCCAGATTATTTGCTTGGGTGTTGTCATGCAGAACGGTCACGCAACCGAGTTCGGCCGCGCGCTTGTCGGCAAAATGGCGAACCTGCTTAACGATCGCCGCCTCGGACACTGAATGGCTGAAGGCGATCTTGAACTTCTTGCCGCCCTCGCACGCCTTCTTGCCGCCGGCACGCACTTCTTCGATTGTAACTTTTGAAGGATCGTTTTCCGCGGCGGCCGCCTGGTTCAACCAGAGCGCCGCGACGTAGACCAACGCGGCCATGGCCGTCTTTGCATGTGTACTCACAATCATAGTCCCTCTCCTATGGTCTGATGTTGAAAATAGCCCGCGTTCTTGTGAACTGTGCGCGGTTTTGTGAGCTGTGCTACGTGCGTCCCTTGACTGCCGAGCGGCCTTTGATCGCGCCGAGCTTCTGTGAAATCGTGTCCCGGGCGAGTCTCATGTCTTCGGGTGTCCCAGACATGAAGATGCGGCCGGTAGCGCCCATCATCTGGACATCGTTGATCGTTGCGCGCGGTGCCGCTTTTTCGGCTTCGTTGGCGGCAACGCATGCAAAGAGAGCCGGCGCCATCTCATAGATGAGCAGTGCGACGCCAGGTACGAGAATCGACGCATCGCGCGACCGGTTCAATATGATTGCATGCTGGTCCGACAGGTCCTCGATAATGTCGTGGTAAAGGATCTCCGGCACGAGCTGGTCCTCGGCCTTGGCACCCAATCCCTTGAGAATGGCGTTGCCGGCAGCTTCCAGTGCGCCCATATTGTCGGCATGGAGTTCAAGAAGGCCGAACTGCCGTTCGGTGTAGAGAATACCGGGCTCCATGTCCGGCGCCGCCTTGAGCGCGAGGTCCGTGATACGATGGATCGCCAATGCGGGCGCGACCTCGATAATCAGCGAATGCTCTCCAGCAAATGGCGGATATCCCCTCGCCCTTGTAGGCGAGGAAAGATAGGCCGCGAACTGAGGCTGAAGATCTTCTATGGGAAGGTAGACACGAAGCTCAGTCATGCCCCAGTCCTTTCGTCGGACGCTATCAAGCCTTGACCGCGTCGAAATGCTTGCCCAGATCCGGATGCGGACGCGGGATCACATGAACGGCGGTCACCTCTCCGACCTGTCCGGCAGCTTCCGCGCCGGCTTCGGTGGCAGCCTTGACCGCGCCAACATCACCACGCACCACGACCGAAACCAGGCCGCCACCGACCTCGTTGCGGGCGATGATCTCGACATTTGCCGCCTTCACCATCGCGTCGGCGGCGGAGAGCGCGGGCACGTAGCCCTTGGTCTCGATCATTCCAATTGCAAGATTTGCCATTTGAGAGACTCCTTTATTTCGGTTTCGAGGTTTGTTCATCGATAGACCCGATAATCAGCGCGTCGATCGGCGCGGGTTTTTCGGGAAAAAAGGCGGCAGCCACCGAGCCTTGGGTGACCAGCACCGCTTCGCCGTCGGCGCAGCCGAGCGGGTCGAAAGCAATCAGTTTTGTGCCGGTTTCTGTTTCCACCTCAAGCAGTGCGCCGGTCGGCAAGGTGCCGATGTGGCGCGTGGACCAGATCCTGCCGCTGACGCGCGCCCTAATCATTTCGCACTCCTTTCGATCCTGATGCCCCGGCGGCGCGCCTCGTCCCCGGCGAGCGGGGTAAGTCTGCTCCGCCTGCCGATCCGCAGCCGCGTTTCACCTTCAGCCACGGCGGCAATGTCACGCTCGGTAATCAACGGCTTCATCAGTTCGAGCACAGTCGCGGGAACAGTCGTGACCAGTGTCGGGGGCGCCGCCGTTAACGGTGCATTGGCCGGCTGCGCAATCGGGACAATCGTCGGCGGCGTCGCCGGCGGCTCGGGCACGAATCGCAGTCGCCCTTCTCGTAGCGCCGCGGCGAAGGTTGGGTCCGATGCACGCCGTGCCACGGAGAGTGCGAAGTCGGTCAGGTCGGCTGCGGTCCCGACGCGGACATGCTCCTCCTGCACTGCGCCTCGCATCTCGGCGCGCAGCACCGCAATCTCCTCGGAAAGTAGTTCGCGAATGAGAGCTCGCAGGTCGTTGGTCATCAGCGCGCCCCTGCCTCACGCAGCGCCCGTTCAGCCGCTTCACGCGCGTTGCGGACATCGGCTTCGGTACCAGCCAGATAGAGCCGGCCGTTGGCGCCGATCATCCGCATGTCTATCACTTTGATGTCGGCTTCTTTCTCGGCCTCATTGCAGGCGAGGATCGCATAGGCGGCAGGTTGGCATTCCAGCAGATAGATGCTTTCGCCACCCAAGACCATCGAGCCGGTCTTGTTGCGGTTCATGAGGAACGCGTGCTGGTCGTCCACCCGCGTCACAATCTTCGAGGCAAAGATCCTAGGCTTTTCGGCATCCTCGCGTTTCTTACCCATGGCAGCCAGCGCCGCATCGGCCCCCGCCTGCACTTCGGCGGTCGAATAGGCATGAAATTGCAGGGTGCCAAATTGCCGCTCAACAACGAGAAAGCCCGCTCGCACCTCGGCGCTCTTGAGCACTGTGTCCGTTAGCGCCTCGATGTCGAGGCCGGGCGCGATCTCGATGATTTGCGCCGCCATGCGGGCTCGCGGCAGCGTGCCGCGCATCCAGGTGGCGGTATATGCCAGGGTCTGAGGCTGAAGCTGGTCAATGAAGATGAAGGCGCGGAGATCGGTCACGACTGGCCCCTGGTCAACTCACGGAGTTCCTGAAGAATCAGCTGGCGCAGGAGATCGCGATCCACGCCGTTGCCCGGCGCGGCCGCAGGCGCCGGCGCGGATACCGCGGAGCGAGATTCGGGGCCACCCGAGAAGACACGAACTGCGCTGAAATCACCGAAGGGGACGGCCGCATCGCTGTTCCACGCAAGCCGTGTCCAATGGACGAGATGCTGGGGGCCGATGTTCTCGCCCACCGAGGAACGACCGAAATAGCCTGTCCCGATCATGAAGGAAGGCGCCAGATGCGTGGCAAAGCCGGCGGCTCCTTGCGAGCATGGCGCGTTGACGACAATCCGGTAAACCGGCAAGGCCGAGGCGAAATCCATGGCGCGCTGGGGATTCTCGCCATGGAAGGCGGCGGAATGGCCCGCTCCCGTCACGCGAAGGATCATGTTTGCCGCGCTGACTGCGCGTTCGAAGCTCTCAACCGAAACGGATGCGAGAACGGGGCATAGCTTTTCTTTCGTCAGCGGCTCTTCGGATCCGAAATGTTCGACAGTAGCGATGAGAGTCTTGGTCGAGGGCACCACGCGGATGCCTGCCTGCTGTGCGACCCATACCGCGCTCTTGCCGACAGCGGCCGTATTCAGATGACCGTGCGGGAAAAGCCAGTCGCGCAGCTTGGCGACTTCGGCTTGCGTGCAAATGTGCGCTCCGGCGGCACGCAAACCGCGTTCCAGTTGCTGCCTGTTCTCGTCGAGCGAGATCAGCACGCTTTCGTTGGTGCACAATACGGAGTTGTCGAAGGCCTTGCTCTCGACGATCCGCTGGGCAGCGATACCCTGGTTCGCGCTGGGATCTACATAGACCGGAGCGTTACCGGGTCCGACGCCGATCGCCGGATTGCCGGACGAATAGGCAGCCCGCACCATCGCGCTGCCACCGGTCGCCAGGATAACCTGCACGTTCGGCGAGATCATCAGCGCCTGGACGAGCGGAACGGACGGCTCCTCTATGCACTGGATCAGCCCGGCCGGTGCGCCCGCAGCAACAGCGGCCGCTTCCAGGCGGGCGGCAGCATCGCGGCAACACTCCTTCGCCAAGGGATGGGGGCTGAAGATCACCGCATTGCGGCTCAGAACCGCCAGGATTGCTTTGTAGTACAGCGTTGAGATCGGATTCGTCGCCGGCGTCAGCGCTAAAATGATCCCGGCCGGTTTCGGCAATTCGACCATCTTGTGCATGCTGTCGATGCGAGGGTCGACCAGGTTCGTGTCGGCATAGAAATCCACCAGGGGGTGGGCCGAAAGCTCGTTCTTCAATCTCTTGTGCTCGACCACGCCCATACCGGTCTCGCGCACCGCCCATTCGGCGTAAGTCTGAGCAGCCTGGTGCGCTGCTTCGGCGACAGCGCGCGCCACCTTCATGACGGAAGCGCGATCGTAGCGGGCATAGGCGCGGACCGCCCATCCGGCCCGGTCGACCTTCATCCGCGCTCTTGCCGCCGCCTTGTCCGGCACGGCGAGGCGAGGCGCGTCATCGTGAGCTAGCATAACTTTCCTTTTCCCGGATCAGGCTGCCCGGCGCGGGCTACGCAGAAGGCTGCGCGCGCGCGGGATGGCAGCTTCGAACCGTTCGACAATTTCTTGACAAGTCGTCACATCAAGAAGAAGACCCGGTTTGAACTGCAGCACTCGCTTGTCGAGCGAGGAGAAGATCGCCCAGACGCCGTGTTCGTAGAGCGCGCGGGAGACGGCGATGGCACCTTCCGGGTGATCGAATTCCAAGCCCAGGATCACACCTCGCTGCCGAATACCCACAAAGACGTCGGAGTTGGCCGCCATGATCTCGGCTAGGGCGCGCTGGAAATAGTCGGCGACGGAATGAACGTTGGCCTCGAGTTCCGGCCGCTGGAGCATGTCGATAACCTGATGGCCAACGACGCATCCGAGTTCAGAACCGCCTGACGTCGAGATGTGCGCTGCGCCGTCTTCGTGCTGCCAGGCACCGCATTGCTCGGTCACGACACAAGCAGATATGGGATAGATCCCGCCGCCCAGGCCCTTCCCGGTAACGAAGATATCAGGGGAGAGGCCGTAAGATTGCCAACCCCACATGACGCCCGTGCGCATCAGGCCCGTCTGCACCTCATCAGCAATGTACAAGGTGCCATATCGGCGGCAGATCTCCTGGCAAGCCTTGAGGTAGCCATCGTTCGGGAGCGGGAATCCATAGGTCGCCGGGATCGTCTCGATGATGAAGGCGGCGACATCGCGGCCGCGCAGCGCGCGCTCGAGCGCGTCAATATCGTTGAACGGGACCTGTGAGAATTCCTCGGGCCGATCGGCAAGAAACAGCTTGGAGAAGCGCTCGTCGCCCGTGGCCACCGACAGGCCAGAGTGGCCGTGATAGCCCTTGACGATCGACACGATCTTGCGGCGCTTGGTGGCATATCGGGCAGTCTTAAGCGCGATCTCCACTGCCTCCGCCCCGCCCGCACCGAAGATGGCGTACTTCATTCCGGGTGCCGTCTTGACGAGCTTTTCGGCGAAGGCTGCCCTCGCAATGGAGGGGAACCAGTGATTCCCCATGTCGAAATAATCCAGCGCGGATTTCAGCGTGGCGACCAGTTCCGGGTTGCGGTGCCCAAAGTTGTAGGTTCCCCCGTTGAGGTGGAGATCGATCAGTCTCCGCCCGGACATGTCGTAGAGGAAGTAACCTTCCCGGCGATCGATCACGAGATCAATCCCAGCATCTCGCCAGAAGCGGGTTTTGCCCGGGTTCCAATACTCGATGGCCTTGTCGAGCAGCTCGGACTTCGAATCGAACTTGAAGAAACCATAGTCGAACAAGGCGCACCTCCATCTGCCCCCTACCTTTGCATCCCTTTTTTTGATATGCAACAAAAAATGTTGGATATCGGTCATTTTTAAGTTGGTTGTCAGTCATGACCTTGTTTGCCAACATGTGGCTGTAGGCAACTCGGAGTGGGAATTGCGACCGTGAGAGCAGCCGGGTCACGCAACATATTGCGCGAACGTCGGATTCTGCCCGTTCTGGAAGCGCATCGGACTCGGCAATTGGCCGAGGCGCTTGGCGTCTCGACTGAGAGCGTCCGCGCGATCTGACCGAACTCGGTCAGATGGGCCGTCCAGACCGCACATATTTCGGGGCGGTCAGCACCGCGAACCGAGGGCCCCCTGAACCGGCGCCGCTCTCCGCGCTCGCCAAGGGGGAAGCCCTCGCGTCGCCCGGCTGATTGTCGAGGTTGAGGGCCGTCCGAGGACGTTTCAGCAAACCAAGAATCCGCTCCATCAATTTGCACCGAAAGAACAAGGAAGATCGATGACAGCAGAACGCTCCTACCATCAGCCCATAGCCAGCGCCCGCCGCATTCTTAAGGAAGGCACGTTCAATGCACGGGATGCCGGAGGTTATCCGGTCATGGATGGCAAATGGCTGCTCGAGAAGCGCATCTACCGATCGGACGCGTTGAATGCCCTCAGTCCGGCCGATGTTGAGGAGTTTGCGCGCCTCGGCGTGCGTACAGTCATTGATTTGAGGGACGCGCGCGAAGCCGACGGAGCGCCTGACCTGATCGATCGAAATGCGGTGCGCTACGAACGCATTCCTATTTTCGAGGATCGTCTCTTCGAGAGGGACTTCGGGAAGTTTCCCAGCCTCGCCGCACTATACCGGTTGATCATGGACGAGCACACTCATCAACTGGTGCGCGTCATGGAAATCCTGGCCGAGGCGAGCGAGGAGCCAGTGCTGGTGCATTGTACCGCCGGCAAGGATCGCACGGGGCTGGTGATCGCACTTTTGCACGCAACGGTCGGCCTCACGCCGGAAAGGATACTTGAAGATTATGGTGCCAGCGAAAAAATCCTTGGCGGCAAGTTCGAGCAGCGTTTGCGCGACCTCTATCGCCAGATAGCGGTCCCTCCCGAAATCCTGGGCGACGCGCCTCGCCACGCGCCACCGTCCTATCTGGCGAGCACGCTCGAAGACATGCGCTCCAAGGGCGGCTCCGTTCGAGAGTTTCTGGCAAACAAAGGCTTCGGGGCAGCCAAGCAGGACCACCTTGTCCGGAACTTGACACAGGTCACTGCGCAGTCCGCAGCAGTCGGATAGACGGGAGACGAAAGGAGAAGAAGGCAGATGACGCCGCGCGGGCACGCCGGGACCGCAATCAACACCGAGAGCTAGAATCACGGATAGGAGTGACAGGCATCGAACTGGACACCGATCATGCTGTCGTTCGTTGCTGCACTATGACCTGCCAGCAGCCGCAGCCTTTTGGCCAACGCAGACGTTCGTCATTACGGCGAAGGGCCGCGCCGTTCTTCGGATCTATTTGCCTAATGCGAAGCGGCAGATGACAGTCTGTTCCGAACGCTATCGACGCCCTTCACCGAGACGGCTATTCACAGAGCTACACATGCTGTGATCGTGGGTTCATCGAGACGCCGAATAACTCGCTCAGCTACATCTACCAGCTCGGCTACGGGGTGTGCCGGCCCCGCTCGTCTAAGCACCTTCGGTGACCGACTTTGCCTTTCGCCGGATGAGGCCTGGCCTTTGCCAACAGATTACGTCGAAGGCATAATTCTTCGATCTTCGCCAGCATTCTCTCCACAATTGCTTCGGCCGACTCGACCCGAATCCCAGCACGCTTGAGACGGGCGATCTCTCTGCGATGCCGCCCGACCTGAAGGCGCATGCGGTCTATCTCCTGACGAATCGATTCAAGAGTCGGCGTTACGGTACTCATCTGCTCAGGCGCCCGAGATTGAAGAGGAACTAGAATGCCGGCTGCTTCCGTAGATGTCCTCGGGAGCCGGATCGCTAGCCACCTCGGTGTGTCCGAGCTGGGCGTTCAGCTTGTGGATCAGCTCTTCAGCGGCGTCCGCGATTACGGTGCCGGGCGGGAAGATGGCTTCGGCGCCGGCGGCGTAGAGAGCCTCGTAATCCTGCGGCGGCACCACACCGCCGACGATGATCATGATGTCGTCGCGGCCCTGCTTCTTCAGCGCCGCTTTCAGTTCGGGTACGGCGGTGAGGTGGGCCGCCGCAAGCGAGGAGACACCGAGGATGTGGACGTCGTTCTCGACCGCCTGCCGCGCCGCTTCGTCGGCGGTGGCAAACAGCGGTCCGATGTCGACGTCGAAACCGATATCGGCAAAGGCCGATGCGATCACCTTCTGGCCGCGGTCATGGCCGTCCTGGCCGATTTTTGCGACGAGGATGCGGGGCCGGCGGCCCTCGGCCTCCTCGAACGCGTCGATCAGCGCCTGAATCTTCTCGACCTGGCTGCCCATAGTGGACGCCTCCCGCTTGTAGACGCCGGTGATGGACTTGATCTCGGCGCGGTGGCGGCCGAACACCTTTTCCATCGCCTCGGAGATTTCGCCGACCGTGGCTTTCGCCCGCGCCGCGTCGATCGCGAGCGCCAGCAGATTGCCGTTGCCTTCGCCGGCCGAGCGCGTCAGCGCGGCGAGCGCCGCATCGACGTCCGCCTGGTTGCGCTCGCTCTTCAGCCGCGTCAGCTTGTCGATCTGGAGCCGCCGGACATTGGTGTTGTCGACCTTCAAAATCTCGATCGGCACTTCGTCCGTCGGCTTGTACTTGTTGACGCCGATCACCGCCTGCCGGCCGGCATCGATGCGGGCCTGCGTCTTGGCGGAGGCTTCTTCGATACGCAGCTTTGGCACGCCGGCCTCGATGGCTTTTGCCATGCCGCCGAGCTCCTCGACCTCCTGGATGTGGCCCCAGGCTTTTGCCGCGAGGTCGCGGGTCAGGCGCTCGACATAATAGGAGCCGCCCCAGGGATCGATGATCCGCGTGGTGCCGCTTTCCTGTTGCAGGAAGAGCTGGGTGTTGCGGGCGATGCGGGCGGAGAAGTCGGTCGGCAGCGCCAAGGCTTCGTCGAGCGCATTGGTGTGCAGCGACTGGGTATGGCCTTGCGTCGCGGCCATCGCCTCCACCGTCGTGCGCATCACGTTGTTGAAGACGTCTTGCGCGGTCAGCGACCAGCCAGAAGTCTGGCAATGCGTGCGCAGCGAGAGCGAGCGGGGATCTTTCGGATTGAACGGCTTTAGCAGCTTCGCCCAGAGCAGGCGCGCGGCGCGCATCTTGGCGACTTCCATGAAAAAGTTCATGCCGATCGCCCAGAAGAACGACAGCCGCGGCGCGAAGCGGTCGACGTCGAGGCCGGCGGCAAGACCGGCGCGCAGATATTCGACGCCGTCAGCGAGCGTATAGGCGAGCTCGAGATCCTGCGTCGCGCCGGCCTCCTGCATGTGATAACCGGAGATCGAGATCGAATTGAACTTCGGTATCCTCGTGGAGGTAAAGGCGAAGATGTCGGAGATGATCCGCATCGAGGGTGCAGGCGGATAGATGTAGGTGTTGCGCACCATGAACTCTTTCAGAATGTCGTTCTGAATGGTGCCCGAGAGCTTTTCCGGCGGCACGCCCTGTTCTTCCGCCGCCACCACGAACAGTGCGAGGATCGGCAGCACAGCTCCGTTCATGGTCATGGACACGCTCATCTGGTCGAGCGGAATGCCCGCAAACAGCGTGCGCATGTCGTAGATGGAATCGATCGCGACACCGGCCATGCCGACGTCGCCGGCCACGCGCGGATGATCGCTGTCATAGCCGCGATGGGTGGCGAGGTCGAAGGCGACCGACAGGCCCTTCTGTCCCGCGGCGAGGTTGCGGCGGTAGAAGGCGTTGGAATCCTCCGCCGTGGAGAAGCCGGCATATTGGCGGATAGTCCAGGGCTGGTTGACATACATGGTCGGGTAGGGGCCGCGCAGATAGGGTGCGATGCCCGGCCAGGTCTCGAGGAAATCGAGGCCTGCGAGGTCGGCTTCGCGATAAACGCCTTTCACCGGAATGCCTTCCGGCGTCAGCCATGGTTCGGCTCGGTCAGCGGAAGCGGCGGATAAGGATCTCTCGAACGAAAGATTTGCGAAGTTCGGGATGGCCGTCATGGGTAACTGCTGCCTGCTTACGAAGGATCGCTTGCCATTAGAGAGTGATCTGCCGGTTGTTGGATCCAGGCATAAGCTGCCTTCAGAATCGCCAATGCGTCGCACCCGACATGAATGAAGCTGCCAATGCCCGCCGTCCTAAACGCGGTCTCGGATTCAGGGAGGCGTCCTGCCAGATAAATATGCCTGGCGCCGGCTTCCTTGAGTGCTCGCGCGGAGGCTTCGGCGTCCTCCGCGTAGACCTTATCGCTGGAACACAGGCAGGCGAGTTCGGCATCAGAGGATCTGAATTCGGCAGCGAGCTCAGCTGGGGCTGCAACGCCCACGCTGTCGACAGCCTCAATTCCACCGGCCTCGAAGAAGCTCTTTGCAAAGGTCGCACGCGCAGTGAAATCGGCGGGCGTGCCGAGATTGGCGAGGAAGACTCTTGGCCTCGCACCTTGTAGCTTCAATGCTGTATCCGACTCGTCGCGCAGCGCTTCGAACGGCTCCGCGAGACGGATCGGCGTGAGCGCCTCAAACGTGTATTTCTGTTCGCCGACAGACGGAAGGACCACCGGCTTTGCATCCAGGACCTTCGTCTCGACTTCCTGCAGATTTGGGAACTCGCTCACGCCAGTCAGCACGTCGCGGCGTTTTGCAATGTTGCCCTCACGGGCTTTACGGGTGTTTGCGACTTTGTCCTGAATAAGTCCCTGCTGGAGGGCGGCGAACGCGCCGCCGGCCTTTTCGGTCTCCTGGAACAGCGCCCAGGCTGCTTCGCACAGCTCCGATGTCAGCGCCTCGATGCCGCCGGCCCCCGCGGCCGGATCGGACACCTTGGCGAGGTTGCTCTCCTCGAGCAGCAGGAGCTGCGTGTTGCGCGCGACGCGTCGGGCGAACGGATCGGGCAGCCCGAGCGCGAGCGTATGCGGCAACACGGTGATGGCGTTGGCGCCGGCGAGGCCCGCAGCGAAGGTTGCCATGGTCGCGCGCAGCATGTTCACATAGGGATCGCGCTGGGTCAGCATCCGCCAGGCTGTGTCGGCAGCGATGAACAGCGGTTTTGGTGCCAAGCCGCAGGCCTGCTCGATGCGTGCCCAGAGCAGCCGCAGCGCGCGGAATTTGGCCATGGTCAAGAACTGGTCGGCATCGGCAGCAAGCCGCGCATAGACCAAGCCCTGCGCCTGTTCCAGCGGGATGCCGGCGCCTTCGATCGCGCGTAAGTAAGCGATGCCACAGGCGAGCACGAAGGCCAGCTCCTGCACCTCCGAACCGCCGGCGTCGTGGATCACGCGACCGTCGGCGGAGGCAAACGGGCCTTTGAAGCCAAGGCCAGCCAGCCCCTTGATGCCGCTGGTCACGGCGGAAATGATCTCTTCCCAGGCGTACGGGCTATAGCCCCAGGTCGCGCAGGCGGCGAGCGGGTCGAGGCCAAAGCGGACGTCGCAGGCAGCGGGGTCGATGGCCCTTGCCTTGAGATATTCGGCAATATGGATTGCTGCCATCCGCGACTGCGGGCCGACCTGTAATTCAAGGCTGATGCCGGCATCGAGGTGAACGTCCTGCAAGACCCTGCCGACGGCTTCCGCGGTCGGTTCCAAGCCACGGCCGTGGCTGCCACTGCCGCCGGCAAACACGAGCGCGAGTCCTGTAGCGCCATTCTCCAGATCTGTGAGTGCCTGGGCATTTGCGGCCGCAGCATCCGGATGATCGATCCGCTGCAAGATCTGCCATGGCGCGGCGGGAGTTCGTCCCTGAATCGGCGCAACATTCTTCACGCGCCCGTAAACCGGTTCGATCCTTAGCCCGTCGTATGTCCTGCCGATGAGTTTCTCAAATGGCGCTCCCTTTAGCACTTCGTCAACCAGCCTGCGCCAATCCTCACGCGAAGCAGGGGCAAAGGCGGATGCGAATTCTAGCCTTTCGTCTTCCATTCGACGTGTCCTAGTCACAAATGGGCTGAGCTGCCCCGAATTCCGGCGTTACGAGTGGACCGGAATATCCTGCAGGGAAACGTTGCATGGTATCTCGGTTGCTTTCCGTGCTCAGGCAAACTCCAGGATCAACGCGTCCACCGCCAGCGTCGCGCCGGCGCAGGCGTGGATCTTCTTCACCGTGCCGTCGCGCTCGGCGCGCAGCACGTTCTGCATCTTCATGGCTTCGACGACCGCCAACGTTTCGCCGGCCTTGACCTCCTGGCCTTCGGTTACCGCGATAGAGACCACGAGACCGGGCATCGGGCACAGCAGCTTCTTGCCGGTGTCGGACGCCGTAGTGACCGGCATCAGGCGCGCGGACGTCGCTTCCGTTTCGGTCCAGACATAGACCGGCACCTCGACACCCTGATGGGCCAGCCGGATGCCGTTCGGAATCGGACGCGCCTGCACCGCGATGAACTGACCGTCGACCGTGCCCTGCCAGACCGGGTCGCCGGGCTTCCACGGCGAGTCCAGCAGATGCGGCTTGCCGGCCTTGCCCTCGGCATCGACGAAGCGGATTGCGATTGTCTCGCTCTCACGGGCGACCTCGAGCTGGATCTCCTCGCGATCGAGCCACACTGCGCGGCGCCGCTCGCGCTGCACGACGCGGCCGCCCATCTGGCCGGAAATCTGCCGCTTGCGCTCCCCTAACACGTGATCGATGGCGGCCCCGACGGCGGCGATCCGCCGTGCGACCTCGCCTTCGGCCGCACGCGGCGCAAAGCCCTTGGGGAACTCTTCCGCGATGAAGCCGGTCGAGAGATTGCCCTCGCGCCAGCGCGGATGGTTCATCAGCGCCGACAGGAACGGAATGTTGTGCCTGATGCCGTCGACATAGAACGCATCGAGCGCGGTCGCCTGCGCTTCGATCGCTGCCGCCCGCGACGGCGCATGGGTGACGAGCTTTGCGATCATCGGATCGTAATGGATCGAGATCTCGCCGCCCTCCTGCACACCGGTGTCGTTGCGCACGGTAATGCCGTCCTTGCTCAACTCCGCTGGCGGGCGGTATTTCACTAGCCGCCCGATCGAGGGCAGGAAGTTGCGGAACGGATCTTCGGCGTAGAGGCGCGATTCCACGGCCCAGCCGGTCAGCGTGACGTCCTTCTGCGCGATCGCCAGCTTCTCGCCGGCCGCGACGCGGATCATCTGCTCGACGAGGTCGATGCCGGTGACCAGTTCGGTGACGGGGTGCTCGACCTGGAGACGGGTGTTCATCTCCAGGAAGTAGAAGCTCTTGTCCTGGCCTGCGACGAACTCGACCGTGCCGGCGGAGTCGTAGTTCACGGCTTTGGCGAGTGCGACCGCCTGCTCGCCCATCTTGCGGCGGGTGCTCTCGTCCAGCAGCGGCGACGGCGCTTCCTCGATGACCTTCTGGTTGCGGCGCTGGATCGAGCATTCGCGTTCGCCGAGATAGATCACGTTGCCGTGCTTGTCGCCGAGCACCTGGATCTCGATGTGGCGGGGATCGACGATGAATTTTTCGACGAAGACCCGGTCGTCGCCGAACGAGGCCTTGGCCTCGGCCTTGGCGAGATTAAAACCTTCGGCGACCTCGCTCTTGGAATGCGCGATACGCATGCCCTTGCCGCCGCCGCCAGCGGAGGCCTTGATCATCACGGGGTAGCCGATCTCGTCGGCGATCCGCACTGCGTGCTTGTCGTCCTCGATGACGCCGAGATAGCCCGGCACGGTCGAGACTTTTGTCTTGGCGGCGGCCTTCTTGGATTCGATCTTGTCGCCCATGGCGGCGATCGCATCCGGGTTGGGGCCAATGAACACGACGCCTGCGGCCTTCAAGGCGCGCGGGAAGGCTTCACGCTCGGAGAGAAAGCCGTAGCCGGGATGCACGGCCTCGGCACCGGTCTTGCGGCAGGCCTCGACGATCTTCTCGATCACCAGATAGCTCTCGGCGGCGGCCGGCGGCCCGATCAGGATCGCCTCGTCGGCCATCTCCACATGCAAGGCATCGCGGTCGGCCTCGGAATAGACCGCGACAGTCTCAATTCCCATCTGGCGGGCAGTCTTGATGACCCGGCAGGCGATTTCACCGCGATTGGCGATCAGAATTTTCTTGAACATGGTCACAGCGGCAAATTGTCGTGCTTCTTCGCGGGTATTTCCACTTTCTTGTCCTTCAGCATCGCCAGCGCGCGGGCGATGCGCTTGCGGGTTGAGTGCGGCATGATGACGTCGTCGATGTAGCCACGCTCGGCGGCAATGAACGGTGACAGGAAGCGGTCTTCGTATTCCTTGGTGCGGGCGGCGATCTTGTCGGGGTCGCCGATGTCACTGCGGAAGATGATCTCGACTGCGCCCTTGGCGCCCATGACCGCGATCTGCGCAGTCGGCCAGGCGTAGTTCATGTCGGCGCCGATCTCCTTGGACGCCATGACGTCGAAGGCGCCGCCATAGGCTTTTCGGGTGATGACGGTGACCAGCGGCACGGTGCACTGCGAGTAGGCGAACAGCAGTTTTGCGCCGTGCTTGATCAGGCCACCATACTCCTGGCTCGTACCCGGCAGGAAGCCCGGCACGTCGACGAAGGTGACGATCGGGATGTTGAAGGCGTCGCAGAAGCGGACGAAGCGCGCGGCTTTCCGCGAGGCGTCGCTGTCGAGCACGCCCGCCAGCACCATCGGCTGGTTGGCGACGAAGCCGACGGTGCGGCCGGCGATGCGGCCAAACCCGGTGACGATGTTCTTGGCAAAGGCCTCCTGGATCTCGAAGAAATCGCCCTCGTCCACGACCTTGAGGATCAGCTCCTTCATGTCGTAGGGCTTGTTCGGATTGTCGGGGATCAGCGTGTCCAAGGACATGTCGAGACGCTCGATGGAATCGAAGCTTGGCCATTCCGGCACGCCGTCGGTGTTGTTGGACGGCAGGAAGTCGATCAGGCGCCGCATCTGCAGGAGTGTCTCGACGTCGTTCTCGAAGGCGCCATCCGCGATCGAGGAGCGCGTGGCGTGCACCGAGGCGCCGCCGAGCTCCTCGGCTGTGACGACCTCGTTGGTGACGGTCTTCACGACGTCGGGGCCGGTGACAAACATGTAGCTGGTGTTCTTCACCATGAAGATGAAGTCGGTCATGGCGGGCGAATAGACGTCGCCGCCGGCGCAGGGGCCCATGATGACGGAGATCTGCGGAATCACACCCGAGGCAAGCACGTTGCGGCGGAACACATAGGAATAGCCGGCCAGCGCGGCGACGCCCTCCTGGATGCGTGCGCCGCCGGCGTCATAGAGGCCGATGATCGGCGCTCGCGCCTTCATCGCCATGTCCTGGAGCTTCGTGATCTTGAGCGCATGGGTCTCGGAGAGCGAGCCGCCGAACACCGTAAAGTCCTTGGCGAACACGAAGGTCTTGCGGCCGTTGATGGTGCCCCAGCCGGTGACGACGCCGTCGCCCGGCACCTTGGACTTCTCCATGCCGAACTCGGTCGAGCGGTGCTCGACGAACATGTCGAACTCCTCGAACGATCCCTTGTCGAGCAGGAGCTCGATGCGCTCGCGGGCGGTCAGCTTGCCGCGGGCATGCTGCGCCTCGATGCGCTTCTCCCCGCCGCCGAGCCTGGCACCGGCGCGTTGCGCTTCGAGTTTCTCGATTACAGAGATCATCGGTCGCGCCTCCGATTTTGGGCACGAACATCCGACGCCCACTTGTGCTTTGCAGGTGATGAAACAGACATCGCTATGCTCCTAACGCTTGCACCGCCTCGGGTGCCTCTTGGATTGCGGCATAGATCTCACCGAGGTCCTCTGCAGTCGCGCAATAGGGCGGCATGACGTAGATTGTGTTCCCGAGCGGACGAAGCAGCAGATTGCGATTTCTGAAGAACGCCTCAAGCTTTGGGCCAACACTCGCCAGATAGCCTGCGTCTCGCACTCTTAATTCAAGCGCTGTGATCGTCCCAGTCCGACGAACGTTCTCGAAGCGCTCGTCGGACCGGAGCGGTTTGATTTTGCACTCCTGCATCCAAGACACTGATGCGACGCGCTCGCTGCACTCATCAGTTTGCCAAAGATCAATATTCGCCTTGGCCGCGGCACACGCTATCGGATTTGCGGTATACGAGCTCGAGTGAAAAAACGTTCGTGCACGGTCCTTGGAATAGTGCGCCTCGAACAGCTCCGCGCTACACAGGGTGACCGCGAGCGGGAGCGATCCGCCAGTGAGGCCCTTCGAATAGCATGCGATGTCCGGCGACACTTCGGCCTGCGAACAGGCGAACAGCGTTCCCGTGCGGCCCCAACCGGTCATGACTTCATCGGCAATAAGCAGGCCGCCCCACGTTTCGCAGATCCGCTTCATCTCCCTCAGCACCCAGGCAGGGTACATCAGCATGCCGCCCGCGCCTAATACCAGAGGCTCGACGACCAGAGCCGCTGCATCGTGCTCGCGGCACGCTGCATCGAGCGCATCTAAAGTTGCCTGCTCTCGACCGGCGACCGGAAACGGGAGCGTCGTAACGTCGAAGAGTAGCGGCTCATACGCAGCATTGAACACGCCGCGCGCTCCGATGGACATTGTTCCGATCGTGTCGCCATGATACGAATGCTCCATCACAACGATGCGCGAGCGTCTCTCACCGACATTGCGCCAGTAGCCGAGCGCCATCTTCAGGGCCACTTCTACGCTGGTCGAGCCGCTATCGGAGAAGAAGACGTAGTCGAGCCCGGCAGGTGCGAGCTTCAACAACAGCGCAGCGACCTCTTCGGCCGGTTCGTGAGTATGGCCGGCAAAAATAATCTGGTTCAGGCTTTCTGCCTGACTCTGAATAGCGCGGACGATGTTTGGATGACAGTGGCCATGAGTTACCACCCACCAGGACGAGATAGCGTCGATAATGCGACGGCCATCCTCGGCATAGAGATAGGCGCCCTTCGCGCGTGCGACCTTCGTCATCTGCCGCTGCAGCGCGTGTTGCGTGAAGGGATGCCAGATATGCGAGCCGCTTTTGAGGATCATGGCTTGAAATCATCGAGATCAAACGAGCGGGCGAATGCAGCCTGCAGCGTCTGTCTTGTGAGCGGAGAGAGGTGAGGCAGTCGGCCTAGGCGGCGTGCCCGCCCGATATCACAGATGATGCCCTCGCTGTCGGGCTGCTCATCCCCAATAAATGCGACACCCAAGACGTCGATTCTTCGACGTCGCACGGCTTCAAGTGACAGAAGCGAATGATTAATGGTACCGAGCGTGGTGCGCGTGCAAAGGACTATCGGTAGGCCCCACCGGGCGATAACGTCGATATAGAGCGTGCTGCGATTTAGCGGCACCATCAATCCGCCGGCTCCCTCGATGACGAGCGGGCGTCCTCCGGTATCAGGGACGTGGAGTGCTTCCGGATCAATTTGAAGACCGTCGATTTCGGCGGCACGATGCGGCGAAGCCGGCGTACCCAAACTCCATCGTTCAGGAACGATGCGATCCTTGGAAAGTCCACCTAGTTGCATGACGATCCTCGAATCCGTTTCGGATTGGAGGCCCGACTGAACGGGTTTCCAATAGAGCGCCCCAATCGCATTGCTGACCGCCGCCGCGAATACGGTCTTTCCGACGTCGGTATCCGTTCCGGTGACCACGATCCGAGAGGTCATCGAACCCCTGTTCCCTTCTCCTCCGCCAATGCGTCAAGCAACGCACTAACTTCGGCTTCGCTTACGTTGAGCGTCAGAGACATCCGCAAGCGCGCGGTGCCAGCCGGCACAGTTGGTGGGCGTATCCCGCGGATATCGAAACCGCGAGACTGCAGTGCGGATGCCAAAGCCATCGCACGCGCGTTGTCACCAACGATATGCGGCACGATCTGAGAGCCCGAGGGACGCCAGCCCCGCGCTTCGATCTGTCGATTCGCAAAATCGACCAGATGGGCCAGGCGCTGCTGCCTGTCGGGCTCCTCCTGCAGAATTGATAGCGCTTCCCGTACCGCAACCGCCATCAAAGGCGAAGGCGCTGTCGCAAAAATGAATGGGCGGCAGCGGTTGATCATGAAGTCGCGCAGCACTCCGGTTGCTGTGACAAGCGCGCCCACGGCTCCCAACGCCTTGCCGCAGGTATGAACGACCACCAGATTTTGGCGCCCCTCATACGGAGCGGTCAGTCCCCTCCCCTGCTCGCCATAACCCCCCGTGGCATGAGCCTCGTCCACGATCAGGAACGCATCCAGTCGATCAGCGATGGCGCAGAGCTCGTGCAGCGGAGCGAAATCGCCGTCCATGCTGTAGAGACTTTCGACAGCGATCCAGACACGCCCCTTTCCTCCGAGCGATCGCCAACTCCGAATGGTGTCTTCCACCGACTGAGATTCGTTGTGGATGCTTTCGCGGAACTCGGCCCGGCCTGCCCGGACTCCTTCGCGGGTGCTCGCGTGCACGAGGGAATCAAGTACGACCAGATCTCCCCGCTGAGGCAGCGTCGTCAGAACGGCAAAATTGGCGACGTATCCGCCGCCGAAAAACAACGCCGCGTCTGCTCCGAAGAACCTTGCAGCTTCGTATTCGAGAATTTCATGCGCCGCACAATTTCCCCGCAGGAGTCGGGACCCACCAGCCCCGATCGGAGTGCCGGCCTCCAGCGCGGCGGCGATTGCCGTCCTCATGCGCGGCGCGCTCGCAAGGGCAAGATAATCATTTGATGAAAAATCGATGCCCGCGCGTGGATTGAGGCTGCGCAGCCGGTTGTCGTCCTTGAGCGCCCGCAGTTCACTAACGTAGCTGGCAACGTTGGGAGTGAGATTCATCTGTCAGTCGACCAACGCTTCGGTCAAACTGGGCAACAAGCGATTCTCTTCGTTGACTAGCACGACACGTGGCTTGAACACTCTCGCTTCGCCGTCCTCAAAGGAGGCGTACGCCACGATGATCACCTTGTCGCCGGGGATCGCAAGTCGCGCGGCCGCGCCGTTCAGACCTACAATGCTTGACCCTCTGGGTGCCTCTATCACGTACGTTGCAAAACGGGCGCCGGTGTCGATGTTGTAGATTTCAACACGTTCATTGATCAGAAACCCTGCGGCATCGATAAGCGTGCGATCAATTGATATCGAGCCCTGATAGTGCAGATCGGCTTCGGTCACCGAGGCACGATGAATTTTGCCTTTCATCAAAGTGATCTGCATCTGATACCTGGGTCTTGGGTGAACTTGCACGTTGACTGGGTTAGCTAACCCGGGAGGCGATGCCGAGCCGGCTGAGCAGGTTCGCATCGAGCTCCCGCTGCGGATTCTTCGTAGTCAGCAATACGTCACCGATGAAGATCGAGTTCGCACCCGCCAAGAAGCATAGCGCCTGCAGTTCATCGGTCATGTATTGACGACCGGCGGATAACCGCACCACCGCGCGAGGCATCAGGATGCGAGCGACTGCAATCAGTCTCACCACCTCGATCGGGTCGGGACGTTCTGCTATTTCCGCAACTGGAACTCCGTTGACCTCGTTCCACAAATTGATCGGCACACTCTCGGGCTGAACCGTGAGATTGGCCAAGAGCACGAGCATGCCAAGCCGATCTTCGATCCGTTCGCCCATCCCGATGATTCCGCCGGAACAGACTTTGATGCCCTGACGGCGTACATGCGCCAGCGTGTCAATGCGGTCCTGCAACGTGCGGGTAGTAATGATCTTGTCGTAGAACTCGGGCGAGGTGTCGACATTATGATTGTAGAAGTCCAGTCCGGCGGCGGAGAGCCGTTCTGCCTGTTCGGGAGTCAGCATGCCCAGCGTGGCGCATGTTTCCATGCCGAGCTTTTTCACCGCACTGACCATGTCGCAGACCCGATCGAAATCGCGCTCTTTCGGGCTCCGCCAGGCAGCCGCCATGCAGAAGCGGGTGGCGCCGGCTTCCTTGGCACGATTCGCGGCGGCGACGACATCGGCCTGATCCATCAGCCGCGTTGCCTTCAGACCGGTGCCATAGTGCGCGCTTTGCGAGCAGTATCCGCAATCTTCGGGACACCCGCCGGTCTTGATGCTGAGCAGGCTCGCGAGCTCGACTATGTTGGGATCGAAATTTCCGCGATGAATGCTTTGTGCTCGAAAGACCAGGTCTGCAAAGGGCAGCCCGTGTAGAGCTTCGGCTTCCGTGCGGGTCCAGTTGTGACGGACCTGCTGTTCCTGGCCGACACTGCCCCGAAGGGTCTCTTGAAGGCCGCTCATCGCACGTCGCTTACGAGGCTTGCGCCACGTGGACGTGGGCGAGCGGAGGCCATGGCATGAGAATTCGCAACCGGCCATCGGCCGAGCGTGGTCGCGGCGTCACCGTCGAGGAGCTGGTCCAAAAGGATCATGATATCGGCTGTGGCCTTTCGACCTCTCCGGATGGGTCGGGGCTGCAAACGAGAAACGCGGAACTGGCCTCATCTTTGCACCCCCGATTGATTTATGCCAATTTAGCTAATCCGCCCGGCCAAGGGGAGCGTTGAAAATGCTCATTCCTGCTGATTATTTTTCTGAAATTGCAAAGATTGCAAAGCAATGAAGTTGCGGAAGATCTTCGCGGGCGACCGACTGCGGCGGCTTCGGGAACAGCGTGGCACAACGCAAGCGGCGTTAGCCGACGCACTCGAAATCTCGGCAGCTTATCTTAGCCAGATCGAGGCGGATCAGAGACCGATTACGCGCAGGCTTCTGATGCGATTGGGGGAGTTATACCGCATAGACGTGAACTATTTCGCTGACGACGATGATTTGCGGCTCGCAAGTGAACTTCGAGAAAGCGCGAGCGACCCCTTGTTCGGTACTGCCGTTTCAGGAGAGGAGGCCACCGCCGCCCTCCGGGTCGCGCCTGATATCGCGCAGCGCTTCCTGCACCTCTACCGGGCCTATCTGGCGGTAGAGGAGGAACACCGCTCGCTGCAGACGGTCATCGTGCGAGATGACTCGGGAGCTGCGAGCCGCTTTCCATACGACGAGGTCCGAGACTGGGTGCAATCGAAGCGCAATCATTTCGATGTGCTCGACCGCGCGGCCGAACGACTTGCAGCCGTCAGAAGCTTTAGTCCCGAGAACCGCGGCGAAGACTTTGTCAGGTACCTACGCGATGCGTACCGGATCAAAATAGAGCATGCACCGGAAGCGCTCGATAGCGGAATGATCTGGCGACTCGATCGCAATTCCCGGACGCTATTCCTTTCCGAGGATGCGCCGACGGAGAGCCGCATGTTCTGGATCGCGCATGTAATCGGTCTCCTTGAGGAGGGGGAAACCATCGAGCGGCAGGTCAGGCAGGCTCGCCTTAGCAACGACGAAGCTGCCGCGCTGGCACGCGTCGCTCTCGCCAACTACTATGCTGGCGCAATTGTTATGCCCTACGAGCCTTTCCTTCACGCCGCGCGGGACGCGCGATACGATGTCGAACGCCTCCAGCGACGCTTTGGAGCGAGCTTCGAGCAAGTCTGCCATCGCTTGAGCACGTTACAACGTCGAACCTCGCCGGGTATTCCGTTCTATTTTCTGAAGATCGACATTGCCGGAAACGTACTGAAGCGCAGCAGCGCCACGCGCTTCCAATTCGCCCGTTTTGGAGGTCCCTGCCCGCTTTGGAACGTCCACCAATCGTTCTCTCAACCAGGCCGTATTCTGGTTCAGCTCGCAGCTACGCCTGATCTCACGACCTACCTGTGTATCGCGCGCACCGTTGGCCTTTCTGCCGGCTCGTACCTGAATCGACCTCGCGCGGTCGCAGTCGGACTAGGCTGCGAGATCGCTTACGCCAGTCAGACGGTATATTCAAAGGGTATCGATCTGGAAGACGTAGAGGCTGCGGATCCTATCGGCCCCGGCTGCCGCGCTTGCGAACGGACAGACTGTCGACACCGCGCGCTACCTCCTATCGGACGAGCTCTTGATGTTGGCACTGCAGAAAGGGGCGTCGTACCGTATCGAATTGAGACTAAGACGGACTGATTTTTCGGCGCGGTAGGGCTAGGCTTCTGGACTCGATCGTTCGGAGATATATCAAAACCAAATGCGCCGTCGACCGATACTGCCCACCGAAGTTAACTTGTCGTACAAGCTCGAGATCAAGCGAACGTTGCCCGAGTCGCAGTTTTTCCTGTCCGGCCGAGTATCGCTATCCCATTCGGATTCTGTTCAGTGACTTCGTCATCAAGGTCGATGACGGGCTTCTCCCTTCCACACCGGCGATTATAGAGCAGCTGAAATCATACCTTTAGGTCACAATTGGGATAGGGGGACGTCTCGCGACGCCGCCCCTCCCACACCACCGGACATACGGGTCCGTATCCGGCGGTTCGGCGGATTATGCACGTCGCTGTGCCATGACGGAGGCCGATCCGAGTGAGGCGAAGAAGTTGTTTGGCATGGCGATGGTGAGCGCGGGGCTGTTCGCGAGCCGCCAAGGGCCATGTGGGCTTCCGGCGGTTCTCGCCGCCCGGTGCCGGCCGACGCCACGGCGTCGCAGCTGCGCATAACGAGTGCTTCCGCGCTTCCATTGCTTCCAGACGATGGCGCGCGACCGCCGCCTGAGCCATTGGTCAAGGTCGCGCAATACCGATGGGGTTTGGCAGAAGCCAAAGTAGCCGCGCCATCCGATCAGATAGACGGACAACTCCTTGACAATCTGCGCAAGGCTTCGGCCACGCGTGCGCCGCGTCAGCGCCCGAACTTTCGCCTTGAAGCGGGCGAGCGCCTGCGGCGCAATGCGACGCCGCGGCTCCGTTGCGCTACTAATACTAAAGCTGAAGCCCAGGAACTTGCGGACGCTCGGTTTGGCGACCGCGCTCTTTGCTTTGTTGACCTTCAGCTTGAGGCGCTTTTCTAGGAATCGTTCGATGCTGACCTGCACTCGTTCGCCTGCCCGCCGACTGCGCACATAGATGTTGCAGTCATCGGCATAGCGGACAGAGCGGTGGCCGCGCTTCTCCAGTTCCTTGTCCAGCACATCCAGCATCAGATTCGACAACAGCGGCGAGAGCGGACCTCCTTGCGGCATGCCCTCTTCCGTCGGCCTGACCAGCCCTCCTTCCATTGCACCCGCGTTCAAGAACCCACGGATGAGTTTCAGGAGACGCTTGTCAGCGACCCGCTTGGCAACCAGCCCCATCAGGATGTCATGGTTGACCCGGTCGAAGAACTTTTCCAAGTCGATATCCACGACAGTGGCGTGCCCAGACGAGATATACGCCTGTGCCCGTTCCACCGCCTGATGTGCCGAACGCCCCGGCCGGAAGCCGAAGCTCGTTTCGGAGAGCGTCCCGTCCCAGTCCGCCTGCAGCACCTGCATCACCACCTGCTGGACGAAGCGGTCGAGCACCGTCGGAATGCCGAGCAGCCGCATGCCGCCCAACGCCTTCGGTATCTCCACTCGCCGCACCGGCCGCGGTTTGTAGGTGCCCTCAAGTAACTGGGCCCGGATCGTAGGCCAGTGCTCTTTCAGGTAGGCCGGCAGCTCGCCGACGGTCATCCCGTCGGCGCCCGCCGAACCCTTGTTGCGCTTCACTTGCGCCAACGCTTTCTTCAGATTCTCACGCTCGATTACTGCTTCCATCGATGGTCCTGCGACCGCCGGGCGTTCGAGACTAGCCGTCGCCGTGCTTGCTTCAGTCTCTCGGACGGCGGCGCTTTGGGCTTCACCCTGCGCTCCGGTGTCCGAGTTCAGCTCAACCTGATTCTTCTGCCGCATGGCTTGCACGAGATCGACTGCTCTACTAACCACTTCCACCGTTCGGGCCTTCGGCGGCGCGCTGCCGCCTACTTTGCCCTCTGCTGACTTCTGCGCTGCGGTCAGGCCGCCTCGCGGTGCCCTCAGTCCCGTTGCCGAGACAGAGCGCAGACCTCCCGAGGTAAGATCGACCGCCTTCTCTGCACACCCGCCGGATCTACCACCCCGACCCTTGATGGCTGTGGACTTCGCGATCATTTGCTCGCTCGTCCGGTCGGGTAGGCCTCGTATCCGGTTCTTGTTCATCGGGTCGCGGATTTGCTCCACGCTTTCTTCAGACCCCACCTCGCGATGACGCCCTTGCGCTTCGCTAACCCTTCGCCACCATCAGGCTGGGTAGAGGACTTCCACCTCCAAGCTGTCGTTCATACTCGGCACAAAAAATGGGCCACTCCTTCCGGAGTGGCCCACCCAAGTCAGGGAGGAAACGTCCCAGTGGGACCTCTGAGATCAGGCCACCGCCAAAGGCTATTAGCCTACAGGCGGCCTGACAGATCTCTTGTCGCTTCGCTACGTCGTCGTCTCGAGTAACGGCCACGGGGTCCAATTCCCCGAGCCGACTTTGTCGTCATGCATCGTCTCGTCTTCCGCGGAATGAGCGCGCTTGCGCGGAAGTACGATTACGGACCGGCCGCGGCCAAGAGATGCGCCTATGCCGGAGCTCTCTCCCTTAACGACAAGATGCTTCCCCAGCGAGGTTCATCTTGTTCATGGACGACCTCCTCGGGTAGCCGTGACTTCGATTGGCTGGACCTCCAGCTTGTTGGATGTCCAACAAATATTGTCCGACTTGCAGCAATTTGTCAAGCAACCGATGGCCCACGATGCGCGATTTCGCGGGCGTGTTCGCGAACGACGAGTCATCGCCATGTCGCGAGAAAACATCCTGCCTGAAGGCGGTTCAACGGGAACCAGCCGCCGATCTCTGCATCGGCACAACGGTGCTGCGACTAGAGAAAACACTTTGCGGAATGCTAGACGGCGTTTTCGTGCACCAAGGTCGGTGCATTCACCACGGAGATCTCAGCGTTGGCTGCCAGGATGGTCGCTGAGAGCCGCGGATCTGGTTTGGTATCGGTCACTAGATGTAGACCCCTTCTCCAGGCGCTAACCAGCGAAAGAGCTCGCTGATTGAATTTGGTTCGATCGGCAAGAATCAGGGAACGTGAAGCATGCTGAATCATGGCTGCAAATACTTGGGCAGCTGCTGGCATGGCGTCGCTCAGACCGCTGTTATCGACGCCGGATGCGCCGAGAATGGCCATTGGCACCCGATACCGTTGTATTGCTTCAAGCGTGTCCGGGCCGTGAACAAGCCCCTCGCGTCCATCGAAATAGCCCGGGAGCATAATCACCTGAATCAGGGGATTCGTCGCTAGTTCTGCTGCAATGCCATAGCAAGGCGTGACGACCACTAGGTTTCGGGAAATTCCTCGAAGTGCCGTCGCAAAGTGCAGACACGTCGCTCCGCCGCCGATGAGGAGGCTTTCGGAATCCCCGATCATGGTCAGTGCCAGCTGAGCAATTGCTCGGCGTTCATGAACCATGATTTTGAGGCGCTCGACCAATGCCGGCTCGGCTACTGGATTGCGAACGGCTCCGCCATAGGTCCGTTTGAGCGCCCCCGCTTGTTCTAGCTCAAACAAATCACGTCGGATTGTTTCAGTTGAAACTCTCAGAAGACTCGCGAGTTCGTTTACGCGCAAGGCGGGATCATCGTCCAACGCCGCGCGAATCTTGTTCTGTCTGGCTGCTTTCTTTTGCATAGAAGTTGGGTGTCATGACCGCCTGCGACGGCCGGCCCCAAACACATAGTGCCTTAAGGCAAAATGATCAACTTGCAACTCTATTGTTGCCATATTCCAACAGCAGGTTATCCTCTGGCGCCAGAGCTTCGACGATCGGGGTTCTCAGTATGGCCGCACTCGAGAGAAACTGTCGCCTCCTCATCGTAAAGCTCCGTTTTGGTTGTGTGGCCGGTTGAGATTACGCCTTGCTCCTGACGCGCGTCGCCACCTCCGCAGGCGCAGCGGATTGAAGAGGCGGCGCATTTGAAATTTACGGCTTGCGGCTAAGGCTGAGCGAAGACGCCCAGTGTCCATCCGCCGTCGACTAGAATGCTTTGACCGTGAATGTGGTCAGCCAGGTTCGAGCTGAGAAACAACACAGCATCTGCAACTTGCTGCGAGGTACCCCATTTTCCGTCGGGCGTTTGTGCCGCAAGCTTCGCCTTGGTCTCTTTGTCGTAGATGTCGGTCATCGAGGTGTAGATGAAGCCGGGAGCGATCGCGTTCACGTTGATGCCGTGCGCTGCGTAATCCATCGCGACTTGGCGCGTGAAATTGAGAGCGCCGCCTTTCGACGTACAGTAGGCAGCGAAGCCCTGGTTACCCCGGTAACCAGAAATGGAGCCGATAGACACGACTTTGCCGCCACGCCCCTGCGCCATCATGTGCCTAATCGACTCGCGAGTCGTGTAGAAAAGGCCATCCAGATTGACCGCCATGGTGCGACGCCAACTCTCATCGTCCGTGTCAAGCAACTTGCCGGCCAACAGGAGACCTGCGGACAGGACGGAGATATCGATTCCTTTCCGTGCCGCGACATCGGCAAACACACGCGTCACCGCTTTGCTATCGGAGACGTCGAGCTCGATGAACTCGACCTTCGGATTGTCGTACATCTTTTCGTCTTGAGCCGAGTGATTCGGCTTCCGGGCCATCACACTCACCGAAGCTCCCGCGGCTGCGAGCGCGCGCACGACTGCGGCACCAATTCCAGAGCTGCCGCCCGTCACGAGCGCGTGCTTTCCCGAAAGATCAATTTTGCTCACGGATAACTCCTCCCTACTCCTGCCCAACTCAAAAGGACCGATTACGGCGGCCGTAATTATCGGCGTCGTTTCTAGCTATTGAACAATTGGTGATCAGGCTTATTTTTGTTGATTGTCCAACTTCCGTCATGTCAACAGTTAGCCCTATGTGACCATCTAATCCACGGAACGATGTGTCCGAACAACGACGGATGCCCGGGCTTGCTCGGCAAATGCAACAGAAGCGTCGTGCCGGCCTTGCCCTCTGCATCGATGAAGCGCACCGCGATCGGATGGCCTTCGCCAGCGCGATCGAGCAAAATACCTTGCCGATAGAGCACGCCGCGCGGCGCCGCTCTCGCTGCACGACGTGGCCGCTCACCTGGCCAGATATCTCCCGCTTGCACAGCTCGGCAAGCGATCCGTTCCTTGTGAGATGAATTGAGAGGCTTGCGTCAGTGGTGAAGCTGATCATCGGAAAGCCTCATACCCGATCAGGCCAAGACGCAGTTGTCCAGTCGAGGACAATTTTACCCGAGAGCCCGCTCTGCATTGTCTCGAAGCCGAGCTGGAAGTCTCGAGCCGATAAGCGGTGCGTTATAACCGTTCGCACATCGAGGCCGGTCTGGACCATGCCTAGCATCTTGTACCAGGTTTCGAACATCTCTCGGCCATAGATGCCTTTCACCGTGAGCATCTTGAAAACGAGCTTGGTCCAATCAACTGCAAAGGGCTTAGAGGGAATGCCAAGCACTGCGATCTTTCCGCCTACTACGAGATGCTCAACCAGATCGTTGAAGGCGCCGGGCGCACCGCTCATTTCCAGGCCAACGCCGAAACCCTCCTCGATATCCAAGCGCGCCTTAACAGACGCCAGATCTTCCTTCGACACGTCAACCGGCACGACATCCGTTGCTTTGGCCGCCAGCTCTAGACGAACCGGATTTACGTCAGTGATCACGATATGACGCGCACCGACATGTCTCGCCACAGCAGCGCTCATAATACCAATTGGCCCTGCGCCGGTGATCAGAACGTCCTCGCCCACGAGATCGAAGGACAGGGCTGTATGGACAGCGTTGCCCAGCGGATCCAAAATAGCACCCACCTCGTCGTCAATATCATCGGGCAGCGGCACGACATTAAAAGCGGGAATTCTCAAGTATTCAGCAAACGCGCCCTGAAGGTTGACACCGAGCCCTTGAGGTTGCGGCACGAGATGGAAGCGTCCGCTGCGAGCGGCGCGACCGTGCATTGTGATTACATGCCCCTCTCCCGAGACGCGCTGGCCACACACAAGACCTTGGACCGACGAGCCGAGTTCAACTATTTCGCCCGCGAACTCGTGGCCCACCACCATTGGCACAGGCACTGTTCTACGCGCCCACTCGTCCCAACCGAAGATATGAATATCGGTACCGCAGATTGCGGTTTTCTTGACTCTGACCAAGACGTCATTCGATCCGATCGTCGGTACTGGTTCATCGCATAGCCATAGTCCAGGCTCAGACTTGGCCTTTACCAGCGCCTTCATCTTGCACTCCTTTATCAAATAATACAGAACGCCGTACCTGGCGAAGTGGCCGCAATTGGGGGCGGTGGCACGAATTGAGACAGCAAACTTCGTACCAGCGTGCGGCGAGAACTGCGGTAAAAGCTCCTGCAATAGCCTATGGGCTCCGGCTTCAGGTCTTTCGGAGCTGTCAGTGCGCGAGATCTTCCAGCGTTCGAGAGGGCCGCGAGCTTTTGAGAGAGGTGAGTAAGTGGGTTGTTGTCGTCGACAAACGAACCATTGAGAGCCACATCTATGAGCTCTCGGCAAGAACCCAGATGGCATTTCGGATTGGACATCCGCCACTTGGCTGGGGATAAAGACAAACATCGGCGAAATGACGCGAACCTCTGCCAAAGGGCGGAATTGCCTGGCCTCAGAAACAAGGCCGCTCCTAACGAAGCCCTGCTCGAGATCAGATATCGGAAGAGTCGCGCGACGGCGATCCGACGTCAGGAGCGCCATCCCGCACTAACCCTGACGGACACGCCGAAGATCGAAGCTTAGGAAGGTCGTACGCTGCGCGATTTGATCTCTCTTTATCGCATCTTGAGTTGCCGCGTCTTCTGGCTGACGAAGCTCAACCGCTCCGCTCTACAAGCGCCTCCAGCCCTCGCGTTCGATAGCAACTGAACTGCTCGTCCAGGCGATGACAAAGCAAAAGCGCGAACGGCACTCCCGCGCCACTTTATCGCAATCGCCAGCCTCGGCGGCTGCCTGCCCGCCGGCTTCCGCCCATCGGCGACAGGAACATGCGGCGTGGCTATTACGCTTTACGGGCATTCCACTGGGCGCCGCGGCAGCAGGAGAGTGATGGATCGCTGAAGGCCTCGCCGGATCAATACTGAGCTTCTGAGGAGCGCAACAGCTCACGGGACATCGCGCGAAGAATAACTCTCGGCCGGCTATTGCGGATCCGGCGAACCGGCCGACCTTCCTTTCTCGCAACTGCTAGCTCGCTGACAGCAACTGCATGCTGGCTTAGGCGGTTTCCTTCAATGCCTTGCATCGAGCCGCACGATCGATCTGTGTTGGGAAAAGAACGCACCGGAATGCAACAAGCTCGTCCTGTCGCAAAGACGACATTCCACGCGAAGAAGCGAGACAGTTTTGCTAATTTCGTTGGCCCGGCTTTTGCTACCCGGGTCTATGGCCGATGCGGTCGTTGCATTGAAAGAGCCAGATCAGTACGGCCACACTCGACAGTGGCGGCGCAAGGAGACACTATGCAATCCGATCACGTGGATGCAATATCGATCAAAACTGTCGATCTCGAGGACCGCTCGAGAGTCGATGCGATACTGACGACCGCATTTGCGATGTGTCCTTTGTTGAGGTGGCTGTATCCTGAACCGCGGGAGTATCTGCAGCATTTTAAGGGATTCATTGAATATTACTGCGGCAATCCATTCTCGAGTAACAGCGGCGCATACCTTAACGACGGGGACAAAGGCGCCATCTTGTGGCAGACGCAAGGCGAAAAACGCGACAACACCATCATGATGGACTTTCTTCTCAAGAGCGTCCCAACGCACAGGCGTTCGGAAACCGAAAAAGTTTTCGAGACATTCGGCAAGTACCACCCACATGAGCCGCATTGGTATCTCACCATGGTAGCTATCGATCCTATGCATCAGCGATCAGGACTAGGAGAACATCTTCTTCGGCATGCAACCGGGATCTCGGACAACGCTCAAAGACTTGTGCACTTAGAGGCGACCAGCCCGCACGCGATGCGACTTTATGAGCGTCTAGGTTGGAATGTCTTAACGGAAGTCCAGGTCGGCAGTTCGCCACCGTTCTTCCCGATGTTGCGCCAGCCCAAGCCGCCGGAAGCGTGATCTGATCACTTGAATATTTACAGAGGCTCGATGCTCGATCAGCAGCACCAAAGACGCATTGACGATCTATTTGACGCTATGAACGAGGCAAACGAATCTTTCCTTGGCTATCCCTTCGCCAAAGGATTCAGCTACGAGCCGTTGTGGCGTTTCATGAAGCTTTCAGGCAACAATTTCGGCGATCCTTTTGGCCCGGAAACCTATCGTGTCAACTCTCGTCTTTTGGAATGCGAAGTAATTGAGTTCTTTGCCCGAGTATTCCGAGCACCCCCCTCCGAAATTTGGGGTTACGTTACAAACGGGGGGACTGAAGGAAACACTTACGGATTGCATCTCGGCCGAGAGTTGTATCCGAATGCTGTGGCCTACTTCTCGCGTGACACCCACTGCAGTGTGAGCAAAGCAGTTCGGCTTCTTCGTCTTGAACACGTTGTAGTGCAGGCAGAGCCGAGCGGGGAAATAGCCTATGAAGATCTGGCACAACAGGCGTTTCGCTCTCGACATCGGCCCGCGATTGTAGTTGCAAACATTGGAACCACCATGAAGGAAGGCAGGGACGACATCGAAAAGATTCGCCGAGCCTTACATAGCGTCGGAGTTGAGGAGGTTTACATTCATTCCGACGCGGCGCTGTGCGGGCCATATGCGCAGTTCCAAAGTCCGAGGACGCCCTTCGATTTTCTCGACGGGGCTGACTCAATAATGTTCAGTGGTCACAAATTTTTTGGTGCGCCCATCCCTTGCGGAGTCGTTCTAGCGCTTAAGCAGCACGTCCAGCGGGTATTGCGAACGGCCAACTACGTTGGGAGTTCTGATACCACCTTGAGCGGATCGCGCAGTGCGTACACAGCGATCATTCTATGGTATGCGATCCGAAGTTTGGGTGTGGAGGGCATCAAACGGATGTTTGAGCAATGTGAGGGATTGGCCGCTTACACAGTTGATGCGTTGAAGGCCCGCGGCATAGGCGGTTGGCGCAATCCCAGTGCGCTAACTGTCGTTCTTCCGCCTGTCGAAGAGTGCGTTAGGACCAAATGGCAAATCCTGACGCAGGACGTAAGCCACGTAGTTGTCACGCCGGGGACCACGAAGGGACAGATCAACGCCCTGGTCGAGGCAATGACGATCGATCGATGAATCAACGCTTTCACAATCTGCGAAATGATAAGACGTCCGGTTCGCTCGAAGGTGCGGAGCCAGGCTGCAGGTTCGCGCTAACCCTAGAGGGCGAGGCCGCTAAATCGGCACAACACCTCAAGAGCGTCCCATGCCAAAGTTGCTCGCCAACCGAAAGAATGGGCTTGAATATCCATGCGCTCGCATGTCTCAGTTCAGTTCGCGATGGTTATCGTCTGTCCGGCGTAACTTGGCCGCCAGCGCACTCAGATGTGGCGGAGCCAGTCGTTCCACCTAGGGTCTTCGAACAGCTTGCGCGCTCGTGAATATTTCCAAATTCCGTATTTCTGGTAATCGAAATCCCAGCTCGACATCTGTCTTTGCTGAACGGCCCACGAGCCCCACTTCATGTCGGCGACCGCGCGCGCCACCCACACCCGGGCAACCAATTCCTGCCGTACCGTTCCGTAGTATTGCTCGATCAATTCGAGCGTCGTTTCCTCATCCACGAAGACCTCGCCGAGGAATACGCCGATTTCGTAGGCTCGCTCGTTGTTCGACGCGAATTCAAAATCGATGATTTTCATGTCCACGATCTGGTTCTGGTCGGACACCTTGACCATGAAGTTGCCCGGCATCGGATCGTTATGGCAGGGAACCAGATCGAGGCCGGAAGCGAGAAAGGCCGTTTTTGCGCGCTGATACTGACAGGAGAGCCACTCGAAGTCGGCAGGCCTGACGGCACCCAGCGCGTCACCTTGCTCGATATGCTCGTCCGTCATCGCGAATACATCCTTGGTGACGGATAAGCGCTTGCATGCGTTGAACTGCCGGTAGAGGTCGATTACCGAGGACAGAAAGTCCTTTCGGGCGAAGTCGGCATTCGTCGAAGCGCGGTACCCCTGCAGGAATTCGATGACCTCGGCGCCCTTCTCGAGGCTGAAGAACTCGATGCGAGGCGTGATGCCCATGGCGTGCGCCCTGGACGCGGCCTCATTGGACAGCTTGCGATCGACAAAGCTGTCCGATCCAACCCCGAAAACCTTCAGAAAGTAATCGATACCAGCATGGTGAACGAGCCAGTTGGAATTGAGCAATCCTCCAACCAAGGGACGCTTGGTCACCTTGGTCTTATCCCATCCCGGGACAGCAGCGATGGCGTCTTCGACCTGCTTGATCGTCGCGGCTTCGGACATCTCGTCATCCCTTTTCGTTTGGGTCTTGCGACGCAAGCCGATCTCCCGCGACGGAAGTTTTCGACGTCATCTGACAGGCATCATGCGGGAGGAGGCTTTTTTGGAGAGTTCGAGCGTCGTGCGGCGACGAGGCGGCCATGGCGAAGGGGACTAGCCCCCAGCGCAGATCGTTGAAGACCGATCGAGCTCCGCCCGGACATGTCGTACGGGAAGAACCTTCCCGGCGATCAATCAACGGATTGATACCTGCATCGTCGCAGAATCGGGCTTCGCCCGACCTCCAATGGACAATGGCCTTGTGGAGCAGCTCAGCCCTCCAACTGAATTTGATGACTCCGCAGTCGAACAAGACGCACCTCACTACACGGCGTATGGTTTCCTACACGGCGTATGGTTTGCATCAATATGTTAGATATGCAACACGAAAATGTCGCATGTCGGTCATTTTGACTTACCGATGTAGCGTCTTTTGCGATTTTGTCGCCTCACGCAACTCAGAGTGGAGATTTCAGATGAGAGCCGCCAAGTCCGGGAAGGAACTGCGCCCTGACCCCGAGATTTGTCCGGGCTGGAGGCTGACCCTACGCTGCGGGTGAACCAATTGGCCGAGACGCTTGGGCGTTTCGACTGAGACGGTCCGGCACGACCTGACCGGAGATCAGATTGGCCGGCTGAACCGCACGTATGGAGGGCGGTCAGTACTGCGAACCGGTTTGAGCCCGCGCTCAATGACGGGCTTATGCTACTTGTACCCGAGCGGCGGGCTATTGCTCGTCTGGCTGTCGAACGTTGTGCCGAGGAAGAGGCCCTTGCAACATTGGTCCAGTTTGCCCAGGCACTAGGGACGAGAACGCGTCATCACCGCGCGTAAGACCAAATTCTTCAAGATGCGGCTCGTCCCGACCGGCCCTAAGCTCGCGCAGGAGTTGGCTGCCCATATGAGCGCCGCCGGGAGCTGCCGATGCTGGCGGGCGAGGACTCGGCCCTGTTCACGACTCGCACGGGGACGGCTTGGCCCTACCAACACGTCGTCGTTTCAGCACGTGTGGATCGACGCCAGTTGTTGTATTGACTGGCACGAGAAGAAGCAGTGGCTTACGGCGCCGATCGGCGTCCGGACCCCAAGCCGATTCACCTAATCGTCCGCGAGATGCCCCAGTCTTCAGGCCGGGGAGGGATAGCGGCTCCGGCAGCGCCGGAGGTTGAAGGCATCGCCGGGCGCCGCAGTTGCCTTTGGGACTGAACGTACTCGGCGATGATTGATAGCGGGGCACCTCCGCAGCGAATGGCGGCCTGAAGTGCACATGCGCGGCCGCGACGCCGCGTTGTGGTCGCCGTCCTACTTCGTCGGCTCGTTGCGTGTCGTTCGCCTGCGAGATCGAGCACGAAGCGCCGACCAACATCCGCCCGGCGGTTGGCATTGATCGTGGTGTAGCGAACAGCATTACGCTTTCGAACGGCGAGTTGGCGTCGGTCCCAGTTGAGCGGTTGCGACTTCTCGACAGGAGGGCGCGCAGGACGCAGAAGGTTCTCGCGCGGCGCAAGCGCGGGTCGAAACGCTTGGCATTGGCTAGGATTCCATATACCTCCCTCGCCGGCAGACCTTCCTGCATTCTTAAAGCGGTTTGCCAAGGGCTACTCAGCGAAGCACCTTTCCAAGCTGCGTAAGATTATCGGTGTCGCCGCATCACACCATCGGCTGGCCTGGATTCACCCGTTTCTGGACGGCAACGGCCGCGTGACGCGGCTGTTCTCGCACGCGCTCTTACGAGAGTTGGATGTCGGCTCCGAGCTTAGGGCCGTTTCGCGAGGACTTGCGCGACGCGTCGCCGATTACAAGGCCAACCTGCAAGCAGCAGACGAACCGCGTTGCGGCGACCTTGATGGTCGTGGCAACCTCACGATGGCGGGGCTTATCGGTTTCTGTACCTTCTTTCTGACCACGTGCGTCGATCAAATCGACTTCATGGCCGGGCTCTTAGATCCGGAAGAACTGCTCAGACGCATGGAGATTTGGACTGAAGAAGAAACGCGCGCAAGGCGGCTTCCTAAGGGTTCTTGGCCTTTGTTGCGTGAAGCTGTGATGGCCGGTGAGTACGCGCGAGGTAGTGCCCCTGCCCTCACGGGATACGAAGAACGCCAGGCACGAACTGTCCTCAACACACTATTGAAAAGGGCTACCTGGTTTCACGCACGACGCGCTCGCCCGTGAAGCTCGGACTCCCGACTGCCGTCGTCGATCGGTGGTTTCCCAGAGTGTACCAGCCCGTCAGTTGAGTTTCGGGCGGGTGACGCCGGGCGCAATATTCTTAAGATCGTGAATACGAGCTCGAGTATCGCTCCTCACCATGCATCATCCGGAAACCAGAAATAGCTTTCGATATGCCGGTCGAGCCCGCCGGATGTGACGTACATGGGTAGGGCGGTAGCGCCTCTGGCGTGCAGACGAAGAAAGCCTTGATAAATCGTGGGCCCATTTTCGTTCCAGCCGATAGCGAGATTGCATCTTCGGTGTCCGGACCGTCTCCATGTACAACGGCTTTGCAAACCATGTACGCGCATTGAACATCAATCATTTGTAGAGCGCGTGCGCAGTCACCAAGGCGCATCGCCGCGCGTGTCCGTCAGATTTTCTTCGCGGCAAAACGGCGAGCGCCTCTACAGCTGCCACGAGCTGGACAAAGCGAATACCATCGTGCAGCTCGCTGAAGATGAGTGCGCGTTCATAGCCACAGTCGAAACAGGCCTGCATCGGCCAGCGCCGCGAGTAAGGCGGGCGACATTATCTCGGAATCCCCGGACGAGTTCATATCGGAATGGCTGCGGGAGTTCGTCGGAATCCGCAAATTGCGGGGCTCGTGACCGTCTAGGACGCGAGAAACCCGAGAATAGGGCACAAGGCGGGCGTGCGTATGTGGGGAGTTGGGTGACGAGTAAACGTTGCGACCCGTACACTCCTCAAGGTTGATCGCTCGACTAGACTTACGTTCATTATCGAAAAACGGTTGACCAGCAATAGCTCAGTTCTGAGTCCTTTTGGTCCACAGCAGGCCGCCCGACCATATGTGTTCAACGCGTCCCCACCGGCAGGCTGATGCCACATCCGGGAAGAAGCCGCGTCCATGTTGATTGGCGCTCGTATTGCAAAGCAGGGGAATGCTCGTGAGTTTCTCATATTCGACAAGAAGTTCTGCGACCTCGTGGTCGGAAGTTCTGGGAATGGTCTGCAGTCGGGCAGATCCGTCAAGGTGTACAACAGCGGGCACTTTGTCCCGCCATTCTGACCGCGTCTCGTGATCGAACAACATGTAAGGATCCGGCGTTCCTGGGCTGAAAATAGAGGGCGCCCGATCCTCAAGGCATATCGGCGCCACTGGCCGGAAGTGTTCGCGATGTTTGATATCGTTGAGAGAGTCCTTCATTCCCCCCGATGTTGCGGCTGCAAGAATGCTTCTGCCACCCAATGCCCGTGGTCCTAGCTCGGCGCGGCCGGCAAGAAACACCACCGGCTTGTTGCTCGCAAGGATAATAGCAAGTTCACGCATGCTACACGGTGTAGCCTCCCATTCAGGCGGCACATCACCGCACTGAAGGGCTGGCCCACTGTAGATCGACCAATCCAGCGGACCGAAGCCGCTATCCACAGCGATGGCGGAGCAAGCGGCACCAATTGCCGCCCCGCTGTCATTCGGAAAGGGCGGCACCCAGACGGCATCGAACAGACCGGAGGCACGCAATGCGCTGTTCCATTTGATATTAAGAGCGCAGCCACCAGCGATACACAAATTGCGTGATCCCGGAAGGCCCGAATACTGCTGTAAAATGGTCGTCATGTTCTGGATGAGAAGGCGCTCGAGGAAACAATGAAAAGATGCAAGCACATCTTCAGCGCGCTTACCCTTCAGCCGTAGGGCACTCGTGTGGAAGAAGTCATGAATAGCCGCAAGGGAGGTGTCCACACTGCTCTCTGCATGGTAGTTCCGAGCGTGCTGCAAGCCAAGCTCAAGACGCTCCTCGTAGAGGCCCCGAAACACGGCTATGATTTCTTCATCGGCAGATCCCAGCGCGATATACGCCATTAATTTGCCGGCAACACCTAGATCGTCCCAGCTGGACCGGTTCGTGTAAGGTCCGAAGTAATCCGCCGCTGTCGCGTAGACCTGACCTATCAGCGGAAACAGGCATTCAATGAACCGAGCGCCGCGGGGGTCCACGTAATAAAGGCGTGGAAAAATGATACCGTCCCAGATCAGAGTGAATGCGCCCTGTCCGGCTTTGGCAAATGGGCTGGTGCAGAATGCGGCGGCTAGATGCCCAGTGACATGCGGATAGCTTCTATAAGAAAATGATCTGCCGTCGAGAATTAGGCCAACGCCGCCGTGTGAAGCAAGAAGGCCCTCTGGATGACATTCAACATACGATGCCCACTCGAGACTGACAAGTTCTGTCCCACTGCGGAGCCGAAGACCGTCTCTCCACCACGCTCCGTCGACCACGAATAGATCAACATCGCGCGGATCGAGACCGTGCTCCGCTAAATCGACAACAATGGCGTCGAAATTGTCAATCGCTTGGTATCGTGGATTGTTGGCCCGTTTCTCTTGCTCGACACAAAAGACAAGCTGTCCGCCCTCGACAATAGCGATCGCCCCATCATGCCCCAGTTTGATACCGCAGATGCGCAACCAGCCCTCCACGACTTCGCCGGAAATTGGATTCAATCGCACGTAAATTGGCGCATGAGATCCGGAGTTAAGATGCGTTGCTTGCTGAGCAAGTGACTGAGATGAATGCGATCCAACGCGAGGACCGGCTCAAACTCGGCCGATCCGGCTCAGTAAGGTGATCGCGCCTGTCCATCACAGTGAAACCGGAGCACGCGCGCACTGGAATTTTGCCACGCCGCTGCTCCATTTTGCGCTCGACGTGTGAAGAATGCGTGGGCGAATCGGCGATACTGGCACCAGCCAAACTCCTCGACAAGGTTGGGATGGACTGAGATTTGCTCACGTAACGCCAGCTCAAGCGACCCGCTTGTTTCAAATGAACTAAACCAAGGCCGCGTGGCTTTGGGAGCTGCCAAATCCGATAGGCTGGAGCGCGAAAGCTAACCGAGCTCGCTTCGTTTACCCTACGTTTTCAGCCTCTCGAATACCTGCTTCTGCGTCCCGGGATCACTGGATTCAGTAAAGAGCGTCATGCCGTCCTAAACGTCGAGCAGACGCTGGCGAGACCGATGCCACAAGGCAAGCTTAGGCGAGGAGGTATGCATATGCAGCGCTGCTCTCGTAACTAGGTGATCGGCAAGTGGCTAAACAACAACCTTCTCAGCGAGTTTGCAGTTGCAGGATGTGATTGCCGCATCCACCACCAGGTTGACGCGGCAATGCACGGAAGAATGGATCTTGACGCCTCCACTTGGCGGCCTCGCGCCACGACGCTACGCAAATGGCTGCGATACCTCCGCTCTGCTCTTCTTTCGGAGATCTATACGAGGTAATATCTCGGCATTCAGAAACCTTTTACGTAGTGCGCAGCTTCGGCAGCTAGTCACACGGTACAGTCATGCCATAAGTGAGAACTTACGGCAGCTATCAAGTCACGCCCAAATCGAACAAGGAAGTAAGATGTCTGGCATGCGCCGTCTGTTGGCGCTGCGGATTGTCGGATTTGCGACGAAGCATCTGTGAGCTGCAGACACTAGTGCACTCCAACTTCCCTTTTTTTTGGTCCAGCTAGCTGGCACGATTGTTGCCAACATTTTCGAACGTCAAACTAACAGGACAAATACAATGTTGCGATTGTCCGCGATCATCCTGGCGCTCGCGCTCCTGCTTCTCCGACCAGCATTTGGCGAGCAAAGCAACACACTGACACCACGCAATCTCGGCGGCGCGACAATGAGCGAGTTTGCCGGAAATTGGTCTAATGAGGATCAGAGCACCGGTATCATTACGCACATATTTGTCGACCGGCAGTTCGACAAAGCGCTTGTTCGTGCATGGAGCAGATGTCGTCCCACCGACTGCGATTGGGGCACCGCGCGGACGCAGAGTTCCGACGCCTACTATGGAAGCCTCGAAGTTAAATGGCACTCTAGGTCGTCAGTTAAATGCGCAGACTTGACGCTCGAAGGACGTGATCGATTGCGAATAAAGACGAAAGTTCACTTCACCGACGACTCCGGAAGATCGGATTACACTTTTGTTGAATACCTCGTCCGAGTGCCGGAAGAGGTCTCTTACAAGCGCGGGTACTCGCTAGCCGACGCTCACAAGACCACGGGCTCAATTCTTGAATCGACAAGAGCGGCTGACCTGTCGTCGCCGTCGAGTAGCTTATGCCCGTCTATGCGACGGCGCTTGCTCGCTTCGCGTAAACTCGGCTCCGGCTCAACAGCGATTGCATCGAGGCCAGAGCTCGATAGTTCATCACACCTCTAATGCTCACTCATAGTAAGCGGCGCTTAAGACCGGACGAAGGATCCGGGGCAGCGAACTTAGGCGAGGACACTGGCGGTAAGGCTAGTCAGAATCGGTCACAAAAAGACCTTCATCGGTTAGACGCTGGCGAGCACCCTTCCAGCCAGGGAGCGAGACGAGAGCATAACACTCGGAAGACAATTTTTTACGCCATTGCATTGTGCTGACTCTACAGCGATCGCAAGCAAGGCCACGCGGGTACAGACAAGGGATAGTAACCATTGCTGTCGCCAATCTTGAAGAAGTATTGTGATGCCCAGTCGCCTTGGTACACGATCTATCCAACGGTACCACAGTTCTCCGCTGAGGTCGGTGCCAAGGCCTATGAGGAGTGGCTGAGGCGCCTGGCGCCTGGCGAACCTGTGTCGCTCTACTTGCACATTCCATTCTGCCGCTCGATTTGCTGGTATTGTGGCTTTCCAACCGCGATGACCCTGCAGGATTCGCCGATCCTTGATTATTTGGCGGTGCTGCGTGAAGAGATCCGTTTGGTCGCGGAGAAAGTGCCTAAAGAACTACCTGTGAGCGACGTACATTTCGGCGGCGGGACGCCGACCCTCATCAAGCCAGCGGAGTTCCTGGATTTGATGGGACTTTTACGTCTCCACTTCGCCTTCAGGAGATCGGCAACCATCGCCATCGAGATTGATCCGCGTGCATTCACGGCAGAGATGGCCGAGGCCTTAGGGGCGGCCGGAGTGAGCCGCGCGAGCCTGGGCGTGCAGAGTTTTGATCCCATTGTTCAAAATGCCATCAACCGGGTTCAGACTGAGGCGCAGACGGCTGCTGCAGTCAAAAATCTGCGTGTGCATGGAATAAACCGTATCAACTTCGATCTCATCTACGGTCTTCCAAGGCAGACGGTGCAGTCCTGCGTACGGACCGCGACACTAGCTGCGGCCATGCGCCCAGACCGGTTCGCGGTTTTCGGCTACGCGCACATTCCTTCATTCAAGAAGAATCAGCGCCTCATCGAAGAGGCGGAGTTGCCAGATAGCGGCACCCGCGCAGAACAGGCGGCGGCCGTGGCCGATACGCTAGTCGCCGCCGGCTATCGCCAAGTTGGACTCGACCATTTTGCCTTGCCTGAGGACGAGCTCGCGCTGGTTCAGAAAGCCGGTCGCCTGCGGCGGAACTCCTTGGGCTACTCGGCAGACACCTGTAGAACCCTGATCGGCTTCGGGCCGTCGGCTATTGGGCGGTTGCGAGACGGCTACGTTCAGAACGAAGTTACTGAGGGGTCTTACAGCCGGCAGATCAGAGCTGGCCGTCTGGCGACATTAAAGGGCTGCCGTCTCACCCCGGAAGATCGCGTCCGAGGCGCAATAATCGAGCGGCTGATGTGCGATCTGGAGGTTGACGTGCCGGCAATCTGTGCCGCCCACGGATTTGATCCAATTCCTTTCCTCGATTCCGCTGAACGTTTGGCGCTCCTCGCCGAAGATGGAATAGTGGACATCGAAGACGGTTTGATCCGCGTAAGGCAGGAACACCGCTTTCTGATTCGATCTGTTGCTGCCGCCTTCGACGCTTATCCATACCGCTCACCCAGCTAGCACAGCCAAGCTGCGTGAACGGCCACACCTACCTACCCCAACAAGCCGCAATTATTTGACGCCATTCCGGAAGATCGTGTCGCGTAAGGGTGTCGCGCAGAGACGACGGATACGCGCAGGTCGCGCGCTCATCCACTCCGAAAAAAGCGCGTACATTCGCCGAAGGTACCGTGACTTGCCCAGCGGCACAGTGCCCCTCCCCTTCAGCCGGCTCCATTGTGCCCGATCGAAGAATTTTTGGACAGGCGCATACAAAATCCTGCTCGGGCCGGATAGGGCCCGCTATGGCGGCGCCATGGCGAAACGCCAAAGCACCATCCTTGTGTTCGTTACTCCAGCCCGAGTCGTCTCCGGCAGCCAAACTCAGTTGCTGATGTCTGCTGAGGTGAAACTGTTCGGCTCGACCGACGAATTCCTGGCGGAGGAGCTCGCCGATTTCCCGTCATGCGTGGTGCTCGACGTTCGGTTTCCCGGGCCCCCCCCCGAGCGGTTTGGAAGTGCAGCGAACACTTGCGGACTCTGGGGCCTCGGTTCCGATCGTTTTTATCAGCACCATTCTGACGTTCGCATCTCGGTGCAGGCCATGAAGCTCGGCGCAGTCGAATTCCTGCCCAAGCCCTTTCGTGAGCAGGAGCTTTTCGATGTGAGACGGCTCGGTCTGGAAGACGACCGAAAGCGGCGGGAGCGGGAGCTTGTCGAGCACCACGTCCACAGTTCCAAGCGATCGAATACATCAGGTTAGCCTAGCAAAATCGGCAACCAACGGCCATGTGCAAGGAGGAGATCAGTAGAACGACTTGGGCTCCTAGCGGTTCTGTCTCGAAGGCCAGGAGCATCAACCTCTGCGCAATCGAACGTGGAGGTGGCGCATAAATGCTGCAGAGAATGGTCGAAAAACGCACAATGCGATCGCAATCATAGGACTAAATTCACCCCCCGGTGGACGGGGCGTGCGTTGTTGGCAGCAAATGCTCGACAAGCACCGCGGAGAGGCAATTTAGGCAGTCTTCGCGGTACGTGCCGGCAGATTCGTTCGCTTCGTACTGAGTTTGCGCGCCCAAAATGATTTTTCATTTGATCCATAGATTAGTCGATCAAGAGAAGTGAAATGGCTATCTACAAAGACGCGAGCTATCTGCAACAATCTTCCAGCGAAGCTTTTGATCAGGATTACGGGCCAGGAGCCGCAGCTCCGCATGCCGGAATTTACCGGTGCATGGGCTGTCATCTCGAGATCGGCATTGCAGCAGGCCACGTGTTGCCGCCGCAAGGACATCACGCACACACCCCGGCGCAAGGATCGATCCGGTGGCGTTTGATTGTCTACGCTGACCATAAACCAAAATAGTATCACGATCGGAGTCCGGTGAAAGCCGGACTTTTGCGTTTACGACCGTATCGCGACTGAATCTCGTCGCATTCAGTCGCTGCGGATACGTGATCGTTGGCAAGTTTGAGCGAAGGTCCAATGAACGCGCTTGTCCGCGTACATGAGACAGCCTGGATAAAGATTTCAGCCAAAGGTCGGACATGTTCGATGTGTATCTAAACGATAAACATGATCTGCTGGTTGTTCCACAGGGAGCTCCGCTGCCTGTCACGGGTGCGCTCGCGAAGTGGCGAAAAAAGAAGACACGGGTAATCGGCGTCAGTCACGAGATCAGGCTAGCTATTCAGAAGCAGGGTTATTACATGCGAAAGGCGAGCGATTTCGGTAAGCATTAGGAAGGCCACTATCGCCGATTGAAGCAAGTCGACGCTTCCGGACCGAGCCCACGAAACGGACGCTCGAACAACACGGTGAATGGCCGGTCGGAAGCCGCCGTGTGGCCGGACGCGGCCTTATTCCTTCGTTTTGCGAGACCAGCTGCGCATCAGTGGCCCCATCGCGCACGTGTGGCACGTGGGTCAAGGAAGAATGTTGTCACGCTCAGATGGAAAGTCCGCAAGCTTGGGCTGTCGCTATGTGAGCGGCATTCGTTTCAGTACCTATGCGGGCCCATGACTGAAAGCAGTTCGGAATTGACTGGCCATTTGCCGTCGCAGGACATAGCGGCGGGCGGCGGCTTGGGAAATTGTATCGTGCAGATCGCTCGGATGATACGGAGGCAGTTTAGCTGCCTCAGATGCGGCACTTAGCGATTATATATTTCGCCAGTGGTGCTTTGAGTATGGCTCAGATGAGGTTGTTGGTGACGATGCCCCGGCTTTCTCCTGGACGGCTCTGTTGATCGTCTGATCAAGCGGCGCAAAACGAGCATCGGCAAGAAGCACGGACTCTTTATACGGACGATTCATGCGAGACTCCGGGTGATCTGTCTCTATGCCGGACAGCAACGCGCCGGGCGGCGTGCTGAAGTCCAGCGACGGGCTATCCTGCGACGGATCGCGCACAAAGTCAGGACCATCGCGCAACACGGACTCACTATACGGAAGGTTCATGCGAGACCGCGGGAGACGCGTCTCCGCTCCTGCCAGCGTCGCGACGAGCTCCGCCGACGGGGCGTCTCTTCGCACGAAGTCAGGACTGTCGCGCAACGCGGACTCACGATACGGAAGGTTCATGCGAGACCGCGGAAGACGCGTCTGCGCCCCGACCGGCGATGGGGTGCCCTGCGAATTGCCCGCCCTGTTGAGCGTCCCCGGCATCCTTAGCGCGCTTAGCTGCTGCTGAAAGTCCGTTGGACTGTCATGCCGGCTCGTCCCCTCCTCGCGGATTGGTGACAACCGGTCGATAGCGTTAAGGTCCATACCTCGTCTCCAATTAAGAGCCACCAAAGCCGTTTCGGACCCTTAGATAGCGGAGCTGCCTTTCGAGAAGCTGACGAGATCGGTGTCGCGAAGAGTGGCTGGGCAGAATATGCTGGGATGGAATAAAGGGCCGTCCGCGGACTTTGCCGAGACACCGGCTGGTGGAACCGACATGCCGGATGCTTATCCCCAAAGAAGCCGCTCTAGCGAAACTCAAGTTATGAGCGCGGCAAGCGAAACCGCTTCCAACCGAACGACGGCCTGCTCGCCTTCCTCGAGGCGCCCTGAACGACAATACTATGCCGAATGGAATGGGGCCGCCGCGCATGGCACTTCATCGGCCTCCCTATTCGCGAGGACATTGCGCCATCGCGCGGGGCAGCACTGACGGCGCGGGCTGTTGGGTATGGACAACCGCTATATCGACCCCAAGTATATCGCGCGTGCATCTTGGCATTGCTGCCTGGCTATCGGATGGTGAGGCGATCGGGTGAGAACGGAGCCGATCAGCTCGATGTCGACAAGTTCGCGGCAGTGATGCCGGGCGATATCCTGGAGGTCGTCGTGTCATCCGTTGGCGCAAACGAGCAACCCGGCAAAGAGCCCATGATCGTGAGTCATGTTAATCGTCGAACATTCGCCGCGGCCGGGTTTTCTACCCTCGTGTGCGGACCAGCGCTGATGCAGCAGGGGTGGGCCGCGCGAGTCTGGAGCCCCGTGGTCGCCGGCTATTTGGCCCCTTGGAAGGCCCGGCCGGGCGGTCCGAGCATCAAGACGATCCCGGCTCGCGAGCTGACCCACTTAATGTACGCATTCGGGACCGTCTCGGCAGAAGGACTGGCTGAACTTACGGACCGTTGCCTCGACGCCGGAGCCTGCGACGGGACGGCGCCGTCCGGTCCGTTCGGCGGCAACTTCGCCCAACTCGCCGAATTGAAGTGGAACAATCCGCAGCTTCGGATCCTGATTTCGTTGGGCGGTTGGAGCGGATCGAAATATTTCTCGGCCGCAGCTGCCACGCCGCTCTCGCGCGCGCGGTTTGCACAATCCGTCATCGAGGCGTTCTTTCGGCCGTATCCGGGTCTGTTCGATGGCGTGGATGTCGATTGGGAATTTCCCGTCTCAGGAGGACGTCCCGGAAATCTCGCGCACTTCGAGGACCGTGGCAATTTCACGCTCCTGATTGCGGAGCTCCGCCGAAAGCTCGCGGACTTTTCTGCGTTGGAGCGCCGGAACCTGGAGCTCACGATCGCGGTGTCGTCCACGCCCGACAAAATTATCAATCTAGAGGCGGCCGCTCTCGCACGCCTGGTCGACCGAATTAATGTGATGGCCTACGACTATCATGCGGGCTCGGCCTTTGCCGGCTTCAATGCCCCACTGTTCGCCTGCGCCGGAGATCCAAATCCCGACCTGAATGTCGATGCGAGCGTGAACGCCTTGATCCGTGCCGGTGTGCCGCCCGCCAAGGTGACGCTCGGAATGGCCTTCTATGGCCGAGCCGTTGCGGAAGTGCCCCAGGAAAAGGGCGGGCTTTTCCAACAGGGGGCTACAGCGAGCGAGGAGTGGGGAGGGAGCGACGGCATCGATTATCGGGATCTGGTTGCCCGGCGACCGGAGGAGCAGGGGTTTCGCCGGTATTGGAGCGACGAGGCCCAGGTGCCGTGGCTCTATAACGCCGAACGGCGCTTGTGGATCAGCTACGACGATCCACTCTCCATCGCATGCAAGGCGATGTACGCTCGCGCCCATGCACTCGCCGGAATCATGATCTGGGACTTGTTCGCCGACGACGGCTCGCTGCTCGCAGCACTCCACACCCTTCCTGTGCGAAAGTCCGAATAGAAGCGTTGTTAACGCGCCGCGTTGAGCAAAAGATCAGCCTGCCTTGAACGAAATCAGCCTGCATGGGATCCACGACTGCGGTGTTGCGAGCGGTGTGACCGGTGGCTGTATCCGAAAGGTAGACAGGTTACGAAACCTAGGCCGACGATCCTGGCACAGGAGGAGCTGTTCATCGTGCTCCTCATTCGCGAACGACGATCCTATCGTAAACCACCGCACTTTTGAAATTGCATCCTCTTCAGAGCAATATCTGCGCATCTCTGAAAGGTGCCGCAATATTCAGCTTGGAAAGGTGCCAGGCAGTACCTACGCGCCTCGCGCCTCCTCTAGCTCAAACGTACTCTCGCAGAACCACGAATAGCTGAAGCTGTCGGGCTTAGAGTCGCAATACTCCTCCCTCAACAGCCTCAGCGCAGCTTCAACATCCTCTCGATAGTTCTGCGGGCGCAAGCGATGGCAATTGGTCTTTCGCGAGAGAATCCGTTAGCTCGTTTGCGGCCTCGCCACCGGGCAGTCGTTTGCATAGCAAGGAATCTTGCAAGAGTCGCGAACATTAGCGATTTGACAGATTTCCTCCCAAACGGCGCGAGTGAAGGCTGGCGGCGCGAGTGAGCTCTAAAGCATGGTCAGTTTGACGACACCGTCTTCCAATTCGCCACGCGCGAATCTTTCGCGGGCCGCACGCTCCAACTCTTTTCGGTGCTTGTGAAGATAGCTGGAAGCCTGGTCGACGGTCCGGAATGTCGTCTGAAGTTGGCACAATTGCCGTTCGGCGCCGATTGCCAGTAGGAAAGTGATTAATTGGCCGTCTCGCGAATTATCCTCAGGCGTGATCCGCACAGGCTTCATGTAGCCGTCTCCTAAGACTCGGAAGATCTCGGTTCTTTAGAAAGGAGCCCGCAGGGGCGTTCAAAAAGGAACGACGGCTACTCAATAGACGCAATGAAAGTCTGTTAGCACAAGGGCGCCCCTACGCAAATGTTGTCATCCAAAAATGATAACGACGTCGCCGAACGGCCTTCCGCGATGCTTGGAACCATGTTGAGTTACCTCGCAATTCACTCGCCGCCGTCTTCGGCCCATCGGCGCGAGAGGCAGCGCTTTGCGACAACGCTACATACAGCTGTGCAAAACAAAGTGTTCTGACACCTCGAAGGCGGATTTGTCTGCCCTCACCTTGACACCGCTACGGCGATTGAGCCGGTTAATGAAACTGTATTTGTGCCGGTCAGATCGCAACAAACGCACGACACCCTGCGGATCAGTCAATGATTCTATTGTGAGACCATCACTGGCAACGTGTAGACCGGATTCCGGGAACAATGGTGATCGACCGACATGGCAGTCAACAGGAAGGAGAAACGTCAGCTCAATAGGCTGCGTTGTTGATTGATCACTGAGGAAATCTGGCAGAGCCCTCCTGGCGGGATCGGGAGCGTTTCGATGACCAGAACAGTGGTCTCGAAGAAGGACCTCGAACATATCGCGCTTCAGGAAATCCGTAGCTTTCCGGGTGCATTGAATCTACGGCGGATCAGCCTTCAGGTATGAATTGGAGCCTTCACGTCACGGCGAGGGACGAAGCGGATCTTGATCGCATCCAGTACGCTGCGAGAACGACGACTGAGCGATAGCCTTGATGCTAACTCTTAGCGGTGGGCTCTTGGCGGTTCTTACGATGCGGAGAATTCATTGATCGAACGCAAGACGACGCTGCCCTGCGCTGGTCGCCCCATGTGAATGAACCGTGCGCTGAACGAGGCGCTTTTTCAACGGCGCGGTCTGCGGGATCGCGGCAGGAGCGGATAGCGGCCCCGTTGCAGACGCTTGGCGCGGCTGGTCTTCGAATGGTTCGGCCGCCGCTGCAGCAGCAGGCTGAAGCGGGTTCGATGTGTCGAATACGATCTTTTCCGGAAGAATTCGCGCCGAGTGAATCCGAATAATCGTCCGGTCGATCTCTTGGTCGTCGGCCTGAGCCACAGTCCCTGCTGGAAGGTAGCGATCGGCGATGAAGAGAAGGATTAGGAGAAAAGCGCCTGTGAACAGAAAATATCGAATGATTAGCATATGTCCTCGCTGACGGCTCGCGTCAACGGGAAAATCCGGCAATGGTTCCGGCGCTCGACTATAAGTCTTTCGGGCGCAGTTTGCTCGTGGGCCCCCGAAGCTGCGAGACCGATTGCGCGCCTGCCTGTACGGATGGGCAGCCCACCTCGGCCCAATGGCATTGGCGACTATCGGCCAAGCGTGACAGTTTGGGCACGCCGCAGAAATACGCTAGTTACCGCTGAGTAACTGCCCGAGTCCAGCAAACCAAGGCTGACGGCCCCGCCGGCTTGAACCGGCGTCGTAGCGACTTACCAAATCATGGCTGCCATCGCGAGCGGGCCCGCAACCGCCACCAACCAAACAAGCCAATGCCCCGCAAGGCCAGAATGTACGCCGACTGCTGCGTACAGATCTTGCTTGCGGGTACCGGGCATCGCAGTTGCGCTTCGAAGTGAGCTCAAAGCCCGACATGACAACGGACTTTCATCGTCAGCCGGCCATCGCCAATACACTCGAGTCTCATGCAAGACCAGCGTGGGAGCGACACCTCGCCGGCGTCGCATCGACACGCGGGCCGGAGTGTTTGACCAAAGTTGATGGGGTGGACGCCCCCTCACGGCATCGCTGTGCCAAAGTGGTGTCGTTGACCATCACTTGAACGGAGGCGTTCATGTCGGAAGTTAGCATAATCGGGTTGGATCTGGCGAAGAATGTGTTCCAGATGCGCGGCGCGGATGGATCAGGAACCGTGCTTTTCCGCAAGAAGCTGCGCCGGGACCAGGTGCTCAAATATCTTGCCACGCAGCCGACTTGCACGGTCGCCATGGAGGCCTGCGCCAGCAGCCACTACTGGGGGCGCGAGATCGGGGGATTGGGGCATGCGGTGCGACTCATCCCGCCAGACTATGTAAAGCCTTTCGTAAAGCGGCAAAAGAATGATGCCGCCGATGCGGAAGCGATCTGCGAAGCCACCCAGCGGCCGACGATGCGTTTCGTGGCGGTGAAGAGCGAGGAGCAACAGGCCGCGGCCATTGTGTTTCGCGCCCGCGACCTCCTGGTGCGTCAGCGCACCCAAACCATCAATGCGCTCCGCGGCCATCTGACCGAATTTGGGGTGGTAGCGGTGCAAGGTCCCTCCCATGTTGACAAACTCGTTTCCGCGATCGATGGCCATGACACCGGCATTCCTGAGCTGGCTAGACCGATCCTGCGGTTGCTCGTCGAGCAGTTGCGATCCCTGAACGAGAAGGTGGCGCTGCTCGACCGAGAGCTCGCCCGGCGCGCCAAGGAGGATGCCGAAGCGAAGCGGCTAATGACGATCCCAGGAATTGGACCGATCACCGCTACGGCGCTCGTTGCCCTGGCGCCGACAGCCCAGGCCTTCAAGAGGGGACGCGACTTTGCGGCATGGCTGGGGCTTACCCCGCTGCAGCGCTCCACTGGCGGCAAGCAGAAGCTCGGCGAGATGTCACGCATGGGCGAACGAACCCTGCGCCGACTGCTGATCATCGGCGCGAGCGCGGCCGTGCGCTGGGCAATGCGCAAAGGCTCGACAACCGATCCTTGGCTTGCGCGCATGCTTGCCCGCAAGCCGCCCATGCTGGTGATCGTCGCGATGGCGCGCATCGTCTGGGCATTGATGGCGAGAGGCGGAACCTATCGGGCTCCGGCTGCGGCGAAGTAGTTCCGCGGCGGGGAGACCGTGAGAGTGTGAGAAGGTCAACCGGAGAGTATGGCGCAACGGTCACGAGACAGGAATCGGGAAAACCAGATCATGGATACGCGCCTCGAGCACGCAAAGTTGAATTGGACCCGTTCCGCGAACTCCCATACGGGCCAGCGGCATGTGACAGCCGCAGCAAAAGGCCGGACACATGTCAGCACCCGACCACGCTCCGCGCTCTTCGAAAGATTCTTCTTGCACCAACGGGGGCGTCCACACATGTCCTCGAGGTCGTTGTCGCATGCATGACTAAGGCGCCAGGAGCGCGTAGATGACTGCAATCTGGGTTCGGTTCTGCAGATTGTATTTGCGTATGATATTGCTGACATGCGCACGCACGGCGTTTTCTGAAATCTGGAGTTCACAGGCGATATTCTTGTTCTGCATGCCGCGGGCAATCAGCATCATGAGTTCGCGCTCACGCGGCGTAGGTGTGATCGATACCTTTGTATTCATGACCAATTTCTCCGTGGCATGAGGTTGATGTGACCATCCCGGCATTTTTCTCACGCCACCTTGAGCGCTTCGATCGGACTGAGCTCGGAAGCCATGTGGGCGGGATAGAACCCGAAGATCACACCGGTCAGGGCTGAAAATCCAACGGCGAGGCCCAATCGACCGCATGTCGATCGCAGTGATCCAGCGGCCAATCGCGCCACAGTCGTCGACAGCGTGATGGCGCCACCAAGAAGACAAAGGATGAGGGCTTCACAAAGGAATTGCAAACGAATCGCGCATCCGGCCGCCGAGCGCGCGGCGAATTCCGATCTCGCGGGTGCGTTCGGTGACCGAAACGATCATGACGTTCATGATGCTGATGCCGCCGACGAGGAGCGAGACCGATGCGATCGCGAACAGCAGCAACGCCCCGGTGCGGATGGCGCCCTGTTGCGCCTCCATGGCGGCCGCGGCATCCTGCACCTCGAAATCGTCGGCCTGGCCGGCGGGAATCCTGTGTCGTTGCCGCAGCAGGCCTTCGATCTCGCTGGTCGCGCCCGCCATCTGAGTATCGGAGGCGACCTTGACGAGGATATAGGCGATGGCGTCCCGGTTGATGCTGCTCGCGCTGCCGAGAAAGCGCAGCTTGGCGGTGGTCAGTGGAACGAAGGCGACATCGTCCTGCGCCGGCCCCTTGCGATCGAGCACGCCGATGACTTCGAGCGGGACCTGCATGATTCTGACTTGCGCCGATCGGATCGTTGCCCGGCGCAAACAGCTCTTTGGCGGCCGCGCTGCCAAGAATGACGACCTTCGCGGCGCTCGCTTCCTCGGCCGCGGAGAAGTATCGTCCGGATGACAATTGCCAGTCGCGCACCATGAAGTACGAGGTGGTCGTGCCGTTGATCGTGGTGTTCCAGTTCTTGCTTTCCCGGATGACCTGCGCTGTGCCCGCAGCCGAACCCGCCGCGGTCTGAATCTCCGGAATTTGATCGAGGATTGCCTGCACGTCGCCCTCGGTCATAGTCAGCTTGGTGCCGGCCTTCATGCGAACGGCGCCTTGTTGAACCGCGCCCGGTATGATCATCAGCGCGTTGGAGCCGATCGAACGGATCTGCTCCTCGACGCGAACCTGGACCCCCTGCCAATGGCGAAGACGGTGACGATCGCGGCCACGCCGATCACGATACCAAGGATCGTCAGGATACTGCGCAGCGGGTTCAGACGCAGCGCATGAAGAGCGGTCAGAAGGGCCTGATATGCCGTCATGATGCCCAGACCTTGTTCGGCATTGGGTGACGTATCTCATCGGCTCGCGGTCACGCAGGCGAATGGTTCGTTCGCAGCGCGCGGCCACGCTGGAGTCGTGGGTGATCATCACGATGGTCTGGCCGCCATCACGGAGTGCGTCGAACAGGGCCAGAATCTCTGCGCCGGTCCGGCTGTCCAGCGCACCGGTCGGCTCGTCCGCGAGCACGATCGCAAGCGTGGCGACGAGGGCGCGCGCGATCGCAACGCGCTGCTGCTCGCCGCCGGACAGTTGCCGAGGAAAATGCCGCGCCCGGTGCAGCATACCGACCGCCTCGAGGCAATGTTCGGCACGCAGCTTCCGCTGCTGGTAGCGGACGCCGCCATAGACGAGCGGCAGCGCCACATTCTCGATTGCGTTGTGCCGCGCGAGCAGATTGTAGGATTGGAACACGAAGCCGATGGCGTGTGCGCGCACTTCGGACCTTCGGTCATCAGGCAGATCGGCGACGTCGCCGCCCTCCAGGAGGATCGCGCCCTCGCTCGGACGATCGCCCGATCATGTTCATCAGGGTCGATTTTGCCGGACCCCGACGGGCCCATGATGGCAAGACTTTCACCGCGCTGAATGTCGAAGCTGACGTCGCGCACCGCGATCACCGCGACGCCGTCGGTCCGGTAGGTGCGACAAACCGATCTGAGGCTGACGAGTGCGGACAGGGCGGTCATGAGCCGAACCTTATTCCAAGCAATTCCATCCCCCCGGAGCGGATCGCCTGTCCGACGGCAACCTGGCTGCCTTCCGTGAGATCGCCGCTCTTGAGTGCGACCTGCTCGGCGCCGGCGGCGCCGACCGTGACGGCGACGCGCTTGAGCGAGCCCGTGGGCGTGCGCAGCCATACGCCGTCCCGCCCTTGCGCCTCGGACGGCTGCGTACCGCTCGGCTGGAAGCGCAGGGCCGCGACCGCACCTTCAAAACATCGTCCTGGCGGTCGATCACGATCTTGAGCAGCGCCGTCATACCGGGAGGAGTGCGCCGTCGAGATTGGAGGTCGACAGCACGACGGTCTAGGTGACCACGTATTGCTGCGTCTTTGGTGCCTTGCGGACTTGCCGCACCACGGCTTGGAAGCGCCGATCCGGATAGGAATCGAGCGTGAACCGATATCGGCCTCATCGACCTGCGCGTGAATCTCCATGTCCTCAAGTCGATGCGCCACCGGGAAGTTCGTGCGCGCCTCGAGGCCGACGGCAAGCGTCTGGCCCTCGTTGATGAACCGGCCGACGACCACGCCGTCGATCGGAGAGCGGATAATGGTGCGGTCGAGATCTGCCTCGGCGGCGCGGAGAATAGCCTCCTTCTCGGGCACCGCGGTCCTTGCTTGCTGAAGCTCCGCCTCGATCCGGCGCACGTCGGCCGCGGCGCCCTCGACGGCGTAGACGTTCAGCGTCACCAGGACCTCTGCTTCGCGCTCCTTTGCAAGGCGCGCGGTGAAATCGATGCCGACCAAAGAACGCCACATTCGGAATTCACGCCACATCTCCTAGAGCTCGCCAAGCTTCATGAAACTCCAGCGACCTCAACCTTCAAACGAGAACCATTTGGATTCCGGCGGCGAACAGAACTCCTGCGAGGATGAACCTGGTGGCTGTTTGACCCAGCCATTTGAGGCCGATCGCCGTTCCTGTGACGGAGCCCCCCAGCGCGGCAATGGCATACGGCCCGAGATGCAAAGACGGAAATTGGCCAGCGAGAAGAACTCCGGCCAACCCGACAGTGGAGTTCGCCAGGATGAACGGGCTCGACAGCGCAGTGGTCTGCTTAGGTGACGCCCAATTCAGTGCAATGAGCGTCGGAGCCAAGAACACTCCGCCGCCAACGCCGGTCAGGCCAGAAATCAGGCCGACGATCGCTCCAACACTCACGGTACCCCAGAGCGGGATTTTGCGATCCTGACCGGCGGCGCGATCGCGCCGTAACGTCATCACGGCGCCCGCCAGGAGAAGGAGGACGCCAGTCATTGGCTTGTAAATGTAATCCTCGAGTACGATAAGGCCGCCACCGAGCGCCATTGGCGTTGATGAAAGCAAAAGCGGGCGCAGCATTGTCCAGTCAACGACTCTGTTGCGACTGAAGGCCCAGGTTGAATAAGTTGTGACAACAATGTTGAGCGCAAGCGCTGTCGGGCGCATCTCTGTTGGCGGAAGAGCGGCAAACGCCATCAGTCCGAGAAACGCTGTCCCGCCCGCCTGCCCGACCGTCGCGTAGAGCAGTGAGATGACGGCCAAAAGCAGGAAAAACATGCTGCACCGACTTTGGCGAAGTTTTCCGCCTCCAAGGATTAATCGGTCAACGATTGCATCGCGAGGCAAAAGACTGCCTTTGCATGTTTGTTGCGTACTCCGAGCGCGTGATTGGGCACGCCTTCGTCGCGACAACCGGCAAGCAGGTCGCTCCCGATCGTCTCCGTCATGCTGACGGACGTGAAGTTCATGAACTTCGGCGACGCCGTGCTGATAGCGCCTCAGAGCGTACATCAGCTTCCGAGATCGCGAGTGATGGCTGTCGGCAACGAGTGAGGACATCTATCGGGTTCATTGGGCGGCCACATCTATATTGCATCCTGAGTTTCTTCAGGCTTGATTAAGCACGATAGCCATGTGTCCGTCATCTTCATCAATTGCCAATGTTAGTAGTTGACCGCATCGCCGGGCGCAGAAAAATGGTCTTCAGGGCTCCGAAGCTCGCTTGGAGGTGGCCGCTATATATAATTGCACAAGCTCAGCGTCCAAAAGTGCGCGGCCGATGTGCTGGCCGACAAGGCAGAACTGAAAAGGTATGCCGCTAACGTAACGCCTTTCGCTTGGCGACCTGCGGCTATCACCCGAGGATCTGGGGCAAGCGAGGCTCCCGTCGACCGCTGGCGAGCGACGTCGCGGCTCCAGCTCATTGCTCCTGGAGCTTGGTGCGAACTGATCCTTCGCATTGAATCGGCGCGAAGAGGAAACGAGGAACGCCAAGTGTCGGCGAAGCGGCACCTCTGGCAATTGGCAGGCGCGCCGGTACGCCGTGAGGGCAACTCCAGCAAAGCCGAGGATCCACACCACAGCCTTTGCGAACAATCGGACAGGAGCTTTGCGAGTTTGTCGGGTTTGAGCCGATTTCGCTAGGCTGGCGATAAACACACCAATGCGAGGCGCCTGTAGACCTCAATTTCGCGGTCGGCACGCAGCTTGCTTCGCCCAACACACCATCACCGTCGCGCCTACCGGGCTCGGTGATGCAGGGGCGGACATGGACGTGTCACGGCGTGTTGTGTCCGCCCCGAACGATCTGCGGTGAGGTGACATGAAACAGCATATGCGGGCGGCTGCGGCTGCGGTCGCCTTTGCTCACGCGCTCCGCCGGGAGGTCCTCAGCTTGTACGAACACGAAACCCGTGGGTACAACAGGATCAGGGTGTGGGTAAACGCAAATTGGGCGAGCGGATACGACTACGACAATCAGTGCAAAGTCGGCGGCTCACTGCCGTATATGTTTCACCACGGCGTGAGATCGCGTTGGCGGCTGAGGCCCAGCCCCCTGGGAGCGTACAGCGGCTTTGATCATGACACCTCATCGTTCTTTTCAGTAAAGGTCACCAGCAGGCACGCCAGGGTGTTCGATCACCGGGAAGGCGCGGACTTCACGTACACGATCTGGTCGGGGAGCCGCACTCCAATCACGGAGTGAACCAATGAAAACCAATCTTGGGAGCGTGTGGCGTGCACGTTTGCGCCGGAATCCGGGTTGCGTGTTACCGGACAGTGCAGTGACCAGGACCGCTATGATCAGGAGCCGTCGGCTAGAGACAGCCTCGATGGAGCGGTACACGGCCTACCTAGTCGGGCCAGATGGGCATACTGTGGGTTTTGTCGAGTTTATCTGTTCTGATGAGGGCGCGGCTAAAGAGCGAGTACGGCAAGTTGCAAAGGATTACGCGATTGAGCTTTGGCGGAGCGATCGCAAGATTGCAGCGTATGAAGCACGACGGTGGCACTTAGGCACGAGAGGTGCGATGAGCTTACGGCCGTCTAGCAGGCACGACGGAGGTTGAGACGTTATGTCCACCGTTTATAGCGTCGGTCTCGCGATCATAACTTAACTTGTCAAAAAGTGATGGGCTCTTTGGCCGGAAAACCACGCGCCCCTCCTCTTAACCAGGCCGCAGTAGTGCGAAGGGCTTAGCCGCCGTTCTTTCGCCGCAAGCGGCCTTTCAAGACTCAGGTCGGGTAAGATTGGATAATCTGAGATGACTTGCGAACTATGACTTGCATCCCCAACGCAATTAAAACGCACTCTAGCCGTCTCGATGCCGGACCGTCAGCCTGGCGAACTGTCTGCAAAAGGACACTGGTATCCTCAGCCCGAATGGTCCAAGGGCGCGAACTCGCGCACCTCGGCCGCTCAGCGAGAAAAAGCAGCAGAAGAATTAAATCCCATTCATGGCCGCCACATAAGCGGAAGAGTCCATGGGCACGCCTGTTGAGGTAATGTCAGCTTACCTCAAGACGGCACGATCCGCATGAGAATGGCTTCGTCGCTATAGGGACACGTCGGGTCATGTTCTTTGACTATGATTTTATGTGTCTCGGAAGTACCCGTGCGCCTGCAAGATCGGCAACAGCTCGTGATGGCTGCGAATGATGTAGTCCGGTTCTGCTGCCTGCAATCGCGAATCGGAAACAAATCCGCCGGTAATGGATACACTTATGAGCCCAAGGTCGCGCGCAATATTCGTTTCGTTGGGCATATCGCCGATGATGAAGGACGCCGGCGGCTTCAGGTCGTTCTCCTGCATGTAGAGACGAAGTCGCTCCCCTTTGCTCATCGATTTGAACTGCGTGCCGCGGCTTTCAAAAGCAATCACCTCGCTAATGTAGTCATTGATTCCAAGCCTTCGCAATTGTGATCGGAGAGGGTCGACGACATGGTTGCTCACAATGATGGACGAAGCCGCCTGTTCGTGCGCTATTTCTAAAATTCTACGCGCGCCCTCGCGCAGATCAGTTTTGCTGGCAAACCGTTCGTACATGTCGTGAAACATTGCACCCGAATCTCGATCCACGGCCGCAACTTCCGATTCCGACATTCCCAGACTGCAATAAAGGATAGAGAGTGGGATGTCGCAATGCTTCCGAAACGTATCCATATCTATAGTTGCGTGACCAAAGCGATCTAGTATGGCGTTCGTCGTCTGCAGTAATACATGCGCATCGTCGAGTAGCGTGCCATTCCAATCGAACACAAGAGCAGGTTTCATGATCTGACCTCAAGCAGGGATGCATCGCGCATGGGGAAGATTCGCCATAAGCTTCTCTTCAGCACGCTAATGCCCTTCTAGAGTTGGCATCTCGAACGCAAACAGATCGATGCGATCATGCCTGCACCGAGAACTAGGAAGGACAGATACGTCAAGGACGAGAGAAACGCGCCAGCAACATCTGACATGCTAATCTTCGCAAAGCTAATCGTCTTGTTAAGGAGCCAAGGCTCTGATGGGACGGATAAGTTTGGTTAGGCGAGGTGAACACATCGTTTGACCACCTTAAGCAAGCGTCGTACCAGTGCCCAAACGGCGTGACTCGCCCCATCCGATCGGACATCACCTGAGAAACACGCCAGGCTTGTCCAGCAGCAGTGACCTCAAGTCGTCAGAGTCGCGACATGTTGTCTCGAACCGGGCCAGGCCATTGTGGTCGATGTCGCTGAAATGATGAAAGGGCCAATGACCGTTGCAACGCGGCTGCGCAAGTCTCACCGCTCTGCGCTGGTCGATGAGGACGGCCGGTGAGATTACAGCATTCCACAAGCAAATCCGCGCCGGCACGTTAATCAGCCGTTGACAGGCCGTCTCGAAAATTACTACATATGGCGATCACGGTTCCACTAGAACGCAAGATTTAGTGGCTAAGAGGGAAGCCGGTGACCGCGTGCACAACGCGTGGAATTCCGGCGCTGCCCCCGCAACTGTCAGCAGCGAGCTGCTTCCGAACGATGTCACTGGCATTTTTGCGCCGGGAAGACAGGGAGCGAGCGAGGACCTGCGAGCCAGGAGACCTGCCGTGACGACTTGAACGTCCACGGGCGGGGTGTCCCGGCGGTCGCTTGCATGCACTCGTCCGGCAACCCGCTGCCGGCGTTTCTGCAGCGTCCTCGTTTGCCCCGCTCAAACACAAACGCGCATCACGGGGCCTATCGATGTCACTGAACCTGCTCGACGCGGACACTGCTACCCTACCCATCATCCAGTCGTGTCCACAGCCGCTCGCGCCCGCTTCGAGCGAGCCCGCCATGCAGATCATCCGCCGCAACGGAAAGATCTCGCCATTCGATTCTGCCAAGATCGCTGTCGCCATGACCAAGGCCTTCCTCGCGGTGGAAGGCAGCAGCGCGGTCGCCTCGCGCCGCGTGCATGAGTGCGTCGAACAGCTAACGGCCGAAGTCGTGATGGCGCTGATGCGGCGCGCGGGCGATGGGCGCACCTTCCATATCGAGGACATCCAGGATCAGGTCGAACTCGCCTTGATGCGCACCGAGAACCACAAGGTCGCACGCGCCTATGTGCTGTATCGCGAGGAACAGTCCCGCCAGCGTGCCGAAGAAAGAGCCGCTGAAGCGAAGCCTGCCGGCGCTCCGGAACTCCATGTCATGCTGCCCGATGGCTCCCGCGTGTGTCTCGATACCAAGCGGCTCGCGTTGATCATCGGCGAAGCCTGCGCGGGCCTCGAGGGTGTGTCCGCCGCGCCGGTTCTGACTGAGACCTCCCGTAGTCTCTACGACGGCATCAGCCAGGACGAGCTGGCGCTGGCCTCGATCATGGCCGCGCGCACGCTGGTCGAGCACGAGCCGAACTACGCTTACGTCAGCGCCCGTTTGCTGCTCGATAAGCTCCGGGGCGAGGTGCTGTCGCATGTCCACGGCGTTCCGACGTGCGCCTCCCAGACCGAAATGGCGACTCGTTATGCAGAATACTTCCCGGTCTATGTGAAGGTCGGTATCGCCACCGAACTACTCGATCCCGAGCTTGCCCGCTTCGATCTCGCCCGCATCGCCGCTGCGCTGAAGCCGGAGCGGGACCTGCAATTCCAGTTCCTTGGACTTCAGACGCTCTACGACCGCTACTTCCTGCACAAACGTGGCAAGCGGGTCGAACTGCCGCAGGCCTTCTTCATGCGCGTCGCGATGGGCCTGGCGCTGCGCGAGATCGACCGAGAAGCCAAAGCGATCGAATTCTACGACCTGTTGTCGTCGTTCGATTTCATGGCTTCGACGCCGACGCTGTTCAACTCCGGCACGTTGCGGCCGCAATTGTCGTCCTGCTTCCTCACCACCGTGTCCGATGATCTCGACGGCATTTTTAAGTCGATCAAGGACAATGCGTTGCTCGCCAAATATTCTGGTGGGCTCGGCAATGACTGGACGCCTGTGCGCGGCCTTGGCGCGCACATAAAGGGTACTAACGGCGAGAGCCAGGGCATCATCCCGTTCCTTAAAGTTGCCAACGACACTGCAATCGCCGTCAATCAGGGCGGCAAGCGCAAGGGCGCCGTCTGCGGCTATCTGGAGACTTGGCACGTCGACCTGGAGGAGTTCCTCGATCTGCGCAAGAATACCGGCGACGACCGCCGCCGTACTCACGACATGAACACGGCCAACTGGGTGCCCGATCTGTTCATGCAGCGTGTCGATGCCGACGGCGAATGGACGCTATTCTCGCCGGATGAAACACCCGATCTGCACGATCGCTACGGGCCTGCGTTCAAGATGGCCTACGAAGCCTATGAGGCCAAGGCGAAGGCCGGCGGCATGCGCGTCTTCAAGACTGTGCGTGCGACTGATCTCTGGCGCCGTATGCTGACGATGCTGTTCGAGACTGGCCATCCCTGGATTACCTTCAAGGATCCCTGCAATTTGCGTTCGCCGCAGCAGCATGCCGGCGTGATCCATTCCTCGAATCTCTGCACCGAGATCACCCTGAATACGTCAGCCGACGAAATCGCAGTTTGCAATCTCGGTTCGATCAATATGCTCAATCATATCGGCCCCGACGGGTTTGATCAGGCCAAGCTGAAGCGGACCGTTACGATCGCCGTGCGGATGCTCGACAATGTCATTGACATCAATTTATACACCATCCCGGAAGCTCGACGCTCCAATATGCGCCATCGGCCGGTCGGTCTTGGTCTAATGGGCTTTCAGGAGGCGCTTCAGGTCCAGCGCATTCCGATCGCCTCGGATGCAGCGGTGACCTTCGCGGACATTAGCATGGAGGCAATCTCCTTCCATGCCATCGAGGCATCGTCCGATCTCGCTGCCGAGCGCGGCCGTTATCCGAGCTTCCAGGGCTCGCTGTGGTCGAAGGGCATTTTGCCGCTCGACTCCATCCAGTTCGTTGCCGATGCCCGCGGCGGGCTCGACGCCGACCGATCCTCGACGCTCGATTGGGACCGCCTGCGAAAGAAGGTCACCTCCAGCGGGATGCGGAACTCCAACGTCATGGCGATCGCACCAACGGCAACGATCTCCAACATCTGTGGCGTCTCGCAGTCGATCGAGCCGAACTACCAGCACCTGTTCGTCAAATCGAACATGTCCGGCGACTTCACTGTCGTGAATGAGTTCCTGGTTCGCGATCTCAAGTCGAGGGGGCTCTGGGACGAGGTGATGGTCTCCGATCTCAAATATTTCGACGGCAGCGTCAGCCGGATCGATCGTGTCCCTGATGATCTCAAGGACCTCTACGCGACCGCTTTCGAGATCGACAGCGCCTGGCTGATCGAAGCCGCAGCCCGGCGCCAGAAGTGGATCGACCAGTCGCAGTCGCTCAATCTCTATATCGCCAACCCCTCGGGCAAGAAGCTCGACGCGCTCTACCGCCTGGCCTGGCGGCGCGGGCTGAAGACCACCTACTACCTGCGATCCCGCGGCGCCACGCATGTCGAGAAGTCGACGCTCAGGGGCACCGACGGCAAGCTCAATGCGGTGTCCGCATCGGCCGCAATTTCGCATGCTGCGATCGTCGTTCCGGTCGCCATGGCGGCGCGGGAACTCGATGGCGTTAAGGCATGCCGGATCGATGGTCCGGACTGCGAAGCCTGCCAGTAAGGAGGGGATGATGCTCGATTGGTCTGATACCGAGACGACGGCGGTCCCGGCCGTCCCGATCCTCGCCACTGCGCTACGTCCGCAGATCCAGCTCAAGCGCGAGCCGGCCGATCCGACCGGTCTCGGCGCGATCGACCGCAGCGGCGGCCGCGTCTCGGTCGACGAGAAGCGGATGATCAACTGCCGCGCAGACGTCAACCAGCTCCTGCCGCTCAAATACAAGTGGGCTTGGGAGAAGTACCTTTCCGCCTGCAACAATCACTGGATGCCGACTGAAGTCTCGATGCAGACCGACATCGCGCTTTGGAAGTCCCGCGATGGTCTGACCGAAGACGAGCGGCGCGCGATCAAGCGCAATCTCGGCTTCTTCGCCACGTCGGAATCGCTTGTCGCCAACAACATCGTCTTGGCGATCTACCGACATCTCACCAATCCGGAGTGCCGGCAGTATCTCTTGCGACAGGCTTTCGAGGAAGCGGTCCACACCCACACCTTCCAATACATCGTCGAAAGCCTCGGTCTCGACGAGGGTGAGCTATTCAACATGTACCGTGAGGTGCCGTCGATCACCGACAAGGCGGCCTGGGCGCTCAAGCACACACAGCATCTTGACGATCCGTCATTCCAGACCGGGACGCCGGAGCAAGGCCAGGCCTTCCTGCGCGATCTCGTGGCGTTTTACGTCGTCTTCGAGGGGATGTGGTTCTACACGGGCTTCGCGCAGATCCTATCGCTGGGACGTCGCAACAAGATGGTCGGCATCGCCGAGCAGTATCAATACATCTTGCGCGACGAGAGCATTCACCTGAATTTCGGCATCGACGTCATCAACCAGATCAAGATCGAGAACCCGCATCTGTGGACGCCAGCGTTCCAGGAGGAGGTCCGCGGCATGATCCGCGAGGCCGCCGAGCTCGAGGCTACGTACGGCCGCGATACGATGCCGCGCGGTTTCCTCGGCCTCAATGCGGCGCTCTGCGAGCAGTACATGCACTTCATTGCTAACCGGCGCTGCGCCCAAATCGGGCTCGCGCCCGTCTTCTCCGGGGTCGAGAATCCGTTTCCGTGGATGTCGGAGACAATGGACCTGAACAAGGAAAAGAACTTCTTTGAGACCCGCGTGATCGAATATCAGAATGGAGGCGCACTGAGCTGGGAATGATCAGAAGCAGGCCGATCGCCGAGGGCCTCGCAACGGTTTGCGAGGTCGTTCTGCGTCTAATGCACGCCGCTGAGCAGCGACAGGGTTACAGAAGAACGTCCTCGATCCGCCCCCTCCTCTAAGATTTGCAATTTTCCCTTTGGCAGATCCGCCTCACTCGGCCGTGAGCGTCGATTCAATGGCAGCAGCGCGGCGGATAAGTGAATGCACGTCTTTCTGCGCAAGCAATCCACGTTCGATGGCGACGTCGAGAAACGATCGATGTTCATTGAGCGCCGCCCGCACGATCGCAGCAACACTTGCATACCCGAACTTGGGTACCAACGCTGTTGCTAGTGCATACGACGCAAGCAGATTTTGCCGCGACCGCTCCTCATTTACTGTAAGCGAGCGCACACACCGTTCGACCAAAATAGTCGCCGAACGGTGGAGGAGAGTGATGGAATCGATCAGGCGATCGCAGACTAGCATATCGTAGCAATTGATCTCCAGCAGTCCTTGTTGGCAGGCCATTGCTATGGCAGCATCGTTCCCGGAGATGGCAAACGTTGCCTGACAAACTGCTATCGGAATAACCGGATTTACCTTGCCAGGCATAATCGAAGATCCGGCCTGGATCGCAGGCAACGTAATTTCTCCGACAGCACCGACGGGACCGGACGAGAGCACAATGAGGTCGTTGGCGATCTTCCAGAGGGAATTTGCTGAATTTCGAAGTTCAGCTGACAACCGGGCGCACGCGTCTAAGTTCTGCATTCCGTCGAATGGATCGGCCGCTGATTTGATCTCGTGGCCAACCAGAGCTGACAAATGGCGGAAAACTGCCTGTTTGTAGTCCGGTCTGGAATTCAATCCGGTGCCCACCGCAGTTCCGCCGAGCGGAACGATCAGGAGTTGGCGCCGCAACTCCTCCACATGCTGAGCGTGGCGTTCTATGACCGCCTCATATGCCCCGAAAGTCTGACCAAAGAGCATTGGAACTGCATCCTGCAAACATGTCCGGCCAAGGCGCAGGGTTTGCGAATGCTCCTTCTTCTTTTCCGAGAACGCGGCGGCCAGTTGCGTCAGCGCGGGCGAAGTCCCCGCCGACACTCGAAAGACCGCAAGCTTCATAGCCGTCGGAATCACGTCATTGGTGGATTGACCGAGATTGACGTGATCATTTGGATGGACGAAAGTGTAGTCACCAACCGGCTTTCCGGCCAGCCGCGCGGCCAAATTTGCGATTACCTCATTGAGGTTCATGTTGGATGATGTGCCACCCGAACCTTCAAGCACGTCGACAATGAAGTGCGCATCGTGTTTTCCGGCGCGGATCTCTTGGGACGCCTCAATGATGGCTTCCGCTTTCTGCGCTGACAGCGCGCCGATCTCTTGATTTGCACGCGCCGCCGCTTCTTTTATCATCGCCAGTGCGGGGACAAACTCAGGCAGCGTCGCGATCGTGCGGCGCGTGAGTAGAAAATTCTCCGATGCCCGGAGGGTATTGATGCCGTAGAGCGCGTCCGCGGGCAGTTGCCTCTCACCAAGAACGTCTTCTTCGGTTCGCATTTGGCCCATGACACGGCGTTTTCGCGTTTTTACGGCTGACCATCGATATTCCGGCGGGCTTCCGCAGAGTAGGGAAATTGTAGCAAGAAAATATGTTCAGCAAATTCTTTGAGTGCGGCCGCGAACTGGCAAGGTCAAATCCGAGAGCTGCTGCCCTGCTGAGGACCGTTTTGATATCCGCTTAAGCCGAGCGGGCCGCTGTCCAGGTCCAAGATACCGCGAACTTTGCCGATACATTGCTAATTCCGTTTCCCTATGGACGGCAGAAGGACCAGCCGAGGTAGACCTGTTCGGGACAAATGGCGTCTGCCGCCTGACCCAAATTGCGACTCCTGCTGAACTGCATGGAGCCAAGACGCCGCGTTAGCCGACAAACGCCAGGATCCTGTCCACAAACAATGGCCATCTACGCGTCGGGCGTCATGCGGGCTGGCTGCGATGTTCGTCTCGTATGATGGACACCGACAGCATTCCAAGATCCGCATTGGCCTGCTTGTGAATCTCCCCCAATTTTTCCAGGCTTAGAAGAATATCGACGTAGACACTAACACGTTCAACGCATGTCCCGTTCGGGGTGTGTATGTGATGCTTGTCGGGTTATTGATGTATGTCAGTCCTAGGCTTGAATATACCCCGGGCGCGAGATGCGCCGTGTACGTTCCGGAAAGCGCCGTACTGTTGCGATGAACAAGATGGCCCTTGGCCGCCGCAGCTTCTACTGCAACGTTGCTCCACGCAGTGTTGGTGGCGACAATCGCAATCTGATCACGTGGACGGCTGTCAAACAGCCCCTTTGCGTAGAGACGGAGCTCGTAATACTCACTTACTCTATTTAAGTCGGGCGGCGCGTACATCACAGAAACTCCTGCATAGACGCCACGAGCTGGTGAGCCTTGGACATCCGACTGCCAGAGTTGCGTGTCCGCTGCCACGTAATAGATGCTATTCCCGTCGGCTCTCGGTTGCTTCGGATACTGCAAGTCGGTGTAGCTGCTATTGTTGAAACCGGCACCTGCCCGCAACCAAGTCTCCGGTAAGCCTGGAGCAGCTTTGTTCTTGTAGCCAACTTCGTCGAGTAGAAGAACGCCCGCGTTCGTCGTGCTCCAGTCTAACCCAGTCGGATTTTCGAGAATGTGCACAAATTGACCGTCTGGACTGAGTGAACGCTGTATTGAAATTTTGTCGTAGAACCGATCATCAAAATTGTACTTTACATTGAGAGCTGGCGTCGGCGCGGCATTGTTGCTCATTCCTGCTTGGTACAAAATATTGGATGACGCTCCAAAAACGTTTACTGCTGCGTTTCCTCCGACCACCGTGCCTGCGAACTCATTAATGTTCCTGAGATAGCCCATTTTGAGTTCGAGCTTCCCGCCAAAGAACGTCTGATAGTAGGCAATCGTATTGATCCCCACTCTATCTGGCCCCCCGGGCTTCCATGTCCAATACTGCTGCTGGGCTCCCACGATGATCTGACCATCGGGAATCCCAAAGCGGCTGAGATCATACGTCACGATCATGAAATTCAGGGTATTGAATGTCGGGTTCTGACCAGCATATAGCTGATCACGAATAGTGCTCTTCGCCGCATTCGGCAGCTGATTGGCCACGAAGGTGTTTACTGTCCCGCCAACATAGCCGATCCCGACTTCTCCCAGCGCAGATCTAACGCCGCCGTAATCCTGATCTATTGTATCGGCCGGACCAGGAATATTGAGCCACATACCTTTTTCGCGCAAGTCATCGAACTTTGCAAAAGGCCCGGCGTTCTGCAGAGTTGTGTTCTTTACAACTACAACCTGACCGTCGCGCTTTGCTGCAAACGCATTGGCAGTTTGTACAAGCGCCGCGCTACCGATGAGATGCACCGCTTGTTGGGACCGGTACCTTCGGTACGGTGTAGCCGGGCGGTTCTTCTTTTGAATTCCTCCTTGGGTGGCCTCATTAGGCGTGCCGCTTCGCGGGCTAGGCACGTTGGCAGCTTGTGCCAGCTCCGCATCCACGACGAGACTCGCAGCGAGGGACAGTGCGAGTGCGATAGAGATCCATCTCTGCGCGTTAGCTTCATGAACTTTCGTTTGCAGCGCGCTAGCCGTGAGACGAAGCAATGGGCGGCCACGGAGCGCTGAGACCTTTGGCTGGGTCCTCGAGGATCGCGCGAGAAAGTTCGCCAGAGGCTGCCATGAGACGGGAACGATCGCGGTAGGAATAGACCTCAAAGCTGCGGATGGCGAGACAGCAGATCCTTCACGCCTGCTGGCGCAGGCAGATCCATATTGCATCCCGACTTCCTTAGCGTGTGAGGCGTGACTTTTACCGCCGCTCGATTGCCATGTGGTCGACATTGCATCAATTGCTAAGGTTGGTAGGTGACTTCAACCGCAGGGTGTTGCTTCTCCATTCACATCCTCAATGTCGGACGGGGCGCGCGACCAATTGGTGCTCGTTCCTCCGCCCTTCCGACGGATGCCAGGACTATTTCAAGGAGGGGCTCGTCTACAGATAGCGACGAGCGAAGCCTTCTTGCCATCCTCGCCACAAAATCGCGCCTGTGTGCTCGAGGAGGTTAGCGCTCGTCCCAAGCCTCTCAAGGGCGAGGACGCGACTACGGTGGCGCACGCAGGATGACCAAGAAAATGTGCTGATGGAGAAGGCCGAGCGGCTGCTAGGCAGCTGTCGAGGCCATTGCGAATGAGTAGACAGATCGAGAGATGGTTGCGCGCAAAACCCGTGAACGAGAGCATTCTTCGAAAGGCGTGCGCCCCATGTGGCGCGGTTCGAGACCCGACATCCGGCGGCGAGAACGTGCGCTCAGCCACTCGAATGAATATGAGTACCGCTACCAGCAGCTGCTGAACCCGATGTGGCCTCTCAGGAACAGATTCGACTTTTTGATTTGATAGCACGCAGCATCGGGTTCATAGTTGAGTGCGATTGCGAACCAAGCTGCCGAATACTGCACGCAGCGATCGAGCGCATAGTGGCAGAGTTTCCATCGGCCGGGTGCAGCTAATCTTGTGACCCGTCTAGGCGACCTCGGCCGGCTGCTTGGGGGCCCTTATGCGTGTTACGCTGCTCCGACCATCGATGCTGACGGGTACTTCGCCGGCGACGGTTGCGCGATGAACGAGACGATGTTGGTCGCCATAGTCGTTGACGGCGTAATGTTGTGTGGCGCGATTGTCCCAGATCGCTACATCGCCTTCCTTCCAGCTCCAACGTACGGTGTTTTCGAGCGCAGTGATATGAGACTGAAACAAGTCAAACAGCTTCTGGCTGTCGTATTTCGGCAGGCCAACGAAGTTTTGCACCAGAGCGCCGAGCACCAGCGTGCGTTCGCCAGTCTCCGGGTGCACGCGCACAACGGGATGCTCAGTCTGATAGATCGTTTTAGTGAAGACTTCGTCCAGGTGCTTCTTGTCGAGCTCGGTGACGCGGGGCAGTATCGCGTAGTCGAAGGCGTTACTGTGAACGGCCCAGAGCCTGTCTGCAAGCCGTTGGAGCGGCGGTGCTAGGTCGAGGTAGGCCGAGACGGTGTTTGACCAGACCGTATCGCCACCGAATGGTGGCATCACAATGCCTCGCAGCACAGCAATCTTGGGGTAGGCATCTACGAAGGTTCCATCAGTGTGCCACAGGTCGGCCCGGCCACCGGCGCGGGTGGAATCAAGCTCGATGATCGACGCTGTTCCCTTAATCGCACCGAGCGTCGGATGAGTTGTCAGCTTTCCGAAACGAACGGCAACGCGCTCCTGCTCCGCATCATCGAGGTGCCCCTGGTCGCGAAAGAAGATAACCTTGTGCTCCAACAGCAGCTCATTGATTGAGGCGATCGTCTGCTCCGGTAAATCGCCTAACAGCTTAATGTTTCGGATTTCTGCGCCGATGCGCGCTGCGCGCTTGATAATATCGGCGCGAGGAATGCCATTGCCCGACAAGACCGTTGCAGTCATGGCTCCAGTCTCCAATTTTGCGGTTGCCACTGAGCCACTCTACTCAACTCGACAGAGCGACGAACGCCAAATAGTGGACCACCTAACGGGATCCGTCATAGTCAGTGGTGCCAGCGACGAGTCCCCGCTTGAGCTCTTCACGCGAACTCGCTCATATTAGTGAGGCTTTCTGCGACAGCCTTTGAAAGATTGACCAAATCCGTCCGTTCGATCAATTGCTAGCACTGGTAGTTGACCACGGCGAAAGCTTTGTACCTCGCTGAGCGATTGATGAATGAACAGGAAATCTGTGCGCATTGGAAATGAGAGAGGCCTTTGCGATCGGTTCAGAGGGGCAGCTCTTTAAGCAATCCGAGTTGCCGCGCCAAAGAGCCGTAGTGTTGATACCGAAGCGACAGGAAGTACCCAAGAGCTGTCCATTCCTCTCCGTGCGAGACAGAACGACGGCGTCAAGGGAACGCTGGTCGAGGTTTGGGACCCTTGGTAGGTGGCGGTCTTCACAGCGGCGGCGTTCGAGGCCATGGGCTACTCGATGGTCAAATAGCCGATACGAGCGTCTGGCCAGCATGGCCCCCGGGAAACACTTACAGCGCGATAGCAAGCGACGGCGTTACGGCCAAACTCGTCGATCAAATGCACGCGCCCAGAGCTTGACACCACGATTGCTCCAGAGAGCTCGATGCGTCCGTTGGTAAGACCGTCATACCTACCGGGATGCCGCCGCAAACGTGATCTCAGGGTTGACGTACAGCTTCCGTTGCAGTTAATCGGAAGGCGTCGAGGTTCTCCAGGTCTGGCTTGATCTGGAGCTAAGAGGGAAGCCGGTGCGCTTTCGATCCGTTCAGGATCAAAGTAATGCCGGCGCTGCCCCCGCAACTGTAAGCGGCGAGCCTGCATCCACACGTGTCACTGAAGCAAACGCTTCGGGAAGGCCGGATGCAGGCGATGACCCGCGAGCCAGGAGACCTGCCCCGACAACATAATCGTCCACGGGCGGGGTGTCCGGTGGTACGCCTAGCAGCAGGCCGCGCTCTGGCGGCCTACCTGCCTGCGTTTCCGCCATGGCCTTTGCCCCCACACAACGGGGATAAAGCTATGTCTCTTCTCTCACTTCCTGTTGCGACCCTCGGCATGCCACGTATCGGGCCACGCCGTGAACTCAAGCTGGCGCTCGAAGGCTACTGGGCTGGCAAGATCAGCGAGCAGCAGCTCCTGGAAGCTGCGGCCGGTCTTCGTGTCGCCAATTGGGCACGTCAGAATTCGCTGGGCGTCACCATCATCCCGTCCAATGACTTTTCACTCTATGACCAGATTCTCGACACGAGCGTCATGGTCGGCGCCATTCCTGAGGCGTATGGCTGGGAGAGCGGTCCGGTCTCGCTGAAGACCTATTTCACCATGGCGCGGGGCTCGCAAGACAAGGAACACGACGCGAGTTGCGCTCACGTCCATCAAGGCCTTGGCGCCTCTGCGCAGGAGATGACCAAGTGGCTCGATACCAATTACCACTACATGGTGCCCGAATTCCATAAAGGACAGACCTTCACGCTCTCTTCCCGCAAACCGATCGAGGAATATGATGAGGCGAAAGCCCTTGGCTATCAAACGCGTCCGGTCTTGGTGGGACCAGTCACCTTCTTGAAGCTCGGCAAGGCCGCCGATCCGGCGTTTGATCCGATTTCGCTCCTCGATAGCCTCGTGCCCGTCTATGTCGAAGTTCTCCAGGAACTGGCCAAACGTGGAGCCGAGTGGGTCCAGCTTGACGAGCCCTATCTGGTGCTTGATCTCGACGAAGCCACGCGGACTGCGCTCCAGCGCGCCTATGGGCGTCTCGCCGAGGAGGTGCCTGGCATCAAGGTCATGCTTGCAACCTATTTCGGAGCGATCGGCGACAATCTGGCGATAGCTCTAAAGCTGCCTGTGGCCGGACTGCACGTCGATCTTGTTCGCTCTCCCCAACAATTGAACCAGATTGAATACGGCGCCCGCGCGGACCTCGTGGTTTCGCTCGGCGTCATCGACGGCCGCAACGTATGGCGTTCCAACCTGTCGGCACTGGTGGAGCGGTTTAAGCCCGTCATTGCAAAGTTCGGCAAGGAGCGCGTGCAGCTCGCACCTTCCTGCTCGCTCTTGCATGTCCCAATCGACCTTGAGCTCGAAACCGAACTCGATTCGGACGTGAAGAGATGGCTTGCCTTCTCAGTCCAGAAGATCCAGGAGCTCGCGACCTTGGCGAAAGCGCTTGCGGGGGACGGAAATGTTATTGTCGCGCTTTCCGAATCAGACCTTGCAGCGAGGGCACGCCAGGCATCGCCGAAAATCCACGACACGGCCGTCGCCCAGCGAACGGCGACGATTGACGAGGCTATGCGCCGCCGCAACAGTGCTTTTGCGACACGTGCGGAGGTTCAGCGCAAGCGTTTCGGCCTGCCGCTTTTCCCCACAACCACGATTGGGTCGTTCCCGCAGACGAGCGAGATACGCAACGCCCGCGCCGAGCATGCCAAGGGAAAGTTGACAAAGGCGAAATATGAACAATTCCTGAAGGAGGAAACGGCCAGCGCGGTCCTCTGGCAGGAAGACATCGGGCTCGACGTGCTTGTCCACGGCGAGTTCGAGCGCAATGATATGGTTCAGTATTTCGCCGAGCAGCTCTCCGGATTCGCATTCACTAAGCATGGCTGGGTGCAGTCCTACGGCTCCCGTTACGTTCGTCCGCCGATACTGTTCGGCGATGTCTCCCGCCCGAAGCCGATGACCATCGAATGGTGGCGCTACGCGCAGTCGCTGACCAGAAAGCCGATGAAGGCAATGCTTACGGGGCCGGTGACAATCCTCACCTGGTCGTTTGTCCGTGACGACATTCCGCGCAGCGAGACCTGCCGTCAGATCGCGCTCGCCATCCGTGACGAGGTCGCCGACTTAGAAAAGGCCGGGGCAACCATGATCCAAATCGATGAGGCCGCGCTACGCGAAGGTTTGCCGCTCCGCCGCTCCGATTGGAGATCTTATCTCGACTGGGCAGTGGAAAGCTTCCGCCTCTGCTCCTCCGGTGTTGCCGATGCAACGCAGATCCATACCCACATGTGCTATTCGGAGTTCAATGCCATCATCGATGCAATAGCCGCGATGGACGCAGATGTCATCTCGATCGAAACGTCCCGCTCGAAGATGGAGCTGCTCGATGCGTTCACTGCCTTCAAATACCCGAACGACATCGGCCCTGGCGTCTATGACATCCACTCTCCGCGCGTTCCCGAGGCCTCTGAGATAGGGGATCTCATCGCGCTGGCTCGCCAACGGCTGTCGGACTCACAGCTCTGGATCAATCCGGATTGCGGCTTAAAGACTCGCAAATGGACCGAAGTTCGTCCGGCGCTCGTCAACATGGTCGCGGCAGCCCGCGAACTGCGCAAGACTTCCTGATGCCAGCGTGATCTGGCGGTCAACCGTGTTCGTCGGTGAGGGCTGGCTGATTCCACATTTGTACACCGGGCCCGCGATTGCGGCCCAATCACTCATTGGGGCAGAGAGGCGCTCAGCACGCGGACAACCTTGGCTCGAAAATTCTCTATCTCTCCTCTAATACCAACCTATCTGTTCAGAGCTGAGCACTTGAGGAACTGGATTGGGATCGCTGGAGGATCGCTCGAGGAGCGTGCAACGCTAAAACCATGCGCTGCCGGGAATTGTTACTAAAATGCTCGAGATGGAGACTGGCTAGCTGGGGCGCACCGTCGCCACATGATGCCGCAGAGCTGTCGATAGCTCAAGCAAGTCCCCCGGTCCGTACGACGGCACCACGCTGGCACACAGAGCTGAAATTTGGACATCAATCACATCTCAACGTGCTAGCGCTATCACGATATCATACTCGTTTAAATTGTTCACGCCGTGTTCTATAACTAGGTCGCTCCGCTAATGGAGCGATATGGAGTCGGAAATGTCTCAAGCGAAATGGAAATTGACGAACCGGATCGGCGCGGCCTGCCTCGGCCTACTCCTGGCTGCACCTGCAGCGGCGCAGCCGATCTGGACCTGGACCAACCAATACGGCTCAACCCTAGCGGTCGACAATTATAATCCAAGCACAGGCGCAATTTCCGGCACTTACACGAACAATGCGAGCAATAGCTGCGATGAAGGTGCCCCTCAGACGATGACGGGCTGGCTCGCGCAGACCAATAGTGGCACGGCGATCAGTTTTTCGGTGAATTTTGTAGGCTGCGGATCGACAACCGTGTGGACCGGACAGCTGAACGCTGCATCGGGATTTCAGGGACTATGGCTCCTTTCACTCGCGGAACCGGTGGCATGGAACGGCATCAGCGCCGGCGCGGACACTTTCACCTTAGCAAGCGGCGACAAATCGAAACTGCCATCCGCTAGCGGCGAGGCGGCCAAGAGCGGTGCAGGCGAGAAGCTCTCGAATACCAAGAATCGCAAATGACATGACCAGCCACGTGGCGACGGAAGGATCGTTGTCACGCTGACCCTTCGTCCCGTTTTAATCTACCCCGACTCTCGCTTTAGTCTAAAAGCGGATTTGGTATCGAAGATCGAGTCTTGCCGAGCCCGAATGCTGAGCTGTTCAGGCTCGGCATTACTCGTTGGAGGTGGGCAAGCTGACCATATCTTCAAAATCAGTCTGTTTTGCGCACATCGCCAGGATCGAGTTGCCACCAAATAGACCGAACTTGTGCCCGCGCGTCCCGATCTCGGCTCGTTGCCGGCACGCGCCACCTCTTGCCATGACCTACTCGATCATTTTGCCACGTCCATTGATGTAGAAGATCCAGGTTTCCCGTGCGATCTCTTTCAGCAGGTCCTTCAGCGGCGGCGATGCGTTGCGAAACACCTTACCCGGATATCTACTAGGCGTTCCGCTTAGACAGGAACGTCATCGTTATATGTCACGACGAGTCTAAGGCTGCAGGCGACGCCCGTTGCAACAATTAGGATGATTGCCATTCCGATCATGCCAATGTCAAAAGATCCCGTCCAATCCTTGAGGAAACCGACCATGTACGGGCCGACGAAGGCCCCAAAGGCACCAATTGAATTGATGAATGCGATGCCTCCAGCGGCAGCGGGCCCAGTGAGGAAACTCTGCGGGATCGTGTAAAGGACGGTCCGCGCGGAAATTGTGCCAATCAGAGCAAGCGTCATGCATATGAGCGCCGGTATGAGCGACGTGAACATTACCGAAAAGACAAGTCCGACGGCGCCAAGCATCAATGCGGCGACCAGATTGTAGATCTTTTGTCCCTTGCGATCGACAAGGCGCGCCCAGAACAACGAGCCTATTGTCACAAAGAAATAGGGCGCGGCCGAGAGCAAACCAATCTGCATGTTGTTCAGGTTGTGGCTCTTTAAGATCAGAGGGAGCCAGATACCTATCCCGTAGGAGGCGATCGTGAAAGCGAAGCTGATGCCCGTCAGCATCAGCACCCGGACATCCTTCATCGCAGCCCAGAGATCCTTTTTGACCTTGTCGTGTTTTTCCTTAGCGAGTTCGTCCAGTAGCGCGTCCCGTTCTCGGGGCGTCAACCACGAGGCCTTGCCCGGCGTGTCGGCTAGCAGAACGAGGCATAAGCCTCCGAGCAAGCAGGCCGGCAGGCCTTCGATCAGGAACATCCATTGCCAGCCGGCTAGTCCCCACACTCCATCCATTCTTAATAGCAAAGCGGATAGCGGATTGCCGATCAACGAGGACAGCGGTGTTGCCGTCATGAACCAGGCGAGGACGCCTGTCCGCGACTGCGCCGGAAACCAAATGGAGATGTACCAGATGACGCCAGGAAAAAAGCCCGATTCGAAAACTCCCAGAAGAAGACGGATTGCGTAGAAGCTGTATGGCCCAACGGCGAACGCTGTCGCCGCGGCTGCAAGGCCCCACGTTATCATGATGCGGGCGAGCCAGCGGCGCGCTCCCACGCGATACATCATCATGTTGCTGGGTACTTCGAGCATACAGTAGCTAAAGAAGAGGATCCCGGCGCCCCAGCCGAATTGCGTGGCACTTAAGCCGATGGCTTCGTTCATCTGCAGCGCAGCGATGCCGACGCTGGTCCGATCAAGGTTGTTGAAAAGATAAGCAACGCCCAACAGTGGCACGAGCCGCCGCGTGTTCTTGGCGACAGCGCTCGCGACCAAGCCACACCTTACCACTTCGTTGGTATGACGCTGGGCAGCAGCGGCGTCCAACAATTCGTTCTGCTCCTACAACTAGTCGCTGACCACACGCCCGCTTTTTCTCTGACGCTGCGCCGCGATGTTAGGCTGAAACATGGGAATCGCTGCCACAACTGTCCGATCGCTCATTTTCAACCATCGACAACACCTTCTACTATTGGCCCCACGCTTAGGACTTATCTAGAGCCCGTCATCGAATTTAACGAGCCATCGTACGTCGCTTCCGATTGAGAGCGGAAAATGAGCTATCCGGGCTGTTTGTGTGGCGCAAGCCCAAGCATCGCCCGAGCTTCCACTGTGGTGGCGGGCTCGTACCCAAGTTCTCGGATAATCTTTACAGTCTTGTCGACCAGGCGCACGTTCGTGGCAAGTATGCCCGGTTCGAGGTAGAGATTGTCCTCCAGGCCTACACGCACGTGGCCGCCTGCAAGCACCGCGTGAGTTGTTGCGGGCAGCTGCGCTCGACCGACCCCGCTAACGCAAAACATGGCTCCTTTGGGAAGATTGCCGATCAGCAAATCGAGGATCTGCGGACTGTAAGGCAATGCCCCCTGAATTGCGCGATCGGCACCAAGAACGAAATTGATCCAATAGGGAGGCTTATCGACCCCCTTATTGATGAGACGTATCGGATCTTGGAGAAGGTGGGAAAGTGAGAAGCATTCCCATTCGGGTTTGATGCCCGTTTTCTGGAATCGTTTCGCCATGATGTCGCAGCGGGTGGGCGAGGTGTTAACGACAATCTCGCGGCCGCCAAAGCTGGCCAGAACGCTGTGAGCGTCAAATGTCGCCATGTCAGCGCCGGCCTCGAGACCTTTTAGGCGCTCTTCGAATATAACCTCATCGAGATTTGGCTCTAGGGATCGGATCATGTCTCCATCAATGCCCCCGCCTGTGCTGTTGTTGATGATGATGCCGCACCTTGTCAGGATCCGGGAGTTGATGTCCTGATAAATTTCCGGATTGCAGGTTGCGCCGTCGTCCGGCCTGCGCGCATGCAGCGCCACGATCGATGCCCCTGCATCGTAGCACCGGTACACATCCTCGGCGATCTCGCTTGGCTGGGTCGGCAGGTGTGGGTTCTGCGATTTTTTCACCACGCCTCCCGTCGGAGCAATCGTGACAATAACCTTTCGTTCAAAACTCATACTGTCTCCTGTCGTTTTTAGGTCATTCATATGGGCTCTTACGTACTCGCTGAGGAACGCCTTGACACAAGACGTGGAGGCCGGAATGACATCTTCGACAGGCTCCAGCCTCCAATACCTGGCATTCCTTTTAAGATCCCGGAACAGGTTTGGCTCATTAAGAATCGCCGCGACCTTTGCGCCGATGCTTGCGTTGAGGAACAGCAGCCTCGCCGCCTGCTTTAGACGAATGAGATCGCAGGCTTTTCGAGTGGAGAGTGGCGCCTGAGCGCACCTTTAGGCTCGGTGCCAAGCGGTTTGATCCGCGCCTCTCGCGGCCGCAAACAGCAGCCCCGTTTGCGCCGACAGGTGGGACCTACCACGGCGTTGCGTGAGTCCAGTCATTTCCTTCGACGGGTCAGATTTCGACATACGCGATGCCGGTGAAATTGCCCTGGGACCAGAGGAGATTGTGTTTGTTCTTTCCATCAAGAGTGGCGGAATAGATCGAACCGGCGAGGTCGGTGATGAACATCTGGTTGCCGGGAACGTCGAGTGCGATGCCGATTCCCTCCATTAGATGCGTGATCAGAATTTCCGGCTCCGTCTCTAGATCGACGCACGCGCGATTGACTGTGTTGCCACGCGGCGGATCACCGCGGTCTGTCCAATAGAGGACGCGGTTCGCCAGATCGAACTCAAGGTGAATCGGCTCCGGCAAGCCGTCGAACAGCACCTCTATGTCGGAACGGGTTGCCGGGCCCTTGCCGTTTGGGATGTCCATGTCCGCGCGGAAGATCCGGCCCTTGCCGGCATTGTCCGGACCTTTTTGCGTCCAGTAGATTTGGCGGCGATCGGTGTCGATGGTGATGCCGATGCACCATTTGGTCGGGTCGCGTCGGTCCAGCTCACCGCGGCCTGCCTCAACGAGCGTCTCGATCTCGGAACCGTCGAGATTGCACCGCATGACCCGCATTCCTTCGCGGTCAGACCAGTAGAGCTTGCCGCCTTTCTGATCGAGCTGAATCTGCTTCGGTGTGAAAGTGGCACCGCGCGGGACGATGACTCTACGAGCCGCTCCATCGATATCGGCTCGCTCGATCGAACCATCGTTAACGGCGATACCGGAACCCATGTTGGTCCAATAGATGTGGCCGGCGTCGACATCGATGGCGATTCCGTCAGGAAGCTGACAATCAGTGACAATAACCTTTCGATCGGAGCCATCTGGCTTCATGACTTGAATGCGGTTGGTGCTCACCTCAAGAAAGAATAGCTGACGACCTGCAATCTTTCGGCTGGACGAAAGTTTCGATTTGATCGCACTAGCGTCCGTCATGTTCTCCCTCAGGACTGATGGGTCGTATGCTCAAGGTAGTTTTCCAAGCTGCACAGTGAGCGACGGGTCAGAGATGTGCTTTCGATCATCAGGTTGTTTGAAACACTAAACATCTCGCATGCCCGTGCTTTTGAAGCGGTCACCCCGGCGGCAGACCTTCATGGTATCGGTAGGCAGTGGAGCAAGAGCCGGGCCAATTGCCAAACCATTCAGCCGATGGCTTGTCGACCGAACTATTTAGCTGGGACTTAGATCCGTCTTGCTGCGGATAGTCGTTTGATTGCTCGAACGACAGGCCACCTTCCGTTCCCGCTTCCGCGGTCCTGATTGGCGAACATCAATATTTCGCGACCGCGTCACTCCTGCTGTAGTTCGCACGAACCAAACCGATGTCGACGTCCTGACTGATGCGCGCGGTCCCTGCACGGCCGCCCGCCGAAACGCCTACCAGTGCGGTTGGACAAAAGAAGTCCATATCCCGACGGCCCATAAACACGTGGTCGTACTCTATGCCGACGGACCAATTCGGAGCGCAGCCAAGTTCAAGGCCCGCGCCTACAGCACTGCCCCAAAGGGTTTCGCTGCCATTGTCGATTGTCAGCCTAGTCGCAAGATCGAAGACCCGGTATTTGTCGCGGACGCCTGCAGCGCCACCCTTCGTACAGAACAGCACGTTATTCTTGGTATAGCCGACCTGGCCGGTGAACAAGCCAAATCCATCGATCCTGGATTCATCCTGCACGCCAGCGAAGGCAAGGTTGGCGTTGGAGCCCTTAAAGTCGGCCCAGTTGCCCTCCGCCTCAAGACCGAACACAGAGTTCGCAATCTGCCAGCGGTAACCAATTTGACCGCAGGCGGTGCCTCCTGTCGAACTATGGCACCCCATCACGAGCGGCGGAGCAACGACCAAGTCGCCGACATTGACGACGTGCCAACACTGGTGCGCAGAGCCAAAGCCCCCATTGATGCCGGTGTAGCAGCCGCTCCAGTCGTAGATCGGAGTGACCATTGGGAGCGCTTTCGCCACCAGATCAGCGGCCGAGACCGAAGCAGTCTGCGCAAAAAGCGCGACGGTGCACAGCAGGACTTCTTTCATTCTTTTGGCTCCGTTCCGTGTCGGTTTCCTTGACAGTTGATCGGCCACGATAGCCATGCCTCCGTCTTCTCCATCAATTGCCAAGGCTGGTAGTTGACTGCATCGCAGGCCTTCCCTGAGCATTCGATCTATCGACAGAATTCAATGTCGGCCCGGCTAACGATTTAGTCGTCCGAGCAGCCGATCGATCATCATTTTCCTGACTACGGATCTTCTAAGCGCGCCACGCCGCGCCTTGGAGTCGCTTTCAGTTCATCTGCTTAGTGGGAATTATACTTTGCCCATGATTTGGCCATCAAATCCGGTCGATTGGCACGCCAATTGCTGGAACATGAGAAAGAACGCCTCCATTCCGATGGTCGAGAGGATATCGATGTCAAACCGGAATTGGTTCTCATGGTACTCCTTTCCATTCTTTGCGCCACTCAGCGGGGCAGTGACTCAGGACATTGAGACGAATGTTGGCGCGCGGCTCGACGAGGATGTAGCCAAAACGATTAGCGTAACCGAACGGTTCGACACCCTATCCGACGCCGTTGAGGAACTTGATGAAAAGCTCGGGACGCTCGCGAAGGCACTCGGGCAGACATCTGCACTTGCAAGCTTCGAAAAGAACTCCGGGCAAACAACACCAATGCGGCGACTAAAAAGCATCATAGATGCGGTGAACAAGATCAAAGATCGTCATGGCCAAGACGCCGATCTAGAAGCCAAACGCGCGCTGAACCGCCTGAAGGCCATTGACCCTGCGCGATATAGCGAATTCTTTCGCGAGTACGAGGGAGGCGGCTTTAGGAGAGAGGCCGGTCGGGCGAACGGCTGATCAGCCCGGCCGGGACGAACCATGCCCCCTGCTCTGGCTCGCGTTCGCGCGTGACCTCGCGATGCTCATCAGAGGGTCGATCAGACCTGAGTGCGAAGTTCTTTCCGTGCAAGACTTGGCTGAGAAAGGCGGCGGGCCCTCTCAGGGGTCTCAAACAGCGTGTCACCCATTCGGAGTCTTTCAAGGCGCTCCAGCGAGATTTCGTCCAGCGGCCCCTACTCCGAATGGTACAAATATCTTCGGGAAGACCATCGCGGTCATTTTGCGATCTTCGGTTCAGTCCGGCTGAAGCGACGGATGTCCGAACTTCGGCACGAAGGCCGACGCATTCCAACGGCGCGGCGCAAGGCACACTTTCCTGTTCAGAAAGGTGTCGACACCCCGTTGGTGGCACGGCGATTGCTGGGACAGATTTCGGGCGCGGTGATGGGGCGACGAAGCGCTCCTGCAATCTCCGGCCCAGGAGTTCGGATGAGGCCCACTCGATCGATCAATCAAGGCCATGCTGATGCTGCAGCCCGTCAAGTCCGGAGCGGGCCCTTGGCGTCGTGGCGCCGAGCTGAGCAAAGCGGCAGCGTCACGCCTCCTGCCATATTGCCGCATAGGGGTCCTGAAAGCGCGCTGCGCGACGAATTGCTGGTGTGTTTCGACGAGCTGCATTTTCCATTTAGCCTTTCCCAAACTGGACGTTTCCAGCGCACCAGCGCTGTCACGAGCACTCAACAATGACAAGGAGATGAGGATGACGAAGGAAGCGGGAATCAACGATAACGTCGGCGATGCAACACGCGCATTTCAGGACTTTACCAAGCAAACCATCGGAACGCAGACGGAGTTTTCGAAAAAGTTTTTCGACGTCTATTGGCATTGGCAGGAGCGACTTCAAACCGAATGCACGCAGGCGGTAGACCTCTTCGGGAAAGTCACCTCCGCGACCTCCGCAAACGATCAGATCGGCTTTCTTCAGCTCTGGATGAAAGGCGCTACGCAGCGGGTCGCGCGAGATGTGATCTACTCGATTGAGAGCGCGAAAGCCCTCGCGAATGTCGACCTTCCACCGTTCGCCAGCCCGGAGCTCTTCAACCCTACTGTCCTCTTCCCTCCTTTGGCATCGCTCAACTTTCCAGCTGGGGCTGGCATCAAATTTCATTATGGTTCTTGGCAACTGCCGACTCTCCGGATCGACGGAGGTCGACCAGAACGTTGACAGTTTGGCTTTCCCTACCAGGAATCCACAGGATGATGGGGCTCTTGGTACAAAGGAGCGCGCCGCTAGACATGACACTGGCGCGCGTTGTTCGCAACGATGTTCACTTTCTCCGATGCAAGCGACACCACCATCATCAGCTCGGTTGGGCTATGATCGTCAGACAAACCGTCGGTAGGCCAGACCCGGTGGTGTCGCTACGGAAGCCCCTTGCGCTGCTACTCTCCGACCGACCGCATGCAGACAACGACCGGCAGCCCCGGTTATTTTGCTCGTTGCTCGGCGGCCTCAAAGAACTACTCTCAATCCAAGCTCGTATATCAGGTGAACTGAAGGGGCTACAACGTCGCAGTCAAGGCACTTGAGAATTGGTGCGTACTTGCTGCCTAGTCCAGGAAGCAAGAGCATCGGCTTTCCACCTCGGACACGGTTCGTGCTGACGTCCACGGGCCTCTGCCCGCTATTTTTGTAGTGTGTCGTGGAAATCGCCGTGCCAGAGCAAAAGCCGTGCGTGATCGAGTTTGCGATTGCAGATGCCCGCAACCTCTCGTCAGGTTTCGGACAGTGCGTCCTAAACTGTACGCGAACGAGTAGAACAACGAGGCTATCAAGAACTCTCATTTATGGACAACGCCGGTTATTGCAGGACCACATAAGAGGTCGGCGCCGGGACTAACAAGGTTGGTAGGCGATTTGGCCTGAAGCTGAGGTAAGGTCATATTGTAGTATCGCTTGAAAGGTACGCTTTGATCCGAAGATGCGATTTGGATTAGCAGACCTCGCCAGCCTATGCCTTGCGCATAGTGTATGAGTGGCCCGCGTCGGTTGTTGCAGGTAGGCGCCCGGCGTGGGAACGTTGAAATCCATGGATAAACAACGGGAGTTGCTCGAGGTGCGAGTGCGTACCGTGAAGCTGCATGGCTTCCCCACCTGCGAGTCGAATAGGACCGGCGTCAGGGAATGGCCGCCGATTAGTCCGGAAGAATGGCTGGCCGACGTCCATCCGAACGCGAGCCTGGTGTCCCTCCAGGAGGGCATCCAGCAGCGGATCGCGTCTGACCTTCACGATTCGACCTGCCAGCATCTGATCGCCGCGAGCCTCGGGCTGATGCGCCTGCGCACCTGCCTGAACGACCAGGCCGGTGCTGCGCGGCTATGTGACGAGATCGATGCCTCGATCGACGAGGCGCTGCGGGAGATCCGGGCGTTTGCCTATTTGCTGCACCCGCAGAATCTGACCGTCGACGGTCTGAAGGCGACCATCGAACGTTATTCGCGGGGGTTTGCCGCGCGGACATCCCTGCGCGTTACGACCAGGATTTCGTCGGATATCGATCGCTTGTCGCGTGACAAGCAGTACTCGGTGCTCCGGGTCATTCAAGAGGCCCTCACGAACGTTTTTCGCCATGCGAAGGCAACGGAGGTGAGAATCGCCGTGGCCTCGGCCGGCGGTCATTTTCAACTGACTGTCAGCGACAACGGGCAGGGCTTTCCAGCTGATCGCGCTAAATCCGGTACGAAGGCTGTGATGGGTGTTGGAATTCCGGCCATGCAGGCAAGATTGCAGCAGATCGGAGGCACGCTTCATATCCAGTCTGACGCGGCGGCGCGACATTCCGGCACCACCTTGCTGGCGGTGTTCCCGCGCAAATCCGCCAGGAACAAACGTAACAGGAAAGCGACCACAACCCTCGTGAGGGCCCGCGCAGGCACATCGTGAGAGAAGAAAACTGATCACCGGGGTAGGCGAACGTCGCTTTTTCCGTAGTTGGCGTTTCGGGCTGCCACCGTGTCAAGAAAGTTTGGAGTGCTCTGCCATGAAGCGCTTTCTGATCGCGACGATCACGAGACGGTGCGATCGGGCCTGCGGGTCATGCTCGAACAGCGGGCGGATTGGCAGGTGGTCGCTGAAGCGAATGCGGCAGCAAGGCGGTTGCCGCCGCAATCGCCAACCAGCGCCACGACGTCGCCATCGTCGATTTTTCCATGCCACGCATCGCGCGGCGAATCAGGGAATACCCGTTTCAGACCGAGGTGTTGATCTTCACGGTGCACAATTTCAGCCTGCTCGCGCAGGAGGCGTTCCAGGCAGGCGCGCGCCTTCCTGCAGAAGTCCGACGCCGCCAAGCTGATGCTCGCGGCGGTGGAGGCGCTTCTGGCGCACAGCCGTCATGTCGAACCGCTCCAACTGATCGTCAGCGGAGCGGCAACCAATGTCGAGCAGACGGTCGCAATTGCGTTCGAGACGCGTTCCGACGTCGAGAGCGTCGACTATTCGATGCCGCTCATGAGCGGACCGGAGGTCGGCCGTCGTGCCCTGCAGCACGGAAGTCCTGATCTCGACAGTGCACTAGAATGAGAGCTGCTGACTGAAGCCATCCTGGCGGAAATCCGCCGGCTCCTTGCTCAAGCTGGATGCTAGGAACCACCTGATTTCCGCGATCGAGGGCGCTACCGACCTCAGGGACGACAGGCTTCCGAACGAGAGTGAAATTGTCACCATACAAACACTATGAAACCAATGATGAGAGTACCTTGAATGCATAACGTGAAGGCACCGGGAGATTGTGAGGAATTGATCCACGTCATCCACGACCGCCGATGACATGAGCAAGTCCTATCGAAAGATAGCCGTTTATCTAACCCGGAGCCCGAATGATGCCGCGGTCCTTTCAGTAAACGCCATCGCCGATCGCTGCGGCATCCATGCCTCGAGCTCCGTGCGTTTCGCCCAGTCACTGGGCTATGAAGGTTTCAAGGAGCTTGAGGCGCTGTTTCAGCGGCGCCTGTCAACTGCCGCCCCGGGTTTCGAGGCGCACATTAGAGCCGTGGAGGTTGGACTGGGTGCCCGTGTCGATCGCAGTGAAGTTGGTTTCCTGCGCGACCTGGTCGTCCGTGACATTGCCTCCCTTCAAGACATACTAAGGGACTTCTCCCCAAAAGCTCTCTCGGACGCGGTGAGCCTCCTTGAGAGAGCCGACTCGGTTTTTCTGATCGGGCAACTGCGTTCAGCGCCCGTCGTTGAATTCCTTCGCTACATATTGACCATGCTGGGAAAACGTTGCGTGTTGCTCGACGCAGGCGGCGGACTTGCTACACACATCGCGCGTACGATCCGCAAGAAGGACGTGGTCTTGGCGGCATCGTTCCGCTTCTACGCAAACGAGGTCGTCAACGTTGTGGAAGAAGCCGGGCGAAATGGCGTTCCTATCATTGCGCTATCGGATAGCACGCTGTCTCCGCTGGCCAAGAGCGCCCGCGTTCTATTCGCGGTCCCAGAGCATGAATACAAACTTTCGCGTTCACTCGCCGCTCCTGTGTGCATTGCCCATGCTTTGATGGTAGCGCTGGCAGCGAGACTACAGAAAAATAACGTCAATCCGCGGATTCCAACGGTTACCGGTCAGTAGGGCAACTGGAGCGGGCTTGCGCTTGGATCCCCATTGAGACTCCCATTCCTTTGGCCAATTTCACGAAGGGCGAACAACGCCGTCGCAACTCCAGCAACTCAGATTATGGCGCGGTCGGCCTGCGCCTTTTCTATGTTCGTCGTCCGGTGATGCGCGCAGGCGAGCAGCGCCTCAAAAAACCAGACGTCGATCGGTTACGGGGGTAACTCGCACCATGTCGAGCGTCGGATGGCGGGCACGTGGATGGGATGTGATGGTTTGCGGTTGTCCCGTCAGGGCGGCCGTTTCGATTGCGACCAGTGCACGCAAGTCAGCCAATCCCTCCTCGCCATCAGCCTCGGGCGGCGTTCCAGCCTTGATGCAATCTGAAAAATATTCCACCTGCGCGCCAAAATGGTCGATTTGCGCAAACTGCGTTTCGCGGACCTCGCCATCGCGGCGCAGACGCAGTTTTGTTGCAGTCTCGAACCTGAAGCCAGGGTCGAGTTCGAGATCGCCAGCCGTTCCGACAACCCGATAATTGTCGACGGCGGCCGCCCCGAAGCTGGCGACGAATTGCGCCAAACCGCCCGATGGGAAACGCAGCAAAGCTGCGACGGACGCTTCCACCTCGCCAAAACGCGGGTCATCGTTCGGTCGGTGCGCCATCGCCATGGCTTCGATCGGCTCTTCAGCAAAGATGTGACGAGCCGCATTGACGCAATAGACCCCGACGTCCTGGAGCGGTCCGCCCCAACTCGCAGCTTTCAGTCTGTGGTTCTCTGGCGGCGCCTGGAAACTGAGCACCGATTGAAAGAAGAGCGGCCGGCCGATCGCGTTGTTGCGGATGTGTTCAAGGACCACGACCGTTCCGGGTTCGTTGTGGAGCCTGTAAGCGGTCATCAGAAACACGCCGGCTTCGCGCGCAGCGGCGATCATGGCGAGCCCATCTTGTTCGTTGGTAGCCAGCGGCTTCTCGACCAAGACGTGTTTGCCGGCGCGAGCTGCCCGAACAGCGTAGTCAGCATGCAAGTGGTTGGGCAGAGCAATATACACCGCGTCGACGTCGGATCGTTTCAAAAGGGCATCGTATCCGTCATAGCCGACAATCTGACCAACACCATGGAACTCCGCCAGCCGCGCGGCCTTGTCCCGATCACCGGTCACGATCGCAGTGACCTTCGAGTTCGTGGACTGTCCAACGCCTGGCAAGAAGGCCTGTTGCGAAATCCGGCCCGCGCCGACAACTGCATAGTTGATCAGCATTTTCTCTCCCAGGACTGGCGTTTGATTGCGTGAGTGGCTGGTCGATTCCCTCCAGCCTTGTTTGCTCGCTATCGGTCAGTCATACAACGGAAGATGTGGTCCATATTCCAGGCTCGCAGGCCATTTCGGGCAAGCGCTTCAGCGACTTGCTCTGCGATGGCCGAGGTGACATAGCCGTCCCATGCGCTCGCTCCGACCGACGCTCTGGTCTTCACAGCGCTGACCCAATCAGCTATCTGCCTGCGATACGCCGCTTCGAACCTCGGCCCCCAAAGGGCTGGATACGAATGACCGCCAGCTCTGTCTCTGTTCATCAGCGTCCGTCTTCCGCTGGTTTCACGAGGGCTTTAGAAAATGAACCCCTGCGGCCGTTTCACATGAGCGTCGTTGGGTCGATTATTCATGTTCGCGACACGTTGCTTTTGCTAGCTCGTCTTGGAGGCCATCGACGTCCCGATGATGCCCGCCGACGCCAATTGAGCGATCTCGGTGCCAGAGAGCCCGAGAAGTCCCGATAGTATCTCGCTGTTGTGCTCTCCGAGCGTTGGCGCCGCTGTGCGGATCGCAAACGGTCCCGAACTGTCGCGGATCGGCATCGACGGCTGTGGATGCACGCCAATGAACGCGCGTTCCACTTCCTGTAGAAATGCACGCGACCCGAGATGCGGGTCTCTGAGCAGATCACTTGGCTGCCGGGCCACGCCAGCCGCAACTCTTCCCGCCTGCAACTTCGACATCGCCTGGTCGGCATCGTGGGTGAGCGTCCAGGCTTCGATGGCCCTCTCTATCTCGTCCTCGATACAGCGGCGAGCTTCTGCAGATTGCAGCGATGCGTCTATCGCCCAGTCTGGCCGTCCAATGAGAATAGCAAGTCTCTGCCACATCTTCTCGTCGATCGCGGCTAGCATGACCCAACTGTCCTCACCCGAGCACCGAAAGCAGCCATGCGGAACGAACTGCGGATGTCGACTACCATACTTCGGGGGCGGCCTACCGCCGATCGACTGAACGGTGATCCACGGCGCTGCAAACGGCATCATGCATTCGATTTGCGCAAGGTCAATGAACTGTCCGAGCCCGGTATTGCGGGCGTGAATCAGCGCGACCAGAACTGCTGCGCAGCCGTTCAACCCACCGACGGCATCCCCAAAGGCGACGTGGCTCATCACGGGTGGCCCGTCCGGATTTCCGACCACGATCGGCAACCCTGACGCCTGCTCGAGGGTCGAACCGTAAGCTCGACAATCGCGATAGAGGCTGTTCGCGCCAAAGGCGGACATTGACAACATGACAAGCCGAGGATTGAGCGTTCGGAGCACATCGTAGCCAAGTCCGAGCTTCGGCAGCACATCAACCGAATAATTATCTACGACGACATCGGCTTCCGCCAAAAGACGCTTGGCAAGAGCGAGGCCTTGGGGTCGCGTGAGGTCGAGCGTGATGCCGCGCTTGTTGCGGTTCATGATGCAAAAGGCTTGGCTCTTTTCGTACATCTGAGCGTCGACGTAAGCGGGCCGCCGGTCGACACCGCGCCACCAGTCCGGATACTTGGTGGACTCAATCTTGATGACTTCCGCGCCAAGATCAGCCAGGGTGCGCGTGCACAACGGGCCTGCCCAGCCCATTGTGAAGTCGATAATGCGAATTCCACGCAAGGGCTGCCGTCCGGCATCGATGCAGGTGGACGACCGCGACGCCGCCAAAGATAGCTGCTTTGGGATGTCCGCGACAGATTGCTGCTCGCCAAGAGCTGGAACTTTGCCTCCTCGGCGCGGGGGCGTCAATGTCAGCCGCTGCATCGATCCAACAGTCATGCCCTCTTCTCGGCCTAGGACGATAGGCACGATTGCGCCGCGCTCCTTTTTTTCTGTGTCGAGGAGCAGATCGGATAGGTTCGGTACTGGTACGATCGGGATCTTCCGCTTCAGTCCCTCTGCGAACCACTCCTGCGCTGTCCGAGCCTTCAACCTTGGCACGAACTGTCGTTCGATCATCTCGATGTATTGCAGACGCTCTTCGCTGAGGACCAGAGCCGGACTATCGCGCAGTTCGGACAGCCCGAGCATATCGCAGAACGCGTGCCATTGTGCCGGCGTGAACGTCGTAACGCCGAGCCAGCCGTTTTTGGTTTCGTAAACGCCGCCCGGGAAAACCGGCCAGAAGCGGTTAATGCCAATCCGGCGCATGACCTCGCCGCGCGCCGAGGCCTCGAACATGAGATACTCGCTTATAGCGAGGCTCGATTCGAAGATACTGACCGACCACGACCGTCCTGCCTCACCCTTCATTCGTGCAACCGCCGAAGAAGCCGCCGCGATGAAACCCCACAGACCGCCGAGGATACCGGTCTGGAAATCCGGTGCGTGCAAGGGCGGGCCCTCGGCGGGTCCCACGAGCTTGATAAGGCCGGCGAGCGCGCGAATGGTCGCATCGGTTGCGGCGAATCCCGCATAAGGGCCCTCGCGGCCGAACCAGCTCGCTTCGAGGTAGATCAAATTGGATCGCCGCTGGCGGATCGCGGCGATATCAATGGAGGGGCAGTTCGCCGGATCAATTTCCCTGCCGTCAACCAGAATATCGCAGTCCTCGATCATTGCAGTCAGCCGCGTTACCGCGTCCGATGCAGCGGGGTCAATGATTGTGCTTGACTTGTTGAAGTTCAGGAAAGCGAACCAAGCGCTCTGGCCCTTCGGCGTGAGCGGCGCGTAGTGGCGAATTGGATCGCCTGCCGGCGGCTCGACCTTCTGAACATCCGCACCGAAGTCGGCAAACAATCGCGCGCAATAGCTGGTTGCCGCCGAGCTACCAATTTCGACGACCCGCAGATGCGACAGTACTCCCATCGTGGCTCCATTTTCCCAATCAAAGGCCACCAATTGACCCAAAGAATTGCTCGCGCCGGATCGGACCCTAGTGCGCGGCAAAGCCCTCACAGCCGCTTGCGACGACTTCGTCGCATTTTTGCCGATAGCTGCCTACACCCCCGGTGTAGGAGAGCACTCGGCGCGGCTTCCCTTCGACGTTCGATCCCAGGTACCAGGAATCAGTCTTGGCGATCAGCATTGCGTTGGCGGTTTCCTCGTGATGCGCCACCCACTGATCTTCCAACGCTTTGGAGGGTTCGATGAACTTCAAGTTCTTGCCACGGAGATAGCTAATGCATCCGGTTATCCACTCGACCTGCTGCTGCAAGCAAGTGGTCGCGTTGCAAAGCGCGGCCACGGGGGCTAGCGGCGCCGCGGTCGTGAAGAGATTGGGATAGCCGTGAACTTGCAACCCTATGGTGGTCCGGATGTCTCTGCCCCACTCCTCCTTCAGCGACCGTCCATCGCGACCGCGGATGTCGATGCGGGTCAAAGCGCCCGTTCCTGCGTCGAATCCCGTCGCTAGGATGATGACGTCGAGCCGGTGAACTGTGCCGTCCGCCGTCTGGATGCCTTCGGTCGTGACGCGCTCGATTGGGTTGGTCTTGACGTTGACAACCTCCACACTGGCTCGATGGAACGCCTCGAGGAAATTCTGCTCCAAAATGGGTGCCGAATCCGTAATCGCTCGGGATCAGCAGCTCGCATAGTTTTGGATCCCTGAGCCGCTCGCGCATTTTCGCGCGCACGAATTCGGAGATCTCCGCGTTTACCCCCTCATCGAAGAACAATTCGGCGAAGGACGCCATCCACAACTTCACAGAACCATCGTTCCAGCAGTCTTCGATCACCTTGCGGCGCTGTTGCGGTGGCAGACCGGCCCAGGCGTACTGAACGTCATATTCGAAGCCCGTGAACGTGTGCGGCAGCAGCTCGGTAAGGGCTTTGAACTTCGACTTGTAGGCCTCGACGTCGGCGGCGTTGTACTTGGGATTCTTCATAGGGAGGATGTATTGCGGCGTGCGGACGAACACCTTGAGCTGGCCGACCTTTTGCGCGATCGTCTGGACCACCTGGATCCCAGTTGGTCCGATACCGACCACGCCGACAAGCTTCCCAGTAAGATCGACCAGTTGCTGCGGCCATCGCGCCGTATGAAACGCCTGCCCCTTGAATGTCTCCTGGCCCGGGAAAGACACATGGGGCGCCGAAAGCATGCCGCAACAGGTGACGAGAAACTGGGTATCGATCATATCACCCTTGTCGGTCACGACCACCCATCGCTCCGTCGCTTCATCGAAATGAGCGCTCTGGACCGTCGCGCCGAACTGAATGTCCTTGCGTAGATCAAGCTGGTCCGCCACGTAATTGAGCCAGCGTTCGATTTCGGGTTGGCTCGGAAACCTTTCGCTCCAGCTCCATCCTTTGTAGAGGTCTTCGGAGAAAAGGTACTGATAGACGTGTCCCTCTGAATCGACGCGCGCACCAGGATAACGGTTCCAATACCAAGTGCCGCCGACCCCTGAGGCCGCGTCGATCGCCCTGACGTTCAGCCCGAGCTCCCGTAGCCGGTACAGCTGATAAAGGCCAGCGACGCCGGCTCCGATAACCAGGACATCGACTTTCGCTGTCGCATGCCCGCCAATACCACCATTGGCCCAGCTCGTGGTTTTGGTCATCTTCTCCTCCCGCCTGTTCTTGACGACCTGGCGAGGAGAATAGCAAGTATCGTACCAGTGGGGGGGCCGCGATAGTCAAGCGCCCAAACACAACGCCTCGAAACGAGCAACGACTGCAGCGCCTTATGCTTTGAAGCAATTGCGACATACGTCTGCAGCACGACAAATTCGAGTCGCATTCGCGCATACCAAGTCCGCAGTCTTTGTTCCCTAACTATCACGGACCGAACTTTTACAACGCAATCGTCCGCAAGCGACCTACATCGTGGAGCGACCTTCGTACTGCCTAAAGCAGATCGCAGCGGTCGCACTCGACGCTAATGTGGAGACGCACTGCGCATAGGACTCGTCGAACCACACAAGCATGGCCTGTTTGATCTTCCGCACCAACACTGACAGCTTGTGATCATTCGATTAACGGCCATTCCTCCGAGCCGTGACCGAGACATTTTGCGAACGGTCAACTACCAACAATGGCAATTGATCTAGATGACAGACGCGTGTCACTGATTGCTCGCTAAACGTCGGACTGGAGCTTGCCGACATTCAGCAATAGCTCATTCACAGATACACGCTCGTTTTGACAAGGACTTGCAGCAATGCATTCGTCTGCACTGACGTCGCGCGCCCAGAACTCTGAAGCCGCGCCTGTCTGCTTTCCCGATATTACTCAAATTATCAAGTGGCGCGACAGCTCCTATGCTGCTGATCTCTATATTGCCGCAGTCTCATGGCTTGATCTCTTTACTTACCTGGATAACCAACCGGTAACGGAAGAGGAATTGCGAGTTGATTTCTCTCTTCGCGAGCGGCCAACGCGGACCATGCTTCGCCTCTTTGAATCGTGGGGCCTCATCTCCAGACAATCCGGCCGACTGCACGCAACAGCGACAGCCGTTCGGTATCTGAGCGGAAATTCCGCGGACAACGTCGCGTCGTATATTGCAACGATGAAATATAAGCCATCTGTGCGGGAACTTTATGAGGTCCTGCGACAGGATGGCTCGGATACCTGGCACGTCGAGCGCGGCGTAACCAAGACCTGGGACGCCTTGATGCAGACGGATGAGTTCGCCGATCTGAATACACGCGGGATGGAGGAACGCGGACGGATCTTTGCTCCGCACCTTGCGAAGCTGCTTGATTGCACGAATGATACTTGCGTACTCGATGTAGGCGGTGGATCGGGAGTCTATTCTGCGCATTTGTTGATGCGCTATTCCCCACTCTCTGCAACGATCCTTGAGCGTTCCCCTGTTGATCGGCTTGCAAGGACGTGCCTGACAGATCGGAATTTGTACCCGAGTCGTGCCAATGTCATAGCCGGCGACATGTTCGTTGATCCCCTGCCTCGGAATGCTAGCCTCCACCTCTATTCGCACGTTCTTCATAATTGGGGACCAGACAAGGTTCATCTGCTCCTGAGCAAGTCTTTTGACAGCATTGCTTGCGATGGTCGGATAGCAATTTACGGCTGCCACCCTGATGATCGCGGAGGCCGCCCGTCCCCGGCCGCCGAAGCGGAGTACTCCGTGCTCCTTACCACGGGATACGAAGGCTGCTGTTACAGCTTTGAGGACATGCGGGCCATGCTCGAGAGGACCGGCTTCCAGGAGATCGAATTCCACAAATCAATCTGCAATCGCAGCCTCATCGTCGCGAGAAAGATCGTCTGACCCCAATGACTTTTCCGCTCTGCAGGAACGGCTCATTCCGCCGCTGCTCTCGATGCATCTCGTGAGCACGACATGACTATTCCAATCCATGTTCTCTTGTCTAAGCTTCGGGTGGCGGGTTACACGGTCTTTTCTGGGGTACCGTGTTCTATCTTTGGTGGTCTATTCGACCAAGTCGCTGAAGCTTCAGAATTCCTGAGCTTGCCTGCGGCCAACGAAGGCAGCGCAGTTGCGCTAGTTGCTGGCGCGGCGCTCTCAGGTCAACGAGGGGTCGTTGCGCTTCAAAATTCCGGGCTCGGAAACATCATCAACCCGCTGACATCTCTGTTAATGGTCAACAAGATTCCCATCCTTCTCCTCTTATCCGTTCGTGGCCACCCCGATGAACCTGCCGACGAGCCCCAACACACGATCATGGGTGCCAACACAAGAGCCATCTTGAACCAGTTCTCTATGGAATCCTGTGACTTTGATGGGACCGAGTCCGGCTTGGATAACGCCCTCGCACAAGGCGACGATGCGTTTCATCGCTCAGCGCCGTTTGCATTGCTTTTTCGGAGAGGTCAGCTATCCAAGTGCAGCCCGGATGAAAGACAGACTGATGCAATCCATTATGGGGTCAGTGTCGGGCAAGCCATTGAGTTGATTTATCAGCAGCTCGAACCCGATACTCTTATTGTTTCCACGACCGGATACATTTCACGTGAGCTGTTCCGCATTCAGGATCGTCCCACTAACTTCTACATGCAGGGCTCCCTTGGACATTGCAGCGCGGTTGCGGCAGGGGTCGCGCTGACTTCGCCGACCCGACCTGTGCTGGCACTGGATGGAGACGGCGGCGCGCTGATGCACATGGGTATCCTATCGACGATAGGCTACGCCGCCCCCCAGAATCTCATTCATGTGGTACTGGACAACGAAGGATACGTTTCGACGGGCGGGCAGTTCTCGACGTCACGAACGACATCTCTCGAGGCCGTTGCGTCCGCCTGCGGTTATCGAACGGCTACTCGCTGTGAGCGGGCCGAGCATATCACGACGGCCTTGCGGCAGTGCGCCCGGCGCAGCGGCCCTCATTTCGTGGTCTGCAAGGTCAACCGCCTCCATCCCTCTCAGCTTGCTCGCGTCACGAGCCGATATTCTCCCCTTCAGAACAAGACCATGTTTCAGCGCTGCATCGGCATCGGCGGCAATGAGATCGCGACAACCGGCAATATGGGTCTCGTGTCCTAGTTCGGTGGCCGCATATGCGGCTGATCTTCATCGCTCTGGTTTGGAACGAAAACGGGCTGTTCAAAGAGGTGCTCCGATCGCCTCCCTTATCTGCTTCCAAGAAACGCAACCGCGGTCGTGGATCTCAAATAGACGCCCAAAGAGAGTTATGACATGTACGATACCGATCAAGACTATCATCCAATGCTCATCGCAGGTGCGCCCGCCCACTCGGACGCAACGATCGAGGTGAAGAACCCATTCACAGGGATGCTTTTTGGCAGAGTCCCGCAAAGCAGACCGGAGCATGCACGCCGAGCATTTGAAGCAGCCGCGCGGATTCATCCTCGGCTCACGCGCCGCGAACGAACGGATATCCTCCTGGGGACGGCAAGCGCCCTTAGAAGAGATCAAGACCGACTTGCTCGGCTTATCACAGCAGAAACAGGTCTCTGCCTGAAGGACGCTTTGCATGAAACCGGGCGTGCATGCGACGTCTGGTCATTTGCTGCCCATATGTTAATCCAGAGCGACGGCGAGATTTATCCATCTGACATTGGCGCAACCCCACATGATCGGCGCATTTTTTCCATGCGAACACCCCTTGCGGGTGCGATCTCAGCTATCACGCCGTTTAATCATCCTCTCAATCTCGTCAGCCATAAACTCGCGCCCGCGATTGCGACAAACAACCGCGTCGTCCTGAAGCCATCTGAGCGAGCGCCATTGACCGCCCTGGCGCTCGGAAGGATTCTCTACGAGCAAGGCCTGCCGGAGGGAATGCTTTCGATCCTGACAGGGGCTCCCGCCCCCTTGGGAGACGCCATGTTTACCGATCCAAATGCTGAGCTCGTCACGTTTACTGGCTCCGTGCACGTTGGGCACCATATTGCGGAACGATCCGGTTACCGGAAGCTCATCTTGGAGCTCGGTGGGAATGACCCCATCATTGTGCTTGAGGATGCCGACGTCGATCGGGCAGCGTATTTGGCGGTTCAGGGAGCGACCAAGAACTCGGGTCAACGATGTACAGCCGTCAAGCGGGCGTTAGTGGTAGACTCCGTTGCCGACGAATTCGCCGAGCGGGCGCTCCATCACATGCTGAAGCTTTCGACCGGCGATCCCAGCGATCCATCGGTTGACATCGGCACCGTCATCAGTCGAGAGGCTGCCCAGCTGATTGCTCGCCGGGTTGCCGATGCCGTCGATGCTGGTGCTACCCTGTTGCTGGGTAACCAGCCTGACGGCGCGTCTTATCCGCCCACCCTATTGGACCACGTCTCAGCAACGTCCGAACTTGTTATTGAAGAAACATTCGGGCCTGTGCTGCCGATCATCCGTTGTCCTAATGATGTTGATGAGATCATATCGATTGCGAACGCGACCCAGTTTGGACTTTCTGCTGGAGTGTGCTCCAACCGGCTTGATCATGTAACGAAGCTCATCGACGGTCTCGCGGTTGGTACCGTCAACGTGTGGGAAGTTCCCGGGTATCGCACCGAATTGACCCCTTTCGGGGGAATCAAGCAGTCCGGACTCGGGCACAAAGAGGGCGTGCTGGAGGCGATGCGGAGCTTCACGCAGTTGAAGACCTACTCGCTTCCCTGGTCGGTCTAGGCCAGCGGCTTGTCTGCTCTGTTGCGTATCGTGACGATCTGGAAGGGATCGGCTGCAGTAGCCCTTGCAAATGATCGAGGATCTTCTGATCTCTCTCACGTTGGACCGGCTCCTAGTTTACCTGCCGCGCTCGAGCATTTGTAGTCTGCGAAGGCGGCCGTGCTTTCAAAGTCATAAAGAACCGGTCGCAGCCGGACGAGCGCTCAACACATGAATTGACGCTCCATCAAGGCCGCCAATCTGCTCCGGCATACGGGGGCGACCCGCGATGCTGTGGGGCGGCACGCCGCTCGGACTTGGGGCTGACATTGGCCGTCCGATATGACCGCATAAGACGTCGAGATCCTACTACTGCAGCAGATTTCGTAGCCTAGGCGAGGACAAGCATGGTACTGGGCTATTATATATCGACCTACGGCACACGCTAGGAAAGGCTCCCTCCAGCACATCCCGCGCAAAGCTTCCTCATCGTCAGGAGCGCGCCACCGCACTTGCTTAAGCCAGACGCCATTATATCGTGAAGCTCGGCACCGACCTCGGCCGAAGCCCCCCCTCGCGAACCGGCTTGCGCGGTGCGATTTCCAATCTGTCTAGCGGGGAAACGTTTTGCCTTGATTTTCTAAGGAAATCTCAACGGTTTCGAAGAATGATTTTACGCAGCGTAGGCGTCTTTTATCCGATGTCGTGACAATATACGTTTTGAAATCACTCGAGAGTTCGTCGACTGTTTTATAGACGAGCTCCTCTGCTGGAAACACGCTGTCCTCGAGGAGGACGCCGATTCCGATTCCGTGCAGAACGGCCTCCTTCAGAACAGGATAAGTCGCCATTTTGATAACATTGGGCATACTTGTACTGTTCTCAAGACATGCTTTTTCCACTTCGCGGAGCGTCAGCGAACCATCCTCGGTTAGAATGATTCTCTCTTGGGCAAGTTCGGCAAGAGTGAGTGTCGGTCTGCAGGCGAGTCGGTGCTCGCGCCGCATGAGCGCCATGAGCCGAGTCTTGCTTAGCTGCACGTGGAATAGGTTGGCAATGTCATCAGGCTCCGTGATGATAGCAATATCGACATCACGCGCTTCAAGCCGTTGCTTAGCAAGCTCCCAGGGCACTAGGGAGAACGTGATTCTGACTGCAGGAAACTGCCGGTTGAACTCGGAAATAAGTGGCATTGCCGGGCGCGGCGCGTTCGCGATCACCGTTAGATGTCCGGCCGATAGGTCACTGTAGGCATTGATCTTCTCCGCGACGAGCTGCTCGAGGACTCGAACGCGATCAGTTAGCGCAAACAGTTCCTGAGCCGGTTTTGTCGGCTCGAGCCCGCTGCGATGACGGATAAAGAGTGTCGTCCCCATATGTTGCTCAAGCTTCGCAAGGTGCTGGGTGACGGCCGATTGGGTGACACCGAGGACAGCTGCAGCTTCTGAAACGCTTCTCTGCCGGAAGACCTCTGTAAAGGCCGCAATCTGATGAGAACTAATTTTCATGCCTTCGACGCCTGCTCCTCCTATTGCCGTAGATTCGCATTCCGACGCGGTTTCAAGGCTTTTCGCGCCCCTGCCTACTGGCAAGGTTGGAGTTGTATGTACTGGGCGGCCTAACGGCGACCTGAGCGGCACGGCTCAGAGAATTGAGGCGCGCGGCTTCGGCGTTCTTCTTAAAGTATTTGCTGATCACCGCTGTGTCTCGACCGACGATCGAAACAACTTACTGTCGCGAATACCCTAACCTCATATCGCCCTTCCCCACATGGCCTGCTTCAAGATCGCAAATCGACGAAAGACTCTTCTTAAGATGCTGCCTCAACTCCCGGTAGAGGCTTCTGCTGTGGTGGTTGAAAATGAACATCACATGGTATCCGAAATGTCAAACTTCTACTGCGTCTCCAAAGCAGAGCTTGGGCGCGTTACTCTCCAGTATAGGCAAACCAAGCCCCCTCCGCTTGGAGAGTGTTTTCTCTGCGCAACAGAAACACACAACCTTGATTTTTGACTGCGCCAGTTGCGCGCCGTTTCGCAGGTGCATCTCGACCATTTAACTTGCTCGCTGGATCGCTTTTCAGCAAGACCGGTAAGATTTGGCATAATTTAGCGCGCGGATTAAGGCTTTCGCGCAGAATAAAATTGGCAGCGGCGATAGATGAGCCGATTGAATGCCAGCCAATTTAATTGAAGCAATACTTCAACTATTAGCAGGGCTAATAACAGGACATTTCCACGTCAACTATGCTTGCTACGCCTCGTCTCCGGAAGCAGGCCGCAAACCACTGTCAGTCAGGCCTATCGAGAGCGCAACGCTCACGCACCACGAGATCGCGCGTGTCGAGGTGACCCTCTCCCCATCGAACCGGGGATAGGAGGGTCGGCCGCCGACCTCGTACGAATTAATAGGAGAGGCGAATGAAAATAAGCACCGACCGTATCCTCACGACCCACGTCGGCAGTCTGCCGCGGCCCTCTGCATTGGAGGAGATGCTCCTAGCAAAAGAGAAGAGCGAACTGGACGCTGACCGCAATCCGTTGCTGGCGACCAGCGTCAGTTCAGCGGTCCTCGACATCGTAAAAAAGCAATCGCTTATTGGGCTTGCGGTTGTCGATGATGGCGAGATGAGCAAATACGCCTATTCGACCTATGCGCGCGAGCGCATGACAGGTCTGACGGGCGTTGATCAGCCGCTTGCGTTGTCCGAGCTGGCGGAGTTTTCGAATTTCGCAAAGCGGGTCGATCTAGATATCAAGACGCCTGCGTGCGTGGGACCTATCGCGTACCAGGGAGAGGCGGCGGTGGCGACGGATATCGCCAACCTCAAAGCGGCACTCAATATGGTTTCTGTTGAGGAGGCATTCATGAACGCCTCGTCGCCGGGGATTATGGCCCACTACATGCCGAACAAATATTATCCCTCGCAGGAGGCCTATCTCTATGCCTTGGCTGACGCGATGAAGAAGGAATATGACGCCATCGCTGCATCGGGCATCCTTCTGCAGATCGACTGCCCTGATCTGGCGCTTGGACGCCATTTCCGGGCGAAGCCGATGGATGTCGCGGAGTTTCGCAAGGAAATTGCCCTTCACGTCGAGGTCCTTAATCATGCCCTGCGCGACATTCCCGCCGATCGGATGCGACTGCATCTATGTTGGGGCAATTACGAATCGCCCCATCATCACGATATCGATCTCCACGAGATCTTCGATATCATCATCAAGGCGCGGCCGATGGCACTTCTGCTGGAGGCGGCAAATCCACGTCACTCGCACGAATGGAGTCTGTTCAAACAGACGCGGCTCCCCGACGACAAGATTATCGTGCCGGGTGTCATCGACACCTGCACGAACTACATTGAACATCCCGAGGTCGTCGCCCAGCGCATCGAACAATACGCCAATTTGGTCGGACGGGAGCGAGTGATCGCTGGCACCGACTGTGGCTTTGCCAGTTTTGCAACGTTCCACACTGTCGATCCGGACATCGCCTGGCGCAAGCTCGAGTCGCTTGTGCAGGGCGCCGAGATTGCGACTCGCCGGCTCTGGAACGCGAACGCCAGGCCCTCCGTTGAAGCCGTTGCTTCCTGACAGCGCAAGTAGCCTCCAATAATGAAAATCATTCAAATCACCGACCTTCACCTGGTCCCAGCTGGCAATCGTCTCTTCGACAACGACCCGGGTGAGCGCCTGAACGCCTGCCTGGCCGATATCGCCAGGCAGCACGCAGATGCGGAGCTCTGCGTCATCACCGGTGATCTCGCTCATCACGGCGAGAAAAGCGCCTACGTTCGCCTGCGCGAGGCGCTAAAGGTCCTGCCTATGCCGGTGCGGCTCTTGATGGGCAATCATGACGATCGGGCCAATTTCCGAAGCGTGTTTCCCGAGGCTCCTCTTGACGATTTCGGCTTCGTTCAATCCGCGCTCGATACGGCGGCCGGACGCTTTCTCTTCCTCGATACAAAGCAAACCGACAGCCACGCCGGCCTTTACTGTGAGCAGCGCCAGGCATGGTTGCGCACGCGTCTGGGAGAGTCACAAGGCAGCCCTGTCTATCTCTTCATGCACCACCCGCCGCTTCCGGTTCACTTCCGACCGGCTGACGACATCATGCTGGACGATGCTGCAAGATTTGGACGGCTCCTCGACGGACACTCCATCCGCCATCTGTTCTTCGGGCATGTGCATCGCCCAATCGCCGGAAGCTGGCAAAACATTCCCTTTTCCTCCTTGCGGGGGCTCAATCATCAATTGTGGCTCGATTTCAGTCACGAGCGAGGGATTCCCTGCAGCATGGAGCCGCCAGCCTATGCGATCGCGTTCCTGAACTCGGACGCGGTGGTGATCCACACCCACGACTTTCTCGATACAAGCGCAAAGTACCTGTACGAGCCCGACCTGCCCGTCGAGCGTCAAGTCGTTCCAATGGCGCGACGAAGATAGTCCTGATCCCGCCCGCGGGGATTCGCTTGCCGCCAACGATCATCACGCCTGCCCGTTCGTCGTCTATCCCCGGCGCCGCAGTTGCTCGCCGCGTTGGACTCTTATTGCGAGCCTTAAAGGAGGATACTCATGAATTTGTCACGTCGCACATTGCTCCGTTCTTCCGCCGCGGTATCAGCCGCCTCCGTTTTTGGTTCACTGGCCGGCTCCGCCTCTCCGGCCTCGGACACCGTAACCATTGCCTCACTGTACGATCTCTCCGGACCGTTCGATGTCTATGGCGCACCGTCCAACATGTGCACGGAATTCGCGGTCAAGGAGTTAAACGCGGCGGGCGGGCTACTCGGCAAGCAAGTCGTCCTGAAGGCCTACGACTGCCAGTCGGACATCAACAAAGGTCCGCAATACGCGCAGCAGGCGGCGTTGCGCGACCGAGCCGTGATGGCGGTGGGCGCCTTGACTGGAGCTGCCCGAGAGGCGACGCGACCGGTTCTGCGCAAATACAAGGTGCCGTATTTCTATGGTTCGATCTATGAAGGTGGCGCCTGCGAACCGAACATATTTTGCTGCAGCACCGAAGGAAACCAGCAGGTCGTTCCGCTGCTCGAGTGGTCGTTCAAAACTCTTGGTAAGAGGCTCTATTACATCGCCTCCGATTACAACGCGCCGCGCACATTCGGAGCCTGGAATCACGTGATGGCAAAGCGCGAAGACGGCGAGGTGCTTGCGGACGACTATTATCCCCTCGATGTTACGGATTTCACTGCGGCAATCGCCAAGATCCAGGCGGCAAAGCCGGATTTCATCCATTCCTGCCTGGTTGGTGGTCCGTCAATGTCCTTCTACCGTCAATGGGCCGCAGCGGGAATGCTGAAGAAGATTCCCATCGTCTCGATCATTTTCGGTGGTGGGCAAGAGCACGAGATTTTGGCACCTGAAGAGACGAACGGCATCTACGCGGCCTACAACTATTTCCAGGAGCTCGATACGCCACGAAACAGAGCCTTTCTGGCGCGTTTTGCTCAAGCGATGGGTCAAAACCACGCCTACATCAATGGCGAGGCGATCGGTGGATACAATACAGTTATGTTGTGGGCCGAGGCCGTCAAGCGCGCGAACAGTTTCGATCGCGACGCAGTGATGAAGGCTTGGGAAACCGGGATCACTTGGGAAGGGCCCGGCGGGAAAATGGTCACCGACGGGCCTACGCACCACACTACCCAAGACGTACGCATCATCAGGGTCGAAAACCGAGTCTGGAGCCTGGTTGCAACCAAAGAACAGATCCAGCCGGACAGCTATGGCGGCAGGTGCGACGTCTTTGCCCACCCAAATCAGACGGAATTCTTGATGCCACAGATGTAGGTGGCTCGCGGCGCTGCGTCTCCAAGCGGCGCCGCAGCCTCATTTGCTTGCTTTTCGTTAGTCACCACTCGGCAGGAGAGCACGCCTCTTCGTTCGAGCAATCCAAGGAGAATTCTAGTGAAACTATCCCGTCGCTCGTTTCTCGGCACTTCCGCAGCGCTCTCTGCTGCATCCATCGCCGGCTCTTTTGCCGGAGGCGCCTGGGCCGCATCCGACACCATCGCTATTGCATCCCTCCATGATTTGTCGGGACCTCTTGATATTTATGGCGTACCCTCGAATTTGTGCATGAAGGTCGCCGTTGAGGAGATCAACGGCGCAGGCGGCCTACTCGGCAAAAAGGTCGAGCTAAAGGTTTATGATGGCCAGTCCGACATCAACAAGTACCCGCAATACGCGCAGAAGGCGGCGCTGAACGATCGGGTCGTCATGGTACAAGGTGCGCTCAGCGGCGCCGCGCGCGAAGCCACGCGCCCCGTTCTGCGCAAGTACAAGATACCTTTCGTCTACGGCTCATTCTACGAAGGCGGACTTTGCGAGAAGAATACATTCTGCGTCAACACGGGCGGTAACCAGCAGGTCGTTCCTTTGCTCGAATGGTCGTTCAAGAATCTCGGAAAGAAGCTCTACTATATTGCGTCGGACTATAACGCCCCCCGCAATTTCGGGATCTGGAATCACGTGATGGCCAAGCGCGAAGGTGGCCAGGTGTTAGCCGATGATTACTATCCCCTCGATGTCACGGATTTCACCGCGGCTATTGCAAAGATACAGGCCGCTAAGCCGGACGTCGTGCATTCCTGCCTCGTTGGCGGCCCGGCCATGTCGTTCTATCGCCAATGGGCAGCGGCCGGGATGCTAAAGAGGATTCCGATTATCTCGATCGTGTTTGCCGCTGGCAACGAGCACGAGGTTCTTGCTCCGGAGGAAACGGACGGCCTGATCGTTGCGTACAACTACTTCCAAGAACTCGACACTCCGAAGAACAAGGAATTTCTGGCCAAGGTGGAAGCCGTTGCCGGCAAGAACCACCCCTATATCAATGGCGAGGTGTTCGGCGGCTATAGCGGTGTCATGCTCTGGGCCGAAGCGGTCAAGCGTGCCGGCAGCTTCGAACGGGAGGCGGTCCTGGCTGCCCTCGAAAGCGGCATCCGCTGGGAAGGTCCGGCCGGGGTCATGACCACGGATGGCCCCACCCATAACACGACCCAAGACGTTCACATCATCAAGGTCGAGAACCGCGTCTGGAGCCTGATTGAGAAGAAGGAGCAGATTCCGCCGGATACGTATGGTGGCAAATGCAACGTCTTCACCAATCCCAACCAGACGGATTTTCTGATGCCGCAGATCTAGGTGGGCCAGCGCTGGCGGCGCCGCACTTTTCGCGGCGCCGTCAGTCCGATTTTCCTATTTGCATTTTCGCAAGCCGAGATAGTTCATGGACAGTTTCGTCATGTTGTGTTTCGCGGTGGTCAATTCCATTGCACTTCTCGCCCTGATCAGCTTGGGACTCGCGGTCATTTTCGGCATGATGCGCGTCATCAACTTTGCTCATGGCGAATTCATCATGCTCGGCGGATACGCCACCGTGATCGCCAATCATGCCGGCGTCAATCTTTGGCTCTCCATGTTGGTTGTCGCCCCGATGGTCGTCGCTCTGATCGGTGCAGTAGCGGAGCGACTGATCGTTCGCCGGCTGTACGGTCATCTGGTCACGACGATGTTGGCAACCTGGGGTCTTAGCCTGTTTTTGATCGGTGCGGTGACCGCCATCTTCGGCAACACGACGATGGGCGTGAGCGCACCGCTGGGCAATATTCCGATTGGCGCCTACTCCATCGGTGCTTACCAACTGCTCCTGATTGGAATCACCGCGCTGCTGGTCGTGGGTTCTCTACTTGCTTTGCACTGGACGAAATACGGACTGATCGCGCGGGCCGCGATGCAAAATTCCGAGATGTCAGCTACCCTCGGGATCAACTGTGATCGCGTGTATGCGGTCACTTTCATCGTCGGCGCAGCAATCAGTGGCTTGGCCGGAGCGCTGCTTGCGCCGATATCCGGTGTCCTTCCTCATATGGGGGCGGCCTATGTTGCCCGCGCCTTCGTCACGGTGATCAGCGGCGGTGGAGCCCTGATTGCGGGCCTTCTGTCGGCCGCAACGATACTCGGGCCGGTTGAGGCGATGCTTTCCTATTTCGCAACGCCGGTCGTCGGCCAGGCCTCGCTGCTGCTTTTGGCCGTGATCATCCTGCGCCTCTTTCCAACTGGCGTCTCCAGCTTGTGGACCGGAGGTCGATAGCGTCATGAAGCGCAAAGTCAAACATGCCTTTTTCCCAGTCGCCCTTGTGCTCCTCGCGGTTCTCGGGCCATTCATTCTGGAGCCATTCGATCTGGTCAATCTATCGGCCTTTTCGGCAATGGCGATCGCGGCACTCGGTCTTGCCTTCGTCTGGGGAACACTCGGGATCCTGAACCTCGGGCATTCCGTGTTTTTCGGTCTCGGCGCCTATGCCTATGCAATCGCGGTCTTTAATCTCGGCGACAGCACACTTGCCGCGTTGATTGGGATCGCACTGCCGGTCGCATTTTCGCTTGTCCTCGGCTATTTCCTGTTCTTCAGCCGCCTAGGCGACGTCTATCTCGGCGTTATCACGCTGTGCGTGACGCTGATCTTCTATTCCTTCATGACGTCAACCGCCGATCCCTCGTTTCACATCGGTCCGGTGCCGCTTGGCGGCTTCAATGGGATCACGGCAGTCCCGTCACTTAATATGCCAGGCGACCCGCAGGCATTTCTGTCCACGGAAGCGACTTTCTCGATCTGCCTGCTGGCACTGGCCGGAGCTTACATTCTGCTCTCGTTCCTGCGCTCGAGCGATGCCGGTCGGATCATGACGGCGATCCGCGAAAGCGAGTTGCGGAGCGAGCTTCTTGGCTATGACATCCGCTTCTACAAGCTCGTCGGCTTTGCGGTAAGTGCTGCCATTGGCGGGCTTGGCGGGGCACTTTACACGGCGGTGATGGGCTACGTCAGTCCGAACGTCTTTGATCTTCCGCAAGCCTCGCAGTTCGTTCTGTGGGTGATCGCCGGCGGACTCGGGGCCTTTGTCGGACCCGTGGTGGCAAGCTTCGGCTTTCAGCTCCTGAGCAGCCAGCTCGGCGCAAACCAGGTTTTCAACACGGAGCTCATTTTCGGCGCGACGATCATCCTGTTCGTCATGCTCGCGCCGCAAGGCCTGCAGCCGATGCTTCTTGGCTTATCGAGCCTGAAGTTCCCGAACCGTTTCGGCATCTTGCGACGGAAGGAGGAATCGGCATGAGCGAGACCCCCATTCTTGCGACGCGCGGTCTCGTTAAGCGGTTCGGAGGTCTCGCCGCAGTTGATGGTGTCGACCTCGTCATTACCGCCGGCGAAATCCGCTGCCTCATAGGCCCGAACGGCGCCGGCAAGAGCACGCTCTTCAAATGCCTCACACATCAACACCAGCCGACCAGCGGCCAGGTTCTGTTCGAGGGCCGGGATCTGCATGGGCTGGCCACCCATCGCATTGCTCGGCTTGGGATCGCCATTAAGAACCAGATTCCCAGCATCTACGCCAATCTTGACGTGCGCGAGAATATCCGCCTAGCCGGCTTGCGGAGGGGACTGGCAAAGCGCCAGCTGGACAGGGTCGTCGAGCTGACTCTGGACGAGATCGGCTTCAACGAAAGTCTGGCCAGCCAGCCGGCAGCGACCCTCTCGCACGCGCATCGACAATGGTGCGAGCTCGGCATGCTGCTCGCGAGCAGCCCGCGCATTGCCCTACTTGACGAGCCCACCGCCGGCATGACGCGCGAGGAGATGTTGAAGACCGTTGATATCATCAAACTTCTCAACGCAAGCGCTACCGTGATCGTCGTCGAGCACGATTTGGAGTTCATCGCCCGCCTTGCGCAACGAGTTACTGTCCTACACAGGGGAAAGGTGCTGGTTGAGGACACCATGGACAAGATCGAGGCAAACGAGATTGTTCGCGACATTTATCTTGGCCGCAAGAAGGAGGCCACTCATGCTGAAAGGTGAACGGTTGATCTCGGGCTACGGCAAGACGCAGGTACTGCGCAGCCTAAGCTTCGATCTCGGCGCTCATGAGATCTTGGGGATCATCGGCATCAACGGTATGGGCAAGACCACCTTGCTCAAGACTGTCATGGGACTGTTGCCGGTGGAAGGTGGCCGGATCGTGCTGGACGGTGATGCCATCGAAGCTCTGCCTGCCTATCGACGCAGTCGTCTCGGCTTCGGCTACGCGCCGCAAGGCGGAGCGGGTTTTCCGGGCCTCACCGTAAAGGAGAACTTGTTGCTTGCGGGCATGATGCCCGGATCCGCCAACGCAAAGCCGATTGCCGAGATATTGTGTCTCTTTCCGAGACTCGAAAAGCTTCTTGCGCGCCCCAGCGGGGCGTTGAGTGGAGGCGAGCGGCAGTTGCTGGCCCTGGCGCGCGCCATGGTTCGCTCTCCACGACTTCTTCTGCTTGATGAATTGACAGAGGGAGTTCAGCCTTCGGTGACCGACGAAATCGCCGAATTGCTGTTGTCGATTCAGCGGTCGGAAAAGACGGCCATGATCATTGCCGATCAGGATCTGAGCTTCTTGGCCTCGCTGGTCGGCCGAGCGCTGGTCGTCCAGAAGGGACAGATCGTGGCAGAGCGGAATCCAACTGATCTCCTCGCCGATAGTGTTTTCGAGACGGACTGAGGTCATGCCGGCGCGGGCCCGCGGCCGACGATGCTGGAGGTCGCCAGCATCCCGGATATCAGCAAGACAGTCTCGATCCGTCCCGAAATCGTGATCATCCCGTTCAGACCAGTGCTCACCGTTCAACTTGCGGAGCAACTATGGCCACAAGAACCCTCTCAGTCCAACCAACCGTCCACCTCGGCGTTCTGATGCACGCACCAAACTCGGCGCGTACTGCGAGGTCGGTGCGCACGAGCTTGCGAGAAGTGGCGATGGGCGATTATTCCTACGTCGAAAACGATTCCCAGATCACCTACACTACGATAGGAAAGTTCTGCTCGATGGCGGCAATGACGCGCATCAACCCCGGCTACCATCCGATGCACCGCGCGAGTCAGTCGCATTTCATCCATCGGGCGAGCGCCTATTTTCCCGGCGAGAGTGACGAGGCAGAATTCTTCGATTGGCGGAGGCAGCATCAGGTCCACATCGGCCACGATGTCTGGATAGGTCACGGCGCAATCGTACTTCCCGGCCGCAACGTCGGCACTGGTGCTGTGGTTGCGGGCGGTGCAATCGTTACCAAGGACGTGCCGGCCTACACGATCGTCGCTGGTAATCCGGCCCGCCCCGTCAGGCGGCGGTTCTCGGACGACATCGCCGGGAGGCTCGCCAGGCTGGCCTGGTGGGACTGGGATCATGAAGCCCTGCAGGCGACGCTGCCAGATTTCCGCAAGTTGACGATTGACGAGTTTCTAAGCAAATACGAAGGGGGCGATTTTGCCAGGTTGAACTCTTCGCGTTGATCGCTTCGAGGGCTGTGGTTTCTGATTGTCAGAGGCTCGGCTGGTCCCCTTTTGCCGCTGCGCAATTGCTTACCCGCTTAGCTCCGATTGCGTCAGCAACGTTTGGAAAGTTTGCGCCCCCTCTTGGCAAGAGCAATGAGAACGCTTCTCCAGCCGCTTATTCCGGAAGCCAAGCGCTGCCATTTTGGAAGCTATCACAAATGTGGGGCTTACAGGCCGACGCACAAAGCAGACCTCGAGCTCGTTCAAGAATCGTCGATCACGCTCAATGGTCTCGTGCGGAGGTTCGCCCTTGAGCCGTGCCTTATCGAGGGTTCAGCGACGTCACGAAAGAAATGCTAGGATCATGAAGAAAGAGGTTGACGTGTCACCCGTTGCACGAACTGAGTTTGCGCACACTGAGGTTCAAGCGATCAAAGAAGCTGAACCCGAGAAAAGCTTTCGATTCTACGACAATCGGCAAAAGTACCTGATGTTTGTCAACACGTGCAGCGAGAAGCGCGTTGTATCAGAACGAATAGCGCTCGAACTCGATCAGATTCATCCACGTCCGCCTGCTGTGCGGGTCTTTGATGCGGGCGTTGGTGACGGGACGGTGCTGGCCCGCGTGCTGCGTTCAATGCATCAACGCTACGAGCATTTGCCATACTACGTCGTTGGGAAGGAGATCAGCCTTGAAGACATTCGCTTGACGCTCGAGAAGTTACCTGACCGGTTTCACGAGCACCCGGCTATGGTCGTCGTCCTGACCAACCTTTACTATCACGAAGCCCCATATCTTTCGCCAAGCTCGGCTTCATCGACATCCAGGCTCGTCTGGCATGAAGTCGCCCTGACCGGACGGACTGCGGCCGAGTACGAGCGCCAGATCAATGATCTGGAGCCGTTTCTAGCTCAACATTGGAAGGCCAGTGTAAGCAAGAAATCCGGCAATCCGGTCTATGAGCGCCCGGTCGTTCTGGTGCTATATCTGCAGAGCTGCCGGTTCCTGTTGGACCAGGTCATCCCCAAGCAAAGCGCGATCGTGGCGGACTACGATCTTGTCATCGCCTCTCAGCCCTATCGGGCACGTGCGTCGGCGGAGTTCAAGGCAAAGAAGGTCGTTGCGCCACTAGCGCTCGCACTTGCTCCGGGAGGTCGATTGGTCGGCATTCATTCGTGCGGCAATGATCCAGGCCTGGAAATCATTCAGAGCGTGTGGCCAGGGGAACAGCCCTTCGCAAACGATCGACGAGATATCTTGCGCGAAACGAAGGTCGCGATGGGGCATGAGGCACGCCAGTACAACTTCAATGCGCTGACCGATAAGCAGTCTAGATTCAAGTACGTGATGTATACGTTGCCCAACGAAATTGACGCGGACGCCACGTCCATCGGGACGTCAACAATGTTCGCGGCCTGGAATAACGCCAGCTACGTGGCACAGATTGAGGACGATCGACTGGCCCGGGCAATGACGGACGATCGGTACTTGGCATGCACCAAGGAGATCTTGCGCAAGCATAATGGACTCTGGTTCTGGGACGAGTCCTACGTCATCTCTCGAAACCACCAACCATTAAAATAGTTCAGTCCCCCGCTGAGGCGCGGGACCTTTCCGCTCGCTTCCAACCTTAAAAGACCCGGCTGGTGACGTCGAGCCTCTGGCCGAAGATTGCCGTGCGCTCGCGTTACAGCCGAAAAGGACAAGTTCATGACCGAGTCAAGGGCCCAAGCTTGCCACGAGGGGGACGCTTGCCAGCAATTGCTCGGTCAGTACTCCATCGAAATCACACCGGGCGATGCTCGCGCTGTTGAGATAGCGAGGCGAGTCCTTTCGCCCGGGACAGAGATATACCTTGCGAATATATCAGGAGAGCCGCAAGAGACGTTGGTTGCAAGAGCGCTAGAGCTCAGGGCATCGGGCTTCGTTCCGGTACCTCACGTGGTTGCACGTAGATACGAAAGCCATGATCAGCTCGAGACGACGCTGGTTCGACTGCAGGAGGCCGGCGTCGATCGAGCATTGTTGCTGGCGGGCGACGTTGCGCGCGTCGTCGGACCGTTTCCCTCCAGTCGAGCGGCGCTTGAGACGGGCCTATTCGCTCGCTATGGGTTTGAACGTATTGGCTTCGCCACCTATCCGCAGCCCCATCCGCACATCCCGACCGATGTGCTAGATGGCGAACTCGATCAAAAGGTTTCGTTGACCGCTCGGCAAGGGATGACGCCGTGGGTGGTGAGCCAGTTTTGTTTCGAGCCAGACGACATAACAGCCCATATCAGTCGTTTGCAGATGCGAGGAATAATAGATGACGTTCGCGTCGGCTTGGCTGGCCCTACCACGCTAAAGAGCGTCATGCGTTTGGCGCTCTTATGTGGCGTATCAAACTCTGCTCAAGCATTGCGCGCTCAAGGTCATAGATTAAGCCGTCTTGCCGTCGGTTATGAGCCGCGGGAGCTAATTGATCGACTCTTGCATCAAATGGAAAGCACGGTTGAATTGCGATCCTTGCGAGCGCACTTCTTCGGGTTCGGCGGACTTCAGCAGACAGCTACGTGGATCCGACAATATAAACGTAAAGAGGCGACGCCCTAGATGCGCCGCAACGTCCTCATAGTTCTAATTCGGCACACGCATGTTTCCGGGAAGCGAGATAACCGTCACAAGACTGCAACTTGGTGCGGTGTTTATCTGTTTTGTCTCCTGCCCGGACCGGCTCATTGCGTCCTCTGACAAAGCGACAGGACACATCTTCGGCGGTTAACGAGGATGTTAGCACCAGTCTACGTGGCTTCGATCCCAGCGTTCAAGGCTACATGTTTTTCTGCCTCAGCATATCAGCGGGCGAGGATTTCAGGCGCCGCCGCGCCGGCTTTGCGTCTCTATGGGCGTTGCATCGGTCACCAGCGACCATACGCGACCGGCGGTTCGGGCAGGCGCCTGTGCCGACCCTTAGCCCTCATCGTCTACCCAACAATCACTGCTCGTGGTCTGAAACAGGATCCTGCCGGACGAGAGGGTTCATATGTTGCTCTCTGTCAACTCTTTACGCGGATGGTCACGCGAGGATTGCCTCCGTCATCCGTGTAGTCCTCCACAATCACTTCGACTTCGTTGGACCAAAACCAAAACTGGCGCAGATGCTCTGCTCTGCGCTGAGCAACAATTTGAGCCTTCTCAAATTCAGTCAACTTTCTTCGAATCATTGGACTCTTCAAGCATCCGCGGTCGCTAGTGGTCCCCAGCAGCACACAAAGAAAATACGACGCCCCGGCACCAAGCCCTGCAGCGCTACTCGTCCCGTCGGTTGGACGGCCTCACGCCAACGACAACTTCGTGAATGGGCCTGCGGAGGCGCCACACCCAGCGCCGCGGCCGCAATCCGTTCGGCGGCTCCGAAATTCTTGGCATGACGCCCCCTCCAAAAAGCCCCGGCCACCTTTCGGCAGCCGGGCCAGTCTCTGGGAGGAACGGGCCTGAAAAATCATCCCGAGCCACCGCCCCGTCAGGAGCAATAAGGCGGCTCTCTCATGCTACTCGGGCCAGCTGTCGAGAAGCTGACGAGCCCCCGTCTGGAAAACGCAAAGGACTTCCTTTGCTGCGAGTGCTAGCGCAGCCGAAATAGGTCGGGATTTTTCGCGAACAAGGATTTGTGGCAAGAAAATTGGCGTTCACCTGATCCGACATTCCGTCGGCAATCCTCCGTACGTAGCGAGCACCGCAGTCGATGAATTGACAACACGCATTCGGCGATTCATCAGTGACCGAAGGCTAGATGGGGGTCCAGTACTTGCGCGATCTTCGGCGATAATCCGCTTCAGCTTTCTGTTCTCTTGCTCGCGCTGACGCAGCCGCTTCATCTCATGCTGACAAATGGCCGAGCTGCCAAAACCTCAGCCTCAGGGCATGCCGTCCGCTCGAAGATCCATGCTGGAACCTCCAGCAATCGATCTGTTGCGATCCATGCAGAGAGCAGCGGAAACCGACATCATCAGCCTTCTCGACCTTTCCCTGAACGCGAACTCGGCGATCAAACCAGGGACGAAATCGACAAAGAACAATGGTCGGCGCCGACGTCGGAGCCTGCAAACAAGGCGTTTCTAGATGCGACCTGAATTCGATTGTGCGACGTTGAGTCAGACCTCTCGGTACCAATCGTGTAAATTGTCAATGTCAGTCGTCCAGCTACTGATGACCGGGCGCAACGTGTTCGAGCACGCGGCGACCCTCATACGGTGAATCACGGGGATGAGAACAGTGTCCTGCCAGAGGATATCATTGGCCTTGACGAAGAGGGCTGCGCGCTTAACCGGATCGATTTCAACCTCGGCATCATCGATCACCGCATCATAATCGCGGCTCGCGTAGCGCGGAATATTGAATCCCTGCCACTTGCTCGCCTTGCTGGGAATGTAGCGCGAATGAAAGGCACGCATACGCCTCTCCGGGTCGGGCTGGGTGCTTAGGGACGCTAACAATTCGATATCTGCATTAAACTTTGTGTAAGTGTCCGGATTTGCAACATCGGACGAAAAGAACACGGATGCGACGACCGATTTGAGCTCCACGTCGATGGCTGCCTTCTGACAGGCATGCTTGATGATGGCCTGAGTCTTCTGGCGCGGTCCGTTGGTCGAGGTCTGGAAAAGCAGTTTGAGCTTCCTTCCGTCCTTCTCGCGAACGCCGTCCGGGCCGGGTTTCCACCCGGCATCGTCAAGCAGCTTGGCAGCCTTTTCGATACCGAACTCCCACGAGGTATTCTTAGAAACGAACTGCTCGGGGCCATTAAGAAAATTAGCGGTGGTGCGGCCGGCGCGGCCGTAAATGGCCTTCTTGATCGTCTCCCGATCAACGAGCAGCGCAAGCGCCTTGCGGACCGCGGGATCCGACAACAGCGGGTGTTTGGTCTTTAATGAGGAGCGTTCTTGGTCGGCCTCGGTCTTAGGGTCGGTGAAGTTCAACGCGATGAACTCAACATCCGCGCCGACCGCATGGATGCTCCTGCCCTTGCCACCTTTTTCAATATGCAACAGAACGTCGTCTTCGACTTGAATATTCCAACCGAAGTCATATTCGCCGGTCTGGATCACCGCGCGTGCCGCCGAAACGGCATCGCCTCCGCCCTTCATCTCGATTGTGTCGAAATGGGGTCGGCCAGTCATGTGGTATTCGGGATTGATCTCGCCGCGGACGAGGTCGCCGGGCTTGAACTCGATGAATTTGTAAGGGCCCGTGCCCACCGGCGACAAATTGTTCGGCGCATTGCGGGATTTGTTGCCCCGATAATCGGCGAACAAGTGTTTTGGAATGATGGCGCCGGGAGTTCCGACAAATGCGTCGGCCCAGAAGGGAGTCGGCTTACTGAAGAGGATACGGACGGTGAGATCATCAATCCGTTCAACCGTTGTGTTGCGGTATGTTGCTATGGTTGCGGCTGCCGTGTCAGGATCTTTGGCGTACTCCCAGTTGAAAACTACATCGTCCGCGGTAAAGGGCTTGCCATCGTGCCATTTGACCGCGGGCTTAAGCTTCCATGTCGCTGACTTGCCGTCGGGCGCGAGCCCTCCGTTCTGGATCGAGGGTATCTCCGCGGCAAGAACGGGTTGGAGGTTGCCATCCGGATCCCAACAGGCGAGCGGTTCATAGAAGAGGCGCGAGCCATCCTGGTCCTTCATGCTCGTTCCAAGGTGGGGGTTGAGCAGGGTTGGTCCTTGCCACCACAACATCTTCAGCGGTCCACCACCGCCGCGTTTGGTTGGTTTGTAGGTTGATGGGGCCTCGGCTGTGGCTACGCCACCGATGGCGAGGATCTGCGTTGCCATCGGCGGGGTGATACCGAAGCATATCATGCGCTGGACGAAGGCTCGGCGATCCATAGATCCGCTCTTTACGTTATCGATCAAGCCACGTAGTGCTGCGTCAAACATCGACGGCCTCCGTGTTCAAGCTATGCTCCGTCCAATTGGTTCGAGGCTCGACATGCGGGGCGTCTTGCTCCTATTTTCGTTCATCAAACGCTAGTAGTCTGTTGACGCTGTCCAACGGGCGGAGCCGCCCAAAAACCGCCCTGCTTTTCGCAACTGACGAGATCCGTGCGGCGTGAGTCTAAGAGTTGAGACACTCGCAATCCTTGTTAGTCATTGGAGAGCTTTTGCGTGGTCAGGCCCCTCACCCAGTTGAGACTGTACAATTTAACGCTACGTGCGATTCAAGGGGTTGCTTCCCGCATTACCTCGCCAGAAATGTTCCTGAATAGCGCGTCCTTGCCTCGAATAATTTACTCCTCGTGCGAAACGGGCGGTCGGGGCGACGACGGGGCGATTGAGCAGGCGACGCGCAAGGAGCTAACGGCGACTGTCAGCGAGAGCTACAGATCGTCGAACCGTGCGCAGAAGCGCGGATTTTCGCTGAGCTCATCGTCATCACCGGATTTCATCGCAAGCACGCCACGCAACTGCTTCGCTGCACTGAGGTCGGTCGGGCGGCAGCCGATTAAACCGGTTATGCCCTGCAAGCGACGCCAGGCTGAGTTACCGGCCGCGCTCCGTTTCGTGCATTACGGGTTGAACAAGCGTTTGATCGCAAGTTTAAGAAGAAGGCGTAGTCGCGCCTCCAGTATCGGGCACGGAGAATGTTTGAATTGAAGAAGTTGCTTTTCGCGCTTGCGATTTCCGAACGTCGACTGCTGGCGCGAGTGGTTCAAGCCGGAATCGGGCAGTTCCGGCCGGAGGGCAAGCAGTGGAAGGGAAGCGACCTGAACGATGCGCACCTCGGCAGCTGGCCGCCTATGCCGACGTCACCAACGTCGATAAGCGAACCTATGAAGCGTTTCGAACCGTTAGAAGCAAGCTACCAATCCCGGTGCAGTTGGTCCGACGCGTCGAAAAAGCCGGCCGCTACTCAGATATCATCGGGCAACTCGGACCTTCAAATACCTCTGGCCCTGCCAATATTTGAGGCCTTGTCTCAAGACAAGAGGAGCTCATCGAGCGGAGCTTCGTGGCGCCCGCCTAATGAGACCTGCGATATTCGCGCTTCCAGCGTTTCCGATTGCTTAGCGAGGACGGGTGGTCGGCAGCTCTTCGGCGTCATCGGTTGCGATCGTCGGATCCTCCAAATCGTAACCGAACCCTTCGTAAGCGAACGCGCTGCGGATCAGTTCGCAATCCCGCTCGCTGACGCCAACTTGCCTGCAGATTCGATACCAGGCCTCCCCGATGGTCGCTTTCATGCCGTCAACAATTGCCGTAGCGTCTTCTCTTGACAAGAGAAAACGCTCGCACTGCGACAGCAAGTTGACCCGGTTGGCGTATCGTCCCCAGTTGCCGAACGCCATCGCCAAGTCCCGGCGCTCTAATGCAATCATCGGGTTCGGAGTGAGGTCGTATGCCGGTGACAGCGACCATGCCTGGTCCTTTGCCAAGATGGCATGGTTACGTGGATGATCGTCGGTGTTGGAGATAAGGGCGTTAAAGCACACCCGCCGAAACAACTCTGGCAGATCCTTCGACTGACTTCCGGATTCGGCTCGTCGTATTTCGTCCGCCAGCAGAAGATATGACCATTTCTGACGCTTATCGACAGTGTCGGGTGTGTCATCCGCATCGAGCAGCGTCAAGGCGCTCACCATCCTGCTGCGGAGGTAGCCTTTTTCGGCCCTATTCCGATCGAACCGTTTGATCAGGACAACATCCTTGTCGCCGATTGTGGTCATCTGGCTCTCCGCACACGAGATCCCGCACTCGCGAGCAAGGGTTAGCATGGCGTGTTCGACCCGCGGGTTATTCCAGCGATCATCGCGATGCGGGAATTTCGCGAGCCAAAGGGCATCCTCGTCCTCGACAGTAGCCTTAGGCCGCGCGCCGCCCATCGAGGTGCCCGCACGCATCAATGCCTCGGCCTGTTCAGCGTCAGCACCTGCTGGTGGTGGTGCTGGTGCTGACGGATCCTTTTCGGCGGCGACGGCGTCCTAAATGTTCGATCCCAGGTTTTGATGGGGCATCCTTGTCTACCGAATCATAGGATGCCTATGGACCAGGTTCTTCATGGGAGCGCCACGACGACAGAGGCGATCCGTCGAGCGATACAGCATAGTCAAGCGAAACTGAGGACACTGGCAAAGCGCTGCGGCATCAACCAGAAGTCGCCAAGTGGAATAAGCAGACCTCGGTCGCCGACCTCCCGACCGGCCCCAAGCACGCCAGATCAACGGTACTGTCAGTCGAAGAGGAGGCAGTCATCGTTGCCTTCCGGCGCTACACGCTATTGCCGCTTGATGACTGCCTTTATGCGCTGCAGCCGACCATCCCAGATCTGACGCGCTCATCACTGCACCGCTGTCTGCAGCGCCACGGTTTAGGCCGACTGCCGGACGTCGAAGGCGACAGACCGGCAAGGAAGAAGTTCAAGAGCAACCCGATCGGTTTCTTCCACATCGATATCGCCAAGTGCGGACCGAACAGGGTAGGCTCCACATGTTCGTGGCGATCGACCGAACCTCCAAGTTCGCTCACGTCGAACTGCACGAAACGGCTACCACAGCCGTATCAAGGGAGTCTTGCGGGAACAGGTGCGACCGTGCTTGAGCATGAAGGCGCTCACCTGTGCCGGTGGACCTCAGCGTCTCAACCGCTGCCGCTCGGGCACGCCGCGGCGAGACCGATGAGGAGCGCTGCGACCACTTGTCGATTCTTCTCTTTCCTGGATCAGCACCTCGAGGTTTCAACGCTCACCCTAGGATTCGCCTTAATATCCTGGCCTCGCGAAGCCATCAGGTGATCGCGATCTGCGGCGCTCGAAAGCGTAGACCGGATTAATACCGCAATAGGCGTCTGTGCCGGACGCGGTGGTCATGCACTGGCCATAGCTCGAGAACTGGCAATTACCTGGGTATCCCCAGATACGCCCTTGCAGGCAGTAAAGGTCTTGTTGAGCCGGGGGAATGTATCCCGAACGATCCTGCGGAGCGGCGATCGAACCTGCCTGAGCGAAAACCAAGGTGGGGACTGCGAGCGCAACAGCAAACAGGAGATGATGGCGCATGGGACCCTCGTCTGACTTGATTTCCTACAAGCTAATGGATCCGATTTGCGTTCTGTTGATCTTAGCAAGCTAGCGACCGTTTGCGGGGGCCCAAACGTGAAGCAGCAAGGCGCGAACGTTGATTTCAAATGAAGGCAAAGGCTAGCAGGCTCGAGCAGAGTAGCGCAAGGCCTGTCGCGGTTAGCGCCAGCAGGCTGCTGGAAACAAGGTCATGATTATTCATCATACAGCCCTCGATTGCACGGCAAGAGGGGAAAGTGACTGTCCTGGCTGGTCCGGTCGACCGCCTGATACATCAAATGATTATTCGAATTTGTCGCAATAATCCTGCTATTGCCGGGAAGAAGTGCAGTTTTCCGGCGCGATTTGCCGACGGTTTGCTGCCTTGCGGCGCGAATAACGAAACTCAAGTTTGAGAGCTTTGCGGGTAGCTGTCTAGCGAGACACCGGGTCTTTGCGCGTCAATACATTCAACGCAGGAGGTAATGAGCTTCTTCACAATTGCCATACAGCCTCTGGAATAACTTCTTCGATTGCGTACGCTCCTGCTTCTTACTGTGGCATTTGCAATCATATCGGCGACACGGGTCGCTACGAAGATACTTTCGTGCCGCGCGCGGCCGAGTCCAGGCCACGGACCAACCTTCCCTAGTCGATCCTGTGTGACAGCGACGTTCCGATCTTTGCAAGCTTGAGCCTCAGCAGATGCGTGGCAGTTGCTCGCCCGACAGCCAGTCAACGATGCAGCCGCCGCCAAAGCTGGTCGCCATCTGCACGAAATGATGGTCATCGGCGATTGCCTCGCCGATCTCGGCGGCATCGCAGCCGAGCGGATGCGCCCGCATGGCAGCGAGCACGGCATCGGCGACCTCGGGCGACACGATCGCAACCAGCTTACCTTCATTGGCGACATGGAGCGGATCGAGCCCCAAGAGCTCGCAGGCCGCCGCCACGTCCGGCTTCACTGGGATTGCCTCTTCCTGCAAGCGAAAGCCGAGGTCGGATTGCTGGGCGATCTCGTTCAGGGTCGCGGCAAGCCCGCCGCGCGTGGGGTCGCGCATTAGGCGGATGCCGTGGCCTCCCGCCTCAACCATCTTCACGACGAGGTCGTGCAGCGACGCCGAATCCGACATGACGTCGGTTTCAAAGGCGAGGTTCTGCCGCTTGGACATGATGGCAATGCCATGATCGCCGAGCGTGCCCGAGATCAGCACGCGGTCTCCGACGCGCGCGTTTTCCGCAGAGAGATCGAGCCCGTCAGGCACCACACCGACGCCAGCTGTCGAGATGAACAGGCCGTCTGCCTTGCCGCGCTCGACCACCTTGGTGTCGCCAGTGATGATGTGGACGCCGGCCGATCGCGCCGCTTCCCCCATGGACTCGGCGATCATCTTGAGGTGGGAGAAACGAAACCCCTCCTCGATAATGAAGCTCGCGGACAGGTAAAGCGGCCGCGCCCCTGCCATTGCGATGTCGTTGACCGTGCCGTGCACGGCCAGCGAACCGATATTTCCGCCCGGAAAGAACAGCGGCGAGACGACGTAGCCATCGGTCGTCATCACCATGCGCCCGCCGCCGACGTCGAAGGCCGACTGATCATTGCCGCGCGCCAGCCATTCATTGCCGAAGGCCTCGTGGAACAGTCCCGAAATTAGCTGCGCCATCGCGCGGCCGCCGGAGCCATGAGAGAGGTCGATGCAGCCGTTCTTGATGTCGAGCTTGCACTGATGACCCCTCATGACACCGGCCTCTGCTGATGATCGCGGAAACGGCCATAGGTCCAATGAGCGGCGCAGGCGCCTTCCGAGGAGACCATGCAGGATCCCATGGGCGTTACGGGCGTGCAGACCGTCCCGAACAGCTTGCAATCCACAGGTTTCTTTATCCCGCGCAGGATGGCGCCGCATTCACAGGCCGGATCGTCGGCAACGCACAGCTCGCGCATGCCGAAGCGCAGCTCCGCGTCGTATTTGGTGTAAGCGGGCTTCAGCCTCAGCCCGCCGTAGGGCACTCGACCGAGTCCGCGCCATTCGAACCGGTCTCGCAGCTCGAAAACGGTGGAGACCTCCTCCTTAGCGCGCAGATTGCCGTCGCGGATCACCGCGCGGCGATACTGATTCTCTACTTCGTGGCGGTGCTCGTTGACTTGCCGGACAAGCATTAGGATCGCCTGCATCATGTCGAGCGGCTCGAAACCGGTGATCACGATCGGCTTGCCAAACTCCTCCGCGATAAACTCGTAAGGCGTCGTGCCAATGATGACCGAGACGTGGGCTGGCCCGATAAAGCCGTCAATCTCGACGCCGCCGATATTGCGGATATCGGAGCTCTCCAGAATATTCTGCATCGCTGGCGGCGTCAGCACGTGGTTGCAAAACACGCTAAAGTTCGAGAGATGCTTCTTTTCGGCCAGACGTATCATGATAGCCGTCGGCGGCGTGGTGGTCTCAAAGCCAATGGCGAAGAACACGACCTCGCGCGCGGGGTTCTCCTCTGCGATCCGGATCGCATCGATGGTGGAATACACCATGCGGACATCCGCGCCGCGCGCCTTTGCCTTGAGCAGCGAGGCGCCCTGGGAACCCGGCACACGCATCAGGTCGCCATAGACGCACAGTATGACTTCGGGTCGCATCGCGAGATGGATCGCCATGTCAATACGCCCGGCCGGCAGCACGCAGACCGGGCAGCCGGGGCCGTGGATCATCCGCACGTTGTTCGGCAGCATGTCCTCGAGGCCATAGCGCGAGACCGTGTGTGTATGGCCGCCGCAAAATTCCATGAAGCGATAGGGTCTTGCCAGATCGACCTCGGCGCGGATCGCTTTCGCCAGCCCCAGCGCGATCTCCTTGTCGCGAAACTCATCGACATATTTCATTGGACGGCTCCCTGTCACTCGGCGCTGAGCTCGCGCAACAAATCCAATGTGCGTCTGGCTTCCTCGGGGTCGATCTTGGTGAGCGCATAACCGACATGAATGATCACGTAGTCGCCGACGGCGAGATCCTCGATCAGGGCGATGGAAATTTCCTTGCTGACGCCATCGATGGAGACGACGGCCATCTCGTCAGGCAAGATTTTGGTTACCGCTGCAGGTATGGCAAGACACATCAGGCGGTTCCTTCCAGGCCTTGGGGTTCGATGAGTTGGAGCGCGGCAATCCAGGCCTGCCCCAGGCTCAGGCCGCCATCATTGGGCGGCACCTGGCGGGGCAGCAGCGGCGCGAGACCGGCTGCGAGGCAGCCCCGCTCGATCTGGGCACTCAGGATCGCATTGACAAAGCAGCCACCGCTCAAGACGACGGTCATGATGCCGGTCTCCCGCGCCATGCGAACGATCCAGTCAACACAGGCGGCGGAGAACGTGCCGTGGAACAGTGCGGCGCCGTCGGTCGGATCGAGAGCATCGCTCGCTAGCCGTTCGAGCAACGTGGACAGTGAGAGCACGCCGTTCTCGATCACCCAGCCATCCCAGGCAACGCGGGGCTGGCGAACACGCGCTTCCAGCTTCATCGCCGCCTCGCCCTCGTAGCTCTGCACCACGGAAAGCCGAAGCAGTCCTGCCGCCGCATCGAATAGCCGGCCGGCGCTCGTCGTCTTCGGCACGTCGCGCTGATCCAGCAAGGCGGACAGATGGGTCGCTTGCGGCTGCGCGGCAAAGCGGCGCGGAATCTCCTCGCCGCGCTGCAAGCCGTGTAGCACGCTCGCCGCCATCCGCCACGGCTCGCACGCGGCGCGGTCGCCGCCGGGCATCTTGAGTGGCGCGAGATGTCCGAGCCGGCGGAAGCGCGCGCGCTCGCACAGCAGAAACTCACCACCCCAATTGCCGGCGTCGCCGCCATAGCCGAACCCGTCGAGCACCAGAGCCAGCACAGGCCCTTCGACGCGATGTTCGGCCATCACGGACGCTGCATGGGCATGATGATGCTGAATCGCGAGCAACCTCCTCCCGCTCGCTTCGGCAAAACGGGTCGAAGCGATGTTTGGATGCTGGTCATGCGCGACGACGATCGGCTCGACATCGAGCGTTGAAAGCAGGTGATGCACCGCTTCTTCTAAGAAGCGGACCCCCTCCGCAGTATCGAGATCGCCGATGTGTTGGGAGACAAAGGCCTCGTCGCCGCGCGTCGCTGTTACGGTCGATTTCAGGGTACCGCCGACCGCAAGGATCGACGGCACGGATCGCACGAGGCGCACGGGCTCTGGAACATAACCGCGGGCGCGGCGAATGAACTGCGTGCGCCCCGCCACGACCGATACGACGGAATCGTCCGCACGAATGACAATGTCGCGGTCATGGGTGACGATGAGATCGGCGATGCCGGCGAGGCGCCGCGTCGCCTGGTCGTTGTCGGTCAGCAGCGGTTCGCCGCTGAGATTGGCGCTGGTTGTGACGATCGTCCAGCTATTGCCGTCCCGCGGATGGCCCGAATTCAGGGCATCGAAAATCAAATGGTGCAATGGCATAACCGACAGCATAACCCCGACCCGCGACAGCTCCGGCGCGATCGCAGGCGCGAGACGATGACGCGACGTCATCAGCACGATCGGCCGCTGTTGCGTCTGGAGCAACGCCAGCTCGGCAGCATCGGCAGAGGCGATCTCGGCAACCAAGTCTATTGAGCCGACCATGACGGCGAAGGGCTTTTGATCGCGCTGCTTGCGCTTCCGCAGGCGCTTTACGGTCTCGTCGTCGCGTGCATCACAGATCAGCTGATAGCCGCCCAGACCCTTGATCGCGACGATCTTGCCCACGGCAATTGCGGCCGCGATCTCCGCGACGGCGTGGCTAAGCCTCGGGCCGCATTGCGGGCAGGCAATCGCCTCGGCGTGGAAGCGGCGGCTGTTGGGATCGGCATAATCCGCGGCACAGGCTTCACACATGACAAAGCGCTTCATTGCGGTGGCCGCACGGTCATATGGCAGCTGCTCGGTGATGGTGTAGCGTGGACCGCAATGGGTGCAGTTGATGAAGGGATAGAGATGGAAGCGGCTGGCCGGATCAAACAGCTCGCCCAGGCACTCCGGGCAGGTTGCGGCGTCGGCGACGATCCGCGTCGACACCCTGCCCTGCTCGCTGGCGCGAATGCAGAACTCCTCGCTCGCCGCCGCGCTGATCGGCTGCACCGAAATCTCGTCGATCCGCGCCAGCGGCGGCTTTTCGAGCGGTAGCGCGGTCACGAAATCTGATGTGCGCGCGCCCTCGACCTCGATGACGACGCCATGCGGATCATTGGCTACGAAGCCGCCGAGGCGATAGCGCCTGGCCAGACCATAGACATAGGGACGAAAGCCGACGCCCTGCACGGCGCCGCGCACATGCAGGCGCAGCCGTTGTCCATCGCGCACTGTGGCTTCGCCGACCATCGTCATTCCGCCGCAGCCGCCGCGGTCGGCCCTACCTTGGCCGCCTGCCTGCGGATCCAAACATAAAAGGCCGGAAACCCTTCACCGGTGCGCGCCGACACTGTTAGCACCTCAATTCTTGGGTTGACACGCCGCGCATATTCGATGGTTCTGGGGAGATCGAAATCGAGCACCGGCGCGAGATCGATCTTATTGATCAGCATCAACGAAGAGGAGGCGAACATATCCGGGTATTTCAGCGGCTTGTCCTCGCCCTCCGTGGTCGAGAGCACCACGATCTTGCAGGCTTCACCGAGATCGAACGCCGCGGGACAAACAAGGTTGCCGACGTTCTCGATGAAGAGAATGCCGCCGTTAAGCGGGCGCAGCCGCTCATAGGCCTCACCGACCATGGCGGCATCGAGGTGACAGCCCTTTCCGGTGTTGACCTGGATGGCCGGCACGCCAGTGGCGCGAATGCGCTCTGCATCGTGGGAGGTCTGCTGATCACCTTCGATCACGCCGATTAGAAAGCTGTGCTTCAACTCGGACACGGCGCGGACCAGCAGCGAAGTCTTGCCGGCGCCGGGGCTCGAGACAAGGTTGAAAGCAAGTACGTCGTCGGCGCGGAAGCGGGCACGGTTTTCGGCGGCGAGGCGGTCGTTCTTGCCGAGAATGTCGCGCTCAACTTGGATGATACGGTCGCTGCTCATGCCCGCGATCTGCTGGCCCGCGGCCTTGGCGCTGCAATCGAGAAGCCCCGCATCGTCGTGCACATGATCGTGGAATCCGGCCTCGTGGTGATGGTGAGGATGATCATGCTGGTGTGCATGATGGTGATGACGGCTATCGTGGTCATGCTCGTGATGTTCATCACGAACGTACTCGATAGACGTCTTGGCGTCGTTGCAACCGCAGACCGTACACATCAGGCGACCTCCAGTTTATTCACGCGCATTTCCTCACCGCCGGTCACCTGCAATTGATGGCTGCCGCAGGATGGACACGGTTCGTAACGTTGCTTGATCTCGACGCTTTTCGAACAAGCCATGCACCATGCGATCCCCGGCGTCGCGATGATCTCGAGCCTTGCGCCCTGCGCGATGGTCCGCACAGCGACGGCCTCGAAGCAGAATTTGATTGCCTCCGGTGCGACGTGACTGAGCGCGCCGATCTCGAGGCACACGGCCTTCACCCGCGAGAACGAGCGATTTCGCGCCTCTTCCTCAACGATTCCAATGATGCCCTCGCACAGCGCCATCTCATGCACGGCCGACCTCGTGGAAGTTGAGGCTGAAGCCGACGCAAGGGTCAAACGACCCGACGAGGGTACGAACCGCGTCCTGTCCGCGCGGGCCGGCGCCGAGCAGCGAGCCCTTGAGGCTCTGGACCAGCGGCCCACGAGCGTGGAAATTCCATTCGGTCGGCGCCAGTAATTCAAAGCGTACGATCCGGTCCTCGTCGTCGAGCTCGATCGCATGGTAGAGTCGGCCGCGTGCACATTCGACCGCGGCCGCGCCCCTGCGGGTACCGAGGGAATAGCTGGCGATAACGCCGTCTTCGAGATCCCCCTCGGCGCCGTCAAGCCAGGCGAAGAGACGAGCCACTTCGGCGACGCGCGCCTTGAGGCGCTCGGCTGGACCAGAATCCAGCGGCACAATCTGCTCGCGTCCGGCCCTGCGGGCCCAGACACCTGTCTCCGGAATGCGACCGTGAAGTTCGGGCGCGCCGGAAAAGCTCGCGCCCTCGATGAGCAACCGCCCAACGACGTCCAGGTCATCAGCAGCAGACAGGAATGACTGCTCGATAGTCGGAAGCGACAGCGGCCCACCATCGAAGCTCGTAAGACGCGTCGCCGCCGGTGCACGGCCTGGTTCCGGTGACTGAATTTCGCGCAAGATCCCGAGCTCGGTCAGCGCGGACCTGATTTGCGACACCGCCTCGCGCATTGCTACCCCCCTATCGCCTTCGCTGGCGACGCCGCCAAGAACTGTGGCCGCTTGCATCACCGCGCGCACGGCCGCAGCGCTGGTGCCGTCAAGCGCAAGCCGCCCGACGAACAGGCCGCGCACCAATTCAGTCAATCGTTCTGCAACGATTGCGGTGACACGGCGTTGCACCGTCTTTACGGTGGCGCCTTCACCCCGCGCAGCTTCGGCGGCCGACAGATAGGCCACCTGCTGCGCGACCAGGCAAAGCGAGAACAGCCGAGGCAGCGCTGAGAGCACTGACGATGCCGGCCTGCCCGCAAACAGGCGCATGACGGGCGGCCGGCTGCGCGGCAGGATCGCAACGTCGGCGATCGAGCCCCCCGCGAGCCACACCGTGATGTCGATCTCGTTGCGGAGGGCCAGGCTCATCCGCGCTACTCCGTCAGTACACCGCGCAGGAAGTTACGGTCGTCGAACGCACTTGTCGCGGGCGCGCCGAGGGGGTCATAGACGGTCCAGCACATGCTGCATTCGAGCCGCGCGAGCTCAGTAACATCCTGCCGCACGCCGAAATTATCACTCCCGCTCAATTGAAATAGACCTCTATAATTTCCCTGAGCCGCTTAGCCGAATCCTCGAAATCCTCGTCGGCCGCGACCGCCACCGTCGGCACGCCGCCGACCTCGAGCGTATCGAGGATGATGGTGTCCATGGCGTTGAGGAACTGCACCGACCAGACATTGCGGATTCCGGTCGCGTGCACGCGGCAGGTACCATAGCCGCGCGAGACCAGCTGGATTGGTCCGTTCCTGATCGTCTCCTGCAGGAAGCTCATGTCGACCGGGCTCATCGGTAGCAGCGTGAAGTTGATGATCAGAGAGTGCATGCCGGGCCGCCAGGCAGGTGCCCGCTCCTGGATTTCGGCGAGCACCGGCAGCACGTTCATGGCGCCCTCCGGCGGCTGGCCGATCTCAAAATTCGCGGCTGTCAAATCCGCGGCCGCCCGTTTCACGATCTCCGGGATCGCTCCGACCTCGAGATACTCGTGGAGAGAGTCGGTCTCAATCCGCACGCGCCATAGGCCTGCAAGTACCGCTTCCTGGATCTGCACCAGCGATCCACCCGGCAGCGCGACGACGCCGGCCACCTCACCTTCACCGATCACGTCAGCGAGGAGCTCGCGTTCGAGATGATTGAGATCGTCAAGCCGGAACAGCTGCGTGGGCGCATCTGCCTTCTGGCTTGCGATGGCTTCAGCGATCTTCGACAAGAGCTCGACAACATTCGGGCAGCTCTTCGCGAGCCCGGCACCATCGAGCATGGCAAGCCCCACCAAGGAGTCCGCGGCGCTCCGGCTGCCCCCCGCCGCGTCCCGACTTTCCTCGGCGCGCATCGGCGGCTCCTTGTCTTCAGCCGCTGTCAAGAAATCCGCATTCATAGTCGGACACCGTGTGACCTATAGTACGCGACGATTGTTTTTACGCCTGCGGTCGAGCCTCGGAGCGGTCGCCTGGTCAGCTTGGCTATGCGGACGATATAAATCGACCAGTTCTGGATTTTGCGATCAATCCGAGTGTTTCTCCCTTGGTGAGACAGTTCATTATGGTCGCACGCGCAGCCCATAGCGCTGACCGAGCTCCTTCTTGGCCTTGCACGCAACAACCACGCCATGCACCTACCCTCCGAAAGTCATGTTCAACTCAGGCAGAACGAGGCGAACGCCGGGCGCCTCGGCAAGGCGTGCGGGATCAACACTGCCACCGCACCCTCATCGGACACGACTGGAGAACGAAGAGCAGTGATATCGGGCACGGACCAGTCGCGTCGTGCGAGGCGGAATTCCATCAGTCCTCCAGATCTGAGCAGATCAGTTATTCTACGAGGCCGTTTTTAGTTGGAACGATCGCTATCATGAACGACTGACAATGATCTTATGGATCACAGGATCGTCTTCCAGCTTCACAGTCGTTTTCTTAAGGTCGGTGCTTGTCTCGTGGCTCGTATTAGGAAGTCGAAGGTGACCAGAGGCCTGATCGAGCCGTAGATGCACGGGCAACGTCGGCTCGCGGTCAATCAGGTCGGCGAAGAAGCGGTCGCAATCCTCGCCGTTGAGCGCTGCGCCGATGCCTTCAATAGCATCGCCAATTAGCTGCGCCTCTTCATCATCCAAGAGCCGGATCGCAGTGTCGACATGGACAAGCACCTTGGCGCAGGCAATCGGACGGGAGAGCAAGAACACCCAGACGCGACGGCGCTTTCCACGAAACTCGCAAAGCGCAGAGATACCGTCGGTTTCGATAATCGTCATTGGCAAACCAAGACACATCTGCGATGTCTCCGACAACTCGCTCGCCGTTTATGTCCGCGCTCTCACTTCGTAACGCTGGTGATCGATACCATTGGCGAGCAACCATTCAGATTCCCGTAACGGTGTGATGCGCGGCGTCACCTGCACGCCCCACTCCACCAGAATAAATCTGGCAAGCTCGACCGCAGGGCCGATCTGATTACGCACGTCCGACGTCAGGGGCCCACCCCAGTCATCGAGATCAAGCGGCTGGCAGCCGATCAACACGAGATGTTTCGGGCAATCCCCGAGCAGGTCACACGCACTGATAACTTCCTGAAATCCGGTATGATGAAGGCTCATCTTCCTAACGCCGGTGAAACGCGGCACCTCCTCGTCGCGCACGAGCTTCAACTGACCAGGCTCCAGGCCATAATCGATCGCGTCGAATACGATCAGGCGGTCGGATTCCTGAAGATAGTTCACGAGGTGGAGCCCCTGGGTACCACCGTCCAGGATTGTGACCTCATCGGGTACGGCGTAGCGGTGATGAAATTCTTCCACGGCACGCACCCCAAACCCTTCATCTGCCCAAAGAATGTTGCCGATACCGAGCAAAAGGACGCGCCTTGGCTTTGAACATGTCGGCACCGCTCCTCTTCCCCTGTTATCGCGGCACCGACGTACACCCGAGATCATCGAGAAGATGATGTTCTGGTGCGACATGATGTCTTCGCGGACGGCGGCATAGATATGGACCATCAAGAATATGATGAGCGCCCACATGCCAAGATGATGCCAAGTGTAAACGTCCTGACTGTTCGGCCAAAGGTCGAACACCCAACCGAATAGCGCGTGCTGCCAGCTGTCGATCCCCGCGCCTTCCGAAAAGAGCGCAAAACCTGTGACGATCATGAAGGGGACCAACAGGGTGAAGCCCGTGAATATCGCCGTCTGCGCCAGGGGATTGTGGCCGACATAAATCTTCGGCTCGCGTTCCAGGAAGGCGTACCAGCGAATCTCGTGCAGTACGTCCTTCCAGAACTGCTTGCGATGCACCGGAATGTAGAAAATCTGCCGTGAGTGATGGTTCCCGAAGACGGCCCATAGGATGCGGGCGAGAAAGAACACCACGAGCACCTGCGCCGCCGCGAAGTGAGCAAACCGGATGTAGCCCATTACAAAGTTGCCGGACGCCGCGACCATCGGCGGCGGCGTGCCGATCAGATAGCCGCTCACCATAAGGACCAGGATCGACAACGCATTCACCCAGTGGCAAATCCGCACCGGCGCTTCGTAGACATAGATGGTGGGCCGAGCGGCGGTCTGTTCGCCAGCGGCATCGAGCGCGATTACGGCAGAGGCCAGCTCTGACTCTGCCGCCGGACGTGAACCTGCATCCATCATGACGTTCCTGCCTCTTTACCTGACTTTGACGGCTGCCATTTCCTGACCGTCCGGGCTCATCACGTGGGTCGAGCACGCAAGGCAGGGATCGAAGGAGTGGATCGTACGTAGGATCTCCAGGGGCTGTTCCGGCGCCGCCATCGGCGTATCCATCAGCGCCGCTTCAAAGGCGCCAATGTTGCCCTTGGGATCCCGTGGCGATCCGTTCCAGGTGGTCGGCACCACGCACTGGTAGTTGTCGATCTTAGTCTCCTTGATCTTGATCCAGTGCGCGAGCGCGCCACGCGGCGCCTCGGTGAAGCCATAGCCCCTGGCTTCCTTCGGCCAGCTCTCCGGCTCCCATTTGTCGATATTGGCGGTTGAAGAGTCGCCCGCCTTAATGCGTGCCACCAGCTTGTCCTGGAAATAGCGCATCTGGTTGGCCGCCCATTCGCATTCCAGCGCGCGTGCCGCGGTGCGGCCGAGAGTGGAAAACAATGCGCTGGCCGGCAGGCCGAGCGTCTTAAGCAGCTTTTCGGTCGGCTCCTTGAATTCGGGCTTGTTCTGCGCGCAGCCCACGATGTAACGGGCGAGCGGCCCGACCTCGACGGCATTTCCGCGCCACCGCGGAGCCTTGATCCAGGAATACTTGCCGCCTTCGTCAAGCTCCTTGATGTCGGTCTTGGTGCCCCGCGCATTGGGACCGAGCACATAGTTCGGTTCGGTGATGCCGTCCCAGGGATGCCGGCCCTTTGACTCGTCGTCATATTTGTACCAGGAGTGACTAACAAATTCCTGTATCTGCTCGGGATCGGCATGGTCGAGCGGCAGCACCTCGTTAAGGTTGCCGTTGATGATCACGCCGCGCGGCAGTTTCAGGTTCTTCGCAGAATAGTCGTTGGCGTTCTCCGGAATGTCGCCATAGGCCATCACGCTCTTGCCGGAGAGCCCGCCGCCATAGAGCCAGTCCTTGTAGAAGGAGCCGATCGTGACGATGTCGGGCAGGTAGACTTTTTCGGTGAACTCGATGCAGCGATCGATGACCGACGAGACGAGGTTCAGCCGCTCCATGTTGATGGCGCCGACCGCGCCGGTGCCATCGACATTGATCGCGCAGGGCACCCCGCCGATCAGCCAGTTGGGATGCGGATTCTTGCCTCCATATATGGCGTGGATCTTGACGATGTCCTTCTGGAAATCGAGCGCTTCCAGATAATGGGCGACAGCCATCAGGTTCGCTTCCGGCGGTAGCTTGTAGGCGGCATGCCCCCAATAGCCGTACTTGAACGGACCGAGCTGACCGGACTCGACGAACTTTGTCAGCCGGATCTGGAGGTCCTTGAAATAGCCGGGAGAGGACAACGGCCAGGACGAGATCGATTGCGCCAGCGCCGAGGTCGCCTTTGGATCGGCCTTCAACGCCGACATCAGATCGACCCAGTCGAGCGCGTGCAGGTGATAAAAATGCACGAGATGATCATGCACCTGGAGGCAGAGCTGCATGATGTTCCGGATCGAGTTGGCATTCTCCGGAATGGCGATGCCGAGCGCGTTCTCGACCGCACGGACCGATGTGAGCGCATGCGTTCCGGTGCACACGCCGCAGATCCGCTCGGTGAAGGCCCAAGCGTCGCGCGGATCGCGACCGTTCAGGATGATCTCGATGCCCCGCCACATCGTGCCCGAGGAGACCGCGTTGCGGATCACGTTGTCGGAGTCAATGTTGACCTCGACCCGCATGTGACCTTCAATCCGGGTCACCGGATCGACCACGATGCGCTTGCCGGGCTTGAACCCGTGGGGGTGTTGGAGGTCCACTCTTGCCCTACCTCAAAACACTCAGTGACGCCGGTTCGCATCTTCGCGTTTGCCGGCATAGCGCTTCAGCGCCGTCACCGCTGCATGTGCGACGACCCCAGCGCCGACGGCGCCAGCCGCCGCCATACCGATCTGGTCGGCATTTTTCTCGATGCCAAATTGCTTGATGTTGGTCAGGCGGTCGTAGAACGAGCCCTTGTCCCAGAAGCCATCTTCTGAGCAACCGATGCAGCCGTGGCCCGACTGGATCGGAAAGGAGACGCCACCGTTCCAGCGCACCGACGAACAGGCGTTGTATGTGGTCGGCCCCTTACAGCCCATCTTGTAGAGGCAATATCCTTTGCGCGCCGCCTCATCGTCCCATTCCTCGACGAATTGGCCTGCGTCGAAATGCGCCCGTCGGTAGCATTTGTCGTGGATGCGTTGCGAGTAGAACATCTTCGGCCGGCCCTGCCGGTCGAGTTCAGGGGGCTTGCCAAAGGTGGTGATGAAGGTCACTACGCCCGTCATCACCTCCGCGATCGGCGGGCAACCCGGCACCTTGATGACCGGCTTGTTGGTGATGACCTTGTCGATGGGCGTTGCCTGCGTCGGATTGGGCCTTGCTGCCTGAACGCAGCCCCATGCAGCGCAGGAGCCCCAGGCGATGACCGCCATCGCGTCCTCGGCCATCATCTTCAACTTCTCGACGAAAGGCTTGCCGGCGTGGATGCAGAACATGCCGCTCTCGTTCAGCGGCGGATTGCCCTCGACCGCGAGCACATACTGACCCTTATATTTGGCACGGGTCTCTTCGAGGATCGCTTCCGCTTGATGGCCAGCGGCGGCCATGATGGTATCGTCATAGTCAAGCGAGATCATCGACAGCATGGTATCCTTCATTAAGGGATGGGCGGAGCGGATGAAGCTCTCCGAGCAGCAGGTGCATTCGAGCCCATGCATCCAGATAACCGGTATGCGTGGCTTTGTTTCAAGAGCATTTGCGATGCGGCTGGCGGCCAGCGGCCCAAGCCCGAGGCTCGTCGCGGTCAGGCTGCAGAATTTAAGAAAGTTTCGACGGGTGATACCCTGCCGTCTGATCACGCCATAGAACGTTGCCGTCGCTGCTCCCATGAGGCTCCCCACCGATTGTGCCGATTGATGAGTTATCGATGAAGCGAACAGCAAGAAGCAGGCCAATGGCTCCGTGTGTGCGCGAACTGAAGACGTTCCCGTTCGTTGGGATTATCGTCGACCAAATCACAGGCGCACGACGACGTCGGAATCGCGACAAACGAGCACAGCGAATGGCAATCGGCCGATCCCAACATTGGTTCATGCAGACGATAAGGATATCTTGAAGGATATCTTGGCGCCGGGAAACTACGCGATCAGCCATATGATTGGCGACTTTGCTTCACGTCCCTTGCTGGTCTGCTCCAAATCGGCGGTTTGGCATGCGCCATGGAACGGGACCTACAGAAGGCAGTGACGTTCTAAACGACACTCTGGCGTGTCGATGTGAACGGTATCGGCTTTGTGTGGGTCGAATCTCTGTCAAAATTGTCGGAGATGTGGAGTAATCAACATTAGCGCTGTGCAGACGTGTGTCTTCGCCTATACTCGAACAAGGGCAGCGGGGCGGCCCCGACGCCTGGACCTCGGATGCACCGAGTCCGCCCCAACACCACCATGGGGGGCCTGGTGATGTTGTGTTTGGCAGAGCAAACAGTGTGCCAGACGGAGGCCGCATTTAGGCAAGCAGCTCTTAACGGGATCACGATCGAAAGCGCCCGCATTGCACATCGCCACGCTTAGCCCCAGTGCCCAGAACAAAACCTTCATCAAGACCGCTACGACGAAATCTCCGGCTTGGTTGCCCTACGTCGAGGTGCGGCCGAACTATCGGATCCGGAGTTGGCTTGCTATACAGAAACGCGTGCCACTTGGTCAGGCGATCGCTCGCTTCGCAACAAACGACTAGAGAACGCATCTCATGAGAATCGATTTAGCCCACCAACTATCGTCCTTCGCAAAGCCAGCACGCAAGGGCAGCCGGCGCCCCTGAATATATCCTCTCCCGACCTCGCCCCAGGCTGCAGGACTTCGCGATCGATGTTGTCTCAGGAAACTCTACTCGCGCGCTCTGGACGGTGCGTCTTCTGGCTTAAGGTGTCGTTTCCGAACATTGTAACTAACCAGCCAGATCACGCCGACGGCGATTGGCACGAAAGCCGCGGTTACAGACGTTGGCTCTACGTGCAGTCCAACGTCGTGGGCACCTTTGGCGAGATAGGCGAACAGGCTGACCACATAGTACCCGATGGCCCCGACTGACAAGCCCTCGACCGTGGACTGCAGGCGAAGCTGCTGCCTCGACCGTTCGTTGATCGAGCGCAAAAGGTCGCGATTCTGTTGCTCGATTTCAACATCAACGCGTGTTCGCAACAGATCCGCGGCGCGCGCCAGCTTGTCCGATAAATTTGCCTGGCGCTCCTCCATCGTTGCGCAGGTTCGTATCGCAGGCGCCATACGGCGCGCCAGGAAGGACGACCAAGTTGGATAATCCGCGACGCCCTCGCCTTCAACGATCGACAATCGCGATTGCACCAGCTCGTTGTATGCTCGGCTGGCACCGAAACGGAACAAACTGCCGGCCACGTCTCTTTCGAACGAGACTGCCAGTGCTGTCAGTTCCTGAAGGAGATGGTTGTTGACTTTTAGCCCTTCCGCGCCCTGCATCTCTTCGAGCACCTCGACGAGACGGCGATCGATTCGATCGACCGATGGCGCAAGCTCCAGCGCGGTCGATAGACCAAGCAGCGCTAGGGAGCGGTAGGTCTCGATTTCCAACAGACGTTGGACCAGCGCGCCGAGATCGTGCGGGGTCAGTCCGCGATCGTAGACCAGAATTCTCGTAAAACCTTTATCGTCAGCGCGAAAGTCGGAGGCCACAACGCCTGCCCCGCCCTTGACGTTGACCATCGCCAGACTACTTTTGTCAAAAATCTGCTCGGCGCGCTCGATCGGACAAGCGCCTCCCCGCTCTGCCTCTAACTTGATCGCGGCGAGCAATTCTCCAGCTTGCGATAGTCCACGGATTAATGATTGAGCGGAGTCACGGACGTCGCCAAATTGGCGGGCGGCTGGACCGTTCGCGGTGCTCCAGATCCAAGTGAACGTTGCAAATTCGGAATGCTGCTCCCAGCGTAGCACCACTGGCCCGAACCCGATCTGATGATGTTTCGCGGACGGCTCGGGCGAGGTTACCTTGTGCTCCCGACAGAAATCAATAAACCGGCGGCGATCGCTTGCGGCGTCGTCGCCCTTCGCGAGAAACACGAAACGCACCATCCCGAGCGCCGACACTAGGCCGGTAAATGGGCGTGCATGCACTTCGCCGAGTACAGCGTCCCGCTCGGGATGTAGCTTGAATGATGCCAAATCCAATTGATCGACCATCGAGATCTCCCGAGCCCGCAACGCCCCACATCACCGCGAGCCGCATCGTCGGCGACGCCAAATCGGTAGGCCCGCCAGCAAACGATCACGGTTAGATTGACGGTCGTCAGCTCGCGAAAGAGTCATTGCGCCACCCAGATCGGCGCCAGCCAATTGATCTTGAAGGAGGTCATCGAGGCTTCTGCTGAAGTCATGGGGGCCATCAGCTTTGCGCCGTCCAGCCTCTTGGGCGAACTGCCGCGATTGTTCACCAACAGTGGAGCCGGGTCGGTATCGTCGCTTTGATACATAGAGTTTCAAATAGGCCTCCGTTTCGTAAGCCTCGGCATCCCGCTTTTTTGTGCGGTGCAGGATTTGGGCCAGTGCGATGCACGAACACGCGTGTTGCCTTTCCGGCACAATGTCAGTCTGCCGACAAATTGGTAACTTGTTGACATCGGCACGTTTGCGGTCGGACAGCTAGACGCACGACTTCGAACAAAAGGATCCGCGCGGTTCTCGCAAGCCACGTGCGCTCGAACCGGATCCTTGGTTCAAGCGCCGGTAGGGCTATGTTTCGCCGGATGAGTAATCCGTTTTCGGGTATTAATGCTTTTCAGCGAGGTCGATCAGCTAGCTGCGGAGATCTCGACCTGTATTCTTCTGCTTCGATCTCAGCTTGTTCAATGCGCAGGAGCGAGTAACGCTCCACCTCATTCTAAACAAGCGCCTCAGGCCGCGGCGTTCGTTCGCCCTTGAGAGAATTGGGCCTGACCGGTCGCGCCCCAACGGGCGACCCGTCCCGGGGCAAGGCACCGCGCGGGCCTTTCCAGCTGCAATCGACGTGCTAGTTGAACGCTTTGGAGTTGTTGTATTGAAGCGATCAATCAAAGATCTTTAACACGGCCATGGCCACTTTGATCTCTAGGGCGCGCGCAATATGAGCGCCTTGCACCTGATCCGGCCTTAACATCCCCTTCCCTCAAAAGCTTGCCTTAAACCGCTGCAAACCAGCGACTCCACGAAACGACGGTCGACAAGCGTAGCCTCACCTGCAGATATGCATAACTCCTGTAGCGTCCCAGCAGCTCAATGCGAGAAACATTGGACGTCGCACGCACCGCTGAACTCCTCCCGCTCACGCTCCAAGTGTGGGAACTTGTCGTATGGCGATTCCGCGTCCTGAACCTTCGAGATCGACGGATCTCGCTAATCAAGAAGGACGAGGTCAGGGAGGTTTTGCTACATAAAGCGCCGCTTGCACGTGAGCACCGAGTTGACGAACGATTAGTCTGTAAACTCCAGCTTGAATTTGCCGAAACCGGTGGGCTTGGCCGTGAACTTGACCGTCTTGTCTGCGAGACACTCCAAGGTACCGGATGCGAATTTAAACGACGTCTTTCCGTACGCTTCAATTCCAACGGCGTTGTCGCCCTCTACGACGATGTCGCCGATGCCTTCCAAAAACTGCTCAGCTGCAAAACCATCGGGTGAGCGGTGAAGACTAAACGAAGCCAAATAGGTTCCCTCCTCGTTATCGAGCTCCACAACAGATATTGCTGTAACTACGGCATTTTTGAATGCCCCATCGACGCCGTTGCACGTATATTGGAAGCTGACGACGTCGTGTTCATTGCGATCACCCACTGGATATCGAGATGTGGCGACAATGGCGCAGTCGTAGCGTCCGATTGGGCCAGCGAGCGAGACTCCGGCCATCCCAATCAAAGCGGATACGGAACATAGTATAGTAGCGAGGAAGGATCGCGTCATTTTGGTTTAGGTCTTCTCGAAAGGGCTTTCGCCTCCAGTACAACTTGACGCAACGTCCGATTCAAGCCCTCTTTTGGAAGGAATTATCCTCCTCACATTCGCGAGGTGACGACCGCCGGCTCACGTCAGGCGCTTATCACTGCCACGTCGACGATTCGGCGCAGAATGGCTCGGACGCCAGATTCTTCGAGAGCGGTCCTTGGATGGAATGCTTGCAGCTGCTTCAGCCGCGGTTCGGCATACTGCTTGCTTCTTAAGGCACAAAATCGCCGCGCCACGTAGAGGTGGGCATGGCGCGTCTCCACGCGCGCATCAAGCCACGCCTCCACCCCAAGTTCTCCGATCAAGCAGCAAGGAGACAACGTGAAACCCTGTATTCGGGCGGCCGCAGCCGCGGTTGCACTGGCTCACAGTCTCGGTCGTCTTGTCACCAGGGTGTACGAACACGAGACCAGCGCCTACAACAGGATCAGCGTCTGCGTTCGGAACGGCAGAGTTAGCGGGTATGACTACATCAGCCATTGCTACGTTAGTGGCGAGTTAGCAAACGTCTATCACCATGGAGAGTATTCGCATTTCACGCTCATGCCGAACGGCTCGGGGGCGTACAACGGCTTTGATCACGACACGTCTTCCTATTTCTCAGTAAAAGTCGAGCGTCGTGACGCCCACATGTTCGACTACAACGAAGATTCATACTTCGCTTACAGCCTTTGACCTCTGGAGCCCGCCCTGATTTCACACTAGACCCGGGCCACAAGCCGCATGATGGCACGCTCAGTATTCTATCAGGTCGAAAGATAGCTGGCCGCGGCGGCTCGCAAAGGCGAACAGTCCTTGCGAGCGCCACAACGTCTGTCAGTCCTAAACCCGCTACCCTTTTCGACCGCATATTGCGAAGGCCGTCCGGCTTGTAGCTTCGCGGCGGTTGTACGGGACACACGGTGTGAAGTCGGCTGTCGCGGATCCAGACGACGATCGATTGCTGTAACGCCGAGATCCCCCGCAGCCGGCTGGGTGAGGCACTGACGACAAAGCGTAAGCAACAGTGGGCCGCGCAGAGGCTAACGCTTAAAGGTTTTTCTCTACTATCCCATTTGACCTCTGGATGGCCCGGGCACATCCCGACCTCCCATGGTGTCGGTATGTCGACGGTGGGCTGATGCACTGTGGACGATGCAGAACTCACAACATCAGGCGCGGGTCTCCTGCAATGACCGGTCTGGGGACGAACCCTCGTCCAATGGCAATTCGGCATAGCCGGCACGTTTGCCTGGTGGAAGTGGTATGGGTCGAAAGAGCCGCGGACCGTTCTGCGAGAGGCCGGAGGGAGAACTCAAGCAGCCTACTCGCTCATGGTACCAACCGCGTTGATTCAAACCCCTGCAGTTACTCGGGGGCCCGCGGCGTGAGACGAACCGCGCCCTCAACAAGCTCGGCTATATAGGGCCGTTGGCTGATGTTGACAATTGTGGGGCGGTTTGCGCTCGGCATGAGATTCGCTTCGCGCAATGCGTCCATCAGCCCGAACGTGGCCCATTGCACGTAGTTCCTTGGGTTGATCGGGAAGATGTCGCCGAAATCTGGCACCGGTTGACCCGCTGATGGCGTGACAGACGACGGCCCGGCTTCATTTACCTGCTCATTTCGAGCGCGGGGATGGTGTGTAAGACGAATGTCGGTTAGCCCTCCTGGCCCCAACTCACCCGTGTAGCGCTCACCGCGGATGTTGTAATGCATCCTCGGCTGGTCCGAATCCGGCGCGAGGCCCATGTGGAACAACGCGTCTGCTAGCTGTCGGGGCGCGCGTTGGGTGCCGTGGGAAAAGTACCGCGGAGCGGCATGTGAGACATCAAGGACCTCTGGATGGCCGGTTGCGGGGTTTCCCCCAGCACTGGAAGACGATTCCCCCAATGCCTGTCGAAACAGCTCGGCATCCTCCTGAGTAAGGACGTAGGACCCTGGGGTCATTGGTGGGGATCCGGCACCGTTGATTCGATTGAAGTCCATAGCACTCTCCTTTCCTCTGAAAACCTAAGACGGCTCGATCGTCTAAAGGCCAACTGCCTGATGCTCGCAGGCCTAGCTTTCAAGAAGCTGACGAGTCTCAGAAGGGTGGCAATGACCTGGGCGTGCTTGCCTCTATCGCGCTACCTCGGTGCATTCATGGCCGAGCGATCGGATCAGGCGATAAAGGCCATAGCCAGTCGGACCTGTTTCGCGACAGAAATGCACACCATCAAACCGGCTGGCGATCCGCTCAACGAGCCGGCGCATGCCGGTCGCCGACGCGTCAACCTCACCGAAGAAGCGAGCCTCTCCTTCCCGGCGTCTTTCCGCGATCGCGCTTTTCAGCTTCGCCACGTCGATTCCGACAAATACTTCCCTATAATCTGCCACGACTCGTCCGCCTGTGATGAGGATCGGGTCGGTACGCCCGAGTAACCTCGGACGCGCAGTATAGGGCGAGCCACCTCACCGGAAGAGACGGACATACGGCTTTACGAACACTGCTGCAGACAACTAAGACGAACAACGTAGATCCGTTCGCCTGGCTCACCCTAACGCTTCGGGGTATCGCCAACGGACTGGCCAAGCAGCGAAATCGACGCGATTATACCATGGAAATCACGCCGCCCGACGGCCTCAGCTTGCCGCTTACCAGCGCTTGGCTCGCGACAACTGCAATCATCGGGGCAGCGAACACCGGCACCGAGGGGTCGGGCGGCTTTAGTCACACGATGGCGCCCTTCGCCGTGACTGAAACAGACCTCTCCCGGTCAGCCCCATGCGGAATTTTGAAAACTAGTGGAAAGCTACCGGCTATTAAGGCATCGAAAGCACAACGCTCTTCGCACAAACGTCGCTCGAGATCCTGATGCTCGAGTCCAGTTGGCCGCGTCTTGAGTATACGGCGATAACGATGGATGCGGTCACGATGACTGCGCATGGCCGCAAAATCCTCGTTTGTCATCGTCTTCACGCTTTTGTCCTCGCGTGCTGCATTTGGTGAAAATACGCTAGTGAGAAAACCCAAGCTTCGTCTTGCCGGTTTCCGCCGCTGGTTCTTATCGTGCGTACGGCGAAAAACGGCCCAGCAGCAGGCTTCACGTCATGCACTGTCGAACCATCGTCGCGCGCTCTCAAACCATCGTGGAGCGCGCTCGAGGTATAGCAAGCCGGCAAACTCAAGCTTCACTGCCTCCGTCCCCAGGCATGGAAGATCCGCGGCAGCCCGACAGTCGTGTTAGGCCGATCGAGGAACGCTTCGAGCTCGGCCGTAATGCCGCCGATCTCCTGGATGCTGGTGAGCCCTAACTGAAGCAGCGCGTCGCGAATTGCGGTGAAAGTCAGCAATGGAACCCGCTTGACGTCACCATCGCGCCCGTAAGGCTGAACCATTGAGGAGTGAACGTCGGAGAAGCCTGCGGCTTCGAGGAGCGCGACGAGCCTACGGCCAATCAAGGGATCTCCGCCGCGCCTGCGCACGGCTTCAATGAAGAGTTCGCCTTTGCGACGAAACGCAGCCGACGGCGGATCGCAGAACTCGCCGTCACAATCGATATCCTGCACCACGATCATACCCCCAGGTCGGAGCGCCTCGTATGCTTGTTTGAGCGCCTCGCGAGGATCGACGAGATGAGTAAGCACGAACCGAACGCTCACCACTGATACCCCGCGCACCGGCCAATGATGCGTAACGTCTGCGCGGCAGAATTCCACATTTGGGATGCCACGCCGCTTAGCCTCGGCCCGTGCCAGAACGATTTTGTCTTCGTCGAGATCCAGACCGAAGACTTGGCCGGCTCTGCCAACCCTCTTTGCCAATTCGAACGTTATATCGCCACCGCCGCAGCCTGCATCGATGGCCGCGCATCCTTCGAGCGGTTCGGATCGATCGAGCAGCAAGCGTGTTGGTTCCGCCAGCACGCGGGCGATCACTGCAAGACGTGCCCGGCCCTCTTCTCCACCCCTTAGAACGTAGGAGGCGAGATGTTCTGTCCTCATCACGATCCTCTGCGATGTTATTTAGTTCTGCGCTGATCTTGTGCAGAGGTCTGCTGTTCGCCCGAAAGCCCGATCATGCTCTCATAGCCCTCGGACAGTTCATGGAAGACGCCTCGACGCTCGGGAAATCGCGGCTTGATAGCTGCAGAATCGCGACTCTCCGGGAAACTCTCCATTTTGCTTCATCCGAATTTAAATAGCACGCCGTAGCCGCCTCGTGGATAGCTCCATTCGATGTCGCCGCTCTCCTCGCAAATTACTCGGCAAGTGCCGCATTCGATGCAGCCGTCGACGGTAGCCTCAACCTGGCCCTGTTCGTTGAGCTCATAGCATCGCGCTGGGCAAACCTTCAGCATTGACAAAAGCTGCGGCGATGGTTTGGGATGCGGCCGCACCTTGATGTGGGGGCGGCCGGTATCGACGAGATAGCGGTTGTTGAATAGCTTGTCTTCGACACGCATGGATAGCTCGATCGACATAATTAGGTCTCCCTCGTTGACATGTCCTGCTCTTTCGTTCACCGCCACGCGCGCACGAGGCGAAAGGCATCGCCAAACAGACCTCGGCGCGAGCGAGCTTTGGTGAACGACCTGAGTGTGAGCTTCTCTTTTTCGATTTTAGGCGTGCCGTCGACGCGCAGAAAGTTCTGCATAGCCTTTGAGACGAGCTGCGGATAGGTCAGGAAGAAGTTTTGTGACCGAGTGTGCATCAGCGCCGGCATGTCTTTGTACTTCCTTAGATCCTTTATCACGAAAGATTCATCGAGCATCTTCTTGTATAGCGCCAGGTTCTGCGGGGTCATCGGTTGATTCCGCGACTTGATCTGAAGGATCGCTTCTGCCGCAATCCGGCCCGACGTCATCGCGAGGTTTGATCCTTCGCGATGAATTGTGTTGTTAAGCTGCGCGGCGTCGCCGATCACGACCCAGCCCTTGCCATAGAGTTCAGGTATCGCTTTGAAGCCCCCTTCTGGGATCAGATGGGCAGAATATTCCTTCACCTCGGAGCCTTCTATGAGCGGGGCGACCGAAGGATGCCGTTTGAAACGATCGAGCAGGCCATAAGGCGTCTCGCCCGTTCGCTGGAAGTCGGCGACCAGGCAGCCGATACCCAGCGAGATGCATTCCTTGTTGGCGTAGATAAACCCCATGCCGGTCATGCCGCGAGAAATCGTGCCTACGGCCTCGATCACTACGCCTTCGTCACCCTTTAGATTGAAACGCGCCTCAATGATCTCGCGCGGCAGGAAGTGCATTTCCTTGACTGCGAGCGCAACCTTCTCGGGCTGCGGCCGCTCCCGCAGGCCAGCCCGCGTACCAAGCATGCCGTTGACGCCCTCCGCCAACACGACGATGTCGGCGTGGATCTCCCCATCGCGGCGATCGGTTCTTACACCGATGACCTTGCCATGGGAGTCTCGTGCCAGGTCGGTGACAGTTGTTTCGCATAATACTGTGGCGCCGGCTTCGCGAACCTTTTGTGAAAACCATTTGTCGAATTGAGCGCGGATGATGGTGTAGCGGTTCGGCTTCTCCTCGTTGAAATCCTCGGAGCGGTAATGCAAGCCGGTGTGCGCGCGATCGTCCATCATCCAGAAGCGCTGCTCGACCAAATGTCGCTCAAGCGGAGCGTCCTCACGGAAATCGGGAACCAGCTTCTCGAGCATGTCGGCATAGAGGATCGCGCCCTGCACGTTCTTTGATCCCGAATACTCGCCGCGTTCGAGCTGCAGCACCTTCATGCCACCCTCGGCCATGGTGAGCGCGGCCGCATTGCCGGCCATGCCCGCGCCAACGACGATGGCATCGAATTTTTCCTCGATCATGATCGTACTCCTTTAACCTGCTATGCGATCGCTGGAATGTGGCGACAGCCGCTCGCGGAACGCGGCGGTGAGCGGCGGCAAGAAATGAATGGCATCGGTGACGATGCCTATATGAGCGAAGTCGAAAATCGGCGCGTTCTTATCGGTGTTGATAGCAACGATAAGATCGGCGCCCTCAACTCCAACTCGGTGCTGGATCGCCCCCGAAATGCCGGCGGCGATATAAAGTTTCGGTCGGATCGTCTTGCCGGTCTGGCCGATCTGGCGATCGGAGGAGACCCAGCCCTTCTGTACCAGCGGCCGCGAACTGCCGTATTCGGCACCAAGCGCGGTCGCCAGCTGGTGCACCAGCTGGAAATTCTCCGGTGATCCGAGCCCAAGGCCGCCCGCGACGACGGCATCGGCATAAGCGAGGTTGGATTTTGCTGAGTTGCGGTCAGGCAGGAAAGAGAGAACTTTTGTGACGATGTCGTGTTCGACGAGTCCGAGTAACTGGGTGATAATCCGACCGACTGGGCGCGCGACGCGCTTTGGCATCGGCATCACACGTGGGCGGACGGTTGCCATTTGCGGACGAAAGTTCAGCGTATAGATCGTGCAGAGTAACGAGCCTCCGAAGGTCGGGCGCGTCGCAGCGAGCGAACCGTCGGCATCGACATCGAGCTCTGTGCAATCGGCAGTCAGTCCCGTAAGCAACGTAGTTGCGACCGAGCCCGCGAGATCGCGGCCGAGCGTAGTTGCCCCCAAGAGCAGGATTTCCGGCTTGTAGAGGTTGACAAGATCGGTCAGAGCCTTCGTGTAGGACTCGTTGCGATAGTCGGCCAAGAGATTGTCGGCAACCATGTACACGAGGTCGGCGCCATAGCAGAACGATTGCGCAGCCGCTTGTTGTGTCGCCTCACCTTCTGGGCCGATGATGACCGCGGCAAGATCAACCTTGAGCTTGTCGGCAAGCTTACGGCCGGCACCCATGAGTTCCCAGGACACGGGGTGCACAACCCCGCGTTCCTGCTCGACGAAAACCCAAACGTGCTTGTAGGCCTTAAAGCGCTCGGGCAACTCCTTCTTGGTCGCGGCACGGCCAGAGGCGGCGGCCGGAGCGCGGCTTTTGGGGGTACTGCTCATGATATTGGTTTTCCTTGCTATACTAGCCGTGCGCCAACGTCGCGAGGCCGGCTTTTCGAGTTCGTCTGGCGCTCGCGGGTCACCCCCTCTAAGGGCGGGGCCGAGTTGCTCGCCGAACTTCGATTAGATCAGTCTTGCTGCGTGACCCCGGCCCCAATTGGCGTTCGGTACAGAGGGCGAGCCGCGGAGGTCGCATTGTACGAGTGCAAACAGGGCTTGGAGGTCGGACCTTCCCGTTTGAGGCATGATGGTCTTGCTCACAGCTGCACTCTCATCTGCGCGGAAACCGGGACTTGCTTAATGCAGACGACGATGTGCATGCGCTTCTCCAAGGCTTTGCTGCCAATACAGACAGCAAGTGTCGTACCAACTGGGCGCGCATTCGAATTTCGGTGCTAATACAGAGGCTTACAAAATCAGCGGCATGCCCCTTGGCCGACAGAGGCCCGACCCGACAAGAGAATGCGGCGACCACGCGTCGCAAACCGAACAGCGGCACCAGATCCACGCTTATGATCGTCACAGGCGAACTTAGCCACGACAAGGAGGGTTAGCGCGACGTTGCAATTCGGAATGTTCGCATCTCGACAGCCCTTCGAGCAAATCGGGGCGCCCACGCTCAGCAGCGGCCTCGTTGTTGCGGGAAGGCCGGGAAGTGCAGCGAACGAAAGCGAGGTGAGGACAAGCGCTGTCACTTCAACCTGTCGAGTTGCACGAAGGGTGGCGCTTTCTTCGGCCGTGGCGCGACGGCTTCCTTCAGAACCTTGAAAACGCGTTGATCGATTGGAGAGGAGGTCACGAAGTCGGCGTATGCCCGCTCCAGCACGGCTTTACACCGTTTAGCGACCTCCGCATCGGTTGCAGCAGTCAAGTCTTCGGCCGCGAGATACTGCCCCATGCGTCGCAAGATGTGGAGACGCGCCACATTGACGATTTTAGGATCGTACTTGACGCCGAGCAGCTCAAAAAACTCCTCGGCCGCACCAGCCTTGCTCAATTGAAAAAGGATTCCGTTTACCATCGTTTCCATCCGTATTTCTACCATTGCGCTATGCCGAGTACGGCCCGCTTGCTCGTCATCGGGGTGCAACACGCTGGCGTGCTGGCCTAACTACCCGTTCGAGAACAGAGAGGGCGGCTATTTTGGACATGGCGGCCTTACGTCGCCTTGGGCAGGGAGCGCTCGCGGACCTCGCGCCAGATCGTCATCACAGTCTCACGCCCCACCCCACCCTTGTGCTCAACGGCATGCTTGCGGACGCGCGCAAGAATCGCCCTGCTTTCCTCGGCGCTGACGGAAAGCTGCAATTCGGACAGCAGCGCGGTGATCGCGGCGATCCCCGAATGTTTGCCGATCACAAAGCGATTGGAGCGACCGAGCAGTTCTGGATCGAGCGCCTGATAGCTGCGCTGATCCTTCAGGAGACCATCGATATGGATACCGGATTCGTGCGTAAAGACATGCTCGCCCACAATCGCCTTGTTGAGTGGGATGGTGCGGACGGCGGCGGCCGCGACGAGGGCAGCGACATTCTCGAGTTCCGACAGCACGATGCCCGTATCGCATCCATACAGCTGTTTGAGCGCGACAGCGACCTCTTCAAGCGGCGCGTTGCCAGCGCGCTCGCCGAGGCCGATCACAGTGACTGAGGCGTGCGTTGCACCGGCCTTGATTGCGGCGAGCGTGTTTGCGGTTGCAAGGCCCAGGTCGTCGTGGCCGTGGAATTCAATCTCGAGATCGGTGGTGGCACGCAGCGCCGCCACCAGCGCAAAGGCCGAATCGGGATCGAGCACGCTGAGTGTATCTGCGACACGAAAGCGCCGGGCACCGGCGTTCTTTGCCGCGGCGACCAGCTCGACCAGGAAGTTGACGTCGGCGCGCGAAGAGTCTTCGCCTCCGACTGCGACATCGAGCCCCTTGTCGCGAGCGTAGCCCACAATCCGCTTCAGCTGCTCGAGCGCGGCGATCCGACCGGTGCCGAGCTTGGCGGCTATTTGCAGGTCGGAGGATGGGACCGAAACATTAACCATTGAAACGCCAGATTCGATTGCCGCATCGACATCAGAACGTTTCATCCGGCACCAGGCGATGATTGTCGCTTCCAAGCTAGCTTCGACAATTGCGCGGATCGCGCTGGCTTCTTCATGGCCCATCGCCGGCGTGCCGGCCTCGATCTCGGTAATCCCGACGCTTGCTAGCACACGTGCAATCGATACCTTTTCCGCTGTTGCGAAGGCCACGCCGGGAGCCTGCTCGCCGTCGCGTAACGTGGTATCATTCAGGACTATCTGTCTTGTCTGCAACTTGCTAGACACGGTCACTCCAAAGGCCATGGGCGGATTCCGCCTTCCCCGCTGAATCGTGAGCAACGGCTGTGCCAGAGCGATCGGTGAGGCAGACTTCTGAGATTAAATTAATAATAGGCAGTAACTGGGTTGGTCATAAATACAACAATGTAGGAGATCTGACGCATCAGATGTCGGCTGCCCTACGGCGAATGTGGACGATGACGTCGAGCCGAGAAATCTCGTGGCCCGGTAGGGCCTTCGGCATCTGCGCAAACAGGAGCTTTTCGGGGATATTGATCAAAATGTCTTCGTCGACGAGATAGAAATGCGGATGTATGCTTGTATCGGTATCAAAGAATAGTTTTGAGCGGTTGGGCATGATTCGGTGCAACAAGCCAGCTTTTGTGAACTGGTTTAGCGTGTTGTAGATCGTCGCACTTGAGAGTTCGATGTTGGCTTCGATCGCCTCGTTGAAGAGCATTTCGGCGGTAACATGGCGATCGCCCCTTGCGAAGAGTAACTGAGCCAGCCGTACGCGCCGGCGCGTCGGCCTCATGCCCGCCTCACGCAGTCGCCGCATGCACCCTGTCGCGGAACTTCCGGTGCAAAGCCGTTGCGCGAGTTCAGGCTGCGCAGCTTCCGACGCTCCTGCGAGGCGGTCAGCGGAGATCCCGTACATAATCGATTCACTCGCGCCTGCCTGGTGGCTCCGACATGACCTCCACTCCGCGCAGATAGTCGCGGTGGCGCCCCGCCATCCTGCTTTCGCCGGTCTCTTCGCCGAAACAGTGATCGAAGTCGTTGCATTGTGTACACACAGGCGTCGTGCACATGGCCATACCTTCGTCCTCACACAATCTGCGATAGAAGAAGCGCTTCCAGCGCATATTCTTGGTATTTTGCGCTGCCAGGGGCGCAAAATGGCGCGCCAATAGGCGCGACAACTCAGGCCGCGCGCGCAATCCGAGATCTTCCCACAAATGGTTCGGCTCCATCGCTCGCCGCGCGATCATGGCCGCCAACCAGCGGCTGACCTCGCCCTCCGTCGATCGCTGTTCAAGCAGAAGGTCACGCACCATGACCTCCTCGTCGCTGGTCGAAACGACGTTTTCGATCGAGACGAGAGTGTGTACGGGCGCTAATGAGAAACACTGCGCCAGCAGTTCATTGAGGTCCTCCGTAGTCAGGCCCGCGCGCTCGGGAAGCGGCCCCCCATCCATCACAGCGGCACAAAGAACTGAGGCGAGCACATGCCGATCAAAGTCTCCATTATCGCTTACGTCGGCATCTGCCGGATCGCAGCCAGTTAGAAGACGGTAGAGTTCAATTCCGGCCTGCCGTCTGTCAGCGGGGAGGCCGCCCGACGGAATTGACATCGCATCGATTGGCTCCTCCTCCGCTACAATCACGGACAACTCCATCGTTAGGCCTTCAATTGTGATGGCCGCCTTTTCGGGAGGCCGACGCGCTGGGTCACGCCGAAGGGGCGGCGAGTTCGGAAGCGGTCTTTCCGACCTGGCTTTCGTCGATTGGCTTCATGATGCCGTGCTCCATCAGCATATCCTCAAGTTCGTCCATGCTGATCGGCGTCGGGATGATGCCCTTGCCGCCATTGTTGTGAACTTTGGACGCGAGATTGCGATAGTGTTCCGCCTGCTTGGAGTCCGGCGCATATTCCAGCACGGTCATGCGGCGTAGCTCGGCATGCTGGACAATGTTGTCACGGGGGACGAAGTAGATCAGCTGGGTGCCGAGCTTCTTGGCGAGCGCTTCCGCCAGTTCCAGCTCCTTGTCGGTCTGCCGCTCATTACAGATCAAGCCGCCGAGCCTTACGCCGCCGGAATTGGCATACTTCAGAATGCCCTTGGAGATGTTGTTGGCGGCGTACATCGCCATCATCTCGCCGGACATGACGATGTAGATCTCTTGCGCCTTGTTCTCGCGTATTGGCATCGCAAAGCCGCCGCAGACGACGTCGCCGAGCACGTCGTAGGACACGTAATCGATGTCCTCGTAGGCGCCGTTCTCTTCCAAGAAGTTAATCGACGTAATGACGCCCCGGCCAGCGCACCCGACGCCTGGCTCCGGACCACCGGATTCGACGCAGCGGATATCTTTATACCCGACCTTCAAGACGTCCTCGATCTCGAGATCCTCGACGCTGCCGGCGCTCGCCGCGAGACTCAAGATCGTATCCTGTGCCTTGGCATGCAGAATCAGGCGGGTCGAGTCGGCCTTCGGATCGCAGCCAACGATCAGGATCTTGTGGCCCATCTCGGCAAGCGCTGCGAGCGTGTTCTGTGATGTGGTCGATTTGCCGATACCACCCTTGCCGTAAAACGCGATTTGTCTCAGTGACGACATGTTGCTCTCCATCCATCGATTTCCAACGATTTTGCGCTGGGCTTGTGTGAGATTGCTTCTCTCTCGGAAAGGTGGGCACACGAGCTTTGGGAAGGAGAAGATGCTCGCCAAAAGCACCAGGCGCGCTCCAGCCTCACTCCTGCAGCATCCGTGTAGCAACTGGCGTGCCATTCGCGGCGCTTGCGCTAAGCGCTTGGTCGTCCTCGAAGAACCATGGAAGTTCACGACCAACAGGCGCTGCCGACCGATAATGGTCCTGTCAGAAGCAGGACAGAGCCGGCTCCCGAAAGCAAGATTCTGCTGCGAAGCAGCCGCACAATGCGGAACAGAAATTGCTACCTCCTCACCAAGTGGCGATTTGAGGAGAATGCGACATGCAGATCGGCGTCGAGGCGGCAGTACCCCTGGCGCGCGCTGGGGACGAGATCCGCCGTGCAGCATTGCTGTTCACACTCCAAGGCATGTCGAGACCGACGAACAGGCACGCCCGAACGGACCTACGCCAAACCACCAACTGCCTCACGCGATACTGCTCCGGCGGCTCCGCGGACTGGTCCGATCGGTCAAGCCGAGCAATCGAGCGGTCTGCGCATTTTGATCGCCTAGACAACCTCGACGACTGGAGGCGTGAGGGCTGGCCGCGGAGCGGTGACGCCGCCAACCCTCGATCGCCCCCGCAAAAAGGATCGACAACGACGCCAGTGATCCAGCTCACTGTAAAGAAAGAGGATATTGGACATGGCTACTGTTCTGCTTTGGCAGAAGCCCGGCTGCAGCACGAACGCGCGCCAGATTCGCGCCCTGGAGGCGGCGGGACATCGCGTCGTTGCAAAGAACCTGCTGACCGAGCTCTGGACAGCGCCAAATCTGCTTACTTTCTTTGGTGACACGCCGGTTCGATCCTGGTTCAACCCCGCCGCGCGGCAGGTGAAATCGGGCGCGATTGACCCGACGGCGATCAATGCAATCGACGCGATCGCCTTGTTGCTCGAAAGTCCTCTGCTGATCCGGCGTCCACTGATCGAAGCCGTAAATATGAAATGTGCCGGATTTGACCGGGAACCCGTACTGTCGCTGCTGGGCGCAAGTCCGAGGCGCGAGCTTCAGAACTGCACGCACACCTACGCACTGCCTTGTACCACTGTCGGGCCTTTTCTGCGACGCGGATAGACGCGAGGCATCCTTTCAGCGAGACGTTCCCGCTCAAGTGCGAGGAGAAGGATCCCCCCTCCGCGCCAACGCCGATGCATCGCTGCGACGTCTATCTTCATACCACAAGCGGCGGAGCCGCTAACTCCGCGTGAGCACGATGACGAGGCGGTCGACACGGCGGCCATTCTTCAAATGGGAGTCAACAATCTCGTCAATGTCTTCCGAGCTACGCGGACGATACCAGACACCGTCAGGATAGACGACCATCAGGGGACCGGAGCTGCAGAAGCCGAGACAGCCGGCTGCTGTGAATCCGACATCTGTGAGACCTCTCGCCTCGATCGCTTTGCCGAGCCGTTCCCACAAAGGTCCACCGCCTGCCGTCCCACAGCTGCCGTGCGGATGGTCGGGCGGGCGCTGAGTGTGACAGGAAAACACGTGATGCCGGTAGAGCTGCGGAAGTTCAAACTCGTTCATATTGTTGTCCATGCGTCTGTTACCCCAACTTGCTATCGTCACAAATATAGAGCTGTAGGATGATCAGCCGGTTCGAACGGGTTGGATGTCACCTCCAGCACTGGAGCGCTTAATACATTGTCCGGTTAGGACACTCATTGAGTCTTTCCTTGCAAGCGGCTCATTTTGGAACGGTTGTTTCGAGCACGAGCGCCTGGAACGTGTCGGTTATCTTGCCCTTTAGCGCCTCATAGATCATCCGATGCTGCTCGATACGACTCTTGCCGGCAAAGGCCTGCGACACGATTCGTGTCCCACAGTAGCGCCCGGTGCCTCCGAGCTCGGTCACGACCACATCCGCGTCGGGAAACGCCTCGCGGATCAAGGCCTCAATTGTCGGTCCAGCCATCACCATGGTCGCTCACTCCTGCTCTGGCACAGCTTCATGCAAGCTCCAAACCAACTGTAGCGACGGCCATCCGACGAGAGGGTCCGCGACGCAGATGCTAATCGACGATCCAGCCGGCGGACTGCCGCAGAGACAACAAGAATTCGTATCGATTGGCGACACTGCCGCATTACAGCGGTGAGCGTCGGTCTGCCATGAATTCGATTCGGGAGAACCTGTGACCGCTCAGTACGAGTTCATCCTTGAGCAGCGTTCTCAAATCTTTGAGCATTGGTGACTCGAGACCGGTAGTCTGGATGGATCGTGATCACTATGATCTCCTCGCCATCGTCGAACACATCAAGCAACCGGTTGTTCTCGACCATCAATCGCTGGCCGCACAAAGAAAGACCTCGCCCTCGAGGACATTAGCATGATCGACAGAACTTTTGCCTTTGCAGAGCCTCTCCAGGCAGAGCCCAGCGTCGATCTCGAAGATCTACTTATCGCGGTCACACTTGAGGAAACGCTTGGTCCGACATGAAGAAGTTGCCGCTGGGTCAAGCTTCGGCATATTGGCCTACGAAACATGCTTGTCTTCATGAATTCTGAGATGGTCTTGGGTTCGCGAATGTCGGCCACCACGGTCAACTTAATCGTCCTTTGTGCTCCATCTATCGGCCATTCAGTAGATCGCCGCCCCTGCGCCCACATTGATCGAGGCGTCTTTCATAGTCTCAACGATGAACTCGATTTGGCTGTCGGTGAGATGCGTATGAAACGGCAGTGCGACGGCGCGATCGGAGATCTTTTCGATCACCGGCAGATCGCCACGGCGGTAGCCGAGATCGAAATAGTGCCGCTGCAGGTGCAGGGGACGGCTGTAGGCGGCAGCCTCGATTTGCTGGACGCGGAGGTCCTCGACGACCGCGTCGCGGCTGGAGCGCATGAAACGCGTCCCGAGATGGACAACATAGAGGAACCAGTTGACTTCAGTCGCGTCAGACTCGACATAGGGAGGTTTGATACCTTCGAACGACTGCATATGCGTCGCGTAAAGCTGCCCGATCAGCCGGCGCCGCTCCAAGATCTCGTCGATACGCCTTAGCTGCGCAAGTCCCAGCGCAGCGGAAAGATCGCTCATCCCGGCCTGATATGGCGCAACCGAACCGACGGCAATGGAAGAACGGTCGTCCAGCCGATGCGAGCGGTGGCGACGTAGCGCCACTGCTCGCTCGATATCATCGGTAACCACTATCGCGCCTTCGCCGCAGGTCAGAAGCGAGGGCTGGGCCAAGTCAAACACGGCGACATCGCCGAAGGTGCCGACCAGTTGGCCCTTGTAACGCGAGGCGATGGCCTCAGTGGAATCTTCCAGCAGCAGCAGATTGTGCCTACTGGCGATATCCCGCAGCTCCGACCAAGCTGCGGGATGCCCATTAATGTTGGCGGCGAAAATGGCGCGGCTCTTTGGCGTGATGCGCTCCTCGACTTTCTGCGGCGCGAGTGTCCCGGACCAATAGTCAATGTCCGCAAACACCGGCAGTGCACCCGCGAGGCTAATTGCGTGCGCAGTTTCGCGATATGAATAGGACGAGGCGATCACTTCGTCGCCCGCAGCAATGCCGCAAGCCTTCAGGCAAAGCAGAAGGCCGATGGTGCCGCTCGGTACTGCAACGGCATAGTTCCGCCCGAGATAGGCAGCAAATGCCGCCTCGAATTGTTCGGTGACCGCGCCATTTGAGAGCCGTTGCGAGCGCAACACGCGATCGACTGCCGCGATTTCGACCTGGGTAATGTCGGGATCCGACAATGGAATCAATGAGCTATGTCCCGTTTGACCCGGCTCTTCGTCGGCCTCTGCAACGCAGCCATAGGTTAGATTTGGTCCGGTCACAACTCGGCCGCCCGCTTGGCCAACACAATGCCGGTCGCCCGCGTTGGATCGTCCGTGATCCGCGCACAATGATCAGCGCTATCGAGCAAATGCAGGTCGAATTGCCTGATGCTGCAAAAGGGTATTTCGGTGAGATCGGAGGCGTCGCAGCGAATCCAGGATAGATGCGGGTATCTTTGTCGCAAAGCCGCATAAGCTTGAGATACATCATCGAATGACCCGAGCTCCTGCTCGATATCCGCGATTTCGTCTGCTCCCAAAGCCATCCAACGGCTCCTTATTGCCAGAACACGCGTTCCGGATCGGCGTTCAAGAGATCGGTAACCGCTGCCAAGCGCCGGTGCGTCGAGTGCAGCTTCCAGACGCATTGCTTGTGATCCTTTCGGAAGACCTGCCAGCAGGCGCTTGCGCTGTTGTGATGCAGCAGGGCCACGTCAATAATCCCGCCGTCGATATCGATGTTGCGCGAGCAGCATGGACTTTCGATCAAGTAGCCGCCGGCAACAGCGGTGATGCTCGCTGAGACATAACGGTAGCGTTCTCTCGATCTTAGCGCGCGCTCGATTCGCATGCGATCGATGTCGTTAGGGTGCGCGGGTCGTCCCGGATTTCTGCCTAAGCCGGCGATCATGCGTCCACTTCCTAAACCGGGCCAATTTCTCTTTCGAGGCAGCCGACGACCAATTTTTCACCGAACTCGACCAGATAGATCGGCAGGTTCGCTTCTGTATGCCGGCCGACCTGGACGATCTCGCCGATGTCACCGAGGTTAACTAGGAGGCCTTCCGCTGGAGCATCGGGGAAGGACCCGTCATTGATCAGGTCGAACATCGCCTTCACGCGCTGGCCCCGCTGAAATTTTGGCCGCTTGGCTTCGATCATCGTGCTTTAGCTCCCGGCAAGAGCAGGTCTTCGACCGTGTCGCGAGGCACGATCGGATCGAGTTCCTTGCCCTTCATGCCGACCCTGTTGCCGCTTTCGATGAATTGGACGCCGTAGATGTAAAACCGCTGCAGGAAAGTGCCGATCGACACGACGTAGCCGACCTCGCCCTTCTTGGCCAGGATGTCGCCGATGTCTTTGCCGGCATAGGTGCCGTCATTGCGGATGGTGCGATTGGCCCGCACCTTCTCCCCGAAGTCGAAGACGGGTCCTGCCATCAGCTCGACGACATCATCATCAGGAACATTAGTGCGCATGCCGGGCTCCTCGTTCTGGCTCGATGGCAAGTCGCGAACGCGCGACCTCGCGCGCTAGGCTGGTATGGGTCATCGACAAGGCCTATAAGGTCGGAGGGCGCGATCCGGCTCGCAACCTTGTGCCGGATACGCCAGTCTTTGTCGCGGCGCGAAGAAACGATCGATGCGTCGGGCACAGCGCTCGTTGACGCAAGCGTGCTTGGGCTGACAGCGGCTAACGTGCTTCAGACCAACATGCACGGAGCGGGCGCAATGGACCTGACTGCCCAGCCAGTCTCGGGCCTCATCGATGTCATCAGTCATCGTCTTGACCCATGTGTACAAGCACACTTAGGAGAACCTTGGCACCGATCTTATCAGTGGGATCGAGCTCCAGCAGCTTTTGAACCGCTATACGCCCTTCCTCGGTACGACCAAGGCGCATTTGCAAATAGGCATATCCTTTCAGCGAGAATAGAAAGAAGCGTGGCAGAATGTTTTCATAACGGCCGAACTCCGCGTCACCGGCACGGACCAGGCGCCAGTCCGACGAAAGATTGTTCACCTCGGCCGCCTTGTTTATGCAACGCTGAGCGACCTGCAACGCCTCAGCGAGACGCGCCTTGTAGAAATAGAAGCGAAAGAGGCCAATCAGCACTGCTGCATGCTCTGGTGCGAGCGCCTCGGCCTGGCGCAAGTGGCTTTCGGCGATCTCATCGAGATGATAGAAGAGGCTCGCCTCCCACAGATGATGCTCGGCCTCGCTGGGCAGCCCATGTCCGAGCAAGGTGCTGGTGAGGAGCGCCTCGTTGATTTCGGATTGCGGGCTGAACAGAGCTTCTGGCATCGTTGGCAGCCCCTTACAATCAGCAATGCGCGCTGGAGACTTGCTTGTGATCTGGCGATACGAACCCAGTCCACTTCGGATCATTTGGCAAGTCAATCGTCGCACCCTCGTGCAGCTGCGGGCTCTCCCGGAGCGGCTCGACGTGATCGTTCTCTACTCTAGCATCAAGGACCCACGGCTCTTCTATCAGGCTCCCTCCACAGCCAAGCCCCGAACATCCGCCTGGGCTAATCGCAAGGCAAAGGTAGCAGCCGGAGAATCTGTCGGCTTGGAGCATCAAGCGGGCGATTCGTCGCACCGCTCGCATATTCATAACGTTCATGTCCTGTCCTCCGCTCGAGCGGGCTCCCGGTAGCGCGCAAGCGAGGTGTCGATGACACAGGTGTTGTCGACTGGGCAGACCGCCACACATTGCGGTTCGTCAAAATGGCCGATGCATTCGGTACATTTTTTAGGATCAATCACGAACGTTCCGGCCTTCTCCGCGATCGCGACGTTTGGGCATTCTGGCTCGCAGGCCGAACAGCCCGTGCACTGAGAGGCGATGATCTTGAACGGCATTTTTTTCTATCTCATGCCGCGGAAGTCAGCGGGCGCGGGCGGATCGCGGCATCACCACGTTCCTCATGTTCGATCGCGCCGCTGCTGACCCTGTCGAGATAGGCCTCGAACCAGGCAACCGTTGATGTATCGATTGGTTCATGAGCGTACTCATCGACCGGCTCGACGCCAGCTTTGATCAATTCCGTCCTGGGGCGACTGCCAATCTTGGCGATGAACACCGCATGGCAATCGCTAACAGCTTCGATGACAGTCGCGAGGCTTCCTTCCTCCGCATAGCCTCCCTGGCAGTACGGATCGATGCGGCGATGGCCAACGAATTTGGCACCGTCGCTGGAGAGCTCATAGACCTGGAACTCCTTGGCATGACCAAAGTGTTCGTTGATCAGGCCTGCCCCCTTGGTCGCGACCGCCACCAGAAGCTTAATGTCGCTAACGCTATCTGCGCGTTTCGTAAGGTCCGCGCGCTCGGCAGTAGACTTGGCGGCGCGCTCTTCCTCGATCTTGGCCTGATAGACTTTGCGGCTCTCGACATCGTATTTGACATCGATGTCCATGAGTTTTTCGGTGGTGAACTCCGCGCGACGGTCTTCGCCGAGGAGGCCGACCGCGTCGGCCCGACACTGACGGCAGTGGCGCATCATGCGCATCTCACCCTCGCAGCCATCCTGCAACGCCTTCAATTCCCGCGCCGTCGGGCCGCGCTGGCCATTCAAACCAAACACGGTGCCGTGTTCGGGCGAGGAAATCAACGGCATGATATTGTGCAGGAAGGCACCGCGCCGTTTCACAGCTTTGTTGACCTCGAGGAGGTGCCGATCGTTTATCCCGGGGATCATGACCGAGTTGATCTTGCAGAGGATTCCCCGCGCAGTGAGCATTTCCAACCCCTGGAGCTGGCGATCGGTGAGGATCTTTGCAGCTTGGATGCCGGCGTAGCGTTTGTGCTTGTAGAAGATCCAGGGACAGATCTTTGCGCCGATTACGGGGTCGATCATATTGATCGTGATCGTGACGTGGTCGACATTGAATTTTGTGATGGTGTCGACGTAATCGGGTAGTGCCAGACCGTTCGTTGACAGGCACAGCTTGAGATCGGGTGCGGCCTCGCGGACGAGCTCGAACGTCTTGAAGGTCTTTTCGGGGTTGGCTAGGGGGTCGCCAGGACCGGCGATGCCGAGCACGGTCATCTGTGGAATGGTAGAAGCGACCGCCGCGACCTTCTTAGCGGCCTGTTCGGGCGTCAGCCTCTCGCTGACCACGCCGGGGCGCGATTCATTGGCACAGTCATATTTTCGGTTGCAGTAGTTGCACTTGATATTGCAGGCCGGCGCGACCGCGACATGCATGCGCGCATAGTGATGATGCGCTTCCTCACTATAGCAGGGGTGGTTTTTCACCTTCTCCCATGTCTCGGCTGGCAGATCGCCGCGGTTCGCCTGCGAGCCGCAGCCAGCCCAGCCGCTGCCGCTGCCGCTGCTCGTGCCGCAGCCCTTTTGCTTGGCAAGCACCCGCGTGATTTCGCCGATCTCAATGGCGCTGCTCGATGCTTCCTGTTGCGTTGGAGCATCCATTTGCCCAGTTCTCCCTTCAGACCAAACAAGCTTGTGTATCCAGGTCTTAGCAACCGGCGTGCCATAGCCAGGGCACGCGACTTTCATGGTCGTGTCAATGACTTACAAAGGGCACGGATGTTTTGTTGCCGAGGCATGTTGGAAAGTCGACATGCCTTGTTGCTAAGACGCCACGCAGCAGCGCGTGAGCAGAGATGTTGACTCTATCAGTCTCATTTCCCTCTGATTTGCTGGAAGGATCGCTCACCGGGTGGAGGCGATGCGGGGTGGAGAGTTCCCTTTCCGACTGCCGAACAATTGACTGCTTCCGCTAATTGGTCCGGAGGATCTCGACGGCATGGGCGAGCGGAATTGCGAGTGGCCTCACGCCCTGCTCGAGCAGAAAGCGGCGCTCATTCTTGGAGAGCGTTTCGGGCTCGATCACCGCGTAGTGTACATCTGCAGAGCGCTTTAGCACCTGTCGCGCATAGGTACGCAGAAGCTGGTCATTGAAGCGGCAGCCAAGAAATAGGAAGCTGCGGCCGGTGCGGCGATCCATGACGTCGTCCGGAATTGGCGTCTGTATGTCGATTTCGGTTAGCACCTCAACATAATCGGCATCGGAGACAAGGAAATTCTTGGCCGGGGCGACGCTGCCGTGCGGTTTGTAAAGGATAGTTTGCCACCTTCTTGCCGAAGAGCAGTCGACTTCAGTGCCTGCGGCATCATAGAAGCGGTACCAACGATGCTCGCTGAGACCAGCGCGGTTGATTCCTTGGACCTCGCCCCAATTGCTGCGTCTCGTCAGCGCGTTTCTCATCGCGTCATCGTACCAGCTATCGACGATCAACGGCAGCGGCAGCCCTGCGAGATGCCGCTGTAGCAGCGCCGGCTCGACCGGTGTGCTAAAGGCGTCCGCCATCATCGCTGTCAGGGTGGTGCGGTGCCTCGTGGTCTCAATGTGCTGTGCGGAGGCCCAGGCGTTCCCTCTCGTGCGTCTTGGCAAGGCCAGCTTGCTGCCGAAGAATGCCGCTAGGTCCTCGGGACTTCTCGGTACACTCGCCTTCGACAACTCCGCTAAGCCGGGTCCGAGATAGGGAACAACATGGCCGCGACGAAGCTCCTCGGCAACCTTGCGGAGGATGGCTTCGGCCGCCTGCCCATTAATGAACTCGATTCCTGGATTGAGCGCGTTCATGCCTCTTCGCGGTCGCCGCCACGCTTCCTTGCGTTGACTGTAATTGGCAAGGTTGTGTCGCTCGTCATCGGCGGGAGATCGAGCACCCAGCCATTGGCGATTCTGATCCAGCCGCCCCACAGCGTCTCGTACTCGGATTCAACGATCGGCTCTTCAAGATCCTTCTTGGGCACGTAAATCGAGAGACCGACTTCAGGTGAACGACGAATAATGACCTTCATCGGACAGACTCATTGAATCGAGAAATAGACCTTGCGCGCTCTAGCCCCCCAGATGATGCCCCTCTCAGTTTCGTAATGATCTTCCGGAGCACAACAAGGACACGATCGATCTCCTCGCTCGTGGTCTCGCGAGACAATGAGAAGCGGACCGCGCCGCGCAACCAGGCCGAGGGTACGTTCATTGCGCGCAGCACGTGCGACGGCTCCATAGAGCCAGACCTACAGGCAGATCCCAGGGACGCTGCAACGCCGGCGCGATTCAAATGATGAGTGATTGCTTCACCTTCCAGATGTTCAAAGGCGATGTTTGATGTGTTTGGCAGGCGGTCCTCTTGGTCGCCGAGCACCACGCAATTGCCGAGCTCCAGGACGCCTTGCTCCAACCGATTGCGCAGGGCGGCGATTTTCATCCGCCCCCGTCCGAGCTCTGCAGCAACAAGCTCTGCAGCCCTACCCAGCCCAATGATGCCGGGCACGTTCTCGGTGCCGGAACGCCGACGGCGCTCCTGCGGGCCGCCGAAGATCAGCCGCCTGAACTTGGTGTCTTTGCGTACATAGAGCGCGCCAATGCCTTTTGGACCATGCAGCTTGTGGCCAGAAAGCGACAGCATGTCGATCTCTGTCGTCTTTACGTCGATCGGAATTCGCCCCACAGCCTGCACCGCATCAGTGTGGAAGAGTGCGCCGACGGAGCGCGCCATCTTGGCGAGGACCTCGACCGGAAAGATCGTGCCGGTCTCATTATTGGCCCACATGACGGAGGCAACCGCGGTACGTGGGGACAACGCGCGGCGATAGGCGTCAATGTCGAGTCGGCCGGCACAATCGACAGGTATCAGATGGCATTTGGTGCCGCGTCGGCCGAGCTCGTCTGTAAGGGACAGCACGGCGGGATGTTCCACAGCTGTGGTGACGATCTCGTCGCGCTGCTCCTGCACAGCAAGCGCCGAGAGAATCGCGGTATTGTCCGATTCGGTGCCGCCTGAGGTAAAGACGACCTCGTGATCAAAGGCCGCACCGATCAGCGCCTGCACGCCCCTGCGCGCGCCTCTTATGCTTTCCGCGACCTGCCTGCCCACCGCATGCGCGGAGGAGGCATTGCCGTACTGCTCGGAGAAAAATGGCAACATCGCCGCGACGACGGACGGATCCGCGCGTGTGGTCGCGTTATTGTCCAGGTAAACCGGCCGCACGGTGCGTCTTCCTTAGTGTTCGGCTCTGGCAGATCCCGCAACCGGGATCAGGCGGACAAACTCGCCTAGCCTTTCGATCAACCGCGCCTGGATGCCTTCCAGGGTCACACTTGCGAGCTTGCAGAAGAGGCAGGCGCCTGTGAGCTTGACCATGATCTTGTTGCCATCGATGCCGATAAGCTCGCAATCCCCGCCGTCACGCTTCAGATTGGGCCGGATTTCGTCGAGCACGGCGCGGACGATCCGCTCCCGTCCGGAAGACTCTTTGGTGGCCAATTGTCTTGATTGTTGAGTCTCGACGAGCATTGTCCGGTTCTCTATAATTATCTTCGCAAGTCGGCCTTAGCTAAATGACTTGCCACATGAGCAGCTCGACTTTGCGTTGGGATTGTCAAAGGTGAAACCAGAGCCCTCGAGCGCCACCACGAAATCGATCGTGGTTCCGGCAAGATGCTCGTGACTGTTGTAGTCGATAAACAGCTTGATGCCCCCCCGCTCGATCACGGTATCGTTGGGCTTCGGCGCATCGGCAAGTCCCATCGTGTACTTGAACCCGGCGCAGCCGCCACCTTCGACCATTATCCGCAAGCCGCTCGCAGGCTGCGCTGCCGTTGAAATCGCGCTCTTCACCGCGTTTTCCGCGCTCTCTGTCAGATTAATCATCGCTTTCCCTCTGCGCCAACTTGGGTTTGGCAAGTCTCCCATGGGTTTGGCAAGTCCCATGCCAACAATCGTGCTCCTGACAGAGCTGGGCTTTTGCCGATCTCGCCTGTTAGCGTTGCGAAGCTGTCGGGATTGCGACACAGGGGTTTGCTGCTTGGGAAGAGATTGTCGTGATCTTCGCGCTGCCGGACACGCTTGTCTACTTAAGCACAGACGAAGGATTGCCGCTGACTGTGCTGCGGGCGTGGGAAGCCGGCAAACAATTTGCATAGATGGCAAGGTGAGTTCACGCGGTGCGACATCTGCGCCGGCCCCATCAAACGAGGAGGACTTCATGACGTCCATCGACAACACCGTTCTTGGCCGGCTGGACAAGGAGGGCCGCTTGCTAAATGCAGTGCTTAAGGGCGAGACCACGAAGCCCGGCCGCTTCGGCTTCCGCGGCGATATCGCGCTAAAGTTCCAGACTCAGGTTGCCGACGAGAAGCGTCCGCCCGACTATTCGGTCGAGCAGGTATTGACTGTCGCAGACGAGGGAGAGACAGCGATCCCGGTACTGGCCGGCTACCTGCATTCTTTTGCCTATCTTGCCGATGTCGCAAGAGTGTTGGACGGCGCATTGAGCCAGAAGGGCAGATACTTCATGTTCTGCAACAACATCGATCTATCGGCAAAATACCGTACCAAGATCGGTGACATCACGTTCCGCGTGCTGCCATGTGACGAGTCGACTGTGTGGAAGGAGATGATGGATCTTGCTGGAGTCGACAAGAACGACATCAAGAAGCTAAATACTGCCGGCAAGCTCGACTATCTGCTCGACGCTGCCAAGAACGTCGACGCATCTTATGCCGAACTCTCCTACGAGGAAGGTCTCGCTAAGATGAAGCCAGTGAAGAACCGCAACGAGAACCGCCCTGTCTAAGGTATCGGGTCAGATTTCTCCGCTGCTCTCGTGCTGCCAAGCTCGTGGGCGTGACATTGCAATTTTCCGCTGGGCTGGAACAAGCACGAGATCGAAACTGTAAAATCTCCAAGCGCGCAAGCTGCCCTGGTGCAACTTGCCATTTCAAGTTCGTCACTGAAGACGGCTGGCTGGAGCGGCCTGATGACGAAAATGCCCGTCCGTGTCCAGGTTTCGCGATGCCGATATTTTTGTCGCGTCGAAAGAGCGAGTGCTTAAATGTGTGAAGCGCCGGTGCGCCTTCTGTTTGACACGACTAGATTCGCGTTGCTGGCCTTAAGCAAACCGTCCGACTTGGTGCTGTGGTCCCAGGCAGTTTTCAAAAGCGGATCTGCGCCACAGGCGCGTCACGCTTCGGGGCGGATTATTGCGCGGTCTGAAAAGAGGACTCCCCACCTAAAACTCCGACCGAGCCGTGACGCGACTCCGTGATCATGCTCGCTATACTGGTTTGCCGCGTAGGAGACTGAATGAAATGGCAACTCTGATCAAGACCACTCAGGACGGCCGCAAGCTTGAGGTAGTTGGGCTCGCAATCATGCTTGGGGGCAGGCTCGAAACTGACGAGCTCATCGAAGTCAAGGATCATCCATATCGCCGAGCAATTTTGGCCACAGTGCCCGAGGCCACTCACATGGCTGGCCGCGTCCCGCTGACACGCGAGGAAGCGACGCTCGTTCTCGCGGCTTTAAATAGGGCCGAGGCCGATATGCTCGGCAATCCCGTCGCTATCCACGAGCGGTTTCGCATTGCTGCGATGAGGAAGGCACGTGAACAGGGGATCGAGTAGCAAGAGTTGAGCTGGCTCCGGACGCTGACATCAAGCATGCCAAGCATCGAGTTCCCCGCCTGCATACTGAATCGCCGCGGATAAGCCTCGCGATGACGGCGCAAAATGACTCGCCACCCTCGTCGAATTTGAACCAAGCCGCGCCGGCGGCAGAGGCGGAGCAATGTCGCTCGTACTCTCACTAAGAGGTTACCAGGCGCACACACGCTCGGGCCACTGCGGAAGACCCCTAAGGACATTATCGCTCCGCCTCAAGCGGTGGCTACATTCAAGCGGCTGGAGCGTGGCTCTGGCAGTTGGCCGGGCACACCCGTGCGCAGGCACCACAGCCGATGCACGCTCCGTCATCATTCAGCACCATGACCTTCTTCTCGATCTCGTCATCATCGTCTTCGAGATCGATCATCTCGCCGGCCTCGTTAATGCCTTTCAGAATCATGACCTGGCGCCCGCACACCTTGTAGCAGCGGCCGCAGCCGATGCATTTCTTGGGATCGATAGAAATCAGATAGTCGGGCTTCCAATTGCGGCCGTCGCGCGTTGCAAATGACATGTCACCAACCGTCTACTTCTTCCTGCGCCTTGAGATCCTCGCGCTTGCGCTCTAGCTCGTCGAAGGCGTCGTGGACCTGTTGGGCAACGCTAAGGATCGAGGTCCAATTCGCCGGCAGCCCCTCGGCTAGATCGTGGAGATCCATCTTTGCTTGAGTAGCCTTGACCGAGAGCTTCTTGATATCGGCTTTCAGTGCTTCAAGATTGCTCATCTATCACCTCAGTAGTTCGCAACTTCCGGGAATCTTCGGATCATCTCGATGCCCTTGTCGACATATTTGTCACCTTCCGCAACCAGCTTTGCGAGATTGTCAAAACCGAAACGATGCACGTCGCGCAGTTGCTTGTTTACGACAATCAGCCGGCCGCCTATGAGCACTATGCGGCCAAAGCCTTCATGGTGCATTTTCAGCATCGGCGAGATCATCACCCCGGTGGCCTTCTCGATAGACACCGCAACGGCGTTGAAGAACAATTCCAATCGCCAGATCGTGTCCGGATCGGGATCGCCGACGATCGGCAAGGCGCGGCGCTTTTCCCTGTCGAGAATATAGGGCTCGAGCAGCTCGAGATCCCCTCTGCCATCCCAGGCGCCGTGGCCATCCTCGGCGCGCCAGATCTTGACAAGCTCCCTCACAAAGGGTGCCTCCCCAGCGAGGCTGGTTTGGATCAATTCAGCCGTCTCGTTCATAGTCGTTTCCTTCAGTCCTCGAAATCGAACGAGCGTTTGTGGCCTTTGGCAAGCACCTTGCGCAACCAGGGTGGCGGGGAGCCCTTCAACACACCTTCGAGCTTGATACAGAGATCGTCGATTGCTTCGGGCTGGCTCACCTTCATCGGATGGATATTGTTTGCCACGACACGCGCTGCACCAGAGCCGCCGATCGCAGCAACGTAGAGGATGGCGCAGTCTTTGATGGCATCGATCTTCGGCGCGAGCTTGTCCTCATTGCCGTCCTCCTGTAGATCGCCGTCGAACTGGATGGCCTCGATCAAGTGGTGCCCTTCGGGCCTAACCTCATAGATGGCGATGTTTTTGGCCCAGCCAAAATGTGCATCGACGCGCTTTAAATCCTGGGTTGCGAATGCGACTTTCATGGGCTCTGATTCCTATTTTCGCATCAGTTCAGCTGCGGCGGAACGACATGCAGACCGGCGCCGGTGATTTGCCAAGTCGCTGGTGTCGGTTGGTGGTTGGCCTCGCGGTCCGCAATGATGAGGTTGGCGAGGTCAAAGATCAGCTCGCGCGTTCCGCGATAGCTGACGCTCATCTGGTGACCTGCGCCGAGGCGATCGAACATCGGAAAGCCGGCTCGATAGAACGGGATGTCCAATCGTGCTGCCGCCTGGCGGCCGTGCGAGTGAGAAATCAGGAGATTGCAGTCTCGCGCCTTGGCAAGCTCCTCTAGATCTTCGAGGTCACCAATGACGACCTCTTGGGCCTTGACGCGTTCGAGCACCGGAGATGCCGTTGTCGTCACTGCCGCGGTCACCTGCGCGCCCATCTCGTACAGCATGCTGGAGATGTCGAACAAGAGGTCCGGCTCGGCCCCAATCGCGAGCTTTCGACCTCCGATATGGAAATGCGCATCCAGCATCGCGTCCGCGAGTTGGCCACGCTGCCGGCGATATTTTGTCGGCACCGGCTCGCCGCTGATCTCGCTCAAAAAAGTCATGAATTCATCATTGGGGACGAGGCCACAGAGCCGCTCGAATAGCCGGAACGGCGTGCCGGTCTTCGCCTGCATCGCCTCAGCCGCGCGCCTCATCTGCGTTCCGATGGCGATCGTCCAGACCGCCTGCCCCATGCTCGCGATCTCGTCGACCCCAATCCCACCGATCGTAGTCGGCGTGAATTCTTCGGGAATGTGACCGTCGAGCGACCCGGCGATATCCGGCAAGAACGACGGCCTCAGCCCAAAGTCCTCAAAGATCGTCCGTAGCTCGTCAAGATCGCCAGGGGTGAGGTGGCAACCAGGCAGGACGTTAACGCGCGAGCAATCGCGCGGTGCGGCCGGATCCACGGGATCGACGAGCACCTCAACCAGTCGCGCCACGGTCTTTTCCCAGCCATCCTGAAACGCATCCTTGAAATCCGGCGTCGAAACGTAGACGAACGGGACATTTTCGAGATGCGGATGATTTTGCCGAATAAGGCGGATGAACGCCTCGACGTCGTCGCCCTTGGTCTCGGTGACGCCGGTCGAATTGATGCCGATAATTTCGGGCTTGACGCGTTTGTAGATATTGAGGATCGCCTGCTCGACATTCTCATAGCCACCGAGCACGGTCGAAACCTCGCTCATTGCGGTGGTCTGCAAGGGCACGGCCTCCTTGAAATGGCGGACAAAGAGGGTCAAGCCGAAAGACGTGCAGCCCTGAGAACCGTGTAAGAGTGGCATCGCACCACGAAGTCCCAAAAAGGCGAAAGAGCCGCCGATCGGTTGGCTCATCTTCAGCGGATTGATCGTGCAGGCCTTCTTCGAACAGGTAACGATCGCCATAGCTTGCCCCCTGCTTACGCCTACTCTGCCGCCTGCAGCGCGGACACAGGCTGGGCCGGCATCTTATTCTCGCTCGCTCGCTTAGAAGCGGCGGAAGCGTCGGTGTCCTGCGCCATAGTACCGACAGCGGTTGAGCCGTGAGCGGAAACGCGATCCTCGATGATGCTGAGCTCGACCGTCTTGCACGAACGGGTTCTCTTGGCGTGCGGGGCCTTCTCGGCACCGACCGAGTTCGGCGCGCCCCCGGGCGCCGACACATCCACTTGCGCAAGCGCCTTTGCTTGCCAGTTTCCCTCCGCGTTATCCCATGGCGCGGGCATACGGAGCTGATCCCATATCGGATTGTTGAGCGCCTTATCGATCTCTTCCATTAGCTTCACGATGCCGACATAGCCCATATAGGCGTGGCAGCGTTCCTGATTGATGTCGAGCCACGGCATAGCCGCCTTCAGGGCGACAAACTGCGACTTGCCGCCCGACAGCATGATATCCGCCTCCGCCTCCTTGAGCATCTTGTACATTTCACGCGGCGTAAGATCCTCGATCATGTGGGCATCATGACCCATCAATTTTTGAATGCGCTCCCTGTCCTCGCTGGTCGATTTCTTGACCGAAGTGCCAACGATCTCGAGCCCTGCCTCCTGCAGAGCCGCGACCACCGACCATGACTTCACGCCGCCAGTGACGAGCAAAACCTTCTTGCCGACAAAGCGCGTCTTGAAGCGCTCGATTGCAGCCCAGGCCTTTGCTTCCTCGCGTGCGACTGCAGCCTCGGTGCGCTCCATCAGTTGGGGTGGAGCGCCGCGCTCGATCAGCATGCGCGCGATCTTTCGTAAAGCCTCGCTGGTATCCTGGATGCCGTAGAATGACCCTTCGAAGAATGGAATGCCGTAGCGCTCCCTCATCTTGCTCGCGACGTTGATCATGGCCTTGGAGCACACCATCATAGCGGCGCGCGCCCGATGTGAGCAGGCGACCTCGCGATATTTGCCATCACCGGAGATGCACGACAGGATGCGAATGCCGATTTCGTCCAGCAGTGGCTTGATCTGCCAGAGCTCGCCGGACAAATTGTATTCCCCGATGAGATTGATATCGTAGGGCGTTGTGCGATCTGGCTCCTGCGTGCCAATCACGTATTCCAGCAGCGCTTCACCGGCGAGCTTGTTTCCGAGGTTCTTCGAACCGACAAATCCCGGCGAATTGACGGGAATGACGGACTTGCCGAATTTTGCCGCCGCGATCTTGCAGACCGCATTGATGTCGTCACCGATCATGGCCGGCACGCAGGTCTGGTAGACGAAGATCGCCGGCGGATCATACTTCTCGATGATTTCCTTTATGGCTTTGTACAGTCGCTTCTCGCCGCCGAACACGACATCGATCTCATGCATGTCGGTCGTAAAGCTCCTGCGCCAGAGATCGGGCCCTGAGGAGGCAGAGCCGCGATTGTCCCAGGAATTGCCTTCGCATGCGATGGGGCCGTGAACGAGATGAGCGACATCGGTAAATGGCTGTAGCGCAATCTTGGCGCCATCAAAGGCGCAACCTCCGGCGGCCCCGCCCGGCTGCAGTTGCTTGGTGCAGCCCTTTTTGCGCGCAGCCTCCGACTTGTTGGCGTTCTTGGCGCAGTCCGCCTCATTAAAGACGTCCTGGATCGTGGCCGAGAGCGAAGTCACGGTAGTCTCCTTCCGCGGATGGTTTGTGGTCCTAGCACGGACGAGTGTAGATCCCCACCTCACGGCCGCGGCACGCGGCGATGAGGCGGAGACACGCTCGCATCAGCGGATGATGTCGAAGCTGTAGTCGGTTTTACCCACTACGTTGGTGTTCTTGTCGATCTCCTCAAATATCTTGTCGAGTATCTTCACCAGCACATTCATGCCGCCCTGATAGCCCCACACCGGATAGCGGTGATGATGGTGACGATCGAACACGGGGAAGCCGATTCGGATCAGCGGCGTGCCGGTGTCGCGCTCCAGGTACTTGCCGTAGGTGTTACCGATCAGAAAATCGACCGGCTCGGTGAACAGCAGCGAACGCATGTGCCAAAGGTCCCTACCAGGATAGGCATGACAGTCCTTGCCGAACTGCGAACTGGCAAATAGCGCCTGCATCTTCTCTTCCCAGGCCTTAGTTCCGTTGGTTGATAGGACGTGGGTGGGTTCGGCACCGAGCTCGAGCAGGAAGCCTGCTAAGCCATAGCAAAGGTCAGGATCGCCATAGATTGCGAACTTCTTACCGTGAATGTGTGCGCTGGAGTCCGCCATGGCGTCGACCAGACGACCGCGCTCCTGTTCTAGGCCCTTCGGGATTGATTTTCCCGTAATGCGCGATAACGTCATCAGGAAGTCGTCGGTCGCGCTGACGCCGACCGGATGGTTGAACGCAACCACTTGCTGGCCATGGCTCTCGATGAAGGGCAGCGTTTTCTCCGTACAATATTGCTGCATGGAGACGGTCGCCTTGGCATTGATGGCATTTGCGGCGTCCTTCAGCGTAGTCCCGCCGTCATACATGCGGAACTCACCGTCAGTCGGCGTGTCGAACACGTCGCTGTTATCAGCGAGGATCGTGTACTCGATGCCCATCAACTCAAAAATGCGCTTTATCTCGCGGATATTGCCCACGGTGTAGCCGTCGAAGCCGCCGATGAAGTTGATCTTCTTGTTCGGCTGGCGCTCGAGCTTTGGCTCAGAACCGGCTTTGCCGTCCCAGAAATGCTCGATGATGCCTTTTAGGGCGTTGTCATAACCGGTGACATGGCTACCGACGAAAGCGGGTGTATGAGCGAAGGGAACGTCGAACTTGGCCGGAACCGAGCCTTCTTCTTTCGACGTCTTGATAAAGGCGTTGAGATCGTCTCCGATCACTTCCGCCATGCACGTGGTCGAGACCGCGATCATCTTCGGTTTGTACATGTTGTAGCTGTTGGCCAGCCCATCGATCATGTTCTTGAGACCGCCGAATACAGCTGCATCTTCGGTCATCGACGAGGAAACACAGGAGGTTGGTTCCTTGAAGTGCCGCGACAGGTGGCTTCGATAGTAGGCGACGCAGCCCTGTGAGCCGTGGACGAAAGGTAACGTGCTCTCGAATCCGACCGAGGCAAACACGGCCCCCAACGGTTGGCACGCCTTGGCCGGATTGATAGTCAGTTCCTCGCGCGCGAAGTTCTTTTCACGATATTCGGGAGTTTTGGCCCATTCGCGGATACGTTCGACCTCCGCGGGATCATGCGCATTCTCGAAGAGCGCTCTTTTGTTCGCCAGCATTTGCTGGTATTCGGGCCCTCGGAACAGCTCGAAATGATCGAGCACGTTTTCGGCATTCTGTGTCATCGTGGCGTCCTTGTTGGATTCGTGTTCGATCGTCTGAACCGGCGCACTTATTCCGCCGCCATTAGGCTCGGACGCGGGGCATCCTTCCAAGGCGCCCTGGTCTTCTTCCAAATCGGGGAATTGATTGCCATATCCATGTCGCGGGCGAAGATCGCGAACCCATCATAGCCATGATAAGGACCCGAATAGTCCCAAGAGTGCATCTGTCGGAACGGCACGCCCATCTTCTGGAAAACGTACTTCTCCTTGATGCCCGAACCAACGAGGTCGGGCTGGATCTTCTCGACGAAGCGCTCGAACTCGTAACCAGTGACGTCGTCGTAAATCAATGTACCGTCCTTGACGTAATGCTGGGCGGTGCGCTGATAATCGTCGTTGTGACCAAACTCGTAGCCGGTCCCGACAACCTCCATACCGAGGTCTTCATAGGCGCCAATCACGTGCCGAGGTCGCAGGCCGCCAACAAAGAGCATCACGGATTTGCCTTCTAGCCGCGGCCGGTACTTGGCGATGACAGCATCCATGAGTGGCTGGTATTTAGCGATCACGCGCTCGGCTCCCTCCTTAATCTTGTCGTCGAAGAAGCTAGCGATCTTACGCAGCGAGTCCGCGATTTTGGATGGGCCAAAGAAGTTGTACTCGCACCAGGGAATGCCGAACTTCTCCTCCATGTGGCGAGAGATATAATTCATCGAGCGATAGCAATGCAGGATGTTAAGCTTCGCCTTTGGCGTCGCTTCAAGTTCGGCGAGGCTACCGTCGCCCGACCACTGCGCAATCACACGCAAGCCCATTTCCTCAAGGAGGATGCGAGACGACCAGGCATCGCCGCCGATGTTGTAGTCGCCGATGATGGCAACGTCATAGGGCGTGGATTCAAATCGTCGCTCTGCCTCCGGGGTGATCTTGTCGAACACCCAGTCGCGCACGGCATCGTTAGCGATGTGGTGACCCAGCGACTGCGATACGCCGCGGAATCCTTCGCAGCGTACGGGCACGATAGTCTTGCCGCCGTATTCCTTCGACTTTGCCCTCGAAACTGCCTCTATGTCATCCCCTATCAGGCCGATCGGACATTCCGACTGGATGGTGATTCCGCGGCTGAGCGGGAACAGATCTTGGATCTCGTCGATCACCTTGACGAGCTTCTTGTCGCCCCCGAAGACAATGTCCTTTTCCTGGAAGTCGGAAGTGAACTGCATAGTTCCAAAGGTATCGATACCGGTAGTGCCAACATAATAGTTGCGTCGCGATCCCCAGGAATACTGGCCGCAACCGACGGGGCCATGGCTAATGTGGATCATGTCCTTGATCGGACCCCACACCACACCCTTCGAGCCAGCATAGGCGCAGCCTCGAATGGTCATTACGCCGGGGATCGATTTGAGATTCGACTTAACACCGCAGTCGGACTTACCGACCTCGTGCACGTTAAGGTGCTTGGCACGCCGTTTGGCGGTCTTCTCGGGATAGACCTTCAAGACTTCGTCAATCAATTGCTTATTGCGGGCCTTGATCTCTGCGACGCTCTGGGTGGACGCCAGGCTCATGCGAATATCCTTCTGATTGCTCTCTATGGCTTCGGGCCGACGCTTTGTCGAATCGCACCGAATGTGAGGTTTGAGTTCAAGCCGAAAGGGCGGCGAGTTCGGAAGCTGTCTTTCCGACCTGGCTTTCGTCGATTGACTTCATGATGCCGTGCTCCATCAGCATATCCTCAAGTTCGTCCATGCTGATCGGCGTCGGGATGATGCCCTTGCCGCCATTGTTGTGAACTTTGGACGCGAGATTGCGATAGTGCTCCGCCTGCTTGGAGTCCGGCGCATATTCCAGCACCGTCATGCGGCGTAGCTCGGCATGCTGGACGATGTTGTCACGGGGGACAAAGTAGATCAGCTGGGTGCCGAGCTTCTTGGCGAGCGCTTCCGCCAGTTCCAGCTCCTTGTCGGTCTGCCGCTCATTACAGATCAAGCCGCCGAGCCGCACGCCGCCGGAATTGGCATACTTCAGAATGCCCTTGGAGATGTTGTTGGCGGCGTACATCGCCATCATCTCGCCGGACATGACGATGTAGATCTCTTGCGCCTTGTTCTCGCGTATTGGCATCGCAAAGCCGCCGCAGACGACGTCGCCGAGCACGTCGTAGGACACGTAATCGATGTCCTCGTAGGCGCCGTTCTCTTCCAAGAAGTTAATCGACGTAATGACGCCGCGGCCAGCGCACCCGACGCCTGGCTCCGGACCACCGGATTCGACGCAGCGGATATCTTTATACCCGACCTTCAAGACGTCCTCGATCTCGAGATCCTCGACGCTGCCGGCGCTCGCCGCGAGACTCAAGATCGTATCCTGTGCCTTGGCATGCAGAATCAGGCGGGTCGAGTCGGCCTTCGGATCGCAGCCAACGATCAGGATCTTGTGGCCCATCTCGGCAAGCGCTGCGAGCGTGTTCTGTGATGTGGTCGATTTGCCGATACCACCCTTGCCGTAAAACGCGATTTGTCTCAGTGACGACATGTTGCTCTCCATCGATCAATTGATGATCTGCGTAATGCGCTCTCTCGTAATCCCATCACTCGGCTCGCCGCATTCGCAGCTCGGTGAGATACAAAGGCCGACAGCCGCGCCTTTGCACAACGACTTTTGCAACGAGCGTGCCAGCGCTCGCTCGAAACAAATAACAGTGCAAGTGGAGATAGATACCGGTTGTAGGGGACCATTGTCGCAAGTCCGACATCGGCAATTTTCGACATGAGCGGTCGCACTAACTTGTCTGAAGCAAGGCAATGCTTTGCTTTGCTTTACCCGACGGACGAAATCGACAGTTTTCGTTCACACGCGGCTGGACAGCTACGGTACGGAGCTTGCTTTGATGTGTATTGATCAATGCACAGAGGGTATCATGCGATTCGATACCGAGACCTATACAAGTAGCGGCTGTCCGCGCATCCTCCTGATCGAACCTGAGCAGGTCGTCCGTTCCGCGCTCGACTACATCTTACGTGAGCGCTACCAGACACATGCTTTTGCCTCTCTGGATGACGCCATGACGTCGCCAATGAAAACTCCCGACCTCGTTCTGGTCGGCATTGCCATCCTGCGGGATCGAGGAGAGGCAGTCCTGGACGAACTCATCAAGGTGTTCGCGAGTACCAAGGTCCTGCTCGTAGCGGAGCGGAACTCCGATCCCCTGGTGCAGACTGGACTTGAGCGGGGCGCACACGGGGTCATCACCAATCCAATCTCCTTCAGTTCTGTCTGCGAGGCCGTTAGAATAGCGTTGGGTGAACCGGTCTTTCACGATGGACCATCGCGTCTCATTCCTGTCACGTTCGATTAGACGCTTCTTACGCGACATCGGATGGCCTAGTTGCAGTCGACCTGCACCAGCTCCCGATGCTCGTGGACGGCTTCGCAATCGACATGAAAATGACGCCCTCTTCATCGGCTCCGCCTTGAAGGTCCGGACCATAGATATCGGCGTGAAGACCTTTGCGGGCGCAGTTCGTGGAAGCAGATCTCCAGCATCGCGACCTGGCGACGGGGAACAGCAAGCTCGTGGGTCTTCCGGGATCTGAATAATCGGCCTTGCCTGGCCAGACGACCGCTTCTTCGACCTCGGCCCCGCGTAGCAATGGATGCCGGAAACTCGATTGTCGGATAGTCAACGCGCGCCGGACCAGCTCGGTCATGATCAGCGAGCGGTAATAGCCCTCCAGGTACCACGGGACGCATCCAAGCGAGCCTTCTTTTTCTCTGGCAACCTCTTAGTTCTTCAAGGCCTTATTGGGAGCTATCAGGGCCTCACGGTTGCGATTGGTCCACGTCAATGCCGCCTACCCGCTCGACTGTTTGTGAGCTGCTACCATCCACTACTTCGCCTGTGAACCGATGTATCGCCTCGGTCTGCCTTCGAGAGTGTGCGCCCTATTGGCCGCCGGCCATAACGCCGCTGACGAACGCTCTTTCAAGGTTGCCGCAAGCTGGCCACGCCGCTCGACGACTCGGCGGGGATGCGCCGACACTCTTCTTATCGGCGACGATATCTCGATCAACATTGTCAGGCGGGAACGCATGTGTCTTCGACGGGACAGACCATCGCGCATTGCGGTGTATCGGAATGCCCCTCGCACTCAGTGCACTTTTCCGGATCGATTACATAGATGTCGCGCTTGAGGCTGATCGCGCCGTTCGGACACTCGAACTCACATGCACCGCAAACCGAGCATTGCGAAGCGACGATCTTGTAGGCCATGGATTGCGACTCCTAGGATTAAGCGGTGCGCTCGACACCTGCCTTTCAAGCCTCGTGCCACATGTGAGAGACGGGAGCTCCCGACACCGACTTTCGCAAGTCTGCCGTCGCTAGCAATACAATAACACCACCTTGTAATCGGCAATCGTCTCATCAGAATCGTTTGAATTGGAGGGGGCTATCTTGAGCGTGTCGTCGATCTGCGAGCGGGCATGCGCGCGCGCCGACTTTGGCTCGGCGGATCTGCCCGCAGCGACAGCTGCCGCCTTGGGCCAGGAAAATCCGAGAAGACTTAGACTTTCCCCGCTTCGTGCCGAGTTACGCGGGTACTCAACTTTACATTGTCGGCTTATCCGCACCCTGTTGTCGTCTCGACGACTTGGCCAGTTTGCGACACTAGAATTGACATTGCACCCGGGACAACCGAGATCTCGTCTTGATGAGCGCATCAAATCCGCGATGAACCACGCCGGCACTGTCACACGTGTTGTCCGCCATTGATTGGCACTTCCGCACCTGTGACGTAGCTCGCGGCGCTTGAGCAGAGGAAGAAAATAACTTTCGCGACCTCGTCCGGCGTGCCGACACGGTGTAGCGGTATAATCGGCGCCAACCTCGCTTCAGTTTCCGGTGACAGAATGTCGGTCTTGATTTCGCCCGGCGCGATCGCGTTGACCCGAATGCCGAACGGCGCGTAGTCATGCGCCATCTCGCGCGTAAGGCAGGCGAGCGCCGCCTTAGAGGTCGCATAGGCAGTACCTGCGAAAGGATGCACACGAGTGCCAACGATTGAGGTGACATTGACGATCGAGCCGGATGCCACTTTCAATTCGTCGAATAGACCTTGCGCAAGTAGAATCGGCGCGACCAAATTGACGTGAAACACGCTCATCCAGGTTCCGATGGATGTTGTCAACGAATTCAGCCGACCGCCATCTGGTGCCTTTGGGGAAATACCGGCATTGTTGACAAGGGCGTGAAGCGGCTCTCCGTTGAGCCGCTCCTTGATCTCGGCAATCGCGCGCGGCAACGCGCTGTGATCGCTTAGCTCCACCTGCACGTGGTTGTTGATTCCCGAATCCCATGGACATCGACGGTCATCGAAGGGCTGTCGAGAGCAGGAGATGATTCGCCAACCAGCTTCGGAGAACAATTTACCCGTAGCGTGACCGATGCCGCGCGAGGCGCCGGTTAGTACAAGCGTCTTCTTTTCGCCAAGTCGCGCGTGGGACTTATCGTCGTGAAACGGACAGTGCGCCAGATCTGGATCAGAGGTCTGACCAGCAACACTGTCTTCATCTAATCGATGAAGGGGCAAGCGAGCTCCTTAAGAGTGAAGAGATAAGTCGGCATCGTTGGCAGGAAAGTTTGCAATAATTGGGCCATGGCAGGTCAACGCACGAAGCGATTCTCTCGCTCGGATGTCGCCTCAGCCACATCTTCCCCGGTTTGAAGCAGGTGCCCGTCGCTTTCGAACCAAATTCGGTGTTGAGCTCGGCATCATTTGGCGAAGCGGCTGACAAAGGCCGTGTTTGCACCGGAGCTGCCTAGATTCATAGCGTGCTGCTAGAGGCCGCACGTCAAAGCCCACCAACCACCCTATACACTTGATAGGTCTTACACGCATTGCGGCTCGCGAAGCAAACCGAGGCGCCCGGCGCACTTTTGCCAGTTGTAAAATGCGCCGGGTCCCGCCTCTGCACCATCAGTACATCCGTGATGATGCTGCTCTGACTGACGCGAGCAGCGTGGCGAAACTTAGGCCGCTAGACCGCCTCCGCATCGCCGAGACATCATTTACGCAAATAGTTCGAAAGAGATTGAATCGTACGTAGCGTCTATTTGTACGATCTCTGATTCTGCTTTTGAACCCAACAACACCGGCTAGACAGCTCACGCATTGCACGCAAGACGCAGAACCGCCGCCATGATTAACGAAGATCCCCCTGAGGTTCGGATTTTCGTCGATCAGTTTGCGGACGATCTCATAGACATTCGCAAATTCTTCATGAGTCAGCAAAGTGTCGCCCACGTCGAACCGCCGTGTGCTCGCGCATTAGGAGAAGGCGGATGTGTGGAAGAGCCTGTTCGGCGCCGGACGAGCCGGATATGGAGTACGCCATCGTCAACGCCACGGTCGTCAAGGTGCACCGCCACGGACAAGGTGCAAAAGGAGGACTCAAAGTCAGGCTGTCGCCGTTAAGAGTGGCATGAGCACCAAAAATCCTGACCCTCACCGATGCGCTCTTTGCCCTCGTGTGTTTCGTGCTGCTGCTCGGATAGAGCTTCGACATCGTCGGTGTTCCGCCACTCATCGAAAAGGTGGCCTTCGAAGCACTGATCACCGACAGTTTAACAGCAATGCCATCAGCGTCGATCTCGGCGAGCAGCGGCGCCAAGGTAGTCATCTCCCAGCACCCGCGCCACGCACAGCCGCACGCCATCGACAAGAAAAAGTACAAATCATCCGATCGAAACCCTCTTCTGCAGGCTCAAGCAATTCAAACGCATCCCGCTGCGCGCAGACAAGCCGATCAAAGCTTCGCTGCTATGATCCATTAGCCGCGGCCGTGATAAGCTCCCGATGAATCCCGACAGAACCTACGCTAGTCGCGGTCTGCAGCAGACGCTCTGCGCCGGCGTGTCAGCTTGTGGTCAGTTAGGCTGCGTATCATTGTACCCAACGCTTGAGCGGCACAAGCCCGTAGCAAGCAACTTTGCCGATAGGAGGGCGATCTAATGTATAGCCGAATCACTGGCTCATCCAGCCAGTCCACAAGCGCCAGCCACGCTGATGAATCGAGACAGTCAGAAGACACCTACCGCTTTGCGGAGACGGTTGCAGGCGCGTCGGGGTCTAGGCCCTACTTCCTCGCTTCCAAGCCACCAATCGATGAGATCGACAGGTCTTCCTTCATGACAGAAGTGAGGGAGTTCTTGGGCCGTGACATCAGACACATCGCCGATAGTTCACAAGAGTACTCGGCTTTCGTAGCCGAAAAAGCTGAGCGTTCAGCATGGGTTGCTGGGGGCTATACCAGCACCTACGATAATCCGAGCAAGAGGGCGCGTTTCTTCCGCTATCAATTGGGCGACAAAACTGTCGGTCTTCTAAGGTCAGGAGCCGGCTTTCCCCTCGAAACGGAAGAGGCGCAGCGACAATTTCCTGAGCATAGCGAGGTCACATCCGTTCTGGACCTTAGGATTACTCATCCGCTGGTCGAGAACGCAGGCGATATTCTGCTGGAGCATCAGCTTCGGCTTGACGGCGAGCGGCCATTGGTCATGTCGCGTCCTGCCTTAGACGGGATTGAACCCCGTCTAGCGGAGATGGGCTTTGTTCATATGGGTGATATGGGCGATTGGGGTAATAACTGCTGGGGCCTCGATCCCACCCAACATCCCGAGAAGTGGACGAGGAACGCCGACGGAAAATGGCAGCGCGCCGATAAACCTCCACTGTATCTTTCGAAAGAAGAGAGCAATGATACCGATACCGAAGCAGGTAGCGAAACATACTCGAGTGAAGCAGATTCTTCTGACGACGACCCTTCTTGGCACCTCGAGCGCGCCATGAGACGATTGGCTATGGGGTAACAGTTGCAATGACGAGACCGGATTCGAGAGTGATTTGGTTTATCGTCGTTGCCCCCACCGGTGAAAGGGTAAAGCCATTAACAGGAGCGGGCGCCGCGCGCGCTCCTCTCCCATTCCACACGTTTGCCCTTGGCGAGTCGTTAGTGCGAACCACCGACCGTGTTTCGTGAATTTTATCTGTTGTGCCAAGAACCGAATATGAAAGTTTATTTGCTGCTCGGTCAGCCCAGCGCCTTGCGATGCAAGCGTTAGTCGGTGATCCAAGACCGCATAGCCTGATGGTCGGCATAATATTGAAGAAGCTGTCTGAAGCGCGGATTCCGGCAATCTTTCCAGAATATACTGAGGTGATGCCGCTGGATTCCGGAATGCGCTCGCCAACCATCGGATGATCTCGCCCGGGCGTAGAAGCTCGCGGTTCCCAGGCGCTTGGTAATCCGCGGTCGATTTGGATCAGCGCCAGCGCGGTACGACCGCTCGCCTATCGCCGTTGTCGGGGAGGAGAAAAGCTCAAAAGAGACTTATTTATCTCATCGTCCGTCATATTCAGCCCAGGCATCAGACGTTTCATAGACTCGAACGCACGAGATTTGCGGAACTTTGCGATGCAATCTTTCCCAGATCCAAACAGCAATGTTTTCTGCCGTAGGATTATATAATCCTTCGACTTCATTCAGATATCGATGATCAAGCGCATTCACTATTTCGACAAGCGATTCCTCCAGGTCAGAAAAATCGATGACGAATCCGGTGACCGGGTCCACAGGCCCATCAAGCTGCACCTCGATTCGATAGGAGTGCCCGTGTATGCGGCTGCACTTGTGTGTGGCCGGCACGTTGGGGAGGCAGTGGGCTGCCTCGAACCTGAACGCTTGTGATATCCTCATCGGTCCTCAGATGCTTGCAGTATGCCTCAGCCGTTGTGCATGCAACACCACCATGAACTCAGGCACGTTCTGCGGCGAACTTCCATCAGTCAACCTTGGCTGCTTTGGCAAACATTTCGCGAGAAACCATCGGGATGGCGCGCCTCCGCGAGTCGGATCCGCAAAGGTACCACCCGCCGAAGCGTAATCCTTACCCGTGCGACGCTCGAGCACGATCCCCATGCCCTCAATGTTCGGAATGCCCTTCTCTTGCAGCTCAGGCATTAAGGGTTTGCGGGCTAGTGCCGCCTCTATGTAGGGCGCCAGCTCCTCTTCTTTATGTCGAACGCGTTCGTCTTCCCGTTCCTTCAGTGAGGGCATAACCTCTTTGGCGAACAGCTCGAGTGCCTCGCAGATATGCTCGTGCTTATTCAGTCCGCAAATCATCTGGTCGATACCGACATCGGCATAGCCCATGAGATGGTCACGAACGCTCTGAGGCCGGCCGATGCTTCCTGAGCCTGGTGTCTCTTTCACGTCGTCCTTGATCGTCTCATAGTACTCGTCGCGCCAGACTTTCGCTTGGGAGGCATCGACGAACCCAAAGACCAGCGCCTCCCATCCCGTGACGCGCGGCCCGCAAAATGCTCTCGCGCCGCGAGCAGGCCATCCAAAGCGGTGGGTGCGGCTTCTGTACCGGCTTTGGGACGATGTTGCGGGGTGGCATTTTGAAGAACCGTCCATTGTATCCCGGATACGGCCGCATCGTCATCATATTGGCGGCCTGTTCAACGCCTTCCCGCCACATCGCAACTTCTGGTCTGGCTCTATTCCAAACCATGCATCTCAATTAGCGAGGCAGATTCCCCAGTCCCCCAGTCAACGCGTCCTCCAGAAATCAGATCGAGCGTTGCGAGGCGCTCAGCGACCCGCACTGGATGATTGTAGTGCGGCGAGGCAAGACAAATGCCGTGGCCAATACGGATATTCCTTGTACGCTGCGAAACGGCACCTAGAAAGACTTCGGGTGCGGACGAGTGGGAGTATTCCTCCAGGAAGTGATGCTCGACCTGCCACATGTAATCGAATCCGAGCCAATCGGCGAGCTCGATCTGCTCCAGCGCATTTCCAAACAATTTTTCTTCGCCGCCATTTTCCCATGGCTGCGGCAGTTGGTGCTCATAGAACACTCCCAGCTTCATCTGTTTTCCTCTGTGGCGAAACGCGCAATCGATTCATATTCCGGGGACGCCACATGCATTGTCGCGCCGTTGATCGCCGAGCTGAACCCATCATGCAACCCAGGCGCTTTACACTGGCTGGCGCCGCTCTCATCTCCCCGAGCTGGTCTTCACTGCCACTATTCAAGCTGGCGGGAAGCCAAAGTGGAGCAAGGCATACGGACCAACCAATGAGATTTTTATCTGAACTGCGCCACCAGCGACTGCAACATGGCTATTGTCGTGACGGCTCTGCACTGCATTACGAGCAATGGGCGTGCCAAATGCCGAAAGCCCCGATTGAAGAAAATGAAAAGCAACGATTTTGGCGTCGACCGACGAATCAGCCTCACCCTAATGTCGTGTTTCCGACATAAACATCTTCAAACAAGACACATCCAAATATGACAATGCCAGCGTCGAAGTTAGACGATTTTGCAAGTCGCCCGCCCTTAGGCCGAGCTAGATGCGGCGTTCACAACTAAATTTGCCGGATGGTGCTATCAAGATGGGAAGGGGGCAGAGCTGCCTTTATGAGAAAATGTAGGACGCAGCTACACAGGGCGTTTGGCCAAGCATCGCGTCCCTAACGCGCAATCCTTGTATCAAGCTTGCAATTCGCTCGACAAAGAGTGGGGACCATTATGCGAATTCTCCTGATTTCCGCCGCCGTTCTGGCCAAATGCTTGCAGCCATCGGAAGCACATGCTGAGCAGCTCTTGGTCTCGCAATTCGGGCACATGGCCTATCGCTCCGTCCAGGAGGCGGTAGACGCACTGCCGGCTCGAGGCGGCGACATTCTGATCGCACCGGGCATCTATCGCGAAAAGATCAAGGTCGGCAAACCTGGCGTTCACATCAAAGGCACCGGCGAGAAACCGGAGGACACAGTTGTCGTCTACGGCGACGGCGCGGTCAAAGTTGGTGGAACCGTTCATTCTGCCACCATGGACGCATCTGGCGATGACTTCTGGCTCGATAATCTGACGATACAAAACGACTATTCCTTGGATCCAGACAATCCGCCGTCGCAGGCGGTGGCGCTGTCTATTACCGGAGACAAAGACATTATTACCCGCGTCCGGCTCCTCGGCGCACAGGACACACTATTCGCCAACAAAGGCCCGAACGGCCGAACAGCACGGCAATACTTTTCGGACTGCTACATCGAGGGCCATGTCGATTATATATTTGGCAACGCGAAGGCCTATTTCCAACATTGTGAGTTGCACGGCATCGCCAACCAGGCGGTGGTGTATACCGCACAAAGCAAAGACTCGCCGGACGAAGACAGCGCCTATGTTTTCGATCATTGCACCCTGACCGCCGATCCGAGCGCACATGGCATCGCCCTTGGCCGCCCTTGGCGCTCTTATGCTACAGTGATCTTCTTATTCACCCGGATAAATGCGCCGGTGGTCCCGGAAGGCTGGAGCGAGTGGGATCGCGGCAAGACCAATAGACTGAAGACCGCCTATTATGCCGAATACCAATCCACCGGTATCGGCGCCGATCCCAGAGGACGGGAGTCTTACTCTCATCAGCTAACCGACAGCGAAGCCAAACAATGGTCACTCAAAGCGTTCTTCGCTGATGACACGAATTGGCTGCCGAGCTCACCATCAAGATAGGAAACTATGAGGCGGTCGTGGAATTCTGGTACGTCCACCGCTGCGCCGTTCTGGATCTGCCACGCACAGCTGTGCACCGCCTTACTATCAGCTCGTTAGGGTTTGCGAACCGGCTCGCGAACTTCGTCAGCTTCTCGTTCAGCCGTAGGCGGCAAGCTGAGGCCGTGAGTCGGCGTGGCCCAATGGCATAAGCGCAGATCAGCTCACCGCCCGCGGATCTTCACTTCGAGGTCACGTTCCAGTTGTTGAAGTTGAAGTGCATTCCCCCCGGGGACGAGGTGATCTCGACGCCGTATTGGACGCTACCAACCTTTATGTCGCCAAAGTAACCCGTCGATTTGATCCACTCCAGGGCACTCTTGATGTCCACCGTGCCGCTGTTGGCTTTCGACGTGCGTAGCAGTGAGATGACCTTGTGACCATTGTAGCCTTCAAACACGTTCCAAGTCGCTCCGCCTATGTTGACATTGCTGCGGACCGGGATCGCGGCTCCGGATGAGGCGTCGTAATGATATGAAATGGGCTTAACGTTGCCGCTACCGTCCGGGTTTCCGGTGTAGTTTGTCCAGAGCATTATCTCATACTGCTTTGAGCTGTCCCAGATATCATAAGCGACATCCCAGGCGCCTCCAGCAGGAACAGCCTGATTGAAGCTCGAGCTCAAAGTGTTGATTGAACTGAGCGGTTTGCCGATATCAAAAGCTTCGTGTGGATAGCTCTTGATGCCACCAGTATTAGGCTGGTTCGACCACACGCCCCACTCGTTGACTGCACCCACCGAAATCGTCTGAGGCCCAGCGCCCGCGCCCCATACGTCGTTATTCCAAGAGTAGCCATCGCGTGAATAGCTCCCGTATGGATCGCTCGAGCGCCAAACCGGAGCCTTTGCCGATGCAGATGCGGCAGATGATGGTGACTTGGCATCATTCACGGCCTGCCTAAATAGATCATGATTCTCCTGTGTCCAGGCGTACCCCGTTAGGGACTCTGGCGAGCCGGCACCGTTTATCCGATTGGAATCCATAAAAGCTCTCCTTTCGGTTCTGAGAACAGTGTCTCTTGCAGATCCACCCAGCGGGTATCCTAGGCTCGTGGCCAGTTCCTTCATAGACGGCATCGATATCGAGAGACCAGGTTCGAATGCTAGGAAGGTTGGCTTTCGAGAAGCTGACGAGATCGAGGAGAAAAGTGAACCCCGCCCGGGTTCGCCGTCTCGCATGACAGCAGCCTGGCTGAGACAGAGGCAACGATTCATTTGATGACGAGCCTGGTTCGAACATACTTGGAGCGAACGTCCAACAATGAGTGTGGTGCTCTCATTTCATTTGCCGGGGCTTGCAAATTTGGTGGCTGCTTCTAGTTTCAAAAGGTCGGCGACAACCCTATCATCATCGGCCCGAGCCTCTTCATTCGACTGAAACGGTGATCGAGGGGGCACCTGCGGGCGCAAAATCTAACAATGAGCCGAAGCTGGAAAATAAGCGGCAAGCTGATTGTCTCTTTGTCGCTCACGTTCAGCCAAACATATCCCGCTGGGCGGTCGGGCCCGGATGGCACCGTATAAGACAGCCGCGCTCAGAACGCTTGCTACCTGTTCGGTCACGTGCCGTAGCTAACAAGAGGCGCTAGATTCTATCGGGGCGCGATGCCGTTCGCAGATCTTCTGGGTGCTTTTAGGAATGCCTTTGCACAGCCTTCCCATGCGCCAGACGACAGTTGGCCTTGCCCACCCCGCAAAGGCGGCCACACGGCTGAAACCACCACGTTCGTATTTTCCACCTGCCAAGTCGCGCTATCGGAGAATAGCACATCCTCCATCGCAATCTCAAGCGGATGGACTAGATCAAGCCCGTGCATCACCAGCGCACCACCACCGCCACGCACGTGGCGCAGAACGATCTGTCGGTAGACCGGCAATTCGTCGCCGTGCGCCTGGAGATCATAGCGTGTATCGAAATAGATGGGCCATCGGTTGCCGCGTAGGCACACATTCTCATAGGTGACCCTCTCCACCAGGCCACCTCGGCTGACGTCGCTCTTAATGCGCAAGCCAGATGTCGTGCCGTCCAGGGTCAGGCCATGCACCAGTATGTCACTGACACCGGAGTTAACCTCGCTACCGATCGACATGCCGTGCCCCCACCCGAAGTAGTTGTCAATAATGGAAATGTAGCGGGCGGGACCATTGTTTCCGGCTTTGATCGCCACATTGTCGTCTCCAGTACGGATCCGACAGTGAGCAATTGTCACATCTTGGCTGGCGCCAGGATCGATGCCGTCTGTATTGCGGGCGTAGGCCGGTGTATCGATTGTGATCCCCCAAAAGGTGGCACCTTCGACCCGGTTCATCGCCACGTGGAAGTTGGGCGCATTACGCAGTGTGATGCCGTGGAGGGCAATGTCCTGGGCATGGTCGATCTGGATGAGGCGAGGGACGTTCTGGTTCCCACCCTCGGTTTGCGCGCGCCGCGCCAATTGCCACCAACTCTCACTGGTGCCGACCATGAGCGCGCCGCCCTGGCCGTCGATGATGCCATCGCCGTAGATGCCGCCTCCCCGTGTTTTGGAGAAGCTAATGAACGGGCGGCAGCCATCGCCCTTGCCTCCGATGCGACCACAATTTCCCAAGCCTTTGTCATATGCCTTCGGCTGAGCGAGAGCGATAAGCGTGGCGTCGCGCTCGATCCATAGCGTTACTCCGGATTTCATCTCGAGAGGACCCGACATGAAGATCCCCTTTGCCAAGTAGACCGCCGAGCCAGGGGGACAGTGAGCAATGGCGTCTTGCAGCCTATCAGTGACGTTCTCACTAGACGGCGCCAGCCGAGTGCAGACATGACTAGGTGCAACGGGCTCGGCGACAGCGCGGCGATCCTTGGCTTGTGCGAGGCCTACTGTTGCAAGCATCGACACCAAAGCCAAATTGTGCAAACGGACTAACATGAACAACTCTCAGTTTGGCGGCTCATTAACGAAATCCGAACCCAAGTTGCCGTAGCCTTCGCTATGAAGAGCTAGAATGGACCGCCTGACACCCATAAGAGCATGGTGAAGGACACAGCTACGAATGTGTTGTAAGTCCACGCGGGCGCAGAAGCAAAAGACACACGCCCGCGCCCGAACATCAGCAGGCGGCGCCCGCCAGCCAACCTAAACTTCTGTCGCTCTCCATCGACGGTGAAATGCGCAAGTCATATGATGGCCCACGCACTTGAAGTCCAGAAGTGATCCCTCCCGTTCCCTCGTGCTTACTCGACGGTCACCGACTTGGCGAGGTTGCGCGGCTGATCGACATCGGTGCCCATCACCACCGCTGTGTGGTAGGCCAACAGTTGCACGGGGACAGCATACACCATCGGCGTGAAGGCCGCCGGCATGTCGGGCATGACGATGGTGACGAGAGAATCGACCGTCGCCTCGGCCGCGCCCTTGGCGTCCGTCATCAGAATGATGTTGCCGCCGCGGGCGGCGACTTCCTGCATGTTGGAGACGGTCTTCTCGAACACGCGATCGTTGGGCGCAATGACGACGACCGGCGTGGTCTCGTCGATCAGCGCAATCGGCCCGTGCTTGAGCTCGCCGGCAGCATAGCCCTCGGCATGGATGTAGGAGATCTCCTTCAGCTTCAGCGCGCCTTCGAGCGCGAGCGGGAAGCTGGTGCCGCGACCGAGATAGAGCACGTCGCGCGACTTGGCGATCCTGTGCGCAAGCTTCTCGATCTGCAATTCGGTGGTGAGCGCGTCCGCCATCAGGCGCGGGATCTCGACCAGGCCGTGCACGAGCTTGGTCTCGTCCTCATCGGACAATTCGCCGCGAGCCTTGCCGGCCGCGATCGCGAGCGAGGCGAGCACCATGAGTTGGCAGGTGAAGGCTTTTGTGGACGCGACGCCAATCTCTGGCCCAGCGAGCGTCTGGAGCACCGTCTCGCTTTCGCGCGCGATCGTCGAGGTCGGCACATTGACGACGGCGAGCGTGTGCACGCCTTCGGCCTTTGCATAGCGGAGCGCGGCCAGCGTATCGGCGGTCTCGCCCGATTGCGAAATGAAGATTGCCAAATCGCCCTTGCGCAAGGGAGACTCGCGGTAGCGGAACTCGGAGGCGACGTCGACCTCGACCGGCAGGCGCGCCATGCGCTCGAACCAGTATTTTGCGACATAGCCGGCGTAGCTCGCGGTGCCGCAGGCCGTGATGGTGACGCGCTGGATGTCCTTGAAGTCGAACGGTAACTTCACCGGCAGCGACACGCGCTCGGAGGCCATGTCGACATAGCGCGCTAGCGTATGACCGATGACCTCAGGCTGCTCGTGGATTTCCTTCGCCATGAAGTGGCGGTAGTTGGCCTTGTCGACCAGCGAGGTCGAGGCCGCATGCTTGATCTTGTCGCGCTGGACGGCGCGGCCGTCCTTGTCGAAGATCGCAACGCTGCTCCGGGTCAGCACGACCCAGTCGCCGTCCTCGAGATAGCTGATCGTGTCGGTGAACGGGCCGAGCGCGATCGCGTCCGAGCCCAGGAACATCTCGCCATCGCCGTAGCCGACCGCGAGCGGCGGACCGTTGCGAGCGCCGATCATCAGATCGCCCTCGCTAGCGAAGATGAAGCCGAGCGCGAACGCGCCGCGCAGCTGACTCAGGGCGAGCTTCACCGCCTCGACCGGCTTGTTGCCGCGCGTGAGCAGATCGTCGACCAGATGCAGCACAATCTCGGTGTCGGTTTCGGTACGGAACACCGAACCCTTCGCTTCGAGTTCCTCGCGCAGCTCGCGGAAATTCTCGATGATGCCGTTATGGACCACCGCGACGCGCTCGGTGGCGTGCGGATGGGCATTCTGCTCGGTCGGCTTGCCGTGGGTGGCCCAGCGGGTGTGACCGATGCCGGTCGTCCCCTTCAGCGGCCTGTCGTGCAGCCGCGCTTCGAGGTTCTTCAGCTTGCCTTCCGCACGGCGGCGCTCCAGGTGATCACCTTCGAGCGTGGCAACACCGGCGGAATCGTAGCCCCGATATTCAAGCCGCTTGAGCGAATCCACCAGTTGCTCTGCAACCGGTTCGCGCCCGAGAATGCCGACAATCCCGCACATGCGGATTAATATCCCCCGACTCTTTGAACAATCATTCTCAAATCTGCTCCACTGTTCTGCAATACGCCTGCTCTAATGCTGTAAGTTAGACGTTTCGTTCTGCGGCCTACTGATGTGCACTCACGCATGAGGTCGCTTCAGCAGTTCCGGTTCGCCGAGGCGCATCGCGGCCTTGGCGAGCACGATCGAACACCAGAACGGTACTGCAGCAAAGGAAACGACAGTTCCAAGGTGGGTCAGATATTCTTGCGCTAGCCTATCGATGCTCCATTTGATCGTGAACCAATGCACGCCCAGTCTCTTCTCCTGGTAACGACGATAACAATCGTAGTCGCAATAGTGCTGCCGCGTGGCCATATCTCGCAAGTAACCAGTCTCAAGCGATTGACGACAGCCGATACAGATCGACGCGCCGTCGGGTGTCCTGTGATTTACCAGTATAAACTTCATGACTCGTCGGTCACGCTGAGGATCATTCATGAGGCACCAGCCAGTTCTCAAGAAGTGTGCCGCTGATGCCAGCATGAAGCGAATGGCGGACTGAAGCTTCCGCCTCCAGGCTGTCGCTTGTGTTTGGCCCGCAAAAGAAGCCCGGCCACTTTCGTTGGCCGGGCAGAAGTCAGTCTCGGAGGAGCGACGCTGCTACACATCGCGCCAGCTTCCGTCGGCAGAGGGAGGACTTCTACCGGCGGTCCATTTGCGGCGAGGGCATTCGCCGCCAACCTTAGCCACAGAAGAGCGATGTCCGTTTCGAACGTGATCTGGCATCGCCTTCTTCTGTGCCATTAGACCAGAGTTCAAGGAGCCCGAACTCATGCTCGCGACATACCACGATTCTGCGGCAAGGCTCCGTTCTTCAGCCGTGACCGGTCGCTTCGAACGCTCGCAGCGTCAGGTGACAGAACCCAAGAGCAGCAGCCTATACCAGCGCTTGGCTGGATGTCCGACGTACAACGAAAGTGCTCTTTCGCGCGCAGGCAAAGATCGATAACCATTCCGACTAGACCGAAGCCTTTCTCTCTAAACCGCCGTCGTTATGCAAGATCCTATAAGATTGGTAAAATCGATTGTGTTGATGGGCCCCATCTACACTATGGATGGTCACGCGCATTCAGCTTTGAGTTCGCTCGCCTACGACATCTGCACAAACTGGACCGGTCAGCCATCCCGCTGACGTGCATGCCGAAGCTTGGCTCTGCTCGTGGCGCTGCGCGCAACCGGTGCTCCCAGGATACAAGCGTCAGCGAATTTCCTCTCAGCTCGCGGCTCTGGCACTGTCGGCGTGCTCGCGTGGTGGCCAGACTGCCAAACTCATGGCTCTGGTCGACCCGCTCGGCAACGTCAATTGTTTCATCCTATTGCCCGGCCAGTGTTACGTCAGCGGCGGCGTCGAGCTTTGACCACGGGCTCGATCTTGAAGTGCTGATAGGTGAACACGCAAGCGCGCGTTTCGGCGCCTAGACGTTGCGGCGGTTCGCGTTCCTTTGACGCACGATAGATGCGTGAACTGGATGTGATCACCGACGGCATCGTTGTGAAGTGCGACACCGATTTGGGTTAACGATCGCATCCAGCCTGCGCGATAAGATTAGGTGCGGTTGCCGTCTGCGTTATTCCTTCAGTTTGCGCAGCGGCAACTGCTATCGTGGTTTCGCGCTTGCTCCTGCCGCGATACGCGGGCTCAGCTTGCCCGGAGATGCGCTGCGCTCATGTCTGAATGGAATGAATTCCGCGAGACAGGCAAAAAACGACTTGAATCGCACGTTGCGTTAGCTTGTAGCAATCAAAGGATGACAAAAGACACTCGCGGCGCCGTCTCGACGTCGGATGGGACGAAAGAATAGCTTGATGAACCGGATACTCGTCGCGGCCGGAGTAGGGCTGGCAAGCGCTCAGCGCGGGTCCACCGGAGAATTGGTGTTCCCTGCCTGCGAGACTTGTCATCAGGTCGGCGAGAATGCGAGGAGCGCCGTCGGCCCGACACTGAATGGGCTGTTCGGGCGGAAGGCGGGATCGGTCAAAGGCTGCAGCTGCTCATTAAGGATGAAAAACTCTGGCATCATTTGGAGTGAGTGGGTCTTGCATGATTCATCAACGATCCGGACGCAACGAGACCTGGCACCGGGATGGCGTTATCTGGAATCAAAGACGGCTAAGCGAGCGTGATTTTGATCGAATGTCTGCGCACTTCCGTCAAAGAGCCCGTCGATCTCAGGTAGTGAGATCGACGCTCGGCGTCCGAGCTTTCAGTGAATCCGGAGACGCGGCGGGGCGATCGTTTATGTCTGCGTCACCGTGCCAGCGCCGTGCACGAGAAACCTTTTGGGCCGACCGTTCAGCATCTTCTCGCCAAGCTCGACCGAAGCGCTTCAAATTGCGTGCCGCAGCGCGCGGCGCGAACGGATCAACCCCGTTGGACCGCCGCGCACGTCACCCGGGAGAAGGCCATAGTCGCTGTGTTCTATCCAAGAGGTGAATGCCCTCCATCACAACAATCTATTTTACCCACCCCGATGAAGGCTGCTAGGCAAGGCGGAGGTTGCGCTGGGGGATGATGCAGGTCGTGAGGATTTACTGTCGACTGTTGAGGTCGGTTGCTCTAGGTGGCCACGTTCGCCCCCTGCTCAACAGTAAGGCTGAAGAAAGTCCTTTCAAACGGTTGCCAGCAGTGTCTTTGTCAGGCCGCAACCACGCCGCGCTGGATGCCACCGTGGCGTAACAGAAGATTCGTGTGCCAGAAGGATACATGAGGCAGCCATGACTATGACAGTGTATGGGTCCAGCAAATCGAGGGTAGTGGAGCGTCTGAATCAAGTATATCGGGTGATGACGTTAAGTTTTTTTGCGCAACTCCTTCGATATTTCACGTTCCCTTTCCGCGTATTTGCCAACTCATCTTCCGTTCCACTGAAGGCTGATGCTGACCCACATATCCCCACTGCACAACCCTCAGCAGAATGTACTCGTCAACGTCTTCAATATCTTAAGCTCACTATTGAGATTCAAATCGAAGAAGTTGCGAGGTTGATCTGCGAGGACAAGAGCGCGATCGAAGCGACCCGTCTCCTCAATGCGCTTACAAGCGAGCTGGTAGCAGCGAAGCTCGGCATGTGTCCGAAACTCGACGAGCAAGCAGGGAATGCGTTTATCGGAGGTGACGCCCACCGTCTCGAACAGGAGCACGGCAAACTGTACGAGCCGGAACAGCTTTCGACTCTGGGGCTGCTTCTTGATGAGGCAGTCCTGGCATTACCCCCAAGTATGCGAATTCCTTCTAACCGGATCGAAATCGCCAAACTCATTTTAGAACGCGCATCTATTAATCAAGTCGAACCTGACCTTCTTATTAAGTTGATTAGTGCCCTTGTCGCCGCTGCTTGATATAGCTGATACGCCTCCTTCGCCGCGACATCAGGTAGTGTGCGGGAGGTTCAGCAAAAGCTGAGGGGCTGAAGCGGTCATGGTCCGGTGATTGCGAAGATCACCGCTCGTAGAGGAGCTTGGACCCGCCATGACCGCGACGAAGACTAGGACGGATGTCTCTGCAGTCAAAGAGTTGTTCAGGTCGGACAGGAGTTCCTGAAGCCGCTGATCCAGGGTGCGGTGCCGGAAATTCTCGAAGCCGAGATGACGGAGACGCTGGGTGCGGAGAAAGGAGAGCGCAGCGAGGGACGGCTTGGCTATCGCTCCGGCTACTATCCCCGCTCGCTGATCACCCGGGTCGGCAAGATCGAGCTGAAAGTGCCGCAGGACCGGCAGGGGCGGTTCTCGACCGAGCTGTTCGAGCGCTACCAGCGCTCGGAGAAGGCGCTGGTTGCGGCCTTGGCCGAGATGTACGTGCAGGGCGTCCCGACTCGGAAGGTCAAGCAGGTCACCGAGGAACTGGTGGGGCATGCCTTCTCGGCCTCGGCGATCAGCGCGATCAACAAGCGGCTGGATGGGTCGCTGAAGGCCTTTTGCGAGCGCAGAGGAGCCGTTCCCCCATCTGATCCTGGATGCGCGCTTTGAGCGGGTGCGTGAGGACGGCATCATTGCGAGCCAGGCGGTACTGATCGCGATCGGCGTCGACTGGGAAGGCCGGCGTCAGGTGCTCGCGGTCGAGCTCGCCAACCGGGAGAGCCGCTCGAGCTGGAAGGAGTTTTTGGAAGCGAAAGCCCGCGGCCTGCACGGCGTCGAGTTCGTCGTCTCCGACGATCATCCCGGACTGAAGAAGGCGATCGCCGAAGTCCTTGCCGGTGTGTTCTGGAAGCGCTGCTATGTGCACTTCCTGCGCAACGCGCTCGACTATGTGCCGCGCAAGGTTGACGACGATTGCCTGCTCGAGCTGCGCTGGATGTACGACCGGTGCGATCTTGGCGAGGTGCGGCGCGATCTGGCGGCCTGGCTCGGCAAATGGGGCGGCAAGTACCCCAAGGGTGGAGGAGAACATCGAGGAGACGCACACCTACTTCCGTCTGCCGCTGGAGCACCGCAAGCATATGAAATCGACCAACATGCTCGAACGCCTCAACGAGGATATCAGGCGGCGCACCTATGTGGTGCGAATCTTCCCTAATGCCGAGAGCTGTTTAAGGCTGGTGCGGGCGCTGACCGTCGAGCGCTACGAGGCGTGGCTTGAGGATCACTGCTACCTCAACATGGACCTGCTGAAGGAGCACAAGAAGGAGACGCTGCGCCGGGCGGCCTGATCGATGCTCAGGCCCGATGGACGCTCCCCCTCTCCGCCGCCGTCGCTCGCCAGCGCTACGCTTTTGGGCAAGCGAGCGACGGCGGCTCCGAGGGGATGGCTTGGCCGGATCCCATGATCAATTTTGCTGAACTTGACGCACAGAACTCGACATCACGCGATGGAGGCACAGCACTGACGCCACTAAAGAGTGGCGTCGAGCTGCATTCGCCTCCCGTGTGGACGGCTCGACAGCGCCCTGAGTGCTCTCGAGCAAATTGCTGTTTTCTAGTCAATCATGGCGGACCGGACTCGATTCGCGGCGTCGCTGGACGTTCGCGGCATCACCTAACCTGGCCTCGGCCCGATGCCCCATGGAAGGAACCATCGCTTGGCGCCCTGTCGGCATGGTAGTTCCGGATTCGCAGACGCTCGCGGACTTTCTCGCGCTCAATCGATCGATCCTACCTTATTCACTAGAGTCCGTTTGCTCGTAGCATCCGCCCAACTTGCCAACGGTTAGCTGACTGCTCGAATCACGGCGAGGACAATGGTTAACCATGTAGCGACGCAGAACAATAAAGCGAGGCGCCACGCTCTTACCCTGAATCGACGTCGCCAGTTTACCAGCTCCGATGCGCAGCCGGTAAAGTAGTGGCCCCGAACGACGCCGACCATCTGACGATAGTCGTAAAATTCAAACTGCGATCGATTTTTGCGGATGTACATGATCCGCTCCTGAGGCGAGAAGCAGTATGCCCATATGTCTTGCGCCTCCTCGTCCTTAGACCGGCCGCATTCATTAGATAGGGCACAGTGGGCTCCCGGCGTTTCGATACGATGGTCTATGCCGAGCGAGTAAGTGGGTAGCATGTGCAGTAGAAGCATGGAGCGTACCTTTCGTGTTCCGCGAACCACGCCTACAATGTGACGCTGCGTGAGATTCAAGCTATTCCTCTGACTCCCCACCAGATCTAATAGGTACCCGTCCGCGACCTTGCTCGCGTTCCCGCCTCGCAGCAATCGCAGAATTCGCAGGTTGGCTGACAGCAGTCGGCACGCCGCGGAAGCGCCGCTTCTCTGGCGACAGGGACAGTTCGAGCAATTTCAAGGATCGGCAGGGGAACAGCCCGCCCAATCCCGGTGCTTCGTGGAGGTGGCTTTTCGTCTACCTTGGCGGCCCACCCGCTAGTCTCGCGAATGACGCGTCTGCCGCCGGCATAGTAATTAACATATTTCGTCCGACCAGCCCCTCGGAGGGGTTGAACCGTACGTAGCGTCAAATTGTAGGATCTCGAACAAGTAGCGGTGGTCTCCGGCGAGGCCGACGCCACTAACTAGTTCAAGGATCGCCAATGTCTCAACCTGTTCGGACCTACGCCGCGCCACGCTGTGAGGATCCAGACCTCCTTCGTACATGCAATTTGGTATTATTTTTGGACAGCAAGCAGTCTGAGCACGACCGCGGAGATGAGCGCGTCGCTGTTGGCCAAGTGCAAGAGCGTTCGGTTCCGTTCAGCCCCTCCAGGTCGCATTCTACCGCGTACTCTTCGTCACAAATTACCTACGTACAATCCAGTGCAAGTCCAATGCGCGACGAAGCTGTCCAACACGGACCAGCATGATGTTGATCGTCGACGTGTAGCTCCCCCACCCCTGAGATGATTGTCGCGATTGTCTCTCATTAGTCACTTTCGAAGAACCGCTCCCTCCCCAGGAGCGCGGCTAATCTGAGCCTTTTGGCCTATTGTCTCCACAGGCACCGTTGAACGTCGTGTACCCCGACGCCCCCTAAAGAGGATATCGTGAATCGAAGCCAGCGCCCCCTTTCTCGTCGGACCTATAGAGCAGGTTGGCATGTAGCAGCTTTCATTGCTTTTACGGCAATGAGCTCTCTCAGCGCCGTCGCCCGAGAGCGACGAGCGACGGAGGAAGAGCAACGGGCTTGCACCCCGGATGTGCTTCGCTTGTGTAGCAGTGCCATACCGAACGTCGACGCTATCACTGCTTGTCTGCGAACAAAGCTCAACAGCTTGAGTGACCAGTGTCGCTACGTGATGTCAGCACATGATAGTGCAAAAGCAAAAGCAGGCTCGAAATGACGTCGTTACCAACGTTCGATCAGTTCTAGTCAGGTTCCCTGATCCATCGGTTTACCGGCGTGCCGTAGTCGTGACTAGCCTAAACAATTCCCCCTTGACCCCGCAGCTCCCGAACGTCGCACTCGCGACCTGTGTTTGAGCAAATAGGCGAATGCAGAAACTACCATTCGATACAGTTCTGATCGCCAATAGAGGCGAGATAGCCGTGCGCATCATCAAGACGTTGCGTAAGCTGGGCTTGCACTCGGCAATCGTCTACCACGAGGTGGATGCGGCAACATTAGCCGTTTCTATGGCGGACACAGCGATCGCCCTCGAGGGTAGTTCCCCGATCGCTGCCTATCTTGATGCCGAGCAAATCATCGCTTCCGCCCGCAGGGCCAGTGTAGGCGCGTTGCATCCTGGCTATGGATTTCTGTCGGAGAGCGCCGAATTCGCGAGGGCCGTTGCGAGCGCTGGCATCACATTCGTTGGGCCAACTCCCGAAAGCATCGAATTGATGGGTGATAAAATCCGGGCTCGGAGATTTGTTCAGCGAGCTGGATTTCCGGTCCCACCTGCAGCTGTCGAAGAGGACGAACCAGAGACCTTCGCATCCCGAGCGCGGGACCTTGGCTTGCCTTTGCTGGTGAAACCTTCGGCGGGTGGTGGAGGCAAGGGCATGCAGATTGTGCGCGACTTCGACACCCTCGATGATGCGATTGCTCAAGCTCGTCGTGAGGGGCTGCGGTACTTTGGCGATGGCCGGCTCTACGTCGAACGATGTGCTGAAAAACCGCGCCACATCGAAGTGCAGGTGCTAGGGGATTCCTTCGGAAATGTTGTCCACCTCTTCGAACGTGAGTGCTCGGTCCAGCGGCGTTTTCAGAAGATCATCGAGGAGACGCCCTCGCCGGCCTTGTCCGCGGAATTGCGGAAGCGGGTCTGTGAAATGGCGATCGGTGTCGCTCGTAGCGCCAACTATCGAAATGCTGGCACTGTGGAGTTCATCTTCGATGGACATGAGTTCTATTTTCTTGAGATGAATGCCCGACTTCAGGTTGAGCATCCAGTGACCGAGATGGTCACCGGCATCGATCTTGTCGCCCAACAACTCCATGTGGCCGCGGGTCACGAACTTACTCTCTCACAATCCGACATTGTCTCCAACGGTCACGCAATCGAAGCGAGGCTGTACGCCGAAGCTCCTGAACGGGAATACGCTCCTACGACCGGAAAGATCCTCATGCTGGAGTACCCAGAGTGCGAAGGCGTACGAATCGACAGCGGTATAGTCCAGGGTCAGAAAATCACGACAGCGTTTGATCCGATGCTCGCAAAAATCGTCGTACATTCGGCCACGCGCGGTGAAGCCGCCTTGAAGGCGGCACACGTGATGCGCCAGTTTGTGCTCCTCGGCTGCGAGACAAACGCCGATTTTCTCGCTCGTCTGCTTATGGACGACACGTTTTTAAGCGGACAGATTCATACCGGTTATCTCGATCAGAATCCTCACCTGGCCATTGGCCAATGCGGGAGCGATCTGCCCGCCATCTTGGCAGCCGCGGCGCTCCTGACCAAGCCCGTTCGCGATTCGGCAGACGCCGTGCCCAAGCTCCATGCAGAGCTAGGCAAGTGGAGAAACTGACGTGAGGCATTCTTTTGCGCTTAATGCCGAGAGCTATGAATTATGGCTTTCACCAGGCCAACGCGACTATCGCCTTCACTTAGCCGGAGAGGTCATTGCGCCGGTGGCACTCTCACATCATCTCGACGGCAGCGGCATGCTTGAAATTGCGAGCGAGACCGTGCCGGTCAGATTTGCAATCGACGGCGACGTGCTTCACCTGCATATTCGCGGCAGGACGCGCATCCTGCGATACCGCGATCAATTGCGAGAATTCGATTTATCGGAGGTGCTGGCAAGTCATGATGCTGCCCAGGCGCCGATGCCCGGCGTCGTGGTTGCGGTCAGAGTTTCGCGGGGCGATGTAGTCAGCCCCGGCGCAACGCTGATGTTGGTCGAAAGTATGAAATTGGAATTTGTCGTACGCGCCCCTCGGGGCGGTGTGGTCGATCGTATTCACTTTGACGTGGGCGAAAGCTTCGAACAAGGCGCCGCGCTGGTTACGTTTTCCGACGAAGGGCGCTGACATGCAGCGGATTGTTTCTCAGGTGGACACCACGTCGCAAGAATTTCGCCTTAACGAGCTCCACAACCGACGGCTTGCGGCCGAGCTGAAGGAGCGCCAGCGTTCCGCTCGCTTCGATCGACCGACGCGAGACATTGAGCGCCTGCGGCGGCAAAACAAACTATTTGTTCGTGATCGGATCGAAGCGTTGCTCGATCCCGAAACTCCGTTTCTCGAGCTTTCGACGCTTGCCGGCAACAAGGCTTATGACGGCGAGGTACCGTGCGCCGGGCAGATCGTCGGCGTCGGCATCGTGGCGGGCCGCGAGGTCATTGTTCATGCAGATGATGCCAGTGTGAAGGGCGGAGCTTGGTATCCACTATCCGTGAAGAAGATTGTACGGGCATTGGATATTGCAATTGAGAACCGCCTCATGGTGGTCCATCTTTGCGACTGCGCCGGTGGATTCTTGCCTCTGCAGGCTGAGTTCTTCGCTGATCGCTACCACGCAGGTCGAATCCTGCGTAACCAATCAATCCTCGCTAAGATGGGAGTGCCGCAGGTCGCCATCGTCATGGGGCACTGTAGCGCGGGAGGGGCCTATGTTCCGGCGCTGAGCGATTACAACATCATCGTGCAGGGAACGGGGGCTATCTTTCTCGGTGGACCTCCAGTCGTAAAAGCCGCCACCGGGGAGGTGGTATCTGCCGAAGAGCTTGGTGGCGCTGACATGCATACGCGCGTTTCGGGAACGAGTGACTACATCGCGACTTGCGAAATGCATGCGATTGCCATCGCGCGGGACATCGTCGCTCGCATGAAGCATCCAACGAAAGAAGCGATTGATCAATCCGATCCGGAGCCTCCCGTTTACAACCCATCCGAACTATACGGCATCATTCCAAAAGACCCGCGCGTTCAGTTCGATATTCTGGAGATCATCGCGCGCCTTGTGGATGGCAGCCGATTCCATGAGTACCAGCCGTGCTATGACCGATCCCTGATATGCGGCTTCGCGCGTCTCCACGGATATCAGATCGGGGTTATCGCAAACAATGGCGTGTTGCAGAACCACAGTGTTCTGAAGGGCGCTCACTTCATCCAGCTCTGCGATGAGAACCGGACGCCCCTGCTCTTCCTGCAGAATACTACCGGCTTTATGGTTGGACGAGAATACGAACATGGCGGCATCACCAAGCACGGCGCCAACCTCATTATGGCCGTTTCTGCAGCGTCGGTACCCAAACTCACAGTGATCTGCAATGGCTCCCACGGTGCGGGGACATATGCGATGGCGGGGCGAGCATTCGATCCACGTTTCTTGTTTACCTGGCCACAATCGCAGATTTCGGCCATGGGGGCGGAGCAAGCGGCGGGCGTACTCACCCATGTCAAGGCAAGGCAATTGGCGCGTGAAGGCGGGCGTTTGTCCGACCAAGAACTGGCAGCCATTCGAGAACCGATTATGAAAGAGTATCGGGCACGATCGAGCGCCTATTATGCAACTTCCGAGCTTTGGGATGACGGTATTCTTGATCCCGTAGATACGCGAAACGCACTCTCAATCGCCTTGAGCGCTTCGCTTAATACTTCAATCGAAGCGCCGCGTTACGGTGTCTTTAGAATGTAGCGTTGCGGTTTACGCGCAGCGACATGGGCAACGCAACGAGTACGCCTTTCGCGCGACACGCACTTCGCAAGGAGAGCTCCAATTCAACGGGACGGGCTTTTCACTCAATGCGACGCCCTACTCCCTTCCAGCACAACGAACTCGCTTCCACCGACACGAAATAGCTCACAAGCTGAACCACGCCGAAAGCCCGCCCATGCAATGCCCGAAATGTCATGCCAATGATCAAAACGCATTACACGACCCCTGGAGCGGCCGCCCGGTGATCGCCTGCAAAGCTTGCGGCCACTATGTTGATGACGGCTTCGCCGATCGCGAAAGAGCTTGCGCCATAATCGCCGAGGTCGTGGCATCCAACTTGATCGGCAGGGACAACGGTGGTGCTAAGCGCGCCGCAAGCGAGATCATCCATGCGCTCGAGAATTCCGGCTTGACGATCCGTTGAGCCTGAACCTGTAGGAGCTCGTCCGTGGTCGAACACTTTTTCCATCATTTTAGCCGCGGCCTTGAGGTCGTCTACCATGATGGTTTTTCTCTTCGCGTTCCGCGCGATCAGCATTTTTCGCTTAGGCATCTTGCCGACGAATGGAAGTATCGCGACACACCCGTTCGGTCTGTGCGCTCTGCTCAGTCGGATAATGTTGCTCAAGAGGTGAGTGTAACGAGATTCCAGATCAGACCCGCCACAGCTATGGCGGCCGCATACAACCCCCAACCGAGGAAAACGTGCTGATGGTCATCAAGACGTGCAGGCTCAGAGATGAAACAGGATGCGGTCGATTCCGGGGCGACAATACACAGCGCCACCCGCAACAGTAACGGCAATCGACATTTCACAAATCGGACGATCGTCTCTTTCGGCCAACATAGCGTCGAAAGCAGGAGCGGAAAACGCAGACCGCGCGCTTCGCGGCTGCACGGATGAAGCGATAACTTGAGAGGACTTCTATGGTAAAGCCAGTTGTGATTGTGGTCGGCGCGGACAAGGGAGGAGTCGGCAAAACGACCGTATCTCGGACGCTTCTGGATTATTTCAGCGCGAACAATGTGCAGACCCGCGCATTTGATACCGAGTCGCCCCGCGGGACGCTGAAGCGCTTTCACCCTGCGATTACCGAGATCGTGGACATGACGAGAACCGCGGACCAGATGAAGATCTTCGATACGTTGAACTCCGGTCTATCCGTCACCGTCATTGATGTTCGTGCCGGACTGATGTCCCCAGCGCTGGCGTCCCTGCGCGACATCGGCTTTTTGGACGCCGCCCGGTCAGGCCAACTCACCTTCGCCGTATTCCATGTATTGGGATCGTCCATCGCCTCGCTAGACGAGATCGCTGAAACAAGCGATTTCATGGGCGGCGCAAGATACTATTTGGTCAAGAACTTCATCAACGACACCCAGTTCTTTCAGTGGGACCAGTCGACCTACAATTCCTATTTCAAGCGAATCAAAGACGCCACCGATCTGACCATCCCGAAACTCAACGAGATGGCCTATGAACAGGTCGAGGTCGCCTCCGTTCCGTTCGTCAATTTCGTCGCGAACAAGGGACCACACGACGACGCCGCGAACTTCTCCTTCGTGCTACGCGGCTACGTACGGCATTGGCTCGCCAATGTCTGGAGCGAGTATGACCGCATCAACCTAACCGATCTCGCCGGTGCGAAGTCGGTGACCCGTGCGGGCGAAAGATAGTCGCTTGCGGATCCGTGCGCGCTGGATTAGCGATTTTGGCCACCCCGGTCTACATCATCTGCTCTGCAAGCCCGCAGGTCGGCAAGACGCTGATTGCTCGGCTCTTGAGCGAGTTCTTGCTGCTGAAGAACGGTGCGGTGCTCTCCTTCGACATCAACCTGAAGGAGCCGTCGTTACTCGACTATCTCCCCTCCATCACAGAGACAGCGGATGTCACCGATACCTATGGCAAAATGCAGCTCGTTGATCGACTTATTCTGAACGACGGAGTGGCCAAGGTGATTGACCTTGGCTTCCACGCTTTCGACGAGTTTTTCAAGATGTGCGGCGAGATCGGCTTCCTGAGCGAGGCGATACGGCACAACGTTGTGCCAATCATTCTATTTGTAGCAGACATTGACCGCGTCTCAGCCCGCGCGCATGAGATGCTGCGGCGGCAGGTCCCGAAGCAGATCCTGATCACCGTACATAACGAATTCTTTGTCCGCGGCGAACTGTTCGAGGCTATGAACCACGGGCCCGTGGTACGTTTCGCGGCACTACCAGTATTTCTAAATAAATACATCTGCCGACTAGGTTTGTCTTTCACCGGCTATCTGCGTCATGAGAAGGACACTTCGACGGAACTTCATCAGTGGATTCGGCGGAATTACACTATTTTCCGCGATATCGAGCTGAGTGTGATCCCCCAATGGTCGTGTTGAGTGAGGCCCGACAGGGAAACAATGCAGTCCATCGTAGCTTAGCTGCATTTGCCGGAGGAGCGTAACAAACGGCCTTCAAAGAACGCTGACAAGCGATGGTTCGGCCAACTCGGGGGCGAGTAAGGACCCAACGACACAGGATGAAGGATAGTGAATCTTTCCACATTGATTGAGCGTAACGCGGCGTTCGCTCCTAACAAACCTGCGATCAACTTCGAGGGCGACACCTTAAGTTACGCCGACTTTAATCAACGCATCGGCCGGGCAGCACGGACCCTGCAAACTGCATTCGGCGTCAAGAGAGGCGATCGCGTTGCCGTCCTGAGCTTCAACCGTCCTGATTATCTAGTTCTCCTCTACGCTTGTGCACGGATCGGGGCGATATTGGTGCCGATGAATTGGCGATTGGCGGTGGCCGAGCAGCTTTTCATCCTTTCGAACGTTGGTGCCAAGGTTTTGGTCCTTGAGCAGGCTTTTGGAGCCGTTCTGCCGATATTGTTGGAGACGCGACCCGACATTGCAACTGTGGGCTTCGGCTTCGCTTCTCCGGGCGAGTGCACGTGGGAGGGCTTGTTGGATCAGACACAGGGGGACAGCTACGAGCCCCGCGCAGACCTGGCCGACCCGCTTCTGATTGTCTACACTTCAGGCACCACTGGCCGACCGAAGGGGGCGGTGCTTCGCCAGGAGGCGTTATTGTGGAACGGCGTGATGAGCCAACATATGCACGCCCTCACATCTGACGATCATGTGCTGACCGTATTGCCGCTTTTCCACGTCGGCGGGCTCAACATTCAGACGACGCCCGCATTGCATCTCGGCGCGACGGTCACAATCCATTCACGGTTTGCGACTGAGGCTACCCTTGCTGCGCTCAAGCATGATCGTCCCACTTTGACGGTCCTGGTGCCTGCGACCATTCAGGCCTTGACCGACCACCTAACGTGGTCCGGGACCGATCTGTCGTCACTGAAGGCGGTTTCCGTCGGCTCCGCGACCGTGCCGCAGCACCTGGTTGATCGCTTGGTTGCACGCCGCGTTCCGGTGCTCCACATTTACGGCTCCACGGAAACAAGCCCCATTGCGATCTATACGAGGCTCGGCGGTGACCTTTCGCGGAAAGGGTCGACCGGCCTGCCCGGAATATGCTGCGAAGCGGTTGTCATGGATGATGCAGGTAACGAGTTGCCCGCAGGGTCGCCAGGTGAGATCGCTGTGCGTGGGCCCAATGTGTTGCAGGAATATTGGGGCAATCATCCGGCCACGCGCGAGGTGATGCATGACGGCTGGTATCGTACTGGCGACATCGCCCGTCGCGATACCGACGGATACTTTTGGGTCCATGACCGTAAGAAGAATCTGATCATTTCCGGTGGAGAGAACATCTATCCGGCAGAGGTCGAGCGCGTACTTTTGGAGCATCCCGATGTTGCTGAGTGCGCGGTCATCGGCCGGCCGGATCCACAATGGGATGAGGTGCCGGTTGCCTATGTGATCAAACGATCCGGAGCCCGCATAGACGGCGAGACACTCGTAACGCATGTGCAATCGCATCTCGCACGCTTCAAAGCGCCACGCGAGATCATTTTTATAGACGAATTGCCGAGAACGGCACTGGGTAAGATTCAGCATACTGTGCTCAAACAACTCGATTCCCGCTCAGGCGAGAAAGACTTCAGCGATTGACGATCGGCATCTGGGGGTACGCGCAATGCTTCCTGTGCCGCTGCGTTCATGCGCTTCAACCGCGCGTGCCGATGCGAATCATCGGCGAATGCACGCTCCAACGAAGCACCCTTCCATGGACCAGATCGGCCGAAGCTGTCGGCAACACGTCGCTCGTCGAATTTTCGGGACAAAAGTTGACGCACTTTGCGATGGATGTCACGTGTTGCCGATTTGTCGCTTCAGCAACCGCGCGAAGGCGCCACACTTGCCCCCTATGTTGACGGGCGAGCTTGCTTGCCAATCTAGAAAGCAGAGTTCACATCAGACAGCGGGAGCATCGATGCTTGGTCAGAACATCATCTGTTTCGATATGCCTCACGAGATACGGCGAGCAATGAAATAGACGCTCCGCAACTGTGGGCACCAACGGCTGCGACCTTGATCGATCAATTCCGACAACCCGACATTTCCAAAGATGAGCTCCCGCGAACGCTTCGCTCCGCTCTCCGGGGTTCTAGCGAACATGCGAGCTGAAGTTAAGACCGACGTGCAATCCCGCTTTCCGTCACCGTCGTTCGAACTATCTTTGCCGGAATAGCTGGCATGACATTTACAGAATCGGGCCTTGTCGACCAGGACGCATTCGGGCGAAAGCGCCCTTGGACGCAGCAGATCACCGACCGCGTATCTCAACCTCGGGCTGGCCTCTGCCTCCCGCGCCAAATGGAAACAGCATCCCGCTGAGGTATGCAACTCCTGAGGTTTGCCGCAGCGCTTCCGAAAGACGCCTGGTCGCCCGCCGCTCAGGCCCGTGTATATAAACCTGAAAGATCCACGTGATTCAGATTATTCCACCAAAGACGTCCACCATCCGGCACTGCTTGTCGGCTCGCGAGCTGTCCTTCGGACCCGCCTTACTGTCCTACGCGAGAGACTTGCGGGAATTATATTACCGTTATTCGAGGTTTCTAGACGGCATCTCTCTGGGCCGGTGGCAGCGCTGGCTCCTTCTCGAACCCGTTTCCGAAGCCCTGACCTTCGCTTTGTGCGGATTGCTCCTGTTGCTGGCGTTTGCCATCTCGACTACTCGCACCCTCTTGCAAGAGGATTGCCTGAAGGTTTCCGATGTCACGGTGTGCTTGCTTGACCGCCTCGGCGGGCCGATTGGCCATGGCGTACCGATCCCTCTTGGGGACTTTCCCGACGCGCTGATCAAGGCCACGCTCGCAACCGAGGACCGCCAATTTTACAACCATCTCGACATCGATTTCCCTGGCACTTTCCACGTGCTGCTAGTAGGGGCGCAGAACGGCACCCACCAGGTCGGCTCCACAATCACCCAGCAACTCGCACGGACACTGCTTTTTGATACCGAGCCCAGCATCGGACACAAAATCAAACAGGTACTGCTCCCAGTCTGGCTAGAATGGAATCTGACCAAAGATGAAATCTTGAGACTTTATCTCAACTGTGTCGATATGGGCGGCGATACCCTCGGTGTCGATGGTGCGGCGCGTTTTTACTTCAATAAGCCTGCTCGCGATGTGACCCTCGCTGAAGCTGCGATGCTGGTCGGCCTGATCAACGCGCCGATAAGATATGCCCCTCACATCGACCTGACTGCCGCTCATGCTCGCGCCAACATGGTGCTGGACAACTTGATCGAAGCCGGATTCATGACTGAAGACCAAACGATCAGAGCACGGCACAACGCCGCAAAAGTGATCGTGCGACGTAATGGGACTCCACCAAATTAGAACTATCGCTCAGAATCGCTTTCTTGCACAGTTACAAATGGGCGCCACCGTTGCCCGCGAAGTTTTCGCAAGACCCAGTTCAGCTCGCGTCGTCGACAAAGAAGCTCACCAGAGCTCATTCCGATGGCCGTACTGTGCTACCTCGATTGTCTTACTGTCAGCTGATCTCTGCGGCGCGTTTGAAATGTTGCAGCGACCCAGTCCCCTTCGCATCTAAGAACTATGCTGACTCTTATAGTATGTGGACAGTCGCCGCGCCTTAGCCAACAATTTAAGGCCTTCCGAGTTTGCCGGTAACACCATTCGATGGCAGATCACCGGTCGGGTTGGAACAAGCTCTTTCACAACAACTGTCCATTTTGAGGCGTGTATGCGTTGGCTCAGTCCATACAGAGCTACCGCGCCGCCTCGCTAATGGGACGACAGCCACCGCTGTCCCGCGCACAGATAGATTCGATCCGTGATTTCACGATTTCACGCGTCAATCTTACTATTGGAGTGTACTAAAATATCGAATTTCGTTAAATACAAGCGGCTTCAAACAGCAGTAGTCATCATGGCTTCAACAAGCGCCTGTATAGGCTATCAACGCATCGACATGCATTCAATGGGATGAATGACTGCGACTGCTTCGTGAGGCGTTCCAGCGCCAGCTCTCAACGTTCCACTTCTGGCCAGCAGCGTGCCGTTGCTAAAAGGATATTCTATTGGAGTTTCCATTCATGGATCACCCTTCTCCCCAACAGCAGCAAGCATTTGACGCTCTGGTGAGCGTGGCATTTGAGAAGTCATGGCGTTTTGTGGAGAACGACCCGTTCCTGACCCATAATGCGGAGGCATTGCTCCGCACTCGGCTGCGAGTCCACCTGGAACGTTCGTTGGAAACGGGCGAGAAAAATGTACTTCATCTGGCAAACCACGCTATATGGAATCTGCGTACCGAACTTGGACGGCAGCCCGGAGTATAGTGTCGCCCTCACTGAAGCCCGGGAAGTCGGTCGTAAGTCCCAACTGCCATAGTATTTCGGCGCTCTTGAAGGTCGGCAATGGTCATCGTTTGGCTGCAGCTTGCCGGTCGCAGCTTGCGATTCCGATGATTCGTCGCACCCGTACGTCCCGCTCACAGCAGGTAGACATACAGGTCGGTCTAATGTTTGCGCGGCCAGCTAGAGCTTTAGCATGCAGCCGACCCGCGAGTGTTTCGCGTAGGCAGACTGCCTTGTCGCGTTTGAAGTCCGATCAATTGGCTGATCGTCTCATTCCGCGGCCGCCACGTGGTCGCTCTACGAAACGAGTCGCATAGCTCAGCTGGATCCTTGGCCCACCATATCTCCATTAGTCTATGGTAAGATCTACGATCACTGCCGTTGATTGCGCGGGCCGACACACTCATATCCTAACCAAGTTCAGCAGCCACTCACAGGCGCTTAATTTCGATGCCGTATTTCCTCAGCGCGTAGCCGATTTGGCGCGGCGTTAGTCCGAGTAGACGCGCCGCCTTTGCCTGCACCCAGCCAGTCTTTTCCATGGCAGCAATGAGGCGCTCGCGATCCGTCAGCTTCGCACCGCTCGAGATGGTACCAGCAACCGGCTCGGCCAGGACAGGCGGAGTCAGAACCGCGACCGATGCGGCTGCGTCGGGGATTGGCGTAGCTGGCTTGGGCGATAGCTCACCGATCAGCGGGGACCGCGGCTTCGCTTCATCCAATCCGCTTTTCCATAGCAGGGCGGAAAGGCACTGACCATGACAGCAAGCAAAATCGTTCCTGACAATGAATGGCCCCGGCGCCAGTGTTGCAGTCCGCTGAACGCAATTCTCGAGTTCACGAACATTGCCCGGAAACCCGCAATTCATCAGCACGTCCACGGCACCCGGATCGAACGTTAGTGTACGACTGTTCGCGCTGTTGAAGTTTTTGAGAAACTCAGTGGCAAGCAGCGGAATGTCGCTGCGCCTTTCGCGGAGCGGCGGCAGAAGCAATGGAACTACGCTAATACGATAGTAGAGGTCGGCGCGAAACTCGCTTTTTGACACCGCCCCCTCCAGGTCCTTGTTGGTTGCAGCGATCACTCGAACGTCAACTTTCATGGTGTGACCACTACCGACGCGTTCGAACTCTTGCTCCTGAAGAACCCGCAGCAACTTTGCCTGAAACGAGCCCGAGATCTCGCCAATCTCGTCCAGAAACAACGTTCCCTTGTCGGCAAGCTCGAAGCGTCCTTTGCGCGAATTAAGGGCCCCGGTAAAGGCTCCTTTTTCATGCCCGAACAATTCGGATTCCAGCACGGTCTCAGGCAGCGCTGCGCAGTTCATTTTGATGAACGGCCGCTTGGCACGCGGGGATAACTCGTGGATTGCCTTTGCAACCAGCTCCTTGCCGGTGCCTGATTCACCTCGCAAAAGAACCGTCGCATTCGACTTGGCTACCACCGCGATCTTGTCTAGCAGTCCGCGCAACGCCGGGCTGGTACCGATAATACCATCGATGTGAACCTTCTTACGCTCTCGCGCTGGCTGCTTAAATTCGAGCAGCTCCTTCTGCCATCGATAGCCCTCCGCCATGAGGCGTTTGCGGTCGCGCGCGACCAAGCGATGGAGCTTCACCGCCTGCCCTATCAGATTGGCGATCATGGTGAGTAGCCGGACATCGGAATCGAGTGGGAACATCGAGTCCAGGTCTGGCACACGCTCAATGGATAGGGTGCCAACTACCTTTCCATCGACGCTAATAGGAACCCCGATGAACGACAATCGCATGTGATCGGATACGCCGAGCACGTCCATGTCAGCTGCGCTAAAGGCCGGATGCTTGGCAATGTCTTCAGCGACGAACGGCATGCCCGTCGTCACGATCTCCTCAATCGCTTTTTGCGGCAGGCGCATACGGTAGCGCTCATCGCTTCCTTCGCTCCAGCCAGCGCCGACTGCAATCTCGGGCACATCATCGTCTGCCAAAAGAGACACGACACCATGTCGCATCTGCAAAGAGGACTGCAGCAAATCGATGACACTTGCTAACGCGACTTCGAGCCGCGACGGGCTGGCGAGCATGTTCGATATTTCGAACACTCCTCTAAGCGCGATCTCGTTCAATGGCAGGACCACGGGAAGGTTCGATCCGGCTTCCGGGCCTTGCCACTCGCATTCGGAATCAATCTGCACCCCGACAACGTCGACGCCGCCCTTGCTCTCTTCACGTGCAGTTAGTTGACACTTCGAAACATCGTCTTGCATCTCACGCTCGATCTCGCGCTCATTCTGATGGCGCTAAGATATAACACCTTTTCATGGCACGACGATAAAGAAGGAGCTTTCATTCGCTTCACGTTCCTTCAAACAATTGCGCGGAAACTCTTTGGAACACAACCGGCATCCATTTAGCAAGAATGAGCAACGATTTCTCCTATGTGGGCGCATCCGATCATATCTGTTCGACGTCATGTATCGTGATCTAGCGTGACCTTGGTTCTCACTCGAGGACTAGATCCGCTTTTTCCCCTTATTAAGCCACCCGGCATCTGCCGTGAGGGTCGTGATATTTCTGCGGTCGATCGGATGCGTGCAAACGCGCTGCATTCTGCATACACTCTCGGCAACATGAAACGGACGTTAACGTCCATTTCCGACAGTGACGCCGGAGCGCGCCCTCGTCCGACACGCCGTTAAATGAACGATATCTTTCCTTCTTCTGTCGTTGTCCATTCACTCACGCGTAGGTGAGTGCAGGATCTGGACCAGTCGGATACATAGAACGCCGGCACGATGCGACGCAATGTCACGCGCGCAGGCTTAGCCCCTTCCGGACATCAGGCGCGTGTTCTTTCAGACAGCAGCACGTGCCGTGTATTCGTTCCTCTTCCAGCTCACGAAATCGCGCCGGCGGACATGTGCACCATTGTCTTTTTCGCGCTGCTGCAACCGCAACAGTGGTGCCTTGTTTGTCCGAAACCCTTCAATGCATCCGAAGGCGGACAATTTGTGAGCTAACCGACGAACATCACGTCCGCGAGCGCGCTCCTTGAATTGATGGCACCGACCTTTTCGATGCGTAGGAAAGGAAGCTGCGCGGTTCAGCAGTGGCTTTCTGAGAACGAGACTCCGGTCGGTGCCTTTCAATGTACTCTGTCGTGCTCCTAATGGGGCCACCCGACGTCTTACAGCCGCCATAGACAGCGAGGACCGCAGTCCACTTATGGGCACGCACATCAAACGGGGCGGTGTTCATTGCCTTGGCGCACGCCGGCCGGGATTGCCAACCAGACGCAGTAGCCTCATAGGTCAGATTCGTCGGCTAGGCTGCTCCGCGAGCGACATGCAATGAACGCGCGTCGTTCCAGCGGTTGGCGCCTTTTTGATTTCGATGATGTGCTCTAGAGACGCGCTCGACCTCCAACAAGGCCGTTAGTCGGCGCGAAGACGAAAGTCCGCCCAGCGGCTATCGACAACGGCTTTGCCGGAAAGCACTTCATCTACGGGCCGCGAAGCGGGGTATGATCGGCGGGACTCATTTCGAAGCCAGGCAATCTGCCGCGCGCGCCGCGCCGCTTAAGCCTCGGCAAATGCACTGGGCCCCGAGGAAGCAACAGAGCACACGCGAAGTCGTCGTATGATCAGCGAGAGTATGCGTTATGCGGTTTATGAGATCGCATGACGTTCAGGTGGCTCTTCAATCAGGATTAAACGCGTCGGATCATTCAAATCGAACTCAATAATGCGCGGCGCGACAAGTCGAGCAAAGCGCGTAAAGGCGCTGGTCGGGGGAAACCGAATTACGGTATCGCATCGTCCGAGAAGGTACATCTCGATAAGAGCCGAAGATCCGCCGTCCGCTCCCAGCTCGGCACTGTGTAACGGGCCGGCTTGATCCGCTTGAAAGCGCTTCGAGATAGTAAAGCGGTCGGGAAACTTGGCCGAGACCTGATCCAGAACCTTCGGGCTATCCGTGCACAAGAAGACCTTCACGGGCTTTGCATGGGGCAGAGCTTTCGCCTTTTGGATGGCGGTGCACACCTGCCGCAAGGCAACTTCCGGATCGGCCCAGTACGGCCTGTGCGCCATGATATCTTCGCCATTGCCGTGTCGAACATGAACGCCGACTACGCTACACCCCTCAAAGTATTCCTGATATATCGCGTCGATCCGAGCTTGGATTTCAGACCGCAGTTTGATGCTGCGAAATATTTGTCGCTCGGCGTCCTGATCACAAGCCCACATCAAACACGCATCGCACACAACAGTATTCGCCTCAGTATCGTCCCCGGACTCGAAAAGCTGCCTCAGCTCGTCGCGTTCCCGGAAGATCTGGTCATCTGGTCGATAAACGCAGTCGATCGATGGCCGATTCCACCACGTTGGAAAGAACGGTCCGGGAAGTGAGAGATTGTTGACCTGATCATCGCAGATCACACGTACGCCGGCGATCTCATCAATTTGTTCGAAGAATACCCGAAACGCATTGGCGAAGGGTTGACCGAGATAGCAAGAGCCCCGCCAATCGATGACTAGTGTACGGTCTGTCCGCTTGGCGTACTGCCAGGCTGCCGCCAGCGACCACAGGCAATCACCGAGACCAGTGCGCCGCCGAGAAACGACGAATCTTTCCTTCCTAACTCCGTCATCAAGCATTTCAACTTTCCTCGCCGCAACGTACCGGATCGATCAGCAGGCGCGCAAACTTTAGCCGAGCCATCGCCATGCTCCACGGCCCGGCAACGCCTGATAAGCTGCTTGGGCCGAGTGACTATCCGCTCGAACGATGGTGTCCGACACAACATTGAGGAGGTTCATCGGCTCCCCTGTATAGTAGCGCTATCACCGGAGTACGTTCTCCTCCCGTGCCTCGCACTCGTGTCGAGAGATTCGACCCAACCATGGTGAGCACGCTTATGCTAGTTCTGTCATCTGATGGGAAGCACTCTTCAAGTGAGTAGCGCATGAGGGCGGATGTAGGCGAACCCGGCGTTGCTCCCACAGGTCCCTCAACTCTTCGACGAGAGCCTCACGCTTCGTGTGGTCCAATACCATGAAATCGAAGAGGTCACGGAGGACGGCTTCGCCCTTGACCCGCATCAGCAGATCGAACAACTCATCTGAGACACGCACTGCGCCGCCGCCGGAAAACGTGGTGCGGACCTCGCATATTGTCTCTTGCCGATCTCGTGCTGTGTGAGCGCGAACGCAATACAGGGATGTATAAGGTGGCAATGAAACTGCGAGCGAAGTCCAATCGTCAAGCGTTACAGATCGCTTTCTGACCAGAAACGACCCGACCACAAGAGCATCGAGCTCAGTCGTCAGAAATGTGGCGACGGCGTCTGCAACCGAATCCACGATCGGTTCGGCATTATTGTTAAAGGAGGTATTGAGCAGAACTGGAATGCCCGTTCGCTTCCTGAACTCATCGATAAGGCCCCAGTAGCTTGGATTTGACTTGCGGGACACTGTCTGCAGCCGTGCAGTGCCATCAACGTGCGTAATCGCTCCCAGCAAGTCGCGCTTTGAATCATGCACGCGAACTACGAAGTTCATGAATGGAAATTCCCTCAAGCCAGCCGGGAGATCGAAATATTCGGGAGCATCCTCCTCCAACACGGAGGGCGCGAATGGCCGATAGCCTTCGCGCTTCTTGACCATCGCGTTGATGCGATCCTTGTTAGCTGCAGGTCGCGGGTCGGCCAAAATACTGCGGTTGCCGAGCGCTCGTGGTCCGAATTCCGATCGACCCTGCACCCAGCCGATGACTGCGCCGTTTGCCATCCAATCGGCCGCCCTGCCCGCCACGTCATCGCTGCGTTCAATGTCGAGGTGCCCGGCCCATGCATTCAGTTCCTGCTCTACGGTATGTTCGGTCCCGACATCGGGCCCCCAATAGACCTCCTGGAGCCGCTCGCGCGGCGCAGACTGACCAATCTCATGAGAGGCCATCAGTGCAGCGCCTAACGCGCAACCGGCATCGTGCGCCGCGGGCTGCACGAAGATATCTTCGAAGAGCCCTGAATACAGCAGCTTACCATTCACGGTGCAGTTGTGAGCTACTCCGCCGGCTAAGCACAGCCTCGACATGCCCGTGGCTTCTCGATAATGCCGAAGTATGTGAAACACGATCCGTTCGAGCGCTTCCTGCAATGAAGCACTGACGTCGCGATGCTGCTGAGTGAATGGCGTTCCCTTCCGCCGAACCTGAATATTGCGGACCAGCGTCGGACCGATGCGATCCAGGTGGAGCCGGTAGCCGCCGTTATCGCCCAGTTCGTAGAACTGCTCGAACAGCTTGCGATAAGGAGCGGGATCCCCGTACGGGGCAAGGCCCATGACCTTGTACTCGTCGAACAAGCTATAGCCGAGGTAACGTATCGTCTCGAGATAAAACAGCCCCAAAGAGTCGCTCTCCGGAAAGCTCACGAGTTGGTTAACGTCGCTTCCAGCTCCGATGGCAACGAGGCCGGAGAGAAACTCACCGCCGCCATCGATTGCAAGGACCAGACTTTTTTCAAATCCGGACATTGCGAATGCGCTTACCGCGTGCGCCTGGTGGTGACTTACGAATGAGATACGAGACTGATCGACCTCGGTGCTGAACTCCTGAGCCAGCATTGTTCGCAGCAAAAGCCTGGCATCCATCGGAATAACGTCGGACGGCTGCGAAACGAACAGGCGCTCGAGCATCGCATTGCAGTACGCTTCGGTTGCATAGAACGCGATGCGATCGACGTCGCTCAGTTGAACACCTGCCGCTTCGAGGCAGTATTTGATCGAGTGGCTTGGAAATTTGTTAGAATGCTTGACCCGATTGAGGCGCTCTTCTTCAATTGCCGCGATAACACGTCCGTCGCGCACGAGCACAGCTGCGCCATCGTGAAGGAATGTGCTTGGAAGCTCGGGTCGACATTCATAAACCTTGTCTAGTCCGCCGCTCACGCCGAGACACAGCATCTCACTCTCCATCTATTGTAAAAGGCTCAATTGTGACCAGCGGCCCCTCAGCCACTCGCCGCTGCATACACCAGTCCAACAACACCAGCACACGCGACCTTGCAAGCATCACGGATCTCCAAGCCATGGGCTGAGCGTTAGTCGACTCTTCCACAGCGGCCTCTCAGCGCATCAGGCGTCGGAGAAGCAGCGCAACCGACAACAAGAACGGCACCACCGCATAAATGCAGAGTGCGCCAATATGTGTGCCGACGCTGTCGACTGGCCGGCCAAGCATCGCCGGGCGAATAAGCTCAATCGAGTGCTCCAGGGGCAACAAGGCGGCTACGAGCTGGAAGGCGGCGGGCAACTGTGTGATCGGGAACACTGCGCCGCAGAGGAACACCATGGGTGTAAGGACTAGCGTCTGGTAGAACACGAAGTAGTCGTAGCTGGGCGCGAGTGATACGATGACCATCGCCAAGCTTGCGAAGACGAATCCCGTGAGGGCGATTGCGGGCAGCGCATAGAGCATGGATGGCCATGCCGCATATCCCAATCCCGCAGCAACGATTGTAATTCCAGTGCCGGCCAGCAGGGCCTTGCTGGCTGCCCACGCCACCTCACCGAGCAGGACGTCGCCGAGCGTCAGCTGTGTACACAGCATTGCCTCCCAGGTCCGTTGAGTATGCATGCGGGCGAACGTTGCGTAGATCGTTTCGAAGCTCGCGGAAGTCATCGCGCTGGTCGCAACCATGCCGCCAACCAGAAAATCGATATAGGAAGTTCCGTTTACGCGGCCGACGATTAGGCCGAGGCCAAAGCCAAGACCAAGTAGATTCGTCATCGGATCGGCAAGATTGCCTAGAAGCGATGCTAGCGCGACCTTCCTCCAAGCCAAATAGTTGCGACGCCATACCGCGACCCAGTTACGCGCGTTGGCGGGCATGGCCGCGCCGTAAGTCACTCTCATCATATCTCTATCTCGCGTCCGGTAAGGCGCAAGAACACATCTTCGAGATTCGCCGGACGCTCCAGAAGGCGCAAACCCGCACGCCCCCGCAACTGCTTCCGCACCTGCTCCAGGTCCGGTGCATAGCAAAAGATGGTCTCGCCGCTTTGTTCAATGCGCTGTGCGTAAGGCCTGATCAGTTCAATGGATTCGTGCGGATTGTCGCCATAGATCTCCATGACATCGCAGCCAATCTGTTCGTTGATTAGCGTGTGAGGCTCGCCTTCAGCGATCTTGCGTCCTTGTTCAAGCACGCACAGCCTATCGCACAGCCGCTCTGCCTCTTCCATAAAGTGGGTCGTCAGCAGGATCGTCTTGCCGCGTGCAAGTAGCGAACGCAGCCGTTCCCAGATTAGATGGCGGGCATGCGGATCGAGACCAGTCGTCGGCTCGTCCATAACGAGCAGTTGTGGATCGTTGATCAGCGCACGTGCCAGCACCAACCGCCGCTTCATGCCGCCAGATAACTCAGCAACGCGTGCATCCGCTTTGCTTTCAAGGCGGGCGAATTCGAGCAATGATGGAATGACTGCCTCGATTTCACGCGCGCTCATGCTGAAATAACGCCCGAACACCAGCAAGTTCTCGCGGACGGTGAACTCGTTCTCAAGATTGTCAAACTGCGGGACTACGCCCACGCCAGCGCGCGCCAAGCGAGCGTGTGCCGGTATTTGCTTGCCGAGCACGGTAATCTTACCGGCGTCCGGCGGCACCATGCCGAGGAGCATACGCACAATCGTGCTTTTGCCAGCGCCATTCGGTCCGAGCAATCCGAAGCACTCTCCCGCCGCAACAGTGAATGTCAACCCGTTGACAACGACCTTGCCGCGATATGATTTGTTTACCGCGGCAAGGTCGATAGCTACGCTCGACATGTGTCCATCTCAGCTTGTCGTTCGGACGACGGCACTTTCGTTGCGAGCGTTTTGGTCCAGAGTAGACCCTCGCACCAGACGTGTTCGACGCGTCCCCATTCGCAGGCAGCTGCGACATCGGGGAAGAAGCCACGTCCATGGTGGTTAGCGCTGGTATTGCAAAGCAGCGGAATGCCCGTGAGTTTTTCATATTCAATGAGCAGCTCAGCAACCGTATGCTGGGATGTTCTGCTAATCGTCTGCAGTCGTGCAGATCCGTCAAGGTGCACAACGGCCGGGATCCTGTCTCGCCATTCCGGCCGCGTCTGATGATCGAAGAGCATGTAAGGGTCCGGCGTTCCAGGATCGAAAATGTCCGGCGCTCGGTCCTCCAGGCATATTGGCGCAACAGGGCGGAAATGTTCGCGAAATTTGATGTCGTTGAGATAGTCCTTCATTCCCGGCGAAGTCGCAGCGGCAAGAATGCTTCTGCCACCCAAGGCGCGTGGTCCAAGTTCGGCGCGACCAGCGAGAAACACCACGGGCTTATTGCTTGCAAGGAGCGCGGCAAGCTCCCTTATGCTGCACGGTGTGGCGTCCCATTCCGCTGATGCATCGTCGCTTCTGAGGGCCGGGCCGCTATAGACCGACCACTCTAATGGCACAAAGCCCTTGTCCGCCACCATTGCTGAGCAAGCGGCGCCGATTGCGGAGCCACTGTCGTTCGGAAACGGCGGCACCCATACAGCATCGAACAGACCGGTCGCACGTAACGCACTGTTCCATTTGATGTTAAGTCCGCAACCCCCGGCTATGCATAGATTGCGCGGCCCCGGAAAGTACGAATGCCGCAGCAAAGCAAGTCCCATCTCCCGCACGAGGAGGCGCTCAAGGAAAACATGAAACGATGCAAGGATATCTTCGGCTCGCTTGGCCTCTAATCGAAGTGCGCTTTCCGCGAAGAAGTCGTGTGTAGCCGCCAGTGACGCCTCGCCGTTACTTATGTTTTCACGGTAATGCCGAGCGGACTCCGTGTCCGCCGCAAAGTGCTTCTCATAGAGGCTGCTAAACACGGTTATGATGTCTTCATCAGGCGCACCCAGACCGATATAGGCCATCAGCTTGCCCGCGACACCCAAGTCCCAATTGGTTCGGTTAGGCTGCCGGTACGGCCCGAAGTGATGGCCCGCGACAGCATAGGCATGGCCTATCATTGGGAATAGGCATTCCAGGAAGCGGCCGCCACCAGGTCCTACATGATAGAGCCGTGGAAAGATGCAGCCGTCCCACACGAGGCAGAAGGCTGGCTCTCCCGCTTTCGCAAAAGGGCTAGTGCAGTATGCGGAGACAACGTGGCCTGTGACGTGTGCATAGCTTCTGTAAGAGAAGCTCTTGCCGTCAAGCGCAAGACCAGAGCCTGCGTGTGAAGAGAGAAGTCCCTCGGGACGTTCCACATACGGCGCACCTTTGAGAGTGAGACGATCCGACCCACTCATGACCTGGAATTCCGATTCGACTTCGCCATCCCAGCCGTCGATGACGAAATGATCGATATCCCTGGGAGCTAGTCCATGTTCCGCCAAGGCAAGAACAACCGTGTCGAGATTCTCGATGGTCTGATACCGCCGATTGTTGTCGCGTTTCTCCTGCTCGATGCAAAACACCAGACGTCCATCCTCCACAAGAGCGACGGACCCGTCATGCGTCAGCTTGATGCCACAAATGCGCATAATGCCTCATGCTAAGATTGGTTTTTGAATGGAAGCGAAGACCGGTTCGAATTCCGAAAACACGCGAGCAAACAGTCTTCGTTGGCCGACTCACCTTGGCATTGCACCCGCTCGACCTCGACCAATGTCTCGCTCAACATCGCGATGATCGTCTCCGCGCCGGCAGCATGCCCCCAGCCCCGGCAAGTGGCATCACGCGCTGATCCGAAAACCAGATGACCATTCGGCGCAAGCATGCGCATCAAATTGCCGACGGCCCTACGCATCTCGGCGACATCGCGGAGGTAGTAGAGCACTTCGGCCACCACGATCAAATCGAACGGCTCCGCTCTCCAGAACTGTTCGATGTCGGAGACAAGCCATGTGACGTGCGACCATTGCTTCGTCCGGAGACTTGCCCGAGCGATCGCTCGCGGCGCGACATCGACAACTGTAAGTCGTTCGCAGTGAGGCGCCAGCTTTTCCGTGAACGCGCCGGCAGCGCATCCGACTTCGAGCGCATTCCTGATGGCGCCATTGGAAAGCGAAAGTCGCAGCATTTGTGCGTGGCGCTCACGCTCGAACGGATTGCCGTCCAGTCGCCATGGATCATCGGCAGCCAGCTCTCGCTCCAACGATGCGCGAGTCTCATCCAACTTCATGGCCAGCCGCTCCTCAGTCCGCACCGTCACTCGCCGCTGCAAGCGCGGCCGCGTCACCGCCAGAAGGACGGCGCGAACCATCCCGCTTGCGGGCCGGCATCGCTGGGTCTGATTGAGGCTGCTGGCTCTGCTTGAGCGCCTGTTCTCCGCCGGGGCCGAGGCTCTTGGCCGGCTTGCGTGAGAGCCAATCGCTATTGCTTAACGTACACAAGGCATATGCTTTCACTGGAAGTAGCAGAAAGATATTGATGGGCGTGTGCAGGGAAAACGCGAGAAACCGAAGTTGACGAGCACGAAAGGCCGCTACGGCGCATCGCACCATGGTCATTGATGCGATCATCAGAACTGTCCACCATGGCACCGTACCCGTGACTGCGACCTGCGCCATGCCCGTTATAACCGAAAACGCCAGAAGAAGCGGTCCGAGGTTCTGCCCGATAACATCTAGTGTCAGGTATGGGTCGAGACCTGGCAAAAGGCGCAACGCAAGCAGCGTGTCTCGGAACGTGCTCCGGGCCCAGCGAAGCTGTTGGCGCAGATAGGGGCCTAACCCATCCGGAACGAGCGTCGCGGCGTAGGCGTCGGAAACGTACTCAGTTCGAAATCCTGCTTTCAGCATAAGGATCGTGAGATGACGATCCTCGCCGAAATCGCTTGGCTTTCCTCGAAAGTATTGCGCTTCGTATTGATCCAGCAGCAAATCGAGGGCGGATCGTCGGTACATAGCGCATGGGCCGCAGCAACACATGACCGCGCCGAAACGCGCTTGAGCTGCTCGCTCTTCATTGCACGCCAACCAGTACTCCATGTCGATCAAGCCAGTTAGCCAAGTGGCGTTCCGATTGCTCGCCGTCAGCTGCCCCATGGCAGCACCGATTTCGGCATCTTGCATTCTCAGCGCAAGCTTCCCGACCATATCGCTCGCGAGTATTGTGTCCGAATCGACGTTGAGCACTAGATCTCCGAACGAGCAGCGGATCGCGGCAATCTGCGCCTTCCGCTTGCCAACATTTTTTGGAAGCAGAATGAAGTTGAATCTCGGGTCACGCGCAAACTCCCGATGGACAGGCGCCACATCCTCGCGATTCCAAGAGCCGTCATCGACCACATAGACGCGCAGCTGTCCGACGTAGTCTTGGCCTGCGATGGATTTTAGACACGCCGACAGCGTGCGCGGGTCCTCGTTGAAGCATGGTACGATCACATCCACGCTCGGCGCGGCTTCAGGGCGGACGGCATGTGTCGACACCGAAGGTGTGTGTGTCGGCGAGGCATGGAACGCCTGCGCGGTCTTGTAGACCGCTGAGAGCAGCGCATAAGACGAAACGATAACAGTGCTAGCTGTGTCAATCAGATTCATGGGACTTTATTCGTTCAGTGAAGTTGGGGAAGCGGGCAGATCGCAAATCCGCGATCCCGCAGGGCTGGAATAAGTTTGGGGAGCGCCTTCAGGGTCTGCTTGCGCAGATCGGCATGAATGCCCCGTCCCAACTCATCAGGGGGGCATCCATCGTGCAGCAGCACAATTGCACCGGGGCGGACGGATGTTAGCACTACATCGACGATCGCATCGACGCCGGGGCAGGACCAGTCGCGCGGGTCGACTGACCAGTGGAGAGCAGCCAGGCCGGCCTTCGCTGACATCGCCAGCACTTCTTCGGTCCAGATGCCATAAGGCGCACGCACGTGTCGCACCGAGGCTTGCGGGCACGCACATCTGATAGCGCTACTCGCTGCTAGTATCTCGTATTGCACTTCATCTGGTTCGCATCTGGATAGGTCCGGATGCGTCATCGTGTGATTTGCGACCTCGTGCCCCTCCGCGACCATCCGTCGGATCAGCCCCGGCTCATTCGCCGCGTACGTGCCAACTACGCAGAACGTTGCCGGTGCGCGAAATTCCGCCAGCACATCGAGAATATCCGGCGTACAATAGGAATTAGGCCCGTCATCAAACGTCAAATAGACACCGCAGCCGACCGTATCCTCGGGGCGCTTGCTGCGCGCATCGAATGCGAAATTGGCGTCTTTCACAGCTCTGGCCCGTTACGCTCGATGATTGTACCAGGCGGCCACTCGCTCATGGACCTCGCTATCGGAAACACTACGAGAAGTGCGTCATCGACGCGAGTTGGCGGCAGGTTGGCATAGATATCGGCAAGAGTGGACCGCACGCGAATGCCCGGAATAATCGTCGCCAAACCTGGGCGACCGAGTAGCCTGTGGATATGCTCTTTGAGTTCATGTCGAACCGTACCGAACCCGAACGGAACGCCAAGCTCCTGCAGCACTGGATACATCACGCGCATAGAATGCGAGATTCCCAGTCCCTCGAGGTCCGGCCGTACCGCGTACAATCCGAGTTCAGCCACCAGCAGATCGACTTCGCCGACCTTGATGAACCGGCGCAGCGCGCCGATATGAGCCGCCACACCGCGGTCATCGTAGCCAACTACACGGAGCTCCGGTCTCGCGCCGGCCCAGCTTCGATCGCCTTCAAAGGGTTTTGCGTTAAATACCCCGGTTGGCCCGTAGGCATTGCGAAAGAACTCGGAGATCTCGACGTGGTCGGCGAGTTGTAAGTCGTTTTCCCAGCACGTCCTCCACTGGAGTTGAGGGCGCATGAAAGGATCTCCTGCTTCTTGCAGCGGTCCTGAAGCACGCATCAGGCGAGCGACGAGCAGTGCGATGGCGCTCGTTCCATGGTGCCGTCAGAGACTGTGAATGATGTTGACTTGCCGACGGCGTTTGAGGCGCTACGTGCGAGGAGCAAGCCTTTTTGGATATTTGCGATCTTGAACGTGCTGCAGGTAACCGTTGCCGTCCTCTCCTTCAGGCCAGTAACGGTCGGCTCTGCTACAGCTATTGCTTCATGTACTCTACCGAATTTCCGTTTTTCTTCATTCCGCCTAAACGCCCCTTTTTCGCGACGTCTCTGCGCAGCACGGAAGCTATCGAAGGAGCACGCATTTACCCACTCATATCGGAGTAGGCACCTGCAATTGAAACGTATGTAGGGAGTATACGATGGTTTAAACCGCGCTCCTGGTGGCGTTATTGAGCGGCGTGCGGTTGCCATTAAACACGACGGTGATGTAGAGCTTTCCTCATGAGGGAGCATTTTGCGAAGGTGCCGCAACTCCGCTGCACCCGGCGTCATGCTCGCCATCTTGCGCAGCGAGAATGCTGACTGCATGCAAATAAAGCAGGACGGGACGATGTTGGTCGCGCCTTGATTTGCATCATGCAATCTCTGGCACCGACCTTGATGCACGCGATGAACCTCGTGCCGTTCAATGATCTTACGACGGGCTTGAGGGCTCGCTGCATGTGCGATCGGAGATCGTTCGCACGAGTGATTGATGCTAGACTCGGTACAATGTTCTCGAATGTTACGATCGAATGACGACCGTCGAGCTAGGCTGCGCGCAACCGCGGACGGAGTCTCGTCGCCATTTCTTGCGATCTGCCTCGCCATGCTCCGCTGCTCCAAAACCTACCAAGTTCATAAAGTCTGTCAGCTTCCTAGCTGGCGCTACGCGAACTGGTAAAATCGATTGTTTGGATGAGAAACATCTACATTGCGGATAGGTGACAATGCGTTTCCGGGGCCTTGATCTAAATCTCCTCGTCGCGCTCGATGCTCTCATGACCGAGCGCAATCTCACGGCGGCAGCACGCAGCATCAACTTGAGTCAACCGGCCATGAGCGCGGCAGTCGGCCGACTGCGCACTTATTTCCGAGACGAGCTCTTTACGATGAGGGGGCGCGAACTTATCCCAACCCCACGTGCGGAAGCTCTCGCCGCTCCGACTCGGGAGGCTCTGCTTCATATCCAGTTCTCCATTACGTCCCGGGATACGTTCAAGCCGAGTGAATCCGACCGTCGTTTTAGAATCTGCCTGTCGGACTTTGCTACGATCGTATTATTTCGAAACGTCGTGGAGCGCGTCGCGCGAGAAGCTCCCGGCATACGGTTCGAGTTGATGCCTCTCGCAGACCCGTTCGATCACCCGCTCGAACGTGCAGAAATCGACTTTCTTGTCGTGCCTGAGGTATACATGTCGGACACGCACCCCAGGGCACCCCTCTTTGACGAGACAATCGTGTGCGTCGGTTGCCGTTCGAACAAGCAGCTGTCTCGGCAGCTTACATTCGGACGATACATGTCGATGGGGCACGTTGCGGTCAAGTTTGGGCGTTCTCGAGTGCCCTCCATCGACGATTGGTACATGAAAGAGCACGGCCTCAGGAGACGGGTTGAGCTCATCGTGCCGAGCTTTAGCATGATTCCGCACATGCTAGTGGGCACCAACCGAATAGCCACGATGCCCTTGACGCTTGTGAAGTACTTCGCAAAGACGATGCCACTGCGGATCAACAAACTTCCGCTACCACTTCCTGGTTTTACCGAGGCGGTGCAGTGGCCTTCGGTCCACGATACCGATCCGGCGAGCATATGGATGCGCGAGGTCTTGTTACAGGAGGCAGCTCGCCTAGCTCCTGGGCGTGCGGGTTCTAAAACGTGTTTAAGCCATCCATCGAACAACCCTTCACCAGCTAAAGACTCGGCTGCAAACGCTCAAAAATGACAACTGCGGCTCGTAACCTGCTCCTTGCTCTAAGAACTGATGTCGATGACGATCGCTAGGCAATAGCGCTTGCTGTGCCAGCGATCTTTCACGATCAGGTCTTTTTTCCACACAGCTGTCGCCTGGACTCGGTGACGTCAGCTTAGTGGCCGGCACTCCTCCGATTAATGCACTCGGCCGCCAATTGATCACGTTGCATCTCTTGGCCCAGCGCTCGCTTCCCTCAAATCGATTCGACTCGCCACAAGAGGCCCTTTGGCGAGCGATTCATCAGATCAGCTGCCGGCGCGTCGACGTGACAGCTATCGATCAGGTCACCGATATCGAGGCTACTCAACCATCTCGACCGCGTTGTCGCGCCAACGATTGACTACGAAGCCGGGAGACGCATTGTCTCCTTTAGCGTCAAATCGAACTTGGCCGACGACGGTCTCTACCTCTTGCGACCGAAGTGCTTTTGCCACGCGCAGAGCGTTGAACGAGCCCGCGCGCTTCACCGCGTCGGCCCATGCTTGTATGGCGGCATAAGTGTAAAGCGTGTAGCCCTCCGGAGACCTATTTGATGCTTTCAATCGAGCTACGACGTCGGCCGCCTCAGCCTTCTTAGTTGCGTCGGGCATGAATGTGAAGAGAGTGCCGTTTGCGGCTCCGCTCGCAATCGCCCAAAACTCGCCGGTCATCAAAGGATCGTTAGCCATGACCGTGAAGCCGGCTTGTGCGTCCGCCGCTTGCCGCACAATCAAGCCGATCTCCGTGTAGTAGCCACCGATATAAGCGATCTGAATTGCTTCTCTCTTCAGTCTCGTCACCAGTGCCGTGTAATCCTTTTCGCCAGCCATATAGCTTTGCCGCATCAAAGGCTGCAGTCCCGCATCATTGAGACGAGAAGCAACAATGTCTGCAATGCCCTTCCCAGCAGTGCTCTTGTCATCAAGGATGGCAATCTTACTCTTAGAATAGTGCCGCAAGATATAATCAGCGGCGACTAGGCCTTGCTGATCGTCACGGCCGCAGATCCGAAAAACCGTCTTGAGGCCCCGTTCGGTCAGCTGAGGATTAGTTGATCCAGACGAAATCTGGATAATTGCTGCCTCAGCGTAAACATCGGAGGCGGGAATTGATGAAGAGGAGCAATAGTGACCAACGACCAACCTGACCTGATCCGACACCAATCGATTTGCGACCGCCACGGCTTGCTTCGGGTCGCAGGCATCGTCGGCAACGATCAATCTGATCTTTGTATCGAGAAGTACTCCGGAAGAATTCAAATCATCCACAGCCGCACTAGCGCCATACCGCATCTGCGCACCAACCGCAGCGTTGCTGCCCGTCATGGGACCCGCCACTGCAATATAGATGTCGTCAGCGGACGCGACCGAGACCAATACAGAAGCAAGGACCATAGCGCCGGCAACCGAACCCTTGCTAAAGAATGCCATTTGACGTCCCTAACTGTGGTTTGCTCTTGCGGTAAGGCTTGCTGTGGTTTCGAACACCTCTGTCGTGGATGTTAGCGGACGCACAGAACGTCGCCTTGTCTAAGCGATCGTCCGCGCAATCCGATGGTTCCTCCTGCCCACCTATCGATCTGCATCATCCGGAGCGCGTGCGCGCCGGCGGGTATGCGCGCACCCATCCTGCGACATCGCATCGAGGCGAGCAGGTAGTTCGTCCACACTCACGTTCGATTCGGCGTTCTTCGTGATGTTGCGCAAACGATCGCGCAACTTGGTTGCGCGCGCGACCTGAAGCTCCGCTCGTTCCAATTGCTCGCTCAACAAGTTAGGAAGCGAGGATCTACCCTCCATCGCTCTCCGGATCTCTTGCAGAGAGAAGCCAAGCTCGCGAAGCGCCAGAATGTGATAAACTCTTCTGACGCTCTCACAGTCGTAAATCCGGTGACCTCCGCCCGTACGCTGCGATGCTGCGAGCAATCCCGTATGCTCATAATGACGCAGCGCGCGCACCGTCACGCCGGTCGCCTCTGCAAGTTCACCGATGCGTCGCCAGCGACGCCTGAGTACTGTAGGTCTGGTCATGTTTCTCTTTTTCAAACCTACAACCTAACGTCACGTGAGGTTCAAGCGGTTTCGACGGCCTGGAGACTTTGTTGCCAACTTTCCGCCGGCGACATCGAACCTCGGACTCCGAGGAGCGCCTTAGCGAGCTGGGTGACATGCAAGATACAAGCGACCACTCCGCTGCCATGGCGTCGGACGACGTCGCCATGGTGTATCCAGGAAGAAGCATTCAAGCGCTAGACTAGGCGACTGACGCAATGGCCACCATCAGCCTTCTTAGGAGAACCAATTCGGCCTCACCAGCGGCGATACGTCCAAGTACAAGCTTGGCAATCTCTGTTCGATTGACGGGAGTTCGCATGCTTGCAGGTAGCGTCGCCACTACCTCATCATAGATCTTTCCCAAGACTGAAAGGTCTTCTGGATCGAAAACACCACTTCGTACCTGCAACACTTGCACCGTCTCTCCTGTCGAAACATCGCGCCGGCGGCTGGGCTCCTTGCAAGGTCGTTTGGCTGCGTTAGGGCAAAAAAAAGACAGACCTGCGGCGCATCAGTCACGAGCGCGTCGATTTCTCGCTCGATGTAGCAGGTCGGCCTACTGGCGTGATAGTTGCGGGCAAAGGGTCGACAGGCTTTTGACCGCGCAACCAACATGGCGAGGGTTGGGACGCGTGGGTGACGACCCAATGCACCGTACTTAGGTATGGAGATCGCGATTTGTCGCGCAATCTTTCAAATTTCTTTCGAGCCCATTTCTACTTCGCTCACACCGAATCGCCCAGCTCGCGATGAACAAGTCGGAAGATGAGCAATTTTCGAGCACCGACGTGCTGAGGCATGCAAGGCATTGTCGCTGCCTGAAATATTAGGCTGCATACATGCGAACGGCCACTCCGCTCGCCCCTCTTCGCCATGTCGAATTCGTACCGCCGTTTTAGGCACGGCCTCAACGGCGTCGCGCGAGGTCCGATCGGACCGGCCATTGCTTGTCTTTAGAAAGGGACGATCCGCAAGAGTTCAGCCAGTAAGCCCGATCCGGATTACCCGTTGCATTCGAACTGAATGCTGCTACTAGCGGAAACCGAATCGCCTGTAGTCAACGTCGTTGGAGCTGCGGGCACTTCAGCATCATGCTGGACGGTACGCGGCTCGCAGGGAGCGCAAACCGGAAGAGCATGATCAGTATGTAAGACCACGTGTCGAAAACAGAGAACTGCCCCAAACGAGCGAAAACAAGAATAGAATTTTCGGCCCGCAGAGTAGTCCTCGCGGGCCGATGCAGAGATTGGGCGCGAGCTCACCTGGAGAACCGCCGATAGCGCTGCGAATGAATTGATCGACTAGCGTCTATTCGGCTTTGGAATTCACATGGACCTTCGGAAACTACGCGCTTTCGTGGAGGTCGTACGACAAGGCGGATTCTCGAAGGCCGGCAAAGTCGTATTCGCGACGCAGTCTACGGTGAGCAAGGCGGTCAGGCAGCTGGAGGGCGAGATCGGTGTGCCACTACTTGACCGGATCGGCCATCGCAGCAAACTTACCGCTGCCGGCGAGATTGTTTATCGTCGCGCGACCAGGATTCTGACGGAACGAGATGATCTAATTTCCGAGCTGAACGAGCTGCGGGGCCTGAAGTGCGGCAATCTCAAGCTCGGCTTGCCGCCGGTTGGCAGTGGAACGCTGTTCGCGAAGCTATTTGCGATCTATCGCAAAAGTTATCCAGGCGTCGACATCCGGCTCGTGGAGCACGGATGTGAGCGCCTGGAGGAGATTCTGCTGTCGGGCGAGATCGAACTTGCGGCCTCACTTCTTCCAGTATCGGAAGCCTTTGAATGGCAAGACGTCAAACGCGAACCCCTCACTGTTCTGCTACCGGCTGACCACAAGCTTTCACGGTGTCGATCCCTTGATATTCCGACCTTGCGGGAGCTGCCGCTCATCCTCTTCGAAACCGGATTTGCATTGAACCGCGTGATTATGGAGGCTTTCCGACGGCACGGTTTTGAGCCGCGCGTCGTAGCGCGTAGTAGCCAGATTGACTTTATCATCGAGCTTGCGGCTGCGGGCATGGGGGTCGCTTTTCTGCCACGGATGATTGCCGAGCAACGCACACATCTTTCGATCGCCCGGGTGCCGCTCGACGAAGCTGATACGGACTGGCGTATTGCGATGATCTGGCGGCGCGGTGCCTATCTATCGCATGCCGCGAGGGCCTGGCTCGATCTGGTAGCTCGCACGCGGGTCGAAAATCATTCCAACGATGACTGAATTGCAGTCGAACAATTCATGTCCGTCAAACACGCTGCCGCGCAGATGGTTTGGGGGCATTCGCGCTTCGTGACGCCGACTTCTCGCGCGAAACACATTGTCGCAGATCAGGGATCATGCGGAGGTCTGGAAATGTGGGAGATCTCTGGATGACCTCTCCGATGCGATCCACCGAAACAGAACTATTGAATGGAGTCATGTCTGGCACGAGAAGTGGCTGGGTTCGACGGCTAGGCCCGAGGCATATCTGACAGACGAGATTGCCGTCGCTCCTTGAACTCGGGCCAGGCAATCTACATGCATCAACGGCTCTGTTTGATTGTCATCGTTCGCACGTGCCAGTCCCCTGCAAGGACAATCCTCTGGCGCGGAGCTAGTGAGAACCGCGCAATGAGCCTTACAGTTTGCATAACACGTATGCCCACGAGGCTCCGCTGAGCGAGCGCCAGCACGGCAGCCTCAAGGCGTCGCCATTACAACCCGCTTAAGATCAAACACCAAGTCTAACTGACTATTTGACATTGACTGACGAGCTCGCTCCCCTCCCAAAGGCACGATGCCGTCAACTGCAGCTTCGCAGGCGGCGTTCAGGGCGCTCTGCATGTCCACGATCAGCTCGCTGGGACTTTCCATGCCCGCGTGTATGCGAATCAGCGGTCCCAGGAAACGCAAGCGAGGCTTCCGTTCGTTTCGGTGGCCCTGCTCGCAACGCGAGACTTTCGCACCGGCCCCAGGACAAACCAATCCCAAAGATACGCAGGCTACTGAAGAGAACCGACAGTTGCGGCCGCGACATCGGCTTTGGAGCAATCCCAAAGAGTCCACTGACGCCCAGAACGTTTTTTTTCCAAATGACATGGCCGGGATCGTTGGGAAGGGCCAGGTGCAATACTCTCTCGACAGCTGGATGGGTAGGCTGCGCTAGAACGAGGCCGTTTTCCCAATGCCGCTTCATGCGCAAAGCTAGAGTACGAAGTCCGCGGAGGGCCAGATAAATATCATCTGGTCCGCCAATTTCACCGAAATGGTGCGCAGTTGATTTCAGCGCGGGCCATGCCGCTTCATTCGCCGTGGCAACCCCAAGCAACGCATCGGAATGGCCAACAATATACTTCGTCGCAGCCTGGATCGAAATGTCGACACGTGCTCGAACGGCCTGAAATATAGGGGTGCCGCCCACGTATTGTCCATGATTACAAGTGCGTCCGACTGATGTGCAATCGCCGCGAGTGCGGGCAAATCTTGAACCTCGAAGGTCATGGACGATGGCGGTTCCAAATAGATGGCGCGTGTATTTGCGTCTATTTTCGCCGCCAATTCTGACGGCTGGGTTGGACAGAAATATTCCGCCTTGATTTGCAGCCTCGCAAGAACGTTGTCCGCGAAGGCTCTCACGGCGAGTAAACGCCATCACTGATCAGAACAGCGTCGCCCGCTTTAAGACAAGCTAGCACCGAGTGAGTACAAGCAAATTGCCCTGATGGGAAGAGAATCGAACGAAATCCGCCTTCTAGCTTGCAGACGGCAGCCTCAAGCGCGCTCTCCGAAACAATGGTTGAGCCGCGGTAGATCGGCACATTCACCATCCCAGCATGTTCTGCCGGCGCGCGGCCGAGGTGACAAAGTAGAGTTTCCGTGTCTCGTGCGTTCTTTCTTTCTGATTCTTCATGACAATTTCTCTTTCATCGGCATTCCCTTCCCGCTCGCGCCATGTCGCCACGCTCGTGGATCCGCTTGCATGCTTCCGCTGCATTGCTGGTGCAACAACAATGCCAGTCTCAAGCAATGCATCATGCCGGTAATGCCTCTTGAGCGATGACTAGAACGATTCAGTACGACGTTGAAGTTCGCCCCGTTCGTTAGCGGCTGCTCCGCCCCACGACTTGTTCACGAGATTATGTCTGGCGCGGCGCCTTAGCTCGCCCATATCGAGATCGGCACTTTGTAGTGAGGGACACATCTTCCGATGATTGTCGAAACCGCTTGAAACGAACGTAAGGTGAAGTTGTAAACTACCAAAACTGGGGAGGCATCGGGGCCTTCTCTCGAACGAGGATTGTGAATGTCTCAAACGCATATGTTTGCGCCGCGCTCGTCCGTCACGCCTCCCGATCACTTCCGAGGAAGCGCCCGGAAGCATCTGTATGTGCCTGCTGCAGAGCAGCTACATTGGCCCTCCACTCGAAGCATGACCAGGCGCCCGACGGACGTTCGTGAGCGTCGCCGTGGCCGAACAGCAGACGCCATTCTGACTGAAAACGGCAGCCTAGAGCGAAGTGTCGCTGACGTGCTCAAGGTCAGTGATGACTGTCCGCTGAAGTTGAACAGTACCCAAGTTGCGCATTCTTCACTGCTTGATCATGGCAGAGCGCACATCCGACTGACGCACCCTTCACAACACTTGATCGCCCTACGCAAGTTGCGGTTTCTCTTCGCGGTTCATGCAACTGTTAGGATCACCCTCTAAAAACGGGTGAAGCCCCGCGCCGACCGGCTGTGGAGAGACATGGCCGGCCTGCTGGTGGGGAAGCTCATGCGCCAAATACAGAGTGTTTCACTCAGATGGGACCATCGTCATGCTCAGAACCCATGCCTTTCGACGGAGCGACCACATGTCAGACGCACGGCTGCTAAGCGCACTCTCATCCCTTTCACACGTGGCAAAACAGTTAGAAATTCCACCGCCCGCTGCCCCTGAGCTTGACGCAAATTGCGTCAAACTCAACATGAATGAGAACCCATTCCCGTTGCCGGCAATCGTCAGGGAAGCCGCAATTGCAGCCTTTGAGCGGCATTATCTGTACCCGGAGGATGACAATGTCGGCCTACGAGAGGCGGCCGCCTCCGCTTACGGCCTCTCCGCCGATCAGGTGATCGCTGGGAACGGTTCGTCCGAACTTCTCGGCCTTATCTACAACGCATTCCTCGCTCCAGGCGATGTCGTAGCGATGATGTCGCCCGGGTTTTCATTTAACCGCAAACTCGCCATGTTGCACGAAGCCCAATTTCTGGAGATCGGGTGGGGTAAGGACCATTCCCTACCAACGCACCAACTGCTTTTCGGCCCCGCCCGAGATGCCAAGTTCGTCGTGCTCGCCAACCCGAACAATCCGACAGGAACGTTTGTTCCGGTCGCGGATATCGAAAGGCTCGTAGCACAATCGGATCGACTGATCGTACTTGACGAAGCGTATGTCGACTTCGCGCCCGATAACGGGCTACGTCTCGTCAATCGCTATTCAAATCTTCTGCTGTTGCGCACTTTTTCAAAAAGTTATGCCACCGCGGGCCTTCGAGTTGGCTTCGGTTTCGGTCACCCCGAGCTTATCGGCAGGCTTCGTACCATGCAGAACCTCTTCAACATGAATGTGATTGGTCATGCGGTCGGCATGAGCATCATTGCGCATCGAGCGGCTTTCGAGGAGAACCATCGACAGATCATGCTCGAAAGAGAGCGAACGAGCGTCGCGCTATCGAAGCTTGGGTTTACTGTGTTGCCTTCCCACGCCAATTTCTTGCTAGCCCGCGTGCCCGAAGGACACGATGGCGCCTGGTGGCAGGCCACATTGCAGAGGCAGAACGTGCTTGTTGCGTTCTTCCCCGAAAAAGGTCTCGAGAACTTTATACGCATTACGATCGGCACAGAAAGGCAAATGGATGCGTTTCTTTCGACCGTAAGTCGCATTTCTTCATCGTCAATCTGACCCCAAACCAATCGTTATCCAGATTCACTACATGAGGTGATCGAGTGACAAGTACCCTTCCTTCAAAACTAGCGTTCGGCATCTTCGATCACCTGGACGCAGACGGCCATGATGTCGCCAAACAGTATAGTGATCGCCTCCTACTCGCCGAGGCATGCGATCGCCTGGGATTCTATGCTTATCATCTGGCCGAGCACCACTGTACTCCGCATGGGATGAGCCCCGCACCGAATCTGTTTTTGTCTAGCGTCGCACAACGCACAACACACCTTCGCATCGGCCCGATGGTGATGCTGCTTAGCCTTCATCACCCCCTGCGAGCTTTTGAAGAGGCCTGTATGCTGGACCACTTGAGCGGCGGCCGACTTGAGCTTGGCATCGGACGCGGCTCCCTTCCAGTCGAATTGGGCTATTTCGGGGTCAGTGCGGACGCGGCACCAGGCCGTTATGCAGAAGCCAGCGAAATCCTAGTTAAGGCCATGCGAGGCGGCTCGCTCTGCTACGAGGGCGATCATTTCCGGTTGGATGATGTTCCATTGACGCTAACGCCTCATCAGCGACCGCATCCCCCGACATGGATCGCCGTAAATCAACCCGAGTCGGCAAGTTGGGCCGCTGAGATTGGGGCAAACATCGCAAGCATCGGACCTTCATCGTCTGTTCGAAGGGTCACTAATGCCTACCGCTCGCGTCGAGAGATACGCTCAGAGACGAACGATCAATCGTCGCCGTTTCTTGGCTTGCTGCGCATGATCGTAGCTGGCAGTTCTGAAGCAGATGCCTATTCACTCGCTGCGCCGGCTTACGATCGCTGGCTCAAGAACTTTAAGTTCCTTTATGACCGCAACAACATCCCCACTCCACCGAACCTACCCCTCACCTTCGATGCAGCAATCGAGAGTGAGTTGTGCGTCGCCGGGACGGCCGCTTCGATCCGACAAACTCTTCTTAATCATCTCGAAGAGGCGGGTGCGAATTATCTTCTTTGTCAGCTCGCATTTGGTGACCTCCCCCTGGATGCTTCATTGAACACGGCGATTATCATTCGGTCCGTCGCTGGCGCTGGCTGGAGATGAAGCTCACCGTACCGGCGCTGGCGATGAATGGTTGCCTGCTATATCTTTTGACGCCTCCTAAAAACGCTGGCGGCTACCTCGATCATCGCACAGATTCACTTCACGCCCTGACTTGCGCCCGCCCCTAGACTTGAAACGCATGCAGCAAGCTAGGCGGCGTTCCGAATTTGACGAGTTCGGCCTACGAGGTCAGAGCTCCCGGTTTGGCGGCGCGCAATTGTTCCCACGCCAGTGGGGGCGGTACCTTTCGAGCTAGCCTCTTTCGAGGTTACGGCCGCTGTTGGCGAGACCGGGCCTAACGTCACCGGACTGGTTATTGACGAAACCCCTCCGCACGATCTAATCGCCAACAGTAAAGCCGACGCGCGCTGACTCTTGCCACCCGAATTGCACAGTGGGAGGCCGGGATGCATTTCTCGCTCGGCTTATGGCTTGGCCAGCCACGACGGCTTGAAGCTGGAAGTTCGCAGAGCTGCAAGTGATGAAATGGGTCTTTAGAACGCACGCAGGAAAAGCTCAAATCGTCCCCACGCCAAAGGGATTTGCGATCGTATTTGCAGGTGAGACGCTAGAGTACCACAATTCACCGGCAGCAGCGGCCGAGGCACTGGCGAAGGGCGCGTGTCCTTGGCCCTCGGCAGGTGATCCATCGAACATGGGAATTCCCGAGAGCATTGGCGAATGGCAGCGCTTGCCATAGTCTGGTTTGGGAACGGTCGCAAAACTTGGCTCGGTCGATCGAAAGGTCGTGATGATGGCCTGAAGGCGGAGGCGAGATAAGGAATTTTCAAGCCCATGCGGGCGTGAACGCATTGTGCGATGGCGCGGGACATGGAGGCTCTCTATTCAGATCTCGCTTTTCGATACGCGCGCAGGTGGCATTTGCTTTGAGATCGATTCAGTAGCTTTTACGGGCACCAGCGATCAGCTAGCTATAGTCTAGCCCCACCCGCGCTTCTGGTTGGGACCAACGCACCGTCCAGATCAACGAGCGTGATGCCTCCAAGCCTCGCTGAGACGCTAAGCGCATCTCTCAAGGCGGCCTAGAACGCGCAAAAGTCGAGCGGCTCCGTTGGTGACGTCGCTCTCGAGCGAGTATTCTACGTTCATAGCTCCGCTCAGCCACTTCTCTTCTCCAGTTACGAGGCTAGCCACCAGTGTCGAAACGCAACTGCAAGAGACAAACGCTCAACCGCGTGCTAATGTTCGAAGTTCGCCGCGACAGTTAATAAGCGGACTGCCGTCTCCTGGGCGCACCGCAACGGTTCGGCCGATGAATACCCCGTGCGTGCCAACGACGTGGTAGTGGTGTAGAACGCATTCGAGAGCGCAGATTGCGCTTTGCAATAGCGGTACATCGAGGGTCCCCTGATCCCAAGGAGCGGTATCGAACCGTTGGACACCTTTGGAGCCATCCTGGCCGGCAAATCGCAGAGCGATGTCCTGATGATCATTAGCAAGGAGGCTCACGCCAAACCTGCCGTTCGCAAGTATCGCATCGTGTGTCCCGGAATTGGTATTGATGCCAACCAGCAAGCAAGGGGGTTCTATGCAAATCGAGGTAATAGAACTCACCGTTAACCCACGCCGTTCAAGCGCCGCTCCCGTCGCCACGATCGCAACGCTGCTGGCCAGATTTCGCATAGCCCGGCGAAATTCGGCCGCCTCGATTGATTGAATCTCACTCATCTGGCAAGACAACCTACGAACAGCAGCCCGCCTGTGGGGCAACGTTTGGGCCTTCGCGCTGTACGGACCTCGTCTTGCTCGCGGATCTCGGGCTCTCCAGCCTGGCGTCCGAGCAGTCTGCGCCTTGTCGTTCGCATTAGGTGGTCTTTTCTCGAGGATCGATTGGGCGACACTTCTGGCCTCGACTTGAAGTCGCCGAGTCTGATCGATACCGCCATCTGGGATGACTGGGAATGTCGATTGTGGTCAGCTGCGATCGAGCAGCCAGCTGATTGTGCCGACATGTACGTTCTCGCACGTCGATTCTATTTTTCGGGTGGTCCGAGGTGGCCTTCCTTTCCGATCGATATGCATTCTTTCGGCTCGGTTTGACACATTGAGTAGGCGTCTTCATTGGAGAACTGGTCCCAAGGTCGATTTCGAACTCGTCGCACCAGAACTATTTGCCTTAGCGGGTTGCACTTTGACGCGTGCTCCCGATCCAGTGGTCACGTGAAGGCTGCTATTCTCGGAGCGTTATCAACTGGTTGGAGGATTTGGTTGTCATTGATATGCCCCGGTGGCTGCAGCTTAGTTTTTTGAAAGCAGCGCGCGAGTTGCTGTCGTCAGGTCGGACTGACGCATTAGACTTTCGCCCACGAGGAAGGTTGCGATACCGGCTCGTGCGAGCCGCTCGAGATCAGTGAACGCGCAGATTCCGCTTTCGCTGACAATCAGTCGATCCTTCGGGATTAGCGGTGCCAACGTTTCACTTGTCTTGAGATTTGTCACAAACGTCCGCAGGTTGCGGTTGTTGATGCCAATCATCTGCGAGCGAAGCTTGAGGGCGCGATCAAGCTCGGAGCGGTCATGGATCTCAATCAACACATCCATACCGTACGCTAAGGCCGCAGCCTCGAGGTCACTGGCAGCCCCGTCGTCCAGCGCCGCCATAATCAGCAGAATGCAGTCGGCGCCACGGGCGCGAGCCTCGATCACCTGATAAGTGTCGAAAATGAAATCCTTGCGCAAAACTGGCAGATTGGTGGCGGCGCGCGCCGCTTCCATAAAATCAAGGTCCCCCATAAAGGATGGTTTGTCCGTCAAGACCGAGAGACAGGCCGCGCCCCCTGCTTCATATGATCTGGCAAGCGACGGCGGATGGAAGTCGGTGCGAATGAGTCCCTTCGACGGCGACGCTCTTTTGACCTCAGCGATGAGGGCATAGCCACCCGACGCGTGCTTTTTGCGAATTGTGCTTAGAAACCCGCGCGGAGACGGCGCACGCCGTGCGTACGCGTCGAGCTCGGCACGTGGAAGCGCGCGCCTGGCAACTGCGATTTCTTCGCGCTTATATGTCTCAATTTTCGTCAGAATGTCGGGGTCAGTCATCTTGTCTATTCGGCGTTGGAGACTGCGACCAGATGCTTCAGCCGCGCGGCGGCGGCGCCACTGCCAAGTGATTCCTGTCCGAGACGCACGCCTTCCTTCAAAGTTGTGGCGCGACCGGCCACTATAAAGGCCCCTGCCGCGTTCAAGAGAGCAACATCGCGATATGGGCCTGGCATACCTTCGAGCACGCTTCGTAGTGCAATCGCGTTGGTATGGGGGTCCCCACCCCTCAGTCCCTCCTCTCCGTAACGGGGGAGCCCGGCCTCTTCCGGCGTTACCTCGAAGCTGCGAATCTGGCCTTTGTCGAGGGCGGTGACAAAGGTAGGGCCGGTGAGCGTGATCTCGTCCAGCCCATCGCTGCCGTGCACCACCCACGCCGATTCCGCGCCCAGCCTCTTGCAGACTTCGGCTAAAGGCTGCACCCACTTCCGCGAAAACACGCCGATCATCTGCCGCTTCACGCCCGCAGGATTGCAGAGCGGCCCGACGAGATTAAATATTGTGCGGGTCGCGAGCTCGACCCGGGTTGCGCTCACGTTTTTCAGCGCCGGATGGTGGGTCGGCGCAAACATGAACCCGATGCCGGCATCCCGGACACAGCGAGCGACATCTTCCGCATTCAAGTCGATCTTGACGCCGAGCGATGCCAGTACATCTGCCGAGCCCGAGCGTGAGGAGAGTGCGCGATTGCCATGCTTGGCGACAGGAATGCCGGCGCCCGCGATGATGAAAGAAGCACATGTCGAGACGTTGACCGAACCCAAACCGTCGCCGCCGGTGCCCGCAATGTCAATCGATCCGGCGGGGGCATCGACCCGCAGCATTTTGCTGCGCATCGCGGAAACCGCGCCGGTGATTTCCTCCACTGTCTCGCCACGCACCCTCAGCGCCAACAGCAACCCGCCCATTTGCGAGGGCGTTGCCTGACCCGACATCATACTGTCGAACGCTAAGGCCATTTCCTGGTGGTTCAACAGAGCGCCGCTCGCGACTTTGGCCATGATCAATTTGAGATCCATCGCGTGCACTCAGACCGGTCGGAGTGTGTTGGTAACATTGACGGTTGGGCAAGAGCGGGTGGGTCCAGCGAGGCGCCCATTTTTCAACGCGGGAGCCGAGGAAGACCACAGTTTCGGCTCTTTATGGCTTTCCGCCTGTCCGACACCGCCCTGGCCTCGACGAACGACTGGGCAATATTTTGCACCATCCACGGAAGCGCGCGGCAACCATAAGATGCTCCAGATCTCGTCTCCACCAACAGCCACCCCCATCGGCATTCACGCGAACCGCGAGCGCAGCTGCATTGGCGCGACGGTCGCTTTTGATCGTGATCGATTTTTGAAGCCTACAACTTGACGCTGCGATAGCTTCAAGCGATTTCAGTGAACGAGTTTGAGGCCACACACTCACAAACGCAGGCGGACTTCTCGCCAAAACTGGCGCGCATCAGCCTGGCGAACATTTGCCACACGACTTACCCTCGACGCCGTTCCGCTCGCAATCTCGAGACGCCTCCCTACGGGACCTTGGTAATACCTCTGCCGCTGTCGCGATTGAGCACCGACTCGCCCCCGCAAACAGAGAAAAACCGCCTGCCTAGCAGCGATGGGCCGGCTCCGTTGGTCCACGGTGGAACGATGGCAATGATCAAGGGGCCAACGGTGCAATCTCAAGACGGCATGTGGCCGGAGCGGATCTTTCTGGTCAAAACCGCTCCGCGCGTGGTCCCAAGCACACGAAAAGACACGTGAGATCGAGAATGGACGCCGGAACAGGCGGTCGCCCTTCAATCTCACGAACTCTCCCTGCTCAATATGTTTCCTATCAAGATTCTTGCTTTTCGTGGGACCGCATCGAGTTCGATCGGCGCCTTGACATTTAGAAGACCCCCCGCCGGTGCACCCGGCGGGGGCTCTGCAGGTGGATGACGCGAGGCTCGCGAACGAGGTGTCGCATCAAGGACCCGCACTCATTGAACGCTCTGACCACCGGCTAGCTCGGATTTCGTTGTCCGCACCAGCGCCTTGCGTCCATGATCGCGTACGGTCGATAAGATGGGTATCGATTACCGGAAGGCGCCCATGCGCGTTATCCGCTGAACCGCCGACTAGGCACAGCTTTCGGCTATCCGCCTCAGGTCTAAGTCCCCGCTCTTATTATAAAACATCAGAATGCTCTGCGCTTAGACAATTCAGTCGGACGTTCTGTAATGCGGGATGTTGGCCGAAGGTAAGGCCCGTACAGACGATAGCGCTCACGCCTTTTTCGAGAGCGCCATGCGCGGATAGCGTAGCCAGCTGCAAACCCCCCGAACAAAATCGGAAGCAGAACTAGAAACAGCATCATTGAGAGGTCTCTCTTTCCAAAGCGGCTGCGCTTTCCGAGCGGAACAGCGAGGAGATCATGAAACGGCCCTTCCTTGTTGTTTGTGTCGACACTAATTTGGGATTCTACAACTTGACGCTGGGTCCGGTTCAAGCCCTCGAAAGTTCTCGCGCGCAACATTATGCTGCTGGAGAAGCAGCAGCCGAAACTGCTTCACTCTAGGCCAGGTCGCCTAAGATGGATTTGATGATGTCCGCCGACTTAGCTCAGCCGCTCACCTTGCGGCATCAGCCCATGTGCATTACCTCGCGGGTCAGAAACGAATCATCTGTGGCAATGAGCCACCTTCCTGCTCGTGGAACATCGGCATTCGCTCAATCGTGTCTCGCCCAGCTGCGCTCGTGCGACGGCACTGAGCGAAGCCTTCAGGAGGCAACCGGATCAATTCGCCACGGATGACTCATGACAGGCACCCGAAAGCGTCGTGCTCCGCTGACATGACCGGGCCTCGAGCTGGCGCTGCGCGCGGACGCAGCGAAGCTTGTTTGGGATCGGTAACTTGCAGCTTGACGTGGGGTTTACTGATCCTACAGAAGTCATAGATGGATACTCCTCGCAACTGCGATCCTAAGGCTACGAAATGAAGGTGAAAGAGCTTATTGAGGTTCTATCAGGATGCGAGCCGGATGCTGATGTCGTCATCCCGGACTCGTTTTCACCACATGGTGCCTTCGCCGTGGTGAAAGCTGTCCAGACCGGGTGGACTTATAATCCGCAGCTTGCGATCGACGATATGTCCTTTTGGATCGATGGGGTCGACTATGTGGAGCCGCCGCGCGGTAGCTATATAGCTCGTGGAGTGAGGCTGCTCGGTCCAAAATGTGGACCTGTACTCGAAATCCAATAGATCCTCAGAAACGGCTAACGTCGTAGCTAGCTTTAAGACATCGATTGCCCGTCATCGCCCTCAACGACTTTGTGACGCACCTGACAGCACCTTCTTTGCCGCCCGGGTGCTTTGGGTCGCGAACACAAACACATGGAAGAAGACGGACCAGATCTCTTTCAGCCGATGATGCGTAGCACGTTGCTCCGCTGTCTAGCCGATCAGTAATCCTTCACTGAAAGGCCTTGGGGCCCCAAAAGAGGATGTCGAAATCCGTTCGCGGAGAAGATTTGTCGAAAGTCTAGAAATTAAGACCATCGGCTCTCGCTGGGCGGCGTTGGCCGCTCAGGTTGAGCTATTAGTGACCTGGAAAGTGCGGAAGCGCAGAGCCGAAGGTTCTGACGCGGCTATCGAGCATTTGCGAGACACGCATGAAGAAAGCCGCAACTACAGAGCCAACAGCTCAAAACAGGCATGGTCGCAGTAAGTCGAATCGGAATTGCTGACCGGCTTGTCAGGCTTTGTGGCGACGCCTACGTGCAGGTCGGTCAATGAGGAAGTCATCCAACTTTCGGCCGGCACGAAGTTGCGGGTCGAGCCATCTGGGTAATTTCCCACGCCCTGACCAGGTTTGCGCCGGGTTCTTCGGATTTCGATACTTTGGCCGCACAGGCGGGTAGGGCCGACGCTCACGGGCGGGCCGGGTGGGCTTCTCGAGCGCTCCGATGGTTCGCAGCCGCTCCTCGAGGATGACCTTTTCCGTCGCAATCCGTTGAGTTAGAGCGGCAGACACCTTCGCGTGGAGATTCCACAGCTCGTCGACACTCATTGACTTCAGATCATTCATCTTCATTGCGGTCTGCCAACGCGAGAACTTTCGTTGATCAATTACTCGCGCGCGAACTAATCTGCAAGCGCTATCGCGAGAGCGAAACGAATAACCTCATAACCATCGCTTGCCCTAGCGACCCTGACCCGAACTGCGCTGCCGCATCACGCGGTCACGTGATGCGGCCTCTCGCAGCAAAGAAAGCAGAGACCGCGTTAACAGCCCGTATTCCTGAGCAACACATCACCCTCCACTTCGCGGGGATAGAGCCTTACCACTTCAAACGATGGTAAAAGCTCAAGTATGGCGTGCAGGGACAGCTGGCCTTCATAAAGCTCGCGATCACTATATTCCGTGTAGATGAACCGCGTATTGCTCAAAGCCCGTTTGCCACCAGCGATGACATCGGACTCCGCTCCCTGAACATCCATCCAAATCAAATCAATCTTGTCCACGTTAGCTTCACTGGTCCAGTCATCCAGCCTTCGAGTTTCAACCGAGATTGGATGATCAAATCGAACCCATTCATATTCAGCAAGATGGTTCTTTGGCCGACGTATTGAGCCAGAGAGGTCCCATTCCTCCACCTCCCCATCCCCATTGCTTGGATGGAAATCAATCTTTCCATTTCGATCGCTGATCGCGATCTCAAACAGCCTCACTTTGTCGAGGTCCAGATGCATGTTCTTCTTAAAGCGGACCACAGCACGGGGGTCCGGCTCAAAACAGTAGAACAGCGCCTCGGGGCACAGCTCGAGAAACCGTTTTGTGTCGGTTCCATCATTACAGCCGATATCTAAGATAACGGGGCTTGGCTTTTCCAGAAGTGAAACAAGCTGCTCGTGCACATCTAAAGACGACGTCGATTCTAGCATGCGCTGAAGTCCTCATGCATGGACTGCGGTATCGGCGTCCGTAAACCTTCTCTGAACAGCGGCGTCATCTTCATTGAACCTCTCTCCTAGTTAAATGCACGTGCGATTCCTGCCGCGCCAGCATCAGCCAACGCTTTGGCGCCTGCGTTCGGTCCACTTTCAACGCGCTGGAAAGCGGGATCGTGCTGCCAAACGATTTGAGGTCGGCATGATAAATACTCTCATCCCATTCGCCGCCAGGGTCGGGCTCAACTAGCCCGCACGACGGGATCTCCAAGCTTGTATGCCCATATTCAAGGGCGACCTCGAATTGTCTTTCGGTCTTTGAATGTCGATTTTATGCACGCAAGCAGTTCGCCTTTGTCGAACGGCTTACGCAGAACCTGTGACACGCCGGCTTGCAGCGCGCGCGCACGGTTGTCGTCGTCGGGGCCAGCCACAAGCAGGATGGTGGGAATTGTTTTTCCGGATGCGATGAGCTGCTCGTATAAGTCGAGCCCACTTGCGCTCGTCAACTGCATGTCCGCGATCAAACAAGACGTCCTGATGTCGCTTTTTGAGCTGAGGAATTCATCTGCACTTCGGAAGAGCTCGGCCACGCAGCCGGCTGCAATAATCATGTCCATTAGTGGTTCGCGAACCGACTGATCGTCGCACACGACGGAGATGATATTGAGCGTGTGGGCCACTCGGACTAGATCTAGGAGGGACCTCTTCTGCACTTGCGAGGCGACCTGACCGCACTTCACTCGATTCTTCTGAAGCAGCATTAGACACCTGCAATCGATAGTTCTCGCCTTCGCCGCGAGGCTAAGACCCGAGCAAGCGGTGATTCAATCGAACGGAAGTAGGTATCCAACATAGAAGTGGTTGCACTATTTATACGAAGGTTTGCCGGCAGCCGTCGACCACGCGCCTCTGGCAAGTTTTGGCGCGAGTCACCAAAAACACGTTGCTTTAATCGGCATCCGCACTCGATGTTCGAGGCGAACCTGAGAATTCCTCTTGGTGCCATCCTGATCGGCCTGAATTCATCTCTTCGAAGTGGTTTTGCTTATCCGCCGTTCTCGGTAGCTCGTAAAATCGATTGTATCGATAGAACATATCCGAACAGTGGATGGGTCCGCATCATAAGCAAAGGCTGGCGGATGACTGCGGGTCACGGATCCACGTCGCTGGTTCCTGAGCCCACAAAATGGACCCGATGCACCGTCCACGCTTCATGCCCGCGGACCTGCCTGCAGCGCCTATCCGTCACGAGGATGACGAGTCTCAATTGTTGATCGCGCGTTCTCCCTCAAGACGTCCCATGGGTCCGGGTCATCCGACAACCCGTATTTGTGCAGCGAGCCTAGCCGCTTCGGATGGACCAATCCCGACTATGCCGACGAGCCCCGAGGGTGGTGTTGGAATTTCCTGCCTAGTCGGCCTCCAGAGATGCAGACAGTATCGGTTATTGTTCACGTATTCGGACCGGGGCGGATGAAGCTGCATCACGCACTCTTCCTCGTCCCAAAATAGATCCTTGACGAAGCACATCTCCTGCCAATTCGGACAGCGCCGCGGGATCGAAACGGAGACATGTTCCCAGCCCGCGTGGAGCATTCCAACGATCTTGAGTTTACAGCCGCAGGGTCCCTGCACAATGAAGAGACCGCAAGGACCTGATCCCGGTGCGCTGGCGAATTGTCCATATCGTACGCGACCGTCCTCAAGCTGGTCCGCAATTTGCGCTCTCATGCTAGCTCCTTTGTCGCGCAGATACACTGGATCTGACGGAGATCACGTTCTGCTCAGACGCTTTCTCGATCACTGCCGAGCAATGACCCTTCTGCTTCCTCATCCGTTCACCTTCTGCTCAATGAGATGCGTCGTTGTTCCGCGCGGTCAGCTCTGCTTTGACGTGCTCATCCTGATTCGGCGCAAGGGGCCATCGGGCTGAAGCTGGGCAAGTGCCCCAGATTAAGCGACAGGGAATGCCACGGTTGCCGCCACTCCCATTGACTCGCTCGTAGGATCTGATCTGAACGACCCAATTCCGCTTCGAGCCTCCCGAGCACCAGAAGCAACGCTAGCTCACCTATAAGCGACGAGCGGCGGCCTTAACGCCGAACTCCAGCGTAACTCGTTGCAAACCATCAAGCGGCCCGTCTCGTGAAGTGAACGGTTGATCCTACCAATGGTAGACTGCGCCATCACTACCGCTTTCCTTAAGTTCTGCGAGAGGGGTTGTTTTGTCGAACGACGGCCACGCCGATCATACTGTCTTATTCGGACCAAGGTCTGAGGGAAGACGAACCCGCACTATTTGATCCGATGGCGCGATCGGTCTCATCCGCTGCTTGATTTCGAGGTCGCCATGGATCGGAGCCAAAGGAAATGGACCCGCCGCGTCCGCCCTCAAATGCTCCTTCTGCCATTGCCGCCCGCGTGCGGGCGCTTCGATACGAGCGCTGCGACCATACGGATCCTGATCTCGCTTGTGCCCTTCATCGCGCATTGATTTGCTCTTTACACGTGTTTGATCCCCGCGAGGCCGCCAACTCTCCTTCAGAGCCGACTACATCGACCCACGTGTCGCCGTAAAGCCGATCGCGATTGTCTGAAGACCTACAACCTGACGCAACGTCAGATTCAAGCCACTCCAGCGGCGGGCTAGGCCTTATTCACTACCCAGCCAGCACCGTAGCTTGTTGAGGCCCGCGCTACGACGCTAGCGCTGCGAGGCAGCCAGAAAAGGAGCGGGTTTGGTGCGACGTTAAACCGCCAAGCATTCGACAAGGAATTCCCAATTCCGGCCACGAACATCGCTAAGACATAGCACGAGCTAAAAAGGGGGACGACTCATGCAAGCACTACGGGACTGGACCATTAACTCTCCAATACGGAAAGATGCGGAGATCGAACAACTTCAGACCCAGTTGGAGGACCTGAACCAACGTCTGAATGAACTTGAGTGTCAGATTCCAGATCTTTCGGCCATAGCGGTAAGAGCGCTCACGTTATCTCGGGACATTGAGGATATTCGTTGCTCGGCGGACTCGATTAACGCACTAACAGAACTTCTTCGGAGATAGCATTGTCTCGTTTCTGTCGCGGCATGGAACACGTTGCGTACCTTACATCTGAATGTGTCGCCTCCAGATACCCGTCGCGAGCCTGCGGCTGCTGTCCATGAGCTATAGAGCAATCGGCTACGTCCGGCTCTACCGAGATCTTCAGATATCGAAATCCCCTGTCATTTTGTTTTGGCAGCGGAATTCGGATCGCTAGTTACCCTCCGGTCATGCCTAGTTCTTCAGCCGCACGGATTGGCGCCACGTTCGAGCCGGTTATCCCAAGATCCGGAGCCTAACGCCCGCCTAACCTATCCTGATTTCCTGAGGCTCGTGGGGTCGATTCGGCAGACGCGCCCATTGAGCTTCTTGCGGTCGAGCTCGCCTTCCCACCAAGCGACGATCACGCAGGCGACGCCGTTGCCGCACAGGTTGGTTAGGGCGCGGCATTCGCTCATGAATTTGTCGATGCCGAGCACGATCGCCATACCAGGCACGAGCCGCGGATCGACCACCGCGAGTGTCGCGGCGAGCGTGATGAAGCCCGCTCCGGTGATGCCGGAGGCGCCCTTAGAGGTCAGCATGGCCACGACCAGGATGGTCATCTGCTGGCCCAAGGTGAGGTCAAAGCCAAGCGCCTGCGCGATGAATAGGGTCGACAACGTCATGTAGATGTTGGTGCCGTCGAGGTTGAACGAGTATCCCGTAGGAACCACGAGGCCGACCACCGATTTGGAGCAGCCGAGGCGTTCCAGCTTCTCCATCAAGGACGGCAGCGCGCTCTCGGACGACGAGGTGCCGAGCACGATCAGCAGCTCGTCCTTGATGTAGGCAATGAATTTGAAGATCGAGAAACCGGCGAAGCGCGCGATGGTGCCGAGCACGATGATCACGAACAATGCCGCGGTGATGTAGAACGTCGCGATCAGCCCGATCAGATTGAGGATCGCGCCGGTGCCGAACTTGCCGATGGTATAAGCCATCGCGCCGAACGCCCCGATTGGTGCTGCGCGCATCACGATCGAGATCACGCCGAACACGGCATGGGCGGCATCGTCAATGAAGTTGCGGATCGCATGGCCGCGCTGGCCGAGACCCATGATGGCGAAGCCGAACAGGACCGAGAACAGCAGCACCTGGAGGATCTCGCCCTGCGCGAAGGCGCCCACCACGGTGTCGGGAATGATGTGCAGGATGAAGTCGACGGACTTCTGTCCCTCGGCCTGCTTGGCGTAGTTGGCGACCGCATTCGCGCTCGCGGCAGCGCTGCCGAAGCCCGCGCCCGGCTTGACGATATTGCCGACGATGAGCCCGATCAGGAGAGCAAACGTCGACACAATCTCGAAATAGACCAGCGCTTTGATGCCGATGCGACCGACCTTCTTGGCATCCTGGATGTGGGAGATTCCGGAGACGACCGTGCAGAAGATGATCGGGGCGATCACCATCTTGATCAGCTTGATGAAGCCGTCGCCCATCGCCTTGATCCAGTCGTTGGTGGCGACCGAAGGCCATAGCCAGCCAACGATGGTGCCCAGCAAAATGGCGATCAATACCTGGGCGTACAGAATCTTGTACCAAGGCTTCATGGGCAGCACCACGACGCGAAGATCGAGAGACATTTCAACGGCTCATCGCTCCGAGCCCACGTCGGAAGCGCGCGACAGCGCTGCAAGTTCAGCTTCAAGCTTCGGCCGTTGCTTGAAAATTGCATCGATTAATGCCGGCACAGGTTGATCGGCACCCTCGACCAGCATTGCTTTCTCGGCGCGCTTGGAGGGAGCGAACACACGCTTAACGATTGTTGGAGAGCCCTTAAGACCACATTTCGAGATATCTGCTATACCTGCATCCTGCGCGTTCCATTTTACGATGTCAGTGCGTGCCGCCCGCAGCGCATCCGTCATACCACCTCGCCGGATCTCGTTTGTCGCCTCCAGCATGGTAATGAGACATGGAAGCTTGGTGCGCAGCACCTGCACGCCGCCCTCCGACCGTCGCTCTACCTCGATTGCGCGCGCCGCGAGATCCAGGCTCTTGATCTCGGCGACGTAGGTGAGCTGAACCACGCCGAGCCGCTTGGCAATACCAGGCCCAACCTGCGCAGTGTCGCCATCGATTGTCTGCTTGCCGGCGAAGATAAGGTCGGGCGGGCCGTACTCTTCTCCGATCTTACGAATAGCCGCCGCCAGCGCGTAAGTCGTCGCCAGCGTATCGGCCCCTGCGAAAACACGATCGGTGAGCAACACAGCTCGATCTGCACCGAAGGTCAGCGCCTTTCGCAGCGAGTCTTCGGCGGCTGGCGGGCCCATTGTCAGAACAGTGATCTCGCCGCCGATCTCGTCGCGTAGCTCCATGGCGGCCTCGAGCGCAAACAAATCGTAAGGATTGACGATTGTCGGTACGCCCTGGCGCATAATGGTGTTCGTTACGGGATGGACGCGAATCTGCGCGGAGTCCGGAACCTGCTTTATGCAGACGACGTTGTGCATCGGCTATCTCTCCAATAGCTGTGGGGAAGTGGGGACTAGAACGGCAGACCTCACACCGGTGGACGGGCATCGAGAATCAGACGTTGATGTAAGTGGATGGGCGCGGACTCACCGCTGGCGATGGTTGGTGGCGGTAACGCAACAATGCCGACGATACGTCGAAGATAGGACAATGGCTTTCGCATGTTCAGACCAGCATGCGACAAGCGATACGGCGGCTGTGATTGGTCGAGGCGTTCCATACGAGTATCCCTTCGGGCGACCTTCAATCTGAGGCCGTCTCAAGTTTTTGAATTGCCGCCAGGCCATGCGGGTTCCTGGCTTAGAGAGCGGAACAGGGCGGGCCTGGCGAACGAGCGGGGGCGCGCCGGCCCGCCCCTACATCACCAGGCTGTGTGGCGATGCTACGTTGAATAAAGCAAGTCGTGTGCCGCAACCGAGAGCGCTGCTTTCACAAGGAATTCGCACCAGCATCCTCGAAGGGGACAGCTTTTGTGAACATCAAGTCATTCGAATTGTCACCAAGGCAACAATTGGTCCACGGTCTCCCACGTATGTTTGGCAACGGCCTGCAGCCATGACATTCGTCCGCTCATTGTTTTTCATCCGGAATGTTTGCGGCCTTCGGAGCCCACGAGTGGGCCGTCTGCTGCCAAGAAGCAATTCATGCTGTAGGAGCGTGCAGTCCGAACCGCTTCGCAAACGTTGGGCCCGGACTGCGCAGCAATCCGAGCCCATAGCCTCAGCAACACGGTAGCGCGGTTGTTCGGCTACAAGCACAACGTAGATGGAGATGCTCTTAGGGCGCATTGATGTCGCTCAAGAGCTGCGTGTCGGCAAGCTGGGAGGGTCGAAAACTCACATCGCAAACAGTGGCCGACCGAAGATCGTGCAACAGGCTGCCGCTTGCGGTTCAAGAGGGTGCCTAGACCCGAATAGTCTTTGGACAATTTCTGCACGAATGTCCTCCGGGGATTGAATCGTACCTAGCGTCAAGTTGTAGGAATAGCTCAACGAAGTCGCTTTCTCGGTTGAGAATCCCGACCTCAACTGCATAGCAAACGAACGGCTAACTCTTCCGGTTTCGTGAAACGAATGATGCTGCACTCTTCTTTCTCGACCGGATGAACTCGTTTGCATGGTTGGGTTGGACTTTCGATTGCCCAGTCGTGTTGGCGTTCGCATGATCCTCCTTTCGCTGTTGGTCACGAGCACCGACCGTGGTGGATCGAACGTTGATGTTTCGACCCTCCCATCATCAGTCTAGCCAACGCTGGGCGCGGTATGGATCACAAACCGCAACCAGCTTTACGTGGGAGAGAACCGAGATGACGTTAGAGCTCAAGCCGACTGCTGGGGCGCGGGCGCAGAACAACGCCAAACAAGCCAGTTGAGATGCGATGGCAACATTTGCGCGCCTGGTTGAACGGAGCAAGTATGGAAGGCATTGATTTGTTCGTAATCGTCCTAGCCGGATTAACCTTGGGGGGCTTGGCTGCTACCATCGCACGTGAGACGTCCGAGCGTGAGTTGTGTTGGTGGGAGTACTTCGCGCTGTGGGCCGCCTCAATCGCTCTGCTGTGCTTCATCGTCCGTATAATGGGTGTGGCTGAGGCATGATCGCGGAATCCAAGTAGGCCGCAACCGCATGAGCACGCCCGAGCGGAAATAGGCGAACGCTCGATCACGAGAGCGGCAAGCTACCGCGAATCCGTTCCCTGTCTTGATCTCTGGCAGCGTCACACGCGTTTCGCGCGCAACGACGCGCGTAGAACACGTAAGAGGACACATGCGCGCAGCGCGGAAAACGCCGGAGACCGCACGGATCAGATCACTGCGATCGCTTTTTCGACTTCTCTGCGTGCAAGGCAAGGCCGATGCCGTATGCAGGGAACGAAACACCTGCGGCATACCGTCTCTCATCAGCGGGAATGAACTAGCCGCGGCATCCCGTCGCAGCCGAACCGGGACATGGACCACGGGAATGAGACTTGAGGACACACCTTTCCCAGGCAGCTCATTCTAGCGTCCACGTCATCGGCACGAATTTCTTGATCCGTGTTCAGACTCTCATTGCTCGGACGCAGATTCGTTCATTTCCGGCGGCAGCTGTGCAACGACCGGCCGCGCTTCCATCAGATCGAGGACGGCACGGCCCTCTTCAGTGATACGCCAGCCACCGTTCATCCGCTCAACGAGTTTCTGAGAAAAGATGTCGAGGTTCTGGACACGCGCAGCCATTCTCGCCGTGCGCTCGGCCCACTCGCGACCACTCGTCGCTAGAATCGCCATGTCGCGTTTAAGCTCCGCCATCGGCGCGAAGCCGTCCGGATAGCTCACAAGGATCTTTAGGACGGTAACTTGGAAATTCACCTGAATGAGACATCATATTGTCCGCGCCTATCGCCACATGGTCGGTGCTTCACGAAGCGCTTCGACACCAATCTGCTTGAGGCGGCTGGGCATCGTTTCGCCTCTGGTGGCGGCTTCCAAAAGTCTAGCGGCCACATGGGCGCGGACGCCCGTTTCGTAGCGAGAAATGCTCGCGCAGACCTCATCGAGGACAGCGCGTAGAAGGTCGGCGGTAGCGGCATCCAACATTTGGAGATCCCCATGCCCTCATGAGGAAGATAATACGGATCGCGTGTTCCTAAATTCAAGTGGGATAAATCACCTAGCTTCTATTACTGCTTGACCCGTGCCTGCCCCAAATCATCCCAGGGCGTTTTGTCCAACTCCTTATGCGGATCGCGCTAGCAATGTCGTGCTCCCATCACCCTTCGCCGATTGACGATGGTTTTGATGACTCGCTCCCTCTAGCTGCCTGCAAAGAGGCGGATGTAGAAGGCTGGCGTTCTCATTGCGAGGTAGCCAAGGTCTCCATTTGGATTGATGCAAGGAGTTCTGTGTCCACGCATTAATTCCGCGCCTGATCGCATTTTTTGATGGATTTCACTCGCTCGCTCTGATGGTGGATCCTCACGATTTCGATTTGTCTTTATCGCTCTGAGATTGCGGCGCCTAAATAACATCGTGGGCGGGCCTGCGACCGCCGACAGAGAGTGCATGTCAGAGCATCTAAGGCCGCATCCCGCTCGGAGCAGCTTCTCTGGACGTCTTGCACGGCTAAATCTGGAAAGCGGCTAAAAGCTCTGCAAAATCATTGTCGTAAGCGTCTATTGTCCTTGCGCCACCTTTTGTTTATCACCGTGGCTGGTTTTGACCCCTCGAATAAAGTTCCAGCCGAGTGCGTACGACGGTGACCGAGGGGTACAGAAACCGATCAATTCGTTTGCATAGGGTAGAATTTGACTAACGAAAACTCTCAAAGGCGGGTCGCTCTGATCACCGGTGTGACCGGCCAGGATGGCGCCTATCTCTCCGAATATTTACTGTCGCTCGGCTATATCGTGCATGGCGTTAAGCGGCGGTCATCTTCCTTCAACACCGCGCGCGTCGATCATCTCTATCAGGACCGGCATGCCGGCAGTGTGCCGTTTCTCATGCACTACGGTGACATGACCGACTCGACCAATCTGATCCGCTTGGTCCAGCAGATCAGGCCAACCGAGATCTACAATCTGGCCGCCCAAAGCCATGTCGGCGTGAGCTTTGAAAGCCCGGAATATACCGCAAACGCAGACGCGATTGGCGTGCTACGCCTGCTCGAGGCGATCCGGATTCTTGGCCTGGAGAAAGAGACGCGCTTCTACCAAGCGTCTACGTCCGAGCTTTACGGCCTGGTTCAGGAAGTCCCCCAGAAGGAGACCACGCCTTTTTATCCGCGCTCGCCCTATGGTGTGGCAAAGCTCTACGGCTATTGGATCACGGTGAACTACCGCGAAGCCTATGGCATGTTCGCAAGTAACGGCATTCTGTTCAATCACGAAAGCCCAATCCGCGGCGAGACCTTTGTTACCCGCAAGATCACTCGCGCCGTCGCCCGCATTGAGGTCGGTCTCGAGGAGACACTTTATCTTGGCAACCTCGAAGCCAAGCGCGACTGGGGGCATGCACGCGACTACGTCGAAGGCATGCACATGATTCTGCAGGCGGAGAGGCCCGACGATTTCGTGCTCGCAACCGGCGAAACGCGGTCGGTGCGCGAGATGGTCGAACTCGGCTTTGCCGAAGTCGGTCGCCGCATCGAATGGCGCGGCAAGGGCGTAGAGGAAACTGGCGTCGATACCAAGAGCGGCAAAGCCGTGGTTAGGATCGACCCGACCTATTTCCGCCCGACGGAGGTTGATCTTCTCATTGGAGATGCCAGCAAGGCGCGCGAACAGCTTGGTTGGAAACCGAAGCGCAGCTTTGCGCAGCTCGTGCAGGAGATGGTCGCAAGCGACCTTGCCGAGGCGAAACGGGAAGCTGAAAATGGCAAGCGCACCGTTTGAGCTGAAAGGCAAGACGTCTATGTAGCCGGCCATCGCGGCATGGTCGGGGCCGCGCTGATGCGCCGGCTCGCGCAGGAAGACACGCGGCTCGTCACCATTGAGCGAAGCGAGGTTGATTTGCGCGACCAGGCCCAGGTATTCGGCTGGTTCGCCAAGACGCGGCCGCAGGTGGTATTTTTGGCTGCCGCCAAGGTTGGCGGCATAGTCGCCAATGATACACTGCGCGCCGAATTTCTTTACGACAACATCGCGATCGCTGCGAACGTCATCCATGCCGCGCATCTAAACCGTGCGGAGAAGCTGATGTACTTGGGCTCCTCCTGCATCTATCCAAAACTTGCTCCTCAGCCATTGCGCGGGGACATGATTCTGACCGGTCCGCTCGAGCCGACCAATGAGCCCTATGCGATCGCCAAGATCGCCGGCATCAAGCTCGTGGAAGCCTATCGCAGTCAGTACGGAAGTGACTTCATAAGCGTGATGCCGAGCAACCTCTACGGCCCCGGCGACAACTACCATCCCGAATATAGTCATGTGGTCGCAGCTCTGATCCGCCGTTTTCACGAAGCCAAGGTCTCTGGTGCAAAAAGCGTCCTGGTGTGGGGCACCGGCACACCCGCCGCGAATTTCTTTATGTCGACGACATGGCGGATGCCTGCGTCCAGCTAATGAAGATCTATTCGGGCGCGGAACTGATCAATATAGGAACCGGCGAGGACGTTACGATCTTGGAATTTGCCCGCCTTGTCGCGGAGGTCGTTGGCTATCGAGGTGAGATCGCCTTCGATGCCTCTCGCCCCGACGGTACGCCGCGTAAGTTGCTCGACGTCGGCCGTCTCGCAGAGTTGGGCTGGCGCGCGAAAACTCCCTGAATGATGGCATCCGGCAGGCTTACCGCGCCTTTCTTACATCAAGGGAGGACTGACAACGATTACGATTAAGGGGCTCGCCTTCGGCGTTCGCTTCCGCCACATTTTTGATGCTACGGTCGTCAGGAAGCGGACTGCTCGTAACGGTCAGGTCCTTGCAATTCTAACCGCAGGCTGACGCAACCTCGAACAAAAGTTTCTCTGAGCGCGAACCGACCAGATCTGAACGCGCCAACGCAGCCGATACTACGCGCCAAGCATTTGGCCTGCGCAATCTGTGCGCAATCGCTATGAACGTATGGATTGCGATCGTGGCGTACGTTGAAGTCCCAAATCATTCAAGAAGTGCCGATCGGCAGAGATTTACCATCTCCGCGCGACGCCCTCGCATGCTTGGAAAGCCTCTCAAGCTGTCGGCGCCGGCTCCTGGTGATCGCGATAGACCACGCTAGAGTTGAACCGACAAGTCCGGCAACGTACAAGGCTTTGTCTCTGCCGGACGCGCCAGGTCCGAGGACGCAAACAAATTCGCCGCTCGACGGCGATATTTCCCGAGGGCCGCAGCACGGCCCGCCCGCACGCCTTCAGCCCTGTTGAGGGATAGGCCGTTACCGAGCCCATCACCTTAAAGGCGTGTCGTGTCCTGAGGATGACGGCGATGAGCGCTCTCTTTGGAATTTGAAGCAAAATCTATCGAATAGAGCTGTCCTATTGAACTGCTGCTCACAGTCAGCACCCCGGCGAAGCACAGGCGTTTCGCCACGACTTGCCGAATAGTATCGCTCGCCTTCGATAAGGCGTCAGATCGAAATCATGTGCGCGTTTCGATGAAAGCAACATTATTCTATAGCAAGACGATTTCGTGGACGAAGTTTGGGTGGATGAGTGTATCGGAACCAAGGCGAACGCCGCTTAAATTACAAGTAGACGCAAAAGTGACACCTGCTCGACATCCAGCTTCAATGCACACTTAGATCAATTGCACGCCTCAATTGTTTTTGATGCAGTGTGTCGTGTGAGCTCTATTATCGGTCGCACGGGAAGGGTACGTACGTTTCCGCCGGAGTGAACATCGTTTGTGCGCGTATCGGCGAATCTAGAATTGCCGGGAACAACAACATGCAAGTGAAAGAACAACTCGATCGAGCCGTTAGTGAATTCATCTGGAATATCGTCGAGGTCAATTCCCAACTCGAGGAAATACACAAGACTTGGGCTCAGCTACTAGGCATAACCGAACCGCAGTGGCTGATCTTGATGGCCGTCGACGAACTCGATGAAGGCCGAGGAGTCTCAGGGATAGCTGTTGCGAACAAGCTGCGAATTCATCCCGCCTTCGTCACCAACCAAACAAAGAAACTGGAAGCAATGGAGCTCCTTTCCCGCGTGACCTCGCCCGATGATGCGAGATACTTGCGAATATCGCTGACTCAAAAAGCGCAGGCGGAAATCCGGAAGCTGTCAATCAAAAGACAATCCCTCAACGCCACAATGCTTGATGGGCTGGACGAGGAGTCTCTTCACTACGTCAACAAACGGCTCATCTTAATTGCGAAAAATAGCCGATTGGCATCTCAAAAGCTCAGCATTGGGATATTGTAAAATTACGTGTCCAGAGCAAGCATCAGAGCTTGCTCGCTTGGGACCACTTGGACCGCGGAGCCTCTTGCCGCTGCCACCTCCCGATCTCCTAACGGCACAAAGTGTCGCGCGAGGATGGGCGTGGCAGCGCAATTGGATTGGAAGGCTAGGCTACGGATCTTCTACAACCGGAACCAGGTTGTTCTGGCGTTATCAGGGGCCATGTATATCGAGCCTGCAGTCAACCGCCGCATGCAGGTTCGGCCTGAGATTTGGGAAGGGACTTGATGGAGACATCGTCTATGGCTTGAACGCCATATAGCAGCGCGGGTCACAAAGGTTTTCGCTGCTATGCAACTCAACAATGGTTTGAGAGCGACTTCAGCACAAGCTTATGCTCGAGCCAGCCGAAGATGCGGTCGTCGGCAGTCAGGAAATTTTCGACCTCTTCTCCGTCTATCGTGATCATCCTCGGTATCGCCAACTGCAGATCAATGGGGGCACCGGCGCCATCACCTAGTAGTTTCATTGCTTCCGCTGCACTGACGATGCCACGTCCACCAGCCACCACGAGAACTGGGCATCTCAGCTGCCGGAGCAATCGCAAGCGACGGGCTGAAAGCACTTGATCATCCGACACATCGGCAGCTCCGGTTAGCCAATCGACAGACGCCTGCATCCGAGTCCAATTCCAAAGACCGCCGTCACAAACCGCGGCGGACACACGACTGTCAAATGCTGCGAGGTCGGTTGCCAGGGCAGCGGACAGCCCATCTCCGTATACGCCAATACGAGCAGCATCAACGTCAGACCGGGCTGATAAGTAATCCACACAGCAAGACAGGAACATATCCAATTGACTGCGTTCAGTATCTGAGAGGTCGTCATAAGCGACCACAAGGACGGACATGCCTCTATGCATCACGACAGGCAAGAGCCTTCCGAGCAGTGTCGTCGCTGTTTCCCCTTCCGTGCTAATGCAAAGAATTGCTGGGGCGCTTGAACTGCGATCGCCAGCGGGCAAGTAGTGAGCTGAAATCTCAAATTGATCGCAGCACTCAATTTTTACTCGCTCGACCTTCGGCCCCAGCTTTCCGAATTTTTTAAGGACGGCATCGATCTTAGCCGAAACTTCTCCGATTTTTGAAGCGTCTTCACATGCTAGTCGCCTGGCAACTTCAAAGGCGGTTAGCGCGCATAGCCAATCTTCTGCCACCTCATCAAAGTATCCCTCCTCGATGTTGGTATCACCAAGAAGGCAGTGGGCGTCGCCGATGTTTGTCCATCTTACGACCCATTCAGTTCGACTAATGGTTGTGCAGGCGGTTTCGAGATTGTTGAGGAACGCCGCGGCGCCCCACCGTGTGGATGAAAGATCGCCCCTCACCTGAGGCCACGCAGCGCCGTCCATCCCCATTCGCCCCTTAGTGCGGATCTCAATGGATAGCCGGTTCTGCAAATGCCAGCTTAGCTCCACGTGTCGCAGATTGTACGTTGCAACGCAGGAGAAAACTTCCCGGTATTCCGCCATGTGTCGCCGAAATTCTGCTTTGGTCGCGCGTGCGCGCAGTTTTTCGTCGGATTAAGCGTCAGCCTTCCGCTGCACGAGACTATCCAAGACTCAGGTGGGTTCGAGCGAACAGCTCGCACGTCTTGGAATAGTGACCTGGATTACTTTCGCCAGGAGTTGCAGACGCGAATGATACCCCCGTCCTTTGAAACTTGTCGTCACCTGTACGCGAACGTCACGATGAAGCGGCCCTAATGCGCGAATTAGAAAAACGAATGGCGCGTCTGAAAGCCATTCTGATGATGCGTTGGAGAATTCTGGACCAGGCTGCCTTTAGAGGGCTGACGAGCTGACATTCGAGCAAAAGCAGGCGCACCAAAATGCATCAACGGAGTCGTCTGCGGAAGCACTCACACAATCCACCTCCGAAGCACGCCTACTCACAGCGCCAGAAAGGAAACGGCCTCAGCGGCTCCGGGGGGATATGCTGGGGCCGTACCTACACCTCGCGGGCAAGCCCGAGGCGGAGCTAGAATGACGAATGGTTGGGCTGCCCTTATGTTCGCGCGAGCGAAATTATCCAAGTCGGAGATTTTCGGCGGAAATTTTGCCAGAATGTCCGACCCTTGTCTCATAGCTGATCTTAGCACCCTCTGCCAACTCGGCATAGCCGGCCTTTTCTACGGCACGGATGTGCACGAAGACATCGGGGCCGCCGTCATCTGGCTTGATGAAGCCGTAGCCCTTAGTCGGGCTGAACCATTTCACTGTACCTATTGCCACCAAAGTAACTCCAGATTGAACGCGCGGGATATAGTTAGAGTTCCTGCTGAGCATCAAGACCGCCGCAATGTACCAGATGCGTGTTGCTGGGCGCAGGCCGAAGGCAGCCCGAATGTGTTGCATGTCGAAGATGGAGAGCGGAAAGCCGCTGCACGGCGTGGAGCTTGTCACTGGCCAGAGTCTTACGGGAACGATTTTGATCTCGGAGAGCGAGCTCCGCGCCGACATCTACAGCTATGCCGGCCATTTTCACATCAACGGGGAGCAACCGGTCTTTCTGCAAATCGGGACGATCGAAATCGTTTCCCTGCATTCCAACATCACGACGATCCTGGGGAACGCACTCGCGCAATATTCCGCCGTAAGGCTGACATATCGGCAAGAAATTCTCTCGACGTTGCCGGCGCTGGCCATGATCCGTGGGCAGCCGAAGATACTGTCAAGCGGGTCTTCCTTCGGCTGAAGCACACGAAACAACTCATGCTCCACGACGGCAAGGTCAAAGCGATCGGTCGTAGCCAGTTCCCGACGGAAGAGCATTTTACGATTTTCAACGATAGGGCCAAAGCCATGACTCTTCGCGCGTGTATGGCGCGACCTACGGCATGAAGCAAGAGAAAGCCCTGGATACCGTGGTCTGGTTCGCGGAGGAAAGATGGCGCGCGAAGCCGCATGGTCAGAGGCAAAGCGGGACGTTTCCAGCTGAGCTCTGAGCAAAATCGACAGCACCAACAGGACAGCCAACCGCCTCGCCCCGGCGGCCCACCAACGCTTCGACGCCGATGTTGGCGCGCTGGTCGAGCCCATCCGGTACTTTGCTAAGCGGTGATCGGATTGGAAGCACGAGGGTCGTCCCCGCACGCTAATGCATACAGCTAGTTCGCTGGCAAAGCCGGAGTCCTGGCGCGCTTGTTGGTGGCCTCACTTTCGGCGAGACCTGCTTCACCGCTTGGATTGCGATAGGTTCAATGTCGTGCTCATCGAGCGGAACATTCATGGCAAGCGCGAATGTCTGGCAGGCTAGATCGCGTCGACCGCGTCCGCAAATAGCGTGGCCGAAGGATGTCTGACGACAGAAGCGCGACGAACCTCTTTCCCCTCACGCGGGAAGTGACGCCTTAGCAATAAGCTTCTCAGCTAGCTGAGAAGCAGCGGCTATAGCCGCTGGAGGATCGGAAAAGTCAGTCGTTATAAAATGCGGTCACCTAATCCTCCGCGAGATGCCCCGGCCTGCAGGCCGGGGAGGGATAGCGGCTGCGGCAGCGCCGGAGGTTGAAGGCCTCCCCGGGCGCCGCGGTTGCCTTTGGGACTGAACGTATTCGGCGATGATTGATAGCGGGGCACCTCCGCACGAGCCGACGAAGTAGGACGGCGACCACAACGCGGCGTCGCGGCCGCGCATGTGCACTTCAGGCCGCCATTCGCGCAGCAACCGGCTCGAAACGCCCTTCAGGCTGTTGACCAATTTAGAGAGCGCGACCTTCGGCGGGTAGTTAACCAAGAGGTGCACGTGGTCGTCCTCGCCATCGCACTCGATCAATTCCGCCTCAAAATCCTTGCAGACTTTGGCGAAGATCGACCGCAGGTCCCCAATGGCGCGTTCGGACAGCACGCCCCGGCGGCACTTGGTGACGAAGACCAAATGGGGCGTGGAGAGCGTAAACGACGTGCCTTCCCGAGCGAACTTGGACTTTTGCCAACTTGTAAGACCTTAGACCAAAGCCATATCGTCAAGATGATCCGCCGCGGCTTCAAATACAAGCTCGATCCGACTGCCGAACAGGAAGTGCTGTTTCGGCAGTTCGCAGGCGCGTGCCGTGCGGTCTACAACGCCGCGCTTTACCAGCGGGAAAACTTCTGGCGGCAATACGCGGCCCGGACCGGAGGCCGAATTAGCTACGCCAGCCAATGCCGGGAGCTGACTACGCTTCGTGCCTCCTTTGACTGGATTGCGGCCGTATCGCAGACCTGCCAGCAGCAAGCATTGCGCGATCTCGACAAGGCGTATCAGAATTTCTTCGCCGGCCGCGCGAAGTATCCGACACCGCGGCGTAAAAGCCTCCACGAGACGTTCCGGTTTCAGGGCCGTGAGGTGGAGATACGGCGGCTCAATCGCAACTGATCTCAGGTTCGGTTGCCCAAAATCGGTTGGGTTCGGTTGCGCGATACCCTCCCGTTGCGCGGCACGATCAACAACGTAACGGTCAGCTTGACGCCGATCGGATGGTGCGTGTCGTTCGCCTGCGAGATCGAGCACGAAGCGCCGACCAACATCCGCCCGGCGGTTGGCATTGATCGTGGCGTAGCGAACAGCATTGCGCTTTCGAACGGCGAGTTGGCGTCGGTCCCGGTTGAGCGGTTGCGACTTCTCGACAGGAGGGCGCGCAAGACGCAGGAGGGCGCGCAAGACGCAGGAGGGCGCGCAAGACGCAGGAGGGCGCGCAAGACGCAGAAGGTTCTCGCGCGGCGCAAGCGCGGGTCGAAACGCTACGCCAAGGCGCGACTGCGCGCTGCTGCGATCAAAGCCAAGGCCGCGCGCATCCGGAAGGACTGGAACCACAAGGCCACTACGGGCCTTGTCGCCCGGTTCGGCCTCGTCGCCATTGAGGACCTGAAGACGTCGAGCATGACGGCCAGCGCGAAAGGCACTGGTGAGGAGCCCGGTCGCAACGTGCGCCAGAAAAGCCGGCCTTAACAGGTCCATTCTTGAACACGGCTGGCATCAATTCGAAACCTTTCTCGCCTACAAGTTGGAGGCGGCCGGCGGTCGCCTGGTTAAAGTCGATCCGCGCAACACGTCGCGGACCTGTAACGAATGCGGTTCTATCGACGCACGCCATCGCGAAAGCCAAGCACGTTTCGCCTGCGACGATTGCGGACACGAGGCGCATGCCGACGTAAACGCAGCCCGAACATTCTCAGGGCCGGAACGCGGCCCGCGGTGGAGGTCTCCTTCCGCCGCAAATCTCGTAGAGCCGCCTAAGGCTCCTCGGAAAAATCCCCTCCCTTCAGGGAGGGGAAGACGTTAAGCAAGATGTTTTGGCCCCCGCCAAACGCTGGGAAATATGCCAAGATGGTACCTTAAGAACGGCTGAATCTGAAGCTAGGTCGTTGATTTTCCAAGGAAACCAGCGATGCGGCACACATGGAAAATACATGCCTTTTGGCATATATTGGCAGCCAGGAGAGAAAAGGCATGATCGAGCTTTCTGACGATATTGAAGCCCTTGCACGCAGGCAAGATCGCCGCCGCGCGCGGCGTATCGGTAGAAGATGCCGTGGCGCAGGCCATTGAAGAAAGCGCACGTCATGCCGGAGCGGCAGATCCGCGCCGCCGCCTGACGGCCGCACAGATGCTCAAGGTCGGCGACGAAATCGCCGCACTTCCGCTGCTTGATCGGCATAGCCCGAGCGAAATCATGGCAGTCATCAACGCTCTATGATCGTAGTCGACAGCTCGGCACTCATTGCCATTCTGGAAAAAGAAGACGACGCGGCGCGGTACGCGGCCGAGATCGAGAAGGCGGATCGCCTGCTCATATCGGCCCTGACTGTCCATGAGACGGGGATGGTCTTGCGCGTTCGCCGTGGCCCTGCCGCCGTAACACGCATGTGGCGCTTTCCCAACAGGACAATGATTTTGAAATCGTCCCCTTCGACGAAGCGCAGGCGCGCAGCGCGCTTGAGGCCTTCGACCGCTTTGGAAAAGGATTGCATTCGAAGGCTCGACTGAACCTTGCCGATTGCGCCTCCTATGCCCAGGCTAAGAGCATGAAGGCACCGCTTCTATTCAAAGGCGACGATTTTTCTGCGACGGATGCGCAATCCTGCCTCTAAAACTCTTGTGGACCTTCGTAATACGGGCAGATTCGTGCTTCAAAGCCCCAGTAGTCCCGCAGAGAATGCCGTCTCCAACTCCCAAGGTCATTTGCCGGGGAGGATAATCGATACGGCGAGAGCCGCGCCGATGGGGCCCGATCGCCTTTCCAGAAAATAGCGAACCCGATTCTCGCCAGACGCATCGAATTGCTCACCGACCTTACATGTAATAATAGATCGGCTGCCCAGGTTTCCAGACGCCAGTTACTCGCCGATGCTGCATGCATCAATGTTTGATAGGTCGAGGACATCCTCGGCAAGATCAAAGCAGCCGAAGCGACCTTGAACGCCACCTGACCAAAGTCTCGATCGGTCCTCCGGCAACTACGACCGCCATCCCTCCCGACGGACTTGCCGACATACCTGCCGGCGGCGGTCGCGACGTCGGCGATGGCCCGCATCAGTTTCGCGCCCGCCGATCCGATGGCAAATGGTCGCCATGAACCCGCGGGGCCACCGCCCGTCCGGCTCGCTGTCCCCGATCACGATCCGCTGGAAGTAGCGATCACGATCCCGTGGAATTGGTGATCACGATGCTCTGGAATGAGTGATCACGATGGCCTGGAATCGCTGATCGCCATCCCTGGAATACGCAACCAGTTCCTTCAAGGCTTACCGTGCGTGTGAGCTCATCGCCCCCCAAAAACGAGGTTGGAACCGGCTCGGAGGTCCTGGCAGACAAGACTTGAAAGGGGCTTGATGATTTTAGTTATCGCGCTATATTGATAACCGATATCATCGGAATTGAAGCCATGACAACCGCAGAAAAAGCCCTTGAGCGCTCGGGTGTCGGAACCGTTACCGGGACCCCCGCCGAAGTCCGAAAAAAACTTGCCCATTTGCCGGTGGATCAAGTTGTTGCTTTGACATTGCAGCATAGCAACAAGGCGCTTGCTCACGTGCTCCTAGATGCGGTTGCCGGCCTAGCCGCGCTGATCCCTAGCATCATTGAGCGCCGTCACGAGGCGAAATACCAGTCGATCATCGAGGCTATCGTGCCCGACGTTCCGATGCCCCAACACAGGCTGATTGAGGCCCGGATGACAGCCGAAGCCCGCAAAGGCGTGCTGGAGACCGGCGAATGGATGACGGCAGCAGAGGTCGCGGAGATGGCGGGGTTTAGTGCGAGCAATCCCAGCGCTCAACCGAACAAATGGAAAAAGGATGGGCAGATCTTCGCCGTGCGCCATCACGGAGTAGACTATTTTCCAGGCTATGCTTTCGGTCCATCGACGGATTATCGGCCGGCGAAAGACCTGGCACGAGTGCTGGAGGTCTTCCGCGGAAAAAAGGATGATTGGGGACTTGCCTATTGGTTTGCGTCGGTCAACAGCTTCCTTGGTGGCAAGCGGCCGCAGGACTTGCTGATTAGTAAGCCCGATCGCGTTGTCGCAGCGGCCGAGGACGAGGTAGCCGGCGTGCTCCATGGCTAAGAAGAAGTCCGGTGTGCATCGCCCGGCTGCCCGGACGAAGGCAGCCAAGTCGCCGCCGGCCCCGCCTTTCCCATCCCCGCCCTCGGTTGTAGCGACTCCGCCCGCCGGCCTTGCCAATCTGGTGAACATGATGACCTGGCCGAAAGGCCAGGTCATTCATCGGATCCACCCAAATGCCTATGGCAGCAGCCAATTCAATCCAGGCCCGTATGGCAATGCCCGGTTCAGTCCAATCAAAGCTTCGAACGGCGCGAACATCCCTACCCTTTATGGCGGCGCGGCGTTCGATTGCGCAGCCATGGAAACCGTCTTTCATGACGTGCCTTTTGTTGTTGGATTAAAGACCTTCGATAAGCAAAAGCTGGCCGACCACGTTTATTCGCAAGTGACGCCGAAACGAGACCTCAAACTCGTCGATCTCAGCGTGACGTCACTCAAAAGGCTCGGGATTCCACGCAGTCAGCTTATCGATACCGAAAAGAACGAGTATCCGAACACCCGGACTTGGGCCGAAGCTATTCACGCTGCTTGCCCCCGTGCCGAGGGACTTTGCTGGGTGTCCCGCCAAGACGATCGTGCACTGGCGATCATGATCTTCGGCGATCGCGTCGCCGCAGCGGATCTATCGCCCGGGGGCGCTCCGCTAGACCTGCTGACTATCGACGCCCTGTACGCAGACCTCGTCGTTCTCGCGGACAGGATCGGCGTCAAGCTTGTCGACGGCAAGTAGTCCACGGCCCCCAGTGCCCCCAACTCATGTGTTCGTCCAGGCCGGCGTGGGTGGGCTCGCCGGCGCGATTTCCGGACATCTCTCGGTCCTGTTTGCAATGATCGTCTATTTTACCGTTGTCGATCCCTCACGGGGCGGCTTGTCTGCTGGAAAGCGCGCGGGCTGGGCGTGCTGTCAAAGTGGATCCCCGGCAATCCACCGCGTTGGCAACGCTCGAACGCTATGAACCTTCGCTCATTGCGTGGCACATCCTTTCGCGCGCTGCGGATGCTTTCATGATGATCGATGATGAGGACGCAATCAACGTAATGAAGCGCTTGGCAAATCCGAAGGATGGCGATCCGGCTGGCCGATGCTCTGACGTGCCGTTCGCCACCTTGAACCTGATCGCCGCATCTTCCGCGGCATGGACGCGTTTCGCAACGGGCATTCGACGACCTATTCTCCCCCTTCGTAGAAGAGCTCAAGCGGCAGTCCGACCAAAGATTTTCCGATCCAGTCTCGAGCGATGATGTTCGATGGGCCCATTGCAATGGCCGCGCGCGCATCGCGGAAGGAACGCTCGATCGGCCCTCGGTGATAGCCGTAACCTCCGGTCACTGTTAGTGCAGCGGCTGCAACCTTGTTCGCGACCTCGGCGGCATGCACCTTGAATTCGGTGAGTGGGACCAGGACTTGGCTTTGCGGCTTGCCGGCGCGACAGAGTTCGTCCAGCCTTGTTGCCAATTCGAGCCGCCACGGCCGCAACGATTCGACGAGCACCTTGGCCGCGCCGAGCTCCTGCCGGATCGCCTGATAATCTGCAAGTCTCTTGTTCCGATCCTTATGCACGAAACTTTCAGTGTGCTTGACAGCGGCATTGAGCGCGCCGCGGGCCAGGCCTTCCCAGACGGCGCCGAGCCCGATCAGATAGACGGGCGAGACACCATTGTAGATGATTTCCTTTCCTTGCCCTTCTGCGCCGAGCCGGTCCCGCTGCGGTACCCGCACGTTGTTGTAGCGGATGGGCCCTGAGTGATTGGCGCGCACGCCGAGGGCGTTCCAAGGCTTCGATTCGATCCCGGGAGACTTTCCGTGCACAATGAAGAAAACAATGTCGGCCTGGTCCTTGGCGCCGGGCGTGCGTGTTTGGACCACATAGAAATCGGCCTGACCTGAGCTCGTTGTGAATGATTTCTTGGCATCAAGCAGATAGTCGTCGCCGTCGCGTGACGCTTCGGACAGATTGTACCACCAGTGTCCACCGGTCGCGCGTTCGCTGGTCGAATATGTGCCAAGAAGGGTGCCGTTCTTCGCCTTGAGCCAACGCTCCTTCTGGTCATCGTTCCCATACAGGTTGATGGTCTGAGCCGCGCCGACGTGCATGACGTAGACAAGGCCGGTCGATGCATCGATCTGACCAATGCGATAAGCAGCTTCGGCGAAATCGACATGGCCGAGGCCAAGACCGCCAAAGCGGGTTGCGCTCAAGACGCCGGTCCAGCCCGCCTCCGCCAACGCATTCAAATTTTCTTTGGGAAAGCGGCTTTCGAGATCATTGCGGTCGGCGTTGCCCCTTACGGTCGCATCGATGGCAGCATCGAGCCGAGAATAGAGGTCGAAGTTGTGTGCCAGCCCGGCTGTAGCCATGGTCAGTTTATCCTTTTCCCGCGAATTCGAGCAACAGCGTGCGTCAGCACTTTCTTTCTGAAGTCAGTTTGCGCTGAGCCGCCGAGGTAGAGCGCCTTGAAATCGTCGCGGTTGCGCAAGGCGCTGGTGCGCCGGACAGGACGCCATGGCCGTTCTCGAGGACGACTGCATGGGCCGAAAAGCGTAGCGCGACCGTCGAATTCTGTTCACTACCAGGATTGAGAGGCCCCGCTCTTTGCTGCGCTGCTTGACGCTCGGAAAACTCTCAACGATAGGCGGGGCGAGCCCCCATCGACGGTTCGTCAATTGCCAACAGCCGAGGCCGCGACATCGGTGCGCGGCCGATCGCAGTCATCTGTGCTCGCCGCCCGAAGTCAGCCCAGAGATCGACAGCGACGATCCTTCAAAGCTCATAAATGTCGTCCAAAGACCTAGCGTCTCGGCTAATGGCACTAAGGTTCTCTTCCACCGTCAGCGAGAGGAAACAATGCCGGCCTTCAGGCACAGGAACGATCGGACCAATGTAGCGGGCGACGTGTGTACGATGTCGCGGCCCTCAAAATGATCCGCCCGGCGGTCACCTGGCCGCGCCGCGCCGAACTGAGAACGATACCTCGTTCACGGCTCGGATAACGGCGGTGGAGGAGGCGGTGACGACAGCTTGCATCTTGATGCGCTATTGCTCGCACTCTTGAAGAAGATACCGGAGCCAGAAAAGGCATGGCCTGCGGCTCACCGTGTTCGACGGTTCAAAACGTTCGCCATGAACGTGACCCAAATCTACGACGAGGACGATCAGCCGGTTGAAATGAAGATTGAATAGGACAGGCCACCGACTGTGGCAGCCTTACTTTTCGGCCAGAGCTTCTTCAATTGCGCGTTCCAGTTCGCCAGCGAGAACCGTGTACTGAGCTACCAGCCTTACAAAGATGTCGCGCTTAACTGGCTCTTTGCCCCCTGCTGGAGCCGTTCGCAATCGGCAATTTGCGTGCGAAGCGTTTCCAAGTGGGCCAGCATATCTTTCATGGCTATGCCCCATGAGAGAAGTACAGCACGGATGATAGCGAGGAACGGACCAACTTCGTTCCCATCATCAACCTAAAAGCGAATTATTCGGTTGTGCGGTTGTGTTTATCGCATTCACTACCCGTTCACTGGCCCGCGAAAATTAGAGCACCTCGAAATTTAACTTAGGACAGTTGAGGTTAGATACGGACAACGTACGTGTTCAAGCGAAAGAACAAACATGTACCGCTTGCCCCCAGAGCCGGCAAAATAGCCGGCGTCGGGACCGCCGACCGGACCAGAACTTTCGTCACATCGTTGGCGGAGTCGTTCGTGGACCTAACGCTCGAACTGGCTTGGCCTGACGCGCATCCCAATCCAGCGGCCTCAGGCTACGTTCTGAGCACCGCGCTGAACCAGTCCGCAACCAGCGCGTTTCGCGCGTCCCCATGGTTATAGATCGTGTGCTCGCCGTCAGGCCAGGACTTGAGGCGCGATTGTGGGGCGGTGTTGCCTTCGAGAAACGCACTCTGAGATCCAGATTTGACCAGGGCATCGGCGCCGCCCTCCAGCACCAGTGTCGCGCAGGCGATAGGGACGCGGCGGCCGTCGAAGACAAGCGCGGAAACGCGCTCGGTCAGCAAATCGGGATCGCTGCAGCCGAACATCGCCGCGAGCTGCTCTTGCGCCGTGCGGAACGGCGGCACCTCCGTGCGCGGCGGCGCCCCATTGATACAGCAGGCGTGAACACGGCTGTCGCGGATGGCGGTTAACGCCGCGAGGAGCCCGCCATAGCTGTTGCCCCATAGCCCGATCCTCTCACTAGGCGAGCACATTAAAGCAAGATCGACGAAGCGGCTCAATCCGCCTGCGACGTCGTCATCGGCGTGAATGCCTCCCTCGAGCCTGCTTTCGCCCTGCCTTGGACCATCTACCAGGAAACAGTCGATTCCTCGCAAACAGAGCGCTTCCGCCATCGAACGATAGGCCGTCGACCAGCCGCTCATGCCTCCGAACACGATCACGCTCGCACGGGTCCGCTCCTCCACCGGTTGAAAATGCCATCCGAACAACGTTCCCTGCCGGTATGGCACCTCCACCTTCGTCGCCGGATATTTCGACAGTGCAGCAAAGCGCGCAAAGCACCGGGTCATACGGCGGTAGAGCTTCCGCTTTCGGTCGCTATCCGCATTGAAGGCCATTTGGGCAAAGATCAGGCCCACGGCAGCGGCGTGCCAGCTTTCGCAGGCCGACGCAGCATCATGGGCAGCGTCAGCACGCAGTTCGTCTTCATGCGCCATCTCCTCGAGCACGAGGTCCAACGGGCTCCCCTCTCGCACCCGATGATGCGCGAGAAGTGCCTTCTCGCGCGTCATGCCATAGTCGATCATGCGCGTGATTGACATCGTGCGGCACAGGGCCTCAATTTCTTTGGTCTGCTCTTCAGATAATGCCATGTTCAAGCTGCCAGCGCCGTCGCGCGCCACGACAGCTTCTGCTGGAGACTTTTCACAAGGTCGGCGACGTCCTTCAGCTCGGCGCCAAATCCAAACAGATTGATGTCTGGACGTACCAACATCGCCACAGCCTTCTTTTCGGCGAGATATGACGAATAGATTCCATCGATATCGAGCATGCGTCCGACGCCAGCGCCGGCATCGTCGGAGAGCGTCAATGCGAGACAGCCGAGATTCCTAAGAAAGCCCATCCCCCATGGGCCGAGAATAGCCACTGGATTGCGTTCAGCAATCAGTGCGAAGCTGTAGCCAACGTGGTCGTCGAGCCTTGCAAGGCGATTGCCGATCCTGACTCGCCCTTGCGGCGGTACCGAGCCCACAACCTTTCCCCGGACAGCGCGACAGTCGTCCTGGATGATGCCGGCAGAGAGGGAAGGAAAGGACTGGCTGCGGCGGTGGCACCAGGTTGAAGCGGAAAGCCAGGTCACGGAAAAACGCAACCGTGCGGCTATGTGTATTGGCAATCTTCCCCAACATCACCGCCGTGCGCATGATGGGGGCGACATGCGGGCGGCGCTCGGGCTCGTAACTCTCAAGGACTTCCGGTGACGCAACGTTCCGGAGTACGAGATCGAGTTTCCAGGCGAAATTGGCGGCGTCCCTGATACCGGAGCAAGCGCCCTGCCCGAGATAGGGCGGCATGGTATGCGCGGCGTCACCTCCCAGGAACACCTGCCCGCAGCGCCAGCTCCGCGCCATCCGGCATTCGAAGGTGTAGACGATCTGCCTGATGATCCGAAGGTCGTCCGGGCCGACACTGTGATATTGCTTCAAGATTCTCCACGCGCTCTCCACCCGCTCCATCTCGTCGGTGTCCTCGTCCGGCAACAGAGCAAATTCGAATCGCTGCCGATTTGTGCCGGTCGGCAGGAACATGTGGCCTCGTGCCGGGTCGCAATACTGCTTGGTCTCCTCGAAGCTTGCGGGAAGCGGCTGTTTGCGCTCCCCGTCGAGGTTGAGCCAGCGTTCGTTGAAGCCGGAGTCGTCCCGCTCAATCCCGAGCGCAGACCTGACGAAGCTTCTGGCAGCATCGGCCGCGAAAACGTAGCGCGAATGCATTGTCTCCCCAACGTCGCCTGCCCTTAGCGAGAGTCCGACCTTTTCGCCTGATATCTTCAAGCCGGTGAGCTCCGTCCCCTCGCGCACCGTGACGTTCGGCAACGTGCGCACCTTGCGGTCGATCGCCTCCTCGATATCGGGCTGATGAATCGAAATATGGGCCGAAAATCCCATCGGCAGGCTGGGGGTGTCGGCGACATCCACCAGCCGCTTTCCTTTCGCATTATAGATGTAGGACTGAATCGGCTAGGAATCCCGCAGCGCCTCCTCGATGTCGCATGCGAAGCTGAGCAGCCTTGCGGGCTCTCCGTCGATGTGCGTCAGCCGCGGAAGACCATAAAGAGACGGCCATCGCTCGACGACCAGGACGCGGTGGCCGAGCTGCCCCAAGAGCGATGCCGCCGTCAGGCCCGTCGGGCCATAGCCGATGACCGCCACATCGAAGTCTATCTGAGCCATGAATGTCCTCCCGGATTTTTTGCCGCTTGTGATACTGGGAGGCATAGGTACAATCTATTGTTTTTGATGACGTGGATGCCGCATCATGCGCTTCAAAGGTCTCGACTTGAACCTCCTCGTCGCGCTCGATGCGCTGATGACCAAGCGCAGCCTAACTGCGGCGGCGCGCAGTATCCGTTTGAGCCAACCGGCGATGAGCGCGGCGGTCGCCAGATTGCGTGCCTATTTCCGCGACGATCTCTTCACGATGCGTGGCCGCGAACTCGTTCCGACGCCGCTTGCCGAGGCGCTGGCCGAACCGGCCCGCAAAGCGCTGCTGCACATCCAGCTCTCGATTGCCGGGGGTGACACGTTCGACCCGGCCAAATCGGATCGGCGCTTCCGGGTCGTACTGTCTGACTTCATGGCGTTGGTGTTCTTCCGGACCGTGATTGCGCGTGTCGCGCGCGAGGCCCCCGGCATCACGTTCGAGCTGGTTCCGCTTGACGATCAACCGGACGAGCCGCTGCGGCGCGGCGAGGTGGATTTCCTGATCTTTCCGGAAATGTACATGTCAAACGCGCACCCCACGGCAAAGCTGTTTGACGAGACGCTTGTGTGCGTGGGCTGTCACATGAACAAGCAGCTTTCACGCAAGCTCACTTTCGAACGGTACATGTCGATGGGGCACGTTGCGGCGCAGTTCGGACCAACGGGAAAGCCTTCGATCGAGGCGTGGCTCCTGCTCGAGCATGGCCACAAGCGGCGTATCGAGGTGACGGTGCCGAGCTTTAGCATGATCCCACCGCTGCTGCTGGGTACCGAGAGGATCGCGACCATGCATTCACGGCTGGCTCGGCTTTTCGCAACGACGATGCGGCTGCGGATTGTTGATCTTCCACTGCCGCTACCGGCCTTTACGGAGGCCGTGCAATGGCCGGCTCTTCACAACAACGATCAGGCAAGCATCTGGATGCGGGAAATCATGCTACAGGAGGCGTCCCGCATGGCGTGACGCCCGCGATCTTCGCGCCAAACTGCCCGAAGGTTATCTGAAAAATGTCAGTCTCGCCTAGTTTGCGCCGACGTGAGTGTGGCGACTCCGGGCAAGATCGGGTCAAGCTCCTCCTGCTCGAGCGTCTTGGCGCCATCTTCGGCCAGGTACGCTGCCAGTGCTGCGATACCAGAGTCCGGTGGGCATCGAGCGGGTGCGGACTTTTTGGACGGCACTTGTCCCGAACGCTCGGCGATTTCGACGTTCATCAGGTGCGGACGGATCGGACGTCCGATGGCGCGCTCGATCGTGAGGAAGATCCAGGTGCCGTCCGGATCGATGTCCGACCAATGAAAGATCGGGGTCTGTTCGGACACCATTCCTGCGATCGTCCGCAGGGCCTGTTGGGTGGCGAGCGAGGGATATCCGCCGACGTACATCGTCATTCCCAGTCGGCTGGGGTCGGCCTCGGCGATGTGCCTGTTGAAGCTTGCGAAGTTTTCGATCGTCAAAACGTAGGCTGGCGGCTCCCGGAAGCGGACGCGATCTGCCTCCTTGGGTGCGATCCCGAGATAGAGCGGCGCGATTGTGGACAGATCGGCCCCTTGGAGGTCGATCTTGCCCGCGATCAGAAGCGGCGGTGCGAAGCGCTCCAGTCCGATTGCCCGCAGTGCCTCGCGGGGCCGCGCGCCCGGCGGAAATTCCATGATGCCGCTCAGGAGCCGGACCACGGCACCCTCGATGCGTTCAAGCGTCTTGCTGTGACCCACTGTCCGTCGCGAGAAGGTCTTGTAGTCGACATCGAGATGCTTGTTGTCTAGAATCGCTTGGGCGAGAACGAACGCGTGGCGCAGCGTGTCGACGTCGGACGAAGCAAACCCGTGCCACGTCTTCCCCCGCCCCCATACCTCGGCGATTTGAGAGGCGCTGTTCTTCAGCTCGCCGTGCAGCGCCGATCCGGCGACAAGCCGCGCGGCGGCGGCCTTCGCGATCCGCGACGCCGGGGTGCGACCGAGGTATCGGTATAGGATCTCCGCCGAGGCCAGCCGCACGTGTGCGACTTGGTCCCGCCTGGCGCCGCGGCCCCAGCCAAGGGAGACCGCGCCGGCACTTTCGACGTCCCTGATCTGTTTCAGGAAGGCGTCCGCCACGACTACCGATGGGAAGGCGGCATAGTCCGGGTGGGCGATTGGACTTGCGGCTCCGGCCTCGAAGCGGTCGACCAGGTCGTTCAGCAGCCCGTTCGCGTCCGTGAAGCGCCGCGCCATGGCTACTCGGCGGCCAGACGGGTGGCGAGTTCATCTTCGGACATCAGGTCCGGATCGATTGCCATCAGTTCGCGCTTGGCCTTCTCTTTCAGTTCGACCACGGTGGCCCGGGACTGTTCGCCGATCCGGTCCACCTCCACGATGGTATCCATGTGCTCGAGCACGGCGACCCGCTTCTCGAACGGCGCCGCTATCACGAACTGAAGGCCGAGGTTCTTGTAGAAGCTCATCATCTGCCGCTGGTTCTTGCCGTCCATCTTGGAGAAGGCCTCGTCGAACATGGCGAGGGCGAAGCCGGCGGGCTTGCCGACACGACGCTCGGCGCTGCCGTAGACGGCAGCCAGCGAAGCGCCGATGGCGACGTAGATGGGCACCTGCTGTTCGGCGCCGGATCCGGTGCCGCGCCGCTGCTCCCAGCGGGTCGAGCGGCCGGTTGCGACATCCTCCATGTGGATTTCGAAGGTGTAGAAATTGCGGTAGTCCTCGAACTGGGTGAAGTCCTTGTCTGGGTCCTCGAGCAGCGCCTCGAGCGCAAGGATCTATCCTTGTGCGGAAAGTCGTCGGGCGCGTCGCCCCGAAACAGCATGTCGAGCGCCTCCGGAGACGTCTTGGCGATCTCGATGATCTTCAGGATGGGCTGGAATTCCACCACCTGCGTGCGGTGGAACGAATATCGCTCGTTGTGGAAGGGATGTGCGTAAAGGCTGCGGTTCAACGACTGCAGCTCCCGCTCCATCTTGCCGATCCGGGCCGTGAGCGCGTTGATGAACTCGCCGCGCAGAAGGGTGGACGCCTTTTCCGCCGCTTCCCGCGCCTGCCGTTCGTACTGGCGCAGCTCGTTGGATTCGATATCCGAGATGAGCTGCTCCATCCAAGGCTTCACCTCCCGTAGCGGCTCGCTTTCCGCGCCGACTTGCGAGCTCATCCCGAACTGGTCGAAGTAATCGTAAAGGAGCTCGCGGACCCGTCGCTCGATCCGAGCGCGCTCGGCGTCCGAGGCGTCCGCATCCTTTAGCGCCTTGTCGGCGATGGCGCGGTGTTTCTCCGCGAAGCCCTTTTGGGCTACGGCATCGAGGCGCTCGCGGTAGACGACCCTGCCCTTCGCGGCGGAATAGAGCGGAAACGTCTTGCGGTAGATCGACCGAGCGACCCGGAGGTTCAGCTCGGAGCCGGGCACGTTCTCGCCCTCTCCGAGCCTCCTCTCCGCCGATCTGACCTCGCCGTCATGCTCGCCAAACACTTTCTGCTGGGTCTTTCTCTCGCCGAGCCTCTGGTCCTTCAGCTTCTGCTGCGCTCTCTTCTTGTCGCCAAGCCCGCCGTCGCCCGCGCCGTCGAGCGCATCGAGCCTGGCCTGCGCTTCGGCGATCTCGGTCTGCGCGGCCGCGAAGGCTGCGGCGCAAGCCTTCAGATCGTCTCGTCCATCGCAGATATTCTTCAGAGCTGCAAAGGCCTGCTCCGCGGCCTGGGCCTCCTTGCTCTTGTCGGTCAGGATCCGGTCCAGTTCCTCGGCCTGATCTTGCAGGGAGCGCAGGGCGTTCGCTTGGGCCGCCTTTCCGATCTTGTGCTGCGAGGCTTCGATCCAGCGATGGGTCCTGACGAGTCCGTCGTCATAGAGGCCGTCCTTCATGATGGCCCGGCCGGGCCTGTTGAATTGGTCGAGCGTGTCGGCGAGACGGACCGTGCCATAGCGGCGCATGATGAACGCCATCGCGTCCGGATCCTGGCTCCGGAAAATGGACGGGAAAGTGCCGCATTCCGGCTTGGCCCTGAACTGCTCGAGCTTGTTCAGGCTCACCAGGGATGCGTGGCGGAACTCGCGGCGGCCTTCCTTGAAAATCGTCGTGGCAGCGCCGATGTCCGCTCTGTCCACGAATACGGCCTCCCGGTCGCGGCCGAGGAGCGCCTCGGCGGCTCCCGCCCATTCGGGTTCGGTGCGCCTGGAGCTTGACGAGCTATGGAGCTTCGTCGGCAAGAAGCAAAAGAACGTCCAGCGCCATGAGATCAACGCCAAGGGCGATCAGTACGTTTTCATCGGTATGGCCGGGACGCAGAAGGCAATCATTAGCTGGGGCGTCGGCAAGCGGAATGCCGAAAGCACCATGGACTTCCTGCACGATCTGCGCAGCCGCGTCATCGGTCAGCCTGAGATTTCAACCGATGGCTTCCACCCCTACCGCGTAGCGATCCGCGACGCCTTCGGCGAGAACGCCTCGCATGGCGTCATCGTAAAGACCTACTCGGTAACGCACCTCGTAAAGGAAGCGCAGGGCCGCTACTCCCCGGCCGCTGTAGTAGCCGTAAGCCGTGACGTAGTATCGGGCGATCCCGATCAGTACGTCTCAACGAGCTACGTCGAACGCCAGAACCTTTCGCTGCGCATGGCGTCGCGCCGGTTCACGCGGTTGACGAACGGCTTTAGCAAGAAGCTGGACAACCACGTCGCCGCCGTCGCGCTGTACGTCGCTCACTACAATCTTTGCCGCACTCACGAAGCCCTGCGCGCGACGCCGGCGAAGGCGCTGGGGATTGCTGAGCGGCCGTGGAGCATCGCTCAGCTTGTGGACGCCGCACTCTCTGTGGCGCCCGCGCTGCCCACTGTGACCCCGCCAGATCGGCGCCGGAAGTTCGTAGTAATTCAGGGGGGAAAGCTCTGAGTTGCAGGCACCTGCAACTGAAACTAATTTCACAAGGAAATAAAAAAGGCCCGCAAAAGCGGGCCTTTTCGTTAGCGACAATAACGTCAGGCTGCCTGCAACGAGGTATCCATGTCGCAGTCATCCTCTAATCCGCTGGAGTCAGCCACCAGCGCCATTTCGCCAGACGCATCCCACTTGACCCAATCCTCCTTAGAGATTTGGTCAACCAGATTGGTGCTAGCAGGCACTGCATTGATGCGGCTCATGGCATCTTGCATAGCCTTGGTCATCAAGTCAGTCGTCTCGACTGACAGCGCCCCTTGCTCAAGATTTGCCATTTCACAACTCCTTTGCCAGATAACTGGCACTTGCTTTTGGTAGTTTGTAGTCCTTGTAGCCGTATCGTTCATATTTATTGGGGTCAACAGCGTCCTTTACGAGAACTCTCTCGCACCCCAACAGTTTCGCATACTCCTCAGCGCACGCCAAGATGGGGAGCAGGATGCCGCCCTTGAAGTACGTTGGAGCAAACGACCTTTCAACCCAGTTAACGACTAAGTGAGTCTTGTTGTTTGAGGGTTGACCAAGGGCAAGCCCCTGCAAAACCATAGCATTATCAATTGTTTGCCAGATTGCCAGGTCAAAGTAAGATGGTCTGTGAGCGTACTTATAGTACAGCCGCTCCCAACTCTCAGGGAACCCATTATGGGTATCTGGTCCATAGTACTTTGGCCATTCGGTGCGGGCCTGGGCCACCGCCTCGCTGTTGATGGAACCCAAAGTCAGGGAACTCCAATTCTCCCTGCCTCCGTACGATTTTATCTTGTTATTCAAAGACTTGACTACAAGACTGCGGGAATGGTTTTTTAGAGCGTAGTAGTATGTATGGTAGTACTCATCAAATAGAAGCATCGTATGGGTTCCAATGCACGCGGAGCGCGATTCGCGGCACTTTAACCACTCGCACTAAAAAGCCAAAATCGATCGCTGGCCTACTTTGGGATAAACCGTGGCCTATTTCGGCCAGTACCTAGCGCTTTCTAGGCCGGGCACTGTCGGGCTCCAAAAGTCGCACGGTGACAAGCTGGAGACGGTTCCAGTTCCAGCGGAAGACGGTGGTGCTGCACGCCGGATCCGTCTCGATCCATCGCAGCGATGCGTTCGGCGTAGGGATCGAGCTTGCCGGCGGGCGGTCTTCTCTTCAGGTCTGCGGAAACGCGCGCGCCGGCGCGCGGGATGCTCGATCTCATCGGGCCGCGGCGGCTGTAGCGCGAGCGCCGCTTCGACCTCTTTGCGCGGGAAGACGGAAATCCGGGCACTGGCCTGTTTTACCCCCCAGTGGCCTAAATTGAATTTCGCACTGGCCTAGAAAAAGCCCGCCAACCGGCGGGCTTTTGTTTTGGCTAATCAGCCGAATTTGAGCATTTGAACTGGTTCTTCCGGCGTTGGCCGCGGAATAGGGCGTCCCATCTCATGGGCGGCCTCAATCCAGCATGCGATAGCGTCCTGAGCGTTTGCCAACGCCTCTTCGGGTGTCTCGCCGTCGGACATGCATCCGGGAAGATCGGGAACCAGGGCGATAAAACCGCCCCCATCGGCAACAGGAAGCGGTCGGATCGTCACAGCGTATTCAGTCGAGATACTCACTTGATCCTCCTGACCGCTTCGAGGAACTTCACTAATCTGCGTATATATACAGGCTTTATGGGCCTTTTAAAGGGAATGGTTTGAATGTGATCAATACGCGGGTGTGACACCTTATAGTGTGATCCACCCCCCGTTGGTGGCTTGCAGGACACGTTATGTTCCGCGCAAACCGTTTCCACATCCTTAATGGTCCAGTCCCCCTGAGGGTTCCGGGCCATTCGCTCTAAGAGGTCGTTAGCCATTGGGAAGGTAGCATTTCCCGCGGGAATCGAGGTTCCAATACTACTTGAGCTATACTATCCAGCCAATGGCCAGCTTTGGATTCGGCCAGTACCCGCAGCGTGAAATCCGGGACGATGCCGATCGATCGCAACCAGGCGTTCAGTTCGCGGCCGTTCCCGAGTTCGCGGTCGTTCGCGATCTAGTGGAGCACGTCGATCAGCCGGATGATGCGCTCGACCGAGGCCGGCTGGAAGGAAACGTCGGTAGCGATCTTTTCGAGGCGTTCGACCAAGATCACGGCATCATCTCCGGTGACATCCCTTCGAAGGACGGGTTCAGGAAATCCGCAGGCAGCAGGACGTTCCAGCCTTCCTTCGCATGGCCTTGGGGGTCGCTTCCCAGCGCGGGTCGCGGCGCCGGCGGGGCGGCGCGCTTCAGTTCGTTTAGAATGAGGTCGTGTCGGTGGCGCCTCGGGCACCGGATGGTTGATCACGTCGACCGGGATGGAGACGCCCAGCGCATCCGACAGCAGGATGAATGATGAATTGCAATCGATTCCCCCGGTAGATCTGGCCGTTCTCGAGCGCGTTTGCGCAAGGCCGCAAGCGGTGTCGGCCGATCGTCCAAGGGACCCACTCAAGCAAGCGCGGTATCATGACGCCTTAGCCTTCAGGCATCGCGACGAATTGGCCGAAACGGCCGAGCTGGCCCCTTATCCGTCCTCACGAGTTCACCGACGCTACCAGTGCGCTTCAATTCGAAGTCTCTGCGGCGCCCTCCCGCCCACGATGGGCAATTAGCGCGTAGGCGACCGGCACCACGAACAGGGTGAAGAGCGTTCCGATCGAGAGGCCTGTGGCGATCACAAGGCCCATATTGTAACGGGACACCGCGCCGGCGCCGCTCGCCGTGACCAGCGGCAGCACGCCCAGCACCATGGCCGCTGTCGTCATCAGGATGGGCCGCAGCCGGATGGTGGCCGCCTCGATAATGGCCCCCGTGCGGCTCCTCCCCTCGGCGCGCAACTCGTTGGCCACCTCAACCATCAAGATCCCGTGCTTGCTGACGAGCCCCATCAGGGTGACGAGCCCGACCTGAGTGTAGATGTTGATGCTAGCGCCGCCGATTCCAATACTGATGAAAATCAGCGCGCCGGCGAGCGACATCGGTACCGATATCAGGATGATGACGGGGTCCACGAAGCTGTTGAAGAGCGCGGCAAGCGAAAGATAGATGATGATCAACGCGAACATGAACATGGTGACGAAGCCGCCCGATTCCAGCTCGAGCTGACGGGAGGCGCCTGCGAAGTCGGTCGAGTAGCCCGCCGGAAGGGACTTTGCCAGAGCCTTCAAGGTCGCGAGCGCATCGCCCATTGCGACGCCCGGCATCGCAACCCCAGAAATTGTCGCAGCGTTGATCTGCTGGAAATGGTTGAGCGCCTGCGGAACGGCCTTATTGTCAAGGTGGGCAACTGTCGCGAGCGGCACCATCGTGTTGTTGCCGGTGCGGATCTGGTAGCTCAGCAGTTGCTCGGTGGTGAGGCGGTCGTTCTGCCGGACCTGCGCGATCACCTTGTAGGAGCGGCCGTCCAGGCTGAAATACTCGACGTAATTGCCGCCCAGCATGGTCGCCAGCGCGCCGCCGAGATCGCTCATCTTCAGCCCGAGATCGCCGGCCTTGTCGCGGTCGAACACGACGGTGCTCTTCGGCTTGTCAATCTTGAGGTCGCTGTCGAGGAAGATGAACTGCCCAGTCTTGCGCGCCTCCGCCATGAAGTTCTGGGCGACCTCGTCGAGCTCGTTGAACGAGCCCGTCGTGCCAATGACGAACTGGATCGGCAGGCCGTTGCTGCCCGGCAGTGGCGGCGGTTGAAAGGCTACCGACCGGGTGCCCGCGATACTGTTGAGCAGGTCCTGGAATTCAGGCTGAAGCGTGCCGGTGGCCACATTACGCTTGTCCCATGGCTTGAGCACCAAACCGGCGATCGCCTGCGAGGGCGTGTCGATCTGGAATACGATCCCGGTTTCAGGGCGCTTTGAGACGAGATTGTAAAGCTGTTGCGCGTAGAACTGGCGCTGCTCAGGCGTGGCTGAGGGCGCCGAATTTGTCATCGTAAGGATCACACCTTGATCCTCGTCGGGCGCAAGTTCGCTCTTCGAGTTCGCATAGAGCCACGGAATGCCGGCGAGCAGCAGCAGCGCAAACACCACCACGACGGCCTTGGTGTCAAAAATGGATTCGAGGCGCCGGCGGTAGGCGGCGGTCAGCCACTCGAGCGCGTGATCGATCCTGCGAACCAGGCGCGCCTCCCAGTTCGCACCACCCGGCTCTGTCCGTCGCAGCAGCCAGGCACAGTTCATGGGTGATAGTGTCAGCGCGACGACCGCCGACACGGTGACCGCCCCGGCCAGCGTGAAGGCGAATTCCGTGAACAGAGCGCCCGTAAGACCGCCCTGGAAGCCGACCGGAACGTACACTGCGATCAGAACCACCGTCATTGCGATGATGGGGCTGCCGAGGGCGCGGGCCGATTGGATCGCCGCCTCGACGGGCGAAACGCCCTGATCGATCAGGCGATGCACGCTCTCGACGACAATGATGGCATCATCCACGACGAGGCCGATCGCGAGCACAAGGGCCAACAGCGTCAAGAGATTGATCGAAAATCCCATCAGCAGCATTAGTCCGAAGGTGCCGATCAGGGACAAGGGGATTGCGATCACCGGGATCGACACCGACCGCCACGAGCCGAGGAAGATGAAGACGACGAAGGTGACGATGACAACTGCTTCGACCAGCGAATGGACGACCTCGTCGATCGAACTGTTCACAAACTCCGTCGAGTCGTAGAGGATCTCGCTCGTGATACCGTTCGGCAGGTTCGCGTTCATATCGGGAAGGACTCTCTTCACCCCCTTAATGACCTCGAGCAGGTTCGCGCTCGGCGCCACCTGGATGCCGAGGTAGACCGCCGTCCGGCCGTTGAACTTGGCCGAGCTGTCATAATCGTCGTTGCCCAGCGTCACATTCGCCACGTCCTTGAGGCGGACAATCGCGCCGTTCACGTGCTTGATGACGAGGTTGCGGTACTGCTCGAGCGAATGAAGATTGGTCGTGGCCGAGAGATCAACCTGGACGAGCCGTCCCCGGGTCGAACCGAGACCGGCGATATAGTCGTTGCCGGACATTGCGGTGGAGACGTCGCTCGCCGTCAGCCCATAGGCGCCGAGCCTATCGGCATCGAGCCAGGCACGCAGGGCGAACTTCTTGCCGCCGATCAACTCGGCAGTCTGGACGCCCGGCACAGCCTGCAGCTTGGGCTGCACCACGCGGGTCAGATAGTCGGTGATCTGGTTGGGAGCGAGCACCTGGCTCGCAAACCCGATGTACATCGCATCGATGGTCTGGCCCACCTTCAGTGTCAGCGTCGGCTGCTGGGTGCCAGTCGGAAGCTGATTGAGCACGGAATTGACCTTCGCGTTGATCTCCGTCATCGCCTTGCCGGAGTCGTAGTTCAGCCGCAGGTTCACCGTGATGGTGCTGATACCGGTGGTGCTGCTGGAATTCATGTAATCGATACCGTTCGCCTGTGCGATCGCGTTCTCCAGCGGCGTGGTGATGAAGCCGGTGATGATGTCGGAATCGGCGCCGGCATAGGCTGTGGTCACCGTAACGATCGCGTTCTGAGTACGGGGATATTGCAGGATCGACAACGAGGTCATCGACCGCAGTCCGAAAACCAGGATCAGCGCGCTCACCACAAGGGCTAGCACTGGGCGACGGATGAAGATGTCCGTAAAGCGCATAGTCTCGGCTCTTGTTGCTCGTGCGTCGTTCACTGGTCGACCACGGTCGGTGCCGCCTCGGCGAGCGGTACGTGGGAATTGTCGATTCTAACCGGGCTACCATTGCGCAGCTTGATCTGGCCCGCGATCACCACGATCTCGCCGGGTTTGATGCCGTCGATCACGGCGATGCGGTCGCCCTTCGCCGGTCTGGTCTTAACGAACATCTGCCGCGCGGCGCCCTGCCCGTCGTGCAGATTGTCAACGAGGTAGACGAGGTCGCCATAGGCGTTGTTGACGATCGAGGTGAGCGGAATGGTGACGATGTCTTCGGGCTTGCCGACGTCGATCTCCACCTTTGCGAACATGCCGGGGAGGAGTCGCGCCGGATTGTTCCCGATCGTGGCCCGGACCTGGATGTTGCGGCTGCCGCTATCGACCTTAGCGTTGATCGCCGAGATCCGGCCCATGAAGCGCTCGCTTGGAAAGGCGTCCACCGTCGCGGTGACGTCCTGGCCGACGACGATCGAAGCCAGCGCCTGTTGCGGCAGAAAGAAATCGACGTAGATCGGATCGAGGCTCTGCAAGGTGACGATGGTCGTGCCTGCGCTCAAAAACTGGCCGATATCGACGGCGCGAATCCCGAGCCGCCCGGCGAACGGCGCCTTGAGCGTCTTCTGCTCGACGATAGCCCTCTGCTGCTCGACCAGGGCTCTGGCATTTTTCAGATTGGCCCTGTCGCTATCGAGTGCGGCCTGACTGACGGCGCTGAACTTGATCTGCTCCTCGTCGCGCTTGACCACAATCGCGTAGTTCTCGGCGGTCGCTTGCAGCGACTGCAATTTGGCAACGTCGTCGGTCGCGACGAGCTGAAGCAGCGGCTGGCCTTCCGCCACTTCGTCTGCGGAGCTGAACTGAATATTCTGCACGATCCCGGAAGCCTGCAGCGCGAGATCGGCGCCATTGACGGCGCGCAGCGTACCAACCGAGGAAAGGGTGGAGCGCCAGGCCGCCATCGCAGCAACCACGGTGGAGACGGTCTGCGGTGGGTTCGTCATGGCGCCGATCGCCTTCCGGATCATCATGTCCTTGAAGGTCTGGAAGCCGTAGAGGCCGCCGAACAGGACGGCCATAACGGCCAGCATGATCATCATGCGCTTCATCATCGCACTGCTTCCTGGGTTGAACGGTTGGGGCCGGCGAAATAACCGGGATTGGCGCGAGGCGAAGCATAGGCCGTCTGGTCGGCTCTGTTCCACCAGCCGCCGCCGATCGCCTGGAACAGGGCCGCGGTGTCGGCCAAGCGCGCCGCCTGCGCCTTGATGCGCGATATCCGCGCGTTGAGATAGGATTGCTGGGCGGTGATGACGTTAGCGTAAGGGACTGCGCCGGTCTTGAACTGCTCGATCGACATCGAAAGGCTGTCGGATGCCGCCCTCTCCGCTCCGGCCTGGGCCTTTAGCGTCGCGGCGTCGTACTGGATCGCGCGCAGCGAATCTGCGACGTTCTGGAACGCGGCAATCACAGTGCTCTTGTAGGCCGCCATATCCTGCTCGAACAGCGCCACGTCGGCCTCCTTGGTGTGATAGAGCGCGCCGCCGTCGATCAGCTTCTGCGTGATGCTGGAGGTCGCGTCCCAGGCGATTGTTCCGGGCGAAAACAGCTTGCCCGTTCCGCTCGCACCATGGCTGCCGGACAGCGTAATCTGCGGCAAAAGATTTGCGACACCGACACCGACGGTCGCGGTCGCCTGATGCAGCGTCGCCTCGGCCTGGCGGATATCCGGACGCTGACGAATGAGGTCCGACGGCAACGACACTGGAAGCTGTCCAGGCAAACGCAGCTCGGCAAGCATGACATGCTCGCCGCGATCTTCGCTCGGCAGCCGCCCGAAATAGGCCATCAACTGATTGCGCTGCTGCGCCAACTGCTTCTGGAGCTGCGGCAGCGTCGCCTTGGCCTGCGCAAGCGTCGATTCCTGCGCCAGCACGTCGGACTTGGAGACCGCGCCGATGTCGAACTGATGCTGGATGCGCGCCAGCTGATCCGTCTCGGCCTTGACGATCTCTTCGGTCGCGGAGATCTGGTCCCGCAGCGAGGCGTCGGTGATCGCCGCAGTGATCACATTCGTGGTCAGCGCCAGGTAGGTCGCCTCCAGCTTGAACGCTTGGTAGTCGGCCTGCGCCTCGAGCGCCTCGATTTGCCGGCGCGTGCCACCCCAGAGATCGAGTGCGTAGGAGACGCTGACCGACGTGTTGAAGAGCTTGTAGAGCGGCCCCTGCTCGCGTGCCGTCGATCCCGACCCGCTCACTTGCGGAAACAAGGTGCCCTCTTCGGCGAGCGCGGACTCCCGAGCGGCGCGCAGGGCGAATTCGGCGGACCGAATATCGGGATGGTTGCGAACGGCTTCTTCGACGAATGCCGTGAGCTTCCTCGAACGAAAGAGGGTCCACCACACGCCGGAGACATCGCTTCCCGGGGAGAACGACTGCGAATTGCCCCCTCGCGTTTTGGTGCTGTCCGTCGAGGCCAGGCGAGGCTCCCGCGTGTAGCGATCGACGGCCGGTGCCTCGGGCGCAACGAAGTTCGGTCCGACCGCGCAAGAGGCGAGCAAAAAAGCAGGGGCAACGATGCCTGCCAAATGGCGCGCGCGTTGGTGCCGCCATATGGAGGGACACCGTACAATCGCGGAGCTTTCGTTGCGCCGTGCTCCCAGCCAATGTTCATGATTACCCAAACTGACACTCTTCCCCGACATCCAATATGGAACCGTACGGTTCGGTACGGATATTGTGCGCATGTCCGCCTGTCAATCAACCGTACCGTGAGGTTCTATTTTTTGAACGCCGCATCATCTCCGCAACAGGCGCACCTCCGGTTCTGCCCGGAGATTCGGCGGCCTACCTTCCTCGCGGGTCAGCTTCCGAAACCGCAATCCCAAAGCCTGGAAATCAAATGTTACATTTCGCGCAAAGTCGCCGATTTGCGAAACGTTAAGCATTCTGGCCCGGCCGTTTGCGTGGCTTTGCGTCGCGGCAGCTATGACTTCGCGAGAACTGTGAGTGCGACAGACAGGAGAGGACGGCGCGCGGCCGAGGAGGAATATCCGCAAAAGATAGAGAAACTTTGGATTGCTATCGGCCGGTCTCGTCAGAGCGGCAGGCTTTGAGGAAGAACGAAACGCTCTCCGCCACATGGCCACGGATCTGCCCCCTGAGCCGTTTGGGGTCTTCGCCGAATACAGCCCGCATCACTAGCGGCGCGACGACGAGATCCAGGAAGAACTGGGCCGTTTTAGTCAGGCGTTCCGGAGCGAAGGCCGCGTACGCCCTGCCCTGCTTCGACCGAGTTACGTCCTTCAAGACGGTAGCCGCGTGATGAGCGCCGCGCTCGCGCATCATTCGCTCAACCTTGGCCAGATCAGGGAAACGGCGCGCTTCGGTAGCTGCGAGACGGATGAAATCGACACTATCGGCGTCCAAGACGTGTTTGAGTATCTCGCTCCCGAGAACCGTCAGCCGCTCCTCGAGCGTGTCGCCAGAGGGCACCGCGCTTTCGTATCCTTCCCGCACCTTCTCAGCGTTACGCATCGCGATCGCAGCGAACAGCGCCTCCTTGGTTGAAAAACGCGCATAGATTGTTCCCTTGCTCGCGCGAGCAAGACGTGCAATCTCCTCGACGCTAACCCCGGCGAGCCCCCGTGCGAGAAATAGCTCTCGCGCTGCGCTGAGGATTTTCTCGTCCACTTCGGCGGCCAACTCCTTCGGGGGGCGGCCAATGCGGACTTCTTTCTGCGGAGCCTTCCCTTTGTGTCCCGCCTGCATCATACACCTTATTTCGTTCGGAGGGCCGCCTGGAACAGAAATTACGCTGCCCATGCAAAGATGTACCCGGCGCTGCCAGGGAAGTAAATAGAACTGATCGGTACACATCTCTTGATTTCGGAGCGCCCTGCAATTTTTAGTCTACAAACAATCCTTCCCAAAGATCGTGAATAAGGCCTTAGATGCCGCACCGAGTCTTAAGAGCCCTACTTTGAACTGAGGCGCACGTTACATGACCTTCATCGCCCACCGAAAGGTGACCCGCAGTCGCGCACCTGTTTGTGGTGGATCAGCGCTCGATCAGCCAAGTGCCCGCTTCATTTCGGCGGCGACACTCCGCCCCGTCAGTCGGAGCCACTGGCGCTCGACGCCTTTCGTTCCTCGAACGTCGCGTCGACGATCTGATAGAACGCCATCGGGCTACTGGCGACTTCCCACACCGCCAAAATAACGTGATAGCCCGTGCGCTTTGGCAGGTCGCACATGTGCTCGGTGGGCTCCTGGGGAATAAGGTTGGCATTCGGATCCCAAAAGGGCTGGCCGGGATTCAGAACCGTGCAGAATGGCTTCACTTCGAACTGCGAGCGCGTGAGCGGCGAGGACGGATTCCAGCCCAACCGTGTGATGAAGTAGTTCCAACGCCTCGTCAGGTGAATCGCGCCGTATTCCCACTTGAACTTCTGCTTCGCGCCGGAGCGCAGCGCAATCTTCTCCCAGCGCGTCGGCGTCTGCTCATTGAGCAAGGGCACATCACCGCGCACGCTGCTGCCGGCGATGTGACCGTCCTCTGGTGGCGCCGCATTCTGCACATCGGTCGGCGCGGTCGAGTCTAAAAGCCCTCCCTTCTTAGCCGGGAAGAACTTGCCGCTCTCCATCGAGCTTGCCCTTTGCAAATCAATTGGACAATCCTTGTTCCGGTGTTCGGCACATAGAACGACGCGTGAGGCTGGCTCGGTGAGGCGACCTTGCGCGAACGCGCTCGCAACGACGAACAGCGATGCCGCGCCGCCGAAGAGCGCACTGGACCAAAGTCGAAATAGATGCCTCATGGTTCTCCTCGCAATTGTCGGATTGTCATTCGAAGAAGGGCCGTGACACCGAACCAGGTGACTGCCGTCAGGCAGCCCGACCCCGTAGGTGGCCACTGAACAGCCCGCTGCCCGGCAGCGCTCGCTTACACCTCGCTCTCTCCAATACCCAAGGCTATTCCGCGTATGCTGGCCAACTGAGCCGTACGGCGGTGGCGAGTTGATTATTTCAAGTAGCTTCGCTTTAGACATGAGAAACCTTTTTATGCACCCCGTAACCCTTCAGCTTGCGGGCAAGGCGTGCCTTGGGATGTGCCAAGTCACCTAAAATGTCGTGGTGCAGGCCGCTCGAGACGCGCGCCACCAATCCATCCAGGCCGACAGTTAGCTAAGTTTATTCGAGCGCCGCGAAGCCATTATCGAGCTCGGCGACGCCTCATCTCGGCGTGACAGGCATAGGCCCTGCCTTCCAGACGCGATAGAGACCGAAGCCACTTGGGAGCGCGGCTGGCGCGGCGCGGCGCGGCGGATGCGGCGCAGCTTCAATCGGCGGGATCGCATTCATGGTGTAGCGTCTGGAGCATCGATTTGAATCCGATTGAGCAAGTGTCATCTGACCTCGCGGGACAGGTGCCTGTGATGTCGCAGTGTCCCTGCAATTGACATGCCGTTAGACAGACGCTTTTTGCCCTCTCGAAGAGCGGCAAAACGACATGCTTCGTGCGAGGCCGACGTACTTGTGTCGTGCTACTGCCAACGTGTCGCGAAGCCGACATCGAGCAGGAAAACTTGCAGCGCGAGAATTGGCTCAGTTTCTGCATGGTTGCAGGCATCAGGTAGTGAGTGCCGCCCTGAAGAAAATGTTGTTCGGTAGCGGCGTCGAAAGATCCGGAAGTCTCACATGATGCGCAAGGTGTCTATTGCTACCGTTCTAGTGCTCGTCTCATCCCATGCTATTGCGAACGACGATTTGATGATGGCAGCCAAACAACTTTTCAAACCGATCCCATCTGCTATCCCCGCGGTAAAAGACAATCCTGTCACGACTGAGAAAGCCGAGCTCGGCAAGATGCTGTTTTTCGACCCTCGGCTCTCGGCGAGCGGGATCATTAGCTGCAATACGTGCCATAATCTCGGCACCGGCGGCGTCGACGCTGGTCCGACATCCGTTGGTCACGGCTGGCAAAAGGGGGCGCGTCGGGCGCCAACCGTCTACAATGCAGTGTTCAATGTCGCGCAGTTCTGGGACGGACGCGCGCCGGATCTCAAGGCACAAGCCAAGGGACCCGTTCAGGCGAGCGTCGAAATGAATGCGACTCCGGATCACGTGACGAGCACGTTGAATTCGATGGCAGATTATGTCGCTAAGTTCAAGCAAGCGTTCCCGCGTGATACACCGCCGGTCACCTTCGACAATTTCGCGAAAGCACTCGAGGCGTTTGAAGCGACTCTCACGACGCCGGCGGCTCCGTTCGACCAGTACTTGAATGGCGATGCCAACGCTCTGAACGATCAGCAAAAGGCGGGATTGCGGCTGTTCATGGACAAAGGATGCGCCTCCTGCCATAACGCAATCAATATTGGGGGACAGGATTTTTTCCCGTTTGGTGTAATCAAAAAGCCTGATATCAAATTGCTTCCTGCGGCCGACAAGGGACGGTTCGCGGTCACCACGGCCCCCAGCGACCAATACGTATTCCGCGTCGCCCCCTTGCGCAATGTTGCCTTGCGGGCTCCCTACTTCCATTCGGGCCAGGTTTGGACTCTCAAGGAAGCCGTGGGAATCATGAGCGAAGTCCAGCTCGGCGCCAAGCTCAGCGAAACGGAGAACAATGATATTGTTGCGTTTCTTAATTCACTGAGCGGGTGCCTACCCAAGATCGAGTATCCGATACTGCCAACGCGCACAAAGGAGACGCCGCCACCTTCTTTGAGCAGATAGTGTCGTTCTTCTACAAACGGGATCGCGAGGCGTCGGGTCGATCTTGTCTACGGTCTACCCTGCGGCGCGGCTGTTGCGTTTGGCAGCGGCCGCGCTTCCGAGTGCATTGAGGCCCATCGAAGTGACACCTAAGCATCGCGACCCGCTCTGTGGCGGCCGGCAGAGCGCTGGATCAGGGTGAATAACAAGCAGCATCCCGCGATCGGCCTGAGAACTGTAACGGAGATCAGATGTCGACAGTCATTCAAAATCTGCTCGCCCGAAAGCAGAAGCTCATTGAGCAACTTGATTTGACCCAAGACGTTGAGCAGCGCGGGGACATCGAGCGTCAGCTTGAGCAGATAAACACTGCGCTTGACCTTCTTGATCGACCCAAGCAGGCGCTCAGTTGAGAACACGAGACCAAAGCCCAGCGCGATCTGAATGTAGAGCTGCTGGTTTTGCAGCAAAGATTCGCTCTGGATCCTGTTGCCAAGCCTCAACGTCGCGCCTCGCTTAAACTTCGGCCAATGTCGACGCAAAATAGGGTTCCAGAATTAACCTGCAGCGGCGACATTAAGCCTAATGCAAGGGTTTGATTGCGGTGACGCTGCGCGGCGTCTAGGCTCGGCGCACCGGACATTGCCCCGTCCGGGTCCACCCAAGGCGAAGCCGTGGCGCCAATATACTCGGCGTGACGCTTCGTTTGGTCGAAAAGCGTCCTTCTGCGCGTAAGCTGCTGTCCGCCGTTTTCTGCGCCTGTCTCTGGATCACTTTGCTCGCGCTAGTCGCTGCTGAGTTAGCCCGCCTCAGCGTGGAGGCCACGGACCCGACGCAGCAACACCAAGCTGCTCGGCTCCACTGAACGGTCAGCCTTCCTCACTCTGGCGCGATCGTCGCAAGTCCAGCTTCGATGATTGCGATTTCTTGGCTGACTTGCGCGACCGTTTGTCTTGGATCGATGCCGGTGACGCTCCTCAGTTGCCTCAGCAGCTCCTGCCGATGCGCAAGAAGCTTCTCCAGCGCGGCACGATCGTTCAGTCTAATATAGCCGTTGACGATCAACTCGACTGAATGCGACATCTATCACCCAAACAAACAATGCTCGCAGAGGTCGATCTAGCAGATCACGACAGCAGCGCGGAGCATTGCACAGCGAAAACCTTGATTGGTAAGACTAACGAGCAAAGCTCCTTGTCGCCATGCATTAACCGCGCCCATTCTGGTAGCGGTCGCGCAGGTGTCGATGTTTCGCGTAACCGGGGCCTTCGCGGCAAGGGGCCGCCGCCTCCAGAAGCGGCGTCCCCGCCCGACGCGAGCGACCAATGCCAGAGCGGCCGCCAAAATGACAAGAGCCGCGTCACTGTGTCATCCGTGACTTTCCTTTCGAAGACGCTGGCATACGCCTCAATGGAAAAACGTGCCTCCCGGCATGCTCGTTGTTACTCAAAATGATCCGGCAAGGAGCCGTGAACACGAATAGCATTTAGCAATGTTCATGCCGGGCCATGGTACGCAACAACTTATGATGAGCACCCCAGATAGACGCTCACTTGAATGCATCGTTCAGGATCGCCGCGATCCTGGCGCCGGCGAGCGCAATCCGCTGGTTGGCGATCCTGTGCTCCCTCGATTGATAAGCCTGGGTGAGTTTGTACGGGCCGTCGCCGCCGCGGATCGGAGGCGCGTACACTGACGTCTTGGCGATCTGGAAGCTCTCCTGAATCCAGTCGTTCTCGTCCGTCGATCCGGCATCGGCCGCACGAAGATCCGCCGCGGCGTCGATGGCATCCTGTGGTGGCGCGCTGGTCGGTCCTAACAACCCATCCCAGAAGGCATGGAGCTCTCTGGCGCTTCCACATTTGGTGCACCTGATCTTCACGTCGTTCCCGCCGGCGTCGCCATTCAGCTCGGCGTGCGTGAAGCGGGAGGTCGCGCGCAGCGGTTGGTGCAGGTCACCGATGAGATGCAGCAGCCAGGAAAGATCGTATGAGCGTACGTCGTCCGATACCGTCTTGTCCGCAAGCGTCTTCTTGAAGACAGCGACTTGAGTCTGCCGTTGGGCGATTGCGGCTGCTGCAGTGGGGTGCCATCCGTCGAGAACGGCTCGTCAAATGAAGTGCCAGTATTTGTGGCGGAAGTGATCGGCATAGCCGATTATCTGCGACGCTTCGGGTGTCTGCGACGCAACATTGCCATTTCTTTCGCCATACGCGCGGTCTGAACGAAACCTCCGAGCTTAAGCCGGAGGTCTTTCAGACCTAGAGGGCTCGCCGGGACGCGTCGCTCTATTGATCCACGACATTGTGGCGACCCCGACTTCGAGCCAGCAAGAAGCGGCAGTCAGCAAGGCCACGAGTCCAACAGGAACGAGATCTTGCGTATCGCGCCCAAGGAAGGTACGCGGATTGCGGTAGGGGAAGGCGAGGTCTACTAAGTGACGGCATCGGTAGCAATCGTAGCCGCAATATTCTCTGCGCGTTGCTACATCTCGCAGGTAGCCAGAACCCAACGACCGAGAACAGGTCGTGCAAGTTCGCTCGCCGTGCGGGGTCCAGTGATTCACCAGGATAAATTTCATAGCATAGGCCCGTTAGGGTGCTCCGTTCGGCCTGAGATTTTGCCCGGGCTTCGCGTTTCGAAAGGGCGCCAATCTCGAGCGACTGCAGATCACATGCGAAAGCGCCGTGCGACGAATATTTCTGGACTCGCAGTCACAACCGCCTATGGCCCGGTTGGTTACTCAAGAGTCATCCAAAACGAAGAATGCAATGCAATCTTGCTTGTACCCGGCGGAAATTAGGCCGCTCGCAACCAGCGAAGCCATTTTTGATCGGCCTCCCGCCGCGCCTTGAACCGGTCGATGCATTTCTTGGAACAAAGAGCCGTTCGCCAGCAATAATAGCGGATCATACCGAACCTTCCACCGCAGATCGCACAGCACCGTGCTGAACCATGCTCCGAATTATGGAAGCTGTTTTGCATTCTCGCCTCCTGTCGGCGTTACCTGGCTTTTCCTTCGGCGCAGCACGACGCGCACGCGGCTTGCGACTTCCGCCGGCGTCCAGCCGTCCGGCTTGCACAGACTCCGGGCAATCGCTTGATGTGCACCGATTTTGACGAAGCCACCGCCCCTTGGAGGGCGTCGCCAAGGCTGCTCACAATAAGCGTAATTTGATCTTGATTAGTGCGATCAATGGCCGTCTGAAGCCTAAATCCTGCGCTCCGCCGCCAATGTCTGACGAATTTAACTGGACTGATCCGATGACACGCATTTGGCGGCGCTGCGGACAGTTAGCACCGATTCGCCCTCTCAAAGTGGCAATCCGTTCCCGTCTCGATCTGGCCACTGCGGGCTAGCTGAGGTGTGACCCTTGTGTTTGGCGAGCTGACGTGCTGCGTTACTTTAAGAAGACGGACGGCATGAAATTTTAGTATCTGAGTTTCGATATCGCACCGCTCAGAAAAGGTGGGTTGCGCGGGCGGCAGGCAACGCACAACCACCACACGACGAGACCGGTCGAATCGGAGAGACAGGACGGTGGTCGCTCAATCGGCCGTTGTTTCGCTATGCGCTTGTGACGTCGCGCTCGTGCTCAGCAGTAAGCATCGCGCGTTGCGGGTCATGCCTTTTTGCTACGCAGCGTCCCCGCGCTCGATGTCGTCGCTAGAGCTTGATCGCGTATTCCGTGCTCACTTCCGGCCTAAGAATTACGTTATCGATCAGCCGCGTCGAGCCGACGTAGGCCGCAGCACACAGGGCAGCAGGATGACGCAAGGGACTCGAGGCCGGCTCAAGCGTGTCGGCATCGACGAGCTCGATGTACTGCAGCCGGTCGACTTCATCCAAATGCCGCCTGGCGATTGCGATAAGCTTCTCGCATTGGCGCTCGCCGACACGAAATTCGGCCTCCGCAGCGAATAGACCGCGACTGATCGCAAGAGCCCGCCGCCGGTCTTCTTTGCTGAGGTATCGATTGCGGCTGCTCATGGCGAGCCTGTCCGGCTCCCGAACGGTCGGCACGGTGACGATCTCGATCGGAAGATTGAGATCAATCGCCATCCGGCGTACGACCGCACATTGCTGGAAATCCTTCTGTCCGAAAAACGCGATATCCGGCTGCACCATGTTGAACAGCTTGCAGACGACGGTTGCGACCCCGCGAAAGTGTCCAGGCCTGAACGCCCCGCACAATGACTTTGCGAGTTCGCCGGGTTCGACGAAGGTCTCAAACTGAGCTGGATAGACCTCCCGCGCATCTGGAGCGAAGACGATCGCGACACCGGCCTCGCGGCACAGCTTTTCATCGCGCAAAAAGTCGCGCGGATAAGTGCTGAGGTCCTCAGTTGGGCCGAACTGAGTGGGGTTGACGAAGATACTTACGACCGTGAGGTCGCATCGCGCACGACTCGCCTCGACCAATGCCATGTGACCGTCGTGCAGGTAGCCCATTGTCGGTACGAAGCCAACGCGTTTGTCACGAGCTTTTGCAAGAGCGCTACGAAGCTCAGCGACCGTCGTAATTGTTTGCATGTTTGAGCTTTACATCAGGTTGGATTGGAAGGCGCCCAGTTTGCGATCGCATCGCTCAACCCTTCGGGAAGTCGATAGGATTCTTGTGGCGTCGGGAATGCACCAGTACGGACATCTGCGGCCCAGCGTGACAGCGCCTCCTGCAATAGCCGAAAACCCTCGACATAGGTGCGAACGAATTTTGGCCGACGACTTTCAGTTAAGCCAAGCACATCGTGGAACACAAGCACCTGGCCGGAACAGCTGGGGCCCGCCCCGATTCCAATCGTCGGTATTGTCAGGGACTCAGTCGCTCGGGCGGCGAGCTCGGCCGGGATACCCTCCAGGACGAGAGCGAAGCATCCGGCCTCCTGCAGACGGTGGGCATCGTCGAGCAGACGCAAAGCATTATCGGAGTTCCGGCCCTGCACCTTGAAACCACCCATCACATTGACGCTCTGCGGCGTCAGGCCGAGATGGCCCATGACGGGAATCTCACAATCGACCAAGGCGCGAACGATTTCGGCGCGCTTGGCCCCGCCCTCGAGCTTCACGGCGTCGGCCCCTCGCTGCAGGAAGCCTCCGGCGTTGCGGATCGTCTCCTCGGGACTGAGGTGGAAGCTTAGAAAGGGCATGTCGGCTACAAGCAAGGCATGAGGCTTTGTGCGCGCTACGGCTTCGAGGTGATGGTTCATCATCGCCATGCTGACCGGCAGCGTGTTACCGAAACCGAGGCAGACATTGCCAACGCTATCCCCGACAAGGATGATGTCTACGATGGGGGCGGCAATGTGTGCGGTCACGGCATCGTAAGCGGTGGTCATTACGACACGCCGCCCCTCCCCCTTCCACCGCTGCAGCACTGGGATAGTGACGCGTTGAACAGGCGGGTCCGAAATATGGCTCATCTTAAGTCCGATCCGTCGACTGACCCACATACCCAGAGTCGTCGCTTCCTTGGGAAGGCGAGAGAAATTTGTCAACGGTGAAGAGAAAAAAGAAAGCTGCCTCTCCAAAGTTAACGGTGGACGCACAAAAACATCCAATGATCGCGCGATCATCGAATAAGACCTTCCAGGTCGCGTCGACATACGGACCGATTGCGCGGCGGGTGCGCGTTCGGTCTGCCGATGGACGACCGTTCCAGTTTCCCATCTCGACATTACCGGGAAGATCTTGCCAACGCGGTGACCGTGGATCCCTGGGTATCGGGCTCCACGGATGCGGTGATTTCGTAGTCGTTGATACGGACGATACGGACATGTCGGCCGGCCAATCGTATCGCTGGTCGTTGCCCAGGTCGAGCAATTCGCTCAATTTGGCGGATCAGGGTTTACGTACAATCGCCTCGCTCGAACTTCCCGCATCAAGTGATGATGTTGGTGGTCGATCTTCCCGGTCGGCTTAAGGCACCGCCTGGCAGTGGCGGAGCAACTAAGGAATGTACAAGACGCCAAATAGTACGAGCGCGGCAAGAGCGCAGATCACCAATGTCTCGCGCAGCAGCGCACGTCTTTCGATTTGCTCGGCCGCATATCCGAAACTTCGCGCGAGATTGAGTAAGCCGTCTCGTTCGAGCTCTCCTGTCGAATGCTCAGCCTGTAGCAGGTAACTCTGCTCCAGCCGCCGAAACACTTTCGCATCTCGCATTCTGCGCCCATGCACAGCCATACGCATTGCCCCATCACAAATGCCGCTCACGTCGGGCGAAGTAATGTCGCCGTTGTGAGATGCGCGAGACCTATCCGCGAAGTGCGGGATGGATGTGACTGTCAGCCCACCAAATCAGATAGTTGAGGCACGGCATCTTGTTATCAAACTCCGAGGAATCTGCCGTTCACGCGGAGGAGAGGCCATGAAGCTTGATGATGAGAAGGAAAGAGAAGGCGAAAAGGGAGCAATGACGGGCGGAGGAAGGCATGAATTTTTCGTGGTGAATCTGACCGATGAAAAGCTCAAGGGGCATGTCCTGTGGAAAAGCAGCCGCAACGAGATCAAGCTCGACGTCAATGGTCTTGAGCCTGGCAAGAGTTCACCGCGAAAGCAATTTTTCCCGTCCGGTGGTAATCGGGATTATTGGCGCTGGTCAGAGCGAGGCAGAGAGTACCAGCTGAACTTACCTACGCGGCTGTTACCATCAGCGGCTACGGAATCGGGGTGCTTGTAACTGACACGAGCCCCGATACGTGGAAATGGTAGCATGAACGTCAACAATAGCTGCGCTTTATTCAGCTTCGGCGGAGAAAAATCGCGCGCTCCCAGCCTGGGTGCCCGACAGTGGCCGTGTAGTTCACGCCTTGAATGGTGAGATTTGTCTGCGGCTCAGCCACGCTTGGCAGCACGTTATGCAAGCGCATTCCGTGCATGAAGTCTTCTGTCGCCCACTGGTCGCCGTGCTGCCAGTTCTGGGGAAGGTACAAATCTAGATCCGGCACCGCAAGCGGCGCGTGAACCGGGAGACTTGCCGGACCGGAGGTCAATGCCCCGATGTCCCACAGCGGCGAAGGATTTGGCTGATTAACACTGTCCGACGGCGAATGGGTGGGTGAAGCCAATATCTCCAAAAGCTCTGCTGTGTCTAAACTTTCAGTCCGTAGCTGGCCAACTTTATCCGCTCTCCGCCAAGTCTCCTCAGGAGAGACAGCCTGGACTGGCAAGAGTATCGCTGGGCTTGGCTGATCAACGCTGTCCGCCGGCGAATGCGTGGGTGAAGCCAAAATCTCCAAAAGCTCTGCTGTGTCCAAACTTTCGGCTGGCAGCTGGCCAGTTTCCGAGGCATCCCGAAGCTCCGCCGGATCGTAAATCGACCACGAGGGGACGGGTTGATCATCCAGCCGTCGCAGAAGCTCCTCTGAGTTGACACTTGGCACCGGTGACTGCACCGTCAGAGCCTCCGCGTGTCGAGAGCTGCCCGCGGCCGAGCCTTGCGCGTTGCGGTAATCGCGGATGATGTTCAGCCCGGTGATTAGATTCTTGTTGCTTGAGTATAAGCGTTTCGCCCGCCTGATCAGAGACTCGTGATCTAGCTTAGCAATTCCTTGGCCTTCATCTTTGAGCACTCCAGCAAACCTGTAAAGTTTGTCTGTATAGTGTTTGACGGTATGCTCGGGGCGCCCGCTGGCAAGAACCGCACTATCGATGAGATTCTTGTCCTCCCTAGATGGAATATATTCATCCTCTCGGCGAGGGGCACGAGCAGCTAAAATATCGGGCTCACGGTACTCGCGAAGCACCTCCAACACGGAGGGCATTTTCACGTCATCCCCGAAGAACTTCTTAACGTAAGCGACCAGGGAATTGTGATCGAGCGCAGCAATTGTTTGCCCCCGAGACTCGAGACTTTTCGCCAATCTGCGAAGAATCTTTTCATTGTTCTCGGCGGTACTAGGCGTCCATTTTCGACGTCCAGCAGCTGCGCGGATGGCTGCCTCGATCAGGCTCGCATCCTCTACAGAAGGAACGTAGCGTCGGCAGCCATCTGAAGCCCTGGGCTCGCGGTACTTACGAAGCGCATTCAATGCGGTAACCATTGATCCATCGGTGGGAAAGAACGCATTAGCGTGCCAGACTAAAGAATCGTGATCCAGCGCATCAATCGTCTGGCTCCGAGACCCAAGGTGATTTCCCAACACGCGAAGAGCCCAAGTATAAGTGCCGACCGTGTTTGACTGTAAATTCTTCGCAAAATGCTCGGCTGCCGCGTCGATGAGGGTTCGGTCTTTTTCGGTTAGATGAGGATAGCGGGGGTCTGGAGTTGGGCCCGCGGCCGGAGCGGCATTGACCTGGCGCCCCTCGGCCAACCACTGCTCAAAGTCATCTTGCCCGGCCTGTCGCGCCTGCTCTTGCTGCAACATGGCGTGATGCGCGTCCGGCCGGCCTGACACATCGAATGGATCAAAGTTGTTCGCGTCCACGCCAGCCTTACCTTCACAAGGTCGCCGAAAAGGATCACAACTACCAGGGCTAGCTTTCGAGAAGCTGACCGAAATAGACCCCGAGCACGGGACAGGCATGGCCGACAGCGCGATCCCTATAACTCTAACTCAATATTTCTGTCTGTTCTTGCGCGCCTTGATCTCTTCTAAACATCCGCTGGCCATGCAATCGGCTGATCTGACGCGGATTTCCGTCCGCCGCAAGGCGGGTAAGCCCTCGCGCGCGGCGCGAACTAACGGGCGCGGCGCCCGCCTCTCCGCTCGCCGGCACGGACGCTGGACCGTACATAAAGGAGAGACGAGATGAGCAAAGAACGTTTTGACACTCACCGAACGCGTCGCGACAGATTAAAGAGGAGATAAGACGCTTTGTCGTCAAGCCGGAAAGGTGCATCCAGAGCTGGCCGAATTCGGTCGCTACCCTATGCCGCCTTCCCCGCGCTGTCATCGACGCAGGTGGTGGCGAGCTTGCTCGATCCCCCGCGTACCACCGTTCTCGCAGCCGGCCCTGACGCCAGGCCGACGAAGCAAAGACCGAGGATTAGATGCACCAACTCCGGCGGCATTAGGCGCTCTGCCGCTCGTCAGAATTGAACCGAGTGGGTCCGTATTCCGCAACAATCCACTTCCTCGTCGTGACGGTGCCGCCCATTTCGTTCTCTGTTGCCAAGCGGGCCGCTTCGAGCCTGGCCTCGGCAACGGCCAAACTGTCAAATGTGCCGACCAGCGTTGTGTTTGGAAGCCGATACCGCACGTTGTTTGAGCCAAGGATCCACAATTTCCAGCCCTGCGCCGCTGCTTGCTTCAGAAAGGTCGGGTGCGGATCAGGCTTGGTCTCCTTCAAATCATACGACGCAAGATAGGTAGGCATTCTGAGACCCCAATGAGAGCAAATAATCACATCACATCTAGTTCTGCAGGACTTTCAGATGGTCACACCTGACCCCGGCGAGAAAGCCATCGACCTCCAGCTTGAGACGATGGCTGCTTTGGGCCAGCGCATTCGCAGAAGTCAGTACCTGCGAGGATGATGCCCCTGTGCTCGAGGCGCTCCCTGCAACCTGGCGGATGTTACTGGCGACCTGCGTCGACATTTCTGCCGCACGTTGAATATTCTGCGCAATATGTCGAGTTGCTGTACCCTGCTCTTCGATCGCAGCAGCAATCGTCGAAGCGATTTGTGAGATCCTGCCGATGCTGCTGCCGATCTCCGCGATCGCAGTAACTGACTCCTCTGTGGCCGCCTGGATCTCTCCGATTTGTTCTGCAATGTCCGAGGTCGCCTTGGTTGTCTGTGTTGCCAGCGACTTTACCTCGTGCGCCACAACAGCAAAGCCGCTGCCGATCTTGCCCGCACGCGCAGCCTCGATCGTTGCGTTGAGAGACAAAAGGTTTGTTTGCCTGGCGATTGCGGCGATCAGCTCAACCACGCCGCCAACCTTTAGCGCCGCGGCCGCTAGGTGCTTTATCCTTCGGTCGGTTTCTTCGGCCTGACGCACGGCTCCTTTGGCAATTTCTGCAGATTGCTCGACCTGGCGTCCAACCTCCATAGCGGACGCCATCAACTCGGCGGTACGTGCAGCGACAACTTGAACATTGCCTGAGGTCTCCTCCGACGCTAAAGCCACCTTGTCAGAGACTTCCTGTGTATCGTGCGCCGTGTCCGCCAGGCTGCGAGCGGACGCCTCGAGTTCAGTCGAGGCGGATGAGAGTGTGTCGAGGACGCCGCTGACTGCACCTTCGAACGTGCTTGCAAGGTTCTCAAGCTCCGCCTTCCGTCGCATCCCCGCCAAGCGGTCCTGTTCCATATTCGCGACAAGCTCGGCCTGCGCCTTCTCACTCAATTTAAGCTTGAACGATTCCATGGCCTGCGCCATCTCACCGATCTCGTCCGAACGGCCAAGTCCGGGTAGAGTCACCTCGAACTGGCCGGCCGCCAGTTGGCGCATCGCTTTGGTCATGCGTGTGATCAGCCGGGCCATTGTCTGCCCGACAAGGATGGCAACGAAACCGATGACGAGCGTGGCAAGCCCAATTCCCCAGCCGAGCATCTGGCGAAACCGCGACGCGCGCTCTTCCGCAGCGGCAGCGCTGGCCTCAGCTGCCGCGATCGCTTTCAACAGCAGAGGACGATTCCGGCCGTAGATCTGTCCGAGATCTTCAACCTGGTCATCCAATGCTTGTTGCGCAACCAGGAACGCCACGAAGCTCGACCGGTAGGACTCGATAAGCTTCTTCAGTTCCGACTTGGCGGCTGGCGCCAACTCCGAAGCAGCAAGGGCGCTCTCGAACTCGGCGACGCGCTTATCCAGCTCATCGCCGTACTTCTCCTCACGCCGCAGCATGAAATCCTTCTCGTGTCGTCGCATCATCAGCATCAACACAGTTAGCTGCGGCTGATTGATCTGCGTAAGGGAGGATTCGGCCTGATGCACGGCGTTGCGCAGCTTGCCCTGGAGGCCATCATTTTCGGCGAACCCGAGCACGCGCTGCGCTGAAACGATGTTGTTGAAACGTGTTGCATAAAGGCCAATTCCGGCGCGCAGGAACGATACGTCTTTTAGGGGATCGCCCTCCGGCAAGGAGGCAACATACTCCTCGATCTGATCGAGGCCGGCCAGCTCCTTCCTGATGCCTTGGGCGTGGCGCGCGATCAGCGCTTCATCGTGGTTGCGCAAAAACTCCAGTGCAAGCTGCTGCGACTCAAGAAACGCTTCTGAAATCGCCGCCAGGCGAGCACGAAGGTGAATGCTCTGATCTGCCTCCCGCTGAACCTGAGCGACATAATTGAGCCCAAGGACGCAAGTCGCCCCTGTGACGAGCACGCCCCCTATTCCAAGCATGGCAATCTTGGTTCGCAGGCTTGGGCGAAGAAGTGCAATGATTGAAGGGAGCATCCGATTGCCAATCAATCCATCATCATTTCGACCGCGTTTCTGATCAGCATGCTCGAAACGAGGGCTCGGCGAGATGCTGACCATTCGCAGCCTCTAGTTTGGGTTTGTTACACGAAATTGACGGAGAGACCGGGTCGATGGGCATGCCGTGACAAAAGCAGGCAGGCGGTTGTTTTGCGCTCTTTGTCCTTCGGCTTGCTCTGCGCGGTCGACCGGCCTACTGGCCGATCGGTCGACAGTCGAAAGACAGGTTACGATATCGGCATATCACGCCCTCGAGCTGCAGACTCGCGCCGTAGGCGGCAGCTCGCGCATAAATTGCGCGATCTTAGGCGCTATTGCGCAGGATTTATGTCGCCGAGATCGGCAACACTGACCTCGGCGGGCATATCACCAAGAGCTTCGTTTTCCGACGCCTTTTTTGATTTCTTCCTTTTGCCTGTTAGCCAGTGGACACTTTTCGAGAAATTCGGCCAAACGATCGCGGCTCATTCATTCGGCATTGGGACCAGTCGGAGACGTTCGCCAGCCTCAGCGAGGAATCGCGCGAACAATACGCGCGCGAGAGAGCGGCCCGAAAGAAGAAACGATGACAGGGCGCTTTTGCCCAACGACTACGACGACGGCGGTCTGTATCGTCGCCAAAGTTGGCGACGATTGCGGCCGCCCCGGGGGTGCTTTTTGGCTTCACTCGACGTCGTGGTATTCGGCCGGGTCGAAGTTTGAGCCGAACAGCGCTGCTGCGGCATTGTAGAGCGCGACGGTATTGACGCTTGTTTGCATGCCGTACCAGGCGCGCAGCGCCTCGATCGCCGGGGCATGGGGGCGCAAATGTAGCGCCGTGATCCTTATCTGTTCGCCGGATACAGTGACGCCGCTGGCTTCCTGGATAGCCTGGCGCGGATGCTCGCGCGCGGCAAGTGTGCGGCGCCGGGTCATTTGTTTCGTTTTGGCTAGCTCTTCGCCGTTCCAAACGGCCACTGCCTCTTCGATGGTCGCGAAGCTCTTGGTCGAGATCAGCATGCCGTGGCGCGCGCACGCCTCGCAATGAAGGTGCCATCCCGTAACCCCGCGGATCATGACCGGGCGACCGCAGCAAACCTGGCAATCGAGCACCTCCGGGTGGGGCGCCTTGAACTTGGTGAGGCTCGGGCCGACTGTCATTCCTTTGCCTTCCCCGTTGAGGCCGGTCCCTCGCGCTCGCCGCCCGCAACCTGCCAGTCCGCACCGTGGAGGCTGATCATCTCGCGATGGGACCGGTTGATGAAGGCGCGCTCGACGCAAAAGCCGGCAGCGACTGAAGCCGCCAGCGCAAGGCCGCAGGCGATGTAGCCGTTCAGATCCCACAAGATGCTGACGCTGGCGACTGCGATAAAAGCGATAACCATGATCGTGTTGCGACATGCGTAGACCATATTGCTCTCCCAGCCGGTCGGCGAAGTATGGTAACATTGCAACCATGACGATCAGCGGCGTTTGACGGGCCTGATCCGCTGGATTTCTGCTAGACCAGCTTGGGTTTAGGCGCGATGTCGCGCGCCCTGCTAGTCGCATTGCTTCGATGAACGACCCGAAAATCGCTACTCGGAAGGACGAGGCCGCAAGTTTCGCGCGAAATGATCCACCTCTTTGATGAAAATCGGCACGTGGACCGAGGGTTGCGCAAGGCCGAGGTCAGCTTACTAAACCGGCGCTCCCCATCCTGCGACGGTCGGTGAGCGCCGATCGATCCCCTTCGCTTCACCAGACGGTCATGCTGACCCGGTGGGTTCAGCCTGTCACGCGAATGTTGTCGAGCGCGTCCGCCAGCGTGTCCAGGAACACCTTCTGCCAGTTATTTGGAGTGTCGGCGACATCGCCTTCATCGTCGTCGTCCGGCAGCTGCCACGCCCCCAAGCCAGCGACGTAGCGGGTCAGCGCCACAGCTCCCTCCATCGTTGTCGGTTCTGTGCGGAGCAGCGTGTCCGCATATTCCCCAAGGTCTTCGGCTCTCGCGGCGCTGATCGCATCCGCTGCCTCGAATTCGGGGCCGTCCATGAGCTTCGCAGATACGGCCGTCGCGGCGGAAAGGCGATCCGACAGCTGGCGGTGGCGTTCAATCGTGGCAAAGACCGGGTCCAGCTCGATAGCCGCCGCTGCCGTTGCAGTGACCGGCAGAGCGGCAAGACCGCCAACTACGGTTCGACGGGAAATTGCCCGAGGTCTTTGAGGTGCGCGTGCGATCGGCTTTGGTAGGGTTCAGGCTTGAGCCACGGGAGGTAGATGCGGAACAGAGCTTGTGCAAAGGCGGCCGAGGTGGCCAGCGGACAAAATTTCGATGCCATGGCCCTAGGCATTCCGTGCTGGAACGCCTGGACGATCCGCGCTAAGCGTGGGGCGAAGCCGATCTAGGGCGCAGTGTCAGTCCATAGCTTCCTGACAACCGAAGCCAACGCCTAAGCGCGCCAATGCAGAAACCTGACTTCGGAAACGTCCGGCGCATCGAATGGAACGACGACCGGGTCGCATGGGTCCGCCGCCTGGCCGAAGACAAGAGCATGACCGCGCAGGAAATCGCGCTGGACATCGGGCAAGCTGCAAACCAGGCGCCGCGCCTATTCGAACTGTGCAAGCGCCGTGATATTTCCCTGACCGGAACCGGCGGCCGCCCAAGGCGCGGCGAAGTTCGCATCGCGGTCGGCGTTCCAGCGCAGTACGCGGATGTCCTCACAAGCATAGCGCAGCGGCACAGGATGCCAGCGCGCCGCATCGTTGAGCTCCTGCTTAACGCCGTGCTTGAGGCCGGCGAAACATTTTGCACCAACCTGATGGATTTGACGGGGAATGACGCTCGAGCGCCCATGCCGGCTGCCGCGACTGGATCAGCAGGGCAGCGATACGCTTCAGTGACCGCAATCGGCACCGGGTCTATCGCCGACTTGACAGCTCGCCGATCTGTACGGCGATCGACGATGCCATGGCGACCGAGATCGCCAATTGCATGAACCGCGGCAACGAGGCCCCCATCCTGAAGCGGACGCCGCGGCCCGCGCCTGGCGCCATGCCTGGAATGGCAATCTGCCGAAGATGCGCGCGACTGGCCCTTAGCGGCCCCGCCCACGCGCCAGAGGGACCAAAGGCCATGAAAGCCAAGCCCCAGGCCGAAATAACGCACCACGCAGCCCCGCTCGCGATCGAGGCCGTGATCGAAACGACCGCGGCGGGCGCCATCGTCGATGTCTGGACCGGAAGCCGGCTGGACTGGCGCGCACGGCTTCGGGCGGGCCTTGCGGCCTGCGGCAAGCCCCGCTGTAATCGGCGTCGGTGGAGCGTGACCGGGGGCAGCTACAATGTTGGGATGGGGACGATCAAAGAAGCCGGCTCCGCCTTCGGCCGAAGCGGCTCTAGGCAATCTCGAGCCTTTGGCGCTGCTGTCAGCTCTCGACAAGCTGCTTCCATGGTACCTGAAAGAGACGGATGAGGGGCGACTTGTCTATCCGGCATGTAAACGCACCCTGAATGACGCCGATGGAAACGTTCGGGCAATTTGGGAGCATACCCGGCTCGAAGCGTGCCGCTACGTGATGATGGTGCCGAGTCGCGACGTAGAGCTTTTGGTTAGCGCCGTGCGCCAGCCCGAAATGATGGATGCCTTTCTCAGGCAGCCTCCCCACGAAGAAACGGTCGTCGACTTCAAGGGCGTTCCCGTTGTCGATTATCCGACTGCAATCACAGCGGGCCTGAATTGGCTCGATCATTGCGCCTTCCTCGGCGGCGTCGACCCTCACAAGTTCAGCGGAACGAGACGAGTCTTCCGGCGTCTCGTAGTGCTCGCGCAGCAATGGTGGGCGATCGAAAATGCGGGACCGCGCTGCTATGAGATGCTTGCGAACCGTGAGGTCCCGCCGTTGATGTTCTATCTCATGTGGCAGAGCTATACGCGCTTGGCCAAGGAGATTGCGATTGCGGCGATCTACGGATCGTCGCTCGATCGCGCCATGGAGCAGCAGCGACAACACTTTCAGACGACGCTCAGTTCGCAGCCTGATCAAATGCAAGCTGCGCTCTCCGCTCTGACCGAAACCACAGCCAGATTGAAAAGCGCTTCCGATCCAAGCGATTTGGTCCGATCATAGCGCGCGCTGCGGCTCGCGCGCTCAGATTAGCCGGGCTCTTTCGACTGAGCGGCTGCCGAAGTGTTCGGAGCTCTCGTCCAGCGACGTTCCGACGATGCGATCCAGATCGAGGCAGCGCTTTGGCGCGGGTCGCTTTACGCTTTTGGAAGTTGAACCCCCACGCGCGCTATGCTTTCAGCGGATCGAAGCGAGGAACGAAGTTCGCTGCTGGTCTGCTTTTGAAGAACGAAATAGTGAGCAAGGCCGGTCCGATCGATCAGTCCGAGGGCGATCTCCTCAGGTTGATCGGTCGGGTGCGCCTGCACCCGAGTGACCGGCGTCATTCTTGTGAAGCCGAGCCCTCCAGGGGCTGCGCTTTTAACGCTTGCTGAAAGGGCGGTTGCCATGTCGTGCGCAAGCCGCGCGCCGGCATCAACATCAAGTCCGATATTGACAATCTTGCCGTTCCCCAGCGTGAATTGAAGCGCGATCATCTTTCCGTCTGCGCCGACCAGTGGAACAGCATTCGAAGCTGTCAGATAAGCCAGACTTTCTGGTGTGGGCATGTGTTGCACTTCCTCTGTTAGGCCGGGAGATCCTTCTCGCGGGCAGAAAGCTCGCTGAGGAAGGACCATTGGCTTTCCTCTCGTTTTTGCGCTCTTCCCGTGACTGTTTCAGAACCTTTTGGAGGACGCTGTAGTAGTCGAAGACGATCTCTGCTCGATCGAGCCTATATGCTTCGCGGAGCGCGGACGCGATCTCCCAAGCCTCGGCGCCGCGCGCGGATGCTTGTTCGTCCAACGTTACGTCGAGATCGTCCATCGTGTGTTCGCCGCATGCGGCGATAGCGTTCTGACTGGCATGAACTCGATTCGGAAAATTCAAGCATTTCGCTAGAAGCTTTTTGTCCAGCGTCCGCCAGGCCTCAGTGTCGTCAGGATATTCGGGCAGGTCCGGCAGCTTCGTGTTCCAAGAGGGATAGGGTTCATTAGGCAGCTGCTCGGCATTGGCATTGTCGGAATAGAAATCGCAGCACTCGGAAGCGTATGCCTCCAAGAGCACCGCCAGCCGCAAAGCGAGGTAGGCGGCATGCTCGTTCTTCAGCGTGCGTTCTCGGTAAAGGGCGATGCCGCCCTGCACGGCGGCCGTTCCTATCCCAGTTCCGACCGCCGTCTTCAGCAAGGACAGCAAGTCCCAATTGGTGGGGTCGAAAATCTGGTTCATTTTGCACGTGAGCGTTATTTGTGGAAGATCGTCCACGCACAGACGATTACCGCGGAGGCCGCGGCGACAGTCGCGGCCCAAGCCGCAAAACGTGTCCAGAACACATGCTGACTGTGCCTCTCGGCTTCCAGGGCGTCGCGCTTCTGGTCATGCCACGCCAACCATTCCTGCGCGAAGCCGATCGTCAAAACCTGCATTTCGCCGATCGCAATGGTACCGGCAGAACCGGCGTCGGTTTGTGCCAATCTGGCCCGGACGTTCTGCGGGCCCAGTGTTTCAAGTTCTTCGAACCATCGTTTGGCTTGTTCCGGTAGGTTGCTCCACCGGGACGTCTCATAGGGAAAGCGGTCAGTCTTCATCCAATTCTACCCGGCTGGAAATGCTTCTTGCGATATGGTCGCGCGCGACGGCGCTAGCGCGCCACCACTGCGCAGCCATGTTTCAGTGCGACCTCGAATACTTGTTTCAGCCCGGGGTCCGCGAGGATGGCATCGCCAGGCATGAAGTCGCCCACGACCTGCCACTTGAAGCCGCTGCTCGGTTCAGGGAGCTTCGTCGGTTCGAACACGTACGCGGCGCGACCGGGACCTTCTCCGAAGGCGCCTCGTTCGACGAATTTCTGAAGCCGGATCATCGCGTTCCTCTGAATGCATCGTTCAGTTGGGGACCAAGCGCGCCGATTAAATGCGTGTTGTCGGCTCAAGTGGCAAAGCGTTTCAGCGGCCCTTCGATAAATTGGCTGGGTCGCCAGCCTCTCAACAGCTTATCGACCAGCAAGCTATCTGCCGCACCCAAGGTAAGCCCTGCAGCTGTGCCCAATCCCGTTGGAGCAAGCATATCGGCGAGCATTCCCGCCCCAGTGAAGAATACGAACCGAAGGGATTTCCCGGGCAGCCTTCCGATCCAAGTCTTTTTGTTCACCTGATCGTAATATTCGCGGACGAGCTGGGCATCTGGATGTTGCGCATGCATCCATTCTCGGAACTTTGCTCCATCATCTAACAAGCGGAAAAACTCCGTAATTGAGCGCTCTTTTGAATTGAGAACTTCACGCACCGTGCGTGCATCGTTGAGCACGACGTTCTCAAACATGTCGTGCTGATCTTCGCTTTTGATCCGACGCCGCACGAAATCGAAATGCTTAAGCCGGATCAGCGCGGAGTTAGCCGGGCTGGTCACCAGTTCGCTCATATAGTCCGCCGCGAAGTACGTATCGGCGCGGGCGCTCACGATATGGGCCAGAATATAAGCTCCCGATATCGCGTTGCCGTTGGATGATCGATTTATCGCGTCAAAATCCAAATTTGTGTCGATCGCAAACTCGCCGCCAAGATTTATGACGCTAAACTGCATGTTCTTGGGTATGGCGAAAGACGGGCGCACCGTTTCGAGAACTGTGCGAGCTGCCATGCTCACGAAGTGAGGGTCATCGCAATCGGCCCTCGCCGAATTTGCAATCGTTCCGATATCTTGAGGCAGGCGATGAATTTTGAGGAGATCGACGATCTGATCTACGGTTTTGACGGGAACGTTTAATTCGCCGGACCGAGTGATGATTAAGGCGATTTGATCGTGAGCATCGTTTTTTTGCGCTTTCTCCGTGCAAAAACAATTGGCCGAAGTCGTGCTGCGATAGTCCTCGTTGCGTATTCGTTAGGACCGTCGGAGTGTCCGGGCAATACGAAGCGGTGACTTCCGGCCATCGCAATAGCGACAACAGTCCGTCCGGCCCCAATTGAACGCAAAGAGCCGGGAGGGAGGCCATGTCGACAAGCAAATGGGTCGACCGATAGAACAGCAGCGTCTCAGCGACGAGCCCGATATCGACGGCCCCGTCGACACCAGCGCCCCGGATTAATGCATTTTCGAGCACGCAGCGGTTCCAGCGATTAGCGGCCTAGGTCGATGCGCAAGCCTTCTCCAGCCCCGTTCGGGCCTTCGCGCCACGACCTCTCAGTTGTGCCGCTCGACTATACCCGCAAGGTTGGCTCCGGGCATGCTCCCGTTGCCGTTTTCCAGTCAAACTCTCAAAGTGTTCGCGGGACGTTGGTCACAGTGCTGGCAGAAGGTCAGATCATCAAAAACGCGCCGGTGGTGACACCGTGCTTACACAACGTCGACAGCAAAACGGGCCCCGAAAGGCCCGCTAGGCAATGCATTGATTTTTCTTCTTAATTTGGTCGGAGCGAGAGGATTTGAACCTCCGACCCCTAGCCCCCAGGCTAGGGTTCAGGGGATTGCGATCATCGCAACACCGCCGAAAAAGCTAACAGACGCTCGCTTCCGGCTTCTCAGCCCGCAGAGCGTTTCTTCCAGCCAGCGCATCGGCTGCATCCCAGATGCCAGCATAGATTTCATCAAAGTCTGCCGCTGTCGCACAGTACGGTGGCAGCACGTAGATCGTATTGCCAAGTGGCCGAAGCAGCAGATTTCGATTGTTAAAGAAGGCCTGGAGCTTCGGACCGATATCCGCCAGATAGCCCGAATCGCTCGTCTTCAGATCGAGTGCTGTAATCGTGCCGGTTCGACGAACGTTTCCGAAGCGTGCATCGGCCCGGAACGGCTCGATCGCCTTTTCTTGCATCACGGCGATCTCTGCCACGCGCTGGCGAGTATTGGGATCTTGCCAGAGATCCAGATTGGCTTTTGCGGCGGCGCAGGCCACGGGATTTGCAGTATATGAGCTCGAATGAAAGAACGTGCGCGTCCGATCTATCGAATAGTGGGCATCGAAAATATCCGCGCGACAGAGTGTTACGGCGAGGGGAAGCGTTCCTCCCGTAATGCCCTTGGAATAACAGACGATATCTGGTGTGATATTGGCCTGCTCGCATGCGAAGAGTGTTCCCGTCCGACCCCAGCCGGTCATGACCTCATCGGCAATGAACAGGACGTCAGACGCCTCGCAGATCCGCTTCATCTCCCTGAGCACCCAGGCTGGATACATCAGCATTCCGCCTGCCCCTAATATCAGAGGCTCCGCAATAAAGGCCGCTGGTATTTCGTTTCGGCATGCCAACTCAAGGGCGTCCAGCGTGTCCTGCTCACGACCTGTTGCGGGAAACGGGACTGAGATGACGTCGAACAGCAAGGGTCCGTACGCCTCGTTGAAGACGCCGCGCGCCCCCACCGACATCCCACCTATCGTGTCGCCATGATAGGAATGTTGCATCACGACAATGCGTATTCGCTGCTTGCCGACATTGTGCCAATAGCCGAGTGCCATTTTTAACGCGACTTCGACGCTTGCTGAGCCGCTGTCGGAGAAGAAGACATGCTCGAGCCCTGGGGGCGCGAACTTCAGGAGCTGCGCGGCAACTTCCTCCGCAGGATCGTGGGTATGCCCGGCAAAGATGATCTGATTGAGCTTACCTGCCTGTTCCTGAATCGCGCGCACGATATGTGGATGGCAGTGACCATGCGTCACCACCCACCAGGATGAGATTGCATCGATGATACGGCGACCATCCGCGGTGTGGAGATAGGCACCATTTCCCCGAACAACCCGCGTCATCTCATCTTGAAGAGCGTGTTGCGTGAACGGATGCCAGATCGGAGACTTATTCTTTGGCATACAACTTGAAACTATCTGCACGGAATGAGGCTTTGAACGCTGCCTGCAGCGTGTCCGCGGTGAGGTCAGAGAGCCATGGCAATCGTCCCAGCCAACGCACCCGCCCCATCTCGCGGATGACTGTCTGAGTCTCGGCATTTCTTTCGCCAATGAAGGCCATCCCGAGTATTGGGATCTCACGCTTTCGGAGAGCCTCTATCGACAGCAGTGAGTGATTGATGGTGCCAAGGACTGTGCTCGCGCAAAGCACCACTGGAAGCCGCCAGCGCTCGAACACATCAATGTAAAGTGTGTCGCCACTCAGCGGCACCATCAGCCCGCCCGCGCCCTCTATAACCAATGGCCGTCCCCCGGCATCTGGCACATCGAGCGAATCTGCATCGACGCGAACTCCGTCAAGCTCTGCGGAATAATGAGGTGAGGCGGGCGTTCGAAGACGGTAGCGCTCTTGCAAGATGCGGTCGGCTGAGAGGCCGCCCAGCCGCGCGACGGTCTCGCTATCGGTCTCTCCACCGAGGCCGGCCTGAACTGGCTTCCAATAATTCGCACCAAGGAGGTTCGCGAGCCCCGACGAAAACACGGTCTTACCGATTCCGGTATCCGTGCCCGTTACCACTATCCTTGGACTCATCGAAGTATACTTTCCGTCTCCTCGACGAGGGCATCGAGCATTGCGCGGACGTCAGCTTCGCCGACGTTAAGTGTCAGCGAGATTCGCAAACGAGCCGTGCCCGCAGGTACGGTTGGGGGGCGGATTCCGCGGATGTCGAAGCCGCGCGCCTGCAGCGCGGAAGCGAGCCGCATCGCACGCGCATTGTCGCCTACAATGTAGGGTACGATCTGCGAGTTCGAAGGACCTTTCCAACCGCGCTGTTTCATCTGCCGATGCGTGAACGCGACCAGGTCAATGAGGCGCTGCTGACGCTCGGGTTCCTGCTGCAGGATCAGAATCGCCTCTCGCACGGCAACGGCGATCAACGGCGAGGGCGCGGTGGCGAAGATAAAGGGACGGCACCGATTGACCATGAAGTCTCGCAGGACGCCGGACGCGGTGACGAGCGCACCCGCAGCGCCCAGCGCCTTGCCGCAAGTATGAACGACCAGTAGATTTTCTCGCCCCTCGTAAGGTGTGGTGAGCCCCCGTCCCTTTTCACCGTAAACGCCTGTGGCATGGGCCTCATCCACCATCAGGAACGCATCATGGCGGTCGGCGAGCGCAACCAGCTCCTTAAGCGGTGCAAAATCGCCGTCCATGCTATAGAGGCTTTCGGCCACGATCCAGACACGGCCAACTCCGCCATTGGCCCGCCAGTCACGAATCGCGCTTGCAACCGCCTCTGGATCGTTATGCGCGCTGATCCGAAAGTCAGCGCGGGCGGCTCGCGCGCCTTCATGAATGCTCGCGTGCACCAGAGAATCGAGAACGAGCAGATCGCCTTTCTGCGGCACCGTCGTCAGGACCGCAAAATTTGCGACATAACCGCTACAGAAGAAAAGCGCTGTCTCGGCGCCAAAGAACCTGGCTGCTTCAGCTTCCAGACGTTCGTGCTCTTCGCAATTGCCGCGCAGGAGCCGCGACCCGCCGGCCCCGATCGGTGTGCCGGCCTCAATCGCTGCCAAGACAGCCTTCTTCATGCGCGGCGCGCTCGCGAGCGCGAGATAGTCGTTCGACGTGAAATCGATCCCTGCACGCGGATTGAGGCTGCGCAACCGGTGGTTCTCTTTCAGGACGTTCAACGCCGAGCTATATGGGGCAGCTTTTCCCGCGTGGATTGAGTTCATTGTGCACTCTGAGGGCATTGAAATTGCGCAAAATTCTGAGGAGCGCGCAGAAAAACGGCTCCGGTTGGCCGCTTCGCGATCAAACCGGCAATATTCGATTTTCTCGATCGACGAGCACAATACGTGGTCTGAACGTCTTGGCTTCCGCCTCATCAAGTAAGGCGTATGCAAGGATGCTGATTTTGTCGCCAGGTAACGCCAGTCGCGCAGCCGCACCGTTCAAGTCTATAGTACCCGAGCCGCGCGGCGCCTCAGTGACAAAAGTGGCAAATCGCGCGCCGGTTTCTACGTTGTGAATTTCGACCCGTTCGTTCAGCAGGAATCCCGCCGCGTCCAGTAGCGCACGATCAATTGAAATTGAGCCTTCATAGTGCAGATCGGCTTCGGTCACCGATGCGCAGTGGATTTTGCCTTTCAACAAGGTTATCTGCATGTCTCACCGAATCTTGGAGGTCTGTACACGGGCTCGGTCACTGCCGCTTTTGGTTCAGGCAAGGGCAGATGTGATGCCGAGCTTGGTCAACAACTTGACGTCGCGGTGGGCTGTCGGATTTTTAGTCGTGAGCAGCACGTCCCCGATGAAAATTGAATTTGCACCGGCCAAAAAGCACAGCGCGTGCAATTCATCGGTGATGTCATGCCGTCCGGCGGACAACCGAATCACGCTTCTGGGCATCATGATCCGAGCGGTTGCGACCAGGCGTACCAGCGCGATCGGATCGGGAGCCTCCGCGGTATCAACGACCGGAACCCCCTTGACCTCGCTCCAAAGATTGATCGGCACGCTTTCCGGAGGCTTTGAGAGATTGGCGAGCAGGACGAGCATGTCGAGCCGATCCTGGGCGCGCTCGCCCATGCCGATAATGCCGCCGCAGCAGACCTTGATTCCCGCCTCGCGCACGCGCTCAAGCGTGTCAATTCGGTCCTGCAGCGAGCGGGTGGTGATGATCCTGCCGTAAAAATCAGGCGAGGTGTCCACATTGTGATTGTAGAAGTCGAGCCCCGCCTCGGAAAGCCGTGCCGCCTGTTTCGGCGTCAGCATGCCGAGCGTGACGCAGGTTTCCATGCCAAGATCTTTGACCGCGCTGACCATCTCGCAGACCCGATCGAGATCGCGGTCCTTCGGACTTCGCCAAGCCGCAGCCATGCAGAAGCGGGTCGCGCCTGCCTTCTTGGCGCGCTGCGCGGCGGTGACGACGTCGCTGCGATCCATCAGGCGGGTCGCTTTCACCCCCGTCTCGTAGCGCGCGCTCTGCGCGCAGTAGCCGCAGTCTTCCGGGCAGCCCCCCGTCTTGACGCTGAGCAGGCTAGCTGTTTCGACGTGGTTTGGATCGAAGTTGTCGCGATGAACGCTTTGCGCTCGAAACATCAGCTCAGCGAAGGGCAGCTCATAGAGCGCTTCGGCATCAGTGCGTTTCCATGTCCCACCGACCTGCGCGAGCTCGCAGCTTCCGTCCCGGTCAACTCCATCACAAACGTCCATGAGCCCCCAAGTCCATAATCATAGATAACCACGCGAATTATCTATCGTCAGCGACATAGGATCGATGCTAGTCGAAGTGTTATCGGGGCGCACCCATTTTTACGATAGATAATCTATGATGAGCGGGAACAGGACAACTGCTGGACGCATCGCCGAGTCGATTGGCGAGCGCATTATCAACGGCGCACTGCAGCCGAACTTCCCGCTTCGGCAAGATCATGTCGCGCGAGAATTCAATTCAAGTCACGTCCCGGTGCGCGAGGCTTTTCGACAACTGGAGGCTCAACATCTTGTCGTGAGTGCACCTCGTCGAGGCGTGAGGGTTGCTCCGCTCGACACGAACTCGGTGAAGGAGATCGCCGAGATGCGTGCAGCGCTCGAGGTGGTCGCGCTGCGCAATGCAGCTCCAAAGCTCTCATCGGTCCACTTGGCACGCATCGAACTTGCCCTGATTGAAGGAGACAATGCCCAGACGATTGAGGAGTTTGAGATGGCCAACCGGGCCTTTCACTACGCCCTGGTTGCGCCGTGTGCGATGCCGCGCCTGCTTGCAAGTCTCGACGAACTTCAGCTTGCCAATTCTCGGCTGGTCTTCGCGATGGCGCGCACGGCCGGCTGGCGCCCACGGTCCAACCAAGATCATCGCCTGATTTTCCAGGCCCTGCGAGCGCGCAACCTTGACCAAGCCTGTAATCTGCTCGCGCGTCACATTCAAACCATCGAGCACCTGGCCCTTCAGACCTCCTGATCAAGAAACGTCTGACGAGGCGAGTTACGGAGTGCGGCACAACAGCGCGAACAATCGATCATCAACCAGCGATGCAGCAGAGTTGCGTTGCGGAAGCCGCGATCCCAAGTTAGTTATGCGCCCCCATCTGTAAAAGCACGCCTAGAGCTATCCATGATCCGTCACATCGTTTTGTTCACTGCCAAGGATGAGGCGCACATTGACCGGATCATCGAAGGCCTTTCGGTTCTGTCGACCATTCCGCATGCAAGCCGGCTGGAGGTTGCTCGCAACCGCAAGCGCGACCAGCTCGGCAACGACATCGACGTCATCGTTTATGGCGAGTTCGAGAACGAGGCGGAACTGGCAGCTTACAAAGCGCATGACCTATACCAAGAATCGATCAGGCGGGTACGTCCACTCCGCGAGCTGCGGTTCGCGGCGGACTACGATGTATCAAGCGATGTGCGGTTCCTCACTCGCCGCGCCGTATCCACAGGCGGAGGCTAAGCTGAGCGTCAGTTTCATGAGCTTGCAAGCTCCGATCTATACTCGTTTGGCGGCCCATCCTCGGGAGCGCGCGGATACAAGTTGCCAGTGACCGATAGCCCGATTCACGTCCGCCAACTGCCATGGATGACCCCCGTCACAGCAATGCGGCGCCTCGCCCACCGAACTTGTCTTACGTTCCTTGATAGCGCAGCAAGCCAGGAGCCGCTGGGGCGCTATTCCTATCTGACCTGCGACCCTTTCGGCACTTATATGGTCGCGGACGGGCGGCCGAGTTGGAACGGGCAGTGTCTTGACGACGATCCATGGGGAGCCCTTCGCACGCTCCTTGCTAGGTATCAGCAAGAGCATCGGCCTGATCTGCCGCCATTTCAGGGCGGAGCGGCCGGGGTCTTTGGGTACGATCTGAACAGGACGTTGGAGCGATTGCCCGTGCCGGCAGCCTCCGGACACCGCTTACCTCAAGCAATCCTGCATTTCTATGACGTAGTCGTCAGCTACGATCACCGCGAGAACAGATGCTGGATCGTTTCTACAGGCTGGCCGGAGCAGGATCCCGCGCGCCGAGCTGCGCGTGCACGCCGTCGAGCCAATGAGTTTGCAGCTCTCCTTGCCACCTCAAGCTTGGCGAGGAATGACGCCCACGGCGCGGTCGGACCCTGGCACTCGAACTTCAGCCGCGCGGGTTACATTGCGGCGGTTCAGCGCGTGATCGACCTGATTCAGGCCGGAGACGTCTTTCAAGTCAATATTGCGCAGCGTTTCAGCGCCCGGCTACCGACCTCATTTGATCCGGTCGCCTTCTACTGCCAACTGCGGTCATTGAACCCTGCACCGTTCGCAGCACTGCTGCGTTACGGCAATCTCACAATTGCATCAAGCTCGCCGGAGCGTTTCCTGAAGCTCGACGGACGGCAGGTCGAAACACGCCCCATCAAAGGCACGGGCGCGCGCTCCACTGAGCCCATTGAAGATCAGCGCCAGGCTCAACTCCTGGTCTCATCCGACAAAGATCGTGCCGAGAACATCATGATCGTCGACCTCCTGCGGAGTGATCTGTCACGTGTATGCACCCCGCATTCTGTTGAAGTTCCTGCGCTGTGCAATCTCGAAACCTACGCCTCTGTGCACCACCTCGTATCAGTCGTTACGGGGGATCTAGAAAAGAGCCAAGACGCCGTCGCCCTTCTTCGCGCCTGCTTTCCAGGCGGCTCCGTTACCGGGGCGCCGAAGGTGAGATCGATGGAAATTATCACGGAGATCGAGCGAGTAACGCGAGAGGTCTATTGCGGAGCGATCGGGTTCATCGCCTTTAGCGGCCACATGGATACGAATATTGCGATCCGCACTGTCACGATCGACGACGGCTTGGCTGTGTTTCACGCAGGTGGCGGGATAACGGCGATGTCGGATCCAGCGGCCGAATACGATGAGACACTCGCCAAAGCACAGCGAATGTTTGATGCATTTGCCGCCAATTCTTCCGGTGGCTCTTGATTGTCATCATCGACAACTACGATTCCTTCGTCTTCAACATTGCCCGTTACTTCCGCCGGCTTGGTGAAGCAACGGAAGTGGTCCGGAACGATGTGATCAGCACCGGCGCTATCCTCTGTCTCAAGCCACGCGCCGTTGTCATCTCCCCAGGTCCGTGTTCCCCGACAGAAGCGGGAATATCTACCTCGATCGTTCGCGAGCTTTCAGGCCATCTCCCGATTTTAGGCATCTGCCTTGGGCACCAGTGCATCGGCAGTGTTTTCGGCGGACGGGTGGCACGTGCTCGTCGCCCCATGCACGGTCGGTCCTCACATGTCACGCATGACGGCCAAGGGCTATTTGAGGGACTCCCTTCTCCTCTTTGCGTGGGGCGCTACCATTCCCTTGTTGTTGAGATCGATCCGTCGAACGCGCCGCCCCTTATGGTCACGGCGCGTTCGGGCGAGGGCGAGATCATGGCCCTTGCGCATCGTGATCAACCGACCTTCGGCGTGCAGTTCCATCCCGAATCGATCCTGACCCAACAAGGAGACCTTCTCCTTAGAAACTTTTTGCGATTAGCAGAGAGCTTTCGAGCGTGAATACCCAACGCCTCCGCCGCAATTAGGTATCGGCATTCCGAGCGCTTCAAGTCGTATCGCACACGGCCATCTGTTTCCGCCAGCAGCCCATAGAGCGCGCGCTTTCAGCCGACGCGAGGGGCGCTTACGTCGTCCAGTCACGACCATAACCCATATCTGGCGGCGATCTACGCCCATCGACCCATCTTTTCGCCGTCCCCGAGACTACACCGCAGGAGAAGCACGTTTTGCGGTCGGCGAGGAGATGCAACCTTACTCAAACATCCCCTTCAGTGCGGCGATAAAACACCTTGTATCTCACGCGATGTCAGATTGTAGGCTTCCATGCGCTGCAACTGGCCGCCTTGTTCAAGCGGGGACGACCTTACGCAAAGCGCGAGAGAAAGCTTCGTGGATACGCTGGATGTCATTGGCGTCGGGATCGGTCCGTTCAATCTCAGTCTGGCGGCGCTGATTGAACCTACGCCTCTACGCGCATTATTCCTGGAGAAGCGCGGGGCATTTTGCTGGCATCCGGGGTTGGCGTTGCCGAACAGCCGGTTGCAAGTGTCGCCATTCAAGGATTGCGTGACTTTGGTGGACCCCACCAGTCCCTATTCCTTCCTGAATTACCTCGCCATCAACGGGCGGATCTACAATTTCATCAACAAACGCAACGCTTCGACCTCGCGGCGGGAGTTCACCGACTATTACCTGTGGGTTGCACGACAACTCCGCACGCTCCGCTTCCACGAAGAAGTCTTAGACGTGGCGCCCTTCAGGGACGCCTATCGCGTCAGTACGAGCACGACCACATATCTGGCGCGCGCCGTGGTGATAGCGGTTGGCGTTGAGCCAAAGATGCCCCGGTGCGCTAAGCCCCTCATTTGCGACACGGTCTACCATGCGGCTGACTATCTTGACCGGGGTTCACCTCGGACGGAGGAGCATGTGCTCGTGGTGGGAGGTGGTCAGAGCGGCGCAGAGATTGTCGAGCTCATGCTCAATCGCCCCGATACCCCCCGGATTACCTGGGTCACTTCGCGCTCAAACCTGTTTGCAATGGATGACACCAGTTTCGTCAACGAGGCCTATATACCCAGTTATAGCAGGCGCTTTCACGCTCTGCCGCTTGCGCACCGCCGTGCCATCATCGCGCGTGAAAAGCTGACGAGCGATGGCATTTCTGCCGAACTGTGCAATCGCCTCTACGACATTTTGTATGAACGAGATGTGGAAGGTGGGCTATCTGAGAGCTTCCATTTGCTCTGCAATGTCAACCTGAAGCACATCACGCCCCTCAACAAACGCTGGCGAGTAGAACTGACCGGTCTCACCAGACAGCAGCATCGCAGCATCGTCGTTGATCGCATCGTGCTCGCCACAGGCTTTCGGCCGCGCACTCCCCTGTTTCTGCAGTCGCTCCTCAGCAGCGCGCACATGGAGAACAACCTGCCCGTGCTCGGCCCGGACTACGCGGTCAGCTTCACCCAAAAAATGCCAGGGCCAATCTATTTGCAGAATCAAAGCCGCCTGCAGCACGGGTTACAGAGCGTAAACCTGTCGCTGGTGGCCTACCGCAACAGCCTCATTATCAACAGCCTCCTCGGACAGCCGTTCTATCTGGATCGATCTGAACACTCGCTCGACGAATACGAGAGTCCAGACCATGCAGAGCTGGACGCTGCATCGGAGGCAATGACATCGGCGGAAAACATGAGCGCGATCACATGAGCGCGGCCCGGTCCTCTATCTTACGTATTGTCGATGTGCCCGCTGGAGCTGCGGACCGCCTCGCTTGCAGATTGCCCTACCGCGCCTCCGGACCATTTTTGCTAGCATCGAGTGTCATCGCTGCTGCCTATGGCTCGAGCTTCATCTTGCCGGAATATATGGAAATTCTAGGTCTTGAGCGCGAGGTCGCGGGCTCCATTATCTCCAGTGGCATGGTTGCGACAATCGTGTGTTGTTGCCTGGCAGGCCGCCTGGCTCAGCGTATCGGCATTATGCCGACGATGGCTGCCGCCTCGATCGTGATGGCGCTGGCTATGGCAGCCTTTGCCGCCGCAGCGTTAGATGCGCGACTAGCCTATGCAGGCGGCATGCTCGTCGGTGTGGGATGGTCCGTGCTGTTCATCCTGTCGCCGCTGCAGATCATCCGCCATCTACGCCCCACGGCCCGTATCCAACATCTGACGATCTTGTCTGGCGCACAGATGGCCGGGCTCGGCCTAGCGGCTCCGCTCGGCCACTTTCTAACTGAATACACCGGCTCAATGGCGATCATGTACGCATTGTTCGCAATCGCCTGTGTCATCGCGGCCATCTGCATAGGCGTGGCATGGCATGCCATGTTGAGCATCCCCTCGGTGCCCATGCCTCACATCGAGGTCACCTTGGCCAAGACGGTCGCCCTGCTTCGACATGCGACGGCCGCGCCGATTCTCATGATCGCGGTTGCGGCCTGCATTTTCTCAGGACTCTCGATATACCAGAGCGCCTATGCGGCATCGCGTCACCTCAACCCCGACCTCTTCTTCCTCGTATTCACCGTTACCAGCGTGGCGCTCCGATTCTCTGTCGCCCATATAATGGGCCGAGTGCCCGTCGAGCGGCTTGCGCTCACGCTCATTATCGCGACCGGGGCCTCATTGGCGTTGTTCATTGTCAATCCTGGCGACGATTTGCTCTATATCCTGGCCGCCGCAATTTTCGCCACAGGCTACGGGCTCAGCTATTCCACACTTAACGGAATAGCCGTCAACCTCGCCGGCGAGCATGGGCTCTCCGTACCAGTTGCCTCACAGATCTTCACCTTAGCCTATTTTCTCGGATTGTTCGGCTTTCCGGTGCTTGGAGGGCAGTTGATCTACGAATTTGGCGTCAATGCAATGTTGCTCACGCTATTGGGCGCGACCGTACTTAATGGAGTATTGGCAACCACACTCCGCCCAAAGGCAGACTAGGTCTGCGTAACATGAGAAAGGAGCTCGCAAAATGCTGACCGACGCACAAAAGGCGAAATGGCATAGGGACGGATATCTTCGGCTTGAAGGCTTCTTTGATGCACCTACCCGCGACAGGATCTCTGATTTCGTGGAGGACGTCGCGCGCTGGGACGTAAGTACCGACAAATGGATGAAGTGGTTCGAGAAGACCACCGATAATCGTAAGATTATCTCAAAGGTCGAGAACTTCCTGGACTACCATGATGCTCTACGCCAGACGCTGCTGGCCGACGGCCGCATTCGCGCTGCGATCGAGAAGCTACTCGATGAAGACACGCGGATGCTCAAGGAGCTGCTGATCTTCAAGTATCCTGATAGCGGCGGCTATCGCCCACATCAGGACATTTATCATATCCCCCACAAGATCCCGGAGCGAATGGTGCATGCCATTGCAGCCGTTGCAATCGACGACGCGGCTCCCGACAATGGAGGTTTGTTTTTCACTCCGGGGCGGCACAAGGAGGGGGTCTTTCCCATGGATGCCGGCGGCGTCATCAACCCGGACCTGGCCGAGAGCTTTGAATGGGAACCGACACCGTGGAAGGCAGGCGACGTCTTTATTTTCGACGACTACGCGCCCCACTACTCACTACCGAACAAGAGCGATTGCTCTCGCCGCGTGATCTATTTGGTGTTCCAACGGGCATCCACGGGCGGCCCTGATCGGGCCGAGTACAACCGGATGAAACGCGCCTATAACCCGCCAGAGGGCAAGGTATCTGATCTTGAAGATCTGAAAAAACCTAACGGCATCTTTTATCGTGATTGACTGCAACTGCTGGGGAAAGACGACGTGTACACGAAAGAGATCGATCGCTCCCTGATGCGAAACGAATATGGCGCGCTGGTTTGTCGCTTGCTGGAGCATTTGCCGGATGATCTCAGCCCCGAGTTCGGTGCCTCGGTCGTTGAGGTCATCCCCGGCGGCGCGGTCGATCTGCACGCACACCACGAGCACGAATTGTGGGTGCTGGTCTCCGGTGAGGGAGAATTCGAAGCGGGCGGGCAGACTCGGTCGGTGAAGGACGTGACTTTATTCTACATGGCGCCACATCAGACGCACGCTATCCGCAATCTCAGCCAGGAGAGCACCCTCAAGTTCCTCTCTATCTGGTGGGATTGACGTGCGTACCTATTTCGTATGTCCGGCTCCCCCCTGCCCTAACGGCAAATTGCATCTCGGTCACGTCGGCGGCGTATACTTGCTCGCCGACATCTTCGTGCGCTTTCAGCGTATGGCCGGCCATCGGGCGCACTACATCACCGGCGCGGATGAGCATGGCACCTATACACTTGTAAAGGCGCGAAAGCTCGGGCAAAGCGTTAGCGAGGTCGCGCAAAAGCACATTGACGAGATCTTGCAGGGCCTGCGTGCGCTGCACATCACGCCTGATGTCTTCGTGCGCACGTCCAGCGAGATACACAAGGAGAACGCTCTTTCGATTTTCCGCGAGCTGCAGGAGGCCGGTTACGTCAAGGTCCGAAATGGTGTCCAACTCTATTGCGAGCATTGCGAAGAATTTGTCGCGGATTCGCTTGCCACTGGAAATTGTCCGGCATGCAACTCAGCTACCGACAGCAATTTGTGTGAGAACTGTGGCCTGGCAATTCGGCATGACGCATTGCGTAATGCCCGGCACACCACGTGCGGCCACAAGCTTGCACTAAGGTCCATTGAGCAAGCCGTGTTCGATACGCCCCGCCTCACCCAGGCGCTGGACACAGCTATTGGACAAAGCGCCTGGCCAGAGTCCGTACGAGACAAGGCGCGAGCTTGGCTGGCGAGCGATAGGCATGGTTTGCCAATGTCGCGCCACTTCAGTCATGGTGTAGAGCTTCTTGAGCCTGAACCTTTGTTCGGCCAAACCCTGCTCACATGGTTCGAAGGCTTGTGGTGCTTCGACACCGGGATTCGTGAGCAATGCGCCAATGATTTTCGGAACGCAGAATCAACCATGCACGACCCTAGCACCCGGCTCGTGTTTTTCATGGGCCAGGACAACCGCTTCTACTACACGATAGGTGTGACCGGCGTCCTGCTCGCGCGAGGCTATCCGATTCCCACAAACCATTCGATCCAGGACTTCTACAAGCTCGAGGGCGAAAAGTTCTCGACCGGTCGCGACCATGCGCTTTGGGCCGACGAGGTAGCGCGCGAAGTGGACCCCAACGTCATTCGTTATGCGCTCGCTGGAATTGCACGGCCATTCGGCAGAGACGAAAGCGAGTTCGATGTTGACCGGCTGGTCACGGCGGCATCACACCTTCGGGTCTGGGAAGATGTATTGCGCCAATATGCAGGCAACGCACGCACATTGGACAGCAGACGTCTGCGATCTCGTCTGCGCATCCTGGCTCAGCGTTACGCGGATGCAATCGAGGAACTCCGCTTCTGGGATGCGCTTGATTTTGTCGATAGCTACTTCGAGGCAGCCGATTTTGCGCGTGATAACAGCGGCATGTGGAACGCCATGGAGATATCGCTATTCCTGAGCCTGCTGTATCCTCTGGTACCCGAGCTAGCGATCCGATATGGCCGACATTTCTTCGGTGCAGCCTGGCAGCCGTCCTTCAAGTTGGCAGCGAAAGCTAGCCTGCCACCGAAGATAGACTTCCCAGGCATCAACGCCGTGGTACCTGCGCATTTTATCGCAGCGTACAATGAGCGTTTTCGCAAGCGCCGAGCCAAGCAAAGTAGCGGGAGATGAACGAGAAGCCATGAACTCGACCGCCTCGACACGCAGCTCCCTCGCTCAGGGCTTTACACCGTTCAACTACTCAAGTGCGAAGCACGCCATCAATTTCGCCTATGGGCTCCCCGATCCGGCAATGTTCTCAGAGCTGGCCTGGCCGGACGCATTAAGCCAAAATACCGGCGTCGCCACGGCCGATCTGCTTCAATATACGGACGCGGTGGGTTTGCCCAAGCTCCGGACAAGGCTCGCACAACGCTATAATGTGCAGCATGAGGAGGTTATCCTTACCGCTGGTGCTTCACAGGCTCTGCAATTGATCGGCGACGTCTTGCTCGACCCAGGCGATATCGTCATAACCGAGGACCCGTCCTACTTGGGCGCACTGCGCATCTTTTCGATCACGGGAGCGACCATTCTCCAGCTTGGGATGAACGCCGATGGCGTCGATCTGAGCGCGCTTGAAACGACCTTGCGCCGCGAGCCCCGCGTGAAACTTTTCTACACGGCGCCAGCATTTCATAATCCGACCGGGCGCCAAATATCGCGCGCCCATATGGCGCGCGTTGCCGGGATGCTTGCCCGGCATGGCGTGGCGTTGGTGCAGGATCTCGTCTATTCGGAGTTGCCGTACAACGGTCTAGATGATTGGCTGCCGCCGGGCGGCAACGTCATAAATGTCCACAGCATCTCCAAGATCGCGGGACCCGGATTGCGAGTGGGCTGGGTGCTGGCGGATTCAGATATCATCAACAGGCTGGCGCGTCTCAAATGCGACGGCGGCGTCAGCCCTATTGTCAGCAATATCGTGTTATCGTTGCTGCAATCTAGCACACTTGATGCGCACATCGTGCGATTACGCCAGCATTATCGTACCAAGCGGGACAGCCTGCACACGCTACTGCAGCGTAGCCGGTTTTGCGCGCCAGAATATCTCCTTCCAAGCGGTGGTTTCTCGTTTTGGGTACGGCTCGCTGGCGGGATTGAGGCTGAGACTTTCATTGAGGCTGCGCGCCGCGAGCACGACGTGCACCTTGTGCATGGCCGTCATTATGGCCCGCGAAGTGGTCACCATGTACGCTTGTGCTTTAGCTACCTCCCGACGAACGTCCTCGAGGAGGGACTAGCGAGATTGGATAAGCTGCAGGCAAAGCTGCACGGCAGATCGTTACGAACGCTCGCCGAAAACGGTCGATTGGAACTGTGACATATCTGAGTGTCCAGCTGGCAGTTTTGCTCCGGCTTGATACGTAGACGAGTCTGAGAAGTGGCATTTATCAATATGCGTGTCATGGCGTCTAAAATGTTTCGCTAAGGGAAGGGATGGCTTGCAACGTCTGGTAACGATAGTCGTCCCTTATGAGCGCCGTTGGGGCGGCGGCCAGCCGAACGAAAAATCCAAAACTAAGCTGCAACAGCAGCTCCAGTTAGGCGAAGACTAAGCCGGGACTTTGGCCGTGCGAGGCGAGTATCCATTGCACGGGCCGGTCTCGTCGCGATCAGTGGCCGAGATAACGATCGGCTTTCACCACCTTCCACGGGCTTGATTGACGAGTGGCGCCTGAGCTCGCATTTGATTGCGCCAAAGTCACAGCGCTTCTGCTAAAATCAAGAGAAAGCGTTTGCAGGATTTGCATGAAATTTGAGGAGGCGACCGTAGCAATCCTGGCTTCGACTTCGCCGCCATTGGTGACAAAGGCCGCCAGCCGATCGCGCAAGGTCCGGCTGGGCGTATCGACAGCAGAATGATTATCAAGACGCTGCCGTAGGTCGCTACGCGGGTCCAACCCCGCTCCGCCCGAAGGAGGCCTCTCGATAGCCACATCGATAGCCACACCTGTCGCAAAGAGCGCCTACCGTGTCCGATGTACGACTGCGTGTGAACATGCGAACAGGCTTTTTAGGCGACCACGTTGTAGTTCAAAGAGTTTCTTCTTTGGCACGACCAATGCTTTGGGTTAGCCGGCGAACCCGGCAGACCACGATAATCCCCCTGTAGCAAGCCGATCTGTCGATTGATCATGGAGCAGCAGATAGATGACTTCGATCATGATCCCATTCCTCGTCCAGAACCAACTGCAGTGGAGCTTGCAAAAAATCATGCCAATCCAGTGGCTGACGAACAAGGTCGAGAACAATGCCGCGTCCCACCGGCCGCCAGAGCGTGCTTTCGTTCCGGAAATTCTACCTCGAGTACTGTCAAGGCTCCGGTCATCACGATCGGTTGCTTGCGTTCTAGCGCTGGTCCTGAGCTGGGCCTCCTTGACAGATGCCATGTCAGCCGAGACTCCTGCGAGCTCCGTACCCCCCAGCAGCTTCACGCTTGGTAACGGCCTCCAAGTCGTGGTGATTCCCGACCACCGCACGCCCGTGGTCACCGAGATGATCTGGTACAAGGTCGGCTCGGCGGACGAGACCGGTGGCAAATCGGGGCTCGCCCATTTCCTCGAGCATCTGATGTTCAAGGGCACGAAGAAACATCCGGTCGCCGAATTTTCCCGGACGGTGCATCGCGTCGGCGGCAACGAGAACGCCTCCACTTCGGTCGACTTTACCAACTATTTTCAGCGCGTGCCGCGCGAGCAGCTGCCGACGATGATGGAGTTCGAAGCTGATCGCTTGACCGGGCTCGTGCTCAGGGACGAGAACGTGCTGCCCGAGCGCGAGGTCGTGCTCGAAGAATACAATATGCGCGTTGCCAATAGCCCCGAGGAGCGACTGGACGAGCAGGTCAGGGCCGCGCTCTATCTCAACCACCCCTACGGCCGGCCGGTGATCGGCTGGCACCAGGAGATCGAGAAGCTTGATCGCGAGGATGCTCTGGCGTTCTACCGCCGCTTCTATGCGCCGAACAACGCGATCCTGGTAATCGCTGGCGACGTCGAGGTCGCCGACGTGCGCCCGCTGGTCGAGCGCAATTTCGGCCCGATCCCGGCACAGCCGGCGATCCCCGCGCAGCGCATACGTCCGCAAGAGCCGGAGCCCGCCGCCCCGCGCACCGTTACGCTGTCCGATCCGCGCGTCGAGCAGCCCGGCGTCCGCCGCTATTACCTTGTGCCGTCGGCAACCACAGCGGCGGCCGGCGAGAGCGCCGCACTCGAGGTGCTCGCGCAACTGATGGGCAGCGGCAGCAACTCCTATCTCTACCGCGCGCTCGTCGTCGACAAGCCGCTCACGGTCTCGGCCAGCGCCAGCTATTCGAGCATCTCGCTCGACCCGAGCCAGTTCTCGATCTCGGCCTCGCCGAAGCAGGGCGTCAGTTTCACCGAGGTCGAGGAGGTGATCGACGGCGTGATCGCCGACAACGTGCAGAACCCGATCCGCGCCGAGGATCTCGAGCGGGTCAAGACCCAGCTCATCGCGAAGGCGATCTATGCTCAGGACAATCAGACGTTGCTGGCGTACTGGTATGGCGGCGCGTTGACCACGGGCCAGTCCGTCCAGGACATCCGCAGCTGGCCGGATCGCATCCGCGCCGTCACCGCCGAACAGGTGCGCGCCGCCGCGCAAAAGTGGCTCGAGAAGAAGCGCTCGGTCACCGGCTATCTGATCAAGGACACCACAACCGCTAAGCGCGAGGAGAAGCGTTCGTGACCTATCCATTGCCTCGCGTGCGCGGCATCGCGCTCTCCGTCGTCACCTCGGTGACGCTCTCCTTAGCGTCCATCGCGCCCTCGCAGGCCGCGGCCAAGATCCAGCATCTGACCTCCCCCGGCGGTATCGAAGCCTGGTTCGTGCAGGACGCAACCGTGCCGCTGATCGCGATGGAGTATTCCTTTGCTGGCGGTGCGACACAGGATCCCAAGGACAAGCCGGGCGTCGCCAATCTCGTCGGCGACCTCCTCGACGAAGGCTCCGGCGAACTCGATTCCAAGACCTTCCACGAGCGGCTCGACCGTCGCGCCATCAAGCTCTCCTTCAGCGCCACCCGCGACACTTTTCGCGGCAGCCTGCGCATGCTCCGCGACAACAAGGACGAGGCTTTCGACCTGTTGAGGATGGCGCTGACCTTGCCGCATTTCGACACCGCGGATGTCGAGCGCATCAGGTCCCAGGTCATCTCGGGCCTGCGCCGTGACACCACCAATCCGACTGCGCTCGCCAGACGCAAGTTCCTCGAGGTCGCCTTCGGCGATCATCCGTACGGTCGGCAGACCACCGGGACGCTTGAAAGCGTGCCGACCATCACGGTCGCCGACATGAAGGATTACGTCGGCCGCATCCTCGCCAGGGACACGCTGAAGGTCGCGGTCGTCGGCGACGTCGATCCGGCAACCCTGGGCCGACTGCTCGACAAGACCTTCGGCAGTTTGCCGGCCAAGGCGAACCTCGCGCCGGTCCCCGACGTCGAGTCAGCCGCGCCGCCGCAGCGCGCCTTCGTTCCGCTCGACGTGCCGCAGACCGTGATCACCTTCGGCGGCCCCGGCGTGAAGCGCAGCGATCCGAACTTCATGGCCGCCTACGTCGTCAACCACATCCTGGGCGGCGACGGATTGTCCTCCCGGCTTTTTCACGAGGTGCGCGAGAAGCGTGGGCTTGCCTATTCGGTGCGTGAATCGCTGTTGTGGATGGAGCACTCGGCCGTCTTCATCGGCGACACCGGCACGCGCGCTGACCGCGCCGGCGACACGCTCGACGCCGTCGAGAAGGGGGTGCGCCGCATCGCCGAGGAGGGACCGACGCAGAAGGAGCTCGACGAGGCGAAGTCCTATCTCAAGGGTTCGCAGATGCTCGCGCTCGACACCTCCTCCAAGCTCGCGCTGGCGCTGCTGGAATATCAGCAGGACAAGCTGCCGATCGACTATATCGAGAAGCGCAACGCCATCGTCGATGCCGTGACGCTGGACGACGCCAAGCAGGCCGCCAAGCGCCTCTGGGGCCAGGGCCTCCTGACCGTCATCGTCGGCCGGGCACCCGGGGCGGCCCCGCAGCCCGCCGCAGCGACCACGCCGAAGTCGAACTGAGGTGCCTCATTGCCAGCAGCGTTCCACATCGAGTTCGGCACCTCGCGTCTGTTTAATGTGTGGCGCTTCGCTGACCAGCGCAAACCGGATCGGGCTGCCTTAAGCGTCCCGAAACCTAAACTAGGAGACGATGCGTTTGGCTCTAGAAGACCTCTGACACGGGGCTGGATTGAATTGTTTCACAACGAGTATTTTGAACCCGAGGGCGGCCGGCAAGGCGGCTCCTTCGAAGACAAGCGGATAAGGTGGCGTCCCTATGTTGCGACCAGCGTCTCCGCCACGTCGCGGCCTAGCTTGTGATGAACTGGCTTGTCTAACTGGACGTACTGCGCGGGAGAGCGTCAATGCGTGATTGGAAGAGCGAACTCGATGCGCTTGTCGCTGAAGCGATGGCGTTCGCCGAATCGCAGGTGGAGATCGAGCAGGCCCCGGCCTCAACCGAAGAAAGTCGTCCACGGGATGGCCTCAGCGTGCCCGACTATGGTGGCAGCGAACGCGATCAGATCAGGAAGCGGGTCGAGAGATTCAAGGCCCATCAACAGCGCTTCATGCGCGAGCGCGAGGAATATGCCAATTCGGTGCTGCACCGGATCAGGCCGATCACCAAATGCTAAAAGAGCTCGTTGAACGAGCCCTCTTAATTGTGTCGTTTCAAGCAATACGTGCTCAAAGGGCAAACCTGTGGTCGGAAACTTTCCGCTATTTCGGTCATTGATAAGCTCCCGTAGACTTGCGGCCGTCCCGAACCGCCTTATTCCGGAGCGGAGAGTTCTCTAGCTCGCTTTGTGCTAGGTTTTTCGGCCGCACATGTGCCCTCATAACGCTGCAAGCGTTCTTTGTAGAGGTTTTGGAGTGTTGCTCCGAACTTCGCGTCGCCACGCTCGTGCTTCTCTCGAAGGCGACCGGCGGACTGACTGCAACCAGCTATTTGACATTAGCTTGGTGCGGAGCCTCAAGAGGTTGTTCCCGGTCAGTCCGAGCCCGCTGATCGGCGGCCTTGAGCCGAGCGAATCTCTCGTTCTGGCCTCTTTCCGCGATCACGATGCCGTTTCTCAGCTGCGCGAGGCCGATTCCGACAAATGCTTCCCTATAATCTGCCATGGTTCGTTCCCCTCTAATGAGGATCGGCTCCGTACGCCTGAGTAACCCTCGGACGCGCAGTGTAGGCGCGAGCCACCTCACCGGAAGAGGCGGACATACGGCCTTACAATCAAGACACGGCGCAGGTCCATAAAGTAGCTTCCAAGTGACACATGCGCGCTCGATCATGTGGCCGGTGTATCCCGGCGGCTTTTTCATGCCGCCGAACGTGTTGCCATACGGTTGCCCGGCGCACCTTGCGTTCCGCACAAGGTAGTCTCAGCGCACAGCCGGTCGATGACGCGGTGAGTGCATGACACCAAACTCAGATGGCGCCGAGCTTCCTCTCACCAATGTACTTGATTTCGGGTGCTTCCGCGCGGTGCTTCTACCGTGCGGCGCCCTGACTACCGTCGGTGTCCGAGCGGGATGCCTAACTTTCGTGCCTTCTGACGCAGCGATCCGGTTGTTCGCTTTGTCAGCTTTGCGATTTTCGAAACGGGTGTCTTCGCCCTCGAATGTGCGCGCAGTTCTTTTACTTCTGTCTTAGTGTACTCGCGACGTACACTCTTCTTGTTCAGCGTCTTGGGCATAACAACTCCGTTGGGATTCTGTGCACACATCTAGCAGGGCCGAAGTGGAGCTGCCAAGCATGCGTGGGTTGCATACGCAAGGGCTCTGAACCCATCGGATACCCCTTCCGTCTTCCAAGCTGAAGGATGGCTCACCGCTAAACTTAGAGCCAATCTCGCGGCTTGGGCCGCGCGAATATGTCAGTGATAAGCAGGAATCTGCACGTTACAGACTGATCCTGCACGAACGCACCCCACGAACGTTTGGAAGTACTGACGTTGCGTGTGGCCTATTCCGACCTCTCGCAGGTCAGATCGCTAAACATCCGGTCAGCATTTTCAGGCTGGTGTTTGCGGGTACGGGCGAAGCTCGCTCAGGCCGTCTCGTCGAGCCAGCCAATCTTGCTTTTCAGGAATTGGAAGCCCAGCACCTGAAAGCCGGCATGTTCCTTGTTGTCTCGGCCATAGCCGTGACCGCCAGCGTCCGGCTCGTAGAGATAGGCCTCATAGCCCATCCGTTGGAGTTTTGCGACCATCTTGCGCGCGTGTCCGGGATGGACGCGATCGTCCCGCCGCGTCGTGGCGATCAGAATCGGCGGATAGGGCTGGCCGGGCTTTGCGGCGTGATAGGCCGAATAGGTCTTCAGCCACTTCCACTCTTCTACCTTATCTGGGTCGCCATATTCCGCGATCCAGCTCGCGCCCGCGAGCAGTTTTGTGTAGCGGCGCATGTCGATCAGCGGGATCGTGCAGAACAGCGCGCCGAAGCGCTCAGGGTACCGCGTCAGCATGTTGGTGATGAGGATTCCGCCGTTCGATCCGCCTTCGGCCGCGATGCGCTTCGCCTGCGTCACTCCCCGCCGCACGAGATCGGCGGCGACCGCCGCGAAATCATCATGCGACAGCCGCTTGCGGGCAAGCCGCCCAGCATCGTGCCAGCGCGTGCCGAACTCGCCGCCGCCGCGCAAATGCGCCTGCACCGTGGTGCCCCCACGCTCGAGCCACAGCTTGCCGAGCGCTGAATTGTAGTACGGCTTCACTGAGATGCCGAACCCGCCATAGCCGCTCATATGGACGGGTGCATCGCCCGTCTCCCGCATCGGCCCGGTCTGCACATAAGGAATGCGCTCGCCGTCGACCGAGATCGCCTCATGCTGGGTGACCACCAGACCATCGGCGCTAAAGGTCTTTGGCGCCTCCTTCAGCACCGCTGGACTTGCTACGCCTCGCTCCAGGAGCATCAGTAACGGGGGCGTGAGCGGATCCTGGATCTGCGCAAGCAGATCGTCGTTGCTCTCGGATGGATCGCGATCAAGTGGCCAGACATCAACGAGGCCCATATCGGGAAGCATGCTCAGCTGCTCACGGCTCCAAGTCGTAGTGGATGGCGTCCAACTCTCTAAGACCGGCCGCAGCTCGTCTAGGATGGAGAGGACAAGCTTACCGCCCGACCAGAAGAACCCCTGCAGTGCTCGCCGCGGGTTTGCCAGAAAAAGCACCGCGAAATTGCGCTTCCCAGCGAGAAAGGCGGTCAACGATATGCCAATCAGGGTATCTGTCGGGTAGATTATTCGATCGAATGTCGCGGCCGAGCGAAGCTTCACCGCGAGCCAATCCTGATGCGCCGCTAGCCAGATATCGCTAGGAAGGTCGAGCTTGATGAGCGCCCCTTTCTCGGTTCCAAGCCATGTCTGGGAATTTAAGTAATTCAGCTGATCGGTGAACCAGACGCGTTTCTCTTCGCCGGTTCGATCGATCTCGCAGCTGACGCCAATGCGATCGACGGTCGTCTCAAACACCACTGCCGCTCGTTCGATGGGTTCACCGCGGCGCCACAATCGGACGGTCCTAGCATAGCCCGACAATGTCGACATGCCCTCGCCATAGGCGCTGGACAACAGTAGTGTGTCCTGATCGACCCAAGCGGCACTACTCTTCGCCTCCCCAAGCACAAAACCATCAGGCACAAAATGCTTCGTAGTCAAGTCGAACTCGCTTAGCGTCACAGCATCGCTACCGCCCCGCGACAGAGCGAGAATGACTTGCGGGCTACCAGGCAGCATGGCGATCCAGCTTACAAGCCAGTCCTCGCCTTCCGCGGCCGCGAGCCGATCCACATCAAGTAAAACCTCCCATGACGGCTTCGACTTTCGAAATTCTTCTAAAGTCGTCCGACGCCAGAGGCCGCGCGGATTGTCGGCATCTTTCCAAAGATTGTAGAGATGGTCGTCGTGCCGGCTTACGTAGGGTATATTGTCCGCCCGGTCGTAGATCGAAGCCAACTCGTCGCGATCCCTGGTGAATGTCGCTCCGCCGAACACCCGCAGAGTCTTGCCATTCTGCTGCTCGACAAAGTCGAGCGCCTGCGGCCCCTCTATCTCTTCCAGCCAGAGATATGGATCATCATCAGGAGCCGAGAGCGTTGGCTTTCCACCGCCCACTTCTGTCGACGAGCTTGCTGCAGCCACAATTCCCTCCGATATTAGCGTCACTGTGCTTTCAATAAGCGAGCATCATATGGTCTCCAGCCTACAACCTGACGCGCCAGTCACTTCAAGTTCATTGTTTCGAACAAACAGGCTGCAATTGCCGGTGACTGAGGGCTTTGCACGGCCTGATGAGCTGGACTTCCGCGCATCAGGAGAGGATTGCAGGCTATGATCGCCGTTCAGACCGCCGCTCATGTAAACGGATGACTTGCGGGCATGCCCCAAGGAGGCGCGGCAGGCTCTGCACCCTTGCGATCGAATGCGACGATCAGCCGCTGGTCCGGTGACTATGAGACACGCAATTGCCGCAGCCGGAGCCCCACGAGCCAGCTCGAGACGCATCGCCGCCGTTGGCGTGTACGATCGCGGCGTTGGGGTCTCGGTCTTGTCGAGCTGATCGAGCAACTGCCGTGCCTCAGTCATTGCGTTACGCCATGACCTCAACATGATCGGAATCCAGTTGAAGGCGACTTCTTCTGGCATCAGCAGACTTCCGTCCCAAAAGCGGAAAGCCGCGGCAACTGGCCATGTATCCGCTCCCAATGCTCAACAGGGGCGCACCGCAGCGCCATGCCGCGGGGCGTAGTCGACCGCGACGAGCGAAACGAAGAGCTGGCGGCTTGCCCGGCGAGTGGCCGTATCAACCGCGTGACCTCGTCGAGGTGCTGGATGCCCGGACATACCAAGTTCGCGCTGCCGGCGCGTCGGGCTTCTGAGGCGGTATCCCCAGAATTGCGCGGCATCAAGTCGCCTTAAGGTGCATCATCGTCAGGACCCGCGCAAGCAGCGCGAGGAGTGGCTGGCATCACGTGGGCGCCTGCCAGGCGTATCAGGTGACGACGACGATGTCAGACCTCCCAAAAGCCTCAGCATTATTCTCGTTGGGCCGCCGGTAGCACGGGTGTTCTCCGGTCATGCACGATGTGGCCCCAATCCCGCGATCGGCACGCCGTTTGCTGGGATGAGAACGAAACCTCCGCAACCAATGTTGCTGGCAGCCAACTGCGCCAGGAGTTCACGATGAGACCCACTCGTTGCCATATCGCTCTGAGGCTAGTCAGGTTCAGGTTTTTCCCTTCATCCACTTCGCTCAGCGGCCCTATGCACACGGTTGGCAGCTCTTTGCTGGTGACGATCGAGCATTTGGTCGGCGCTGCGCTGCATATCGGCTGCATCTCCAGCACGTGTGCAGGATCCTAAGGCTTTGATTGGATGATTGTCCTTATTCCTCAGCACCCACGGCCTTGAGCGAGCCGTTGCCCAAAAGCAGAGTCGTTACATGCCTAAGGTAAACTCCATAAGACAAGCACCTTCCCCGATACGATGGTTACGATTGATCGCTTTCCTCTATGGTTTGGTGGCTTACGGGGTATTTCTCTTCACGATTGTCTACGCTATTGGCTTCGTAAGCGGCATAGGTGTGCCGAAGACGATTGACACGGGGCCTGAGGCGTCGGCCATAGATGCGTTCTCCATAAACACCTTGTTGATGGCTCTGTTTGCTGTCCAGCACTCTGGCATGGCGCGCAAGGGGTTCAAGAACTGGTGGACGCGATATGTGCCGAATTGCATTGAACGAGGTACTTACGTGCTCATGGCGAGCCTGTGCCTCATGTTTCTATACTGGCAGTGGAGGCCGCTTCCGACGGTTGTTTGGCGGGTCGAGGACCCCGACATATTCGTAATGATCGCGACGCTATCATTCATCGGCTGGGCGACGGTGTTCGCCAGCACGTTCCTTATCGATCATTTCGAGTTGTTCGGACTGCGTCAAGTCGCTGCCAATCTCAGGGGGCGCGGCATACCGGCGCCGCAGTTCAAAACGCCGCTGTACTACAAGTTCGTGCGACATCCCATCTATCTCGGCTTCATCATCGCGTTCTGGGCCGCGCCGATCATGACAATCGGGCATTTACTGTTTGCGGCCGTGACCACCACCTACATCTTTGTCGGGATATTCTTCGAAGAGCGTGATCTTCTTGAGCTGTTCGGGGAGCAGTACCGCCAATACAAAAGACAAACCTGCATGCTCATCCCGTGGCGCAAACTGGGCTGATAGGGATCAGATAGAGAATAGGAACTCGCCACCCAAAAGGTGCATCGCCAGGCTCACAGTCGTCCTAGAAGACCTGCGAGCGGCCCACGACCCATCCCGGACACCGCTACGTCCGAAGCAACCGAAGACGCGGGGCCCTGGGCATTCTGACATTCGTTGCTGGGCATGCAGCAAAGCATCGCCGAGCGAGTCCGGTTCAGTGTAGCGGATTGTTTCAGCGCGCGGTCTGCTCGGTACTGTAAAGCCGTGAAAACATAGCGTGCAGCTTTCCATGGAGCGGTTGCCAATACGGCGCGGCATCGCTGCCCCGCCTATTTTCTCGCAGATGGACACGACAGCTTCGAGGAAGGCACATTTGTTGTCGTTGTGTGTCCAAGTGAACTCGTGCCGCACTCCATTCTATGTCCATCAGCAAAAGCATGCGGGCGGCCCGCCTTCATCAACGCGTTTCGACACACATCACCTACTTCATTGTCGGAATTGTCGCACGCATCCGATACAACTCGATGCGTTTTTTTTAGTGACGCTCAAGCGTACAACCTTACGCAGCGTCAGGATCAAGCCAATTCTTTGAGAGTGAATGTTGCGCCGCAGTTACAGCAATTCGCGCGGGCGCTGTTATGACGCGCGAGGCCGGGGGCCACTAAAGGAAATGAAGCTCGAAATGAAGAACTTGTTGCTTATGACTGCGAGCATCGTCGCACTCACCGCTGCGGCGCCTGCATTCGCCGCGGATCTCGCTGCACAGCCCGTCTACACCAAGGCGCCACCGCCTCCGGTCGCGGTCGCGCTCTACGACTGGAGCGGCTTCTATGCTGGCGTCAACGGCGGTTGGGGTTCGAGCCACAACTCCTGGGATTTTGCAGGCACGACCCCTGAGGGCTCCCACGACGCAAGCGGCGGCACGGTGGGCGGGCAGATCGGCTATCGCTGGCAGATTGGCCAGACAGTGCTTGGCGTCGAAGGCCAGGGCAACTGGGCCGATTTCGACGGCTCCAATGTCAGCACTGCTTTTCCAGCCAACAGGAACCAGACCAAGATCGACGCGTTCGGCTTGTTCACTGGCCAGATCGGGTATGCCGTCAGCAACGTGCTGCTTTATGCCAAAGCGGGCACCGCGGTCGTTAGCAGCAGCTATCAGGTCAGCTCCATTGCTTCAGGCACACAGCTTGGGAGCGCGGACACGACACGTTGGGGCGGTGTCGTTGGCGCCGGATTTGAGGTCAACCTGACGCCGAACTGGTCAGCTGGCCTAGAGTATAATCATGTGTTCATGCCGACCAGCGACGTGAACTTCACCGCTGCCGGTGGCGGCTCGTTTGGGAACGATCGCATCCGCCAGGATTTTGATCTCGTGACTGCGCGAGTTAACTACAAGTTTGGCTGGCCCGTAGCTTTCAGGTAACGATCTCCTCACTCCAAGTGGCGATCGAGAGCCCCGGTCCCTTTGGCCGGGGCTCTTTCTTGAGTTAATTCAAGAACGCAAGATCACTTAGGTGTCTCTGTTTTCTGAAATGTGCCCGCTTTAACGTCCTTCATGTCCGTTCTGAAATTTCAGGGATACATCGGCCTGCTGGATGTGCTGAGGCACACCGCGTGCGCAATGCGCCATAGTGTGGCCGAGTCCACGACTACGCTCGAGTGTGTCACTGACGGTCTGTGCAAAAGCTTCGGCTTCGGTAATGCAGCGTCTTAAAGCAAATCACACGCGGCGACGGGCGGCTTTTTTTGCGATCTTGATAGCATTAACTCCGTTGCTTTTGGCTTTCGGCAATCATTGCGCACAGCAGACGACGTTTCGATTAGGCCTGCCAAGCACGCCTGCACTCACCTCTCCAAACGCGATCTGCAAGGTCCGATGTGTGAGACCTGGATTATCTGCCCGCGCCCGATTCATATGAGGAGCACGTTAGCGACCCTGATTGCCGCGAAAATTGGGGCGAACTCGCGCCATCAATTCGCCGCAAGGCATCGGCGGACATTGCTGTTCGTGCACCATGTTCTGCACCAAGTGATGTTTGTGGCGGCGTATGCAGCGGACGTAATACCAGTTGAGGCGACCATCGGCGTTGCCAACGCAGGCTCCCAAAATGCAATGAGCCCAAGACGAATCGCTTTTACAAGCCCATGAGTCCGGCTCGCCGTGCCGAGCTTTCGCATTGCGTTCTTCACATGGAAATTCACCGTATTCTCGCTCACGCTCAGTATTTTCCCAATCTCCCAGGACGATTTGCCCTCCGCGACCCATTGCAGGCAATCCTTTTCGCGCTCAGATAGGCTCACTTTTGTGTTCGAGCCACTGTCCGAGGGCCTTGCGATCTCCGCAAATGCAATATGGAATTGCCAAGCCAGCACTTTGAGATGCCTCACATTCCTCTGGGGATCGGCATCATCAAAACGGGACGCGAATGATATCACGGATATTCGCCCTGACGGCCCAAACAATGGGACGCTGACACCATTCTTCAGGCCTGCCTCTCTGGCCTCCCGTAATATACGTTGTTCACATGGTTGCAGTTGATGTTCTTTTGCGAGCTCATCCCATAGAAAAGGGCCCGCAAACATCGGTGTCCGCCGGACCACCGGATCGACCGCGTAGTACTTGCGTTCCAAATAGCGCTGGCACCAGTCAGGCGGAACCTTCATAGCTACCAGAGGCGGTGGACACCCCGGCAGACGAAGCGGCTCCGCGAAAGTGAGTGCTCCGTAAGCGACCTCAGTAAACCCCACCTCGCTCGCACAGCTCACAAGCAGATCAAACAGCGCTTTGAGAGATTGCGTTTGATTAGCGCATTCGACGAAGCTAAAGAGATCCATATGGGCGCCTCACGCGATCGAGCCGAAAGGCCCCTATGCGCCGTTCGATTGAGTCTGTTTCAGATCGAGGTTCGTTGCGTTCCTGACATACTCCAGCTCGCAAGGCAGTCGCACAGGTGCGGCGATGGCTAGGGTCCGAAAGGGGCCGTCAGCGCGAGTGCGATGTCCACTCACTGCCCATATGGGCAAAGTCGGACCGACGGCTCGTTTCCGCCGGTTTGCCTGGCAGTGTCCGTACTGCTTCCGTGGGCACCCAAATGATGGGGGATCGCGCGGGAGACGCCTGCGCCGATACTTCGCGCCAGATAGAATAGCCATGTCGGTCTCCCCGCCACGCCAAACCACCGCCAGCCACTTGTTGTCCGATCGCGCGTAGGTGGAGATCACGACTGCCGGTGTTCGGCAGGCATTCAAGCCGCAGTGCGCAGCTCGACCTGAGGGAGCCGAGCTCCAGCTGCTTGACGTCACCATTGATGCGCTTGGCAGCGAAGATGAATTCGTCTGGACTCGATCGCCAGTTGGCTCTTGCGCATCGCGACTGCCAACGCATGCGTGACCGGCGGCGAGCCGAACTCCGCGCGGACGTGATCTTTGAAGCGCAGGGCGCTCGCGGATCCAAACGACCCGACCTTCGGTCAGGAATGCCGCCCGTTTGCTGTGCCTATTGTGAGAACGCCGCGGTTGCCCTCGAGCTATTCGACCACGACCACCGTTCCCTTCAGCCCGAGCCGAACGAACCGCTCGATGCTGGTCACCGCCTTGACGCTTGCTGAAATTGCCGACAAGCTGCGCGGCGGTTAGAGAAAGCTCCGGAACCAGATTAATGTAGATGACACTGAGCATCCGCTTCTCCAAAAACCTGAAAGGAACCGAAACGAGCTCAGCAAGTGTCATACCAGTCGCGCCCCTCGGGAAACTCAGTCGTCAAGACAAGTACTTGAAGAGATTAACCGGTCTTAACCAATTTGAAGCACTGCGACATACGTCGGAATTGCGACAGTACTGCTTGCACCAGTAACGTCATCCCTCGACGTAGACGAAGGAATCTTCTGATACAGGGCGCATACGACTTTCCGCTCGCACAAAAAGCTGAACGCGCGGTGCTATGAGCTGGACACACACGAGCGACCCGAGCTCTTGTTCCGGAGCATAGATGCAATTGCCGCCCCACTTACGATCTCGCAGTACAATTGTCGCCAACCTCCAAGAAGCATGGAATTCCATCCATGCCCCCGCTGCCGACATCCGAAGCTTTGCGTGGAAGCTTTGCGTGCCAGTCAACTACTAACGTTGGCGATTGATCGAGCCGACAGAGACGTGCCAATCAGTGCTTACAAGGCGCACAGGTCGGCCCTTAGGACATTCGGCATGAAACATAGATCTGTTCGCGAAGTCGGGCCCGATCGAGGCGTGAAAACGTTGCCTGCCGATATACTTCGATCTCAGATTTGCTCCAACGACGACCTCTCCTTTCTCATGGAAGTCCATGATGGGCTTTCGGGAGCGATCGCTCAGCGCGTCGGTTTCAAAGCTCTGTGGGCTTCGGGCCTATCAATTGCCTCCTCTCTCGGCTACCGCGATGCCAACGAGGCATCATGGAGCCAACTCGTCGACGTAGTCGAACGCATCGTGGACTCGACCGAGCTGCCGGTGCTCGTTGACGGCGATAGCGGTTTCGGCAATTTCAACAATGCGCGTCTCCTGGCGCGCAAACTCCGCCAACGTGGGGCCGCGGGCCTCGCGATGCAGGACAGCTGTTTTCCAAAAATGAACTCGTTCGTTGGCGAGCGACATGCCATAGCCGACATCAAAGAGTTCTCGGGCCGTCTGCGAGCCGTCAGGGATACAGTTGGGCAAGACTTGGTTCTCGTGGCGCGGATCGAAGCGCTGATTGCCGGTCGTCCAATGGAGGAAGCGGTCTCGCGTGCTCACGCCTACGCCAATGCGGGAGCTGACGCGATTCTCATTCACTCGCGAAAGAGCACAGCGGAGGAGATCCTTGAGTTTGCGAGTGCCTGGCAGAACCGACTGCCCATCGTGATCATCCCAACAAAATACTATCAAACGCCAGTCTCTGCATATCGCGATGCGCGCATCTCCACGGTAATCTGGGCCAACCACTCCATGCGAGCTGCAATAGTTGCCATGCGCAGGGTCTGCGGTCGCATCATGGCTAGGGAAGGCATCGCGAGTATCGAGCCCCATATTGCGACGCTCGACGAGGTTTTCAATCTATTGGGGTACGACGAACTCGTCCGTGCGGAAGCGCGATATCTCCCGCCTGATGACAAGAAATAGTAGGTCCCCATACGCCGCAGGACTCATGAACTTTTGACGGACCCACGCCATGCACCGGTCATCATTGTCACCCACCACTGAAATCTCTAGCGCAGCCCTGTTCGTCCTCGTGGAGATATCATTGACTGGCACGACCAGCCCCTATTCCGCAACGGCTTGCGCTTCCGTCTCATCACCTTGCTCGACGGCTAGGCACCGAGGAAACGCACCGAAGTCATTTGGGTCCAGATAACGGTTAAGCAGGAGCTCTGCTGTGTGTTTTTGTTCAGTACCGGGGAGTTTCTTTGCTCAAATCCTGGCAGAATCCGGCCAACCAGCAACGATCCCATAAATTTTAAGGGAGAGCGCTCGTGTTGGCGCACCGGACAGCTTTGGTCAAATTGTGGGGCCGCACTGCGACTAGGACCGCCGCAACGGAGGGGACCGCGCGCAGCGAGGACATTATCGATCTGACCGCAGGAGAGATCTGGAGCGAACTCGCCCCATCGGTGCGGGAGGGCGCGATTGCAGCGATCAATGGCAACCTGAACCGCTATACCGACCCGATCGGGCTGCTGGAGCTGCGCCGCGCGCTTGCTTGCAAGGTTTCCGCCGAGACGGCTCAGCCATGGTCAGCAGACGAAATCGCTGTGACGAGCGGCGCCAAGCAGGCGCTCTTCAATGCGGCCCTGGCCCTTCTAAATCCCGGCGACGAAGTACTGATCCCCGCCCCATACTGGACGACTTTCCCGGCACAGATCGTTTTAGCTGGGGGCAGGCCAGTGTTTGTCGAAAGTCGCCATAATAATTTCGTACCGAGGCTTACCGATCTTGCCGCGGCCATTACCTCAAAAACCAAGGCGATCGTGATCAACACGCCCAACAATCCGACTGGCACGGTATACGACCGCGACACCCTTGCTGGCATGGCCGAACTCGCAACGGAACGAAACCTCTGGATCATTTTCGATGAATGCTACGGGGCTTTCGCCCATCCCCCACATACGCATCATTCGATCCTATCGGTGGCGCCGCAAGCACGCGTTCGTATATTAATCGTCAATTCGTTCTCGAAGTCGTTGGCCCTGACCGGCTGGCGGATTGGCTATCTCGCTGGTCCCAAAGCCATTATCAGCGCGGTTAAGGCGCTACAAAACCAAACAACTTCGAATCCCAATGTCATTGCGCAGCATGCGCTGCTGTATCATCTCAAATCTGGCGATTCTGCCTTCGAACTGGAATTGCAGCGCCATATTTCGGCCGCGCGAGCACTCGGGATCTCGATTCTCTCAACTCTGAAACAGGTGTCGCCGCCTGCTGCCCAAGGCGGGTTGTTTTTCTACCTCGATCTCAGCGGGTTCCAGCGGCGTCCCACGGCCAATGGCTGCGAATTCCACCCCGATGATATCTCTGACGCGCTGCTGATGAACGCTGGCGTGGCAACGGTTTCGGGCACAGCCTTTGGTGACTCCTCCGGTCTCCGGCTCTCCTACGGCATCGACTTAGAATCGCTCGGCAAAGGCTTGCGGCGCCTGACCACAGCTCTGAACGAGTGGAGCTAAGCTTGGTTTTACGAGTGCCTATATGATTAGAATGATTAGAGCTGCCCTTGCCCCCAGATTCCGAGCCCGCCGTCCTGCTTACGGCGGGATGCGGCTCGCGGCAGCGTCGTCCACCCGCGACACGCACCCTCCGGGAGCGGGACCTACGGTCAAGAGGCCACATCTGTCACGGCATTCGGAGCCTGCGGAGGTTTGTCCTTTCCTAGAAAGTCGGCCAAACAGCCGAGGCAAGAGACATTTGGCCACAGTCCTCAATACCACGGAACGGCAGCCCGACATCATTCGAGGACGGCAAGGACTGAAATGACTCGCAATGTTCCAAAAAGCGCCGTCATTCTTGCCGCTGGATTGGGCGCGCGGCTGCGGCCGCTGACCGATCTCTGTCCGAAGCCACTGGTCGAGGTCAATGGCACCCCGATCCTTCACAATGCCCTGCGAAACCTGGAGGCCGTTGGCGTCGAAGAGGTGACCATCGTGGTCGGTTACCGCAAGGACGCCATTCAATATGCCTGCGGGAGGCGTTTTGGCGAACTCAAAATCAACTATCTCGAGACGTCGGTATTCGACTGCACCGGAAGCGCCTTTTCCCTGTGGCTGGCACGTGACGTGCTGCTCGCTGGAGACTGCCTCGTTTTAGAGGGGGATGTCTTCTTCGAACAGGATGCATTGCGGTATTTGATGGCCAGCGAAGTACCCGATGTGGCCGCAGTAGCTCCCTTAGGCGAGCTGACGCAAGGGGCGGCCGTTTTGTTGTCGGATAGCGGCTTCATATCGGGCTTTTGCATGAGCAAAGCTGCGGCCGGCTTTGTTGCGGAAGGCCCAAGGCTATTCAAGACGATGAATCTGCTTCGATTTTCGGCACCGACTCTCAAAACAACGATCGTCCCAGCGCTAGACGATATTGTCACGTCGGGCGCCATACGAGCCTACGCTGACGAGCTTGTTGCCTATCTCATCGAAAAGCGGGGTCTGCAGCTTGGTGCAGCCCGGTGTAAAGATCTCAGGTGGTGCGGAATCGACAGTGTCGAAGATCTGCGCATTGCGGAGCTCATCTTTCAACGCAGGAGCCCTCCCCTAACATCGAGACAAGACGACAAGTGAGGATCAGATGCTGAAATACCCCTGCAATCCAGCGGACGATATCGCGAGCTTACTTCTGGCACCCCATTGCGGCGTGACAGCGCTTTGGGCTGATCTGTCAGATCACCTCGACGGAGACGCGGCTGATCGCACTATGGACTGCGACGTAGATGTTGCGAAGACCGGCAGCGGCCGTGCCGGCAGTGCTGATAGTTCAGCTGAGCAATGCGTCGGCTTTTGCCCCGTGATCGCAGCCGCCCTACTCGTAGCAGGCGCAATGAGGCTTAGCCATTCTGCCAACTTCTGCGGGTCGTCCGATGGGCTCTTCTTACGGGTGCTCTTGTCATTCGATATGGCGTTAACTCGCCCTCTCGCTTCTTCACCTACCTTTCATTCCGCTAGGGGCTTTCCCCCTTTCGGCAAAATCTGCTTTTGCTCCTCATTGTCGATCACCTGACCTCAGTTCGTATGCCTTCACGAGCAAAGCCCTGTACACGGAATCGGCATCTTTTCCGCTCGCATCATCAGCAACTTCGCGGTCCCTTTGAGCAGCCGGCCGGCAGATTAAGAGTGTGCGCGGCAGGCATGACCGTAGCGCGCGAGCCGTCTTTTGGTGGGCATCTACCATCGCCGGTATCGGTACCTATCCAGAAGACCTCTATCGATCATCGGCCCAGGTTTGTAGGCTCGCCAGCAAAGCTCCATGCACTCGCCTTGTCGGCACGAGATCTGCTTTCCGTTCACGAGCTCGGTTACGGACGTGCTTGTCCAGGCGGCTGCGAGTACCACTCCTGCATGGCCGCTGGCTCTGCGGTGTTCAATCCATGCGGCGCCGACCAGGCGCCAATACAGTAAGAGCAATCACCCTTGTTCCGTCCGATTATTCCCGAAGCGGCCTTCCGGAGCCTTCTGGTGTCTGTCGCAACAATTGCTCGCATGTGGCCCCCCGAGTGCGGGAGACGTCTGGCATCGTGTAGCTTGTTCTTATCGCACTCTATCTTGGGCACCTCGTCGTACTTGCAATGAGGAGACTAAAGTGAGGACGCGATCGAAATTTCTACAAGCACGCGATCTGTCCCGGGGAAACCACGCGCGTGGCTGGGTCTACCGCGAAATCGGCGTCCAGCCCTTCATCCAATGCGCCGGAGTCCGCTCGATTTATGGTGCAAGTAATCCGAGTGACGAGACCATCTCCGCAATGAACGCTGCTGGCGAGGCTTTCCTGGACATGGCGAGTTCGCGGAGGCCGCGGGCCGACGATTGGCTGAACTCACCGAGACAGAATGGGGTGTCATCACGGCTGGGACTGCAGTTGCGCTTTCGTTGGCCACTGCTGCATGCATTGCCAGAAATAATCCATAGCTAATGTTGCGGTTTCCGGACACATCGGGCTGCGGAATAAAGTGTTGATCCCCTTCGATTAACGATCCACCTACGAGCAAGCGATCAGCGTTGCCGGCGCCCAGATTGTCAGTATTTCCACCACAGACGAGTTGGAAAAGGCGTTGGATAGTAACGTCGCGATGATCTGCCTCTTCGATCACATGGACGCTGCCTCACCATTCTCGTTAAGCTCGCTCCTACCCTTCGCGCGCGAGGACGACGTGCCAATTCTCGTCAATGCCGCAGAGCTTTCGCCAGGAAAGCCTGACCGCTGGATCAAGAACGGAGCCAACCTGGTGGTATACGCGGGCGGCAAGTATATTCGCGGAACCCAATCCTCTGCGATCGTGCTTGGTAAGGAGCGGCTCTGTAAAGCGATCTGGTGGAATGGAGCGCCGCACCAGGCATTTGGCCGGTCAATGAAAGTCGGCAAGGAGGAGGTGGTCGGGGCCGTACTCGCGCTCAATCGCTGGATCACTTTCCGCTCGGCAAAAAACGAACGCGACGACTGGCTTCCGCGAGTGAAGCGGATCGAGGTCCACCTCAGCTTGCTGCCAGGCGTTACTACGGAAGTGCAGTCTTGGACGGGTTCTGTGACAGCTATTCGACTGAAGGTCACCTGGGATGCGCGCCGTGTTCCGTTTGATGCGGAAAGCTTAAGGCTGACGCTTTTACGACGCAGACCGCGGATTCTGATCCACGATTTCTGGTCCACGCCGACCTCGATTACACTGGACCCTGTGAATCTCTCCAGAGAGGAGGCTGAGACCGCCGGCCGGGCTTCGGCCAGAGCGTTTCGTGAGCCTCATTTCATCGCTCAACCAGCCTTCACCCTCCCTCCGGAAGTCGATGTCTCGGGGCAGTTCCTTCATGGATCGGCGCCCCACCAAGTCACCATCCAGCAGAACGGCGAACTCATATCGGGTGTCCACTACACGGGATCGTCTTCCGGCGTCATATCAGGTGAGGTTCATGGCCGTCGTGTTCGGTTCGAGGCTGCGCACCAGAAGGTGCCGATTTCCCTGTCCTATGAGTTCGACGGTGAATTCGCACACGATGGCTCCATCAGTGGAAACGTTCGGTTGGGCGTCACCGTCAAAGAACATCTTGGCCCGGTGTTTAAGGGCCAATACGGCTCTGCAGAATGGGATGCAACACTTGTCTGCGGCACGGGATAACTCGACCGGAGTCGCCCGAGCTGTCACGCCTTTAGCAAAGAGGCCGTGCTCCGCCAGGACGGCGAAGCCGCCTTTGAAGCTTCTTTGCAATTATTGAAGCGATCCACGCAGCTATGCAGAACCTCCGCACACACTAGCGCCCACGACTTGAGAGATCCAATCGCGTGTTGGAGTTACGCATTTACTGGCTGACACCTTCAGCCGTCGCCTGCGGAGCATACTTGCGTCGATCTTGGAAGAGCGCCGAACTTCCCGCAACGTAACGGCTCTATCGGCAGGCCTTGTCATAACGACCTGATAGCCAGTAAACAAAACGGTATGCGTTGGCAGGCTGTTCTTGAGTCGCGCACAAGCCTTCAAATGAGAAATATTCGAGAACGGCCGCAATCCCTAAGCAATCGTCGAAATGTGCACGGAGTTGAACTCGATACTCCTGCTAAAAGCGTGATGGCATTAGGTTCGATCGCCTGAATTTTCGAGATAGTTCGGCGCGTTCTATAGGGGTGAATGCTAAATGCCGTCAGGACTTCACCGATGGCGGCGCAGACCGTATCGACGGTTCGGGCGTCGGCCTTTCGGAGCAGATGTTTGAGTTTGGCAAAGACCTGTTCGATCGGGTTCAGGTCGGGTGAGTATTTTGGGAGGAAGAACAGCTTGGCTCCGGCGGAGCGAATGAGCTGGCGCACGGCTTTGCTTCTGTGGCTGCCGAGGTTGATGGGGTGGACGTCCCCTCACGGCATCGCTGTGCCAAAGTGGTGTCGACCATCACTTGAACGGAGGCGTCCATGTCGGAAGATAGCATAATCGGGTTGGATATCGCGAAGAATGTGTTCCAGATGCACGGCGCGGATGGATCAGGAACCGTGCTTTTCCGCAAGAAGCTGCGCCGGGATCAGGTCCTCAAATGTCTTGCCGCGCAGCCGACTTGCACGGTCGCCATGGAGGCCTGCACCAGCAGCCACTACTGGGGGCGCGAAATCGGGAGACTGGGGCATGCGGTGCGACTCATTCCGCCAGACTATGTAAAGCCTTTCGTAAAGCGGCAGAAGAATGATGCCACCGATGCGGAAGCAATCTGCGAAGCCGCCCAGCGGCCGACGATGCGTTTCGTGGCGGTGAAGAGCGAGGAGCAACGGGCTGCGGCCATTGTGTTTCGCGCCCGCGACCTCCTGGTGCGTCAGCGCACCCAAACCATCAATGCGCTCCGCGGCCATCTGACCGAATTTGGGGTGGTAGCGGCGCAAGGTCCCTCCCATGTTACCAAACTCGTTTCCGCGATCATCGGCCATGACACAGACATTCCTGGGTTGGCTAGACCGGTCCTACGGCTGCTCATCGAGCAGTTGCGATCGCTGAACGAGAAGGTGGCGCTGCTCGACCGAGAGCTCGCCCGGCGCGCCAAGGAGGATGCCGAAGCGAAGCGGCTAATGACGATCCCAGGGAATTGGGCCGATCACGGCTACGGCGCTCGTTGCCCTGGCGCCGACACCCCTGGCCTTCAAGAGGGGACGCGACTTTGCGGCATGGCTGGGGCTTACCCGCTGCAGCGCTCAACCGGAGGCAAGCAGAAGCTCGGCGAGAGGTCACGTATGGGCGAACGAACCCTGCGACGACTGCTGATCATCGGCGCGAGCGCGGCCGTGCGCTGGGCAATGCGCAAAGGCTCGACAGCGGATCCTTGGCTTGCGCGCATGCTTACCCGCAAGCCGCCCATGCTGGTGATCGTCGCCCATTGATGGCGAGAGGCGGAACCTATCGGGCTCCGGCTGCGGCGAAGTAGTTCCGCGGCAGGGACCGTGAGAGTGTGAGAAGGTCAACCGGAGAGTATGGCGCAACGGTTACGAGACAGGAATCGGGAAAACCAGATCATGGATACGCGCCTCGAGCACGCAAAGTTGAATTGGACCCGTTCCGCGAACTCCCATACGGGCCTGCGGCATGTGACAGCCGCAGCAAAAGGCCGGACACATGTCAGCACCCGACCACGCTCCGCGTTCTTCGAAAGATTCTTCTTGCACCGTCGCCGGGACGAAGTGTTGGCAGGAAGGACCTTCGCCACATAGGTCCGAAAGCTCTCGCCGTCGATCGGTCCCTCGATGAACCACGGCGCATCGATCCGATCACGGCGCAATGCGGCCAGGAAGGTCATGGTCTTCCAGCGGCCGTGGGGAACCTTGGTGGGGAGTCTGGGCCAGCGCGGAGCCCATCCCCACAAAGGGGCCATGTCGGTCGGGTTCGATGGAGACCAGCCGCTCAGCTTCAACGCGACCTTAATACTTTGCCCACTGGACTCGCCGCCGCGCGGCTGCGGGAGGTTTGCCAGCCACGACGCTACTTTTTGAAGCTGAGCTTCTGAAGTCCCACACCGAGTGGTAGTCAACCCTTCAGGCCGCTTACGAACCCGCGTATGGTGAAATCGCCGGCCTTGATCCGTTGCGACAGCCAGGCCATGGCCCGGAGCAATGCTGCCGGTCTCATCGACCCGCTTCATCCAGCCAATTGTCGTGCTGATCGCGACCCAAACAGCTTGGCGGTTTTATTGCGAGACATTCTGGCCTCGATCGCGGCCACGATACGCTTTCGGAGATCGAGAATGAGGCTTGCCCATCCCGGCTGGACTCCGCCCAGCCAGCATGGCGAATCAGAAACACGCTGATTTGGGAATCTGGAGGGGTTCTATGAGGTCGCGTGGCAGGTACGAGCCGCGCGCTCTGTCGTGCGTGCGACCTCATAGAAGCCGGATTGAACGAGCCGCTGCCACGCCCGGGCAACGGGCGAGATTCAAGGCCGATGATCTTCGACGGTCGCCAGGCTCAAATGCACGCACAACTTACGCGATATGGCACGGACGTTGCTAAATGGGGAAAGTAGGTTGCCGACTTTACGTGCTGTCAATGGTTAGGCGTTGCGGAAAAGTCACTCGTGACAACCCTGGCGCGAGAGGCCCGGTAACGGCCTTCAACGAGTGCGACGGAGTTCCAGAAAGGCGCCCCGGCATCGTCCCATGGAAGTGTCGAGATGCTGTTGGTTGCTATCATTATTGATCCGACCTCATGGGTCGAAGCTCCGCCTGCCAATGGCAGGAAGGTTGTTGGCACTCCCACTCCAGCAACAACTTCAATGCCGCGCCAGCGGCTTCGTTCAATCCCAAGAGTTCAAACGACATAGTCCGCGGATCGCCATGAGGCGACGCGTCGACTGGAACGTCGATGCAGTTGAGAGGGCCGAGTGGCAGAGCTTTGTTGCGCGCCCGAAAAGAAACAGGTCAACAACGATCGATTGCGACCGAGGTGCGTCCTACACAGGTAGAAATGCCCGCGCTCGCCGAAAATACTTCGAATGCTCTCTATGCCGCGCCATCGATAAGCGCTGGATGGCAGAAACGTAGTTCAGCATCCCAGTAGTACTACTAGACTTGATAGGTTCGTTGTTTCCAATGCTCAGGTACTCTAACGGCCTTTCGAGAGACACGCGTCGTGCAACCTGCACCATACGAGCGGCCCGTTTGCATATCCACCATTCTCTCATCTGAGAATGTACTTGTTCATTGAATCACCTACTTGCAGAGGAAACGAACCATGGCAGGGTCAGCGGGCGGACGACGGGTCGTTGAAGCCCTGGAATCAAACGACCGGTCATATTCACGTTGCCTTCCTGCTACTTACAGTCGAGCTCGTGGCTCCGTGCTGCTAAGGAAGGGCGTCGAAAGTTTGATTTCCTGTCCGCTGCTTGGGAGCGCTGAATTGCGGCTCGCGGGAGCAACGCAAGGAGGGCCTTATGCGGCGTCGATCAGAGGGCCTTGCGTCCCGAGCACGGAAACAGCTTTACTGCTTGAGGCCAAGCACGGGATAGGGGTTTGATCGCCAAATCCCAGATGTTAGCGGCGCAAGGCCTTAGGGGCTTTTGTTGTCGAACGATGCAGCCCCGTTGATCAGGTCGTAAAATTCGGTCAGCAACTGCGATCGACCCGGATGCACTTAATCAAGGCATCGACCTATTCGAGTCATCTTTGGCCGAAAGACAAACCTAGTCGCAAGCGGCTTGAACAAACCTCCGACACACCTCAATCCGGCTAGTCAACTCTAGATTTGCTCATTTTCACCAGGAGAACGTGATGAGATTGCTCATACTCACAAAGACTCTCAATTGTTTAGGCGAAAATGATGCCCCTATCATGAATGCGTTCCGTCGTCTGGGGTACGAGGTAATTTTAGGCGAGATCAACACCGTCGGGGCGCATGATTATCGCTTTTTCACACGAGGAGTGCTCGTAACCAGAGACGATGATCCGTACTTTCCTGGCGATGCGGCACGGGGCGATCGAGCTACATATTTTCTTGACGAGTTTCAGCTGATCTGGGTCATGACTCAGCCCTTAGATCGCGTGGCCCGCGATGTCTGGCAGATGCTGTGGCTCGCTTCCCAAAATACCGCCTTTGTGAACAGCATCGAAGGTCTTATGTTTCTAAATACAAAACATGCATTGGGCTATCTGCTGCCGAAAGAGAACAGAGCTTTTTCGTATATATCGAACGATTTCTCGTTACTCTGGGAACGATATCGGGGAGCGCCAGATCAACGATGGGTAGCGAAGCCGCCAAATACGAGTAGCGGGCAGAACGTCTTTCTGCTTCCTCCGAACGGACCAAACGTTCGAACTATCCTCCAATGCCTTACCGGAAATACCGACGTACAGAACTTAACGAGTGGTGGGCTAGGCGGCTTCAGGGCAGAGTACGCTATTCTTCAACATTTTATCCCGGAAGTAGCTCAAGGCGAAAAGCGCGTGATCGTTGTTCGCGGGAAGGTGGTTGCATGGCACGGTCGACGAGGGAATCCAGACGATCACAGGTCGAATATAACGCAAGGGGGAACGCTGATTTCGGTGGAACTGCATTCCGGTGAAATCGAGCTTGCCGAGCTGATCGGTAGAAAGCTGATGGCACACGGAATCAATTTCTTCGGGATGGATATGGCTTATCCCTATGTACTCGAAATTGAGATTGCAAACCCGGGCGGACTATACGACGCAGCACTAGCTTCTGGGGTAGATCGTTCGGATCAAGCTGCGGAGCTGATCATTACTCACTTCAAACAGCATTATACTTCATGAGATTGACTGTTCCATTCCACCATCGACGATCCGAGTGATTTGAAATGGACCCGATTTTGGGACCACGTGCTTAGTTGGAAGGGGCCGCTCCGTTTGATAGACACAGCGCATGATGACGACGAAGACGAGACGCAAGATCGACGCGGCACTGAAGGCAAAGATCGCGCTGGAAGCGGTGCGGGAGCGGGCGACGGTGGCCGATCTGGCCCAGCGCTATGAGATTCACCCGAACCAGATCTATGCCTGGAACAAGCAACTGCTGGAACAGGCGGCGCGGGCCTTTGACGCGGGTGTCGGGCGGGAGAGTGAGGAGGCTCGCGAACGCGAGATCGAGAAGCTGCACGCCAAGATTGGACAACTGACAGTCGATCGCGATTTTTTAGCGCGGAGGTCCGGAAGATGAGCGTGCCGGACTGTCGAGGAATGCCCGATCGCGCCGACATGGCGCTGTCGATCCGCCGGCAATGCATGTTGCTTGGCATCGCGCGCTCTGGGGTCTACCGGCCGCCACGGCCGGCCAACGACAACGACCTTGCCCTGATGCGGCGGATCGACGAGCTGTTCACCGCCTGGCCGTTCCTGGGCTCGCGGCGAATGACCGCGATGCTGAAGGCTGAGGGGCTTCAGGTCAATCGCAAGCGCGTGCAGCGGTTGATGCGCAAGATGGGCATCGCGGCGCTGGGACCAAGGCCGAACACGACGAGGCCAGCGCCGGGCCACAAGATCTATCCCTATCTGTTGCGCAACTTGACGATCGACCGGCCAAACCAGGTATGGGCGGCCGACATCACGTATCTGCCCATCGGCCGCGGCTTTCTTTATCTCGTCGCCATCATCGACTGGGCGAGCCGTGCGGTTCTGGCGTGGCGGTTGTCGAACACGATGGACGTCTCGTTCTGCGTGGCGGCTCTGGAAGAGGCGCTGGCGAAGTACGGCACGCCGGAGATTTCAGCGCGATGCGAAGCATCGTCGCGACAACACCGACCAAGCAGCCAGTTCACCAGTGCGGCCTTCACCGGCGCGTTGGCGGGCGCAGGGATCAAGATCTCCATGGATGGCCGCGGTCGTTGGATGGATAACGTCTTCATCGAGCGGTTGTGGCGGTCGCTCAAGCATGAGGACATCTATCTCAAGGGCTATGCCGACGGCCGCGAGGTCAAGGCAGGGGTCGCGAGCTGGATCGCCTTCTACAACGATCGTCGCCTTCATCAGGCGCATGACTATCGCACGCCGATGGCGGTCTGGCGCGAACGGATGCAGGCGGCGAAGGCTGTGGACATGGTGGACAACGCTGACGCGTTGACCACATGCCCACAGCAACTGCAGCAGACAGAGTCTCTGGCAGCGTGATAGAAAGGGATCAGGAGCGGTCAGTTTCCAACTAACAAACCGGTTCAAGCGGTCCCGCTCCGCGGGTCCATTTCAGTTGAGCTTGCCTTCAGCGGCCTGGAGCTCGGCGACGTCGATAAGGAAATAGTCGCCCGTTAAGAAATCGGATTGAGTTGGGGTGGACAGGCGAGGGTTCGCCGTAGCAGCCCCAGGAGCAGGGCCAAGAGTTCTCCGAGCCAGGAGAGGACGCGGCGGAAGATACTATGGGGTGACCGGCAAAGCCGTGAGAGTATTGAGGCTGGTCATGAGCAATGGAGCACCCCCATGCAAAATGCGAACGATCTCGGCAGGTCTTCCACGGTCCTGGAACAGAACAGTACGCTGATCGCGGTCATTGAGATGAGCCTCTCAAGCTGGCTCGTCGCTGGAATCGTCCCCGGATTGGATCGTCATCCGTTGAAGAAGCTTGGCGCCGACGAAGACGCGCTGCTCCGGTTGCTACATCACTGGCGCGAGGAGGCCGCAAACGTTGGGCACGCGATCACACGTATAGCAGTCGGCTTTGAGGCCGGTCGCGATGGTTTTTGGCTGGCGCGGTGGCTGCGGGCTCGTGGCGTCGAGGCCTTCGTTATCCACTCAACAAGCGTCGCCGTCCCCCGCGAGCACCGGCGGGCTAAAACCGATCGTCTCGACACCGAGCATTTGAAGCGCGCTCTTCTCGGTTAGCTACGCGGAGAGCCGGACCATTGCCAAATGGCGGCAATCCCAAGTCTCGATGAAGAGGACGCCCGACATCCGAACCGCGAGCGTGAGAACCTTGTCAGCCATCAGACCAGCATTATCAATCGAATGAAGGCATGTCTCGTTCGCCTGGGTATTCGCAATTTCAAGCCGACGCTGCGTCATGCGTCAAAGCAGCTCGAGACGCTGCGCACGCCGGCAGGAGTGCTTCTCCCACCCAACACTATCGCCGAGATGCGCCGGGACGGCCCGCCTTCGCCTCGTCAGAGAGCAGATCAGGGAGATCGAGGCGGCTCGATTACATCGTTTGCAGGTTTCCGAGAGCGGAGCGCACGCGATGGTCAAATTGCTGGCGCGGATCATTGGCGTTGGAATCGAAACAGCGGACATGCTCGTGCATGATCCTCTCCCGGCAATTGAGAGATCGCAGAGCGGTCGCGCGTTACGCGGGCCTCACGGGCGCTCCCGATGAGAGCGACAGGCGAAGACGGGAGAAGGGCCTTGCACGCGCTGGCAATGGTTCCATACTCGCGTGGCCGACGCGCGCGGCGGTACGCGCAAGACCATGATCGTGGCGCTCGCGCGTAAATTGCTCATTGCGTTCTGGCGCTTGACGACGACAGGCGAAATACCTTTAGGGATCAAGTTACGCCCGCCCGGTAGCATGAACGCGCGACGCGACACCTCAATTGGGGCTTGGCGAAGCAACCGCCGAGCCCTGATACTCCGAGGTGGCGGTGACCCGCGCCACAACTTGGTCCATATGACCTCGCGGAAGAATGGGCCCGCTGCCCGAGCTTCGCTTGAGATGCGCATTGCTGCATCATGGTCGAACACTGCGTTCGACCGCATACAAGTACGCGGCGCGATGCCCGCTGGATATTGCAAGCTCCCTCGGAATGTCTCTCTGTTGCCATGCCATCCTGCTCGAAGCCTATCGCTATCTGAACATGGACCTGCTGAAAGAGCGCAAGATGGGGACGTTACGCCCTGCCGCCGGACCATGCTTAGGCCCACCAAGGGGATGGGCCACCCCTCTCCGCCGCGTCGCTCGCCAGTGCTGCGCCTGGAGCAAGCGAGCGACGGCGGCTCCGAGGGGATGGCTTCGCCGGACCCCACGATCAATTTACCGAACTTGACGCACACAACTGCACCCTCGGTACAAGGAGAAGAATCGCTAAAACTCTTGACAAGAGACACCCCATACAAGTTGTGGCCGGCGGCCGAGAGGACGACGTTAGCGGCGTCCCCGGCGCGGCCTTTGAGGTAGCACCGGCCGAGGTGTCCTTCGTTTTGAGGTGTCCGATGATGGGCTCAATGGCGGAGCGGCGGCGCAGCTCGCGCTTGATGGCGCCGAAGACGCCACGCTTCTGGCCGGAGATGAAGACGCGGCGGGGATTTTGCGCGTCGTGGCCGCGGTAGCCCTTGTCGACATAAGCCCGTTCGACCGCACAGCCGGTGAGTGTCTCGGTGCGGTCAAGGACGTCCCGCAAGGTGTGACCGTCGTATGGATTGTCGGGCAACGACCTGGCGTGCAGCACGAACAGGCCACCAGGAGCCCGGCGATTGTTGGTGACGATGGAGGCCTTCACCCCGAATTCGTAAGGCGCGCTGGCCTTGCCCTTGCCAATGCACTCCACCTCCGGAGCATGGAAGGAATAAAGCTTGAAGCCGCGCTGGCGCTGCCGCTGCGAGCGGATCTGCGTGGCCCGGCCGAGTGGGAGAGCGAATGCCTCCTCCAGTGCGGGCAGGCCCTCGGTCTTGCGGCGGATGTCGCGGATGATCCGGCCCAGCCGGCTGCGCAGGATACGCAGCTGTCGCTGATGCCGGTTGAACTTGTGTGGATGCCAGCCGTTTTGCAAGGGAAACTTCGAACTTCTTGGCGTGTGATCGAGGCGGACTTGTGTCAGGCCTTTAGGGTGCGGCCATTCACATGCCGCGGGCCGGTATGGTGATGCGCGGATCAGGCCCTAATCTGTTTGACGAGCTCGTGAGGCTCCCGTTCAAGCCCTGGTTTTCCTGACCCCGATCTGATCGATCATTTGCCCATGCGGTTCTTGCCTTCCTCACATCTCCGACGTACCGGCTTTAGGTGTATTGATAAATGATCATACCTACACCATCGCCGGATTCCGGTAGTCCTCCTGTTTCGTCAGCATGGCCCAGACAGCACGTGCCATTTTGTTGGCCAACGCAACTGCTACCAGCATACGCGGCTTCCTCGATATCATGCGAGCAAGCCAGGAGCCTTCGCGCGGGCCCTTTCGGGAGGCCCATTGCACGACAGCCATGGCACCGAGGATGAATAATCGTCGAATGTCGCGTTGGCCCATCTTCGAGGTCTTCCCTAACCGTTGGTTGCCTCCTGTCGACTTCTGCATTGGGACCAGCCCGAGCCAGGCGGCGAAATCTCGACCGCACTTGAAGCTCTCCATCGGTGGCGCAAAGGTCTCGACGGCAAGGGCGGCGATAGGACCGACACCGGGCATAGTCTGCAAGCGCCGCGATGTTTCCCCCTCCCTGGATAGCGCGTCGATCGTCTTCTTCAGTGCCTCGAGGCGGCCTGTCATCTGAGCAATTTGGTCCAGCAAACCACGGCAGATCTCGCGAACCAGATCCGGCAGCTCCGTGTTCTCGTTCTCGATGACCTCGATCAGACTGCGCAGGTGGCCAATGCCTTGCGGAGCAATATAGCCGAATTCATACAAGTATGCGCGCAATACGTTGACCACTTCGGTGCGCTGATTGACCAACTGTTCCCGGTGCGAAAGACGATGGCGCGGGACTGCTGTCCCTCGGTCTTCGGCGCGACAAAGCGCATGGTCGGACGTAGCGCCGCTTCGACGATCGCCTCTGCATCCGCGGCGTCATTCTTCTGCCGCTTGATGAAGGCTTTGACATAGCCAGGCGCAATCAATTTCGGCTGGTGACCGAGCCGAATCATCTCGCGAGCCCAGTAATGGGAGCTGCCGCAAGCCTCCATCGCCACGACACAGGTGGGGTGACCCGCCATGAACTTTACGAAACTGCAGACGCGTCAGCTTTCTCCGAAACACGACAGATCCATCGGCCGCCGCCCCATGCAGTTGAAAAACGTTCTTTGCCAGATCGACTCCGACGATGGTAACTTCTTTCATGGATTCTGCCTTTCCTTACCGGGCTGTCTCACCACAAACTTGGCACATTGCGATGCCGTCGGAGAAGGCTGGCATCCACCCCATCTGTTTGGCATGGGCGTAACGGCCCGCCATCCTCGCCGCGCTTTTGGCCACGCGAGCATAGGATTGCCGCAGCCTGACCGCGTGCTTCCTCGCCAGGCGGTTCAACCCCCGGATCGCTGCATGCAGCAGTTTGGCGTCGGTTGGGAAGCTGATGGCCTTCGGCTGCAGGTCGTGTCGACCGTGACCCGCTTGAGGTCTTGGCTGGGCAACGCACCGGCCTTGTGCGCCACCCGAAGGCTCTCGGCCAACAACCGCTCCAGTTTGTCGCCGAACCGCTTGCGCCAATGGCTCAGGTCTGAGCGCTCGTGCGGGAAAACGTGCTGGAAAAACTCTTCGCCGGTGAAGAACTGGAAGTACGGATCGTGGACCCAGCGCTCGCACACCCCCTCATCGGGCAGCCCGTAAATGTGCTTGAGCAACAACAGCCCGATCATGAAGCGGGTCTCGATACCCGGCCTGCCGTTCTCGCTGTAGAGCGGCGCGATCTCCCCGTCGATCCAGTCCCAATCGATCCTGCCGGCAAGCAGAACCAACTCGTGGTTCATGTTGATGATCTGGTCCAGCCGTGCTCGGAACAGATCGTTCGATCCCGTCGTCTTGTGCTTCTTCGGCCGCATCGTCCCCTCCGATGCACCACAAAAGCACGGTTCACAGCGAAGGTGAATCCAAAAACGAATTTGCAAGGTTTGGGACGCTCAAGCCTTAAATCCCTGCAATCTCGAACGCCCTCAAATACCAAAAATAGACTCTCGCTCAATCGCTTAGAGGCTTGTTCACGGGCGACTCGATACATCTTTATGTCGCGTCGATTTCTATGTCGGGCCGTCGGCGGCATGCCCAACTTTACGTTCACTTAGTTCATAGGCTGAGCCGAATTTGCTTGGACCAGAGCCGCCATATTTCCAGGAAGGTGTTGGTTCCTCCACATTTTCCTGTGCGCGTGCGGAATTTCGGCCCAAGTGAAAGTTTCTGACAAGCAGGGATCTATGCGCCGTTCAGAAACAAGTCGATTCGCTTCCCATACCTGATGAAAATTAGCGAAGTGGCTGCCCTGGACTCTCTTTTGCCGCATCCAGACAAACCGCGCATCCAGCGTAAGATTATAACCTGAGGTGCCAGCGCAGAAGACGACCATTCCGCCTCGTTTCACGATGAAGCAACTTACTGGAAATGTCACTTCTCCCGGGTGTTCCAACACAATGTCGACGTCGTTGCTCTTTCCTGTGGTCTCCCAAATGGCTCTGCCAAAACGTCGAACCTTCTTCATGTAGTCGCTGTACTTGGCTGTTTCATCGATATCAGGAAGTTGGCCCCAGCAGTCGAAGTGCTTGCGATTTATGACGCCCTTGGCTCCCAACGACATTACATAGTCCCGCTTCGCCTCGTTAGAAACAACGCCGATAGCGTTGGCGCCCGCTTCGGTTATGAGTTGAACTGCCATCGAGCCAAGCCCCCCAGCCGCGCCCCACACTAAAACGTTTTGACCTGGTCGGATGACGTGCGGAGGATGACCAAACAACATCCTATATGCAGTACCCAGCGTGAGCGTATAGCACGCACTTTCCTCCCAGCTTAGGTGCGTTGGCCGATGTAGCAGCTGCCGCGATTGAACGCGGGCGAATTGCGCGAAGGATCCGTCGGGAGTTTCATAACCCCAAATTTTCTGAGAAGGCGAGAACATGGGATCGCCCCCATTGCACTCAACATCATCGCCATCGTCTTGGTGGCAATGAATAACCACCTCGTCGCCGACTTTCCATTTCTTCACTTGATCGCCGAGCGCCCAGATGATCCCGGCTGCATCAGATCCCGCAATGTGTTGGGATTGGCGATGCATGTCGAAGGGTGAAACCGGCTGCCCGAGGGCGGCCCAAATGCCGTTGTAGTTCACCCCGACCGCCATAATCATGACTAGGACGTCCGATGGTCCTATCCCAGGGGTATCAGCGACCTCTACTTGCATTGCGGATTCCGGATCCCCGTGGCGCTCCCGGCGAATGACCCAGGCATACATGTGCTTCGGTACATGACCCAACGGCGGAATTTCTCCGATCTCGTAAAGATCTTTGGCGGTTAGCGGGACGCAATTCGACAAGGACCGACCATCGCCGCTGTTTCGATTCATTGTACTCATCACCCTTGAACGTAAGAAGATGGCCAAGAGTGTACAACTATAGAAAGAAGAGTCAACGATGTATATGCATCGATAATGAGAATCTCTTCTTGTATCCTAGCTCGAATGATCTATAGAGTTGGCGCGATCGAGAAGGACGGCTGTGCGCTTGCAAGAGTGGTGCAGGGTCGGCGTTCGCAAGCCAGGCGAAGCTTTCGAAGGGCACGTGAGATGGGTATGGCAGCAATAGATCTTTACACGAGGGGTAGCGTCCTCGTGGCGCAGTTCAATCGTGCAAATCCGCTAAATCCGCTCAACCGAGAGCTTGAGCGAGGTATCATCGCCGCTTGTCGATTGGCCCAAGACGAACCTGCCGTGAAGGCAATGGTTCTCACCGGTGGAGTGCGTCGCTCCTTCTGCGTCGGTGACGATTTCAATGAAGCACGCGATGTGAAAACAAAGGCCGCCGTTGAGGAACTCGTAGATCGACTGACGCGGCTTTATGTTGCGATCCTAAACGTACCAAAGCCTACCGTCGCAGCAATCGACGGGTATGCCATAGGGGGCGGAGTCCAAATCGCGCTTTGCTGTGATTGGCGTGTTGGGACGCCAACAGCGAAGGCGCTCGGCTGGGAGCTCAAATATGGCCTAGGTTGCCCGATCGGCGCCTACATGCTGGAGAAGTCGCTGGGGCGCGCTGCGACGTCTGACATTGTTTTCGGGTGCGAAGCTGTATCAGTCAAATGGGCCTTACAACACAAGTTCTTCAATGAGGTTGCTCAAGGGACGGAAGTCGTCGAGAAAGGGATTTCGCGAGCTATGGCCCTGGGAGCCTATCCCGAAATCACTTATCGTCGAACGAAGGAGTGTGTGAACCGCTCGTTCATTGTGGGATTGCAGGAGCTGGCGCCAATTGCAAAGAACATTCATGTAGAAGGATTCCTTAGCAAGTCCGCCGAGGTCCATTTCGCGCGAATTTTGCGACGATAGTGGTCAGAAGCCGTTCTTAAGTGGCGCATGGCGCGCTATGGATAAGACCTTGAGCGATCGACCGCTGTGAAGGAATTCGAAACCTCTAGAAGATGGAAGGATGTCGGGTTGCCTCGAGAGCACCCGAGTCAGCGAACTCTTGCTTCGGCCCGGCGCCTTGTGGTGAAGATTGGCTCGGCTCTAATCGTTGACCAAGCGAGCGGTACAGTTCGAGAGCCATGGCTTGAGACGCTAGCCGAAGATATTGGGCGCCTTCGCGGGCGCGGCCAAGATGTAGTTTTGGTGTCGTCCGGTGCCGTTGCCATTGGCAGACATGCTCTTGATCTACACCAGAAAACGCTGCCAAAAAAGGAGCGGCAGGCTGCCGCTGCGGTTGGACAAATGCACCTTGCAAGAGCTTTTAGGGAGTCGTTCGCGCGACATCGACTGTCAGTAGCGCAGGTTCTACTCACTTTGCACGACACCACCGAGAGGCAGCGCATGCTGAACGTGCGCGCAACATTGACGAATCTTCTGACATTTCAAGCAATCCCCGTGCTCAACGAAAACGACGTAGTCGCGAGGAGTGCAGCATGCTTCGGCGACAACGATCGTCTCGCCGCTCGCGTTGCTCACCTTATTGGATGCGATACGTTGGTACTACTGTCCAACGTGGACGGTCTTTATTCGGGAGATCCATATAAATCATCAGCGGTCAAGTTGATAAGAGAAGTGCAGGAGGTGACGCCCGAAATTGAGAGGATGGCCGGCGGTGCGCGGTCTGGCTACAGCTCGGGTGGGATGGTTACCAAGCTCGCCGCGGCGCGAATGGCGCTTGCCTCCGGAGTCAATATGGCGATTGCGGATGGTCGCGACGTGCATCCCCTCTCAGCCTTTGACAAAGGTAAGCCATGTACCTGGTTTCAACCTTCTATCGAAGCGCGTATTGCGCGGAAGACGCGAATCGCCGCGACATTGAAGCCAGCTGGCGTACTTGTCGTTAATGCTGCGGCAGCAATGAATCTGCTATCCGGCGAGGATCTTTGCGCCACGGGAGTAATATCATACTGCGGCGACTTTGGCCGTGGCGATGCCGTCGTTGTACGAGACGTGCACGGCAACGAGTTCGCTCGAGGTCTTTCTATCCATTCAAGCACAGAACTCGGCTACATTACTCGGCAGCCCGGCAAAGAACCTGAATCTCCGTGGGCGTTCTCTGCGTCTAGCCAGATCATACACAGGGATGATTTAGCGCTTGCCGAACGAGGCTCTGAAATGGACCCGCGGAGCGGGACCGCTTGAACCGGTTTGTTAGTTGGAAACTGACCGCTCCTGATCCCTTTCTATCACGCTGCCAGAGACTCTGTCTGCTGCAGTTGCTGTGGGCATGTGGTCAACGCGTCAGCGTTGTCCACCATGTCCACAGCCTTCGCCGCCTGCATCCGTTCGCGCCAGACCGCCATCGGCGTGCGATAGTCATGCGCCTGATGAAGGCGACGATCGTTGTAGAAGGCGATCCAGCTCGCGACCCCTGCCTTGACCTCGCGGCCGTCGGCATAGCCCTTGAGATAGATGTCCTCATGCTTGAGCGACCGCCACAACCGCTCGATGAAGACGTTATCCATCCAACGACCGCGGCCATCCATGGAGATCTTGATCCCTGCGCCCGCCAACGCGCCGGTGAAGGCCGCACTGGTGAACTGGCTGCTTGGTCGGTGTTGTCGCGACGATGCTTCGCATCGCGCTGAAATCTCCGGCGTGCCGTACTTCGCCAGCGCCTCTTCCAGAGCCGCCACGCAGAACGAGACGTCCATCGTGTTCGACAACCGCCACGCCAGAACCGCACGGCTCGCCCAGTCGATGATGGCGACGAGATAAAGAAAGCCGCGGCCGATGGGCAGATACGTGATGTCGGCCGCCCATACCTGGTTTGGCCGGTCGATCGTCAAGTTGCGCAACAGATAGGGATAGATCTTGTGGCCCGGCGCTGGCCTCGTCGTGTTCGGCCTTGGTCCCAGCGCCGCGATGCCCATCTTGCGCATCAACCGCTGCACGCGCTTGCGATTGACCTGAAGCCCCTCAGCCTTCAGCATCGCGGTCATTCGCCGCGAGCCCAGGAACGGCCAGGCGGTGAACAGCTCGTCGATCCGCCGCATCAGGGCAAGGTCGTTGTCGTTGGCCGGCCGTGGCGGCCGGTAGACCCCAGAGCGCGCGATGCCAAGCAACATGCATTGCCGGCGGATCGACAGCGCCATGTCGGCGCGATCGGGCATTCCTCGACAGTCCGGCACGCTCATCTTCCGGACCTCCGCGCTAAAAAATCGCGATCGACTGTCAGTTGTCCAATCTTGGCGTGCAGCTTCTCGATCTCGCGTTCGCGAGCCTCCTCACTCTCCCGCCCGACACCCGCGTCAAAGGCCCGCGCCGCCTGTTCCAGCAGCTGCTTGTTCCAGGCATAGATCTGGTTCGGGTGAATCTCATAGCGCTGGGCCAGATCGGCCACCGTCGCCCGCTCCCGCACCGCTTCCAGCGCGATCTTTGCCTTCAGTGCCGCGTCGATCTTGCGTCTCGTCTTCGTCGTCATCATGCGCTGTGTCTATCAAACGGAGCGGCCCCTTCCAACTAAGCACGTGGTCCCAAAATCGGGGTCCATTTCAGCTCCGAATAGGAGCCAAGCTAATCTATTTACCGCTTCAGCCTTGACTCTACGTCCGCAGCTTCTACGCGGCAGCTCAGCAGGCCCCATGCATTCTCAAATTGACGGCAATGCGCCCTGCGCAGCCACAGCGGTTCTCCTTCGAGATCGCTCTAAGGTGGTCTTGACGACATTCGAAAAGACGCTCTAAACGGTGCAGGCAAGCTCAGTGACAATCGGTCCAAGCGTACTCTCGGCGCTTCTTGGCCATTCATCGCGGGCCGGGGCAACTCCCTACGGAAGAAATAACCCCGTCGCGTTGACCAACCAGGGGCCTATGATCGAGATATCGGTCGCCGCATACTTTTCATCTGCAACAACAAAGATGACAACAGATCCTGCGAAGCTCTCGCTTGAGCTCGCCAATATTGGTGATTGAACGCACCGAGGCGTATTCGTCGGTGAACTACTTCAAATTTTGAGCGAGATCAGTGATCGCTGCTCCCAAAAGCACGGCCGATGTTTCGAGCTCCAGTTCCGACACCTCAGCTTCCGCATAGCGGAGCAGGTCAAGAATACTCAACAGCTGCGTTTTTCGTGTGCCGTCGACCATATCTTGACCGTCATCGGCGTTAAGCTTCCCTTTGTTGCCACGCGCGATTTGTCGATTTGGGACCCCGGCGATTCTGGCCTCAGTATGTTTGTTGCGAAGGGTAGAAGAAGGGCTGTGGAACATGTTGCAGCCCAACGAGATAATGAATATCGGAATGCTCCTCGTCGAGCGGTTCTCGAGAAGGCGTTCGCAGGTCTCCAATGCCTTTCGTATTGGGGCGGATACAACCAGGATGATATCCGGCCGATGCTCGACGGCCATGGCGATAGCCCGCTCAAATCCGGCCCTGATCATATAAGTCTCGGATTGATCGATAGCTTGCGATAAGCCATTGAAGTAAGGCCTCGCGGCCACTACTAGCGCCGTTGGCATGCAACGCTCCTTCGACCGAGTGCGCTCAACAAAAATTGAGTTTCTGCCCGGTAATGAACTACATTTCGTTAGCGCTCTTTGCAGGCGCGAACTGCTTTCGGTCCCTCATGCGCGGCCTTGATCTCCTTCCGATCGTCAAACCTGCGGGTGTCATCGGCAAAAGGACTTTGGAGAGTTCACAAGATCGCTGATTTCGTGTTTTCGCGTTATGGATATAGATTGCGCCGCCTTTCTCGATCCGGTCGTGGTCAGGTGATGAATACGATACAAAGGGAATCTAATCGCCTACCAATTCTGGCGAAGCTCGCAATCGCACTCGTTTACAGATTCGCTCAATGACCATGACTCACAAACTGGAGACATTGGGCCAGTTCCTGGCGCCGCTCTCGTTGATGTGAGATCTTACCGTTGTCGTTCCGCTGGGTACGACGGAACGACATGTTATGACAGTGCGCCATGGCCAAGGCGCTCCTACCATTGAGTGGCTGGTTCGCGGTGAAACACACCGAGAATTTTATCGGCTGCCGCAAGTCCTTCGGCCCGCAATTGATCGAGCGGTAGCTTTTCAAGAAGGGCTTGAGCTTGGCGAACGCTTGCTCGTTTCGGTCCACGTCGCCGAGTATTGAGCAAGAAGTGTTTGCTCCTGCCGAGCGGATGAACTGGGGCGCGACTTTGATTTACATTGGGCTTTCGAAACACCATGAGCGTCTCAATGCGGTCATTGCGGAATGCCGTAAGCAATGTTTTCCTGCAGTGAGAGGGGAGCCCTCTGACCGCGGGCGCACCGCCTAGCAATACCGTCAACGATGCTGGTTAGCTCTCATAGATGACTCGTTCACGCTCCACGACATTCCGCTTTCGTCGGAACGATCTCGCCAATCACCATTCTTTTTTGAATGTCTCGGCATGGACGAAGCAAGCGGCAGTCAACCTATAGGCCACGCTCAGGGAGTCCGCGACCAAGCAGCGCTGATGTGGCGCTTGATGTTAGGCAACCTAGATGAGATTCTCTCCGAAAATCACCTGCCTATACCCCGCCCGGCATCGCGACCACACCAAAGTTTCCCAATTGATCTGGCAGAGCGGAGGTGAGTGAGTCATTTGCTGCCGCAGCTCTACGGTCCAGCGGCCGTCGGTCCCGATCACGTCCGCGCTCTCACTCGAGTCGCAATAGCTCGCGAGCTGCCAAACCGCGCTCGGTATCGGAGCGTAGTGCGGCGCTGCAGAGGAGATGCGTAATCGCGGCAAGGTGTTGATCATGATCGGCCATAACCTCGAACGTGATGCCTCGCTTGCCCGAAGAGGTTGTCAAAAGAATGATGAAGTGGTTAAATGCTGCATGTGACGATAGGCTCAGGCCTGGAGCCGGAGGAACTTGTGTCTTGCTGCGGTCCGACTCGGCGCTAGCGGAGTGTTTCGCTTGAACTTAGGCGAGACGCTGCGTCGAGAGCCGGATGGGACGCCAGCAGCGCACTTGGTTAAACAACGCCCGGGCGAAGAGACGGTGTAAAAGTGCCTTGCGCCTCGAACCTAAAGCCGAGCGCGATCGACTATCTGGCCATTCGCGGTGAGATGCGCCGAAATTGCTCATCGAATCGGTCAGCCGAGCCCTCGCAGCGCTTATCAGGTAACAGGCGTAGGTTGAGGGAAATGTGCGAGATGTTATGATGTATCGTTGACTGTAAACAAGTAGAGGCCCGGACTTAATTGTGAGATACAACGATCTTGATGCGAGAATTGGCCAACGCATTCGAAACCAGCGAAAGCGAATCGGCCTCAGTCAGAAAGAACTCGCTAGTCGTCTAGATATAGTTTTTCAGCAGCTGCAAAAACATGAGAAAGGTATAAGCAGAGTGCCGGCCAGCCGGCTCTTCGAAATCGCCCAGGCGCTGAACACACCCATATCGGATTTCTACGAAATCGATGAACGAGAGTCGTCGCGACGAACGTCGCCAGTGTCCGAAATTTCTACATTAGTGGGAGCGCAAAAGGGCAAGTTGGCGAAGCAGGTGCTTGAGCTCGTCACGGCTTTCATGAAGATCAAAGATGAGAGTGCTCGAGCGGATATTATTTCATTGGTTGCAAAACTATCGAAATCGAACGCAAGGAGATAGTGCTTGTCGCCGCTTCAGTTATCGCCCAGAACGCGTTTAAAATGTTTATCGGCAGCCCCGCTCGCAAAGCCGGCAACATGCGCTTCCTTTGCGTCCGTCGCTATGTTGCGTAAACCAGCAATGAACCGCTGATTTACCGATTCTTTCGTTCGTCGAAAAGTGATCTCGGGAAATTCACTGAGAACCTGCGCGCGCGCGATAGCCGTATCCACAAGATCCGCCGACTTTACCACCTCGTGAAGCAATTTGCGGTCGGCCGCCCACGAAATCGGAATGGTCTCGCACCCGTAAATGATATCAGCCATCGCCGCTCGACCAACGAAACTCTCTAGCATATAGCCGCCAATCGTGCAGGCGAGCCCGTGCTTCAATTCCCACATAAGCAGCTTGGTTTCGGGCGATCCGACGCGCCAATCGCAAGATAGCGCGACCTGAAAGCCTATGCCTACTGCGTATCCGCCGACGGCGGCAACCGTCGGCTTCGTGACGCTCAATATCGTTGAATAGAAATCAATCAAGCCATCGATAAATCGCTCAACGGCCTCTCGCCCGGAGAGCCGGGCCACCTCGGTAAAATCACCACCGGCGCAAAACGAGCGATCATTACCTCCTGTCAATACCAAAGCCCGTATCGCTGGATTATTCTCAGTCTCGCGACACACGGAGCGTATGGCTTTCTCGAGTTCTAGACTCATCGGGTTGCTAACGTTGGCATGATTGAATTGTGCAACTAAAACCGCGCCTCGGGCTTCCGTTTCCAAGATCGCCATCGTGCCTCCTATCAGTCGCTTGCATCCGTTACAGCAAGACCCTCACCTTTAGTAGGTGTACACCCAAAAGGAGAGCTTGTCAAACAAATACAACACCTATAATTAGAATATTATCCTTGCAAAGTGTCACCGGTACGGCAACATGCGCCGCAGCTACAGGATGGAAATGAAGGGAAGGTCCGATGCCGCTTACGGCTGCTGTTGAGCGAGGAGTCCTGCATCGCCGCACTATCGAAGTCGTGGGTTATTGTCGCCAAGACCAATTATGGGACGTCGAGGCTCACTTGACCGACTCAAAGACCAATACGTACGCCAATCCTTGGCGCGAGGTGCTCCCCGGGGAACTGGTGCACGATATGTGGCTGCGGCTTACCGTCGATGCTAGCTTTACAATCCGCGCACTTGACGTCGCAAGCGATAAGAGCCCTTATCCTGCGTGCCCGCAAGCAACGAGCGCGTTTGCTCGGCTCGTGGGTCTCACGATAGAGCCCGGTTGGAAAAAGAAGCTCAAAGAACAGGTCGGTGGCGCTGCGGGGTGCATTCACCTCGCTGAACTTCTAGGTCCCATTGGGTCGGTAATGTTCCAGACCATTCTGCCGCTGTTGTATGATAAGGGAGCATTCGAGAAGCACCCTCGCCCCGGGTTGATTGATAGTTGCTACGCTTACCGGCGGAGCGGCGAAGTCGTAAAGCGATTTTGGCCAAACTTGCCCGCTGAATGATTGCTGTACTGGCGCTTGCAATGTGAGCGGGCTTTCTCCTGCGGTACCCTTTACTCACGTTTGGAGAATCAGGCCGCGGAACGTCGACCTCGATCTTCCATGCAATCGTCGAGACAATTTGCGTCACCATGCAAGCTGTCGGCCCGTCGTGCGGCAGGCTTGGGTTTCCATGAAGAGCTGCCGGCCTAAGGATCGTAGGGCGAGCCGCCTAGCCTCGGACTGGTCGCTCCGGGGTGTGGGGCGGTGGACCAAGCCGTCAAGTTTACCATCGTGACATTGTTGAGATCATGCATTGCGGGGGCACGGAGGGCGCGGTTATGCGGGTGAAGGTGCGCCAGCTAAAGTCCCTGACGGTCGGTCAAAATCCCCCGGGTGAGGTCACCTCAAACTCCCCCACCTGATTCCGCCTGGCTGGGCGGCTGATCGGCCGCAAAGCGCGTAGCAGGACGTTTATTTTCGCCCCTTTAGGGAAGAGGGGACGGGGAGTTGAACGTCTTGAAGCCGCATCTGCAAAGCACCGTATTTACGTTACTTGAGCGCCAGACGAGCCAACGAGAGATCCAGCGGCTGACGGGGATCGACCGCAAGACGATCCGGCGCTACCAGGCGATTTTCGTGTCCCCGCGAGCGGCGGAGGCAAATTCCCCGGGGTGACCGCCGGCTCCGAGGCCGCGGATGGCCAAACTCCCCCACCTCCGCGACCGCCGGCTATCGACGCGAAGGTGGCCGCCAAGACGTTTGATTTCGCCCGCTCAGCGTGTGAACCGCATCGGGAATGGATCGAGCAGCAGGTCCGTCTGAAGCGCAATGCGCAGGCGATCTACCAGGATCTGGTTGACCAGTTCGGGCCAGCTACGAGAGCGTCAAGCGTTTCGTGCGCGCCTTGCGCCACATCGATCCCAAACAGTTTGACCGTCTCGAGTCTGCCCCCGGCGAGGAAGCCCAGGTCGATTATGGTGAAGGCGCGCTGACCCGTGATCCGAAGAGCGGTCGTTACCGCCGACCGCGCCTGTTCGTGATGACCCTGCGCTACTCGCGGCGTAGCTTCCGGCGGGTGGTCTGGAAGTCGAGCCAGCAGATCTGGGCACGGCTCCACGAAGAGGCTTTTCGATATTTTGGCGGCGCCGTCGGCTATGTCGTGCTCGATAATCTCAAGGAAGGCGTCATCACGCCCGACCTGTACGAGCCCGAGCTCAACCGGCTCTACGGCGCAGTGCTCGCGCATTACGGCGTCGTCGCCGATCCGGCACGGGTGCGGGACCCGAACCGCAAGGGGACCGTGGAGAACGCGATCCAGCACACCCAGGGCACCGCGCTCGCCGGGCGGCGCTTCGAGACACTCGAGGCTCAGAACAGCTTTCTGGAGCACTGGGAGGCGAACTGGGCTTCCAAGCGCATTCATGGCAGCACAAGGCGTCAGGTCGAGGCCATGTTCCAGGAGGAGAAGCCGCATCTGCGGCCATTGCCCGCGACCGGCTTCCGTTACTTCTCCGAGCTCGTGCGCACCGTCTACGACGACACCACCGTGCGGGTGGATCACAGCGACTATGCCGCGCGCCCCGCGCCGATCGGTAGCCAGGTTGTGGTACGCCTTTACGAGACCACGATCGAGATCCGCGACCGCAGCACCCAGGCGCTGCTGCGCGTTCATGCCCGCGCCGCGCACCAAGCCGCGCTCGCGTCGTCTCCGCAATCCCGGCCAGCTCCGACGACGCGAGCGCTCCCGCCGAGACCTTGATTGCCAATCAACTCTGCCTTTCAACCTCCACAGGAGATCATTCGGAATGACCATGACCTTGCCAGAAATCGATCGCTGCCTACGACAGTTGCGGCTATCGGGCATACGCGACACACTCGAGACACGTGTCCTGCAAGCCCAAGACGCCAGCCAACCGTTCCTCGAGACCTTCTGCCTGCTCCTGCAGGACGAACTCGACCGTCGTCAGTCCCGTCTCATCGCTCGCCGCTACGAGCAATCCTGGCTTGAAGAGAAGCTCACGCTCGCGGAGTTCGACTGGTCCTTCAATCCCAAACTGCCGCGTCAGGCCTGCTTCCAGCTACATGCGCTGAAGTTTGTCGCCGTCGGTGAAAACGCTCTGTTCATTGGCAAGCCCGGCACTGGAAAATCGCACGTGGCCAAGGCCGTCGCCTACCAGGCCATCCTGCAAGGCCTCAAGGTCCAGTATCTCGAGGCCGATGACTTCTTCAACCGTTACGCCCTCAGCCCCGCCGCTCAGCGCGAAGCTCGACTGCGGAGCATCTTTGACTGCGATCTGCTTGTGCTTGACGATCTGTTCCTCGCTCGCACCATCCCGACGAAGCCGGCGCTTTTTGCAAAATCTGATCCATCAACGCTACAAATTGCAGCGCAGCGTCATCGTCACGTCCAATCGCGTCGTGCAGGATTGGGGCGCTTATCTCCGCGACAACACCATGAGCACGACGATCCTTGACCGCCTTATGCACCATTGTCATCTGCTCGAGTTCGACGGCTGCAGCTACCGCCTCAAGGAAGCCGCCGAAGCCCTTGCACGCAAAACCCGGTCAACCTAATAACCTCTTTGTCCTGCTCCACAAGTGGGGGAGTTTGCGCGACCACAGGTGGGGGAATTTGAAGTGACCGTCCGGGAAGGCAGCCGATATGTGAGGCAAAAGAAGCTGCGCCGGCTCTCCGGCAAATCTAAGTTCGAAGGCCATCCGCGATGTCACATTCAAGCGCACTGCCCCGGAGCGATCCCTCAAGGAGCGGCGCATCGAGATCGACTCCAACACCGTCGAGCGGACGATCCGGCCGCAAACCACCACATCCGTTCTTCGCGGCCAGCCATGTCGGCGGCTGGACCTGGACAATCCATCGCCGCACTTCGGCAGACCGCGAAGATGTATGACACCGATCCGCATGCCTGGAACGGATCGGGCAAGGCTCGCCGAATTCTCAGATCGATGCCCGCATGCCTGCGAACTTTAAGCCCTGAGGCTCTCAGCTTCACGCTGACTCTTGAGAAAGCAAGAGCTGGGTTCATTTTCGTGCCGTCTGCCTATGATCTGGTCCAATTGCACAAACTCTTGGCTTTCCAAGACGTCGTTGCGGGCCTTGAGGCCTAAACGCTACGTTCACCCGAGGTGACGGGGGCGCCGCACGTTCCTATCGAGGTTTGCGCCGGATGGGCCGGCGCCCAGCCTCAAGCAGGTGGAGCGGAATTTCGATTGCAGTAGCCGAAGGACTGCGCGGCGATGAGGTTCGTAATTCAGAATAATCGCCAATCGCGCTGATCAGTGAAATGGACCCGATTTTGGGACCACGTGCTTAGTTGGAAGGGGCCGCTCCGTTTGATAGACACAGCGCATGATGACGACGAAGACGAGACGCAAGATCGACGCGGCACTGAAGGCAAAGATCGCGCTGGAAGCGGTGCGGGAGCGGGCGACGGTGGCCGATCTGGCCCAGCGCTATGAGATTCACCCGAACCAGATCTATGCCTGGAACAAGCAACTGCTGGAACAGGCGGCGCGGGCCTTTGACGCGGGTGTCGGGCGGGAGAGTGAGGAGGCTCGCGAACGCGAGATCGAGAAGCTGCACGCCAAGATTGGACAACTGACAGTCGATCGCGATTTTTTAGCGCGGAGGTCCGGAAGATGAGCGTGCCGGACTGTCGAGGAATGCCCGATCGCGCCGACATGGCGCTGTCGATCCGCCGGCAATGCATGTTGCTTGGCATCGCGCGCTCTGGGGTCTACCGGCCGCCACGGCCGGCCAACGACAACGACCTTGCCCTGATGCGGCGGATCGACGAGCTGTTCACCGCCTGGCCGTTCCTGGGCTCGCGGCGAATGACCGCGATGCTGAAGGCTGAGGGGCTTCAGGTCAATCGCAAGCGCGTGCAGCGGTTGATGCGCAAGATGGGCATCGCGGCGCTGGGACCAAGGCCGAACACGACGAGGCCAGCGCCGGGCCACAAGATCTATCCCTATCTGTTGCGCAACTTGACGATCGACCGGCCAAACCAGGTATGGGCGGCCGACATCACGTATCTGCCCATCGGCCGCGGCTTTCTTTATCTCGTCGCCATCATCGACTGGGCGAGCCGTGCGGTTCTGGCGTGGCGGTTGTCGAACACGATGGACGTCTCGTTCTGCGTGGCGGCTCTGGAAGAGGCGCTGGCGAAGTACGGCACGCCGGAGATTTCAGCGCGATGCGAAGCATCGTCGCGACAACACCGACCAAGCAGCCAGTTCACCAGTGCGGCCTTCACCGGCGCGTTGGCGGGCGCAGGGATCAAGATCTCCATGGATGGCCGCGGTCGTTGGATGGATAACGTCTTCATCGAGCGGTTGTGGCGGTCGCTCAAGCATGAGGACATCTATCTCAAGGGCTATGCCGACGGCCGCGAGGTCAAGGCAGGGGTCGCGAGCTGGATCGCCTTCTACAACGATCGTCGCCTTCATCAGGCGCATGACTATCGCACGCCGATGGCGGTCTGGCGCGAACGGATGCAGGCGGCGAAGGCTGTGGACATGGTGGACAACGCTGACGCGTTGACCACATGCCCACAGCAACTGCAGCATGCCTGGCGCACAGATTGGGATAGGGGGACGTCTCGCGACGCCGCCCCTCCCACACCACCGGACATACGGGTCCGTATCCGGCGGTTCGGCGGATTATGCACGTCGCTGTGCCATGACGGAGGCCAATCCGAGTGAGGCGAAGAAGTTGTTTGGCATGGCGATGGTGAGCGCGGGGCTGTTCGCGAGCCGCCAAGGGCCATGTGGGCTTCCGGCGGTTCTCGCCGCCCGGTGCCGGCCGACGCCGCGGCGTCGCAGCTGCGCATAACGAGTGCTTCCGCGCTTCCATTGCTTCCAGACGATGGCGCGCAACCGCCGCCTGAGCCATTGGTCAAGGTCGCGCAATACCGATGGGGTTTGGCAGAAGCCAAAGTAGCTGCGCCATCCGATCAGATAGACAGACAACTCCTTGACAATCTGCGCAAGGCTTCGGCCACGCGTGCGCCGCGTCAGCGCCCGAACTTTCGCCTTGAAGCGGGCGAGCGCCTGCGGCGCAATGCGACGCCGCGGCTCCGTTCCGCTACTAATACTAAAGCTGAAGCCCAGGAACTTGCGGACGCTCGGTTTGGCGACCGCGCTCTTTGCTTTGTTGACCTTCAGCTTGAGGCGCTTTTCTAGGAATCGTTCGATGCTGACCAGCACTCGTTCGCCTGCCCGCTGACTGCGCACATAGATGTTGCAGTCATCGGTATAGCGGACAGAGCGGTGGCCGCGCTTCTCCAGTTCCTTGTCCAGCACATCCAGCATCAGATTCGACAACAGCGGCGAGAGCGGACCTCCTTGCGGCATGCCCTCTTCCGTCGGACTGACCAGCCCTCCTTCCATTGCACCCGCGTTCAAGAACCCACGGATGAGTTTCAGGAGACGCTTGTCAGCGACCCGCTTGGCAACCAGCCCCATCAGGATGTCATGGTTGACCCGGTCGAAAGACTACTCGACAGACTACCCACCACCGCGCTCATCATCTCGACGACTATCCCGATCAGGTGACCATCGTTCGGTCGCGCCATCCCTTTGAGGGATCTGCGCTTAATGTGCTTGGCTGGTGTCATCGACGCGGCGAACTTCATCTGACGCTTGTACTGCCCGATGGTACCCGTGCCCTTGTACCGGCCGCGTGGACAGATCTGCCTATCGCACAACATTTACCGCCTGCAAGCCCGCAATGCGCTCGAGCGGCATTCCTGGCTTCCCACGCCGAGCTGCTGCACGCCCGGACGATCGCCGACGCTTTGCTGCGGCAATTGGATGCCGCGCATACTGTCCTGCCACCGGAATCGGAGGACAGCCATGCAGCAGCTAAGCTTTCTCGACCTACCACCTCAGCACGGTGCCGTACCCGTATGGGAGGCCCTCGATAAAGAACAGCGCGCACATCTCGTGCTGCGACTCGCCCGACTAATCGCCCGAGCAATCGCCACTGCCGGAGACCACAATGATGAACGAACTGAGCAAGATCACCGCTGAGCACCTACGCCGATGCGCAATCGTCTACGTGCGTCAGTCCAGTACGACGCAGGTCGAGCATAATCGCGAGTCCGCTGCCCGTCAGTACGAGTTAGCCGAACGCGCCGGGCGGCTTGGTTGGCGACGCGATCAGGTGAAGGTCATCGATGAGGACCTCGGTGTTTCCGGTTCCGGCCTTTCCGAGCGCATCGGCTTCGCGCGTATGACCGCGGAGGTCGGCCTCGGCCAGGTTGGCATCGTGCTCGGCTTGGAAGTCTCGCGACTAGCGCGCAATAATGCTGATTGGTACCGTCTGCTCGATCTATGTGGCCTGACCCACACACTCATCGGTGATGGAGATGGGATTTATCATCCGGGCTTGTTCAATGACCGCCTGGTGCTCGGGCTCAAAGGTACGATGTCAGAGGCAGAGCTGCATGTGCTGCGTGCGCGGCTGCTTGGTGGCATCCGCAACAAGGCCGCACGCGGAGAACTGCACCGCGGGTTGCCGGTGGGTCTAGTACGGGGCGACGCCGACGGGGAGGTGCTGTTGCATCCTGACGAGTCGGTGCAAGCCGCGATCCATGCTGTCTTCGACCGCTTTGCCGAATTCGGATCGGCACGACGCGTGTGGCTGTGGTTCCGCTCGCAAGGCCTGCGCTTTCCGCTGCACTCCAACAGCCTTGTCGATCTCCGCTGGGTCGCCCCAACTTACACAAAGATCCACCAGGTCCTCACCAACCCGTTCTATGCCGGCGTTTATGTGTATGGCCGCACCCAGCAGACATGCTATCTCGATGCGGGCGGTCGAATCCGAAAGCGCATCAGACAACGCGACCGCGAGCAGTGGCCGGTGTTCATTCGTGACCATCATGCCGGATACATCGATTGGAATACCTTCGAGGCGAACCAGAAGCGCCTGGCGCAGAACATCCGTCCTCGACCGCACCGGAGCGGGGGTGCCGTGAGAGAAGGCGCAGCACTCCTGCAAGGCCTCGCCGTATGCGGACACTGCGGTCGGCGCCTGGCCGTACACTACAGCGGCCGGTTCGCGGCGCCCGGATATCACTGCGCCGGCAAGAACATCGTCAACGGCCGGGGCGAGTACTGCCTCAACATCGGCGGTGTGCAGATCGATGCGGCTGTCGCCGAAGCGTTCCTTGCGGCTCTCGCGCCCGCAGGCCTGGAAGCCTCGCTCCAGGCGATCGAGCAATTCGACGCCGATCACGAGACGACTCTCGCGCAGTTCCGTCGCGACGTCGAGCGTGCCCGCTACAACGCGCAACGCGCCGAGCGACGCTATCGCGCCGTGGACCCGGAGAATAGACTCGTCGCGCGTGGACTCGAAGCAGAATGGGAAAGCGCTCTGCTGGAACTGAAGACTGCCGAATCCGAACTCTCGGACCGCGAACATGCCCGACCGCGCTCGCTTACGCACGAAGAACGCGACGCGATCCTTGCACTCGGTAAAGACCTCAAGCGTATCTGGTTCGCTCCCACGACGAGCGATCGCGATCGCAAGGAGTTACTCCGCACGCTGCTCGACGATGTCACCTTGAGAGCCGAGCGCGATAAATACAACGCTCACCTGACGCTGCGTTGGCGCGGCGGTCTCTTCAGTGGAGTTACTGTCCCATTGCCACACTCGCATCCATCGCCGATCCGCACCGCCGACGATACGATCGATCTGCTGCGGCGACTGGCTGCACATTATCCCGACACCAAGATCGCCGGCATCCTCAATCGCCAAGGCCGTACAACGGCCACAGGACTGTCGTTTACGGCAAATCGTGTGTCGAGCCTGCGGACGCACTGGGAGATCCCGTGCTTCGAGCCGAAACAGCAAGCGCAGGACGGCGAGTGCATGACGATCGAGAAAGCAGCACGCGCTCTCGGGATCGCACCCTCTACTTTGCATCGCTGCCTCAACGATGGCTTCATTGCCGGAGAGCAGATCACACCTGGCGCGCCGTGGCGCATCCGTATCAATGACGAGTTGCGGTCGCGCTTTGTGGAGAGCGCGCCCGAAGGTTACGTGAAGATGTTCAAGGCCATGAATCTACTCGGCGTCTCGCGGCAAACCATCTTGCAACGTGTAAAGCGCGGCGAGCTTAAGGCCGTTCACGTCTATCGCGGACGGGCAAAAGGCATACGAATTCAAGTACCTGCAGTTGCTCCGGACCTCTTCGACCCTCTCAAAAAAACTGAAGGTGTAGTATGACGCAACATCCAAGAACTTTTCCAAGTCGATATCCACGACAGTGGCGTGCCCAGACGAGATATACGCCTGTGCCCGTTCCACCGCCTGATGTGCCGAACGCCCCGGCCGGAAGCCGAAGCTCGTTTCGGAGAACGTCCCGTCCCAGTCCGCCTGCAGCACCTGCATCACCACCTGCTGGACGAAGCGGTCGAGCACCGTCGGAATGCCGAGCAGCCGCATGCCGCCCAACGCCTTCGGTATCTCCACTCGCCGCACCGGCCGCGGTTTGTAGGTGCCCTCAAGTAACTGGGCCCGGATCGTAGGCCAGTGCTCTTTCAGGTAGGCCGGCAGCTCGCCGACGGTCATCCCGTCGGCGCCCGCCGAACCCTTGTTGCGCTTCACTTGCGCCAACGCTTTCTTCAGATTCTCACGCTCGATTACTGCTTCCATCGATGGTCCTGCGACCGCCGGGCGTTCGAGACTAGCCGTCGCCGTGCTTGCTCCAGTCTCTCGGACGGCGGCGCTTTGGGCTTCACCCTGCGCTCCGGTGTCCGAGTTCAGCTCAACCTGATTCTTCTGCCGCATGGCTTGCACGAGATCGACTGCTCTACCAACCACTTCCACCGTTCGGGCCTTCGGCGGCGCGCTGCCGCCTACTTTGCCCTCTGCTGACTTCTGCGCTGCGGTCAGGCCGCCTCGCGGCGCCCTCAGTCCCGTTGCCGAGACACAGCGCAGACCTCCCGAGGTAAGATCGACCGCCTTCTCTGCACACCCGCCGGATCTACCACCCCGACCCTTGATGGCTGTGGACTTCGCGATCATTTGCTCGCTCGTCCGGCCGGGTAGGCCTCGTATCCGGTTCTTGTTTATCGGGTCGCGGATTTGCTCCACGCTTTCTTAAGACCCCACCTCGCGATGACGCCCTTGCGCTTCGCTAACCCTACGCCACCATCAGGCTGGGTAGAGGACTTCCTCCTCCAAGCTGTCGTTCATACTCGGCACACAAAAAATGGCCGCCCCACGTGGGGCGGCCAGTGATCGTTCGTCGCGGGAGGAACCGTACGACGAACACGAGATCAACATCTTAAAATTTGGCGATGCCTGCCCGCTTAGCCGACCGCATTTAGAACTCGAACTCGCGGAATCCCGGTGAGCTAGGGAAGCTCCGATTGATATGGATAGCGATAATCGGTCGGCGGAACGAACGTCTCCTTGAGAGTCCTGGGCGAGGTCCACCTGATCAAGTTCCAGACCGATCCCGCCTTATCGTTGGTGCCTGACATCCTTCCACCTCCGAAGGGCTGTTGGCCAACAACAGCTCCGGTTGGCTTGTCATTGATGTAGAAATTTCCGGCTGCATTACGAAGTCCCGCCGACGCAAGCTCTATGCTCCGGCGATCGTTCGAGAATATCGAGCCGGTCAGACCATAGGCGCATGAGCGATCGATCCGCTGAATGATGTCCTCGAAGTCCTGGTCGCGGTAGATAAAGGCGGTGACGATCGGACCAAAATACTCTTCGCGGAGCAGCGGAGACTCGAGATTGTCTGTTTCAAGTAGAGTGGGTGCCACGAAATATCCGGTCCGCTTGTCTCCAGTCGCTCCCGCAATGACCTTCGTTCGCGGGCTTGCCTTCACCTCCTCGAACACCGCCATGTGCTTGCGCCAAGCCTTCTCGTCGATGACGGCTCCCATGAAATTACTGAAGTCGGCGACATCACCAACCCTGATGGTGGCGATTTCATCGCGAAGCAGCGCTTTCAACGTCGGCCAGAGCGAGGCCGGTATGAAAATGCGAGATGCCGCCGAGCATTTCTGACCTTGATACTCATATCCACCACGCAGGATGGCCGCAGCCAAGGTGGCCACGTCGGCACTCGAATGGGCGAGCACAAAGTTCTTTCCGCCAGTCTCTCCTACGATCCTTGGATAGCCCCGGTAACGGTCCACGTTTTGTCCAACCGTTCTTAGCAAGCTATTGAAGACGGTGGTTGAGCCGGTGAAATGAACCCCGGCGAGCTCGGCATGCCCGAGTGCGATCTTGGCGATCTCCGCCCCGTCGCCATAGACGAGGTTAATGACGCCGTCCGGAAGGCCGGCTTCGCGCAGCAGCTGCATGACCAGGTGAGCGGAGTATTTCGCGGTTGCCGCAGGCTTCCATACAACGGTGTTGCCCATCAAGGCGGGGGCGCTCGGCAAGTTTCCGGCAATTGCCGTGAAGTTGAAGGGCGTCACCGCAAAAACGAAGCCTTCAAGCGGGCGATAATCCACCTGGTTCCAAGTGCCTTCCGGTGAGTGCGGCTGCTCGCGGTAAATACGGAGCATGAACTCCACGTTGAACCGCCAGAAATCGATGAGCTCCGCGGCCGCGTCGATTTCCGCCTGGTGGATCGTCTTGGATTGCCCCAGCATGGTTGCGGCGTTTAAACGGTCGCGCCATGGCCCAGATAAAAGATCTGCGGCTCTAAGGAAGACGGCTGCTCGTTGCGCCCACGACCACCGCGACCAGTCCGCTGAGACCCGCGTGGCCGCGTCAATGGCTGCATTGACATCATCGACGGACGCGAGATGCGCTTGCCCAAGCACGTGTTGATGGCGGTGCGGCATGACCGCAGCCTCGAGCACACCTGTGCGCCGCTCCACTCCATCGATCACGAGCGGCAGCTCGCTTGTCTCGCTCATGATCTGGGACAACGTGGCGCGGATGGCAGCGCGCTCGCGCGTGCCGGGGGCGTAATCGCGCACTGTCTCGTTGCGCGGCAGCGGTGCGCGAGCAATTGTGGAACGGACAAAAGGGGTCATGTTAGCTTCTCGAGTTCGAAAGAGATGGTTCGCCAAGCTCGCTGAAGACTAAACGTGCCCTTTGCGGGCGCGACGCACGGCAAAAAAGTCGCGCATTGCGGCCTGAGGTTCGCCGGTGTTGAACGCCTCGATCTGCCCTTCGCTCGCGAGCACCCAGGCCCTGTCGTATTCGGCTGCATTTGCACGGCAAAGGTATTCTTTCGTAATGCGAAACGCTTCCGGTGGTTTGCTGGCGAGATCGAGGGCCAAAGAAACTGCAAACGGCAGCACGCTCTTCTCTTCGACTAGATGATGAATCAGCCCAAGCCGATGGCATTCGTTCGCATCCATCATGCGGCCGGTAACCGCGAGCTCAGCGGTCCGCGATCGACCGAGGCTTTCTTTCATTAGACAAGGTCCGAGGATACTCGGAATTCCCGAATTAACTTCCGGTTGGCCCATCTGCACACCGCGATGAGCAACCACGATGTCCATCAGCATGGTGATCTGGAAACCGGAACCGGCAGCAAGCCCATTCAGCGCAGCCACCATGGGCTTCGGCATCCCCCGCACGGCGTCATAAAAGCGCTTCAACCGCTGCAGCCAGTTCTTCGTATGAGCATCACGTGCGAACCGCTCGGTTTCAGCAAAATCCTGCCCGGCGCAAAATGCCCTACTTCCCGTTCCGGTGAAAATCAGCGCGCGAACCTGCTTATCGGTGGCGGCCCGGTCCAGAACTTCGCACAAGGTGTCTCGCATCCCGCTCGTCCAGGCGTTGAGCTGCTCTGGGCGGTTTAGTCGGAGGACGAGGACACCGCCCTGTAGCTCGGTTTGAATTTCGTTCGCTTCCGTGTTCGAAGCCCCCTGTAACGGCACGGGTCTAGCCTCGTACGTCTTCAGGCCGCCGTTCTTCTCGTTCGACTTCTCCACGTCCCAGCTAGTGGACAGATCCTTCGATAAATCGTTCTTCCGGATCCGCTGAGTCGGCCCCCTCGGAAACTCTTCCACGAAGTCGAAGTATCGCGGAACCTGATAATAGGCGAGCTCGCGCTGGCACCATTGCAAGAGATCGACTGGATCAGGGACTGTACCTGCCACCAGCTTCACGAAAGCCCTGATGTCTTGCTCGCCCATCTCGGAACTAACGCCAACGATCGCCGACTCCTCGACCGCAGGATGCGCGTTGATGACCCGTTCGACTTCCCAAGCCGACACGTTTTCTCCGCGTCGTCTGAGGCTGTCCTTCTTACGGCCCGAGTAATAGAAGAACCCGTCGTCATCCTGGTAGCCGAGATCTCCGGTATAGACGCAGCCGTCGCGTAGTACTTCAGAAGTCAACTTCGGAGCCTGGAAATACCCCTGCATCACAATTCGCGAAACTTTAGGGCGCACCACGATTTCACCGACAGTGCCATTGGGAAGCCTCTCGCCGTTTTCTCCTGCAATCCACGATTCAAATTCCTCGGCGGGTTTTCCGATGGATCCCACACGACCCTCTAGGTTGAGATGGGTGAAGTTTTGCGCCTCCGACAGCCCATAGCCTTCGCGAACCGCGACTCCGAAGCGGTCCTCGAAAAGTCGCCAGTTTTGACGGGGAGCTCCACCGCCCCAAGCGACCCGAATTGAATTTTCTCTATCGTCGGGTCGCCGAGGTTGCTTCAGCAGGATATTCATCGCGCCGCCGAGATAGTGCAGGATTGTCGCTCCAGACTGCCTGATCTGGTCCCAGCATTTGGAACCGCTGAAGCGCTCGACGAGAGCGACGGATGCCCCGTGCTGCAGCGCCATCGTGACGCTCATCCATCCGGCAATATGATAGAATGGCTCCCAAACGAAGAGCACATCGTCTGACCTCACGTCCGCGAGGACTGCTGCATTTTTCGCGCCTACCTGGAAGTAGCGCTCCGTCATGAGCACGCCCTTGGGACCGCCGGTCGTTCCGGAGGTGTAGCCAATCGTGTGCACACGATCGAGAGTGGCCGGGAATGGCTCACCTATTGAGGCCGTCACCGGGATTGCGAGAGGCACGAAGGGCGGTTTTAGATTGGCTCCTTCTGCCCCTCTGACCAACACCTTGGGGTTGACGAAGCGAATTTCCTCGAGCGCCGCGCTCGCCTGGCCCAGGAATTGTGAATCGACGATGAAGAACTGGGGCTCGGCATCGTTCAGCTGCAATTGGATCCCGCCCCGCTTCAGATGTGTACTGAACTCCACGCTGATCGCGCCGATCCAAGCAAGCGCCAGGTAGATGATGACATGCTCTACATGGTTTGCCATCATGACAGCCACGCGATTTTCCGGCTTGATACCGAGCTCTCGCAGCACGCGAGATGCCGAGCTGACCCGGACCTGTAGCTCGCGAAAATCAATTGATTCGCGATCAAACCTTAGAAAGACTTTCTCAGGTTGCTCTTGCGCCTGCTTCTGAATGAGCTCGTGAAGGGTAAGCATCGGGCCTTTATCGGTGTAATGTCAGTTTCGGGCTACAGGTCGACAGGGACGACAGCGACTAGGTGAGTATCCACTCCTTGAAGCGCTTATCGACGGCCACGAAATGGTCACGCCAATACTCGTCGCTGACAAAAACATTCTTCGAGTTGTTGCTTGTGTCAGGAATCCAGCGTCGAGCCTCCTCGCTCAACCTCGTCTCGGCGCCTTTGGTCACTGGAATGACATAAAGCTTGTTCGCCATCAGCGCCTGCTGCTCGGGCCGCGTGATGAATTCGAGGAAGCGCATCGCAGCTTCCTTGCGCGGACAGCCCCTCGGAATCGCATAGTAGTTCATCGCGCTGATGCACTGCGCGAGGGAGAAGTCGATCGAAACACCGGAATCTTTTGCTGCTTTCACCCTGTTTGCATAAGTGTAGGTGTAGTCGACCTCGCCGGTTTGAATCAAGGTGATGCCCTGCGCCGTCTGGTCGAACCACTTCTTTACGTGAGGCTTGATCGCATCCAGCGCCTTGAACCCACGATCGATATCCAGCGGGTAGAGCTTAGATGCAGGGACTCCGTCAGCCAACAAGGCCAACTCGATCGTTTCACTTGCGCGGCTGCGTAGACCTCTCGGTCCCGGAAACTTCTTCGCATCCCATAAGTCAGTGAAGTTGATTGCCGGATTTTTCGTCCTGACCGGATCATAGGCGATACCACCCGCATAGATGAACGTTGGTACCAGCACGTCAGCAACTCGTTGCACAAACCTGTCGGGATCGATCACTTGAGATTCAATGGGCTCCCACAGGTTATCCTTGATCCCGGCATAAGCCGTGGCACCTACCGCGTCGAAAACGTCCCATTCAACGCTCTTGTTGTCGACCTGCGCCTTGACCTTCGCAAGGTCCGGGCCACTGACATATTGGACAGCGATGCCTGTTTCGGCCGTGAACGGCTTGATCCAGTATTCCTTGGCGAAATCGCCATAACTGCCGCCAAAGCTGACAAAGGAGATTGTAGTCGCACCTAATGCCTTGCGACTGACGAACGGCGCGCCGGAGAAGGCCAGCGCCAACCCGATGCTTGCGCCCCGGCCCAGGAAATTTCTACGGCTTAGGGAATGATGCTGCTTCATTGGCGCCGGCCTCATCAACACGGTGTATTGGAATGCAATAATGCATATTGTTAATCGACACGCAACTGTTTTGTGCCGTCGCCCCACTCAGCGCCCTGCACCGCGATTAGATCAAGCCATCGCCGTGGAACCATTGCAGCTCGTCTTGCGATCGGGAATGCGTACCCATTCGGGCAGCCAAGGTCGAAGTCTCAACGAGCATCCCGGACTATTCGACGATCCCGCCGGCAAAGTAGAGAACAGTGTTTCACTCGCCGGCTTTTGGAATTAATCCTTGGTCCACGTCCCGTGGATCTTCATCTTGACCATTATCGCTGTTGACAGGTTTTCGGCTGTCCTGAACGAGATGGGGCTGAACTGGGAGTGAACTTGTGCAGCAACCATCCGAAGATGTAATCGTCAGAAGTCACAAAGTTTTCTATCTCTCCCCCGAGGATCGGGATCATCCGCGGTATGGCCACATCGAGATCAACGCCCGCCGTCTTGCAATCAGCTTTTAGCTTGGCGGCCTCCGCTACGCTAACGATTCCGCGTCCATCCGCGACGACGAGTACCGGGCATCTCAAATGTCGCGCGATTTGGGAGCGCCGGGCAGATACGACATGCTCGTCCATGACTCCTGCAGTTGTCGTCATCCAGCTGATAGAAGCCAGGGTCCGCGCAAAATTCCAGAGGCCGCCATCACAGACCGCCGCGGCAACGCGCCGATCGGACACGGCAAGTTGGGTTGCTAGAGCAGCCGACAACCCATCTCCGTACACGCCAATCCGAGCAGCATCGATGTCGGGACGAGCCGCGAGATAGTCCACGCAACAAGACAGCAAGACTTCTGATTGGCCATACGGATGGTTTAGATGTCCTCGTGAGAAATAAGAAGAAGCGACATGCTCCGGCCCATCACGACCGGTGAGAGTCTCCCAAGTAGCGCAACCCCGGTTTCTTCTTCTCTGCTGATGCAAATGACCGTGGGGGTGCATATACCCGTGGTCGCAGCTGGCAAATAGTAGGCCGGAAGTTCGGGTTCATCGCAGCAAGGAATGTGTGTTCGCTCTATCTTCCGCTCCAGGGATGATCCGAACCTCTGGATGCCGAGCGCGACTTCGGCCGAAATGTCTTGAGCTTGAGGATCATCTCCGTCATTTATGCGGTTGGCAACCTCGAGGGCCGTTAGCGCACAAAGCCAAGCCTCGACCGCCTCTTTGAACACTCTTTTCTTGAGATTCAAGTCAGCTGCCTGGCAGTGAGCGTCCGCAATCCTCCGCCATGTCGCGCCCCATTTCCGTCGACTTATCGCCCAGAGGTTGTGATCCGCGGGCAAATTGTCTAGGAACAGTGCGGCGCTTCTCCGCGTGGAGGCAAGATCGCCGCTCACCTGGCCCCAATCAGCGTACTCCATACGATGGGCCCCCTTTTCGTGCAGATCCTCACCCCACTCGGTATTCGGCAAGCTGCTCCGCTGTGGATCTATTTCAATGTGAATCCAACCTGGGGTCCGCTCTCGCTGTCGTATGGGCGAGTGGGAAAGACCTGCAAGTTAGGCAGAAGATCCGAATCTATGGCAGGGGTACGCTTCGTAATCGTCATGATGCTCGTCAGCCTCGCTGCCAGGGCGTCACGTTGGTATGCACACGAACCAGCATCATCTGCATGATGCCGCTATATTCTATCGAACCTCCACAGGTCTGGGCGGCCGGAAATATTGAGGCACCGAGGCACGCCATCTTGGAGCCCGAGGAAGCGAATGCGCTCGCACGGAGCATCCGTGCTGTGCCAGTAATCGCCGTTGCGCTCCAAGCTAGTCTTGCCAGGCTGAAAGCCGTAGCGCTCAAGCACGAGGCATCCTTTCTGGACCACGATCGAGGCGGCCCAGACCCTCGGATCCTCGCTGACGTAAAGGCCTTGGAGAGCCAATAGCTCTGGCGGCACGATCGGTTGCGGCACTGGAGCACCGCGCCCGTAGAGTGTCGGGCCAAACCAGGCCCCGGTGACGGCACCGCCGCCGCGCTCGAAGTCGAACAAGTGGCGCCCGTATCGCGGATGATCGGATTGAAAGCCGCCTCTGCGTGCTGCATGTAGCCGCCCTTCGCGGTCGTCGGCAACAATAGACAAGCGACCAGTTCGGGCTACCAGCTGAAACTGGTTGCCCTCGGGCCCAAAATAGGTCCCGGCGTAACTCTCCGCTGCTTCGACATGGTCCGAGGCGGCCGCATCGGGAGAGGTTGGGGCTGCCCCGCCTTCTCGCGAGTGGCGCAATAGCTTACACGCATATCTTACGAGACCGGACGGATCGTAGTCAGTGGCCAGCAAGTTCACGTTCGCGAAGCAGCCGACGCCTGAGACAGGATCGATCATCAAGTGCGAACTAAATCCGAGCATTGATCCGCCGTGCTGAAGCACGGCGTGACCGTCAAGGTCACTCGCCTGTAGACCGCTTGCGTGCCCAAAGCCCTCCGAGCCTGGGTCGGTGACAACTGGCGTGGCGAAGCGTCTCGCGGTTGCGTCTGAGAAAAGAGGTGCGCCGCGGCCCTGCCCGACAGCAAGTAGGTATTTGACATAGTGCGCCATGGCATCGGCAGTCGCGCCGATACAGCTGGCGGGATTTGTCCAATTGACCCAGGGCACCTGCCCGACCGGCATTCGAGTCAGCGCCGGCCCAAGAAAGAAGTCTAGCGGTGAATAGCCAATGGCGTAATGCGCGCGCTCACTCGCCTGAATTGCTTCCCTCAGGCCGGCAGCACTGATACCGAGCGGCCTGGTGACCAGCTCGCGCAGCGCTACCGGGTAGGGTTTACCAGTGACCTTCTCGACCAGCATCCCAAGGAGCTCATAGCCGGTGTTGCTGTACGAGTACCTGGAGCCGGGCGCGAAACCCGTCCACAGCCGTTCACCTGGCACACGAGGAAAGGCCGCCGGCGCATCGACAGGCAGGCCCGAGGTGTGGCTCAATACCTGCTGCAGGCAAATGGGCTCGGCAGGCAGCGGGGCGTCGGGGAGGTAGGACGACAATGGTGCGTCTAGGTCGATTTCACCCTCGTCCGCGAGCCGATAAACGCAGAGCGCGGCGAACGACTTGCTAATCGAGCCAATTTGGAACAGGTGCCCTGGATCTACCGGAAGCTGACGATCCTTGTCAGCCCAGCCGAGGGTCCCCACGGCCGCAAAGCCCTCGCCATCAACAAGACAGAATGTCAGGCCCGGTAACTCAAGCGCGGCAAGTTCATTTCTTGCATGAGCGACGAACTTGTCGATTGCAGACGCATATACATGCCCCGATGCTCCTGCGGACCGAACGCATATCTTGAGATTATTGGCCGCGTCTGGATCTTGGTTGAGTGCAGCAACTTTCTGTAGAGCTTCTCTATCCACTGTGTGATCCTTCTTTAGCGGAATGGCCGACCAAGATGAAATTCAAAACAAGCTCGGCGCTGAATGCCCAGCATTGATATGATGGAAGTCGCCATTGCCAAAGCCGAAGGTCATCGTGCCCATGTCGACGCACCTCCCATAGTGATCACTCCGTCCGCGACGCAAGCGATTGTGCTTGGATTTGGGTTGGCGATACACCACTCCTCCCAGCCACCCTCGCTGAGAGGACATTGCTGGGCCGTTGCGCGATCCCGAGAATAACTGAGCCTTCGAGATTGACGCCAGTAACTCTCTTGAACAGACCCATTCTCGCGCTCGGTGTTCCTTGGTGAGCTCGCCAAGTGTAAGTATGGAATCTCGATCTGCGCGATCAGGTAAGGATCCATTCCTTGAAGCGCTTATCGAGGTTGACGAAACGATCGCGCCAGTAGTCGTTGTTGACGAGTACGTTCTTCCGGTTCTTCAAATCGGGCATCCAGCGGCGAGCCTCGCCGTTCAGCTTTGTCTCGGCACCGATGGTCACAGGAACGACGAAAAGCTTATTCGCCATCATGGCCTGCTGCTCAGCCGCGTGACGTATTCGAGAAAGCGCATCGCCGCGCCCTTACGAGGACCACCCCTTGGGATCGTGTAATAGCTTCTCGAGCTAATGCACTGATCGAAGGAGAAATCAATCGAAACGCCCGAGGCCTTCGCCGCCTTCACCCTGTTGGCGAAAGTGTAGGTATAATCCGCCTCCTTCGTTTGAATGAGCGTAATACCCTGGGCCGTCGCTTCATACCATTGCTTGACGTGGGGCTTGATCGCATCCAGCAACTTGAAGCCACGGTCAATATCAAGCGGATAGAGCGCGGAAGCGGGAACGCCACCAGCGAGGAGCGCGCGCTCGAGATTTTCACTTACCGTGTTGCTCAAGCCTCTCGGGCCAGGAAAAGATCCGACGTCCCACAACTGCGCAAAGTCCCTCGCGGGACTCTTTGTTCGAGCAGGATCGTAGCCGATGCCTCCCGTGTAGATGAAACTCGGCACCAGCGCGCTGTTATCAGGCTGCTGTACGAACCTGCTTGGATCGAGTACCTGGGGATCAACCCCGGCATAAGCAACAGATCCGGTGGCATCGAAAACGTCCCATTCAACGCTCTTGTTGTCGACCTGCGCCTTGACCTTCGCAAGGTCCGGCCCGTTGACATACTGGACGGAGATGCCCGTCTCAGCGGTAAAGGGCTTGATCCAGTACTCCTGGACAAAGTCGCCGTAACTACCGCCGTAGCTGGCAAACGAAATTGCAGTGGCGCCGAAGGCTCTTCGACTAAAGACGTACGGTGCGCTGCAAGCAGCGAGCGCCGCCCCGATTTTGGCCGTGCAGCGTAGGAATTTCCTTCGGTCTATGGCCGGCCACTCATTCTGCGCATTTTCCCTCGACACACTGTATTGTAATGCAATATGATATATTTTTCGCAAGGGCAATAGCGTTTCACTACGTGCTGCGCGCAACGTTGTCTGACTGAAGTGTAAAGGGGTCTAATAGGCGCCCATCGAAAGGGAAACTTTTCGCGCGGCCTCGATGGTCACTGGGACGAGCTTTTCGCGGGCCTCTTGGACGGTCATGCGGCTCTCGGGCACCGAGAGGCTCACTGCACCGAGAACAGTCTTAGAGCCGTCGATAACGGCTGCTGCTATCGAGATATCGCCGTAAAAATACTGCGACTGCGTCAGGACAAAGCCTTCACTTGCTGCCTTTTCGAGCAGTTTCCGCATCTCGCTGGGATCGCTGACAGACCGATCGGTGTACTGGTGATATTTCGTCGTCCGGATCACCTGGTCCCTCTGCTTCGGATCGAGGCGCGACACGATCGCTCGGCCCGTCGCACTGTAAAGCGCTGGCATACGAAAGCCGACCTGGATGTTCATCGTTACAACATGTTCGCCCGGAATACGAGAGACGAGAATGATATCAGTTCCGTCGAGAACCATGAGGTTGACGGTTTCTCTGGTTTTTTCATGCGCTTCCACCAGGAAAGGCTGCGCTCGCTCAATCAGGCCGTCGCTGTAGGTGTAAGCATAGGCAAACTCTAACAGCCTAGGAGATAAAGAGTATTGCTTGGTTTCGTCGTCCTTTCTCACCAAGCCGAGCTGATGAAGAGTGTACAGAAAACGCTGTGCAGCACTCTTGTCGAGTCCCGTCAGGCGCGTAATTGCCGCCAGTGTCAAGCGTGGACGCTCCCGGCTAAACGCGTTCAGCACCGACACGGCCTTCTGAATCGAATTCACAAAAAGCGAACTGTCGGCACCTTTTTCACGGTGAACGCGCGCCTTGGCGGCACTCTTAGGTGTCCTCTTCGGAGAAGGCTTTGAATTCTTTTGCAAGTTTGGGTGCTCCGACATCAGCTTGGATCTCGCATCGCCCTTCGAGAATGTCAATCGTAGTCAAGCTTTTCTGACAACCTACTGACGCTAACGCAACTTGAGCGCTGGCAAAGCATCAAGCAACACATCTGCCCAGGAGCTGTCCTTTCACACTCGGCCACTCCCTGCGAGGTGTACCGCCGCTCATATCACCACAACCATTTGCCAGCGTCGTCAATCTCCCAAGTTTCGTATTCGGGCTTGGCCTGGCGAATTACCGAGACGCGGCCGTTCAAAAGCCTAGCCGCCATCACAGGAAATTCGAACATTGCGGATCTCAATTCTTCCGATGCATGGCCCGGGAATGGCAGAAAGGAATAAAGCTTGATCCGAGTCTTCGCGCCGCCCCTGTCAAGCTCGAATTGTTGGTTGCAGGCGCGCAACAAAGTGACGATGAATTTCGCGATTGCGTCTGAATCGGCTCCAGCTACCTGCGTATCCTGCTTCAGCTCCTGCGTGTACTGAATGGCCAAGCCTCGCATGGCCTGGCGGAAGATGAAATAAGTGATCTGCTCGCCAAAGAGCTGGAACAAGCAGTCGATCGTCGTGCGCACGTATTCGCGTGACCAATTGCGGCGCGCCTTCAGCATCCGCGCTTCGGGCCAGATTTTAGCATCGAGCTGGGGAGCTTTTGCGGAGTTGAATTCAGGCGTCCGATGAACGACCTCGAACCGGTACTCTTCGCCTGGCAAAAGCTCCCGGTCGTATTCCTGAAAGTATCCTTCGTCGTACGGCTCACCTTCCATGATGAACTTGGTGGAAACCCAGCCAAGCCGCGGGCACCGCATGAGCTTGCCATTACGCGGATGCCATGCAGTGAATATCCGCCTTCTCAGAGAACCCGGAATCGCCAGCATCGTCGTTCCCGGGTAGGTCCACATTGGCGCGGTGTAGCGGATCCAGACCTTCTTTGGGCTCTCCTCGATGTAGTCCATCGTGAGGCCGCCGATCATGTTTGTGAAGTAGTGATACTTGGCAGCCTTGATCGCTGGCGGTTCTCCATCGTCGATCCCAAGCTTTCGTAGGCCCTGTTCGTAGAATTCCGACTGATGCTGCCGAAGGAGCAGGACCCACAAGTCTCCGAGTGCCGCCACGCCCTTCTCTCGGTATGTCACTGCACCGAGCGCCGAAAAGGTGCGCCCCCAAAATTTCGCAGCAAGCTCGCAGTCGGTCCTGAGACGATCAAGATCTTCCATGTTCGTAAGTTCCATTTTTTGTGGTAAGAGAGCTACTTTGGTGCCGCGCGACTGCGCGTCAATGCGACTCCAACAAGAGAAATCACGATCGAAAGCACGGTCAGGATCGTTGCGATGGCCGCGAGTACCGGGGCACTCTCCCATCTGATGCTCGAATACATCTTGACCGGCAGGGTCATCGTAGTCGGGCCCGTGATGAACCAGGCAATGACGACCTCGTCAAAAGACATGAGGAAGGCAAACAAGGCTGCCGATACCAGCGACGGCGAAAGCTGGGGCAGGACAACCTCGCGAAAGACCCGGAAATACCTCGCCCCCATGATGACAGCGGCGCGTTCGAGCCTCTCGTCGAGCTGCTCGATCCCGGCCCTCACCGTTAACACCACGAATGGAACGGAGTACATCGCGTGAGCAAGAACCAGTCCCGTCACCGTCCCTGAAAGCGATATCCGCAGGTAGTACAGGTACAGTCCGAGCGAAATCACCACGAGCGGCACGAGCATTGGACTCATGATAAACAGCACGAGAATACGCTTGCCAGGGAATTCCGTTCGCGCCAAGGCATAGGCACCTGGCACGCCGGCAAGCATCGCAATCATCGAAGCAAGGACTGCGATACGTGCACTACGATAGGTGACGAGCAACCAGTCCTGGGACCCGAAATAGTCGCGGTACAAGTCGAGGCTGTAGTGAGCCGGGGGAAAGACCAGCTCAACCCGGTTTCCGAATGACATTGGCGCGATAATCAAGATCGGAAATAGCAAATACAGGTAAAGCAATGTTGCCAGGGCAATCACGATTGCGCCCTGGGCAAATGCACCGTCCTTTGCAACACGATCCATGGATTCACCTCAGATTAGCGACTTGCTGCCCTGCACCTTGCCTAGCAGCAATAACAGCGTGCCACCGGCAGCAAAGAGCAGTACGGCGATTGCCGAAGCCACCGACCAGTCGAGCGACTCGCGCGTGTAGAAGTCGATAAGATTCGCCACCATCATGTCGTGACGCCCGCCCAGTAGCGCAGGCGTGACAAAAGATCCGAGGGAAATGACGAAGCACATGATGCCGCCCGCGAGCAAGCCTGGCAGGCTCAAAGGAAACGTGACTTGCCAGAAAATCCTGAGATCCGAGGCACCCATTACGGCGGCAGCTCTTCGCAACTCCAGGCTTTGGCCGAGCAAGTTGGCCAGCAAGGGGAAGACAACAAACGGTACCAAGTAGTTGGTCATCCCGACCAGCACGCCGACGCGATTAAACATCAGCGGCAATCTCGGCAGGCCAAGAGCCACGAGGCCGTTATTGACGAGACCGTGCTCGCCGAGCACGACCACGAACGAGTAGCTCTTCACCAAGATGCTCGTCCAGAACGGAAGCAGTACGAGGACCATGAATAAGGGTCGCCAACGGTCAGAGACCCTCGAAAGGTGCAGTGCGATTGGGTAAGCAAGCACGACGCTCAGGAGCGCGGCGGAGAAGGATATCTGGATAGTCGTCCAGGTGACCTTAAGAAAGAGAGCGCTATTAAAAAGCTCGGTATACGCCTTGAGCGAAAGGTGTTCGCCTCCCAAGCTATTGTAAGTAATGAAAGCAAGCGGAAGCAGCAACCCGAATGCCATTAGGGATGTGACGGGACCTAGGAAACCGACAAGTTCCCGGCGCCCTATGATGTCCGTCATGCGCACGTCCAACCTTCTATATCGGATTGCAATATAGCCGATCGTTATGCAATATGCTACTATCCGGTTTACGAAACAAGATATTCGGAGGAAGCGTTTGAGATGGATACGATGTCGCGAATGAAAACGGCGTTGGATTCGCCGACGGTTCCTGCAGTGCAGTTTCTCGACGTCATGAAGAACTACGGCAACGTCGTTGCACTAAACGACATCCGGTTGTCGATCGGCAGGGGCGAGTTTCTCACCCTTCTCGGCCCCAGCGGCTCGGGGAAGACTACCCTCCTGAACATGATCTCGGGCATGGTAACCCCGACGAGCGGTCAAATCCTGATTGACGGACAGGACGTGACCAGGGTGCCGCCCCGGGAGCGCGGGCTCGGCATGGTCTTCCAGAACTACGCACTCATGCCGCACATGACGGTCTTCGATAACGTTGCCTTTCCTTTGCGCATTCGCAAGGTGAACCGCCAGGATATTGAGCGGCGTGTCATGGCTGCTCTGGAGATCGTTCGCTTGACGGGTTTTGCCGAGCGAAAGCCGAAGGAACTGTCAGGGGGACAACAGCAGCGCGTATCGATTGCCCGTTGTCTCGTATATGAACCTCGGCTCGTCCTAATGGACGAGCCTCTCGGCGCACTCGACAAGAAGCTTCGAATCCAGCTGCAGTTTGAGATCAAGAAGATCCATGACGAGCTTGGCGTCACGATCATCTACGTGACCCATGACCAGGAAGAGGCCATGGCGATGTCCGACCGGATATGCGTGATGAACCACGCGCGTATTGAACAGGTTGGCACACCAAGGGATCTCTATTTTCGGCCAGCGAACGAGTTCGTGGCCGACTTCCTCGGTGAATCCAATATCGTTACGGGCACGGTCGAGAAGATCACTGACAGCGTCGCTTGCGTCCAACTGGCGGAGGGCTGGAGGGTTTCCTGCGCGGCCGCAGAAAACCAGGCCGGCATCGCGGCACGCGTGAAGATCATGGTGCGCCCCGAGTCCCTCCGAGTGACCCCGTTCAAACAGCAGTCTGGCATCGGGATGCAAGGCACCGTCGAGGATCTCGTGTTCGTAGGTCAAGCGGTGAGATACGTGATCTCGAGTGGAGCGCTCCGCCTGACCTCCCTGAACAATAGCGGCTACGGCAGCCCGACATTTGCGCGAGGCGACGAGGTCTGGGTGGATTGGTCTCACGACAACTCTATTGCGATCCGATAAAGTAGTGGACTGCAAATAGGCAGCCACTGGGAAATTTGACGCTTATGCGCAAGATGTGCACGTCGCCTTGAGGGCGCTCACCACATCCGCGTTCCGGGGCCTCCCGACGCGGATGGTGGCTATGGCGCAGGCTTGTGGGCCGCGAGCCCACCACGTGCTCGTAGACTGCAAGCAAGTGTCGAGGGGGCGACTGATGCTGCTGCCCAACGATGCTGCGGAGTATGGCGGACCTTCCTCACCGGATCTGGGCTACCCGAAAGTGAAGGCCTGTTGAGCATGAGCCGGCTCGTCGCTGGCCACTGCTCGCGCATGCTGCTGGGCGGTCCAGATCCTCCATTGGCAACACACGATAGCGCATACACAGTTCAGGTTACCATCCCTTAAGAATCAGAGTTTGGCAGAAGCTTAGTACGCATACGACGAAGGCCGCCTTATTGACGCATGCGCGCGGGCGTGGCGAGCTGTATGACAGCGTTGGGGTGAAGGTCAGGCGGCTTGCTGATCGTCGGGCTTGCCGGCTTGGCGCAGAAGCTTCCATTCCCAGGGCAGCAGTTCGTGCAGACGCGACGCAGGAAGATCGGCGATACGGGCTAGGACGTCGGCGAGCCAGGCCTTGGGATCGACGTCGTTCAGGCGACAGGTCGTGATCATCGTCAGCATGATGGCGGCGCGGTCGGCGCCGCGCAGGCTGCCGGCGAAGGTCCTGTTGCGCCTCCCCAACGCGATGCCGCGTAACGCTCTTTCAGCGGCGTTATTGCTGAGGCAGATCCTCCCATCGCCGACGAGCGGCGTGCCGTGCACAAGGAGAGAAGCAAGCCGCTGCTCGACGATAGTAAGCGGCAAAGAGCCCCCATCTGGCGGAATGGGTGAGCGATCAGCTATGGGCTGCTGAGTTTATGAGCCGATGTGAGCTTCTATGTCTGCGACTAGTTCTGGAACTAGAACCTTCCACATGATTGAAGCGGTCGCCGAGCGTCTTGAGGGAGCGCCGCGGCAGCTTCGCCGCCGCTGGTCGGACGAGTTCAAGGCGCAAGTTGTGACAGAGGCGCTGGAGCCTGGCGCGAGCGTATCGGCGATCGCCCATCGGATCGGCATTCACCCGTCGCAGCTCTTCGCCTGGCGCCGTGATGCTCGGGCCGAGCAGGATTATCGCTTGCGGCACTCTAGTTGCGAGGGTGTGGTGGCTCCTGTGGCAGGCTCAGTAATCGAGATTGCCATTGGCAAGGTGGTCGTGCGCGCCGGCGTCGATGTCGACGAGGCGCATTTGCAGCGGGTGATCCGGGCGGTCCGTTCGGCATGATCCCCTCCGGTGTGAAGGTGTTCCTCGCCAGTCATCCGGTCGACTTCCGCAAGGGCATCGATGGCCTTGTTGCGCTTGTGCGCGATGCCGGCTCAGATCCGTTCGACGGCGCGCTTTACGTGTTCCGGGCCAAAAGAGCCGACCGAATCAAGATCGTATGGTGGGATGGCTCCGGCGTGTGCCTCTATTTGAAACGTCTTGAAAAGCTGGCCGCGGATCGGGCATCACCGGGTGCAGCTCACCTCCGCGCAGTTGATGGCACTGGTGGATGGGATGGACTGGAAGCGGGTCCGGGCTATGCCGGTCAAGCCGCCGGAGATTGTTGGGTAAAAGCGCTGCGGCGAAGTGAATCAACGGCCTGAAAGGGTGAGAGAACCGGAGCAAAATGTGCTCTGGTCGGGTCAATGACGCCGCCGAATCTCGACCTCCCCAATGACGTGGAGACGCTGAAGGCCATGGTGTTTGCCATGGCCGAGAAGGCGGCCCGTGTCGATGCGCTGGAGAGCGAGGTCGACGATCTCAAGGCCCACAACGCCGATGCCGATGCGCGCATCGCGCGGCTGACGCAGATCCTGAAGGCCTTTGACCGCGCCCGGTTCGGCCGACGATCGGAGAAGCTCGGCTCTGCGAGCATCGATGACGAACAGCAGGCCTTTGCCTTCGAGGAGATCGAGACCGGCATTGCTGCGATCAGGGCACAGGTCAACAAGGGCTGCGAGCGTGCGGATGGCAAACGCGCACCTCGTCGGCGCAAGGGCTTTGCGTCCCATCTGGAACGGATCGAGGTTGTCATTGAGCCGGAAGCGTTGGCTGAGCATGCCGACAAGCAGAAAGTGCTGATCGGCGAGGACGTGTCGGAGCGTCTGGATGTGGAGCCCGCCAAGTTCCGCGTCATCGTCACGCGCCGTCCCAAGTATGCCTTCAAGAACGAGGACGGCGTGATCCAGGCGCCGGCCCCAGCCCACATCATCGAGGGTGGCATTCCGACCGAAGCCCTTCTGGCCCAGATCGCCGTCTCCAAGTACGCCGATGGCAGCCGCTCTATCGGCAGGAAGCCATCTACGCCCGGGACCAAGTCGAACTTGACCGCCAGCTGATGGCGCAGTGGATGGGCAAGCTCGGCTTTGAGCTTGAGATCGTGGCCGACTACATCTTCAGCGAGGTCAAGAAGGCGGATCGGATCTTTGCCGACGAAACCACCTTGCCGACTCTCGCTCCCGGCTCCGGATCGACGAAGACGGCCTACTTATGGGCCTATGCCCGAGATGACCGAACCTTTGGCCGCGGCGGTCCGCCGATGGTGGCGTATCGCTTCGAAGACAGCCGCTCCGGCGAATGCGCGGTCCGGCATCTCAATGGTTATCGCGGCATCCTGCAGGTTGATGGATACGCCGCCTATAACAAGTTGGCGCGACCCGATCGCGGCAATGATGGCATCACGTTGGCCGGCTGCTGGTCACACAGCAGGCGCAAGTTCTACGAGCTGCATGTTGCAGGAAGCTCGAAAGTGGCAACGACCACGGTCGAACGGATGGCAAAGCTCTGGCAAGTCGAGAAGACCGTGCGTGGCCAAAGCCCCGACGCACGCGTTGCCGCGCGCCAGCAAGCCTCCGCAGCGGTCGTCGCAGATCTCTTCGATCTCTGGCAGCAGACCTTGCGGCGGATCTCCGGCAAATCAAAACTGGCCGAGGCAATACGCTATGCCGTCTCGCGCCGCCCCCTCTTCGAACGCTTCCTCACCGACGGCCGCATTGAGCTCGACTCCAACATCGTCGAGCGCGCCATCAGAGTATCTCTCCGGCGAAGGCCGCCTTGTGTAGTTTGCGAGGCGGCCTGAGGATTTGACCTTAAGTCTAGCTTTAAGGTCACGTCGGGAATGCAGGTCAATGTGTTGGGCGCCGAGCGTCGGCGGCGATGGAGTTACGACGAGAAGGTCCGCCTTGTCGAAGAGACCTTGCAGCCCGGCGAGACGGTCTGCGGGGTGGCACGCCGGCACGGGGTGGCTCATGGCCTGCTGTTCACCTGGCGTCGACAAGCGCGCCAGGGGCGACTGGGCGGAGATGCTGCGCCTGCTCTTGTTCCCGTCGAGATCACACCTGTAGCGGCTCCGATCTCGAGCGGCGCACCACAACTGGCGTCTTCACCGCCTGCGCAGCGTGCAAGGGCTGGAATCATCGAGATTGAGCTCGGGGGCGGCTGTCGTGTTCGCGTTGACCGTGACGTGGACGTTGAGGCGCTGCAGCAGGTTCTTGAGCTCTTGCGACGACGATGATTCCGATTCCGAGCGGCGTCAGAGTCTGGATCGCGACCGGCCATACCGATATGCGCCGCGGCATGCGAAGCCTGGCGCTTACGGTTCAGGAGAGCCTGAAGCGCGATCCCCATGCCGGCGATCTCTACATCTTCCGGGGGCCGCAACGGCGATCTGGTCAAGATTCTTTGGCATGATGGGTTGGGCATGTCGCTCTATGCCAAGCGCCTGGACCGAGGCAAGTTCATCTGGCCTTCGGCGTCGGACGGCGCGGTATCGATCTCAGCGGCGCAGATGGCCTATATGCTGGAAGGGATCGACTGGCGGAATCCACAACTGAGCTGGCGACCGAGAAGCGCGGGTTGAGCACAAAATCCAGCAGATTTTGCATTTTTGGGAAGTCCCAACGCTTCCAATCTGTGATTCATTGTGTCGCATGGATGCAGAGCGTGACGCTGTTCCGGATGACATTGCCGCCCTGAAAGCGGCGCTGGCAGCCGAGCGCGCGAAGGGTTTGGAGATCGCAGCTGAACTTGCGGTCGCCCGCGCGAAGGCGTCTGAGGACGAAGCGCTGATTGCCCAGCAGAAGCTGCAAATTGCCAAGCTAAAGCATCAGATCTACGGCCAGCGGTCGGAGCGTTCGTCGCGCCTGATCGAGCAGTTGGCCTTGACGTTCGAAGAGTTGGAAAGTGACGCCACTGAAGGCGAGCTGGCGGCGGAGCGCGCTGTGGCCAAGGCGACGACGGTGCGCGGATTTACGCGCAAGCGCGGCGAACGCCAGACCTTCCCCGAGCATTTACCGCACGAACGAGTGGTGATCGAGCCGCCGACGGCCTGCGAGTGCTGTGGCGGCAATCGTCTGCGCAAGCTCGGCGAGGACGTGACGAGGACACTGGAAGTGGTACCGCGCCAGTGGAAGGTGATCGAGACGGTGCGGGAGAAGTTCTCCTGCCGCGACTGCGAGAAGATCAGCCAGGCCCCGGCGCCATTCCATGCCGTCGCACGGGGATGGGCCGGCCCGAGCCTGTTGGCCATGATCATGTTCGAGAAGTTCGGCCAACATCAGCCTTTAAACCGCCAGGCTGAGCGCTACGCCCTGGAAGGTGTGCCGATCTCGCTGTCGACCATGGCGGACGCCGTGGGATCGGTCAATGCGTCGCTGGATCCCCTGCTGCGCCTGGTCGAAGCCCATGTCATGGCGGCCGAGCGCCTGCATGCCGATGATACGACGGTGCCGGTGCTGGCCAAGGGCAAGACCGATACGGCACGCTGCTGGATCTACGTCCGGGACGATCGGCCGTTTGGTGGCGCCGGGCCGCCGGCGGCGACGTTCTACTACTCCCGCAACCGTAGGGGCGAGCATCCCCAGGCGCATCTGGCGGGGTATGCCGGCATCCTGCAGGCCGACGCCTATGACGGGTACAACCAGCTCTATCTGGCGGGACGCCACCCTGGACCGATCCGGGAAGCGGCGTGTTGGGTCCATGCGCGGCGCCCATTCTTCGCCATGGCCGATATCGAAGAGAATGCGCGTCGCAAGGCCACCGACAAGAAGGAGATCCCGCTCTCGCCCATCGCGGTCGAGGTCGTGCGGCGGATCGATGCGCTGTTCGAGATCGAGCGCTCCATCAATGGCAGGAGCCCCGAAGGGCGTCTGGAGGTGCGACAGACGCTGGGCCGGCCTCTGGTCGAGGACCTTCAGGTCTATATGCGGGAGCAGCTCGCCAAGCTGTCCCGTGGACACGACCTGGCCAAGGCGTTCAACTACATCCTGAAGCGATGGGCGAGCTTCATTCTCTTCCTGGAGGACGGGCGGGTTTGCCTCTCCAACAATGCCGCCGAAAGAGGCTTGCGAGGCATCGCTCTTGGGCGAAAATCCTGGTTGTTCTGCGGCTCTGATCGCGGCGGACGGCGCGCGGCTTCCATGTATAGCTTGATCGTCACGGCCAAAATGAATGGCGTCGATCCACAGGCCTGGCTCACGGATATCCTTGCCCGTATCGCCGCCCACCCAGCTCATCGGCTGGACGAGCTTCTGCCCTGGAATTGGACGCCGGCATCAGCGTTCTCCGCTCGAGCGGCATGACCACGCACGTCAACAAGGTTCATTACGTCACCACCATTACCCAGGTCGCAAAGGACCTCGCTGAAGACGAAGACTGGCTGCGCGACATTGCCATCGAAATGGAGATCGAGGACGGCCTGATCTGGGTCTATGGCGTCGGCGAAGATGGTGTTCAGGCGTTCACCGACTTTGGCATCGAAAACCTGATCGAGCTCGTCAGGTTCTACAAAGAAAACCCCAAGCTGCTCACGCGATGGCAACGGGAATGATCCAACCAGCCTGCTGGCCTACGCCGGATGCGTACCCATCAGACCACAGACAATTACAAGAAAGAATAGCCTCTTCGCGGGCAGCGACGGCGGCGGACGAACCTGGGCGACCATCGCGACGCTGCTGCAGACGGCGAAAATGAACAACGTCGATCCGTTCGCCTGGCTCAGCCTAGCGCTTCAGCGTATCGCCAACGGCTGGCCGAGCAGCGAAATCGACGCGCTTATGCCATGGAACCATGCCGTGTGACGGCCGCAGCTTGCCGCTTACGGACGACTTCGCCCGCTTCCTCGATGATCACCTTCGCCCTCGAAATCGTCATAGCGCTTCTCCTAGGATTCCCCCTAGGACCTGCAGCGTAAGCGGTCATTTCCCGCCACCTTGTTGTAGTCGGGCTGGCCTGCAATATGCGTTCAGTCACGAAGAGAGCGGATCGCAGCGTGATTACGGATGTCGTTGACGCACTACGGGCTCAGGCCCGGCGCCGTCGTTGGTGCGACAATGTCAAGGCACTGATCGTGGCGGAATCCTTTGCACCGGGCGCGGTGGTGTCGGAGGTCGCACGTCGGCACGAGATCTTGCCGCAGCAACTTTCGGCCTGGCGCAAGGCGGCCCGCGACGGTTTGTTGAAGCTGCCGGACGGCGCCGAGCCGGTGGCGACCAGGCTCTCCGGAACGGCCGCGATCCAGGATCCGAGCTCGTCAAACGGCGAGGTGTGTCGCGTGCCCGTTGACCCACGCCCAAGGCATGAGTTCATCCAGGCGGGAGGTTGGCCAGAGATTGACAAGCTTGGTGAGAACGTCGGTCAGGTAGGCCTGGGGTTCGACACCGCAGAGCTTGCAGGTCTCGATCAGCGAAGCGATACAGGCCCAGTTCTCCGCGCCCTGATCATGCCCCGCGAACAATGCGTTTTTACGATTGAGGACGAGAGGGCGAATGCTTCGCTCGACTATATTCGAGTCGAGCTCGATGCGGCCGTCATCGAGGAACCGCGTGAGCCCGTCCCAGTGGTTCAAGGCGTAGCGGATATGCTCAGCGATCGTCGCCTTGCCCGAGACGCGGGTGAGTTGATGCTCGAACCAGGCCTTGAGCGCCAGCACGAGCGGCTTGCTGCGTTCCTGGCGGACGGCATGGCGTTCATCGGCGCTGCGCCCCCTGATCGTCTTCTCGATGGCATAAAGAGCGGCGATACGCTCGAGCGCCTCGCTGGCGATCGGGGCAGGACCGGCCTGGACAACGTCGAAGAACCGCCGCCGCAGGTGCGCCCAGCAGAAAGCCAGCGTGATCGCCGCGTCAGGCGCGGTTTCGGCAATGGTCTTGTAGACTCTATAGCCGTCGCATTGCACGATGCCGCGATAGCCGTCGAGCAGCTTGAGCGCATGGACGGCACCACGACCGGGCGCATAGGTGTAGGCCACCGCCGGCGGGTCGGTCCCGCCCCACGGCCGATCGTCGCGCGCGATCGCCCAGAAGAAGCCCTTCTTGGTGCGGCCGCGGCCAGGATCGAGCACCGGCGCCGTGGTCTCGTCGACCGCGATCTTGCCCGCGGTCAAGATGATCTCGCGCAGACGCAGCCACAGCGGATGAAGCTCCGCGGCCGCATAGCCCACCCAGAACGCAAGCACCGCGCGCTTGATGTCGATGCCCTGCGCCAACAGCATCTGGGCCTGCCGATAGAGCGGCAGATGCCAGGCATATTTGGCGACCACCACATGGGCGACCATCGCCTCGGTCGGCAGACCGCCCTTGATCAGCCGCTCCGGTGCCGGTGCCTGAACCACGCCATCCGTGCAGGCCCGGCAGGCATATTTTGGACGATGCGTGACGATAACGCGGAACTGCGCCGGAACGACATCGAGCCGCTTCGATGCCTCCTCGCCGATCACATGCATCGGCGCGCGGCAGCACGGGCAGTTAGTATCTGCCGGGGCAATCGTCACATCGATGTGCGGCAGATGGACCGGAAGCGCGCCGCGACTGGTGCGACGCTTGTCGGCGCGCCTGTGAGCGCTCGCAGGATCCTTCTTGTCCTCGACCGCCTCGTCGCCGGCCATGGCTTGCTCGATGTCCTCGAGCGCCAGCTGCAATTGCTCAGGATCGAGCTTCTCCGAGCTGCGGCCGAACTGCGCGCGTTGCAGCTGGCGCAAGAGGTGCCGCAGGCGATCCATCTGCGACAGCGCGTCGTCGCGCTCTGCGATCGCAGCGTCGCATTTTGCGATCGCGCTGTCGCGCTCCGCACGCGCTGCCGTAACCAGCGCTCGCAACGCATCGATATCGGTCGGAAGCTGATCTGCGGTCTCGCTCACGCCCCCACTCAATCTGATTCGCGGGCCGTTGTAGAATACCGCCGCCGACTTGATTCAATCCGCCGCAGGGCTCACGACGTTGCGGTCGGCGGCGCAACGTCGTGGGCATGCAGACGCGACCAATCCAGGCCGTCCATCAGCGCGGCGAGCTGTGAGGCGGAGAGCCGCATCACGCCATCGCTGATCGGCGGCCACCGGAACGCGCTATGCTCCAGCCGCTTCCACAGCAGCACAAGTCCGGACCCGTCCCAGGCCAAAATCTTCAAACGGTCCGCTCGCTTCGAACGGAAGACAAAAATCGTTCCCGCGAATGGATCATGGCGGAGTTGCTCGCGCACCAGCGCGGCGAGACCGTCGGCACCTTTGCGGAAGTCAACTGGCTGGGTCGCAACCATGACCTTCACGCCCGCCGGCGCCCCGATCATATTGCCGCCCTCACGGCCCGCAGCACATCGCACAGCCATGTCGGGTTAACCGGTTAACCCCGGCCGCCGCGTGAACCACCGCACCGCCAATCTCGATGATGATCGTTGTCGAGCTCTGTGTTGCCGCTTCCGCGACCGTCCCTGCGGGGCGCCGCTCCGTCACCACCGGAACGAACAGGGGCGTCCCGTCGGCCGGCAGGCTCAGCATGCCGGCGCGCGCCGCCTTGCGCCAAACGAACAGGTGTTGCGGCGAGATACAGTGCCGGCGCGCCACCTCGGACACGACCGCGCCCGGCGCATACGACTCCGCCACGATCCGCCCCTTGACCTCGTTGCTCCACCGCCGGCGATGTCCCGCACCGACCTGGATCTCCACCCGGCCCCGCGGCTCAGAAGCGTCAACTATATGCTCAACCATATATGCGAACCGAACTGTATGTGTTGGCTCGCATCTTGCCGATCAGCCCGAACTCCACAATGTGGGGTCAGAGCGCCGCTTACCCTGCAGCGATCGCGTTCGTCAAACAAGGCGGCCCTCAATGGAGGGATATCCTACACCGGATGCGTACGTTCTTGCTGCTGTCGAGATCAGACCTACGCGGCACCGGTAGTACCGGACCGCGCCATGGCACTTGCCGTTGAGCCTCGGACGCGTACGAGCCTCGTGGATAGGCAGTTAGCGGAAGGGCATAGGGCTACACTATCCGCGGGAACTCGCGAAAACGCGGACAATGGCGAATGATTGTTGCGCCTCGGCCCAACCAGGGGTTCTGGAGCCGTTGGATCGTTCAGGCCTCCGAGTCGATGACGATTTGTGACTTGGAGGTTCCATAAGTTCAGATGCACTCATGTGTTTGGGAGCGAGCGCTCGGGTTGCCCTCTCAACCTGAGACGCCACCATGCGACATAGAGAACGATAAGCCAAAGCACTGGCAGAAGAGTCAGCAATGACCCGGCTGCTGCGATCGTCGGATCGATTGTATTATTCATGTTCTCCCACATTTTCATTGGCAACGTCTCTATCGCGAACCCGCCGACGAATGATGTGATCACGATCTCGTCGAACGAATGAATGAACGCGAACACTGCGCCAGCGATGATCCCTGGCCGGACCAGCGGTAGCGTCACCCTTAAGAAGGTCTGTAGTGGGCCCGCCCGCATGCTCTTTGCCGCTTGTTCGAGCCGCCAATCGAAATTAGCCAGAGTCGCCGAGACGATAACTACGACAAAGGCCAATGAGCCAACAGTGTGTGCTAGGACAACACCGAGCCTCGTTCCGACTAGTCCGAAATTGACCAATCCGAAATAGATCGCGACGCCCACGACGACAACTGGAAAGGTGATCGGCGTCAGCACTATCATCGTCAAAAGACCGCGCAACCGGGGAAGAGTCCGGGCAAGACCGTATGCTGCAAGCGTGCCGACGATGGTCGATAGGATAGTTACCGCAAGTCCGATTTGAATACTGGTCCAAACGGCACTGGTCCAGGGCTGAGCACTAAAGAAGGAACGGTACCATTGCAATGAGAGCTCAGAGGGCGGAAATTCCAAATATGGCTTGCCGCTGAATGACATGACAATGACGACGAACTCGGGAAACAACAAGTAAAACAGTACGAGCGCGACAAACACAGTGCCTGCGATTTTCGACCAGGGGCTGCCTCCCCCCGCCCTGTACAGTTGGGCGATCCAGCGCTGCGCCCGATACGGAGCAAAAAGCTTGTTAAGAAGCCTTGTCACCGCGCCGAACACAGCGAGCCGGCTCCGCCGGCCACGCTCGCCTGAAAAATCCAAACCAACCATCGAGAGCACAAGCGCGGCGATCGCCAGAAGCATAAAGGCCGCTGTGGCGATATACGACAAGTCGAAGGAGTTTCTGACCTGCGACGCAATGAAGCTCGACAGCATGGCATCGCGTAACCCACCCAATGCCGCAGGAGTAATATAGAAGCCGAGACAGACGATAAAGACAAGGAGCGAACCGCTGCGCACACCCGGCAAGGTCAGCGGGAAAAACACGCGCCAAAAGGCGGCAAACGGCCCCGCTCCCATACTGCGGGCTGCCGCCACCAATGATTGGTCGATCCCTTGCATGACGCTGATGAGCGGAATGATCATCATCGGCAACATAATATGCACCATGCCGATATAGATTGCCGAACGATTGTAGATAAGCGACAGCGGATTCGAAATCAGTCCAAGGTAGACCAACAGATTGTTGATCAAGCCGTGCCCGCCCAGGATCAATATCCATGCGTAGGTGCGCGCCAATCCGCTAGTCAGATACGGCACAATAACAAGCACTATAAGCGCAACGCGTATGCGTTTCGGGGCAGCCACGATCAGATAAGCCATAGGATAGCCGATGATGAGACAGATGGCTGTGGCTACGACGCTAATCTCGATGGTCTGGAGCAGAACAATTACGTTCGCCCGCTGGGCAAAAAACGCCTGATAATTGGCGACAGAGAAGTCTGGCGCATTTAGAGTGGTGAGGAAGAGCCCGACGATCGGTATCCCGAAAACCGCCAGTAGAATGGCGAATGCAGGCACGGTGAGCCCGATGGGCATCCGCCAGAACTTCTGAAATGTGTTCATCCGCTTTGCTCTGTAATTACCTCATACCGCCGCAAAGCGGATACCGGGCTTCAACCAATCCAACCGCGATGTCGGTCGTCTCGACGAGTCATGCCCAACAAGCAGGCTATCGCTGACGCGTACTTGCCCATACATTTTCGTAAAAAAAACTGGACTCGATTTGCGCGGGGTTGGACATCTCTTGCGATGGTATCCACCTAAAAGTGGGATGGATAGTTCGATATTTCCGTTCACTCTCGACACTCCAGAACGGTCAGATCAGTAGAATATGACGCCTCCTAACCGCGCTGCGGAAGCGTCGTTCGGCCATCTATGGCAATCGGCAACCACCCATCAGGCGACAGATTGCCGTCGCTTAGACTCGTTGGATTTAGCGAAGAATCCACTCGTTCCAGCGCTGAATAAGCCGCTTATAGTTCGTAGTGCCATCCGAGCCGGCCTCAAGATACCACTTTGGATCTGCCACAAAACTGGTCGTTTGGTAGGCGGGATAGGACGCTAGTTTGCGGGCCAAATCTTCTGGCAGTAGCTTATAGGCGTTACTGTTCGAGGGAGCCTGGGTGTATAATTTGGCATAGGCTGCTTGTCGATCCGCGCGACTGGTGAATTCGATGAACTTTTGCGCATTTTTCACATTGGGGCTACCCTTTGGGATGACCCAGAAGTCCCAAGTCAACTTAGCCTGATTCCGACTGATCTCGATTGGCGCACCCTGACTGATTAAATTGAGCGGCCGACTATCGTAAGACATGGCTATTTCAGCTACACTGTCGCGCAATATTTGCTCGTTTTCGGATCCGTTCGTCCACCACTTGACGACATGAGGCTTGATTTTATCCAGGCTGGCGAAAACGCGGTCAACGTCGATTGGATAAAGCGCATCCACAGCCACGCCATCGGCCAACAGAGCTTCTTCCCACGGACCCGCATATCCGTATTGACCGGTCTGCAGCGACCGAGAGCCAGGATATTTCTTCACATCCCAGAATTCAGCCCAATTGGTCGGGCGAGGTCTATCAGCTGGGAAGACCTTGGTGTTATAAACCAAATTGTAAGAATAGATCCAGCTACCGAAGCCGAAAGGGTTCTTACAATAATCAGCGATCGCGTTTAGCTCATCGCGCTTGAAGATCGAATAGTCGACCTTCTCCAAAAGATCCTGCTGAGCCAGAATAAGGCCGGAGGCCGCGCTCCGCACAACCACATCTACCGTAACGCTATTTGACTTCACCATCAGCTCAACCTGAGATCCGGTGACGTCCTGAGTGATCGGCGTCACCTTGACCCCGGTCTCAACCTCGAAAGGCTTCACATACGCCTCCACTACGGCCTTGCCAAACCCCCCTCCACCTACGACCACCCTCAGTTCGCCCGATGATTCCGCCAGCGCCTGGCCGGGAATTCCTAACGTGACCGCGCCCGCCGTTGCTGTTGCGATAAACTCACGCCGCGTAAAGGTCATAGTACTCCCCTCCTAAAGAAGCTTCTCCATGACATTCTAGAAGCCTTGAAAAGCAAAAATCGGCACATGGAATCGCTTTGCTTTTGGATTCCTGCAAAATTAGCACCACGCTCGCAGTTAATCGACATAGCTATAGGGACGTCGTTGCGATCATCGCAGGAGAAAGAAGACTGCCGATATCGGCTGGAGCCGAAGCTGACGAGCACCAGCACTTGCCATGGTCGCATGGCTCACTGTGCCGCAAAAACTAGAGCCCGGACCCTGCGCCGAAAGATGCACAAGCAAGCAAGAGCAAACCTTTAAGCGTTCGGCTGCACCATTCACGGATGCCGGCCTGCGGGAGGCACAGCCTCCCACTGTCGTTCACATCGCACAAATTCGATCCGGCAGAGCTCAAGCTTCAACTGAGCACTCGCTCGCGAGCTTGACCTATTGCGCGATCCGCGTCGAGAGAACCGCTTCGCAGCTTACCGATCATAGGCGCTCTTCGAGTAGAGTAACAACTGCCCTCAAGCAACCGAGGCCATGGTCATCCGGCAGAGGTCCGTGACGTCATAGACCGGCAACCTCGTGATACGACGAATGGCCGACGCAACTGGCGGAAAGCCAGTGCATTCACACAGAATAGCAGCAACACCCTCGTGCGCAACTTGAAGCCGCCCGAGGCAGGCGACGACATCCGCCTCAATTTCCGAGGTTTCCGTGTATGGCGGAGGACGCACCATCTCATTCTGCCACAGTTTGCCGCCTTCAATACCACCAATCACCACCCTCGCACGCTGGGCAGGGTCTTCAATGCCAAGCAGAGCTTCATCACAGCACGATGAATCGGCGGTTAGAATGACGAGTTTACGTCTCACCGGCAGTTGGCGCAGCAACGTGGGCAAGAGAAGCAAGCTCGAGAGCGCCACAGGAACATTCACCGCGGCTGCTACGGAGGACTGATAGCGCATAGAGAAGCCGCAGTTGGAGCTTATGGCGACGGCACCTTGCTCGACCAAGCGCCGGGCAGCTGCGACGTAGGCGGACTCAAGCGGTGGATCGCCGCGGATCACGACATCGGCCCAAGCCCCCTCAACAATATCGGATATGACAGGGAAGGAGAAAGTTGTCGGGTGCAGGATAGAACCGGGCCTCGATTTGGAAGGCGTGCCCCCTCTTTCGAGACACAAGATTCCCAGAGGGCGAGAGTGTTGCAATGTCATCACAGCATCATAGTGTATTCTTTAGCCGAATTCCTGCTTTGAGGACCGTCAGGCCGCTGAAATACTGCGCCCGTTCGGCGGGATACGAGGCTCGGTGCGAGCTGATTGTTGAATGCATTCCGGTTAGAGAGGACAGTTTGCGTAGATAATTGAGGTTAAGTGGAGGTATGCACGCTTTTCGAAAACCCGTTCATCCACGACGGGGTGAGTCGTTGGCGGTTTGAGCAATCCTTCAAGGGTGACTGTTCTTCGGTCGAACTGCTATCTTACTACAATACTCAGCTTACGAGACGAGATGGCGTTCCGTTCGGCGTCCGTCGCCAATTCATATACAAGCCACAGGAATACCATGCAGTTATGTCGTGTTTGCGAGCTGGCGGAGGCTTTCCGCCGCCCTCAAGAACATCTGGCCGCGAACGGTCACCAACGAGAACGCGACCGCGTCGCGCGCTGAGAACAAATTAACCCGGCGAACCGCTGTTGCGGCCGGTTCCGCTACGCGCCGGCCTAGTCAATCAATCAACTGCCCGCAAGGCCGCAGGGTTAACGGCTGAAGAGCATACCAGGGACATATTGAGGATGGCGGAGGATCTCCTCGATAAGCGAGTCGCGCTCCAGGTCGAGAATGTTTTAGGCATTGGACGACACACACGAGGCTTTGCCCCTGATCCAGACAAACGCTTGTGCCAGCGAATTCTGCCGCTTCACCCCTGGATCCCCTCTCGGCCGGTGTACGCCTAGCTGCTCGAAACACTGCGGCTCTTCTCGATCAACAAGTCTCTCACGATCGAGGAATTAGGCGCGTCACTCGACGTCCTCATGATGAGCCCAACTAACAGGCTGTTGAAGAAGTCGGTAGCGGAGCGTTTCGCATCGTGATTCTCTGGGACGAGAATTTCGCTGGGGGGCGATGCGGGGGAGTGACGAACAGTCCGGCTCGCTTTTCAGTGATTTGGACCTGGAGCTCGAGTTCGCGTCGGCCACCCGCTACGGGTTGGTGAATGCGGCGCTGGGCGACCTTACTGGGGAGTTCGGCAAGCTCTATACGGACTTCGGTCGCCCCTCGATCGCACCGGAGAAGTTGCTTCGGGATGCTCCTCCAGGCGTTTTATGGGGTTCGCTCGGAACGGCATCTGATGGAACGGATAGAGTTCGATCTTCTGTTTTGCTGGTTCGTTGGGCTTGGGCTGGACGATGCGGTTTGGGACCATTTGACCCTCTCGAAGAACCCCGCCCGGCTGCTCGAAGGCGAGATTGCGGCCAGGTTCTTGAAGCGCTTTTGGCGCAGCCGGTCAAGCGTCTGCTATCGAGCGATCACTTCTCGGTGGATGGTACGTCGATTGAAGCCTAGGCTTCGATCAAGAGCTTCCAGAAGAATGATGGCAGCGACAAGACGAGGATGGTCCGGGACGCAACACCGAGCGCAGCTTCACAAGGAGAAGCGATCGAACGGGACCCATGCGAGCACGACCGATCCTGAGGCGCGGCTCTACAAGAAGTCAGCCAGCCAAGCTAAGCTATATGGGCCATGCTCTGATGGAGAACCGCAACGGTTTAGCGGTTTTGGGGGAGGTGAGCCAAGCGACTGGCACGAACGGGAGATTGCGCTTGCCATGATCGACAGGCGCCGGTACGCGAAGCGGATCACTCTGAAGGCGGACAGGGCCTATGATGTCACGCGGTTCGTGCACGACCTGAGAAATGAAATCGGGTTACCTCGCGTTTCGCGGTTGATGGACATCTGAGTAAGACCGGCAAGCGCGCACCCGGCGATGGACGCGCGTACCACGCGTCACAGCGGCTACGACGTCAGCCAACGCTGCGGCGTGGATGCCGTCTTCGTCCTAGCGCTTGCAGACTACAAGCCGATCCGGCTTCCCAAGCCGCTGGCGACACCGGCTGAGCATTCGGGGCAGATGGCAGGTCGTCGAGACGCCGGGCTACGACATGGCCTTGGCGGGCGCCTACATCCTGTTCGATGAGGCCGGGGCGAATTCGCCTTCGATTGCCTCACTGGCTCCATTCATGGAGCCAGCCACGGCGATACCGTCGTGTTCTGCTGGCAAGGAAACGACGAAATGGAGCCAGCCGAGGGTGACGGTTGGGCCGAACTAAGGGATGACGGCTCACTCGAAGGGGAAATCTGCTTCCTCAACGGTGACAACATCCCATTCATCGCGCGCCGTTCAAAGACTTCTTCAGCAGCCTGCTAAAGCGTTTGCGCTCCGACTAAGTGTCCTTCGAATAACGACCGCCAAATTGCTTCTTCAAAGATAAGGACGCGCGGATTTGCCAATTCTATGCGGCGCAAGAACCAACTCCCGCCACGTAATCGAAGTGGCCTTCAAATTGGAAAGGCCTCCGGCGGGCATGCCGAAGGCCTTCTTGGAGGTTAAACTTAGATCATAGAGCCGCTTCTATTCTCCTTATGCTGGTTTGACAAAACTTCACCAGTTGCGCTGCGCACGAATCAGCAGTGTGAGGCTGTTCTGGTCCTTCAGCTCGTACACAGCACCCGGTTTTGCGATACCCGACTGCAGCGGCAGGGTCACGGTGCTTCCGCTCGCGTACTTCTGGTCGAGCATGGCGTAGGCGAGATCGGCCGAGAAGGTCAGGTTCTTGACGGGGGTCCAGCGTGTGATCAGACCGACGACGCCATAGTTGAAGTCAGGATTGCAGCCGGCAGGACCAGTTGAGAGCCCGAGCGTCGCCACGAACGCGCCGCAGATGTAACCCTTGGCCGTACCGTTGTATCGTACAGCACCCAAACCACCGTAGATGGCGGTGTTCCAATATGGGCTCCAGTTGTGGGTGTAGGCGCCATTGAAGCCATATGACGTGGTCAACTGCTGGCCAGCGCCAGCGACGAACACGGAGTCAGAGAGACCAGCAAGACCGACGCTCTGGTAAGCACCCCCCAAGCCCGTACCACCGTAGATCGCGTAGGTAGACGCCGTATAGGGGTGGAAGTTGTAACCGGTCGCACCGTTCGTATACACGCCTTGCACGTTGATCGTGTCACCCGCGCCTGTCGGAATGTTCTTGATCGACAACGCGAGCTGACCAGCCCAGCCCCACTTGTCCCCAGGATGGCCGGTCGTTTCGTCGGCACCATAATAGCCAGCATGGTTGTCATGAGCCGCAACCGACGCCTGGAAGAGGCCCCAAGCCTGATCGACGCGGAGCATCGCGACGAGATCTGGAGCTCGCGAAGCACCGATGTTGTTGGCACCGTAGGCTCCGGTAGCGAGACCTGCAGCTGTTGCGCCGCTCACATTCCAGATGTTGGTTGTATCACGGACGACTTGGTCCTCAACCGAGAAGGAGGCCGTGATGCCTTGACCGAAGTCAGCGGTATACGCGAACTGGTTCACGATCTCCCAGCCGCCGCCGCCCGGCAGACCATCGTAGGCGTTGCCTGGATAATTGGTCCAGGGAGAGGAGAATTGCGACTGCGTTCTACCGATCGTAAAGCCAGCAAACTGCATGAACGCGTAGTAGATGTTGAGCGCACCGCCTGTGATCGAGCCAGTGCCGCTCGTCCCGACCGCATTTCCAGTATAGGCCGTCGAGCCATTCGTTGCAGTTGTACCGGCTCCCGTATAGCCGCCCGAAGTCCAGGTAAAGACCGCGTCGGCAAAAGTACGAAGCACACCGTACTCGGTCGCCGTGCGAGTATCGACACTGAAATCGGAGCGAGCTCTGCTCGTATAGTAGTTGCTTAGGCGATTGTGTGCGCCTGCAACGCTGTTGTTCGCCGAACCGTAAACAGAGTTGCTGCCCAGCACTAGGTCAGTGCGGATATAACCGCCTAGCTTAATGCACGTGTCACTGCCCGGGATGTAGTAGAAACCGGCACCATACAGCGAACAAATCTTTACGTATTCGACCGCCTTCGCCTTCACAGGGAGGTCGGCGGCCTGTGCCCCGCCCCCCGCCAACACTGCCGCAGAGCCAAGGATTAGGGTTTTCGCTCTTAGTTTCATCGATGAACCTCCGGTTGGAAATGTCGTTCCAATCAATCAAAGATCCGCCACCACAACCCCGCCCTAAGGGCCGGCGCTTGACGGAACGACTTCGAGGCGCCCCCTCGTTGTCCATTGTTATATACTTATCACAATCAATTGTTTCAATCAATTGATTACGATGATCGTTCTTTTGCCGTGACGTGTCACAATTGAGCAACAGGACATCTTAGGACCAAGTCCCACGTCGCTAAAACGAAAAAAAGAAAAAGCGCTTCCAGGGGGCATCCTGGATGCCTCTTACATTGGAGGTTTAGCAAGACCGCGGGCGTCAAGAATCCGCATCGAACCTTTTATTGTTTGCCATATACAATTGCATAGATCAATTAATTTTTGGTATGACGGCTATGTTTCTTCGAGCCTTCTTGAGAGGCTGATGTGGTCCGAGATAGATAGGTGTGCCCTGAAGATCAGGTTGCGCGTCCTATCGGGACACCGCATTTTGCAGAGAGACCAACATGGCCGAAAAAGGACAGCTCGATAGTGCGGCTATGGACTTCATCTGGAACATTGTCGAAATCCACTCCCAACTGGAAGCAATACACAAGAGTTGGGCCGAGCTGCTCGGAATAACCGAACCACAGTGGTTGATACTTATGGCTATCGACGCGCTCGACGAGGGGCGCGGGGTCTCGGGGATAGCTGTTGCGAATAAACTGCGTATCCATCCCGCCTTCGTTACAAACCAGACGAAAAGACTGGAAAAAATGGAGCTCCTCGTCCGCGAAACCTCTCTCGAAGATGCGAGATTTCTGCAAATCTCGCTGACTGAAAAAGCGCGAGGGGAAATTATGAGGCTGTCAAACAAAAGAGAAGCTCTTAACTCGACGATGTTTGGCGGGCTCGACGAAGAGTCCCTTAATTATCTCAACAAGCGTCTGACCTCGATAGCTAAAAGTAGCCGATTGGCATCTCAAAAACTGAGCATCGGCATACTGTAAAGGTTGATGCCGTAGGCTGGAGTTGCCCTCCGTTAGATCGGACACTCGGCGATGTCGGTCAGCCATTGCACCTCGCGTGGAGTTCGGCTGTCGCCGAACCGCGTCGAGCCAGTGTGCCATCATATTTCTGATCACCTCCGGAGATCACGGCCGTTGCGGCCACCCAGCTGATGACCCGGCGGTCATTGCTGTTCAGGTCGCCATTCCATCAGGTAAGCTCCAATGCGTCGAACACTGTTGAAGCGGCTTGTCTTGATTGTGCCGTCGTGCGCCCGGCGGATGCTGGATCGTGTATGCCGGGCCAGCAACAAGCCGCTCTCCTTGATCAGCGGTAGACCCGCTTAGTATTGAACTCGATCGCGCCGCGGATCGTCGCTCGCGCCTGAAGAGCGCAGCGATCCGACAGTATCCATAACTCGGCCAGCTGTTCACCAGGCATCGGATATCGAAAGTTTGCTCCGCATACAGCGCCCATGGCGGCGGGCAACGCCGGGGATGACTTCCAGCTTCGAAATCGACTCGGACATAGGCGTACTTCTAAAACTATTCCTTGCTCCTCCGGCGAGAGCCGTCTCCTGTTCAGAGCAAGCCAAGGAGGAGACGCGCGAAGCCGAACAATGGGCACTCCGAAGATGCCGATCAGGATTGCAAACGCCAACATCCAGCCTCCGATGGGCGTCCGACCAAGTTTTTCAAGTGTTTCAAGTGTTTCATTCGCCTGCTCTGCCAGTGCCTCACGGCGCAACGAAGCGAACGTCCGAGCGCAGCCAATCGACGCGGACATTATCGCCGGGTCGGAAAATCTGCTGGCCCGAGCCAACATGCTCGCGCACGGAAAGCACGCTGCTGCCAATGCGCACGCGGTATTTTCGTAACGGGCCGGCATAAATCATGTCATCCACGGTTCCTTCAACGTACTGATGCCCGTCCGCATCGGCGCGCCTCGGCGTGGCAGCAGTAATACAAATCCGTTCTGGCCGGATCATCGCTACAGTGCCGGGCGGTTGTAACGCGTCCGACTCGAGCTTGAAACCAGGGTTTTCCAGTATGTTGGCTTCACCTAAAAAATTCGCCACAAATCGTGTCGTGGGCCGGTCGTAAAGGGCTTCAGGCGTGTCGGTCTGCTCAATCCGGCCAGCACACATGACGACGATGCGATCGGAGAGGGTTAAGGCCTCCTCTTGATCATGCGTAACACACACGGTTGTGCTGCTGAACTCCTTGTGCAGGCTCTTAATCTCCCCTTGCATCTGCTCGCGCAGGTTACGATCAAGCGCGCCGAGTGGCTCGTCAAGCAGGAGGATCGGTGGATCGGCGATCAGCGCACGGGCGAGCGCAACGCGCTGCTGCTGACCGCCGCTCAGTTGCGAGGGCAGGCGGTCCCCAAAATCCTTGAGATGCACGCGGTCTAGCATCTGTTCTACGCGCGATGTCCGCTCTGCGGCATTCAATCCACGCATTTCGAGCGGAAACTCAAGGTTCCGCCGCACCGTGAGATGTGGAAACAGCGCGTAGCTCTGAAATACAATACCTTGGTCGCGTCGATAGGACGGCACTGCGGCGACGGATTTTCCGGCGATTAGAATGTCACCCGAAGTAGGGGCTATGAACCCAGCGAGCAGCATCAGCACCGTAGTTTTCCCGGAACCGCTCGGACCGAGAATCGTCAGGAATTCACCGGGGCGAACACTGAGTGACAACTCTTTTACCGCCGCGATCTGCCCGTAGCTCTTAGTAACGTTGCAAAATTGAATTTGTGCTGGAACGACACTATCCACCGCCTCATCCTTGGAAAGAGCGATGGCTTTTCGAGCGTGTACACTGACCATAAGTACTCCAGAATGATCGGAATGAGCCGTCAACTAAGATGCTGCATTTGCGCGAGCGTCTCGCTCGCTCTTCCATCTAAGCGGTTCAAACCACGCGGTAGGACGACGTGGTTGTTACTGACAACAGGCAAATCTACTGAGGTGTCTGCCCGATCCGGCGCCGAGCCAGCCGCTGATATTTAGGAAATCATCCGGGCAGTTCTCGAGGCGCCAATCTGAATTAACCGGCAGTGCGCCGACGGCAATGTTGGCCTTCTGTAAGAAGCGTCCGCGGTTCACCAAGCGACCCATTCCTCCTCCCAGGCGGTTTGGCTTCGCGACTGAACCGACCGGAAGCTTGGAGGTCAATATGGCTGGACCATAACGCCGATTTTCTTTAAAATTAGACACTTCCTTGCCGGAATCTTGCGCGCCGGAGGACAATTTCAAAGTTTTCGCGCAACCAGGCAGCTGGCAAGTACATTTGGGGAGCAAGGAGGACCGGCGATTTGGGCTTTGAATCGATCGGGAGTGGGCACGGTTATCACTGACGAACGCTTGTCTGCTAATTCGTAGTTCAGAAACGATCCTACGAAGCACGGCGGATTCAACCGATCGTCGCAACACCCTGCCAAAGGAGGTTGCGATGAGGGGAAGTGATCGGCGTTCGGGTCGGCATGTGCAAGCAATCCAGCGCTCGCCAGGTCGGCCTCGAGAGGCTTTTCGAGAGAGTGGTAGACTATTCTGGATCGCGATTGCCTCTGGGAGATCAAGCGAGGATGCTGCGGTTGACGCTGGGGTGTCACCGGCCGTCGGAGTACGCTGGTTCCGGAGGGCGGGCGGCATGCCGCCAACACATTTGTCGCAGTCGTCAAAGCCTCCGTCAGGGCGCTACCTCTCGTTCGCCGAGCGTGAGGAGATCGCTATCTTGCGCGCGCAGGGGCATGGGGTACGAGCCATCGCTCGTCAGCTCGATCGACCTCCATGCACGATCTCTCGTGAACTCCGGCGCAATGTGGCGCGCCGCCACGGTGCTCCAGAGTATCGAGCGACCACGGCACAATGGCACGCTGATCGGTCCGCCCGGCGGCCCAAGCCAGCAAAGTTGGCGATCAATCCGAGCCTGCGGGATTATGTGCAGGGCAGGCTTGCCGGTATGATCGCCAGACCGGACGGGGAACCCCTCGTTGGCCCGAAGGTCGTGTGGAAGGGACGCCGGGCAGTGCATCGGCAAAACCGGCGCTGGGCGACGGCATGGAGCCCGGAGCAGATTTCTCGGCGACTTCGGCTCGACTTTCCCGAGGATGAGACGATGCGCGCATCAGTCACGAGGCGATCTATCAGGCACTTTACGTGCAGGGTCGAGGAGCCTTGCGCCGCGAACTGACGGCCTGCTTGCGCACCGGGCGGGCGTTGCGCATGCCGAGGGCCCGCGCACGTAAAGGCAGAAGCTTCATTCCCTCCGAGATCATGATCAGCCAACGTCCGGCCGAGGCCGCCGACCGAGCTGTACCGGGCCACTGGGAAGGTGATCTCATTTTGGGTCTCGGAAGTTCCGCGATCGGCACCCTGGTGGAGCGTACGACACGCTTTACGATGCTGCTGCACCTGCCGCGCATGACGGGCCATGAACAGGAAGCTCGCGTGAAGAACGGACCCGCACTCGCCGGACATGGCGCGGAGGCAGTGCGCGATGCGATCACCCGTGCGATCTTCACCATGCCCGAGCAACTGCGTCGGTCGCTGACTTGGGATCAAGGAGCGGAGCTAGCTCAGCACGCGCGCCTCAAGATCGATGCGGGCGTGCAGGTCTACTTCTGCGACCCTCACAGCCCATGGCAGCGCGGGACCAACGAGAACACCAATGGACTGCTGCGCCAGTACTTTCCAAAGGGCACTGATCTCAACGCTCACGACGCCGACGACCTTGAGGCCGTGGCTCTAGCACTCAACACCAGGCCCAGGAAAACCCTCGGCTGGAAAACACCAGCGGAAACTCTCGACGAATTGCTCCGAGTGAGCCACATACAAGGTGTTGCGACGACCGGTTGAATCCACCCACTATCCGGCAACCGTTCCAACTCTTCTGAATATCAAAAAAGTCATTGCTCATCAGCCAGTTGTAGGAGAGTCTCCAACTCTAGCGTTCGGCGACCGACGAACCGCCCGTTTCGCCAAGACCGTTTCAAAAACCGCTTCAGTAATTGGCGTCTTCGCTTTGGCCGACCTCCGTATCCTACTCGACGACAAGACCATCTAACGCCTCCCGCCGCCCGAAAACCGTCGCTGCATCGTCGGGACACCGAACTGAAAGGCTTCTTCCTCGTCGTCGGCGCGCTCAAGAAGACATTCACCGTGCAGTGCGATCTCCGTTAGGAGGGAGTACCTGGCCGAGATCAGTCGCGGCCAGCATCCAAGGAGCGGAGCGGGCTATTAAGGCGACAACCGCGGCACAAACCGAGAAGCCCGAGGCTTCGAAGATCGCGGGCATCACGCTACGCCAAGCCTGGCAACGCTAAGGTTTCGATGGCGCGCAAGAATAGGAGCGCGCACGATCGAGAGCTGTCGCGATGATATCGAACGGCTCTTCGCCGAATGGCTCGATACCCCGCCAATCGAGCTCGGAGAGGATCCAGCCAGGGTTGCTGCCAAACACGACGCCATCACGACGGAGAACGGTCCCTATATCGCCAACGGAAGCATGCGAACCCTGCGAGTAATCTACGACCATGCTCGCAAGACCAACCGGGAACTGCCGGCCGATAACCTCGTCGACAGCGTCGACTGGAACGGCGAGAAGCGTCGGAACACCGGCATGGGCTTGAGCGACCTCAAGGGATGGTTCCTCGAACTTGCCGCGATCGATAATCCGATCCGACGAGAATTCCATCTCTTCAGCTTGCTGTCGGCGTCTCGCCCGGCCGCACTGAAGGAGGCCAAGCCGGCACAGGTTGATCTGCGCCGGCGCGTCCTTCATATCCCGGCGCCGAAGGGGGGAGCCGATCGGGCTTTCGACATTCCGCTGTCACGGCAGATGATCGCCTGCGTTTCGGCCGTCAGATGCATCCATTCGAGGCCAAAGAATGGATCCCGGCCGGCAGCGCTGACGGCCAACTGGTCGAGCAGAAGGAAGACCGGGGACGCTCTCGAAATGGGGCAATGACCCAAGTGTCTCGGAACTTGACGCACGCGTGCTGATGAACCACGCGATTTTCGGCGTGAATGCAGGCTACATTACTCGGCACAGGCTTCTTGAAGATCACCTCCGTGCTCTGCACCATCTTCAGGCGGCAACGGAAAGGCGCAGCAGCCCCTAACGACGATTTTCAACCGCGTTTCCGACTGATTCGGCCGGCAAGTGTTGCCGGAGGCGCTCAGTCTCGAGCAACAGCCGACTCGCTAGCTGGCGGAGCCAATTGAGCTCGTGCCTGAGTTCGTCCAGATCAAGTGCGCTATCAGGGACTTGTCGCAGCGACTCTAGGGGCAGAGCGTGGGGACTGTATGGATTCTGTGGCCAGATCCGACGCATTCGCCTCGGATCGTGCCAGCTCCGGGTCGCACACGCCGGACTCGGCCAACACCTCCCGGCCAGCGCACCTCAGATCCCGACCCAATTCAGCTACGAGGAAAAGCTGCAGTCCGTGCGTGAGATCGCGAGAATGCCTGCGTTCAGGGCATCTATTTGACGGAACCCTGCCGCGCCGTCTGGCATGCTGCCAACTGTGCAAGAGAATATGCCCGCGAGCTTTGGCAGGCAGCAAGCGGTCCAGGCTTTCGAAGCGATCCGACCAACCAAGGGAGTGGGCGATGCCGGACAACAAAGTGCTGAAACTTGAAATGCCAGGTAACGAAGTGTTCCGCCTGAACGGGGCATTTCCACGTGGGGCATCGCGCCGAGAGGTGATGAACTTTCTGCTTGCTGCTGGCGTGTCGATCAGTGCCGCGGGAACGTTCGCCGGAACAGCGCAAGCGGAGACCCCACGCCGTGGGGGCAGAATTAGGGTTGCCTGCAACCAAAACTCGTCTGGCGAGTCGCTCGACCCCGCGAGGAGCTTCACGGCGAATGACTGGTCACGCGTTACAATGTTCTACAACACGCTCACAAGAATAGATGAAAATTTGACCCCGCAGCTCGAGCTTGCCGAGGACATCTCATCAACAGAGCGTGCGACAGTGTGGAACATCAAGTTGCGTCGCGATGTACGCTTCCACGACGGATCGCCACTTACTGCTGCAGACGTAGTCTATTCTCTACAGCGCCACAAAGATGCGGCGGTCCGGTCAGGCGCCCGAGTGCTCGTCGAGCCGATGGTAGAGATCACTGAGACGGGGGCGCACGAGGTACGCATCCGGCTCTCTGGTCCTGACGTCGGGTTGCCCAGCACCCTCGGTGTGTTGAACACGGCGATCGTGAAGGCGGGAACGACCGACTTCCGCACGGCGAACGGCACCGGTCCATATAAGTGTCGGGAGTTTGAGCCGGGCGTGCGTTCGATTGCCGTGCGCAATGAGGAGTATTTCAAGTCGGGAAAGCCATTTCTCGACGAAATTGAGGTCATCGGGATCACAGATGAACCGGCACGCGTCAATGCGCTGCTCGCGGGCGACGTTCACTTCGTCGCATTAATTAACGCGCGCTCGGCCCAGCGCATCAAGTCCGCTCCGAACGCGAAGCTATTCGAGACCCAAGCTGGTGCGTTCCATTCTCTCGCGATCAGCCGAGACCACGCGCCCGGAGCAAATTCTGACTTCGTGCTCTCCGTGAAGCACATGCTCAACCGCGAGCAGATCCGTCGCGCGGTCTACCGCAATTACGCGATCATGGGGAACGACCAGCCCGTGCCTCCGAGCAGCGCTTTCTACGACCCGAGCCTACCGCAACGTCCCTATGACCTGGACAAGGCTCGCTTTCATCTGCGCCGCTCGGGCTTTGCCAATCAGACTTTACCAATTTTCGTCTCTCCGGCGGCGGCTAATTCGGAAGAAATAGCTCAAATTCTGCAGCAAACCGGTCGTGAGGTGGGGGTAACTTTCAACCTGCAACGAATACCGGCCGATAGCTATTGGTCGAACACGTGGATGAAGCAGCCAATTTTCTTCGGCAGCAACTCTCCAAAAGCGAGTGTCGATATATCCCTTTCGTTTTGGTTCCATTCGCGCTCACCCTACAATGAAAGCGCGTTCCGAAATGAGCGATTCGATGCCCTACTCATTAATGCGCGCGCCGAAGCTGACATAAATAAGCGCAACGAAATGTATAGTGAGATGCAGCGTATAATCCACGAGAGTTCTGGCACGTGTATTCCCGTCTTCTATACCTTCCTCGACGCCCATGTAAGCAACCTAAAGGGCTTGAGACCGATCCCGACCGGTAGCATGATGGGTTGGAACTACGCAGAAAATATTTGGCTTGAGCAGTGAGCGCCGTCACGGCGTCGGAACGACGCGAGCCGCAGACGACCGGCCTCGTCAAGAGCGCTCTTATGAACACTGGTTTGTTCCGCCTCGTTGCGAGCAGGATCGCGATCGCGATCCTGACTCTGGCCTTCGTCTCGGCCGCGGTGTTCATCGGCACCGAGATCCTGCCCGGTGACGTTGCCGAGGCAGTGCTGGGACAGAACGCGACGCCCGAGGCGGTGGCGGGCCTTCGCCAGGTTCTCCACCTCGATCAACCCGCCTATATTCGCTACTTCCGCTGGCTTGGCGGATTGCTCTCCGGCGATCCGGGTCGCTCGCTCGTCAATGACCTGCCCGTCGCCGGCCTGATCGCGAGTCGCCTGCCGAACTCGCTGATCCTCGCCTCGGTGACGGCGGTCGTCTGCGTGCCGATCGCGCTCGTCCTCGGCATCACCTCGGCGATCTGGCGCGGCAGCTTCTACGACCGCGCGGCGAGCTTCCTGACCATGTCGGTCGTCGCCGTGCCGGAATTCCTGATCGCGACGCTGCTGGTGATCGTCTTCGCCGTGAACCTGCGCTGGTTCCCGGCCCTGTCCTTCGCCGCCGGCATCGTGTCGCTCGATCAGTTCTTCCGCCTGTTCGCGCTGCCAGTCTTCACACTGAGCTGCGTGATGATCGCGCAGATGATGCGCATGACGCGCGCTGCGGTGATCGATACGCTGCGCTCGTCCTATGTCGAGATGGCGGTGCTCAAGGGCGCGCGCCCGATGCGCGTCGTGCTGACCCACGCGCTGCCCAACGCGATCGGCCCGATCGCGAACGCGGTCGCGCTCAGCCTGTCGCACCTTCTCGGCGGCGCCATCATCGTCGAGATCATCTTCAATTATCCAGGTCTTGCGCGCCTGCTGGTCGACGCCGTGTCGACCCGCGACATGCCGCTCGTCCAGGCCTGCGTGATGATCTTCTGCTTGGCCTATCTCTTTCTGGTGATGATCGCCGACATCGCCGGCATCCTCTCCAACCCGAGGCTTCGTCATCGATGAGCGCCGATCACACGACCGCGGCTGTCGAAGCGCCCGCTCCGCCGCGCCGCCGCATCCGCCTGCCGCTGGCCGGCATGATCGGGGCTGTCATCGTCTGCTTCTGGGTGCTGATCGCGATCATCGGCCCCTTTATCGCGCCGCATGACGCCGGCGCGCTGGTCGACGACGACCTGTTCGGCCGCATGCGTTGGGCGCTGCCGCTCGGCAGCGACTATCTCGGCCGCGATGTGCTGAGCCGCATCCTCGTCGGCGCGCGCTACTCGATCGGGATCGCGGCTGCGGCGACCTTTCTCGCCATCCTGATGGGCGGCACGCTCGGCATGCTGGCGGCCGTGTCGCGCGGCGCGGTTGACATGACCCTGAGCCGCTTCTTCGACGCGCTGATCTCGATCCCGAGCAAGATGTCGGCGCTCGTCGTCATCGCCGCACTCGGCTCTTCGATCCCGGTCCTTATGGGTACCATCGCGGTGATCCTCACGCCTGGTGCTTTCCGCACTTGGCGCGCGCTCGCGGTCAACGTGAACGCGCTCGATTTCGTCGAGGTCGCGCGCGCCCGCGGGGAGGGCACCGGCTATCTCATCCGCGAGGAGATCCTGCCGAACATCGCGGGTCCCGTTCTGACCGACTTCGGCTTGCGCTTCGTCTTCGCGGTGCTGCTGCTATCAAGCCTCTCCTTCCTCGGCCTCGGCGTTCAGCCGCCGAACGCCGATTGGGGCTCGCTCGTGCGCGAGAACATCAATGGTCTCGCCGACGGCGCCCTCGCCGTGGTTATGCCGGCGATCGCGATCGCCACCCTGACGATCGGCGTCAACCTTCTGATCGACAACCTGCCGGGCCGCTGGTCCTCCAGCGGGGAGCACTGAATGGCGCCGCTGGTCAAGGTCGAGAACCTGCGCGTCACCGCGCGCGACGAGCGCGGGCGCACCAACGTCATCGTCAAGGATGTGAGCTTCGAGGTTCAGCCCGGCGAGGTCGTCGCGCTGATCGGTGAATCGGGCTCGGGCAAGACCACCATCGCGCTGTCGCTGATGGGCTATGCCCGCTCGGGCGCCAAGATCGCCGGCGGCAAGATCACCTTCGATGGCCGCGAGATCCTCTCGCTCGGCCAGAGGCAGCTCTCGTCCTTGCGCGGCCGCGACATCGCCTATGTGCTGCAGAGCGCGGCGGCCTCGTTTAACCCGGCGCGCCCGCTGCTGAAGCAGGTGATCGAGAGCTCGCAGATCCACCGCGTCATGCCGGTTGCCGAGGCCGAGGCGAAGGCGGTTTCGCTCTTCCGCGAGCTCGTGCTGCCCAATCCCGAGCGCGTCGGCGAGCGCTATCCGCACCAGGTCTCGGGCGGCCAGTTACAGCGCCTGCTCGCGGCGATGGCGCTCGTCACGGACCCGAAGCTCGTCATCTTCGACGAGCCGACCACCGCACTCGACGTGACGACACAGATCGAGGTGCTGCGCGTCTTCAAGAAGGCGATCAAGGAGCGCGGCACGACAGCGGTCTACGTCACGCACGACCTCGCCGTGGTCGCGCAGATGGCCGACCGCATCATCGTCCTGCGCGACGGAGCGATCCGCGAGGTCGACGCGACCGGGCAAATCCTGACCGCGCCAAAGAACGACTACACCAAGAGCCTGATCGCCGCCGCCGAGCCGCAGGTGCGCACGGCGACGGAGGCCGCGAAGGAGAGCGAGGCATCGGTCCTTGAGGTGAAGAGCGTGGTGGCCGGCTACGGCCCGCCCGATCGCGATGGCATTCCGGCCCTGCCGGTGCTGCGCGACGTCGGCCTCAAGATCAAGGCGGGCACGACGCTCGGCGTCATCGGGGAATCGGGCTGTGGCAAGAGCACGCTCGCGCGCGTCATCGCCGGCCTGCTGCCGGCCGCGCGCGGCGAGGTTCTGCTCGACGGCGCTGCGCTGCCGAAGAGCGCGACCGCCCGCACGCGCGATCAGCTGCGCCGCATCCAGATCGTGTTCCAGATGGCCGACACCGCGCTCAATCCGGCGCGCCCGATCAGCCGCATCCTCGGCCGTCCGCTCGAGTTTTACCACGGCCTTTCCGGCGCGGCCCGCGGAAGGCGCGTTGCCGAGCTCTTCGACATGGTGCGCCTGCCCGCGGGAATGGCTGACCGCTATCCGAACGAGCTGTCCGGTGGGCAGAAGCAGCGCGTCAACCTCGCCCGCGCCCTTGCCGCGAAGCCCTCGGTGATCCTGTGCGACGAGGTGACCTCGGCGCTCGACACGGTGGTCGGCGCCGCCATCCTCGACCTTCTCGCCGAGCTGCAGCGCGAGCTAGGCGTCGCCTATCTCTTCATCAGCCACGACCTCTCGACCGTCAAAGCCGTATGCGACGAGGTGATGATCCTTTACGCCGGGCAGATGATGGAGCACGGCAGCCGCAGTGCGCTGCGCCAGCGCCCGCTGCATCCCTATTCGGAGCTGCTGATCTCCTCGGTGCCGGAGCTGCGCCAGGGCTGGCTCGACGGCATCAGCGAGAAAGTGCTCAAAGAGGCGTCGGCCGGCGTCGCAAGGCCCGGACGGGGCGAGGCCTGCGGCTTCTTCGAGCGCTGCTCGCTGCGCATCCCCGGCCGCTGCGACGTCGAGCCGACACCGCTGCGACGTCTTACGAAGGGCGCGGACATCCGCTGCCAGCGCACGGAAGCGGAGCTAATCGCGCTGAGTGCGCAGTGAGAGCACCGCCGGGAGGTTTGGTCGAGCAGGATCTGAAAGTGCCTCGGGAGTAACCCCGGTTGGCGGATCTGCGGACGCCCTCTACCCTTCAACCGCGTTTTGGCCTGGATAGGATCAAGCACCACGACGGCAGAATGACGGGAAGCAGGTCCGTGATCCAGCAGATGATAGGTGAGAGGCCGCGGATGTCGCGAGTTGCTATGCCTGACGGGCGACGCTCCGCAGCCGCTTGGCCCTCGAGATCGCATCCGCTGCTCAACTGGAACTTCTGGGCCGGGCCGCGCCCGTGCCTGATGGGTCGGGGCCGCCCCGCCCAGTTAACGGCGTCCTCGTGGCCATACCGATGAATCGAACTGCGCGCGAGTGATCCGGCTGGCTTCCATATGACTGGGTGCTCGCCATGGTAGCCCTTAGATGCCAGAGCCCTGAGCTGGCGCTAGGGGCGGAAGGTTGCCCTTGCCGGAATCGGAAAGCGGCATATTGAGCGCCTATTTCATGATCTGCGGCGGCAAACAGGCGCATTTTGCCGGAAATCCCTGGTCGCTCATGGCACCTTATGATGCCCAACGAGGTTGGTCTGATGTCGGTTTGGGGAGGTAAGAGGTGAAGAATATCGGACGGGCCAACACTGATGGGCTGGGCATCGACGGGGGCTCCGGCGCGGGGTGTCCCGCCGAGAGAAGCTCAACCTCCTCCTCGCAGCCCGTGCTGAGACGGGAAGATGCAGCGTCTCGCTCTATGCGCGGCCGCAGAGCATCGTGGAAGTGAGCAAGCGTCTCCAGCTTGTCCAGGAGCCGAGCCGACTCACCTATAAGTGATATGGAGATATAAACGTGACAAGTACTGTCAACCGTCGAATGTTCGTCAGGACGGTGGCCGATGTTCGTGCCGCGGGACGTGAGCGCCAGATCTCCCACGGCATCACGACAGCGACGCGCTATCTCACGAAGAGCGATGGGCTCGATTTCTCGCTGTCGTGTGCCTGCAAGCCCGCCGGCCGGGGGTCGCCTCAAGCTTGGTACAAGAACCACTGGGAGGCGAACTTCATCGCGTCAGGACGAGGTGAGCTCGAGGAACTCTCGACGGGTCGTCGATGGCCGCTCGAGCCGCGGACCGTTTACGTCGTCGGGCCTAACGATCGCCATAAGGTGCACGCCTTCGAGGACCTGCTGATCGTCAGCGTCTTCAATCCACCGCTCGTCGGTGGTGAAACGCACGACGCCGACGGTGCATACCCGCCGGCCGGCCCCCTCCCGCCTGGTTTGCAGGATCGCCGCATGTTCGTTCGGACGGTCGCCGATGTTCGTGCCGCGGGACATGAGCGCCAGATCTCCCACGGCATCACGACAGCGACGCGCTATCTCACGAAGAGCGATGGGCTAGGGTTTTCGCTGTCCACCGCCTCCAAGGCCGCGGGCCAGGCGGCGCATCAAGTTTGGTACAAAAATCACTGGGAGGCGAACTTCATCGCGTCAGGACGGGGTGAACTCGAGGATCTTTCGACCAGTCAGCGATGGCCGCTCGAACCGCGAACGGTTTACGTCGTCGGCCCGGATGACCGTCACAAGGTGCACGTCTTCCAGGACCTGCTGATCGTCAGCGTCTTCAATCCACCGCTCATCGGTGATGAAACCCACGACGCGGACGGTGCATACCCGCCGACCGGCCCCCTGCCGGCGAGTCCGCAGGCATAGACCGGCAGAAACCGTCATTTCGAAAGGAGGAGCGAGTGACCGATCTGGCACAGGGGCACCCGACGCTGCATTCGGAGCAGCCGAGCGCACGTGCCAGCGCGACGACCCGTCCATCTGCAACTCTGTCTATATCGACGAGAACCGTATAACCGAAATTAAGCCACGCATTCTGACTTTCGATCGGGACTATTATGCGACCGAGATGTTCTTCTATTCGGTCGAGCGTGGTGGCGATGACTGGATTCGTTTTTCCATCTTGGACGCTTCGGACGACTGACGGGATGCTGCGACGCACGATGCCCGCTGTTCGGCATGGTGACGCCCTGCCCTGCGACGCTCCCCGGCTAGAGTGGGATGATTTTAGCTTCGCTCATATCGCTTGAGCGAAGTGGTTTCGGCATTCTTAGGGCGTGACGGTTTCCTGGATTTGGCCGATGGCATCGCAGACGGTGTCGGCGTTTCGTGCGGAGAGCCGAAATTGTCGAGGATGACGATGTCGCTCGGCCGCAAGGACCCGCCAGCCGGGCGAGGCGCCCGCTCTTCAGCAAATTCAAGCCGCTGAAGGTAGGAGTGGAGTAGAAATGTTTGTTGCATTGGATACGAATACATTAATTTTCTCCGGTGGGTCAGTGAGGGCGGTGGTGTGTTCAGTGGATTTTTCGCTTCCCTTAGTCGCCCGTTAAGAAGTCGGATTGAGTTGGGGTGGACAGGCGAGGGTTCGCCGTAGCAGCCCCAGGAGCAGGGCCAAGAGTTCTCCGAGCCAGGAGAGGACGCGGCGGAAGATACTATGGGGTGACCGGCAAAGCCGTGAGAGTATTGAGGCTGGTCATGAGCAATGGAGCACCCCCATGCAAAATGCGAACGATCTCGGCAGGTCTTCCACGGTCCTGGAACAGAACAGTACGCTGATCGCGGTCATTGAGATGAGCCTCTCAAGCTGGCTCGTCGCTGGAATCGTCCCCGGATTGGATCGTCATCCGTTGAAGAAGCTTGGCGCCGACGAAGACGCGCTGCTCCGGTTGCTACATCACTGGCGCGAAGAGGCCGCAAACGTTGGGCACGCGATCACACGTATAGCAGTCGGCTTTGAGGCCGGTCGCGATGGTTTTTGGCTGGCGCGGTGGCTGCGGGCTCGTGGCGTCGAGGCCTTCGTTATCCACTCAACAAGCGTCGCCGTCCCCCGCGAGCACCGGCGGGCTAAAACCGATCGTCTCGACACCGAGCATTTGAAGCGCGCTCTTCTCGGTTAGCTACGCGGAGAGCCGGACCATTGCCAAATGGCGGCAATCCCAAGTCTCGATGAAGAGGACGCCCGACATCCGAACCGCGAGCGTGAGAACCTTGTCAGCCATCAGACCAGCATTATCAATCGAATGAAGGCATGTCTCGTTCGCCTGGGTATTCGCAATTTCAAGCCGACGCTGCGTCATGCGTCAAAGCAGCTCGAGACGCTGCGCACGCCGGCAGGAGTGCTTCTCCCACCCAACACTATCGCCGAGATGCGCCGGGACGGCCCGCCTTCGCCTCGTCAGAGAGCAGATCAGGGAGATCGAGGCGGCTCGATTACATCGTTTGCAGGTTTCCGAGAGCGGAGCGCACGCGATGGTCAAATTGCTGGCGCGGATCATTGGCGTTGGAATCGAAACAGCGGACATGCTCGTGCATGATCCTCTCCCGGCAATTGAGAGATCGCAGAGCGGTCGCGCGTTACGCGGGCCTCACGGGCGCTCCCGATGAGAGCGACAGGCGAAGACGGGAGAAGGGCCTTGCACGCGCTGGCAATGGTTCCATACTCGCGCGGCCGACGCGCGCGGCGGTACGCGCAAGACCATGATCGTGGCGCTCGCGCGTAAATTGCTCATTGCGTTCTGGCGCTTGACGACGACAGGCGAAATACCTGTAGGGATCAAGTTACGCCCGCCCGGTAGCATGAACGCGCGACGCGACACCTCAATTGGGGCTTGGCGAAGCAACCGCCGAGCCCTGATACTCCGAGGTGGCGGTGACCCGCGCCACAACTTGGTCCATATGACCTCGCGGAAGAATGGGCCCGCTGCCCGAGCTTCGCTTGAGATGCGCATTGCTGCATCATGGTCGAACACTGCGTTCGACCGCATACAAGTACGCGGCGCGATGGCCGCCGGATATTGCAGGCTCCCTCGGAATGTCTCTCAGTCGCGCCATGCCATGGAGTTCGCAATATCTGATTACCATCCGGGCTTGAAGAAGGCGATCGCCGAGGTCGAGGTCCGTGCCCTCCCGCCTGTCATGCTCAGGCCCACCAAGAGGATGGGCCACCCCTCTCCGCCGCTGTCGCTCGCCAGCGCTGCGCGTGGGGCAAGCGAGCGACGGCGGCTCCGAGGGGATGGCTTCGCCGGCCCCATGATCAATTTGCCGAACTTGATGCACACAACTGCCCCCCTCGGTGAAGGAGAAGACTTGCTAAGAGCTCTTGACAGGCGACACCCCATACAAGTTGTGGCCGACGGCTGAGAGGAGAGCGTTGGCAGCGTCTCCTGCGCGGCCTTTGAGAAGACGCCGCGCTTCTGGCCGGAGATGAAGACGCGACGCCGATTTTGCGCGTCGTGGCCGCGGTATCCCTTGTCGACATTGGCCCGCTCGATCGGACAGCCGGTGAGTGTCTCGGTGCGGTCAATGACGTCCCGCAAGGTATGACGGTCGTACGGATTATCGGGCATCGCCCTGGCGTGCAGCACGAACAGGCCCCCAGGAGCCCGGCGGTTGTTGGTGACGATGGAGGCCTTCACGCCGAACTCATAAGGTGCGCTGGCCTTGCCCTTGCCGTTGCACTCCACCTCCGGGGCATGAAAGGAATAGAGCTTCCCGCCACGCTGGCGCTGCTGCTGAGAGCGGATCTGCGAGGCCCGGCCGAGCGGAAGGGCGAACGCCTCCTCCAGTGCGGGCTGGCCCTCGATCTTGCGGCGAATGTCGCGAATGATTTAGCCCAGCCGGCTGCGCAGGACACGCAACTGCCGCTGATGCCGCCTGAACCGTTTGGCGGGGCGTAGCGGCCTGCCATCATCGCGGCGGCCTTGGCCACACGAGAATAGGATTGCCGCAGCCTGACGCCGTGCCTCCTCGTCAGGCGGTTGAGCCCCTTGATGGCCGCATGCAGCAGCTTTGCATCGGTCGGGAAGGTGATGGCCTTCGGCCGCATTGTGGTGTCGATCGTGACGCGCTTGAGGTCCTGGCTGCGTAACGCGCCGGCTTCGTGCGCCACCCGCAGGCTCTCGGCCAGCAAGAGCTCCAGCTTGTCGCCGAGCCGCTTGCGCCAGTGGCTGAGGTCCGAGCGCTCGTGCGGGAAGGCGTGTTGGAAGAACTCTTCGCCGGTGAAGAACTGGAAATACGGGTCATGGCCCCAGCGCTCGCATACCCCCTCATCGGAGAGCCCGTAAATGTGCTTGAGCAGCAAGTCCGATCATGAAACGGGTCTCGATCCCGGGCCGGCCCTTCTCGCTGCGGAGCGGAGCGATCTCGCCGTCGATCAGGTCCCATCGATCCTGCCGGCAAGCAGAACCAGCTCGTGCTTCATGTTGATGATCTGATCCAGCCTTGCCCGGAACAGGTCGTTCGATCCCGTCTTCTTGTGCTTCTTCGCTCGCATCGGCCCCTCCGATGAACTACAGGATCACGGTCTGCGGTGAAAGTGAAACAAACGAAATTGCAGGGTTTGGCGGCCGCAACCTCCCAATCCCTGCAATCTCAAACCCTCTCGAATCCGAAAAATAGACCCCGGCTCAATCGCTTAGAGCCTTGTTCGCGGCCGATGGGGCAAGCTTTCCATCAATTGGCGAGACCATTGCTGGATCGGAGCAGGGATACCTGAGAGGCAAGCAAATCACCATCGTTGATCACACACCGCCATTGCCAAGCTTGCGTTTGCACGAGCGGCGCCTGACGGCGCGGTGTTCGACAAGCTGGTGACGTAGCCGCGTACGCCTGGTGACACCGAAGTGGAAGATCGGCCCGATGTCGTAGCCTGCGTAGTTGCCGAACTCAGAGTTGCCTAGTGACGTACATTGCGGATCAGCACTTCCGCGGCTTTAACCCTGTCGCGGGATGTATAGCACTAATCTGCTCGCGGGCCATTGCTATACCTCACGGAAGTGCCGGCTCGCGATGACTAAGTATCCAGGGAGTCGCCATACCATTGGTTCCGAAAAAGTGCGGGTTCACGAGCCGCGCTTTCTGCCTAATAGCCGAGGTCCAGGTTCACCTCGCGCGTGAGCGGCTTCCCTGCCACAAACTCTACCAGATTCTCGGTGCCCCACTGGAGATATCGATTTAGCACGCCATCAACATTGTGCGCTTGGTCGATGGTGCCTACCACATTTGGGAGCTTCTGAATCTCCAAGCGGGGTACCGCACCACTTGGAAAGGTTGTGCCGAAGTCATATCTTGGCCAGGTATCTGCCGCGAAACCGCGCAAACGGCCCGACGTCAATGCCTCGTGGAGCGGTTTTTCCTGAACAAGCTTTCCACGCGCAATGTTGACTAAAAAGGCGGACGGCTTCATGGCGGCTAGCTCCGCCTTGCCGAAGAACTGGAACGTCTCGCCTGTGTTCGGAGTCGCCAGAACCACGTAGTCGCATTTCGAAAGGACGGCATGCAACTCGTCCATGCCATGCATGGAATCAACATTGGGGTCGTTCCGTTCCTTGTTGCGACGGACCCCAAGAACCTGCATGCCAAATGCTTTCGCACACTTGGCAACGTGACTCCCGATGCCGCCGACACCGATTACCCCCAGCGTATTGCCATGCAGCATCGTTCCTCTGTATTCGTCGGCAAACAAGGGAAAAAGCCGGTGGTTCTCTCTCGAAGCCTGGTTTTTCAGAATGGTCTTCTTCGCGAGGGAAAGCAGGAGCATCATTGCGTGTTCCGCAACGGCGATTGCATTGGCACCACGAGCGTTCGTCACCTTGAACCCGCGTTGCCTCGCCAGCGAAAGAACACCGTTGATCCTGAGGTCGTCAACGCCGGTGTGCAGCCACGAAAGAATCTTAAGCTTCTCTGCTTTTTCTACAATCCCCTCCGGAAGCGTCCAACCGATAAACGCATCCGCATCGCGGGCATGAGGCTCAAGATCAGTATAGGTGGTCTCGAAGCGGGAGAAGTATTCGCCCCTTGGGACAACGATCTCCGTGCCACGCGGCATCGCTTCTTTTATATAATTCCGTTCACTATCAGTCGCAAACCACAAGCAGACTACTTTCATCTTTTTGCTTTCCCCCTTACTTCCGTCTTCGATGGAAGAACGATGCTTTTCTTGGCCGAACACGAGTTCCGCTTGCCGCGTCTAAATGGGCACCGTTCATATTCGAAAGCTTATGCGCAGATATGCGAACACATCCCTGCCGATTTCATCTAAAGGGCGCTGAAATCCATATAAATTCGTAGCTTGGTGCAGGAATCCGTCGGGTCCCGTGCCACGTACCCGGGAGCTAGTCCAAATAGCGAATCGTGACGAGAACGAGCAGCGCATATAAGAAGTCGCTTCGAGGCGGCGCGTATTTGAAGGGCCTGCAGGACAATGCGGACGTTTGCCTGCTGGCTTAGGAACGCATCATAGTGACGAGAGAAATGGCTAGCGCATTGATTCTTGTCAGAAAGAGCCGAAGGACGGACACGCGGAAGATGCCAATCAGGATTGCAAAAGCCGACATTGAGAGTCGATGGGCACCGTCCAAGTTTCTCAAATGTTTTCATCCCGCTTGCTCTGCCAGCACCTCAGGGCGCAACGAAGCGAATGTCCGAACGCAGCCAATCCACGCGCACATTGTCTCCTGGCCGGAAAATCTGCTGCCGCAAGCCAACATGCTCGCGCGCAGGTTACCTTCAAGCGCGCCGAGTGGCTCGTCGAGCAGGAGGATCGGTGGATCGGTGGATCGGCGCGCGGGCGAGCGCGACGCGTTGCTGCTGACCGCCGATTGAGTTTGGTGAAAAAACCGCTCGATCGATTGGGATCTGGGTGTAGGGCGCCAAAAGATCAGATGGGCTTCCGTAGATGGGGTAACGGGCCCCCTTGGGGCCTTCCGACCAAGCCGCGCTAGCTACGGCGCTGTTTGATGCGCGCGTCGCGCGCCTTGGCTGGAAGGCAAGCGGTCGTCCCTCACATTGATGGTGTAGCGGAGTCGAGGCCTAAGCCTCGCTCCAAGCATCGAGGAGAGACGACCATGGACCACTATGCCGGAATCGACGTGTCATTGGAATGCGCCAGCGTGTGCGTTGTCGATGCGAACGGCAAGATCGTTCGGGAGGCCAAGGTGGCCAGCGAGCCGGAGGCGCTGATCGCCTGGTTCCGTTCGCTCGGGTTCGACCTCGCCAGGATCGGGCTGGAGGCAGGCCCGCTGTCACAGTGGCTTTACGCGGCAATGAAGAAGGCGGGCCTCGCGGTTGAGCTTCTGGAGACGCGCCACGTGAGCGAGGCCTTCAAATCGATGCCGGTGAAGTCGGACCGCAACGACGCCCGCAACATCGCGCAATTGATGCAGCTCGGCTGGTTCCGGCCAGTGCATTGCAAGTCGATGAGTGCGCAGGAGATCCGCGCAATGCTGACCGCACGCAAGCTGATTCAGGCCAAGCTTCAGGACATCGAGAACAGCTTGCGCGGGATCCTGCGTGGCTTCGGGTTGAAGGTCGGCAAGACCGCCAAACGCAGCTTCGCGACACGGATCAGAGAGCTGGTGACCGGCCATCCGGCCCTTGAGACGATTGCTGCAGCGACGCTTGCGGTTCACATGGTGCTGCTGCGCGAGTTCAACGGCCTTGAGAAGCGGGTGCGGGCAATGTCTCTCCTGGACGCCAAAGCCAGGCTGCTGATGTCGACGCCGGCCGTGGGACCGATCATCTCGCTGACCTATGCCAGTGCCATCGATGACCCCTCCCGATTTACCTCATCAAAGCGAGCGGGGCCGCTCTTCGGATTGACGCCGAAGAAGCATCAGTCAGGTGAGACCGACTACTCCGGCCGCATCAGCAAAAATGGCGACGCTTCCGTGCGCGAGGCGCTCTATGAGGCTGCCCACATCATCCTGACCAAGCCGATCAAGGGCTGTGCCCAGCTCAAGAGCTGGGCGATGCGGATCGCCAAGCGTGCCGGCATGAGCAAGGCCAAGGTGGCGCTGGCGCGCAAGCTCGCCGTGATCATGCTGCGCATGCTCAAGGACAACGCGCCCTTCAATGCGACCGCCATGGCAACCTAAAATAGGAGCGAACAGGTTCTCGGGCGGGTTCGACATCAGCCTTCCCGAAGCGAAGTCCCTTCGCCGGGACGATGGATCAGGTCAGGTCGTCATCCGGGTTGTTGACGCATCCAACGATGCGATCACGTTTCCGTAGATTGGCCGGCCTGTTCCTCTAGAACCCCGTCAGGCGACGGCCGCAGCGCCGATCCCGTACAGAAGCAAGTACCCGGCGAAAGGATGACGCAAAAAGGGATTGACTAACCAAGGCCCGTTACAGAAGCCCGGATGGTGTTGCAGGCTGACTTACCCTCATGATTGCCGAGATATCGAAGATGACCAATTCGCCCTTCGTCCGTCAATGGTCCAAGGCGTACAAATCCGTGGTCACGCTGCACCGCCATGAACGTCGCGGTCTTTCCAATGGCCGAAGACGCAGGTGTTTTCGGGCGTCGCCCGCTCAGCTCCTAGCTTGCGCCACATTGGCTTTAACTCACATCGCATCGATAGCGATCAGGCGCGAAGGATCGATCCTGCCGTGATGGACCTTCCAGCGCGCCCGCTTACGCGCGATATTCGTAGTTCGACCCAATCCTTTTAAAGCTCACGGCTCGCCACCAACATACGTCAACACCGGCCACTCGTCTGTCTTGCCCGACGTAGCCGGCCCTGCGTCCGCCTCCCAATAGCGCGCGCCCCGACAACGCATATCTTGGTGACCGCTGGTTCACGCCCTGATATTTTCTCGCAGTAACATTGTTAGAGAAGAGTCCGTCGTTCGAACGAGAGAGCTTCAAATTGAGTCCAGAAGGGCGAATAAGCAAGTTCCCCGGGGCGCGCCTCGCGCCGCAGCCATTTGGTGATCATCGATCTCTGTTTGCTGGAACGAGGCCTTGGCTGGCCAATCGCGTGAGCAGCGGCAGTCCCCGTCCGTTGCCGCGCGCATTGGCTAGCGCCTGTGCGCCCAGGGCCACATCTAAAACTCCGATACCTACCAAGGCGAGTAGGACTCGCCCAGGCCGAGTCGGCCTCCATCGATTCGCCATCAGCTCTCCGACGTTCGACAGACGATCGATTGCAATGACACCAGATTTGAGCTCTCCGGCCAGGTTGCCACGCCGCTGACTGCCGTCCGGGTCATCAACCAGGATATGCGCGGCTTCGTGAATGATCTGGAGATCGATCTCTCGGTGAGAACCGAGGGTGCAAATGATCGCATCAGGACTAAGCCATTGGTGCTCTACCAGAGTCATGTCGTTCGGGACGCTCGTGGCAGTTACCACGATCTCAGCGTCGCTGACGGCGGCCCGCACGTCAATTGTTCCCTGCACCTGGACGCGCTCATTGGCCACCGCCTGGATCGCGGTCGAGGCCCGATGCACAGCTGCGGCAGATCTCGCGGCCACGGCTATTCGCGCTACGCGCCCGGACTGCGCAAAGTACCGGGCGACTTCGGTGCCGACCGTTCCAGCACCGATTATTGCAACCTTCGGCAACACTTGTGTTTTGCTCACTTGCAGGCTGCATGCTACGGCCATGGCCGCAGTCCGAAGAGAGGTTAGCCGCGTTGCATCCAAGACACCGGCGAGCTGGCCAGTTCTTGCGTCGCATATCAAAATCGTCGCAGGTACACGGGGCAAGCCGCGATTCGCGCTTCGATCGGAAGTCATGAACCACTTCACACCCGCCGCGTTGGAGGCGAGAATGCACCCGGACACGGTACCTATATAGCGGTTGTCACCTCCTACTTGGACACCGAAGCCCGCCTTCGGACCCGGGATTGCCGTTCCTTCGTGGAGGGCGCGCAACGTGCTCTGCACGATTTCGTACACTTCGTCATCGGTCAGAGACTCGCGAACAGCATTTTCGTCAAGGTAAGTGGGGATCATTTTTTGCCACAGCTTCCTAAGATCAGAGAAAACGCTCGATGGAGAAAGGCGCCCATTCGTTCCTTACGTCATTGTCTGCGACGATCTGTGCCACGACACGGCCTGTGAAGGAGGCCGCCGATAGGCCAATGTGGCCATGACCCAGCGCGCAAATTATCCGGCGCTCACGTGGCAAGGGGCCAATGACAGGCAAGGAATCCGGCGTGCACGGACGATGACCCATCCACCTCGACGCGCCAGTGACATCGAGTCTGGGATACATCCGCCGCGCGGTATCCTCAAGCAACGCGTAACGAGCTTCTCTCGGCGGGGCCTTCAGACCGGCAATTTCGGCGGTTCCGGCAATACGAACTCCGCTGTCCATGGGCGTAGCGACCACCTTCATCTCAGCCCAAACAACGTTACGGCGAGGACGAACAAACTCACAGGGTGCATGGATGTGATAACCGCGATGGCTCTCGAGAGGAACCCGATAGCTCAACGACTTCAGCAGCTCATTTGACCAGATTCCTCCTGCGAGGACCACATGACGAGCGTGAAGCGTTTCGGAAAGGCCGTGCACGCGCACGAGGGTCCCTGCAGGCTCTAGCCGAGTGACGTTTCCCGCGACGAATCTTGCGCCTGACCGTACACTCGCTTCCACGAGCAACTCGACAAGCCGATGCGCGTTCGAGCAATGTCCGTTCCCGGGAAGATATACGCCGTTCGTGAATCGATCATCCAGCTCAGGCTCGTATTCCCTGATGTCGGAAATACCGAGCAAAAGCTTTTGTTCGAAGCCTAATGCTTCGCGGACCTTGATCGCAGCCTGCTCCTTGGCAAATCCAGATTCGGTGCTGAACACGTAGAGTTGCCCGACGCGATGAATCAAGGACTGCGCGCCCGCAAACTCCAACAGAGGCTCGTAGTCATCGAACAAGCGATGCATTAAACTGTACATGCCCTTGGCCGCGATACGCGAACGGCTAGGCAGACCCGCCCACATAAAACGCAGCAGCCAAGGTAAGGCTGTCAGTAGGTACTTCGGGTCAATTGCGAGCGGCCCATCCCGACGCATGAGCCAGCCGGGGATTTGGCTGTACATACTTGGGGTTGCAAGAGGAAGGCAAACAGTTGGACTTAACCCTCCAGCGTTACCAAATGAACACGACGTCCCCGGCGGAACCCGATCGAGAATGACAACCTTCTTTCCGGCCATTACTAAACGAGCCGCGCAAGCCGCACCGACGATGCCTGCACCGATCACGACGATGTCTTCTATCGTAGCCATGCTTTCCTGATACCAAGCTCGGCCAAAAACGCGTGCGATGGCCTGCCGCAGCCAATGCGCAGGGACGCGGCAGCCGCGCCTATGCGGCGTCTTACGAAGTCCTTAGCACGCTCACATCGAGGGCGACTGACAGACCTGTCGGACTCTTGGCGAAGGCGCGCGGACTCGATGTGCGCGCAATTCTTGACCCTGTGCAGTTAGAGTAGTCCATTAAACGGTCTACGTACTAGTCCACGAACGAAAAACTCGACCATCGAGGTGAAGTCGAACACCGGAATGCCCGTCGCGCGCTGAACCGCCGCAGCGTAAGGCGGGAACTCCGAGCACTCGAGAAGCAGTATTCCAATATCCTGGCGATCATTGAGCAAATCCTTTGCGGCATCGACAATCTCAGTCTCAACCGCGCTGACCTCGAGATCGCCGGTGGCGGTAAGAAAAGCAGCGGCGAACGAGGCAGCGTCCTCGAGCCCGCGGATGACCACACGCCGGGAATTGGGTGGCAACCCAGCTGATTCCAGTAGATTTGGTGTCATCAAGGACGAACTGGCTGTAATGATGCCGAGCGCCTGGTTGCGCGGGAGCGTGCGTTCGAGAAACGGTCCAAGCGATAGGCTGGATAGGAGCACGGGTATGTCGGTCGCGTCGCGAACCATCTCTTGGTAGCGTATCATGAACCCACAGTTCGAGGTGATCAGTTGGGAGCCTTCGGTGGCGAGTTCTAGGGCGGCCTGAATCACTGCAGGCGCCAAATCCCCGGCGATAACCCGCTCGAAACTGAGGCCAGACACTGTCTTGTACCTGACAGGAACACTCCACGTGCTGGCATTACCGACGCTGCCGGGGATGAACGGACGAACAAACGGGTCCCGGGGACGCTCCAGCTGCAAGATGCCAACGGGCGCACCGTAGAATGATGATTTGGGTTTCACTTGCGATGCGATACGAGTCATTAAAGCTCCAAAACCTCCGGAGTTTTTCCTCAAGCGCCGGCCCGCGAGCCGTCAGGCCGTCATACATCGCGGCACCACGGCGCATCGTGACAACCGCTGCGTGCGAGCGAGACATTTTTAATCTCAAATGTAGCCGCGGCTTGGCGCATCGGCAATCCTGGAAAGCGTCAGGGATTTCACGTGCGCACGACCCGCCGGACGTTGGGGTGCGCAGCACACGTCGTGGAGACACACTCGATTCACTAGGGCCTTCTTAGGCGCAACGCAGACTGCGACTTCGCCCCGACGACTTCCCACCAGTTCAGCCAACCTCGAACAGCCTTCGTGGCGCGCTAGTCAACACCTCGGCACCAGACTCGGTTACTCGGAATGTCTCGCTGATGACATAGCCGAAGTCTTCGTCGATCCAGTTGCCGAGCATCAGGTGAAAGGTCATGTTCGGCTTCAGCTCCGTCATATCGCCATCCTGCAGGCTCGCCGTCGGCTCCGTCCAATTAATGCCAATTGGGTAACCACAGCGCGACTCCTTGTTAAAGCCCATCTTCTTGCTCGTCCGATAGAACGCATTGGCGACGTCGCTGCACGTGGCACCCGGCCGGACTGTTTCGAGCGCGGCTTCAAGACCAGCAACCTCTGCCTCATGGAGACTGCGCAGACGATCGGACGGCGCTCCAATGGAGTAGGTGCGCATGAGCCCTACATAGTACCCATAACGGGAGCCGCCCAATTCGAGATTCACTTGGGAACCATCCCGAAAGGTATCTTCACTCCAGCGAATGTGGCATGTACCTGTCCGGGGCGAGGAGCATAAGTAGATCGGGGGTATGTTTGTTCCGGACTTACCGTTAGCCCCGCGCACGAGGGTCGCCACGATCTCGGCTACGGCGTCAGCCTCCCGCACACCAGGGCGAATGACTTCCGCGGCACGCAGGATGCCAGCATCCGCGATGGCAGCAGCCTCCCGCATGACGGATATTTCAAGATCGGATTTTATAAATCGAATCCAGGCTACAGCCTTGGTGCAATCGATGATCTTCGCTTTCGGCAGTCTCGCCTTGAACTTTTCCGTCGTCTGCGGCGGCAGGTAGCTTACTTCAACGCCTAAGCCGCGATTCGCCATGCCAGCTTCTTGGAGAAAGTCGATTACGGCATCAAAGCCATCAACGCCCTGCTTGCCAACGAGGCCTTCTCGAAAGCCAATCACGTTGGCGCGCTCCAGGAACGTCTGATGGATGGCCGCCGGCGCGTCGCTTTGGCGCACGATCAACGTGGGCTCCTCCTTGTCAATCGCGACCACCAGAGCTTGTGGAAGAATTCCCCACGACCCGGATACGGTGTAACCTGAAAGATAGGCCACGTTCGCTGCGTTGTTTACGACGAGCGCGTGAATGTCGAGCCGAGCCATTTCTGCCTTCACTGCCGCAACCCTGCGCAAGTATTCCGCGCGCGGGAATGCCTGCAGTCCTCGACCAATTGTCATTTTCTAGCTCCTTGGCTTGAAGGTATCTTGGGTTGGGATTCTAGAGTTCTAACAAAACGCGTCGCGGGTGAAAATGGATCTGCAGCCCCCCGAACCGTTGCGTGCGAAATGTTACTTTCGCTCGCAAGCACATTTTCGTCCATTTGGCCGCCTGTATCGAGGAAATTCTGCGCGCGAGCGCGATGCGGACGAGACGGTCGCCTTTTGTAGTTCAGTCATCCGACATCGGCCGATCTCCGAAATGCCCTGCGCCCTTGAATGTCTGGCATATGCGAGCTGGCAATGGTTTAGGGCGGCGCGCTAGGCCTAGTGCATAGGCATTCATGTTCAATATCAGTCGAGGAGTTCGCCTATCACTTGCTTCGTCGCCCAATAAGCTCGATCATAATTTCGTCTATCTCAGCTTCGGATTCGGCGAGCGGTGGGACCACAGATATCATCACGCGACGTCGCTCGTGCGATAGAGACGCGCGCACTACCTTGAGCCGCGGATCGCACTTGCCCGACAATCTCCATCTGAGCCCCACTTCTGGAAGTGCGACGCGACGAACCTTCGCGGTCAATTAGCTGCTGACTAATGATTTCAAGCACTGGCGATTGCTGCTGCAATCGCCTCACGTATTTAGTTTGAGCGTCAATTGGAAAGTCATGCGGGGCTGCATGATGGCAGGATCACCTTCTTGGCTCGACGGGCTGGGCGTGGCCCGATGCCCTGAGCTGAAGGACGCGGTTCAGCTCTAGGCTCGACTACACATCACGATGTTTTTGCCTGCCTAATCTTCAAGCAGCCAGAACCGTCTCGACAAGATTTAGTCGTCCGTTAACAAGCGGGGTTGAGAGCGACCGGGGTTGCGAAGGCGCGCCAAAGGACGATCAGGATGAAGCGCAAGAGCTTCCTGAGCCAGGCGAGGATGCGGCGGAAGGTACTATGGGGTGACCGGCAAAGCCGTGAGAGTATTGAGGCTGGTCATGAGCAATGGAGCACCCCCATGCATCGCCGACGAAGACGCGCTGCTCCGGTTGCTACATCACTGGCGCGAGGAGGCCGCAAACGTTGGGCACGCGATCACACGTATAGCAGTCGGCTTTGAGGCCGGTCGCGATGGTTTTTGGCTGGCGCGGTGGCTGCGGGCTCGTGGCGTCGAGGCCTTCGTTATCCACTCAACAAGCGTCGCCGTCCCCCGCGAGCACCGGCGGGCTAAAACCGATCGTCTCGACACCGAGCATTTGAAGCGCGCTCTTCTCGGTTAGCTACGCGGAGAGCCGGACCATTGCCAAATGGCGGCAATCCCAAGTCTCGATGAAGAGGACGCCCGACATCCGAACCGCGAGCGTGAGAACCTTGTCAGCCATCAGACCAGCATTATCAATCGAATGAAGGCATGTCTCGTTCGCCTGGGTATTCGCAATTTCAAGCCGACGCTGCGTCATGCGTCAAAGCAGCTCGAGACGCTGCGCACGCCGGCAGGAGTGCTTCTCCCACCCAACACTATCGCCGAGATGCGCCGGGACGGCCCGCCTTCGCCTCGTCAGAGAGCAGATCAGGGAGATCGAGGCGGCTCGATTACATCGTTTGCAGGTTTCCGAGAGCGGAGCGCACGCGATGGTCAAATTGCTGGCGCGGATCATTGGCGTTGGAATCGAAACAGCGGACATGCTCGTGCATGATCCTCTCCCGGCAATTGAGAGATCGCAGAGCGGTCGCGCGTTACGCGGGCCTCACGGGCGCTCCCGATGAGAGCGACAGGCGAAGACGGGAGAAGGGCCTTGCACGCGCTGGCAATGGTTCCATACTCGCGCGGCCGACGCGCGCGGCGGTACGCGCAAGACCATGATCGTGGCGCTCGCGCGTAAATTGCTCATTGCGTTCTGGCGCTTGACGACGACAGGCGAAATACCTGTAGGGATCAAGTTACGCCCGCCCGGTAGCATGAACGCGCGACGCGACACCTCAATTGGGGCTTGGCGAAGCAACCGCCGAGCCCTGATACTCCGAGGTGGCGGTGACCCGCGCCACAACTTGGTCCATATGACCTCGCGGAAGAATGGGCCCGCTGCCCGAGCTTCGCTTGAGATGCGCATTGCTGCATCATGGTCGAACACTGCGTTCGACCGCATACAAGTACGCGGCGCGATGGCCGCCGGATATTGCAGGCTCCCTCGGAATGTCTCTCAGTCGCGCCATGCCATGGAGTTCGCAATATCTGATTACCATCCGGGCTTGAAGAAGGCGATCGCCGAGGTCGAGGTCCGTGCCCTCCCGCCTGTCATGCTCAGGCCCACCAAGAGGATGGGCCACCCCTCTCCGCCGCTGTCGCTCGCCAGCGCTGCGCGTGGGGCAAGCGAGCGACGGCGGCTCCGAGGGGATGGCTTCGCCGGCCCCATGATCAATTTGCCGAACTTGATGCACACAACTGCCCCCCTCGGTGAAGGAGAAGACTTGCTAAGAGCTCTTGACAGGCGACACCCCATACAAGTTGTGGCCGACGGCTGAGAGGAGAGCGTTGGCAGCGTCTCCTGCGCGGCCTTTGAGAAGACGCCGCGCTTCTGGCCGGAGATGAAGACGCGACGCCGATTTTGCGCGTCGTGGCCGCGGTATCCCTTGTCGACATTGGCCCGCTCGATCGGACAGCCGGTGAGTGTCTCGGTGCGGTCAATGACGTCCCGCAAGGTATGACGGTCGTACGGATTATCGGGCATCGCCCTGGCGTGCAGCACGAACAGGCCCCCAGGAGCCCGGCGGTTGTTGGTGACGATGGAGGCCTTCACGCCGAACTCATAAGGTGCGCTGGCCTTGCCCTTGCCGTTGCACTCCACCTCCGGGGCATGAAAGGAATAGAGCTTCCCGCCACGCTGGCGCTGCTGCTGAGAGCGGATCTGCGAGGCCCGGCCGAGCGGAAGGGCGAACGCCTCCTCCAGTGCGGGCTGGCCCTCGATCTTGCGGCGAATGTCGCGAATGATTTAGCCCAGCCGGCTGCGCAGGACACGCAACTGCCGCTGATGCCGCCTGAACCGTTTGGCGGGGCGTAGCGGCCTGCCATCATCGCGGCGGCCTTGGCCACACGAGAATAGGATTGCCGCAGCCTGACGCCGTGCCTCCTCGTCAGGCGGTTGAGCCCCTTGATGGCCGCATGCAGCAGCTTTGCATCGGTCGGGAAGGTGATGGCCTTCGGCTGCATTGTGGTGTCGATCGTGACGCGCTTGAGGTCCTGGCTGCGTAACGCGCCGGCTTCGTGCGCCACCCGCAGGCTCTCGGCCAGCAAGAGCTCCAGCTTGTCGCCGAGCCGCTTGCGCCAGTGGCTCAGGTCCGAGCGTTCGTGCGTAAACGCGTGCTGGAAGAACTCTTCGCCGGTGAGGAACTGGAAATACGGGTCGTGGAGCCAGCGCTCGCACACCTTCTCATCGGACAGCCCGTAAATGTGCTTAAGCAACAGCAGCCCGATCATGAAGCGGGTCGCGATGCCCGGCCGACCGTTCTCGCTATAGAGCGGCGCGATCTCACTGTCGATCCAGTCCCAATCGACTTTGCCGGCGAGCTGAACCAGCTCGTGCTTCATATTGATGATCTGGGTCCAGCCTGGCCCGGAACAGATCGCCCGATCCCGTCGTCCTGTGCTTCTTCGGTCGCATCGCCACCTCCGATGCGACGACGGAATCATGACCGGCGATTCGACGGAATCCTGAAAATGAAATTGCAGGGTTCCGATGCTCGAAGCATCAAAACCCTCCAATCGAAAACAGTCCACAACGGCAAATGCGATTCTAGCTCAATCGCATAGCCGCTCTTCACGGACGACGTTTACCCAGTAACCGATGCCGTAAGGGAGAGCTTCGTCGTTAAAGTCACATGCGGGATGGTGCACGTCAGCAGTCGGCCCATTACCGACAAAAATGAAGGCTCCCGGCCGTGCCTCAAGCATGTAGGCGAAATCCTCCGCCCCCATTCGAACTCTCAGCTTGTCGTCAACCGCGTGAGGTTCCACGAGCTTATGTGCAGCCTCGGTCGCCAGAGTCGTCTCCGCCGCATGGTTAACGGTGACGGGCACGTACCGTTGGTAGTTGATTCGATCTCGGCACCAAACGCTCCAGCGATACCTTGCGCGGTCGCCATTATCTGCCGTTCGGCGAAATCGCGAAGACTAGGTACGAGGGTCCTCACGGTACCACTCTTTCAACGCGATCGGGTATGATGTTGTTGGCCTGAGCTCTAGTCAACTTGGTCACGGAGATCACCAACGAATCGATTGGGTCCGTGCCGCGCGTGACCAAAGTTTGTAGACCTCGGATGATCTGCGCTGCAATCACGACGGGATCGATGGTCCGATGCGGCGCCGCGGCATGGCCGCCCCTGCCCTTCACGACGATGTCGAAATCGTCCTGCGCGGCCGTGACCGGACCATGACAAATGCCGAACTTGCTCACCTCCATGCCCGGCACGTTATGCATACCAAAAAACCCGTGAGATGCCATACGTTCCATAATTCCTGCCTCGACCATCTTTTGACCGCCAAGTCTGTCACCCCCACCATCTTCCTCCGCGGCGTGGAAGATCAAGGCAACAGAACCTTTGAATTTGCGCGTGTTGGCAAGATATTTGGCGGCGCCAAGCAACATGGCTGTGTGCCCATCGTGACCGCACGCATGCATTTGACCAGGCGTTGTCGACGACCAAGGCTTGTTTGACGTTTCAAGGATTGGCGAAGCACCCATGTCCGCCCTCAATCCAATTGTTGGGCGTTCGCCGCCTTCGCCCTGGATTACTGCGACGATGCCGTCGTCGAGGCCGAGGCGCAACTGATCCGGCGCATCTTTCAGGAATACGTTGACGGTCGAACGCCTCGCGAAATCGCGCACGATCTCAACAACGAGAGCGGTATCACCTCCGCGAGGGCGGGCATGGAATGCTTCAACAATTAATGGCAATCTCGAGAGGCGTGCCGGCATTCTGCAGAACGAGCTTTATGCAGGGCGCCTCGACTGGAACAAAGTCGGGATGGTGAAAGATCCCGACTCGGGAAAGCGCCTGTCACGACCAAATCCAAACAGTGAATGGCAGGTTGCTGGGGTACCGCATCTTGCAATTGTCAATCCAGGCTATTCACAGCTGCTCAGCAACGCAAAGAAGAGAGCAGTCACACCCACCCCAGCCATCAACGTCGGCCTCCTCGAATGCTGTCTGGTCTGCTCCGTAGCGGCTCATGCGCCTCGGGCATGGCAACCAATGGGCGAGACAAATCAGGGCGCGTTCGTATTCGCTACTCGGCTGCAACGGAGAGCGGCACATGTCCTGACGCGAAGACTTTCTATTTAGATACGGTCGAAAGTGCAGTCAGCGGGCTAAAGGCCGAATTGCGCGCGCCGAAGGTCACTTCGGAGTACGTACGCACGTTTCTAGAGGAGCGAAAGCGCCTCGCAGCTACATCGCAGGCGAAACGCGCAACGTCTTGAGCAGCAGGTTGGTCAATTAAACCGGGAAATCGAACGACTGGTGGATGCGATTGCAAAGGACATGGCGATCCATCCGTTCTCGGACCGCTATCGACTGCTTTAGATGCCGAACGAATGCGGATATCTGAGGAGTTGCTGGGCGAGCCGCCCACCTCAAAGGAAGTCGCCCTGCATCCGGCCATCCTGAAACGATACGAGGAACAACTCGGTCGGCTTGAAGAAGCGTTCGCGAAAGGACCAGTGCGGGCGACGGAGAGGCCGCAGAAGCCATCAGAGACTTGGTCGAGACGGTCACTGTGTTCCGCGATCGGGGGCGCCCAGGTGGTGTAGCCGTTGAGATAGCAAGCCGGCTTAACGCCCTGCTCGGGGAAAAGGCCTATCCAAACCAAGTCAAAGGAGTGTGGGCCTTTCCCCACACCGACCGAACCGACGATACCTTATCCAATCTTTCGCTTGAAACGATCCGGGCACCTTTGAGCAAGCCCGTCTTCCCCAACTTACACATGTTGGCGGGGAGCGATACCTCAGCATGCGGACTTCCGCCGCTGACTAGGAGGCCTATGATTTCGCAGGAAAGTCTGGGGCGAGCGTTTCGGACGCGTACGCGTTTGATGTCCGCTTGCAGCGCTTCTGCGACGTGTAGGTAAGGTCGAACGTCCAGTTTTGCCAAGAGCAGCCTACATGATATCCCGGCCAAATGCTAAGCGCCCTTGAAGGGGAACCGTAAACTCTTTGGCCTTCGTTCATCAGTGCCACGGTACTCTTCCTGACGTGCTAATGTCGCCCATACAGCTGGGCCTGACCTCAGGTTACTTGAGTGGCGAGTGAAGCTCCGATCCCGAGCCCATCAGTGCCAGCCCGATAAGCGGGGCCAATCCGCCTCCGAGTACAATGCCCAATTGCTTCCCCAACGAACTGTCGCTCACGCAGACGCTGGTCGGAAGACTCTGCTATAAACGCTGCCTCCGGAGCGAACATCCGAGCGTTGAATCAGGCCGAGGGAGACGATAAAGCCGCCCATGATGGCCAACGCGTCCCATGTCAGCAGGATCTGGAAAAAGATCGGATACCACACCGCCGCCATCACGACGCCGAGAATGATGAACGGCCAACGCCCAAACCTGTCGCTGAATCCCGCGATCAGCGGAATGGCGCACATTTCGATGATGTTAGCGACCGTGGTGCCGGATGCGATGGACGACTGTGCCATACCCAGCGTCTTGACGGCGTAACCAAGCACGAAACGGTGCTCATGTAGTTGAACGAGCTGTGCACATGTTGACCAGACAGGCCTGTAGGACCGGAATCTTCCACGAACTGAGAGCAGCGGTCAGAGGGGGTTCGTTGGTCTTCCGCTTTGGCTCGGGCGGCGAGAAACAGGCCGGATTCGTCGACCTGAGCGCAGAGATAGGTACCGACCAGGACGAGAAGCAAGCTCAAGACGAATGAAACCCGCCAAACCCAGTTCGCAAATTCATCGCGGGAGTAGATGACCGCCGAGAAGCGCGATCAGTCCCGAGGCGGCAATGACGCGTTGATTTCATAACACGAAGAACGAACCCTCGCCGAGTCGAGGGAGCATTTTCCAGTGTGAGCGACACCGCATTCATGTATTCGCCGCCCAAGACACTCCCAAAATAACCAATTATCCACAAACGAGACTGACAACGGTCCTCCGAAGAGGGCCGCTTTCGCGCCAGCAGCTCAGAAGCTTCCTATGTCAATACTTTCGTACCTTGGCCGCGCGGTGCCGCGTAAGCCAACGCCGCAATGATGATGGAAATGGCGGCGAAATACGTAAGCTCGGCGGTCCTCCATCAGGCGAAACGCTGAACAGCCTTTCAATGAAATCCATTATGTCCTCCTTAAAACTCTCGCTCCTTACACATTCAGGGTCCATGTACCACGATTGCGCGTTCCGCAAGTCAGCTTGCGGTCCTTGGCGTGATAGAGAAGGTCAGCCGCCATCGCATTGGGCAGGCCGCCGGAAACATTAGTTCAGCTCGCGCCGCTATCGCGGGTCTCGTAAACACCGCGGTCGGCCGGGACCCACGCTCGATTGGCATTGGCTGGATCGATCGCAACTGCGTTCATAGGGAGGCGGGCAGCCCGTTGCGACACGCGGCCCATGACCCGCCGCCATGGTCAGAGCGATAGATCATCGCGGCGTCCGCCTGCATTTGCTGGATCGTCACCCAAATTCCCTTGATATTCGTCGGGTCGAGCCTAAGGCTACTGATGTTGCACGGCGTCGGCGAGCTCAATACAGTCACTTTCCAACCCGTAGCGATCCAGTCGAGATGCGCACCGGCCGTAATAGGTACCGACGAACAGCGTATCCGGATTTATGAGATGCATCGCAGTCGCCTAGTCCTCGGACGGAAATCCGAGGAGCACCTGTTCCCAGTGTGCCGCTTTGTCTCTCGAGAGGAACGCCGCCATCGCACCGACCGCGACGGTCGAACCAGAGACTTCGACCGGTAAGATTGCGCTTTGGCACGCGAGGTCTTGGTACGACCGGGTCCCCCCCTTGTCGGTCGAACTCAAAACCCAGCACGCCCGTCTGCTGATCGCAGTAGAACGAGCGATATACCTCATTAGGATCGTCTAGGTTCACGCCGCACTCGCCGCCATCCACTTCGGCGATCTGGTCCCACACAGGTGATCCTGTAAAACGCACCGTCCCGTTGTCCTGGGTCCCCGCCATGAGCCATTGCGACGTATTCGGATCTGCCGCGATGTACTCGGCTATTGACCGGCGCCACGGTCAGGCGACCGGTACAGACCGCCGCCGCTCCCGGCGTAGATGACATTCGGATCGTCCGGCGAAAACGCGAGACGGTGCTGATCAGGATGGATGCTGATGGCGCCTTGCGTGCTGAGTCGGCAAAGCGCCAGCTCGAACCGCGCAGCGTTCCCCGGTAGAGATCAAGAGCGCCGAGGCATATTTGCGCCGGATTGTCGGGAGCCGCGGCAATATGCCAATCGTACTGCGCCTGGCCGGTCTAGGGAGTCTTGCGGTCAACGGCCGGCAGCGATGTAATCCGCGTCCATTTAGCCGTCCAGATCGCTGCAGCCAACGTCACGTGTGGATCTGCGCGGTCAAATTCGGAAACCTCAGAATTTGTAGAAGCGACACCTAATCTGCGGAAACCGCGCAACTTTATGCCTAAACAGCCCCGTAATCAATCACGTGCGCACGAATAGCGTGACCAACGGATCGGGCCCCACCTGTCGCGACGCGTGCCCATGTATCGACTTGTCGAAAACCGCACCATCAGGAAGCGCGTTCATCGCATAAAGGGCGTCGCCAGTCTTGAAAAGACGAGAACTTCCATCCTGAAGGGTGATTTCCAGTTGCCCTTGGAGAACAACAACCCAGATCGGGTTAGGTGAACAATGAAAGTCGTAGTTAAAGCCGACAGGACTTTGACGCAGCTTATAACCATTGCATGGCATAAGCGGCGATAGCTGCAGGTCCGACGTTCCTTCGGCGAGATCTATGGCTTCTTCGCGAAAGCGCGAGCGGCCATCGGTGTCGGTAAATAGAATTACCTTTGTGAATACACTCATGACTTTCCTCGCGACGCTTCATTCGTTGATTTGACGCTGCTGGGGAAACGTCCGTTGTTTCCATGCAACGAGCGCATGCGGCTCCCCAGCAGTCGATTGGTGGTCTTGATGTTCGACCTAGTACCCAAGATCCAGATTAACTTCGCGCGTGAGGGGCCTTCCGCTGGCGAACTCCACCAAGGTCTGTGTGCCCCACTCAATATATCGCTCCAGAACGTCATCGGCATTTGCAGCTTGGTCGAAAGAGCCGATGACATTCGGAAGCTTCTGGATTTCTAAACGCGAATAGCCAATCGGGAAAGCTCTCCCATATTCATAACGACCCCACACATCTGCGGCGAAGCCTCGTAGACGACCGGTCGTGAGGGCCTCATAGAGAGGCTTCTCTTGAATCAAATTCCCCCGCGAAACGTTCACGAGAAAGGCAGACGGCTTCATGGCTGCTAATTCAGCCTTGCCGAAGGCCTGGTTGGTCTCGTGTGTATTAGGAGCAGCTAGAACGACGTAGTCACATTTCCTAAGCACCGAATGCAGTTCGTCCATGCCATGCATCGAGTCTACGTACTCCACCGACCTGCTTTTATCGCGGCGTACTCCAAGGACGCGCATGTCAAATCCCTTGGCGTGTTTTGCGACGCGGCTGCCGATGTTTCCAACGCCGATCACCCCGATCGTGCGGCCGTGCAGCATGGCTGATCGATACTCATCTGCATATAAAGGAAAGAATTTGTGGAGCTCGCGCGCTGCTTCATGCTTGAGCAAGGTCTTTTTCGCAAGGGCCAGCACGAACATCATAGCCTGCTCCGCCACCGCGACGGCATTTGCGCCACGATTATTAGCCAGCTTCACGCCGCGCTGCTTGAACAACGAAATCGCACCAATCTGCCGGAGGTCGTCCACGCCGGAATGAAGCCAGCAAAACAGCTTGAGTTTTTCTGCAATTTCCAGCACCCCTTCTGGAACACTCAAGGCGATGATCGCATCGGCATCGATCACGAGCTGCTCTACATCCGAATAGGCGCAATCAAAACGGGAAAGATACTCGCCGCGCGGTGCTACAACCTCTGTACCCGGCGGCAGCGCCCCTTTGATGTAATTGATCTCATCTTCTGTCGCATACCACAGGCAGAGCACCTTCATTGCGCCATTTCTCCCGAACAAGGTTTCCTAAGTGTCTGAAGGCTTTGAAAGGAGTGAGCCGATTCAGTCGTCCCTCATTGGCTTCACTCTAGGCGTTGTTGAGTGACTATTGCGGCGCGTTACGGCGCAAATAGAATGAATTCCTGCGAGAGGAGTCGTGTCTTCGCGGGAAACCTGTGTTCCACTATAAAGTGTCCCCGCGGCAGCATCGTTCGCGTGATATTCTCCTCGACCGCTTCTTGCATGTCGGACAATGATCCGGGGCGTCGAGACTGAGCAAGAAATATTGCTTTAGTCGCCCGTGAAGAATTCCGATCGGCCTGAGAGATAGACAGAAGTTGTCTCGATAAAGTATTCGATTTTGCAGGAAAGCTGGGTGTTGGGCCGCGCTTTCTTGCGTTTTGGGATTTTGCTTTCGAGCGATTCGTGATTCCCTTGCGGCGGGTCATCGGCATTGGGAACGGCGATGAGCAAACCGCGGGACGATCGCCAGAAGGACCTGTTGCTTCCGGCGCTTGATCAAATCATCGACATGGGCCACCCGCTGGTGCAGTTGGCGGCGCTGATCGACTGGAAGTTTCTGGATGACCGTTTTGGTTCGGTGTGCCAGATCGGTCCGGGGCAGCCTGGCCTGCCGACGCGGCTTGTCGCCGGCCTGTTGATCCTGAAGCACACGCACAATCTGTCAGATGAGGTGCTGTGCGCCCGCTGGATCGAGAATCCCTACTACCAATACTTCTGTGGCGAGTTGAGCTTCTGCCACCGTTTGCCGTTCGATCGATCGTCGATGACGCGTTGGCGCCAGCGGCTGGGCGAGGAGCAGCTCGTCGCGCTGATCCAGGAAAGTCTGTCGGTGGCGCACAAGACTGGCGCCATTGGTCCAAACGACCTGGAGCGGGTGGCGGTCGATACCACGGTCCAGCCCAAGGCCGTTGCGCATCCGACCGACGCGCGGCTGATGCATCGGGCCATCATCAAGCTCGTCGGGCTCGCCAAGCGCAACCGTGTGCCGCTGCGCCAGAGCTATCTGCGCCTGGCCAAGCGCGCCGCCATCATGGTCGGCCGCTATACCCACGCCCACCAGTTCAAACGCGCCCGGCGCCAGCTCAAGTTCCTACGGACACGGCTTGGCCGGATCATCCGCGACATTCGCCGCAAGATTGATGGCGATGCGGTGCTGGAAGCTCGCTTCGGCCCGCTGCTCGGTTTAGCGCAGCAGGTGCGCAGCCAGGATCAGCATCAGCGCGGCCCCAAGGTCTATGCATTACATGCGCCGGAGGTCGAGTGCATCGGCAAGGGGAAAGCCCGCGCGCCTTACGAGTTCGGCTGCAAGGTCAGTATCGCCACCCCCGTAACGTCTCCGCAGGGCGGACAGTTCGTGCTCCATACCACGGCCCTGCACGGCAATCCCTTCGACGGCCACACGCTTGGCCCCGTGATCGCCGACATGGAGAAGCTCACCGGCGTGGAGGCTCGCCGCATCCACGTCGACAAAGGGTATCGCGGTCACAACCACCCGCATCGGTTCAGGGTCTGGATCTCTGGTCAGGTTCGCCGCGTCACCGCTTCCATCCGGCGCGAGATGAAGCGTCGCGCGGCTGTCGAGCCCGTCATCGGCCATGTCAAGGCCGAGCACCGCATGGATCGCAACTATCTCAAGGGCCGCCTCGGCGACCGCATCAACGCCGTCCTCGCCGCTGCCGGCTACAACTTCGGCCTGCTCCTGCGATGGATCGCAGAGCTTTTGCGCGTCATCATCCGGGCGTTGGCTCAAACCGTCCTGGCACAAAAGAGCGCTTAAATCAGCGATCGTCCGCGTTCTTCACGACGGACGCTTTAGGCGGCGAACCCGAGTGTGAGGTGGGTTTCTAGCGGATCTTGCGCGTGTTCCGTAAGCTTAACCTAGCCGCGCACAGCTGCAAGGGCGTGGAGAATGCGCAGGACCGACGTCTGGTCGACCAACTCAGCAAAGTAGGCGGTGAGGCGGCTGAGGCCGAGAACGGAATCGTAGGCGGCTCGGCATTTGAGGGCACCTAACGGATGTTCAGCTAGGTGTTTAGTCCCGGCATTTGCTGGAGCGGGTTGAGTTTGAATCTTTCTGGCTGGGAAGTCCAGCATTTGCAGATGTATTCGTAGGGTGTGACGCCCTTCAGGGTCTTCAGCCGTCGAGCGTAATTGTAGGCGTTGATGAAGTCGGCGAGGTGAGCTTCGAGCTGATCGTGTCGATGGTAATGGTAGCGTTGGACGGTCGCTTCCTTGATCGTGCGGTTCATGCGCTCTACCTAGCCATCGGTCCAAGGATCCTTGATCTTGGTCAGTCGATCTTCGATCCCGTTTTGCTGGCATCGCATATCGAATATATGCGTGACGTATCTTGCCGCCTCGAAAATTCAGGCAGCCAGTACAGTCTCGACAAGATTCACCCAATACCCGATGCCGTAGGGGATGGCTTCGTCATTGAAGTCGTATGCCGGATGGTGCACCCCAGTGGTAGGCCCATTACCAACGAAAATGAAAGCGCCGGGCCGCGCCTCAAGCATGTAGGCAAAATCCTCGGCGCCCATTCGCACTCTTAGCTTGTCGTCCACGGCGTCAGGCCCGACAAGGTTGCGTGCCGCCTTGGTCGCCAGATTCGTCTCCTCCGCATGGTTAACTGTGACGGGGACGTACCGCTGGTACTTGAATTCGATTTCCGCGCCAAATGCCCTCGCAATGCCCTGCGCGGTTGCTTGCATCTGTCGTTCGGCGAAATCGCGAAGGCTGGGCACCAGCGTCCTCACGGTGCCGCTCATCTCAACGCGGTCAGGTATGATGTTATTGGCCTGAGCGCCATTCAACTTGGTCACGGAGATCACGAGCGAATCGATCGGGTCCGTGCTGCGCGAGACTAAGGTTTGCAGGCCGATGATGATCTGCGCCGCGATGACAACCGGATCGATAGTCCGATGCGGCGCCGCCGCATGGCCGCCCCGCCCCTTTACGACAATATCAAAATCGTCCTGCGCAGCCATGACCGGCCCATGGCAAATCCCGAACTTGCCTACCTCCATACCCGGCGCGTTATGCATGCCAAAAACTCGTGAGATGCCGTAACGGTCCATGATTCCTGCTTCGACCATCTTCTGGCCACCCAGCCTGTCGCCTCCACCGTCTTCCTCCGCAGGCTGAAAGATCAAAGCAACAGAACCTTTGAATTTGCGCGTGCTCGCAAGATATTTGGCGGCGCCCAGCAACATGGCCGTGTGACCATCGTGGCCGCATGCATGCATCTGGCCCGGCGCCGTCGACGACCAAGGCTTATTCGACGCTTCAAGAATTGGCAAAGCGTCCATGTCAGCCCTTAACCCAATCGTAGGGCCTTCGCCACCCTCGCCCTGGATCACGGCCACAATACCGGTCTCCGCTATGCCTGTCTCGATGTGATTGATACCAAACGAGGCCAGCTTCTCGGTCACAAACCTCGCGGTGTTGTGCAAGCGGTAATCGAGCTCGGGATGCTGATGCAGGTAGCGGCGCCACTCGGTTGCCTCGGCGTGCAGCCCCCGGAAAGTTTCAACGCTTTTCATATACGCGCCCCATGTTAACGGCTTCACTGATCGAGCACTTTTCGCTCGGTTGTTTTTTTCAGGTCGGCTTGGGTTGCCTGTCAGCAACTAGCCCATGCCCAGCAACTAGCCCATGCCCAGCAACTAGCCCATCCCCGTCCTCATCCTCGAAGCGAGCGAGACAGGCGCTGTAGCGCCAGTCGCAGCATTGGATCGTCAGAGGAAGTATGCGGCCCATTCGCGCAGGACTATAGTACATTCTCGAAATTCGGGTTTCTGCTTCAGGTTATTCGGCTTGTCCTTTGGACCATGCCATGACGATACGCTAAGGCCAATTGTCGCTCCTCGGGCGAGCAGAAATAAATCGAGTTCCTGCTCGACGTGCGGAAATCCGGCAAAAATATATACTTCGCGCTGGATTTCATCTGACGCCCCTTCCATCGCGCTGGACTTAAGGGTTTGCGTGAAGTCGCGGAAGCCGCCCGCGGAGAACTTGATCACTTCGGACTCGGTGACTTGCGCCAGCTCGTCGGAAGTGCCGATGGTGGTGTGGCGATCAGGTGCGGCAGGTGGCTGGTGATCGCGAGCACGACATCATGGTGATCCGCGTCATGACCTCGCCCCTTGGCGCCGAGCGTGGTCTAGAACGTACGCAGTCGTTCGGCGGCAGCCGCGTCCACGCCTTCTGGCGGGTACGATGCACCAGGGTTGATGAGTCGGTAGACCTCCTGGTACCGATGGTCATGCGCAGCGCATGCGGGAAGCCGCAATTCTTCAGCGCGCACAGCACCAGTTAGCGCTTGGTCAGGACGGCGTCGTCGCTATCGAGGTGTCGCCCTTCTCGGTCGGGAAATGGATCAGCACGAAATCGGCGACGCCGGGCGTCACCTTCAGCCCGAGCTTGCCGATCTCCTCGGTCAGCTAATTGCGCCAGTCTCGGTGAACTGCTTCGACATCTGCCAATGCGCGGTGTCCTCGATCGCGGTGACCGCGGCATACATCGTCAACGTCGAGGCGTTGAAGGGACTGCGGATGCAAGGTGTGCGTTACACTCTGTTCTCGGTGGTGGCGACCAGCTCGATGCCCATTCATAGTCGCCACGAGAAACGCAGTCGGAATAGGCGGCGTCGAGCACTGGTAACGTGTGCGAGGGGGCCGATGCGCCCCGCGAACGGCGGCTGCACATAAGCCGAAGTGAAATGATCACGCGCCAGATGCTCTCGACGGTGTCGAGCGGCATTACGCCGCGACGGCGCTCGACCAGCCGCCGCATCATGTCGGCCTCGCGTACCCGCCGGAAGGCGGAGCCCAGCTCCTGTGTCTGCTCAACGCGGATGTTGCCGCGCTGTACCGAAAGGCCATGGATCTGCTCGTCGATCGCATCGATCTCGTTGCGCAATTCCTGCAGCGACGGCCGCGCGGGCGGGGCATATGTGTCGTGGCGGGTAAGGGGCTGAAGGCGGTTCGGCCGGGCCGGCGAGTGGCATTGATTAGGCAGGATAGGCGCCCAAAAGCAAACAGAAACAATAGCGAAGTCGTCTGCCTTCACAGGGCTTCACTTGGTCAACCGGTGCTCGAGAAGGGCTTTAGCTTGACGAAATCCGCTCAAGCCACTAGCTTTGGTTGTCCCGTGGTCATTTGAGCCGGCCGGCTTGCAGCCACGTTAAACAACTCGCTAAACAGGCCGGGGACGTATTCCGATCCCGGCCGAACCTTTGTTCAGGTCGGTTTTTTATGGCCTGATTTCGGCGGCGGCGAGGGCTGCTCGCAAACGAGGTCGGTGGTCAGAGATGGTTGGCGTCACGTCGATACCGAGCCCTGCGATCAGCATCGATGAGCGGTTGCATGAAGCGGATCATCCGAGTTCAGAGATCGCGCGCTTCGGTGCGGATCAGCCGCTGCCGCTCGACTGCGGCGTCGATCTCGCACCGTTCCAGATCGCCTATCAGACCTACGGCGAGCTGGATGCCGAGCGCTCGAACGCCATTCTGGTCTGCCATGCGCTGACCGGCGACCAGCATGTCGCCAACGTCCACCCCGTCACCGGCAAGCCCGGCTGGTGCGAGACGCTGGTCGGCCCCGGCCGTCCGCTCGATCCCAGCCAATATTTCATCATCTGCTCCAACGTGATCGGCGGCTGCATGGGCTCGACCGGCCCCGCATCCATCAATCCCGCGACGGGCAAGGTGTGGGGCCTCGATTTCCCGGTCATCACCATTCCCGACATGGTGCGCGCGCAGGCGATGCTGCTCGATCGTCTCGGCATCGAGACGCTGTTTGCCGTCGTCGGCGGCTCCATGGGCGGCATGCAGGCGCTGCAATGGACCGTGGCCTTTCCGCAGCGCGTGTTCTCCGCGCTCGCAATCGCCTGCTCGACACGGCACTCGGCCCAGAATATCGCCTTCCACGAGCTCGGCCGCCAGGCCGTGATGGCCGATCCCGACTGGCACAATGGCGGCTATGCTGAACACGGCATCCATCCTCATCGCGGCCTCGCGGTGGCGCGGATGGCGGCGCACATCACCTATCTCTCGGACGCCGCGCTGCATCGCAAGTTCGGCCGGCGCATGCAGGACCGCGAGCTGCCGACGTTTTCGTTCGACGCGGACTTCCAGATCGAGAGCTATCTGCGCCACCAGGGCTCGTCCTTTGTCGAACGGTTCGATGCCAACTCCTATCTCTATCTGACGCGCGCGATGGACTACTTTGACATTGCCGGCGATCATGGTGGCGTACGGGCCAAGGCGTTCGCCGGCATCCGACGGCGATCTGCTGCAGCTTCTGGAAACCCGCGGCATCGATGGGCGCGGCGTCGGGCCGGCGCGGGGGGCGTCAACCGCTGCGTCGCCAAGGGGCTTGAGGTCGTGCGGGGGGACGTCCATACGATCTCGTCGACTATCCCGATGATACCTTCGCCTACGTCATCCTGTCGCAGACGCGAGGGGACGCAGCGCCCGGATGTCATGACGCAGCGGCAGAATTGGTTGGATGGTCAGCCTGATCTCGTCCGGAGCGCGTACCGCTATCTATGAGACCAGGCTTCGACCAACATGGCGCCCCAGGGGAGCGCGCTCCGAAGTGCGAGGGGCTGCTCGCCGCAATCCCCGGCCACTGGAAGACCACCACCTTCGCCGCAGGCTTGCGCCTCTCCAACGTAGTGGCGCCTGTAATTCTCGATGGCCCGATCAACCGCGATGCTTTCCAAGCGTATATTGTTCAAGTTCTGGTGCCCGAACTCAAACCCAGGGATATCGTCATCATGGACAACCTGTTGAGCCATAAGGGTGCGAAGGTTCGCGAGGCAATCGAGACGATGGGCGCAACGCTGCTCTACCCGCCGCCCTACAGTGCAGATCTTAAGCTCATCGAAAACGCCTTCGCCAAACTCAAGGCGTTCCTGCGCAATGTCGCCTCGCGCACCGCCGACGGCCTTTGGAGCGCTATCGGAATGCGATCGATCTCTTCACCCAAAACGAATGCAGGCTATGAACAACTGATTGGAAAACACTCTAGACGTCGAGGGTTGGTAAACTTCGGAATCTCCCCTGCCCTCGGTACGATCGGCGTATCGACGCACAAGGCAGGTCGCGCCGCGCAGGCTCTTACTGCGGCAAGCTGCATGTTCCTCTCTCAAGCATCGCCCTCGCCTTGCTTGCCGCCGATGGCGCGCATGACCTATGAGGCCAATGCGCGGCAGTTCTCGAAGATCACACCAACCGCATGCCGGCCGTTCTCGCCAACTTCTTATCACGCGTGCCGACACTGACGTCTGGCGCGCGGCCGCCTGAATGAAACGAGGTCGAGTCGGCTCCGCTTACGGCGAATTGGTGAGGCGCGCTTGTGCCGTTGGCGAGCTACGGGCAAGCGTCAGCGGCCCTGGATATCGCGAGTAAGAAGGGGCCACTCAACGGATAGCTACAAAGTTAGGAGGAACGTTCCCACAGAGGACTTCTTAGATCAGGCCGCCGCTTACTTGATCAGTGAGAATGGCGAGCCGACTCTCTCGGTCACCGCCTTGAAAATACGCCAAAGTCGGATTGGTCTGCGTCGTCGGACGCGATTGTATGGAACCCACCCGCCCTGATCGACAGTTAAGTTAGGATCACGGAGCTTTTGCACATCAAGATCAAGATGTCCTGTTAGTTTGGCGCGCCCGAACCGAGAACAAGCACCGCGCCAATAAAGCATCCGCCGCAACTACCTCCTCCTCGATGGCATTTATCGTCGAACTCCTGGTACAAACGCGCTCCGCCAAGAGTTCATGCAGCTCGCGATGTCCCAGGATGAAGCGTTCGAAAATTGTAATCTCGGCATCCACCCCATGACCATCCGCGCCGCAGGCTAGCGACGACGACCGCCACGACAATGCGCTAGCGGCCTAATAGGAGTAGTGTCATGGACAGCCCGATGATACCGCCCCCACGATGCAGATCTCATCAATTTAAGTTCACCGCGATACGCCGCGTCAGTGCGGTTTAAAGCGCTAGAAATTCCCATATTCTTTCCGCAGCGTCTCAGAATCGGCTCCTCGAGCGGGAACTGATCGCAACGCCGGGGTCTCCTCTTGATCAAAAATCGCAGCCGGCGCGATCACATCAATATTGCCGCCTGGCGTAGACACCGGCACCCGTCGCAGGTGTGGATGCCGGGATACGTCTTCTATTTGGTTGAGTCGTCCATACGCCAGTCCCGCAGCTTCCAGCTCCCTCATCGCTTCGGTGCTCGACATCTGCCCAAAGCTTGTGGCGACGATCTCATCTAATCTAGCCCGGTTGCGAATGCGCTCCATGTTATCGCCGAAGCCGGGAGCGCGGATGAGTTCCGGCCGCTTGAGAAACTTAGCGCAGAAATTGACCCATTCGCGGTCGTTCTGAACAGAGAAGATAACGTCGTTGCCGTCCGCGCAGCGATATGCTCCGTATGGCGCCAATGATGGATGGTTCACACCCGCTCGCACGGTGTGGTAACCGCTATACTCGAATTGAAGAATTGGAACATTCATCCAATCCGCAACGGCATCAAAAAGCGATACTTGAATATTCGTTCCCTGGCCGGTGCGCGCACGGTGGAGCAGCGCCAGCAATATCGCGTTGAGGGCCGTCATGCCTGCCGAGATATCGCACACAGATACCCCGACCCGCGCCGGCCCATGCACTGTCCCGGTGATGGCGCAAAGGCCGGTCTCGGCTTGGACGATCAGATCATAGGCTTTCAGATGCGACAGTGCACCGCCATCGCCAAACCCCGAAATGTCACAGGTTATAAGACGGGGAAAGCGTTGGCGAAGATCCGCGGAACCGAAACCAAGCTTTCTCATACCTCCCGGCCTTAGATTTTGAATGAATACATCCGCCTTGGCGATCATCGCGTCCAGCACTGTGCGGTCCGCTTCAGTCGTCAGGTCGAGGCAGATAGATTCTTTCCCGCGATTTAACCAAACGAAATACGCGCTCTCACCTTGGACGAGGTTGTCGTAATTCCGCGCGAAATCGCCCTCTGGACGTTCGACCTTGATGACGCGCGCCCCCGCGTCCGCGAGCCGGGAGGATGCGTAAGGCGCTGCCACCGCCTGCTCCACGGCAACGACCGTAATACCTTCAAGCGCGTTTTTCATGCGGATACGGCTTTAACATTCCGTCCGGAATCTCGGTTTCGTCGATAGCGAAGAGTGGCTAGCAATCTGCTCTGCTCATTTCCGACGATGGAAATGCCCTCATCGACTCCCATTCCAGGCTTGGCGAGTATCATGTCGGCCTGTGTCGCTACAGCAATGTTAACAGCAGCCCTTGCCGACAAGTCCGTTTCAGTGCAGCTTCCACCAATATAGGCACCGACTCCATTTTCTTTGCAGACTAATACAGCCTTGGCACTGTCAGCGATTGAACCAACATCAGGCATTTTTATCTGGATCAGATGAGCCGCCCTTGCTTTGGCGAAAAGTTCTATATCCTCCAGTGTATTGCATTGCTCGTCGACTACAATTCGGGCTTCTGTGCCACGCGCGTCAAGAAGTGCCACGATCTTGGCGTACTCCTCCAGCTGCATCTCAGTCGATCCAAAGTCCGCCGGGCATTCAATATGAAGTCGATAACCCGGGACGTCATCCGCAAGCCGCGCAATGAAATCGGCAATTTCTTCTGCTTGCATGCCGATCTCAAGACCAATCCAACCGTAAACGTCGAAATGCAAGACAGGATGATATCCAGGCTTGCCGATCTCTCTCGTGCGCTTTGCGACCCACCTGACGAACTTTCGAAACGTCTCGCCCGAAGGCCCGAACTTTTCGCGAGAGTTGATCAGTCCATGCGGAAGAATATCCACCGACTTGAGAATCATCTTGTCGACGTTGAGTTCTCTTGAATCGCCACTTTGAGCATAGATTGGAATGGGCCGCTCCGGCAATGGCAGAGAAAATTCAGAGCAGATTACCTCGGCGAGCGTAGTTCGGGCATAGTGAGCAGCAGCACGAAGCAACGCTTGGCTCACGCCATATTCGATTGCCAAGGGTAGGCGCCTATTCTCATGGTAGGCGAGGACATCTCTAGAAGCATTGAGGAAATTGGATGCGTCAGCGACGAGAAGGCGCGGCATGACGATAAATCTAGTAAGGGCTTCGATTACCTCAACCTGAAACACGGGATCGCGGCCGCCTGCGCCCGAGTACTGCACGCTCATCATGTCGCCCCAGACGACCATATTGTCCGACAACACAAGACCAATGCTGAGCGAATGCGCCGGCATACGGATACTCGTGAATCCGGCAGTCAGTGGGGTGCCCACATAGAGGAAACCGTCCTGAGCCTGGCCGGCGCGTATCGCTGCTTGATCGTCGTAGAAGAAACTGCCATTCCCAGGAGCCAGGATTACATCTTTTATCATCCCAGAGTTTCTCATTGTGCACTCAATCTCAGTTTGTCGCGATCCACGCTGTGCATCGGCCTAGCCGATGGCCGAAGCATTGGCGAAATTGACGAGCTTTAAGTTTTGGAAGATCCTTAGTCCCTCCACGCCGCCTTCGTAGCCATATCCACTCTGCTTGATACCACCAAGCGGGGCGTCCGCGGACACACCCTTTAGATAGTTCACACTGACAGTTCCTGCCAAAAGGCTCCGAATCATTCTTTGCTGGATATCTGCGGAGTCGCTGAAGACATAGGAAGCCAATCCAAATTCCGACGCATTGGCTTCCCTGATTGCTTCTTCAATCGTATCAAAGGGCGCGACGGTGAGGATAGGCCCGAAGGGTTCTTCGCGAAGCACCTGTGAGTCCGGATGAACATTGCTTAAAATAGTGGGCGCCCAATAAAATCCCGGTCGGTCGATGCGTTTTCCACCTGTTTCAAGTTGTGCTCCGCGACTGAGGGCATCCTTCGTCAGGCGTTCCATCGCTTCGATTCGTCTCGCGTTCGCCATGGGCCCCATATCCGTGCCTAGGTCTTCGGGAAGACCCACCCGGATGCGCTCTGCCGCCTGAACAAGTCGTCCCAAGAACTCCCTATAGATCGATCGCGCGACCAGAATCCGGCTTGGCGCGTTGCAGCTCTGACCCGCGCATTCAAACTTGTATTCAGCTATTGCGGAAACGGCCTTCGAAGCATCTGTATCCTCAAAGACCACCACAGGGGAGTGGCCGCCGAGCTCTAGAACACATCGCTGCAGATTGGTGGCTGCAATCTTCGCCAGCTGCTTGCCAACAGGCGTTGAGCCGGTGAAGGACAGAACTCGAACAGCAGGTGAACCGAGCAAGTGTTCGGAGATCATCGGCGGATCACCGAAAAGCAAGCTCACTACGCCGGCAGGGATCCCTGCCTCCACCAAGGCTTCTATTAAAAATACGCCGGCGCTTGGAGTCTCTTCTGCCGCTTTCAGGATTACGGGGCAACCGGCGGCGATGGGAGCGGCAAGTTTCCGGGCGTTGAGCACAGCCGGGTAGTTCCACGGTGTAAATGCAGCAACAACACCAATTGCTTCCGGTACGATCATCCGCTTCTGATCGACCGGAAATGAAGCTGACAATTGCTCCGCTCGAAGACCGTTCCACTCCAGGGTCTCAACCGCTCGGGCGTATTCCCCTTTCGCTTCTGCCACGGTTTTCCCTTGCTCTCTGGAAAGGGCCGATGCGGCAGGTTCGATTTTCGCCTTCAGTATTTGCGCTGCGCGAACGAGAAGCGCCCCCCGCTCATGGGCCGGTGTATTGGACCAGCGCAGCAGACTGTCGTCTGCAGATTTCAAAGCGTCTTCGAGATCAGAGGCAGAAGCGGCGGCGACACGACCGAATTCCTCTGTAGTGGCGGGATTGATGAGCGCCAAATCGGAGCCCTTATGGCCCGAGCGCCACGCGCCATTGATAAACAACTTGTAATTCACACTGGACATACTTCGTCCCCGCCCCTTTGTTGATCGTCACATCCGATTGCAAGGCCCGCGATCAAACTGTCGCAAGTTAAGAGCCGTTGTCCCGGCTCAGCCATGAGCCCGAGTTGGCGAGATCGCGAGGGCCCGCGTCTTCGATCTCATCGCGGATTGCCGGGGCAAAAAAACACACCGCCATCGCAACGAGCTCAGATCGTTGCGATGGGTCCTGGCAGATGGTGGCCGAAAGGCTACGACTGCTAATCGCTAGATTTTTTCTCCGCTCCGAACGAGCTCGTCCATGACGGAGCGAATTGCCCTTTCGGTGATCGAGACGATCTCATCTATTTCAGCTTTGGTGGTCACGAGTGGCGGAGCGAAACCTAAGATGTCTCCGTGGGGCATGGGACGAGCGATTAGGCCACGGTCGCGGGCCGCCTTCGAAACACGAGCACCAACTTTGAGGGATGGATCGAACCGTTTCTTACTATCGCGGTCGCTGACAAACTCAATGGCACCCATGAGCCCAACCCCGCGCACCTCACCAACGATCGGGAGTTGCGCGAACTTCTTCTTGAGCTGAGCTTGGAAATAGGCCCCCACCTCGCGAGCATTACTGGGAAGGCTCTCCTTCTCGACGATGTCGAGAACCGCGTTCGCCGTAGCGGCGCCGATCGGATGACCTGAATAAGTATAGCCATGCGAAAACGCCCCAACCTTATCAGCACCGTCTTCGAAGACGTTGTAGACGTTTTCGCCGACAATCGCGGCGGAAAGGGGAAAATAACCTGAGGTCAAACCCTTTGCGACGGTGATAAGGTCAGGCTCTATACCGTAGTGCTGAGAACCGAACATTGACCCGGTGCGGCCAAAGCCCGTGATTACTTCATCCGCGATCAGCAGAACGTCGTGTTTTTTAAGCACAGCCTGAGTCGCCTTCCAGTAACCTTCCGGCGGCGGCGTAATGCCGCCGGTGCCGAGCACCGGCTCCGCAATGAAAGCTCCCACATTATCCGGGCCAATGCGCTCAATGAGCTGATCAAGCTCAACCGCGCGGCGGGCGGAAAACTCGACCTCGGTCTCCTGAGGGTTCGCTCCCCAATAGTGATGCGGAACACCGGTCCGCACAATCTGCGGCAGCGGAAGATCCATATGATCGTGATAGAAGCTCATACCAGTCATCGAACCCGAAACGACGCTGCAGCCGTGATAGCCGCGTTCGCGCGCGATGATCTTCTTCTTGTTCGGCTTACCTCGCAGATTATTATAGTACCACACCAGCTTTGCCTGCGTCTCATTAGCGTCGGAGCCGGACATGCCATAGAAGACCTTACTCATCTTTCCCGGCGCCATTCGGACGAGACGATCAGACAGGATCGCAAGCTCATCTGTCGTGTGCGCCGCATAGCAATGATAATACGCAAGACGATAGGCCTGCCGCGAGATCGCCTCAGCCACTTCGGTACGACCGTAGCCAACATTGACGCAGTACATGCCAGCGAAACCGTCAATCAGCTGATTGCCCTGAGCATCCTGGATTCGCACGCCCTTACCGGTTTCAACAATTGTCGGCTCGCCGAGCTTGCCCGTCGCAAAGTCCTTGAGATGCGTGAAAGGATGCAGGACCGACCGCTTGTCCATCTCGCTGATCTTTTTGATATCAATGGTCATCTGTACTTCCTCTCAATTGCGAAGTGAACGTACTTGGGACTCTAGACTCTCGCCAAGGCAGCACGCTGATCGCCTTACACAACCACGCTCGATAGTTTTCATCCGCCGAAAGAGGCCGGCGCCAGCAAAACACGAGCCCACCTCCAACATGCAGCCATTCGAGGCAGGCCGCCGGCCGCGCCCTGCGGCCAACTCATGCGCATAGGAGCGACACCCAAGCTCCGCCTCAAATCGCGCAAGCGCGTCAAGACTTGTTTCTCGTCATTGAAAGGCGAGACTTCCGCCATCCCGCCGAAGGCGCCCTTCTTTGAGATCAGCACAGCGTCGCCATCATCGCCAAGCAAAGCAGCTTTCATGAAGGCCCGCCCTAGGGCGCTGGCCATTCGCCACGATGCTTGCAGCGGCCGCCAGTTGGCTTGGGTGCCCAAGCGGCCTTTTGTTGAAATGCACATGCATTCAGGATACTGGTGTTGCATACATATTTGCGTCGCATGTGCCGAACTTCGGATTATTTCCTGCACCGCTGAGGCAATTGTCGCCGCAATTCACCTAAAGGTTGGGAGCAACCATGCAGTATGATCGAACGGACGCCCGCATCCTCGAGATTGTGCAAAAGAACAATCGCCTAACGTCCGAAGTGATCGGCGAAATGGCGGGGCTTTCCGCTACCGCGTGTCAACGACGACTAAAAAGGCTCCGCTCGGAGGGCATCATCGAGGGCGATGTCTCGATCGTTTCTCCCAAGGCGGTGGGAAGATCTATTCAGATGCTTGTGCTGGTCAGTCTAGAGCGGGAGCGGGCAGACATCATTGACAAGTTCAAGAAGGCCATCAAATCGTCGGCTGAAGTCGTTAATGGATTTTACGTCACCGGCGACGCAGATTTCGTACTGTACATTACCGCGCGCAGCATGGAAGATTATGAGCAGTTCACGAGACGGTTCTTTTATGAAAATCCGAATATTAAGGGTTTCAAGACAATGGTCATAGTAGATCGGGTAAAGGTCAGCTTTGCCATTCCGATCGAGCCCCCCTCCGAAAACTAGGTCTGGCTTCGCTCACTCCGCAGTATGCGTCTACGCTTTTTTTCCTCGCTGACGCATCCCAAGAAAGAAGGAATCCGCACCGTTATTTTTCTAGTCTGTGCGGCTCGGGGGGCCAGAAGAGAGGGCAATCCCGCCTAGATCGCGGCTCACTTGGTTATGTCACCGGCTCACCGATGGTTCCAGTCAAAGCACAGGACCTCAGCGAGCTTCGTCCAGGTTCGGCTGATCACAAGGGAACAGCGTCGCAAGGCGACCCGGACGTCAATGTTTTTTTCACTCGCTACAGCAGCGGCATCAATTTCAAGGTCAAGACTGCAGTCGAACTTGAGTTGCCGTGCCTGGTCGCGGAAAGCTCCCGGCAAAAATGAGGTATCATATCTGGGCAGCTGCGCTGCCATGCGGACCAGGATAAGCCGACGCAAGCCGCGCCCAAGCTTACCTCGCAAAGCGCATGAGTCGGCGTCGCGCACGCCAAGAGCCGATTGCGGATCAACTTGGATGCGTGAGGCAGTTGGCCGGCTCTATGGAAATCCTGAATGCAAACTGCGCAAGTTGCGCGACAGTGAAGAAACCCTTAGCCCGGCGCTGATGATCACGGTTTCCTCGTCGATCTGGTCCAAAATCCCGATGTTGGATTGTAAATGATCGATTTAGTCAAACCTCGGTTAGTCATCACCGGCGGGATTACCGTCCCACTGCGCCACACTACCTTCCGACGCATCTAGTTAGCGAGCCTGCTCTCCAATCTTGGCGCCTTAATACGGAGCGTTGGCGCGGCCTGGGCTATGATGCAGATGACATCGTCGGCTGACAAGGTCGCATTGGTTCAGACCGCGCTGATGTTGCCGGTCATGCTGGTCTCCATTCCTGCGGGTGCCGTCGCCGACATGTACGATCGACGAATCGTAACGCTGATCTCCCTCGGTATCGCGCTCGCGGGCGCGACTGCGCTGGCCATGCTCGCCTGGCTGGGTCTAGTCACGCCGGACTCGTTATTGGCCCTGTGCTTCGTAGTCGGCTTGGGCGCGGCGATGATGGATCCGGCCTGGCAATCCTCGGTCGGCGAGCAGGTATCCTCGGAAACACTTCCCGCGGCTGTGGCACTGAACAGCATCAGCTACAATATCGCACGTAGCGTGGGCCCGGCGGTCGGCGGCCTTGTCGTCGCGACCGCGGGCGCAGTGGCTGCGTTCGCGCTCAACGCGTTGCTCTATATGCCTCTAATGCTTGCTCTGTTTCTGTGGAAGCGCGTTTCCGAGCCTCCGCGTCTGCCCCCCGAAAAGCTGAACCGCGCCATCGTTTCTGGCGTACGCTACATTGCCAATTCACCCTCGATTAAGATCGTTCTAACTCGCTCGATGGTAACCGGCGTGATCGGTGGCGCGATCATTGCCCTAATGCCTCTAGTTGCGCGTGATGTCCTGCATGGCGATGCCCAGACCTATGGTATCCTGCTCAGCGCATTTGGAGTCGGTGCGGTCATTGGTGCATTGTATGTCGGAGAAGTCCGCAACCGCATGAGTGGTGAGGCGGCGATCCGCGCCTGCGCGCTTTCCATGGCGGGGGCCATTGCCGCAGTGGCACTCAGCGGTGAGCTCGTGTTGACCGCGGCCGCGCTTGTTCTCGCGGGGGCCGTATGGATGATGACATGGGCGCTGTTTAACATCGGCGTGCAGCTATCGGCGCCCCGGTGGGTCGCGGGGCGCTCGCTGGCAGCCTATCAAGCGGCGAGCTCGGGCGGGATTGCCATCGGCAGTTGGGCCTGGGGCCACATGACCGATGCCGCCGGAGTTGAAACCGCACTCCTGGTTTCAGCCGCTCTGATGCTGGTCTCGCCCCTTTTAGGTCTCTGGCTGCCTGTTCCGCGCATCCGTTCGGGGGGCGACGAGGCGGAGGTGTTGGCAGATCCCGAGGTTCGGCTGCCGCTGACCAAACGCAGCGGGCCATTGATCGTCGAAATTGAGTATCGGGTTGCGCAGGAAAATGCGCGGGCCTTTCACAATGTGATGCAGGACGTACAGCTGTTTCGCCAGCGCAACGGCGCCTACGGCTGGTCGATCGCGCGCAACATCGCCGATCCGGAATTCTAGACCGAGCGCTATCACTGTCCTACGTGGCTCGATTATTTGCGTCAGCGCAACCGCTCAACGCGAGCCGAGCGCGCGACGGAACAGCAGGCCATTGCTTTTCACCTCGGCCCTGAGCGCGTGCGCGTGCGCCGCATGCTAGAGCGCCCTTTCGGATCGGTACGCTGGAAGGAAGATGTACCCGATCAAGCGGCAAGGGAAGTTCTGCCCTGCAACTCTAAGCACGGCGGCAGCCACTAACCACTCTTTAGGAACGAAGAAACCTTGCGTTCTCAATTGGAATTAAACGCGCATCCGGCTCGCCTCAGAATTGAAGATCGCGCTCGCAGGAGCAAGTTTCGAGAAGATTCGCTCAGCTGCGGGATTTGGGTACAAGTTCTTCAGATTGCGCAAACGCGTAGACTCCTCCAAAAAAGGGGCCACTCCGAAGAGTGGCCCGCCAAGTCAGGGAGAAAACGTCCCGTAGGGGACCTCTGGGATCAGGCCGCAGCCTGTTCGATCGGTGAGAAGGGAAGGCCAAGACTCTCGGCGACAGCCTTATAGGTTAGCCGGCCCCGATAGACATTCAGGCCTGCGCGCAGATGGGGATTTTCGAGCACGGCTGCAAATCCTTTATTGGCGAGAGCCAAACCAAAAGGCAGCGTGGCGTTGTTTAGTGCTTGGCTTGAGGTGAGCGGGACAGCTCCCGGCATGTTTGCGACGCAATAGTGGATAACGCCATCCACTTCGTAGGTTGGATCAGCGTGCGTCGTCGCCCGCGATGTCTCGAAACAGCCGCCCTGATCGATGGCTACGTCCACGATCACGGAGCCTTTGCGCATCGAGCTCAACATGCCGCGGCTGACAAGTTTCGGCGCGCTCGCGCCGGGAACGAGAACGGCGCCAATTACAACGTCCGCCGCAAATACCTCTTCTTCAACGGAGTCTATCGTCGAGAATCTGGTACGAATTCGCCCTTCGAACAGCTCATCCAACTCGCGAAGCTTGGGAATCGAACGGTCGAGGATCGTGACCTCAGCGCCCAAGCCTGCGGCCATCCGGGCAGCGTGAGTGCCGACAACGCCTCCTCCGATCACCACGATGCGAGCGGGTGGCACGCCTGGCACGCCACCAATCAGTAGTCCCCGTCCACCAGCGTACCGCTTCAGCGCCGCACCTGCTGCTTCGATCGCAAGTCTTCCCGCAACCTCGCTCATCGGGGCAAGCAGCGGAAGTCCACCGTGCGCGTCGGTCACGGTTTCATAGGCGATTGCGGTGCAACTCGATTTGATGAGGCCCTTAGCCTGCTCGGGATCCGGAGCCAGATGCAGATAGGTGAAGAGAATCTGGTTCTCTCGCAGTTGAGTCCATTCAGATGGCTGTGGTTCCTTGACCTTCACAATCATTTCGCTCGACGCGAACACCTCGCGAGCAGAGGCCGCGATCGTCGCACCGGCTTTGCGGTAATTGTCATCTGTCGCGCCAATCCCAACACCGGCGTTGTTCTCGACCAAAACGCTATGGCCAGCGGCCACGTATTCGCGGACGGCACCGGGCGTCAGGCCCACGCGGTATTCGTGCGTCTTGATTTCCTTGGGAACACCGACCTTCATTTGCAATCTCCGTGGTGAGCGGCTCTTTGTAATTGGAAGAACGGTATAAACCTGCAACTCGGAAGGCCAATGAGCGCAGTAATCCGGCGAACTTCTGCGCTCGCTCGCAGGATTTCGAACAGACGACCAGACATAGCCGAGTTGGCAAACGATGATACCACAGAGGGACGGCGGGAAACTCGACCGACCCGATACGGCCCGAACACTACTGATCCAGACTCGCCATCAAGATTGATCTACGCCGGAATAGATCGACTTCTTCGTTGTTTGGCCCCATTCGCAGCGATGCTCGATCCGATAATGCTGGTGGCGCTTACGAGGGAGGCCCACGGGGGCATCAACGATGGATCGGGTTTTTCAAAAGTTCGCTGAGCGATTGACCGAAAGCAGGCATCGAGCAGAAGGCGTTGACTGAAATGAACGTGCAGCTCCATCACGTCGTCACCGATATTACTGGTGTGACCGGGCTGCGGATCATCCGCGCGATCCTTGCCGGCGAGCGCAATCCGGCAGTGCTGGCGCGCATGCGGGATCGGCGTTGCCACGCCAGTGTCGAGACGATCGAGAAAGCGCTCGCCGGTAACTACCGCGTTGAGCACCTGTTTGCCCTCGAACAGGCACTCGCCCTCTACGACACGTACCAGCAGAAGGCATTTGCCTGCGACGCTCGGATCGAGGTCTTGTTGAAAGAGCTCAGCGTCCCTCATGGTCGCGAAGGAGGTCAATTGCCAGCAGCACGTCAGAATAGATCCCATCAACAAAATGCGATGCTCTTTGATGTCCGCGCAGCGCTCTTAGCGCTACTCGGCAAGGACGTTACCCAGATCGACGGTCTCGGCCCCTACCTCGCGCTTAAGCTTATCGCTGAGTGCGGCGACGACCTCTCCGCTTGGCCGAGCGCAAAACACTTTACGTCTTGGCTCTGCTTGGCCCCGAGCAACAAGATCTCCGGTGGCAAAGTTCTCTCGGCGCGCACACGCCGCTCGGGGAATCGAGCCGCGGCGCTTCTGCGGCTTGCTGCGGCAACCGTGGGACGAATCGATACAGCGCTAGGCGCCTTCTACAGACGGCTCTCAGCGCGCATCGGCAAGGCCAAGGCAGTGACCGCCACGGCGCGCAAGATCGCAGTGCTGTTCTACAACGCGGTGCAACACGGGATGCACTATGTAGATCCGGGCGCGTCCTCCTACGAGACCCGATACCGTGCGCGGGTGATTGCCAATCTGCATCGGCGAGCCAAGGCCTTCGGCTTTGTACTCCAGCCCATAGACCCACCCCCCAGCATCGCCGTTTCTTAGGAAAGCATGGTGGCTGGCGAACGCGATCGGCCCGACGTGGCGCGGCGGCGAGTCCAGTGGGCAAAGTATTAAGGTCGCGTTGAAGCTGAGCGGCTGGTCTTCATCGAACCCGACCGACATGGCCCCTTTGTGGGGATGGGCTCCGCGCTGGCCCAGACTCCCCACCAAGGTTCCCCACGGCCGCTGGAAGACCATGACCTTCCTGGCCGCATTGCGCCGTGATCGGATCGATGCGCCGTGGTTCATCGAGGGACCGATCGACGGCGAGAGCTTTCGGACCTATGTGGCGAAGGTCCTTCCTGCCAACACTTCGTCCCGGCGACGGTGCAAGAAGAATCTTTCGAAGAACGCGGAGCGTGGTCGGGTGCTGACATGTGTCCGGCCTTTTGCTGCGGCTGTCACATGCCGCAGGCCCGTATGGGAGTTCGCGGAACGGGTCCAATTCAACTTTGCGTGCTCGAGGCGCGTATCCATGATCTGGTTTTCCCGATTCCTGTCTCGTAACCGTTGCGCCATACTCTCCGGTTGACCTTCTCACACTCTCACGGTCCCTGCCGCGGAACTACTTCGCCGCAGCCGGAGCCCGATAGGTTCCGCCTCTCGCCATCAATGGGCGACGATCACCAGCAAGGCGGCTTGCGGGTAAGCATGCGCGCAAGCCAAGGATCCGCTGTCGAGCCTTTGCGCATTGCCCAGCGCACGGCCGCGCTCGCGCCGATGATCAGCAGTCGTCGCAGGGTTCGTTCGCCCATACGTGACGTCTCGCCGAGCTTCTGCTTGCCTCCGGTTGAGCGCTGCAGCGGGTAAGCCCCAGCCATGCCGCAAAGTCGCGTCCCCTCTTGAAGGCCAGGGGTGTCGGCGCCAGGGCAACGAGCGCCGTAGCCGTGATCGGCCCAATTCCTGGGATCGTCATTAGCCGCTTCGCTTCGGCATCCTCCTTGGCGCGCCGGGCGAGCTCTCGGTCGAGCAGCGCCACCTTCTCGTTCAGCGATCGCAACTGCTCGACGAGCAGCCGTAGGACCGGTCTAGGTGTTTAGTCCCAGGCTTTGATGGTGCATTCTTATCGCACGATTCGAAGGATGCGCTATGGGACAAGTTTTACACGGCTGCGCCACCACGACGGAGGCAGTCCGTCGAGCAATACAAAATAGTCAAGAGAGCCTGAGGGCGCTCGCCAAGCGCTACGGGATCAACCAGAAGACTGTCGCGAAGTGGAAGGAGCGCGAGACTGTCGCCGATATCCCGACAGGCCCCAGGGACGCTAAGTCGACTGTGCTTTCCATCGAGGAGGAGGCGATCATCGTCGCTTTCCGGCGGCATACGCTATTGCCGCTCGACGATTGCCTCTATGCGCTCCAACCGACCATCCCGCATCTGACGCGATCATCCCTGCATCGCTGTCTCCAGCGCCACGGCATCAGCCGATTGCCGGAGGTCGAAGGCAGCAAGCCTCCGAAGAAAAAGTTCAAGGCTTACCCGATCGGCTACTTCCACATCGACATTGCTGAGCTTCAGACCGCTGAAGGCAAGCTCTACCTCTACGTCGCCATCGATCGCACGAGCAAGTTCGCCTTCGTGCAACTAGTCAGGAAGACGGGAAGGACCTCTGCCTCGGCCTTCCTCGAAGCTCTGATCGCGGCTGTCCCCTACAAGATCCACACGATTCTCACCGACAATGGGATCCAGTTCACCTTCCCGCCGCGCTACGCGGACGGCCCGACGGCACGATACGTGACACATATGTTCGATTTGCACTGCCAAGAGAATGGCATCGAACATCGGCTGACCAAGATCAAGCATCCCTGGACCAATGGCCAGGTCGAGCGCATGAACCGCACGATCAAGGAAGCCACCGTCCCACGCTACCATTACGATCGACACGATCAGCTCGAAGCTCACCTCGCCGACTTCATCAACGCCTACAATTACGCTCGACGGCTGAAGACCCGGAAGGGCCTCACGCCTTACGAATACATCTGCAAATGCTGGACTTCCCAGCCGGAACGATTCAAACTTAATCCGCTCCAGCAAATGCCGGGACTAAACACCTAGGGCCAACTCAGGAATGTCTGTGTCATGGCCGATGATCGCGGAAACGAGTTTGGTAACATGGGAGGGACCTTGCGCCGCCACCACCCCAAATTCGGTCAGATGGCCGCGGAGCGCATTGATGGTTTGGGTGCGCTGACGCACCAGGAGGTCGCGGGCGCGAAACACAATGGCCGCGGCCCGTTGCTCCTCGTTCTTCACCGCCACGAAACGCATCGTCGGCCGCTGGGCGGCTTCGCAGATTGCTTCCGCATCGGCGGCATCATTCTTCTGCCGCTTTAGTGGAGTCGAGGAGAGGCGCGGCGGCACAGTTACCTTTCCTCTCCCCGCTCATCAAACCGGACAGGCAGTTTTCCCGCATCCGGCTTCCCGACTGGTTTCCTCACAAGGCACACGTCGGCGACCTCCTACGCACGCGGTTCAGTACAAGCACGCCAGTGTCCCCACAGAACTCGTGAGAGAATTGTCTGACGCCTCGTCCTGGCGCTTTGTGTCGTCTGCGTAGAAACGCGAGCACGCGGTCATAGACGTGTCGGTCAACGGCTTGGTGAGCCGAGGCAAGTGAACCATAGCTGAAGTAAGCCGCCCAACCACCTAGGAGGCGATTGAGGCTTGCTCGAACTTGCGGCCATGCGCCCATGTTGCCCGGCACCAGCAGGTCGCTGATTTTCCTCTTGATCCGCTGCACGCTTTTCTTGGACGGCGCGGCTCCTAAATACCACCGCCCCCCGTTCGGGAATCGACGAGGTCCGAGGCTGTAGCCCAGGAAGTCGAAGCTCTCGCGCCGGGCGTCTTTCACCGACGTTTTCTCCTCGTTGAGTGTCAACCCGAGTTTCGTCATCACCACCTCTGTCCATGCCAAAGCCTCTTCCGCATGCCCGCGGCTGAGGATGACAAAGTCATCGGCATATGAGATGACGTGTGCGCGGTATGCCTCGCACCGTCCGCTGAGACGCCAGTGCTTCAGGAACCGGTTCATGTAGATCACGGAGAGCAACGGACTGAGAACACCGCCCTGAGGGGTGCCACTCGTGCTGCTCTTGCCGCCACTCATGCGCCGGCCTCCTTTGCTATCCCGCTCTTCAACCGGTGTCTTCAGCCACAGCTTGATCAGCCATAACACAGTCCGGTCGACGATGCGTCGGGTCACCGATTTGAGGAGGTCCGAATGCGGAATCGTGTCGAAGTACTTCGACAGGTCAGCATCAACAACGTCCGTGTAGCCCCGGCATAAAAGCCGGTGCACTTCCCTGACGGCATCGACCGCGCTGCGTCGCGGCCGATAAAGTCCGCTTCGAAGATTGGTTCCAACACGAGCTTGGCGGCAGCCTGAATCACGCGACACCGAACGGTGGGTATGCCGAGCGCACGCTCGCCTCCCCCCGGCTTTGCGATCATCGCCCGCCGCACCGGATCGGGTCGGTACGTCCTCGAAACGAGATCTTCGCGCAGTCCCGCCAACCATGCTTCCATACCTGACGCTTCAATCTGCTCGAAAGTCACCCCGTCCACGCCCGGAGCTCCCGCGTTCGCGCGAGACAGCTCGTAGGCGTGGCGCAGCATGTCCTCTCGGCAGATCTTGTCGTAAAGCAAATAGAAGCGGAAGTCAGGCTCCGCCTTCGCCTTGCAATAGAGCTTTCTCTGAAGGTTCCTGATCTTTTCAGGTGTTGGTGAGGCTCATCGCCAATCACCCTGTCCTGACCATCTTCAAAAGCACACCACAAGTCAGGGTCCTTTCCTCCGCCGGCATCCGGCATCAACGGTCTTACGTCCCTGTCCGACTCCCGCCCGGTCCATCGACTTACTCGATGTCGAAGGTGCGACCTCCGACCGAGGCGGGTCTCCCCCGATTACCCGTATTACCTTTCCAACGTGCCATGCCCATTACCCCGGTGGACCAGACAGGTGCATGTGTCGATTGCTTCCCTGTCGGCGCGGCCTTCCCCGCCATACGATCGGGTCGGCGTCCACATCGTAACTTTCGAGGCGTGCTCAGGCTTCACTCACGTTACGCCCCGCTGGATTGCTCGGCCGCCCAAAGCGACCTTTGTCACGAGGCTTCGATCCGTCCGATTGCTCGTCCAGACCCGTCAGCTACCAGATCAATCAACAACTCTCTGGGTGGATCCTTCCTCCACGTCGGGGCGCACCGAAAGGCTTTACATAGTCTGGCGCAATGAGTCGCACCGCATGCCCCAGTCTCCCGATTTCGCGCCCCCAGTAGTGGCTGCTGGCGCAGGCCTCCATGGCGACCGTGCAAGTCGGCTGCGCGGCAAGACATTTAAGGACCTGATCCCGGCGCAGCTTCTTGCGGAAAAGCACGGTTCCTGATCCATCCGCGCCGTGCATCTGGAACACATTCTTCGCGATATCCAACCCGATTATGCCATCTTCCGACATGGACGCCTCCGTTCAAGTGATGGTCGACACCACTTTGGCACAGCGATGCCGTGAGGGGGCGTCCACCCCATCAATCTCGGCAGCCACAGAAGCAAAGCCGTGCGCCAGCTCATTCGCTCCGCCGGAGCCAAGCTGTTCTTCCTCCCAAAATACTCACCCGACCTGAACCCGATCGAACAGGTCTGTGCCAAGCTCAAACATCTGCTCCGAAAGGCTGCCGCACGAACCGTCGATGCGGTCTGCGCCGCTATCGGCAAGCTCCTTGACGCCTTCACACCCGAAGAATGCGCGAACTATCTCAAAAACTCAGGTTATCGAAGCTAATTTCATCATGCTTTAGCCGGGTAAGCGGATTATCGCGGCGAGACTCTTGAGGTTTGATCTTGCCCGCAAGTGTTGTCCAGTCTTGAGTTCGTTGGTGGATTTGCCCAATTCGACGGCGATAGCGACGGGAGCTGGTGCGGAGCCATCGGCATAGCGCAGCGCCAGATCGTCGCGGGTTGCAGGTGAACGCGGACTCCGATGGTGTCTTCCATCCGAGCTGGGAGTGAGGTCACGCATCCTTGTAGTCGGCCCGCCACGCTCAATCATGGCCCGGGCCTGGGTCAACGAGGTAAACAGCGCCGCGTTCAGCAATCAAGGACGCCAACGGGTGGACAGCTTGGTGGCGATGCTGGATGGCGACGGGCTGACGCTACCAGCCAATGCCCGCATGGCGCTGACTGCGCTTGTCGCAGATCGAAGCAGTCGAGCAGGAGCTCGCCGAGCTCGAGAGGGCGCATCCGATGACGAAGTTGCTCCTTCATCCGCGGCATTGGCCCGATCACGGCCACAGCGCTCGCCGCGACTGTGCCGGACCCGTCCATGTTCCGCTCTGGGCGAGAGTTCCCGGCCTCGCTTGCGCCTAAGCAGAATTCCACCAGAAGGGAAGGATCGGCTCGGCCGGATAACAAAACAGGGCGATTCCTATCTCAAACACTTGCTTATCATCGAAGCATGTAGCGTCGTTCGGTACCCAAAGGCACGCTCGCGGATCGGAGGCGGCTGGATCGAAGCTCTGCTTGAACGGCGTCGCCCCAGGGTCGTCGCTATCGCCGTTGTCAACAAGTTGGCTCGGATCATCTGGGCAATGATGACGACTGGAGAATTCTATCGGCCTAAGCTCGCGGCCTGAGCCGCCGCGTCTCCTACCCATCTTATTGTGTAAGGGCAAATGACTGGAAACCTTGGCGGAGTTGGGGATCGAGAAAGCCCGAAGAGCTTTAAGCGCAACCCGGGCCTATGTCGAAGGAGGAAATGTGGCTTTCTCGAGGAGACCGAGGCCGCCGCGCCGCGCGATCTAGATGTCCATCTCGTTATGGACAACTGCGCTACCCACAAGGCCTCACTAATCCGCAACTTGCTCGCCGAACGGCGGCGCTAGCATGTCCATCTCACGCCGACCAGCTCGTCCTGGCTCAATCAGGTCGAGCGCTTCTTCGCGCATCACCGACAAGAAGATCCGCCGCGGTATTTATCGTAGCGTCCAGGCTTGCGCGCAGACATGTTATGGACTTCATCAGTCATCACAATGCAGATCCAAGCCATTTCAATGGACCAAATCCGCCGACGATATCCTCCCTTTCATTGAACACTTCTGCCGATACATGCTCAAGCCCAGCCCCCCCAAATGTCGCGAATTTCTGGTCCAGGACCGAGATCCGGAAGCGGCAATGTCAGGACATACCGCCACGCCAAAAACCGGATGCGGCTTACTCCTTGGACACTCGTTCACCGCTTACACCCGCCTGCGTGAACCGATTGAGCGGCCGGTTAAGACCGAGGTTATCTCTTAGAGTTGGTCCGGAGTATCTGAATCTGAATTTTCCTCGTCGGCGTAGTTCGGGAACAACAAGCTCAACAAAATCCTTAAATCCGCCAGGAAACGTTGCCGGCAGCACATTGAATCCGTCAGCCGCATGTTGATCAAATGAATCCACCATAGCGTTTGCGATCTCCTCCGGTGTTCCAACAACCATCAGATGGCCTTTGCTGTCCGATATCAATCGGATCAGTTGTCTCCAGGTGAGTTTCTGGCGTACGGCCAAGCCGACGAGCAGCTTCTGACGGCTCTGGATCGAATTCGTCTGAGGCAAAGTCTCGGGGACCAATGAGTCGAGATTGATTGAACGCAGGTCGGTGACAGCCCCCAGCCAAAGATCAGCCGCCCCAATTAAAACGTCGATATGCGTATACGATTGTAGCTTTTGAAGTTTCTCAGACGCTTCTTGCTTTGTCCTCCCGACGATCGGGACAATGCCCGGCATGACTAGCACCTGATCGTCCTGCCGTCCAAGTGCGCGCGCTTTCTCTTTGAGTGTTGCGTAATATCGTTTACCGTTCTCTAAAAAAGGTTCAGCGGTGAACACGACCTCGCCAACTTCTGCAGCGAACGCTACACCGGCATCGGATGAGCCAGCCTGAACCAAAACGGGATAGCCTTGCAGCGGCCTCGCGACGTTCAGTGGGCCTCTGACCGAAAAGTAGATCCCTTCGTGGTTAAGTATATGCAGCTTCGTGATATCAGCGTAAATACCACTTTGTTTGTCGCGAATGAACGCGTCATCCTTCCACGTGTCCCACAAACCCTTGACGACTTCTACGAATTCTCTCGCACGAGCGTAGCGCGTGTCATGATCAAGATGCTCCTTTTCGCCGAAATTTTGTGCTTCGAGATTAAATGCCGAGGTGACAATGTTCCAAGCGGCACGTCCCCGCGATAGGTGGTCGAGCGATGCGAACATGCGAGCAAGATGATACGGGTGATAGTACGTCGTCGTTGCTGTCGCGACAAGGCCGATGTCCTGTGTTCTTGATGAAAGCGCCGACAACAGCGTAATTGGTTCGAACCCATCGTTTCGGCTTACACGAGCTATGGCTGCGTGATCATCTGTTACGCTTTGGTGATCTGCGAGAAATACGAAGTGAAACGCAGCACCTTCGGCAAGTGCTGCTAGGTGAGCATAGTGGTCGATATCAACTGCGCCATTCGTTGGAACGCTCGGGTCGCGCCATGCACCTTCGTGATATCCCGCGCGACTTAGGAACAGACCGAGCTTCATCTCATCATTGCGCCGCATATTGCATCTCCATTCTAACTGGGCCATCCTCACAACTGCGTCCAGCTGGTAGATCGTGTTCGCGGGCACCAGAGAACAGCGGGTCAGTTTTCGCAGCCACGCGAAATCTAGACGAGGCTTCCTACAAAGTCGTTTCACCCTCCTTTGAGATTCGTGCTGAGGAGGGGCTCCGAGAGAAGCGCGCAAATCATGCATCTCGCCTTCTGGCGAATATCCCTGCGAAACACTGTCGAAGGCAGGTATCTCGTACCAAGAACCGTAGAACGGCATTAATCTTGCGAAATCCTCTGTTCGCCTGCTCTTTTAAGCCAACTCTCTGTGAAGGGCGCCAATGCGGCCAACTACCTATGGTTCATCGTTATCAACGAGAAGTAGGTTAAGCCTAGTAGGCACTCGACCTTGTCGACGAGTTGGCTCCCTGAAGTTTTGCTTGTATCGCGGTCGGCGAGAAAGCACAGGGAGCTCATTAGGTGCTTTCACGAGAAAGCAGCGGCCACGTTTAACGCAGACCCAAGCGCGTAGGATTTCTGGCGTAGGATCTCTGTACGCGGCGCGCCAGAGCGTCGATCAAGGCCATTGCCGCCAAAATTGTTGTTGATGTCATTGCATGCCGTCCTCTTTGCAGGTGGCCCGCGCCTGCTGCTGGCCCGCGGTATACCCGACGCTCATTTCTCGAAAGGAGACATGCTTCTCTTATGTCGATCAATTACTAGCGTTGGTAGTTGACAGGGCGCAAATTGTTTCGTCCCGCTATAGATAACTCGGAACCCGCGGCTCGAGCCTGCAGCCGCCGGCCGCGACGTAGTCCTTCACCGTGTTGCGGCTGATCCCGAGCTCCCGGGCAATCCGTTTGCTACCACACCCGACCTTTTTGAGCCTGAGTATTTCCGAAGTCTGGTCCGGCCGCCGACGTGATCCGCCAGGCGGTGGCACCTGAGAGCATCATTGTCAGCCGCCGCACAGTTTAGCAGCGCGGTGCAGGCTACCGGCAGGAGCTTGCGACGGAAACGCGCGCACTGTGCGGTTCGAGACAGCACCTGACGAGCGACTGCAAATCGATTTTGGCGAAAGACTGCTTGAGATCGGCGGCGATAAGTTTTCCGTCTACCTGATCGCCGCTACGCTGGGGTACTCGCGCAAGCATCGCGCTGAGCTTTTCGCAACGAACCGTCGCGTCGTCGTCCCTGAGCATTTTGCGGGCTTGACTGACTTAAGATCGATCGTGCTGGCGAGCTCGCGTTATCTCTGTTGCGGCGCAGTCGCCGGCGCAGCTGCGGGCGCTCGCGAGTACGAGGCACTCGTCGAACGAGGCTTCTGATGCGGGCCGCTATTCCCGACCCACTTGAGCGATATACTGATCCGCCTGCAGCTGACCGCCGTCCGCTATCAAGTTGGAGGGGTTGTTGGAAGAGCTCGATGTTTATATTGTCATGAATAACTAAGCCACCCACAAACCCTGGCTCGCCCGCCCGCGTCACTATCACGTACACTTTCGCCGACTTCGGCGTGATAAATCAAACAGGTCGCTGGTTCGCCGAACTCACCAGAAAACAGATCCAGCGAGGTTCTGTTTGCGTAAACCAGACCTCCTGGCGGGTGCTGCAACGGGTGCGCGATGGTGCCGCCACGCGTTCTAGCCTGGCGACTGGTCAGGCCGGCGCTAGCGGAGGAAGTCCGGAAGCTATTTCGAACATCTAAGGGAGCTTTCATGCCCCATAACGCGTCGAAAGTGAAGCCGAAACCGTTGTTCTACGGCGCGCCGGTTGGCATCTTGCAGCTCGAGCGTCCTAAGGACCCATTCAATCGTCCATTCATCCCGGGCAGCGTCGGTAATGCTAGCACATGGAGTGTTCCTGTCAGGTACAAGACGGTGTCTGGCCTCAGTTTCGAACGAGTCCTTGCCGGGGATTTTGCGCCTGCCGTGGTACAGGCAGCCTTAGAACTCGCTGCCGAGGGCGCCCAACTAATCACCTCCAACTGCGGATTCATGATTCGCTACCAAGACGTGGTTCGCGATGCCACCGACATACCCGTGCTCCTATCCAGCCTATCGCTCGGACCGTTTCTTGAACGAGCGCTGCCGCGAGATAAGGCGCTCGGCATCATTACAGCCAGTTCGTCTTTGATGACCCCGAATTTATTGAAAACAGCCGGGCTGCAAACGAATTCCGAGCGTGTGGTCATCCGCGGGCTCGAGGGCGCTCCCTCATTCGCCGCCGCTTTTCTTACCGCAACCGGCAATCTAGACGTCAGCGCGGTTGAGACCGAGATTGTCAATGCGGCACAGGATTTACTCAATGAGCGGCAGGAGATTGGAATATTGCTCCTCGAGTGCTCGGAATTCCCACCTTACGCCGCGGCGGTTCAGCGCGCAACGGGCATTCCGGTGTTTGACTTCACCTCGATGGTCGAGTTCTTCGTTCGTGGGTTGGTACGAAGAACGTTCAATGGACTCGGCTAGCTGCACGGGACCGCAAATCGCCGGCACATCGAGACCGCACCGCGCATGCAGGAAGCGGTCCAACAAGTATTTCAGTTCGCCGTCGAGGTGGGCGCGCTAAAGTGTTTAGTCCCAAGCTTTGATGGTGCATTCTTGTCGCACGATTCGAATGATGCGATATGGCACAAGTTTTACACGGCTGCGCCATCGCGACGGAGGCAGCCCGTCGAGCAATACAAAATAGTCAAGAGAGCCTGAGGGCCCTCGCCAAGCGCTACGGGATCAACCAGAAGACTGTCGCGAATTGGATGCAGCGCGAGAGGTCGCCGATCGCTCTACAGGCTCCAAGGACGGCAAGCCTACTGTCCTTTCTATAGAGAAGGAGGCAATCATCGTCGCTTTCCAACGATATACGCTGCTGCTCTCGACGATTGCCTCTATGCACTGCAGCCGTGCCTCCTGCATCTGACGCGGTCATCGGTGCCTCCAGCGCCATGGAATCAGCCGGTTGCGAAGGTCGAAGGTAGCGAGCCTTCGAAGAAGGAGCTTCAAGGCTTTCCGATCGGCTATTTCGTCGTCCGTGAAGAATTCCCAAGCCATTGATTTGGAATCGGGAAACGGCATTTTGGCGTAACTGGATTTGCCGGAAAGTGGGCCTTTGGAGCGGGATTCCTTGCAAACTTGCTTTGTGATTCACTCGCCTTGAACGGCGTTGGCGAGGGGATTCGATGCGGCCACGGGAACGGAGCGAGACGGGAGAACAGGATCTTTTCCGCTCGCGGCTCGATCAGATCATCGACATGAAGCATCCGCTGGTGACGCTGGGCCGCACGGTGGATTGGGGCTTTCTGGAAGGGCGGTTCGGCGAGGTTTACGACGATGATCCCGGCCGGCCGCCGCTGCCGACGCGCTTGATGGCAGGGCTGGCGATCCTCAAGCACACTTACGACCTGTCCGACGAGGTGCTCTGCGAGCGGTGGGTCGAGAACCCCTATTACCAATACTTCTGCGGCGAGGAGTTCTTCCAGCCCCGGCTGGTGTTCGATCGCTCGTCGCTGACGCGCTGGCGCAACCGGATGGGCGAGGAACGGCTGGCGGCGCTGATCCAAGAGAGCCTGTCGGTTGTTACCAGGACCAAGGCGATCAAGCCGTCCGAGCTGTCGCGAGTGATCGTCGATACCACGGTTCAGCCCAAAAACGTGACGTTCCCCACCGATGCGAAGCTTCTGAACCGGGCGCGCGAGAAGCTGGTGCGGCTGGCGCAGCGCCATGGGGTGGCTTTGCGCCAGTCCTATGCTCGCGTGGCCAAAAGCGCGGCGAGGATGGCGGGCCGTTACGCCATGCCAAACAGATGGGGTGGATGCCAGCCTTCTCCGACGGCATCGCAATGTGCCAAGTTTGTGGTGAGACAGCCCGGTAAGGAAAGGCAGAATCCATGAAAGAAGTTACCATCGTCGGAGTCGATCTGGCAAAGAACGTTTTTCAACTGCATGGGGCGGCGGCCGATGGATCTGTCGTGTTTCGGAGAAAGCTGACGCGTCTGCAGTTTCGTAAAGTTCATGGCGGGTCACCCCACCTGTGTCGTGGCGATGGAGGCTTGCGGCAGCTCCCATTACTGGGCTCGCGAGATGATTCGGCTCGGTCACCAGCCGAAATTGATTGCGCCTGGCTATGTCAAAGCCTTCATCAAGCGGCAGAAGAATGACGCCGCGGATGCAGAGGCGATCGTCGAAGCGGCGCTACGTCCGACCATGCGCTTTGTCGCGCCGAAGACCGAGGGACAGCAGTCCCGCGCCATCGTCTTTCGCACCGGGAACAGTTGGTCAATCAGCGCACCGAAGTGGTCAACGTATTGCGCGCATACTTGTATGAATTCGGCTATATTGCTCCGCAAGGCATTGGCCACCTGCGCAGTCTGATCGAGGTCATCGAGAACGAGAACACGGAGCTGCCGGATCTGGTTCGCGAGATCTGCCGTGGTTTGCTGGACCAAATTGCTCAGATGACAGGCCGCCTCGAGGCACTGAAGAAGACGATCGACGCGCTATCCAGGGAGGGGGAAACATCGCGGCGCTTGCAGACTATGCCCGGTGTCGGTCCTATCGCCGCCCTTGCCGTCGAGACCTTTGCGCCACCGATGGAGAGCTTCAAGTGCGGTCGAGATTTCGCCGCCTGGCTCGGGCTGGTCCCAATGCAGAAGTCGACAGGAGGCAACCAACGGTTAGGGAAGACCTCGAAGATGGGCCAACGCGACATTCGACGATTATTCATCCTCGGTGCCATGGCTGTCGTGCAATGGGCCTCCCGAAAGGGCCCGCGCGAAGGCTCCTGGCTTGCTCGCATGATATCGAGGAAGCCGCGTATGCTGGTAGCAGTTGCGTTGGCCAACAAAATGGCACGTGCTGTCTGGGCCATGCTGACGAAACAGGAGGACTACCGGAATCCGGCGATGGTGTAGGTATGATCATTTATCAATACACCTAAAGCCGGTACGTCGGAGATGTGAGGAAGGCAAGAACCGCATGGGCAAATGATCGATCAGATCGGGGTCAGGAAAACCAGGGCTTGAACGGGAGCCTCACGAGCTCGTCAAACAGATTAGGGCCTGATCCGCGCATCACCATACCGGCCCGCGGCATGTGAATGGCCGCACCCTAAAGGCCTGACACAAGTCCGCCTCGATCACACGCCAAGAAGTTCGAAGTTTCCCTTGCAAAACGGCTGGCATCCACACAAGTTCAACCGGCATCAGCGACAGCTGCGTATCCTGCGCAGCCGGCTGGGCCGGATCATCCGCGACATCCGCCGCAAGACCGAGGGCCTGCCCGCACTGGAGGAGGCATTCGCTCTCCCACTCGGCCGGGCCACGCAGATCCGCTCGCAGCGGCAGCGCCAGCGCGGCTTCAAGCTTTATTCCTTCCATGCTCCGGAGGTGGAGTGCATTGGCAAGGGCAAGGCCAGCGCGCCTTACGAATTCGGGGTGAAGGCCTCCATCGTCACCAACAATCGCCGGGCTCCTGGTGGCCTGTTCGTGCTGCACGCCAGGTCGTTGCCCGACAATCCATACGACGGTCACACCTTGCGGGACGTCCTTGACCGCACCGAGACACTCACCGGCTGTGCGGTCGAACGGGCTTATGTCGACAAGGGCTACCGCGGCCACGACGCGCAAAATCCCCGCCGCGTCTTCATCTCCGGCCAGAAGCGTGGCGTCTTCGGCGCCATCAAGCGCGAGCTGCGCCGCCGCTCCGCCATTGAGCCCATCATCGGACACCTCAAAACGAAGGACACCTCGGCCGGTGCTACCTCAAAGGCCGCGCCGGGGACGCCGCTAACGTCGTCCTCTCGGCCGCCGGCCACAACTTGTATGGGGTGTCTCTTGTCAAGAGTTTTAGCGATTCTTCTCCTTGTACCGAGGGTGCAGTTGTGTGCGTCAAGTTCGGTAAATTGATCGTGGGGTCCGGCGAAGCCATCCCCTCGGAGCCGCCGTCGCTCGCTTGCTCCAGGCGCAGCACTGGCGAGCGACGCGGCGGAGAGGGGTGGCCCATCCCCTTGGTGGGCCTAAGCATGGTCCGGCGGCAGGGCGTAACGTCCCCATCTTGCGCTCTTTCAGCAGGTCCATGTTCAGATAGCGATAGGCTTCGAGCAGGATGGCATGGCAACAGAGAGACATTCCGAGGGAGCTTGCAATATCCAGCGGGCATCGCGCCGCGTACTTGTATGCGGTCGAACGCAGTGTTCGACCATGATGCAGCAATGCGCATCTCAAGCGAAGCTCGGGCAGCGGGCCCATTCTTCCGCGAGGTCATATGGACCAAGTTGTGGCGCGGGTCACCGCCACCTCGGAGTATCAGGGCTCGGCGGTTGCTTCGCCAAGCCCCAATTGAGGTGTCGCGTCGCGCGTTCATGCTACCGGGCGGGCGTAACTTGATCCCTAAAGGTATTTCGCCTGTCGTCGTCAAGCGCCAGAACGCAATGAGCAATTTACGCGCGAGCGCCACGATCATGGTCTTGCGCGTACCGCCGCGCGCGTCGGCCACGCGAGTATGGAACCATTGCCAGCGCGTGCAAGGCCCTTCTCCCGTCTTCGCCTGTCGCTCTCATCGGGAGCGCCCGTGAGGCCCGCGTAACGCGCGACCGCTCTGCGATCTCTCAATTGCCGGGAGAGGATCATGCACGAGCATGTCCGCTGTTTCGATTCCAACGCCAATGATCCGCGCCAGCAATTTGACCATCGCGTGCGCTCCGCTCTCGGAAACCTGCAAACGATGTAATCGAGCCGCCTCGATCTCCCTGATCTGCTCTCTGACGAGGCGAAGGCGGGCCGTCCCGGCGCATCTCGGCGATAGTGTTGGGTGGGAGAAGCACTCCTGCCGGCGTGCGCAGCGTCTCGAGCTGCTTTGACGCATGACGCAGCGTCGGCTTGAAATTGCGAATACCCAGGCGAACGAGACATGCCTTCATTCGATTGATAATGCTGGTCTGATGGCTGACAAGGTTCTCACGCTCGCGGTTCGGATGTCGGGCGTCCTCTTCATCGAGACTTGGGATTGCCGCCATTTGGCAATGGTCCGGCTCTCCGCGTAGCTAACCGAGAAGAGCGCGCTTCAAATGCTCGGTGTCGAGACGATCGGTTTTAGCCCGCCGGTGCTCGCGGGGGACGGCGACGCTTGTTGAGTGGATAACGAAGGCCTCGACGCCACGAGCCCGCAGCCACCGCGCCAGCCAAAAACCATCGCGACCGGCCTCAAAGCCGACTGCTATACGTGTGATCGCGTGCCCAACGTTTGCGGCCTCCTCGCGCCAGTGATGTAGCAACCGGAGCAGCGCGTCTTCGTCGGCGCCAAGCTTCTTCAACGGATGACGATCCAATCCGGGGACGATTCCAGCGACGAGCCAGCTTGAGAGGCTCATCTCAATGACCGCGATCAGCGTACTGTTCTGTTCCAGGACCGTGGAAGACCTGCCGAGATCGTTCGCATTTTGCATGGGGGTGCTCCATTGCTCATGACCAGCCTCAATACTCTCACGGCTTTGCCGGTCACCCCATAGTATCTTCCGCCGCGTCCTCTCCTGGCTCGGAGAACTCTTGGCCCTGCTCCTGGGGCTGCTACGGCGAACCCTCGCCTGTCCACCCCAACTCAATCCGATTTCTTAACGGGCGACTATTTCCTTATCGACGTCGCCGAGCTCCAGGCCGCTGAAGGCAAGCTCAACTGAAATGGACCCGCGGAGCGGGACCGCTTGAACCGGTTTGTTAGTTGGAAACTGACCGCTCCTGATCCCTTTCTATCACGCTGCCAGAGACTCTGTCTGCTGCAGTTGCTGTGGGCATGTGGTCAACGCGTCAGCGTTGTCCACCATGTCCACAGCCTTCGCCGCCTGCATCCGTTCGCGCCAGACCGCCATCGGCGTGCGATAGTCATGCGCCTGATGAAGGCGACGATCGTTGTAGAAGGCGATCCAGCTCGCGACCCCTGCCTTGACCTCGCGGCCGTCGGCATAGCCCTTGAGATAGATGTCCTCATGCTTGAGCGACCGCCACAACCGCTCGATGAAGACGTTATCCATCCAACGACCGCGGCCATCCATGGAGATCTTGATCCCTGCGCCCGCCAACGCGCCGGTGAAGGCCGCACTGGTGAACTGGCTGCTTGGTCGGTGTTGTCGCGACGATGCTTCGCATCGCGCTGAAATCTCCGGCGTGCCGTACTTCGCCAGCGCCTCTTCCAGAGCCGCCACGCAGAACGAGACGTCCATCGTGTTCGACAACCGCCACGCCAGAACCGCACGGCTCGCCCAGTCGATGATGGCGACGAGATAAAGAAAGCCGCGGCCGATGGGCAGATACGTGATGTCGGCCGCCCATACCTGGTTTGGCCGGTCGATCGTCAAGTTGCGCAACAGATAGGGATAGATCTTGTGGCCGGCGCTGGCCTCGTCGTGTTCGGCCTTGGTCCCAGCGCCGCGATGCCCATCTTGCGCATCAACCGCTGCACGCGCTTGCGATTGACCTGAAGCCCCTCAGCCTTCAGCATCGCGGTCATTCGCCGCGAGCCCAGGAACGGCCAGGCGGTGAACAGCTCGTCGATCCGCCGCATCAGGGCAAGGTCGTTGTCGTTGGCCGGCCGTGGCGGCCGGTAGACCCCAGAGCGCGCGATGCCAAGCAACATGCATTGCCGGCGGATCGACAGCGCCATGTCGGCGCGATCGGGCATTCCTCGACAGTCCGGCACGCTCATCTTCCGGACCTCCGCGCTAAAAAATCGCGATCGACTGTCAGTTGTCCAATCTTGGCGTGCAGCTTCTCGATCTCGCGTTCGCGAGCCTCCTCACTCTCCCGCCCGACACCCGCGTCAAAGGCCCGCGCCGCCTGTTCCAGCAGTTGCTTGTTCCAGGCATAGATCTGGTTCGGGTGAATCTCATAGCGCTGGGCCAGATCGGCCACCGTCGCCCGCTCCCGCACCGCTTCCAGCGCGATCTTTGCCTTCAGTGCCGCGTCGATCTTGCGTCTCGTCTTCGTCGTCATCATGCGCTGTGTCTATCAAACGGAGCGGCCCCTTCCAACTAAGCACGTGGTCCCAAAATCGGGTCCATTTCACTACCTCTAGTCGCGATCTTACAAAGTCCTCACGCTTCTCACCGACAATGGGATCCAGTCTACTTTCCCGCCGCTACGCGGACGGCCCGACGGCAAGCTACGCGACGCATATGTTCGATATGCGCTGCCAAGAGAACGGGATCGAACATCGGCTGACCAGGACCACCCTGGACCGACGGCCAGATCGAGCGCATGAACCGAACGATCAAAGGAAGGGACTATTTGTACTGCGTCATGGGTTTCTTCGCGTGCGTGAAGCGGCAATGGCCCCGCAGCAAGGACATCGCGGCAAGATTTTGATGAGATCGTGGATCAGCCGCATGTGCACGGTTGCGATCGAGTTCGGGACATGGCGTTCAGGCCGCGTGGGCGGAGCCTCTGGGTCGATAATTGTCGGGTAAGGGAGGTACCTGGAGCGGCGCGGAGGAACGAGGTCCTGAGGGGGGAATCGTCGCCTGCTCGGCGATCAGGAAGCCGTAGGCTGCGATGCACAGAGTTGCGTGGTGATGGAAGCCGCGCCATCCGCGCCCCTCGTAGTGACCAAGCCCGACCTCCTGCTTGAGCTCCTGATAGTCACGCTCGATGCGCCAGCGCAGCTTGGCCAGATCGACGAGCCGCTCGAAGCTAATGGTCTCCGGCAGCGTGGAGAGCCAGTATTTGGTCGGCTCTGCTTCGCCCTCCGGCCATTCGATCAATAGCCACTCAGGTGACAGCTTCTCGGGGATCAGTTTGTTGTACCCGACGCGGACACGCACACGCGCGAAGCGCGAGGACAGCTTTTCGGCCGAGCCTTCGCGCCATGTCACCGTGCGCCAAGCCTGCTTCGGTAGACCGAGCGCCACTTTTTTGGCCGAGACCAGGTCGGGCTCGTCGCGGCGGCCGGTGTTGTTCATCGGTTTGTCCATCCGCCGTGGGCTGTGGCCTGGGGCCCACATCAAGATGGTCGGCACGATGCCGACCACGTAAGGCACGCCCAATTCCGTCATGCCTGCACGCAGCCGCGCGTCCCTGCCGTAGGCCGCATCCATCAACGCGACGCCGCGCGGCAGGCCGCTCTCGCAGGCCCAGCGGATCTGCTCCCGCGCGATCTGCGGCTTGGTCTTGAACTTGATGTCCTTCGGCACGCCGGCCTTGCTCCGGCGCTTACGATCCTTGGTCCAGTCCTGCGGCAGGTACAGCCGATAGGCGACCGGCAGGCTGGCCGCGTGATTGGCGATCGACAGCGACACCGCGACCTGGCAATTGGCCTGCTTGCCGAGCTGACCGCAATATTGGTGGTGCACGCCGACCGAATGCTTGCCATGCTTGGGGAATGACGTGTCGTCGATGATCCATGCCTCGATCGGCCCGCTCTTCTCGATCGCCGGCAACACCGTCTCGCGCACTGGGCCAGCACGTCCTCGTCCGACCAGGCGGCGTTGGCGACAAAATGCAGCAACGATTGGTGCTGCGCCGCCGTTCGCGCCGGAGCCGTCCGCGCCGCCATCGGCTCAACGCTCTTGCGCTCGCCCGGCAACATCAGGCCCGTGCAATAGTCGCGTAGCGGCCTCGTCCGCTCCGCGTGACCGATTACGCTTCCAAGCCCCGCTACATACTCCGCAAACCGTGCTTCGCTAGCTCCGCCCTGATCGAGATTCATCTGGCCCTCCGCGTGCCAAATCTTGAATCTCTACAATTACTTGATTCTTAGCCTCAACGGCCGCGACCGTCTGACTCAGTACGACTATCCCGCGCTACCATTGCGACCGACACGGATCAACTCGAGGCACACCTTCCCGACTTCATCACCGCCTACGACTACGCTCGGCGGCTGAAAGCCCTGGCGGGCTCACACCTTACGAATAGATCTGCAAATGCTGGACTTCCCGGCCAGAACAATTCAAGCTTGCCCTCCCTCCAGCAAATGCCGGGACTAAGCACCTAGGGTGGATCGCTTGTCCAACAATTGCAGCTGACGGCCGTTCGCCGATCTGGACACCAGCGGTGAGGACGGAGAAGCTCCTCAATCAGCGGCGCTGCGGCAATCAGCTGCGGCCGCTTTCCGCAAGCAAAGGCGGCAGGCGCCTGAGCCTAGGGGAGAGAGCTGCACCCACTCATCTAGGCCTCCTGACTTTAGCGGCGTTCTCGGTCCAGAGCGTCACATCTCCATCTAATCGAGGGGGGCATTCAGCTTGCCGAAATCGCCGACGCGCCTATGTGGTAGGATGCAGAGATCGCTCTGTATCGCGCAAGGCTACCAGCCTTAGTAGGTTCGTTGGTCACGTTTCTCGCGTAAGGACTCGCCAACCCTGAACCAACGATCAACGGCTTGGAAAGCATCGTGATGAGGCTGCCGCCACACCTTTCCCCAGGAACCGCACGTGCTCAGACGGCATCTCGCTGGATGTGATGCGTGCATATGGATTAGAGAATGAATATCGACGCTTTCTCGCTTCATGAGTCTAACGTTCGTCGCTATGGGCGATCGTTTCCCACAGTCTTTGCGAGGGCCCGTGGGGCGACGATCTGGGATGAGGCTGGTAAATCCTATATTGATTTCCTTGTGGGCTCGGGCGCACTTAACTATGGGCACAACAACCCGAAGATTCTTGCACCGGCAATTGATTATCTCAACGGCGGGAACATTCTTTTGTCGCTCGATATGTATACGGCGGCGAAACGTGAATTTATTGAAGTGTTTGTCGATGCAATCTTAAAACCCAGGAGACTTTCGTACAAAATACAGTTTCCTGGGCCGACCGGCACAAACGCTAATGAAGCGGCGCTTGCGTTAGCTCGAAAATACACCGGCCGTTCGAGCGTTATGGCTTTTACAAATTCGTTCCACGGCATGTCGCTCGGCTCCTTGGCCGTATCGGGTTCAGCCTCAACCAGAGAGCTCGGTGGCGTATCTCGGCACGATGTGATCCGTATTCCATACGACGGCTATGCCAACGGTTCCTTCGACTCGGCGAGTTACATCGACTACGTCCTAGGCGACCCGGGGAGCGGCATAGAAAAGCCCGCAGCAATCATTCTGGAGACCGTCCAGGCAGAAGGCGGCATGAACACTGCATCCGCACTTTGGCTGACAGAAGTTCAGCGCATCTGCCGCGACCACGGCGTTGTTTTCATCATCGACGACATTCAAGCAGGCGCGGGACGAACGGGCGATTTTTTCTCGTTCGAGTTCGCGAAGATCGACCCGGACATCGTCTGTCTTTCCAAGTCCCTAAGCGGTTTAGGCAATCCGCTCTCCATTGTTTTGATTCGCCCCGAAATAGACGTATGGAATCCCGGAGAACATAGCGGGACTTTCAGAGGCAACAATCTTGCTTTCGTGACTGCAGGCGCCATGTGCAAAATGTGGTCCGACAAGAACTTTACTGCTGGCGTCGAGCGGACAGCTGTCAAACTGCAAAGGCGACTTGACGATCTCGTCGCGAAGTTTCCCAGGTCCATCGAAGAAAAGCGCGGCCGCGGTCTGATGGCTGGCCTCAAGTGCCGTTCACAGGCTATCGTCGGCCACGTACACGATGTCGCATTCGAAAACGGCCTGCTGATCGAATCTTCAGGGCCAAATCGCGACGTAATCAAAGTTCTCCCGCCGATAGCAATCACGGATGACGAACTGGATCGCGGGTTCGCCATCCTCGACCAAGCACTACAGGAGTAAGCTAATGGTGACAGCCCAGTTACCTCAAACGCCGGCTATCTCGCCCATTGCCATCAGAGAACGAGGCGGTTCAATCAGCACTGCGGAGATCTTATCAGTCTTAAGAGGTGAGATTACCGGCCTGCATATTAAGCAAGCGTTCGGTATCGCGCTAGCTGAGGAGATCGCCGCGAACTTTAGTCATAATCCCGGTCTCAAGGAACGCAAAGATGGCGTTCCTGGACAATATATCGGCGCATCTCACTACAGAAAGGATGCTGCTACGTATTTCGGCGACTCGGAAAAAGCGCGGCCGTTCGTCCGCGCACTTTTTGCCGATTTGGTTGATCCGGTCCGCGGATTATTTGATGCGTTGAAAGGTGAGCTGCAAAACCAGGGAATTGAATTGCGGCTAGCCCGGTCAGAGCACGGTCAGGCCAATATTTGCCGCGCTTTCTGTTGGTCGGGCGCGGGCATGTACGCTTTGGAGCCTCACGACGACGTCGCTCAAGTCCTATGTGCCGAGGACAATTACGAAATCGCGGCGGTGGCAAATAACACGGTCGTAGCACTCAATCTTTATCTCAGCATGCCCGAGAAAGGTGGTGAACTGCGTATCTGGAGTCACAAGCCGACAGTCACCGACCGGAAGTCGCAAGATGTGGAGACCACCGGGTATCCTTATTCGGCAGCTTATCTCAAGGGCATTCCTTATCGCGACTTGGTGCTGAAGGCCGGGGATATTGCTTTGATTGATGGCGGCTTCATTCACGGGGTCACTCGAGAATCCGGGAACGGAAGGCGTCTTCTGCTGAACTGCTTCTTCGGGTTTGCTCGGCCGGATCTGGTTCTTTGGTGGACCTAATCCGGAAATGGCAGAGACGGATGGGTTCCGCGGAAGTGTGAGGCGTCAATATACCTCGTAATAGATGCCCATCCTGTGACAGCCCCTCGCGCTGATCAGAATGAGTGGATCATTGTCATAGTGGCGCGCCCGCGGGCTGCGGGCGCCACCATTGCGCTAAGGGACGGGCTATAGGTGATGGCGGCGGCACGCCCGATCGACTTCGCAAATCGGCGCACGCTGTCTCTGCGATCACGAGCGAGGGCATTGCGAGCGAAGACTGGCCTTCGAGCGCGACACAGGTCGGTCGATGCTTGGATGCCCGTGCCACGAGCGCCCGTGGCCCGTGCTATTGCGCGAAGAACGGTCAGCCCGGCATCGATCGCGAAGTGGCGGTACGGATCACGAGCACCGTGCACAATCGCAAACCGACGTGCGAGCACTCAGGTCGACATCGCTGGCTTGCTGATTGTGGGGCGTGTGAGAACTTCCGCACATTCGAGCTGACACGGATCCGCCAGCTGTGGCCTGGGGAAGAGCGATTCCGTAAGCTCTTCAAGCGCACGATCGAGTCCTGTCTAAGGGGCCAAGATCGCTACAGCCGAGGTCCATGCGTCGCAGTCTGAGCGACCGTCGAGAACACTCGGCTTCTCACCCCTGCCGATCGTACGCATCACGTCATTTCCGGTCCGACAATCACAAAACGTCAAGGGCCCGCTGCAGCGACTCGCTGCCCACGTCACGGTCAACCCAGCCGCAACGGCCGCAAAGTTCGATCTCGATCATTTCGACTCCTGCGCGCGCTGCCCAGGAGGACGACGGCGGCTGCGCCGCGAGACACTAGTGCCGAAGTGATCGACAGGAACCAGAGCCGGTACGGCCTCGCCGCCCAGGCAACCTTGGGCGCCTTTCGAGACCAAGTGAATAGCGGGCTCTGAGGCTATCCATGCCCGCGCGCGATATGGACTGTTCAACCGGAACGATGGCGTTTAGATGCCTGCCCGGCGAGCATCTAATTTTGTTGCACTTACGACATTCAATATTGAGAATGAATGGCATATGGCTTGCTTCGCTGATGTTCACGGGAAGCAAAGCTGCGAGGACAGTATGATCGGAATTGGAAGTAAGTTGCCGGCGTTCGAATCACCGGCGTGAAGCTCGGCTTTCATATTCAGGGGGAAAAAGGGCAGAGCGCGTTCGAGATGCTGACCGAAAAGAGCTTCCCTGGGAAATGGAAAATCTTCTTCTTTTATCCCAAAGATTTCACCTTCGTTTGCCCGACCGAGATCGCCGAGTTTGCCCGGCTGTACCAGGATTTCGCTGATCGTGATGCGGTCGTGCTGGGTGGTTCGACGACAACGAGTTCTGCAAGCTCGCCTGGCGACGCGTGCACAAGGATCTACATAATCTGCCTATCTGGCAGTTCGCCGACCCCAAGGGGACACTGGTCGATGGACTCGGCGTGCGCGCGCCCGAGGGCTTCATCTATCGCTACACCTTCGTCGTCGCCCCGACAACAGCATCCAGCACGTCTATGCGACCAATCTCAATGTCGGTCGTAACCCGAAGGACACCCTGCGCGTGCTAGATGCGTTGCAGACCCACGAGCTCTGCCCCTGTAATCGCCAGGTGGGGGGCGAAACGCTGAAGATCGGCTGAGGCACCAGATCGATCGGACAATCCAAAAGCAAGGTTCCAGATTTCGCCAAGGACGTCAGACTGAGCCTGGCATCGTAGTATCTGATGAGCTGCTGTTATCACCCGGCAAATACGGGCAGTTGTTGGCTCCGCAAGCGCGACCGGCAAGCCCGTGGTAATCGCCCCAATGGGAATTCGCCGCGGCTATCGTGATGGCAGCGACGGCGGCACCGGTGGCAAATCCGCTGCTTGCGTGATGGCGGTGAACAACGTCTGCTACTTGTTCGTTCGTCTCGCCTCAAGTCCGAATACACCGGTCCTCCGCGGCAAATCATGAATGTGACTGGCTGATTCGGCGCAGACAGGGTCGATTTGGAGCTTTGGTCGCTGGCGGCCTCCGCCATCAACAGCTGCGGCGCCTGGATGGACGCCCGCGAGGAAGGCCGCTGCAGGAAGCCGACATTGGCTCACCCGCGATCCAGACAGCGGTGCGCTTTGCAGCAATCGTGCAGTCGGTTGCGGTTGCGATCGAAGCTGGCCGGGGACGGCCGAGTCCCGCGGCGGAGTACCTCTCTCGCGCCCTGGCTGCTCGTGGCCAACAGCGGGTCCGGAGGAGCAACACGAATGAAAACCAACGGCTAGGGCCGATCGACATTCAGGATTCCCAATCGGTTTGATCGCTGATTCATAGAGCTCCGTGATTCGACATGGAGCGGATGATGGCGGCGAAGCGATACGAGTTGAACGAGACGCAATGGGTGAAGATTTCGCCATTGCTGCGGGGCAAAGCTGGCGATCCGGGACGGTCAGCTGCGGATAACCGTCTGTTCGTGAACGGATGTTTGTGGGTGTTACGGTCGGGCGCGCACTGGTGCGACCTGCCGGAGCGGTACGGCAAGTGGAAGACCGTGCACCAGCGCTTCAGCCGCTGGTGCCATGCCGGCGTCTGGGAGCGGGTGTTCGCCGCTCTGACCGCCGATCGCAAGAACCAGTATCTGATGATCGATAGCACCATTGTTCGCGCCCACCAGCAGGCCACAAGCGGAAAAGGGGGGCCAAAGATCAGGCGCTGGGGCGCTCCCGAGGCGGACTGACCACCAAGATCCACATGCTGGCCGATGCACTTGGCCGTCCGCTCCGCTTCATCGTCACGGCCGGACAGGTTGGCGACATCACCCAGGCCCCCGCGCTGCTCGACGGGCAATGCGGCGATGCGGTGCTCGCCGACAAAGCCTATGACAGCAACGCCCTGCGCGCGATCATCGCCGGGATCGGCGCGACGGCGGTGATCCCGTCAAACCGCACCCGCAGGATCATCATTCCGCACGACGCCGACGCCTACAAGCAGCGCAACCGCATCGAGCGTTGCTTCTACCGGCTTAAACACTTCCGGCGCTTCGCTACCCGCTGTGACAGGCGAACCGCGAACTTTACCGGCTTCATCCATCTCGCAGCTGCCATGATCTGGATGCAATGAATGTCGATCGGTCCTAGGCTTCGCAAAAGAAATGAGGCAGAAAACAGCTATCCTAGCCCAACGAAAGCACTGGCAATCGGCTCTGTTTTCAAGAGGTTTCGAAGCTGGAATAGGCGAGCGGTAGAACTTTCTTGGGCGGCGGCGCCTCGCTCCCGCTCGCGTGTATAGCAACAGCGTATTCGGCCTGCAACGCCCCCGAGTCGGAGAGGGATATCCAAGAATTAGACGCCGATCGGAGCCAACTTGAAACCGATGGGCAAAAACAGCAGAGAGGGATCTGAACTTCGTACCATAATGATAGCCGTAACGAACTCTCAGTGCTTGCGAAAGGTCTTATTCGGTGTTGACATCTCCATATCAACGACGCGCATCGAATGCACGTTGGTCTTCGTAAATGCAACCGCGAGTCTCAAAGCGGCCCTATGCTCGGTGTGAATCTGCCGGATTCAAGCTCTCTGGCGACCATCTAACGGCCTCGCTAAGAGAGCGCCGTATTGATAAGTGCCAACAAGCGTGCGTGGGTAACGCACGTGCAAGATCGTCGCCATGAACACCTCGCAAAGTTGAGACGATAACCGATATCGTATATGGAGCTTTCAACGACACTCTGTGGTCAGCCTTGTGGAGCCGCATGCCAAGCCCCAAACCCCCGGCAGGTCGGCTATGATCTTCGTAGAGGCCAGGGACGAACCTGTCGAGGTGTCTCCGCGCGCTGCCACTACATCATGATGTGTCTGATCGGGCTCGCCATATTCACTCTCCTTCACGATTGGGTCCATCCTGTCCCGCAGCTTCACGTGATAGCGGAGATGAAATAGCGAGATTAGTAGAAGCATTCCGTCGACAGTATGCAGGCAACCGGCTCTCTCGCGCACCCTAGCACCTTCTACGAGCATCGCCGTTCGCGGCCTCTGCTGGAGCAACCACTCTCATCAGCGAGACTGAGGCGAACTCGATTAAAATAACAAAATGAGACCATTAACCACCAGCGATGAGGACCGAGAGCGAGCGGAGCATTCGCACGCGCTAGTTCGCTCAAACGGGGACGGCCGCCGAACGCCTCTAGGGAGCACTTCTTCTGGGTATGCGATGGACGGTTGGCAAGGGAGCTGCCACTGATACGTAACAATGAAGCTCAACGCCGAAATTCAACTAATTCTGCGCAACAACGCAGGATTGCAAACCACCGCCATTGGAATAACGGCAAAACAACTATAATACTAGAACCTGAAACGACGCGCGAAACTATAACCCACCATCGTTGTCTCCGGCAGAACGGCAATTATGCGCCGATACTGCGCTGGAATAAGAACGAAGAGATTGTAAGACGATAGTTGACCCCGCCCGCTTGACTTTCACACGAATGAGCTCCTGCTCACCGGGATGGCCCCTTCGAGCACGCATCTATTCAGGACTATTCCGCACTTTCTTGGTCCCGCAAAGCGGTTATCGTCGCGCATGAGCATGCATCGCATATTTCAAAGATACATTGATCTCCTCTCGAGCGCTGAATATGCGGATGGCTTTGCAGAGGCGATGACGATCACCGCGAGCGAGCTTGATCTGCCTTGCTTTGCATATCTAGCCATGCCGCGGCGGGCTGGCAAAAAGCCATTGGTCATATCAACGTATCCGTACAAATGGGTCGCGCATTATGTGGGCAGCCACTACGAACGTCTGGATCCGATTATCACGCGCGCGTTGGAGAACACCGAACCGTTCCGATGGGGCTTGGATTTGTCTGCCACGTCGATCTCCCCAGAGCAACGACAGTTTCTTGCTGAAGCCAGCGAATTTGGAATTCGGCTAGGTTTTACCCTCCCAATTCATGATGAAGACGGCTCGGTTGCTGCTCTGACCTTTGCAACTGACCAAAGGCGACCACAATTCGAGAAGTGCATCGATCTGAATGCCTCTGTTCTTCAGCTGATAGCGAGATGCTTCCATTCGCAAGTGCGCCGCAAGCTCTTGCGTCAACTGACGATCGACGGAATCGTACTGTCTCCCCGCGAAGTCGAATGTTTGGATTGGGCCGCAAAGGGCAAAAGCGTTTGGGAAATTGGACTGATCCTCGGCATATCCCACAACACCGTGGCTCATTACTTAAGGAGTGCGAGAGACAAGCTGGGAGTTCGTAAAGTCGTTCAGGCCGTCGCCCGATTGGCCGCTGCCAAACGAGATGGGCAAGATTAAGACTCTGATCCCGCATAGTTATAGGGGATGATGTTGACGCGCAGCTCCTCCAGAATCTCCTCTCCTTTGGGAGGGGACCATGATTCAGCTTATTACGGAGTCATCGTACAGCGCGTTTTCCTGCACGTTAGCATCCATGTATAAGTTACGCTACCGCGTTTTTAAGCAACGATTGGAGTGGAGCGTTCAGACCTGCGGCGACATGGAAATGGACGATTTCGATGCGCTGCATCCGGCCTATCTCATCCAAGCCTCTCTTGAGGGTCATGTGGAAGGTTCGGTTCGTCTTTTGCCGACCATGGGACCGACAATGGTGCGCGATACGTTTCCAATGGTTCTTGGGGGGCTTCCTGCTCCGGCGGACCCGTTGGTCTGGGAGAGTAGCCGGTTCGCAGTTGATGCTTCTCCCCATGCTCCGAAGGGCGAACACGGGCTGGCCAAGTCGACTTATGAGCTTTTCGCGGGGATGATCGAATTCGGGTTGTCGAGACGCCTTAAGAACATCGTCACGGTTACCGACGTTCGGATGGAGAGAATATTGAAACGCGCAGGCTGGCCGCTCTGCCGTATCGCCGCTCCCTGCAATATCGGAGACACCCTCGCTGTGGCAGGACACCTGGAAATCTCCGTGGGAGCTCTTCAAAGGGTACGCGCTGCTGGCGGTCTCGATGGGCTGGTTCTCTGGACACCAGTCTTGTTGGAGACTGCCTGAATACCCCACTTCCGCCGCCCGACTGAACTCGCCGAGTCGTATTTCCCACGCCGAGCTTGAACGAGCGGAGTCCTCGCGACTCGCGCGCGCAGATCTGCGTTTCAAGAAATCGTACACCGCGCATGGGCATCCCGGGAAGACGGAGAAGCGCACAGGTCCGCATGATCGGCAGCAAGCCACAATCGCAAGCAGAAACACGACGATGTTTACCCAATCTAGCGCCCACGCGCACCAACAAATACCAAGAAACGAAGGCGCAAGGAAAGCCATTCGTCCTCCTGGCCACGGCTAGCCGGCCGGTGACGCTTTCATTTTTAGAGCAATCTCATTTGTTCGATTTTTGATTTCCACGGTGCTGCAATGGTGCGACACACAAGCTTCGCCGATCTAAGGGCCGGAATTCGGCGCCTCAATTTGGACCTCGGTCAACTTCAGCTAGCACTTGCGGCAGCCGAATATGGGAGCTTTCGCCGAGCTGCCGAGAGGTTTTCCATTACGCAATCAACGCTCAGTCGTTCCATTCAGCTCCTGGAACATTCACTCGGAATAAACATTTTCGAGCGATCGCATGCCGGGGTTACAGCCACACCAGCTGGACTTGATTTTCTTCGAATAGCGCGCTCAATTCTCGAGCAGATGGATACGCTCGTCGCGAGGACAAAGCCTACCGACCGTGGCGAATGCGGCCGCTTTGTCATCGGCTTCTCCACGTCGCTTACCGCTGGTCATCTCCGTGCGACGCTGCTCGAATACAGTGCTCGATTTCCGCAAGTTAAACTTGGAATCGTCGAACGATCTCGGTCCCGATTAGCAACCGCGCTCCGCAATGGCATGGTTGACCTCTATGTTGCAGCAGGAGATTCATTCGATATCAGCAGCGCAAGCACTCCCCTCTGGAGCGAGCGGGTCTTTGCTGCTCTTCCTCACGATCATCCCCTGGCTCGGCAGGATGCTATCTCATGGACCGATTTGCGTAGCCAAATCGTTTTGATGAGCCAATACGATTGGGGTCGCGATGTCGAAGCGTTGCTAAATGCAAAACTCATCATCTCGACGGAGGGCCCGCGGATCGAGCATCGCGACGTCAGTCGCGCAGAAATCCAGAATCTCGTCAGTATGGGCCTCGGCATCACCCTCGTGCTGGAATCCGACGTGGGCGCTAATTCTTCTTGCCTGGCCTACCGGGAATTGCGGGACGGCATGGGACCAAGCCGCGTCGGCTTTTCTGCGGTGTGGCGCGATGACAAAAATCCGGCTCTGACCAATTTCCTCAAGGTGTTGGCCGAGCGCTACCCTTCGTCATCTTTGGCGTGACGCCGCTTTCGCGCTTTGGCAAAGGCCCGGTCCGTTGCCATGAAGCGCGCCACCATCGGCGCGATCAGTTTGTTCGGATCGCTGATCTTCTGGCCAGTTTCACGGGAGAGGATTTCAGCGTACGAAATCAGATCGCGATGCACAGCAGCAGGCAAGTCGATGGCGATCCGAACAGGCTTGTCATCTGCAATCGCACCAATCTTCAGTTTGGTCATTTCATCCTCTATATGGTTCGAGCACGAGATCGCGGTTGACAATGACCCGCACCGGAAACCCCGGCCGGATGGTCAATGTTGGCTGAATGTTGAGGTTGCGCCGAACCACCTGTTGTCCGGCCTGATTAAGGGAGTCCCCGGCTCCGCGTCGCAGCGCCGCAATGATGTCACTGTTGGAGCTATTGGCGTCTGCCCCGGAGTTGACCTCAGTCCCAACTGCGAGCAAAGTCGATAGCACCGCGGCTCCCAATAGCTCCTTCCAATGGTTGTCGACCTCATCCTCAAGGCCGGCGTAACCAGCCACATCTGCGCCAGGCTGACGTTCGAGCACGATGGAACGACCATTGGGCATGATCAGACGCGTCCAGACGAGGAGCACGCGTGACTGTCCGAATGCGACCTGGCTATCGTAGATCCCGATCAGTCGCGCGCCTTGGGGGATTAGCTGAGCCCTCCCGGTCGGAGTATCGTAGACGCTTTCGGTCACTTGCGCCGTGATCTGGCCGGGCAGATCAGAGCGGATTCCGGTAATGAGAGCAGCCGGAATGACTGATCCTGCCTGGACCACGAAAGGCGATGCTGGTTTGACCAGACGATCGGGGCTTGTGGTGCGCCGATCTACAGCCGCATTGACGAACGCAAGCTTGCGATCCTGCCCATTCTGCGCAAATCCTTTATCGGAAGACGTCGTCGGCTTCGCAGGCGTCTCACTGGATGGTGTTGTAGCTGCCAATGCGCGGACGTTAGTCGTGGCGAACACTTTGCTGGTGCGCGCCGCCTCAGTTTCCTGATTGACGCGCTGCTGTTCAGCGTCGGCTGCGAGCGAGCCGGATTGCGTTTGGGCTTGGGCTGCGAGGATTGGTCGCCCCAGATCGCCGGGCAAAGGTGGTCCGAGCCGTGGCACGTCGTGGGGTATTCCGGCATAATCCTTGGGCAGGGTCGAAAGTTGATCCGCAATGGTGTGGTGGTCAGTCGAATAGAGTTCTTCAGACGTCGGGTTACGCTTTTCAGGTCTCTGCAGCGCCCACAAGACTGCAACGGAGACAACGGCCAGAACTAGACCAGTGCCAGCAAGTAGCGCCTTTCGGGAAAGGCGAATCACACGCGGCCGTTCGGGGCGCAGCCGCAAGGACTGGGTGATGTCCACGGGTGCATCTGCTCGGCCCGCCTGGCGCCCCGCGGGATCTCCGCTCATATTGCTCACAGCGACCTCCCGTCGACTCTTGCGATGCGCACTTTCTGCTGCCCTTCACCGCCGAGCCGCAATTCGGCGGCCGCAAACAGCCGATCAACGATGAGGACATTACCGTAGACGCGGTAGTTGACGATCTCGGTCTTGCCGTCAGGTCCAATGACAAACAACGGCGGCATCTCGCCCTGCGTGATCCCTGGCGAGAATTCGATGTAGACCTTGCGCCCGTCGTCATAGGCGCCAATCGGGCGCCAGGGCGGGCTGTCTCCCCCAATCGAATAACGATAGCGGCGCTCGGCCGGATCCGGAATGTACGGCGTGGCAGGCACCGTTTGACCAGGAGCGGTTCGAGGTTTGGGATAAAACCAGGCAACCGAAGGCATGTAGGGCTTTTCTCGAGAGCGGAGCTCAATCAGATAGGTCCGGCGGTCGGTGTTAACGACGAGGTTGGTCGTAATCGCAGGACGCGTTGGCTTGACCATGATGTGGACGCGGCGCGCATCACTGCTGCCGCTCTCGGTATCACCCACCACCCAGCGTACGGTGTCGCCGGCGGCGACGGGACCTGAACCGATCAGCTGCTCCCCCGGCTCAAGGGCGATATCGGTGATCTGTCCCGGCGCCGCGTAGATCTGGTAAAGCGCGCCGGGGCTATAGGGAAACACCTGCACCGCATTAAAATAACCCGCCTTACGAGGCTCAACGCGCGCAGCGTCATTGGCGCTCTCGATCCGCTCGACGGGCTCCTTGGCCTCAAGCTTCTTACCGCCGCGCCCCGGCGTCCAGGCGGGTGGAACGTGGAGCGGTTTTGGTCGGTCATCGGCCAATGCCGGCAGATCGGGAGAGGGCGGAATCTCCTCGTCATAGCTGATCTGCGGCGGCTTGAAGGTGGTGCAGCCACCAAGCATACATAGACTGATCAGGAGCGCGGACACGGCGCTTTGCCGGAATCTCTGGAGGTTCGGCACGAGAATTTGAGGCATCACGATCCGAACTCCTTCGACCAGTTGATCGCGTTGACGTAAATGCCGAGCGGGTTCTTACGAAGCCGCTCGATGTCGCGGGGTGGTTCAACGATGATCGTGAGGATCGCGCTCCACCGCTCGGTGGCCGCTAACTGCCCGTTCTGGTAATGCCGCTCGGTCCAGGTTAAGCGGAAGCTGTCCACGGAGGCCCGAATGACGCTTGAGACCTCCACGGCAACTTGTGTTTTCCCGACTTTGGCGAAGGGATCGTTGTTGCGGGCATAGTCATTCAGCGCGCCAGCGCCACGGTCGGTGGTGAAGTCATACGCACGCAGCCAATCCTGGCGCAGCACGATGGCGTCCAGCGGAAGGCCGCGCACATGCTCGATAAAGCGCGCGAGATGGAAGGCGATCTGCGGATCCCTCGCCTCGTAGGCAGCATTTGCCGGTGCGATCGTTTTTGCCTCGCCCAGATGATCAACTTCGACGATCCAGGGCGTAATCGTTCCCTGCGCCGACTGCCAAACGAGGGCCCCCGCAAATCCCGCGCACAAGAACAGACAGCCAAAGGCCATTAAGCGCCAATTTTTGGCCTGCACACGCGCCGAGCCGATCCGGTCGTCCCACACCTGGGCTGCCCTTTGATAGGGGGTGACCGGTTCGGGCGTGCGGCCATAGTGGACAGCCGATCGTTTGAACATGCAGTGATCTCCTTGAAACTACACGTGCCGCCCTGAGTGCCGCCGGGCGCGGAAAGAATGAAGGACGCCTTCAACTGGCATCGTTATTCTTGCTCTTTGAGATCGACCGATGCGCCACCGCTTGCGTGATCGCCGGCACGAACCGCATTTGTCGCGGCTGTCGCGCCCTGGTGGATCGCTTGTGCGCGCTTTGCACGGCGCGCCCAGCTAGGCGCCTCCTGAGATGTCGCCCCTGAATCCTCTGGCGTACTCACACCACGAGCCGCGGCGCTCCCGCCGAGCCGAGCCGCGAGCGAGCGCAAAGGACTCGCCGCGGCTGAGGCGCCCGCATCACTGACACCGGAGAGGCCGCCTGCTCGGAATGCGTTAGAGGTTCCGCTCGCGATTGCCGAGGTCGCCCTTGCCGCAGTTCCGATTGCGCCGCTGGCAAGTCCAACTCCGCCTGCAGCAAGTCCGGCGCCAGCGGCAACCAATCCTCCCGCCGCAAGACCCGTGCCCGCGGCAGCTCCAGCACCAAGCTGCGGTCCGCCGGAAACGATGCCGTTGGCGATGCCGGGTCCGAAGATCCCGAGGCCCAGCAGCGACAATGCGGCAAGGACCAGGGCCATGGCGTCCTCCACCGTTGGCTGGTTGCCTCCAAAGCCGGCCGTGAACTGTGCAAACAGGGTCGATCCGATGCCGACGATGACCGCAAGCACCAGGACCTTGACTCCGGAAGAGATGACGTTGCCGAGGACCCGCTCAGCGGCAAAGGCCGTCTTTCCAAACAGCCCAAACGGGATCAGCACAAAGCCGGCAAGCGTCGTCAGCTTGAACTCGATCAAGGTGACGAACAGCTGGACTGCCAGGATGAAGAAGGCGAGCAGCACCACGATCCAGGCGAACAGCAGAACCGTGATCTGAACGAAGTTTTCGAAGAAGCTGACATAACCCATCAGGCCCGAGATCGATTCAAGGATCGGCCGCCCGGCATCGAGACCAACCTGAGCGATCTTTCCTGGCCTGAAAAAGTCCGCCGACGAAAGGCCGGTTCCGGACGCTTTCAGTCCAAGGCCAGCGAAGCTCTCGAACACGATCCGAGCCAAGCTATTCCAATTGCCGATGAGGTACGCGAAGACACCGACAAACATCGTTTTTTTGACAAGTCGAGCGATGATCTCCTCGTCAGCGCCCCAGGACCAGAACAGGCCGGCGAGCGTGATGTCGATCGCCGCTAATGTGGTTGCGACATATCCGACTTCGCCTCCAACCAGCCCGAATCCGGAGTCGATATAACGGGTAAAGGTCTCCAGGAATTGGTCGATGACGCCAGTACCGCCCATCGTTCACTCGTCATTGTTGGGAAGGGAGGGATAGCCGGAGGGCAGACGGCTCTCATCCTTGCCGCGCAGAGGCGATGATGCGTCTGGATTAGTTTCGCTAATACGACCCCCTAAGGATCCGCGGCCAGCACCGAAGAACTCACGGCGCTTCTCGTCCCAGAGCTTTCGGCACGCGAGCAGAGCATCTGTCTGCTCGTATTCGACAGTGCGGCATTGCTCGAGCTTTGAGGCGGTCGCCTCAGACGGTCCTTGCGCGATCGACGCTTCGGGCAGGCCCTGATCTTGATCGCCGCACAGCCGGATCGCGCAAGCCAAAACAACCAGGATGGCAAGCGTCGCCGCCAATAGTATCGGAATTCGTTCAAGTCTGTTTGTCGACATTAGTGGAACATCTGCACTGTTGTGGATTGGTAGCCTTGTCCCGGGTTGAGGAAACGCCTGAGCTGCTCCCTGCCCTGATCCTGGGCGGCCGCTCGTTCTGCCTGCTCCAAAGTCTGAGCACGCCCCTGCGCGGCAATCGCCGCAGTGAGATCCGCGAGCTGCTGGTTTTGAAGCGCAAGCAGCTGATTGCCGGCTTGGCTCGCCTGCAGCGCACCACTGGCGCCCTGGCTCATACTTACGAGGGCCGACATCTGGGTTCGGTTGGTGTCGAGATTGCCGACCACGGTCGCCTGCACGCGCATGGCATCCTGCAAGCCGGCAACAGCGTTCTGCCAGCGTGTTTGCGCATTCGCGATCAGCGCCTGGGCGGGCTGGCTCGAAGAAGCCGGTGCGTAGGTCGATGAGAATGCGCGATCGATCTGTTGGACATCATAGGCGATGCGTTGCGCCTGACTGAGCAACTGCTGGGTACGCTGGATCGACTGCTCAAGCTGCTGCAATGAAGAATATGGCAGGCTCGCCAGATTTTTGGCCTGGTTGACCAGCATTTGCGCCTGGTTTTGCAGCGATGTGATCTGGTTGTTGATCTGCTGCAATTCGCGGGCTGCCGTCAGCACATTTTGCGCGTAGTTGTTGGGATCGAACACGATCCATTGTGCCAAGGCCTCTCGTGGCACCTGGATAATGGCAGCGGCAATCAAACCCGCTGCTAGGAGCTTAGTTAAATGTCGCATTAGAGACTCCTGTTTTTGCAAGTTGCGGAATGAGGTCGCAGGCCCAGGCGAGCTCGCGCGCCTTGAGCCAGCCCACCACGAAATTCTCCCGGCCGTGCTCGGCTAGGACACGGTCGATCAGGGCCTGGTCTGCCTTCGAGGAGCTGGCTGTGAAAGCGAGCGCGACCTCGCCGAGGCCGAGCTCGAACAAGCGATTGCCGCGGCGGGACTGGCAGTAGTAGTCGCGCTTCGGTGTTGCGCGTGCCAGGATCTCGATCTGCCGGTCATTGAGGCCAAAGCGGCGATAAATCGCCGTGATCTGCGGTTCGATGGCGCGGTCGTTTGGCAACAGGATTCGGGTCGGACAGCTTTCGATGATCGCGGGCGCAATGGGCGAGCCGTCAATGTCCGCAAGCGACTGGGTCGCAAAGACAACCGAGGCGTTCTTCTTGCGAAGCGTCTTCAGCCATTCGCGGAGTTGTCCGGCAAAATGGGCGTCATCGAGGGCGAGCCAACCCTCATCAATAAGGAGAAGGGTCGGACGGCCGTCAAAACGGTCCTCGATCCGATGAAACAGATAGGAAAGGACGGCGGGAGCGACCGCGGTCCCGATCAGCCCATCAGTCTCGAACACCTGGACGGAGGAGCCGCCGAGGTGCTCGCCTTCCGCATCGAGCAAGCGATCATATGGACCGCCCAAACAATAAGGCTGCAGCGCCCGTTTCACCATATTGGACTGAAGAAGCACCGATAGCCCCGTCAGGGTGCGCTCAAGGGCAGGCGCCGAAGCCAGTGACGTGAGCGCAGACCAAATGTGCTCTCTGACCTCAGGCGTAACGTCGACCCGCTCGCGGGACAGAATCGAGGCAATCCAGTCGGCTGCCCAACCGCGTTCGGAGACTTCGTCGATCTTTGCGAGCGGTTGCAGCGCAACAAATTCGGTCGATTCTCCGGCGACCGCACCACCAAGGTCATGCCAGTCGCCGCCCATTGCGATGGCCGCGGCCCGGATCGAGGCGCCAAAGTCGAAGGCAAAGATCTGTGCCTCGCCGTAGCGGCGGAACTGCAGAGCCATCATCGCCAGGAGGACGGACTTGCCGGCGCCGGTTGGCCCTATAATAAGAGTGTGCCCGACGTCGCCGACATGCAGGGAAAACCGAAACGGCGTCGATCCCTCGGTCTTGCCAAAGAATAGAGGTGGCGCCTTGAAGTGATGGTCCCTCACCTCCCCTGCCCATACGGCCGATAGCGGGACCATATGAGCCAGATTAAGGGTCGAAATCGGCGGCTGGCGGACATTGGCGTAGACGTGTCCGGGCAGGCTGCCAAGCCAAGCCTCGACTGCATTGACGGTTTCGATCATGCAGGTGAAATCGCGGCCCTGGATCACCTTTTCGACCAGACGCAGCTTTTCGTCGGCGACGCGCGGATTGGTATCCCAGATGGCGACGATCGCGGTGACAAAGGCCTCGCCGATCTGATCCGAGCCTAGTTCCTGCAGGGCCGCATCGGCATCGATGGCCTTATTGTTCGCATCGGTATCAAGAAGAGCCGATGCTTCGTTGGTCATCACCTCTTTCAGAATCGCTGCGATCGACTTGCGCTTGGCAAACCACTGACGGCGGATTTTTGTGAGGAGCCTTGTCGCGTCGCCCTTGTCGAGCATGATGGCCCGGGTCGACCAGCGATATGGAAATGCCAAACGGTTCAAATCGTCCAGAATCCCAGGGGTCGTAGCGCTTGGAAATCCGACCACCGTCAGAACGCGGATGTGGGCTTGCCCCAGCATCGGCCCAAGCCCGCCGGTTAGCGGTTGATCGGCGAGCAAAGCGTCGAGATACATGGGAATCTCGGGCACCCGGACCCGATGCCGCTTCGTCGAGACGGTGGAATGCAGGTAAGTTAGGGTGGCCTCGTCATCGAGCCAGCCGCATTCCGGCATGAATCCTTCCATGAGCTGGAGAACGCGATTGGTGCGATCAAGAAATCCGCTCAGTATTTCCCGCGAATCTTCGCCAACCATCCGCTGGCCGCCCTCATACAGCAGCCGTTCTGCGATCGCGGCACTCTCAGCTGGCGGCAGGTAGAGGAAAGTCAGATAGTAGTTCGACTCGTAGTGAGCGCCCTCCTCTTCGAATTGGGCCTTTCGCTCGGCGTCGACCAGGGCCGAAGCCACGTCTGGAAAGGTGTTCGGAGGGTAGGCGCCTGCAGCATGACGCTGCGCCTCCACAAACACCGCCCAGCCGGATCCGAGACGGCGCAGCGCATTGTTCAACCTGCCGGCAACCGCGACAAGTTCGGCCGGCACGGCACTTTCGAGATCTGGTCCCCGGAATCTCGCCGTCCGCTGAAACGAGCCATCCTTATTGAGGACCACCCCCTCATCGACGAGCGCCGCCCAGGGCAGAAAGTCGGCAAGGCGCGTGTTTGAGCGCTGGTATTCAGCAAGATTCATCATGGGACAATTCACATGTTGAGGTGACCGGGAATGCGGACGTGGCGGCGCACGACTTCGACGAAATCCGGATCGCGCTTGGCGGCCCAGACAGCGGCCATATGGCCGATGAACCAGAGCAGGAGGCCTGCGATCCACAGCCGCAAACCCAATCCAAGTGCTGCCGCCAACGTGCCGTTGAGGATCGCAACTGAACGCGGCGCACCGCCCATCAGAATCGGTTCCGTCAAGGCGCGATGGACCGGTGCCACAAAACCGGGAACCTCATCCATCAGATCACCACTCCGCCGCCGAAGGAGAAGAACGAGAGAAAGAAGCTCGAGGCCGCAAAGGCGATGGACAGACCGAATACGATCTGCACCAGCCGTCGAAATCCGCCCGAGGTATCTCCAAATGCCAGCGATAGCCCGGTCACGATGATGATGATGACCGCAAGGATCTTGGCGACGGGCCCCTCAACCGATTGCAGGATCTGGTTGAGCGGCTGCTCCCACGGCATGTTCGAGCCAGCGGCCCATGCTGGAAGCGCGCCGGTGAACGGCAGGGCCAGTGCCGCGATCGCGATGAGAGCCTTGTTGCGAAGCGATCTCAAGCTCATGGTTGATCTCCCATTGGTAGAAGGCTGTAGTCACCGGACGGTCCGAGCGTTGATACGCGAGCAAGCTCGACGAGGCGGCGATCGGCGCCGCGGCCAACAAGAACGGCAATCACGTTGATCGTTTCGGCAATAAGCGCGCGCGGGACAGTGACCACAGCCTCCTGGATGAGCTGCTCGAGCCGGCGTAGTGCCCCAAGCGCAGTCCCGGCATGTATGGTTCCGATCCCGCCGGGATGGCCTGTCCCCCAGGCTTTAAGGAGGTCGAGAGCTTCGGCTCCGCGTACCTCACCAATCGGAATACGATCCGGCCGAAGGCGCAGCGAGGCGCGAACAAGATCTGATAGAGAGATCACGCCGTCCCGGGTGCGCAGCGCAACGAGATTCGGTGCTTTGCATTGAAGCTCTCTTGTATCTTCAATGAGGACTACCCGGTCTGTCGTCTTGGCGACCTCCGCAAGAAGCGCATTTGTCAGGGTGGTTTTGCCGGTGGAGGTACCGCCCGCGACCAAAATATTATGGCGAGCAGCGACAGCTGTTCGAAGAGCGCGGGCCTGCTCCAAGGTCATGGTCCCGGCCGCGACATAGTCCTCGAGAGAGAATACGGCCACGGCCGGCTTGCGGATCGCGAATGCGGGCGCGGCGACGACGGGGGGCAGCAGACCTTCAAATCGCTCCCCGGTCTCCGGTAGCTCGGCCGAGACACGTGGCGCACCCGCATGAACCTCGGCGCCGACGTGATGAGCGACTAGGCGGATGATTCGTTCTCCGTCAGGAGCGGACAGGCTTTTGCTGGTCTCGGTCAGGCCACTCGACAGCCGATCGATCCATAGCCGACCGTCTGGGTTGAGCATCACCTCGACAATCTCGGGATCTTCCAGAAAGCACGTAATCGCGGGCCCAAGGGCAGTGCGCAGCATGCGTGCTCCGCGCGAGATCACCTCCGGCTGAAAGGGTTGGATTGTCATTGAGGCCCCAAGAGCTGAGGCACCCCAAGCGGCCTCAGATGGGTATGACTAGAAAAGCAGGTCCTTCGTTGGCGCAACGCGTGGCGTCCGGCGATCGTAGGTTGGCGTAGGAAAAGAAAGATCGAACCAGAAAGGCGCGCGCGAGTTGTAGATGCTCTCACGGATTAGGCGCCGAAGTGGAGTTAGCCAATACGCTCGCATTACCATTCCTCGTCTTCAGGCTCGAGTACGCCAGTTTCTGCTGACGTCACGGATACCTCAGCCGGGTCTGTATTTGTTGCGTGATCGCGGAGGAAGAACTTGGCAACTCGCCTGCCCAAACGGCCAAGCCATGGGATCGCGAACCAGCCCAGCGCCAGAATCTGCGCCCCAACAGCGGATGCGAATGCAACCTGGTAGGCAATAATCGGATAGTGGCCATCCTGAACGGACCATTGGTCAAGGATGAGTCCAGTCCCGTATTGGACGATGAAACACCAACCGAAGTGAAGAACGTTCAAGCCGGCATTTGCTCTGCCGGTGAGCTCTCTTGGGAAATTCTCCGCTAAGATCGCATAGCTGAGGACCGTCGCTGCACCGACAATCGAGATGACGAGCCATGGCAATAACGATGGCAACGGCAGGCGCAAGATCAATGCAACTTCAGCCGCGACAAACAACATAGTCACCGCCGCGAACAGAACTTCTGACCCTATCCCGCGTCGGCGTAGCCGATCAGCCAACGTGCCAAGTAGCAACGCCCCGGCGCTAATTCCAAGTGCCATGATGAAGAGCTGTGTGATCGAGGATTCGCGGTCGAATCCTTCGACGTTCGTCAACCAAGATGCTGCCCACAAGGCCTGCAAAGACCAGGCTGACCCAATACAGCTTGCCGACAGCGGTGCTATCCGCCAGAAGCCCCGATCTCTGTAGATCGCACTCAGTTTTACGCCGGTAGGCTGCGTCGCCTGTGGTCTCGCGGCCTCGGGAACCGCCCAGAAGATCAGGAGGGCCGCAGCGAAAGTTGCAAGGGCCAAGAGTTCAAATAGCCCACGCCACCCTGTGTATGCCAAAAGCCACTGAGTTGGTGTTGTTGCGGTCACCGCACCTAGTGCGCCGAGCATAATCATGTAGCCGTTTGCCAAGGCGACGCGTTCCCTCGGGAACCAGGTGACGATGGCTTTCAGTCCTGCCATTGCCGCAGCCGAGACACCGATGCCGATCATTGCGCGCGCAACAAGAAGCGCCTTGAAGTCGCTAGCCGCTCCAAATAGAGCCGCTCCGCCGCCGGCAACGAGCAGGAGCGCGCTCTGGACCCGCCGTGGGCCAAATCGATCTAGCAGGGTCCCGATCGGAATCTGGGCCCCGGCGAACACCAGGAAATAAACCGACGTCAACAGGCCAAGGTTGGCAGCATCGAGACCTAGGTCAGCTGACAGCTGTCCCGAGATCAGCGTGTTGATGGTTCGGAACAGATACGAAAGGTAGTAGCCGACGACGAAAGGGAGGAAAACACAGCCGATCAAGCGCCAAGTCGGAAGCGCGCGCCCCTCTGACGATGCGCAAGGATTGAGATTGGATGGGCGTCTTTTTACTTCTTGCGCGCGGATCCGGCCGTCAACAGCCGGTTTAGCAGAACGCGTTTGGCAGAATTTGAAAGTTGCGGTTGCTGCCGCCCTCCTCGGCGGCAGCGCTCATGTCGGCAGTTGCGTCTAGAATGATGGCCGCAGGACCTCCCTGGGCAGATTCAGCAGAAACTTGCGAATCGTCGTCGACCGCATGACCAGAATCCCGCGAGGCATTTATTTGGTCGATCGTCTCCCTCAGCAAGGATCGGTTCGAGCGCACGCGCCGGTCAACCTGTTCGGCCAAGGCCTTGAATCGCTCTTGTCCGAGCGCACACGCTTCAGGCTGCTGCGATTGCGGCATCTGAGGTGTGACGGTGAGATGATAGCGGGCGTGCAGCGCAACCGTCTCGGCGATCGTGCGGACGTCGCTGTCAAGACGTTCAAGTTGCATATTTATCCGATCGAGCGCCTCATGAATGAGACCTTCGATCGGCGGCGCTGGGTCTAGGAAGCGTTCAAGAGCGGCCTCCACGACCATGCTCTTGCCGAGGCCGGGACGGTCAGTTGCAACGTCGAGACGGCGGACGATCTTTTCGGAAAGCTGGACCGTGATCTTTCTCGTTGCTGCAGTGTTTTGCTGCCCTGTTCGATCGGCAGCATCCGTTTTTGCTCGCTCGTTCTGATCACCGTGCTGGCGATCAGCTTGCAGCGGCTGCTCAGCTGGTTTGCCACCTATGGCGAGGTCTGGCTCGAGGGACTGCTCGGCCCCGGCCGGCACTCCACGCTGGAAGTGCTGTCCTGGATCGTCTCGATCGCGCTTTGGCTCGTTCGCCTCGTCGCTCGCTGTGTCAAAGGCCACTACTCGGCTCTCCTCAGATAAGGTCCATCGCGCCCATGACTGAGCGCGGCATGAAATCGGTTAGAAATGACAGTGAATGCCCCGTCGACGATGAGATGATACAAAGGGCAGGAGGGCTGCTGCTTTCAATCGCGAAGAATCGGGAGCGTAGTCTGGCGTAGCGAAAGAAAGGAAAGGCGAGTTTGAGGCGCGCTCGCGTCCCTCGACCAGAGCATCGGCCAAGCTGAATGAATCGGAAGGGATTCCCTTATGTGGAACGACCCCGCAGTCAAGGGGCGCCGTCGCCTGAACGACCGTTGGGTCCCAAGCGCATCAAGCGCGTTGATTTGAATGGCCCGTACTATCGCGAACGTCATCAAGGCCGGCGGCTTTTGTCCGCACAGTTAGAGGCCGGACATATGGACATGCCGGTCACGGCATGAGCTCACGACCCACCTGACGAATTGGCCAGCCGGTTTCGGCGGTTGGTCATGGGCAAGGTGCATCGCGGTCGCGCCAGCGATCAGGAGCGAGCCGGCGTCTACAATCGCGGCCTGCCTGCCATGGCAACGCGGGGTTGCCCATGTTGGACATTCTGCCGATCCGCTCCTTGCCGCCGCTCGAGTTGCCGCGAGGCGCCAGGCCGATCCTTGCGGCGAAATGCCTTCCCGAGGCGAAAGCTGCTGGATCGGGCGCAAGCGCCTGGAGCGTGGCCGCGGTAATCGGCCCGACGCCCGCGATTGTCGTCAGCCGACGCCCTGTCTGGCTGGCGCGCGAACCTCCGCAACGATGTCGCGATCGAGCTGCTGGATCCGGTCGGTCAAGGACCGGAGCTGATCCACGAGCACGGAAAGCGCTTTCCGTGCGGACATCGGCAGCCGTTCATCGGTGTCGTCGAGGACAATGGCGCCCAGCGCATTAGCCTTCGCCTACCCTTTGCTGCGACGATTCGCAGTTCAGCAAGATGTGCGCGTAAGGCGTTGCTATTCTTGCGATGCTGAAGGCGACGCCGGATGTCTCGATCGCGGAGCGCGAAGCCTGGCCAAAAAGGGGCTGGTGTTCGGTGAAGGCACACTCCGTCGCTTCCTGGTCCGGTACGGCATCACGCGCAAAGAGATGGCGCACGCCAGCGAGCAGGACCGGCCGGACGTCATAAAGCGGCGCCAGGATTGGCTCGATGGCCAGCCCGCGCTCGATCCCCAGCGCTGCGTCTTCATTGTCGCAGAATACGCTGCAACATGATCGGCGAACGCTCTAGTTATCAGTTGTGCGGCATCGAGCAGAAATGCGTCACAGTGGCGGCTGGAGAGCCCCGTCACATTCTAACGGGGCACTAACGCTGTTTCAAATTGAGCGCGCTTGGACGATATGGCTGCTCAAGCCAGCTTCGAATTGTGTACCGACAGGACACCGCCGTATCACCATGAGGGTGGGAACACTCGGACCAATGATCAAGGCTTTCACGCCGGCACAAACTAATTCCGCGGCGAAACGGAGCGCCAAAGCTCGGAAGTTCGCGTGATGTATGCGCGCGGAACGCCAAATTGGCAGGTTTTCTTCTTCACTAGAGGGTATATCGCCCCTCACGCGATCGGCATGGCGGGATTTCCTAGTGTTAGATGACAATTTGCTTGGAACGGCGAGGCGATGGTGCCACGCCAAAGGGGGATTGTGGGAGGTGATCAGCGAGGCTGGGGACGGGGGAACCTCGCAGGTATTCTCCGTTCAATCGCCTGATGGCATTCGAGCGCTCAAGCTCTACAATCGAAAATTTTCGTCCGGTGGTTTGGGAAAGATCGAAAGAATAAGAATTGAACGCCAAGTAGAGCTCGGCGTGAACGATTGCCCATATCTGGTTGATGTGTTCGAGGGCGGAGAGTTCGAAAACCATCTCTTTCTGCTCATGAACCATGCTCCGGGCAGAGAACTTGCAAAATGTCTCAGTGAGATACCGCGAAGCAAGATCAGGTCTATTGTTGACCAAATCGCTCGAGCTCTCATTTTTCTAAGGTCGCATGGACTTTGCCACCGCGATGTTAAATCAGCAAATGTATTTGTCTCGAACGATTTCAATCATGCGACGTTGCTAGACCTTTCCGTAACGCGGGGCGTCAATGATCGTATGGGTCTCGGGACCGACCAAGACAACCAGTTGCCGGTAGTTGCGACCGCAAGATATTCCCCGCCGGAGTACCTGTTCCGGCTTCTTGATCCTACGCCCGAAGCCTGGCACGCGCTGGACGTCTATCAAATGGGCGGCCTCTTGCACGACCTCATTATGCGGGAACTGCTCTTCGAAGCCGAGTTTCTGAAGTCGCGTGAAAATCGGTATAGATTCGCCTGGATTGTCGCGACCGCTTCTCCCTCTGTGAATGCGATAGATGTTGATCGCGATCTTATATTTCTCGCACGTCGAGCATTGGATAAAGATTGGGCGACGCGATCGCTCCTCAAATTGGAAGACTTTTTGGCTGATAATGAAAAGCAGCAAGCGCTTGCCCTCAATGTTCTTGGGCTGGCCCGCACCCATCTCATTGCCCCGAAGACCCCTAGTCTTGAAGAATTGCGGCGACGCATCAGAGAGGTGGCAGATGCGCTCGAGTCTCGAATTCAGGAACACCTCAGACGGAACGGCATTACTGCGGCTCATTATAACGAAGCCGGGCAAAACGACTGCTCGAAGCGATTGCGTTTCGTTTGGGATGCCGAAGAGGACACACTTCTGTCGGGCAGAATCGAGTTTACGATTGATCTGCTTCTGAAAACGGTACCAGCCGGCCAGTCATTCGACTGCAAGGCTTCACTTCAAAGCACGATAATTGGGGTCGACAGATCGAGCCACATCGAGCTTCCAGATGTAGCGGACGAGGCCGGTTCAAGTGATCAAATAGGCGAGCAAATTGAAGCCTCCCTGGGCTCCCTTGCCGCATCGCTCCTGCAAGTTAGCTAAGAGATGGATATCAGAAATGTCATTGTGGTGGGCCCGACGAGAAAATCTCGATAAAGATCAAGTCGCATTAATTGAGGATTTGCCTCTTGGCGAGCATCACGTAGTGTTGGGGCCACCAGGCTCCGGAAAAACGAACGTGTTGCTGCGTCGAGCACAATATGTTCGAAGCCAGGGCTTACCCAATGTGTTGGTTTTGAGCTTTACGCGGTCGCTCACAGAATTCATAAAGACCGGATGCTTTGACTCGCAAGGCAGAGAAATCTTCCCTCAAAGCTGTGTCAGCACCCTGGAGTCCTGGATACGAGGGCTCTATACTCAGCACGGGGAATCTCTTCCTGCAGCGAAGGCAACGCTTAGCGAATGGAAACGGTCGCTTGCAACTGAGGCGCTGGGTTTCGCTCCCAAAGCGAAACTTCCGAGATATGACGCGCTTTTCATTGACGAAGCTCAAGATTTGTTATCCGAGGAGGTCGAGCTTTTATCCCGATGGGGTAACACGCTTTTTTTGGTTGGGGACATAAGGCAAAAAATCTATAATAAATCCAGCGGGATAGACGCCATCGGCGCCCTGGTTCGTCCACCTAACATTTTATCACTGTCGTTTCACTACCGATTGGCACCTGAGGTCTGCCGAATGGCCGATCGCATTCTCGTACCTCAAGGCGGCCAGTCCCTGGAATCGACCTGCCAATATAACGGACCAAGGCCTGGAAGAATTGGCATCCATGGTCCACTTTCGAAGGGCGACACCATCGCCGCTATAGTGCACAGCCTACGAGATCAGATGCGCGCCTATGCAGACTTGATCGCACAAGGGGATCTGTTGGGGGTAATTGTAGCCCGCAAGGAGGACCGGGAATTTGTCTTCTCGCAGCTCGAGAATGATTCCGAGCTAGCGGGCAAATCGCAGATTGTAAGAGCTCGGGAAGCAAGCGATGATGATCACGACCCCGCGCTTGGCAAAGACACTCCCATTTGCATTCTGACGGTCCAGGGCTGCAAAGGATTAGAATTCCGAGCCGTTCACTGGCCATTCTGCGAAGAACTCCACTATCATTATGATTCTGAACACTACTACACTGTGGTAACGAGGGCGAAGACATCTCTAGATTTGTACTACGTCAACCAACTGCCGCAGAAGCTGGCGCTCGCTTATGCGCCTCCCGTTCAGAAGCTGTGGTGAAGCGATGCAGCAAGATGTGAACTTCAGTAGGGTAACAGATAGCGAGTTAAACTCCCTGGTCGAGGGAGTTCACCCGCAATATTTGGTTCCGTGGTCGATGCGCGAGTCGCCGATGCGAATCGGCCCCAACGAATTCGGCGTCTTGTGGGCCTCCACTAGGTCTGATGTATCCGTGGCCCAACCACTTGTACTGATCGTGCGCAAAGAGGACCAGCAACGCCTATTCGGTCGCTTTGCCCAAGTGAGAAGTGATTTATCGCCTTTCTCCTCTTGGTGCCATATCACGACGCCGAACCGGATGGATGTGGTCGATGATCTGACTAAACATGGTAATTTAGGTGACTACACTGCCGCGTGGACGGGGCTGGTTGTGGCTGAAACATTGCTGCTAGCCGAACGGCCTCTGGCGCGAATTCGGATACCGGCTTGCACGGCGACCCAAACATTCGCTATCGCGCGCGCCGTAGCACTTTGGTCACCGTCCATTTCAGAAGTAACTCAGAAGTATGATCAGTCTCAGAACCTATTCCGCGCGGAGCACAGAAGATCCTCGAGAATTCGGTCCGCCCTAGAACCGATTTGGGGCGCCTTGGCGGCGTTGTCCGGAGCTCGTTTACCCCCGCGCGATGAACGCCTACTTCCGCTAATCGAAGGCATTCACCTGCTCCATGTGGCGCGAACTCAAAAGGATCCGCACGAGACGGCTTCCTTCCTCAGGTCTTTGCGCAATGTCCTGCCGACAGATCTGGTGAACGACTTTGAGCGCTTATCGAGTCTAGCTCCGGAAGAACGGGTCCGAGCATTTGATAAATCTCTCTCCTATGTCGAAAAATCGCAAGACCAGAAAGAACGCCAGATCTTGGCTGCATTGACCGGATATTTGGCTACAATAGCTGCTGGAGGAGCGCCCAGTCTTGGGTTACTTACAGCGAGTGCTCAACGTTTTCCGGAAATTACCGCGTGGGCTTATGTTTTGGGGGGAGTGGGCGAGCCAGTCGTGTGGACCTCCAGTTTCGATGGGCTCGGACGACTAGTAGCTAGGGAGCTTCTTCGTCCTCTCCGCTTTGATGAGCCGCCCACTGCCGATTTCGCATTGGACGAAGCTCTCTTTCTTGCGGATCCTCGATTGCCGGACCCTTTGGTGCACTTGCGCATCAAACAATCCAGAATTGCGACGGTCGCGCTATACCCCGGAGTAAACCTTTCAGTTCCCATGAACGATCAGGCCGCATTAGATGCGAAAGAGAGCCGTCGTGACGACATGCCTTCGAAACCAGTAGCAGCCGTTTCGCCAGCTGGGAACCCCTGGGCGCTATTGGCGGAAGGTCTTTGGCCCTATCTAGAGGACAAACTTTCGGGAGGTGCGACAATTGACGAGAGCAATAGGACTCGAACAAGTAGACGAGGAGGAGGAGGTCAAGCGAAGCTGCCTTTGAAAAAGCAGTAGGGGCACTGGGCTATAGACAAATAGATGACCAACGCTCCGACGCAATCAAAGGCGCTAAAGGTTGTTGATTCTAGCCAATGTCGCGCAGATGCGCGGATAGCGTAGCAAGTGGTCAGCACATAGGTCACGTCGCCTGGCGAGGCAAGGCCCGCCACCACAGCAACAGCGAGCCGCCGATCACCGACGCCCGCGGGCGCAACATTGGCGAGTGCTGAGACATAGCGGTGAAGCTGTAGCGCAGCTAGGTTCGCCGCAGCCACACTGGCCAGCGGTTGACAGTGCCGGCGAGCCGCGCATCATCGCGCCTTTCGCGCCAAACGATTTTACCACAGCATTTCAAGTCAGCGCATCGGCAAGCGAGCCGCCGACCTTGGTATCCCAGGCGTTGGAGACTCGCGTCATCGCGATACAGCGGACCGAGAATGCCATCGTCACCCCGACATAGATTGCTGCACCAACCGCGATCACGCCACCAAGCGAAGACCAATGCAGCCCGAGCAGGATCATCGAACCGACCAGTACCGTCAGGGACGGCAACAGGGACATCAGGATGGTAGTATTGAGCAGGTCGAGTGCCCACTCCCGCGCGTGATCTTTCGCACACTCGAACCGGCGAAAGATGACGTGCCAATCGGTTGAGAACCGCTGGACGCGCATGAACGCCTCGCGCACCACATCCGACATCGTCTGAAGCGTGAACGATCGCCGGGCGCAGGATCATCGAAACAAATCCGCGCGCGACGATGCCGCCGAAGGCGGTCAGGTACGCTTCGTACATTGAGCAATCTGGCGAAGGCCCTTAGCACGATAATGGGCGTCTATGGCTGCTACGTGCGCATTTCCTGAACTTCGCCCCCAATCATCCAGAAAATCATCACCGAAGGAATGTGGCGCCATCTTCGCGAGGCATCGGAAGGCAAAGCCCGGCGCGCGGATCGGAGATCGAATGGAACGACTTGGTCAGGATCGGCTTAAGCTACCTGAGATGGATGACCCGACGAGTGACAAGCATGCTCAGGAATTGGTCTCGACGATGGACCAAAGAAGACGACGAACGCCTTCTCGAATTCGTTTCAAGAACGAAATACCGAAGCGAATTTCTATCTTGCTCGAGAGAAGCGAACACGCGGTCTCTCAACGGGTCAGGAAATTGCGACCAAAGCCCCAAGGCGCCAGCCTCCCTCCTAAAATGGACGCAAACATTGCGCGTGCCTGCCGTGCCGGCACCATTGTGACTTGCGATAATTAGACGCTACCGAGGACTTCAGGGTAGCCCACAAAAAATGCATCGTCTGTGCACGTTCAAATCAAAGATTTTTTGGAATCGCTGGCGCCACCAACTCGATTGCCGGCGGAATCGTTAGAGGTACAGGTGAGTGGGCTCGGCTGGCAGGCGAAACAGCAAGCCAAAACCGACGTCAAAATCTTTGGGCTTTGGACAGACTGTCCTACAAGTGCGCCTTCGTCCTCCTGCACAAGCTCCGTGAAGCCATGGCTGAGGAAATGAAGGGCCGCAGGGTCGTGAAGCCCGCCAATACGAAGCAGCCCCGTAAGGACCGCCGTTTCGCTCAGAATAAGAACGGTAAGCGCAAGGTGTGGTCCGCGAGCGCGGCGGCAATTCCGTTCCGGCCGTCTTCAACTCGGAAAGCCAAGCCGCCTCTTTCATCCGCGCCCGCATCGTGAAAGGTACGAAGGTTCATGCCGATGAAGCTTCTGCTTTGGACCATCTCCATGACCGCTTCGAGGTGAAGCGCATCAACGATCATGATGGCCTACAGCTTCGATGGCGCATGCACCAATCAGGCCGAAAAATACTTCTCCCGCCTTCGCCGCGCTGAAATCGGCATCCAGCACATATCGCTGGCGCGTACCTGCTCCGTTACTCTGAAAGCTCATGGCGCGAAAACAATCGCCGTGTCTCGATTGGCGATCCGGTGAACCGGATTGCTGGGCTGGTCTTGAAGCGCGGTTAGTCCGTGGACTTCACCAGCTATCGGCAGCGGCACATTTCGTAGAAACCTCTTTTCAAGGATCGGGCGAACTGGCAATATGACTGCACAATTTCAGGTAGTTAGTAAATTACTATGCTCCGGTTCCAAAGCACACTCATTTTTGTGATCTTTCCTTTGATTGGCAACATCGTTCTCGCAGTCGCAGCCTTTGTGTTCAATCCTGCTGACTTTCGCGATCACCTAGAAACCTGCTATCTGACGATTGCTGCCGTGCTGATGGCAGCAGCGGTGTCATTTATCGGCTTCAGGATTCACGATCTCGGCCCCAAGCGAACAGTGCTTGCTCTGCTCATCCAGAGCGTCACCCTGATCTTTGTTTTTGCAGGAATCTACCGAGGGTTCGGATTGCTTTACGCAGGCAATCCCACGCCTCTCGTCGATGACTGGCAGAGCGCGCTTTATTTCACGATCATTACTTGGACGACACTGGGATATGGCGACTTCACGCCACCACCTGAATTGCGGTTGATTGCCGCAATTCAGGTGCTGCTTGGGTATGCGTTCTTTGGGATTTTAGTTGGACTGGGGACGGCAATTCTTTGTGAAAAGCGTTCTACTTCAAGATCACAAAGGCCATCACCAAGGGCAGCAACGACAATACAATAGCCGCGATACGCGCCACCGTCTTAGACGGGGTGATCCTTATCGACAATCCAATGGGTTCGTTCATACAGCCATGCGGTCATTGGCACTCTCCGACCTGAAATTAGCCGCACTGGAAGTTGCAATGGCAACATCCTCGCTCAATTGAACAGCGAAGGCATCAGTTTGTTCCGTGTGGAGCCTACTGGGTTCATCCTAAAGTGGCGTAAATTGGCCGATTTTCAATCGATGTAACAAAGAATTAACCATTGGCAAGCGCCCATCCGATGACTTTCAGCGGCCAAATGTGGCTCATTTAGAGGTTGATTGGCTAATTTCCAGCGAGATGGGCCTTCTCGCCGACCGGCTCCGCGCCTCTACCGTGAGGGTTGGCAAGACTGTGCTGGATACTCAGCGAGACGGCCCGCGCTTCGTCCGGGGTGGCTTCTTCCACTCCATGAGCCTTGAGGATAGCTGCCCTAGCTCGGAAGTCATCATCGGCTCCGTGGTCGTCCTGAGCACGTCAGGGCCTTATAAGAGTGGTCGCCTAGCTTTAACGACACAGGCAGGTCGCTGCGCCGCTACAGCACGACTGGGCCAAGCCGATTGTCTATCAATGCAACGAACACGGCAGCGAATTCGCCGAACTCAACTTCGGCGGCCAGACTGCTGAGGGTAGCAAGAGCGATAGCCGCACCGGCGGTCATCATATCCTAGGCATCGCCGAAGCCAGGGCGCGTGATTGTCAGCGACCTTCATCATCGTGCAACCTGGCGCACACGGCATGCCGCCCCAGAATCATGAGCACATGGTGGTGAACTGGCTGCGCGCTTCGGCAATCATCGCACGTGTCGCTCCACTGCGCGGGGTTATCTGGTGAAGGACAGAGCCGGCCATCTCCGCCTACCGCCGAAGCAACTTCGAGGAATGAACCCTGCGGATCGGTTAAGAAAGCGGGGCGGAAACCGACGTTCAATGTCAGGATTACGTTCAATCAAGCTCGTGCGGCTTCACGTCAGGGGCGCGCGATCACGATATCCATACGTGCCCATTGGACCTCACGGGTGCTGGACAGCTCTAATTGCTTCGGTCGACGCGTCGACCTCAAGACTTGCCGGCGATTTCGTGTTTGTGTGTCCTACTGGAATGAAAGTCACATCACAACGGAGTCGCCATCTCAAGATATCTGCAGAAAGCATTGGCAAGCTGCATTGCCTTGGCGTTCGGCACTCAGCTTCAAAGACGCGCGGCGAAGCAATAACGACGCAAATGCACTTCGCACGTGAGACAGCGACGTTCAGGCGATTGGCACTGTAAAGGAGTTCCATACCGCGCGGAGCATCGAGGTGGCTCGATTTTGCTCCTGCAGCTCAAATACCTGGGCATTGTAAGGCGCGATGATCAGGATATTGTCCAGCTTGATGGGAGCTTCGACTCCGTCACGATCGACCCAAGTCGTGCCACTATCCAGTATATCGGTCACGAGTTCACGCACAGCGTCGGCTTCCTCTCGCGACGAGTTCTGGTTGCCGCAATGCTCGATCGGAAGATAGCGAAGCCCCGCCCTGCCAGGCGCCCTGGTGACTTAATCTGTTGCCTCTCAAGACCCGGTCGAGAAAACAACCTGCCCTCGTAAAAGAGCTCCGAATTGAATGCGCAAATTTCGGGATGTAGCCGCCAGGTCTCCGGCAGGAACAAACCCCGATCGGCTGGAATAGTGGCATGCGAGCCAAGGATGTGATCCAGCGCTGACGCCTCAGCCCCGTCCGGATGGCTTCCTTGAATTGGTTGCTCGAGCTGTCGCGGATCACCGAGCAGCACGATGCTCTTCGCTGATTGAGATACTGCAAGGACGTTTGCCAGAGACATTTGGGCAGCTTCATCGATGAAGAGGACGTCAATGCACAGTGAAGCGTCTGGCCTGGCCCAGAACCAGGCGGTCGCGCCGCCGACCCGACCGGCGCCACCGAGCGCATCGAGGAATTCGTCATTGTCTTTGAGGATGGGTAAGTCATCCTCATCGTCGGATACCTTTTGAGCGCACTGGATGACCTGCTTCTCTGCCCCGGCCGCCTTGATCACCTCGTCAAGCAGGTTGCGGATGACCTTGTGGCTGTTTGCCGTGATACCAATCCGCTTTCCGTCCTTTGCCAGGGCGCAGATCATACGGGCGCCCGTAAAGGTTTCTCCTGCTCCTGGAGCCCCTTGCAGAGGGAAAATGCTCTGATCGAGAGTAAGCCCCGCCCGTATTGCGGTGGCGAGCGTGGATTCACCATCTTGTTGCAGCGGCAGTCCCCGCAGGCGTGGCGCCATAGCCTGGATCAGATCTCGGCCTGCACGGTAGTCGCCGTTCCCCTCGATGCCGTGACTTGCCACATATTCGCCGAGCCGCACCACGGCCTCGGCAAGCACCTGGGTGTCGACAAAGCTGTGGGTGAAGATTGCCGGAGGATGGAGGTCCGCGGTATCCTTACGCTTCTTGATATCAATCGTGGGGCAAACCGGTAACGATGGATGGGTGCCTTGGCCGTTCCACCTGGCTCCCCAACAAATGCCAAGTCCGCAAGGCCGCTGCGCTCGTGCAGCAGATCCTCGGCAGAAAGATCCCTCAGCCTGAAATACTCCCACCATACGGCTTTCTTCTCGCGACCGTGCCAATCCAGCATGGACGCAAGCAGCCATCGCGCCTTCTGCCTCTGTCCGCTCATTTGCGTCATCCGGGACGCCTTCGAGAAGCTGAGCCGCGAGCGCAGCCACTTTCTGTTGCCATGCGTCCAGCTCGGGACTGACTTCAACCGTCACCGCGCCTGGACGATCAATTGTCGCCCCCTTTGCAATTTGCTCGGTGCGAAGGTCCTCAAGCCAGCGTCGCAACGCTTCCGTGGACGCGCAGTCGTCACGATTATAGCCTTTGACAGCGACCTTATCTTCTTCTGGAACCCCTTCCGGATCGGCCATCTCCAGCCGCGCCTGGGTCCTGGCTAGGACGGCCCCGACCAGCTCCAGAGGGACGCATCGACTGAATCCGTAAAGTGGCTACAGTTTCTTGATGGAATAGCTTTCGACGCTGGCGCGAATTGCGTGGCGTACGACCGAATAGAGATCAACGAACACTTCCCCGCGCAGAAGGTTGTCCACCTCATTCTCGCGCGTCGCATATCGCCCCATTAGCCGCTTGAGCGCAGCCGGCTCGTACGGAGCGAAATGATAAATATGAAGATTGGGGTGGACCTTCTGCCGTTCGGTAACAAAATCGATGAAACGCTCGAAAGCTATCCTCTCTTCGTGGCGAGTAGACGCCCAATCACCGGTATACTGCCAGCTCCCGCTCTCATCTGCGTAGAGATATCCAAACAGGAACTCGAGCCCGCCATCACCGACAAACGGATCCCCCTCGAAGTCGAAAAAGATGTCGCCTGCTGACGGCACCGGGAGACGATAGAGCCCAAAGTTCGGCTCAAGCGGCAAGACTTCGTGCAACATTGCATCTGCGATCCGCCCCTCGACCTGAATTCGCGCCTGTTCACGAACCTTCTCGTAACTACCAGCGGCACCGCGATCTGGCCTCCACGGCAGAGGCATTGGCAACGCAGCTAGCGCGGCCATCGTACCGACGCCGCGCTTCTCAAATTCTCCGATCTGAGACTTGCTGATACCAGCGACGAGCGACATATGATCGTCCGCGCGCCTCTTTTCGTCACAGTGCCGGCGCCATCTGCAGGCGTCGCAGTGCTCGATGGGTTCGGGGTAGGCGCTTGTAGCTGCCGGCGTAGCCACCGCACGCTCCAAGCTACCTCTAACGTGTCGATAATAGGCCGCGTAGTCGGCCACTCGATATATTTCCGGCTCAAAGTTTGTGCCCGGCGTCACGACACAAGCGGAAACGACAGCTGCTCCCTGCATGTTCGCTAGCAGATCGGAATAAAGGCTGATCTGAAGGATCGTATTGCCTTTGGTTTCCCTGGCGAGCTTCGTATCCGTAACTTCGTAGGACCAAGCACCGAATTGGCTTGGGGTCTCCACGCGGCGCAAGATGTCGGCTCGACCGTTCCAGTTGCCAACCTGCAGAGCGCCCTGAGCGATGACAGCGTCGCCTTTCCATGGCCTGAAGCGTGGCAGTCAGCGCCGCATTGTCGACGCCGATTCCGTCGATCAGCGTGATTGGCAGACCGCCTGATTTCAGATGCTCTATAAAGCCCTGCTCATGCTCAGATCCCCGCGCGGCTAGCGTCTCAAGGACAGGATCCCAGATCTTCGGCTTGGCCAATTCACCGTTGGCGACCTTAAGATCGAGGTTTGTCAGGTAGCGGCAGTTCAAGTGGCCGAGGAGATCGCCCGCGCTAAGGCTGGGCTTGACTCCAATCTTCTGCATTATCCCTCATGACCATCTTGAAAGCTGCATCATAGCTCTCTTGCAATCTCGGATATATTGCCCAGCTCCGCAACGTTTTGTCTAGCCCATAGGGTCCGAGCCAAGGCAAGCGGCACCTGGTCCCGAAATTTGCCGGCTGCAATGTTTTCGACGAAGTCGGAAACCTGGATCGCCCTGGAGCGATCAACTGAACTGAGCCCCCTCAAGTTCGGCAAAGCCTCGGCCTCCGTCGTCTTGGCAAGGGTCAGCCCAAGATCATGGACTTGACCTGGAAGCCCAGCCATGGCTGCGGCAGCCCCAAACACCGCCGTCGCCTGCGAACCCCGCCAGAGAAAAAGATGTAGATCCCGCTCTTCTTCGATAACCCTTCGCTTGTCGAGCTCGAACTCGCGGAACGTTTCCCGCCCTTCGGCCAAAAGCTCTTTCGCCTTGTCGTCAAGATACGGCGGCTCATCGGTGGACAGATAGACGTTCCGCATCTCGGCGGCCAGACGGTCATGCAGACGCTCGCCGTCGGCGCGTTCGAATCGGGGCACGACCCCACCCGGATGGGGGGCCACGAAGAGCGTATTCGTCCTTTCGTCTATGTCGTTAACGATCCACCTGCGGCCTGCAAATACGACGAGACCATCCTTATGGACCGGGAACGATATCGGCAAAGTCCCGAGTGTCTTGCCCTCAATTGTCAACCGCCACTCTTCCGCGGACTCGAAGACGGCGAAGAAGCTTCGCGATTGAACCGTGTGCTCTCCCTTCTCGGCAAGCATGATGAGCCCATCGTTCGACTGCTCAATAAAGCGGATCGCGTCCGACGCCAGATGGCGAAGGAGGTCAGCGAATTCGTTCACGGATATCGCGGCGAAAGGGCCAGGGCCGCACAGCAAGTCATATAACGGCCGTGCTCTTATCCCGCCCCGTTCGGCTATCACAGACAGGAGCTGGTGAATCAGGGTCGAGGCCACCTCTGGAATCTGGCCGGCCGGCTCGACAAACCTGTCCAACAACAACTGGATGACCGCCACCGATCGGATCGTGTTCGGTCTTAACCGGTCGATCAGACCGGATTTTTGGTCGATGTTCGGCTCGCGCACGTAGATGCGAAGAACGGATGGCACGCCCCTCCTTCGTCCGGTTCTGCCGAGCCGCTGCTTCAGAGAAGACAACGAGCGAGGGGCACCGATCTGGGCCACGGACTTTACCGACCCGATGTCAACGCCCAGCTCCAGAGTTGAGGTACAAATCGCTGTCGTCGGCAGCTTTCCATCCTTGAGGCGGTCCTCCAGCTCTTCCCGCAGCGTCTTGGAAAGGCTGCCGTGATGCGGGAAGAACTCGTTTGGCACATCTGCCTTGTCAGACCGCCGCCTGAGCCGGTCAGCGGCCGACTCGACTGCGCGACGTGAGCCACCGAAAACGAGGTTGTTGGCACCGCGCAGAGTCTTGAACAGATGGTCAGCGATATCGTCCAGCGCAATCCTGGATGACACCTGCTCGGCGTCGGCCCCACCCTCGGCATGATCGGGATCATCAAGCTCTGGCGGCTCCACATAGCCACGTATTTGAAGCTTGAGCTCCGGGGATTCGGTCTTTGCTTCCAATATCTGGACCGTCTCGGGCGCAGTCGGACGGAGCCATGTCGCCGCCTGCAAAAGATCACCAATGGTCGCGGACAACCCGACGCGTCGCGCAGGCTGGGCTGACACCGCATCGATACGCCGCAGCAGACTTGCTAGATGAAGCCCTCTGGGCCCCTGAAGAAACGAGTGAACCTCATCGATGACCATGAAATCAGCCGACGAGAGCAGACATTTCGCATCACCCGGGCGCCTGGTGAGCATCGCCTCGATCGATTCCGGAGTGATGAGCGCAATTCCCTGTGGCTTCGATAGCGCCCTCTTCTTGTCTCCTTGCGGAGCGTCACCGTGCCACTTAACGACGGGGATCTCCATACTCGCGCAGAGTTCGTCGAGACGCTTGAACTGATCGTTGATCAAGGCCTTCAGCGGACTAATATACAGGACAGAAAATCCCAGCGCCCTTCTATCAGCGACCTGGGTTAGGATCGGTAGAAATGCAGCCTCTGTCTTTCCGGCGGCGGTCGCGGCAGCAATCAGAACATCGCGATCGCTATCTAGAACAGCGAGAATCGTGCGCGCCTGAATTTCGCGAAGCTCATCCCATCCCTGTTCGTGGATCCATCGACGGATAGTCGGATGAAGCCGGTGATAAGCACCTTCAAGGGTTGAGTCGGAGGCTGGTGAGTTCATCGCCGTCTCCACTCTCTTCGGCTGCCTCCACATCGTCCGGGGCGTCCGGAACAATTGGGATGCGGTCGAGAAGCTCTTGCCACCTGGCACCAGGGTTCTGTTCGAGGACGGCGAGCATTTGCACGAATGCTTTCACAGTCGAGCGCGGGGTTTGGAAGTACGACTCTCCGATCTTGCGGTTGCAATACTCCATGAACGCAGTCAACGCGTCGTCGGGCACCAGGAACTTCGAGGGATCTCCGCTTGCGAAGACCATCCGGATGTTGCTGAGCAAGATCAGAAGGTCTTCCGGAGTCAGCCTTTGCAGACGGATTACCGGCCCCGAGAAATCAACAAGTCCACCACTCGCAAAACTGTTTTCGGCCAGCCTGGATTGCAACGCCTCGTAGCTGAATACGCCTCGGCGTGTGTCCAGCAGGAAGTCCGGCGTACCGCACATGACGAAACCAATTCCTGAAGTCGTGCCCTGAAGTGAATCGTTCACGATGTCAAGAAGCTGCTCATAGTTCTGCTTTCGGGATTGAGCGTTCTGGAGCTTGTAGATATGGGCCATTTCATCAAACATGACCAACAAGCCAGCATAGCCTGCAAGTCGCACGAGGCAGCCTAGACACTTGAGAGATTCATAGACGTTCTCGTCGTCGATGATGCTTCTGACGCCAAGGTCCCGTCTTGCATCTGACTTGGTCGAATACTCGGCGCGGAGCCAACGGATGGCAGCTTCCTTTACAGCATTATTGGACTCCCCAATAGGCTTTCAGCACTGTGGCGAAGTCGTAACCTCCCGCGAATTGAGTGACGGCCTCCAACTTCCGATCGATGACATTTTCGACGGCCGCCCCCTTTTCCTCAGCCTCCTTCACCGCATCCATGACGAGACGTTCGGTTATGCTTTGGAGCGCACCTCCTTCCGGCTTGTTGCGGGTCGCCAGGTTGTTGACGGCCTCCGCATAGAGCGCGCGTGCCTGACCACTACTGGCATGAATACGCCGATTGGGAGACAGATCGGCATGCATTGTCACGCAACGCTTCTCGAGGGCTATCAGACGCACAACCCCCGCGAAGAACGTTTTTCCGGCACCATAGTCACCGATTACGAATCTCACGGCGGCCCCGCCATCTGCGATCCTGTCGATATCGCGCACTAGCGCACCGATTTCTCCTACGCGACCGACCTGGATATGTGGCAAGCCAAGACGAGGGACGACGCCTGCGGATAGAGCTTGAATTATCGTGTCCCGTTCTCGGGGCTTAATCGACTTCTTGGTCATGCAGCCTTATCTTTCATTTCCGAGATGCGCCCGCGCAGATGGGGGCTAGCACCACCTCTTCGCCGTCTTCAATCAATGCGTCATCAAAACACTCAAAGGACCAATCGTTGATACGCTCGATAGCTCCGTCAGGGAGCAATCGCATGTCCCTTGCGTGGCGGTCGAACTCAGATCGGGTCATTGACCCACATTGTTCGAGCAGGTGTATAAGCTCACTGTGCGGTCCGTCCAATCCCTGCAGCGCGATCTTATCTTCGCGCTCGGGCGTCGGCGCCGTTTCTTCGCTGAAAATATCTGACAACAGTGCAGATACAGCCTCGGTCTCCCGGAGTGTCCGAGCAAGCTTGGCGGCGTCAATATTTATGCCCTCGCCAGATCCAAGCTCAAACGGCGAGTTGGCCGGCTCCTTCGGGATGCGGATTCCTGCACTCCGCGCTTCTTCGCTGATAGATACTGGCTCATCTGTCCTTTCTGCAGCTGCCTGATGAAGGTTCTGATAGACAGCCTCACGTGGAAGGCCGAGAGTTCTGTGCAGCCGTTCCAGGAATTTAACCTCACCGACGTCGATACTCCCGTCGCCCCCTACTACGGCAACAGCTGCGTCCGCGATGGCCTGCCGTTCTGCCTCCCCTACTTCCGCGAGCTTACGGAATACGCGAGCCTGTTTGGGTGGACTGTTAAAGGTTATGACGGCGAAGGCAATCAGGCGAGCTTGCTCGACACCGGACAGGTCAGGCGTGGCACGGATTCTGTTGATGGTCCGCTGGAGCTCTTCATAGCAAGCGTCTCCATCGGAGCCAGCTGCAAGAACCGCCACTTCGACCTGGGTTCTGGCGGCTCGAAAGGTTGCCCGAGCAGGATCGACGGGTCCACCATTCGCAGCCCTGAAAACAAACACCTGCTCGTCAGCACGAGGAATGCTGCTGCCATATCTCAGGTCCGGCTCGATTGCCACGTCGATCGCATCGAGCGCACGTCCCAGCCCTTCGGCAGAAGCGGCGGGGATCTTTCCATTGGCCTGAACCTCAAAGCCTGCCATTTCGAAAATGTGCTGAGCAGTGGCGCTCCCACGACCCTGGGTTCCCAATACGGTCCCGACCTGTCGGCGGAAGTCCGCGATCGCCTGCGAACCTGATTGCTGCCAGATATCGGCGGGCAATAGTCCCTTTGCCACGATGGAGTTGCGCAGATTTGGCTTACGGCCCACGAAGCGGCTGAAGGGATCCAGTTCGGTCGTGCAATCCTCAACAAGGTTTCGCAAGGTATCGAGCTGTTTGGTCAGACCTAATACGTCAGGATATTGTTCGTGCCGCCCGTGAATTGCGACGTTGAATGCACCGCTGGCAGCGCGATATTGGAGGGATATCCTTTGCTGCGTCTTTACTGGGAGGCCGTTCGGATATCGCTCAGCGAAGCGCTTGGTCCACAGCGCAACGAATTCGTCGAAGCAGCGCACGGCCGGTGTTCTCAGATGAGTATCCGGCATGGCCAAGACCCAGCGCAGAGCGTCATCTGCCGACGACAATATCGGCGAACGAGCCAGTTTAGCGCCTAGATAGAGCCGCGTCGGAAGGTCCATTTCGGAGCCAACGGCGCGCTCTGGTGAAGGAGGCGGCAAATCAATACGGGCAGAAAGTTGAGCATTGGCGAGTTCGAGGAAATTATTGGCGTAGTGGTGGAACGACCCATTCGCGCCGTAGATTGCCAATAGCCTTTTTACCTCGTCGACCAACGATGCAGCGTCATCACCCTGCTCAACGAACATGCGATGCTCAAGGCCATAGAAAAAGATGAAAACGAGGCCAATTCCATAAGCCGGGTCGCACCTGCCTCCGAGCATCCAATCGAGGAACGCCCGACGGGCCGCGGGAGACATATCCGCATAGGAAGGCCAATATGGCATCGAGTTCCCGTCGATATCCGCACGTAGAGCTTGAGCAGATAAATTGGGATTGATCGCGTATTACGCGGTCACACCGCCGGGCACAGCGACGCCATCTCCAAGGTAGAAAAGGCCTCCCCCAATCTCGACGTTTCCGAGCTTCACCCGCTCGTCTGCGCGGATCCATCGGGCCAATGCACTGTTCTGGCGAGAAGGATTTGTTTTGGCCGACAATGGGGAGATATTGATCTCGAATTCAGGCCCGCGTGCGGGCACCTCGGCTGGCCCTCTTCGCGGTCCTACTCTGAAGATCGCGCGAATAATGAGATAGATGCCGCCGCAGACGATTGCGATCGTTCCGAGGACGAGCGCGTTCTCAACGACGAAATGGTAGATGGCGACCACAGCAGCGATCACCGCCCCCAGAACGAGCATCAGGGCTTCGCCGCCTTGTGTAGATTTTCCCCGCCGCCAACCCATGCCAACCATCAACCAGGCGCTTCAACGCCCGTCCAGCTCCCGGATTGACCTTCGCATGACCTGCAAACGGCGGCAAACAGTCTTACGACTACCACAATATAATACCACAATCGATTGGCGGCGCCTTCCGCGCCAGACCACGTTCTATCAGCATCCAATATGAAACCACCCCGCCAGAGATCGCACCGAGCGCTCGTGCGACTTGGCCGGCGATCAGTTCACGGCGTTGCCTTACTATCACAGAGGCTAGCACCGGATGACTTCGTCGCGAAGATGCGCTCCATCCAAATTCAGCAGCTGGGAGCTGGCCTCCCGGTAAACTTTCCCTGGCCTGCGCAATTTCCTTGATCGCGCTGCGCGCCTCGTCATCGTGGCCCTCTGTAGGAGGACGAGAATCGCCTGCCCTGCTGCCAACAGATGGTAGACAGCACCAAGATGTCGCTCGGTGCCGGAGGCGCGCAGATGATGCACGACGACGCGCAGCAGGCTGTCGCTGCGCCGGTGGAGAACCTGTGCCCCATAAGAACCAGCCCCCTTCCCCCACCACACTTTAATCGGCCTTGTGGCCTCCCACGTTGGATCGATCGATTCAAATCGGAGCTGCCCAAGCACCATTGGAGCCTCCATCGTTAGCACCGACGTACGGACGCCACTTAGAATCCGGTCGCGGGTGCTCATTCGTGACCACCACTGGTTGGACCACTGTTACGTCATGGAATGGTTGGACGCCTCGAGGCAAGGGGGCGTCGAGAAACATGCTAAGCTGACTCGCAGAACGGGACGGCGCACGATGTCGAGCTGTATCGTGCGGCAAGACCTTGGCCAAGCCTTCCCCCAAATGACCAGGCTGTCCGCCCGAAACCTAGAATATAAGCGCACCTTCGTGGAGGGGTGGCCGAATGGCGGATTTGTGCAACAGGTTGTTGCATTCTTGCCAACCGCCCGAATGTCCGCCTTCCTTGATGCAGTCGAGGCGCCCGGCGAGCGCGCTTGTTAGGCCCGCCAGACGATCGAGTACGGATGGAGCCGCAACGTCCTCTAAGGCTGCGCGGCGTTCACGATCACGCGGAACGTCGCTTCCGTGGTCTTCTTGAGGAACAATTCGGTGGTCGCGATGAGACGCAAGATGTCGTCGCTTACTATCTCCGCGTTTGCGCCGGGTTGCACGAGAATGACCTCGAATTCGACCTTCGACTTGCGAGCCTTCTCACGGAAATACGCCATTTCGCGATTGCCCCCCTTTAAGAACCTCGTGCTACCGTTTACGGCCCAAAGCCGCTCGCGCCGCTGGAGGACGCCAATCAGCTTTGCGATACCTTTGTGCTTCGTCGAGATGCACTTCTGCGCCTGGCCACAAACGACGTAAAAATTTTCTATAAGGCCAGACACCCGAGCGCCAATCGCGCCTTTGCAGTGGACAAGTGTTAGCTTGATCGTATTTTCGTCGACGTCCTTGAAACACACGAGGTCGCCCGCCTCACCGGGGCCATCGTCGTTTAGGATTAGACTGTATTCGTCATGAACGCGCTCGAAGGCTCGGTACTGTATGGTTCGAGTGTCGCCGGTCTTTCCCATCGACTCGCTATTGAGGGGAATGCCAGAGAAATCCCACACCTCTAGCTGATCTCTGGGATAGAGACCTGCCTGCAGCTTGGTGGGAATGTGATAGCAGTTGTAGGAATGAGTCCCATCCGCGTAGCGGATGATGACGGGATCTCGCTGGAGATATTGATCTAGCGGCTCCGCAACCTTAGCAACCCTCTGGAACGAGACCCTTGGTCCGGACTTGTGCTGGTAGGCGTAGCCACCCGTGAACGCTGGCGAGATTGCAAGACCATAGACGGACTTGAAGCCATCGGCCTCAAAGCCGACGCACACCGTGCCGTCGTCATCGACCGATTCGATGCCGACATCGACCTCGAAGAGCTGTTTTTCAACCGTATCAAAAAGTACAAGTTGACGCTCGGCCAGGCTGAGCTGCGCTTGCTCACTCCATTCGGCAGAGATAGCGTGAGCCGGGTGCGGCGCGACCAGCTTTTGCGGGCGAAGGAACCCTTTTATGATGTTGGTGACGTCGTCGTCGTCCGAGGTGACCTTGTCCCACGTGGATCTCGTCCACTCGGCCCAATCGGCAATGGAGCCCGATTTGCGCTGTTGCCAGATCTTGCCTTTGCGTTTAGCACCACCCCACAACACACGCTCACCATCTTCGTAGCCTACACAGGCGATGTTGTTTAGTTCGGCCTCTGACTTATCGATGTGGCTCAGTCCCTCGGTAACGTTCGCGCCGAAGTAGGTTGTGAAACTAATAGCGCCGACACGGCGGGAGCCGAGGTTTTTGACCAATGGAAGCTCGACGCCATTGAGGATATTGAATATGGCATCACCGCCGAAGAGCTCCGCTTCTTCTCCGGCAATCGCTTTTGCAATTTGCTCCGTACGCATCCGCGTGTAGTCGCTCGCGTAGAGCGAAAGAACCCTCCGGTCCGTGTCCCATCGGGCAATGACGAGGTCGTAGAGGTTGTTTGTGATATTCTGGTAGTCGCCCCATTTGACCTCTTCGGCATGAGCGACGACAGCGACGAGAAGCTTGTCTTGTTCGTCGAGCGCATACCAAGTCTCGGCGTCGCGGGGGAGCACCTTTGCATACTCAAGTGGCGCCCAGTCTTGGCATTGGGTCTTGTAGAACTGAGCGGAGATAGCAGGCCGAAGATTCCATAGCGAGAGCTGCGCGGCGAGATTGCCGCTCCGTTTCAACCGCTCGATAACCTCCTGAAGCTGTAGCTCGTCGGCGATGCGTTCTTCGCTGAGGCGGCGAATGAGTTGGTCCCAATCAGCGCCCTCAGCATACAGGCCGGCGAGTTTCCGCTCGGCTTGGGGGTCGGCAATATTTGTGATGACCGTCGCGTCCCCGACGTCCGTCGGACCCTTGCGTGTAAAGCGCCCAACAAATTGCAGAGTGATTGCCAGTGATTTGTGGGTGTCGTGCAGCGCGGCGACTTTCAGCTGCGGGAAGTCAAAACCTTCGCCGAGCATGTTCACGCAGATGACAATCCGCGAACCCGTAGCGCGTCGGTTCCTGAGCGCCTCCAGTGCCACGCGGTTTTGACTGTCGGGGCGATCGGAGTAGACCTTCACCGGATAAAGGTCTGACGCGATGTGCTCGTACACCGAGGCGAGAGCGTCAGCTCGTGCTTGAATTTCAGTGCGGGCGAGCAAAATGTGGTCGCGGTTTGATTCCAGATCACTGCGTAGAGCCGCAACAGCGGAGCTGGCAACGGCTAGGTCGCGGGCACCCTGGGCGCCGTACTCTTCGACGGTTCGTAGCCGGATCTTCTTGTAGTAACCCGCGCGCTGCGCGTCGCCGAGCTTATAATTGAAAATGATCTTGCCATCGACGCGCTTCTCGTCCCGCCGAAACGGCGTTGCCGTAAATTGGATAACTCGTTTGGTGTCGAAGCGATCGCGCACGGACCGCCAGGTATTCGCCGTGATGTGGTGGGCCTCATCAACGAAAAGGTGCGAGCAACCTAGCGCGAGAGCGGCGATGGCTTCGGGATGAGAAGCATCGAGCGAGTTCGGAAGCGCGATGAACACGTTCGCTTGCTCGAGGAGCGCCCCAGCTTCGGCCGCGCTGCGAATGCCACCGGAAATGACAACAACGCGTGGGCCGGCCAGTTCGGGGGGAATCGCCAGCGTCCTTGGCAGATAGCCGAGCGACAGAAACTTGTCCTCGATTTGGTCCCGGAGCGGGACTCCAGAGACCAGGACCAGTGTACGCTCAGGACGAAGGTAGACCTGGGCCGCCAACATGGTCTCTGTCTTTCCAGTTCCCGTTGGGAGAACGACCGTCGCGGGCTCGAATTTCTCTCCCACGGCAAAGTGCGCGGCGATGGCATGAAGCGCGCCGATCTGAGGGAGGCGGAGCCCCGGCTCGTCGTTGTCTCCCTCCAGCCGGAAGCTGAACTGATGAGCCCAGGTGTCAAGCAGCTTTCCTGGTGTATTGACGCGGTCGAAGAGGATATCCGCCTGGTCCCAATGCAACGTTAGGGACGCTGGCGGATTGACTCGATCGAATTTTTCGAGGGATGTGACAACCGGCAAGCTACTCGACCGCCGCTTCGCGCCTTTGTGCCGGAGGAGCAACTCGTCGTAGGGCGGATTGAGCTCAGTGCGAATGACGTCATGCATTGTGACTTGCGACGGATAGATTCGGGCGCGCGTGGTTGCCCCTCGGAAGACCACTTGGCGGACCGTGAAGCGCCCGGCTTTTTGGCGCAACTCTGGCAGAGGTGGCAACATGATGGTGCCACGCCAGTCCTCAAACAACCCCATTTTCTACATCCCCCACTACGTGGCCGCGGCTCACCTCCTTTTGGCCCGCCCCTCATTTCTATGTTTGCAGAATCCACTCCTAGATCGCCAAGGCTGCAACCTTCGCGCGTTTCCAGGTTTAGCGACTGGACCCGAACACATTCGGCAATGTCGTGCACCAACACGCATCTTTGGCAACTCAGAGCGTTTCGCTAGACAGAACAGCATCAGAGAGACGCAGCAACTGGCGCATCCGCTCCGCAGTCAGCTTGTCTTCATATGGCAATCCGAGCGTATGCGCAGCGACCCTTGCGCTCAGCTCGATATTTATCTCGTCGAGTTTGTCGGCGGGAATCGGTTCGTTTTCATCCTTGATGCCGCGCCTTTCACAAACACCCTGCACAATTCGTCCAAACTCCCGCTCGCGGGCATTGCAGATGTATTGTTGCGCGATCTTTTCCAGGCGAGCTCGAGCGCTTATCAGCACATCGGCATCATCGACAGTGCCCAGCCAACCGAAGTCAACATTGTGCCGGCCGGCTATGTTGCAGTCCCACTTGCTTGTAACCGGATTGGAAGCGAGCGCTATTGCGGTATCGGTCACCTCGCCTGTTTCGGCGAGAACAATTCGCCAGCTCACGAGATTGTAGAGCGTAAAATGCCCGATCACCCGGCCCGCGCCATCGCTCTTCACGTAGATAAGATTGAAGAGATCGCCGTACTCGACCATCAGTTTACTCGCGCAAGGCACATCGCGCGCATCCATGTGAATGCGAATTCGGTTGAAGTCGCTGGAGCCTTTCAGCACGAAGTTCCGCGCGTCTTCGAAGGCACCCCCCTTTAGCGCATCGGAGCCGACTTCGGTCGCAAGCAACACAAGGCATGACTTGGTGATCGAGCGAAGTGCGTCTTCGCCGCCAAACGCTAGTTGGTGTCCTACGGTTTCCGGGCGGCGTTCAATGATCGCGGCCGAACCGCCCAGTACCTGTTGTTTAAGTTGATCAAGTGGAATGCTCAGCTTTGCGGCTATATGAGGCAGGATGCGATGAAGTTCTTCCTCCGAGCGCACCATAATTTTCACGTCGAAGCGCCCGTCCGGTAGTTCGACCGTTTCAAACGGAGGAACCTCCAGCCGAGGAGTACCATCGCTGCCGATGCTGACTTTTTCCGAACCGGAGACGAGGTTTTTGAGCGGCGCCGGCGGCTTCTTGGTGCCGGATTGAAGCTGGAGGTGGTTGCGAATGACTTCGACTTGCGCTGCGAGCGCCTTATCGATTGTGCCACCAAATGGTTGTTGTGGTCTGAACAGATAGCCCTCTTGGTCGTCATGCGACCGCCCAGAGCGTTCAGGAGGACGTGCTCGGGCGTTGTGTCCTGTGTAAGTTCATTCTGGCAAAATATGCATTTCGGCATTGCGTTTCCGTACTTGGTCGCGGCGTCTAGTGTATTGGGTATTGATGGGTTAACTTGAATCCTGAGGCTGGCCGCGGACTTAATAATTGGGAGCGCGATGGGTACGACAGTCAAAAGGACCGTCCGAGCCAGAGCCCTTGATGTTGGCGTTGTAGTATTGTCCCATCGAGGGTGCAGCCAAAAAGGCCTCGAATGTCGCCGCAGGCATCTCGCAATAGGGATAGTAGACCGATCTCAGTTGTACGATCATGAAGTGCTGGGATTTGTCATAGCATGCTCGGTTGATGAAACTGCTCCGTGAGATATCGGTGCAGGCGAACGGCGTAAGATCTAGCTTACCGAAATATTTTACGTCGATGATCTCCGCCGTCGCGCAGGTGGCGCCAGCGAGAGAAGCCGTGATCAGGATGGCGAATCGGAACATGCTGGACGCCTCCTCATGCAAGACCCGCTGGGGTTTACGTTAGGGATGTTTTTCAGTTTTTGACGCGCGATCTTCGGCCGCGACTGCTTCTTTCTCGCACATGTAGGCGCCGCGCTTCGTGGTGCCGTAGCTCTTCGTTCCCGCGAAGTGATAGACCTTCGACGGCAGGTTGACCCACACGACAGTGTCAGTCGGGCAGCGGGCTTTTGCGGAAGCTTCATCTGCAAACTGCCCAGCCTCCAGCGTTGCGTTGTCTTTCGGCGCGGAGGTTTGTGGGACCGGCGCAGGTGCCGCAGTCGTAGTGGGAGCCGGCCTTTGCTGCGCAGGAGCTGGCGCAGCTTGCGTGGCGGTTGGTGCCGGCCGGCTTGGCGGGGGCGCCGTGGAAGTTGGCTTGGGTTCGGGAGCGGTCGCACTCGGCATGGTGCTGCTGGCCCTGCACTGCTCGACGTAGGCCTTTTCGGTGAGGCCACGGGCTTGAAAGCCCGCCTTATCGGCTCGCCACTCGGCCATCACTCCTTGGCGGTCTTCTGGGAAGACGGGGCGCTGGTTGACGGTGACGGCGCCGCAGCGGGCGTTGCGGCGATCGGCTTCGGCGCCCGGGCAGAAGCCGCTGGGGCCGCACCTGCCCTGCACTGTTCAACGTACGCTTTTTCGGTCACCCCCCGGGCTTGCATTCCGGCCTTGTCGGCGCGCCACTCCGCCGTACATTCCTTCGCAGTTTTTGCGAAGGCCGCAGCTGCCGAGATGCTACATACAACCACAGCTGCGATGAGACGATTACCGATCTTCATGTTCGTTTTCCTGCCTCCGTGGCCCACTAATTCGCCAAGGCGGTCAATTCGTCTCGTTGGGCAGTGATCGCGCGTACGCCGCGACTGAACCGCGGACGTCCGGTCGTAAAAAACCCGCTGCAAGTGTTCTTTGCGTCACACCGATCGCATTCTTCCACGAAGCCGTTCTTCCAGTCCGAGATAGACTGGAGCGCATGCGGCCAAACAGACTTCGGGAGAACACATTTCGGAAGGTTGTAGACCGACACGTTGACGCCGGCGGCACTCAAGTGATCGACGGCCCTGGCGAGTCCGTCGACGTAGTCCACTGGATCCATCCAAAGCATGGCGTCGTTTGCAATGGCAAACCCCGTGTTCTCTAGCCCCATCAACGCGACGTGGTCGACGAACGGCAGATTGCGGGCAATCCACCGACCCGTGTCCTCGATGATCGGCGCGGTCAATGCATGCAGGACGACGCGGATTTCGACCCGTTGTCCCCGGTCCTTGAGCTTCAGAATACCCAGGATCGTCTCGTCGAACGCACCCTTGGCCTGCACCACGTGATCATGGACATGATCGACCGAGGCATAGACCGGAATGGCAGCCATCAGGTTCGGGTGGCCGATATCCTTCCAAGCGTCGACAATCCGCGAGTCGGAGAATGCGCGGCCGTTGGTGAGCACCTGGATGGCCGTCGCCGGCAGCTGTTCGCAGCACTCCTTGAGGACGCCGGTGAAATCTTCCCAATCCGACAAGGTCTCCCCGCCAGTAAACGTCAGCGCACGGGTCGCCCGATCAATGAGAGGCAGGCTTTTCTTGATTTCGCTGAGTATCCACCGGTCATCGACATCTTTCGGTGGTTGCGAGCACATCAGGCAGTAATTGTTGCACCGTTCCGTGACCAGAAACGAGTTGTGCGCTGAATTCTGGCGATACAGCGTGCGGAATTTCCTCGATGCATGATCGAAGCCGATGACATCGCCGTCCGCGAGATAGTCATACTTCGGGGGAACGGTGACGAGCCGTCCTGTGAACGTACCGGGTAGATCGATTGAGCCCTCGGAGACGACAAGGATGGACGGCCAATCGGCTTGTATCGCGCGCCGGATGTCGTCTGGCGTTTTGGCGAGCGCGAAATCAGCCACATGACGTTCGGCGGCACTGTCGACCGACCGGAGCCTGAGGACCGATCGGGCGTTGTCCGACGAAAATCCAGCGCTCTGCGAGGCCGTGCCATAGAGAGGAAGGGTCATGCGGCGGCCCATCGTCGCAAGACGGCAGCATCTTCCGGAGAGTTCTTCAGAATGTCCAGCAGCAGGCCCATGATGCCTTTTTGGCGAGCGCAAAATGCCGACAGAGGCTTGATTCCCAAGGCGTCCCCCTGCGTCGCGTGATGATAGACGGGGTCCGCGCCGCAGTGGCTCTCATACACACAGGTCGAGCATTCGGGTGCGCACTGCGTCAGCGACGACGAAATCGCGCCGATCAGCTTGTCCGACAGGATGAGCGAATTGTAGCTGTTGTGTTCGACGTGACCGAGCCGGAAAGCGTCGTCGCCAATCTCGGCCAACATCCTACCTTCATCCGACGCGAAAACACTGCCGTCATAGTTGTAGACCAGCGCGCCGAGGCCGGCGCCGGCGGGGCTGCGCAAATCAACGTACCCGATGGGTCGGTCCGAGAGCATCCGAGTGAGAAGCAGCGCCGCGTAGAACTCCCGGAAGGGGGGGCCCTGTCGGTTGATCTCCAGAACCCGGCGCAATCCTCGCTCGTAGAACGCAAGCCACTTCTGCGCGTCGTACTTGGCGAACTGCTTCGTTTTGATCGCAAATCCGAACGGTGAAAGTGGGCGCAGGAAGATGCCATCCAGCCCCAATTGGAGATATTCGTCGATGATCTCGTCGACGCGGTCGAGGCTCGCCTCCGTGGTAGTCATCAAAGCCCCGACTCTGTCGGGACCTAGCATCTCCCTGGCACGCCGGATTCCAGCTACAGCTAGTTCATGACTGTTTGCGCCGGGTCGCGGACGGTTCCTGTTGTGCAGGTCAGCGGGACCGTCGAGGGACGTCGACAGCTGCACGTTGTTCGCCTTGCAAAAGCTAAGAACAGCATCGTCCAACAAAGCCAAGTTTGAGCGATGACGAAGTCGAGCTTCTTGCCGGACCGAGCCTTCGCAGCGGCAACAATCGTCCTGATCAGCGGGAAATTGAGAAGCGGCTCCCCTCCCTGAAACTCAATCTTAATCCGAGCCGATGGGCTGGCGAAGGCAATGTCCAGAGCGCGCATCGCCGTTTCTGCGCTCATATCGAAGCGAGAGCGATCGGTGCTTTGGCGCGAAACCTGGCAGTAGGGGCAAGAGTGTTCGCACCGCAGCGTTACGACGAAAATATGAAGCGGGGTCACCTGCTGCAGGAATGACATCCGGCTTCTCAGCCGAGCCGCCAAGAGCTGCCGTTGCGCCTTCTGGCTTGTTCCGGTGACTAGATGAGCCGCATAGGCCTTTTCGTAGAGGCCGTCGCCGGGTCGAACCTGAAGGTCGATCAGCCTGTGCAGTTCATCTTCGGCCAGGCGTATGAAATCGCCGACCAGGTTGGCGACGAGGTACTGGTTTGCACCAGTGCGCTCAAAATTGAACGGCAACAAAGAGAGATCTTCGGTCGCCGCGCTGAAGATCTCAGGAGGTAAAAACCGTGCCATGGTTCTCCGGCAGGACTTTATCCGGCATCATTTTGGTTAGCGGCCAGGGCCCCGAAGGCAAGTGCAAGGATGACGTTCCGAACGCCCTCCGTTTTTTCGGCGACGCGAGCCCGCAAGTTTTCGTCGGCGACCAGATTCAGAAACCGCTCCTTCAGTTCGTCCGAACTGAGCACGGCTCCCTTTTGCGGATTAGAAGAAGCCAGGCGGCAGACATAGCGGTCGCGCGCCCGGTCAACCCGGCAGGTCGCCGTTCCGATCAGACGATAGGCTGCCGCATCCAAAGCACTCAGGCTTTGGATGCTTGAATCAAAATCGACAGCTACTACGATCGGGGACGCCGCAGGAAGCTTAGCGGCTGGAGGCATGGGACGCATGAGAGGCGTGTGAAGCATGCGACGCGTGGGAGGCATGCTGGGCGACGATGGTCCCGTCGGCCTGCTTCGTCATGACGAACCCAAGAAGGTCTTGACCAACCTGATAGTGGGCATTTGGCTGAAGGTTGGGGAGGGTGCTTGCGGCCGCTACCGCGGTTGTATTGTTGGCAGAAACTGTCTTGGCCTCGGCGCCCTGAACCGAAATTCCGGTGAGCGATGCGAGCGCAGCGCCAAGCGAAAGCACAACCTTTGATTTCTCAGTCATATAGCCTCACATTTAATTTGCTCAATCAATACCCTCTCCCACTACTTCCGAGGGCGCGAAGTCCATAGCTCTATTGCTCGAAAGAGCATCCGGTCCGGACCGACCCGACAATGACATCTTCGAATTCTCGTCGCGTTGCGTACAGATTTCTCGGTTTCCACTCGATGTCTTCATCGAACTCACCGTCGAACAGGTCCATACGCGCTGAACGTACCGTACTCTGAAAGCAAAATTTCTTCGACTAGACCCGACTAGAGTTTGAATTTATGCGCTTAATTGGCCGACTGCGCAGCTTTTTCGCGCGCGCAAGCGCTGATCCTTCGTCTACGCCAGTAATGCAGGAGAGGTGAGTTGAGATGGACGCAAGCATAACCATGTTCTGGCAAGAAAAGACTCAACTCAAGTCTCCACAAGAGCGATTCGTTTGGTCGGCCATCGGGTTAGGTTAATTACTTTTTGCCGATCTATTCCCACGAAGACGCGAACCTCGTCGACAGCTTACGTTTTACTTTCGTGAACGCAGCTGGCTGCACGCGGGACCAAGGCAGCTCAGCCCGAAAAAGCGCTTGTACCAGCCGAGCAGGATCGCTCCACCGTCGCCCGTAAGCGGACCCGCTGGAAAGCAGGATCGACGTCGCGCGGTTGGTTTTTAACGACGAGACGTGCATCAATGGCACTGCTGCCCGGGTGGGGGTCCTGTGGGCAGCCCCTCCAAACATCTGTTCCTTTCGGCCATTGGCCATGATCTACATCGCGGCGCCGCGTCCCAACGGCTGGTCCACGCACTCGTTATGGCGCGCGTGCGGCCATATTATTTGTATCATGCTGACTTGGTGCGGGGAGCTGAGCACTTCAGAACATCGATCGCCGAAGGGATTCATATCATCGAAAATCTCCGCGGACATACCTCCGGGTTTGCGGTGCCCCAATATGTGATCTGCACGCCGCTTGGTACCGATCCTGGTCGTGAACCGTAAGATCCTCGCATCGATTACATCTCCTCTGGATACCACTGCGGGAAACTCGCGCCAGTCACGGCGCTGTCCGTGTCACGCCTGGCGCAAAAAAAAGCCGCCCCAACGGGGCGGCCAGTGTGTGTTCGTCGCGGGAGGAAAATTACGACGAACGAATTCAGCACAAACGCGTCAGCGTCTTACCCAATCCACCCCAGGCCGATTGCAGCTGAGGCTTTCTGGGATCCGAACGCAGAGCGGCTCATCGCCTTCTGTTGCCTAGACGTGCGCACCTCGAAATCAACCGTGCCCTTGCCGCTGCACAATAGCCACTTGTCGATGTTGTTTGATGCATTGGTTCGTCCATTAACGCTGAAATTCGGCGCAAATTGCGTATTTTGAAGGATTTCCACCCGGAGCGAGCGGGGGTTACTTCTATCGGATTTCAGGGACGCAAGCGGCAACTCGCCGAAGCCGCCGGACGGGCGGCGCGTATATGACAGTCGCCCGAAGCCACTCACTTACAGCCAACCCCGCCAGCATGTTGCCATCTCCTCCAATGTTCGGCCACTGCCTCGTGTCGCCAACGGTCATCGGCTCACACGTGAAATCATCTGGTGAAGTTGGACTTTGTTGCAATACCGCTCTCCTAAGACCAAGGCGTCGATCTCTGCATAAGGACCCTTCAGCACGCGTCTCTAGTTTCGGCGACGGATTGCTGAGGTTGCGAGCTGCTGTTCGCCAGCCGAATTCTGTTTAAGCCAGCCATGTTGAGCCTCTTCTGGCTGTGCCTCTATCCTTTGGCTGCCCCCTCAATTCGCGTCCCAGCTCAACAATAGACGTCACAGCGCCGTCCCTATTCACTAGCCTGCTGCAGAGATCCGGCCGAACTCCGTGGCCTGGCGCTCCAACAGCCGCCGATAGATCCCGCCGGGCCGCCTCGTCAGAGCAGCATGCGTGCCCTGCTCGGCGATAACGCCGCCATCAAACACCAGAATGCGGTCGAGGCTGCGCACCGTCGATAGCCGATGTGCGATCACAATCGAGGTACGGCCCTTCATCAGCCGTTCCATTGCTTCTTGGATGAGGGCTTCCGATTCCGAGTCGAGGCTTGAGGTTGCCTCGTCCAGGATCAGAACCGGCGCATCGGCGAGAAAGGCGCGCGCCAGCGCGATGCGCTGCCGCTCGCCACCTGAGAGCTTGACGCCACGCTCACCAACCAGCGTGCCGTAGCCCCTACGCAGGCGCAGGATGAACTCGTGCGCATTGGCAAGCCGCGCCGCGCGCTCGATCGCCGCCATACTGGCTCCCGGCCGGCCATATGCGATGTTCTCGGCGAGCGAACGGTGGAACAGGATCGGTTCCTGCTGCACGACAGCCATCTGGCTGCGGAGCGATTGCTGCGTGGCCAGAGCGATGTCCTGGCCGTCGATCAGAATGCGCCCGCCCGAGATATCATAGAGCCGCTGCACCAGCTTAACGAAGGTCGTCTTACCTGATCCGGAGCGGCCGACCAGACCAACCCTCTCGCCGGCCTTTATGTCAACCGATAGCCTGTCGTAGAGCGGTGCTTCGCCGCCGCCATACTGGAAGGTGACGTCGTCGAATACGATCTCACCGTCCTCAATGGCGATAGGACTTGCATCCGGCGCGTCCACGACCCCGATCGGCTCGTCGTGGATCGCGACGAGCTCCTCCATATCGTTGACCGAACGCTGGAGGTTGTTGATGTATATGCCAACCTCACGCAGATATGCGTGGATAACGTAGTAGCTGGTCAGCACATAAGTGACATCGCCTGGTGAGGCGAGCCCAGCCATCCACAGCAGCACCGAGCCGCCGATCACCGAGGCTCGCAGGCACAAGAGCAGCGAGATCTGAGACATCGCGGCATAGTTGTAGCGCAACCAGGTTCGCAGCGACCGCATTCGCCAGCGGTTGATGGTGCGGGCGAGCCGAGCTTCCTCACGCGCTTCAGCGCCGAAAGATTTTACCACCGCATTGCAAGTAATCGCATCGGCCAGCGTGCCGCCAACCTTTGTGTCGCAGGCGTTGGAGACCCGTGCGGCAGGCGCGATATAGCGGATCGCGAATATCAGCGTAATCGCGGCATAAAATGCCGTACCAATCGCGATCACGCCGCCAAGCGCAGGCCAATGCAGCCCGAGCAGGATCATCGAGCCGATCAGTATCGTCAAAGACGGCAATAGGCACACCAAAATGGTATTGTTGAGCAAATCGATCGCCCCCATTCCGCGCGTGATCTTTCGCACACTCGAACCGGCGAAAGAGTTGGCGTGCCAATCGGTTGAGAACCATTGGATGCGCATGAACGCCTCGCGCGTCACATCCGACATCGTTTGAAGCGTGAACGGAATGATTGCCCGCAGACCTATGAAGCGCAGGATCAACGAAACTAGTCCGAGCGCGACGATACCGCTGAAGGCGACCAACGCAGCATGTCGCGCCGCCTGGTTGTAAGGGCCTGCCGTCAACGCGTCGACGAGATGGCCAGAGTAGACCGGCATGAACAGGTCGGCCACCGTTGACCCGAGGAAGCCCACCAGTACAAAGGCGGCACGGTAGGGTTGGCGCAGCCAGTGGCGGAAGGCGAACTGCATCACCGCCCAGATCGCGATCGGGCGTTTGTCATCCATAGCAGTCATGTCGAAATCCGGTCATGCCCAGCGCGCACAACGGCTCCATCTGAATTGAACCAGCGTCGCAAGAGCGTGATCGAGATGAAAGAATTGCATTTCATGACAGGCGAGTAGACGGCATACCCGTCAGGTTCGGGGCGCCAGATTTATGTTCGATCCGGAAGACACGCAGGGCGCGCATGAAATGACATGTGACCGTCATCTCAATCAATCGCCAAGGCTGGTAGTTGACTGGGCGGCACCCAGCCATACGTGGATAGCCGGTAGCGCGAGGGCAGAGGGATAAACATTAAAATTGGCCGCGCACCAGACATTGCTTCGCGGCGAGAAATATGGGTGCCCGCAAGTGAGTTTCGAGCAACTCGGGGGCTAGCAGACCTGACAAGAGATCGCCCATGGGGCGATGGAGCCCTCAAATTTCCAGGATCCCAAATGCTCCCGGTACTGGGCCAAGCGGCCATCAGATGGGTTTGCTGGCGCGGCAGAAAACATCTGCCGCTCACGTGAGGCGCGCAAAAAAAGTGCCGACGCGATGCAAATCACCTAAATCATCGCGTGCAAACCACCAGAGCTGCCGCCAGTGAGGCTGCGTTCGCTCATCGCATCGCGTTCGACCACGAATAAAGACCAGATCTCAGGAGCGCATTGTCACTATCCGCGATGTCAATGCGTTCCATCCAAAAAATCGATTTCCCCAATTCAGGTGCTGCCGGGTAGGAAAAACGCCTGCAATTGAGCAACATGGTAGGTTTCCTGTCGGGAAAACTACGAGGAGTACGTCATAATGGACGCCCGCAATCCGGTTGTAGGCGGGTTTTTTGCCGGCTCCGCATCAGCCTATGATTGGTGGCAAGGACGCCTGCTCGAAAAGCATGTAGGTGATCATGTCCTCCCCTTCAGCAAGATGGACCGATCGCGCTGCCCCGGCTTCCGCCCGCAGGCAACGGCTTTGCGCCACGGTGGGCCAGTTGTGATGTCGAGGCGGCAACCAAGATTGAACAATTGTCGGTCAGTCTGTGATCTACAGCCCGCGGGCTCGTCCCCACAATTCTGTGCCTTGGCGATGGTGACGCCAACCTCTATTCGCTTTGGATCGATCATCGAGTGACTACCGGCGGAGCACGCGATCCTGCTCGCATCGAGGCTGAGTCATTACTGATCTTATAGGCAAGTTCTGAAATATGACGTGAATGCCGGCACGGCAACGGCCGTCGCCGCTGTAGATCTCGAGGATGTTCAATATGAACGCGAGGGTCATGATCAGGTTCGAAACGCATAGGTTGCCGGGGCATTTGCGTCGGCTCGAGGCCGAGTCGATCGAAATTATGCGGGAAGTAGTAGCCGAGTTCAAAAAGCCGGTGATGCTCTATTCAATCGGCAAGGATTCCAGCGTCATGCTGCACCTTGCGCTGAAGGCATTTTACCCGGCGAAGCTGCCTTTCCCGTTGATGCATATCGATACGACCTGGAAATTCCGGGAGATGATTACTTTTCGCGACGAGACGGCAAGACGCGTCGGAGCCGATCTGATCGTTCACATCAACAAGGACGGTCTCGCGAAAGGTATCAATCCAATCCACTCAGGTTCCACGCTACATACCCAGATTATGAAGACCGACGCCCTCAAGCAGGCGCTCGATCTGTATGGATTCGATGCGGCATTCGGTGGCGCGCGGCGCGACGAGGAAAAAAGCCGCGCCAAGGAGCGCATATTTTCGTGCCGCTCGGCAGGACATGTCTGGGATCCGCGCAACCAGCGGCCCGAACTTTGGAAGCTTTTCAACACCCGGATCCGACAGGGGGAAACGATGAGGGTGTTCGCGATGTCGAATTGGACGGAGCTCGACATTTGGGAATACATCATGCTCGAAAGAATTCCTGTCGTCCCTCTCTACCTTGCGAAGCACCGGCCGGTGGTGCATCGGAACGGCACCCTGATCATGATGGACGACGAGCGGCTCCCGCTCTTGCCCAACGAGACCCCTAAGATGCGGAGAATCCGCTTTCGTACGCTCGGGTGCTATCCCCTAAGCGGCGCCATCGAGTCGGACGCCACGACGATCGAGGACATTGTCGCCGAAATGCGGGTTGCGAGAGTTTCGGAGCGGCAGGGGCGCCTCATCGACACGGATGAGGCGGCTTCAATGGAGAGGAAGAAGCGGGAAGGATACTTTTGATGGATATGGACGCCGCGCCTTTCGTCGCCGAGGCCGACAGCAAGGATCAATTGCGCTTCATCACGTGTGGCTCGGTCGACGACGGAAAATCGACGTTGATCGGCCGACTCCTACACGACAGCAAGATGCTCTATGAGGACCAGCTGCAGGCGCTCACGCGTGATAGCGCCAAGCAAGGCACGACCGACGGTGACATCGACTTCGCCTTATTGGTCGACGGCCTTGAGGCTGAGCGCGAACAAGGCATTACCATTGACGTCGCTTATCGCTTTTTCACGACGCCGCGCAGATCGTTCATGGTCGCCGATACACCGGGCCACGAACAATACACCCGCAACATGGCGACCGGCGCCTCCAACGCGCAGCTCGCCATCATCCTGATCGATGCGCGCAAAGGGGTTCTGGTGCAGGCCAGACGCCACTCCTTCATCTGCTCGCTCTTGGGTATCCGGCACGTCCTCCTCGCCGTAAACAAGATCGACCTTGTCGACTATCGCAAGGATGTCTTCGACGGCATCGTACACGACTATCTTGCCTTTGCTTCGGAGCTCGGCTTCACCTCGATCATCCCGGTTCCAATCTCCGCCAGATACGGCGACAACATCGTCAAGCGATCCGGCAATACCGATTGGTATGACGGCCCGCCGCTCCTGGATTACCTCGAGAGTGTCGAGGTAGAATCTAAGACGGTCGGCCTGCCCTTCCGCTTTCCGGTACAGTGGGTGAACCGTCCCAATCTCGATTTCCGCGGGTATGCTGGCACTATCGCTTCCGGAAGCGTCGCGGTTGGCGATAAAATCGTCGTGGCACATTCGGCTCGCAGCTCGCGTGTGAAGCGGATCGTGACCTATGATGGTGACCTTGCAGCTGCCGAAGCAGGCGATGCGGTGACGATTACCCTCGAAGATGAGATCGATGTCAGCCGCGGTGATATGTTGGCGAGCCCCACGCAGCCGCCTGAAATCGCCGATCGGTTTGCTGCTCATCTGATCTGGATGGACGAGGAACCAATGGTGCCGGGCCGCTCCTATGCATTCCGGATTGGCACGCAATCGATCGCCTCCGGCAGCATTAACCGCTTCAAATACAAGATCGACGTCGACACGTGCGAGCCCGTGGCGGCGGCCACGTTGAATTTCAATGAGATCGGCTTTTGCGAAGTGGCCACTGTTCTGCCTGCGAGCTTCGATCCGTACCGTGTCAACCGGCGCACGGGATCCTTCATCATGATCGACCGCTATACCAACCGGACCGTCGGCGCGGGAATGATCGAATTCCCGCTCCGGCGATCGGCTAGCACCGCCTGGCAGCCGTTGACGATTGACAAGGAGCAGCGTTCGACGCTCAAGCATCAGAAGCCGTGTATCATATGGTTCACCGGATTTTCCGGTGCCGGCAAGTCAACGATCGCCAATATCGTCGACCAGAAGCTGTTCGCGAGGTCTTATCACACGATGCTGCTGGACGGTGACAACCTACGTCACGGTCTCAACCGTGATCTCCTCTTCACTAAAGCAGATCGGATGGAGAACATCCGGCGTGCAAGTGAAGTGGCGAAACTGATGCTGGAAGCCGGCTTGATTGTCATCTGCTCGTTCGTTTCGCCCTACAAGACCGACCGCGACATGGTGCGCAGGCTCGTCGGGAACCGTGAATTCGTAGAGGTCTTCGTAGATACGCCAATAGACGAATGCGTCCGACGCGATCCGAAAGGCCTTTATTCCAGGGTAAAGTCAGGCGAGATCAAGAACTTCACTGGTGTCGATGCGCCGTACGAAGCGCCGAACACACCGGAGGTGCATTTGAAGACATTGGATGAGCCACCGGAGCAATTGGCCAATCGGGTTCTCGATGCGCTTGCCACACAAGGGATTATTTCCATGACATAGCTCGATCTGAGGAACTAGCCAAGTTGGATCGAACCTGCCAGATGAGCCGTCCTGACGATAATCACCCGAGGCCTCGGTCATCTATATGAAAGATGACTACCGCCAGGTCTCAGAGCTTGGTCAGATGCTCAACCGCAAGTATCCGATCAGCGCAAATGTAGGATCTCAAGATGGTTGTTGCCTTACTTCGGCACTTGGAAGGAAAGCGCCCGTGCTGACATGTTTCAACATCGCGCTTGGCACGGGGTATCTGGGGTGATGTCGGTTGCCAGATTACTCTAGGCCCATCTATCTAGCGGTTTTGCGAGCCATTCAGCCGAAAATGCCTCCGAACACTTAATTCTTCCACAGCTTCTTTCGCTTCACAAGCCGCCGGCACACCTCAAGCAGGTCCCAAGGGATTGCATCGAGAACTGAAGCTAGGTCCGAAGAAGTGACGCCAAGTGGACGCGGAAAGGCAATCCCGCTCAGAGCCTTGCAAAGCTGCAATAATGTGGCTGATCGGCGGCCAGGCCCCCCATCATAGGACGATCGCCGATTTCCGGAAAGGTGCGGCGGTCCGGAATGTTTGTGCGAAGTTCGTCGCACTATGCCGGCAAATGGGCCTGTTGCAGACTCCAACTCGCGATTGACGTCAGCAAGTTCAAGGCGGTGAACAACCGCGACCGTAACTTCACGCAAGCCAAGATGGCGACGGGCGGACGGCGCAGGTCGAGGAAAGCGTCGGTCGATATTTGCGTCAACTCGATAGCGCCGATCAGCAGAAGCCATCAGACGCGATCAGCATCAGGACGAGGATCAAGGAAAAGATTGCTCGGCTGAAGCAGGAGATGAGCCGCCTGGAAGTGCTTGACGCGCAGATGCCAACCCGCCCGATTAACAGATATCGCTCACCGATCCGGACGCCCGTTGGGTGGCCACCAGCGGACGCGGATCGGGTATCCTCGGCTACAATGTCCAGGCCGCGGCCGACACCGAACACCATCCGATTGTTACGCAAGAGGTCATAAACGTCGGCAACGACCGTGGGCAGCTTGCTCGATGTCGAAGCAAGCCAAAGAAGTGCTCGAAGTGGACAAACTCGAGGCGGTCGCCCGTTGGCTACTTCGACGGGGGGGATATTAGCCTGCGAAGAGGCTGGCGTTGCAGTCACCTTGCCCAAGCCCATAACGTCGAACGGCCAAGGCGGAGGGCCGGTTCGGCAAGCAGGATCTCGCCTACCTGCCTGATGATGACGCGGGTGATGAACATCGTCGGCAAACCGAGCCTGATTGCAGCCATCCGCGACGTCTGAAGGGCGGAAAGTGCGTCCAAAAGCGAAATACTGCGTCGCGCCACCCACTTTGGCCGGACATTGAACGACCCGACACGAGGACATCAGCCCCCTGCAATGACTGGCGACCACCGCCACTTGCCGACCTATCCGTTTGCCCACAACCAAGTCCGAACGGAGACACTGCGGTCGTAGGTCTGGCAGCGGTTGCTCGCTTTAAGCCCCAGATTTGAAGACTGGGGCAGGGTGTTTACAGAAAGGGATACGGTCGGGCTGGATGGGGCCAGAAACTTTCCTTTGGCGGCGGGTCGCCCTTCGACCCAGCCCGCAGTGAGTCTTCGCCGATGCGCTATGTTATATGCAAAATGGATCTTGGGCCCACGCCTGCCGTTGAGATCACCAAGAACACGAGCAGTCAGGCCGGCCCGTGCGGCCGTTACCGAACTGATTGCGGTTGAGGAGAAGTACGACGGCGTGATGGAGAACTAAGTCGACCTCGAAGAGCCCCTCGACAACCTTGGCATCGGGACCCCTCCGTTTGTGGAACATCATTACGACTGATTAATAGCTTGAAGGTGACGCGACGTCAGTTTGTAGGATCATCAGCATCCAGATCTGCGTTAACAGTTACTCGCGTTGTTCACAGCATTTAGCTTTCTCCTCCCAATCGATAACCCACCCAGCAGATTGCGACGCTCGATCGGAACTTGGATGGCGCGTCACGTGGGGGCTGCACAATCGAAAACGAAGTTCCAAATGGACGCTCTGGATGGAGCGCGAGAAGGCGGCCTCACAGAGAGAGGCGCGTACCAGGTGCGGCGGCCCGTTCACCTCTCGTGCGGCATTTCTTGAACAATTTTGGTGGAGGATCTCATGAACAGGACAGTCTTCTCCGTGCCGGAGCGCAGTGAATTTAGCACCCATCGCGGCTTGTTCATTACACGCAACGCACAGTATTACTGCGGCCCGGCGGACCGGCTGGATGAGCTGACGGAGCTCTTGGACCGCCGCCCTGGCGTGGTGCTGTCGTCGGGCACGACCGTGCCCGGCCGCTACGAGAGCTTTGACCTCGGCTTCTCCGATCCGCCGCTCGAGCTCGAAACATCAGGCGTCAATTTCAAGCTCGAAGCGCTGAACCAGCGCGGGCAGGTGCTGATCGCCTTCCTCGCCGACGTCCTGCGCGAGCCTTGCGTGGTGATCTCCGAGAGGACGACCTCGCGGCTTGCCGGCCACATCATCCGCGGCGATGCACCGGTCGAGGAGGATCAGCGCACCCGGCGCGCCAGCGTGATGTCGCTGGTGCGCGATCTCGTCGCCGCCTTTTCCGCCAATGACGACGGGCTGCTCGGCCTGTTCGGGGCCTTCGCCTACGACCTCGTCTTCCAGATCGAGGATCTCGTCCAGAAGCGTCCGCGCGAAAAGGACCAGCGCGACATCGTGCTCTATGTGCCCGATCGCCTGCTCGCCTATGACCGCGCCACCGGCCGCGGCGTGGTGTTGAGCTACGACTTCACCTGGAAGGGCCGATCGACCGAGGGCCTGCCGCGCGAGACCGCCGACAGCCCGTACCTCAAGACGCCGCGGCAGGGCTTTGCCGATCACGCGCCAGGCGAATATCAGGCGACGGTGGAGACCGCACGCGCGGCCTTTGCCCGCGGCGATCTCTTTGAAGCCGTGCCCGGGCAGCTCTTCGCGGAGCCCTGCGAGCGTTCGCCGGCGGAAGTGTTCCAGCGTCTCTGCGTCATCAACCCGTCGCCCTACGGCGCGCTGATGAATCTCGGCGACGGCGAATTCCTGGTGTCGGCCTCGCCCGAGATGTTCGTGCGCTCCGACGGCAGGCGCGTCGAGACCTGCCCGATCTCCGGCACGATCGCGCGCGGCACCGACGCGATCGGCGACGCCGAGCAGATCCGCCAACTCCTGAACTCGGAGAAGGACGAGTTCGAGCTCAACATGTGCACCGACGTCGACCGCAACGACAAGGCGCGCGTCTGCGTGCCCGGCACGATCAAGGTGCTGGCACGGCGGCAGATCGAGACCTATTCAAAACTCTTCCATACCGTGGACCACGTCGAAGGCATGTTGCGTCCCGGCTTCGACGCGCTCGACGCGTTTCTTACCCATGCCTGGGCCGTCACCGTCACCGGCGCGCCAAAGCTCTGGGCGATGCAGTTCGTCGAGGATCACGAGCGCTCGCCGCGCCGCTGGTATGCGGGCGCGATCGGCGCGGTGAATTTCGACGGCAGCATCAACACCGGCCTGACCATCCGCACGATCCGCATGAAGGATGGCCTCGCCGAAGTGCGCGTCGGCGCGACCTGCCTGTTCGACTCCGATCCCGCCGCCGAAGATCGCGAGTGCCAGGTGAAGGCGGCGGCGCTGTTCCAGGCGCTGCGCGGCGATCCGTCGAAGCCGCTGTCGACCTTTGCGCCCAATGGAATCGGATCGGGCAAGCAGGTGCTGCTGATCGATCACGACGACAGTTTCGTGCACATGCTCGCCGACTACTTCCGCCAGGTCGGCGCCAGCGTCACCGTGGTCCGCTACGTGCATGCGCTCGACATGCTCAAGCAGAAGACGTGGGATTTGCTGGTGCTGTCGCCCGGACCGGGCAGACCTGAGAATTTCGGAATCAAAAAGATCATTGAGCTGGCGCTGGAGAAGAAGTTTCCGGTGTTCGGCGTCTGCCTCGGCGTGCAGGCGATCGGCGAGTACTTCGGCGGCCGGCTCTGCCAACTTCCACAGCCCGCACATGGCCGGCCCTCCCGTATTCAGGTGCGGGGCGGCCGGTTGATGCAAAGCATGCCGAGCGAGATCGTAATTGGCCGCTATCATTCTCTTTACCTCGAAGGCGATAGCATGCCCGAGGCACTTACGGTCACGGCCAGCACAGAAGACGGCATGCCCATGGCAGTCGAGCACAAGAGTTTGCCGGTCGGTGGCGTCCAGTTCCATCCGGAATCTTTGATGTCGCTGGGCGACGAGGTGGGCCAGCGGATGGTCGAAAATGCGTTTCGGCTGAATGAGGCGGTCTATTGAGCATGGGTGCCTACCACCGTATCGCCCGTACGCTGCCCCGTAATCTAGAAAATCCTAATTCTCATCGGCGCTTGGCAGTTGCGCGGCTCCAGAATGAGGATTGGCTTTCTGTTGACCTCAGGGTGTTCAAGTCGGCTTGGACTACGTCTGTTTCGTGGCTGCAAGCCCAGCTCGCAATGCCTGCGCCCGTCCGGTTCGTTGTTTCGGGTCGCGCTGATAAACAGTAAACCCTTGGAGGAGCAAAGATTGTTTCAGTCGCGCATGGCGTAAGAAGATGAACTTGGTAGCAATGCCCTGTGACAACCGCATTCAATTCTGCTCAGCCACGGCCAATGCGATAGGTGACTGATCACATCCGCAGATCGCGGCCAATGTCCATCGCGACGTCGCTGCGAAGCTTTTCGATCAGTATCTAGCTCCACTATCAACCCTGTTGAAGCTTGAACTCTAACCCTGCTAGCTGGACCGCCAATGAGTCCACCAATACTGATGCTACAGTCAATGCTATTCCTCTCGACATACAAGTCGGCGCCGCCGTGGATTGCACCGGCATCGTCAAAGATCCGCGTGCTACGCTAAAGCTGGCAGCTCTATTCGACGTGTGCCACGTACGAAGCTAATGGTGTGCGGCAAGGTTGCCGATGATCTATCTAACACCGGCATCCTGCGCAGCGAGACGAGGACACGTTAACTTTTCTGGCGAAATAAGCGGAACTCGGATGACTATTCGTAGCCGCAATGGCCGCACCTGGGTGCACCCCTGACATAAACTTGACTGCACGCCGAGTGCCGAATTCGCGGCTCGCTCAAGGCGCCGCATCCAGTTCGGCGCAAGTTGCCCCCGGAGAATGCCGCTCAAGCGTTTGTGCATCACCGATGCCCTCTTTCTTTCATACGGATGAAAGCGAAATGTGATTCTAGGAAAGCTCCTCTGGTTCGCACAAGATGGTGTTCGAAATTGTCGTGCTTTCCGGTTTCTGCACCTCGCTCCAAGACCAGGGTCCCGTCGCGACACCTCGCGTAACGAAGTTCCAGCACCTTTGGCACCGCTGGAAGCGCGACCGGTGGAATCCCTGACCGTCATCGCCGCTCAACTGCCTCGCCGCTCTAATCGTTTAACTCGACGGCCACCGAGCACGCTGTGGCCTGCTCACCGTGTTTCTATGGTCACACTGCGCGCCATCAGCGCGACCAAACACATGAGTGCCGCTAACATCGCAAATGCGGCTGGCAATCCTGCCAGCTCGGCGAGAAAGCCGACGCCCGCGGGTCCGATGAGGATTCCGGCATAACCAACCGTGGTGATCGCCGCAATCGCGAGGCCGGCAGGCATCGCGTTCTGGGTGCCGGCCCTCCGAACAAAATCGGCACCAAGTTCGATGCACCGAGGCAAATGAGCAGGAAGCTCGCCATGGCGAAAGCTGCGCGTGGGGCGCCCAGCACAAAGACGAACCCCGCAACCGCCAACAGACTGCCGAATACCAGTGTGGTGCGGTCGCCGAGCCGTACCACGACGGAATCGCCACCAAGACGCCCGGCAGTCATGGCGATGAAGAACAGCATGAAGCCAAGCCCACTCTGCGCCTTCGGGACAAGACCACGATCCACAAGTAGCAGGGCACTTCAATCATAGCCCCCTCAATGAGGGTTGAGCAGAACATGCAAGAACTTCCAGCAGGAATCAGGTTCAAACAGGCTTTGATCCCACCGCCGCTCCGCCGAAATTGATCGGCACGATCACCGTGGGGCGGCAACCATGCAGCGTGTCGATCTCAAAGAAGGCGACCTCGCGTCTCGACAGCCCATCGCAATCTGACTCCAACATTTGCGGCCGCCTGCCGAATAAAGTCGTGAACGGACTGGAAGTCTCCGAGAGCGGCATGAGAGGCCTGCCTACAGCAGTGTCGCCCGCAAACGGTTTTGATCAGCGTGGTTAGCTCATCTTGGCGATAGCCCCTCGAGATGCAAAATTTGCTGTTGGCTAAGTAGCTCGCTTAGCAGTTGTTGCAGGCTCGCCTGCGAGGGTGGTCCAATCCCTGAGAGCGCTGGACGTTAGGCAGGCATCGGCCAGTTCTCTCCAAGACTTCCCGACTTCGATCCACTTGCTTTTGCGGGCAGCCAAATCGTCAAGCACTTTCTGTGCATTCGAAGCAGGCGCAGCGTCTGAATTTGGGTCGCGCGCAGCATCTCCGAAATCTTCACAAAAGAGTTTTTCGGATCGTTTCCACCCGGACTCCGTGAACCTGCTGTCCTTGAAATATTCAAAGCAGGCCCGGAACGTCAAGGCTCGACCAACGATCGTATTGGTTTGCAATCCCGACTCGCTCAACCACTGCCGGACGAATTCCACCCGCTCTCGGTTGCTGCGATCGAGAACGTCAGCACCGTCGAAGATCAAAAACGCCGCCATGCCGGCGATTTCCGCTTGTACTTCCGCGTCTTGTGTTTCGAACCAATCGTTGATGATCTGCAATGGCGTCATCGGCAGATTTAAACTCGTCAACCTCTGCGCCAGCTCGCCGCTGGTTTGGTCGGCAGGAAACAGGTTGAGCAGATACGCTGCGATTTTACGGTCAATCACCGTCGTGCCCCACCTTGTTGATCGCGCGAACCAATGTCGTTGCGCCATTCGAATCCTTCTTGATCTTTCACGTCGGCCAAATCAAACCAAGGCCGTGGCATATCTGGCTAACGACTGCGGCATCCAATCGTGGCCTTCGGGCTTCTCGAAAATGTAACGCCGCGGGCCCAACATCGCAGCCGCGGATCCAAAAGCTGAACGCGCCATAGGTCCTTTCCGGTTTTCTGCTCGTCTACCTCCGACAAAGAGCGCACCAACAGGATCGCCGATCTTGCAACACTTACGCCGCAGAAGATTGCCCGGCTTGCTTCGCGGTGTCGCCACGAAGTGGAAACGGGATCATATAAAAAGCGAACGGTCTGGGCGCTTTCGTTGTTTGTTACCTCGTCAGCAATAAGCAAGTGCCAGCCTATTTCCATCGGCCTTGTGGGCGTCACAAGCTTGATCGCGCCAATAAGGGACCATCTTCCAGGTGACCGTCTCGTTTATCAAACCGGTGCGCGGCTTTCTCTCTCTCTAGGTGGGACACGCGCGACAAAAGGAGCACCTCACGTCGTTTTAGCCTGCCATGAAGCTGCCCCATGCGCACGAGCTCACTTGGCCAAGTGGAGAGCTCCAGCCTCGTCTGCCAGCCGCTTCTCGTAGAAGATCACTGCATATCCGTGCAGCGTCCCTTCCCTGCAGCGAACATAGTCCGCGATCTCATAAAGCCTTTGAGCACCTAGTTGGATCATTGTCGTGTCCAGCACGATCCGCTTGAACCCCGCAGCAACGGCTCTCGATTCGAGTTCACGAAGAAGTCTCCTTCCAAACCCTCGCCTTCGAAAGGCCGGATCGACGCGCATGCGCTTCAGCTGCGCGACATCAGCATCGACAGCCTTCAATCCCCCCATGGCGACGAGTCGAGGACCGATATGGGCAAGTAAGAAGTCACCGCCCGGCTTGATGTATACTTCCAGGATAGCGCGCAAGTCATCCTCCCACGCCCCTTCCGGGCCGCGCACACCACCATCCTCCGACGCGGCTCTATGCAGATGCCATACATCATCGGCATCTCCTAACTCGAACCGACGAAAGATCACCTCGCCTTGAGGCATCGGCATCGGCTTTAACTGGCCTCGACGGCCTCCGCCTCTGCCGTCATCATCTTTTCTCCTACGCAAATAGCACCCCCATGCTTACTGAGGCGCCGTCGGCAACAGTCTCTGCAAAAGGACAGCGTCGATACTTTCCGATGCCTCAACTCCGACAAGCGGTCGACCGGGCTCAACCGTGTACTTCAAAGCCGTACTATGGTGCATCAAGGTAAACCGATCCAGCGTACGAACACAGGAGGCCCGCAGCATCCGGATTTCACTGTTGCCGTGCTCTATGACGGGTGAAATGGTTGCAAATCGAGGGAAGTCCGCTTTTCCTTCTAGCCAATCTGGCTTGAGCCGCGTGTCTTTCTTGTCCGGCGACAACCAGCGGAATACCTCATGAATGTACGCTTGCGGGTAGTACTCGGACAGCCGATATAGATCGGAAAAAAATTGCGGTTTCTGGAGGAAAAGCTCTTCGCCGATCAGCAGCACTGAGGCAGCCACAATACGGCCAGAGAATCTGCCGCTCGGGCCAAGCCTATCCTTGTAAGGATTCTTTCCGTAAAACACGCGGAACTGGCCAAATAGATCCGGCGACATATGTTCATGAAAGCGCGTCAGGACATGATTCGCCGTCTCAAGGTGCTTCATGCACAGCGCAAGACATTGACGCGCGTCAGCGTCAGCCACATCTCGCAACTCGAGTAAAGCGTCGATCGCCAACTGCAATTCACCTTCGATGAGTTGGTGGCCTAAGCAAAAATCTCGTTCCTCGACCCCGGCCACTCCAAGGCAGTACACACGCGGATCGGTCTGCACCGGATTCGTCAGTATCATATCCTCATAGGAGAGGACCTCAATGCCGGGCTGCCGCTCGCGGGATAAGCGGGCAAGACGACTTAAGCCCTCCCCCACCGTCAATTCGGCATCCCTGGGATGGAGGCCGGCAAACGCGGACATGTGATAAGCACAATTGGTGAGATATTGGATGTCTGTCTTGGCAACCTCGAACTCGGAGTGCGGCAGCCCCCGCAACAGCGCATCATAGTCCGTGTCCGCTACAATCGCGCGGATACTGCGACCGAGGGCCCTAACCGCTTCATCCGGCCGCTCACTGCATTTGATCTGCGCAATATCCTGTGGCAGTTCATCGACGACAAAGTCGCTCAATCGCCCAAGCGGTCGTTTTCGTTGTCGACCATCAATGCGATCGGTCACATGAGAAAATATGTCTTGCGCGCAGTTGCGCGGCGGCTCTTGAGCAGAAGGGGAAAGACTGGCGACCATAGCGAGCACTCACCGGCCCTGGCCAAAAATAGCTTGCATTTCCGTAGTCGCCCCGTATCGGGCGGCCGGTGAGTAGTCGTGCTTCTCGATGAGATCAGTTCGTTTATCTAAGATCCTGCTATCGGTCCGCGCGACCCGCTCAAGCACCTCGTTGGAGAAAAATTGCAGCGAAACCGCTCCCGAATTGATAATGCCAGCGGTGGTTAACGTCAGCACGCCTTCGTTTGAAATGCTGACGAGTCCCGCCTCAGTTAGTTTTTTGATCTCGCGACGAAAGTATTGTTGTATGGACACTCCAAATTCCCTCTCGAAGCGGGAGAGCGGCACTCCACTACTTCGCAACGCGAGCATCACCGTTCTGCGCATCAGATCGTCTTGCGTCAGGACGACACCCTTCCACACTGGCTTCGCGCCAGACTCAACCCTGTGTAAGTAGCGATCTAAATCTGCCTCGTTGTAGAATTGGCACTGACTCATGTAGCCAAACCCGCCAACCCCAAACGGGATCAGATTATTGTCGTTCCAGGAATCGTATTTGCGGCGCTGCTGCACAGAGTGCGGCTGCGACTTCTTGGTCCAATAGAAGATGGGGCCATGGCGATAGCCAAGCCTCGTGAGGATGTGCTCAGCCATGAAATGCATGATGATACGCTCCTTCGCCCCAGCGAATTGGTATCGTCCTCCGCTCAAATGGCGAGCTACGGGGTCCGTTGATTTGAACAACAATGGGAAGATATTGAACTTCTCCACTCCCATATCCAAAAGACCGATGAGCGAGTCATACCAACTTCGAAGCGTTTGCTGCGGCAACCCATAGATAAGGTCTAGCGACAGATTCTGAACACCCATCTTATTCAGCAATTCAACCAGTTGCCTCACCTCGTCCACACCGTGCCCGCGGTTCAATATACGCAAAATTTTTCGATCAAGACTTTGAACCCCCAGTACAAAGCGATTTACGCCGCTTCTGAGCAGAGTGGATATGCGATCTGCTGCGTCCACGTGCTTTCCAAGAGAGGGATGCAATTCGAAACTCACTTCGGACTTCGATAGATCAAAGCGCTGCTTGATCATGTCAAATAGCGTTTTGAGTTGTGGATTGGTCAAGATTGAGGGGGTGCCACCTCCAAAGAAAGCTGTCTCAATAGCCCTGCCGGCAAGCGCAGCGTCCGACCAACTCATTTCTTTGTCTAGGGCCGCCAGATAACGCTCCACACGTCCGGAACGCGGATTGATTTCCTTGGCGAAGTGACAAAATGTGCAATACTGATTGCAGAAGGGGATGTGAAAGTAGAGATCAATTGAAGACGTAATCTCACCCAACAATTTTTCGGCATTCAGCTCGCCCATTGCTTTGAGAGGTGGATATGTGCCGACAAGATAATCGTTGTAGGTATCAAGGTGCAGTTTTCGCGACCTCAGCATGTCGAGGTTGATCTCGTACGAGCGGTCGATCGCGAACTCCAGTGCTTCGGAATAGCTCGGCGCGCGCATTCTTTGGACTCCTTTTGCTTTCGTGTGAAGGCAGGGCGCGACGACACACAAGCGTCAGAGGGGCGACTTTCTGTTCGGGGTCGATATGGGCGCCGCGCAATTCGAGCAGCTCGGATTCGCTGCCCCCCGCTCCACCCAGATTGCATCCTGCGTTGCCATCTTCTTTGCGACACCTAGGCGAGGGGCAAAGATCGTCACGGCTAACGACAGCGGCACCCGCATGCCGGAGCGAACCTCCAGAGGAATCGCACTCACGGTGCAGCGCCCCTCGCATTGATTTGCGACCAGTCGAGCACACTCATTTCAAATCCTGGACACCGAGACCACTACATATTGCGCATCCTGATGGTGTCCAGCAATTGCCGTGCCATCAAAGACCGGCCCGCGACTCTTGCTTAAAGATGAGCGAAAACTATCTGCCGACGCACCGCACCGACACAGACTTGCATGTACGCGTTCAACTCCGGACATAAGCGCCTAGAACCGAACATTGTTGACACGACAAGACGAAGAATATCCAATGATGACGGTCTTCCCCCAACCCGGACTCGGGCGTTCTGCTCGAGAATGTGCCTACAACGGCGAGCTTACGAGCTTAGTGCTCCCTTCTTGTAGGCGATTTTCTCCGCTCCGCTCCCTGGCAGGAAGACGAAGCTTCGCTTCATCGGGCATCAGCTAATGGAGAACGGCCAGCGCCCGCCGAACCGAACGGGCGCGTGCGCTGCGCATGATCACCTCGTGCCGCCACACCGCGATCACGCTCGGAATGCGGCGTCCACAAGAGACGATTTGCAGAAGACTTGGTAGAATAGCTGCGCTTGATGAACGTGCACTCATATCTTGCACGTCTTGTCAGTCCCCCAACCTGGCCTCGGCAAGGGCCGACCGGCGCCCGCGGATCCAGAAATTCTATCGTATTATCAATGAGGTGCCGACGCACCAGCGAAAAAGCCGTGGACCGCGGACATCGCCAGCACCAGCGCCAGTTTTACGAGCAACCAGGGCGCGGTGAACCAATGGCCAGACCACGCGAGATAGAGTCTGCGACCGCACTGTTCGATACCGGCAGCCGCATGGACGAAGTTTTCTTCGAAGAATTCAAGGGCACCGGTAACTCGGAGTGATCCTCGACCGCAAGGTGTCGGACAAGCGCACCTTCCCGGCGATCGACATCTCGCGCTCCGGCACCCGCAAGGAGGAGCTGATCACCGATCCGCAGGTGCTGAAGAAGATGTACGTGCTCCGGCGCAATGTGCGTTTTGGCGGGCACGCAGACAAATAGGCCATGCATCCGTGGGACCGGACTATTTTTGCACTGTCGTCAGGCCGGCCGCCAAGCGCGATCGCGATTTGTTCGCGTCTCGGGCGCAGAGGCTGAATGCAGGGCTGGCAGATTCACTCAACCACGGTCCTGGGTACACACCAGTCTTGCGAACGAATGGCATATGGCTTGCTTCGCTGATGCCCGAATCGTCCCCTTCTCAAAGAATGTATGTGAGAACAGAATGCTTGGAATTGGAAGGAAGTTGCCGTCGTTCGAAATTACCGGCGTGAAGCCGGGCTTTCACGCGCAGGAAGAGAACGGTCAGAGCGCGTTTGAGACGCTGACTGAAAGGAGCTTCCCCGGGCAATGGAAGATCATCTTCTTTTACCCTAAGGATTTCACCTTCGTCTGTCCGACAGAAATCGCCGAGTTTGGCCGCTTGTCCAAGGATTTCACCGAGCGTGATGCGGTGGTGCTGGGCGGCTCGACCGACAACGAGTTCTGCAAGCTAGCCTGGCGGCGCGAGCACAAGGACCTGCATCATCTGCCCATATGGCAGTTCGCGGACACCAAGGGCGCGCTGGTTGATGGACTTGGCGTTCGAGCGCCCGAGGGCGTCGCCGATCGCTATACTTTCATCGTCGCCCCCGACAACAGCATACAGCATGTCTATGCGACCAACCCGAATGTTGGCCGCAGCCCAAAGGACACCCTGCGTGTGCTGGATGCGCTGCAGACCAACGAGCTCTGTCCGTGCAATCGCGAGATTGGCGGGGAAACGCTGAAGACCGACTGCGTCATACCATGAACTGAGGAGGTGAATGTCCAGCGGGCGCTTCGCATCCGCCGCCGACATGTCGACGGGCCTATGTTTCGGCCTTCCAAGACTTCAGTCCCGCTCGCAGATCAGGCGTCGCACTATTCGAATAGTAGGGCTATTGACAAACAATTTGAATGAAAGTCAGCTTGCACTTCGCGTTATACCAATAATCGCAACGAAATATCAGTGCTCGCGAAGGCCCTATCCGGCGTTAACATCTCCATGTCGACGACCCTCATCGATGCGCGCCGATTTTCATAAATGTACCGTACGTGCCAAAGCGGCCCAATGTCGGGCGTGAACCTGAAATCACCGGATTCCAGCGCTCTCGCGATCATACGGACAGCGTCACTGTTGCTGATTGGCAACGAGAACGCCGCATCAATCAGTGCCGCCAACCTTACGCCGTCTGCCAGTAGTGCACGCGCAATGTCGTCGCCATGAACGCGCCGCAAAATGGAGACGATTGCCGCTACAGCAGCTGGATCTTTCAAAGGCACTCTTGAGTAAGCCTTGTTGAGCTCTAGCCATAATGACGAAGACCACTCGTGCCGCAACTCTGCGGTCGTGTCCGATGGCCAGGGCCAACCAATTTGGGTAGTGGTCGCTTCGCCGTTAGATACCGATTGGCGTTTCCAGCCCGCTATGGGTAGGGCACACAGTTTCTGGAGCTTAGCCATCGCGCAGGTCAAACATGCTTGGTGTTGAAGGGACCTGTCGTTGGAATCCGACAGTCCGCGTCAATTTGCCAGCCAGATTACAGGGCGGCCGCTTCGGACCAAATTGCGTCGGCGCCCGACACTTCGCAGACCAGTTTTACCGCGGGCATTCGCCGATCTAACCTACAAATATCGAGTTAGCTCCAAGGCGGGACACAGCTAAAGGAGCGATTTGATGCTGACGAACTCGCTCCGTGGCACCACACTACCAGTCTGTTGGCAAGAAAAAGCCGAAAGGAAGTCTCTCAAGACGCTTGTTCCTGCTTAACGATGAGCGCGGTTACGTGACCGGCTCTGACATCACTCCTTATGGCGATTTATCGACCGGCACACCCCGTGTCTATGCGCGGCGCTGGAAAACAAGTTTTCGTGACGTCAACTGACGTGCAAGCCGCTCGGATGGAACATGCCATGTATTGCCGGTGAAAAAAACTACGAAGTCTTTGCCCACCCTCTCAAGCCTAATGTTGTCGAGAAGAAGATCACTTGATTAGGGCGACGCGTAAACGAGGACACTGGTTGCGTCGCAGCGCACAGACGGCGTTCTCCGGATTTACCGATGCGGAAGCTTCGAATAGAGCAGGCGAGATTGACGTCTTGTGCCGGCCAGGTACTCACTGATTGGGCAACAAATACAAGCATTTGCCTGAAGTGCTCGCGTCGTCCCGAAAGCGCCGCATCCGATTCGACGCGACTTGCTTCAAGAGAACGCTGCTCGCAAGCCATGGCGTTACGCAACTGTTCAGCCGTACGTTGGCCACCATCGAAACTCACCCTCTGACGTAGCGTTAGATTGCCGACTCCCAACTCGAAAACTCGATGACCAACCGATTGGCAGGCAAACGTCAATACCGCAAGCGAACTGACGCAGGCTGCCGGCATAAGGTTCCCTTGTGGTCAACAACGCACGAGCTCAGTAGTCGCGTCGCGCCGCGCGGATGGGTCACCGGATTTGCGACTGCAAAGACATCGAACGTTCGTGAACTTGCCGTCTCTCCTGAAGCGGCTATCACGACCATCATCTGTCTTCCATCGAGATGAGATGTGATGCTCACCGCCGCAGGGAAGGCTCCTCTGGTTCGCACAAGATGCGTTTCGAAATCCCGGCGCTCTTTCCGGTTTCTGCACCGTCCCGCCAAGACCCGCTAGTTCGATTAATTCTAAGCTATGAGCACTTCGAAGGGACTTGAATCGCACATTGCGTCAGATTGTACGATTCCAGACAAGTGTCGCATACGTTTCCAGAAAGGTCGCGACGGTCTTTCGACTCAAAACTCATGACAGACAGAATGTCTCAAAACCCCAAGCTCGCCTCGCTCTACCCCGTCACGCTCTTCGACAACCCCACTCCAACTCCCACTGCTAGTGTGATCTATGCACACCTGACGGCGTGTCAGCTCCGGCCCACTTGCGGTTGGAACAGGAGGAATGGTTCGACGCCAGGGCTCGTTCTCCTCGCATCGTCGTTCCCGGATGGGCAAGCCGCACAATCAAGGCTCGATATCCAATCGTTTCGCGGCCGTTCGTCAGAATCGGCGCAATGCGGGCGACTAAACCGCCTAAGGCGCATGCTTCACAACGCCGATGCGGGATGTGCCCGCAAGTGGTTCGGCGCGCCCGGCGGGTGCACCGTCGCCATCCCATCGGACGTGACTGAAGGTCGGGCCTGCCGGCGTTCGGCCCCCATCGAGGGGCGGCCTGTGCTTCGCAGCCAGAGTCATTGGGTAGCAGCACGATAAGGACCAAGCAAATTTGCGGCCTGCACACGTGACGACCGATCGTCTACGCGGCGATCGAGACTTTTGGCGGGATCTAGCTGCTCGCGTTCTCGGCTCGAGGCCGAATGGGTGAGTCCGCTGGTTCAGCACGGAACGTCTATCAGCCACATGAGGCCGGCAAATCGGGCGGGCGGCGATGCACACCGCCTAAATCATCGCTCGTCAACCATCAAACCTGCCGCAGTAAAGCTGCGATCGGTCATCAGGGACATCAACCGCATGAGGAGATTTAGATCGAGACTCCGGGAACCCATTGTCACCGATCCGCGATGTAAATGCATTTCATCCAAAAAATCGATTTCACCAATCGTGCTCTCGCAATCATACCTCATGATGTCGGTGACAACTTCCCAAATTGTCGCAGCGAAAAGCGGGGGTGCTGCCACTCGATGCATTTGATTGATTGCCGCCTATGCCCCTGTGGCAAGACCAGATTGGACGTCACCAAGATGCATGTGAGCCACACCGGGAGATCGAAAATGCGAACCGAACTGCAATGGATCGGATCAAGTGTTCGATTGGCCAGCACTGCTCTTCTTCGTCTATTCCGGCTGCCAAGGTTTACGTGCAAGCCGGACTTTTCAATTTCGCTCGGGTCACGTTCGGGATGACGTGCTCAGTGGTTTTGGCATGACTTGAGAAGAGGGGATGAAATGCGAACGCTACTGGTTGATCATGAGACGGAGCCAGCGCGTGTTGTACACCAGGCGCTCTCCGATTGTGGTTTTGCCGTTGACATGGCGTGCACGCTCGACGAGGCAGCCGCCGCCTTTGGTTGTGCCCGCTATGACATTCTCCTCCTCGAGTTGATTCTACCGGATGGAGACGGTTTGGAATGGCTGAAGCAGTTGAGGCGCGACGGGTATTCGATGCCCGCGGTGATGATGAGCAGCTTTAACGAGCTCGGTAGGCGGATCGCGATTTTCAATGGCGGTGCGGACGACTTCCTGCCCAAACCCGTGTCTCCTGATGAACTCATTGCCCGGATGCGCGCCGCTCTGCGCCGAGCAACGCAAATGACGTCGCCCGTGGTTACTTTTGGAAACTTAAGATTCGATCCCATCGGTCGGCAAGCATCCGTCAATGGTCGGCCGCTGAAGATTGCGCGCCGCGAAGTGTGCATTCTTGAACATTTGCTCAGCCGCGCAGGGCGCACCGTGGCGCGCGCGGCATTGGAAGATGGCCTCTACGCATTTGACAACGAGGTCTCGACCAACGCGCTTGAGGTCGGGATCTATCGTTTACGCGGTCATTTGAGTCAGTCCGGTGCAACGCTACGGATCAAGACCGCGCGCGGGATCGGCTACATTCTTGAATTGAAATCCGCGGCGTCGGCCGCGTAGTCAATCGAACTTGAAAGAAAAGACCATCTTGAACGTCATTATTGATAAGCATGCTGGCGCCAATGGTGGACCGATCGTTGCCAACGCCTTCTCGTCGAACTTTCTGCCTTATCTATCGCATCTTTTGTGCGCGGTCGTACTGCTATCCCCACTTACTGCCGTAGCTCAGATCAAGCGCGATGATGGAGGTGGGGCGCCGCGTGCAGTCCCTGATAGCATCAGCGGGACGCTGAACCTTTCTTCTTCGCTCGGTAAGACAATTCATCTGCCCGCGCCGGCCGCGAGTATCTTTGTCGCAGATCCTACGATAGCGGATTATCAGGCGCCGTCGAACAAGACCATCTTCGTCTTTGGCAAGAAATCGGGACGAACCAGCCTGTTCGCACTGAACGAGAACGGGGAGGCTCTTGCTGAGCTACGCGTTGTCGTCTCGCAGCCGATCGAGGATCTGCGTGCCACGCTGAAAGCCCAGGTCGGCGACTATCCGATCCAAGTCAGCTATACCCCACGCGGCGCCATCCTTAGCGGTACGGCGCCCAATGCTGAGATCGTCGACAGCGCGGTGAAAGTCACTGAGCAGTTTCTCGGTTCGGGTGCACTCGTCCTTAATAAGATCCAGGTGGCTGGATCCTTGCAGGTCAATTTGAGCGTGCGCGTGGCGGAGGTCTCCCGGAGCGCCATGAAGGAGCTCGGAGTCAACCTCTCCGCTTTCGGTCAAGCTGGTCCTTTCACCCTCGGCTTGGTCAGTGGTAGCGGTGGGGGTAACGGCGCGGCGCAGGGCGGCGGTACGGCAAGGATTGGATTGAACGCCGGCGGTGTCAACGTCAGCGCTGTACTCGATGCACTGGCAAGCGAACACCTTGCTTCCGTCCTTGCTGAACCGAACCTCACGGCAATGTCCGGTGAACCCGCAAGCTTCCTGGCCGGCGGCGAATTTCCTATTCCGGTCTTGCAGGACAATCGGCAGGTCTCCGTCGAGTTCCGCCACTTCGGCGTCAGCCTGGAGTTCGTACCGACCGTTCTTAGCAATAATCAGATCAATATCCGCGTGAAGCCTGAAGTCAGTGAACTATCGTCACAAGGCGCTGTCACCGTCAACGGCATCTCCGTGCCGGCTCTCTCCACCCGACGTGCCAATACGGTCGTCGAACTCGCAAGCGGCCAAAGCTTTGCAATCGGAGGGCTAATCCGGCGCAACTTCAACACTGATATCACGACTTTTCCTTGGCTCGGCGACATACCGATTCTTGGTGTGCTGTTTCGCTCGTCCCAGTTTCAGCGGGAGGAGACGGAGCTCGTGATTATCGTGACGCCTTACGTTGTGCGGCCAAGATCGAACACGAAGCCGATGAGTGCCCCCACCGACCGCATCGCACCGCCCTCAGATCTAGCGCGAAGTCTGACGAACCATTTGGCAACTCGGCCGCCCGGTCGCGGTGCTCCCGCCACCAGCGTACCGAGCGCGACTAGGGGCGCCGGCGACAACACCGAATGAGGATCAGCCAATGACCTTTCGCATCGTATGCCCCCTGATCGCTCTGGCGGCGGGTCTAGCCGGCTGCACAAGCAGTGCACCGACCTATGTCGAGCCGGCTGCGCAAGCGACCCTGGTTCGAGAGGAGAAGAACGTTTTGCTGTTACAGAGCCTTCGAGGGGCCGGACGGCAGCGCCTGCGGGAGTTCATAGCAAGTACCAGTCGCGGTCGGCGTGACGCGCTCCATCTCAATATCGCCGGCCCGCCTCAGCTCGGAGCTCAGATAGCCAGTGAAGCCCGCGCAATGGGCGTTGCCGCTTACAATATCCGCCTGTACGGCCCACTCATCACCCAGCGCGATCGCCTTGCCGCGCGAATCGAGGCGATTACGTATGAGGCGCACCCTCCCGTCTGTCCGTCGATGTCGATCGTCGGTCCTTCCGTGAACGACAATTCTTTCGACCCGACACTTGGCTGCTCGATCCGCAACAACCTTGCTATCATGGTCAACGATCCCGGTGACTTGATTGACAATGCGGCCGTCATGCCGAGCGACGGCAATCGTGCGGCGATCCCCGTTGCCACATACAAGAGCTTCGCGACGGGCAATAACAGCAACTTGGGACAGGCAGCTAACAACAAGTCGCCATCAGATCTTTCGTCAGCCGGTACTACGGCCGGACAGCCGTCACAATAGCGACGACGTCCTTCTGCAATGCGATCTCATTCACAATATGATCTAGACTTGACCGGCGGCAAGGAGAGCTCTTGCGACAGACTCGAAATACTGGGTTGGAATGGGGTTACCAAGCTTGGCGCTGCGGATCAGCTCACGGACCACGGCGTGGTCATTAGCAATAGTGAGATGAAGGGCCCGCGCCTCATCAAAGAGCCTTGAAGCGGTTTCTCCCTCGCCGCGGCAAACCACGACAGGCACGCCGGTTTCGCCGCGAACGTAGCGTACCCCGACCAGCATCTCCTGCCCGGTCAAGATCAAGGTTGCCCGATTCACCCCGAGCGGAGCCTCGCGCGCCTGCTCCCTCCGGAGACGACGGTGTTCCCGTTTCACTTCCGGGTTACCTTGCTGTTCCTTGGACTCCCGCTTTGCCTCGCTCTCGGTCATGCGCATGTTGCGCAAAAACAACCAGCGTTGGATGAGAAGATCGATCAATCCACCGATGAGAAAGGCACCGCAGGCGATCCCGATCAACAGTTTGACTTCCATGAAGACGAAGCCGAAGCAGCCCATGCCGCAAGCCGGCAGATAGACCAGTGTCTTCCACGCGCCGACAACAACGACGAAGAAGATCGCACCGAGGCCGAGGGCCTTGAGCAGGGTCTTCCCAAGCTCGACGAGGGAACGCATGGAAGCGATGCGCTTCAATCCTTGAATGGGATCAACGTTCTCGAATTTCAGCTTTACCGGCTCGAAGGAGAAGATCATTCCACCATTGGCCAAGACTGTCGTCAGAATTGCCCCGACGACAATAGTGGCGAGGAACGGGCCAACGATTCCCAGAGCGAGTTCGGGCAAGACGCCCATTGCCAGCTGGACCGCAACATCGAACGGCTTATCCAGCAGCTTATCAGTTAGCATGAGCGCTTGATGGCACTTGTCCTGGATGGAACTGGCTTCCAACCAGAGATAGCCGAGACCTCCGCAAACGCTGACGGCTCTCACTAAATCGGTGCTGTGCGCAACCTGTCCTCTCTTGCGCGCATCCTTTAGCTTCTTGTCGGAGGGGGGGAGCGTTTTCTCTTCGCTCGTATCGCTCATTTAAGTTGCCTTTCGATCCTCTCCAACTCGCGGCTCGACTGGTTGATCTCCGATTGCATGTATTCGATGAGATAAACGGTGTAGGTGACCATGACGATCGCAAAGCCGATATTCTTGATCGTCAAAGACAGGTCCTTCGGGTTGAATTGCGGCGCAAAGCGTTGGAGTAACATCGCTGATATATCGACAAGCAACAGGAAAGCCACCACAGGCCCAGAGACCAAAATTGTGGTACGTATGATGCCGTCGATCACGCCGAACAATTCAATGGTTCCTTGCACGCTCACCGTGGGCCGGAACTGGTACACTGGCAAGATCAGATAGCTGCCATAAAGTACGCTGATCATGGTCTGCAGGCCGCCCGATACGACGAAGATGGTGATCGCCGTGATACCGAGAAACAGTCCGGTCGCCGAAGCCTGACTGCGTGTCGCCGGATCGGCGGGCGCGACCACGCTGGTGATGCCTCGTTGGGTGTCGATGATTTCCCCGACAGCCTGGAGGCTCCATAGCGGGATGCTGAGCAGGGCACCGATCACCAGGCCGACACACGCCTCCTTCAAACCCAGTAGCGTGATCCAGACCAGACGTGTGTCCGGATCTAGCGTTTTCAAGCCATCGCCGATTTGCGCCAAGTACGGTAGTTCGATCGCAACGGCCACGCAGCCGCGGATCAGTCCGCCAATCTGCGAACGCGTAAATACAGGAAGGACCAGCATGATGCCCGCGGGACGGGCTGCACCAAGGCCGGCAGCAACGACGAGTTCGATGGCCGCCTGGATCAGGCTTTGCGTCTCGGCGCTTGACAAGTCAGACATCGCGACGACTGCTAGTAACTCGCCGTGAGTCCGGGAAACTCAGTGAAGATCTGCTTGGCTTGTTCGATAAGCGGGGCGCTCAGCACCGGAGAAAACAGAGCGATAACCGCAACGACGACGAGAAGCTTCACAGTCAGAGGCAACGTCTGGTCCTGGAGCTGCGTTGCCGCCTGGAGGATGCCGATGATGGTTTCGGCAACCGCCGCTGCAATGAGTGGAGGCAGAACCCAGATCATGAAAAGCACGAGCGATCGGCTCATGTGGGCGAGAATAGTTGTGTCGTCCATGCTCAACCTCCCGGTGTTGTGTAGCTCAGCACCAGCCCGTGCATGAGACGCGACCAGCCATCGATCGCCACGAATAGAAAGAGCTTGAATGGGACAGAAATCACTGTCGGAGATACCATTGACATGCCCATGGCCATCAGGATTGTCGTTACGATCAGATCGATCGTGATAAAAGGCAGATAGAGCAAAAACCCAATTTCGAAGGCGCGCTTGAGTTCTGAGATGAGAAAAGACGGGACGAGAATGACAAAATCATCAGCTGTGGCTTTGCCGCGCATCTCCTCTGGCCAGACACGTTCGGTCGAAGACAGGAAGAAGCCTCGCTGATCTTCATTGGTGAACTTCTTGAGATAGCCTCGCAGCGGCTCCTGTCCCTCTTTCGCAGCACTTAACCAATCCTCGAGCGTCTGATAGCGGAGCTGCAGATCGGCGATTCGATTATAGCTCTGCTCAAAGACGGGGGCGCTGGTGAAGGCGGTGAGGATCAATGCCGCGCCGTACAAAACGATGTTCGGTGGTATCGACTGGGTCCCAAGAGCATTGCGAACGAGGAAAAGAACGACAGACACCTTTATGAACGCCGTGGTCGTGACGACCGCGAAGAGCAACAAGCCGAGCCCGGCCGTGACGGCAAGAAGCGCCAGGATTGCTGGTTGAACGTCAGTCATGGCCCGCTAACCTGCCACGGAGCCTGATGCCGAGTTCGTCCCCGATACGTACTATGTCACCCGTGCCGATACGTCGGCCGTTTGCAAGGATCTCAACCGGGCCGTCGACCGGCCGGCCAAGTTCGAACACATGTCCTTCCCCGACGCTCCTCAATGCTCCCAGCGTGATCGGCCAGCGGCCGCATTCGAAGACGAGGTTGACCTCGATGTCGTCGAGGTCGGCTTCCGAGGGCGGATGCTGCGGTTCGGGTGGTGTTGTCATAAGTGCGTTCTCCAGAGGTCGCGGTACCGACCGAAATGGTCCCCGCAGGATCAGGCGGTTGCCGGCGACATCTGCCATGGTCCATAGCCGGCCCGCAGTGAGGGTGATCTCACCACGGGCAAATGGCATTACGTCTGGCAATAGTGCGTCGCCTGCATTCGTTTTGCGAAGAAGCGAGGCCGTAGCGCGGAGCGCCCCCATTTCTCCTGCAACTATGATGGGAAGCTTTTTGGAAAGCTTGCGCGTTTCTCGCGGCAATTGGCCGAAGAGCTCGCCTAAAGCCTGGAACGCCGGCGGTATCGCTCCATCAAGAGGCGAGAAAAGAAACAGGCGACCTTTGCTGCTGACCGGACCGTAGATAATGCCAAATTCAATATAAGGCCCTGTGGTTTCGGCCTTTCGAACACGGAGCAGTTGCAGCCCCTGCTGAATCTGATTCTCCAGAGGAGCCAGCAGCGGTTCGAGTGCAAGTTCGAGAACGAGCGAACGACTTGGTTCGGAAGGCAACGCTAGGCCGCTCTGTACTGCCGAGAGTAGCGCCTCGGCAAGTGCATGGGGTATCGACAAAACGATCGCTTCATCTCCGACGCCCCAAACGCAGTCGAGCATCGATATAGCGGAAGGTTCCACCTGCCAGACAAGTCGTTCCAATCGCACCGATAGCGGCTTACCGCCAAGGCTCGTCTGCAAAGGCGTGCTGGGTCCGGCGATGCTATTGAGCCACGAGACAAATGTATGGGTCAGAATGAGTGATGGCTCGTAGGTCGTGTATTCGTCCGCAGGATCTGCAGGAGGCACGTCTACAAGACGGCACGTTTGCGATGCAAGAGAACTAGCGCTCATCAGATTGAACCGTCTGCCACTTTGTGGGGCAAAGCCCGCCCATAGCGAAGCGAGACCTCATCATCGGCCTCTATCTCGGCTGTAACCTCCGCATGGGTATCGACCGCCCGCCGGACGTCGGTCTCGATTTGTCGCCATTTGTCAGTCGCCGCGGAACATTTGGCCCAGTGCGCCCGCCCTTCGGATGCCGCTGTCTCGGCCTGCTTTTGAGCGCTACGCGCGTCCTCAAGCGCCTGGCGTTTCGACGTGACCTCAGTTGAGAGCCTCTCAAGGATGAGTTCGCGACGATCGAGTTCAACAACAGAAACGGTATCGAGCGATGTCAGCTGCTCGTAAACCTCCACTTCCGCCTGTGCGCGACGTTCTTCTGCAATTGCAAGTTCTCGCCCTGCGCGCTCCGCGGCCAAGGCCTTGATGCGGCATTTAGCCTCCATATTGGACAACTCAGTCCGAGCACTGCGCTCACGTATTTCCTTTACGTGCCGCAATCTCGAAGCGTGAATGCAACTCATGCGGTCAGACGGCACATCCATGTGACGGTTTCTTCAAAACTGGAGGCATCGTTTTCGCCCTGGCGCAAGAACTTGCGCAGGTCATCGATAGAGGCGATAGCCCGGTCCGTCAGCGGATCGCTGCCTTGCTGGTATTCGCCGACCTTGACCAAAAATTCGGACTCTGCGTGGCGTGAGAGCAGATCGCGGAAGAAGGATGCTGCATTGCGATGCGGCGCAGATACCACGGCATCCATGACGCGGCTGCGGCTCGACAGCACATCGATAGCGGGGAATTGCGCGCGCGCCGCGATAGAGCGTGACAGAACGATATGACCATCGAGAATGCCGCGCGTTTCCTCAGCGATTGGATCGCCCGTACCCTCACCTTCTACAAGCACGGTATAGAAGGCTGTAATTGAGCCGCGTTCATCCATGCCCGCACGCTCCAGCAAACCCGGCAGCATGGCAAAGACAGAGGGAGGAAAGCCCCGCCGGGTTGGTGGCTCACCTGCAGCAAGCCCGATTTCGCGCATCGCGCGGCTAAAACGCGTCAATGAATCCATCATCAGAACGACGCGCAGGCCTTGTTCGCGAAAATACTCGGCGAGCGCGGTTGCCATATAGGCACATTGCGCCCGCTCCATCGCCGAGCGATCGGAGGTCTCAACGACGACGACCGTGCGGCGAAGGGCTGCCTCCCCTAGATGCCGCTCGATGAATTCACGCACCTCTCGCCCACGCTCGCCTATCAGCGCAACCACGGTCACGTCGGCGATCGCGCCCTTTACGATCTGTGCCAATAAGGTCGACTTGCCGCAACCAGGCTCCCCATATATGCCGATGCGCTGGCCCTCGCCGCATGTCAGAAGACCGTCCAAGACACGGACGCCGAGTGGCAATGGCCGCTCAATGATGCGCCTCGTCATTGGGTTTGGAGCTTGGCCGCGCAGCGGACGAGTTTCTGTGGCCTTGACTGCGCCCTTGCCATCGAGAGGACGGCCAAAGCTGTCGATCACCCGGCCAAGCAGATCGGGCCCGACCGGCACTTCATGCATTCGTCCGGTCGCGACGACTTCTGCGCGGCTGGACACGCCCAGCAAGTCCCCAATCGGCGTCAGCAACACGCCATCCGGCAATAGACCAATCACCTCGGCCTCAAGCGAGAATCCGGTGCGCGGATCCTGCACGACACAAAGCTCTCCAACACGCGCATCCGGCAAGACTGCATGGAGGAGCGTGCCGATCGCGCGCGTGATCCGTCCGCGTACGGCACGCGTGTCGACATGTCTTGCTGTCGATCGCAGACGCGATAGCGCCGCGTGCATGCTTCCCTCGCCATCGGGATTGTCATGGTTTGCTCCCCGCGCTGTCACAGTTCGCCTGCCTCAGGAGGTAAGCCAAGCCCACGACGCAGCGCGCGGAGCTGTGCGGCAAGTCCGAGATCGACATTGCCGAACTCGCTCCGCAGCACGCATTCATGCGAGGGCAGCGCCGGATCCGGAACAATTCGAACGGTCGGCCGGCCCTCCCGTCCGTCGCACGCGGCGAATTCGCGCGCAAGTGCATCGGCATTTAGGGGCGACACATGAAGAGAAAGTTCGGCTCCGCCATATTTTCGCAGGATCGCGTGACGAACCGTTCTCACCAACATCTCGCCGGGATCGAAGGCGCCCAGCAGATCAGTTACGATCTCCATCACGAGCTGCGGCAACTCCTCCTCTAGAGCAGCGTTTCTCCGTGCCACTTCCGAGGTCGCCTGCGCGACCAGTTGCGCCATTTCCTCGGCGCCGGCCGTCACCCCCTCGGCACGGCCGCGCGCTCGCTCCAGCTGATAAGCTCTGCGCGCCCAGCCGCGAACGCGCTGCAGATGCCGCTCTGCTGCGGCTCGCGCATCCACGGCCTTCTGCCAGATTTCGAGATCCCTCGCTTCTATGAGCGGGCCAAGCGGCCGCATGTGCGGAGCTAAGGGCGGCGCGGAATCGTCGGCTGTCATAACACCTGGCCTTCCGTCGCCAAATGGGCCAAAACCAAGGAAAACAATCGGCCTGCGGCTTCGCGATGTTCGTTTGCTGGATGGTCGGCGGTAGTTCCGACTGCTAAGCGTAGAAGCACGCGGCTGCGGTCAGGCGCTGACACTTCGTCGAGCCAGGCGCCGAGACAGGCATGCCCATCGTCATCAATCTCTTGCGCGAGTTGTTGTGGATCGGCAATGACGCTGGTTGAAACCGCATGCGCGGCATGTCGGATACCGAAAGCCTGCACTTCCGCACCGACGCGCCCGATCAGCACGGCGACATCCTGCTTTGAGATCAGCTTTATCAGCGAACGGGCATGCCAAATACTGCCGGCGAGCAGAGCGGCCCGCTTCGGATCATGTCCGCGCAGAAGGTCCGGGCCCGAGACGGGTCCGTTCAGGTCCACTTCATCGTCAAGCAGCAACCCTGCCATCCTTGTCTGCAACCTAGGGCTCTTCTGCAGCTGTACCAACGTCGCAGCCGATAGGTTCGCATCAAGTCGTGCGGCAAGGCGGGTCGGATGAATCGAGGCAGCGAGCTCGCCAACACTTACCGATGGTGATGAACGACGCCGCTCGGCGGACGACTTCGATGGCTCCATGGCGAACGCTACCCTAGCCCGCATTAGGGTTAATCGCTTTGCGCACGACCTCTATAGCGGAGGCCGCCGAACGTCCGCCAACGGCGGCTACTTTGGAAGATGATTGCCTGCGCTGGCGTACACGAGCGCTCAGCAAAACGTAAGACAGCACGCCGAATACCGACCCGCCGAGACCCGCTCCAACTGCAAGCAATGGCATTGAAATCAATCCAGGCGCTTGAGCGAATGCAGCCACCGGCGCAGGCCGCTGTTCGAGCGCAGGCCGCTCGACCGACACAAACACCACGGCCACCTTGTCGTAGGATAAGCCCTCGATGCTGTTGGCAACGAGCATCTTAATCTGCGGCAGCAAGATTGAGAGATCGGCCTTGGAGTCATGCCGGATGAAAACCGACGCCGAAGATGGCGTGGCGTCCCGTCGCAACAGGTCGTTCTTGGGCAGAACAACATGGACGCGCGCTGACAGAACACCGTCGATATCGCTGATCGTGCGCGACAACTCCTCGCTCAGGGCATAAACGTAACGGGCGCGCTCCTCGGTCGGCGAAGCAATCAGGCCCGCGGCATTGAACACTTCGCCGAGACTCTTGAAAGAGTGGCGCGGTAGGCCTTCGGCATTCAGCAGGTCGATCGAAAGGGCAATCTGGCTCTGTTCGACCTGGATCGTGCTGGTCCCGTCCTTGGCCGCAACACGGACCGAATCGACCCCATTCTTAAGGAGCACCGCAAGCATCTCATTCGCCTCACGCTCCTGTACTTTGGTGTAGAGATCAGCTTTGCAACCAATAAGGGGGAGAAGGAGCGGCAGCAGAGCCAGGCCGCGAAACCACTTGTTGAATGGGCGACCATGACCGCTTTCGCGACGGATTGAACCAGTCATTCGCCCCGCTCAGCCCGCCGATATCAGTTTGTTCAGTGATGAACTGATACTGCCAATGCCGTTCGAAATCAGCGTAACCTGGATGACGCTGTCAGAAACATCCTTCAGATTCGTCATCATTGCCTCGAAGTTATCTACGCTGTGAGGGGCGCTCGACAGACGTGTTTCCGCCGCGCCCGGTTGCCGCAAAAGGGGCTGCGACGCCGGCCCAGGCTCTACAGCCTTCGGAAGAGCGGCCCCACCGCCGGCCGCGACGTGAGGAACTGCATTGACCCGATACAGCGAGGAAAGATTCTGGAGGATGCGCTCGCCCAGGGAACTGGCCTGTGTTGTTGTTCGCCAAACTTCGGATGTCGGGGGAACAGGCGCTACCTCTGTCACTGGAGGCGTAACGTCTTGAAACGAAGCCGCCTGCAAAAGGCTCTGCTGGAACTGGACCTGCTCGCAGACCGCTGTTGGCGTGCAGGTCTTGGACAGACCTTCGGTAAGAGTGGGTGAAATGGGCGCAGCGCCTAACATCATCATGGAGGGACCTTGCTCTCTTCGAGACGTGATAAGACCGGCCGTTCAAGACCCATTAACAGCCCAATGTCCTAGGGAGGCGAGCTGACGACAAGCTGACGAGTTCACCCCGTCCAGCGTCATCTAAAGATCACGTTTGGTCTCCAAGTTTGCGTGACTTCACTCCCGTTGGCTAAGTCAAAGAAAGCGTGAATGCTCATGCGATCCATGATCCTGTGCGTTTTGAACGCAGTTCTGTGTGTCGGGGTTGTCATTACGACCGGAATACAGGTGGCGCTCGGCGCTCCCCTGTCGCTGCCCTCGACGCCTTATCACTATTTAGTTGTGGATCAGGAGCTTCCTGCCGCGCTGCAAGAATTCGGCAACAACCTCAATATCAGAGTCAGCATCAGCGCCGAGGTGAAGGGTCGGATTCGCGGGCGCATGCCGGATCTGGCACCGCGCGAATTCCTCGACCATCTGACGAGCCTGTACAATCTTCAGTGGTACTACGATGGACTCGTGCTTTACGTGTCTGCCGCAAAGGAAGCGCAAACTCGTCTGCTTCTACTGGGGCCGATCAGCTTCGACGCGTTCACGGCGGCCATCGATGAGCTCAACATCTCCGACGAGCGCTACATCATGAGACCGGCGCCCGGAAATGGCCTGGTCCTGGCGTCCGGTCCACCCCGCTTCATTGCACTCGTGGATGAGACGCTCAATGGGCTGGTTGCGCAGGCGCAAGCGCGACCACGCGCTGTCGAGACGCCGCCGCGGGACTCTGTGCTGATGTTATTTCGCGGTTCCTCTATGATGATCATTCGGGATGGACGACCGGAAGGCCCCTATTCTTTCGACAGCCCGCGCTAGGACGGCCTCATGCCCGCGCATGCGCTAGGCCAGAGATGATTAAGGGCTAGTTGTCGAACTCCTACAGCGCACTCCATAAGGAGAGGACGTCGAATTCGCGCGGTACGGCAGCCTCGATCTCGTCCACGAACTTGCGGAACTCGGCGGTGTGTGGCGCCCGTAGCACTTGCCAATGACCAGTCCGGCCGCAATATCGAGGGCGGCGAACAGCGATGTGGTGCCATGCCTTTTGTAGTCATGGCTCCTTCGGGCCGCCTGGCCGGCACGCATCGGCAGCATCGGCTGGCTGTGGTCCAAGCGTCTGAGTTTGGGAATTCCCATCCACACACAGAACGATGGCGTACTCCCGCGGTGAGACGTAGAGGCCCACGACATCGCGCACTTTGGCCACAAAGTTCGGGTCGGTAACGTCTCCATCCAGTGCGGTAGAGCCCGAAGGTCCGCCAGATACGCTGCTCGTCGATACCGACAGGCCGCTAGTCTTCGCCATGTCGCGGGGGCTCCAATGAGTGGCATTCTCAGGACAACTCTCCAACGTCCTCACGATCACGGCGTCGATGCTGGCGTCGTCAATCGTGCGCGGCGCGCCGGAACGCGGCTCGTCGCGCAGCCCGGCCACACGCTGCTCCATAAAACGCCGCCGTCACTTGCCTACGGTCTGCCGGCCCAGCCCGAGCTTGGCCGCCACTTCCGTGTTCTGACTACCTACCGCACAGGTCAGAACGATCCGGGCTCTCAGAGCCGGCGCCTGCGCCGTCTTCCGCCGCATCGTCAGCGACGTCAGTTCGGCCCGCTCATCATCGCTCAATATCAGGGGGGCAAGTTGCTGGACCGCCATTGGACACTCGGTGGCTGTTTGCGTCCATCCTTGGCATAGCAACGCGTCTCTGTGATTGCGAAGTTGTGGCTCGGGACATTAGAGGCTCTCTTATGTGCGTCCCCGTTGAAGACCAGTACGTTGCGGCAACAGGTCGGGCCTGCCGTTCCTAGCCGCCATCATGCCTAAAAAACGGCAGAACCTTGCGATCTTCTTCTCTGACGATGTCTGTAAGTAGCTCAAGCTGCTTGGCCAACCCTGCAAAGCTCTTCGAGATGTTAATCAGAGCGCTCAATCGCTTTGGCGAAATGTCACCTGCTCCTGCCAGAGCCTTATAGTGACTTGAGAAATCACGACATTCGTCAGCTGTCAGCATGGTCGGATAACCTGATGTCTATGGATGCGCCAGCCACCTTGGATGGCGCCTGCGTTATTTTGCTCGTCGCTTAGCGGCCTCAAGAATTGCTCTCAATCCAAGCTCAATCAGGTGGATTGAAAGGATCATCTACCATGTCGCAGTCAAAGCACCTGAAGATCGGTGCGTGCCTGCTGCTTAATCCAGAAACTGAGTCAACGGCTTTCCACACCTCGGACAAGGCTCGCGCCTGACGTCCATGGGCTTCTGTCCGCTATCTTTTTCGTAGTGTGTCCGCAGCAATCGCCGTGCCAGAAAACCGGGCAAAAGTCGTGCCTCACCGAGTTTGCGATTGCAGGTGTCCGCACTCTCTCGTCAGGTGGCGTACATTTCGGACTAAATCGTACACGAACGAATACAACAACGAGGCTACCAAGAAACTCTCATCGAGGTCGCGGATTATTGCAGGACCACACAAGCGAACCGCCGAGACTCACAAGATTGGTAGGCAATTCTGGCTTGAGGCTGACGCAAGGCCATGTTGTAGTGTCCCTTGAAGAGTATGCTCGACCGGATGATGCGATTTGGATTTGCAGACCTCGTCAGCCAACTGAATCTCCTTCGATGCGCCTGCGCACCTGCCTGAACGACCAGGCCAGTACGGCGTGGCTATGTGACAAGATCGATGCCTCGATCCACGAAGCGCTGCGCGAGATCCGAGCGTTTGCTTATCTGCTGCACCCGCAGAATCTGACCGTCGATGGTCTGAAGGCGACGATCGAACGCTATTCGCGGGGATTTGGCGCGCGGACATCCCTGCACGTCACGACCAGGTTTTCGTCGGATATCGATCGCTTGTCGCGTGACAAGGAGCACTCGGTGCTCCGGGTCATCCAGGAGGCTCTCACGAACGTCTTTCGTCATGCGAAGGCGACGGAGGAGAGAATCGCCGTCGCCTCGAACGGCTGCCATTTTCAACTGACGGTCAGCGACAACGGGCAGGGCTTTCCGCCTGACCGTGCGAGATCCGGACGAAGGCCGTGATGGGCGTTGGGATTCCAAGCGGGCCAGATTGCAGCAGATCGGAGGCACGCTTCATATCCAGTCCGACTCGACCGCGCGCCACTCCGGCACCACATTGCTGGCGGTGTTCCCGCGTGATTTCGTCGAGAGCGAACGTAACAGGAAGGCCACAACCCTCGTGAGGGCCCACGCAGGCACATCGTGAGAGAAGAAAACTGATCACCGGGGCAGGCCGCCGTCGCCTTTTCGCGCTTGGCGTTTTGGGCTGCCGCCGTGTCAAGGAACTTTGGAGTGCTCTGCCATGAAACGGTTTCTGATCGCGGACGATCACGAGGCAGTGCGATCGGGCCTGCGGGCCGTGCTTGAACAACGGGCGGATTGGGAGGTGGTCGCCGAAGCGAATGACGGCAGCAAGGCCGTTGCCGCTGCAATCGCCAACCAACCTCACGTCGCCATCGTCGATTTTTCCATGCCACGCATGACCGGGGTGGAAGTCGCAAGGCGGATCAGGGAATACCCGCTCCAGACCGAAGTGCTGATCTTCACGGTTCACAATTCCTGCCTGCTCGCGCAGGAGGCGTTCCAGGCAGGTGCGCGCGCCTTCCTGCTGAAGTCCGACGCCAACAAGCTGCTGCTGGCGGCGGTCGAGGCGCTTCTGGCGCACAAGCCGTTCTGTACCAGAAGCTGTCAGAACGAACTGGATCGCGGGCTGATCCCCGGCACGGACAACAGGCAGGCGCTCACCCCGCGGGAACAGCTCGTCGTCAAGCTGGTTGCGGAGGGCTATAGCAACAAGGGCATCAGCTCCATGCTGGACCTCAGCGTCAAGACGACGGAAGCGCACCGGTCGGCCGCGATGCGCAAACTCGACGTGAACTCGACAGCCGGACTGGTCCGCTACGCGGTGCGGGCGGGGCTGATCGAGGTATGAGGCCCGAGGTATGAGGCCCTTGAGTACAATCGCCGAGGGATTTCAGGGTTTTGTGGGATAACCCGCCTTACAGTGGCCGGTATGATCGCTGGATCTTTCTGCCGGTCGCCTCCATCGATCGCCCGATGGGCTCGCGGGCCGGCATACGGGAACGACGTCGTGAAGAGCATCGTGATTGCGGATGATCATGAAGTCGTGCGCTCCGGGTTGCGGGCGATTGTCGAAACCCGCTCCAACTGGATCGTCAGCGGAGAGGCCACCAATGGCGAGCAGGCGGTCGCATTGGCGTTGGAGACGCGGCCCGATACCGTGATCGTCGACTATTCGATGCCGCTCATGAACGGACTGGAGGTCAGCCGTCGTCTGAAGGCGCTGCATGTGCGCACGGAAGTGCTGATCCTGACGATGCACGAGAATGAGGAGCTGCTGACCGAAGCCATCCTGGTGGGAGTCCGCGGGTTCCTGTTCAAGTCGGATGCCAGGAACCACCTGATTTCCGCCATCGAGGCGCTGCTCGACGGTAGGCCTTACTTCACCGGCCTGCTGCTGGAGAAGCTACTCCACGACTATCAGCTCAACAAGCAGAACAAGTCGGCCATGCTGCTCACGTCGCGCGAGCAGAGCGTGGTTCAGCTCATTGCCGAAGGACATACCAACAGGTCCATCAGCACCATCCTGAAGCTGAGCGTGAAGACGGTCGAGACGCATCGCGCATCGGCGATACGCAAGCTCGGGATGTCGTCGACGGCTGAGCTGGTTCGCTATGCCATTCGCAAGCGACTGGTTGCCCCGTGATGCGCGACCTGCGGAGAAGCCGCATCTCGATGATGGTGCCTCTGGCAGTGCGATCAGCAGCCTCGACAGATCGACAGCTTGCTGTCGAGGGCGCTCTCTTCGCGTGTGGGCCCAAGGTCGCTTGCGAGAGATGGATCCTCGCTCCGGCGCGCCATAATGAGGTCCTCCCCGCCAGACAGATCCAGCAGATCAAGGCAATTGCAACTGCAGCGGCGAGCTCGAGGTTGCGCCCGAGCGCGGGCCATTAGCAATCTTCCCGCCATTCACCAAGTCAAGCGAGATGGAGAGCGATACACGAAGCTCCAGCATCTGTTCTTGCAGATCAATATGTCGCGGCAACAGGGGCACCCCAGCGATAGTTCACGCGGACCATACCGATGTCGACGTCCTGACCAATACGGGCCGTTCCTGCAAAAGCACCCACCGGAACACCCACTATTCCGGTTGAAAAGAAGTCCACGTCCCGATGGCCCAGGAACAAGTGATCGTACTCCACGCCGACAGACCAGTTCGAAGCGAAGCCAAATTCAAGGCCCGCACCGACCGCTCCGCCCCAGCGGGTTTCGCTACCGTTGTTGAGGGTGAGCCCGGTCGCAAAATCGTAGACACGGTATTTGTCCCGGACAACCGCAGCGCCGCCTTTTACATAGACAAGCACATTATTCCAAGCGTAGCCAACTTGGCCCGTCATCAGGCCGAATGCATCGAGTTTGGTTTCGTCTTGGACGCCTGCGAAAGCGAGATTCGCGTTGGAGCCCTTGAAATTGGCCCAGTTGCCCTGCGCCTCCAGGCCGAACACCGAGTTCGCTATCTGCCAGCGGTAGCCGATCTGACCGCCGACGGTCCCTCCGGTCGCATTCTGGCACCCCATTGCGAGGGGCGGAGCGATGACGACACCGCCGGCATTGACCACGTCCCAGCACTGATGGGCCGAGCCGCCGCCGCCATTGAGGCCGACGTAGAAGCCAGCCCAATCGTAGATCGGAATGACGGCAGAGGGCGCTTTGGTGTAGGGCCGTGGGGCTAGATCAGCGGCAGTGGCAGGAGCGGTCAGAGCAATGATGACCATGCCCAGCAGGACTTTTCTCATTCTTCTTACCCAGTTTCGAATTCCCTAACAGCTTTGTCGCGCACGAGTGCCATGCGTCTATCGTCTCCATCAAGTGCTAACGTTGGTAGTTGACTGGACCTTCCCTGAGAGGTCGTGTCGAAGGACGAAAGTGCATGCCGGGCCGGTAGCTACTGGCCGGTAGCGATGCTGTCTGCCGACTGCCGATTAAGCGGCCAAAAGGGCCGATTGGATACCGTTGCCGAGTGCAATGCACTTCCCGAAGGCGTAGCTTCTTTGCGCGAGAATGCTCGCTTCAAAGCTTCGAAGCTCTCTCCGAGACGGGCTGATATCCATTGCTGATATCCATTATTGCAAGCGACGTGCTGAAAAAGGCGGCCTAGCAATCGCGCGCATACTGATCGTGTTTATCGCCCTATGCAGTTTAGCGAGAGACCGGACGCCCGCTATCGGGCGGAGTTGCTCCTTCAAGCCTCCAGAGGGGGGTAATAGCGCCAAGTAGCTCAGCTTGGCACCGCTTCAACGTGGCGACTACCAATCCGTCTCCTTAGAATGAGGTGCTGCACGTTCGCCCAAATGAGGCCGAGGCACACCAGCCACGGGAGCCTCAAAACTTGCATTTGCAAATTTCGCGACCAGCCTCAAACTCGCGCAATTCTGTCTGAGTTCTCGGTCGGAGATAGTTAATCGAGTAGGCCCTTTGCTCCGGCCGTTCGAACTCCGCCAGCGCCGTTCAGAGACTTTTGGGAGTGCCGGCGGTGCGTGAGGCTTGGAGGGATCTACTTTGGCCGGCATCCGGCACTATGAAGTTCGTTCCCGCGGATCATTCCCTCTACCGCCCCGGCGCGGTCATTCATGATTCTCCTGCGGGACCAACAGCAAGCCCGCCTAAGCGCTTGGGCGGACTTGCTCAAACATTTGGACCCGACTTGGCAGGAATTCGATCGTGACAGGACGCTCGCCGCGGTGGTACAGGAGGCCTACGTCCAAGGCGCCTTCTCGGCCATGCGCCGCAGGCGAACGCCGAGGCCCTCAAATCGGCCGACAGACGTGCAGCCGTTCCGCGCGGCTGGATCCTCGAATTGTGGGTCTTGAAGCAGCACTCATCTGGCGGGCGGCCAGGTCATCGACGCGAGCCCATTCAAAACGATCCCAAGACGCCGCTGAGAACGATCACGGCAGCCAGCGCCAAGAGCGAACTGACGACGCCGACCATGACGATTCCCATATAACTCTCGCGGTGCGACAATCCGCAGATCGAGAGCAGGCTCACCACCGCCCCATTATGCGGCAGGAGGTCGAGCGAGCCCGAGCCAATCACCGCAACGCGATGCATGAGAGCAGGGTCCACGCCTGTCCGCGAAGCGATTTCCATATAGGTCTGAGCGAGCGCATCGAGCGCGATGGTCAAGCCGCCGGAGGCTGAACCGGTCAAAGCGGCTAGTATATTGGTGGCAACAGCGAGCGACACCAGCGGACCGCCTCCAATCGAAAGCACCCAGTCTCGCACCGTCGCGAAGGAGGGCAGAGAGGCGATCACCGCACCAAAGCCGACGAGGCTTGCGACACTTAGCACCGGCAGGACCGATGCGTTGGCGCCGGCGTCCATGGTCTGCCGTAACGCCGGCAGCCGCCTATGATTGCACAGGATGGCTGTCGCGATCGCCGCAGCGAGCGCGACCGTTACCGACCACACACCGGCCACCTTCGAAATCGATGTGCCGCCCCAGCGTTCCTCCCCCAGGAACGCGAGATCAAGCCGCGGCAGCACGACGAGCGACATCACGAGATTGACGGCCACGACGACGATCAGCGGCAGGATGGCATTGAGGGCTGGCGCCGGGCCCTTGCTAAGCTGTCCATGCCGAATCTCGGCGGGATCGAATTCGCGAGCCGTTGTGGCGCGTTCGCGCAATAGTTCATCGACCACGGCGTGTTCAGCCGCGTCGTGCGGCGCCTCACCAAATCCCTCGCCGGCCCGCCTTGCCGCTGCCTCTGCCCTTTGAAGCCACCACAATCCTATGCCCAGCATGATGATGGATGCAATGATACCGAGCCCGGGCGCTGCGAACGGCGTTGTGCCGAAAAACGGCATTGGGATCGCATTCTGTATGGATGGAGTCCCAGGCATGGCCGACATGGTGAAGGTCGATGTACCCAGAACGATCGCAGCAGGTATCAAGCGGCGGGGAATCGACGCCGCACGGAACAGCGATTGCGCCATGGGGACGATGACAAAAAACGCCACGAACAAGCTCACGCCGCCATAGGTGACCAGCGCGCCCGCCAGCACGACCGCCGCCATTACGCGGTGCTTGCCCAGGCATCGGGCGATAAAGGCGGCCACGGACGAGACCGCGCCACTATCGTCCATTAACTTGCCGAAGACAGCGCCGAGCAGGAAAATTGGAAAAAACTGCGCCAAGAATCCGGCGGCGCTGGTCATAAAGACCTGCGTCCAGTTGGCCAACAGCGGCTCTCCACTGAACAGCGCCGCAACCAGCGCGGCAGTCGGCGCCAGCAACAGAACACTCCAGCCGCGGAAAGCGAACAGAACAAGCAGGCCGAGTCCTACGAGAATGCCAAGGAATCCCATCATTCAGCACTCGCCCAGCAAGACATCGAGGTCAGCGGTGGAGCGCTCGCCCAGACCTGCTCCGTGATTCTCGAGGAATTCGCTCGCCGCGCGCCGTCCTTCCTCTCGCAGCATCGACACGAACTTCCATTCCGCATTGAGCTTGGACGACGCACCGAGCTGAGCCAGCATGTCGCTCTCGATCCGGTGGGTGCGCATCTGGGCCCAACGCGCCCCCTCGCCATGTCCTGGATCGACCGCCTGGCGCAACAGCGCGATCATGCGTAATTCCTTCATGAGCGGCGAGTTGAAGGAAATTTCGTTGAGCCGATTGAGAATGTCTGGTGCCGAGCGCGGCGCGTCAAGCCGCTCCGTCGGATTGATCTGCACCAGGATGGTATCGTGTGCGTCGCTTTCGCGAACGAGCGGCGTAATGGTCGGGTTGCCGGCGAAGCCACCGTCCCAATAGGGCTCACCATCGATCTCGATCGCCGGGAACATGGTGGGGAGGCAAGCCGAGGCGAGCAGAACGTCGGCTGTGATCTCCGCGTTGCGAAAAATGCGTCCACGGCCAGTTCGTACCCGCGTTGCGGTTATGAACAATTTGATCGGCGAACGGACAAGGCGTTCGAAATCGACGCTCTCCGCCAGAACCTTGCTCAGCGGATTATAGCCGAGCGGATTGAGATCATAGGGCGAGAGCAGGCGTGACATTAGGTCCGCAAAGACGTAGGCGGGCGATGTGTCGAGCGTCCAACGGCCCAACAACCTGTCGAGCGGCGAACGCTGCAGGGGACTAAACGCCGCGGCGCGCGCTACGCGTCGCCAGTATCGGTCGAGCGCCTCGCGGGCACCTTGAGCTCCGTCCGCCGCCCACCCGTCGGCCAGAACTGCGGCATTCATAGCGCCTGCGGAGGTCCCGGAGATCGCTGCGATCTCAAGCCACCTCTCTTCGAGGAGACGGTCAAGGACGCCCCAAGCGAACGCGCCGTGCGAGCCCCCGCCCTGCAGCGCAAGATCGATCAATACGGCATCTCGGTCCATGGCGTTCACGCTCTCGAAGTTAGCTAGAGTTGGAGCAGAAATATCGTCGGCTCCGAAAAATCGACGGTGAGCAGGAACTACTGGCTCTGTTTCGATCTATCGGCTGATTGAAGCGCTCGGGTCGAAAGGCGCCAAGCACCTCACATGATCCGTCCCTTGCAATTGTCCCCGCGAGTACTGGCGCTACATATGGTGCAAGCGTGATACCTGCATGCGTAACGGCAACGACTATCCGTTCTTGACCAGGTAGTCGCCCGACGATCGGGGGGCCATCTTTGGGAGCGGGCCCGCTTCCTCTCCGCGCGGCAATGGCCTCTCACAGGACGGCTCTTCGAGCTCGCCCCATATTAGGGAGCCATTCTCTCTGGCACCCTTGATCTCTCTAGACCAGAGTCGCAGAAACCCGTGGGATCGTCGGCGTTGCCGACGATGAGAGGGGCCGCTGCCAATAACGGATTGTGGTTGATGTTCCATTCGGAACACCCGCAGGCGAGGCTTGATCTGTGTGAGGTTCATCGACCAGTCAGTGACCTGCGTCTTTGATCGGATCAACTACTAACGTTGGTGGTCGACGAAAATTGTTGCATCTCGGTAATTACGAGCTGGGAATAAGCGAGCTTCAGCGCCGTGTACGGCGGGATGTCAATTCCGGCGTGCGTCGTCAACACACAACGGTGCGGCGTCTCCACGCAGACACCGAATGGAATAGGCTTAGCGATTTTCTCGCCGAACTAGGCCGCCAGTTGCTCGGCCTTCATTGGTGTCTCCTGTTTTGGCACGGAGAAGATTATGATGGAGCCATGCAAGCCGGAATCGCGAAAATTCCGGCAATTTCCGCAGGATTCCGTGTTCTCAATGATCTCAGGTTGTAAAATTCAGCCCGGCGAAGGCCGAAAAACGTGACACTCTGAATGTGTCCTTTGACACTCCTATGAGTCCCACGACAGACAAGCAGCACAACAGGATCACGGACCAAGTGCGCTGTCCCAGTACAAGTAGTCGAGCCCAATTGTCGTCCAGATAATCGGGCAGTAGCAGCCGGCCGTTACGGTGCACCGGTGTCTGCTCCCTCAATGCGGACCCAACCTAAACTGGCCCGAAAGAACATTATTGTGCAGGAAGAACTATATTGTCTCCAGACAGATGTCAGGGATTTCGCATCTCCGTGAAAATATCAGACCGGAGCAAGTCGGGACGCCGGACGTCAAGACGAGTGACTTGTCGGCCTATTGCATGGCACAAAGCATGCGCTCCCCGGCATACCCCGTACCCTTCCACGGCAGGAGCCCCCGCATGCTGAGCGCTGGTCGTCGCTTGCTTCGTGCGAATGCGCGCGCGCAGAATCACGTCGCCGCGAATTTCGCTGTAGTTGTGCAGATTCAAACGAATGCTAGCCGGGGCTCGGCAGGAACAGCATCGTCTTCACACGTTACAAATGCAGAGTCAGGGTTGCGAGCTTCTTCTGGCCAACCAATCCTGGTAGGTGGCTTTTTCTGGTAGGTACCCCGCGGGTCTCTTGGAGGATAGGATCCGCCGATGTAACGACCCAGCTGCGTGGGGTAAGAGAAAAAATGACTGAAAGGCGCGTGCTTTGGTTCGGTTTCGGTCTCGTCCTCTGCTTTGGTCTATGGCTCGTTTTGGCGGGTAGGCTGGCCGGCAGCAACAATGACGTTCGTGCCGATGACAGCGCCGTTATCGACAAAGTTAAATCAACTTGGCGGGCGCAGGATGGTGATACAGCGGAGCAAATCTTCGCCAAAGTCTCGACGGTAACACACTTCGTTCCCAGGGGATGGGAACTTGGCCGAAAGACCGACACAGGTGATCCGGTTGTCTTTTCATGGGCCAAACACCGGGCTGATAAAACAGAGGACGACAATACAGTCACCTGGGAGGTGGCACCCGATGGCACAGTGACGGTTGTGACGCCGTATGCAAAACCGATTGAACTAGGCTGGCGGGCGTTCGCACTCTCGCTTATTGCTGACGAAAACGCAAACAACGAAAGGGGCGTGAACCGCCGCTTTTTACATGATCCCGCTAATTTCAACTTCGTGACGACAGCGCAAGGCAAGCTGGGCGATCTTCTGCGGCGTGGCCGTTGCAGTATCGGCGATCCTGTTGGAGTGCACTACTTGCCGAAGCTAGACGATCAACCGCCCGCCAAGGGCAGCCTGTGGCGCGTGGAGCTTTCGGTCGACTGCGCCGTTTCAGGGCCTAGTTATTTTACCCGCGACGTCATCATTTTTGAGAAGCGCGAAGGCCAAGATTGGGAGCCGCAATCGTTCTTGGCAAAGCGTATCGAGACCTATGCCCCGGGCTCCTGGTTTGATCTTGCAGACCCGAAAGATCAGGAAGCGTTCGAGGCGGCTCGGAAAGCGTTGGCAAGATGAACGCAGAAAGCAAACTCGCGGTGCGGGGCCCGATCATGAATGGTGCGGGGCCTGATCATGATTAGCGAAGACGAATAGACTCGCGATAGTCTGATGCGTGCCATCGCATGCGCAGAGAGACGCAATCGATACAGAACGCCATGCCGATGCCATTTTTGGGCACGATGCCGTCTGCGGCGCGCAGGCTGGGGGTCGTCGCCTCGATCTTCATGATCAGCATTGGATTTTGGTGGCTTCGCCGGGCGGAAGCGACGGCCCGCAGATTGGATTCGGCGCCGAGTTCCGGCACGGCCGCCACATCGAAGCTCCCGCCCCTATCTTCAGCACCATTCTGCAGCTGATCGTGGTCGTCGCCTCGCGATGTCACTCCTTGTGCTGCCGCGGCTTGTTTTCTCTTTCTTAGGAAAGAACGCTGGGGCAACACGTCGCTATCGGCCGAGACCGTGTGTGATCAGTGGCGCTTGCACTCAGCGCAGCGATTACGACCGCCATCCTCTTCAACCGCGCGCGGCTGACGGCGCTGCGGCAGACCATGGACGCGGGAGCCAATGCGTCCGTTTAGCCGGCGTTGCCGCGCTGCCGGCCTTCGAAACAATGCGAGACCGGGTGCCGGCGATCGAAGGCGGCCCTGGTTTCGCTCGCTGTCGCCACGAACATTCTTGTCGCACTGACTGGCTCAGCCTCCGGCGGCTTGACGATCGCGCTCGACGCGCTTAGCCACACCTGTATGGTCATCGAGTCGCGGATGGGCATCGACCCCGCTCTCATGCATCGCGTCGCGGTGATCGGCTTGGGCACGCTCGACGTCCTGCGCACAACGGCGCGGTGGTAAGCCTGCTTTCAATCTGCGGGATGGCCCACAGCAGAGCTATCGGGATCTCGTCCTGGCGGGCATCGTCACCGAGCTTCTGGGTGTTGTCGCCGTGATCGTGCTGGCCGGTCTCCTCGGAGCGTTCGAATCGGCGCGCGCGGCGATTTGAGATCGGAGAATGAGCATTACTTTCACAATGTTGGTGGTAGCAGCGAACCCCGTAATCGGGCTACAGGGATTGATCACGCGGAATAGGGTCCGGATCAAATCTTGGTCGGTATTGACACTCTAGAATTGCACATTGATCGAAGCCTGGTTTAGTCGGTCCGCCACGGATATACTGGTCGGCACGCGAACGGCTGCTGCATTTTAGCGCGTGCTTCAAGTTTTCCAGGGGCGCACGCAATCTGTTTGATCGTTGAGATATTTCAGCATCATATTGCACGCGTGCTCGGCTTCAGCGAGGCTTTGGAAGGGCGAGCCGAGAACCCTGATCGCGCAACGGCGCTGGTCAAACGGGCGCCATGACGCGACGTAGCCGAGCCTTCCGCGAAAGCCGGCACCGGTGGGAGTCTCAAAACTGATCACGAACGAATAGCCGTCGCCGTTTGCGCTCCATATCTCCATGTCTTCGACGGCACGATGGAATTGCAGGCGCATCAGGGTCCGTTCGCGGGACGATCGGGCGGTCATCTCCCCCTCGCCGCTCCAAGATTTAACTTGAGGTGCCTGCCGCCGAGTTCCTCGCAGCGGGATCTGGCGCTGGGGAAGCCGTTCAGCCAGCACGGAAGCCGAATTGTGATAACTCCAGCGCATCGCTTAGTCATGCAACCGGGCTCATCTCGCTTAGCAAGGAGCCTCGAGCGCGGGGTCCCGTGCGTCCGTTTTACATCTCGCCCGGTTTCTGGCCCCTCCAAAACCGATACAGCAACGCCCGTCCGAAGTCTCGCGCCGGAATTTCGCACGCGGGCCAATTGCGGGTCGCTCGCGAAAGCGAGATGACTTTGGCCAAGTCCTGATCGGTTCAGCCCGCGGGATCTCAGCCTCGGAGTCCTTCCGCCCTTCGCGGCCGCCCTTGAGGTATTCGACCCTCAGTTTGTCATCATCGACCGTGATCACGGCGTCGGTATTGTCCTGAGGGACGTGCAGGGCAATCCGTTTCATATTGCGCTTCGGCATTGGCAGCATTTTCCTTCGATCTGACGGCATCATCATGCACACGAAGGGCCGTTCCCCCAGCTACGGGAAATGGTGGGTCGAACAATCTTGACGCATGGATCCTAAATCGCCATTGGGAGCGCAGTTGAAAGAAACACGCGGCCTCTAAGACGCCGCATTCTCAGTGATAAGCAGGATTTGAAGGCGTGAGCGTATGGCAGCGCAATCAGAGGCGAGAGGAGGATTTCGATGTTCGAGGCTAAAAACTACCGCGTGTGTTGCCACCACTTCGTCACGCCGACCGACCGCGTTGTCTATCCGGCGCAGGAGCCCCTACTGACCTACTCTGAGGCCCTCCGGCACGTGCAGGCCGAGCAGGCCAAGGGCCACATGGTGGCCTGGGTCATCGACCGCGCCGGAGCAAGCGCGACCGAATGAGAAGGTGGTTCGAAGGCATTCGTCCGACGTTGATTGACCGCTAGCCACGGTGCGCCGCTTGTCGACATCACGTTTCATCCATTCGGTTCCGATCGGGGACGCTGAAGGTGTCGAAGCTTTAGCGATCCACAAGAGAAACCGAATGGACATCCATGAGAATGCTCGGCTTACGCCGCGAGGTCGGAGCGCATTGTTCGGCTGGTGCAGAGCGGGCAGGCGCCGGAGGCCGCCGCACGAGTCGCAGGCGTCTGCCCGCGGACCGCTCGAAAAGTGGATTGATCGGTAGCGTAAGAGGACTGAGAGATCGATCGCCAGGGAGGTCGGGGTGGTCGGCGGCGACGGTGAGCCGGGAGCTGCATCGCCTCGGCCTCAATGAGCTCAAGGCACTGGAACCGGCCGCTCCGGTGCGCCGCTACGAGCATTCCGGCGAGCTCATCCAGATCGATATTAAGAAACTCGGCAGGTCGTGAGGCCCGGCCACCGCATCATTCGGGATCACCAGAAAGGCGAAAGCCGCGGCGCCCGAGTTCGTCCATGCCGCGATCGACGACGCCTCGCGCCTACCGTTCTCCCAGATCCGGCGTTATACGAATTTGTTGCTCAAGGTAGAGCAAGAGGAATCGGCCTTGGCTTCCAGGGAAAACCTACGTTTTCCAAGGGGCCAAACTCACGGCGGTTTCGAGGCGATTGCTTCCCGCGATATCGGATCGCAAGCGCCCACACAGGGCGCTTTTCGCGTTAGGCCGGGTGAGGCTCGTCAGCTGCGTACAATTAAGTTTGAAACTAGCGCCGCGTGGTAGGGACAGCGCTCCCCATCGTGTGTGGGCCCGCGGACCGCCGAGTCACGTCGCCGCTAACTTCACCTGATCGTCTGACACTAGGCACGCAATCGATCTTCCTGAATCAAGGCTCTCGCTCATGCAGGCTTGCGAAAACTTTTCAAACACATTGTTAGCTTAGCACAGCGACGCTCAAAGCTGAGTATGCGTGCGGTACACTCTCGAGCTTTTCAAGATGGGCAGGCAATACTTCACAACGAGACAGCATGCGAGTGAAGGTAGCTGATTACGCAATGACGTTAATTGGCTAAGCGATTGGCCTTGTGGTCACGTTTTCACGCCATCCACCTTCGATCGTAAAGCGCGCGCAGCTTACGACCGGTCGCCAGCTGACCGTGAGAAAGTCCGTCGCCCAGGTCTCATTCGATCGTGTGGCCGCCAGCCCGCTGCTGAATCCCCTAGGCTGGGAGGAGCAACTGACGATGAGGACCTCGAAGTTTTCGGACGCCCATAGGCGTTCACCCTGAAGCAGGGCAGTGACGAGGTCGCGGTGCCGAAGATCTGCGGTAAGGCCGGTGTTGGCCAGGTGACCTACTTCAATTAGAAGAAGTATGACGGTCTGTGGCCGACCGAGATGCGTCGGCTGAAGAAACTCGAGGAGGAGAGCGGCAAGCTGAAGACAAAAAATGGTCCAGTTTGCCGGTCTCAGATCACTTCCGGCCGGGAGGAGATACACAGCGGCAGGTCAGGGCCAGCTAAAGTTGGCGATGGTGATGCTGATGGCAGATGCTATGTCCGTTAGCCCGCATTTCTGATGATGTGACGGGATTATAAACCACACCATAGGATCGAGCCCGACGCTCGCTTCGAGCTAGCGGTTTACGGTCGTAACCGGGTCGACCTTCGGCTCAAGGAGCGGGCCGCGGGACACGCGATTAGTGCCGTGGAGAAAGACGGTGATCAGGAGCGCTCCGTGAGCCCCGCGCGGGGAGGGATATTAGGTCGCGACAAGATCGCTGAGCATGTAGGTCGCGCCTTTGCCGTAGGATGCGAGCTTTGCGCTCAATTCCGCATTCGTCGTGACGGGCCGAAAGCCGAAACGTTCCCATAGCGGCCGTGTGGCGTAGATCGAGACGAGCGCGAGAGCCGAAACGCCTGACGAGCGCGCGAGTTTCTCGATCGTCGCGACATAGTCGCGTGCCACACCACCGCGTGCATGGGGCAACACCGCGATGTCGTGCACGTACAGGCAGTCCGCATCGTCGGGCAATCGTTCGAGCAAGGTGTCGAGCGGCGGGATCCAATGCTGCTTCCAGGGATGAGCGAGCCCGTAGCCGACGATCGCTTCGTCCGCGGCGAGCACGCGGCAGCCATCGGAACAAAGCAGAATCTTTTCCGCGAACACCTCGGGGCGCTCGAACAGATCAGGATGGATGCGCGCCGCGATCGCGCTGATCGCAGCAAGGTCCGACGCGCGCGCGGGACGCCAATTTGGCTTGCTCATATCGGTCCGTTGCTCAGTCTGATGCATTCCAGTTTATTCCGTCTCGACGATGCACGCAGTGAAAACTATCTTTGCCGCCGTCTCAGCCCCTCGACCGCCAATCGTGATTTAGCCTAAGTATCGTCCGGCGCTGCGCTGCTGGGCAGACTGGTTTTATTCGCCGCAGGCGGCGGAAACTTCAGGGTCGGAGCGGTCGCGATACCCGCGCACCCAATGCATAGTCCAATAGCGACATGGCGCTGCTTCGGCCGTTCCCTTATCGCGCTGAAGCAAGTCGCTGTAAATGCGGACGGTCGGCACGAAACTTGAGTCCTCTCTTCGCGCCGTGGCAGCCACCTGCCAATCTTGTTACTAGCCCCAGGTTGTCAGTCGGCACTGGAATGGGACCCCCATCGGCGTCCAAAAGGGTCCCTTTGATCAGCGTGCTCTGCTTGTAGCGCTCGCGTCGTCGGAGCTGGTCGTGGTTGCGGAGACGGCGCGAGCGCGGATGGCAAGACAATCGCCTAGGGGGATTGGATAATCGACGTCGTTGGCGGCTTCAGTGTGATTGGGTTGAAGCTGGGTCATAGTCCTTATATGGACGCCTCAGGCGCGCGGTGGCTTTGTCGTCGACCGGGTCTTTGCCATTGGCAACCAGGGCCAAAAGCCGCTTGGCCTCCTTGCGTGCAAGGTCTGGTGTCCAAGGGCACCGTGAGGACCGATGGTGACGAAGCGCTGCCGACCGAACACTCGGTACTTGAGAACGTATGTCGCTTTGTCGCGTTGACGTTTACGGCGGGAAACGGCACGCCTTGATCATCCGTATGGGGCAATACCGGATACGGTTGATGACGAAGACCAAAGGCATGTCTAAAGTCTGGACGTATACGCGTCGTACGATGCTGTTGGGCAGTAGCTTCTTGGGTAGCGCGTTGTTCGGGGGCGTTACGGTGCCTACACCCAATCGGCCGCAGCGCAAGGTTGCCATGGTGTTGAAGGCGGCCGACTCTCCCTTCGTCGTTGGGTGCACACAAGACGGCATTACCTCGTTGCGTTATCGTAACGATACGTATGACACGGATTATGTCCTGCCTGGAGCCGTGCTGGGGACGGCTCACGCTAGAGTTCGGCGTGCCGGATCCGAGTGGCATACGCTTCGAACCGGCGTTGATGCAACGAAGCCGATGCATAGCGCGGCCCTTGAACTAGCAGCCCGCGATGCCGGCGTCCTTCTCACGACCTGCCTCGCAGTCGACAAGGCTGGATTGACGTGGGAGATCATGCTGCGGAACGACGGCATGGCGAGCGCGGAGGTTGGCGACCTCTATTTGCCCATGCCGATGAACACCGAATTTCCGGCAGGGCAACCGGTGTCGATGGCTGTTTTGAAGCACAGCTTCGTCTCGGGGCATGGATCGCACATCTTCTGGATTCGCGGCAACAGCACCGGTCCCTTCCTCATGCTCTTACCGGAAGCGGACACGTCACTGGAATATTGGGATGTCCACAAGGATTCGGCCGAAGCCAGCGGGACGTGGTGCGCCTACATCTTGGGCGGGGCGGCCGCCGGCGAGGCAGTAGCGGGCGGGACTCGCTGGCGACAGCCGACCCATTCCCTGTCCCTGTCGCCGGCCGAGGAACGGCGTTACCGTCTCCGCTTCCAGTGGGTTGCCGATTATGAGGCGGCGCGCAGGGCTATCGCGGACGCCGGTCTGGTGGACGTGGAAGTAATGCCGGGCATGACGGTTCCCAACGACCTGCATGTCGACATCGCGCTCGCGTCCTCCATTCCGGTGGAGCGAATCGAAGCGGAATTTACCGGCGACACGGTGGTGCAACGGTTGCCGGATCGGGCTGGCAGGCGACTATGGCGGGTCCGGTTTTCGCGATTGGGCGAGAACCGGCTGACCCTGCACCAGCCGGGTGCGCGCCAGACCTTTCTTGAATTCTTCGCTACCGAGCCCGTCGAGACGATGATGAAGAAGCGCGCAACCTTTATCGTGAAGCGGCAGCATCGTGACCCGTCCAAATGGTACGACGGTTTGTTTGGCGAGTGGAACATGGAGACGCAGGTCCTGCTTGGCCCGGACAATTACGACCGGATCAAGGGCTGGCGCATCTACGAGGTGACGTGCGACGATCCCGGGCTGAGCAAGCCCGCTTACCTCGCGACCAAGAATGCCGAGCATCCTGATGCGGCGGAAGTGGCGGCGCTGGACCGGTATATCGATACGTTCGTCTGGGGCGGGCTGCAACGTACCACACAGGAGGCATACGCCTACGGCCTCTACGGCATACCCGATTGGAAGCAGAACCGGGAAAGCAGCGATCCCGGCCCAAATGGCCGCCTGCATATCTGGCGGCCTTATGACTATCCGCACATCTTCGCGATGTATTTGGCCATGCACCGCATCGCGCGTGACCATCCCGCGATACCCACCCGCCAGAGCGCACGAGATTATTTGGTACGCGCCTACGGTACGGCGCTGGCCATGTTCACGGTGCCAATGCACGTGGTGATGTGGTCTGCCTACCGCACCGGCTTCTACAACGAATGTGTGATCCCCGAACTGGTTTCGGCGCTCACGACGGCGGGCTTGATGCGCGAGGCGGCGACGTTGGAGGCGCACTGGGCGCGTAAGGTGCGCGCCTTCGTCGATCCGAAGGCGGACCTGTTCGGGTCGGAATATCCGTTCGATTCCACAGGCTTCGAATCAACGCAGGCACTGGCGCGCTCGGCCCTTGACGACCCTGTCGCCATGGGGGTTTCGAAGGCGGCAGCCCGTGCCTTCGCGGAGCGTCAGATCGCTGCAAACCTGTTCTGCCGTGGCTGGCTGGAACCTGCTTATTACTACCTGGGCAGCGATTATCGCGGGACTGCGGGCGACGCCTATACGCTGACCTACATGGCGCAGATGGGCGGCTGGGCGCTGCTTGATCATGCGCTGAACGATGCAGACGACCCGCATCCGCTCCTTCGTCTCGGCTATGCGTCACAACTCAGCGCGTGGGCTTTGCTGAACAGCGGCCCTGCGTCGGCCGGTCATGGCTATTGGTATCCGGGCAAGGAGAATGACGGCGCGGCCGGTGGCGGCTTCGAGCCGGCGCCGAGCGGGACCACATGGCTCGGTCAGCCGCATCACCGTGGAACGTGGTATTACTCGTGCGAGATCGACCTGGGATTTTGTGGGGCGGTCCGCGCTGCTGCGACGATCGTTGCCGACGATCCCATCTTTGGGCAGGTTTGTCACGGTGGCATCATGGAGACGTTCGCTCACACCCTGCGTATCTGGCCACGTGATGGCGTGCGGCGACGGCTCAACGTGCGGCTCCAGTCTCTCCGATTGGACTTGGTGCTGCTTGACGCCCGATTCCGGGCGGATGGACCGATCATTCTGAATTTGGGGGAAGGGTGGATCAGCCTTACGCCTGAGCCCTTTGCCCCATCTGCATCGGGAGTGACGTTCGAATTGCGGTACGATGACGGGAGGAAGCGCAAAGAAGTCGTCGACATCACGGACAGCCAGATCGTCGTCCGCTTGCCTGCGGCGCGCTTACCGCGGGTTCAGGTTCGCTAATGTTGCCGATTATCGGGTGCGATCGGCTCAGCACTTATGGCCTGCTGTTCCACGCGGCTTTCCGAGGCGATGACAATCATCGCCGCAAATCCCGAGCATCTCGGCGCACGTATCCGCATCACCGCGGTGCTGCATACCTCGGGTTCGGCGGTGACCCACCATCCGCACATCCACATGATCGTGCCGGGTGGCATCGGCGGCAAATTCAATAATCGTTGAAATATGGAAAAAGTGAATGCCGTGGCCGCCCTCTCCCGGGAGAATCGCCTCTAGACTGTCAATCGGCACTGGAATGGGACCCCCATCGGCGTCCAAAAGGGTCCCTTTGATCAGCGTGCTCTGCTGGTAGCGCTCGCGTCGTCGGAGCTGGTCGGAGTTGCGGAGACGGCGCGAGCGCGGGTTGTTTGATCGTCGTCACGGCAAAGCGCCAGCTGTCATTGCCGGTCTCGACGATGTCGCAGTGATGGATCAGGCGGTCGAGCAGCGCGGTCGTCATTTTGGCATCGCCGAACACGCTCGGCCATTCGCCGAAGGCAAGATTGGTGGTGACGATGACGGAGGTGCGCTCATAGAGCCGGCTGATGAGGTGGAACAGAAGCTGTCCACCGGACTGGGCAAAGGGCAGATAGCCAAGTTCGTCCAGGACGATGAAGTCCATCCGGGTTAAATGTTCGGCGAGCCGGCCCTGCCGTCCGCTGCGGGTCTCGGCCTCGAGCCGATTGACGAGGTCGACGACGTTGTAAGATCGTCCCCGGGCGCCGCCGCGGATGCAGCTTCTCGCGATGGCGATGACAGATGGGTCTTGCCGGTCCCGGTACCGCTGACCAGCACGACGTTGCGTTGTTGGGCGATGAAGCCGCCGCCGGTGAGATCGTTGACGAGTGTCTGGTTGATCGACGTGCCGTCGAACTGGAAGTCGGCGATATCCTTGGCAAGTGGCAGCTTGGCGATGGTGAGCTGGTATTTGATCGATCGACCCTCGTCTATTCGGAGCATTCATCGAGCACTTAGGCCGATGCGGGTATCTACGAGTCTTGCCATCCGTCCGCCGACGAGAAGTGCTTTCAAGGACGAGGCTGGTGAAGGAGCTTGCACCCCGCTCGTTCGGTATCCCGGAGGCAATTTCGTGTCCGGATACAATTGGGAAAACGTCGTCGGGCCGGTGGAGACGAGGCCGGCGGCCTCGGTCTCGCGTGGTTCAGTACGGAGCCGAACAGCTTCGGCACCACTGAATTCATGGACTGGTGCAGTGCCGCCAATGTCGCGCCGATGATGGCTGTCAATCTCGGGACCCGGGGCGGCGATGCCGCTCGCAATTCGCGGTCGTCATTCGCGCGACCAGGTTAACCACTTCCGAATGATGTTGGCACCAATATCGGCGCCGACATCGATGGTCACTGCCAAAGCTTCAGAATGGTGTCGAAGAGACCTAGAGCTTGGCTGGAGGTGTGATCTTTTCAATCGAATCTATAGGACGCTTGAAAGAACGTGCCCCAGCGTTCCATACTGAACTTCGCAAATCCAGTCCCACCGATGATTCTCGGGCCGACACAGCCTGTGCATGTGTCTTCGCTGTCCTTTTTTGTCCACATGGCCCAATAGCGCCCGCCGACACCGACGCTGAAGTTGTTGGTGATGAGATAGGACAACACGCCTTCGAGCTGGACACCGCCGCCACCACTGCCGCGTTGTTCAATGAAGGTGGTCGTCGGGCGAAAGAGATGATTGTCACGCCCCTTGAAATCGGTCCAAGGCAGGTAGGCGACATCGGTGTTTAAGCGCCAGCGCTCGGTCAGCATGGTTTCGGCGCTTAGGCCGACACGAGCTGCATTCCACTGAGAATTCTGGCTGCCAACGACAGTGTCTGGCTTCGCCGGGCATGTATGGAGGGGGTTGGCAATCTGCACGCATCCGATCGAGTCGGAGCTCTGCTCGTAGTAGGTCCAGCCGATAAAGCCCCCGACCTTGTAGTTGGCGCCGCGCAGGAAATCGTAACCTACGTCGGCCGTGTAATAGGTGAACCTCCCGTTTGCCTGTCCTGATATCGTGTTGATATAGGAGAGGCCGCCATCGACAAGGCCCCAATCTTCATCGTTCATGTGTCCTTTGTCGAAGCGCCCAAGGCCAATGTTGCCCTTCAGGAACACTCCCCACGGGCTGTTAACACGGCCAAACAGCTCTCCGGACAGTCCGTCAAGCCCGTAATAGGTGAGCCTCGACAGGAGCGTGCTGGGGGCTTCAAGGCCGCCATAGGGCACTGCGCTGTGGTCCCATTGGAATCGTCCCCGGCTGAGCCAGAGCCGCGATCCGCCTTCGAACGACCAACCGGCCGTGTAAGCAATCGGCGGCGCACCGCCCGGAGCTTTCGCGTACAGCGGCGCATCCGACCAATGCGCCGCCCACGGGTCGGCGCCAAAATGGTAGTTCAGGGCGATCTTTCCGACGTGATAGTTGCTGGACAGGCTGGTTGTGTTCGCCGGAAGAAGCGCGAACGGCGGAAGCTGCACCGTCGAAGGCGTTGCGACATTCGGCCCGCCGAAATGCAGATAGTCATATTCAGCTTTGACCGACCATGCAGGCGAAAGCGCTTGCTCGACGCCCAGCCCTATGATGCCACCGAGGCGACCATAATCGAAATGGGTTTTCTCCGGTGAGAATCCAAACCCGTTATTGTTGAGGACGTCGCCCCGATTGTTTTGCCAAGCCACACCTCCCTTGAGATAGGCCAGCGTGCGGCCCAGCGCGCCAAACGCGTAACCGACGCGGCCAGTCCCGGTGGCAAAGACGTTGGGACCTGCCTTGCAGTTTGCGCTCACGATAAAGCCGGAGGCGGCGAGGCAGGTATTTGTGCCGTCGGAGACAGCACCGCTAGCATCGAGTTCGACACCGAACACCCAGCCATTCTTCTGCCAATTGTAGCCGATCTGTCCACCCGCGAGGAACACTGGGGTATCGACGACACCGCCATAGATTGACGGACCGTAGGGATTGCTGAAGGAGGTTCTGCCGTACCCACCGCCGACGTGCCCGCCAATATAGCCTCCGGACCAGTTCCAAACCACCAGCGGCAGTTTCACTTTTGGCTCAAGGTCTGCCGCATTGGCCGCACCACTTGCGACGAGCGCAATTGTCGTGGCCCCCAAAAGAAGAACTTTAGATCGCATCCAACACTTCCCTGCATTTTCTCGGTGCATAACCGAGCATCCTTAATTATCGCCGCAGTAAACCGTCGGGGCGGACCAGACGCTAACAGCGACGCGCGCCGAGTCCGCCCCGAAGACCATCGCACTGCGATTGGTGATGATGCCGCAAAGAGAGCAAGTCGCGTGCCGAAGTGAATTCGCAGGCTCTGCAGGCACTTCGTCGCGGCATGTAGCGTCACGTTGCTGACGTTGGTCTCAATACCGACAGAAGGCGCAGCCAGTGCCCGAGAGTGGCCCGCTCGTGCTGAATGTGGGCGCGCTTGAGGCTTGCAGACTCCGCCGATGTCATTTCAACGGAAGTCTTCTGTTCGTGTCCTCAGTGCTGTGTCGCGTAAACTTTCACTTAGCCCTACCGACGGGACGAGCCTGCGCGGGATCGCAGGACCGCGCACCATCCGCATATCTCGCGGCGGCATTTTCGGTCTTTGCTTGAACCGTGAACGGCTCAAAAGTCGGCAAAACAACCCGGCTAATTGGCTTCCAAATGAACCCTTCGAGGGTCGCAATCGTGTGATCGTCGCCTAGGCCATCGCACATTCGCGCGCTTAGTCTCAGGCGCTCCGCGCCGCGACGCCGGTTCTCGTTGTCATTCTCCAAGTCAGATCTAAACTGCGACTCGCGTCTTGCGCATCGCCTGGATGATGACGGCGGAGGTGCTATTGCGCTCGCCGCGCCAACGTATCGGCAAGCGCAACTCGTTGAGGGCACCTTCCCGATGGACGAAGAGGACGATCTCCGAGGCCGTACCGTCGACATCGGCCACGACCTCATGAATGAGGAGGAGAACTATGCGCGTCTTGAAGCGAGTACCCATCGTCGGCGCTTTGCTGATGACGCTACCGATGGGCATCGCCGCGAAGGTCGATCATGTGAGGTGAGATTTTGTTTTCTCGTCATCACTCATCGACAAGTCGCCGGGATGCATAGGTATATTCTAGGGCCGCCTTTCGTGCATCTTCGATGAGATTGGCGGCGGCGCTATGTCCCCCGTCAATATTCTCATAATAGAAATAAGGCTGACCTAGCTCAGCGAGCCTCGCGGCTGCCTTACGGCCGTGCGCTGGATGCACACGGTCGTCCTTGGTGGAGGTGAGAATGAAGGGGGCCGGGTAGGTCTTGCCCGACACCAACTTCTGATAAGGCGAGTAGGCCTCGAGCCACTCTCGCTGTTCAGGGATGGCGGGGTCGCCATACTCGCCGGTCCAGGAGGCCCCCGCGGCCAGTTTGGTGAACCGAAGCATGTCGAACAGCGGCACCTCCACTACGGCGGCATTGAAGAGGTCGGGCCGTTGGGTGATTGCGGTCCCCACCAGCAGGCCTCCTTGGCTGCCGCCAGATACGCCCAGCCGGCGGGGAGAAGTGATCTTCCTCTGGATCAGGTCCTCCGCGACGGCGATAAAATCATCCCATGTGCGCTGCTTCGTTGCCCCTTGGGCGGTCTGGTGCCATTGCGGACCGAACTCGCCACCGCCGCGCAGGTTCGCGACGACATATGCATTGCCCTGCTCGAGCCAGAGTCGTCCCATAAGGCTCGCATAAGATGGCAAAAGCGGAATCTGAAATCCGCCATAGCCATAGAGAAGGGTTGGGGTAGATCCGTCAAGCTTCGCGCTCTTGGGCCGTACCAGATAGTAAGGAATGCGGGTGCCGTCGCGCGAAGTTGCCTCGAACTGCTCCACGACATGTTTCGACGCGTTGAACCTCGGAGGTGTCGCCTTCAGTGTCTCGAGACGTTCGGTCGCGGCGTCGAAGTACCAGAGCGACGCCGGCATCAGAAAGCTGGAAACGCTGAACATCATCTTATCCGATTCATTCGATGCGGCGGTCAGACCGACACTCGCATTCTCCGGGAGTGGGATCGGCGTGGCTCGCCAGGCGCCCTGATCATACTTGTAGACGAACGCCTTGCTCTGAACATAGTCGAGGATCGTCAGGATCAATAGGTTCCTGGTAACGCCGAACCCGCCGAGCGCCTGCCGAGGCCCGGGTTTGAAGACGAGCGTGGGGCTGGCACGCAGCGGATCCCGCTTCCATTCGGCCAAGTCATACGAGATGAACGAGCCAGCTGCGAAGCTGGTGTCGCCGTAAGGCGGCGTCCAATCTTCGTTTAGCATCACGAGCAGGCGGCCACTGACAATGCCACCGATGATCGCCTTTCTCGGCAGATTGAGCTTAATCGGCAGCCTTGGCCCAAAGAGCACATACTCATGCTCGAACGAGCTGATGCTGCGCACGGCGCCGGTCGCGTGGATTGTTCCTTCACTGTCGCGCAGCACGAATGGCGCGGCTTGGACATCGGTCGGTTCGCCGCGAAAAACCTCGCGCGCTTCACCGAGCGACTGACCGCGCTTGAGCTCCTTCACGACGAAAGGGTAACCGGAGTGCGTCATGGTCCCTTCGCCCCAATCTCGTGCAATTAGGATCGTGTCGCCGTCTACCCAGCTGACGTCCTGCTTTCCCTCCGGAAGATCGAAGCCGATCGTGACGAAGGCCTTAGCGTCACGGTCGAATTCGCGCACGAATACGGCATCTTTGCCGCCCTCGGAAAGTTCGAGTAGACACAGACGCTCTTCGGGCGGTAGGCAGCTCGCGCCTCGATAGACCCAGTTTTTCTTCTCCGCGACCGCCAGAGCGTCAATGTCGAGCACGGTCTCCCATTGCGGGCTCTGGGTGCGATAGCTTTCAAGCGTGGTACGCCGCCAAACTCCGCGCACCTGTTTCTCGTCTTGCCAGAAATTGTTGAGACCGCCCCGCCCCAATGAAACATACGGAATCCGGTCCTTGGCCTGGAAAATGTTGAGCGCCTCCTCGTAGAAGCGCTGATAGCGGGGATCCGATTGAAGCGCACCAAGTGTCTTGTCGTTCTCGGCGCGAGCCCATGCCAATGCGCCCGGCCCTTCGATCTCCTCAAGCCAAAGGAAAGGATCGTCCGCTCGCGTAGCAGCCGCCACCGTGTGGGTCAGTGCCGCGGAGAACAAACCGGTCATAGATAGCCACCCTGCGAGGAGGAGAGAAGTTTTCATGGGACTTGTCCTGAACATGGCCCAGTCGGGCTTGCGCGTGTTGGGAGTTGGGCGGAAGCAGACGGGAGATGTGCATTCGATCTCAAAGAACGCACATACGGGAATCGCCTCTGCCGGTGCCTTCAACGGTGCAAGCAGCGTGCCGCTTCAAACTGAACGTTCTCCCGCCGCTTGGCATCGCATGCCGGCGTCAAGTTGTGGACGATGGTTTCAAAGCTGACAATTACACTGCTTGAGTCCGACAGAGCCGAGGCCGAATGACGACGATTTCGCAACTCCCGCTCTCCTCGCGCACCCCAATGGATCTGCAGCGCGCACAACTGATCTGCGGCGCCGCATTACCTTTGGAGGCCTCCCCTCCGCGGCATGGCGCCGCAGAAGTAGAGGAGGTCTCGCGCGCACAGCAAGGGAGCAGGCAGGGGACGCTTGTCCGGACCTCGGCATCGAACCTTACACGCAGCTAACTAACGGCTAGGCCGAGCGCTTCATTCAGAACGTGTTTGGATGCAGAGACCATTGCGACGCAAGACCAGTTCCTCGATCAGCACCACAGCGCGTTGTTTGACGATGACGTCGCCGCCCACGAGATCATCGATTAGTGCCTGGTGAATCATCGTGCCAGTCGAGCGGGAAATCGGCGATGTCAAACGTCAATAGAAAGGAGGAGGCGAAAAGATGCTCTGATTCCATATCTCGATTATTATTCCGGCTGCGGCTTGCTTTTGCGCACCCTCAACCCAGACCCGGAAGCTTGGCAAGCGATTGATTGCCATCGTTGTTGTCCTGATTTCTCAATGCAAATTCGTACCGCTTGCGACCAAAAACGTGTCTGGCTAGGGCACCTTAAGCACGTGGCGGACCTCGCGTTGGCCTCGCGCGCGCAAGCGCCCGCTTCCGTGATTTCCCTGGTCAAATTCCGGAATTGGCGGATGTCGCCATTTTCCGGCTATGGCGCGCTTAGCTCCTATGTGAGAGGGGGCTGTCGGCCACTGGCACTCACAGGGGCTGGGCTAGTCCGAACTGCGCCGATATCCGTCTCGAGTGGTATTGATTCGGAACGAGGCAGCTAGCGGACGTGTCAACGCCAACTGGCGTGAAAATCGCTTCCCACCGGAAACGGCAGTGGGACAAACAAAATGTCGAATTGCTTGGGGCGAAATTCGCTGGTTGGCGTTTCTCGCGGACTGTAACCGCCGTTCAGGTGGGAAGCGCCAAGGCTGAAGAAGAACAGATGGGACCGACGGCACTAAGATTGAGAGGGCGTGCACGTGCAAGGCGGCTCACCGCGCCGAAGCCTTCGTTGTTGTGTTTGCCATTACGGACGCTTGCGCGGGCGTGCCGCCACGACTGAGTGCCGCGCGGCGAATCAGCCCTATGATGACGCTCGATCATTTTTTCGGGCTCGAATCCGGTCCCGCACCTTGTCTCGATAATCTCGAATAGGGAAGCGTCACGGGGTCACAAGAAGAGATGCGGCGAACGCCAATGAACCTCTGAACCACAGACCGACTTACCTCTGCTTGGCTGAGCTATGGCTCCTCTACTTACCATCGTGCAAACTAGGGTGGCGCGGGAATGCAGCAGACGTACGGCCTGCAATAGGGTCGCAGTTTCGAGTCCGCGGAACCATAATTGCACGGCCATCGAACGAGGCAGGACGTCATACCAAATCGGATTAGGATCACTGACCATCTCTGCCGCATCGGCCATCGAAGCCGTCGCAATGTTTGACCGAACGATCGCAGAGAATGGAGCAGATAGCATCTCGATCCGCGACATGGACGGTAGGCGGCTCGCTCCTGAGATCATTGGCGCGACTCTCTCGAATGAGCCTCCTTGCGGCGCATAATTAGTTCTCAATGATCGCCTCCTCCTCGACGGAAAGCACAGTAGATTTCGCTTACTGGTCCGTCGGGAGATCGGCAGTGGTCTTGCGCTCCTTACGGTCTTCTGTTGATCCCATAGCATCTGGCGAGCGCTGTCACAGGAAATAGGAGCTGAGCGCATCGTCCCGTGGCGAACGACTTTTCGCTCTTGCGCCATCGTAACGTGTTCTGTGCAAGCGCTGCAGGCATTCGGGTGAGCGATCTTGCTCGCCTGCAGTTCCAGTACCGAGATCAACCATGCTGCACGATCAAGTCTACACTTCTACACGTTCTCGCAAAATCGCCTTGCAAGTTATCGCCGCCCGCCCCGTGCATTCGACCTGCCGGTTCTGATAGGTTGTCTCCCGGCGCTTCACATGAGAGAGCCATCGCCGTGGCGAGAGGCCACAACCCTGAGCTATTGCTGACCAACAACGTGCCAGACCATATGCTCGTAGCCTCGCCCCCTTAGCAAAAGGACCATCGCATGACTAACGCCCCAGCGCACCTTCAAGAGGGATCCGGGCCCAATCCAACAGCCCTTCCACTTCCGGCAGTGGCGCCTCCGACCATCAAGTGGCCAAAAGCCCCTTTCCCGAACGACAGCGCTACTTGCGGCTGGCTGGCCGGGCCGGCCGGCTTACGTTATTTGGGCCAGACGTCAGAAGGAGCGGTCAAGTTAAAAGGCAATGCTTAAGGCCCACCTGAGGATACGCGATCTCGCACTGTTCAATCCTGTGGCTAATGGCTCTTCAGTATCAATTGGCGACAGCTATATCCGCCCCTTTAATCATCAGAGTCTTGAAAGCTCTCTCATCAAGACGCCTGAACAATGGTTCTTCGTCATCCGTGAGCGCCTGCGATCGGAAGGCCATTTGAGCGTCCCGTTTGCTGACGCAGCCAATATGTCTGATGATTACTTTCGTCGGTGCTATCAGGAGAATCTGAACTGGCCTCTCGACTTTATTATCATTGAGGCGGCCCGCAACGGCGGCCGGCTGCGTGTAAGAGCTGGCCTATTGGGCAGCCTGCCGATCTACTTCTGCGTTGAGGAGCGCACTCGCTCGGTTGCGCTCTCCTGGGATTCTGTTGATCTAATGCGTGAGTCGCGTGCAATTGACGCAGAATTGATCGCGCATCATCTGACGATGAAAACGTACTACTCTGCAAGACAAGCCTGCCTCGGCGTTAACCTCCTAACAGCGGGCGCGAGCCTATACGTCGATACGTCGGACACATTGTTTGAGTACGGCTCGAGACCGTCACCATCTTATGCATGCGCTGGATTGACGACAATCGAAGCGCTTCGTCAGTTTAATCAATTACTCAGTAAGGTTGTTGTTTCGCGGCCAATCAAGCTTGGTGAAAGTGCCGTGGAATTGAGTGGAGGAATGGACTCAGCTTCCGTCGCAATGGCTGTCCGCGAGGGCGCCGGATCGTTAACGTGTGGGGGAATTCTACTCGATGCGGAGAGTAGTCCCAAGCAATCTGATAGACGCAATAGTATTTTGGCCGCACTGAACTGCCGAGATCACGCAATCGAAATGAACGACCACATGCCCGCGATTGATCTGAATCTCGACTCAAAACAACATTTGCCACTTATTTCGGAATATTACCTCGAGGCGTTCGAGGCGCTTTGGGACAGCTTTAGGAACGAGGGCTGCAAGATACTCTGGTCCGGTATAGGAGGAGATGAGCTTTTCTTCCGCTACTCTGGCGAGGAAGATGAAGCAGGTTCCCCGTCGTCACGTTGCTTCGATGTTGCGGTTAGACTTGCGGAAGGCCTGCTAACGAGACGCGGCCTTGATGCTGCTCGTTCGACTTTCCTATTTAGCGCGCCGCTTGGCGTGACGGCAGCAACGACTCTTCTGGGTAAGCTTTGTCATGCTCGCCCTCTCGCAAAGCGAGGACTGTGGCCCGTTACCCCGCTGAGTGATCCGCGATTGATCAACTTTTCAGCGACCCTTCCACTCGAATTTCGAGCAGACAAGCACATGCTTCGTCTTTACTTACGTAACCGTACCGACGCCGAGGTGTTTCCGCGAGACTATACTAAGGAGAGCTTCGAGCTCGTATTGCCAAGGGCGATTGCCTCGCGGGCGGACACACTTGCATTCCAACTAAATACTTGTGCATTAGCGGACTTGGGCTTGGTTTCGCGGGAATTGGTTATGACGCTTCTGAATGAAGTGGTAACAAAGGGCACGTTTGTTGCGACGAGTGCATTGGCTCGCTTTATATGGGCGGAGCGTTTCGCCCGGCAACTTGGTTGATGGTGTCCGCGGACGCGACGATGTTGAAAGCAGGGGCTGAAAGTTGATTATGCACTGCTCATTACGATCCTGAAATACGCAGCGGCACGTCACCGAAGCAACCAACTTTACGCCAGATCGGGCTACGGGTCTGACGCGTCCGATCGCCAACCAGTCCTGGTAGGTGCCTGCCGGTCTCTCTAGGAGGTACAACTTGTCGGCGCCCTTGGCCGGCATCAGGGTGCACTAGTCAGCTTTACTAGCTCAGGCGGTAAGGCTGGCCGCTCAAGTTAGCGGCGCGTGGTAGGGACAGCGCTTTTCGTACGCAAAAAGCGCCGAGTCACGTCGCTACTAACTTCACCGGCAGCGCGGGCGTGGCAGGGACAGCCTTCGCTTCACTCACCGGGCGGGGGCCGAGTCACGTCCGCGCTGCCTCCTATTTGGCGAAACACCATCCGCCGAGTGGGTATGATGGGCACGCCCATACTCCCTGGACAAGGCTGTTCCGTCCGGACGGATCCGTATTTGGCACAGAGGTCGATGTGACTGAACCGATGACGCCGCTACAGACAATCAGCGACTGGTTCGAAAAGCAGCACGCAGAATTACAAGGCGAAATCACTGCAGGCATGGCCTTGCTTTTGGACTTCGACGATACGGACTTTCTCGCACTCGACAACGAAGAGCAAGGTGAGTTTCTCCGGCAGTGGCTGAGCGAAGTCGAATTGCCTACCTATGCGGTCGTTGGCCGTGCTCTGACGTTCCGAGCTTGTTTTGAGTTTTTCGCGGAGTGCAGGTTTACGGAGCTTTGGTGGAAGCAATCCGAAAAACTATTTCGTGAAGCTCTCGAAGAGACTAAAGGTAACCCTCATTCTGACGTTGCGCGTTTTTCGCCAACTGCGCAGAGGCTCCTTGACGATATGCCCGCTCGAAAACGCAGGTGGATTGAAGGCAGGCAGTCTTGGAGAGAACTGGCCGACGGAAGCCTAACACCTAGCGCTCTCAGGAAATGGATCACCTCGCAACGCGGCGCTGGCAATGATTGAACGGGGTAGCGGACTTGAACGGAAAAGCTACCGCGCCAGCCGTTCAGCCACATTCTTGATTAAACATTTGCTAACCGCTCATTCTGCAGAGAAAAAGCACAGCTATGCGGAGAAGGTTGCGCCGCGCCCTTTGTGGTTTGCCTCACAAGGGTTCCGCAGCGATTAAGCGGCACATACCGATGAGCTGAGCAGCGTTGGCCATCGCTCTGAAGCGGAATAGCTGCGCATTTTGCCGTCCGGCGGGTGAATGAGGATATGTTGGGTGCTCCACGCCCATCTCGTACGACGATTCACCGCATCAGATTCTTTCCGTCACTTGCAAATTCTGGTGGTTGACGAGCCCGGTGTTTCCTGGGCCGAATCGCTTTCAAGCCCGTCCTACGCCACTCGCGCGCAATCACGACTGCAAGGAAGGAGAGCTAACGCTTTGTCTCCACTAGTAGCAATCACCCGTTGGTTGGAGTCACAGGATCTGGACATGCAGCTCGAGATCGCGGGCTTCGCGACCTTCTTGATGTTCGGTGATGATGACGTTCTCTCGCTTGGCGAATCGGGCCGGCTCGAATTCCTTCATCGATGGTTGAACGAACCGGACTTGGCATCACCCGGAGGGCGTGCTTTGACCTTCCAAATGTACTTCGATTGGTTTGTTGAGGATAGAATGTCGGACGACGGATGGATGCGAACCGAAGTCCTGATCCGTAAAATTTTGAACGATGCCAAGCGCGACCGGAAGTTCGCGGCTGCACGCAAAGCGCAAAGGATGTTAGATCTTCTGCCAGCTCGAAAGGAGAGCTGGAACCATGTCTTGAAATCCTGGAACGATTTGGCTGCGACTTACCTAACACACGAGGCTCTTAAAAGCTGGACCGCCGCCGAGAAGCGCAGTGCCTGAAGGTCGTTTCAAGTACCGCGCTCCTGTGGTTGCGCTCGGCTCGCCTCCCCGCGAACAACGACGCCAGTTCGCAACGTGTTCGCTGATGGCCAAGGTCATCCGCGTTCTGGCCCTCGCCTTTGTCCTGGCGCTCATCTGGTAACCAATACCGTGCCCAATGAGGGCCTCATAATCGCTGGGCACCATGAGGATACCCGCGTCGAAATCTAAGGTTGAAACTGGTCGACGTGGATTACCTCTACTCAATGGGGCTAGGCTGTTAGTATTTGCCGCCGATGACTTTCTCCGTGGATGAAGCTCATGTTTCGCATGTCTTTGCGAGTGACACCTTGAGCCGCAGAGCAAGCATCGTCAACGCCTTCCGGTGGCGCCCTCAACGAGAGTGAACTCTCAGGCGGCGCCTGGTAGCTCACGAAGATTGTCAGCCTCGAACCAATCGTTGTTTTTTAATGCTTGGGCGACGGTTCGAAAACTGTTCAAGAGAAATGCGCTTAACTACGCGCTCTGGTAGGGTTGGTAAGAAGCGACGGGAGCAACTAGAATGGACATTGGCTCCATAACCGCATTGGTGAGCCTGGGAATTGCCTCAGTCCTTCTCCTCGCAGTTCTCGTCGGCTGGTGGTGGGCTACTCGGGGCTTCCGTGACTTGTAGATGAGGTTATCTCTTCGTCAGCGTTTGCTTGAGATAAAAGGCATTGACGATTATGCGAACGGGGCTGGCGGCCAATCACTGCCTCCTGGACCGCCAGCCTGTCTTGGCGGATTAGCCGAAGCCGGTTCTTTTTCAAGCGCCCGAACGGGTCTTTGTCAGGCACGCATCAATGGCCTTGCCTGCCAATGCTTTCCGATTTCCTTTGGCAACCATCGGCGAAGATTTCCAGACAAGCATCAAAAGCTAGCATGGAGCCCAATGATGCACTCGGCTTCAGACTTTGGACAGCTCCCAAATTAGGTGGGACAAAAGTGTTCTAGAGCGTAATGTTTTTATACGGAAACATAGCCTGAATTTTTCTGATAGTTGGCGCATTCCTCTTCGAAAAAGATATCGAGGAGGTCGCCGACTTTCGCCACATTGCTTCGGACATCGCGCCCAGAGAGCACTCGGCACGGCTGCCGTCCCTGCTACACGCAGTGAGCATCAAGGATTTCGGCTGCGCCGCTGCTGTTCGAATCTGCGATGCAGTTGATGAAGCTGCTGCAGCTTGAAAGACGTGGTGACTGCAGACGCACTGCAATGCCGCATATCGGCGATAGTCGGGATGGTGGGCCGGCGACGGTGACGACTACTGAATCTAGTAGGTCTGTTGGTCTTCGGCATGAGCTAGTGAGTAGAGCCTTTTTGACAGACTCACCTCGCGCACCAAAAGGTGCGGGCTCGGATAGGAGAATCTCGATGCAGTTGACCGCGCTGCGCCGCACCTCTTTGGCGCTGATCCTTTTTGCCTGCGGGGTGATGGGGAGCGTTCAGGCCCACGATCCGCCGGCGCGCGCAGAGGCCACGACGCCGGCCGGCCAGAAGGGCGGCTCCGGCGAACGCGCCGGCCAAGCGCCGAGTACGCCGTCGGCGGCCGAGCAGCATCGCCTGCCGCCGGACTCTAGCACTGGGCAAACGCTTGAGCTCACTGGGCGGACGCTCTCTTTCGTCGCGACCGCCGGCTCCATCCGCCTGTTTGACGACAAGGGCGAGCCGCAGGCCGACATCGTCTATACCTCGTATCAGCTTGACGGCACCAATCGCGGCACGCGCCCGGTAACATTCTTCTTCAACGGCGGACCTGGGTCATCATCGGCCTGGCTACAGCTTGGCAATGCTGGACCCTGGCGGCTGCCGATCAATGCTGACGAGGTGACGCCATCGACTTTTCCGGAGGCGATGCCAAACGCAGAGACTTGGCTCGATTTCACGGATCTTGTGTTTATCGACCCCGTAGGCACCGGCTATAGCCGTTTCGTGGCGACCGGCGATGATGCGCGCAAGCGGCTCTATTCCGTTGACGGCGACGTCAACGCGCTCGCGCTGGTAGTCCGCCGCTGGCTTGAAAAGCATGACCGGCTGTTGTCGCCGAAATATATCGCGGGTGAAAGCTATGGCGGCATTCGTGGGCCAAAGCTTGTCCACCAGTTGCAGATTCGACAGGGCATAGGCGTCAAGGGCCTAATTATGGTCTCGCCGTTGTTCGACTACAGCCAGTACGCTCGCACGAGCCTTCTGCAATACGTTGCAAGGCTGCCAAGCTATGTCGCGACGCAGCGTGAAGCCAAGAGTTCGGTCAAGGGTTCGGTAAAGCGATCCGATCTCACTGACGTGGAAGCTTATGCACGCGGCGAGTTTCTGGCCGACCTCATCAAAGGCCAAACGGACAAGGAAGCGACCACGCGTCTGGCCGATAAGACCGCGGCTCTGACCGGCATCGACCAGGCGGTGAGTCGCAGGCTCGCGGGCAGATTCGACCTCGCCGAGTTTCGCCGTGAATTCGATCGTAAGAATGGCAAGTTAATCGGAAACTATGACGCCTCGGTGCGCGGCCTTGATCCCTATCCGGACTCCGATTTCCAACTTTCCGGCGATCCCTCGAGCGATACGCTGTTGGCACCTCTAACCAGCGCCACTGTCGATCTCCTTACGCGCAAGCTAAACTGGCGACCGGACGGCTCCTATGAGCTGATCAACGGCACAATCGGGCAAGCTTGGGATTTCGGCCGCAGTCCTCCAGAGTCGCAATCTGAGCTACGCCAGATCCTCGCAACGGACCCGAAGATGAAATTGCTGGTCGGGCACGGCCTCTTTGACCTCGTCACGCCCTATCTCGGATCACAGATGGTGCTCGACCAATTGCCACCATTTGCCTCGGCACCGCGTGTCAAACTTGTAGTCTTTCCGGGCGGCCACATGTTCTATTCACGAGACGCCTCGCGCCAAGCGTTTCGTGCAGAGGTCGAAGCGATGATGAAGTAACGCGGACGGCGAACTAGGTCACAAGCGGGTTCGCGTTCGCACTCGCATCGTATAATTTCTCAGCGAGACGCAGATGAAATCCTAGGCGCGTGATGTTGTTATAGGAGACATAGCCTGAATTTTTTGAGATGGTTGGCGCATTCCTCTTTGGAGAAGATATCGAGGAGTTCGCCGACCTTGCGCCACGTTGCTTCGACATCGCGTGTCTGCGCGGCTCGCATGCCAAAATTCCTGTTGCAAACCAACTCGCTAGTTTCGCCCTCACCTTACGGCAAGAGGTTAATCGGATGCGCGTGGCGAGGATAACACCAAGCCGAAAGGGCACGGAAATTTCAGAGGACGCCTAAAGGTTGCCCGGGAGATTCGGCGCGGACGTTTGATCTGCGCCTTGGCAAGTCCGAACCGTCACGGCGCAGGACAGCGCTTCTCTATCCGAGAGAACGGTCTCCCGCAGCATACGCGCCTCAGTCAGCTCAGGTGATATTTATTGAAGAGTTCGCCAAGCTCACTAACCTTGATCCTTTTCAGAATAAGTTTGCGCAGGAACGCAGGTCCCGGGATCTCAATTTCATTGCCGTCACGCAGTCTACCCATTGCTGCAAGCAACTTGCGAATATCATAGGTCGAGTTGAATACCTCGGGCACGCCACGTTCAATCTTGAGGAGGATATAAACAGCTTCCATCGCCGTCCGAACGGAGTATTCCGTCGTGAAGATACAATCCCGTTCACCCGACTCCGCGAACTGCCCGATGAAGGCGAAATTGACCGCATCTTTCGGCGCGACATCTGGCCGGTCGCCTGCCTGCCGCGGCATGAAGAAGGAAGTGACGTAGGGCATCATTACCGGCACCGTCTTGGCAGCCCCAGCGGCGAGTTCCGGTATGCTCGCGACCGGCACACCGAGGTGATAAAGCCATTCTTGCGTGATCTCCTCGCCCGTACAATCTTGCATCGATTTCCTCACGTAGTCGCCGGCTTTATCGACGAATAGTGAATAGACCCAGACGACGACTTGATCGCTGGGCTGGTGCTTGAAATGCGGCTGGCGGTTTGTGGTCCAACTGAGCAACCAGCTCGAATCTTTCACCGTAACGATGCCTCCTGTGACGACCTTGCCGCTGAACGGATCGCGTTTGGCGATCTTGCGGATGTATGCCGGAATGCGTTCGTCCAGGGTCGTGATCGTCGCCGATTCCCATTTGCTTGCAGAGATATTGCCGCAAAAGACATTTGGACGGCCAAAGGCGGCATCCTTGGCCGCGATACGCCGCCACAGATCCCAGGCGGGCGCCGGTCCTTCGTTGAGCCTGGCGGCCGTGTGATGGTCCCCCATGTCCGAGTTTTCGGTCAGCGACCCGATCGTCATGAAAACAAGATCGTCGGCGCCAATAATGAGACAGCCCTCAATGCCATTCTCCAGCCAGCGGATGGCTGTGGCTTGCTTGCGTCCGCGCTTTATGTCGAAATCGATATCGGTGACTTCTACTCCGTATCGAAAGTTGACGCCTTGTTCCAACAGCCATTTGGATAACGGCAGAACAAGCGATTCATATTGATTGTATTTGGTAAACTTCAGCGTACTGAAATCCGGCAGGCCGCCGATGTGGTGGATAAATCGATGCAGATAAAGTTTCATCTCGAGGGCCGAATGCCATTCTTCAAAGGCGAACATGGTCCGCCAATAGAGCCAGAAATTGCTGTTGAAGAAATCCCTCCCAAACACTTCGTCGATGCGCTTGGTCTCCATCTGCTTACGAGTGGCAAGAAAAAGGACAATCAGCTCTTTCTGGGCCTCTTCGCTCAGAGTGAAGAGACCATCGGTATGGGCATCCTGCCCCTGGTTCACCGTCGCCCGCTGTAGCGTGTAGTTCGGATCATCCTTGTTCAACCAGTAAAACTCGTCGAGCACGCTGGCGCCTTCAAGTTCGAGCGATGGGATCGAACGAAACAGATCCCAGAGGCACTCGAAATGATCCTCCATCTCTCTACCACCTCGAATCACGTATCCCCTTTCCGGGTCCTGACTACCGTCCAACGCGCCCCCCGGAACCTTCTGTCGTTCGAGGATGGTGATACGGTCGCCACGCATTTGCCCGTCGCGGATCAAGAAGGCCGCGCCGGAGAGCGCAGCCAACCCCGAACCAACGAACCAAGCCGTCTTGCTATCCACGCCGGCGGGTTTGCGGGGCCGAGCAAAAGCTTCGTAATTTCCACTGCTGTAATACATCGCGACATTCCATCTCGTTTGATGTGACAATCTGTCCGCTGATAGTCAGAAGATATTTTCGACCGCCTGACACTTCTGCGGGACGCCGATCGTCAGACCGCCATCGACGACGATTTCGGAGCCGGTAAGATAAGAGGACTCGTCGCTGAGCAGGAACAAGACTGCCTGTGACACTTCCTGCGGCGCGGCTGGCCGCCCGAGCGGAATTGGGAAACTGGAAAGATCGAAGTTCTCTGTCATCCGGGTGTTGATGAGGCCCGGATGGATGGAGTTTATGCGAACGCCGGACGCGGCGGCCTCCAAGGCAGCGGACTTCGTTATGCCCCGCACGCCGAACTTGGAAGCAACATAGGCGTGAAGCCCAGGACTACCCCTCAGCCCCTCGACCGACGAGATGTTGACGATCGAGCCTCCGCCCGCGCGGCGCATGGCAGGTAGGGCAGTCTGCATTCCCAAGAATACACCGGTGAGATTGACAGCTAGGGTCTTCTCCCACTGCTCGAGCGGGAACCGCTCGATGGGAGCCATGCTGGCTATGCCTGCATTGTTGACGAGGCCGTGCAGCGCGCCGAACTTGCTCTCCGCAGCCGCGATCGCCTGGCACCATTCCTCTGGCTGAGCGACGTCTTGACGCACATAGATCGCGGATGGGCCCAGTTCGGCCGCGAAAGCCTCTCCTTCTTTGTGAAGAATATCGGTGATCACGACTTTCGCTCCCTCGGCTAACAGCAGGCGCGCATGAGCGGCCCCCATCCCTCGAGCCCCGCCGGTTACCAAAATGACTTTTTCGTTCACACGTCCCATAACTCTTGGCTCCCTCGATCATTGGCGGTGCAGGGTTTCCCAGCATCAAAAGGGATGAGGGTCATGCTGATGAAAATGGATGAGAACAAGCGCTGGAAGTCGGGCAAGCCGATAGTCGCGGTCCGTCACCACGCCCACTGACTCTTGCCGATCTGCCCTGTGCCACGCATCGTCTTTGATGCCTAAAGCCTGTGCGCAGTGCCCGGGTAAATTGGCGCGAAAGCAGTTCGATAACGATTTCACGTCGCGAACATGCGTCCGCCGCTCAGGCGTTAACCTTCCTTCGGATTGTTGCATGGGCCTCGCCGAACTGCGCCACCGTCTTGACGCCGACAATTTGCGACCGAATTTCCTCCGGTTTTGGAGATAAGGTCGCTGCCCACGAGCGAAACGATACCGGTCGTCAACGGTGCTGAGCTCCTTGTGGATCGAGACGTGGGGCGCGGAACGCATGAGGTTCTCCTAAGTCTTGCGATTGGAGTATCCATTCCGTGCAATCGGCGCGCCGAGAATCTGATAGGAAGTCAGACTCACGCGACTCTTGCGCAGGCGCTGGAGGGTCTTCCGACGCTCTACCGAGACGTCGATGTCCATGGGCCTGCGTTTTCGACTATGCGCGGCGATAACGTCACGGCTGATCTGGTTCAATCGAGACACAATGGCGATAGCCATGCTGTTGCGAAAACCCGTAAATAAAGCCTCATCGGCTTTCTGTCCGGAGGCTTGGTCATGTCGGGTTTTCGACATCGCGCCGTCAATCGGACAAGCGAAGAAGGTAACAGAACAAGAGGCGAAAGTTGTCGGATCTCTCGCGCCCAATTTGACGTCAGCAACCTAGTGAGCCGTATAACGCCGTACGATGTGCCTGGCATCGACGTTGCATAACGACTGATACACAAAAAGGAAGTCACCCACTTGCCTTGACGTCATCGTCGGTGAGCACGCTTCGCCGGAATGGATGCACAATCAGGCGCATTCGGCAGCACAGCACAGCTGCCCGCTTCTAGAATGGAAAAGGTCAAGCGTGTTGGATGCCTTCGGATCGTTTAATCCGGATTGAGGTGCAAGGCGCAGAAACGGCACTGCGGCCTCGCGTAGCGACGATCGCGATCGCTGCGCCCGACGGACTACCGAGCCCACATCGCGGCCAGCGCAATACAGTCGCTTCAGGAGAGCTTCAACAACCGGAGAGGCGCGGCGAGATAAATAGCTCAAGCTCCAATCGCGCGACATTATTTTGAGATCGAGGAGGAGTGCGATGCCTGACGTCAAAGGCATTCCGCTTGACGCGCCCCTTTACCATGGGGGCAAAAATCGTGGCAGTTCGTTTCTCGGCTGCCAAGCCATAAACCTTATGTTCAGCGTGGGGCACGAGGCAAATTGTTTATTGCCGAAAGAGCTCGTACCTGCAGCAAACCCTGCAATCACCATTGTGGGGGTCGCGAGCTATCGCTCAAGCACTGTCGGGCCATACTTGGAGTGCTATTCAGGAATTCAAGTTCGTGATCCCGACGGTGAGATTGGCTACTATATCCCTTACATTTACGTGACAAAGAATGATGCAGCTCTCGCCTCGGGACGAGAGGTCCTTGGTGCTCCAAAAAAGCTGGCGCACATCACTTTGATCAGGGAAGGTGGTCTAATTCAGGGCACGCTCGAGCGTCCGGCTGGCAAGCGCCTGCTGACCCTTACCGCTCAACCAGACCAGCGCATGAGCTCGGGTTCGCGACAGATGTATTCTGCGCGGACGAATTTCTATTCGGTTCGGCACCTGCCGCCCATCAATGAGTCCGGGAAGGGAGCAGTAACGCAACTCGTCAAATGGTGCACCGACCGAACGTTGCGACGCGACGAGCGTGGCGAAGAAGTTCTGTTTACTGGACCCGTCTCCCTAACTTACGATTCCCCCTCGATTATCGATCCCGTGCACAACTTGACAGTTGGCCAAGCCGTGCTCGGCACATACGAGGAATATGACGCAAGGCTCGAGGCCATTGACATTCTTTCGGAAGAATCAAGTTAGGTAAACGGATGATCGATGAGCCTGAAGAATTCATCCAATCCTAAAGTTCGGCCCGGACTGTCGGCTTGCCCGCTGATGGGCGGCTATTGCAACACGAGCTACAGCCCTTGACCACTGCATGACATCGCAAAGCAGGCGCGGATTGCCTCGCCTGCCGCGCGCGCCATACGCAACAGGCATGCTCGCGCCAGGCGCCTGCATGATGAGTGGCCCATCCGGGGGGGGGGTGGCGGTCGTATCGGCCATGATGGTTGGAGAATAGTCACAGTTATTGGCGATGGGGTGGGCAGCGTCGGCATCAAGTTGACGGATGCATCCGTCCGCGGGTTCGCATCGACTGTCGCAATCGTCCCATGGCATCACGGCTGCGACTGTCGGTCGCGGGCGAGCCAGGATTTCAGGGGTATCCGCGCGTACTCCACGAGCTTCAAGGAGGCGGTCGCACGAGGCGCTGCGCACAAAATCTTCAAGCAACAGAATCTGTTGCGATTCTTTGTTGAGCAGTTCATTCGCAGGCGTAAGGTGCTCGACTGCGAGCACATGGATGCATCCCATGCATAACATCGTCACATTCGCCGCACCGGCCGCTATCATTTGAGGCCGGAAGGCGCTGCTCCCGGGGCGCGCGCGTAGTGGTCCGACGGCTTCACCAATAAAGGCGCGACAGCCTCGATCTGGGGCGGTGCTCGCTAAAAGCGACGCCGCCCACGTGGCGGTGCGCGAATCCCGCTCACTTTGCTGCCCATTGACGCGCTAACAAATGCGGCACGAAACGGGCGGATGATGTTTGGGTCCGCGCGAACGCAGAAGAACGATCGCGCAGGCGCCGGTCCGTTGATCGGCGCCTGCACGTTCTGCTCAAGCGGCAGCGCTATCAGATCTCATCCACCGGCAGATAGGCTACCGAAAGACAGTCTCAGCCTCCCTACCATGGAGGCCGAAACCGGGGACACCAGGCCGAGCGCCGATGATGGAGCCGATGTCGTCGAACGACCGGTTAGCGAGGCGCGTTCAGCGAGAAACGACATGTTCCAGGTTCAGTCTTGTCCGACTCGTCTGCCAGAGATCCTAAGCGATCCTACATAAAGTCGTAGTCGTCCTCGGCCCGATCCGAAACGCGCCCCGTTTCACCCTCGGTATCATTGGCCTCTGCTTTGGATAAATATAGTGTGGGTTTGTCTGCCCGCTGCCATTGACCGTCACTGTTCTTCGTCCACTTCTCCGGATGCTGGGTGGGATCAAGCACCATGTTATCGTCATCCACGTCAACAAAGCCAAACTGCTGCGAGCGGGCCCTGGCTTCTGCATTACCGGGACGGGAATGGAGGAGCGCCCCATCGCCGTCTAGCCGAAGCTGATGCTCCAGCAAAATATCGCCCGCGTTATCGACGAGCGGATGGACGATCCGAAGATCGACGGTGGATGTGACTTCAGTTCGCCCGGGAAACTTTTTCTGCCACTGTTCTCCTTGGAACACCTCGCGCATCTCAAATCCGCCTTCTGTCCTTAAGAGTCCGACGCTGGTGTTGCCTAGTTGATAGCTGAAATAGCGCGCGCTTTCCGTATCGTATTTTGTGGTGCCGTATTGTTCAGCAATCTCTTTCGTGCGCTTGGCCTTCGAGGATATGTGAGGCGAATACTCTTGCGGGTTCGCGGCAATATACATGATCTCATCGTCATGGTAGGCTTTTGCTTTTTCAGCGAATGAGCGCTTCGAGATCTCCACGACAGGGGGCCTGCCAACGAGCGAGTACGACTGTGTTGCTGACGAAGACGGACCAGCGTGCGAGTTCGGCCCCAAGTGCATGTTTGCGAGCGTCTCCGCGAAGCTGTCGCTGTCCGCCGAATATCTGGCATCGTCGGCCTGGCTAGCGTTGCAAAATTGACCGGATGAGCCATTGATTCGGCTATACATGTAGATTTTCCTCCTATCGGTGAAGTTGCTTGGCAGCGAATTCAGGCTGCTCAAGCGAGCGCACATGCATATTTGTCCCAGCTGACGCCAATCTGACGTGCAGGTCAGGATATGCGAGACGGCTTCTACACGGCCGGCATGCGACCTTTCGATCACGACGACGCACGCGGGCTCGCGTGTCGTTGCTTTGCAGGACAGCGTTCGCGGTGTTGGCTCGAACGCGCTGACAAATTGCAACTTTTGCCCAGTCTCTGATTTCCCAGGCGCCGTCGTGAGAGCTAACCGCTATGGCACTCTGCGCCACGTCATACCCTCATCCCGGCGGGCGTGGCGCCCGATTTAATGGGTGGCGTCCTGTTGGCTGATGTTGCCGAGACCGCTTTTGCCGGCAGAGCACATTTTGAGATTCGTCGCGGTGAGAGGATAACCCTCGGCCTCAGGCCCGCGTCCCCGTCGCATATCATCATCGAGCCTCTCGCGTATTTGATGACCCGGGCCATTAGCGGTTGTGGTGTAGACGCGATCATGCCTGCCTTGCGCGGCACCGCTGCGTAACCGGCCCAGCGGGGCCCCCTCACAAGTCTGGCAGACCTGTTTGCAGTCAACTGACGTGCGTCATGATCGCGGCGCATTAGCTTCAGCTTGGACGGAATTGACCACGAGATCGCCACCAGTTGTTGACCGCATCGCCGGCGCCCGCAAGCGCTGACGTTCTTGAGAGAGGCTCGTAAATCGGCTTCTGGAAACGCCGGGACGGTCCGGCCTCGGCATGTCGAACCGCAGCGCGGGCGTTCAGCGCTAAGCGTCCCGCGGTGACCTAACAGGACGGTTACGATCATTCTGATTCCTCGTCAGCTTCTCGAAAGCTAAGCCTCGTAGCGATAGCGTGTTTATCCAGGTTCGGCGTTAGCTGGTCAGATCTGTCAAAGGAGATAAGATGGATCCGTTCAACAACCTCAACCCGTTCGAGCCCCCAGATGTCGAGCGGGCGTACTATGACTGGCTGCAACAGGAGCAGGCGGACCAAGCGGGGTTTCAGCAGCACCTGAACGAGTTGCACCCGCACGAGCGCCCGCCCCCCAATTCAAATAGCGTCCGCGACACGCGTGGTGTGTCGAACAGAGATGCGGATTTTTTGAGAATGGCGCACGAGGGTCGCGTCGGACAAGGCACCTCGCGGTTGCCCTCGGATCACCCCACATTCTCTGGGCAAGGGGTCAATCAACATATGCTTTTTGCGGCCGCGGATCGCGGTGACCAGTTGCCAGCCGGCAATTTCAGTCTGACGGATGATTGGCACGGCATGGATGCAGCTGCCGATTGGCCGACGCATAATGTCGATCAGGAGGAGCATTGGTGGGCGGAGCCCGGTGATGTGGTGCCGGAGTGGCCAACGCCCCCCGCAATTCCTTGGCAGCAAAATCTCGGGGCATCAATCCTTCCCCGGCAGCCCCGGCCAGGCGATGGCAGTACTTCAAGAGGAGGCCGCCGGCTCACCCCGGCCGCGTCGCAGTGGACCGAAGCATTGCATGGCACGTGGGCCTCTTGCAGCGGTCCGACGGATCTTGAAAACACCCTCCTCGGGGAATCGCCTCTCGACCAGATCTTGGACACATGGGCCAGCGAGGAGGGTCAGACGGAAGACGAGGACCGCCAAGAGGCGGTAAGACGAATAAAAGCCTGGGCAGAGACCGGCGACGTCTATGCAGGGCTGGAGCTGCAAGACCTGGGCCTGAGGACATTGCCCGCCGCCCTTCCACCCGGGCTCCAGTCGCTCAACGTGAGCGACAACGAGCTGGTGCGCCTGCCTGACACTCTCCCGTCTGAACTCCGCACGCTCGCCATCAGCAGCAATCGGTTGACCCGCCTGCCTGACACCCTCCCGACGGGACTCCAGTCACTTGTCATCGGCAGCAACCAGCTGACCCGATTGCCCGAAACCCTTCCGGAGGGCCTTTCGACACTCGCCGTCAGCGGCAACCGGCTGACCAGCCTGCCAGATACCCTGCCGGCCGGGCTCCAGGACCTCGATGTCCGCGGCAACCTGTTGACCAGCCTGCCCGACGCCCTCCCGAGCGGACTTCAGTTGCTTGCCGTCGGCGGCAACCGGCTGACAAGCCTACCCGGCACTCTCCCGCCCGAACTCCAAGAACTCGAAGCCGACGGCAACCGGCTGACTAGCCTGCCCGACACTCTTCCCGCCGAGCTCCAGTTGCTCTTTGCCCGCGATAACCAGCTGAACAGCCTGCCCGAGACACTCCCGACTGAGCTCCAGAGACTCCACGTCAGCGCCAACAGGCTGACGAGCCTGCCCGAGACCCTGCCGGTCGAACTCCAGGTGCTCGAGGCACGCGACAATCACCTGAGCAGCCTGCCGGAGACCCTGCTAACCCGGCTAGGTTCTGGGTGCATGGTTTATGTGGATAATAATCCGCTGCCCGACCAGGTGCGGACGAATTTGGCGGGAGCCCTGAATGCCCCGAACTATGCCGGCCCGCGGGTCTTCTTCTCGATGGGCGGGGAAACGGCGGCGGATCAGGAACGGCCGCTGGCCGAGGCGGTCGCGGACTGGTTGAAGGGCGAGCCGGAGGCGATCGCCGCCTGGCAGAACTTCGCCCACGAGGCGGGCGCCCCGGAATACGCGCTCTTCCTCGACAAGCTGCAGAAGACTGTGAATTATGACAATCCCGAGTTCCGACAGGCGGTGGCCGAGGATCTGCGTCAGGCAGCGATCAGGCCGCAATTGCGCCAGCAGTTTTTTCAGCTGGCCTTCGGGGCGAGCGAGACCTGCCAGGATCGCATCACTCTGACCTGGAACGGCATGCAGACCGCACGTCTGATCGCTGACGTCGAGGACGAGGTCTATGACGATCGGCTGGGCGAACTCATCCAGCAGGCGCGAGTCCTGTTCCGACTGAACGCGCTCGAGCCGATCGCCCGTCAGAAGGTCGACTCGCTCCGCTTCGTCGACGAGATCGAAGTCTATCTCGCCTATCAGGTCAAGCTACGTGAGCGGCTGGACCTGCAGCTCATCGCTCCGGACATGCGGTTCTTTGATGTCGCTTACGTCACTGACGACGACCTCAACGCAGCCGAGATCCAGGTGCGCAATGAGGAGGCGGCGGGGTTCGCCGACTATCTGGCAACTCGCTGGCAACCGTGGGACATGGTGGTGAGCCGGATCGCTCCCGAAGCCCATGCACAGATGGAGAACCGGCTCGCCGAGGCGATAAACGAGGAGTTTCCGAGCCGCCTTGAGCAACGGCTCGCCGATCATCATCTCACCGGAGACAGCGAGGCCGAGGTGCAGTTCGGAGCCCAGATCCGCGAAGAGATCGCCCGCGAGATCAAGGGCGCTCTGACGCGCCAGGTGCTTGAGGACCACGCGATTGAGCTGTGAAGCGACCTTCCAATTGCAGGGGCGTCAATTTTGTTTCCACCCGGCCTTCGCTACGTCATGTTGTTTTCGGCTGCCGGCGCGCCGAATGGGCCGTTTGTTGAAAACGCTCAGCCGGCAGATCCACGCGCATGACGGAGCTGACGTCTTCGAACGATTACCGGGCGCGCGCGGCAGCGGCTCAGATGCAATTCATCAGCTTCGCAAGCGGCCGATACTGTTGCTGCACAATTGCTGCTTGGCAATCAGGATACCCAGCCGTGGTGAGACGCTGGACTGATTGACAGGCACATCGTCTAAATCGCGATGCGATTAGGATGAGTCGTCACTGCGCTTTAGGTTGTTGTTTGCGCATGATCTCCGTGCAAACGCGTTCCGAGGGAAAACCGCTTCACACTATTCCGGATCATGCTTTAGGGATTTGCTTGTGCATCCTGGCGAGCTCCATCGGGGTGCCGATTTGGAAGTCGGCAAACGCGATAGCGAGGCGGAGTTTCCGGAATGGGCAGTCAGGCGAAGCGTCGCTCTTGAAGACCAAGTGCATTAAACTGCAGTGGGCCGATGTTCGACGTTGGCTGGCCCTTACCTGGAATTCCGCGAGGACAGTCGAGCTGGTCGACGCCGACCGCAAGCTTCTCGCAGTTGAGGCCGCGCGGCACCGAAGCGACAAGTGGGCTGCGAGATCGAGCTCAGCCTATTCTTCCGAATTTGTTCGCATCGATGTCGATCTGAAACCAGGCGGCATCGCATGAGGCCACGAGATCACGAAGTCCGCTGTGACCAGCTCAAGATCGGAATTGAATGAGGCACAAACTCAGCCGATCTTGCTCAGTCTTAAAGACTGTCAGCTGTTGGAATCCAGCATCGGCTGATAGTCGGAGATGTAACCTGTTGAAGATCCCTGGTTCTGTTGAATTTCTTCAAGAGGTCGGCGTTGCCCGCCTTGAGGCGGTAGGCTCGGGACGCTGAATTCCACTAGGGAGAGCAATTCCATGACGCGAGTTATCTCACCGCCGGTTCGCCGGCGAGCGGGGCTATGGACGAAGCGTTTTCGGAAAATGCAGGCGAGCTTGGATCGGCTCGAGCTTACGGTAGGGATCGAGGTACTCGGCACGATGATGAAGGCGGATGTCACGGCGGCCTGCGGCCGTGCCATGGTCGCGAGGCGGCGCGGCCGGCGCACCATTGGGGCCGAACGCGGGAGCGGATTGGCTTGCACAGCCGCAAGATCGATACGTGTGCTCGGCTATTGCGCTCGTCAGCTTTTCGAAAGCTTATCCCCGCAAAATCAACTTGGCTCTCGCTTGAACCTCCGTCGCCTGCGCATACTGGGCCGGAGGTTGGCAGAGTTGCGTAAGACGCGAAAGTCAAGGAGAGCCGGATGGATCCGATCGACCCATTCAAAAATACGGGAGCTTGGATGCAGCAATACTCCGCCCTGCGGGCGGGGCAACAATCGGACAATGCGAGTGGGCAGGGCAGCTTTGAGCGGCAGATGGAGCGGTTGCAACTCAATTCGCCTGATGAGAGCTCCACAGACTCCAGTTCACCTCATCAGAGTCCCGCAGAGGACGGTAGAGAGATCCGGCGCGCTGATATTGGCGGTTCGATGCGCATGCCGTCACAGTCTCGGCTGGGAGGCAATTCGTTCAGAAGAACGAGGCATAGCGTAGACATCCCCCGCACTCACCTTGGAAGTTCGACCGAAGTCCTGCCGCATTCCAATTTGCGGGATGATCTGTTCAGCAGCGCGCGCTACGGCTTGCCAATGGCGCAGCCCGCGATGGGGGCGAAGAGCAGCAAAAGCCGCGGACTGTGGTCGCGCATCAAGTCAGGCGTTGCGAAGGCGTTAGGGGGAACCAGCAGTCGGGAGTCGTCCGGCTCCGCGGCGGAGCAGGAGTTCATTTCAACGACGTTTCGCGCTGATCATGCCAAACAGCCCGGCCGAACACGCGGGGTCCCGGACGACGACAAGGCTCTATTTGAGGAATTCAAAAGCAGAGCCACGGGGACGCTGGGGGATGGCACCATAAGAAATGCAATAGCCGATCTGCGCCATTTCAGCGCCCGCCTGAGCGAGAACGGGCAGGCATCAATCGCGGATCGAATTGGCAACCCGGCGTTGGCCGATGAATTGGATAACGATGCTGAAACCTATGCGAAGGATCGCAGCAGGCGAATCAAGGCGGCCTTAAAAAAGCTGCGGGACGTCGGCGCCGGAAAGGAACTGTCAGCCGATATCCGCCGCTTAAATCCCTATCCCGCAGACGCAACCCTCATCGACATGTGGGCCGCGGCGGAAAAGGCCACCCAGCGGATCGAGCCGGAGAGCGTGGATAGGCAGGCCCGTCGCCTTTACAGGCTGAGCGATTGGCTGCAAGCACGCGAGAGAGAAGCCATGGCTGGCCGGCTCTTTACCACTGGGTTGACCCAAGATGTTGAGGCCTACCGGCAAGAAACCAAGGACTCCAAAATCAACGCTGATTTGCTAAGGCTTAAGCGATACCAGCAGGTCCTCGATGCAAACAGAGCGCTGGGGTTGCAGCCTCCTGTGGATGCCCCTCCACTTTTCGGCGAAGACGCTCAGCAGCCCGGCCCCCCGCAGGAGCTTCCCGCAACGCCAGCCACCCCAAGCTCGGGAGCTTGGGCCGTGTTCAGGGAAGCGATGCGAGAGCCCACTCCATCATCATCCACACCGCAACCCAACTGGTTTTTGGAGCTTCCGGCAACGCCAGCAACCCCGAGCGCGGGAGCTTGGGATTTGTTTAGAGAGGCGATGCAAGGATCAGCTCCATCATCATCTGGGACGCGTCCGCCGTCAGACATCTATGGCGGCCTTGATCCGCTGGTTAACCTAGATCCGCCCACACCCCATGAATTGCGCGACGATGCTCATTGGGCGCCCGCGCCCGCCTTCGCCGGACCGCCGTCGTTCGCCGGGCCATCGAGGGCCCCTCAGGAGCTACGCGAAATCGGACATGTCGTCGGCGAGGGGTGGGAGCACCGCTCCCAACCGGCCTCCCCCGTCCTGGTCGACATACTGGATAATATCAATCTGCTGCCGAACCAGTACGGCCCCAGCCAATTCTTGATCAACGGTGAGCTCTACTCGGCCACGTTGGGGGCAGGAGGGCGCAGGGACGTTCGTCTCATCCATCATCCTCGCGCTCGGCCTACGAATGAAGCAGGGCCATCCTATCAGCCGCAAGTGGACATCGGGCCTCTCATCCGCGGGGGGTGGCAGCACCGCGAACGCTGGCTTCCGGATTATCTCATCCCTGACCTGGAGGGCGAGCGCCTGATGCCAAGCGCGGGGCGGCCGACGAGTTTCTATATCCGCACCGTACCTTACAGGGCCGAGTTGCAGGAAACGAACCGGGGCCCACGGGTTCGTCTCTTTCCTCAACGTGGCTGACACGCGCTCGGACCGCAATGTGCGAAAAATGGGCGGTGCGCCCGCGCTCGACGACCCTCCAGTTGTGCAGAGATGATGCGTCCGGAATTGATCGAACCCGTAGCGCAGGAGAGAAGCCTATTGAACTGAGATGTCAGTCCGAGAGGTTATTGGTCGTCGCCCCTTCTCAAGCCGGCAGGTCCCGATGGCTACAATGGGCCGTCGTCGGCAGCGCATGATCGACGAGATGACGGTCCGCGACTTGTCGCCGTCGACCGAAGAACTCAAATATCTACCCTGACCCTCCTGCGTCGATGGCTACGAAAAGTGTGCCATCGTGTGGAATGATCGAAGTGCGCCCCACCTGCGCTCGGCAGAATCTCCGTGTTCGACAGCGACGTCCGGAGCCTTCTTGCCAATCAGGGCGGACTTGCATTGATTATGCTTTCTGATGCTGGAAGCCTCTCGTGCCATTCCGCATCCGCGCCGCCGAACTCGGACGCCAGTTGGTCCGCGACGCGCGCTGATAATGCGCGCCGTCGGGGCGCACCATACGGACCTACGAACAATTTGTGTCTGCAGGAGAGAGCGGCCTCAACGCCCCTCTCTCGCTGCCGATTTGCCTGGCCTACATGAAGTCGTAGTCGTCCTCCCAATCGGGCGTCCTATTTGCTGCACGTGCCGAGCTTTCGGCATGCCTGCCATCGCTCTCCTCAGTCTTCGCAAGGTAAAGCGGAGGCTTGTCTGCTCGCTGCCATTCACCCGCGCTATTGTTCGTCCACTTGTCGGACCGTGTGGGGTCAAGCACCATCATCGAGTCGCTTACATCAACAAAACCGAGCGTCGCGGCCCGGTTCCTTGCCGCCTCGTTTATCGGATGGGATAGCAGCAGCGGGCTGTCGCCATCCAACCGAAGTTGATGCTCTAGCAAAATGTCCCCTGCATTATCCACCAAGGGATGAACGACCCGAAAATCGACCGTCGAGGTAATTTCCTTCCGTCCAGGGAATAGCCTTTCAAATTTGGCGCGCGCACGCTTATCTTTGAACACCTCTTTGAAGGGAGCCCCACTTTCCGTGCGCAGAAGTCCGACACTTTTCTCCCCAAGCTGGTAGCTGAAATACCTCGCATCTTCTGAACCTTTTCTCCCGGAATCATAGGCAACCTGTGCAGTCCGTGCGGCCTTATTTGCGATCGGACCCGAATATCTCTGCGGGTTACTGGCGATCTCATGAATTTCGTCGCCATAAAAATCTTCCACCTTTTCGAGGAATTCGTTTCGAGAGAGCTCCACCACAGGTGGCTCGGAGGCGAGGAAGTAGGAGCGTGAACCGCTAGCGGAAGAAGTCGCATAAGAGCCCGGATCTGTTATGTGCATTCCAGAAAAGGCGTCTTCGAAGCTTCGCCCATATGCGTCGAAGGTGGACTGTGTCGTCTCATCACTGTCGTGATAGGCCGCCCATGGAAAACTGGATGAGTCGTTGATTCGATTGTACATGGACTTGGTATTCCTTTCAGGGAAGATGATTTAACCGAGCATGGGCCGGTCGGGCCGAGCGGAGATTGATAGTCAGCCTGTCTGACGAGAAACTTACGGCCCTTCTCAATAGGACTTAACACCTCACGGCTGTCACTGGATCTTTCGTGCTCTCTGCCCGGAGGTCCCGTGCGATGCCCAATGCTTGCGCCTTCCGATCGTTATGGTCAGATCCGATACCGACCCAGAGCCCGTCAACCATAGCGACAATGACGGGTTCGATTTCGCCGGAACTGTCAGGGCCGAGTACGGTGAGGCAGGTGTCCTGGGTTCGCGTTTTTGCGGCGACGCGGTAGTAGTGCGGCGTCGTAGATGGGCGCGGAATGCCGAGCGCGGTGAGTTTTTCGATATGGTGCTCGATCGCCGCGGCATCCCTGCCCGCCCACCGGCAATGACGAGAGAATCGATCTTGACGCTGACACGCTCTTGGTCGGTCGACGTGGTCAGGATTTCACCGCGCTCAATCTGCAACGGCGATCCGATCGAGACGGGTCGCCTCAACCTTGTGATGAAGCCAATGCCAACCCGCGTCACGGCGGATTGGATGGCGCAGCAGTAGCGAGCTGCGCACTCCGCGCTTCGTCTTCAGAGAATTGGCGACGTCGAGCGCCCAGACAGGGCCGACGAGTCACACAGCCGCACGCCCAATATCCAACACCATGGCAGGTCTGGATACCTGTGACGCTCGCGCAAACCATGCCAGCGCGTCGCTGGAGCGATGACTAGAACCGCCTGATGCGCCGGCCGACATAGGAACACACGGGCACAAGTTGGCTGACAACCTAAATGAGACTGCAAAGATTCTGGGCGCTTGGTCGAGCGTTCCCATGATAACAGAGCAGCCGGGGCCGAAATCCGAGGTGCGTGTGGGCCTTTGCGGAGGTGTGACAGATGGCGGATTTGTGCATGATGCACCTATTGCCTTGGACAAGCTGAAAACATCGATTACGTGAAGAGAGGCTCATCGCTGCGCCGATCCGGAACGGAAGATGCGACTTCGAAAAGATTGGGCTCCGTGGGGGATTTCGATTGGCAGCAGAGCGGACAACTGCAATCGCGTCCACACTGAAGCTCTTTAAGGCGACTCGCCACATCGCCCGTTCTGAGCGATTTGGCCGGTGGCCACCCCAAAAACCCTTCTGCTTCATTTGTTGAGATTGGGGACTCTCGGGCCTGCCAAAGGGCGTAAAAAGAAGCCGCCGCCGAGGCGGAGTCCGGGCGGCTGCTCGGCGCTTTGCGCTGCAGCAATTAGCCCTGTGTCCCGACGATCTTATTGCCTGACAGAACGAAGGTCTTGGCGTTCACATCGCTATCCCGCGAGCCCTTCTTTTTTGCCCGCACCAGCGTCGCGTGTTCAGATGATGCGCCGGAACCGGCCGAATCCGCGGCATATTTGCGAGCAACCTTGGTCCATTCCTGAGCTACTCGATCAGGTTTGGTGGGCAGCGCACTCGAATCCTGCCCCTTTGGGGGGAATCCAAGGGCTCCCAACCTTCGAGCGGGCCAGTAAAAAAATCGGATTTTCCCGCCATGACATCACCTGTCGTAAATGGGTCGGTTGCCCATCATATAGTCCTTCACCAGGTAAATTGTCTCAGAATTTTCGATCGCGAGTGGAACGCCTTTTCGGTGCCTCAGAGTCCATCTGGCGACGTCCGGCGCGGTGCAGAATCGGCATCGTCGCGCAACTCGTGCGGTGCGGGCGCATTCAGATCAGTAAACGACTCAAGACCGCCGTAGATGTCTGACGGAGGCCTGATAGACGACGACCGTCCGGCGACGTCCGGCGCCGGCGCAGAGTGAGCATCGTCACGCAACTCGTACGGTGTGGGCGCATTCAGATCAACGAATGACTCAAGACCGCTGTAGATGTCTGACGGAGGTCTGACAGACGACGATGGTCCGGCGACGTCCGGCGCCGGCGCAGAGTGAGCATCGTCACGCAACTCGTACGGTGTGGGCGCATTCAGATCAACGAATGACTCAAGACCGCTGTAGATGTCCGACGGAGGTCTGACAGATGACGACGGTCCGGCGACGTCCGGCGCCGGCATAGAGTGAGCATCGTCACGCAACTCGTTCGGTGTGGGCGCATTCAGATCAATAAACGACTCAAGACCGCCGTAGATGTCCGACGGAGGCCTGACGGACGACGACGGTCCGGCGACGTCCGGCGCCGGCGCAGAGTAAGCATCGTCACGCAACTCGTACGGTGTGGGCGCATTCAGCTCAACGAATGATTCAAGACCGCCGTAGATATCCGACGGAGGCCTGACAGACGACGACGGTCCGGCAATGTCCAGCGCTGGTGCAGAGGCTCCCGCGATGGTGATCGCGGAACACTCGTGCCGCCGACCGGCCTCGCGATCGCTTTCCATGACGGGCAAACCGGGTTGCGCAGGGTCCCGAAACCTCGGTGCCTGGCCCGTCCCAACGATGTGCAGGCGGTTTTGAAGCAATGCCAAATCCGCGTCCGTTAGTGTTCGATCCCTGCGCGTGCTAATCACTTCCCTGTACGCGGCAACATCTGCCTGAAACGCATCCTGCTGCTGCTGGTCTCCGTTAAATCGGCCGGCTATGCTCCCCCTATGTCCGTTCAGGAGCCACTCGCTCAGATAGCGAAGACGGGTGGCCCGCATATGAATGGACCTCCTCTGCTCACCGGTCGAGGCTCCATGCTCACGCGCGGCGTGCTGCACCGCGTCGTTGATGAGGCGAGCGTCCTCGGGATAAGTTCGTATGGCGCGTGGGGGGCGACCGAGTACCTCATCCAACGACGGGAGCGTTCCGGGCAGAAGCTTGTTCACCGACGACACGACACTCCGAGAGCCGCCACCATTGATATAGTCCCGCACATCGGCTTGAAGGGACTCATCGTCACCCCGGGCGGCTAGCGGGGCCTTACTGTTCTCCCGGAGCCAGATGCTTAGATTTTGTATATCAGTTCCCGCGTTTGCGACGGAACGGTCGGGTACACCTCTGCCCCGGGCTGTTCGCTTAGCTTCGCTAATAAGCGCCACGTCCTCCCCGAATGCTTGGTCGTGATTGCGCCTGGCGCGCCGGCCCGGCCCCGAACCGCCTCGCAATTCACTCACGTGCTCTTCAAAGTTCGCTTGGAGGCTCGCGTCGCTCGCTTGTTGCCCCTCCCCAATGTCGGCATTCTGCTGTGCAATTTCAGAGGCCGACGGGTTCAAGTACGAAGGGTTGAACTGCGAACCATCCATCCTATGCTCCATCTGAAAAAAGTGTTCCGCAAAGAGCCCTCGGAGCCAGATTTGGTGCAAAGGCAGGCGACAGATTGAAGGCGGTGGGCATTTCGGTGAAGATCTGACCGCCGAAGTCCGAACTGCGAACTGCGAACAACAAGCCTGTGTTACCGCCGCGCCCCGGATCTCCGATGATTGCGCGCGCCCTGTCTCCCCCAGGCTCATTGCCATCGGCGGGCGATCGACTTGCGGGGCCCACCTTCGATCCTAGAAGAGTTAGCTTTCGAGAAGCTGACTAGACGAATGAAGGACCGAGGGACAGGCGCGCCTCATTTTGGGCAGGCATTTCGGTCGTGAGCCGTGCGCGCTTCAAGATGAGGTCTTGATCGAGCACCTTGCCGGCAAGGTGCTCGACACGGCTGTGATCGCTGAACTCGCCGCGCGCGAATTGATTTCTCGCGCGGCGTCGGTTGTTTGGGGTCGGGTCTGTTGTTCCTTGCCCCAGTTCGGTGGTGTAGGATCGACGACTCCTACGGGGATCTGACGTCACTGTTGCAAAGCAGCTCATGATCATGGAGTCTTAAAGGGCCGCTCGTTAGCGGCTCGCCATCAGGCCGCTTTCCTTGCGTCGCGGGACCGATGTCGTCGACAGCAAGCCAACCCTTTCTATTCAGGGCGCCGATCAGGGCATCGGGAGCCGGCTGGCGGCCATGCTTCCATCCCAATTCGACGACATGTGTGAAGTAAGTCCTCCGCCGCCACGTTGACCTGTGGGGCGCAACTGCGCCGGCAGGTCCAAATGGCTCGAAGCCGCGCTGGACTGACCAGGCTTCGGTCGCTCAAGAGCCCGAGGCTAAGGATGGCTCGGCGCTCGCAGACTGCCCCCGCGATTTCTTGATTTGAAGGCGGCTAGTCTGATAGCGACATTTGCTGCGCCCTCCCAAATTCCATCCTCCGGGCAATCAAGTTCGACAATCGGTGTGCTGGAGCGCCGGATCAAAGACCATGCCATGCCAAGCACTATCAGCGTACGGTGCAAGAAGAATCCTTCGAAGGCTCGGAGGCGTGATCGGCGGCTGACATGCGTCCGGCCTTTTGCTGCGACTGTCACATGCTGCTGACCCCATATGGACGTTCGCGGAACGTCCGAATTCAACTTAACGTGCTCGAGGCGCGTATCCCTGACCTGGTTTTGCCGATCCTGCCTCCTGACCGTTGCGCCATACTTTTCCGGTTGACCTTTTCACAGTCTCACGGTCCCTGCCGCGGACCTACTTCGCCGCAGCCGAAGCCCGGTAAGTTCTGTTAGACGGTCGCCAACTTTGCTGGGGCGGAGCGCTGACGGCGCAGCTCCCGAGAAAGACCAACGTGGTTCCTATCGCCGCATCGTTGCGAGACTCGTCAGCTCGTCGACAGCTAAGCACCTCATAGCAGGAGAAGTGTCTACCGAGACTGACAGGTCGGCTTGTTACCATCCGCGGTGACAACTACCGGCCAGCGCTCCTTCCAGCGCATTCCCTTAGATGGCGACAGGAGAACGAGCATTGATGAACACAGGGCGGGCCGAGTCGGGCGCTGGCATTCCTTCCGAACAAGGCCACCGGCAGGGGTGCCTATGCGGTCTCACCCGGGCCGCAGCGCAGTGGGTCGAAGCCTTGACTGGAACGCGCTCGTCCGCTCCTCCGCAGGAGTCGCAGGATCAGATCCTGGACGCTTGGGTTGACGAATTCGGTCGCAGGCCGGACGAGGACCGGCACGAGGCGGTCAGGCGAATCAGAGCCTGGCGAGAGAACGCCTACGACTCTGCGCCGCTGCCGCTGAATCTGTCATCGCTGTCCCTGACAACCTTGCCCCCCGTCCTTCCGCCGGACCTCCAGCAGCTCGACGTCAGCCGCAATCGGCTGACCAGTTTTCCCGAGACGCTTCCGGCTGGGCTATGGGATCTCAACGCCAATGAGAACTGGCTAAGGAGCCTTCCGGAGACCCTTCCGGCGGGGCTCCGGCAGCTCAACGTCAGTAGCAACCGGCTGACCGGTCTGCCCGATAGCCTCCCGCCTAGGCTCCTGCGGCTCTACGCCAGCCGCAATCGGCTGACCAGTCTGCCCGATACCCTCCCGCCAGGGCTCCTGCGGCTCTACGCCAACAGCAACGGGATGATTAGTCTGCCCGATACCCTTCCAGCGGGACTCCGGCAGCTCGAAGCACGCGACAACCGGCTAACCAGCCTGCCGGAGAGCCTGCTATCCCAGCTAGGTTCTGGGTGCAGGATTGAGCTGGCGGGTAACCGGCTGCCCGAGCGGGTGCGGACGAATTTGGCGGCAGCCTTGAATGCACCGGGCTATGCCGGCCCGCGGGTCTTCTTCTCGATGGGCGGGGAAACGGCGGTGGATCAGGAACGGCCGCTGGCCGAGGCGGTCGCGGACTGGTTGAAGGGCGAGCCGGAGGCGATCGCCGCCTGGCAGAACTTCGCCGACGAGGCGGGCGCCCCGGAATACGCGCTCTTCCTCGACAAGCTGCAGAAGACTGTGAATTATGATAATCCCCATTTCCAGCAGGTCGTGGCCGAGGATCTGCGACAGGCAGCGATCAGGCCGCAATTGCGCCAGCAGTTTTTTCAGCTGGCTTTCGGGGCGAGCGAGACCTGCCAGGATCGGATCACCCTGACCTGGAACGGCATGCAGACCGCGCGTCTGAACGCTGATGTCGAGGATGGGGCCTATGACGATCGGCTCGGTGAACTCATAAAGCAGGCGCGGGTCATGTTCCGCCTGAACGCGCTTGAGCCGATCGCCCGTCAGAAGGTCGACTCGCTCCGGTTCGTCGATGAGATCGAGGTTTATCTCGCCTATCAGGTCAAGCTACGTGAGCGGTTGGACATGCCGCTCATCGCTCCGGACATGCGGTACTTTGATGTCGCCCACGTCACTGAGCACGACCTCACCGCAGCCGAGACGCAGGTGCGGAATGAGGAAGCGGCGGGGTTCGCCGACTATCTGGCAACTCGCTGGCAACCGTGGGAGAAGGTCGTGAGCCGGATCGCTCCCGAAGCGCATGCACAGATACAGGAACGGCTCATCGAGGCGATGGTCGAGGAGTTTCCGGGCCGCCTTGAGCAACGGCTCGCCGATCATCACCTCACCGGAGACAGCGATGCCGAGGTGCAGTTCGGAGCCCAGATCCGCGAAGAGATCGCCCGCGAAATCAAGGGCGCTCTGACGCGCCAGGTGCTTGAGGACCACGCGATTGAGCTGTGAAGTGGCGATTTAGTTGCGAGGGAGTGCCTCAGTCCTTGCGCGAAGGCGTTCCCGTGTCCAGCGTTCGCGTCGAGGGCTAGCGACAACCTAATTTTGTCACGAGGAATCCCTCGTGCTGGCGCGATTGCTTGTCGAGATAGCGCTTGTGCACAACCATCCTACTACCCCCTACGATCGCGCGCGATCACGCTTGATCCCTCCTACGAGATTAGTGTTTTCCGTCATTGCGCAGTGGGGGCGGCTAGGGCAATGGGAGCGGGTCTAGGGATAGAGGACGCGCTTCCGATCCCAGCAAAGGATCCCTGTTCTGCCTCGACCGAGCCCAGTTGCGGACAGAAGAAATGCCGTCCCAAACCTGACCGACACCGCGATCCGACACGCGCTCAAGCGCGTCGAACTCAGCCCCGCCGTCGCCGCGCAAGTTCGCTCAAACTCGGCGACCAACCAGGGATGATGTCGATAAAGAACCTCGCGAAGAACGGTACTGTGGGCGTTCTTGAGCCTTGTTATTTAACCAAACAAGGCTCCATTCCGCCCTCGGATATATCGCCCCGATCGAGATGAAGCTAAAGGCCGCCCAAACCCGTCCACTTTCTCTGGGAAAGATCAGCCGTTCTGTTCGGCCCCCATGCGGCACTCGCGAGTCCAGCCGAGTGCAGCGTGACGTCGCAATTCGAGGCGCAATTTCAGCATCGGCATAGCCGGCCAACGAGTTGGCGGGGAAAGACCGGCAGATCAGGTTGTCACGACGGCCCTTCCGAAGGGCTGTCAGGTCGCTCGGGAGCAGCTACTTTGACAACAGTTTCTATTTCCCATTGGAAATCGTCGCCGACATTCGATGCTGATGGCGCAGAAGCCTCTTCTCGCGTCAGTTTTGCAGGTCTCAGCAGCCTTCACGTGTTGGCTCTTCGCACGATGATGGAGCCTCTTGGCCCTTTAGCAGGTCAATAGATGGGTCATTCCAATTAGGCGGTGTCTGTCTGAGGATATTCAGAACGAAGAAGTCCAGGAGCTTGAGAAGGCTGTAAGACCCGGGCGTTCCGTGATCCGCGCCTGGGACCACAAGCATGTCGAAGTATTTTCCTGCCCGAATAAGTCGGTCGGCCAGTTGAAATGTAGAGGATGGATCGACGTTGCGGTCCAATTCGCCCACGATGAGCAGCAACTTGCCTTGCAATCTGTGAGCGTTGTCGACGGAGGAAGACTGCGAATATTCAATACCGACCGGCCATCCCATCCACTGTTCGTTCCACCAGATCTTGTCCATACGATTATCGTAGCAGCCGCTGTTGGCGACGGCCACCTTATAAAAATCGGAATGAAAGAGCAGTGCGCTCACCGCGTTTTGACCGCCGGCCGAGCCACCAAAAATGCCGACGTTCGAGATATCGTACCACGAAAACTTCGCGCTCGCCGCCTTGTGCCACAAGATCCGGTCGGGGAAGCCGGCATCCTTCAGGTTTTTCCAGGCAATGTCGTGGAATGCACGCGACCGGTTGTTCGTGCCCATTCCATCAATCTGAACGACGACAAATCCAAGCTGTGTGAGCGGCTCCACAAAGGCCGAGAAAGACTTCGGAACGAAAGAACCGGTCGGACCGGCGTAAATCTTTTCAAGGACCGGATATCGGCGGCTTCGGTCGAAGTTGATCGGGAGATGAATAATCCCCCATATTTCGGTCTCGCCGTCCCGGCCCTTTGTATGGAACGTCAGTGGCGGCTGCCAGCCAGCAGCTACGAGCGCGGAAATATCGGCGCTCTCGACCTCCACGACCTCCGAGTTGTCAATGGTTCGGTACAGCATTAGGCGCGGCGGGATATCGCTCCGTGAGCAGAAGTCTAGATAGTAGCGACCGTCTGGCGAGAACTCGATGTGATGATTGGCCGTTTCGGGCGTGAGCGACGTTAGTCCCGTGCCATCGAAGTTGATGCGGTAGGCGTGGACGAAATAGGGATCTTCCCCTTTATTCATCCCGCTTGCACTGAACCAAATCTGGCGCTTGATAGGATCTACGTAATGGACGGAACGGACTACCCAAGCTCCACGCGTGATCTGGTTTTTAAGCTCGCCAGTACGTCCATCGAACAGGTACAGATGCTCGTATCCGTCGCGTTCGGAGGCCCAGATGATCTCCCGCCCGTCCTCAACGTCGTAGCGGAAGGTCTTGCCAGTGTTCCACTGGTCCAATCTTAGGGGCTGGTAATCGATGAACGTCTTGCTGCGCTCGTCGATGAGAGTTCGGACGGTGCCTGTAGCCGCTTCGACCTCGACGAGACGATAAAGCTGATGGCCTCGTTGATTGTACTCGAAGGTGAATCCGCGGCTGTCCTTCCACCATCGGATGCGAGAGAGGCCATAGGGGTTTGGGAACAACGCATTGTCGATTGCTATCGCGCGACGATCACCGACGTCGAAAAGCACCGGCTGTGGCAATGCCAGAGCATCGCCGGGCTTCGGGTATGTCATCGTCCAGTGCCTCGGTTGGCGCTGGTCGCTTGGGGATGATTCGAGGTAATGAACCTCCCGTTTTTGGCCCGGACGGATGCGGTAAGCTGCGAGGCGACGCGAGTCTGGAGACCAACTTAACGTCGAAAACGCATAGTAGTTGCTTTCAGATCCGTCCCAAGTCAAAGGGATGTCCTTCGAGCCCTCCTTGCTGCGCAGGAATAGATTGAAATCCTTGGCATAGGCGAGCCATTTCCCGTCAGGCGACACGCTTGTTCTCTCAGGATCATTTTCCACAGATGGCGTATGATCGTATCGGTTCTGCTGGTCGATTTCGGAAAGCTTTGTCTCGCTTGAGCAAGCGTAGTTTACAAGTTCGCAGCTCCAACTGGCGTCCTCAATCTCAAAAGTTATTCTGCCACCATCGTCAGCGAGCTCAAACCGCTCGAATGGCAGATTATCGGCATTATAGTCTTTTTGGCTTACCCGGTTCAGCGCAGCAGCTAGCTTCTTATGATCGAAAGCTGGCTGTTTTCTGCCGTTGGCAGCATTCACGAGTATGAATTGGCGCTTTCCGTTACTCGTCAATCGATAGGCGAACGATGCACCATCTGCGAGCCAGAACGGGACCTCCGGAGCATCGATCATCAGTCTGGCATACTGATCGTTTATCGTGAGCGCTCGATTGTAATCGGAACGACGCAGGACCTCGTCTTCCGTGTTGCCTTTGGAACCGTTCACGGCAGCCGCCTCCTGCTGAGCTAAGAGAGCAATCATCAAAGCGCCGACCTTATACATGACGCCGAGCTTATGCATGACCTGGTCAGCTGTCCTCTTCTGCCGGATGCCGCGAGCATGTCGAACGTAACAGATGTTGCGCCAGCGCTTAGCTCCCTGGGCTGACTCATCTGCTTCTGGAGCACAGAAAGCCTTGATCGTCCCGTCAACTTGGTACTTGCAGAAATTATGCCAACGAGGCGCAATGCGCATCGGTTTTGGTCTTGAGATGTGGATGTCGTCTAGATGACATTAGAGTGCCGATGCACTCCGCGCGTCTGAACTCGGACACGGTGAACCAGCGGGACATCACTGCCAGCACGATCGATCACGCACAAAGAGCGGCCAGTCGATCGGCTATGATCGCCGGCATCTAGAGATTGATTGAAGCAATGAGGAAGACGCATTTATCGAGCACGCACGTGCATCAACAGCCGAGACACGCGGTGTTCAGGTAAAAGAGCGGCACGCTGTTTGCTTCATCCACGATGTCGTCTCGGATGAGCCTGGCAAAAGGCGCCCCTGGGAAAAAGCACATTGGAGCGATTGATGCGATCTCAAATTCTCTTTTGGAATAACGTCCAATATCGTCGCAAACGCAGTTCAGCTGGTAACGAGGATTTGCCGCAATGACAAACAATCGACGTGAATGGATGGTGGGCGTGGCGACGACGGCATTTTGCGGTGCGGTCCAGGCGGGCGCCGCGACGGCCGCGTTCAAATTTCCACTGCGGGCCAATCCACTGCCGCTGACCGATGTGCGCCTTCGCCCTTCACATTATGCGACCGCAGTCGAGCGCAACATCAAGTTCCTACTCTCGCTTAGCCCGGATCGTCTACTGCACAATTACCGCAAATACGCGGGCCTCAAGCCAAAGGCGACGATCTATGGTGGCTGGGAGTCAGACACGATCGCCGGACACACCCTCGGCCACTATATGAGCGCTCTCGTGCTCGCCTGGCAGCAGACTGGTAACGGCGAGTGTCGCCGTCGGGCCGATTACATCGTCGAGGAGATCGCGCTCTGCCAATCGAAGCGTGAGGACGGCTATGTCGGTGCACTCGGCCGAAAGACAAAGGACGGCCGGATTGTGGATGGTCAAGAAGTATTTGAACAGATCGAGCGCGGCGAAATCGAGCCGCATCCGTTCAATGTCAACGGCTCGTGGGTCCCGCTCTACACCGTTCATAAGACACTAGCGGGGCTTTTGGACGTCCATGCGGCCTGGGGCAATGCGACAGCGCTTGAGGTCGCCATTATGCTTGGCAGCTACGTCGCGCAAGTCTTCGCTGCACTAACCGACGAGCAAATGCAGAAGCTGCTTTCGTGCGAGTTTGGCGGCCTGAACGAAAGCTACGCCGAGCTATATGCGCGCACGAGCGATCAGCGCTGGCTGATGCTCGCCGAACGCATCTGTGACCGCGAGCTTTTCGATCCTTTAGTCGCGTGCGAGGACAGACTTGCCTACATGCACGCCAATACACAGATTGCCAAGGTGGTCGGTCTGGCGCGCATCCATGAGCTTTCCGGCAAGAATACTCCCGGCGATGCGGCCCGCTTCTTCTGGGAGCGCGTAACGCAGCACCACAGCTATGTCATAGGGGGGAACGCCGAACGGGAGTATTTTTTTGAGCCCGATACGACCGCGCGTCACCTCATGGACTCGACATGCGAGCATTGCAACACTTACAACATGCTCAAGCTCACAAGACACCTCTATTCCTGGGCACCGAATGGCGCGCTATTCGACTATTACGAGCGCGCGCATCTCAACCACGTCATGGCGGCACATAACCCAGAGACGGGCGGCTTTGCCTACTATATGCCGATGGGGACCGGTGTGGCGCGCAGATATTCAAGGCCGAGAGAGGAAGTGTTCTGGTGCTGCGTTGGCACTGGAATGGAAAGCCACGCGAAGCACGGCGATTCCATCTTCTGGGAAGGGGAGGACACGCTGTTCGTGAATTTGTACATCCCTTCCACTGTACAATGGCAAACCAAAGGCGTCGCACTCACTCTTGAAACCGAGTATCCCTTTAAATCTGAGATCAAGCTCACATTTGCTGCAGTGGAGCTCGACAGGTTCGCGGTGGCACTGCGCATTCCTGGCTGGGCGAATGGGCGCGCTGATATCAGAGTAAACGGTGAGTCCGTACCTTCCAAGCCGGTTAATGGCTATGCCGTGATCAACCGGAGCTGGAAAAAGAACGACGTAGTCTGCCTCAACCTGCCGCTGGAACTGCGCTTCGAGACGGCTGGAGGTTCTCAGGATGTAGTCGCCGCCATGTACGGTCCCCTCGTATTGGCTGCGGATCTCGGCTCCGCTGATATGGCATGGAGCGGAGTCGAACCTGTATTTGTTGGCGAAGAGGGATCAAGGGGTCTTGAGCCGGTCGTTTCGGATCGCCTTCTCTTTCGGGCGCAACGCGTCACTCGCCCCGCTGACCTCACCTTCGTGCCCTTTTACAGTCAGTACGAGCGGCGTAGCGCGGTCTACTTCAAGTGTTGCGCCGAAGCGGACTGGAAGCAGTAGAAGCCTGAATAGTTGGGAATTGGCTACTCCAAAGCAAGATTGCCGCGCGTTCGGTCGCGTTTATGCAATTCGACCAAGTTGGACTGAACACGGCTCCCTGTCCGGTTGTCTTGGCCGGCTACTCGCTTGATCGAATGGACAGCTAGCATCTAGTCATGATGTAGCAGTCGTGCGCAACGAGGACGTCACGCCAAGCGCACTCGGACCTCGGGGCACAAGTTCGCCGCGGAGGAATCATGAATGCGAATCGCCGCCTGCGCGTGGGTACTTCCGCTCACTTCCACTGGGACCCAAAGACAAACATGCGTTTCTGCATTGTCGGCACTTTTGTCTTCAATCCTAGAGGAGCTCGGCTTACTGCACCTGAACCACCGCCACAGCCTTCCCCGGCAGGTCGAAGACCAGCTTTCCGTTCGATACTTTGCCGCTGAATGGCGCAGGCTGAATGATATTCGACTTCTCAAAGCTATTGTGCGCATCCATGGCATCCCTGTCAGAATCCGACCGGTTGCCGCTTTCGCTGACAGGCCAGCGATGCTTGTCGTCAGTCACGCCGAATTGGCGGGATCGCTGTTGACAAGCGCGAGATAGAGCTTCCCATCCGCCCCCCGGGCAGCAGAGACGTCCAGCGCCATGATCTACACGCCTCGATGCGTATCGTTTGGTATTTTGATTGCGGTAGCAAGGGGTGTTGCGTCCAAGGGCTGGTACATATCGAAGACGTGATAGGTTGGTGTCAGCAGCATGCGCGGCCCGTCCGTCAGCATAGCCTGGAGCACGTTCACCATCTGAGCGATCGCCGCCAGCTTCACCACAACGTAGAAGGCTAGCCAGGATTTAAGCGAAATCTGTCCTCCAGAACTGCATGAGTTGAAGCAAAGAGGTTAGTTTGACCCGAGCATTCTTCCTTTACGCTGGACCAAACGGGAAGACGAACAGCTTCGGGAGCTTGTCGATGCAGGCGCGCCCCGGTAACCTCAATTTGCGAACTGCGACCCAGCGGAGTTTTTCCGCGCAGGCGGTCGGCGTCAATCCGAGGTCTTTCACGCCATTATCAAGGAGTTGCCGATTGCCTATGAAAGTGCACGGGTTGGGCGGAACGGTTATGATTTGCTATCGTCGTCCGCCAGGAAGTCAGCGCGCCGGTGGTCGAGGACCTAGAGAGGGCAATGCGCGATCAAAGCCGCACTCGATGTCACCAGATATCTACTACGCTGGAGCGCGCCCAACCTCTTCTGAGATCGCGCTAGACCATCTGCATTTCAAGGCCTGACCGGCTTGGGTCCTTGAGTTGTGAGTGCTTCCCGAACCCGCTGCACTTTGCACCCCAAGTGAGCCAAAAAGAGTGCGACGCTGCTTAGGCTAAAACAGCTCGTGATATTGCAATAGCTCATCGGCATAAGTATCAACCTCGGATAGCACTGACGTAGGCGTTCGACCGACACCATTCGCCCCAGCGATGCTTTGTGTCCGAAACGGAGTCCTGATTGGGGCGTGCTGGAGAGCTAGCCGGAGACGCTTTTTCGTGCTGACTGCTTGAGGCATGGCTCATGACAGCTCACACTTACCGTTGGAGAATGATTACCTCCTCGTCTTTGCCGCGCGTCGCCGAGCCTGCTGAACTTTTCTTGCTGCCGATTCTGAGCTTGCTCTCGGAGGCGGCTTCTCGTTCATGACTTCTTGCGCTGAATGGGCGGGCGCTGAAGGGATCCTGCGTACGGACCCGCGATGATTTGCTGCGGGTCAGTTGCAGCCTGCATTGGAGGACGACTTGTCAGCAGCCCGGACGCCGAAGCAGCCTGTACCGGCGCGAACTGCGCAAAGGTCTCCCGGAGGTCGACGCGACGAAGGGTCGCAAGCCGTCGAAGCCGGGCGCCTACAAGGCCAAGACGACCAACAAGTATCTCGGCCTCGTGTTGACTGTGCTCAATCATGCCGAGCGGATTCTAAAAACCGATTTCCCGGACAAGCCGCGTCCGTCGGACAAGGACGACGACGGCGTTCCTCTGCTCGAGCCCGTCCAGCCGCGAAGCCGCTATCTGACGCCCGAAGAGGAGCGCCGGCTCGAGGAGGCCTGCAAGGACGAGCCCGACCTCATGGACATGTGGAAGGCGGATCTCCAGCTCGGTCTGCGCGAGACCAACCTGTGCGAGGCGCGTTGGGAGAACTACGATAAAGACGCGCGACTGCTGACCGTCTATCTCAAGGCAAAGGGCCAGGAGGACTTACCGCATCAGGTGTATATCACCGACGAGGCGCTCGAGATTCTGAAGCGGCGCGAGGGCTTGCATCCGGAATTCATCTTCACCCTGCCCTGCCGAATCGCGAACTGGCTGGACGGCGAGTTTCGCAAGAAGGGCGAGCACATTCCTGTGCTGCCAGCGCTGTTCTATTCCCGGATGAAGGAGGCCTGGACGAAGGCCAAGATCAAGAATCTCATCATCCACGATTTCCGGCGTACCGCTGCAAGGCGCGTGTATCTCGAGAAGGACATCTACGCGGCCAAGGTCTTCCTCGGGCATCGCGACATCGAAACGACCGCCGACTACATCAGCCTCGGACCGCTCGAACTCGCCGAGGCCCGCCGCAACATGCTTCTGAACCGCCCGAAGAACTGAGGAAGCGTGGCGACACAAGCGGCTTCTCGCCGTACGCAGATCTCCTAGGAAATTGAGAACTTGGTCCGGGATGCGTCGGATGGAAATGCGCGAGCGTCGATGATAACGCTGCTGCCATGTCAGCAAGAACACCGATTACCGGACCGAAGCAGCCCCTGCTCCATCTCTACCTCGATGAAACCGGCCCTCGGCATCCCGACAGAGCGGCCGTCCAGGCGAAACACGGCAACGACTGGTTCGCGATGGGCGGCATTCTCATTCGTGCGGAGGACGAGGCTACGGTGAAGAACGCCCTGGCCGATTTCAAGAAGCAGTGGCCACAGATCACGGCGCCGCTGCATCTGACGGACATGAGGTCGGAGAAGAAGAAGTTCGCCTGGATCGGCCGGCTCAAAGGCGCCGACCGGGACAGGTTCTGGTCCGGCTATAGGACCTTTCTCGCCAACATCCCCGTCGCCGGCGCAGCGTGCGTCATCGACCGGCCCGGCTATGTCGCCCGCGGTTACGGGCAGCGAGACGGTGATTCGAAGTGGCTGCTTTGTCGAAGCGCGTTCGACATCGTGGTCGAGCGCGCGGCAAAACTCGCCAAGCAGCAGGAGCGCCGTCTGAAGGTATTCTATGAGATGGCCGACCCGGCGACCAATCGGATGATCGAGGGCTACTTCTACAACATCAAAGACAACGGGATGGGGTTCGACGCCAAGAATTCCGCCAAGTACCTGCCGCTCACCGCCGCCGATTTCCAGCATGTGTTGTTGGACGTCGAAGGTAAGGACAAGTCGAACCGCCTCATGCAAATCGCCGACACCTACGTCTACGCCATAGCGCGGGGCAGCTACGACCGAAAATTCAACATCTACAGGAGATTAGCGGAGGCGGGCCGTCTGGTGACGAGCCAGGTTCCAGCCGAACACGCCGCGATACTGGGCGTGAAAACCTATTGTTTCGAACAGGTTACGGTCGCCAGAAACAACAAAGGCCGGGTTTGACCCCGACCTTTGTTGCGGCCCCCATACGGAAGACCTGCAGGCAATGCCTGATCCGTAAATACATGGGATCCGTGAAAGTTCAATGCACTTTTTGGGATCGTCCCGGGAGAACACCAGAAAGGGACCTGATTCTGCCGCCTGCGAACGGCACCTGACTTCAGGTCGATTTGTTCCGCTCGCGCGCAAGGGCGCGTTCCTCACGCATCCGCTCGATCTGGGTCTCGACGTATTGATCGACAGCCGACGTCGACTCTTCGATGCACTCGCGGAATTCCGCCGTGTCGTCCATGAAGGTTCGGTACATCTTCAGGGCCTTGTGCGGGTCGGTTTCGCGGCGTAGCCGCTCCGATCGCTTCCTCCACGTCCCGATCGGATCCGACTTGAACTTGAACGGATAGTTCTGTTCCAGCCACTCCACGATGTGACCTCCCGGGAATCCGTTGTTCCGCGCGAACACGCGGCCTTCCTCGCTAAAGGCCAGGCGCCACGACTGGCTGCTGACGACGACTTCGTCGCGGGTCGCCCTGCGTCGTGCATTTGTCGCGATGTAGCCGATGTAACGATCCTGCGTAGCGATCACCTCGTCCAAATGTCCGGCCAACGTCTCGGAAAAACGCTTGTCGTCGTGTCCCGACTTTGCCGTCAGCGCTACACAGGCCGCCCGGTACTCCTCTATGAAGTTCGTGAAGAACTTGTCGGCCGTAATGTATTTCTTCGCGCGCTCCGGAATGCTCTGTCCGGGGCTATAGCCCCATGACCTGATCTCATAGTCCGCGCAGAGCCGACGCGTCAGTTCGAAATAGAAGGCGTCGAGAACCGGCAGCACCGCTTCATGCTGAAGTCCGACATGGTAGACGTCGTTTCGAAACTGATGGGCGATGCGGATGCTCTCGCCGACCTCGGTATGCAGCTTTCCGATGAGCGTTACGAAGCGCACCTTTTCGTCGAACCAACGGCCCAGCGCCTTTTCGAGCGCTTTCTCGTGCTCGTAGGCCTTCTTGGTCCATGAGTTGGCTTTCAGTTGCTTGCGCTTCTCCTTCGCGTGCTGATGCAGAGTTAGTTCCACGATGTTGTCGCTCAGCATCAGGGCGAATCGCGCGTTGTTGGGATCGCCATGCGCCAGATGCTCGGCCGCGAGATCGAGCTGCTCGATGGTTCCTGCTAGTCGTGTAAGCATCTTAAGTGCACCCGCTGCGCCATTCCATGACCGCCCAATGCCTATGGTATGACGGCAATCCCGTCTCTCTCAAGGGCACGGCCCGCGCAGTCGAGAACCAACCGCTCGATGATCGCACCGAAATCGCAATGAATCACCCACGCCGTGACGCTCGAAGGGACGTCCTCACTCGAACCGCGCGCTTAGCTGCCTGTCTTCCTCCGCTTCCTTTCGCCGCGATTCCTCGATTTGAGACCTGATGCGAGCAAGCGCGTCGGCTTTCTCCCTCTCAAGCTCGGGATCGCCGCCAACATCCAGTCGCTCCAGAAGCTTTTGGCGGCCTTCCATCTTCGAGGCCCAGGATCCGCTCCAGCTACTGAAATAGAGGCGCTTGACGATCAGCGGCAGCATTGCCTTCGGATCTGGCGCAGCTTTCAAAAGCAGCGTCGGCAAAGGCCGTCGACTGCAGCGGGGCCGCCTCGCCATCCTTGCTGAAAAGCATGCCGACACCGGCCGCGATGGGATAGCGCACGGCTGGATCAAAATTGCACCAGGCGAGCAGTGTTTCCGGAGGCACGTCACCGAGCGGGCTGGCGCGGCGCCGCGTCAGGGATTCCGTGAAGCGAATGCCGGCACCCACCGACTTGTCGTCGCCGGTAAACATCTCGTCAAGCATCGCGGAGGGTTGAACGGAAAACAACGCCTTCACGAGATCGTCGTAGTCTTGCGCGCGCAATCTATAGTCGGTGGATGCGCTCTTCAGCTTTCGAATAATCACCCGAGCGACGCTTTCGCCCTTTTTATCCGCGAGACAGACTCTGGCGAGCGAGCCGAGTTCGTGATCTTCGCGCTGAACCTGGGGCCTGGAAGAACTGCCAAGCTCGAACATCGCGAGTACGTGGCGCCCGGCCTCTATCGTCTCGGGAAGTGGCGCACGCTTGTCGGCTCGATCGGAGACCAATCTCATCGATATCATGTGCAGCGCTGCGTCGACGCCTCCTTTCTCGGAAATCGCGAGAACCAGGTCGCGAAATGCAGCGCCGGGAATCGGATCGGACGCCCGGCCCCAAGCCAAGAGCGAATAGCGGTCCATGGGCGCGTGGCCAAGTTCCAGCGAGCGGTGAAGGCGGACGACACCCTTGTCGTCGATGACGACGCTGGCCTGCAAATAGGGGAGCCAAGGTGCCAAGACCGGATTGACCAGCGCGTCGTCCAAGATCGAATTGGTCTCGTCGGGATTCGTTGTCTGCAGTCCGGCGAGAAAGCCGCCCATGACGTGGGGATTTCCGTTCGGATTTGCGGCCAACTGATCGACCAGCGAGCTCCATAGGTCCACGGGGTCTTCGGCCGCGTGAGCCAACGCTCTGCCGAAAGGCCCGAGGCGGCCGCCACCATTGAGCAATTCCGGGAGGATCGCCTCGAAGGATGCGCGGTCGCCGGCAACGTCCCTGCCGAGCCGTTCGATGGCCGCCGCGGCTCGCCTTTCCGAGGCTGCAAAGTCATACGAATCGATGTCGTCTATCTCTTCGTCCAGATCGTCGTAGTCGATGCCTCGGCCCTTGGCATCCAGCACGATACCGCGAACTTTCTCTACAAGGTCCCTTGGTCGCAGGCATTCCTCAAGATTCTTGAGCCGAGCCAACGATTCCGGGCGAAGGCGCTTGCCCTCATGGACCCGTGTCTGCCGGGCGGCTATCCAGCCATCACGCCAAAAGCCGTTGGCGGCAAAGGCGCGCGACGCTCGCTCCAGTTCGTCGCAGACTTCCGCATTGACCCAGAGGCCGCGAAATTCGGCGGCGACCGCCTTTCTTGCCTCCTCGGCACCGGGCGCGTCCGAGCCGCCAACGTCCTCCGCAAGCTTCAGTGCAGAACCGTACCATTGCGCGATGTCGGCGTTAGTCCTCGGATGATATCCATGATCACGTGAGCGCGCTCCGAATTCAAAGACATAGCTTGATGAGAAGTGATCGGTCCTCAGCATGGCTTCCAGCGATCTCGCGCCGAGTCCCTGTCGCTTGGGCAGATCGGAACGGAGGAGATCCCCGATGAGAGTCACCCGTTGGTCGGGCGTGGCGTGTGTTCCCGAAAGGTAGATGAAGCAAAATGAGACGATCACACCGCCTGCATCATCGTCGATGGGAAGCTCCGTCTCGGTCGCATGAAACTTCAGCAAGAGCGCGACAGCCCGTTCGAAGAACTTTGCCTCATAACCGAGCGAGCGGATCAAGCGGATGAAATGCTTGGAGCGCTCCAATGTCGGAGCGTCCGCCTGTTCCACGGCCCGTTCCAATACTGAAAGGACGGCTTGCGGCATCACGGGCGCGACGTTGACGAAAATCTCGTTTCCCAGATCGGAAAGATTCAGGACGTCGGATAGAAGTCCACCGGGTGCGAGCCAGGCCGCTACGATCGAGCGCGCCTCCTTGCTGCCATCCAGGAAGCCGAGTCGCCGCGAAAAGGAGCGCAACAGCCGCTCTGATTTTCCTTTGATGATCGCTGCGTCGATCTTCTGCGGATGGAGGTTGTCGAGCGCCATCGTGGCAAGACGATTTGCGATCGCGTGCGGCAACACCGCCCGCCATACACTGCGCTCCTGCAACAAGTCCCGACGCCGCAATTCACGGGCGCCGCTATACATTTCGTCCGCGGTCTTGCCGATCAATCCGCCCAAGATAGGCAATTCGGCATTGTCACCTTCCAGATCATGGCCCTGAAAAGAGTAGACCAGCGCAAAGGCCTGCGCGATGAGGAGAAGCGATTCATCGTGTTGGTGGCGCTGATGAAAAAGCCGACGAAACAGCTCGGCATCATTCAGTCCGACGACCGTTTCATCCTTCTGCACCGTACCTGCCAATGCAATCGCAATGCGCGCGTTGCCGCCGGAAAATTCCGCGATAGTGCGGCAATCGACTTGTGAGAGCCGCGGAAACCGCCGCGCAACGAGCTTTTCGATCAGCTCATCGGATGACGCCTCCAATGAAAAGACGTCCGTTCCTTCAGGTTGATCTTCACGAATGTCGTATTCGACGGTGATGACGCTGAGCGTGCTGGCGGGCACACGCACGATTTCGGAAAGCTTCTGATGAAGATCAGGCGGGCAGTTATCGATGACCAAGATCATGCGCCTGCCGTCGGCCAACAGGTCGGATGCCATTCCGGGCGGCTGGGGATTTGGACTGTCGGCAACGTTCGTGTAGGCAGCGAGCGCCGGATCGAGGCCGTTGGCGCCGATCTGCTCATCGAACAGCGCTTCTAGCAGCCGCGTCTTGCCAACGCCGGACAAGCCGACGAGGCGCACGACGTGCCCCGGCGTTCGGAGAATGTCCCTGATGCGGTTGATTCCGTCGATGGCTGAGAAACCATCCCCCTCATCCTGACTTCCCGTTTTGATTCTCGCGGAGTCGTCCGCGAGATAGTCCCGGTCATTGGTATCGGTGGAGTGCGACCAAGCACCATAAGGGCGCCATCCCGGGATGGCCTGGCCGATTTTTTCGCGCACCCACAGCGTAACGCCCGCATGGTCCCTTACCCATGTAGCTATCCGCCCGCGGTCAAGAAAGTCGAGCGTAAGCGTGTCGGCATCGGGAACACCCAGCATCGCTTCGGACATCGCATCCCGGCGGCTCTTCAACGCGGAATCCGTCGTTGAACCGTCGGCACTTACGACGACGTAGGCACCCGACTCTTGGGAAAGTGCGACGATGGACGGCCTTATCACTCCCGCGGGCCGCATCTCATCGATGATGGCCGACCTCGACATGTCGGACTTCTTGACTTGATAGCCGGTCGAGGGTCTTGGGATGAAACCGTCGATGACCGTGGTGACCGGAAGCGCGACGCGAACGTCGATCCCTGCGTCCGTTGCGTTCTGGTCACCGCCCCATGTGACCGCCGAGACAGGAAAGCGCCGGCGACGCATCTCGGCTTCGCACAGCATGCCGACCAAGCTGCGCAAATCCGTATCATTTAGTTCGGCAATATGGTCGCCGGTGATTTCGAACATGTCGCCAACATGGGCCAGGCCGGTCTAGCGGTCAAACATGGTGATCGGCCGCGCGCATCGGACACAATGCTCTGTGCGTCGGCCGGCCAATATCTGTGCGTTCATCCTCGTGACTTTGCCCAGGCGCGAACGAGCGACTCCTCCTCCGCTCTTGCGTTGCGTCCGATCTCTTCCACCTCGGCCGCGTTGGTCAGAAATATCTGCTGCCGCTCCGGCGGAATCTTCCACTCCGTCAGATCGAGGTTCAATCGGCGTATCACGTAGTATGCCAGCGCAAGCCTGGAGTTGAGGACGAGCACGCCGTCCTCCATCCCGTAGTCGAGCTCGATCGCCTTCTTCTGCGCGGGAGCGAGCGCGGGATGCGGGACGATCTTCAAGGCGACCATCGTGTTCCAGACGACGTCGTTGGTCGGATCGACGTCCGACGGCCGGCTGTCGCCGACCGAGAGGATTCGGGACAGCACGAAATCGCGAAACGAGAGACGCTCGGCGCACCACGCCCTCACGTGCCATCGATGACCGTCGAAAGCCAATGAATGGGGCACGATGCCGCGCCGGCGCGCGCTGGTCAGCGATTGGTATTCGACTTCGACCTCACGCCGCCAGGTGATGGCCTTCAAAAGGGTCCGCAACGTTTCGGCATCCACGCTTCGCGCCACGGTCGGCATCACCGCCGCCGGCGGCGGACTCCCGAACCAGGTGTCCACGGCCGGCACCGCCCCGTTCAGGATCGCGTCCAGTTGAATCAGATAGCGATCGGCCGATAGCCTCAGAAATTCGGGATGAAACTTCTCGGACGGCACATAGGCTTTCTCGGTGGCGTCGTACTCGATGTTGCCTGGCGCCGCCTCCTGGTATGAGCGAAGGTCCGCCGACGCCTGCGGCGTCGACACCCCGAACCGATCCTCAAGATCACTGCGATTGATCCGTCCGAGCCAGTAGGCCCGCCATTCGATCAGCTCGAAGCGGCGCTGAAGCCCCCAGCGGATGTCGTCCTTGTCAGCCATGACCCTTATCACGAATAGTTTACTGACCCGTCGGTTTTCCGACCCGTCATTTATTGACGGGTCATAAGACAATACGTATAGATAGCTGACGGGTCGCCAAGGGGATTGTGGTCCCGAGGGGCGACCCGCGCAAGGTTGGCGTCGGCTTGCGGACTTCTTTTTCCACCGACCCGAGGAGAAACAGATGTCAGATCATGACGAACCGACCCGGGCGCTCGGCCAGGGTGCCGACAAGCCCGATCACGACCGGGGCCATCGGGAGATCACCATTATCGTCGACGGCGACCCCCGTCAGGTGCGCCGCGACAAATGGATCGTGAGCGAGCTCAAGGCGGAACTCGGGATCGACCCGGCCAAGGTGCTGGCGCAGATCACGCCGCACGGTCTCAAGGACCTGGACGACAACGCGAAGATCGAACTGCACGATCGTGAGCAGTTCATGACCCACGCCCGGTCCGGTGGCTCCTCATGATGAACGACGCCGGGGGTGCTCTCGCGGGAGCCGTCATCGAGCCGGAGCTGGCCGCGATCGCCGCGATCTGCTCCGGCACCGTGAAGTACATGGAGGAGGCCGGACGGCGCTACGTCCACATGGTCGGACTGCGCTTCCTCGTCCGCGGGGCGGACCAGCAGATGGATGCGCTTCTCTGTCTCGACTATCCGAACGGGACGTATCCGACGAAGCTTTATCTTCCGGCGAATCTGGGTCTCGGACTGAACTGGAACGAGACCGCGTTCATCCTGGCGAAGAACTGGTTTACTTGGTCATGGAGCGGCGTGTCGCCGAACCAACCCCCCCTCGCCATTTTAGGCGGTCATCTGGAGGCGTTCCGATGAAGATCATCTTCAGAGCGACGGATCGGTTTCTCGGCGACGTCAGGCGGGATCTCGCCCGTCCTCATGCATTCGCGGCCGAACGCGTCGGCTTCATTTCAGTGCGCGCGACGGCCGCCGGCGCCGACACCTTGATCTTGCTGGCCGCCGACTATCATCCGCTCGCCGACGACGAGTACGTCCACGACATCTCCGTCGGAGCGATGATGGGCCAGGAGGCGATCCGCAAGGCGCTCGAAGTCGCGCTGATGCGATCGGTCGGCATGGTCCACGTTCACATGCACGAGCATCATGGCCGTCCGCATTTCAGCAGGATCGACGTGCGTGAACAGACCAAATTCGTTCCCGACTTCTTCAAGGTTCGCCGGGAGATGCCGCACGGTGCCGTCGTCCTCAGCCACGACCAGGCGAACGGCCGGATATGGCTCGACCGTGACACGATCGTGAACATCTCGGAATTCGACGTCGTAGGCCGCCGTCTGACGATCGACGTCGTGCGCCCGGGCGGTCTGGATCGTCTGGCATGACCGCGCGGGGCGATTTCAGCCGACAGAGCTTTCTCGGCGAGGATGCCGAGCAGGTGCTCGCGGAAACCCGCGTCGCGATCGTGGGCCTGGGCGGCGGCGGCTCGCACATTGCGCAGCAGCTCGCCCACGTCGGTGTCGGACATTTCCGCCTGATCGATCCGCAGGACATCGAAGACAGCAATCTCAACCGACTCGTCGGCGCCACCCAGGACGATGTGATCAACGGCACACCGAAGGTCGAGATCGCCAAGCGCGTCATACGTTCGGTTCGTCCGTGGGCCGACGTGGAGGTTTCGAAGACCGAGTGGCAGGCCGCCGCCGATCTGCTGAAGGACGCGCACGTCGTGTTCGGATGTGTCGACGGGTATCGGCAGCGCATGCATCTCGAAACCGCCGCGCGCCGGTTCTGTCTGCCGTACATCGATGTCGGCATGGACGTCACGCGCCTCGCCGATCGGCATTATGCCGTCGCCGGACAGATGATCTCGACGCGACCGGGCGGCCCCTGCATGCGGTGCCTCGGCTTTCTCACGCAGCAGCGCCTCGACAGGGAAGAGAACGACTACGCCGACGCCGGCATCAATCCCCAGGTAGTCTGGACGAATGGAACTCTGGCTTCGCTGGCCGTCGGCGCGTTCATGCGTCTGCTGACGCCCTGGTTCGACAGTTCCACCGAATTCGAGTGGCTCGAACTCGACGGCAACAACCAATTGGTGTCCCGCAGCAGGCAGCCCGATTATTCGATCAAGGGACCGTGCCGGCATTTCACCTCCAATGACCTTGGCGACCCGTTCCTGGACCTGAGCCTCCGGCGAGCGCCGAAGGATTCGTCATGACGGGATCTACCGTTCGACCGGCATCACTCGAACATGGGCATCGAGAATTGAGCGACAATCGTCTTCCCGCACTTCGGACCGTCGTCGTCGAAGGACAACTGGCGTTCCAGATGCGCCGGTTCGCGGCGGCGCAGGTCGAGGACTGCGGACTTCAGATACTGAATTTGCCGCAACTGGCCGCAAGACTCGCCGGGGGCTTCACGATCGCCGCGACGGCGGAGCAGCTGGAGCCCGCGATACGGGACGCGCTCGCCGAAGGCGGTTTCGTCGAACTCGAGCACGTTCGGCATCTGCCGGGCATGTCGCGGGCGGTACTGAGGACATTGAGGAAGATCTGGGCGGCGGACTTCGATCTCGCGGCCCCGGGACGTGACCGACACCGCCGCATCGCGGAAATGCGCTTGATCGAGACGCGCATGAAATCCCGCTTGCCGCCGGCCGCAATGCTGCCTCGGGATCTTCGCGACGCGGCGCTCGAGCGGCTACAGCATGCGCCGCGGATCCTCGGCGACATCCGGATCGAAGGCCTGTCCTTCATCGCACCGATCTGGCGCCCCCTGATCGAGGCGCTCTGCAGGGTCGTCCGGGTCGAGTGGATCGCTCCGGCCGGCGCGGACACCGAATGGTTTCGTGGCAAGATCGCGCGGAACGACTCCGTCTTGCCGAGTGCGCCCGAGGTCGTCTCGTGCGCCGACGTCCGCCACGAGGTGGTCGAGAGCCTGAGATGGGCCCGGCAGCTCATCGCATCCGGTACCGCCAAGCCCAACGAGATCGCGATCGCGTCTCCGAACACCACGGCATGGGACGATCACTTCCTCGCCTGCGCGGAAGGCACCGGCTTCCGGCTTCACTTTCCCCATGGCGTTTCCGCCCTCGCCACCCGCGACGGGCAACGCTGCGCGGCCTTGGCCGACGTCCTAATGCATGGCCTGAGTCAGCAGCGGGTTCGGCGGCTGTTCGCGGTGTGTCGCGGACAAGGCCTTCCGCAGGACGAACTCCCGGCGCGTTGGCTGGATGCGATACCGCGAGGCGCGGCACTGTCGGGCCTGGAGGATTGGGTGCGTGCGCTCGAAACCGCGACCCGTCGGTCGCCCGGAAACGTTTCCGTCGAGGCCACGATGCGCCTCCTGGAAGTTCTCGCCAAGGGACCGGCCGCGGCGGACGAAGCGGCCGCGGTGTTTCTTCGTGGCCAATCGCTCCGGATCTGGCAGGCGGCGACACGTTCCGCGCCGACCGATGCCATCGAGTTGTCGTTGAGGAGCGTGCGCCTCGGGGCCGAGACGGATGCGGCGGACGCCGTCGTGTGGTGTCCGGCCAGCGATCTCGCCGCCGCCCCCCGTCTGCACGTGCGGCTGCTGGGACTTACGAATCGAGGTTGGCCCCGCGGTAGCGGAGAAGATCCGATCTTGCCGAGCCATGTCCTGCCGGTCGACGGCTTCGACGCCGATCCCGTAGCGCGCGCCGACCGCAGGCATTTCGCCGTCATTCTCGGCGCTGCGACGGGAAGCGCGGTGCTTTCGCGGAGCCGGCGCGGTGCACAAGGCGGCCGTGTCGGACGCAGCCCTCTACTGCAGGACCGCGTTGGAGACGTGCTTTCCCGCGAACGCATTCCCGAGCATGCCTTCGATCATGCCGACAGGCTGCTGGCGCGTCCCGAAGATGCCGCCTTCATCGATCAGATCGGATCGGCCAACCGATGTTGGAAGGATTGGCATGTGGAGGCGCTTACGGAGCACGACGGTTGCTTCGAGCCGGATCACCCGGCCATCAAGCGTTCGATCGAGCGGATACAGTCGGCCGCCTCGTTGCAACGGCTCCTGCGGGATCCGCTCGGATTCGTCTGGAAGTATGCGCTGGGCTTCGACGTACCCCAACAGCGCGAACACCCGCTGACCATCGCGCCGGACGAGCTCGGCAAACTCGTACACGAGCTCCTTCGGCGCGCCGTCGATGCGCTCGAGCCCGAACCGGGATACGCGAGGGCCTCCGACGTTCAGATCGAGAATGCGCTGACGGATGCGACCGGGATCGTGCATGCCGCCTGGCCCCTCGAACGTCCGGTGCCGCCCAAGCTGCTGTGGGGTCATACCGTCGACTACGCGAAAGCGATGGCGCTGGCGGGGCTGCTTCGGAAGGAGATCAGCGAGGAGGGCACGCGCAGTTGGACCGAGGTCCCCTTCGGTCAACCCGCCGGCTTCGAATCCGGCCGCGAGCTTCCGTGGGATCCTACGATACCCGTCGAAATACCCGGCACCCCCGTGCGGCTGCGCGGCACCATCGACCGCCTCGACATGCGCAGCAATCCCTTCGCCGTCAGAGTGACCGACTACAAGACGGGAATGGTCCCCAACAACGCCGCCCGCATCGTGATCGGCGGTGGCAGCGAGTTGCAGCGCGCCTTGTATGCGCTCGCATGTCTGCAGTTGCTGGAGGAGGAGCCGAAAGTCCTCGCAAGGTTGCTCTACCTGGCCGGAGAGCCGCTGGAGGTCAAGATGAAGGATGTCGACGTGGTTCTCGCTCGGATAGGTGAATTCGTAAGCGAGGCGGTGGCCTTGCTCCGCAAGGGAAGCGCGGTGCCCGGACGTCTCGCCTATGACAGGACCAACGATCTCCGACTGGCCTTTCCGGCCTCCCCCGGATACGAGCGGCGCAAGCGGATTGCTTTCGGCCGCGCCTGCGGAACTCTCTCCAAGTTCTGGAGCGCTGCATGATTGCGCGAAACGACGACAGCGACCGGCTCCGTGCATTGACCGAGTTCGATTCGACACTTCTGGTCGAAGCCGCTGCCGGCACGGGAAAGACGTCGTTGCTGGCCGGGCGGGTGGTGATGCTGCTCGCGGCCGGCACGCCGCCGAAATCCATGGCGGCGATCACCTTCACCGAGCTCGCCGCGGGCGAACTCCGTCAACGTATCGCTCACTATCTCGACGCCCTTCTCTTGGGGAAGGTACCCGAAGAGCTGCGACTTTGCATTCCGACGGAACTGGAATCGGCTCAGCGGCGGGCGCTAGAGAAGGCGAGCGGGCTCCTGGACGAACTGACCTGTTCGACGATTCACGGATTCTGCCACGACCTGCTGCGGACCTATTCCGTCGAAGCGGGCATCGATCCCGACGCAGAGATCCTCGATCGCGACCAGGCGGATTTCGTGTTCGATGCTATCTTCGATCAGTGGTGGCGCGATCGGCTCGACGAACCTCGGCCGGCGGAGGATGCGATCACGGTGATTGCGCGAAAGGATCCGACGGGAGCCGAAAAGCTTCTGCGCGATTTCGCCAAGTCGAGGCGACGGCACCGAAACGCCCGTCCGCTGCCGCCGGGCATGGAGGTCGACGCTCACCTCGATTTCGGGGAGAACGTCCGCGAGTTCCGCCGCTGGTACGACCGCGTCGGGGGTCCGTGCGACGTCGTCGATCTCGAGACGCTGGTCGGCCATTTCGAGCGCAGCCTCCAGGGTGGTCTCGACTTCGCGCGGTTATGGGATGCGGCGCACCCCGAGACGCTGCCGCTCATGCGATCCAGATCGCTCGATCTCCGCGAATACAGGCGACGCTCGATGTGGAAGCGCGCGAAGGGAGACGATGACGGCGGCCACCTCGCCGATCAGGCGGAGGAGCATTACGCGCGATGCCGCGAGTCCTACGGCACGCTGATGGGCCGGATCGCAACCGCGATCGTCAGCGTGTTCTCATCCGAGCTCGACGGGCTTTTGGCCGAATACGACGGGTTCAAGCGGCGAGCCGCGGTGATGGACTTCGACGACCTCCTGTTCACCTGTCGCGAGGTCCTGCGCCGATATCCCGAGGTCCGTGCGGCCGCCGGCGGGCGCTTCTCGCGCATACTCGTGGACGAGTTCCAGGACACCGACCCGGTCCAGGCGGAGATCCTGTTTCTGCTGGCCGGTGCCGACGCAACCACCGAAAATTGGCAGGAGCGCCGTCTGCGGCGTGGCCAGCTTTTCCTGGTCGGCGATCCCAAACAGGCTATCTACCGCTTCCGGGGAGCCGATCTCGCGACCTACCTCAAGGTCCGCAGCGCCATCGAGGCGCAGTTTCCCGAGAACATACTGCGCGTCACGGCGAACTTTCGCTCGAGGCCGCGCATCCTCGAATACATCAACGACTGCTTCGCCGGACCGCTCGCCGCCCAACAGGCCGGCTACGTGGCCTTGGGCGGGACGAGAGACGACGCAAACCATGGGCTTCCGTGCGTCACGAAGGTGTCCGTCGACCTGTTGCCGAATACGCGGATCGACAGCAGCCGCGACGAGGAGGCGCGCGTGGTCGCCGAAATTTGCGGCCGCCTGATAGGCAACGTCGTGCTGAAGCTGAACGACGGATCGAGCAGGCGCCTGACGCCGGGAGACATCGCCCTGCTGGCACCCGTCTCGACCGAGCTGTGGCGCTACGAGCGAGCCCTTGAGGAAGCCGGACTGCCCTTCGCCTCGCAAGCCGGCAAGAATCTATTCAAGCGGCAGGAGGCTCAGGATCTCGTCGCACTGGTCCGGGCCATCGCCGATGTGCGCGACACGCTGGCCTTGGGCGCCCTGTTGCGCGGACCGCTTGTGGGCCTTTCCGAGCAGGAGCTGCTCACGATCACGGCGAATCTTCCCGTTCCGCCTGGCAGCGAGTCGGCGCGCCTTTCGTTGCTGACGGACCCGAAGATCGTCCAGAACGATCTCGCACGCGAGGTTCTCGGCATATTGCGCGACATTCGACTTCGCCTTCGCGTCACGACCCCCGCACTGCTGCTCGCCGAGGCGATCGAACGGCTTCGCGTACGTGCCATCGTCGCGGCAAGGAGCGCGGATCAGGCGTCCCGCTCGCTTGCGAACGTCGATGCCCTGCTCGAGCGCGCGCGGAACTACGGAGTGCGCGGATTCGTGCAGTTCGCCCGCGATTTGGACGACGACTGGTCGAGCGGGACCGGATTCCCAGAGGGCATCGTCGAAGCGGACGGCCGATCCATCGAGATCGTCACAGTCCACAGTTCGAAGGGGCTGGAATGGCCGGTCGTCATTCCCATCAATCGTGCTTCGATGCCCCGCCCGCCCGAAGCGTTCGTGTACCGACGCAGCGACGAGAGCCTGCACTGGGCACTCGGGCAGGTGACGCCACCTACGCTGCAAGGTGCGCTACAGGGCGAGAATCGGGAAAAGCGCGACGAGAACCTGCGGCTGCTCTACGTGGCCTGCACCCGCGCCATGGAATTGCTCGTCATCCCCGAATTCTCCTGGTGCGACGAGACGTCCTGGGCGAAACAGATCGACTTCAAGCTCGAGGGCATCCCCAAGCTCGACGTATCGAAGTTCGAGCGCGCGGCCGTCGTCTCGCCCGAGGCGGGTGCCAATCTACAGTCTGCGGAGCTCTTCGCCGAAGAGCAGTCGCGGATCGAGCGGGACTTTCCCTCGATCGTCTGGACCAAACCTAGCGAGAGCGATCCCGATACGCTGCCGACGCCGTCTCCCAATTCCGCGGAAGAAGAGGTTATCGAGACGACCGTGAAGATCGAAGGCGGCCGCCTGCGCGGCGTCATTTTGCACAAGCTCATGGAGGAACTGGCGACCGGAGAGCTCGCCGCGGACGCAGATGAGGCCGCAGAGAGAGCGCATCTGCTTTGTGAGCAGCTTGCGACGGAAACGACGACGAGCGCCGGGCCGGACCCCGCGGAGATGGCGAATACGGCCTTGCGCACGTTCGCCCACCCCCAACTGAAGCCGTTCCGCGACCGGCTCGTTGCGGAGGTGCCGCTGTACGGCATCGCTTCGGCGGGCTCCGGCGAACTGGTCGCGGGGCGAGCGGACGCGGTGGCTCAGGCGGACAACGGCGATCTGGTCGCGTTCGATTGGAAGAGCGACGTTGCGCCGAACGAGCGGGACCGCTCGGCGTATCGGGCGCAGCTGGCTCACTATCTGCGCGTCCTGGGCGCGCAGCGCGGCGCGGTGGTGTACATGACGTCGGGCCACATCGACTGGATAGCTGCAGCCGCTTAAGCCGCTTCACGCAACTCGGGTGCCAGGCACGATCGGCGCGGACTATGCGAACCTCAGGCGGCCTGTTCGGCGGCTATCGTCCTATCGCGGTGAAGTAACGCGGTGGCACGCGCGATGACGTCGACACCTGCTGCGCGTTCGACGCGCAATGCCGAACCGCTAACGACGTAAGTCGGAAACAATTCCATCCATGCCGCCGTGATGTCGATGGGAAAGAAGCCGTACTCTTCACCCTCCATCTTGAAGGCATGGCCCTGGATGTAGAGCCTGACTTCGCGATCCATGGCGACCCGACGGCATTCGGTCTTGAAGCGATGACGCCAACCATGGTTGGGAGCAACCGCGCCAGATTCGATCCCGGCCACTTCGCGCGCCCATTCCGCAAGCCCTTCGGCTCTCGTCTTGTGAATAACGAGTCTCGGATCGTTCAGAAATTCCTTTTCGAAGAACAGCGGCAATCCTTCCCGTGTCCGGACGAATTCGAGGAAGCCCTGTTCGACGAGGTGACGATGAAGCGGAACGATGCGCGGACGGCCGTTCTTGCTTCGCTGAATGTCGATTGCCCAGACGCCGGCTTCCTGGATGACGTGCTTCGATTCCAACCGCGTGATCTCGGCGACGCGGGCTCCGGTGTAGGCCAACCCCCAGGGAATCCAACGGCGCGCGTTGGCCACGTCTTCGCTCACGTTCTTCTGCGGATCGAGACTGGCCTTCAGGATCGCATAGACCTCGCTGTCACGAAGGTCCTTCTCCCGAGTGCGTTCCGTCGGCTTGCTGTCGATATGGATGGAGTCGCAAGGATTTGCGGAGATCAGTCCCCGCTTCCGGGCCGAATTCAGCACCGTCTTGATCGCCGCGAGATAGCCGTCCTTGATCCGCACGTCGCTCACCTTTTCGTGTTCCTTGAGATGGGTCAGCCAACCGCGGATGTCGTTTGCGGAAAGCTGGGCCATGTCGTCGCGCCCGATGAACGCGACGAACTTGTCGATGCATGCCTTGAAGGCGGCATGAGTCTCCGGCTAGGCGGTTGATTTCGCTCGTATCCAGGAGGCACAAAGGCCGGAGAGCGTGGCCGTCGCGGGATCGGGCCAGTCCGGATAGAGCGTCTCGTCGGGATCCGGGCGTAGATCGCCCTCGGATCTCTTGATGGCGACCCGGCACGCATGTTTCGCGGCCCGCTGCGCGGCAAGAATCAGGGCCCGGCGCATGCGTCGACCGACGATCAAGCCGCGCGCCGCCAGTACCGCGGTCACGTGTTCGCCGTGGAAACTCTCCAGCATGTCCTCGTCGTCGACGGCGCTGGTGAACTGCCGAGGCAGCTCGCCGTCCATCTCCTGCATCGCCATCAGGGCGAAACCCGCGCTTGCGCCGGCGTGAAATCGCTCGGCGGGGAAGCCCTTCAACCAACGTCTGTACACATCCCCGGCCAAAGCCTGGATCTGCACCGTCGTCAATCCGAAGACAGCGCCCTTTCGGAGCTGCTCCCATCTGGCTTCGACTTCCCGATCGTGCTTCGCCCACGCCGCGTCGGCTGCGGCCTTGTCTTTTCCCAGCCGCTTCTTTTCTTCGCGCTTGTCCTGTCGAGGGCTGCCCGCAGGCGAGCAAGCGTCAAACGCGCGCAATGCACGGCGCACGTCGTCGGGTACCCGACGACGGTAATGATAGACGCCGTTGATCTCGCGAATTGGCTTCCGCACCGTATTCCACCCTCGCGAAGGGAGGAATAGCCGACCGGCCGTAAGCATTTCGGCGGAGATATCGATCGAATCCGCCTCGACGCGTAAACTGACTGGCAACCTTCAGCGCCGCGAGACCTTCAGCCCCGACGGCTCGGAAGGTTGCCCGCGGCCGTCACCGGAGTCGGGCCGAATCGACGGCCCATTCGGTATGATGGGTCTGTCCGGCCGTTACCGGGCAATTTCGCATCGAGGAGCGCATGGCTTCGCTTGACCTATTGGACCTCCTGGCGGGGGCAAACGAAAATCTCGGCGTCGAGTTCAAGGCATGGATGGACACGACGAGCAACGATGCTCGGGCGAAGCTTGCTCGACACATTGCCGCTCTCGCCAATCATGGCGGCGGATATCTGATCTTCGGCGTGGACGACAAGACGAGAAGGCCTCTCGGCGCGACCGTCCTGGATCTCGCTCTGTTCGGTCAGGATGCGATTTCGGGCATCGTCAAGAAGTATCTCGAGCCTCGGGTCCAGGTCCTCGTCGACCACGTCGAGCACGAAGGTGTCACCTATCCTGTCGTCGTGGTGCCATCACATGGCGCGCGCCCTGTCGTTGCGATCGCCGATGGTCCGCACGATGGCCGTGGCCGGCCGATCGGAATAGCCTTGGGCACCGTCTACATCAGAATGGCCGGGCCGGAGAGCGCGCCGATCCGCAGCGCCGACGACTGGAATACGCTTTTCGACCGCTGCCTCTCTCACCGCAGCGACCTGTTGGGTAAGATCCTCCGGCAGTCGCTCTCTCATCCGTCGCGACCTGATCGGAAGGTGAACGATCTGCTCAAGGCCACTCTCGACGAAGCGGCTCGGGACTTCACCGCACAAACGCAGCTCTTGGCCGAAAAGGTTCAACCCGAGCATCGCGATCATATCATCCGAGCCGGTACGAATTTTTCCGCACTCGGATACGCACTGGTCGACGGCGAAGGAGAACCTGTCGAGATTTCCAATCCGCGTGCGGTGAACGACCGTGTCACGATCGAAATGCACCGATATGCACACTACGGCTGGAGCTCGTTCCTGCCTTTGAACGTGCCCGAGCGAGCGCCCCAAGTTCGGATGTCCACGCTCGCCGGACGAGAAGTCACGTATCTCGAAGGAATGCGGGTCGAGAACACCGGCCTGATCGGCAGCGCCTTCGACTACTGGCGGATCTACGAATGCGGAATCGGCGTGAGCGTCGAATCGTTCCGCGACGACTGGCGGCGACCGGGCGATACGGCCCCTCCTCACCTCACGCCGGCCTGGATACTGATCGCGATTCACTCGCTGCTCGCCCACGCTCGCCTTGTCGGAAGAGAAGTCCCGGGCGCGGCTCAGGTCCTCGTTCGGATGGATTGGCGCGGCCTCAAGGGCCGCATGCTGGCATGGGACCGGTTTCGTCATGCGGCCGGTGGCGGGACGCTGGCCGATGACCGCTTTGCGAAGAATATCGCGATCGAGTGGGCGACGTTGCGGGACGACTACTTCGAGGCGCTGCGCCTGGTCTCGCTGCCTATTCTTCGCATTTTCGGGACGACAGGCTGGTACGACCCGGACCAGTGGTTGACGCGGGATGCTGTCGAGGAGCAGTTCTCGCAGCTGCGGATGAACACGCTGCGGCTGTTTGACGAGGACTGATCTGCAGTCGCCCAAAGGGCCGATGGCACACAGAATTGATTCGATGCGGCATCCGAACCGTCGGGCCCGATTGAAATTCCTCATCGGCGGCTATATGTTGGTGAGGAACGCCGTCATCGTCGGCGTGGCCGCTGCCATGGCGAAGGACCGTCGTCCAACGAGTTTTTGACCCCCGCGACCGACCCCTCATTGCGGCCGCCAAGGGACGAGCAGCGCGTCTCGACAAGGCCGAGATGAAGGATGCTCGCGTGTTCTCCACACAGGACGGCGCCAAGAAGTGCGCAAAGGACTTGAAACGACTGCTCGACGACAGCGGCTTTATATTCCCGTTGAATAAATGCCAATCGGCCGTTGCACGTGGTGGCGGCTTCCGCGATTGGCACGATCTGGAGGCTGCGCTTGGCGGCGGGCCACGACAGGTCGAACCGGCTGCTTTCCGCAAGCGCCTGCTGGCGGCCCTGCCCGGCCCTTGCCACCCACCGGTGATCGCTTGGCTGGATGATGACCCGGCCGAGTCGGCGCCAGATCCGGACACGCCTCCCCGCTGGTATCGCGACGTCTTTCCCTACCTCATGGCTGTTTCCGTGTTGCATCGTAGCACGACGCATCTTTTGCGGCCCGGCTCCGGAGCGGGCCAGCAGCTGCGGGAGACGCTCGTTGTCGGCCCCCTTCTCAATGTTCATGGTGGCCCCCGCGCAGTGCCTTTGTTCGAGCCCGACACGATGGCCTTCGTGTTCAAAGGAAGTCCGGCAACGATATTCGGTGACGATGCTCGACATCCGAGGTTCGAGATCGAGCTCCAGGTTTTGACCACCGCCGGCATTCTGGATGTCCGCGAGGATCGTATCAGGGTGCTCCCGCCCGATGTCGAGGCGGTCGTCGCATACGTTACCGATCACAAGAACGGTCAGGCCAGATATTGGGCGGACGCAGGCGGTGACGAGGCGCTGCGCGCCTTGCACGATGCGCTTGCCGCGATCGGAGTGCGCAATGCTCGACGCGTTGCGGATGCCATCGATCGTCTCGGATCCGACGCGTACATCACGCCCTCGGGGCCGGTGCTTGAGCTGCTTACCGCACTGGCCGAAGAGGGCGAGATCGAGACGTTCGCCAAGGCATATGGGCTGTTTGCGACTATCCGGCCTAACAACGCCGACTTCGTCCGGGAATCCGTGCCTGCGAAGATCTCGTCGGGATATCTCGCGACCCACCGGCGTCTCGACGCGAACAGGATCATATCCTGGACTTCGCGCAATCCGGATTGGCCGGATTGGTTGAAGGAAACCGTCGTCAAGCCGGCGCTCTTCGCACTCACGGTCGATGAGATGGCTGGCGCTATCGCCGGCGCCGCATGACGGCCCGAACGGCCTCCGGCTACGCTCTGGATTCCGTCAACGGCCGACCTTAGCCGACCGGCAGGTCAGCGGGTCGCCGTAGACGGTCATGGCCAGGTCCGTCGCCGGATCGTCGCCGAGCGCGGCGCGGACCGCGCAGTTCGCATCGAAGGAGGCGTCGATGACGGCCGCCGATGCGCTCCACCGATCGAGGAACGTCGGCAACCAGTAGGGCGGAACGTTGGTGCGCAGCGGCCAAGGGGGCGCCACCACGGCGCGGCATCCGTTGTCGAGGAGAAGTCTCACCAGACCGACGGTCGCGCTGGCGCCGGGATGCTTGTCCAACCGACCTCCCGAACACACGAACAGCACGACGACGCCAATGTCTTCCAGCGCGCCCGATATCGTCGAGGACGCCAGGGCAAGATCGACGTCGTCGGTGACCACGCGGAAAAACCGCTTGTCTTCGGCCACGCCGCTATGCGCGGCGACGATCATCATGTCGCTGCCCTTCAGCGCTGCGGGCGGTTCGAACCCGCTCGACAGCACGACGCCGTGAGCAGCGAACGTCTCCGCCAGACGGTCCGCCAGAATGGCAAGTGTCGGCAGACCCTCTTCGGGCTGCGCGTCCGGAATCCAGGCGGATATCCGCCCGTCGCCGTTCCGCGGAGTCCCGCGCGAGGCTTGCAGCCATGACAAGGACGGAGCCGCCGCCAAACGCCGATCGCGTCCCGCAAGATGCGGACCGATCCTCAGCAGGTTCGGCGGAAAGCCCTGCAGATCGGCGCTCGCGATCACCACGGCACGCTCGGGCAACTCCGACACTCCGATGCCGTCGGTGCTGACGTAGAATTCGTTGAAGGCTTGGACATCCCTGTATGCGTAGGGATAGTCGGCCTGCCAGGCCAGCAACCGGGGCTCCGAGAATATCTGCTGAGGCTCGAGAGAGCTCGCCTCGAGTTCGCCGGCCGCCGCGACGACCCGGACGAGGCCATCGTCGGTATTTCCAAAACCGACCACCGCCAATCCTTCGCGGGAAATCTCCCGGGCAGCCTGGGCGGGAGCCCGAGCATCATCGAACGATCGGAACGGACCAGGCTGTCCGGGGTGCGCAATGGTTTGATCGGCGAGGATCTCGACGCCGTAGAACGCCGTAGCCGCATCGCGAGACCCTTCCGACGCGAGCATCCTGCGGGCGGCCACGACGAGCATTCCGACGTCATATCCGGTGTCGTATCCGTGGCGTGCGCTTTCCAGCCTGGCGGCGAAAGCGGAAACTTGTCCGGCCGTGGGATCTTTGGCGCCAAGCGCGTCGAACAGCACGGCCATGCCCGGTCCGGTGGATTCCAGGGCTTCCTGCATCACCTTCTGCACGCCGGGGGAGATTTCGATCCCTCTTCGTCCGGCGATCCGGACGATGTTGGCAAGCAGAATGACCGCCGGCTCGGCCTCGTCGTTCGATGCGATCACGCGCCGAAGGTTCGCGACCGATCTTTCGAGCAACTCGTTCAGTTGCTCCGGCGGGCCACCTTTGCGATCGAAGTCCGCGAAATCGAGCTGCAGCTCGACGGTATCGATGCGATCTGCGTTTCGCACACCGACGCCCATTTCGGTCAATGCGCGACGTGCCGGAGCGATGAGCGGCCGCGCCAGCTTAAGCAATCCGATGTCGCGGAGAATTCGGAGCAGCAGCAAGGTCTCATAGAAGATCTGATCCCATGTCGCTTCGTCGTCGGCTGCGAGCGCGCAAGCCATGCCGATCATGGACTCGAGACCGTTTCCGAGGCGTGCATAGGCGTCCGCGAACGCGAACCACGAAAGTCTCCTGCGGTGCGGGCTTCCACCGCCCGATACAAGCGCCTGCTGCGCCATATCGCGAGCACGTTGAACCCGGCCGCCGAGCGCAAGCCTTCCCGCGGCAAGACGTATGAGGACCAGGTCATCGTCAGGTTCGGATCCGAGCGGGGCGATCGCGCATGCCATCATCAGACAGGCCTCGATCGTGCGGACGTCGCCGTCGTCCAGGACGCGTCCGCCCATGTGCTCAATGAGCCGCGCGAAGCCGAGCACGACCGCTTCCGGATTCTCCGTGAGCAGGTTTGCGGGATAGGAGAACTTGCTGAGCACGGCGCCTCCGCCGGCATTCAGCGCCGTGAGACCGACCCGCATGATGTGTCCGAGCTTCTCCGGCTCGCACGGTGGCGGGCGATCGCCGACCTTCGGTCTCTGGCGAATCCGCACGCCGGCCGCCGCCTGGTCGATCAGAAGTTTGGCCATCATCGGAACGGCAATGCTTCCGAGGATTTCCGGAGACAATATCCTGAGCAGGCCGAGGCGAACTTCGCCTTCCAGGGGACGGCTTGCGAGCCAGCCGATCGCCGCCCTCAACACATGCAGGACGAGATCGTCGTCCACGGTCGGATCGAGCACGAGGCGGCCGCGCTCGATCATGGCAAAGGAGCTGCGGACCAGACGTCCATCCGCCGGAACGCCTTCGTCCGGAATCAGCAGTTGGATCGCCTCTCGTCGCCTGCCCCGCGCTTCGAGCAATTGCGCGACTGTTCTGGCGGCGGCGCTTGTCGCGTTCGGAAATCGCAGCCCGAGTTCTGCAATCAAGCCGTCGACATCGAACTGATCGACCTTTTCTGTCCGGTCCACCACGAGAGCGTAGAAATCCGCAGCTTGCCGGCTTTGCGCGTCGCCCTGGCGAAACAGATCGGCGGCTTCCCGGAACCTCCGTTCCCGGACCAGCGCCTTGGCCCGATTCGCGCGCAACGATGATGATCCGGGAAACAGAGAGGAGAGAGCGCCGGCGGCCGCGGCCACCGCGGCCCGATCGTCCAGCCGGTCGCCGAGCTGAAGCGCTGCTTCGAGGAATTCGAGATCGCGCAGGCCATCGATCGATTTTTCCAGCAGCGCCGCCGCGATGGCGTTGGCGTCGACCTGCTCGGCCAATATCGCTGCCCGAAGAGCGGCTTCGCGCTCGAGGTCGTCGACAAGGCCCGGGTCGGCCTCAAGCAGGGCTTTGGCGGTCGAGAGCGCGCCGACATGTTGGAGGATCTGTGCCTTCAGCAGCATCTTGTTTCGATCGGGTAGCTTCTGACGGTCGATATCGGCAAGTACCGGACCGACACGGCCGGCCTGAGCGGTGCTCCGCCACTGTTCGAACTGTCGTGCCAATTCGGGCCCGTCCGGATTCTCTCTTCCGACGCCGAGAAGTCCGTCGGGAGTGCCATGGAGGAGTTCGCGGTTTTCGGTTCGATCGGGGAGGACTTCACCTGCATCGAGCGCGACATAGGCGAGAGATGCTTGAGCCGCCCGCTTCAGGAGAGTCGTCAGCGCAAGCAGGTGTCCGACCCAGAAGTCTTCCGGTAGCGCCGAACCATGCGCAGGCGTCGCCGCATCCGTCGCGCGGTACGAGGCGGCGCTCGCGACGATGTATGCACACTCGCGCTCGCCTCGGCGAACGATGTCTTCCACGGCCGCCGCTTCGAGCGTCTCGCACACGGTGCAATGCACGACGCTGAACGCCTTTTCCAGCCCTTCGGGCGAGAGCACCTTGCCGATGCATCGCCGCCAGCCTTCGGCGAAATCCGTCTTTAGTGGAGCAAGCGAAGACGGCCCGTCGTTGCCGGGCGGCAGCACGACGATGATTCTCGCGAAAGCAGGCCGGTCTTCGCTTCGAAACATGCGCAACACGGCGGCGAAGAACGCGTTCCGTTCCAGACGGTTGTCCCCCAGGAGGAAAAGGTCGGCGCATCCGGGAGATGGGACGTTCGTCTGGTAGAACTTCAATACACCGTCGTCATTGGCTTCCGCTTCGTCCGGCATGCGCACCTCGAACCTGGGGAGACGCTACCTTCGCTTGGTCGCCCTCCTTCTGCGGCGTTATATAGGACGCTCCTGCGCAATATGGATGCTGCAGGTAGCTTAAGCGCCGAAGTTTTTGTGCGTCACCGGTTGCCTCGATATCGGGCCGACAGGGCATCGGGCCCGCTTGGACCTCAGCGTCGTCCCTCGATCGATATCCCGCCTTCGGCCCGCGCAACATCCTCTCTGATCGCCTGATCTGCAAGAAGGCGGAGGGCCGCCGCCGGCAGGCGCGGCCGGGCCGCTAGGTCATCGCGACCGTTGGCGAAGCCGTGCCTGTATGAGGCCGAACGGTTCGCCGACGGCTCAGGGTTATCCGGCTTCCTTCCGTCCCTCGATCATCTCGTCGAGAAACTGCTCCTCCGGTGTCCGATCGGCATCGGAAATCATTTCAGCATCTCTTCGATCCTGAGGACATCATCGGGCGAGCCGAGGGCGAGCACGCGGATCCAGTGGTCGAGTTCGTTCGCGTTCGGCTGATTCCACGGCAGGTACGGCTCGCAGATCGGGTCGACGATGTGCTCGAGGTCGGTGGTGTAGTCCTGCACGAGGTCCCACCCGTTCTCGTCGAAGATCAGCCGCAGCCAGCCGCGCTTCTTGCCCTTGTGCGCCCACATCTCGACGATCTCGACCTGCCACATGTAGTCGAGGATGCCGTCGCGGTCGGTCGAGCGCTCGAACTCGTGTTCGGTGTCCTGCAGGTCGCACGTAATGGTGTAGCCGTCGGCGATCAAGGCATCCATGAGCTTGGTGGCGATCTCGCGGTCGATGCGCCTCACCTCGCGCTTCTCGGCAACCCGCTTCACACGCTTGTCGAAGGCTTCGTCGCTTTCGATGCGTCCCTGCCAGTAGCGATGCGAGATCCGCAGGAACTGCGCGGCGATCATGTCCATGCCGAGCGTTCTGTCGCGTTCGGCCTGCCCCGATCGCACGACGGTCGCCTGCAGGTTCTCGTTGCGGTAGGGAAGGTTGGCGAGGTCCTTCCTGTTGGCGTGCGCCCGCCATGTGTACTGGACGAACGAATCGTGGTCCTCTTCGTCAAGGCGGACGCGCCAGCCGTCGTCGTAACCGCAGGCGATCCTCATCGCTTCCTGCGCCGACAGATGTCGTGCGATCACGAGATCATCCTTCTCGATGTCGTCGACGGGAAGGTAGGCGGTGTAGGTTTCGCTCACGGCTTCACTCCCCCGTACGTGGCCTCTTCGCTCTGGTTGGACATCGCGCTCGCCTGCTCGTACCGGCGGGTCTGCACCGCCTCGCGGACGCGCGGCCAGTCCACCGCGCCGGTGAACGCCGAATGTGCGTGCTCGCTCTCGATCGTCCTGAGCGCCTTTTTCTCCACCCGGTGGCCGGCGAACGCCTCGAGCAGCGTTCCGAGTGCCATGCCGTCCCAGTCCTCGATCGACAGAAAGGCCAGCAGCGGATGCGGATCGCCCTCGGGGTGGGCCATGCATCCGAGATACGGCGCGAAGTCGGACGGCATCACGTCGTTGAGCGGGCGGTGGTGCTTCGCCTCGCTCATCTGGAAGATCTTGATGGCGCTCGACAGCGGCATGGTGGCGACGATCCGGTCGGTCTCGAAGCCGCGCTCCTGCGCGAACTGCACCTCCTTGAACAGCAGGCCGTGGGCGAACCCAACCTTCTGCGCAAGCTTGCCGGCGAGGATCGAGCAGAAGTGGCCCGCGATCGCAGCGCACTGCGCGCGGCGGTCGCGGTGCGCCTCGAGCAGACCCGTGAAGTCTTCCTCATCGAGCGCCCAGGCGGCCGCCGGCTCCGTCAGCGCGTAGTTCTGCGCCGCCCGCCGCAAAGGGGTTTCAATGACCGTTTCCCATTCCGGCGCCGAGAATCCGGAAAATCCCGGCAGATGGACTACGAGCAGCTTGTCGTTCTTCATGTCGTCTCCTTTCATTCCTGGTGTGCTAGTGGAGAGCCAGTCGGCGCGCGTAGTCGTCGTCGCTCTCGATGCGTCCGGGCCAGATCGTCCCCGTGTTCTCCAGCAGGGCTTTTTCGAATTTCTCGAGCGCGCGGCCGACGTCGATCCCTGGATCCTTGGACTTCGGAACCATCACGGAAAACACCTTGAGGAAGCCTCGTCCGCTCGACGGCCGCTTGCGATATCGAACCGGCGCACTGAACCGAGGTCGTGATCGACCGGCGCGGCCCTGAACGGCCCGCCGTGCTCGAGTGCCAGCACCAGCGCGCGGCCGAGCGTCACGCCTTGCGCGACGACTTTGCCTCCGGGCCCGAGGGACATCGTGTACGTCTTCTGATTCATCGCCTCTTCCTCCTTCTTCAGACCATCTGGCGCGGCAACGTCTCGATCTCGTGCGGCGCCGCCAGCTGCCACGTCTCGCCGTAGCTATCGGTCATGTCGCCTCCTTTGCCCGGCGGAGTGCGAAATCTTCGGCCTCGATGCGGCCGCTCCAGAACACCCGCGTGTCGTTCAGCAGCACCTCCGCGAAATTCCCGATCGCCTCGTCCGCGTCGGCCATGGGGTGGTCGGTATGCTTGACCAGGGTTTCGAACACCGCCTCGAATGCCATCGTGTCGCGGTGCAACCGGCCGATCTCGAAGATGCGGAAGCCGTTCCACTCCCGATGAAGGATGGTGGTGTTGCCGGCGTGACCGTGCTGCACGGCGAGCACCAGCGCCCGCTCGATCGTGATTTTCTCCGCGACGATCCGTTCGTGCTCGCCGTCGCACAGCGACATCGTGTACGTCGTTCGCATCTATGCCTCCTTGCCGACCGCATACCGCGGCAGCTTCTCGATCTCGCGCAGCGCCACCAGCGGCCACGTCTCGCCGTAGCTGTCAGCGGCTTTGGCGCCGGCGTGGCCCTGAATGATGTTGCGGACGTCTTCCGGCATCCCTACCAAGCGGCTTACGCTCGAGAAGCGGTGGCGCCAGCCGTGGTTGGGCGCCACCCGCTCGTCGATGCCGAGCGTGCGCACCCACTCTGCGAGCCGCTCGCCGACCTTCTTGTGGTGGGGATTCGAGTCCTTGCCTCCGCGGCTGCGGCGCGGGTCGTAGAACAGCGGCTGCGTGCCGCGCGAATTCGCGTAGTCGAGCAAGCCCTGTTCGATCAGGTGACTGTGCAACGGCACTTCACGGAATTTGCGCGTCTTGGCGTTCTCGGCGCGGATCCGGATCATCCAGATGCCGTCGCGGAACACGATGTCGCGCCGGCGCAGTGGCGTGATTTCGTTGACCCGCGCGCCTGTGTAGGCGCCGATCCACGGCACCCAGCGCCGGGCCGCGGCCATCTCGATGCTGATCTTTTCCGACGGCTGGCTCAGCGTCGCGGACAGGATCGTCGCCGCCTCCTTGCCGTCGAACCCTCTGTCGCGTTCCTGCGGCGCTTCGCGCACCCTGACCTTGACGTCCTTGGCGACGTTTTCGGCGAGCTGGCCCTGGTCAACGGCGAACTGCAGCGTCGCCTTGGTCGAGGCGAGGTAGACGTCGCGGACGGTGATGTTCGACTTGCCGTCCTCGAGCAGCCTGTCCTTCCAGGCGACGATGTCGGCCCGCGAGATCCGCGTAGCGTCGTCGTGGCCGAGTTGCGCGATGAGCTTGTCGACGATCGGCGACCAGCGCTTCACGGTCGCGGGCGACAGCTGCGCCTCCTTGGCGTAGGAGGAGAAGATGGTGCGAAGCGGCCTGGGCGCCGTCCCCTGCCGCGCCGCTTCGGCGCCGACGGGAGCTGGACCTGCGGACCCGCTTGGCCGACGGCTGGCGAGATGATTTCGACCGCGGCGTCGGGGACGACAGCCATCGCGGGCGCCGCGCCGGCGCGCGCGTATCCTCCGACCTCCGCGACGATGCCGTCGATCTCCAACCAGGCGCGTTCGAGGCGCGCCGTCTCTTCGAGGTTGCGGATGCGTGCGACGACGGGATCGCGGGTCTGCAGCGAGAACTTGATCTCGCTCTTGCCGACGGCGTCTCTCAGCCGTTCAGGAACGCGCTTCCTGAACAGGAAGATGCCGCTTTGCGGATGACGCTTGGGAGTACCGAGCGCGCAGACCATCTGTGTACCGCCGTTGTGTACCGACGGTCGTCCGGAAAAAGTCCTAAATCCCCTTTCGGATCAGAAGGCTCGCTGCTTTTCGGCTGTTTTCGAGTGTGCTGGCGGAGAGGGAGGGATTCTCATCCCTGTTTGCAGGGTGCCAGCAGTTCAGATGCTTTGCAGATGTCGGCGAAACACAGACTGGGACCACGAGGCGCGGCTGCTCATTGCATTAGACTAGCGGCAAAGGGCAGGAGATTTGTACAGCTGTTGTATGAATTTCTTTGAGTGACGACCAGGTCACCCACCCAAAGATGCAAAAGTGCCATATTTATAGAGGTTTGCTGAGTTGGAGCGGGCGAAGGGAATCGAACCCTCGTATGCAGCTTGGGAAGCTGCCGTTCTACCATTTCCGTCTCGGCCAAATCAGCGCGGCACGATTTTGGCACGGCGTTTTCGTTCAGATACGACGACAGTTAGAGCAAACAATGTCGCAATTTGCAATCTCTGGGAAGTTGGGGCCGAAGCGCGTCGACGAAGGCATCCAACCGATTCCCAGAGGGGCCCCTCGACCGGAAGCCGCCCTGCCCACCGCTCATCCTTGCTAGAGGCGAGTTTCGCTGCGAGCTGCAGGCAGCCTTCGGGAACTCGTCAAGCTCGAACATCAAGAATGTCGCGAAGCCCGCGACCTCAAGTTGCATGTCCAACTCTAGCGTTTCCAGCCAACTGGTGATTGCTTTTAGTGGGGACATTGCTCTGCTCTCCTTCCCTGCAGTCGTGATTGGGCTCGCGACTGGTATAGGGTGGGCTTGATAGCGATTCGGCCCAGGAAACACCGCGCCGGTCAACTACAAGAATTTGCAGGTGATGGAAATCAAAAGCTGACCGGCAGCCGTTAACGCACTACGGAACGCACTGCCAGTCGGCCAGGTCTTCCGGAATGCCCATCTTGGTGGGGTCGCCAGCCGACGGCCAATAGCAAATCCCGTTCGCTAGTTCGCCCGCGGCTACAATCGGTGAGATGTATTGGCCCAACACCTGACCGTCAAACAGGAGCGCGCATCCGCCCGGGACGATAATGATCTCAGCTAACCCCGCGCGTGTTTCGTACGTCCACTTCATAACGGGCTACTCGGGGCCGTAGAACTTGCTTAGGTCTTCCTCAGGAGCGTTGCACAGAATCAAGGCCTTTCCTTCTCGCAGCCCAATGCGACCGGGTCGAAACCAGCGCGGTCCATTGATTGCCTGGCTCAAGGTGAGTTGCGTCAATAACGTACCCGGTGCCCTTTATGACTAACTCGCCCAAGGCTGCGGCGCCGTGACGAGTCGCCATTCGCCGAGAAATAAGCGGCTCGTCTTCCTTGGATTCGTAGAGAAGACTCTTGTAGACGATGACTTGAGTCATCGCTCGCTCCCCCTAGGTGTCGCGCGAATGTTGCTAACGACCCCCGCTCGGCAGTTAGAAGCAGCGCGGGCGCGACTCGGCGTCGATGACTTGCGTAACCGACGCTGTCCCTACCGCGCCCGCACTGCCAGTGAAGTTAGCAGCGATGTGACTCGGCGCCGCCATACCGAAGAAGCGCTGTCCCTACCACCCGCGCCACTAACTTGAGGTGGCCAGCCCTGCGACGGCCTTGAACTGCAAAACTGACCGTCCTCGCTTCCCGTGGGTGAAGTCCAGCCCACAGGATGCCGCCGAGTTGTATCGGCGAAAAGTCTCCCCGGCACCTACCTGGATTGGTTGGGCCGCCTGGGCCTCAAGGCCGACGTCGAAGCTGCCCGCGTCGCGCATTCTATTTCTTCGACGGCGTTATGTAGTCCCGGTGAAGGACGGTTGACCATCACGGCGATCAGCATTTTTATGGCTGCTCGTTCCGCTTCGAAGCCGAGCAACTTCGCAAAGGTGGAACGCAGTTGCTGAAACATCGAGGAATGATCGCGCGCCCAAAGTCCTCTGAAGGTCTCATCAACGCCGAGTATCGCAACAACCACATGTTTCTCGAACGAAAAAACGAGGGTGTGCAGCTCAGCCGTCGATGCTCCGGTCTGCCGTGTTCGGCCTGTCCGCCTTACGACATGCATGTCGTGAACCCAACCTGCGCGTGCGGTCGCCGACATGCTGAAAAGCAGGCATACGAGCGCTTTCACATCAACGAACGAGCGTCGCGCTTTTCAACCAGCAGCTTGATGAGTTTTGTGGTGGCACGCTTATTGCTGCAAATATGGCGAGGCTCAAATGGCCTGGGATCGATACACGATCAAGGGCAAATTGCCTTCGTTATAGCTCGAAAGGAGTGAAAGATGTCGAGCTTTCTCATCAAGTACGCGAGCGACCCAAACTTCGTGCTCGGAGTGGAGGAGAAGCATGAAAATGCCCGTGTTGTACTTCGCAAGGTGACCTCCAGCCTTAAATATATCCTTTGGGACATCAACTTTGACAATGGTGCCATCAGGTTGAATTCGGGAGGACAACTAGCAGTCGCGCCAAAGGACGGCAAAATTGCACAAGAGGTTCCGCTCTTGCTCAAGTTCTACAACGCTTCAGATGCTACCCAACATTGGGAAATTTCCGGCAACACAGGCCTTATTCTCGCCGCGCTAAACGAGCGGTTCTGCATTGACAACCACGGGGGTGTGAAGAAAGAAGGCAACACAATTCAGTTGTATCCGAAACACGGCGGAGACAATCAGCAGTGGCAACTTGTCGCCCTATCTGACCTTAAGGTTACTCTGGAATCAGCGGCTGGCGCGTAAACTCGTCTCAACTGAAGAGGTGGCTGTCGCGTGCGGCGGCGCTTGCTGCGCACGCCGGCAGTTCGTTACAAGTGACGCGAGGAGTAGCCCAGCCGCGCAGAAAGGCGCGGTATTTGTCCCTAACGACGCAGCGCCACCTTTTCACGTACAGTAGCACGCAATTGCGGACGTAGCCAACCTACTCTAGGCGCGATCACAGCTTCGAGAAAGGCCGAGGCCCTTCCCATTTCTTTTCTTGTTCGGAATTCCTGGCGCCCAAGTCGATGCGGCGGTGATTCTGAAGCGAGATCTCTCGCTCGCACAGCAGAATCAGCGTCTCACGCCCGAGAGGCGCTAAATGGTTGCCGCCCTACAAGCTTTGGCAGGCGCCGCAACTGTTTCAAAAGTGAAGTCGCACCCGAACAACTCGAAGAGCTTCGACGCACATGTGCAAGTCGAGGAGCGCGCCGATCGCGGCAGACCGTGCCGCGTCTGGCGCGCTCCGCCTCTCACCCGTTTTTCAGTGCTCGGTCAATGAGCATCCGAACGCGTCGAACTGCGAGGAGTCCAAGCCTCGTTTGGACCGTCCCGGACTTTACTTTATTGTCGAACGAGAATGAGTAATTCCAGCGGTCGATGCTTTCGCGTTCGAGGGTGTAAGAGACGCCGCGGTGAAAACCGCTATGGCTGGTTGATAAACTTGCGTCAGGCATGCGCAGAGCCGAAAATACAATCGAGCGAGAACTCGCCGCAGAATACTCAGTAAACGAACTCACGCCCAGCTCGCATCACCACGGCCGCAGCCCCGGCTTGTCTGCATTAGGGCCTCAGAGGCGGGGCCATCGACTTGATGTGCTTGTGCCCGTTGTGCGCGGGCCACACCACATCAACCCTGCGGCCGTTTTCTTCGACATAGAACTCTCATTCGTCGCTTTCGATATCCTTGATAGGTTGATCGATGGATCGCTCCACGGCGTTCCGTCGGGGTTTAGTCCGCCGACATGTGTGATTCTTTCGTGAGGGTTCTTTCTGTTCGTCTTGTTGGTGCAACGAATGCGTGCGCGGTTGACCATTCGAGTCTGTCCTAAATCTGCCAGCAGCTTAGACGACGGCAGTCGATCATGGCGGCCACCAATCCTGGTAGGTGCCCTGGAGTCCTTCTCCGCGATACAATTTGGCAGCCCCCGAGGATTACGCACCACCCCGGGAGGCGGGGTGGTCAGCCTTGCTAATCCAAGGGCGAAGGCCGGCCATCGACGTTTGCGCCGTGTGGGTAGGACAATGCTTTCATGGTCCATCCGCTGGAGCGAGCGCGGGGCGCTTACGATAGTCACCTTGAACGCGCCCATTGGCTGGCAGACAGCGGATACAGGCAACTGCTTCGCCCGGCATAGCACGGCGCCTGAGATAGTGCGGCAAGGCAGAATTAACCGGTGCCTCGATGAGGCGACCTGACCGCAACACGCTGTGTCAGGGTCGATGTTCAGAAGGATCTTGGAGACCTCACGCCAGTCAGCGCCCTCCCGATCCACGTCTAGCATGCGCCAATACGTGGTGATGTTCTCCACGACGCAGTCGCTGAGCTTTTCTCCGGATGGGCCTGGTCGGCTAGCTCGGTCGGCATTTGCATTCCATGTGAGGCAGCAGGCGGCTTCACGCTCGCGTAGACAGCGCGCTCACCGTCGTGAGATGGAGGCCTCGGTTAAAGGCATGCAACTTGGCGGATATAAGAGTTGGCTGCAATTCAACGGCTACTCTGAATTTTCCGATCAAGATGATTTCGAATGGGTACCGAAAACAGAGAACGATCTTTACCTGAAGGTGTCCAGGGTCGGACGCAAGAGACCATTGTGGATTCTGCGCTTCCTGTTTCTCATCGAACATGTGCCAGCGCGCATACCGGTCGCGCCGTGTGCAGCCTAGAGTAATCTCGCCTGATCGAGGCAGTCTGAGAATGTTGGTAATCGCACACGATTGTCCGCTTTGCGCCCACAGTCGTCGACTGGACGCTCACCATCCACTATGCAGGAACGGCATTTCCGATCCGGCACGCCGGTTGCTCTGTTCTCGGCACCATCACTAACCAGCGCACAGATTGGGCGCGGCGGCAAAGGAAGTGATCGTATGGCAACAGGTACTGTGAAGTGGTTTAATGATAAAAAGGGGTTCGGATTTATCGCTCCAGATGACGGCGGAAACGACGTCTTCGTCCACATCAGCGCCGTAGAACGCGCTGGCCTCTCCGGTCTGGCAGAAGGTCAAAAGGTTTCTTACGAAGTCAAGGTCGACGCCAAGCGTCGCAAAGGCTGCGCAGAGAATCTGCGAGTCTGATCGCGTCTGCTGGTGATCGATCTCCCGCAAAAGTCGCTAAGGCGAACGGGCTGCGTCTTTCAGAGACGACGCGGCGAATTACGAGCTCTTAAGTGATGCAAGTCTTGGTTCGCGACAACAACGTCGAGCAAGCACTTCGAATTCTGAGAAAGAAAATGACAACGCGAAGGCATGTTCAGAGAAATGAAGCGGGCAATACGGGAAGGCGCCGCTCGTAGGTCGAGCCGGACCGCGTGAGGATAACCCAAGCCACCCGCGCATTCTTTGCGGCTAGGACCACGGTGACCTTGTTGCCATGCATGCGCGGCCCCATGGCCGGGTTGAATGTGCTTTCACTACGCCAGCAAACCTACCTTTAGAGATAGGCTGACGGCCAGGCGGACACATTAGCGAAACGCACCATTCTTGACCGAACTGGGCCAATTCAGACTGTTGAAATACGTCGGTTGGCAAATATTCAAGCTTGCAGTGAACCAGCTCACACCCCGTCAGGACTACCGCCATCGAATCAAGCATTTGTCGGCAATTGAAAGCTTCACCGGACGGTTACGTAGCTGGCGATGCAACGACCTTAGCAATGGGCGCAACTTGTGCCGCCCTCTCCGTCAGCTTGCCGTCAGCTTGCGCGATCATGATGGCGTCATCCGAAGGGCCGCAGTGGCATATCATCCGGCGAGAGTATGTCACTTTACTGGATGGGCACCTTCGGACTCGCACACGAATGGAGCCTCTTCGGTCATCGTCGATAATGCGACACTAGCCCCACCACCCACCCAGTAGTAGCAACGTTTTCGGTTCGGCACACTGCTTGCTTTATTCCTGTCTCCACCATGGGCAACCCCAACAACTTCGATGTCAGAGTTGTCGCCGAATGTTCGCTTCAACGTCGTCAACTGCGATTCGATTGATGCGACCTGCCGAGCGGGGCTTGCGGCAACCTTCTTGGGAAGGGACCTTTCATAGACTTGCGCGCGGACGGAACGACCGGCGCCAAAACTCGCCGCCAAAGAAGTCCTCGAACAAGCGATCCACGTCGTTGCGCAATGCCTCGAACGGACGTCATGCTTCGCGAACGAAGAGCAGTCAACCGTGTATAACGTTCACTCTGAAATCACCCGGATGTTGTAGGCTCTCGGCTACGGCAAACAGCATGATCGTCCCACAAAGAGTTCGCTGGGGTCCCGTTGATGGACGCCCGGCAGGCATCCGCGTATTAGATGAGGACGAGGCTGAGGTTGACTTCATAGCTTGGTCTGCCTTGGAGCGCGAACTCAACCAGCGACTCATGCCGCAGCTGTTCTCCTACACACCAGCCTTTAGATTTGAGATGCGCGATCACCACGGCAAAACGGATGGGCTCGTGCAGCTTGTCAATGATCAGGGCGATCGGTTTTGCGATGTGTGGTTTGGCGTCAATCCTGGCGACGGCTGGGCCTTTGATGGATTAGTGCAATTTGGAGACCCCGATGCCGATCCGCTCGTTTGGCAAAGTTACCAACGCTACTCGGATGGCACCTATCGGCGGCTGCCTTCATTTGCGTCCAGCCTCGATCAGTTCAAGCAAGCGACTAAGGGGTCATGACAATCAGCCCCATGCTATACTTCCGATATGACTAAGAAGGAGTCCGATTTCGACAAGCTTGCCCGACTTATCAAAGAAGAGGGCGAGGATATTCGGGCAGAGATTCGTAACGAGATCGGCGGACTGGAGAAGAAGGTCGATGCCGGCTTCGCGCGCATTGATCGCGAACTTTGTGAAATACTTTCCGAATTGAGAACGCTTCGTCATGACCTCGATGATCTTCGAAGAGAAGTCGAGAACATTTCCGGCTACCGCAAGGAGATTGACCACGCACTCGAGAGAATCGCGGCGATAGAAAAACATCTCGGAATTGGCAAGAAGTTGGTTGCCTAGGCCCGATCCTCATCAAAGCCAGTCGTACCTCCGGCTCGCTCGGCTGAGCGTCGATAAGATCCTGGCAACACTGAAGCGTCAATGAATGCGAGGGGATATATCCAGCGTGGCATAATCCCCAGTCTATGAATCATGAGCGGCCTCGAGACGATACCGGCATGCACCCTCTGGCCACAGGGTCTCACCCGACCGCATCGAAGGACGTCGACGCATATACAAGGAGGTCTCGGGAGAAGAGGTCACGAGAGCGGAGGCGAGTGAAATGGCACATCGTCTCCTCGCACTCTATCGTCTCTCTTTCCCAACCTTTGCTCAGCGAACACCAGAAGCTTCCTCCTTCGCCCCCCCATGTCCGCCTCGAAGCGCTCACGAAGAACTCTGATATTGTGCAAAATGTGCTGGCCGTCTTCGGTTTGCAGGTCACGCAGCATTTCTTGTGCCCACTGGGCACCTTTACCTTGCAAAGTTCGAACGTCCTCGTTGAACTCGCAGCCTGGAATTCATGAAGTCTTCATGAGCTGCTCTGGCTCGAAGTGTCACCGAAGAAGTTTGATGCTGTGCTCAACGCAGCGGTTGTATAGTTGATTCGACCTATTCTGGGCACTAAATCGACAGCGCCTCAACGGGGCAATCGCAGTTCTGGAAATTCGCTTCGACAAGCTAGAATTCGTTCTAAGATAACATCCGTATCCGCGTGCGACCCCAGCGTGAGGTAGCAGTTCGCGTTGTCGTGCCTCTTATAGACGATCCATTCTCCGGTAAGCTTACGTGATTGGCTTCTTCGCTCGAGGCCCGAGATGCTCGCCGTATGCAAGAGATAGTTGATTTTTCGCTCGTCGGGGATCTCGACTCTCGTCTGCACCTTTTTGATCAGAGCTTCACAGCGATGTGAGTTCATAAAGTTCTGAATATTTTTCAGAATAGAGCCCGGCTGGAAATAGTGTTTGTGCATCAAACCACTGAGCACTCCCGCCAGCGGTTGGGCATCCTTTGTCCCTGTTGGTCGTGCGTGAACGGCTCCCTCAAGTGAGGCAATCTCATTGTAGATTAGGAACACATGGCCCGATCGCTGCTCCATCATCTCAGCGAGTTGGCGCATAAACGTCAATGAGTAGCGACCACGAACCATTTGAAGATCAAGCCAACCTCGAACCTCTTCCTCGTACTCCGCCCTGCCCAAGCTATGTCCTATATTGCCAATATCGAATCCAACTAACAAACCAATCCACGTGGCCCCACAGGTTGCGGGCTGCAAACACTTACGTCCTGAATATAATAATGGAGAAAGCTGTCAGGGCAAAGACAGCGACCTTACTCACGTCACTCGCCGACGGTCCTGAAGCCCGAAGGATAGTACACCGCAGAGCAAATGCAACTACACACTGCATATGCAGGATACACGATCAACTGCGCGGGCGACACTAGTGCGAGTGGTATCGTCGTCATCACTGAATTTCTGTCTTGACCACCCAAATCAGGTAGGCGCGCTACGAGCGCTTTTGGCGCTCGAATTTTGCCGGTCCCTCGAGCCTGACGACACCCCAGGGAAGCGAGCGAGGTGGTCAGTTTTGGGATGGTAAGGCTGGCCACCAAAGTTAGCGGGGCGTGGGACTGCGTTTGTTCGCGACAAGCCAAGCGCCGAGTCACGTCGCGCTAACTCTCCGGCAGCGCGGGCGCGGTAGGGACAGGATCGCAACGACGCCGAGTCGCGCTCGCGCTGCTTCCAGTTTGCGCGAGCGCCGGGGTTTTGGGCTAGCCGTCTCAGCATCGAACGCTGAAGTTATCGCAAGTACCCGCGAAGGCGTCTTTTTAATTTTGCATCTTCAAAGCAAAAGCGCGTGCCGACGTCTGCACGATCGATCCACCAATCGACCTTATGCCCTTTTGCAATTCGGGAAGCTTCTCCGCGCAGTAGATCGAGCCGTCTTCCGGCTGCGTGGACGATATCAGGCCATTTCCCTTTGGCATAAGCGCGAATCCTGCCAGTCTCCAGTCGCGCACCCGAAAGGGAGCCCCCAGCACAGACAGCATGCCGAGGCGAGACGCTGGACTGCCGCGAGCCAGAGATCAAGCCACGCCTCGATCAGGACGGTTGTGCAGATGCAGAGCAGCATCACGCACCGGTCAAGTTCACAGCGCATGACAGTAATCGGCGGTAGGATATTCGTTCGCGCTTTGAGGTAGAATCCAAGCACACTCGAGAAAACGGCAGGTGCCAATCGCGCATAAGAAAATCTCACGTCTGAAACAACGAGCAAATTGCTATCGTAACCAACGGCTGTCCACCGGAAAATGAGCAGCTTCCGACAGCATTATGCAACCGCAGCAAATGTCGCGATGGGCCAGAAGCGACCTCACCAACAGGGCGATTCTAGCGCAAAATGTACCTTCTATCTTGGCTCCACGAGGGTTGAATACTGGCCCGTGTTTTGGAATGCCACCCCGATGAAGTCTCCTTGTTGCCAGATGAGGCGACAAGGGTAGGTGGTGCGAAACTCATCGAAGGAAAGCGAAAACTCGGTCGGCAGAAGCGTGAGTCCATTAAGCTGAATGCCAGCGCCTCTATTTAAGAGATCACGTACCAGGCAGGGCTCGGAGGTGATGTGTCCCGGCATTGAGAGAAAAACATCTCGCCACAGCGACTGCCTTTCAATCGACCGCCTGGACCAATTCTTTCCTTCCCATTGACGGACCTTTTCTTGCAACTTCTTTAGCTCTCGGTACTGGCGCTCCAGACTCACGCTCTCCTCCGCTTTGTTGGCGCTTCCCACAGGTTCCGAAATGCAACAACCGCCGCGATAGTATACTAGAGCAATCCTGAGGTTGAGGGAATTCCGGACAACTACCGTTCGTGACCTATCCCAATTTGGCAGGGTCCTACTTAGAACAGCGTCGAAGCCCGACGAAGTCATCTAGCTAGTCCGGTGGTCGTTTACTGCGCGAACGCGGGTGATCAGAACCCATATTGACTCCACATGATCACGCCCATCCCGCGTTAGCTAAAGGAGAGGCGTACGAGGGAATGAAGACTGCTCCCACCCGCGCGCCGCCGGAAGATCGGTCTGCTTGCGCGTTAAGAATCTCTTAACCATGACGGCCTACCTTTAGCGATCTGCGCACACTGCCCGGTACGCTCCCAGGAGGACAGCCGATGCCAACTGAGAGGCTGACCTATTTCGCACTTGCTGCCCGCCTGAAAATCTTGCCAGGGCCCGCTCGTTCGCTTGCCAAGCGGCGTCAGTTGCCGCGCTCACTTTCAGACGATGGCAACGCGTTGGTGTGCGTTGATCTCGCCGAAATGCGGCTAAGCCACGGCGAACCGGTGGTCGACAGCCAAACAACGCCCTGCGAGCGGATCTGGCGTTGCAGGCAGGGATCGCGCGGCTCGAGGCGACGGCAGCTGGTCATCGGGCGATCTCGAGCGCGAGCGCCTAATGGCTGAAGTGCTACGGGCGACTGCTGAGGCTTCGGCGGCCAAGGAGATGACGGCGCGGCTTGAAGGCTCTCTGCGGGCCGGTGTCCAAGCTGGTGGCTCGATCGACGGCCACGGACGAGCCGGTTCCAGACTGGGCCATCTAGCCGCGGACTTGGTCAAAGCAGATCGCAATGCTTGGAGGTAGCATTTCGAGTCATCTCATTTCCCAGCTTACCGACGCAATCGTGAGGCCGAAGATGACCAACATCACCGATGTTCGCGGGCTAAAAACGCACATTATCGTGTTCGGGGTCGGCGGCGCCGGGGGCAATGCCGTCAACAACATGATCGCGGCCGGCTTGCAGGGTGTCGATTTCGTCGTCGCCAATACAGACGCACAGGCGCTCGCGATGTCGAAGGCCAAGAGCCTCATCCAGATGGGCACCCAGGTGACTAAAGGACTCGGGGCCGGCTCGCAGCCTGACGTCGGGCGCGCCGCGGCCGAAGAGGCAATCGATGCCATCCGTGATCATTTGACCAGCGCACACATGGTGTTCGTTACCGCTGGCATGGGCGGCGGCACCGGCACCGGGGCAGCGCCTGTTATTGCCAAGACCGCGCGTGAGCTTGGCATTCTAACCATTGGTGTTGTCACAAAGCCATTCCAATTCGAGGGCCAACGCCGAATGCGCCTTGCCGAAGCCGGCATCGCGGATCTGCTGAAGACGGTGGACACCCTGCTGATCATTCCAAACCAAAACTTGTTTCGGGTGACCAACGAGAAGACCACCTTCGCCGAAGCTTTCGCCCTGGCTGACCAAGTGCTCCATTCGGGTGTGGCCTGCATCAGCGACCTTATAGTCAAGGAGGGCTTGATCAATCTCGATTTTGCCGACGTTCTCTCGATCATGCGCGAAAAGGGCAAGGCGATGATGGGCAGGGGCGAGGCTTCTGGCCCATCGCGTGTGCTCAAAGCCGCCGTAGCCGCGATTTCCAATCCACTGATCGAAGACCCCTCGATCAAGCGAGCCAGTGGCCTCATCATCTCTATCACTGGCGGCAAGGACCTGACACTGTTCGAGATCGACCAGGCCGCTAGCCGCATTCGCGAAGAGGCCGACCAGGATGCCAATATTATCATCGGCGCCACTTTTGATGAGCGGTTGGAAGGTTCGGTCCGCGTCTCGGTGGTTGGGACCGGCATTGATAATCTTGGCCCGGCGCTCCAGGCGCAACCAGCAGAAAGCTCAATTTCAAATCTCGCCGGCAGGCTGCGCAACGACAGCCCTCGCGTCTCCGACCAGATCGAGCATAGCAGCGCGGCTGCCGCCGCCATTTAAGGGGGCGTCATGCCGCCGACGGCCCGCTACCCCGAAGGGGGATCGGCAACGCCGATTTGGAATATGAAGGCAGCGCGGATGATTGGACCGCACAGCAAAACGGAATGGGACACGTCAAGGCTTTTGGCCACGGGACGGGCCTATCTTGATAACGATGATCTGTCTTTCAAGGAAATCGCTTCGCGGTACGCAAAGCCGACCCGTGATGCAAAGCCGGCCTGCAACGATACGCCAGCCCGGAGGCGGCGCGTCGCGCAGCCGTGCTGGCAGCGTCAGCCGAGACGATGCGCGGTTGCGCAGTGTCAACAATTAAAGGGTACGAGGCTAGCTTACGGGCGAAAAGGCTGGCAAGAGATGCAATCTCAGCGGGTGGGGTTACATACCCCAAATTGCGGTGGTCCTGCATGCTTTTCTCCTTCGAAACCAAGGGAGCAGCAATTAAGCCGGCGATCGTGCCTGCGACACGAGCGAACTGCGGCGCAGGCCGAAGCTGATTCCGATCCAGCTCGCACCTGCCATAATTAGATCGAGGCTGAGAAACAGGCCCAGAATGTAGACGCTGTTGATCGGCCAACGTGCTAAGATCAGCAATCCAACCAGCAGGGTGATGACGCCGGATATCGCCGGCCATAACCGGGCCGTTGCGCGCTTCATGCTGAATGCCAGGATCAGGCGCGCGATGCCAGCGGCGACCAGCGATGCGCCGAGCACCACTGTAAGCAGCGCAGCGGCGAGCGCAGTATTTTCAAATGTCACAAAGCCGGCAACGATGTAGAGCGCCCCCAAAAGAGCGCACAGCAAGAACTTGCCCCAGGTCTTAACCTGGAAGGCACTAATCACTTCGGCGATGCCGGCGATGATCATCATCGCGCCAACTAGTAGCACACTCGCTACGGTCGCGAGCGCGACGCTGCCGAGCGCCACGAAACCAGTGCTCAGATAAACTGCGCCGAGGGCGAACATCCAGCCCCACTTCGATAGTGAAGCGATGTCCGGACCGGGTCGAAAATGGCGCAGGATATCAGAAGAATTTGTCATGATGGCGCTCCGATGCGAAAGCTGCGCCGCCGCATGGCGCACCTACGAGATTCTCGCCCTGCCTTGTCGCGACCAGCCATAAGATCGCAGGGCCGAGCTTGCAGGTCGCCTCAAGCAGCCGGCTCGGCGCGCGCCAAGCTCGCCCTGCACTCGGTACTCACCGCCGACGCCCACGAGGTAGGTCACTAACGATCCCGCCGAGACATTCCTAACGCGACGCCAACCGCACTCCAAACCGCCGTTGTTAGACCTTTACTCGCGTCGGATCATCTCCGGAAAGACCGGTGAGCGCACCTACTAGGATTGGTTGGGCGGCAAGGGAATGGACTGCTGCGGGCCGAACTGCTTATGGTTGTCGCGTCTGCAATTGCCTGAGAGAAGAACATAGAGCCTGACGAGCTTGCAAAGCGCTATGCCGAGAATAACTAAGGCCAAGGCCAAGGAGATGGCTGCCCCACTTGCGAGGAAGAAGCGGCCAGCACCGCAAGTGCGCAGAACTCTCCGGGAGTTCATGTTCTTTTACATGCACGAACTTCAGCCTGATCTATGAACAGGTGTATGGCAGGCGATCACTCGGCTCGAGGCAACTGAAATGACCTACCGTCTTCTGACCCCGATTCAGAATCGCCGTGATGCATCCCATGGTATGCTGACCTTCTTCGGTCTTAGACCAGCTCCATATGGCTTTTGCCAATCTGTTCAAAGTTCGTCTCGGAGTTCGAACGTCGTCGACTCCCAGCCGAGTGTTACTTGTTCGCGCTTAGTGCGAAAAGCTAAAAAGGCCGCGCGGCTGAGTCATAGTTTTCCGATTTGGCATAAGCTCTATTTGTGCATTCGAATCAGCAGCCAATAGATTCCGATGTATGTCGCGGACCACGTCAACTCTTTCGATCTCGCTGCCACCGAGATGCTCACCGAGCTTGAGCAGGTGAGAGTGCAGCAGCGCCGGACGCGCTCCGAACTGATCCGGGAAGCTCTGCGCGTGTACTTGAACCGTCACTATGAAGCGGCCACTGCTCTGGGTGGAGAGGCTGAAGCATCCTCAACTGGAGCAACGATTGGAGCGTCATCCGTTGTCTTGGCCGCGGCTTTCTTGCGCGTAGCTGCTCGCTGTAGACGCCGTATACTTTGTAGGGCGGCATTCGCTTCGTCACCCTCGATCAAGTCGCGCTTAATGACTTCTTCCTGAAGCAATAACCTTAGATATTGGACTTCAACCTTAACACCGGAGCTCATTCGGCGAATCTCACGTCGCAAGACTTCCAAGATAAAATCGGTCTGCAATACCGCCGCTACAGTGAACTTGTTCGTCACCTGCTTATTCAGAAGGAACTCTGCCATCGTGCCCTTGGAAAATCCCTCGCGACTCAGATTGCCGAAACACTCAAGAGCTTCTGGGCTTTTCGCGCTGGCTTCGATCGCGTCCAGCTCGCAAACGAGGATCTTTTCGATCGGCTGCCCGAAGTGAACCTTGTAGATTCGCCAATTAACGCCATTTGTGAGTACAACCCACTCGATTCCCTCATTGGCGGCATAGTCTATGGCTTGTTTGACGTGAGCGTCCTTGAGTTCGATTCCGACCGCTTTGACCTCAATGAGGAATCTAATCTCTTCGTCGACCTTGACGGCTAAGTCGACGTACGTGCCGCGTATTGAATACTGACTGGTGACATGAAGATATTTGTCATAGCCGCAGATCTCGGAAAGCATATCGTTGATCACCGTGACCGTGTCGGCTTCGCTGACGTCGCGCTTTTGCAGGCTCGATAAGATACCTTGATATCTCTTCAGCTGGGTTGTAATCCGCGCTGCTACTTTCCCAGACAGCTTTGCCATGATTCGTCTCCTAGTTATATCCTGAGTGTCGTGCAACTTACTGGTGAACACAACTCTCATTCAGAAATTTTTGGGCGTGGACTCATAACGCGCGGCCAGCCATAGCCGGATAGATGCGAGTTGGACGAAGGCGAGGTAGTTTCCCGCAAGTCTGTCGTAGCGCGTCGCCACACGACGACATTGTTTGATCCTGTTGAAGAACCGTTCGACCTGGTTGCGACCGCGATAAAGGTACGGGCTGAAACAGATCGGAACGCCGCGATTGCTTTTCGGGGGGATGTTGGCCCGCCCCCCTTTTTCATGTCAGCTCTCTTATCCAGTCGGCGTCATAGCCACGGTCGGCAAGCAGCATTGACCCGGGCTTCAGGCGAAAGAGCAGTTTTCCGGCAAGTCGAACGTCGTGGGCCTCGCCGGGGCTCAACGCCAACCGTACCGGCAAACCATTGCTATCGACCACCGCGTGGATCTTACTCGTCAAGCCGCCGCGTGACCTTCCGATCGATTGGCGCCGATTCCTAGTGATGCAGGCTCCACGCTGATGCATGCGGACAATCGAGGTGTCGATCATTTGGACAGCGGCATCGTGGGCAGCAGCAAGTGCGTCTATGATGCGGCCCCAGACACCAGCCCGCCGCCAACGGACGAAGCGGTTGTGTGGTGTACGGACCAAACATCTCGGGCAGATCACGCCAAGGTGCTCCAGAGCGCAAGACCCAGAAGATGCCATTGAGAACACGACGGTCGTTAACCCGAGGAACGCCACGCGGCTTGTTCGGCAGCATGGGCTTGATGGCAATCCATTCATAATCGGCGAGTTCGTAGCGCATGATTCGAGCCCCAGTTTGGAAGCTTGAATCACAGAGGTCTGGCCAGACGCAACGCTTCCGGGCAGTCCCCGGTTGGACGCTTACGGGGTAGAAGCGGACATCAGCCAGCCGACAATCTCCGCTGAAACCGTCGAAAATGACCCACGAGAGACATCACCCGGACGAGGCACGAGCCGCGGAGAGATCCGCGATCCCTTGTTATCCGACGCCGATCGAGTTTATCGAGGAGGCTCGCCCTTCTCCCCGAAGAGTTCTCCGGTCTCCATCCAGTGGTCCCTCAACCTCGAGCGGACCTTGCGCCATCTTTAAACGCTCGGGCTTGGCCGTGGGATGTCCGCGAGTGGCTCAATGTCTGGACCGGCCGGCGTTGGACGACGCATAGCGCGGTATATCGTTAGTGGCATGGCCTTGATTTGGTTGTGAGTTCCACGCTCGCTCTTGATGCGATTCACGACGGGGAGTGGTAGGTCATCGATCGGTAGGCTCAATTTTTTCGACGACACGTGCGTTTCATGTAGTTGCTTATCCGGGATGCGCAGGAGATGTACGTCCTTGCTCTGGTCACCCAGAAAGGCGGAAGCGGCAAGAGCACGCTGGCCGTCGGACTTGCAGTCGCGGCAATGGAGAACGGGGAGCGCGTCGCATTTGTCGAGGCTGATCCACAGGGCACGATTTCAAAATGGAAGGAGCGGCGCGGCAATCCCTTTCCGCGGGTCGTTCGGGTCGCCGATTCTGCCGAGATAGAAAGGGCGCTGGTCCGCCTCGAAGCTGAGGGGATCTGGCTTGCGATCATCGATACTGCCGCCACGAACAATGCGCTGGCCGCGCACGCCATCACGAAGGCCGATCTTTGCCTGATCCCGACGCGTCCGAGTCCCGCCGACATCGAAGCTGCAATACCGACGCTGGTTGCTATTCGTAGGTTCAATCGCCGATTTGCGTTCGTCCTCAATCAGACCCCGCCGCGGGGCTGCCGTTTGAGCGAAGCTGCAACTTCGCTCAATTCGCTCGGCGTGCTAGCGCTTCCTTACGTCGGACAGCGCAACGACCACCAGGACGCGCTGGGGACTGGATTGGGCGTGACCGAGTTTGCACAAGAGGGAAGAGCCTCGGAGGAAGTTCGTGAGCTGTGGCGCTGGGTCTTGAAAAAGCTTGTCGAGGGATCGTTAGATCATGAGCCACACGCAAAAAAGGCGGCGTGCTAGCCAAACGCGTTGTGCGCGACGCTCGCTCGTGGAGCTTACCGCGGCGGCGAGCCGAGCCGTTGACGATGGCCTGTTTGTGTTGTCCAGCGGGATTGCTGCTTCCAATCCGCGATCGGATCACACAGGCGAGAAGACGTCTGATCAAACAATCCTTGCAAGGCAAGCGATGGCTCCGAGTCCCGTTGCGGTGCTTGAATCTCGGAATGCGGCCGCGCCGCGCAAGGACGAACTCCTAGATTCCGATACTACCACCGAGATGATGGTGAAGATTGCCGAGGATTATCAAAACAGAGCTTTTGAAAACATCAAACCCAGCCTGAATACTGCGTTGGACCATGCAAAGGACCCCGTAGAGACACGGGTGGGAGGCGAAGCGGCGTCGAAAGAGATCGGCGGCTCCAATCTTGAAAGCAATTTTATGACCGTTCTCAAAGGAGCCGCAACGGAGTTCCGCGCGGTGCAGAAGGAACCAGCCGACAGCGCAGGGCAGCCGCAACCGCGATACATGCGGCGGCTCACTGATGAGGCGGTCAGATTGCTGGACGATCTTCGGAGCGGCAAGCTGGAGAATCAGGCGAACTTCATCCTGAGCGAATGCTTCAGAGAAGCCGCCAGCGCGTTCTCTATGATCAATCAGCAGCTCAAGCGCGACGGCTATGCCGCGAGCATTGATCCATCAATCTTCATCTGGCTTGCCAATATCACCGAACCGGAGACGCGCGACACCGGGACCATGCGGCTAGAGATCGTACCCAACCACCGAGGTCGTCCGAGCACGTACGCGCGCCAGGTCGCTCAATTCATCTGGCACCTTGTCGAGGGGCAGGGCTGCCGGCGACAGGCCGCATATCGGGGGGCGCTCACGAAGTTCACCGTAAGCGCGAGTTTCGCCGAGAAGGCCTATGCCTTTTGGGAGCCGATCTTCAAACGGGCGGGACCGCACGTGAAGATGCTGACCCGCATTTCAGGTCCAGAAATGTAAAGCTAGGCGAACTCGTGTCAACTCGGCAGCGCGTACGAAGTGATCGAATATTGTTTGCTTTGCTGCGATGCATAAGTCCGGACCCATCGCTACATACTGCGCTGCCGCCGCGACGAGCATCCATACGGTCGATTGGGCATTTACTCTAAATCCCGGCCCAGTGATGGACGCTCGGCGTCCGCCTCGCGATCGAGCATCCGAATGGTTCGGGTGCCCGCAGCGAGGAGGACACGATGTCCAATATTGCTCTTTCCCAAAAAGCTCAAAAGCTGATGACGCTTTGCGACCAGCGAGGCTTCCAAGACCTTGACGATCTTCTGCTGGCAGCTCTCCTCAATGGCGCGAGCCCCGCGATCTGCATGAGTGAAGGGTGCAACCACACCGCCGACATGGAGCCCGACCAGGACCAGGGCTTCTGCGAAGCGTGTGGTGGTCCGCCTCGTCGCACACAACACGCATCGCACGCCGGACAAGCGGCCAATCACTGCCGGTCGAACATCGCCAATCAATGCCGTTTCCTACACGTGCTACGAAACGGATGCCGAGGAACGGGAGGCAATCTGTGCTGAGATTAAGTACGTCGGTTGGCAAATATTCAAGCTTGCAGTGAACCAGCTCACACCCCGTCAGGACTACCGCCATCGAATCAAGCATTTGTCGGCAATTGAAAGCTTCACTGGACGGTTACGTAGCTGGCGATGCAACGACCTTAGCAATGGGCGCAACTTGTGCCGCCCTCTCCGTCAGCTTGCCGTCAGCTTGCGCGATCATGATGGCGTCATCCGAAGGGCCGTAGTGGCATATCATCCGGCGAGAGTATGTCACTTTACTGGATGGGCACCTTCGGACTCGCACACGGCGCGCGGCCAAACTTGCTTCAAGGCAACTGCGCGCCGTGTGCGGCTTATCGCACTCACGACTCGTTTTGTCGCTAAGGCGTCGACCGCGACACTCCCGGGCACTCGGGGAGCGAAAGAAGATTGTCCGGCTGAATGCCATCCACCGTTGTCTTGATGTACTTGAGCCCATTGTGTTTTGCCACCACCACGCCAGCAGTGAGGCCGCCTTCTTCGACATAGAGCTCCCATTCTCCGCTTTCGATGTCTCGGATCGTTTGACCTACGGATTGCTTCCATTGAGTTCCGTTTGAATATACTCCGCCGACACTTCTAACCCTCTCGTGGGGGTTCATCCTGTCGGTCTTGTTGATGCAACGAATGCGTGCGAGTCTGGCCACTCTGGTCTCTCCCACATACATCCATACGGCCTGAGTGACCAGTTTAGACGTCGGCTGTGGTTTAACTGCCCACCATTACTGGTAGGTACCCGGCTTTCGTTCTCAGCGATACAACTTAGCGTGCTTGGCTTGTGGCAGGCTGACCACCGAAGCTAGTGGCGCCTGGCAGCACGCGATGATTTCGAGGGCTGCGCCTTTTCGATCTGAGCGAGCATCTCACCGAACTGTGGGAGGTTCTTTGGCGCTGAACGACTCTTCGTAAACCCCAACAACTTCGCTGTCAGAGTTGTCGCCGAATGTTCGCTTCAACGTTCGTCAAATGCGATTCGATTGACGCGACCTGCCGAGCGGGGCTTGCGGCACCCTTCTTGGGAAGGGACCTTTCATAGACTTGCGCGCGGACGGAACGACCGGCGCCAAAACTCGCCGCCAAAGAGGTCCTCGGACACCCCAAGACGGCACCACTCGCGATCGGCACGAACGTCGAGAGCGGGGATGCGGTGGACGCCGGGATGTTCAGCTCGCATGCCGCGCGGACGAAGACATTTTGGCGGACTTGCCAAGTCGTGTGGTCCTGACGTCCCGTGCTATTTTCTGCTGCCCGACCGGCAGAACTTGTTGAAGAGCAAAGTGTTTTTCTGAACGTCTGGGCGGTGGAGCCGATGGCGAGTGGCATGGCTAGGCCCCAATAGGCCCTAGATCATCAGACCTGCCCGCCATCTCGCGGACGAACGGAGCCTCTTCGGTGCTCCGTGGCCTTGAGCGTCGCCGGATTTGGTTGAATGCGCCCCAATCGCAACTGGGGCCAGAGCGCGCGATGAATGACCATCCATGCAGTCGGGTCGAAATTTAGGTCGCCCCGGTAGGCCCAGTGTTCACGTAACTGACGAAGGCCAGCACTCGACAGGTCAGGTTCTCTGCGCTTTAATGTTCGGATCGGCGTCTTTGCTTCTTGCCTGCACGTAGAAGTCTGCCGCCTTGAACCAAGGTCGGAAGCTCAACAGAATCCGCTTTACTGAATCGATCTCTGCCTTTGCATATTTGACATTCAGCTCCTCGACGCGCTCATTCCAAGCGTCCTCACTGAACTTTTCCAATACTCGGTTGATGACCGGCTCGCCAAATCTCTGTTCTCCTTCCGATGCCTCGGCGGCTTTACCTAGCAGGAGATTCGATAGATATCGGAGCGCTACGGTCGAAGGACCTGACCTTTGCCGAGTTCGCGGTGAAATGGTTTGAGGACTATGTAAGACCGAACAACAAGTATTCTGAGCAACTGTCGAAGAAGTACATTCTGTCTTCGTCTCTGCTCCCGTTCTTTGGTCGCAAGCCGGTGGGACAAATTAAGGGGCATGACATCGAACGTTATAAAGCTCAGCAGGTCCAGGAAGGGTACACAAACAAGACGATCACCAATCGCCTGAAACAAGTGCTTGCTCACCGCATATGAGTGGCTTGAGCTTGAGGAAGCGCCACCGAAGATCAAATGGCCAAAAAGGGCGTTGCCCGAGATTGATTATCTTTCGCCCGAAGAGTGTGAGTTGCTCCTCTCCCAGGCGAATGGCCTAGTGCGCGAGCTGGTTCTGACGGCGCTGCGGACAGGTATGCGGCAAGGAGAGCTCAGGGGCCTTCAGTGGTCATCTCTCGATTGGCTCACGCGCACCGTTGCGGTGAGACATTCATACGATGATCGTGGGAAGACGCTCGTTGCGCCAAAGAACAACCGCACGCGGCATATACCGCTCGACATTGATGTGTACACGATGCTTTACCGGCGTAAGAAGGATACCGGGTACGTGTTCCGAGGCTCGGAGGGGCGCCCGTTCACTAACTACCGAATGCACTACGCGATCCGCAAACTCTGTAGGAAGGCTGGGTTTAGAACCATCGGCTGGCACACGCTTCGCCACACGTTTGCTTCTCACCTAGCAATGCGCGGAGTGCCACTCCCGGCTATCAAGGAATTGATGGGACATTCCACCATAACAACAACCATGAGATACGCCCATGTGGCACCGTCCACGCTCCGGACAGCCATCGAAATGCTGAACCCAAAGACAATGATGGCGACGGATTCTGGGCAACCGGTAGGCAACCGATGGCAGGAGATCCAAAGGAGCGAGGCACGTCAAAAAGCCTCTGCGACAGAATACGCTTGATTCTAGCGACGAAATCATGACATCGCGCGAGAAACGTAGACCATCTGTCTTGTGACCCTACGGGGAATCGAACCCTGATCTGCGAGCTTTGATTTGAGCTTGGAAATGGAGCAAAAAGAACGAAAGACTAGAAGTAGAGCCACGAATCGGACGCTTTCAATCGTACTCAAGTTAGCCGGGATTAGTCAGACTTTATCACTTTTTGGGCAACCCGTGGGCAACCACGCAGTATTATTAGCAAAGGCGATACGGCAAAGGTGATGAAGCATACCGCAAAAGCCGCCATATGGCGGCTTTTGCGTTGAAGAGATCAAGCTGGCGACCGAGCAAGTGAGCCCTCATCGACCAACGTCAGCGGCGAATGGCGAAAGGTGTAAAGATCGATGGATGTCAGCCGGCCCTTCAATTGCGGGGTGTTTTGTCAAGCTGACATTCTTTCCGTCCAGTGGCAGGCCGGTTGCGATTGCTCCGTCGGAGCTGGTCGGGGTTGCGGAGACGGAGCGATCGCGGTTCGGCGAGACAATCGCCTAGCGGCGATTGGATAATCGATGCGCCTGGCAAGTCCTACTATATAGCCCAATACTCGATAATGCTCCGCTGTACACAGACGTTAGCGGCTGATCAATTTGAGGTATTGATCAAAACAGGCTCGGAACGTCAAAGCACGGCAACCGTGTTGGTCTGCAATCTGGTAGTGTCCAGATTCTTTCGCACATTCTTCAGGCGACGGCTCCGGTTTGCATGGTCTGTGGTTGGTAGAGAGGCTTCATGTTCATGTAGCATTTCGTCGACCACGCCGTTCCGGCAATAGCCGCAGCCGGGCCGCCGCCAAGTTGAGACAGGATTGGCCGTCGGGGAAGGCGCCGACGACACGGGTTCGTCGCCGGATCTCCTTCATGATGCGCTCGAGCGGATTGTTCGTTCGAATCTTCCGCCAATGGATGTCCGGAAAGGCATAGTAGGCGAGCGTCTCGTGAACCGCCTGCTCGACGAGATCAGCAGCTTTGGCCATACGGCTTGCCCGCAGATCCGCGATGACGGTCCTGGCTTTCTCGTCGGCCGCGGCGCGGCTCTCCTGGGCATGAATGGCCTTGAGCATGTGGCTCACCTCGCGGACCCGGGTCGACGGCACGCGGCTGAAGACATTGCGATAAAAATGCACCATGCAGCGTTGATAGCGGGCCTCCGGCAGATAATCCGCAACGCTTTCGACAAGGCCTCGGCACGCATCGGAAACGACCAACTGCACGCCCTTAAGACCGCGATCGACGAGATGCCGCAGAAACGATGACCAGCCGGATTTGTCCTCCTTGGCATCTGTGAGGGCGCCAAGGGCCGAGGGCGGAAACCCGGCTCATGCGTCGTCGCCCAGGCTACGGATAATTGCGACCGCGCGATACTGCGATTCCCCGCCCAGCGTATCGACCGGAATGGCATGCGCGGCGGCGAGATGGAGCAAGTGCCCCACATCGGCGTCCTCGAAATCGCGAACCAGCAGCCGTTCCGGCACCCGCCGCAGCAGGGCGCGCGTCGCTTCGGCTATGCCGGGCTTGATCCGGTTGCGGTCACGCGTTCCGCTTTCCGCCAGCAACTGCCGCATCATCGCCTCGCATTCCTGTTTCAGCGCCGCTCGGCGGGCGCCGTGCCCGTCTACCCGTTGCGGTATCGCCGCAGCGGCCAACGGCGCGATCGTGTCCACGAAGGCACGTGAGAGATCAGCACCGGCATATTGCGGGTAGGTGACACAGGCGTGGAAATCGCCCGGCCCCACCAACGCGGCGTTGAGGATCGAGCGACTGACCAGGCCCGAAACGATGCCGTTCAGCAAGCCCGAGGCGATCAGATAATCATCCGCCGTCGCGGCGATGTCTGCCTGTCCTGCAGGGTCAGCAATCACGGCTAAGTCCGGTGTGAAGCCGAATGGCGCATTGGCCAGGGCCGCGCGAAGTTCGCCGGCAATCGCGCCCTTGCCGGTCCAGCCATCGACAAACACCGCGTCGCGCGGATCGTGCCGGCCGGCGATATGCGCGAGCGCGACGCGGTCGACACCCCGATCGCGGATAATGCTGATTGAATAATGGGCTGCGCGATGTCCGTGCGCCCGCAAGGTCCGCGCGAGCAAGACGCCGATCGGCGTCCCCGCACGCGCCAGCGAGACGATTACCAGCTCGCGCCCCGGCCTGCGTGCGGCGAGCTGCGCAGCGAGGGTGGCGACATCCTGCGCCAGGCGGGCACCGTTCCGCGCAAGCGCGGCGTGATAGAGGGATAGATAGCTGTCGTCCGGCACCCTCTCCGGCGCGATCATCTCCGAATAGTGGTGGCGGCCGGACTGGATCGCCGCTTCCTTTTCGGCGACGGAAGTCGGGGCCATTACCACTGGCTTGAGCAGGAAGGTGACGTCGGCCGGGTCGTAGCTGCCCGAGAACGGGGGCGCGACCTCAGTCCGCATGGAACATGCCGCCGGCCAGCTGCGAACGGGTGGGCATCATGGCGAAATCGCAAAGGCCCATGAAGGGCGCATCGGTGCGGCTGTCGCCGATGCCGATCACCGGCGCATCAGGGAAGCGTGCGCGGAGGCCGGGTAGGATATATGCCACCGCATGGGCCTTGCCCAGATAGGGTGGCGTCAGCGCCACGTTGTTGCCGTTGCGGTGGTCCGTCCAGCCCTTGGGCAAGGACGGCACGGCAGCGTCGACCACCGCAAAAAGTGCCGCGGCATCCGCATCTTCATGCTTGGCCACGGTGTAGAGCGGCAGCGCGTCCTCGACCAGCACACGGGCGTTGACCGCGATGCCGCGGTCGCGCGCCCTGCGCCTGATCGCCTCCGCCAGGCCAGCAAGCTGCGACGCGAAGGGCGCGGCGCGGTCGGCGATCGTCGCAGCCCAGTCCATGTCGACCTGACCGCTGTCATCCAGCACGACGCCGCCATGCGCGCACACCGCTGCGCGGAATGGAATGCGCGCCCTCCGCAATGCGTCCAGGCTGCGGGCGGTGACGGGGACGAGATGCGTCGTATCGGCCAGCCATTCCAGGAACTGCATCTGCCGCGGGGTCGCATAGCTCAGCGGCGATCCGTCGCGCGCGAAGCCCAGCGGCGTCAACCGGTCGGCCGGCAAATCGGGCGGGCATTTGCGCAGCGTCTGGAACAGCGTGTCGTCCAGATCGACCAGGGCGATGGCACGCGTCATGCCGTCCAGCCGATCAGTTCGGCACGGAGAGCGGCAATCAGCCCGGGGTCGATTGTCGCCGCGCCGGTCTCATGCGCGATCCAGTTCGCGCGTCCATCGGCCCGGTCGGCATTGTAGAGGTAATTGGGCACGCCCGTTCCATAATTGTCGGCAAAGCGGAGCTTGGTCGCCATCGCGGCACCGGGGAGTGCGGGGTTTCGGCTGGTCGCCTGCACGACGACATCATGCCCTTCTTCTGCGAGGCGTTCCGCCAGCAGGAAGGGGGGATAGGTGAACTCGCCGGTTCCGATGATCCGCAGTGGGCCGAGGACCTCGGGCACAGCGGTATCGGGTTCGGGCACGACGGGCCGGTCGAGTCCCAGCCGACCGAAATTGCGATGCGTCGCCATGCGCCCGAGTGAAGCGGCAGCGGTATCGAACGCGCTGTTGAGCACCGGAGTCGTCTCCTGCGTCCACTCCATGCGTCCGCGCAGCAGCGCCGCGATGCACGTGGGACGCGGCATGCGTGCTTGCCACGCCTTGCCGGCCGACCAGTCGGTCAGCGTCGCTACCGCCATCGCTTCGATCCGCGGCCAAGCAGTGGCGAGCGCCTGGGCGAGGTTGCAAAGGGTCGTTCCTGTCGAGATCTCGTCGTCGACCAATACCAGTGATCGCGGCTCCGGAAGCGCCGGCCTGTAGATCAGATGCGCGGAGGCATGGCTGTGCGGTTCTTCGAAGCGGCACAGCAACGGATGATCCAGTTGCTGTCGCGTCGAATGCAGGAAGTGGATGTCGACCCGGCCCGTTGCGAGGCGAAATTCCTCGTGCACCGTCTGGGCAAGGCACACGGCGGTCTCGGCCAGGCCGACGACGAGCACCGGCCCCGGCAGATCGTCAGGAAGCCGCGCCGCGAGATCGCGGGCGCTCTCCCGCATCATCTGCGGCGTGGCGGGCAAATAGCGCCCTAGGACGCGGGATACGACCAGGAACCCCCGCCGCGGATTTTCGCGCGCCGCAAACGCGCAAAGGCTGTCCAGCGGCCAGGCCGCCTTGTCCACGGCGATATCGAGCCGGCCCGTAGCCAACTGGATCGACTGGGTCTTGTCGGCGGCGGTCAACATTCGCAGGTGACGCGAGCGATCATGTCGCGGGCTTGGCGGACCACGTCTGCGCGGCCAAGCAGCCGCGCTTCGTGCGCCATCTGCGGCTCAATGCCAAACGAATCGAGCAAGCTGAGCATTAAGTACGCTCCACAGTGCTTGAGCGACAGCTCGCGATCCCCACAACGGCGATTGCAGGGTCTTGCGTCTCGCCTCGGTGATGTTTGCAAGACGACGATCGGAAGGAAGGGTAATGCGAGAGCGGATATTGAATTGAGGGTATGTCCCTCGGATTCGAGGGTGCATTTCAGCCGCAACTTCTACATCGAACGATGCGACGTGCCGCCCCAAATTTCGATGATCTCCTTCAAAGGGCACGCTAGGCGCAGCTTTCTCTTGGTTATTATTTGCGCGTCTAGCCATTGATAAGCAATCCTGACGCTGTCGTCGTTCTCGTGGAGAACGTTTGCATGTTGATACCTGACGCGCTTTTTGGCGTCCGCAATTTCGGCGGCGGTCAGCACGATTGAAGGCTCCTCCGACATGCTTCGCGCCGACTGCTAATCAGTCTCGCGAGATTAGCTGTCACGGTTGTCCGGGGTTACTGTCAAGTCTGGTAGTAGTCGAGCCTTCGAAGAACTTGACGGTAACTACTGAGAAGCGCGACGGGGCGCCAACTGCTGAAAGGGCTTCGATCAAGAAGGCAGTTTGCTACCCGATTTTGTTGTTCAACTGTTTATTAGATGACAAATGCTGTCGGAACTCATCGAGTAAATCTGCCCACCGTTGCATCAAAACCGTTCGCTCTTTGAGATAAAGGGCGCGGTTGTACACTCGTCGAACATCATCTTCGTCCTGGTGCGCCAGAGCGACCTCGATAACTTCTGCGTCCGCGAGACGCCGTTCGTTGCAAATAGTGGAGGCTGTTGACCGGAAGCCCGTGTGCGGTCATCTCGTCCTTGCTGTAGCCCATCCGGCGTAATGCGGAGTTGAGTGCATTTTCCGAAAGGGGCTTCAGGTTCGAACGAATAGACGGCAGCAACAGACCGTTACCGGGTGTGAGGAGGGATCGCTCGATATCGGGCGGGAATTGTCTCACTATTACTTGACGCTGCAACAAAGCGAGCGTGCACAATGCTAGTCACCGCGTTGAGGCGCGCATCGAGATCAAGTCTGTCCAGCGCGACAATAATCGAATGCAACCAGCGCGCCTTACCGTGTTAGCTAGCCCTCCGCTTGATCGGTCTACAAGCGTTGCCGCTGCATCTTCCTCTGATTGCAGCCGATTTAGCTTCTGAAAACTTCTTAGAGTGCCAGCGAACCGGAGGGCCTGGTCTCCAAGAGCATTTCTAAGCCCAAGCACCCGATAAATGTCCTGCCAAATGCTCTGCATCTCCCTTGAGGTTCTGCGCTCTGGTTCGTCTGCAGGAAGATCAATCCCATGAGTTGGCTTTTGAACTTATCGATCCACCTCACGTCTAAACCGCGACTGTTCAGAACCTCGAAAACTCGATAGACCGCCGACTCATCCGTCAGTTCGTGGTAGATCATCGACAAGCGGTTTCTCAAAAGAGCGACGAGTTCAATGAGCGAGGCAGACTTCTTCCAGTCTTCCACAAATGCTTCACACTCCGTTGCAGCGTCTATCAAGTTCTTGTCTGCTGCCGTCTCGCCAGCATCCTTGCGCAGGATACCTTCTCGGATGTAATCTACAAAAATGTGCGTGCTGTCATGGTTCGTTTGCAGGAGCGCTAGTGAGTGGTCGTCGCTTTTGACCAGCTGCTCGTGCAGCTCCTGCTTGATCCTGTTTTCATCACCGGTGGACGCTAACGCCTTTTCGATCGCCTTTAATAGGATGACGAATGTTGTTAATCGTTGCTGTCCGTCAACCACTTCAACGGCTGTAAATTCGGTCGCAACGATCAAGCGCCGCTCCCGAGCGAGACACACTACCGTTGCAAGAAAATGGTCTTGCTTGGTCTTCTGAACCTCGCGAATCTTTGCTTAGTTTCCCAAGCGTATGCGCGTTGATAATCCGGTATGCGAAATAACCGGCCCGCCAAAAGTTGGTTCAGCGTCAAGTGCTGCGGGTTAAGCTGCATGCTGCTTCCAAGCTCCTGGTGCTTTCGATGACCGTGCACGTCACCACGCACAGCCTCGGAGATAGAGCGCGATCGCGCCCTATTTCCCGCTTGGCGGATTGCCTACCTTGCTGCAGATGATGGCGGCGCTCTCTTATCTTTGAGCCTTCGCTGAACGATTTCGACCAGAATTGCGCCGCGAAATCCAGGTGGCACTTCATTACGTCAGAGGGAGTTTTCGAATCGGCAAGATTCTTCAGAACATTGAGCGTACAGAGAAGAAGCAGTCAGTTTTGGCCCGTCCTTCAATGCCGCAGCGAATAGGTTTGGTCTCTTCGATAGACTTTTTCCATTCCGGAGACGTAAATGAAAGGCGTGATACGGCTGTCGCCGATTCTCCAACACCGTCCGCGGCGCCACCCGCTTCAGAGGCTGATGCCTGGGCGGCCAGTTCGGGCTCTGGACCTGTTTGCCATTCGGGTTTCCCGTCTTCTATCCTTCTCGCAGGCATTCAACGTCTCCTAGTCTGAACAGGATTGCAACGCGCTGCGTGGTCAGATCCGACCAAGAGCCTTCGGAAAGTACCACAACCGGCAACATGTCTCTCCTATCTTATTTGGTAGCGCTTGATCGCGAGCAAGAAGCCGGCGTTCGTTGGGGCTCCGCCCTGAAGGAACGATGGGAGGCTTTTCCATCAATCGGGATTCGCTTAAGGATTGGGTCGGTGTGTGTGCACGGGCGAGCTAGGCTGGCTGCTCCCGCATACGATGAAGATCATCGATATCGATCAGCTTAGCGTCCCGCGCTTTCGAGGGCGAGCACCGTCGTAAACGTCGATGTCTCGTTTATGATCCCGCAAATGAACTTATGCATGGATCCCTCGCCGCCTTTGCACTATGAATGATATGTAACGCGCGCGCCTCATTAGGAACGAGATATTTCAATCGATTAGCCTGACCTGGACGGCTCTGTACTTCGAGCGCCGTTTGTTGAAGTGAAGATCGAAAGTCACGCGCTTACCCGGCACCAGATCAGCCCCTGCGCAGTCGCGAAGGTCCGACATGTGCACGAACAAATCCGTTCCGTTGCAGTCGTCAGGCCGGATAAAGCCCCAGCCCTTTTCAACGCTGTACGAGATTACCGTTCCAGTCTGCATCTTTGCTCTAGCGTTTCGACATTGGAAGGTCATGCATTGCCGTTTAGGCGGCGAAGTCGGGCCGGGAGCCATGCGTGCGCGGCTGCTCCAAAACGGCGGGGACACTTTCAAACTCTTGCCGGGAGCAAAGATCTCTTCGCATGGCAGTCTCGTCGCCCGTTTAGGGAGACACTAAATCAGTGGTACTTAGGGCCTTCGTGTTCGTACCCGCGGAGGATATGGCGGCGGAGCGCCTGAGTGTCCGATCGCCATTGCTCGAAGATTCTGTTTCATATTGCCTGACAGCAAACCGGCGGGGCGGACCAGACGCAAGCGGCGACGCGACGCCGAGCTCGCCCCTAACATCACCGCATCTGGAGGAGCGGTGATGCTATCCTGAACCGAGCAAGACCCGTGCCGAATCCCAACTTGGGGGCTGCGGGCATTTCATCGCGTGGTGAAGGGTCGAGTTGTCGACATTGGTCCAAGGCCGACAATTGGCGCTGATAGTTGGCCCTGGCTGGTCCCAGCGGACTTCTGACCAATGGCAGGATCACGTTCGCTTTGCCCGATTCAGGGCCTGGTTCGTCCACACGGTTTGCGATAAGCGACGACTCCCCACGGGCGGGAAAGTGCCCACCATAGCCGAGTATGACGCGCCTGAATGCGATGCCGCGATGGAAACACTCGTCCTTATTGCGAAGAAAGGTGGCCCGGCTTCGTTTCGGAAGGGATTACCTTTGGCTGCGAAAATGAATGAGGCCGCGAGACAATGCATTCTCGCGGCCTCGCCACCGGAATTTGGCGAAAAAACAGTTTAAGTATGAAATCCCCCGCCGGTGTTCCTCCAGTAGAACGCTGTGCTCCGAAATTGACAATCCGGGCATCTACGGAAAAAGGACAGCAGCAAGGACCGGAGGCGTTGTCCAATGCGCCCAAAATCCTCGAACAGCCGCCGAAGCGTAGCTCGGGGACTCGCAACACCCGATTGTTGCGATTGGTAGAGCAGGAAATTCCCAGGTCATCGTCAAAGTCACTGAGGCCCCTGAAGCTGCGATCGGCTAAAATCTGGTGAAGAGGAAGGCTTTGCTTCCGAGACACGGCGACCACACCTCCAATAACGGGTACGAGCACGGACCTCCCTTGCAAAAGGTATCGGTTCTACTTCACGACCGCGGGTCACGGGCTTTGAACCTATTGTTCGGTCGCGTGTCGCCTCAGGGGGCATAGCCCGCTTTCTCTTTGAAGACTCACAGCAGTAGAGGTGAATGCAATTCATCTTTTCTTGCAAAATTCTCATTTGTCGCCCAGTTCCGTCACAACGCAGACTAGCGTCAAAATCAAAAGTTTGGGGAGGCGCAGTTCTACAAAGTCAAATCGCGGTTGTTCGGCTTGCGAGAACGAACAGAGAGAACGATCAGCCGCGTCGCAATCCTTGACATAGGTGAATTTGTTTGTTCGGCGCCCGTGGTGCTGACAGGGCCTGTTCGTGCCCACGGCTGGGCTAACGGGCCAAAGATCACGTGAGAAGCGCTCCGAAGTCGGCTTATCGACTTGCGACGCTCAGGAGAGGAGGAGGAAGGCATGAAGTTCAGGACGTTTCTCAGCACGGCGGGTGTCCTCGCGCTCACTTGCGCCTCGGCGCCGGCCGCCGACAAGGACGCGGCCGACACTGCGGTGGAAGCTGCGAAGAAGTACGCGGGCACGACGATCAGCATTGTTTGGGAGGCCGGCCTCCAGTCTCTGGACCCGCTGAACTATTCGGGACCACAATGGGAGAAGCTCACCGGCATCAAAGTGAAGGTGGTCGAGGTGCCGACCGATCAGATGTTCACCAAGATCATGCAGGATTTCAAATCGGGCGCCGGAGCCTATGACGCGCTGAACGTCATCCCATCCTGGATGCCCGATCTAGCACGTGCCGGCGCGCTCGAGCCTCTCGACAAATATGCCGACAAGTTCGGCTACCGCGACGAGTTGCAGGACATCGCGGCCGCCTATCGCGACAACCAGATGCAGTATGACGGGAAGATCTACGGCTTCCCGGACGACGGCGACGTGATGTTGCTCTATTACCGGAAGGACATCTTCGAAGATCCGAAGATGAAGGACGAGTTCAAGGCCAAGTTCGGCTACGAGCTGGCTCCGCCAAAGGACTGGAAACAGTTCGACGAGATCGGCCAGTTCATCACCGACAAGATGGCGCCGAAGGTCTACGGCGCCGGATTTTTCCGCACCGCGCCCTATCCGCAATACATGTTCCAGGAACGCTTCCGCATGGAGGGCGGCAAGTTCTTCAATGCCGACACCATGAAGGCGACGGTGAACGGCGACGTCGGCCTCAAGGTGTTCAAGCAGATGGTGGCGGAGAACAAGTTCATGCCTCCGGGCGTGGAGCAGTGGAATTTCGTCGACAATCTCGCCGCGTTCCTTCAGGGCACGACCGCGATGACGATCTCCTGGCCGCCCTACGGTCGCTGGGCCGCGGGCTATGGCTCGGGCGAGGAAGCACTGAAGTGGGTGCCGAAATCGCAAGTCGCGGGCAAGGTCGGCTACGCGCTCACGCCTCTCGGCCGCCCGGAGCTCGGCGTCGGCTTCGACCTCTCGGTCTCGGCCACCAGCAAGAACAAGGAGGCCGCCTATCTCTTCATCCAGTGGCTCAACAGCAAGAAGACCAGCCTCGAGCGCGTCCAGCTTCCCTATACGCTGCGCGATCCGTTCCGCCTGTCGCACTATGCGAGCGAGAAGTATCGTGCACTCTGGCCCGACGCGCCCGCCTATCTCGATACGATCAAGACGTCCGGCGAGAAGGGCCTGCTCGATCTCTCGCTGCTGCAACAGGACAAGTACGACGAGGCGATGACCAAGGCGATTTCGAGCCTCTGGGCCGGCGAAGATCCCAAGGCCATTCTCGATCGCATGGCGCAGCAATTCGACGCCATCACCGAGAAGGTCGGCATCGAGAACCAGAAGGCCGTTTACAAGGTCTGGGCGGCCAAGCCCGGCGCCTATCCCCAATAGCTGCCCTGGACACCGCACGGGAGACGTTCGCCCTCCCGTGCGGTGCCGTTTTCCTGGACTGATCATGGCGCTTTCCGCAAGTCTCAACGCTGCCGAAGAACGCAAGCCGAGCCGCCTCGGACGCGTGCTCGAAGACCGCCTGCCCTATCTTATGGTCGCGCCGGCCATTCTGATCCTTCTCCTGGTCGGTCTGTTTCCCCTGATCTACTCGCTGATCGTGAGCTTCCAACGCATCACGATGACCGAGAATGACACGTCCTTCGTCGGCCTGTTGAACTATGCGGAGCTCTTCAAGGACACCCGGCTGTGGACCTCACTTGGTCATACCGCCATCATCACCGTGATCGCGCTGCCCTTGGAGTTGCTGATCGGCTTCCTAATGGCGCAGCTCTTCGTCGATCGCATGCCGGGGCGCCAGCTCTTCGTCGCGCTGCTTGTGCTTCCGACGGTGATCTCTCCGATAGTCGCGGGAGCGACCTGGCGGCTGATGTTCGACGTCCGCTTCGGTCCAATCGGTCAGATTCTCAGCTTCTTCGCCGGAGAGCCGGTCCGGATTCTGTGGACGGTCAATCCCGCCTACGTTTATCCGGCAATCATCATCTGCGAAGTCTGGCAGTGGTCGCCGTTCATGTTCCTCCTGCTGCTCGCCGCGCTGTCGAATGTCGACCAGTCGCAGCTCGAAGCTGCGGAGATCGATGGCGCATCATACCTGCGCGTGCTTCGCGGGATCGTTCTGCCGGCGATCGCGCCCGTGATCGCTGTCGCCTGCCTGATCCGCGGCCTCGATCTCGTTCGCATCTTCGACATCATCTGGGCCCTCACCGAAGGCGGGCCGGGCTCGATGACCGAGACCATCTCGCTCTACACCTATGTGCAGGGCTTCTCGCAATTCGAGACCAGCTACACGGCCGCGATCTCCTTCCTGGTGATTGCGCTGCTGACGCTCATCACGACCCTGGTCCTCAAGCGCATGGAGCTTGCGCGATGAGGATCGGCAGGCTTCCGGCCAGAAAAGCCCGCATTCTGACGATTCGTTATCTTGGCGCCGGCGCCGTAACCCTGCTGTTTCTGTTTCCGGTCTATTGGCTGTTCATGATTTCGTTCAAAACGCCGGACGAGATCTACCACGTACCGCCCTTATGGATTCCCGGCCAGATCCAGTTTTCGAACTACTACGTTCTGTTCAAGGACGGCGACGTCCTTGCCATCCTGAACAGCCTGATCGTCGCCGGCGTCAGCTCCGGCATTGCAATCGTTCTGGGAACCCTTTGCGCCTACAGTCTCGCACGGTTCGGCACCGGCGGCGAGAACCTGGCGATGTGGATCATCTCCCAGCGCATGATCCCGCCGATCGCGGTCGTCTTCCCCATTTTCCTGATATACGTCTATTTCGGACTGGTCGACGGCTATTTCGGGCTGATCCTCCTCTACACCGCATTCAATCTTCCCTACGTGATCTGGATGATGCGCGGCTACATCGTCGACGTTCCGCTGGAGCTCGAGGAAAGTGCGCTCGTCGATGGCCTCAATCGATGGGAGGTGATCTGGAAGGTCGTTTTCCCGATGGTTCGCCCCGGCCTCATGGCGACGTCGGTCTTCACCTTCGTGTTCGCCTGGAACGACTTTCTGTTCGCACTCGTGCTCACGCGCACAGAGGTCATCACCTTTCCGGTCATGCTGACGCACTATTTCGGCGGCCAATCGAATTTCTGGGCGAAGATTGCGGCGATGTCGGTCCTCGGCACGTTGCCGATCTTCGTCGCGGTCTCGGTGATGCAGCGCTATCTCGTGCGCGGCATCTCGCTGGGCGCAGTCAAGGGTTAGGGAGAGCGGAGTGGCTGACGTCAAGTTGTCCGGCGTGCACAAATATTACGGCAACGTGCACGCGGTTCGAGGGGTGAATCTCACCATCACCGACGGCGAATTTGCCGTGCTCGTGGGACCGTCCGGCTGTGGCAAGAGTACTCTCCTGCGAACCATCGCCGGCCTTGAAGACCCCGACGACGGAACCATCACGATCGGCGGCGCAGTGGTCAACGATCTGCGCCCGCGCGAGCGCAACATCGCAATGGTGTTTCAAAACTACGCGCTCTATCCCTATTTGACCGTCAACGAGAACATCGCCTTCGGTCTCCGCGCCCGCAAGACTCCGGAGATCGAAGTCAGGAAGCGGGTGAGCGAAGCCGCCGAGATGCTCGGCATCGGCAATTTCCTGCAGCGCTATCCACGGCAGCTCTCCGGTGGACAGCGTCAGCGCGTCGCCATCGGCCGCGCCATCGTCCGCAAGGCCGACCTCTTCCTGTTCGACGAGCCGCTCTCGAACCTGGACGCCCAGCTGCGCGACGAGATGCGCACCGAAATCAAGCGTCTGCACCACGAGATCACGACGACCATGATCTACGTCACCCACGATCAGGTCGAGGCGATGACGCTCGCCGACCGGATCGTGCTGCTGCGCGACGGAAAGATCGAGCAGCAAGGCGCTCCGCTCGAACTGTTCGAGCAGCCCCGTACGGGCTTTGTGGCCGGCTTCCTCGGATCTCCGTCGATCAATCTCATCCCGGCGACCCTCAAGACAAACGGCCCCGACGCAGCAGTTGTGTTTCAGTCCGGCGGTGAACTGACGCTTCCGAGCGCGAAGGTGAGGTCACTGGCCGGCATGAATGGGCGAAAGATTCTCCTGGGCATTCGGCCCCAGCACTTCAGTTGGGCGAGCGGCGGACCGTTGCGCGAAGGCGTCGTCTCCTATTCGGCCACTGCCGATCTCATTCAGCCGACGGGGACGCGCACCTTCACCACCATCAAAGTCGGCGGCGTGGATGCGGTTGCCGAGCTGCAGGCGCACGACGTCAGCAGCCATGGCGAGCGGATCGACCTCGCCATCGACCTCAATCGCGTGGTGCTGATCGATCCGGCCAGCGGCCTGGTCATCGCCTAACGAGAGTAACATTCGAGAATGGGAGGGATGAATGGCGTCGACACTGTTCGCAACCGGAATTGGGGCGCCGGAGGGCCCGGTGTGCCTGCCGGACGGCTCGATGTATGTCACGGAGATGTCTGCTTCGACTCTTTGCGTCACCCGGCTCGATCCTCGCGGCAATCGCCGCGTCATCCGCACGACGGGCGGGCGTCCGAATGGACTGACGACTGACGGCCACGGGCGGATCTGGATCGCGGAGGCCGGCCTCCGGGCGCTGATCTGCATCGACGAAAGCGGAAACGAGGTCCGGCGCATGCAGGGCGAAGGCTCGGACCGCTTCCTGTTTCCAAACGATCTCTGCTTCGGTCCGAACGGACTGCTCTACATGACCGATTCCGGAATGGCCGCGGAGGATTTCATCAACGGCCAGTCTTTCGTGGACGGCTATATGGATCTCGATTGGGACGGCCGTGTATACGAGATCGATCCGGCAGCCATGAAGGTGCTCCGCGTGCTCGATCGCAAGATCCGCTTCACCAACGGCGTTGCCTTCGGTCCCGACAACCACCTCTACGCCAACGCGTCCTTCACCGGCGAGATCTATCGATATGACGTGCTCGGCGAAGCTGCGCCGAAACGCGCCCTCTTCGGCAACGTCCTGCAGCCCGATGCCAATCCCGATTTCAAAGGACCAGATGGGATGGCCTTCGGCGCGGACGGCCGGCTTTATTGCACCGTCTACAACCAGAAGAACGTCACGGTGCTGGACCGGCGCGGCGAAGTGGTCGATCGGCTGATCCTGGATGGGCCTCAGCCGACGAACTGTGCCTTCACGCTTGCGGGCAAGAAGCTGCGGGTTACGGAGGTCGGCAAGGGCCAGGTCGAGCAGATCAATATGCCTTGCGACGGCCTGCCCCTGCACCTGCCGAAATTCGCCTGACCAGGAGCCTCGCGGTTCCCGCGAGGCTCCTGCCGAGCTGGTCAAAGGAAGCCGATCGATAACCAGGGCACGGCTGCGACGATCAGCGTGCCGATCAGGAGCGCGATCATGTAGCCCACGATGGGCTTCATGCCCTCGTCCGGGTTGATGCGGCTGATGGCGCAGGCGGTGTAGTAACCGACGCCGAACGGCGGGGCGAACAGGCCGATGCCCATGGCGAGAACGACCACCATCGCGTAGTGGACGTCGTGCACCCCGACCTGCCGCGCGATTGGGAACAGCAGCGGACCAAACAGGACGATGGCCGGGATTCCCTCCAGCACGCTGCCGAGGATCACGAAGGTCACGATCGTCACTGCCAGAAAGACCGGGACCCCGCCCGGAAGGCTCGTCATGAACTTCGCAAGAGAGGCCGAAAATCCCGACTGGGTCAGCGCCCAGGCCATGCCTGTCGCTGCGCCGATGATGAGCAGAATCGCCCCCGACAGCGAGGCCGTCTCGACCAGCATCGGATAGATGCGACGCCAGTCGAACTGACGGTAGACGAAGAGACCCGCACAGGCCGAGTACAGGATGCCGATGGTCGAGACCTCTGTTGCCGTCGCAACCCCTTCGACCACGGCGGTTCGGATCACGAATGGCAGCGCGATGGCCGGTATCGCGATCACAAAGGCGCGACCCATCTCCCGCCCCGTCGCTCTTTTGACGTGGGACAGGTCCCCGCGGCGGTATCGCCACCACACCACGGCAGCGAGCATGATCGCGAGCACCACACCCGGAAGCAACCCGCCAGTGAACAGCGCCGAGATCGATACACCTGTCACCGAGCCGATCGTGATCAGGACCAGCGAGGGAGGAATCGTCTCGGTCTGCGCTCCCGTTGCGGCCAGCAGCGCCACGAGATCGCCTGGCTTTGCCCCACGCTGCCGCATCTCCGGAAACAGGACCGGAGCAACCGCCGCCATATCCGCCGCCTTGGATCCGGAGATGCCCGAGACCAGATACATTGCTCCGACCAGCACGTAGTGCAGTCCGCCGCGCACGTGGCCCAGCAGGCTCGCGAGGAAGCTGACCATCGCGCGGGCCATCCCCGTCATTTCGATCAGAAGCCCGAGAAAGACGAAGAGCGGCACGGCGAGCACGATCAGGTGGCTCATACCCTCGTCCATTCGCCCGATCATGACCACGTCGGGCGTGCTGGTTGTCAGAGCGAGATAGCCGACGGTGGCGAGGCCGAATGCGAACGCGATCGGTACGGCCGCAAAGACCATAGCGCCGACGACGAACACGAAGAAGATCAGGAGATTCAGATTGCCGAGCGGCTTCAAGACCGGCGCGAGCAGAACGAAGGTCGCGATGATTCCTGCGACGATCGCCAGGGACGCCAGCAAGTTGCGCAGGCTCGCGATGCGGATGAGCCGGAGGACCGCTGCGATCAGCATCAGTCCGATCCCGATCGGTAGTGCGCCCGCACGCCAGCTGTTGACAATTTCGAGCGCCGGCGTCGTGACGAATGCCTCGTCGGCGGCGAATTCATAGGCCGGCCAGACGACGAGCACGAGGAATGCCAGCGATGCCGCGGCTGCTACCACATCCAGGAACGCGCGAACTTCGGCACTGAGAACGCCGACGATGGCCGTCATCCGCATATGCTCGCCGCGCTGGAACGCAATCACGGATCCGAGCATGGCGAGCCACAGGAAGAGAATGCTGGCGAGCTCGTCGGACCAGACGATCGGCGAGCGGAAGACGTATCTGCCCACGATTCCGGCGGAAAGCACCGCGATCTCCGCCAGCACAAGCAGTGCTGCCGGGACCGCGACGACATGGCCAAGCACCGTGTTCGCCTTCAGCACCCAGCTGCGCGAGCCCGCTTGAGACTTGCCGGCCGCCATACCGGCATCGACATGCGGCGTATGGCTCATGCTGGTCATGATAGCTGACCCGCGGCTTTTTCGAGCTGCGACCAGGCCTCCTCGCCAAACTTGCCCTTCCAGTCGGCGTAGAAGCTCGTCTTGGACAGGGCCTGACGGAAGGCGGCGCGATCGACGTCGATGAACTTGAGCCCTTTGGCCGAGAGATCGGTGCGCAGCGACTGGCTGAGCTTTGCGATATCGGCGCGTTGATCGACGGCGGAGCGATCGAGCTCGCGCGTCACGATCTCCTGAACGTCCTTGGGTAGGCGTTCGAAGGCGCGCTTGTTGCCCAGGATCCAGTAGCCGTCCCAGACGTGCCCGGTCAGGCTGCACGTGCTCTGAACTTCATAGAGACGCGCGGTCGCGATGATCGGCAACGGGTTCTCCTGGCCGTCGACGACCTTGGTCTGCAACGCAGAATAGACCTCGTTGAAGTTGATCGGCGTCGGCCCGGCGCCTAGCGCCTTGAACAGCGAGGTCAAAAGCGGCGCGGGCGGAACGCGGATCTGGAAATTCTTGAGATCATCCGGCGTCCGGACCTCGCGGCCGGATGAAGTCACCTGACGAAAGCCGTTGTCCCAGGCCTTCGACACCGCCATGATCGGCATCTTGGCAATCTGCGCTCGGATATAGGTGCCGAGGTCGCCGTCCATCGCCTTCCACACGCTGTTGTAGTCGGCGAATGCGAAGCCCGTGTTCACGATCCCTGCGCTGGGCACGAGGGTGGCGAGAATCGAGGACGATTGATTGAAGAACTCGACGCCGCCGCTGCGAACCTGGGTCATTAGCTCGGTGTCGGAGCCGAGCTGATTGGCCGGGAACAGCCTGATCTCCAGTCGTCCGCTGGTCGCTTCGCGGATGCGGTCGATCGCTTCCTGCGCCCGGATATTTACCGGGTGAGTCGGATCCTGTCCGGTCGCGAACTTGTAGACGAACTCGGCGGCTGATGCCGGGCGGGTGAGAATGCCGCAGAGGGGCACGGTGCTGGCTGCCAGCAACAGCGATCGGCGGCTGATGCTTCCGGGCTTCGAGCTAGTCATGTTTTCCTCCTGATCTGCATTGATATTGGTGTCGCTGCATCGGCCTGCGCTGGCGTGAAGCTTTCCGGGCTCTTCGTTCACCGGCTCTCGACCACCGCCATTTGGGCAACACCCATCGCTCGCCGCCGCGACATGCGACGAGCGTTGCTTTTCACTCGGACTTGGCTCGATGAGCGCTTAGCGCCGGTGGATTAGAGCCACTGCTTGATCTGCCTTGCGACCTCTGCGGTGGAAATCCCGTAGCGATCGTGCAGCGTCGGAAGTGCACCAGCATCAAGGAACTCGTCCGGCAGTGCGATCTGTCGGAACGGCGGATGGACGCCTGAACGCATCAGAAGTGCGGCAACGGCCTCCCCTAGACCGCCGATCGTTGTGTGGTTTTCGGCAACGACGACAAGACGGCCCGGGTTGCCTGCCTCACGCAAGATTGTCTCGGCATCGAGCGGCTTGATGGTTGGAACATGCAGCACCGCAGTATCGATGCTGTCGTCCTTCAAGGTTTGTGCGGCCTCGAGCGCGCGCATGGTCATGATGCCTGACGAGATAACCAGGGCATCTTTCCCGTCACGGATCAGCTTGGCCTTTCCGAGCTCGAATTTGTAGTCATATTTGTCCAGCACGACCGGCACCTGGCCACGCAGCAGCCGCATGTAGACCGGCCCCTGATGCGCAGCGATGGCTGGCACTAGCTGCTCGATTTCGTGAGCATCGCAGGGATCGATGACCGTCATGTTCGGCATCGCGCGAAACAGCGCGAGATCCTCTGCGGCCTGATGGCTCGGGCCATAGCCCGAGGTCAGGCCCGGCAATGCGCACACGATCTTCACGTTGCGGTCTTCCTCCGCGATCGTCTGGTGGATGAAGTCGTAAGCGCGCCGCGAGGCGAACACGGCGTAGGTGGTGGCGAACGGCATGAAGCCTTCGGCGGCAAGGCCTGAGGCCGCGCCGAACAGAAGCTGCTCGGCCATGCCCATCTGGTAATAGCGATCCGGAAATGCCTTCGCGAAAATGTGCAGGTCGGTGTATTTGCCAAGATCAGCCGTCATGCCGACCACATCAGGGCGGCTGCGTGCAAGCTCGACGAGCGCGTGTCCAAAGGGCGCTGACTTCGTCTTTTGTCCTTCAGCCGCGATCGACGCGATCATCGCCGAGGTTGTCAGACGCGGCTTGCCCTGCTGCGGTGCGGATCTTACGCTCTTCATGCCTGCCTCCCGGCTTCCAGCGCGGCCAGCGCGAGCTGCCATTCGCGCTGCTCGACGCGGATAAAATGGTTCTTCTCGCGTTGCTCAAGGAAGGGAACGCCCTTCCCCATCAGCGTGTCCGCGATAATCATCCGCGGCTTGGGCTCGGGATGGGACTTGGCGGCATCGAACGCGGCAACCGCGGCATCGAGATCGTTGCCGTCGATGCGCTGCACGAACCAGCCAAAAGCCTGAAGCTTGTCGACCAGCGGCTCGAACGCCATGACCTGCGTGGAAGGACCGTCCGCCTGCTGGTTGTTGACGTCGACGATTCCTATCAGATTGTCGAGCTTGTAATGGCCTGCCGACTGGATGGCCTCCCAGACGGAGCCTTCGTCGAGCTCGCCATCAGAAAACAAGGTATATACCCGCGCTTCGGATTTTTTGCGCTTGAGCCCGAGGCCCATGCCGACGGCGATGCTGAGCCCAAGTCCGAGCGAGCCGCCCGACATCTCCATTCCGGGTGTATAGGAGGCCATGCCCGACATCGGCAGGCGGCTCTCGTCGCTTCCGTACGTTTCGAGTTCTTCCTCGGGGACAATTCCCGCCTCGATCAAGGCAGCGTAAAGGGCGATGGCGTAGTGCCCGTTGGAGAGCAGAAAGCGGTCCCGCCCCTCCCATGACGGATCTTCAGGCCGGTAGCGCATCGCGTGAAAGTAGGCCACGGCGAGAACGTCGGAGATGTCCAGAGCCTGCGCGATATAGCCCTGGCCCTGGACCTCGCCCATGCGCAGCGCATTGCGGCGAACGTTGTAGGCCCGATCCGCGAGGCTCGGCGTGTTGGTCAGCGTCTTGGTTGAGGTTTCCATTGATCTGGACCTTGTCTCGGCTCAGTGGATGAGCATGCCGCCATTGACGTCGATCACGGCGCCAGTGACGTAGGCAGATAGATCCGAGGCCAGGAAGGTGTAGATGCCGGCAACGTCTTCCGCCGTGCCGAGACGATTGAGCGGAATGCCTTCCAGGATCTTCGCCCTGATCTCGTCCGTCAGCTTGCCCGCAGTGATATCGGTGCCGATCAGGCCCGGCGTCACGCAATTGACGCGGATACCGTCCGGGCCGAACTCACGGGCCATCGCCTTGGCGAGACCAAGCACGCCGGCTTTCGCAGCCGAATAGTGCGGCCCGCCAAAAATGCCACCGCCGCGCTGGGCAGAGACCGACGACATGCATGCGATCGATCCGGATTTCCGTGCGCGCATATGCGGGATCACCGCCTGGGAGAGAAACAGAACACCCTTCAGATTGACGTCCTGGATGCGATCCCAATCGGCCGCCGAAATCTCGAGGAGCTTCACCGGCTGGGTGATGCCGGCATTGTTGATGAGAATATCGACGCTTCCGAAGGCTTCGAGCGCGCGGGCGACCGCCTGTTCGCAGGACGATTTGTCGGCGACGTCACACCGAAGTCCGATGTGGGACTTTCCAAGCGATGCCGCTGCATCCGCTGCAGCGCCGGCGTCAATATCCAGAATGGCGACCCGAGCCCCCTCGGCCGCGAACCGCCGGGCGGTGGCAAGTCCGATCCCGCGCGGCGAGGCCGCACCCGAAATGATGGCCGTCTTCCCGCTGAGAAGCATTAGTTCCTCCCGTTCATTGTTCTTCCTTGGCAGGGCTAGGAATGACCCGCGGAAGACCTAGGGACAAGCGCACAGTTGTCACGGATCGATGAATCTGGTTCATTTATCAAATGCTGTCGAATGTCCCAATATCGGCAATTCGCGCCTTTGAAGCTGCTGCCCGCACCGGCTCGTTTCGCGATGCGGCGAATGAGCTTCACCTGACGCCGAGTGCAGTCAGTCATGCCATCCGCAAGCTGGAGGCTACGCTTCGCACCGTTCTATTCGAACGCAGCGCGCGATCGGTGCGTCTCACGCCGGCCGGCGAGAATTTGATGCGGCACACAGGAGCGGCTTTCGACCAGCTCCGCCGTGGCCTCGAGGAAGTCGCCGCACGCGGACCGCAATTGGTGCGCGTGCACTCCGCGCCCAGCTTTGCCGCGCAATGGCTGGCACCGCGGCTCCCACACTTTCTCGCCACTTACCCGAAGCTCGAAGTTCGACTGGCGGCAAGCACGGATTATGCGCGATTTAGCAACGATGATTTCGATATCGATATCGTCTACGGTCCACCGCGCGCGGAGGGTGTCGAGATCGTCCCTCTGCCGGAGGAGACGGTCACCCCCCTTTGCTCCCGCGTCCTCGCAAAATCGATAAGGAAGCCGGCCGATCTCCTCGATCAGACGCTGATCCGCTCCGACGTGAAGCAGGTACAGTGGCATCAATGGTTTACTGTCAACGGATTGGAAGCCCCTGCCCTTCACGGCATGAGGTTCGACCGAAGCTTTCTGGCGATTGCAACAGCCGCGGAGGGATTAGGCGTAGCCCTGGAATCGACGCTTCTGGCCGAGCGCGAACTGGCGAGCGGGCGATTGGTGGCTCCATTGGCGGGACGCGCCAACGATATCCGTTACGTCGGTCACCGCCTGATCTACCCGCGCGCCAGCCGACAGAGATCGGCGGTACGAGCCTTTGCCGATTGGCTCGTGGCGCAACTTGGCGGCGAAGACGTCCGTTTCTCGCGATGAATTGCGGGCTGGCAAGAGCCGTCGGGCAAACGCCTACTTTGTCAATAGCATGGACGATGTCACCGGCAAGCCACTGTGACTTTGCGGCTTTCTTGGTCGGCGATGCTACGCAGTTCGCGGTTTGCGGATTCGCCACGATCTCGTGCGGAACGCCTTCCTCCACGATTACGCCACCGCCCATGAAGATAGCGCGATCGGCAACCTCACGAGCGAAGCTCATTTCGTGAGTGACCACCAACATCGTCATGCCTCCGGTGGCCAGTTCGCGCATACGCGGAGCACCTCGCCCACAAGCTCGGGATCGAGAGCCGGCGTCGCGTCGTCAAAAGCATAACAGCTGGGCGCATCGCGAGAGGCGCGCGATGGCCACGCGCTGCTGCCCGCCGGAGAGACGGGCCGGATATTGGGCGCTCTCCCTCGATTCCGACTACGCGCTGGCCATGTTTGAACTCGGTGGCGCCTATTGGAATAGCGGCGATTTCAAACAGGCGTCACAGGTGTGGAAGGACGCTATAGCCTGCTTCTCTGACCACGAACTTGCCGCCAGGATTAGACGTGATTTTGCACGGTTGCTCTGAGTGGTGGCCGACGCAGAATTAACGCTTATTCCGCGCTCACGGCTGGATCCATCCTCTCGATGCCCTTTTCGAAAGAACTGAAGTGCGTTGCCGCGCATCATCAGGTCAATCAGATGACGGGTGTCCTCAAGCGCGATCCAGCCTTCGGCGACCAATGCGCAACGAACGCGCGGCCGTAAGTTCGCTCAACAGCGACATAGTCGCCGCCGATGGTGAATATCTTGTTGGACGGAACCGCCATCAGAATCTCCTTCAGAAAGCGAACGCGCGCCACCGGATTAATAATCCATGCCCAGCACGCGTCGTTCGCGGCGTTAGGATAATGTTTAGCCAGCGCGATAAACTCGTGCTCGTATGGTGGTAGCCGATATGCATTAGGACGAATCGGATTTTCGGCTGCTGCCTCGCAGTAGAGGGTGTCGCGCGCGAGACCAACGAGCCGAACAGCCGCGCGACGTTCTCCCGCGCCCGCTGCTGGGACCAGTCCAATGCCGAGCCCTGGGGGTCAGCATCGATCGGCGTCACGCGCTTTCCGCGCGACGCCCATTCACCGGCGAGATGCAGGGCGAGCGTGGCCTTGCCGACGCGGCCCTTCTGATTGAGCACAGCGACAATCATCGCTTGCCTCGCGTCTTGCGATCGGGAAGCGACAGAGATGGTTGGCTTTGGTGCTTAGTTGGCGGCCCAGCGCGGGCGTCGGTGTTACCCGAAAGGCGCGCGGGCCCACGACAACAGTTAGATGCAGGCCGCTAAACAATTCGAGCGCCAAATTCAAGCTACAGTCGTTGCTGAGCTTGTACGATCTTCGACCACAGACGCGCGGCTTGTTTTACACTCACCATCTTTTGTCGCATCGGCGACATCGCAATCGGAAAAGACGCGAGGAACGCGCATCGCGCCTGCTGGCATAGATTCTGCAGACAAAGCTGGCGTAGAAGCTCCGCGACAACGCGGGCCGTGGAGCTTCGTTGCAGATAGCGCGCGCATGTTGTTTGCTCGTGAGGTGGTATGCGATCTGGAGTTCTTGTTTGCGGCGCGGCAACAGTTGCGCTTCTCGCATGTGGCGCTGCTAGTTCGGCGGATCTCAATGCGGCGATGAAGGTCTCAGCGCAACGCTGGAGCTGGACGGGAGGATACATTGGCGTGCACGGTGGCGGTGGCTACGGCCGGACATCCTTCAGAGCCCCCTACGGCCCTTCGATCTACGGCGACATCGTCAGTACCCCTGTGTTCCTGGCCGGAGGCCAGATCGGCTACAATTGGCAAACGAATGGCTGGGTTTTCGGCGCTGAACTAGACGGGAGCCATGCTGTCTCTGATGGGACAAACAGCTGCCTTGCCTTCTCAGCCATCGCTGTGATTGCCACCTGCAAGGCAAGTCCAAACGCCTTTGTCACAGGTGCCACCCGTGTCGGTTACAGCTTCGGCTCGCGGGGACAAACGCTGGGCTATGTCAAAGCAGGCGTGGCTTGGCATAACAATCGGGGCGACATCGCCAACAACAACGAATTCGGGGGACGCGTAACTGGGTTTCCGCAGGAACGCGGTTCGACTTCGGTCGTTTTGGTCGGACTGTCGGAGCCGGCCCCCTCGGGCCAAAACCGCTTATGGAATTTCCAGTTTCTCTTTCTTGGCCCGTGGCAGAAATTCGCCGAGCTGGTCTCAATGAATCCGCGCTCCGCCCACACGCGGGCTGTCTCATTGACACCAACGTCATGAGCGCTGCCTTCAGCGGCATCCACTGTGCGGGCGGCTGGCGCAACTTTTTTGCTACCAACCCTTGTTCCCGAAAAACCCTGTCCTATTTCAGCTGCGCTGGCACTCGCGGGCCTCGATTGCTAGCAATTCAGGACCGTCTACTCGTGCAAATACTTAGGAGGACTGCATGAATTTCCGTCCACTTCACGACCGCGTCGTTGTCAAGCGCGTCGACGCCGAAGAGAAGTCCGCTGGCGGCATTATCATTCCAGACACAGCCAAGGAAAAGCCCTCGCAGGGTGAAATCATCGCCGTCGGCCCGGGCGGCCGTGACGAGGCTGGCAAGTTGATCCCGATCGACGTGAAGGTCGGCGACCGCGTGCTGTTCGGCAAGTGGTCGGGCACCGAGGTCAAGGTCGACGGCCAGGAGCTGTTGATCATGAAGGAGAGCGACATCATGGGCGTTCTCACCGACGTGTCTTCGAGCAAGAAGGCCGCCTAATTCCATCGCTCGCATCGCTCACCCCTGAGGAGCGCCTGCCGGGCGCCTCGCCAAGGGTGAGATGAGACCAAGACAACTCAGGGAAACCAATATGTCAGCCAAAGAAGTCAAATTAGGCGTCGATGCCCGCGACCGCATGCTGCGCGGCGTCGAGATCCTTGCCAGCGCTGTGAAGGTCACGCTCGGTCCGAAGGGCCGCAACGTCGTCCTCGACAAGTCGTTCGGCGCGCCTCGCATCACCAAGGACGGCGTTGCCGTCGCCAAGGAGATCGAACTCGAGGACAAGTTCGAGAACATGGGCGCGCAGATGGTGCGGGAAGTGGCGTCGAAGGCGGCGGATGCTGCCGGCGACGGTACCACCACCGCGACCGTGCTCGCCGCCGCGATCGTGCGTGAAGGCGCCAAATCGGTTGCCGCCGGCATGAACCCGATGGACCTGAAGCGCGGTATCGACCTCGCCGTCGATGCCGTTGTCGCCGATCTGGAAAAGAACACCAAGAAGGTCACCTCGAATGAGGAGATCGCCCAGGTCGGCACCATCTCCGCCAATGGCGATGCCGAAGTCGGCAAGTTCCTCGCCGATGCCATGAAGAAGGTCGGCAACGAGGGCGTCATCACGGTTGAAGAAGCCAAGTCGCTCGAGACCGAGCTCGATGTCGTCGAGGGCATGCAGTTCGACCGCGGCTACATCTCGCCCTACTTCGTCACCAATGCCGACAAGATGCGCGCGGAAATGGACGATGCCTACATCCTCATCAACGAGAAGAAGCTCTCCTCGTTGAACGAGCTGTTGCCGCTGCTCGAGGCCGTGGTGCAGTCCGGCAAGCCGCTCGTCATCGTCGCCGAAGACGTCGAAGGCGAGGCGCTCGCGACCCTCGTCGTCAACCGTCTGCGCGGCGGCCTGAAGGTCGCGGCGGTGAAGGCTCCGGGCTTCGGCGATCGCCGCAAGGCCATGCTGCAGGACATCGCGATTCTGACCGGCGGCCAGGCGATCTCGGAAGATCTCGGCATCAAGCTCGAGAACGTCACGCTCAACATGCTCGGTCGCGCCAAGAAGGTGATGATCGACAAGGAGAACACCACGATCGTCAACGGTGCCGGCAAGAAGGCCGACATCGAGGCGCGCGTTGCCCAGATCAAGGCGCAGATCGAGGAAACCACCTCGGACTACGACCGTGAGAAGCTCCAGGAGCGTCTCGCCAAGCTCGCAGGCGGCGTCGCGGTGATCCGCGTCGGCGGCGCGACCGAGGTCGAGGTCAAGGAGCGCAAGGATCGCGTTGATGACGCGATGCATGCGACCCGCGCAGCCGTCGAGGAGGGCATTCTGCCGGGCGGCGGCGTCGCCCTGCTCCGCGCCACCGAAGCGCTCAAGGGCCTGCGCACGAAGAACGACGACCAGAAGACCGGAGTCGAGATCGTGCGCAAGGCGCTGTCCGCGCCTGCCCGCCAGATCGCGATCAACGCCGGTGAAGACGGCTCCGTGATCGTCGGCAAGATCCTCGAGAAGGATCAGTATGCCTACGGCTTCGACTCGCAGAACGGCGAGTACGGCAACCTCGTCACAAAGGGCATCATCGACCCGACCAAGGTCGTGCGTACCGCGATCCAGAACGCCTCCTCCGTGGCGGCGCTGCTGATCACCACCGAAGCCATGGTCGCCGAGCTGCCGAAGAAGGCCGCTGCCGCCCCCGCGATGCCTCCTGGCGGCATGGGTGGTATGGGTGGCATGGACTTCTGATTCTGCCGCCTTCACGCGAACCGCAAAATGCGGAAAACCCCGGCAGCAATGCCGGGGTTTTCTTTGCTCGCTCCTTCCCTTGCTCTGCGTCGCTTCTATCGTTTGAGCTATTTTAGCCAAGATCGTTTCCCGCACCTCGCGGGCTGCAAGAACAGTGACCTTCGGTTCCGCGCAGCTACAGCACCGTTCACTACAAATCCACGAGGCCGGCGAACAACGATCCGATCAAAATGAAAATTTAAGCGTGAAGCCGTTACTGAGGAGGCATCCTCTCTGGAGGGACTGCTGTATTTTTTCGACGCGCCTACTCTATCGCACCACGGCCGGCCAGGAGATCCTTTGCAGGCAAGCGCGTGACCCCCGATATATTCCGGACGTGCGAGCTGTGGCTCGTTTGCACTAGGCGCCGATCTGGAAGGCCGCTAGAGATCATCGTGAGCGAGGGGGCGATGAGCGACGTAGGATATCAGGTGTATTCGAAAAACGGCAACGGTGCCATCGTGGTCGTCGCCTCCTCCGCAAAGCAGGCTCTCGCCAAGGCCAATGAGCTCGCCGAATCTGGGAACCAGGTCCTAATCAAGGACCTTGCCGGCAGGGTTCTCGACGCGGCAGTGATCGTTGAACTCGCCGCGCGCGAATAGATTTAGCGTCGGGACGACCTACAGCGATCGACATTCCGCGGTTTTCTGCCTCAACGCGTCGCGCAAAGCCTCTAGTCAGAATTCCGGCCGATTGCGCGATCGATGCGTTGGCGCATAGCGGGATCGATATCTTTGGCGCCGAGCAATTTTGGCGACGGCGTCTCCTGCACTTGAAGAGCAGGTCTATCCCAGCTGGCGCAGCCTCCGAGCCCCAGAATAGCGAGGAGAGCCAAGCAGGAGAGCGGACAAAATGAACGCAAGTGCGTTGGGACTGTTTTCCGACGTGAATTCATGCGGCCCTTCTCAAATCGACTGCTAAGCCGGTGAGTCGGCTGTCGCCAGCATGTTGCGAAGTTGCTCCGAGGGAGCCTTGTCCTTCGCAGCTGTCAGTGTGATCGATCCAACGGGCTGGATTGTGAAGTCCGAGGCAAGGTCCTGATAGGATAGAACAGCAAGGTCGATCCCATTGCGGGTGAGAAAACCACGGACAAAGCGTCGTACATCCATCGAAGCAAGGATAACGGGTTGCGTCTGCCCTGGACTTCTGTTCGAATTGATCTGACGCATCTTTGACAGCAGCGCTTCGCTTTGTCCCTCGGTCAAAACCAGGTAGGGTCCTTTGGCAGTATCGCGCACCGCGCTGCGCACGATCTCCTCAGTTTGACGTTCGATGATAAAGACGGGCACGACGCGGTGTGCGTTGGCATAGCGGTAGCAGATCTGCCGCTTCAAACCGGAGCGAACATATTCCGTGAGCAAGACGGCGTTTTGTTCTCGTCCACTCCATTCGGCCAATGCTTCCAAAACCAGCCGGGTATTTCGGATCGGAATTCCCTCGTCCAAAAGGCGCCGCAGGACATCGGCGACCTTAGGAATCGGGGTCGTACGTAAAACCTCCTTCACCAGATCGGAATACTCCGCCTCCATTCGGGCCAGCAATTGGCGCGTCTCCTGGATACCCACCAGGCACTGTGCATAGCGGGTCAATGCCGCATGCACGCGCAAAGCCAGAATTTCAACGGGACGGCGGTGCCCGATGCCGGCTGCCTTGAGAGCCGGTGCATTGCTTTGTTCGATCCAGATTTTGTCCGTCTCCGGGTCATGCCGGAACGGGATGCCGCTGAGTTCAATGTTGGCCAAATCATCATTGAGCGCGAGCTGCGTTGGATCAACTAAATCCTGGTCGACCGGCACGCCCTCGACATCCACCCTGAACTGTGACGCTGGCAAACGCTCGTCGACCTCGACGGGGATGCGCGGAATCGTGATGCCCAGATCAGCTGAGACCAATCCCGAAACGCGCGCAATGTGCTGTTGCAATTCGTCTTTGTCGATCGACTGTATCAGACTTGGTGCGAGGAATAACGCGATTGGAAGTGCCTCCGCAGGCACGGTTTGCTTGGGAGGCTGAGCGGTGGCCGGGCTAGAGACATCAGCGCTCTTCTTGGCGCTGTGGACCATACCGTCGGCAAAGCTCGCGGCCACAAAGACCGCGGCGAGAACGAGGAAGACGGGGAGCGGGAAACCTGGAATGGCCCCCATTACAACCAAGACGCCGGCAGCCAATCGCAATGCGTGAGGATTGGCCGTGAGCTGGTTGACGATATCGGTACCAAGATTGAGCTTGGCAACCCCATTGACGCGAGTGATGATCGTTCCGGCTGTAATCGATAGCAGGAGCGAGGGAATCTGTGAAATGAGCGCATCACCTATCGTCAGCAGGGTATACTGTTGGAGCGCTTCCCCGAAAGTCATGCCCTTGGAGAGCAGGCCAATGGTGACCCCACCCAGCATATTGATGCAGATAACCACCAACCCTGCGATGGCATCGCCCTTCACGAATTTCATGGCGCCGTCCATGGCCCCATAAAGCTGGCTTTCTTTCTCTAATGTCGCGCGCCGGTTACGGGCCTCGTTCTGATCGATATGGCCATTGCGCAGCTCCGCGTCGATCCCCATCTGCTTGCCGGGCAGAGCATCGAGCGTGAAGCGGGCCGCCACCTCCGCCACCCGTTCAGCGCCCTTGGCGACGACGATGAATTGCACCATGGTCACGACCAAGAATATGACAATGCCGACGACGATATTTCCCGATATGACGAAGTCACCGAACGTGTGAATGATGCTGCCAGCATCCCCCTCGGCCAAGATTAATCGCGTCGTCGAGATGGTGAGCGCCAGACGGAATACTGTCGAGATCAGAATGACGCTCGGCAAGGACGAGAACTCAAGCGGCGTGCTGATATAGAGCGCAACCATCAACAGCAGTATGGCGAAGCCCAGATTGAAGCCAATGAGCGTATCGATCGCTACTATCGGAATCGGCATGATCATCATGCTGATCGTCAGAAGCAGCATCAACGCAACCATCAAATCGGAGTTGGCCGACGCGCGCACAATGATGTCACGCAGGACGTTGGTCATGGAGTCCTTCTGATTGTTGGTCGTTAAGAACCGTGCCGGCACGCAGCGAAACATAGTTTTGGAAAACCGCGCGCGCCTCGTCCATGCGGCCGGCCTGCCGCAAGGCATGGCTACGTAAAAGCATCAAAGGGATGCGCGAAGACGGATCGTCATCTAGCGTGTCAAGTCTATCCAGGATCGGCAGTGCTTCATCGCCGAGGCCCTCCGAGATGAGGGCGTAGGCGAGAATCCGTAGCAGATCGACGTCTCGGGAATTGTTGCGGACGATGAGCCGCAAGAGAGCTACGGATTGTGCTCGCTGCCCGCATGCAAGATGAAGATAGGAAAGGGCGCAGAGCAAATCGCGCTCCTGCCCGGAACTCAGCGAGACGTTACCGGCTTTCGAAACCTCTGTTGTCGACTGCACTCCATCGGAGTTGACCATGGCTAGGCTTCGATCAAGCTGTTCCGATTCTGCCGGAGCAGGATCAGCCACTGCAGTGCCTGCTGCAGGACGACGATACCTTCGCGGGCCACCGAATCCGCAGACGGGGCCGCGAGCTTAGAGGCGAGACGTTCCAGGAGAATACCGTACGGCTCTGCCCGCAGCATGTCCGGATTGCGCAGCCGTGGCGTGACGAAGGCGAAGAGATCATGCGCAATATCGCGCCCATGAAGCGACGCCAGACCTGCGCGTGAGTCGACCTCATTAATGCGGCTGCGCATCTTGTTGAGACCGGCGCGCCCGACTGCATCAATGTCTTTGGCCTCCAACACGGCTTCGATCGCTGCATCCAGCGACAAATATGACGCGTTCAGTTCCCGCCGAGCCGACGCGTGATCCTTCTCGCCGTTTGCACGAGGACTGTCGATCTCAGCCTTGTTGAGTTGGCGAATGGTTGGCTCGATGCCCGGCGCATGATGGGGCTCATCGAGTCTCTGCGAAGCAGTGCCAGGCCTGACATCGTGGCGGGACAGCTTTGACATGACGCTCTCCTAGTTTCCTTCCGAAGCTTTCGAACATCTAGTAGGCGAGGGCAGCAAAACGGCCATTCCGACTTAGCAGCACACGCCCCTCCTCAATTCGATCAACCGACCATCCGTCAGCCAACAGAGCACCGACGAAATATTTCTGTCCACCGATAAGCAGATAGGGCTGCTCTCCCCGCCAAACGGCCTCGAGAGGGATTGCGGATGGCTGCTTATCCTCCTTGACCAGCACGCCGTTTACCAGCGTTAGCGCGCCATTTGTATGACCATCGAACCGTTGTTGGAGCTCCTGCCACTTCGCAAGGGTTGCAGGTGTGACGGTTCCCTCAGCACTGACAAAGCCTGGCCCAGAACCGACCCTGATATCGAGCAGGCCCGCCTTAACAACTTCCTGTTTCAACAGCTCGGCTGCGTCTTGGGCATGCCGATCATTCGGCCGAACGATACGCAGCTTGGGTGCAAGCTCGGCGGCAGGCGGCGCATTGGCGCTCTGTACACCCGCGCTGACCTTGAAGAAAACGGTCGAGAAAGCGCCGATCGCTACAACCCCGATCAACACGATGGCCAGCGCCGAGATCGAAGCGCGCGATAGGCCGACCGAACTGTCGACGACCGCATTCTGCATCGACCAGCGAATAGACATCGCGCCCGCGTGAACGACGACGGGAAGGGAATGAACAACGCGTTCGCCTGCGGCAACCTGCCCCTCGCCCGCCGAAGTGCTTATGGCTGCAAGGGCCTCGATCTCGATCGAGTTGCCAACGAGGGTGACACGAAGGTGATGCGGCTCAAGCTCTTGTTCGACGAAGATCATATCTGCGTCGAAGCCACTGCCGATAAGACTGGCTCGGCCAGCTGCTTTTCCGCTTAGACCAGCATAAAGTCCCGATAGCACCTCGAAATGGAAGGAGGCGGCCTCATTCACGGATAATCCCCACGAACCAAGAGGAGCGGGGGCAGGCGATTGCCGCACCACTCACTTCCAAGCCGCACTAGTGTGACCTCGCCGCCACGACGGAAAAAAGCGGAGCAAGGACTGCCCCGCTTTTCCAACGCTAGCCGTTGACACGCTCGCTCGCCGCCTTCCTCTCGCTCGAGAGCTCGGTCGACAATGAACGCAGCCGTATGTCTTGCATCATGGCTTGCTGGTTAACAGCCTTCAGCTCTGCGATGAGCGCCTCGAAAGTGGCGGCACCACCAACCTTCTCGGCCACAGTCCCAGCGCCCGATGCCCCCGTAGCCGCCTTGCTACCATTATTCGACTTATCGGCCGCGTCCTTGGACTTGTCGCCCGCGGACTTATTCTCAGCCTTGCTTTCATCGACGCCATGATCAGCACCATGAGAGCCAGAACCAACTTTGTTGACCATATCGTTTCACCTTCCGCTTGTATCTGCCGCCATCCATGGCGACTCTCCTCCTGACGTCGAACTATTCGGCGTCAGGCATCCTCTTCTGTTTCAGTCACGGCTTCGTGAAGATTCGCCATGTTTCGTTCCATCATTTGGATCGTAACCAACCCAACAACCGAACCAAACGCTGATTCTAATTCTTGACGCTGATCTGCAGATTGAGGACCGTCGCTCGCCAAATTGGTGCGAGACACGCCTTCGATTGCGCCGGACATCTGGTGCTTCCCACTTCAGTTCCGAAAAAGGTGGCATCGCCGACGAGCGATCCACATTGCTTAGCTAGTGGCATTAGCTGTCGAGAAGCTGACGAGTCCGAGAAGGAACCCGGCGACAAATATCGGCGCTGAAATGAGAGCCCGAGAGCGCCGCCCCACGCCGGATCTGCCAGCGCGCGCGAGTTTTCAATGGCCGCGAGACCTAAGCCCCACAACATCTTCGGTGCCCCCAGATAGTCCTGGCGCCCGATCCATCATACGTTAGCGCACTCGTGATCCGACGTTCGATCGTGGCGGCGGAGCGCAGACCCCGTCACGAGCTGTCAGAAATTTCGCCGACGGGGCGGTAGCGATATTGTTCCGCAACTCACGACGAGGCTATTCGCGATGGCTGATCGGAAGGTCCCATACTTCAACAGACCGCGTCGGAACAGCGTCATGTTCGCGCCTGCGCGGAATCAGATGACATTGCGCACCACGTACGTCCCTCTCGGGGAAATCAAGGAGGGCGCCGCTGGCTCAACAAGAACCTTCTGAAATTCGTCAGCTTCTCGAAAGCTCGCTGCTCTATGAGAGCGTTGATCTCAAGACGCCGATGCCGTCTCTATCCGCCCTGGGAATGAACTCCAATGCAACTCAACAACTTCTCGCAACCCGCCACTTCGAATCACACTCAGTTTCTTGTTCCGGGAGCTTCGTCGCGGCAAAGCGATGCTTCGCTCTTCGAGGCAGCGGTGTCCCTTTATTCGCCGCAAGACAAATCCGAAGATCCCTCCACGCCAGCGGATCTGCGGCAGTCAAAATTGCAGATGGCGCAGGACTCGACGGACGAACTGCCGGAGCATCTGAAGGCGACAATTAAGGCATTGGACAAGGCATTTGAGCAGGAAAAGGCATCCGAGCAGGAAAAGGTATCCGAGCAGGATGAGTCCCCCAACTCGCCTGCCGAGGAATCAGCGCCGGCTGCGCCTCCTCCTCCACCTGATGTGCCGGCCGAGCCGGTGCCAAGCTCGAGGATCACGTGGAACGGCGGCACGCTTACCGATGCCGAGCTGCAGATCGTGGCCGTGCTGAACCGGCACAAGGATCAATGCCCGCTCAGTTGGGATTCGCTGGCCGATAAGGCCAACGATCCTTCGACGCCACCGGATCTGAAGGAGGCGATCAACAAATTGCGACAGGACCCGGAGCTCTTCTATGCGATCGGCTCTCAAGGCGACGGCCGCTGCGGGGGCAAGATCAAGGCGAAGGATCTATCCGAGTTCTCCGCCAGTCACTCACAGGTGGCTAATTTCCAGGAGCAGCAGGCGCACAGCTACGAGCAGAACTACATTCCATCCGATGGTACCGGAAATGGACAACCGTCGGTCATGACCTTGAATGATGCATTGCGCGAGCTCTACCGGTATTCCGACCACCTGCCCAAGTCTCTGAGTCTGGACGATTTCAAGCAGATCGTCGACGGCAAGGCCAAAACGGGCAAGTGTCCGGCCCAGGTGATCGCGGCGGCACAATACTTCCTCGACCACGCGGACGCCTGGAAGGGGTTGTACGGCGGTGCGATTGATAAAGTCCGCAAAGAGGACTTTCTGCAAGTCGCTTCATCATCCATGAATCTCACGCAGAGCGAGCTCGACACGCTCGGCACGATTAGCAAGAATCAGTCCGCATTTTTCGGGAACGGTGACCTGACACGAGACAAGCTGGCGCGCATGGCCGAAGACGAGAGTCTCGATCCGAGCGTACGCCAAGCAGCATCACAGCTGCTCTCGGACCCGCTGTTGTTTGGTTTGCTGAACAATTCGATTACGGGCTACAAGACCCACCACAAATTCCTGGACTTCGGCGGCGGGCATACGGTCGATTCCGGTAATATCAGCAACAAGGATTTCACACACTTCTACGGCAACATGTCAGCTGCGAACCGTACCGTTCAGCAGGTGAAGACCCATGCCCCCACGACCGACGCCGATCAGGCCGCTGTCGCGGACATGATGATAGGGGTTGCCGACCAACCCGATATCAAGTCTGCGAAGAAGAATGGCGGAGCCCTCATGCATGTGGTCGATGACGTGCTCAAAGTGGGCTCGAAGGTGCTTGACGTGGCGGCCACGGCAGTCGGCTTACTCGGCTTCATTCCGGTCCTGGGCGAAGTGGCCGATGCCATATCGATGGGGCTCGAGCTCGAGTCGCAAGCAGCGAACATTCTGCACACGGCCATTACCGGAGGCAATATAAAGAAGGCGCTGGCAGAAGCTGGCATCAATATCGCGGCGCAGGCCCTTGGCTGTATCTCTGGGCCCGAGGTCAAATTGGCGATACGCGAGGGTCTCGCAAAGACGGTGCTGGAAGAGGCTGCGACGAGGGGGATCGATATGACAATCTCGGAGGCGCAATCCTATGCGGACAACTATTTGAACGACCTGAAGGAAAGGCTTGAGACCGAGCCCACGCAAGTCGCAGATGTTCCGAGCAAGGACGCCACCACGCCGTCGTCTCAGAATGTGGTCTAAGGCCGGTTGCGCTGGCGTCTCCGGCTTGGAGTCTATTCTTTCAATGACGCCGTCGCGCAAACTTTGCCGCCACATTCAAACGCGCAACGGCGAGGACCTCGCGGATTAGACGCCGCCTCTCCACCGCGAAGCCGTCCCTTGATAAGCGACGTAGAGGAGTGCGCGCGCCGCAACGCGCACTCTTAAGCAAGCGAGTGAATTACTGACGCTGACGCAATCTGCATGCAGATTCCGATCGCCTTCCTTTGCGTCTGGCCGAGACTGCGAGCAGGGCCGTGTGGTGCTATGCCATTGCAGGTCGTTGCTGATCGTTGCTTGACGCCGCTTGCGCGATCGAGCGCATGGATCGGCTCATCTCGTTAGGCGAAAGCAAAATCGCATGCGAAGAGATCGATGCAAGGCTACCTCCCGGATGCAGCCTATGGACAAAGATAGATTGAGCGCGCGATGCGAGCTCGGTTGCAGATGGCAGCAATTGTGCCACCGAAAGTGGGGCCACACAAAGGGCGGGACGACTGCAATTCGAGGTGGGCGGCAGCGGTCTGTGATGAACGAGAATAACAGCAAGATTGCAGCACAAGTCTGGGACTTGCATAGTCTTTCCAGACAAAGATCGCTCACCACACTCTGCGCCCGCCCAGGCCAGCCAGGTGCTTGGACAGACATTACGCTCGTGCTTTTCAGCGGCCCCAGCCTGCTCAACCGCTATCCAAACGCCGTCTTTATTTCCTCCGAACCGTGTCGGGCCAGGACGTCTACAGCGCCCTCCCAGAAGGCAGAAGCGAGCGGCTCGTTCGCAATTTGCGCGAGGCCCTGCTTTCTCGACATCGCGGCCGCCCTCGTCATGATTGATGCAACCTGCCAGCAACTCCAAATGGTTAACTGACGTTAGATGAGAAGCTTCGTGGCCGAGCGAGGTCCTGATCCGAGGACCAAATTTGTCCGTCCGTGATGATCTGTCCAAGCGCTGCATAGACGCTCATGCGCATTCGGAAAAGCAGGTCAGGGATTCAGCCACCATAGCGATCACATTGTTGCCTACATCGGAGATGGACTTTTATGAACATTAGCGGACGTGGGCGGTCGGAGGCTTCCGGATCGGGAACTGATGGCACCGAGGACACGGAAGGAGTTCGCGCTGGACCCGATGGTGCCCCCGGAGAAGGAGGCCAATCGTTTAGCTCTATCGTGCAGCGGGTCCGCTTTGATCCTCAAGTGTCTGGCGCACCACATCGGGAAGCAAGCTCCTCGCGCTCCGCTGATGAGAGTTGGCGGAGCGATCGCGCATCCGGAAGTTCGCAGACAGGTGCGCCCCGCCCTTGTGGTGCATCTCTGCCGCCTGAACCAGGCAAGCACCCTATCGGTGATAGCTTTGATGAGAGGTCTTATAGATCTTACCGTGAAGCACTAGATCGAGGCTCAAGCTCCTCGCGTTTCCCTGGCAACGCCTTGCGTACGGATCAAGCACAAGGGCGCTCGCAACTGGACGCGGCCCCACGACATAGGCCATCCGTGCCCGTTCGACCACGAAGGCCGCGTAGCGGCGAAGTCGCGTCTATAAGCGTCGAGGAGCAGTCTTATAGATCGGATCATGAAGAGGCAAATCCGGGAACGACCTCGGTGCGCCCTGGCGGCGAGCGTTGGCGGGGCGATCGAGCGGCAGGGTCCTCACAAACGGGCGCGTTCTTGCGAGGTAACCAGCCCAGATCTGGCCTGGGCGGCGCGCAGGGGCGCCTCAACGAGGCGGCCGGCTTTAGCGCGCATGGTGTAAACTCTGAACGATATCGGCGCGCAGAGCTTGACGAGCCAAGATTTCGTAAGGCGATGGAAACGATTGACCGCGCTTGTCGGGCCCACGACATCTCGAAATTCTCAACCGCTGTTGTGGAGCATACAAAACAGAGGCATCACAAGCAGCTGAAGATGCCGGAACTGGCAACCTTCCTGCAAAAGGCTGCGACCCATTTCAAGGACGAGTTCGTGCCACGCTGGGAGGAGGATGTCCGCCGCGGGAAGTCATGGGGATATGCGACGACATGCAACGCCTTGAGCCAGCCGACTGGAGGTCAAGCAGGTCTGCAAGCCTGCGAGGCCGTGGCAGGACAGGTGTCGCGGCTTGATAATCGGCTGATCAAAAAAGTCGAGCCGAAAGCGCTTTCGCTCTTGGCATTGTCCTTCAGTCGTCATCCAGATTCGACGAACTGCCGCGATGCAACAAAGAGAATCGCGAGATTTTCCCACGACGAAAGCTGGATACTTCAGGAGCTGAACAGTCAAAATCTGTCATTGATGGTAAACGGGTTCAGCAAGTGGCCGAAAGAGGTGGACTGTTGCAACGGCATCATCGCGGCTGCAAAGGAAGTTGGCGGCCGCGACCGGCTCTCTGACTTTAATGCGCAGAGTCTTGCGAACCTCGTGAACGGCTTCAGCAAGTGGCCGGGAGAGACGAGCTGTGGCCAAGCCACGGTCGCGATAGCCAATGAGATCATCGGCCCCGCCCACCGCGCCGATCGCCTCTCGGGTTTTAATAACCAGGGGTTGGCGAACCTGGCGAACGCTTTCAGCAAGTGGCCCGGAGAGACGAGCTGTGGCCAAGCCATAGTCGCGATAGCCAACGAGATCCTGGGGCCAGCTCACCATGCCGACCGCCTCTCAAGTTTTATTAATCAGGGATTGGCAAACCTCGTGAACGCTTTCAGCAAGTGGTCAGACGAGCAAGCCTGTAGCCAAGCCACAGCCGCAATCGCCCGTCAGGTCTGCGATAACGAACGGCTCTCTGCTTTTAGTCCGCAAGAGATGGCAAACCTGGTAAACGGTTTCAGCAAGTGGCCGGACAATCCGACCTGTAGCCGAGCCACAGTCGCGATGGCCAATGAAATCCTTGGCCCCGATCGACGTGCCGGCCGGCTCTCAATCTTTAATAGCCAGGAGCTGGCGAACCTAGTGAACGGGTTTAGCAAGTGGCCGGGCACGACAAACTGTGGCCAAGTCACCGCCGCCATTGCCAGGGAGATCCTTCGCCGCCGCGCCAAATCCAATGGCCGATTCTATGGTTTTACGCCGCAGGAGTTAGCGAACCTGGCGAACGGCCTCAGTAAGTGGCCGGACGATCCGACCTGCGGCCAAGCCGCAGTCGCGATCGCCGATGAAGTCGACCGGAGCGGTTCGCTTTCTCAGTTTACTCCGCAGCAGTTGGCGAACCTGGTCAACGCTTTCAGCAAATGGCCGGGCGCGACTTGTGGCCAAGCCACCGCCGCCATTGCCAGTGAGATACTTCGCCGCCGCGTCGATCCCAACGACGGATTGTCAAATTTTGCGCCGCAGGAGCTGGCGAGCCTGGTGAACGGCTTCAGCAAGTGGCCGGACAATTCGGCCTGTGGCCAAGCCATAGTCGCGATCGCCGATGAAGTCTGCGGGAGCGGTAAGCTCTCTGAGTTTACTCCGCAGCACCTCTCGATTCTTGGGAACGCTTTCAGCAAGTGGTCATACGATCCGACCTGTGGCCAAGCCACGGTTGCGATCGCTAACGAGATCCTTGGCCCCGATCGACGTGCCGACCGACTCTCGAACTTCGAAAACCAGGACTTGGCACGACTAGTGATCGCCTTCAGCAAGTGGCCGGACGATCCGACGTGTGGCCAAGCCATAGACTCAATCGCCGATAAGATTTGCGACAACGACCAGCTCTCCAGCTTTAACGAGCAGGACTTGGCGAACCTGGTGAACGCTTTCAGCAAGTGGCCGGAAGAGACGACCTGTGGCAAAGCCACGGTCGCAATAGCCAAAGAGGTTCTCGCCTCCGACCGGCTCTCAAGCTTTAGTAACCAGGAATTGGCGAACCTGGTGAACGGTTTCAGCAAGTGGCCCAAAGAAGTGGACTGCCGGGAAGTCACAGTCGCGATAACCACTGGGATCCTTGGCCCCGCTCACCGGGCCAACCGGGTCTCAAGCTTTAATGGCCAGGAACTGGCGAACCTGCTGAACGGCTTCAGCAAGTGGCCGGATGAGCCGTGCTACGAGGCCCTGGTGTACATCGCGCGCGGTCTTGGTCGGGGAAATCGACAATTTGGCGGGTTCAAGATGCCTGAACTCAGCATGATCGCCAATGCTCTGGGGCGGGGTATCATGAAGGGGGAAGACAGCGGGGAGAATGCTGAAGCTGCGCCGCTGCAGGATCGGCTGCATCAGCTCGCCCGCTACCTTCACTATGCCAATGATCGGCTGGAGCAGGCGGACGTTCTGAACATCACCACGATTTTGAAGGTGCTGGCCAAGGCCGAGCTGTTCGATGACCTCGGTCTGCTTGCACCGACAGGGCTAAATCGGCTCACCGAGTTGCAACGCCTCCCTGGTTTTGCACCCGAGAATAATCTCGAAACCATGGGCAATCTCTGCGCCGCTCTGCTGCCGCTGGCGCGCAGCCCAAGAAACCAGTTGCGCCGGCACCGCAGGCAAGCCCTGAACTTTCTGAACAACGTCCAATCAGTAGTCGAGCACAAGATCGAGGCGCATCTCAAAGCAGGCAACGCTGGGCGGACTCGCGGACCATTCGCGAGCCGCTGCCCGGCCTTGTCAGTCTATCAAGTACTGAAGGCGCGTGGGATCCTGGAGAACTTTTACCGGCGACCATATGTCGAGGGCAAGAAGCGCGATTTGGAGGCGAGGCAGCAAGAGCTGCAGCGCGGGACCAAGGAGATTCTGGCCAAGACGCGCACCCTCATCACAAGCGACCTTTCCAATATGAGCTGGAATCTGATCGCGCAGATCGAGGCGGACAGCCCAGTTGATGCACTGGACGCGTTCATGGCGCAGGATGAGGCGACGATCCGGGCTCAACGTTCTGCCTCCGTCTTCGACGTCCATCAGGTGTTGCAATCCATGGATCACGAGCCCAGACCACCGCAGGGTGAAGCGGGACTGATGCAGTTGCCTGTCGTAGACATGCAGGGGCGGCGAGTGGCCACGGAGCCCGAGACGCGATATTCGATTTTTCATCGCCTGACCTCGGGAGCTGTGCCAGTGATCGCGGTGCAGCTACCGGGAAAACCGAGCGCCTTCATGTTGGCGCGTACGCTCACCTTCGATGGTGTGCCATACCGCATGGATCTGTTCGGCGGAAGCAAGTTAAAAGCGCCGAGACCGACGGTTGCGGAGATCGCCGCCCGTGGTCGCGGCGACCAGCCAACGACTTCCGGGGGCAAGCTATTGGCCATTCCGTATGCCGACACTGCGCCGGGCACGGCCTTCGAGCAGCTCTCGCGGGACTGGGCCCCCTTCAAAGAAGCCTACTACTACACCCAGCGCAGGGGCTTTGCGGCGCCTCCGTCGATCAAAGGTCTGGGTCCTCACGACTATGCCCTGGAGGGCGCCTTCAGGTTGTTGCTCGCGCCGGACCGGTCTGGCGACGACGAGCATCCCTTCAAACTGACGGGGCCGGAAGGCCCGATTGCCTTGCGACCGCATGATGGCTGCGGCTTCATCAAGGCCTCGTTGGCCAAGCATATGCCAGCTGTTCTCCGCGCTGGCCACCAAGAGGGTCCAGATCGGGTGCTCGCCTTCGGTGAGGGAAGGAGATCGTCCGTGCCGGCCACGGCGTTGCAACACTATCCGCGCAGCGAGCAGGTGGCGGATGAGGCGCGAGAGAAGGCCAGGACCTGGCTTGAGAGCAGGCAAGAGAAAAAGCTGACGTCCGAAGAGCTGTTTCGCACTGTGACGGCCGGACACATTGACGGTCCAGGCGCCGTCGCCGTCCCGTCCGGTGATGGATCCCTCCATGTGCCGACGCTCAAGAGCGACATGTTGTCTGGTGGCGTGCTAATCGGACGAGCCCCCTATGACAAGCCGAACCTGCGCCCGTTTGCCCCCGAGCAAGTCAAATCAGCATGCGATGGCGATCCGACCGCTATGTTTCTCGATAAGTGCGTGGCCATCCAATATAGCTTTAATGTCGCACAAAAGTCAGGAGAGAAACTGGCGGCCAAGGATCATAGCCTCTTTGCCAAAGGTATTCTGATTGTGGTGCCGGACGAGATGTGGCCGGCCAACTACGCCGACCGTGGACTGGTGCTGTCTGCCGAGGACGTTAAGTGCCATTCGAGCTGGACCAACGGCAAAGACCGCGTAAAGGTGGACACGCCGGTCGACTGCGTCGGCATCCTGCAGGCGACCGAGGTCTTCGCTCCAGGATCGTTGGTCGCCGTCCCGCCCAGCGAACAAAAAAAGCTCGACGGCGATTTCGATGGAGATACCGTCGTTATTGTCGGCGACCGGCCGCGGCTTTATCAGCATGTACGCCAGTTTGATCAAAAGGAGCAAGCTCGCGGACTTCGCTCACTCAAACCGCCAAAGTCGCATACCCCGGCGATCGAGGAGGAGCGCTACCAATTCAGTCGTGCCCGCCAGATCCTCGCTGCCACGCTAGGTGTCCTGGGAACTTATGGCTCCCTGCAGCGAGACTTTCTGGCGCAATCCGATCCAGCGCGGCGCTGGTTTGCGGAGCGAGCTATCTTTGGCATCTACGAGGGCGTTCACCACGAGCTCAGACGAGATATCCGTGACCTATTGATCCAGGAGCGGGTGAGCGGCCAGGATATTCAAGTCCTGCTCGAGAGGGCGAGCGGTGATATAAAGGCCGCGGACCATCCGCTCGCCCGTGAAGTTGCCGAGTTGCTCGTTGCTGACCTTGAGGCCTGGGCAGCGATGGCGGATGCGCAAGTCCTGCCTGAAACAGTCGAAAGCGCGAGCTATGCAAATCCGGTCTTGAGCGGACGGCTGTCGGAGCTTTTCCCGGACCTGGCTGCACACTATTCGGCCTCTCCTCAACCACGCGACCGCATCGAGGCCTTGCTCGACCATTATCCTGCGCGCATCGATCCCCGACCAGATGGATACAATCCGGACGATTTGATCCAGAGCACGAACAACCTCCTGAGCCTTGGCATCAAGGTTGGGACCGACGCCTATAAGTCCGACACCGGTGCTCGTCTCTTTATGAAGAAAAGCAGTGAGCTTCAGCGCCTCCTGCAACGGGTGCCGGGCCTTTCGTCCGTACCCTATCTCAAGAGTATCGCCGCGCCCCTCAACCAGGGGAGGCTCGATGTCGATGCGACCTTGGAGGATCTGAAGGACAATCCGACGCTGGCGGCTTCAATCATGGAAACCTCGATCAAGCTTGCCGTGGAGAACCGCATTCTGCCCGAACCTCATCGGCGGCAGCCTACAACTCGGGATTCCCTCATGAGGGTCCCGCTGACCCGTGAGGACGCTGCGGAGCGCGCCAAGATTGAAAAGGCTCGCGCTAAAGCCGAAGAGCAGGAAATCACCACAACGACACTGTGCGTTGCCGAAGCTCTCAAGCAAGCGAATATCCAGATAAATATGCCCCATTTCGATCGCCGCTTGAGATCGCTAGAATCGATGACAGACCAGCTCACCGGGATGACCGCGGGTGGCAATTCGCAGCTGATCAGCAATGCCGTTCGTCACGTCTTCGAAGTCCCCGACCTGGATTTTGCGTGCGCCTTTAAGAAGGCCATTCTGGCTTTCTACGAGCAGGGTTACGCCGAGGTCAGCACAACCAACTGGTTCAGGATGCGCAATCCGACCTTTGTCGGCATCAAGTCTGTGCTCACCACCCAACGCGACTACCGCTTCGAGGTAGAATTCCATACTCCGGACAGCTACAAGGCCAAGCTTGCCAATCACGACACCTACAAGAACATGCTGCGGCCCGGCAGGAGCGATGCACTGGATGAAAACCTGCAGCGCCTGCGTGAGGTTTGCAAAGAGGTCGCAATCCCCGATGGCATGCAAAACATCCACCATTGGGGGACCGAAGCGGGCACCAGAGGCGGCTCCATGGGGGCATGGGCTTGACGGCCCGGGGGCCGCAGGTCTCTTTTTTAAAAGGATCGAACATCGCAAGCGCCAGGCTTTCGATGCCGCTTGCCGGATATCAAGATGCCTTAGTTGAAGGGAGTATTAATGAGAAAATTGCACGATTAACGACACGGCACCTGCCAAACGACGCGCATGGACGTTATTCGGCGCTAGGGGCTGCGAGAAGCGTCAGATGAGACAACACGTCGCCTTATGACCATTCATGGCATCGGCGTGGTGACGGTGTTGACTTTCCGCCATACGATCGATCACTCGTCCCGCTTCCGATCGGCATCGACTGTAGGTCGCCTATCTTGATCTTAATATCTGGGTGCACCCAATCCGGCGAAACGGACATCAATGGCAGGATATCATGCTACGGCAATAGGCTTCCGAACGTACCTGTTCGAGCCGACGGCTGCCTATCGAACAAAGAAACTCTTCTCTTAAAGCCTGGGGAATGAAGCTTCCCAAGCGGATTGGCGGGGAAGGCAAAGGTCGCTATTGCGCGTAAGTTCGCCATAGTTCTTTAGGGGCATCTGGGTCCAAGGTACACCGTTCGATTGAGAGCAGCCGAACGAGGCGTGATCTTCTCCGATTTTCTGGCCCAGTGCTCAACCGGCCGGCGATGTCCAGCGGGACGGCAGTTGTGGTAACCTCGGTCATTCGGCTGGTGGCGGCTCGTCCGCACTCCGCACCGCTCGCACCATGAAGCTAGATAGCTCCGAGCATCGCAACTCGGTAGGCGCACAGGACATCACCGTCCGGTTCTCGGCGTTAGCATTCCTTCCAGTTATGACCTCATCAATGCCGAGCCAAATATCGAGCTGAGGCTCGTCAGCTTCTTAAGTTCTAGCGTCCCTAGTATGATATCTCTGGACAATCGAATAGCGCTTCGAAGCGGCCGTCGGCTCGGCCACAATGTAAATTACAAGGGCTATGTGCCAGACTTCGACGGGCCCATTGTTTTGGAACTCGACGATCAGCTTTTCTAGCTTGATCCTTTGCGGCCAACAGGCCACCTCCGAGCTTAACTCGCAGGTGGCCTAACCTCTATTTTCTCAATCGACCTAGCTGACCCCGCGCTCTGTGCTGCACACGGGGGAATGGATCCCGCATTCTTGCTGGCCTTGATAGAACGCCAGTCGTCCTCCGAGTGCAGGCCCGGCTCAGTATATCTTTTGTGTGGTGATTGTCGTCAAATTCTGCCCGTTGGGGTTCCTGTAACGATTGGCGAGGCTTTGCAACAATCCTTCCATCTCCCCTCGATGAGCAGTAAGTTCTCCATAGTTAGGATCGAAAAGTGTAGTACTTCCATTCAACGCCGACGTTGCAACTACGTGTGAGCCACCTTCGGCGAAATACAAACTGAGCAAATATTTCGATCCATCGTCGGTGATTTTCCCCACCATGCGCGAGAGGCTCGAAGAGTCGCCGAATTCGTATACCTTTTCTTTTCCGGATGGCGCCAAGCCTGCTTCCCGCAACACCCTGTTTTGTGCCTCAAGGTCTGCCTGAGAAGCTCCTGCTCCCTCCCTTCGCAAGTAATCCTTGTGATCCTGATACTGCTCCTGCCGCTCAGCCGCTGAGGCGTGCCTTTGTGATCCAGGTGTTAGCGCACTCATTCGGTCCGACGAGCTGCTGTTGAGAATGCAGAACCACTCCGCCGTCAACCCGACGCAGATGCCGTCTACATTTGCGTCATTCAATTCGGCCGTCCTGTATTCGAACAGGGAGGTGCTCCACCTCGCCGGAGAGGATGTACTGGGATTGTGAGGATCGGTGGTCTGTGGCGTGCTGACGCAGCACCCCATTTTGTCGGGCAACTCCCCAGGTGGCAGCCTCCTCCGCGACGTGAGATTTTGCCTGTTTCTCCCAAAGGAAAGCCTTTCAAACTCAACGATAGGAGGTTGGGAAACGAGCGAGTTCGCCCCTGTTAGCGCCGAAGGCGAACTCGCATGGTGATCTGGCACGGATCGGGACGACATGCCCGCAAGTATTTGCCGAAAGTTGTCGCTGTCCACCGACTGGCTCGGCTCGTGAGCTTGGTTAGGACGTGTGGATTCAATGATTCGATTATACACGGCGGCTCTCGCTTCTCTTCAACGTGGGTCTCTTCGCAGTGCGTTCGGGCTGCTTGGGCCCTATTGTGAATGATATTTTGACAAGCTGATGAGAAGCTGACGGGCAGGCGTTGCCCAGCTTAGGGAACATGACGAAGACGGGCCCGGTAACGTTTCAGGTAGTGAGCGCGACCGCGGTGATGGCCGCCCTTGCAGGCGATCCCTCAAGCCTCAATAGGTGCTTACAAGAATAGGTGCCTGCAAGGACAGGCGATGGCGCCTCCGTAAAACAGGGTTCGGGTTGGATCGTGGATAGAAGGAAAAGAGGAAAAAAAACGCGCGTTTGTCGCACCGATTTGAAGTGCATATTAGCCCTTTCTCAGCGAGCAAGTTGGTGGGAGCTGAAGCGCCTAGTGATGCGAGCGAGCTGTGCAATTACGACCGGCTGATAAGCTTTTTGGATGAAATCTTCACACGTCAAGGATCGCCTCGTTCTGCACCGGGGCTTGAGCTTCAGTCCAGAAGATGTGATCAGGCACACTAGGCATTGATCGTTAGAGAGCGCCACACGACGGCGAAGCAGTTCGCGTTAGTTGACCATGTGCTCTTTCCGTTCCGCTCGTTTTCGAGAGAGATTGAATCGTACGTAGCGTCATATTGTACTGTCTTGATCGTATCAAACGCCCCAACGCTGGTTGCGTCCTCGGAACCGGATTGACTGCCCAATAAATGCACCGCCGCCAATGGCATGGCCAATGTCTGTTGCAAGAGGTGAGAGAAGAATGACCACTGCCCTCGGGCTCGGATGTTGCGCCGCGGTTACCGAACTCGCAAAACCCGGCAATGAGTTTGCTCCCGGGCTCGGCGCACTTACTTTCGGCATCGCACCCCTGCCAAGATTTCAGCTCGTTGCAGCGGGAGAAAGCCCTACAACGTGGGATAACCTCGATCCAACTGCGTTTCGGCCCTAGCTATGTCGCCTTTATCGCCCAGTCATCCGAACTCATGCATGAGTAAGCCCTCATGAAGGCCGCCAGTCGGCTGCGCGGGGACGCTCTTTGTGCCGGACATTCGGGAGAACCCTGCAGATGGTTGATTCACACTCGACGAATTTACAGGACTTGCGCGGCGCGGTCCCTCCCGGCGAAAGGGTTTTGGAGATAACTACGACAACGGGCTGCGTCGTCGGATGTTCTTATTGTCCGCAGGACAAATTTGCCGAGCGGCAAAGGGTCGTATCTCATGCAAAGCATCTTCGTCTCGAAGATTTCAAGAAATGCTTGGCGCGCGTACCAACGGCTGTCGATATCAGCTTTTCCGGGTACTCAGAGGCCTGGCTCAATCCGGCTTGCACCGAAATGGTTGAGCACGCTTACGAAGCCGGCCATAATATTCGGATTTCCACGACACTCGTAGGAATGAAAGAGCGGAATCTACGACGCTTGCAAGCGCTGAAATTCCGGCTTTTCCTGGTGCACGTTTTTGATGACGGCACCTACATGAACAGTCGCCTAGTCAGGCGCAAATATGTCGAATTGCTACGTCAATTGGTCGACGCAGGCATTTCACCAATGCTATTCATCGTCATGGGTGAAGTCCATCCCGAGCTTGTCGAGATAATCCCCGAGGAAGCGCTGGTTCGCTCGCGTCCGCTGAGCAGCAGGGGTGGAAGCGTCGATCCAAAACTCGTTCAGGCACGACAGCCGATCGTCGGAGTATTAACATGTCCTGATGAACGAGAACATCGTAATGTTCTTCTCCCAAACGGCGACGTCACGCTGTGCTGCATGGATTTTGAGCGACGTCACGTCTTGGGCAATCTTCTTCGCGATGAATATCAAGATCTCTTCAAAGGACCGACGTTTTGCGAAATTGTCGATCGAATGAATGGAAGGGACGGCTTTCTGCTTTGCCGGACCTGTGAATTCGCCCAACCAGTAGCGTCGGCACGCTGATTTGTGAGAGGTTGACGCCCTCTTCATCAGCACGAACCGTGCGAAAGCTCGGGGTGCACCGTTCCTGAGCTCACGATTGATCAAGGTTCCGGCGGCGCGTGAGTCCTTTGTTGAAACATCGAACCGTGGCCGCACCACAGGGAGACAGTCATGGATCGTCGGCAAGCTCTAGGGTTTTTCGCCGGTTTCGCGCTGTGTCCCCTGTGCGCGTCCGCGGCGGAGCATCGTTGGAGTTACGAGGGAGAGACCGGGCCCGACAAATGGGGCGGTCTGGATGCCGCCGACGCCGCGTGCGCGATCGGCGGCCAGCAGTCACCCATCGATATAACCGGCACCATTACTGCCCCGCAGCCGCCGCTTAAGATGAGTTGGGCCAAGCGGCCGGATAGGATCGTCAACAATGGCCATACCATTCAGCTTGATCTTGCTGAAGGCGACACGCTCCACTTGGGCGACCGCGGCTATGCGCTGAAGCAGTTCCACTTCCATCATCCGAGCGAGCACCTTGTCGAAGGTAAGCGCTTCGCGATGGAAGCACATTTCGTTCACGCCGATGCCGACGGGCTGGCCGTCGTTGGTGTGCTTATGGTCGCTGGAAAGCCGAACGCAGTCTTCAAAAAAATTGTCGCGGCTATGCCGTCAGACGAGGGTCGAGCCGTTCCAGCTGATCCAGCAATCGACCCCAGCCAACTGTTGCCGGCGCAACGAGCATATTACCACTATGCGGGATCACTGACGACGCCGCCGTGTAGCGAGACAGTCGATTGGATCGTCCTCGCCAATCCGATTGAGGTGGGTGAGACCGACATCGCAGGCTTCGGCAAGGTCTTCCCCATGAATGCCCGTCCCGTCCAGAAGCGGGACCGGCGCTTCATTTTAAGTTCCGGGTCACGTTGAAGGATGATCTGGCTCTTCAGAGAGACCTGCGCTTGCGCTGGCCTATGTCGCGCATAATGCTCGCTCCGAGATCACGGCATGTTTGATGAAAGCTGACTTCGGCTGTTGGCCTATTCTGTTGAAAAAGGACGGCGGATGCGACGCGGAGATAACAACGATTCAGTCTGTCTAATTGGCAGGGCTGAGGATCATGATAGGGCATCGGCAAATCGAACAAGCTGCGTTGTTCTGTGAGTTCTCGCTCGAAAGGCAAATCCCGCCGACCACCTACTCCGGCCGGCCGACAGGTTTGCTGCCGCAGGGACTTGGTCGCTACGGGGGCAAAGCGGACATTGCCTTCGTCGCAACGCACCGCCGAGTTTACAGGTACGCGGCTTACTGAAATGGCCCCTAGTTGATCAATCGGGGCCGCCTCGCCTCTGGTCTGCACGCCCTACGAAGGGACGACCCAGCGCGTATCCTGTACATGCTTCACCGCGACATTCAACTCCTCCGGGGTCGCATAGGTGGGCATTTGCGCCTCGTTGATCCAACCGAAGCCGAGATATGTGCAGCGCCTCATTTTCGTTGAGTTCTGCTGCCGCCCCCGCGAACTTCGATAAGACCAGCACGCCCGGGTTGTTCGAATCTTGCGCAGCAACATATTCTTTCGCCACCAGGTTCATGCCGTCACGCAACGGCGTCACCAGACCAACATCCGCTGTGCGATAAAGGCCCGCGAGTTGCATCTGCGAGAAATGATTCTTCTCATAGAGAATTGGCTTCAATCCGTCGTCCGTTCCATGCCTACGATTGACGTCGCCGACGAGGTTGTCGATATCGCGCTGATATTCACTGTATGCTGGAATGTCGGCGCGCGAAGACGTCCCAATCTGCAACAGCGAGATGCTGCGCGGCTTGTCTGCCAACACCTGATCGAGAGTTTTGATCCGATTGTCGATACCCTTAGTATAGTCGAGGCGATCCACGCCGATTGCTAGCTTCGTGCCATCGAGTTTGTTCTGCATCGACGAGATCTCCTTTCGATGCGTCGCGAGCGATTCCACGGCATATTCTGCGAACTGCTTCGGATCGATACCAATCGGAAAGGTTTGGCACCGCGTCAGGCCGCGAGCCGAGATCACAACATCGTTCTTGCTCTCCAGCCCTAGATGCGATCGCAGGCAAGAGAGGAAATTATCCAGATCCCAGCGGGTCTGAAAGCCGACTAGATCGTACGCCAGCATCGATTCCATTAGTTCGCGATGATGACGTACCTGCTCCATCACATCAGGCTTCGGCCATGGCGTATGCAGGAAAAAGCCGATCGGTTGCTGAATCGAGAGCGCGCGCAGCTCATTGCCGAGAGGAAGAAAATGATAATCATGCACCCAAATCGCGCCTCGGTTCTTAAGCCGTGACAGCGCGCGCCATGGCGCGGTTGATCTCGCAATAGCTTTTGTAATGCTCCTCCGAAGCAGGAGACATCCCCTCGGTCAGCGAGTGAAATGCCGGCCAGTGAGTGGAATTTGCAAATCCATAATAGAAGCCAGCATAGTGGGCGGCCGGTAGATCTATCTTTGCAACTTGACCCCTGCCGTGCTGCTCAAGAGCATTTAGCTGCTCACCGCCCTCGCTTAGCGTCCCCGAGGACCCCATCCAAACGGCGCCAGAGCGTTCAACGACGGGCTCAAGGGCCGCGGCAAGACCACCCGCCTTGGGTTTGTTGGGATCGATGGTTGAAACACGATTCGAAACGAAAACAAGTTTCTCATCTGGCTGCTGAGACACCATGCCGATGCCCGCCTCGTGCTGAGCAAAGACAGTATGACGGAAAAGTTCTGCATCGGCTTTCCTTGACCGCTCCTGTGTTGTGGTGAGCACACGAAACAGCTCGAAGCGGTGGCAAGCTCTATCGTCTCCTCGATGACACGAGGGTAGTCGCGTTGTCCTATGACAAGTTCTTACGACGACGGACTGAAGAGGAAAGCGCTTTGGAACCCAGAGTCGGCCTCTCTGAGTGGTGGCCTGAGCTTTCGGGAGCAGAACCGCCCTTCTCCTCGACAAATCGCACGCTGGGCTACTCCACCACCACACGTATCGCCAGATGCTTTGAAGATACCGGTCTTATCCTTCATGTCTCGCTGCTTCAGCGGATCTTGAAACGTATTCATGCGACAGCCCGCTCAAAGGACTTGAATCTTACGGTGCGTCATATTGTACGAATTTCAAAGTAGCTCGCGACGGTTTCACTGGGCGTACGTTCAACACTGGCACTGACAGTTCTCATTAGCCGTCTTGACCTGGCCGTTTAAGAGCGCGGCGCCATGGTGCATGGCCGACGTCCCTTGCCACAGGTGGGGCAATGACGTCCAACGCCGTTGACGTATGTGTGGTCGGGAGCGGCGCCAGTGGCACGATCGTTGCCCACGGGATCGCTCGAAACGGTTTCCAAGTGCTCGTCCTCTAAGCGGGCCGAGTGCGGGCCGCCGACGCCTCGCTGGCGCAGTCCAAAATGGCATCGACGACGCCCTCGTGCGCTCTCCGACGGGCAAATTCACGCCATTCTGGCGCCCGTGGACTGTGTCGGCGCTCAGCGGTGAAATGACATTGTACACTGGGATCGCCTTCCGATATCGCACCGTTGACTTCAACGCGCGAGCGCATGTAGCCCCTGACCCCATCGACCCGGCCTGGCCCATCGATTACGCGGGCCTACGCCCGTACTACGAGGAGTTCGAACGTCGGATGGGGTGACCCGGCTGGCCGGCGCAGATTCACTCGAGCCGCCCAGTGATTTTGCCGCACAAATATCGCTCGCAGGGCCGATTGACCGCCGGTGCGTGCGGATGCCTGGGCCGGCTGCCGTTCCCTGCCTCGCTGGCAATCAACTCGGTCCGCTTCCGCAGTCGGCCGGCCGCTGGCTCGCCTCGGGTGCTGGGCCGCGTCAATGCGAGCATCCGACGCCTGGCGTGGGGGCTTGCGCCACTAGGCGCGCTGCTTGGCGGTGCGGTCGGCGCCGGACCTGGCCTGCGGGCTGCGCTATTGGCCAGCAGCGCGCTGGGCGCGGCCTCCGTGCTGTGGATCTGGCGATCTGAGACCACGGACTGGCTGGCAGGACTGCGCGTATGGAGATCAACGAGCTCGGGGACCTCGAGCTGTGTCCGGGCCGGCTGACCTTGTGGCGCATCCGCGTGCCCGGCACTGACAGCTGGCGCCCTGATCCGCGTCGGCCGTCCCATGTTCAGGAGGAGCACCTTTGCTGTTTCGACAATAGCCAGCCGGCTTGGCTGGGCGTCGCGTTTGAATGGTCGGGCGAGGTCAATACGACCGCTCTGAGCAAGGCGATCCTTGGCTGGGTCGACCGGCACGAGGCATTACGCTGCCGCTTCGCCAAGGATGGCTCGGTAATCCACCTCGCGACGATTGGCCCGGGCGCGGAAACACTCGATCTGGTCGAACTCGGTGACTACGCCGATCCCGGCGAACTAGCCCAGATGTTAGAAGAAGTGTTCGACGCCGAGACAAAACCGCTGAGCTGGCCGCCGTATGTCTTCGTCACAATCAGCCGGCCCGGATGCACAACTCTCGTCGTCGCCTCCGACCACTCAGTCACGGACGCCTACTCAATGGCCTCGGTACCCTACGAGATCTGGGAACTTTACTCCGCAACGCTTCACAGAGTGGCCCCGCGACTGGCACCGGCACACAGCTATCTGGAGTACGCCGTCTCCGAGCACGCCCGTGTGAGCGATCTGACCGACAGGCATCCGGCAATCGGACACTGGCGCGAGCTGATTGCGGCCACTGGCGGTCAACTGCCAGATTTTCCGGTGCCACTCGGTGCAGTGGGCGACGCCGTGCAGCACACCAGACGGACCTGGCTATTTGACGCGGACAGCGCGCTGAGGTTCGATCGGGCGTGCCGCGCCCAAGGCGGACACACAGCGGCAGGCATGTTTGCATGCCTGGCTTTGGCAGGGAAAGCGCTGGGCCACCAAAAGAAATTCCACTGCGTCGGTCCCTTTCACACGCGAAATGCCACGCGGTGGAAGAACTCGGTTGGCTGGTATGTCGGGATGAGCCCGGTCAGCTTCAAAGTGTCAGACACGTTCCCAGATCTCCTGCGCTCCGTTAGGCTCGAACTGAAGCGGGCCAGAAAAACCGCGCAGGTGCCATTTTCCAAAGCGATGGAAGTGCTAGGCAGGACGCTGCGCGATCGCTTTGTGGTCTCCTATATGGACGATCGGGTGGTGCCCGGGTCGGATCGCTGGGCGCGCTGGCGAACGAGATTTCTGATAAGCCGCTGCAGCGACCCGCAGGAGGTATAAGTGTGGGTCAGCCGGTCGCACGAGGGAATCTGCCTGAATTTCCGTCACCCCGGCACGACGACCGCTCGCAGCGCGGTGGACCACTATTTCGCCGAAGTTGCCACGCTGGCCAACGGGATCAGCGGCGCATTGCCGCGGCCAGTCATGGTGGACGACTGATTTCGCTAGCGGCGTGCTCGCGTTTTACCGATCGAAAACACGTGTCGTAATCAACCGTAGCTGCCTCGGGGAGGATCGAGTGGCGAGAGCGCGCGAGGCGAAGAGACCGTTCAGCACGATGGCTCGGCGTGACATCGGTCAGGAAGCGTTGTGAGCGGCGAGTGTCACGGTGCAGCTCCCATGACATTGGCCGGTGTCCGGTCCGCGTCCCCCTCGCCGCAAAGGTGAGCATGCAATGCGGCCACACATTGATCTGCGTTCTTGTTGTCACGTTTTTGGCCGGGGACAATCGTGAGATCGGCAAGCTGATAGAATGGCGCGCGCTCGCGGACCAGCTGCGCGATCTTGTCCTCCCGGTTCGCGGTCTGCAACAGCGGCCGGGTGGTGTCACGACTAAGGCGTTTCCTGATCTCGCCTATGTCGGTATTGAGCCAGATCGACACCGCCTTCTCAGCGACGTGGCGCCGCGTCTCCTCACACATGAACGCGCCGCCACCGGTTGCCAGCACCACCGGCCCCCTCTCGAGAAACCGCGCGATCGACCTCGCCTCGAGGTCCCTGAAATGCTGCTCTCCTTTGGTCGCAAATAGGTCCGTTATCGACATGCGAGCCGCCGCCTCGATTTTTTTGTCGGAATCGATGAAGGGTAGCCCCAGTCGTCGCGCAAGATAGGGGCCGATGGTGGATTTTCCGGAAGCGGGCATGCCGACGAGCACGATCGGCCGCCCATCAAGAGCCGCGACAACCTCCTTTGCATTAGGTTTGAGCGTCCTTGACTGTTCGGCAGATTGTGAGCCGAAGGCCGCGCCGACGCCACCGGTGCGCATCCCTTCGATTGACCAGTGGGAAATGTTTCCGACACCTTCGGGTATCGCAACTTCTTTGCAGACCTCTCGAGCGCGCTGCGCGAGTTGCTCCATCTTACTGGGATCCGGTGCATCGCCTCTGCGTCGTCGCTGCAGCTCCTTATACGTGTCGTGATTGGCAATTTTGGCCTGGTAGCTGCCCGGCGTATGGAATTCCGTTTCGAAGCGGTAGCCATCCGGCGTGGCGAGCACGGTCTTCATGCCAACAAACGTCGGAGCGCTCATCCTGAACCAGTTGGTTGTGCTGATTTCGGCGTAGCCTTGCTCGTCAAACGCCAGTATGGCTTGCCGGAAGGCACGCGCAAAGTCCTTATCGGGCACTTCGAAGACATGGCGAACGGCACTGCTGATTAGCGGTGAGTCGCCTTCGGAAGCATCATTCATCTCCATGAGTTGGTCTCTGAGCGAGTTCTCCGATCTCAACCGATTCTCGAGATGGGGCATTTTCACATCGATGTCCGTTTGCCGGAGGTTTTCGGCAACCTGCAGCGCCGCTGCAGTGATCTCCTTCTCTTCGGCCGCGGCGCGGGCAGCCTCAATTTGGGCGCGCTCTGAAGCCTGCTCGCGGGTTAGCGTTGAAGTGACGGCAGATTCCTCGGCTGGCTGTCGGCCAAAGGGGCCAGGCAGAATCCCTTTCTCCGCAGCAAGCTTAATCGAGGCTTCCATGATTGAAGCCGCCAATGTGGGATTGTCCTTCAGATCCTCCAAGGTCGTGTCGACATTGAACCTGCCGTGGTTGAGGGTTGCCGCCATGCTCTTGACATAGGGCACAGGCTTCACGCCCGGCGTCTGTTGCAGCAGCCGCTGGAGTCCTTGGCTTTTCTTCATAAAAAGCTCGACGCTCGTGTCGGATTTGAAGGCATCCGTTCCGACCTTGATACCGAGGCTCAGGAGGTTGCTTGCGCTTTGCACGAGGTCATCCGCAATGTACCCATCCGGACGCGGATCGATGCGCGCAGGATAGTGGTCGAGCAGGGCCTGGATGCGGTCGCGTGGGTGAATGGCTGTCGGATAAGCCTCCGCTAGGTTTGGGAAAAGCTCCGTCAGCGCTGGGCTTACCGTCAGTTTGGTGTCGCTAACGCTTTCGGCTGTTTTGGGCAGCACCTGCTCATCCTTGCTTTCTGCCCACGCCTGGAGGTCGGTGACGAGCAACTCGGCAAACTCGTGGGCCACAGGATGGTCTGCGACCTTGATCTCGCGCCTCGCTCGGTCGAGCTTGCCCTCTATATCCTGGCCACTCACCTGTTCCTGGTTCAGTAGCTGACGGATGTCGCGCCGTAGCTCGTGGTGAACGCCCTCGTAAGTTCCAAACACGGCACGCTCGGCAAACCAGCGTCGTGCTTGATGGGACTGCGCCAGAAAGCTGCGCTGCAGGCCGCTGTAAATTTCCAAAGCATCCCGCGTCGCCGCGAGGATCTGGTTGGCACGACCGAATTGGTAATTGTTGCCCTCGATCGCCGGGGTATACGATTTTGGCGGCTTGAGCGAACGAACTCCGCGAGCTTGCTCCTTCTCATCGAACTGGCGAACATGCTCATAAAGCTGCGGCCGGTCGCCGATGATAACGACGGTATCCCCGTCGAAGTCACCGTCGAGATTTTTCTGCTCGTCAGTCGGGACGGCAACCAACGACCCCGGAGCAAACACCTCAGTCGCCTGCAGGATGCCGACGCAATCGACCGGCGTGTCTACCCTGGCGCGGTCCTTGCGCTCGGTCCAGCTCGAATGGCACTTGACGTCCTCGGCCGACATCACGAGCCCACGGTCGGCGTAGTCGGCCGGCCACATCGCATCCGGCACCACGATCAGGATGCCTTTGGCAAAGAAACTGGGATCGTCGGCCGCCAGCTCTTCCCCCGATTTCTGGGCGACATTGAAACTGTATTGCATGGCCACGCATCGATCGAGGAATGTCGCAGTCGGATCCCCATCAACTGCCGACTTGACTCGTTCGGCGGCGAGCGGGCGCATGTTGGGCTTGTCATAGGGAGATCGCCCGATCAGCACGCCTCCCGTTCCCGTCAACGTCTCGCTCTTGCGCTTCGGCACATGGATATCATCATCACTGGACGGAACGGCAACCGCACCGGGACCATCGATGTGGCCTGCCGTCACCATGCGAAACAGCTGCTCGCCTATCAGGCTTCCCTCTCCTCTGCTCTCAAGCCAAGTCTTGGTCTTCTTGCGGGCCTCGTCCGCCACCCGCTCGTTGCGCGGATAATGTTGCAGCGCCGAGGCCGGCACGGACGATCTCCTTGCCTCACCAAAAGCCGGCATCCGATCGGGGCCTTCCTGGGGGCCAGCCCGGCGAATAGCTGGCATAAGCTCGGCGAGCGAGGCCTTGATGAAGCCACAGCCGTCGTGGGGTCGCAAAGCAATCGGGCCTTCCGGTCCAGTGAGTTTGAAGGGGTGAGCCTCGTGGGTCGGGCGGTCCGGCGCCAGCAACAGCCGGAAGGCGCCCTCCAGCGCGTAGTCATGAGGGCCTAGATCCTTCAGGGCTGGTGGCGCCGCAAACCCCCTGCGCTGAGTATACCAATAGGCCTCTTTGAACGGCGCCCAGGCGCGCAACAGCTTCTCGAACGACGTGCCCGGAGCGGTTTCGGCATAGGGAATGGCGAGCAGCTTTCCCCCCGAAGACGCTGCGGCCGGTTCGCCTGGCGCATGGGCGGCGATCTCCAACACGGTCCGTTTTGGTGCCTTCAACTTGCTGCCGCCGAACAGGTCCATGCGATATGGCACACCCTTATACGTGAGCGTACGCGCCAGCATGAAAGCGCTCGGCTTTGCTGGCAGCTGCACCGCCACCACCTCTATCGCTCCCGAGGTCAGCCTGTGAAAAATCGAATATCGTGTTTCGGGCTCCGTGGGCAGTAGCCGCCCCTGCATGTCCACCACTGGCAACCGCATCAGACCCGCTTCGCCCTGTGGGGGCCTGGGCTCGTGGTCCATGGCTCGCAAGACCTCGTGAACATCGAATACGGCCGCCTGATATTTGGCCTGTATCGTTGCCGCATTCTGCTCGACGAATGTGTCCAGCGCATCGACCGGACTATCCGCCTCGATCTGCGCGATCAGGTTCCAGCTCATATTGGAAAGATCGCCTTGGATGAGGTCGCGCGTCCTGTCGAGGATCTTTCTGGTCCCGTCCTTCAACTCGTGCTGCCTCGTCCGCAAATCGGACTTCTTGCCCTCGACGTCCGGGCGCTTGAACATGTTGGCCAAGACCGCGCGAGATTTGAGCACCTGATAGATCGAGAGGGCGGGACCGCGACTGGCGAGCGGCCCACGGATTTGCTCGGCCTTGCTTGCGTTGAAATGTGCCTTGATCTTTTGCTCCACAACGGGTTGGAGGTCGTTCAGCAAGTAGAGAGCCTGTCTCCGGTGCCAGCGCAGGTGCGGGCTGCGCGCCAGCGGCACCAGAGCGGCACAGAGATTGCCCATGGTTTCGAGGTTATTCTCAGCGGCAAATTCAGGGGCACGAAGCAATTGGTTGAGCCGATCCAACCCGGTCGGTGCGAGTAAACCAAGATCCTCGATCAGCCGGGCTTTCGCCAGGGCCTTGAAAATGCTGGCAATGGTCAGCACATCGCTGTGCGCCATCCGATCAATGGCATAGTGCAGGTGATGGGCCAGCTGATGTAAGCGATCCTTCAGAAGAGCGGTCTCAATGATCTCCCCTGCATCTTCCCCTCTCGTGATACTTCGCCCCAGGGCATTGGCGATCATGCTGAACTGAGGCGTCGTGAAGGCACCGAATCGTTGGCCTCCGCGGCCGAGTCCATGCGCGATGTCCACTACCGCCCGGCGGCACGCCGCTTCTTCTGGCCACTTGCTGAAGCCATTCACCAGGTATGCCAATTGCAGCGGCGTGAAATCGGGGAGCGGGCGGCGACAGACCTCACGCGCAATCACGAGAGCGGTTTGGCAAATGTACGTATCTTCCGACCACTTGCTAAAGCCGTTCACCAGCGTCGATAGAGCTTGATTATCCGCGCGAGAGAGCCGGTCGCCGTCAACGAGCTCACTTGCAATCGCTACTGTGGCCTGGCGTGCGTCCTCCTCTTCCGGCCACTTGCTGAAGCCGTTCGCCAGATTCGCCAGCTCCTGCTGAGTAAACCGAGAGAGTTGATCGCTACCGCGACGGACCTCGCGGGCGATCGCGACTGTGGCTTGGCCCGTGTTCGCATCTTCCGTCCACTTGCTGAAACCGTTCACTAGATTTGCCAGCTCCTGCCGAGTAAAGGCGGAGAGTTGGTCGCTGCGGCGGCAGACCTCACCGGCAATCGCGACTGTGGCCCGGCGGGTGTCCTCGTCCCGCCACTTGCCGAAGCCGTTCGTCAGATTTGCCAGTCCCTGACTAGTCAAAGCAGAGAGACTGTCAGCGCGGCGATGGACCTCGCCGGCGATAGCGATTGTGCCCAGGCGAGAGGGCTCCTCTTGCGGCCACTTGCTGAAGCCATTCACCAGGTTCGCCAGTTCCTGCTGAGTAAAACTAGACGGTTGGCGCCAAAGAACTTCACTGGCGATCGCAATTGTGCCCTGGAGAGCCGACTCCTCTCCCGGCCACTTGCTGAGGCCGTTCACCAGATTAGCCAGCTCCTGTTGAGTAAAATCAGACGGTGTGCGCCGAAGGACTTCGCTGGCGATCGCGATCGTGCCCTGGAGAGCGGAATCCTCTTGCGGCCACTTGCTGAAACCGCTCACCAGGTTCGCCAGCTCTTGTCCCGTAAAAACAGAGAGTTGGTCGGTGCGGCGATAGACCTCATCAGCGATCGCGAGCGCAGCCCGTTGCGTGTCGCCCTCCCCCGGCCACTTGCTAAAACCGTTGACCAGGTTTGCCAATCCCTGGCTGGAGAAAACAGAGAGGCCGTCAGCCCGACGATGGATCTCACGCGCGATCGCGATTGTGCCCAGGCGAGAGGGCTCTTCTTCCGGCCACTTGCTGAATCCGTTCACCAGAACCGCCAGACCCTGCTCGGTAAACTCCGGCAGTCGCGTGGCCCGGCCGCAGAGTTCGGTGGCGATCAAGCCTGCAGCTTGCAGACAGGCCTCTTCTGTTGGCCATTTGCTCAAGCCATTTGTCAGGATTGCCAACTGCCCGTCATTGAAATGCGAGAGCCCTTCGGCGTCCCGACGGACGATCTCACTTGCGGCGGCAATTATAGCTTGGCCTGTGTCCTCCTCTTCCGGCCACTTGCTGAAGCCGTTTACCAGGCTCGTTAATTGCTGCGGGTTAAAGTCAGGAAGTCCGCCATCGCTGATGGCGCGGCGGCGCAGTTCAGCAGCGATCAAACCTGCAGCTTGCAGACAGGCATCCTCTTCCGGCCATTTGCTGAAACCGTTCACCACCGCCGCCAAGTGTCGTTGAGTAAATACCGAAAGTTCGTCCGCATGGCCAAGGACCGCATCGGCGATTGCGACTACGGCTTGGCGGGAGTTCAGCTCTCCCTTTAGCCACTTGCCGAAAGCATTAGCCAGGAGTGCAAAGTGCTGTGGACGAAAACCAGGCAGTTTGTCATCGCGGGCGGCGCGGCGGCAGAATTCGGTCGCGATCAAGCCTGCCGCTTTGAAGCAGTCCTCCATCTCCGACCAGTTGCTGAACGCATTGAACAGGTTCGTCACTTCCGACGGAGCAAAATCAGGAAGTAGGTCGGCGCGTGCAATGACCTCCTTGGCGATCGCGATTTTTGCCAAACCAGATCCACTTTCGTCCGGCCACTTGATGAACCCGTCGGCCAGGCTCGCCAATCCCTGCGAATCAAAATCAGAGAGCCCTTCGTTGCGTGCGGCGATCTCGTTGGCGATCGCGACGGTGATCTCGTGACAAATCGTCTCTTTCGGCCACTTGCTGAAACCGCTCACCAGATTCGAAAGTCCCTGCGGATCAAAAGCAGAAAGATCTTCTTTGCGCGCGAGGATCTCGTTGGCGATCGCGACTGTAACGTCGCGACATTGTTCCGGCCATTTGCTGAAGCCGTTCACCAAGCTTGCCAGGCCTAGCGGACCAAAAGCAGGAAACTGGCCGTCACGGTCCGCGCGGGACAGGATCTCACCCGCCATTTTGACGGTAGCTCGGCGACAGATTTCCTCGGGCCTGCTACTGAAACCGCTTACCAGGTTGGCCAGGAGTTGTGGAGTAAGACTCGAGAGCCGGCTTGCCTCGGCGTGAACAACCTCGTCGGCAATCGCAAGGATAGCTTCGTTGCAATCCGTCTTTTCCGGCCATTTGATGAACCCGTTCACCAGGTTCGCCAAGTGCTGCGGAGTAAAATCAGAGAGCCCGTCGGCGCGGGTGGCGCGTTGACAGAGTACGGCGCCGATGAAGCCTGCGGCTCGAGCAGGATTTGCCTCTTCCGGCCACTTGCTGAAGCCGTTCACCAGGTTCGCCAAGTGCTGCGGAATAAAATCAGAGAGCTCAGCGTCGCGCGCGGCGCGGCGGCAGAATTGGGCTGCAATTTCGACAGTACCTTTGCGGCATCCCGCCTCGTTTGGCCACTTGCTGAACCCGTTCACTAGGTTCGCCAAGTCCTGCGAGACAAAACCGCGGAGCTCGTTCTTTTGGGCGCGGCGAAATACCTCCTCGCCGATCGCGGCTGTGGCTCGGCGGGCGTGCTCCTCTTCCGGCCACTTGCTGAAACCATTCACCAGGTTAGCCAGTCCCTGTGAAGTAAAATCAGGAAGTTGATCGGGGCGTGAGACGATCTCCTTGGCGATCGCGGCAATAGCCTTGCCGCAACGGTCTTCCGGCCACTTGCCGAACCCGTTCACCAAATTGGCTAGTCCCTGCTGATTAAAATCGAATAGCCCGTCCCTACGAGCGGCGCGGCGGCTAAGTTCGCCAGCAAGCAAGCCCGCGGCTTGGGAGCAGTGTGCCTGTTCAGGCCACTTGCTAAAGCCGTTCACCAGATTCGCCAGGTTCTGCGGAATGTATTCAGACACGCGGGCTTCACAAACCTCGCGGGCGATCGCTTCTGTGGCTTGGCCACAGCTCTCCTCGTCTGGACATTTACTGAAGCCGTTGACCAGCAATGCCAGACTTTGATTTTTCAGTTCCTGAAACGCAAAGCTTTCATCGCAGCAAAATTCGGCGATGTTGATGATTGCCGCGCGGCATTCCGCCGCCGAAGGATTCCGACCGAACGATGATGCGAAGAGCGAGAGGGCACTGGGATTCATTTGCTTCATAAGCGTCTTGTCAAGACGCGACACTCGGGCCGCTAAGGCCCGGCAAGCGTCCATGCCGGCCTCACCTCCGGCTTCGCGGCTCACCGCGTTGCACGTCGTGGCGTACCCCCAAGACGAGCGGATATTTTCTTCCAACTGCGGCAAAAATCGAACATCGAAACGAGCAGCCGCGATTTGCAGGAACTCTGAAAGATCCTGCCTCCGCAGCTGATTGCTGTAACGCACCACTGCACGTGAGAATATCCCGATGTCGCGAGCGCTGGCGATTTCTCGTAGCGCAGCGTTTAGTTCATCCGATCGTCTAGAATGCCTTTCCGGTATTGCACCTTGGACGTTCTGCATAGTTGCATGGTCGATGTGCGGCCTTCCTGATCCGCCACTCAAGCCAGAGACGGATTGGCTGTACGGGGCCCGCCCGCCTGTTTGCGCGCGTTCGGCCGCTCGATCGGCCCGCCGCCGGCCGCCATCTGAACGCGACGGGCGTGCTTCCCGATTTGCTGCGCCATCATAAATACGATCGTATCGTTCCGAACCTTCACGCTGGATTGGCTGCGTCGGCGCATTGGCGATGCGCCACCTTCCTGGTCTGCCGCTGCCCTCGGACACGGATTGCGTATCCGCCGGGCGTCTGCCGGCGTGCGAGCTTCCCGCCTCTCGATCGGCGCGCCAGGACTCCTCGCCACGCAAGGGGCCTGCGCCTCGACTTGGTCCCCCACTGTCACGTCTATAAGGTCGCTGCGGGCCTCCGCCTTGGACCGTCTGGGTGGGCACATCATGGACGTGCCCCCCTTCTGATCCGCTCGCTGGGTGCGACAGGAGCGAGCGTCCTCGTGAGCTTTCAGCCTCTGGATCGTCGCGCCGCGCTTCCACCTCAGATCGCGACACGCCGGATTCCGGCAAGGAGCGGAAACGACGACGGCTCCCACCCATTGCGCCTTGCAGCGCAGCCCCGAGGAGTCGATGTGGGCCGGCGGGAGGACCGGCAAACCGGCCTGCACTGGCGCGCGGCGGGACGCGAGAATATGCAGCATCTGAATCCTGAGGATCAGAGCGCATCCGCTCCACAACTGAATTGAATGACCGGCCCTCTTCACCCGGACCAGAAGCCCGCCCAGTGCTAGAACCCTCAGCGCCTCGACCTTCGTTGGCACCAAATTCCGAAATGGGCGATTTGCCGCGCTCGTCAATGCGCCTCATAATCCATCTCCAATGTAGCGGAAACTGTGCTGTCTGCGCTCACGAGCGCGATAGCCACGCGCCGGCTCGGCCGCTTGTCCTCGTCTTATCTGACAGAGTTGATTGAATGGGACCGTCGGATCAGCAACTGGCGAGCACGCATAGTCTTCAATTGCATGCCCCTTACGAACGAGAGGCCGACAGAGTGCATCAATCACCGAGCCAAAAGTGCTTTTCGAGAGATACACTCAATATTTCCAAGAAGCGGCGCTCAGCGATGCAGTCCAGCTTGATCTTGTCTTTTTTTAGGACACGACAGCCCTTCCGCGGGGGCATCAAAGCTTGCCCAGATTCCCACAGCCAACCACAGCAACGAATAGAAACGTTCGAGCCACGATTTCAGATTGACCATGCGGCTTGACCGATTCCAGAGAGTCAACCGGCCACGCAAATGAGGTTGACGCAAGCCGCGACCCCAGTCATTTCGGTTGAGCAGCTTCGGGCCAATCTGCGAACTCCATCTCGAATCGACGAGAGCCGACGGGTTTGGTCGTGAATTTGACGGTTTTTCCGGAGAGAACCGCCAACGAGCCGGATGCGAATTTGAACACCGTCTTACCGGTAGCTGCGATACCGGCGGCCCTGTTGTTCTCCATGACCGAGGAGCCGTCCCCCTCCAAGAGCTGACCGACCGCATATCCTTCGAGCGCGCGGTGAACGTCGAGAGAAGCCAAGTACCTCCCTTTCTCACTGTCCCATTCGCTGACCGATATCGACGTGATTCCTGCGTCCTTCAACAGCCCATCCGCAATGCGGCAGGTATATTGAAGGCTGACAATGATGTGCCCATTTCGATCACCTACCGGCTCTCGATCGGTTCCGTCTATGGTGCAGTCGTAGCGTCGGATTGAGTCCGCGAGCGCCCCCCCAGTCAGCCCGAGCAACCCGAAAGCAGAACATAGGACAATAGTGAGAAACGGTTGCTTCATTTGCCGATGCTTTCGCGGACATGTCTTCGCAAGAACGTACAACTTGACGCAAGGTCCGATTCAAGCTCCTTCGATCTGCTGTTGTGTGGACTCATGCTGACCTCGGCCGTTGTCGATACAGAACGGCTGAGAGACGCGCGCAAGGCTGAACTGTAACGAAAGCTTGATGGCGCTCGGGCGCCACCGCAAATCCTCCTACACAATATCGACGCAGCTAGAAATTTACGCAGCTAGGAAAGAGGGACCCGCACGCTTACACGGGATCGGACTTCTCCGGCCCTTCAACAAGTGGCTCTACGTCCGAGCAAACCTCCTTCGCCAGGCTGTGTCCCTTTGCCAGGCGTCGGCCCAATGCTTCTACAAATGAATCGTAGCGCTCGCGTCCTTTCGCCTGGGCTGCTGGTTGCGCCGTGTCAGGTAAAGGCGGAGTCGCTGTCAGCCAAAACCGGACGAACAGGGCTAGCGCTTCGTTCGAAATCGTGACGTGGCGTTCAAGCCGCTCGAGTTGGCGGGTCAGCCGGTCCAATCGCCGGCTGAGCGCCGCCTCCATTCGCTCCGAATTGTCGGGCGACAAGAACGTGGAAAGCGCCGTCTCCACAATGAGAGCCTGAGCCACCCGCTTGCGGCTGGCATAGTCAGCGAGCTGAATTGCGAGTTCCGGCGGCAGACGAAAGGTATGCTTGGTCCGCATGTCCTCAGCTCAGAGATCTAGACCGTCGGCCGGATCCATTGCGGCCTGACGCGCAAGACTTGAAGTCTGTTTGCGAAGAACGCCGGCGCGCTGAACCTCATCGTCACCTTCCTCATCGGCAAACTCGAACTCTGCCCTTTCCGGGCTGCGGTCGATCTCCACCTCTTCATGCTCGCCGAGCTCCGGTTCACGCCGAATGCCACCATTGGCGGGATCGCTGCTGGAAGTACTGGGCTGCTTCTCTGTGGACCGCTCCTGTTTGGTCCCGGAGGCGCTTGGCAAAGGCAGCCTGCTCCAGTCGTCGTGCGGCGATTGGATGGCACCTTCACTGTTACCGGGCCGAGCCGGAGGGAGTACCCGTTCACGCAGCCGTGGATCTTCGTAGTACCGTGCCTTGTTGGCTCGGATCGGCGGCCAACCCGAGACCAATACTAATTCATCGTCCGATGGCAACTGCATGACCTCACCGGGTGTCAGCAGGGGTCGTGCCGTTTCCTGCCTGGACACCATCAGGTGCCCCAGCCAGGGGCTCAACCTGTGACCAGCATAATTCTTCATGGCGCGCAGTTCGGTCGCCATTCCGAGGGCCTCCGAGACACGTCTTGCGGTTCGTTCGTCATTCGTCGCAAAGGCGACGCGGACATGACAGTTATCGAGAATGGAATTGTTCGGGCCGTAGGCCTTTTCGACCTGGTTTAGGGACTGGGCGATCAAGAAGCTCTTGAGGCCGTAACCCGCCATGAACGCCAGCGCAGATTCGAAAAAATCGAGCCGGCCCAAAGCAGGGAACTCGTCGAGCATCAACAGAACGCGATGCCGGCGTGCCTCGGCGTGGAGATCTTCTGTGAGGCGGCGTCCGATCTGGTTGAGGATCAACCGCACCAGCGGCTTGGTTCGGCTGATGTCTGAGGGCGGCACAACGAGATAGAGCGTTGTCGGTCGCGCCGCCTCCACGAGGTCGCGAATACGCCAATCGCTGCATCGCGTGACCCGCGCCACCACCGGATCGCGGTACAGCCCGAGAAAGGACATCGCGGTCGACAACACTCCGGAGCGCTCGTTTTCGCTCTTATTCAGGAGCTCGCGCGCTGCGGACGCAATGACGGGATGCGGACCGACATCGCCGAGGTGCGGCGTTGTCATCATCGCGCGCAGCGTCGCCTCGATGGGCCGCTTGGGATCGGAAAGGAAGTTGGCGACGCCCGCCAATGTCTTGTCGGGCTCGGCGTAAAGCACGTGCAGGATGCCGCCGACCAGAAGTGAGTGGCTTGTCTTTTCCCAGTGACTGCGTCGTTCTAATGCTCCTTCAGGATCCACCAAGACGTCCGCAATGTTCTGGACATCCCGGACCTCCCATTCTCCCCGACGGACCTCGAGCAGTGGGTTATAAGCCGCGGAGTTTCGGTTCGTCGGATCGAATAGCAGAACCCTTCCATGCGAAGAGCGAAAACCAGAAGTCAGAGTCCAGTTCTCACCCTTGATGTCATGGACGATGCAGCTACCCGCCCAGGTCAGAAGGGTAGGAACGACAAGGCCGACGCCCTTGCCTGATCGCGTCGGCGCAAAGCAGAGTACGTGCTCGGGCCCGTTGTGTCGAAGATAGTTGCGGTCGAACCGCCCGAGGATGACGCCATCCGGTCCGGTAAGCTGCGCTGATCGAAGTTCGTAAGGAAGCGCCCAACGCGCAGAGCCGTAGGTTGCGGCCGTCTTCGCCTCTTGGGCTCTCCAGATCGACATGGCAAATGCGACTATGATCGAAATGATGCCACCCGATGCTGCGATGCAAGCCCCCTCAGTGAATATCATTGGGGCATAGGCGTCGTAGGCATACCACCACCAGAAAAACGCGGGCGGCAGGTACACGGGATTGCCATATCCGAGCTCAAACCAAGGTTGCCCGAGTTGCGGCTGGAATCCGAGTTTCCAGGCGACCCACTGAGTTGCCGCCCAGGTCGTCATGAGCACGATGGCAAGGACAAGAATGATTTGGCCCCAAAGGACCTTCGTCGTAGACATGGCAAGCGTTCATCAAACCCTGCCAGCGTTGATCCACAATGCTAAATTTGCGCGAGCGTAGAAATGGCGGCGTTCGCGTGAGCAGAATGATCTTGGGCCTGGTGCTTCGCGGCAATCTGCCGACCATTCCCATCGTTCTCCGATGCAGATTCTCTTCGCTATTGTGGGCAGGATCGCCGGACATGGCAGCGGCCTCGGCTGCTGCTTTTCTGGGCTGTCCCCGCGCAATGCTTGCCGGTTAATCCGATGAGGCACGCCGCACCAAGCTATAGCCCTAATCCTCGCTTGCGGCCCAGCTTCCATTCGACTCTGCCGCCAGGGGTCATACTGCCAGATAGTTCCTTTCCGAGATGCTGTTCCAAAGCTGGCCGCCAGGGCACCAACTCAAAGCCGAGCCCATCGTCGATCATGACGAAACGTCCCGAGGCAAGCGTCACGCGCTGACGGTAGATTCCGGTCACATCATCGCCCTCAGTTGAGGGCCGATAGGCAAGTCCTGTGACGGCAGAAAGCTTGACGGTCGCTGCGTGCAGCTCGCGCTGCTGCAAGGTCGCGAGCAGGTCGCGTGCAAACACGATGCGCTGTCCGTTGCGGTGAACAAGACCTTGGCCAACGAGGTGATCGAGGCGCGCATCCATTGCGGACCGCACCTCGGCGCCGAACCCGCCCCCGCTGAGCGGCGGATTTTTGGCGAGAAGCTGGCGGTCGAGCCAGGTAGCGCCCTTCGCGGTCACCTGCTCCTCGATCGACAGGTCCGAGCGAACGGCGAGTGACATGCGACGTTGTCCGTTTCCATCGGTGTAGGCGCGCAGCTCGACGATAGCGCCGGCTGGCGCATCGCCCGTAAATTCAAGATCGTCGAACCGGAGGTGATGAGCTCGACCATCGATTCCTGCGACGATCGCATAAGCCGTGCCCTTCAATTCATCATCCAGACCGCGTTGAACCAGACGGCCAAGGACGGGATCGGTGGGTTCTGCTCCGTGCAGGGCGAAGGTGGCGATGTCCGCCTCCCGGCCCTCGGCACTCATCGCCCGATGCATGGTTTTGATGATGTCACCGCGCGTGCCGAGCTGGCGAAGGGTCTGCTCGAGCCCCGGTTTCAAATTCCAGCAGGCAGGCCCTGTAGGTTCGGCGAGGCCTAGTCGTTCGAGCTTGGCCGCCCTGCCGAGCAGCAGCCGGCGCAGCTCAGGATCCTCACCCTTGCGTCCGGGCCTGAGGTCCGCCACGCCAGCGCAGTCGTCGCAGATGTCGCGCAGCGCTCGGTCAAGGCTGGTCCAGCGCTCAGCCTCGACCTCCCGGTCAAGGCTGGTGCGAACCTCGTGTTCGCTACGGGGCCCAAGCTCAAGGGTAACGCGGTCGGCGGCGCGATCGCGGAGACCGCGGCTGATGTACTCGCGGCTGATCACGAGGTCTTGTCCGTCATCGGCACGGCCACGTATCAGGAGATGGACATGCGGGTTGTCCGTATTCCAGTGATCGACCGCAATCCAATCGAGCTTGGTCGCGAGATCTATTTCGACATCGCGCAGAAGCTCGCGCGTAAATGCCTTTAGGTCACCTAGCGCCGCGCCGTCTTCAGGCGAGATAATGAACCGGAAATGGTGACGGTCGCCCTCGCAGCGCTCGGCGAAGCCCCGCTCGTCGGCTGCATCAGAGCTCGCGTCAAACATCGCGGCATCCCGGCCATCCCGCGTAACGCCCTCACGTTTAAGATAGGCGACATGCTTGGCCAGTGGCGCCGAGCGGAATCGCGTTCCCCGATGGCGTACGACGCGCGCCTTCGTGACCACGCGCCGGGCGTTCGAGCGCAAGCGGATCGAGATTGCCGCACGCCGGCCGCGGCCAAAGCTCGAGCGGCCGCGGTCCGAACCTGATTGAAAGTTGTTGCCAACGTGTCCGGCCCTCTTAGCGGCACGCATGACCTGTCCGACGAAGGTTTGCGGCCGCCTCGCACCGCGGTTGCCGTGGTCAATGCGCCCGGGCCGGACGCGCAGGTCATCGTCGCGCATTGTCATGGCGCAAAAAAGACTCCCTACCGTTGAGACGGCGCAATGACGGTTGATTTCGTTGGAGTAGTTTGCTGAACGGCTGGCAGGAGCAGTTGCGCCGCTGCTAAATTGTCCAATCCAACCAACCACAACGGCCGGACCGACGGCCGGCCTTTTCCCTTGCCATCCGCGGTCGGTTAGCCCCTGCACCTTCCCCAGGACTCTCCAACTCGCGACAACGCGCGACGAAATGCGATTGGGATCATTGGAACTCCGCTTCGGCTGATCGCTGCACAAAGAGCCGGCTCGCGCCCGGTTCGAGCGTGAGCGCGCCCATGTTTGGAGAGCTTTTTGGGCTATTCATGAAACCCAGAGCGGATGTCGATCTGGCATCAACCCAGGAGCCGTCGGAGCGGTCAAAGAATAATGCTGCCTGCCGCCACGGAACTGTTTGTCGTATGCCCACAGTCGCATGCTCGTGCTGTTTGATGCCAATCAAGCGTACGAGCCTGGCAACGTAAATCTTTGTTTCCTGAGGAAGTGGTCGCCCCGTTGCGAGATATGCCTGGTAGCGCTTTGGACCAGCGTTGTAAGCTGCGAGAACTCCCTCAGATCCAAACCGGTCGAGCATCTCGCGAAGGTAGGCCGTGCCTGCGAGAATGTTGTCGTGCGGGTCAAAGGGATCGACACCGAGATCGTAGCGAGTCCTTAGCTCGACCCAGGTCTGTGGCATGATTTGCATGAGGCCCAACGCGCCCCGGGAGGAAACGGCGCCTACATTGCCGCTGCTCTCGACTTGCAGCACGGCCCGAATCCAGTGCTCCGGGAGCGCAAAGCGTCGAGAAGCTTCAGTCAAGAAGGCAGTGTATGAATCGGCATGCGGAGAGCTCAGCGAGTGCGCACCGAGCGCCGGTATTGCCGTCTCCGCCAAAGCGTTCGACGGCAATTGAAGAACCAGCGAAGCTCCCACCAGCCAGACTGCCATTGCATGAATTAAAGCGCAGGTGCTTGGGCTCGAGCACGCTGTGGGTAGCAGGTCCGGCCGCTGAGCGTGAGGGCCTCGGCGACAGGCACCGCGCACGATGGTTTTCAGAAATCTGGCCGGGACGGAGCAGGAGCGTTGTGATCCATCGACCAGCGAAACTGCATATCCATGAAGTGGGCGGAGCAAGTTCAGTCTCCCTCTGTCCACACCGGTAGGGCTTGTCCGATGACCGCGGATGCTGGAATTGGCCCGAAGTAACGCCCATCGAACGAGTCGGCCGACTGCCAGTTCATGAGAAAGACTTCATCTGACGCTATGAGGCGGCATCCGAGCCATACCGGCAGCGGCCGGCCACGCGCATCGCGCTCCCGCGCCAGTCCCATTTCGATGCTATCGACGGAGATGGTGCGGCCATTTCTGCAAACAGTTTGTCCCGGCAACGCCAGGACGCGCTTGAGCATGGGAACGCCGATCGGCAGATACCCATTCAAGTCCAGGAAGCTGGCAAGTGGCTCGGGCGGCCGAACTGCCACAAGCTCAGTGACAGTCAATCGCCCGGCTGGCTGTAGACGATAAAGACCGATCGGGACGCTCTCTGAAGCGTTCCAGATGTACGATGGCGTCGCCTCTCCGCCGGGCCAGATCACGAGAGCTACCGATCCGCAGATTGCTAAAGCAATCATCAGCCGTCTCATTAGAGCCCTCGCTTTCGACGGCGCAGCCAGGACTGATGGCGCGCCTGAGTGTAGGTTCGCGGGGTCTCGCTGACAGAAAGACGGTTATGAACATGATGCCAGTAATCCGGCGCAGCATCGGCGGGATTGATCCCAAGTGCCTCCACTGCATCGATCAATTGCAGTGTGCGCTCGACTTTTGCCCATCCTGATAACCGCAGCAGGCTCTCTCCGCCAGGAAGGACCCAGGGGACCGTTGAGTATCGCTGCCGTGACGAGGCGGCGCGTAAAATGTCGATGCGGGACAGAACGGTTCCAAAATCATTGGATGTCCACCGCACGAACGCAAAAATGCTTCCGGTCGCAAATGAAAGAACGCGCCGGTGTCGGTCAATGATCTTTTCCGATACCGGCCGACCGAAGCGAATGCGATTCTCGATCCGCCCTTTAAGCCACAGGAGTTCAACTGTTGTGAGATCGCTCATCCGACGGCCCCTTTGTCCGGAGACGTCTCTGGGCCGCGCGTACCAGCGGTTATCCTTCGGAAATGGCCAACAACGAGGATGGCGGTGGCGAAACCGTTGTGATGAAACGTCGTTAGGCGCCGCTCGGAAAGCCTTGCGACCGTCGCCTCGCTCATCGCGGGCACATAGCTCTGACATGTTAGCAAGAATCCGAAGGATTCCTGGTTAGCAGAGTTACGGGCGCGAAAAGCGATTGCACAGCAGAAGGTTAGCCGTAATTTCCGTCCCCGATAGCACGAAGGTCCGGTCCCCGATGGCACGAAAGTTCTGGGCCCTGATAGCACGATGCAATTCACAGGTTTTCCCCCGACTGAGAGATGCGCCCGCGCCTTTGCAGCCGTTCTGCATTGGGACGGACCTGAAGTGGCGCGAAGCTCAATCGCTCCACACCGTTATTGTCACGCGTGATGACCAGCCGATATCCGGGCAGAGTCTGACCATAGACAATCTGGCGCAGGTCGTAGGCAAAGTGTTTGAGCGGGGATAGACTGCCCGACTTGGCATGAAGGTGGACGAAATCAAAGCTCCAGCCCCCTGCTTGACGGCCGCCATGTTTGCGCACGAGGCGATAGAGCCAGCGCTCAAATCCGCCCGTCAGATCGAAATAAGCGCGGTCGATCGTCAACACCAGCGCTTCATCCAGAACAGCCGTGTAGAACCAATCCGGCAAGATCAGCTCAATTCCGCAGGCGCGGCCGTGCAAGTCGGTTGTCTCGCGCCATTCATTGATCCAGGAGAAGCGATGCCGCCGGCGCTCGGTCGGCTGGCGAATCGAGGTCAGGACCGTTGTTGATTGTAGCCGGTCGAGCGCAGCCTTGAGGCGCTCATAGTCGCGCACGCTGGTGCCTCGGCCTGCAAAGGTCAGGATCTCGTAGGGGGTGGCGGCCATCAACCTGGACGTTTTCAGGCCGGCGTCGCGAGCTTCGACAATCTGCGAAGCCGCCCAGATCAAAACGTCCGCATCCCAAATCGTCGCCATGCCATGTTCCGGCACTGCCTCCACACGAATCGTAATTGTCCCAGCGCGGAAGTCGATCGGCACAACTCGTTTCGATTTTGCCAACGAGAAGAACGGATAGGCCATCAAATCTTGCGCGTCGCGCGGGGCCAGATCGCCGCGCAATGAGCGAAACAGATCGAGTTGACCGCGCTCCGAATGACGTCGCCCAGGGGCAGAGGATTTGCCGTCCGACATGAGTCAGCGCCGCTCCTTGCCCGCATACGGAATGGGTGCGTGGCGCTTTGCGGGCAGTACCGTGCCTATGCCTGGATCGCTGGTCGATTTCTTGGCTCCGCGATCCACCCACGCTTTTAGGTCTTCGAGCGCATAAACAACGCGACCGCCGAGCTTGCGATAGATCGGCCCCGTGCCATAGGTACGATGCTTTTCCAGAGTTCGGCCAGACAGGCCGAGAAATCTCGCCGCTTCAGGGGTGCGCAAGTATCGCGGCGGCAAGCCGGCAGTCGGATCGGACATTCGAGAAGCTCCGTGCTCGTCTGGAGGGCGAGCGAGTCTGATCGCGCGCCGACGAGCATCATGGCGGAGTAGAAACGCATAGGGGGATGCCGAAGATACAGGGATGATTTTCGGCACTCCTGCTCGGTTCCTTCCGATATGACAAGAGCACCAATGGTCGGCCCCACACATCAGCGCGAAATGGTTTGCGCAAAGCGATAGTCGCGCCTTTCGTGGGTTTAGAGGCCGTTGGAATCGTTCCCGGCCCGAATAGCAGTTCGGGGGATGACGTGGTAACGCGTCAATCTGTCCATCGAAGGCGCGCCACCAACGTCAATCCTTCGCGACACAGGGAAAATGAAACATAGATTCTGGTTGACGGTAATGATTGCACGCCACAGACGGTATGAGGCGCCTTTGCGGATCTCGAAATCTGCAACGAGCGGCAGTTTGGCTAAATAGTTGCACGGAATTGCCGTGCTGTTTCAGAAGACGGATGACGTTGACCCGAGTTGGCATCTATCCACTCGGTGAATGCGGGTCATCAAAACTATCGATTTTTTCTGATGCTAGAAATGAGGGATAACAATCTCGGCCCGAAGTACCTAAGGTTTATCAGGATGGGTTGTCATCTTCGCCCTAGGATCTGCAGCGAGCATCGGCCGGGGCGCAAGCCCATTGCAATCGCCTTCCTCAAAGGACGACGTGACCCCGATCGTGCCATGCGGCACATTCCTCTTGGTCGTGTCAGCGGCTATTTCCGATAAACACAAGTATAGGTTTGCCGCACCTCTCCGTATTGATATTGCTCAGCTGCTTGCAACTGGGCGAACGTTGGGCTGTTTCGGATCCGCAACGAAGTGGTCGCTGCAGTGCAGCGGCCTAGCAAATGGGTCGAACTCATGGCAGCTGAATCGTTGCGGAACATGCATAGGCCATCTTGACCACAAATGGATGCCACGCGATGCAAATCTACCCTCTGCGACACTGAACGATCGTACGTATCGCCTATAGGGTGTGCGCGCTTGGGCCGGACCGGACTCAGGCAGGACTCACGCAGCAGAAGAATCAAAGCCTGATCCCATTGTACTTCATTGGACTTTGTCGTCGGATGAACCCATCCTCCTGGATGACAAGTCGTGTGGGGATGGACACAGTTGAAACGCATCTCGAGCGCATTGCTGGTGGGCTTCTTTCGATCGGATGAAGGGGGCAGAACGACCGCTTTGTCCGTCCAAGATAGGAACGGGAATGACGAGCCAGGATATAAACCATTCGCCTGCAGTATGCTTTCTTCTAGGTCTTCCCCGCTCGGGGACGACACTGCTGGCGCATCTGCTTCAGCGGCACCCGGCTATTATGGCTCCGCCTGAGCCCTGGCTGATGTTGGCACTTGAGGCATTTGGTCGGGTCGACCACCGTCACTCGGCCGGGGCGTCACTGGTTCAGGCCGCGACCTCCGAATTCTGGGCCGGATAGATCGAACGAGCGTCACTCGCGCTTTTGCCGATGCAGCTTACGGCCAGTATTTGGCAGCCGCTGGCAAGCGCACCCTGATAGACAAGACTCCGCGGTATTGGATGGTGCTCGATTTTCTGGATTCCCTCTATCCGGATACGCCGCGAATTGTTCTGATGCGCAATCCCTATGCCATTGCCGCTTCATTGAAATCGACGTGGGGCGTCCCGCTTCTGTCGGCAAGTTCCCCGTCCGCGGTCGCAGCGTGTCTCGCCGATATCGTTCTGGGACGGCCTACGCCCGCGATCGCATCTTCTCTTGCCGATCTCGTCCTGGGTCTGCCTGCGCTTGCGGCGTACCGCAGTCGGTCTCAGACGCAAGTGGTGCAGTACGAAGTCCTTGTGGCGCATCCTGACGAGGAAATCCGCCGCGTGCTTGCCGGCCTTGGTTACGCTCCGGCCGAGATGTCATCGGCACCGTTGGAGCAAACGGACTATCTCCGGTCCAGCACTTTCGGTGATCGAAAGATCTTAGGGAAAAAAACCATCGACAATCGCTCAGTCCAGGCTTGGCAAACCGAATTGAGCATCGAAGAGATGCAGGTAGTGACCGATCTGGTTGGGGTCCAGCTTTTGATAGAGCTCGGCTATGAGCAGGACCTTCGGTTCGCAGAACAAGCTGGCGTTATAGATAAGGGCCCGGAAGTCACCGAAGGCTATCGGCAGCTATTTCGAAGTTGCTGGGATTTCCTGGAGGGCAAGACGGGAGGGTTTGACACTGGCCGGCAAGCTGGAGAGAACTTCCCCTTGGCTTTCGGCCCCTCGATACTTCTGCAAGCGCAACGTCTGGCCGAATCCAAGAGGGAGGAGAATTTGCGGGTCGCAGATTCAATTGCTGCACAGTTGACCGACGCGCTCACGGCTTCGAGGGCCGCTTTGGCAGGTGGCCATTCGTGACGGCGTGATGAAGTTGAGAGGCAAGTCCGTGCAGACCGCTTGATTTCAGAGGCAACTCGAGGCGCAGCTTCAGCCCTCATGCGCAAGCAACATGAAAGCGGAGAACGACAAATTGCGGCATTTGACGCATAGATGGCCGAGATATCCGGCACAGATCAGAACAATTGCTAACTTGCTCTCGTCCGGATTTGGTGATCTCCGGGCGCCCACGCCATGCACAAGCCGTCCTTCCATACTTGAACTCGCGAAATTCAGCGAAAGGCAGCAGAGGCAGCGCCATCCAGCATCGGAAGCCATGACCTCGGTTGCCATACACAACCCCAAACTGGCCACCGTGGCGTCAGAGTAGACGTTCGCATACTCAGGCGAGATGAACCCGGTGTGGCGACAAGCTGCCGACGTCTCTGCAGGGGCTGCCCAAGACTTATATCATAGTCCGGTCATGACGGCGCGATGAAGTACTTTCAAAAGTGGCGAAGAATCTTCAACACCCTTTTCTGCTCCTTGCGAGATCAAGGACGGAGCAATGCGCGGTAGCCGTCGCGCATCAGTGCCAAACCGGCCTGAACCAGGCGGATAATTCGGCTTCGTAGCTCGTGGGTTTTCCAGACCCGCTCAGAGATGCGTCGTTGGCCAAACAGTACCTCTGCGATGGCACGATAGGAGGCGCCGTCCATGTGCCCATCAAGGGCGCGCAGGCTCAAGGCCAATCGCTCACGCTGTTGTGCCGTTATTTGGCGAAGCGGAGGTCCTGGCGGACGGCCCTTGATTGCACGCCACAATCGACATGAGGCGTGCGCGCGAATCTCGAAGTCCGCGTCCTCCAAGGGCAGTTCGATAGCATAAGCGGCACCCAACCGCGGCGCTTGCTTCAGCCACAGGTGATGCTGGGTTCCGTCAATGCGCAATACAGCATGCCAACCATCATCTGCCTGTCTGATGCTGTCCGATGCAAGATCGGCACGCTCAAGCTCAGCGGCAAAGCCGTCCGAACCGGGCGCGCTTTCAACGATCGGTAGCACTGAAGGCATAGCCTCCGGCGCCCAGAAGATGGTCTGCTCCTGAAAAGACCTCTGCGGGTCATGGGCGAAAGCAGAGGCCCCATCTCCTCCGAAACTCAGGGGTCACTTGCCCGTGTTTCGAGAGCGTGTCTCGGTAGTCAGCTTGATATTGAGGATTGCGACGGAGGCTTTCCCAAGCGAAATCCGACATCTCGCCGGCTGTGACGCTCTGATACGACTGAGGTGAGCGCCAATCGAATTTAGACACCGCTGTGATCTCCCGCCAAAGCAAAATTGCGGCGCAGTGTCTATAAAGCCCTGGGTTGTTGCGGAAGTCCCGAATTGTGCATCACACGTGATGCACGTAATCGATCACGCCATCAACGAGAAATTATTCCCTCCGGCGCAACCCCGGCGATAGATTTTTGCTATTTGGGATCGCCAATGCGAAGCAAGTGGCCGTAGCCGTGGACAGCCATCCACTTTGCGCGAGCCAAATGGCTGTCGTATGCATTGCGAGCGCGGACGGGCTCGCATTCAGAATCAAGATGCAACACGACCCGCACGACGTCTTTCCAGTCGGCGCCATCCGCCTCAGCATCGAGGAGGCGCCAATACGTCACCAGATGCTGCTCGTCGTAGGTCGTCAGCACCGACTCATTCGGCACGACGTCTGCGATCTCTGGATCTAACGCCAATTTTTTCATGTGGGCTCATGCGGCGAGTGCGTTGACTTTATCTGACGAACTTACTGCAATAGGTTGGCTATAGCCAGTGGTTTGATGGTCCACCAAATGGCTGCTTTAGCGCATGAAAGCTCGTGCGCTTGTGGCCTGGAATGTGCGAAGGATCCGTGTGGATCTCGGTATTCCGCAGGAGCAATTGGCTTACGATGCGGGGATTGACCGCTCATACATGAGCGGCGTTGAGCGGCAAAAGGAGAACCCCACCATTGATCTTCTCGATCGGATCGCTCAAACGTTAGGTGTTCATTTATCTGAGTTCTTTGTTCAACCACCCAAAGGAGCGACGTCTCAAAAGACATTGCGCAAAGGCCGCAAACCGGCACGTTCACGTCACAAAAAGAAGCAGGCACTGTTCGCATAAATTCGCGCGGATAACATAGCAATTTGGCCGAAACTTTGAATGGCTGCGGGAGTGTCGCATCCCGAATGGCTCGACCTTGCAGATCGGAGGCATGGCCGGCACCGATGCGAAGGTTATGGGGGCTTTGATGACGAAGTCGACAATCATTGTGTCCAGGTGTTGGCTCGGCGATCCTGATTGCCGCGATCAACGCTGGCATCAATATATCGATGCCCGCAAGTCCACCTTACGGGTATCAGCAAACGCCGACGGATGCCGCGCGCAACAGTTTTGCTGAGTCGTTCGGCCGCGTCGCCGAACAGACGATCAATGTCGCTCATCAAGCCGGCGTTCTTCCAGATTACTTCCCTCGCCGCGACCTATCGGTTCAGACCGAGCCGCCGAAGCCGATAGTCGAGTTGCGCTCGGCTGATCCTGAGCGCGCGTGCGGCAGCCGAGACGTTGCCGCCGGTCCGCGCCAGAGCCGCCTCATAGGTGGCACGTTCAACATCCGCAAAGGACGCGCCAGGATCGGCTGATGGCGCAGCAGGCGCCTCAGGCTGGGCGCCGTCTGCATGGAGCGGCATCCGTCCGAGCCGTCCCTCGCTCGTGAGCTGGATCGAGAACGGTGGCAGCAGCTCGGAGCCGCTGAAGAGATGGCCGAGGTCGATCACACCCCGATCGTCGGCATAGACCACGCCGCGCTCGATCAGGTTCTGCAATTCGCGGATGTTGCCGGGATAATTGTACTTGAGCAGCGCATCGGTTGCGCGCCGGCTGAAGCCGGTGAGACGCCGGCTATGCCGCGCGCAGTAGAGGTTGAGGAAATGCGCCATCAGGAGCGGAATGTCGTCGCGGCGGTCGCGCAGCGGCGGGATCGCGATCGGAAACACGCAGAGGCGGAAATAGAGATCCTGCCGGAAGCGGCCGGCCGCGACTTCCGCCCTGAGATCGACATTGGACGCCGCGACCACTCGCACATCGAGAGAGATGGTCTTGATGCCACCGACGCGCTCGATCTTGCGTTCCTGTAGCGCGCGCAACACTTTGCCCTGCGCCGAATAAGTCAGCGAAGCGATCTCGTCCAGGAACAGCGTGCCGCCCGAGGCGCGCTCGAAATAGCCCGCGCGTGAAGCGATGGCGCCGGTGAAGGCTCCTTTCTCGACACCGAACAATTCGGATTCAACGAGCTGCTCCGGGATCGCGGCGCAGTTGATGGCGACGAAGGGACCGGCACTGCGCCGGCTCATCGCGTGCAACTGACTGGAGAACAGCTCCTTGCCGACGCCGGACTCGCCGACGAATAGCACGGTCGCATCGGTGGCGGCGACCCGCTCGAGCTGGCGCCGCGTGCGAACGAAGGCGGCTGACACACCAACAGCGACATCGCTCTTGGCATCGACTTCCGCAAGCGCCGCCCCTTCGGCAAGGGGGACCTTGGTCGCGGGGTGAAGCGGGCGACTCTTCCATTCCAGACCAAAATATTGCCGCTCCGGCGCGTCGCTCCAAGCGTCGGCGTGCTGACCGATGATCACGCAGCGCGGCGCGCCCATGGCAGCGCATTCGACCTCGCGAAAGATAACGGGCCTGCCGAACAGCTCTGTGGTGTAACCGGAGGGATAACCGACTTGGAGCCAGCACACCGGCTCGGTGGCAAGCCCGTAGCTCGCAACATGCTCGGCAGCTTCCGATGAATCGTCCCAGTAGAACTCGCCGAAATAGGTGCCCTTGTCGCGGTCAAACTCGAAGTGCCGCGTCGTGACCTTGACGAAGCCTTCCAGCGTGTGCACCCGCGGTCCGGCGGCTAGCGCGTGCGTCAGGTCTTCATGCGGAAAGCGCTTCTGGATCAGCGCGGCGTCGCGCGCGCCCTGCATGTAGCCGACACGCATGAAGATCGCCTTGGCAGTCTCCATGCCGAAGGCGTCGATGATCTCGGCGCGCAGCCGTCCCAGGACCTGCGATTGCATCAACACCATGCGCTGGTCGTTGAGCCAGATGCGACCATCGCCGAGCGCGAAATGCAGGGACTCCGCGAGGTCATCGAAGGTCGGCGGAGCGCCGGTGTGAAGCTCGCTGCTCGCGCCGCGACTAAGAATTTGCGCCGAGCGGCGCGACGCCTCGGCGAGCGAAATCAGGGACTCCTTGTCGGGCATGCCGGCCTTCGATTTCACCAAATCATGAAATCGAGCCTAGAGGGATTTCACGATTCCATAAAGAGATTTGAGCGAGGGCGCGGGCCGCGATGCGCCCGCGCTGGTTCGGTATCGCCCCCCATCTATTTGAAATGATTTGATAATTAGTCACATCCAGAGCCCTTGCCGGTGATTAGAACCCGCGTGGCATCGGCCTTGCTATTCCCCCGGATTAAGGGAGGAAAACGAAAACAAGAGGGCCGGCCCGCAGTCCCGAGCACATCGGATGGATCTCATCTGCGTCCGGGTCACGACGATCTTACGCATCGCCGGCGTGCGCTCTTGCGACTGTTTTCCTCCCCCATGCCGCAGGCATCGCGCCGTGCGGATCGGCAACAACAGCCCGCGCTGGCGGGGGACACTGGAGGATCTTTGATGAACACGCAGGCTCACAATTTCATCGCCATCGAGCGATGGCAGGGCAAGGCATTCCTTGGCGAATGGTCGGCGACCGGCGGCGGCGTGACCGATGTCAGCGATCCCGCGACACGCGCTGTGCTCGGATCGGTCGGCATCGGCAATGCCTCTGACATCGCGAAGGCCGCATCAGAGGCGCGGCTCGCACAGCCGGCCTGGGCAGCCAGGCTGCCTCAAGAGCGCGCCGCAATCCTCAACAGGGCGGCCGACCTCCTCGAGCGCAATGCCGAGGAGCTGATGGGCTGGATCATACGCGAGAGCGGGTCGATCCAGCCGAAGGCGGCAATCGAGATCGAGCACGGCGCCGGCTTCGTGCGTCATGCCGCCGCCGTTGCGCTCGAGCCGAACGGAATCCTGCTGCCGTCGATGGAGCCGGGCCGCTCGAACACAGCCAAACGCGTACCGCACGGTGTCGTCGGCGTGATCTCGCCATTTAATTTCCCGCTGGTGCTCTCGATCCGCGCCATTGCGGCTGCGCTCGCGGTCGGCAATGCGGTCGTCCACAAGCCCGATCCGCGCACGGCTGTGTCGGGCGGCATCATCATCGCGCGCATCTTCGAGGAAGGCGGCCTGCCGCGCGGCGTGCTGCAGGTCGTGCCCGGCGGCGCGGACGCGGGCGAAGCCATGTGCGCCGATCCCAACATCGCGATGATCTCGTTCACCGGCTCAGCCGCAGGCGGCAGCAAGGTCGGCGAGGTGGCCGGCCGCAACCTGAAAAAAGTTCAGCTCGAGCTCGGCGGTAAGAATTCGTTGATTGTGCTCGACGATTCCGATCTCGATATCGCGGCGTCCAACGCTGCCTGGGGGGCATTCCTGCACCAGGGGCAGATCTGCATGTCGACCGGTCTCGTGCTGGTGCAGAAGAACATCGCCGTAGGGCTGGCAAGCCGCATCGCAGAGAAGGCGCGGCATCTGCCGGCCGGCGATCCCTCGTCCGGCCGTGTTGCGCTCGGACCGATCATCAGCGACGCTCAGGTCGCGAAGATCCAGTCCATTGTCGACGATGCGGTGGCCAAGGGCGCGCGGCTACTCGCCGGCGGCGTGCATGACGGCCGCTATTATCAGGCGACGGTGCTCGCCGACGTGAAGCCCGGCATGCTTGCCTTCGAGGAGGAGATCTTCGGCCCGGTCGCCTGCCTCGTCAGCTTCGAGACCGACGATGAAGCGGTCGCGCTCGCCAATCGCTCCGACTACGGGCTTGCCGCCGGCGTCATCTCCGGCTCGATCGCGCGCGCCCGCGCGGTCGGCGAGCGCTTGCACGTGGGCCAGCTCCACATCAACGACCAGACGGTGAACGGCGGTCCGTTCGCGCCCTTCGGCGGCCGCGGCCGCTCCGGCAATGGCAGCCGCGTCAGCGGCCCCGCCATCTGGGAGGAGTTTACACAGTGGGTCTGGACCTCCGAGAAGCCGCAGGCAACGCCCTACCCGTTCTGATCTTCCGCATGGCGTCCGGCGCGCACTGCGCCGGATGCCACGCTCCCAATCCCCTCATTCCCTGTCCGGAGATCCCACAAATGAAAATCCGTGCCGCCATCGCCCGCGAAAAGGGCGCGCCGCTCAGCCTCGAAAGCGTCGACCTTGAAAATCCACGCGCTAACGAAATCCTGGTCAAGGTGGCCGCGACCGGCGTCTGCCATACCGATCTCGTCGTGCGCGACGGCATGCTGCCGACGCCGCTGCCCGTCGTGCTCGGCCATGAGGGAGCCGGCGTCGTCGAAGCCGTCGGGGCCGCCATCACCAAGGTGAAGCCGGGCGATCACGTGGTGATGACGTTCAATTCCTGCGGCGCCTGCCCAAGCTGCCGCGACCACGCGACGACCTATTGCCACGAATTCTTCCCGCGCAATTTCTTCGCGACGCGCGTCGACGGCAGCAGCGGCCTTTCCAAGGACGGTGAGAGCATCAACGGCAACTTCTTCGGCCAGTCCTCCTTCGCAACCCACGCGCTCTGCCATGAAGCCAATGTCGTGAAGGTGCCGAGCGATGCGCCGCTCGAGCTGTTGGGACCGCTGGCCTGCGGCGTGCAGACGGGCGCCGGCGCGGTCCTGAACGCCTTGCGCGTTTTGCCCGGAAAATCCTTTGCCGTGTTCGGCGCGGGCTCGGTCGGCCTGTCGGCCCTGATGGCCGCGGTCGTCATCGGCGCGACCACGATCATCGCGGTCGACACCAAGCCTTCGCGGCTGAGCGTCGCCAAGACGCTTGGCGCGACGCACACGATCGATCCGACCGAGGTCAATCCGGTCGAAGAGATCATGCGGATCACCGGCAGCGGGCTGAATTTCGCGCTCGACACGACCGGCCTTCCCGCCGTGATCCGCAGCGCGGTGGAAAGCCTCGGCCCGCGCGGCGCCTGCGGCATCCTGGGGGCTTCGGGACCCGATGCCGAGATCGTCCTCAACGAAACCCACTTCATGAGCGGCGGCCGTCGTCTGATCGGCATCGTCGAAGGCGAGTCCAATCCGGACATTTTCATTCCGATGCTGATCGATCTCTACCGACAGGGGCGCTTCCCCTTCGACAAGCTCGTGAAGTTCTACTCGCTCGACGAGATCAACAAGGCCATCCACGCCTCGGAAACCGGCGAGGTCATCAAACCGATCGTGCGAATGACCTGAGACAGATGCGAACGAACAGCAATCAAGCAAACAACATGAGGAGGAAACCATGACCACACGACGTCAATTCCTGAAGAGCACGGCCGCCGGTGCAGTGGGCCTGAGCCTCAACGGGCGCAACCGGAGCGCATTCGCAGCCGCTGACGATGTCATTCGGATCACGCCGAGATAGGCGCGCCGTACGGTCGGATCGGCCATCACCGCAGCCGGATCGCGCGTTTCGGCGTGGGGTCTCGACCCTAATCGGCGTGGGAGCCCGACTAATCAGATTCAATGCGATCAATGACTTGATGGGGTCCCGAAGGCGCCGATGGGGGGCATTTTTCGATCAGCGTTCACACACTGTAGTCACCTCGTTCGAGCTCGCAAGGACACTGGTGCCTAGTTTACCCGAAAGGAATCTTGCAAAGCGCCTCCCAAAACAGCAAAGCGAAATTAAGAGGATCCAGTCGATTGTGATTGATCCGTCCGTCTTGACGACGCCTTTCTGCCGGCGCGAAAGAACGCCCCGCCCGATGAGATCGGACGGGGCGCTGGCAGAGCGAGGCTTACTCGCCGGTCTTGCGCGGCCGTGACCAGAGCAGCGTGTAGCCTTCGCCGGCTTCATCGTCGAACAGGTTCGCGTAGATGGGCGCGTTGAACGAAGGGTCATCGAGCTTGAGCGAGAGGTAGTCGCGGCCTTCCTCGGAGCGCTTGGACCAGGCTGCCCCGATTTCCGCCCGGCCCACATAGACGCGGTGGCTGGGAGCGTTCTCGTTTGAGCGGTTGGCCTCAGGGACGATGCGGACGCCCCTGGCCTGCAGACTCAGCGTGACGATCTCACCCTGGAAATCGTTGCCGACCTTTTTGAAAGAACCGATGCTAGCCATGTCACTTCTCCTTGAGTTGTTTCGAGCCCCGCGACCACCGCGGCCTCGATGGCGATCTGAGAGCCGAAGACGATCGGCGACGCACCCGCCTTTTCGCGGGCCGGAGCGTTAAGCGGAGGACGCCGACGGGAAGACTTTCTTGTCTCGCGAGGAATGGGCGTTAGCCCAGGGGAAGAAAGTCTCAACCGGCGGCGTTGCGGCTCAGACGATCGAGGCGCAGCCGGTCTTCGGCCAGATCAAGCCAACGAAGGCGAGGTGCGTCCGAGCGCTGAACACAGACTTAAGCGGAAGACCTGGCAGAGCTCGACTTGCAACACAAGAAGGCAACCGGTTTCGAGGTAGAGAAAGAAAGAGCGTGCGGGAAACGGCGACATTGTCACTGAGAAAAAGCCCCCGACCGAGCCTCTCCCATTGACCCCTGACAGGGCCGATGAGGCCGGCACAGCCGTGGTCTAGGGGAACGAAGACCGCCGCCCTATTCAGAAGCTTTTCGATGACCGGGGCCGCCCGAAAAGAAAGCAATCCCAGACATAGCGGATCAGGGCCGGTTAAGGCGGACTTTGCTCGCCACTGCGCATTTGGCGATTGCGGCGAGCCGAGAGTCCGCTCGATGTAATCGGGCTGGTACTTATCCGTTATCCGAATGACTCCTCCGCGGGCCACTCGCACCGTGTCCGGCATGCATCAAGGGCCAAGACGAGCGGCAGGCCGCCCTTGAGCGTGCAGGCCCCGTTGCAAGTGGCTGGGCATCGCCTAGCCGCAGTCCCGGCATAGGCGCCGGGGGCACTACTTACTGACGAGCCCGAAGATGAGCTCGGCAAGCGGCTTATCATCGCCACCGAAGCTTTCAATCATAGCGCCTATCACCGCTTCCGGATCAAGACGCTCGATGTCGAGAGGGTGACCGGTAGTATCGGCGAGCAGCGTCAGGAAGGTGAGCTGTGTGCTCGATGCTCTCCGGATAGCAGAACATGCTGCCTCCCTTCGATATCCAAACTTTGCGGATTTTCCCCGCCCAGGCAAAGACATCTTGGAAGAGATGCTTGTGGATGGCCTTGTAGTGCGCGTAGCCCAACCTGCCGGAAGGCAACGGCTCTTCGGCCCGCTGTGCCGTGATTTCGGCCTCGAAGGCGTCCAGCTCGGTTTGCTTCCTGAGGTTCAGTTTGTTCTTGAGGACCGTCGTGCCCGGATAGCAGTACGGGTCTTCAACGGCGTCGTACATCGAAGTGGCTAGCTCTTCTTGTAGGCCTTGATGATTTCCCGGCGCCGCTCAGCTGCCGACAGCCCATCGCGGTCAAACTGGGCAACCCGCTTCTTCATGGCGCCCGAAGGCTTGATGCCTTCCACGGCGCTGATATTCGCGAAACGCTCCCGGCCAATGACCCGGTTGGCGGCGACACCCTTATTGGCAGCGGACTTCTTACGAATAGGCATGAACACATCCTACCACGAACAGGGTGTTTTGCACTCTGCGACCGTTGAGGGTGCGAAACCAGCGACGGCGTTGCTGGAATAGCGCGCTTCAACGAGTACGTAAGCTTTAAGGATACTATAGGCGAAGCGTAGTGGTGATTCGCACGTTCCAACCGATTTTAGCACGCTCTTCAGCACAAGCTAAAAAGAGCACCGAAAACCCAAGCAAACTAGGCTGCTTAGTGCTTGACAAGAGGACGCGTGAATTTTTCGAACGTTCCGGCAACGCGGTCGACCCGTGGACCGCCTCTTCGCCGCTCAGATCCGGGATTGAGCAGCCGATGATCTCCGGGGCGACGTCCTCCTGGGGCACGATGCAATTGTCAGCGGCTTTGCCGAGCGAACCGGGTATTTCCGGTCGTCTGGCCGGGCGCCGATCGGGATGAGGTAAACCGCCGTCGCGTGTGCCTTGCTGTTGACTCCCAAGGGCGCGTCCCGCCCGAGTAGATCGGGCGGGGGGCTGGTCAAGCGAGCCTTACTCGCCGGTTTTATGTGGCTTCGAGCCCAGCACTGCGAGCCTTGGAGGAACGACGCTAGTCTGGCGTTCGATCAGGCGTATCGATCGTTACACAACCGCTCGCCGCGCGCGACACGCAGGTGCAGACTTTGCTGTTCATCGCTCGCTCTTCACTGCTGAAGAACACGTCACGATGATCGACCTCAGCCGACGCCTCGAGGATCGGCAGCACGCAAAGACCGCATTCTCCGCGCCGGCAACCGAAGATCATGCCGACACCGGCATCTTCAAGCGCCTCCAGCATGGAACGATGGGCAGGGACGTCAATTTCCAGGCCCAATCGGGGAACCCTGATCTTGAACGGGGCGTCCGCGAAACCACCGGTATTGCCGAACGACTCGTAGCGGAGGTGCGTCGCGGGCCTGCCCGCTTGGTTCCAAAGCTGTTTGGCCGCCTCCAACATGCCGAACGGGCCACACACGTAGAGCTCACCACGCGCATCAAGTTGGGCGATCTCGCCGCGGATGTCGATCCGCTGTCCTTCTTCACCGACGAAAAGCTGAAGCCGTTCGCCGAGGTAAGTGGTCAGCTCGTCCGCAAGCGCGAGGTCGCGACGGCTGCGTGCGGCATAAAGCAAGCGAAAATTCGCGTTAGCTTGATTCAGTGCTAGCGCCATCGTGTAGATCGGCGTGATGCCGATGCCGCCGGCCAGCAGCAGGTAGTCCGGCCGGCCGTAGCTTAATTCGAAGCTGTTTCTGGGCTCGAAAATCGTGAGTCGTTCGCCCACCTTGAGGCACCACATGCCCACAGACCCGCCCCGGCTCGATGCGAGCCGCTTGACGGCGATGCGGTACAGTCCGTCCGCACAAGGTCCCACCAACGAATAGCTGCGAAGCTGCGGCCGCCCATCGGTCGGTACAAGGACGTCGATGTGACCGCCCGGCGTTACCTTGCCCAACGGGCGGTCGGGCTCGATCTCGAAAAGACGGACGTCAGGAGTGAGATCGCGAGTGGCGCGAAGGCGTGCACTAATCCGTTCCATCGGCTTGGCCATGACTTTTCACTCACTCGGCCGCAACGTCCGCGGTTACGCGGGCCTGTTCGTCGGCCATCATTCCGTCTATCAGCCGCCGTGCCCAGAGCGCGCCCGCGTCGATGTTGAGATCGTAAAAGGGCGAACGCGGGTTCTTGTCGATGGCAGCCTGCTGCGCCTCCAACACTCGGTGATCCTGATCGTAGACGCCTGCCCCACCATTGACATGGGCGAGCTGGAGCTCGCTCGTCAACTGCGCGTCATCCTTCCGATAATTTCGGACGAAATTCCAGAAATAGTGGCAGGTCGTCTCAGTTTCCGGTGAGATCGCCGCCAAGAACGCGCCGCTGACGCCTTGCGAGCGGTCGCCTTGCGGCGCGCCTGTATCTGTGAGTGCCACGCCTACGTCGCCGACGACCACCGATGGCGCCTGGAACGTCACGATCTGCCAGCGATCGACACGGCCAGGCCGTGCGAGCTGGCGGCCCCAGAACGGGGGCGGCTCGATATCGATCATCCAGCGCGTCATCGTCGCCGTGTTGCCCGTATGGGTCACCTCGAAGGGCGCAGCCGTGATCGCCTCGTCGCCGATGCTGCCGGCGTGCACATAGGTCTCGTGCGTAAGGTCCATCAGGTTATCGATCACCAGGCGATAGTCGCATTTCAGCTGATAGAACGTGCCGCCCTCGCCGACCCATTGCTTACCGTCGTTCCAGTGAAAATCCGGAATTTTGGCAGGGTCTGCCAGCGCTGGATCGCCGGGCCACAGCCAGACCAGACGATGCCGCTCAGCCACCGGATAGGCGCGCACGCAGGCAGACGGATTGATCGTCTTCTGCGCGGGCATGTAAGAGCAGCGGCCGGCCGAATTGAAGACCAGGCCGTGGTAGCCACACATGACGTCGTCGCCCTTGAGGTGTCCGAGCGATAACGGCAGCAGTCGGTGCCAACAGGCATCCTCCAGCGCCGCGACGACGCCATCAGTACGGCGGTAGAGCACGACGTTGTTGCCGCAAATGGTGCGGGCGGTTAGCTCACGGGCGATCTCGTGAGACCAGGCCGTCGCATACCAGGCATTGAGCGGAAAGGGTTTGGGTGCGTTCATGGTGCAGCTATCTCCATGTTTTGGTCGCTGGTCGCGGACTTGCCGTCTTAATTCCCATTTTCGAGCAGATTGCGTTGGCAATAGTTATGGGACAATCGGATAGAGTTGATACCCCTTATCTACTCTTTCGATATGGTGGTTGGGTTTCCGCAAGGAGGATCGTAAGAAGGATGGCAAAGGATCGGGATCCGCTCGCGATTGATTTTGCCGCGATCCGTACCTTGCGCCTGGTGTCGGAACTCGGCTCGTTTTCGAAGGCCGCCGAAGCGCTTGGTACGAACCAATCGACGATCAGCTACACCATGGACAGGCTGCGCGCGGCGTTCCACGACAAGCTGTTCGTGCGCCAGCACGGCGGCATCGCGCCAACGCCTCGCTGCGTCGAGATCGTTGAGTGTGCCAGCCGCCTGCTTGAGGGCTTCGAGGGCCTAATGCAGCCGGCGGATTTCGATCCCGCAAGCGCGTCCGGGCGGGTCACGATCGCTTGCAACTATTACGAACGCTCGATCATTTTGCCGCGCACCATCGCCGAGATCAGGCGCCGAGCGCCGCGCCTGGTGCTGGAGATCAAGACGGCGCGCGCCAAGGGCATGGCGTTTCTCAAACGCGGCGAGACCGATCTTCTCGTTGGCCCCTACGACGTTCAGGACGAGAGCTTCTATCATCGCCATCTTCTGGATGACCACTATGTGTGCGTTATGCACCGCAACCATCTGCTCGCCGGCAGGAGGTTGCGTATCGACGACTACGTCAAGGCCAACCACGCCGTCGTCACCTATGGAGGCGCCTGGCGCTCAGGCTATCTCAGAGGGCTCGATGAACGCGGCCTGTCGCTCAACCAGGTGGTCACGGTGCCGAGCATCTCCGATCTGACCCACATTCTCCCCCGCACGGATCTGGTCTCGACGGTGCCAAGCCGCATCGCTTCGAGCATCGCCAAATCCGTCGTAGCAACGTCATGTCCTTTCCCCGAACCGTTTCAAGTCGGCATGACTTGGACGTCCCGGACGCACCATTCCGCCGCCCACCGGTGGCTAAGGCAACTCATGGCCCGAATTGCCGGCACTCTGCCGTACAAGGCGGCTCTCGCCGTGCCCTTCGGGCGCAGTCGCGGCGGCGTCGATGCCGGGGCTTGAATCTTTGGGCCAGCCGGCATGCGGCTGTCTCCTTCTCCTGCTGAATTCGCACCAACCTCCGCACCTTCACTAGACCGCCAGCTTGCCGACCGCCACGAGATCAGTCGAGAGGAGACGCCTTCGCAGGTCCAGTGTTATGGTCGTTCCACCGCGCCGACCGAAACGAGAGAAACTGCGGTAGCGGGTGCCTTACTGTCGGCTTTGAAGAGCGCCGCGCCCGAGCAAATCGAGCGGGTAGGCGCGAAGCTTCTTTTGCGGACTTGCCCGACCACGACAAAAGGGGCGTGTAGCCTTCGCCGTCATCGAACAGTTCGCGTAGTTAGAGAGCAGAGCAGATACACGCCTCCATCAAACGTGATGGTTTTGAAAGATTTGACGTGAGGCTGGAGGTCTTTTGGGACTCAAGAACTCGACTGCACCGTGGAGCTTGTGCGTTTGCCGGCAGCGAACGTTGAGGCGACATCGGAGCGTGCCAAGCAGGGATGTCGTACCATGCCGAACATAGCTGCGCGCAGCTTTGCATGAAGGGCCGCAGCTCTCACTATCGATGGAGCGAGCCATTCGTGGCCTATCGGCATTTACCCCACTAAACTTAGAATTGAAGATCCCAGGGCCGTCGTAGCTGTCGCGTCAACTTACCCACGCAGTAGCGGACAAACCGATTCGAAGTCGTTCGCTCGCACTTCAGCTCCTCCAGCCACGTTTCCTTTCACATGAATCTGGTGGTGCCAGGGCGTATCAAGATGTTCACGAACATCCAAAAAGCAAACTCGCCTCTCATCATGGAGCTTTCCCTTAGCATCGTCTCCTCGTCCGACTTTTCGCCTGTCGGCTCGAAGAAAAGCGTCCCGCCCGATCGGATCGGGCGGGACGTTGCCGGAGCGAGGCTTACTCGCCGGTCTTGCGCGGCCGTGACCAGAGCAGCGTGTAGCCTTCGCCGGCTTCATCGTCGAACAGGTTCGCGTAGATGGGCGCGTTGAACGAAGGGTCATCGAGCTTGAGCGAGAGGTAGTCGCGGCCTTCCTCGGAGCGCTTGGACCAGGCTGCCCCGATTTCCGCCCGGCCCACATAGACGCGGTGGCTGGGAGCGTTCTCGTTTGAGCGGTTGGCCTCAGGGACGATGCGGACGCCCCTGGCCTGCAGACTCAGCGTGACGATCTCACCCTGGAAATCGTTGCCGACCTTTCTGAAAGAACCGATGCTAGCCATGTCACTTCTCCTTGAGTTGTTTCGAGCCCCGCGACCACCGCGGCCTCGATGGCGATCTGAGAGCCGAAGACGATCGGCGACGCACCCGCTTTTTCGCGGGCCGGAGCGTTAAGCGGAGGACGCCGACGGGAAGACTTTCTTGTCTCGCGAGGAATGGGCGTTAGCCCAGGGGAAGAAAGTCTCGACCGGCGGCGTTGCGGCTCAGACGATCGAGGCGCAGCCGGTCTTCGGCCAGATCAAGCCAACGAGGCGAGGTGCGTCCGAGCGCTGAACACAGACTTAAGCGGAAGACGTGGCAGAGCTCGCTTTGCAACACAAGAAGGCGAACGGAGTGTACCGGTCGATTTCCTCATGTGACATCGAACAAGCCGCCCTTGTCATAATGAGAATTGCCGACGGTGAGCACATACGGATGAAGCTGCCGTGCTAGGTCCAATTGCCGTTCGGCCGTCTCAAGCGCATCGGCCGCATCTGCCAAGGTTTCATCGACCTTCTCGTGCTCCGCGAGGGCGAATATAGGATCGGGTTCGAGAGCTCGCGTCAGATCCGTCAGGGCATCTGCGCGCTTCGAGCGACGAGCGCCACTGCAAATCATCCCGCGGGGGACGCTGCAAGATTGGTGAGCCCGCGCCCCGGCAGATCGCTCAGTCGAGCGGGCGCTACACAATGCAGACTCCACGCCCGCGCGATCGGGTGAGGTGTCCGGATGGAGCGCTGGACGCTGGGCTACGCGTTTGAGGTCTACGAATCGAATCTTCTACCCGGTCCCTATGCCGACTATCTGCACCTCGAAACATATGGTCCCGTTCTGGAACCGCCCGGCACTAAAGCCGCGGAGGCGCCCAAGGTCCGTGTGGAACAAGAACGTGAACGCAATCAATATCCCGAATGAGAGCGCTCATGACCACGTCATCATCCACAAAATCGGCGAGACAAAGCGCGGGAGCAAAGCTCGTGCCGTTTTCATTCGCCCCCATCTGGACAAGCGTGAAGGGCTGAGGGATGAATATCCTTTCGGAATTTCATAGAAAGTAATTGTATGCCTTGGCGGGCAATGGAAACCCAAGATTTTCCGGCGGTTATCGGCATTGCCGACCGAGTGCACCTAAATTACCCCGAGGAGGAGGCGGTATTTGCGGAGCGACAGCGCCTCTATCCCGGCGGTTGCTTTGTCCTTCAGGCTGGGCCGGCGGAAATCACCGGCTACATCGTCAGCCATCCCTGGCACTTCAAGCAGCCACCGGCGCTCAATGTCCTATTGGAACGGCTGCCAGACCCTGCGTCCACCTTCCATGTGCACGATATCGCGCTGTTGCCGGAGGCGCGCGGCAATGGCGTAGCTTCGCATGTGGTGCGCAAACTTATCACCCACGCAAAAGAAGCGGGCTTTCCTAACATCTCACTGGTGGCCGTAAATTACTCAACGGCGTTCTGGGAGAGGCATGGCTTCCGCACGCTTGAAGACGACGCCCTCAACAAGAAGCTCGCTACCTACGACGAACACGCAAAGTACATGGTCCTTGGGCTAGTATGATCTTTCTGCACCGACTGTCGGAGCACTACCGGCGGATGGCCGTGGGCTTCGGCATCGCAGCGGCCGTCACCGGTGCTGTCTTTGCGATCTTTGATCTTCTTCCGGCTCTTCAGAAGATGGCTATCGTTGGTTCTATCTATCTCTGCTGTGGCGCTGTTGCGCTGACCTTCCGTCAGCACAGGAAATTCTTCCAGACACTTTTCGGCTGCGGCCAGGAAGGTCTTCTTCTTATGTACGGTGACCTTTTCCAGGTCACCGCTCCACACCAGTCCTCGTAATTGCTCGGCGACTTCCTCCGCCAGCCGGAGGTCACCCTTCTTCGTGGCTATCCGGTATTGCCTGCCTTCGATCGTCGTTGAGGGCATGATACCAGCCGAGCATTCCCTCGGCGGAAAATTGTGGACCTTGCCACCAAGTATGACGTGGCTCTTTTGCTTCTTCGTCCTTTGCAGCGCGACTTCGTTGATGTCGCATTTTTCGTTCGCTCCGCAGCATCATACACGCCAAGCGTGCTGAACCGCGACTTGTGCTAACTTTGTGCTAAAGAAGAAAACGCCGTCAATTCACCTCACTTATTGATCTATCGTACGTTTATTTTCATGAGTGATGCAATGGTATGGATTTTAAGTCCGGCCGCGCATTCAGCTCGCACCGAAGGAAAGCAATCTCAGACATAGGGGCGAAGCTATTCCTCAGGCGCTGCGTCGGTCAGAGCCGGTTGAGGCAGAATTGGTCGTCCTGGCCGGCTCGCCACCTGGCCCGATAAAGAAGTGATGTGCATCCAAGCCTTCCCGGCGATGAAGATTGCGCCAACGCATGCGAAGGCCTCACACCAGAACGGCGACGACACGCTGATCTGCGATAACGCGAGCGTCACATGGAAACCAGCAATTCCTGCCGGGATAGCAAAAACTGCGCCAATCACGCCGCGCACAGTGCTCAGCCGTGTCATGGAATGGGCGAACTGAGCAATGGCAAGCGTCAAGGCCGCACTGACGATCGCGACAGTGAGCGCAGCACTAATCCCGCCGCCGTGATCCAATGCCATTGAAGCGGCGCTGACGGCGACAAAAAATGGGAAGGCGTATACTGCCAGAGCAACGCTCAGCCAGAACAGCAGACCGAGCCCAATGAGATTGAGGGCAAGTCCAAGGCCAAGCACAGTGGTGGTCCCGCTAAAAGGAGTAGCGACTGCGCCTTCCACCACCACCACGGCGCACCTTAGTGTATAGAACCAAAAGATGATGAAATCGAGACGCAAATCCGCCTTGTATAGAAAGGCGATTTGCTGGTGCGATTGAGGCTCGAGAGTCATCGGCCGCAGCTTACGATTTCGCTTTGAATTTCGACCAAGGCGGCGCGTGCGAGCAATCCTTGCGAACTCCAGGCCGAATAGCTTTCCAGATGTTTTTGCTGGGTTGGAAGCTAGTTTCACGCTTCGCATGCTCTGCTATCAGCGAAACCGTCTATCACCATCAAGCGCAGCAAAGAACGAAGTCACGCCCGATGGATGCCTGGGCATTCCGGATCATGCCCAAACATGACAAAGTGGTCGAATGCCGACCACGGATATCGACGCTGCTCGCCTCCTATGATTGCGAGCTGAATACTGAATATCTGGTCGACCGCGCGATCGCGATAGTGCGGCTCGCAGCCGAGGGATGCAAGGCGCGCAAATGCTCCCTTGGGACTCCAAAACACCCGCCGCGGCCTCAAAGCCGCAATGCCATCGACGTAGGATCAGCTAAAGTGGTGGTCAGGCAGACCGAAGCCGGGCTCCGGTTTCCTGATTCCCGTCCCTTCCGTCACCAAGCATGAGGAGCTTCATTCGCCAACTTAGTGCGGTTGCACCTCGCCTCGGCCGATGAACTCCAACACCGACTCAGCCTGACTGATTTCACGTGAGATACGCTCCAATATCCGGAGCGTAGATACGTGCGTCCGGATGAGACCGGCTCTCGCGCACGCAATATCCAAGTGATGCATCACCTGTTCGTGGGTGGGAGCGGCCCGATTCTGCAGCGCACTGATTGTCAATGATGCAAGCACGTACTCGACGACAGTTTCTTCGGTCTGGATCAATTCTGATTGCCTCTCCTGATCGCAGGCCCAACTCTGAAATCAATTATCGACGAAAGTGTGTGCACTCTGCGCGAGTGAATGCCTACGTTGCGGATTCGAAAGTGCGCATGATGCGGCGACTTTTAGTGTGTTCCGGCGTCCGCGAGCCGAAAAGGCGCGGACGTGCCAATGAATTGGGAACGCTCGAGAGTTTTATCGGGAAAGCGGAGAACGATCAGAAATCGTGGCACAAAGCTCAATCTTCATCGTTTCTGAGCGCTCCGCATTCTTCTGCATGTTTGGCTAACTTCTCGTATTCCTCGGCCACTTTCAAGAGCCTGTCTCTGGGTCTGCCGGGTACGAGCGCATCCGCCTTGGTCCGCGTTGCTTGCGCACGACCTCGCCAGAGCTGTGGATCGTAGATTGGTCTGTATGGCGTCATGTGGAGAGGATGCAATTCGTAGATCAAGATAATGCGACGGCCGACCTCCGTATCATTACGTAGCTACTCGTCAGCAGGCTCCCCACTGCGAAGACTCGCGCAGATACAGCGGCCGCCCCTGCAGGACGGGCATGAGCCTCTATTTAGGTTGCGCGGCATGGATAGTTGGCGACAGCGAACCAATCCGCTTGCGAGGCAGGCCGCGAGCCTCGTCACGAGATCTTCCCGCCGGAATAATTAGTGCGGAGAAATCACCGATCATCATCTCACTTTGCAAACCTGACGTACGAGGTTGTGAGGTTAGCTTTGCCTTCGCTAGAACTTGCATGCTGCTGCAACACATGTTGTTGTCGCGAACACGACCTTCGCCTGACGTCTGCAATACGCCAAGGCGTTCCGAATACGACATCGGGCAGATTGCTGTTTCGTTTGCGAATCTGAGGAGAAGCATATGCAGTTCTGTGGCAGACGCCTGTCGATCTTGTTATCCTTGCTTTTGACTGCAAGCGTAAGCACGATCGTCAAGGCTGACGGGCCCTCGCCGAAATATACGGACGTGCTCAATGCCCTGCAGGCGGGCAAGGATGTGAAGGTCATACTAGATCTCAGTCGCTGTACCACCGCCGATGGCGACAAGCCCGGGCCGGCCGTGCAGGGCGGGCTGACTATCAACGCCTTCAGGGTGAGCGTCCAGAACGGCATCAGCTTCGCCAATGCGCATCAAACCTTGGACAGCTCGGGACACCCCGTTACGGAATACATCCGCCACAGCCTCAGTCGTGAAGGCAAGCTCACGGTGAGGGCCTCCAAGCTGGCCGCTGGTGCGGCCGAAGTCGTGAACCAAGGTGAATTCGTGTGCGAGCTGCCGGACGGGGCGAAGTTCGTCTGGTAATCGGGAGAAGCACTGCGAGTGGCCGAGCTGCCCTTCGCTATCGGCCGCCGGGTTCAGTGAGCAAACGACTACGTGAAAAGATCGTGGTTGGGACACCATGGTTGATGGCCCCGCACGGATCTCGGGTAAGACCAATTTGGCACTCGGCTTCTACTTCAGTTTTGACGGAAAAGCGCGCTTTCGGCAGCTACGAGTCGCGAGCATGAAACGCCGATTGCGTGCGCCTTGACAGCGGACATCAGATCGCCGTTCTCAGGCCAGGGTCTAATGGGATCCCACCATAGCTTTTCGATTCGCCGGCCTGATCGCGCTCACGCCGTCTCCGCGCCAGCGCGACAGGCGCATTTGAAGCTCGATGAACGAGGCGCCACCCAGTTGAAGTGTCTTACATGGTCGGCAACGCCAAAGCACTTGGTGATTTGCCCTAGATCACGGCACGAAGAGGCGTGTTGATCGAACATTCTAGATCAGAAGCGCGCCGCAAATGGGTGAGCCAACGATCTCGCTTTGTTGTGAGCTTGGATAGCCAAGGCCGGGCTTCACATCGGGCAGAAGACGATCGTTAGCTCTGCTCTTTCCTGACCACAGACTGACGCATGCCGACAGACCTCTATCGGCTCAGCCGCGACAGATCGATAACGTCGGAAGGCGCAAAGAGTGAACTATGTTCCTCATCACCGCGACATCAGCGGGAATGACCATTGCAAACGGTAGTGTTGCGCAGCTCAACTTGCCGCGTCCGCAGTCACCTGCCGCCACTCGTCGAAATCCGCATACGCGAAGAGCCGCCATCGGACGCGTGCGTCCTGATGGGGACGCTAAACCTAACGTTGCGTTCGATTTGCAATTCGCGTTGGCGCTGTTAGGCTGCGAGGGCTGGGGTCAACCTAAGGAAGTGACGTCGGAATGAAAAAATTGTTGCTTATATCGGCGGGCGCCCTCGCGCTCGCTGCGGCGGTGCCCACTTTCGTTTACGTCGCTAGGCACGCTGCGCGATATTTCGACGCCAATACGCTCGCGGCCGAACCACCAAGTCCCTGCGCTGGTGACCCGGAGTGTGTGGATCTTACCCCGGATCCCGCTGGTATCTGCACACGTTACCCGGAGGCGTGCCAACGCTAAGGACCTAGTTACAAATTGCTTGCGACAATAGCGCTCGCAGCGGCCTCGTCTTCGCAAGAGAGGCCGCTACCGGATGACGCAAAGGCGTCAGCTTAAGTGTTGTTTAGGACGACGATATCGCCCGAGAAATTCTAGCCAGGCTCACGATATGGGTGAGGGAGGTCTCTCTGCGTGCACGGCTTGCCGAAGCCGCCCTCACCCGCCAGCTTATCCCTAAGGAAATCCATTGACCGGACGCCCCGGAAAGGTAAGCGCAAATTTCCAAAAACTCATTCATCTCCAAGCTTGTCAATCGCAGCGATCGAGCAGGCGCTCGACGGAGCCATTTCGCAAGACTCGATCTCGGTCATCGATCATCGATCATCGTCGCAACGCGTAGCCTTGTGACTCGGCGGCGTGAGCGATCCATCCTAGGGGACAAAGGCTGCGTGAGCAGGCTGCCTCAGTTCGTCATACCTCTTCGCGGACACGGTCGGCCAATAAGGTTGCAGATGCTCGTTCGGGAGTTAATTTGGTTACACCATACGCTGACGAATCGGTCTTCATTCTAGCAGAGCCTATGCGCTAGTTATTCGTTCCCCATTCGGAGCCGTAGAGACTACGCATTTCGGCATGGGCGCGGCGGATCATTGACCGCTTGATCAGACGCCCCACGATTGCGCCGACGGCAAGAGCAAACAGACAGCCCAGAGAAAGGTTCAGCCGCCCCCAATAGATATTCGAGGCCATCACGGGAAAAAACGCAGCCAGCATTGCGCCCTTGCAGATCAATCGCATTTTTAGAAATCGCCCAGCCCAAGCGCGCAGCAAAAGCTCGCCATCCGACCAAAACAATAGCACAAGCTCTCGCAGCATTTCTTCGCCGAGTTAGATGCGCAGCTGTAGGAACTCAAGGCAAAAGGTGGGGCCGGCGAGGAAAATGCCCACGAAGCTCCCAACAACTTGGACAAGGACGCATTCGGTAGGGCCAACGAGCCGGGACGTTTTCGAACGCTCTTGAAGGTCAGGAGAGCACGAACAAGCCTGAGCGAAGTGGACAGTCAGCATGGCGGCCAGCGCCGAAGTAGCGACGCTCACCTGAGTTATGGAAAGGCATTGGCGAAACTAGGCTTACAGATCGGACCTTCAAATTTGACACAAGCGCGTCGGCGAATGCGGGATGCACTAAGCCCAGACCGCTCGCGGCCCCGTGCACCGACGAAAATACTGCGACATCGGTATTTTTTAAGGTGCTGTGGCGTCGCTTTCGGCGTCAATTGAGACGGCGCTCACGCGCCGCCTTTGCCAAACTTCCAGACCGGGATGCCGAGCTTTTTGGCCTTATCGACGAGGTTGTCCTGGATGCCTGTGCCCGGGAAGTGCATGACTCCGATTGGCATGACCTCGAGCATCGCGTCGTTGCGCTTGAATGGTGCGGCCTTCGCATGTTTTGTCCAGTCCGGCCTAAAGGCGATCTGCGGAACATTGCGATTGCTGGCCCATTTTGAGGCAATCAATTCGGCGCCTTTCGGCGAGCCGCCGTGCAGCAGAACCATGTCGGGGTGTTTTGCGTGGACCTTGTCGAGCCTATCCCAGACAAGCTTGACGTCGTCGAAATCGAGCCCACCGGTGAACGCGATCTTAGGGCCAGCAGGGAGCATCACCTCGGTCTCCGCCCTGCGCCTTGCGGCGAGAAAGTCTCGGCTGTCGATCATCGCGGCGGTAAGGTTACGATGGTTGACGACTGAACCAGAGCGCGCCCGCCAGGGCGAGCCGGTGTGAACTTCGAAACTTTCGGCAGCCTGGTCGCGAAAGAACTCCATGGCGTTGCGGCGTTCGATGAGTGTAACGCCTTCGGCGGTGAGCCGTTCGAGTTCGACGGATCGTACTTCCGAGCCGTTCTGCTCGCATTGGCTCCTCTGCTGCGCTTGCTCATTGGCGTCAAGTTCGCGTTCAATGCGTTCCGCCGCGCGATGGAAGAGATTAACGGCCGACCAGAGCAAGTCCTCAAGGTCCGGCTCCAGGCGCGTATCGCTCAGGGTCGAGACTAGTGCATCGAAGATGTCGGCGATGGCACCGATGATTGCGTTGGTTTCGGGAAGCGGCCGTGGATCGGGTTCATCTTGCAAAGGACGAAAGCCAAACAGTTGAAGTTCGGCAAGAGCGTGATCGGTCAGAGATGAAGCATGGCGCGGTTCGAATTTCGGATCGTCGATTTCGGTCATCATGGGTGAGGTCCTTTCCGGATCGGCCGCGCCCACCGCGGCCTTCGTGGCGATCACCCGACGTCAAGCGGCACGGACCAGAACCCAAAGCGAAGCGCAGGGCCGAAGCGAAGCGGAGGATGGCAGAGGTGCGGCTATTTTGTTTCGCGATGCAAAGGCGCGGAACGCGCCAGCGGAAAATAGCCGCGACCTCTGCCATTGCAGGGCCGTCCCGCTTGCCGTCCGATCGCCTCTAGAAGGCCAGGGGGCGGCTCTATCCGCGATAGGTCGACCTCACAGGACCGGTCATGAGCTGCCGGCTGTATTCAACCGACCTCGAGCGCGACCGGGAAGCATTGAGCGCAGGAAAAGCCTGAGCAGCGAAACGGGTCGCGAGCTTAGCGAGAGGGAGCTCTCATCAGCTCGCTCACTGTGGTTGCCCCTCGCGGCGGTTGACCAAGTTGAGCACTGATGGCGCCTTGCGGATTTCATGTGAGACAAGCTTCAATATTCGCATTGTAGATTCCTCCGTCCCAACGAATCCTGTCTTTTCGCACGCCAGCCGAAAATGATGCGCAACTTGTTCGCGGGTGGGTCTGGTGAGGCTCTGCAACGAGCTGGTAGTTAATGAGGCGAGCATGTGCTCGGCCACCTCTTTTTCCGCCTGAATCAAGGTTTGCGTCCTTCATATGATCGCTGCTCGCCTGAGAGCTATGCAGCCTGATTGTCGGCGATGTTGTGAGTCCCTGATGAGCGCGGAATGCTACGGGTCCCTTCGTGCGCGGGATCATGACACTTTGCGCGAAATGGCTCCGTCGATCTCTCGCACGATAGTGATGCTTAGTTGGATGGGCGGCTTTTGACCTGCACGTACTTCGATTCTCCTGAAGAGAATTGCGAAACTAGTAACGTGGCTACCATCTGAACCTATGGTCGATTCTTCGCGGTCAGCGGGGCTTAGGCTTAGTTAGCAAGCTTGTTGTGCTGATACTGATTGAGAGCGCGCATGTCTTAGCCGGCGCGATGTGCCGGTTTCCTAAATGGACCGATGCCTGAATGTGTAGCTTGTTTATGGGCTTTCAATGCTACAACCTGCCGTTACGTGCGATTCAAGTTGTTTCTGCGATTTGGCCGAGCCTTGGTTGCCAGGCAGGAATGTGTACTCGTAGGCGACGACTTTAGTCGGCGGCGAATGGACATTGCGAGCCTCTCTCACGGCTGCGAACGAAAGGAATGCGCTGACCGGCCGGCTCCTCGACGCGAATAGGCGCCGATCCGAACGGATCGTCTGGCTCCTACCACCTGGGTCCGATGGAAGGTATATCGCTCGATGTGGAAGGAGTGCGCGGCCGAAGGTTTGGTAGGTGCTTCGGCCGGCTTTCGGTCACCTTTAGAGATTCCAATCCCATCGACCCTCAAAACGGCGTTGGCACCGGTTAGCCGTTGGGAAGGTGACAGACGTCAGCGCGACCACTTGATCGAGGTCGCACTCAGGACCCGTTGGTTGCAACCGGACCTATGAAGCGCGCGACATCCAGCGGAGTAAACTGGAACTGCAAGGCTGAGCGTAGTTCACCGAGGCCGAAGGTTCGCAGGTCTTCGTTGAAGTCTGAAAGTCGAGGTGATAACGCAATCGCCTCGATACCAGCCGCGATGGCGCGCTCGGTCAGCGCCGCTACAGCGAGATCGCCGGCTGCATCGGCATCGCGTGCAATATAGAGCCTGCGTAGCGTCAGCGGAAGCAGCAGGGCGGCAAGATGGTTTGCTGAAAGCGCGGCAGCCATGGGCATTGTCGGAGCTGCGCAGTGAAGCGAGAGCATCGTCTCGATGCCCTCTCCCGCGGTAAGCACATCATCGGCCGCACCGAATCGAACCGCATTGCCGAGAAGGCTGCCCATGGCACGCCGCGGCGTGGCGACTGGCGCCTTTCCGAGACGCACGCGATCGAAGCCATCAGGATCGAGCCAGGTGCGATGGACGCCAGTGATCCGACCCTGGAGGTCCGTGACACGGGCGATCAATGCCGGCCAGGTCTCCGTCTCTGAGTCCTCATCTGACCGGTAGTAGCAGCGGTGGTGGAAGCGCAGCTCCCCATCTTCGCCCAAAACTGCAATGCCGCGCTCGCGCAAATAGGTTTCAGCAAGGGTTCCCGCGACCGGCTGCGAGATGGCGAAGAGGCGCGCCGCCGCCTGGGGCGAAGCAGCCAGCGCTCTACTGTGCGCAAACTTCGATGGGGCGACGCCCGAGCGAGGCAAGTTGAGAAATCGCCGCGCCTCATCGGCGACGTCGCGGAAATCGAGAAGCCCGCAGCTTTCGCGGATGATGTCGAGAAGATCGCCATGTTCACCCGTTGCGGCATCCGTCCATTTGCCGGCCGGCCGCTTGGGCGAAGCTATCAGTCGCACGAACATCGAGCGCCCTGGTGTGTTGCGGGCATCGCCGACCATCCAGTAGCTGCCTTGACGCTGGCCGTTGGAGAGATAGTAGCGGCACACCTCCTCGGCCTCACGCGCGAGACGATGTGTCAGATCGTGAGGTTGACCTCCCATCACGCGCCCTCCCGTTCGGCGACCCGCGCGAGCGGATAGCTCTCCAGTACCTTAGAGAGGCCCCCCGCGTTTGCCGTATCTACGCGGATGAACGTGCGTAGCTTCAAGTTGAAACGGTGCCGCATGGTGTCGGTGAACCTGGAGAGTTCAATACGGTTGGCATCTATCACTTGTGGGCGATGGAGCGGGAGACTTTCTGCGAGATGGAAAACTGTTCGCCCGTCAATGAGCGCCGCAAACGAGTCAGCCGTCATCGCCGGCAAATCGGCTGACGCATTCTGCGTTGCATATGACTCGTCGAAAGCAATCATTCCGTTGAAGTCAGAGCCCAACGATTCCACGACGTGCCTGACGCACCAAAGCTTCTCGCCTCGTCGATCGGCGCGTAGCGTGGCGTAGGTCGTAAAAAGGACGTCTTCAGCGAGCCGGATCCGGATCGGCGAGCGCCGGGGGAACCATGGGAGGCGCGTGATAAGCAGCCGCTCCATATCGAGCACGGACCAGTCACGCTGCGCATCATCGATCAATTTGTCCGACTTGTTAATCGAGACGCCGCACCGCTGTCCCATCGCCCAATTGTCGATCAAGATGTCGCCGCCCCGGTGCTGCGTCGACAACTGCTCAAGGGCCTGACTATCTTCCCAGTGGCGTATTTGGGCCGTCAGTCGTCCCGGGATTTTGGAAAGCATCGGCAACATCGAAATCGGCAATCCTGGCTCGGCGCCGATAACCGATTTATATTTGCGAAGGGACGGGACTGCTGCCGCCTCCCAGGCGTCATAGGCAGTTTTCCAGTCGATCGCGTCAATGAGACCGAACCTAACTTTCATGGCGCTCCCCAAGATCGCGTCGATACCCTGACCGCGCGCACTTGGGAGTAGAAGGCGTACTACACGAAGCAAAGAGACTGCCGCGGGCGAGAGCGTTACGGCAGCAGCGGCCGTAGAATCTGATGGCTTGAACATATGGAAAGCCTGAGGAGAGCGGTTGCGCAGCGAGCCGCCGGCGCTCTCTCGTGATCCGACCGGCTCAAACCTGCCCGTCGCCCCTCTTCCTCTCCATCAGATGGAGCCACGCAAACGCCCTCGCCTGGACCAAAGGCGTGCACCTGCCGAATCGGCAGGAGCCTGGCAAGAGGTGCGAGGGACGGGAGAGCCCGTTCCTCGCCGTCACCTCCTTCGGTGGAATAGGAATTCCGGCAAAGCGGCTTCGCTGCTGTTCCTCATCGTCGCATTCATGTGGAATTCGGGCAGAAGATCGGCTTCTCGCTGTGCGCCGATCCGGACTACGCCTTGTCGGCAAGCGGAGCGGCCCAGAGGGCGAGCAACTGTCATCGAGAAGACGTCGGCCATCGCTTGCCTGGATGCGAGTAAGAAGGACCTGCGGGCTTTTCCGGCGGGCGTCCGAAGCGACATCCGCCAATCCCTTTTTGAAGCGCAGCCCGGCGAGCACCCGCGCAATGCGAAGCCCCTGAGGGCTTCAGCGGGTGTTTGGAGATTCGCGACAATTTCGACGGCGATACCTACCGAACCGTCGATCCAACGTGTCTGGGGAGCGTCCTGAACGTCCTGCACGGGATTCCAGAAGAATCCACCAGCGGCATTTCCACGCCGCAACGATACATCACCTGATTCGGCAGCACCTATGAGGCGCCGAGGCGATCCACAGAGCAAGAAAGGGAGACCGATGATGAGCACGAAGAAAAGGTTGCTCACGGGCTCAGGCAACATATTCGCCGATCTCGGCCTGCCGAACGCCGAGAAGCGCCAACTCAAGGTTGCTCACTCTGACTCACGAGAGGGACGGAACGGGACATCATGGCAATATCCTTAGACTTTTGAGAAGGGCCACCTTGTCGCGTGTCCGATTTCTGCGGCCCGCGCAAGTCCGTGGGCGACTGCGGAGTTTTGGAAATCTTGGATTCATGGCGCCGCCTGGTGTTCTGACATTTGCGATTGGCGTTTTGCTGCACTCATTACTTGGACAAACCCGCCTATTCGAGACGCGCTCCACCTGACGTATTCCCAGGCGTTCATGGTCCAATTTCGCTACAGCATGATCTTACGAACTCTATGTTCTGAGGATCGGATACAATTCTTGCCCAAAAGCACCCGCGTGGCACCTGCCAGGATTGGTGGCCGCACAGGCCGAGGCCCGCAACGGAAGCGGGTTGTGACCGTACGCCCATAGACATCTGGGGCCGACAGGCTTACAGCTGCGAGTTTTCAGCGGCCATCGATGCCTCCCACTCTATCGTAAAGAAAACTGACTTCGATGAAGTACCGGCAAGCTTTTTTGAAGCGGAAGTCCCTTTCGTACCTTTGTGGCGGCGCAATCATATTTCTTTCGACGTCGGCCGCGCTCGCTGCCGATGCAGTAGAAGCCGTCACGCAAGTGGTAGGCTGCGCGACCGTGAAGGACGACAAGGATCGCTTATCGTGCTTCGATAAAGCCGCAGCAACGCTAACGACGCCTGGCGTTCCCAGTGGGCCGAAGACAGCGAACACCAAAGAAATCGTTACGCGCTATAGCCCGAACGATTTCAAGGTCGTTGATCCGGGTGACCTTCATGTCGCCCCTGGAAAGTTCGTCGGGAAGCCTTTTGAGATTCGTAAACGTCAGATGCCTCTACGCCAGGGATGGTTACCGCTGCATTACAGCTCGGCGGCGCGGGATGATCGCTGTTGTGTTCGCAACGTCCGTCGACCCAGCGGCTGAACGGGAGACACTGAAAGACAATTGCGGCGCGATCGAGAGGATTGAGTCTCCCGCCTGCCGAAGGGATATTCGAATAGTTCCAACCGACTACGGCGAAGATTCCCTCAACGCCGTTGCGAAGCGCATTGTTCTGAGGGTGGTGAAAATTGAAATCCAACCGTCGTCGCGACCGAAGCGACAACTCGAGAGTAGATGAAACGCATGTTTGCGCCGCTCCAGAGACCGGGTGAAACCGGAAGCAACGTGGTGGTGACTCGGCGTCGGCGACCGTGTGAGAAAAGCCGACGCGGTATAGATCGAGCATAGAGTGCAGGTGGCGGCAAAATTCCGCTCGAGTCGACGCTAGAGCATCGCGGCTGACGCCATCGACGATGCCGCTTGGTGGCGACCTGGTCTCTGCGGCCTGTGCGTACCGATGATGCGCCGCCTTGCAGTTCCAAGCGAGCAGCTCGTGCAACTGATGGCTCTTGGTTCGCCCGGAAACGATGCACTCGAGCACGTTGGTCAAATAGGACTCAGGTCGAGCTCATGAAGTTCTTCCGTGTTCACGAGCGAAGCCGGGATCGCCTGACTCCCGACGCCGCCTTCGCTGTCGCTGAACATGAGTTGCGTCGCAATCGGGCACATGGAACGCTCGACTGTGTTGCTGTAAACCCCGATACGGCCGTCGCGTAGAAACATCATCAATCCGTCCCAGTGATTGAGCACATAGTGGATCGCCTCAGCAGCCTCGATTAGGAGAACAGCTGTCCGCCATCTCGGCCAGTCGCGCCTTGAACGCCGCTAACAACAGTGTGCTTCTGGTGTGGCGGGCGGAAAGCCGCTGCTCCGCACTGCTGCCGCGGATCTCCGCTTCGATCGCATAGACTTCCTGCAGGCGTCCGATCACCTCGCGAGTGAACGACGACCGCGTCTTGAATACCTCAATAAAATTGCGTTGGGCATGATGAGACAAAAGCGAGTTGGATTGCACCACCACGTCCGCGCGCCAGCCGCCGGTACGGCGGCAGATACCAAGCGAACTTCGAGCCACCCCGTGGCTCACAAGCGATCGGTGCAATGGCTCCAGCCGTACTTGGAACGGGCCGTTCGCAGCCCCCGCAGCATCGCTCGCATCACGTTCAGCACCTCCTTCACGTTCTTGAGCACCAGCTGCTCGTCCACGAGCATCGCAAGCCGCTCCCAACGACTCCTCGAAGACCATCTCTTTAACGCATGCATCTGCGCGCGCAGCTTCTCGTTCTTAGCGTCAAGCCGAGCACCATCCACGAAGCAGAGCGATAGCGGTAAGATTGCAATTGAGCGGGCTCGCGCCCGACTGGGCAAGTCCGCGTGGGGCTAACACGTCGCGTGGAAGGTAGTAAGCCGCGCCGAGTCCATTCTCGTATCCCGCGTGCGACACAGCAGACTTTCTCGTCATGAGTGCAACTAAGGAAGGCACCGCCAAGCACCAACCGTCGGATCAACCGTGATCGGATTCGATCCTTCTGCTGGGCTCAGAGGCAATCCGGCTGCAGCACGGGGGTTTTCGAGAAGAAAGGTGAACCGCGTGACACCAAGGCATAATTGTCCTATGTGACTGTTAGATTTAAAATAGCTAGAACTATACGAAGGTTTATAATGCCTTCGTCGGGATCAGTGGCCGATCTCAGAACCACTCAGGAGCGCCTGTCGGCGTCGAATTAAAATTGCTGCATTTAACCTCTCCGCCAGAAGGGCCGGACCGCCACCAGCATGTTTAACCAGCTCACCACATTGGGACGTTCAGCGACGCAGCTAGTTTTTGGTAGCATTACGCTAGCGGCGGTGACACTAACTTCCTTGTATATTCACAGCCCTTTCGCAGCGACGGCGTTCGCCTATCTGGTGGTGATAATGCTGTTTTCGCTGATGGGCAGTTTCATCGCATCGTTGGTGCTTTCCATCGTCTCTGTCGCTGCGTCAGTATACCTGTTTACGCCGTCCACGTTCGGTCTCCGGATCGGTGACCTCGAGGACCTTTTGGTGGTCGTCGCCTTCCTAACCGCCTCAATTGTTGGAACCCAGCTGATCGGAAAAGTCCGCCAGGAAAGGGAGGCTGCGCGTGAGGTCGCAGCCAAGCTACGGCACAGCGCGGACGATCTGCATAACCGCGAAAAACGCTGGCGTGCAATCTTTGAGCATAATCCGGTCATGTACTTCATGGTCGATGAAGCCGGAGCGGTCCTCAACGTCAACACTTTGGGCGCGACTCAACTCGGCTATGCGCCTGCGGAATTGGTCGGCCTATCCGTGCTGAAGGTCATTCTGCAAGAAGATCGTGAGGCCGTTCGCAAATGCATCGAGATGTGTCTCGCAAAGATCGGTCAGTCGCACACCTGGGACATCCAGAAGGTCAGGAAGGACGGCTCGGTGCTATGGGTGCGCGAAAACGCCAAAGCAATGCTGTGGGCCGACGACAAGCCCATTGTCCTCATTGCCTGCGAAGATATCACCGAACGAAAGCGGACGGAATTTGCTCTGCAGCGGAGCGAAGCGCATTTGGCGCAGGCGCAGGAATTGAGCCATACTGGCAGTTTTGGCTGGAACACCGCGACCGGCGAAGTCTTTTGGTCCAAGGAGAATTTTCGGATTTTCGAATACGATCCCGAAACGAAACCGACACCGCAACACGTACTAGACCGCACCCACCCAGAAGATAAGGCTTCCGTCCAAGCGATTCTGGATCGAGCGGCTCAAGGCCAGGATTTCGAGCATGAATACCGACTGCTGATGCCAGACGGGTCGGTAAAGCACATTCGCGCGGCGGCACGGGCCACGAGAACCGCGACTGGCGATATCGAGTTTGTCGGGGCGGCGACGGACATCACGGCGGCAAAGCAGACGGAACAGCAACTGCGCCGTAGTGAAGCCTATCTGGCCGACGCGCAGCAGCTCAGTCGCATGGGCACTTGGGCCTGGGATTGCCACCGTCGTTGTTTTGCGTATCGCTCCGCCGAAGTGAGTCGACTGTTTGGCTTGGATCCGGACGAGCCTGTATCACTTGAGACCATCAGGTCGCGTATCCATCCAGATGACTTGGCGCTGCAGCAGGAAGTGCAACGTCGGGCTATCGAACAGAAGGCAGGTAACTTCGAATATGATTTCCGAATCCGTCTTCCCGATGGCACGATAAGGCACATACACTCAGTTGCGCACGCTGTGTTGGGAAGAGATGGCACAACCGTCGAGCTCATCGGAACGCATATGGATGTCACCGAGCAACACGCAGCCAGCGAACAGCTGGAAAACACCCTTGCTGCGCTGCGTGAGAGCGAGCAGCGCTTTCGGGACTACGCCGAAACAGCTTCCGACTGGCTTTGGGAGACCGGGCCAGACCATTTGGTCACCCACTTATCGGACCACGCCAGCGCGGTGGGCGTCTTGGCCGCAGGGCTCATCGGTCTGCCTCGCTGGGAAATCGCGTGCGACGTTGAGGAAGAACCCGAGAAGTGGCGGCAGCATCGGGCGACGCTAGACGCACGTCTGCCATTTCGCGATCTGATCTATCGCGCCGTCAACAGTGCCGGGTCTACGTTCTATGTCCGGACCAGCGGCAAGCCCTTTTTTGATGTAGCCGGCAAGTTTCTCGGCTACCGTGGCGTCAGCACCGACATTACCGCGAGGATTCGTGCAGATCAGGCCGAACAAGAGTTGCGGAAGGCACAGGCGACTCTTGCGCATGTGACACGCGTGACGACGCTGGGAGAACTAACAGCCTCCATCGCCCACGAAGTAAACCAGCCGCTCGCCGCCATCATCAGCAACGCTGACGCGTGCCTCGGCTGGATGGGTCGCGAAACTCCCGACCTTCCCGCAGCGCGCAGATCGGTGGACTGGATCATCGAAGACGCGATCCGGGCAAGCGAGGTGGTCCGCAGGGTCCGCGCACTTGCGAAGAAAGGTGAGATCGAGATGGTACCGCTCGATATCAATGAGGTCGTCAAGGAGGCCATCACGCTGGTGACACGTGAGCTGGTCAATCAGCAAGTGACCTTGCGAACTAAGTTTGCGCCAACACTCCCCACGGTCCTAGGTGACCGGGTTCAGCTGCAACAGGTGATCATCAATCTGGTGATGAACGGGATCGAGGCCATGCAAGCGATTGACGACCGGAAGCGCGAACTGACGATCCAGTCATCAAGGGACGATAAGGGGCGTGTGCAGCTCTCCGTGACTGATTGCGGCGCCGGGATCGCTGACGAAGACATTGATCGCATCTTAGACCCGTTTTTTACTACCAAATCGAGCGGCCTTGGAATGGGTCTGTCGATCTGTCGTTCGATCGTGGAAGCCCACGGAGGGCGCCTGTCCATCGTCAGCAAGCAAGAGCCGGGCGCGACCTTTCAATTTGTCCTGCCGGTCGTGTCTTAACGTCTTCCCCTCCCCGAAGGGAGGGGATTTTTCCGAGGAGCCTTAAGCGGCTCTACGAGATTTGCGGCGGAAGGAGACCTCCTCGCGGGCCGCGTTCCGGCCCCGAGAATGTTGCGGGCTGCGTTCACGTCGGCATGCGCCTCGTGTCCGCAAATCGTCGCAGGCGAAAAAATGCGTGTCAGCGCGCCGGCGATTTACGCCGCTCTGCAAACCCTGGAAGATGACCTGCAAGATCGACGGTTGTTTGGCAAGGAAATTCGTCACCTTGATTGCGTTCTCCATTATGCTGACGTAGTCGCAGCTGTAAGGTTTCGAGCCCCTGAATGAACTGAAAGGCGTTTTGTTGGGCGATGGCCGCACCGAGATCGCGCAGCTACTTCACCCGCGCACGCAGAATGTAGGCGATCGGTCCGAGCGGCTTTGCGGCTTCGGTCCAGATCGGACCGTGATAGGCCTCGTCGGGCTGCGTGAGCAGCGGAAAACGCGACGCATGCGCCTCCCAGTCGAAATTGCCGCCATCGATGATGGCGTCTCCGATCAAGGTGCCATGGCCGCCGCTATATTTGGTCCCCGTCAAACTCAGAGCATCGCAGCCTAAGCTACAACCTGCACCGGGATCACGGAATAACCGCGCACGAAGTTTGATGCGACCCGCACGGGCTCGCCAACGATCTTGACGTTCAAGCGTCCATTCAACATCTCCTCCCAAAGGATCTTCAGCTGCAGTTCCGCAAGATGTCTACCAACACAGCGATGGATACCGAATCCGAACGAAAGATGTTGCCGCACGTTCTTGCGATTGATGACGAAGCTGTTGGCGTTGTCGATGATCTCATCGTCCCGATTACCAGAGATGTACCACATGACGACCTTATCGCCTTTTCTAATTTGTTTGTCACCTATGATGATATCGGCCGAGGCGTTGCGGCGCATGTGTGCGATGGGCGTCTGGTAACGAATAATCTCGGACACAGCGCTCGACACCAGCATAGGATTGTCTCGTAGCTTTCGTAGCTCGGACGGGTTCTGGTTCATGAACAAGAGGCCACCGCTAATTGAATTGCGCGTGGTGTCGTTTCCGCCCACAATCAGGAGGATAAGATTTCCAAGGAACTCACGTGAGTCCATATTCCGGGTCGCAGGTGAATGCGCCATCATCGAAATCAAGTCGAGCCGAGGCTCGGCATTTATCCGACTGCGCCAAAGCCGTGCGAAATAATCCAAGCACTCGGACAGGACTGCGCTTCGCTTGTCCCAGCTGTCAATCGCGTGGCCCTGTTTCGGAGTTGAAACGGCTACGTCCGACCAATACGACAGCAGCCGTCGATCCTCAAAAGGAAAGTCGAATAGCGTGGCCAACATCTGCGTCGTCAGCTCAATCGAGACCTTGTCGACCCAGTTGAAGGTCTCATTGCGCGGCAAGCCGTGAAGAATCGCTCTAGCGCGACATCGAATTAAGCTTTCGAGCTTGGCCAGATTTTCCGGTGCCACGATTGGACTTACGGTGCCGCGCTGCTCGCCATGTTTAGGGGGAGCCATCTTAATAAAACTCGGAGGAAGATGTTCCGCTGGCACATCGACAATGGTGACGCCTTGCTCTGACGAGAACACTTTATGATTTGTATCAACGGCTATGATGTCGCGGTATTTGGTTATCGACCAATATGGGCCGTACGGACTGTCTTGACAGTAGTGAACGGGATCTTCCCTTCGCAGCCGCTCGAAGTAAGGCCATATGCTATCGTCTTGAAAGCGCTTGGGCCCGCTTACGTCCAAACCAGTCAGCTGGATGTTACACGGATCCTCGCGTCCGTGATCTGCTTGTAACGTATCCATGAGTTTCTCCCGGCGCTGGTCGCCCGACTCTTGGTTCGCCCCCGCTCTTGCGCCTGAGTGTAGGCAGCGGACGATATCCGAAAGTGGAGCGCACGCTCCCTACCATTTCCCGGAGGAGCGCAAGGTTGCTTTCACTTGTATATTTAGCGACACGGCCTCGCCTAATCGCAACTGCATCGCTGACCAATGGCGTTGAAAAGAACATGGCTGGCCATAAGCGGCCACGGCGTTAAGATCGCTGAATGCGACGCCTTGGGCACATCACGCTTGCGTTTTGTCGGTGGGCAGCACTTCGGGAGTGAAATGTGGAAGAGTTGATTCTGATCGCCAAGGGAGATGAGTTCTCACGAACTATGCAGCGGCAGGCCGGCCTGTACGGAGGATGTTAGATGGTCTGGGAGGAAGAAGCTCTTGTGGGCCAGAAATGCGGGACGTTCTGTGGAGTTGAACGCAGAAGCAGGCCTACCGAGATCCGCTTTGACGGGAGGTCGAACGTTGACGCAACGATCCGCTTTAGGGATTCGATTGACCGCATTGTATGCCGCTACGTTTGAGACGCCTTGTCCGATTGCAGTTCCCTCATATGCGCGCGGCAAGCTCAAGCTTACGGTCGGGGCGGCCCAACCGGAGACGGAACTGGTCCACAGCGGCAGAACATGTTGGTTCTTGTCAGATCCCGGCCTGCCCCGGGGCGATGCTAGTTGACACCCTAAACTTGCCGAACGACCTGCTTCGGAAGGGCCTGGAGTAGCTAGAGAGGACACGTCGGGTGCGAGAGGAAAACAGTGACGCCTCACTGGGAATACCAGCTTAGATTTGATGCAAGCGATTCGGCTGCGGCGGAAGCGATACGACTAAGACACCAAGAGCCGAAGTTGGGGCCATTGTTCGATACTCTCGTATCCCATCGTGCCGCGCCAAAATGTCTGTTCGATGCCTTTGCCGAGTATGTGACCGCCGGCGAAAAATACGGCATCGAGCGGTATCCGCTCTACGAATGGACAAAGGCGATGATCGAGAATCCGGCGAAGCGAGAGAAGTATTTGAAGAGCTTCGCAGTCTACGTGGACGACCGCGAGGCCTATGCCAAGGCAACTGCCGATACATTGGAGACAGCCCTGCAGCCGCTGGTCGGCTGCGGACTGATTGCGCGGATAATCAAGCACGACACCAATCCCGCCAACAATCCGCAGCCGCCAAAGTGATGAAAACTGCCTGTCCGGAATGCAGTGCCCTCTTTCGCCCAAAGTGAATCGTGAGCCGTCGTTCTTACTCTCACACCGAAGCGGTTTGCGCAATGCGTGGGCTGGTCAACCCGATAACGTCAGCAATATACGGCTCTCGCGCAATCGGCTTCCCCGTGACCGCGCGAAACTGCAAGAGTCCGCAATGCCGCCAACTGCTCTTCACTCGCCACGACTGGAGATTTACCTGACATCCCCCGCCTCCGCGAATGTGAAGACGGAATCACACACAGCATCCGTTGGCCAGTAAGATGAAAGGGCGCCGACGGCGAACAGATTGAGGGCAATAGTCTATGCGGTTTCGCAGTTGGCACGTGTTTTGAACAAGAGGCCTTACGCAGAACAGCTCAATGGGAGACGAGGTGATGCCTCATAAAAATCGTTGCCTAATCTCGACCTCGACGCGCGACGCTTGCTAACCTGTTCGGCCGTGCCGGGAGCCCGATTCAAGCGCAGCCATCGCACGATGTTCGTATCGATTGTGTGTCGTGACCTCTTTGTACTTGCAATCTCAAAGCGTCCTTGTCGTTTCTTTCGAGCGGGCTGCCGAACGTTGTCGACGCCGAGAAAGTCGACGCTTCCTTTAGGAAGGGCAGGATCCAGATGACGCTCCCAGGCGCACAGGTGCTCGCCACGCAGATCCAGATCGAGGAGCCTTCGTCCGAAGCGGCCGTCGAAGGCGGCCTTCTGAAGCAGGAGGGGAGCCCGGAACGGGAAACAAACGCATCCGAAGAAACCTCCGTGGTGCATCGCTCGGAGGTATCGGTGCTGTGCTCTACCCTTGCAACTCTGACGCCCGAAAACGACATCATGACAGCGGAGTCGGACGTCACTTCTGCGAACGCAAGCATTCGGGCAAGCACCCTCTGGACAATTGTGCTCGGCTTTGCCGCCGATCCGTTAATGCGTTGGAGTTGGCCTGACCCAGGGCAATATCTTAGGAGCATGCCTCAATTCGTTAACGCCTGTGGCGGACGAGCATTCGAGCATGGCACAGCGTACGTCACGGGAGAGAGTCGCGCCGCGGCCCTGTGGCTGCCTCCCGACGTGCAGCAAGATGAGGATGCGCTGGACGCAATCATGGCGCTGTCCCTGCGCCCGGAGATCACCGAAGATATGGCACACCTACGGCAGGGAATGGCCGAGCATCACCCCCCCGAGCCACATTGGTATCTGCCTCTCATTGCCGTCGATCCGAACTGGGTCGGACAAGGACTTGGCACACTGCTGATGAAATACGCTCTTCAACGATGTGACGAGCAGGGCGTCGCTGCCTACCTCGAAAGTTCGAATCCGGAGAACATTCCCTTTTACCAACGTCACGGCTTCAAGGTTATTGGAGAGATACAGCACGGTTCTTCGCCGCCACTCATGCCAATGTTGCGGACGGCTTGTTGAGCGGAATTCGGAGACGCTTCGCATGCTGAAACGGCGAACTGGTCTAGCCAGAGGTTGCGGCCTCTAAGGCGCCACAGCGAGTGAGCTGCAGTCCTCAATCAGCTTCTTGCTCTATTCAAATCCCTATCACCACGACCCGGCCGGTGATCTGGAAGAACTTCGGCGCTTTGTTGGATCATGACGTCCGGTCCGCACCATCCTGCTCTCCACGCAATCGGGAGCAGGAGCGCTATGAAACCGCACGTTCGTCCGGCTGCGGTCGCGCGAGCTGATCTTTGCAAATACAAGGTCGAGGCGGGGCCGTTCGCAAGCTGCTGATGGCATCGCGCGGCGAGATCGGCATGAGTGAACGTGGCCTCCATCCAGATGCCACCAGTGCGCATCGCCTCCGGGCAGACGTCCCGATCGGTCGGGGGGCAGCCGTTTTCGAGCTCGAAGCGAGCGCGGAACCAGTGACAGCTCAAAATGTATCCTCGACGCTAACGCGCTGTATTCACGCCGATAAATTGTCGCCCACCTTTGCCGCGATGAAGAGGCGAGATCGAAGGGGTATGGTCGAGTGGTCATAGCGCGAAGGGTGACTCGCGCCATCTGCGCTCGGCCATATTCGCTTTTGATGCAAACGACGAGGTGTTCATTCCGTCGCCCTATCCAGTCGGGATTGATCGGCAATGATCTAACATGACCGCGTTCGATTGAAGACGGTTATGTTCGGGGCCAGACAATGAACACGCGAGGCCCCCGCCCTGGCCGACGCAAAGCATACGAATCCGTCTTTGGCAAAGTTGGCACGTCTGATGCTGAGAGCTGGTGAGGGTTCAGTTCACCGAGCGTCGATCACTTCCGGCGGGCATCGATGGACTCCCAACAATTTGTAGTTTAAGGGCCGCACAAAGCGATGAATGGCGTGACACCTATGGCTACCGAGGATCGATCCGGCAAGAATCGGTTTGTGGAATGTCGGCCGATCGACGCGATCATGGCGATCGATCGCATTGCAAGATCGGATCCGGAGAGGGTTGCGCTGAGGGTCGGCGCAGGCGAACTCACCTACAAAGCGCTGCGATCAAGATCGGATGCCCTCGCAAGGACATTACGAGAGCATGGCGCTCAGGGCGCGGTCGTCGGCTATTGGGGTGAGCGGGACCTCGACTGGGCGACGGCGGTCGTCGCAATTTTGAAGGCGGCATCAACGTACCTGCCGCTCGATCCATCGTTACCGGCTTCGCGTACATCATTCATGATCGAGCAGAGCCGCTGCGCTTTGATTATTGGCCCACACCAGCTGGATTCGCCCAGCCTGTCACAGGCGAATAGCAAAGGCGCCACGCAATTCATGCCGATAGAGGCCGCGTTACGACATGGCCAGACTTCGTCTGTCGTGCCGTCCTCGAACGAGGATGGACTCGCCTACATTCTGTTTACGTCTGGTTCGACGGGCCTGCCTAAGGGCGCAATGATCGAGCGCGCAGCCCTAAACAATCATCTGGCGGAAAAATCTAATGCCCTAGCCCTCACTCGGACGGATTGCATCGCGCAGACGGCATCGCACTGCTTTGACATCTCGTTGTGGCAGCTTCTGGCCGGGCTTTGCGTCGGAGGCTGTATCGCGATCCTTGATGATGCGACACTGAAATCGCCAGCATCCCTTCTCAAAGCAATTCAAGGGTACGGCGTGACGGTTGTTCAATTCGTTCCGTCGATGCTTGCAATATTTATTGAACATCTGCAGTCGCTAGCGGCGGCTGAGCGAGCTCTGGACAGTTTGCGGATCATCTCTACGGTCGGAGAGCCTCTAACACCCGGACTGGCGCGCTCGTGGCTTGCCTTGTATCCCCGGGTTCCCATTCTCAACCACTACGGGCCAACCGAGTGCGCGGACGGCGTTACACATCATCTGGTTTCCGTACCGCCTGCGCTGGCTGACCTTTATGTGCCGATCGGCAAGCCGATTTCTAACCTTGAGGTTTATGTCGCCGAGGGATCGCGGCTGTGCAACACGGGAGAGGTCGGCGAAATATGTGTTAGCGGCGTTGGTGTCGCCGCTGGTTACGTCAATGACGATGTCCGCACCAATGAAGCCTTTGTGCCAAACCCGTTCTCAAACGACCCGCCGCTCAGGCGTCTATACAGGACCGGTGATCTCGGGCGCGTTCGTTCCGATGGCCTTTTGGAATGTCTCGGTCGAAGGGACCGTCAGGTCAAAATCCGCGGGCACAGAATTGAGCTGGGAGAACTCGAGGCCCGCCTCTCCGCTCATCATTCGGTACGTGGCGCCGTCGCGGTCGCCTCCGTCTGCGCAGGCGTAAAGCTTATGGCGAGAGACATAACCGGGGTCGAGGGTGCCACCGGATCGAGACGACTCATCGCGTATGTATCAGCTCCGGCTGAACTGACGGAAGGCGAGCTTCGGAACTTTCTTGCCGAAGCGCTTCCCACCTACATGCTGCCAGAGAGGATCATCCACGTCGGCCGTATTCCGCTCACCAGAAACGGAAAGGTCGATTTTGGAGCATTGCCGGACCCGACCAGTGTTCGCCCTGCATTGCCGACGCCATTCGAAGAACCGCAAACAGGACTTGAAGCCCAGCTGTGTCAAATTTGGTCCGCCGTTTTGCGTATTGAGAACATTGGCGTGAATGACCAATTCATAAGCCTCGGCGGAGACTCGCTCCGGGCAATGCTCATATTGAGCCAGTTGCAGACCCAACTCGGAGTGAAAACGGATTTCAGGCTGGTGCTGAATGGAACGATCCGATCTCTCGCCGCTTCGATCTCGGCCCGATTCGACTCCAAACCGTGCATAGCCCCGACCTACGGAAAGCTTTTGCGATCGCCTCTGACGCGAGTTCAGGAGCACCTATGGTTTCTCTCGCAGCTTGATCCGTCTGCCAGGGACTACGTCATCCAGGGCGGCCTGCGAATAAGGGGAATCATCGATCTGGCCGCGTTCAATCGCGCCTGGACCGATGTCGTTCATTCCCATCAGGCACTATCGGCCCGCTTTATCGACGAGGACGGTCCGGTTCAGCTTTTTGATGCTCCGCAACGTGCAAGTCTTGAATTGACTGACGCGTCTCATCTCACGGCGCAGGAAGGTGAGGAGCTGATCGCAGAGTTACGGCGCACAGAGCTGAACGGAAGCTTTGATCTCAGCCAAGGCCATCTGTTTCGCGCGCGCATGATCCGTTTTGGCTCTGACAACCATCTCATACTGATCACCGCTCACGAAATTATCATCGACGCCTGGTCGATCTCTGTTCTAATCAGGGACCTTCGACAACGGTGCGTAGATGCGGCTGCGTTTTTGCCAGAGAACCGCGCGTCGCTCTCGACCTACGCTCTCTGGGAAAAGCAACACGTGACTCCGGAGACGCTGGCCAACCAACGTAGCTATTGGCGTCGTCAGATTGGTGATGATCCGCCAGTGCTTTCGCTTGGAACGGGAAAAGCGCGGCCGCAGACAAATTCGCACCGCGGCGCCTCGCATGCGGTACTTCTTGGCAGCGATCTCTCCAATCAGGTACGGGAGTTTGCGCGGCGACATAGGTGCACCACATCGACAACACTCCTCGCATGCTTCAAGCTGCTGCTGAAGATGTATAGCGGTCAGGACGATATTATCGTTGGCACACCGCACGTCGTACGGGATCAACCTGGCAGCACCGACATTGTTGGCTTCTTCCTCAATATGCTGCCAATCCGCACCGCGATCGATGTCGGCCAGTCGTTTGCGGTTCATGCTTTACGCATCCAGGACCTGGTCAGCGATGCCATCGCAAATTCAGCATATCCGTTCGGCTGGATGGTAAGGGATATCCGGCTACATCGCGAGGCCGGACGCTCACCGATCTTCCAGGTCATGTTCAACATGTATTCCGAGGCCGCGGAGCCACTTGGCCAACATGAGTTGGATCTGACATTTCGCGAATATGAGACCGGCTATGTAAAATTTGATCTGACATTGTACGCACAAGATCAGAACGATGAAATTGCCCTCCAGCTGGCGTATGCTGAGGGTATATTTTCCAGCGATCTGATTGTCCGGATGGCCGACAATTTGCGCTGTCTGATTGCAGCCTGCGTCGAGAAGCCGCTTGCGCCCATTAAAGACCTGAGCTGCCTCAGCGTGTCAGACGTCACTATGCTGGACTCGCTGGATGGCTCGGCGCAGCCATATGAGGCTGAATGTCCGCTTGTCGAAGCGTTCGATCAGATCAGCGTCTCCAATCGCAGCCAGGTGGCATATTTCGGTGATTTCGGTGAGATCACATTCGGCCAATTGCGCGAGCGCGTAACAGCCATCAGGTCGTTGCTGCAGGCTTCCGACGTGGGGGCTGGCGATATGGTCGCTATGCTGGTCGACCGGTCGCCTGACATGGCCGCTGTTTTTCTTGCGGCGCGAGCCTTGCAGTCCATTGTTGTCCCAATATCGCCGGATTATCCGCGTCATCGGATCGAACATATCCTGCGAGATACTCAGGCAAAGCTGCTGGTTCACGCAAATGCCGCTGACCTTGGTTTTGACATGCCGTCGATTTGTCTATTGAACCTCGAAGAGTGCGACGCGCCCGCGTACGATTTTGAGCGCAGCGACAAATCATCCGATCAGGGAATTGCGAGCCTTATATACACGTCGTCCTCGACCGGGAGGGCCAAGGGGGTTCTGATACCGGAATCGGCAATTCTCAATCGACTGAACTGGATGTGGCGAAGCTTTCGCTTCAACAGTACCGATGTGATGGTTATCCAGAAGTCCGCATCCCTTGTTGCGTCCGCTTGGGAGTACTTTGGGGGGCTTCTAAGAGGTGTGCCCGCGCTGATCCTGACCCAAGAGCAGTTGCTGGATCCAGAGCTATTATTGTGCATGTTGGTAAGACATCGCGTGACACACTTATTTGCCTCGCCCCCACTCCTGTCCGGCCTCATTGCTTCCCAGGAGCGACACCCGCGACCAACCGCCTTGCGGTTGGTCACAAGCAGCGCCGAACCGATGCCTGCCTGGCTCCCCGTTCGCTGGCGTACGCATTTCCCGGACGTGCCGTTGTGGAACTTCTATGGTGCTACAGAATGCGCGTCGAATGCCGCAATCTACGAAACATCGGATGCCGACAACGGCTCTTCGCTCGTCCCCGTGGGGCGCGCAATCGATAACGTCAAACTCTACGTGCTCGATGCCCAGTTGAAGAGAGCCCCTGTCGGAGCCGCCGGCGAACTCTGCATCGCGGGACGCTGCGTGAGTACTGGGTACTGGCGGGATCAAGATCGGACCAACCGCTGTTTTGTGCCCAATCCGTATGATGACGGACAATACAGCATTCTTTATCGAAGTGGCGATATCGCACGCATCTCAACCGGCGGCCTTCTCGAGATTTGCGGCCGATCGGACAACCAGATCAAGGTACGGGGCTTTCGTATCGAGCTAGAGGAGGTCGAAACGGCCCTTGAGTCTCACCCGGCAATCGCAAAGGCCGCGGTCGTCGCGGACGGCATAGAGGATCATCGTCGCTTGACCGCTAGCGTGGTTCCGGCTCGCGACAGTCTGAGCTCTGGAGATATTGTCACCCACCTGCGCCAAACATTGCCGTCCTATATGATTCCTGCCGCCTTCCGTTTGGTTGACAGTATCCCCGTTACAGCGAGCGGAAAGATAGATCGTGCTCGCCTGTCGTCCGTTCCTTACCGCGAGGTCGGGCCCGGCCCATCTGCTAAGCCCCGCACGAGGGAGGAGCATATTCTTGCTACGATCTGGCAGGATCTATTGGGCGCCAAGTGGGTCGGAATCGATCAAAACTTCTTTGATATCGGCGGAAACTCTCTTCTGAGCGTGCGCTGCGTCACGCTGGCGCGCAAAGCCGGGCTGACTCTCACTGTCGACCAACTTTATCGAACACCGACCATCAGGGAATTAGCGGCAGACGGCGCGGCGGCTACACCCGATACCTTCCCTTCGGGGGACAGCTCATTGCCAGTCACCCCCGCCATCTCATCTTGGAACCGTCTCGCCGGCTTCGATGAGCATTTCAACATCGGCGATCTTTTCTTCTTGCCCCGCGGACTACTGAATATTCGAATTCTCGAGCATGCCCTTGCCCATGTCATGGATAGGCACGAAGGCCTCAGACTCCGCATTGCCCGAACCGACGATGGTCTACGTGTGACAATTGGACCTTCCGTGGCTGAACGCCTCGTGGAGGAGATCGATCTTGTCGGAATGACCGGCCTAGAACAGCGTAAGGCAATCGAGAGCATCTCAGCCAGACGTCAACATATGTTTCGGTTTGACGGCCAGACGCCTCTTGTTAACGTCGCGGCGTTCCGCACCTCGGAAAGCGGCGATTACCATCTGCTCTTCCTTTTGCATCATTTTGTAGCGGACGGGATAGGCTATCGACTGTTCCTGGAAGCAATGGATGCGGCGTACAACGCACTTGCCTCGGGCCACGCCGTGACGGGTCCCGAGAACATACAAATGCTCTCCCCATGGTTGAAGCGCCTTGAGCACTACGCGAACAGCGAAGCGCCAGCTGAACTCTCATACTGGGAGGGGATTGACTACCATCAGTTCGATTTACATATCAGCGACACTTCATCGGGGGCTGCGAGCTTTTCGGAAGTGACCGCAAGAGAGCTTCACTATGCAGGCCTTGAAGGTCGCTTGAATGAAGCAGCTTGCCGGTCCCTTTGGGAAGATCAGGCCAAGTACTATCTGGAGATTGACAAGGAAGCGACAGCTCGTCTCCTCAATATTGCGGCCAGATCGGTGCATTGTCAGGACTTTGATGTGTTCCTTGCCGCCATATCCGGCGCCTTTGGACAGGTTTTCGGCAGCTATTCGCTCTGGATTGATAGCCTCACCTCCACCCGAGGTCGGCTGTTTGATGATCTCGATCCATCTCAGATTATCGGCGTTATCAGCGAGATCGTTCCGCTTCCCTTGGCTCTCACGGGAACGGAGCCCAGGCCCGATCGTGCTCGTTCAATTTATCGCCAGCGCAATGCCCTGCCGCGCAGCGCAATAGGCTTTCGCGCCATGAAATTCCTGAACCGAGATCCCGCCGTGCGGAGCCGGATCAATCGCCTGCCCTTACCCCGAATTGGATTGAATTACCGAGTTGGTTTGCAGCGCCATTTTCCACGGCACTTCCTAGCCAAGGACCCTTCTCCACTCTGGATCGGCAAAGAGATGGATGAAGCAGGAGTGAACTACCTCTTCTGGTTCAGCGTCGGCTATGAAGCCGGCCATCTACAGATCGAAACGAGATATAATCCGACCCAAGTGGGTTATGAGGTGACCCGCAATCTTTGCACGGTGTTGCGACAGGAGCTGTTGCAGACGATCAGCGAATTCGGAAAGACTGGCGACACCTTCATCCATGAATGAGCCGGAAACGGAATTTGCCGTCGAGAGCGATCGCGATGCCAAAGAAGAAGCAGCACATCGATCTATCGGACCCCAATCTCTCGAGCCTTATCCTGCGGCTCGCCATTCCGTCTATTGTTGGCTTATCGATCAACGCGTTACAGCAGGTCGTCAACGCGATCTTTGTTGGCGCGCTTGGCACGCAGGCGATCGCAGCCGTCAGCATGACCTTTCCTATCGTGGTCCTGCTCACGGCGGTCGGACAAGGGGTTGGTGTTGGAGCAGCGTCGTTCATATCTCGTCATCTTGGCGCTGGTGAGTACCTGGAGGCGAGTCGTGGCGCCAGTACTGCACTGGCGCTCGCCGCTCCGATCGGCATCATGTTTACCGCCGCTCTGCTTCTAAATCTGCGAGGGATCTTCGTAACGCTGGGGGCCACGCCAACCATCATGCCCCTGGCGCTCGACTACGCGGCGACGATATTGTTCGGATATACCCTGATGCTTCTGAACATCGTCAACGGCTTCATCGTCCGAGCCGAAGGCAACACACGATTCAGCATGTGGACGATGATGACCGCCTTCATACTGAACGCCGCGCTTGATCCTGTGCTCATATTCCTGCTGCACCTCGGCGTGCGAGGCGCAGCCCTGGCAACGCTGGTATCTCAGATCGCTGCTATTTGCCTCTATATCGCGTATTTTACAAAGCTACGCCGGATGGTCCTCGTCAGGATATCTCACATCTCGTTGCGAGCAGCTCGCATCAGACAGCTCGCGCTCATAGGAGCGCCGGCGACCATGACCAGTATTTTATCCGCCATTGCCTCTATGCTCTTGTACGGAGCTGCTGCGCCGTTCGGCGACGATTCCATCGCGGCAGTGGGAATAGCTGTGCGATTGCTGATGATCGGCGCACTGCCTATCACCGGCTTCTGCATAGGCTCTCAAGCTGTCCTGGGGTACGGTTGGGGCGCACGCGACTTTGCTCGGGTATTGAAGGCTGCGAAGTTCATGCTCTCCATGGCTGTTGTTCTTTCCGTTGCATATTCTGCGACCGTTGTGATTTTGGCCCGACCTTTGGTCAGGCTGTTCAGCGACAGCGAGAAGGTCACGGAAGTTGCCGTCTCGAGCTGTATCGTCTTTCATCTCTTTTTTTGGCTTTTTGGTATTCAGAGCTTCGTGACGACCATGCTTCAGTCGTTCGGGAGGGCACGCCTCAGTGCGGTTGTGTCCTTGGCGAGGCAGAGCTATCTCTTCATACCGGCCGTACTGTTATTCCCGGTCATATGGGGTTTCAACGGGCTGTTGGCCAGTCAAGCATTCGCTGAGCTGGGTGCCGGAATGATCGCGCTGTTCGTCATGTTCAACCAGTTCGCTGAGCTCGGACGACGTCACCCGACTTCAAGAGCGATCGAGATGACGAGTTGACCTGACAACGGACATCATCGCGGCCAGAGCATTGAGCCCACATGGCCGGCAGATGTTGCGATCCAAGAAAGTGATGAGCGTAACGTGCAAGAGTCATGCAGCTATAGTAGCGGTCTTGAACGGCGGCGCTTGCGATCGAGCCGTCAGCTGCTGCCGTCGAACGTTGTTGTGCGAACCTGTCCCGGTACTTGGAACGGCGGAGCTGAACTCCTGCCCACGGAAGAAGGAGCCGTGGCCACGGCCGTCGACAGGAGAAGGCATGAGTTTGCGGTCGGACGTGCCTGTGCAAGAGCAGCGTTGTCCGAGTTAGGCGTTCCTCCTTGCCCGATCCCCAGCGGCCTACATCGTGAACCCCTTTGGCCGCCAGCTGTGGTTGGGAGCATAACGCATTGTCCGGGATTCTGCGCAGCAGCTGTCGCCTTCCGCGCGAGCTATCATTCAATTGGAATTGACGCAGAGATCGACGAGGCGCTGCCACCAGGTCTGTTAGCATACATCGCAGTCGACGAAGAGCAATCGTGGCTCACCGGCGCCCCAGGGGACATCCATTGGGATCGGCTGCTCTTCAGCGCCAAGGAGAGCATCTTCAAGGCGTGGTTTCCGCTCACCGGGGCGTGGCTGGGGTTCCAGGACGCTATGGTGACCTTTACTGCAAATGATCATGCATTCCGGGCTCGTCTTTCTCGTCCCCTACCGCATACTTGCGGCGGTACGCGTGAGCTTCGCGGTCGCTTTATGTTCGCGGACGGGCTGATTTTCACTGCCGTCTTGGTTTAAGTCGAGGATCAGACAACGCCCTGAAATGTGACAATGGTTCTGGAACCTGGCGAGGCGAACAACACCTCACATTGGCTCTGAAGAGAGCCGTTGGGGGCGGGAGCGCGGCCGGTCCTTGATGATCGGCTTTTGGGCAGTGACACTCGCCCTCACGGCGATGAATATGCGACTTGAGGATAATTTGAGAGAGCAGAAAAACTTGTTGGATCGTCTCACCCGCGAGCTGTAACGCTGGATGCGCGCGAGTGGGGGCGGCGCCCCAAGTCCGAGCATCAATTGTTCGCTCCCCTAACGCCCAGTGTAAGCCAAAATCGTCTATTGGCTGATCTTCTAGTTTATTGATGACCGCTGCAGCCGTCGCACATGAACCGCGAAGGTCCGCTCATAGTCCTTCGCGAAATATAGCGCCACCGCATGATCTCGATCACTTTGTAAGCGAAACCGACATCATATAGGAGCGCGGCCTAACTGCTCGACTCCGCGTCGAGAACAATCTGGATGAGAGGCGCCTTTCGCAGTTATGACTTGATGTTCGCCTCCCCCATCGGCTAGATGGACTGGCTTCAATTCGGAGATACTGCATTGGCAATAGGTACTGTGAAGTGGTTTAACCCGACCAAAGGATACGGCTTTATCAAACCAGACGATGGAGGCCCGGACATCTTCGTGCACATTAGTGCCGTCGAGAAAGCCGGTTACAATGCCCTCACGGAGGGCGCCCGAATTAGCTATGAGCCCAAGACCGGCCGCTCCGGGAAACCCTCTGCCGAAAATCTCCGAGTTGGATAGGCTCGTCGGTAACGACTAGAAATGAAGAGCCCTCCCCCGGAGGGAAGGGGCGGGGCTGCTCCCCTGTGCAGACGGGGAGCCACGCTACCGAGAAACATCGCACTTCTCGTGCAACGTGCGCGTTCCAGACGATGGTGATCACCAATTCCAGGCCATCGTGATCACTCATTCCAGAGCATCGTGATCACCGTTTCCGGCGGATCGTGATCGATAACGTACAGGATCTTTCGCACTTTCAGGAATGACGGCTTCTTTATATAAGGTGGATTGAACGCTCTTTCCAATCCAGCGGCGGAATAGGATGAGCCCACTGCAGGACAGAGCGTTAAAGGAAGTCTCCAGGCAAGGGCGCCGGCTAAGGAAGATGCCGGTTTACAAGTACAAAAACATTGCTTTCAAGCACGATCTTTATCGGCGAAGATATCTGGCGATGGACGATACTACCTGATCGTCCGAATGATCTAACTTTAATCGGAGAGGTAGTTGGATCCAAGCAACAGGCGATTGCTCACTGCCGGTCTGAATAGACGGTTAACTAGTGCGTCGCGCGACCGCAAGTCCCTCGATTGATGCGCATCCTGATTAGCTGAGCCGCTGCGCTGCCTCATCGAAAAGGGGCCGTTTTTCAGCGCCCCCTTTTGCCGAATGCAATCTTGTTCGGGATGAAATGCCAGCCCCGGCGATGGCCAAATTACCGGTATCTAAATGCCAAGTGAATTCCGTACAACTACCGTGCGTAGCACTGTCCTAATTCATCTCTGCGCAAGGAGAAGCCCAAATCCGTCGTCGCGCGATAGCGCGCTCAACCTTTCCCGCAAGGCTAGCGGAGGATTTCACTCAGCGCCCTCACCTCGCGCTGGCACGGCACCTTGGAATGCTCGAGTCTTTCAGCGCCACTGCGATCGCTGTTGCGCGAAAGCGTACATTGGATTCATGCCGCAATAGGCGTCCGTGCCGGATGCAGTCGCCATGCACTGGCTATAGCTGGAGAACTGACAATTGCCCGGATATCCCCAGATACGCCCCTGCAGGCAATAAAGGTCCTGCGGAGCCGGGGGTACATCTGCTGATCGATGCCGCGGGGCGGCTGTCGAAGGCGATCCAAGCCCGGCGAGGACGGAAAGTGCCAGCACAGCGCTGAACAGAAAATGACGCATGAGACCTCTTGCCTCCCTTAAGCCTTGCTGAAGGATAGAGGGCCGAATTGTACGCTTTGATTTTGGTCAAATGCAAACGGGCGGCGGCGCCCCATCGTCAAAGGCGTGCGACCGTTTCCTCATGGCATGACGAGGCGACCACCGGTAGTCCCAGGAAGCGGCCAGGCGCGAGAAAAACTCTCGTCACCAGGGAGCGTCGTAGTCATATCCTGTAGTTTGTCAGATGCGACGCACTATTCCTGCCGCTCTTAAGGAGGAAATTGCATCTTTCCAGCGTAACACCGCCCCAGCCCGATAACCCCGCACGCCAAACGATGGAATCACGTCTCAGAACGACAAGCCTCCGTCATATCAGAGCGAAATATCTTGATTATCTTAAGTTGCGCTCTGCCTGCGGTGCTACAACGCCGCATTGCCCGTTGGTTAGACGTTGAATACGCTTGGCGGAGACATCGTAAGCGGGAATTGATTCTTATCCCGCGCAAGAGTTTGATCTTCGGTAGAATTGATAGTCCAGGAGTCGCCCGATGTTTGCGCGCATCACCACACGCCAGACGCCTCGCTCAGATTCGCTCAGAGATTTTGGCCTGTCGAGCGATTTCACCCCAATCATCGGCCTGGGTGAATTCACTTACAGAAAGGGACGGGAAATCTACGGGGAGAAGGAAGCCGCCGAGTATGTCTATCAGGTCAAACGCGGAGGGGTGCGAAGCTATAAATTGCTCTCTGACGGTCGCCGCCAGATCGGCGCATTTCATTTGGACGGCGACATCTTTGGGCTCGAGAATGGTGAGACACATCGATTTACCGCAGAAGCGGTGGTCAAAACCACTGTTCGCGTGATGAGACGGGCAAGCCTTGAAGTGGCCGCCGACAGTGATGTCGTTGTCTGGCGTAACCTGCTCGGTCTGACAACCGACAACCTGCAGCACGCCGAAAACCATATGCTGTTGCTGGGACGCAAAACCTCACTTGAGAGGGTTGCCGCGTTCTTGCTTGAGATGGATGGGCGGCTATCCGCCGCCGGCGTAATCTCGCTACCGATGTCCCGTCGCGATATCGCCGATTACCTTGGCCTGACGCTCGAGACTGTATCGCGTGCGGTGTCGCAACTGCACAAGGCGGGCATCCTTGATTTCATGGGCAATACTCAACGCGAAATCGTGATCCTGGATCGACAATCCCTAGCGCTTTTCGACCTGCAAATTAGCCACGATCAATGAATGGGCATGAGGGGCAGGACCCATTTTGGCGAGAGCAGATCACGCAGGTACGAGATGCGATCGGCGCAAAAGCTCACTCTGCTCACAGAGCGGGCAATGTTTTCGCACGTCCGAGGTGGGCGGCTCCCAAGCTCCTCGGTTCGTCTGTAGCGCTCAGATGCTATCGGCAAGCCGCGGCGAGGCGATTTTCGGCCTTCGCGCATAATACGCGCGGGAGCCAAACACTTCGCGCGCATGCTCGAAGGCCGACCTGATCAGATGACTGAGCAATGAAAAGTCATACTAATCGCTGCGGCAAACCTAAGTATGATTTTAGAAATTCGTCATCAACCCTACTTGTCGTCCAGGATGCTAATGCTACAAGCTCTTTCCAGCGTCAGGAGGGCGCATTTTGTCTACGCCTATGATTTCCGTCGTCGATGACGACACGTCGGTCCGTTTTGCGATAGAGAACCTTTTAAAATCGCGCGACTACATCGTCCATACATTTGCGTCGGCTGAGAAGTTCCTGCGCTCGCCCCAGTTGAGCGAAACATCCTGTGTGATTACGGATGTGCAGATGGCGGTGATGAGCGGCTTGGACTTACTGAGAGAGATGCGGGCCCAGCGATACGACGCACCATTCATTTTCATGACTGCCTTCGGTAATGACCGCATTCGCGCCTCTGCGCTGAATCGGGGAGCAGTTGGGTTCCTGGCAAAACCCTTTGCCGGCCATATGTTGTTCAAGCACCTCGATGCCGCACTGGAGCAACACCGCGACGAGGCCGACGCTTGAGACAACGAGCCATCCGCTCAACTTTAGCTCTACGCTGATCGCCCGATGCAGCGTCATGCGAGGTCTGCGTTGCGGACCGGCGAAGCTCAGTGGATATGAATACGACAGTGGGCAATCCTGAATTGGATTCGGGTGCTCGAACCGCCGGTTAACAAAGCTCGACTCCTGCCACTTATCTGATCGGTCTCGCCCACCTGCGCAGGCAGTATGGATGTCTCTCTATCAGGACGGCCTTGGAATGAGAGGCCCTCTTGGCTTTCGTCGCACTTGATATCCGCCTCGGCCCTCGGCTAGATAGACCGGCTTCAATTCGGAGATTTGCAGTGGCAATGGGTACTGTGAAGTGGTTCAACCCGACCAAAGGATACGGCTTTATTAAACCGGACGATGGGGGGCCTGACATCTTCGTGCACATTAGTGCCGTTGAAAAGGCCGGTCACACCGGCCTGGCAGAGGGCTCCCGAATTAGCTACGAGCCCAAGGCCGGTCGTTCTGGGAAACTTTCCGCTGAAGACCTCCGAGTCGCATAAGATCGTCCAAACGACGGAATAGATCGAACTCATCCACGGTGTATGGCTCTCGATCATCGCAAAGAAATAGCTATCCGGCCTCAACGCACATGCGGTACCGTTAAGGGCGCGCCTTCCAGGATCCAGTTGAGACAGCGATTTAGTCGGCGCTTGCGCGCTTTGCAGTTTCGATGTTCACGCTACAAGTCTCAGCCTGGAACCGAACGGGGCTTTTACTTTTTTTTGTCCCTGTGCAGCCACGTAAGCCTGCAGGCAGCGAGACGCGTCAGCTCTACGCAAGTTTAGCGATCGGACGTGGAGCGTATCGCACGCTTTGCCCCAACGAGCACCCGGTACTCTGGACGTTGCGGAAACTGCACAACGGGCCATACGGCGGCTACGCCAACACTGCGGCATAGATGGATCGCCCGATCATTGCCAAAGTAGACGGCGATATGGGCACCCCAAGCGACGCTAGTCCTGTTAAATAGCAGGAGGTCCAGTGGCTGATAATCGTCAACAGGAACCGTATCTAGCGTATCCTTCCAAAGATTGCTTGATCGCAGGTTGGGAACGTGTCGCCCGAAGTGCCGCAGCAGTTCGTAGGCGAAGTTCTGGTAGTTTGCCCCGCTTTCGATGTCTGGCAGAGTCGGCGAATTCGGATCGTGGGCGGTGTCATAGTGTATCTGCCAAAATCGTTCGGGAATGCCAGGGACCATATCGACGGTGTAAATGCTCGTAAGTGGCCTTAATGGGAAAGGGAGATTCCGCTACATGACGTTCAATCGGCCGTCGCCTCTGAACATCCGCTGACCCGCGGCCTCGCAATCGGAGAGCTGACCTCTCGAGGCGGAGGAACAATCCCCACTTGATAACTCTAACGTTGGAATCAATTGCCGTTAGGATCAGTTGCATTCAGCCTCGGTATTTGTGATTCGAAAGATTGAATGCTCTGGAATGTAAATGCTACAAGTTACCTCCGGAAGGATAGCTCCGAATGGCAGAACCGGTACGGCCCGTGCCGCCAGAGGTCACAGGCCATCCGCTGGCCCGCGCAAAGCTGCTGGCTGAGAAGCTGGCGACGACGCTTATTGACGAAGATGTTTCAGACGCAACATTGGCCATTGCATTTCTCACGGGCGGCGTCGTCAATCACCACGCCCGCGATGCCGCCGAGGCTCATGAGCTCTTGGACAAGATCCGGCAGCTTGAAGACCTGCTGCTCGAAAGAACGATGGAGGCTGCTCCGCGTAGGCTGCAATAATGTTTGCTTGATGCGCGTAGCGGTTCGGCGGATCGAGCGCGCCCCGACCCCGCGCGAGCCAGCCACGGCATCGTTGCCGACGCACGCTAGCTGAACTTGGAATGCGCTTGAGCAACGCAGAAAGAACCAACCCGCTGGCCGAACCAAGCGGATTTAGGCTGCAGGCGACCACATGTTCTCGGTGTTTTATGAACAAGGATTCTATCGGGCGCGAGCGTCCTTGGTCCGCGACATTGCTGAACAAGCTGATCCGTTTACGAAGCAACGTCTCTTGAAGCTTGCCGATCAATATGAAGTCAGGGCAGGTAATCCATCACGCGCCTCACGCTTGCGGCCCATTCCGCTTCCGTCTACGTGTGGTAAGGAGTGAGCGGCTTTTTACGGCTGACGAGCGGCACATCAAGACGTGCGTCGAACCCGACACAATCTCAGTCATGTCACAGTTACACCCCGATCGGATTTTCTCTCGTTCTTGATACGACGCGGTGACAATTGCCCGTTGATGCCTGGGCACTGTTCAATGCTGTTCTCCATAGTCGCAAAGCGCGAAACGACCTGTGGCTAACCTGCTCGAGCGCCTCATTGCAAGCGGATGCAGTGCGGAGGTTTGCTTCAAGTTTTTCCACCCGCGTAAGCAATGCGTTGCCTTCCTCGTAGATACGTCGGAAGTGTCAGGAGCGCGAGGGACCTGATTGGCGTGGGCCACGATTTGCTACGATCGCACCAGGCCACTTGGTTACGTGCCCACTTGGTTACGCGCCCTACATCAACGTAGTAATCCAGAGACCAGGGACCTTATACCGCGACAGCGTCTTTAGCAGCCTTGAGCGGAGACGCCTTAACCGATTTGCTGGCCGGCTTCGCCGCAAATTCCATCGGTTCCTTCGTAAAAGGATTAATTCCGCTGCGGGCTTCAGTAGCGGGTTTGTTCACGATCGACATTTTGACAAAGCCCGGAATGACGAACTCACCCGACGTGTTCAATTCATTGTAGCCTACAGTCGTCATCTGCTCGATGACGGCCTTCACGTCTGCCTTGGAAATCTGCGCTCCTTCAGCAATCGCGTCAATTAGCTGGTTCTTGGTCATCTTAGCCATGATGCATTCCTTTAGGGGGCGCAGAACCTTCAAATGATTAACTACGCCGGCTCCGTTACCTTTGTTCGAGCACGGCAAAACCGGATGGATCGGTTTCCGTTGACGTCGAGGTCATGAACTTACAGGCTTAAAACCTATCGGAAGCCAAAATACAAGGATCAGTTCGAGCGTGTTTCCGGCATCCTGATCGCTTCTAACATCAGGGCGGATTCCACCGACGGGTTTTTCTGCGTCAACTGATCGACACTGGGAGCGAGCGGCCTTCCTAGCCGCACCAGTCTGACGGTCGACAGTTCGTGCACCGCGTGACCATTGAGTCAGCGTCGCGCATACCTCGCCCCGATATGCCTTGTCGTTGACGGTTGCGCTCGCCGGCTTGACGGCGGCTCAAGCAAGCGCTCCACCGCCATAACAAACGGAGCCAGGTCCACGACAGGGAATGATCGTGACGGTCGGCGAACCATAAGAACAAGCGGTATAGCTCGCAAAAGGTCGGTCTGCGGAAGGGGAAGCTGCATACTCTGATCGAAGCGTTACCATTCGTTGCCGCGAAGACAGATTTGCCTCAAAGGTGCAACGGCCATCTCTTTCAACCGCGTGGAGCTATCTGCCGAACAGCGGTTACCGCCGGCTCTCGGGCATCGCCAAGCGGCCTGCGGGTGCTGAGCCTGGGCTGCATCAACGAGGTCTACATGATCGGCGAGGCGCCCGGCTGGGGCGGTCTCGCGAAGGACGTTATTACGATCCCCTGTACCTGTGTTTCACGCTGCCGGGAACGCGCGAGTGGACTGGCGCGATGCGGATTGATCCGAACCTAGGGTAACAACGTGGCTCTACTATTTCGAGGATTAGCTGATTACCGACGAATGGAAGGGAAGGCCCCCCGATCCGACCGATAACGAACGTTATGGTCGACAGGTGCGTCGCGCTACACGGCAACTGAGGATTTGAATGTAGCCTCCCTTTCTGAACTAAAGCGCTGTCTGCCTCACCGACTGAGCTGTCCTCTCGCCTTCCGGCCCCTCTTCTCGCCGAAGCGCTGGAGCATTGGCGGGACCAGATTGGCCGGTTCGAAAGGCGCGGCATCGCCCGCGGTCCAGGCCAGGGCGGCATCTCAGCGCTAGACGAATAAGGATTCGAGCCGAACCCGTTTGACCATTGTTGGTCGATCGGAGAAGGCGACAAAGAGAACTAAGAGAATGCACCCGTAGCTCAGCTGGATAGAGTACCATCCTCCGAAGGTGGAGGCCATACGTTCGAATCGTGTCGGGTGCGCCATTTCATTGTTGCTATGGTTGGAGCGGAGTTGAATGCCCTTCGCCTCCTTTCAACCGCTCCAAAGCCCGGGCGAACATGGCTGCGTGAGCGGTATAGAGAGACGCCCAACCCTGCGCACGTCCCCAAGTGCTAACGTCGCTGTATCCCTTGTGCGTATGCGTTCTCAGCACCTTTCCCGTTCGCGAGTGTAGCGTGGAAGATTGGATCACCGAGTTATCGGACCGCGCATGGATTTCCAATACTCTCCGCATATGAGCATTGGACCGCATCCATATGCGCGTCGCCCAGTTGGTCCGCGGCCCAGTAAAGCAGACCCGTTGCCTGAAGGGAATCGATGCTGCTTTCGGCCATGCTAACGGCGCTCGCCTCCTCGGCATCTTGGCCTAGCGGGATCAAGCCCAGTTTCGGGTCGAACATCTGCTCCAGCGACCTAGCTGCCGTGAGGGCGGCATTGCGTCCCGTTTCATCTGCGAAGAGGATGCTTCCAAGCGCTGCACCGTGGTAGAAACCAAATCCTTTGAAGGCCGTTCGGAGCTGGTCGCGTGGCAGCATTCGCCTCAGGGCGGCATGCGCGTCAGAGATCGGAAAGCGCTGTGGATCGGCCACATGCGCGAGCCAGAGTTCGCCGACGAAGGCTCCGCCGGTCCAATCACCATCGGACGTCAACGTCCATTTTCCATCATTCCGTGCGGGCCCATGCGGCAGGCCCGCTTTGGCAGCGTCCCTCGTTTGTGCGATGCGCGTCAGCATGCGGTCGCGTGCGGACAAGTAATGGCTTTTCGACATGTTTTCTCCCAAGAAGAATGTCGGGCTCCAGACGCAACCCGAATTGTGAAGCCAGAAGCCTTGATTTAGTCATCGATGTAGACGTGCCCGCGCTTCATCGCGACGTGATAAACGACCGGGCTCAGCACCACGCCACCGATTCATAGACGGGGAACATCCAGGCCATATTCGCGTGCTGCAACCACCAGCAAATAGGGTAAGGTTCCGCCAAACAGTGACACCCCGAACCCGACAGCGATGCCCGTCGTGCGCAGCACAATGTTTTTATACGGAAACATCGCCTGAATTTTTGAGGTAGTTGGCACACTCCTGGGCGGAGAAGAGATCGAGGAACTCGCCAACCTTTCGCCATGTTGCCTTTTAACAAGGTGGTCGCCAACACTTCCTCGATATGGAGCTGTCCCATGGCGCTCAATGGCTCCAGGCAGAGCTCCGTGACAGCCCATTGCGGAGCCGCCAATGCTCCTATGAATTCACTTCTGCCTTCGGGGCATAGCGGAAAGCGCCGGACTTGCTGCTGGCTCCGCCGCGGTCGAGAATGACCCAGACCGACAAATGTTCGCTTGGTCCGCTTCGGCGGAAACTAATCTCCGAAGCGGGAACAGAACCCGCCTCCTGGCGTAGTGCCACTGCGGCCTAAGCTCGCAAGCGCATCCCTGCACTGGGCGCGGTTTTCTCCTTCGGCTTCCTCGCAGAATGCAGAGTCGGCGAGAGGGCTGGACACGCGCCTGAACGCGGTGCGAGCCCGCGACGCGGCTCACGCCTTCGGCGCGTCCGGTTGTGCAAGCGGATGCGCACGCTGGAAGGCATCGATTCGCATGCAGGCTGCGTTGATCCTCCGCACGACAGGAAACGCGTCGGCCGTTCCACCGAAGTAGGAAAAGCCTACGACCTGGCTGACGAGGCAGACGTCGGCCAGCGTCGGCCGGTCGCCATGACAGAACATGCCGGTTTGAGGATCGCGCGCGAGATGCTCTTCCATCGCCATGAGCGCCGCGCCCATGAAATGCCGGCTCCACGCCAAATATTGCGCTTCGCCGTGTCCAAGTTCCCCTTCGAGGTACGCACGAACACGCGGCGTGACCAGCGGGTGGCCATCGGCCACTGCCATCTGGGCCAGAGCACGTACACGCGCCCGCTCCGCAGCGTCGGCGGGCAGCAGTGGCGGAGCAGGATACGCTTCCTCAAAGTATTCCATGATGGCCATGGACTGGACCAGCGTGCTCCCGTCGTCGAGCACCAGCGCCGGAATGGCGCTTTGCGGATTGACCGCTCGAAACGCTTGATCGTGCTGCTGGCCTTTGCGAAGATCGACCTGTCGCTCCTCCGCCGTTACACCCTTCAAGTTCAGGACGATCCGCACGCGAAACGCAGCCAACGAACGCCACCACGTGTAGACCATCATAACGTCATCCTAGCGCACTGCCACTACGATTGCTTGTACTCCCGATACCAGCCACGACCGAAGCATTGTCCGTCGTCAAATAGTTTGAGACTGATCAGGCTTTTCGCGAAGAGAGGCTCTAGCTCATCTGGGTTAGAGATTAAGCAGCCTGCAGCTGATCCTGCAAGCGGCGGTTTGCGATGGTGTCGCGCTTGATGCGTTTTCGTTCTGCGAGGATCGCCTCGGCCCCGCCGAAGCAGACATCGGCTGGCGTGAGGTTGTCGATGCAAAGTGGTGCCCCGAACACCTGGCGGCGTGTCGCGAGCACTGAAGGGAGACTTGCTGTCGTGGCCAACTCCCTAAACCATGCAACATGGTCTCGCCGCGTTCTTCTAACTTCCTCATCGTGGGGTGAAAGGGTGCCAAGTTATCGTCCTTACATTGCGAATTGGGAGCGCGCATTAGCTGTGCCGCAGTCAGCTCTGAGACGGTTTTGGAGTGCCCGCCGATCCGCGACGAGGTTGTCGAGGTTTAGCAGCTCCGGCCGTTGCCCTTGCGACAATTGGCTAACCAGCTCTCGCGTGCCATCCACCACGTAGACGCCGCAATCGCAACTGTTCTGCTGCTGGGCCATTCGGGATTGCTCCAGGCGGGCATGCAGCACTTCTGCGAGCTTTGCTGCATAGGTGTGATTGCGCCCCTCGGCGGAGTCGTAGTGATAGGCAACCGGCCCTTCCGGCGCGCCGCGATCAAGGAGCAGCAAGGACCAATGGCGGCCGCCATTGTCCTCATCGTCGTTCACTGGCATAAACACGAAGCGGGCGGTATCGTTGCCATCCTGGTCGTTGACGATCCCCTGCAGGTTTTCCAGGAGGACGTCCTCGTTCAGGGTCCTTCGCAGCACATGGGCTGTCGCGGGCTCCACGAATCGAGTCCGGGCCGCCAGATCCGGATTGTCCCTCTGCAACTCCTGCAACAGGAGTGCGTAATCCGCCCCGATATGCTCATCGCCCAACCATTCCAGGTCCTCGAGCAGCCGCCCGCTGGAGCCGTGGATCGAGGCTGTCGGATCCCAAGTTCCGGCCGGCGCACCGGAGGACGGCGTGCGCGGAAACGCATAGTGAGCATCGTCACGCAGCTCGTGCGGTGTGGACGGCGATTGAGCCGCGATAGGCAATGATGGCGCGGCTTCCCAAGCCGGCCAAAGACTCCAATCAAGGTCAAACGGCATCTGTGGCGACCAGGTTGAGCTGGACCTAGCGGATTCCGACGGTCGAGCCTGTTCTACCTCCTGTGTCTGCTCAAGGGTGGTCCTTTCGTACGGCCGGCTTTCCTCCTCTATCTCCCCAAGCAGATCCTGATCGTCACCTTCCGGGGGGAGCTCCTCTGGCCAATTGTGCTCCGGAGCGACGCTCTCAACGTCTCTCGAGCGGACTGTGATCCATGCTATTCCGCCCTCGGACTGGGAGTTCCGGAGACGATCTAGAGCCGTAGGAAGGACCCGATTCTTCCGACCTTTTTCGAATTCCGCTGCATCGTTGTCTATCGACTCTTCGTTGAGCCGAGCAGCGAGTCCCGACTTGTTGTTTGCAAATAGCCACTGGCTGAATCTGCGAAGAGGATGAACATATTGGGTTTTGGCCGTGCTCGCCTCATACCCCGCGTCGATGAGTACGGGCTCAAGCCCTGCAATTAGAGACCCGTCCGCAACGTAAAAAGGAGCGGGAAGACGTTTGCTCGCTCCGTTCCGGAGATGAGCCAGCGCTGCGCTGATAGCTCTGTAACCTCCGGCCCCTCTATATAGCCTGGCATCTTGATCCAGTTCATTGAGCGACGGGTCGTTAAGTTGGGCATCAATGCCGTGCTTGTTGTTTCGGCGGAGGTAGCGACTGAACTCGCTGAGCATGGACGCATAGATGTTAGCTGTACCTGACGTACCCTCAGTCGCAGCTTGCATTTTGTACTTCTTGATGAGATCCGCGTCGCCGGGATAGAGACAATCGTCAACCGCTCCTGCATTGGGCCTGACTGCCCTGGCCGGCTGCCAGATCGTGTCGAGACGTTGCGGACTTAATATCCTCTGCCTCTTCGCTGCTGTGAACTCCACCGTTCTCTGCTCATAATTGATGAGCACCTCCTCATCTGGTGGGAGATTGTTGATGTCAAGCCCATGCAGCAGCCCATCTGTCGCCTGCTGGTGCTCACGGCCCCAGTTCAAGGCGTGAAAAGCCTCGCTGGGATCGCGCGCGTGGCGCTCGTGCGCAGATGGCTCGAGAGACATTTGATGATTACTCTCCCAAGCGAGCTCCTCTGGCCAGCTTAAGGCTTCCTCGGGAACATCCTGATCATCCTCCCCCGGGGGCAGCTCCTCGGGCCAACTGAAAGGCCCCTGCGAGGCGCTGCGCTGCGCTGCGGACTCCCCCGCCCCCTTACCTCGCCGTGCGATTGGAGCAATTCCGCGGGGCGACTTGAACTCCCGAAGATGAGCTAGTGCTACACCGATGAAGCGATCACCGGACTTCGCAGCATCCTGATCCAGCGATTTGTTCTCAAGCCGAACGTTGATGGCCGGCTTCTCGCTGACCAAGAGCCAATGGCTCAGCCGGCGAAGAGCACGTACATTGGCATCTGCGGTAGTCTCCTGGTAATTTGCCAGAACCATTGCTTCCTTAAGCCCTGAGATGAAAGACGAATCCTCAGGATGAATCGGGCGCGTGCTAGGCCCCAAGTCAGCACGGGATCCGCGACGAGAACGTCCCTTCAACTCGGCGGGGAACTCGATCCGCTCGCCTGCAGCATGCGATAGGGTGGAGTATTCGTACGCGCTTGCATGCGTCATGGGTTGCACCTCAGGCAATGCTGCATCCACATCGTGTGTGGAGGCCTGCGGCACACGACCGCCTAAGTTATCGCTCTCGCTGAGCTGGCGCTCACTGGGAAGGCCTTGCGAATTGTTCAAAGCACCCAGTCTCTCCGCTGGTCTCACCTCCGGGGTGTCTTGCTCGTTGTTGATGAGGACTTCCTCGCTTGGATGGAGATTGCTCCAACCCATCAGTTCGTCCGGAAAGTGATTGTGGTCGCGGGACCCGTTGAAAGGACCCAAGGACTCGTCACCGTCAGCCGCGTCGCCAGGGTGCGCAGCCGGCTCCTCGAGCTCGATTGCTCGGGCGCCTGCCGCCGATTCTCGTAAGTGAGACAGTGCAGCACGGATCTTCGGATTGCTGCCGGGCTCGTTCCGATAGCTCGTGACATCTTCATCCAACGACTTATTGGAAAGCCGAGCGGCAAATCCCGGTTTGTTGCCCTTGCGAAGGTACTCACTGAAACTGTTAAGAGCGGTTGCGTATTTGTTCGCAGTTTTGCGGTTCTTGATGACGGTCGCTTTGTATTCTCTAATAAGGGCCGCATCATCATCATAGGGATTCCAGTCAGCGCGGCTTGCGATCGGCTTGCTTCCGCTTTCCAACTTGGATGCCCGAAGATGACCTAATGCCGTAAGGATGGACCGGTTCCGAGTCTTGTCGAATGCCTTGGTATCTTCATCCAGCGACTCGTGGTTAAGCCGAGCAGCAATTTCCGGCTTGTTGTTTTTAAGGAGCCAACGCCCCAATCTGAGAAGAGCATTGACATTGTCCCTGATGCTGCGGGGCTTGAAGCCGCGCTTGATGAGCGCTGGTCTTAGTCCCTCGATAAGGGACGCGTCCCGGGAATATAGAGGATCTCCGATCAGACCTACGAAAGCCCAAGGCGACTGGCCCGGCTGCAGCGCGGAAGCCCCGGGAATCGTCCCACCGCGTTCCGGCGACGCGCGAGTGTATTCATGCGCACCCGCCTGCATGATGGGCTGGGTCGCCGGTGGTGACGCAGTGAGTTGCGCGGTTGGCTCAAGCGTCGACGACGCTTCGTCCATCATCTCCCAAGTCAAATTCTGATCGTGCTCCTCCGTAGGGAGGATCTCCGCCCCGCTGACAGCTCCCAGCGATGCGCTGTGCTGCGTAGCATCATCTCCGACGAATCTCGGCTCTGTCACGACCGCACGTTCAGGTCGGGAGGGAAGCTGGCGCTCAAGCCCCATCGCTCGGGCGACCGCCGGCGATTTTAGGAAATGAGAGAGTGCGGTACGGATCTTCCGTTTACCACCGGAGTCCTTATAGCCCTCGACATCCTTATCTAGTTCATGCAGCGACCGGTTGGTAAGCCGAGTAGCAATGCCCGCCTTGATCTTGTTCCGCAGATAGTTACTGAAGTCGGCAAGAAGAGTTGCGTAGCTCTTGGCGGTATCTTGAGTGATCCCTTGCGCAGGCGCTGCTTTGTATTGGTTGATGAGCGCCGCATCATCGGGATAAGGATTCAGAACAGCGCGTTTCACGCGCGGCGGCACCACTTCCGTCGACCGAGGAGCCTTGAGAAAAGCTAAGGCCGTAACGACGGACGATGAACCATAGCTCCTCTCGAACTCTTCGACATCCTGGCTGAGTGAGTCGTCGTGCAACCGAGCAGCAATGCCGGGCCTGTTGTTTGCAAAGAGCCAACGAGCCAAGTTGAGAAGATGTTCTCCATTGGACCCAACGATGGTCTCCTCAAGCCCCACGATAAGGGATGCGTCATCGGAATAAAGAGGGCGCATGCTGCCATCGACGTAAACCCCAGTTGACTCGCCCGGCTGCAGCACCGAGGCGCCCAACATCGCTCCACCGTCTCCACCATGAGACGCTGGCGTGTCTTCTGGCGCACTCCCTTGCATGATGAGCGGCGTCTCCCCTGGCGATGCTCCGTCTTGCGCGGTTGACTCGGGAGACGACGAGGGGCCGGCTTCGTCCATCGTGCCCGAAGCTAGATCCCCATCGTGCCCTTCCGCACGAAGGACCTCTGGCCACTGGATGGCTCGCTCCGATGCGCTGGGCTGCGCAGCGGCGTCCCCAACGGGTGGCGACTCCATCAGGATCGCGTCTTTCAAAGGAGCTGGGAGCACCTGACGCTCGAGTTCCATCGCTTGGGCGCCCGCTCGGGACTTTCGGAGACGCGCCAGTGCGGACCCGATCTGCGGGTCACGAACGGGCCCTTTCTTGTAGGCGCGGATATCTTCGTCCAGCGATTTATCGGAAAGCCGACCCGCAATGCTGCGTTTGTTCTTTTCACGCAGGTAGTCACTGAACCTGCTAAGAGCAGTTGCATAGTTCCGGGCGGTAGGTGTCCGTTCTTCGTTTTTATACTCCTTGATGAGAACCGCGTCCTCGGGATATGGAGTCAAGTCGGCGAGGCCTGTGATCGGCACGACTCCGCCCGATAACTCGGAGGTGCGGAGATGGTCTAGCGCCTTGCGAACCTTTTTGGTGCCACCCTTTCCTATGAACTCGGCGACATCAGCGGCCAGCGACTCGTTATCAAGCCGGGAAGCAATAGCCTCCTTCTTATTCTCAAAGAGCCAACGGTCCAAAGTGAGAAGATTACTTACATTGTTCCCTGCGGTGCGTTTCGCAGCTCCCCCTTTTATGAGGGCTGACTCAAGTCTCAAAATAATGAAGGCATCCTGGGGATAAACAGGGCGCTTGCTGCCACCCGCCAAAACCCCAGTTGACTGACTCCGCTGCAGCGCCGAGGCGGCCTCCATCGCTCCACCGCCTCCACTATGCGATGCTGGCGCGTCTTCTGGCCCGCTCCCTTGCATGATGGGCTGAGCCTCCGATGGCGATGCGCCCAGTTGATGAATGGGCGACAGCATCAGCACGCGGCTGCCTGAATTGCCGATCTCGCTCAGCTGCTGCTCAAAGGCCGCCGCATCTGCGGACGGAGCCGGTGAGCTCTCTTGCGGGTCTGCACTGCCCGATTGTTGGCGCACCCAGTTCGTTGATGGGAACTCCACTCGTTCTCACTTTCGGATTATAGGCCAATTTGAGCCTGGGGTCGGTTCTAATTTGTTGCGGAATCGAGTCGACTGCATCGGAGCCGAGCAAAGATTCGCGTGAACACCCCAACATGCCGCGTCCTAGTATCCCGACCACGCGCTCCAGCGTTCTTGCATTGCGATCGCAGCAATGATTTCGCCCTGGAGACCTTGCTATGATCGATAGCTGTCGAGAACCTGACGACGACGCTCCTCCGAGTGCTGCGCAGGATAACGTGCGTGCGTCGGACGTGGGGGCCGTAGGTGCGGTCGCCGACGCGGAAGCTGGCCTTGACCTTGCCCCCGAATTCCTCGTCCCCGCGGGATCTGGGTCTCGAGCTGATCGCAAGAACAGGCGTCCCGCAGATCAAGACGAAGAGCTTATAGAGTTCAGGTGGGGCGCTCGCGGGCGTGATGCCGCTTGGGGGGTGCCGCGCCAAGATCGCTTCGCCCAAGCCGAGCCTGAAGAGCGGCAAAAATGCCGATCGCCGCAGGGGAATGGCCGCGAAGCATCGTAGGCTAACGCATTCTTCATCAGAGTCGTCCAATCGACGACGACGTAGTTGGGAAGCGCATCGTCTACGGTCGTGAATTTGGAGTTCTCGTGGAATGCCTCCCGGATCAGGCCCAGGTCCTCGGTGCCCTAGACCCGGTCATCCCATGTTGGTCTATCGGATCTCACCGCCGTCCTTCGAATCTCAAGGAAAAGGATCGGGCATGGGATTGTCACCCTGCTCCCTGGTCAGGCCGGGATAGCCCAGCTTTTGTGGCAGTTCCCAGAGACGACTGACGCCGAGGGGCCCGCGATAGGTCGCCGCCATCGCGGAGTAGGCTTCGGCTAGGATATGAGCGATGGCAACATGGGGTTGTTTAACATTTGGATCCAATTCATCATGCTCAATGCGTAAAGAATCGCATGATGTCTGAAGCGCTCTCGCGCATCAAAGACCTTGCTTGTGCATGAAAGTTGCGACGCCGATTCCCGCCTGCCCACGAAGGGCAAGCTTCGGAACCATGTGCTTGAGCCGATCATAGACCGTCGCTCGTGGAATTGCTTGAAGAGCACAGAAACGCAGTGGCAACACCGGACATGTTATCAGCCCCTCTTGTTGAAGAACCGATGTCCCGGGACCCATTACAGGCGAATATATTCGACCGCCGGCGCTTGAAGACGTGGCTCCCCCTCTCGATAAGCAGGCGCCGTACCAATCCTTAGACGAATTGGGACGCGCTCAAGAGCGATTGCATGTGGAAATCTCTAGCCGTTTGGTTTGCCAACGATGATCTCGCCTGGTTCAATTCCCGACAACTTGTCTGAAGCGCGACGCGCTAGCCGAACTCTGACGGTTGGTCCTCGTGGTCCGATGGTCCCACCGATACCTTCGTACTCGGCTCGCTTGCGACGCAGTCCCGTCACAGAGCGAGCATGACGAGACGGCCCTGATCCGCCGACCGAATCCCGATCGAGCAGTTGCTTCAGGCTTACAGACGAGCAGGGTCGGGATCAGATGGTCCTGGCAGATAGCACGCAATTCTGAACGCGGGTCGCCCCGAACGGGGATCCACACGACGCCGCTCCCAACGATCTCCTCGCAATCGGGGTTCACAAGCACTCGCTCACATCATCGCGATTCGAAAGCGCTATGGCAGCAACGGCGGTACGCTGATCTCGGCCGTACAAGCCGGCCTGGCCTGGTTGTGCGATTGCCACTGCCGATATCACGGACGAGCTCGCGCAGCGAGCGCCGCATTCGCCAAGCTTCCATCAAGCCAATGCCACGCGGCCTTTTGCCCTACAGCTCCACATGAAGCTGCTCGACACAGCCTGGCCGAGGCCGCAGCCCCTGCCATTCTCGGTAGGAACAGAACAAATGATATTGCTGTCCGTCGGCGAAATGTCGTAGCGTTTCCGCACCGGACATCTGGTTTGCATCGTTATCTGTTTCACCCGGGGCTGTTTTTCTGGACGTGATCTTTTGACTAGCGCGAAGTCCGACTTTCTTGGGCCGCCATTTGGCGGCCTTTCTTTCGGGCACGCATTTGCATTGTGGCACATACCGCGCATGACGCTCGAACTCATTCTTGCGAGCTCCGGCAAGCCGACCGATCGGGTCCGGATTGGTTTTGCGCCGCTCCAAAAGAAAGCGAGGAGAACGGCACCCAGTGCCCAATGCACTCAATTCTGCGAACGGGCTAGTTGCGCGCCGCCGTAGACATAAAGAACTTTGTGGGGGCGGACACGCTGGGGTCGGACAGCCGCACTCCGTTTTCCGTCACGGTTCGGCGCTTCTCATGGAATGTATGAATCGCTTAGCTCCGACCATACCTACGTATAGGTCAGCATACTCTCGTATGTGCGCGCTGTTGGAATGATGATTCCTGGGTATCACTGATGTCCGCTTGTCGAGCCGCCCGAGCAACAGATAGGCATATTATCGACGTGTCGATTGCGGAAAACGAAGTACTTTTTCTTGGCTGAACGTCGATTTGATCGCAGTCCAAGCATTTTCTTGTCCTCGACTTCGGTAAGCGTATTCGCGTGTGTCAGCATGCCGATAGGTCGTTTCTCTCTGAAACAGAGTTTTAATCGAGAATCGATATATCCACTTGCATTAGGGTCAACCGCAGTTTGGGGCGCCGATGTGGCACAATCGAATATCTAATCTCGCGCTGGTGTTGTCTGTCCCCGCCGCAACTGTGGCTGCCAATACGGACGTGTTGTCAATTCACTTCTGGAGCGGGCTGCTGGTTGGTGGATTGATGCTGGTTCTTTCGTTCGCGACATCGACGCGAACGGAGACCGCAGAACCAACTTTGGACGATAGGATGGCCATCAATGCGTTTGAGTCGCTTAAAGATGGTATCGTAGTTTTCGACGCCGACAGCTGCGTCCTGAGCAACGATGCAGCAGCTCATATACTTGGCTTTTCTAATAGACAAGAAATGAGAGGGCTGGCACTTGCCTCGCTTTCGCTTGATCCGCAGCCGAACGGCAAGAGCGTTGCGCAGATGTTCGAAGAGACCAATAAAGCGGTGATGGAAGCAGGCCATGTCGCAATCGAGTGGTGGCTTCGCCGCAAAGATCAGACTTCCATTCCGGTCAGAACAAGTCTTGTCGTTTCCAACTTCGAAGGCCGCCCGATAGTGGTGAGTGGTTGGCAGGACATAACTGATCTGGTCCGCATGCGCGAGGAGCGGTTGAGCCTTGCGAACAATTTCGAAAACGATGTGTCGCGGGTTGTCGATGTTGTGGCGAGCTCCATAAGGAACATGCAAACAGTCTCGTTGACAATTAGGTCATCCACGGACGATGTTTGCCTTCGCACTGAGGGCATGACCGGGATCGTGAAAAAGACGGAGGAAAACTCGAGCGCCGTTGCGTCAGCTGCCCAAGAATTCTCGGCTTCAATCTCTGAGATCAGGAGGCAGGTCTCGACCGCGGCGAACATTTCGCTATCTGCACGGGATAAGACTGTCCACGCTGAAGCAACACTCAACGAGCTCGTTGCGTCGGTTACGAAGATCAGCAGCGTCGTCCAACTCATCGAGGGAATAGCCTCACAAACCAATTTGCTGGCGCTCAACGCGACGATTGAGGCAGCGCGAGCTGGCGAGGCGGGCAGAGGTTTTGCAGTGGTGGCAAGCGAAGTAAAGAATCTTGCGGCGCAGGCAGCAAAGGCGACGAGCGAGGTTGATGCTCAGATTCTTGCCATTCGGGAAAGGACAGGGCTGACGACTTCGGCGATGGCTGACATCGCTGGGATCATAGACAGGATGCGCGAAATATCGAGCAGCATATCGGCTGCGATAGAAGAGCAATCGATTGTCACAAATGACATCTCGAAGAGCATCACACTCATTAGTTCGGATATGGGCGAGGCATCCCGCGATATTGACCGACTGAATGATGCATCGCGCGCCTCTGGCTCATCGGCGGGCCAGGTCGTTGATAACGTCCAAGAGCTGAGCAAGAATCTTGGTTCGTTGGAGGGACAGGTCAACGACTTCTTGATCAAAATACGGGCGTAGCGCGGCGCGGTGGCGTGGGACGCATGACGCCGCCGCGATGGGAAAGGAATTTGCTGTTAGGCGGCAATGTTCTGATCCGGCGGGTCGGCCGCAATCCAAGAGGGTTGCGGCGCGCGCATCCGGTTAGCTCAGGCCGGCGAAAAAATCGCCGCCCATTGGCAATGGCTGATTTTGCCCGTCGTCAATGCCGAAGATCATCCGCGGCAAGATGGACAGACGAAACCTTGGAGAGTGGATAGAGCCGATGCTCCAGTCCATTCATCGTCAAGAATATCCAGTACGTGTGTTCGGCGGGTCGAGTCGATATCCGCAAGGCGGGCAGCCGACTAGGCGCACCAACACACCACGTCAGGTGCTGTCCGCCCGCTCCTGACAACAGAAGACCAAGTTCCATGGTCGTAATGGGCGCCAGATGGGTCTTTACCTTCGCTGCCGCGTGTACGTTTGGCCGCCGCGCAAGTGATACTGAGGCGCGCCGCTGACGGCGAGGATGCCCGCTTCCGCCGCGGCTTTTTCCGGCCCTTAGCGCATCGTCCGAATGGAAGCGACTTCCTCGATCTTGTCGAAGAAGGCGCTTTTCTCGTTTGAGGGCGGATCGGATCGTGACAGGTCGAGGGAAGGCAGAAATTGCGACCCCTGCAATCGAAGGCGGGCTTTATAGACTAAGGCCACGATCCGCGAGCACCCGATGCATTACCTCGGTTTTGATCTCGCGGGCAAGCTCATTGCGGATCCCGGCTCCGAGCTGGCGCTCCGCATCGTGCAGCCAGGGCGTGGATGAGGATGCTGGGTCGTCGCCGGTCAGGTGATAGTCGGCGAGCCGTTGCTGCAAGCGAGTTCGAAACTCCTCGTCCATCGCATCGACGAGCCGCTCCTGCATCGCTGCTTCCTCTCGGGGTGCGATACGCCTCACCACGCTCTCCCAAGGTTGCCAGCGCGTAGCCAGATAGTCCGCGAAGCCCGTCGCCTCTTGCCTGCGGACCGACATCTCGGCCCTGGCAACGTCGTCCTCGGTGACGTGGGAGACATTCAAGAAGCGCATGCCCGGAGCGACGTGCCGCAGTTCCAGCGGCTCTCGCAGCTGGGTCTGGTAGGCAAGATAGACCTCGATCTCGTCGATGTCGGCCTCCGGGTCGGCACGGCGGAGCGAATTGACCGTCTCGCGCGCGATCTCGTTCAGCGCCTCCAAGCGGAACATGACACGGCCGTGTTGGAGCAGTTCGTCGAGGCGTCCGTCGTAGGCGCCGTCCTCAACGTCAGCGTTCAGGCGCGCAGTCTGCATGCCGTTCCAGGTCAAAGTAATGCGATCCTCGCAACTCTCACTCGCTGCAAAAGCCAGCTGGAAAAACTGCTCGCGCAATTGCGGCCTGGCCGCCGCCTGCCGCAGATCGTCGACCACCGCCTGTCGGAAGGCGTCGTCTCTAGAGTTCACAGTGCCCCGTAGCCTGTCGAGAAAACGTGCATAATCCTGGGCACCCGGCTCTTGGGCGAAGCCCTGCCAGGCAACCACCGCGTCGGGCTGTAGCCAATCCGCGACAACCTCCTGTAGGGGCCGCGGCTCAACCTCCAGCCCCCCTTCGGCCATCGAGAAAAAGATCTGCGGGCCAGCATAGTCCCCGGAATGCATGGCTGTCGCCAGGTTGGTCTGCACCAACCCGGGCAGCGGATTATTCTCGAGATCAACACTGGACTCGCGGCTTAGCTGCGTCATCAAGGTCGCGGGCACGCTGGTAATCTGGTTGTTGCTGGCGCCAAGCCATAGAAGGTCTGGCGGCACCGACGCGGGCAGGCTGCTCAGCTGGTTGTTGTTGGCACTGAGCCATTCGAGGCCGGCCGGGAGAGGCTCGGGCAGATTGGCCAGTTGATTGTAGTCAACGTTAAGACGCTCGAGCCCGGCTGGAAGGTCGGGCAGGCTGGTTAGCCGGTTGCCGCTAGCGTCCAGCTCTCGAAGGTCTGCCGGAAGGACCGGTAGATTCGTCAGCTGGTTGTTGGTGACGTTCAAGCGCCGGAGCCCACGCGGTAGGTTTGCAGGCATGCAGGTCAGCCCGTTGCTGATCGCGTAGAGCCGCCGTAGCGCGGCTGGAAGCTCGGGCAGACTGGTCAGCCGATTGTTGCTGGCGTAGAGCCGCTGGAGACCGACCGGAAGGTTATCGGTCACGCTATTCAGCTGATTATCGTCGACGTTCAGGCGACGCAGCCCGGTCGGCAGGGGAACGGGCAATGCGGTCAGGGACAGGGACGACAGATCCAGCGTCTCGTTGAGATCACCTTCCTGTTGCCAAGCCATCGTCCGACTGACCGCCTGTTGCCGATCCTCATCCGCGTCCCGCCCCTCTTCGGCAGCCCATCTCGCCAGGACCTGATCCTGCGATGAGGCCGGATTCGCGGCGGACGCCCGCGCATCCGTCAAGGCGTCACCCCACCGCGCCGCAGCCGGGGATCCCGGTTCGCAATTTTCAGAATCGGAAGCTTCGGAAGAAGTGTCAGCGCCAAGCTGGGCCCGCTCTGCATTCATCGATGCCATTCTTCGGTAGCTAAATTAGGGAATAGGCCGGAGCAGTGAATCTTGAAGCCCCTTCGCCGGCCGAGCACTTGCAGGAAGACGCAGCAGGTCCGCACAAATCCGGGCTTTCGAATGGGTTGATTGATGCGGGTTGACCAAGCCGGACCTCAGTCTAGTTCGACCCGCTCTCCTCCTAGAAGGAGTACCTGTCGATAAGCTGACGAACCTCGTTCATTGTAAAACAGCCCTCGACGGGCGCTCTGGCCACAAAGAGAGCGTCAGGCCGAAGGCCGATCTGACGAGCCGCCGGCACCAGGCGGCGGCCGCAACGCCGAGCTGGGCGGCGGCGATCAAAGTGAGACCTTAGCGACAATCAGGATGAGACTGCGCCGATGGAGACGAACCGAAGGGATGGCGTAGCCCAACCGGAGGACCGTCCCCATCGGCGTCGCGCTTTTCGGACCCGTCTGGCGGCCGGGTGCGGCTGGTGCAGCCGCGCTGAAGGCGGGTCCTGAACTCAAGAAGCCCCGCGACAATTGAGAGCCGCGGGCGACGGCCTCGTCAGCTTCTCGAAAGATTGTTCATTGTAGGACTAGCTCAATTGATTTCATGACGTGAGGCTAGTGTGGACCCGCACAATTTTGACGCATTCAATGTAGCTGCCGGGCCGCGAGTACAGGTCTCGCAAGAGCATCAACCGGACCGATCCGGGCAAGAGGACTTTGAGCAGCAATTAAACGAGGCGCGCGAAGCCGATAACGCGATCCCTGACAGTGGGCCACGCCGTAGCCCCTCTACCAATGTGTCTAGCGACACCCAGCAGTCCCCGGCCGAGCCGATGAGTGCACTTGCCAGGCGCAACCTCTTGCCAAGCGAGGTCCTCATCAGCGATGAGCATGACACAGCTGAGTTGAGAGCAGCGAAGAGGCCGAGGGTCCTAAACAATCCGCAAGGCGTTGCCATTGAGCAGCAGCTGAGCGAGATCGCCAATTCAGGTGGTGGTGGAGCAATGCCAGCAGCCTCCGCGGTGCAGCCGGCTCAATCAACTGGGATTGTGGTACGGGGGCATCAGTTGGACAAGCGGCCTGTTTATTCCGAGGATGCTCCCGAAATCTTGAGGCTTGAGGAGGCTCTCATCAAGGGCGGGATGGTCGCCGGTGGGGCGAAGCAACATGCAGGCGCTCTTCTTAGCTTTAGCCGTTGGCTCTTCGCAAAACGCAGACCGAGCGTTGTTGCTCGGCTGGACAGTAAGTCGCTGAGCAATAGCGGTGACGTATACGAGTTCGTCGGAAAGGGGAATCCCAAAAATCTCCTTGTAGCATTAGACCATCTCCGCACCTTTCGGTCGACGGGCGAAGTCGTCGTACGCCAAAGGAGCGGTCGCGCCAAGGTCAATCCTCGCCCCCTGAACGTGGCTCCCATCCATCCCGAAAGCGCGGTACTGATGGAACCGACGCTCATCGGCGACGCCGCTGCACAGCACAGGGCGTCGCACGAAGCTAGCAGTCGGCGAGAAGAGCTTCGGGACGGGCAGGAGGATCAACCCGCTCCGTCGGCTTTCGTCCAAGGGCACGTCGCGATCAATCCAGAGCAGCTTCATCAGTGGGAGCTTCGGCAAGTGCTGGATCATCTGGATCATCAACCCATCCCGTCGCCAGTCTACGTCCCTTCAGAGGAGCTTCAGCGACTGGAAAAGGACTTGCAGGACGAGCTTCACCGACAGCCTGCTGCGTCGTTTTCCGCCGATCCAGAAGGGTTTAGTTTCGATCTCGAGCAATTCTCTCCAGGGGAGCTTCGGCGATTGCTTGATGATCAATCCATACCGTCGCCAGTCTCCGTCCCTTCAGAGGAGTTTCAGCGACTGGAACAGGACTTGCAGGACGAGCTTCACCGACACCCTGCCGCGTCGTTCTCCGCCGATCCAGAATGGTTTAGTTTCGATCTCGAGCAATTCTCTCCAGGGGAGCTTCGGGGATTGCTTGATGATCAATCCATACCGTCGCCAGTCTCCGTCCCTTCAGAGGAGTTTCAGCGACTGGAACAGGACTTGCAGGACGAGCTTTACCGACACCCTGCCGCGTCGTTCTCCGCCGATCCAGAATGGTTTAGTTTCGATCTAGAGCAATTTTCTCCAGGGGAGCTTCGGCGATTGCTTGATGATCAATCCATACCGTCGCCAGTCTCCGTCCCTTCAGAGGAGTTTCAGCGACTGGAAAAGGACTTGCAGGACGAGCTTCACCGACACCCTGCCCCGTCGTTCTCCGCCGATCCAGAAGAGTTCAGTTTCGATCTAGAGCAATTTTCTCCAGGGGAGCTTCGGCGATTGCTTGATGATCAATCCATACCGTCGCCAGTCTCCGTCGATCCAGAGGACTCGGCTCTAAATTTAGGGCAGTCTGATCTTCCCCGAAAAAGTGGGAGGGTTTAAGCGGCTTTTAGCTCCATCTCGATCAGTGCGATATATCCGATTGCGGAATGGAGCCGGGTTCGGTTGTACAACAAGGCTCAAGAACGCCCACAGGACCGTTCTTCGCGAGGTTCTTTATCGACATCATCCCTGGTTTGGTCGCCGAGTTTGCGTTCATGGAAGGGTCGAGAAGGCTGATGATGTCGCTTTCCGCTGCTCTCTTGATGGATCGCAAACAGATCGTTGCCTGGAAGTTCCAGCATGGATGTTCGACCGGACGGCATGCCCTGACGCTGAGCCTTTGACAGCCCAGCCGTTTGTCAGCATTGACGCACTTGCGGCGCTCTCTGCGCTTCTCGATCTGGCGTTGAAGGATCGAACGCCATCAGCTGCCCTGCTTTCTGGCGCATCCAGAGCCTCTCACGACCAGAATCGGGGAGAGACTCATGTCACGGCAGACGGCAGTGCCAGGGAGCGCATACCGACACGATCGACAACCGCGGCCGCAGCAGCAGATGGATCTGTTCGGGAGTGGCCTGTCGAACGGCGCCATCGGCGCGCCCACATGGCTGGATCTGCCAGCAGAAGCGCGGGCAGCGCTCACGAGCCTGATGACGCAGTTGATCCTCGACCATGCTGCGATGACAGCGACGCCGCCCGCGAAGGAGGTCGATCATGATCTCTGACAAGGTCAGGCCTCATCATCTGGAGCGCAAGGCGATTCTTTACGTGCGTCAATCTTCGGCCCATCAGGTGTTGCACAATCGCGAGAGCAGCGCGCTGCAATACGCCATGCGAGACCGGCTGACGGCACTCGGGTGGTCAGAAATTGAAGTGATCGATGATGATCTCGGTCGTTCAGCCGCCGGCGGCATACAACGCGCCGGATTCGAGCGAATGGTGGCGGAGGTTTGCCTCGGCAAGGTTGGTGCGGTTTGCGCCCGCGAGGTCTCGCGCTTCGCCCGCAACAGCCGGGATTGGCAGCAACTCATCGAGATGTGCCGCGTGGTCGATACCGTTCTGGTCGATCAAGAGACTATCTATGCACCAAGGCACGGCAACGACCGCCTGCTGCTCGGGCTCAAAGGCAGCCTCAACGAGTACGAGCTGGATCTGTTGCGCCAGCGCTCGCTCTCGGCCCGCTACGAGAAGGCACGCCGGGGCGAGTTGGTTGTGACAGCGCCTGTCGGCTTCGTGAAGGCCGGCGACCGTTATGAGAAAGACCCGGATCGGCGTGTCCAGGAAGCGATCAAGCTGGTGTTCGACAAGGTCGAGGAACTGGGCAGCGCGCGGCAGGCGCTCTGCTGGCTCCACGAGTACAATCTCGATCTGCCGGTGAAACAGACCAACGGCGACACGGCCTGGCGGCGACCAAACTACTCTGCCATCCACCGGATCATTGAGAACCCGGTCTACGGCGGCGCCTATGCCTATGGTAAGACAGCTGTGGCGGCGGGATACAGCACCGCGGGCGTGAGCGTGAAGATCCGCCGCAAGGCGCGGAACGAATGGCTGACGCTGAAGCCCAACACTCACGAAGGGTATGTGAGCTGGGAGAAGTTCGAGGCGATTCGCACCATGGTCAGCAGCAATGTTCCCACCAGTCGGCATCACGGCGCGCCCAAGCATGGTGACGCGTTGCTGGCCGGTCTGATCCGCTGCAAGCGCTGCGGTCGCAAGCTCACACTCCGGTACTCCGGCATGGAAAACCATATCCCGCGCTACAGCTGTAGCCGTGCCTGGATGGACAATGGCGGGGCCCACTGCATCGCCTTCGGCGGACTGCGCGTCGATGACGCCATCGAGGAAGCACTGCTTGGAGTCGTCGGTCCGGGCGCTGTCGCCGCCGCAACCGCTGCCGCCAAGGGAGCCAGGGAACGGCGCGATCAGGTACGCGATGCTCTCAGTCGCGACCTCGAAGCGGCGCGCTATGCCGCCGACAGGGCTTTCCGGCAATACGATGCCGCTGATCCCGCGAACCGGCTGGTGGCCAGTGAGCTGGAAGCCCGCTGGAACAGGGCGCTCGCTCACGCGGCGGAGGTTGAGGCCAAGATCGCCATGCATGATGCGGCGACGCCCGCACCCCTTGCTGATCCAGCCTCGCTCGGCGTTCTGGCCTCGAACCTCAAAACGGTCTGGGATGCGCCGACGACGGATGCTCGCCTCAAGAAGCGCATTGTGCGCACCCTCATCCATGAGGTCGTGGCCGATATCGACGACGCGGCCTCGGAGATCGTTCTCATCGTCCATTGGGTGGGGGGCGCCCACAGCGAGTTGCGCTTGCCGAAGCGCCGGCGCGGACAGCGCAACAGCACCTCTGCCGATATCGTCCAGGCCGTGCGTCAACTGGTGCTGATCGCCAGGGACGATCTGATTGCCGGCCTCCTCAATCGCAACGGCCTCAAGACCGGTAACGGCAATCGCTGGACCCGCGAGCGCGTCACATCAATGCGCTCGAACTACCACATCCCGGTGTTCAAGCCCGCCGAGGACGGGATCGAGCCATGGCTCAACCTTGGCAACGCCGCAAAGCTCCTGAAGATCGCGCCCAAGACGCTCCGGCTGGCCGCTGAAGCCGGCGAGATCGAATCCATCCATCCTCTGCCGGATGGTCCTTGGATCTTCGCCCGCACCTGGCTGATAACAACTGCTGCTCAATCTATCGCCGAACGAGCGCGACAGAACCCAAAATACCCCGCGGGATCGCATCCCGCTCAACAAAATCTCTTCTCTTCAATCACATAGCCAGATGGGTGTTCTGATGCGCAGTTGTAGAAGCCCTCGATGAAGGCAAAGATATCGCGCTGGGCATCGGCACGGGTCTTGTAGTTGCGATGACGAACGAGCTCGGTCTTCAGGGTATGGAAGAAGCTCTCCATCGGGGCATTGTCGTAGCAAACGGCCTTGCGGCTCATCGACGCGGTGATGCCGGCGCCCGCGAGACCGCGCCTCGTCTCATCTTGATTGACGCGCCGCTCTCATCCTGATTGTCGCGCCATAGAAGCGAACTTCCTTGACCAGAAGCGGCTCAAACGACAGCGAAGCAGGGCACGTTGGGCAATGCCCTCTTCGAGTTGCTCGATCGCAGCCCCGCCTTGGCAGGCGGCCTTTGACCAGCTCAGCACCAGCTTGAAGGGCATGTCGCGCGAGGTTGACACAGTGATAAAACAGATGTTCGATTCTCCACAACGGGCGGCCGAGAACCTCTTTCTCGGCTGCCGGCCGTCGCAGATAATCCGCTCAGCTCTTAAACTCCTTGCGAAACCTGAAACGAGTAGTTCACGCGGCCTCGCTTTCCACGCCCTCCGCTGTCGCGCCGACAACCGCACCAGGCAAAAAGCCCAGGATGTAGTCCGCTGCCTTACTGGCCTGGCTTGCAGCGCGGACAATCGCCCGATTGTCCTCTCGCAGAACCTCTAACCACGAGGCAATGTAATCGGCGTGCCGCACTGTCGGAACGATGCCAAGCGAGGCGCAGGAGAACGCGGCGGCGAGCTCCGCTATCAATTCCTCAAAGGCGTACTTCTTGGTACCAAACGAGCCGCTAAGATCGCGGTTGAGCCGTGAAGAATGACCGCTTGCGTGGCCAAGCTCGTGGAGCGCGGTGCGATGCCAATTGATCGGCTCGAAGTAGGCTTGCGGCGGCGGCACCTGCACATAGTCTTCTGCCAGTGCATAGAAGGCGCGATCACCGCTAATGCGGAAGTCAATGCCGGTCGCCTTGATCAGGGCTTCGACAGCTGGCTCGATCAGTCCTTGCGGCCGTGGAGGCGCGGTGGTCGCGATTTCCGCAGGCAAGCCGTCACACTGATCGGCATTGAACACCGTAAAGCGCTTCAGGAACGGAATTGCCAGCGCTTCGTCGCCGGTCTCTGTAGCTCGCCGCTTCTCATCATTTGGCACGAAGCGGTCAGCATAGACCACTGTCGTACCACGCTCGCCCTTGCGCACATAGCCGCCGAGCGATAGCGCCTGGTGGAAGGTGAGCCAACTCTGACCGGCGAAGCCGCGCTCGATGACCGCGCCCCAAAGGATCAGGACGTTGATTCCGCTGTAACGCCGTTTGGTCGCGGCGTTGTTTGGCATCGCGAGCGGCGCCGCTGCCGCCGCCGTCCCCCACGGCTGCCCCCATGGCACACGGCCGGCTTCGAGCTCGGCAATGATCTTATCGGTAATTTCGTCATAAAGGCCTGCCCGGCTCTGGCCGGTCCCGTTGCGAGGATGTCGTCTGGACATCGCGATTCTCCGAGAACGGGCGCCGGCGAGGCTCTCTCGCAGCTATAAACCCGTCACGGCGGAAGGGTCTCCCCTCTCACTCTAAGAAGCTCTGCCGAGCATGACGCAGATCTGATCGGCCGCGACGGCAGCCCCACAGAGCGAAGCTGCAAGCCAGCTCAAGAATAACTTCGGCGTCCCGCAAAGTACGGCGCTCGAGCTCGCTGCGGGCGTACCAAAGAAGGTCGCAGCAGGAGTCAGCATAGCGCCGCGTCTTCGGCGACGCCGGATCTGCTGCGGTCCAAAACGGACTAACAGAGCACCCACTGGAGTGACCAGATCCGGAACAAAGCAATTCAGGCAACTATTGATCGCCAGGGATCAAAGCCCGCGAGCCGCGAAGCGACGACTCTTGGTGGGAGAACCTGCTGCCCGATTGCGCAAACTGATCTGGGCGGAGGGAAGGGTTTGGTGTTTCGATGTGCCACTGCGGTATGTCGATCTCAGCTCAGATAACGACTATTCCGTGTGAACGACGCCAGCCCAAAATGGACGAGATTGTCCGACAGCAAAATCATCTTTCGACCTGAGGGCTCGCCCAAGGGCATCCCCCAAAACGGGTTGCTGGAGTTCTGGTAGACCAATAAGTTTGACTTACGAGCTTGCGGGACACCTCTGCGGAGCAAACTTGCTCGCGAGCAGCAGGAAACGCACGACGAGAAGACCCGCGTAGATGCTCGTCCCAATCGACAAGCCGATCCAGATACCAATTGCACCAAGCCCGATCTTCAAACCAAGCACGTAGCTAAGGGTGAAACCGATCGGCCAATTAGCTATGCAGGCGAACAGAAGCGGGACGCGGGTGTCCTTAAGTCCACGCAAACCGCCCGCCGCGATGTGCTGCGCGGCATCACTGATAAAGAAGCTCGCGCCGACCAAAAGGAGGTTTGCGGCCAAATCTGTCGTCGCGCCGACACCGTCAGTCGTCCCGTCCAGAAACAGGCGGGCAATTTCAAAACGCACGGCGACAACCACAATAGTCAGTATCGCAGCAGCGATAGTGCCAAGGAGTATAGCAATCAGCCCTGCTCTTTTGACGCCTGGACCGTCGCTGCGACCGACGGCGTGACCGACGCGCACGGCCGCCGCCGTGCTGATGCCTAGTGGAACCACGAATAGGACCAAGTCGACCTGAAGGGCGATCTGATGGGCAGTAAGCGCTCTGATGCTGACCAGGCCCGCCAGCAGCCCCGCGGCCGAAAAAAGTCCGTATTCCAGCAAAACAATGAGTGCGATCGGAATCCCCATCGCGATCAATCGCCTCATGAACGGCCAATCGAATTGCCACAGACGCGCGAGCACGTGATAGTCACGGAAGGGGAGGCGCATTGTGGCGAACCACAACACGGCCAAGAACATCGTCAAGTTCACGAAGCTGCTCGCAAGGCCGGCTCCGAAAAGCCCGAGCGGCGGCAGGCCCAGCATCCCATAGATCAGCACATAAGCCACGAGCGCGTTGAGAGGGATGGCCCCAATCGCAATCCACAAGACCGGCTGCGGTCGGTGGACCGCAGCCATGAAGTTGCGAAAACCGTGAAACCACAGTGCCGGCGCCGCGCCCCAGACGAGTCCGAAAAGGTATTGCTGCGCGAGGCGCGCCATCTCGGGCGCTTGGCCGAAAGCCAGCAGTACTTGCTCTCCCTGTAGCCCAAAGGCCATGATCGGGACCGATAGCAGCAGCGCCGCCCAGAGTCCCATACGCAGCGTACGTCGTACAGCGGCACGGTTTTTCGCCCCGAACGCTTGCGCCGCCAGCGGCGCGATCGGGGTCAGCAAACCAACACCGAGGGTGAAGCCAACGAGGTAAATCGTGATGGCTAACGCCGACGCGGCAAGCGCCTCAGGGTCGACGCGCCCGATTAAGGCAAGATCGGTGGTCATCATCACGACTTGCCCAAGCTGCGTCAGCACCATCGGCCATGAGAGCTTCGCAAGTTCAGCAAGCTCGATCGCGAGCTGATGATAAGGGCTTGGTGTCGTCCGTTTGAACTGGATGGCCAGGACCGCTTTTTCCGCTCGTTTGTTCATACGACACCGCTGTCCGATTTGTTTCCTCGGCCCCATAATCGCTGCTTTATGAAGAAGAATATCCGCCTGCCTCGACCTCGGACCTGCCGAAACGATGCCACGTCAGATCTTGCTCAGGTTCGTTAAATACGACCCGCGTCAGCGCGATGGATTTGCAAGCTTGGTTTCTATCCGCTGCTCTCGCCATGACGAGCGCAGCTCAGCCACCTCCACCAACGCTCCAACTTTGTTGAAAGAAGATGCAGTTGATGGCCATTACGCAGCGATCGCCGATCCCGGTGCCGCATGGTGCGAACTGGATTGCAACGTTCTCCATCGCATTGTTAAAATCGCACACAGGCTCGCAGCCGGGCAGCGTGACGTTGAGTTGCGACCCACGCATACCGGTAACTGATATCTTCGGCCACGACATAATCCTCGAGCGGCTGTTCTGAGTAGGTCCAGCTATTCAAAGCTCATGCCAATGCGAGCGCCTTGAATTAGAAGCCGATCTGCTGGACCCGTTGTGTCCTGGCCCTGACAGCAGGTCGCAAATCTGACAATCAGGATCAGCGATGCTTGTCTCGATCTCGAAAGTGGTTGGGGCAAAACGTTCATGCGTGACCGCGAACGCTTACCTCTCTTCGGTATCGATCGCTCAGATTCTCAGGTGTTTCAAAGGGCGCTGACGAGGCTCAATGGTTGATGCGTTAGTCTTCATGCGTCGGATCTTGGACTGGCTCAGTACTCAAGCGTGATAAATTTGGAATGGATCATCGTCCCCCTCTAAGTCATTACTCGAGCTGCCGCTGCAAAACGCCGCGTTTTCCCGAGGAAAACCCGCGTTACACTCTGCGCTCACGCGACCCTAGGGTCCGGACCATGCTCTATCTCGCGCGTTGCGACAATATCGCGCGACTGAGAATAGGAGATCGACAACTTTGGTCATTCGATTCTCCGCGCTGACCAGCCGGGAGCCTCTCTTACGCCCGGCTTTCACCCCTTCGCCGAAAATGCCACCACCGGTCTCATTGCGCTCTGAAGCCACGAAGGAGACTTCACGTAAGATCGCGGGGGCATACCTTCCGCGGCTCTGTGCGGGGCACCCAGCAAAAAGCGGAGAATTTGATCTGCCGCCTTGCGGGGCTGGCTTGACGCGTGGCGCTGCCACGCAGCCAGGAGCATAGTATCAGTGTTGCCCAAGAAGACGCGCGGCAACTCACAAGGTAGCACCGCATTGCATTCCCCGGCGTCGACGGCAATCCTTAAAGCGTAAGATTCCCCCCGAAGGGAATGTCCGAGCCCGGCCCGCGGAACGCAATCGGGCTCTGGATCAGAACGCCCTTCGGCGAGGAACACATCTTGGTGCGTGAGGAGCCGGATGGCCGAGACGCTACGCGGCTCGGTTCGAGTGCGGCGCGAGCCGCACGCGCAGGAAAACGCGAAGATGTTAAGCGCGCGAAAGGTGGACTTCCTCTCTGGCCATTGTCCGAGCATCATAAATTCTGACCTGAAGCATTGGAAAACGCTGTTTTAGCTCCTGCGCTCCGGCCAAAGCCCCGTCTTTGGTCGCAAATTCGGCTTTGAATCGGCCATCTACTTCGAGAGCATAACCGGAAGCGGGAAGTCTTGGAGTGGCTGCGACCATTTCATTCCTTTAGCATGTTGGTCTCATCGACGACGATTGCTTAACCTGAGTCGCTTGGACCGGGCTAGCAGTTGCGTCAGCGATCGGCATTTCCTGCAAAAATCGGTATGGCAACCTTAGGGTTCCGCCCCGAGGAACGGAATTGGGGCCCCTCCAAACCGTCGACGCAATGAGCGCCTCGGCGCGCTTACGGCAGAGGCAGTGAGGCCTTCGATAGCCCACAATACGGGTCCGGGGCCTGTAGTCCTTTTGCTGAAAACGAATCGCCCATATAGTCGCAAAATGGGCAGTTTTGCGATCAATACTGCCCTAGATAAGGGAAATTGTAGAATTCGGCCGCACAAGCACTCTTGGCGGCCTTTCAGTGTTTTCGCTTTTAAAGGGGATGCGGCGTGACATTTCACATGAACCTACGCGTGCAACAGGAGGATGCATCATGAGCGAGCTGTCGCAAGCGCCGCAGCCGCGCATAGATGCCGATGAACCGATCGTCTTGGTCGTCGACGACGACGCGTCGATGCGCAAGGCTCTTACAAATCTGTTTGAATCGGTTGGGCTTAAGGTCAAGGCTTTTGGCTCTGCGGCGGAGATTTTGCAGACGAAGCCGCCCGAGGTGCCGAGCTGCCTCGTGCTCGACATCCGCCTACCAGGATCGAGCGGCCTCGATCTGCAGTCCGATCTCGCCGAGGCCAAGATCGACACGCCTATTATCTTTATCACAGGTCACGGCGATATTCCCATGACCGTCCAGGCCATGAAGAGCGGTGCGGTCGACTTCCTGACCAAGCCGGTACGCGAGCAGGACCTCCTCGACGCGGTCCGGGCCGCGATCGAACGAGACCGCAAGCGGCGCGACCTCGACAAAACAGTCGTTGACCTGCGATCCCGGTTCGAAAATCTGACTCCACGCGAGCGCGATGTTCTGGCCCTGGTCACTTCCGGCCTGCTGAACAAGCAGGTGGCGGGCGAGCTTGGACTGGCAGAAATTACCGTCAAAATCTACCGCGGGCAGGTCATGCGCAAAATGGGCGCGAAGTCGCTGGCCGATCTCATAAGAATGAGTGAAGCTCTCGGAATTTCGCGCCCAAAGGGGAACTTACAAACCTAAGTATGCTTTGCAAGCCTGCTTCCCGCCTCCACTTTCGTACGGCCGCAACCGCGGCGAGCAGTTTCCCGGATCACGAGCGATCAGTTTGTCAATGCCCTGTGTCATTTCCCTCATCGACGATGATCCATCCGTTCGTACCGCAACGAACAACCTTCTGGCAGCGTACGGATACTTGGTCCATACTTTTGCCTCCGCCGAGGAGTTCCTCCGCGCGACCGAATTGAGTGAAACATCATGCGTGATTACCGACGTCCAAATGTCGGCCATGAGCGGAATTGACCTGCTCACGCATATGCGCAGCCTCGGTCATCCTACGCCTTTCATCTTCATCACGGCCTTTCCAGATGATTCCGTCCGCGCGCGAGCGATCAAGGCTGGAGGAATCTGCTTTCTTGCCAAACCTTTTGCCACGGCCGCGTTGATCAAGTGTTTGACGATTGCCCTGTCTGGGTCAGGTGGCGCGAGCGCGTGAAGGCTTTAGCGGTTGTCCGCGGCATCCCTTCACAAAGCAGGGATGCACTGCGAGTTTCCCGCCAGTCCTCGGAAAGCAAGCCAAGAAAGCGATCGGTCCAACATCTGACATAGCTTCGCTCATGTGCTCCTGCCCCTCGCAACGACGGTCAATTCCCACTCAAACCATAAGATCCAGCGCAGAGGCGCCTTCCTCACCCTGCCGTCAAGGGGCAAGCGAGGTCAGCGGTACTGCACTTTCAGCCCCGCTTGCCGGCAGTAGTGCGCCCGATTTTGCCAGAGACCTTAGCCGTTTTAGCCGTCGCTGTCGCATCTTGCGGCATGGAGCCAAAACCGCCGCGCTTCGAAGAGTCACGAATTTGGCTTGGCATCAGCGCTTCTCTCCGTAAGCGCAAGATCTCGTCGTGCCACTCATGTTAGCTCCTTCAAACTGGCCTCGACTGGCCTACTGTGAGACGGAGCAAGGGCTGTGCCAGCGCCAATCGCGAGCTCTAAGCGCCTGATCGCGCTTCGCAAGAGTTCGAGAAGGTGCAATGGCACGCGTGTTTTGAAATCTCACTCTGTGCGCCTCTGTTGAGAGGTCGAATAAAGAGCGAGGGACTGACGCAGCCGAACCCTTCCCTACAGACAAAGATCAGAACTGAATTCGCTTCGGCCTGAATTTTGCCCGACCCAAGAGCACGGGTCCAAGAACTCGGGTTCAAGACCTCAGGCTGAAAACGAGGATTCCGGCGTGAAACGCAACCGCCTTTTGGAAGAGATGGTGTCCCGATCGCCGGACCGATCTGACGCAGTTGCTTTGATCGACCAACATAGACAAATTTTATCCAACGAGACGGGAACGCTTGAGCGCAGAAGGAGGTTAGCAGCTGATCCGTCACCGAGTTCGTGAAAGCCATGGCTTGGTCAAGATGAGCGGATCGGGCCAGCGGCAAATCGAACTTAGATTAACGCTGATCAATGTTAGGCTCCGGACTGCATCCCTGGCTGGTCCACCATCATTTTGTCCGTTGCGCTCGTTGCCATGACGGTAGCGCGGACTCCTTCTCTTTACATCGGGCACGACACACAAGGGCTCGCAGCATACAACCTGACGCCGCGCGCGGTTCAACCCACATCCGTGAGGATCCTGGTCTGAGATAGTTGCAGTAGCTGCAGCGTCGGGTCATTTGCTACCTTCAAAGTCGCATCACCAATGCTCCCAGGTGATGCGGGGGGCGGAATCGGCGTATTCTCCGATCCAGTCGTCGGTGCCGCCCCACTCTACTCTTCGGGCCCCGGATGCGGATCTCGTCGGTAGCGTACGCGCGACACTTATGCGTATATGATGGTCAGCATCTCCGCGAAAGAAGAGTGGATGAAGCGTGATCGAGCCTTGCGCTATGTGCTGACTCTGTTCTGCTTCAATTCCGCCGCGCGGGTGTCTCAGCTCGAGGCCCGAACCTTGGCACGGGACGTGCGGACCAGGTCTTTACCGGGACTGTGCACCCCTCGCGCATCTGGATTAACGACGTCAGCGACCATTTCAGGCGGGCAGCGTTGCTGCTTCAGCAGCCGACAGGCTACAGCGCGAGGGCTGCGCACATGAGTATGCCGCCGATAACAGCCATTCCTATGAACAGGACTTGCTTGCGGTCCATTTGATCGTCCCTTCGCCTAGAAAGGCTCGAGCCGGAAAAGTGTCCGCTATGCTTTAGGACGCTTCGTCCGAATTGGAACAGCATGGCTAGTGGCTCAAACCAGCAATCTCGCACCCGTTCTCACAACCCCTACTACGATGGCTTAGCCACCTAACCGGCGAATGCAGCCGCGGTGTCCGCTTCCTGCTGAGCGGGCCTGCGCTCCCGGGTATCAACATGAAGAAGTCGCCTTTCTGAGCTGCTGCTGCAAGAGCTCATCGGGATTCACCAGCTCTTCTTAAATCCAGCCGTCAAGCTCATGTTAGTGCCGCCCTGTGCGGTCTCCCCGATGGCGCTCGAGATTGTGATGCCGTTGGACAGCGTCTGCTCGGCGCCAAAGCTGCGCAGCCATTTGTCGTCGGTAGTCGACATGGTTTCGCTAACGACAAAACTCGTGCCGATCCCGGTGACTGTGACTTTGGCTGAGTTATGGGTCTCGTAGTTGCGCGTGACCTGCCCGAGCAGACCGAAAAGCGGCATCTTCCCCTTTTGGACCACGTCGGAGTCGATCTGCAGTGCCAGCGAATAATCGCTCCGCAGCGGCACCAACTTGATGAGGGAGGTACCGATTTTGCTACTCTGCTCGCCCGTATCAAAGCGCGCATTCACCACGGTTTTATCCCAGACGGGGCCCACGCCGGGAGCGGTGGCTGCAGCCCAGGCGATGCCGGAGGATTGTGGCGCGTTGCCGCCGTTAGCGGCCTTCTCAGCCAGCAAATCCCATGTTGTGGTGGGCTCGCGCGCCACGGTCATGTCGACTCCGATCCGAGTGTCCCAGAACGGAGAAATCGACTTTTTGACAGCGACTGCGGAGGCGCCGTTTGATTTCGTGCTGGACGACCAATTCAGACTGTCGCTGGCGGGCCCAGCTTGCGCGGCGTACGGCATCGCGACCAATATAGACGCGAAAACGAACGCGGCCGTCCAGAGCGCCGACTTGGCTCCGTCGACTCCTGACGTGAATTCTATAATGTTGCCCGCAGTGGATTCGGCAGGATGCGGAGCGAGAAACGGATCTTTCATTTTGAAGGTCTCGTCGCCAGCGTTCTCGCATGCTGCTTACAACCTGACGCTACGCCCGATTCAACCCCTTTCATAACGCGGCCAGAGATCGCTCGATCGGCAGACTGGAAGAAACAGCTCCGTGCTTTAGAGACTCCGTGCGAAGGCCGTTTGGTTTGATAGAGTACGCAGCTTGCTTGACCGTCGCTTTTGCGATGTAGACTAACGTTTCGCTGGCTCGACACGGACAGGTCTGACTAAGACTTGCGGCGTCATGTACGACCGTCCGTTTCTTAAGATGCGGCGGGAGTTGGCATGGATCCCTGCTATCCAGGCACGCCTGCGACTTTTTCCCACACTTTCACAGCTTCGGATCATCACCGCCAATCTCGGCATGCCGACGACCGCGTCGATCATTTCCAGCAAGCCGACCTTCGGTACCCATCATTCATTTTCGCTTCCGCATCCTCTGACGATAGTCGAAACCGACCTGAGGCGGGCAAGCTAGAGCTGACTCTTCAGTCGATTCGCAAATCAATGCTCCTACGGCACCCGGCCGCCCGCGCTGATGTAGTTGCTGGCGATGACCGCCACTTCGGGAGGCCGCATCGCCAATGCAACGTCCGTTGCGGAAAGGCGCCAATTCAGAGAGAGAGAGTCTATGAGGACGCGAACTGTCGAAGAATAGGCTGAGTAGAACCGAGACGTTCCTAACGCATCACACAATTGTCATGCTCACCTTTTCATTATCGAGGTCCAAGCTGGGTCGGAAAGGGAATTTGCGAATCGAGAATCGAGCGGGGTTCTTTAGGAAGTCGATTTACTCAATATCACGCCGAAAGAAGGTGGGGCGGGCCTTGGGCGTCGCTGACTCGCGCGATCCAATCAACCACGCCGCAAACAGCGCGGCGAGGCACTTCTTGTCAGTTAGGAGGCTCCCCGCAGGCGCTTGCCTGCTGGGGGCAAGATGGGCGTAAAGCACACCGCGCTCGCATGCCGGTCGGAGGTCAATGCGCGCTTCACGCATGTTATGCCAAGGTAAAGATAGACCGTAGCAGAAACAGAAACTGGCTAGCCGAGGCGCCGCAATCTGCGGAACGTTTCGTACCGCCGAACGCACGTAACGCCAACCTTGCATGGACCCCGCATACGATTGACGGTTTTCGAGTTGTTTCAAGTTCGATGCACTAGCGAGTTCTGTCGTTTTCCGTTCGGCATAGAGCTTGCTTCATGCACAATAGCATCACGGAGCGTCGCCGTGATGTAGGGGCGGAACGACAGCGTCCGTTTAAACGGCATGTTGTCCGCCCCACTCTTTTCCGACAGACCAGACAGGCCTGAACCGACGTTTAGGGCCGCTGCAGTCGCGCTCGCGCCCGTAATCATGTCCTGCCTTCTGGTAAAATGACGCAAGTGTGAAAGTACGTTGTTCTTACTTGGTTCGTCAGGGATAGTGGGCGCCGCTGACGCCGCCTACAAGCGAGTAGTATTCGATGAAACTGTCTCAAGCGTTTGCAATGACCGGCTGTTCCATCAACCAGCACATGATCCTGCGGATCACCACGATCATGGCATCGGGATGGCTGTTCATGCAGGCGGGTCAGATCTCAATGGGGCCTCGACCAGCACATGCCAGCGCTCCCTCCGGTGGGATACTCGCCGATCCGGCCGCGCCTGACGATCTGGATGCGAATTACAAGTCAATTAATGCTCGGTCTTTCCCGGCCGGACATTGTCGCGTGACGGACATCGAGCTAGACGCTGTACAGTTGGGCTCACACTACGCAGATGTTGTTTCCATGTTCGGCTGCGCAGGCACTCTCGCGTCACGCGAGATTGCGGGAGATGTCAAGTTTCACCTGTTTGCTTGGAACGACGGGCATGTTTTGACGCTGTTCGCTAAGGGCCGGCTGCTGATCGCATCGCAATCTGACACATCGTGAAGCACTCGCAAGAAAGCGCGAATTGCCTGCGCAAGAGTGACAGAAATCTAAACCTCGGAGGAGCGGAAGCAATCTCGTCGAGACAACATGGATGCCAAAGCCGCCCACCCATTCTTGTTTGCGCGTAGGTGATCTTAAAGTTTCCATCTGCGATCAAAGCTATTAAGATGTCAATTAGACGACAATAGCTCTACTTCATCCCGTTATAGAGAGCCCTACCTCTGACCGTTCTGCCGTGTGGCTTGTCTGCCGCTTAACATTGGTGAGCACCCGAGCGGTGACAATCGCCCGGCCACTTTGTTGTTTGCTTTACCACAATTCGACAAACGGACAGGTGCAAGGCTCGGCCTCTCTAACAGATCGAGGCCCGTCGCATCTAGAAAGCGCGTCTTTTCATCGGCACGCTGCTTGCTTGGTGCTGGCCAGCATCACCGCTCCTCTCGCGGTGATGTGGGGCGGACCCAAGGAGGCAATGGCGCTCATCGCGTCGGGTCCGCCCTCTCACGATCTGTGCTGGCGTGTTGCACAATGAAACTCTATGTGCGGGCTGCTGCGGCCGCCGTCACATTTGCGCACGGCCTCTGCCGTGACGTCCTGGGCGTCTACGACGCAGGAAACCTATTATTGCGGGAGAACAAGCGCTTCAGTGCGCGGAGATAGGGCGCATGGACACTATTGTGACACTTGTGGAATCAGCAGTTCGCTACCGAGCACTTGCATCGATGGAACGGAGGCGCGCTTTCAGCTAAAACCAAGGCAGCTTGGGGCGTACTTCGGCTTCGATCTCGATACCACATCCTACTTCGTGGTGGAAATCAGCTGCGATGTTACCCACCTGCTCGACTACCGGGAGCGCATACGTTTTACGCACACTGTCTGGGCGTAATGCTGCCGAACAAAAATCAAGACGAGCAAAGCGGGCTGGTGGTGATGAACTGTTGCGGTACGGCGAGCGCAGAAGCGATCAATGTGTTTACGCCACCACGCTCATTGGATTAGAGATTCTCTACGTCGGCGCCGCCGTTTGATCTGTTGTCGTTTACGACAAGCGAAGCCCATTGCCAAACGCACATGGAGATCGAAGATTACGACCTGGATTTCGTCCAGATCAGCGCCACAGAATTGACTTGCGCCGTGCTCAGGTATTTGAGCGCGCGCGGCGAACAGCTGCATCGTTTTCGATTATTGCGACCACGGATTTCCTGAACATCCTCGTTGATCTTGTACTAATGATAAACGTTTCTCGCGAACTTCCGAGGCGCTACAGGCATCGCACGCCAGGCGCGGCCAGCTCGCAAATGCTTGGCTGTAGCTCGCAATAGTTCACCTCGTTTGTCATTTTGAAGACAAACCCGGCAAACTGACACAACGCAAGTCCAGCCTCTCGACATACCTTGAGCCGTCGCATGTCGTCGCCGCGATCTTGGTCCGGCATAATGCTTGCTTTGTCATAGCCAGCATCACCGTCCCATCCCAAGCACCCGGTGATGTGGTCGGGCCCAAGGCTTTGGGTTCATCGCGGAGGGTCCGCCCGCTCGATCATGAGCTGTGGGTCGCGCCTAGAAAATGTCATGTTCATAGCTGCCGCGGTGAAGTCCCGAACCAACGAGTCTCGTGGAGACAACGTAAGTGTCTACAACGCAGCACTCCGTGCGCGAGAGGAGAATGACAGAGGAGCGCAGATTTGCACTCAATCCTAATTTTCAATGGGACTCCCATGTCTACTGAAGAAGCACTAGCAGGGTCGACAAATCACACGTGCGACAGACGAAATACGTCAGCCAACGGCTACGGCGAAGGATCTGACATCCTAATGATAGTCGAGGCAGCAGCTCAGTATCGCTGTGCAAGATCGATTCTCAAAGAGGCATTCACTGACCAAGCCGACCTGGAGGATGATGACACACTGGACGAGCTGTTTCACAGACCTCGCATCGCGCGCTATTTCTTGCTCTTTCGTGGGCAACGCGCAATGGGGGCTGGTTTGGTTCGACTAAACCCGATGATGCCACAGTCAATATATGTTCCATACATTGCAATCCGCGAAACCGACCGCGGCAGACTGTCTACCCGCAAGATGAAGCAACTCTTCGCCGAATTCACGCGGAAGATGGGCGCCCGCAGAATTCTGATCGAGGCAGAAGACCCGCGTTGTATGCTACTCGATGGTTCTTATCGAAGAGAGCGCGTGCAACGTTCGGCTATGAGAATATATCTGCTGCAACGCGTCTTGGGCACGAGCTTTATCGGTGATCCGGACCTGGCGGCCGCATATACAAGGCCTGCTTCAGATGATGCCCAGAAGGTGAGAGCCTCCCTTCTCTTGGGCTTTGTGCCTATCGAGCCAGAGCCGGCAAGCTTCTTTAATCCCGAGCGCACGGCGATAACAATCGAGCGCTATCGGCAGCTTTATCTCGAACTGATGCAACTTGATTACGGCACCGAAACTCTCGTACCCTCGCCAAGTCAGCTGGTAGCTAGATATCCTGCAATACGCGATTTCATGACTCGAACGAATGCTTATCGCGAGGAACGCCGTTGGGTGTCGCTTCATCCCTCCTGATTACCCAACTAACGATGCGGCAAAAGTTGAGCGGCGTTGTTCATGGCAATATGACTCCGTCGCCTATCATCGATTCCACGGTAGATGCTCGCAGAAACAAACAAGCAGAGTGAGGCGAACAGTGCAGGGTCCGGCCGCTCCAAATGTGTACCGACCCGCCCTGTGTTCTTGACCAATGGTGATTGACCAAATCGCTCTGACTTTCTTCGAAAGCCCGTCCAAAGTTTGTTCAGTATTTACGCACGATCCCAACCTTGCCGCCTTACACTTACCGCCAGTCGGCCCGACCTTTCGGAAGTGAAAATGTGAGCGGGAAAGTCTTCGCAAAAAGAGCGTTGAGCGCGGCCCGCTCCTCAGCAAGGCGTATCTCGATGAGCTGGCTTTCTACGTCTGACAATCCTGTCCCTAGCATCCGCCGACACCGGTGTATGTTGTTGCGGTGAGCACGAATTCGAGCCAAGTCTTCATCTAGCATCGTCGTAACTCCTGAACAGCCATATCCTCTTTGATTTCGAGCAGCAGCAGAGATTTCGCAGCGCGGGACTCTGGCCCGTTAGAGTGCGCACCGCGCCAGCTGATTGTTGTCGTGGAGTTTTCCGACGAAAACCGAATAAAGTTCACCCAACTTTTGAAATGACCTTCTTAATCCAAGTCGCTTTTCGCCGAGAGAGCGGCGTACCGTTCGCGCGCCGTGCTCCATACATAGACTATATCTGGTATCGATTACTGCGATGGCTTCGCTCGGGGCGCTCGAAAACCGCATCTGAGCACTTTTTTTGAAGGATTCCCTCACGCGGGCGAGCATGGCTTAGTAATGGACCGTTGCCGCCTATTTGATACATCAGTCGTGGAGCCCGGCGAGCACCCGCTCCATCCTTCCGCGCGGGGACCGCCAGGGCTTTCCGCTCCAGGTTGGCCAGCACTAGCTGCTCACCGCTCACGAGCTTTCCAACCAGTCATTTTCGGATTGGATAACCTGTCGCGAGGGCGGGAAGTTTTTTGCAAAGTTCGTAGATTGGCGTTTCCGATTTTGATGCGGTCCTGCGGCAAGTAGAGTCCCTAGCTTGTCCCAAAGGACGTGGTGTTCCCGGAGTGCTGGCGTGATTGTCAAGTTTGCAGCCACGTCGCGGCGGGGCCTGTAGCTCAATGGTTAGAGCCGCGCTCATAACGGTCTGGTTGCAGGTTCGAGTCCTGCCGGGATCGCCAACGGCAAAACCGGGCGGGGCTTGAAATCATTGTAGAAAATGCCCCTCAGTTACCCACTTTTTAGAACCTCTGTTCCGGTGGGTAACAAACTGGCTTCGAGCCCTCGCCCACAGAGCGTCACCCAAAGAGCCGCCGGCTGACGTTAATGATGAAGCCAGCGGGGACACCGATCACCGCCCCGAGCAGGCCATAGCCGAAGGCGCCGAGGGTGCCGACCATCACCGCGCCGTAGAACAAGCCGATCCCCGAGCACAAAACCGTCATGCCGATCAGGGTCTGATCGTTTTTCTCTTCGATCCCGTGCAGGCGTCGCTCTTTGGGGTTTTGCAGGTAGGGCCCAGCCGGCTCAGGCGAGCCGCAGTGCGGACAGGTCACGGCCGAAAACGAAACATTGCCGCCGCAGTCATAGCAGCCGATCAGTTCCCGGTGTGTGCGTCGGTTCGTCATGCGCCGCTTGTAGCCGCCTGGCTGTTGCGGCGCTACACGCTCTCCCGTGCGGCTCTTGAAGACAGAGGTCGCCAACTGACGCCGCCTTATTTGCGCAGCGGTCTGGCTGTCGCGGAGGCTCCTTCACCCGAGCGGGGGCCGTCGGCCGCGCTGGCTCAGGTGCACGGCTCCGCTCCAGCACACGGCCAAGCCCGTACCTCGATCGGTCCTGTAAAATCGACTCTAGTGAGGGTTCTTCAGCCATGCGCCAAATATTTCGAGAAGCGAGGCCCGGCAATGGAGGCTAAGCCAAACCGGACCTCGCAGCCGCCAATCCCGTGGTGGGGAATCGACGAAGGTGAAGAATCGCATAGCCAGCTTGCAGTCGGTAGCGGCGCCCGCTGGTCCATGCGCCGTTTTTCGTCATAGAGGCGGTCCATTTCGCCGGAAAGCGCAATTCGGCGTCAATGCTCCGTTGTTTGGTCCCGTGCGCATCTGGCGCCAGCAAATGGGCAGACGGCCGGCGCTAAGCCGTGCGCGGCATCCATTTGGCCGCGGCCTCTCGTGCCTCGCCCCACAACCTCGCGGCATAACCAAGCAGCAGGAAGAGCGCGAATTCGCGGCTGATGCGTCCATGCATCAGCGAAATTGTCGCCACATAGACCAGGGCAGCGGCAACGAAGCGATAGTCGGGCACAATCGGCGCGAGGGTGCGGACCCCGCGCCAGGCGCTGACTACGAGCGTCAGCAGGGCGAGCCCGGCGAGCCAGCCGAACTCGATCGACGCCTGCAGGAAGACGTTGTGCACGCCGATGCCCTTGATGCAGCCACGGACCTCAAAACCATCCAGGCCAATTCCGAACGGACCCACCGCCGGCAACAGGCGCAAGGCGTCGCGAAAGAGCTGGCCGCGGATCGCAATCGAGTTGTCGCGATCGACCGCCTCGCAGGCGATCGACCAAGGTGCGGCCGCCGCATTGAAGGCGTGGTCGACAAAGATCCGCGTCGTCTGCCAGCGCAGCGCAAGCGCGACGACGATTGTGCAAAACGCCATGGCGGCCAACACCGCAACCCCCCGCCGATTCCACATGCGCGGTCCGAGCACAACGGCAACGAACAGCGCCAAGGCTAGCGCCGCAAAGCTGAAGCGCACCATCGAGGCGACAAAGATCGCAGCCGGCACGGCCGCGAGGACACCGAGCACGATCAAGCCAGACGTACGGGACAGGCTCGTCAGCCAGGCCAACAGGCAGAGACCCATCAACATCGAGAACTGTGCCGGCGCGGCGTCGAATTGGCCGAACACCATTGGCTTGCCATGCGGCGCCGACCACTGTTCGATCAAGGCGACCAGCGTCGCTAGCGCGCCAGCCGCCGTCACCGCCGACCCAGCAATCATCAGTGCACGCCGGATCTCGCCTTCTCCGGACAGACGCCCCGCTAGATAGCACCATAGCGTAATCGCCAGAAGCGCCAGCTCCTTGAGGTCGCTTCCATGGCCATTGACAAGGAGCGACAAGCCGACCGACGCTACAAAGGCGATGAACAGCCCATCACACAGGTTGAGCGAGACGGCGCGCCACTCTCCCAGCACGACTAGGAGCGCCACAGGACCGGCGAACAACAGGCCGGTCACCACGGATCCGGCACCAAGCAACCCGTGCGCCAGGACAGCCAGCGAGCCCGCCGAAACTAGAATTCCGAGCAAAGCTGCTCGAATAAATGAAATCTGCAAATCAGCCCCATTGCAGGCCGCTTCGCCTGCACAATCCACGCGAAAATCACATTATAGGTCGCAGCGAAGTCGCTTTGCACCGCAACCGCCACGTCCGGCGCGTTCCTGCGGCATAAAAAAGCTAAACGCGCAGGTTCGCAGCGCCCCGACCGGAGGCTAGCTGATTTCGGCTGGCCAAACTGGATCGACAAGCGCGCCCGGCGATCAGTCGGGTGAAGGTCACCTAAAGGGCAGCCCCACCACATCGGCGCTTTTTGCTTTTTCGGTCGTCGACAATAACCAGGCCGCAACCAAGATGCCGATCGAGGAAGCGATCGGCCGATAGACGACCGTCGCGTGGATCTGCGTGTGGTTGCTCAGAATCTCGAACCACAGGAACGGAATCAGCGCTGGCAGCGTCAGCGCTACAAAGAGCCTTGGCCGGAATTGACAGCGTCCTGCACAGAGAGATGGCAGCAACATGAGCAGCATCGCAGACGACGGCATTGCCCAAATCTGCGACACGGCGGTGCGGAGCATGTTCGCCGAGGGTGCGAGCAAACGGTGATCGACCACCTGCTCGTAGCTGCCGTCAATCCGGTATCGCATGACGTCTGCGATGTCGCGTAGCGTCGCGATAGGATCCGCAGACAGCGCGGCAGCGAGGCCCCACTTGCTGGCCCATGTCAGCGCGTAGCCGGCTGCCCAGGCGCTCAGGATCGCAGCGCAAAGGGTAAATCGGCGCTCCCCCGGATTTGCCGCCGACAGGAACAGGAACGCTATCAACATCGGCTGCCATGGTGGGTTTGTAAGGAAAAACACTGCCGAGCAAGGCAGCAATCGCGATAAGCCGCTCGATCGAAGCGTTGCGGCTGAGCGCGCGGGCAAAGAGCTGCTCCAGCCATGACGACAATTGTTGCGGCGGCGTGGACAGTGATGTTGTACATCCGCCAGATATCGGTAAAGGCGACGGTTGACACCACCAAGGCGCGCGCGGCCGGCCTACCTGTCAGCTTCTCACTTTCCGCCGCAAGCCAGGCGAGCGAGGCGATCAGCCCTATCAGCATGACGTAGCGCGCATGTTCAACGGGCAACCAGGCCGTTAGCGGATCGAGCGACACGCGGTAGCCGTGCCAATACCGCGAGTACGGCAGCCAATAGATGTCGTGGCCGCCCTCGGCGATGCCGGCGCGCAGATATCCGCAAACAGTCCTCGGCTTAACAAGCCCAACCGGACGGGCCGCAGCCACGGCATTCTGCAATGGGCTAGCGCCTGGCTCGAGCCCAATCGCAAGTGCAACGCATTCCGTGTCCCAGTCGCCAGGGATCGCTGGCGACGCGATGTGGTCGTCCTCCTGCACGACGGCGGCAAGATGTGCTGCACGACGCGCCGTCGGCGCAACGAAATCGAGTGCCGCTAGAGCGGCCACATAAACCGGCTGCAGCGCGAGCACCAGCAACACGGCGGTGAGACATCCCCGCAATTCATGATCGGCCGCCGGAGTCACTGTGCGTTCTGGAGTGGTCGAAGCGATATTTCCCGAAGGCGATGCTCGTTGCTCGGCATCGGAAGGGAAAGATATGTCAGACGCTTCAATTCCCGCCGACCACGCGTTACGGTATCCAACACCAAGCTGGAGCTAACAGACAGCACGGCCAGAATCATGAGCCCCGTGGACAAAACCGCAGTCGGCAGATGAGGCACCGTCCCGAGCTCGAGATACGTCACCGCCAGCCGTCGCGACCTCCGCGGTCGGCAGCATCAATTCCAGCGCATGGACGGTGATCTCCGTTTCGATCTCAAAGCTGCATGCCCAAACACATAATGTCCCCCAGCACAAAGCACACGAGGCGCTCGCCGAAGATGCCAAACTTAGGCAGCCTGGCGTTCAAGCCCTGGTCGCGATCTATGTCGTTCCGCATCAAACGCAATCCTGAGTCTCGCTTAGGCGAGCCAAGTCCTCGGATTGATGAGCAAGAAAAAAGGGCCGCTTGATTAACAAGCGGCCCAAGTCTAGGGAGGAAACGCCCAAGGAGGGCACGATAGCAAGGCGCTACCGCACTGCGATAATACGCGACCGCACTGCACACGCAAGTACTTTCGTCAGCCGGGCGCCTGCCCATCTAGAGCCGACGGCGGCGATTCCCTGTTTGCGCTTAGGCAGAGAAAAATTTTTATGGAGCCCGTTCTGGAAAACTCCACAGGACGACAAAGTGAGTTTCAGTCCGGCAACGGCAATGAGCTATGCTGGATTTTGCGTAGATTAGGTGATCAAGCGGCGTACTTAACTTGACCCGTTTTGCGTTCGACACCAGAGAGCTATATTGCTGCGGATCACGGTGATGCCGTTGGCATCTTCGTGCGTGACGGCAATCGAATCTCTCCTCCCGACTTTCCGCTCCGAACCAAATGTCGACAATGCGACGCGTGGGGCGCGCAGACTCAAACCTTCTGCGTTCGGCACGGCGCTTGCTTCTGTAGCCTGGCATCTCCGATGAGACGGAACGGTATGTCTAGGGAGCGGACCTGCTGTCGCTGGTCCGCTCCCACCGTATTTCGGTGAGACACGATGAAGCAGCAGATCGGAGCTGCCTTTGCTGCAACAGCATTTGCTCACACGCAGCATCGACGTTCTGGCCGATGTATGGACGCGAGAGTGCACGTGCCAAATCTCGGCGTTCTGCTTCCGAATTGCGTCTGGTTCGATGCAGTCGGGATCGTCGAACGCGAACAGCGCGATGTCGGGTTCCAATTTTCCCCATTTGAGGCGCTCACCCAATACGAGGCAATTGATGAACCTCCAGTTTTCAAGCGGCACGCTGCTTGCTTCAGCCGTACCGCCGTCACCCGACGCCAGCTTCACGGCGCTCGGCTGAGAAACGGGAGAGCGCACGGAGTGTATGATGAGATCTGGAGTTCGTTCTTGCGGGGCCACAATGATTGCGCCGCTCGCAAGCTGCGCAGCCAATTCGGTGGGCTTTGGGCCAGTATTGAAGCTGCCGCCCGCTCTGTGGAGTTGGTCGGAAGATATAGCGGCTCGTAGGTCGGCGATGGTTACTGCCGGACGTGCTTCAGTAAGACCTGTTTGCCAATATGGCAACGTCGTCGACCACCGCGTCTTCCTGGCAAGTAATTTTGGTCGACAAGATGAGGTCACACGCAGTGTGCGCCTTTGAGTGCGACCTGATGCGAACCGGCAACTACCACCCGGCCCCCCTCCGTAATAACCGGCATTCTGATCGAGCCGACGCGGCGCCGGCGACGAACAACGATGTGGCGGCCAACTGCGACTGCAAGAAAGCTAGTTCAACGATCGCAAGCTCCAACGCTAAAGCCTTAACGCGGCTGAGGGGACAACGCTTGCCCTCTCCTCAATCTGATGCTCTGCAATGATATCGCGCGAGGAACTCGGGAACGGGCATGTGTGCTTTGAGGCACGACGGCAAATCGGCCGCAAACGGAAGACTTTGCAAGTTGCAAGGTGACTTCGAACAAACGATCGAAACGGACAAGCTCTCTCCGGCCTCAGCGCTTTCTCGACATTCTTGAGAGTTGCACACCCCGCTGTGAGACGCTGCTGCGCTGGAACGATCCGTAGCCTGTTCAAACCGTGCTCTCGAGGTACATGCCAAACTGCTCTTTCGAAGGAAAAGGCTGATGGGAAGTCGTTACATGCCACATATCGGGATGGTTGCATTGGCCAGTCAGCAGTATCTGGCGATCGCGTTCATCTATTCGGCCATTCCTGTGATCCTTCGGGGCAACGGCGCCAGCCTGGAACTGGTCGGTTTGTACAGCACGGTGTTCTTTGCCTTCACCATTAACTTTCTTTGGGCCCCCGTCGTAGATCGATGGAGCCTCAACCGTCTCGGACTGAGGCGTTCATGGATCCTGTTGACCCAAGTCGCCACGACCACCGTGCTTGCAGCGATGGCATTTTTGAATCCGAAGACCGATTTCGTGGCGATTTTTCTAGTATCTCTAGCGCTTGCGACCATTGCCGCCACACAGCGGATTGCAACGTTGGGCTACATAGCGGAAGCCCTCGATTCCGGCGAGCGTCCGCTCGGCGCTGCGCTGCTGGGCTGGGGCCGGGTCGTCGGCCACGTGATCGGTGGCGCGGTCTGCCTCCAATTGATTGAGATTGTTGGTTGGCGCCCGGCTTTGCTGGGTTTAGCAGTGCTGCTAGCCGTTTTCGCTGGATGGGTGTTTGCGATTCCTGAACCGCTCCTTTGCAAAGACCGATGGCGTTCGCCGTTGCGCCTGTCTATCTTCGCGATCTTACGTAACAACAGCCTGTGGACGACGGCCGCATTGATCGCCCCCGGCGTTATCGGAGTCGCTGTGGCGTTCGCAACCATGCAGCTGCGGCTCGTTGATCTCGGCTTTGCTGCGGCAGATATCGGATGGATCGCAGCGCTTTCGAACGTAGTGACGTATACTATCATCGCACCGCTGACCAGCGCGATCCTGGCCCGAATGGCGCCGCAGCGAGGCTTGATCTGGGGCTGCGCAGTCCTGGCCATCGGATTTGGAGCGCTCGCGATTATCGATCGCTATATCGGCGTTCGCGTGAGCGCTGTCGGAAGCGTTGGATTCGTATTCGCGGCACTCGCAGTCCAGCATGTTACATTCACGAATTGGTTTCTCGGTCTCGCCCGGCCAGGCAAGGCGGGGACCGATGTCACGTTCCTGACTTCGGCCATGTCGGCATTCGCATTGGTGGGCTTCGCGCCGAGTGGGTTTATCGCGGCGAGATTAGGCTATGGGGTCACGCTGATAGTGCCGGGCCTCGGCTATGCTCTTTCAGCCGTGCTCGCTGCGGCATTGCTCCGCCAATCTGACACCGCAGCGCCTGAGGAGGAACTGATGATCGGGCGCACGCACTAGCTAACCGTAAGCGTTTGGAATTCCCAAATCACGCCGGTTCCAAGCTTCCTGCCGGCGAGGGAAGCCGGCAGGCATGGCGAAATCACTTTCGCAAGGCGGGTGGTCGCCGCCGTTGACGGCGGCATGTCGCGCTGCGAGCTGCGACGCACTTTCGCGCGGGCAGGCCGAGTTCGATCGGCTGGGTGACGCAAGCGCGCAGCACTAAGCCTTATGGACAAAAAAGTCACACATAGTTTGGCGGAAGTTTGCGTCCTTCAGCGTTTCTATGCTGGGTCGGACCTTTTGGATCACCGGCCTGCGACCGTCAACCCCCTACTCCCTGTAGTTGATGAGGTCGGCAACATGATCTTGAACCCTCGACAACATCCAAGTCGAGTCTGTCGAGTGATAAGGATTTTTCATCGAGATCATTTCGCGACGCTCCGGCCCGCTCAGCTTGTCGCCGTCCACGGTCGCTCGTTCGAGTGGCTGGACATCCGCACCGAGACAGTCGCCCAGCTGCGCGATCCGGTGACGCTCGAACGAGCGTGGGTACCCCTGGCCGCGATCACCGTTCCGGCGGAGCCAGAATGGGCACCGACGCATCCCGCAGTCGCGGATGCAGATCGCCCACTTTGTAATTTTTTCCGTCGCTTCGTTCGTCGTAAAAAATCAGCTTCTCGCACCAAAGCGGACTATCCTGAGCGCCACAAAGCCAATCGCTCAGCCAATTAGCCTCACGGCCTAATCAGCCAGCTTCACAATGTCGTCCATTGCGCCGCTCCGGATTCACCTACATCTCGGACGACCCCCGCAAAATAGCCCCGGCTATCTCAGACGCCGGGGCATCAACTCTTGCCGAATGTCAGGAGGCCCGTCTTGTTGCCCTACGGATCGAAATGCAATTTCGCATCTGCTAGTCCCTACTCAGCCGTACCCTTTGTGTGGTGATACTTAGCAATTCCATTCTGTTGGGGGGACTTCTGTACCGATTTGCGAGGCTTCTGAAGAACTCACGCACATCCGCCGGTTCAATGGTAAATTCTCCGTAATTTGGGTCGAAGAGCGTCACTATTTCATCCGATGCTGACGTCGCGACTAAGTGATGTTCCTGTCGCCCATCGCGCTCGAAACTCAAGCTGAGCAAATACGTCCTCCCATCGGACACGATCTTGTCCTTCAATTCCGAGAATTGCTCAGTATCGCCGAAGGCGTACGTGTTACCTTCGTTGGATGGAAAAAAGCCCGCGTCCGTCACCACGGTTGCCCGTGCCCTAAAATTGGCCTCCGAGCGTTCTACATCGTCCTCTCGCAACGATCTAAAGATATCTTCATACCGTTGTTGAGACCTGGCGGCTGATCGGTGCCCGTTCGATCCGGGTGACAGCGCAGCCATTCGTGAACTTGGGCTTTGCGCGAGATTGGAAAGCCATCCAGCCACGAGCCCAACGCAAATGTTTTGGACATTCGCATCGCGCAATTCAGCAGTCCTGTATTGAAACACGGAGGTGCTCATCCTTGGGGAGGATGTACTGTTGGCCAGATTACTGGCGCAGCACCCCATTCCTTCGGGCAGATCCCCAGGCGGCAGATTCCTGTACCGTGCAAGATCGGTAAGTTGTTTATCGAAGCCGTCGCTGTTGAACGAATTGTTCAATTCGTCATTCTGGCCCGGACGAGTTGATGATTGGCCGATTCGATTGGGCATCTCGATTTTCGCCTCGTATGAAGGTTGCGCCGCCCCATCACGGAGAATGATAGGCAGCAAGGCTGACGGCGAGCTGACCGAGCTTCGGGGCTATACCCGAGGCCTAGGCGACCTGACTGACAACCGCATCAATAGATTTGAACCACACAGCTGTATCACTGCACCGTTTCTTTCCAAGAAAACAGCAGTGGAGCATTCTATGGCGCGGCAGCTAGTCCTACTGCGTCACAAACGGTGATCTGTTTATTGGTCGAACTTGATCGTACGACAAGGACATCTCGATACCGTTCCGACGAGTTCACCGGCCGTTTGCGCCGCACTCAAAGCTTTCATGCGGCCGCCAGGTTTACCCGATGCCACTCATGGTCCTCAGACAGCCGCCATGCCTTCAGGTTCGCGACGCAACAGGTTAGAGCGACGATGCTCGCCGTCGTGAGTGGCTTTGAACGGATCAGCTGCGAATGCCGATCGAGAGCCATCCGTTTTCCGGCGGATTTCGTCGGCCTCATCAAATTCAGGCCCATCCAATTCCGCGGATACCGAGTCTGCGGAAAGCTTCTGGCCGTGTTCGATCACCGCAAAGATTGAGTCCTCTTCTTCCGCCGCGATAGCTTGCAAGGCTTGCTGGCACAACGGCTGGCCCTACTAGCGGGGCTCGGCGTGATAGTCCTGCAGGGCGATTGACGGGACCGCGCGTTCGCTCTTCCGTCTTTCCTGTTTTTGCGGAGTTTGCGGCTCCTCGCAAATTAGAGGATTGGCAAATTCCATCGTCATGGCATTGCTAGATCGGCGATGTAGCGGCCGTTGATGTCCGAACGTCTGAACCACTTCATTTCATTTGTCGTCTGACGGCCATCCGACCACCTAACGGTAACGCCAAATCGTGACGTTGCGACGATTACCCCAATTTGAAGGCCTTCTGCACGAGTCCAACAGACATAATCCCCATTCTTCAGGCTCCTCGCCTGTTCCCCGTCATCGCATCGCCTCCTACCGAGATTAGAGATGGCAGGTAAGGCGTTCTTTTGAAAGCTATACGCAGGGATAGTCGCACTCCACCGCGGCCTGGCAAGGTTCTGTAGCTGTGGGCCTCATAGCTGTGTGCCTCACGGAGGTCCGTCGTGGTCTTTCGAGTAATGCGTGAACCGACCGGACCGTCTGCCGCAAGCGCGGGATGGGCGGACCACGGTAGCTAAACCGAGTCCGCCCCCGCACATCACCGGGCCGGGGGGCGTTAGCTGGTGACGATGCCGTGAGCCAGGCAGAGTGTGCCGTATCGAAAGTTACCGATTCCGCGCGCACTTTTTCTGGCGAAGCACAACGTCGTCATGGCGAAATCGTTCCCAAGCTGCCAACTATGGCGCATTGGTTGCTCACGCCTTGTGTCGCAGATGAATCGTAACCGACCGCAGACGTGTAGCTCGTCCCGCCATTGGGGCGTTCTGGACAACGATGGCAGCCCCGCGCGGGCATCCGAAGAATTGAGGCGTCTGCGAGCATGCATTCTTTATGACCCGTCAGCTTCCCGAAAGCTGGTTCTGCGAAAATGAAACACGAAACAATCTATGCTCAATCAGAATAGAATGAACGTCGACCCACGGAACACCACAGACTTCATTGAAGCCTACAATCTCCCGTGCCAGCGGCAACAGCCGGGCGAGGTGAGCGGAAAAACCAGCTCAGCGGCCCTCGCGTCACCGGATCAGGCGAGCTTTGAGTTGCACCTAAGCGAGTTGCGGCCAAGCCACCGAACATCTGATTCAGTTGCCGTTTTGGTACATTCCAAGCGTGACTCGTCCTCGATCGTGACGACTGGCAATCAGAAAGCACGCAAGATTCCCGCAAGCGAACGGTGTACAGCTTGGTCCTTTGTCAGGGGGCGCGCCGAACTTGCCGCATCGTTGGCTGGAGGGAACGTTAATGAGCTCAGACGCGAAATCAGGCTAGCTGAGGAGCAAGCGTCGCTCTGGCCAGATACGACCGGATCTTCCGTCGTCAGTGTTGATAGTCGCAGGGTTTTCAACGACGTCCTGGCATCGTCGTATCTACAGTTACAGCGTTTTCAGAACAAGCCCGGCCATTGCAGGCCGCGCATAGACGGCAATGTGAATGCCATGGCGCATGTACGTTCCATAGCGAATTTACGTCGCGACGCTTGCCCGCATGTTTCTGAGGCGTTCTGCGACGAAAACATCGATGAGATCGATATGGCGCGTATGGCTGCAATGCACACGCAAGGTCATGCCAACTGTTCGTCTTTCGTGTCATTGGCCCAACACCCTTCACGACTGCTCGTTTCGGAGGACGACGGTCCAAAGGGCGCGAAGGCAATCGCAAAGAAAGCTAAAGAGTTGCACACCTACACGGTGCCGAGTGTTGCTGCCTGGCCGACCAAAAAAATCGAGGACATTCTAGCGCGCGGGAAGGATCTCGGAGATCCGAAATTGCGAAAGTGGGTGAGCGGAATACCGACCAAGGAGACCGAGGTCTTGTTTCTGGGCAGCAATCTGGATCACTATCGGACCGCCAGCGGACCAAATCCTTACAGGCCGAGAGCAAGTGAATAGATAACCGTCCGTTCTGTAATCATGGCCGCACGTCAGTCTGTTGCTTACCTAACGGCCACTGATTGGTTGCGCAGACCACGAGGACGATGATCGATGTGCGATCACGACTTCAAGGCCTGCCTTGCGGACAAACTCGTGCGGTCCCGGTCGTTAATCCTTCTGACAGGAGAATAGTTATGGGCAGCTGCATTTCACGACTGAGCGTGCGGCACGAGACCTCTCAGGATGATGGACAACAGGCTCAGGAAGCCGAATTTGCTGGTCACCTGAGTTCTGTGCAATCGCGTCCAACTCGATCCAGTCCCGAATGGCAGCACTCGCCCGGACCATCTCGCGAGGCCGGTGGCGGAACCGCTTCGCATTGTATTCCAGCCCGCGTTGACGAGAAGCTTCAGTTACTTGGGCAAACACTTGAGCGTGCCAGCCAGGCGGGAATTTCGTCCGGTCTAGTGGAATACGGTCAGCAGGTAGCTCGCTATCTGTCTGCCAACAAGCAGCCCGATGAGGAATTGTTGTCCTCCGATCTCGCCAATCTTGATGGCCTCGCAGACAGCTATAACGGGCGCTACTCGGGCCTCAATCTTAAATACATGGACTCGCCCGCCAAGCTTCTCGAGGCACTGGCCGACCGGTCGTCGGACAGTGCATGGCGCGCCGTCGTGCGGCTGGCAGAAGGCGAGTCGCACCATTTTGCTGCTGACGTTCGAACCCGCGCCGGAGCGCCGCCGACAGTTATCGTGATGGAGGCGGCCGACCTTTACAGATTCGTGACCCAGTACACCAAGTTGCGACGGCAAACGCTGGGGCAGCTAGGAACGGAGCCGAAATGGGCCTTTATCGGGGTTGGTGCGCAGAAATCTGCCGCCGATTGCGTGATGTTCAGTATGCAATTTGCGCTGGCGGCACATCAAAAAGCGCCCACGTTCGATGACTGGCATGACAATCTTCATCAGCGTGGAACGCTTGCCGACGAGGGGAATGATTCCAGCAACTACCTTCCATCACCCGACGCTATTCTGGAATTTGCCGGGATAAACCTCTTCCACGGAGAACAGTTTCTCCCAGCGTTGTTCTACAAGCACTCCCATTCCGGCGGAGTAATCGATGAGCTTGCAAGCTACCAACCCAGTATCAAGGACGAAGATGTGAGCACCAGCAGGCGCGATCCCAAATCGGAGACGCTGGCCGGACGGCATGATGCCTTTACGGTCCAGCGTGACCCTCTCCGATACAGCGCATCTATCGAGGCGTCGAGGGCAACCAAGGTCCGGACGGCACTGGACAGGATATTATCCGACTGATCCGATCTGTCATGCCAGTTTGAGCTAAAGGCCGCTCGGACGAAATTAGAGTTGCTGAGCTGGACGCTCTGAATGTTTGATGGTGTTGTCCTTCGACACGGAAAGCACGAAGGGCGCCCATCCTCGGCACATCAGATGTTGCACAATCGCGAGAGAGCAGCGTTGCAATGCGCATGCGGGACCGGCTGACGGCGCGGGGTTGTCGGAGATCCAAGTGGTCATTCGTTCACCCGGGGGCGGGGGACGACGCGCTGGCGTCGAACGCATAGTAGCGCAGGTTTGCCTTGGTAAGGCTGAGCGATAGACTTGTAAAACTGATGGGTCATGAGGATTTCTTCGCCGCACTCAGTCGTGAGCTTTTCGTCGAGAGCGAGCAGGTGCGAAAATCCGGACATTTGGCAGATTAGCGCTACATCGGCGCGAATCGCCCACCCGATGTCATGACTGCGGTCGAGTGCAAACAGGGATTGAGAGCCGCCTCTGTTATTCAAGCGCGCGCTTCACAGCACGAGGCCCCGGTCTGCGAGCACCTGGTGCGTTAGCGTGCCCTTGATCTCGCGGGTGATTTCTTTGAGGATCTGGGCTCCGATTTCCCGCTCGGCATCGGCGTCGCCGGTCAGTTGATGTTCGGCGAGCCGTTGTGCCAAGCGGCTTTGAAACTCACCGCCCATCGCATCGGCGAGCCGCCTCTGCGTCGCTGCATGGGCTTCGGGTGCGATTCGGCTCACCACCGTGTCCCAGGGTTGCCAGCGGGTTGCCAGATAGTCGGTGAATCCGGCCGATTCTTGGGTTCGCACCGACGTCTCGGCCGCGGCAATGTCGTGCTCCGTGACGTGGGCGACGGCGTAAAAGCGCATGTTCGGGGCGATGTGCCGCAGTTGCAGCGGCTCGCGCAGCTTGACCTGATAGGCGAGATAAACCTCAATCTCATCGACGAAGCGGAGCGAACGCACCTTCTCGCGCGCAATCCCCTCCAACGCGTCCAAGCGGAACATGATGCGGCCCTCTTGGAGGAGTTCGTCGAGCCGCTCGTCATAGGCCCCGTCCTCGACATCAGCGTTCAGACGTGCGGTCTGCATGCTGTTCCAGGTCAAAATGATGCGATCTTCGCAAGTCTCGCTCGCTCCGATGGCCAGCTGAAAGTATTGCTCGCGCAATCGCGGCCTCGTCGTGGCCTGCCGCAAACCGTCTGCCACCGCCTGCCGGAACGCGGCATCACCATAGTTCACGGTGTCCGGCAGCCGCAACCTGTCGAGAAAGCGTGAGTATTCCTGGGCACCCGGTTCATCGGCGAAGCCCTGCCACGCGACCGCGACCGCCGGCTCGTCCTTAAGCCAGTCCGCGACTGCCTCGGCCAGAGGCCGCGCCTGACTTTGCTCCGCTCCGCCGCCCATCGAGAAGAAGACCTGCGGGCCGGCATAGCCCTCGACATTCATGGCTGCCGCCAGGTTGGTCCGCACCCGCTCGGGCAGCGGGTTCTCATCCAGGTCAATGGTGCACTCAGAGCCGAGCTGCGTCAGTAGGGTCTCAGGCAGGCTGGTCAGCTCGTTGTGATCAGCGTAGAGCGTCATGAGTCCAGTCGGGAGGGTGTTAGGCAAACTGGTCAGCTCGTTACCGCCGATGTTGAGCCAATTGAGCTCGCTTGGGAGGGCTTCGGGCAGCGTGGTCAACCGGTTGCGGCCGGCGTCGAGTTGCCGGATTCCAGCCGGGAGGGTCTGGGGCAAACTGGTCAGCCGGTTGCCGCGGGCGTTCAGTTGTTGAAGCGTCGCCGGAAGGATATCGGGCAGACTGTCCAGCTGATTGTCGTCGACGTTCAGGCGCCGAAGTCCGGCCGGGAGGCTAGGCAGGGTGCTCAGCTGGTTGCCGCCGGCGTCGAGACTCTGAAGTGTTGCCGGAAGGGTATCGGGCAGGCTGACCAGCTGATTGTTATCGATGTTCAGGCGTCGGAGTCCGGCCGGGAGCGCGGCGGACAGGGTGGTCAGGGACAGCGATGAAAGATCCAGCGACGGCGGCAGATCGACATTGACCACCGCCTCGCACAAAGCTCTCGTTCGTCTTACCGCCTCTTGCCGATCCTCGTGTTCGCCCTGCCCCTCTTCGCCAGCCCAGCCTTCCAAGAGCCCGTCCAGTGACATCTCTCTGCCGGCTGGGGCCTGAGGGTTGGTTGGATTGCCGGCAGGGCCGGCGGTGGAGGCCCGCGCTCTGGTCAAGGCCCCGACCCACTCCGTTGTGGCGCGGGCGAGACCGCATAGGCAACCTTGCCGATGGGCTCGCTCGGAAGCTTCGGGAGTAATGCCAGTGCCCCGCTGGGCCGGCCCTGTGTCCATTAATGCCGCCTCTTAGGTCGCCAAAGGGAATTTGCTTTTCGAAGCCGACAGCTGCCACCGCGGACGGCGACCGCCGACGAATGACGAACATGTCGCAGACAATCAAAGACCAACGTTCGCTACCCCGACCACCGAACACACTGCCAATTCGCCCGCCGGGCAGTTGCAGCCTGACTTTGTATGTCGGTACGGAATTTGGGCCGTCGAATCGCTTGATACTGTTAAAGGGACCATCCCATTCTCCCCTGCCAGATCGCGGAGAGATCAAGCGGGACCGGTCAGTCTCGATAGGCACATTCTGACGATAAGGAGCTTACCTGTCGGTAAGCTGACCGGCCTTGGATGAATTTCTTGGGAGAATATCTTTGCGTTCTCCCTTCGATGTCAGGGGACACGCGACGCTCCAGCCGCACTCCTGCTCTTACCCGGCAAGCAGATTGGCCAGTGCAACAGCACATCTGCCAAGGACTCCGTCAAGTCAACGAATTGGAGCGGCCGAGGGGACAGCCGGCCGCATGCCGACCGCCCGAGACCCTCTTTGTCGCCGCCATCGCTTCCCCACCGACTCTTCCCCTCCCTGAAGGGAGGGGATTTTTCCGAGGAGCCTTAAGCGGCTCTACGAGATTTGCGGCGGAAGGAGACCTCCACCGCGGGCCGCGTTCCGGCCCTGAGAATGTTGCGGGCTGCGTTCACGTCGGCGTGCGCCTCGTGTCCACAATCGTCGCAGGCGAAACGTGCTTGGCTTTCGCGATGGCGTGCGTCGATAGAACCGCATTCGTTACAGGTCCGCGACGTGTTGCGCGGATCGACTTTAACCAGGCGACCGCCGGCCGCCTCCAACTTGTAGGCGAGAAAGGTTTCGAATTGATGCCAGCCGTGTTCAAGAATGGACCTGTTAAGGCCGGCTTTCTGGCGGACGTTGCGACCGGGCTCCTCAGCAGTGCCTTTCGCGCTGGCCGTCATGCTCGACGTCTTCAGGTCCTCAATGGCGACGAGGCCGAACCGGGCGACAAGGCCCGTAGTGGCCTTGTGGTTCCAGTCCTTCCGGATGCGCGCGGCCTTGGCTTTGATCGCAGCAGCGCGCAGTCGCGCCTTGGCGTAGCGTTTCGACCCGCGCTTGCGCCGCGCGAGAACCTTCTGCGTCTTGCGCGCCCTCCTGTCGAGAAGTCGCAACCGCTCAACCGGGACCGACGCCAACTCGCCGTTCGAAAGCGCAATGCTGTTCGCTACGCCACGATCAATGCCAACCGCCGGGCGGATGTTGGTCGGCGCTTCGTGCTCGATCTCGCAGGCGAACGACACGCACCATCCGATCGGCGTCAAGCTGACCGTTACGTTGTTGATCGTGCCGCGCAACGGGCGGGTATCGCGCAACCGAACCCAACCGATTTTGGGCAACCGAACCTGAGATCAGTTGCGATTGAGCCGCCGTATCTCCACCTCGCGGCCCTGAATCGGAACGTCTCGTGGAGGCTTTTACGCCGCGGTGTCGGATACTTCGCGCGGCCGGCGAAGAAATTCTGATACGCCTTGTCGAGATCGCGCAATGCTTGCTGCTGGCAGGTCTGCGATACGGCCGCAATCCAGTCAAAGGAGGCACGAAGCGTGGTCAGCTCCCGGCATTGGCTGGCGTAGCTAATTCGGCCTCCGGTCCGGGCCGCGTATTGCCGCCAGAAGTTTTCCCGCTGGTAAAGCGCGGCGTTGTAGACCGCACGGCACGCGCCTGCGAACTGCCGAAACAGCACTTCCTGTTCGGCAGTCGGATCGAGCTTATATTTGAAGCCGCGGCGGATCATATTGACGATATGGCTTTGGTCTAAGGTTTTACAAGTTGGCAAAAGTCCAATTTCGCACGGGCAGGCACGTCGTTTACGCTCTCCACGCCCATTTGGTCTTCGTCACCAAGTGCCGCCGGGGCGTGCTGTCCGAACGCGCCATTCGGGACCTGCGGTCGATCTTCGCCAAAGTCTGCAGGGATTTTGAGGCGGAATTGATCGAGTGCGATGGCGAGGACGACCACGTGCACCTCTTGGTTAACTACCCGCCGAAGGTCGCGCTCTCTAAATTGGTCAACAGCCTGAAGGGCGTTTCGAGCCGGTTGCTGCGCGAATGGCGGCCTGAAGTGCGCATGCGCGGCCGCGACGCCGCGTTGTGGTCGCCGTCCTACTTCGTCGGCTCGTGCGGAGGTGCCCCGCTATCTATCATCGCCGAATACGTTCAGTTCCAAAGGTAACCGCGGCGCCCGGGGAGGCCTTCAGCCTCCGGCGCTGCCAGCCGCTATCCCTCCCCGGCCTGCAGGCCGGGCATCTCGCGGAGGATTAGGTGAGCAGGACCGCGGAAATGCTGGCGGCGCGTTGCATTGGCTTGACCTATGAAACCATGCGCCAGTGGGACGGGAGTTCTGTAAGGGCGTTCTCCGATCGGATCCGTCAGCGGCTCCCGCGCGCGGAGACAGATGGCATCTGAAAGAAATCGTTATCTCGATGGCGGGCGAACAAGAATTGGCTCTGTCGCGCTGCCGACCACAATGGCTTCGTTCTCGACGTCTTGTCACTGTGCGCCAGCTACCCTGAAACCGCCTCGAGCTTCAGTCCATTGGTGCGCGGGCCGAATACACCGATCGTAACAACGACGATCGCCATGGCCCCCGCGATCAAGGCGAACACGCCGGTCACACCGTAATCGCGGAGGCAGAACGCGATCAGGAACCCGAAAACATCGCGCTGATGCGGCTGATCGAATAGACCACACCAATCGCGCGCCTGCGCATGCGCGTGGCGAAGAGTTCCGCCTGATAGGCGCGATAGGAAAATGTGAGACAATTGCTTGCCAAGGCCATGGCAACGCCCAGGGCGACGATGAGAGCTGCGTCTTCTTGCTTGGAGAATATTATTCCAATGACCGCCATCGCTGAGGCGGATCCCACCACGATCCACTTGCGCTCGATCCGCTCGGCGAATGACATCGAGAGCAGCGGTCCAATAGGATTCGCGATCGCAATCACGAAGGAATAGAGCAGACTGTGCGTGACGTTGATGCCCTTGGCGATCAGGAGGGTCGGAATCCAGCTTGCAAAGCCGTAATATCCAATCGACTGAAAAAAGTTGAACACCAGCATCATGATGGTACGGCCTCGATATTGGGATTGCCAGAGCTCGGCAAAGTTCACTTTCTGCTCCTGGGCCACGGGAGGATGAGGCTCCGGCTCGGACAAAGACGTACCGGTGCGCGCGACGATCTCGTGTTCAAGACGGGAAACGATCGCATCCGCCTCGGCGATACGGCCCCTCTGCGCCAGCCAGCGCGGGCTTTCCGGCAGGCCGAGGCGGATGAACCAGACGGCCACCGCGCCCAGACACCCGATCCAGATGACCCAGCGCCATCCGTCAAAGCCAAGGGGAGCCGTCGGCACGAACCACCAAGCGACCAGCGCGACGGTCGGAACGGCGGACAATTGTATCGCCTGTAGGAATGCAAACGATCTTCCGCGCGAATTCGCCGGCACGACCTCAGTCGTGTAGGAGTCGATCGTCACGATCTCCGCACCGGCGCCGATTCCCGTGAGAAACCGAAAGAAGATGATCCACTCTGCGCTGTGTTGACAGGCCAGCAAGGCGGCTGCTGCCGTATACCAGAGCAGCGCGCCCGTGAAGACGACTCGGCGCCCGAAGCGATCGGCCAATTGGCCAAACACGAGCGTTCCGACGAACAGGCCAGCAAACATGGCGGCCACGAAAGCTCCCAGTCCGGCGAAGCCGAAGAAATGCGAAGTCGAGGTCGTGAAAATTCCGCTTCTGACGAGCCCTGGTCCGATGTAGGCGGTGAAGAAGACGTCGTAGATCTCGAACCAGGCGGCGAGGGCGACCATCAAGACGAGCTTCCAGATCGGCCGGCTCATCGGAAGACGGTCAAGGCGCGCATTGATCACGGCCGCAGCCGATGGGTCATCGGTGTCCAGCGCCCTCGCTCCGCTGCCATCCGCGGGTGCTACGGTCGTTCGTGTCGCCGGCCTATGCATGCGTTAATCCTCCCTCTGCCTCGATTTGTTTTTCTTGTTCAGCACGCGACCTACGGCGTCGCGACGATGACTTGTTCCCTTACCAGCCTCTCGATTTCGCGCCGGTCGAAGCCGGCATCGATCAAAATTTCGTCTGTATGCTCCCCTAGACGTGGCGGTTGGCGGGCCAGTCCTGGTCGCTCGCGTTCCGAGCCGAATTCGACGGGCATGGCGGGAAGCCGCGTCATCTCCGTTGTGCCTTCGACGGTGCGGATCGCAACATCTATCAGCCCGCCATGACTGGCGAGATGCGGATCGTTGAACAGGTCCGTCGGCTTGCCGACCGGCGCCCATGAGACGGCCGCGCGTTCACAACGTTCGGCAATTACCGCCTTCGAGAACGGGGCAAGCGCTTCCTGCACGGCGGGTATGAGCCAGCTGCGATGGCTCGCCCGCATGACGTTGGTGGCGAGATCCGGATTATCGCCGAGGGCGGCGAGCCCGAATTGCTCGGTGAACCGGATCCATTGCTTGTCGCTGGTGACGCCGATGAAAATCTGATCGTCGCTCGCGTTGAAGACGTCGTAGATTGCCCAAGCATGGTGGCGCTCCGGCATGGGTTTTGGCGGATGTCCACTTGCGACCGCGCCTGCCATGTGTGTGACCATGAAGAACGCCGCGCTCTCGAACAATGCGCTGCTGATCCGCTGGCCTCGCCCGGTCGCGTCGCGCTCGCGAACCGCTGCGAGTGCGGCCGTGACGCCGAAGATTGCGCCTGTGATATCGTTGACGGAAGCACCCGCGCGTAACGGCCGCCCCGCAGGGCCTGTCATATAGGCGAGCCCCGCCTGAAACTGCACGACCTCATCGAGCGCCGGCCGATGCTCGTAGGGACCCGCGAGGAAACCTTTGAGCGCCAGATAGATCAGACGTGGATTGATCGCTTCCAGGTCAGCATAGCCGCACCCCAGCCGCTCCATCGCGCCAGGCGCGTAGTTCTCGATGACGATATCGGCGTCCTTCACCAGCCGATGGACCGTCGCGCGTCCCTCGGGATGCTTCAGGTTGATCGCGATACTGCGCTTATTGCGGTTGAAACCGGCAAAAAAACCTGCGCCGAAACCAGGCAAACAGCGCGTGTGGTCGCCGTCGGGCGCGGGCTCGACCTTGATCACATCGGCCCCGAGATCGGCTAGTATCAAGCCGGCGCACGGCCCCATGATCGTGTGGCTGAACTCGAGGACCTTCAGTCCCACAAGCGGTTTAGTGGACACCTGTCGCCTTGCTCCGAAGTGAATTGAGGCTTCCGGCGTGGAGGAGCTCGCTTGGCAGCTGATGGCCGACGATCTCTTCCGCCATCCGTCCGACTTCGATCAACGCATCGAGATCAACGCCCGTACTAATTCCCATCTCCTCGCAAAGCAGCACGAGCTCTTCGGTGCAGATGTTGCCGGCCGCGCCCTTGTGCGCGGCGAAGGGACAACCGCCCAATCCGCCGACGGTCGAGTCGAATTTCGTCACTCCCATGCGCAGGCCCGCCATCGCGTTGGCGATCGCTAACCCGCGGGTGTCGTGCAGATGCAGCGTGATCTGCTGATGCGGCCACCTGCTTCGCACCTCCCCGAGAAGCTTTTCGACGCGTAGCGGCGTCGCCCAGCCCATCGTGTCCGACAGGGAGATGTTGCCGATCGTGACACCGCTTTCATCCGCAATGCGAAAGCCATCGCGAAGAGCAGAGATGACCTGCGCCGGTGTGATATCGCCCTGGAAATTGCAACCGAACGCCGCCATAACCCCGATCCGCCGAACCGGAACGTTTTTCGACAGATGAAGGAGGGTCTGCCTGCGCATCGCCTCCAGATTTTCGGCGTGGCTGCGATGCAGGTTCTTGCGGGTGAACGCATCGGACGCGGACAGCGCAATCGAGCCGGAAAGCGTCAGCCTGTCCGAATGTGCGAGCGCCCGATCGAGCCCCTTGTCGTTGAACCAGAGCCCGACATAGTGAACGCCGGGCGCCGGCCGAAAGCCTGCGGCAACGTCATCGGCATCCGCCCATCCGGGCACGAGGCGAGGATTGACGAAGGAGCAAACCTGGATGTGGCGAAGTCCAGTTTGCGCCAAAGCCTCGATGAGGCGAATCTTGTCCGCGGAGGCAATCGGTCTCGGTTCGATCTGAAAGCCTTCTCGCGGGCCCTCCTCCTGGATCTCCACTTCGTTTGGTAGGTCTGCCATCTATCCTCGCTCGGCGGAGTCGCGACCGCGGCCGTGACTGCCCCTCGATTTCTACGCTGAGCACAGGATTGCCGCGATGTTCCAATTTCGTCCAATACTGATTTGACGGCGTTACCCATATGATTCTTAAATACCAGGATGGACATCCGACAGCTTCGCTATTTCATCGCAGTCGCCGAGGAGCTGAATTTCAGCAGGGCTGCGCGCCGTCTCAACCTCAGCCAGCCTCCCCTCAGCCTCCAGATCAAGGCCCTTGAGCATGATGTGGGCGCGCCGCTCTTTCTGCGCCAACGCCGCGGCGTCGAGTTGACCCAGGCCGGACAGATCCTGCTTGAACAGGCGCGCGAGGCGCTTGCCAAGCTCGATCACGCGATCGGAACGGCCCAGCGGGCTGCGCGCGGAGAAGTGGGCCTGCTTCGCATCGGCTATACAGGCTCAGCTCCGATCCATGCGTCGTTCTCGAAGATCCTGCGACGCTTTTCGCAAACCTATCCGGAGATACGCCTCGAGCTGCTTCATGCTTCCACCAGTGAACAGGCCGAGATGCTGACCGGCCGGCGGCTGGATCTCGGATTCCTGCGACCGTCCCCGACATATCCGCTCCCCAAGAATGTAACTATTCGTCGGCTCTGGTCCGACCCGCTGGAGTTGTTTGCACCGACGGATCATCCGCTAGTGCGCGAGCGCGGTCCCATCGCCGTACCGGCGCTAAAGCAGCTGCCGTTCATCTTCTTCGCAAGCGCCAGTCGACGCGGATTGAACGGCCACGTCGTGCATCTCTGCGGAAGCGCGGGGTTCACGCCCAAGGTGGTTCAGGAAGCCGAGGACGGTGGCGCCATTCTGGGCCTCGTGGCCGCGGGCTTGGGGGTTGCCGTGCTGCCGAAATGCTATGGACAGATCGTCGTGAGCGATGTCGTGCGGCGCCCGCTGACCTCGGCTGAAGCCAAGAGCGATCTCTACCTGGCCTACAATCAGGACCGAGCGTCCGATCACCTGATGCGTTTCGTGGCGCTCGGGTCCAGTACAGCCACAGCGGGCTGACTCCATCTAAATATCAGATAGACCATATCTGCAGGTTAGGCTTGTTCGACTGTAGGCTTTGCGTTTTGCTGGTACAAACCCGGGACGCGACGCAGTTTGAGCCCGCGTGATTACAACAGGCTACGGAAGCTGCAGTGAAGACAAGCAGCATCCAGTCTCTTGTTCTCGCGACACTTGGCTCTTTGCACTTGTTGTCTTCGCCCTTGCGGGCTGATGACCAGCAATTCTCCAAGCTCGCCTTCAGCCTGGTCCCCTCGCATCAGGGGCACTTTAGCGACATTGCCACGATCGCGGGACGAAACCGGACAATTTTTGTGTGGGGTGTCGGCGCTGAAGACGGGGACAGCACCACCCAATATGCGCCCGAAGTCCGCTTTCGGGGCGAATTCGCCAAGCAGTGCGACTATGCCCTCGACAAGATCGGCTGGATGCTGGTGAACCGAAATGCGGGGCTGGCTGACATCGTCATGCTCAGAGTCTATTGACCGACGCCCGCAACGTCGGCGACCTCTACAGATGCATCGATCAGCGATACGCCGACCAGCCTCGGCCGGCCCTCACGATCGCGAACTTTTCCCAGCTCGCCCATGCGGGCATGATGATTGAAATCGAGGCGACGGCGGCGATCGCCAATTCGGACAACGACAATACGTTCTCCATCTTCCGCAACAAGGAAACGCTCGGCAAATGGAAGGTGGGGCCACCGAAATTCTCGAGGTCTCCGGTCGTGATAGCACGACCTATGATCCCGACGATGCGCACGTCTTCGCTGCGGCCATCAAGACCCAGGCGGCAATGGTCGTTACGGAAAACCTGAAGGATTTTCCTGCTGCAACTCTTACCGCACTCAACATGGAAGCGAAGTTCGGCGGATCAGTTCATCGCGGATACCGTTGCGCTCGATGAAGCGCGTGCCGCTGCCGCGGAGCGCTTCAAGGCGGCCATTGGAGGGCGATGCGTCCTCCTGCGCTGAAGGGCAGAACCCGCGGGCATGACTTCCACTATTCCCCTCCCTCGTAGAACAGCTCAAGTGGCAGCCCGACCAGGGACTTGCCGATCCAGTCCCGCGCGATCACGTTGGACGGCCCCATGGCGATACCGGCTCGGGCATCGCGAAACGACCGCTCGATCGGCCCGCGCCGATAACCGTAACCACCGGTTACAGTCAACGCCGCGGCCGCCACCTTGTTGGCTACCTCGGCGGCGTGGACCTTGAACTCCGTCAATGGAATCAGGATCTCGCTCTGCGGCTTTCCAGCGCGCCACAACTCATCCAGCTTGGCGGCGAGCTCGTTACGCCATGGGCGCAAGGTTTCGACCAGCACCTTCGCTGCGCCGAGCTCCTGACGGATCGCCTGGTAGTCCGACAAGTTCTTGTTCTTGTCCTTGTGAACGAAGCTCGAAGTATGGGCGACCGCCGCATTGAGAACACCACGTGCGACCCCCTCCCAGACGGCCCCGAGACCGATCAGATAAACCGGAGAGACACCGTCATAGATGATCTCCTTGCCCTGCCCCTCAGCGCCGAGCCGGTCGCGGCTTGGAACCTTGACGTCCGCATAGCGGATCGGTCCGGAGTGATTTGCCCGCACGCCGAGCGCCTCCCAGGGGCCGGCTTCGATTCCGGGCGCCTTGCCGTCGACGATGAAGAAAGAGATATCGGTCTGGTCCTTGGCGCCGGGAGAGCGCGTCTGCATCACGTAAAAGTCGGCCTGACCCGAGCTCGTCGTGAAGGATTTCTCCGCGTTGACGACATAGTTCTCGCCGTCACGCGAAGCTTCGGAGAAGTTGTACCACCAATGTCCGCCCGACGCCCGCTCGCTAGTCGAATAGGTGCCGAGCAAGGTGCCGCCTTTCGCCTTGAGCCAACGCTCCTTCTGGTCATCATTGCCGAACAGGTTGATGGTCTGCGCTGCACCGACGTGCATGACGTAAACGAGGCCCGTCGACGCATCATGCCGACCGATCCGATAGGCAGCCTCCGCGAAGTCGCCATGGCTCAATCCGAGCCCGCCGAAACGGGGCTCGTTGAGGACTCCGGTCCATCCGGCCACCGCCAGCGCCTGAAGATTTTCTCTCGGAAACCGGCCTTCGAGGTCGTTGCGCCCGGCATGGAGCTTGACCGTCGTCTCTATCGCTTCGTCGAGGCGCGAATAGACATCGTCGTCTGCCGCGCGCGCGAGGTTGTTCTTGCTCATGACAATCTCCTCAGTGTCTTCCAATGCAACTGTTCAAGCGGCCGCGTGATCGGCCGGTGACGGACCGCGCAAGGCGGCAAGATGTGCCGCGCTCTCCTCAGGACTCCCGAGATAGAGCGCCTTGATCTCGGCGCGCCCGCGCAGATCAGCAGCGTCGCCCGACAGCGCCGTCGAACCGCCTTCGAGCACGGCAGCGCGGTCGGCGTAACGCAGCGCCACTGTCGAGTTCTGCTCGGCGACCAGGATCGACAATCCTTCTTCGCGGTTGAGCCGCTTCAGGGTCCTGAAGATCGTCTCGACCACAAGCGGCGCAAGGCCCATCGACGGTTCGTCCAGCACCAGGAGCCGTGGCCGCGACATCAAGGCGCGGCCAATCACCGTCATTTGCTGTTCACCGCCCGAGGTGAGGCCCGAGGCAGAACGCCGGCGCTCCTTCAGGCGAGGAAATAATGTGTAGATGCGCTCAAGTCCTGCCGCGATCTCGCCGCGCGACAAGCCCCCTCCGATGCCGCCGGCCACCAGGTTCTCCTCGACGTTGAGCGCACGAAAGCAGTGGCGGCCCTCTAGCACCGGGACGAGACCGAGGCGCACCAGATCGGCCGACGTGAGCGCGGCGGTATCGCGCCCGTCGAACGCGACGCGCCCGTGCGTGAGCTGGCCGCGCTCGGCATGCAGCAGGTTGGAAATCGCCTTGAGCGTGGTCGACTTGCCCGCACCGTTGGCGCCGAGCAGGGTCACGATCTCGCCGCGGCGCACCGTGAGCGAGACATCGGACAGCGCGCGAATAGCGTGGTTGTAGGTCGCAGCCAAGCCTTCGAGAATGAGAAGATGATCGCTCATGGCGATGCTCCGGATTTTCTGGACCAGGAACCGGCGCACCGGCTCCTGGTCGTCGCGGGTCCCTTTATTGGCCGACTGCCGTGTCGTCAGAGGTACGGATTTTGATGTTGTGTTCAGCCGCGTAAGCCACCGCGGACTTCTCGATGATCGGCCGCAGTGAAGTCCAGTCTGGCGCGATCCAGTCCGACACCACCTTCCACTTCGTGCCATCCCACTGCTGGAAGGTCACGCGGCCATCGCCTTCGTGGTTGTCCCAGGTCACGTTGATGGAATGGAACAACCCTTTGGCGCCCAGCACCTCGACTCGCGCCGGATCGAGCTGCAGATGCTCCAAGCCCCACCGCACCTCATCACCGGTCAGCGTGCGCTTGCCGAATTTCTGCTGGGCGATCCGGATCGCCTCGACATTGAGGATGCCGTTGACGATGCCGAGGTTGTGATAGACGCTGCCGATCCGCTTTTTGTCGTCGAGATTGCCCTTGCCGGCGCCGTAGACGGTCTTGATGATCTCCTGCAGCACTGGATATTCGGCGCCGGAGGCCTGCGTCGTGATCGCGACATAGCCCTTGGCAGCATCGCCCGCGGGAATGACGTCCTCCTCCGAATTCGACCAGACATTGCCGATGATGTGATCGATCGGGAAGCCGACCTTCTGCGCCGTCTTCAGTGCCACCGGGTTCATCACGCCCCAGCCGCGCAAGACCACGTAGTCGGCCTTGGCACGACGGATCGACAGCCACTGTGACTGCTGCTCGTTGCCGGGATGCGGCACTTCGATTTGCTCCAGGGAGAAGCCGTATTTGGCGGCGAGCAGCTGATAGATCGGGATAGTCTCCTTGCCATAGGGCGAGCCGTGATAGAGCACGACGATCTTCTTGCCCTTGAGCTTATCGGTGCCGCCCTCGCGCGTGGCGATGTAGTTCACGATACCCGACGTCTCGCTGTAGGGATTGAGCAGAAGCGGAAACACATAAGGGAACACGCGACCGTCGGTGGAATCGGTACGGCCGTGGTTGATGGTGATCAACGGCACCTTGTCCTTGGTGATGCGATCGATCATCGCATAGGCGATCCCGACCGAAAGCGGATTCCAGGCCGCAACGCCCGGATGGTTCTTCAGCCGCTCATAGACCTCAACGCCGCGCTCGACCTCATACTGCGTCTCACCCTCCTCCCAGGTCAGCTTGACGCCGTTGACGCCGCCATCGCGGATATTGATCAGGTTGAGATAGTCAATGAAGCCGCCGAAGAAGCCGGTGCCGCCGGCCGCGTAGGGGCCGACCCGGTAGCTCTGCAGCGGAAAAAACTGCTCATCGGCGTGGACCGGCAACTCAGCGCCGATGGCGATGGCTGCCGCAAGCGCAGCACTACGGAGGGATTTGGACAGAAGCATAACTTTTCCTTTCGTTCAGGGGACAATTCAACAGTGGATGGGACCGGGCTGCGGACGGAAAAGCCGGCGCCGGATCTTGTCCGCGACGCGATCGACCAGCGCGATCAAGCCGCGCGGCTCGGCGATCAGCAGGCCGATGATCAGTGCGCCGATGACGATGCGCTGGCTCATCTCCAGCACGCCGGAATCGAAGACGTTGCCGAGCAGTGCGGCGCCAAAACGCGAGAGCAGCAGCGGGAACACGACGATGAACGCCGCGCCGAGAAACGCGCCGCGGATCGAAGCCAGGCCGCCGATTATGATGATGAAGAGGATCTGGAACGAGCGGTCCAGGTTGAAGCCGGCGGGCTCTACGGTGCGCAGGTAGGCAAAGGCCCACAGCACTCCGGCGACGCCGATTAGGAACGACGAAACCCCGAAGGCGAGCAGCTTGGTGCGCAGCAGCGGCACGCCGATCACCTTGGCCGCGACCTCGTGGTCGCGCAGAGCGATGAAGTTCCGCCCAACTTGCGAGCGCAGCAGCCGGATCGCGAGCAGCGTCGCAACAACAACGACGGTCAGCGAGAAGACGTAGCGCCCGACTGCGCCGGAGAAGCTCAGGCCGGCCACCGCCAGCGACGGCGCGTCGATCACACCGGATGGATTGTGGTTCGAGAACCAGCCGAACTTGGTGAGCGCCCACTGCACAAAGAACTGCGCCGCCAACGTCGACACCGCGAGGTAGAAGCCGCGCAGTCGCAAGCTTGGGAGACCAAATACGATCCCCACCGCAGCAGCGACAAAGCCTGCGGCCACGAGGCTGGCGAGAAACGGCACGCCATGCACCCTCAGATTGAAATTATAGGCGGCATAAGCGCCCACCGCAAGATACGCGGCCGACCCGAGCGAGACCTGCCCGGCATAGCCGGTGAGCAGGTTGAGGCCCAGAGCCGCGAGCGCGAGCGCGAGAAACGGCGTCAGCACCGCATCTAACAGGTAGCCAGAGCCCGCGAACGGAATGATGGCGTAGGCGGCGATCAGCAGAACCGCGAGACCGAAGCGATTCGGCGTGAGCCAGCGCACAGTAGCGGAACGAATGGACGTGGTCATCGGTCAGACCCTTTCCACCAGCTTCTGTCCAAACAGCCCTGACGGACGCAGCAGCAGGAAAGCGAGCGCCACCACATAGGCCGCCCACGCCTCGATGCCGCCGCCAAACAGCGGGCCGACATAGACCTCGGCCAGCTTCTCGATGGCGCCGATCAGGAGGCCCCCGACGATGGCGCCCGCCACCGAATCGAAGCCACCGAGCACCAGTACGGGCAGCGCCTTGAGCACGACGAGCGAAAGCGAAAACTGCACACCGAGACGCGCGCCCCACAACAGGCCAGCGACAAGTGCGACGATCCCCGCTGCGGTCCACACCGCCGCCCAGACGCGGGACAGCCGCAGTCCCACCGCCAGTGCGGCGAACTGATCATCGGCGACCGCGCGGAACGCCAGCCCGGTTCGGGTGTAGCGAAAGAACAGCGCAAAGGCGGTGACCAGCGCCCCGGCAATCCCCGCAGCGAACAGGTCGAACTGGCTGATCAGGACGCCGTCCACCTCGAACGGGATATCGTTGATGCCGAGGTCGAGGCCGTGGACCTGGGTGCCCCACAACAGCTGCGCGGCGCCCTCGATGACATAAGAAAGGCCCAGCGTCGCCATGAACAGCGTCATCGGCGACTGATTGACCAGCGGCCGCAGCACGACGCGCTCGACGGCCACGCCGAGAGCCACCATGATCACGAGCGTGACCCCCGCGCCCAGCCAGAACGGCACGCCGCGCTCGACCAGGCTCACGAAGGTGAGGGCCGCGAACAGCAGCATCGCTCCCTGGGCGAAATTCAAAACGCCGGACGTCTTGTAGATCAGCACGAAGCCGATCGCGACCAGCGAGTACATGACGCCGGATAACAGCCCGCCGACAAGGACCTCGATGAAGAACTGGTAGTCGAACATCAGATCACAAGCTCCGTCTCGCCCTCATGATCCACACCGAGATAAGCGTCGATCACCGCCTGGTCGGACCGAACCTCATCCGGCGAGCCGTCGGCGATCTTGCGGCCGTAATCAAGAACCGCGATTCGATCGGAGAGGCCCATAACGACCCCCATGTCGTGCTCGATCAGCACAACGGTGGTGCCATACGCGTCGCGTGCATTGCGGACGTGTGCTGCCAAATCCCGCTTCTCCCCGAGGGTCACGCCGGCGAACGGCTCGTCCAGCAGCAACAGCTGCGGGCGTGCGACCATCGCTCGTGCCAGCTCAACCCGTTTCAGGATTCCATAAGGGAGTCCGCCTGCGAGCTGATGTTTGACCGCGTCGAGGTGAAGAAATGCAATTGCTTCCTCGGCGGCGGCGCGAGCCTCGGCTTCCTCGCGACGTGCCTGTGGCGTCGACAGGATCTGCCGCACGAAGCCGGCCCGTCGGCGGTGCACGAGGCCCATCACGACGTTGTCGAGCACCGGCAGGCCCTTGAACAGCGCAAGGTTCTGAAATGTGCGCGCCACGCCGACCGCGGCGAGCCGCGCGGTCGGCACATGCCTGAACCGTTCGCTGCCGAGCTGCACCACGCCCCGATCGGGTCGGTAGAGCCCACTCACCACATTGAGCAGCGAGCTCTTCCCGGCCCCGTTCGGACCAATGATGGCGCGGATCTCGCCCTTCGCAACGGCAAGCTCGATGCCGTCAAGCGCAGTCACGCCGCCAAAACTGAGTGAGATGCCCTGCAGCGTCAATACCGGCACACCAGCGTCGGCGACGCGCACAGCGTCCGCGGCGCGAGGCGTTCCCCCCGCGACCCGCGAGGGTTCGGTGGCGCGCGCACGCGCCACGATCAGGGAGTCACCTCCTGCTGTCGCAATCAGGCTCATACGTCGCCCTTCCCGCCTATTCCGCCGCCTGAGCGTGTGGCGCGTTCTGGGCCTCGAGTTCGCGAACCAGCGGGATCACATGCTCGCCGAAATATTCGACTTCTTCCTGGAAATGCAGGAAGCCGAGCAGGATGAGATCGGCACCGGCCCGCTTGAGCTCGATGATGCGCTCGGCGACCTGCTGCGGCGTGCCGATCAGGTTCGAGCGGAAACCGTCGTTGTATTGAACCAGATCCTGGAAGGTGGATCTGGCCCAATTGCCCTCGCGCTCGGGGCTGGCATTTCCGGCATTCTGGACCTCGTGATGGAAACCGCCCACCGCTTCCGGGATTGCCTTGTCGAGGATCTCCTGGAGGACATCCTTGGCTTCCTCTTCGGTCTGCCGGACGATGCCGAATGCGTTGATGGCAATCTTGGTTCGCCAGCTCTTGCCAAACGCCTTTTCCTTGGCCCTGATGTCGTCGACCTGCGCCTTCAGCCCGTCCGGCGTGTTGCCATTTGTGAAATACCAATCTGACACCCGCGCCGCCATGTCGCGCGCCGCGCGCGAGGAGCCGCCCTGGAAAATCTCCGGTAGAGGATCGAGCGGCTTCGGCTTGAGCGAATAATCGCGGAATCGGTAGAAATCACCACCTAGAGTGTAGCTCTCCTGGCTCCAGATCCCACGCAGTGCATTGATGAACTCTTCCGAGCGGCGATAGCGCTCGTCGTGATCGAGCCACGGCTCGCCAATGGCATGGAATTCACCGCGGAACCAGCCCGAGACGATATTGACCGCAACGCGGGCGTTGGTCAGCTGGCTGATGGTTGCGATCTGCTTCGCGGCCAGCGCTGGATTCCACGGCCCGGGAAGGATCGCAGCGATGACGTTGAGCTTCTCGGTCGCAGCAAGAAGTGCGTGCGAGAAGCTGACGGATTCGTGCTGCTTGTCGGCACCGTAGCCCGCAGTGAAGCGGATTTGGCTCAAGGCGTAGTCGAAGCCGGCCTTCTCGGCGATCTGGGCAAGCTTGCGATTGTAGTCGATGTCCCAACTGGTGCGCTGCTCGATAGAAGAAATAACAAGGCCGCCGGATACATTCGGGACCCAGTAAGCAAATCTGATCGGGTTGCTGTTCGTGGTCATGCTGTTACCTCACGTGAATTGGCTTGCGACGATGTGGACAACGGGCGGAAATCAGGCAGCACACCGCATTCACGTCGCTCGATACGAACGATTGCATGCCTGCTTCGAAACTAGGCTAAGATTTGGAGGCGTCTTGGCGATCTGCGGTGCAGTTAAGTCGATGCGAGATTGACATCGTCAACAGATCGGCGCACGCGCCATGCGACACACGGTTCCACATGCATCGGAGCCTGCGGCCTCATCGACGAGATCATTGCAAGTCATCGAGCTCCCCCTCTCGAGCACCATTGATCGACGATCAATAGTCTCAGAGAAACAACGAGCGCGCGAGTCCAAGATCAACTCTTTTTCGTCGCACTCGTAAAAATCGCTTCCTTAGATTTGCGGCAAACGGATCGTTTGTTGCAGCACGATGCAGATCTCGTGAGGGACAGCTCGCTCGTCGCCGCTGGCAACGACTGCATCGAAAGTCCTGATATGAAGCCCTTTTCTGCGTCCGGCTCCGGCAAAGATTTCTCTCGGCCCATCACTCTGCAGAACTTGAACAGCGCAAATCGTCTCGCCTCACATCAATTCATATCACCGAGCACAGGCCGTGGCATCTTTAAAGAAAGCCGATGCGTGAGCAGCTCGATCAAGCATCACAACTGATCGCACATTTCGATCAATCTACGCTTTCACCAACAAGCGAATGAAAGAGGCGTTGGGTATCGACGCCTTAGAGCTTTCGGTCTACACCTCTTCTCGAAGACGGCCTCGCGTGGCCGAGTTGCTCTTGGTGTTGCTGCCGTCAAGCCGCCACAACGGGTCACTGGCGGACTGCATCGTGACGCGTTGTGCGTAGGGGTAGATCTTCCGTGGAAGAATTCTCGAGCGTGAAATCTCGTGGGGCTGGGTGGCGCTCGGTTCTGTCGAAAGTGCGTGGTCAATTGGCGAAGACTGCGGTCGCTCGCGACCGCAGCGGAGGTACCGCCAAGGCGGAGCGCGATCTTCTGCGCCGCTCCGGCCTGCTTCTATTGTCCGTGCCTCGCGAGTATGGCGGTATCGGCGCATCCTGGATCGATACCTTCGGCGCGGTGCGGGAGTTGGCGCAGGTCGATTCCTCGCTCGCCCATCTCTTCGCCTTCCAACATCTCCAAATCGGCTCGATCCTGCTCTATGCTAGTCCTGAACAGCAGGCATCGCTGCTGCGTGGCACGGTCGAACAAGGCTGGTTTTGGGGCAACGCGCTCAATCCGCGGGACTTGCGTACACACCTCACGGCAGACGGTGCAGGATTCTGCCTCGACGGCATCAAGAGCTTTTGTTCGGGCGCTCGAGACTCGGATCGCCTGCTGGTTTCAACACAAGATGCCCAAGGCGGATTCCACATCACTGCCTTGCCAACGGTGCGTGAAGGCATCACTGTACTGGACGACTGGGACAATATGGGCCAGCGGCAGACCGACAGCGGCACCGTGACCTTTGAGCGTGTTGCAGTGGCGCAGCACGAAGTGCTGGGGCCACCCGGTCCCTTCGGTACACGTGCGTCGCTCCGCGCCTGCCTCGCCCAGACCGTGCTGGGCATGATCTACCTGGGCATTGCGCAGGGAGCGCTTGAGCAGGCGATTGCTTTCACGCGAGAGCAGTCGCGGCCCTGGCCGGGATCGGGTGTCGAGACAGCGCTGGAAGATGCCTATATTCAACAACACTATGGCGAGTTTCATGTCGCGCTTGCTGGCGCCGAGGCCCTCTCGGAGCGTGCGCTTGCGCAGTTGCAGGCTGCCTGGGATGAGGGCGACAAACTTGCCGCCGAAGGTAGAGGAGAGGCGGCGGTGGCAATCGCCACCTTTAAAGTTGCCGCGGCGAAGGCGGGGCTCGATATCGCGACACGACTGTTCGACGTTACAGGCGCGCGAGCTACCCACGCACGCTATGGCTTTGACCGCTATTGGCGCAACCTGCGAACCCATTCATTGCACGATCCGATCGACTACAAGCTGAAAGATCTGGGCTGCTTCATCCTGACCGGGCGCTACCCGGTTCCCGGATTCTATACCTAGCAAGAAGCGATCGCCGACGCCTTCCGATTCCGAGCTTCACGCCAAACGAATGCGCCAACGACTTCCTTGCCGCAGGACACCGTTCAACTTGAACGGAATTTGCTCTACCGACTTTTGGGCGAACTTGGAGCCACAAGCGCTGTATGGCGGGGGCCGTTTTGATAGCTCGGCCCCGGAAATGGTCCCCCGGTTTCAGATCATCCGGATCGAGGAAAAAGAAAAGCCGCCTCCGCAAACGCTGTTGGGCCTCGAACCGCTTAGGAAGCCGGCCTGCCCAGTAGGGCGCCCCCGCGTTGGCCCCGGAAGCGGCTGAATGCGCGGAACTGCTCCGCGGCGGCAAAGTGCGCCCCCCTGCGCTGTTATCTGCGGGCTGCCGGCCTAGATGAGCTACGCTGCCAGGTTGGCCAGGACGTCAGCTTTCTCTAAGCTTGCTCTAAGAGCTTCATCCGACACGTGGGTATAAATTTCGGTCGTTGAAATGCTAGAATGTCCAAGCAATTTTTGAACAAAGCGAATATCTACGCCGCGCTCGATCAATAGAGTTGCGGCCGTGTGACGTAACATGTGCGGCGTAATCCGGCGTCGGTTACTCGACGCTTCAGAATGGCGACGAAGAGCGACGCGAACCGACTGGGATCGCATCGGCCGCTTTAGTCGGTTCACAAAAAGATGCGCGTCCCTTGTCGGCTGCTTTGCACGCGTCTCTAATAGTTGCAAGAGCTCGGAGCGAAGCCCAGCATCGGAGACATACACGTGTCGATCCCTTGCTCCCTTACCGCGAATTCTGACGCGCGTCGCCTCAGGTGCGACATCGGAAACGAGTATCTTGCAGAGTTCACCTACCCTTATGCCGGTTGCGATCATCAGGCGAACCGCGATCAAAACCGGTGCTGATGACGAAGATGTCACCCTCTGCGCGCCTGCCAAGCTTGATAATACCCCCCGAACCTCATGCTGCGATAGACAACGAGGCAACCGCATTCGTCGCGGAAGTTCCAGACGCCAACCCTGAAACGGATCCGCAGCGCGCCCCGAGCCGGCCATCCGCCGAAAAAATGTGCGCAGGCAAGCGAAACGTCGACGCGCAGTCGAAATCGAAAGCCTTCGACGTTCTAACAGATCGGAAAGATACGCTCCAAGATCTGCACTACCAACCGATTCCAAAGGGCGATCTAGACCCAAAAATCGATGAAAATCGTTCAGATCCACGGCATAGGCTTCCAGGCTGTGCGCGGACAGCTGCCGTTCAACCGCACAATACCTCAAGTACTCGGCAACCGCTGAGCTGACCAGCATCAAACACACTCCATCCGCGCAAAGGCAGCCAGTCTCTATCGCAATACAACCGGGGTTGGGATGGGCTCAGATTCGTTAATGGTAAACACCACGACAATCTGCTGCCGAAGAACACATAACTCGGAATTATTGGTCTCCATGGAGCTCAAGGCGATCGACAGGACGGACCGGGGCGTCCGCCGGCTTAACGCGGCACTCAGCATTTATCGGGAAAGCATATTGCCCGAGGCGCAAAATCCGGAGCGCCAGATACTTTATTGGATCGACCATAGCCGTGAGACGCTGGCGGACGAATTTCGTTGCTTTGCGATTCAGAACGAAGGCGATGTGATCGGATACTTGCAGTACAGCTACTTCCGAGAAGAACACATTTTCTTCTTTGAGTATCTCTGCTTAAGAGACCAGACTCGTTCAGGTCTACTGCCGAGCGAGGCAGTCGAGAGCATCAGGGATCACTTGGCCCAGAACTACCGTCCCGAGTTCAGCATTGTCTTTGAGGTTGCAAGAAAGCGAACTGCCTCGGGTGAATGGACAGCCGACAAGAAGCTGATTTCTTACTTTAAACGGCTAGGCTTTAGAATTGTTGATTTTCCTTATAGGTATCCAGTCCTCCAAAGTTACGATGGTGCCGTCAGCTATCCTGCGGACTTGATGGTCTCATTGCCTAACGGACGTAAGGATTTGTCCTCTTGCGAAGTCAGAACCATTCTTCGATGCATCTACTTCAAACACTACCTGCGTTGGGATCGTCCGTTCCTGGATGCTGAAAGCTTCCGCAAGCGAGAGCTTTTGATCAATGAATTGCACTCGTCTGAAGTCTCCAAAATAAGCGGAGACGATACGTTCGGTACGCATGGGGATGACCGGCGATCGTTGCTGACCCGTATTGCGAGGCGTCAACCACAGATCACGGCTTTGCTAGGAAAGATATTCGGGCCAAAGATGCCCAGGGTTCTGGTCGTCATGTTAGTTATGCTGGGCGCGCAGTCGCTGTTGGGTAGTAGTTGGATGCTCGTTCCTTTTGTGCTCGCCGTAGCCGCGGTCTATTGTCTTGGCGAGAACACGGATACATCTAGACGCCTTCTTCTAGTTATCATCTCGCGGATGTCTCTTTCACGGCAACGATCGTGAGGATGTCGGCCCAGATCGATGGAAGTCTCACTATTTCAAGCCATCTTTGCATCCTGAGCGCCCGCGCCTCGCTGGTGCCCAGTCGTTTTGCCAACGCAGACCATGTATGGATTCCGTGTGTCTGGCGAATTTCAAAGCCATTGGCTTTAAGAAGTCCTCGAATGTATGCGGGACTGTAACGCCACACTTTTTCGGACGAGCCGTTGTAGTGATCCGTCAGAATATCCGCGGCTCGGCCAAAGAGCTCAGTGCGCCAATGGACGATGCTGCGCGTGCTTCCAAAATCGAATACCAGATGCCCTCTCGGAGATAGGATGCGAGCGAATTCACGAAGGGCAGCAGCTGGATCGCAATACGATAAAACCTCTCCGACGCATACGACGCACTCGAAGACTGCCTCCCCAAAGGGTAGATGTTCGACTGAAGCGCAGACCGCGTTTTTGCGTCCCTTCATGGGAGCAGCAAAGAGGTCCACAAAGAACTGGTCTTCAGAGGCCACTGGAATCGCATACACTCCGGCGCCAGCGTTTAGGACGCGAACACCAGACGATCCAATGCCCGGAAGAAGGTCGGCCAGGAGATTAGCCGTCCTCAACCCTGTATAAGTGTGCCGCGGATCCTCTTCGATACTATCGACGTCATAGCGGTTCCGTAATTCGTCGCGCCTGAATCCTGTGGTCACCTGTGTAACGTCAATAATTCCGAGTTATGTGCTGTTGGAGAGCCGAATTGGCCATCCCGAAAGCCTCGATACTAGTAAGCCGGGAAGAAAAGCAATAGAACAACTGCTTAAGCGGACCAGAGCCTGCTTTTGAGCTGAGCGGAATCGAGGTGCACGACGTCGAGACAGCCGCACATGCAGCCGCGAAACCTCTTCATCCGGTGGTGGCCGAGCGCCGGATCCTGAAAATTCGGTCTGCCCGTCGTCGCCGGTGGCAAGGCCCCCGCCCGAATGCGGACGAGCGTCGACGACGTTCGGCGCGGTCGAACTCGCCCACGCCCAAGCTCTCGTGGCCAGGCTCGCAATCGACTCGTTACGCGCAAGCTCGAAACCGCGCCGGCATGGCGTTCCTGGCTTGCGTACGCCGCGGCATTCGACAAAGCGGAAACCACGATCGCTTACGGCTGGGTGGCGGCGCGAAGGGAAGCCGGACGACATGGGCGGCTTGTTCAGCGGCGAGTGGACGTTCCCGTGAGTGAGCCGCATCTGACGCTCAAGGTCGGGCGGATCTCGGTCCGTATCGGAGCACAAGCCCTTGCGACATTCGATGCGCACCGGCAACGTCGATTCTTTCAGCGCGAGGCCGGCGGCCAGCGTTTCGCGCGAGTCCGGGACACCGACTGGGAGATCGTCACGGCCACTGTGCCGCGCCCGCGGGATCGCTTCTCGTTCTGGCCGCATCGCGCTTCCGAACAGGAGGAAATCGTCGAGAACCATGCCTTGGGGCTCGACTACGTCGGCGACTGGCATACCCATCCCGAAGACGCTAGCATGCGGCCCGGGTACTCTGCGGGCCTTTTCTTGTATTGGGACGCCGTTTCTCATCGCAACCTTCTCGAAAGCGCACTTTCTTTGCGCGAATCATCGCTCAGCCAGAGGCGTCGTGATGCGGCCCAAGAGAATCGGCGGAACGATCGCGACCTGCATCCTACGGCTCGATAGACTCCATCGCTTCCGGGCTCTCGTTATGATGGCCGCTCTACCGGGCCTCGCGGCAGCCCCGCATGGACGGCGGCTCGGGATTTGACAGCGACACCGCGCGCGGTCACCAATCATTCGCCAACACCAGCGGCGGCCGCGAAAGAGAACGCTCGCGCCCGGTTCGCCATGGCAGTATTTTTCCATCAGCTTGATGACAGTCCGGAGAATGAGCGGAAAGCGCTCAAGTGGTTGACCGAGGCCGCCTCCGCCGGCAATCGTGTCGCCCAATTCAACCTCGCTATCTACTATCTACGAGGCGAAGGCGCCTCAAGAGACCCGGCCAAAGCTCGCAAATGGGTGGCGCGATCAGCGGCTCAAGGCTTTGAGCCAGCTATCGGGCTGCAACAACTGCCGATATTCGGTGACGGTGGACAGCGCGGCAATCGTGCACAAGGCACCGCGCCGACTAGCGGAAAGATTGCCGAAACCAAATGATCGTCGAGTCGTCGCTCCGGTATCGGCGGCAACCGCCCGCTGTGCGGTGGCCCGCTTCGCGACACCTGCGGTCTAGCGGGCGGCTTCATCGCGATCGGCGCGGGCGACGTCTTCTGTCGGCCAGCCCATCAAGCAGGCTTGGCTCCCGTTGATCCATGCGCGGGTTTGAGCATCTCGGGATCAAGCAGTCCTGCCTCCGCGAGCGTCCTCATTCTCTGGAATGAGACAGGGCTCTCGTAAATCCACCAGCAAAGTATCTCCGCCTCGATCCCGATCTCATGAAGGATCAGCGTATGATAGAGGATCGCCAGTGCATCGCTCATGTTCGATAGCTCGTGCACGAACTTCTGATAGTCGTGTCCGTGCCTCTGCGAACCGAAATGCGAGATTTCGTTGCGAAGCTGCTGGCACCGGGTCGCAAAGGCACGGACGCGTTCGCTGTCGAGCTTGATTGGCACGCCTGAGAATAGATCGAATACGCGCTGCTCCAAATTCGGCTCGTGAGCATTCCGGAGGCGCTTCTCGAGCCATTTTTTGTCCTTGGCCGCCTCAACCTGGTCGATGATCCTTGCCACCTTGGCCTTCATCTTCGCTTCGGCTTCGGTCGGCGCATCGTCGGGTTGCTGCTTGCGGTGAAGCGCTTCGAGCCCCCAGATCATGTTGACGAACCGGTGCTCGGGATAGAATTTCATGCCGCGCCGCACGGCGAGATAAAGATAGAAGCCCGGCCCGAACTCTTCGCGCTTGCTCATCCAGGACGAAACGATGTCGCCGAACCGATCGCGGAGCTGGACGAGGTTCGTCGGGGACTCGTAATAACGAGGCGGATCGGCCTCAGGCCGCAGGCGCAGGAAGTACCATTTGTAGGCCCAATCCGTGTCACCATCCTTCACATGGATCGAGGGCCATTTGAGCGAATATTCGCAATCGGTGAGAAGCACGAACAGGTCCTCGAACAGACCAAACTCCATGCGCAGGTCATCGAGTGGTCTCGGCTCTGCGAGTGTTCTGCGTAGGACGGCCGCCTCCCTCAATTCCACCTTTCTGTTGCGGTGCTTTCCAAGAAAGGGGCCATAGATCTGATAGTTCAGCGCAAGCTTGCCGCCAGCCATGGCGTATTCGATATTGCTTTGTCTTTCATGCACCGCCGAAATCGTTGTCTCCGTCCGGGAAATCTCGATTGATCCAAGGCGCATCCACTCCTCAAGCCCTGTGAGGTCAATCTCGAATTCCCCAAATCGCATCGGTCCGTCTGTCCTTGGCAAGGGATGCTCGCCGATCAGACAGTGCATGGCGAGGTATCCCTCGAACGACAATCCATTGCTACTGAACTGGCCGCCGTGTTTCATCAGATCGAACAGGAGAACGCGCTTGTTCGATCCCTTGAGAATGCCCTCGATGCGCCTGCCTTCAAGGTCCGCACCTGCGTGATCGAGGACGGACATGGGGCCCTTGTCGGTATGCAAGCGCCCGTCCAGTTCGAGCTTGATACGGCCTTCCTCGTCGATCTTCAGCAAACCCGAGACGCTTGTGTCGGGCGCGAAATGCCTTTCTGGGAGCAGCTCATGGTGCCACCAAAACAGACCTCGCTCCTCTAGAGCCGCCATGAAATGCTCCGTGCCGTTCCGTGCTAGCCGCCGCCTTCGGCAACCGCCGTTCAAGACTTCGGCATTCCCTTCCAAAGCGTCAAGAGAGGAGCGGGAGAGCCGCGTGATGCGGCTCTCCCGCGCGATCAGGCCGAAGCCACTTCGCTGGCCGCTGCGGAATCGAGCAGGGGCGGCAGCCAGCCCTTTCCGGCCAGCAACTGCTCGGCCCGCTCGGCCATCGCCTGCTTCTTGAGGCCAGCGATCTGGCGGGCGGCGTCTTCGCCAACCGCTTCGCGCATGGCGTCGAGGATGCGCTCCTTGCCGACACGCCCGAGATAGTTGGCAACGGTCGGCTGCCAGTAGAGGGTCATGTCGTGCGGCATCGCCTTGGCCAACATGGCGGCATGATCGAGGACGCTCGCCTGTGACTGGTCACCCGGACGCTGCACGGCGTTCAACGAGAGCGACGTGCAATGCGCGAGCAGGGACAGAAGCTCGCCCATCGGAAGCCCGGCGACGAACGCCCAAAATGCCCCACCCTCATTCGGCATGCGTGCCTCCCAAGCTTCGTGACGCGCGGCGATACCTTGTCCGGCAATGCTCTCGTCAATGCCGGGGGCAGCACTTGAGAGCGACGTCTGGTTCAGCGAAAGACCGAGGCAGGACAGATTCTCGAAGCGGTAGAACGCCTTTGCCGCCAGCGCATGTGGGATTGCGATTAGCGCCAGTTCCGAATGCTGCGCCAGATCGTTGCGCAGCGCCGCTGTGCGCTGGGCGGTCAATTCGGCGACCAGTGCACCGGAAAGACCCTGCGTATCCTGTGCGGGCTTGGACGCCGATGCGACTTCGCCGCCATCCTCGCCCTCACCCTCCGCGCGCTGCACGTCCTCGGGCCGCAGATAGCCGCGCTCGATGCGGGCACTGCCGTCCCGGCCAAGCGCCACGAAGGCGCCGGCGTGAGCGATATCTTCCGCCCGAAAGACTTCCTTGGTAAGCGCGGCGATTTCCTGTTCAAGACGCTCGATCTCGTTCAAGGTTTCCTCGGACGGATCATCCTGCTCGGCCTCACTGCAAAGCGCTTCAAGCCGCTCTTGCAGAGCTTGCAGCCTCTGCTGATCATCCGTGCTCAGCTCCTTCGGCACGGTACCGATGGTGCTCATGGACGAGACGCGCTGATATTCGAACTCCGGCTCAACGACCACCCACTTCCAGCCTTCGGCAATGACGCCCTCAGCCACTGATTGCAGCTTCTCGCGCACAAGGCGGTTGAGCAGGGGCGCATCGGTCAGATAAAGGCCTTGCGGAGTTCATCGGTGATTCCTTCATTGGCGAGCAAGTCGCGAATATCGAACAAATCACGTGGATGCTGGCGATCTAAGGCGGCGACGATTTTTCCGCCATAGAGGTCAGCAAAAGAAACCGTGCGAGCCTCAGCGAATCCGAATGCCTCCTCAACGGCGGGACGCACGGAAGTTACGACCGGCTCGAAGACGCAGCCACGCAGCACAGGCGTGACTTCAATCTTGATCTGGACGTTCTGCGAGCGAACCACCAGTTTGACGATCGTGCCCTCTTTACGAGTCTCATGGACCTGCGCCCCTGGGATCTTCTCTTTGATCTTGGCGACGATGCGTTTCATGGCTGCATCGATGTCGGCAAGGGATTCAGCTCGCGGCGCGACCGGAACATAGGTTAGGTCGATATCGACCGAGAGACGCGGCAAGTCGCGGACGAAAAGATTGATCGCGGTTCCCCCTTTCAGGGCGAAGCACTTCTCTTCGGTGACAAATGGAAGAGTGCGCAGCAACAGCGCGACCTGTTTTTGTAAGTGTCAGCGAATGCCATCGAGATCTCCCGGCACCGTTATGTGATAGGTCGGGTCGAGAACACCACCTTTTACGAGCATGCGTTTACCGTGCCCAAGATCGACGGCTTCCTTGTCGAGCCGTTTGAGCCAGGCATGTTGGTGGCGATCGGCAAAGTAGAAGAAGAGACGCTTCACCTTTACGCTTGCGCAATCCTTCAGGAGCTTTTGCAAGCGATCTGGGCGAAGATTGGCAAGGCCACCGAGCAGGGCATCGACCTGTTCAAAGCTTTCGTTGTTGGGCAATTCGTCGAGCAGCTCGAAAACGGCGCGCTCGGGCGTTGACAACGTTAGAGGCCAGTCCCATTGCCCCCAATTCAGTCGAGCTATGTCGCCTCCTCGAAACGCCGTAAAGTCCGTCATCTCGCCGGTTTCGACATTCCAGCGGACGCTGCTTATCCCCTTCGCGACGGGTTCGTTTTTGAAAAGCCGCCGGTCATTGTGGTAGACGAACTTCACGGACAGCGGCAGCTTATCAAGCCAGTACGGCGGCGACTTGGGACCATAAAGGTGAACACGGATCGTCGCTTGCGGCAGGTAGTGGGCGTACCCTTGCAATTCGAGCGCCGTTCGTCCGCCCACGACGAGCGGTGAATAATTCAGGATGCCTTGCAGGGATATGACGACCTGCTGCCAGCTCAGTTCGTAACGCGGTCTCCGGAAAACCCCTCGGGTTGGTTGTTCGAGCCAACCACGCATCACATACAGATGTTGGAGCTGGGTGGAGTAGCCCTGCCGCTTGAGCCAGGCGGAATCCACGACCAGCCCCTCAGGTAAGAGCTTGTCGAGCTGGTTTAGGAGTTGGCCCTTTTGTCTATCCATGATCGATATAATAGTACATTTATAAACTAAGCGCCAGTTTGAAATTATCGTTCTTTATCAATCAAAAGTTGATTTTTGGGTCTCTCGCTAAACCCCTCCATTCTCTAGCGGGACGCGTCCTGTGGACGGTGATTTAGGCATAGTTGCAAATCGAACAAAGAAGGAACAAAGTCATTCGGGGCGGGATCTCATTCCTGCGGCAAAGCCATCCTTTTGGAGGCAACAGCTCCCCAAGCTAGTTCGAAATAAAGTGGACGATTTAGGGTGATTACCGACGTCGAAATCGAGCAAAAAGCTGTTGAGCTGGATATTTCTCCGCAGAACGTCGAGCGGGATTATGTCCATGGCTGGCTCTTGCGCGAAATCTTCGCCCATCAGCGCCTTTCGCATCTGCTGGTCCTAAAAGGCGGCAATGGAATTCGAAAAGGCTATTTGCCAGGAACCCGATATTCCAAGGATTTGGACTTTTCTTGCGAGACCGCGCTCGACGAGAACCAGCTTCAGGCGGATTTGACTGACGTTCTTGAAGCCGCCAAGGCCGGGAGCGGTGTTCAGTTTGTCATGGACCGAACGCGCGTTGCCGAGAAGCAACTGAAGATTCCCGACGTTCACGCTTTGGAAGTCCGAATCTATTTCAAAGGGTTTTATGCGGAAGAGAGTGTCACCTTGCGCTCTCACCTCGATATCAGCGAATTTGAAAAGACTTACCTGCCGGTCCAGACGCGCCCGCTGCTACATCCCTATTCCGATCAGGCCGTCTGCACGGGATCGATCCGGTGTCAGAAGCTCGAAGAGCTTTTGGCCTCAAAGCTGACGACGCTCCTCTTTCGACGCAAGGCTCAAGATCTCTTCGACCTGTTCTACTCGATCGTCTTTAGCAAAGATTTTCCCGTCAGCCGTGCCGAGGTAGTGCGTACCTTCCTCAAGAAATCGATCTACGACGCCGAAGCCCAGCAAGCACGAATGCAACTGCTTGCTGTTCCGCTCCAGCTATTTCGCGGTCTTTGGGACGGCCTCGTGACACCCAGAGCTAGCCGCATCAGTTTTGATGCAATCCAGGACCGTTTTGGCGCGCTGATCGAAGAGCTGTTCGGGCTGCTCGAGCCGGCCACGACCCGTCCCATCGGTGGTATCCGAAGCCCGACCTCGAGAGCATTCAGTTACGGCGGAAGTTTCATTCCGGTGGCCCGCCAAGTCATCATCGAAGCTGGCCGATCACGTACGATGATCGAAGCGGAGTATCACGGCGTCAGACGGCTGATGGAGCCTTACAAGCTCGAATACAAAGTTCGCAAGAAGGACAACCGCGGGTTCGAGTATTTCTGGGCATACGATCGTACGGGCGGTCGGACAAGCGGACCAGGGATCAAATGCTTCTTCTCGGACGAGCTTAGAAATATTACGGCGACCAATCTGTCATTCACCCCCCGCGATCAACTGATGTTCTGATCATCTCGCCACCAAATGACCATTCACAAAGATATCCATGCGTGATCCGTGGTTCCCAATTTCATTGATTTTGATCGCGCTGCTTACAGTGTGGCTTGGCATCGTTGGACCGTTGCCAGACGGTTTTTCCAAGTGGCTGCAAGGCTGGCAAACGTTGATTGCAGCCAGCGTGGCCTTGATTGCCGCCACGATCGCCTATTGGAACACCAACCGATCCATAGAACACTCCGAGACACTCGAGACACGAAGGCGTCAGCAAAAGCAGACGGCTCTTAGGGTGATGCTGCCCCTCGCACTATCCCAAGTCGGCGCATATGCACAACAAACTGCGAAGGCCTTACAAGCCTTGGTCGCGTTATGCGACCACGAGACTCTGCCCTTTAACACCGTTCAAACTGATTTCGTGAAACCGTTGCCATCTGACATCCTCAAGTCGCTTGTCGAATTCATCGAATATTCCGACGATATGAATGTCGATGTCATCGCGTCGACCGTAGCCATGATCCAAATTCACGACTCCCGACTACGCGGGATATTTCAAGACAATCACGATCAGTCGCGATCGAGAGTGATCGTACGAAGTGATCTTGAGCGAAGCATTGTTGACGGTGCAATCATCTACGCAGGCGGCTCGTCCGGCTTCAACTATGCTCGGCGACGACAGGACAGTTGGCCGAACGAATTGACTTGGGACGAAGTTATACGCGCATTGCGAAATATCGGCTTCTTCGACGATGAGCATCCCCGCTTGCACGAAGATGTAGAACGGCGCGCGACACAATCTCGCGGCCCCTTCGAACTGTTGCGAACCCATCGAGAGCACTGAAGAATGTCAAGTCCAGTCGCCTTCATATCGTACTGCTGGAGCTCCCCTAAGCACGAGCAATGGGTGATGGAGCTTGCAACAGAGCTGGTAAACAACGGCATCGAGGTTCGTCTCGACAAATGGGACCTGCGCGAGGGCCAGGACGCGCACGCTTACATGGAATCAATGGTGACCGATCCAAAGGTCACCAAGGTACTGGTTATATGCGACAAGAAATACGCGGATAAAGCTGACAAGCGAGCTGGCGGCGTCGGCACCGAGTCCCAAATCATGTCGGCGGAGATTTACAACAAGACCGAACAAACCAAATTCGTCGCCATCGTACCCGAGGTCGACGAAAACGGGGAACCCTATCTACCGCGCTTCTTTACGTCCCGCGTGTACATCCTAATGACCGAGGCACTGTACGGTTCAAATTTCGAACAGCTTCTCCGATGGCTTTACGACAAGCCGCTCTATGTTAAGCCGGCCATCGGGAAGATGCCGACATTCCTGAAAGAAGATCAACCGATAGATCCGACACGCAGCCGGGCGAAACGAGCCGCCGAAAATGCTTCCACTGAGGCGCTCGTCCAGCCTTCCCTATCCGCGAGTTCGCTCGATAGCTATCTTGGTACGTTGGTCTCCGCGCTTAAGGACTTTTACATCGACCCTTCTTCGCCTGATTTCCCCCAGGCAACGCTCGACAGCATTGAAGATTTTCTACCGTATCGAAATGAGTTTATCGAAGTCTTGATAACTGCCGCTCCGCGAGCCGGATCGGAGACAGCAAGGTCGCTGCAGCGCTTTTTCGAGCAAATCATTCCATTCATGTCACGACCAGAGAGCATCACTCATTATCGGACCTGGGACTGGGACAATTTCAAATTTATCATCCATGAGCTGTTTCTGTATACTATTGGGATCTTGCTCAAATATGAGCGCTTCGACGTCGCAAATGAGCTGATCGAATTGCGTTTCTTTATCCAGAGTAGCGAGCGTCGCGACGATGAGGCGATGCAGCCGTACTCGATCATCTGGAGTCCCCTTGAAGCGCTGCGCCCCAAGGAAGTCGAACTACGTCGTATTTCGTTGAGGGCCGACCTCCTAGAGCAGCGCAGCCATACAAGCGGCATTCCGTTCGCGCAGCTCATGGTGGCTGATTTCATTTTGTTCTTGCGAGCGACGACCTTCACGGGAAACTACGATCATTGGTACCCAGAGACGCTCTTGTACTCGACAATCCGGTTTCGTCCTCCGTTCGAGCTTTTTGCGCGGTCCGAATCCAAGCGCTTCTTTTCAAAGCTCGCGCCTGTGATCGGCGTCAAGGACAAGGCGGAGCTCGAGCAATTGGCGCAGACCTATTCCTTGGACGGAGCCAAAGGCAGATGGCTGCCACGCTGGCAATACAATGCCCTCAATGTAAGTGGGTTGGCCAACCTCGATAAGCTTGAGACTCGACCATAGGCTTACCGCATGCGACCGGTACGGCTTCATCTCGATACATCGGACTACGCGAGGATGTACCGTGCCCCTCCGGGCTCGGCCGTGGAACAAATCCGAGACACCCTGAAGAGCCTTGTCCGAGCTGGACTGGTCGAAATTGGCTTATCTTATCACGTAGTTTTCGAGCTGCTGCAAAAGGCGAGCCCGGAGCATCGGCCCGACCGTCTCGAACGCGCCAACCTGCTTAGCAAGCTTTGCGAGCGGAATGTACTTCCGTATCCCAGTGATATTGGTCAAGGATTTCGCTTCTCGAACGATGGCCTATGGGTCCCTCGCATAGACCTTGAAGAAGTTGAAATCGAAAACGTAGTGCAGCACCTCATGCACGTCGTAACCGTCCATCCGGATTCGAGCCGCCACGAGCGGCGAGTTCACGCAAAGCGAAAATATCTCAATGCATGGGCGCAGAGCAATCCAACAGGAGCCAGTCGGCTTCACGCGCAACTGTGGCCATTCTTGTTTGCGCGTGATTTCGCTATTGATAGGGACCTGGCGCGCTACCTGTCTGGAGACATGACTCGCGAGATCGCCAATGAACGACTTCGCTTTCATATCACTGACCCGGCCTCGGTTTACACGACTTATTTCGATCTCTATGGCCGTGACAATCCAATTGCAGAACGCCGGGACGCGATGGCCCACAAATTTTGCACAATGCTCGAAGAACTACGAGGCATGCTAAGCAATGGAGACGATCTGCGTAGAAGAATAGACGAAGCGCTTGCATTAGAGGGCGAACAGGCGTTATCGCCTGCTGGTCGCACTGAGCTGTCTAAAATCAAGACTGAACTCAGGACGTTTCGTGCGGAGACTCTGTCGCCCGAGGAGTTGTCTCGGCAGGTCCCGACCTGGAAGGACATGCTCGGGGAAGAAGGAGCGCTGATCGCGGCGCAGATTCTCTTCGCCTTCCATCGCGAGGGGCGCCCCATCAAGCGCTCGGATGCAATCGATTTCATTCACGCCTGCTATCTGCCGCATGTCGATCTATGGCGGGGCGACAAGGCCTTCAGCGATCTTCTTATTAAGCATCAAGTGAAGTTCTCCGAGCGTGTCGTGTCATCACTTGAGGAGCTTCCGTCACGAATGGAGGCCGAGGCGGAGCGTTTAGCCCATGCGGCCTGAGTATGCCCAAAATAGCATTCCAGGAGCTACCATCGACCGATCTGCACTGACCGAGCGGTGTAAGACCTGGAAAAGTAGAACGGAATAGGAAAGCCTGGGAGTCGAGGACGTTTCCCAATGATTCCAAGAAAATCGCCGACTGCTTGGTTGTATGCTGGTGCCACACATGCAAACCGCGCAACCAGACCAGCTGACGATGACCGAGCGTGTAGAACACGCGCTGCTAGCCTACGCCTATTTCATTGAACTGGATGGCGGCGTCCAACTGAACAATGAATTTGAGGCGGAATTTCAAGGATTCGGCGCCGAATTATACATGCAGCCCACCCGGGCTGATCCGCCGCACAGTCCGTCAATCGCATACGATTGCATTGCCATTTCGAAACTGTTCAAAAACTTCACGGACTTCGGGGGTAGGCGCAACGCACAAAGTTCGAAACGTGTCCAAGAAGGCCCACCAGACGGGCTTTCCAGTCTTAATTTTATTGAGGTTTTTGGCCTAGAGCTACCACCTACCCACGAGGTGGTGACTACGATGTTCGCGGCGCGTTCTTCAGCCGCGCTCCTTTTCCAACTGCAAAAATGCGAGTTCAGAGTCTCTCGCCACCTCCTCTGACGAGGGCCGCTTCCACTTCTGCGTGGCGCGCACGGCCAGTTTCTTGCGATCAGCGTTCTTGGTGTAGAGCTGCGCCATCTGGTGCCCGCTCCAGCCGAACATGGCATTCAGCTCGGCCTCACTGGCCCCGCTCTCGGCGGCAATGGTCGCCGACGCCTTGCGCAAGCCGTGGGCGCTGTATCCCTTCTCCTTCGACCCCTTCTTAGTCACCGGGATGCCTGCCGCCTCGACCGCCTCACGAAAGAGGTTACCGAGCGACTCTTTGGTGTAGTTGGTGCCGTTATCCTTCCCGATGATCGCCAGACCCGACGAGGGACAAGCCTTGATCGACTTCGTCAGCTCCGGATGGATCGGCACGTAGATCGGCATCTTCCCCTGGCTCTTTTCCGTCACGAGGTGGACGATGCCGTGCCTGATATGCTGCTTGCCGAGTTTCGCGGCATCACCACGCCGCAGGCCGACGTAAAGATAGACATCAAATACCAGCCGCTCCTTGGTACCGACCGGCCAGCGTTTCTCAAATTTCTCGATCAGCTCGATGGGCCAAGGCAGATGGCCGTCGTTGTCCCCGCCGTCGCTCCTGGTGCGCGTGATGCCCTCAGCCGGATTACGGCCGTCGAACAGCTCATTCGCGATCGCCCACCGGTACAATGCACTCACCGCGTTGAGGAAGTGCCTCGCTTGATTGTCGGTTCGGGCCGACATGCCCTCCTCGACCTTCTTGCGGGTGATCGCGGAGAGCGGCAGGTCACCTGCCTGCTCCTCCATTCGTTTGTAGATAGGGCCACGTTGCTTTCTCGTCCCATGGGACAGATTGTGACACCAGTCGCGCGACTCACGATAGAGCTTGATCAGCCAGCTCACGGTGCCCTTGCTATTCTTGGCGACCACTGGCGCGCTTGTGATGGGCGTGCCACGCACCGCAGCGTGGTACGCCTGCATGAAGGCTTCGCTGTAATACGGGGCATTGATGCGTGTACCCCGGCCCCGTTGACGCGAGGACAGCTTGACGTAGTAGACGACCTTGCCGTGCTGGGTGACGCATCGGCGCAAAAACGGAAGTCGGGGCTTGGGCATCTCTCGTCTCGACGTCAGAGTTTGAAATCGCGAACTTTCGGCTTCTCGGCCTCGGGCTTGGTATCGTCTTTGGTAATTGAGATGATCACCCGAATGGTGCCGTCCGGCAGAACCTCGACAGCTTCAGCTCCCTGCTCCTTGGCCGCGCGCGTCGCGCGGGCGATGTCGGCAAGTGTAAATCGGGCAGCCGTCTTACTCATGCTCGGCTCCGCCTGAAGGCTCATTCCCTCATGACTCGTTTGTGCTTCTGCATATCGCTGCGGACAACGCGCAGCTTGTCGAGTCGCGCCTGCAGCTCGCCATCAGTCGCCTCCAGCACCGCATCGACGGCGCGCAGCAGCTCATCGCTGAGATCAGCCGCGACAATCCGCGCGCTGTACTTGGCCAGCGTGGTCTTGAAGTGCTCCAGCAGCTCGCCGAAGTCGCGAAACTTTTCCAGATGTTCGAGGCTGCTCAGGCCGCTGGTGATCACCCGGTTCTGCGGCCAGCCGGTGTCCTTCGCCCTTTGCTCGACCCACCCCGACACGTCAGGCGGCAGGCGGAGCTTGTATTCCCGAGCCATCTGAAACGCGGGAGTGTAGGCGTATCCCTTTGCGGGACTCGATGCCTCGGTGGGACTTGATGCCTTGGGGGGAGCCGATGCCTTCTTTCGGCGGGGTGCCATCGTTAAGCCCTTCGGTTCACTAGGGGATTGAACGGGACATTAACGTCTCATCGATGGGTTGTCTACACCCCATTAATGGGATATTCTGGAAACGTCCCGTTTCGGGCTGTCCGGAAAGCTCCCCATGCGTTTGAGTCGTAAGCTGCGCAAGCTCCACTACTATTCAGTCCCCGCCGCTGGCGCGCTGATCGGATGGAGCCGATCCGAAAGCTACAGGGCCGCTGAACGCAACGACATTCCCACTGAAGAGGACGGCAGCTTTCTCTGGGTCCCGAAGAGAATGTGGGATCAGCGCGTCGCGCAGTTCCTGCGGGGACCGAATGCAAAGCGTCAGTCTCGGCCGCACAAATCGACTCAAGCCGCTGCAGCGGGGCCTAACAACACTGCGTAAACGCAAACGCCGCCCGGTGGGGCGGCGTCGCTATTTTCCCGACCGAGCAAAGAATTCGGACCTGGCAAGGCCACTCCTTTTAGCAGCTCGGTCACCGGCTGAAAAGCCGCGAGGAAGGACCGAGCACATGACCGATCCGCGCGAGGAGAACCGAAGACCTATTTCTTGCTGCACCAGCAGAATGAGGTCCGCGTCAAGATCGAGGACGGCGGCCTGGTGCTCGTGCAGACCGACTGCTACGGCGAAGAGGCCAAGTTCTTCGTCCATTGCACTTACATCGACAACTTCATCGACATCCTGACATGGGCACTGGAGGATTACGCGGCCCAACGCGCGTCGCGTTACACGGCCCCTGCGCCGCCGACTCAGCCTACCGACGCATCCGGAACCGCCGCCGAAGCCGTCCTCCGATCCAACCGCCGCCGAACGCGTGCGCCGTTACAGGGCGCGCAAGGCGGAAGCCGTTACGGAAGCGACCGTAACCGAAAGCACCGAAACCGTAACTGAGGAGGAGGCCAACTAACGAACCGCGTCCGTGCGGTCGGACGTTGGCGCGAAGTGCTCGGTGGACCCGCTTCGCTAACCAACAGCCCGACCAAAATAGCGGCGGTCTTGTCCCGATCTTGCCCCGCCGTCCGGCCTCTCGAAGCCGCACATGAACGATCGCAGCGCGGACGTGGCGCTCTATCCACGCAGCGGACCGGGTCGCTCTAGCCCGGACAAACCAAATCCGGGCAACGCTGTGCCAATTGCGACCCGGTCCTTGAGCGACGGCTAACTGCCGACGGCACCGGGGAAGCCCGGTTCGGTGAAAGCGGCGCGGGAGCCCGGTATGGCTCCTTACCAACAAAAGCGCCGGTGCGCGCCGAAAAAAGCGCACGGAGACGCCGCCCAAAAGGCGGTGCGCCGAAAGGCGAAGGGCAACCGAGTATCCGGCGGCGCAAATGCCGCCCCCCCTCATACCGGGGCGTGATGTGAAGGTTCGGGAAGAAGCTCGTGCTCAAGCTTCAACCTCGGGTCTTCATCTCAAGGGAGAAAGGGCTTGAGGCGTGCGCGCAGAAGAAAATGATGCTCACGCCATGAAAGAGGAGAACGCCAACATGATAATTAGCTGCCGTGTTTCCCTTCTTGACCGCGCGGCCGGGCGTAACGCAGGCTGACCGATGCTCAAGCGCTCGCCATCCAGGAAACCGTCACCGTCAGCGCGCCGTAAGGCCCGCTATCGCCAGCGTCAGCGTGACGGCAAGATGTCGGCACAGATCGAGATCGGCAGCCAAGTTGTTGACCTGTTGGTCCGTACCGGCTGGCTGCCGCCGCACGAAGTTCATGACTGGCACGAGATCAGCGAAGCCATCGAGCGGATGCTCCACGATGCCGCCGCGCATTCGTGAAAGGCCCAGCCGAAAAATACGGGAGGCATACCCATCTGCTGACTCCGCGTCGTGCGATCATGGCCCCGATCAAACGAGGCCCGCCATGAATGCACCGATCCCGCTCAGACTCGACCGCGATGCCGCGCGCGAGCAAAGTACGCTCCCTTGCGCGCGCCTGCCTCGATGTTTGCCGGAAGGTACGCGAACCGCTCGCCAAGGCCAGCTGGCAGGATGATCGGAACGTCCCGTTACTCATCCGCGCCGCGCAGCAGCCGACATCGACGACCGACGCAGCGGCGCTGATGGCCGTCATCATGCACCTCGTCGAAAGCCTCGTGCCTATCAGCGCTGCGGCTCAGGTGATCGCGCGCTCTCTCGGGCTGGCGTTCGATCACGCGACACAGCTTTCTATCCCGGCCGTGTCACTCCCGGCCGCTGGTTGGGTAGGCGAAGGACGGCCGATCCCGGTGCAGCAAGGTGCGACGACCGGCAAGCTGCTCGACCCTCACAAGGTCGCCGTGATCGTCGTGCTGACGAACGAGATGCTTCGTAATACGCGGGCGGAAGCCATCGTGCGTCAGACGTTGAGCGAGACTACCGCTGCTTCGCTCGACGCGCTGCTATTCTCGACCTCGCCGGGCATCCCCGGTCAGCAGCCACCGGGCCTCTTGAACGGCATCCCGCCGCTCACGCCAGCCAACCCCGGCAATCCGCTCGACGCCATGGTCGCCGATCTTCAGCAGCTCGCCAAGGCCCTTGCGCCTGTCTCGGGTAGCGGCACTCCGATGTTGATCGCCGCGCCTGCGCAGGCCGTCAGCCTTGCCATGCTGGCACCGAGAGACATCTGGCCGGTGTTCCCATCGGCGGCTTTGCCGGACAAAACCGTCGTCGGCCTGGTGCCCGAAGCCATCGCCACCGTGGTCGAGCCGCCACGCATCGACGCGAGCGGCGAGATGGCCGCGCACATGGAGTCGTCACCCACCGACGTCGTCGATATTGGTGGCGTGTTCGCCCGCCCGATCATGAGCACGTTTCAGACTGACAGCGTCGGTCTACGCCTCGTCATTCCCGCGACATGGGGCCCGCGTTCGCCAAGTGCCATCACGTGGCTTCAAAGCGTCAATTGGTAGGTGAACGATGGGCCGATACAGCGATCAAGAGCGTGACGAAATTCTCGCCAAAGCGCGTGCTGCAGTTGAGCGAGGACGGTGCGAGACGGATTGGGCGGTGGACGAGCCTGCCGTCTACGAAGACGACGCTGGCAAAAGCAACGCTGGCGTCGTATTCGAGCCGCGCGTCGAGAGCCTCAACGAGCGGCATCGTCGCGAGCTTGCACAGAGGAAGAGCAGTTCGAAGTCGAGCGCCAGCGTGAGCGCGTGAAGCGCGTAAACGCCGAGCGGGAGCACGCCGAGACCGCCGCCAATGCCGCGGCAGCGCAACGCATCGCCGAGATTGAGGCCGAATTGCTTGAGGTGGCCCGCGCGACCGGCACCGTCTGCGAGGCCCTGGAGAACGAGCTGTCGCGCGTTACGAGGGAAAACGCCGAATTGAAGACAAAGCAGGCCAGGTTGGAGACACGGCTCGCGGAGCTGCAGCTCAAGGTCACCGAAACCGCCGCCTCTGATCGGAGCAACAAGATCATCGAACTGCCGCCGCTGCCGCGCGTGAACTGATCAGCATGTCGGCTTTGGGGGAGCGGAAATCTGCGTTGAAGGGAGATAGGAAGCTACCACAGCTCGTGGGAACCTGCAGACGGTGTTATTCGGCCGCTATTGCCACGGGCGCGGCAGGATGGACGAGCTTCGAGTCAAAGTCCTTCTGCGCATCTAATAGCGCTTGCAGCAGGGGTTCGAAGCCCTTGAACTCAATCCCAGCGCGCTCGGGCTTCACGATCTGTGTTGCAAAGTCGACCTTCGTATACCACTTGCTGAGATCCTTCTTTTTGCCAGTTCTATCGAACGCCCTACCGCTAATAGTCTTCGTAAGAAGATGCGGCTCGAAGAGATCTTCGATGGCCGCCGCAGTTCCGGTTTTCGGTATTGGTACCACGTAGAGATTGTCAAACACGTGGTAGAACGGGTCCATCCCACCAACGGGTTTTCCGAGTATCGCAGCCAAGTGCTTGAACAATCCGTTTGATCCCGAGTCGTTGTCGACGACCATGAGAACCGGTTGCGTCGAGCCGTGCTTAAAGGACGAGGCCCTTCCTCTATAAGAGCCCAAGAGTTTGTTCAGCTCGCCGGTCCCCCCGGACAAATCTTGAAATGTCGCTGACGCATCGGTGTAGTAAAAGAAATCGAAGTTAAGTCCCACCTTCGGGTCAGGGTGAATGAACTGCGGGAACTTGGCGCTAAGCGCGCCCATGGCACATCGCAGGTAAATATTGTCCGTCTTGCCTTCGCAAATTATCCGGGGGCGTGCCAGCCCGTAGAACGCTCTGTAGTCCAAGAACTGTCGATACAATTGATAGAAGCTCTTCTGCTCTAACTTCCAATCAGCCGTCCTGAGGCCGCGAATGTGATAGATAAAGCTCATTGCGCCCTCAAGGGCGGCATCTGAAAGCGCTTCGTGGTCGTGCTCAGAGTAGCAATAGCCGTGCTGAAAAAGATGATGGCATTTTGCCCGAGCGATCTTGTAATATTCGTTTCGAACGTTGACCTTTTTATTTACGATCAGCCCTGTGGTATCCTGCCGCGAATTTCGCCTCTGCATTCGCGTCTTGTCATGGTTCAGTTTGAAGCCAGATCGATACACGTATCGAACGAGGCTGTCTCCGGGCACCCAGATGCTTGTGCTGTCTGAAACGAGCCGCGCTATTGAAGACGGAAATTCCTGCTCGTTCGTGGAGAACGTCAGGTCATCAACATAGCGTGTATACGTACAATTGGCGTCGGTGGCGATCCTATTGAGGTGGATGTCCAGCACGTGCGCGATCAAGTTCGAGATAACCGGCGAACACGGGCTACCCTGCGGAAGTTGGTTATTGTGGCAGGCTATCTGGGCGATGACGGTGGCAACAGTGGGTTCGAGCGCGAAGTTTCGATCCTTCGTGAAGAAGCCAAGCACTCTTCCGAAGTTGATTGATGGAAAGAAATCCTTGAGGTCCGCGTTGAAGACGTAACGCTTGTTGCGGTGTGCCGCTGCGTTGGTGATGATGGAATAGCCACGTTTGAAACCGTGCGACAGCCTGCACTGCTTCTTCGATCGTCCATCCTCAAGCTCGACGTGAATGTCCAGAAGACGCTTCGCGAGCTTGGTCTGGATCATCTTCAGGTGCGTCTTCGGGGCCGTGATCGATCGCCGTCCACCGCCTCGTTTGGGAATAGTGAAACTTTCGTACTTCTGATCGTCCGTCAGCCAGTAGAGTACGTAGGACAGCGCGTGAGGTTGGATACCCAGGACGCGCGCCAGTTGCGGGAGCGTCTTAGCGCCCTTTAGCTGAGATAGCTTATTAGTCATGGGAAATCGGCTTGCGGATACTCGTAGGCCAGATGTTCCGTCCGATCATAGCGATCTGCAAGGAGCGCGCATTGCCGCTGGCATTCATATCAACTGTCGCGAAACACAACAGAAAAATCTATCCGCAAGCCGTGGTTGCAGTTGATCAAAACAGCGCTTTAACAGCAAGCCTTGCTAGCACTTATCAACAGGCCCCAGCAAAGTCGGCACGCCCTGCTAACCGTTTTCCTTCACGCCGCGCAGTGTCCCAATTTCAGCATCCCGGAACGGCCCCACATCCACAACGTTGACCTGCCATGATGACGCCGGACGATTTTGCGCGAGTAGCGGTCGATTAGAACAGAGCGGCCGAAGAGGCTTCTGACGCGCATTCTCGCCACCGGCTTCCGATGCTGGCGGACAGTTACATGACGTAATCACTTTGGTCTTGGACTGATCCGGCAAGGCGAATGGCAGCTGTTGACCCAACCGGAGCTGCGGCGGTGCCCGCTTTTGTGGCCGTTGAAGGCACAGCGGACATCGTTCAAAGGGCCGGGGGGACTTCCGAAAAGGAGAGCCCCCTGCGCATCGGAGCGCGGCGGCGCTCCAACGTTCGCGCCCGCACAACGGCGAAATCCCTTGAAATAAAATTTCTCCGGCACCAAGTCGCTCGTCAACGGCCACGAACCCGGACAGGTCGGTAGCGCGTCCAAATGACAGGCACCGGCCCGCCCATTGTCCATTGATCGAGATATCGCCGCACTGGTATCGGAAAAGAGCCGCCGCTCCTTTGCCGCGCTACGCTGGTGAAGCGCGCCATAGGCGACGACGGCAAACCCTCTTCAGCCTTTGAGCGTTCCGTCTATGGTGCGTCGCAAGGCTAGGTGCCGAGGGTAGAGTTGATGCGCTGAAAGAGGCTTTCAAATCGCGTCAGCGTCTCTGGCGCAAGCGTCGGCAGGATACTCGGATAATTCTTGAGCAGCGCCGTCGCGGGAAGGCCATGGTCATATCGATCAACTTTTATAAGGCGCGCGAGCCTGTTGACGATCGAGTCTTTCCCGACCAGATCGGAAACCTTAAAGGACTTCGCGAACGCCTCGTTGAAGAGCCTCAGGTATTCTTCCGGCGCGAATAGGTCCTCCACGTCGCCGACCTTAGCCCCGATGATCTCTCCGATCGTGATCAATCGTGTACCCTTCAACAATCCCAGCTGGGTCAGGTGTTGAAGGCGCTGGTTCCCCTCTTTGCGGGAGTCGATCAGCACCGTTAGTTCGAGGTGATTTCCCAGCAAGGCTACAAAAGACGGGATGAGGTCAGCGCCTCCGACTGGGATAATAGACCATTTCGGGTCCAACCCAGTTCGCCCCATGCTCGCTAGATGTGTCGACAGGAGATTTAGGTAGGTGAAATCAGACGTGCCTTCGACAATGAGGTTATGCGGAGCAATGAAGAGATGCTGGACCATGTCGTAGCCCAGAGCTCCCTGCAGCGGAAATAGTGTGTCGCGATCCGTGGACAGAACATTAGAAGTGATCTGGGAGCCGACTTGGCGGCCGCCATCTTGGACCAGCCTCACGCGCTCCAACTTGCCGGGTTGCACCATGAACGGCGAATGGGTCGTGTAGATGACAGGGCATCGCTTGCTCAAACGTTCGTCAATGAACCGCAGAAAATCTGCCTGCGCGCGGGCGTGTAGACCTAGGCCGGGCTCATCGAGGAGAATGACGACAGGCGTATCATTGTTCTCATACTCGGAAAATGCAGCGAGGAAGGAGAAGAACCAGCGAAAACCAGTCGAACGTTCATCGAATGACAACGAAAGCAGATGACGATTGTCGTATAGTCGGATTTTCAGCTCGTCCAAGACCTGCTGTTGGCCATTAGCGGCCTGCTCTTGCTTCAAAGTCATATCGACTTCTGTGCGAAGCTCGGGGTTAGTGCTCCAGAACGTGAGGACTTGGTGCGTTATCGCGTTTGCGATGTTTTCAAGCTCTCGCTTTCGCGTCTCGTAATCCGGGTTCAGCAAGTATTCATTGTCCGCCCCGCCGAGTTCGAGCAGAGCGCGCGCGGTCAATTCCCCCGAGTTCAAGTCCTTCTTATTCTTGGCCAGCAACTGGCGGATTTTTACGGACGCGGGGAGCTGGCTGTAGTCATCGAAGTAAAAGAATTGAGGTAACCGGGGCAGAAGAAGGTCCCAGGGCCTCTCGTCGATCGATGCGCGTTCTCCAAGAGCCTTGGTCCGGGCCTCGGTTAGATCGCGGGCCAATGTGCGATCTGCCGCCGTCTTAGCCTCATCAGCGTGTGTGCTGTTGCCGAGCGTTTCGATGAGCTTATTGAGATCATCAATGCTAGTCGGGGTTGGGCCTCCAGTAAGCAGCCCGCTCGCGATATGAGCGACGATGGTAGGTTCGTTTATCTCGACGTTCCATCGAAACTCATTGCCGTAAGTTCGCGAAATAGAGATTGTCTTGTTTTTGAGGGCACCGCGACCGAGCGCTTCCTCAACCAGTTCGAGGTCTGGCTTTTCAAGCTCGAAGGTGCACGCTACTGGGCAGTGCTCGTCTAGATTTTTCCGCCGCCGATGCTGCTTCTCAAGCCAGGCAGGGTATTGGCGCTGAGCGTTGAACATCACGTTGGGTTGGGCGGGATTAAACCGATGGAGTGCCTGCAAGAACGCAGTTTTCCCCGACTCGTTTTTACCAACCACGCAGGTTACGTCTGGCTGGATTGCCACGTCCCCCGATTTTAGAATGTTTTTGAAATGATCGACTTCGACGCTCACCAGTTTCACGGCTGGTCCCCCGATTTGCCCGTTTTCCTCGTCTCGTGGAAGGCGTTCTACCATGGGTTACTTCAACGAGAGCAAAGCCAAACCTCTCTATCCCCACGATTTCCCCAAGCCCCTCAGCCCAGCCTGACCAGAAGGTCATACCGTGTCCTGCCCGGGCGATTTTCTGGACCCGGCCGCTACCAGACGCGGGCCAGCTTGTCGACGGACCAGCGACCAAACAGCCCGTTTCAGTAAGCTTCAACTTTCCCCAAGCGGATCGGACCGGTATACGGGTTCGGGGGTGCTTGATGTCCGATCTGAATGATGCTGTTGCGAATACGACCGGTGAGCACGGGGTGGCGCTCCGGTGGTTCCGAGACCATACCGGTCAAACTGTTACCTGGTCGGATATCCAGGCTCACGCCGACCAAGGCGCGCGGCTAGTGAACCAGGCGAAGGGCATCTATAAACCCCACTACACGGAATACGCGCTCAGCGTGCGCCAGACCTTAGAGAGTCCTTATGCCGACAAAGAGGTGCAGCGGCGTCCAGACGGCAGTTGGGTCTATCCTTATTTCCAGGAGAACCGGGACCCAGCGCAGCGCGACAGGGAGGCCACCAATCGTGGCTTAGTCAAATGCATGGACGATGGCGTTCCCATCGGCGTGCTCTTGCAGACGAAGCCAAAGCCTGGCGTGGAATACGAAGTTCTCGGTCCTACTACGGTCTCGGAGTGGAAGGATGGCTACTTCATCCTGGAGGGCTTCTCTACAGAAGGAACCATCCACCAGGCTGACGCAGCTCACGACCGTGCCACAGCGGAAACCTCTCCTATCGTTCGGGACTTTGATCAGTTGGGCGCGGCCGATCAGCGTCAAAAAGCAATAGCCGAGGTCGTCCGCAGGCGAGGACAAGCAAAGTTCCGCAAGGCCCTGCTGGAGGCTTACCGAGGCACGTGTGCGATCACGGGCTGTGACGCTGTTGAAGCGTTAGAGGCCGCTCATATTGCCCATATCGCGGGGATCACAGTGACCATGTGCAGAATGGTTTGCTTTTGCGAGCAGACATACATTCGCTTTTTGATCTGGGTCTGATGTCGGTCGATCCCGCGACGATGACGGTCGTTATTGCAGCGGGTCTGGTTGGTACGACGTATGGAGCGCTTGCGGGAGCTGCCCTTTCACTGCCCCTTGATGCGAGAAAACGGCCGTCACTTGACGCACTGGCAAAACACTTCGAGTGGTCTGATATCAACGCAAACGCTGCAGCTCGTAGAGTTGCCGATCCTTCACAGCCCACGTAAACGCGCAGTGCTTTGCGCCTCAAGGATGCTCCGTGGCCGCGCACTAACTTCGAGATGGTGGTGACTGCGCGTTAAAAAGCTTAATGGCTTCAAAGCGGCTTTTTGGTCACCACCTTTTTGCAAGCTATTGAAGTTGCGAGCTTGTACATAAACTGCCGGGCCCACCAAGAATATTAGTATGTATGTATGTATCATCTTATTTGGTCTTTGTTGCTCTCGGCGCGACGACCGGACCAGAGACCGCACCAGATACGTCCACTTTTCGTTCGTGCGCGAGTTAAGGCATCGGGCAAGCTCGCGTGCTGATCAGTGGATACGACAGTGCATCCACGATCCTTGCCTTTCCGGCCAGCGGAGAAGGGCTGACGGGAGGCAGGCGCTTCCATGCCGGCTTCTTGCTCCGGGCATGAAAGCGGGCGTCACGCTTGGAACGGCTAGCGAACGTAGGTATTGGTGATTGCGCCTCCCGCTACTCTCGAAGGCCGGCTCGAGGCTACTCACTCCGTGGGGAGCCACGATCCTGGGGGCTTCAGCCGCAGTTGCCTGAGTCGCTGAACGACCGCGTTTTCGCTTCTCTCGAGCAGGATAGAGATCCGCTTGAAGCTTTCGCGTTTTGAAGCGAGATCGAGAAGGCGCTGGTCTTCTTCTTTGCTCCATCGCCGAGACCTGTTTCTAAGCATTCTACACTCAACGGACTAGTTCTGTGCCGAGCCGGGGCCGGTCTAGTCACCGACGAGTGCCAAGAAAGTTCACACGCCTTGCGTCATTCGAACGTTCTTGGCCATTTTGATCTCGGCTAACCGGTGCGGGTCTTTAGCACTGCAACAATGGCGATAATGAGCGTAGATAAAAGTTATCTGCCGTCTTTCTGCTCGACGAGCTTGCCTATATCCGTCCGTGCAAACTCATCTCCACTAATTAACACGCCGAGGCGGCTCAGGCGGTCTCACTTCATATGGCGGCGCTGGCAGCGCACCACGGCCAACTTCCTGGGGCAGGTCACCAAGGCGGTCATCGAGGCCATGCGCGAATGGGCATCGGAAGACGCCGCCGCGCAATTGGCGGACTTGAAGAAGCCCGCGATGGCCTAGGCCGCCGAGCGGCGGACAAGGGCAGGCTGCCGCAGGTGCTGCGGTTGAAAATTTGAGTATATCTCATTACGCTCGCGATGAGCGTAAAGCATCATTTAGTATCAGTCACAATGACACGACCCGCTTAGGGAGCACGGATGTGAAACGACCGACCATCGCAGATCTGGCGAAGGCTGCCGGGGTGTCCGTCGCCACGGTCAATAGGACTTTGGCGGGGTCTGCCTCGGTACGGACTTGGTGCGATCGATGATAGGATACGCAAGTCGGCGCCCAAATATCGCTTTGGCTTTCTGCTACAGCAGTCTCATCGGGAACTTTACCAGCTCTTTAGCCGAAAGATCGTCGCAGCTTGCCGAGGTCGCCGCGATGAGGTCGTCGAACCGCTCGTCGAGTTCGTGGATCTTCTCACTCCCGACAACATCGCGGATCGGCTCCAAATGCTCTCGGTTGAGTGCGATGCTGTCGCCGTGATCGCGGCCGATCATCCGATCATCGGTCAAACTATCCGATCGCTGCGTGAAGGAGGGAAGCCGGTCGTCTGTTACATCACCGATCAGTCCGCATCGGATAGGGCGGCCTATGTGGGCGCTGACAACTGGAAACTCGGACGTACAGCAGCGTTCCTCATTGCCCGGATGACACAGGGCAGCGGGCGCATTGCCGTTTTCATCGGCAATCACCGCCACCAGTGCCAGGAGGTCGCTGACGCGAGTTTCCGGTCCTATATGCGGGAGCAGGCGCCTGGGCCGGCCATCGAGGAAAGCCGACCGACACACGAAGAGCCGAACGAAGCATACCAGCTTGTCAAAGAACTGCTGCAAGCAACGGACGACCTGGTTGGCATCCTGATCGTCGGGGGTGGGATTTCGGGGGTGCTTAGAGCGATCAGGGAAGCGCCGGAAGACAGACGAAGGGGCATCAAGATCATCTGCAGTGACATCGGACCGGAGACGCGAAAGGGCCTCTCTGAAGGACTAATCACGGCCGCGCTCTGCCACCCGCTCGAGGCAACCTCGGACCTGCTCGTCCAGACGATGATCGACGTCACAAAACAGGTCACCCCGACCGCCACGCTTCAGCGGACCATCCCGTTCGAGATCGTGACGCCTGAGAATGTTTGAAACAAGGCCAATCAGCCCCGACGAGCTGGGCATCCATCCGCCATCAATGTTCAAGCGAAGTATTCGGGGCCAATGGCTGCAGTTACATTCGATAAGCAAGCCCGAGAGGGCTTGCATTCTCAAAATCCAAAACCAAGCTGTCGCGACTGAGTGGAATTGAGTTTTACTCCTTCAATCAACTGTCGAAGATCCTCCCTTGCCTTAACTGATCTGAAGAGGCGATAGGCGGCAACACGATCGGCATCTTCGTAGTATCGCCCGACCAGTTGCATCGCCTCCTCAATCAGCGGCGCGCACGCATCATGGTTGGACAGATCCGACTGCCGCTTTCTTACCATCAGACCGACGCAATAGAGTACGTGGAACGACCCTTCGACAAGCCAATGCTCCGTACTGGCGGCCGACAATCCAGACGCGCGCATCGTCAACATGGCGCGATGCTTCTCTTGCTCAATTGCAAGGAATATGTTGTGCGCCGAAACCAATAGCTCGGGGGTGACCAGGTTTGGGTCAAAGACATCCTCAAACGCTTCGCCGAACATCGAAGAGGTGTCAGTCTTGGCCTTTTCTGGCAGGCCTTTAAGATATGCCAGGATCAGCTGCGCTCCTTTGAGCGCATCAATCGTCTTCTCAGGTGGACGTAGCGAGGTCTCGCCGCGCTTTCTTACGTAGGAGTAGCCAAGACGCTCCAGACCCGCCCCCAGCTTCTTGGCGATCGAGCTGTTTGCCCGCAGGTCTCTGGCGCCAATACGCGACTGGCTATTCGTCGCGATAGAGATTTCTTCAATAAGATCAGGATCGGAAGTTTCGATCACACGTATTGCAACCGTAAGGTCAGCAGCACTCGATGGTTTACCGCAAACAGCGAAGATCGTTTCAGCGGTTTGCCGACCATTGACGATCTGGGGACGATGAAGCGTGACGGGGAAGCCGCCCGACTGATACAGGTATTTCTCGCAAACGATCGTGATGCCATTGTTCAAGAAGAAGAAGCGATGATTGTCGGGGCCGCGGAGTGTGTCAGCAATCTCCCGGTTGACAGGATTTTGTATTCCCAGATGGCCGCGTACGTTGGCGTGAAAGAGGTTCTCGTCGACAAAACTCGTCTGCGGATCGCGAAGAAAATCACAAAGGTCGGAGAGCCTGACCGTCCCGACCAGAGCGCGAGTTGTTATCTGAGAGTTGACGGCAGGCTTGGTGTGCTCGAACTGCTCACCGCCGACGAACTTGAGAACCTTCAGTGTAGGAGGTGACCAGTTCTTCGAGACTTCATCTGACAGCCGGCTCAGGGAGTGCTCGAATGCAAGCGCCCTGAATTCTACGAGACCCTCTCGGAGAGATCGAAAGTCTCGCTCAATCAGATTGCTCTGATTCGAGCAGATGTGGACGCAGATGACAAAGACCCGACCGCTGTCCATTGCATCCCAAGCTTCGGTAAGCTTGGATCTCAGAAGCGGGTTGCAGCGAAGTGGAAGGCTGTCAGATTTGCGAACGAGATCCCTCACAAAGCAAATGAGCTTCGAGACCTCTACGCCGGGAAAGTTCTTGTTGGCCTTGTCAAAGGTTTCGACCGTTTTCGTGGAGACGAGATGAATCTTGTTATCATTGTAGTCGAGTACGAAGCAGTCGATTCCGCAATCGTCTCCGCCATCGGTGATATATTGATCCGCCTCGAGGACCGAGACTCCGAACAGTCGACTCAAGATCAGCCGTTGGAACTTGATGGTTCGAGGCTCGTCCAGTTCTCCGGTTGCGCAGAGCGCTTGTTCTACGGTTGCCCAATCCAGGCGACTGGGCGAGCGCGAACCACCAGAGATCAGTTTCAGACTTGGACGACTCATAAGCCTCCTAGCCGACAATCCACAGACAGGAAGCGGATGTCGCCATTGGTTTGTTGCGTATTACTGCATTGTTCAGCCCCGAATCAGCAGTCCACAGCGTATCGGAACAAAATCACGGCCGCGTAGCTTATCGCGAGTTATCCGCGCGAATATCTGCGTGTTCCCGATATGTTTCCCTCGGGGAGAATGATGCTCGCTTAAATTCCGCAGAGCGCTTGCGCTTTGGGTGCTGGCGAACATGGACGATCGATTGCTGATCTGCCCATGCTGGCGGATATTCCGCAAGGCATCCTCGCAAAGGAGCATCCGCTCCTCGTATTCAAGGATCCATCCGACAGCGATGACAATCATGCTGCTGATGCGCATGATCTCGTTATGTCATGAGGCGCGGCAGGGCGCATGATTTCCGAAAAGCTCCTGCAGATGCAGCTTTGCGACGAGCTCAGCGCCGTGGAGGAGACATCTTGCAAGTGGTCGACAGGAGAATTGAAACAGATTAGTCGAGCGGAATCGTTGAGCAGTGAAGAAAAGGGCGGCCTTTCGGCCGCCCGTCATCTGTTCATGGATGCCCGGTTCAAACCCGTGCAGGGCAATCGTCGCAACAAACTACGAGTCGATCAGTGTGCTGCGACCTTGTCGGGAGTTGTTTGGGACTGCGATACAGACTGCTCCCCAAGCAAACACATGCAAAGCTGGGGAAGCGTCACTCTGTACTCATTGGCGAATACCAGTAATCGGGCCCTCAACTCGCGGGGCATTCTAACCACCCAGTCATGCTTCTCCGAGCCAGCCGGCGGTTTCGCGCCCACAATTACCTTGCGAACTTCGACTGACGGCATTGCGAACGCCCTCTCGTTCAGGCGCGGAAATTCTCGCCCGATCAAATCGACGCAAAACGCGTTCAGGCTAAGAGCGTGCTCTTTGGCCCGACTCGTGACGTCACCATGTAAGGAAGCTGTCGTACTCAATCCCACCTGCACGACGGGCGCAGGCGGCTCCTCCTTGGCGACGGCTGTTGGCGCATCACCTCGTTGACCGATCGATCCGATGAACGACTTGGCTTTTGGAGCCGAGAGCCCTCTTACAACCTCATGCGCGTGAACTTGGAAGTCCGCGTATGCCCCGTCCGGAAACTCGCCAACACCTCTTGGAACCAGACCAGGCGCAATCGAATAGTAAAAAATGTGCGTTCCAGATTTTGGATCAAACGAGTAATTCACGTGCTTTAGAAGCAATTCCAAAAGCGATTCGTGAACCTTCGTTGGGAGTGGTTGCAAACGGGCCTCGGGCCCTTTTGTCTCCTTTTGCAACCGTGGTTTCATCTGACAAATCCCGACATTTTGGGTGCCCCGCTCTCGTAACTATACTATCAACTTCTAGCAGAGAATCGCAGCACAATCAACAATTGCCGATTCCCAACTCGGCCCTTTTATTTTCGTTCCGGCGATCGACGCCAGTTTTTCAAATACCAAATAAATTACTGAAATAGCTCAAGAAAATTACACTAGACAAGACACAACCAACCTCCCCCTTGACTCGCTCGGCATTAACCACATATCAACATTTATCACGTCCTATCACGAGGGATTGCGATGCTTGCGCTTCACGGTGGTCCTGCGGTTCTAAGCCAGCCCGGCCCGCATTTCGTGTGGCCCGTCATAACCGAGCAGACACGTCAAGCAGTCAACCACCAACTCGATCGAACCGTTTCGATCTACGATCGGAGTGGCATCTTCAAGGAATTCGAGGATGACTTCGCGCGTTACCAGGGTGCGCAGTACGCGCTGGTGACAAACTCCGGGACCTCTGCCCTCTTCGGAATTTATGAGGGACTTGGCCTCGGACCGGAAGACGAGGTCATTTGCGCCGACTATTCATTCTTCGCCACGTCTGGTCCCCTTATCTATCTGGGGGTGCGACCGGTCTTTTGTGATGTCGACCAGAACGGAAATCTCGATCCTGATGATCTGGCGCTTCTCGTCTCCCCGCGAACCAGAGCCGTCGTAGTAACGCACATGTGGGGCGTTCCTTGCGAGATGGACAGGATCGGTGAGATCTGCGCTCGCAACGGGATTGCGCTCATTGAAGATTGCTCACATGCACACGGGGCGAGGTTCAAGGGACGCCTGGTTGGCACGTTTGGCGTCGCGTCAGCCTGGAGTTTGCAGGCGCAGAAGCTCGTCACTGGCGGCGAAGGCGGAATCATCACGACAAGCGACCAGGAAATCTACGTCCGGGCCCAGTTGCAGGGCCAGTACAACAAGAGGTGCAGAGAGGAGATCGATAAGGATCATCCGCTCTATGGCTATGCTTTAACGGGCTTCGGGCTGAAGCTGCGCGCTCATCCGCTGGCGATTGCGATGGCTGCAGAGCAATTCGGCAATTTGGATCGATGGATTGCTCAAAAATCAGAGTTTGCTGCGCGCTTCGACACGGCCCTTGGCGAGTACGAATTCATTTCGATTCCTAGGACTCAAGATACCTCGCCGAGCTGGTACGCCTACACGTTCCGTTTTGATCCCGCCATTGCGGGTATCGACCGCGACCTGTTTGTCAAAGCACTCTATGCAGAGGGTCTGCGAGAAATAGACATTCCGAACTCCATGAGACCCGTATCGGATCTGGCGCTCTTTTCCGATCCGGGACGGGCAATGCCACGGCTTCGTCACTTCGCGGCGCCGGAAGGAAGGATGAACCGGAGCAACCCGAAGTCACGCGAATATTGGGCTAGCGCGATTAAACTCCCGGTGTGGGCGTTTCCAGAAGACGACGGCTTGGTTGGAAAATACATCGAGGGGCTAACGAAGGTATGCGACGCGATACGCGCAGGGCAGCTCAGGAACTAGCCTTAAGGCGAGAGGAGGAACGGTCGGTTCGGATCGGTCGCAAGCCCGGGCGTATCCTCCTTGTTGGCGTAGGTGCGCATCAGCCACCTGCTCTGTCCGCCAATCTCACCTCCGACGAGCCCACGACCATGCAGAGCGGTCCGATTGTTGATCAAGAGCACGCTGCCAGGCGAAACGACTATGCTTTCAAAGGAATCGGCCGCAGCTTGCCGCAGGGATTCGAGAGCCTTCACCGCAGCAGGGTTGTCAGGATCAGCGACGATCTTGCTATGGCTGAAACGGATCGACCAACCTCTCATTGGGTCGAAGCTCATGATGGGTGCATCGACGAGTATGTGATCGGTCTTGAACGTGTTCTGCGTGCCGATCGAAAAGTGCGGCTTCTGCAGCTCACCGATGGCCGCCGCATCCATCTTGTCCGTGATGGCCAGCACGGGCGCAAGAAAGGTAGGAACGCTGTCGGGGTTTCGGTATCCGATGAGAACAACGACGTCGGGAGAAGGCGAAATGAGGTCGCCGGGTTTGAATTCGCTCGGGAAAGGGAAACTGCAGGCATCCGTATGACCGCGCATCTTTGCGCGCGACTTCTCTGCAAGCTTTCCCTGGCCCGGCAGGGCTGTCAGATTGACAAACAAATGACCATCGTTCTCGCAGCGATAGGCGACATGCTTATGCCAGATTGCATCGATTGCTGCCAAGGCGGCATAGGCGCCCGGCCACCAGGAATCGTCACCCGTCGGCGCTATCGTTTGCGGGGTGTCAGGGAGTGCGCCGGCATCAAAGAAGTTCTCTATGAGAAGCCACGGATAAGCACCTTGACTGAATTTCCGGCATGCGTCGCGGAAAGCCTCGTCGGAAACCCGCCCGAGCCGAGCAGAAGCTGCCGTCGTCGCCAAGTCTGGATCCACAGCCGGATCCGGCCTCAGAGCTCCACTATTGCGGTTCGCCGATTCAGACGGCTGTCGAAGAATGACCTTCAAGAAAAGAATTCCCTCACTTCAAAACGGCACAATATTGACACAACTATATCGGGATGAAAAGCTGCGCCACACTCGATCGTCCGTTTCGGACGCTGGCTAGTAAAAGTCTTTTCCGAGCAATGTTTCGTTCTCGCAAAGATAGATGCGACTTTGAGAGCCAGGTGAGCACCAGTCACTTCTTCGGAGCTTTGTTAGCCCGTCGAGGAGCGACGCTTCTCGAGAACATCAAGGGCTTCCAGAACGGAGTCATAGATGAGTTGATCACCTGGCTCGCGGTTTTCCTTGAGCCGCTCGATATTTTTCCGGTCGACCCATAGCCCTTCCGAGACCTTGGCGGTCTCGAGTGAGGGCCTTTCCAGGTCGCCATCAATAGTCACGATGAACTGCCGCTCCTCATATTCGGTTTCGCCGCTTCTCCACGGCTTCGTGGTAAGTTCTTCTATGACGGATTTAAGTTTCCAACCCGTCTCTTCCTCGATTTCCCGGTTCAGTGCAGAAAGCACATCTTCGCCTTCATCGACATGACCGCCAATCAGGTCCCAACAACCAGGGAAAAGCCGGCGGGTCATCGTCCGCTTCTGGACGAAAATCCGTCCCAGCGAGTCCGGAATTAGTGCGCTTGCCACAATTTGCTTTTTGGACGTCATTTTTCTAATTTAACCTCTAGTAGAAAAAATGCCATCATGATGGGTGCAAATGACATTCTAGACCGATTTCGACCAGGCCCGCCCGGCGGAGTGATCAGGCTCGGCGTCATGGGGGCGCCGGGCACCGGAAAGTCGTCTCTCTCTGCGCGGCTAGCCGAGCTTCTTGGAGTGCCGCTCATTCCCGAAATTGCTCGGGACTTCCATTCACGCGGTCGGGTCCTCGGACCGAACAGCAGCATAGAAACGCAATTATTGATGATGCTCGCGCAGGCGGCAATGGAGTCCAGACTTGTCCACTTCGTGGCGGACCGAACTATCTACGACCCGATCATCCATGTGGATGCCGTCGCAGCCTACAACTGCGCTTCCCGGCCGGACCTGGCTCTCAATTGCATGGCCAACTATCTCGGCAGTCGGCACGGCCCAACATATTCGCATGTTTTCGTCCTGACCCATTCCGAGGTGCGCAAGCAGGATGGCGTACGTGAGACGGATCCACGATACGCCTCTCTTGTCCATGACAGGACGCTCTTCTGGCTGAATGCCTTGAACATCCACCATGTCATCCTGGAAGGAGACATGGAATCTCATTGGACCCAGGCCCGGAAATTGCTCGGCTGCGATGGCAACTGATTACGACGTCGTAGTCGTCGGGGGACGCTGCGCGGGCGCGCCGCTTGCGATGCTTCTTGCGAGGGCGGGCTTCAAGGTCTGTGTGTTCGAGCGCCACACCTCGCAGTTCGAGATGAGGTCTACTCATACGATTCAGCTTGCCGGCGTAAGGCTGCTGGATCAATGGGGCGCATTGCCGAGGCTAAAACGGCTCGGAGCTCCACTCTTGACCAGGATCCACATGATAATTCATGGGGTGTCCATTTCCGGCCTGCCCTGGACGGCGACCGACCAGCTTTCCAGCACATGCGTGAAGCGAGGGGCGCTCGACACTTTACTCGGCGAGCTTGCGATCGAAGCAAATGCCGAGGTGCTTTATCAGCATGATGTACGCGCATTTGAGTTCGATGGAGGCAGATGGACCATTTCGGCATCCACGCCTTCAGGCTCTCAAACAGCAGTTAGCAGCCGTTTTCTTGTGGCAGCCGATGGGATGATGTCGAGCGTAGCGTCACGGCTCGACCTCCAATTCTCGATGTATCGTCCTTCGTTGACCTTCACACTTTACAAGTATGTGCCCAATACTGTCGGGAGCGAATGCTACATCCTCGTGGATGAGTGGGGAGCGCAAGCCTGTGTTCCTACAACCGATGGGGACATGATCTATGTCATTCAGCGGCCAACGGCTCTTTTCGACCGTTTCAAGACTGGCCCCCAAAGCTTTCTGCGCGAGGCAGCGGATCGAATTGCAAAATTCGCGGCTATCCCGCCGCAGGCCACGCTGTGTGACGGGTTTAGAAGGGCGCTGAACCAGCCATCGTTCATTCGCGCCATGCTTGAAACGGGAGCGTGCCTTATTGGCGACGCCTGGTCTCACAAGGACTCGGTCACCGCCCAGGGAATCACGGACGCCTTTCTTGATGCCGACCTGCTGGCGAAGCTGATGATTGCAAATCCACAAATGGACGCCCGCTTCGAGCGAGCGCTCAAGCTCAAGTGGGCCCAGCGTACGGCGCTGTATGCGGAAGAGGTGGAGAGAGCGAACAGGCTTGCAGGATTTCTCCCGGCTACTGCAACACAGATCGAGGAACTGCAGACGATCGCCAGGAATCCCGAACTGAGTTCGAAATTCCTCGGACTTGATGCCAAGACCTATTCCGAGAAGGATCTTGCCAGGGATTTGGCGGGCTTAAGCTAACGCTGCGCCAATGTGGCTACCGGGCAATGCGCGGGTGCTCTCCGGGATGGTCATCGACTCGAATGTTCATGATCGAAGCCGATGGTGAACACGGATTAATATCGCCGAATTGCATCACGTTCTGGACTGCGACCGACAATTGAAGCGAAAAATCGAGAGGTTTCGGAGGAGGTGTCGTGGTGATGGGGTTGCAGCTTGCATCCACACTTCCAAACGGCTCAGTACCTTTCAGATCTCTGAACCAGAGCATCTTCTGAGCGTCTGTTGCACACGAGTTCGGAAATGTAATCGGAGCCGCAGGCAATTGCGCTGTGCTGTGACAGCTCAGGCATCCAGAAATCGGATTGTCGACCGGTCCGTTCGCGCGTCCAGCCCATCCCAGATGGGAGGCTGCGTAAGCGGGCGCCTGGTCCGATATGGTGGTTTCCGTCAGCTTCTTGCCTGCCTGCTGATCGGCCGGCGTGAACCCGAAGTCATTTCCCCATGATAGACCTACGGGTCGGAGCCTCCGCCACGGGGAAGCATCAGTTGCATTGCGGTCGAAGGCAAAAGTCCCAAAGACCCACCCGGTTGGCGAATGGCTGTCCACCGCGGCGACATCCATCTGCATGAGCCGGACGAGTTGTGGACCGGCTGCGGTAGCGATCGTCCACTGCGGGGCCCCATCCAGGATGTCTGCCCCCTGAAAGTCATTCGGAGTCGCGTCGCTGAACAAGATCTTGAAGGTCATTGCCCCTTGCGGGAATTGGGCCTTTGTCAAATCTGGCGATGCGCCTCCCAGGACCTGTCCAATGGTGACGGCGCCTGCTGCATTGTAGAAACCGACTGCATAATTGTGAATGGTCACTCCTGGTTTCACACCAAGTTCCGGTCCCGTCACAGGACGTTCTGATGTCAGGCCGTGCACGGGCTCGCGTGGATGCGGCCCATAGTTCATGAGTGGCATGTGAAACCACGGCCGAACGCTATTGGCCTCCGGCTTGAAATCAGCATCGATCATGCCGTCGAAAGCATAGTCCCGCAGCGCATAGAGGTAGCTATTTGCGCCAGTCACTCCGTCAGCGAATTTGATGTTCAACCAGGGCGCGTCGTTCGCCGGAACCGAAGAAGGGTACGATTGGGACAATTTGAACAAGGGACCGCCATTCGAGATCATGGCCGGGCGCGTGATGAAGTCTGGGAATGCGCCGGTGCATTGAGCAATGAAGGGCGCGGGCTCAGGCGCCGGCGCGCCCTTCGCTGTCACCGACAGGCAGGTCGACCCAGGAGCACAACCGCTCGCCGCATATCCATATGTCGGGGTGCATATGACCGTAGTCGCAAGAAGGACGTTGCGAAGTGTATGACTGCCAAAATGCTGAATAACGCGCATGAGCCCCTCTTTCCTCTATGACACACCATTTCTATCGCATACAATTACAACGGGAATTCGTTTTCGTGCAAGCCCGAATTGATTCAGTTTTGGCTGAGAACGCGGGCTTCGTTCCGACTTTTAAAGGAGGCATGACGATCGTGTTCTGCTGGATCACAGAGCGTGCGGCACTTCTCCTTTTGCTCTTTGCTGCCGGCGCGCAGGCGCAAACTGGAACGTCATCTCCCTATTTGACGATAGACGGACAGGTGACGACTCCACTGTCCTTGTCTGAAGCCGATTTTCAGGCACTTCCTCACGCATCGATAACGGTCACGGATTCCACCGGGAAGCCCTCGACCTATTCGGTGGTTGATCTGGCTGCACCGCTGACCAAGGCGGGTGTCCCGCTCAAACAGGATTTGAAAGGCGCCGACATCGCGAAGTATCTTCACGTTCAAGGCGCCGATGGTTTCGTCGCGATCGTTTCACTTCCCGAGTTCGACAACGGCGCATTCCTGGTGGCAGACGCACAAGACAGCTCACCCTTGCCGGCTGGGACCGGCCCTCTCCAGGTCATTTCACCTCAAGAAAGCCGTCACAGCCGCTGGGTCAAGCAACTTAAATTGCTGAGAATCATCAAGTCTTCACCCCAATAGCGACGACATCAACGCAAAAAGGCTGATTGCCGGCTTTCGGACCGGCGGTCCCCACGAACTATTTTCCACGCATGAGCCAGACAAAGACGGTCGAATAAAGAGGATCGTCCCGAATACGGATCTTGCTCAGCGACAGCACATCCAGCCGGTGTTCGCCGGCCGCGTCCCTGATCAATGCTTCGTTGATGTATGAGTTATCGTGTCCCTCAGCGCCGATGAAGCGCGCGCTCCTGACCCAGTCGGCCCCGATCATGTAACCTTCGTCAGCGAGCTGGGCCGCGGCATTTCCAAGTACCCATGCGTAGCGCTCCGGATTCCTGGAAAGTCCAAACAGACCGATTGCCGTGATCAACTCGTGTTGGCGAGCAAGAACGCCACAAAGAGGCGTGTTGAGCACATCGTGGACGATGAATCTGTCTATCTTGTCTCGCACGCCCGCCAGGTAACTACGATCACGCCCGTACCTCGTTAGCACCTGCTGATAGCACGGAGGGATCTCGTCGGAGAGAATGAAGTCGTAAAGCACCTTGAGTGCTTCGGCACTCTTGTCGCAGCAATCAATGCTTGATCTTACATTCGCTGGAATAGACCAGAACAGGGTGGTTGGACCGCAACCAAGATCAAGCCAACACCCGACCTCGTCAAGGGCCGCGATGAGTTCGAGAATCTCCTCGGTCCCCTGCCCTTCCCGGAAGGACTCGTTGAAATACAGGGAACGGTATTGCGAGAAATAATCCACATGCCCTTGATCAAGCTGGCTGTGCGACAGCGCTTCTCTCCAAGGGGCGCTGGATGAACGCACCAATCCCCCGTCCTCGCCCAACCAGCCGCCAACATACCGAGTCTGGCTACACATCACCTGGCTTCCGCCAAAATGACAAAGCGAGCAGAATTTTCGCTGATGGGTGCTTTCCCATAATTGCCATATGCTTCTACCACCTCAAGCCCGCCGGCCTTCAGCAGATCGCAGATCTGAGAGAGCGAATAGATCCTTAGCTCTACTGTTGAGACAAATTCCTCGGTTACCGCCCCGCTTGTGAGGGTATGGAAGAAAGTCAGCTCCAGCAGTTGAGGTGAACGGACGCGTTGGGATCGCGATCTTCTGAGAGTGCGGCCATCATCCAGGCGCCTTTCCCAGTCTGCGACGACTTCGTCGTCGGCGAGCCCCGGCGAATAATATTCGGGCGCATCGTCTAGAGCTTCGCTCGATTGCGCGAATGCCGCCAGATCAAGAATCACACATCCCCGCTTTGAGACGTGGCGTCGGAATGATGCGAGCGCGTGTAGCGCATCGATCTCATTGACGAGAAGCTGAAACGATTCCCGTGGACACACGACAACATCGAACACTGAAGACAGCTTCAGAAACCGCATGTCTGCGACGAAAGTATCTACTTTCTCGATCCTGCCCTGCGAAGAGAGGCACTTTTGCAATTGCAGGATCATCTGCGGATCACGGTCGACAGCGGTGATGTGTTCAACGTGGCGCGAAAGCGGGATCGTCAATCTCCCGCAAGCGCATGGCACCTCGAGGACATTTCCGCCTCGCGCTCGAGCAGCAGAGGCAATGAACTCGACTTCACCCGGAAAGGGAAGGAATTCGTCATGGTAGAATACACTTCTCTCTTCATAACCAATGTGAAGCGGCTGAGCGCCCCCGGTCCGAGAGGCCCCCTTATTCCCCGTAGCTGCGAAATCAGGGCACATCGTTCGCCTCACCCAGGCGATCGATGAGACCGGCGGTGGTGATCTCGCCGGCGGATAGGCTGGCGAGGCCCTGCCACTCCGCAGCAAGACTGCTCCTGTTGAACAGCAGGCGCTCTGAGAAGTGATTGCATTTGCACCCGGACGTGTAGTTGTAATTTGCATTGACGATCAGTGGCGAGTGGATGGCGCCGAACAGATTGTCACGCACGCTCAACTTCTCCAGCACGCCCAGGCTCTTGAGATCTTCCAGGTCGACACCGGTGCCTGGGCTGGCAAAGAATCCGTCGCCAGTTCTGAATTTGGCGATCGGCTGATGGAGGAACCGGAACGAGCACTCTTTTCTTGCGAGCAGTTTGGCCACGTTCTGCGAAGCTACAGCCTCATTTTCGCAAGACCATGACTTTTGTCCGCCAATTCTGCCCCTTCTGGCCCGCCCTGTTCTTATGACCGGCTCGAAGTAGCTCCGAAGGCCCTCGTGAGCCACAAACTTGGCTAATGCGGGAACATCTCGAACGGAAGCATCGCTGACCGGAAACTCCACGCCGAAACGGCTGCGATGATTGCCATGAAACACCGCCATCAGATCCAGCAAGCTCGTTGGCAGCTCCAGTGAGTGATCACCGAGGTTGACCTCACGGTAGTCATAGTTTCCCGTCCTGGGATTGCGCCAGCTTGAATTATCGAGGCTCGATGTGCTCCAAACCGAGTGATAGATCTGCAGGACATCCTTGTAGTCCTCGATCTGGGATATGAACGCGCGCACGGTCGGCTTGCTAACTCCGGCCGTAGCAAACCGCGCAATATTGCGATTAATCCGCTCACGAATGTGATGGCTTGAAAAATGGCCGTATGTTCTCCAATGGCTCGCAGCGGCGTCTTCGCTGGAAAATATCAATCCTGCGGTGAAGATCAGCCACTGCATGCCGGACGATGCCACCAGCTGCAGCAGATCGAAGAACCGCGGGAAGACCGTTACTTCACCGTCTCCTGATGTCTGTATCGTCTTTGCACCCAGGGCTTGGGCCTGGGAGATGATCCTGGCGACACCGTCAAAATAGGCGGTAATCTGCTCTTCCGTATACGGGTGCTTGTCGATCGGAACGGCGGACGCGTAGCAGCCTGAACACGTCAGATTGCACTGCTTTGGACAAAAAAGATGAATAGAGTCTATGCAGTCCGTCAACGCGCCACGCACTCTGTTCAGCAGCTCCGCCTTGCTCGCGCGGCGGATGGCATCCAGGTGCGAAGAGTAGACCGAGCCCGTCAAGAACCAGCCGGGCAAATCCAGATTGGCGGACCCGCACTGGCGATCTGACGAACTCTGGTCACTGGCGAACCTCGCAATTGAGCTCTCATAGAAAGGTATCCGATACGCCTTGGAAATCGCGTAGTCGAGCGTCATCGCGTTCCTGGCCATATCGATTGTATGCGAGGTCGTCGGCAGATGCGCGGGCAATACGTTCGTGCACCCGAAGTCACTCTGCTTGGCGAGGAAGTACTGGAGGACGTCCGGCTCAATCTTTGAGGGGTCTCTCTCGAGTTGCAACATGCCGAACTCCGGATGGTTCAGGTGATTGGTCTTCGTGTTTTCACTGCGTCATGACGAATGAGCTCGGAATGAACAAGCTCGCCGGCTTTAGCGATCATGCTTCGTTCAATCATTCTCGACTGGCCGCCCCGCAAGGAGACGTCGGCCAACCTGCGGACATATCTGATCAGACGTGCGGACGTCGCTTGGGACGCCGTTACCGGCACAGACGCGGGCAAATGATCGATCTTGATATGCAAGACGCCGTTTACCAGCAGAGTAGGAGAGCGATGGCTCGTTGCGCGTTTGAACGACGGCAAGTATCCTTTTCCGTAGCCGCAGGTGACGTCCACGATCACCGATCCAGGCTTCATGGTAGATACCATGCGCTCATCCACCATCGCGGGCGTGTCGAAGGTCGAGATCAGAATCGCACCGATCAGGACGTCAGCCTTCTTGACTTCCTGACGGAGGACGCTCGGGCGATTGAACAGACATCTCACACGCGTGCCGAACTCCTGTTTGATATCCGCTATTCTCGCCGGGCTACGACAGAAGAAGGTTACCTGGGCGCCCAATCCGAGCGCCGTTTGCGCGGCTGCTCGTCCGACATTTCCGGGACCTATAATGATGACGTGAGGAGCCGATCCGTTCGGCGCACCGCCGAGCAACAGTCCTCGCCCGCCAAGATGAGACTGGAGATGGTATGCTGCGTAGATAACGGCCAGCCGCCCGGCAATATCAGAATCCGAAACCGATGCCGGATACGCGCCTGCGCGTGAGATGAATTCGAAAGCATATGCGGTCAGCTTTGATGCTTTGAGCGCGTTCATCAAGCCGGGATTTCCCTCAGCATGCATGAAAGCGGCAAGATGGCAGCCCTTGCGGAAGTATCGGTACTCTTCTGGTAGAGGTGCCTTATACTTGAGGACCAGATTGGCCTGCCATGCTTCGGCTGACGTTACGATCTGCGCTCCGGCTTCCGCATAGGCTTCGTCAGATACTCCGACCGACGCCGCAGCCTTCGTCTCAACCATGACGTCGTAATTGTCCTGGACCAGGGTTTTGATCTCCCGTGGCAGTAGGAGCACTCGTGTCTCGCTCCTTCCTCGCTCCTTTAGAAGCGCAATCGACGGCCTAGCCATCACCGCTCTCGACGGACTGAAGATGGGCCGCGATTCTTGCGCCGTTTGATCTGTTGGCCTCTTTCAGGAATTCCGACGCGCCGCATAGGAACGGATCACCGGTGTAGATCTCGGACATGACCGGACACCTGCCGGCGCAAGCGTGTTTGGCGCTCCCAATTTCGCAGTTGGCGCATCCCTTGAAATCCTTGAAGGATACAGCCCTGATGTCATTGAACGACGTGTCCCACAGCTCGGCAAAACTCAGCTGTCTCAAGTTCCCCGCGGAATACTTCCTGGCGGACATGCAAACCGAACACGGGTAGACCTCACCGTCCGACGAAATGTACGCGAGCGAGATACCGCAAAACTCCCGCTGCATGGCGTGCGAAAGCTTATAGGAGAAGGAAAGGAACTTCTGGACGCAAAGGCCGATCCTCTGCATCTTTTCGATCCGGTCGAGGTAGTTCCTGAAGTAGAGCGGCGATGCACTTTGCGCGACATTTCTACCCGGTGTCAGATGAGGAAACCGCTTACCTCGCCCGACAGGACTAAAAGGCGTAATTCCAAAGAACAGATCCTGCTGGGACGTGAACTCGAAGATCTCCTGAAGCTCAGCGAGATTGGAATTCGTCAACGTGGTCATCACGGCGGAGCGGATTCCATTCTTCTTGAGCAACAGCAGCTTTTCGACCGTCTCTTCATAGGTTGTCAGATGTCGCATCTTCTTGTGCGACTCGGTGCCGTCCAGGCTCACGCTGACCACGCACTCTTCGCGTGGGATTTCGTCAATGACCGACTGGGAGAGGTAAGTGCCGTTGGTTGCGATCGAAATGACAAATCCAAGTTCGTGAGCATATTTCACGATGGATATGAAATCCGGGTGAGCAAACGGCTCACCTCCGCAGAACACGATCGAGAAGACGCCTTTGGCCTTCAACTGATCAAGAACCGCGTAGATTTCGCTGGTTGTCAGCTCGTTTGTTCTTTTCGGCCCAGCTTCCACGTAACAGTGCAGACACGGTAGATTGCAGTACCGCGTTATCTCAAACCACACGATCAGCGGAGCCGATAGACGGAAGCTTTCGCCGATCGGGACCGTATCCAGCCTGAAGGGTTCAAACTCTTTCTGCTCTGCCTCTGCTTCGATCAGAGGAGCAACCTCTTTGGAATAGAAACCGATATCGCCAGTATCCGCAAACGCGAGTGTGTAACCAAATTCTTCAATGCGCGATCGCTTTTTTTTGCGCATGAATTCCACTCACGCTTGCGGAGCTGACGGAAAGCTGGAGATGCGTTTGATGCTTAGATCGCATTTCCAACGAGAAACGTCGCCGGCGAAATCTTGCCGGTGTCGACGGCCGCCTCGAACTCTGCACTCGCCGTCAGCTTTTTGCTGCCGGTCGCTTTCGCGAATTCTTCGAGTTTCTGCTTTTGCTCGGGGGTCAATTCAAGAGTGAGTGTTTGCTGAGCTGGGCTGTTGGACATCAAAGCTCTCCTTTTGAGCTACGGGGGATACATTCACTAAACTGTCACCACCAATGATTGTACCTTGTCCACATGATGACCTTGCCACGATCACTTCGATAGTTGTCTTTTGAGAAATTCACAGGATAAAGTTGCGACGGCACCTGTCGTCTGTTTGAGCCGCTCCTCGTCCTCACCGAGACCACTCTGATGATCCACGACCGGCGGTCCCACGGCACTCACCTGCTGATCGATCTGTGGGGAGCGCGCCATTTGGAAGACGCGGATCGCATAAAGGATGCATTGGCAAATGCAGCGCTACAGGCTGGGGCAACCCTGCTGCATGTTCATCTCCACAAATTCGAGCCCCATGGGGGCGTCACTGGCGTCGTACTACTGGCCGAGAGCCATATAAGTATCCATACCTGGCCTGAAAACTGTTTTGCAGCGCTGGATGTGTTCATGTGTGGCAACGCCAAGCCGGAGCGAACTATCCCGATAATCGAAGAGACGTTCAGTCCCATGCAAACTATCGTCCTCCAGGCAATTCGCGGCGCTCATACCGACGGCTGGTCGAACATTGAGATCGAATGCCTCGGGTATTCCAATGGTCTGCGAACGCGGGGAATGATCGCGCGGGCTCGAGGTTGAGCGGGGTCATCATTGGTCCGTGCAGGGTTGTGGCATCAGCCCTCGAACAGGTTGCACTCAAGCGAAGCCGACCTCGGAACATCACTTTTCCCAAGCTCTGCTCTATACGGAGTCCGAGAAAGCTTTTGTGTCTTTCGAACGGGGTGGTGCCAGGGGTCGAATGGCTCGTTCGATTTCGGTGCGATCGTGTCGGCGGCGCCAAAACTCCTGTGACGCCCAGCGCTGCTCAGTCCGGTAGTACGCGTATCTGTCTTGAAGGTAGCGGGCTAGCTGCCGCCTGCGCTCATATTCATAAAGCTCTGCTGCTCGCAACTGGTTTTGCATAAAATCCATCGCCAGCAGGGTCGACGCTGTCTCCGCGCTTTCCATCGCCGCGACTATCCCCTGGGAGCACAGCGGGTCCCTGGTTTGCGCGGCATCGCCAATCGCCAGCATGCCAGGAACCACTGCTTGCTCAAGCGCGAGCGATCCCGCGGGCCACAATCTGGTAGCACAGCGTCGCTCGCCTTTTTCTTGAGAGGCTGCAGAATGTCAAGGTCGGCAAAGTTGCTCAAAACCGAACGCCTCCACGGCGAGGCGGACCACAGGTCGCTGTCGGTAAAAAGGCTAACGATGCGGCATGCTGAACTATCCAACGTGGTGAACAGCCATCCATCAGGATTCGATCCGATCCTCACATTTCTGTCGCGGTCGTCAGGCGTTGATTCGAAAACAGCTACAGCCATGCATAAGATCGCACGGTGAACTTCACGCCTTATCATTATCCGGGTGCGGGCCACGCATCGCTCAGTCTCCATAGTACACGAATGGTGCCCAGACCACCGGCCGGCGCTTGGTTTCGTCAGCCTCGGCGATGAATTCCCGCTTCGTCTCGGATAGAGCGACGCCGGCCAGCTTTCCATCCTTCAGTTTCCGGAAGAAGCGCTCGACGAACTCCGCGGTACTGCCGTCGAGCACCGGCCACAGCGTGAGAATGGTGCCCGCATTTCCTCCTGCATAGAGCGAGAATGGCAGACCTAGAATACCTTCGCCGGACACCCACTTCCCGACACCCGTCTCGCACGCGGAGAGGAAGACGAGATCGGTACGGAAATCGAATGCCGACAGCTCCGAGGCCCGCAGGTATCCGTCCTCGTTCTCGCCCAGATTGGTCTGTGACAAAACGATACCGCTCAGATCGGGGTTCTGCTGATTGAGATATCCGTGCGTCGAAAACACCACGTAGCGATATTGCTGCAATCGGTTCTCATCCTGCAGGCGCCGTACGGTCGTCTTCGATGCGTCCGAACCTGAAAACAGGTCCTTACCGGTCTTCAGATCGAACAGTGACGCCAGTTCGCTCAACTCCTTGGCCGAACCGGGCAAGTTCGGCCAGGTGATTCGACCCGCCGCGCCTTCGGTGGGGCCGCGCAGAGCGTCGATTCCGGACGACGGCTTCTCCGGCGGCGCCACAGAATACGTCGGGTCTCCTATCGCCAGCATTGGAGAGCGTTCGCTTTGCGCGTAGCGCTTCAAACGCTCTCTCGACAAGTTCATCAGGGAAATCGATTGGATCGAAGAAATGTCGTGCGTTTCGATCAAGAATGAACCGCCGATCTTCAGCGTATCCAGCGGAATCAAGGCAAGAGGCCCGTCCGGGCTGACGTACCAACGATGCGCCTTCAGAACTTCCGCGGGAAGTGCTTTGGAGAACCAGGACGACAGCTCGTCTCTGATCTCTTCGATGTCGCCAACGAGTTTCGCACCTTCGACCGCACCGTCCTCTGCGGACTGCATCCGGAATGAGCCGTCCTTGAGTTTCCAGACAAGATTTCTCGGCGTTCCGGGCGGCGGATAACGCAACCCGGCGACGCCGTCCGGTCGTGCCAAGGCAGCACGGTACGCTTCCAACGTCGAAGGCAGATTGGCATAGGGTGGAAAGACCACGGCACCTCGTCGACCTTGCCCGTCGATCCAGATGAGCATCAGGTCTGGGTCACCCTGCACGAAATCGAGGATCACCCCATCTGTGGACAGGAGCGAGATCGCGTCCTTCGCGTCCGCCAGCTTGAAATCGACCGCTTCCCGGTAGAGCGGGTACTTCGAACGAAGCGCCTGATCCAGGTTGGCGAAGTCCGCCGACAGTCCGTTGCGCTGCGCCTCCAGATCGGAACGCAGGGCGACGTCGGACACAAGCGGAATGCGGCCGTCTAGCGTCGCGATCCTGAATTCGAGATCGGACAGAGCGGCTCGTTCGGTGTCAGTGAGAGAGCTCCGCGCGGTGCCGCGCGTGGAGGAGGTTTCGATCAGAGTGCGAGCCTTCGAAAGCTCCGCGACCCTCATTGCTCCCTCGAAGTCTCCGGATCGAGCTTCCAGCACCGCGAGCGTCTTGTAGGCGGGCGTGATAGTCGAAAAGAACGTCCTACGCAGCGCGTCCGACAGACCACCCTCGGAGCGCAGGGTCTCGGCCGCATCGACGATCCGGCGATACATCAACCTGGCCTCGTCAAGATCACCGTTCGCGAACATGACGTCGGCGAGTCCGCGCATGGAGATGACCGTCGTGATATTGCGAGGACCCAAAAACTGGGTGCGGAGTGCGACGACCTTCTCGAAGAGCTGCCGCGCCTCCGTTCGTTGTCCGGCGTCGCCAAGCGTCGAAGCTAGGTTATGCAGGCTCTTAATTGTTTCCGGATTCGTCTCGCCGAACTTACGTATCCTGATGGCGTACACGTCGCGATGGGTGGATATCGCCTCGGGGTACCGCCCCAAAGCCGCCAGGACTGCGCCCTGATTGCTGCGCGACAGCAGCGTCAGATGATTTTCAGGTCCCAGCGCGGCCGTCCGCAAACGAACGGCTTCGGTGACCGTATCGAACGCCTCGGCGTATCGGCCGGCGCTTCGCAGAGCCAGGGCAAGATTGTTCTGCACGCTCAGGCGAGCGGGATGGGTATCCGGAAGCTAGTTGGCGAGGACCGAGGCGGAGTAGCGATAGATTTCGATAGCCTCGTCGTTTCTGCCGAGATCGGATAAGACGGCCGCGATGTTGTGCAAGGTCGCAATCGTATCGATGTTGTCGTCGCCGACTTGGGCGCTCGTGGCCCGGAGTATCCGCTGGAACAGCGATAAGGCCTCGCCGTACCGTCCGGATTGGTAGAGCAATCCCGCGTACTGGTGGCCGACGTTCATCGTTTCGGGCTTCGTCTCCCCGATCGCTTCCACGGCAAGCGAATAGACACGCTTACTGGTCTCGATCCCTTCGGACACCCGGCCACTGCGGGACAGCGCGTCAGCCAGATCAGACATCGCCTCGATCGTCCGCACGTTCTTCTCCCCCAGACGCGCGGTGAGGGCAGCGGTTATCGCGCGGGATTCATTCAGCGCTTGGTCGAACTTCGATTTGTCGAGGAGCTGCCTTACGATTATCGTCCGCGTGACGAGGGTGTCGGGATGGTCGGAACCCAGCACCTGAATTCGCAGCCGAAGCGCTTCGGTCAACAGATCGTCGGCTTCCTGAGTGCGTCCGAGCCGACGCAACACGTAGCCGAGCGTGTGTTCGCTCTCCAGCGTTTCAGGGTGACTTTTCGATAGCAGCTTGACCCGCCCATCGTAGACGGGGGATAGCACCTCGCGCGCCGCATCGAATTTCGTTTCGCGTAGAAGCGCAATTCCGAGGGTGTTGCCGAACCGCAATTTGTCGCGCGCGAAATTATCCGGGAGTCGATCAGCATTTGCGATCACGTCGCGCATCATCTGTTCCGCCTCGGCTGCGCTGGAAGTGGACATGACCAGCGCGACCCTGTCCTTGACGCGCAACGCTCGCAGGCCGTCAGGACCGTCCGCTTCGACGGCGGCCTTCAGCGCCCGTTCGAGCGCCTCCGTAGGAGAACCATCGCCCGCTACGGCGACCTTGGCGACCAGGAACAGAGCATCGGCCATATCCTGCTTCGAGAGACCGTCGGAGGCGTCGAGCGCTGTCTGAGCGGGAGCTACCGCATCGTCAAATTTCCCCTGGCCGAAGAGATCTTCCGCACGGATCGTGGCGATGCTCCGGCGCTCCGTTTGGCTCAGTGCGGTCGAAGCTGGAATACTGTCTAGAGCCGAAAGCGAGGCGCCATAGGCTCCACGATCCAGAAGTTGCCTGGCCTGCTCAATCGCAGAATCCGCGGTTTGCTGTCCGTTGCCGTGCGACGCGACCAGCGTTAGGGCCGTAGCCAGGATCCATCGTCGCAAGCGAGACATATTGCCCTCTCGATCACTTCACTTGAGCACCCACCAGATGTCGGGCGGAGTCCCCTGCTTTGGCAGGCTCCTCTGGTCCGCGGTGAAGTGCAGGCTCAGCGTATCCGCGATATCGCCGAGCACTTTAGTGCTGTCGACGACGTACGAATGCCCGAAAGCGCGGACAGCCGGCGCGGCCTTCGAAGCATCCACGGTCTCGTACCCTTTGAAGGTCAGCACACCGTCGGTGGTCTCGCCGACGCGGCGGTAGTCGTGGACAATCTTCGAAGCCCGCAACGCAACGTCAGAACTGGATGCATAGATCGTCCGATGTACGTCGATGGCCGCAAGACCTGGAATTATCTTCTCACGGAAGATCTCCGCGTTCACGTCGGGGGCGGCCAGCAGGAGCTCTCTCAAATTCGGGATAGTCTTTCCTTTCGCCGCCCGATCTCTCAGGACCGTAGTGACGAGCCGGTTGCCCATGCTGTGCGCGATGAGAAATACTTCGGACGCGCCGAGACCGGCTATGTTGTCCAGAAAGGCATCGAACGCATCTTCCGAGAGTTGAACCGTTTCTTCGTCGTGCCAGTAGCCTTGCGTCGTGGCGAGCGAAGGCCAACTGTAGAACACGGCAGTACCGGGAAACGAGAGATCGTGCGCGAGCTGCGCGGTTCGCAGGGCGGCGTCCGCGAAACTGACGTTGTACCCGTGAACGAAGACAAGAAGAGACTTCTTTGTGCTCTGACCGATGATCTTCGCCATTTCGGCCGTCGCGGCAGCGGTATCCAGCGGTATGACCTGCTTGAAGACGAAATGCTTGGCCGGATCCGGGTTGACCTCGAGCTTCCAGAGGCTGGGTAAATTCAATTCGCCGGCCCTTCTCGCCGTCGGAATCGAAACAACAGTCTTTCCGAATTGGTTCTCGTTCTCGTTGTCCTTCGACCGCTCCGGGCCGAAGAATTTCTCTGGCACCGAGCTTCCGGTCGCCTGTCGGTTTGTTGCGAAATACGTCGTGATCTCGATCCACTTGGTGGGTGGATCGCTCGGACCTCGAAACACTTGGATGGTCATGTCAGAGCGTATGCATTCGCGGGCGAAAACAAGATCGAGCAGTTTTCCTTGGATGTCCTTCAACTCCTTGTCGAGCGCATCCTTCTCGGCGCCTTCGTTCAGGGGGGCGATACGCGCCTTGAGGTCAGCAGCCTGCTTATTCAGCTTTTCGGCTTGTTCGTCCAGATCGGGATTCAGCGATGCCCTTATCGCCGCACAAGGCTCGGAAACCGGGGGAGTGGAGTTCTGCGCGAACGCGCAACTCGCCGAGAGAAGCAATGCCGTAGCTGCTCGAATCACTGACCAGATCAAGAGAGCCCCCAAAATTCATGATTCAAATGCGACGACGTAAGAGACACCGGCGGCGCGTTACCGCAGCACGACGTCCTTCCGCACGCGATGCTATAAACTCAACCGAGAGCTGTAAAGGCAAGCTTAGATTTTGGCGAACACCGGTTACCTCACCAGCCCCAAAAGGTTACTACCGCGCCGCCGAGGCCGATGCTGCGGGGGGGCCTAGGTTCGGCCGCCCGCAGCCACCTTCGGGCGCGACAGCGATGGGCTCCGCGCCACGCTATCGAAGCGGCTCGATCGATAACCTTTAGACGTATGCATCCCTCGCCGCAGGAAGACGGGGAATCACCCGTTTGCCGACACCGACGGTCCTCGAACTATCAGCCAGACCCACGACGGACAGTATCCCTGCCTCTTTTTCCTGCGCGTTTCGATTCGCGCTTACGTCGTTATCGAAGGCGGTATTAGTCTCAGCGGTCGGAAAGGACACCGGAAACAAAGGTCAAAGCGCCGCGCGGGACGCGTGTCGAATTATACCAACCCGCCACGAGGGAGTCGGATCACGTTAGAACCGCTTGCGACGTATCGGCCCCAAGCGTCCATCAACTGTCGCCGCTTCTTCAACGCGTTCCCACGCCGATAGGCTTGCTCCGTTTCATCACCCACCTTATGGGCCAATGCCATTTCCGCAATTTCGCGTTCGAAACGCGTTTCGTCACCCGCCCAATCGCGGAAACTGGACCGGCATCCGTGGGTCGTCATAGCCGGATAGACTGCCTTTAGTGCTTGCAGCACGGCATTCATACCGAGCGGCTTCGTACGGTCCTTGGACCATTGTCCGGCGAATACGTAGGCGCTACGCGCGGCCTCCTTAGGGATGACAGCTTTCAAGATCGCAACGGCGCGGTCGCAGAGCGGCACTTCGAAATCTTTGCCTTCGGGATGGTCTTCTGACTTCATCCGTTCCGCTGGGATTGTCCAAAGCCGTTCTGCAAAGTCCACCTCGCGCACGCGCATAAGGCGCGCTTCGCTGGTCCGCACCGCCGTCAAGATGATGTATTCGGCGGCGAGATTGACGGCCGTGTCCGCCGCTTCGTGCTTGGCTTGCAGCGCCTGAACGATGACGGGTACATCTTTGTAGGGTGCGGCTTTGTGATGGCGCTTCGACCGCTTTGACTTCGGCAAGAGCGGCTTCAAGGTCTTCCACATCGCGGGGTTCTTGCCGGACCGAAACCCCCTGGCCTCTGCAGCGTCAAGGACGCGCTCAATGCGGCTTCGAGTTTCGCGTGCCGTGCGGTTGATCGTCATCCATATGGGCGACAAGATCCCCAACACATCGTTCACCGTGATGTTGGCGAGCTCGATTTCCCGGATAGGCTTGCACCGGACCTTTAGGTCTCGTGTCCAGTCGGCCAGCGTGTTCTTGCCTTTGAAGCCCGCCTTGATCGATACCAGGAAGGCATCCGCGAACTCTCCGAACGTCGTAGCCGCCAGCATTTCGGCACGCCGCTCCGCCGCCGGGTCCTTGCCTTCGGCCAGTTTCTTGCGTGTGTCTGCAGCCTTGAGTCGGGCGTCAGCGAGCGAGATGCCGTCCCTGCCTTTGCCCTTGGCGGGGCCCAGCCCGATCTCTCGGCGCTTGCCGGTGCCGCGCGCACGGTAGAGGAAAATCCATTGGCGTCGCGCGTGCGCACCCGTCTCAATCGCGAGGTAAAGGCCGCCGCCGTCACTATGGCGCCCGGGCTCAATGATAGCCTCTGCTTCCCGCGCGGAGAGCTTGTGCAACTGTCTTTTGGCCATGTCCGCCCCACTCTCCGCCCCACCATTGAACACGGATTGCAGCGGATGGCGGCGAACATCCGTGAACGGTGGCGGAATTTATGTGAAGCGATTATAGCAGAACTTACAAAGCGTTAGTAGGCTGCAACGGACGATCGGGGACAAGCGCGGAATTCGACCACCGACGCGGTGATGCCAGTCGCGCCTTACTTTTGTCTGCTGTCCTGTGCGCTGCCGCATGAGCAGGCCGCTTCATATTCACTCGCCACCTCGACAAGCCGCCGCCGCTCGCAGCGCGGCACAACCCGGACCCTCAAATAATTTCCGCCCCGAAACCGAAACCGGTCCCGCGCTTTAACATAAGTTACAAAGCGCGGAGGTAATGCAATGGGCCAGTCAAAACCATTCCCTCGCCTGGCGATCGTCGTTGAGGATGACGACATCCAGCGGGACATGATCGCGCTGCTTCTGGAAGCAAGTGATTTCCAGGTGATCCAGTGCGAGGACGCAGAAACCGCATCGCTCGCCCTTAAGATGAGGCATCCCGTTCTGCTTGTCACCGACATCAATCTGGTGGGGCGAATGAACGGAATCGAACTCGCCCGCTTTGCCCGAACGAATAATCCTGCATTGCGGGTAGTGGTGATCTCAGGTCAGGCGCCCGCGACGGCACTCCCCGACGGGGTGACATTCCTGGCGAAGCCGGTTTATCCGACCGCCCTGATCCGCGAAGCCACCCATTGATTTTTGGTTGGCCGGGTTTCTCAGCCCGTCTTGTTAGCTGGCCTTGCCGGCTAACCAGTCGCGACCTTGGGTGTAAAGCTTGTCGACCTCAGCGCCGGTCAGCATCGGCATGTCGCGCTTCACCTTGTAGCCGATCAGCTCCTGCATGTAGGCGAGATGGCGATAGCCTTCGGGAAGAGCGGCCAGTTTTTCCGCATCGAGCCGGATAGCGGCGGCGGGATCGACCGGATCGATCCGATCCTTCTCATAGATCGGCTGGCGGCGGACGATGCCCCATCTGCCACCGCGCTTTTCCAGGAAGTCGTAGAAGCGACCCGTGCAGACGACGTCGCACAGGACATCGTGCACCGGCGCGCGCTGCGAGATGGTCATCTTGGTCTGCGCGATGGCGCGCGCGCCTTCGAGGTCGATGCTGGTGCCGCCCAGGAAGTGCAGGATACGCACGCCCTTTGCAAAGCCTTCCCGGCTAACCCGGATGAAATCTGCAGCCGGCCCCTGAAACCAGGTTGCCGACATCCAGCCTTCCTCGTGCCAGACGGTCGCAAATCGCTCCCAATCGCCGGCATCGCGCCAGACTGCCCAGTTTTCGACGAGGTCGCGGATAGCCAGGCGGTCGAGGAGGGATTGGTTGGGCATGAGAGATCTCCGGATAGGTGACGGCCGCAGCACGGCCGGCCAAACCCGGTATCAACGGAGGAATCCCGTCGCCGTCAAGCACACCGGCAAGCCAACGAAAAGCCGGCGTGCCTTTCGACACGCCGGCTCAATTCGGTAGAGGTTCGCCGCGAACTTGCGCCGCGGGCGCCCCTCTTATGCCGCGGGCGCTTTGGGCGCGCGGTTGCGCGAGTTGCGCTGGAAGAACAGCGCCTGGCTCGCCACCGCCGATACCATGGCCGGCTGGAACGGCTTCGAGATCAGGAACGCCGGCTCGGGACGCTCGCCGGTGAGGAAGCGCTCCGGATAGGCGGTAATGAACACCACCGGTACCTCAAAGGTCCTGAGCAGCTCGTTGACGGCGTCCAGCCCCGACGAGCCGTCGGCAAGCTGGATGTCGGCGAGGATCAGGCCGGGGCGCTTGTTCTTGGCGAGCGCCACTGCGTCCGAATGCGTGCGGGCGACACCCACCACATTGTGCCCGAGGTTCTTCACCAGGCTTTCGAGGTCCATGGCGATGAAGGTCTCGTCCTCGATGATCAGCACGTCGGTCGCGATCTCCGCCGCCATCTCGCGGCCGGCCGCATCGGCAAGGCGCCGCGTCTCTGCGACGTCGGAGCCAAGGATGAAGGCAACCTCCTCCTCCGAAAAGCCCTCGAGCGACAGCAGCAGGAAGGCCTGACGCGGCAATGGCGTGATGTTCGACAGCCGCCGCTCCGGCGGCATCGGCAGTGTCGTCACTTCCGAATCGTCGTTGATCGAGACGGAATTCCAGATCTGGGTGAACAGCCGGAACAGGCCGGCGCGCGGTCCATGACTCTCGTCAAGCACGGAAGGATCGCCCAGCATGGCTTCCAGCATCGCTGCAACGTAGGCGTCGCCGGATGACTGGGTGCCCGTCAGGGCACGGGCGTACCGGCGCAACAACGGCAAGTGCTCAGCAACAAGCTGTGAACGGGTCATCCCCACTCCATTCTTCTTTGGGCCAGGCATCGTTAGGGGCGGCCCGGGTTCCCCTGTAGGCTTGAAGACGTCCGAACCCAAGAAAAGTTCCGCTTAACGCGGAACTTTTTGGCGAACTTCGCATTGGGTCTTTCTAGGGAACGGCTCCCGGTTGAGAGAATTTCTAGATTCTACAGCGACTTAACTCGGGGAAACGTGGAACAGGTCATGAAAGATCTCAAGTCTCAAGCCAGCAGAAACACGACCCCCGGCAAGGGAGGGCTCACTCCGGAGATCCAATCCCGGATTGGGCACCAATTGCGCGCCATGTATGACGACGTCGTCAGACAGGGGGTTCCGGAGCGGTTCGCAGAACTGATCAAGAAACTTGATACCCCCGGAGGTACACCCCAAGTGGAAAATGGCGGGGGATCCAACGACAACAATGGGAGGGACTAATGCCTCTCACGGACTCCTTGCGCGACGACATCCTGGCGGCGGTACCGAGCCTGCGCGCGTTCGCCATTTCACTGAGCGGCAATGCCGACCGTGCCGACGACCTGGTCCAGGAAACGCTGTTGCGCGCACTCGCCAACATCGACTCGTTCCAGCCTGGCTCGAATCTGCCGGCGTGGCTGTTCACCATCCTGCGCAACCTCTTCCGCTCCGACTATCGCAAGCGGCGGCGGGAGGTGGAGGATGCAGAAGGCAACTACGCCAAGACGCTGAAGACCCAGCCGTCGCAGAATGCGCATCTCGAATTCGAGGAATTCCGCACCGCGCTCGACAAGCTGCCGCAAGACCAGCGCGAAGCGCTGATCCTGGTGGGAGCTTCGGGCTTCTCCTATGAGGATGCGGCCTCGATCTGCGGTTGCGCGGTCGGCACCATCAAGAGCCGTGTCAACCGCGCGCGTTCGAAGCTCGCAGCGCTGCTCTATGTCGACGGTGCCGAAGATTTCGGTCCCGACGAGACGGTGCGCGCCGTGATCGGCGGCAGCGGCGGCTGACAAGTCAAGGCCCTGAAGTATGAAAGGCGGCCACCCCGGTGGCCGCCTTTTCGCGCCTGTATGTTCTTCCCTTCTCACCTTGTGGGAGAAGGAAGAGGAGTGCGTGTGGATAGCTTCAGCGCACCGGCCTCACCGGCTGCGAAAACTTCTCCGTGCGGTCGCGCTCCGTCATGTCGACGACGGTCTCCATCGGTGCGGTCAGCTCATAGACATAGCTGCCGTCCGTGAAATAGCGCTTGGCGGTGCCGCCGAGTGCTTCCGGCGCAACGCGATCAAGCAGGATCAGGCCGAAATCGGAATCGGCGCGGCGCGTCGCTTCGCTGGTGTTGGACTCCTCCCAGCGGAAATGAAACACCGCGTCGGGCTCCTCGCCCGTCACCGTCCAGTTCGCGGTGATGTGCGGATGCTTGCCGACCAGCGACAATCCTTCGTCGGAATGCGAGGCAAGCTCGAAGAACAGGAGCGACAGGCTCTGCGCGGCGCGTGCGCTCACCGCGATATCGGGGCCGGTGACGGCGATGCGGTCGGCATGCGGAATTGCGCGCGCCTCGAACAGGCCCTTCAGCTTCACGCCCTGCCACTGGCTCTCGCTCAGCAGCGAAACCACATTGGACATAGCGTGGATGCGGCCGATCAACAGCTCGCGCGCGACGTCGATGTCGGAGCCGTGACGGAGGGTGCGCGTGACGATGGACTGGATGACCGCCAGGATGTTCTTGACCCGATGGTTGAGCTCGTCGATGACCGCCGTCAGCCGCCGTTCGAAGCCGATCCGAACCTGGATTTCGCGGCTGAGCCGCAGATTGTTGTAGGCGACATAGCCGAACAAGCCGCAGACCATCGCGGTGATGGCGAAACCGATCGCGGCCACGATCACTGCAGTCTGCTCGGCGCGGCGCACCGAATTGGTCTTGGCATAGTAGCTGAGCTGCCAGTCCCGACCGCCGAAGCTCACGGTCCGGATCGACGACGCCACGCGAGTGTCCGACAGCGCACGCGTGCTGACGATCCCTTGATCGCTCGCGGTCAGCTCTTCGTCCGGCTTGCGCGGGTCCTTCAAAGCAACCGAGAACAACGACATGTCGTCATTGGTCAGCATCAGCGAGGCGAGCTCGTAGGAAAAGGTGATGAAGCCGGCGGGCTCCGTCGCATCCTCGGGGATGACGGGCGCGGCCACGATGACGCCGATCGCACCGTTGTCGCGGAGCAGCGGGATCGGGTCGGATGCGACCGACCGTTTCTCCGCCTTGGCCCGCGCCAGCATCGCACCGCGCACCGGATCCTGATCGTAGGCACGTCCGGGCAGCGCCTTGGTATCGTCGCTGCGCGGCTCGAGATCCATCAACACGTCGATGGGCCGGCTGAGCGCGGCGGGGTCGAGCGGCTTGTCGTCGAAATTGCGGATGGTGGGATTGGGGAAGCCGGCGGCGGCAAGCGCTGCGCGCGCCGCGTCCAGCTCGTTGGGCCTGAGCCGGGCAATCCAAGAGGCGACGACGAAATCGGTCTTGAAGGCGTAGATCGCCGAGCGCAGCGGCTCCAGCATGTTGGGCTTGATCACCGACGGCGCCCGGAACAGGCCGGAGGCGACACGGGCGAGCAGCTCGCGCTCCGTCAGCCGGTCCTGCACCAGGCTCGCATGAACGTCGATCGCACGCGCCAGCGCGATGCGGTCGATGGTCAGCTCCTGGTCATGAACACGATAGGCCGCAAGCCCGGACAGCAGCATTCCGAGCAACGCGATAAAGCCGATGATGAATCCCAGCCGGACCACTCGATTACTCAGAAGCAGGTGAGAAGCTGGCGAAGAACACGGAGCATTTGTACGCCGCTCGAACGGCCATCGCCGCAAGAGAGAAAGACCCCACCGAGGGATATAATGAAGGAGGCAGCATCGGGACGCAACTTGGATAGGCCGAGAAGCTTAATGCGCCTGGCCATGGCATTTTGCGCTCCGGGCACCGGAGTTTGTTAATCGCAGGCGCCGATTTTGGTTCCGCAGCTGCACATTTGCCGCAGGTGTTAACAAGGCGCGGGAAGCCAGCCTCACGTCGCCGCGCGCAGGCCGCCCTTGGTCTCGATGAAGCCGATGATGCGGTCGAGGCCTTCGCTCTTCTTCAGATTGGTCATGACGAACGGACGTTCACCCCGCATCCGCTTGGCATCCGTGTTCATTTTCTCCAGGGACGCGCCGACATGCGGCGCGAGATCGATCTTGTTGATGACCAGAAGGTCGGAACGGGTGATGCCCGGCCCGCCCTTGGACGGTATCTTGTCGCCCGCCGCCACGTCGATGACATAGATCGTGATGTCGGCGAGCTCCGGGGAGAAGGTCGCAGCCAGATTGTCGCCGCCGGACTCGATCAACACCAGGTCGAGGCCGGGAAACTTTGCACGCATGTCCGCAACCGCTGCGAGATTCATCGAGGCGTCCTCGCGGATGGCCGTGTGCGGACAGCCGCCGGTCTCGACGCCGGCGATCCGGTCCGGCGTCAGCGAACCGGAGCGCACAAGGAATTCCGCATCCCATTTGGTGTAGATGTCGTTGGTGATCGCCGCGATATCGTAGCGCTCGCGCATCGACTTGCAGAGCAGGTCCATCAGAGCGGTCTTGCCCGATCCAACGGGACCGCCAACGCCAACACGCAAGGGACCGTTCAACTTCGACATGTCGTTTGCTCTTTCCTAACCAAAGGGAGTCATGACCGGAACAGCCGGGTATATTGCGTCTCGTGCCGAAGGCTGGCGACATCGGCGCGGAACGTCGCGCTGCCGAGATCATCCAATGTCGCATGCAGCGCACGATTTGAGGTCGCGACGACCGCAGCCTCGAGCGCGGCGAGCACGCGCTGGCTGTCGGTCTGTCCGAGCGGGATCAGACGGCTCGCGGCCGAAATCCAGTTCGAGACCAGCGCATGCAGGAAGGCATGCAGCGTCGCGGGCAGCGGAACGCCGTGGGCGGCCGCGACCACGCCGACCGCGACCGGGTAAACCGGCGGCGTGCCGCATGCCGCAACGAGCGTATCCAAGCCTCCCGCATCCCAGGCCGCGCGGGTGATGTCGATAAAGGCGCGCCCCTGCGTCGTGGTCTCGAGTTGCCGTTCGCGCGAGGGCACGAAGACCGCGGCAAGCTCCGCGACGTCCCGCAGGCGCGCTTCATCGCTTGCCTCCGCGGCGCGAAACGCGTGAACCAGGAAGGTCGCATCGCAGAAGCCGGAGCCGTCGCCGAGCATCGCATCGAGCCAGTCGGCCAGCGTAGCGGTGTCGGTGATATCGCCGGCCTCGACCGCCCATTCGAGGCCGCTGGAATAGGAGAAGCCGCCGACCGGAAATGCCGGTGACAGCCAGGTCATCAACCGATACAGCGCCGCCGCCTCGCCTTCCGTCAGCGCGCCGGCGGCCGCAGGCTCATTTGCGGTCATGAGCATGGGAGTGGCCGTGATGATGGTCGTGGCCGCAATGCTCATCATGGTGATGATGATCGTGGCCATGATGATCATGCGCGGAATGATCATGATGATGGTGATCATGCCCGTGGTGATCATGATCGTGGTCATGGTGATGACCGTGGTCATGGTGATGACCGTGGTCGTGGTGATGACCGTGGTCGTGCTGATGATGCTCGTGACCGTGATGCGCATGATCGTCATGCGCATGACCGGCATCGGCATAGGCTCCGCCTTCAGGATCGAACGGCGCCTCGATCTCGATCACCCGTGCGCCCAATCCCTTCACCATCGCCTCGATCACGTGGTCGCGCCGGATGCGCAGGCTCTTGGCCATGATCTGCGTCGGCAGATGCCGGTTGCCGAGATGCCAGGCGACGCGGATCAGATGATGCGGATCGGACCCGCGGATCTCCAGCAGCGGCTCGGGTGCCGCGACTACCTCGACCAGCCGGCCATCCTCCAGCACCAGCGCATCGCCGCCGCGGAGCGCGACGGCGTTCTCCAGGTCGAGCAGGAATTCGAGCCCGCGCGTGCCGGTCATCGCCATGCGGCGGCGATGCCGGTCGTCGAAATCGAGCACGACGGTATCAGCCGGCGCCTGCGTGAAGCGATACTGTCCCTTGACCTGCGTTGCCCGGATCATGTGGCTTCTAGTCCTGTTAGCGGGTTTCGACCTTTTCGGGCGTGATATATTCGATCTTCGGCGGCGCCGTAAAACACTTCACCGCGACGCGACCGAACGTCTTCATGTGCTCGGCGGCGCGATGCGGCCCCAGCGCCTCCATGTTCTCCCACTGCTCGACGAACACCATCTTGGTCGGGTCGGTGACGCTCTCGTGCAAATCGTAGGCGATGTTGCCGGGCTCCTTCCGGGTCTCCTTGATGCAGGCGGTGGCGGCGGCAATGAATTCGGCGCGTGATTCGGGCTTGATGGTCAGGGTTGCAACGACGTAGATCACGAAAGATCCTCCCGGCTTTTCTTATGGTGGATACCGGGCGCGACATTAGACCAAGCAGATGCGGACGCAAAACCGGAAATCCGCCCCGGCCACGTGCCGGGGACATGCGTTTAGGCGCTATTTCAGTACATGAAATATCGCTGCGCCATCGGCAGCACCTCCGCCGGTGCGCAGGTCAAGAGTTCACCATCGGCGCGCACCTCATAGGTCTCCGGATCGACCTCGATATTGGGCGTGGCGTCGTTGTGGATCATGCTCTTCTTGGAGATCTTTCCACGGGTGTTCTGGACCGCATAGAGCTTCTTGTCGATGCCGAGCTTTCGCGCCAGACCGCCGGTGACGGCAGCCTTCGAGGTGAACACCACTGACGATGCCGTGCGCGACTTGCCGAAGGCGGCAAACATCGGCTGGTAATGCACCGGCTGGGGCGTCGGGATAGAGGCGTTGGGGTCGCCCATCGGCGCTGCGACGATCGAGCCGCCCTTGATGATGCAGTCCGGCTTGACGCCGAAAAACGCCGGCGACCACAGCACGAGGTCGGCGAGCTTGCCCTTCTCCACCGAGCCGATCAGCTTCGAAACGCCATGGGCGATTGCGGGGTTGATCGTGTATTTGGCGATGTAGCGCTTGACGCGGAAATTGTCGTTGTCCTTGCCCTTGTCCTGCGGCAGCGACCCGCGCTGCTTCTTCATCTTGTCGGCGGTCTGCCAGGTGCGGATAATGACTTCACCGAGGCGGCCCATCGCCTGCGAGTCCGAGGACATCATCGAGAGCGCACCGAGATCGTGTAAAATGTCTTCGGCCGCGATGGTCTCCTTGCGGATGCGGCTTTCGGCGAAAGCGAGGTCCTCGGCGATCGACGGGTCGAGATGGTGACACACCATCAGCATGTCCAGATGCTCGTCGATGGTGTTGCGGGTGAAGGGGCGCGTCGGGTTGGTCGAGGACGGCAGCACGTTCTTGAGGCCGGCGACCTTGATGATGTCAGGGGCGTGACCGCCGCCGGCACCCTCAGTGTGGAAGGCGTGGATGGTGCGGCCCTTGAACGCCTTGATCGTATCCTCGACAAAGCCCGACTCGTTCAGCGTGTCGGAATGCAGCATGACCTGGACGTCGTAGTCGTCGGCGACCGACAGGCAGTTGTCGATCGCCGCCGGCGTGGTGCCCCAGTCCTCGTGCAGCTTCAGCGCGCAGGCGCCGGCCTTGATCATCTCGACCAGTGCCGCGGGCCGCGAGGCATTGCCCTTGCCGGAAATGCCGAGATTGACCGGGAAGGCATCGAACGACTGGATCATCCGCCCCATGTGCCACGGCCCCGGCGTGCAGGTGGTGGCAAAGGTGCCGTGCGAGGGACCGGTGCCGCCGCCCAGCATCGAGGTGACGCCAGACATCAGCGCGTGCTCGATCTGCTGCGGACAGATGAAATGGATGTGGCTGTCGAAACCGCCGGCGGTGAGGATCTTTCCTTCACCCGCGATCACGTCCGTGCCAGGGCCGATGATGATGGTGACGCCCGGCTGGATGTCGGGATTGCCCGCCTTGCCGATCGCGGCGATCATGCCGTCCTTGATCGCGACGTCGGCCTTCACGATGCCCCAGTGATCGACGATCACGGCATTGGTGATGACGGTATCGGCCGCGCCCTGCTTGTTGGTGACCTGCGACTGGCCCATGCCGTCGCGGATCACCTTGCCGCCGCCGAATTTCACCTCCTCGCCATAGGTGGTGAAATCCTTCTCCACCTCGATGATGAGATCGGTGTCGGCGAGCCGCACCTTGTCGCCGGTGGTCGGGCCGAACATGTCGGCATAGACGGAACGTTTGATCTTGACGGACATTTCAAGCCCCGTTGCGTTTGAATTTTTGGCTATCGCTCACAGCGAGGCCCTCGCTATGTGCACCACATCGTCGAATCTCGTATCGAGCCAGCTATTGCCGCCGCGGCAACCGGTGACGACCTGCTCGGCCCAGTCGGTGTAGTCGATGAGGTCAGCGCGCTCTTCGGCGGTCGGGTCGGCATGGACGCGTGCGCCGATATTGCTGATCTTGTCGGCGATCTTGATCAGCTTGGCACCAGCGGATTTCTTGGGCGCTTCGACAACTTGAAGACGCCGCCGCTCGGCCTTCGGCAGACTCATGTCGTCGGTGCATTCCACGACGAGCGAGGCCACCCGATCCGAGAATCTCTCAGCCAGCTCTTCACGCGTGGTCTCGGTGTCCTCGATCGAATCGTGCAGCCAGCCGGCAGCGACAAGCTCGGCGTCCGCGCCGTCAGTCGCCGTCGCGAGCAGGTTTGCGACCTCGGCGAGGTGATTGATATATGGCTCATTCCCCCGCCCCTTGCGCGCCATGCCGTTGTGGCGTCGCGCGGCCAACTCCGCGGCTTCAGAGATGAGGCGAACGGCGGGCAGCATGCTCACGCCTCCTCGACGCCGTGAGACACGCCACTCTCGTCATCAGTTAGGGACGCATCGCTGGAAGGGTTCCCTCCCCCCTTGCGGGGGAGGGTTAGGGAGAGGGGTGCCGCTTGCTCCGCGGCTTCGAGAATGGAAAGAACAACTCCCTCGAGATTTTTCATCACGTCGTCATTGGTGAAACGCAGCACGCGATATCCCCGAGATGCGAACCATTGGTCGCGCCGTTCATCGTGGCGGATGCGCTCTTCGAAATCGTGGCTCTCACCATCGAGCTCAACGATGAGCTTGCGGGAATGGGCGACGAAATCGGCGACGTAGTGGCCCATGGGTGTCTGACGGCGAAAGGCTAGGCCCGCGAGTCGATCGGCCTTCAGGTAGCGCCACAGCAACGTCTCCGCGCGAGTCATCTCGCGCCGTAATCGTTTGGCGCGATGGCGCTGAATCTCGCTGACCTCGTCGTGCGGCATACCCCTCTCCCCAACCCTCCCCCGCAAGGGGGGAGGGAGCCCGACCGGCGTGCTCACCTCACTGTAGATCACTGCACTCATCTCGACTTACGTCAAAGTTTCCCCATCACGTCGCCACGAAAACCGTAGATGGTCTTCTTGCCGGCGAGGGCGACGAGCTGGACGTCGCGGGTCTGGCCGGGCTCGAAGCGCACGGCGGTGCCGGCGGCGATGTCGAGGCGCATGCCGCGGGCCTTCTTGCGGTCGAATTTCAGCGCCGGGTTGGTCTCGAAAAAGTGGTAGTGCGAGCCGACCTGGATCGGGCGGTCGCCGGTGTTGGCAACCGTCAGCGTCACCGTCTTGCGGCCGGCATTGAGCTCGATCTCGCCGTCCTTGATGAAGAGTTCGCCGGGGATCATGTCTATCTTCCTTTGTCATTCCGGGACTCGCGAAGCGAGAACCCGGAATCTCGATCAACAACCTCTGGATTCCGGGTTCGCCCTTCGGGCGCCCCGGAATGACGGATTCAAATCATCGGATCGGCTCGTGGACGGTGACGAGCTTGGTGCCGTCAGGGAACGTCGCCTCGACCTGGATGTCGTGGATCATCTCGGGAATGCCCGGCATCACCTGATCGCGCGTCAGCACCTGCGCGCCTGACTGCATCAGCTCGGCGACGGTGCGGCCGTCGCGGGCACCCTCCAGGATGAAGTCCGAGATGATCGCGATGGCCTCGGGGTGGTTGAGCTTGACGCCGCGGTCGAGCCTGCGCCGCGCCACGATGGCCGCCATCGAAATCAGAAGCTTGTCCTTTTCGCGGGGAGACAGGTTCATGCGAAATCTCTTCCGTTCAACTCATCAATTCAGCCGGTCGTTAATTCAACCAGAGTCGCGGCAGCGCGGCGCCGGTGCGCGCCAGCACGGCCATCATGTCGGCGCGCAAGGCGGCCGCATCTTGGGCACAGAAGCGCGCCATTGCAAATCCATTCCAGGCGGATATCCCGACTTCGCCGGCAAAGGATTCCGAAGCTTCCCGAAGCCGCTCGACCAGGGCCTCGTCGCCGGGGACAATCAGGGCGGTGCCGATCGCAGCGCCGCCTTTGGCAATTGCGGACCGCGCGAGCTTGGCGCCGATATTGCCGTCGAGCCGGACGGTCTCGGCAAACACCAGCCGGCCGCCGCGGGAGAGCCGCCAGCGGTCGACGAATTCGCCCTGCTCCATCCGCTCGCCCATGGCGGTGCGGCCGAACACGACGATCTCGCAGAGCAGGAGCGAGGCCGCCTCGTCGAGCTCGATATCGAAGCGGCGTTGGACGCGCGCCCGGTCGAACAGGATCGTCTCTTGCGGCAGCCAACCGAGATGAGCATTCGCGCCGACTTTCAGGCCGATGCTGAGCTGCGCTGCCGGCCCCGGCGCACGATAGATTTTTTCCGCGGCAGCAGTGGTCAGCGTCAAGCGTGCGCCTTCGGCCGCCGCGATCTCGACATCGAAACGGTCGCCGCCGGCAACGCCGCCGGCCGTGTTGACGAAGACCGCCGAAAGCCCCTCGCCTTCCGGCGATGGAAAGCGCACGCGCAGCGAGCCGGACTCGTGCAGGACACCCCGGCGCGTCACGCCGTCGCGCGCATGCACGTCGAAGCGCACCGCGCCGCGGGCGCGGTTGGCCTCGAACGTCAGAGATGTCGCTGAAACGTCGCTGAGCATCCGCCTCCCCAGCCGGCCGCGGCAGAAAATGCCGACCTACAGCGCCATCTGGCGGCTGATTTCGCCCGGATCGAGATTGGAGCGGTCACAGGTGAATTTCACCGCGCCGCGATCCATCACCGCGAAACTGTCGCCGAGTTCACAGGCAAAGTCGAGATATTGTTCGACCAGGACGATGGCGATGTTGCCGAGGTTGCGCAAGTAAGAGATGGCGCGGCCGATATCCTTGATGATCGAGGGCTGGATGCCTTCGGTCGGCTCGTCGAGCAGCAGGAGTTTTGGCCGCATTACGAGCGCGCGCCCGATCGCAAGCTGCTGCTGCTGGCCGCCGGAGAGGTCGCCGCCGCGCCGGCCGAGCATGGATTGCAGCACCGGAAACAGCGAGAACACGTCATCCGGGATATGGCGATCCTCGCGCTTGAGCGGGCCGAAACCGGTCTTGAGGTTCTCCTCCACGGTCAGCAGTGGAAAGATCTCGCGGCCCTGCGGCACGAAGCCGATACCCTTGCGCGCGCGCTCATACGGCTTGAGACCCGTGATGTCATTGCCGTCGAACACGATCGCGCCGGACGAGATCGGATACTGGCCGACCATCGCCCGCAACAGCGAGGTCTTGCCGACGCCGTTGCGCCCCAGCACGCAGGTGACCTTGCCGGGCTCGGCGGCGATCGAGACGCCGCGCAGCGCCTGCGCGGCGCCGTAGAACAGGTTGATGTCCTTGACCTCAAGCATCGCTCAGCGTCCCAGATACACTTCGATGACCCGCTCGTTGGACGAGACCTGATCGATAGTCCCTTCCGCGAGCACGGTGCCTTCGTGCAGGCAGGTGACCTTGACGCCGAGCTCGCGGACGAAGGTCATGTCGTGCTCGACCACCATGACCGTGTGAGTCTTGTTGATCTCCTTCAGCAGTTCGGCCGTGAGATGCGTCTCGACATCGGTCATGCCAGCCACAGGCTCGTCGACCAGCAGCAGCTTCGGGTCCTGCGCCAGCAGCATGCCGATCTCCAGCCACTGCTTCTGGCCGTGGCTGAGGCTGCCGGCGAGACGGTTGCGTGCGTCGGTGAGACGGATGATCTCCAGCACCTTCTCGATGCGCTCCGATTCCGCCCTGTTGCCACGCCAGAACAACGTGCCGCGCACGGAGTGATCGACATTGAGCGCGAGCAGGAGGTTGTCCTGCACGGTCTGGCTCTCGAACACCGTCGGCTTCTGGAATTTTCGGCCGATGCCGAGCTCGGCGATGCGGGTCTCGTCCAGCCGCGTCAAATCGGTGACGCCGTCGAACAGCACCGTGCCCTCGTCCGGCTTGGTCTTGCCGGTGATGATGTCCATCATCGTGGTCTTGCCGGCCCCATTGGGGCCGATGATGGCGCGCATTTCGCCGGGCTCGAGCGTCAGCGACAGATTGTTGATGGCGTGAAAGCCGTCGAACGAGACGTGCACGCCGTCGAGATAGAGCATCGCGGAGGTCGCGCGGGTATCCATGACGTTCATGCGCCTACTCCGCCATCTTCGGTTCGGTGACGCCGTCTTCGGCCGCGGCGCTAACCTCGACGTCTGAAGCCTTTTTCGCCTTCCACGGGTCCCACCAGGAATTGAAGGTGCCGACGATGCCCTTCGGCAAGAGCAGCGTCACCAGGATGAACAGCGCGCCCAGCATGAACAGCCAGTACGGTGCCAGCATGCCCGAGGTGAAGAAGGTTTTTGCGTAGTTGACGACGACGGCGCCGAGCGCCGCGCCGACCAGCGTGCCGCGGCCACCGACGGCGACCCAGATCACGGCCTCGATCGAGTTGCCCGGCGCGAATTCGGACGGGTTGATGATGCCGACCTGGGGCACGTAGAGCGCACCGGCGACGCCGGCCATGCAGGCCGACACCGTGAACACGAACAGCTTGTAGGATTCGACGCGGTAGCCGAGGAAGCGGGTGCGCGATTCCGCGTCGCGGATCGCGATCAAGACCTTGCCGAGCTTGGAGGACACGATCGAACGGCAGATCAGGAAGCCGATGATCAGCGCGAGGCAGCTCAGCAAGAACAGTGTCGCGCGGGTGCCGTCGGCCTGCACGTTGAAGCCGAGAATGTCCTTGAAGTCGGTCAGGCCGTTGTTGCCGCCGAAGCCGAAATCGTTGCGGAAGAAGCCGAGCAGCAGCGCGTAGGTCATCGCCTGCGTGATGATCGAGAGATAGACGCCGGTGACGCGGGAGCGGAAGGCGAGCCAGCCGAAGCAGAAGGCGAGCAGGCCGGGCACCACGATCACCATCAGGGCGGCGAACCAGAACATGTCGAAGCCGTGCCAGTACCACGGCAGTTTCGGATAGTTCAGGAACACCATGAAGTCGGGCAGGATCGGATTGCCGTAGACGCCGCGGGTGCCGATCTGACGCATCAGGTACATGCCCATGGCGTAGCCGCCGAGCGCGAAGAAGGCGCCGTGGCCGAGCGAGAGAATGCCGCAATAGCCCCAGATCAGGTCGATCGAGAGCGCCAGGATCGCGTAGCAGACATATTTGCCCCACAGCGCCACCAGATAGGTCGGGACATGCAGGAACGAGCCTGATGGCAGCAGCAGGTTGGACAGCGGGATCAGCACGCCAATCGCCGCGACGACGAGCAGGAATATCGTCGCGCCGCGGTCCAGCGATCGGGTCAGCATGTGAGGGGTCATGCTTCCACCGCACGGCCCTTGAGCGCGAACAGGCCGCGCGGCCGCTTTTGAATGAACAGGATAATCAGCACCAGGATGGCGATCTTGCCGAGCACGGCGCCGGCGACCGGCTCCAGGAACTTGTTGGCGATGCCGAGCGTGAACGCGCCGACGAGGGTGCCCCAGAGGTTACCGACCCCACCGAACACCACGACCATGAAACTGTCGATGATGTAGCTCTGGCCAAGGTTGGGGCTGACATTGTCGATCTGCGACAGTGCGACGCCGGCGATGCCGGCGATGCCCGAGCCGAGACCAAATGTCAGTGCGTCGACGCGCGAGGTGGCGATGCCCATCGAAGCTGCCATGCGGCGGTTCTGCGTCACCGCGCGCATCTCGAGGCCGAGTGCGGTGTAACGCAGCATCGCGAGCAGTATCCCGAACACGGCGAGCGTGAAGACGAGGATCCAGAGCCGGTTATAGGTGATGGTGATCTGGCCGAGCTCGAACGCACCGCTCATCCAGGAGGGGTTGCCGACTTCGCGATTGGTCGGGCCGAACACGGTGCGCACCGCCTGCTGCAGCACCAGCGACAGGCCCCAGGTGGCGAGCAGGGTTTCCAGCGGACGGCCATAGAGGAAGCGGATGATGCTGCGCTCGATCAGGACGCCGATCGCGCCGGCAACGAGGAAGGCGAGCGGCACCGCGATCAGGAGCGAATAGTCGAACAAGCCGGGATAGCGGGTGCGGATCACCTCCTGCACAACGAAGGTGGTGTAGGCACCGATCATCACCATCTCGCCATGGGCCATGTTGATCACGCCCATCACGCCGAAGGTGATAGCAAGGCCGATCGCCGCGAGCAGCAGCACCGAACCGAGCGACAGGCCGTACCAGGCGTTCTGCACCGTGGACCAGACCGCGAGCGAATTCTGGATCGAGGCGATCGCGCTGGCTGCGCCCGTTTTAACCGAAGCCGGCTGATCGCTCCCCATTCCGGTCAGGAGCGCCATCGCGTCCTGGTCGCCGCGTGCCTTGATGGTGGCGACGGCCTCGAGCTTGTCGACCTCGCTGGCGTCGGCCTTGTACAGGATGATTGCCGCACGCGCCTCGCCGAGAGCGGTCTTGGCGGTCTTGTTGGTCTCCTTGGCAAGCGCGCTCTCGACCACGGGAAGCGCCGACTCCTCGTGCGACTTGAAGACGGATTGCGCGGCCTGGATGCGCGTTGCGACATCCGGCGACAGCAGCGTCAGGCCGCCGAGCGCGGCATCGACGGTGCGGCGCAGGCGGTTGTTGAGGCGCACGGCGCTCGCACTCGCGGGAACGCTGGCGACCGCCTCGCCGGTTGCGGCATCGACCGACTTGCCGTCGGTGCCGTTGACATAGACCTTCTTGCTGTCGGCGTCGGCCATGAGACGGCCGTCCTTCAGCGCGCTGATGATGGGAAAAGCGAGCGGATTGCCGCTGCTCGCAACCACGCCGATCGCAGCGTCGGTATCGGAAAAATCGTCGTTGGCAAATTTGGCGACCGCATCCTCGAACGGACCGGCCACGGCCGGCAGCGCAAATGCGATCAGGAACAACGAGAGCGCAAGCGTGCGAAGGCGAGCTGGCAAATTGGCGAGCACTGTGAATGACCCCGGCAGAAATGGGTGGAGAAGGCGGCGGGATGGCCGCCTTCTCCGGTCGTGCAATCGATCAGGTCGGGATCAGGAGCCCGAACCCAGGCACTTGTTGGTCTTGGTGTTGTAGTTGCCGCACTTCTTCTCGACCCAGTCGCCGATCAGGTCCTTGGAGCCATCGAGCTCCTTCGACCAGGCGTCGCCCGGAACGAGGCCGGGGGTCTTCCAGACCACGTCGAACTGGCCGTTCGCCTTGATCTCGCCGATGAACACCGGCTTGGTGATGTGGTGGTTCGGCAGCATCTTCGAGGTACCGCCGGTCAGGTTCTTGGCTTCGATGCCGGGAAGCGCGTCGATCACCTTGTCCGGATCGGTCGACTTCACCTTCTCCACCGCCTTCACCCACATGTCGAAACCGATCACGTGCGCTTCCATCGGGTCGTTGGTCACGCGCTTCGGGTTCTTGGTGTAGGCCTGCCACGCCTTGATGAACTTCTCGTTCTCCGGGTCCTTGATCGACTGGAAGTAGTTCCAGGCGGCGAGGTGGCCGAGCAGCGGCTTGGTGTCGATGCCGGCGAGCTCTTCTTCACCCACCGAGAACGCAACCACCGGAATGTCGGTCGCCTTGATGCCCTGGTTGCCGAGCTCCTTGTAGAAGGGAACGTTGGCGTCACCGTTGATGGTGGAGACCACGGCGGTCTTCTTGCCGGCCGAGCCGAACTTCTTGATGTCGGCCACGATCGTCTGCCAGTCGGAGTGACCGAACGGCGTGTAGTTGATCATGATGTCTTCCTGGGCCACACCCTTCGACTTCAGATAGGCCTCGAGGATCTTGTTGGTGGTGCGCGGATAGACGTAGTCGGTGCCGGCCAGCACCCAGCGCTTCACCTTCTCGTCCTTCATCAAATAGTCGACCGCCGGAATCGCCTGCTGGTTCGGCGCCGCACCCGTGTAGAACACGTTGCGCTCGCTCTCCTCACCCTCGTACTGCACGGGGTAGAACAGGATGTTGTTCAGCTCCTTGAACACCGGGAGCACGGACTTGCGCGAGACCGAGGTCCAGCAGCCGAACACCACCGAGACCTTGTCCTTGGTGATCAGCTCGCGGGCCTTTTCGGCGAACAGCGGCCAGTTCGAGGCGGGGTCGACGACGACGGCCTCGAGCTTCTTGCCGAGCACGCCGCCCTTCTTATTCTGCTCGTCGATCAGGAAGAGGATGGTGTCCTTCAGCGTGGTTTCGCTGATGGCCATGGTGCCGGACAGAGAATGCAACACGCCGACCTTGATGGTGTCGTCCGCGGCCTTGGCGCCGGTAATGGAGGCCAGACCGAGCATCAGTCCGGCGGTCGCGGCGAGCAAGCCGCGGCGGCTGAATGGCGCCGCTATATCGTGAGTTGATTTAGTAAGCATGAGGTATCATCTCCCTGACGCAGACGTGAAAACGCTGCGAAACGGCCCCTACGGCCGCCTGCGCTTAACGGAATCGCAAGAACCATGCCATGGGGGAGAGGCAAGCCAAGCCACTGTTCTCTCAGGTCAATTTTGTCGCAGCCAAGAATTCGCCGCGTTCACATTGCCCATTTCTTGAGCTGAGAAAATGTATGCTTATGCGGCAGACAGTCTATTTTTTGATCAAAATCTGCACTCTGGCTAAAAATCCGGCATGACCTCGGCAACGCAATATTAGCCCCAAAAGCCGCCTCCGCCTTGAAACCGCCCCCTCGATGTTCCATATGAGCGTCCGAGACCCCTTGCGAATCAATGGGTCGTAGCAAGCCGCGTGTTCTTAAGCCCCCGTGCTCTTAAGCTTCGTGGGCGTCTGGCTTGCCCCTTTCAGCTAGCTCATCCGACACCCCAAACACGCAGGTGTCCTCTCGACACCTTTCTGCGCGCGCTCGCCGCCGGCGAGAGCGTTCGCATTTGACATGGAAAGACCCCTCTTTTGACTTCCTTTCAGGACTTCGGCCTGGCCGATCCCATTTCGCGCGCTCTCAAAGAAGAGAATTACGTCACCCCCACCCCCATCCAGGCCCAGACCATTCCGTTCGCACTGACCGGTCGCGACGTCATCGGCATCGCCCAGACCGGCACCGGCAAGACCGCGTCCTTCGCGCTGCCGATCCTGCACCGCCTGCTCGAGAACCGGATCAGGCCGCAGCCCAAGACCTGCCGCGTGCTGGTGCTCTCGCCGACCCGCGAATTGTCCGGCCAGATCCTCGACAGCTTCAACGCCTATGGCCGCCACGTCCGCCTCAGCTCGGCCCTCGCCATCGGCGGCGTGCCGATGGGCCGCCAGGTCCGCTCGCTGATGCAGGGCGTGGACGTGCTGGTCGCCACCCCGGGCCGCCTGCTCGACCTCGTGCAGAGCAACGGGCTCAAGCTCTCCAGCGTCGAGTTCCTCGTGCTCGACGAGGCCGACCGCATGCTCGACATGGGCTTCATCAACGACATCCGCAAAGTCGTCGCAAAACTGCCGATCAAGCGGCAGACGCTGTTCTTCTCCGCCACCATGCCGAAGGACATCGCCGAGCTCGCCGATTCGATGCTGCGCGATCCTGCACGCGTCGCGGTGACCCCGGTTGCCTCCACGGCCGAACGGATCACCCAGCGCATCATGCAGGTCGACTTCTCGGCCAAGCCCGCGTTCCTGACCAAGCTCCTGAAGGACGAGCCGATCAACCGCGCGCTGGTCTTCACCCGCACCAAGCACGGCGCGGATAAGGTGGTGAAGAGCCTCGCCAAGGCCGGGATCGCGGCGAACGCCATCCATGGCAACAAGTCGCAGAACCACCGCGAGCGGACGCTCGCCGCGTTCCGCTCCGGCGAGATCCGCACCCTGGTCGCCACCGACATCGCCGCCCGCGGCATCGACGTCGACGGCATCAGCCATGTGATCAATTTCGACCTGCCCAACGTCCCCGAGACCTATGTCCACCGCATCGGCCGCACCGCGCGCGCCGGTGCCGAGGGCATCGCCATCTCGCTGGTCGCCGGCGGCGAGGAGCTCAGCTATCTCCGCGACATCGAGCGGCTGATCCGCGTCGCGCTGCCCCGGGAGGACCACCGCACCGACGCCGGCCGCGAGGCGGCGCACGCCAAGTCACCCGCCGCGCCCCACCAGCACCGGGCCGGACGCCCCGGGTCTCGGCCGCAGGGCGCACGACCGGGCAACGCAAGGCATGGCGACTCAAGGCATGGCGACTCAAGGCACGGTGCCGGACGGCCTGGCGACGGCCAGAAGTCGAGCAACGGGTCTCGCCGCCGCCGTTCCGGTGGCAAGCCGAATTCTGCACCGAATGATCGGCTGGAACAGCGTCCCGCGCATGGCGCTGGCAAGCCTGATGGGATACAAGGCGTTGCATTTTTGCGCCGTGAGAGTCGCCCGAACGGCAACCCGAACCGCAAGCCCTATTCGCACTAGCCGTCCAAGACCTGGAGACAACCATGGCTAAGGAAGAGCTGATCCAGTTCGAAGGACTGGTCACCGAAATCCTCCCCGACGCACGCTACCGCGTGCAGCTCGATGCCGGACACGAGATCGTCGCCTACACCGCCGGCAAGATGAAAAAGAATCGCATCAAGACCCTGGCGGGCGACCGCGTGACGGTCGAGATGTCGCCCTACGATCTGGAGAAGGGCCGGCTGATATTCCGCCACAAGGACGAACGTCCTGCGGGCGCTGGCGGTCCGCCGCGAGGGGCGGCACAGCGCGGCGGACAGTTCCGCCGCAGGTAATAGAACCCCGCCTGCGGGAGACTTGACGACCTGACCTGCATGGGTCCGCCGCTTGACTGCGGCGGATCAAAAAATCGTGCGCGTCAGGATTGTTTTGATGCCTCATTTCCAATAAAATGAATTAATCGATTTTCGGCCGGACGACATTAGCATCCACCGGTACAGCCGGTTCAGACACGCTGACGACCCTTCCAGAAATTCGATCTAACCAGCCTGCGCGAGTGGGCTTTGACATTGTGTTATCTAGAAGGGACTACCCCCATGAGCATGGGAACCGTGAAGTGGTTTAACGCGACCAAGGGCTTTGGCTTCATCCAGCCCGACGATGGCGGCAAGGACGTGTTCGTTCACATCAGCGCCGTCGAGCGCGCCGGCCTCGGCACGCTGCGCGAAGGCCAGAAGATCTCCTACGAGATCGTCGCCGATCGCCGTTCCGGCAAGTCGGCCGCCGACAATCTCCGCTCCGCCGGCTAAGCCCCGGACTCAAGCGAACCGGACAAGCGAAAAGGCCGTGCGCAGCGCACGGCCTTTTTTCGTAGCGCCGGCTTTGAGCTCAGGTCGTCGTGCAGGTCGTCGACGGGCTGAAATAGACGCACAGCGACTGGCGCGGGCGGGTATAGGCGACGTCGCTCAGATTGATCCCGCTCGTGAGCACGAACTTGACCGACGGCGTGTAGGTGTAGCTGACCTCGCTGAAGATCAGATAGGTGCCGCCGATGGCAAGCGTCGTGGGGATGTTGACCACCGTGCCTGCCGTCTTCGGGACCGCTCCCTTGCTCCACTGCACGCGGGCCTGCAGCGTCGACGGATCGACATAGAGTTCGTGGACCGACGCCACGACCAGGCTCTTGTCATACGGCGTCATGATGCCGGTCGAAGCAGCAAGGAAATTGGTGATGTCGGTGTCGCCGACCGACGTCGACTGTGAGGTGAGGTCGGACAGGGTGCGCGCCATCAGCGTCACCTTGCGGTCGATCGCAACCGCCGAGGAGAACTCGACAGTGCCGAAGAACATCACCAGCATCAGCGGCACGATGACCGCGAATTCGGTCGCGGCCAGCGCCCGCTTGTCGGCAATGAAGCCTTCGATGGAATGACGGGTGGTCCGCCAGGTCTCTGCAATCGCCTGCATGGTCACGCTCAATCCGGTTGATACTGAAGTTTGAGCATGATCTCTTCGGAAAACCGCATCACACTTTTCCGGATCATGCTCAGTAGGGCTCGTTCTTGAAAGCCGCCGTCGCCACCAGCAGCCGCTTGTTGCCGGCGAGATTGGAGATATTCAGGCCGAGCCCGGTGACGAACAGCGGCCACTGGTAGAACAGCCTCACGACGACGACGTCGCCCGCGCTGCCCGGGCTGTAGCCCATGGTCGTGTTGAAGTTGCCGGCGGAATCGATGTGACTGTCGATGGTCACCGAGGAGAACGAGGTCGAATAGCTCTGCACGTCGACATAGAGGCTGTTGCAGTCGAACAGCGCCGGAATCTGGTTGCAGACATAGGTCTTGAATTGCGTCTGCGTGTAGGAGCCGGTCTGGGCCTGGCCGGTCAGGATCATGCGCGCCGAATTCTGCGTGATGGTCTCGAGCACCTGGCTCGCGAAGAACATGATCGCGGTCTCGATGATCGCAAACAGCAGCGCGAAGAACACCGGGGCCACCAGCGCGAATTCGATCGCCGCCGATCCGCGGCGATTGCGGCGGAAGCGGCGCAGAATTTTCCGGAGCGTCAACTTCGAGGCGACAGGCGACGACATCGCAAGAAATCCCCAGCGGCAGCGATCTTCTGCCCGTCTTTAGCCGAAAGTGATTGTTAGAGTGTTTCAGGCGGTCGGACTGCGGCGACCCGGGCCGTTAAGGAAGCATTAACCATGTTTCGCCGCAGCCAGGCGGGCGCAGTCACCGCGCCTACCTGCATCGCGATCGAGCTAGTTGGTCTTGCCTGCGCCGCCGGCGTTGCCCGCGGCCGTGCTGCTCAGCGCGCCGGCTTGGCCTATCGTATTGTTGAAATAGGTGTCGCTGTCACCGAGCGTCACGCGGCGCTGGCAGACCGGCATGCAGCTATAGGATTCGCGCTCGATGCCGCGATAGACCGTGACGAGCCGGTCGCTCGGGCCCTCGACCTGGATCTGGCGATCGACGAGAATCTCGCCGCCGCGGTCCAGTGCGATGAAATTGGTCGCACCATAGCCCTTGCCGGTCACCACGATCATGCCGCCGGGCTGCAGCGTCACGTCCGCGATCATGGGATTACCGACCACGATGGTCGCCACCTTGCCGGGCAGCTTCACGAGCTTGGCCTGGTCGACATTGACGGCGATGGCATCAGCAGTGGATTCGGCAGCGACGGCTGCAGGCGACGCCAAGACGGCGGCCGCAACCAGCAAACAGACGCGCGCGCGATGGCGCAGATACTTTTTACGCATACTCAACCCCGGGACGTGAACTGGCCGGCAAAAGCGATACACGAGCGGAGCCGGCGCCCGACACGGCTAACCTGACGTCAATTCGTGAACGTTCCGCAAACACAAAGCCTATTGTCTGAACGGATAGGCCAATTGGCCGCCGAACTCCGCCGGCATGGCTGCTTCGTCCTTACCGTATTCCTTCGGAAGCTCGTTATCCGGCATCCGGAAGGTCCCGAACAACACGTCCCAGATCGGGAAGGTGCCCGCGAAATTGGTGTTGCCGCCCTCTTCGAGCGAGGTGTGATGCCAGCGGTGGAACACCGGCGTCGCCAGCAGATATTTGAACGGTCCGAACGTCCAGTTGAGGTTGGCGTGGACGAAGGCCGAATGGAAGGTCGTGAAGGGCCCGACCCAGATCATGACGTTCGGCGAGATGCCGGCCATCAGGAGCAGCACGTCGACGCTGATCGTGCCCAGCATCAGGTTGACGGGGTGGAAGCGCGCCGCCGAAATCCAGCCGAGCTCTTCCGAGGAGTGGTGGACGGCGTGGTACTTCCAGAAGCCGCCGCCATGGAACAGCCGGTGCAGCCAGTAGAGCATGAAGTCCGACAGGACGAGGAACAGCACGCCCTGCAGCCACAGGGGCAACTCCGACAGCGGGCCATGGCCGTTGTCGTAGAAGGCGATGAGCTCGTCGGGATCGTGGATGTTGAAGACGACGCCGGCGCCGACGATCAGGAGGCCGATCCGCATCGTGCGGGCGAACACCGGAACGAAGAACCAGTAGCAGATGTCGGTGACGATCTCCCGCTTGCGCCACCAGGGCGCGCCGGGATTGCAGGCCCAGACATGCTCGAGCACGGTGAAGACCAATGCGAGCGCGAAGGTGATGGGAACGACCTTGGTGATGGTCTCGCCCAGCATCAAGGCGACTTGCATGGGCAGGCTCGACATCATCGCCGTCACTCCAATTCCTGATCCCACACGCCTACTCCCCGAACTTTAAGGGAGCGTGAAGTCGACTTGTTTCCACGGGTTTCCGGCACAGAGCATTGCGAACGACATCGAATTGCAACGAACGCCTTAAGGCGAAATTCACTCTGGTTAAAAGCTGCCCGTCACGATCGCGTTTCCACGATTGAATTAACCCTACCGAAAGAGCTCGGCTCTCATCTTCGAGATACTGAGACCAGCCCCGAACGTGACCACCAAATCCCAGATGGAGTTTTGCTTATGAAGAACCTTCTCGCGCGTTTCGTGAAAGACGAATCCGGTGCCACCGCCATCGAATACGGCCTGATCGCCGCCGGCATCGCGCTCGCCATCATCACCGTCGTCAACAACCTCGGCACCACGCTGAACGCCAAGTTCGGTTCGATCAGCAGCTCGCTGAAGTAAGCGACCGGCCTATACACAGCAAAAGCCCCGGAACCCTCCGGGGCCTTTGTCTTTCTGAGAGTAGCCGGGGTTCCCGTGGCGTTGCGTAGAGTCAACCAGGATGGCGCCCTTGGCGCGGCCGCGAGCGGCACGTCGCCGACTGAGGCGCCGGCGTACTGGGTCTGCCTGGCACTGCTGCTCGCGCTCGTCGCGCTGGCCGCGCGCATCGCCAGCGTCTGGTGAGGCGAGACAAGCCGGTCCGCCGTTTTCGGTTTGTTTAGCACTGACGGCTAGAATTCGGCGACGCTCCGATCCCGCGCCACCCGCACGGCCTCAAGAAGCAGCCCATGATCCTCGACTTCGCACGCTTCATGCTCTTTCCGGCCCTCGTAGCCTTTGCCGCGGCGAGCGACGTCTTCACAATGACGATCTCCAACCGCGTGTCGCTGGCGCTGGTCGCCGGTTTCTTCATCGTCGCGGTGGCCGGCGGCATGGCGCCCTATGACCTCATGATCCATGTCGGCGCCGGCGCCCTGGTCCTGGCCGTGACGTTCACCTGTTTTGCAATGGGCTGGGTCGGCGGCGGCGATGCGAAAGTCGCAGCCGCCGTCTCACTTTGGTTCGGCTTTGCGCATCTGATGGACTTCGCGCTCTATGCCTCGCTGTTCGGCGGTGCGCTGACCCTGCTCCTGCTCCAGTTCCGGCAATGGCCGCTGCCTTTCGGGCTTGCCGGGCAGGCCTGGCTGGCGCGGCTGCACGCCAAGGAGACCGGCATCCCCTACGGCATCGCGCTCGCGTTCGGCGCGTTGATCGTCTACCCGGAGACGGAATGGGTGAAGGCGATTGATCTCGCTCACCTCGCGCTGCGCTGAACGCACCGGGTAACCCGGCGTTAAGGCGATTTAGATACGCCTCATTAACCATGCTTTGACGAATAACTGCTCAACTGCGATCACGGCGGCGGCAGCGTCGCGGCGTTTAGTTGGGAAGTGAAGCGTATGAATACCGCACGCATTGTCGTACTGACGGTCGCTATCGGTGCCGGCGGCATCGCCGCGTACCTGGCGAGCGGCTCCGACAATTCCGCGCCGCCCCCCGCAGCGCCGGTCGTTCAGCTTCCCACCGTCGACGTGCTCGTGGCCAGGACCGACATCGGCCTCGGCCAGCCCGTCAAGCCGGAAGACGTCCAATGGCAGACCTGGCCGGCTGCGACCGCCAGCGCCACTTTCATTCGCCGCAGCGAGCGCCCCGACGGCAACACCCAGGTCGTCGGCGCGATTGCGCGCGCTCCCTTCATCCAGGGTGAGCCGATCCGCGACCAGAAGCTGGTCAGGGCCGAGGGCTCCGGCTTCATGGCCGCGATCCTGCCGAGCGGCATGCGCGCCGTCTCCACCGAGATTTCGCCGGAGACCGGCGCGGGCGGCTTCATCCTGCCCAATGACCGCGTCGATATCCTGCTGACCCGGCGCGATAAGAACCCGGATCGCGCCAGCACCGCCGGCGACCTCATCAGCGCCGAGGTGCTGCTGTCCAACATCCGCGTGCTGGCGATCGACCAGGCTCCGAAGGAGAAGGACGGCCAGAACGCCGTCGTCGGCCGGACCGTGCTGCTCGAGCTCAAGCCGGAGCAGACCGAGACGCTCGCCCGCGCGCGCCAGAGCGGCACGCTGTCGCTGGCGCTGCGCAGCATTGCCGACGTCAACGCCAAGGACAACACGCCGGATGAGCCTGCACGCAGGCGCGGCGAGAGCATCTCGATCATCCGGTTCGGCGTGCCGAGCCAGATGACGGCACAGAAGTGACGATGAGGACTTTCGACATGAAATGCAGGGTCACCACGGCGAGCTTGCGGACCATGATGGTCCGCGCCCTGTCGTTTTCGGCCGCAACCGCGCTGATTCTCAACCCGGCGATCACCCCGGTCATCGCCGCCGATTATCGCCCGGTACCGCAGGTTTCGGCCGGCGACGGCCAGATGAACGCGCGTTTCCTGTCGCTCGGCATCGGCAAGTCGATCGTGATCGACCTGCCGCGCGACATCAAGGACGTGCTGGTCGCAGATCCCAAGATCGCCAATGCGGTGGTGCGCTCGGCGCAGCGCGCCTACATCATCGGCGCTGCGGTCGGCCAGACCAACATCGTGTTCTTCGATTCCGCCGGGCAGCAGATCGCGGCCTACGACATCGCCGTCAAGCGCGACCTCAACGGCGCTCGCGCCGCGCTGAAGCAGATCCTGCCCAATTCCGATATCCAGATCGACGGCCTCGGCGAAGGCGTGGTCCTCACCGGTACCGTGCAGAGTCCGATCGAGGCCCAGCAGGCCAACGAGATCGCCTCGCGCCTTGCCGGCGGCGGCGACAAGGTGGTGAATTCGATCGTCGTCCGCGGCCGCGACCAGGTCATGCTCAAGGTGACGGTCGCCGAAGTCGCACGCAACATCATCAAGCAGCTCGGCATCGACCTCTCCGCCAACCTCAACTACGGCACCGCGGTGGTGAACTTCACCAACGCTAATCCGTTCACGGCCTATGGCCGCAACCTGGTGTCCGGCAACAACCTCACCACGTCGTTCGGCTCGACGCCGTCGGTGTCGGCGACCCTGCGCGCGATGGAAAGCGCCGGCGTTGTGCGCACGCTCGCCGAGCCGAACCTCACGGCGATCTCGGGCGAATCGGCGACCTTCATCGCCGGCGGCGAGTTCCCGGTGCCGGCAGGCTATGCGTGCGATCCCACCACGCATGTCTGTACCACCCAGATCAGCTTCAAGAAGTTCGGTATCTCGCTGAACTTCACCCCGGTCGTGATGACCGAGGGCCGGATCAGCCTGCGCGTGATGACCGAAGTGTCGGAGCTGTCGAACGAGAACTCGATCACGCTGTCGCAGGCCGTCACCTCGAGCACAGTCAACTCGCTGACCGTCCCCTCGATCAAGACCCGCCGCGCCGAGACCACGCTGGAAATTCCCTCCGGCGGCTCGATGGCGATGGCCGGCCTGATCCAGGAGCAGACCAAGCAGGCGATCAACGGATTGCCGGGCCTGATGCAACTGCCGCTGCTCGGAACGCTGTTCCGCAGCCGCGACTACGTCAACAACCAAACCGAGCTGATGGTGCTGGTGACGCCTTACGTCGTCCGCGCGGTCGCGCAGAAGGACCTGTCGCGCCCGGATGACGGCTTCGCGGCGCCCTCGGATCCGCAAGCAGAACTGCTCGGCAACATCAACCGCATCTATGGCGTGCCCCGCCGGACCGACCCGGCGCGCAACTATCGTGGCACCTACGGCTTCATCACCGACTGAGGCGGAACGGGGACTTTACAATGACTGCAAGACCACCCCTCGATCGCAAGCGCGCCATCCGCCTCGGCGTCGCACTCGTCGGTATTGCCGCGGCGCTCGGCGCCTGCACGCATACCGATTCCGAGGTCGTCGCCTCGATTCCCGACGATTACAAGCAGCGTCACCCGATCGCGATCGAGGAACAGAAACGCTCCATCGTGGTGTTCGTCGGCCATGCGCGCGGCGGCCTGACCGCGGCCCAGCGCGCCGACGTCATGGGCCTCGCCTCGACCTGGCTGCACGAGGGCACCGGCGCGATCCATGTCGACGTTCCCTCCGACACGCCGAACGCGCGCGCCGCCGCAGACTCGCTGCGCGAGATCCAGGCGATGCTGGCGGCGGCCGGCATCCCGCCACGCGGCGTCATGGTGCGACGCTATCGTCCGGAAGATTCCCGCTTCCTACCGCCAATCCGGCTAACCTACTCGAAGATCGCAGCTGTCGCCGGTCCCTGCGGCGTGTGGCCGGAAGACCTCGGCCCCTCGATCAAGAACAAGAGCTGGTTCGAGAACAAGTCGTACTACAATTTCGGCTGCGCCTCGCAGCGCAACCTCGCCGCGATGATCGACAATCCGTCGGATCTCGAGCAGCCGCGGCCGGAAACGCCGGCCTACACGACGCGTCGTAACATTGCCTTCGAAAAGTATCGCAAGGGCACGTCGACGGCCACCACCTATCCAGAAGCCGACAAGGCCAAACTGAGCGACACCGGCAAATGATCAGTTACGCGCGCCAGACTCAAGACGAGCAGCCGCAGGCCGCGCCGCCGCCGGTCGAGGAGCATATTGCGCCCGCGCCCCGCGTGTCCGTGCAGGCCTTCTGCGAGACCGTGGAAACGGCTGCGGCCGTCCAATCGGCCGGCGAGGATCGCCGCCTCGGCAAGGCCCATCTGAAGATCCAGATGGGCGGCATGGCAGCGGCGATCGAAGCCTACCGCACCGCGCCCACGCCGAACGTGATCGTGCTGGAAGCTGACGCCCGCACCGACATCCTGGGCGGGCTCGACCAGCTCGCCACCGTCTGCGACGCCGGTACCCGCGTCATCGTGATCGGCCGCATCAACGACGTCACGCTCTATCGCGAGTTGGTGCGCCGTGGCGTCAGCGACTACGTGCTGGCGCCGGTGGGCCCGCTCGACGTCGTCCGCTCGATCTGCAACCTGTTCTCGGCGCCTGAAGCCAAGGCGGTCGGCCGGATCATCGCGGTGGTCGGCGCCAAGGGCGGGGTCGGTGCGTCCACCATCGCCCACAACGTCGCCTGGGCGATCGCGCGCGACCTGGCGATGGACGCCGTCGTCGCCGATCTCGACCTCGCCTTCGGCACCGCCGGGCTCGACTACAACCAGGACCCGCCGCAGGGCATCGCGGACGCCGTGTTCTCGCCGGACCGCGTCGATACCGCCTTCATGGACCGCCTGCTGTCGAAATGCACCGACCATCTGAGCCTGCTGGCCGCACCGGCAACGCTCGACCGGGTCTACGACTTCGGCACCGACGCCTTCGACGCCGTCTTCGATACGCTACGCTCGACCATGCCCTGCATCGTGCTGGACATCCCGCATCAATGGACGGGCTGGACCAAGCGGGCCCTGATCGCGGCCGACGACATCCTGATCGTGGCCGCGCCCGATCTCGCCAACCTGCGCAACACCAAGAACCTGTTCGATCTCCTGAAGGCTTCCCGTCCCAACGACCGCCCTCCGCTCTACTGCCTGAACCAGGTCGGCGTGCCGAAACGGCCGGAAATCGCCGCCACGGAGTTCGCCAAGGCGATCGAGTGCCAGCCGATCGTGTCGATCCCGTTCGAGCCGCAGACCTTCGGTTCTGCGGCCAATAACGGCCAGATGATCGCGGAAATCTCGGCTAACCATAAGTCGATCGAGATGTTCCTCCAGATTGCGCAGCGCCTGACCGGCCGCAGCGAGAGCAAGAAGCAAAGGTCGTCCTTCCTTTCACCTCTGATTGAGAAGTTGCGGGGAAAATAGGTCACCGCAAGGAGTTGTTAAGTGTTCGGTAAGCGTAGCGGAACAGACACCGATTTTCGGGCCCCCAAGCCCGGCGCCGGGTCGCCAGAGCCTCAATCGGCTCCGGCGCCGGCCGTTTCGCGCGCGCCGCCTCCGCCGGCCGTCGCCTCGCCGCCGCTCGCGCCGGCCCGGCCCGCCCCGGCCATGGAGAACCGCCGCTCCGACAATTACTACGAGGTCAAGGCGACAATCTTCGGCGCGCTGATCGAGGCCATCGACCTCGCCCAGCTCGCCAAGCTCGATTCCGAATCCGCGCGCGAAGAAATCCGCGACATCGTCAACGAGATCATCGCGATCAAGAACATCGTGATGTCGATCGCCGAGCAGGAAGAGCTGCTCGACGACATCTGCAACGACGTGCTCGGTTACGGTCCGCTCGAGCCGCTGCTGTCGCGCGACGACATCGCCGACATCATGGTCAACGGCGCCAACACGGTCTTCATCGAAGTCAACGGCAAGATCCAGAAGACCGGCATCCGCTTCCGCGACAACCAGCAGCTCCTCAACATCTGCCAGCGCATCGTCAGCCAGGTCGGCCGGCGCGTCGACGAGTCCTCGCCGATCTGCGACGCGCGCCTCGCCGACGGCTCCCGCGTCAACGCCATCGTGCCGCCGCTGTCGATCGACGGCCCCGCGCTCACCATCCGAAAATTCAAGAAGGACAAGCTGACGCTCGATCAGCTCGTCAAGTTCGGCGCAATCACGCCTGAAGGCGCCGAGATCCTGCAGATCATCGGCCGCAGCCGCTGCAACGTCTTGATCTCCGGCGGTACCGGCTCGGGCAAGACCACGCTGCTCAACTGCATGACCAACTATATCGAGCACGATGAGCGCGTCATCACCTGCGAGGACGCGGCCGAGCTCCAGCTCCAGCAGCCCCACGTGGTTCGCCTCGAAACCCGCCCGCCGAACATCGAGGGCGAAGGCCAGGTGACCATGCGCGAGCTGGTGCGCAACTGTCTGCGTATGCGCCCCGAACGCATCATCGTCGGCGAGGTCCGCGGACCCGAGGCCTTCGATTTGCTGCAGGCCATGAACACCGGCCATGACGGCTCGATGGGCACGCTGCACGCCAACAACCCCCGCGAGGCGCTGTCGCGCTGCGAATCCATGATCACGATGGGCGGTTTCTCGCTGCCCTCGCGCACCATCCGCGAGATGATCTGCGCCTCGATCGACGTCATCATCCAGGCCGCCCGCCTGCGCGACGGCTCGCGCCGCATCACCCACGTCACCGAGGTGATGGGGATGGAAGGCGACACCATCATCACCCAGGACATCTTCGTCTACGACCTGATGGGCGAGGACGCCAACGGCAAGATCATCGGCCGGCACCGTTCGACCGGCATCGGCCGTCCGCGCTTCTGGGAACGCGCGCGCTACTATGGCGAAGAGAAGCGCCTTGCGGCGGCCCTTGATGCGGCGGAAGTGGCGTCGAAGGACTGAGGGATAACGCGCCATGAACATGCAAGTGCTCGCCCTCTCCTTCCTCGCGACCGCCGCCGTCGGCGGTATCGCATGGGTGTTCCTGTATCCGCTGCTGTCGGGTGAACGGAAGGCGGAAAGCCGCCGTGCCTCCATCGCGCGCACCGAGCCCACCGCGGCGCGGCAGGCCGAGAAAAGCCAGCGCTCGCGGCGTGAGCAGGTAGAAAGCTCGCTCAAGGATCTCGAGGCCCGGCGCCAGCAGGAAAAGCGCGTTCCGCTGCCTGTCCGCCTGTCGCAGGCCGGCCTCGACTGGACGCCGAAGAAATTCTACGTCGTATCCGCCGTGCTGGCCGGTGCGTTCTTCTTCATGGTGATGTTTGGCGGCGGCGGCCTCCTCGGCGCAGTGGGCCTTGCCTTTGCCGCAGGCTTCGGCCTGCCACGATGGATGCTCAGCTTCCTGAAGAAGCGGCGCGAATCGAAATTCCTGGCCGCACTGCCGGACGCCGTCGACGTCATCGTCCGCGGCATCAAGGCGGGTTTGCCGCTGTTCGAATCGATCAAGGTCGTTGCCGCCGACTCACCGGAGCCGTTGCGCAGCGAGTTCCTGGCCATCATCGAGACGCAGGCGATCGGCATGCCGCTCGGCGAGGCCTGCTCGCGCCTCTACGATCGCATGCCGCTTCCGGAAGCGAACTTCTTCGGCATCGTCATCTCGATCCAGCAGAAGTCCGGCGGCAACCTCTCCGAGGCGCTCGGCAATCTGTCCAAGGTGCTGCGCGACCGCAAGAAGATGAAAGAGAAGATCCAGGCGATGTCGATGGAAGCCAAGGCGTCGGCCGGCATCATCGGCTCGCTGCCGCCCATCGTCATGTTCCTCGTCTACCTCACGACGCCCGGCTACATCTCGCTGCTGTGGACCCACCCGACCGGACAGCTCATGCTGGTCGGCTGCGTCATCTGGATGTCGATCGGCATCATGGTGATGAAGAAAATGATCAACTTCGACTTCTGATGGTGCCGTATGGTCGAGTTCCTCGTCGCTAAACTGCATGACGTCCGCTTCATGACCATGCTGCTGGCGGCCATTGCCGCCAGCGCCACCGTCTACACGCTGATCATGCCGCTATTCGCCGGCGAAGGCCTCTCCAAGCGCATGAAGGCGGTGGCGAACGAGCGCGAGCGTATCCGTCAGCGCGAGCGCGACCGGCTCTCCAAGAACGAGAAGGTCTCGCTGCGGCAAACTCCCAAGCAGCTCGTCTCCAAGGTCGTCGAGGACTTCAACCTAACCAAATGGCTCGCGCAGGAAGCCGCCCGCGAAAAGCTCATCATGGCGGGCTATCGCGGCCAGGCGCCCTACATCACCTTCCTGTTCGCCCGCATGGTGACGCCGCTGGTGTTGTTCGTGGGCTCGATCCTCTACGTGTTCCTGATCTCCCGCATGCAGCAGGCGATGCCGGTCAAGATCGGCCTCTGCGTCGGCGCGGCCTATCTCGGCCTCCAGGCGCCGATGCTGTTCCTGAGGAACGCGATCTCAAAGCGCCAGCTCTCGATCAAGCGCGCCTTTCCCGACGCACTCGACCTGCTGCTGATCTGCATCGAATCCGGCATGTCGGTCGAGATGGCGTTCCGCAAGGTCGCCACCGAGATCGTCGGACAGTCGATCGCGCTGTCGGAAGAATTCACGCTGACCACCGCCGAACTGTCCTACCTTCAGGACCGCAAGGTCGCCTACGAGAATCTGGCGCGCCGCACCGGCCTCGAGGGCGTCAAGTCGGTCTGTCTCGCGCTCCAGCAGGCGGAACGCTACGGCACGCCGCTCGGCCACTCCCTGCGCGTGATGGCGCAGGAAAACCGCGACATGCGCATGAACGAGGCCGAGAAGAAGGCGGCCGCACTGCCGCCGAAGCTGACGGTGCCGATGATCCTGTTCTTCCTGCCGGTGCTGTTCGTCGTCATTCTCGGGCCGACCGGCATCAAGGTCGCCGAGCTGCACTAGGGTGCGGGCACCAAAGCTCGAAACAACCCCATGCACAGTAGCCGGCGACTGCCGGCACGATGCGCGGCTGTTAACACGAACCATCTGATACGACAGGACAAATCGGCGTCACGGCGCATCCGCGCCGTGCCGGCTCGCAAATAACGGGTTTGATCAGTCGGGCTGGTTGAGCGCGGCGACCGGGGTCCGCCTGGAGGCGGGGCGCGCCGGGCTGTCGTTGCGGCTCAGCATGTCCTTCAGATAAGCGACGTTGGCCGCGGCCTCATCGGGCGGCAGGTCGGCCTTGACGATGGTCTCGGCCTCCGCGAAGCGGCCCTGCAGCCCCACCACGAGACCGAGGTTTTGCCGCACGCGCGCGCCTGCGCGCGGCGAAGCATAGGCCTGCCGCAGCGTCTCCTCGGCCTTCGGCAGGTCCTTCGACAGCATGTAGGACAGGCCGAGATTGGAGAGCACGCTCGGCTCGCCGGGCGCGATCTTCAGCGCACTGACATAGTAGCGGCGCGCATCATCGTGCTTGCCCATCTGGTCGAGCGCGGTGCCTTGCACCGAGAGCAGGCGCCAGTCGGGATTGTCGGGCGAATGCGCCTTCGACAGCACGTCGAAAGCGGTCTGGAAATTGCCGTTGTCGGCGAGCGCGCGGCCATAGAGCGCGAGCAGCGCCTTGTTGCCGGGATGCGCGATGGTCGCCTGCTCGAGCACCGCGACCGCCTGCGCACGCTGGCCATTGGCGCGCAACGCCTGTCCATAGGCCAACGCGGCTTCGGCATCCTTGGGATTGGCGCGATAGCGCTCGCCATAGACCTCGGCGGCGCGCGCGGGATCGGTCGGCGCGGCCGCGGCCTCGGCGCGCGGGCTGATGGAGCCGGTGATGCTGTCGGAAATTTTCGACATCCCCGTGCAGCCGCCGAGGCCTGCCGCCAACGCCGCAACCAGCGAGGTGGACGCAAGGAGCCGGGCAAAACTGTACTGGTGACGCATGACGCTTGACTCTCGAGCCGATTGATCGAGCCGAACGCGCCAGCAATAGACTGTTAACCCTAACGGGCGGTTAACGTCAGCGCTCCTGCCTTAGCGTAATGTCCCGGCCGGAGGTGGGCCGCCGAGGTCGAGATCGGCGCCCAGCGCCTGCATCGGCGCACTCAGTTCGCGCAGCGTACCAAGTCGCCGCTGCCGCTCGCCGGCGAGATCCACCCCGTTGCGGGGCGTCCTCGGCAATTCGCGCATGACGTCGGCCTGATCGATCAGGCGTTTGGCACGGAGATTTTCGAGCTCCTCGCCGTCGATGCCGAGCACGTCGGCGGCCTGGGCAATCAGCCGGTCCAGGAGCAGCCCGACCGTCGTGAGTGCGCCGGCGTCGCGTTGCGCGCCGGATCGTGCGGTCTTGCCGTCGAGGTCGCTCCAGACTCGCGAGGTGACGAGGGCTGCATGAAGTGCGTAGGCCCAGTCATCTCCGTCGTCGTAGAAGGCCCGGCGCTTCAGGAGTTGACAGGCGATCGCAACGATCTGCTCGCGTTTCGGCAGCTCGCAGGACGACAGATCGATCGCCGCCTGGAAGGCCGGATCGCGACAAAAATCCCGTCCCGCCGGCAGTCTGATGATGCCGTCGGGCAAATTGCTGTCGAGCCGGTGGAACGTGCCCTCGTCGCGCGGCCGCACATGTCTGATGACCGAGAAACCGTATCGCCGTCCGGCAAAATGAGAGGACGGGCCGAAATGAACGATGTTGAAGCCGGCGTCGTCGCCCCCCTGCCCCGTCGACGACGGACAGGACAGCACATGGAGCGTGCGCCAGAAATCCTCGGCCGGCCCGCTCGACGTCGCACGCGGATTGGGAATTGAATACCGCGTCAGCCCTTCGACGTGCCGGTGGCCGTGCAGGATGAAATTGACATTGAGGGATGTTGCCGCCTCGAGAAAGGTGGCGGGGCTTGCCAGATACATCATGGGCTCGTCGGGATTGCCCAGAAAGCGCTTGCCCTCGCCGGTCGCCTGCGGCAGCGGATGATGATGCAGCGCCAGCACGCGCACGAGATTCTCGGCAGGCTCGATATAGTCCGCGCGGCCATCGGCGCTGAGACTGCCGGCGAGTTCGGCACTCAGCCGCGCCGACTGTGCCACGACAGCATGATAGGCGCGCTGGTCGAAATTGCCGTTGGCAAGACTTGCCGCGTTGGAATCGAGCAGCACCAGATCCAGTCCGGACTGGCGATAATAGACGTTCTTCGACGTCCTCGGCAGGTTGAGATAGTCGTAGATATCGTGGCGGCGGCCGAGCAGGCCGAGGGGCCTGACATCGCGGTTGCCGGCGACCGCCTGGATGTCGGTGAACAGGCCGGTCTGCCGAAACGTCGAGATGACGGAGAGGGCTTCGTCGAGCGCGCGCGGCGTCGGTTCGCTGACGAGGTCTCCGGTGATCAGCAAAATGCGGTCCGGCACGTCGGCGAATTCCGCCATCGTCTGCCGGATGGTTGCGACGAGGCCCTCGATCGCCTGATGCAGCCGACCCGATCCATCGAGGTGCAGGTCGGACATATGCGCAATGACGAATGACCTATCCATGTCGCGCCGCCTCATCGCAAATGGTGCGTCGCTCAAGGCCTGAACAAAATGCCTTCCGACTAATCCGCTTCAGTTCGCACCGTTCCGGAGGCCGCCGTGCGCGCAACGACGTGCGCTGCGGCATCCACAATCTAAAATATTTCGCGACTATGCCACAACCACAACGCTAGTAAAGCCCCGTGCGCATTTCATCGCCGCCGTATGAACGACGGTTCTCAGGGCGAGTTACGAGGTCATGCTGCAAAAGGTTTCGCGGCGCGCTCAATATTCAATGGCGAGCCGCTTCCTGATCTCGTCGATACGCTTGTCGAGCGCATCGAAGCGCGCATGGATGGCACGGTCGTGCAGGTAGAAGATGTAGCCGCCGGCAAGGAACGCGAAGATCCAGTGATGATGTTCGACATAGGCGAATACCGCTTCGACGGCGAGGCCAAGAAACGCGACTATGCTCCACAGTATTTCCATTAAACTTCCTCCCGGCGCGTCCTGCAGTTACTCGGTCCGCGGCGTCCGCGGGCAATTTTTGCCGAACCTAGCATGTCGCTTGCTGGGGCGTGTACTCATATGAACCCGCGCTGCAGTCAGGGCGCGAATGAGATCCCCTGCGCCCCTCATTGCAGCGCAATAGCGGACCTCACCGGAGGTCCGAGTTGGGCGAGATCCGGACTCATGCTGCGAATTTCTGGAAGGCGTGGCGGGCCGGCGAGGCATCCACGCTTGCCTCACATGGCATAGCGCCGGTAGAGCACGACGATGACAGCGAGCACTGTCCCGGCATAAATGACCTGCGCTACGTGATCCAAGACAACAGCGACGCGCTTTCGGCCGGCCTCCCGAAGTTTTTCATGTTTGTAGCCCGCCAATATCGTCATCAGGCATAGTACAAAGAAGATGTAGAACATCTCTTCGACCACCACCGTGTATCCGACATCGCCGATCTGATTGTTCACCGCCACGAGCAGCACCGCGCTCGCCAGGATCGAGGTCACCGGAATCGTCACACGTTCGCGAAACATGGTTTCGGGAAAGAACAGCGTCGCGAACACGACGAGCACGAGCAGGAACATCGGCAGCAGGTTCTTCAGCATGTAGATGGAGGAGCTGCGGCGCAGCATGATGGTCGCATCGAAGCCTGCGAATTCCGTCATTGCCTCGGCACCGAACAAGGACGCCTTTCCGAGCGTCGATCCGCTGGACAGGGATTCGACGAAATAGTTCAGTCCGAGAAATCGCCAGAGCTGAAGTCCGGAATAGGCGCCGTCCTCGGCCCGCGAGCTTCCGTCGTCGGCGAGGCGCAAGCCGAACCGATCGATGACATAGGTGATGAGTTCCCGCCGCTGTTCCGTGTTCCGGAAATGGAGACGCAATTCCTGCGTGTCGAACGGATAATCATGGAGATCGAAACGGGCCTTGAAATCGCCGTTGATGCGATAGAGCCGATAACTCAGGCCATCTTCCTGTCCAGCCTGAATCGGCCGAGCTGGATCGAACGCCCCGCGATCCAGCAATGCCGGGAATTCGACGTGTGTCTGCGCCTCATCGTCGCCAGCGAACCGCATCCAGAGATAGAAGTCGACGTTGAACGAATTCTGCTTCACGTCGATCCGGCCGACGCGAATGATGTCGATGCCCGTATAAACGACGCGCTGAATCCAGTAGCGCCGATCTTCGAACGCGATGACATGGCCCTTCTCCTGTTCCGCAGCGAGATCGATTCCATCAGGCTGATCGATGCGCACGAGTTGCTGCGGCGCCGTAACGAACCGACCGTAACGGAAGAAACCCATTCGGATCGGGCGCGGAATGTCGCGGTTTGCGTTGAAATAGAGCCGCCCCGTCAGCCCGACGACCGCCGATTTCGGACTGTCGATCGCGGCCAGTGCGACGCGCACTCGGTCGCGATCCGCGGCCTTGCTGTCGGATCGCTTCTGAATCCCCTGCCCCATAAACCGGTGATGTGCGGCAGCTCGTTTCAGCGCATCGATCATCAGGCGCGCGGCATCATACGAGCCGCCGCCAACCCAGCTTGGCGAGGTTCCCGCTTTCGCTTTGTAGTCGGCGGCAAACACCTGCGCCGCCACGCCGGCGCTGTCGAAAATCAGCGACGATGCGGCATACAGATTCTCACTGAAGAAACCCGGACGCGTTTTTTCCTCGGGCTCGTCGACGAAATTCTTCAAATAGCTTTCGCGGCCCGCGCCCTGGGTTGTGATGATCGTCCCCTTGATGCCGCGGCGGCGCAGCGCCTTGACGATGTCTGCGATATAATCGGCTGCCGCGCCGACGACGACGACGCCGGGGCCGGGCTCCTGCGCGGCGGTGTCCAGCGCCTCGTCCATCGATTCAATCCGGCCAGGGGCGACGTCCAGTCCGAACACGCGCAACTGCTCCGTCGGATAGGCCGCCCCAAATCCGCGCGCAAAACTCTTGCCATAGGAATCGCGCGTATGAACGAGGCGGACTTTCGGCTCCTTCATCACGGCGCGCAGATGTTCCGCGATCGAGCGCGCCTGTGCGGAGACCGGCGACAGCGCACGAAAATAGTAATCATTGGTGGATGTCAGTTCGTCGGCAGCCGCGCTTCCCGTGAGCGCCGGAATCCGCGCATCCTTATATGCCGGCGCTGCCGCGAGCGACGCGGAGCTGAGATAGTGTCCGAGCACAGCGACGCATGGACTGTCGGCGATCGCCTGCGCATTCGCGCGCGCCACGGCTGGATTGCTTGCGTCGTCGAACAGAACGAGTTCAATCGGCCGTCCGTTGATGCCACCCTTGGCGTTCACCTCGTCGATTGCAAGCTGCATCGCGATCAGGCTTTCCGTCCCGGCCGGGGCGGACGGGCCAGAGAGGGAATTGGCAAACGCGATGCGAATAGGCTCCGGGCGGGTCCAGAGGATGGCGGCCCAGGCGACGGCGAGCACCAGGGCGACGCCTGCAACAACAGCAAGCCACATTGTAAGCCGCGGCTTCATCGTCGATCCTTGCATCGATCGGCACAAGCCGAGATTCTCAAGATCGAGGTCTCAATCAGGCCGAGATTGCCGCCGCGGGGAGTGTTTTTCAAGCCCGCCCCATCGCCACCGGCAAGATCTACGACCGCTCAAAGCGGATGAAGGAAAAGTGCGTGGTGCCGAAAGTCCGGGCCGTCGGCCGTGGCCTCGGTCATCTAAATACCCGGCCGGACACCGCCCGCTTCGCCGGATGAGTTCACGCCCTAGCCGAGTAGCGGCTCGCGAAGGCGATTGCAGGGGCTGCAAAACTCTGCAAAGTCTCTTGCATCGCATCCTTTCGCTACGAGCCGCCCGAGCAGCCCATGCCTTCCATCTTCGAGACATCAGCCGCATCAGCCATTCCCATCAGCTTCGTGACAAAATCGGGCTGGGATGCGTTGCGCGAAGCGCTGCCGCCGGCACAGCGCCAGTTCGCGACCGCGAGCAACTTCACCGCCAAGCCGGGCGCCTATCTCGCGTTGCCCGCGCCGGACGGCGCGATCGCGCAGGTGCTGTTCGGCATCGAGGACGACGGCGCGAAATCGCGCGACCTGTTCCGGGCAGGCAGCCTGCCGGGGCTGCTGCCGCCGGGCACCTATCGCTTTGCCAATGCGCCCCACGACGCGCGGCTGGCGACTCTCGCCTTTGCGCTCGGCAGCTATCGTTTCGCCCGCTACCGCAAGGCCGACCGTCCGGAGGTCCGCCTGGTGCCCCCCGACGGCGTCGGCGTCGCCGAGATCACGCGCATCACTGAGGCCGCGATGCTGGCACGCGACCTCGTCAACACGCCGTCCAACGACATGGGGCCGGAGGAACTGGCCGCGGCAGCGCAAGAGCTGGCATCGGCCTATGGCGCCAGCTTCGGCTGCATCGTCGGCGACGATCTGAAGACGCAGAACTTTCCCCTGATCCATGCCGTCGGCATGGCATCGACGCGCGCGCCGCGGCTGATCGACATCGGCTGGGGCGATCCGGCGCATCCCAAGGTCACGCTGGTCGGCAAGGGCGTGTGCTTCGACACCGGCGGGCTCGACCTGAAGCCATCGAGCGGCATGCTGATCATGAAGAAGGACATGGGCGGCGCCGCCAACGTGCTCGCGCTCGCGCGGATGGTGATGGACGCCAAGCTCAAGGTGCGGCTGCGCGTGCTGATTCCGGCCGTCGAGAACGCGGTCGCCGGCAATGCCTTCCGCCCGCTCGACATCTTCCCCTCGCGCAAGGGCATCACGGTCGAAATCGGCAACACCGACGCCGAGGGCCGGCTGGTGCTGGCCGACGCGCTGGCGCTCGCCGACGAGGAGACGCCCGATTTGTTGATCGATCTGGGCACGCTGACCGGTGCCGCACGCGTCGCCCTGGGGCCGGATTTACCGCCCTTTTACACCAATGATGAAGCATTGGCCGCTGACGTCGCGCGCTGCGCGGTCGGGGAGAACGATCCGTTGTGGCGCATGCCGCTGTGGCCGCCTTACGATTCCTGGCTGGATTCGAAGACGGCAACCATTACCAACGCGCCGTCGGGCGGCTTTGCCGGATCGATCACCTGCGCGCTGTTCCTGCAGCGCTTCGTCGAGCAGGCGAAGAGCTGGCTGCATGTCGACATCTACGCCTGGACGCCGTCGGCAAAGCCGGCACGGCCCGAGGGCGGCGAGTGCCAGGCCGCACGCGCCCTCTACAAGCTTTTGAGCGAGCGCTATGCATGATCCAAGGCTGACGCCAGCGCGAGGCGACATTGCCGCAAAATATCTCGAAGGCAAGGTGCAGGCCGAGCGCTTCGTCACCGGCGAAGAGTTCGAGGTGATCTCGGCGATCACCCCGATGCGCGAGCAGCCATCGTCGTCGGCTATGCTGATGACGGAAGCGCTGCGCGGCGAGCGCGTCACCATCTACGACCGCAACGGCGAAAGCTGGGCCTGGGGTCAGCTCGTCAGCGACGGCTATGTCGGTTGGCTGCCCGATGCCGCGCTGGCGAGCGCATCTTCGGAACCGACACACAAGGTCGTCGCGCTCAGGACATTTGCCTTCCCCGGCCCCTCGATCAAGCTGCCGCCGGCGGACACGCTGGTCATGGGCACGAAGGTCGCCATTGCCCGGGAGGACGCGAGCTTTGCCGTGACGCGCGGCGGGCAATTTCTGCCGAAGACGCATCTTGCAGCACTCGGCTATCGCGAACCGGATTTCGTTGCCGTCGCGGAGCGCTTCGTCGGCACGCCCTATCTCTGGGGCGGCAAGAGCAACCTCGGCATCGATTGCTCCGGCCTGGTCCAGGTGTCGCTGACATCAGCCGGCATCGGCTGCCCCCGCGACAGCGACATGCAGCAGGCGGGCCTCGGCCGCGCGCTGGGGGCGCATGAGACGAAGACGCTTCAACGCGGCGATCTGATTTTCTGGAAGGGCCATGTCGCCATCGTGCGCGACGCCGCCACCATGGTTCACGCCAACGCGCATCACATGGCGACAGTGATCGAGCCGATCGAGCCGGCGATTGCACGGATCAAGCAGGCCGGCAGCGAGATCGTTGCGATCAAGCGGCTGTAGCGACGTAGGGTGGGTTAGCCTTGCGACTGCGCAAAGCGCAGTTCGCCGGGCGTAACCCACCTCTTTGTTCTCCACGCGGAAAGAGAAGCGGTGGATTACGCCTTGCAGCCTACGCTTCGCGCCGCCGCAAGGCTAACCCACCCTACCTGCTGGAACGCACATGTGGCGATGGTGCGCGATGCCAGCACCATGGTTCATGCCAACGCACATCACTATGGGCCAACATCCCTCCGCGCTGCATTCGCAACCTGCCAGCCAGAGAATGCCGGTGCGATCCTCTCGGTCGACTGCGCCCGCCGCGGCTCACGCCCGCGCTTGTTGCCGGTCGCGTTCAGCAGCCTCGCAATCACGATCATCACCAGGATTCCAGCAAGACTGAGCACGATCTGCATCGCAGGCCGGTCTGAGATGTCGAGCGGAGTAAGGTGGCTGGCTAGCGCCAGGAGGACGCCGACACAATAGACGGGCAGCGAATTCTCGCCACAACACTTCGCCCAGCGCAGCACCGGCGTCGATAGCCATCGCCAATCCCGAGGAACGAGCCATGACGCCACAATTGCAGCAGCCAGGAAATGCAGCAGCCGCAAGGGGCTGAGATCGGATTTGTCCAATGGAAATATCAGGTCCGTCAAAGTTTGCGAGACCAGCGGCTTGATGTGCCAACCCAGAGCGAGGACCAGGCTGAAAACCAGATAGAGAACGGCAAGAACGAGCGCCGGGGGCGACGTCAGCCATGGTCGGAACTTCTCCCCCTCGATGACGCACCACGCGCCCAGCACGATCAGAAGCTGCCAGGCCAATGGATTGAAGAACCAAACGCCGTTGGGCCAGGCTGGAACGCTCCAGCCGAAAACGTGCACGAGCGCATAAAGCAACAGCGAAAGGCCAAGCGTCACGTTTGGCGCTCGCAGCAGCAGCCACAACAGCGGTGCGAACAAAAGGTGGAAAATCACGAAAACCGGCAAGACGTCGGTGTTGACAGGGCGGTATTGCAGGATGGCGGCGTGCGCGAGCGCCGCGCCCGGATGTTCGAACAGAATCCTCGTATTGCTCTCGTCTGCAAGATGATCCCTGCCCGTGAGGTAGACGAGGATGGCACAGGCGATCGTCAGCAGAAGAAACGCGGCATAGATGTCCCATCCCCGCCGCAGCGAACGGCCGATCACCCCGCCCCAGCCCTCGCGCTGACGTGCCCTGCCGTACGCCAGCGCGCAGGTCACGCCCGAGATGAACATGAATATCTCGGCGGCATCGCAGAAGCCGTAGTTGCGCGGTGTCAGCCAGCTTCCGATGTTGTTGGGAACATGGTCCAGGAAGATCCACCACAGTGCGATCCCGCGGCAGACATCGATGCGCAGGTCGCGGCCGGCCTCCCCGAACTCCGGCGGAGTTTCGCCGATCAATCGCCTCGAGGAGTGAGTTCGATCAAGCATCTGCTGACCTGCCCGTGCGCGCACGCTCTCATAGGTCGATGAGACGCTCGGATGCTCCGCGACCGGGTGCCGAGCGGTCTCCGATCAAGCAATGCGGGCTACGAGCCCCAGCCACCTGGGGCTTGAGGATCTTTTCGTCGCCAGCCGCTACTTTGATCACCGTCGGAAGGCTCGTCGTCCTTCGAAGGCGCTTGCAGGATTTCGTCGCTGACAGCCGCTACCGAAAGCTGCTTTCGCATTTCGGCGAGGCGGGCACGGCAGAACTCACGGTAAAGCATCTCGACTATGATGGACATGATCGAACCCTCGCTTGATCATCACGGTTGACGTCCCACGTGATGGATTTCGATCATTTCAGCCGGAAAAATACACAGTGCCGGAGGCAGTTTGTGTCCGACGAGCTCTGATGAGGATGTGTCGACCAAGGCACGACACAAAATCGGTATCAGAGGACAGCCTCTACAGAACGGTCTGCGCCGCGGATCGTTGAGTTCGACCAATCGCGAATAACAACGTAAATCTGCGCTTGAACTTGCCGGAAATAACTAAATTGAACCCAATGGCGGCAATTATAAATAGAGCCATCACGCCTGCCTCCTCTTAAAGGAGATTTTTGGCACCACGACTTCGCAATCACTATAGACGTAATTTTCCTGTCGCCACGTGAACCAGTTCATATCAACATCGATCACAGGTTAATGAGACTAGCAGGTCAATGGTGCAGCTTCTTGGACTCATGCGCACGGCTTAAGACAAGGTCGGTGCGCGAACTGCAAAATGTAAATACCGAAGTGGTTTGTCGCGGCATTTGATCCTGATGTCTCATCAAGGCTGGAGGTCCCCATGTCCACGGACGCGGCCGAATTCGTATCGCATCGATTCTCGACACGCGAGCTTCCGCAGCGGATGCGGCTTCCGCTATGGCGCGAGGACTTTGGGCGCGGCATAGTCCACGCCGATATCGAGCCTCTCTCGAGTCCGTTTCAGGCGGCCGCAACGCTGCAAGCGATCCGGGGTTTGCGCAGGCTCGCACTGAAAGGCTCGTCCATGCGTTTCAAGCGCGTGCAAGCGAGCATCGCCGACGGTGACGATTCGATCGGCCTCATCGTTTGCTCGCCCAGCAGAAGTCAGCTGTCGCAGCGCGGCCAGGACATTACGCTTCGCGCCGGCGACGCAATCGCAATTCTGCATTCGGAACCCGCCACCGTCACCTATGTCGACGGATTGCTATTCGGTCTGGCCGTGCCGCGCGACGCGATTGCACAGCGCGTGGCGAACGTCGAAAGCCTCTCCATGCGGCCGATTTCCCAGCGAGCTGAAGCGCTCCGACTCCTCATGGCTTACCTGAAGTCGGCCTTCAACGAGAGTGCTCTGGCCGCTCCCAAGCTGCGCGATGCGGTCGTGGCTCACATCCATGATCTCGTGGCGCTCGCAATCGGTGAGTTCGCTCCCTTGGGCGAGAGCGGTGCGAGCGCGGTCGTGGCTGCGCGCCACCGCGCCGTCCTCGACTACATCGCGGCGCACTTTCATGAGCCAGGGCTGAACGTCGAAGTGGTAGCTCGTTGCCAGGGCATCTCACCCCGCTACCTGCAGCGCCTGATGGAGTCATCAGGATCATCGTTCACCAGGCACGTGAATGAGTTACGTCTCCAACGGGCGCTCAAGCTGTTGACCGAGGCTCGCGCCAGCGCGCAGCTGATTTCCGATATCGCCCTCGAGGTCGGCTTCTCGGATGTTTCGCATTTCAACCGCTTGTTCCGAGCCCGCTTCGGCGATTCGCCGCGTGGCGTTCGTTACGCCGGCTGAGCCATGCATCGTCATTGCGGGACACGCGCGGACGGTTCAGGTCGCCACTGACCCGTTGCCCGCCGTCTCCAGCCGGAACGCCGCCGCGAACAGCGCGCGCGTGTAGTCCGTCTTCGGGTTCTTGAAGAGGTCTGCGGCCTGGCCCTCTTCCACCACCTTGCCGCCGCGCATCACAATCAAATGACTGGCGAGAGAGGCGACGACGCGCAGGTCGTGCGAGATGAACATGTAGGTGAGGTCGCGCTTGCGCTGCAGGTCGCGCAGCAGGTCGACCATCTGGGCCTGGAACAGCATGTCGAGCGCGCTGGTCGGCTCGTCCAGCACGATGAAATCGGGCTCCAGCACCACCGCGCGCGCGATGCTGATGCGCTGGCGCTGGCCGCCGGAGAATTCGTGAGGATAGCGGAAGCGCGTCTCCGGATTGAGCCCGACGTCCTCCAGCGCCTTGACGACACGCGCCTCGCGCTCCTCTGGCCTGAGCTTCGGCTGATGCACGCCGAGGCCTTCCTCGATGATGTCGCCGACCGACATGCGCGGGCTGAGCGAGCCGAACGGATCCTGGAACACGATCTGCATGTCGCGCCGGAAGGGCCGCATCTCCTTGAAGCGCAAGCCCTGGATGTCCTTGCCCAAGAAGACGATGCGGCCGTTGGAGGAAATCAGCCGCAACAGCGCCAGCCCGAGCGTGGTCTTGCCCGAGCCGGATTCGCCGACCACGCCGAGCGTCTCGCCCTTGCGCACGGCAACGCTGACGCCGTCGACCGCCTTGATGTGGCCGACCGTCTTGCGCATCAGCCCGCGCTTGATCGGAAACCAGACCTTGAGATCATCAGCCGACATCACGACCGGGGCCTGCGGTTGCGGCGGCGCCGGATCGGGTTTTGGCTCGGCGGCGAGCAGGTCGCGCGTATAGGGATGTTTCGGGCTCCTGAAGACCTGCTCGACCGGCCCCTGCTCGACGATCTGGCCGTTCTTCATCACGCACACGGTATCGGCAATGCGGCGCACGATGCCGAGGTCGTGGGTGATGAAGAGCAGGCTCATGCCGAGCCGCGCACGGATCTCGGCAAGCAGCGCCAGGATCTGCGCCTGCACGGTGACGTCCAGCGCCGTGGTCGGCTCGTCTGCGATCAGGAGATCGGGCTCGTTGGCGAGCGCCATGGCGATCATGACGCGCTGGCGCTGGCCGCCGGACAATTGGTGCGGATAGCTCGACAGCCGCGTTTCGGGGTCGGGAATGCCGACCTGGGTCAGCAGCTCCAGCGTCCGCTTGCGCGCCAGCGCGTTGCTGGTGGGATTGTGGAGCTGGATGATCTCGCCGATCTGCGCCTCGATCGTATGCAGCGGATTGAGCGAGGTCATCGGCTCCTGGAAGATGATCGAGATGTCGCTGCCGCGAAGCTCGCGCATCTCATGCTCCGGAAGGTCCAGAATATCACGCCCCTTGAAGCGGATGTTGCCGGACGGATGCGAGGCGTTCGGATAGGGCAACAGCTTCAGGATCGACAGCGCGCTGACCGACTTGCCGGAGCCGGATTCGCCGACCAGCGCAACGCATTCGCCGCGCTTGATCTGAAACGAGACCTTGTCGACCGCGAGCGTGGTGTTGCCGCCCTGGTGGAAGGCCACCGAGAGATCCCGCACGCTGAGCAGAGGCTGGTTGATCGCGTCCATCGCGCCCCTCACTTGAACGTCTTGCGCGGGTCGAACGCGTCACGCGCGGCTTCGCCGGTGAAGATCAGCAGCGACAGCATGATCGCGACCGAGAAGAAGCCGGTGAAGCCGAGCCACGGCGCCTGCACGTTGGACTTGCCCTGCGACAGCAATTCGCCGAGCGAAGGCGAGCCGGGCGGCAGGCCGAAGCCGAGGAAGTCGAGCGCGGTCAGCGTCATCACCGAGGTCGACACGATGAACGGCAGGAACGTCATGGTCGCAACCATGGCGTTCGGCAGCAGGTGCCGGAACATGATCACCCTGTTGGAAACGCCGAGCGCGCGCGCCGCCTGGATGTATTCGAAGTTGCGTCCGCGCAGGAATTCTGCCCGCACCACACCCACCAGCGAGACCCAGGAAAACAGCAGCATGATGCCAAGCAGGACGAAGAAACCAGGCACCAGCACGGACGAAATGATGAGGAGCAAATAGAGATACGGTATAGCGGTCCAGATCTCGATGAAACGCTGGAAGGTGAGATCGATCCAGCCGCCGAAATAGCCCTGGACGCCGCCGGCCGCGACACCGACGATCGAGGAGACAATGGTGAGGCACAGGCCGAACAGTACCGAGATGCGGAAGCCGTAGATCAGCCGCGCCACCACGTCGCGTCCCTGGTCGTCCGTGCCGAGCCAGTTATATTCGAGGTCGCGGCAGCTCTTCAGGCCCTTCTTCTCCAGCACCGGCTTGCATTGCGCTTCCGTCAGCATCCAGGTCGGGGGCGACGGCACCGGCGTAGGCAGGTCGAGATTATGCGTATTGTAGGAATAGCGGATCAGCGGCCAGACGATGGTGCCGCCCTTCTCCTTGATCAGTTTCTGAAGGTAGGGATCGCGGTAGTCGGCCGCGGTCTCGAAATCGCCGCCAAACGTCGTCTCCGAATAGGTGACGAAGGCCGGCCAATAAAGGCGACCATCGTACTTGATCAGGAATGGCCGGTCGTTCGCGATCAGCTCTGCGAGCAGCGACACCACGAACAGGACAATGAAGATCCAGAACGACCAGTAACCGCGACGGTTCGCCTTGAAATTCTGCCAGCGCCGCTTGTTGAGCGGTGACGGCGCAAATGGCTTCCGGGTGACAGGCACGGCCGTACCGAACGGCGTGGTTGTCGTGGTTTCGATCGGAGTTTTGGCCGTGATCGCCATCAGACCTCCCGCGCCGCGAAATCGATCCGCGGATCGATCCACATGTAGGTCAGATCCGAGATCAGGTTCATCACGAGGCCGATGAGCGAATAGATATAGAGCGTACCGAACACCACGGGATAGTCGCGGTTGAGTATGCTCTCGAAGCCGAGCAAGCCGAGCCCATCCAGGGAGAAGATCGTCTCGATCAGCAGCGAGCCCGAAATGAAGGCGTGGACGAATGCGCCCGGGAAGCCTGCCACGACGATCAGCATCGCGTTGCGGAAGATGTGGCCGTAAAGCACCTGGCGTTCGCTGCAACCCTTGGCGCGCGCCGTCATGACATACTGCTTGCGGATCTCGTCGAGGAACGAGTTCTTGGTGAGTAGCGTCATTGTCGCAAAGGCGCCCAGCGCCATCGACAACAAGGGTAGCGTGATGTGCCAGAAATAATCGATGATCTTCCAGTACCAGGGGAATTGCGACCAGCCGTCCGAAGTCAGGCCGCGCAGCGGGAACCAGTTGAGGAACGAGCCGCCCGCAAACAGGATGATGAGGAGGATGGCGAACAGAAAGCCCGGGATGGCATAGCCGATGATGATGATCCCCGACGTCCAGGTGTCGAAGCGCGTGCCGTCCTTCACCGCCTTGCGGATGCCGAGCGGAATCGAGATCAGATAGCTGATGAGCGTCAGCCAGAGGCCGAGCGAGATCGAGACCGGAAGCTTCTCCTTCATGAGCTGGAGCACGCTGACGTCGCGGAAATAGCTCTGGCCGAAGTCGAAGCGGGCGAAATTCCAGACCATCAGGAAGAAACGTTCCGGCGCCGGCTTGTCGAAGCCGAACTGTTTTTCCAACTTCTTGATGAAATCGGGATCAAGCCCCTGCGCGCCGCGATACTTCGAGTTCACAGCATCGGCGCCGGCGCCGACCTGTCCGGGCGCGCGCTGCGCGAAATCGCCGCCGCCGGAAATGCGCGACGTGCCGCCGGTATCGGCGCCGGAGAGTTGCGCGATGACGCGCTCGACCGGGCCGCCGGGCGCGAACTGCACGACCACGAAGGACACGAACAGGATGCCGAGCAGGGTCGGAAGCATCAGGAGAAGACGGCGGACGATATAGGCGTTCATGGCTATTTCGCCTGCTCGGTCTTATTGTCGATCTTGGCGGCCTTGGCAGCGTCAAACCACCAGATCTCGGGCGCACCGACCCCGTTGGCATAGCGCGGCAGCTTGGCCGGATGGCCGAACTGATCCCAATACGCCAGCCGGTGCGTCTTGTTGTACCATTGCGGCACCCAGTATCGGCCGGCGCGGAACAGACGATCGAAGGCACGACAGGCGAAGGTCAATTCCTCGCGGCCGTCGGCCGCCATGATCTTCTCGATCATCGCGTCGAGGGCCGGACTGGCGACGCCTGCAAGATTGTATGATCCCTTGGTTGCCGCGGCTTGCGAAGAGAAGAACGCGCGCATCGCGTCGCCCGGCGTCGCCGACATGCTGAAGCGCTGGATCGTCATGTCAAAATCGAAATCTTCCTGGCGCGCCTTGTATTGCACGGCATCGACGAGACGCACGCTCGCGTCAATACCGAGCGTCCCCAGGTTCTTGATGTAGGGCGCATGATGCGGCTGGAAGGACGGCTCGTCCAACAGGAACTCGATCCTGAACACCTCGCCGTTCGGCAGCATCCGCTTGCCGTCCTTGATCGGTATTCCGGCCTCGTTCAGCAATTGCTGCGCCTTGCGCAACAGGCCGCGGTCTTGCCCGGAGCCGTCAGATACCGGAGGCGAAAACGGTGCAGCGAATACTTCGTCGGGGACTTGGCCACGAAATGGCTCCAGCAACTTCAGCTCTTCCGGTGAAGGAGGCCCGTTGCTTGCCATCAGATCCGAGTTCTGAAACGGCGAGACCGTGCGCGCATAGGCGCCGTACATGATGGTCTTGTTGGTCCATTCGAAATCGAACGCATTGGTCAAGGCCTCGCGCACGCGCGCGTCCTTGAACTTGTCGCGACGGGTATTGATGAACCAGCCCTGTGCGCCGGACGGCGTATCGTCCGGCGTGACCTCCATCTTGACGCGGCCGTCCTTGACGGCGGAGAAATCGTAGCGCGTCGCCCAGATGCGGGAGGTGAACTCCTCGCGATAGAGGTAATTCTTGCCCGTAAAACCTTCGAAGGCGACGTCGCGGTCGCGATAGAACTCGTAGCGCACGACGTCGAAATTGTAGCTGCCGCGGCAGACCGGGAGATCGGCCGCCCACCAGTTCTTCACCCGGTCGTACTCGATGTAGCGATTGACCTCGAATTTCCCGACCTTGTAGGGACCGGAGCCGAGCGGGACGTCGAGCGTCGATTCGTCGAAGGCGCGCGTGGCGTAGTAGGCTTTCGAGAAGATCGGCAGGCTCGCAACATAGAGCGGCACGTCACGTGCGCGCCCCTTGGCAAAGGTGACGACGAGCGTCGTGTCGTCGAGAGCCTCGGCGCCGACCATGTCGCGCATCTGGACGATGATGAGCGGATGGCCCTTGGTCTTCAGGGACGTCAGCGAAAACGCCGCGTCGTGGGCGGTGAGCTTCGTGCCGTCGTGGAATTTCGCCTCCGGCCGCATCGTGAAGCGATAAACGAGTTTGTCCGGCGAGATCTGCACGGACTTGGCGGCAAGCCCGTACATCGCGTCCGGCTCGTCATTTGCCCGCACCATCAGCGCCGCGAAGGTCATGTCCATGCCTTGCGCACCATCGCCCTTGAGGATGAAGGCGTTGAGCGAGTTGAAGGTCTGGTAGGACTGATTGTAGGCGCGCACCGACGGAATCAGCGAAAACGCGCCGCCCTTGGGCGCATCCACATTGACGTAGTCGAAATGGTGGAAGTCGGCGGGATATTTGAGATCGCCGAAGGCCGAGATGCCATGCGACGCGATCCCCGCCTCCGAAGCGCGCGCGCCGCGCAACGGAGGTAAGCCGAGCGACGCACCGAGAGCGCTGCCGGCACCGAGAGCGAGCACATGGCGGCGTGACACCTGCGTCATGCGGAAAATGTCCTTCACGACTTCTTTGCGATCCGCGCCGCCTTGTCTGCGTCGTACCACCAGATGAAGGGGAAGCCGGACTGACCGTATTTGGGCAGTTCCGCCGGCCGGCCAAAACGGTCCCAGCGCGCGGTGCGCACCTTCGAGTAGGTCCACTGCGGCACGACGTAGTGATTCCACAGCAGCACGCGGTCCAGCGCCTTGGTCGCGGCGACGAGGTCGTCGCGATCGGTGGCGTAGATCAGCCGCTCGATCAGCTTGTCGACGGCTGGATTCTTGATGCCGGAAATGTTGCGCGAACCGGCGATGTCGGCGGACTTGGACGACCAGAATTCCCGCTGCTCGTTGCCCGGAGATTGCGACTCGCCCCAGGAGTTGGTGACGACGTCGAAATCCCAGTCGCGAAGCCTGTTCTCGTACTGGGTCGGATCGACCGTTCGCACGCTCACGGCGATGCCGAGCCGCTCCAGCGACGGCTTGTAGAACAGCGTGACCCGTTCGAAGCTCGGATCCTGGTTCAGCAATTCAAGCGAGAACTGAGCGCCGGTTTTGGTGTCGGTCAGCTTGCGGTCGCGCACCTCGTAGCCGGCCTCCTTGAACAGACGCAGCGCCTCGCGCAGATTATCACGCACGGCCTCCGAACTGCCACCGACCGGATTGGTGTAGGCGGTCGTGAAGACTTCGGGCGGGACTTCGGCGCGGACGGTCTCGAGAATCTCAAGCTCCTTCCCCTGCGGCAGTCCGGTTGCCATCAGCTCATCGATGCCGTCGAAATAGCTGCTGACGCGCTTGTACTGGCCGTAGAAGATCTGCTTGTTCATCTCCTCGAAGTCGAACGCGTAGTTGAGCGCACGACGCACGCGGGGATCGCTGAACTTGGCGCGGCGCAGGTTCGGCACGAAAGCCTGCATGACGCCGGAGCTGCGATTGGCGAATTCCTCGAGGATCACGCGCTTCTCGGTCACGGCCGGGAAATCGTAGGCGGTTGCCCAGTTCTTCGCGCTGTTCTCGGCGCGCCAGTCGACCTGGTCGGCCTTGAACGCCTCGATCGCGACGGTGGCGTCGCGGAAATATTCGTAGCGCAGCTCGTCGAAATTGTTGCGGCCGACATTGGCCGCGAAATCACGCCCCCAATAGTCCTTGACGCGCTCCAGAGCCATCGACCGTCCCGCAACGAATTCCTTGATCCTGTAGGGGCCGGACCCGAGCGGTATTTCGAGCGTGGTGGTGGAGACATCGCGCTTGCGGCCCTGCGCATCGGTGCCCTCCCACCAATGCTTCGGCAGCACGTAGAGCTGGCCGAGGATTTGCGGCAGTTCGCGATTACCCGGGGCATCGAACACGAACTTGACTTCGCGCTCGCCAACCTTCTCGGCCTTCACCACGTGGCTGTAGTAAGCCGAATACATCGGGTGATGCTTTTTGAAGGAATCAAGCGAGAAGATCACGTCGTCAGCCGTGACCGGCTTGCCGTCGTGCCACTTGGCCTCCGGTCGCAAGCGATAGGTCACGAAGGCGAAATCGTCGGGGTGGCTGACGGCCTCGGCCAGCGCGCCATATTCGGTCGAGACTTCATCGAGCGACTGCGTCAGCAGGTTTTCATAGATGAATGCGACGGCACCGGCGAAGGTACCCTTCACGCCCGATACGACGATGTTGAAATTGTCGAACGTGCCGACGGCGATCTGGCGCGCGACGCCGCCCTTCGGCGCTTCCGGATTGACGTAGTCGAAACGCTTGAAATCGGCGGGGTACTTGACCTTGCCGAACAGCGACAGCGCGTGCCGCCAAGGCAGCTCGCCTGCGGCTTGCGCCTCGGCCTTACCGATCAGCGGAAGGCCCGCGGTGGAACCGAGAGCGGGAAGCGCCGCAGTTGCAGCGCCGGCGAGGAGAAGATCGCGTCGGGTAATTGCCAAATGAACATCCCTGTCTTGGAGAGGGGCCTATCCCTTAAGGCCCCAATATACGGCAAGGTTTCGACCGATTAAGTTGCTTTTTCCTCATCTTGGAAGCTTGCCGGGGCGGTCCGCTGCGGCCAAACGCCCCGATAACAACAACGCGACCATATAGATACGGAAACGGCCAGGCGCAGGGCCTGGCCGCAAATCGTCTCGCGACGCCGGGAACGTTACTTCGCCGCGGTCGGCAGCGGCTTCGGGCTATCCGACAGCGAGTTCAGATACGCGATCACGTCGGCGCGCTCGGAATCCTTCTGAATGCCGGCAAAGCCCATCGCGGTGCCCGGGATGAAGCCCTTCGGATTGGCGATGAACTTGTTGAGGTCGTCGATGGTCCAGGTACCGCCCTTGCCCTTCATCGCAGCCGAGAAGTTGAAGCCGCCACGACCTTCGCCACGCGGCTCGCCGACGACGCCGAACAGGTTCGGACCAACGCGGTTCGGGCCGCCCTTCTCAAACGTGTGGCAGGCGCCGCACTTCTTGGCGGCGGAGGCGCCCTTCTCGACGGACGCAGTCTGGAGCAGCTTTTCGATCGGCTCGGAGGCCGCAGCGGCGCCGCCTTCTTTGCCGTGGCCGGCATCTTCCTTCACCGCGATCTCGAAACCGGGCTTCTCCAGCGGCTTCGGGGAGAACAGCGCCTGGGCGGTGAAGCTCGTCACCAGGAGAACGAGGCAGGTGCCGAGCACGGCACCGAGGATCTTGTTGAGTTCGAAGGAGTCCATTTCGGATCAGGCCCCACGCCGCGAGATAAGGAAGTGCGGCCCAAGCCGCCAAGACAGGCCCCAGGGGAATCGGACGTTCCACCCCACCCCCGAGCAGCGATGAGATATCGGTTTGCCCGGGGTCTGGCAACCCGTATAAACGGGCCCGCTTTCACCCCATCCCCACCCATTTCCGGCGCGTTTCGCGCCCCGTTTCCAGGGTCCCCGACCGGATGACAGATCCCCGCATTCTGGTGCTGATTCCGGCGCGCATGGCGGCGACCCGCCTGCCCGGCAAGCCGCTGGCCGATATCGCCGGACAGCCGATGATCGTGCACGTTTTGCGCCGGGCGGAATCAGCGGGTATCGGCCGGGTCGCGGTCGCGACCGACACGCAGGAGATCGCGGACGCCGTGACCGCCCATGGCGGCGTAGCTGTGATGACCCGTCCCGAACACCCCTCGGGCTCCGACCGTATCCACGAGGCCATGCTGAAGCTCGATCCCGACGCCAAGGCCGAGATCGTGGTCAATCTCCAGGGTGATTTCCCGACCATTACGACGGACAACATCCGCGACGTACTGCCGCCGCTCGCCGACCCCGCCGTGGACATCGCGACGCTGGCCTCGCAGATCCACACCGAGGAGGAGGACCTTGCGCCAAGCGTGGTGAAGGCCGTGGGCAGCTCATTGGGCGGACGGCGCATGCGGGCGCTCTACTTCACCCGCGCCACCGCCCCGCATGGCGACGGACCGCGGTATCATCACATCGGCCTTTACGCCTACCGCCGTGCCGCACTGGAGCGCTTTGTGTCGCTCCCACCCTCGCCCCTGGAACTCCAGGAGAAGCTGGAGCAGCTCCGGGCGCTGGAGGCCGGCATGCGCATCGACTTCACCATCGTCGACAGCGTGCCCCGCGGCGTCGACACGCCGGCCGACCTCGAAACCGCCCGCAGACTGCTTTCCAAATCCTGAGCGGCTGTTACAAGGCCCGGCAGGAGCTATTACCGAACATGAGCAAGATGAAAATCGCATTCCAGGGCGAACCTGGGGCCAATTCCCACATCGCCATCGTCGAGGCCTATCCCGACGCCGAACCGATGCCCTGCGCCACGTTCGAGGACGCGCTGTCGGCGATCTCGTCGGGCGAGGCAGACCTCGGCATGATCCCGATCGAGAACTCGGTCGCGGGGCGCGTCGCCGACATCCACCATCTGCTGCCGGCGTCCGGCCTCTTCATCATCGGCGAATGGTTTTTGCCGGTCCGCCACCAGTTGATGGCGGTGAAGGGCACCAAGCTCTCGGACATCAAGAGCGTCGAGAGCCATGTGCACGCGCTCGGCCAGTGCCGGCGCATCATCCGCAAGCTCGGCGTCAGGCCGATCGTGGCCGCCGACACCGCCGGCAGCGCGCGCGACATTTCCGAGCGCAAGGACAAGAGTGTCGCTGCGATCGCTTCCCGCTTAGCCGCGAAGATTTACGGCCTCGACATCCTCGCCGAAGACATCGAGGACGAGGCCCACAACACGACACGCTTCGTGGTGCTGGCGCGCGAGGCCAAATGGGCCGAGCAGGGGTCGGGCCCGCTGGTCACCTCTTTTGTATTCCGGGTGCGCAATTTGCCGGCCGCGCTCTACAAGGCGCTCGGCGGCTTCGCCACCAACGGCGTCAACATGACCAAGCTCGAAAGCTACATGGTCGACGGCAATTTCTTCGCCACGCAGTTCTATGCCGACGTCGACGGCCATCCGAACGACAAGGGGCTGGCCTTTGCGCTGGAGGAGCTGAAATTCTTCTCGCGCGAATTCCGCATCGTCGGTGTCTATCCGGGGCATCCGTTCCGAGCCACGTTCAGCGAGACGCAGGAGTGAGATGCCACCCTCCCCTGGAGGGGGAGGGTCGGCTCACATTGAGCACAGCGAAATGTGAGACGGGGTGGGCTGACAGTCTCTCCACGTCGAACGCTGCCCGAGTGGAGGGATCACCCCACCCCGCTCGCGCTTCGCGCGATCGACCCTCCCCCTCCAGGGGAGGGTAGTTAGGCCGCCTTCGCGAGCCCAAACGACTCCGCCAGCAGCGAATAGGACTTTTTCCGCGTCTCGTGGTCGTAGACCGGGGTGATGACCATCAGCTCGTCCGGCTTGCTCGCATCGATCAGCGGCTGAAGCTTTTTCTGCACGGTTGCGGGCGTGCCGACGAACAGGCGCGAGCGGCCGCGCCCGATGGAGACACGTTCGGCGTCGCTGTAGGGATAGGCTAGCGCCTCCTCGACGCTCGGCAGCGGCAGATACTGGCCGCGGTCGCGGCGCAGGCGATTGAGATCGTAGGACGCCGCGAGGTTTTCGGCCTCTTCATCCGTATCCGCGGCGATGGCCGCGACGGCGAGGATGGCGTGCGGCGTTTGGCGCCAAGCTGACGGCTTAAACCTGTTGCGGTAGTTCACCATCGCGTCGACCGCGTCGTGGCTTGCGAAGTGATGCGCGAACGCAAAGCCCATGCCGACTTGCGCTGACAGCTCCGAGGAATAATCGCTGGAGCCGAGCAGCCAGATCGGCGGCAGCGGCGTGTCGTCGGGCATGGCGACGACGTTGTTGTAGGGATGGCCCGACGGAAAATCGCGGGTCTCCCACAAACACAGCTCATGCAGTCGTTCGAGGAAATCGTCACCCTCGCGGCGGTCGAGCCTGCTTCGGAGCGCGTAGGCCGTGGCACCGTCGGTGCCGGGCGCGCGGCCGAGGCCGAGATCGATACGGCCGGGAAACAGCGCCTCCAGCATCTTGAAGCGCTCGGCGACCACCAGCGGGGCGTGGTTGGGCAGCATCACGCCGCCGGAGCCGACGCGGATATGTTTGGTCACCGCCGCGATCTGCCCGATCATGACGTCGGGTGCCGGGCTCGCGACGGACGCGAGGTTGTGATGCTCGGCGAGCCAGTAGCGGACATAGCCGAGCCCATCGACATGGCGCGCCAGGTCGATGCTGTTGCGCAGCGCTGCGGCCGGCTTGGTGCCTGTGGTGACGACGGAAAGGTCGAGGACGGAGAGCGGGAGCATGATCGCTAACCTAGTGCGCGGCGCCGGGCCGGCAATGGCCGGCGCGCGCAGATCTGGCGTGTGTACAAGGCGAGCCCTCGGCTCGTTGGGCGCAACTGGAGTGGGATTCCGGGCACTTCCGTATTCCCGATTTTACATTGCCCAATTCCAACGATCGCTCCAACTCTAAATCATGTATCCTATAACTTATTGATTTTTAACAATCTTCTACAAGAGCCACCATTCCCACCATTCGGCCTAACCAGCTCAAAATACCTCGCAAAACGGCAATAGTGGGCAATTTCCCATTCTCGATGGGCTGTCCCACCCGAGGCCTTTGACTTATCTTAGGACCTGCCAACTAGACCCGACCGCGCGACGCAAGAGACTGGAGTGAGTGCTGCCATGACTGAGCCGACGACGGCTGCCGAGAACGACGGGCTCCTCGCCGTGAAGCGTCCCGCGATCTCCTTCGAGTTCTTCCCGCCCAAGACCGAGGAGATGGAGCGCAATCTCTGGGAGACCATCAACCGCCTCGCGCCGCTGGAGCCGAAATTCGTCTCGGTGACCTATGGCGCCGGCGGCTCGACCCGCGAGCGCACCCATTCCACCATCGCGCGCATCCTGAAGGAGACCGCGCTGCTGCCGGCCGCGCATCTGACCTGCGTCGGCGCCTCGCGCGGCGAGATCGACGAGATCGTGGACCGCTATCACGAGGTCGGCGTCCGCCACATCGTCGGCCTGCGTGGCGATCCGCCCGGCGGCATCGGCACGCCCTACACCACCCATCCCGACGGCTACCAGAGCTCGGCCGAGCTCGTTGCAGGGATCAAGAAGCGGCATGCCGACATCGAAGTGTCGGTGTCGGCCTATCCCGAGAAGCACCCCGAAGCGCGCGACTTCGATGCCGACATCGACACACTGAAGGCCAAGGTCGATGCAGGCGCGACGCGCGCCATCACCCAGGTGTTCTTCGATAACGACCTCTACTTCCGTTATCTCGACCGCGTCCGCGCCCGCGGCATCAACATTCCGATCGTGCCGGGCATCATGCCCATGCACAATTTCAAGCAGGCCCGCAATTTCGTCACCCGCGCCGGCACCACAGTGCCGAACTGGCTGGCGGAAAAGTTCGACGGCCTCGACGAGGATGCCGACACACGCAAGCTCGTTGCAGCGACGGTCGCCGCCGGCCAGGTGCACAAGCTCGCCAAGCATGGCGTCGACACCTTCCACTTCTACACCATGAACCGCGCCGATCTCGTGTTCGCGATCAGCCATTTGCTCGGTATTCGCGCCAAGAGCGCCCAGAAAGCTGCCTGACAGAGATGACCGTACCCGTTTCGCCCAAGCGCACTGCTCTGCTCGACGCCGCCCGCGACCGCATCCTCGTGCTCGACGGCGCCATGGGCACGATGATCCAGGCGCTCCAGTTCGACGAAGCCGCCTTCCGCGGCGACCGTTTCAAGGATTTTCACCGCGACCTCCGCGGCAACAACGATCTGTTGATCCTGACCCAGCCGCAGGCGATCGAGGACATCCACGCCGCCTATTTGCGTGCCGGCGCCGACATCGTCGCGACCAACACTTTCTCGACGACGTCGATCGCGCAGGCCGATTACGACCTCACCGACATCGTCTATGAGATGGCCCGCGAAGGTGCCCGCCTCGCCCGCAATGCCGCCGAGCGTGTCAGCGCCGAAGACGGCAAGCCGCGCTTCGTCGCCGGCGCCCTCGGCCCGACCAACCGCACCGCCTCGATCTCGCCCGACGTGGCGAACCCCGGTTATCGCGCGGTCACCTTCGATGATCTCAGAAAGTCCTATGGCGAGCAGATCAACGGCCTGCTCGATGGCGGCGTCGATTTGCTGTTGGTCGAGACCATCTTTGACACGTTGAACGCCAAGGCGGCGCTTTATGCGATCGCCGAGATCACCGAGGAGCGCGGCATCGACGTGCCGGTGATGGTGTCGGGCACCATCACCGACAAGTCCGGCCGCCTGCTCTCGGGCCAGATGCCGGAGGCGTTCTGGAATTCGGTGCGGCATGCAAAGCCCGTCACCATCGGCTTCAACTGCGCGCTCGGCGCCGAAGATTTGCGCGCGCATATCGCCGACATCGGCCGCGTCGCCGATACGCTGGTCTGCGCCTATCCCAATGCCGGCCTGCCCAACGAATTCGGCCAGTATGACGAGAGCCCGGAGTACATGGCGCGCCTGATCGGCGAGTTCGCGCGCGACGGCCTCGTCAACATCGTCGGCGGCTGCTGCGGCACCACGCCCGACCATATCGCGGCGATTGCCGCTGCCGTCGCCCCGCACAAGCCGCGCGTTGTGCCCGCGATCGAGCCGCGGCTGCGCCTCTCCGGCCTCGAGCCCTTTGCGCTGACGGATGCCATTCCCTTCGTCAATGTCGGCGAGCGCACCAACGTCACGGGCTCCGCCCGCTTCCGCAAGCTGATCACCGCCGGCGACTACACCGCAGCGCTGCAGGTCGCACGCGACCAGGTCGAGAACGGCGCCCAGATCATCGACGTCAACATGGACGAGGGTCTGCTGGATTCGGAAGCCGCGATGGTGACCTTCCTCAACCTCGTCGCCGCCGAGCCCGATATCGCGCGCGTCCCCGTCATGGTCGATTCCTCGAAATTCTCCGTCATCGAGGCCGGCCTGAAATGCGTTCAGGGCAAGCCCGTCGTGAACTCGATCTCGATGAAGGAAGGCGAGGAAAAGTTCATCCATGAGGCCAAGATCGCGCGGCGCCATGGCGCCGCGGTCGTGGTGATGGCATTCGACGAAGTCGGACAGGCCGATACCTTTGCGCGCAAGACCGAGATCTGCAAGCGCGCCTACGACATCCTGGTGAACCGCGTCGGCTTCCCGCCGGAAGACATCATTTTCGATCCCAACATCTTTGCGATCGCGACCGGCATCGAGGAGCACAACAATTACGGCGTCGACTTCATCGAGGCGACGCGCTGGATTCGCAAGAACCTGCCGGGCGCGCACATCTCCGGCGGCGTCTCCAACCTGTCGTTCTCGTTCCGCGGCAACGAGCCGGTGCGCGAGGCCATGCACTCGGTGTTCCTGTATCACGCCATCAAGGCCGGTATGGACATGGGCATCGTCAATGCCGGCCAGATGATCGTCTATGACGACATCGATCCCGAACTGCGGCAGACCTGCGAGGACGTCGTCCTCAACCGCGACCCCGGCGCCTCCGAACGGCTGCTGGCGCTGGCGGAAAAATTCCGCGGCAAGAAGACCGAGGCCAAGGAAGCCGATCTCGCCTGGCGCGAATGGCCGGTGGCAAAGCGGCTGTCGCATTCGCTGGTGCACGGCATCACCGAATTCATCGAGCAGGATACCGAAGAGGCCCGCGCGGCGTCCTCGCGGCCGCTCGACGTCATCGAGGGCCCGCTGATGGCCGGCATGAACGTGGTCGGCGACCTCTTCGGCGACGGCAAAATGTTTTTGCCGCAGGTCGTGAAGTCGGCGCGCGTGATGAAGCAGGCGGTCGCCTATCTCATGCCGTTCATGGAGGAGGAGAAGGCGCGCAACCTCGCCAGCGGCATCGGCACCGAGGGCTCCAGCTCCGCCGGCAAGATCGTGCTCGCGACCGTCAAGGGCGACGTCCACGACATCGGCAAGAACATCGTCGGCATCGTGCTCCAGTGCAACAACTTTGAGGTCATCGACCTCGGCGTGATGGTGCCGGCGGCCAAGATCGTGGAGACCGTGAAGGCCGAGAAGGCCGACATCGTTGGCCTTTCCGGCCTGATCACGCCCTCGCTCGACGAGATGGCGTTCTTCGCCGGCGAATTGCAGCGCGAAGGCTTGAAGCTGCCGCTTCTGATCGGCGGCGCCACGACGAGCCGTGTGCACACGGCGGTCAAGATCGACCCGAACTACCAGGCCGGCCCCGTCGTGCATGTGAACGACGCGAGCCGCGCCGTCGGCGTTGCCTCCTCGCTGCTGTCGCCGGAGAAGCGCGAGGCCTATGCCGCCGAGGTGCGCACCGAGTATGCCCGGATTTCCGAGGCGCATCTGCGCGCGCAGGCCGACAAGAAGCGGCTGAAGCTCTCGGATGCCCGCGCCAACCGCGTGCCGGTGGATTTTGCCGGCAAGCCCCCGCTGAAGCCGACCTTCCTCGGCACGAAGACTTTTGACGACTACGATCTCGCCGAGCTCGTGCCCTATATCGACTGGACGCCGTTCTTCCAGACCTGGGAGCTCGCCGGCCGCTTCCCCGCGATCCTCGACGACGCCAAGGTCGGCGAGGTCGCGCGCGCGCTCTATGACGATGCGCGCAAGATGCTCGACACCATCGTGAAGGAAAAATGGTTCCGCGCGCGCGCCACGATCGGCTTCTGGCCGGCGAACGCCGACGGTGACGACATCGCCGTCTATGCCGACGAGAGCCGGACGAAGAAAATCGCGACGCTGCACACGCTGCGCCAGCAGCTCGAGAAGCGCGAGGGCCGCTTCAACGCCGCGCTCTCCGACTTCATCGCACCCAGCGCGACCGGCGTGCCCGACTATGTCGGCGGCTTCGTGGTCACCGCCGGGATCGGCGAGGACGCGGTTGCCGACCGCTTCAAGAAGGCGAATGACGACTACTCCTCGATCCTGTGCAAGGCGCTCGCCGATCGCCTGGCAGAGGCTTTTGCCGAACGCATGCATGCGCGTGTGCGCCGCGAGTTCTGGGCCTATGCGCCGGATGAGGCGCTCACCAACGAGGAGCTGATCCTCGAAAAATACCAGGGTATCCGCCCCGCGCCCGGCTATCCCGCGCAACCCGACCACACCGAGAAGAAGACGCTGTTCGAGTTGCTCGACGCGGAGGCCACCGCCGGGGTGAAGCTGACGGAAAGCTTTGCGATGTGGCCGGGCTCATCGGTGTCGGGGCTCTATTTCTCCAATCCCGAGAGCTACTATTTTGGCGTCGGCAAGATCGAGCGCGACCAGGTCGAGGACTATGCCGCGCGCAAGGGCATGAGTGTCGCTGAGGCCGAGCGCTGGCTCGCGCCGGTGCTCAATTATATCCCGGCGCGCGCGACAAAGGACGAGACTGCATTCGCGGCAACGCCCGCGAACGACGTCGCCTCCACCGACCTCGCCTCGCACCCGCCGGGCTGCACCTGCGCGGTGCATCTGGTGTGGCGGAAGAAGAAGGTCGGCGCGGGCTGACTGCCACCCTCCCCTGGAGGGGTCCGAGACGAGCGTAGCTCGCTCGTGGGTCGGCTCACATTGAGCGCAGCGATAATGTGTGACGGGGGTGGGGTGACGGTCTCTCCGCGCCGAACACTGCCCGAGTTGAGAGATCACCCCACCCCGCTCGCGCTGCGCGCGATCGACCCTCCCCCTCCAGGGGAGGGTAAGCGCCCTACCCCTTCGGCGGGATCAGCGGTTGTACGATCTCTTTGAATGGCGCCAGCGCCTCGCAGCGTTCGGCATGCGCTGATAGCGCCGGATAGCGCGCGGCGTCGAACAGCGGCGGATGCGCTTCGCGGGTGAAGCGGACGACGCAGGCGACCACGACGTCGGCGTGGCCGATGCGCGAGCCCAGCCAATAGGGCGTCGTGACCTTGGCGCGCTCGGCCTCCAGCACCTTCAACACGTCTGCGATCTGCGCCTGGCAGCGCTCGACCCAGAGCGCAAGCTGCTCCTTCCGCAGCACGCGCTCATAGAGCAGGCTGACCGCCTTGTCACCCAAACCCGAAGCGAGCGCGCAAATGCGCAAGTGCCGCCGCCGCTCTGCGCCGTTGCGCGGCAGCATTGCCTTCTCGGCCCCGACCAGTTCATCGAGATGATCGAGGATGACCGTGCTCTCGATCAGCGCCTCGTCGTCATCGAGCACCAAGGTCGGCACGCGGCGCAGCGGATTGTAGGGCGCGATCTTGTCGGCATCGCCAAAGGTCGACCACGGCTTGTGCTCGAAGGCGATACCGTAAAGCCTTAGCGCAATCGCGACGCGGCGCACGAAGGGGGAATCATATTGGCCGATCAGAATCATCTGCGTACCTCTCGTCATTGCCGGGCGCCTGTCCTTGACTTGATCAGGGATGACCGGCAATCCATTTTCGCGAGACTAGAGATTGATGGGTGCCCGGATCAAGTCCGGGCATGACAATCCTGAATTGGGGTGCATGCATGATGCGATGGCTGGCCGGGATCGCGCTTGGGCTATGTCTCCTCGTCACTGGCAACGCCAACGCCGAGGACCGCCCGATCGGCTTCCTGACGCCGTCAAAAAACATCGTCTGCCAGTTCTTCACCGACAACGGCCAAGGGAATGATCAGGGCGTGCTCCGCTGCGACATCATGAACACGGAGACGCGCCCGCGCCGCCCCGCCGATTGCGAGCTCGACTATGGCCACGCCTTCGAGATGACCGCGAAGGGAACGGCCGCGCGCATCTGCGCCGGCGATACCGTGATGGACGGCGCGCTCCCCGTGCTCGCCTATGGCGAGATCTGGCAGCGCGCCGGATTCACCTGCCGGTCCGAGCAGAGCGGGCTGACCTGCTTCAACGCCATGCAGCACGGCTTTTCGCTGGCACGGGCGAAGCAGGAGGTGTTTTGAGCGGGTTCCCGAAGCCGTGGCGATGCGCTGCAAAATCTTGCGCCCGGCGAGCCCAAACATCGCTGTCCACGCGAAGGGCGCCGAGCATCATTCGATAACAGGCACATGCTTCGCCGCCGTCCGCGGCGCCGTACCGTCCAGACGCGGGTCGTCCGTGATCTCGACCTGGCGCCGGAACGGGCGGAAGCCGGAGCGCTGATAGAAGGAAAGCGCGGAAGGATGATCCAAGGTGCAGGTGTGCACCCACACGCGGTTGACCGGCCGCGACCATGCCAGCTCGAGCGCGCGGTTCATAAGCCAGCGACCGGCGCCGGTGCCGATCAGGCTTGCGGTGAGGCCGAAGAAGGCGAGCTCGCACTGGCCGGCCTGCCGGAAGTCGAGCTCAAGCAGGCCCTCGTCGCGGTCGTCCTCGACCAGCGCGTAGACCTCAACGAGCGGCGCGTGAAGGATCGCTGCGAGTTCGGCGTCCGACATGCGCATGCGCGAGAACCACAGCCAGTCTTCGCCGACGCGCGAATAGAGTCCGCGGAACCAGTCGAGGCCGGGTTGCTCGACCCGGCGCAACGACCAGGCGCCTGCGGGATCGTCACGCCGCGGCGGCCGCGCGGTCATCTCCAGATGCGTGACGACCGCGGCGATCTTGCCGTTGGGCACGTCGGAATAGCCATCGGGAAGGATCATTCGTCGCTCACTCCCCCTCATCGCTCGCCAGCACGCCTTTCACCGCGCGCGCCCAACCGGCGAGGCGCGGCATGCTCGAAGCGTGCTTGAGGCGCCAGTTCGTAGAATGGGTAGAACGGAGTGAAACCCATCGATCGCCACGGTGTCCTGCCATGACGGGTTATCCTGCGGCACTGCTGGCTCAAGCCGGGCTACCGGATTTCGTCACCGCGGTCAGATTCATCGTCAGCAGGACGCCGGGCTTGGGGAGCTCCTTGACGGAGAACACCGTGCGCGCGGGCCTGTGCTCTCCCATCATCTCCACATAGGCGCTGTTCATGGCCTCGAAATCGGACATGTCCTGCAAGAACACGTTGACGTGGACGATGTGATCGAGGCCGGAGCCGACCGACTCGAGCATCACCTTGAAAGATTTAAGGATCTGGCGCGTCTGCTCGGCGACGTGGGGGCCTGCCAATTGCTGAGTGGACGGATCAACACCGGCCGTCCCGCCGATCCAGATGTGCTCGCCGACTTTGGCAATATGGCTGTAGGGGCCGATCGGCTTCGGAGTGCTTGGTGGTGTGAACGTCTCGACGCGAGTCTTCATGGTCTGCCCCATCCTGTCGCTTGTTCATGGAGCGAAGCCGCCCGACGTCGCTTAGCTCGTCCGGGCTGCCGCCGCTAGCCTTCGCCGGGAAGACTACACACTACCCCTCCCCTTCGTCGCTCGCGAGCACGCCCTTCACCGCGCGCGCCCAGCCGGCGAGCTTTCGCTCGCGCGTCGCCTCGCTCATGTTCGGCTTGAAGCGATGCTCGAGGCGCCAGTTGTCGGCGAATTTTGACGGCTCGGGATAGACGCCGGCGGCGAGGCCCGCGAGATAGGCGGCGCCCAGCGCGGTCGTCTCCTGGATGACGGGACGGTCGACCGGCGCGTCGAGGAGATCGGCGAGGCGCTGCATGGTCCAGTCGGATGCGGTCATGCCGCCGTCGACGCGCAGCACGACGCTGGCGGTCTCCGAGCTCGGCCAGTCCGCGCGCATCGCGGCCCAGAGGTCGAAGGTCTGGTAGCAGACGCTCTCCAGCGCGGCGTGTGCGAGCTCGGCAGGTCCGGTGTTGCGCGTCAGCCCGAACAGCGCCCCGCGCACACGCGGATTCCAGTAGGGCGCGCCCATGCCGACGAAGGCCGGCACGAGATAGACGCTCTGCATGCTGTCGGACTGGTCAGCGAGCGGACCGGTCTCGGCGGCGTGCTTGATGATGCCAAGCCCGTCGCGCAGCCATTGCACGGCGGATCCTGCGACGAAGATCGAGCCTTCGAGCGCGTAGGTGCGTTTTCCCCCGAGCTGATAGGCGATGGTGGTGAGCAGCTTGTTCTTCGACGCCACCGGCGTCGCGCCGGTGTTGAGCAGCGCAAAGCAGCCGGTGCCGTAGGTCGACTTCATCATGCCCGGGCGGAAGCAGGCCTGGCCGATGGTCGCGGCCTGCTGGTCGCCGGCGATGCCGCAGATCGCGATCGCGCCGCCGAACAGGTCCGGCGCGCTCTCGCCGAAGCGAGCGGAGGAATCCTTCACCTCGGGGAGCATCGAGCGCGGCACGCGCAAAAGCTTCAGCAGCTCATCGTCCCACTCGCCGGTATGGATGTTGAACAGCAGCGTGCGCGAGGCGTTGGTTGCATCTGTCGCGTGCACCTTGCCGCCGGTCAGCCGCCACAAGAGGTAGCAATCGATCGTGCCGAACATCAGCTCGCCGCGCTCGGCCCGCGCGCGGGCGCCGGGGACGTGGTCGAGGATCCATGCGACCTTTGTGCCGGAAAAATAGGGATCGATGATCAAGCCGGTCTTCTTTGAGATCAGCGGCTCGTGGCCTTCGGCCTTCAGCTTCGAGCAAACGTCGGCGGTGCGGCGGTCCTGCCAGACGATGGCGCGGTGCACGGCCTGGCCGGTGGCACGGTCCCACACCACGGTCGTCTCGCGCTGGTTGGTGATGCCGATCGCGGCGATGTCCTGCGCCTTCAGCCCGGCACGCTCGAGCACGTCGCGGCAGACCATCACGGTCGAGGTCCAGATGTCCTCCGGCTCATGCTCGACCCAGCCCGAGGCCGGGAAATGCTGAGGAAACTCCTGCTGCGCCTTCGCCGCGATGGAAATGTCGCTACGAAACACGATCGCGCGCGAGGAGGTGGTGCCCTGATCGATGGCGAGAACGAAAGACATGGCTGATAACCTTGGCGTTTCCCGTAAGTGGGAGGTTTATTGTGTCGCGCCAAAGAAAGGGGATTGGAGCGGGAAGGTCAAGCCGAGAGGTTCAGCGGAAGGCTAGGACCCGTCCCGCCAAAGTGGTACACGCCAGGGACGACATCGGGGCGGCATGACCTTTACATCCTGGCAGTTCGGCGTTTTCGTCGCCGTGATCTTCGGCGTCTACTATCTGCCGGCGTTTCGGAATTTCCAGGTCCAGCTTCTGGTGCTGGCGAGCGTGTTCTTCTACGGGTACGGGCAGCCCGAGCTCGTTCCGCTGCTGCTGGTCGCGGTTCTCGGCACCCATGTCTTCCTGGCGCTTGCCTTTCGCAACCGCGCGGTCTGGCTGCCGGCCGGCATCGCCTTCAACCTCGCGCTGCTGGCATTCTTCAAATACAAGTTCTTGTTCGTCGATGCGGCCTCGGCCCAACTCACCGGCGTGACGCCGGTCGATTTCCTGCTTCGGCTGCCTCTGCCGATCGGCATCTCCTTCTTCGTATTCCACAACATCAGCCTGCTGGTCGACCTGACCCGCGACAGGAAAGATCCGCCGCCGCTGACGGACGTCTTCCTCTACATCATCTTCTTCCCCCAGCTCGTCTCCGGCCCGATCACGCGTGCCGCGCAGTTCATGCCGCAAATCGTGCCGAAGCGCCTCGCCGACGTCGATGTCATCGAAGCGGCGAAGTGGATCCTGGCCGGTTACTTCTTCAAGCTCTACGTCGCCAACAATCTCAACGAGATGACGTCCTACATGGACTTTCCGCTCTACGAGACCCTGCGGACGCAGGATCGCTGGCTGCTCGTGGTGCTCTACAGTTACCAGATCTACGCCGACTTCTTCGGCTATTCGGCGATCGCGCTCGGCCTCGGCCTGCTGTTCGGCTATCGCCTGCCGGTCAATTTCGACTTGCCCTACATCTCGACATCGTTCTCGGAGTTCTGGACGCGCTGGCACATCTCGCTGTCGATGTGGCTCAGGACCTATCTCTACATCCCGCTCGGCGGCAACCGGTACGGCCGGCTGCGGACCTATCTCAACCTGATGATCGTGATGACGCTCGGCGGACTCTGGCACGGCGCGAGTCTCAGCTACGCGCTGTGGGGCATGCTGCACGGGCTGCTGCTCGTGATCGAGCGGCCGTTCCTGGCAGCACTCCAGAAATCCGGTCCGGTGATGCTGATTGCAAGGAGATCCGCGGTATTCTTCTGCGTGACGATGCTCTGGATCCTCTTCAAGCTGCCGGATATCGACCACGCGTTCGGATTTCTGAGAGGCATGTTCATAGCGCCTGACCTGATCAATCCGACGAAACTCTACTACAGCCTCGCTTTGCTCTACGTTCTTCCGGTGCTGATCCAGCATCTCGGCTTCGGATCGCTCGTCTCCGGGCCGTTGCGGCGCTGGGAGCCGTATCTGTACGGCACGCTCGCCGCGCTCGCGCTGCTCGAGGCGGGCCCCGACAGTGCTTTCATCTATTTCCAGTTCTGACCGATGCCAAACTCCCAGGCACGCACATGGCTGATCAAATGCACGCTGATGGCGGTCGCGGTGCTGCTCGTCTGCCGGCTCGCTACCGTCTGGGTCGGCACAAGACTCCAGCAACCGGCGGCGACGACGCGGGACGGCAACTTCATCACCCTGAACCGTTACGTGCAGGAGCCGACGCCCGACATCGTGCTGGTCGGAAGCTCGGTCGCGTGGCGCCTCAAGGAGGAGAATTTCTTGCTTCCCCGGGTCCGCAATCTCGCGTTGCCCGGTGGCTCTGCGGTGACCGGCCTCGAGATCGTGGCGAAGCAAACTCACCTGCCAAAAATCGTTCTGATCGAGGCCAACGTGCTGTCGCGTCCCGCCGACGACGCCCTGATCGCGAGATTTGCGGGCAGCGCGCGCTCCGACACGCTGCTGCGCCCGCTGCGCACCGCGGTCGCGGCTTACGAGACATGGAATCACCCGCCGCCCGAGCCAGCGCAGGTGCGTGCATCGCTGGAATATCTCCTGAAGCAGCCGCCGTCCGGATTCGACAATCGCGTCTATGTCGAGCGCGCGGTGAAGGAGATGAACGCGGAGGACGCCGCGCCGCAGGTATCTGCGAACGCGCGTCTGATCCGCCAACTCGTCGCGGACGTCGAGCAGCGTGGCGCGCGGGCTTTCCTGATCGAGGTTCCCGTCGCGCCCGAGATCGAAAGCACTCGCCTCATCCGCGAGAGCCGGGCTATCGTTCGGGAGGTCTTCCCGGGTCAGGCGCACTGGCTACGGATCGATGCGCCGCAGGCCGAGCTGCGCTGGGCGGACGGCGTGCACCTCGACGAGCGTTCCGCCCTGATCGTGGCGCGCGCGATCGAAAAGGCGTTGGATGGACGCTAAAGCGCGATGAGATTAGATTGAATCGTCATCGCGCTTTAGGTTGTTGTTTTAGCATGATCTTTTTCGGAAAATCGCTTCGCACTTTTCCGGATCATGCTCTAGCTAAACCGCCGCCGTCGTGACGCCGCCGTCGATCACGATGGTTTGCCCCGTCATGAAGCTCGAGGCGTCCGAGGCGAGGTAGGCGACCGCGCCGGCGATCTCGTCGGGCTCGCCGATGCGACGGAGCGGGGTGGTGGCGGTGCGGCGCTTCAACAGCGCTTCGTCTTCCCAGAGCGCGCGGGCGAAGTCGGTCTTCACGAGGCCAGGCGCGATGCAGTTGACGCGCACGCCCTTGGGGCCCCACTCACCGGCGAGCGAGCGGCACAGCGCGAAATCGGCGGCTTTTGAGATGCCGTAGGCGCCGATCACCGTCGAGCCGCGCAGGCCCCCGATCGAGGAGATGATGATGACGGAGCCGTTACCGCGCTCGGCCATCTGCGGGATCGCCAGCGCCGAGAGCCAGATGTTGCTCTTGACGTTCGAGCCCATGATCTTGTCGAAGGCTTCATCCGTGATGTCGAGCAGCGGGCCGTAATACGGGTTCACCGCGGCGTTACAGACGAGAATGTCGATCTTGCCGTAATGTTTGGTCGCGCCCGAGATCAGGGCTTCGACCTCGTTACGGCGCGCGATGTTGCAGGGGATGACGATGGCTTCGCCACCGGTCGCAATGATGCCGTCGGCAACCTCCTTGCATGCGTCCGCCTTGCGCGAGGAGACCACGACCTTGGCGCCGAGCTTGGCAAGCAGCTCGGCCGAGGAGCGACCGATGCCGCGGCTGGAGCCGGTGACGACGGCGACTTTTCCGGTGAGATCGAACGGGGTGTTTTTCATTGTTGTTGCTCCGCTGATTCCACTTGTTCGGTGTCATCGCCCGGCTTGACCGGGCGATCCAGTATTGCAGAGGCGGCGCGGCTGGAAGTGAGAGGCCGCGGCGTACTGGATGCCCCGGTCAAGCCGGGGCATGACAGTGTGGCTCAGATCAACCCACCCGCATCAGCCACGCGGCGCTGGTGATAGTCGGTGTCGCCAAAGGTGTTCTCGATCATGGTCAGGCGCTTGAAGTAGTGGCCGATCTTCGCCTCCATGGTCATGCCGATGCCGCCATGGAGCTGGATCGACTGCTGGCCGACGAACTTCAGCGACTTGCCGATCTGCACCTTGGCCGCCGCGATCGCGTTTGAGCGCTCCTTGGCGTCCTCGAAATCACCAGCCATGGTCGCGAACATCGACATCGAGCGGGCCTGCTCCGCGGCGACGAACATGTCGGAGGCGCGGTGCTGGAGGCTTTGGAACGAACCGATCGCGACGCCAAATTGCTTGCGCGTCTTGATGTACTCGACCGTGGTCTTGAGCGACTCGTCCATCAGGCCGACCGCCTCGGCGCAGAGCGCGACGCGGGCTTCATCGACCACGCGCTCGATCAGCGCGAGACTGTCCTCGGGATTGCCAATCGCAGCATCTGCGCCGACCTCGACACCGGTGAAGGTGAGGTCGGCGGCGTGCAGGCCGTCCTGGGTCGGATAGGACTTCTTGGTGATACCCTTGGCGGTCGCGGGTATCAGGAAGACGCCGATGCCGCTCTTGTCACGGCGATCCCCCTTGGTGCGCGCGGTCACGATGAGCGTATCGGCGTTCTCGCCGTTGAGCACGACGAACTTTTCGCCGTCGATGACGTAGCCCTCGCCCTTCTTCTTCGCCGTCGTTGACACGTCGAACAGATCATAGCGCGAATTCTTCTCGACCTGCGCGAAGGCAAACGTCTTGCTGCCGTCGATGATGCCTGGCACATGCGCGGCCTTCTGCGCATCCGAGCCGCCATGGCGCAAAAAGCCGCCGCCGATCACGACGGTTGCGAGATAAGGCTCCAGCACCAGCGCCTTGCCGAGCGCCTCCATGACGATCATGGTCTCGACGCCGCCGGCACCAAAACCGCCATCGGCCTCCGCGAAGGGCAGGCCGAGCAGGCCCTGCTCGGCGAGCTTGCCCCAGACGGCTTTGCTCCAGCCGCCCTTCTCCTTCATGTATTTCTTGCGCTGCTCGAAATCGTAGGAATCCGTCAGCAGGCCGTCGACGCTGTCCTTGAGAAGCCGCTGCTCCTCGGTCAAATCAAAATCCATCTTACCTTCTCTCCAAAATCATAAGGGCGGGCTGCTGCCCCGATCTCCCGTCGTCATCCCCGCGCAGGCGGGGATCCAGTAAACACAGCTACCTGCCGTAACCACGACTGCCGCGGCGTACTGGGTCCCCCGCCTTCGCGGGGGACGACAGTGTTCGATGGCGGGGCCTACAGCCCCAGCACCGCCTTGGCGATGATGTTCCGCTGGATCTCGTTGGAGCCGCCGTAGATCGAGACCTTGCGGTTGTTGAAGTAGCTCGGCGCGATCTGGGCGGTCCACTCCATGGCCTCGTTCGAACCGTCGTCGCCATGGACGTCATAGGGCGCCGCGAACGGGCCGATGACCTCCATGAGCAGTTCGGTCGTGGTCTGCTGGATCTCAGAACCCTTGATCTTGAGCACCGACGATGCCGGGTTGGGCTTGCCCTTGCCGTGCTTGCCTTCGTCGGCGACAACGCGGAGCTGTGTCAGCTCCAGGGCCTTCAGCTCGATCTCGCAGGCGGCGAGCTTTTCGCGGAACGCTGAGTCCTGGATGATCGGCTTGCCGCCGGACTCGACCTTGCCGGCGAGCTCCTTGATGCGGCGCAGCCGCTCCTTGGAGACGCCGACCCGCGCGATGCCGGTGCGCTCATTGCCGAGCAGGAATTTTGCGTAATCCCAGCCCTTGTTCTCCTCGCCGATCAGGTTCTCGACGGGCACCTCGACGTCGTCGAAGAAGACCTCGTTGACCTCGTGGCCGCCGTCGATGGTCTGGATCGGGCGCACGGTGACGCCCTTCGACTTCATGCTGAACACGATGAAGGAGATGCCCATCTGCTTCTTCGCGCTCGCATCGGTGCGGCAGAGGCAGAAGATCATGTCGGCGTGCTGCGCCAGCGTGGTCCAGGTCTTCTGGCCGTTGATGATCCACTTGTCGCCCTTGCGCTCGGCCTTTGTCTTCAGCGAAGCGAGGTCGGAGCCGGAGCCTGGCTCGGAAAAACCCTGGCACCACCAGTCGTCGACATTGGCGATACGCGGCAGGTACTGCTTCTTCTGCTCTTCGTTGCCGAAGGTGTAGATGACCGGGCCGACCATGCTGACGCCGAAGGCGAGTGGCTGCGGCGCCGGATAGGACTGCAGCTCCTCGTTGAAGATGTAGTGCTGCACGGACGTCCAGCCCGTGCCGCCATACTGCTTCGGCCAGTGGCTGACGCCCCAGCCCTTCTTGTTGAGGATGCGCCACCAGGTCACCATCTCGTCCTTCGAGAGATGACGGCCCTCGACCAGCTTGCGCCGCGTATCCGGCGGCACGTTGTCGCGGAAGAACTGCCGCACTTCCTCGCGAAACGCCTGCTCTTCCTTCGTGAATGCGAGATCCATCGGATCCTCCTGTGAGCTTCCCTCGTCGCCCCGGCGAAGGCCGGGACCCATAACCACTCGTCTTCATTGTCTTGGCACAGGCAACTATCGTCTGTGCCCCAAACTCCGGCTGCGGAGTATGGGTCCCGGCTTTCGCCGGGACGACGCAACTACTGCAACACCTCGAACAGACCTGCCGCGCCCATGCCGCCGCCGACGCACATGGTGACGACCGCATACTTGGCCTTGCGACGGCGGCCTTCGATCAGGGCGTGGCCGGTGAGGCGCGCGCCCGACATGCCGTAGGGATGGCCGACCGAAATCGCGCCGCCATTGACGTTGATCTTCTCGGGGTCGATGCCGAGCTTGTCACGGCAGTAGAGCACCTGCACCGCAAACGCCTCGTTCAATTCCCAGAGACCGATGTCGTCGACCGTGAGGCCATGGCGCTTGAGTAGCCGCGGCACGGCGAACACCGGGCCGATGCCCATCTCGTCGGGCTCGCAACCGGCGGAGACGAAGCCGCGGAAGATACCGAGCGGCTTCAGGGAGCGCTTGGCCGCTTCCTTGTCGCTCATGATGACGGAGGCGCTGGCGCCGTCCGAGAGCTGGCTGGCATTGCCGGCGGTGACGGTGAAACCGTCGCCGCGCACCGCCTTGAGGCCCGCGAGGCCCTCGGCCGTGGTCTCGGGGCGCGGACCCTCGTCCTGCGACAGCGTCACGTCCTTGAAGGACACCGCACCGCTCGCCTTGTCGGTCACGGCCATCTTGGTGGTGATCGGCGCGATCTCGTCCTTGAACTTGCCGCCCTGCTGGGCTGCCGCGGTTCGGCGCTGGCTCTCCAGTGAATATTCGTCCTGCTTCTCGCGCGAGATGTTGTAGCGCTTGGCAACCACCTCGGCCGTATCGATCATGGGCATGTAGACCTCGCCCTTGATCTCGAGCAGCGCCGGATCCTGGGCCTGGAAGACGTTCATCTTGTCGTTCTGGACGAGCGAGATCGACTCGCCGCCGCCGCCAACCGCGATTTCGACGCCGTCAAAGATCACCGAACGGGCGGCAAGCGCGATCGCCTGCAGGCCCGAGGCGCACTGGCGGTCAATGGTGGTGCCGGCGACCGTGACGGGAAGGCCGGCGCGGAGCAGCGCCTTGCGCGCGATGTTGCCGCCGGTCGAACCCTGCTGGAGCGCCGCGCCCATCACGACGTCCTCGATCTCCTTCGGATCGACCTTGGCGCGGGCGACCGCCTCGCCGATCGCATGCCCGAGCAAGGTCGCGCCTCCGGTGGCGTTGAGCGCACCGCGATAGGCCTTGCCGATCGGCGTACGGGCAGTGGAAACGATGACGGCGTCAGTCACGAGCGAACTCCTGTTGCGACTTGCTGTGGTGTTGATTGCGAAGACGGCTTTTGCTGCTGGCGCAATTCATGGCGCGACAGCTTGCCGACCGGGGTGCGCGGCAGTTCGTCGACGAACTCGACCGCCGCGGGCAATTCATGCTTGCCGACCTTGCCGGCGAGGAAGGCGCGCAGCTCGTCGGCCGAGAACGGCTTTGCGTCCGGCTTGAGCTTGATGAAAGCCTTTGCCGCCTCGCCGCGATACTGGTCGGGGATGCCGATGACGATGACCTCGTGCACGCCGGGGTGCGTATAGATCGCCTGCTCGATCATCTGCGGATAGACGTTGAAGCCGCCGGAGATGATCATGTCCTTCTTGCGGTCGACCAGGAAGAAATAGCCATCCGTGTCCACGTAGCCGATGTCGCCGGTGAGGAAGCGGCCGTCGACAAAGGATTCTGTGGACCCCTTCGGCTTATTCCAGTAGCCCTTGGTGACGTTCGGGCCCTTGATGCGGATCTCGCCGACTTCGCCCGGTGGCAGCACTCTTGTCGGATCATCGAGCGAGACCACGTCGAGCTCAATGCCCGGCAGCATCAGCCCGATCGAGCCGGGCTTTTCCGGCCCTTCCTGCGGATGGCCGGTGCCGGGCGAGCAGGTCTCGGTCATGCCCCAGCCGCTCTTCAGCTTCTTGCCGACCTTGCGCTCGAAGAAGTTGGCGATCTCCACCGGCAGCGGCGCGCCGCCGGAGCCGATGGCGTGAAGCGAGGAAAAGTCGCGCTTGTCGAGATCGGGCAGTGCTGCGATCGCGATCCACATCGTCGGCACGCCCGGAAAGTAGGTCGCGCGCTTGACCTCGATGTCGCGCATCACGGCCTCGACGTCGAAGCGCTGATGGAGCGAGATCAGATTGCCGCGGCGGAGCGAGGACAGCAGCACGACCGTGAGCGCGTAGATATGAAACAGCGGCAGCACGCAAATCACGCGCTCGATGACGTTGCCGCGCGCCGCGCGTCCGGGCCTGCCCCAGACGTCGTAGATCGACACCGCCGAGGTGAGATTGCCGTGCGTCAGCATCGCGCCTTTCGGCAGGCCGGTGGTGCCGCCGGTATATTGCAAGAGTGCGACGTCATCGGCCGTCACATCAGGCCATTGCGCGGGTTTTGTCGCGCCGTCGACGAACTGCTTGAAGGTGACGATGCGGGGATCGTTCGGGATCGGCGCTTGTGGTGTGCCGATCTTGCCCCAATGATCGTCCTCGCAAACGATCAACGTGTCGATCAGGCCCTTCTCCAGAAACTTCAGCGCGGTCGGCAACAGCGCGGCGAGGTTGGAGGTGACGAGCACCCGCGCGCCTGAGTCCGTGACCTTGTGCGACAGCGCGATCTCGCCATCGAGCGGCGACAGATGCGCGACACGGCTGCCTGCCTTCAGCGCGCCGAAGAAATTGACGGGATGGTCCGGCGTGTTGCCGAGGAACAGCGCGACGGAGGAGTTCTTGCCGCAGCCGGCGCGCAGGAAGGCCGCAGCCGCCTGCTCCACCTTCGCTTCCAGTTCGCTATAGCTGATCGGCCGGTCGCGAAATTCGAACGCGGCGCGCGCGCCGTAATCGGCGGCGGCCTTGGACAGAAGGTCAGGCAGCGTGCCCTGGACGATGGTGTCGTCCCACCGCACGCCCTCGGGATAAAACTGTTCGCCGGGATGGGTCATTTTCTCTAGCCACAAACACAGTCATTCCGGGGCGCCCGAAGGGCGAACCCGGAATCTCGAGATTCCGGGTTCGATGCTTCGCATCGCCCCGGAATGACGAGTGGAGAGACAACGGCCATCACGCCGCTTTCGACGCCGCCGCGAGCGAGGCAAACGTCTTGCCTTCGGCCGCGAGCTTCTTCAGCAGCGGCGCGGGCTCGAGGCTCGGGTCGTTGGTCTCCTTGGCGTAGAACGAGAGCCGATCGGCGATGTGCTTCAGGCCGACCGTGTCGGCCCAGTACATCGGGCCGCCGCGATAGATCGGCCAGCCATAGCCGTAGAGCCAGACCACGTCGATGTCGCTCGGGCGCGCCGCGATGCCTTCTTCGAGGATTTTTGCGCCCTCGTTAATCATCGGATACATCATGCGCTCCAAAATCTCGTCGTCGCTGACGACGCGCTTTTTGAGCCCCATGCGCAGCAGCGTCTCGTCGATCAGCTTCTCGACTTCCGGATCCGGCATCGGCGCGCGCGAGCCCGCCTCGTACTTGTAGTAGCCCTTGCCGGTCTTCTGGCCGAAGCGGCCGGCTTCGCAGAGCGCGTCCGCGATCTCCGACTTGATGCCGCGGTCCTTGCGCGAACGCCAGCCGATGTCGAGTCCGGCGAGGTCGCCCATCGCGAACGGCCCCATCGGCATGCCGAACTTTGTCACCACGGCGTCGACCTGCTGCGGCAACGCGCCTTCGAACAACAGCTTCTCGGACTGCTTGCCCCGCTGCGCCAGCATGCGGTTGCCGACAAAGCCGTCGCAGACGCCGACGACGGCCGGCACCTTTGCGATCTTGCGCGCGATCGACACGGCGGTGACCAGCGCATCGGGGGCGGTCTTGTTGGCGCGTACGATCTCGCACAGCTTCATGACGTTGGCGGGCGAGAAGAAGTGCATGCCCAATACGTCCTGCGGACGCTTGGTCGCCTTCGCGATCTCGTCGATGTTGAGATAGGAGGTGTTGGAGGCGAGCACTGCGCCGGGCTTGGCGAACTCGTCGAGTTTGCCGAACACTTCCTTCTTCACCGCCATGGTCTCGAACACGGCTTCGATCACCAGGTCAGCGTCCTTGACGTTCTCGAGGCCGACCTTGCCGTCAATCAGCGCCATGCGCTTGGCGGGTGCATCCGCCGGGATGCCGCCGCGTGCAGCGGTCGCTTCCCAGTTCTTCTGCATGATGCCCATGCCGCGCTTCAACTGCTCTTCGGCGGTCTCGATCAGGGTGACGGGAATGCCGGCATTGGCAAAGGACATCGCGATGCCGCCGCCCATGGTGCCGGCGCCGAGCACGGCAACGCGGTTGACGGGGCGCGACTTGGTGCCATCAGGCACGCCGGCGATCTTGTTGGCTTCGCGCTCGGCGAAGAATGCGTAGCGCTGTGCCTTGGACTGGTCGCTGACGAGGAGCTTCATGAAGCCCTCGCGCTCCTTCTTCAGACCTTCGTCGAAGGGGAAGTCGATGGCCGCGCCGACCGCATCGGCAGCCGCGAACGGAGCCTCCAGACCGCGCGCCTTCTTGGTGAGCGCAGCAACCGCGTTGGTGAAAATCGAGCGGTCCGCCTTGGCCGCGGCAAGCTTGGAATCGTCGTCGCGCAGGCGGCGCAGCGGCCGCTTCTCGGCCAGCAGCTTGCGGGCAAAAGCCTCGCCACCGGAGGCCGGGCCTTCGACGATCTCCTCGATCAGGCCGTTCTTCAGCGCCTCGGCCGCGCCGATCGGATCGCCGCCGACCACCATCTTGACCGCGAGTTCCGGGCCGACCGCACGCGGCAGGCGCTGCGTTCCGCCGGCACCCGGCAGCAGGCCGAGCTTCACTTCGGGCAGGCCGAGCTTGGCGTCTTTGGTCGCCACGCGGAAGTGGCATGCCAGCGCCACTTCGAGGCCGCCGCCGAGCGCGGTGCCGTGGATCGCGGCCACGATCGGCTTCGGCGAATTCTCCATCTCCGCCAGCACTTCGTTGAGGCCGGGCGGCTTCGGCGGCTTGCCGAATTCGGTGATGTCGGCGCCGGCAATGAAGGTGCGACCGGCGCAGGTCAGCACGATGCCCTTGATCGCGGGATCAGCGACCGCAGCCTTGATGCATTCCAAGATGCCGCCGCGCACCGCGGCGCTGAGCGCGTTCACCGGAGGGCTGTTGACCGTGACGACGCCGATGTCGTCATGACGCTCGAGTTTCACCACTTCGCTCACGGCATACCCTCCTTGGTGGGGATTTACTTTTATTCGATTTCGCGGTGCGGAATTTAATTCCGCATCTTGACGGCAGGGTTATTTTGAAGCACGTGGCTTGTCAACGACTCCGCGCAAGAAGCAGATCAGGGATGAAGCGTACAGGAAAGAAGCCAGCGACCGATCGGAACTTCGTCGTCGCGCTTTCCCGCGGACTAGATGTATTGCGCGCATTCCACCCCAACGACGGACTTCTCGGCAATCAGGAGATCGCGGCCCGTACGAATTTGCCCAAGCCCACGGTGTCACGGCTGACTTACACGTTGACGAGGCTTGGTTATCTTACACCGGTTCCCCGTTTCGAAAAGTATCAGCTCGCGCCGGCCGCGCTGGCGCTCGGCTACGCGGCGCTGGCCAATCTCGGCATTCGCCATTTGTCCGAGCCGTTCCGCGAGGAAGTGATGCGCGCGACCGGCGGGGCGGTCGCCGTCGGCGGCCGCGACCGGCAGAGCATGATCTATTTCGGACAAAGCCGGGGCAGCGAGACGGTCGGCGTTCAACTTGACGTCGGCTCGCGCGTGCCGATTGCAACCAGCGCGATGGGCCGCGCCTATTTCTGGGCGCTGGGCGAGGACGAGCGCACCACGCTGCTGCGCGATCTGCGTGAACATTACGGCAGCCGCTGGCCCAAGCTGCGTGACGGATTGGAGCGTTCCGGTGAGACCGTCGCGAAATACGGTTTTGCGATTTCGGTCGGCGACTGGCACGACGACATCGGCGCCGCCGGCGTCGCGCTCAAGCTGAATGACGGAACTGGTCCCTACGCGTTCAATTGCGGCGCGCCGGCATTCCGCTTCACGGAAGAGCGTTTGATCAACGACATTGGACCACGTCTCTTGGCGATGGTAAGGAACATTGAAGCGGCACTCGGCGGTTTGGTGCCCTCGTCGAAAAAAGAAGTCAGCAAGAAGCTGAAATCAGGAGGAAAAGTTGCACGTGTGGCCGAGGGGATCAGATAGCCTTTGTCGTTGCAGAGGGCGAAACGTTTCGCCCTTCGGCCCACTCAACGCTGTGGGCGAGACGAGATGACGCAGGCACAGCTCGCGCAGGGGACTTCGCCTCTGCTCGCGGTTCGCGACGTCAGCGTCGTGTTCGGCGGCATCGTCGCGCTCAACGGCGTGACCTTCGACATGCACAAGGGCCAGATCCTCGGATTGATCGGCCCCAACGGCGCCGGCAAGACCACGCTGTTCAACTGCCTGTCGCGGCTCTATCAGCCCTCGTCCGGCGACATCCTGATGGAGGGCGTCAGCATCCTGTCGCGCCCGCCGCACAAGATCGCCGAGATCGGCATCGGCCGCACCTTCCAGAACGTGGCGCTGTTTCCGAACCTCTCTGTCATGGACAACGTCCGCGTCGGCACCCATGCCCGCACCTCCAGCGACATCATCAGCGACTCCCTCAAGCTCGCTTGGGTTCGCCGCAGCGAGGCCAGCGTCAACAAGAAGGTGCACGAGATCCTAGACTATCTCGACCTCGGCGACGTCGCGCATACCGTCGTCTCCGGCCTGCCCTTCGGCACGCAGAAGCGCGTCGAGCTGGCGCGCGCGCTGGCTGCAGACCCCAAGATCCTGCTGCTCGACGAGCCGGCCGGCGGTCTCAACCATGAAGAAGTCTACGTGCTCGGCGACCTCATCCGCCGCATTCGCAACGACCGCCACATGACCGTGCTGCTGGTCGAGCATCACATGGGCCTCGTGATGTCGATCGCCGACCACGTCGTCGCATTGAATTTCGGCAAGAAGCTCGCGGAAGGCACGCCTGCCCAGGTGCAGGCGGATCCCGACGTCATCAAGGCCTATCTCGGGAGCAAGGACCAATGACGCAGTTGCTCAACGTCAAGGATCTGCGCGCCTATTACGGTCAGGTCCAGGCCCTTCACGGCCTGTCCTTCTCGCTCAACGAAGGCTCGCTGACCACGTTGCTGGGCGCCAACGGCGCCGGCAAGACCACCACGCTGCGCGCGATCTGCAACATGGTGCGTTCCACCGGCGCGATCGAGTTCGAGGGCAAGCCTCTGACCAATCGCTCGACGGAAAACATCGTGCGCTTCGGCATCGCCCATGTGCCGCAGGGCCGCGGCACCTTCACCAACATGACGGTGGAGGAAAACCTCCAGCTCGGGGCCATCACCCGGAAGGACAATGCCGGCATCATCTCCGACATCGAGCGCATGTACGCCCACTTCCCGGTGCTGAAGCAGCGGCATACCCAGCAGGCCGGCACGCTCTCGGGCGGCGAGCAGCAGATGCTTGCGGTGGCGCGTGCGCTGATGCTGCGGCCGCGGCTGATGCTGCTGGACGAGCCGTCCTTTGGCCTCGCGCCGCTGGTCGTCCGCGACCTGTTCGGCATCCTCGGCAAGATCAATCGCGAGGACAAGGTCACCATCCTGGTGGTCGAGCAGAACGCGCAGCTCGCGCTCGAGCTCGCCGACCAGGCCTATGTGATCGAGACCGGACGCATCGTGATGTCGGGCAAGGCCAAGGAAATCGCGAACAACGAAGAAATCCGCAAATCCTATCTGGGTTACTGAGGAGCCGGGACCATGGAGCTTTTCACCAACCAAATCCTGGCTGGGATTGCCACCGGCGCCATCTATGCCTGTATGGCGCTGGCCGTGGTGATGATCTACCAGGCGATCGACCATCTCAATTTCGCCCAGGGCGAGATGGCGATGTTCGCGACCTTCGTCTCCTGGCAGTTGATGCAGTGGGGCGTGCCCTATTGGGGCGCCTTCGTGCTCACGCTGGTATTCGCCTTCGCCGGCGGTATCGTGATCGAGCGGGTCCTGTTCAAGCCGCTCGCCAAGGCTCCGATCCTGACCAACGTCGCTGGCTTCATTGCACTGTTCGCAATCATCAACTCGTGCGCCGGTCTGATCTGGGACTTCACGATCAAGCAATATCCGACCCCGTTCGGCTCCGCGCCGTTCCTCGGCAGCCAGCTCATCTCGACCCACCAGGCCGGCATGATCGGCGTCACCCTCCTGCTGCTGCTCGGGCTGTTCTTCTTCTTCCAGTACACTCGGATTGGCCTCGCGATGCGGGCGGCGGCGGCGCTGCCGGAATCGGCGCGGCTCGTCGGCATCAACACGAGCTGGATGATCGCGCTCGGCTGGGGCATGGCGTCCGCCATCGGCGCCATCGCCGGCATGCTGATCGCGCCGGTCGTGTTCCTGGAGCCCAACATGATGGGCGGCGTGCTGATCTACGGCTTCGCCGCGGCGGTGCTCGGTGGGCTGACGAGCCCGTTCGGCGCCGTGGTCGGCGGCTTCCTGATGGGTGTCTTCGAGAACCTCGCCGGCACCTACATCCCCGGCGTCGGCAATGAACTGAAACTCCCGATCGCGCTCGCGCTGATCATTTCCGTCCTGGTCGTCAAACCCGCTGGTCTGTTCGGCCGGCACATCGTCAAGCGAGTTTGATCATGAGCGCTGCAGAAGAAGTCGTCGCAGAAGGCCACGAGAGGGTCGAGGCGGTTCCGAAGCGGGCCATGACGCTGGGCACGACCACCTCGCTGGTGGTGCTCGCGGCACTGCTGATCGTGCCTGTCTTCGCCAAGAACTTCATCATCTTCCAGATCACGATGCTCCTGATCTACGGGCTCGCGGTGCTGGCGCTGAACATCCTCACCGGCGGCTCGGGCCAGTTCTCGCTCGGCCAGAGTGCGTTCTACGCGGTCGGCGCCTATACGGCGGCGGTCCTGATGGAGCAGTTCAACGTCAACTACGCGTTGACGCTGCCGATCGCAGGCGTGATCTGTTTCGGATTCGGGTATTTGTTCGGCAAGCCGGCGCTGCGGCTGTCGGGCGTCTATCTGGCGCTCGCGACATTCGCGCTTGCCACCGCCATGCCGCAGCTCCTGAAACTGAACTTTCTGGAGCACTGGACCGGCGGCGTGCAGGGCCTCGTCGTCACCAAGCCGGACGCGCCGTTCGGGCTGAAGGTGTCGCAGGACACCTGGCTCTACTACTTCACGCTCGCGGTCACGGTGGCGATCTACGTCTTCTCGGTGAACCTGCTGCGCTCCCGCTCGGGACGCGCCTTCATGGCGATCCGCGACAACGAGATCGCGGCCTCCTCGATGGGCGTTAACGTCGCGCTGTACAAGACGCTGGCGTTCGGCGTGTCCGCCGGCATCACCGGCGTCTCCGGCGCACTCGGCGCCATCGCCGTGCAGTTCGTGGCACCTGACAGCTACACCATCACGCTCGCGATCTCGCTGTTCCTCGGCATGGTCGTCGGCGGGGTCGGCTGGCTGCCCGGCTCCTTCGTCGGCGCGGCCTTCATCATCTTCGTCCCGAACATTGCGGAGAGCATCTCCAAGGGCCTCTCCGGCGCCGTGTTCGGCGTGCTCCTGTTCCTCGTCATCTTCCTCGTGCCGCACGGCGCAAGGCAGGTTGCGATCGTCAGCCAGCAATTGCTGGGCAAGCTCAGAAAGTGAAGTTCACGACCCCCAACGGATAGAAGGAGACCAAATTGCTCTTGCGACAACTAAGAATCGCCGCGCTTGCGACGGCGATCGCGACGTTCACCTCCGGCGCAGTACTCGCCCAAAAGAAATACGACACCGGCGCGACCGACACCGAGATCAAGATCGGCAACATCATGCCGTATTCCGGTCCGGCGTCCGCCTACGGCGTGATCGGCAAGACCGAAGAAGCCTATTTCAAGATGATCAACGACCAGGGCGGTATCAACGGTCGCAAGATCAACTTCGTCACCTATGACGACGGCTACTCGCCGCCGAAAGCGGTGGAGCAGGTGCGCAAGCTCGTCGAGAGCGACGAGGTGCTGGTGGTGTTCAATCCGCTCGGCACGCCCTCCAACACCGCGATCCAGAAATACCTGAACGCCAAGAAGATCCCGCAGCTCTTCGTGGCGACCGGCGCCACCAAGTGGAACGACCCGAAGACCTTCCCCTGGACCATCGGCTGGCAGCCTTCCTACCAGAGCGAAGCGCTAATTTACGCGAAATGGCTGATGAAGGAGAAGCCCGAGGCCAAGGTCGCGGTGCTCTACCAGAACGACGATTTCGGCAAGGACTATCTGAAGGGCACCAAGGACGGTCTGGGCGCCAAGGCCGCGTCCACCATCGTCCTGGAGGAGAGCTACGAGGTCTCCGAGCCTTCGGTGGATTCCCACATCGTGAAGATCAAGGCCGCCAATCCCGACGTGCTGCTGATCTACGCTACGCCGAAATTCGCGGCGCAGACCATCAAGAAGACCGCCGAACTCGGCTGGAAGCCGCTTCAGATCCTCACCAACGTGTCGATCTCGGTCGGCAGCGTGATGCGACCGGCGGGCTTCGAGAACGGCCAGGGCGTGCTGTCGGCGGCCTATGCCAAGGACTCGACCGATCCGCAGTGGAGCAGCGATCCCGGCATGAAGAAGTGGAACGAGTTCGTCGACAAGTACCTGCCGGGCGCGGACAAGAGCGACACCAGCATGGTGTACGGCTATGGCGCAGCCCAGACGCTCGTCAAGGTGCTCCAGATGTGCGGCGACGACCTCACCCGCGCCAACGTCATGAAGCAGGCGGCGAGCCTGAAGGATTTTACTCCGGACACCCTGCTGCCCGGCGTGAAGCTCAACACCAGCGCCACCGACTTCGCCCCGATCGCCCAGCTCCAGATGCAGCGCTTCAAGGGCGAGAAGTGGGAACTGTTCGGCGAGATCATCAGCGGCGACATCGCGTCCGAGTGACGCGCTGACCGATCGGTCAAGACATCAAGCCCCCGCGACGTCAGTTGCGGGGGCTTTTTGTTGACCTTGTGCACCAATCTTGTTCAATGCGGCGCCGATCCAATTGGGGTGGGAGACCAATGACCGCCGTCCGTTTCCAGTTTGCGGCCCTGTCGGCCGCGATCCTCTTGTGCAGTGCAGTGAGCACCCCCGCGCTGGCGCAGAAGGCGTATGACCCCGGCGCGTCGGACACCGAGATCAGGATCGGCAACATCATGCCCTATAGCGGTCCGGCATCGGCCTATGGCGTGATCGGCAAGACCGAAGAGGCCTATTTCAACAAGATCAACGCCGAGGGCGGCATCAACGGCCGCAAGATCAAGTTCATCTCCTACGACGACGCCTACTCGCCGCCGAAGACGGTGGAACAGGCGCGCAAGCTGGTCGAAAACGACGAGGTGCTCCTGATCTTCAACTCGCTCGGCACCTCCACCAACAGCGCCATCCGCAAATACATGAACGAGAAGAAGGTGCCGCAGCTCTTCGTGGCCAGCGGCGCCTCCAAGTGGAACGACCCGAAACAGTTCCCGTGGACCATGGGCTGGCAGCCGAGCTACGCCAGCGAAGCGCGGATCTACGCAAAATACATCATGAAGGAGAAGCCGGACGCCAAGATCGGCGTGCTCTACCAGAACGACGATTTCGGCAAGGACTACCTCAAGGGCCTGAAGGACGGCCTCGGCGCCAAAGCCTCGATGATCGTGATCGAGGACAGCTACGAGACCTCGGAGCCTGCGATCGACGAGCATGTCGTGAAGATCAAGGCGGCCGGCGCCGACGTCTTCATTAGCATCGCCACACCGAAATTCGCAGCCCAGGCCATCAAGAAAGCCGCCGAGATCAACTGGCACCCAATGCACATCGTCTCCAACGTCTCGGCCTCGGTCGGCGGCGTGCTGGAGCCGGCAGGGTTCGAGATCTCGCAGGGCATCCTGTCGGCGACCTACGCCAAGGACGGCTCGGACCCGCAGTGGAACGACGATCCCGGCATGAAGAATTTCTACGCCTTCCTGGAGAAGTACCATCCCAAGGCCAACAGGCTCGATGGCGCCGTCGTGTTCGGCTACGGCGCGGCCCAGACGCTGGTGAAGGTGCTGCAGATGTGCGGCGACGACCTCACGCGCGCCAATGTCATGAAGCAGGCGGCAAGCCTGAAGGATTTCGAGCCGGATACGCTTCTGCCCGGCATCAAGATCAACACTTCGGCCGACAATTTCGCGCCGATCGAACAGCTCCAGATGATGCGCTTCAAGGGCAGGAAATGGGAGCTGTTCGGCAGCGTCATCTCCAGCGAACTCGGCCAGTGAGCGCTGCAAGGCGTCTCAATCAAAAATAGTCGGCGGCGAACGAGGCAACTTCAGCGCAATCGTTAACGGCGCGCGAAATCTCACGCGCCGGAATATTCCGCACCGCTTCGAATAAATCGCGCGTCCTGCGACAGTTCCGCCGGGGCGTTTTTCTTGCTGGCGGCCCTGGAAGGGTATTGAATGTGCGTCGGAACGACGAGCAACGATCGCTCCCAAACAAAAACAAACGACACATTCAAACCTCATCTAGGGAGATCAAGATGCCTGCAATGCATGTGCGATTGGGGGCCTTCTCGGCCGCCCTCGTGCTGGCTGCCACCCTGTCCACGGCAGCGTCCGCGCAGAAGAAATACGACACCGGCGCGTCCGATACCGAAATCAAGATCGGCAACATCATGCCCTACAGCGGACCGGCCTCCGCCTACGGCGTGATCGGCAAGACCGAAGAGGCCTATTTCCGCAAGATCAACGCCGAAGGCGGCATCAACGGCCGCAAGATCAACTTCGTCAGCTATGATGACGCCTATTCGCCGCCGAAGACGGTCGAACAGGCGCGCAAGCTGGTCGAGAGCGACGAGGTGCTGTTGATCTTCCAGTCGCTGGGCACGCCGCCGAACACGGCGATCCAGAAATACATGAACAGCAAGAAGGTGCCGCAGCTGTTCGTCGCGACCGGCGCCACCAAGTGGAACGATCCGCAGAACTTTCCCTGGACCATGGGCTGGCAGCCCAACTACCAGATCGAGTCCATCATCTACGCCAAGTATATCCTGGACAAGATGCCGAACGCCAAGATCGCCGTGCTCTATCAGAACGACGACTACGGCAAGGACTATCTGAAGGGCTTCAAGGACGGGCTCGGCGCCAAGGCGGCTTCGATGATCGTCATCGAGGACAGCTACGAAGTCTCCGAACCGACCATCGACTCCCACATCGTGAAGATGAAGGCGACCGGCGCGGACGTCTTCTTCAACATCACCACGCCGAAATTCGCGGCGCAGGCGATCAAGAAGAACGCGGAGATCGGCTGGAAGCCGACCCATTTTCTCAACAACGTCTCTGTGTCGGTCGGCACCGTCATGAAACCGGCTGGCTTCGAGGCCGGGCAGGACATCATCTCTTCCGCCTATCTGAAGGATCCGACCGATGCCCAATGGAAGAATGATCCGGCGATGAAGGCCTGGAACGAGTTCTTGGACAAGTACTATCCCGAGGCCAATCGCGCCGACGTCAGCGTCATGTACGGCTACATCGCGGCGCAGGGGCTCGTGCAGGTGCTGAAGACCTGCGGCGACGATCTGACCCGTGCGAACGTGATGAAGCAGGCGGCGAGCCTGAAGGACTTCGAGCCTGCCGGCCTCCTGCCCGGCATCAAGGCCAACACTGGCCCGACCGACTTTGCCCCGCTCTCGCAGTTGCAGCTGATGCGCTTCAAGGGCGAAAGCTGGGAGCTGTTCGGCGATGTCATCTCCGGCGACGTCAGCGGCTAGCGCGTAGGCAGTTCTCAACTGTCTACTAAAGAAGCAGCCCCTGCGACCTCTTCGCAGGGGCTTTTTCTTGAAGCTTTCGGACAAATCGTATTCAATCGCCGCCGCGCAGCCGAAGAAAATTTCATTTCAAGAAAATTACGCGCACCATCAAGAAAAAAGGGAGATTGGAATGCCTGCTGTCACCAGCAAACTCGCGGTTGCGTCTGTTGCGCTCGCTCTGTTCGCGGCCTCGACGAGCGCCGCACTCGCGCAGAAGAAATACGATACCGGCGCGACCGATACCGAGATCAAGATCGGCAACATCATGCCTTACAGCGGCCCCGCGTCGGCCTATGGCGTGATCGGCCGGACCGAGGCCGCCTATTTCAAGAAGGTCAACGAGGAAGGCGGCATCAACGGCCGCAAGATCAATTTCGTGTCTTATGACGACGCCTATTCGCCGCCGAAGACGGTGGAGCAGGCGCGCAAGCTCGTCGAGAGCGACGAGGTGCTGCTGATCTTCAACTCGCTCGGCACCCCGCCGAACACGGCGATCCAGAAGTACATGAACAACAAGAAGGTGCCGCAGCTCTTCGTCGCCACCGGCGCCACCAAGTGGAACGATCCGAAGAACTTCCCCTGGACCATGGGCTGGCAGCCCAACTACCAGAGCGAGACGCAGGTCTACGCGAAGTATCTGCTCAAGAACAAGCCTGACGCCAAGATCGCCGTGCTGTTCCAGAACGACGACTACGGCAAGGACTACCTCAAGGGCCTGAAGGACGGCTTGGGTGCCAAGGCCGCGAGCATGATCGTGATCGAGGAGAGCTATGAGACCTCCGAACCGACCATCGACTCCCACATCGTGAAGATGAAGGCGACCGGCGCCGACGTCTTCTTCAACATCACCACGCCGAAATTCGCGGCGCAGGCGATCAAGAAGAACGCGGAGATCGGCTGGAAACCGCTCCACTTCCTGAACAACGTCTCGGCTTCGGTCGGCAGCGTGATCAAGCCGGCGGGGTATGAGAACGCGCAGGACATCATTTCCGCCAACTACGCGAAGGACCCGACCGACAAGCAGTGGGACAACGACCCCGGCATGAAGGAGTTCTCGGCATTCATGGCCAAGTACTTCCCCGAAGGCGACAAGCTGGACGGCCTGACGGTGGTCGGCTATGGCGTCGCCCAGACGCTCGTCCAGGTGCTGAAGCAGTGCGGCGACGACCTGACGCGCGAGAACGTCATGAAGCAGGCCGCGAGCCTGAAGGATTTCCGCACCGAAGCGCTCCTGCCGGGGATCAAGATCAATACGTCAGCGACTGACTACGCGCCCATCAGTTCGTTCCAGCTCATGAAGTTCAAGGGTGAGCAGTGGGAGCTGTTCGGCGAGGTGCTCAGCGCCGACGTCGGCGGCTAGTCGTCCGGCAAAACAAAAACACAAACGAAGCCCGCTGCGAGACCTTCGCAGGGGGCTTTTCGTTTGTCTATCGCCCGATTGAAGAACCGAATGCCTGAAAGGCTCGGCTTACACTTTCGCGGTCGATGCGCTAGGTATGACCGGATCCAGCGCGACGCCGAACGCATCGATGCAGCGGCGGCCTCTCCGGCAATTTTGACGAAGGCATCTTCATGACCGACCGACGCCCCCTGCTCCGTGCCATCTACGATGCTGCCGTTGCCGCCGCCCATCCGGACGTGGTGCTGGCGCAGCATCTGCGTCCCGTGCCGAAGGGCCGGGTGATCTGCCTCGCCGCCGGCAAGGGCGCGGGCGCCATGGCGGCGGCGGCGGAGCATCACTATCTCGACACGCTCGGTCTTGAGCCGGAGCGTCTGGTCGGCATCGCCACCACGCGTCACGGCCATGGCGTGCCGGCGCGGCGCATCCGCGTCGTCGAGGCCGGCCACCCCGTGCCTGATGAAGCCGGCCTGAAGGGCGCGGCCGATACGCTGGAGCTGGCACGACAGGCCGGGCCGGACGATCTGCTTCTGGTGCTGCTCTCCGGCGGCGGTTCGGCGAACTGGATCGCGCCCGTCGAAGGCATCAGCTTTGCGCAAAAGCAGGCGGTCAACCGCGCATTGTTGCGCTCGGGCGCGCCGATCGGCGAGATGAACACGGTGCGCAAGCATCTGTCGCGGATCAAGGGCGGGCGGCTTGCACGCGCCGGCCAGAACGCCGCCGAGATCGTGACGCTCGCGATCTCCGACGTGCCGCATGACGATCCCTCCGCGATCGCCTCTGGCCCGACGGTGCCGGACCCGACCACGCTAGCCGATGCGCGTGCCCTCGTTGCACGATACCGGCTCGAACTTGAAGACGCCGTGCGCCGCGCGCTCGACGATCCCGCCAACGAAAGCTGCAAGCCCGGCGACCCGGCCTTTGCGCGCGCCCGCTACGAGCTGATCGCGCGCCCAAAACAGTCGATCGATGCCGCGGTGAAGCTTGCAAAGGATGCCGGCTACGAGGTGATCGATCTCGGCGCCGATCTCGAGGGCGAAGCGCGTGAGGTCGCCGCCGATCACGCAAGGCTCGCACTTCAGGCGCGCGCGCAGGGCAAGCGCATAGCGATCCTCTCCGGCGGCGAGCTGACCGTGACGGTACGCGGCAATGGTCGCGGCGGTCCCAACCAGGAATACGCACTGGCGCTGGCGGACCTGCTCAAGGACACGCCCGACATTGCGGCGCTCGCCGGCGACACCGACGGCGCCGACGGCGGCGGCGGCAAGCCGACCGATCCCGCCGGCGCCCTGATCGATGCCACGACGTTTGCGAAGATGAAGGCGCAAGGCCTCGAACCACAGGCCTATCTCGACAACAACGACGCGACGACGTTCTTCGAGGCCACCGGCGACCTGCTGCTGCCGGGCCCGACCCTGACCAACGTGAACGATGTCAGGGTGATTCTGGTGGAGTGAGGCTGCGGCCCCTCCCCGTCATTGCGAGCGCAGCGAAGCAATCCAGACTGTCACCGCGGTAAGATTCTGGATTGCTTCGCTGCGCTCGCAACGACGGAGTCCGCCTCACCCCTTCGCGCCGACGTGCTCCAGCAATGCGAGCAGGCCCTTCAGCAGATCGGTCGGCGTGGGCGGGCAGCCCTTGATGTGCAGATCGACCGGCACCACGTCGGAGACGCCGCCGACGCAGGCGTAGCTGCCCCTAAAAATGCCGCCGTCGAGCGCGCAAGCGCCCACCGCGACCACCCATTTCGGATCGGGCGTGGCGTTGAAGGTCCGCTCCAGCGCCTGCCGCATGTTCTTGGTCACGGGACCCGTGACCAGCAGCACATCAGCATGGCGTGGCGAGGCGACGAAGCGCAGGCCAAAGCGCTCGAGGTCGTAGAAGGCGTTGGACAGCGCGTGGATCTCGAGCTCGCAGCCGTTGCAGGAGCCGGCATCGACCTGACGGATCGCGAGCGAGCGGCCGAGCCGCGCCTGCGCGGCAAGGTCGACACGTTTGGCGAGTTCGGCCAGCGCCGCTTCGTCCGGCGGCGGCGCGGGCTCGGTCAGCGAACCATGGGTGAGACTTTCGAGCAGGGTCTTGCGCATGGCTCAGAGGTCCGCGCCCGAATAGGAGCAATTGAACGATTTGTTGCACAGCGGGAAGTCGGCGATGATGTTGCCTTCGATCGCGGTCTCCAAAAGCGGCCATTGGAACCAGGATGCATCGCGCAGGTGACAGCGCTCGATGCGCAACTCGCCATCGAGTCGCAGCCACACCAGAACGTCGCCGCGGAAAGCCTCGCTGAGCGCCATGCCTTCGCAAGGCCCATGTCCGGCCGGCGGCGCGGTCCTGATTGCGCCCGGCTCCAGACGATCCAGGATCTGCTCGATCAGGGCGACGCTCTGCTCGACCTCGCGGATGCGGATCCAGACCCGCGCATTGACGTCGCCGGCCTCGAGCACCGGCACCTCGAACGACAAACTGTCATAAGGCGCGCAGGCCAGCGTGCGCCGTGCATCGAAATCGCGGCCCGAGGCACGGCCGACATAGCCGCCGGCGCCGAACTGGCGCACATAGTCCGCCTTCACGATACCCGTGGTGACGGTGCGATCCTGCAACGACGCGGTGTTGTCATAGAGCTCGACCAGGCGCGGAAACACTTTTTTGATCTCGGCGAGCAGCGCCCGTAGCACAGGCAAGGCCTCCGGCGTCATATCGCGCGCCACGCCACCGGGCACGATGACGTCCATCATCAGTCGGTGATCGAACGCGACATTCGCAGCGCGCAAGCAGCGCTCGCGCAAGATGCCGGTCTGAGCGTGCATCAGCGCGAACGAAGCATCGTTGCAGATTGCGCCGATGTCGCCGAAATGATTGGCAAGCCGTTCCAGCTCGGCCATCAGGGCCCGCAACAAGCTCGCGCGCGCGGGCGCCTCGATTTGAAGCGCCGCTTCCACCGCCCGCGCAAATGCAAAGGCGTAGGCGACCGCGCTGTCGCCCGAGGTGCGGCAGGCGAGTTTCGCTGCGGCCTCCAGGCTCGCACCCTGCATCAGGGATTCGATGCCTTTGTGGGTGTAGCCGAGCCATTGCTCCAGCCGCACCACATGCTCGCCATTGGCGGTGAAGCGGAAGTGGCCGGGCTCGATGATGCCGGCATGAACCGGGCCGACCGCGACCTGGTGCAGCCCCTCGCCTTCGGCCGGCAGGAAGTCATACGGTACGGCGTCCCGCGCGGCGTCGCGATCGCCGAGCGGCCAAGGCTTGCCCCAGACGTAATGATCGAGCCACGGCCGCATGTCGCCGGCACCGAGGGGCATCAAACCAAAGAGATCGTGAATGGTCCGTTCCAGCCGCAACGCAGGCGGATGATGGATCGCGACGCTCGGGAACGAACCCGACATGCATTCATAGGTGACGACTGCGATCTCCGCCGACGCAACATCGCACAGCGCCATATGCACCGCCTCCGGCTCGCCCCAGAAGCCGAGCAGCGTCGCCCTGCCCGCGACGAGCTGGTCGATTGCGGCGCGCCACCCCTCGTCCGCCACCACGATTCGGGGCCAGGGCCGATGCGACGGCACTACATTCTGATGGGGGATATGGTCGAGCAGGCCCATCGCGTCACCCCAAGAGCTTCGCGACGTTGGTAAAGCCGGTCACCAGCGCCGGCGGCAGATAGATGCCGGCCATCGCCACCAGCGCCAGATGCGTGAACATCGGCACGTAGGATGCTTCCGCCGGCGCGGTCGGTCCCTTGGGCTCGCCGAACATCACGCTGCCCACGCGCAGCAAAAGCCCGCCGAGCGCGATGATGATGCCAAGCACCAGGATCGCCGTCAGCCATGGCGCACGCGCGAAGGTGGAGCTGACGACCAAGAATTCGCTCATGAAGATGCCGAGCGGCGGCAGGCCGACGATGGCGACCACGCCCAGCATCAATCCCCAGCCAAGCACGGGGTTGGTCACCGTCAGCCCGCCGATATCGGCGATCTTCTGCGTACCCTTGACCTGCGCGATATGACCGACGGCGAAGAAGATCGCGGATTTGGTCAGCGAATGCATGGTCATGTGCAACAGGCCCGCGAAATTCGCCAGCGGCCCGCCCATGCCGAAGGCGAAGACGATGATGCCCATGTGCTCGATCGAGGAGTAGGCGAACATGCGCTTGATGTCGCGGCGGCGATAGAGCATCAGCGAGGCGAAGATCACCGAGATCAGCCCCATCGACACCATCAGCGGCCCCGGCGCGATCGCAGCGGGATTGACCGCGAGCATCATCTTGAAGCGCAACAGCGCGTAGAGCGCGACGTTGAGCAGCAGGCCCGACAGCACCGCCGAGATCGGCGTCGGACCCTCGGCATGGGCATCGGGCAGCCAGGCGTGCAGCGGCGCGAGCCCCACCTTGGTGCCGTAGCCCAGCAGTAGGAACACGAAGGCGACGTTGAGCAGCGCGGGATCGAACTGCGAGGCGTGCGCCACCAGCACGGTCCACACCATGCCGTCGAGCCCTTCGCCCACCACGGGTCGCGCCGCCATGTAAACCAGGATGGTGCCGAACAACGCGAGCGCAATGCCGACGCTGCCGAGGATGAAGTATTTCCAGGCGGCTTCCAGCGCCTCATGGGTGCGGTAGATGCCGACCATCAGCACCGTCGTCAGCGTCGCGACCTCGACGGCGACCCACATCAGGCCGATGTTGTTGGCGACCAGCGCGAGGTTCATCGCGAACATCAGCGTCTGGTACATCGCGTGATAGAAGCGCAGGAACGCCGGCGTCAGCCGCCCGATCTCGATCTCGTGGTCGATGTAGCTCGCGCTGAACACCGACGTAGTGAAGCCGACGAAGGTCGTCAGTACGATGAAGACCTTGTTGAGGTCGTCGACCAGCAGATATTGCCCGGACGTCGGCTCGACCACGAACAGCGACAGCGAGGTGAGGAAGGTCGCGAACGCCGCCACGACGTTGAACCGCGCCGTCAACGCGTAACCCGGCAGAACGGCCAGCAACGCGGTGGAGACGGCCGGGATCAGGAGGATCGCGGTGAGCGCGTCGATCTTCATCGCCGCTCTCCCCTGAAGCGGTCGAGCGCCTGCACGTCCACGCTGTCAAAGCGCTCGCGAATGCGGAACAGGAAGATGCCGATCACGATAAAGGCGATCAGCACCGAGAAGGCGACGCTGATCTCGACCACCAGCGGCATGCCCTTGGCGCCGGTCGCCGCCAGCACCAGCCCGTTCTCCAGCGACATGAAGCCGACCACCTGGCTCACGGCATTGCGCCGCGTCACCATGATCAGGAGTCCCAGCAGCACCACCGAGAGCGCAAAGGCAAGGTCCTCGCGCGCCAGCGCGTCGGCGCCCGGCGTCACGCGCAGCATCACCACCATCGACAAAGCGACGAGACCGATGCCGGCCATCATGGTCAGGCCGATGCCGATCACATTCTCGATCTCGCGGTGAATGCCGAGCTGCTTGATGATCCGGTGCAGTGCCACCGGAATGATGATGGCTTTGAAGACCAGCGCGATCACGGCCGTCACATAGAGGTGCGGCGCGTGCTGCACATAGGCCTGCCAGGCCACCGACAGCGCCAGCACACCGGCATGCAGCGCATAGACGTTGAGCAGGGAATAGAGCCGGTCCTGGTAGAGCATCATGAAGCTCGCCAGCACCAGCGAGCCGGCGAGCAGATGGGCGATGTCGAACTGAAGGCTGCTCATCTCTCAGAGGCTCCCCGACACGAAGCGCAGCAGCGTTGCGAGCAACGCCAGCATCAGTGCCGCGCCCAGGAACTCCGGGATGCGGAACACCCGCATCTTGGCGATCGACGTCTCGAACAACGCGAGCAGGAAGCCGAAGATTGCGAGCTTGCCGAGATAGAACAGCGCGCCGGAGGCACGCGCGGAAAAGCCGGCATCGGCCTCAGCCGTGCCCCAGGGCACGAACACGCAGGCGATCAGCGAGACGTAAAGCAGGAGCTTGAGCTGCGACGACAGGTCGATCAGCGCGAGGTGGCGGCCGGAATATTCCAGCACCATGGCCTCGTGCACCATGGTGAGTTCGAGGTGGGTCGCGGGGTTGTCGACGGGAATGCGGGCGTTCTCGGCCAGCGCAACGATGATGAGCGCGACCAGCGCCATGCCGAGCGAGACGCGCAGGCCGACCGCATTGGAGCCCATGAACTCGGCCACCGTGGAGAGCTGGGTCGAGCCCGCGATCATCGCGACCGCAAACACCGTCATCAGGATCGCGGGCTCGGCCAGCGTCGCAATCATCACCTCGCGGCTGGAGCCGATGCCGCCGAAGGCGGTGCCGACATCCATGCCGGCGAGCGCCTGAAAGAACCGCGCGCTGCCGAGCAGCGCGATGATGGCGATGAGATCGGCGGTCCAGGAGAACAAAAGGCCATTGCCGAATGTCGGTACCAGCGAAGCGGCAACCCAGGTGCCGGCAAACATCAGATAGGGAATCACCCGGAACAGCCATGAGGCGTTGTCGGCAAGCACGACGTCCTTGCGCATCAGGCGGACCAGGTCGCGGTAGGGCTGGAGCAGCGGCGGCCCGCGCCGGCGCAACAGCCGCGCCTTCACCTTGCGCACGAAGCCGGTGAGCAGCGGCGCGAGCGCGAGCACCAGCAGCATCTGAGCGCCCTGCGAGAGGAGATCGCGCAGCGCGTTCATAGCGCCACCACGAGCAGCAGCACGATCAGCGCCACGAAGACCAGCGTCAGGTAGCTGCGGATGGTGAGGAATTGCAGGACATTGATGCGGATGGTGGCAAAACCGATCGCATTCGCGATCGGCCCGTACAGCCCATCCCAGATCAGGTCGCGCATCTCGACCGTGAGACGCGCGGGCCGGGGCGAGGACGGCGGCGGCATCTCGCCGATTTCGCGGGCAGCGAAGATGACGCTGCCGAACACGCGGCGGATCGGCTGCGAAAAGCTCGACGCGCTGTACTGGATCGCGGAGTTGGGGTCCGGATAGCCGCAATCCCAGGCCGGTGCGCGGCGCAGCCGATCAGAGGCGAGGCGATGAATCGTGGAGGCTGCGGCCGTGCCGCAAAGTGCGGCGAAGATGAAGACCAAAAGCCCGTTATAGGAGCTGCGGCTTTCGGCGATCGGCACGATGGTCAGCCATTCGAGTCCGGTCTGATGCGGCATGACGTTGCCGACCATGGCCTTGCTCACAGGCGCCAGTGCGTCGATGAAGAGGCCGGGCAGGATGCCGGCCAGGAGACACAGCGCGGCGAGCGCAAACATCGCCGCGAGCGAGAAGCGATCCGTTTCATGCGCTGAAGCGGCAACGTCGGAGCGCGGGCGGCCGAGGAAGCTGATGCCGTAGAGCTTGACGAAGCAGGCCGCGGCGAAGGCGGCCGCCAGCGCCAAGAGGCCGCCGACGGCGGGGACGATCAGCTTCAGCCCCCAGGACGGCAGTTGCGGCGACAGCAGGATCGCCTGGAACATCAGCCATTCCGAGACGAAGCCGTTGAACGGCGGCAGCGCCGAGATCGCGACGCAGCCGACCAGCATGGCAAAAGCTGTTTTCGGCATGCGATGGATCAGCCCGCCGAGTTTCTCCATGTCGCGCACGCCGGTCGCCTCCAGCACGGCGCCTGCACCGAAGAACAGCAGGCTCTTGAACAGCGCGTGATTGAAGACGTGCAGCAGCGCCGCGGTGAAGGCGAGCGCCGCCACCCAGTCGAGCCCCTGCGCCTTGAAGGCGAGTGCGAGCCCGAGGCCGGTGAAGATGATGCCGATGTTCTCGATGGTCGAATAAGCCAGCACGCGCTTGATGTCGCGCTGCATGAGCGCATAGAGCACGCCTAGCGTCGCGGTCGGGCCGCCGACGAGCAGGACGACCATGCTCCACCACCATTCAGGTTCCGGCAGCAGATCGAAAACGATGCGCACGAAACCGTAGACAGCGACCTTGGTCATCACGCCGCTCATCAGGCCCGAGACGTGGCTGGGGGCTGCGGGATGGGCGAGCGGCAGCCAGGCGTGCAGCGGCACCAGGCCGGCCTTGGAGCCGGTGCCGAGCAGCACGAGGATCACGACCAGGCTCGACAGCGCGGCGGACGGATGCGCGGCGCGGATCGCGTCGAAATCGTAGCCGGGACCGCTTGCGAGCGCACCAAAGGCCAGTAGCAGCGCGAGCGTGCCAAAACTTGCCATCAGGAGATAGACGTAGCCTGCGCGGATGTTCTCGGCTTCGCGGTGATGCGACACGACCAGCGCCCAGGAGGTCAGCGACATGAACTCCCAGGCCACCAGGAAGCTGAAGGCATCGTTGGCGAGCACGACGACATTCATGCCCGCGAGATAGGCCGGATAGAACGGCAACACGCGGCCAGGCGACTCTTCATGGCGGCCATAGCCGAGCGCGAACAGGCTCGCGGCTGCGCCGCCGAGATTGATGACCACGAGGAAGAACGCAGACAGCGCATCGAGGCGGAAATGTGCGCCGAGCCACGGCAGGCCCACCGGCAGCGTCGCACGCAGCACCGGATGGGCGGGATGGAGGAGATGAAGCAACGCCGTCACGCACAGCATTGCGGTGAGGACGAGACAGGCGCCGTAGAGAACCAACGATCCGCGCGGCCGCGCCGACAGCACGATTCCAACCGGCGCCAGCGCCAGCAGACCAGCCACCGCCCATAGCGCCGCCGAGATCATCGCTGCTCCCGGACCACGAGGTGCACACGCACAGTCATTTGACGTCCCCGCCCGGTGGCGACGTCAGCCGTACGCCGCGCCCACCGCCGGCGGACGCCGTGCCTTCGCCGATCAGCTCGATGCCGGCGGCGGCAAGCGCTTCGACGAGCTTCATCAGGGAATCGACGTTGCCGCGGATCACGCCTTCGGAGGCTTCCATGCGCTGGATCGTCGGCAGCGACAGCGAGCAGCGCTGCGCGAGTTCGCGCTGGTCAATCCCCAGCAGGGCCCGGGCGGCCCGAAGTTGCGCAGCAGTGATCACGGGACGGGATCTCCGTGGCAATTCCAATGATTTACCAAGCTTAATACATCTAAAGTGATGTATCAAGCATCACTAATGCTGCATTGCACATCAGAAACTCGCGCGCGGCGCCTTTGCGACCGGCCCACCGAGTCCGGCGCGCTTTAACCCGATATTCGCTGCACTTCAGGAAACCTGCCCGGCAGCCGCGCCAGATCATGGAGTTGATTCAGCGGCCTCTGCTCTAATGGCGCCGGCGCTGAAGGGGGGGCAAACGATCCATGGACGACCGTGACAAGCAGGTCGCCGACACTGATTCGCTCGGTCCGCTTGACCCCCTCCTTTTGGGCGGGCTGCTCGAGCAGGCCGTCAACAATCTGTCGCTCGGCATCGTCCTGTTCGGCGCGGACCGCAAGGTCATCTACTGCAACCAGCGCTACATGCAGATGTATGCCCTGTCGCCGGAGGACGTGCGTCCGGGCACACCGACCAGGAACCTGATCCAGCATCGGCTGAAACTCGGATTGAAGACCCGCGACGAGGCGAACGCCTATATCCGCAAGCGGACCGAGGGAGAGATCGTCAGCGAGCGGACCGTGCAGGAATTCGCGGATGGTCGGATCATCGCCTACAGCATTCGTCCACTTCCCGGCGGCGGCGGTATGGCCACCCACGAGGACATCACCGAACGCGAGGAGCTCAGCGCGCGGCTCACGGAGCGCAACCTGCAGTTCGACAGCGCCATCAACAACATGTCGCAGGGCCTGTGCTTCTTCGACGGCAATCATCGACTGATCGTCTGCAACACGCGATATGTCGATATGTACGGCCTGCCGCCGGAGCGCGTTCGACCCGGCACGTCGCTATGGGAGATTCTCGAACTGCGCTTCGCTGTCGGCAGCGTTCCCGCGATGACCCGGGACGAGTATGTCAAATGGCGCACCGACATCGCGATCTCGGCGGAGCCGACTGACAGCATCGTCGAGATGAGGAACGGGCGCACCTTCAAGATCCGTCATCGGCCCATGCCCGACCTGGGCTGGGTGGCGACCCACGAGGACATCACCGAGCAACGGCACGCGGAGCTCCAGATCGCCCATATGGCGCATCATGACGCCCTTACCGACCTTGCCAATCGCACCTTGCTCGGCCAGCGCCTGGAGCAGGCCTTCGCGGCCGGCGCGACCTTCGCCATCCATCACATCGATCTCGACAAGTTCAAGTCGGTCAACGATACGCTGGGGCATCATGCCGGCGACGCGCTTCTCAAGGCCGTCAGCGAGCGCCTGCGCAAGCTCGTTCGCCCGGGCGATACGATTGCCCGGATGGGCGGCGACGAATTCATCGTCCTGCAGACTCCGATCGACGATCGCAACGACGCAAGTGCCCTCGCCGAGCGCATCATCAGGCAGATGAACCTGCCGTTCGACATCGACGGACAGCAGACGATCGCCGGCGCGAGCATTGGGCTTGCGATCGCGCCGGGCGACGGAGCAACGCCCGAGCAGGCGCTACGCAATGCCGATCTGGCGCTCTACCAGGCCAAGAGCGAGGGCCGCGGCACCTACCGCTTCTTCGAGCCCGCGATGGACGAGCAAGTGCAGAACCGCCGCGCGCTCGAGCTCGATTTGCGCAAGGCGCTCGCCGCAGGCGAATTCGAGCTTCACTACCAGCCGCTGGTGCAGACCGAGACCGGCGAGATCAGCGGCGTCGAGGCCCTGATCCGCTGGCGGCATCCGCAGCGCGGCCTGATCCCGCCGAATAGCTTCATTCCGCTTGCCGAGGAGATCGGCCTGATCGTGCCGATCGGCGAATGGGTCATCCGACAGGCCTGCATGACCGCGAGCCGGTGGCCAGACCGACTGCATATCGCGGTCAACATCTCCGCCGCCCAATTCCATCATCCCGGCCTCGCCGAGGTCATTGTGGGAGCGCTGGCGGCGTCCGGCCTGGACGCGCGACGCCTGGAGATCGAGATCACCGAGAGCGTCCTGCTCCACGACAAAAATGGAACGCTCGCCATGCTGCACCGGCTACGCGCGCTGGGCATCCGGATCGCCATGGACGATTTCGGCACCGGCTATTCGTCGCTGACCTATCTGCAGTGCTTTCCTTTCGACAAGATCAAGATCGATCGTTCCTTCATCCGCGACATCGCAACCGACGCCAGTTCTCTCAATATCGTTCGCGCCATTGCTGCGCTCGCGAATGGAATGGGGATGGGGACGACGGCGGAAGGCGTTGAGACGCGCGAGCAGCTCGATCGCATCGCGGCCGAAGGGTGCACCGAGGTCCAGGGCTTCCTGTTCAGCCGCCCGCTGCCGGCCGCGGAGATCGAGCGCAAGTTCCTGTCGACCGAAGCGCCTGCCGTGCTCGACCGCTTCGCCGCGGCCTGATCCTCCGGCTCAAAACTCGTTCGCGATCTTCGAAAGCATTGCGATCAGGGCTTCGCGGTTGGCCGCCCCGAGCACCTCGTTGAGGCGCGCCTCGTGCTTGGTGGCGACGAGCTTTTTCGCGCGGGTCAGCACGGCCTTGCCCTTGTCGGTCAGCACCAGGATGTGCGAGCGGCGGTCGTTGGTGGAGCGGATCCGGGCGCAGAGGTCGCGGCTCTCCAGATTGTCGAGCATCGCCACGAAGTTCGGGCGCAGGATGCCGAGCGTGGAGGCGATCTCGGTCTGGTTACGGCCCGGGTTCTGCTCGACCAGCAGCAGCACGGAGAACTGCGCCGGCGTAAGCTGTAGCGAGGCGACGCAGCGCAGGAAGTTCTCGAACACCTTGAGCTGGGCACGCTTGAGCACGTAGCCGAGTTGCTCGGAAAGCTCGCCAAGGTGCAGCGCCTCGGCCGGGTTGTCCCCGGCGTCCTTGCGCGACTTGGTCACTTCCGCTGACTTTTCAACGGTTTTTGAAACGGTCATCGCCTGGTGCTCGCAATCCCGCTAAATTGGGGCTGGGTCGTTCCGCCGCCCTTGATGTTATATTTGATAATTGTTATGGACCATATCAAATATCGTCAGCGAATTTCAATGGCTGTGAACGGACCATCCACCGCGAAAGGCGGTGCCGGTCCGGACATCGAGGGGGAGCGTCCGGCTTGAACACGACCATCATGCTGTTCCTGGTGCAGGACGGCATCACCAATGGCGCGATCTACGCGCTGCTCGGATTGGCGCTGGTGCTGGTATTTGCCGTCACCCGCGTAATCCTCATTCCACAAGGCGAATTCGTCACCTATGGGGCGCTGACCTATGCCTCGCTCGCCTCCGGCCAGATGCCGGGCACGGCGAAGCTGGCGCTCGCCATGGGCATTGTGGCCTTCGCGCTCGATCTGTTCGCGGCGCGCAAGGCGCTGCACGGCAGGCTGGTCGCCCGCAGCCTTGCAGCCAACGTCGTGCTGCCGGCAATCGTGCTGGCCCTGACGCTCTCCTATGCCGGTCAGAAGGCGCCGGTGGCGGTCAGCATGGCGCTGTCGCTGGTGATCGTCGCGATGATCGGCGTCTATCTCTATCGCATCGTGTTCCAACCGCTCGCGCACACCTCGGTGCTGGTGCTGCTGATCGCATCGGTCGGCGTGCACCTGGCGCTGCAGGGACTGGGGCTCTTGTTCTTCGGCGCCGAAGGCCAGCGCGGACCCGCCGTGCTGTCGACCGCGTTCACCGCGGGCTCGCTGCGCTTCACCGGCCAGAGCATCACCGTCTACGGCATCACAATCGCCTTCATCGTCGGCCTCTGGCTGTTCTTCGGCTGGACGCGCTACGGCAAGGCGCTGCGCGCCACCGCCGTTAACCGGCTCGGCGCGCGGCTTGCAGGCATCCGCACCTCGCTGTCGGGGCAGATCGCCTTCCTGCTCGCCTCCGTCATCGGCGCGCTGTCGGGCATTTTGATCGTTCCGATCACGACCCTCTACTACGACAGCGGCTTCCTGATCGGCCTGAAAGGCTTTGTCGCGGCGATCATCGGCGGGCTGGTCAGCTATCCGCTGACCGCGGTCGCCGCGCTGTTCGTCGGCATCGTCGAGGCGTTCTCGTCCTTCTATGCCAGCAATTACAAGGAGGTCATCGTCTTCATGCTGCTGATCCCCGTGCTGCTGCTGCGCTCGCTCGCAGCTCCCGCGGTCGAGGAAGAGAAGGACTGACGCGCGATGAAAGACCGGCTTCCCATTCTCATCTTCGCAGCTCTGATGGCGGCGATCCCGTTCGTTCCGGGCGTGCCGCCGTTCTGGATTGTGCTGCTCGACAATATCGGCCTTGCCGCGCTGGTCGCGATGGGGCTGGTGCTGCTCACCGGCGTCGGCGGCCTCACCTCATTCGGGCAGGCCGCGTTCGTCGGTTTTGGCGCCTACACCACGGCGGTGCTGTCGACGGCCTACGGCCTCTCGCCCTGGCTGACGCTGCCGCTGTCGCTGGTCGTCAGCGGACTGCTGGCGGTGCTGCTCGGCCTGATCACGGTCCGCCTCTCCGGCCACTATCTGCCGCTCGGCACGCTCGCCTGGGGGCTCGGCCTGTTCTACCTCTTCAGCAAGCTGGAGTTTTTGGGAAGAAACGACGGCATCTCGGCGATCCCGCCGCTGTCGATCGGATCGTTCAAGATGCTCGATCCGGGTTCGATCTACTATGCGGTCTGGATTGCGGTGATCCTCTCGGCGCTGGTGACGGTGAACCTCCTGGATTCCCGCACCGGCCGCGCCATCCGTGCGCTCCGGCGCGGCCATGTCGCCGCCGAAGCCTTTGGCGTGCACACCCCGCGCGCAAAGCTTCTCGTGTTCATCCATGCCGCCGTACTGGCCGGCCTCTCCGGCTGGCTCTACGCGCACATGCAGCGCGCGGTGAACCCGACGCCGTTCGGCGCGCAGGCCGGCATCGAATATCTCTTCATCGCCGTTGTCGGCGGCGCCGGCTATGTCTGGGGCGGCGTGCTCGGCGCTGCGATCGTCGTGATCCTGAAAGAGGTGCTCCAGAGCTATCTGCCGCTGATCGTGCACGGCTCGGGACAGGTCGAGACCATCGTGTTCGGCATCATGCTGGTGCTCCTGCTCCAGCTCGCGCCCGGAGGCCTCTGGCCCTGGCTGATGTCGTTCCTGCCGCAGAAGACCAATGGCAAGAAGCCCGACACCTCGCTAAAGCTCCCGGCGCGCGAGCGAGCGACCGGCGAGTCCGACATCCTGCTCCAGGTGGACAAGGCGCGAAAGCAGTTCGGCGGCGTAATCGCGGTCAACAACGTCTCCTTCGACGTCCAGGCCCGCGAGATCGTCGCGCTGATCGGGCCGAACGGCGCCGGCAAGAGCACGACCTTCAACCTGATCACCGGCGTGCTCAGCGCCACCGCAGGCTCGATCTCGGTGCTCGGCAGGAAAGTCGACAACGCCCCGCCGCAGGAGATCGTGAAGCTCGGCATCAGCAGAACCTTCCAGCATGTGAAGCTGGTGCCCGACATGACCGTGCTGGAGAACGTCGCGATCGGAGCGCATCTGCGCGGACATTCGGGGCCGATCTCCTCGATGCTGCGGCTCGACCGCGCCGATGAGGCAAAGCTGCTCGCGGAAGCCGCGCGGCAGATCGAGCGCGTCGGCCTCGGCGAGCAGATGCATCAGCTCGCCGGCTCGCTGTCGCTCGGACAGCAGCGCATCGTCGAGATCGCGCGTGCACTCTGCGTCGATCCGATGCTGCTCCTGCTCGACGAGCCTGCCGCGGGCCTTCGCCACATGGAAAAGCAGCAGCTCGCAAAACTGCTGCGTGAGCTGCGCGACGGCGGCATGAGCGTGCTGCTGGTCGAGCACGACATGGGTTTCGTCATGAACCTTGCCGACCGCATCGTGGTGCTCGATTTCGGCACCAAGATCGCCGAGGGAACGCCGGCGACGATCAAGACCAATCCCGAAGTGATCAAGGCCTATCTCGGAGTCGCGGCATGAGCGCGCTGTTGTCAGTCACCGACGCGCATGTCGCATACGGCAAGGTCGAGGCGGTCCGCTCGGTCTCGCTTGAGGTCGGCGCGAACGAGATCGTCACCATCGTCGGCGCCAACGGCGCCGGCAAGACCACGCTGCTCTCGGCCATCATGGGCGTCCTGCCGCTGAAGGGCCGCGTCGCCTTTGCAGGGCAAGATCTCGCCCGGTACGAGATCGAGGACCGCGTCGCGATGGGCCTCGGCTTGGTCCCGGAGCACCGCGAATTGTTCGTCACGATGAATGTCGAGGACAATCTCGAGCTCGGCGCATTCCGCATCGCCAAGGCGCAGATGAGATCCTCGATGGAGCGGGTCTACAGCCTGTTTCCGCGCCTGAAGGAGCGGCGCAAGCAGCTCGCCGGCACGCTGTCCGGCGGCGAGCAGCAGATGCTCGCAATGGGCCGCGCGCTGATGGGCGCGCCAAAACTGCTGATGCTGGACGAGCCGAGCCTGGGCCTCGCGCCGATCATCGTCGCCGATATTTTTCGTATCGTCACCGAGCTACGTGCGAGCGGCGTGTCCGTGCTGCTGGTCGAGCAGAACGCACAGGCCGCGCTGAAAATCGCCGACCACGCCTATGTGATGGAGCTTGGCGAATTCGTGCTCAGCGGCAAGGCCGCCGATATCGCCGCCAACGAGCGGGTAGCGGCGAGCTATCTCGGTTTCCAGCACGAAGCCGCAAGCGCGTTGTGACGCCCTTACCCTCCCCTGGAGGGTAAGAAGAGCTAGGTCACCCCCTTCTCTCCCTTCAGCGCTGCAACCTCTGCCTCCAACTCCGCGATCCGCTGATCCCTCGCCGCCAGCGCTGCCGCGACATCCGCTGCGTCAAATTTCTGCGGGATGTGCTGCGGGCAGTTGGTGTCCCAGGCCAAAATCTTGAACACGACGACCTGCTCCGGCCTCGCCTTGTAACCCCTTGGAAACAGCGACTGCACCAGGGCCGGATCATCCTCGACCGCGCGCGCCTCGCCCCAGATCTTCACGCGGCGGCGATGGGCGTAGTCCATCACGAAGATGTAGGCCTTGGGGTTCTCCGAGAGGTTGCCTTGCGTGAGGTATTGCCGGTTGCCGGCATAGTCGGCGAAGGCGAGCGTGGTCTTGTCCAGCACCTTCAGAAAACCCTTTGGTCCGCCGCGATGCTGGATATAGGGCTGGCCGTCGGCCGAGGCGGTGGCGAGATAAAAGCTGTTGGCATCGGCCAGGAACGCGGCGAGGTTTTCGTCGACCTCGGTGCGCCAGCCGCGCTGCTCGGCATCGGCATAGGCCTCGCGCGAGCCCTTTCGCGCTTGAATGGCCTTCACCGCGGGCGTGAAGGCGACATCGCTGGCATAGGTGAGCCCTGAATTCATCGGACCTTCTCCTGAAACTCCGGCGCGATTTCGCGTCTTTCGGCACCTAAGATGCTCCCTCTCGGTCTTAAAACAATCTGCCATCTTGACACTTCATCATTGCGATATATGCAATAATGCCATGGACCGTCTCGACGCCATGCAGGTCTTCGTCACCGTCGCCGATCTCAGCGGCTTTGCGCCGGCGGCGCGCAAGCTGCGGCTGTCGCCTTCGGCCGTGACGCGGACGATCGCCGCGCTGGAAGAGCATCTCGGTGCGCGGCTGCTGCAGCGGACCACGCGGCAGGTGACGCTCACCGACGTCGGCACGCGCTATCTCGAGCGCGCCAGGCGGATCCTCGCCGATGTCGAGGAGGCCGATAGCTCCGCCCAGCAGGAGCGCAACCGGCCGAGCGGGCGGCTCGTGGTCTCCGCACCGCTGGGTTTTGGCCGGCTCCATGTCGGCCCGGTGATGTCGGCCTACCTCAAGCGCTATCCCGACGTCACCGGCGAGCTGCGGCTGTCGGATCATCTCGTCAACCTCGTCGAGGACGCCGTCGATGTCGCCGTTAGAATCGGCCATCTCGCCGATTCCTCGCTGGTCGCGCGCCAGGTCGGCGAGATGCGGCGGATCGTGGTGGCCTCACCCGATTATCTGAAGCGCCACGGCGAGCCGAAGACACCGGGCGCGCTGCTTCAACACCAGACGCTCCAGTTCGGCCCCGCAAGCAACTGGCGCTTCGTGCAGGATGGCCGTGACATCGAGGTTACACCCGTCGCGCGCTTCATCTCGAACAGTGCCGACGCGGTGTTGCAACATGCCGATGCCGGCGGCGGCGTGACGCGCGTGCTGGCTTACCAGGCGGCCGACGGACTGAAGCGCGGGCGGCTGAAGATCGTGCTCGCCAGATTCGAGCAGCCGGCGCTGCCGATCCACGTGGTCTATCCGACCTCGCGCCTGCTCTCGGCCAAGGTGCGGGCGTTCATCGATCTCGTGGTGGAGAGCACGGAGTGGAAGTTCGGGTAGCTGCCGTCATTCCGGGGCGATGCGAAGCATCGAACCCGGAATCTCGAGGTTCCGGGTTCTCGCTTCGCGAGCCCCGGAACGACAGCGTTACCCCTTTCTTCGGCACCACGCGAAACGTGCCGTTGGCGCGCGCGATCACGACGTCGTCGGCCTTGATCAGGCTCTGCGCGAAGCAGATCGTACTGCCGGTCTTGATCACCTCGCTCTCGACCGCGAGCCACTGGCCGATCTCGGCCGAGCCGATGAAATCGACTGCGAGCGAGATCGTCACGAACGACGTCGCCCAGCCCGTCGCCTGCGCGCAGCTATAGCCCATCGCATTGTCTGAAAGCGCAGCGATCAGGCCGCCATGGATCAACCCACGGGCGTTGGTGTGCGGCCTTCCCAACCGCAATCCCATGACGACGGCTCTTTCGGTGCGTTTCGAATACAGCGGCTCCCAGGGATCGGTGAGCGGACTCTTGCGGAAATGCGGCTCAAAACCGTCGGGGATGTCGGTGTGCGTCATCTGTCGCTCGCGTTGACTTGATTGCAGCCATTGAACGCCAACGACGTGACGAGTTCATCACCTACAAAGTTTTAAACGGGATTTGCGCGGACGTTTGAAATCGGCCCGACCGCTGTGCGCATACCGAACAGCGCAGGTTACGCGCGGGTGACCAGGGGTTGCGACTTTTGTCGCACCGCCTGGCGCGCCTGCATCCATCGGTTCGCTTGTCGCCATCATCCGCCCGCGATACTTATGACCCATAACGTTTGGGCAGAGGGAGAGCAGTTCGCCGCCTCGCGAAAAATCGGTGCCGGGTTAAGGGCGCGGGCCGCCTGTTCCGGCTTGAACAAACGCTCCAATTATATAACATGTTAACTAACGAGACCGGGCCAACGAAGCCTGCGCTCACTTGAAAGGGAGAGATGTCGATGAGGAAAGCGTGGTTGGCGTTGCTGGTGGCCGCCAGCGTGACGCCTGCGTTCGGGCAGGACAAGACCTTCGAGCTGAAGATCTCGCATTGGGTGCCGGCCTCGCACCCGCTGCAGAAATCGCTGGAAGACTGGGCGGCTGCGGTGGAAAAGGACTCCGGCGGCACCATCAAGGGCAAGGTTTTCCCGGCGCAGCAGCTCGGCAAGGCTTTTGACCATTACGACATGGCCCGCGACGGCATCGCCGACGTCACCTATGTCAATCCCGGCTATCAGCCCGGCCGTTTCCCGATCGTAGGTGCCGGCGAACTGCCGTTCCTGATCTCCGACGCGAAGGGCGGCTCGGCGGGGCTCGACGCCTGGTACCGCAAATATGCCGAGAAGGAGATGAAGGACGTCAAATACTGCCTCGCCTTCGTCCACTCGCCGTCCTCCTTCCACTCCCGCACCAAGAAGATCGTGGTGCCCGAGGACGTGAAGGGCATGAAGATCCGCCCGGCGCACGCCACCATGGCGAACTTCGTGACCTCGCTCGGCGGCACCAACGTGCAGTCGTCCGCGCCGGAAGTGCGCGACATCATCGAGCGCGGCGTCGCCGACGGCGTCACCTTCCCCTGGGGCTCGCTGCTTCTGTTCGGCATCGACAAGGTGACGAAGTACGACATGGAGGCGCCGCTCTACGTCACGACCTTCGTCTTCGTGATGAACAAGGACAAGTACAACGCGATGTCCGACAAGCAGAAGGCGGCGATCGACAAGAACTGCTCGACCGAAATGGCGGGTGTCGTCGGCGAACACTGGGGCAAGTTCGAGGATGCCGGTATCGAGAAGATCAAGGCGGAATCCGGTCACGAAGTCTACAAGCTGACACCGGAGCAGACCGCGCAGTGGAAGAAGGCCGCCGAGCCGCTGGTCAAGACCTGGGGCGACGGCGTCAAGAAGAACGGCGGCGATCCGGGTGCGGCGCTGACCGAGCTGAAGGACTCGCTGAAGAAGTACAACGCGCTCGCTGAGTAGCGTGACGGTATCGGGGCAAGCTCTTCTTCCCCATCTCCCCGTTCTTACGGGGCCGCGACGAGCTTCGCTCGCGCCGAGAGGGTTGGGGTGAGGGGCTGCCTCCGCAACGATGGCGGCAGCTTGACTCGCGGAGAGTCCCTTTCACCCGAAATTCAAGCTCCGCTTGAATTTCGACCTCTCCCCGCAAGCGGGGCGAGGTGAAGTGCGCGGTGGCACCGCGATCAAACAAGTGACGTCACACCACAGGACACTCCCATGAAGCGCGCCTGGATGGATCGCATCATCGATACGATCGAATGGATCGCCGCCGGCTTCGTCGGCCTTGTCGCGCTCGACATCTTCGTCTCTGTCCTCCTGCGCAACACGCTGAATTATTCGATCCCCGATTCCTTCGACATCGGCCGCATGCTGCTCGGCATCCTGATCTTCTGGGGCATCGCGGCAACCTCCTATCGCGGCACCCACATCACGGTCGACCTGGTCTGGGGCAATGTCGGACCACGCTACCAACGCTGGATCGACGTGTTCGCAACGCTGGTGCTGCTGTTCGTCGTCACCGTGCAGACCTGGACGTTGTTCGACAAGGTACGCGGCACCTATAACGACAACGTCCTGACCTTCGACATGCATATGCCGACCTGGCCGTTCTTCGCGATCGCCTGGATCGGCGACGTCTCCGCCGTGCTGCTGATCGCGATCCGAACCTACCGGCTGATCTTCCATCCCGAAGACATGCACGATCCAAAATTCAAGGCGACGGAGTAGACATGAGCACCGATGCCGTCGCCGTAATCGGCTTCGTTTCCCTTTTCGTCCTGATGTTGCTGCGCGTGCCCGTCGGCATGGCCATGGGCCTCGTCGGCGTCACCGGCTTCGCCTATCTCGTCAACGGGACGGCGGCACTGAAGCTGGTCGGCCAGACCTCGATGCGCACGGTCACCGACTACACCTTTGGCGTCATCCCGATGTTCCTGCTGATGGGTTCCTTCGTCAGCCATTCCGGCATGAGCCGCGAGCTGTTCCGTGCTGCCAACGGCTTTGTCGGGCATCTGCGCGGCGGCCTTGGCATTGCCACCGTCGGCGCCTGCGGCGGCTTTGCCGCGATCTGTGGCTCGTCGGTGGCGACCGCCGCCACCTTCTCCGCGGTCGCCTATCCAGAGATGCGGCGTTTCGGCTATCCGCAATCCTTCGCCACCGGCGTGATTGCGGCCGGCGGTACACTGGGCGCGATGCTGCCGCCCTCCACCGTGCTCGCGGTCTACGGCATCATCACCGAGCAGGACATCGGAAAGCTCTTCATCGCCGGCATCATCCCGGGCCTGCTGGCGATGACCATGTACATGATCACCATCGGCCTAATCGGCTATCTCCGTCCCGACTTCCTGCCAAAGGGCAAGAAGCTGCCATGGGGCGAGCGCTTTGCCGGATTGAAGGACATCTGGGCGCCAGTGCTGCTGTTCCTCTTCGTCATCGGCGGTCTCTACGGCCTGCCCTATCTGCCGCGCTTCACGCCGACGGAAGCCGGCGGTGTCGGCGCCGCCGGCGCCTTCATCATCGGCGTGCTCACCGGACGGCTGGATAAGGAAAAGATCCTGGCTTCGCTGCTGCAGGCGACGCGCACGGCGGCGGCCGTGTTCACCGTGCTGATCGGTGCGCTGATCTTCGGCTACTTCCTGACGGTGACGCAGACCCCGCAGAAGGTCACGGAATTCCTCACCGGCCTCGGCCTCGGCTCCTACGGCGTGCTGGCGCTGATCATGGTGATGTATCTCGTGCTGGGATGCCTGATGGATGCCATGGCGATGATCATCCTCACCGTGCCGATCATCTTCCCCGTGATCACGCATCTCGGCTTCGACCCGATCTGGTTCGGCGTCATCATCGTGATGACGGTCGAGCTCGGCCTGATTCACCCGCCGGTCGGCATGAACGTCTTTGTCATCAAGAGCGTGGTGAAGGACGTCTCCTTCTCCACCATCTTCAAGGGCGTCATCCCCTTCGTGGTCACCGACCTCATCCGCCTCATCATCCTGATCGCCTTCCCGCTGCTCGCGACCTGGCTGCCGACGCGGATGATGCAGTAGAGGTGACGCGATGAGCACGCCGACGCTTGAGACCAAGTACGTCTTCACCATCACCGCCAGGATCGGCGATGTCACCAGCGCCGGCGACATCGGCACTGGCGTCCGCCGCATCATCCCGATCATCGGCGGCGAGGTGAAGGGCGCGGTCAACGGCAAGGTGCTGCCGTTCGGCGCCGACTTCCAGATCATCCGTCCCAACGAGCTGATCGAGCTGGAGGCCAAATACGCCTTCGAGACCGACGACGGCGCCACCGTCTATGTCGAGAACAAGGGCATGCGCTTCGGCCCGGTGGATCTGCTGCAAAAGCTCAAGCGCGGCGAGCCGGTCGATCCAAAGCTGATCTATTTCCGCACCACTCCGAAGTTTGAGACCGGGCACGAAAAATATCGCTGGCTGATGGAGCACATCTTCGTGGCGTCCGCAGCGCGGCACGCCGATCGCGTCGTGATCGATGTGCATCAGGTGATGTGAGAAATGCGCCTTTGACATGGGGCCGACCCGGTTCAGGATGTGTCTTGCGCAAGGTTGCGCAGACCACGGGAGTGCCACCATGTCCCCTTTGGCTTCCAGCGACTCAAGCCCGCGACACAGCTTCGATCCTGCCGAAATGGGCGCCATCGCCCATCTCTACCGCGGCGAGGTCTATCGCTCGACGATCTGGCGAACGCGGCTCGACAACACGACCAACTGGTCGATCGTCACGATGGGTATCGCTCTGTCGACGACCTTTTCGAGTCCGGGGGCGTCGCCCCTGCCGCTCGTGCTCGTCGGCCTGCTGGTCGCCGCGTTCCTCGCGATGGAGGCGCGGCGGTATCGCTATTTCAACGTCTGGCGTGCCCGCGCTCGCTGGCTGGAGAAGAATTTCTACGCCCCGATGTTCACGGGCGAGGCGCATGACGACAGCTGGCAGGCACTTCTTGCGCGCGACTACACCGCGCCCCGTCATCACATTTCGTTCGTCCGCGCCGCGGGGCGGCGGCTGCGCCGCAACTACGTTTGGATTCTCGTCATCCAGGCGGCCGCCTATTACGGCAAGATTGCAATCCATCCGACGCCGGCAGTGAGCCTCGCGGAATTCGTCGACCGCGCCGCCGTCGGACCGCTTCCCGGCTGGGTCGTCCTGATCATGGGTTTTGCCTACGATTTCGGCTGGCTGGCGTTTGCGCTCGGCACGCTGTGGCTTGACCAGCGGGAGCACGGGGCCAAGGGCGACGGAGTGGCGATGGGCTAGCGACAGGAAGTCGCGGCCCGAGCGCCGGCGCGGCCGTCGCCGCCTCATGGGGAGCGGCGGAACCAAGCCCCGTATTGACTCCTCCAAAATTCGTTATAGAACATAACTATTCTGAAAAGGACGCAAATGACACAGGGAAACGCCGATACCGCGACTGCGGGTGCCTCCGGGCTGCTCAAAATCGAGAGGGCGGACAAGGTCTTGACCGTGGGCCTGAACCGGCCGGCCAAGCGCAACGCACTCAATGACGGCATCATCCTTGAGATCGGCGACTGCTTTGCGACGCTGCCTGCGGACATCGGGGCGGTGGTCATCCATGGCATCGGCGACCATTTCTCCTCCGGCCTCGATCTCTCCGAATTGCAGGACCATGACGCCACCGGCGGCCTGTTGCACTCCCAGATGTGGCACCGGGTCTTCGACCGCATCCAGTACAGCCGCGTGCCCGTCATTGCCGCGCTGAAGGGCGCCGTGATCGGCGGCGGGCTGGAGCTCGCCTGCGCCGCCCATATCCGCGTCGCCGAGCCCTCGACCTATTTCGCGCTGCCGGAAGGCCAGCGCGGCATCTTCGTCGGTGGCGGCGGCTCGGTGCGGCTGCCGCGCCTGATCGGCGTCGCGCGCATGATGGACATGATGCTGACGGGCCGCGTCTATTCCGCGACCGAGGGCGCCTCCTACGGCTTCTCGCAATATCTGACCGAGGCTGATGGCTCACTGCCCAAGGCGCTGGAGCTCGCCCAGCGCATCGCCTCCAACGCGCCGCTGACCAATTTCGCCGTACTCCAGGCGCTGCCGATGATCGCGGAGGCCAATCCGCAGACCGGCCTGTTGATGGAATCGCTGATGGCGACGGTGGCGCAGAGCGACAAGGAAGCCAAGCGCCGCATCCGCGAGTTTCTTGAGCACAAGACCGCCAAGGTGAAGCCCAAATCATGAGCGCCCAGTCGTCCGCCTCTGCATCAGACCGCGGCGCCAGCACCGCCCCGCTGCGGCCGATCTCGTTCGGCACGCCGGCCGTCAATGTCGAGCGGCGCGACGACGGCACGATCTATCTCAGGCCGAAACAGCCGATCGGCGACTATCCGGTCCGCCTTACCGACCGCCTGCATCACTGGGCGGCGACCACGCCGGACCGCGTCTTCATGGCCGAGCGCGAAGGCGGCCGCGGCTGGCGCAAGATCACCTATGCCGAGCTGCTCGCCTCCTCCAGGCACATCGCCTCCGGCCTGATCCAGCGCGGGCTCTCCGCAGAGCGGCCCGTCGTCATCCTCTCCGGCAATTCGATCGACCACGCGTTGCTCGCCTTCGGCGCGTTCTACGCCGGCGTGCCGTTCTGCCCGGTCTCGCCGGCCTATTCGCTGGTCTCGAAGGACTACGGCAAGCTCGCCTATCTTATGAATCTGTTGACGCCCGGCCTCGTCTTCGCCGAGGACGCCGACAAGTTTTCCGACGCGCTCGCCGCCAACGTCTCACTCGGCACCGAGATCGCCGCGTCCTACGGTACGGTGGCGGGACGTGACGTCACGCTGCTCGCCGATCTCATGGCGACGCCGATCCATCCCGCGCTCGACGACGTCCACGGCAAGATCGGCCCGGACACGATCGCCAAATTCCTGCTGACGTCGGGCTCGACCGGAAACCCAAAAGCCGTCATCAACACCCAGCGCATGATCTGCGCCAACCAGGTGATGCTGCGCGAGACGCTGGCCTTCCTGAAGGACGAGCCGCCCGTCATCATCGACTGGCTGCCCTGGAATCACACTTTTGGCGGCAACCACAATATCGGCCTGACGCTCTACAACGGCGGCTCGATGTATCTCGACGCCGGCAAGCCGGTGCCGGGTGGCATCGAGGAGACGGTGCGCAATCTCCAGGAGATTTCGCCGACCGTCTACTTCAACGTCCCCAAGGGCTACGAGTCGCTGCTGCCGTACTTGCGCGACGACCAGGGCCTGCGCGCAAAATTCTTCGACCGGCTGCACGCGATGTTCTTCTCGGGCGCGGCGCTGTCGCCCTTCGTCTGGAACAGCCTCGACGAGCTCGCGGTGAAAGAGAAAGGCTACCGCGTGCCGATGCTGACGGGTCTCGGAGCCACCGAGACCGCGCCATTCTTCATGTCGGTCAATCCGCACACCAGCCGCTCCGGACATGTCGGACTTCCGGTGTCGGGCAACGACGCAAAACTCGTTCCGAACAACGGCAAGATGGAAGTGCGCGCCAAGGGGCCGAACGTCATGCCCGGCTACTGGCGGCAGCCCGAGATCACCGCAAAGTCGTTCGATGAGGAAGGTTTTTACAAGCTCGGCGATGCGCTCAAGCCTGCCGATCCCGATGATTTCAACGCCGGCTTCGATTTCGACGGCCGCGTCAGCGAGGATTTCAAGCTCGCCAGCGGCACCTGGGTCAGCGTCGGCCCCCTGCGTGCGCGCTTCGTCGCGGCCTGCGCGCCGCTGGTGCGCGACGTCGTGATCGCCGGCATCAACCGCGATGAGATCTCCGCGCTCGTCCTGCTCGATCTCGACGGCTGCCGCCTGGTCAACCCGACGCTGCCGGCCGACGACCTCGTCGTCACCGCCCGCGACCGGCTGATCCGCGAAGCCTTCCGCGAACGCCTTACCAGCTTCCTCGGCACCGCGACCGGTTCATCCACGCGGATCACGCGCGCGATCCTGCTGGATGCACCGCTCTCGATCGACAAGGGCGAAGTCACCGACAAGGGCTCGATCAATCAGCGCGCCGTGCTCGAACATCGCGCCGCCTTGATCGACGAGCTCTATGCTGCAAACCCATCGGACCGCGTGATAACGGTCGGCTAAATAGATACCGCCAAAGGAGAAAGCCATGTTGTTGAAGGATCAGGCAGCCATCGTCACCGGCGGCGCATCGGGACTGGGCGCGGCGACCGCGCGCAGGCTGGCAGCGCAAGGCGCCAAGGTCGCGGTGTGCGACCTCAATGCAAAACTCGCGGAAACCGTCGCCGCCGAGATCAAGGGCGTCGCCGTGGCTTGCGACGTGTCCGATGCCGCGTCGGCCGAGGCCGCCGTTGCGGCTGCCGCAAAGGCTCACGGCCCGGCCCGCGTGCTGGTCAACTGCGCCGGCATCGGCGTTGCCAAGCGTGTCGTCGGCCGCGACGGTCCGATGGCGCTCGGCGATTTCGACAAGGTGATCAAGGTCAATCTGATCGGCACCTTCAACATGCTGCGACTGGCCGCGACCGAGATGTCGAAGCTCGAGCCGCAAGCAAGCGGCGAGCGCGGCGTCATCATCAACACCGCCTCCGTCGCAGCCTATGACGGCCAGATCGGCCAGTCGGCCTATTCGGCCTCCAAGGGCGGCATCGTCGGCATGACGCTGCCGATCGCGCGCGAGCTCGCGCAGTTCGGCGTCCGCGTCCTCACCATCGCGCCCGGCCTGTTCCTGACGCCGCTGCTCGCCAATTTGCCGCAGGAAGCGCAGGATTCGCTTGCCGCCGCGATCCCCTTCCCGCGCCGGCTCGGCGATGCCAATGAGTTCGCAGCCCTGGCGCTGCACATGGTCGAGAACGCGTATCTGAACGGCGAAGTGGTCCGGCTCGACGGCTCGCTGCGCATGGCGCCGAAGTAAGCAAGGTCAGCATGTTCGTTCACAGGCGCGACGTCCAGATCCAGTGGGGCGACTGCGACCCCGCCAACATCGTCTATTACCCACGCTATTTCGCGATGTTCGACGATTCGACGTCGACACTGTTCGAGGTGGCCGGGTTCTCCAAGCAGGACCTGGTCAAGAAGTACGGGCTGGTCGGCATCCCCATGGTCGACACGCGGGCAAAATTCTACATCCCTTCGACCTATGGCGACTGGATCACCATCGAAACGAAGATCGAGAGCATCAAGCGCTCGAGCTTCGAGGTGAAGCACAACGTCTACAAGGGCGAGGCGCTGGCGATCGAGGGCTTCGAGACCCGCGTGCTGGTCGGCCGCGATCCCGTTAACCCCGACAAATTGAAATCGGCACCGTTTCCTGCGGAAATGGTAGCCAAATTCATAGGCAATTAGATCGGGGAGCTAAATCGCCGCACCATCCAAAGACGGGGCTGAATTCCCGCTCGATTTCTGCTTTCAAACAAACACACCCAGGGAGGAAATTTGATGAAACGGTTTTATCTGACGGCCGCGATCGCGGCGGCTTCGCTCGCGCTGCCGGCGCTGTCCGCGCTTAGCCAGACCGCCGAGGTCACCATCGGCATCACCACCACCACGACCGGCCCGGGTGCCGCGCTCGGCATTCCCGAGCGCAACGCGCTGGAATTCGTGCCGAAGGAAATCGGCGGCGTGCCGCTGAAGGTGATCGTGCTCGATGACGGCGGCGACCCGACCACCGCGACCACCAATGCGCGGCGCTTCGTCACCGAATCCAAGGCCGACATCATCATGGGCTCGGCGCTGACGCCGCCGACGATCGCGGTGTCGAACGTCGCCAACGAAGCCGGCATTCCGCACTTCGGTCTGGCGCCCTTCCCGATCACACCGGAACGCATGAAGTGGTCGGTGGCGATGCCGCAGCCGATTCCGATCGTCGGCAAGGTGCTGTACGATCACATGAAGTCGAAGGGCATCAAGACCCTTGGCTATATCGGCTACTCCGACTCCTATGGCGACCTCTGGTTCAACGATTTGAAGGCGCAGGCCGTGCCGATGGGCATGACCATCGTCGACGAGGAGCGCTTCGCGCGTCCCGACACCTCGGTGACCGGACAGGTGCTAAAACTCGTCGCTGCCAATCCCGACGCGATTCTGGTCGGCGCCTCCGGCACCGCGGCGGCGCTGCCGCAGACCGAGCTGCGCGAGCGCGGCTATCAGGGCCTGATCTACCAGACCCACGGCGCGGCCAGCATGGACTTCATCCGCATCGCGGGGAAGGCTGCCGAAGGCGTGCTGATGGCGTCGGGTCCGGTGATGGATCCGGAAGACCAGCCGGACGAAGCGGCGACCAAGAAGCCCGGCCTTGCGCTCAATACGGCCTATGAAGCCAAGTACGGCCCGAACAGCCGCAGCCAGTTCGCCGGCCATTCCTACGACGCCTTCGAGATCCTGAAGCGCATCATTCCGACGGCGCTGAAGACGGCAAAGCCCGGCACGCCGGAATTCCGCGAAGCGATCCGCCAGGCCCTGCTCAGCGAAAAGGAATTGGCGGCGAGCCAGGGCGTCTACAACTTCACCGAAAAGGATCGCTACGGGCTCGATGAGCGCTCGCGCATCCTGCTGACGGTGAAGGACGGCAAGTACAAGCTCGTCAGGTAACGCGGCGAGAGCCTGAAACGATCAGAGCCGGCCCCTCGGGCCGGCTCTTTTCTTTTGCACAATCCGCGCGACTCGCTCAGGCCGCCTGCCGCAGCTTGGTCCAGGCGAATTCCGGATAGTACTCGCCCATCATGCGGTCGACATAGGCCGTGAGGTTGGCGAACTCCTCGGCGCGTTCGCGCAGCTTCGATTCGAAAAACGGGGTCAGTATCCCTGCGAGCGCGCCGAAGGCGGTGGCATCGACACCGGCGGGTTTTTCACCCATCAGGTAGGATTTGTTGCCGAGCTGGACCGACAGCGCGAACAGCGAGCGCACCGCGAGCTCGACGTCGTCATCTGGTCCGTGGCGGCCGAGACCGCTGAGGAGATAATTTTCGGCGACGCGGAATTGCGCATCCTCGCGCAGCTTCTCGCGGCTGTGCTCCGGCGCGCCGTCGAAGAAGTGCGACGGGCCCTTCGCGAAATTGACGGGATCGACCCAGCGCGCGCCGACCAGGCCCCAATAGACGTGATGCTCGATCATGCGCTCGAAAGCCCATGCCTGCGCGCGCTCGGCCAGCGACAGGCCGGCGTCGAAATCGAAACCGTAGCGGCGCTCGATATGGGCGCGGATGAAGGTGGAGTCGGCGACAGCCTCCCCGTCATCGTCGATGAACGGCAGCTGCCCCTTCGGCGAGGCGGGGGGCATCGCTCGCTCCTTGCGATAGGGCAGTCCTGCCATCTTCAACTGCACCTCCGTCTTGGTGACGAAGGGGCTGATTTCCGGCAAGCCAAACCCGGTGCCGAAGCCATAAAGCGTGATCATTCTGCTCTCCTGATCCTCGAAGGCTGCATTGGAACCTAGCGCCAGGCTGCTGCCACCATGGTGGCAGCAGCCGTGATATCGTTTGCGGACCGGGCCCCCTTCCAGGCGCGGCCCATGACGTGACGGACCAGGGCGTTGGACGCCTGGACCAGCGAACGCGTCACAAGCGCAATCAGCGCCAAACGGAGGTCGACGACCGTGAGATCGAACGAGACAAGGCGCCCCAGCGCCCAGAGATGCGCCCGCCCCAGTGGGCCGGCCATGCCGAGATGGATGGGAGTGAACATGGACAAATCCTCTTCATTCGAAGCGTTGTCCCGGTATAGAACCCCCCTGCTGCCAACATCCTGTCAGCATCAGCGCGACAGATTTTGAGCCACTGCCGAAAAGAGAATCGTCATGAGACGCGCCGACCGGCTGTTTCAGATCATCCAGGTGCTACGACGCAGCCGTAAGCCTTTGACCGCGGACGCGATCGCGGCCGAGCTCGAGACGTCCAAGCGCACCGTCTATCGCGATATCGCCACGCTGATCGGCCAGCGCGTGCCGATCCGCGGCGAAGCCGGCATGGGCTACATCCTGGAAAAGGGTTTTGACCTGCCGCCCTTGATGCTGACGCCCGACGAGATCGAGGCCGCGGTGCTCGGCGCGCAATGGGTCGCAGGCCACGCCGATACGGCGCTGGCGCGTGCCGCGGAAGATTTGATGGCCAAGATCGCGGACACCGTGCCGGAGCGGTTGCGCCCGTTTGTGCTGGAGCCTGCCAGCCGCGCGCGGCCGAGCTGGAACAGGGAGCCCGACCGCATGGACATGGTGCGCACGCGCACGCAGATCCATGAGGGCAAGAAGATCACGCTGCGCTATCGCGACGAGCAGGGCCGTGACAGCCAGCGCACGATCTGGCCGATCGCGGTTGGCTATCTCGAAGCGGTGCGCCTGCTCGCGGCCTGGTGCGAGCTGCGCAGCGATTTCCGCAGCTTCCGCACCGATCGCGTCGTCGATGCCACCTATCTCGACGAGAAATATCCTGAAAGGCGCGACGTGCTGCGCGCAAAGTGGCGCCAGAGCCTGGTCTGGGGTCCGCCGAAGGACACGTGAACAGCATGGATCACAACGCCACGACCGATCTCTCGACGCTCTGCCAGGGCTGCGGAGCCTGCTGCGCCTATTCGGCGAACTGGCCGCGTTTTTCGATCGAGAGCGACGAGGAGCTGGAAAAAATCCCGGTAGCCTTCGTCAACGAACGGCAATCCGGCATGCGCTGCGATGGTGACCGCTGCTCGGCCCTGCAAGGCAAGATCGGTGATTCGACGTCGTGCGGCATCTACACGGTCCGGCCCGAGGTGTGCCGCACCTGCATGCCGGGCGACGCGGAATGCGCGATGGCGCGGCGGAAGTTTGGACTGCCTGTAATCTAAAGCCCCATTCCGATGGGATCGGAACGGGGCTTTAGATTCTTGTATTGACGCGTTTTCTTAACGCGAACCGGTGTCCACTTCGCTTGAAAACGCTCTGGTTCTCAGGCCGGAACGGCTTCGACCAGATCGCCGTCGAGCGCGTCGTCGAGATCGTCCTCGAGCGGCGCGAGTACCGAGAGCGGTTTTGTCGACAGCGTGATCGGCTTGCGGCCGCCCGACAGCGACGGCGTCGCCTTCGTCGTGCGCTCGCGCGACAGCGCGTAGAGAGTCGAGCCGACACGGCCGCCGATATCGACCAGGTCGCGCTCGCTGCAGCTTGCGGCAATCGCGACCGCCAGCGAGTGGAGATGGCTGCGGCGATAGCAGAACAGCGCCAGGCGCGCGCGTGCGTCGGGGGAAACACTCTCAACCAGCCTCGGCAGGCCGCCCTCACTGGCGCGATACATCTCGCCAAGAAGCTCGTCGCGGACCGGGCAAAAATCGCTTTCGTAAGCGTCGCGGCTTGAAAACATTGCAGTTCTCCCTCTACCGGGAAGATGCCGCGCAATTCTCTAATGAAGGGTTAACCACGCCGGCCGGTAGTCTTCCGGGGTCCTTGCGCCTTTGCCGCGAATCAGCGCGGCCCGCGTCAGTTGGCTGCCATGAAGATGGAGAGGCCAAAACCCGTGAGGTGGTGCAGCGCCTGGTCGACGCCGATCACGGTCCAGAACCAGGGGTGCTCCTGGTTGACGCCGAGATTGGCTGACACCAGCCCCTTGGCGCGATCGACCGTGATGTGGATGGCGAAGTCGATGAAGGCCACGAACCAGAAGCGCGGCGCGACGATCAGGATCAGCGGCAGCGCAACCGCAAGATGAATCAGGCAGTGCGTGAGCAGCGGCAGCGCCCAGCCGGTCTTCTGGTCCTTGCCGTGCGCCATCCAGGAATTTTGCAGCACGAAGTCGGCGATGATGTGCTTGACCGTGAGCAGCACCATCCAACCAATGAGCGCGTCGACCGGAACCGCCGATGACATGGATGGAAACGACAAAGCTGGACGCCCTCATGACGTGGAAACGGAAATAATGGAGCGTTCAGCGCAACTTCTTCTTGGACCCGGCCGGATCGCCGAGGTCTATCTTTTATGACATCTCCCGCGTCGGATTGCATCCGGGGGGAACCGGAAAATTCGCAGACTGTGGCCGAACGGCGATAGCCGGGCAAAACGCCGCGCTGGGTCGCGGTAACGTTACTCCCGGCTCGAAATTTGCATTCTGCGGCCAGACAGCTATCATCCGCAGGTAGAGATTATCGTTCTTTTTTCAGGCGTTTACGATTTTTTCCGGCGCCCGCACTGGTGGTTTCGCCAATGCCGCCGCCCGGCAACCGGATAAGGTCAGTGCTGCCATGAGTGCTGAAGGCCCCATGCCCGCCAACGACCAGCCCCCATCGCGGCCCAAGGTGATCAAGACCAACCAGCAGCAGGTCGTGCTGTACGTCGTGCTGACCCTGATCCTGTCGCTGGTTACCGTCTGGAGCGGCCGAACCCTGCTCAGGAATTCGGAGACGCTGACCTTTGCGGTCGGCGACGCCAACAGCGACCAGGCGCGCTTCGCGGCCAAGCTCGCCGACGTCCTGAAGAACAACACGTCGCGCTTCCGCCTGAAGATCGTCAACAATCCAGACAATGCCAAGGCGCTTGCCCAATTCGACCGCAAGCAGGCCGATCTCGCCATCGTGCGGACCGACAACAAGGTGCCCTCGCGGGCGCGGACGCTGGCGATTCTCGAGCACGACCTCGTGCTATTGCTCGGCCCCGGCAACAAGAAGATCAAGTCGCTCGCCGAGCTGAAGAAGAAAAAGGTCGCTGTCGTGGCCGAGAGCGACAGTTCGCTTGCCTTCGTGCGCACCATGCTCGACGCCCCCGAGGGCTCGGAGGCAGCGGCTAAGATCCAGATGGCGCCGCAGGGCATGCCGCTGGACAAGCTGTTTTCGCCCGGTGGCTACGGTGCCGTGATCGCCATCGTCCATGCCTCGAGGGCTGTCAGGGACAAGGCCTATGAGCAGGTCGCCAAGCGCGGCGGCTTCACACTGAACGCCATCGACGAGTCCAAGGCGCTGGCGCGCAAGATCCCCGGCATCTACGACGAGACGCTGACGGCCGGCACGCTGTCGGCCTCGCCTGAGATCCCCGACGACGATCTCGAAACCATCGGCCTCGAATGGCTGCTGGTCACGCAGTCGCGGATGTCGCTGACCTCGGCCGGCGAGCTGGCCCGCATCATCTATGAGAACAAGTCCGAGCTCGGGCTCGACAACGGCTTTGCGACGCGGATCGAGCCGGCCTCCGTCGACAAGGACGCCTACGTGATGGCGCATCAGGGCGCCGCCGACTACATCAATGACGACACCAAGTCGTTCATGGATAAGTACAGCGACATGATGTATCTGGGCGCCGGCGCGCTCAGCGTCATCGGTTCGATCTTCGCGGCGATCTACGCCAAGGTCACGCGCATCGCCCCCGAAAGGGCCGGCCAGCTCTCCACCGCCATCCTCGATATCGGCGAACGCATCGAGCATGCCCATTCACTGGATGAGCTCGAATGCCTCCAGGAGGAGCTCGAGGGCATTCTGCGCGGCGCGATCGTGGGCTTGCGAGACGGCTCGATAAGTACCGACGGCCTCGATACGTTCAAGCTCGGCTACGAGTTCGTCCGCGACGAGATCGGCATGCGCCGTGACTATCTCAAGCGACACGCCGGCGATGTCGAAAGACGACACGCCGGCGATGGCGACAAGCGACAGGTCGACGGCGACAAGGCGACCCTGCCCAATGACGACACCAATGTCGTGGTGGTGAAGACGGCCCAAAGCGCCTGAGCCTGCGTCGGCCGCCCACCAAACATCGAAAACAACCCCATGCAAAGTAGCCGGCGGGGTGTCTCCGCAGAGAGGCTCCCTGAATGGAGAGAGTCTGCACCCGGCGCGTCGCGTCACAAAAATAAGTAATTTCAATACCTTACATAATACTGACAAAATCTGTCAGTACCATGCGCTAGCGTCAGCTCATCATCCCGATGAAAGGAACCATGATGACTGAACGCACAGCGCTTGCGATCGCCCGCACCTACGTCGAGGCCATCGTGAACAAGGATGTCGAGGCGATCATCTCGAACGCGGCCGACAATGTCGTGTGCACATCGCCGATCGGACGCATCGCGGGTACGGAGGCATTCCGCGGATTCCACGCCGGCTTCGCCCGCATGATCAAGAAGATCACGGTTCTCGCCGCTTACGGTGACGATGTGCAGGCCGTCATCGTCTACAACGCGGAAACCCACCCCGTTCCGAACTCCATCGTTGCCGAACTCATCAAGGTCAAGAACGGCAAGATTGCCTCGACCGACGTGATCTACGACGCAACGCCGTTCGCCGCCTACATGGCGACGGTGCAGCCTCACTAACCTCGTCGATGGAGTGCATTTGTGAAACGCATTCAGTACCGCCAGTACGGCGGCCCCGAGACGATGAGGCTCGAAACCTTCGAGCTTGAAACCCCTAGGCAAGGTCAGGTCGCGGTGAAGGTCAAGTTCGTCGCGATCAACCCCATCGATTGGAAGGTGCGCCGCGGCGCGCTCAAAATGATGACGGGCAAAGCCTTCCCTCGCGCGATGGGAAGCGACTTTTCCGGGACGGTGATTTCGGTCGGCGCTGGCGTGACGCGCTTCAGACCGGGTGATGCCGTGTTCGGGCTCGCCCGCCTGAAGGAGAGTGGTGCGCTCGGTGAAGCCGTTGTCACCAACGAAACCTTCCTTGCGAAAAAGCCGGACAATTTGCCTTTCGAGGAAGCGGCCTGCCTCGGAACTCCCGGTGTCACGGCCTGGAACGGCCTCGTCGACAAGGCCGCCGTCAAGCGCGGGCAATCTGTCTTCATCAACGGCTGTACCGGCGCGGTTGGGGAAGCCGCAGTGCAGATTGCCCGCCTGCGTGGCGCGACGGTTTCAGGCAGTTGCAGCGCCGAGGCGATGCCGCGAGCGCGCGATCTCGGTGTGCAGCACGTCTTCGACTACCGCACAACGGATTTCTCCGCGCTGCGTGATCGGTTCGACGTGGTCTACGATACGGCCGCGGTGATGCCAACGGCCACGGGCTTGCACCTCGCGGGCAGCAAGGGCGTGTTCCTGGACATCGATCCGACGCCCATGAAATTTCTTCGCGCGCTTTTCAGCCGCCGCCTGAAGCCTGTTGTTTGCTCGCCGCGATCGGACATCCTCGACGGAATCGCGCGGGCGGCAGGCGACGGAAGTCTACGGCTCCGGATTGGCGAGATGGTATCGCTCGACCGGGCAATCCCGCTCGTGACTGCCCTTGAGAAAGGCCAGAAGCTCGCCGGCAAGGGGCTGGTTGCGATAGCCTGAAGTGCCTGCTGCCAAATTTTGGCATGAGCCTGTGCTAGGCTGCTTTCCGTGTCCAAAAGCGAACGGCTCTTCGATCTCATGCAGATGCTCCGCCGGCATTCGCGCCCCGTGTCAGGCAGCGAGCTTGCGCGCGAAGCTGGCGTGTCGTTGCGGACGGTCTATCGCGACATCGCGGCCTTGCAGGCATTGGGAGCCGAGATCGAAGGGGAGCCGGGCGTTGGATATGTGTTGCGCCCCGGCTTCCTCTTGCCGCCATTGATGTTCTCGGAAGAGGAGATTCAGGCCGTGGCGCTCGGCGTCCAATGGGTGCAGCGGCAGACGGACGAAGGGCTTGCCTTTGCCGCGAATAACGCACTCTCCAAGATCGTCGCGGTACTTCCCGCGGAACTGCGGGGCAAGGTGGACGACCGAAGTTTTCATGTCAGCCGCCGTCCGCCGAAGGCGCCCGTCGTGGATCTCCAGATGCTGCGGCAGGCGATGCGTGAGCAGCGCAAGCTGCGCATGGCCTATCGCGACCCCAAGGGAGCCGAGACGGAGCGCGTCATCTGGCCAATCATGCTTGGGTTCTTCGAAGCTCGGCGCATCATTGCTGGCTGGTGTGAGCTTCGGAAGGATTTCCGCGCTTTCCGCGCGGACCGGATCGTGCACATCAAACTCTTGAAAGAGCGCTATCCCGGCCGCAGGCGCGACCTGGTCAAGCGGTGGCGGACGCAAGTTGACGAGCAGAGCGCGTCGAGCGCGGACCGAACATAATGGTCTCGCCCGTCCCCCACAGATGGGCAAATCGGTTGCCTTGTCTGTGATCGTCTGCCCGATCGGGGCCGGATTCCCGGCAGGACCCGGCCGCCGTCGCACCTGCGAGAAACGACCGGTCGTTGACGGGCCGGGCCGGCACGGGCAGTTTGGCGCAAGCGTCCCAACCGGGACGGATGCACCAACCCAAGGCCCGGGCCACCCTCGTCGCATGTCAAAACCGTCGATCTCCGTTCTGGCGCGGTTTGTGGCCGCCACGGCCGGCCGCAACATGACTCGGGCGGCCTATGTGGCGATGACGGCCGGCGTCGTGACCATGGTGCTGCTGACGGTCAATCCGGCCTATGAGGCGGCGCACCGCTGGGTCGATGGCGTGTTGTGGGTGTGCCTCGCCTATTTCGTGTTCGAATGGGTCGTGCGGCTGCGTCATATGGCGGGGCAGCAGCGCCTGCCGCTCTATCTGCTCTCCTCCAGCGGCATCGTCGATGCGATCGGCGCGCTGGCCATCCCGCTTGCCCTGGTGGTGGGTGTCGAGCCCAGGACCGCGTGGCTGCTCAGCGTGCTCTGGGTGCTGAAGGTGGTGCCGGGCATTCCGGGCCTGCGCCAACTCCGTCGCGTGCTGGTGCTGGAATCCGGACCGCTGCTCAGCGTGCTCGTGATCTTCCTGATGGTGGTGCTGCTCGCCTCCGTCGCCGAATACTTTCTGGAGCACGACGTGCAGCCGCAGACCTTTGGCAGCGTGCCGTCCGCGCTGTGGTGGGCGGTGGTGACCTTGACCACGACCGGCTATGGCGACGTCGTCCCGGTGACGCCGCTCGGGCGCTTGATCGCAGGGCTGGTGATGATTTCAGGCCTCGGCGTGTTCGGTCTCTGGACCGGTATTCTGGCGACCGGTTTTGCCGCCGAGACTCGGCGCGACAACTTTCTCAAGACGTGGGAGACAGTGAGCAACGTGCCGTTCTTTGCGGCGCTCGGGCCGGCCGCGATTGCCGACGTCACCCATATGCTGCGCACCATGGACCTGCCCGCGCGCACCATGATCATCAGGAAGGGCCAGCAGGGCGACTGCATGTATTTCATCGCCTCCGGCGAGGTCGCGGTCGACCTGCCCGGCAAGCAGGTGCAGCTTGGCGAAGGCGCCTTCTTCGGCGAGATGGCGCTGCTCGGCAACAATGTCCGCGGCGCGAATGTCACGACCACAAAAGTGTCGCGGCTGCTGGTGCTCGACCTCGTCGATTTCCGCGTGCTGATGGCGCGGCATCCCGATCTCGCCGAAACCATCGATGCCGAGGCGAAGCGGCGCGCGTTGGAAAACAAATAAAACCTAAGAAACGGAGACGACCATGTCCGATGCGGCCGAGACCGCCAGCCCTCCCGTGCTCGACATCGACGGCGCGCGCGCCACCATCCGCCTCAACCGTCCGCGGCATCTCAACCGGCTTCAGGCAGAAGACCTCGGCGAACTCGTCAAACTGTTCGACCGGATCGAGGCTGATCCCGCGATCCGCGTGCTGGTGCTGACCGGCACGGGACGCGCCTTCTCGGCGGGCTATGATCTCAACTCGGTCGCCGAACGCGTGGTCAGCGCCAGCGAGCAGCAGAGCGCGGGCTCGGCCTTCGAGGTCGTGGTCAACCGGCTGGAGGATCTGGGCGTGCCGACGATCTGTCGGCTCAATGGCGGGGTCTATGGCGGCTCGACCGATCTGGCGCTCGCCTGTGATTTTCGCATCGGCGTCGACACATCAGAGATGTTCATGCCGGCGGCGCGGCTCGGGCTGCACTACTACACGAGCGGCATCAAGCGTTACGTGACGCGGCTCGGCGTCGACAATGCCAAAAAGCTGTTCTTGACCGCGCAAAAGATCAGCGCGCCGGAAATGCTGCGCATCGGCTATCTCACCGCCATGGTGGCCGAGGAGCTTTTGGACGAAGAGGTCGACCGGCTTGCGACGGTTCTTGCCGGCAATGCGCCAATGGCGATGCGCGGCATGAAACGCGCCATCAACGAATTTTCCCGCGGCGAGCTCGACGAGGCGGCAGCCGACCAGCGTCACCGCGAGAGCATGCGCGGCGAAGAGATCAAGGAAGGCATCAAAGCGTTTGCGGAGAAGCGAGCGCCGAGGTTTTGAGGGCGGCGACCGTCAGGAGCGTACGCTGGCGCCTCACTCTCCGTGTCGTCCCCGCGAAGGCGGGGACCCATAACCCCAGGGAGAAGTTGTGGCGCGAGTTGACAGCCACGAGTCTTCGCCAAACTCCTCCCTGTGGGTATGGATCCCGGATCGGCGCGCGCTTAAGGCGCGCTTGTCCGGGGAGAGTGACGCTGCGCAGTCGCCACAAATTCAGCAGACCGCCTTACGCCCGCTTCGATCGCATCGCGCGGACCTGGGTGAGTTTGGGATCCTTGGCCAGCGCCTGGTAGCGCTTGCTGTCGACGGCGTAGATCGCGATGCGGCCTTCGCTGTCGGCGTGAATGCCCCAGCCAAAGCGCTTGCCGAGGCCGGAGGCGCGCATGCAGGCCTGGCCGCGGGAGAAGTACGCCTCGCGGGCCGCGCTCTTCTCCTGCTTGGTCGCCTTGGCGCCAAGCTCTCGGCCGGGCGCCGACGTCGCAAAAATCACGTCGTCGGACGTATAGGTATAGGGCGCGCTTGCGATCATCGCATATTGCAGGCCCGCGACCGTCGCGTTGCCCGCGCGCGGCGGCGGCTCCTCGCCGGTGCGCGCGGGACAATCTTCCGCAACCCGGATGAAGGTGTCGAAGCAGTCCGTCGTGTGCAGCGCCTTGCTCATGTGATCATCCAGGCCATCATGCATCAGCCGCCAGCCGCAGTCGCATGTTCCGCCGCCATCTTATCATCGTCCGCGTTGATGCGCTGATACGCCGGGCGCGATGCCATGCGCTCGGCATAGCGCACAAAAACATCCTTGCGCGGCACGATACCGAACATCATCGTCCAGGTGAAGGCGACGCCCCAGAGAACGTCAGCCGCCGTCATCCGCTCGCCCAGGAGATAGGGGCCTTTGGCGAGCTGCGTCTCCAGCGCGCCCAGCATGGTATCGTAGTCGGCATAAGGCGACTGCGTGATCGGCGCGGGCTCGCGCTGCATGAACTTGTCGATCATGGCCGGCTCGAACGAGGCGCCGTAATAGGCGATCCAGCGCAGATAAGGACCGCGCAACGGATCGTTCAGCGCGGGCGTAAGGCCGGCTTGCGGGAACAGATCAGCGAGGTAGATCGTGATCGCGACCTGCTCGGTGACCAGCGCGTCGCCATGACGGATCGCCGGCACCTTGCCGAGCGGATTGACGGAGAGATAGGCGGGCCGGCGCTGCTCGCCCGCCTTCATGTTGAGGACATGGAGATCATAGGGCGCGCCCAGTTCCTCCAGCAGCACCCGCGTGCCGGTGGCCCGGCTCTGCGGCGAGTAATAGAGGGTGACGCGGTCAGTCGTGGTCATCGGCGGTCTCCTTTTGATCTCGGCGAGCGCCCCTTATGCCGGCCCATACCTGACATCCTGTGTCAGGTATGGTTTAAGGGATCATGCGTGCGAGCCGGCTGCTGTCGATCCTCACCACCCTGCAGGCGCGGGGGCGCGTCACTGCGCCCGAGCTGGCTGACGCCTGCGAGGTGTCGGTACGCACGATCTATCGCGACGTCGATGCGCTCGCGGCGGCAGGCGTGCCCGTCTACGCGGATCGCGGCGCGGACGGCGGCTATCGCCTGCTCGACGGCTACCGGGTGCGACTGAACGGATTTTCGCCGCCGGAGGCCGAGGCGCTGTTCCTTAGCGGTTTGCCTGGGCCGGCGGCCGCGCTCGGCCTCGATGCCGCGATGGTGGCGGCGCAGAACAAGCTGATGGCGGCGCTGCCGCAGAATTTGCGCCAGACGGCCGGCCGAATGCAGGAGCGCTTTCATCTCGATGCACCCGGCTGGTTCGGCGAGACCGAAGAGCCAAAGCATCTGCGCGCCATCGCCGGCGCGCTGCTGCGCGAAAGCCCGATCAAGATCCGCTATCAGAGCTGGCGGGCCGAGAAGCAGCGGCGTGTCGCACCGCTCGGCCTCGTGCTGAAGGGCGGCAGCTGGTATCTCGCGGGTTCTGTCGACGGTAGCGTGCGCACCTATCGCGTCGCCCGCATCCTCGATTGCAGCGTGCTCGACGCGCGCGTCGAGCGCCCCGCCGATTTCGATCTCGCGGCCTATTGGCAGGCCGCCACGCTGCGGCTGGAGGCCGAGCTGCATCCGCAGGTCGCGAAAGTCCGGCTGTCGCCGTTTGGCATCAAACTGCTGGATGCGCTGAGCCAGCCTTATGTGCGCTCGCGCACGCGCATCGACGAGGCTGTCGACGCGGAGGGCTGGCGCATCGCGCATGTGCCTGTTGGCAAGACCGTGTGGCATGCTGCCGCAGAGCTGTTGCGCCTCGGGCCGGAGGCCGAAGTGCTGGAGCCGGCCGAGCTGCGCGAGAAGATGGTAGAGTTAACGCAAGCGATGGCGACGCGCTATCGGCAGCGCCCCGTCCGCGCGATGGCGCGAAAAGCCTGACGGCGCGCAACACGCGCGATCCCACGAAACAATCCTGAAACACGATTCCTGCCCACGCGAATGAACGCATCACGCCGTCGCGCCGACCGAGAAGCAGGGACGCAACAACGGCCTCGTGCCACACTGGAGAATGAAAATGTTTCGTAAGCTTGCTCTTGGACTGATCGCTGCCGGTTCGCTCGGCGCTGCCGCCCTCGCCCCCACCGCGGCCTCCGCCCACGGCTTCCATCATCACTGGAATCCCTATTGGGGGTTTGGCGGCGTCTACATCAACACCGGCGTCAGCAATTGCTACCAGGAGCGCCTGGTCCAGACCCGTCACGGCGTCCGCGTCCGCCTCGTGAACGTCTGCGGCTACACCGCGTTCTGATCCGACGACTTTTGCAACGAAGCCCCGGCCGCATGGTGGCCGGGGCTTTGTTGCTCTCTACTTCTGGGCGTGCTTCACTTCACCCTCCCCTGGAGGGGGAGGGTCGCTCGCGCGCAGCGCGGGCGGGGTGGGGTGAAGCCACACAGATGGTCTCGACAAAGATCCGCCGAGCAGCCGCGAAGAAACTGCGCGCGAATACGACGCCGCATGAACATCTGTTGTGGCGCGCACTGAAGACGCTTCCTGTCGATGGCACTCATTTTCGACGGCAGGCGCCGATCGGACCTTACGTCGTCGACTTTTTCTGCCCGGCAAAGCGGCTGATCATCGAACTCGACGGTGGCCACCACAACGACGATGAGACTGCTGCGCGTGACCACGAGCGGCAAAGATGGCTTGAGAAGGAAGGCTATCGCGTCCTGCGCTTCTGGAATTCGGACGTCATGGAAAACATGACCAGTGTGCTGGAGCGCATCTACATTGAATTATACGGCTCTTTGCAGGCGGATGTTACTCCTCTGAAGCACCTCCGTCGGAGATAGACCGTCACCCCACCCCGGCGCTACGCGCCGACCCTCCCCCTCCAGGGGAGGGTAAGTGAAGCGCAGCCGTTCGTCACAGGCAAGACTCGATTTGCCGAGACCGACTTCACTCGTCCAAGAACGTCACGGTATCCGCCACGCTCGCGCGCGAGGTTCGGTAGCTGTTGACCTTGTGGGCATGGTCGGCATAGCCGAACGAGATGCCGCAGACGACGCGGCGGTCGTCTGCTAGCTTGAAGTGACGACGGATCAGGCCGGAATGGCGCGCGAGCGCGGCCTGCGGAATGGTGCCGAGCCCGAGCGCCTGTGCCGCCAGCATGAAGTTTGAGACATAGGCGCCGCAATCGATCGCACCGTAGATACCGAGCGGCTCGTTGGTATGGATGACGGCGACATGCGGCGCGCCGAAGAAATTGTAATTCTCCAGCGCCTGTTTTGCGTAGGCCATCTTGTCGCCTCTGATGATGCCGAGCGTGTTGTAGAGTTGGAAACCGCTTTCGCGGCGGCGCTCCAGATAGACGCCGACATATTCGCGTGGCGGCGTGAAGTCGTGATCGTCCTTGGCGCCGGAGGCTGCTTCCGCGTAGATCGCCTTGCGAAAACGCTCCTTGGCCTCGCCGCTTGCGATCAGCACCTGCCAGGGCTGGCTGTTGCACCAGGACGCGGTGCGCTGCGCCGTCGTCAGCACGTGCGCGATGGTGGCGCGGTCGACCTCCTTGGCTAAGAAGGCGCGAACGGAGTAGCGCTCGTTGAGGAGCTCGTCGAGCACGCCGATGCGGTCGTTCTGGTTGACTTTTGCGTCCATGGATCAGCTCGCGTTGTTTTCTTCGTAGGGTGGGTTAGCCCTGCGGTCGCGCGAAGCGCAATCCGCTCGGCGTAACCCACCACTTCTGTCTCCGCGGAAATTAAGGAGGTGGGTTACGCTTCGCTAACCCACCCTACGATTCCGCGATTTGCGTCTAACGTCCCTTGATCGGGATCTTGTTGTACGGCACGTCCTTGTCGACTCGGATATCACCGGGCAGGCCCAGCACGCGCTCCGCGATGATGTTGCGCAAGATCTCGTCGGTGCCGCCGGCGATGCGCATCGAGGGCGAGGATAGCAGCATCTGCTGGAACTGGCCGTGCACGGTTTCCTCGTCCATGCCGGTGAGAACACCGGCCGCGCCCTGAAGGTCCATGGCGTAGGCGGCGATGTCCTGCAGCATCATGCCCGAGACCAGCTTGCCAATGGAGTTTTCCGGACCAGGACGCTCGCCCTTCGACAGCGCCGAGATCGCACGATAGCTGGTGTATTTCAGCCCGTTCGACTTCACTGCCCAGCTCGCGAGTTTTGAGCGCACGGCGGGATCGTCGATCGCAAGGCCATCCTCGAGCATCAGGTTCGAGCAGAAGTCGAACATTTCAGGGACGCCGGTCGCAAGCCGCGAGCCGATCGACATGCGCTCGTTCATCAGCGTGGTGAGCGAGACGTTCCAGCCGTCGCCGACGGCGCCAAGCCGCTGGCTGTCTGATATCACGACGTCGGTAAAATAGACCTCGTTGAACTCCTGCATGCCGTTGGCCTGCTTGATCGGCCGCACTTCGACGCCAGGGCTCTTCATGTCGAGGAAGAACATGGTGAGGCCCTTGTGCTTGGGCACGTTCGGATCGGTGCGCGCGATCAAGAGACCATAGTCGGAATAATGCGCGCCCGAGGTCCAGATCTTCTGGCCGTTGACAACCCAGTTGTCGCCCTTTTTCTCCGCGCGCGTGCGCAGGCCCGCCACGTCGGAGCCGGCCGACGGCTCTGAGAAGAGCTGGCACCAGATTTCTTCGCCTGCCGCAAGTTTTGGCAAATAGCGGCGCTTGGCATCCTCGCTGCCCCAGGCCATTACGGTCGGGCCGCACATGCCCTCGCCGATCTGGAACGGCTGCGTCAGCTTGCCGTAGACGCCCTCTTCCTGCTGCCAGATCACGCGCTCGATCGGGGTTGCGCCACGGCCGCCATATTCCTTCGGCCAGTGCAGGCAGGCCCAGCCGCCCTCGGCCTTCTTCTTCTGCCAGGCCTTGCCGACCTCGACCATGTCGTGCTTGGCGAGTCGGATGCGACCGAGCGAGGATCTTGACAGCTCCTCCTCAAATTCCTTCGGCGCGTTGGCGGCGACCCATTTGCGGGCGGTCTCGCGGAATTCGGCTTCCTGCGGGGTGTCGTCGAAATTCATGGCGGCTTCCTTTCTGTCATTCCGGGGCGCGCAACGCGCGAACCCGGAATCTCGAACCACAATCTCTGGATTCCGGGTTCGTCGCTGCGCGACGCCCCGGAATGACGGCTATCCTCTTCCCTTCGTCGGGATCTTGTTGAACGGCACGTCTTTGTCGACACGGATATCGCCGGGCAGGCCCAGCACGCGCTCCGCGATGATGTTGCGCATGATCTCGTCGGTGCCGCCCTCGACGCGCGTGCCGGGCGCACGCAGCAGCATGGCCTGGAAGCGGCCGGCGAGTTCGGCATCCTCCGGACCGCTGACGACGCCGGCGGCACCTTGCAGGTCGAGCGCATAGGTCGCGACGTCCTGGATCATCGAGCCCGCGACCAGCTTGCCGATGGAGTTTTCCGGACCGGGACGCTCGCCCTTCGACAACGCCGAGATCGCGCGCATGCTGGTGTAGCGCAGACCGCTCGCCTTCACCGCCCAGTTCGCAAGCTTCGAACGAACGGCGCGGTCCTCGATCGCGGGACCATCGTCCAACATCAGGCTGGAGCAATAGTCGAACAGCTCCGGAAAACCGGTTGAAACACCGGCGCCGATCGACATGCGCTCGTTCATCAGCGTGGTCAGCGAGACGTTCCAGCCGTCATTGACCTCACCGAGGCGCTGATGGTCAGGGATACGCACGTTGGTGAAATAGACCTCGTTGAAGTCGGAGGCGCCGCTCGCCTGCTTGATCGGCCGCACCTCGACGCCGGGGCTCTTCATGTCCAGGAAGAACATGGTGAGGCCCTTGTGCTTGGGCACGGTCGGATCGGTGCGGGTGAGCAGGATGCCGTAGTCCGAGTAATGTGCGCCCGAGGTCCAGATCTTCTGGCCGTTGATGACCCAGTTGTCGCCGTCCTTCTCCGCGCGCGTGCGCAGCCCTGCGACGTCGGAGCCGCCGGCGGGCTCGGAGAACAGCTGGCACCAGACCTTTTCGCCCGAGGCGAGCGGCGGCAGATAGGTGCGCTTATGCTCCTCGCGCGCGAACGCCATCATGGTCGGCCCGCACATGCCGTGGCCGATGATGAACATGCCGGAGAGCTTTCCGAACGGACCCTCTTCCTGCTGCCAGATCACGCGCTCGATCGGCGACGAGCCGCGGCCGCCATATTCCTTGGGCCAGTGCAGGCAGGCCCAGCCGGCATCGGCCTTCCTCTTCTGCCAGGCTTTTGCGACCTCGAGAATGTTGGCGTTTTTCAGTTGCGTGCGACCGAGCGAGGATTTTCGCAGCTCCTCCTCGTATTGCTTGGGCGCATTCGCCGCGATCCAGGCGCGCGCGGTGGCGCGGAACGCGGCTTCCTGCGGGGTGTCTTCGAAGTTCATTGCGGTTCTCTCGTCTTCCGTAGGGTGGGTTAGCCGAAGGCGTAACCCACCACTTCTGTAAACTGTCGTTCGCGGCCCGATGGTGGGTTACGCCTCGCGGTTTGCGCTTCGCGCAATCCGCGGGGCTAACCCACCCTACGCACCTATCTTTACGCCGCGTTCTTCTTGCGCATGCGGTCGATCAACTGGTCTTCCCAGTAGGACAGGCTGCCGAGCCCGAGCGCCATCGCGTTGGCGCGGCGGTAGTACATGTGGCAGTCGAACTCCCAGGTGAACCCCATGCCGCCATGAACCTGGATGTTGTTCTTGGCGCAGTGCTGGAACGCCTGCGTCGCGCTGATGCGCGCGGCAGCCGCGGCTTCCGGCAACTCCGACGCATTGGTCGAGAGCGCCCAGGCGCCGTAATAGCTGTTGGAGCGCGCCAGCGTCGCCGACACATACATGTCGGCGAGCATGTGCTTGACCGCCTGGAACGAGCCGATCGGACGGCCGAACGCGATACGGTCGAGCGCGTAGTCGCGCCCCATCTCCAGCGCGCGATCGGAGCCGCCGACCTGCTCGAAGGCGCAGAGCACGGCGGCGCGGTCCAGCACCTGCGAAAGGATGCTCCAGCCTTCACCAGCCGCGCCCAGCGGCTCGGCCTTGGTGTTGTTGAAGGTGAGCTCGGCCTGGCCTCGGGTCGGATCGAGATTGGTGAGGTTTTTGACCTCGACGCCGCCGTCCTTGAGGTCAACCAGGAACAGCGAGATATCGCCGTCGCGTCCGCCCGAGCCGGTGCGCGCGGCAACCACCGCAAAGTCGGCGATCGCGCCGTCCGCGACCGGCTTCTTCACGCCGGTGAGCGTGCCGCCTGACGCGGCGAGCTTGATGTTCTTCGGCGACGGATTGCCCTTGCCTTCGAACAGCGCCAGCGTGCCGATCGCCTCGCCCGAGGCGACGGCCGGCAGCCACTTCTTCTTCTGCGCGTCGCTGCCGGCGATCAGCAACGCTTCGGCGGCGAGATAAACGGTGGAGGAGAACGGCACCGGCGCATTGGCGCGGCCCATCTCCTCGGCGATCACGCACAGCTCGAGATGGCCGGCGCCCGCGCCGCCAAACTCTTCGGGGATCGCGACACCGAGAAAGCCCATCTCGGCGAGGCCCTTCCAGAGCTCCTTGTCGTAAGGAGCCTTGCCGTCGAGCACGACACGCACCGCCTTGGGCGAGCATTTTTCAGCGAGGAATTTGCGCGCCTGATCGCGGAGCTGCTTTTGGTCGTCAGAGAAATCGAAATTCATGGCGGGCTACCTTTTATTCGTTGTCATTGAGACCGTCATTCCGGGGCGCGACGAAGTCGCGAGCCCGGAATCCATTTTACCGCGCGTTTTGCGGCCCGATGGATTCCGGGCTCGCGCTGCGCGCGCCCCGGAATGACGAATTGAGAGAGCGTCGTGTTCATTTCAGCACGATCACATCCTGATCCGGCTTGTCGGCATAGAGCCGCTCGACCAGGGCAGCGCGGCGCTCGAGGCCGGCGCGCTGATTGATGTAGCCCTTGTCGGTGAGCTCGTTGCCGTCGATCGAGGGCGGCTCGACCATCAGCATGGCGCGCGCGATGATGCGGCTCGACGCGCCTTCGCACTCCTTGTTGTGCGCCTCCAGCCCGCGCCTGAAGCAGGCGATCACCTCGGGATGTTTTACGGCATCCTCAAAACTGAGGTCGGGATTGCCGACGAGCTGACGGCAGGCGTGCAGGTTCGGCCAGGCGAGCAGCCCGATGAACGGACGGTCCTGCCCCGCGACCAGCGCGTCATGCACGACCGGCGTTGCCGCCGCGATCGCGTCGGTGCGGAGCGAACCAACATGGACGAAGGTGCCTGTGGTGAGCTTGAAATCCTCGACCACGCGGCCCGCGAAGATGATGCCCTGCACCGGGTCCTTGTCGTCAACGAAAATGCCGGCGTCGCCGATGCAGTAATAACCTTCCTCGTCGAACATCTTCCTGGTCAGCTCGGCCTGGCCAAAGTAACCGGGCGTGACGTTGACGCCGCGCAAGCGCAGTTCGTATTTCGAGCCGCACGGCACCATCTTCAATTCGACGCCGGGGAACGGCAGGCCGATCAGGCCGACGCGCTCGGTGTCCCAATAGGTGCCGGTCGAGGTCGGCGCGGTCTCGGTCGAGCCCCAGCCGGTGTAGAACACGATGCGTTCGCCTGTCGTCTTCACCGCGAGCGCCTGCATGCGGTCGTAGAGATCGTCGGGCAGGCGCGCGCCGCCATAGGCCATGATGGAGAGGTTCTTGAAAAAGGAGCGGCAGAGCGCCTCGTCTTTCTCCATCGCCGCCGCGAGCGCGGCATAGCCGGCGGGCACGTTGGCGTAATAGGTCGGCGATATCTCGTGCAGATTGCGCAGCGTCTCCTCGAACTGGCCCGGCATCGGCCTTCCGTCGTCGATATAGAGCGTGCCGCCATCGACCAGGATCGGATGGAACGCGGCGTTGCCGCCCATGGTGTGGTTCCACGGCATCCAGTCGAGCATGGTCGCGATGGGGCCGTCAGGAGAGCGCGGACGGACCTGCATCATCATGGCAGCGTTGGCGCACATCATCGCTTGCGTGTTGATGACGGCTTTGGGCATGCCGGTCGAACCCGAGGTGAACAGCAGCTTGCCGACGGTGTCGGGCGTGATCTTTGCGATCGAGGCGTCGACATCCTCCGTCACGGGCGTCGCCGCGAGCTCGGCAAAGCTGACGCTCTTGATGCCGTCGCAAGGACGCACAACGTGAACGACGGTGACGCCGGTGAGGTCGATCGCCCTGACCGCCTTCTCAAAGGTCGGGCCGTCCTGCACCATCACGACGGCCGGCTTGATCAGGTCGAACAAATATTTCAGCTTGACGTGATCGTGGCTCATCAGCGAGTAGGCCGGCGACACCGGCGCTGCCGGCGCGCGCGCCTGCATCGCGGCCTGCGTCATCAGCGCATGCTCGATCGAATTGCCGGAGAGGATCGTGACGGGACGCCCCTCGATGCCGAGATTGAGCAGGCCTTGCGTCAGCGCATCCACTATCCGCTTGGCTTCGCCGTAGGAAACTTTCCGCCACGCGCGCTCAGGACCGCCGCGCTGCGCGAGCCAGATGCGCTCGGGTGCTTCCTTCGCCCATTTCGCGAGCGAGGCCGGGATATGCTTCTCGTAGGCCTGCAGCGGAATGCGCGACTTCAACACGACCGTGCCGTCGGCGCGCCGCTCGACGTCGATGTCGCGCGCGATCCACTCGACCTTGCGAAAGGCGGGCTTCGTCATCACCGCCGCCGCATTCCCACCCATTTTGCGTCTCCCGGAATTATTGTTCTTTGCGGGTCTTGTCGTCAGCGCCTGATATAGACAGGCTTTCGCTTCTCAAGGAAGGCCCTGATGCCTTCCGAAAATTCTTCCGAGCGGCTGCACAGAACCTGGTTGCGATCCTCCATCGCGATCGCAGCTTCCAGCGACCCCGCATCGACGCTCATGTTGAGGCATTCCTTGGAGAGGCGTAGGCCGGTCGGCGACGCCGTCATCATCGCTTCGACATAAGGTTCGGCAGCCGCCTCGAGCTTGTCCTCATCGACGACCTCGGAGACGAGGCCGACGGCAAGCGCGCGCTCGGCGCCGATGAAGCGGCCGGTGAGGATCAGTTCCGAGGCCACGGACACGCCGACGAGGCGCGGCAGGAAATAGCTGGTGCCGATGTCGCAGCCGCCGAGGCCGAGCTTGATGAAGGCGCAGTTCATCCGCGTCGATTTTGTCGCGATGCGGATGTCGGAGGCGAGCGCCAGCGCAAAACCGCCGCCGGCGGCGGCACCCTGCACCAGCGAGATGATCGGCTGCGGACAGCGCCGCATCAGCATCACGATGTCGGCGATGCGCCGCTGCGAGTCCAGGGACTCCGTGATGCCGGGCGGCTCCTGCTGCTTGGTGCGGCGCGCCATCGCAGCTTTCAGATCAAGGCCGGCGCAAAAGTTCTTGCCGGCGCCGCGCAGCACGACGACGCGGGTGTCGCGGTTGCGCTGGAGCCCCTGGAAATAGACGTTGAGCGCATCGATCAGCGCGGGATCGAGCGCGTTCAGGCTCTCCGGGCGATTGAGCGTTACCCGGTCCACGCCGTCATCGTGCTCGATCAGCAGCGGTTGGGACATGCGAGCCTTCCTCCATCCGCAACGTTGGTGCCCTTCTTACCCTCCCCTGGAGAGGGAGGGTCGGCTCATATTGAGCGCAGCGGAATATGAGACGGGGTGGGGTGAAGGTCTCTCCACATCGAACGCTGCCCGTGTTGAGAGATCACCCCACCCCGGCGCTTCGCGCCGACCCTCCCCCTCCAGGGGAGGGTAAGAGCGATTACCTTGGCGCCATGCGGATCGCGCCGTCGAGGCGGATGGTTTCGCCGTTGAGCATGGCGTTCTCGACCATGTGCACGGCGAGCGCGCCGTATTCCTTGGCATCGCCGAGACGCGAAGGATGCGGCACCTGGGCGCCGAGGCTCTTGCGGGCCTCCTCGTTCAGACCCATCAGGAGCGGCGTGAAGAACAGGCCGGGCGCGATGGTGTTGACACGGATTTTTTGGCTCGCGAGGTCGCGCGCGGCCGGCAGGGTGAGGCCGACGACACCGCCCTTCGACGCGGAGTAGGCGATCTGGCCGATCTGGCCTTCATACGCAGCAACGGACGCCGTGTTGATGATGACGCCGCGCTCTTCACCGATCGGCTCGATCGTGGCGAGACGCTCGGCGAACAGACGCAGGCAGTTGAACGTGCCGATCAAATTGACGTTGATGATGCGCGCGAACTTTTCGAGCGGGTAGACGCCGTCGCGGCCGACGATGCGCTGCGAGCCGCCGATGCCGGCGCAGTTCATCAGCACGCGGGCGACGCCGTGCGCGGCTTCCGCCCTCGCGATCGCGGCCTTGATCTGCTCCTCAGAGGTGACGTCGGCGTGCAGGGCAATGCCCTTCACTTCGGCGGCGACCTTCTCGGCGTTTTCCTTGTTCTGGTCGATGACGCCAATCTTGGCGCCCTTGGCGGCCATGGCGCGGGCGGTCGCCTCACCGAGGCCTGAACCACCGCCGGTGATGAGAACGGCTACATCTTTCAACTGCATTGTTAAGTTACCTTTCCTTGACCTTTTCCTTGGGCGTTTCTTCTCTGGACTTGGGAGTTGTGGCCGGATCATCCGGCCGCGACGGCCTCCTCGGCTTGCGTGAGGATGCCGCCGCAGATCAGCGTTTCCATGTGCTTGATGTATTGCCGGCAGACTTCATCGGTGACCGGGCCGACGCCGGTCGCGCGGGACATCGCGTGCCGGCCGAAGAACAGGTGATCGCAGGCGCCGATCAGGCTGGTGTAGAACAGCACCGGATCGGTCTGGCGGAACTCGCCGCGGTTGACGCCTTCGGCGAGCAGCCGGCGATGAAAATCCAGAAGCGGCGCGACGAAGAATTTTGAGACCTCGTCGGCGGAACTCGCATTGGTCTCGTGCAGGAGATAGTGGATCAGCCGGTTCATGTAGGGGAACCGGTAGTAGGCGCGGATGATGCCGCCGATATGCAGCTTCAGCTTCGCGGTCGGCGTGATCGGCTGCGACAGCAGATATTCGAGATTGGAGAGCTCGGTCCCGGCATCGCGCGCGAGCAGCGCCAGCAGCAGCCCGTCCTTGTTACCAAAATGGTACTTTACCAGCGCAGCGTTTGCTCCCGACTTCTGCGCGATGTCGCTGAGCGAAATCTCGATCGAGGAGCGTTCGATCATCAGCTCGCTCGCGGCCACGAGCAGCTTCTCTGCCGTGGAATTCTTCGCTGGCGGGAGCCTGTTCGGTACGCTGGTAGTCACGGAGATCCCTGTCTGGCCGAAAGAGGCCGCAGATAAGCGCAAGCAGCGCCTCACCACAAGAGTTAATTGATCGATTGACTAAATGAGGGGCGCCCCCTTAAATCCGCCCCCGACAACCCAACCCCAATCAGAATAAACAGGGAGAAACCGAAATGGCCGAGGCTTACATCGTCGCCGCTGCGCGGACCGCGGGCGGGCGCAAGGGGGGCCGCCTCGCCGGCTGGCATCCGGCCGATCTCGCCGCAAAGGTGCTGGATGAGCTGGTCGATCGCACCAAGGTCGATCCGGCCCTGGTCGAAGACGTCATCATGGGCTGCGTGATGCAGGTCGGCGAGCAGTCGAACAACATCGCGCGCAACGCGGTGATGGCCTCAAAACTTCCCGAGAGCGTGCCGGGCACCTCGATCGACCGGCAGTGCGGCTCCTCGCAGCAGGCGCTGCACTTTGCGGCACAGGCCGTGATGTCCGGCGCGATGGACGTGGTGATCGCCGCCGGCGTGGAATCGATGACCCGCGTGCCGATGGGCCTGTCCTCGCAGCTTCCGGCCAAGAACGGTTTTGGCAATTACAAGAGCCCCGGCATTGAGCAGCGCTATCCGAACATCGTGTTCAGCCAGTTCACCGGCGCCGAGATGATGGCCGAGAAGTACGGCCTGTCCAAGAATGAGCTGGACGAATATTCCTACAACAGCCACCAGCGCGCGATTGCGGCGACGCAAGCCGGTCACTTCAGGAAGGAGATCGTGCCGCTCGAGATCGTCAGGGCCGACGGCTCCAAGGACACCCACCACATCGACGAAGGCATCCGCTTCGACGCCACACTCGAAGGTATCAAGGGCGTCAAGCTGATCGCCGAGAACGGCAAGCTCACCGCGGCGAGCGCCAGCCAGATCTGCGACGGCGCCTCCGGCGTCATGGTCGTCAACGAGCGCGGATTGAAGCAGCTCGGCGTAAAACCGATCGCGCGCATCCATCACATGACCATGACCGGCGGCGATCCCGTGATCATGCTCGACGCCCCGCTGCACGCCACCAACAAGGCGCTGGAGAAGGCCGGCATGAAGATCGACGACATCGACCTGTTCGAGGTCAACGAGGCCTTCGCTTCGGTGCCGACCGCGTGGCTCAAGACCACCGGCGCCGATCCTAACAGACTCAACGTCAATGGCGGCGCGATTGCGCTCGGCCATCCGCTCGGCGGCTCCGGCACCAAGCTGATGACCACGCTGGTCCACGCGCTCCAGCAGCGCGGCAAGCGCTACGGCCTGCAGACCATGTGCGAAGGCGGCGGCATGGCGAATGTGACGATCGTGGAGCGGCTGTAGGCTGCAGCCACACTAACGGTGTCGTCCCGGACAAGCGCGCCTCAAGCGCGCGCCGATCCGGGACCCATAACCACAGGCCTTGTGGTTATGGCGAACTGGAGCCCCATCGCGTTTCAACAACCAAGGCCTGTGGTTATGGATCCCGGCCCCCCGTGCGCAATTGCGCACTAGGCCGGGATGACACCTTATATGTTGCGAGACCTCGCATGACTCACCCCTCCGTCTACGCGCGCACCACACCGAACAAGATCGCCTATCAGATGGCATCGACCGGCAAGGCGATCACCTATCGCGAGCTCGACGAGCTCTCGAACCAGGGCGCGAACCTGTTCCGCTCGCTGGGCCTGAAGGCGGGGGATCACATCGCGCTGCTGATGGAGAACCGGCTCGCCTTCATGGAGATCTGCTGGGCCGCACAGCGGAGCGGGCTCTATTACACCGCGATCAGCCGCTATCTGAAGCAGGACGAGATTGACTACATCGTCAAAGACTGCGGCGCCAAGGTTGTGATCACGACGCCGAAATGCGCCGACCAGATCAAGGGGCTGATCACGGGCGCAAAGGGCGAACCCGTTTTCTACATGATGGACGAGCCGCTGCCCGGCTTCCGCTCCTACGACAGGGAGGCGGCCGCGCAGCCGACGATGCCGATCGCGGACGAGGTCGCGGGCTACGACATGCTGTATTCGTCGGGCACGACCGGCCGTCCCAAGGGCGTCAAGAAGGAGTTTGAAGGCAAGCCGATCGACGAGCCGAACGCGTTCCTGAAGGTGCTGTGCGCCGACATGTGCGGCATGAATTCGGACAGCACCTATCTCTCGCCGGCGCCGCTCTATCACGCAGCTCCCCTGCGCTTCAACATGACGGCGATCACGCTCGGCGGCACCTCCATCATCATGGAGCATTTTGACGCCGAGGAATTTCTGAAGCTGGTCGAGAAATACAAGGTGACGCAATCGCAGCTCGTGCCGACCATGTTCGTACGCATGCTGAAGCTGCCCGACGAGGTCCGCAACCGTTACAACGTCTCCACGCTGAAGGGCGCAATCCACGCCGCCGCGCCCTGCCCGGTCGACGTCAAGGCCAGGATGATCGAGTGGTGGGGACCGATCCTGATCGAGTATTATGCGGGCTCCGAAGGCAACGGCGTCACCGTCTGCAACTCGCAGCAGTGGCTGGAGCATCGCGGCAGCGTCGGCCGCGCCGTGGTCGGCAAGATCAAGATCCTGGACGAGAACGACGAGGAGCGCCCCATTGGCGAGATCGGCACGGTCTATTTCGCCGACGCGCCGGTCTTCTCCTATCACAATGATCCCGACAAGACGAAGAAGGCCTACAACGCCAAGGGCTGGTCGACGCTCGGCGACGTCGGCTATCTCGACCAGGACGGCTTCCTGTTCCTGACCGACCGCAAGTCCTACATGATCATCTCCGGCGGTGTGAACATCTACCCGCAGGAGACCGAGGACGTGCTGATCACGCATCCAGAGGTCGCCGACGTCGCCGTGTTCGGCGTACCGAACGAGGAGATGGGCGAAGAGGTGAAGGCGGTGGTGCAGCCGCACGACATGAAGCGCGCCGGCAAGGACCTCGAGGCCGATCTGATCGCCTACTGCAAGACGCGCCTCTCCGCGATCAAGTGCCCGCGCTCGATCGATTTCGAAGCCGAGCTGCCGCGCACGCCCACCGGCAAGCTGGTGAAGCGGCACCTGCGCGACAAATACTGGCCGAAGACGGCGGTGAAGATTTAGGGCGTGGCTTCGTAGCAACCATTAAATGGCGGCTGTGCTTTACGCCGTTTAGTCGTCGGCGTCTGTCATGATGACGCCGTGCTCGCGTCCGTCAAGGCGTGGCCTGGCGGCAGATCGCGTGAAGTTGGGGCAAACGACGGCCATCCTTGACGGACGCTGCGCGCGACGTCGTGAGGGGCCGTAGGTCGGGACGAAGAAACGCGTCCCGGTCGAACTAAGAAACAGAGAATGATCCCGCCGGCGGTTCGCCGCACCATGGCGTGCCGCGAGCTACCACCGTGTTGGCGAAGATGAGCATCTTCCTGGCGCAGGCAACGAGCGCGCGCTTGTGTTCCTTTCCGGCTGCGGTCAGCCTCCGGTAGAGCTGGATGAGCTGCGGATTCCATCGAAACGATGCAGCCAGTGAAGCGGTATAAAGAGCGCGACGCAGCCGCTTTCGTCCGCCCTCGATATGCCGAACACCGACCTGGTCGCCGCTGTCGTCGTCATAGGGCGCAAGGCCGGCGAGAGCGACAGCTTGCTCCCGCGTGATCCGGCCGATCTCAGGCAGACGCACCAGGATGGCAACGGCGGTCGGCAGCCCGATGCCGGCGACGCTGTTGATCAGCGCGAGCCTCCTGGCAAGGTCGGGATGCTTGCAGATCGAGGCGACCAGAGCCTTGAGTGCGGCCTTCTCACGTTGCTCCAGGCGAGCGATATCCTCGTGCCAGAGCTGGTTAATCCTCACATTGCGGCAGCTCTCGATCCTGTTCTTGAGGCGCGCGATATCCTCGCCGATCTGATCGATCATGGTCAGTTGCTCGGCGAACGGCAGCAACCGAGGATCGGGAGCGGCATGGATCTTCCGCACCGCTGCGGTGCAGGCTGCGATAAGAGCGGCATCGATCTTATCGTTCTTGGCCCGCTGCAAGTGGAATTTGGCATAAGCCCGGACCTGGGCCGGCTGGAACACCACAACCACAAACCGCTTGCGCCGCAGTTCGGCGACGACCGGCTGTTCGTAACCGCCGCTCGCCTCGATGCCAATGCGTTTGACGCGATGCTGTCGCAGCCACGCCGACAAAGCCTCGTGACCTTCCGACGTGTTCTCCACCTGCAGCGGCTCGCGGCGGCCTTCGATCGCCACATCAAGCTTCCGTTTGCCGGTATCGATACCGGCACAGATCGTGATATGCTTGACCATCTTCGTCGATCCCTCCCTTGTTATGCGAACCTAAAGTTCGTTCAACCATTCGGGTCCCGATGAAGTGCCGGTCGCGATCTCGCTACGTCAGACAGCCCTCAAGGCTTCGATGGGTACCGATCCGATCGAACGGCGGCCCAGCTCGGGCGGCCACCCGGGCTGGGCCATTCCTCACGGAACGGCTCAATATAAGCGATCGGGCTAATACAAGGGTGGGTTAGCTTCGCGGAGTGCGCAAAGCGCAATCCGCTAGGCGTAACCCACCTCTTTGGTCTCCGCGGTGAGAGAAGCGGTGGGTTACGCCTTCGGCTAACCCACCCTACGCGCAACGGTCAGAGCGAAGTCGCTGGCGTGCATGTCGCGGATGACGCCGCGCGCAGATGCAACTGCCCCCGTCGCCCAGAGTCGGTTGTAACCCACTGGGCGTCGATTTGCTGAAGGTCTTCCGACAAAGTGCCGCGATGGCTACCACCGGTCTCGAAAGACGCGATCCCCTCAGGCGACCGCTCGAAAATCTCCACTTGACGATCGGACAACCTGACGAACATTCGGACTTTTATCTTCGTCACCTGGCGGCCGGCTTCGTACACACCACATCCAAGCGCTTCCGCATTCCGTTCGTTGAGAGATCGCACCGACTCGAACGTGATGACGACATTCTGCACCACTGCGTCGCCATCCCACTGAAATCCGCCGACATACGCGCGCGGCAATTTCTCCGTCAAATCGTTCATCTCCACCGCATGCGCAATAGGGCAAGGAAGGAGAGCTGCGGTCAGGAGCATGACGCAGAGGCCCGAAAACCGGCTGTTCAGATTTTGAAACCTCGACAAATGCATGCTTCCTGCACCCTTTGAACCCAGTTGCAATCATTCGACCGTCCCGAGAAATCAGCGATCCGAAACCTCCGCTGTTGTCCTCCGAGACAAGCATAGGTAGCATTCGGCATCCCGCGGCGGACTGTCAAGCGCAGTGCATGTGCGGCAAGGCTAATCCAGGTCACCCGCAACATGGCTTCCCTCCCCGCCGTCCCCCTGCCCGCCGGCATCCGCTCCCGATACGTCGATGGCATCAACGGCTTGCGCGTGCACGTGCTCGAAGCGGGCTTCGAGACGCGCGGGCGGCGTTGCGTGCTGCTGCTGCACGGTTTTCCGGAGCTTGCCTTCTCCTGGCGCAAGGTGATGCCGGCGCTGGCTGCGGCCGGCTATCACATCATCGCGCCGGACCAGCGCGGTTATGGCCGCACCACCGGATGGACGGCGGATTACGACGGCGACCTCGCGCCCTTCAGGCTGTTCAACCTGGTGCGCGATGCGCTCGGGCTGGTGTCGGTGTTCGGCTACAAGAGCGTCGATGTCGTCGGGCACGATTTTGGCAGCCCGGTCGCGACCTGGTGCGCGCTGATGCGGCCCGACGTATTCGCCTCGCTGGTGATGATGAGCGCGCCGTTCGGCGGCGCGCCGCCGCTGCCGTTCAACACGGTCGACGCACCGGCCAAGCCGCAAGCCGACGATCCCGTGCACCGCGAGCTCGCCGCACTGCCGAGGCCGCGCAAGCATTACCAATGGTACTATGCGACACGCGCGGCCGACGCCGACATGCATCGCGCGCCGCAGGGCGTGCACGATTTCCTGCGCGCCTACTATCATCACAAGAGCGCTGATTGGGCCGACAACAAGCCCTATCCGCTAAAATCCTGGTCGGCGGGTGAGCTGGCCAAGCTGCCGACCTATTATGTGATGGACGCCGGCGAGACCATGGCGGAGACGGTGGCGAAGGAGATGCCCTCGGCTGCCGCGATCGCCGCCAACACATGGCTGCCGGACAGCGAGCTTGCGTTCTACAGCGCCGAGTATGCGCGCACCGGATTCCAGGGCGGGCTGCAATGGTATCGCTGCGGCACCACAGGCGTCTTCAACAACGAACTGCAACTGTTTTCCGGCCGCACCATCGACGTGCCGTCCTGCTTCATCTCCGGCAAGCAGGATTGGGGCACGTATCAGCGCCCCGGCGTGTTCGAGGCGATGCAGAGAGCTGCGTGCACCAACATGCTCGGCTGCCATCTCGTCGATGGCGCCGGCCATTGGGTGCAACAGGAGCAGCCGGCCGAGGTGAGCCGGCTGTTGCTCGACTTCCTCGCGCGGGCGCACGCATCGGCGGCATGATTTGACCCGGCAACCGCGTGTCCTGTATAGTTTAGAACCATTCTAAATTATGTGAGACGCGCGTGAAGAACTTTGCCGATCTGACCGAGCGCGAGGTGCTGGCGGTGGCGATTGCCTCCGAGGAGGAGGACAGCCGCATCTACATGACCTTCGCGGAGGATCTCAGGGAGCGCTATCCGGACTCGGCAAGAATCTTCGAGGAGATGGCCGAGGAGGAGCGCGGCCACCGGCATCGCCTGCTGCAACTCTACGAGCAGCGCTTCGGCCCGCATCTGCCGCCGATCCGACGCGACGACGTCAAGGGTTTCCTGAAACGCCGCCCGATCTGGCTGACCAAGAACCTGCCGCTCGACACCATCCGCAAGGAGGTCGAGACGATGGAGCTGGAGGCTGAGCGCTTCTACGCGCGCGCCGCCGATCAAGCCGAGGACGTCGGCGTGCGCCGGCTGCTCGGCGATCTCGCGGAGGAAGAGAAGCATCACGAGAATCTCGCCGTGAAACTCACCGGCGAAATCCTCAAGCCCGATGTACGCGCCGAGGAAGATCGCACGCGGCGGCGCATGTTCGTGCTGCAGTACGTGCAGCCCGGTCTCGCCGGCCTCATGGACGGATCGGTTTCGACGCTGGCGCCGCTGTTCGCAGCCGCCTTTGCCACGCATCAGAACTGGCAGACGTTTCTGGTTGGCCTCGCAGCCTCGATCGGTGCCGGCATCAGCATGGGCTTTGCGGAAGCGCTGTCCGACGACGGCTCGCTCACCGGCCGCGGCTCACCCTGGCTGCGCGGCATCACCTGCGGCCTGATGACGACGCTCGGCGGGCTCGGCCATACCATGCCATACCTGGTGCCCGACACCTGGGCCAACGCATTCTGGATCGCGACCGCCATTGCCTGCATCGTCGTGTTCTTCGAGCTCTGGGCGATCGCCTATATCCGCGCGCGCTACATGGACACGCCGTTCCTGCAGGCCGTGTTCCAGATCGTGCTGGGCGGGGCCATCGTTCTCGCGGTGGGCATATTGATCGGGGCGGCGTAGAGGTCTTCGCACACACTCCGTGTCATCGCCCGCGAAAGCGGGCGATCCAGTATTCCAGAGACAGCGCTGTCGAATCGAGAGGCCGCGGCGTACTGGATCGCCCGGTCAAGCCGGGCGATGACCACCACCTTTGTTTTCGTTGCACATCAACCGCTGTCAAACGCCAGTTGCGACTTCCGGCCAAACTGAGCATCATCCTTCCAACGAGAGCAGGAGAATGCCGTGGCCAAATCGAAATGGAGTTTTGCGAGCGCAGTCGAACTGTCGGCCGCGCTGAACGCCAAAAAGGTTTCCTCGGTCGAGCTGACCGAGGACGCCATCGGCCGTATCGAGCGCCACGACGGCAAGATCAATGCGGTCTGCGTGCGCGATTTCGACCGGGCGCTCGCAGCCGCGCGCGAGGCCGATGCCGCGATCGGACGCGGCGAGCGGAAGCCGCTGCTCGGCCTTCCCATAGCAATCAAGGAATCCTTCAACATCGCGGGCCTGCCGACGACCTGGGGCTACCCGCCGCAGAAAAATTTCAAGCCGGCGGAAGACGCGCTTCCCGTGACGCGGATCAAGGACGCCGGCGGCGTGATTCTCGGCAAGACCAACGTGCCGGTGGGACTTGCCGACTGGCAGAGCTACAACGACATCTACGGCACGACCAACAATCCTTTCGATCTCGGCCGCACGCCGGGCGGTTCATCCGGCGGATCGTCGGCTTCGCTTGCGGCCGGCTATTGCGCGCTCGCGACGGGCTCGGACATCGGCGGCTCGCTGCGCACGCCGGCCTTTCATTGTGGCGTCTTCGCGCACAAGCCGACCCTCAATCTCTGCGCTGCGCGCGGCGAGACCCCGCCGCCATTTCCAGCGCTCCCCCGCGTCGACGACCTCGCCGTCATCGGGCCGATGGCGCGCACCGCCGCGGATCTCACCTTGCTGCTCGACGTGATGGCCGGGCCCGACCCGTTCGAAGGCGGAGTCGCCTACCGCCTTGAACTGCCAGCCACGCGCCATCAAGCGCTGAGGGATTTCAGGGTACTCGTCATCGACAGCCACCCGCTGCTGCCGACCGACGAGGACGTCCGCGGCAGCATCGAGAAGCTCGCGGCCGGCCTCACCCGCGTCGGCGTCACGGTTGCACGCGAAAGCCCGCTATTGCCGGACTTTGCGGTCACCTCGCGTCTCTATTCGCGCATGCTGCTCGGCTTCCTCGGCGCATTCTTCCTGCCCGACGTCTATGCCGGCGCGCAGGCAGGCGTGAGCCAGCTTTCAGCCGACGACAGGAGCCTTGGCGCCGAGCGCCTGCGCGGCATCACCGCGAGCCACCGCGCCTGGATCCTCGATGCCGGCGCCCGCATCGGCCTGCGCGCGCAGTGGCGCGCGTTGTTTGGGAGTTTCGATGCGGTGATCTGTCCGATCATGCCGACACCGGCCTATCCGCACGATCACAGCCCGGAACAGGACGATCGGCGCATCAATATCGACGGCAAGGACTATCCTTACTCCGACCAGCTCGCCTGGCCCGGCATCGCGACGCTGCCTGGCCTGCCGGCAACGGCCGTGCCGCTCGGGCTGTCGAAGCAGGGCCTGCCGCTTGGCGTGCAGATCGTCGGCCCGTTCCTGGAAGACCGTACGCCGCTGAAGCTCGCGGAGTTGATCGAGCAAGAGTTCGGCGGGTTCGTGCCGCCGCCAATGTTCGATGACTAGTGCTTCCCGTCATTGCGAGCGAAGCGAAGCAATCCAGGAATGCATCCGCGGCAATAGTCTGGATTGCTTCGTCGCAAGGGCTCCTCGCAATGACGGAGCAAGATGGCTTCGAGATTCCGGGTTCGCGCGTCGCGCGCCCCATTGCGCACTTGCGCAATGGGGAATGACGAACGGGAGGAAACAATGAACAAGGACCTCGAAGAGCTCACCGCGCTCAATCGCGACTACGTCGCCTCCGTGCAGAACTGCGACGTCAAGCGCTTCGACGAGATCCTCGCACCGGAGTTTTATTGCTCCAATCCCGACAAGACACTGGTCGATCGCGCTGCGTTCCTCGAGCAGACGGCGCGGCCGATCGCGATCCGCAATCTGCATGCGCATGACGTGGTGATCCGCATCCTCGGTGACTTCGCCATCATCCACGCCGCGACCAGCTACACCACGGCCGATGGCCAGCAGGCGACCGGCCGCTATACGGATTGCTGGGCGAAGCAGGACGGAAAATGGCTCGCGGTATCAGCGCATGTGTCGCGGTAAGCCACACTCTCGGCTGTCATGCCCCGGCTTGACCGGGGCATCCAGTACGCCGCGGCCTTTCCGTATCACTCGCCGCCTCTGGAATACTGGATCGCCCGGTCAAGCCGGGCGATGACACCTGAGTTCTGGGCTGCGAGGTGCCCGCTCGCGCGAGCGATGACACCGTCGCTGGTGCTAGCTATCGAATACGATCACGCTGCGCAGCGTCTTGCCAGCCTTCATGTTGGCAAAGCCTTCGTTGATCTCCGACAGTTTCAGCTTGGCCGAGATCCAGTCCTCCAGATGCAGCCGGCCGCGCAGGTAGAAGTCGACCAGGCGCGGCATGTCGACGCGAAAATGGTTCGAGCCCATCGACGAGCCCTGGATCTTGCGCTCGCGCAGGAAGTCGAAACCGTGCAGCTCGATCTTCTGGCCGAACGGGATCATGCCGACGATGGTGGCGGTGCCGCCGGGCGCCAGCATGCCAAAGGCCTGCTCTGCCGTCTCTTTCCGGCCGAGCACCTCGAAGGAGTGATGCACGCCGCCGCCGGTGAGCTCGCGCACCTGCTGGATCACGTCGCCATTGCGGGGATCGACGACGTCGGTCGCCCCTAACTTGGTCGCGAGCTGCAGTTTTGCGGGATTGGTGTCGATCGCGATGATGCGGCCGGCGCCGGCGATCTGCGCGCCGTTGATCGCGGCCATGCCGACGCCGCCGCAGCCGATCACCGCCACGCTCTCGCCGGCCGTGACTTTTGCGGTGTTGACGACGGCGCCATAGCCGGTGATGACGCCGCAGCCGATCAGAGCGGCGAGATCGAGCGGCATTTCCTTCTTGATTTTGACGATGGCGTTCTCGTGAACCAGCATCTGCTCAGCGAAGGACGAGAGGTTGAGGAATTGATGCAGCTTCTCCGAGCGCGACCATTGCATACGGTTGGAAGCGCCGGGCAGCATCTTCACCGTCGTGTCGGTGCAGAGCACGGTACGTCCGGTCGTGCAATTGTCGCAGGTGCCGCAGAACACCGAGAGGCAAGTGACGACGTGATCGCCCGGCTTCACGTAAGTGACGTCGGAGCCGACCTGCTCGACCACGCCGGCCGATTCATGGCCGAGCACCGCGGGCAGCGGATGTGGATAGAGGCCTTCCATGAAGTGCAGGTCGGAGTGGCAGAGGCCGGCGACGGACGTGCGGATCAAGACCTCACGCGGGCCGGGCTTTGGCAGGCTGACATCCTCGATGACCAGCGGCTTGTTGACTTCATAGAGGACGGCGGCCTTCATCGAGCACTCCCTGTGGCTTTTTTTGTGCAGACGTAGTGTGCAGCCTACGCTGCCAGAGCCAATTCGCCAACCTCGGCCATTTTGGCATCGCGCTCGCCGAGCAGCAGGGATGCGATGGTCTGCTGCGCGGCATTTTCCGTGAGCCGGAACGGATCGCCGACGGACACCCGGTGGTCGATCACCAGACGCGACAGCAACAGCCTGCGCGCATCGCCGCGCATCGCATAGATGCGATCGGCTTCCCAGGCGAGCGCGACGGCGCTTGCGACATGATAGAGCACGCTGGTGGCGCGCCGCGCATCGGCTTCGTTGTCGGCGCGGCTCGCGACCTCGCGCGCGAAGCCGACCGCACGATCGGTGAGATCGCGCAGGCGGTCACGCCACGCCTGCGGCACGGTGGGGCTGTCGTCGAGCCTCGCATGCAGGTCGGCGGCGAGCGCGGATTCCGCGCCGTGGCGGCCGACCGCGCGCCTCAGTGCATCGATCGCGACGATGTTGCCGGTGCCCTCCCAGACCGAGCCGAGATGGGCGTCGCGCAGCAGACGCGCGGTGGCGAATTCCTCGATGTAGCCGATGCCGCCGCGCATCTCGAGCGCATCGCCGCAGACCTTGCGCGCGTCGCGCGTGGCGCGGAACTTCAGCGTCGGGGTCAGGATGCGCAGCAGTGCGGCTGCATCCTGGCTGCCGGCCTCGGCGCGGTCGAGCGCGTCGGCGGTGAGAAAGCTCATCGACAGCGCCTGCTCGACCGGCAGCATGATCTTCATCATCTGCCGCCGCCCGAGCGGCAGATCGAGGATGCGACTGCCGAACACGACGCGGTTCTTCGCAACCGTCATCGCATCATGATAGGCGCGGCGCATCAAGGCGGTGGACTTGACGCCGTTGGACAGCCGCGAGGAGTTCACCATCTCGGCCATTTGCACAAACCCGCGATCGAGCTTGCCGACGGCGTAGGCGATCGCGCCTTCCAGCTTGATCTCGCCCGAGGCCATTGAGCGGGTGCCGAGCTTGTCCTTGAGACGCACGATTCGGTAGTGGTTTTGCGAGCCGTCGTCGAGGAAGCGCGGCATCAGGAACAGGCCGACACCGCGCGTGCCGGGGCCGGCGCCTTCGGGGCGCGCGAGCAGCATCACGACTTTTGCGTCGGCGTTCGAGCAGAACCATTTTTCACCATAGAGCCGCCAATGGACGCCCTCCTGCACTGCCGTGGAGGTGAGCGTGCCGACGTCGGAGCCGCCTTCCTTCTCGGTCATGAACTGGCCGCCCTGGGTCAGCTTGCTCATGTCGGTCGACGTCAGGCCGTCGAGATACTTTGCCTTCAGCGCCTCGCTGCCGAAATTCGCCAACAGCTTTGCGCAGCCGTCGGTGACGTTGATCGGGCAGCCCATGCCGAATTCGGTCTGGTTGAACAGGAAGGTGAAGGCGTGTTTTGCGACGACCGGGTATTTGTCCGGCCAGCCCATGATGCCCTTGCGGATCGACAGCGCGTGAATGCCGAACTCGCCGAACGCAGCCTTCTCCAGCTCGCGATAGGCCGGATGATATTCGATCCACTGCACGTCGCGGCCGAACTTGTCGCGCTGATGCAGCACTGGCGTGTGCCGGTCGGCGAGCCGCGCGCACTCGTCGAGATGGCCGCCGGCAAGCTCGCCGAGCCGATCCAGATGCGGCTCGATGTGACAGAAGAGTTGATCGGGCAGATGGATGCGCAACAGGTCCGTCAACGCAGGATCGGCTCGGTAAAAGTTCATTCCCGTGGTGTCGGGTGCAAGCAGGCCCGGCTGATTGGCGAGCGCACCCGTCTGATGCGATCCGTTGGGCTTGTGCATGGTCGACCTCGTCGTTTCCGTCCCGCGGCATTCGCGGCTGCGCGGTTTACCGCTTGCCGCTTTGGATGATGTGGATCATGCTCCAGGCGAGGGGCTGGATAAAGCCTGCAAATTTTCAGGGCGGCATGAGCTCAGAGACGGACCGGGCTCGCTCTGCGGAATTGTGATCGACCTGCTTTGACGTCACTTCTGGTTGTCCGCCCTATCCGTGCATAGATGCGCTGCTCCTGTCCTCTGAGGATCGCCCTATGGAACACCCGAAATACAACATCGCGCTGATCGTCGGCGCCGGCGAAGGATTGAGCGCGTCGCTGACGCGGCTGCTCTCGCGGCAGGGCCTGCGCGTGGCGCTCGCCGCTCGCAAGGTCGAGAAGCTCGGCGCGCTCTGCGGCGAGACTGGCGCCCGCGCCTATGCCTGCGACGCCACCCAGCCCGAGGACGTGGAGCGCCTGTTCGGCATCGTCGAGCGCGAGATCGGCACGCCCGACCTCGTGATCTACAACGCCAGCGGAAGGAGCCGCGGGCCGTTCGTCGAGCTGGTGCCGGCCGACGTCGCGCAGGCGATTGCGGTCAGCGCTTACGGCGGCTTTCTGGTGGCGCAGCAGGCCGCCCAGCGCATGCTGCCGAACAAGCACGGCGCGATCCTGTTCACGGGCGCCTCGGCGAGCGTCAAGGGCTATGCGCAATCGGCGCCGTTCGCGATGGGGAAATTCGCGCTGCGCGGGCTGGCGCAGAGCATGGCGCGCGAGCTGTCGCCGCAGGGCATTCATGTCGCGCATTTCGTCATCGACGGCGGCATCCGCAGTGCTGCGCGCGCCGAACCGGCGGACCGGCCGGATTCGATGCTCGATCCCGATGCGATCGCCGCGAGCTATTGGAACGTGCTGCAGCAGCCGCGTAGCGCCTGGGCCTGGGAGATGGAGCTGCGGCCCTGGGTGGAGAAGTTTTGAAGATGACGACCGTAGGGTGGGTTAGCCCCGCTGCCGCGCGAAGCGCAGTCGGCGCGGCGTAACCCACCTCTTTACTATCCGCGGTGACAGAAGTGGTGGGTTACGCCAGCGGACTGCGCTTTGCGCCGCCGCTTCGCTAACCCACCCTTGTATTAGCCCGATCGCTTATATTGAGCCGTTCCGTGAGGAATGGCCCAGCCCGGGTGGCCGCCCGAGCTGGGCCGCCGTTCGATCGGATCGGTACCCATCGAAGCCTTGAGGGCTGTCTGACGTAGCGAGATCGCGACCGGCACTTCATCGGGACCCGAATGGTTGAACGAACTTTAGGTTCGCATAACAAGGGAGGGATCGACGAAGATGGTCAAGCATATCACGATCTGTGCCGGTATCGATACCGGCAAACGGAAGCTTGATGTGGCGATCGAAGGCCGCCGCGAGCCGCTGCAGGTGGAGAACACGTCGGAAGGTCACGAGGCTTTGTCGGCGTGGCTGCGACAGCATCGCGTCAAACGCATTGGCATCGAGGCGAGCGGCGGTTACGAACAGCCGGTCGTCGCCGAACTGCGGCGCAAGCGGTTTGTGGTTGTGGTGTTCCAGCCGGCCCAGGTCCGGGCTTATGCCAAATTCCACTTGCAGCGGGCCAAGAACGATAAGATCGATGCCGCTCTTATCGCAGCCTGCACCGCAGCGGTGCGGAAGATCCATGCCGCTCCCGATCCTCGGTTGCTGCCGTTCGCCGAGCAACTGACCATGATCGATCAGATCGGCGAGGATATCGCGCGCCTCAAGAACAGGATCGAGAGCTGCCGCAATGTGAGGATTAACCAGCTCTGGCACGAGGATATCGCTCGCCTGGAGCAACGTGAGAAGGCCGCACTCAAGGCTCTGGTCGCCTCGATCTGCAAGCATCCCGACCTTGCCAGGAGGCTCGCGCTGATCAACAGCGTCGCCGGCATCGGGCTGCCGACCGCCGTTGCCATCCTGGTGCGTCTGCCTGAGATCGGCCGGATCACGCGGGAGCAAGCTGTCGCTCTCGCCGGCCTTGCGCCCTATGACGACGACAGCGGCGACCAGGTCGGTGTTCGGCATATCGAGGGCGGACGAAAGCGGCTGCGTCGCGCCCTTTATACCGCTTCACTGGCTGCATCGTTTCGATGGAATCCGCAGCTCATCCAGCTCTACCGGAGGCTGACCGCAGCCGGAAAGGAACACAAGCGCGCGCTCGTTGCCTGCGCCAGGAAGATGCTCATCTTCGCCAACACGGTGGTTGCTCGCGGCACGCCATGGTGCGGCGAACCGCCGGCGGGATCATTCTCTGTTTCTTAGTTCGACCGGGACGCGTTTCTTCGTCCCGACCTACGGCCCCTCACGACGTCGCGCGCAGCGTCCGTCAAGGATGGCCGTCGTTTGCCCCAACTTCACGCGATCTGCCGCCAGGCCACGCCTTGACGGACGCGAGCACGGCGTCATCATGACAGACGCCGACGATCCAAACGGCGTAAAGCACAGCCGCCATTTAATGGTTGCTACGAGACCAAACAAAATAACGGGGAGCGAGATGACCACGGAAACCACCATCGACACCGGCACCAACGAGCTCCTCTGCGCCATCCGCGACCGCGTCGCGGTCATCACGCTGAACCGGCCGGAGGCGCGCAACGCGCTGTCGGACAACCTCACGCCGGCGCTGCGCACGATGATCCGCACCTGCGGCGAGGATCCCACCATCGGCGCGCTGCTGATCACCGGCGCCGGCCAGGCCTTTTGCGCCGGCGGCAACGTCAAGGGCATGGGCGCGCATCGCGACAAGGCGAAGTTCGAGATGCCGTTCGATGCAAAGGTCGCCGATCTCCAGGAGCGGCAGCGCCTGTTGACGGGCGCGCTGGTCGCAGTGCGCAAGCCGACGATTGCGGCATTGCCTGGTCCGGCGGTCGGCGCGGGCCTTGCGATCGCGATGGCCTGCGACATCCGCATCGCCGCGCAATCGGCCTTCATCTCGACCGGCTACGCCCGCGTCGCGCTGAGCGGCGACTATGGCATCGCCTGGCTGCTGACGCGCCTCGTCGGCACCTCACGAGCGCGCGAATTGATGTTCACCGGTGACAAGGTCGATGCCAACAGGTGCGAGGCGATCGGGCTGGTCAACCGCGTTGTGCCCGACGACAGGCTGCAGGCGGAAACTTTTGCGCTGGCAAAGTCGCTCGCCGAGGGTCCGCGGCTGGCGCTGCGCTACATGAAGGACAATCTCGACGAGGCGCTGCTGTTCGACTTCGAGACCGCCCGAGACCACGAGGCCGAGCGGTTGATCCGCCTGACCACGACCGCCGATCACAAGGAGGCCGTGCAGGCCTTCATCGACAAGCGCAAGCCGAACTTCACGGGGAAGTAAAAAGAAAGCCCAGCTCTGCATCAGCGGAGCCGGGCCTCGAGTAGTTCAGGCCGAGGCTGAGGGGCTGGCGGCCTGACGGGAAAGGGCGGCGAGACGCCAGCTCGCGCAGGGAATCTCCTTCGGCGCTGTGGCGATCTGCTTGTCGAAGCGGACAAGCTTCCAGTCGTCCGGATGGTTGATGAAGGCGAAGCCGGACTTGCCCGCGAGCGAGATCATCGTCTCGTTGGAGCGCAGCGTGTCGCCGTAGAGATGTTCGGCGCCGAACGCGGCGGCGCGGCATTCGAGATTCTTCAACAGCGCCGAGCCGATGCCGTGGCCCTGCCAGCGGTCGTCGACCGACAGGCCGAATTCGACCGTCGAGGTCTCGGCGTGGAAGGCGTAGCGCACTTCGCCGACGATGGTCTCAAAACCGTCGACCATCATGGTCGCGACGACGCTAAAACGCTCGCGGTCGCCGATCTGGAGGAAGTCGTGCAGCAGCCCCTTCGGCAGTTCGCTGATCGCACCGAAAAAGCGGTTGTAGCGCGAGCGGGTCGAGAGCGAGCGGAAGTAGTGCTGCAGCTCTTCGGTGTCGCGTGGCTCGACAAAGCGCAGCGTCAGCGGTTCGCCGTGACGGGTGCGCAAGCTGTCGGAATATTGCTTCAGGTCATCCAGGCGAAGGGTGCTCATGACACGCTCCCGCGGAAAAAAAGGACCGCCGGCGCCCCTGATCAGGCGGCGCCGGCCGGGCGGCCAATCAGGCCCGCCAGAAGGGTTTGTCGGCTTCGTAGGCAATGTCACTCCAGGAGAGGCCGATGTCCTGGAGATCGCGGCTGGTCCAGTTGGCAAGCTCGCGCCGCGTGCGGTAGCGCTCGTGCCAGACGTGGAGGGTGTCGCCGATCTGGTAGAGCAGCCTCTGCGCACTTCCTAGCGCATGATGATTTGTCATCGAATGGGTGGTGTACGTAGACATTTTCAGCTCCTCGAGCTAACGTTGGATGCTAATATCTGCCTGCGCAAAGCCTTCCACAAACGACAATTTGTACCTATTCGCATGAAATAAACTCATGCATATGCTGACAATCCTGCTGCCAAATGACCTCCAGACTGCCTTCGCTGAACGGTTTACGGGCCTTTGAGGCCGCCGCCCGCCATCTGAGCTTCACGCTGGCCGCAGCCGAGTTGAACGTGACGCAGACCGCGATCAGCCATCAGATCCGCCGGCTGGAGGAGGAGCTCGGCATCCGCCTGTTCGTCCGGCAGAACCGGGCGCTGGCGCTGACGGCGGAGGCGCGCGACTACCTGCCGGGGGTGCGCGCCGCGTTCAACGACCTCAGGCTTGCGACCGACCGCCTGCTGCGCAAGGACGACGACAAGGTGCTGACCGTCTCGACGCTGGCTTCGCTTGCCGCAAAATGGCTGCTGCCGCGGCTCACCGACTTCCAGGAGGCGCATCCCGGCATCGACGTGCGCATCACCACCTCGACCAGCCTGATCGATTTCCAGCGCGACAATGTCGATGCCGGCATTCGCTACGGCCGCGGCCAGTGGCCGGGCGTGCGCGCCGACTGGCTGATGGCGGACGAGCTGTTTCCCGTGTGCAGCCCGGGCCTTCTGCGCGGCGACAAGCCGCTGCGCTGCCCGGAAGACCTCAAGGACCACGTGCTCCTGCACACCTCCAACGCCAACAGCGACGACTGGCGGCTGTGGCTGACGGCGGCCGGCCTGCCGAGCAACATCGCGAGGCAACCCGGCATCACCTTCGACATGATCTTCATGACCGTCCAGGCCGCGATCGACGGCATCGGCGTTGCGATGGGCCGCACCGCCTATGTGCAGGACGACATCGCCAAGGGCCGCCTCGTGGTCCCCTTCCGCATCGCGCTGCCGACCGATGCCGGCTTCTACCTGGTCTCACCCGAGGGCCGCCGCGACGCGCCGAAGCTCGCTGCTTTCAGGGATTGGGTGGTCGCGGCGGCGCAGACTAAAGCGTGACGCAAGGCGTTGAGCCTACGAAGCTTCCGAGCGCGTCGTTCGCATTCGTCGCCGTGTCTTTACCCTCCCCTGGAGGGGGAGGGTCGGCTCACATTGAGCGCAGCGAAAATGTGAGTCGGGGTGGGGTGACGGTCCCTCCGCGACGAACGCAGCCCGTGTGGAGAGATCACCCCACCCCGCTCGCGCTTCGCGCGATCGACCCTCCCCCTCCAGGGGAGGGTAAGTGGAGAAGCTACAGCTCCACCACGACGTAGTCGCTCTCGACCGTAACGGGAATCGTCTCCGCGACATACGGACCCTTCACCACGCTCGCACCCGGCTCGACATGCGCGGGATACGCCTTCACGCGGAAGCGGCGGGGGTCGCAGTAGGACTGGCCGGTGCGGACGTCGAACTCCCAGCCGTGCCAGGGGCAGCGGATGATCTCGCCGAGTTTTGTGTATTCGATCTCGCCGGGAGTTTTGGATTGCGCGAGACCGATCAGCGGGCCCTCGCACAGCGCCGCGCCCTGATGCGGGCAGCGATTGAGCAGGCCAAAGTATTCGCCCTTGATGTTGAAGACCGCGATCGGCCGGCCCTCGATCTCCAGGAATTTTCGCGTGCCCGGCGGCAGTTCGTCCACCGGGGCAATCACATGCCGCGCCATCAGGACACGCCGTACAGCTTCTGCGCGTTGCCGAGATAGAACGCCGCGCGATTGGCTTCGCTGACACCGGCCGGCAGCACGCGCGATGGCTCGTCGTAATCCCAATGCGGATAGTCGGTCGCGAACAAGAGCCGGTCCCAGCCGATCCATTTGATGACGTCGAACAGATCCTCGCGACGTTCCGGATCCTCCATCGGCTGCGTGGTCCACCACACCTGCTCGCGGATATATTCGGACGGCGGCCGCTTTACATGCGGCACCTCGCTGCGCAGGCGCTGCCAGGCCTTGTCGAGCCGCCAGGCCAGCGACGGCGCCCAGCCAAAGCCGGCCTCGATCATCACCATCTTCAGTTTCGGGAAGCGTTCGAACACGCCTTCGAGCACGAGGCTCGCCAACGCAGATTGCTGGCACTGCGAATGTCCGACCATCTCCTCGATGTAGTAGGACGGCCAGCCCGACGGCGTGATCGGGTTGCCGCCGAAGCCGAAGGCGTGGACGCCGACCGGCAGCCCCGCCTCTTCAGCAGCCTGATAGATCGGCCAGTAGCGACGCTGTCCCAGCGGCTCGACATTGCGGCTCAGCAGCAGCACCTGGACAAAATTCTTGTCGCCGGCGCGCTCGCGGATTTCGGCGGCCGCCGTCATGCCATCCTCATTGCCGACGACGATCGAGGCCTTCAGCCGCTTGTCCTTGCTGGTCCATTTGTCGATCTGCCAGTCGTTGATGGCGGAGCAGAGCGCGGCGGAGAGCTCGTGATTGCGGATCCCCTGCCCGCTGTTGAGCGGATTGAGCACGCCGAGCTGCACGTTGTTGGGATCGAGAAGCTGCTTCTGCATGAAGGACAGTGAAGAACCCTGCGGGCCGCCTTCCGGCGGATAGGCATCGCGGCGCGATGCGTTGGGCTGGGCCTTTGGATAGGGCGGGCCTTCCATCATGCCCTGGTAGGCGTGCACGCCGTAGACTTCGAGATGATGCTGCCAGCGTTTGGCGAGATAGGGATAGAGCTCGGTTCTGTTCGCGCGTGCCGGGTGGATGTCGCAGTCCGCGATCGCGGTCGTGGTGGTGAGGGGAGAAGCGGATTCCGTTCGTTCGCGGAATTGGACGTTCATGGCCTTGCCTCCTTGGGAGGGCGTTCTTTCAGGCGGGGATAGGTCGCGTGCGGATTATCGATCATGATCTTGCGCACGAGATCAGGGGTGAGACCTTCGGGCAGCGCGTCCTGGCCGTCGAATTGCCAGTGCGGATAGTCGGTGGAGAATAGGACTAATTCGTCGGACTGCATATGATCAAACAGGCGATTTAACGTTCCCGAATCCGGCGGCGCGTCGACCGGCTGCAACGAAAAACGGATGTTGCTGCGCACAATTTCCAGCGGCGCGCGGTCGACCCATGGCGTCTCCATCCGCACCCCGCGCCAGAACTTGTGCAGCCGCCAGAGATAGGGCGGCAGCCACGTGAAGCCGGATTCCAGCATCACCATCTTCAGGCGCGGATGGCGCACGAATACGCCTTCCACAATCAGGCTGGTGAGCTGGGTTTGGAACGCCTGGGCTTGGCCGACATAGTCCTCGATGTGATAGGAACCCCAGCCCACCGCAGTCGGCGGATTGTGATAGGCGGAACCGGCGTGGACGCCGATCGGCAGTTCCAGCCGCTCCGCGGCTTCGTAGATCGGCCAGAGCGCGCGCTTGCCAAGCGGCGTGTCGCCCATGACAAGCATCAGCACCTGGACGAAGCGCGGGTCTTTCGCGCAACGCTCGATCTCGGCAACGGCCTTCTCGATGCTCTGCACGGAAATGACGATCGAGCCGCGCAGCCGCGGGTCGCGCTCGAGCCATTCCTTCGCCAGCCAGTCGTTCAACGCGCGGCAGAAGGCATCCGCCATGTCCTCCGAAAATACCATCTGCACGCCGTAGAGCGGATTGCAGATCGCATAGGAGAGCTGGAAGGGATCGAGCACGTGGCGCCGCACATCTTCGAGGTGCTCGCCCGGCTTGCCTTGCTCGGGCCGCCAATCCGGGCGCGCCGTGATCGGCGAGTTGGCTGGATAGGACTGCGAAACCAGATCAACCATCCCGCGCGTCGTCACCTGGTCGCGCCAGTAGTCATTGAGATACGGCAGCAAGCTGGTGAGATGCGGGACGGCCGGATGCACGTCGCAATCCACGCCGCCGGCGATCAGGGACGTCATGACGTTTCCTCTTGCGCAGGCCGCACGTGGCGCGCTGGTTGTTGCCACATTGAAGCAGGCCCGGCCGGCGCCTGCAACGTGGGTCCCCGCCCGTCTCATATGCTAGGAAGGTGCAACTCGGTTACAGGCAAGGAAGAGGCATCATGAAAGAGCTCGTTGGCATTGCGGAACAAGTCGCGGCCAGGCTGATCGCGCGCAAGGAAACCATTGCGGTCGCAGAATCCTCGTCCGGCGGATTGATCGCGGCGAGCCTGCTCGCTGTGCCCGGTGCCTCCGCGTACTTCCTCGGCGGCGCGGTGGTCTATACCCGCGATGCCCGGCGCGTGCTGATGGATATTTCCGACGAAGGAATGAAGGGCTTTCGATCCTCGTCGGAGCCCTACGCAAAACTGCTCGCCGAACAGATGCGCAGCCGCTTCGGCACCGTCTGGGGCCTGTCGGAAACGGGAGCGACAGGCCCGACCGGAAACCGCTACGGCGACGCCGCCGGCCATAGCTGCATGGCGGTCGCCGGCGGCGCATCCGAAGTGATCACGCTGGAGACCGGCAGCAATGACAGGCTTGCGAACATGCAGGTGTTTGCCGGAACGGCGCTGAAGCTGTTGCTGAGGAATTTGGAGGGGTGAACTCCGGCTGCATCGTCATGGCGGGGCTTGTCCCGGCCATCCACGAGGTCGGCTCGGGATTGGCGTCACGGGCCATCGCAAGACAAGCCGTTGCCGGGCTCCCGACACAGCTTCACGAGAACCGCGGCAATATCAATCCTGTCCGACCCGGCTCTGCGTATGCGCGAAGCGTGAGCAGCGTCATGACTGTCGCCTGAAAGCAGATTGAGCTGCTTCTTGATGGCCGCACTGCACATGCGATCAGGGTTTCCGGCGAGATATTTTGCCTGAGCCCCGAGCTCCTGCCGGGTGAGTTCCGCGAATGGTCCCAGACTCAATTGCCGTTCGATCGCGATGATCTCCGCGTCGCTCGCCTGTGTCCTGGCAACACCATTCGTCTTGCGCTCGAAGCCGTTTTTGATCGCTGCCCCATGTGCCGACGCAAGATCCGCAAACTCTTGCGTTGCTTCTCGAAATTCACCGCGCTCAAACCCGGCCAACAGATAGGACTTGCAAGCCAACGGATTGCTCGCGAGCTTCAGGAGAGCCGCCAATTCCGCACGGCCTACCGCATTGATGTGCTCATCGTCGGCATAGACTTCCATCTCGGCCGCAAGAATCATATTGAGCGCACCTTTGGCGGCGCGCCATCCGCTCTCGTTGAAAGCCTCTTCAGTCCGCCGCAGGAAGACATCTCTGAGATTTGGATCGCTGCGTGCAATCGATGCAGCCAACGGAAAGCGCGCGATGTTCTGATCGAAATCGCGCGCAAAGGCGCTTGGCCCGGCGAGGTGCGCATACACCAGGTTTCCGGCCAGCAGGGTGACGGCTACGAACAGCAATATGGATCGTCTGGTCATGCGAGAGTTAAGGCCTGGGCTACTGCGAGGCATAGTCTCACGCCGCGCCGCCACCATCCAATGCAACTACAGGCTGCCCTTAATGAACCCTTTCGAAGCCATCGCAAGTTGCGGGCTTGTCCGGCTATCTTCCCAGATGCTTCGTAAAAATCCGCACGACGTAGCCCTTGAAGCGCGGAGCTTCGTCGTAGAGATCCGAGGCGATCCGCTCGATGGTTTCGCGCAGCGACAGGAACTGCGCCTGCCGGGCGCTGGTCTCGGTGCCTTTCATGCCGGCGAGGTCATCCATCGCGGCATCGCTGATCTGGCAATCCACGGTCTCGCCATCGTTCAGCATGGTGAAGCGGAACGCGAGGCGTTCGATGTCATGACCTATGATCTTGTCGCGCGTCAGCGGCATCCCCGGCGTCCCCTTCGCCAGGATACGACTAAGCTGGCAATGATGGCATGGGGTGGGCAAGCTGCGCCCTTCCCGTCCGATTCTTTCGCCGGGCCGGCACGACGCCTCTGCGCCCTCTTCTCCTAACTCAGTACACCAGCACCGCGCCGGTCGGCTTGTCGAGCGCGGCGGCCAGCGACTTGTACTCGTCGCAACTCGTGCCGCAAATCGTGGCGATCCGGCTCAGATGGTACATCGCCTGCTCGCGATTGCCCTGCTCGAGCTGCCACAGGCCGTAATACTGCCAGGTCAGCACGTGGTTCGGATCGGCCTTCAAGGCACGCTCGTACCAGACTTGCGAGAGCTTGTAGTCGCCGAGCTTGCGATAGGAATAGCCGATGAGATTGGCAACGTTCGGATAGTCATCGTGACCGAGCGCCCGCAGCTGCACGATCGCATCCGCATAGTCGTTGCGGTCGTAGATGGTTTCATAGGCCGCGCGATAGGCTGCCGCGAACGCGGGATCGCCTATGCTCGACTGGTTGTTGGGCTTCCTGGTCTTTTGCGTGGCCTTGGGTCCGGAACGCTTCGGATAGGACGACGGCGTATTCGGATTGTCATAGGGGTGGGCAAAGGGATCCATGCCGGCACCCCCACCACCGCCACCGCCACCACCACCTCCTCCTCCGCCGCCGGCCGCCCGAACCGGCGCGATTGCGGGTGCGGCGATCATCGCTAGGAGAAATGTTCCAATCGCGACAAGCCTGATCATGGGATTGATCATGTATGCTCCTGTCTCGTCAGATGTCCGCCCCGGACAAGGTGATAACCCGGCACAGCGGGGGAATATTCCAAGGCGCGTATACGTTCACGGAGACGTCAGGAATAGCGCGGCAGAAGTGCTGCCACATCACAGGCGCGAGGCGGCGCACCACGCGACGAACGAATTTGCCTTGATGCGCCTCGTGCCTTTGTGTCCTCCGCGCCTTCGGGCCTGGACTCGGTCAGTACACCAGCACCGCCCCGGTCGGCTTGTCGAGCGCAGCCGCCAGCGACTTGTATTCGTCGCAACCGGTCCCGCAGATCGCGGCGATCCGGCTCAGATGATACATCGCCTGCTCGCGATTGCCCTGCTCGAGCTGCCACAGGCCGTAATACTGCCAGGTCAGCACGTGGTTCGGATCAGCCTTCAAGGCACGCTCGTACCAGACCTGCGAAAGCTTGTAGTCGCCGAGCTTGCGGTAGGAATAGCCGATGAGATTGGCAACGTTCGGATAGTCGTCGTGACCGAGCGCCCGCAACTGCACGATCGCATCCGCATAGTCGTTGCGGTCGTAGATGGTTTCATAGGCCGCGCGATAGCCGGCCGCAAAAGCGGGGTCGCCGATACTGGACTGGTTATCGGGCTTCTTGGCCTTCTGCGGCGGCTTGGTGCTGGAACGTTTTGGATAGGATGGCGACGGGGGTGGCGCGGCCGAATTGCCGGAGGGCTTGCTGAACGGATCTTCGCCGCCTGGCCCACCGCCCGCGGCCCACACCGGCGTGACGGCGGGTGCGGCGACCAGCGCCACCAAGAAGCCTCCAAGTGCAACGAGCCTGATCGTGAGATTCAACATTTGCGTCTCCGGATCACCTGACATGTCCGCCCCGGACGAAGTGATAACCCGGCATCGGCGGAGATATTCCAGGGGACGCGCGCGCTCACGGAGACGTCAGGAGTGTTGCGGCGGAGGGGGGGCCACCTCGCGGGTGCGGTGTCGGGGCGGATCAACGATATAGATCCAGCCTGTGGCACAAGATCCCGGGTTCGCGCTGACGCGCGCCCCGGGATGACCCTCAATAATTGAGCATGATCTCGTCGGAAAACCGCTTCGCACTTTTCCGGACCAGCACTCGCGTCACTTCTCCCGGAACGCCCGCATCAGTTGGTCGTGGAACGGCTTCATCAGGTAGGACAGCATGGTTCGGTCGCCGGTCTGCACGAAGGCTTCCACCGGCATGCCCGGGATCAGCTTGACGTCGCCGAGGCGGGCGACCTCCTCCGCCGGCATCGAGACGCGGATGGTGTAGTAGCTCTGCCCCGTGCGCTGGTCGGTGGTGACATCAGGTGAGACGCGGGTGACGACGCCGTTGAGCTCCGGGGTGGTGCGCTGGTTGAAGGCGGAGAGGCGCAGCAGCGTCTTCTGGCCGATCTGAAGCTTGTCGATGTCGATCGGGTTGACCTTGGCCTCGACCTGAAGGTCGTCGGCCTGCGGCACGATCAGCATGATCGCGTCGCCGGCGGTGACGACGCCGCCGACGGTGTGCACCGTCGATTGCAGCACCATGCCGTCCTGCGGCGCGCGGATGTCGACGCGGCGCAGTTGGTCCTCGGCGGTGACCTTGCGTTCGATCAACTCGCCGATCTTGTCGTTGGTCTCGCGCAGGTCCTTCGAGACCTCGCTGACCACGTCCTTGTCGACCTGGATGATCTGAAGTTCGGTCTCGGTGATCTTGCCCTTGGCCTGGGCGCGGGCGGCGATGTACTGCGCGCGCTCGCCGTTGAGGCGGGCAGAGTCGCGCTCGAGCTGGGTCAGGCGCGAGATCTGCACCAGGCGCTTGTCGTAGAGCTCACGCACGCCGGTGAGCTCGTTCTGGACCAGCGCGATCTCCTGGTCCTTGGCCTTTTCCTGGGCGCTGAGACCGGCGATCTCCTCCTTCAACTGCGTGATGCGCTCGTTGAGCTGGGCCTTCTGGCCGGCGCGGCCGTTGACGCGGACGTCGAACAGTTTGCCTTCGCTGTCGAGCAGGATCATCACGTCGGGATCGCCGGCACGATCGAGAAGTGCTTGCGGGAATTCGATCCTGGAAACCCCGCGCTGCTCGGCCTGGAGCCGCGCCGCGCGCGCCATCGCCGCGTCGAGATTCTTGGTGACGATCGCGAGGTTCGCCTTGGTGACGGTGTCGTCGAGCCGCACCACGACGTCGCCGGCCTTGACCACGTCGCCGTCGCGGGCGCGCAACTCGCCGACCACGCCGCCGGTCGGATGCTGCACCTTCTTGACGTTGGATTCGACGACGACCTGACCCGGCGCGATCAGCGCGCCAGAGATCAGCACGGTCGAGGCCCAGCCGCCGAGCCCGCCGGCCAGCAGCACCACGATCGCAAGGCCGATCATGAGGTGGGACTTGATCGACTGCCGGGCAGTCTTCTTTGCCGCGGGTTTCGCAGCCGGAAGCGCCATCGTGCTCATGGTTTGGCCACTCCGCCTTCGCTGACGATCTTGATCGGTGCGGGCGGCGCGACGCGCGGCTGGAGCACCTGCGACAGCACCTGTTCCTTCGGCCCGAAAGCCTGCATGCGCCCGTCGCGCAGCACCAAAATCTGGTCGACGGCCTCGACGCCGATCGGCCGGTGCGCGACGACGACGACGATCGCTCCGCGCTCGCGCGCGGCGCGGATCGCGCGCGTCAGCGCCTCGTCGCCTTCGGTGTCGAGATTGGAGTTCGGCTCGTCGAGCACGATCAGGAACGGATTGCCGTAGAGCGCGCGCGCCAGCGCCACGCGCTGGGCCTGCCCTGCGGAGAGCGAAGTGCCCTGCTCGCCGACCTGGGTGTTGTAACCCTCGCGCATCTTGATGATCATCTCGTGCACGCCGGCTTCCTTGGCCGCCGCGATGATACCCTCGGACGTTGCCTCGGGATCAAAACGGCTGATGTTCTGGGCGATGCTGCCGGCGAACAGCTCGACGTCCTGCGGCAGATAGCCGATGTAGCGGCCGAGCACGTCAGACGTCCACTGGTCGAGCGCGGCACCGTCGAGCCGCACCTTGCCGCGCACCGGCTGCCAGACGCCGACGAGAGCGCGGATCAATGACGATTTCCCGGACCCGCTCGGGCCGATGACGCCCAGGGCGCTGCCGGCGTTGAGGGCAAACGTCACCTCCTGCACGATCATGCGCTGATCGCCGGGCGGCACGATGCTGACGGCTTCGACCGACAGCTTGCCGGAGGGAACCTGCAACTGGGTCTGCATCACCTGCGGCGGCATCTGCTCCAGTAGGCGATTGAGGCGCTGCCAGCTCTGCCGCGCGGCGACAAAGGACTTCCAATGCGCAATCGCGAGATCGACCGGCGCGAGCGCGCGGGCCGAGAGGATCGAGCCCGCGATGATGATGCCGGCGGTCGCCTCCTGGTGGATGACGAGATAGGCGCCGACCGCGAGCACCGCCGATTGCAGCATCATGCGCAGCACTTTTGCCACCGCGCCCAAGCCGCCCGCGACGTCGCTCGCGCGCTGATTGCCTTCGAGGTATTTTTCGTTGGTCTCGCTCCAGCGCGCATTGAGCCGGCCGGCCATGCCCATGGCGACCAGCACCTCGGCGTTGCGGCGGCTGGATGCGGCGAGGTCGTTGCGGCGTGCCGCCAGCGTCATCGCCTCGCGCGCCGGCCGGCGCGACATGAACTCGGTGACGAGGGTGAGGCCGACCAGGATGATGGCGCCGACCAGCGCGGTGACGCCGATCATGACATGGAAGGCGAAGCAGATGGCGAGATAGAGCGGCAGCCAGGGCAGATCGAAGAACGCGCTCGGCCCCATGCCGCCGAGGAAGGAGCGGACGTTGTCGAGGTCGCGCAACGGCTGGAGACCCTCGTTGCGGCCGCCGACCAGGAGCGGCAGGCGCACGATGGTGTCGAACACCCGCTTGTTGAGGGCCTCGTCGAGCGCGGTGCCGACGCGACCCAGGATACGGCCGCGGATCAGATCGAGCACGCCCTGCGCCATGTAGAGGCCGCCGGCGAGGATGATGAGGCCGACCAGCGTCGGGATGCTGCGACTCGGCAGCACCCGGTCGTAGACCTCGAGCATGAAGATCGACCCGGTCAGGTACAGCAGGTTGATCATGCAGCTCATCAACCCGACGCCGACGAACGCGCTGCGGCAGGCCCGCAAGGCGTCACCGAGTTCGGAACGGCGCACGCCGGGAACCGCTGCCATCAGCCTGGTCTCTTTCTGGTCTGTTCGTCTGAACCGGTCAGGGGAACAAAAACCCCTGATTTCGCAAGCAATTCTAGGGTACTGGACCCAGATTAATATCGAGTTTTCGGGGTATCGTCCAACGTAGCGCAATAACCTTGAAGCCCCAATTAAGCTTGAGGCCCTCCGCCGAGACCTCTACCGCAGTTGCGGGCCGGCGCAAGTCCGGAATTTCACAGTTCTGGCGCCCGCCGCGATGTTTCAAGACATCACGGCGGGCGGCGTCGCGGGATGTGATGCGCGCTAGAACCGTCCGCGGCCGCGCAACAGCCGCACCACCAGAAGCAGGATGACCGCGCCGATCGCGGAATAGATGATCTCGGACACGAGCCCGGTTCCCAGCCGGATCCCGAGCCTGGGGAATAGCAGGCTCGCCACCAGCGCGCCGCCGATGCCGATCAGGATGTCGCCGATGATGCCAAAGCCCGCGCCGCGCACGATCTTGCCGGCGAGCCAGCCGGCCACGAGGCCGACGAACAGGATAACGAGCAGGCCTTCGTTGGAAATGTACATAAGTGAGGTCCCTCTCCGTGAACGGCCGCATGGAACGGGAACCGGGATGAACGGGGTGTGAATGTGCTTCACGTCTCTCCGGCGGATCGCTCCGACCCAAATGTCGAAACAACCCCATGCACAGTAGAACAGGTCCGGCACCGGATGGTCCCGGTGAACAGCGATAACTCAAGTCCAGGTAAAGAGAATCCGTCGCCACGTGCACGTCCGGCGGCAGTCATGACGGCAGCTTTGGCACCTTGTCGTGATAATCGGTCGCCCGCTGAAACGCGGCGCCGATGGTGAGCAGCGTCGCCTCGTCGAAGGAGCGGCCGATGAACTGCATGCCAACAGGCAGACCGCCCTCGGTGAAGCCGGACGGCACGGTGAGCGACGGCAGGCCGAGATAGTTGACGGGACGGGTGAACAGCGTCAGCCGCTGCAGCAGCGCGCCGGCGTTCGGACCGGCACCGACATCGCTCTCCGCAATGGTCGGCGCAGGGATCGGCGACGCCGGTGCGATCACCGCATCGACACCAGCCGTCGCCGCATTGTGCGCGGCGAGCGCCGGGCCGCGCCAGCGCATCGCCTCGAGATAGGTGACGGCGGGAATCGCGAGCCCGTTCTGCAGGCGCATCAAGACCTGCGGGCCATAATCCTGCGGGCGCTCGATCAGCCAGCGCTTGTGGAAGGCAGCCGCCTCGACCGCCAGCACGAGCTGGCAAGCGGCCGACAATTGCCGCTGATCGCGCAATTCGACCTTGACGATGTCAGCGCCTTCGCGCTTGAGCACCGCGATGGTCTCCTCAAGCACGCGCGCGACCTCGGCATCGAGATCGTCGACATAATACGACGCGGGCACACCGATTTTCAGGCCCTTTAACGAGCCCTTGGTCGCCGCAATATAATCGGCAACCGGCTCGTGGCTCGCAGTGGCATCCTCGGGATCGGGGCCCGCCATCAGCGCCAGCAGCAGCGCGCAATCTTCCGCGGTTCGCGCCAACGGACCGACGGTGTCGAGCGATTGCGACAGCGGCATCGCGCCGGCGCGGCTGACGCGACCGACGGTGGTCTTCAGGCCTGTGACGCCGCAGAAATGCGCGGGCATGCGGATCGAGCCGCCGGTGTCGGAGCCGAGCGCGGCATAGGTCAATCGCGCCGCGACGGAGGAACCGGAGCCCGAGGACGAGCCGCCGGTGATGTGCGCGACGTTCCAGGGGTTGCGCACCGGACCGTAATGGCTGTTGTGGCCGGTCGGACCATAGGCGAATTCGGCGAGGTGCAGCGTGCCGAGGCGGACCTGGCCGGCATCCTTCAGCGTTTGTAAGGCGGTGGACGTCGTCGTCGCAACGAAATCGCGCCGGATCAGCGAGCCGCAGGTCACGATATGGCCGGCGTCGTAATACATGTCCTTGTGGGCGAGCGGCACGCCGTGCAGCGGCCCGCGGACCTCGCCCTTGGCGAGCGCGGCGTCGGCACTTTCTGCCGCCTTCAGCGCGGCCTCGGATTCGATCGACACAAAGGCGTTGAGATGCGGCTGCCACTGCGCGATGCGGTGCAGCAGCGCGCGCGTCACCTCGTGCGAGGAGACCTGCTTCATCGCGATCGCGCGCGCGACCTCGGTGAGCGTCATCAAGGCCGGGTCTTGGCTCATTCCCTGGCTCATTTCCTGGCTCATTTCGTCACCTTCGCGGTTTGCGCGAGCACGAAGTGCGAAGGCTCGAGATCAAACGGCAGCGTGCCGGCGATGACCGAGAAGCCCTCGAAGGCCGGTCCGATGGAGTTGGAGATGCGGGTTGCGGTCTCGTCATCCACGGGGATGCCTGCGGTCTCGGCGGTTGCCTTGATCGCTTTGGGCGTCGGTCGTGTCATGCTGGTCCCTCCTGCGGCGCGCGGCTATGGCCTGATCCCGGGATTGCCATGTAGCACGCGGCCTCGTCCCGAGTCTCACAACCGCCTCATCTCAGACATATTCGGCAAAGCTCGCGCCGCACTGTCGTCGCATTCCATCGATCATGTGCACTGCATGCCTGCAGGCTTACGCCCGGCAGGCATTATTGTGTGTCGTCCAACTTCATGGGGAATCTGCCGTGATCAAGTTCGTTATTGCCGCCGGTGCTACGCTTGCCGTGGTGACTGCCGCCAGCGCCGCCGACCTGCCGCGTCGCCAGCCTGCGCCCGTCTATTCGGAAGCGCCCGTCGTCGGCAAGATGCCGATTGGCAAGTCCCCGGTCGGAAAAGCTCCCATCGGCAAGGCGCCCGGCCCGGTCGTCTCGCGCTACTAAGCGCACACGCGCGTCGTTGAACTTGGTGGGGGTGAGCGTGGCGCGTTCTCTTCAGAGATTGGGATTGTCGCTGCTTGCGGGTGTCACACTCGCGGCCTCGCTTCCATGCGTGAGTTCATCGGCATCCGCACACGAACAGCACAAGCGCATCGCTGACGCGAATGCGCTTGTGTCCAGCGAAGCGCCGGCCGGCCGACGGCAGGCCGCTACCAAGGGGCCCTACTACGTCGACTTCAGGGCAAGGACCGCTGCGAGCTGGGGCCATGCCTTCGTCTGGTACGGCAAGACGAGCGAACGCGCCGTCGAAGTCGCGGGCCTCACGCCGGTCGGAGAAACCTTCACCTATGTGCTCGGGCACCTGACATTTGTGCCGGCCGAGACCGGCGCGAGCTATGGCGATCTCGATCCGGAATATCTGACCGCGAACTACCGGGTCTATCTGAGCGAGGCGGACGCAAAGCGGGTGTTCGCCTACATCAAGCAGTTGCAGGCGAACTCACTGGTGTGGAACGCCGAAACGGCCAACTGCACGTCGTTCATCGGCAGCATCGCAAGCTTCATGGGATTGAAGACGCCGGTGCGCTGGCTGCGTCCCGAGAACTACGTCAATCGCCTCAAGGAAATGAACGGCGGGCGGCAGATGGTGCGGCTGTCGGCGGAGTAGCGGCGGGCGCAGCTTGAGGCTGGCGGCTTCAACAATCACCGCCGTCGTCCCGGACAAGCGTAAGCGCAGATCCGGGACCCATAACCACAGGAAGTGGTTTGGCGAAGACTCGTGGTTGCCAGATTCGCCCCGCGATTACTCCCAGGGGTTATGGGTCCTGGCCTTCGCCAGGACGACACCGGAAATGTGTCGCGAGCGACCTCCTCACGCCAACGCTACTTCGTCAACAGCGCGAATGCGCCGTTCCAGTCGTCGGGCGGCGGGGATTCCTTGAACTCCTCGATCCGCGACTCGTAGAGATTGAACAGCTTCTCCAGCGTGTCGGCGTCTTCGCTCTTGCGGCCGCGCTCGATCGCATCGAGCGCGCCCTGCCAGTCGCGGCTGCGGTAGCAGGCGAGCATCTCGATGGTGATGTTGCGCAGGCGCTGGAAAGCGGCCGAGTGCATGACGTCCTCGCGGCCGGCGATGGCGTAGATCACCTCCGGCTCGGTCTTGCCCTTGACCATGATGAAGTCGAGCTCGAGGATCGCGAATTTTTCCCTGGCAGCAAGCGCGGTCTTCGAGCCGACGATGATCGGGAAGCCGTATTCCTTGGTCTGCCCTTCCAGGCGCGAGGCCAGGTTGACGCTGTCGCCGAGCACCGAATAGTTGAACTTCTGGTCGGACCCCATGTTGCCGACCACGCCTATACCCGTGTTGAGGCCGATGCCGACATTGAGCGGGATGTACACATGGCCGCCGTCGGCGGCTTCTTCCTCGCGGTCCTTGTTGACCTCGTCGATCTGCTCGAGCATGGCGACCGCCGCCTCGCAGGCGTTGATCTCGTGTTGCTTGTCATCGAGCGGTGCGTTCCAGAACGCCATGATGGCGTCGCCCATGTACTTATCGACGTAGCCCTTCTTTTCGATGATCACGTCGGTGAGCGGCGTCAGGAAGCGGTTCATCAGCGCGATCAGGCCCTGCGGATCGTGCTTGTAGCTCTCCGAGATCGTGGTGAAGCCGCGGACGTCGGAGAACATGATCGTCAACTCGCGCTCCTCGCCGCCGAGTACGACCTTTTCCGGCGACTGTGCCATCTGCTCGACCAGCACCGGTGACATGTACTGCGCGAACTGGCCTCGGATCTGCTTGCGCTGCTGCTGCTCGCGCACGAAGCTTGCAAAGATCAGCGTCAAATAGATCGCGGTGGTCGAGAACAGCGGATAGGTCGCATCGATCAAGAGGCGATAGCGCATATAATAGTACAAGGAGAAGCCGATCAACACCGAAGCGAACAGCGCGCCGACGCCGACCAGCGTGACAGGCCCGAACTTCGGCGCGAAGACGATCACCAAAATGCCCATGATCATGGCGGCAAAAAACTCGATCGCGATGCCGTAGTTCGGCTGCGAGACGATCGAGCCAGTCAGCGCGCTCTCCAGCACCTGAGCGTGGATTTCGACGCCGGGCATGGCGGGCTCAACCGGCGTCGTCTTGATGTCGTTGAGTCCTGCTGCCGAGGTGCCAATCAGCACCAGCCGTTGCGCGATCCTGTCCGGCGCAACACGCCCTTCCAGCACATCAACTGCCGGCACGTAGATCGTGGGATCCTGCTTGGCGAAATGCACCCAGAGCTGGCCGTTCTTGTCGGTCGGGATCGTAAAGCCCTTCACGCCGATGCTGCGGATGCCTTCCTTGTCGGTCTTGACCAGGATGGTGCTGGAGCCCGACACCACGCGCAGCATCTCGAAGGTCAGCGACGGCAGGATCACGCCCTGGGCCTGCGTGATCATCGGCGTCCGCCGCACGATACCGTCGCGCTCGGGCTTGATGGTCAGGAGACCCCGGCCGGAGGAGGCCGCCTCGAGCACCGGAATGTTTCGCAGCAAGCCGGGAAATTCGAACAGGAAAGGATGCGGATCCTCACCCAGAGTGGCCAGTCCAGTCTGCGGAAGCTTCTTGTCGAGCTCCGAATTGCTGACCGGAAGGCCGGCCTCGCCGAGCACGACGCGGGAACGCTTGATCGCCTCGGCAAACATCTGGTCGTTGCTCGGAAGCGCCTTCAACTTCTCACGCGTCGCCTCGTCCAGACTACGGAAGGACTCGACCGCGATATCGGGATTGAGCCGATCGGGCTCGGGGAACATCACGTCGAAGGCGATCGCGGCGGCACCGAGCCGCGTCAGATTGGTGATGAGGTCCGCAAGCTTGGTCCGCGGCCATGGCCACTGGCCGACCGCCTTCAGGGTCCGATCGTCGATGTCGACGATGACGACGGGCCTTGCGGTCTTCTTGCGGGAGTCCCAGGCCTGGAAGTGATCGAAGGTGCGGACGCGAAGCTCCTCGACTGGGGCAGGATCGGCGATGCGCAAGGCGGCGAAGCCGACGAGGAGCGCAAGACAGACCAGCCGCGCGTAGCCGAACTTCCGCGCGAACCACCGCCGCCATATCCTCAGCCGCTTCATGCCTGTTGGACTTCCCGCCCTGGGTTCCGGTTCGATCTTGGAGCGTTCGCGGACGGTTGGCTACGCCTTTTGGCGCGAAAAGCCGCGATTTTTCGCCACCGTGGGGCCGCACGACCGACCGGCGGGGCTCAAGGAATGCCGCCACCGTGGTTCGTGACGATGAAGTCGCCGGCGCTTAGACTGCTGGCGAGTACGTTCTTGAGCAGGATGGTGTCGTGATCCTCGACGGTCAGCACCGTATCGTTGCCCACCTGGGTCTTGTTGACGTCGGTCCATGAATCGACGCCATCGAACAGCCGCAGGTCGATCTTGTCGACGCCCACCTCGAAATCTTTGACCGTGTGCTCGACGATGACCAGCGGCGAACCCGGCGCGAACACGAACTGGTCCTTGGCAGCGCCGCCGATCAGCGTGTCGCTGCTCTCGGTTGCGAAGATGACGTCCTTGCCGTCGGTGCCTTCCAGCGTGATGCCCTGGCCTTCCCCGGCTTCGTTGAAGATGAAGTGGACCGTGTCGAAGCGGCCCGCGGAATCGGTGACCGTCAGCGTGATCTGGTCGGTATCCGGCGGCGACAGGCCTGGATCGTAGGTGACGCCGTTCTCGAAGCCCAGATTGATCTCGCTGAGCAAGCCGGACTCCGAGGACAGATAGACGCTGCTGCCGGGCGCATGGGCGGTCGTTGCGGTGACGGTGAAATGATCCGTCGACGCGCCCGGATCGGTGTCGGTGACCACCAAATTGGTGATGACGTCGACGGGGGGAATGCTCTCCCTGACGTGCTCGATCAGGAAGCTCTCGGTATCGATGACCGGCCCGCCGGCCGGGGCCGTCACGCTGGTACCGATCGTGGCGACGGTGTCCGACACCGGCGTGGTGCCGCCCGTGCCCGTACTCGTGAGGTCGATCGTCACTGCCGATGCGCCCGTGACGGCGCCGGCATAGGTGTCATCGAGGGCGTGAACGCCGAGCGTGCCCGGGGTGCCGGTGAACCCGTCCGCCGGCACGAAGCGGATCAGCGTGTCGGGGCTGAGCACCAGCGCGTGCTGGTCGTCGACCGATCCGATGTCGATCCACTGGCTGGTTCCGGCGACCTCGTATTGCCAGACGCCCTCGGTGGCCGTCGCATTGTCGGCGGTGACAGCGATGGCTTTCAGGCTCGCGCCGGCATCGGCATCGTGGAACTTGCCCGCAAAGAGATCGCTGACGGTGCTGCCGGCCGGATCGCTGTCGTTGCCGACGACAGAGGCGAGCGTCGCGGAATCGAGTGTCGGCGCGTCGTTGGTGCCTGATATCTCGATGGTGACGACCTGCTCACCGGTCCCGGCCGAGGTGTGGCCGTCGCTCGGCACGATCGTATATTGCAGCGACAGCGTCTGGCCGTTGGCGAGGAAATCGAAGGCCTCGCCGCTGGAGTTGAATTCCCAGGTGAACTGCGCGTGCGTGCCGGTGCCGTCGAGGATATCGCCCGACGGCAGGGTCAGATAGGTCGCGAGCGTGTCGTGCGAGATGCCGCCGACCGTATCGGTCTGGAGCACGCCGTCGAGATAGACGTCGAGGTGGCCGAGCGACACCGACACGTGGTCGGTGACGTCGGCGTCCGACAGGGTCAGCGTGCCCCGCGCCGTCTGTCCGTCATCGGTCTCCGGTTGGGTCGCGCGGGTGCTGTCACCGCTCTCGGCGGTGATGGCGGGCGCATCGTTCTTGCCGGTGATGGTGACCTTGACCTGCGCAGTGTCGGTACCGCCCTGATGGTCGTCGAGCGTGATGGTGGATAGCAGCGTCACGGTCTGGTCTTCGCCGAGGAAGTCCAGCGCGCCGTCGGCGATTGAATAGGTCCAGCCGATGGCGCCGTTGTTGGTGTTGCCGCTCTGCTGAAGCGTCAGCGCCTGCTCGATGGCACTGATCTGGCCTGAAGTGAGCGACGCGGAGAGATCGGTGCTGTGGTCGGCATCGGTCCAGGTCACGGCATTGTCCGTGACGGACGCGGTCGGCCGGTCGGTCAGGTCGATGTCGGTGAAATGGATGGTGCCGGTCGCCGCCGGCGCCGGATCCGTGCTCGAGGAGCCCGTGGTGTTGTCGAGCTCGGCAAAGCTCGTGCTTTGCGAGGTCTCGGCAGCGTCGAAGGCGGGCACGTCGTCGGCAGCATTCAGCGTGATCAGCGTGTTGCCGCTGCCGTCGTCGCTGCCGGCAAAATGCGCGTTGCTGTAGTCGCCGGACAGTTTTAACGTGATGCTGTGGCCGTAGGTGTCACTGACGGTGAGCTCGCCGGTCACCGCGTCATAGGTCGCCGTGGTGCCGATGTCGTACTTGATCGTCGTCAGGTCGATCTTGTCGGTCGACGACAGGCCCGCGATGGTGCCGTCAAAGCTCGTGGTGCCGATCTCGAGCTCGGCGTTGCCGCCAGAGAAGGTCACGGTTTGCGTCACCGAGCCCTCGAGCTTGAGCGTCGCATCGGCGTCGATGGCGACGGAGCCCGAACCCGACAGCGAACCGAACAGCGTCAGTGTTCCGCTGTCGACCTCGATCGTGCCGGTGTTGGTGATGGTGCCCGTGATCGAATTCGTGCCCCAACTGTCGATCGCATTGGAATTGGTGATGGCGAAGGTCAAGCCATCCGCGCTGGCGATCGAGGCGCCGTCGCGCAGATCGATCGTGCCGGCGTTGTCGATCGTCGACAGGGTGCCGAACACAGAGGTGCCCGACACCGTCCAGGTGCCGCCGGCCTCGTTGTTGAAGGTCGCAGTCGCAACCGAGATGTTGCCGTTGATCTCGCCGCTGTTGTTGATGGTGACGGCGCCGCCGGTCTCGAGGATCGCCACCGTCGTCGACGTCACCGTGCCGGCGCCGTCGGGGCCGATGGTGCCGGAATTGTCGATCAGCGCCGTGCCGGTCGCATTCTCCTGGATGGAGATCGCGGCCTCGCCATCGGCACCGACCACCGCGCCGGTGTTGGTGATGTGGGTCGAACCGGTTGCGCCCGCGCCGTCCTGGGTGACGTGGATGCCGACCCCGGTGGTGCCGGTAATCGTGCCGTTGTTGGTGATGGTGACGTCGCCGTCGCCATTGGCAAGCACGTCGAGACCGACCGCACCGGTGACGCAGGCGCCGATCGTCGCGGTGATATCGCCAGCGCCGCTCGCGCCGTGATGCAGCACGATGCCGTCGCCGGACAGGCCCGTGACGTCGCCGCCGGTGGTCAGCGAAATGTCGCCGACACCGTTTTGGGTGACGACGATACCATTGGTCGCGCCGGTCAGCGTGCCCGTCGGCGTCAACACGATGTCGGCGGCATTGCCGACCGTGCCGCCCGAGGCCGTGAAGTCGAGCGCATCGCCCTTGGTGGAATTGATGTTGCCGTTGCCGGTGACGGTGAAGGTGCCGCCGGTCGACGCCTCGCCCGCGATCGTGCCGGTGAAGCCTGCACCCTTATCAAGCTGAAGCGTGTCAGTGCCGCCCGCGAAGGTGACGGTCTGGGCGTCGGCACCGCCAAGCGCCAGCGTCGCGCCGTCGTCGATGATCAGCGTGCCGGCGCCGGTCAGGCCGCCCGCCAGATCCAGCGTGCCGCCCTGCACCTCGATCGTGCCGGTATTGGTGACGGCGGCCGTGATCGTGTTGGTGCCCGACACGCCATAGAGATTGCCGGCATTGCTCAAGGTGCCGTCGTTGATCGAGACACCGGTCAGATAGAGTTTTGAGGTGCCGTCGGTCGACACCGTGCCGCCGGCATTGGTGACCGTGACATTGGTGAGCTTCAGCGTGCCGCCGTTGATCGCCTGCAGCGTCGCGGTGTTGACGATCAGGTCGCCGATGATGTCGAGCGTGCCGCCATTGGCCTCAATCACATTTTGGTTGGTGATCGTGTGCACGACCGGCGGGTCGATCGTCAGCGTGCCGCTGGTAACGGTGATCGTGCCGGTATTGGTGATGTCGGCGTCGTTGATCGCGCTGATGCCGGTCGATTCCAGCGTGCCCGAGATCGTCAGCGTGCCGCCGGTGATGGTCGCGCCGGAGAGGTCGAGGGTCGAACCTGACTCCACCGAAACGGTGCCGCCGGTGTTGGTCACCGTCGTCGAGATCAGCTTCAGCGTAGAGTCGTTGATCGCGGCCAGCGTGCCGGTGTTGGTGACCGCTTCGCCGGAAATGTCGAGCTCACCGCCATTGGCCCGCAGCGTGCCGCTGTTGGCGATCGCAACCGACGTCGTGGCTGACAGTGTCAGGAGACCGGCGATGGCCTCGATCACCGAATTGTTGGTGATGGCCGTGTTGGTGGTCGAGCTCGCGCCGGAAGACTTTAGCGTGCCCGATACGCTCAAGGCACCGCCGGTCACGGCCACGCCGTTGATGTTCAGCGTCTTCGAGGCATCGACCTTGACCGTGCCGTTGTCGATGATCGTGCTGTTGGTGACGGTCGTATTATTCAGGGTCAGCGTCTTGGCCGCATCGACGGTGATGCCGCCGCCCGTGACGGAGGCGCCGTTGATTGCGCTGTTGCCGGTGACGTGGATGGTGCCGTTGTCGGTGACGGTGCCACCGGTCACCGTGCTGCCGCTCAGAACCAGCGCGCCGGCCGCGGCGATCGTGATCGTGCCGCCGGCATTGTCGACCGCTTCATTGTCGAATTCGGCGGTTCCGTTGACATCAACCGCGCCGGAATTGCCGAGCGTACCGTTCTTGATGACGCTGCTGCCGTCGAGCTCCAGCGTGCCCGCGATCGTAACCGTACCGCCGTCGATGGTGCCGCTGTCGAGCGCCAGCGTGGCGCCACCGTCGACCTGGAACGTGCCGCCGGTGTTGTCGACGGTGCCGAGCAGATTGAGCGTGCCACCGGCCAGCTCCAGCGTGCCGGAATTGGTGATCGTGGTCTGGCTGCCGAAATCACCGCCGGCCGAAAGCGTCAGTTGGCCGGCATTGGTCAGCACGCTGGTGTCGAGGATCTCGGCCTTGCCGCCGACGGTGATGGTGCCCGTCACGGAATTGGTCAGGATCGAATCGGCGCTGAGGTTGAGGGCGCCCGCGATCGTCAGCGAGCTGTTGTTGATCACTTCCGGCGGCGGGCCGCCGAAATCGTTCATGGTCAGCGATTTCGCGAACGCCGCCTCGTCGATCGTGACCGGATAAGAGGGCGTCAGGCCATGCAACTGGTCGGTGATGACGATGACGTCGTCGTCGATCGTCGGCACGGTGCCGGTTTCCCAGTTCGCCCCGTCCTTCCAGAAGCCGCCGGGAGGCGAGCCCGCCTGCGCGGTCGCGATCCAGACCACCGCCGGGCTGTCGGTGCCCGTGATGGTGACTGTGATGGTCTGCGTCGAGGTCGCGCCTTGCGAATCCGTCAGCGTAACCGTGTAGGTCAGCGTCAGGACCGCGTCCTCCGGGATGAAATCGGCGAGATAGACCGGAAGATCGGCCAGCGACCAGCTGATGACGCCAGTGCCGCTGCCGGTGCTGTCGTGGCCGGCGAGCGAGACCGAGAGCGCGTTCTGGAACGCCGCGAGCGGCGCCGGCGGCACGGTGCCGCCGGGCAGGCTGGCGCTGGTCAGCTTGACCGAGACCGTGTGCGTATCGGTGAGGTCGACGTCGGTGAAGGTCAGGGTGCCCGAGGTCGGAACGCTTGAGGTCAGCGGGCCGCCGGGAACGCTGGTGCCGCCGGCAAAGGTGATGGTCGGCACGCTGGTCGCGATCACCGGCTTGTCGTTGGTGCCTGATATCGTGATGGTGATCGGGATGAAGGCAGTTTCGGGGTTGACGCTGAAATTGTTGTCGACACGGACCATGTAGGTCAGCGTCAGCACCTCGCCGGCGGCGAGGAAGTCGAAGGCCTTGTCAGGGACGCTGTAGCTCCACTGCGCCGAGCCGTTGTTGGTATTGCCGGCGTCGGGAGTAACGACAATCTTGACCTCGGTCGCGGCGACATCGGCCTTCTGCAGCGCGGACAGCCCGCTCGTCACGTCCTGATGGTTGGCGTTCTGATAGGTGACGGACTTGAAGTCAATCTGCACCGTCGGCCTGTCGCCGAGATTGACGTCGACGAAACTGATCCGGCCGCCGACGCTGTCCGTACCGGTATCACCCGTCTTGTTGAACAGTTCGGTCAGCGTGAAGGCCACCCTTGGCTGGCCATTGCTGTCGAGCACGACGGCGTTCGGCGGGCCGGGAATGCGATCGGCGACCGTCCTGGTGTCCTGCGGCGTCCCATTGTTCCCGGTGTTGACCGTGTTGACGTAGGTCGCGAGCACCTCCGCACCGGCCACTGTCTTGAACAGCAGCCCATTGCTGTCGGGTGTGACCGTATCGGTGAAGTTCGTGGTCAGCTTGGTATTATTGTTGGTGTTGTCCGTGAACTTCAGCGTGAACACGTCCGTGATCAGCTTCTGCACTTCCGGCGACAGCAGCGCATTGCCGATCGTGACGTTGCCGCCGCTGATCTGGATCATCTGCCCCGCCTGGTTGACGGTGGCGATCGGCAGCAGCGTGATCTTGTCGAACAGGATGTAGGAGCCGGTGGTGCCGTCCGGCTCGACCAGCACCTGGAAGCTGACCTTCGGCTCCGGTTGCGGTGTCGGGTTGTCGATGGTCGGCGGCGGGATGAAGAACTCGAGCTGCGACAGCACGGCGGTGCCGCGGATGCCCATGGTCGCGACCGGGGTGTCGATCTTCATGTCGCCGTGCTTGGCGGTCTCGCCGGCGACGAAGGTGATCGTGCCCGCGACCAGGCTGAGCAACGAGGAATTGTTCGACCCGTTGGGGTCGTAGACCATCTCGTTCAGCACCATCCGCGCATTGGCGGACAGGCCGAACACGGTGCCGTCGATGAAGGTGATGCCGAGCGTCGCGTCCGAGCCGGTGGAGACGACGTCGCCCTTCTCGACATTGTCGCCGTTGTTCAGGATGATCGAGACGCCGTTGCGGATGGCGGTCGCGCCGCCGGTGAGCTTGGTGACGTGGCCGATGACCTGGCCAGCGCCGGCCCCGGGGGCGGCTTGGGCATATTGAACGTGACCGGTGAGCGCATCGACGAGTTCCCCGGTGAGATGGGCGCCGTCGGGCGAAGCGATGGCCGCGCGCTTCTCGCCCTTGAAATAATCGTGAAGGACGAATTCCTGACCGTCGCGGGACAGCACCAGGTCGACGCCGGCGCGCTTGAAATCGCCGTGGAAGATCAGGTTGGGATCGGGAACAACGAAGGCGCCCGCCGGAACCTTGCCGTGGCCCTCGACGGAAAAAAAATCGACATGGCGATGGGCTGGGGAATGAAAACCCTGGCCATCCAAGGAAAGCGCGGCGTCAAACTTGCCAGCGTAATTCAACGGGGCACCGTAAAAGCGTTAATTTTTAAGTAAGTATCGATGGCCTAAGCTTGCATATCATTAGCAAGTCGTTAGTGAAACCATCTATTGCTGGAAAGAATTGGCGCAACGAAGCCCTTCGGCCGTAACATCGGCCGAATCAGCAAAGAAATAATAGTGTATTTCCTCGAATAGTTCGAGGAAGATCCCCGCTCATCCCAGCGCATTTCCAATAGTCCTAAGTATAATGACATTCGTATTCAGCAGCGAATACTTATGTCACCTGTCCTACATAGTGCCCTGCAACATACTGCGGCAAATACGGAACTATAACTGTGACCTAGCTAACAGAACCGGCGAAATGGCAGCTCGTTAGCCATATCGCGCAGGAACCGGCTTTCGTCCGCAACCTGAGCCCGCAATTGGTTCCATTTCGCGGCGGCCGGCCCTGAGCTAGCGCCTGATTCGTAAAATTTTACGCAAACTGGCGAGGCCGGTTTCAGGCTGTTCCGCGGTTTTGGCGCCCCAGCCGGGCGCGTTAAGCAGAACAACACGGCCCTCCCCGCACTATCTCCGCACAGAAACAAAGCCGGCACGCTCGGATCGAGGGGGATCTGACGATGCCGGACAGGGGATGTCAGATGGAGTCCGTTGCCAAATCGCGCGCCTGGCGCGCAGTTGTTGTCCTGTTCGGATTGATCCTCGCAGGCTCAGCCGCCGAGCTTCGCGCCGGCACCTTGCTGTCGCCGGGACCCGCCGCACTTGTGCGCAAATCCGGCGAGCCGTTCGGCTTGTTCGCCTTCGCCATCTCGCATGGTGGTCTCAGGCAGAAATGGTTCGGCATGAAGCAGAAGCTCGACGACGAGATGGTGCAGCTCGCGCTGTGCGACGGCGATCGCGAAAACTGCGTCTCGCCGGCGGCGCTCAAGCTGCTCGCCATCGTCGACCAGGCGCGGACTCGCGAAGGCCGCGCCCGGCTCGGCGAGACCAACCGCGCCATCAATCTCGCGATCAGGCCGGCCAGCGACGGCGCCGACGACGTCTGGAGCCCGCCGCTGTCGACCTTCGCCCGCGGCGCCGGCGACTGCGAGGACTATGCGATCGCAAAAATGGCCGCGCTGCGTCTTGCCGGCGTAGCCCCTGAAGACCTGCGGATCGTGGTCGTGCGCGACACGCAGGCCGGCGAAGAGCATGCGGTTGCCGCAGCAAAGCTCGACGGCCACTGGCTGATGCTGGACAACCGGCGCATGGCCATGGTCGAGGACGAGAATGCGAGGGGCTACCGGCCGCTGTTCGTGCTGTATCAGGCCGCCGTCATGAAATATGTCGACGAGCCGGTCGTCGCCGCGCAGCGGGACAACGCCCGTACCTCGCTGGTCGCTGCCAACGAGGCGCCTTGAGGCCCTAAGCCCTTTCCTTCGCGCCATCCGGGAAGCTAGCATGGCCACAACCATGCCCGGGGGCGAGTGGAATGCGGTTGATCTTACTGGTCGTGCTTGCGCTGTTGGTGTCGCCGGCATTTGCTCAATCCGGCAATTCCAACCGCTCCATCGCCGACAAGCTGCCGCTCTTTGCCAGGAACAATTGCGATCGGCAGCGCGATCCCGCCAACCAGCTCTTTTGCGGTGACGGCGAGCTTGCGGCTGCAGCCGAGAAGCTCGGTGCGGCGATCCAGGAACGCCTGGCCCGCCTGCCCGATCCGCTGCCCGCGATCCAGGAGAACGCGATCTGGCTCCGGCAACGCAATCTCGGTTGCGGCATTTTTGGCGGCACCGATACGGTGACCTATGAGGAGGTCGATTCCGTCAAGGCGTGCCTGCTGAAGGTCACCCTCGAGCGCGCTGCGATCCTGCGCGATCCCAATTTCGATTGCCTGGCAGCGAGCACGGCCGCCGGCGCGCTGATCTGCAGCGAGCCGTCGCTGGCGCTCGCCGAGACCGAGCTGAACGACATGGTCCACGACCTGATCGGCAAGCTCAATCCGACCGAAGCGCGCTTTGCCTTCGCCGAATTCGGCCGCTGGACGCGGGAGCGCGATCGCCAATGCAATCTGGTCGGCAAGGACAACGTGCCGCTGGACGAATTGACATCGTCGGAGCCCTGCCTGCAAGACTATCTCATCCGCAGGACCGCGGAGATCACGGCCGCCAAGGGCGATCCGAAGAAGGTGTTCGGCCGCCAGATCGCGGCGCGGCTGCCCAACACCGACGCCGTCGACTTCTGCGTCGCCCGGATCCATGCGGCCAATTCGTGCGGCAATTTCGTCCGGATCAACCGCGTGTTCGAGATGGACACCGAAGTGGCGGCGCAGGAGGCACTGGTCACGGCCGAGGTCGAGATGGTCGTGCTGTCGCCCTTCACTGGCTGCAGCAGCGTTGCGGCCACCTGCACGGGCACCTGCTGGGACCTCAAGACGGGCAACGCGCAAGCCGCGTCAGTCGCCAAGGAGCGTTCTTCCAAGGACAGTTTTAACGTGACACGCAGGCTGCGGGTCCAGAAGGCTTTTGCCTTCGAGAAGGCGGCCGACGGCTGGCGCTGCAAGGAGGACGGGCTCGCGCCGGTGGACTTTGGTGTCACGGCGGGGAGTCAGTAGGCGCTTACCCTCCCCTGGAGGGGGAGGGTCGCTTCGCATGGAGCAAAGCGGAATGCGAAGCGGGGTGGGGTGACGGTCTCTCCACGTCGGCCGCCGCCCGTGTTGAGAGATCACCCCACCCCGCTCGCGCTTCGCGCGATCGACCCTCCCCTCCAGGGGAGGGTGAAACGACCCGGCCAATCAGAACATCAGATTGTCCTTCACCAGGATCCAGCGGCCACCCTTGACCTGCTGCACCTGGGTGATGGTGTTGGCAAGGTGATTGGTCTTGGAGAACGTCGTCGGCGGCGAGTTGAAGATGTCGACGAACTTGTCGCCGGACTCCAGCGCCTCGAGCATCTTCTGCCCCGTCAGGTCCTTGCCGGCCTTCTGCGCATAGAAGGCGAAGGTCATCACCGCGTTGTAGCCAATGATGGCCTGGCTGTTGGCGTCGGTGCCGAACATCTTCTTGTAGTTGACGAGCCAGTCCTTGACCTTGCCCTTGGCCGTATCCTCGTAGGGGATCTCGAACGCACTCGCCGAATAGAGGCCTTCGACGGCGTCCTTGCCGAGCATGGGCACCTCCATCACGTTGACAGGGATCGCGCCAAGGAAGGTGACGTCCCAGCCGAGCTTCTTGGCCTCGGTCATGGTGCCGATGGGCTCACGCAGGATCGCCCCGAGCACGACGAGGTCGCAGCCGTCGGACTTCATCTTGGCGACCTGGGCGCTGAAGTCGGAGGCGCCGCGCTTGTAGCTCGTGATCGAGGCCGGCTGCACCTTCATGGCGGTAAGCTGCTGGTTGAAGCCGTCGAGGACGTTTTTGCCGTACTCGTCATCCTGATGCATGATGCAGGGCTTCTTGAAATTCTTCAGCTCCATCATGTATTTCAGCGCCGCGCGCGTGCTCTCGACGTAAGGAAGGAGGTTGCTGAACTTCAGCCGCTCCTGCGGCTTGGCCGGATCGAGCTTGTAGGTGAACTCGGCCGCCGTCAGCGGAAAGAGCTGGAGCACGCCGGCGTCGAGCAAAATATCCTGCGCGGCGAGCACGGTCGGCGATCCCATCGGTCCGACCATCGCGAAGATCTTGTCACGCTCGATCAGCTTTTGCGAAGCCAGCACGGCCTTTTTTGGATCGTAGCCGCTGTCCTCGACCACCAGTCGAATCTTGCGGCCATTGACGCCGCCGGCGGCGTTGACCTCCTCGACCGCCATCTTCATGCCGTTGGAGACCGGCACGCCCCAGCCCTTGATCGGACCCGATAGATCCTGATGGGTGCCGATGACGATCTCGCTTCCCGAGATGCCCTCATTGGTGACTTTGGTCTGCGCTGCGGCCGGCAGATGCGCGAGCACCACAGCGCCCACCGCAAGGCCGACCGCCCTGAACGATTTCGACATTGACGTCTCCTCTCCCTGGCCCGTGTTGCGCGGAGGGCGTGGCCATCGCTCCTTCGCTGTTCTCAGCCTCTTTCTTGCATGGCCCTTATCGGAAAACCGGTTCCCACTTTTCCGGGGCCATGCGCCTCACGCCACCGCGCGCTCGCGATACATCGCGTCGATCTCGGTGGCGTAACGCTTGTTCACGAAGCTGCGCTTCAGCTTCATGGTCGGCGTCAGCTCCTCGTCCTCAGGCGTGAGCTGGCGTTCGATCAGGTAGAACTTCTTGATGGTCTCGACGCGGGCGAGGTTGGCGTTGACCGCCTCGATCTCGCGCTGGATCAGGTTCTGGATCTCCACCGCCCGGCACAGGCTCGCATAATTGGTGAAGGGGATGTCGTGGTCCTGTGCGAATTTTTCGACGTTCTCCTGGTCGATCATGACGAGGCAGGTCAGATACGGCCGCTTGTCGCCGACCACGACGGCGTCCGAGATATAGGGCGAGAATTTGAGCTGGTTCTCGATCTCCGACGGCGTGATGTTCTTGCCGCCGGAGGTGATGATGATGTCCTTCATCCGGTCGGTGATCTTGACAAAACCTTCGGTGTCGATCGCGCCGACGTCGCCGGTGTGCAGCCAGCCGCGCTGGTCGATCGTCTCCGCGGTCTTCTCCGGCTGGTTGAGATAGCCCATGAACAGGAAGTCGCCCTTGATCAGGATCTCGCCCTCCGGCGACAGGCTGACCTCGCCCCATGGCACGGCCTTGCCGACCGAGCCGAGCTTGATGCGGTCCGCGGGCATCAAGGTCGCCACGCCGCAATTCTCGGTCTGGCCGTAGACCTCATGCATGTCGATGCCGAGCGCGAGATACCAGCGGATCAGATCCGGCGCGATCGGTGCGGCGCCCGTGAAGGCGGTTCGGCAGCGATCGAGCCCAATCATGCGGCGGATGTTGCGGAACACCAGCCAATAGGCGAGGCGGTTGGCGACCTTGAGCGAAAGCGAGGGCTGACCGCCCTCGAGCCGGCAATCGGTCACGCGATTGCCGATGCCGATGGCGCGCCGATAGACCCATTGCTGGAGCGGCGTCGCATCCTTCAGCGCGATGGTGACGGCCGAGTAGAATTTCTCCCAGACGCGCGGCACCGCGAGGAACGTGGTTGGCTGCACCTCGCGCAGATTGTCCGGCACCGTCTCCGGGCTCTCGGCAAAGTTCATCACTGAACCCAGCGCAACGGAGATGTAATAACCACCGACGCGCTCGGCGACGTGGCAGAGCGGCAGGAAGATCAGCCGCTCCTCGTGCTCCTGCGCCGGAATGAAATCATTGGCGTGCCGCATCTGATGCACGACGCTGCGGTTGGCATGCATCGCGCCCTTGGGCGGGCCGGTGGTGCCTGACGTGTAGACGAGAACCGCGAGGTCGTCCCGGCCGCGGCTGTCGATCATCTCCTGCCACAGCAGCTCGCGGCCCACCATGTGGTTGCGGCCGAGCGCGCGGAATTCGTCAAGCGACATCACCATGTCGTCGATGAACCCGCTCAGCCCCTCCATGTCGAACACGATGATCTTGCGGAGCGTCGGGCAGCGGGCGCGGCAGGCCAGCACCTTGTCGAGTTGCTCCTCGTCCTCGGCGAAGATGACCTTCGTCGCGGAATCGTTGACGAGATATTCGACCTGCGCCGAGGAGTCGGTCGGATAGATGCCTGACGAGACGCCGCCGGCGCACAGGATGCCCATGTCGGCATAAACCCATTCCGGCACCGCGTTGGCGATGATGGAGGCGACGTCGCCGGGTGCGAAGCCCGATGCATGCAGCGCATAGGCGACCTCCTTCGAGATCCCCAGCCATTGCCGCCAGCTCGTCGGCTGCCAGATGCCGAACTTCTTCTCGCGGATCGCGGGCTTGTCGCCACGCGTCTCAGCCGCGAGCAGAAAACTCTTCGCAATCGTGTCGGCGACCGTCAGCACCGCCGGTCTGGCCATGCTCGTTTCCTCCTTGTCGCCCCCTTCTCGCTGCCGCCTTGACGACGGTCTATCTCCGCAAAAGGGGAAGCCATATCTAACGCCAAGTCCTTTTCAACGCCACGTTTTCTTCTTTTTCCAGCGCCGTTCACCCCGGGCACCTGCTTCCTTGGCCCCAAGGTAAAATTCCTGGATGTCCTGGGAATGCATCAAGCGGTCGCAGGTGTCGTTCATGACGACACGGCCGATCTCCAGCACGTAGCCGTAATGAGCCGTTTCCAGTGCCACCTTGGCATTCTGCTCGACCAGCAGGATCGACATGCCCTGCTCCTCGTTGACGCGGCGGATGATCGTGAAAATCTCCTTCACCAGGATCGGCGACAGCCCAAGCGACGGCTCGTCGAGCAGCAATAGCGTCGGCCGGTTCATCAGCGCGCGTCCGATCGCGAGCATCTGCTGCTCGCCGCCCGAGAGCTGGCCGGCAGGCTGATTGATGCGCTCGCGCAATCGCGGGAAATAGCCGTAGACGCGCTCCAGATCCTCGGCGACGCCGTCACGGTCCTTGCGCGGATAGGCGCCCATCATCAGGTTCTCGCGCACCGAGAGGAACGGGAACACCTCCCGCCCCTCCGGCACATGGCTGAGGCCCAGCCGCACGATTTTGTCGGCCTCCATGCGCTGGATCGACTTGCCCATGAACTCGATCGAGCCCTTCTGCGGATCGAGAATGCCCGAGATCGTCTTCAGCACCGTGGTCTTGCCGGCGCCGTTGGCCCCGAGCAGCGTGACGATGCGGCCGCGCGGCACCTCGAGCGAGATGCCGCGGATCGCCATGATCGGCCCGTAGTAGCTCTCGACATTGCTGAGCTTGAGGATGATGTCTGATGTGACGGCTGCATCCATCGCTTCAGGCTCCGAGATAGGCGGCGACGACGTCGGGATGCTGCTGCACCTCGGACGGAGAGCCCATTGCCAGGACGCGGCCGTAGTTCAGCGCGATCACGCGATCGGAGACCCGGGTGACCAGCGACATGTCGTGCTCGACCATCAGGACGGTGATGCCGAGTTCGTTCTTCAGGTCGCGGATCCAGAACGACATGTCGTCGGTCTCCTCCACGTTCAGCCCCGACGACGGCTCGTCCAGGAGGATCAGCTTTGGCTCGGAGCAGAGCGCCCGGGCGAGTTCGATCACCTTGCGCACGCCGTAAGGCAGGCCCGAGATCAGCTTGTCGCGATAGGGCTCGAGGTCGAGGAATTCGATGACCTGCTCGACCCGGCGCCGATGCACCTTCTCGTTCGCCCGCACGCTCGGCAGGAATAGCAGCTCCTGCCAGAGCTGCGTCGTCGAATGCCGGTGACGGCCGACCAGGAGGTTGGCAAGCACGCTCGCATTCTCGAACAGCTCGATGTTCTGGAAGGTGCGGGCGATGCCGAGCTTTGCGATGTCGTAGGGCGGCTGTTCCGTGATGTCCTGGTCCTCGAAATAGATCCGGCCGGAAGTCGGCCGGTAGATCCGCGAGATCAGGTTGAAGATCGAGCTCTTGCCGGCGCCGTTCGGGCCGATGATCGAAAGGATCTCGCCCTTCTCGACCGCGAAGGAGACGGCATCCACCGCTTTGAGGCCGCCGAAATGCAGCGACAGGTTCTCGGCGCGAAAATAGCTCATCGGTTCCGCTCCGATTTCACGTAGATCTTCTGCCGCTTGAAGGTGGCACGCTTGTAGAGCGGGAAGAGCTGGAAGAAGAGCTTGATCTTCAGCCAGCGGCCGTAGATGCCGAGCGGCTCGAACAGCACGAACAGCATGATGATGATTCCATAGATCGCGCCTTTCAGCCCGTTGAGCGACGCGAAGGCGGCAACGCTCGACTGAATGCTCGCGGCCCGCTCGTTGCCCGCCCCGAAGGTTGCGGCGACGCCGGCGATGATGCCGGGCATGTCGTCCTTCAAATAGGTCAGGAACGGATCGATCATCACGATGAAGATCGCGCCCAGCACCGCGCCGTGCAGGCTGAAGGTGCCGCCGATCAGGATCACGATGATGAACTCGATCGAGAGCTGCAGCGTGAACATCTCCGGCGAGATGAATGAGAGCTTGTGCGCGAACAGCACGCCGGCAAAGCCGGTGATCGCCGCAGAGATCGCGAACGACTTCACCTTGTAGAGCGCGACGTTGACGCCCATGCTGCGCGCCGCGGTCTCGGAATCGCGGATCGCGACGAAGGCGCGCCCCGTGGGCGAGCGCAGCAAATTGAGCGTGCCGACGATGGTCAACACCAGCACGGCCAGGCACAGGAAATAGAAGGCGGGACTGTCGCGCGGCACCGCGACGCCGAGCAGCGACAGCGTCTTGACCCGCATGCCCTCATTGCCGTTGGTGACGCTCTCCCAGCGCGCCAAAATCTCCTCGACGATCAAGGCAAAAGAGATGGTGGCGATGACGAGGTAGATGCCGGTCAGGCGCAGGGCGGGAAAGCCGACCATCGCACCGATGAGACCGGTCAAAGCTCCGGCGGCGAGGAAGTAGACGGGGAACGGCACGTTGTATTTCTGCAAATAAGCCGCGGTGTAGGCGCCGATCGCGAGGAAGGCGGCGTGGCCGAGCGAGGCCTGCCCGGTGAAGCCGGTCAGGATCAAGAGCGCCACGCCGACTGTCGCATAGATGCAGACGAAGACGAGCTGGCTCATCAGATAGCTGGAGAGCACGTAGGGTGCAGCCAGCAGCAGCGCGATCAGGATGCCGTAGGAGACGTAGTAACCGGAATGCGGGAACAGCTTGATGTCGTCTTCGTAGTCGGTCTTGAACAAAAAGCGCATGGCGTTCAGACCTTCTTGCGGACGTGAAGGCCGAACAGACCTTCGGGCTTCAACAGCAGCACGGCGAGGAGCACGATATAGGGTGCGGCGTCCTTCCAGCCTTCGGGCAGATAGAAGCCGGCCATGCTCTCGATCACGCCGATCAGCACGCCGCCGACGACAGCGCCGGGAATCGAGCCGAAGCCGCCGAGCACCGCGGCCGGAAAAGCCTTCAGGCCGAGCACGAGGCCGACATTGGAATGGATGAAGGTGATCGGCGCGAGCAGCACGCCGGCGCAGGTCGCGACCGCTGCGCTGATCGCCCAGACGATCGACACCACGCGCTTGACCGGAATGCCCATGTAGTAGGCCGCCAGCATGTTCTCGGAACTCGCCCGCATCGCGGTGCCGAGCGTCGTCTTGTTGAAGAAGAGATAGAGTAGCGCGCACAGGATGATTGTGGCCGCGATCACCGAAAGCTTGTCGTAGGCGAGCACCAGCGCGCCGATACGCAGCACGCCCTGGCTGAACGGCGTCTCGATCTTCAAGTCGTCGGTGCCCCAGATCATGCCGGCGATCGAGCGCAGGAAGTAGCCGAGCCCGATGGTCGCCATGATGATGGAGAATTGCGGATAGCCGAGGATCGGCCGCACCACGACCCGCTCGGCCAGCATGCCGAACAGCGCCATGGCGGCGACGGCACCGGCAAAACCGAGCCAGTAGTTGAGGCCCATCATGCCAATGAAGGTGAAGGCGAAGAAGCCGCCCAGCATCATCAGATCGCCTTGGGCGAAGTTGACGACTTCGGTTGCCTTGTAGACGAGCACGAAACCGAGCGCGATCAGGCCGTACACGCAGCCGAGCGCGATTCCGCTAACGAGCTGCTGAACGAAGTCCAGCATGGCCGTTCACCCTCCCCGATGCAAACAGCGGCTCTTTTGACCGCCTTGCCGCATCTTGTGTCCAGTCGCTACGCAGCAGTTCGTGCCGCTGTCGTGCGTCATTTGCCCTGACGCAATTCAGCCTGAACCGCCAAGCGCTGTCAACAAACGCTAAAGTCGAGCATGCCGTGCCGGATGACGGAATTTGCAGCAATGCGATTCACGGTGCCGAAACATCTTCGGGTCATGGTCGCGAGCAATGCAAAACCGGGCGGTGTCCTTGTCATGAAGCCGGAAAAATCGGCACTCGACGTGCGAGGGTTAACGAAGCGTTTTGACCGTTTGGCGGTCGATTCCCTCGATCTCACCATTCATGCCGGTGAATTCTATGCCCTGGTCGGCCCGAACGGCGCGGGCAAGACCACGACTCTGCGCATGGTCGCGGGGCTGTTGCGGCCGGATGCCGGGGCAGTTTCGATCTTCGGCGTCGATGCCCTCGCCGATCCCGTCGCTGCCAAACAGGTGATGGCGTGGGTGTCCGACGAGCCCATGATCTACGACAAGCTGACGCCGCTCGAATATCTCGAATTTGTCGCCGGCCTTTGGGGCATCGATCCCGCAACCTCCGAACCTGCCGCGCAGGAACTCCTGACGTCGCTCGGGCTCGAACCGCACAAGCACGAGCGCTGCGAGGGATTTTCCAAGGGTATGCGCCAGAAAGTCGCGCTGGCCGGCGCGCTGGTCCACGATCCCCGTCTCATCATCCTCGACGAGCCGCTGACCGGCCTCGATGCCGTCTCGGCGCGTCATCTGAAAGGGCTGCTGGCCGAGCGCGTCCGTGCCGGATGCACGGTCATCATGACCACGCATATCCTGGAGGTCGCCGAGCGGATGGCCGACCGGATCGGCGTGATCGCATCGGGCCGCCTGGTTGCGGAAGGTACGCTCGCCGAGCTGCGCCAGCAGAACGGCCATACCGACACCAGCCTGGAAGATCTCTTCATCGCGCTGGTCACGCTCGAGGCCGCATGAGCACGGCCACGGCCCTCTCCTGGTTCGCGCGCCACGAGCTCCGGCTCGCCTGGCGCGAATGGCTCGCGATGATGACGGGCGGGCGGCGCAAGCGGAAGCACGCCGCGGTGATCGGCCTCATCATCTTCGCCGCGATCCTGCATCTGCCGGCCTGGGCCGTGATCGGTCGCTTCGCCGACCTGCAGATGCCGATCGACAAGCCCTCGCTGATCGTGATCTCGACCACAATCCTGCTCGCCTGGGCCCTGATGCTGTCGCAGGCGATCGAATCGGTGACGCGCGTGTTCTACGCCCGCGCCGACCTCGATCTCATCATGTCCTCGCCGGCAAAGCTCACCAACCTGTTCTCGGTGCGGATCGCCGCGATCGCACTTGCGATCACGACGATGGCGCTCTTGCTGTCGACGCCGTTCATCGACGTGCTCGTGATCGGCGGCGGGCCGCGATGGCTCGCGGCGTTCGGCGTGGTCGTCGCCATGGGCCTCTCGGCCGCGGCGATCGCGATCGCCATCACCATCCTCCTGTTCCGGCTGATCGGGCCGGCGCGGACGCGCTTCATTGCACAGATCGTCGCCGCGATCATCGGCGCCGGCTTCGTCATCGCGCTGCAGATCGCGGCGATCATGTCCTACGGCACGCTGTCGCGCTTCGCGGTGCTGACCTCGGAAGCGGCGGCCGCCCACGCACCCGACACTGGCAGCATTGTCTGGTGGCCGGCGCGGGCCACGATGGGCGAGAGCGAGCCGCTCCTGCTTCTGCTTGCGCTCGGCCTCGTGCTGCTCGGCAGCGTGATGGCGGTCTTCTCGGGCCGCTTTGCCGACACCGCGATCGACGCAGCCGCCTATGGCACGTCCGGCCGCAAGTCCGTGCGCGAGCGGCGGTTCCGCACCGGCTCGCGGCAGCAGGCGCTGCGCCGCAAGGAGTTCATGTTGCTGTGGCGCGATCCCTGGCTGATCTCGCAGACGCTGATGCAGCTCCTCTATCTGGTGCCGCCGGCGCTGCTGTTGTGGCGCAGCTTTGCCGAGAGTTCTGCCGCGCTGGTGCTGATCACACCCGTGATCGTCATGGCGGCGGGACAGCTCGCGGGCGGCCTGGCCTGGCTGACCATATCAGGCGAGGATGCCGCCGATCTGGTGGCGACCGCACCGCTCGCGCCGTCGCGCATGATCCGCGCCAAGATCGAGGTGGTGCTGATCGCCATAACAGTCATCTTCGCGCCCCTGATCGCCGCCCTCGCCTTTGCCTCGGTCAGCCAAGCCGCGATCACGGCAGGCGCGATCATCGTCAGTGCGGCCTGCGCCACCGCGATCCAGCTCTGGTTCAGGGTGCAGGCCAAGCGCAGCCAGTTTCGCCGCCGCCAGACCTCCTCGCGGCTCGCAACCTTTGCGGAAGCCTTCTCCTCCATCGGCTGGGCGGCGAGCGCCGCGCTGCTGCTGGCGATCCCCATCGCCGGCCTCATCAGCGGCCTGATCACCGCGAGCCTCGTCGCCGCCACCTGGAAGTTCAGCCCCAAGCGGGACTAAACCGCGATGGGTGCGACACTGACGCGCTGTTGATCGCGGCCTGTTGGCCGCCAGCCGGATTGCACGTTACACTCCGCAAAACCCTCCCTGGGGACGGACCTATGTGGCGACTGCTATCTGCGGCCCTGGCGCTGCTTGGCGCGACCCTGACATCTGCCCTCGCGCAGCCAGTCCAGCGCAGCGAATGCCTGGCGATGGCGAATGCGCCGCCGCGCGTCACGCCGGTCGCGTTCCGGCAGGCCGCGGCTGCCGCCGAGGTCGAGATCACCTATGCCGGGCATTCCACCTATTTCATCGACACGCCGGGTGGCCTGCGGATCGCGACCGATTATAGCGGGGCCTATCAGGTCGGCCGGCTTCCCGACGTCGCGACCATGAACAAAGCCCACAGCACGCATTACACTCTATATCCCGACAAGCGCATCCCGAACGTGCTGCATGGCTGGGGCGAGGACGGCAAGCCGGCGATCGTTTCGACCCGGATCGGAGATGCCTTCATCCGCAACGTCACGACCGACATCCGCCGCTATTTTGGCGACGATTTCGGCGTCGACATGATCCGCGACGGCAATTCCATCTTCATCTTCGAAGTCGCAGGGCTCTGCATCGGCCATCTCGGCCACCTCCACCACAAGCTCGACGATTCCCATTTCGCCCAGATCGGGCGGCTCGACATCGTGATGGTGCCGATCGACGGCACCTACACCATGTCGCTCGGCGGCATGTCTGACATCACAAAACGGCTGCGCTCCTCCGTGGTGCTGCCGATGCACCGCTTCGCCACGCCGCTCGACGAGTTCATGCGCAGGATCGGCCAGGAGTTCGAGATCGACCGGCGGTACGAGCGCAGTTTCCGGATTTCACGGGATTCTTTACCGAGCACGCCGACGGTGATCATCCTCGACGGCGTCTGACGGGGCCGACGACGGCGCAATTTTCTCCAAGCCGATCGCGGCTCAGCCGTGCTGATTTCCCTGCAACAGGAGATCGACATGAGCGACTTTGCAAAATTCCTGCATGCGGACGGGCCGAACGCGGAGCATGCGCGCGCATTGCAACTCTACGGCCGCTTCGTCGGCGATTGGGACGCCGAGATCACGGCCCACGCGCCCGACGGGACCACGCACCGCGCCACCGGCGAAATCCATTTCGGCTGGGTGCTGGAAGGGCGCGCGGTCCAGGATGTCTGGATGATCCCACGCCCGGCCGGCGCCGCGGCCTTCCCCATTGCCGGCAATTGGTACGGCACGACGCTGCGCGTCTACGATCCAACCATCGACGCCTGGCGCATCACTTGGATGGACCCGGGCCGCAGCGTGTTCCGCCAGCAGATCGGCCGCGCAAAAGGCGAGGACATCGTCCAGGAGGGCACGACTGAGGCTGGCGATCTCTCGCGCTGGAGCTTCACAAAAATCACGGAAAATTCCTTCCATTGGCTGGGCGAGGCCAAGGGCGCCAACGCGCCGGACTGGCGGCTGATAGTAGACGTGAAGGCGTCGCGGCGGGCGGCCTGAGCTGCTGCTGCCCTGCTCCTGCCGGAGGGCGCGGTTGCGCGACGCGCGCTGCCGCTCCCGCCCGCGTGGTGTTAGCCTCGCCGGCAAAGAGAACAAAGGGGAGCGACGCCGATGGCTGCGAGCAGCATGCCCGCCAACAAAAGCGGACTTTTTGCCGATCCGCGCGAGGACTGGCTCGCGCTGCATCAGGAAGAGGTCATCGATCCCGCGCGCAGAATCGTCGACCCGCATCACCATCTCTGGGATCGTGGCGGCCAGCGCTATCTGATCGAGGAGATGGTGTCCGACATCAACTCCGGCCACAACATCATCGGCACGGTCTATGTCGACTGCCGCTCGATGTATCGCGCGCACGGGCCGGAGGCATTCCGCCCCGTCGGCGAGGTCGAGTTCGCCAATGGCGTCGCCGCGATGAGCGCGAGCGGTGGCTACGGCAAGGCCGCGATCTGCGCCGGCATCGTCAGCCACGCCAACCTGTTGCTCGGCGAGCAGGCCAAGGGGGTGCTGGAAGCCGAGATTCCCGCCGGCAACGGCCGCTTCCGCGGCATCCGCCATTCCTCCGCCTGGGACGAGGATCCGACTGTTGCCGGCATGTATGCCAACCGGCCGAAGGGACTGCTGCTCGACGAGACTTTCCGCAAAGGCTTTGCCTGCCTGGCGCCGCTGAACCTGAGTTTTGACGCCTGGCTGTTTCATCCGCAGATCGGCGAGCTCACCGATCTCGCGCGTGCCTTTCCCGACACGAACATCGTGCTCGACCATTGCGGCGGGCCGGCCGGCGTCGGCCGCTTCGCAGGTAGGCGCGAGGAGGAATTCTTGGTCTGGCGCGCGTCGATCCGCGAGATCGCCAAATGCGAGAACGTCGTGGTCAAGCTCGGCGGTCTCGCGATGTGCCTGCTCGGCTACGACTTCCATCTGCGCCCGAAGCCGCCATCGTCAGAGGAAGCGGCTGCGGCTTGGCGGCCCTATATCGAGACCTGCATCGAGGCCTTTGGCGTGAAGCGCGCGATGTTCGAAAGCAATTTCCCGCCGGACAAGGGCCAGTGCAGCTATCAGGTGATCTTCAACGCCTTCAAGCGCATCGCTGCGCCCATGAGCGAAGCCGAGAAGACGGCACTGTTCTCGCAGACCGCGACCGAGTTTTATCGGCTCGAGCTGCCACAGGCCTGACATGAAAGAAGGGCCGGGACCGAGGTCCCGACCCTTCTCACGCTGGGAAGCGCTCGGTCGAAAGTTAGCTGGCGCCGACGAGGCTCGTGGAGCCACGCTCGCCGGGGGCGAAGAACATCTTCTTCAGCTTGTTGACGGCGCGGATCACGAAGCCGAGCCAGATCGGGCTGGTCTTGCGGCAGAAGGCGATCTTCTTGACATGGCCCTCGACATGCCATTTGGCATGCGCGCCGTCGCGGAAGAAGATGACATCGCCGACGCCGTAGCGCTTCGGCGGAAGCCCATCGCTTTCGAGCACGATCGATCCTTCCAGGATCATGATCGTCTCGTCGAAATCATAGTACCAGTTGAACTTGCCCTCGGTGCAGTGCCAGATCAGCGAGGTGGCGGTGCCATCCGCGCTGGTCGAGAGCGCATGCGAGCTGGCTTGCGGGTTGCCTTCGATGATCCAGCTTGGCTCGATCGGCGCCGGCTTGAGCTCGACGTTGCAATGGCCGGTTTCAATAAGCGACATCGGAGCACCTCAACAGGATTGATAAAGTGTGAATGCCGGCGCGAGCCGGGTCCAAAACGATGCCGAAGACGCTAGTTGCCGATTTTTAATTCTTCCTTACGCGGCGTCGCGGAATCAGCCGCAAGTTGCAGGAGCGACGGGCTTAACGCGAAATTCCCTTGCAAATTCCCGCAGATGACGCCGCGCTCTCCCAGCATGCGACAAAAAGCGCGAGGCCTCGGGCGAGGCCTCGCGCTCCTGTCGATACGGGTTCCCTTGGAATTATCCTTGGGGCCTAGCGCGCCCACTCGCCCTTGCGGAACACCGGCTCCTTGCTGCCGTCGGCGTGGATGCCGTCGATGTCGGTTTCGGCCGAGCCGATCATCCAGTCGATATGGATCAGGCTCTGGTTGCCGCCCTGCGCCGCGATCTGTTGCGGCGTCAGCTTGGCGCCGTTGACGAAGCATTTTGAATAGCACTGGCCGAGCGCGATGTGGGAGGCTGCGTTCTCGTCGAACAGCGTGTTGAAGAACAACAGGCCGCTCTGCGAGATCGGCGAGGAATGCGGAACCAGCGCCACCTCGCCGAGCCGCCGCGCGCCCTCGTCGGTGTCGAGCACCTTGTTCAAGACTTCCTCGCCGCGCGAGGCGCGGGCCTCAACGATGCGGCCGTCCTCGAAACGCACCGCGATGTCATCGATCAGCGTGCCCTGGTAGGACAGCGGCTTGGAGCTGACCACATGGCCATAGACGCGCCGGCAGTGCGGCGTGGTGAAGACTTCTTCGGTCGGGATGTTGGCGTTGCAGCTGATGCCGTTCTTGGAGGTCGACGCGCCGCCCTCCCATTCATGGCCGTCGGCGAGACCGATGGTGAGATCGGTGCCGGGCCCGGTGTAATGCAGCGCGCGGAAACGCTTGCCGTTGAGCCAGTCGGTGCTTTGACGCAGCACCGCGTTATGCTTGGCCCAATTGCTGATCGCATCCTCACGGTCGACGCGGGACGCCGCAAAAATTGCGTCCGCCAGCTTGCCGATCGCCACGTCCTCGGCATCGTCGGGGAAGACCTGCTGCGCCCAGGACGCGCTCGGATAGGCGATGATGTTCCAGTTGGTGTCGAAGTTGACGATCTTCTCCAATGCCGGCTGATAGGCCATGGAATTGGCCTTGCTGGCGCGGGCGACCTTTGACGGATCCTCGCTCGACAGCAGCATCGGGTTATCGCCGACGATCGCAAGGCGCGCGGTGTTGTCGGAGAACGCCTTGGCCATGCCCTCGTAGAGCCAGCTTGCCGCGCGATCAAAACTGTTGTCGTGACCGTAACGGTAACGCGACAACGTCACCTCTTCGTCCGACAGGATCGGCGTGACGAGACCGGCACCGGCCTTGTAGGCGTGGACCGCGATCCGCCGCACCAACGGCAGCGCGACCGACGGCGCGGTCAGCAGCAGATCCTGGCCCGGCCGCAAGCCCAAGCCCACCTTCACCGCCACCTCGGCCAGCCGGTCGAGCTTTGCGGGGTCGATGGTCGTATTGGAATTGCGGTGATCGGTCATGCCTGGTCCTCTGCGGGTCGTTCACTTGCATCTAAGTCTATCATCGCATGGCGCAAGAGCACGAGGCAATTGCGCGCAACACAGCCAGATACGCAGTTTCACGCAGTTTGGTTTTCAACGCGTTGAAGATTTGAGCACCCGATCGACCATTTCTGGTGCAAGACCGAGGTAATTTTTCGGTGAAGTCAGTGCCTCGATTGTGGCACGATCGATCCGGTCGGATATACGCGGATCGGCGGCGAGCGCATCGGCAAGCCGCAGACCCTTCTCGTTGGCAAGCCGGCAGGCGTCATAGACCACGTCGTGCGCCTCCTGCCGCCCGATCTGCGGCGCGAGCCCCATCATGACGGCTTCCGCGACGATCAGCCCGCGGCTGATGGACAAATTTTCATCCATCTTGTTTTCGTCCACGATGAGGCCGGCGAGCGCGAATTTCGCCTGATGCAGGGCGCCGGCGGTCAGCACGAAACTTTCGGGAATCGCCATCCATTCGGCATGCCAGGGACCGGTTGCGCGCTCAAAGTCCTGCACCATGGCGTCCAGCATCAGGCCGGCGTGCTGGCGCACGGCCTTGGAGGCCGCGAGCATCAGCTCCGAGGAGATCGGGTTGCGCTTCTGCGGCATGGTCGAGGATGCGCCGCGTCCCTTAACGAAGGGTTCGTAGACCTCAGCGAATTCGGTCGAGGCCATGATCATGATGTCGAGCGCGATCTTGCCGAGCGAACCGGTGACGAGCGCCAGGAAATTCACGGCTTCCGCGAGGCCGTCGCGTGCCACATGCCAGGTCGAGACGGGAATGGCGAGCTTCAACTCCTCGCAGAGCGCCTCTTGCACCTTGAGCCCCTTATCCCCGAGCGAGGCCAGCGTGCCGGCGGCACCGGCGAACTGACCGACCAGAACGCGCGGCTTCAATTGGGTGAGCCGTTCGGCGTGGCGATCGAACATCGCGAGCCAGATCGCGGTCTTGTAGCCGAAGGTGACCGGCAAGGCCTGCTGCAGATGGGTGCGCCCCGCCATCGGCGTGTCGCGGTAGCGTTTGGACAGATTTGCGAGGATGCCGCGCAGGGCGGCGATATCCGCTTCGATGATCTCAAGGCCGGCGCGGAGCTGAAGCACCACGGCGGTATCCATGATGTCCTGCGTGGTCGCGCCCCAATGCACGTAGCGGCCCGCCTCGCCGCACTGCTTCACCATCTGATGCACCAGCGGCAGGATCGGATAGCCGACGATGTCGGTCTCCTGCCGCAGCAGGTCGAAATCGAGCTTGCTGACGTCGGTCCGCGCCGCAATCTCGTCCGCCGCCTCCTGCGGGATCACCCCGCACCGCGCCTCGGCTTTTGCCAGCGCGACCTCGACCTCGGCGTAACGCGAGACCAGCGCGAAGTCCGAAAACACCTCCCGCATCCGCGGCGTGCCGAAGGCATCGCGAAACAGGATGGAGTCGAGCACGGTGGTGGAGGTCGGAAAGGCGGGCATGGGCGTTTCTTTGTGGTCGGTGTTTGATCGGCGCAGCTTACGCGGGAAGCTGTATCCGGCAATGGACATTCACGGCTAGCGATATAGCGCGCCCCGTCATCCTGAGGTGCGAGCCGTGCGGCGCGAAGCGGCGCATGGGGAGCCTCGAAGGATGAACGGCCGGGACGCAGCCGGGCCGTCGCCCTTCGAGGCTCGCCCTGCGGTACACCGCAGGGCGAGCACCTCAGGATGACGGTGATGGAGGGTTACTCGCGACCTGCGACCAAAAACCCCTGTCAACGGCTGACTTGCCCGGCCGATTTGTGGCAAAACAGCCGCCCGATCTGCCGAACGAACGATGAGGCCAAGCATGCCCGCGCCAAAACCCCCTGCCTTCGAAACCATGAGCCTGCATGCGGGCCAGCATCCGGATCCCGTCACCGGCTCCCGCGCGGTGCCGATCTACCAGACGACGTCCTACGTGTTTCAGGATTCCGATCACGCAGCGGCGCTGTTCAACCTGGAGCGGGCCGGACACATCTATACGCGGATCTCCAATCCGACCACAGCAGTGCTTGAGGAGCGGCTCGCCGCGCTCGAGGGCGGCGTCGGCGCGATCTGCACCGCGAGCGGCCAGGCGGCGATGCACCTCGCCATCGCGACGCTGCTCAATGCCGGCGATCACATCGTGGCCTCAGCCTCGCTCTATGGCGGCACCATCAATTTGCTCGCGCACACCTTGCCGCGCTTCGGCATCACAACAACCTTCGTGAAACCGCGCGACCTCGACGCCTTCCGCTCCACCATCAAGCCGAACACGAAGCTCGTGATCGGCGAGACCATCGGCAATCCCGGGCTGGAAGTGCTGGACATTCCCGCGGTTTCGAAGATCGCGCATGATGCAAAAATTCCGCTGCTGATCGACAACACCTTTGCCACGCCCTATCTCAGCCGTCCGATCGAATTAGGGGCCGACATCGTGATGCACTCCGCCACCAAATGGATCGGCGGCCATGGCATCGCGATCGGTGGCGCGATCATCGACGGCGGCCGGTTCGACTGGCGGGCGTCCGGCAAATTTCCCGTCCTGACCGAGCCCTATGGCGGCTATCACGGCATCGTCTTCGACGAGCAGTTCGGCACCGCCGCCTTCATCATGCGCGCGCGCACCGAAGGCCTGCGCGATTTCGGCGCCTGCCTGTCGCCGACCAACGCGTTCCAGCTCCTCCAGGGCCTGGAAACGCTGCCCGTGCGCATGGACCGCCACGTGCAGAACACGACCCTCGTGCTGGAGGCGTTGAAGGCCAACAAGGCGGTGGACTGGGTGCTGCATCCCTCGCTCGAGACCCATACCGACTACCAGCTCGCCAAAAAACTCCTGCCGCGCGGCGCGGGCTCGATCGTGTCGTTCGGCATCAAGGGCGGGCGGCCTGCCGGCCGCAAATTCATCGAGAGCTTGCGGATGATCAGCCACCTCGCCAATGTCGGCGACGCCAAGACCTTGGTCATCCATCCCGCCTCGACCACGCATCAGCAGATGGACGCCGAGCAATTGAAGGCCGCAGGGGTCGGCGAGGAGCTGGTACGGCTGTCGGTCGGCATCGAGACGGCATCCGACATCATCGACGACCTCAACCAGGCGCTCCGCATCTCGCAGAAGGTTTGAACCATGAAGCTCTCCGTCAACGGCGCCGAGGTTTTCGTTGCGACCGGGGGTCGCGAATTCGACAAGTCGCTGCCATCAGTGGTGTTCATCCACGGCGCCGGCTTCGATCATTCGACCTGGGCGCTGCATACGCGCTGGTTCTCCCATCACGGTTTTTCAGTGCTGGCGCCTGATCTGCCCGGCCATGGCCGCTCGGTCGGGCCTTCGCTTTCCAGCATCGCCGACATGGCCGACTGGACCTCGGCGCTGATCGCGGCCGCCGGCGTCCCGAAGGCGCATCTGATCGGGCACTCCATGGGCTCGCTGATTTCGCTGGAGACGGCCGCGCGTCATCCGGACAAGGTGTCGGCACTGAGCCTGATCGGGACCGCCGCGACCATGACGGTCGGCCCCGATCTGCTGAAGGCGGCCGAGGCCAACGAGCAGGACGCGCTCGACATGGTCTCGATCTGGGGTCTCGGCTTCAAGGCCGAGCTCGGCGGCAGCCTCGCACCGGGATTGTGGATGCATGGCGGCGCGCAGGCGGTGCTCAAGCATTGCGAGCCCGGCGTGCTGTTCAAGGACCTTTCCGCCTGCAATTCCTATGCGAACGCGCTGACGGCGGCGGCGACCGTAAAAGTGCCGGCCACACTCATCCTCGGCGAGCGGGACATGATGACACCGGCAAAAGCCGGCAAAGCGCTTGCGGCAGCAATCCCGCATGCGAAGACCGTCGTGGTGCCGGGCGCCGGCCACATGATCATGGCCGAACGCCCGGATGAATTGCTGGCCGCGCTGAGGGCTTGAAAGCCGCGGGGCGCCCGATGGAAGCCGGGCTCAGGAGCCCGGAGTCCACTTCCAGACGATGTCGGTGACGTTGATCTGCTTCGGGATCAGGCCGAGCTTTGCAAAGCGATCGGCGATCGCTTGCTGGCTCCTGACCACGTCCTGATCGAGCGGAACGACGCGATAGGTGGAGCGGTCGACGAAACGCCTGACCGCCTCGATATCGACGCCCGTCGCCTCCGACTGCGCCTTCGCCACCTCCACATGATGGCTGTCGGCCCACACGCCCTCGGCGGCGAAGGTCGCGTTGAGCTTTGCGACCAACGCGGGATATTTCTCCACGAAGTCTGAGCCGGCGATGTAGAAGGCGTTCGGCTTGTGCACGTCCTTGTCGAAGGCGATTACTCGGGCCTGCTCCTTCAATTCGGCGAGCGCGAGATAGGGATCCCAGATCGACCAGGCGTCGACCGAGCCCTTGACGAAGGCCGCGGTCGCATCCGCTGGTGCAAGCGGCGCCGGCGTGATGTCGCTCCAGGCGACGCCGGCCTTCTCCAGAGCTCCCACCAGGAGATTGTGCGCGCTCGATCCCTTGGCGAAGGCGACGCGCTTGCCCTTGAGGTCGGCGAGCGTTTTGATCGGCGAGTCCTTCGGCACGATGATGGCCTGGTTGTCGCCCTCCGATTTCACCGCCGCGACGTAGCGGATCTTGGTATTGCCGGCCTGCGCGAAGATCGGCGGGGAATCACCGACGAAGCCGAAATCGACGCTGCCGACATTGATGGCCTCCAGCAGCGGCGGGCCGAACTGGAAGTCGATCCATTTGATCTCGATGCCGAGTGGCTTGAAGGCGTTTTCAAGTGTCTGGCGCTGCCGCACCGCCGGGAAGAACCCGCCCTTTTGCGTACCGATGCGGATTTCGGTTGGCTTGTCTTCGGCGTGGACGGGAGCTGCGACCGCAGTCGCGAGCAGCAGCGCCGCGGTGAAGATGTGTCGTCGGGTGATCATGTCTTGTCCTTTCGGTCGGGTCAGATGGCGTACTGGTTGATGAGATGACGCCGCTCCGTGAACACGGCGCGCGCCGCACGCTCGGCGTCACGCACCGAGCGGAACTGGCGGCCTTCGAGACTGTCGAACAGGCGCTCGGAGGAGAAGAAGCGGAACCCGCGCTCGTCGCGCGCGATGATTCCGGCAGTGCGGTCGTGAATTTCGATGATGAAGGCCTTTGGCATGGCTATGCATTCGCCGAACACTCGGCGTTCCTGTCTTGAATTGCGATCGGGGGGTTAGGGAGCGATCAGCAGCAACAACAGGGGCCGGTCGCCGCGGAGATGCAGCGACGCGTCATGCGCTTGCGCATGATGCTGGTCGGTCGCTGGCTGTTCGATCTCATGATGCGGCTTTCGGCTCAGGGAGCAGTTTTGATACTTCGAATATCGAGCGAATGGCCCCATCGGTCAATGAAATGGCTATCCATATTTCGCGCGGCGGCGCATGCGAGCTTCTCTGCGACGATGGCCCCGCAAACGGAATTGCCTCGCGGCGATGTCAACACCGCCGACATATATGACGGTCTCAATTCCCTTCTCCCCTTGTGGGAGAAGGTGGCGCGAAGCGCCGGATGAGGGGTTGCATCCACAAGCGCAATAGGAGGGATCACTCGCGGATAGAACCCCTCACCCGTCTCGCCGCTTCGCGCCGAGCCACCCTCTCCCACAAGGGGAGAGGGTAAGAAGCGGCTACCACATCGTCGCGGCGGCGCGGGTCGGCCAGATCCGGTCGTACTCCTCGCCGCCGACGGTGTTCTGGCTCATCTCGGCGAGGATCTGGCCGGGCGTCGGCAGTGTCTTCGGATCGATGCGCTTGTCGGGATTCCAGAGGTCGGAGCGAACGATGGCCCGCGCGCACTGGAAGTAGATCTCGTCGAGCTCCATCACCATCACGCTGCGCGGCGCCTTGCCGTCGACCTTGAACGAGGCGAGCAGGTCGGGATCGACGGAGAGATGCGCGCGGCCGTTGGCGCGGATGGCGTTGCCCGAACCCGGGATCAGGAACATCAGCGAGACCCTGGGGTCGCGCACGATGTTGCGCAAGGAATCGACACGGTTATTGCCGCGGCGGTCAGGTAGCATCAGCGTCTTTTCGTCGTGCACGCGGACAAAGCCCGGCAGGTCGCCGCGCGGCGAGCAGTCGATGCCTTCAGGACCGATGGTCGCAAGCGCGGCAAACGGCGATTTCTCGATGAAGATGCGGTAGAGCGGCGTGACGTGATCGGCGACCTTCACGGTCGAAGCGTCGTTGGTCTGACCGTAGATGGCCTCGAGCTGTTCGATCGTCGCAATCACCGTCATTCCGTCACTCTCCTTGCTTTCCGTGCCTGATCTACTCGTGCCAGCACTCGTTCCTGATGACCCGCACCAGATGCCGGCCATGATAGTCCGCGCTGCCCGCATTGACGATGGTCACGTCGGCGCTGGCGCCGACATTGCGATCGAGCCGCTCGCGGATATTGCCGTCGCTAGCGCGCGCCCGCGCGGCCAAGCGCTCGGCGAGCACCTCCGGCGGCGCCGTGATCGCGACCACGACGACGTTGGCATAGGCGCGTCGCAGATCGTCCAGCACGGTGCGCGAGACATTGGCGACGACGGTTCGGCCTGCGCGGATGTCGTCATTGATCTCGACCGGCAGCGCATAGGCGTGGTCATGCGCCTCCCAATGCACGGCAAAACTGCCCTGCTCGCGGGCACGCCGGAATTCATCGACGCTCATCGCAATGTTGTCCTCCGCCGCCGACGCCTCGCGCGTCACGATGCGGCGGGGAAAGACGATGTTGGAATCCTCAGTGCAGGCGGCACGCGCGAGGCCCAGCAGCGTGTCCTTGCCCGCGCCGCTCGGTCCGACCACCAGGATCAATCGCCCCGGCCCGATCGCGTCCTTCTGTTCGGCCACCGTAAGGGTCTCGCTCATGCGACGCGGCGCCCTTCACGCCAGACGCTGCGCACCACGGGAACATTGCCCGCGACATGCACGCGGATCAAATCGGCGCGCTTGCCGACCGCGATCTCGCCGCGGTCGGTGAGACCGACGGCGTCCGCCGGCGCCTTGGTCACGGTCCGGATCGCGGCCGGCAGATCGATCGCCGGCGCGCGCTCGGGCAGTTGCAGCGCGGCCATCAGCAGGCTGGAGGGAATGTAGTCGGACGACAGGATGTCCAAGAGGCCCTCGCGTGCGAGATCGACCGCGGCGATGTTGCCGGAATGCGAGCCGCCACGCACTACATTCGGCGCGCCCATGAGAATGTCGATGCCGGCCTCGTTGAGGCCGCGCGCGGCTTCCATGGTGGTCGGGAATTCCGCCACCGCGACGCCATCACGCACCGCGTCCACTACATTCTCCTCCGTGGTGTCGTCATGGCTCGCGAGCGGAATCCTGTACTCGCGCGCGAGCGCCACGATCTCGCGCATGTTGCTGGCGGCATAGGCCTGCTGATAGGCAAAACGCTTGGCGAAGAGTTCGTCCAGTTGGGCATCGGTCATGCCGGCGCCCTTGCCGCGATAGTAGTCGCGCAGCTTGACCTCGTCACGGAACTGGCGCTGGCCCGGCGTGTGGTCCATCAGCGACATCAGCCGCACGTCCGGGCGACCGATCAGCTCCTTGGCTTCCTCGACCACGCTCGGCATCGGGATCTCGCAGCGCAGATGCAAAAAGTGATCGGCGCGCAGGAGATGTTCGTCACGCGCAGCAGAGATCGCCTTGGCCAAAATGCCCGCGCGGCCGTCGACCTCTTCTGCGCCGTCCTCGCGCCAGACACGCAAGGAGTCCAGCACCGTGGTGATGCCCGATGTGGCGAGCTGGCCGTCATAGGAGATGACAGCGGCGATCGGGTCCCAAAACACTTTTGGACGCGGCACGTAGTGCGCCTCGAGATGGTCGGTGTGCAGCTCGATCAGGCCCGGGGTGATCAGGTCGCCGCCGGCATCTTCACTGCCGGCCGGCGCCTTGCCCTCGCCGATCTCGGCGATCTTGCCTTCAGCAAGGGATATCCAGCCCTGCTCGATCACGCGATCGGCCAGCACGATCCTGGCATTGGCGATCACAGTTTCATTCGGCTTCGCGTTCATTTCAGTTTCGTCCTTCAGGCCGCGGCGGCAAAGCTGGTGACATCGACGATGCGGTCGGCAATCAGATGGCGGATCTCGTCGTCATGGACGATCGCGACCATCGCGACGCCCTGCCGTTTCTTCTCGGCAACCAGCTCGACCACGACGGCGCGATTGGCTGCGTCGAGCGAGGCGGTCGGCTCGTCCAGCAACAGGATCGGCAAATCCGAGATGAAGCCGCGGGCGATGTTGACGCGCTGCTGCTCGCCGCCGGAGAACGTCGCGGGCGGGAGCTGCCAGAGGCGCTCGGGGATGTTGAGGCGATGCAAAAGCTCGCCAGCGCGCTTCTGTGCCTCCGCACGCTCGACGCCATTGGCGATGAGCGGCTCGGCGACGACGTCCACGGTCGCGACGCGCGGCACGGCACGCAGGAACTGGCTGACATAGCCGATCGTGGAGCGGCGGATATTGAGCACCTGCCGCGGCTCAGCGGTGGCGAGATCGACCAGTGCGCCGCGATGGCGGATGTCGATACGGCCGGCGTCGCAGCGATAGTTGCCGAAGATCATCTTGAGGATCGACGATTTACCGGCACCGGACGGACCGGACAGCACGACGCATTCGCCGGGATTCACATGGAAGGTCACGCCGCGCACGACCGGCAGCTCGATGCCGCCCTGCAGATGCATGGTGAAGGTCTTTTGCGCGTCGGCGATATCGATCATGGCAGTCATCGGCGAACTCATGGCGGCAGAATCGAGGAAACCAGCAGTTGGGTGTAGGGCTCGCGGGGATCGTCGAGCACCTGGTCGGTCAGGCCGGTCTCGATGACGCGGCCGCCCTTCATCACCATCACCCGATGCGACAAGAGGCGCGCCACCGCGAGATCATGGGTGACGATGACGACGGCGAGATGCAGCTCGGCGACGAGGCTGCGCAGGAGATCGAGCAGCCGGGCCTGCACCGACACATCGAGGCCTCCGGTGGGCTCGTCCATGAACACCAGCCGCGGCTCGGTGACGAGGTTGCGCGCGATCTGCAAACGCTGGCGCATGCCGCCGGAATAGGTCTTTGGGGCATCATCGATGCGCTCGACGTCGATCTCGACGCGCGTCAGCCAGTCGGTGGCGGTGTCGCGGATGCGTCCGTAGTGATTCCAGCCCACAGCCATCAGCCGTTCGCCGACATTGGCGCCGGCCGAGACCGCCATGCGCAGGCCCTGCGCGGGATCCTGATGCACAAAGCCCCAATCGGTGCGGAACAGGAAGCGCCGCTCGGCCTCGCCAAGCGTGGCGAGATCGCGCGTGACGCCGTCGCGCATGCGGTAGGACACGCGGCCGCCGCTCGCCGCAAGCTGGCCCGAGAGCAGTTGCAACAGCGTCGACTTGCCCGATCCAGATTCGCCGACGATCGCCAGTACCTCGCCGGGATAGAGCGCGAAGGAGACGTCGCGGCAGGCGGCGATCTTGCCATAGGACTTGCTGATGCCGTCGGCGATCAGCAGGGGCTCGTCGTTCTCGAGCAGGGCCTGATCAGCCATTGCTTCTCTCCTGCTGCTGCGCCTTCTCCTTGTACGGGGCGGCGCTCAGGCTGCCGTGATGTCCCTCGGCCTGGCGTCCTTCACAGAAATCGGTGTCGGAGCAGACGAACATCCGACTGCCCTTGTCGTCGGTCACGATCTCATCGAGATAGGAATTGTCGGCGCCACAGAGCGCGCAGGGCGCGTTGAAGCGGTAGGGCTCGAAGGGATGATCCTCGAAATCCAGCGACACGACCTGCGTGTAGGGAGGGATCGCGTAGATGCGCTTCTCGCGACCGGCTCCGAACAGTTGCAGCGCGGCGCAATTGTCCATCTTGGGATTGTCGAATTTTGGCGTCGGCGACGGATCCATCACATAGCGCGCATTCACCTTCACCGGATAAGCGTAGGCGGTCGCGATGTGGCCGAAGCGGGCGATGTCCTCGTAGAGTTTTACGTGCATCAGGCCGTATTCGGCGAGCGCATGCATGCGCCGCGTTTCGGTTTCGCGCGGCTCGAGGAAGCGAAGCGGTTCAGGGATCGGCACCTGATAGACCAGCACCTGGCCCGCTTGAAGCGTCGTCTCGGGGATGCGGTGGCGGGTCTGGATCACGGTCGCATCTTCCGTCGCCGTCGTCGTCGCAACGCCAGCTGTCTTCGCAAAGAACTTCCGGATCGAGATCGCGTTGGTGGTATCGTCAGAGCCCTGGTCGATCACCTTGAGCACGTCGTCGGGGCCGAGGATCGCGGCGGTGACCTGCACGCCGCCGGTGCCCCAGCCATAGGGCATCGGCATTTCGCGGCTGGCGAACGGCACCTGATAGCCGGGAATCGCGGTCGCCTTCAGGATCGCGCGGCGGATCATCCGCTTGGTCTGCTCGTCGAGATAAGCGAAATTATAGGCGGGCGCGTTCATTCCGCAGCCTCCTGCATGGGCTCGGCATCATTGGCTTCGGCGAACTCCCGACGCAGCTTGCGCAAGAGGCCAAGCTCGGACTGGAAGTCGACATAATGCGGCAGCTTCAGATGTTCGACAAAACCGGTCGCCTGGACGTTGTCCGAATGCGACATCACGAATTCCTCGTCCTGCGCCGGCGCCCTCACCTCTTCGCCGAGTTCGCGGGCGCGCAGCGCGCGATCGACCAGCGCCATCGACATGGTCTTGCGCTCGCTCTGCCCGAAGGCGAGGCCGTAGCCGCGGGTAAAGCACGGCGCTTCCGTCGCCGAGCCCTTGAACTGATTCACCATCTGGCATTCCGTGAGCTCGATCGAACCCAGCGGCACGGCAAAGCCAACGTCTTCGGCGAAAAACTCGACCTCGACCTCGCCAAAACGAATCTCGCCGGCGAAGGGATGGTTGCGGCCGTAGCCGCGCTGGGTGGAATAGCCCATCGCAAGCAGAAAGCCTTCGTCGCCGCGCGCGAGATTTTGCAGGCGCAGGTCGCGATCGGCCGGGAAGTTGAGCGGCTCACGCGTGAGATCGCCGACCGGCGCATCCGGCGCGGCGTGCGGCGATGGCTCGATCAGGCCGTCACGCCCCAAAATGTCGGTGACGCGCGGCGTCGCCGCAGTGTTCGCTTCAGCCATCGCGGGCGCTTCCGGCACAAAGCCCTCGGCCAGCGCCGGATCGAGCAGACGGTGGGTATAGTCAAAGGTCGGCCCGAGGATCTGGCCGCCCGGAATGTCCTTGAAGGTCGAGGACACCCGCCGCTCGACGCGCATCGCGCCGGTATCGGTCGGCTCGCTCGCGCCGAAGCGCGGCAGCGTGGCGCGGAAGGCGCGGACCAGGAAGATCGCCTCGATCATGTCGCCGCGCGCCTGCTTGATCGCAAGCGCTGCGAGCTCGCGGTCATAGAGCGAGCCCTCGCTCATGACGCGGTCGACCGCAAGCCCAAGCTGCTCGGAGATCTGACTGAGCGTCACCTCGGCAACGCTCTGGTCGCCGCGGCGCGCATGCGCGAGCAGGCGGTGAGCGTTCTCGATGGCGCGTTCACCGCCCTTGACTGCGACGTACATTCTACTGACTTCCCTTCGTCACGAGGCGCGTGGTGCGGGGGATCGCAACCACTGATACATCGGCTACCAGCACGACGTCGATACCGCGTGGAAACAACGCCTCGTTGATGCGCAGACGTTCGAACAGGTCGGCAGGCTTGATCGCGGCCTGAAATTGGGCGGCGCCGTCGATGCCCGGCCCGCGCAATTCATAGGCGCATCCGTCGGACAGGCTCTCGACCTGGAGGATGACCATGGTCGAACGATCCGGATATTCGTTGCTGCCGAGCGCAAAGCGCTCCAGCGGGGGAAGCGCCGCGCCATCGGCAATGAGCGCAAAGCTCGCGACGGACGAATCGTGCACCACCGGCGCGCCGGTGTGGAATTTCAGCCACTTCAGAACGTCAGAACTCTCACGCATTTGCGCATCCAGCCAGAGCGGCGTGTCGTGGTCGAACAGCGTCAGCGCGATCGCGGCTGTGCCGCGCATCATCGGACCAGGCGTGCCGGCGACCGGCGCGATCCGCTGCACCGAGCCGGGCCGCGCCATCGCATCCATGACGGAGCGAAACGTCGACTGCGCCGACAACACCTTGTCCGCAAAGCCCGGCGGCAGTTCCGCAATCGTGGTCATGGCCTCACCCTTCACCGCGCACCATGGTGTAGAAATCAACCTTCGTCGCCGCCGTCTCGGCGGCCCGCCGCTTGCGCTGCGCGGCGAGGCTCGCGCGGAGCGGCGCAACGACCTCCCGCTCGACAGCGGTCCCAAAGTCCTTCGACTGCACCAGCGCGTCGCACAGCGCGATCAACCTGGCTTTCTCTCCGTCGCGGCCGAGCGTGTAGCCAAAACCGACCTCGCCACTGGGGAGCCGCACGGCCGCGCGCGACACGGTCGCCTCGCCCAGATTGAACGGCGCGCCGTCGCCGCCGATCCGGCCGCGCAGCATAACGAGGCCGTTTTCTGCCTCCCGCAGCGCCTCATAGGCCGGCAGGGCGATGTTGCGGAGACGGGCGGCGATCTCGCCCGCCTCTGCGTGCACCAGCACGGCCATCGCGGCCTTGCGCTGGATTTGCTGACTGTCCTGCTGGGTCATGTTGATCGCCAAACTTGCCGGATCGAAGTTGTCTATGATAATAGACAACTTCATAATGAAGCGCCATGACTGTTTCGTGACAATCGTGTGATTTTGGAGCTAGGCTTGGTCTCGTCATGAGCCTGCAGGACACCGCCTCATCCGGCGTCGCGCTGTGGCGCCTCGTTGCCGACGGCATCGAGCGCGGCATCGCCGACGGCCGCTTTGCCGCCGGCGAAAAACTGCCGGGCGAGATGGAGATCGCCGAGACCTATCGCGTGAACCGCCACACCGTGCGGCGCGCGCTCGCGGCGCTTGCCGAACGCGGCCTGGTGCGCGCCGAGCGCGGCAGCGGCACCTATGTCGAGGCCCAGCGCCTCGCCTATCCCCTTCGTTCACGGACCCGCTTCTCCGAGATCGTCGGCGCCGGCGGCCGCGAGCCGCGCGGACAGTTGATCGAGGCATCGGAGGAAGCGGCAAGCCGCGAACTCGCGCGCGAACTCGGCTTGAAAAGCGGCGCACCGCTGATCCGGATCGAAGCGCTGCGGCTCGCCGACCGCACGCCGATCTGCGTCTCGACGTCCTGGCTATCGGCCGAACTGTTTCCGGACGCCGGCAACGTCTTCGCCGCGACGCGCTCGATGACAAAACTGCTGGCGCATTACGGCGTCCGCGACTACGCGCGCGGCTCGACGCGGATTACGGCAGGGATCGTCGACGCCACAGATGCGGCGCGGCTCGATCTTGCGTTGGGGCGGCCGATCCTGGTGGTGGATTCGACCGATGTCGATCCGCAGGGGAAGCCGCTGGTGACGAAGCGCTCGCGATTTGCCGCGGAGCGGGTGGAGTTCTTGATCGAGAACGGGTGACGGCGCTCTTGTAGGGTGGGTTTGCCCCGTGGCTGCGCGAAGCGCAGGCCGCACGGCGTAACCCACCACTTCTGTCAACGCGGAAACAAAAGAGGTGGGTTACGCCCAGCGACTACGCTTCGCGCAGTCGCAAGGCTAACCCACCCTACGATTCCGAGCGCTTGGCTAGATCTACTCCGCGTAATCCGGCTCCTTGCGATCCAGCAGGCGCTTGAGCGCATCGAAGTGACGCTGCGAGGGCGTCGGCCCCTTGTAGAGATGATCGTCCCTGTAATCGCGCTGCGTCTTCGCGACCACCGGCGCCGGAAGCTGCTTCAAGCGCTGCCCTGTCCACATCGCGTAGATTTGCACCTGTGCGGCGCGTTCGACATAGTAGAGTCTGTCGTAGGCATCTGCGACGCTCTCACCGACGGTCGTGATGCCATGATTGGCCATGAACAGGACGCCCTTGTCGCCGATCACACCAGCGAGCCGCGCGCCTTCGGCCGGATCGAGCGCGGGCCCGGAATATTCGTCGTCATAGGCAATGAGGCCTGATAGCCCGACCTCGGTCTGGCCGATCTCCTTGATGCGGGGATCCTCCAGCCGCGTCAACGCGCTGGCATAGGGCATGTGGGTGTGAAACACGGCCTTCGCCTTCGGCAGCGCCTTGTGGATCGGCGCATGGATGCAGAAGCAGGAACGCTCGACCTCGCCCTCGCCGCTCTTCACCTCGCCGTCGTCGATGCCGACTTCCATGAAGGAGGACGCCGTCACCTCCGACCAGTGCATGCCGAACGGGATCTGGTAGTAACGGTCGCTCGCGCCCGGCACCACAAGAGTCAGATGATTGAAGATGCCTTCGGAGAAGCCATGCATGTAGGCGAGACGATGAGCGGCGGCGAGATCGACCCGCGCCTGCCATTGCTCCTCGCTCAGGCTGTTGCGGAGCGAGTTTGGCGAGACCCTGAACTGCATGACATCCTCCCTGCTGACCTCTTGTTATGGTCCGGGACGATTTTTGCAGCGGACGCCCGGGCTCTTATGCGGCCAGTCTAGCGCAATTCAGGGTGGCGTCGGCTGAAATTGCCGCGGGCCTCCCATCCGGATTTGCGGGATGGGGGCGCGGGGAGGTGACGGAGCCGCGCTATCGCAGCAACAGCAGTGTCGTCCCGGCCTGGTGCGCAATTGCGCACGGGGGCCGGGCCCCAACCACAGGGAGTAGTTTGGCGAAGACTCGTGGTCGCCACTTCGCGCGACGACTTCTCCCCGTGGCTATGGGTCCCGGATCGGCGCGCGCTTATGGCGCGCATGTCCGGGACGACAGCAAGGCTACGCGCTACGCGCCAGCGCGCCGTCGATCATGTTGACGGCATTCGCCACACCGTACACCGCGACGAAGGAGCCGAAGCGCGGGCCCTTCTCCTGTCCCAGCAGCACCTGGTAGAGCATGTTGAACCAGTCGAGCGTCACGCCGGGACGGCCGTCCTTGCCCTTCTTGACCTGGTCGAGGAACGGCTCGCGGCGGCCGATCTCGTAGACGACGTTCTGGATGTCTTCGGCGGATGCTTCCTGCGGGAGCTGCGAGAGCGCATCGCGCAAATCCTGCAACGCGGCGCGCTCGCCATCGCTCGGCTCGCGGAACTGCTTTGTCGGCGCCACGAAGTCGCGATAGTAGTTGATGGCGTAGCCGACCATCGCATCGAGCTTCGGATGCGTCTTCGCGGTGACTCCCGGTCGATAGCGACCGATAAAACCCCACAACGTTTCGGCGTTCTCCGCATTCGACGACGACACCAGCGTCAACAGGAGCTGGAACGTCACGGGCATGTCGGCCTTCGGCGGCTGGCCGTGATGGATATGCCAGACCGGATTGCCGAGCTGCTGCTTGGCGTCCTGCCGAGGAAAGCCGTCGAGGAACTGCTGATAGTCGTCGACGTTGCGCGGGATGACGTCGAAATAGAGCCGCTTCGCCGCCTTGGGCTCGCGATACATGAACAGCGTCAGCGATTCCGGCGAGGCGTAGCGCAGCCATTCGTCGATGGTCAGACCATTGCCCTTCGACTTCGAGATTTTTTGCCCCTGCTCGTCGAGGAAGAGCTCGTAATTGAAGCCCTCGGGCGGCGTGCCGCCGAGCGCGCGCGCGATCTGGCCCGAGAGCTTCACGGAATCGATCAAATCCTTGCCGGCCATCTCGTAGTCGACCCCGAGCGCGACCCAGCGCAACGCCCAGTCCGCCTTCCACTGGCACTTGACGTTGCCGCCCGTCACCGGCGTTTCGACTTCCTCGTCGGTATCAGGATCGACATAGGTGACCGTGCCGGCGGCAACGTCGCGGCGGATCATCGGTACCTGGAGGACGACGCCGGTAGTCTTGCTGATTGGCAGGAACGGCGAATAGGTCGCGCGGCGGTCCGGCCCCAGCGTCGGCAAGATGATCGCCATCACCTTGTCGTAGGCGGCGAGCATCTTCAGCAGCGTCGCGTCGAAACGGCCCGACGTGTAGTAGTTGGTCGCGCTGGCGAACTCGTAGTCGAAGCCGAAGTGGTCGAGGAACGCGCGCAGCCGCGCGTTGTTGGCGGCGCCGAACGAGGGATGCTCGTTGGAGAACGGGTCCGGCACGCGCGACAGCGGCTTGCCGAGATGGGCCGCCATCATGTCGCGATTGGGCACGTTGTCCGGCACCTTGCGCAGGCCGTCCATGTCGTCGGAAAAGGCGAGCAGCCGCGTCTTGACCTTGTCTTCAGTGAGCACGCGGAAGGCATGGCGCACCATCAAGGTGCGCGCGACCTCGCCAAAAGTGCCGATATGCGGCAGGCCGGACGGACCGTAGCCGGTCTCGAACAACACCTCGTCCTTCGGGCTTTTCTTCAGCCGTGCGACAAGCGCCTTCGCCTGCTCGAACGGCCAGGCGTTGGATTGTTCGGCGAGCGCGCGAAGATCGCTCGGGCTTGCGGCGGGATCGATGACAGACATTTAGGCCTCCGGGCCGCGGAAAATAGCGATTTCCGGGCAGAATGCAAAAGACGCGTTCTCGTCATTCCGGGGCACTTGCGCCAGCGAGTGAACCCGGAATCTCGCGCCACAATCTCGAGATTCCACAATTCGCAATTGCGAATTGGGGTTCGCCTCTACGAGGCGCCCCGGAATGACGGTGTGTTGGTGGCTAAAACGGGCTCACCGAGAAATAGCGCAGCCACAGATCGGTGTAGCGGCCTTTTTCCCAGACGCGGAACAGCGCCCAGTTCAAGGCCTGCCGCAACAAATCGTTGCCCTTGCGCACGGCGATGCCGATGCCCTCGCCGAAGAAGCGGCTCTCGACGAAGGGACCACCGGAGAAGGCGCAGCAATCGCCGGAATCCGTGCCGTTGATCCAGAATGCGAGCGAGATCGCGTCGCCGAAGATGAAATCGACCTCGCCGCGGCGCAAGGCGGTCCGCAGCGCGTCGTCGTTGGGATAGCCGTGCAGCTCGGCGTCGGTGAACATCGCCTTGAGGTACGCCTCATGCGCCGAGCCCGCGATCACGCCGACCTTCTTGCCCTCGAGATATTCGGGGCGGATCTCCGGCATGACAGCGTCCTTGCGCGAGGCGAAGCGCGCCGGCACGCGGTAATAGGGATCGGTGAAGTCGACGCGCGCGCGAAGCTGCGGGCTCACCGCCATGGAGGCGATGATGGCATCGCCCCGGTTCGAGGACAGCGCGTCGACCAGCGTCTCGAAGCGGCGCATCTGCACGGTGCAGGTGACCTTGATCTCGTCGCACAGCGCGCGCGCGAGATCGACGTTGAAGCCGGCCGGGTTGCCGTCGGCACCGGTGTAGTTGAACGGCGGATAGTCGGTCTCGGTCAGGAAGCGGATCACGGTCAGGCGCGACAGGTCCGGCCGCTCGGGGCGGCGGCGCGGGTCCCAGAAGCCGGGCACGGCCTGCGGGGCGGCCTGAGGCACCGCCTCGGACGGTTTTGCCCCGGCCTTCGGCGGCGGGGTGGTCTGCTGCGCCCGGGCGCCCTGGATGCCCGCGAGCAGGCACGCGCCGGCCGCAAGGGCGGCCAGCAGGCGGAGGATTGGGGGCGATTTGGCCTGTTGCGAGGAAGCCATCAGCGGAGATTAACGGGATTTCGTTGGAATTGGATGGCCTTATAGCCCATCCCGCTGGGAACGCGAGCGCCGTTTCACCCCCCGGTCCAGGGGCCTCATAGATACCGCTTCAGGTCCGTGGCGGCTTCCTCGGGGGTCCGCTTGAGGTTGAAGGGCGAGACGAACCGGCCCTCGCGGTCCATCAGATAGATCAGCGCGGTGTGATCCATGGTGTAGTCGCCCTCCTTGCCCGGGATCTTCTTGGCATAGACCCGGTAGGATTTGATCACCTTCTCCACCTCGGCCGGGTCGCCGGAGAGGCCTGCCAGATGCGGATCAAAGCTCGACAGATAGTCCTTCATGACCGCGGGCGTGTCGCGCTCGGGATCGACCGACATGAAAACGGCGTTGACGCGGCCCGCATCCTTGCCCAGCGCGCGCATGACCTCGGAGATCTCGAACAGCGAGGTGGGGCAGACGTCGGGGCAGTGGGTGTAGCCGAAGAAGATCAGGGTCGGCTTGCCCTTGAGGTCCTTCTCGGTGACGGTCTTGCCGTTCTGGTCAGTGAGCTGGAACGGGCCGCCGATCGCGGCCGGCTGCGCGACATTGCGCACGCCGCCCATGGCCCAGAACATCAGCAGCAGCCCGACGACGAGGCTTGCGGCGAAGGCGGTTGCGATCACCAGCGGGCGGGCGGTCCGGCTCATCGTGGAGGAAATCCCGTTTTACAGATCAGAAGCAGGCGGACAGGCCGGCCCTCATCGTTTCGAAGAACACCTGGGTGCCGTAGTGGAACCACAGCGCCAGCGTGGCGAGCACGGCGAGACCGCCAAGCCCTGCGCCCGCAAATAGCAGCACGGACGGCGTCCGGCCGGCAGTGGGCGAATTGTCCGATACCGGATGCGCTGATTGCAGTGGTTGTGCCATGACAATGACCGGGGCGATACGCGCCGGTTTCCCTGCCCTTCAAATAGGCGCAGGTCTGTGTCTGGGCAAGCGCCGCCGGCAGGCCAAGGCGCTGCCGGCAGGCCAGGGAACGCCTGCCCCGGGATCAGGGCGATATCAGTGGAGCAGCTGACCCCGGGCGGACTCCAGCGGTTCCGCTTGCGGGAGAGCCCGGCGCGACGGTCGGTTGGTCGAGGCCTGCGCGTCCAGGTAGCAGGGCTTGTACATCGACTGCAGCTGCTTGCCCCTGAGGAAGATCATGCGCGGGGTGAGGCCGCCGCGATGTGATATCCAGCGCCGCACGTGCGACGGGTACATCGAGTAGAGCATGTGGGTGGCTTCGGGATTGGTCACCGCACGGCCGTTGGAGCCGAAGTCCCAGGCAGCGTGGAAGCCGAGCGTGGCATGCGACGTCACGCAGATCCGATCGGACGGAATGGCGCCGAGGACGATGGTGCAGGCCGAGGCGCAGAGCCCGTCGATGATCACGGTCTCGCCGGACTGGCGCAGGTCCTGGTATTTGTCGACATAGGTTCCGATCCTGCCGCCGCGATCATCCGCGATCCGGACCACTGCGTGAGACACCCCCATACCCGCGAGCAAGAGCACCAACGCGAGCAACCCCGTCAGAACCTTCATGTCCCCCGCCCCAGTCGAATTCGAATCCGCGTGTCAGGTGATGCAAGACGGATGCTAACGTCCGTCGACTCTGTGGTTTTGTCTAGGCGCGTCGACCCACTAAAAACAAATTCAAATCCGGTGTTGCGCCCGCGCTGCACTTGGCCGGTCTCTATCCCAAAGTGGAACAAGTTAACGGACTCTTACGCCCGGCACCCTTGATCTCAGCGACGGCGGCTGGCTTCAATCCGGGGAACTACTGGGGGAGGACACCATGGGTGAGCAGGCTGACGTCATCGTCGTCGGCGCGGGACTGGCTGGACTGGTTGCCGCAACCGAAATTGCCGACGCAGGCAAGCGCGTGATCGTGGTCGATCAGGAAGGCGAACAGTCGATCGGCGGCCAGGCGTTCTGGTCGTTCGGCGGATTGTTCCTGGTCGATTCGCCGGAGCAGCGGCGGCTTGGCATCAAGGACTCCTTCGACCTCGCGCTACAGGACTGGCTCGGCACCGCCGGCTTCGATCGCGACGAGGATCACTGGCCGCGCAAATGGGCGGAGGCCTATGTCGCCTTCGCCGCCGGCGAGAAACGATCATGGCTGCGCGCGATGGGGCATCGCATCTTTCCGGTGGTCGGTTGGGCCGAGCGCGGCGGCTATGACGCCATGGGCCACGGCAACTCGGTGCCTCGCTTCCACGTCACTTGGGGCACCGGGCCGGGCATCGTCGAGCCGTTCGAGCGGCGCGCGCGCGAGGCTACGAAGAGCGGACGGTTGATCTTCAAGTTCCGCCATCGCGTCGACGCGCTGTCGATCACCAATGGCAGCGTCGACGGCGTGAGCGGCGCGATCCTCGAGCCTGATCCTGTCGAGCGTGGCAAGAGCTCCTCGCGCAAGACGATCGGCGAATTCTCGTTGAAGGCGCAGGCGGTGATCGTCGCCTCCGGCGGCATCGGCGGCAATCATGATCTGGTGCGGCAGAACTGGCCGGAGCGGCTCGGCAAGCCGCCGAAGTTCATGATCTCCGGCGTGCCCGAGCATGTCGACGGCCGGATGATCGGCATCACGGAGGGCGCCGGCGCGCGGCTGATCAACCGCGACCGGATGTGGCACTACGTCGAGGGCATCCAGAACTGGTCACCGATCTGGCCGCGCCACGGCATCCGCATCCTGCCCGGCCCCTCCTCGATGTGGTTCGATGCCACGGGCGCACGGCTGCCGGTGCCGCTGTTCCCGGGCTCCGACACGCTCGGCCAGCTCAAATACATCATGTCGACCGGTTACGATTATTCCTGGTTCGTGCTGACGCAGAGCATCATCAAGAAGGAGTTTGCGCTGTCCGGCTCGGAGCAGAATCCGGATCTCACGGGCAAGAGCTGGCGCATGACGGTGAAGCGCGCCACCAACAAGGGCGCGCCGGCGCCGGTGGAGGCCTTCAAGCAGCACGGCGTCGATTTCATCGTGCGCGACAAGCTCGACGATCTCGTGGCGGCCATGAACAAGCTCGCCGGCAGCGATCTGTTGAAGCTCGACCACATCAAGGCCCAGATCGAGGCGCGTGATCGCGAGATCGCCAACCCCTACGTCAAGGACGCGCAGGTGATGAACATCCACAATGCGCGCCGCTATATCGGTGACAGGCTGATCCGCACCGCCGCCCCGCACCGCATCCTCGATCCCGCGCAGGGTCCGCTGATCGCGGTCAAGCTCAACATCCTCACCCGCAAGACGCTCGGCGGTTTCGAGACCGACCTCGACTCCCGCGTGTTCGGGCAGAGCGGCCAGCTCATTCCCGGGCTCTATGCGGTCGGCGAAGCCGCCGGCTTCGGCGGCGGCGGCGTGCATGGCTATCGCTCGCTGGAAGGCACTTTTCTCGGCGGCTGCCTGTTCTCGGGGCGCAATGCGGGACGCGCGGCGGCGAAGGCGGTGGGGTAGCCAATTGCCGACAGAGGCCGGCGCAAATCAATCCGTCCTCTGCCAGCGCTGGCGAATTCGACCACCCATCGATCCTCCTCCGTGAGCGCATGGTGCGTTTGGTCGTCTCGTTCAGGCCATTCAGGCCGCGCGCACGGTGGCCAGAAAATTTCCAAGCTCCGTCTTCAGCCGCACGCTGTCATTCGACAGCATTTGCGCCGAGGCCAGCACCTGACTTGAGGCAGAGCCGGTTTCAGCCGCCCCCTGCTTCACGTCGGTGATGTTCGAGGCCACCTCGTGGGTGCCTTGCGCCGCCTGCTGGATGTTGCGCGAAATCTCTTGCGTGGCCGCCCCCTGTTCTTCCACAGCGGACGCGATAGCGGACGAGATCTCCGAGATGCGGCCGATCGTCCCGCTGATCTCCTTGATCGCAACCACCGAGTCCCGGGTGGCGCCCTGGATATCGCCGATCTGGAGACTGATTTCCCCCGTTGCCTTTGCAGTTTGCTCGGCCAGTGTCTTGACCTCGGATGCGACGACGGCAAAGCCGCGTCCGGCTTCGCCGGCCCGGGCCGCTTCGATCGTCGCGTTCAGGGCAAGGAGATTGGTCTGGCCCGCGATCGTGTTGATGAGTTCGACGACGTCACCGATGCGGGTTGCCGCCTGCGACAGCTTGTTGACGCGATCGTTGGTCATTCGCGCCTGATCCACCGCAGCGCCGGCGATCCTGGCGGCCTCCTGCACCTGGCGGCTGATTTCGGTCACCGACGAGGTCAGTTCCTCCGTGGCGGAAGCGACCGATTGAACGTTGGTCGACGCTTCCTCGGACGCCGCAGAGACCATCGTGGAAAGCTCCTGGGTATTCTCGGCAGTCCTGGTCAACGTTTTGGCTGCCGCTTCGAGCTCTGTCGAGGACGATGACAGCGTCTCGACGATCTCGCCGACCGCGCTCTCGAACTCGCCAGCCAGACTGTGCATCTCGGCCTTGCGCTGGGCAGCGGCGCGAGCCTCCGACTGCGCCTGTTCGGCGCGCAACCGCTCCGCTTCGATCATATTGTCCCTGAAGATCTGCACCGCTCCCGCCATCTCGCCGACCTCGTCGGCGCGACCCACGCCGGGTATCGAGGTGGAGGTGTCGCCGCCGGCAAGCTTGCCCATGGCCGCAGTCATTCCCTGGATCGGGACTGCGATCACCCGGGAGGTGAAAAACGCAATGGCGACGCTGAGGCCGAGTCCCGCCGCAAGCAACCCCCACAGCACCAGCTTCAGAAACGCTATGTCTGCCTCCACGCCGTGGCTCTCCTCGGCCAGCATCTTCTTCTGATTGGTCTTGATCCCACCCGAGCGGGTGCCATCGGCTCCCTTGGCGCCGTCGAGCAGGTCGAGGATCTTGAGGGCACGAGGGGCTGCTTCAGTGACGAGGACGTTGACCGGTGCATTCCAGCCCGCGGACTCCCGGATCGCGAACATCCTGTCATACAGCGGCGCGAATTCACCCCGTGCCTTTGTGATCTTCTCGAAGGAGGCGAGTTGAGAGGGCGTGAGCAACTCCTTCTTGGCGCTCACCGCGGCATAGCCTTTCTCAAAGCGCTCCCACGGCTTGAAGAACTTTTCCTTGTCGGCCTTCTCTTCAGACAGCAAGTACATGCGGATTTGAGCCGTCGCGGCGGCAAAATTGCCCCGCGTATCCGCCATGGCCTTGAGCAATCGCTTTCGCTCCGGAGTGGCCTCCAGCCCCTCCTCCTCGTTGATCATCCCCGTGATCTCCGAAAAGATGGTCTCGGCGCGCGGGCTCGCTTCGCTCACCAGCAGTTTGGTCGCCGGATAGGCATCGGGCGTGAAGGCGATCGCCTCGGCCTTGTCCTGGGCCGCGCGGAATTCCGCGAGCAACACCTTGGCCTCGCCCCACATCCGCTTGTTCTCGGGGTTGGTGAAGTGCGCTGCCTTCTCGTCAAAGGCCGCTACCGTGATATCCATTTCCTTCCACATCGCGATGCGATCGAGCTTGCCTTGCGGATTTCCCGTCAAGAGATAGCCGCGCAAGGTCGCCAGCGTGGAATAGAGATTGCCGACCAGTTCGGTGCTCGCGAGCGCGACGGGCGTGCGGAGGCTCACCATCCGGTCGACCGTCGTCGAAATCCCGCCCACGGCGAATACGGTGTATCCGACTGAAAGCGCGACGATCGCGCATATGGCAGAAAAACCGGACACCAGCCGGCCGCGAATACGCATCTTGAATGTAAAAGGCATGGCGAAACTCCGCGGATCAACTGGATCCGTTGCAAAAAAAATTTGGCAGTATGGTCCTGGATGTGGCGCGCCTCACCTTGCGGTCCGCAATCAACACGCTCAGCGATCTGCTACCGACGCAATTTAAATCTACCCGCCCCAACTCCTACGTGTGCGCCATAGTGCGGCTGATTGCTTATGGGCACGTAAAGAAGAAATTGACCTCCGCATCGCGGAGACGCGTAAAAATTTGCGCTCACTCCGAGAGACGGAAATAAAGATCATGAAGGTTCCAAAAAATTGCGATGACTGGGCTGCGATTGCACGCACGGCATCAAAACTTACGTCGCTCGAGCGACTGACGGTTGCCTGCCGTGGATGCGACAAGCTGTCTCACGACTATCTCGGCCGGACTCCCGGTTTGCCCGCTGACGGGAATAGGAACTCGATTCCTGCATCCGCAAATATTTGGAGGAGCGTCTCCTTCGTGTCGTCGGGCATCGGCGGAGCGCCATCGTACTCCTCGAGCCGACGGATGATGGCGGATGATATCCCGGTCCGCGCTGCCAACTGCTTCACCGACCAGTTCAGCATGCCGCGGGCCGCGCGCAGCTGCGCACCGGTGAGCCGTGCCGGTGCCGCATGCGGGCTTGAAAGCTTCTCATCGTGTACGTCCATGGAAATGCCCATCCATTCCCGAATGATGCCGTCCGGGTTGGTGACAGGCACCGCCTTGCACCGGTACCAGCGATAAGAACCGTCGGACTGCCGCAGCCGATGCTCGACGTTGTACGGCCGTCCGGTTTCGGCCGACGCCGTCCAGGTTTTCAGGGCTCCGTCGCGCTCCTCCTCGTGGAGCAGATCAAGCCAGCCTCGCCCGAGGAACCGCTCGGCCCCCGGAGCCGTCTCCGCGTTCAGGAGAGCCGTGATGCGGCCGTCTGAACTGCCGATCCACAGCAATCCGCCTGCAACGTGCGTCAGTGCACCGTAGCGTCCGGCCTCGACCCTGAGCGGCTGGAGCAGCCTGCGCTGGCCCGTGATATCGAAAGCGATGCCGAGAACGCATTCCGGCTTGCCGGAACTGTCCAGGAGAACCTCGGTCTGACCATGGATCCACCGCAAGGTCCCGTTCGGACGTATGATGCGAAATTCACCCTCGAGCATCGATCGGTCGAACAGCATCTCACCGGGGTCACGCGGCCGGCGGTCCTCCGGATGAATCCGTATCTCGGCGCCTGCGTATGACGGAGCGACGGTGTGCGAATCAAGTCCGAGCAGCCCGTAGAAGCCGCGCGACCATTGCATCCGGCCCGCCGCATCGCAGCGCCAGACACCCACTCCGAGCTTCTCCTCAATCAATCGAAGTATGTCGGATAGGCCGAGGTATTCTTCCAACTCATGCAAATCAGCCCCCGGGCGTAAAAACCAATTTCAACTCCTAATTGTGACGAAATTCAATACCGGCAGTGAGCGGAGGTGGCATTGCGTGGTTGAGCCTTGCTTTTCTCGGCAGGCCAAAACTCCGTGGATTCGAACATGCAAGCCACGCCCGCGCTGCAGGCGACGGGTGCGTCAGCGGGGTGGCGGAGCGCGAGGCGCTACGCTAGACAGAGCCGCCATTCAATCAGGAGATCCCGATGAGCATCCAGCGTTTCGAAACCGGCCCGCGCATGAGCCAGGTCGTCGTCCACGGCAACACCGTCTATCTTGCCGGCGTCGTCGCGAGCAAGGCCGCCGGTGAGAGCGTGACGAAGCAGACCCAGGATATCCTCGCCACCATCGACGGCCATCTCGCCAAGGCCGGCACCGACAAGTCGAAACTGCTGTCGGCGACGATCTACATCACCGACATGAAAACGTTCCCCGAAATGAACGCGGTGTGGGACGCCTGGGTGTCGCCCGGCAACACGCCGGCGCGCGCAACCGTCGAAGCCAAGCTCGCGGCGCCGCAATACACCGTCGAGATCATGGTGACCGCGGCGAAGTAATCTTCGCGAAAATATCACGCGCGCTGATAACCTCCGAGGTAATCGATCAGCGCGCGTGAACCTTCGATAGTCAGGGTCAGCCGAACAACACGGCGCCATCGAAGGAGAAGACCATGACCGACGTCACCACCATCGCCAGCCGCTATATCGATCTCTGGAACGAGCGCACCGAGAGCCGCCGACGCGACATGCTGAGCCGCGACTGGACGGCGGATGCGAGCTATGTCGATCCCCTGATGAAGGGCGACGGCCATGCCGGTGTCGATGCGCTGATCGCGGGCGTGCAGCAGCGCTTTCCGGATTTCAAATTCAAGCTGATCGGCGAGCCCAACGGGTTTGGCGACCACGTTCGGTTTAGCTGGGGCCTCGGCCCCGACGGCGTCGACAGCCCGATCAAGGGCACCGACTTCGCCGTCCTCAGCGACGGCCGCATCAAGAGCATCACCGGCTTTCTGGATCAGGTGCCCGCGAGCGCGTGAATCTTACCCTCCCCTGGAAGGCCCCTCTAGGGGAGGGTAAGCGAGCGTACGACCAAAGCATCGAAACAACCCCATGCAAAGTAGCCGCTGATTTCCGGCGTGATGCCCCGTGACTTCTGTGAAGCGCTTGACACGTCGAGCAAATCGGCGGCGCCGGCGCAAAAGGCGCGCGTCTATCCCCTCTCCTCAGCGTCGTTGTTCCTCACCCGCCAATCGCTGATGAAAACGCATGGCCAAGGTTTCGAACAGACCGATTGTCCAGCACATCGGACACCCCCGAAGCAGATAGAGGGACACGGGAAGCAGAACGAGGGACGGCCAAAGAGTCGTATTCATGGTCGCGAGCGCTGCGCCAAGCGCGACGAAACCACCCACGCCTCTGATGAGGTGAACAGAAAGACGACGACTGCCAAAGGTCATGTGGGCCTCTTATGCAAGCGATTGGCGTATCAGATAACGAGCGCGGTGCAGTCGGCTTTTGGCAGCCTCGACAGACGTACCGAGCTCGCTGGCCGTCTCTTCAGCGTTCAGTCCCTTGACATCACGCAAAATAACGACCTCCCGATAGAGATCGGGCAGCATCGCAATCGAGCGGCAAAGGTCCAGCCGCAGGTCGGCGTCCAGGGAATCCTGCGGTTGGTCGTGGTCGTCCCCACTCAATCCTTCAGATTTTCGCCTCCGCAATCTGCGCAGGCAGGCTCGCTTGACGATCTGAAACAGCCACCCCGAAAAGCTCGCGATCGTCCGCAATGCCCCCAGGCGGCGATACAGGATGAGCAGGGCATCCTGTATCGCCTCCTCCACGTCTTCCGTTGCGCAGTTGCGTCGGGCGTAGCGGCGCAAATCGGGCTGGCAGGCATCGAGCAGACGAGCAAGTGCTTGCTCGTCGCCCCGCCTTGCCGCCTCGAGCAGTCCGTGTTCGATCCGGGAGGTCATTCCGGTCCCTGAGCTTGCAGCTCGCTCTTTGCCCGAATCCTTCGTCCGGCCAAAGCGCACATGGGACAGAATCCAATCATGGACGTCAGCGCCATGGGGACGGCAAGCACGGCCCAGAGATAGCCGACGGGCGTGCCCCAAAAACGGGCGGCACATACGCCCATCGCCGCCGCAGCGACCAGACGCGCGATCCTTTCCCAGGCGGGCAGGTTCTTCCGGTAGAACATTCACAATCCTTTCGATGAGGCATTCACATCCGACAAGAGCCTCACCGAAGCAAAAAGGGTTCAGGATTTTGAAGAAAAATGTCGGCCTGCCCCGACCTCATGCTCATGCCGGGCGGGGGGCAACCACAGCCGAGAGTTGCCGGCAATGAACCACGGTGCGCGGGCCGGTTGTGGCGCTCAGTGTCCTTGCGTTGCGAGAAGGTAGGCATCGCGGGCATTGCGACCACGAGCCTTCTCGTGGACATTGCTGCCAAGCCGCGCAAGGCACGCCTCGAGCGCACCCTTGATCTCGGCGTAGCTGCCCGCGAGCAGGCACACCGGCCAGTCCGAGCCGAAGATCAGGCGGTCCTCGCCAAAACATTTTGCCGCATGCTCGACATACGGAAACAGGCGCTCCGCGTCCCAATCGTCCCATTTCGCTTCGGTGGCAAGGCCCGAGATCTTGCACCAGACATTGCCGCAAGCGGCGAGGGCTGCGAGAAGGTCGGCCCAGTCGCGGCTAAAACCGTCTGATATCGGCGGCTTTGCGACGTGGTCGAGCACGAAGCGCGCGTGCGGAAAGGCCTGCGCGGTCGCGATCGCCGCCGGCAATTCGCGCGTGCGCACCAGGAGATCGTAGGCGAGATCGTGTGCGAACACGGCGGTCAAGCCGCGCTGCACGTCCTCCCGCAACAGCCACTCGGGATCGGACTCGTCGTGCACCTGGTGCCTGACGCCGACGAGCTTTTCGCCGCCGGGCGAGTCACGCAGCCGGCCGAGCGTCACGTCGAGATCGCCGTCCGTCAGGTCGGCCCAGCCGACCACGCCGATCACGAACGGCGTAGCATTGGCGAGGCGCAGGAATTCTTCGGTCTCCTCGATCGAGGAGCGGCACTGCACCAAAATGCTCGCATCGATGCCACCAGCGCGAAGCAGCGGCGCGAGATCGGCGGGCGCGAAGGCGCGGCGGATCGGCGCCAGTTCCGCCGCCTCCATCCAGGGATAGTCAGCGCGCGCCGGGTCCCAAAAATGCTGATGGCCGTCAATGATCATGTCACGCTCCACCCGGCAACGGCGCGTTCGCATCGACCAGTTTTCGCCCGCGCAGCTCTTGCCAGAAAGCCTGCGGCACCGGCAGCTCCGCCATGGCGATGTTGTCCGAGACCTCGGCGGCCGTGCGCGCGCCCTGCACGGCGACCGTCACCGCCGGATGGGCCATGCAGAACTGCACCGCGGCCGCCTTCAGCTCGGTGCCGTGCTTGCGGCACAGCGCGTCCAGCTCCAGCGCACGGGAGACCAGCGCCGCATCGGCGTCCTCATAGTTGAACTTCGCGCCGGTATGGGGATTGGCGAGGATGCCGCTGTTGTAGATGCCGCCGAGCAGGATACCGATGTTCTTGGCGCGGCAGATCGGGAACAGCGCGGTCAGCGCGCCCTGGTCGAGCAGCGTGTAGCGGCCTGCGAGCAGGAAGCAGTCAAGCGGCACGGCTTCGGCAAAGCGCGCGAGCATCTCGGACTGGTTCATGCCGGAACCGATCGCCTTGACCGTGCCGTCATCGCGCAGGCGCATCAGCGCGCGGAAGGCACCGCTGACGGCGGCATCATAGTGATCGTCGGGATCATGCACGAGCAAAACATCGACGCGATCGAGCCCGAGACGCGTGAGGCTCTCCTCCACCGAGCGCATCACGCCGTCATAGCTGAAGTCGAATTGCGGCCGCAGCGCGGGCGCGCCCTTGTAGTGATCGTCCTCGCCCGACGCCGTCGCCGGGCGCAGCAACCGGCCGACCTTGGTCGAGATCGCGAATGAATCGCGCTTCTGCTGCCGCAGGAAGCTGCCGAGGCGGCGCTCCGCCAGGCCAAAGCCGTAAAGCGGCGCGGTGTCGAAGAAACGGACGCCGAGCGACCAGGCGCGTTCAATGGTGGCTTCCGCATCCGCCTCGCTGACCGCTGAGAACAAGCCGCCCAGCGGCGCGGTTCCAAGGCCAATTGCGGTGACGTCGAGACCATCAGCAAGTCGCGCGCGTTTCATTCCAGTTTCCTTCCTATTGTGCATAGACGCTTCCACATCGTCATGGCCGGGCTCGTCCCGGCCATCCACGCCTTTGTGCCGCACGAAGAACGTGGATGCCCGGGACATAGGTGAGCGGAAGTGACGCCGTCCTTCGGACGGCCATGCCCGGGCATGACGAGTTTGCGGCTAGCGCATGTGGAACCGACGCAATCCACAAAAGCAGCACTCCCTCCCCCGCGAAGCGGGAGAGGGAGTGTAGCGCAGGAACGTTGGGCTGGTAACGTTCCTACTTCAAGAGTTGAGCGACGTTATCCTTCGTGACCAGGTCGAGACCGGTGTAGATCACTTCCGGAACCTTCTGGCCCTTCTTGATCGCGAGCAAGGCGTCCATCGACTTCTCGCCCATCTCGAATGGGCGCTGGCCGGTGAGCGCGTTGGAGTAGCCGTCGCGCAGCAGTTCGAGCTGCATCTTCAGCGTATCGGCGACGACGAGCGTGAGCTTGCCGGCGTCGATATCCTTCTTGTTCTTGTTGACGAAGGCCTTGTAGCCCTCAGGCGCGAACATCGGCCAGCCGCCGACCGGCACGATCGCGGCAAGGTCGGGCGTTGCGGTGCGCAGGTCCGACATCTGCTGAACCGCAAGCGCGGAGTCGTCGTTGCAGAAGGTCGGCGAACCCTGGACCTCGACCCATTTCGAGCCCTTGAGCGCTTCGCGAACACCATCGACGCGTTCGGCAAGGTTCTTCGCACCCGGGCCGCCGGAGACCATGGCATATTTGCCGCCCTCGGGCCGGAGCTCGCGCAACTGCTTGCCGAGTGCGAGGCCGAAGTCCTTGTTGTTGGTGCCGATATAGGAGAGCCGCTTGGAGCCCGGCGCGTCCGCGTCGAACGTGATCACGGGAATGCCGGCCGCCGTCGCCGCGTCGATCGACTTGGTCATGGCCGCAACGTCGGCAACCGAGATCGCGAGCCCATCCACCTTCTGGGTGATGAAGTCCTGGATGATCTGCGCCTGCGTCGCCGGCTCGTGCTCGATCGGCCCCTTGTAGATGCACTCGACATTGCCGAGTTCCTTGGCCCGCTTCAGGCAGCCGTCACGCGCAACGTCGAAGAACGGATTGTTCATCGCCTTGGGCACGACCGCGAACTTGTAGGTCTGGGCAAATGCCGGGGTCGCCATCATCGCGATGGTCACGCCAGCCAACAGAAGCTTCTTCATTCCTTCCCTCCACACTTTGGTGCCTATCCTTTTGTGATGTGATGCTCCGGCCGGCGGATAGACGATCTTTCGTTGTCCGTCCGGAGTAACTCGTTAAGTCATGCGCGAGCGGATGCGGTCCACCAGCACGGCAAGGATGATGATCACGCCGACCAGCGTCTGCTGCCAGTAGGCGTTGACCTGCGCGAGCACGAGGCCGTTGCGAATGACCTCGAGCAGCACGCAGCCGACGATGGCACCGAGCGGACCGCCAATACCACCAGCGAGATTGGCGCCGCCGATGACGGCGGCCGCGATCACGTTGAGCTCGTAGGACGTCGCCATGTTCGCCGGCGCCGAACCCAGCCAGCCGGAAATGATGATGCCCTGAAGCCCCGCGGCGAGCGCGCAGATCACATAGACCTCGATCTTCACCCGCACGACCGAGATGCCGGTCAGTTCGGCCGCCTTCTCGTTGCCGCCGAGCGCGAAGACGTGGCGGCCGAAACTCGTGTGATGCAGCACGACCGCCATCACCGCGGCGAGTATCACCAGATAGATGAAGGGCGCGGGTATGCCAAACACATCGCCCGAGGTGAGCGCGTAGAAATATTCGGCGTCCGGCCCGCCCGGAAAGCTGCCGCGGCCGTTCGAGACGACATAGGCGAGCCCGCGCACGATCGAGAGCATGCCGAGCGTGGTGACGAAGGGCGACAGCCCGAGCACCGCAATGCAGAAGCCGTTGACGAGCCCGACGATCAGCGCGGCGCACAGCCCTGCAAGCACCGAGACCAGAAGGATCAATCCGGGCACATTGGCGACGACGGTCTTGCCGTCCGCGGCCAAATGGACGAACGGCGATCCCGGCGCCGACAGCTCGACCATGACCATGGAAGTGATCATCGCAGAAAAGCACATCATCGAGCCGACGGAGAGATCGATGCCGCCGGTGATGATGACGAAAGTGATTCCGAGCGTGGCAATGGCGATGAAGGAAAAGTTCTTCGCCACGTTCTGCATATTGCCCTGGGTGAAGAAGTAGGGGCTAGCGAAATGCATCACGAGCATCAGCACCAGGAGTGCCGCCAGCACGTAGCCGGTCTGCGAGGCAAAGATGCCGCGCTGCCACCATTTGCTGCGGCCGACATTGGTGAAGGAGATCGGGGTTTCCATGGGTACGGACATCACGCCGCCTCCTTCGCGCCGGTAATGAGGGCGGTGACTTCCTCGGGACTGGTATCCGCAATCGGCTTGTCCGCCCGCTTCTCGCCGCGCCGCATGACGACGACGCGGTCGCAGACCGCGAACACGTCGGGCATGCGGTGGGAGATCAGCATCACGGCCACGCCCTGCTCCTTCAGCCGGTGGATCAGGCTCAGCACCTGCTCGACCTGGCGCACCGAGATTGCGGCGGTCGGCTCGTCCATCATCACGAGCTTGGCGTTGGAAAGCCGCGTGCGCGCGATCGCCACTGCCTGGCGCTGGCCGCCGGACATCTGCTTGACCAGATCATGCGGCCGCGTCTCCGAGCGCAGCTCGCCGAACAGCGTCAGCGCGCGCGATGCCATCGCCTTGTGGTCGAGCAATGAAACGGGGCCGAATTTGCGCTTGAGCTCGCGGCCGAGAAAGACGTTGGCCGCGGCGGTCAGATTGTCCGCCAGCGCGAGGTCCTGATAGACGACCTCGATCCCGACCGCACGGGCGTCGATCGGGCGGTGGAAATGCACCGCATTGCCGTCGAAGCGGATCTCGCCATGGCTGGGGCGGAAATTGCCGGCAATGATTTTGACCAGCGTCGACTTGCCGGCGCCATTGTCGCCCATCAGGCCGACCACCTCGCCGGGAAAGACCTGCATGTCGACGTCGTGCAGGGCGCGGATCGCGCCGAACTCCTTGCCGATGCCCGTCAGTTCCAGGACCGGCTGGCCGTTTGTGGGAGAAGTTGTCATGCTCGGCCTCGCTCAGACGTACCGGTTGACGAGAGATTCAAGATATTCCTGACGACCCGAACGCGGCTGCGGATCTAAGCCGGATGCCAGCGCCCGGTCGGCGAGATCGGCGAGCGAACGCTGGCCGGCAAGGATGGCCTGCCCTTCCGCGCCCGTCCATCCGGCATAGCGGTCCGCAATCGGTTTCGTCAGCGCCTCGGCGTCGAGCATGTCGGCCGCAGCCAGCAGCGCCTGGGCGCAGGCATCCATCGACCCGACATGGGCGTGGATCAGATCGTCCGGGTCGATCGATTGACGCCTGATCTTGGCGTCGAAATTGAGACCGCCGGTGGTAAAGCCGCCGCCCTTCAGCATGTCGTGGAAGACCAGCGCCAGCTCCGGCACGTTCATGGCGAACTGGTCGGTGTCCCAGCCCAGGAGATCATCGCCGCGGTTGATGTCGAGCGAGCCGAACACGCCGAGCGCCTGGGCCAGCGCCACCTCGTGCTGGAACGAATGGCCGGCGAGGATCGCGTGGTTCTGCTCGACGTTGAGCTTGACGTCGTCGAGGAGGTCATAGCGCTGGAGGAAGCCGAAGCAGGTGGCGACGTCAAAATCGTATTGATGCTTGGTCGGCTCCTTCGGCTTGGGCTCGATCAGGAGCGGTCCCTTGAAGCCGATCTTGTGCTTGTGCTCGACGACGAGCGAGACGAAGCGGCCGAGCTGGTCGAGCTCGCGCTTCAGGTCGGTGTTGAGCAGCGTCTCGTAGCCTTCGCGCCCGCCCCACAGCACGTAGTTCTGGCCACCGAGCCGGTGCGTCACCTCCAGCGCAGCGCGGACCTGGCCGGCGGCATAGGTGAAGACATCAGGATCGGGATTGGTCGCGGCGCCCGCCATATAGCGGCGGTGCGTGAACAGGTTCGCCGTGCCCCAGAGCAGCCGCACCTTGGACGAGGCCATCTTCTGCTCGAAGAGATCGGCGATGGCGTTGAGGTTGGCGACGGATTCGGCAAGCGTCGTACCTTCCGGCGCGGCATCGGCGTCGTGGAAGGTGAAGAAGGGCACATCGAGGAGGCGGAACAGCTCGAAGGCGATGTCGGCCTTGGCCCGCGCCATCGCCATGGCGTCGGAGCCATGCTGCCATGGCCGCATGAACGTCTCGCCGCCGAAGGGATCGCCGCCGGGCCAGCAGAACGAATGCCAGTAGCAGACCGCGAAACGCAAATGATCCTCGAGCCGCTTGCCATGGACGATGCGGTCCTTGTCGTACCAGCGGAAGGCCAGCGGGTCTTTGGCGGCCTTGCCGCCATAGGCGACCGGATCGGCGGCGCCGAAGAATTTTGGTAACGCGTTCACAGGGAAAACTCCTTCAGCGCGGGATATAGCTTGTGCCACTGGTGATAGGCCTCGTCATAGGCCGCAGTGCGCGACGGATGGGGCGTGAATGTCGCGAGGCGCCGCGGGCGCGTGCAGATTTGCGCGGGATCTTCGCCCGTTGCGGCGAGCCGACCGAGTCTGGCAGCACCGAGCGCAGCGCCGACCTCGCCCTCCTCGACGCGATGCACGGGAATGCCGAGCACGTCGGCGCAGATCTGCGCCCACAGTGTCGAGCGCGAGCCGCCGCCGACGAGATCGACCTCCGATATCGCCGAGCTGGCCTTGCCGAGCGCCTCGAGATTGTCGCGCGCGGCGAAGGCGACGCCTTCGAGCACGGCCTGTACGATTCCATCGCGTCCCGTCGCGCCGCGCAAGCCGATGAACGCGCCGGCTGCGGCGGCGTCGTTGTGCGGCGTGCGCTCGCCGTCGAGATAAGGCAGAAATTTTACGGAGCTCGGCCCGGCAACGCTGTCGCCGAGCGGCGCAAGCAGCGACGCCGCAGGCGTCGCCATCACGCCCGAGAGCCAGGCGAGCGAGGCGGCGGCCGACAGCATCACACCCATCTGGTGCCAGAGGCCGGGCAGCGCGTGGCAGAAGGCGTGCACGGCGGAGGCGGGTGCCGGCGCAAAACTGTCGGTGACGCGAAACACGACGCCAGAGGTGCCGAGCGACAGGAACGCATCGCCGGGCGCAATCGCGCCGAGCCCGATCGCGCTCGCCGCGCAATCGCCGGCGCCACCGGCGACCAAAACGCCCTTCGCCATGCCCCAGCGCTGCGCGAATTCGGGCGCAAGCATCGCGCTGACCTCGCTGCCTTCGACGAGGCGCGGCATGTGATGCAGATCGAGCCCGGTGGCGTGCAGCAGCAACGCCGACCAGCGACGCTGGCCGACGTCGAGCCAGAGCGTGCCGGCGGCATCAGACATGTCCTCGACCATCTCGCCGGTCAGGCGGTAGCGAACATAGGCTTTTGGCAGCAGCACTTTTGCGACGCGCTCAAAAATCCCGGGCTCGTGCCGCGCGACCCAGAGCAGCTTTGGCGCGGTGAAGCCGGGCATCGCCAGATTGCCGGCGATGGAATGCACTGACGGGCAGCGCCGTTCGAGCCTTTCGCATTCGGCATGCGACCTTCCGTCATTCCAGAGGATGGCAGGGCGCAGCGGACGGCCGTCATCGCCGAGAAGCGTCGCGCCGTGCATCTGGCCGGAAAGGCCGATGCCGCGCACGCCTGCGACGTCGCGCGGATGCGCGGCGGCGAGATCGTCGACCGCACCGATCGCGGCGTCGACCCAGGCATCCGGATCCTGCTCGGACCACAGCGGCGCCGGATGCGATAGCGCGAGCTCGCGCGCGGCGGTCGCGACAATCGCGCCGGCCTCGTCAGCGAGCACCGCTTTCACACCGGACGTGCCGATGTCCATTCCGAGAAACACGTCGTCCTCCCCTTCCCGCTAGCGGTTGCACGAACTGACGTCGCGCTTGCCGCAATCGCTCATTTACAAACACGAACCGCCGCGCCGTTCGGCTACGGCAGATTGTCCCGCATCACGATGTCGATCCGGATCTTCTCCTGTTCGATCAAAATCGGCTCGCCGCGCGCGAGCGACAGCAGCACGCGCACCGCGGCGCGCGCCTCATGGCCCGGGTTTTGCGAGATCGCCGCATCCATCACCCCCTGCAACAGCAGTTTTCGCGTCAGCACCGTGACGTCGTGACCGACGAACACCACCTGTTTCTCGCACCCGCTGTCGCCGAGCGCTTTTGCAACGCCTTGCGTGCCGGCACCGGCATTGTAGAGACCGACGATGTCTGGATGCTTGCCGAACAGCCGCGACAACATCTGTTCCGAGCGCTCGTCCTCGTCGCGCCCTTCGAGCACGGGCAGCACCTCGAGATTGGAAAATTCCGAGGATATCACCTGGTTGAAGCCAAAAATGCGTTCGGCATGGTCGCGCAGGCCCTGCGAACCCGCAACGATCGCGACTTTTCCGGACCGCGGACCGACGAGGCGGCCGACCAGCGCGCCGGCGGTGCGGCCTGCGGCGATGTTGTCGATGCCGATATAGTGGTTGCGGCGCGACGACGGCACGTCCGACACCAGCGTCACGACCTTGGTGCCGGCATCGACGAGATCGTTGACGGCGGCGCGCACACTCGGATGATCCAGCGCGACCACGGCAACGCCGTCATAGTCGCCGCCGATGAGCGACTCCAGCGACGCCGCGAGCACGGACGGGTCGAACACGTCGGTCGCGATCACCTCGACCGCGAGGCGGCGCGCCGACAGCCAACCAGCCATCTCGCCGAGATAGGACTGAATCTGCATCATGAACAGGTTAGGTCCGGACGGCATCACGAAGGCGAAGCGGCGGGCGCGGCTGCGGGCGAGCTCGGCGGCCGCCACATGGGGCTGGAAGGAGTTGCGCTCGATCGCCTCCCGGACGCGGCGAACCGTGTCCGGCCGCACGCCGGGGCGGTTGTGCAGCACGCGGTCCACCGTCGCGAGGCTGACGCCAGCCTGGCGCGCGATGTCCTTCAGCGTGAGTGGGCTGCTGGGGTCCGGCTCCTTCATGGCTTGAAGGCTAGCAGAGGTTATTTGAGGTACGCAACTCATTTTGAGGAGCGACATCGGAGACCGGTGGACAGGCGGTCGTCAATGGTGCCCCGCCACGGTCTACGCATGGGATCCGTTCCTCCGGATCTTCCATTGGTCGCTGGCGGCCAGCTTCGTGATCTCTACGCCATTCGCGACGGGATCGAGCGGGTGCCGTCGCGCCGGCTACGGCATCGTTTTCGGCTGCAAGAGGACGGCGACTGAGTGGCGCTCTTCGAAATGCTCCGCAATGGTTGTTCGGCCGGACCTTGAGAAACTACTTCGCCGGCTCCTTCAGCTTCTTCGGATTCAGCGGATGCGCAGTCCGTGCGCGCTTTGGTCGCGATGCAGGGTCGGCTGCAAGGTCCTATGTTGGTGATGACATGATCCACGTCCCCGACATCGATCCGCGCATTGCGCGGCGTTGCCTGCGCGCCGGACGGCTCCAAGCAGGAGCTTAGCCGGACGGTAATCGGTGCCGTCCGGATATCACTTCCTTCATCAACCAGATTTGGAGTGTGGCTTTCCCGTGGGAAGCCAAACAAGGAAGCATGTCATGAGCATTCCCTCCATCCCCGAGGTCACTCTTTCCGCCTCTGAGCATCGCCGCTTGGAACGGCTCGCGCGCGTGGGCGCAACTCAAGGCGACGTGGATGCACGTTTTCTGTTGAGCGAGATCAAGCGTGCGGAAATCGTCCCTGATCGCGCGGCCAGATTGGACCGCATTGTCACCATGGGATCCTGGGTGACGTTCTGGATCAACTGGGGCTTCCCTCGTGAGACGAGGCAACTGGTGTACCCCGAAGACTACACGTCCGAGCACACCCAAATCCCCGTGATGTCACCGTTGGGCGCAGCATTAGTGGGGCTGAAGGTCGGAAGCGAAATCCCCTTCTTCACTGCAGGGCGCACCCACGTCGTCAGGATCGAAAGCGTCAGTCGAACCGATCCGAATGATGTTGTCAGGGTCCTGTTTAGCAATCCGATGTCCGCGGGCAAAAAACTCTTTGATGACGATGATCCGGGACCATCGGCCGCCTAGGAAAGGAGAGAGGAGATGAACAAGACTAACCGCAAGAGCAAGCGTGAAATCGTGTTGCCACCCATCACGGTGAAGGAGGATGAGGCCAGGCGTCTGAATGCCCTGGCGAGCTCGAGCGCGACGCTCTTCCCGCGTGTGGCCCATTTCCTCGCACAGGAGATGGAGCGTGCGAGCGTCGTGGCGGACAATTGCGAGCTGCGCGGGGTGGTCCGCATGGGCTCGCAGGTCCGGTTCTGCGACGACAGGACCGGCGAGGTCCGGGACGTGGTGTTGGTGTATCCGCACGAGGCGGACATAACCCTAAAACGCGTTTCGGTTCTTACGCCCGTCGGCGCTGCGTTGATCGGTCTCTCGGTTGGCCAAGCCATCGAGTTTCAAACGCCGGCCGACCACAAGCGGTCCTTGACGGTGCTGGGAGTGTCCAACTGAAGGAGGCCTAATATGCGGGACGTTTCAACCAAACAGGCGGCCTTGGCAGCCGTCGGTATCACCGTCGGTTTTGCTGCCGTGTTCTATCTTGCGACCTTCCTCAAGGCTTGAAGGTCTCAGCCTGGAGTGTGGCCCCTCTCGATCATCTCGAGCTGGGGCCAGCTTCAGTGAAGTGGCCACGCTCATCGCATCAAGCCAGCTCATCTCACAGTGTCAACTGCAGCGTCAGGAAAAGGCTGTTGCGGTCTGCGACATAGCCCTCGAACGGGCCGCAGAACGTAAAGCCGTGCGCCTGATAGAGCGCATGCGCGGGCCTGAAATAATCCCATGAGCCGGTCTCCAGGCTCAGCCGCGCCATGCCGCGGGCGCGCCCTTCGTCGATAATGTGGCGCAGCATCTGTCCGGCAAAGCCGCGGCGGCGCGCGGCCTCCACCGTGTGCATCGATTTCACCTCGCCATGGTCGGGCGAAAGCGCCTTCAACGCGCCGGTCGCGACCAGCGTCTCGCCGTCCCAGCCGGTCCAGAAGGCGACGTCGGAGGCACGAAGCCCTGCGAGGTCGAGCGCATGCGCGCTGCCGGGCTCGGTGTGTGCGCGCGCGGTGGTCACGTGATGATCGAGCAGCGCGACCACGCGCGGGTCGTAGGTGTCGCCGGTCCGGATCTCCATGACGCCCTCTCCTTCACGGCCTGATATCGCCCGCAAGCTGCTTCTGCATCAGCACGAGATCGAGCCAGCGGCCGAACTTGCAGCCGACCTCAGGCATCCTGGCGACCTCGGCAAAGCCGAGCGAAGCGTGCAGCGCGATCGAGGCTGTATTGGCGGACTCGATGCCCGCGATCATCACATGCTTGCCCATGGCGCCGGCGCGCTCGATCAACGCGCTGACGAGGCTGCGGCCGATGCCGAGCCGGTGATGCCGTTCGTCGACATAGACGGAATTCTCCACGGTGTGGCGATAGCCGGGCCACGGTCGAAAATCGCCGAACGAGGCGAAGCCGACGACATGCGCGCCGCTCATCGCGACCAGCACGGGGAAACCTGCCTGCTGCCGCGCGGAAATCCAGTCGCGCCGCGACTTGAGGTCGGACGCACCGTCGGTCCACACCGCCGTGGTGTTGAGCGCGGCAAAATTGTAGATCGCCAGAATATCCGCGGCGTCTTCCATGGTGGCATCGCGGACGATCAGCGGCATCACTCTCTTCCATAGGCTGTGCCGCGCCTGACGACGATGACGTAGCGCGCGGGCTGTTTGGAGTCGTTTTCGAAGATCACCGAGCGCATGACGTCGAAGTCGAGGCAGTCGCCTTCGCGCAGCCGCTGCGTCTTGGCGTCGATATGGACGCAGATCGCGCCTTCCAGCATCAGGAGTTGCTGGGTGAAGGCGTTGCGGCCCCAGGGGCTGTAGGACACCCGCGCGCCTGCCGGCAGGTCGACGACGATGACCTCGATGCCGCTTGCTGCGCCCGTCGGCGACGCATGGCGCCTGACATAACCGCTCTCGGGATCGCGCCATTGCGGCTGGTCGGCAAGCCGCACCAGCCGCTCCGGCGGCTTTTCGGCGAGCGCGACGACATCGCTCAAGGACACGTCGAGCGCGGCGCAGAGCCTGTTGAGCAAGGCCGCCGTGGCGCTGCTCTGCGCGCCCTCGACCCGGCCGATCATGGCGCGGCTGACACCGGAGCGTGCGGCGAGCTCATTCAGCGTCATGCCGGCATTCATCCTCAATGTCTTCAGGCGGCGACCGATCGCCTTGTCGAGCTTTTGCTGGTCCATGGCCTTCGTTTCCAAACAATTTTGGTCGCGGACCGCCCGCCAAGGCAAAGGTGAGATTAGCGGAGCCGGACGCCGACGCCGGGAGCGACAGTCTAATATATTGGAATCTTTGCGCGCGGCGCAGCTCCGACTAGGATGCATCCAACAACCAGACCGGGAGGCAATGACATGAGCCAGCCGACGCAGCGGACGATCAAGGCCAACGGCATCAGCCTCAACGTCGCCGAGCAGGGAACGGGGCCGCTGGTGCTGCTGTGTCATGGCTTCCCTGAGGGCTGGTACTCCTGGCGCCATCAGCTCGAAGCGCTGGCGGCGGCCGGCTTCCATGCGGTTGCGCCCGACATGCGCGGCTACGGCAAGAGCGACAAGCCCGAGGCGATCGACCAGTACACGATTTTTCACATGGTCGGCGATCTCATAGGCGTGCTCGATGCCTTGGAGGCGAAGGACGCCGTCATCGTCGGCCATGACTGGGGCGCGGGGATCGCCTGGCACGCGGCGCGACTGCGCCCCGATCGCTTCCGCGCCGCAGCCATCCTCAGCGTGCCCTATCGCCCGCGCAGCCCGGTGCCGCCGACCAGCGTGATGCCGCAGACTACGGATGCGCAGTTCTATCAACTGTATTTTCAGGAACCGGGCGTCGCCGAAGCCGAGTTCGAAAAGGACCCGCGGAAAACGCTGGCTGCGATGCTGTTCGGCGGCTCCGGCGAAGGCGTCACCGCCATTCGCGCCATGGCGGCGGCGAGTGGCAAGCCGTCCAGTGGCGTCGGCATGGTGTCGCGCAGCGCCGGCATGTTGCCCAAGGTGGAGGTGCCGCTGCCGTCATGGCTGAGCGCCGCCGACCTCGATTACTATGCCGCCGAATTCGCCCGCAGCGGCTTTCGCGGGCCGCTCAACTATTACCGCAACATCGATCGCAACTGGGAGCTGATGGCCGCCTTCGAGGGCGTGAAGGTGGTGGTGCCCACGCTGTTCATCGCCGGCGACCACGACATGGTCATCGCCTTCCCCGGCGCCGCCGAGCACCTCGCCAACATGAAGCAGTCCGTGCCGCAGCTTCGCGAGATCAAGATGCTGCCCGGCTGCGGACACTGGACGCAGCAGGAGCGGCCGAAAGAGGTGAATGCGGCGCTCGTGGAATTTTTGCGGAGCTTGCCGAACTAGTCCCTGCGAAGCGCCCTGGCGCGAAGCAGGATGGAGCGGGCGAAGGGAATCGAACCCTCGTATGCAGCTTGGGAAGCTGGACGTGTCCCAAGCATCACAAGCACTTGGCTGCAAAACCGCACCTATAGGCCCTCAACAGCGCCAAAGGGTTACGCGCGCCGCGCAAAACCGCAAGGGCCCCTGAAAAGAAAAGGGGCCGCCCGGCAAATAGGCGACCCCTCAGTTTTTCTTCACACAGCAGTCCCCGCATACAGAACACCGCCGAAGGATGCAAGTGCATCCTCCCGGGTTTGCGCTTGGGGCTGCCTCACAACCTAAGAGGCTAAAATCGTGACTAACATTTCCGGTGACAGATACGACAGCAGGCGCGAGGAGCGCACCACCACGGACCGCCAAGCGCCAGCCGTGCCTGAGAGCGAGCGCTTTGACGCAAGAGACCTGACCGCAGCGGGCTACAAGCGCACGGCTTACTACGACTATTTTGCCATCAAAGGGGACGACAGAGAACAAGCGCCGCTCTATTCGGTGTGGCGCTATGACCATCACCTGATCCCGGACGGCAAGCAATTCAGGTTTGGTCTAGACACCGGCAGCGACAGCCTCAGTCAATACAAAGGCAGAGCGCGCGTGCCGTACCGCTGGCGCGAGCTACGCGAGGCCGGGATCACAGACCCCACCAAGCCCGTGTTCTGGTGCGAGGGCGAAAAGGACGTTGAAACCTGCATTGCGCATGGACTGGTGGCGACCACTGCTGCCGGGCAGGTGATCACGGCAGCCATCGTCGGCGCGCTTGCTGGCCGTCACGTTGTGGTGCTGGTGGACAATGACACCAAGGGCGAAGAGAACGCAGTCAAGGCTGTTGAAGCATTCCGCCACGAGGCCGCGTCCGTGCGCGTGGTCCGCCTTCCGCGCTTGGCGCGTCGCGAGGACATTACGGACTGGCTCGACGCAAGGTTCAACCCGCGCCACGGCACGATTGAGGAGCTAAACGAGATCGTCGCGGAAACGCTGCCGGTACGCGCCCAAGAAAAGCTAGAGGAGGTCACAATGCCATTCTTCCCACAGGCGATTGCCACCATCAAGAAGCGCGAATGGCTATACGAGCCCGCCTATATCCGCGCGAACGTTTCGGTCACGGCTGGTGCTGGTGCGCGCGGCAAGTCCACGCTCATCGTCGCAGAAGCGCTGGCCATGGTGAGCGGCAAGCCTCTGTTGGGCGTGCAGCCATCGGCACCTCTGCGCGTCTGGTACGTGAACCTTGAGGACGACATGGACGAGTTGCGGCGCAAATTCAACGCCGCCATGGCGTACCACGAACTGACGTCATCCGACATCGCAGACCGCCTGTACGTCGAAAGCGGCGTCATGCGTGACATCGTGGTTGCTGCCGAAGATCAGAGAAAGCGCGCGGTGCTGAACAACGCGCTGCTTGACCAGATCAGGCGCATCATACGCAAGCGCCGCATCGACGTTGTGATCTTCGACCCGTTCGTCAGCCTGCATCGCGTGAACGAAAACGACAACGGTGCGATTGACATGGTGGTGAAGGCGCTCGCAGGCATAGCACAGGAAACAAACTGCGCGATCATGGTTGTGCACCATACGCGCAAGCCGAAGGGCGATGCCGCCAGCGCGGATGACACGCGCGGTGCATCGGCGCTGGTGAACGCGGCGCGATATGTGCGCGTGCTCGAGCCCATGACGGCGGAAGAGGCCAAGAGCTTCAGCATCCACGAAAGCAAGCGCCGCCTTCACTTCCGCACGATTGACGGCAAGGCGAACCTCATCCCGCCTGCTGAAAAGAGCGACTGGTATCGCCTTGAAAGCTTCAACCTTGGCAACGGGCGCGGCTTTGAGGACCAAGGCGACGACGTGGGCGTGGCGACGAGGTATGTGCCCCCTGTTACGCCGGAGCAGGACCGCCTTGCTAACCTGACCTTGGCGGACTGCACGGCGGCGTTCGCGAATGGGGCTTGGCGCTTGGACGTTCGCGCCAGCCCGTGGGTTGGCGACCAACTCGCGCGGCACCTTGGCATTTCCGCCACTGCCAAAAAGGCGGACGTCAGCAAGGCCATCGCCAAAGCCATCGATCGCGGTTGGCTGGAAGTGTTCACCGCACTGGTCGATAGGAAGCCCAAGGAGTGGGTGAAATTGGCCAATGGTGCGCCAGTTGCAACGACCGGAGCGGCCGAACCGGGTGGCGCAGCATGCTAACCCCTTGCAACATAAGGATTTGCGCCACTTGTCTGACTGGCGCAAACCAACTGGAGCGCGCCAGTGCGCCAGTGCGCCACCACCCTATAGGGGTGGCGACTGGAGCGGCGCACAGGTGGCGGAGTGGGGCAGGGCACGGTCAGTCGCCATGTGTGCTCATGGTGGCGATCGGCAGCCGTGGCCCGTGGGTCGGCTTGCGTGGCCCGCTCGGCACCAACCCCCAGCCAGCCCGAACAAACGCACCAGCGCCGACGGCTGCCGATGGGTCCTGCCTACCGCGCCCACCCACGGCGCAATGCGACCCGGAATTCGGCCCACTGCAATCAAAATTTTGGAACCCGGCCCGTGCAGCAAAGCCCGGCCACTTCGTCAAAACTTTCCAACTCTGTAGGTGAAGCATGACAACACAACCCCCACGGCGCGGCGGTCGCCCGCCTTCTGGCACGCCTGCCGCCCGCGACGCCTTGCTGGCGGAGCAGACGCTCATGTACCGCGCCAAGCGGCAGAAGCTGGAAGGCAGCCTGATCTCGGCCGCCGACGTCCTTAGCGGCTGGCGCCAAGTCTGCACCGCGACCCGCGCGGCAATGCTGGCCCTGCCGACCCGGCTGGCTGCCCGCCTGCCGCACCTGAACGCGGCGGACCTCAGGACGATTGAGGACGAAATCCGGCAGGCGCTGGAGCAGCTTTCGGAAGGTGGCCGATGACCCTCGATGAAATGGTGGCCAGCGCCTTCCGCTGCTTCAAGCCGCCGCCGAAGTTGTCCCTGCCAAACTGGATCGAAAAGAACGTGCGCCTTCCCGCAGGCAGTACCGCGCTTCCCGGTCCGATGCGGCTGTATCCGTACCAACGCGACATGGCCGCCGCGATTGGCGATGCGGAGATAGAACGCGTGACCGTCGTAAAGGGCGTGCGCATTGGCTGGACCGCGCTGCTGACTGGTGCGCTTGGCCACTACGTCAAGAACGATCCGGCTCCGATCATCGCGCTACTCCCTACTGAAAGCGACTGCCGCGACTACACCACCAGCGACCTTGAGCCGACCTTCGAAGCAAGCCCGGCTTTGCGCGGCATGCTCAGCGACGACCAGAAGGAAGGCGAGCGCAACACGATGCTGTCCCGTCGCTTCTCTGGTGGCAGCTTGCGCATCATCGCGGCTGGTGCTCCGCGTAACCTGCGCGCAAAGACCGCCCGCATTCTGTTCGCCGACGAAGCCGACGCCATGTCGATCACGCCGGAAGGCGACCCGCTGGTGTTGGCGGAGCGGCGCACACTGAGCTTCCCGAACCGCAAAATCGTCATCGGTTCAACGCCAGTTTTCGAGGACACGTCCGCCGTGCTGCGCCGCTATGCCGAAAGCGACCAGCGCGTGTTCGAAGTGCCGTGCCCGGCGTGTGGTGCCTTCAATGAAATCCAGTGGCAGCACATCGTCTGGGAAGACGGCAAGCCGGAAACAGCATGCTACAAGTGCCCGCACTGCCAAGCGCAAATCGACGAGCGCAAGAAAAACCTCATGGTGATGCATGGCGAGTGGCGTGCGACCAAGCCTGAAATCACGAACCATGCAGGCTTCCGCATCAACTGCCTTGTCAGCCCGCTGGCGAACGCGCGCTGGGGCATCCTAGCCGCTGAATTTGTGAAGGCGCAGAACGACCCGAGCAAGCTTCAGGCTTTTCGCAACACCATTCTCGCGGAAGGCTGGCGCGAGCCGGGCGAAGAACTCAACGACCTTGAAATTGCGGGCAGGCGCGAAGCGTTCTCGCTGGATGCCATTCCGCAAGAGGTGCTGCTCATAACCTGTGGGATCGACGTGCAGGGCGACCGGCTGGAAGCCGTGATCCTTGGCCACGGTCGCGACAGCGAAATGTTCGTCTTGGGGCATGAGGTTATTTGGGGAGCGCCTACGGATGAAGAAACGTGGTTGGAGCTTGACCAGTTGCTGCAAAAGCAGTGGCGGCATCCGTATGGCAACTCTATCGGCATAGACGCTTGCGCGATTGACAGCGGCGGGCACTGGACAGAGGCGGTCTACAATTTCTGCACGCCGCGCCTGCGCCGCCGCGTGCTGGCGATCAAGGGCATGCAGGGACCGCGTCCAATTCTTCAATCCGCCAACCACCACAAGACGAAGAAGGGCGCTCGCATCTTTTTGGTGGGCGTTGACACCGTCAAAGCGGCGCTATTCTCGCGCCTGAAGCGCAATCACGGCATCCGTTTCAGCCATACGCTCGAAAATGCATGGTTCGACCAGCTTTGCTCCGAGCGGCTGGTGGTGCGGTACGTCAAAGGCGCTCCGCAGCGGCGGTTTGAGCGCTTGCCGGGCAAGCGAGCCGAAGCGCTCGACGGAATGTGCTACGCCATAGCGGCCCGCCAAATCATCAGCGCTTCGCTGACCGACCGCGAGGACGCGCTAAAGGTCGAGCGCCCGCTGCCAGCCAAGCCAACGGTGTTTCGCAGCAACTTTATGCACAGGTGATTAAAACCGATTGCCACCCTTGACGGTCCCCTACGAAACAAGGGGATCGTCGAAATTGTTTGTTTTTCAAAGACCTCTTTAAAAAACAAACACCGAATTTTTGTTGGCGGTCAGCATCAAATCACTGCCTGTTGCGCCTTACAGAGGGCGAACAGATGCACGTCAACGAATATCGCTTCACACACGCCAACGTGTTGAAGCTCATTCCCGGTCTCGCAGCGAAGGACCTGCGAAACTGGTCAGAGCGCGCGCTGATCGACTTCGAAAAGTCAGGCGGCAATAGACACTACACGCCGCTCGGCGTCATCCAACTCGCCGCCATGCATCAGTTGACCCGCATGGGCGTCGCCGTGGGCGTGGCGCACGAAATGGTTCGTGATCTTGCGCAGTCCGCGATTACGGCTTGGCACATGCGCCGTGAGAGCTCGCACCATGCGAGAGTTCTTGTCTGGCTCGAAGATGACGGCAGCTTCACGCTGAGCCAGCGCCCACCCGAAGGCGCGTGGCGGCAAACCCTCCCGTCAGCTTACATCGTTCTCGAAATTGGCCTGCTCACCATTGAGATGCGTGAGCGGATGGAGTGCCTGTACACGGAAGAGGATGCAGCATGAAACTCCCCGCCGTCATCAAGCGCATGTTCAAGCGCAACTACGAAGCCGCCAGCGGCGGTCCGCGCTGGCCCGCTTGGCACACGATGCACGCGCCCGCCGCGCAGACGTTGGCTGCGGCACACCTGACCGGGTCGCGCGCCGCGTTCGCTGTGGCCAACAGCCCGATCGCCGCGAGCATTGCCATGGTTTACGTGGACGCATTGCTCCCCGATGCCCCAGCCGTGCAGTTCAAGAACGGCAACGACACCGCAGCCGAGACGTGGTTCTCCGCCAATTTGGCCGCGCTGCGCTTGCTGGTGCGGTGCCAATTCCAACTTGGCGAAGGGCTGGCCCGCATGACCGTTGATCGCAACGGCGATCTGCGGCTGACCGTGCTGAACCCGGAGCAGCTTGATAGAACCATCAACGTCGATTTGCCCAGCGGTGGCAGGGTGATTGCCGGAGTTGAGGAAGATGCGCGGGGCGAGATCGTCGCCTATCACATTCTGCCCGACGCGCCCGACCAAGCCTTCGCTACCATCGCGCCCGCTCGCCGCATCCCTGCGGAAGACGTCATTCACTACTTCGAGCAGAAGGTCCCGGGACAGCGTCGCGGCATTTCCGAGCTTGCGCCTGTGCTCACGCGCATCGCAGAAGCGCACAAGCTTTCTGATGCAAGACTTGCTCGTGCCTCGGTCGCTGCCCTGTTCGGCGGCTTCATTCAGGATGCCTCTGGGACCGCGTTTGGCGATGCGACCGCCACGCCACCCACGGCCGACCTGAGCCTTGAGCCGGGCGCGCTCCGCGTGCTGCCCGTGGGCACAACGATCTCGTTTCCAACGATGCCTGATGAAGGCAACGCGAGCGAACTCATGAAGGAAATGCTTCATGAAATCTGCGCGGGCGTCGGCATGCCCTACGCCTTGGTGACCGGCAACCTCACCGACACGAACTACTCCAGCGGCAAGATGGGGATGGAGAGCTTCAAGCGGCGCATCAAGGCGCAGCGCGCTTCCCTGCTGGTGCCGCTCGTTTTCGAGCCTCTGCATCGCCGCTTCTCATTGCTGCGCGTCCTGAACGGGCTGTCCTCCAGCTTCGGCGAAGCGTCCTACCTGCTGCCGGACTTTGCTTCGCTGGACCCCAAGAAAGAAACCGAAGCTGACGTGCTCGCGATCAACTCTGGCCTGCGCAGTCGCGCGGAGGTCATTGCGGCGCGCGGGCGGAATGTTGCCGACGTAGACGCCGAGCTTTCCTCAGACACTTTCGTACCCAAGGCTCTTCCGAGCCCAACTCAGGAGACTAACAATGCATAAGCTGCTGGTTCGCGAAGCCGCGACCCAACTTGAGACGCGCCGCGCAACCCTGCGGCCGTCTTCCTACAACGCCGAGGCTGGAACGGTTGAAGCCGTCATCTCGACGGGCGCTGCCGTTACTCGCTCTGACGCCGCTGGCACGTTTCAGGAGCTTCTCGACACTTCGGTTGTCGACCTCGCTTCCTTGCGTGGCATCAGCGTGCTGAACAGCCACCGCCAGAGCCTCGAAAGCGTGCTGGGCACAGTGGACGAGGTCTGGCGTGAAGGCACCAACCTTGTGGCCCGCATGCATCTCAGCACGCGCCCCGAGGTTGCCAGCCTTGTGTCGGCAATCCGCAGCGGCGAACTGAATTCGGTCAGCATTGGCTATCAGGTCAGCGCTTGGCAGGACGGCAACGACGCCAGCGGCAACCGCACTCGTACCGCTACGCAGTGGGCCATCAGGGAAATTTCCTTCGTCGCAGTTCCTGCCGACCCGCATGCCCGCACGCGCGGCAACGACAACGCCACCATCATCCAACTCGCCCGTCAGGCTGGCATGGCGCAGGAAGCGCTTGATGGCCTGATCACCCGCAACGCAACGGTCGAAGAGGCACGCGAGGCGATCCTCAACGACCTGATTTCAAGGAGCAATGCTACCGTGATCCGCACGTCCCACAACAACACCACCCACGACAACTCGGAAAACTTCATCCGTGCTGTCGGCGAGGCGCTGTACGTCCGCGTCGCCCCGCAGCACCAGCCCAGCGCTGAGGCTCGCGCCTACGTAGGCCACACCATCGCCGACATTGCCCGCGTCGTGCTGCAACGCTCCGGCGTTAGCGTGATCGGTCTTGCGTCTCACTCGCTGATCGAGCGCGCTCTCACCACCAGCGACTTCCCGCTGATCCTCGCCAACACTGTGGGCCGCACCCTGCGTGACAGCTACAACCAGCCCGCCAGCGGCATCCGCCTTCTGGCTCGCCAGACCACGGCGTCGGACTTCCGCGCCAAGACCAAGCTGATGCTGGACAGCACGGGCGTCACGCTGGAGAAGGTCAACGAGCACGGCGAGTTCAAGTCCGGCTCTCTGGTGGAAGCCGGCGAGACCTATCGCCTGAATACCTTTGGCCGCATCATTTCGTTCAGCCGCCAAGCGCTGATCAATGACGACCTCAGCGCGTTCACGGACGTGTCCCGCCGCTTGGGCAACGCCGCTGCGGCGTTCGAGGCGCAGGAGCTTGTCAACCTGCTTCAGGCCAATGCTGGCGTCGGCCCGACCATGTCGGACGGCAAGGCGCTGCACCACACCGACCACGGCAACATTTCCGCCGCTGGCGCGGCTCCGTCCGAGACAACGCTCAGCGCAGCGCGCTTGGCCATGCGCAAGCAGACCGGACCGGGCGGCGGCCTGATCACCGTCACGCCGAGCCACATCCTGATCCCGCCGGACCTTGAGACCAGCGTGGAGAAACTGCTCACCGCCATTCAGGCCATGACCACGGCCGACGTCAACGTGTTCAGCAAGCTGACCCCGGTTGTCGAGCCGCGCCTGACCAGCGCGACCCGCTGGTGGCTGTTTGCCAGCGACATGGAAAGCCTTGAGTACGCCCACCTTGCGGGCGCTCCCGGGCCCCAGATCGAAACGCAGGTCGGCTTTGAGGTCGATGGCGTCAAGACCAAGGTGCGCCTCGACTACGGCTGTGGCGCTGTGGAGTGGCGCGGCTCCTACACGAACGCAGGCGCGTAAGTGTGCGGCCGGTTATCGACATCACCGGCCAGCGGTTCGGGCGGCTCGTCGTGACGGGCCGTGCCGGATGGACGCCCATGGGCGTGAACGGTTCGCGCCGCGTGGTGGCGTGGAATGTGCGCTGCGACTGCGGAAATCATCACGTGGTCGCTCGCGGCAATCTGCGCAAAGGAGGCAAGACCGCGTCGTGTGGTTGCACTCGCCTCATCGATCTCACGGGCCGCCGCGTCGGCAAGCTGACTGTCTTGCACCGCGACGGCTTCGAGGTGACCGGCAGCGCAGGCGACAAGCAGACCTATTGGGCTTGCCTTTGCGACTGCGGCCGGTTGGCGCGTGTTGCAGGCTACAACCTGCGCAACAGACACACGAAGAGTTGTGGCTGCCTGAAACTGAAAAGGAAAGCAAATGGCTGACCTAGCAACTCTCCAAGCCAACCTTGAGCACCTCAAGGACGCTTTAACGTCGGGCAGCAAGCGGGTCCGCTACGAGGGCCCGAATGGTGCGCAAGAGGTCGAATATCGCAGCGTCAATGACTTGCTGAAAGCCATTGCCGCTACCGAGCAAGAAATCGCCGCGCTGCAAGGCACGGCGATCACCACCATCAACATCAGATCGAAAGGATGGCAATAGCCATGAAGAACTACATTCAACCCGGCAAAATGGTGACCGCGACCGCTCCGGCTGGCGGCACCGTCAGCGGCACGGCTTACCTCATCGGCAGCCTGTTCGGCGTCGCCGCCACCACGCAGGCGGTTGGCGAGGACGTCGAGATTGCGACCGAAGGCGTCTTCGAACTGCCCAAGGTTGCCGCTCAGGCGTGGGCCGCTGCGTTCGCTGCCGTGTATTGGGACAATACCGCGAAGAACGTCACCAACGTTTCGGCGGGCAACACCAAGATCGGCATCAACATGAAGGCGCAGGGCGCGGCCGACACTGTGGCGCGCATCCGCCTGAACGGCACGTTCTAATCAGTTCGTGGTGCGTGCAGTACCTGAAGGGCGAAGGAGCCAGTCCCACAACGGCAAGCAGACCTCCCGGGCACGCGCTTGTTGGGTTGCGACACAACTCAACATCAACATTAAGGGTCAAGGTCGGCAAGGCTCCACTTAACACAGCAGGGCAAACAGCAATGAACCACATCGAAACGATCAAGGCGCGGGCGCTCGAAGCGCTGCACGCAGACAACCTACCAACCGAAGCATGGGCGCTGAAGAACCGCGTGGCGGTCACGGTGCTCGGGGTCGTCACCGCCATGCTCACCGAGCAGATGGCGCACGGCAACATCTCGCGCCTGACCAAGGGCGACCAAAGGTCAATCCAGCGCGACATCCTCAAGGAGTTGACCAATGGCACAAATCATTGAAGCCCGCGCAATCCTCAGCGCCTCCGACAAAACCGGAGGCGTGTTCAGCCAGATCGCCGCCAAGATACGCGGCATGAACCAAGCCGCCGCAATGGCCAACCGCGCCACGGCGATGAACGCAGGTATGGCGACGCGCGCCAGCCAGACCGCCAGCGCGGCTAACGCCGCCATCATTGGCGCCGCCGGGCGCGTGCTGGCTCCGGCTGCCATCGCCGCTGGTGCTGGCGTTGCCTACAAAAACTTCGCGGACGCGGACCTGAAGATCAAGCGCATCGGCATCACAGCCGACGCGACGGAGCAGGAGGTTTCGTCCCTGAGCACAGCCTTGCGCGAGACCGCCAAGGCAACGGGCCAGTCGTTCGGCGAGGTCACCAAGGGGCTGGAAAGCCTGACCGCTGGTGGCATGGACCTCAAGGAAGCGCTGCCCGCCATTCCCGCCATCGCCAAGACGGCGCAGGCGGCTGGTGCTGAGGTTGAGGACATGGCGACCACTACGCTGGCGCTCAACCAAAACCTTGGCATCGCCACCGACAAAATGCAGAACGCGTTCGACATCCTCGTGAAGGGCGGCAAGGCGGGCAAGTTCGAGCTTAAGGACATGGCGCGCTACTTCCCGTCCATTGCGCCCGCCGCTGTGGCTGCTGGCATGAAGGGAGAGGAAGGCTTGATGCGCATTGTGGCCGCGCTTCAGACCATCCGTAACGGCACGGGCACCACCGAGGAAGCCGCCTCCTCCATGCAAAACATCTTCGCCAAGATGGAAAGCGAAGAAACCACCAAGAAGTTCAAGAAGTTTGGCATCGACCTGCGCAAGGAAATGACCAAGGCTCGTGCCGAAGGCAAGGATTTGCTGGAGGTTTTCACCAAGCTGAGCGACGACGCCATCAAGGGCGACTTGTCCAAGGTGCCGCAGTTGTTCAGCGACATGGAGTTCGCGCGCGGCATGCGGGCGCTGCTCAGCTACCAAGCCCTGAACCGCAAGGTGACGGCCGAGCTCAAGACGTCGGCTGGCAGCACGCAAAAGGACTTCGAAAAGATCATGGACACGCCAGCCATCGCCATGAAGCGCATGGGCGAGGCGATGGACCGCGCGATCAACTCCGCTGGTGGTGCCATCGACAAGCTTGCGAAGAAGTTTGGCCCGAACAAAGACGGCTTGGCGGGCATCCTCAACGACACCGCAAAGGCGTTTGACAAGTTCGGCGACAAGCCCTTCACCGGCGTCCAGGACCTGATGAAGGACGAGGTCGCTCAGGCGAAGCGCGAACTGGTGGACGAGCGCGTTACCTCTGCTCAGGCCACCGTCGACCGCCTGAAGGGCATGGCTGAAAAGTACAAGGCGCGGACCGGCGAGGAGCTTCCCGAGCACCGCAAGGCTGTGATCGACGACGCAACCACCAAGCTGATCGAAGCGCAGCGCGCCAAGCACCTTGACGATGTCCTGAACCGCAAGCCGCTGTTCGGCCCCGATGATCCGGAAGCCAACATGTGGCGCAAGTCCGGGCCCGGCGAGGTCACGGAGATCCGCAAGCCCGGCGTGCGCCCGCGCGCTCCCGGCGACATCCTCCCGACTGGCCCCATGCCCAGCGTGCAGCCGCTCGAAGCAGTCGTAACCGCGCCTGTTACAGCGGAGCTTAACGGCAGCGCCGACGTCAAGGGCGAGGTCGTCGTCAAGGTCGAGCCAAGCAGCAGCCTGCTCACCGCTGTGGACACCATCGTCAAGCTGGCGGGCAAGCTGACTGCCAACGGGCCCGGCAGCACGGGCAAGTCCAGCCCGGACGCCGCGCCGAATAGCGCGCTCAATACCGGCATGCCGCTTCCGTAAGGCTGTCAATTCAATCGACTCAGTACAGACCACACCGATGTCCCGAGGCACCCACAGGTTCAAGCAGACCGACGTTGTCCGCGCCATTAAGGCGGCGCGGGCAGCGGGCTTGGCGGTTGGCGGCTTCGAGATTGCCCCAGACGGCACCCTCCGCATCCTTGGCAATGGCGGTGACGCTCAAATAAAACAAACAAACAGCGACGATCTAGATCGCGAGTTGGCAGCATTTGAGGCGCGTCATGGTCAAGGTTGATTTGAAAGGCATCGCAAAGGTCAAGGCAAAGGGCCACACATATTACTATGCTTGGCGCGGCGGCCCGCGCTTGCGTGGTGAACCCGGCACGCCGGAGTTCATGGCCAGCTACAACGAAGCCATCGAGCAGCACCGCGCGCCTGACAAGAGCCGCTTCCGCTTCATCGTGGCGGACTACAAGGCGAGCAAGGATTACAAGAAGCTGGCGCAGTCCACGCGCGACCAGTGGGGCAAGTGGCTTGACCGCATCGCGGACTACTTCGGCGACCTGCGCATCGCGCAGTTTGATCGTCCGGAGAAGATAAGGCCCGTGATCCGCCGCTGGCGCAACCAGTGGGCCGACACGCCGCGCACCGCCGACTATGCGCTACAGGTTCTTTCGCGCGTCGTGGCCCATGGGGTCGAGTTGGGAAAGATCGCGGGCAATCCCTGCGAGGGCATCAAGCATCTTTACAACAACGACCGCTCCGAAATCATCTGGACCGACGCCGACGTGGCGCACATCAAGCAAACCTGCTCGGCAGAGATCGCGCTTGCCGTTGACCTAGCTGGCCACACCGGCTTGCGGCTGGGCGACCTGTGCCGCCTTTCATGGTCGCACGTTCAGGACGACGCCATCGTGCTCACCACCAGTAAGAGCAAGCACCGCCGCGAGGCGATCATTGCGCTGTATCCCGCGCTCCGCGAAGTGCTGGCCCGCATTCCCAAGCGCGCAACCACGATCTTGACCAGCAGCAAGCGCCGTCCGTGGACGGTGGATGGCTTCGGCAGCAGCTTCAACAAAGCCAAGATCGAAGCGGGAATGGCGGACCGCGACTTGCACTTCAACGACCTGCGCGGCACGGCAGCGACCAAGTTCTACATCGCAGGTTTCAGCATGCGCGAGATCGCGGAGACGCTAGCGTGGGAAGAGGCAAACGTTGAAAAGATCATCCGGCGCTACGTTGGCAGGGCGGCTGCCATCAAGGCGCGTATCAAGAAACTGGAGGCCAGAGAGTGAACAAAAGCTGCAAAACCGCCGACAAAACTTTCCGACTGGCCTCTGGCCAATCACCAGCTAACCCATTGGGAATGCAGTGGAGCGGGCGAAGGGAATCGAACCCTCGTATGCAGCTTGGGAAGCTGCCGTTCTACCATTGAACTACGCCCGCGGACGCGTGATCACGCCGCTCCTGATTAGCCGAGACGGCGCCGGTCGCCAAGCGCTTTGGCGCCACAGGCGCGACGCATCTTGACCTCCTGGCAAGATTCCACGTGCGCCGGATTGTGGCGGTGTTATGATCGAAGGCATTGGGGGAATTGGTGCACAGAGGCGGGGCGTGCACATGGTGGGGCGTGCTTACTCGATTTTCGACACGGCGATAGGCCGCTGCGGCATTGTCTGGAGCGCTGCCGGGGTGGTGGCCGTGCAACTGCCTGAGGCGCGGGAGATCGACACCCGCCGCCGCATTTATCAGGCGCATCCCGAAGCTCGCGAGCAACGCCCGCCCGACGATACCGAGCTTGCGATCGAGGGCATCGCAGCCGTGCTGCATGGCGACCTCGCCGATCTTTCCGATGTCGGTCTCGACCTCAGTGATGTGCTTCCCTTCAGCCGCCGCGTCTATGAGCTTGCCCGCACCATTCCGCGCGGCGAGACCCGCACCTATAACGAGATCGCCAAGCAGCTCGGCGCCTCCGGCGCCTCGCATTCGGTGGCGCAGGCGATCGCCAAAAATCCGTTCATGATCATCGTGCCGTGCCATCGGGTGCTGGAGGCCGGCAATTATGCCGACCGGATCTCGGCCCATGGCGGGGTGATCTCGAAGCGGCGGCTGCTCTCGATCGAGGGCGCCCATCCGGTCGCCAGCAAGACCTTGTTCGAGGTGCTGCTGCCCGTTGCCCCGCCGCGGGCCAACTAAAGCGCGATCAGAATCGCGCTTTAGTTCCTAATTTTTGGGCATGATCTTATCGGAAAACCGCTACACACTTTTCCGGATCATGCCTAGATAAGGTGGATGGAAGCAACCACCCTGCTGACGACGCCTTCGATGACGGTGTCGCGGTTTCGCTGCGATGCGGGACCGGGCGACGCGCCGTTCGCCGAATGCCGCAACGGGCACTCGATCGCCTATGTGCGCGCGGGCAGTTTTGGCTGTCATTGCCGCGGAAAATTCTTCGAGCTGGTGGCCGGTTCCGTGCTGGTCGGCTACCCCGGCGACGAATACACCTGCACGCATGAGCACGTGGCCGGCGACGAGTGCCTGTCCTTCTTCCTCAGCGAAGACCTGGTCGATGCCGTCGGCGCGCGCCGCGAGACCTGGCAGGTCGTCGCGACGCCGCCGCTGCCGGAACTGATGGTGCTGGGCGAGCTGGCCCAGACGGCAGCAGATGGCAACAGCGATCTCGGCCTCGACGAGATCGGCCAGATTTTTGCCAGCCGTTTTGCCGAGGTCGTTTCCGGCAAGCCGCGCAAGCAGGCCGCGCCAACGGCGCGCGATCGCCGCCGCGCGGTCGAGACGGCGCTGTGGATCGACGACAATTCCAGCCACGAGATCGACCTCGAGGAGGCCGCGCGGCAGGCGGGCCTCAGCCCGTTCCATTTCCTGCGGCTGTTCTCCGGCGTGCTCGGCGTCACCCCGCATCAATATCTCGTGCGCTCGCGACTGCGGCATGCGGCACGCCTGCTGACAGATGATGACATCGCGGTCACCGATGTCGCCTATGACGTCGGTTTTGGCGATCTCTCCAACTTCGTCCGCACCTTCCATCGCGCCGCCGGCGTGTCGCCTTCGAAGTTCCGCCAGGCCGCCAAGGGCGAGCGCAAGATTCTCCAAGAGCAGCTTATCTGCAACTGAGTAGCGTCGTCTCCGGCTCGCGCCGCAACCGGCGCGATTTGCAAATGGAGACGATCATGTACGATCACATCGGAATTCGCGTTGCCGATCTCGACGCCAGCACGCGCTTCTACACCGCGGTGCTTGCGCCGCTCGGCTTCGTGCTCTGCACCAGCGGCGACGGTTATGCCGGTTTTGGCCCCAAGGGCGAGCCGGCGCTGTGGCTGCATCTCAACAAGGGCCGCAAGGCCGACGGCGCCCATGTCGCCTTCCGCGCCAAGGACCATGACGCCGTGAAGAAATTTCACAGCGAGGGGCTAAAGAGCGGCGGAAGGGACAATGGCGGCGCCGGTCCGCGCAAGGATTACAGCCCGACCTATTACGCAGCATTCCTGATCGATCCTGACGGCAATAATGTCGAGGCGGTGTGCACGTGAGCTTGAGCTTTTGACTCCGTCATTCCGGGGCGGTCCGAAGGACCGAACCCGGAATCTCGAGATTCCGGGTTCTCGCTTCGCGAGCCCCGGAATGACTCCATCTCATAGGGATCTCTCATGGCCTCCATCCACAACGACGTCCTCCTCAACGCTCCCGCGCGCGACGTGTGGGATGCGGTGCGCGATTTCGGTGCCTTGCCGACGCGGCTGGTGCCGGGATTCGTCACCGACTGCCAGCTCGACAGCGATGCGCGCATCGTCACCTTCGCCAACGGCGCGGTGGCGCGCGAGGCACTCGTCAGTTGCGACGACGCGCGCCAGCGGCTCGTCTACGCCATAAACAACGAGCGACTGAAGCACTACAGCGCGTCCGTGCAGGTGATCGCCGAAGGCGAGACAAAATGCCGACTGCTGTGGACCATCGACATGCTGCCGAACGAACTCGCGCCTTACGTCGAGGGCCAGACAAAGGAAGCGGTGATTGCCATGCACAAGGCGTTTCCGCCGGCTGCGAGCTAACAGCGCACTTTATTGGCGCATGATCTCCGCGCAAACGCGTTCCGCGTTTGTCGCGAGGGAAAACCGCTGCACACTTTTCCGGATCATGCGCTCTGTGAGTTTTCTCACAGAGCCCTCCCCTCGCCCGCCCTAACCATGGCTGCATGTGAGCAAGCCAAAGGAGCGAGCTATGCGAGGTGCGGACAAGGTGATCTGCCAGGCAGCCGCCGTGCTGCTGCTGTATTCGATGACGAGCGTGCCGGCCAACGCGCAGTTCGCCGGCTTCGGTGGTGGTGGCGCCGGTGGCGGCGACATGATGACCCAGATGGCGCCGATGCTGGAGATGATGAAGGCCAAGATGGGCAAGCGCCGCTTCGCCATGCTGATGCAGACCATGGGCCCGATGATGTCCGGCATGATGGAGAATGGCGGCGGCGGATTTGGCGGCATGATGGGCGGTGGTGGCTTCGGCGGCATGATGGGCGGCGGCGGATTTGGCGGCGCCGGCCTCGGTGGCGGCGGCTATGGCGGCTACATGCCATCAGGCATGGGCATGGGCGGCGGCGATATCATGGGCATGCTCGGCGGCGCCGGCGGCGGCGAGATGATGAGCATGATCCCGCAACTGATGCGGATGGCGAATGTCGGCGGCGGCCACCGCCGCCACCGCAGGCATCGCTAAAGCGCGATTGTCATCGCGCTTTAGCTTCTTTGTTTGCGCATGATCTTCTCGGAAAACCGCTGCACACTTTTCCGGATCATGCGTTAGTCGGCCGCCGACAACGCCGGCCGGATTTCCGGCTTGGCGTCGCGCGGTCCCCAGCGCGTCAGCACCACGCTGGAGCAGGAGAGCACGCCGAGCACCACCATCGAGCTCGCCGCGAGCCAGAAGAAGCTTTGCGCGGTCGCCGCATGCGTCGACAGAAACCAGCCGCACACTGAGATGTAGATGAGCCGCGCGGTCTGCGCCAACACAGGGCCCAGCACCTTGGCTGCACCTTGCGAGGAGAAGTACATCGCGGTGGCAAGACCGAAGAATGAGTAGAACGGCGCGACGGTCGAGAGATATTGGTGGCTCGCCGCGCGCACGGTCGCGTTGTCCGTGAAGATGTTGACCCAGAGATCGGGGAAGATCGCAACGAGGCAGGCAGGCGCGCCGAGGGCGAAGAAGGCGGCAATGCCGGCAGTCCACGCAATGCGGCGGGCGCGGGCAATCCTGTTCGCGCCGATCGCCATGCCGATCATCGGCACCGAGGCGATGCCGATCGAGAAGGCGATCGAGGTCAGCAAAAACTCGAGCCGCGCGCCGATGCCATAGCCCGCCAAAATCGCCGTTCCGAATTTGGCCAGCATGTGGGTGAGGATCGAAATCGTCAGCACCGATTGCAGCGGCGAGAAGCAGGCGATGGCGCCGACCTTCAAAATGTCGAAGAACATCGCCCATTGCACGCGCAGCCCGAGCAGCTTCGGTACCACTCGCGCGCGGCCGGAGAACAGGTACCAGCCCATCACTCCGATATTGAGCGTGTAGGCAATCAGCGCACCGGCCGCGACGCCGCGCATGCCGAATTGCGGGACGGGCCCGAGGCCGAGGCCGAGTGTGCCGCCGAGGATGATCTGGCACGCCGCAGAATTGAGCATCAGCAACGAGGGCAGCTTCATGTTGCCGGTGCCACGCAGCACGCCGGCCATGGTGTTGAGCAACCAGGGCAGCACGGCGCCGCCGAAGAACACCTGCGTATAGGCGATCGCATGCGTCAGCACATCGCCGCGGCCCCCGAGCATCTCGAGCACGGTCGGCCCAAAAATCAGCATCCCCAGCATGAAGACGAGGCCGAACATGATTCCGATCAGAAGCGCATGCGAGGCAAGCGTGCCGGCGCGATCGCGATCGCCGGCGCCGAGCGCGCGCGCGATTGCGGACGCCACCGCGCCACCCATGGCGCCGCCGGACATCGTCATCATCAGGATCACGCAGGGGAAGACCAGCGCCATCGCCGCCAGCGCCTCGACGCCGAGCCGGCCGATATAGGAGGTTTCTGCGATCACCACGCAGGTGCCAGCGGAGAGGCCGATCACGTTCGGCCAGGCGAGGCTCAACAGCGTGCGCAAAATCGGCCCGTCGAGCAGCCTGCTTTTCACCGGCTGCGGTTGCGGCGGCACCGGACGCTCCTCCTCATCGACTGGAATCTCGGCGACGCCGACGTCGGACATTTCTTCTCCCGGGCACGAAATGCCGCCATGAAGGCGGAGGCAATGAAAGCGTGTGCCAATTAATTGTTTCGCGCAAAAGGCGCGGCCGACCCCTTGTTAGCACGGCACCAGCCGATTCCACCTGCGCCGCACGCAATGGGGACCTGCGGCAGGACATTTCAGTAGGCGGAATGCGGCTTCCTCACGAGCTCGTCGCATCCACGTTCTTCGCGCGGCACGAAAGGTCGTGGATGGCCGGGACAAGCCCGGCCATGACGGTGTGGAAGCACGGGAGGCAAGAGCCGCAGCTCCATTCCTTGCTAACCGATGGTCCACACCAGCGGCGGACGGCCGCCGCTAGCCGGTTTCATCGCGACGCCGATATGCCTCCCGCATCCCGCAGCCAGTCCCTCGAACAAGCCCTCCAGCACTCTTGCGCAGGCACGGTGATAATCCGGGACGTCGTCCATCAGCTTCCAGCTCTGCTGGCGGATTTCGAACGCACCTTCGGAGGCCGCGACCTCGGCGGCATCGTCCTGCGCGGCGAAGAGAGCGGTAAGGAACGACGCAAACTCCTTCGCGCCGCCGCGGCTCGCCGACAGCGCTGCGGCGACTTCATCAAAATACTGCATGCCGATGAGTTTGCCGGTGAGATGCAGGAGATAGCCGGCATCCTCCGGGCCGAACAGCTGCACCATCACGGGCGCGGCCGTGCGGACATATTCCATGGCGTAGTTGCGATAGGCCTTTTCCAGCCGCGGTTTTGGCCAGCTCGACACCGGCAGTGCGGGCGCGGTCTTCGGATCGAACAATGGGGCTTCGAGGTGCCGCGCAAAGACCAGGCGCTGGTCGAGCTCGAGCGGGTGATCATATTCGTAGTAGTAGCCTTCGAGACCGTCCTGGCCATCGACGCTCTGCTTGGTGCAGACGAAACCGAGCCGGAGATCGCGCAGCGCCACGCCGTTATTGGCGTGCCAGCCGCGCAGCATCGCGCGCGAGACCTCGCCCGGCACGCCGCAGATCGCGGTGCCCTTCCAGATCCAGCGCGGCGGCGGATAGCGGATCCAGGCCTTGCGGTCGCTCTCATACATGTATTCGACATGCACGCCGCCGATCCAGTTGGAGAGATAGTGATACTGCGCGGCGGCGACCGCAGGCGGCAAATGACTGAGGCCGAGCTTCTCGAGCCCCGGCAGAAAGCGCTCCTGCTGCTGGCGGCGAAACACGCGGAAGACGAACTCGGCAGCGTCAGCCGTGCCGCGCCGCGTGACGGCGGTGAGGATGAGGCCTGTAAAGTAGGCATGGTAAAGATCGGCCACGCTGCGCCAGCGTTTCCATTGCGCCTCTTGCGCGGGGTCTGCGGCGGTCATGTTCGCTCCCGATCGTCGTTTCGATCGAGTGTGTCACTGCCTCCAGTGGCAGGCAACCTGACGCGCATGCAGGGCGCCCTGCACGGCGGCGGGGCAATTCCGCTTCACGAAGTTTTCGGCGCAGAGGCTGCGCTTGCCGCGCGTTCGCGCTCGACGCGCTCGGTGACGTCGCGCGCCATCGCCACCGATCCCTGCACATGGCCTTCGGCATCGCGCACCAGTGCAAACGTCATTTCGATGTAGAGTTTTGTCCCGCTTTTGTGCAGCGCGCGGGTCCAGCGTCGGCTTCCCTGCGAGCTTCATGTTGCCGCTCGCGAGTGCGGCCTCAAATCCCTTCCAGTGCGGCAAATGCTCCGGGATGATCAGATCGAGATTTTGCCCGAGTGCGTCCTCAGCCGTGAAGCCGAACAACGTGGTGGATGCGCGATTCCAGCGCAGGATGTTGCCGGAGCGGTCCGAATAGATCAGCGCGTCGGCGACGTCGTCGAGGATTCTGGCGTCGAGATCGGGTTGATTAGTCATCTTGCCTCCTTGCGGAGAGTTGCAGGCGTAGATGGGGTAACGGGCCCCCGGATGAGCGAAGCGACATCCGGGATTGCTGCGCGAGATTCCCGGAGGTCGCTTCGCTGATCCGGGCTACCGCAAATCGCTAAACGCGAAAATGCTTCGATAATTTGAGGCCCTGCGCCTGATAGTTCGAGCCGATGCGCTGGCCGTACATGGCGTCGGGGCGGGCGAGCATCTTTTCGTAGACGAGGCGGCCGACGATCTGGCCGTGCTCGAGGATGAACGGCACCTCGCGCGAGCGCACCTCCAGCACGGCGCGCGCGCCTTGCCCGCCCGCGCCGGCATAGCCAAAGCCGGGATCGAAGAAGCCGGCATAGTGCACGCGGAATTCGCCGACCAGGGGGTCGAACGGCACCATCTCGGCGGCGTAGTCCGGCGGCACCTGCACCGCTTCCTTGGAGGCGAGAATATAGAACTCGCCGGGATCGAGGATCAGGCTGCCGTCGGTGCGCGCCGCAATCGGCTCCCAAAAGTCCTCGATGGCATAACCCGCGCGGCGATCGACATCGACCACGCCGGTGTGGCGCTTGGCGCGATAGCCGACGAAGCCTGAGCCCTTCTCGCCCGAGAGATCGACGGAGACGGCGACGCCGCCGGTGAGATCGGCATCGTCGACATCGACGAGGCGCTCGGCCGCATGCAGCGCATCGAGGTCGTCGATGTTGAGGATGGCATCGCCGGTGCGGAAGCGCACCTGCGACAGGCGCGAGCCTTCGCGCACCAGCACCGGAAAGGTCTTTGGGCTGATCTCGGCATAGAGCGGGCCGTGATAGCCGGCGCCGATCATGTCGAAGCGGCGGGTGCCGTCGGCGATCACGCGGGTGAAAACGTCGAGGCGGCCGGTCGAGCTTTTCGGGTTCGCGGCCGCGACGATCTCCGGCGGCAGCGCGAGGCTCTCCAGCAGCGGCACGATGTAGACGCAGTTGGTCTCCAGCACCGCGCCGTCGGCGAGGCTGAACTCGTGCAGCTTCAACTCGTCGATGCGCTCGGCGACCGTCGCGCCGGGGCCAGGCAAAAAGCTCGCGCGCACGCGATAGGCGATGTCGCCGAGCCGCAAATCCAGACTTGCCGGCTGGATCTGGCTTTCGACGAAGTCGTAGGCGGGCAGGATCAGGCCGTCCTCCGCCATCGCCGCGATCATGCGGTCGGGCAGGATACCATTGGCGTCGGCGGCAACCTTGAAAGTCACCGGTTGCGGTCTCCTTGGGTCCTCAGGCTCGGTCAATTGCACCCGAAATACAGCAAATTCAGCCTTTTTACCGCTAGCCGATGCAAGCCTTGACGGAAAGGGTTCGGCGGAATAAGAGCATCACTTATCCCGTGGTGATTTGAGCCGGCCGGCTTGCAGCCACGTTAAATAAATCGCTAAACAGGCCGGGGACACGTGTGATCCCGGCCAGTGGAGATATCCAGGCCGGTTTTTTGTGACCATTTTCGGTGGTCACGTTGGAGGTCACATGTCGAAGTCCCCGGCGTCAGCCGCTCACTACCGTCCCGAAACCCGGCTGGTCCATTCCGGCACCCTGCGCTCGCAATATGGCGAGACGTCGGAGGCGTTGTTCCTCACGCAAGGCTACGTCTACAACAGCGCCGAGGAATGCGAGGCGCGCTTCAAGGGCGAAGATCCCGGCTTCATCTATTCGCGCTATTCCAATCCGACCATTGCGATGTTCGAGCGCCGCATGATCGAGCTCGAGGGCGCGGAAGCCGCGCGCTCGGCCGCAACCGGCATGGCGGCGGTGACGACTGCGATCCTGGCGCCGCTCAAGGCCGGCGATCACGTCGTCGCCTCCCGCGCGTTGTTCGGCTCGTGCCTGTACGTCGTGCAGGACCTCTTGCCGCGCTACGGCATCGAGACCACGCTGGTCGACGGCCTCGATCTCGACCAGTGGAAGCGCGCGCTGAGGAAGAACACCAAGACGTTCTTCCTGGAGAGCCCGACCAACCCGACGCTCGACGTGCTCGACATTCCCGCCATCGCCGACATCGCCCATAGCGGCGGCGCGCGGCTCGTGGTCGACAACGTCTTCGCAACCCCGATCTGGCAGAGCCCGCTCGCGCTCGGGGCCGACGTCGTGGTCTACTCCGCGACCAAGCATATCGACGGCCAGGGCCGTTGCCTGGGCGGCATCATCCTGTCCTCGGAAGCCTTCATCGCCGAGCACATCCACAATTTCATGCGCCAGACCGGGCCGTCGATCTCGCCGTTCAACGCCTGGGTTTTGCTCAAGGGCCTGGAGACGCTCGGCGTGCGCGTGCGCGCGCAGACCGAGACCGCGGGCCGCGTCGCCGAGGCGCTCGCCAGCCATCCCAAGATTTCGCGGCTGGTCTTTCCCGGCCGCGCCGATCACCCGCAAGCCGCTCTCGTGAAGAAGCAGATGCGCGGCGGCTCGACGCTGGTCGGTTTTGAGGTGAAGGGCGGCAAGCAGGCGGCCTTCCGCGTCCTCAACGCGCTGAAGCTCGCGAAGATCTCCAACAATCTCGGCGACGCCAAGAGCCTGGTGACGCATCCGGCCACTACGACGCATCAGCGCCTGAAGCCGGAAGACCGCGCCGCGCTCGGCATCAGCGAAGGCTTTATCCGCTTCTCGACGGGACTGGAGCATGCCGACGATCTGATCGAGGATCTCGCGGCGGCGCTGGAGAAGGCGTGAGGGGCTTACCCTCCCCTGGAGGGGGAGGGTCGGCTCACATTGAGCGCAGCGAAATGTGAGTCGGGGTGGGGTGACAGTCTCACCCCGCTGAACACTGCCCGAGCGGAGAGATCACCCCACCCCGCTCGCGCTGCGCGCGATCGACCCTCCCCCTCCAGGGGAGGGTGAGAAGATCACATCGGCCTGTACGTCCGCACATCCGCCGGCACGTTGACGCCGAGCTTGATCTGGCCGACGGAGCGGATGATGTCGTCGCCGAGGAGCTGCGCGAAACAGGCGTAGCCCCAATCGTTCATGTGCAGGCCATCCTCGATGACGAAGGTCTCGACCGGAATGGCCTGCTTCTCGTGCCAGTCGCGCATCACCTCGAAGCGCGGGAAGATGCCGACACGGCGCAGTTCGGCGACCTTGCCGAGCATAGTGATCATCTTGCTCGCGCTTTCGCGACGCTCGTTGACGCGCGGCGAATATTGCGGATCGACCAGCACGATGTCGCTGCCTGCGGCCTGAATGCGCGCGACGCCATCCTCGACGAGCTTGATGGTGTCGGCCGGATCGAGGTTGCGCAGCACGGCATTGGTGCCGACCTGCCAGATCACGAGATCCGGATGCCTGTCGATCACCGCGGCCTGCAGACGCTTCATCATTTCGGGCGCGTCCTCGCCGCCGACGCCGGCATTGATGACACTGATGTCGGCGGTCGGATATTGCCGCCGAAGCTGCGCCGCGAGGCGGTTCGGGTAGTTGAAATCGGGCGAGCTCGCGCCGAAACCGGCAGTTGAGGATGATCCGAACGCGACGATCACGACCGGCTGGCCGGCGACGAGCCTGCTTGCGACATGCGGCAGTGAGCCCATCTTCCTCGAGCCGCCCTTCGGCGGCAGGCACGGCACGCGGCTGAAGATGTCGCCGGCCGATTTCGCCGCCTGCTTGACCTTGTCGATGGCGCGCGCGGCGATGCCGCGCTGATCGGCGGACGAGGGCTGGCTAGGGGCGGCGGCCGTGGTTTGCTGGGCAGGCGTGGTCTGCGCGGCCTGCGCCCGCGCGGGCCGCAGCGAAGCAGGTGTCAGCAGCAGCGCCGCTGCTGATACAGCCAGCCATATCGTCAGGCAAAAAGGGCGGAAAGAACTCATTAACGCTGGACCTTAGTTTTGCTGCTGGGCCGGACCGACATGGGCGGCGTCGATCACGAACTGCGCGAGTGCGCGGCCAAGGCAATCATGGACCTGCTTCGCCAGTTCAGGCCCGCGCGTCGGATTGAACAGGTCGAACTGACCCTGATCATTCCACTGGCGCATGATGGCGAAACGGTCGAACAACGGGATTTCATGCTCCTGCGCGACGACGCGCATATTGTCGAGGTAGGGCGGCACCGACATCATGGTCTCGGTCCGCGGACTGTACTGCAAATTCATCAAGACAACGTCGGCCCCTGCATGCTGCAGCGCAGAAATGCCATCGGTCACGGCGCTGCGAAACTCGTCGGGATCGATGGATCGGATAGCATCCACCGTCCCGGTCTGCCAGATGACCAAAGTAGGCTTTTTTGCTTCCATCAGCTTAACGAAGCCGGAGGCCGCCTCCTCTGCGGTCTTCCTGCTCTGTATTTCTACGGAGACGTGCACGGGCTCGGACGGCAGTTTTTCCTTCAGGATCGCCTGCAAACGGGCCGGATAGGAGCTGTCCTCCGATTGCGGAATGCTCGTCGAACGACTGCCGACCACCAGGATCTCGAGTGGCTTGTTGGCCTTGATGACGTCCGCAACCTTGCGCAGCTGGTTTTCGGTGGCGAGCAGATAGGCAGGCACCTCACAGGCCGGAGGTCCCGCAGGCGCGGCGGGTGTAGTATCTTGGGCGCGCGCGGACGGGGCGGCGAAACAACCGCACAGCAGGATCAGGCTCAGGAGAACCTTCGCCTTCATCAGCCCCCTCCCGCCAGATCGGCGTTGCCGACGGCGTTTTTGGTTTTCGAACCGCTCTTGTCAGCCTCCCGCTTGTACCACGAAATCAGCCACGCCATGCCCCACATGATCAGGATTCCGCAGAGACTAATTAACGCATGCATGGCGGGGCCGCCGGAAATTTCGGCTAAAATGAAGTGACCGGCAAAGGCGAGGAAGACGCCGAGGCAGAAGATTTCCAGCGAATGCTGTCCGCAGAGAATGAGCGGCCTCAGCCAGGGCGATTTCAGGCCCGGCCAGGTCCGCGGCAGGAAGCGCACGGTGAGCGCGGCCAGCGCCAGGAAATGCGTGAAGCGCAGCACGTCGAGATCGGTCTTGTCGATCGGGTACATCCACTGCTCGATCCGCTTCGGCATGAAATGGCCGAGCTGCGGCACGTACCAGGTCATCGTCACGTAGAACGCGGCGGCGAGGTAAGCGATCGCGATCCACATCGTGACGGGTGAGGCCAGGATTCGCGACATCCGCTTCGCGCCTCCCAGTGCACACCACGCCCCGAACACGAACAGCAATTGCCAGGCGAGCGGATTGAACGCCCAGAAGCCGTTCGGATAGGCCGAGAAATAGAGGTCGAATTCCCAGGTCACCGCATAGAGCAGGACCGACAGGCCGAGCGAGACGTCGGGCCGCCATTTCATCAGCCACAGGATGAGGGGCAGCGCCAGCATCAGCACGATGTAGAGCGGCAGCACGTCCATGTTGACGGGACGGAAGCGCAGCAGCAGCGCCTGGACGATGGTGACGTCGGGCTGCTTCAGGAAATCCATGATGCCCATTTCTTCCGTGTAGAGCGGGTTCTCGAAGCGCGTCGCGACGTAGGAGATTTCCGCCAGGAAGATCGTGAACAGGAAGACGTGGGCGACGTAGATCTGCCAGACGCGGCGCAGGATGCGCGCGGTCGCGATCACGAAGCCGCTTTCCAGCATCGCGCGGCCATAGACGAAGGCGGCGGTGTAGCCGGAAATGAAGATGAAGATTTCGGTGGCGTCGCTGAAGCCGTAGTTGCGGATGGTGAACCAGGTCAGCAGATTGGGCGGCAGGTGATCGATGAAGATCAGCCACAGCGCCAGGCCCCGGAACAGGTCGAGCCGCAATTCGCGCTCGCCGACGACCGGCAGCGAAATGGCCGGCGCAGCCGCCTTGGCGCGCACAGCCGCATCCGCGGTTCCGGCAATCGTCGATCCCGTGACTTGGTCGGCAATGGTCATCGAGGTCCTGGCACAGCACGTGATTTGCTGATTGGAGCGGATTGTAACGGTCCGGCCGCCCGCTAGCAAAGCGGCCGGATCACATCGCGGTGTACGGCAAATCGGGCGGCACGATGTCGCGAAGACTGGGCCCGGCGATTGGTTCCCGGCCCGGTTTTCGTTATGATGGCACCCATGTATCGCGCCGTGACCCGCCACATCGAAGTAACCGTCGAACCGAACTACGTTCCCGAGCAATCCTCGGCCGAACGCGGCAGGTATTTCTGGTCCTACACCATCGTCATCACCAATTCCGGCGATGAGACCGTGCAGCTCAAGACGCGGCACTGGATCATCACCGACGCCACCGGACGGCAGCAGGAGGTCAAGGGCGAGGGCGTGATCGGCGAGCAGCCGGTGCTGGCGCCGGGCGAGCGCTACGAATACACCTCCGGCGTGCCGCTCTCGACTGCCTCGGGCTTCATGACCGGCCGCTACCAGATGGTCAGCGAAAGCGGCGAGCGTTTTGAGATCGACGTGCCGACATTCTCGCTCGACAGCCCGGATCTGAAGCGGGTGTTGAACTAGACCTCAGGCGTTCTCGACGCCCGCATCGTGCGGCGTGAACTGGTAGATCGACGAGCAGAACTCGCAGGTCACCTCGACCTTGTCGTCCTTCACCATCGCGGCGCGATCGTCGGGCGAAAAGCTTTTCAGCATCGAAGCGACCGCGTCGCGCGAGCAGGAGCATTGCGCCTGCAGCGGCTGCGGCGTGAACACGCGCACGCCGCGCTCGTGGAAGAGCCGGTAGACCAGCCGCTCGCCGGACAGATCCGGATCGATCAGCTCGACGTCCTCGACCGTCCCGATCAGCGAGCGCGCCTCGACCCAGGCGTCGTCCTCGGCCACGCTGTGCACGGCGGCGCCATCAGGCGCATCGCCGGGGTGCAGATCGGCCTGACGCGCACGCTCGGGCGCCTTGGGCAAGAACTGCATCAGCATGCCGCCGGCGCGCCAGCGATGCTTGCCGCCGTCGCTCGCGCGCCATTCCTCGCCGACCGCGATCCGGACCTGGGTCGGGATCTGCTCGGAACGCAAGAAATATTCGTGGGCGGCATCTTCCAGACTGCCGCCGTCGAGCGCCACCAGACCCTGGTAGCGGCTCATGTCCGCGCCCTGGTCGATGGTCATGGCGAGATGGCCGCGCCCAAGCAGCGTGCCGGAATCATGAGCCTCGGAAAGCCGCGCCGCGTCGTAGCGGGCATAGGCGCGCAGGCGGTCCGGCGCCTTGAAGTCCACCACCAGGAACGACACCGGGCCGTCGGTCTGCGCCTGCAGGATGAAGCGGCCGTCGAACTTGAGGGCGGTGCCGAGCAGGGTCGCCAGCACGATGGCCTCGCCGAGCAGCTTGCCGACCGGCGCCGGATAATCGTGCTTGGTGAGGATGTCGTCGAGCGCGGGGCCAAGCCGGGTCAGCCGCCCGCGCACGTCGAGCGCGCTGACCTCGAAGGGCAGCACGGCATCGTCGACGGGAACTGATGACGGCGCACGGACCGGGCCTTCGGAGGCGGTCCTGATGTCGGGGGATTGGGAAACCATGGCGCTCTATCTGGGGTCTGTTGGTGCGAATTGGAAGAGGTGGCCGCACTCCGCCGTCGTCCCGGACAAGCGGAGCGAAGCGACGTGCAGATCCGGACCCATAACCACAGTAAGTGGTTTGGCGAAGAACATCTGCCTCCTCCAGCCTGCCACAAGACAGATTCCGCGGTATGGGTCCCGGATCTGCGCTTGCGCTTGTCCGGGACGACGAGCTGAGAACGAGGCTGCCGACGCAGCCACGCGCTCCACGATCGCTACTTCACCGCGTCAAAGCACCAGGCCAAAATGCCTTTCTGCGCATGCAGGCGGTTTTCGGCCTCGTCGAACACCACCGATTGCGGGCCGTCGATCACCTCGTCGGTGACCTCCTCGCCGCGATGGGCGGGCAGGCAATGCATGAACAGCGCATCGGGTTTTGCGAGCGACATCAGCTTGGCATTGACCTGGTAAGGCTTGAGCACGTTGTGGCGGTGCTCGCCCTCCTTGTCGCCCATCGACACCCAGGTGTCGGTGACGACGCAATCGGCACCGCGGACGGCGGCCTCAGGATCGGTGCCGATCATGATCGGCGCGCCTGATGCCTTGACCCAGTCGCGCATCGCCTTCTTCGGCGCGAGCTCCGGTGGCGTTGCGACATTGAGCTGGAACTTGAAGCGCTCGGCGGCATGTGCCCAGGACGCCAGCACGTTGTTGTCGTCGCCGGTCCAGGCCACCGTCTTGCCCTCGATCGAGCCGCGATGCTCCTCATAGGTCATGAGGTCGGCCATCACCTGGCAGGGATGCGAGCGCCGCGTCAGCCCGTTGATGACGGGCACGGTCGCGTGCGCGGCAAGCTCCAGCAGCGCATCGTGGTTGAGGATGCGGATCATGATGGCGTCGACATAGCGCGACAGCACGCGCGCGGTGTCGGCGATGGTCTCGCCGCGGCCGAGCTGCATCTCGGCACCGGTCAGCATGATGGGCTCGCCGCCGAGCTGACGCATGGCGACGTCGAACGAGACGCGCGTGCGGGTCGAGGGCCGCTCAAAGATCATCGCCAGCGTCTTGCCTTCGAGCGGCCTGACCGGCTGATGCGCCTTCTGCTTCGCCTTCATCGCGGAGGAGGCGGCGAGCATGTTCTTGAGCTCCGACAGCGGGAGCTCGTTGATGTCGAGGAAGTGTTTGGGCGCCTTGCTCATCAGCTTGTCGCCCGCTTCTTTGCGCCGGCCGAAATCGCCGCGCACGCACGCTCGAGCCGCGCGACGGATTCGTCGAGCTCAGTCTCGGTGACGATCAGCGGCGGCAGGAAGCGCACGACATTGTCGCCGGCGCCCACGGTGAGCAGTTTTTCGTTGCGCAGCGCGTTGACGAGGTCGCCCGAGGGCACCACCGCCTTGATGCCGATCAAAAGCCCCTCGCCGCGGACTTCGCTGACGATCTCGGGATGACGGTCGATCACGGAAGCGAGCTTCTGCTTGAGCAGCAGCGACATCTTCTGCACGTGGTCGAAGAAGCCGGGCTTGAGCATGACGTCGAGCACGGCATTCGCCGATGCGATCGCGAGCGGATTGCCGCCGAAGGTCGAGCCGTGCGAGCCGGGCCCCATGCCGGAAGCAGCGTCGGCGGTGGCGAGCACCGCACCGATCGGGAAACCGCCGCCCAGCGCCTTCGCCAGCGACATCACGTCGGGCACGACGCCGGTGCGCTTGTAAGCGAAGAGTTCGCCGGTGCGGCCCATGCCGGTCTGCACCTCGTCGAAGGCGAGCAATATGCCGCGCTCGTTGCAGAGCTCGCGCAGCGCCTTGAAGAAGGCCGGAGGCGCCGAACGCACGCCACCCTCGCCCTGGATCGGCTCGATCAAGATGCCAGCGGTGTGGGGACCGATCGCCTTCTTCACCGCTTCGAGGTCACCGTGCGGCACCTGATCAAAACCGTCCATCGGCGGGCCGAAGCCCTCGAGATATTTTGCCGATCCGGTGGCCGCCAGCGTCGCCAGCGTGCGGCCGTGGAAGGCGCCTTCGAAGGTGATGATGCGGTAGCGCTCGGGATGGCCCTTTGAGAAATGATGATGGCGGACCAGCTTGATCACGCCCTCCATCGCCTCGGCGCCGGAATTGCAGAAGAACACGAAGTCCGCAAAGCTCTCGTTGCAGAGGCGGGCCGCCAGCTTCTCGCCGTCCGGGCTCTGGAACAGGTTCGACATGTGCCAGAGCTTTGTCGCCTGCTCCTGCAACGCCTTGACCAGCGCCGGATGGGTATGGCCCAGCGCGTTCACGGCCACGCCCGAGGTGAAGTCGAGATAGCGCTCGCCATTGGTCGCGATCAACCAGCAGCCCTCACCGCGCTCGAAGCCGAGGTCGGCCCTGGCGAAAACGGGAAGCAGATGCGGCGCTGCGCTGTTGGTCATGACAATCTCTTGGCGATCACTTGAATGTCGGGGGCAGGTCCCGATGCGCAAATGGCGCAGCGCATCATCAACCTGCCCGGAAAACGAAACGTGCCGCCTTTTAAGGGCGGCACGTGTCACTATCTTATGCTTGGAGAAACCCGTGTCAATGCCGGCCGGAGGGCCCGCAAATCGCGTCACCCGTAGTCTTGCGGTGACGATTTTGCGGTGTTCGGGCCACGGAACATGTGGAAGCGGGACCGCGGACTCTTGCGCGGGAGTCACGCCATATTGTAGCGTTTGGCTCGTCAGATACGACATCTCGTGCAGCGGTTCTGATCCCTTAGTCCTCTAGTAACCGGCGTACACGTTCGGGCGCACTTTCCGTGTCCGGCGAGCCTTAAGGGATTCTGACAGCACGGGTTTTTTGAAGCTTGGCATCGCCGCGTGGCCCCGAGAACTGGCCGGCGCGAGGCGAAGGAAAGGGTGATATGACCGTTTTGACCTGGTCCGACGATCGCGTCGAGCAGTTGAAGAAGCTCTGGGAAGCCGGGCTTTCGGCTAGCCAGATCGCCGCCGAGCTCGGCAACGTGACCCGCAACGCCGTGATCGGCAAGGTACACCGGCTCGGCCTGTCCGGCCGCGCCAAGAGCCCCTCCTCGGCTGCGCCCCGTCCGCGCAAGGCACGCCCCGCGCAGCACATGATGCGGGTGAGCCGCCCGATCGCGCGCGGCAACACCGCGCTCGCCCAGGCCTTCGAGGTCGAGGTCGAGCCCGACCCGGTCACCTATGACAATGTGGTGCCGATGAGCCAGCGCCTGTCGCTGCTCGAGTTGAACGAGGCGACCTGCCATTGGCCGGTCGGCGATCCCTCGAGCCCGGATTTCTTCTTCTGCGGCGGCAAGGCGCTTTCGGGCCTGCCCTACTGCGCGCAGCACTCGCGGGTGGCGTATCAGCCGGCGGCGGACCGCAGGCGCGCGCCAGCCAAGCCCGGCCCGCGCTGAGTTTGCTCGCTATCAAGGCGCCCGCGGTCACGCGAAGGCGCCTCAACCAACTCGATGTCGTCCCGGACAAGCGCGCCTCAAGCGCGCGCAGATCCGGGACCCATAGCCACCGCCTGATGTGGTTACGGGGACTCGGGGTTACCGCCTTCGCGCAACAATCACTTCCTGTGGTTATGGGTCCCGGATCGGCGCTTCGCTCAAGCAACGCTGCGCGTTGCCTGAGCTGCGCTTGTCCGGGACGACGACTGTATTTGCTGGCGCAGCTTAGCCTTACGTCTGCTCAGCCTTGGCAAAGCGATCGTCCAGCGCGTAGCCGGCACCGCGCACGGTGCGGATCGGATCCTGCTCGCGGCCGAGATTGAGCAGCTTGCGCAGGCGGCCGATATGGACGTCGACGGTGCGCTCGTCGATATAGATGTCGCGGCCCCAGACGCTGTCGAGCAGCTGCTCGCGCGAGAACACCCGCCCCGGATGCTCCAGGAAGAACTCCAGCAGGCGATATTCGGTCGGACCGAGATCGATCGGACGGCCCGAGCGCGCGACGCGGCGCTTGTCGCGATCGAGCTCGATGTCGCCATAGGCGAGCACGGTGGCAAGCCGCTCGGGGCTCGCGCGGCGCAACAGGCCTTTCACGCGGGCCAACAACTCGGGCACCGAGAACGGCTTGACGATGTAATCGTCGGCGCCGGTCGCAAGACCCCGCACCCGCTCGCTCTCCTCGCCGCGGGCGGTGAGCATGATGATCGGCAGTTGCTTGGTCTCGGACCGGGTGCGAAGCCGCCGGCACAGTTCGATGCCGGATAGCCCCGGCAGCATCCAGTCGAGCACGATCAGATCGGGAATGTGCTCCTTGAGACGGGTGTCGGCGTCGTCGCCGCGCATCACCGTCTCGACGTCATAGCCATCGCCTTCGAGGTTGTAGCGGAGAAGCTCGGTCAGCGCTTCCTCGTCCTCAACCACCATAATGCGTGCGCCCATGGGGTCGTCGCTCCTTAATTGTTCGGCACGGTCGTGGCGAAGGTCGTCATGTCGCCCTTCGGACGCTTGTCCGCGATGGCCTGGCCTTCGATCATGTAGAAGACGGTCTCGGCGATGTTGGTCGCGTGGTCGCCGATCCGCTCGATGTTCTTGGCGCAGAACATCAGGTGGATGCAGAACGAGATGTTGCGCGGATCCTCCATCATGTAGGTGAGGAGCTCGCGGAACAGCGAGGTGCAGATCGCGTCGACCTCCTCGTCGCCTTTCCACACCGCCATCGCCGCCGGCAGATCATGCGCGGCATAGGCGTCCAGCACCGACTTGACCTGCTGCTGCACCAGGTCGGTCATGTGTTCCAGCCCGCGGAACAGCTTTAGCGGATGGAAGTCGGTTTCCAGCGCGGCCACGCGCTTGCCCATGTTCTTGGCGAGATCGCCGATGCGCTCGAGGTCGGTCGCAACGCGCATGGCGCCGACGATCTCGCGCAGATCCACCGCCATCGGCTGGCGGCGGGCGATGGTGAGCACGGAGCGCTCCTCGATGCGCTTCTGGAGCGCATCGATCTCGGTGTCGGAAGCCACCACGCGCTGGCCGAGCGCGACGTCGCGGCGGATCAGCGCGTCGACGGAATCGACGATCATGCGCTCGGCGAGGCCGCCCATTTCCGACACCAGCCGGGTGAGCTCCTGGAGGTCGGTGTCGAAGGCTTTTGCGGTATGTTCAGAACCCATGTCGTGTCTCCTCAACCGAAGCGGCCGGTGATGTAGTCCTGGGTGCGCCGGTCGCTCGGCGACGTGAATATCTTGCTGGTGTCGTCGAACTCGATCAGCTCGCCGAGATACATGAAGGCGGTCTTGTCGGAGACGCGGGCCGCCTGCTGCATGTTGTGGGTGACGATCGCGATAGTGTAGTTCTCGGACAGCTCCTGGATCAGCTCTTCCACCTTGGCGGTCGAGATCGGGTCGAGCGCCGAGCACGGCTCGTCGAACAGGATCACTTCGGGCCGCACCGCCACGGTGCGCGCGATGCAGAGGCGCTGCTGCTGGCCGCCGGAGAGCGAGAGGCCCGAGGCGTTGAGCTTGTCCTTGACCTCGTTCCACAGCGCACCGCCGCGCAGCGCCTTCTCGACGCGGTCGTCCATCTCGGACTTCGAGATCTTCTCATAGAGGCGGATGCCGAAGGCGATGTTCTCGTAGATCGTCATCGGGAACGGCGTCGGCTTCTGGAACACCATGCCGACCCGCGCCCGCAGCAGATTGAGGTCGAGCTTGGGGTCGAGGATGTTGGTCTGGTCGAGCATCAACTGGCCGGTGGCGCGCTGGCCCGGATAGAGATCGTACATCCGGTTGAAGATGCGCAGCAGGGTGGACTTGCCGCAGCCCGACGGGCCGATAAACGCCGTGACGCGGTTGGTGCCGAGCGACAGGTTGATGTTCTTCAGCGCGTGGTGCTCGCCGTAATAGAAGTTGAGGTTGCGCGCCGTCACCTTGGCCGGGGCTTCGGGCAGAGATTGCGACGCCAGATGGCCGGCAGCGGCGGAACTCACGGAAACGGAAAGCTCGGTCATTTTGCAGTCCTCTCGGCGCCAAGAATGCGCGCGCCAATGTTCAGGGCAAGCACGGTCAGTGTGATCAGAAGCGCCCCGCTCCAGGCCAGTTGCTTCCAGTACTCGTAGGGGCTCTGCACGAAATTGTTGATGGTCACCGGCAGGTTCGCCATCGTCTTGTTCAGGCTCAGGCTGAAGAACTGGTTCGACAGCGCGGTGAAGAGCAGCGGCGCGGTTTCACCGGCGACGCGGGCGGTCGCGAGCAGCACGCCGGTGATGAGGCCGGAGCGCGCGGCGCGATAGGCGATCCGCTTGATCACGAGCGAACGCGGCAGGCCGAGCGCGGAGGCCGCTTCGCGCAGCGGGTTCGGCACCAGCAGCAGCATGTCCTCCGTCGTGCGCACCACGACCGGGATCACGATGACGGCCAGCGCGAGCGCGCCCGCGATCGCGGAGAAGCCCCGCATCGGCACCACCACCGCGCCATAGATGAACAGGCCGATGATGATCGAGGGCGCCGAGAGCAGGATGTCGTTGATGAAGCGGATTACCGAGGTCAGCTTGTCGTTGCGGCCGTACTCGGCGAGATAGGTGCCGGCGAACAGGCCGAGCGGCGCGCCGACGCCGACGCCGATCACGGTCATGATGATCGAGCCGATGATCGCGTTGCGCAGGCCGCCCTCGTTCGAGCCTGGAGGCGGAGTGTCCGCGACGAAGACCTGGAGATTGAGGCCGGCAAGGCCGTTGTAGAGCAGCGTGAACAGGATCAGCGCGAGCCAGGTGACGCCGAAGGCGGCGGCGCCGAAGCAGAGCGCGCGGATCACGATGTCCTTGCGGCGACGGCGTGAATAGATCGGGTTCATGGCGTTACTTCCCCGCCTTCTTTTCGAGCCGCAGCAGCATCAGCCGGGCGGCCGCGAGCACGAAGAACGTCAGGACGAACAGCAAGAGGCCGAGCAGGATCAGGCCGGACTGGTGCAGGCCGTCGCTTTCGGCGAACTCGCTCGCGATCGCCGCCGAGATGGTGGTGCCCGGCGCGAAGATCGACGACTGGATACGGAAGGAGTTGCCGATGATGAAGGTCACCGCCATGGTCTCGCCGAGCGCGCGCCCGAGCGCCAACATGACGCCGCCGATGATACCGACCCGCGTGTAGGGGATCACCACGCTGCGCACGACTTCCCAGGTGGTGCAGCCGACGCCGTAGGCGGCTTCCTTCAGCACCGGCGGGACGGTCTTGAACACGTCGACCGAGATCGAGGTGATGAAGGGCAGCACCATGATCGCGAGGATGAGGGCCGCGTTGAACAGGCTGAGATAGGACGGCGGGCCGGCGAAGATCGCGCCCAGCACGGGAACGCCATCGAAAACCTTGATCATGAAGGGCTGGAAGGTATTGGCCAGGAACGGCCCCAGCACGAAGAAGCCCCACATGCCGTAGATGATCGAGGGAATGCCGGCGAGCAGCTCGACGGCCATGCCGATCGGGCGGCGCGCCCATTGCGGGCAGAGTTCAGTGAGGAAGATCGCAATGCCAAGACCGACCGGAATGGCGATCAGCATCGCGATGAAGGACGTGACCAGCGTGCCGTACATCGGCCCGAGCGCGCCGAGGACCGGCGGATCGGCCGACGGCGCCCAGCGCTGCGTCCACAGGAAGGACAGGCCGTATTCCCTGATCGCCGGGAAGGCACCGACGATCAACGACAGGATGATGCCGCCGAGGATCAGCAGCACGGAGATCGCGCTCAGCCGCGTGATCCAGTAGAAGGTGACGTCGCCGAGCTTGAAGGCGCTCAACGCCTTGGCGCGATCATACGGTCCGGCGTCATCAATCACGTCGCTCTGAACGGCCATTTCTGCCACGCCGATCCCCTCTGGTACTTTACATCATCTGCACGCCGCCGATGAGGGCGGTCTTGTCGACGATTTGACCCGCATCGTTCGGGAGCGCCCCCAGGCGCAGGCCGGAACCCGTAAGTCGAGACGTTACGGATTCCGTATCTGGCGAAGATGCTCGCGCCCTGGCTCACCGGGGCGCGAGCCCTAGACATGCTCAGCTCTTGATCTCGGCAGCCCAGGTCTTCTCGATCTGCTGCACGACGCTGTCGGGCATCGGGATGTAGTCGAGATCCTCGGCCATCTTGTCGCCGTTCTTGAACGCCCAGCGGAAGAACTTGATGGCTTCCTGGGAGGCTGCCTTGTCGGTCGCATCCTTGTGCATCAGGATGAAGGTCGCGGCCGTGATCGGCCAGGACTTCTCGCCGGGCTGGTCGGTCAGGATCACGTAGTAGCCGGGGGCCTTGGACCAGTCGGCGTTGGACGCGGCCGCCTGGAACGCCTCGACCGTCGGCTGCACCGGCTTGCCGGCCTTGTTGACGAGACCCGCGTAGGTCAGCTTGTTCTGCTTGGCGTAGGCATATTCGACATAGCCGATCGAGTTCTTGGTCTGGCTGATGTTGCCGGAGACGCCTTCATTGCCCTTGGCGCCGACGCCGACCGGCCACTCGACGGCCGTACCCTCGCCGACCTTGCTCTTCCAGTCCGCGCTGGCCTTGGAGAGATAGTTGGTGAAGTTGAAGGTGGTACCCGAACCGTCGGAGCGGCGCACGACCGTGATCGCCTCGGAGGGCAGCTTCACGTTCGGATTGAGCTTCTTGATCGCGGCGTCGTCCCACTTGGTGATCTTGCCGAGATAGACGCCGGCGAGCGTCTCGCCGTCGAACACCAGCTCGCCCGGCTTCACGCCCTCGAGGTTGACCACGGGAACGATGGCGCCCATGACCATCGGCCACTGCGCGAGGCCGTCCTTGTCGAGTTGCTCGGCCTTGAGCGGCGCGTCGGTTGCACCGAAGGTGACGGTCTTGGCCTGGATCTGCTTGATGCCGCCGCCCGAACCAATCGACTGGTAGTTCAGACCGTTGCCGGTCTCCTTCTTGTAGGCGTCAGCCCACTTCGAATAGATCGGGAACGGGAAGGTGGCGCCCGCACCGGTGATGTCGGCAGCGAAGGCCGACGTCGATGCGGCCACCAGGCCAGCAGCGACGACAGTTTTGATGAAATTCATGCTGGTCTCCATACAGGGAGCGAAGCGCCACTAGCGCCCGATCGCGCTCCCGCGCCGCCCCTTTAGGAGCGGTCGATAGTGCTTTTACGAAGGTTTCGTGACGGCTGGATGACAGAGTTAAGCCTTTGAAATCGTTTTAATTTAATGTTCAGCCAGAGTCCTGCTCTGGGGAAAACGAGCCGCTTAAGGGGGCCGCACGCGAGTGATCGACATCTCGCCTCGATGACGCGTTAAAATAACTATAAAACCGGTATTATGGTTGTGATTTCGGAGCCCAGGCGATAAGAAGAACCATGGACCGTGAGCTCGCCGCACGCTGCCTCGCCGAACTCGGCAACCTCACTCGCCTGGACATCTATCGCCTGCTCGTTCGCGCCGGTCCTCCTGGTCTCAACATCAGCGAGATACAAACCCGGCTCGATCTGGCGGCTTCGACTTTGGCTTTTCATCTGCGGGGCCTGGTCGGCGCCGGTCTCGTCGCGCAGGAAAAGATCGGGCGGCAGGTGATTTGCCGCGCGCAATACCATCAGATCGATTCAGTCATTGGCTTCTTGCGCGAGCATTGTTGCGAGGGGTTTGAAGACGACGTGCCGGCAGAGGCCGCGCGCCATGCGGGCTGAATTACCGCAGCCGGCTCGCTCAAAATTGCCGACCATTCACTACGGCTGGATCATATTGGGGGCCGGCACTTTCGGCTCCTTCATGACGCTGCCCGGCCAGACGGCGGGCGTCTCCGTCTTCTTCGATCCGATCACCAGCGAACTCGGCATCTCGCGCACCTCGGCCTCGATCGCCTATGCAGCCGGCACGCTCGCAGGAATCCTCCCGGCACCAGCGATCGGCCGCTGGATCGACCGGCTTGGACCGCGGCCGACCGCCACCATCATCGCCCTGGGACTTGCCTTGGCCTGCGCGTTCATGGCGTGCGTTCAGTCCGCGCTCACGCTGCTGATGGGCTTTGCCTTCCTGCGTGGCGCTGCCATCGGCGGCCTCAGTCTCGTCAGCCAGCAGGTCGTCAATCTGTGGTTTGTGCGACGGCGCGGAATTGCGGCAGCGGCCGCCAGTCTCGGGCTCGCGGCCGGATCAATGGTGTTTCCGCAAGGAAACGACTTTCTCATTTCGCAATTCGGTTGGAGAGGCGCCTATCTTGCGCTTGCCGGAAGCGTCGCACTGACCATTCTGCCGGTCGCCGCTCTTCTCTTCCGGGATCGCCCGGAAAAATTTGGTCTCAGCCCGGACGCCGGGCTCGCGCGGCCATCGAAAGAGCCGCAGCCTGAGCCGTCGTTTTCGCGACAACAGGCGCTTCGCACGGGCGCATTTTGGTTGCTGTGTGCGGCCGGCTTCCTGACCAATGCGGTGGGCACCGCGCTCCTGCTCAATCACTTCTCGATCATGCAGACCGCCGGAGTAGCCTATGTCGATGCGCTGACGCTGCTGGCGCTAACCGGCGGCGTTCAGGCCGTCGCCACGATCGGCACCGGGATTCTGGTGGATCGCTTTGAACCGCGACGCCTGGTTCCGCTGGCGATGGGCATGCTTGCACTTGCGTCCGTCCTACCCGCATTCGGTGGCAGCGTTGCCGTGAGCTGGCTCTATGCATTGAGCCTGGGCGGCGCATACGGCTCGCAGCAAGCGATCAACGCCGCCGGCTACGCGCAGTATTTTGGTCGCGACCATCTTGGCGCAATCAGAGGAACGTCGTTCGTGTTCGGTGTCGCGGGCGCGGCATTGGGGCCCCTTCCCTTCGCGGCAAGCATCGAATGGACGGGAAGCTACGCAGCGGTACTGGCGATCTGCTCCGGACTTTCCCTCGTCTGCGGAACGGCGGCTTTCGTCGTCAGTGGTCCGTCGGTGGCAGCAGATGCGATGATGGTCACGGCTCCAACGACCGAGCGAACGTCATGACGGGCGGCGAGACAACCATCGTCGCGGGCATCGAAATTCCCTCGACCGATCCTGTCTTTCTCACCGTCGTTTTCGCATTGCATATCCCGCTCGGGATTGCATGCGTTGGTGTTGGCGCACTCGCAATGTTGAGCGAGAAGCGTCGCGGCCGTCATTCGAGGCTTGGAACGATCTATTTCTGGTGTCTGCTGGCGCTATTCGCGTCTGCGACTTTCCTGTCGCTCATGCGCTGGGCCGACAACTATCACCTGTTCATGATTGGAGCGATGTCATTCGCCTCCGCTTGGGGCGGACGCGCAGCGCTCAGGCGGCGATGGAGAGACTGGATCAGGCTTCACATCACAGGAATGGGCCTGTCATATATCCTGATGCTTGTTGCCTTTTACGTCGATAACGGAAAGCAATTGCCGATCTGGAAGGAATTGCCGCATTTCACGTACTGGGCGATACCGCTCGCAGTCGGCATACCTCTCATTGTACGCGCGCTCCTCCGGCATCCGCTGGTGCGAGCACGCACAGAGTTTTCTCGTTAATTTGGTCAAATGCGCTCAGCCGCCCGATCTGCACCGGGTTCAGTCTCAACCGCCGCAAGCACCCTTGCCGTTCTCCTGAATTGGCGGGCAAGGCACGCTCCCGTAGGAACAGAACACGCAGCAATCGCCCGGCTGCGGCCTGAGCCGGATGCCGCAGCCGCCGCAGTCGTAAAAAAACTGGCAAGCGTCGACCGGCATGGTCTCTGTTGCCCGGTGTCCGCACTTCGGGCAGGTCAGGGTCGATTGAAGCTGCATCGCGTGTCTAATGCGCCACCGGCGCCTTCGCCTGGGGAAAACAGGCGGTGAACGTCGCGCCCTGTTTGGGCACGCTTTCGATCATGAGACGGCCGCGGTGACGGTTGAGAATATGTTTCACCAGCGATAATCCAAGGCCCGTCCCCCCCTGCGAGCGGCTGTCGCCGACGTCAACCCGGTAGAAGCGCTCGGTCAGCCGCGGCAGGTGCTCGGGCGCAATGCCCGGACCGAAGTCGCGCACCATGACCCGGAGTTCCGGCGTGCCGTCCGCCGCCGGAAGGGTGCCGAGCGAGACGATGACCCGGCCGCCCGAGGCGCCGTATTTCAGCGCGTTCTCGATCAGGTTCTCGAACAAACGGAGCAGCTCCTCGCGGTCGCCCGCGATCATCACTGGCGGCTCCGGCAGATCGGTCTCGACCTCGACCTGGCGTTCGCGCGCGAGCGGCTCGAGCCCGTCGGCGACCTGGCGGATGATCGGGATCAGATCGACCAGCGTGTCGGGCCGCACATGCGCCGACAATTCGACCCGCGACAGCGACAGCAGATCGTCGATCAGGCGCGCCATCCGGGTGGCCTGGTTGTGCATGATGCCGAGGAAGCGCTCGCGCGCCTTGGGATCGTCCTTGGCCTGCCCTTGCAGCGTGTCGATGAAGCCGGAGAGCGCGGCGAGCGGCGTGCGCAATTCGTGACTGGCATTGGCGACGAAGTCGGCGCGCATCTCCTCGACCCGGCGCAGCGGCGTCTGGTCGTGGAAGGTCATCAGCATGCACTTGTCGGTGCCGCCGAACAGCGTCGGCACCGCCACCGGCGTGATGATCAGCTCCATCCAGCGATCGACCGGCACATGATCGAGATAGTCCGCGCGGCGCTGCTCGGTGGTCGCGATCGCTTCGCGCAGCGCCGTGATGATCTCCGGCGAGCGCAGCGCGAATTGCGCGAGCTCGTTCTTGCGCAGCGCCGGCGCGAGCTGGGCGGCGGCGGCATTGAGGTGGATGACGCGGCCGGCGCGGTCGAGCAGCACCGCCGGATCCGGCATGCCGGAGACCACGGCGGCGACCGCCGCGCTCTCGACCGGATTGATGCGGCGGACGTCGTCGCGCGAGGCAGCGGCGTCGTGCAGCCGCCAGGGGATCAGCGCCGCGGCTGCGATGCAGAGGAAGACGGCGGCCGCCCGCACCACCGACAACTCCCCGAGCGAGACCACGACCGAGAGCGCGAGCGCCGCGACGATCAGGATGATCGCCGAGTGCCTGAGACGGTCGGACCATGGCTGGACCGAGGGAGAAGAATGGGCGTCTATCGCCATCGGGGCAGGCTTCTCCTCAGATGTGTCGGCCGATCAGGCGCCCTTGTCGCTGCGCTCTCGCGCATAGACGGCCTCGGGCGGAGGGCCGGGATCGAGCTTGAGCGCCGCCTGTTGCAGGCGCTTCGATCGGGCGCCGATGATAACCTCGCGAAACGTCAGCAAGATTACAGAGATGACAAAGGGCGAAAGATAATAAAGGACGCGGAACAGGAGCATCCCGCCGAGCAGCTCCTCGCGGTCCATTTGCCAGAGCCCGACCAGCATGGCGGCATCGAAGACGCCGAGCCCGCCGGGCGAGTGGCTGGCGAAGCCGAGCAGCGTCGCCGAGACGAAGATGACGGCGACGACGACGAAGCCCAGATTGGGCTCGTCCGGCACCAGCACATACATCGCGAGCGCACAGAAGCCGAGATCGACGATGCCGATCGCGATCTGGAGAAGGGTCAGCGGGCCGCCCGGGAGGACCACGGTCCAGGGCCCGCGGCCGACGACGCGCGGCTGGGTCCAGACCCAGACCACATAGGCCACCAGGCCGGCGATGATCATCAGCGCCAGCGTCCGGTTCAGCCAGGCCGGGAGCTGGTCGATGGAGGCCGCCGCCTCCGGATGATAGGCGATGCCGAGGCCGAGCACCGCGGCGTTGCCGAGCCAGAAGGTCAGGCCGGCGAGAAAGCAGATCTTTGCGACGTCGATCGCATTCAGGCCCCAGGCCGAGTAGATGCGGTAGCGCACGGCGCCGCCGGTGAAGACGCTGGCGCCGACATTGTGGCCGATCGAGTAGCTGGTGAAGGCCGCGAGCGCGTTGATGCGATAGGGCACGTGGGCGTGGCCGATCGCGCGGGTCGCAAACAGATCGTAGAATGTCAGGGTGAAATAGCCCGCCGTGACGAACAGGGCCGCCATCGCGATCTGGCTCGGCTCAGTACTCTTGATCGCCTCGACGACTTCGTTGAAGTCGATGCCGCGCAGCATGTGGTAGAGCACATAGCAGGCGATGCCGATGACCGTGACGCTGATCACCACTCCCAGCTTATGCAGGATTTGCTTCTGGCGCAGAAACGACGTCGCTCTGCGTATGGCTTCCAGCATCTAGACCTCGAACAACGCTTCAGCGGCCATGTTGGCCGGCGAACCAGCGAGCGGCGAACCCCTGCCGCCGGCACCGGCTCCGCGCATGCCCCCCGCCCCTCCACTAGCGCGTTTTGAGGCGGAGTGGAATTCGCCAATACGCACAAAAACGCGTTTCTTCAGTATTTTAGATGGGCTTCGGGGCGAAGAATGCACCGTTTGGCTCCCTTGCGTGCGGGGCTCGTACGAATCTGGGGCAATCCTGCGCACGGGCCGTGAAGTTTTGATGATTTCGGCGGCACAATGTTCCGTCCGGTCTTAAGCCGACCTCAATATTTGACATCTGCTGCGTCGCGCCAAGAGTGGCGCCGAGCGGCATTTTGGGCGTTGCGGTCGGAGCGTCCAGGCACGACCCGGGAGCGACACGGGGAGACCCGAGACGCTCGCGGAACGGCTCCCGCGGCGACGCGAACCTCAGCCGGCAGGCTGGCTGCGGGACACCACGATGTCGCGTAGCCATGCCCCGATGGTGCAGCCGACGAGGTAGCAGGCGAATATGATCAGGCCGAGATCGAGCCAATAGCCGAAACGGCCGGGGACCACGCGCGCCAGCGCCACGCCGACCAGGGCGGCCGCCACCACCGCCAGCCAGCGCGCGGTCACCTTGGAGGTGCCGTTGCCGCGCTGGACCACGGAAATCCAACCCATCGCCAGCCCCAGCAGCAGCGAACCGACCAGCCAGCCCCAATGAAACGACAAGAGATAGGGCATCATCTCACCTCACCAAAAATTCGATGCGGCGGTTTTGCGCCTTGCCTTCGTCGGTCTCGTTGCCCGCGACCGGCTGCGTGCTGCCATAGCCGATCGCCGCGAAACGATCGGCCGGCAGGCCCGCCTTCACGAGATAGTCGATCACCGCCTGCGCGCGCTTCTCGGACAGCGCCTGGTTGAAGCCTTCCTCGCCGTCCGCATCGGTATGGCCGGCGACCTCGATCCTGGTGTTGGGGCAGCGCAGCGCGGTCTCGATCAGGTGATCGAGCAATGCCGCGGAATCCGGATCGATATTGGCGCGTTTCGGCTCGAAGCGGATTCGTCCCTTGGTCAGCAATTCCGTGAAGAGCTGCTGGCACACGGTCCCGTCGACGGGCCCCGCGGCGGGCTTCACCGTGATTTCCGGCTTGTACTGCCAGTTCTTGGGAAAGTCCTTGCCGAGGCCGGCGCGGATGTCCGCGGCCGCCCCTTCGTAGAGCGCATCGCCCGACAGTTTTACCTCGCGATCGCTAACGACCAGCGTTCCCGTCGACAGCCGCGACAGCGCACCGAGCGCCGCGACCACCGAGCCGCCGAACGAGGCCGGCGCACCGATGCTGGACTTGAGATTGTCGACGACCTTCTCGCCGAAGAATTTTCGCGAGGCGGCCGCGGCGATGGCGGCGTGCACGTTGTTGTCGGGCACATAGCCGGTCAGCGTCACGGTTGCGGCGACCGGGTCCTTGTAGGCCTGGAAGACGTAGGGCGGCGCCTTGATCTCGTTTGTGGCGACCGAAAAACCTTCGGGCAGATTCTTCAGCGCAGCGGCGATGGCTTCACGGCCGCCGAGCTCGCGCGCCATGCCCGAGAGCGAGACCTTGGTATCCGAAATCGTGATCTTGCCGTCCTTGAGCTTGCCGATCTGGTCGAGCAGCAATATCGCGGCATTCTCGAAGCGCAGCGGTGCGCCGCGCGCCAGCCCCATCTGGTCGGCGACCTCGACCCCGGGCACCTCCTTGCGGGCCGCCTCCATCAGGCGCCCCTTCATCGCCGGCAGCGGCGCGCTGCCGGACAGCGTCACCCGGACCACGTCCCGCTCGGCGTTCCAGACAAAGGGTTTTGCCTCCTGGATCAGGCGGGTCTGATCGTCGACCAGGCGGACGCCCGGCACGTTCTCCACCGCAGCCACGGCATCCCGCCGGCCCTCCTCGGAGAAGGCCTGTGCGGCCAGGCTGACGTCGCGCCCGTCGACCGCGATCCTGGTCCTGTCGAGAACGGTATCCTTCAGCGCGGCGGCGCTGCGGGCGGCGAGGTCAGCCTCCACCGGCAAGGTATTATTCCAGGCCGCAAATCCCCACATGACGGCCAGGGGGATGAGCCCCGGCCACCATTTGCTGGCCCACCTGAAAAGCTTTTGCATTCGACGACCTGAACTCTGGAACCGGAGACAAAACAAACCCTTGGCGGGCTGTCAAACCGGAAATGCCGGCCCTGTGAAGGCCCAAACTGGGCAATTGGAATAACTTTTTCTTCAAGGGTCGTTCCGTAAGTTGGGGACGGAATGCCCGGGGGTCGGCCAGCCTTAATGAAATATCTGCGCAACAACGTCATTCGCGTCGGGCTGGAAGCACTTTACTTCAGCGGGGCGCACCACCTCCTGCGGCCTCTGCTGTCGGGCGTCGGCGCCATTTTCATGCTGCATCAGGTGCGCCCGCCCCGCGAGGCCGAGTTCCAGCCCAACCGCCATCTCGAGGTCGCCCCCGACTTCCTGCGCGCAACCCTCGACCATCTGCGGTCGCGCGACATCGACATCATCTCCATGGACGAGGTCCATGAGCGGCTGGTGCAGGGCAAGTTTGCCCGCCGCTTCGCCGCCTTCACGCTGGACGACGGCTATCGCGACAACCGCGATTTTGCACTGCCCGTGCTGCGCAAGTTTGACGCGCCGTGCACGATCTATGTCGCGAGCGACTTTGCGGAAGGCGTGGGACGCCTGTGGTGGATCGCGCTCGAGGCCGTCATCGCCAAGACCGATCTCGTCGAGGTGCAGATCGGCAATGCCGCGCTCCGTCTCGACGCGTCGACCGCGCAGGCCAAGCAGGCGGCATATGATCGCCTGCACGACTGGCTGCGGGCGCTGCCGGGCGAGCACGATCTGCAGCGCGAGATCGGCGCGCTCTGCGCCCGCTACGGCGTCGATATGCCCGCACTGTGCCGCGAGCTGTGCCTGTCCTGGGACGAGTTGAAGGCGCTCGTTGACGAACCGCTGCTCACGATCGGCGCGCACACCATCACCCATTGCAATCTCGCCAGGCAGCGCGAGGAGATCGCAGCGCAGGAAATGGCCGTGAGCAAGGTGCGGATCGAGGCCGCGCTCGGACGCCCCGTGCAGCACTTCGCCTATCCCTATGGCGATCGCGACGCCGCCGGCGAGCGCGAGTTCACACTGGCCGCCACCTCTGGCTTCAAGACCGCGGTGACCACGCGGCCCGGCATGCTGTTCGCCGAGAATGCCGACCATCCGACCGCTTTGCCGCGCGTCTCGCTCAACGGCAATTATCAGGACGCCCGCATCCTGCCGGTGTTGACCTCCGGCGCCGCCACCGCGATGTGGAACGGTTTTCGCCGGATCGCGGCGGCGTAAGCGTCACTCTCCGCTGTCGTCCTCACCTGCTCAGCGACGATGCAATTGACTCACCTCCCCGCCGCGCTCACAACGAGCGGCAACCAACGGAGGTGTCATGTTCACTGATTTGTTCTCACTCAAGGGCCGGATTGCGCTGGTGACCGGCGGATCGCGTGGCATCGGCAAGATGATCGCGGCGGGTTTTCTCGCGCAAGGCGCGGCGAAGGTCTACATCACCGCGCGCAAGGCCGGGCCGTGCGAGGCCACGGCGAACGAGCTTTCCGCACAATATGACGGCGAGTGCATTGCGCTCCCGATCGACATCTCGACCGTCGAAGGCTGCAACAAGCTCGCCTCCGAGATCATCAAGCTGGAGCCGAAGCTCGACATCCTCGTCAACAATGCGGGGGCGGCCTGGGGCGCGGAGTTCGACGAATTCCCCGAAAGCGGCTGGGACAAGGTGATGGACCTCAACGTCAAATCGCTGTTCTTCCTGACCAAGGCGCTGGCGAAACCGCTGCGCGCGGCGGCGTCGCGTGAGCGGCCCGCAAAAGTCATCAACATCGCCTCGGTTGACGGCATCTTCGTCAATCCGAGCGAAACCTATTCCTACGCCGCCAGCAAGGCCGCCGTGATCCATCTGACGCGCCGCATGGCGACGAAGCTGATCAAAGACAACATCAACGTCACAGCGATTGCGCCCGGCGCGTTCAAGTCCGACATGAACCGGGCCGCGCGCGACCACGCGGACGACGTCGCAAAGCGCATTCCGGCGCGGCGCATCGGAACCGACGAGGACATGGCAGGTGTGGCGATCTATCTCGCATCGCGTGCGGGCGACTATGTCGTCGGCAACACCATCGCCGTCGACGGCGGCGTGGTGTACGCGAATGCGGGGCTGGAGATCGCGGGGTAGGTAATCGCAGTTCGGCGCAGCAGCGCGTCACACTCAGCTGTCATGCCCCGCGAAGGCGGGGCATCCAGTACGCCGCGGCTCCTCAGTATTCGTCACTGTCTCTGCAATACTGGATCACCCGCCTTCGCGGGTGATGACAGTCTTCGATACGGCAGCGGCCGGTTCGCTTCAGCGATAGCGCCGCTTACGACTCGATCTTCACATACTCGAAATCGCCGGGCTTGTTGTCGATGCCGACCTTTGGCGGCGAGATCCAGGAGGCGAACTCGCCGATCTCGGTGACGGGCTTCATCAGCGAGGTGATGAAGTCGCCGTCGCTGGTCGAGGGCAGCCACTCGTCCCGACGCTTATTCCAGGTCGCGTCGTCGATCAGGATGCCGTCGGGCGTGGCGTGCACATCCTTGAACTCGCCGATGTGGCGATGGAAGGCAACGTTCGGCAGCGTCAGCTTGAAGTCATAGCCCGCGGTCGAGATCACCTTGTTCCAGCGCAGCATGCCCTTGACGCAATCCTGGCTGTAGTCGTCGCGCAGGCGCATGTTGAGCGCGGTCAGCGCCGGCTCGTCGACCAGCTTGATCTCGCCATTGATGAACTTGAGCACCGGATAGGTGGCGTTCTTGAGCTGGTGATCGTCCTCGATCTGCGTCTCGTGGTAGCGGCCCTTGATGCCGGCGTTGAAGGCATTGGCGGCGTTGGTCGAGACTTCCGAGCCAAACAAGTCCAGCGACAGCGTGTAGTGCAGGTTCAGCTTCTTCTGGATGGTCGGCAGGTCGATGACGCCGAGCGCGCGGACTTTGGCGATGTCGGTCGGATCGGTGATGCCGGCCGCCTTCATCGCATCGCAGGTGCGCTGCACGACGCGGGTGATGCCGGTCTCGCCGACGAACATGTGATGCGCTTCTTCCGTCAGCATGAAGCGGCAGGTGCGCGACAGCGGATCGAAGCCTGACTGCGCGAGGCTGTGGAGCTGCATCTTGCCGTCGCGGTCGGTGAAGTAGGTGAACATGAAGAAGGACAGCCAGTCCGGCGTCGCCTCGTTGAAGGCGCCGAGCATGCGCGGCGCGTCGGCGTCGCCCGAGCGGCGGCGGAGCAAATCGTCGGCCTCTTCACGGCCGTCGCGGCCAAAATATTTCTGGAGCAGATAGACCATCGCCCAGAGATGGCGGCCTTCCTCGACATTGACCTGGAACAAATTGCGCATGTCGTAGAGCGAGGGCGCAGTCTTGCCGAGATGGCGCTGCTGCTCGACCGAGGCCGGCTCGGTGTCGCCCTGGATCACGATCAGGCGGCGCAGCATGGCGCGATGCTCGCCGGGGACTTCCTGCCAGGCGGGCTCGCCATAATGCTCGCCGAACGGTACGACGCGGTTCTCCTCCTGCGGCGCAAGCAAAATGCCCCAGCGATAGTCGGGCATCCGCACGTAATCGAACTTGGCCCAGCCGCGCGGATCGACCGAATAGGCGGTACGCAAGTAAACGAGCGATTCCTGGAAGCCCTCGGGGCCCATGTCGCTCCACCAGTCCATGTAACCGGGATGCCAGCCTTCCAGCGCCTTGAGCACCTGGCGGTCTTCGGCGAGGTTCACGTTGTTGGGGATCTTGGTCGAGTAGTCGACGTTCATGATGTTCATGTTCATGGCCGTGCGTCTCCTTAAACTCGTGTCATATCGAATTTGGGCTTCTGGCCGCTGCCGTAGCGGCGCAGCGCGCCTTCCTCGCCGACCGCGTTCGGGCGCTGGAAGATCCAGTTCTGCCAGGCGGTCAGCCGCGCGAAGATTTTTGACTCCATCGTCTCGGGGCCGACGAAGCGCAGGCTCGCTTCCATGCCGGTGAGGCTGTCGGGCGAGAAGCTGGCGCGTTCCTCGAGGAACACGCGGACCTCGTCGTCCCAGTCGATGTCGTCGAGGGCGAAGGTGACGAGGCCGAGCTCCTCGGCCTCCTCGGCATCCAGGCTGGTGCCGACGGTCGCTTCCGCGCGCTCCACATCGGACGGATCGGCCTGGAAGCGCGATTGCAGACGCGTCAGCCCGTGGCTCATCGGATACGGGCCAAAGTTCATCGCGGAGAGTTCGATCGACGGCGGCGGCCGGTTGTCGCCCTGCCGCGTTCCGATCAGCATGTAGGAGCGGTCGGCGGCGAAGACGAGCTCGGCGAGCGTGCCGGCAAAGCAGGAGCCCGGCTCGACCAGCGTCACCAGCGTGCGCGAGGTGACGTCGATGCGCTTCAATACGCGCTTCCAGTAATGCCTGATCTCGTTGACCAGCCAATGCGCCTTGTTGGCTTCGAGGAAGGCGTCGCAGGCCAGCACGTGGGCGCGCTCGCCATGGCTCTTGAACACCAGCATGGCGATCTCGAGCTCATTGATGCGCAGATGCAGGATCGCGTCGTCGAGTTCGCGCGCCACCTGCAGCGGCCAGAACGCGGCGCCCTGCGCCAGCATGCCGTCGATGTCGGCGGGCGGCGCCGTCTCCGGCGCCTTGATCGAAATGGTGGCGATGCGCGCCGCACGATCGATGTCGACATTGACAAAGCCGTAGCGGATGCTGGCCTCGTCGATGACGCGCTTGAGCGGCGTCAGCGCGATGCCCTTGCCGCTGCCCTTGCGCTTGGAATGGCCGGCAAACTCCTTGGCGCGCTCGGCGATCTTGGCCTCGAGCTTGGAATTCGGCGCGATCTCGTCGACCAGGCGCCACTGCACGGCGCGCTTGCCCTTCACGCCTTCCTCGATGGTGCAGAAGAAATCGGCATGGTCGCGGCGCACTTTGCGCTTGTCGACCACACGCGTGAGGCCGCCGGTGCCCGGCAGCACCGCGAGCAGCGGCACTTCCGGCAGCGCCACGGCGGAAGCGCCGTCATCGGCGAGGATGATGTGATCGGTCGCGAGCGCCAGCTCATAGCCGCCGCCGGCGGCCGAGCCGTTCACCACGGTGATGAAACGCTGGCCGGAATTCTCCGAGGAGTCCTCCATGCCGTTGCGGGTCTCGTTGGTGAATTTGCAGAAGTTGACCTTGTGGGCGTGGGTCGAGCCCGCGAGCATGCGGATGTTGGCGCCGGCGCAGAACACCCGGTTCTTGGCCGAACGCATCACCACGACCTTCACCTCCGGGTGCTCGAAGCGCAGACGCTGGACCACGTCCGCGAGCTCGATGTCGACACCGAGGTCATAGGAATTGAGCTTGAGCTGGTAGCCCTCGAACAGGCCGCCATTCTCGTCGACGTCCATGGTGAGGGTTGCGACATCGCCGTCCACGGCGAGCTTCCAGTGCCGGTAGCGCTGTGGCTCGGTCTGGAAATCGATGAATTTTGCACCGCCTGCGAGGCGACGGTCTTCCCCGGCCATGAGCCACCCTTGAGCGTTTGTTGTGGGCTTCGGTCTTATCAGTTAGATGCACAATAGTGCATCTTTTTGGGCGCGTCTAGTCTGGAAACGACAAGACATGCATTTTGTTTCATCCGGCCGTTTAGGCGGTCATGGCAACGGGCCGCGCGGAAGCGGCGGCACGTTCATCGCAGACGTGCCTCCGCTGGATCATGCGGCGCGCCCTTCGAGTCCCTGATCGTCGCGCAGGGCCGCCTCCGCAAATTGCGTAATCGCGTCAAGCGTCGGTCCCGGCGCTTCCCGATGCGGCGAGTGAGCCGCTCCTGAAATAACTTTCAAATCGACCGGGCAATAGCATTCCTGCTGCGCGATCTCGACCTGGCGCATCGTCCCATATTGATCGTCCATCCCCTGCACGACCAACACAGGCACGCGGATGTAGGCAAGATAATCGGAAATATCCCAGTCGCGGAATTTCGGATCGAGCCACGCGCCGTTCCAGCCATAGAAGGCGTTGTCGACGTCCTTGTGCCAGCGCGCAAGCTTCGCCTTCAGGTCGGTGGTCTCATAGGCCGCCTTGATCTCGGCGATCGACTTCACCGAGATGTCCTCGACGATGAAATGCGGCGCGAGCATCGCGACGCCCTGCAGGCGATGATCCTGATGCGAGCCGGCATAGATCGCCGCGATCGAGGCGCCGTCGGAATGGCCGAGCAGGAGGCCGCGCTTGAAGCCGATCGCGTCGAGCAGCTTTGGCAACACGTCGAGCGCCTCGCGATGCATGTAGTCGAGCGGCCGCGGCAGCGATACCTGAGACGACTGGCCGTAGCCTGCGCGCGAATAGAGGAAGATGCCTGCGCCGGTGGCTTGTTGAAGCTTGTCGGGAAAGTCACCCCACAGGCCGACCGAGCCGAGCCCTTCATGCAGCATGACGATGGTCGGCGCATCAGGGACCAGCGGCGCGAGCCATTTGTATTCGAGGCTGGCGCCGTTGATGGTGAGGAAGCCCGTGGGGGTGAGGGTCATGTTCGAATTCCCATTCCTAGCGGAAGTGCCCACCCTCCCCTGGAGGGGGAGGTCGCTACGCATGAAGCGAAGCGCAATGCGTAGCGGGGTGGGGTGAAGGTCTACCCGCACGGAACACTGCCCGAGTGGAGAGATCACCCCACCCCGCTCGCGCTGCGCGCGATCGACCCTCCCCCTCCAGGGGAGGGTAAGCAAGCGCCGCCTGCACGCTCAATGCGCCCCCTCGCGCAGCTTGAAGCGCTGGATCTTTCCGGTCGCGGTTTTGGGTAGCGAGTCCACCACGTCGATCCAGCGCGGGTATTTCCAGGGGCCGATCTTCTGCTTGACGTGCTCCTTCAGCATCTCCTGAAGGTCATCGGTCGTCGCATCCGGGCGCAGCACGACAAAGGCTTTTGGCTTCAACAACCCCTCCGGATCGGCTTCCGGCACGACGGCGGCTTCCAGCACGGCGGGATGGGTGATCAGCGCGCTCTCGACCTCGAAGGGCGAGACCCAGATGCCGGACACCTTGAACATGTCGTCGGAGCGGCCGCAGAAGGTGTAGCGCCCTTCAGCGTCGCGGACATATTTGTCGCCGGTGCGGGTCCAGCTTCCCTCAAAGGTGCGGCGGGTCTTGCTGCGCTGGTTCCAGTAGCCCTCGCCTGCGGACGGAGCGTCGACCACCATTTCGCCGACCTCGCCGTCGGGCACGTCCTCGCCCGCCTCGTTCACGAGCCGCACCGCATAGCCGGGCACCGGCTTGCCGGACGAGCCATACTTGATGTCGCCGGGCGCATTCGACAGGAAGATGTGCAACAGCTCCGTCGAGCCGACGCCGTCGAGGATGTCGACGCCGAAACGCTCCTTCCAGTGATTGCCGACCGATTCCGGCAGCGCCTCGCCGGCCGACGTGCAGATGCGCAGGGCGCCGCCGCCGCGCTCGCTCTTCGCGGTCTCGTCGTTGAGCATCGCCGCAAACAGCGTCGGCACGCCGTAGAAGATCGTCGGGTTATGTTTGTTCATGAGATCGAACATGCGCGCCGGCGTCGGGCGCTCGCTGTTCAAAATCGTGGTGGCGCCGACCGACATCGGGAAGGTCAAGGCATTGCCGAGCCCGTAGGCGAAGAACAGTTTTGCCGCCGACAGACAGACGTCGTTCTCTCTGATACCCAGCACCTGTTTGGCGTAGGTGTCCGCGGTCGCCTGCAGGTTCGAATGCAGATGGCGCACGCCCTTGGGCATGCCGGTCGAGCCGGAGGAATAGAGCCAGAAGGCCGGCTCGTCCGGATGGGTCGCGACGGTGGCGAAGCTGTCGCTCTCGCCTGCGAGCTCTTCCCGGAGCTGCTTGTGGCCGTTCTGCTTGGCGCCGGAGACCACGACATGCTCGAGATCGGGCATGCGGCCGACGACGTCCTTGATGACGGGATAGAGCGCCTCGGAAACGAACAGCACGCGCGCGCGGCAGTCGGCGAGGATGTAGGCGTATTGATCCGCCGTCAGCAGCGTGTTCAGCGGCACCGGCACGATGCCGGCGCGGATCGCGCCCAAAAACACGACGGGGAAATCGACCGTGTCGAGCATGATCATGGCGACGCGCTCTTCGCGGCGGACGCCGAGACGGCGCAGCATGTTGGCGGCACGGCGCGTCTCGCGCTGCAGCTCGCCATAGGTGAGCCGTGCAACGGTATCGTCGAAGACGAGCTTGCTCCCCCTGCCCTCTTCAACGTTACGATCGAGCAGCCAGGTCACCGCGTTGTAGGATCCCTCGCTCACGGACTTCTCCCCTGAATTTTGAATTATAATTCATACAAAGACACTCTGCTGGCTTGCTGTCAATGCTGTCAGGCATTATGTTTCATTAAAATGCGCCGCAGGACATCCGCTAAAGAAGGCAAATGACCGAAAGTCCCGACGCCGAATCCCGCTTCCTCGAACAGCTTGGCCAGCGTGTGCGCACCATGCGCGCGCTGCGCGGTATGTCGCGCAAAGTGCTCGCAAAAGTGTCGGGCATTTCCGAACGCTACATCGCCCAGCTCGAAAGCGGCAAAGGCAATGTCTCGATCGTTCTGCTCCGCCGCGTGTCGGACGCGATGGGCGCGCATCTGGAAGATCTGCTCCCGACGATCGAGCCCGCGCCGGACTGGCAGATGTTTCGCGATCTCCTGCGCAAGGCGACGCCTGCCCAGATCGCGCAGGCCAAGGACCTGCTCGCAGGCGGCAGCGCCACCACGCCGCGGCGCGCGCCGTTCTGCGGCATCGCGCTGATCGGCCTGCGCGGCGCCGGCAAATCAACGCTCGGCAGGATGCTGGCAAAGAAGATCGGCTGGAGTTTTGTCGAACTGAACAAGGCGATCGAGGAGCAGAACGGGCTCTCGGTCGCCGAGATCATCGCGCTCTACGGCCAGGAAGGCTTTCGCCGCATGGAGCAGGCCGCGCTACAGCAATTGCTGGCGCGCAACGAGCTGATGGTGCTCGCCACCGGCGGCGGCATCGTCTCGGAGCCTTTGACCTTCGACCAGATCCTGTCGTCGTTCTACACCATCTGGCTGAAGGCCGAGCCCGAAGAGCACATGGCGCGCGTGCGGCGCCAGGGCGATCTGCGGCCGATGGCGGACGACCGCTCGGCGATGGCGGAGCTGCGCAACATTTTGCTGAGTCGTGAGCCGCTCTATTCGCGGGCCGCAGCCGTGGTCGATACCGCTGGCTTGAGCGTCGATGCCGCGGCGGCGCGCCTGATCGACGCCGTGCGTCCGGTGCTGCAAAACGAGGCGCGCAGTTTTGGCCTGCGCAGCGTGGCGCTGTAGATGAGCGACAGCGACGTCACGGTTTCAATCTTCGAGCGGATCGGCGGCAGCGCGACGATCGATCACCTGGTCGAGAGCTTTTACGCGCGCATGGATGCGCTGCCCGAGGCCAGGCCGGCACGCAGCGTGCATCCGGAAGATCTGACGACGACCAAGCAGGTCCTGAAGCGCTATCTCACCGAATGGACGGGCGGGCCAAAACTGTATTCCGTCGAGAAGGGCCATCCGCGGCTGCGCCAGCGGCACATGCATTTTGCGATCGGCGACGCCGAGCGCGATGCCTGGCTGTTGTGCATGCGCGGTGCGCTCGGCGAAACCGTGACCGATACGACCGCGCGGCAAGACCTCGATCAGGCGCTGTCGCGTCTCGCCGACTGGATGCGGAACCGGTAGGGGAGGCCCATTGGTGGGGCGCCGTCGTAAGGCTATGCTGCGCGCAACCAGAGAGATGCGCGATGGACGCAAGCGTAGCCCCCGATGTCATCAGCCGGCCGGTGCCGCCGCGCCTTGCGCATCTCGTCTCCAGCATTTCGTTCTATCGCGAGCGCGGAGTTGGCCTGACCGCCTTCCGGCATGCCGCGCCGCTGGCGCTGCCGCTGCTGGTCAATCTGGGAACGCCGTTCCGCATCGCGCTTGGCCGCCAGCCTGATAGTGCGGACGCGCAGCCGAGCTTTGTCGCCGGGCTGTTTCCCGGACCGGTGCAGATCGAATCCGACGGCCGCGCCACCTGCGTCCAGATCGATTTCACTCCGCTTGGCGCCTATCGGTTCTACGGTGGAGCGGTGCCCGATCTGACGGCGCGGATGGTCGATCTCGGCGACGTGCTGGGGCGGGATGGCAGGAGCCTCAGCGAGATGGTCGCCGAAGCCGGCGGATGGCAGCGACGCTTCGAGATCGTGGAGGATTTTGTGCTTCGCCGCGCTGTTCACGAACCGTCGCCGGCGATCGCCGCGGCGCTCAATATGCTCTGGCGAAGCGCGGGTACGGCCAGGATCGGCGAGATCGCCATCGACATCGGCTGGAGCCGCAAACACCTCGCACGCCGCTTTCAGAACGAGATCGGCGTCGCGCCAAAAACACTGGCGCAGATGCTGCGCTTTCATCGCGCCTGTTCGCTTGCCCGCTCAAACGGCGCGGACGGCTGGGCGGCCATCGCGGTTGATGCGGGCTATGCCGACCAAGCGCATCTCACCCGCGACTTCCGTGTCTTCAGCGGCGAAACACCAACCGCATGGGCGAGCCGGCTGGAAGGCACGGACCCGCGCCTGACGCGGGAAGCCGGCGGATAGTCCCAGGGTCCGTTCGTGTCCCATTTGTTCAAGCCGCTGCGGGCGGGCTGACCTAGGCTCAGCGCGACAAACGAGCAGGAGAGTTCCATGAGCCAACCGAACGGCAACGAGGCGCCGCGCCTCTACCACACCATGCGCTGCAAGGACGCAGACGCGATGATCGCCTGGCTGAAGGACGTGCTCGGCTTCACCGAGCGCGTGATCTATCGCCGCGAGGGCACCATCGTTCACGCCGAGCTCGCCTTCGGCTCGTCGATCCTGATGCTCGGCGCGCACCGCGACGACGCCTACGGCAAGAAGGTGGGCGAGATCGGCGGGCGCCGGACGGATGCGGTCTATCTGGCGGTCGACGACCCAGACGCGCTCTACGCGAGGGTGGTGGCGTCGGGCGCTCCGATCGAGATGGAGCTTACCAACACCGACTATGGCAGCCGCGATTTCGCGGCGCGCGATCCCGAGGGCGGCCTGTGGAGCTTTGGCACCTACTGGCCCAAGGTCGGCGAGAAGCCGCTGCCGGGTTGAGCCAGGCGCGCACGGCGGATTGCGCACGGCGTGTCAACCGGCCGCGATGCGGAGCTCTCTCAAATCGACCAGTAGTTCGGATGCGCGTAGGGCTGCGAACGATCGCCCCAGTCAAACTCGTCGCCGTCGAACTCGCACGGACCGCTGGCGAGCTCGTCCAGCGTCACCTCGACCCGAAAAGCCTGCCGCGCGGGATCGTATTTCAGCGCGCTCCACTCAACCGGATAGTGGTGGCGCGTGCCGAGCAGCCCGCCGGTCTTGATCACGGCGTAGGCGACCGTGCCGCTCACCTTGTCGAGCATCAGCCGCTCGATCGTGCCGAGCTTCGTGCCGTCGCGCCCGTAGACGCCGACATGCTCCACGCGATCACTGGGAACCATGGTGTGTTGCATGGCGTCCTCCCTAGGTTCTTGCGTTGTGCGCATTATAGCTCAGTAGGGTGGGTTAGCGTTAGCGTAACCCACCACTTCTGCCGACGCGCAAACCAAAGAGGTGGGTTACGCCGAGCGGACTGCGCTTCGCGCCGCCGCGGGGCTAACCCACCCTACAGCAGTTGCGACCGCACCGACTCTGCCCCTTCGCGCAGCAGCGGCAGGAACCGGTCGATCAGCTCCTTCACCGGCACGCGATCGACATGGGCGCCCATGTTGATGGCGGCGACGATGGTGTCGTCATAGCGGCGGACGGGAACCGAGATCGAGCGGAAATGCGGCTCGGCCTCGCGGTCGACCAGCGAGTAGCCCTTCGCGCGATCGGCGCCGATTGTCTTGAGCAGCGCCTTCACATCGGTCACGGTTTGCGGGGTCAGCGCGTCGCGCTTCATCGTCTTCAGACGTGGGCTAAGCGTCGCATCGTCGAACTGGCCGAGCATGGCGCGGCCGACGGAGGTGCAGAAGGCCGGCAGCCGGTAGCCGATCTCGAGGCCGGCCGAAAACACCCGTATCGGACTGCCGCGCGCGATGAACACGACGTTCTCGCCATCGAGCACCGCGAGCGAGGAGATTTCCTGCGCTGCGGTCGCGATGCGGTCGAGCACCGGCTGCAGCACGGCGACGAGCTGGTTGGAGCGCAGGAAGGACGCCGCGAGCGTCAGCACATGCGGTGTCAGCGAGAACAGCTTGCTGTCGCTGGCGACGAAGCCGCCATGCTGCAGCGTGAACAGGATGCGCCGCGCGGTGGCGCGGGGCAGGTCGGCGGCGCGCGCGAGATCGCTGAGCGTCATGGGACCCGAGGTCGTGCCAAACACCTGCAGCAGGCGCAGGCCACGGTCGAGGCTCTCGACGAAATCCGTCGCGCGCTCCTCGGTATCGCTGCGCTTGAGCTTGGGCATGGCGCTTCTCGAACTTCCTGCAAAATATTGCTTGCTGCCGGATCAAGGCATGTCATAATTCGCCCATTCGTTCAATAGGCGAACAAGAGCCTCTTCAAGAAAACGCCTCTCCGAAAAAGGGACGCCCGCCATGATGAGCCAGGAGCAGAACGACCTGATCACCCGCACCGGACCCAGGGATCCTTGCGGCAGACTGATGCGGAGCTACTGGCAGCCGGCGGCGCTGGTGGATGAGCTGGAGGGCGCGCGTCCGATCCGTCCCGTCAAGCTGCTTGGCGAAAACCTCGTGCTGTTCCGGGACGAGCAGGGACGCTACGGCCTGATCGATCGCCACTGCGCCCATCGCGGCGCCGATCTCGCCTTCGGACGGCTCGAGAACGGCGGACTGCGCTGCGCCTTCCATGGTTGGCTGTTCGACGCGACTGGTCAATGCATCGAGACGCCGGCGGAGCCGAAGGACTCAAAGCTCTGCCAGGGCATCCGGCAGCGCTCCTATCCCGTGGTCGAGAAGAGCGGCATCCTCTGGGCCTATCTCGGCGAGGGCGAACCGCCCGCATTCCCCGAGCTCGACTGCTTCGTGGCGCCCGGCACGCATACGTTTGCGTTCAAGGGCCACATGGCCTGCAACTGGCTGCAGGCGCTGGAGGTGGGCATCGATCCCGCGCACGCCTCCTATCTGCATCGTTTTTTCGAGGACGAGGACACCTCGACCGCGTATGGCAAGCAATTCCGCGGCGCCTCCGCCGGAAGCGACCTGCCGATGACGAAGATTCTTCGCGAGTACGACCGCCCGATCATCAATGTCGAGCACACCGAATACGGATTGCGGCTGATTGCACTGCGCGAGATCGACGCGGAGCGCACCCATGTACGCGTCACCAACCAGCTCTTCCCGCACGGTTTCGTCATCCCCATGAGCACGGAGATGACGATCACGCAGTGGCACGTGCCGGTCGATGACGAGAACTGTTACTGGTACGCGATCTTCACGAGTTACTCGACGCCGGTGGACAAGAAGAAGATGCGGGACCAGCGCCTCGAGCTCTATGAGCTGCCCGACTACATGTCGCGCAAGAACAGGACCAACGACTACGGGTTCGATCCGCACGAGCAGGCGACCTCGACCTATACCGGCATGGGCAACGACATCAACGTGCACGACCAGTGGGCGGTGGAATCGATGGGCGCGATCCAGGACCGCACCAAGGAGCATCTAGGCCAGAGCGACAAGGCCATCGTGCAGTATCGCCGCCTGCTGCGGCAGGAGATCGAGAAGGTCGCTGGCGGCGAGAAGCCGATGCTGTTCCTCGACGAGGCCAATGCGCGCTCGATCCAGGGGCCGTCCACCATGGACGGCATCGGGCCGACCCAGGGCTGGGAGACCTACTGGATGGAAGTCGACGTCAAGCGCCGCCGCGGCGCGCCCTGGATGGCGCCGGTGCCGAAGGACATCGCCGATAACGTCCACCGGCTGACGGCGGCGGAGTGATTTTGTAACACTGTCATTCCGGGATGGTCCGAAGGACCAGACCCGGAATCTCGAGATTCCGGGTTCGATGCTCCGCATCGCCCCGGAATGACAAGCAGTGAGGAGCAATCGAAGTGAGTTTCGTCGCGCGTCACGCGCTGTGGTCGGATGAGCAGAAGGACGCCGCGACGCGGCTGCGCCGGATCGTTGAGGAGAGAAACCTCGAGGTCATCCGCCTCGCCTTTCCGGATCAGCACGGCATCTTGCGCGGCAAGACCATCATCGCGTCCGAAGCCGTCGCCTCGCTGGAGAGCGGTTGCTCCATCACCACGACGATGCTCGCCAAGGACACCTCGCACCGCACGGTGTTTCCGGTGTTCACATCAGGCGGCGGCTTTGGCATGAAGGAAATGGAGGGCGCGGCCGACGTCTTGATGGTCGCCGATCCCACCACCTTCCGCGTGTTACCCTGGGCGCCGACGACCGGCTGGGTGCTTTGCGACCTCTACTTCAACGACGGCCGTCCAGTGCCGTTCGCGACGCGCTCTCTCTATCGTAAGGTGCTCGATGGGCTCGCGAGCCGCGGCCAGGAATTCGTCGCCGGGCTCGAGGTCGAATTCCACATCTTCAGGCTCGACGATGCGCAGATGCGCCCCGAGGACGCTGGCCAGCCTGGCACACCGCCCGCGGTCAGCCTGCTCAGCCACGGCTATCAGTATCTCACCGAGCAGCGCTTCGATCAGATGGAGCCGGTGCTGGAGATCCTTCGCCGCGACATTCTCGCGCTCGGTTTGCCGTTGCGTTCGGTCGAGGTCGAGTTCGGGCCGAGCCAGTGCGAATTCACCTTCCAGCCGAAGAAGGGCATCGAGCCCGCGGACAACATGGTGCTGTTCCGCTCTGCCGTGAAGCAGATCGCGCGGCGGCACGGCTATCACGCCACCTTCATGTGCCGGCCAAAGCTGCCAAATGTGTTCGCAAGCGGCTGGCATCTGCACCAGTCCGTCGTCTCGCGCACGAGCGGCGAGAACCTGTTCATGGCGAAGTCGGGCAGCGAGCCGCTCAGCGAGTTCGCCCGCGCCTATCTCGCGGGCCTGCTCGATCACGCCCGCGCCTCGGCGGTGTTCACGACGCCGACCATCAACGGCTACAAGCGCTACCGCTCCTATTCGCTGGCGCCGGACCGCGCGATCTGGGGCCGCGACAACAGAGGCGTGATGATCCGCGTGCTCGGCGGCGCGGGCGACGCTGCGACCCGGCTGGAGAACCGCATCGGCGAGCCCGCCGCAAACCCCTATCTCTACATGGCCTCCCAGATCCTCTCGGGCCTCGACGGCGTCGATCGCAAGCTCGATCCCGGCCCGTCCGCCGACACACCCTACGAGACCAAGGCGCCGCTACTACCGAAGAGCCTGCGCGATGCCGTTGCCGCGCTGAAGGACGATCCGTTCTTCCGCGAAAAACTCGGCGGCGAATTCGTCGACTACTACACCCACATCAAGAACGCCGAGATCGACCGCTTCCAGGCCGAGGTCAGCGACTGGGAACATCGCGAATATTTTGAGATGTTTTGACGGCCTTAGGCCGTCATCCCGGGGCGCGCTTAGCGCGAACCCCAATGCGCAATTGCGCATTGTGGGATCTCGAGATTCTCAGGTGCGCAAGTGCGCACCATAGTTCGGTCCTTCAGACCGCCCCGGAATGACACCAAAATAGCCATCACGCCTCACACCCCTGTGAGGCGACTTCGTGCGGCCTGTTCCGACGACATCCCTGCCCCACGCGACGAAGCCATTTTCCTGTCCCCACGAAAACCGCCGGAAAGATCGCGGGCCTAAGATCGCCATGTGATCAACAGCGGAGTTCGATCATGTGGGTTTATCTGTTCAGCCTGATTTATCGCCTGTCCTGCCGGACCACCCTGATTGAGATCGGCACGCACCGCGTGGCGCGCTGACCGAAGATGGCAGTGATTTAGGTAGGGTATACTGACCAAATAGCGGGGTTCTCCATGCGCAAGCTGATCCTGATCGCCGTGATCTCCGTTCTGGCCACCCAGGCCTATGCCGGACAACCGCGCAGCCTCAGTCTCGCGACCGCAAATGCGAGCGAGCCGGCAGCCGAACAGCCCAAAGCCCAGCCCGCGACCGTGCCGCAGGCCGCGCCGGCAACCACGACGACAACAGCAACACCCGCAACGACCGTGGCAACGCAGGCGCCGGCGACCACCGCGACCGCCGCACCCGCCACCACGCCGGTCGCGACCACGACGACCGGGCCGGCCAAGACCACGACCAAGCCGAAGCGCCAGCCTTCCGTCGAAGCCCGCGTGATCCGCGAGTTGCATCGCCACGGGATTTATTGGTGATTGCGTAGCGTGCCAGACTAGATCGGTCGTCATGCCCGGGCTTGTCCCGGGCATCCACGTCTAGTTTCCTCGCAGCGGCGCGTGGATGGCCGGGACAAGCCCGGCCATGACGATACGGAGAGAGGCTACTAAATCCCCAGATACCGGTGCTGCAATTCCGGCTCGGCCGTCAGCTGCTCCGAGGTGCCGCTCCACACCGTCTTGCCGCGTTCGATGATGTAGTGGCGGTCGCATATACGGGCGAGGTGGTCGACGTTCTTGTCGACGACGAGGATCGACTGTCCCCGCTTCTTCAGGAGCGACAGGCAGTTCCAGATCTCTTCGCGGATCAGCGGCGCAAGGCCTTCCGTCGCTTCATCGAGGATCAGGAGCTTTGGATTGGTCATCAGTGCGCGGCCGATCGCGAGCATCTGCTGCTCGCCGCCGGAGAGCTGGTTGCCCATGTTGCCGGCGCGCTCGGCAAGGCGCGGGAACAGCACATAGATCGTGGCGAGCGTCCACGGATTCTCGCTGGCGAAGCGATCGGCAGCGGCGGCGACCAGATTTTCGCGCACGGTGAGGTTCGGGAAGATCTGGCGCCCCTCAGGGACCAAGCCCACGCCGAGCTTCGCGATCCGGTAAGACGGCAGCGTGCGCACCTCTTCGCCCGCAAAGCGGATCGCGCCCGCGCGCGCCGGCGTCAGGCCCATGATGGAGCGGATGGTCGTGGTCTTGCCCATGCCGTTGCGGCCCATCAGCGAGACCATCTCGCCCGCCTTGATGGCGAGCGACAGGCCGAACAGGACTTGTGAGAGCCCGTAGCAGGTCTCGATGCCGTCGACTTCGAGCAGCGTGCCGTCAACCATGGCGGGTCACCACATGCTGATCGCCGAGATAGGCGCGCTTGACCTCGTCGTTCTGGCGGATCGCGGCCGGATCGCCCGAGGCGATCACGCGGCCATAGACCAGCACCGAGATGCGGTCGGCGAGCGCGAACACCGCCTCCATGTCGTGCTCGACCAGCACGATCGAGACCTCTTTGCGCAGCTCCTGAAGCAACTTCACCATGCGCTGCGATTCAGTGACGCCGAGGCCCGCCATCGGCTCGTCGAGCAGCAGGATCTTTGGCTTGCTCGCGAGCGCCACCGCGAGCTCGAGCTCGCGCCGCTCGCCATGGCTGATCTTGGACACCACGACGTCGGCGCGATGCAGCAGCCCGACCCGGTCGAGCGCCGCATGTGCGGCGTCGCGCAGGCCCTTTTCCTTGCGCGCATTGGCGAAGAAGCGGAACGAGGTGCCGGCATGCGCCTGGGCCGCCAGTGCGACATTGTCGGCCGCGGTGAAATCCAGGAGCAGCGAGGTGATCTGGAACGAGCGCGCCAGGCCCAGCGCGCAGCGGCGATAGGCCGGCAGATAGGTGATGTCGAGGCCGCCGAGCGAGACGCTGCCGGCATGCGGCGCGAGATGCCCGGTGAGCTGGCTGATCAGCGTGGTCTTGCCGGCGCCGTTCGGGCCGATGATGGCGTGCAGCTCGCCCGCCGCGACGTCGAGCGAAACGTGGTCGGTCGCTGTGATGCCGCCGAAGCGGCGCACCAGCTTTTCGACGCGGAGCAGCGGCTCAGCCACGGTCGAACCTCCCGAGCAGACCCATGATGCCGCCGCGCCCGAACAGCACGATCAGCAGCAGAAGCGGGCCCATGATCAGCGCCCAATACTCTGTGATCTGGGACAGCAGCTCTTCCAGCACCAGGAACACGACCGCGCCCATCACGGGACCGAACAGCGTGCCCATACCGCCCAGGATCACCATGACCATGAGATCGCCGGAGCGGGTCCAGTACATCACGGCCGGGCTGACGAAATCGGTGTTGTTGGCGAGCAGCGCGCCGGCAAGGCCGCACAGGGTGCCTGAGATGACGAAGCAGACCAGCTGATAGCGTTTTGCGGGAAAGCCGATCGCCTGCATGCGCTGCTCGTTGGAACGGAGCCCCTGCACCACGAGGCCGAAGCGCGAATTGGCGATGCGCCAGATCAGCAGGACGACGCCGAACAGGCCGGCGAGGCAGAGATAGTAGAACTGCACGCGATCGCCGAGATTGATCAGCCCCGAGAAGTCGCTGCGCTTGTAGACGGTGAGACCGTCGTCGCCGCCGTAGCGCGCAAGGCCCGAGGCGACGTAATAGGCCATCTGCGCGAAGGCGAGCGTGATCATGATGAAATAGACGCCGCGGGTGCGCAACGACAGCGCGCCGATCACCAGCGCATAGATCGCGGACGCGGCGAGCGCGACCGGGAACTGGATGAAGCCGGAACCTACGCCTTCCTGCGCCAGAATGCCGACGGCATAGCCGCCGATGCCGAGATAGGCGGCGTGACCAAAGCTCATCATGCCGCCATAGCCCATGATGAGATTGAGGCTCGCGGCCGCCAGCGCCAGGATGACGATGCGGGTGAACAGCGTCAGGATGAAGATGTTGCCCGACACATGCGAATAGAGCGGCAGCAGCACGAGACCTGCCAGCACCAGGGCCGTGAAGGCCTTGCTCACGCTGAACGCTTTCATCGACGGTTGGCCGGGAACAGCCCCTCCGGCCGGACGACCAGCACGATTGCCATCAGGAGGTAGATCAGCATCGAGGACAGCGCCGGCGCAGCGGTGGAGGCCGCGGTCGAGCTCAACACCTGCCGCAGCAGGTTCGGCAGGAAGGCGCGGCCAAGCGTGTCGATCATGCCGACGAAGATCGCCGCCAGGAAGGCGCCGCGGATCGAGCCGATGCCACCGATGACGATGATGACGAAGGCCAGGATCAAAATGTTCTCGCCCATGCCGATCTGCACGGTGAGGATCGGCGCCTGCATCAGGCCAGCGAGGCCCGCGAGTGCGGCACCGAGGCCGAACACCAGCGTGTAGAGCAGCTTGATGTTGATGCCGAGCGCGCCGATCATCTCGCGATTGGAGGCACCGGCCCGGATCAGCATGCCGATGCGGGTGCGCATCACGCCTAGATAGAGCAGCAGCGCCACCAGCAGCGCGACGATGATGATGGCAAGACGATAGGCCGGATAGTGGATGCCGGGCAGGATCGGCACCGGCACGGTGAGCCAGGCCGGCAGCGGCAGTGCGAGGCCCGCGGGGCCCCAGATCAGGCGCACGGCTTCATTGAAGAACAGGATCAGGCCGAACGTCGCCAGCACATGGTCGAGATGGTCGCGGCCATAGAGATGTCTGAGCGCCGTCACCTCCAGCACGATGCCGAGCAAGAGCGTTGCGCCGAGTGCGAGGACTGCGCCGAGGACGAAATTGCCGGTCCAGGCGACGAAGGTCGCGGCGAAATAGGCGCCCATCATATAGAGCGAGCCGTGCGCCAGGTTGACGAGATCCATGATCCCGAACACCAGCGTTAGGCCGGCCGCGAGCAGGAACAGGAGCAGCCCGAACTGCAATCCGTTCAGAAATTGTTCGACGACGAGCAGCATGAACGCTCTTTCAGCCACACCAAACGTTGCGCCGATGTTCGGTCGCTGACGAGATCAATGAAAGAGCTCCCCTGCCTCTTCAAGGCAAAATCGGTACCGGCAGTATCGTTCCGACGCAAGAGCGATTCTGCGCCGGAGGTGCACTTTGTTGCATCTTAGGGATTGTGCGATGCGCGCGGCCCGGCAAGGAATTCTTGTCGGGCAAGGGATTGCGGTGCCGGCTGGGTCAACCCGTCGCACCCGCTTCCAGCGATGAATGCACGACTGTTCTCCCCACCCCATACAGGGTGGAGAGAACAACGCCAAAGCTCCGTTCGAAGCCAGGACGTGTACTCATAAGTGCGCGACGTCCAAGATCACACCTATGCGGGTCGATATGTAAACCGGGCTCCGTCTCCAGTCACTGCATCTGTTTCAAGTTGCCGATGCGCACCAGCATTTCGGTGAACATCTGCATATCCGTGTCCAGGTCAGCGACTTCCTTGAACTCATTGGCATTGTGCGCGGTGTACTTCTTGCCGGGCATGGCCGGTCCAAAATTGATGGCGTTGGGCATCAGCTTGGCGGTGGTGCTGCCAGCGGTTGGCACGGGCTTGGCCTCCAGCCCCGTAGTGTCACCGAAAATATTGAGCAGTGTCGCCAGCCACGCACCCTTCGGATCGCGTGCCATCCAGTTACCCTGTTGGTAATCGATGTCGACCTTGGCCTTATTCACCGCAGCCCAGGCATTGATTTTGCCGGTTATCACCTGGGTCAGTTTTTCCGGCGTATTGCCGCGCGGCATCCGCACATTGGCCGTCACTTCCAACTTGCCGTCTCTCTCAGCAATGAAGTTGGGGGACATCGTCAGCGCGCCCATGAATCCGTCCTTGTAGCCCACGCCCATTCTGTCGCCAAGGTAACCGGTCCCGAACAGGTCGTTCAGGTACTTCACGGCCTTTGCATAGTGGTTGTCGGCGAACGCGACGCCGGCTTCCTGCAGAAACAGCGTGAGGCGCGGCAGGGGATTGACGCCCTCCTCCGGGCGCGAGCCGTGGGCCGAGGTGCCGGTGACCTTCACCTGCACGCTATCGGCGCCCTTGACGATGTCGATAGCGAACTTGCCGCCCCCGCTTTCATATTTCGTCACGAAGGCGGTCTTGGCCGCGTTAAGTTTGGCAAGCGTCTGCGCGAGATCGCTGCCCTTCAGGCTGGCGGTGGCGATCTGCGGGATCGTATTGGCCGCCGCGGCACCGGCCATCGCGGTGATGATGGTGCGTTTGTCATTTGCCGCTTCCACCGGGAAGAACGCCTTCAGCGCGCCCGAACCCTTTTCCGCGACGACAGCCGGGTACTTGCTGTCGAGAACGATGTTGTACTCGGGCAAAGACGTCTTGTCCCGGTAGTACTTCATGCCGTCACCACCGGTTTCTTCGGTGGTCTCGATCATGAGGCGGATGGTTCGCTCGACCGGCAATCTACTCTCCTTCACAGCTTTCATTGCGTAAAGAACAGCAGCGACGGAGCCCTTGTCATCGATTGTGCCGCGGCCGTAGAGGTAGCCACCCACGCGGGTGAGCTTGAAGGGATCGAGCCGCGTGCCATCTTCCAGCACCCACTCCTCTGGGGTAACCGGCACTACATCGGCATGGGTGAGAATGCCAAATTCCTCTCTTCCTTTGCCAGGCAGGGTGACTTCAAAAATCCGGTTGTCCACATTGCGGTATTGCAAGTCGAAATTCTTGGCCATCGCCTCGACCAGAAGACCGAAATCGATCATCGGCTTGCTTTCATACGGCGGGATGCTGTCGGAACGCACGGTGGGAAGCGCCACCATCGCCTCAATCGCCGAGATCACGGCCTGCTGATTGTGCAGCCGATTGTACAAGCCGAGCAGGCGGGCGATGTTAATGAGATCGTCTCCGGCGAGCGGCGTCATTTTTTCGTAGGCTGCTACACTCGCTTTGAGCTTGGGGTACGCCTTGGCCGCCTCTGCCAGGAATGCGGGAAAACTCGGCGACACCTTGGCCTGCTCCGCGATGGCCAACTTGTCGATCTCCGGTTTCTTGACAGTCTCGGCGAACGCCCCCTGCGCGAGGCTGAGAGCAAGGAGAGACAGAAAAATCCGCTTCATGGCACACAGCTCCTCGCTGTTGACCCGGGATGACAAATCCCGCTTGCGCGTGAACCCAGAAATCCCTTGGTTCCGCCCCATACCAAAGGGGCATGGCGCAGGTCCATTGATTTACCTCATGGGAAGGACAAATTTCAGTTGGTGACAGAAGCACAGGTCGTCGACCTGTCAGCCGAAGGTGGCAACGTCGTCGCCGATCACCAAGGCTGCCCAAGGTCTGAAAATTGGCCCTTAACGGACATGCCGATGAGCGCCGGTGATGTCCACTTTCGATGACAAAGCGGACATCTCTACGCCTGTGTCGGCACGAGCCGATTTATGAGTACACGGCCTAGTGCGACGTCACGTGGTGCGGAATCGCGTCGCGCGCGGCGATCCTGCCGGCGGTCGCGGCTTCGAGTGCCGCCATCCGGAACAAATAGGCCAATGTGGCGAGCCCGGTGCCTTCTGCCATCTGCGCAAGTTCGAGCGCCATGTCGGACATGTAGCCGAGGTTCTCTTCTTTCATGGTGAGTTGGGTATCCTGCATCATGTTCGTCATCTCAGGCGATCTTTCGTTGCGCGGCCGCAAGGCCGCAGATGTTGGCACGTGCGATGGCGTCGATCCGCGGACCCTCCTGGCGGACCAGGCTTGTCATCCCGATACGCTCCTGCAGGGCGTCGAGCGTTTCCTGACCGACGTCGATGGTGATCGCCATGGTCCAGGCGCCTTCGACCAGAGCCGGCAGACCCAACGGCGTGACGACAAATCCCATGTCGTGGAAGCGCGGCAACCACCAGGTCTCCATGACCAGGCACAGGCGCTCGATGCCCTGGTCGAGACAGAACTCCTGCGCCGCCGCCATCAATTGCAGGTTGAGGGCGCCGTCGCGGCGATCGCGCACGACGAAGAAGCGCGACCATTCCCAGATCAGCGGATCTGCGGGGCAGCCGCGGACCGCCGCGAGATGCGGGAAGATCTCGCTCATCATCGACGGCTTGGTGGTCGGATAGAGCCGGTAGCCGCCAAGGACGCGACGGTTCTCCAGCGCAAGCAGATAGATCGCGTCCTCGTTGTCATAGGCGTCGATCTCGCGGCCATCGGGCTTGCGCAGCGCTTCCCATTTTCTCTCTTCGACGAAGATTTCGTGCCGCACGCGAAAGTGCTGCTCGATGACGTCGTCGTAGAGGTGACGATTTACCGCAGAAATTGCGTGAATCATGAGAACCCCCTTTCCTACGGAACGGGGGCAGCCTCCGTGAAAAGAGGCAGCTTCGATATTGGGAAATTTCCCAGTGCGAGGCTTATGGATTGATGATCTTGCGGCGAATCGCGAGCGCGACTGCATGCGTACGGTTGACGGCGCCGAGCTTGCGCGCAGCAGTTGCAAGATGTTCCTCGGCGGTGCGCTGCGTGATGTTGAGGATCTCGCCGATCTCCCAGGCGGACTTGCCTTGCGAAGCCCAGGCGATCACCTCGCGCTCGCGCGGCGTGAGACGGGCTGGAGGTGCGGGCCGCGGATCGAGCAGGCGGCGAATGCGATCGAAGCCGTACATCGCCATCAGATGCAGCGCCGGCTTGCTCCGCGGATTGAGATCGAGGTGCACGCCGCCCAAGGAGACGCCGGCCTCGTAGCCGGTCAAGCCGTGGATCGGCACGACGAAGCCGCGCGACATGCGGAAGTCGGTCGCACGGTTCATCACCTCCGCCGCACCCGGTTCGAGCTCGGCGTCATAGGGCGCTTCCGACCACTCGAAAGGATTTACCGACTGCCGACACATGCGGATCACGGGATCGAAGCGGTCGTAATTGTTTTCGGTGTAGAGCTTGAACCATTCCGGCGGCCAGCGCTTGGCCAGCACCATCTGGGAGAATTGCTGATCGGGATTCGGCAACCCCGTGACGATGATCGCCTCGAAGCCGAAGCGTCCGAACGCCACCTCGAGCGCATCCATCGCGTCCGGAACCCGGCTATAGGCTTCCAGGCTTTCGATGAAATCGAGCGCTTCGCGGCCATAATCCACGGCGGACATCGGTTCGTCTTGCCCCTTGCCTGCTCTCGCGGGCCGCCAATGAACGCAGCTCTCGAACGTTGGCCTCGAACGCTGCCCTTGAACGTCGCCCTTGAAGTTTGCCTTTGAGCGCTGCCACACTTCGTCGCGCTCCGTAGTTTTCCGGTGCGACGAAATTCCCGAAGATTAATCTACTTGTAGAGGAAGGGGCGTCAAGTTACACCTTCGATATCGGCAGCGGGAAACCCCACGATGGAAGACGAGAACATCGCCCTCAACAGCGTGCTCGGCCTGGAACTCAACCGCGTGTTTTTCGCCGTGCGTGAAACGGTCAACAAGCAGAAGATCATCGAATTTGCGCGCGACGTGCTCGCGACCGAGCGCGCGGATCTTCGCGACAGCGCCAAGCCCGAAGGCCCGGCAAGCTAGAACGCATTTGCAGGATGCAAGCGGATAACGCGCAAGGCGCCAGCTTGCGGTGCATATTCACGTTGACAGGCATTTGCGGCTGGATGACATCGCGTCTCTCGTGAGATGATCGTCAAAGAGATCGTCGTTCGGGGTTTTTGTGCATGATGACGCTGCGTCAGGTCGAGGTGATCCGTGCCGTGATGGTGACGGGCACGATTGGCGGCGCAGCAAAGCTGTTGAACGTGTCGGCGCCCGGCATCAGCCGCCTCGTGAAGTACACCGAACGCTCGCTCGGTATCCGCTTCTTCCAGCGCCAGAACGGACGCTACTTCCCGACGCCGGAAGCCGAGAACATCTTTGAGCAGATCAACGGCGTCTACAAGAAGGTGGACGATCTCTCCGAGATCATCTCCAAGATCGGACGAGGCGGCCTGTCCGAGCTGCGCATCGGCTCGGTGCCGAGTATTTCGCAGGTGATGGTGCCGCGCGCGATCGAGCGCGTACGCCGCCGCTATCCCGACCTCGGCATCGACATCAACATCCTCAAGCTCGAGGAAGCCATCGACTATCTCTTGCTCGGCCGCGGCGAGTGCGTGGCGATGAGCTACCGGCTCGAGCATTCCGGCCTCGACTTCATGCCGCTCGCCTCGGGCGAGCTCTATTGCATCGTCCCGCCCGGCCATGAGCTGGCCGGCCGCAAGCAGGTGACGGCCGCCGAGATCACACGTTATCCCCTGATCGGCATCGATCCCAACGATCCCTACGGACGGATCATGGCCGAGATCTTTGCGCGCCACCGGCTCGACTACAACATCACCATCCGCGCGCGCTTCGGCACCACGGTCTGCGCGCTGGTGAAGGCGGGGCTCGGCATCGCCATCATCGACCAGTTCACGGTGGCGCATGGCGGCTATCCCGGCATCGAGCTGTTGAAGATCGTCGAGCCGACGCGCTTCGACACCTACATCGCGGTGAAGCGCGGCGCGCCGCTGTCGCTCCACGTCGAGTATTTCATCGAACAGCTCCGCGCCGAGATGCGCGCGGTCGAGCCGTCGCGCCAAGGCCGGGAAGGGCAAAAGGCCCGGGTCCGACGAAAATAACATTATGTTAGGTTTGCAGGATAAATGAGTAATTGTGTTAGGCGGGGGAAACGCTATCGTTTCGCTTGAACGCCGCGAATTTCCGCGCAAAACGACGTGGAGAAATTCGCCCCGCGAGACCATAGTGGACCATGTCACAGCGCCGACCTGCAGCCCCCAAGAAGCTTCTCACCGGCCTGATCGGCGCGCCGATTGCACATTCCGCCTCCCCCGCCATGCACGAGCACGCCGCTGAAGCCCTCGGGCTGCGCGGCCACTACCAGCTCATCGAGGTGGCCGGCGCCGACGCGACCGGCCTGCGCATGATGCTCGAGGGGGTGCGGCGTCTTGGCTTCGCCGGTGTCAACGTCACTTTCCCCTACAAGGAAGCGGTCGTCCCCCTGCTCGACGAGCTTGCGCCGGCCGCCGCCAGCATGGGCGCGGTGAACACCGTCGTCGTCCGGGATGGCCGGCTCATTGGCCACAACACCGACACCACGGGCTTTGCGCGCGCGGTGGCGCCGCTGCTCGGCCCTTCCGGGAACGCCGTCGCGGTGATCGGCGCGGGCGGCGTCGGCAAGGCGATCGCGTTTGCGCTCGCCAATTCCGCCGTCACCGACATCCGCATCTTCGACAGTGAGCCGGCGCGCGCCGCGAACCTGGCTTCGCTCCTGCAAAAACACAGCGGCGTGGTCGCGACCACCGACCTCGACGAGGCCCTGCGCGGCGCGACCGGGCTCGTCAACGCCACGCCCGTCGGCATGCTGCCGAACCGGGACACGCCTGTGCCGCCGGAAAAGCTTCACGACCGCATGTGGGTCGCCGATGCCGTCTACTCGCCGCTGATCACCCCGCTGCTGTCGGCGGCGCGAGCCAAGGGCGCGCGGATCATGACCGGGCGGGAGCTCGCGATCTACCAGGCGGCCGACGCATTCGAACTGTTCACCGGCCTCGCCCCCTCGACGGATGTCATGGGTGAGGCCTTCGATGGCGTGATGGCGGCGCGGAGCGCCACTTATCACGCTGCCTGACCAAAGCGGCCGGCAACAAGGCCGCCTGCAAAACCGAAGACAAAAGGGAGGAATGAGATGAAATCGACACTGTTGGTGGGCACCCTGCTCGCCGTCGCGACTGCAACGTCAGCCTTTGCGCAATCCATCAAGCTTGCCGACGTCGCCGAGCTTTCGGGCGGCGGCGCCACCGTCGGCACCAACTGGAAGAACGGCATCGACCTCGCGATCGAGGAGATCAACGCCAAGGGCGGCGTGCTCGGCCGCAAGCTGGAAGTCAGCCATGCCGACTCGCAGTCCAACCCGGGCGTGGCGCGCGCACAGGTGCAGAAGGCGCTCGACGCCGAGCCCTATGTGTTGCTCGGGCCCGGCTATTCCGGCTCCGTCAAGGTGACGGCACCGCTCGCGGCGGAAGCCGGCATCGCACAGATCATGGGCGGCGAAGCCGCCGAACTGACGCAGGCCGGCAACAAGTTCCTGTTCCGCACCTCGTTCGGCCAGCAATCCTCGATGCCGAAGGTCGCCAGGTACATCAACGGCGACATGAAGGCGAAGACGGTCGCCGTCGTCTGGGTCAACAATGATTTCGGCCGCGGCGGACGCGACGTCGTTTCCAAGGAATTGGAGCGTCTCGGCACCAAGGTCGTCGCCGATCTCTCCACCGAAGCGGGCCAGGCCGATTTCGCCGCCGACGTCGGCAAGATCAAGGCTGCCAACCCCGATGCCGTCTTCATCTATCTCAACGAGGAAGAGAGCGCGCGCATCCTGAAGGAGCTGAAGCGCCAGGGCGTCACCGCTCCGCTGATGGGCGAGACCACGCTGATCGGCCAGAAGGTGATCGAGCTCGCGGGCGATGCCGCCAACGGCGCGCGCGGCCATGTCGGCCTCACCACCGACGCCCCGGTCGACCTGATCAAGGCGTTCCGCGAAAAATTCTCGAAAAAGTACAACTACGTGCCCGACCATAACGGCCTGAAGGGCTATCTCGCCGTCTACATGGTGAAGGCCACCACCGAGAAGATGGGCAAGGTCGATGCGAAGAAGTTCGCCGACACGCTGCACGGCCTGACCATCAAGGCCGCGGACGAGCCGGGCATCCTGATGGACGTCACCGTCAGCGACACCGGCGACCTCGATCGCCAGAGCTTTCTGGTCGAGGTCGTGGAAGGCAAGCAAGTCGTGAAGCAGGTGCTTCCGAAGCTGAACTAAGGCTGGTGCCCTGCTCCCTCTCCCCGCAAGTCGTGGGGAGAGGGAGACATAAGGGCGGAGCGCGGTAAGAAAATCCGGCTCGCGCGGTTTCGTCAGGCTTAACGGTCAGAGAGAACCCATGTCCAATCTATTCGATCTTCTGGTCGCGGGACTGGCTACCGGCGCGATCTATGCGCTGGTCGCGGTCGGCTTCACGCTGTTGTGGCAGACCTCGCAGACCATCAATTTCGCGCAAGGCGAGTTCGTGATGCTGCCGGCCTTCCTGATGCTGGCGGCGATGCATGTCGGCGCGCCGTTCTGGCTCGCGATCATCATCGGCATTCTGCTGTCGATGATCCTGCTCGGGCTTGCCTTCAAGATGCTGCTGGTCGATCCGATGCTGCGCCATGGCGTGCTGCCGCTGGCAATCGCCACCATGGCGCTCGCGATCGGCATCAAGGAAGCGGTCAAGCAGTTCTTCAGCGCCGAGGCCTCGCCCTTCCCCTCGATCGTGCCGACCGGCGATATCAAGATTCTCGGCCATGCCGTGGCGCTGCAGAGCGTGGGCGTGCTCGTCGTCGCCATCCTCACCGTGGTCGGCCTGACCATGCTGCTGACCCGAACCTCGCTCGGCCACCAGATGCAGGCCGCCGCACAGAACCCGACCGTGGCGCGCATCATCGGTGTTCCCGTTGAGCGCATGATCCTGCTGACCTTCCTGATCAACGCCTTCCTGGTCGCTCTCGCCTCGCTGCTGATCACGCCGATCTATCTGGCAAAATTCTCGTCCGGCGAAGTGCTGGGCCAGGCCGCCTTCATCGCGGCCATTGTCGGCGGCTTCAACCAGGTGCGCGGCGCGATCGCCGGCGGCCTCCTGATCGGCGTGCTGGACAATCTCGCGGCCGCTTACGTCTCCACGCAGTATCGCGCGGCGGTGCCGATGATCTTCCTCATCGTCGTCATCCTGTTCCGTCCGCAGGGTCTGCTTGGCCGCGCCGAGGAGCGCACGGTATGAGCAATTTTGGCAAAACCCTGAAGATCGTGCTCGGGCTTGCGGTGATCGTCGCCCTGATCGTCGTCCCCATGAACTTCAACCGCTACGGCCTGTTCATCCTGAGCCAGTGGGCGGTGATGACCATCGCCGCGATGGGGCTGAATCTGACACTCGGCTATGCCGGCCAGGTGTCGCTGGCGCAGGGCGCCTTCGTCGGCATCGGCGCTTATGCGTCAGCGATCATGACGACTCATGGCTGGCCCTTGCCGGCCGCGCTCGTGGTCGCAATCGCGCTGAGCGTCGCGATCGGCTGGGTGCTCGGCTATCCCGCGCTGCGCGTGCAGCACCACTATCTCGCCTTCGTCACGCTCGCCTTCTCGACGCTGGCCTTCCTGGTGTTCCGCAACGAGAGCTGGCTCACTGGCGGCATCTACGGCATCTCCAATATCCCACGGCCGAACATCCTGGGATTTGCGACCAACCGTCCGCTGCCGTTCTATTATGTCTGCCTCGGCTCGCTCGCGATCGTGTCATTCGCGGTGTGGTGGCTGATCCGCTCGCCCTGGGGACGTGCCTTCATGGCGCTGCGCGAAAATCCCCTCCGCGCGCAATCGCTCGGCGTCGACACCCGCCGCTACACGCTGATGGCGTTTGCGATCGGCTCCGGGCTCGGCGGCGTCGCCGGCGCGCTTTATGCTCCGCTGACGCAATATATCGATCCCGTGCCGTTCAACCTGTCGCTCTCGCTCGACCTCCTGATGATGGTGATCGTCGGCGGCGCCGGCTTCTTCTTCGGCCCGTTCCTGGGCGCGATGATTGCGGTGCTGCTCCCTGAATGGCTGCGCTTCACCGAGGGCTACTATCTCATGCTCTATGCGATCGCGGTGATGCTGCTGCTGATCTGGTCGCCCACCGGCATCTTGGGAATTCTCGATCGCTACATGGCGGAACGGCGCACCAAAGCCGCATCGGCTCTGCGCGCCGTTGCCAAATCCCGACTGGAGACGGCCCAATGAGCGCGGTCCTCGAAGTCACCAACATCAAGAAGAGCTTTGGCGGCATCACAGCCGTGGACGGCGTCAGCTTCGATGTGCGCGAGGGCGAGATCCTCGGCCTGATCGGGCCGAACGGCTGCGGCAAGTCCACGCTCTTCAACTGCATCCTCGGCCAGCTCACGCCGACCGGCGGCGAGGTGAAGCTCGACGGCAAGGACGTCACGGGCTTGCGTCCGTCCGAGCTCAACAGTCTCGGCGTCAGCCGCACCTTCCAACTGCTGCAGGTGTTTCCAAAGCTCTCCGTGCGCGAGAACCTGATCCTCGCCGGCCAGGAGCACCAGGGCAACATGGCATCGCGCCTGTTCGGCCGTTCCGATGCCGGGTTGACCGATGCCGCCAACCAGATGATCGGCTTCTTCAAGCTCGATCACCTTGCGGCCGAGCCGGCCGGCGGCCTCTCCTACGGCCAGCAAAAGCTGCTCGATGCCGCCATGGCCTTCATGGGCGGGCCGCGCCTCGTGCTGCTCGACGAACCCGCGGGCGGCGTCAACCCGTCGATGCTCTCGGACCTCAAGGAGCGGCTGGTCGCCATCAACCGCGAGAAGAACGCCACCTTCGTCGTCATCGAACACAACATGGAGTTCGTGATGTCGCTGTGCTCGCGCGTCATGGTGATGGCGGAGGGCAAAGTGCTGGCCATGGGACGGCCGGACGAGGTGCGCAAGAACCCCGCCGTGATCGAAGCCTATCTCGGACATTAATTTTGAGCATGATCTTTTCGGAAAACCGCTGCGCACTTTTCCGGATCATGCTGTGGAGGCAGCCATGAGCGATGCGATCCTCTCGGTTAGCAATCTGGTCGGTGGCTACGGCAAGATGACGATCCTGAACGGCACGACCTTCTCCGTGCCGAAAGCCACCATCACGACCATCATCGGCCCCAACGGCGCCGGCAAATCCACCGTGTTCAAGGCGATTTTTGGCCTGCTGAAGCTGCGCGACGGCAAGATCACCTTCGCTGACCGCGACGTCACCAATCTGAGCCAGCGCGCGCTGCTCAATGCCGGCATCTGCTACGTGCCGCAGGGCCGCAATATCTTTGCCGAGCTGTCGGTACGGCACAATATCGAGCTCGGCGGCGTCGCGGCCGAGCGCGGCATCGACCTGCCGGCACGCATCGAGGCGGCGCTGGATCTGTTTCCGGCGCTGCGGCGCAAATCGACGCAGCAGGCATCGACTTTGTCTGGCGGCGAGCAAAAACAGCTCGAGATCGCGCGCTCGCTGCTGCTCGATCCGCAACTCGTGCTGATCGACGAGCCCTCGATCGGCCTGTCGCCCCTTATGGTGCAGCAGACTTTCAACATCCTGAAGGACCTGCGCGACCGCGGCGTCACCATCCTGATGATCGAGCAAAACGCGCGCTCGGCGCTGGAGATCTCCGATTTCGGCATCGTGCTCGAGCTCGGCCAGACCCGCATGGTCGACAAGGCCGAGCGCATTTTGAACGATCCGCGCATCGGCCAGCTCTTCCTCGGCGGCGCCATGGAGGAGAGTGCGGCATGAACAAGCGCTCGATCGCAACCGTTTCTCTCTCCGGCGCGCTCGACGAAAAGCTCCGCGCCATTGCCACGGCCGGCTTCGAGGCCGTCGAGATTTTTGAGAACGACCTGTTGTCGTTCGGCGCCAGCCCGCGCGAGGTGGCACGGCTCTGCGGCGACCTCAACCTCGAGATCTGCGCGTTCCAGCCGTTCCGAGATTTCGAGGGCATGCCGGAGCCGCAGCGCTCGCGCAACTTCGCCCGCGCCGAGCGCAAGTTCGACCTGATGCAGGAGCTCGGCACTGACCTGCTGCTGATCTGCAGCAACGTCTCCCCCGCTTCGCGCGGCGGCATCGATCGCGCGGCCGACGATTTTCGCGAGCTCGGCGAGCGCGCCGGCAAGCGCGGTTTGCGCGTCGGCTACGAGGCGCTCGCCTGGGGACGCCACGTCAACGACTATCGCGACGCCTGGGAGATCGTGCGCCGTGCCGACCATTCCGCGATCGGCGTCATCCTCGACAGCTTTCATGCGCTGGCGCCAGGCTTTCCGACCCGTGCGATGGCCTCGATTCCCGGCGACAAGATCTTTCTCGTGCAGCTCGCCGACGCACCGAAGCTCGAACTCGACATCCTGTCGTGGAGCCGCCATTTCCGCTCGTTCCCCGGCCAGGGGGACCTGCCGGTCGGCGAGTTCATGCAGGCGATTGCCGCGACCGGCTATGACGGTCCGTGGTCGCTCGAAATCTTCAACGACCAGTTCCGCGCCGGCTCGGCCGCGCAGACCGCCGTCGACGGACTGCGCTCGCTGATCCTGCTGCAGGATCAGCTTGCACCGGATTGGCCAAAGCTTGTCGGCGAACCGCTGGCGCCGAAAGCCAAGAGCAGCGGTACCGGGTTCGTCGAGTTTGCCGTCAACGAGACCAAGGCGGGCGAGCTCGGCCGCCTGTTCGCGCAGCTCGGCTTCCGCAAGACCGGCAAGCATCGCAGCAAGGCCGTCGAGCGCTGGTCGCAAGGCAAGGTCGAGCTCGTCATCAATTCCGAGACCGACGGTTTTGCGCATTCGCATTATGTGACGCACGGCCCGGGCGTCTGCGCCATTGCACTCGATGTCGACAATGCCGGCCTCGCCATGCAGCGCGCCGAGACATTGAAAGCGCGCACCTTCTATCAGCCGGTTGGACCGGGGGAACTGGAAATCCCGGCGATCCATGGCGTCGGCGGCAGTTTGCTTTATTTCCTGGATCAGGCCGGCAAGAACTGGGACACCGATTTCGAGCGCATCGCGAGCGAGGCAGGCGCCGATCGCCTGCTCGCGGTGGACCACATCGCACAGTCCATGCCCTATGACGAAATGCTGTCCTGGTTGTTGTTCTACACCGGCATTCTCGACCTCACTCGCCTGCCGCAGATGGAGATCGCCGACCCCCGAGGCCTGGTCCAGAGCCAGGCGATCATCAATGGCGACCAGAGCCTGCGCTTCGTGCTCAACGGCTCATCGGCGAACCGCACCCTGCCCGCCCGCTTCATCTCGGAGTTTTTCGGATCGGGCGTGCAGCACGTCGCGTTCTCGTGCCAGGATATCTTTGCGACGGTCGCCGCGATGCGCGCCCGCGGCGCGGACTTCCTGGATATTCCGGACAACTACTACGACGACATCGAAGCCAAATACGACCTTGCGCCCGACATCATGGCGCAACTGCGCGCCAATCACATCCTCTACGACCGCGAGGGCGACGGCGAGTTCTTCCAGGTCTACACCCACATTTTCGACGAGCGCTTCTTCTTCGAGATCGTCGAGCGTCGCAGCTACCAGGGTTTTGGTGCAGCCAACGCCGGAATCCGTCTTGCCGCCCAGGCGCGCGAGGTGCGCCCAGCGAGCGTGCCGCGGATTTGAAGTAGTAGCTCAAAGAGCCTCGGACTCGTCATGGCCGGGCTCGTCCCGGCCATCCACGATCTTTCACGCTCTACGAAGAACGTGGATGCCCGGGACATAGGCGAGCGGAAGCGACGCCGTCCTTCGGGCGGCTATGCCCGGGCATGACGACGTGGACGTGTCGGTCGCCGCTTACTCCGTCACCGGCTTGTCAGAGATATCCCAATCCTTGCCGCTGAAGGTGGAGATGAACAGCGTCTTCATCGGCGTGTAGTTGTCGGGCGTGTAGCTGTAATTGACGCCGTCCAGGAAATACGGCGAGTGGAAGCCGTTGAGGTTGGAAGCCTGCGCCAGCACGTTGGCGCGGGTGAGGTCGTCGCCGCAGCGGCGCAAGATCTCCGCCATCGACGCGGCCTGGCCGTAGCCTGCGAACGCGATGGTGTTGTCCTGGTCGATATTGGGCAGGTACTTCTTGCGCAGCTCCTCGAACGCCATCACGTCGGGATCCTTGTCCCATTTTCCGACACCGACCTCCTTGTTGTAGCGGATCGCGACGATGCCCGCGGCATTTTCGAGTCCCGCTGCGCTGAGGATCGAGCGGCCGGTCGAGCCCGCGGACAAGAGCTGCAGCGGCTTCCAGCCGAGTTCGGCCACCTTGCGGATCGACTGCGACGAGGCCTTGCCGGTGGAGATGTTGTAGAAGACGTCCGCGCCCGACTTCGAGAGATTGATGAGCTGGGAATCGATGGTCGGATCGGTCAGGTCGTAGGTCTGCTCCAAAATCACCTTGGCGGTGCCGCCTGCATCCTCCAGCACCTTCTTGAAGGGACCGAGGAAGTCGCGGCCGAAATCGTCGTTCTGATAGAGAATGCCGACCTTGGCGTTCGGCTTCACGCTGACGACGTGGCGGGCGAGAATGCGCGCCTCGGTCGGATAGAGCGGCAGGCCCGCCATGGTCCACTTGAACTCTTTTGGATTGTTCCACTTGGAGGCGCCGGTGTTGAGCAGGAGCTGTGGCACGCCCTTGGAATTGAGATATTTGTGAACGGCGGTCTGCGGCGCAGTGCCGAGCGAGCCGTAGAGCGCGAGCACCTCTTCCTGCTCGACCAGCCGCCGCGTCGCCTCGACGCATTTCGGCGCGCTGTAGGCATCGTCCATGGTGAGGAATTTCACCTTGCGCCCGTTGATGCCGCCCTTTTCGTTCAGCGACTGGAAATAGGCCTCACCAACACGGCCGAGCACGCCATAGAGCGAGCCGGGTCCGGAATGCGGCACCGTCTGGCCGATCTTGATTTCGGTGTCGCTGGCGCCGGCATCATATTTCTTCTCGGCGGCCCAGACGTAAGGCGCCGGCAATGTCGACGCAGCGATGGCGGCAAGTGCGGCGGCGCTGAAATCGCGCCGTGAAGGATTTTTGGTCATTGTTATTGATCTCCCTGGATGCGCGCATTTTTCTGGCATCGCGCCATGCACCGCAAGTGGGAAGTCGTCGCTTTGCGACGCAATGCCGCTAAAATCCCGGCGCGCGTAGCGCCTAGACTCAAGTTTTCTCGGCGATGACAACGAGACCGCGCACGGGCTCATTGTTCTCGTTACGCGGCGAGGCGGGATCACACGTCAGCAACTTGAGTCCGGCTTTCGCGATCGCCTCGCGCACATATTCCGTGGAATGGGCATAGCGCAGTCCGTCGCCGAGTATCACACCCTTGCCGTCATGCGTCTCCAACGTGAAGGCGAGCGTACCGTTTGCCGCAAGTACGCGCTTTGCCTCGACCAGCACTTGCGTGAGATCGGAAAGATAAACCATCGCATCCGCTGCCACGATCAGATTGGCGCTCGCGTCAGCCCTGCTGCGCAGACCGTCGATCATGTCGGCGACTTCGAGTTCGGCATAGAGTCCTGTGGCGCGCGCCTCCTTGATCATGCCGGGCGACAGATCGATGCCGATGAACTGATCGACCTGTTTTGCGAAGGCGCTAGCCGCCAGACCCGTGCCGCAGCCCAGGTCGATCGCGCGCTTGAAGAAGGCAGGCGTCTTCGCCGCGACGCGTGCCGCGAGCACCGCCTTGAAGATCAGGCTGGGTGCGCGATAGCCGAGATCGTTGATCAGCGCATGCTCGAAGCGCGGCGCATATTGGTCGAACAGCGCCTGCACATAGGCCTTTGGCATCTCCGATATCTGCTCGTCGCCGAGCCGCATCAGATGCAGACTCGCGCCGTGCTGGTCGCTCGCGTCGGACTCGCGCGCTTTGCGAAAAGCCGCGATAGCCTTGTCGCGCTCCTTGAGCTGCTCGCGGATTTCGCCAAGCGTGAACCAGGCGGAGGTGAAGTTCGGCGCCAGCTCGATCGCCTGCTCCAGAAGATCGGCCGCGGCGGGAAGATCGCCCTTGAGCTGGAGGTCGCGAGCGAACTCGAAGCGGCGGTCGGCCATGAGGTCGCCGGAGGACTGGAAAAGGCGTAGCGGCATTCTGGAACCAAAAACGGTGCGGTCGGGTGACTCGAATGAAACGGTCGCGCAGCCTATATGACAGAAATGCGCCCGCAAGACATCCTGCTGCCAACTGCCGCCGGTCTGTGCTGCAAGCCCGGCGGTTTCCATATCGACCCCGTCCGCCCGGTCGAGCGCGCCGTGATCACCCACGGCCATTCCGACCACGCCCGTGCCGGCCATGGCGCCGTGCTGGCGACGCAGGAAACGCTCGACATGATGCGGCTGCGCTACGGCGAGAATTTTGCCGGCACGACGCAGGCCATCCGCTACGGCGAGGAAATCAGGCTCGGCGACGTCAAGGTCAAGTTTCATCCCGCCGGCCATGTGCTCGGCTCGGCGCAAATCGCGGTCACCTGCAAGGACACCTGCATCGTCGCCTCCGGCGACTACAAGGACGCATCAGATCCGACCTGCACGGCGTTCGAGCTCGTGCCCTGCGACGTCTTCATCACCGAAGCCACGTTCGGCCTGCCGGTGTTTCGCCATGGCAATGCCGCGGACGAAGTGAAGAAGTTGCTGGCCTCCGTCGCGCTGTTTCCGGAGCGCGCACATCTCGTCGGCGCCTACTCGCTCGGCAAAGCGCAGCGCGTGATCGCGCTGCTGCGCGCGGCCGGCTATGACGCGCCGATCTATCTGCACGGCGCGATGGAGACGATCACGCATTATTATCAGAGCCGCGGCATCGCGCTCGGCGAGCTCCGGCCGGTGAAGGGCGTGAAGAAGGCGGCTCTCGCCAGCACGATCACACTGGCGCCGCCCTCGGCCACGTCAGATCTCTGGACGCGGCGTTTCCCCGATCCGGTCACGGCGTTCGCGTCGGGCTGGATGCGGGTGCGCGCGCGGGCCCGGCAGCGCGGCGTCGAGCTGCCGCTGGTGATCTCGGATCACGCCGATTGGGACGGCCTGACCGCGACCATCTCCGCGACCGGCGCTGGCGAGATCTGGGTCACCCATGGCCAGGAAGACGCGCTGGTGCATTGGTGCAAAGCCAAAGGCCTGCGCGCGCAGCCGCTCGATCTCGTCGGCTATGGCGACGAAGAAGAGAGCGAGACGCCGCTTGGGAGCGAGGACGAGGCATGAACCGCTTCGCCGAGCTGCTCGACCGCCTCGCCTACGAGCCCGGCCGCAACAACAAGCTGCGGCTGATCGCGAGCTATTTCCGCGAGGTCGGCGATCCCGACCGCGGCTATGCGCTGGCGGCGCTGACCGGCGCGCTCAGCTTCAAGCACGCAAAGCCGGCGCTGATCCGCGACCTGATCGCGGCGCGTACTGATCCGGTGCTGTTCGGGCTGTCCTACGACTATATCGGCGATCTCTCGGAGACGGTCGCGCTGATGTGGCCGAAGGCCGAAGGCCTGCACAACAACCCGCCGCCGCCAACGCTGACCGAGGTCGTCACCACGCTGCGCACGCTTGGCAAGACCGAGCTGCCAAGACAGCTCGAGCGCTGGCTGGACGAGCTCGACGAGACTGGCCGCTGGGCGCTGCTCAAGCTCGTCACGGGCGCCTTACGCATCGGCATTTCCGCGCGGCTTGCCAAGACAGCCGCGGCCGCGCTCGGCGACAAGGACCCGCATGAGATCGAGCTGATCTGGCCGGGCCTCGCGCCGCCCTACACCGATCTGTTCGCCTGGCTGGAGGGCCGCGCTGAAAAGCCCGTCAATCGCGATCCCGCGCCGTTCCGCCCCGTCATGCTGGCGCATGCGATCGAGGACGCGGATTTCCAAAGCCTCGATCCGGCCGACTATATCGCCGAATGGAAGTGGGACGGCATCCGCGTGCAGGCCGTCGCGGGGCGGGATGCGCGTGGGCACATCACGGCGCGGCTCTATTCACGCACCGGCGAGGACATCACCGGGAGCTTTCCGGATCTCGTGCCGTCGTTGCATCTGCCCGGCGCGATCGACGGCGAGCTGTTGATCGTGCGCGACGGAAGGGTGCAGAGTTTCAACGTGCTGCAGCAGCGGCTCAACCGCAAGGCGGTTTCGCCAAAGCTGATTAAGGAGTTTCCGATCCACCTGCGCGCCTACGATCTGCTCGGCGACGACGAGAACGATCTGCGCGAGCTGCCCTTCGCGGAACGACGCGAACACCTCGAAACCTTCATCAAAAAGCTCGGCGATGTCAGGATCGACCTGTCGCCGACGGTCGCCTTCGGCACCTGGGCCGCACTGACCGCCGCCCGCGCCGATCCTGCGAGCGCAGGTGCGGGCGAAGACGCCGATGCCGTCGAAGGCGTGATGCTGAAGCGGCGCGATGCGCCCTATCTGCCGGGGCGACCGAAGGGACAATGGTGGAAGTGGAAGCGCGATCCGCACATCATCGATGCCGTGCTGATGTATGCGCAGCGCGGCCATGGCAAGCGCTCGTCCTACTATTCCGACTACACGTTTGGCGTCTGGACCCAGGGCGAAGGCGGCGACGAACTGGTGCCGGTCGGGAAAGCCTATTTCGGCTTCACGGACGAGGAGCTCCTGCAGATCGATCGCTTCGTCCGCCGCAACACCACGGAAAAGTTCGGACCCGTCCGCCATGTCGTGCACGAGCCGGACAAGGGACTGGTGCTCGAGGTTGCCTTCGAAGGCCTGCAGCGCTCGCCGCGGCACAAATCCGGCGTCGCCATGCGCTTTCCCCGCATCAGCCGCCTGCGCTGGGACAAGCCGCCGCGCGAGGCGGACCGGCTCGAAACGCTGGAGCGAATGCTGAAGGCGGAGGCGGCGTGAAAGTTGGGCCCGCCGCCGGCCGGCGCAAAGCCAGCGAGCGTATGCGCAGAGAACCAGCAATCGGTCCCGGCGGCGGACGCGCCTGTCTCTTAGCCGAGCCGCGCGCGATGAGAATTGACAGCCATTCACATCCGCAAGGCAAAAAGTGCTTTGCGCCGAAGCTGTTGCTTTCCTGTGACATTTCCTTGAACCATGGTTAGCAACGTTTCAGTCCGGAAACGTTGTCGCGAGAGGCGCGCGATTGCGGCTTCGCCATGCCCGACCGGTTAACCATGGCGCCCCCCTGATATTAAAATGCGGTAAGCTGATTGACTGACGCGGCCGGGTTCCCCATGTGCCCCGCCGTGACCTATAATGCGGGCCGATCCCGTGAGGAGTTTTCAGCGATGACCAACGACGTCAGAGATTTGCCGGCAAGCCGTGACGGCCTGTACCGCTTTCTCGGCGGCTCGCCCCTGTCGGTCGCGTTCCGGCTGATCCTGCTCTCGATCCTGGTCGGCGTCGTGCTGGCCGCGATCGGCTTCGATCCCTGGAATATCCTCCACAGCATCCGCCTGCTGTTCCAGCGTCTCTGGGACCTCGGCTTCGACGCGGTCAACTGGCTGTGGCGCTACTTCCTGCTCGGCGCGGTCATCGTGATCCCGATCTGGTTCTTGTCGCGCCTGTTTGGCACGCCGCGCGGCCGGTAGGTCTTTTGAGCATGATCTTTTCGGAAAACCGCTTCACACTTTGCGCTGACGCGGCCCTTCGGGTCCGGATCATGCATTAGGAGTCCGCAGCCGATGCAATTGGGCTATGTCGGCTGCGGAGATGCATTCGGACCGCGCGGCAGGTAGACCTGCCTGACCATGCACGCTCCCGTCCATCCCAGGGTCACGACACGCCAGATGTTCGCCATCGCAGGTCCTGCGATGGTGGCGAACCTCACCACGCCGATGATCGGCGTCGTCTCGACCACTGCGATCGGGCGGCTGGACGATGCCGCGTTGCTCGGCGGCGTTGCAATGGCGTCTGTCATCTTCGACTGCCTGTTCTGGCTGTTCGCCTTCCTGCGCATCTCGACGCTTGCCTTCACCGCGCAGGCGATGGGCGCTGGCGAAACGCACGACTACGGCGCGATCCTGATGCGCGGCTTCATCGTCGCGGGTTTGATCGGAGCCGCGCTGATCGTGCTGCAACTGCCGCTCGCCGCCGCCCTGTTCGGCCTGATGGGTGGCAGCGAAGGCGTGACACGCGCGGCAAAAACCTACTTCATGATCCGCATCTGGTCGGCGCCGCTGGCGTTCGCCAACTACGTCATCCTCGGCTGGCTGGTCGGACAGGCCCGCGCCAACCGGGCACTGGCGCTGCAGATCGCGATCAACCTCATCAACATGATCGCCACGGTGCTGCTGGTGCTGGTCTATCACAGCGGCATCGCGGGGGCCGCGATCGCGGCCGTGATTGCCGAAGCGATCGGCGTCGGCCTCGGCGTAATCGTCTGCCGGAAACTCGCGAAGGACGGTTTTGCCGTGCCCCGCGCGCGCCTGTTCGACCGCGACAAGCTGATGCGGATGCTGTCGGTCAACCGCGACATCATGGTGCGCACCGCGGCGCTGATCACCGTGTTCCTGTTCTTCACCGCCAAGGGCGCGCGCGCCGGCGACGTGACGCTGGCGGCCAATGCCGTGCTCAACAACTTCCTGCTGGTCAGCGCCTTCTTCCTCGACGGCTTTGCCAATGCCGCGCAGCAGCTCTGCGGCCGCGCCTATGGCGCGCGCGACGCCCGCGGCTTTGCCGATGCGACGCGGCTGATCCTGTCCTGGGGTATCGGCTTTGCCCTGGTGGTCGCGGCGTTGTTCGCGCTGTTCGGCCCCAGGCTGATCGACCTGATGACGACGAGCGAGGAGGTGCGGCGCGTGGCGCGCGACTTCCTCGTCTTCATCATCCTGGCGCCGCTGCCCGGCGCCTTCGCCTTCGGGTTCGACGGCATCTATGGCGGCGCGACCTGGGCGCACGAGATGCGCAACCTGATGCTGGCCTCGCTCGCGATCTTCCTCCTCGCATGGTGGGCGCTGAGCAGTTTTGGCAATGCCGGCCTGTGGAGCGCGATGATCGCCTTCTACATCGCGCGCGGCGGTTTGCAGGGCGCGCGCTATCCGGCGCTGTACAGGGCGTCGTTCAAGAGCTGAGTGCCGTAGCCCGGATGGAGCGCAGCGCAATCCGGAATCGCTCCGCACCCTCAACTGTCATCGCCCGCGAAGGCGGGCGATCCAGTATTCCAGAGGCGGCGCGGCTAGAGTCGAGAAGTTGCGGCGTACTGGATTCCCCGCCTTCGCGGGAATGACAGCGGAGCAAGATCACAGCGTCGGCCAGTCCTCGGCGGTGAGCGTCGCGGCATCCGCGCCGACGATTTCCGACAGCGAATCGCGCCCCGTCCGCAGCAGCGTCGAGGCGAGATCGCGCTTGATGTCCTCGACGAGGCCGAGGCCCTTGTAGACCAGCGACGAATAGAGCTGGATCAGGCTCGCCCCGGCGCGGATCTTGGTCAGCGCGGCACCTCCGGAATCGATGCCGCCGACGCCGATCAGCGGGAATGCGCCTTCGACGCGCACATAGGTCTCCGCGACCATGCGCGTGGACAGGCGGAACAGCGGCCGGCCCGAGAGGCCGCCCTGCTCCTTGGCGCGCATCTGCTCGCGCAGCGTCGAGGGCCGTCCGATCGTGGTGTTCGACACGATCATGCCGTCGACCTTGCGCGAACGCGCGACATGCACGACGTCGTCGAGCTGCGCGAGGCTGAGGTCAGGCGCGATCTTGAGCAGCACCGGCGTATCGCCGGCCTTCTGCCGGACCCGCTCGCGCGCGTCGATCACCTTTGCGAGGAGATCATCGAGCAGCGCACCTTCCTGAAGGTTGCGCAGGCCCGGCGTGTTCGGCGACGAGATGTTGACGGTGAAATAGCTCGCCACCGGCGCGAAGGTCTCGATCAGCTTGACGTAATCAGCGACGCGGTCCGGCGAATCCTTGTTGGCCCCGACATTGACCCCGACGATGCCGCCGTTCTGCGCCCGCGCGGCGAGACGGCGCAACGCGGCGTCCGCGCCGTCATTGTTGAAACCCATGCGGTTGATGACGGCTTCGTCGCGCTCCAGACGAAACAGCCGCGGCCGCGGATTGCCGAACTGAGGCTTGGGCGTCACCGAGCCGATCTCGACGAAGCCAAAACCGAGCCGCAGCAGCGCGTCCGGCACTTCCGCGCTCTTGTCGAAACCTGCGGCAAGACCGACCGGATTGGGGAAGTTGAGACCGAAGGCGCGCACCGCGAGCTTGGGATCATCGGTCCGCGGCTTGACCGGCGGCAGGAAGCGCAAGCCCTGGATCGCGAGGCGATGCGCATCCTCCGGATCGAGCCAGCGCAGCACCGGCAGCGAGAGAGCGTCGAAGGCACGGATCACGGCGCAAGCTCCGGAATGTCGTGATCGCCGTCGGAGCGCGTGTTGAGGTTAATCACTGAGACGACGGCGCCGAGATCGAGCTCGCCATAGAGATGCGGGAACAGCTCGTCGTTGCGCGAGCGCTCCCAGCGCAGGGCGTCGCCCAAGGCATCGGCATCGACCTGGACCAGGAACAGCGCGCGCTGTCCGAAAAAGTGCTTTCGCGCGGTTTCGGGAACCTGCGCCGCGGTGGAGAGATGAATGTAGCCGTCGCGCAAATCATCCGCGCTGCCGGTATACACACCCTGCCGCTCCGCCTCCCGCCAGGCCGAGGCCGGGCAGATTTTATAGATATTGACCAATTGCTCCGAAGCCCTGTCAGCTTCTCTTTGACTCGATTGGGTTTTTTGGGCCGCGCCAGCAAAGCCGCGGTCCGGGAAAGCCGGGCGCGACCGTAAAGGCGGGCCTGCCCGAACTCAAGGCTCCGCAGCCTCCTCTTGCACCGAAAACGGAAAACCGGTTGATTTGAGGCAGATATTCCTAACTCGCGACGGGCTGGACCTTAAGATGGTCAGACAGGCCAAAGCGCAGAGGATGCTGACCCACGATCAGATCTGGGGCGCGCTGGATCGGCTGGCGGAGCGCGCCGGTCTGTCGCCCTCCGGACTCGCCAAGCGCGCGGGCCTCGATCCCACCACCTTCAACAAGTCCAAGCGCGTCACCCCCGATGGCCGCGAGCGCTGGCCCTCGACCGAATCGATCGCAAAAGCGCTAACGGCCGCCGGCTCCTCAATCGAGACCTTCGTGAAGCTGATCGGCGATGGTGTGGGCGACGGCCGCTCGGTGCCGCTGATCAGCTTCGCCCAGGCCGGCAATAGTGGTTATTTCGACGAGCTCGGCATGCCCTCGGGCAAGGGCTGGAATCAGGTCGCCCTGCCGTCGGCCGAGGACAGTCACACCTTTGCGCTCGAGATATCGGGCGATGCGCTTGCCCCGGCCTATCGCAACGGCGACATCATCCTGGTGTCGCCGGGGACGCCGGTCCGGCGCGGCGACCGCGTGGTGGTGAAAACCAAAGCGGGCGAGCTGATGGTGAAAGCCTTGAAGCGCCGCACCGCGAAGGTGCTGGAGCTGAGCGCGATCGACCCCGCACAGGCCGACCGCTCGCTGGCCGCGACGGACGTTGCGTGGATCGCGCGGATCGTGTGGGCGAGCCAATAGGCCTTCCAAGCCATTGAGCGACTAATCTTGACCGTCACGCCTTGCGACTCACGGTTCCCTTCACATAGGTTGCGCCGGCATCACGTATCAACTTCACGCCAGGGGGACATCCAGTGAATCGTCGCGACGCGCTCAAGGCCTTTGCGGCCCTTGCCCTTTGCCCGCTGTGCAAGCCGGCTTTCGCCGCGGAAGGCGCGCATTGGAGCTATGAGGGTGGAAACGGCCCGACGAAATGGGGCGATCTCGATGCGGCCAACAAGGCCTGCTCGATCGGCGCGCAGCAGTCGCCGATCGACATCGATCATCCGATCAAGTCGCAATTGCCCACGCTGAAGCTGAGCTGGCCGAAATCCGCCGACACCATCGTCAACAACGGCCATACGATCCAGCTCAATTTCGCCGAAGGCGGCAGCTTGATGCTCGGCGACGTCAAATACAAGCTGTTGCAGGTGCACTTCCACCGGCCCAGCGAGCACACCATCGCGGGCAAGAATTTTCCGATGGAGGCGCATTTCGTGCACCGCGCCGACAGTGGCGGGCTCGCCGTCGTCGGCGTGCTGATGGCCGAGGGCAAGCCCAACGCGGCGTTCAGCCAGATCGTCAAGAGCATGCCGGTCAAGGAAGGCCCAGCGGTCAAGGCGGACGCCGGCTTCAATCCGAGCGCGCTCTTGCCGCAAAAGCTCGGCTATTACCGCTATACGGGCTCGCTCACGACACCGCCCTGCTCGGAGATCGTCGAGTGGCTGGTGCTGGCCGATCCGATTTCCGTTGCGGCGACGGACGTGGCCGCGTTCGCAAAACTCTATCCGATGAACGCCCGCCCCGTGCAGAAGGACAATCGCCGCTTCGTGCTGCGGTCGAGTTGAGGCGGAATTAGGTTGGGAGCAGCAACACTCTCGGTGTCGTCCTGGCGAAGGCCAGGACCCATAACCACAGGGAGTTGTTTGGCGAAGACTCGTGGTCGCTAGCTTCGCGCCACAACCACTCCCTGGGATTGGGTCCCGGATCTGCGCGCGCTTGGGGCGCGCTTGTCCGGGACGACAGTATCCTACGCCACCGCGCGCTGGCCGATGATGGCAAAACGGAGCTTTCCCGAAATCCAGTCGATGGCGGCGACCGCCACCAAAATCATCAGGATCAGGAACGAGACCTTTTGCCATTCCAGCACGCGGATCTGCTCGGCGAGCTGCAGGCCGATGCCGCCGGCGCCGACGATGCCGATGATGGTGGCCGAGCGCGTGTTCGATTCGATGAAATAGAGCACCTGCCCCGCGATGACCGGCAGCACCTGCGGCAGCAGGCCGAAGCGGATCTCGTGCAGCGCGCTGCCGCCGGAGGCGCGGATGCCTTCGACCTGCTTCTGGTCCGCACCTTCGATCGCCTCGGAGAACAATTTGCCGAAGGCGCCGAAATCCGCCACCGCAATCGCGAGCACGCCAGCGAACGGGCCGAGGCCGACGACGTTGATCCAGACCAGCGCCCAGATCAGGGTGTCCACGCCGCGGATGGAATCGAGAAAGCGCCGCACGGGAAAGCGGAAGATGCCTGACGGCACCACATTGCGCGCGGCCAGCAGGCTGACCGGCAGCGCGAAGGTTGCTGCAAGCGTGGTGCCGAGCAGCGCGATCGAGAGCGTCTCGCCGAGCGCCTTCAGGTAGATCGGCAGCGACGTGCCGGGATCGGGCGGGATCATCATCAGCGTGATCCAGCCGAGCTGGTTGATGCCGGCGATCAGGCGCGACGGCGAGAAATCGAGATCGATCAGTCCGAACACCAGGATCGCGAGCGCGATCACAATCATTGCCGGCGTCGCCAGACGCGAGGATGCGGGTCGATTGAACACGTTCGGATAGCGCACGCGCAGCTCGTCCGTATTCACCTCCGGCGGCCGGCTCATGTCCGCGCCTCCCGACCGAACAGGTGGCCGCGGATCCAGCCCGTTGTGATGTCGATCAAGAAGACCGTGACGATGATGGCGAGCAGGATCGCGCTGACGTCCGAATAGTAGAATTTGCGGATCGCGACCACGAGCTCCTGCCCGATGCCACCGGCACCGACAAAACCCATCACAGAGGCTTCGCGCACATTGATCTCGAAGCGCAGCAGCGCATAGCTGGCATAGCCGGCGGAGACCTGCGGCAGCACGGCAAAGCGCATGCAGGACAGCCAGCTCGCGCCGGTCGAGCGGATGCCTTCGACCGGCTTCATATCGGCATTCTCCACGATCTCGGCAAACAGCTTGCCGAGCGCACCGGCGGAGTGAATGGCAATCGCCAGCACGCCGGCCATCGGCCCCAGGCCGAAGGCGATGACGAAGATCAGCGCGAACACGATGCCGGGCACCGTGCGCGCAAATTCAAGCAGGCGGCGAACCGCAAAGCGCAGCCAGGGCGACGGTGAGGTGTTCTCGGCCGCGAAGAAATTGAGCGCGAAGGCAACGACGGCCCCCATCAGCGTGCCGACATAGCTGATCAGGATGGTCTCACCGAGCATTTTGAGCCATTTGCGCCAGCCCCACAGCCACTCGCCAATGTCGGTCCAGACGCGCTGACCGTTCTCGAGGGTGAGGATGCGATCGAAATAGCTGACGAAATTGCCGAAATAGGTGAAGAGCGTGCGCAGATTCACCTCGGCCCCGATGCCGGCGAGGACCAGCGCAGCTACGAACAGCGCCGCGCCGGCGAGCAGACGCAATCGCTTGCGCGCCACGGCCTGGCGGTAAGCCGCGTTCAGCGCGGCGAGCTGTGGCTCGGGAAGGATCGTAACCGCGAGGGTCATGGCATCGGCAATGTTGGCCCGTCATAGAAAAGAGCCGGGTCGAAACGACCCGGCTCGAGTGCGTCGTCCCAAGAAACTCAGGACGCCTTCTTCTTACGCAGCGCGTCCACGAACTTGATCAGCTCGATGGTGCCGTCCCAGTCCTTCGTGGTCGCGGGATGAAAGCCCTTCTTCTGGCCGTCGGACAGGCGGTCGAAGGCGGCCTTGTCTTTGATCGGGGCCTCGGAGAACGCCTTGGCAATGGCAGTCTTCGCCTCTTCCGGAAGGTCGGAGTTGTAGGCATAGGGGCCGTTGATGATCGGCGCCGACTTGTGGATGATGCGGAAATCGTCCTTCTTCATCGCCGAGCCGTCGGCGTTCTTCAGCATGCCCTTGGTCAGCATCTGCGCCAGCGTGGAATCGTCGTCGCTGGTCCACTGGTTGGCGGCGACGTCGACCGTGCCCTGCGACAGCGCGAGGATTGCGTTCTCGTGGCTGCCGGTGAAGACGACCTTGCCAAAATAGCTGTCGGCATCGGCAATCCCGAGCTTGTCGAGCTCGAAACGCGGCACGTTGTTGCCCGAGGTCGAGTTCGGATCGACCAGGCCGAGGTTCTTGCCCTTCAGATTGTCGATGCTCTTGTAGGCGCTGTTCGCCTTGACGAAGAACACGGAGTAATAGCCGGTCGAGCCGTCGGCGTTGATGTCGTTGGCAAACGCGTCGGTCTTGACGCCGGTGAGCCGGGCGCGGGCGAACGAGGCCGAGCCGTAGCTCGCGATGTGGATATTGCCGGCGCGCTGGCCCTCGATGACGGCGGCATAGTCGTTGGCGATGCGCAGCGTAACCTTCACGCCGAGCTCCTTGGAGAGATAGGCCACGAACGGCGCCCAGCGCTCGGTGACGCCGGAGGCGTTCTCGGCCGGAACGACCGCAAAGGTCAGCTCGGGATATTTCGCCTTCCAGTCCTCAGCCGAGGCGGAAGCGGTGAAGGCCAGCGCGGCAGCGCCGGCGAGAACGAGCCTACGAGTGATCATGATACCCCTCTTGATCGATTGGATTCGTCTAACGCAAACTGTGTTACTGGCGGATCGCCGCTCAGGCCGCCGCGGCGGTCCCGAGCGCCGGAATGCCTTCGGGCACCGGCATATGCGTGCCGCCCATGACTTCATTGGCTTCGAGATCGTAGAGCTCGCGCGCGATATGGTCGGTGAGCGCGGACGGCGCACCGTCGAACACCACGCGACCCGCCGCCATACCGATCAGTCGGTCGCAATAGGTCCGCGCCAGATCGAGCGAATGCAGATTGCAGAGCACGGTGATGCCAAAATGCTTGTTGATGCGCAGCAGCGCATCCATCACGATCCTGGTGTTGCGCGGATCGAGCGAGGCGATCGGCTCGTCCGCGAGAATGATGTCGGGCTGCTGCACCAAGGCGCGGGCGATCGCGACGCGCTGCTGCTGGCCGCCGGAGAGCTGATCGGCGCGCTGCGCAGCCAGGCTCGCCATGTCGAACTGCTCCAGCGCCGACATCGCCAGCGCGCAGTCCTGCTCCGGCCACACCTGCGTCAGGGAGCGCCAGGCCGGCATCGCAGCGAGGCGGCCCATCAGCACGTTGGTGAGAACGTCGAGGCGGCCGACCAGATTGAACTGCTGAAAAATCATGGCGGACCGAGCGCGCCATTGCCGCAGCTCCTTGCCGCGCAGCGCGGTGACGTCGATGCCGTCGAACAGGATGCGGCCGTCGGTCGGGGTCACCAGGCGATTGATGGTCCGGAGCAGTGTCGACTTGCCGGCGCCGGAGCGGCCGATCACACCGACGAAGCGGCCGGGCGCGATCTCGAACGAGGCATTGTCGACAGCGGCTTTGGTGCCGAAGCGACACGTCAGACCATCAACCACAAGCATGCAGGGGCTCCAGATTAGCCGAGCCCCACGGCTAACGCTGCTGGTTAACAGTTGTGTGACATGCGCGCTGTGGTGCGGCGTTCGCCCGCACCGTCATCCACTGTCATTGCGTCGTCATGACATTGTCATCATGCTTACCGAAGACGTGCCCCTGCCCTCCGTTTTCGGATACGCCATGGCCGCCAAATCGCTTTCGGTCCAGCCCACCATCGACCCCACGGCCAAGCTGCACGAGACGACGCTCGGCGCCTACACCGAGGTCGGTGCGCGCACGATCCTTCATGAAGTGACGATGGGCGATTACTCCTACGTCGTGAACGATTCGCAGATTACCTACGCGACGATCGGAAAATTCTGCTCGATCGCGGCGATGACCCGGATCAATCCGGGCAACCATCCCATGCACCGGGCGACGCAGGCACACTTCACCTACCGTTCCAGTGCCTATTTTTCCGGCGAGAGCGACGACCTCGACTTCTTCGACTGGCGGCGCCAGCATCACGTCCATATCGGCCACGACGTCTGGATCGGCCATGGCGCGATTATCCTGCCCGGCCGCAACATCGGCACCGGCGCAGTGATTGCGGCCGGCGCCATCGTCACCAAGGACGTGCCGGCCTACACCATCGTCGCCGGCAATCCGGCACGCATCGTCCGGCGACGGTTTTCGGAGGAGATCGCCGGCCGCCTCGCAAAGCTTGCCTGGTGGGACTGGGATCACGAAACTTTGCGCGCAGCGCTGCCCGATTTCCGCAAGCTCGGGATTGAAGATTTCCTCGCAAAATACGAAGCCATGACTCGCTCTAGCCTGGCCATCGCCAACCATTCTCCCTCCCTCAAGAAAAGCGCCCTCGCGTGACCGATATTCTCCTCAAGAACGGCCGGGCCCTGATCGGCTCGGAGCTCGCCGAGATCTCGCTGACCATCTCAGGGCAGGACATCGTGCAGATCGACGGCAGAAGCGGGCGCGCGCCAATCGCGATCGACGCGAGCGGCCTGCTGGTACTGCCCGGCATCGTCGACATCCATGGCGATGCCTTCGAACGGCAGATGATGCCGCGCGCCGGCGTCGATTTTCCGATCGACGTCGCGCTCGTCGACAGCGACCGGCAGGCGATCAGCAACGGCATCACGACGGTGTTCCACGCCGCGACCTGGTCGTGGGAGCCGGGCCTGCGCAGCGGCGACAATGCGCGGCGCCTGCTCGAGGCGATCGAGCGGCTGCGGCCGCAATTTTCCGCCGACACCCGCTTTCACTTGCGGCACGAGACCTACAACCTCGATGCAGAAGCCGAGATCTGCGAATGGCTCGCCGAGGGCCGGATCGACCTGTTCGCCTTCAACGACCACATGAACGGCACGATCGCCGACATGGCGAAGCCGCAGAAGCGCAGCCGCATGGTGGAGCGCACGGGGCTCTCGAGCGCAGCGTTCGACGAGTTGGTTGGGCACATCACCGCCCGCGCTGCCGACGTGCCGGCTTCGATCGCGCGACTGGCGGAAGCTGCGCGCGCAGCCGAAGTGCGGATGCTCTCGCATGACGATGAGAGCCCGGCCATGCGCGAAGCCTTCCGCGCCCAGGGCGTCGCCATCGCCGAATTTCCGATCAACGAGGAGACCGCGCGGGCAGCGGCGCAAGCCGGCGATGCCATCGTCTATGGCGCGCCGAATGTGGTGCGCGGCGGCAGCCATACCGGCTGGACCCGGGCGTCCGACATGATCGCCAAGGGATTTTGCTCGGTGCTCGCCTCGGACTACTACTATCCCGCGCAACTGCTCGCGGCGTTCCGGCTCGACGCCGACAGCGTGCTGCCGCTCGCAAAGGCCTGGGCGCTGATCTCGGAGGGGCCCGCACGCGCCGCCGGCCTCGCCGACCGCGGCGTTCTTGCCGAGGGCCGCCGTGCCGATATTCTGCTGGTCGACGACGCAATACCGTTGCGGCCGCGCGTCGTCGCCGTGATCTCGGCCGGCCGGCTCGTGCATCTCACCGACGCAACGCGGTTGATGGGTACGGCTGCCGCGCCGCGCGAGGCTGTCGTCGCGGCGTAAAGGCGCTATGCTCAAACCGATGACAGGTTTTCCCCGCTACGCGATCTACTACGCCGCCGACGCCGGCGATGCGCTCTCCCGCTTCGGTGCCGAGCTGCTCGGCTACGACGCCCATACCGGCAACGAGCTGCCGTTCCCGGCGGAGGCGCTTCAGGTCGCCCCCGACTGGCGCGACGTCTCCGCCGATCCCCGCAAATACGGCTTTCACGCCACGCTGAAGGCGCCGATGGCGCTGGCGCCGGGGAGAAGCGAAGCGGAGCTGCTGGCGGCCTGCGCGGCGTTTGCTGGAAAGACGCGGCCGATTCCGATCATCCGTCCCGTCGTCGATGCCATCTCAGGCTTCATCGCCGTGATCCCCCCCGAGCCGGTCGGCGAGCTGCAACAACTCGCCGCCGATTGTACTGTCGAGTTCGACGCCTTCCGCGCACCGCTGACGGCCGAGGATCGCGCCCGGCGCAGGCCGGACAGGCTGAGCGAGCGGCAGCGGGACTACCTCGACCGCTGGGGCTATCCTTACGTGATGGAGGAATTCCGCTTCCACATGACCCTGACCGGCCGGCTGGACGCCGAGCGGCGCGGGCCGATCATCGAGATGTTGCGGACGCGATTTGCGCGACTCAGCATCAACACGATCGCGATCGACCGGATCGCGCTGTTCCGGCAGGACAATGCGGCCTCGCGCTTCAGCATCATCGGCGAGTGGTCGCTGACGTCATAGCCTCAGCTCGCGACATTCAATGCAAGCGCTACGGCCCCAACCAGAATGAGGCTCGCCGCCCACACCGCGTCCAGGTTGAACCAGCTCCGCGACACGAACTTCAGCCCGAGATAGCGGTAGACCAGCCACGCCAGGCCGCCGCCGGCGGCGACCATGGCGGCGACGTGGACCGTTGCCACCAGCACGGCCATGCCGAGATTTGCCTTGATGAGCATGCCGGCCGCAGCATGGCCCGCGTCGAGATCAAGAGCCTGACAAAGCCCGAGATAGATCGGCACCAGCATCAGCGCAGCACCATGGGCGATCGCAATGGCGAATGACCAGAGCGCCAATTGCGTTGGCGGTATCCGAGCCAGCGTCCGCGGGTGACGCCGATCGACGAGGCGGTAGGCGCCGAAGCCGATGACCAGCAGGCTGGCGCCGAGCTGGATCGGACGCTGCCACTCGGCCAGCATGAGCAGCAGTGCGAACGGCAACAGCACCAGGAACGTCGCCAGCAGGTGACCGGCCGACAATGCGCAGAGCGCGCCGAGCAGCGCGCGCGGCGACCTTTCCATGAGCCCGGCCGATACCGCCAGCGGCCAGCCCATCCCCGGATTGACGCCGTGATAGAGGCCGCTCGCAACAAGCGCGAGCCAGAGCCAGACAAGTGTCCAGCTCGCGCTGCTCCCGTCTAGACCGACGGATAGCAAAACGAGTCCGTCGAGCAGTCGCCGCCATCGAGCCTGATCTGATGCGCCCGATAGCCATCCGGGAAGCTCACGAAATAATCATTCGCGAGTTCGAGCCCGCCATTGCGACCGACATTGGCCATGACTTCGACGCCGGGCACGCCGTCGGGATAGAACTGGTCATCCCACGTCGAATAGAGCGAGTTGGTCCAGTACACCCTCTTGCCGTCGCGGCTGATCTCCACCATCTGCGGACCGGCCGCAAAGGACTTGCCGTTCGGATGCGGCGTGCGGCGCGCGATGCCGCCGATGTGCACGGACCCTGCAAGCTTGGGCTTTCTGGGGTCGCTGACGTCGTACTGGCGCATCTCGCCTGTGCCCCAGCACGAGACGTAGAGGAACCTGTCGTCCATCGAAAGGTCGATATCGGTGACGAGCGGCGGCACCGCGCCAAATCCCTGCAAGAGTGGCGGAAGCTTTTCCTTCGGAGCGGGCTCCGGCGGAATCGTCGCCGTCTTCTCTGCGTGGAATTTTCCACCCTCGCGCCACCAGGTCCAGATCGAGGCTTCGAGATTGGTGGTGTCGACGACCACGCCGACGAAGCCGTATTCGCGCACCGGGTCATGCGCGGGCCGCACTTCGAGCGCCATCTGATGATTGGCGCCGAGGTCGATGGTTTGCACGTTGCGCCGCGCCCGCAGATCCCAGAAGTGGAGCCGGTGACCATATTTGTTGGACAGAAGATCTTCGGGAACGATCCCACTCTCGAATTGCGGCGGCAGCGCCCATTCGCTCGACACCATGTAGTCGCGCGGCAGGTTCCACCAGAAATCATAGTGCAGGTTCTGCGGGCCGCGATCGATCTCCCATCGCCCCAAGACCTCGAAGGTCTCGCAGTCCATGATGAAGATTCCGGGCGGCCCATTGGTACCGTCCTTGCCGCCACCGCCCAGCGTGCTCACATAGATGCCATCAGGCCCGCAATGGATGGTATGCGGCCGCGAGTAGCCGGTCTTCTTGAAGACCTCTTCCGGCTCGATGACCTTGTGGATCTTGGCCTTGGTCGGATCCGGCTTGGTGTCGATGATGTAGATGCGCGAGGAGCGCAGGCCCGGGATGATGAGATAGCGCCGCTCGATGAAGGCGTGTCCGGCGAGCGGGGACAATGCGGATGAGCAGGCGTTCCAGCCGAAGTGGTGAAATTCGTCACCCTTGTTCGGCATCGTCACGGTGTGGACGATCTTGCTGTAGGTCGGCGATCCCGGCTTGGCGTCGATCACCGCCAGCGCATCGGGCTTCGAGAAGTCCGGACTGAGCAGCAGCGTGTAGGCGAAATCTTCCGGCGGCGCGTCCATCGCAAGTTTGGGCGATGCGTGAAAGGTCGGGTCTGGCCTCATTGTCATGGCATTGCCTCCCAGTTTGCGTCGGCAACCGCCAACCTGGCTCGGGATAACCGGCGCAATGATGAACTGATGGCGTGATGTCTTGAGGTGCTCCGCGGATCTGGCTGGCGCGCGTACAATACGTCATCGCGCGAACGCGCGAAACCGGCCAATGCGCCGCATCGTACTCAGTGTCGTCCCCGCGAAGGCGGGGACGACAGGGCTACTTCCCCCACCGCAACGCCAACGCGTCGCGCTCCTTTGCGAGCTCCAGCAGGCCCGCGCGGGTCGCCGGATGCAGCGGCTGCAGGGGATGGCGCACGGCATCCGACTTGATGACGCCACCGGCCTGCATCATCGCCTTGCAGGCGATCAGACCACACTGGCGGTTCTCGTAGTTGATCAGCGGCAGCCAGCGTTCATAGGCGGCCTTGGCTTCCTCGCGCTTGCCGGCAAAGTAGGGATCGATGATCTGGCGGATGCCGTCGGGATAGCCGCCGCCGGTCATCGCACCGGTCGCGCCGGCGTCAAGGTCGGCCATCAACGTGATGGCTTCCTCGCCGTCCCATGGACCCTCGATATCCTTGCCACCGGCTTCGATCAGGCCGCGGAGTTTTGCGGCGGCGCCTGCTACCTCGATCTTGAAATAGCGGACGTTCGAAAACTCCCGCGCCAGCCGGGCGAGCAGCTCCACCGACAGCGGTGTGCCGGCGACGGGTGCATCCTGGATCATGATCGGGATATTGATCGCGTCCGACAGCACCTTGAAGAATTCGACAATGCCCTTCTCCGGGACGCGGAAGGTCGCGCCATGATAGGGCGGCATTACCATCACCATGGCGGCGCCCGCTGCTTCCGCCTGCCTGCTGCGCGCGGCGCAGACGGCCGATGAGAAATGCGTCGTCGTGACGATCACGGGAACGCGGCCCGCGACGTGCTCCAGCACGGCATGCATCACGGATTCGCGTTCGGCATCGGTCAGCACAAACTGCTCGGAGAAGTTCGCGAGGATGCAGATTCCGTTCGAGCCGGCATCGATCATGAAATCGATGCAGCGGCGCTGGCCGTCGAGGTCGAGCTCGCCGCGCTCGTTGAAGATGGTGGGGGCAACCGGGAACACGCCCCGGTACGGACGTTGGGCCTTGGCTTGCGACATCGAACTCTCCGGATCAGTAACTCGCGCGATCCAGTAGCACCGTCACGGGCGGAGCGGCAATGGCGACCGCACTGCGGCAAGATAATGTAAGGGATCGCGCGCGCGGGCTTACGCTGCCCGCACCGTGCCCAAAAAGCCTTCAACCGCGACGCGCAGCCGATCGGCGTCGTCGGACATCTTCTTCACGGACTCGAACAGCACCGTTCCGGCATTGCCGGTCTCGCGGTTGAGGCTGGCGACGCTGCCGATGGTGTCGGTCACCTCGCGGGTGCCCTGGGCGGCCTGCTGGAAGTTGCGCGAGATTTCGGTGGTGGCCGCGCGCTGCTCTTCCACGGCGGCGGCGATCGCCGTCATCTTCTCGTCGATGCCGCTGATGGAACCGCCGATCGAGCGGATGGCAGCAACCGCCTGCCCCGTGGCGGCCTGGATTTCGGCAACTTGACGCGTGATGTCCTCGGTCGCGTTCGCGGTCTGCGCGGCGAGGTTTTTGACCTCGCCCGCGACCACGGCAAATCCGCGGCCGGCCTCCCCGGCACGCGCCGCCTCGATGGTGGCGTTCAGCGCCAACAGGTTGGTCTGCCCGGCGATGGCGTTGATCATCTTCACGACCTCGCTGATGCGCGCCGCCGTCTGGTCGAGGATCTCGACCGTTGCATTGGTCTGTTCGGCCTGGGCGACTGCCTCGCGCGCCTCACGGGCGCTGGCCTGCACCTGGGCCGAGATTTCGCCGACGGAGGCCGACAGCTCTTCGGTCGCAGCCGCGATGGTCTCGAGATTGTTGGTGGCCTGTTCGGCCGCGGAGGACACCGCCGCGGTCTGGCTGCTGGATTCCGACACCAGCGAGCGGACCCCGGTTGCGGTGGCATCGAGCTCCCTGGTGGAGGCGGCGACGCTCTGGATCACCGCCTTCACGGTGTCGTCGAACTCGCGGCAGGCGGTGTCGACCGAGCCTGACCGCGCAAGCTGGAGCGCCTGCTGCGATTCGCGCTCCTGTCCCAGCCGCTCTGCGGTCGCCGCGCTGTCGCGCAGGCCTTCGAGCGCCGCGGCCATCGTGCCGAACTCGTCGGGGAATTTGGTTTGCGGCACCGGCGTGACGTAATCGCGTGCGCCGATGCGCGCGATCGCGCCCATGAGCGACTGCACCGGCTTCATCAGGCGGTTGCGCACCACGAACACGCCGGTCAGGGTCACCGCCAAAGCGAGGAGAAAGCCGAGCGACTGCACGATGAGATTGGTCAGCGCCTTCTCCTGGACCGCTTCGGCGCGTGCGATCGACCGGTCCAGCGCCGTGGTGGCGACGGCCACGATCTGCGCGAAGGGCGACTGGCACAGCGCGTTCCACTCCGAGGCCGGCATCGCCGGACGGCCGCTGCCATCAAGATCCTTCGTCACCTGACCGATCTGCTTGAGCACGCCGTCCGTCTTGGCGCGCGCCTCCTTGGCCTTGGAGGCGAGGTCCGCGGCGACGTCGGGCGCGGCCAGAAGCTCGTCCATGCCGGTCCAGCCGGCCGTGACGATGCCGTTCCAGTTCGCGAGAGTCTGCTTCTGGGTCTCGTCGAGCGGCTTGCTGGTATTGACGTTCGGGCGCAGCGCCGAGCACTGGATGCCGTAACGGTCGCGCACCTGCCAGGCCAGGCGGCGGACCTGGATCATCCGGGCAATGAAAGGATCGTTCATCCAGGCGCGGTTGGAGACTGCGGTCGACGCGAGGTTAGCGGTCTCGATCACCTTGGTGACCGAATCATACCAGGCGCTGGTCCGGTCGATCTTGCGCTCGGCGCGCGGACGCTTGGCCTCGTCGTGGAACAGGCTGAACTGCGGCGCGGCCTCGCTCCAGCGCTGCTTCAGCGCGGTCGCAAGCTCGTCGCGACGGGGGAACTCGACGGTGCCGATTGCAGCCGTGATCATGTCATAGCCGGCCTGTTCAGCCTTTTCGGCGGCGCTGAGCTTGGCGTGCGGGTCGTCCTCACCGAGCAGCGCGCTCTGCGCATCGCCGCGATTGGTGCGTAGCGACAGCACCCCCTGGAAGATCGCCTTGTCCGCGGCGGCCAGCCGTCCGGTCTCCAGACTGTCATGGTAGCGGCCAAGGGCCTCGACCATCAAAATCGCGGTGCTGATCAGTGCGCCCGCGGCCAGAAGGGCCATAAGGACCAGCAGGAGATTGCTTACTGATTTCTTAAACATCGGCATTGCCAGAAGACCCGTTTTCGAGGGGCTACTGTGCCGGGGCACCTGCCAATGTTCCGTTAAGGTTTTAATCGAGTTGTCTGCAATGCAGGGTTCACGGAGCGCATGGCTCGGCCGGCGACAGCCGGCCGAGCATTGTCGTCATGCGACCTTTGTAAAGTCCGGCGCGCGGCGCTCGGCGAAGGCCATGAACGCCTCACGCGCCTCGGCGGTGCGCAGGCGCTTGGCAAACTGCTCGCCCTCGGCGGTCATCTGCGCGACCAGCGCATCGCCATTGCGCATCAGGCGCTTTGTGGCGGTCAGCGCGCCGGCCGGCTGTTTGGCGAGGCGCGTCGCGAGCGCGGTCGCTTCCGCATCGAGCTTGTCCAACGGCACGACCCGGTTGGCGAGGCCCCATTCCAGGGCCGTCTTGGCCGGCACGGTCTCGCCGAGCGCAAACATTTCATAGGCGCGGGCGTGGCCGATCCGCATCGGCATCAATAGACTCGAGGCGGCCTCCGGCACCAGCGCGAGACTGACGAATGGCGTCGAGAGCTGCGCATTGTCGGCGAGCACGACGAGGTCGCAGTGCAGGAGCATGGTGGTGCCGACGCCGACCGCGCGGCCCTGCACCGCGGCGACCAGCGGGCGCGTGCAGCGCGCCAGCGACTGGATGAACCTGATGACGTTGCGGCTACCCTCCGATTTGCCGGTCGCCACGGCCGCGAACTCGCCGACGTCGTTGCCGGCGGTGAACATGTCGCCCTCGCCGCGGATCAGCAGGACGCGGGCTGACGGATCGAACTCGGCCGATTCGATCGTGTCGGCGAGCTTGCCGTACATCACGTCCGTCAGCGCGTTCTTCTTGTCGGGACGCGCGAGCGTCAGGGTCAGGATTCCGGCGGTGTTCTCGATCCGGACATGGTCGGTCATTGCAAAACTCCTCTTCAGTCGTCGTCTCGTGAAAATTCTCTTGGAAACTTGGTTTGAATGCTCGTCAGCCAGCGCGCGACGACGTCGATCTCATCAGCCGTGAACCCGTCCGTCAGCGCCGCATTGACCTCCGCCGCGCCCGCCTTGGCCCGCGTCAACGCCGTCCGGCCCCTAACGGTGAGCCAGACGCGGGAAGCGCGGCCGTCCTCGCGATCAGCGCGCCGCTCGACGAGACGCGCGGCCGTCATCCGGTCGACAAGGCCGGAAATACCCGCAGGCCCGAGATCGAGCGCAGCGCCCGCCTCGCCCATCAGGATGCCGTCCTGCCTGCCAAGGATGAACAGCAACCCCGCCTGCGCGGGCGTCACTTCACTCTCCGGCTGCGCCGCCATCCAGCGCTGCAGCCGCCGCTGCGCGACGCTCAACAGGTAGATCAATCGATGGTGTTTTGCAGCGCTCACGCGCCGGCCAATTTATTTCGCATGCGAAATAGATAACCTGTGAGGACTGGCTTGTCCACTTGAATGATGTTCACGCCGGTGCGACGCGGCATCCGTCCAGGAACAGCGCCGCTACGGTTCGGACGCGCCGTTCGACCTCCTTGCGTGAGGGCAGCGGCACACCGCCATAGATCGCTGCGCGCTGCGGCGCGGAGGCGACCATGCCGATCAGCATCCCGGCGGCCTCCTCCGCATTGTCGAGCCTGATGCGCTCACGCTTGACCTGGACGCGCAGCCAGCGCGCCAGCGCCGCCGCGGTGCGGGCGATGCCGTTGCGGTAGAACGCGGAGGCAAGATCCGGGAAGCCAGCGGATTCCTGCAACACGATGCGCTGCAGCGCCACGACATCAGGGTCGAGCGCGATGTCGGCGCAGGCGAGCAGCGCGGCACGAAGCCCCTCCTCGATGTCGGCATGATCGATGCCGCGAAGCTGCACGTCGGAGAGCTCGCGGTCGAGCCGATCAGCCACCATGGCCTCGAACAGCGCGGCCTTGTTCGGAAACAGCCGATAGAGCGTCTTGGTGGAGATGCCGGCGCCGCGCGCCAACTCTTCGGTGCTGGTCGCAGCGAAGCCGTTGGCGGCAAAAGCGTGCCGTGCGGTGTCGAAGACGATTTTGCGCGTCTCGTCGTCGCTTCGCAGTTGTGGCCGCCCGCGGGGGCGGGCTTCCGTGGAAGATTTTTCCTGAGCCATGCCGTTACATGATGCCTGTCATTCTATTGACAGCTCTGAAGCTAGCCCTATTTTGGAAATCGTCAAGTTTCCTAATTCAGGGAGCCGGCCATGACCGTCCACACCACCCCGTCCAAGATCGAGCCATCCGTTCCCGCGGATCCCCCTGCGGATCTCTTGCCGGCCCCGGTGCCAGCCCCGGTCCGCGGCAAAAAGCTCAACCTGCGCAAGCTCTTGCTCGCTGGTGCGGCGGTTGCGGCGCTGACCGGGGCGAGCTGGCACGGCTGGGACTACTGGACCGTCGGCCGCTACCTCGTCTCAACCGATGACGCCTATGTGAAGGCCGACAACACCACGATCGCGCCGAAGGTCTCGGGCTATCTCAACCAGGTGCTGGTCGCCGACAACGAGCGGGTGAAGGCAGGCCAGGTGCTCGCCAAGGTCGACGACCGCGACTTCAGGGTCGCGCTCGACCAGGCCCGCGCCGATGTCGAGGCCGCGAACGCCACCATCGCCAGCAAGGACGCGCAGATCGACGTGCAGCAGGCTGTCATCAAGGCCGCGCGTGCGACGCTCGACGTCGATCAGGCCGCAGTCACCTTCGCGGCCCAGGACAACAAGCGCTACACCGATCTCGCCGCCAGCGGCTCGGGCAGCGTGCAGAATGCGCAGCAAGCGCAGTCGCGCATCGCCTCGACGCAAGCCGCTCTCGCGCGCGACACCGCCAACCTTGCCTCCAGCCAGAAACAGGTCGATCTCCTGAAAGCCGAGATCGTGCAGGCCAAGGCGGCGCTGGCGCGCGCCCAGGCCGTGCAGCATCAGGCGGAGCTCAATCTCGGCTACACCAGCATCGTGTCCCCGATCGACGGCATGGTCGGCAACCGCACGCTTCGCGTCGGCCAGTTCGTGCAGGCCGGCACACAGCTGATGTCGATCGTGCCGTCTGACGGCGCCTATGTGGTGGCGAATTTCAAGGAGACGCAGCTCACCAGCGTGCGCGCGGGACAGACGGTCGAGATCGAGGTCGACATGTTCCCCGGCCAGGTCGTGCACGGACACGTCGATTCCATCGCGCCCGCGAGCGGCCAGGAGTTCGCACTGCTGCCACCCGACAACGCCACCGGCAACTTCACCAAGATCGTGCAGCGCATCCCCGTGAGGATCACGCTCGATGCCGCGCCGGCGATCGCGCTGCGGCCGGGCATGTCGGTCATCCCGACCATTGCGACGCGGTCAACCGCGCCGGCGACGCACGCGTCCACAGCATCAAAGGCAAAACTGACCTCCGGAGGGTCGTGCCATGTCAAGCAGCAGCCTCTCAATCTCGACGCCCGCGCCATCAGCACCGGCCGCGACGCCTGATCGCGCGATAGTTGATCCCAACCGCGCCAGTGCCACGATCTGGACCGCCGTGTTCGCGGCGATGATCGGCGCCTTCATGGCGATCCTGAACATCCAGATCACCAATGCCTCGCTGCTCAACATCGAGGGCGGCATCGGCACCGGCGTCGACAACGGCTCCTGGATCTCGACCTCCTATCTGATCGGCGAGATCATCGTCATTCCGCTGACCGACTATCTGTCGCGGGTCTTTTCGTTCCGCCGGATCATCCTGAGCTTCGCAACGCTGTTTGCGGCCTTCTCCGTAGCCTGCGCCTTCACCGACGATCTGCCGTCGATGATCGCGATGCGCGGCCTCCAGGGCTTTTTCGGCGGCGTCCTGATTCCGATGGCCTTCACGCTCGTCTTTACAAAATTGCCGAAGGGCCAGCAGCCGATCGGGCTCGCGATGTTCTCGCTGGCCGTCACCTTCGCCCCCGCGATCGGCCCGACCATCGGCGGCTATCTCACCGAGACCTATGGCTGGCAGACCATCTTCTTCGTTAACGTGCTGCCCACCGCGGTCATGGTGACCACGCTGTTCTTCACGCTGGAGCGCCAGCCCATGCAGCTTGGGCTGCTCCGTGAAGGCGACTGGTTCGGCATTGCGACCATGGCGATCGGCCTTGCCTCGCTGCAGGCCGTGCTGGAGGAGGGCAATAAGAACGACTGGTTCGGCTCGCCCTTCATCGTGCGGCTTGCGATCGTCGCGGCGATCAGCCTCTCACTCTTCGTCTACAACGAGCTCGTGGTGGAGAAGCCGCTGCTGCGCCTGCGCCTCCTAACCCAGTGGAACTTTGGCGTCGGTACAGTCGCCTCTGTCTTCCTCGGCTTCGCCCTGTTCGGCTCGGTCTACCTGCTGCCCGCCTATCTCGGCCAGGTGCAGGGCTACAACGCCGAGCAGATCGGCAACGTGCTGGCCTGGACCGGCTTGCCGCAGTTGCTCCTGATTCCCCTTGTGCCGAAGCTGATGCAGCGCTTCGATGCCCGCTACATCGCAGCGGTCGGCCTTTTGTTGTTCGCCGCAAGCTCGCTGATGAACATCCAGATGTCGCTCGATTATTCCGGCGACCAGTTCCTCGTTCCCAATATCGTGCGCGCGGTAGGCCAGGCGCTGACGTTGGCGCCGCTCTCGGCGCTCAGCCTCGGCAGCGTCGCGCCGCAGGATGCGGCCGCCGCCTCCGGTATCTCCAACATGATGCGCAACCTCGGCGGCGCCATCGGCACCGCCGTGCTCGCCACCATCGTCACCAAGCGCGAGCAGTTCCACTCCAACATCATCGGCCATTCCGTCACGCTCGGCCGCGAGGAGGTGCGCAGCCGCATCGCGCAGCTGACCAGCTATTTTACGGCGCACGGCGTGCCCGACCCCAACGCGGCGCGCGAGCAGGCGATCATCGCGCTCGGCAAGACGGTCAAGCGCCAGGCGCTGGTGATGGGATTTTCCGACACGTTTGCGGTGATCGGCGTGATGCTGGTGCTCGCGGCAATCGCCGTACTGCTGATGCGGAAGACGAAGGGCGCAGCGGGCGGGCCGGCGCACTGACGACTTCAAAAACTAATCGCTAACTCGTCGCGGCCGTCGTCCTTGACGGCCGCTCCTTTTTATGTTCCCTATTTGTTCATATCAACTGTAGATTGCGAACAAGGATGCTTCATGAGCGATACTCAGACCGAGACGCTGCCGTCCCAGCTCGTACTGCATGGCGACGAAGATACTCCGCGGGAATTTATCGTCGACCTGTTGCGCCGCATCTTCGGCAAGTCAGAGAGTGAAGCGGCCTCCGTTATGGCCGATATCGAGAGGCACGGCGCGGCCGTCTGTGGTCCTTATCCGCGGTCCGTCGCAGGCGCCCTGTTGGAATCTACACGGCGGCAGGTCGCGGCCGCCGGTCACCCGCTCCTGGTCACCAGCGAAACACCGAAACCTTGCTGTGAGCTTTGCGGCCAACCTACTGCGCGGTCGGAAGCGAAATTGATGGACCGCACGATCTGGCTCTGCGCAGATTGTGTACTTGCAGCAGCAAGCGCTTCCCAGAAGCTGCCCTCGGAGGAGTTCAACTACACGTTCGGTGTCTTGAATTGGCACTTCGCGGACGTCCCGCGTAGCCAGCTCGTGACCACGGTACGCCAGTTTCCCGGCCACATGCGGGCAGATGTTCAGGCTGCCATCGACAGATTATTTGCGTCACCGGTCCGGTTGCTCGGTATCGCCGCGGACCGTCGCTATGAAACGCTATCGATGTCGGCATTGATGCAGAACGATGGCTTCGCGGCGGCCATCGCGCCGCTTCAGTACAACGACGTTGATATCGGCGAACCTACACCGGCCAGGTGTCTCGACAATGGTCTTTGGCTTTGCGCAAGCTCCGGTCTCCGCTACGCGGTACTTCTGGCCATCCATCGTGAATACAGCCGCGAGACCGGCGTGCGAATCGAAATCATGGCGCCGGCCGGGGCAGCAGGCTCAGCGCTCGTCCAGCAGTGCTTCAGCGCGCTGGAGGACGCCGTCCAGGCTGCGCGTACCTACCGCGGCAAGATTCTCTCTCTCGACGCCGATTCCGACTATCGCGGCCGCTCGCGCGGGATCACGGTGCACCGGCTTCCTGCGGTTGGTCGCGATGAGGTGATCCTGCCCGAGCAGACGTTACGGCTGCTTGATCGAAACGTGCTGAACTTCGTGGGCACGCGGGACGCGCTGCGCAGCCTCGGGCAGTCGACCCGGAAGGGTATCTTGCTGTACGGTCCGCCCGGTACCGGCAAGACCCACACCATCCGCTATCTCGCGACCCACCTGCCCGGTCATACGACGCTGATCATCACAGCGGAGCAAATCGGCCTGCTCGGCGCCTATATGAATCTCGCCCGCCTCTTGCAGCCCGCCATGGTGGTCATCGAAGACGTGGACCTCATCGCGCGGCAGCGAGAGAGCATGAGCGGTTGCGAGGAGCCCTTGCTCAACCGGTTGTTAAACGAGATGGACGGCCTGAAGCAAGACGCTGACATCTTGTTCGTGCTCACCACCAATCGGCCTCAGCAACTCGAAGGAGCGCTTGCTGGCCGCCCCGGCCGTATTGATCAGGCCATCGAGGTACCTCTTCCCGACGAAATCGGCCGTGGCAAGCTGGTCCGGCTCTACGGCAAGGGACTTCCGCTGGAGGATGCCGTCGTCGCAGAAGCTGCCCGACGCAGCGAAGGTACAAGTTGCGCATTCATCAAGGAGCTGATGCGGCGGCTGGCGCAGGCCAGCCTCGCCCGCGATGGTGGCAAGACCGTTATTTCCACCGATATCGACGAAGCGCTCGACGACATGCTGTTCTCCGGCGGCCGGCTCAATGCGCGCTTGCTTGGCGGCGCACAAGCGATGGCGGCGGGATGAGGCTCCGCCGCCCCGCGTCGTCAGCCGAGGCCCTCCTTCACGGCGCGCGGGCGGAGCTCGCTCCTACGGCGCGCAGAAATAGCTTGCCGCGTCCGTCACTGGACCCGATTTGAAGTGCGGCCAGGCCGGCCAACGGCATAGCGGCAGCGAACGAGCGACCGGGAATGCCGGCGCCTCGACCTTCTGCTCGGTGACTTCGAGATCGCCGGGCGCCTGGTCCTTCTCGACCCAGTCGACCAGCACGCTGAGCATGTCGACATTGGCGGGCGCGCCCGAGCCGACATGGTCGACGCCGGGCGCGGTGTAGAGCCGCGCAAACTGCGCCACCGTCGCCGTGCCCATCAGGCGCTCGACATTCTCGAAATAGCGGATGCCGGCATAGGGGCTCTGCGCGTAGTCGGCCATGTATTCGAGGACGATCAGCTTGCCCTTCCGCTCGCGAAAGCGGCTGAGGTCCGGGTTGGTCGAGTCCATCAGGTTCGAAACCTCGAGCAGCCGCGCCTTGTGATCTTCCGGCTTGTAGGCCGTGACATCGAGCTTGGGATCGCGCGCGAACACATATTGAGTGGCGCCGGCCCCGTAGACCCAGGAGATGCCGTTCTCGGGCGCCGGAGGTTGCGCGGGCGCGGCCTTGCCAAGCCACCAGGCTGACCACCCCCCGGTCGGGCCGAACGGCGGCGTGTCCTCCCCCGAGACACCCCAGCCAGGATAATCGTCGAGGCCGTTGGCGAGCGGGAACGGGAATTTGTAGGCGCCCTGCACCGTCTGGATCGAATTGACCTGCGCATCGCTCAGGCATTGATCGCCGCTCTCGCCGCTCGCGCAGCGCAACTTCTCTACCTTGAACGCCGCCTTGCAGCCGACCGGGTCCTGCACCAGCGCATCCTCCGAGCCGTCGGCCTTGTCGCAAGTGGCTCGTACGGCGTCCGCCACAAGCTTGACCTGGGCCGGCCGGATCCAGCCCTCGCCCATGGTTACCAGGCCGGCGCTCATGCTGGCATGCAGCAGGCCGACCCAGTTGATGACGGGCACGCGCGAGAAGATGCCGTCGAAATCATCGGGATAGCGCTGCGCCATGGTGAGGCCTTCGCGACCGCCCTCGGACGAGCCCATGAAATACATCTTCTCCGGCTTCTTGCCGTAGGCGCGCTCCATCAGGCCGACGGCGGCATCGCGCACCTTCTTGTAGGAACGGTGCGCGAAATTCTCGAAGGCTTCGTCGTTGAGCGCGAAGACTTGCGGCGGCTCGCCCGGCTTGGTCTCGTGGCCGGAGTCGGTACCATAGGTGACGAAGCCGCGCGCGAGCGGCGATGGCTTGTCGAAGGGGGCGGCCGACGGCAGTGCCAGGCCCGTGATCAGCACGCCGTTGAAGCCGCCACCGCCATATTGCAGCGAGCGGCCGTTCCACTCGACCGGCAAGTTGACCTGAAACCTGATCGGCGGCGCCTTCGGATCGGTCGGATCGATATGGCCGAGCACCTTGCAGAAGGCGGGATTGGCCGGCGTGATCCGGCCCGAGGGCGTCGGCCCGCGTTCGGCCACGACGAGTTGAGACGGTCCGAGGAAGGCGGTCGAATCGACCTTCACCGCATCCGTGCCGCCGACGAGACCCTTGCACACGGTATCGGCATCCTCGGCCAGCGTCGCCGCGCCCGCGCCGCCCGCGGTTACGAATGCCAGCAGCAGGTTCGCGACGGATACATGAAAGGTCGTTTGATAACGCGCCATCGTTTCCCCCCGGACTTGCTTCTTGTCGTTCAATTCAACAGGCGGCCGCATTCAATGCAACCTTCGCCCACTCGTCAATCGCCGACGCGATCCCGAACCGCTCAGAACGATCCCAGCACGCTGCCCAGCGCGATCACGGCAACCAGGGCCAGAAGCGAGGTGACGATTCCGACCATCACGATATCGAAATAGCTTTCGCGGTGCGTCAATCCGCAGATCGAGAGCAGGCTGACCACCGCGCCGTTATGCGGCAGGATATCGAGCGTGCCCGAGCCGATCACCGCGACGCGATGCATCAGCGCAAGCTCGATGCCGGTCCGCGAAGCGATGTCCACATAGGTCTGGCCCAGCGCGTCGAGTGCGATCGTCAGGCCGCCGGACGCCGATCCGGTCAGTGCGGCGAGGATGTTGGTCGCAACCGCGAGCGACACCAGCGGACCGCCTTCGATCGACAGCACCCAGTCGCGCACCGTCGAAAAGGCCGGCAGCGCGGCGATGACCGCGCCGAATCCGACCAGGCTTGCGACGCTGAACGCCGGCAGGACCGACGCGTTGGCGCCGGCATCCATGGTCTGCCGCAGCGAGGCAAGCCTCGTCCAGTTGAGCACGATGGTGGCGACGATCGCCGCTGCGAGCGCCACCGCGACCGACCAAACGCCTGCGACCGCAGCCAGCGACGTGCCGCCAAACCGCTGCTCGGCAAGATAGGAGACGTCGAGCCGCGGCAGTACCAGGAGCGACATCACGAGATTGACGATGACGACGACGGCCAGAGGCAAGATCGCATTTGCCACCGGAGCCGGCGCCTCGCTGCGACGTCCGTGCCGGATCTCCGCCGGATCGAACTCGCGCGCGGTGGTCGCGCGTTCGCGCACCAGCTCGTCGTCGGCCGCGCGTTCGGCCGCACCGTGCGTCTCGTCTCCATAATTTTCGCCGGCGCGGCGGGCGGCAGTCTCGGCGCGCCGCAGCCACCATAGTCCGACGCCGAGCATGATGAAGGAAGCGATGATGCCGAGCCCTGGCGCCGCAAAGGGCGTCGTGCCAAAGAACGGCATCGGGATGGCGTTCTGGATCGACGGCGTGCCCGGTAGCGCCGACATGGTGAAGGTCGACGTGCCCAGCACGATCGCCGCCGGAATTAGCCGGCGCGGAATGCCGGCTTCGCGAAACAGCGACTGGGCCATCGGCACGATGACGAAGAACGCGACGAACAGGCTGACGCCGCCATAGGTGACGAGCGCGCCCGCCAGCACGACCGCGAGAACCACCCGCCGCTCGCCGAGACGCTGTGCCATGAACCCCGCCGCGGACCTGACGGCGCCGCTGTCGTCCATCAGCTTGCCGAACACGGCGCCTAACAGGAAGATCGGGAAGAACTGCGCGAGGAATCCGGCCGCGCTCGCCATGAACACCTGGGTGAGGTGCGCCAGCAGCGGCTCGCCCCCGAACAGCGCAGCGACGAGCGCCGCGAACGGCGCGAGCAGCAGGACGCTCCAGCCGCGGAAGGCGAACAGGACGAGGAGAGCGAGCCCGATGAGAATGCCGAGCAGGCCCATGTCTCAACACTCCGACAGCAGCACGTCTAGATCGGCGGTGGTACGCTTGCCGATATCGGCCCCGTGATTGTCGAGAAATTCGCCGGCCGCCTGCCGCCCCTCGGCACGGAGCATCGAGACGAATTCCCATTCCGCATTGAGCTTGGAGGAGGACCCGAACTTCGCCAGCATGTCGCTCGTGACGCGGTGGGTCCGCATTTTGGCCCAGCGCGCGCCCTCGCCGCTGCCAGGGTCGGCTGCCTGGCGGAGCAGCGCGATCATGCGCAGCTCCTTCATCAGCGGCGAATTGAAGGAGATTTCGTTGAGGCGATTGAGGATGTCAGCGGCCGTCCGCGGCGCGTCGGTGCGCTCGGTCGGATTGATCTGCACCAGTATGGTGTCGTGTGCGTCGCTCTCTCGAATGAGCGGCGTGATGGTCGGGTTACCCGCAAAGCCGCCGTCCCAATAGGGCTCGCCGTCGATCTCGATCGCGCGGAACATGGTCGGCAGGCAGGCAGACGCCAGCAGCACGTCGGCCGTGATCTCGGCGTTGCGGAAGATGCGTCCGCGCCCGGTCCGCACCCGCGTCGCGGTGATGAACAACTTGATCGGCGAGCGCGCCAGCCGTTCGAAGTCGATGCTCTCGGCCAGCACCTCGCGCAGCGGATTGTAGCCGAGCGGATTGAGGTCGTAGGGCGACAACAGCCGCGACATCAGGTCGGTGAAGATGTAGGCGGGCGAGGTGTCGAGTGTCCAGCGGCCCATCAGCCGGTCGAGCGGCGAGCGCTGGAGCGGACTGAAGGCCGCCGCACGGGACACACGGCGCCAATAGGTATCGAGCGCCTCGCGCGCGCCCTCAGTGCCGCCTGCCGTCCATCCGTCGGCAAGCACCGCGGCATTCATCGCGCCTGCGGAGGTTCCGGAGATCGCGGCGATCTCGAGCCATTTCTCTTCGAGCAGCCGGTCGAGCACGCCCCAGGTGAAGGCGCCGTGCGAGCCGCCGCCCTGGAGCGCGAGATCGATGAGGACGGGATCGCGGTCCATGGCTTTCACACCCACGCGACATCGGCTCAACTTTGGCGAGATATCTTCTCACCTCTGTACACCTGGACGAGTGTAGAGAGTCAGGGCCGGACAACGCAACGGGACCCGGCATCACGCCGCTGTGATAGGACTAGCTAATGCTCGAACACCAGCCGCGCACCGATGGTACCTTCGAGGGCGCGGATCTGCCGAAGCAGCGCCTGGGCGTCCTGCCCCATCAGATCGGCGTCGAGCACGACATAGCCGAGATCGCCGTCGGTCTCGAGATATTGCGCGGCGATGTTGACGTCGCGTTGCAGGAACACCTCGTTCAGCCGCCGCAGCATGCCCGGCACGTTGCGATGGACGTGGCTGAAGCGGACACCGGTGGGGCGCAAATGCAACTGCACCTCGGGGAAATTCACCGCACCCATGGTGGAGCCGGTGACGAAATAGTCGACGAGCTTGCGCGCGACCTCGCCGCCGATCCGCTCCTGCGCCTCCTCCGTGGAGCCGCCGATATGCGGCGTGAGGATGACGTTCTCCAGTCCTTGCACCGGGCTCTTGAAGCGATCGGAGTTCGACGACGGCTCGACCGGAAACACGTCGATGGCAGCGCCCGCAATGTGACCGTCGCGCAACGCTCCAGCCAGAGCGTCGAGATCGACCACCGTGCCGCGGCTGTTGTTGATCAGGAATGAGCCCGGCTTCATCGCCCGCAATTCCCTCTCCCCGATCATGCCCGCGGTCGCCGGCGTCTCGGGCACGTGCAGGCTGACCACGTCGCTCAGCGCCAGGAGCTCCTCGAGCTTCTCGACGGGCTCGGTGTTGCCGTGGCGGAGCTTGTCGGTGCGGTCGAAATAGATGACGCGCATGCCCATGGCTTCGGCCAGCGTGGAGAGCTGCGAGCCGATATTGCCATAGCCGATGATGCCGAGCGTGCGGCCGCGCACCTCGCGACTGCCGGTCGCCGACTTGTCCCATCCGCCGTCATGCGCCTCGACCGAGCGCGGAAAGATCCGGCGCAGCAGCATCACGATCTCGCCGATCACGAGCTCGGCCACACTTCGGGTGTTGGAGAACGGCGCATTGAACACGGGAATGCCGCGCTTGCGCGCGGCCGAAAGGTCGACCTGGTTGGTGCCGACGCTGAAGCAACCGACCGCAAGCAGTTGGTCGGCGACCGCGAGGACCTCCGCCGTGAGCTGGGTGCGGGAGCGGATGCCGAGCAGCGAGGTGCCGTGCATGGCCTGCCGCAGCGCCTCGCCATCGAGCGCCTTGGTCAACCGCTCGACATTGGCAAAGCCGGCGCCCCTGAGCAGGTCGACGGCGCTGTCATTGACGCCTTCGAGCAGCAGCACTTTCGCGTCGCGAGCGGGGTTTTGGCCGTTGGCTGGCATAGGGTCTCCATATCGATGCCCCGCGCCGTCCCGGGCGAGGCGAGCGCTACAGAGTACGATTCGGCCGTGGACACAAGATGGCATGGCCCGGCTCGCCGCGGCCGGGCTCAACGTGATCCGCCGCACAGTTTTCCGGGCGCGGACGGGCTAGGACTTGCCCAGCATAGTTTTCCTCATTGCCCGGAACCGCCCATGACGCTCGCCCATGTCCTCGCGCGGATCGAAAGGCCGATCAAGCGCATGCTCGACGCCCTCACCATCAGGCTGCTCAAGGCGGCCGCGGCCAAATGCCGGGGCTACCGGTATCATCCGGCGTCTTAAATCACGAAGAATCCATGCGTCCCGTCGCGGCGGAGCTGCTCGACCAGACCGTATTCCCAATCGAGATAGGCCTGCATCGCGCGCTCGGCGACGTCGGTGCCTTCATACGGACGCCGGTAACGATGCGCCGGATCGGGCTTGGGCAGGACGATCGGCGGGCCAACCTCCAGCGCGCCGTCATAGCCGCCTTCGAGGACATAGACCTCCCATCCCATCTGCGCGAGCCACGATGCCGTCATGTCGGCGCGGACGCGCCTGTCGTCGGTAAGCACGATGCGCGCGCCGCGGACGGGCGCGGCCATGTCGATCTCCTGGACGAGCTGGCCGCCGGCATAGTGGCGAAAGCCCGCTAGATGGCCGCGCGCGTACTCCTCCGCATCGCGCACGTCGAAGCGGTAGAGCGTACGGCCGCCCTGCGCTGACAGCGCCTGCATTGCGTCTGCCCCGATGTGGCGAACGCCGGCGCGGTAGGCGACGTCGCGGGCATTGGCCTCGGCGCCGTCGAACGGACCGATGCCGCCGCGTCGCGCGGAGCCGTGGTCGAGTTCGTGCCTGGCCAGCGTCCATCCGATCGTTCCGTTGCGCAGCGCGCGCACCTTGTTGGGGACACCTGCATTGATCAGCGACTGCGTGCCGATAATCGAGCGCGTGCGGCCGGCGCAGTTGACGATGATCGTGGTATCAGGGTCGGGCGCCGCGATCCCTGCGCGCAGCACGAGCTCCGCACCGGGCACGCTGACCGAGCCCGGGATGTTCATGGTGGCGTATTCGTCGAAGCGGCGGACATCGAGAATCGCGATATTGGCCTTGTCTGCGATCAGGCCGGCGACTTCGTCTGCGCTGAACGATGGCGTGTGGCGGCGCGCCTCGACCAGCTCGCCGAACGCTTTTGCGTAGGAATTGACGTCCTCGAAGACTTCGTAGCCGGCCGCGCGCCAGGCCGTGAGCCCGCCGGCAAGTGCGCTGATGTTGGTGTAGCCCAGCGCCTCGAAGCGGTCGGCCGCCGGCGCAACCAATCCTTCGCCGTCGTCATACAGCACGATCGGCACGTCCTTGCGCGGCAGCCGCGCCTCGGCTTCGAGTGCGATCCGTCCCGATGCCATGTTGGCTGAGAACAGCGGATGTCCCGTGGCGAATTGAGCCTCATGCCTGAGATCAAGCAGCGCGATCTCCTCGCGCAGCAGCAGCGCGCGGCGGATGTCGGCGGGGGTGACGGTCGGAAGAGTCATGGCGTGCAGAGCCTTGGCGGACGAAAGACGAGGCTCAAGCTTTTGGACGAATATGGAGCGGTTGGCTAGGCGGCCGCCGTCTCTCAGCCGAAGAAGAAATAGCCCAGCGTCGCCAGGAGCACGGCGACCCATGAGTACCAGGCGACAAATATCAACGTGTCGCGTCGCATGGATCGGGCTCCGGTCATGCCCTGCGCCGTCACGCGATGGCAGGGCTCGTCAGTTCATCCAGCTTCAGCTTGAACGCCGTTCCGTCCGAGAGCGGGCGCAGCGGCGGACGCACGCGCAGCCAGCCGGCGTCGCCCGTCTGAGCGGCGAGGATGGCTTTCAGTGTCGGCAGGAATGATGGCGTCTTGATCACGACGTCGATCGCCGCCTGCATGCGCGCTTCGACATCGGCGCCGCGCAGCATGCCTTTGACGAGGTCGGGCACGACATTGGCCATGCCGCAGATCGTGCCGGCACCGCCGGCCGCGACCGCGCGGGCAATGTCGGCTTCATTGCCGACGGTGATCGCGAGCTCGGGAGCGGCGGCACGGAATGTCTGGAATTGGCGGAAATCGCCGCTGGAATCCTTCAGGCCCGCAACGACCTTGCCGTAGCGCTTGCGCAGGCTCGCTGCGACCGGCGGCGGAATGGCAACGCCCGAGACCTGCGGGATGTGATAGAGGTAAGCGCGCAAGCGATCGTCGGCCACGCCGTCGATGATCGCGGCAAACGCGTCCTCGATGCCTTCGGGCGTGACGCTGCGATCGAAATAGGGCGGCAGGTACAGCACGTGGTTGATGCCGAGGCTCAGCACGCCACGGGTCAACGCGACGGCGTCGCTGACCGCCGGGAAACCGCCGCCGATGCCGATGCGGGGCGCGGCAACGCCGGCCTTCAGCAGCGCCTCCACGGTCGCGACACGCTCGGCGACATTGAACGAAGTGCCCTCGCCGGTGGTGCCGAACAGCACGACGCCGTCGACACCCTTGCCGAACAATTGGAGGGCGTGCCGGGCGAGCTGGGCGTTATCGACCTGACCGTCAGCCGTCAGGGGGGTGGCCGACGCCACCCAGAATCCACGAATCGCTTCCGCCATCATACCGCCCTTCATCCGCGCATTTGCGCTAAGTCGTTGATCAACCGGTATTTTACGGCCGATCCGGGGCGTTTCGCCCCCTTTACTTTTGCTCTTGTACCTTACATACAAGTAGAAAGCAATCGAGCTGCCAAAACCAGACCGGCCACCAAAGGTTCCTGCATGGACGCGATGACGCTGCCCGAACGATCCGAGCACCTGCTCGGCGCCCTGCAACGCCGGCTGGGCCCGCAGGCCGTCTTGGTCGATGCCGATGTGCCCGCGCGCAATTGCAACGACTGGAGCGCGAGCTTGCCCAATCGTCCGCGCGCGGTGATCCGTCCGGTCGATGCCGCTGGCGTCGCCGACGCCATCATCACCTGCCGCAAGGCGCGCCTGCCCTTCGTGCCCCAGGGCGGCCTGACCGGCTTGTGTCGCGGCGCCGCGCCCGAGCCGGGCTGGGTCGCGATCTCGCTGGAGCGCATGGTCGGCATCGAGGAGATCGATCCGGCGTCCGCGACCATCACAGTGAAGGCAGGCACGCCGCTGGAGACGATTCAGAAGGCGGCGGACGAGGCCGGCTTCTTCTTCCCGCTGGATCTGGGGTCGCGCGGCTCGTGCGCGATCGGCGGCAACCTCTCGACCAATGCCGGCGGCAATCGCGTGATCCGCTACGGCATGACGCGCGAGCTGGTGCTCGGCCTCGAAGTCGTGCTGCCCGACGGCACGGTCATGACCAGCCTCAACAAGCTGCTCAAGAACAACGCCGGCTATGATCTGAAGCATCTCTTCATCGGTTCGGAAGGCACGCTCGGCATCATCACCCGTGTGGTGCTCCGCCTGTTTCCAAAACCGCGCTCGACCATGGCCGCGCTCTGTGCACTGAAGGATTATTCCGCCGTCGTCGCGCTGCTCGACGCCGCGCGCAGCGGGCTCGGTCCGTTGCTCTCGGCTTTCGAAGTGATGTGGCCGGATTATTGGGACGTCATCACCGCGCGCGCAGGCGTGCGGCCGCCGGTCGGCGCCGGCCACGGCTTCTATGTGCTGGTGGAGGCGCAAGGGACCGACGAGAGCATCGATGCGCCGCGCTTCCAGAGCTGGCTCGAGGATTTGATGGAGCGCGGGCTGCTTGCGGACGCGGCCGTCGCGCAATCGCTGGCCCAGACGAAAGCCTTTTGGGAAGTGCGCGACATCTGCGCCGAGTTCGGCCAAGTGCTGGGCCCGCACAATGCCTACGACATCGGCCTTGCCGTCGGCCGCATGGACGAGTTCGCCACGCGCTGCAAGGCTGATCTCGCCAACGGCATCGCGGGTTGCGAGAGTGTCTATTACGGCCATATCGGAGACGGCAATCTGCACCTCGTGTCCTGGGTGACGGGACTTCCGATCGAGCGGCAGCCGAAGGCCGAGATGGACGCGATCATCTACGGCCTGGTGCGCGAGATGGGCGGCAGCGTCTCCGCCGAGCACGGCATCGGCACGCTGAAGAAGCAATGGCTGGGACACGCGCGCAGTGAGGCCGAGATCGCCCTGATGCGCACGCTCAAGGCCGCGCTCGATCCGGATCAGCTGCTCAATCCCGGCAAGGTCATCTAACCGATATGATAACTTCGGTGCGCACGACACCGCCCCTGCGAACCGTTAGAATGGATGCAGGAGGGCCGATGAAGTCGCTGAAGCTCGATTCGCCGAAATCGCTGTCGCAGCGGGTGATGCTGCGGCTGCGCGAGGCCATTATCGACGGCGAGTTCGCGCTTGGTGCGGCCATCTCGGAAGAGATGGTCGCACAGTCCTTCGGCGTCAGCCGCACCCCGGTGCGGGAGGCGATGGGCCTGTTGCAGGCGCAGGGACTGGTGGTGATCCGCCCGCAGGTTGGCAGCTTCGTGTTCACGCCGAGCGCGGAGGACATCGCAGCGCTCTGCTCCTTCAGGACCGTGATCGAGCCCAAGGCCGCCCAACTCGCTTATCGTCACGATCATGCCGGCACGATCGCGGCGATCGAGGCTGCGATGGATTCGATGGCGCAGGCCTTTGCGGCAAAGGACCGGATCGCCTATGGGCACGCGGACACGGCGCTGCACGAGGCCTTCTTCGCACATTGCGGCAATCGCTATCTCGAGGAATCCTACCAGCTCGTCTCCGGCCGCGTCGCAGCGCTGCGCACCAATGTGAGCTCGCCGATTGACGTCGAAACCCAGGCCTCGTTCGACGAGCACCGCACGCTGGTGCAACTATTCTCGCGCGGCGATCTCGATGCTTTTGCAAAGCTGATGACGACGCACATCAACAATTCGGGCCTGACCTACACGAAAGTGTTGAACGTCGGTTGAGCGCCGGGCCTGATCCGTCCAACGGGCGATATCAGCGGTAGGCCGCGGCGATTTTCCACGCGCCGCGCCGCCACAACCTGCTACGATCCCGACATGGCCGAAGCGGTCTGGGGCGTTGTGCAATGAGGCGGCGGGACTTCACGGCCGGTCTGTTGCTTGCAGCCGCAATGCGGCCGGCACACGCACAGCGTCAGGACGCGCCGCGCCGGATCGGCATTCTGTCGCCTGGCCGCTCCGAGCCTCCCGATCCCACCTTCAACATGCTCAACGCCTTCCTGAAGGGGTTGAGCGAGCTTGGCTACACGGAGGGCAAGAACCTCGTTGTGGAGCGCCAATTCGCCAATGGAAGCTCCGACCGGCTGCGCGAGCTGGCGGCCGAGCTGGCCGGGCGCAAGCCGGACATCATCGTCACGATCAGCACGACCGCGGCGCGGCCGGCACGTCAGGCAACGAGCACGATTCCCATCGTGGCAATCGGCATGGCCGATCCGGTTGCCGACGAGCTGGTGGCGAGCCTGGCACGGCCGGGCGGCAACGTGACGGGCACGACGTTCCTCGGACCGGAGCTGGTCGCCAAACGTCTTCAATTGTTGCAAGAGGTCGTTCCCGGCCTCTCCCGCGTGGCGGCGCTGCTGCATCCCAATGCCTATAGCGAGCGCACCATGGCGGGTATCCGGAGCGAGATGGAGGTCGCGGCCCGGACGCTGGGCCTGCAGCTTCAACTTGTGCCGGCGGCAAATCCCGACCAGATCGCCGGCGCCTTCGAGGCGATGACGAGCGCGCGCGCCCAGGCGCTCATCGTCATGCCGAGCCCGATGCTGTTCGGCGAATACAGGCGCATTGCCGCCGCTGCGGCGAGCAGCCGGTTTCCGGCGATGGGGGCCGCCCGGGAGTTCGCGGATTTTGGAGGCCTCATGGCCTATGGCGCGAACCAGTCCGATCTCGCGCGGCAGACGGCCGCCCATGCCGACAGGATCTTCAAAGGTGCAAAGCCGGCGGAGCTGCCCGTCGAGCAGCCGATCAAGTTCGAGCTGGTGATCAATCTCAGGACGGCGCGCGAGCTGGGCCTGACCGTTGCCCGCGCGTTCCTGCTGGTGGCCGACGACGTGATCGAGTGACCTTCGAGCCACGGCGGTGGTGCAGCACAGCACCGAACGAAGCACTCTCCTCAAAATTGACATTCAATGCCAGCGAATCCTAGCGATCCCGTCTTTTCGCCGCGCCATCTGACGTTGCCCGCAAGCAACAGTTCCCGGAAAAGCGACCGAAACGGCCAATTGCGCCATTGCACTGCCACATCACCCTTCGAACAATCCCCGTGTCCGCATGCGTGGCTATTCAACCAGGCTTCCTCGGGGGGAGCCTTCGGAGGCCCAGATGATGAACCCGCGGCAACTCTCGCTGATCCCGGTCGCCCTCGCCCGGACCTCTGTTCTCGGCGCCTGCATTGTCGGCTGGATCGGAAGCTTCGGTTCGGCTGCAGTCGAGACCACCGGCGCAACTGCTATCGCGGACATCAGCGTACCTGCCTCCTCCTCCCCTTCCGAAACGACCGCAACGGGCCATCGCTATGGCCGTCTGATCGAGATGGCGATGGCGAACGTATCAGCCACGAACATCGTCACCACCAACCCGCGCGCTGCCAACAAGGCAGCAGCACCCGTCATCGAGGACATCGCTTCCTTCGAAATGCTGCCGGCCGACGCCCCGATCGTACAAGCCGCTATGGCCGCTCCATCCGAAATTCCGCCGCCCGATGCGCCGCCGGTGCAGGTCGCGCTGGCAAGTCCATCGGAGATGCTGCTGCCGGAAACTCCTTCCGTGCAGACCGACATCGCGAACACGCCGGAGCAGGAAGCGAGCGAGACCCGGGAAGCCGTGAAGGAGGCCGTGAGCTCGCTCGAGATCGTCGACGAATGCCTCGTCGTCGAGCCCTGCATCGATCGCTATCTGTGGGCGCTCTATCAGCGCACGCCCAAGGAGGACACGATCAAGGAGCGCGACCAGCGCAAGGTGGCGGTCAAGCGCAAGGGCAAGACGGTGATGGTCACCCGGACCTTCACAAAGCTCGTCGACCAGGACTTTACCTGGAAGGATCCGAAGGCGGCCGATCGCTCGGGCATGTCGATGATGGACTATGTGATCGGCGGCATGGACCGCAGCTTCAAGCTGAAACTGTACCACGTGCTCCATGCGGCGGAAGCGGCCGGCCTGTCGCCCGGCATCACCAGCGCGTTCCGTGACGACTACCGGCAGTCGATCGCCAGCGGCCTGAAGGCCGCCAGCAACCGGTCGTACCATGGCGGCAGCCTGCGCGGCGGCTACGGCCATGGGCTCGCGGCGGACATCGTCAGCGTCGACGGCAGGAATCGCGCGCAGCGCTGGGTGTCGACCGAAAAGCTCTGGAAATGGGTCGACGCCAACGGCAAGGCGTATGGAATCGGACGTCCCTATCTCGATCGCGACCCGCCACATGTCGGCCCGATCGACGGCCAGGAATATGCGTCCCGCCGCGGCGGCGCGAAGGTGGCGCACGCGACCGCGGACGCGAAGAAGACGAAGCGCGTGACGGCGCGGGACCATCGCGCGCCGGCAAAACCCGCGAAAGCCGCAGGGCTGTCGAAGGTGAAGACGAGCTGACGAACGACGGATCGTAGCCCGCATATCGCTTCGCTCATGCGCGCTACAATCTCCACAGCACCAAATTCAATCTCTCATTAACTTTGCGCCATACCGTTGCTTGACGCAGGGGGCATGCGACCGCACTCTCGTGCCGGTTGAAGCGCAATCGAGATTCCCGCGCGCCCCTTCATCGCAGACAGCACTCGCCATCACCATGCAAGCATCAGACCTGGCTGCAACTCCGACGGACACCACCGCCGAGCCGCGCATTCCGCTCTGGTTCAAGCTCGCCTATAGCGCCTTCTGCGCCGTGCTGGTGCCGACCTATCTCGTCGCCTACGGGCCAACCAACTTCCTCTATTTCTGCGACATCGCGCTGCTCACCGGCCTGCTTGCGATCTGGCTGGAGAACCCGCTGCTGGCATCGGCGCCCGCGGTCGGCATCCTGCTGCCGCAGGCGCTTTGGGCAGTCGACTTCCTCGGCGCCGCCGCCGGCGTGCCGCTGACGGGGATGACGGCCTATATGTTCGACGCAAAGCTGCCGCTGTTCACGCGCGGCCTGTCGTTCTTCCACTTCTGGCTGCCCTTCGTGCTGGCTTACCTGGTCTGGCGCCTCGGCTATGATCGCCGCGCCTTCGCGGTGTGGACCGTTGCGTCCTGGGTGCTGCTGTCGGTCTGCTACTTCCTGATGCCGGCTCCTCCCGCCGCGGCCGACAATCTGCCGGTCAACATCAACTACGTGTTCGGCCCGAGCGACGCCGCGGTCCAGAGTTTTATGCCGGGCCCGCTCTGGTTCGTGATGCTGATGGTCGGCCTGCCTGCCATCATCTTCTACCCGACGCATCGGCTGCTGCTGCGCTATGCCGCCAATGATGCGGCCGGGCCGGGCTAACGCCAGCATCGGTCATCGTTCGACGCCTTTTAACGTGCGCTTGATCACAGTCGTATCCGTCTCGATGGGGCAGGCTTGGCCAGTTCACCCATCGAACGACGGACGCAAGCATGACCGCGCCCCGCATCGGTACACTCCGCAAGATCGGCCTGACATTGGGTGTCGCGCTTTCGCTCTCGAGCGTCGTGAGCTCGCCGAGCTCTGCCTACAGCGCCCGGGCGCGCCAGATGTGCACGGGCGACGCGTTCCGCCTTTGCAGCTCGGAAATACCAAACATTTCGAGGATCATCGCGTGCATGCGGCGGAACAAGGGCAGTCTCAGCCCCGGATGCCGCGCCGTGATGGACGAGGAAGACGGCACGGCAGCCAGGGCGAAACCCGGTCAGCCCGCGCCTGTCGAGCATAAACCGACGGCCGCCAAGCCGCATGCACCGATCGAGACAAAACCTGTTCAGGCTGCGCCCATCGAGCAGAAGCCGACCCCGGCATCGCCTGTCGTACCGCCTGTTGTGACGGAGACGAAAGCCGTTCCGGCTCCGCCAGTCGAACCAAAGCCGGCCATCGCGTCACCTGAGTCTGCTGCTGTGACCGAGGCAAAGCCCGCTCAGGCCGCAACACCCATCGAGCAAACGCCTGCCTCCGCACTTCCTGTCGACCAGCCGGCCATATCAGCGACGCAGCCCGTTCAGACTACGCCCGCCGAGCAAAAGCCGGCCACACCGACCTATGTCGAGCGGCCCGCCGTGACCGTGACGAAGCCCGTTCAGGCAGCGCCCGTCGAACAAAGGCCGGCGATCGCAGCGCCGGTTGAAGGCAATCCGGCGGATACAAAGGCTGCCCCCAGCGGCAAGCGCGAAAGACTGGCTCAGCCCAAACCAAGGCATCGCCAGATGGCCGCGCAACGGCATTACCGTGACGACTACCGCGACATCGAACGGGCCATCGGCATCGTGCTTCCATTGCTCATGCAGCTCGCCTGGTAGACAAGCGGCCGTCAGCCCGATTTTCACGGACGGCCCCGCGCCTTGACCACGTCGAACTCAGCCAGCGCGCGCTCGAACTTGACGTTGAACAGCCACATCGCATCCATGATCTCGCGGAAGGTCGCAGATGTCCGCGCGCGGTCGGCCTGTCCGAACGCGAACACGCTGTTGTTGCGCAGATATTTCATGATGGTCGGATCGGACACCCGGGTCTGAAGGAAATTGCCCGATCGTAGCGCCGCCCTTGTCGGCGCCGGCACGATCTGGATCAGTTCAAACACCTTCATCTGGTCGACCGGGTCCGGCAGCATTTTTGCGATGGCGGGTATCTGCACAAACAGATCGGCATGCGCATTCATCAATCCGTTTCTGACAGCGGTCCAGTGATTGTAGCGCTGGTCGATACCGGCGGCGCGCACCTCTTCCTTGGCGTCGCGCGCGATGATCTGCGGATCTTCGGCGGCGATCTTCTCCTTGATCGCGGCCCAGCGCTTGCGGCCGTTGCGATCCTCGGACGGCCCGGTCTGATAGCTGCCCTTGTAGCTGTTCGAGCGCCCGTTTCCGACGTTCTGATTGCCGTTGGTCTCCGCAAAGAACATCCCGAGGCTGATGCGGCCCGCGGCCTCGGCGTCTTTCGCATCAAGGCCTTTCGCTCGTGCGATCGCGATGGCGAGATCGACGACATCCTTGAATGGCGTCGGCGAGGCCTGCGCATAGGCCGGCGGCCGCTCCATCACGTCGAACAGTTTTCGGTACTCGTCCAGCAGCGGCTCGTTGTCGGCGTCAAAATAGGCCGGCGGGATCTCGAACTTGTTCGGCCGCCCGATCTTCGACGGCAGCGCGTCCGTGAGATCCTTGTAGGTGCTCATGACGCTGACGCGGGCAAGGTAAAGCGCCTGCCCCGGCAGGTCCGGCAGCGGCTCCTTGGCGTCGATCTGGCGGCGGCGCTCGCCGAGGATCGATCTGAAGTTACTCAATGCGCGATCATAGGCGTCGCGCGCCTCGGACTGCCGCGGCGCGAGCGCAGTGGCAGCTGCTGCGTTGACAAGCGTCGCGCACAGAAGTGCGAAGGCGGAGACCGCAATGACAACGGCAAGATGACGCGATGCGGCCATGCAGTGCTCGGAACTCCCTGATTTGCGTGCTAGAGAGCGTAATCGCCAGCCGCGCAGGTTGGAAGCGGCGAAGCATGATTGGAGAACACATGCCCAAGGCATACTGGGTCGCGACATACCGCTCGATCAGGAACCCCGACGCGATGGCAGCCTATGCCAAGGCGTCGCGGCCCGCCCTCGAAGCTGCTGGTGGCCGCGTGCTCGCGCGCGGCATCCCGGCGGCGGCCTTCGAACTCGGCCTGATGGAGCGGGTCGTTCTCATCGAGTTCGATAGTGTGGAAAGCGCAAGGGTGGCGTACGCCAGCCCGGCCTATCAGGCCGCGCATGATTTGCTCGGCGACGGCGCCGAGCGCGACATACGGATCGTCGAAGCGGTCGAGTAGAACTCGTCGCCACGCCAAACAACCGACGGGAGGTCTCGCCATGCGAAAAGTCTGGATCGAGGCGGCGTTGAACGGGCCGTGGAGCCGCGCCTACCAGCCCGGCATCCCCGATACGATCGAGGCCATCGTCGCCGAGGGCATCGCCTGCGCCCGCGCGGGCGCGGCCATCATCCACACCCACGCCTATGACGGCGGCGGGCCGCAGACGTTTGACTGGCAGGTCTATGCGCGCATCATCGAGGGCATTCGCGCCACGATCGACGTTCCCGTCTATCCGTCCATTCCCGGCCTCGACGCGCGCGGCAATGTTGCGGACCCCACGGCGCGCTTCGCCCATATCGAGGCGCTCGCCGAACGCGGCCTCCTCGAATTCGCGGTGGTCGATCCCGGCAGCGTCAATTTTACGCTGACAACGACGACGGCGCAGGCCAAGCCGGCGGAGACCTATCTCAACCCGGAGAGCCATATAAGGCACGGGCTCAGCGTTGCCGTGCGGCACGGCATCCACCCGGCGTTTGCCATCTACGAGCCGGGGTTTATCCGCGCAGGTGCTACGCTGGCACGCGCGAGCGGCGTGAAGACACCGATCTACCGCTTCATGTTCTCGCAGCAGTTTGCGTTCTGCTTTCCGCCAAAGCCCTACGGACTGGCGGCGCTCGTGACGCTTGTCGAGGAGGAAGCGCGTGGCGCGCCCTGGATGATCTCCGGCCTCGGCGTCGATATCACGCCGCTGGTCGTCGACACGGTCGCCCGCGGCGGCCATATCCGGGTCGGACTCGAGGATGCGCTGTTGGGCTCGACGGCAACCAATCTCCGCCTGGTCGAGGATGCCGTGCGCCTGGTGCGCGCCGAGGGCGCGGAACCGGCGACCGCCGAAGACGTGCGGCGGGCACTCGGCGGGGCGTAAGACTACGGCCGCCATGCGCGGAACCGCGATCTATCAGGCGTCTATTGGTTGAATTCGCCGGCCCGGAGTCTTATCCGTAGGCCCATGAACATCCAGATTATCGCCGCCGACAAGCCCCTGATGGCCCAGGCGCGCCCCAATAAGCCGGCTCCGTTCCTCCCCATGAGCCGCGCCGAGATGAATGCGCTCGGCTGGGATGCCTGCGACATCGTGCTGGTGACGGGCGATGCCTATGTCGACCATCCCAGTTTTGGCATGGCGATCATCGGCCGGCTGCTGGAGGCGCAGGGATTCCGGGTCGGCATCATCGCGCAGCCGGACTGGCATTCGGCCGAGCCGTTCAAGGCGTTGGGCAAGCCCAAGGTTTTCTTCGGCGTCACCGGCGGCAACATGGATTCGATGGTCAACCGCTACACCGCGGACCGCCGCCTGCGCCATGACGATGCCTACACGGCCGGCGGCGAAGGCGGCAAGCGGCCGGACCGCTGCACCATCGTCTACGCGCAACGCTGCCGCGAGGCGTTCAAGGATGTGCCGATCGTGCTCGGCGGCATCGAGGCCTCGCTGCGGCGCATCGCGCATTTCGACTATTGGTCCGACAAGGTACGCCGCTCGATCCTTGCCGACGCCAAGGCCGACCTTCTGCTTTATGGCAATGCCGAGCGCGCCGTCGTCGAGGTGGCGCATCGGTTAGCTGGCGGCGAAGCGCCGCGCGAGCTCGACGACATCAGGGGCGTCGCGCTGTTCCGCCGCGTGCCTGAGGACTACACCGAGCTGCATGCTGACGATCTCGACTCCGCCGACGAGGGCGCGGCGCGGCAGCGCGGCAACACCGTGATCCGTTTGCCGGCCCTGGAGCAGGTCGAGCAGGACAAGGAAGCCTATGCGCGCGCCTCACGCGTGCTGCACCGGGAAAGCAATCCCGGCAACGCGCGGCCGCTGGTGCAGCGTCATGGCGACCGCGACCTCTGGCTCAACCCGCCGCCGATCCCGCTCACCACCGAGGAGATGGATGCGGTCTACGACCTGCCCTACGCCCGCGCGCCGCACCCCTCCTATGGCGATGCGCGCATCCCGGCGTGGGAGATGATCAAATTCTCGGTGACCATCATGCGCGGCTGCTTTGGCGGCTGCACCTTCTGCTCGATCACCGAGCATGAGGGCCGCATCATCCAGAACCGCTCCGAAGGCTCGATCCTGCGCGAGATCGAGCGTATCAGAGACAAGACGCCGGGTTTTACCGGCGTGATCTCTGATATCGGCGGCCCCACCGCCAACATGTACCGGATGGCGTGCAAGGATCCGAAGGTCGAGGCGGCGTGCCGGCGGCCGTCCTGCGTCTTCCCTGAGATCTGCCCGAACCTCAACACCTCGCATGACGATCTCATCCGCCTCTATCGCAAGGTGCGTGAGACCAAGGGCATCAAGAAGGTGATGGTCGCCTCGGGCGTGCGCTACGACCTCGCGGTGGAGAGCCCCGAATACATCAAGGAGCTCGTCACCCATCACGTCGGCGGCTATCTGAAGATCGCGCCGGAGCATACCGAGCGCGGTCCGCTCGACAAGATGATGAAGCCGGGCATCGGTGCCTATAACCGCTTCAAGCGGATGTTCGATGCCGCCGCCGAGCAGGCCGGCAAGAAATACTACCTCATCCCCTATTTCATCGCGGCGCATCCGGGCACGACCGACGAGGACATGATGAACCTCGCGCTGTGGCTCAAGAAGAACCGCTACCGCGCCGACCAGGTGCAGACCTTCCTGCCCTCGCCGATGGCAACGGCGACGGCGATGTACCACACCGGCGTCAATCCGCTGCGCGGGGTGCGTCGCGGCGGCAGCGACAAGGTCGAGGCGATCAAGGGCCTGCGGCAGCGCCGGCTGCACAAGGCGTTTTTGCGCTATCACGACCCCGACAACTGGCCGGTGCTGCGCGAGGCCTTGAAGCAGATGGGCCGCGCCGATCTGATCGGCCCGCGCCCGGAACAACTCGTGCCGGCGCACCAGCCGCCCGGCACGGGCAAGGCCGCCGGCACGAAGCGCCCGTTGCGCCCCGGCGGCAAGACCCAGCGCTTCACGACCAAGGGCCTGCGGGTGATGAAGTAGCGGGTCAAAGATTGGATTCGGCCCGACGCTTTTGTGCCCCTGCAACAAAAGCATCGAAACAACCCCATACACAGTAGGCCGGCGATCGCCGGCGCGGTGCGGTGTGGATGTTGCGAAGCTATTGACGCGTCGGGCAGATCGGGTGCGCCGGCGCAATCCCTGCAATTTCAGAAGCCGGTCGCGGCAAAGTCTTGCGCCTCGCCCAAATGTCAGAAGACTAATCCCGCCCGTTCATCCATAGATGTCCCATGAAAAAGATCGGATTTCTCTCCTTCGGGCACTGGACGCCCTCGCCGCAATCGCAGACCCGCTCGGCTGCGGACACGCTGCTGCAATCCATCGAGCTTGCGGTCGCGGCGGAAGAACTCGGCGCGGACGGCGCCTATTTCCGCGTCCATCATTTTGCGCGCCAGCTCGCCTCGCCCTTTCCGCTGCTCGCAGCCGTCGGCGCAAAGACCAGCCGCATCGAGATCGGCACCGCCGTCATCGACATGCGCTACGAGAACCCGCTCTACATGGCCGAGGACGCCGGCAGCGCCGATCTCATCGCCGGCGGACGGCTGCAGCTCGGCATCAGCCGTGGCTCGCCGGAGCAGGTGATCGACGGCTGGCGTTATTTTGGCTATCGCCCCGCCGAGGGCGCGAGCGACGCCGACATGGGCCGCCGTCACGCCGAAGTCTTTCTGGACATTTTGCGCGGCGAAGGTTTTGCAGAACCCAATCCGACGCCGATGTTTCCGAACCCGCCGGGGCGGCTGCGGCTCGAGCCGCATTCCGAAGGCCTGCGCGAACGGATCTGGTGGGGCGCCGGCTCGAACGCAACGGCGGTGTGGGCGGCAAAGCTCGGCATGAACCTGCAGAGCTCGACGCTCAAGAGCGACGAGACGGGCGAGGCTTTTCACATTCAGCAGGCCGCGCAGATCCGCGCCTACCGTGCCGCGTGGAAAGAGGCCGGCCACACCTGCACCCCGCGCGTCTCCGTCAGCCGCAGCATCTTTGCGCTGATCGACGATCGCGACCGCGCCTACTTTGGCCGCGGCGGCGAGGAGGAAGACCAGATCGGCTTCATCGACCCGCGCACCCGCGCGATTTTTGGCCGAAGCTATGCGGCGGAGCCTGACGTGCTGATCGAGCAGCTACGGAAGGACGAAGCCATCGCCGAGGCCGACACGCTGCTGCTGACCGTGCCGAACCAGTTGGGCGTGGCCTACTGCGCCCATGCGATCGAAGCGATTTTGACCCACGTCGCGCCGGCACTTGGGTGGCGCTAACACCAACCTGCCCTCCACGACCTGAGGTCGATGTTGACTTCAGCCACTACCCTGACAATGATGCCGCGGGGACAATTGGAATGATCTTGGGGCGAGAATGCGAAGGTGTCTGGGGATTTTTGTCGTGGCCGCGTTTCTCGCGGGATGTGCATCGGGGCCGATGGGCGGCCAGGCTCTCACTGATAACGTCAAGTCAGGTGCTGCACGGCTGGTGGTCTATCGCAGTTCGGCCCTGGGATTTGCGATTCAGCCTAACTATGCCGTCGATGGACGCGTGATTGGCGGCAGTCAAGCGGCGGGGTTCATAGCGTGCGAGCTGCCTCCGGGCCGCCACGAGGTCGCTGTCAACAATTTGCCGCTGAGCAGCAATTTGTTCGGGCAAGGGAGCGAGAAGGTGAGCGTCGACCTGCGCGCCGGCAGCACCACCTACCTCTCCGCCCAGCCGCAGATGGGAATCGTGACGCCCGGTGCGATCACGCTCATCCAGGTCACGGAAAGCCAGGGCCGCGCCGACACCGCCAGTCTGCATCAGAGCAATGGCTCTTGCGGCAAGGCATGATTCGAATCGCTCCGCTGTCAAAACGCGGATGAATCGCCTTGTCCTGAAAATCATCCTGCGTCTTGGTCGCTACGCGGTTCTTCCGGTCGTGGCATTGGCCTGCGCGATCCTGGCCATTTGGTTGATGGCCATGGATCGCTATACGATCGCGGCGCTGGTCACGGCCCCGCTTGTGTTCCCGATTTTCACGGCCGCGGTGGCGCTCGCAATTGGCCTCCTGCTCCTGCCCTCGCGAAAGCATCGAAGCTTCGAAGCGAACGAGGAGACCGCCCCGGGCCTCTGGGCGATGTGGAAGGATCTCGATCACAGCTTTGTCCGATCAAACCGCACCCTGCTGATCGACACCGATTTCAACGCATCGATCGGCGAGGTGAGCCGATACGCCGGGCTGTTCAGGCGACACGTCACGATGACCGTCGGTCTTCCGTTGCTGATCATCCTTGACGAGCGTGCCGTTCGCGCCGTCATCGCCCATGAGGTGGCGCATGCCCAGCTTCGGCATACCTCAGGAGGCACCAACCTGGCGGATTTCATCGCGGCTTCGGAGAACGTTCTGTTCTACGCCGATCCGGAGCAAACCATTACCGGGCGTATCGCCCGGGCCCTCCTCCATTCCATGCTCGAATGGCTCGAGAAGGAATATCGCGCGCTGTCACGGGAGAACGAGCTTTGCGCCGATCTCGGCGCAGCCGAACAGGTTGGACGCACCGAGGCTGCGCGCGCCCTGGTGCTGATGGAGGCGTGCGGAACGCGTCTCACCGATCTCGTGTTCAAGCCTTTGGAGAAAGAGGTGCTGGGCGCGATCAACGCGCCACGCCCGCCCTTTGCGCGGATTCTTGAGCAGCTCGAAGATATAAGGGCGCCCGGCCCGATGGCCGCTGCTGCCGTCGCGGGCCTGAGCCGCGAGCACGAGCCGGATTCGACGCACCCCCCTTTTGACAAGCGGCTTGCCAACCTCGGCTATACCGAGATTCCCGAGATCGACGAGGTCCGGACCTCCGCCATCGACCGGCTGCTTACGCCTGACGCAGCCAGGGACCTTGCCGCACGTTTCGACGAGGACTGGCGCAAGAAGGCGCAGGCTTGGGTCAGCGTCGGCATGTGAGGAACGCATCGGGAAACGCTGGGTTTCGGGAACTGCCAGTGGCGCTGCCCGGAGCACTCGCTACATGAGGTAGCGAAACGGAGCAGCACCATGTCGCAAAATCCAGCCGTCATCGCCGGAACACGGATCGGCCACGTTCACTTGAAGGTCGCCGATCTCGATCGCGCGCTCGGTTTCTATTGCGGCGTGCTCGGTTTTGAGCTGATGCAGCGCATGGGCTCGGGCGCGGCCTTCATCTCGGCCGGCGGTTATCATCACCACATCGGGCTCAACACCTGGGAGAGCAAGGGCGGCTCGCCGCCTCCGCCGGGCACGACGGGGCTTTTTCACACCGCAATCCTCTATCCGACGCGGCCGGCACTGGCGGACGCGCTGCATCGTGTGCTCACGGCCGGCATTACGCTGGATGGGGCGAGCGATCATGGCGTGTCCGAGGCATTGTATTTGCGCGATCCCGACCAGAACGGTGTCGAGCTCTATTGGGACAAGCCCAGGGAGCAATGGCCGTTCACGCCGGACGGCAAGCTTGCGATGTTCACCAAGCGCCTGGATCTGGAGGCGTTGCTGAAGGAGCGGGAGGTCTAGTCCCCAACGGACCGACCCGTAGGGTGGGTTAGCCTTGCGACTGCGCGAAGCGCAGTTCGCTGGGCGTAACCCACCTCTTGTGTTTCCGCGTTAGCAGAAGTGGTGGGTTACGCCCCGCCGATTGCGCTTCGCTCAATCCGCGAGGCTAACCCACCCTACGCAGTTTTCGCGCGTCGTCCGCTACGCAGTCGTCGCTGGGCGTCCCCGCACCATGATCATCGCCGCGGCAATCACCTGCAGCGCGATGCAGACATAGAACGGCAGCGCATAGCCGCCGGAGAGATCGCGGAGCAGGCCGACCACGCCGGGGCCGAAGGCGTAGGTCACCTGGTTGATCGCCACGTTCAGGCTGATCAGCACGCCGAACGAGCGCGGGTCGAACTCCTGCTGCACGATCAGCGAGGGCATGGTGATGAGGTTGCCGACGGAGAAGCCGAACAGCGCGCAGGCCGCGATCAGCACATAGTCATTGTGCAGGTTGATGATGACTGATAGTGCGACCGCCTGGCTCAGGAACGACAGCGCCGCAGCGAGCCGCTGGTTGAGCCGGTCGATCACCATCGAGAACAGCACGCGGCCGACCACCGCCATCGCCGTCAGGACCGCGACCGCCACCGCGGCGCGCTCGCGCCCGATCACGGGATCGAGGAACGAGATCAAATGCACGATGAAGCCGACTTGCGCGAACAGCACCAGCGCGAACGCAATGGTCACGGTGAGGAAGCCGACATCGCGCATCGCGTCCTTTCGGATCTGCGCCGATGATTGCGGCTTCGCCGCCGCGTGCCAGCCGTGGCTTTCCGGCGGACGACCGACGAAGATCAGGATCACCGGCACCATCAGCACCAGCATCGCGGCTGAGGTCAGGTACATCGCATTGGAGAAGCCGATCTGGCCGATCGCGGTGATCAGAAGCGGCACGCCGACGATGCCGCCAAAACTCGCACCGTTGAGCGCGAGGCTGATCGCCATGCCGCGCTTGTGGTCGAACCACAGGCTCAGCGTGTTGGTGATCATGGCAAGGCTGGTGCCGGCCCAGCCGAAGGCGAGCACGGCGTCCGCAAGATAAAGCTGCCAGGGTTCGCGCACCGCGCCGATCGCGACTGCCGCGGCCGCCATCGCCAGCGTACCCGCGATCAGGCAGATGCGCGGGCCGAGCGTCCGGACGGCTTCGCCGACGAACACGACGATCAGCGCGCCGAACAGATAGAAGAAGGTGGTGCCGCCCGAGATCAGCGACGCCGGCCAGCCGTGCTGGCGCTGCAGCTCGGCGACGTAGACGCTCTGGCCGTAGAAGCCGAGCCCCCAGCCGAAGGTTGCGAGCAGGAAGCAAACCGCAACGATACGCCAGCCTTCGTAGCGGAGCGAGGATTCGTCGATCGAAGCAACGTGGCGGGGATTGTCGAGCATTTGCGCTTCTCCTTGTTCCCCCGCGTCGCGATCGCCACGCCGGCTTGGCTATGACGACCATCATGTAACAATGCCGGCCAGAAAATCACTTCGACAGCGATCGAAGTATCAACGCTGCTGACAGCCTCCTGCCAGTCAGAGCGGATCCGGGAACTCACCCATGGCAGCTTCCAGCCGCGCCTTGCGGCGGCGCGCGTAAGAAGCGAGCGAGAGCACGGCAAGCCCGAGCAGCACCGGCGGGAACACCACCATGTTCACCGCGGACCAGCCGTAGCTCGCGAGCAACTGGCCCGAGGAGAACGACCCGATCGCCATCATCCCGAAGACCAGGAAGTCGTTGAACGCCTGCACCTTGTTGCGCTCGTTCGGGCGATGGGTTTCCAGCACCAGCGCGGATGCGCCGATGAAAGCAAAGTTCCAGCCGACGCCGAGCACGATCAGCGTGGCCCAGAAATGCATCGCGGTGATGCCGGAGAGACCGATCGCGGCCGCGGCGGCTTCGAGCAGCAGGCCGGTCGCGACGATTTTTGGCGCGCCGAAGCGCGCGATCAACGCGCCCGTGAAGAAGCTCGGCCCGTACATGGCGACGATGTGCCACTGAATGCCGAAATTGGAATCGCTGACACTGAGGCCGCACATCTTCATCGCGAGCGGCGCCGAGGTCATCACCAGATTCATCATGGGATAGGCGATGACGCCACACAGCGCAGCCGCGATAAAGCGCGGCCGCCGCACGATCTGCAGCAGCGGGCGCCCGCCATGCAGATCGGCCGGCGCGGGCTTTGGCATGTCGACGCCGGCGACGATGCCCATCGCGATCAGCGCGACCGCAGCCTGCACCACAAAGCTGAAGGCGAACAGAAAGGGCGACCAGATGTCCATGGTCCACTGCACGAGCTGCGGACCGAGCACGCCGGCGAACACGCCGCCCGCCATCACCCAGGACACCGCCTTGGGGCGATACGCAGCACTGGCGCCGTCGGCGGCGGCGAAGCGATAGGATTGCGCGACCGAGCCGTACAGGCCGCCGAGGAAGGTCGCCAGACAAAACAGCGCGAACGAAGTGTGGAGGATAGCCCAGCAGCCGAGCAGGCCGGTGAGCGCGCCACAAGCGGTGCCGACGATGAACGCGACGCGGCGGCCAAAACGCCGCGAGATCGCACCGGTCGGCAGCGTGCCGGCGGCGAGCCCCAGCACGTACATCGACAGCGGCACGGTCGCGAGCGACATATTTGGCGCGAGCGTGGCGCCGACGATCGAGCCGGTGGCGAAGATGACCGCCGAATTGGCGCCGGTGAGCGCCTGCGCCGCCGCAAGCCGCACCACATTGGCACGCGCGCGTGCGTCGTCGGCAATCTCGTCGGCGGCTGTTGTCACATCGAGCATCGGCAATGTCTGGTACGGGAGGGGATGGCGAGCTGGGCGATTCCCGTCACTATGAAGTGACCCGCAGGTGCGGGCAACTGGCGTAAACGGACGCAAGCCATGCCCTGGGTACACATTGGACAGGGAATAGCGGCCCGCGCTAGTCATGGCTTTGCGATCGATCAAGTTGATGCCGCTGCCCGTGGAGTTTTGATCATGTCCCTCGACGACAGGCCCACGCTCGAAGCTCCCGACGACGACCCCTATCTCTGGCTTGAAGAGGTCGAGGGCGCGCGCGCACTCGCATTCGTTGAACAGCAGAATCGCGTGACGCTGGAAAAATTCTCCGACACCGCGTTCGAGCGCGACCGCGATGCGCTGGCCGCGATCTACGACCGTCCGGACAACATTCCCTATGTCGGACGGCGCGGCAAGCATCTCTACAATCTCTGGAAGGATGCCAAGAACCCGCGCGGCATCTGGCGGCGAACGACACTCGATGAGTTTCGAAAAGCCAGCCCCTTCTGGGAGACCCTGCTCGACATCGATCAGCTCGCCGCGAGCGAAGGCGAGGACTGGCTACTCAGCTGGGTGACCTCGCAACCCGGCGATCAGTCCCGCGCGATCCTGTGCCTGTCGCGCGGCGGCAGCGATGCCGTCACCTTGCGCGAATTCGACGTCGAGACGAAGAGTTTCGTAGCCGACGGCTTCGTTCTGGCCGAGGCCAAGAGCGGCCTCGACTGGCTCGATCACGACACGATGCTGCTGTCGAGCGCGCTCGGCGACGGCATGGCGACGAGCTCGGGCTATGCTCGCACCGTGCGCCTGTGGCGGCGCGGCCAGCCGGTCGATCAGGCCGAGGTGATCTTCGAGATCAGCGCCGACAATATGAGGGTCTATGCCGGTGTCGATCATACCGGCGATGCTCCGCGTTCCTGGATCGTCGATCAGTCGGACTTTTTCAATTTCGTCATCTGGCTTCGCGACGCTGATGGCACGATGACGAAGCTCGATCTGCCGACCGATGTCTGGATGCAGGCGCATGGCGACTGGTTTGCGTTGAAGTTGCGCAAGCCATGGACGGTCGCAGGGCGAACGCACGCGACCGATACCGTGCTCGTCATCTCGCTGTCGGCCTTTCTGGCCGGGAGTCGCGATTTCACTGTTCTGTTCGAACCCGGACCGCGGCGCGCGCTGCAGGGCCTGTTCTGGACTGCGGGCAAGCTCGTGCTGCCGATCCTCGACGAGTTGCGGCCGGTGTTCGAGATCTGCTCGCCATCCGCCCAAGGGGCCGCCAAAGGCTGGACGCGCGAGACGCTGCGCGGCCTGCCCACGATCGGCGTCGTCGACGTCTGGCGCTTCGATCATCATGAATCCGAGAGCAATGGCGATTTGCTCGCCAATGTGCAGGATCCGCTGACGCCGCCGTCGCTGATGCTGATCGAACGCGGCGTTGAAAGCCCGACCGTGCTGAAGCAGGCGCCGAAGACATTCAATGCCGACGGACTCGTCGTCACCCAGCACGAAGCCATTTCAATCGACGGCGAGCGCATTCCCTATGTGCAGACGGGTCCTGCCAAGGAGACCGGCGATGCACCGGTCTATATGAGCGCCTATGGCGGCTTCGGGCATTCCGTGAAGCCGTACTACAATTCGGCGCTCGGCAAGCTGTGGCTCGAGCGCGGCGGCACCACGGTGCAGGCGAACTTGCGCGGCGGCGGCGAGTTCGGCACGCGCTGGCACGACGCTGGCCGCTATGCCGGCAAGAAACTATCGCATGACGATTTTGCGGCCGTCGCCGCCGATCTCGTGCGGCGCGGCGTGACGCGCGCAAAACGCATCGCCGCCGAAGGCGGATCGAACGGCGGCATTCTCATCACCAACATGCTGACGCGCTATCCCGAGCGCTTTGGCGCGTTGTTCTGCACGATCCCGCTGGTCGACATGCGCCGCTACACAAAGCTGCTCGCGGGCGCGAGCTGGATCGCGGAATATGGCGATCCTGACAAACCCGAAGAGTGGGACTGGCTGCAGACCTATTCGGCCTATCACAACGCAAAGCCGGGCCAGCCCTATCCGCCAATCCTGATCGCCACCACGCGGCGCGACGATCGCGTCCATCCCGGACATGCCCGCAAGATGGCCGCAAAGCTGCAGGCGATGGGCTATGAGGCCTGGTTCTACGAGCCCGCCGCGGGCGGCCACGGCTACGGCAAGGACAACAAGGAGCGCGCCGGCTTCCAGGTGCTGGGTTTCAGATTCTTGAAGAGCAGGATCGGCTGGGTGGACGAATAGCGCTTCGTCATGGCCGGGCTTAGCCGTCCGAAGGACGGCGTCGCTTCCGCTCGCCTATGTCCCGGCCAGCCACGCCTTGCCCTTCGGTACAAAGAACGTGGATGAGCGGGACAAGCCCGGGCATGACGACCTCTTTTTTGGCTACCGCGAAAACACCAGCGTCAGATTGTTCGCCGGCATCTCGTTCTCCTCGATGAGCGCCAGCCCGGCGTTATGCGCGAGCTTCTCGACGTCACCGATGTCGCGCACGCCCCATTCGGGATTGCCGTCACGCAAGCTCGTGTCGAACACGGCATTGCTGAGCGCGGTGTGCTTACCGGCGCGCTTGAAGGGGCCGTAGAGGAACAGCTTGCCGCCGGAGCGCAAATAGCGGCCGGCCCCGGTGAACAGGCCCTCGGCCACGTGCCACGGCGCGATGTGGATGACATTGGCGCAGAACACGGCCGCGACGTCCTTCGGACCCTGCCCCGCCTTCAACTCGGGGCACCAGTCGGGATCGGACAGATCGATCCGCAGGGGGCTGCGGATATTTTGCAAGCCGGAATGGGCGCGCCAGGCCTCGATGCTCCTGAGATGCCGCTGATTGAGGTCGCTCGGCCACCAGACGATATCAGGCGTATGGCGGGCAAAGTGCACCACGTGCTGGCCGGTGCCGCTGCCGACCTCGATCACGTCGCCGGCCTGCCCAGTGAGATGTTTGGCGAGCACGGCCCAGATCGGCTCATGGTTGCGCTGGAACGCAGGTGCATCGAGGCGGCCATCGGGCTCGACCCGCCCGCCGTCCCTGCCGAATTCGACGACATATTCAGCCAATTGAGATCCCCGGAAAATGGACGATACAAAAGATGGGGCGGCTCAAAGCCCCGCAATATCTGGTCTGTTCCACCCGAATTGGCGGGAACAATTGTTCTATCGGTTGCAATGCGATGAGCATATTAACCGCAATTCGGCTGGCGCATAGTCTCGATTGTCAGACGATCCCCTTTGTGCTTTGAGCACTTATATTTCAGCTTTGGACGATCGACTTAATGCCTGGGAACGACGCCTTGACAGCCTTTCCTCGCAAAGTGGCTTTTGCCGTCACGCTGACCCTTTTGGTCGGCTTGCTCGCCAGCCCGGCCTATGCGCAGTCCGCGGCCGATGGCCAAAAGCTGGCCTTCGACCGCAGCAAAGGCAACTGCCTGACCTGCCATGTCATCAAGGGCGGCGACCTGCCCGGCTCGATCGGGCCGGAGCTGAAGGACATCAAGGCCAAGTACCCCGACCGAAACGAGCTCGTCGCGATCGTGAGCGACGAGCCCAAACGCAACCCGCAATCCGTGATGCCGCCGTTCGGCCGCAACCGGATTCTGACCGAGCAGGAAATCAACGCGATCGTCGATTTCCTCCAGACCCTGTAACGGCCGGCCGGCCCAGGAGATTCGAGATGAACGCAACCCCCGGCCCTCTTCCGACGCGGCGCCTGATCCTTCAGGGCGCGGCTTGCGTCGCGTTGATCGGCCTCGGCAATCTGCCATTTGGCAGCGAGAGCGCGCATGCGGCGGCCAACGACAAATATCCGGAAGACGCCTTCAAGCAGAAGAGCCAGGCCGACGCCATCAAGTCGCTCTACGGCAGGCCCGCCGAGCCGTCGGACAAGATCAAGCTCGACGCGCCCGAGATCGCCGAGAACGGCGGCGTGGTGCCGATCTCGGTGACGACGACGCTCGACAAGGTCACGTCGATCTCGTTCCTGGTCGCCGAAAATCCCAACGCGCTGGCCGCAAGCTACAGGATCCCGGAAGGCACGATCCCGACCGTCGCCAACCGTCTGAAGATGGCCAAGACCACCAACGTGCTGGTGCTGGTCGAAGCCGACGGCAAGCTTTTCAGCGCGACCAAGGAAGTCAAGGTCACCGTCGGCGGCTGCGGCGGTTAGGCGAAGGAGGGCTACATGGCATCGACCATTCGCGTGCGCGCCACCAACAACGGCGACATCACCGAGGTGCAGGCGCTGATCCAGCACCCGATGGATTCCGGCTTCGTCAAGGACGCCAAGGGCGAGCTCATCCCGGCGCATTTCATCCAGGAGCTGAAGTTCGAATACAACGGCAAGGACGTCTTCGTTGCCGATTGGGGCCCCGCGGTCTCCAAGGACCCCTATGTGAAGTTCAGCTTCAAGGGCGCCAAGAAGGGCGACGAACTCAGGATCAGTTGGGTCGACAACAAGGGTGCGTCGGACACGACCACCGCGAAGATTTCGTGATGAAGCCGCGTCTCGCAATTCTCCTTGGCTCTGTCGTCGCCGCGCTGACGGCGCTCGTGGCGGTGTCGCCGCGCGTCGTTGCCGCCGACAAGGTCGATCCGGCCGCGGACGCCAAGGCGTTCCAGAACTTCTTCTTCCAAAAGTTTCCCAAGCTGAAGCCGGAAGAATTCGTCAACGGTCCCTATTCCATGAACGAGGACCTGAAGCGGCAGTGGCAGGAGAAGGAAGAATTTCCGCCCTACGAATTCGCGCTTGATGCCGGCAAGGAGATGTTTGCGACCCCGTTCAAGAACGGCAAGACCTACGCCGACTGTTTTCCGAATGGCGGCATCGGCATCCGCCAGAATTATCCCTATTTCGATGTGAAAGAGGGCAAGGTCATCACGCTGGAGCTCGCGCTCAACCGCTGCCGCGAGGCCAATGGCGAGGCGCCCTACTCCTACGTCAAGGACGAGATGGCCTCGCTGACCGCCTACATGGCCTTCACCTCGCGCGGCAAGCCCTTCGACATCAAGATCCCTGACGATCCGCGCGCGCTCGAAGCTTTCGAGAACGGCAAGCGCTATTTCTACACCCGCCGCGGCCAGATGAATTTCTCCTGCGCGAGCTGCCATGTGCAGAGCCCGGGCGAGCGCATCCGCGCCGAGATTTTGGCGCCGGCGCTCGGCATCATGAATGCGATGCCGATCTATCGCTCGGAATGGAGCGGCATGGGCACGACCAGCCGCCGCTTCGTCACCTGCAACAGCCAGACCCGCGCGGTTCCGCTGGAACCGCAATCGGACGAATATCGCGACGTCGAGTACTTCCTCTCCTATGTCAGCAACGGCCTGCCGATTTCCGGACCGGGAGCGCGGCCATGAGCACGATGACGAGCAGATTGTTCCCATTCGTGCTGGCTCTGCTGCTGACAATGGCGGCAACGCCGTCGGCAATTGCGGCAACGGAAGCCGACTACAAGGCCGCCTATGCGGCGGCGGAAGCTGCAGCCAAGGAGGCGGCCGCCCTGCGCCACCAATGGACCACCACGGTCTCGACACTATCAGCCGCGAAGAAAGCCGCCGACGGCGGCGATTTCGACCGCGCCACCGCCGCTGCGAAGGAAGCTGAAGCGCTGGCAAAAGCCTCGATCTACCAGGCAGTGAGCGAAAAAGAAGCCTGGAAGGCGATGGAAATCCGCTAGACTGCCGGACTATCCGGGGCGTTCGAGGAGGCGCGGAGAATTGAGTATGGCGATCCGCCGCCGCGATTTCCTGAAAAGTGCAGGCGCCGCCGCCGTCTCCGTCGGCCTGCCGCGCCTTGCGCGCGGCGCCGACAGCGCGAGCATCTATGACCTCGAGCGCTTCGGCAATGCGCGCATCCTGCACATCACAGACACGCATGCGCAGCTCAACCCGGTGTACTATCGCGAGCCGAGCGTCAATCTCGGCATCGGCGAGATGGCAGGACATCCGCCGCATCTGGTCGGGCGCGCGTTCCTCGATCATTTCGGTATCCGGCCCGATAGCGCCGACGCCTACGCCTTCACCTGCTTCGAGTTCGAGAAATCGGCGGCGCGCTTCGGCAAGCTCGGCGGCTTCGCGCACCTGAAAACGCTGATCGACCGTCTGCGCAACGATGTCGGCGGCGGGCATTCGCTGCTGCTCGACGGCGGCGACCTCTGGCAGGGCACCGGACTTGCCAACACCATGCAGGGCCGCGACATGGTCGAGGTCGCCAATCTGCTCGGCATCGAGGCGATGACCGGCCATTGGGAGTTCACCTATGGCGAGCAGGTGCTGCGGGACAATCTCGAACGCTTCAAGGGCGAGTTCCTGGCGCAGAACGTGTTCCTGACCGAGGAAGCCGCCTTCAACGACGCCCGCGCCTTCGACAAGGCAACCGGCCGCGTGTTCAAGCCTTCCACCATCAAGGAGCTCAGCGGCCACCGCGTCGCCATCGTCGGCCAGGCCTTTCCTTACGTGCCGATCGCGCACCCCAAGCGTTTCACGCCGGACTGGACCTTCGGCATCCGCGACGAGGAATTGCAGAAGCATGTCGACGCGCTGCGCGCCACCGAGAAGGTCGATGCCGTCATCCTGCTGTCGCACAACGGCATGGATGTCGACCTCAAGCTCGCAAGCCGCGTCACCGGCATCGACGTCATTCTCGGCGGCCACACCCATGATGCCGTGCCGCAGCCGGTCGCGGTGAAGAACGCCGGCGGCACCACGCTCGTCACCAATGCCGGCTCGAACGGAAAATTTCTGGCGGTCCTCGACCTCGCGCTCGACAAGGGCAAGGTCGGCGACGTCAGGTATCATCTGCTGCCGGTCTATTCCGAGCTCCTGAAGCCGGACCCGGCGATGGCCGAACTGATCGGAAAGGTCCGCGCGCCGCACGTCAACGACTGGTCCGGCAAGATCGCAACGCCCGACCGGCTGCTCTACCGCCGCGGCAATTTTCAGGGCCCGATGGATCAGTTGATCTGCACGGCGCTGCGGCGCGAGCTCGATGCCGAGATCGCGCTGTCGCCGGGTTTTCGCTGGGGCGTCACCGCGCTGTCCGGCCAGCCCATGACAATGGAGGATCTGCTCGCGGAAACCGCGATCTCCTATCCCGAGACCTATGTGCAGGAGATGACCGGCAGCCAGATCAAGGACGTGCTGGAAGACGTCTGCGACAATCTGTTCAACGCCGATCCCTATTACCAGCAGGGCGGCGACATGGTGCGCGCCGGCGGCCTCAGCTACACCTGCACGCCGACTGACACCATCGGAAGCCGCATCTCCGAGCTGAAGCTCGATAGCGGCCGTTCGCTGGAAGCGCACGGGCGTTACAAGGTAGCCGGCTGGGCGTCCGTCAACGCGCAACAGGGCGCCCCGGTCTGGGATGTGGTCGCAAAATATCTCCGCTCGGGCCGGATGACGCCGGAGCGCCTCGGGCCCGGCGTCACGCTGAAAGGCGTGGACGGCAATCCCGGCATGGTGGCACAGGGATGATGCAGTCGCTGATATCAGGCGCGATGACGGCGGCGCTGCTGGCGTGGGCGATCTTTTCGCCGGCCGCGGCCCAGCAGGCGCCGCTGCAGGACAAGCCGTTCGCCGAGCACAAGATCGTGCTGCAACTCTCGGACGGCGACGCCAGGAAGCAGGCGCTGGTGCTCAGCGTCGCCAACAACCTCATCAAGCACTACGACCCGGACAAGGTCGCGCTCGAGGTGGTGGCGTTCGGCCCCGGCATCGACCTGCTGCGCAGTGGCAGCGACCACCGCAAGCAGGTCGAAAGCCTGATTGCGCAGGGCGTGCGCTTCGACATCTGCCTCAACACCGTCGACACGCTGGAGCGGGAGACCGGCAAGCGGCCGGACTACATCCCCTCCGCAACCCCAGTCCAGGTCGGGGTCGCGCAGATCCTGTTCCTGACCGAGAACGGCTACACGCTGGTCAGGCCGTAACGGCCTCGCAACATTCTCCCCCGTCATCCCGGACAAGCGCAGCGAAGCGGAGCGCCGATCCGGGACGACACTGGGATTGTGGGACGGCTGCGCCATTCCGCACAGCAAAAATATTTCAACTATTCTTCATCCAACAGTGAAGCGCTTCTCTTTTTGTCCCGCTGCGTAGTAGAATTTGGAAATCGCCACCCGCAGGGGGTCCGCCATGATCTTCCGCCAGCTCTTCGACAGCGTTTCGGGCACCTACAGCTATGTCCTCGCCAGCCGCCCCGGCGGCGAAGCGTTGATCCTCGATCCCGTGCTGGAGAAGGTCGACCGCTATTGCCAGTTGCTGCGCGAGCTCGACCTCAAGCTGGTCAAGGCGGTGGACACCCATCTCCATGCCGACCACGTCACCGGCCTCGGTGAATTGCGCGACCGCACCCATTGCATGACCATCATGGGCGACCAGAGCAAGGCCGACGTGGTGGCGATGCGGGTCTCCGACGGCGACAAGGTGACGATCGAGGGTATGTCGCTGGACGTCATGTATACGCCCGGCCACACCGATGATTCCTATTCCTATCTGATGGGCGACCGCGTCTTCACCGGCGATACGCTGTTGATCCGCGGCACCGGCCGCACCGACTTCCAGAACGGCTCGTCGCGCGCGCAGTACGATTCGATCTTCAATCGCCTGTTGAAGCTGCCCGAGGAGACGCTGGTGTTCCCCGCGCACGACTACAAGGGCGACACCGTCTCCACCATCGGCGAGGAGAAGCGCTACAATCCGCGCCTCCAGGTGCGCTCGGTCGACGAATATATCGAGCTGATGGCGAACCTGAAGCTGCCCAATCCGAAGATGATGGATGTGGCGGTGCCGGCCAACATGCATGTCGGCCTGCATCAGGAGGAGCTGGAGAAGGAAGGCCGCGCGCTCAGCGCCGTGGAGGCGATCCGCTCGCTGGGCCGGCCCGATATCCTGCTGGTCGACCTGCGTGAGGCCAACGAGCGCGCCAAGCACGGCATGCTCGAAGGCGCGCTGCACACACCCTACCCGTCCGTCGAGGACAGTCTCAAGCCCGGCGGCATGCTGCGCGAGGTGGCGGCCGCCACCGGCCGCCGCGTCGTGTTCTTCTGCGCCTTCGGCGAGCGCTCGGCGATGGCCGTGGCCGCCGCCAAGAATGCCGGGCTCACCAACACCGCGCACATCGCCGGCGGCATCGATGCCTGGAAGAAGGCGGGCGGGCCGGTGGTGCGGGGCTAGCTGGGTGATTTACTCATAAATGACAGCTCCCGAGGGCACAACGCAGGTCACCCGGCTTGGTCGTCATCGACGGACCTGTCGACGAACCAACAGCAATCAGCTCAGCTTGATGGCCTAGAGCACCGTGCCGGCTACCGGGCCAAAGCCAGGTTCAGTGAAACTTGCCGGATGCCCGCTTCGAACTCCGGCAAGATGTGCCAAATCGTCGATCCGCGGTTGAGGTCGAATGAGCAGGCTCTCTGCCGGAAGACGCTCAGCCGGCGAAAGCGATGCGGACTTGGCGCCGTTCGTAACAATGTGAGGCAACGGCGCGGCCATTGACCAGATATTCTTGAGCATCGCCCTGTTCACCGAGCACGCGATGACACCGTTCCCCTTCAGACGGGCGACGGTAAAGAGCTTGCGGATCAGCAGGTCTCGTTCAAGCGATTGCGGCAATTTGAATTGCACCCCGACGAGCTGGCCTCTTTGCTGCACGATCATCGCGTCGATCCAGCCCACCTGCATGATGTGCACGCGCAGCGGTTCTCCGGGACGAAGACCGTCAATGCTGGAACCGAGAAGGATGCCGGCGCCGGAGAGGGAGATGTTGCTCACGCGCCCCGACAACCGCTCGCCGGTCTCAGTCTGGACCAAGATTGATTCGTCGATATCGAACCGCTCCTCGGCACGTCCCATCCGCGCCTGCAGCGAGGTCATGCAGACGAAGAAGAGCACGACGATGTTCACGACCGACCAGAAGGCGACCATCGGCAAGGCGGCCGGATGATCGATCATCCGCCATTCCGGGATGGTGTTCAGAACCAGGCCGACCACCGTCAACGCCATCAGGGCCGCCGACGGCCAGAATATCTCAGCGGCGTAGCTTTCGCGCCGCGCGGCAGCTCCCTTGGGCGTCACCCTGAACGCATGTCCCGTCGGCTTGACGAGAGTCCCGAGCACCGTCGGCAGGATCTTGAAGCTCTGGATAGTTGCCGACACCTGAGCGGCGAGCGGAAAGTGTTCGTGCGGCGCGAACCAGGAGATGCCGCCGTTGAGCGCCAGGATCGCGGGGAACAAGTAGTAGAAGACCGACTCAGGAGTGACGTCGACGACAGGCGCAAGGCCCGTCCACATGAACACGATCGGGACCACCACGACCGCGAGTGCCCGCAGGCCCATTGAGAGCCAATGCGCAGGAAAGAACAGGAGCCGATGCATCAAGCCCAGTCCGGGGCCGAGCGGGCCGGCGGCGAGATACAGCGTCTGGATCGCGCCACGCGCCCAGCGTTGCCGCTGCACGAAAAAGGCGTCAAGGCTTTCCGGCGCCAGTCCAATCGCCAGCGGCTCGCGTAGATAGCGGGTGACGTACCCCTTCCGCAGCAGGACGAGCGTCAGCAGAATGTCTTCCGTAATGGACTGCGTCGGCAAGGCATCGCCCACCGCGCGGAGCGCTGCGCGACGCGTGACGGAGTTGGAACCACAACAGAAGGCACCATCCCAGCCGTCCCGCGCGGGCATGATCGAATCGAAGAAGAATCGTTGTTCGTCCGGCAGCCCCCTGTGCAGGCCGAGATTCGCCTGCATCGGGTCCTCATTGTAGAAGGTGTGCGGGATCTGAACGATTCCGATCTTTGGATCGGCGAAGAAGCCCATCGTGCGCATCAGGAAATTGCGCTGCGGTACGAAGTCCGCATCGAAGATCGCGAAGAACTCGCCGCTCGTCTTCGTCAGGGCATGATTGATATTGCCGGCCTTGGCATTCAAATTGTCGGCGCGCGTGAGATAGCCGGCGCCCTTTTGCTTGCAGAGTTCCGTGAGCCAGGGCCTGCGACCATCATCCAGGACCCAGACCTGGAAGTTTGGATAGTCCAGACACAGCGCGCCAGTGATCGTCTTTTCCAGCACCTCGAACGGCTCGTCATAGGTCGGAATAAGGACGTCGACCGAGGGCAGCTCGTCATCCGGCAGGCCGCGAAGCCGACGCTCGTGCTGATCTGCTTCGCTGCGGCGATCGGTCCTGCGAAGGAAAGTCAGATAGAGGATGAACTGATCTGTGAAGGTCAGAAGCTCGACGAAGAGACAGAACCAGATCCAGCCGACCTGATACCAGGCCCCGCCTGCCGGCAGCACAGTGGAGAAGATACGCCATTCGAGATAGCGGGCGACCACAAGCCAAACCGCGACAAAGACCGCGACACGCGCCCAAGGGCGCGCGACTGGAAAGGTCGGCGCCAACAGGTACATCGCAGCAAAGATGCCCACCATCGGCGCGAACAGCTGAGAGAGAGTCAGAGTCATGGCCTGCATGGAACGTCACGCTCACAGGAATGACTGGTCGAGCTCCAGGCGAGCGGTCAGCCACCTCAACTTCGAGCTGACCAATCGTAGCAGGCCGTCGGCTCTGCGCTCGAAGCGCACCTCAGCCAACCGTCCGATATCGCAGGAGCTGTTGCGGTCGGCCGACGTCTCATTGGGCGGAAGCGATATCTCGACGGTAATGTTGCCCGGATCAGGCCGCGGCACCCGAGCCGCAAGCAGCCGATCATCGCCATACGCCGCCGATCCGCGGACTTGCCGGATCTGGCCGGTCTTCCATTCGCTGCTCCCAATCAGGCGGACGGTAGCCGCATCTCCGGCCTTGATCTTCTCGAAATCGCGCTCGGGTAGTTCAACGACGATGAACCGGCGTCCGCAATCTGCAAAATCGAAGACCGATTGCCCTTCCGTGACCATCGAGCCCGGGCTGGCCGCGACCGACCAGACCACATGGGCTGCGGGCAAGGACAGATCGTAGTGATCGAGACGATCAAGTCGCGTGCGTTCCTCTGCGGTTTCCGCGGCCAGCTGCGCGGCACGTGAGCTGTTCTGCAACAGGTCCGTCTCGAGCTCCTGGCGGCGGAGGACAAGCCGCTCGCGCTGCTGCTGGGAATAGGGCACGTCGTTGGCATCGCCACGAAGATAGATGCCCTTCTCGGCCGCCCCCAACTCGGTCTTGAGGCGCCGCAGCCGTTCGTCGGCCATCTGGCACCGAGTTATGGTTGCCTCCTGCGAAGCTTGGGCCTCACCGGAGCGTATCTGCGAGCTGATGCCGAGCTTCACGAGCCTCTCCATCCGGCCCGCGACATCGTTCCGCTGCCGCGCCTCGGCGAGACAGCCGCCTTTTTCAACTTCCGTTTCGTCGATCTCGTGGTTCAGGCGCGCTATCATCCCCAAACGATAGTCCTCGCTGCGCTCGCGGAGCTTGCGATCGAGCTCGGCAATTTCCTCGAGTTGCCGACGTGCAAGCTCGGCGCGTTTGGTGGACACGGCAAGCTGCTGATCAAGGTCCATGAGGTGCCGGCGATCCGGCGAACGCGCCTCGACCAGCGACACCATCCGGGCGCGCTCGAAATACTCACCCTTGCGTGGAAGATCAGGCGAGAGCTGACCCGCGATCGGTGCAGTCACCCGCATGAGCTCGGCATTGACAAATGCGGAGGGAGCGATTCGGTAGGTCACATAGGGCAACAGGGCCCATCCGCTCAGAGCGATGATCCCGAGCGCCAGGGATCGGCGAACAATCCGGCTACGAATGAAACGTTCGACATGCAAGCGAGCCACGGCTGGATCTCCAATGGGCTTTGGTCGCTGCATCTGCCCGAAGCGCAAGCCGATCGCCGCGGGCTCGAGCGTTGGGATGAGGTCCGCGCCTCGAGGCACTGAGCAACTCGACCGCATTTCTGCTAGTCGAAACCAGGATGCGCCGCGACGGCAGACTCGTCTTCACAACCGAGAGAAGTGAAGCTAGCTTTCACCACATTAGGTTACGCCGTGTCAAAACCGGACGATTACGGCCCCCGACCGGAAATCAAGATGCCAGCTTGTTCCGGCTTGAAGTCGGCGCGCCGTCTAGCGTCCGATCCGCTTCATCTCACTCACCAGCAGATCCAGCGCTTCGGCCAGCATCACGCCGCCGCACACGGTGAGGCGGTCGGGGATCACGACGCGCTGGTCGGGGGGATAGAACCGCGCCAGCGCCGGATGCAGCAGGAAGGCGCGGCCTTCGTCCTCGGCGCGGTCACCGGCCTCCGACAGCAGCAAAATGTCCGGCTTCAGCGCCAAAATGCCTTCCAGCGAGATGAAGGCGCCGTCGGCGATGTCGAGCTCGTCGGCGGCGTTGCGCAAGCCCGCCTCCCGCAGCACCACGCCGAGCAGGCTGTCGCGGCCGGCGACCCAGCCGCGGCGCGACAGCGGCAGCACGCGATCGTTTCGCTGTCCGAGCGTTTCGCGCGCGTGCCGAACGGCCGCGTCGATGCGCGCGATCTCAGCATTGGCACGCTTGGCCTGATCAGCGATCTCGCCCATCCGCAAAATCTGCGCCTTCACCTCATCCACGGTCCTCGGCACGGAGAACTCTGCGAGTTGCACGCCGTTCGCCCGCAGCAATTCGCGCGTTGCGCGCTTGTCGAACAGGCTGGCGACGACGACCTCGGGCCTGAGCACCAGGATGTCCTCGGCGCCGCCCGAGAGCACCGGAAATTTGCGCGCGTCGGCGGCGCGCCAGGATTGCCAGTCGTCGCGCGCATAGCGGCTGAGGCCGACGATCTGGCCGGGATCGGCGAGCGACAACAGGAGCTGGTCGGTGCAGACGTTCATCGAGGCGATGCGGGGCTGCGCCGCGCGCGAGGGACCTGTCGTCAGGAGAACTGCCGCGATGATCAGCGCCGCGCACCGCATCGTCAAATGTCCGCCCACGGCACGATCAAGGCTTCGCCGTCGTGCTCGGCGCGATAGGCCGTGACGCGGAACACGTCGGCCAGCACCTGCTCCGATAGTGCCTCAACCGGCTTGCCCTGCGACACCAGCTTTCCTGCCGACATCACCAGCACGCGATCGGCGAAACGGGCCGCGAGACCGAGATCGTGAGTCACCACGATGACGAGCACGCCGGAATCGGCCGCCTTGCGCAGCGTCTGCATGACGTCGAGCTGATGGCGCGGATCGAGCGACGAGGTCGGCTCGTCCGCAAGGATCACCGGCGCCTCGGTCGCCAGCACCCGCGCCAGCGCGACGCGGCTGCGCTCGCCGCCGGAAAGTTCGGTGGCGCGGCGGTCGGCGAACTCCACGACGTCGGCGGCTTGCATTGCGCGCGCGACCGCCTCGGCATCGCGCGGCGACAGCCGGGCCGGATCGGTCGCACCATGCGGATAGCGGCCGAGCGCGACGATGTCGCGCGCCGGCAGCGGCCAGTGCACGATGTGGCCCTGCGGCAGATAGGCGAAGCGTCTTGCCCGCTGGCGCAACGAAAGCGAGGCCAGCGCGCGGCCGCCGACCTCGATGCTGCCGGTTGCCGGCACGAGGCCCGCGAGCGCGCGCAGCAGCGTGGTCTTGCCCGCACCGTTCGGCCCGACCAGCGCGACGAGATGGCCTGGTGACAGCGACAGCGAAATATCGTGCAGCACGGCACGGCTGCCGAGGCTGACATTGACACCTTGCGCGGTGAGGAAGGCGTCACTCATGCGACCCCTCCACTGAGCGCGCGGCGTTCGCGCACGATGAGATAGAGGAAGAAGGGAACGCCGATGATCGAGGTCAGGACGCCGACCTTGATGTCCGATGTCGAGGGAATAATCCGCACCGCAATGTCGGAGGCGAGCAGCAGGCTACTCCCGGCAAGCGCGCTCGGCACCAGGAGCCGCGACGGATCATGCCCGATCAAGGGTCGCACCAGATGCGGCGCGACCAGGCCGATGAAGCCGATGGTGCCGGAGACTGCGACCGCGCCGCCGACGCCGAGCGCGACGCCCGAGATGACCAGCAATCGCAGGCGATCGACATCGATGCCGAGGCTCTGCGCGGCCTCCTCACCTAAGCTGAGCGCGCGAAAAGCGCTGCGCTGGCTCAGCAAAATAATGCCGCCGACGAGGATGAACGGCAGCGCCAGCGCGACATGACGAAAACTGCGGTCCTCCAGCGAGCCGAGCAGCCAGAACGCGATCTCCAGCACGATGAAGGCATTTTTGGAGAGATTCATCACCAGCGCAGTCGCGGCGCCCGCCAGCGCGGAGATCGCAAGCCCCGCGAGGATCAGGATCAACAGCCCGGCATTGCGGCCGGCGATCGCGAGCAGCGCGAACACCGAGGCGAAGGCCGCAACGATCGCCGCCACCGGCAGCGCATAGGAGCGCACATCGGCCAATCCCAGCGCGATGATCAGCACCGCACCGAAGGCCGCCGATTGCGGCGCGCCGAACAGCGACGGCGAGGCCAGCGGATTGCGCAAAAGCCCCTGCAACGCCGCGCCTGAGAGCCCAAGAATGCCGCCAATCGCGATCGCAAGTATCGTGCGCGGCAGGCGGATCTCGCGCACGATCACCTCAGCGACATCACTACCGCCGCCGACCAGCGCCTCAACGACTGTCAGCGGCGACAGCCTGACAGCGCCGATCCCGAGCGAGACCAGCGCCAGCAGGACGACCAGCGCAACGAGCGCACCGATCACCCCCGCGCGCCGGCGGGCGGCCGCGTCGGCGCCATGCATCAAGGTCTGTACGTTCTGATAATCCATCGCGACGATGCTCATACATCGACTGGAACGGGGCACAAGCGCGTGGCGAACAAACCACGTACCGGCCCTATCGAAAGTAGCGGGATTGACTCTTGTTTCGGCGGCCTCCTAGATGAACGGGACGGTTCCCTTCGGGGACGAAATGGGAATGCGGTGCGGGATTTTTTCCCTAGGCCGCGGCTGCCCCCGCAACTGTAAGCGGCGAATTCTTCGTCAAAAAGCCACTGGGGTCCTCGGTTCCTGGGAAGGCGACGGAGGGTAACGACCCGCAAGCCAGGAGACCTGCCGTCAGCCGTGGTCACACGCGATGATGTCGGTCGGGGTGTACGGACATTGGCCTCGTCGGAAAGCGGGACGCGCGCCGGTGAGACTTCGTTCGCTGTGACGTGCCACTGACGTCATGCCGAGGTCCACCCATGCCTTCCGTTGATCGAGCCGCGAGGCGACACAGTTCGCTTCTGCTTGCCTCCGGTTTCCTGGTCCTCAGTGCAACCGCCGGCCGCGCCCAAATCGTCACCGAACAATTGCCGCCGGTTGAGATCACCAGGCCCGGCGACCAGAACCAGACGCGGGCGCGCGCGACCGCCGACCAGGCTTCGCCTGCGCCACGCCGCGCGCCGTCCACCGCGTCGCAGGGCGGCGGCACGGCGAGCGGAACATCGAGCGGCGCGGGCAATACTGCGTCCGGCACCGCCAATACCGCACCGTCCGGCGGCATCGTCGGCGCCGCCACCACCGTGATCACGGCCGCCGACATCGCGCATTCGCCGGCGCAATCGCTGGCCGAGATCATCGCGACGCAGACGCCGGGCGCCCAGCTCACCACCCTCTTTGGCGGCCCGGTTGCCGCCAAGACCACCGTCGATTTGCGCGGTTTCGGCGCATTCGCCAGCGCCAACACGCTGGTGCTGATCAACGGACGCCGACTCAACGACATCGACATGGCGCAGGTGGACCTCTCCACCATTCCGCTCGATTCGATCGAACGCATCGAGATCACCCGCGGCAATTCCGGCGCGGTGCTCTATGGCGACAACGCGGTCGGCGGCACCATCAACATCGTCACCAAGACCGGCGTCGGCGGCCCGCCGGTGTCCTTGCGCGTCGAGAGCGGTTTTGGCTCGTTCAACACGCGACAGGGCGCGGTCTCGACCGCATTGAATTTCGGCAACTGGTCGACCTCGTTCTACGGCAACGCGGTGAAGACCGACGGCTATCGCGCCAACAACCAGTACGTCCAGGAGAACGGCGTCGGTAATCTCAACTACACCTCGCCCGGCTTCACCGCGTTCTTCAACGTGACCGGCGACAATCAGGAGCTGCGGCTGCCCGGCGGGCGCCTCGTCGATCCCTCCATCGGCGTCGACCTGGTCACGACCGACCGCCGCGGCGCGACCACGCCGTTCGACTACGCCAACCAGCAGGGCGCCAGCGCGACCGCCGGCTTCACCAAAACGCTCATCAACGGCGTCGACCTGATCATCGACGGCGGCGTGCGCGACAAGAAGCAGCAGGGCGCTTTCTTCTCCAGTCCGACGCCGGTGCCGGCCCTCTTCACCTCCAGCTATGTGGATGCGCATCTGCAGACCTGGTCGATCACGCCGCGGCTCAGCGTCAAGAGCATGTTGTTCGGCATGCCGTCGACGCTGCTCACCGGCATCGACTATTACGATGCGAGCTTTGAGCAGAAGCGCGGTGCCGGCCAGGGCCTCGCGCCATGGCACACCTATGACCTCCGCCAGCAGACGGTCGCCGGCTATTTCCAGCACACGGTCGGGGTCGCTCCGACCACCGATATCTCCTATGGCGCGCGCATGCAGAACATCAATCTGTCGGCGCGCGACCGGTTCGACGCGACAGCGCCCTTCAACACGGCGATCTTCGGCGCCGATATCGGTGCGCTGCCTCTCGACAGCAACGAGACGCAATATGCGCTGCATCTCGGTGCCGAACATCGGCTCAATGACGTGTTCTCGATATTCGGCCGCGCCGCGCGCGCGTTCCGCACGCCCGACGTCGACGAGCGCGTGTCGTCGGGGCCGTCGTTCGACCCGTTCACCTTCCTGCCGATCCCGCAGACCTTCCAGTTGAAGACCCAGACCTCGCAGGACGTCGAAGGCGGGCTGCGCATCAAGGGCGGCGGGCTGCAGATGCAGACCAGCGTCTACCTGATGGACCTCAGCAACGAGCTCCATTTCAGCCCGGTGCTGTTCTTCAACACCAATCTCGACCCGACCCGGCGCTACGGCTCGGAGACCAGTGTCTCCTATCGCGTCAACGAGCTGCTGCTGCTGCGGACCGGCATGGCCTACACGCGGGCGACCTTTCGCGAGGGCATCTGGGCCGGCAACGACGTTCCGCTGGTGTCGCGCTACACCGCGAATGCGGGCCTGACCTGGAACATCTGGCAGAATTTCGTCGTGCTCGATGCCACCGCGCGCTTCTGGTCCGAGCGCCGCATGGACAACGACCAGGCCAATACGCAAAGGATGATCCCGGCCGACGCCACGATCGATCTCAAGCTCTCCGGCCAGTACGAGCGCTTCTTCTGGTCGTTCAGCGTCAACAACGTTTTGAACGCGCTCTACTACGACTATGCGATCGCGAGCACCTTCACGAGCGGCCGCTTCAGCGCCTATCCGCTGCCCGGCCGCACCTATCTGCTGAAGGCCGGCGCAACGTTCTGAGCGATCGATGCCCGGCCGGTGCAGTCCGGCCGGGTTGAGAAAGGTCAAGAAAATCACGCGATTTCCGGCTAACATCGGCCCAAGCATCACCATTCGAGGAATGCCATGGCCGGCAACAAGAACCCGCCGCCGAAGGTGGCCGACGTCAAGAAGACCGACGACAAGGCCAAGAAGCCGCCGCCGCGCGACACCGACGACGATGACGAGGACGGCGACATCGCCACCCCCAAGCGCGACCGTTACGGGACGGATGACGAGCCGTTGTAGGGGTGGCGTTTGGCGGCACGCTCGCGCCACGCTCTCCACTGTCGTCCTGGCGCAGGCCAGGACCCATACCGCGTGATCTATCGATGACACGCGATGGGAGTACCAAGGTAACTCCTGTTCTTCGCCAAACTCCTCCCTGAGGTTATGGGTCCTGGGCCTTCGCCAGGACGACGGTTGGAGAGATATCGAGCGCTCATTCGGCCAGCGAACGCGATTGCGATTCCGGCCGTAAACACCCCTCGCGCACTACCTGCCATGCGCCCGTATTCATGGACAAATATCCGCTTCCCCCGATAGTTTGCGCCTCCATTCGGGAGTGAAACGGAACTGATGGTCGACGTTCTCGCCGCACCGCAGCAAGGCAAGGCGGACAGTGCGCTGCGCACGCTAACCGGGATTTCGATCGCGCACTGGGTCAGCCATTTTCATCTGCTGGTCCTGCCGATGCTGTTCCCGTTCCTGAAGGCGCAGCTCGGGGTCGGCTATATCGAGCTCGGCTTTGCGCTGACGGTGTTCGCGGTCGTGTCGGGCCTGACGCAGGCGCCGACCGGCTATCTCGTCGACCATTTTGGTGCGCGGAAGATCCTGCTCGGCGGCCTCGTCATGGGCGGGCTGGCGCTGATCCTGCTCGGCCTGCATCTGAGCTATTCCTCGCTGATCGCCTGCGCCGTGCTGCTCGGGCTTGCCAACAGCGTCTATCACCCGGCCGACTACGCCATCCTGGCCGAGCACATGGACGAGGCGCGGATGGGCCGCGCGTTCTCGATCCACACCTTTGCCGGTTTCGTCGGCGGGGCGGTCGCGCCCGCGATCGTTGCGGCGCTGGTCGCCACGACCGGCGGCGCCGGGGCGCTGATCATATCCGGCGCGGTCGGCGTGCTGGTCGCGCTGCTGCTGGTGGCGATGAATCTTCCCGATGCCGGCGCCCACAGGATGAAGGCCGGCGGCGAGAGTATCGCGAAGCAGAACATCATCTCACCGGCGCTGATCCTGCTGACGATCTTCTTCATGCTGCTCGGCCTGTCGAACGCCGGCATCAACAATTTCGGCGTGGTGGCACTGATGGGCGGCTACGGCGCGTCCTATTCGTCCGCCAATGCTGCGCTGACCGCGTTCCTCGCCGCAAGCGCCGTCGGCGTGCTCGCCGGGGGCTTCCTTGCCGACCGCACCCACCGGCATGGCCAGTTCGCTGCCTTCTGCTTCGCGGTGAATGCGCTGGTCGTGCTGGCGATCGCAACCGTTGCCATGCCCGCGTGGCTGCTCGCCGTGGCAATGACCTCGGCCGGCTTCCTGGGAGGTGTGATCACGCCGTCGCGCGACATGCTGGTGCGAAACGCAGTGCCCGCCGGCGCCGCTGGCCGCGCCTTCGGCATCGTCTCCACCGGCTTCAACTTCAGCGGCATCATCAGCCCGCTGCTGTTCGGCTGGATCATGGACCAGAACGCGCCGCACTGGGTGTTTGGCGCCTCCGTGATGTTCATGGTCGCGACCGTGTTCTTGTCGCTGCTCACGGAGCGGCGGGAGCGGACGGCGACGGCGTAGCCACAAACTCAAGTGTCGTCCTGGCCGAATGCGCAATTGCGCACGGGGGCCAGGACCCATAACCCCAGGGAGTAATTTGGCGAAGACTCGTGGTTTCCAATCTTCGCCAAACTTCTCCCTGTGGTTATGGGTCCCGGATCTGCGCTCCGCTTCGCTGCGCTTGTCCGGGACGACGAAAGAAACAACAACAACGGGAAGAAACGCCATGAGCAATCCTGATCTGGTGATCCGCGGCGGCACGATCGCGGATGGACACGGCGGTGAGCTGTATGAGGCCGATGTCGCCGTCACAGGCGGCCGGATCAGCGAAGTCGGCAAGGTCACAGCAAAAGGGCGCGAGGAGATCGACGCGCGCGGCAGGCTGGTGACGCCGGGTTTTGTCGACGTCCATACCCATTATGACGGCCAGGTCACCTGGAGCCAGGACATCACGCCGTCCTCGCAGAATGGCGTCACGACGGCGATCATGGGCAATTGCGGCGTCGGCTTTGCGCCCTGCAAGCCCGCCGACCACACCCGCCTGATCCAGCTCATGGAAGGCGTCGAGGACATTCCCGAGCCTGTCTTGAGCGCCGGCATTCCCTGGGCCTGGGAGAGTTTTCCTGACTACATGGACTGGCTGGCAAAACGCGATTTCGACATCGACGTCGGCGCGCAACTGCCGCATGCGGCGCTGCGCGTCTATGTGATGGGCGAGCGCGGCGCGCGCCGCGATCCCTCCACCGCCGTAGACAACGCGGCGATGGCAAAGCTTGCCGGCGAAGCGGTGCGCTCCGGCGCGCTCGGTTTTTCGACCTCGCGCACGCTCAACCACCGCACCTCGACCGGCGATTTCACGCCGACCTTGAAGGCCGGCGAGGACGAGCTGACCGCGATTGCCGGCGCGATGCACGGCGAGGGGCGCAGCGTGCTGCAATTCGTGCTCGATCTCTCCACCATCCACGAAGACCTGCCGATGATGCTGCGGGTCGCCGACACCACAAAATGCCCGATCTCCTTCTCGATCACCCAGAACGACCGCGCGCCAAAACGCTGGCGCCAGACGCTGGACGAGATCAACGCCGCTGCGAAGCGCGGCCTCTCCATCACCGCGCAGATCGCGGCACGGCCGGTCGGCCTCTTGCTTGGGCTCGAGCTGTCGCGCAACCCGTTCCAGACCCATCCGAGCTACAAGGCGATCGCGCATTTGCCGCTGAAGGAGCGGCTCGCGCGGCTGCGCCAGCCGGAGGTGCGCGCCGCGATCATGAAGGAGACGGCGACCGCAACTGACGATCCGCTATTCTTCAAGCCGGACTATGACAAGATGTTTCTGCTCGGCGATCCCCCCGACTACGAGCAACCGCCGGAGAACGCGCTGGGTCCGCAGGCACGCAGGCAAGGAAGGCTGCCGGAAGAGCTCGCTTATGATGCGATGCTCATCGACGAGGGCCGCGGCATGCTCTACGTGCCGTTCCTCAACTATGCCGACGGCAATCTCGATGCGACGCGCGAGATGCTGACCGATCCGCAATCCGTGCCCGGCCTCTCCGACGGCGGCGCGCATTGCGGCATCATCTGCGATGCCAGCTTTCCGACCTATCTGCTCACGCACTGGACCCGTGACCGCAAGCGCGGCGAAAAGCTGTCGGTCCCGTTCGTCATCGCCGCGCAGTCGCGCAAGACCGCGCTGTCGGTCGGGCTCTATGATCGCGGCCTGCTTGCGCCGGGCTACAAGGCCGACGTCAACGTGATCGACTACGACCGCCTGCATTTGCATCCGCCAAAGGTGCATTACGATCTGCCGGTCGGCGGGCGACGGCTGTTGCAGGATGTCGACGGCTACGACGCGACCATCGTGTCGGGCGTGGTGACGCGGCGGCATGGCGAAGCCACAGGGCAACGACCGGGGCGGCTGATCCGCGGGGCGCAGGGGATGCGGTAGCGGGATCGCAGATCACCCTCCCCTGGAGGGGGAGGGTCGGCTCACATTGAGCAAAGCGAAATGTGAGACGGGGTGGGGTGATCCCTCAGCACGGGCAGTGTTCGATGCGGAGGGACCGTCACCCCACCCCGCTCGCGCTGCGCGCGATCGACCCTCCCCCTCCAGGGGAGGGTAAGAACGACGCTCGCTGAAATCCTACGTCGGCGACACCGCGCTCTTCAACGCATCCGCCTGCGGCGCGGCGCGCGTCAGCCGTGCCCTTTCCGTGTTCGGCCAGAGCAGCAGCAGGCCGAGCAGGCCCGACGCCACCATGACCACGGCGTTGATGGTGAAGCCGGTCAGGTAGCCGTCGAGCGTGGAGCCGGCGCGCTGGATCACGCTGCCCATCACGGACGGCGCGATCATGCCGGCGAGGGTGTAGATCGCGCCGTAGATCGCGATCACGGCGCCGCGCTGCGACACCGGCGTGAACTCGCCGAGCATCGGCGGGCACACCACGTAGATGGCGCCGCAGAGGCCGGAGCCGACGACGAGGAACGCGATCTGCAGGCCGGCGCTGTTGGCATAGGGCATCATCGCGAGGATCAACCCGCCTGCTACCAGCGGCACCGACCCGAGCACGCCGCGGGCGATTCGGGTGGTGGAGCCGCGCGCCATCATCACCTGCGAGATCCAGCCAGCGAGGATGACGATGGTGGCACCGAATACCCAGGGCAGGATCGAGACGAAGCCGGCCTCCTTCTGCGAGAAGCCGAGCCCCTTGACGATGAAGGGCGTGAACCAGGTGAGCCCGAGCGACAGCGCCCAATAGGCGCCAAACGTCGCCGCGCAGCAGCCGATGAAGGTGCGCGAGGTCAGGAGCTGAAGATAAGGAATCTTCACCTCGGACGCGAGCGAGGGGTGCGTGCTCTCGAGCGGCCCCTCTTTGCCGAGCGCGAGCCAGGCCGCGACCCAGATCAGGCCGACGACGCCGAGCGCGCCGAAGGCGTAGTGCCAGGAATAGTTGACGATGATCCAGTTCAGCGCCGGCACGGCGAGGATGACGCCGAAGGCCGAGCCCTGCGACAGGATCGCGGTCGGCAGCGTGCGCTTCTCGTCGGGAAACCATTTGTAGATGGCGTGGGCCGCGACCGAGAACGCCGGCCCCTCGCCGGCGCCGAGTATGATGCGGCAGATCAGCAGCGTGGTGAAGCTGACGGTGCCGACCATCGGAAACTGCGCCAGCGCCCAGATCAGCGCCAGCACCAGCAACACCCAGCGCGTCGGCACCTTGTTGACGATGAAGCCGACGACGATCGCGGCGATCGAGAACAGGAAGAAGAAGGACGACCCGAGCAGGCCGAACTGCTCCGGCTCGAGCTTGAGATCGGTCATGATCGGCACGCCGGCGAGGCCAACGACGATCTTGTCGGCAAAGTTCACCAACATGAACAGGAACAGGAGAAACGTGATGGTCCAGGCGCCCTTCGGCGTCGTCTCGCCCGGCGTCCCGGGCGTTGCTTGCACGCTCATATCTCTCCCCCGTCCTGTCTTTTTTGGCACTTTTTTGGTTTGGCCGGCGCGGATGCTAGCAACGGGCTTGGTGGCAACGCAACCCCGGCATTTCCGCAGCAAGTGTGCTACGCAACATGAAGGTCAATTCCGTCAGACGCTATTCACCGTGCTTCATATCAAGAACCTCTCAAAGACCTTCACCTCAGCCGGCGAGCCGGTCCACGTGCTGCGCGGCGTCGATCTCGACGTCAAAGCCGGCGAGCGCGTGGCCCTGACCGGCGAATCCGGCAGCGGCAAGAGCACGCTGCTGCACCTGATCGCGGGGTTGGACGCCGCCGATGGCGGCATCATCGCGCTCGAAGGCACCGAGATCACCGGCCTCTCGGACTCAGGCCGCGCGGCACTCCGGCGCGACCGGCTCGGGCTGGTCTTCCAGCAATACAATCTGATCCCGAGCCTGTCGGTCGACGACAACCTCGCCTTCCAGGCGCGGATCGCCGGCCGGCATGATGGGGCCTGGCACGGCGAGCTCATCGAGCGGCTCGGGCTTGGAAAGCTGCTGAAGCGCTATCCCGAGCAGCTCTCCGGCGGCCAGCAGCAGCGCGTCGCGATCGGCCGCGCTCTGGCGATCAAGCCCACCCTGCTGCTCGCGGACGAGCCGACCGGCAATCTCGACGAGGAGACCGCCGACAAGGTGCTGGCGCTGGCGCGCGACCTCGTGGCGCGCACCGGCTGCGGCTTTCTGATGGTGACGCACAGCCTGCATCTCGCCGCCACGCTCGACCGCCACGTCACCCTGCATGCGGGGCGCGTGTCGTGAGACGCGCGTTGTGGATCCTGGCCGTGCTGCTCAGCCATTGGCGGCGGCATCCGATGCAGCTTGCGACGCTGCTGATCGGCCTGATCTCGGCGACCGCACTGTGGAGTGGCGTGCAGGCGATCAACCAGCAGGCGCGCAATGCCTATGACCGCGCCGCCGCAACGTTTGGCGGCACGCGCACGGCGATGCTGGTCGCGCCTGACAGCGCAACCTTCCCGCAGGAATTTTTCGTCAAGCTGCGGCGCGCCGGCTGGCCGGTGTCGCCGATGCTGGAGGGACGCGTCCAGGTCAACGGGCGATCGATCCGCCTGCTCGGCATCGAGCCGGTGACGCTGCCGGCCGATGTCGGCAACGCGCCGAGCCTCGGTGGCTCCGATCTCGCCGCCTTCGTCGGTCCACCCGGCCAGACCCTGATCGCGCGGGAAACGCTCGGCGATCTGCAGGCGATCGAGGGCACCGCGCTCCAGATCAGCAATGGCGCAAAATTGCCGCCGTTGCGCGTGCAGCCGCAGCTCGTATCAGACGTGCTGGTGGTGGACATCGGCGTCGCGCAGCGCCTGCTGGGCAAGCCGGACCAGATCTCGCGACTCCTGATCGGCAAAGCCAAGAGCAAGCCGGCGCCACTCGCCAGCGTCGTCGGCGACCGCCTGCAACTGGTCGAACCAGACGCGGAGACCGAGCTCGAACGGCTCACCGACAGCTTTCACCTCAATCTCACCGCCTTTGGCCTGCTGTCGTTCTTCGTGGGCCTCTTCATCGTCAACTCGGCTGTTGGTCTCGCATTCGAGCAGCGGCTGCCGATGCTGCGCACGTTACGTGCCTGCGGCGCTTCGGCGCGCCTGCTGAACACGGTGCTGGTGTTCGAGCTGGTGGCGCTGGCACTCGTTGCCGGCATCGTCGGGCTCGTCTGCGGCTACTTCATCGCGGCGGCGCTGCTGCCTGACGTCGCGGCGTCGCTGCGCGGGCTCTATGGCGCGCAGATTCCGGGGCAGCTAGCGCTGCGCGGGGAATGGTGGTTCGCCGGCATCGGCATCAGCATCTTTGGCGCGCTGATAGCGGCCGCGACCAGCCTTGCCAAGGCGATCCGTCTGCCGCTGCTCGCGACGGCGCAGCCGCAGGCCTGGCAGCAGGCCCAGTACCGCTGGCTGATTTTGCAAGGGTCGGCGGCACTTGCGGTGTTCGTAGTGGCGGCGCTCCTGCTGCGCTATGGCGATTCCCTGATCGCAGGCTTTGGCGTGCTGGCCGCGCTGATGCTCGGCACGGCACTGATCCTGCCGGCGTTCCTCGAGATCATCCTGCGCACCGGCCAGCGCAGCGCGCGCTCCCCGCTCGCGCTGTGGTTCTGGGCCGATAGCCGCCAGCAGCTCTCCGGCCTGTCGCTGGCGCTGATGGCGCTGCTGCTTGCGCTCGCCGTCAATGTCGGCGTCTCCACCATGGTCGAAAGTTTTAGTCGCACCTTCCTCGGTTGGCTGAACGGGCGACTCGCAGCCGACGTCTACGTCAGCGCATCAGACAATGCGAAGGCGGTCGCGATAAGGAGCTGGCTGCGCGAGCGGAGCGAGGTCGAAGCCATTCTGTCGGGCGGGCGCGCCGAGACTCAAGTCGCAGGACAGCCGGTAGAACTGCTCGGGCTGCCTGATCACGCGCTCTATCGCGAGCGCTGGCCGCTGCTGGAGACGGCGCCGCAGGCCTGGAAACGGCTCGTGCCGGGCAATGCCGCCTTCATCAGCGAGCAATTGAGCCGGCGCTTGAACGTTCGCGTCGGCGACGTCATCGAGATCCCGGCGCCGGGCGGCGCCTGGGAGGTCGACATCGCCGGCATCTATGCCGATTACGGCAATCCCAAGGGGCAGCTCACCGTCAATGTCGCGGCCCTGATGCGGCACTTTCCGCAAGTTCCTCAGACGCGGATGGGGCTCATCGTGCCACGGGACAAGATTCCGGAACTGATCTCGGCGCTCCAAAAACAGTTTGCGCTCGACGACCGCGGCGTCGCCGACCAGGCCACGGTGAAGGCGGAATCGATACGCATCTTCAACCGCACCTTTGCGGTGACGTCGGCGCTCAACGCCTTCACGCTCGGCGTCGCCGGCATCGCGCTGCTGACCAGCCTGCTGACGCTCGCCAATTCGCGCCTGCCGCAGCTCGCGCCGCTCTGGGCGATCGGCATCACGCGGCCGAGGCTCGCCGCGATCGAGCTGACCAAGACGCTGTCGGTCGCGCTGTTCACCGCCCTGCTCGCGCTGCCGCTGGGACTCTTGGTGGCGTGGTGCCTGATCGCGATCGTGAACGTGAAGGCCTTTGGCTGGCGGCTGCCGTTCCACGTGTTTCCGCTGCAACTGGTGGAGCTCGTCGCGGTAGCGCTCCTGGCATCCCTGCTCGCGGCACTGCTGCCCGTGTTGCGGCTTGCACGGATGCAGCCAGCCAATCTCGTGAAGGTGTTTGCCAATGAGCGGTGACCGGATATCGCGTCGCGCCTTTGCGGGCGGCCTCGCCGCCCTCACTCTGCCGCGCCAGGCATTCGCGCAGGGATATGCGGGGCTGGGCGAGACCGCCGACGGCTTTGCGCCGGTCGTGCCGGGAAAGACCTTCGCTTTCCCCGCCGATCACGGCCCGCATCCGGATTTTCGCATCGAATGGTGGTACCTGACGGCGAACCTCGTCGACGCCACGGGCGCGCCATGCGGGTTGCAATGGACGCTGTTTCGGCAGGCCGCAGCAGCGCCGCCGCAACGCGAGGGCTGGGCCAACCAACACATCTGGATGGCGCATGCGGCCGTGACCCGCGCCGATACCCATCGCTTCAGCGAATTGTTTGCGCGCGGTGGCGTCGGACAGGCCGGCGTGACGGCAAAGCCGTTTGCGGCCTGGATCGATGCCTGGGAGATGAAGGGGACAGACACCACGGACGATCGCACGCTGGCGCCGGTGGTGTTGAAGGCATCGGCCGCCAATTTCAGCTACGCGCTGACGCTGCAGGCCGATCGCGCAGTGGTGCTGCAAGGCGATGCCGGCTTCAGTCGCAAATCCGAACGCGGCCAGGCATCCTACTACTACAGCCAGCCATTCTTCCGCGCCCAGGGTACGCTGACGGTCGACGACAAGACCGTGGATGTGTCGGGCCAGGCCTGGATGGACCGCGAATGGAGCAGCCAGCCGCTCGCGTCAGATCAAACGGGATGGGACTGGCTGTCGCTGCATCTTTCGTCCGGCGACAAGCTGATGCTGTACCGGCTGCGGCAGAAGGACGGGCAGGATTATCCCTTCGGCAACTGGATCGCAGCGGACGGCAGTACGGAAGCGATCACCGGCCGCGACATCCAGATGACGCCAAAGGCAACGGCGGAGGTTGCCGGACGCAAGCTGCCCGTCGAATGGCAGATCGCGATCCCGTCGCGATCTTTCTTGATTTCCTGCAAGCCGCTCAATTCAAAGGCCTGGATGGGGACGGGATTTTCCTACTGGGAAGGACCGATCAGCTTTGCCGGCACGCATAATGGCGTTGGCTATCTCGAATTGACGGGCTATTGAACCGCCAGCTCGTTGAAGGACCTAGCAATGCACCACCTCACCGCCCTCGTCACGCTGCTTGCCATCGCGCTCTACTTCTACACCAGCATCAACGTCTCACGGTCGCGCGTCGCGACGGGCGTCAAGGCGCCGGCGATGTCGGGCCATCCGGATTTCGAGCGCGCCTTCCGCATCCAGATGAACACGCTGGAATGGATGCCGATCTTCCTGCCGTCGCTGTGGCTGTTCGCGATCTATTTCAGCGATGCGATCGCGGCCGCGATCGGCGCGGTCTGGATCATCGGCCGCATCGTCTACTTCATCGGCTATTCAAAGGAAGCCGCCAAGCGCGGCCCGGGCTTTGCGATCCAGGCCATGGCAAGCCTGGCGCTGTGGATCGGCGCGCTGGGTGCGGTGGCGTGGCGGCTGGCGCACTGAGGCGGCGGATCAGCCGCGGCGCTTCTTCTTCGATTTCTTTCCGGACCCGCCCTTCGCGGACCATTCGGTCACGCCGCGCGGTTGCTCGACGTGGCCGGGCTTGTTCTGACGTTTCTTTTTCTTGGCGAAAGCCGGCTCGCCGCCGAATTTTGACCCGCCGTCGCTGTGCTTGCCGCGATGCTTCGGTCCGGTAGTATCACGCGAATCGTCCTCTCGACGCGCACCGTGATCGCCGTCGCGGGCCTCGCGCCGGGGCGCGTGCGAGCGCTTCTCTGAAGGCGCCTGCGGAGCGTCTGCCAGCGGCTCGATACGAATGCTGTCTTCCTTGTCGGGACGCCGGACCTTGACGGCGAAGGAGTCGGCGACCCGCTCGGCGATCTCGAACTCGGTCGTGGTGTCCATGATCTTGATCGCACCGATGTCGCGCTTGTCGATGCCGCCGCGACGGCAGATCATCGGCAGCAGCCAGCGCGCTTCCGCATTCTTGCGTTTTCCGATCGCGGCACGAAACCATACGCTGGGCTCCGCCATGCCGTGACGCGACGATGATTTTCCCGACTTCGACCGCGGCGCGGCCGGGCGATCATCGTCGCGCGAGGATCGGGCGTTATCCCGGCCGCGACCGTCACGCGGCCGGCCGCGATCCTCGCCGGGATCGATGATATCTTCGGGCGAGGGAAGCCGCGCGCGATAAAGTCGCGCGAGCGCCGCGGCGATATCCTCGGGCGACCGCTCGGCGAGCAATGCCTGCGCCAGAAGAAGATCGTCTGATGTCGTCTCCTCCGAGAAGACCGCATCCTTCAGCATGCGCTCATGATCGAGCTTGCGGATGTCATCTGCCTGCGGCGCCGTGCCCCAGATCGCATCCGAGCCGGACAGGTTGAGCAGCAGTTCCGCACGCCGTCGTCGCGCTGGCGGCACCAGCAGGACGCTGACGCCCTTGCGGCCTGCACGGCCCGTGCGACCGGAGCGATGCTGCAAGACTTCCGCGTCGTTTGGCAGGTCCGCATGAATGACGAGGTCGAGGCTCGGCAGGTCGATGCCGCGCGCCGCCACATCGGTCGCCACGCAGACGCGGGAGCGTCCATCCCGCAGCGCCTGCAGCGCCTGGGTTCGCTCGTTCTGCGTCAACTCGCCGGAGAGAGCGACCACGGAAAAACCACGCTCCAAAAGTGCCGCCTGCAGATGCCTGACGGCCTCGCGCGTGTTGCAAAACACGAGCGCACTCGGCGCCTCGAAGTAGCGCAAGACGTTGACGACCGCGTGCTCGACATCGGCAGGCGCGATCCGGATGGCACGGTACTCGATATCGGCGTGGCCGCCTTCGTCGCCTGCGACCTCGATGCGAAACGCGTCTTGCTGATACTGCTTTGCCAGCGCGACGATGCCGCGCGGAAACGTCGCCGAGAACAACAGCGTGCGGCGCGTCTCCGGCGTCGTCTCGAGGATGAACTCCATATCCTCGCGAAAGCCGAGATTGAGCATCTCGTCGGCCTCGTCGAGGACGACCGCTTTCAACTCGGAAATGTCGAGACGGCCGCGCCGCAGATGATCGCACAAGCGGCCGGGCGTCCCGACCACGATGTGCGCGCCCGCGGCAAGCTCGCGCTGCTCGCGGCGCGGGTCCATGCCGCCGACACAGGAGACGACGCGACCACCGGCGTGCCCATAGAGCCATGCAAGTTCACGCTGGACCTGCAAGGCGAGCTCGCGGGTCGGGGCCACGACGAGGGCAAGCGGTGCGGCCGCCTGTTCGAATCTCTCGTCCGTGCCGAGCAGATTGTTTGCGATCGCCAATCCGTAGGCGGCGGTCTTGCCCGAGCCGGTCTGAGCCGAGACGAGCAGGTCGCGGTCGACCGCTTCGTCCGCAAGCACGGCAAGCTGAACAGGGGTCGGACGATCGTAGCTGCGCTCGGCCAATGCTCGGGCGAGCGGCGCACTTGTGGTCGGGAATGACACGAGATGGAAAGCCTTGGTTGGGTTCAGGCGCAGAACGTCAGGTCAAATGACCCGGGCTGCGTGCCCGGCAGACGGCACAGCCGCACGCGTGGCAATTTGATGCACGCTTTACGCCAAGAGCGGCCAAAGCACCATGCCCCGCGAGGCGCCGGACCCCACAGATTCGGCATTTTGGAGCCGATTCGGGCGTCTATGGGGTCATTGCTGGCATGCATCGGGCCGAAGCGCTCAAAGAAAATCGTCCCGGCGAGGCGCCGGGACGATGACACAATCAGCATCCCAATTGATGGGAAGAGGCAGTTTACTTCGTCGCGGGACAGCCGCTGTCCTTGGCGGAGAAGAACGCCTGGTCGCCCGGCACGGTCGCGAGCAGCTTGTAATAGTCCCAGGGCTTCTTTGACTCCGAGGGCTTCTTGACCTCGAACAGATACATGTCGTGGACCATGCGGCCATTCTCGAGCACCTTGCCCTTTGCAAAGTCGTCGTCGACCGGCAGCTCCTTCAGCTTCTTGGCGACCGCGTCCGGATCCTTGGTGCCGGCGGCCTTCACCGCCTTCAGGTAGCTCAGCGTCGACGAATAGGTGCCGGCATGGATCATGCTCGGCATTCTGCCAGTGCGCTTGAGGAAGCGTTCGCCGAGATTGCGCGTCTTGTCGTTGAGGTCCCAGTAATAGCCTTCGGTCAGCACGAGGCCCTGCGCAGCCTGGAGACCGAGGCCGTTGACTTCGGCGAGCGTCATCAAGAGGCCGGCGAGCTTCTGGCCGCCGGTGACGATGCCGAACTCGGCCGCCTGCTTGATCGAGTTGGTGGTGTCGAGGCCGGCATTGGCGAGGCCGACGATCTTCGCCTTCGAGCTCTGCGCCTGCAGCAGGAAGGAGGAGAAGTCGGACGAGTTGAGCGGTACGCGCACCGAGCCGACCACTTTGCCGCCATTGGCGTGCACGATGTCGCTGGTGTCCTTCTCCAGTGCGTAGCCGAACGCGTAGTCGGCGGTCAGGAAGAACCAGGTGTCGCCGCCCGCCTTGGTCAGCGCGCCGCCGGTGCCGACGCCGAGCGCATGGGTGTCATAGGCCCAGTGGAAGCCGTAGGGCTGGCAGGCGTCGCCCGTGAGACGCGAGGTCGCCGCACCCACGACGATGTCGATCTTCTTCTTTTCCTTGGAAAGCTCATGGATCGCGAGCGCGACGGAGGATGTCGTCAGCTCCGTGATCATGTCGACGTTCTCGACGTCATACCAGCGCCGCGCGATCGAGACCGCGAGATCCGGCTTGTTCTGGTGGTCTGCGGTGACGAGCTCGATCTTCTGGCCGAGCACCTCGCCGCCAAAATCCTCGATCGCCATTTTGGCGGCCTCGACCGACCATTTGCCGCCGTAATCGGCGTAGACGCCGGACTGGTCGTTGAGGATGCCGATCTTGACGCCTTGTGCGGACGCAGGCGCCACTAACAGCAGCGCGCTCACACCAACGGCCGCCAAAAGTGCTGATTTCATATGTTGTCTCCCAGCAGTGTTCTGTTTTGAAATCGCGCGGATACTAGTGAAGAACCCCAGCCGTGCCCATCCATTTCGGTCTCAGCCGTTAGTATGGGCACAAGGTCCCGCAAACGTCGTCGTCCTGGACAAGCGAAGCGCAGATCCAGGACCCATTACCCCAGGGAGAAGTTTGGCGAAGATCGGCAACCACCAACTTCGCACCACAACTGCTCCCTGGGGTAATGGGTCCTGGCTTTCGCCAGGACGACGTTGGGGGAACATCACGCTGCGGTCTCGGCCTTCTTCGTATTCCGCCCCTCAGCCAAGTTCCGCACCACCACATAGAAGATCGGGGTGAAGACGAGGCCGAACAGCGTGACGCCGATCATGCCGAAGAACACGGCGACGCCGACGGCCTGCCGCATCTCCGAGCCTGAGCCGGTCGAGATCACCAGCGGCAACACGCCGAGGATGAAGGCGAAGGACGTCATCAGGATCGGCCGCAGCCGCAGCCGGCAGGCCTCGATGACGGCCTCCAGTCGCGGCTTGCCTTCGAGCTCGATATCGCGCGCGAACTCGACGATCAGGATGGCGTTCTTGGCGGCTAGGCCCACCAGCACGACGAATCCGATCTGGGTCAGGATATTGACGTCCTGGCCCATCAGCCGCACGCCGATGGTGGCGGCGAGCAGGCACATCGGCACGATCAGGATCACCGCGAAGGGCAAGGTCCAACTGCCGTATTGCGCGGCGAGCACGAGATAGACGAACAGCACGCAGATGGGAAATACGAACAGGCCGGCATTGCCTCCGGTGACCTGCTGATAGGACAGGTCGGTCCATTCGAAGCTGAAGCCGCTCGGCAAGGTGTCGTCGGCAAGCTTCTTGATCGCGTTGAGCGCGGTGCTCGAGCTCGTGCCCGGCGTCGGCTCGCCCTGGAGCTCGGACGCCGGATAGAGATTGTAGCGCGCGACGCGGTCGGGGCCGGAGACGTCGCGGAAATCGACCACGCTGCCGAGCATCACCATGTCGCCCGCGGCATTGCGGGTGCGCAGCCGCGACAGGTCGCTGGTCTCTTTCCGGAACGGCTGATCGGCCTGCGCGGTGACGTGATAGGTGCGGCCGAACAGATTGAAGTCGTTGACGTAGGTCGAGCCGAAATAGGTCTGGATGGTGTCGTTGATATTGGCGATGGGAACGCCGAGTTTTTGCGCCTTGGTGCGGTCGATGTCGACGAACACCTGCGGCGTGTTGGCCGTGAACGGCGAGAACACCGAGGTGAGGCTTGGCGATTTTCGCGCGGCGCCGACGAGCTCGTCGGTCGCCGCCGCCAGCATTTGCGCGCCGCGGCCCTGCCGGTCCTGCACGCGAATGGTGAAGCCGCCGCCGGTACCGATGCCCGGCACGGCGGGCGGCGGGATGACGATGATGAAGGCGCCCTGGATCGCGGACAGGCGCTTGCGCAGCTCGCCGGTGATGGCGGTCGCCGAAAGACCCTTCTTCAGGCGCACCTCCGGCTCATCGAACACCGGAAATAGCGCGGCGGCATTGCCGGCCTGTGTTCGTGTCGCGCCGGAAAAGCCGGCGAAGGCGGCGACGCGGACGATGCCAGGCGTGTCCAGCGCGATACGCTCGATCTCGCGAACGACCTCCGTGGTGCGGGCCAACGACGCCGCGCCCGGCAGTTGCACGGAGATGATGACGTAGCCGCGATCCTGCGACGGGATGAAGCCCTGCGGCGTGGTCACGATCAGCCAGCCGGCGCTGCCGATCAGTGCGACGTAGAACAGCAGCATCACCACGGAATGGCGGATCACGAAGTTGGCGACGCCTGCATAGCCATGCGCCAGCCGGTCGAAGGTGCGGTTGAAGACGCCGGTGAATGCGTCCCAGCCGCGCGCGACAAAATTCCAGCGCGCCGGCGGCCGCTTCTCCTCATGCGGCACCAGGATCTGCGAGGCCAGCGCCGGCGACAGCGTCAGCGAGCAGAAGCAGGAGATCGCAGTGGCGACCGCAATCGTGACGGCGAATTGCTGGAAGAACTGGCCGGAGATGCCGCCAATGAATGCGGTCGGCACGAACACGGCGCACAGCACCAGCGCGATCGACACCAGCGCACCGCCGACCTCCTCCATGGTCTTCAGCGCCGCATCGCGCCGGCTCATGCCATGCTCAAGATGCCGCTCGACATTCTCGACCACCACGATGGCGTCGTCGACCACGATGCCGACGGCGAGCACCAGGCCGAACAAGGTGAGGTTGTTGATGGAGAAGCCGAGCGCCGCCATCACGGCAAAGGTGCCGACCAGCGACACCGGAATCGCGATGATCGGGATGATCGCGGGACGCCAGCCCTGCAGGAACACCAGCACCACGATGACCACGAGCACCATGGCCTCATAGATGGTCTTGATCAGCTCGTGGACGGATTGCGCGATGAACTCGGTCGGGTTATAGCCGATGTTGTAGTCGAGGCCTTTCGGAAAGCTCGCCTTCAGCCGCGTCATGGTGTCGGAGATGTTCTTGGCAGTCGCCAGCGCGTTCGACCCGGGCCGCTGCGTGACCAGCATGGCGACGGCCGATTTCCGGAGCAGGAAGCTGTTGGTGGTGTAGGACAGCGCGCCGAGCTCGATGCGGGCAACGTCGCGCAGGCGCACCGTGCGGCCGTCGGCGCCGGCCTTGATCAGGATCTCCTCGAACTGTTTCTGGTCCTTCAGCCGTCCGGTGAAGGTGAGGTTCGGCTGGAAGGCGCGGTCCGCGATCGGCGGCTCGGCGATCTGGCCGCCAGCAATCTGCACGTTCTGCGACCGGATCGCCGCGAGCACCTCGGTCGAGGTCAGGCCGAGATTGGCGATACGGTCGGGATCGAGCCACAGCCGCATCGAATAATCGCGCGCGCCGAAGATCTGGATGTCGCCGACGCCATCGAGCCGCAGGAGCTGGTCGCGCACCTGGAGCAGCGCGTAGTTGGAGATGTAGAGCTGGTCGAAGGTGTCGTCGGGCGACAGCATGAACACGACCATCAAAATGTCGGGCGAGTTCTTGCGCGTGGTGACGCCGTTGCGCTGGACTTCCTCGGGCAAACGCGGCTGCGCGATCGCGACGCGGTTCTGCACCAGCACCTGGGCCTTGTCGAGATCGGTGCCGAGCTTGAAGGTGACCGTGATGGTCAACTGCCCGTTCGAGGTCGCCTGGCTGTAGAGATACAGCATGTCCTCGACGCCGTTGATCTCCTGCTCGATGGGAGCGGCGACCGTATCCGACACGGTCTGCGCGGAGGCGCCGGGATATTGCGTGGTGACGACCACGGTGGGCGGCACCACTTGCGGATATTCGGACACCGGCAGCGTGGTGTAGGCAAGCGCGCCCACGATCAGGAGCACGATCGACAGCACCATCGCCAAAATGGGCTGGTTGATGGAGAGGCGGCCGAGATTCATGACTTGCCACCGGCCGGCGCCTGGGCCGTGTGCGTGGTGACCTTGGCTCCGACGCGGGCGCGCTGGATGCCGTCGACGATGACACGGTCGTCGGCCTTCAATCCTTCGCGGATCACGCGCAGGCCGTCGTCGAGCGGGCCGAGCATCACGGGTTTCGCTTCGACGGTGTCGTCGGGCTTGACCACGAAGACGATTTTTCGGGACTGGTCGGTTGCGACAGCTGTGTCCGGGATCAGCAGCGCCTCATAGGGCGAGCTGCCGATCAGCCGCACGCGGCCGAACTGGCCGGGCAGGATGGACAGGTCGGTGTTCTTGATCACCGCACGGCTGCGCAGCGTGCCAGTCGAGGCGTCGAGACGGTTGTCGAGGAAGTTGATGACGCCGTCATGCGACGGTTTTGTCTCGCCGGCGAGCGTCACCTGCACCGGGTTGGGCGTATCGCGCGAGCTCGGCCGCTTGCCCTCGTGCCAGAGCCGCGAATTTCTCTGATAGGTCGCCTCGTCCAAGTCGAAATAGATGTAGATCGGATCGAGCGTGACGATCGAGGTGAGCAAGGTCGAGGCGCCGTTGTCGCTGCCCTGCACGAGATTGCCGGGGCTGACGAGGTGGCGGCTGACACGTCCTGTGAGCGGCGCCTGCACATGGGTGAACTCGATATTGAGCTTGGCCACCTTCAGTTCGCCCTCGGCCTGCATCTCGGCGGCGTGGGCGGCCTGCAAGGCCTGGCGGCGCTGGTCGACGACCTGCTCGGAGACGGCATTGGTCTGGACCAGGTTGAGAGCGCGGTCGAGTTCGCGCTTGGCAAGCTCGACCTTGGCGCGCGCGTCAGAAAGCTTGCCGTCGGCCTGCTGGGCCGCCGCCTCGAACGGACGGGGGTCGATGACATAAAGCAGGTCACCGGTGCGCACGATCGCACCGTCCTGGAATTCGACGGAGTTGACGAAGCCGCCGACGCGGGCACGCACCTGCACCTCCTCGACCGCCTCGAAGCGGCCGGTGAACTCATCCCAATCGGTCACGGTGCGTTTTGTGGGCTGGGCGACGGTCACCGCCGGCGGTGGCGGCGCGGCTGCCTGCTGGGCCGGCCGGTCGCAACCGGCAAGAAGGCCGGCAAAGCTCAGGGCCACAACGCTCAGGAAGGGAGGCGACGCGGATAGCCGTCGCGCAAAATGCTGCCCCTGGTTCGGCTCGCTCATCTCGTGCCCCCTTCCTTGGTGGCTGCGGCAGCAAACAGGGTAGCCCCTTACCCGCAGGCGGCACAAGATGGGTCTCAATAATGAACTCTTCAAGACGGCGACCCGCGCAATCCCCGCTGGGATGCCTGCCCACGTGGACAGGTTGACAGAGACAGATCCAATCGCGTGCACGGCGATTAGCCGGCGGCGCGCGAATAGACTTAGTGACTGGGCTCATGAATCGAGGAGCGGGTCATGTCACCCTCCCCTGGAGGAGGAGGGTGACATCGTGCCAGCGTGTTCGCGCATGACTGATGCGGCGGGCTCGGCTAGATTATCTCAAGAAAAACAAGACTGATGTCCCCGGGAGGACAGCGTGTACCAAGGACGTGTCGTTTACGGCGCGATCGACGAGGTCGTGTTCGGCCTGCCGGCTGCAAGCGCCATCGTCGAGCAGCTGGACCGGCTCAGGTTGAACCGCGCCTTCCTGATGGTCTCCGGCACGCTGAACCGCGAGACCGATGAAATCCAGAAGATCAGGCAGGCCCTGGGCTCCCGCTGCGTGGGGGTGTTCGACGCGATGCCGGCGCATACGCCGCGCGAGGCCGTGATCGCGGCGACGAATGCGGCGCGCGAGGCGCGCGCCGATATCATCGTCACCGTCGGCGGCGGTTCCATCACCGATGGCGCCAAGGCGGTGCAGCTCTGCCTTGCCAACGGCATCGACACGATCGATGGCATCGAGAAGATCCGCGTCCACAAGGGTGTCGCGCCCGAGATGGCCGCGCCCATCGTGCGCCAGATCAGCGTGCCGACCACGATCGCAGGCGGCGAATTCAGCTCCATCGCCGGCGTCACCAACCGGAAGATCAACGTCAAGGAGATGCTCCGGCACCCGCTGGTGGTGCCGCGCGTGACGATCCTCGATCCCGCCGTCACCGTGCACACGCCGGAATGGCTGTTCCTCTCGACGGGCATCCGCGCGGTGGATCATTGCGTGGAGGCGATCTGCTCGCGCGAGACGCATCCCTTTGCCGACGCGCAGTCGGTCAAGGGACTTGCGATGCTCGCCGACGCGCTGCCGCGGGTGAAGGCCAACCCTGCCGATCTCGACGCGCGGATGGACGCGCAGATCGGTACGTGGCTGTCGATGGGGGCACTGTCGGCCGGCGTGCCGATGGGCGCGAGCCACGGCATCGGCTACGTGCTGGGCTCCGCCTTCGACGTGCCGCATGGCTACACCTCCTGCGTGATGCTGCCGGCGGTGATGCGCTGGAACGCGCGCGACAATGCCGACCGCCAGGCGATCGTCGCAGCCGCGATGGGCCATCCGAGCCTTGCTGCCGCCGACGTGCTGGACGCCTTCATCCGCGGGCTCGGCATGCCGCGCAGCCTCGCCGATGTCCGCGTCGCGCCCGAACACTTTGACGCCATCGCTGCACAGGCGATGCGCACGCCCTGGGTGCCGCGCAACCCGCGCAAGATCGAATCTCCCGCGCAAGTGCGCGAAATCCTGTTTCTTGCCGCCTGATCCCGATCTGGAGGACTGATGTACACCGGAACGCACGCCCGTCTACGCCCGCTGCAACCCGCCTTCATCATGGCCGGTACGGGCGAGACAGTGACCTATCGCGAGTTGGAGGCGCGCAGCAACCGGCTCGCGCATCTGTTCCGCAAGCACGGCTTGAAGCGCCTCGATCATTTCTCGATCTTCATGGAGAACAATTCGCGCTATCTCGAAGCCTGCGACGCGGGCGAGCGCAGCGGGCTCTACTACACCTGCATCAACTCGTTCCTCACCGCGGGCGAGCTCGCCTATCTCCTCGTCAACAGCCAGTCAAAGATCCTGATCACGTCGGTCGCCAAACTCGATATCGCGCGCGAGGCGATCCAGGCTTGCCCCGACGTCAGGCTCTGCATCGTTGCCGATGGCCCCGGCGAAAGCGACCGCATCGTCGGCCTGGCCGAGGTTACCGCCGACATGCCGAAGACGCCGATCGCGGATGAATGGCTCGGTACCGCGATGCTCTATTCATCGGGCACGACCGGCCGGCCCAAGGGCATCTTGCGCCCGCTGCCGGAGGAGCCGCCGAAACACAATCTGCCGGTGTTCGATTTCCTGGCAAGGCTTTGGCAGTACCGCGAGGGCATGATCTATCTGTCGCCGGCGCCGCTCTATCACGCGGCGCCGCAGGCCGCGGTCAATCTCACGATCCGCGCGGGCGGCACCGCGATCATCATGGAGAGTTTTGACCCCGAGCATTATCTCCAGCTCGTGGAAAAGTGGGGCATCACCCACACCCAGCTCGTGCCGACGATGTTTTCACGGATGCTGAAGCTGCCGGAGGAGGTGCGTAAACGTTACGACCTCTCGTCGCTGGAGATCGCGATCCACGCCGCCGCGCCTTGCCCGGCCCTGGTCAAGGACGACATGATCAAATGGTGGGGCCCGATCATCCATGAATATTACGGCGCCACCGAAGCGCTCGGCTTCACCGCCTGCAACACCCAGGAGTGGCTCGCCCATCGCGGCACCGTCGGCAAAGTGCTGCTCGGCGATTTGCATATCCTCGACGAGAACATGAAGGCCTGCCCGGTCGGCACGCCGGGCACGGTGTGGTTCAAGACGGCATCGCCGTTCGAATATTTCAACGACCCCGAAAAGACCAAGGAGGTGCGCTCGGCCGACGGCAGCATGAGCACGGTCGGCGACGTCGGCTATGTCGACGCGGACCGCTTCCTCTACCTCACCGACCGCGCGAGCTTCATGATCATCTCGGGCGGCGTGAACATCTATCCGCAGGAATGCGAGAACCTTTTGATCACCCATCCCAAGGTGGCGGACGCCGCCGTGTTCGGCGTGCCCAATGCCGATCTGGGCGAAGAGGTTAAGGCGGTGGTGCAGCCGATGCCCGGCGTCGTCCCCGGTCCGGCGCTCGCCGAAGAGCTGATCGCCTTCTGCGGCCAGTCGCTGGCGCGCCAGAAGGTACCGCGCTCGGTCGATTTCGAGAAGGAGTTGCCGCGGCTTCCGACGGGCAAACTGTACAAGCGCCTGCTGCGCGATCGCTATTGGGGGAACAAGACCTCGCGGATCGTGTGAGGATGTCGTATGACGCGTGAATTGCGCAAGCGTGCGCCAACAAATTCGGTGTCGTCCCGGACAAGCGTAAGCGCAGATCCGGGACGACGGCGGAATTTGTTGACGCGTCTCACCCCAGCATCTGCGTATCGCCGCAGATCGAGATCGCCTGTCCCGAGATCGTGCGCCCGCGCGGGCTTGCCATGAAAATGATCTGGTCGGCGATCTGCTCCGGCGTCACGTAGTCCTTGATCGAGGTGTAGGAGAACGCGATGCGCTCCATCTCGGCGTAGGAGATGCCGCGCTGCTGCGCTTTTGCTTCCAGCACGCGGCGCTGGCGATCGCCGGCCACGAGGCCCGGCAAAATGGCGTTGACGCGGATCTTGTCGGGACCGAGCTCGATCGCCAGCGATTTCGTCAGCCCAATCACGCCCCATTTGGCCGCCGCATAGGGCGTGCGCATGGCAAAGCCGACCTTGCCCGCGGCCGACGAGATGTTGACGATCGAGGCATTCTGGCTCTCGCGCAGCAAGGGCACCGCGAGCCGCGTGCAGTTGAACTGGCCGGTGAGGCAGATATCGAGGCAGCGATCCCAGTCCTCCGGGTTCATCTCCTCGACCTTGGAGGTCGGCCCGGCGATGCCGGCATTGTTGACGAGCACATCGAGCCCGCCGAGCTGACGCAGCGCGTCGTCGAACATCGTCTGTACGGCTGCACGATCCGACACGTCGCATTGCGAGCGCGACAAAGTGGGATCGCTGTTCGCAAGCGCCGCCAGCGCCATCTCGTCGACGTCGCAGACATGAACCCTGGCGCCCTCGCCGGCGAAGCGACGGGCGATGGCAAGACCGATGCCACCCGCGCCCGCGGTCACCAGCACGCGCAACCCTTTGATGTCGAGATCCATGATGGCTCCACTCTGTCCGAAATGCTAAGCGTGACGTTAGATCAAAGCCACGCCGGAGTGCAAACCCAACCCATGGTGAGCAAAGTAATGGCCCGCAAAGTCATCATCACCTGCGCCGTCACCGGCGCGATCCACACGCCATCGATGTCGCCCGCACTCCCCGTGACACCGCAGGAGATCGCGGACGCCGCGATCGAAGCCGCCGAAGCCGGCGCCGCCATCGTGCATCTGCACGCGCGCAACCCCGAGACCGGCCAGCCCGATCAGTCACCCGAGGCGTTTGCGCCGTTCCTCAAGATCATCAAGCAGCGTTCCAACGCGGTGATCAATCTCACCACCGGCGGCTCGCCGACCATGACGGTGGACGAGCGGGTACGACCGGCCGCAGTCTACAAGCCGGAAGTCGCCTCGCTGAACATGGGCTCGATGAACTTCGGCTTCTTCGGCATGCTCAACCGCTTCAAGACCTTCAAGCACGAATGGGAACGCAAGCATGTCGAGAACAAGGACATTGTGTTCCGCAACACGTTTCAGGACATCGAGTTCGTATTGAAGACGCTGTCGCAGACGGGAACCCGGTTCGAGTTCGAATGCTACGATACGGCGCATCTCTACAATCTCGACTATTTCCTCCAGCAGGGCCTCGTAAAACCGCCGCTGTTCGTGCAGACCGTGTTCGGCCTGCAGGGCGGCATCGGCCCGCACCCGGAAGACGTGCTGCACATGAAGCGCACCGCGGAACGGCTGTTCAGCGACAAGTTCATCTGGTCGGTGCTTGGCGCCGGCCGGCATCAACTGCCAATCGCCGCGATGGCCGCCGCCATGGGCGGCAATATCCGGGTCGGGCTGGAGGACTCGCTGTGGGCGGCGCCGGGCCGCATGGCGTCCTCGAATGCCGAGCAGGTGCGGCTTGCCCGCAAGATCATCGAGGGCCTCGGCCTCGAGGTCGCAAGCTCCGACGAGGCCCGCGAGATGCTGCACCTGAAGGGCGGCGACACGCTCCAGGTGTAAGGCGACCGCGTCCGGCCGGTTGTTCGCACCCGCACTCTCATATTGTGAAAGACGGGTCGCCTGCGGCCTTCCGTCATCCGAATTACCAAGGCGGCAACTGGCCTTAGCCGTTGCCTGCCCCCGCGCCCGTCGCTATCGTCCATCCAAACAGGCCGCAAAGGCCGATGTCGAGGGAGGATGAGCATGCGGAGCGTGCGGGCGCTCGCCGCAATGGCGGCGCTATCTTTGCTGACGGTTCCCACCACCATTTTCGCCGGGGAGGGCAAACAAGGCGGTGTCCTGCGGATGTATCACCGCGACAGCCCCGCCAATGCCTCGATCCATGAAGGCGCGACCTACTCGATCAACGTGCCGTTCATGGGGGTGTTCAACAATCTCGTCATCTACGACCAGCACATCGCGCAGAACAGCCCCGATACGCTGAGGCCCGAGCTGGCGGAGAGCTGGGCCTGGGTCAACGACAACAAGACGCTGACCTTCAAGCTGCGCCAGGGCGTCAAATGGCACGACGGCAAGCCGTTCACCTCGGCGGACGTCAAATGCACCTTCGAGATGCTGATGGGCAAGTCGCAGCAGAAATTCCGGCAGAACCCACGAAAGGCCTGGTACAGCGAGGTCAACGACATCTCGACCAACGGCGATTTCGAGGTCTCCTTCAACCTGAAACGGCCGCAGCCCTCGCTGCTGGCCCTGCTCGCCTCGGGCTACACGCCGGTCTATCCCTGCCACGTCTCGCCCGGCGACATGCGCACCAACCCTGTTGGCACCGGCCCGTTCAAGTTCGTCGAGTTCAAGGCCAATGAATCGATCAAGCTCGTCCGCAACCCCGACTACTGGAAGAGGGGCCGGCCCTATCTCGACGGCATCGAGTACACCATCATCCCGAACCGCTCGACCGCGATCCTGGCCTTCGTCGCCGGCAAGTTTGACATGACCTTCCCGACGCACATCACGATCCCGCTGCTGAAGGACGTGAAATCCCAGGCGCCAAACGCTGTTTGCGTGGTCGAGCCGACCAACGTCTCGACCAACATCATCGTCAATTCGACCTCGGCGCCGTTCGACAACATCGATATCCGCCGTGCCATGGCGATGGCGCTGGACCGCAAGGCCTTCGTCAACATCCTGTTCGAAGGCCAAGCCGATATCGGCGGCACCATGCTGCCGCCGCCGCAGGGCATCTGGGGCATGCCCAAGGACAGGCTGGAGAGCATTCCCGGCTACGGCCCGGACGTGAACGCGAACCGCGAGGAAGCGAAGAAGCTGATGCAGAAGGCCGGCTACGGTCCCGACAAGCATCTCGCGGTGAAGGTTTCCACGCGCAATCTCGCGGAATATCGCGATCCCGCGGTGATCCTGATCGACCAGCTCAAGAGCATCTATATCGACGGCGAGCTCGACGTCGTGGAGACCGCGAATTGGTTCCCGAAGGTCGCGCGAAAGGATTACATGCTCGGCCTCAATCTGACCGGCAATTCCGTCGACGATCCCGATCAGTCCTTCTACGAGAACTATTCCTGCGGGTCGGAACGGAACTACACCAACTACTGCAACAAGGAGATCGAAAAGCTGTTCGACGCGCAGTCGCAGGAGATCGACGTGAGCAAGCGCAAGCAGCTGGTCTGGGACATCGACAAGAAGCTGCAGGAGGACGTGGCTCGCCCGATCATCTTCCATGCGCGCGCCGGCACCTGCTGGCAGCCCTACGTGAAGGGGATCACGATCATGTCCAACAGTTCCTATAATGGCTTTCGCTACGAGGATGTTTGGCTGGACAAGTAGCGCGATAGGTTGAAGGTTAGCGGCTCGCGGAGGGCGAAGGATGTTTGCCTATCTGGTGCGGCGGCTGTTCCTGATGCTCGTGACCCTGTTCGGGATCTCGGTCGTCATCTTCTTCCTGTTGCGCATCGTGCCCGGCAATATCGTCGACATCCTGTTCGCGGCCGCCGGCTATGTCGATCCCGCCGACAAGGCCAATCTGGAAAAAGAACTCGGCATCGACCAGCCGCTGGTGGTGCAGTACTGGCACTGGATCAGCGGCTTGCTGCGCGGTGATTTCGGCTACTCCTACGTCTCGGAGAAGCCGGCACTCCAGGAGATCTTGCCGCGGATTCCGATCACGGCGCGGCTGGCCGGGCTGGCGCTGTTGTTCTCCGCATCCATCGGGATTCCCTTGGGCGTCATTAGCGCGGTGAAGCAGGGCACACGGCTCGACTATACGCTGCGCGTGATCAGCCTCAGCGGCCTGTCGCTGCCCTCGTTCTGGCTCGGCCTGTTGATCCTCACGGCGTCGGTGTCGTTCTTCGGCCAGATGCCGATCTTCAATCCCAATCCGAAGACGTTCCTTGAAGCATTCGCGACCTACGCCGTGCCGGCGGCGGCCGTCGGCTTCCGCAGCGCGGCGCTGACCATGCGCATCACGCGCTCCTCGATGCTGGAAGTGCTGCGGCAGGATTATATCCGCACCGCGCGGGCAAAGGGCGCCTCGGATGCATCGGTGAACTATCACCACGCGCTGAAGAACGCGATTTTGCCCGTCATCACCGTGATCGGCATCGAGGCGGCCTTCCTGATCGGCGGCCTGATCGTGACCGAGACCGTGTTCAACATTCCCGGCGTCGCCCGCTTCCTTGTCGAGGCGATCCGCTGGCGCGACTACCCGATCGTACAGAATCTCGTGATGTTCATCGCCGTCGTCGTTGTGTTCGCGAACTTTATCGTCGACATGCTCTACGCGGTGTTCGACCCGCGCATCCGCTTTACGGATTAGGAGGGGATGCATGGCAGCGATCGACTTTGATGTCGAACTGAGGCGCGCCGGCGCCAATGCGACGGGAGGCTGGCGGCGTGTGCTGTTCCTGGCGCAGCGGCATGTGCTGGGCGCAGCCGGCCTCGTCATCATGATTCTGTTCGTCTTCACGGCGGTCTTTGCCGACTTCATCGCCCGCTTCGACCCCCTCACCGTCGACGCCGCGCATGCCCTGGCCCGTCCCAGTGCGGCGCACTGGATGGGCACCGATTCCTTCGGCCGCGACGTGTTCAGCCGCATCATCCACGGCGCGCGGATCTCGCTCGCGGTCGGCATCGGATCGACCGCGCTCGGCGCCTCGATCGGTGTCATCGTCGGACTGACGTCGGGCTATCTGTCCGGCTGGGTCGACCTCGTGTTCCAGCGCGTCTCCGACATCCTCCAGGCGCTGCCGCTGCTGGTGCTGGCGCTGGTGATGACGGCGGCGCTCGGGCCATCGCTGCCCAACGTGATCATCGCGATCGCCATTCCCCTGATCCCGACGGTGGCGCGCGTCATCCGTGCCAACACGCTGGCGCTGCGCGAGCAGCCCTTCGTGGAGGCGGCGAAATCGATCGGCATGAGCGAGGTGCGGATTGCGCTCCGCCACGTGCTGCCGAACACGCTGGCGCCGCTGATCGTGCTCGCCACCGCCCAGCTCGGCTCGACGATCCTCACCGAAGCCTCGCTGTCGTTCCTCGGCCTCGGCATTCCCGAACCCTATCCGTCCTGGGGCCGCATGCTGTCGGAATCGGCCGCCGAATATGTCCGCACCGCGCCGTGGCTGGTGATCTTTCCAGGTGTTGCGATCAGCCTGGCGGTGTTCGGCACAAACCTGTTCGGTGACGCGCTGCGCGACATCCTCGATCCAAGGCAGCGCGGCTGATGGCAGATGGCCCCGATATCGTGCTCGATGTGAAGAACCTGAAGACGGTGTTCTTCACCAATTCCGGCCTGTTCAAGGCGGTGGATGACGTCTCGTTCAGCGTGAAGCGCGGCGAGACGCTGGCGATCGTCGGCGAATCCGGCTGCGGCAAGAGCGTGACCGCACTCTCCCTCATGCGGCTGGTGCCGGATCCGCCCGGCCGCATTGTCGGCGGCTCCGTGACGCTCGAAGGCACCGATTTGCTGGCGCTGGACGAGGCGCAGATGCGCGCGATCAGGGGCAACCGCATCTCGATGATCTTTCAGGAGCCGATGACCTCGCTCAATCCGGTAATGCGGATCGGCGATCAGATCACCGAGGCGGTGCGGCTGCACAGGAAGCTTTCGACCAAAGAAGCCCAGGCCATCGCGGTCGAGATGCTTCGCCTGGTGCGCATTCCCGAGCCGGCGCGGCGCGCCAGGGAATATCCGCATCAGCTCTCCGGCGGTATGCGCCAGCGCGCGATGATCGCGATGGCGCTGGCTTGCCGTCCCGTGCTGCTGATCGCCGACGAGCCGACCACCGCGCTCGACGTCACCATCCAGGCGCAAATCCTGGCGCTGATCCTCGACCTGCAGAAGGAGCTCGGCACCGGCCTCGTGCTGATCACGCACGATCTCGGCGTGGTTGCGCAGACGGCGCAGCGCGTGATCGTGATGTATGCGGGCAAGAAGGTCGAGGAAGCGACGGTGGAGCAGCTGTTCGCCAACCCCAAACATCCCTATACGCGCGGCCTGATGGCCTCGATCCCGGCCGTGCCGGCATCCGGCGTCGCGGCGCAGGCGCGGCTCAACGAAATTCCCGGCACGGTGCCGTCACTGGTGCGGCTGCCGAAAGGCTGCGCCTTCGCGCCGCGTTGCAAGCTCGCGGTCAAGCGCTGCCAGGAGGAGTATCCGCCGCTGGAAGATCTTGGCGGCCGCCACCTCGCCGCCTGCTGGCGCGCGGCTGATGTCGCGGAGGCGGTGGCATGACCGAGGCGCTGTTAGAGGTCACCGACCTCATCAAGCACTATCCGGTGCGCGCCGGCGTGCTGCGGCGGCAGGTCGGCACCGTGCATGCGGTCGATGGCGTCAGCTTCGCCCTTGCCCCGGGCGAGACGCTCGGCCTGGTCGGTGAATCCGGCTGCGGCAAGTCGACGGTGGCGCGCAGCGTGTTGCGGCTGGTCGAGCCGACCTCGGGCCAGATCCGGCTGCGCGGCGAGGACATCACCCGCCTCTCAAAGACCGAACTGCGTCCTCACCGCCGCTCGATGCAGATCGTGTTCCAGGATCCTTTTGCCTCGCTCAACCCGCGCATGACCGCCGGCGACATCGTCGGCGAACCGATCGCGGTGCATGGCCTCGCCAGCGGCAAGGAGCTGGAGGCGCGCGTCGCAAAACTGTTCGAGCAGGTGGGGCTGCGGCCCGACCAGATGCGCAATTTTCCGCATCAATTCTCCGGCGGCCAGCGTCAGCGCATCTGCATCGCCCGCGCGCTCGCGCTGGAGCCAGACCTGATCGTCTGCGACGAGCCGGTCTCCGCGCTCGACGTCTCGATCCAGGCGCAGGTCATCAACCTCCTGATCGACCTGCAGCGCCAGCACGGTTTTTCCTATCTCTTCATCGCGCATGACCTTGCGGTGGTCGCCCATATCAGCCACCGCGTCGCGGTGATGTATCTCGGCCGCATCGTCGAGATCGCCGACAAGGACGAGCTGTTCAAGAATCCGCGCCATCCCTACACGCAGGCCCTGCTCGCCTCGGTGCCGATCGCCAATCCGCACGCAAAGCGGCTTGCGCCGCTGGTCGACGGCGACGTGCCGAGCCCGGTCAATCCGCCATCCGGCTGCGCCTTTCACACCCGCTGCCGCTTTGCGATGGACCGCTGCAAGAGCGAGCGGCCGGCGCTGGTGGACGCCGGCGGCGGGCACCAGGTGGCGTGTCTGCTGAATGAGGGAACGGGACGATCACCTTGACGTCGTCCCGGCGAAGGCCGGGACGACAGTTGAATTTGAGGCGGCTACCCCGCCCCGATCTCCACCACGATCCTGCCCGTGGTCACCTGCTCGCCCTCGGCGACGTCGATCGCCGCGATGACGCCGTCGATGCCAGCCTTGTGGACGTGCTCCATCTTCATCGCTTCCAGCGTCATGACCGGCTGGCCCGCGGTCACGCGGTCGCCGGGCTTGACGAGGACAGCGACGACGCGGCCGTTCATGGCGGCACGCACCTTTCCGTCGCCACCATTGGCAGCCGCCGCCTTTGGCGGGGCAAGCGTGAGGTCGGTTGCCGCGAGCGGCAGGCCGCGATGCTGGACGTAGAGCCGGTCGCCGTCGCGATAGAATTTTGCAGTGTCCATCACGCCGTCGTGGCGGAAGCGGATGGTGTCCGGATCGAGCTGGCCGATCTCGAATGTGTGCGTCTGTTCGCCAATCGCGACGACATAGCTGCCGTCGCGTTCGCGCGTCACTTCCAGCTCGTGCGCCTTGCCATCGATTTCGATCTGCACCGGCAGCGGGAAGGTCGCCGCCAGGCTCCGCCCGCTGCGCCACGACGGAGCATTGGGATTGGTGACATAGAGCAGGAGGCCCGCAAGCGCTGTGTCGGACGCACCATCCTTGCGCGGCGCCAGCAGCTCGTCGCGATGCGCACCGATGAAGGCCGTGGTCGCCTCGCCGCGCGCAAAGCCGGAATGACGCAGGCACGACATCAAGAACGCCTGGTTGGTGGTGACGCCGAAGGCCACGAGCTGCTCCAGGCCGACGATGAGCCGCCCCCGCGCTTCCTCGCGCGTGGCGCCATGGCTGATGACTTTTGCGATCATGGAATCGTAGAATGGCGGGATTTCCGACCCTGATAGCAGCGCGTGCTCGACGCGGATGTCGTTCGGCACCTGCCAGCGCGCCATGCGGCCGGATTGCGGCATGAAATCATGCGTAGCGTCTTCCGAGCAGAGCCGCACCTCGATGGCGTGGCCCGAGAAGGTGATGTCCTGCTGCTTGACGGGTAACGGTTCGCCGCGCGCGACGCGCAACTGCAGCTCGACGAGGTCGAGCCCGGTGATGGCTTCCGTCACGGGATGCTCGACCTGGAGACGCGTATTCATCTCCATGAAGTAGAACTCGCCGTGTTCGTCGAGCAAAAATTCCAGCGTGCCGGCGCCCTCATAGTGCAGTGCCTTGACGGCGGCGACTGCGACCTCGCCCATTCTCGCGCGCAGTTCCGACGTGACCGCGGGTGACGGCGCCTCCTCAATCAGCTTCTGGTGCCGGCGCTGCACCGAGCAATCGCGCTCGCCGAGATGAATGGCGTTGCCGTTGATATCGCCGAACACCTGGATCTCGATGTGGCGCGGGTTCTGGATGGCGCGTTCGAGGATGACGCTGCCATCGCCGAACGCGGCCTTGGCCTCGGAGCGCGCGCTGCGCAGCGCATCGGGAAACGACGCCGCGTCGTTCACGAGCCGCATGCCGCGGCCGCCACCGCCGGCGACGGCCTTGATCATCACGGGGAAGCCGATCTTCTTGGCCTCCGCGAGCATGACTTCGGCGCCTTGATCGGCACCCTGATAGCCGGGGACGATAGGGACGCCGGCCTTCCTCATGATCTCCTTGGCGCCGGCCTTGTTACCCATCGCCAAAATCGCCTGCGGCGACGGACCGATGAAGACGAGGCCAGCATCCTTGCAAGCCTTTGCAAACTCCTCGTTCTCGGCGAGGAAGCCGTAGCCGGGATGCACGGCATCTGCGCCGCTCGCCTTCGCCGCGTCGATGATCGCAGGAATATTGAGATAGGACTGCGCCGGCAGCGCCTCGCCAATGCGCACGGCCTGGTCGGCCTGCCGCACATGAAGCGCGTCGCGGTCGGCGTCCGAATAGACCGCGACGACGCCGAGCCCGAGCCGGCGCGCACTGCGCATCACGCGGAGCGCGATCTCGCCGCGGTTGGCGACCAAAACCTTGAAGAACGCCCGATGCTGCACTGATCCGTTCCTCATGGGCGGGCCACCGAGAATTGCATGCGCTGGGGCGCGCGGACGTCGCCTTCGCGGCAGATCGAAAGCACCTCGGCGAGGGTCGCGCGGGTGTCGCGCGGATCGATCACGCCGTCGTCGAGCACGCGCGCGCTGGTCGAGAATACGTCCATCTGGCCGTCGAACACGCCGACGATCTGCGCCTTCATGGCCTCGAGCTTCTCCTTCTCGATCGGCTTGCCGCGGCGTGCGGCGGCGGCCTCCGTCACGATCGCCATGGTCTCGGCGGCCTGCTCGCCGCCCATCACGGCGGTTTTCGCATTGGGCCAGGAGAAGCAGAAGCGTGGATGAAAGCCGCGCCCGCACATGCCGTAATTGCCAGCGCCGAAGGACGCGCCGCAATAGATCGTGATCTGCGGCACCGTCGCCGAAGTCACCGCCTGGATCATCTTTGAGCCATGCTTGATCATGCCGGCCTCTTCATAGGCTTTGCCGACCATGTAGCCCGTTGTGTTGTTGAGATAGAGGATTGGCGTGCGGGTCTGGCAGCAGGCCTGGATGAAATGCGTCGCCTTGTTGGCGCCGGCCGGATCAAGCGGGCCGTTATTGGTGATGATGCCGATCGCCTGTCCCTCGATGCGGGCATGGCCGCAGACGGTGGCGGGGCCGTAATTCGGCGCCATCTCGGTGAAATCGGAATCGTCGACGATGCGCGCGATCACCTGCTTCATGTCGACGGGACGCTTGTGGTCCATTGGCATGATGCCGAGCAACTCGTCCTGGTCGTAACGCGGCGGCTTGAACTGCGCGGCTGCCCTGCCCGGCCGGTCCCACTCCAATGCCGCCATGATCTCACGGGCGATACGCAAGCCATCACGGTCGTCCTCGGCGAGATAATCGCCGAGGCCCGAGATCGACGTATGCATCTCGGCACCGCCGAGCTCTTCTTCGGTCGCGACCTCGCCGGTGGCGGCTTTCAGCAGCGGCGGTCCGGCGAGGAAGGCGCGCGTGCGGCCGCGCACCATCACGATGTAATCGGACAGGCCGGTCTGATAGGCGCCGCCCGCGGTGGAGGAGCCGTGCGTCACCGTGACGACGGGCAGGCCCGCCGCCGACAGCCGCGCAAGATTGCGAAAGATGTTGCCGCCGCGAACGAAATCCTCGACGCGGTAGCGCAAGAGATTGGCGCCGGCGCTCTCGACCAGCTGCACGTAAGGCAGCTTGTTCTCCAGCGCGAGCTCCTGCACCCGCAGCGTCTTGTCGAGGCCGTAAGGCTGCAGCGCGCCGGCGTCGATGCCGGCGTCACTCGCGCTCACCATGCAGCGGACACCGGAGACGAAACCAATGCCGGCGACGACGCCGCCACCGGGCACGCTCTTGTTCGGATCCGGCACGTCGAACATGTAGCCGGCGAGCGTCGAGAGCTCGATAAAGGGAGCACCGGGATCGAGCACCAGCGCAACGCGTTCGCGCGGCAGGAGTTGGCCGCGCTTGTGGAAGCGATCTTTTGCGGCGGCAGATGCCGCGCGCGTGCGCTCTTCCAGCGTGCGCATCCGGTCGATCAGTCCCAGCATGCCGTCGCGGTTGGCCTGGTAGGCCGCACCGCCGGGGGAGATGGTATTTTCGATGATGGACATGAACTCAACTTGCTCCGACATTCCGGGGCGATGCGTCAGCATCGAACTACGATGCGCAATTGCGCATCGGAGAATCTCGAGATTTCAAAATGCGCGATTGCGCATTTGGGTTCACGCTTCGCGTGCCCCGGAATGAAAGGATGTGGCTACCGATTCGTCCCAAAGATCTTCCGCGCTTCTGCCGGGCTCGCGATCTCGCGGCCCGCGCGCCTTGCGCAGGCGGCGACGGCTTCGATGAGCTGGCCGTTCGAGGTCACCTTCCTGCCGTCGGCGAGATAGAAAGTGTCCTCCAGCCCGGTGCGCAGGTGGCCGCCGAGATCGGCGCAGCGCTGATGCAGCGGCCAGATTTCTTCGCGCCCGATCGCGGTGACCTGAAAATGCGCCTCGGGGCGCTTCAGCTTGATCAGGATCGGCAATAGCTCGGGATCAGACGGCATGCCGGAGGCGACGCCCATGACGAAGTTGTATTCCAGCGGCCCCTTGTACATGCCGACCTGGGTGTACATGCCGACGCAGCGGACGATGCCGACGTCAAAGCATTCGAACTCGGGAATGGTGCCGACCGCGTTCATGACGTCGAGATAGTCCTTCACCTTCTCGACCGCGTTGTCGAACATCATCGGCGGCCAGGCCCATGTGTTGTCGGCCTTGACCTTCAGATAGTTCAGCGAGCCGGCGTTGCAGGCCGCGATCTCCGGCCTGGTCTCGCGGATGCAATCCAGCGCGCCAGAGTAGTTCGGACCTGAGACACCCGAGGTGTGGTTGATGATCACGCCGGGGCAGGCTTCGCGGATCGCCTGCTGGATCTCCTTGCTGACGCTGACCTCCCAGGACGGCAGGTGTCCCTTGTTCGGCGCCTGCTGGCGCAGATGGATGTGCATGATGCTAGCGCCGGCGTCGAACGCGGCCCTGGCCTCACGCGCCATCTGTTCCGGCGTGACCGGCACGTTGTGCTGCTTGGGATCGGTGAGCACGCCGTTCAGCGCGCAGGTGATGACGGCCTTGTCGCTCATGCCTTGGACATCTCGCAGGTTGAGAATTCAACGCTGCGATCATGTGACGCGCGACATGCGGCTTCTTGCGCGGAGAAGCTAGTGGCGCGGCCGTAGGGTGGGTTAGCCGAAGGCGTAACCCACCTCTTTACTCTCCGCGTTGAGAGAAGTGGTGGGTTACGCCCTACGATCCCAGTTAGCTTGCTTCCGCAAGCTCCTTCACCGTCGTTTCGCCACTGCGATAGATCGCAAGGTCGCGCGAGCCGACGAAGATCGCGCGCGGCTTCAAGCCGTAGAAGCGGCGGATCGAGTGGCTGAAATGGGTGGAATCGGGATAGCCGATGTCCTGCGCGAGATGGGCGAGGTTGAGGTCCTGATTGGCGAAGTGCAGCAGATGGCGCGCACGCTTCCAGGCCCGGAATGAGCGGAAGGAGATGCCGGTCTCCTCCTTGAACAGATGCAGGAAGCGCGAGGCCGAGAGGCCGGCTTCCGCAGCGCAACTATCGGCCGTCACCGGCTCACCTGAGAAGCGACCGATGCGCGCGACGGCCCGCGTCACGCGCGGGTCGAGCGTGCGGCGCGGCAACGCCTCGCCAAAGCACATCTCGTCAAACTCGGCATTGCCAATGTTGCCATAGCGGCGCTGGCGCAGCAGCTCATAGGCGGCAAGGATCTTTCGGGCGTGGAACGCCTTGTCCGGTCCGGTCAGCCGTTCGGCGAGCGCCTCCAGCGTTCCATCGGGCATGCTTTCCGGCTCGAGCGTCACGCTGACGACGGTGCGATAGTCGCTGGTGATGGTGTGCCGCTGGTTCGGCAGGGTGACGAGGATGTCGCCGTGGCTCTCGCCATCATCGGTGGTCAGATGCAGGCCGCCCTTCAGCGCCACATAGACGTGGCACGAGCCGGGGCAGCGCTGGCGCGGGCGGCCTAGCAGGCCGGCGTAGAACACGCGCTCGGGTGTAATCAGCATCAGATGGTCGGATTCGCGACCCTTATCTTCCATGGCGGTCCTCCTCGCGCGGCTCTTCAGGCCGCTGCGGACGGGGGCCACCTTAGCGGAAATTCAGGCGCTGTCACGAAGGGATAGCGCTGTCATGACCACACGATTCATCGTTCCGGGGCGGTCCTAAGGACCGAACCCGGAACCTGGAGATTGCGGCGCGAGATTCCGGGTTCGCGCTACGCGCGCCCCGGAATGACGGCGCTAACCTACGCCCTCACCCTCGGCGCCACGTTTTGGTCCACTCCGGCCCTACGTTCCGCGGCGACCGCGCGCTTAAAGCCGTCGCGCTGTTGGAGGCGTGCCCAATAGGCTGCGACATTTGGCCCAAAGTCCTTGGCGAGGCCGATATTTTCCGCGAGGCGGAGTGCGTAGCCGATCACGATGTCGGCGGCGGTGAAACGACCGGCGCACAATGTTTCGGCATTCGCAGTCGCTGCCTCGACGGCGCGCAGGCGTCCCAGGAACCATTTTGCATAGTCACCGGCGACCTGCGGATTGCGCCGCTCCTCCGGCTCGAGCTGGGTGTAGCGGAGCACCAGGGTTTGCGGGAAGGTCAATGTGGCATCGCTGAAATACATCCAGTTCAGGAACGTGCCATAAGCGGGATCCTCGACGTCCACCATCAGCGGCGTCGGCGCGTATTTGGTACCGAGATAGTGGCAGATGCCAGATGACTCCGTCATCCTGGTCTCGCCATCGATCATAAAGGGAATGGTGCCGAGCGGATTGATCGCGAGATACTCCTTGGCGAACACCCGCGGCGGGAACGGCAGCATCTTCAACTCATACGGCAGCCCCATCTCCTCCAGCATCCAGAGCGGGCGGAAGGAGCGTGCACCGTCGCAATGATAGAGCGTGATCATCAAGAATTTCCTTTGCTGCCGGGCAGCGTTCCCATCATCTTGCAGAGGACCATCAGCATGACCTCATCCGCGCCGCCGCCGATCGAGGTCAGGCGGCTGTCGCGATAGGCACGGCTGACCGGCGTCTCGTTGGTAAAGCCCATGCCGCCCCAATATTGCAAGCAGGCATCAGTGAGCTCGCGCCCCAGCCGGCCGGCTTTGAGCTTGGCCATGGTCGCAAGCCGCGTCACATCCTCGCCGGCAACCAACTGTTCGGCGGCACGATAGATCAGCGCGCGCAGCAGCTCGACCTCGGTCTGCATCTCCGCCAGCTTGAAGTGTACGACCTGGTTGTCGAGGATGCTCTGGCCAAAGGCCTTGCGGTTGCGGGTGTATTCGATGGTCTCATTGATGATGTATTCGTGCGCCTTGAGGCAGGCGGCCGCGCCCCAGAGCCGCTCCTCCTGGAACTGGATCATCTGGTAGGTGAAGCCCTTGCCCTCCTCGCCGATCCGGTTGCGCTTGGGCACGCGGACATTGTCGAAGAAGATCTGTGCGGTGTCGGACGAGCGCATGCCCATCTTGTCGAGCTTGCGCGCGACCGTGACGCCCCTGCTCTTCATGGGCACGCAGATCAGCGACTTGTTGCGGTGAACGGGCCCGTCGCCGGTGTTGGCGAGCAGGCAGATCCAGTCGGCCTGCGTGCCGTTGGTGATCCACATCTTGCCGCCATTGATGACGTAATCGTCGCCATCAGAACGCGCATTGGTCTTGATCGAAGCAACGTCCGAGCCCGCGCCGGGCTCGGAGACGCCGATGCAGGCGACGAAATCGCCGGCGATGGAGGGGCTAAGAAATTCGCGCCGCACCTCGTCCGACCCGAAGCGCGCCAGCGCCGGCGTCGCCATGTCGGTCTGCACCCCGATCGCCATCGGCACGCCGCCGCAGGTGATGGCGCCCAGCTCCTCCGCCATCATCAGTGCGTAGGAATAATCGAGGCCGGAGCCGCCGAACTCGACCGGCTTGTTCAGGCCGAGGAAGCCGAGGCTGCCCATCTTCTTGAACAGCTCATGCGCCGGAAAAATGTCGGCCTTCTCCCATTCATCGACATGAGGATTGATCTCGCCCGCGATGAACTTTTGCAAGGAGCGGCGGATGTCGTCGTGGTCGGCGGTAAAGAGCATTTCCTTCCCTTCGTCATTCCGGGGCGCGCGTAGCGCGAACCCGGAATCCAGAGATGAGTCCTACAATATCGAGATTCCGGGTTCGCGCGCTTTGCGCGCGCCCCGGAATGACACCCTGGTCACAACCCCATCTGCCGCGACGCCAGATCCTTCATGATCTCCTCGGTGCCGCCGCCGATGGCGTTGACCTTGACTTCGCGGTAGATGCGCTCGGCCTTGATGCCGCGCATGAAGCCGGCGCCGCCGAAGATCTGCACCGCTTCCGAGGCGCAGAATGCCATGGTCTGCGTCGCCTGGTTCTTCATCATGCAGATTTCGGCGACCGGGCTTTCGCCCTGCTCCAGCCGCCAGGCCAGCATCTCCAACATCGCCTGCGAAGCCGCGACCTTCTGGGCCATGTCGACGATCTTGTGCCTGATGACCTGATGCTGCGCGAGCGGCTTGCCAAAAGTCTTGCGCTCCCTGGCATAGGCGATGGCCTCATCGACGCAGACGCGCGCAAAGCCGGTGCAGCCCGCGGCCATGCCCATGCGCTCGCTGTTGAAGTTTTGCATGATGATCTTGAAACCCTGGCCTTCCTCGCCGATCCGGTTCTCGGCCGGCACGCGGCATTCGTCAAAGTGAAGTGTCGCGGTGTCGGAGGCCCACCAACCCATCTTCTTCAATTTGGTGCGCGACAGTCCGGGCGTATTGCCCTCGATCAGGAGCAGGCTGACGCCGCCAGCGCCCTCGCCTCCGGTACGCACGGCAACAGTCAGATAGTCGGCACGCATTCCTGAGGTGATGAAGGTCTTCTCACCGCTCACGACGTAGTGATCGCCGTCGCGGCGCGCCTTGGTGCGGAGGTTCGCGACATCGGAGCCGCCGCTCGGCTCGGTGATCGCGAGCGCAGAGATTTTTTCGCCGGCGAGAACCTGCGGCAACACTCTTGCCTTCACATCAGGCCGCGCCGCGCGCGCGATCGGCGGCGAGCCGATGGTGTGGCTCATCAGGCTGGCGCTGACGCCGCCGGCACCGGCCCGCGCCAGCTCCTGGCTGGCCACGATCTTCATGAACTGGTCGGCGGCGATCCCACCGTATTCCTCGGGGAATCCCAGCCCCAAAAGTCCGATCTCCGCCGCCTTGCGATAGAGCGCGCGCGGGAATTCGCCGGCCTCGTCCCATTCATGGGCGAACGGCTCGATCTCCTTCTCGACAAAGCGGCGCATCATTTCGCGAAACGCGTCGTGCTCGGCGGTATAGAACGGGCTCTTCATCGCTGTTGCTTTCGCTTCTCGGCGATTCTTCGTGAGGCACCATGGCCGGAACGGAGCGCATCCACTTGCGTGGAGTGGCTGACCGGAGCTCTGCGCGTCGATCAAGCCACGCTCCAGCAACTCAACGCAAGACAGTTTTCGCAGCGCCACGCCCAACTCGCGGATAAAAAAGAACCTAACGCAATGACTTCCGGCCGGCCCCTCGGGGCCGGCCCAACATCTTGCCAGGCGTTGAAATTCAGGCGGCCCAAGACCGCGCGTGGAGGACAGATTGCCCGTTCGCTACTACGACTGGATCGCCCATCACAGCCGCCGCACACCTGACAAGACCGCGGTCCTCGACCTCGCAAGCGGACGCCGCTTCACCTATTTTGAGTTCAACGATCGCATCGCACGTCTCGCGACGCATCTGCGCGATGCCCTAAAGGTCTCGCGCGGCGATCGCGTCGCAGTGCTCGCGCTCAACACGACCGATACGCTGGAGGTGCAGTTCGCCTGCGGACGGCTCGGCGCCGTCTTCCTGCCGCTGAACACCCGTCTCACGGTGCCCGAGTTGCAGTTCATCGCGAGCGACGCCTCGCCCAAGGTGATGATTTACGACACCGATCTCGCCGAGACGGCGCTTAGCGTCGCAACGCTCTGCAACGTCGCCTCCGCGCTGCTGCTCGGCCCCGGTGGCTCCTATGAGGCCGGCATCGCTGCGGGGAAGCCGCTCGCGCGCGCCGAGGACGTCACGCTCGATGACATCTCGACCATCATGTACACGTCGGGTACCACGGGTCATCCCAAGGGAGCGATCATCACCCATGGCATGACGTTCTGGAACTGCGTCAATCTCGGCGGCCCGGCCTATATCAATCCGTCTACCGTGCTGCTGACCGTGCTGCCGCTGTTCCACACCGGCGGGCTCAACTGCTACACCAACCCCGCGCTTCATGCCGGCGGCACCGTGCTGATCATGCGTGCTTTCGATCCCGGACAGACGCTGCAACTGATTGGCGATCCCGCGCAAGGCATCAACGTGTTCTTCGGCGTGCCCGCGATCTACCAGTTCATGGCGCAGCATCCGGCCTTTGCGACCACCGATCTCAGCCGGCTCATCATTGGCGGCGTCGGCGGCGCGCCGATGCCGGTGCCGATGCTGAAAGCCTGGGAAGCGCGCGGCGTCGCACTCCAGCAGGGTTACGGCATGACCGAGACCTCGCCATCCGTGCTGGTGCTCGATCGCGAGGATGCGGCGCGCAAGGCCGGCTCGGCCGGCAAGCCGGTGCTTCATACGGAAGTGCGAATCGTCCGTCCCGATGGCAGCGACGCCGACATCGGCGAGCTCGGCGAGCTCTGGGTTCGGGGCCCGAACGTCACGCCCGGCTACTGGAACAGGCCGGAAGCCAACAAATCATCCTTCACCGATGGCTGGCTGCACACGGGCGACGCCACCCGCGTCGACGAACAGGGTTTTTACTACATCGTCGACCGCTGGAAGGACATGTACATCTCCGGCGGCGAGAACGTGTACCCGGCCGAGGTCGAGAACGTCCTGCATCAGCTCGGCGCCATTGCGGAGGCCGCGGTGATCGGCATTCCCGACGCGCAATGGGGCGAGGTCGGCATGGCCATCGTCGCAGTCAAGCCCGGCCAAAAGCTGAGCGAGACCGACGTCATGACGCACTGCGCGGCCAATCTCGCGCGCTTCAAATGCCCGCGCCAGGTCCGCTTCGTCGACGCGCTGCCGCGCAATGCCACCGGCAAGATCCACAAGCCGACCCTGCGCAAGGAATTTTCCGTGACGTCCGAAGTGGACAAGGCAAAGGCCACGGACGCCTGAGCGCCGCGGCCGCAAAGCCGCGCGCCATTGCTTTCTTTCGTGCCTGCCCAACCCAGAAGAAACCAAGGAATACTCATGAACAACAAGAAACTGTCCCTATTTGCCGCAGCAACCGCTTTTTCGTTGCTCGCAATCCAAGCCGCTTACGCGCAGAAGAAATACGACACCGGCGTTACCGACACCGAGATCAGAATAGGAAATGTCGAGGCCTATTCCGGTCCGGCCTCGGCCTACGGCATCATCGGCAAGACCGAGGAAGCCTATTTCAAGATGATCAACGACCAGGGCGGCATCAACGGCCGCAAGATCAACTGGATCTCCTATGACGATGGCTATTCCCCGCCCAAGACGGTTGAGCAGATCCGCAAGCTGATCGAGAGCGACGAGGTGTTCTTGGTGTTCAACGCGCTGGGGACGCCGACCCAGACCGCCGTGCAAAAGTATCACAACGCCAAGAAGGTGCCGCAGCTCTTCCTCGCCACCGGCGCCAGCAAGTGGAACGATCCAAAAGCCTTCCCCTGGACCATGGGCTTTCAGCCGAGCTACCGGGTCGAGGCGCGGATCTTTGCAAAGTACATCTTGCAGGCCAAGCCTGACGCGAAGGTCGCGGTGTTCTACGCCAATGACGATTTCGGCAAGGACTACCTCGTAGGCCTGAAGGATGTTTTCGGCGAGAAGGCGTCCTCGATCATCGTCGCCGAGGAGAGCTACGAGACCAGCGAGCCCTCGATCGATTCCCACATCGTCAAGCTGAAGGGCACCGGCGCCAACGTTTTCGTCAACATCTCGACACCGAAATTCGCGGCGCAAGCGATCAAGAAGATCGCCGAGCTCGAATGGAAGCCAATGCATATCATGACGGACGTCTCGATCTCGATCGGCGCCGTCATGAAGCCAGCGGGGCTGGATGCCTCCGAGGGCGTGCTATCGGCGGGCTATCTGAAAGACGCCTCCGACCCGCAGTGGAAGGACGACGAGGGCATGAAGAAGTTCATGACTTTCGTCGACAAGTACATGCCCGGCGCCAACATCACCGATACCAATTTGGTCTACGGTTACGCCGCTGCGCAAACCATGGTACAGGTGCTGAAGCAGTGCGGGGACGACCTGACCCGGGACAATGTGATGAAGCAGGCCGCAAGCCTCAAAGGCTTTTCGGCCGATACCCTGATTCCGGGGATCACGATCACAACCGGGGCAAACGACTTCGCGCCGATCGAACAGCTCAAGATGATGCGGTTCAAGGGCGGTCAGTGGGAGCTGTTCGGTGACATCATCAGCGCGGAGACCGGCGGCTAGCTCCCATACGCACGGCATCGAGGAGCCGCCCCTGGCAGGGACGGCTCCCGATACACAGGGAATGACGGCCGAAAGGCCGTTTTTCCTTCTTCATATCCGCAAGACCGCGGGCGTCTCGCTGCGCGGGCTGCTGGCCAACCGCTTTTCCGCGGACCGAATCCTCTATCAGGCTCATTCCCTGAGCGGCCCGCAGCAACCCGGCGGCGCGCTGTTTGTGACCGGCCATGTCGGCTTCGACTATGCCGGGACTTTCCCGACCCATCCGACCATCTTCACCGTTTTGCGCGAGCCGATGTCGCGCTGCATCTCCGCCTATGATTTCTTCCAGAGTCACAGCGAGCCCTTCTTCCGTACGCTCGCGACGGAGCTCAGCGCCGACGAATACGCGGCTCGGCGCCGGTTTCAGGAGCGTGCGCGTGCCCTCGGCCCGGCGCGCTTTCTCGCCGAAGAGGAAGCGCTCGCGCGGTACTGGCTCGCCAACGTCCAAACGCGACAATTGGCAGGCAGCCCGTTGTCTGGCCTTCGCGATGATGACCCGCGCCTGCTGGGCGCCGCATTGAACAATCTCGCGCGCATCGATCTCACCGGCATTTTGGAACGGCAAGCCGATACGCTGAAACTGCTCGGACGGATGATGGGCTGGGGACCGCTCGGTCCCCTGCCCCATCTCAACCGCACACCGCGATCAAGCCAACCCGAACTTGACCCAGGATCGCTCCGGATCCTTCGTTCCTGGAATGAACTCGACCTGCGGCTCTACGAGGAGGCATGTCGGCTGTTCGAGCAAAGACTTGCGGCGTTGCCGTCAGGTGAAGATGCGGCAGAGCTGGCGACCCCGATCGGGGCTGACGGCTTTACGCCCGATCAGCCCCTGCATGGCGTGGGCTGGCACGAACGGGAGCATCATGAAGGCCGCTGGCTGTGCTGGAATTCCGCGCCATCAGCCACGCTGAACCTGCGCGCGGCAACGATGCCGCGGCAATTCCAATGTCTGCTGTCGCACGTGTTCAACGAGCACACGCTCAATACGCTCGAGATCAAGCTCAACGAGCGACCACTGGTGTTGCGCAAGCGCGCAGCCGAGGGCGGTATTCTCGTCGAGAGCGACATTCCCGAAGGCGCCTGGGCGGACAGCCTGCCCCGCGCTATCCTGACGTTCCAATGTCCGGTCATGGGAAGCCCGCACGATCTCGATACCACTTCGCCTGATGTCCGCCAGCTCGGCTTCGCGATCGCGCGGCTGCAACTCGACTAATCGTCAACCGGCGCCCGACGTGACGTCGATGGCCGCAACCGGCAAGCCGAGACGACGTTCATCCCCGACGGCTTCGAAGCGCGGACAAGTCCAGGCGAGGATGAACGTGGCCGATGACGGCCGATCGAGGCTCACCTCGAAGGCACCGCCACGCGCCATGATCGACGCATCCGCGATGCGCGCGCCGTCGAGATGAAAGCGGACCCCGATCCGATCCACCGGCCCGCGTACGTCGAGGCATTCGATTCGAACCACATTGCGGCCGGGCTGTGCGCAGATCCGGACCGCAGCCTCCGGCTCGCTCCAGCGAAAGCTGCGACCCTGCCAGGCTTCCAGGCCGTGAAAGCCGGCCTGGGCGAGCACCCGTTCGCCGAGGCGCGGCAAGGCACCTCGGTCTTTCGAACGAACACCATGAATGCAGTCGAGGCGCTGAAGATAGATCAGTGCGGCGATGTAGCGCTTCAGCTCCCGCGAAATGCGGGCACGCGAACCAACCCTCACCATGGCGGTCAGTACGCAACGCGCATGAACCGCAACCAGCCACGCCATTACACGTGCAGCACGATCACCGAACAAGGCGGGCTCGACCCAGCGCCGAAATGCGGGCCACGTCTCGCCGGACCTCTGCCGGTCTCGACGCGAAAAACCCTCGCGCAGCAGCGCCGCAAATGCAGCACGCGCAAGGCCGGAATCGAAATTATCCTGGCAGCTCCATTCGATAGGAATTTCCAGAAGCTCGCTACCGGGACCGCGTCGACCCTCACTGAAATACCGGATCTCGCCTTGCACGAAGTCAAGCGTGAACCTCTTGAGATCACCGAGCTTGCCGACATAGTAGTGGTGGAATCGCGCGGCCTCGAGATAACCGATGGCGTGGCCGCGCGCATGATAGGCCGCCGCGAGCACCCACTCGGCGAAATGGCCGAGCTCCTCGCGCAAGCCACCGCATTCTTCGTAGACGTCGCGCCGGGTCACAAAACATTGGTCGAGCACCTTGCGCCAAGGATGCACCTTCATACCGAACTCGATATCGGCCTGGTACATCTGCGCCTCCGCCTCCGACAGGCGGTTGTGACAGATCGGGACGGACTTGCAGGAAAATCCGGACCATTCCGGGTGCGCTGCGATGGCCTTGATGCAGAGTTCGATCACGTCAGGCTCAGGCCAGCAGTGCGACTCCGTGAAGAACAGGTACTGGCCGCGCGCCTTGGTTGCGCCGAAGGCGCAGAGCCCGATGTCGTGTGATGATTCCGTGAACTCGAGACGCGCGCCGTCGCCGGCCAGCGCCTTCAGCTCCCCGCGCGCAGAGAAGTCCGGCGGCACGACCAGGATGATCTCGTACAGAGACCGGTCGACGGTTTGCGACTTCCAGCCGAGCCAGGACTGCTCCCATTGCCCGCGATGATATTCGAGCGGGATGATGACGGAAAACAGCGGCGGTTGCACGTCCAACATGCGAGGCTGCTAGACGGGCAGGAATAGCGCAAACGGCTCTTCGACGGTGCGGCGCAGATGATCCCGGTAGAGCGCATAGTTGGCGTTGTCGGGTGCAACGCGGCCGAGCGTGGGATTCTTGACGTTCCTTTGCGGCACGAGGGCGATCGGCGCGGCAATCGGCGTCAGTTGCGATCCGGGGCCGGCACGGAGCGTCGAGATAATCCCGTACATCTCTCCGGCCACCGTCGGCCGCGACACGGTGATGACCCGGTGCTGGCCATGGCGGTTGATGACGAGATAGATGAAGCCCGACTGGTGGGGGACAGCGACCTCGCCGGTGTGCTCGTAGGCGGCATCGGTCCGTTCGCCCTCGCGGAAGACGAGTGACGAGACCGTGGGCTCCCAGGCGATTTCGGTGCGGTAGGCGAAGATCGCGTCCTTGTCGCCGAAGGACGGCCGCAACGTGATGTAGACGTCCTCCAGCCAGGTCACGGCGCGGTGCGAGTAGGAGCCGAGGCTGTCGGGCGCGACATCATTGCCGCTCGGGGCGACAGGCACAGGCGAACTCCGGCGCAGGGAGACGCCCAGCGCCTGCTCGAGCCGCACCGTTGTCGCGAGCGTGAACGGCCGGCGTCCGCCGAGCACCTTCTCCAGTGTCGACAGGCTGAGCTTTGCCTGCTCGGCCAGTGTCTGGCGGGAAATACGGCGTTTCGCGATCTCCTCGCGAATCTTCTCGGCGACTTCACGGCTTTGCTCGTCCGTGAGCTGCTTGTCCGGCGTATGCATCTCGCTTCCTGCTCCCATGGCGCCAGTCTAGCAGACGGACAAATCCGCACAAAACCGTACATCGCCACCTCCGCCGCGCCCTCCCCGGACGGAGGGCGGCCGAACATTGCCGATCATTCTGCTCGCGAAAATCCGCCCTCCCGGCAGATTTGGAGCGTGACCAAACGGTCTTCGGGAGCAAGGGAAATGAGCACCATCAGCGACATCGAAAGCGACGAGCACACCATGCTGAGGCGATTGATCCGGCTGGGGCTGGTTCTCCTGGCGCAGGGCATCGCCGTGATCCTGATCGGATTTGTGGCCCTTCTTGTCAGCCTCTTTGTCAGCCTTGACCCGGCCTGGTCGGCCACCTCAGAGCAGGCGACCCTGCTGCAACCCGGCGAGGCGCGCTCCGGGACGCTGCTGCTCAAGGAGGACGGCGTCACGACCGAGGCCGTCAGGCTCGGCATCGACATCGACATCACGGTCTCCGGCCCGACCCTGCGCGCACGCGTCACCCAGATCTTCCGCAACCCCGGCAAGGACTGGGTGGAAGCGACCTATGTCTATCCCCTGGCGACCAACGGCGCAGTCGACACGCTGAAGATGGTGGTCGGCGACCGCGTCATCGTCGGCGACATCAAGGAGCGACAGCAGGCGCGCGTGATCTACGAAGAGGCGCGCCGCACCGGCCAGAAGGCGGCGCTGACCGAGCAGCAACGGCCGAACATCTTCACCAACTCGGTCGCCAATATCGGCCCCGGCGAGACCGTGCTGGTGCAGATCGAATATCAGGAGCCCGTCCACCAATCCGGCAACGAATATTCGCTGCGCCTGCCGCTGGTGGTGGGCCCGCGCTACAATCCCTCGCCGATCGTGCAGAGCGTCGACTTCCGTCCCGACGGCTCGGGCTGGGGCGCGACCAAGACTGATCCGGTGCCGGATCGCGACCGCATCTCGCCGCCGGTGCTCGATCCCCGGAAGCATCCGCCGGTCAATCCGACCAGCATCACGGTTCGCCTGCAGGCCGGCTTTGCGCTCGGCGAGGTCAAGAGCCATCATCACGCCGTCAAGACCGACAGTCCTGACGCAATGACCCGGATCGTAAAACTTGCGGACGACACCGTTCCTGCCGACCGCGATTTCGAGCTGACCTGGAAGCCGGCAGCCGAGAAGGCGCCATCCGTCGGCCTGTTCCGCGAGCATGTCGGGGACGCAGACTATCTGCTCGCCTTCGTCACGCCCCCGGCGCTGGATCAGGCCGCGCAGAAGCCGCTGCCTCGCGAGGTGGTGTTCGTGATCGACAATTCCGGCTCGATGGGCGGCACGTCCATCGTGCAGGCCAAGGCCAGCCTGCTCTACGCGCTCGGCCGTCTCCAGCCGAACGACCGCTTCAACGTCATCCGCTTCGACGACACCATGGACGTGCTGTTTCCGACTTCGGTGCCCGCCGACGCCGACCATGTTCGCGAGGCGACCTCCTTCGTTAGCGCGCTACAGGCGCGCGGCGGTACGGAAATGGTGCCGGCGATGCGCGCGGCGCTGACCGACAAAATCGGCGACACCAACATGGTTCGCCAGGTCGTGTTCCTGACCGACGGCGCGATCGGCAATGAACAGCAATTGTTCGAAACCATCACGGCGATGCGCGGCCGCTCGCGCATCTTCATGGTCGGCATCGGTTCTGCACCCAACACCTATCTGATGACGCGCGCCTCCGAGCTCGGGCGCGGCGCCTTCACCCATATCGGATCGGTCGAGCAGGTCGAAGAACGCATGCGCGGCCTGTTCGCCAAGCTTGAAAATCCAGCCGTCACCGGCCTGAGCGTCAGGTTCTCGGACGCCCATGCCGACATCGCGCCGACGATCGTGCCCGACGTCTATCGCGACGAGCCGCTGGTGCTGGCCGCAAAACTCGACAAGCTCGATGGCTCCTTCGAGATCAAGGGCCGCGTCGGCGACCGGCCGTGGTCGGTGACGCTGCCGCTCGGCAATGCTGCCGAAGGCAAGGGCCTGTCAAAACTCTGGGCCAACCGCAAGATCGGCGATGCCGAGGTCGCCCGCACCATGCGCGAGCTGCCCCAGGAAGATGCCGACAAGACCATTTTGGCGCTGGCGCTCGAGCATCAGCTCGTCACGCGATTGACCAGCCTCGTGGCCGTCGACAAGACGCCGAGCCGTCCCGCCGGCGAACCGCTCAAGCTCAGCGAATTGCCGATCAATCTGCCGGCCGGCTGGGATTTCGAGAAGGTTTTTGGCGAACAGATGCAGCAGGCGCCGGCACAGCTTCGGGAGCGTCGCGCGGATGCGAGCGGCCGGACGGCGACGCGACGGCCCGCGCCTGCCGCCCAACCCGACACGGTCCGGCTGCCCAAGACGGCGACGACCTCCGAGTTGCAGATGATCGCAGGGCTTCTCCTGCTGCTGCTCGGCCTGATCATGTTCGTGTTCAACCGGCGTCAACTCCTTGCTCATTGACGCCGGGTGAAAGAGGAGACCTCACCCGACTCCTCTTCTTGTGCGCGCGCGGCTGCCCGTCCCGTCTCAACGGCCGCGCGCGCCTTTTTCTTCAAGGTTTCGTACCGCTCTCTCATGCGTCATTGCGAGCGAAGCGAAACAATCCAGAGTCCCTCCGCGAAGACAGTCTGGATTGCTTCGTCGCTTCGCTCATCGCAATGACACGAGTGCAGGAAAATGCTCCGCTTCATCTCTCCGCTCGCCCTTGCCCTCGTCGGCGCCATCCTGTTCGGCGACGGCGCCTATATCCAAGCCAAGGCATGGCTGGCGCAGGTGCTGCTCGAACGCGCCTTTGCGCAGAGCGTCGCGACCGGCAGGCCGATCAAGCCATGGTCATGGGCAGACACCTGGCCGGTCGCGCGGATCGAGGTGAAGCGGATCGGCGCGCACGCCATCGTGCTCGCCGGCAGTAGCGGCCAGGCGCTCGCCTTCGGACCCGGCCATGTTGAGCAAACCGCCAATGCCGGCGAGCGCGGCGTTGCCGTCTATTCGGCGCATCGCGATACGCATTTCCGTTTCTTGCAAAATGTGTCTGTTGGTGACGAAATCGACATCACGCGCAGCGACGGCAAGCACTTCCGATACCGTGCCGACTATCTTACCGTGGTGCGCTTCGACGCCTCCGGCATCGATCTTGCGACCCACGATCACGAGCTGGTGCTTTCGACCTGCTGGCCGTTCGACGCACTGACGCCGGGACCCGAGCGCTACATTCTGCACGCCACCATGATCGGCCTTGATTAACCAAATCGGCCATCCGCTCCCACGCCGCCATCTGCTTGATCCGCTGGAGGCTTCTCATCTGAAGCACGATTCAGGATGCCGCCATTTTGGGCCGAACTGAACTGGTGTTGCCGGCCGTAGACCTATAAACGGGGTTGGCGCGCGGAACCCCTTTTATTCCGGGGCTGCAGGACATCGGCATGGACGACGAATTTCAAAAGAAGCTCTTGCAGCAAGTGGAGCAGCTCGAGAACCGCATCGCGCTTCTGGAAAGAAACCAGCACCTCATCGCAGCCGGCCAGCGGCGATCGACGCTGCGCGGCCTGTGGCGGCGTCCGCCGATGTGGACCTTCGAGCAATATCCGCCGCGCCTGCTCAACATGAAGAGCTTTCAGCCGGCGCCGCCTCCCCCTGCGAACGCACCGCGCATTGCGATGGTCACGCCGAGCTACAATCACGCGCAATATCTCGGCGCCACGATCGACAGCATCGTCCGCCAGAACTATCCGAACCTGCACTATCACGTACAGGACGGCGCCTCGATCGACGGCACGCTCGACCTCCTGAAGAGCCGTGGCGATAGCATCAGTTGGCGCAGCGAGCGCGACGCGGGTCAGTCCAACGCAATCAACCTCGGCCTCGCCGGTACGGATTGCGAGATCATGGCCTATCTCAACAGCGACGACATGCTGCTGCCCGGCACGCTCGCCTATGTCGCGAACCACTTCATGACGCATCCCGACATCGATATCGTTTACGGCCATCGCGTCTTCGTCGATCGCGACGGGCTCGAGGTCGGCCGTGCCGTGCTGCCGCCCTACAATGGCAAAGTGCTGCAATATGCCGACTATATCCCGCAGGAGACCATGTTCTGGCGCAAGCGGGTCTGGGACAAGATCGGACCGATCGACGAAAGCCTCCACTACGCGATGGATTGGGATTTCATCCTTCGTGCGCAGGCAGTCGGATTCAAATTCCAGCGCCTGCCGCGATTCCTGGCCTGCTTCCGCATCCATGATGCGCAGAAGACTGCAGCGACCTACGCGGTCGGCGTCAGGGAGATGGGCATCTTGCGGCGGCGCTCGCTCGGCTTCGATCCGACGCAGGCCGAGATCCGCAGAGCCATCGCACCATATCTGGCGCTCCAGATCGCCTATCACTACGGCTACAAATTCGGCGCGCTGCGTTACTGATTGCGGCTGATGGGTCGAAGGTGATCAGCGTCCATTCCGTCACGCGGCATACGGCGCACGAGGTTGCCACTCTTCCAATCTCACCTTACAAAAGAGCCACGCGCCGCCGAGAACGGCGCAGCTAACAAAATGTAGGGAACGCGCCATGGAAGCTCAGGTGACCAAAGCATCCGTTTCTCCGAGCCCATGGTCGCCTGCATCAGATGCCAGCGACGTCGTCAAAGGCATTCACGCGATGCTGCACCCGCGCAACATCGTGCTGGTCGGCGCGACCGACAAACCCGGCAACTATGCCGAGCGCATCTGGAACAATCTCGTCAAGTACCAGTACGAAGGCGGGCTCTATCCCGTCAACGCAAAGCGCGAGGCGATCTGGGGCGTCACCTGCTACAAGGACTTTGCGAGCCTGCCCGAAAAACCCGATCACGTGCTGGTGCTGGTGCCGGCGCGCTTCGCCGTGCAGGTGATCCGCGATGCGGCCGCGGCCGGCGCGCGCTCGGCCACCATCGTGACCTCGGGCTTCAGCGAACTGCAGGACGATGAGAGCCAGAAGCTCGCAAGCGAATTGCAGCAAGCGGTGCGCGAGACCGGGCTTGCGGTCACGGGTCCCAATTGTCTGGGAAACCTGAGCGCCGGTGAAAAGCTCTTCACCAATATCGACGACCGCGTCGTGACCATGGAACAGGGCGCGGTGGCGATCGCCGGTCAATCCGGCGCCATCGTCATGGCGATCCGGCAGGCGCTGGAGGATCGCGGCGTCGGCGTCGGCTACATGGTCACGACGGGCAACGAGACCGGGCTCGAGACACCGGACCTGATGCGCTATTTTGCTGAAGATCCGAGCATCCGCGTCATCGTCGTCTATCTCGAAGGCGTGCGGAACACCAAGGCGTTCCGCGACGCCTGCAAGGCCGCGCGCGCGGCGAGCAAGCCGGTGATCGCGCTCAAGCTCGGTGCGTCCGAAGGCGGCCGCGCGGCGGCCATGGCGCATACCGGGGCGCTTGCCGGCTCCATCGAAACTTTTGACGCGATCGCAACACGCGAGGGCGTGATCCGGGTGCGCGGTCTGGACGAACTGATCGAGACTACCGAGTGCTTCGTGCACGCGTCCGTGCCAATGGGCAATCGGCTCGCGGCGGTTTCGCTGTCCGGCGGCAAGCGCGGCATGTTGATCGATGCATTCTACGCGGACGGCCTGAATTTTGCGCCGCTGAGCCCGCATGCCAGCGGGGAGCTTGCAAAAATGCTGGGGCCCGGCTCGATTGTCGGCAATCCACTCGATGCCGGTTTCGCCGCCGTGGTCGATCCGTCCGTCTACATGAAGTCGATCAAGCTGATGATCGACGATCCCGACATCGACGTCGTCATCATCGACGCCGAGCTGCCGAAGGCACCGCATGAGCTGCGCGAGCGGAACTTGCGGATCGTCGACGACATGGCGAGCCGGGCCGGCAAGCCGGTGATCTACATCAGCGCGATGTCGATCGGCTTCACCGAGTTCACCAAGGGGTTGCGCAAGTCGCTGCCGCATATCACGGTCATGCAGGGCCTCGACCGCGCGGTGACCGCGATCGAGTCGTTGCTCGACTATGCCAGGCTGCGCAAGGAAGTGCCCGACATCGTATCGGGCTCGAAGGCATCCGCCCGCGCCGTACTGGAGAAGACGCTGAAGCAGGCGCAGGGAGCGGCGCTCGATGAAGTCGCCTCCAAGAAGCTGTTGAAGGCCTATGGCATTCCGATCTCGAAAGAGGGCATCGCCCAGACAGCGGCAGAGGCCGTCAAGCTCGCCAAGCAGATCGGCTTTCCCGTTGTGGCCAAGGTCGTCAGCGCGGAGATCCTGCACAAATCCGACATCGGCGGCGTGGTGCTCAACCTCAACAGCGCCGCCGAGGTGAAGAAGGCGTTCAACGGCATCACCGCGCGGGTGAAGAAGCTGAAAGGCAAGCCGAAGCTCGAGGGCATTTTGATCGCCCAGCAGGTCAAGGCCGATCTCGAGCTCGTGGTCGGCGCTTCGCTCGACGCCGAGATGGGACCGGTGGTGCTGTTCGGCACCGGCGGAATCGATATCGAGCTGTTGAAGGACGTAGCACTAGCGGGGGCGCCGCTGGACGAAGCGGAAGCGCGGGCCTTGATCGGCCGCACCAAGGCCGGCATCAAGCTGGCGGGCTATCGCGGCAAGCCGGCCCTGCATCAGGCGTCGGCGGTGAAGGCGCTGGTCGGGCTGTCCAACCTGATCGCGGATGCCGGCGACCGTATTGCCTCGATCGACATCAATCCGTTCCTGATCAACCCCAAAACCGGCGTCGCCGTGGACGCGCTCATCGTCCTTAACAATGCCGCAGCAAAGCGGGCAGCGAGGCATTGATCGTCTTCCACTTGGCCGCCTTTGCCCATAAAATCGGCTGCCGACTCCGTGAGATCAGGGGTCGAGAGCCGAGGAGCGATGGCGCGCAAGAGCAACCTGGTGATCGGAACCGTGACGCTGGCCGTGATGGCCGTGGCGTTCGGCAGCGTGCTCGCCGTGCAGAAATTCCGCACGGCCCAGCAGCGCAGCCTGCTGCGCGTGGTGTACGAAGGCGGTTCTGCAAGCGGCCTGCGCAAGGGCGGCCCTGTCAATTTTGACGGCGTTCCGGCCGGCCAGATCCTGTCGATCAAGCTGGACAATCCGCGCAAGGTCGTGGCCCTGGTAATGCTCGACAACAACGCGCCGATCCGCAAGGACACGGTGGCCGGCATCGAGTTTCAGGGCTTGACCGGTGTTGCCGCAGTGTCGCTGATCGGCGGCGCGCCCGCCGCGCCCCCGGTGCCGCTGGACCAGGACGGCGTTCCCGTGCTGATCGCCGATCTCAGCGATGCCGAGTCCATCGTCGAGACCCTGCACAATGTCGATCGCATGATCGTCAGCAACGAGGCCCTGATCAAGGACGGCCTGCACAATTTCGAGAACTATACCGCCGACCTCAAGAGCAAGGGCGAGGCGATCGACGCCATCATGGCCAAGACCGAGAACGCGTTCGCAAGCATCGATGGCGCGGTGAACAAGATCGAGGGCGTGGTGCCGAGCCTTGCCAACGGCAAGGCAGACGAGCTGTTCGAGAAGGTCAAATCGCTGCGCGAGATGACCGACAGCATGAAGAAGAAGTCGGCGTCGTTCATCGAGGACGGCCGCCGCATGCTGCTCGACGTCAGCGAGGCCGCCAACAAGATGGCCGGCACGCCCGCCCCGCCGCGTCCACCGCGCAGGCCGCCGCAGCAACAGAAGCAGTGAGCGCTCTGCCCTTATCCTCCCCTGGAGGGGGAGGATCGGTTCGTATGCAGCGAAGCGAAATATGAACCGAGGTGGGGTGACGGTCTCTCCACACCGCGCACTGCCCGAGGGGAGAGATCACCCCACCCCGCTCGCGCTTCGCGCGATCGACCCTCCCCCTCCAGGGGAGGGTGAAGCACCTCACCACGCGTAGCGCACGATGCCCTTGCCGGCGTAGGACCGTGTGACGTTCGAGAACTCACCTTCAAAAGTTCCGATCGCGGACCAGCCGTTCATCCACTTCATCTCGACTGAAGCCGTGGTCAGCGCGGAGTCGCGGGATAGCGCCGCGCCGTTGACCACGAAGGCCGAGCCCGGCAGCGTCTGGAACACCGCACCGATGGTGCGGTCCGGATTGAAATCATGCGCCCAGGCGACGCGGCCGCGCAGTGTGACGACGCCGTTCGAGGCGGCAAAGGATCTGTCGCTGCGCAGGCCAAGCTCGGTGCGGGTGTCGGTCACGCTCTTGCCTGCATAGCCGAGCGCAAATGCGTTGGTGCCGACAACGGCGTTTTCCGCGTAGTTCGGCAGATTGAAGTTGGTCGCCTGCACCGCGGCATAAGGCGTCACGCCCATCCAAGGTGTCACGTAGCGGTAGCCGCCCTCGACGCGGCCCGAGAATGCGTTGGCGTTGAACTGCGCGCGCAACTGGTCGTAGCCGGCTGCGGTGACGACGCGGTTGGTGGTGACATCCTGCCAGCCATAGGCCAGCGCCGCCGTGATGTAGGCCGGACCGGAATTGTGGCGAACGAAGGCGCCGGCCTGGAACAGGTCGGAATGACCCCAGCCGAGCCCGTTGACGCCAAAATTGGTGGCACCACCAGCGAGCGCGACACCGGCGATCGTCGAAGGCGAGAAGCGATAGTCGAAGCCGACAGCAGTGCCGTAGACGCTGCTGGTCGTGCTGTTCGAGCCAAGCGCCGCATTGCCGTCGGTGGTTTGCGAGCCGCCATAGCCGGCCGCCCACACGCTCCAGCGCTGGTCGAAATCGGCGGCCGGCGCCTTGCGGTAGATCGACGCGAAGGCGTCGCGCGCGCTCTTGCCGGTGGACGCATAGGCGTTCGCGCTCGCCTCTTCGGCAAACGGCGTGGCGCCGGGCGTGCCGCCGCCGCGGCCCGCCGAGAACGGATCGGTCAGGAGGCCGAGGAACAGGTTCATGGCGTTGAACGTCGCCTGCTGCGAGCCGGTGCCCGGCTCGCCCGAGGCCTGCGTCAGGCCCTGGGACGTGAGGTTGGCCAGCGCCACGGGAATGCTGCCCGTGGTGTTGAAGACGCGCGTCAGGGCGTTGGCCACGTTCTGCTGGTTGATGTTGAGGCCGGTGCCGTAGTTCAGCGCGAAATCCAGGAAGACGTTGTTCGGATCGTAGCTCAGGGTCGCGTGCAGATTCGGCGACAGACCTGCGACGACCGGGTTGAACGTGTCGACGACACCACCGGCTGCGAACAGGATGGTGTAGTGCTTCTGGATCGTGCCGACCGGCACGGCCACGACCGTGGCGCCGTTCAGCGTTGCCGTGCCGGCGACCGCAGCAAAGCCGTTGTTCGCACCCGAGATCTGGACCATGTAGGTCGATGCGGTCGTCATCGAGAGGCTGCCGTTGACCGTGAACGTGCCGGTCGGACTGCCAGGCGCCAAGGTGCCGCCATTGATGATGGCGTTGCCGATCTCGCCCTCGCCGCTGAGCGTGCCACCGGCAGCGACGGTGACGTTGCCGAAGATCACGCCCTGCACAGTGAACGTGCCGCCGAGCACGGTCCAGTCCTGATTGCCGATGCCGTTCACGGTCCAGTTGGAGCTGTCGACCTTGTTGAAGGTCGTGAAGCCATCATACTGCTGGCCGGCACCGATGTCGGAGAGACTGAAGGAATCATTGCCGGTGCCGCCGAGCTGGAGCGTGTCGGTGCCCGCGCCGATCACCTGACCGAAGATCCTGCTGCCCGGCCCCAGCGTGAGCGTGTTGTTGGCACAATTACAGAACTCGATGGCGGTGCCGGTTCCGGCATTGATGGTACCCGAATTGAAGACGTTGCCGCCGCCGCTCACGAAGATACCGACGCCGCCGTTGCCGACCGTGATCGTGCCGGTGTTGACGATCTGGTTGATGACCACGCCCGAACCGCTCACGTCGATGCCGGCGCCGCCGTCACCGACGTTGATCGTCCCGCGGTTGGTGACCGTATTGCCGTCGCCGGTCACGAAGATGCCCTCGGCAGAATCCCCGCCCGAGATCGTCTTGGTGTTCGTGATCGTACCCGAAGAACCGGCATAGGCGATGCCGGCGCCTGCGAAGCCAACAGTGAGCGTCCCGTTTTGGGTGATCGTGGCGCGGTCTCCCTGCACCCCGATGGCTGCACCGAAGTCGGCGATCTTGATCGAGTTATCGTTCGTCACCGTCGCATCGTCGCCGAACACGGCGATGCCGCCACCGAACTGGCCTGCCTTGATCGTGCCGGCATTGCTCACGACGGCAAAATTGCCCTGCATGAAAACGCCGAAGGAGTTATCCCCGACGGTGATGGTACCAGTCGCGGTATTGGTGATCGTGTTGTGATCATTGATCGCGGAGATGCCGGCGCCCAGCGCGGCCGCATCGCCGATCGTGATCGACCCGGCGTTGGTGACCGTGCTGTTGCCCGCTACGAAAATGGCATTCGAGTCGTTAAGCGCGGTGATGATGCCGGTGGCGGTATTGGTGATGGTGCTGTTCGCGCCGGCAAAGATGGCCGAGCTCGAGGCTCCCGTGATGAGCGAGCCGCTGTTGGTGACCGTATTGTTGTCGAAGACAGTGATCGCCACGCCAAAGTCGCCGGTCGCAATCGTTCCGTTATTGGCGATCGTGTTGTTGTTCACGGCCTGGATGCCGATGCCGTTGTCCAGGGCCACGATCCCGGCGTTGTTGGTGATGGTGTTGTTGCTGCCGGCGCTGATGCCGGTCAGGCCCGAGGCCACCGTGATCGTCCCGTTGTTGGTGACGACGTTGAGATCGTTGACGCTGATCGCCGCCGTGCCGTTGTCGTTGACGGTCGCCCCCGTCAGCACATTCACGGTCAGGCTGTTGACGCCGACGCCAGCCTGAAAGCCGTCGACATCGATGCCGCTGCAGGTGACCGTCTGGCCGCTCGTGGCTGGGTCGGGCGTACAGACCGCCCGGGCGGTCGTGGAGAGGCAAAGGCCCAGCAGGACCGCCACGACGGACGACACGGCCGTGCCGCGGCACAGCCCACCCTGCCCGCGCGATGGCAACCGAACTTCCACCCCAACGCCCCTCATTCCCGGCGCTCCCAGCGGCGCCGCCGGTAAATTAGGCGACCGGTTCCCTCCGTGAAACTACGCAGATGCGGGAATCGGCGGATTCGCTCACAACTGGAGCAGATTCAGGCCGCGATGTTGCAACCGAGCCACGTTTTGTGGGGCGCGGTTGTCATTCCGGGCACCGTCTCCGCGGTCATCCGTCGCAGCGTCAAAAAAGAAGCGCGAAACAACCCCATGCACAGTAGGCGGCCGCGGTGCCGCGCGGGCGCGCCTGTATCCAGAATTGCCCAGTCGTTCGTGGAGGTTAGCTCGTTCCAGATGCCCTCGATCGGGCGTTTTTCGATTCCGCGGTCGAACTCGTCATCTCACTCATAAACAAACGCCGCATCGTCGAGATTCGCCTTCGGAATCTCATCCTTCTCGGTCCAGTAGTCCTGGCTGTGCTGCCATTCCGGCTTGTCGCCGCGCTTGGGCAGCAGGTTCATGTTGCGCATCATGTAGCCGGGGTTGAAGTTTTCCGGATCGATCCAGGGCAGGATCGGCATGTTGTGGTCTTCGGGGCGCAGCTTCACCTCGACCTTCTTCTTTCCTTTCGCCTTCATGTGCCCGAGCAGACGGCAGACGAAGTCGGCGACGAGATCGACGCGCAGCGTCCAGCTCGCGCGGAAATAGCCGAACACCCAGACCATGTTCGGCACGCCCGTGAACATCATGCCGCGATAGGTGACGGTGTCGCCGAAATCGAGCGGCTTGCCGTCGATCTCGAATTCGATGTCGCCAAGCGTTGAGAGGTTGAAGCCGGTCGCGGTGACGATGACGTCGGCCTCCAACAGCTTGCCGGACTTGAGCTGGATGCCGTTCTCGACAAAGCACTCGATCTCGTCGGTGACGACGGACGCCTTGCCGCTGGCGATGCCCTTGAACAGGTCGGCATCCGGCACGAAAGCAATGCGCTGCCGCCACGGTCGGTAGCTTGGCGTAAAATGCGTCTCGACGTCGTAGTCCGGCCCGAGGATCGCGGCGATCTGGCCGATCAGCTCCTTCTTGACCGCTTCCGGGTTGGCGATGCAGAGCTTTGTGAACGCGTCCTGCTCGAACAGGATTTTCCGCCTGGTGATCTCGTGGATCCATTCCTCGTCGACCTGGAGCCGGCGCAGCTCCTCGGCGATCTCGATGGCATTGCGGCCGATCCGGAAATAGGTCGGCGAGCGCTGCAGCATGGTGGCGTGCGCGCATTTGTCGGCAATGTTTGGCAATAGCGTCGCCGCGGTCGCACCGGAGCCGATCACCACCACCTTCTTGTCGGTGAGATCGAGATCGTCAGGCCAGGTCTGCGGATGGACGATGCGGCCCTTGAACCTATCCGTGCCCTTCCATTCCGGCGTGTAACCGTCGGAATGGCGATAATAGCCCTGGCACATCCAGAGGAAGTTCGCGGTGAAGATCTTGAGCTCGCCGGCGTCGGTCGTGACAGCTTCGATGGTCCAGAGATTTTCCTCGCTCGACCAGGTCGCGGAATTGATCTTGTGCTTGTAGCGGATGTGCTTGCCGAGATCGTTCTCCTCGACCACATCATTCATGTAGGCAAGGATCTCTTCGGCCGAGGCGATCGGCGGTCCAACCCAGGGTTTGAAGCGATAGCCGAAGGTGTGGAGGTCGCTGTCGGAACGAATGCCGGGATAGCGATGCGTGACCCAGGTGCCGCCGAACGTATCCTTCGTCTCCAGAATGACGAAGCTCGTGCCGGGAAGCTGCTTTGCCAGATGATACGCGCTGCCGATGCCGGAGATGCCGGCGCCGACGATCAAGACGTCGAAATGTTCTGAAGCTTGCTTAGTGTTTTGGGCAGTGCGAACGGCGACATTCATTGTTAGTTCTTGCCTTGCTTGTGTGGCCGTCCTTGACCGGACAGCGCGTTTCCTCCGCGACAGGCAGGTCGCCCATCGCGCTTCCGCTTCAAAATGACATAGATCAGATCGCGATCAAATCACAGCGCCGCACCCCAGCTCCGCGCTGTCTGCAATATCCAGTCGCGATAGAGCGTGAGTGGTGTGACGCCGGTCAGTCCGCCACAGCCGGCACTGCCGTTCGGTCCCGTCGACCAGCTGATCAAGCCGATGATAGCGGGACCATTCGGCTTGTCCTCGAACACAGGACCGCCGGAATCCCCTGTGCAGGCGCCGATTCCGCCGCTGATACCGTTGGTTACGGGATCGACGAGACGAATCTGCAAGGTGCCGGGCTTACCTGTTGCAACGAGGCCTGCGACGCGCGTGGCACCTCCGCTCTTGCCGTCGCCAGGCACGGTGACGCCGATACCTGCAATGGTGAAACGGCCGCCGACCTGAATTGGAATTTGCGGCGAGCCCACCGGCACCGTCGATTTTCCTTTGAGTGGAATTTCCAACTGCAACAGCGCGACATCGGCGGTCGCGCGATGCGACTGCATTGCCTGCATGTTGAAGCCGGGATGAATCGCAATCGTCCGGATGTTCTGAAGCTCCGGTTTGCCGTCCGCGCCATAGGCGACGATCTTGTAATCGGCGCCCGGCTGCACGCAATGCGCGACCGTGAGAACGAGCTTCGGCGCGATCAGGCTGCCGCTGCAAAAGTTTCCGCGGGAGCCGACGATGGTGACGATTGCGCGCGCGACGCCGTCGGTCTGCGGCGTGCCACCGTTGACGATAGCCTCTGCCGGGGCCGCGAACAGCAATGCTGCGGCGATGGACAAGAATGTCGCTGTCTTCATGGCGACATGGCATAGCCGCTGGAAGCGCTGCGGGCTAGTCCCGGCCGCCCCCGCATGCTAGCCGTCGTCGCCTGTCATCAGCGAGGACAAGACATTGGCGATCGAGGCGGTGATCTGGGATTTTGGCGGCGTGCTGACGACCTCGCCGTTCGAGGCGTTCACGCGGTTCGAGACCGAGCGCGGCCTGCCCGCCGACATCATCCGTCGCACCAACGCCACCAATCACCTCGAAAACGCCTGGGCAAAATTCGAGCGCGCCGAGGTCGACATCGAAACCTTCGATCATTTGTTCGCGGCTGAATCGCTCGCGCTCGGCGCCGAGGTCCGCGGCCGCGACGTGCTGCCGCTGCTGCAAGGCGATCTGCGCCCTGAGATGGTCGAGGCGCTGAAGCGCATCAAGGCGCAGCACAAGACCGGTTGCATCACCAACAATCTGCCGGCCAACGCGATCGGCAGCATGACCGGGCGCACGCTCTACGTCGCCGAGGTGATGACGCTGTTCGACCATGTCATCGAATCAGCCAAGATCGGGCTGCGCAAACCCGACCCGCGCATCTACCGGAGGATGGTCGAGACGCTAGAGGTAGATCCGAAGCGATGCGTCTATCTCGACGACCTCGGCGTCAACCTCAAGCCCGCGCGCGAAATGGGCATGACCACGATCAAGGTCACGAGCGGAGCGCAGGCGATTGCCGAGCTCGAGGCGGCGACGGGATTGAAGCTGGGTTAGTTCTTCCGTCATTGCCAGCGCAGCGAAGCAATCCAGAATCTCTCCGCGGTGACAGTCTGGATTGCTTCGCTGCGCTCGCAATGACGCATGTGGAGCGCTTACTCCGCCGACGCAATTCGCTCCGGAAACGCGGCCGCAAGTGACGCCCGGTCGGGCTTGAGCACGCCGCGCTCGGTGATGAGGCCTGTCACCAGTCGCGCGGGCGTCACGTCAAATGCGTAGTTCGCGACCGGCGATCCCTCGGGCACGATGCGCACCGTTTCCAGCCGACCGTCGGCGGTGCGGCCGGTCATGTCGGTGACTTCAGTACCGCTGCGCTGCTCGATCGGAATATCCTTGATGCCGTCATTGACCGCGAAATCGATCGTCGGCGACGGCAGCGCGACATAGAACGGCACCTTGTTGTCGTGCGCGGCGAGCGCCTTCAGATAAGTGCCGATCTTGTTGCAGACGTCGCCATTGGCCGCGACGCGGTCGGTGCCGACGATAGCAAGATCGACCATGCCGTGCTGCATCAGGTGCCCGCCGGTGTTGTCGGGGATCACCGTGTGCGGCACGCCGTGATGGCCGAGCTCCCAGGCGGTGAGCGAGGCGCCCTGATTGCGCGGCCGCGTCTCGTCGACCCAGACATGGATCTTGATGCCGCGCTCATGCGCAAGATAGATCGGCGCGGTTGCCGTACCCCAGTCGACGGTCGCGAGCCAACCTGCGTTGCAGTGGGTCAGCACGTTGACGGTCTCGCCAGGCTTTTTCTTCGCCGCAATCGCCTCGATCAGTGCCAGCCCGTTGCCGGCAATGCCGCGGTTGATCTCGACGTCTTGCTCGACGATTTCGTCGGCGCGCGCATAGGCCGCTTCCGCGCGCTCCACCGGATCGACCGGCGCCAGCGCGGCGCGCATCTCGTCCAGCGCCCATTTCAGATTGATCGCGGTCGGCCGCGCCACGACGAGCGTGTCATAGGCACGTTTCAGGCCCGCATCGGAACTGTCCTCGCGCATCGCGAGCGCCATGCCGTAAGCCGCAGTGGCGCCGATCAGCGGCGCGCCGCGCACCAGCATATCGCGGATCGCGACGGCCGCGTCCTCGCAGGATGTCAGCGTCGCGACGACAAACTCGTGCGGCAGCCTGCGCTGGTCGATCGCGCCAACCGACCAGCCATCGCGCTCGCGCCAGATGCTGCGAAAATGCTTGCCATCGACCTTCATCGCAACGCCTTTCGTCTCAAGCCCGCAAGATGCGGCCCGCCACCGCGTCGAGCTTTTTCAAAAGCTCGGGGTCGCGTGCCTCGGGGGCGGTGATCAGCGCGGTGTCGAGCGCGCGGTCCGAGCCGATCGGGCACGGCTCATGCTCGCGCGGAAAATCCTTTGCCAGCCGCGCCACCAGCGCTTTCGCGCGGTCGGCGTTCGAGGTCAGCATCCGGATGATATCCTGAACCGTGACGGCATCATGGTCGGGATGCCAGCAATCGAAATCGGTGACCATGGCGACGGTCGCGTAGCAAATCTCCGCCTCGCGGGCGAGTTTCGCTTCGGGCATGTTGGTCATGCCGATCACGGAATAGTCGAGATTTTTGTACGTCATGCTCTCCGCATAGGTGGAGAACTGCGGCCCCTCCATGCAGACATAGGTGCCGCCCCGCGCGATCGCGATGCCCTCGGCATCCGCGGCCGCGGCAAGATGAATCCGCAGGCGCGGCGAGACCGGATGCGCCATCGAGACGTGCGCGACGCAGCCTTTGCCGAAGAACGAGCTCTCGCGCTTGTAGGTGCGGTCGACGAACTGGTCGACGAGGACGAAGGTTCCAGGCGGAAGATTTTCCTTGAAGGAACCGCAGGCCGACAGCGAGATCAGGTCGGTGACGCCGGCGCGCTTCAGCACGTCGATATTGGCGCGGTAGTTGATGTCGGAAGGCGACAGCCGGTGGCCCTTGTCGTGGCGCGGCAAAAACACGATCGGCAGGCCAGCTATGCTGCCGCGTCGCACGGGCGCCGACGGCTCGCCCCAGGGGCTCTGGATGACCTCTTCGCGAGCGTTCTCAAGTCCCGGCAGGTCGTAAATGCCGGAGCCCCCGATGATGCCCAATACCGCCTGCGTCATGCCTGCTTCACCCCTGTGTACGGGAGCAAGCTATGCCAGTTTTGGGAGGATTTTGGAACGGGGAATGGCCGACCGCCAGGAGCGCAAGCGCAGATGACACACTCGGTGTCGTCCTGGCGAAAGCCAGGACCCATTACCCCAACGGGTCATTTGGCGAAGATTGGTCGTTGGGACTAGCACCATCCGCGATCGATGGATTCCGCGCTATGGGTCCTGGCTTTCGCCAGGACGACGTCGGTAGACTACGCCGCCTTCACCGGCTGCAACTGGCTCACCACCATCCGCAGCAGCGACTCGACCGACTGGAAGTTTTCCGGCGTGATCTCGGCTTGCGGGATCGTGAAATCGAATTCGGCTTCCACACCCAGCATCAGATTGACCATGTCCATGGAGGTCAGCCCGATGTCGACGAGGCGCGCGGCTGACGTCACGTCGGCAGACAACGAATTTTGCGCGAGGATGCCCTGCACCAGCTTGATGATGCGATTCTGAACATCGGTCTCGAAGGCCTGCATCTGAAAGCTCCCTTATTGTTATAGGCCGGTCTTGTTATAGGCCAGTCCTGCAATCGGCGGCACCATAGCCGAGCTGTCTTAGGAAACGATGGCTCACGTTGAATAAAATTATACTTCTTCGAAATCGCTAACCCGATGTTAGGAATCTGGGGGGCGCCGCAAACCAGACCTTAACTGTTCGCTTCGATTGAATTTTGTTTACCCTCAATTTCGTCGACGAATTTGAATTAAATCCGTAGCCTCCGGACCCAAGCAAACATGGTCGGATGATCGTTCACGCATCGGCTGATGCCGATCGATCTCGAACGACGAACCGGAGGCGGACAGTCATGAACGTGCGTGAAGCCACCCTTCAACCTGCCCACGACGCTCAGGCGAGCTTTCTGGACCCGATGCCCTCGCTGATCGAGCGCGCCGGCAAGATGGCCAAGGCCGCTGCCACGGATGCTGACGGCGTCGACCGCGAAGCCCGCTTTCCGCACAAGGCCTTTGAAGTCGCGCGCGAGGAGAAGCTGCTCGGCGTCATGATCCCGGTCGAGTTCGGCGGCTTCGGCGCCTCGATCTACGACGTCACCGATATTTGCTACACGCTCGGGCGCGCCTGCGCCTCCACGGCGATGATCTATGCGATGCACCAGACCAAGGTCGCCTGCGTCATCAGGCACGGCCACGGCATTCCCTGGATGGAAACCATGATGCGCCGGGTCGGCCGCGACCAGTGGCTGCTCGCCTCCTCCACCACGGAAGGCCAGAACGGCGGCAATATCCGCTCGAGCGCTGCGGCGGTCGGACATGACAACGACATGATCTCGCTGCTGCGCGACGCGACCGTGATCTCCTACGGCGCCGAGGCCGACGGCCTCGTGACCGTCGCGCGTCGCGCCAACGATGCTGCATCTTCCGACCAGGTGTTGCTTGCGCTCGCCAAGGACGACTATGCGCTGAAGCGCACGCTCGGCTGGGAAACGCTCGGCATGCGCGGCACCTGCTCGACCGGCTTCGAACTCCGGGTCGACTGCCCGGCCGACCGCGTATTTCCCGAAGCCTATGACAAGATCCACGCCCAGACCATGACGCCGTTTGCGCATCTGTGCTGGTCGTCGGCCTGGGCCGGCGTCGCCACCGCCGCGGTCGAACGCGCGCAGGCCTTCATCCGCAAGGCGGCACGTTCGTCCGGCGGACAGATGCCGCCGGCGGCTGCCCATTTCACCGCGGCAAAAATGTCGCTCGCAAAACTTCGCGCGCTCATCGCTTCGAATGTCGGCGCCTTCGCCCGTCACGAGCATGACGAGCGGGCGCTCAGCTCGCTCGACTTCCAGTCCTCGATCACGCTTTTGAAGGTCCAGGCCTCGGAGCTCGCGGTCGAGACCGTGATGCACGCGATGCGCACGACGGGCCTCTCCGGCTACCGCAACGACGGCGACTTCACCATGGGCCGTCACCTGCGCGACATTCTCTCCTCGCCGATCATGATCAACAACGACCGCATTCTCGCCAATGCCGCAACCTCGACGCTGATGAGCGGCGTGCCGGCAAGCCTTCACGATTAAGAGCCTTCACGACCGACAAGACTCAACGACCAACAAGAACAATTGCCGATAGCAGGAAGTTTGACCCATGAACGTTGCCGTTCTCCCAAGCTCGCCCGACACCGTGCCGGAAGCCGTCGATCCGCTCGATCATCTCACTGACACCCTGTTCCACCGCATGGGCTCCGACGGCGTCTACGCCCGCACCGCGCTCTATGAGGACGTCGTGGAACGGCTGGCCGCGCTGATCAGCCGGCATCGCGAAGCCGGCACCGAGGTGATGCGCTTTCCGCCGGTGATGAGCCGCGCGCAGCTCGAAAAGTCCGGCTACCTCAAGAGCTTTCCCAACCTGCTCGGCTGCGTCTGCGGCCTGCATGGCACCGAACGCGAGATCAACGCCGCGGTGAGCCGCTTCGATGCCGGCGGCGACTGGACCTCGTCGCTGTCGCCCGCCGACCTCGTGCTGTCGCCGGCGGCCTGCTATCCCGTCTATCCGATCGCGGCAAGCCGCGGCCAACTGCCGAAGGGCGGCCTGCGCTTCGACGTCGCCGCCGATTGCTTCCGCCGCGAGCCGTCGAAGCATCTCGATCGGCTGCAGTCGTTCCGGATGCGCGAATATGTCTGCATCGGCAGCCCCGACGACGTCGCCGATTTCCGCGAGCGCTGGATGGTGCGCGCGCAGGCGATCGCGCGCGACCTCGGCCTGACCTTCCGCGTCGACTATGCCAGCGACCCGTTCTTCGGCCGCGTCGGCCAGATGAAGGCGGTGAGCCAGAAGCAGCAGCAGCTCAAGTTCGAGCTCCTGATTCCGCTGCGCTCGGAGGAGCAGCCGACGGCGTGCATGAGCTTCAACTATCACCGCGAGCATTTTGGCACCACCTGGGGCATCCAGGACGCCAATGGCGAGCCCGCGCATACCGGCTGCGTCGCCTTCGGCATGGACCGGCTTGCGGTCGCGATGTTCCACACCCACGGCATTGACCTCTCGATCTGGCCCGCCAAGGTCCGCGACATCTTGGGGCTTCAGCCGCAGGTCGCGGCCAGTGCCCATGGCGAGGGCTGGCGCTAGATTCATTTTGACGCGTTTTCTTTACGCGAACCGGGATCCACTTCGCTCGAAAACGCTTTGTGCAACAGGCAATGCCAACATGGCGCAGACCATGGTCCGATGCCGCGAAATCAGGGAGTCCGACGTCGATGCCGTCGCGGACCTGCTGACGCGCGGCTTCGGCCGGTCCCGCGCCTATTGGATGCAGGGCCTGCGACGCCAGGCACTTCGCAGCGTGCCCGAGGGCTATCCCCGCTTCGGCTACATGCTCGACAATGACGGCGCGCCGGTCGGCGTGCTGCTGCTGCTCTACACGGTGCGCAAGGAGAGTAGCGAGACCGCCATCCAGTGCAATCTGTCGAGCTGGTATGTCGAGCCCGCCTTCCGCAACTACGCAACGATGCTGACGAGGGTCGCGCAGCGGCACAAGGACGTCACCTATCTCAATATCAGCCCGGCGACCAAGACCTGGCCGATCATCGAGACGCAGGGCTTTCAATCCTATTGTCGCGGATTGTTCTTCTCGTTCCCGCTGCTGTCACGCGCCGCGACCGACGTCGCGATCGAAATCGTCCCGGCCGATGTGACGCGGATCGAGGACGTTTCGGTGGCGGAAGTCGAATTGCTCACGCGTCATGCCCGCTATGGCTGCCTGAGCCTGGTGTGCCGGACGCCGCAAGGTACCTTTCCGTTCATCCTGCAGCCGATGCGCATCCGCCGCGGCTGGATCGCGCCGCCGGTGATGCAGCTGATCTATTGCCGCGACATCGCCGACTACGTCGGCTGCGCCCGCGCCATCGGCCGCATCGTGCTGCAGCATGGCAAGATCTCGGTGAGTGTCGATTCGAACGGGCCCATCGAAGGGCTCGCAGGTGTCTACACCGAGGCGCGCGGGCGAAAGTATTTCAAGGGGCCGAAGCCGCCTCGGCTTGCCGATCTCACCGATACGGAGCTCGTGCTGTACGGGCCGTGAGGCTCGTCAATCTCCGCTGTCATGCCCCGGCTTGACCGGGGCATCCAGTACGCCGCGGCTTTCCCGTATACGACCAACGTCTCTGGAATACTGAGCGGATTCAACCGATCAAGTCGGGCGATGACAGCGAGTGTGTGGTAGAACCTCACGTCAACCGGAGCCACCCCGTGTCCACCCGCAGCCATTGGGAAAACGTCTACGCGACCAAGGGCGAGACCGAGGTGAGCTGGTTTCAGGATTCTCCAGCCATCTCGCTCGAGCTGATCAAGGCCGCCAACCCTGACCACGCAGCAGCCATCGTCGATATCGGTGGCGGCGCGTCGCGGCTTGTCGATTGCCTGCTGCAGGAGGGGTATCGCTCGCTCGCCGTGCTCGATCTGTCAGCCAATGCGCTGGAAGCAGCAAAAGCGCGGATTGGTCCCGCAGCGTCCAACGTCGACTGGATCGTGTCCGACGTCACGACGTGGCATCCGGCCCGATCCTACGACGTCTGGCACGACCGGGCGGCGTTCCATTTCCTGACCGAGCCGCACGACCGGGCGGCGTATATCGAACGCCTGCAATCGGCCATCCGCCCCGGCGGGCAGGTCATCATCGGCACCTTTGCGCTTGACGGCCCGGAGAAATGCAGCGGCCTGCCGGTGCAACGCTACGATGGCAACAGCCTGGCGACGGAGCTCGGTGCCCCGTTCGAGTTGATCGAGACGCGCAACGAGATCCACAGCACGCCCTGGAAATCGACGCAGGCGTTTCAGTTCAGCCGGTTCCGGCGAGGCTAGAGCGTTTTCGAGCGAAGTGGGCACCGGTTCGCGTAAAGAAAACGCGTCAAAACGAAAAGCCTAAGCCGCCAGCCGCACCGCGTGCGCAAAATCCCAATAGAGCTTGCGTGCCCTCGTGTAGAACGGTCCCGGCTGCAGCGCGCGATCGTCGATGCGGATCACGGGCGCGACCTTGGCAAAATTGCCTGACGAGAAGATCTCGTCGGCAGTCTGGAAGTCGGCATAGCGCAGCGTCTTCTCGACGACGGTGACGCCATCGCCCCGCAACAGCGCGATCACACGCTGGCGGGTGATGCCATTGAGGAAGGTGCCGTTCGGCGCCGGCGTGTAGACGACACCGTCCTTGGCCATGAACACGTTGGAATTGCCGAACTCCGCGACATTGCCGAGCATGTCGAGCATCAGCGCGTTCTGGAAGCCGCGCGAGGCGGCTTCCGCCAAGGCGCGCGAATTGTTCGGATAGAGACAGGCTGCCTTCGCATCGACCGGCGCACATTCGGCGGTCGGCCTGCGGAACGGAGACAGCGTGATCGCATTGCCGACCGGTTTTGGCATCGGCGCCTCGTAGATACACAGGCACCAGTTGGTGGTTTCGGGGTCGAACAGCACGCCGCCGCCCGAACCGTTTTGCGCCCAGTACATCGGTCGGATGTAGAGTTCGGCCTTGGGTGCGAAGCGCGCGATGCCCTCGCGCGCAAGCGAGAGCCAAGTGTCGGTCTCGACAACAGGCTTCAGGCCAAAATTGATCGCGGATTGATTGGCGCGGGCACAGTGACGGTCGAGGTCGGGCGCAACGCCTTCGAAGGCGCGCGCGCCGTCGAACACGACCGAGCCGAGCCAGGCGCCGTGCGTGCGCGGTCCCATGATCGGCACATTGCCCTCATGCCATTGGCCTTCGAAGAAGGTCCAGCTCGGCGAGTAGTCGATGGGCTTCTTGATGTCGGCCATCTACGGCCTCCCCTTTGAAAATTCGTCGCTGGCATAGTACCGCAATGTGGCGTCACTATTGTCCCAATTCCTAAAGGATTTGCTGCGGGGAACTTGACCTGAAGGCCTCGTTTCTGGATTGCTGCACCACACGACTTCGCGAGACATCCCGATGCCGCTCGATCCGCTGGCAAAGCGTTTGTTGACCATGATGGCCGCGGCTGTGCCCGCCGGGCGAACCCGGCCGAGCGTCGAGGCACGGCGCCAGTCGCTGGCAAAGCTGATGCAGTTTGCGCGCGCCGAGGCGCCTGATGTGGTGACTTCGGACGGCACCCTACCCGGCCCCGGGGGCGAGCTGGCCTACCGGCTCTATGAGCCCGCCGATGCGGCAGCCGCAGCGCCGGGCTTCGTGTTCTTTCACGGCGGCGGGCTGGTCGCAGGCAGTGTCCAGACCCACGACCGGATCGCAGCGGCCCTGGCCCATGCAACCGGCTGCCGCCTCATCTCCGTCGACTACCGGCTCGCGCCCGAGCACAAATTTCCCGCGGCGATCGACGACGCGATCGCCGCGACGGAATGGGTGGCGCGGCAGGCATCAGCGCTCGGCATCGATGCGGACAGGCTGGTGGTCGGCGGCGATTCTGCCGGCGCCACGCTGGCGGCCGTCGTGTGCCAGGAGGCGGCACAGAACGCCGGGCTCTCCATCGTCGCGCAATGCCTGATCTGCCCCGTGCTGGATTTCGAGGAGACCTCGCCCTCGCGCGAGGCGTTCGCCGAGGGGCATCTGATCGACCGCGTCACGATCGAAGCCGATCTTGCCGACTATCTGCCTGATGGCTGTGACGCCGCCGATCCCCGCATCTCGCCGCTGCGCGCGACGCGGCTCGCCGGTCTGCCGCCGGCGATCATCCACACCGCCGAATTCGATCCAATGCGCGACGAGGGCAACGCCTATGCGCGAAAGCTGCTGGCGGCGGGCGTCGTCGTCGAGCACGTCTGCCATGACGGCATGGTTCACAATTTCCACGCCATGGGCGCGATCCTGCCGCAGGCGCAGCTCGTGCTGTCACAGATCGGTGAGCAGGTCCGGCGCGCGGTCAGTTCGTGATCGCTGCTTCGCAATTGACTTAAATTTTAGCTAATTCGGCAGCATTCGTTAGGGTTACTTCGTCGATCTCTAGACGAATTATTGCCGGCTTTACCACCCGCCTCTAACACGAAGACGACGGCCAACGCATACCGAAAAGTGCGGCCCGTCGACGCGGAGGTGGACGATGCGCAACGAAACAATCGCTATTCACGCCGGCTACGAGCCCGAAGCCACCACGCACGCGGTCGCCGTTCCGATCTACCAGACCGCAGCTTACGCGTTCGACAGCGCCGACCATGGCGCCGCCCTCTTCAATCTCGAAGCCGAAGGCTATCGCTACAGCCGCATCGCCAATCCGACCTCTGCAGTGCTCGAAAAGCGCATTGCCGAGCTCGAAGGCGGCGTCGGCGCGCTCGCGGTTGCGACCGGACAGGCCGCGCTGCATTTCGCTTTCGTCAACGTCGCCGATCACGGCGGCAACATCGTCTCCGTGCCGCAGCTCTACGGCACCACGCACACCCTGCTCTCCCACATCCTGCCGCGCCAGGGCATCGTCGGCCGCTTCGCCGATAGCGACAAGCCTGAGGCGATCGAAAAACTGATCGACGAGAACACGCGCGCGGTGTTCGCCGAGACCATCGGCAATCCCGCCGGCAATGTCTGCGACATCGAGGCGCTGGCTAGAATCGCGCACGCGCATGGCGTGCCGCTGATCGTCGACAACACCGTGGCAACCCCGATCCTGATGAAGCCGTTCGACTACGGCGCCGACATATCAGTGCATTCGCTGACCAAATTTCTGGGCGGCCATGGCACGACGCTCGGCGGCGCCATCGTCGATTCCGGCAACTTCCCCTGGGCCAACCACGCCGATCGATTCCCGGCCTACAACAAGCCCGATGCGTCCTATCACGGCCTCGTCTATGCCGAGCGTTTTGGCAAGACCGCCTTCATCGAGCGCGCCCGCAGCGTCTATCAGCGCACCATGGGCTCGGTGATGTCGCCGTTCAACGCGTTCCTGCTGCTGCAGGGCATCGAGACGGTGGCGCTGCGCATGGAGCGTCATGTCGAGAACGCGCGCAAGGTCGCCGAATTCCTCCGCGCCGATCCGCGCGTCGCCTGGGTGAACTACACCGGCTTCCCGGACAGCCCGTACCATCCGCTGGTGCAAAAATATCTCGACGGCAACGCCTCATCGCTGTTCACCTTCGGCATCAAGGGCGGCATGGAAGCCGGCAAGGCGTTCTACGACGCGCTGAAGCTGATCACGCGGCTCGTCAATATCGGCGACGCAAAGTCGCTGGCCTGTCACCCGGCATCGACCACGCATCGCCAGATGTCAGCAGAGCAGCAGCGCGCCGCCGGCGTGCTGCCGGAGACGATCCGCCTGTCCATCGGCATCGAGCACTCCGCAGATATTATCGAGGACATCGACCAGGCGCTGGCAAAAGCCTGCCCGTCAACGCGCCTCCAGGCCGCGGAGTAGACGAGCCCGCCGATGTCCATCTTGATCGACAAGGATCAGGGTGTGCTGAGCCCGGCGCTGGTGCCGGCCGCTGATGATCTCGCGCGCGACGACACGGCGCTCACCATCGGGCTGATCAACAACATGCCGGATACGGCGCTGAAGGCGACCGAGCGGCAGTTCATGAAGCTGCTGCAGGCCGCGGGCGGTTCGCGCCGCATCCGCTTCCACTGCTTTTCGCTGCCGTCGGTGAAACGCTCCCCGGAAGCGCGCTGGCATGTCGAAAGCGAGTATTCCGACCTCGCCGATCTCAAGCGCCAGAAGTTTGACGGGTTGATCGTCACCGGCGCCGAGCCGGTGACGCCAAATCTCGACCAGGAACCATACTGGCGCGATCTCACTGATATCATCGACTGGGCCAAGTCGAATACGCGTTCGACGATCTGGTCCTGCCTCGCCGCGCACGCTGCGGTGCTGCACCTCGACGGGATCGAGCGGCGGCGGCTGCCTGGCAAATGCTCCGGCATTTTCGATTGCGTACCGATCACGGCCGATCCCCTGACCCGCGCCGCGCCCGCGCCGCTCAAGGTCTCACATTCACGGCTCAACGAAGTGACGGAGAGCGATCTCACCAGGCATGGCTACGAGGTGCTGACGCGCTCGGGCCAGGCCGGCGTCGACATCTTCGTCCGGCAATATGCCAGCCGCTTCGTGTTCTTCCAGGGTCATCCGGAATATGACGCGCTGTCGCTCCAGCGCGAATATCTGCGCGACATCGGCAGGTTCCTCGCGCGTGAGCGCGAGACCTATCCGGCCGTGCCCGTCAGCTATTTTGACGCCGTAACCGAGGAGAAGCTCGCGCGCTTCGAGAAGCGGGCGAAACATCAGCGCCACCCGGCCCTCGCCGGCGAGCTGCCGGCCCTGAACCTGCGCTCCGATATCGCGGCGGGATCCGCGGCCGCCGCGATCTTCAGGAATTGGCTCGGCTTTTTGGCCGAGGACGCCGCCACGGCCGTTCCGGCGCGTTAACAGCCTCATCAACAGGCTTGTCTTGGGCGGGCCGCCATGCGACTGGCGATCAGCGCAGTCCCATGGCCGATTCCGTCACGCCGATGCCCGTTTCCTCAACCGCTCCGCTGACCGCACCGGACCAAGGCCGCGATGCGCTCTCCGCGCTGCATTCGGTGTTCGGGCTATCAGGCTTTCGCGGCGCCCAGGAACAGATCATCTCCCACGTGACCGCGGGCGGCAACTGCCTGGTGCTGATGCCAACCGGCGGCGGCAAGTCGCTGTGCTATCAGCTGCCGGCGCTGCTGCGCGAGGGCTGCGGCATCGTGGTCTCGCCTTTGATCGCGCTGATGCGCGACCAGGTCGCGGGCCTGATCGAATCCGGCGTCAACGCCGCTGCCCTGAACTCGTCGCTGACGCCGCAGGAGGCTTCCGACGTCGAGCGGCGGCTGATCGCCGGCGACCTCGATCTGCTCTACGTCGCGCCCGAGCGTCTGGTCACGCCGCGCTGCCTGTCGATGCTGGCGCAAGCCAATGTCGCGCTGTTTGCGATCGACGAGGCGCATTGCGTCTCGCAATGGGGCCATGATTTTCGTCCGGAGTATGTCGCGCTGTCTGTCATCGCCGAACGCTTTCCGGACGTGCCGCGGATCGCGCTTACCGCGACCGCCGACGAGCTGACGCGCAAGGAGATCGTCCAGCGGCTTTCGCTCACGGACGCGCCGCAATTCGTCTCCAGCTTCGACCGGCCGAACATCCGCTACGAGATCGTCGACAAGCGCAATGCGGTGTCGCAGCTCAAGGAGTTCATCCGGGAACGCCATGCGGGCGACGCCGGCGTCGTCTACTGCCTCTCCCGCAACCGTGTGGAAGAGGTCGCGTCCGCGCTCAGTGACGCCGGAATCCCGGCCCTGCCCTATCACGCCGGGCTCGACGGCAGCATTCGCTCGCGCAACCAGGATCGCTTCCTCAACGAGGACGGCATCGTCATCGTCGCGACGGTTGCGTTCGGCATGGGCATCGACAAGCCGGACGTGCGCTTCGTCGCGCATCTCGACTTGCCCAAGAGCATCGAGGCCTATTACCAGGAGACCGGGCGTGCGGGGCGCGACGGAAAACCGTCGGCGGCCTGGATGGCCTATGGTCTCCAGGACATCGTGCAGCAGCGCCGGATGATCGACGAGTCCAGCGCGTCGGACGATTTCAAGCGGGTGTCGATCGGCAAGCTCGATGCGCTGGTCGGCCTCGCCGAGACCGCGCACTGTCGGCGCAAGCGGCTGCTCGCCTACTTTGGCGAAACGTTGCAGGGCGACACTTGCGGCAATTGCGACAACTGTCTCACCCCGCCGCGCTTGCGCGACGGAAAAGTGCTGGCGCAGAAGCTGCTCTCCTGCGCCTATCGCACCGGACAACGTTTTGGCGCGATGCATCTGATCGACGTGCTGATCGGTCGGCTGACCGAGAAGGTCACGCAGTTCGGACACGACAAGCTCTCGGTGTTCGGCATCGGCCGCGAGCTCAACGAAAAGCAGTGGCGCACGGTACTGCGGCAACTGGTGGCGATGGGTCATTTGCAGAGCGACAGCGAAGCCTTTGGCGCGCTGAAGCTGACGGAGTCCTCGCGCGCGGTGTTGCGCGGTGAGACCGACATCTGGCTGCGCGAGGAGGCACCGGGCACGCGCATTCGCGCCAGCCGTGCCAAATCGCGCCGCGGTGATCTCGCGCCGGCGGCCGCCGCACCGCAGGGCGACGTCGATCCCGAACTCCGCGCGCGGTTGCGCGCCTGGCGCTCCGACATCGCACGCGAGCGCGGGGTGCCTGCCTATGTGGTGCTGCACGACGCCACCATCGACGGCATCGTGCGGGCGTGGCCGACGACGCCCGACGAGCTCCGCAACGTGCCGGGCATCGGCGACAAGAAGCTCGAGCATTATGGCGAAGAGCTGTTGCGGCTGGTGCGGACAAGGTAGTCGGCGTGCGTATTCTTTGGGAGTTGGCACCCCACTCCCTCCCACGTCATCCCGGACAAGCGTAGCTCCTGGCAACGCGGAGCGTTGTCAGGAGCGGAGCGCAGATCCGGGATCCCCGCGCGAGCGCTTGCGCTCGTCGCGATAACCGCAGGCAGGCGTTTGGCGAAGACTCGCGGTCGCCAATCTCGCGCCACAACTACTCCCTGGGGCTATGGGTCCCCTCCTTCGCCGGGACGACGGTTGAGAGGAGGCCTCAGCTCAGCCCACCTCACCCATTCCGGAACGCATACGCATAGCCGTTCAGCGCCGGCGCGCCGCCGAGATGGGCGTAGAGGATCTTTGCGCCCTTCTCGAAATGGCCCTTCTTGGCGAGATCGATCAGGCCCTGCATCGATTTGCCTTCGTAGACGGGGTCGGTGATCATGCCTTCCAGCCGCGCGGTGAGGCGGATCGCGTCCTTGGTCTCGTCCGAGGGCACGCCGTAGGCGGGATAGGCATAGTCCTCGATCAGCACCACGTCGTCGGCGACGATCTCCTTGCCGAGCTCGACCAGCTTTGCCGTGTTCTGCGCGATCGAGAGCACCTGCTCCTTGGTCTGATCAGGCGTGAAGGAGGCATCAATGCCGATCACTTTTCGCGCGCGACCGTCGGCGGCGAAGCCGACCAGCATGCCGGCGTGGGTCGAGCCGGTGACCGTGCAGACGATGATGTAGTCGAACTTGAAGCCGAGCGCCTTCTCCTGCGCGCGCACCTCTTCGGCGAAGCCGACATAGCCGAGCCCGCCATATTTGTGCACGGAGGCGCCGGCCGGAATCGCGTAAGGCTTGCCACCGGCCGCCTTCACCTCCTCGATCGCCTGCTCCCAGCTCTTGCGGATGCCGATGTCAAAACCGTCCTCGACCAGGCGCACGTCGGCGCCCATCACGCGGCTGAGGAGGATGTTGCCGACGCGGTCATAGACGGCGTCCTCATGCGGCACCCAGGCTTCCTGCACCAGGCGGCACTTCATGCCGATCTTGGCCGCCACGGCCGCGACCATGCGGGTGTGGTTGGACTGCACGCCGCCGATCGACACCAGCGTGTCGGCGTTCGAGGCGATTGCGTCGGGGATGATGTATTCGAGCTTGCGAAGCTTGTTGCCGCCATAGGCGAGGCCGGAGTTGCAGTCCTCGCGCTTGGCATAGATCTCGACATTGCCGCCGAGATGCTTTGACAGCCGCTCCAGCTTCTCGATGGGGGTCGGCCCGAAGGTGAGCGGATAGCGCGCGAATTTCTCCAGCATGCGAGGTCATCCCGATTTGGCGTTGAGGTCGGGGAAGCGACTAGCATCGGCCGGAGGAAATGTGCTTTCGAATACTGCGCACCTACTGCACCTATCGTTGCGCAATATGCGTAGATGGATATAGTTTCTTCCGAAAATTAGCCATACTACGAAAGCTTCTTCCATGTCCGCGCGACTTGACCGCACCGACCTTAAGATCTTGAGATTACTTCAGAATAACGGCCGCCTCAGCAATGCGGAGCTGGCCGAGAGGGTCGCGATCAGCCCCGCAACCTGCCATCGCCGCACCCAACGCCTGTTCGAAGACGGCTTTATTGCCTCCGTCCGCGCCATGGTCGCGCCGCGCAAGGTGGCGAAGGGCACGCTGGTGATGGTCGGCGTGGTGCTCGACCGTTCGACGCCGGAGAGCTTTGCCACCTTCGAGCAGGCGATCGCAAAGCTGAAATTCGTGCTCGACTGCCACCTCGTCGCCGGCGATTTCGACTACTTCCTGAAAATCCGCGTCGGCGACATGGAGGATTTCAACCGCATCCATGGCGAGCAGCTCATCGCGCTGCCCGGCGTGCGGCAGACCCGCACCTTCTTCGTGATGAAGGAAGTCGTCGACAACGCACCGCTGGAGTTTTGAGCGGACGCGTTTTCCAGCGAAGTGGAAACCGGTTCGCGTCAAGAAAACGCGTCAAAACAAAAATCCAGAGCTATTGATGCGCGATGCGCATCATGAGAGATTCGTCCGATGCAGCCCCTCCCCTACCGCCAGCAAAATCCTGTCGCACCGGCCTACCGGCGGGGCTGGGTGGACGAGGCGGTCGCTGCGATCGAGGCAGACCAGTGTCGCACTGCCGACACTCATCTGATCAGGCTGATCGTGCCTGTTCTCGCCGGGATCGACATCTATCTCAAAGACGAATCCACGCACCCGACCGGTAGCCTGAAGCATCGCCTCGCACGCTCGCTGTTTCTCTACGCGCTCTGCAACGGACATATTCGCGAAGGCACGCCGGTAGTCGAGGCTTCGTCGGGATCGACCGCGGTGTCGGAGGCCTATTTCGCGCAGATGATCGGCGTACCCTTCTATGCCGTGATGCCGCGTACGACATCGGCGGAGAAGATTGCCGCGATCGAGCATTATGGCGGCAATTGTCATCTGATCGACGACGGCCGCGTGCTCTATGCCGAGGCCGCTGCGCTCGCCGCGCGCCTGAACGGCCACTACATGGACCAGTTCACGTTTGCCGAGCGCGCAACCGACTGGCGCGGCAACAACAACATCGCCGAATCGATCTTCACGCAGTTGAAGGGCGAGCCGCGCCCGATCCCGGACTGGATCGTGATGGGCGCCGGCACCGGCGGCACCTCAGCGACGATCGGACGGTACTTGCGCTATCGCCAGTATCCGACGCGGCTCTGCGTCGCCGACGTCGAGCATTCCGCCTTCTTCGATTGTTTCCGCAACCAGAACCGCACGGAAGTCTGCGAGCGCCCATCCCTGATCGAGGGCGTCGGCCGTCCGCGTTGCGAGCCGTCGTTCGTGCCGGGCGTGGTCGACCGCATGATGAAGATCCCGGATGCCGCGACGATCGCGGCGATGCACGTGCTGTCGCGAAGGCTGCGGCGAGCCGTCGGCGGATCCACCGGCACCAATTTTCTGGTGCTGTGCCGGCTGGCCGCCGAGATGCGGAAGGCGAATGTGACGGGGTCGCTGGTGACGCTGATCTGCGATTCCGGCGAGCGCTACCGGCAAACCTATTACGAGCCGGCGTGGCTCAATGCGCGCGGTCTCGACCCCGCACCTTATGAGGCCGAATTGTCATCGTTCCTGGAGACGGGCACGCCTCTCAACCTCACGGTCGAGGATGTGCACAATCCACAGAGCCTGCGGAGCTCCGAGGTGTCATAGCCAGAACGCCGCCGCCGATCAGGGACGATCTCTGCTTTTTGGCCAGCGCGGGCCATCAAGGCGAGTGCAATGGAGCAAATACTCTTCGTCATTGCCCCATGCCTTGGTCTCGATGACCTCCTCCAACCCGAGTTTGTCCAAGTCTCGTTGCATCTGACCCGGCTGAGTCTCTATCCAAGGACTCGTCTGCCGCTCTATCTTGTCGATCTTCCAATCGTAGATCAGGGCAGGAGCGCCAGATACATGTCCGTGCCTCTCAAAATAGGGAAACGGATCGATCCCGATACTGACCGGTCCATGTAGCCACGTGCCAACGCCGATATCAGCGGGAGGACTCTCATCGCGATAAAGGATAAGCCCTACATCGAGAGCCCACCAATCGCTTCCGACGTGCATCACCTGGCCGACAACCTCGTACGCGTTCTCCACCAGGTGCACGAGTAAAAGGGCCTTCTTATCGAATCTCCCACATATTCGAATCGGAACCATTGGACTGAATTCAAGAGCGAATGACGAAGTCATGCCTCGCTTGAATTCACCGTAGTTTCCATCCTGGATGACCCAGCTATCGAGCCCAACGATTAGATCTGTCACCCTATCCTCGCCCATTCCTGTCAGCGATGAACACATCCTGCTTCGGAAACTTTTCGAACAGCTCCGCCGGCTGGCCAAAATTCGTCGCGAGCACGTCGACCGGATTGCCGGCGATCCATTGCGACAAATCAATCGTCTCATAGAGGCCGGCATTGAAGCCGATCAGGATGCGCGCCGGCCGGTCGCCAATGTTCTCGATGGAATGACCATAGCCCTGCGGGATGTAGCCGACGTCGCCGCGCTCGAGCTGCTCGGTGCGGAAGCGGCCGTGTGAGCCGAACAGCGTGACGCTCACGGTGCCATCGATGACGTATTGCCACTCGTCGGCGTTCGGATGCCAGTGCAGCGTGCGCAGCGCGCCCGCGTCGAGATCGAGGATGACGCCGGTGACGGTCTTCGAAATCGGGAAGCGGCTGGAATCCACCCGCCATTCGCGGCCGCCGGGATAGGTCGCATGCGGCGGCTGCGCCAGCAGCCGATATTTGTGGGTCTCCGCCGGCAGCTTCCAGCCCTGCAGCGGCACCGACGGCTCGGCCGGCGGCGGCTTGCCGCGGGCAAAATACACCTCGTCCTTCGGGAAGCTTGCGAACGCCGACTCCGGCAGGCCGAAATTTTTTGCGAGCAGCGGCGCCGGCGCGTGGCCGACCCAGTCGGTGATCGAGAACGTGCCGAACTCCGAAAAGTAGCCGTTGTCGAAGATCAGGATGAAATGGCAGGGCTTGTCGCCGAGACATTGCAGCATATGGCCATGCCCGCGCGGAAAATACCAGACGTCGCCGGGATCGAAATCGTTGGTCTCGGCAAATCCCTTGGGATCGATCACGGTGGTGCGGACGCGCCCTTCGAGAACGAAGGCCCATTCGGCGGCGGTGGCGTGCCAATGCAGCTCGCGCATCGCGCCTACCTCAAGCCGCATCGAGACGCCGGCGATGCCCTTGGAGATCGGCAACTGCGTGACGGTCGCTTCCTTGCCAAAGCTGCCGCCGATCACCTTGCCCTGCGATTTCTCCAGAGCGAACTTGAAGGTCGGCAGCTCCTTGCCCGAGAGATCGGCATCGGGGACGTTGTTCATGAAGCTGGGATCGCCGGCCACGGCAGGCTGCGAACCGGTGAGCGCTGCCAGCGTCGCGACGCCGGCGGCCGCGACCAAAAAATCCCGGCGCTGCGAATCGGACATGCCGCTCTCCCGCTGACGCTGCTTCCCTTGACCCGAAGAGACATAACACGGTCGTGTCGGCACCTCCACGCCACCCGGCGCCCGGGACATGCCTGTCACTTTAACTTCACTTGCCTTGAGCGAGACCGCAGGCGACGGTCCGCCGTTCTCAACGAGGAGACCTTGCCGTGCGTCTTCCCATTCTCGATCCAAAAGACCTGAGTGACGAGCAGAAGCCGCTCTATGACGACATGCAAACCGGCATCAAGGACCATTTCAAGGGCTTTGTGAACATGCGCGACGATGGCGCGCTGCTCGGGCCCTGGAATCCCTGGCTCCGCGAGCCGCGCTTCGGCAAGCCGGTGTGGGAGCTAGTCAAGGCGATCGCGTCGAATCCGCTATTGCCCCCGAACGTGCGTGAGGTCGCGATCCTCGTCACGGGCTCGCACTTCCGCTCCGGCTATGAGCTCTACGCGCATGTGCTGGTTGCCGAGCAGCGCGGCCTGCCGGACGACAAGCTCGCGACCATCGTCGCCGGTCAGCGGCCCGTCGACCTGACCAAGCAGGAGGCGGTGGCCTACGACATGGCCTCCGCACTGGTCAGCGGCGGCGTGCTGCCGGAATTGACCTGGCGCGCGGCGGTCAAGGAGTTTGGCGAGCATGGCGCCGCCGAACTGTCCTACCTCGTGGGCGTCTACTGCATGGTCTCGGTCACGCTGAACACATTTGACGTGCCGGTGCCGGACTAGAGCATGAACCGGAAAAGTGCGCAGCGTTTTTCCGAAGAGATCATGCTCAAACAGAGAGCTAAGGCGCGATGAGATCGCGCTTTAGCTGATACCGCGACTACTCCGCGGCCTTTGGCGCAGGCGGCGGAGGCGACCAGGCGATGCAGCGGTTGCGACCTTCGGCCTTGGCGCGATACAGCGCCTGATCCGCCGCATTCATCAACGCGTCGATGCCGGACATGCTCACCGCCGCCTCGGCAATGCCGACACTGATCGTGACGCCGAACTGTACTTGATCCGAGCGGAGCTGCAGCGCCATCACGCGCTTGCGGATGCGATCGGCAACCGTCCTGGCGCGTGACAGGCTGGTCTCCGGCAGCATCACCGCAAACTCCTCGCCGCCGATGCGGCCGACAACATCGGATTTGCGCTTGCGCTCGATACAGGCAGCCGCCACGGCCTTGATCGCATCGTCACCGGCCGCATGGCCGTAGCGATCGTTGATCGACTTGAAGTGATCGATGTCGATCATCAGGACGGAGACGGCGCGATAGTAGCGCTGGAAGCGGCTCCATTCCGCCTCGAGGCACGTGAGGAAATGCCGGCGGTTGACCAGACCCGTGAGCGGATCGGTCGTCGCCAGCGTTTCCAGCATCTGGGCTTTTTGCGTCAGGTCGGTGATATCCACATAGGTCAGCATGCGGCCGCCGTTCTGCATCGTGGTGCAGTGGGTCCGGAGCCTGCGGCCGTCAGGGGCCTGGAGGTCGCGCACATGGTTGCCCGCCTTCACCTCTTCCACACGCTTGGCCGGGAATTTGGCCGCTTCGGCCGCGCTTTGATCGGGCGCACCCATGCGTCGCGTGCGACGGACCAGCGATGCATAGGCCGGGTGCTCGGCCGCCTCGTGCTCACTGATCTCCCAGAAATCGCGCACGCGCCTATTCATGAAAGTCGCATTGAGATCGCGATCGAGCAGCAGCACGCCGTCCTCGACATTCTCCAGCGCGTCCCTAAGCAGCTTCAGCTCGTCGGAGAAGCGCACGATGTCGGTCACAGGCGTATAGGTCAGCATGCGCCCACCGTCGGGCAGCGGCGTACACTGGACGCGCACGACATCGCCATTGGTCCGGCGTACGTCGACCGGCGTCGGATCGCCCGCCTCGATCGTGCGGACGCGTGCCGCCACATGGGCATCGAGCTCGGGGTCCGGCACTTCATAGGCACCGGTGTCGCGGCCGTGGAGAAGCAACGTCATAATGGACGGATTGCTGTCGGCGACTTCGTCAGGCAGGCGCCACATCTGCCGGAACGACCGGTTGATCAGGCGCGCCCTGAGGTTGGAATCGAGCAGCACGATGCCGGTCGGCACATGATCGAGCGCGGCGCGCAGCGCCAGCATCTGGCCGCGCAGCAGCTGATCGGGCGAGCGTTCCCGATCCTCGCCGGTCGGGCGCTCGACGCTGCCCGGCTGCTCGAAGGCGACGCCGACCTGCCGTTCCGACCGCCAGACCACATGACAGGAGAGCAGATCCTGACCGGCGACCCGCAATTGGAAGTGCTCGGGCACGCCCAGGCCGCTCTCCATCTCGAGCGTCGCCCCCTGCCCCGACAACCGGCGCACGACGCAGTTGATCGAGGACTGGCCAAAATTGAAGATGATCTTCCCGGCCAGGAACGTTCGTTCCGATACCAAGCGGGACATTCGCAGTCTCCCAGGCGAAAGGAACCCAAATCTGCCTCAAAGCCCCTTGCACCGGTATAAGAAGGCAGGCGATCTCGACCGAAGGCTAACGAAGGGTTGACGCCTTCTGGCCGCGACGCCGGCGCGAAAATCCCTTCGGCATCAATGAAGCCGGTGCGGCGCGGGATGTCGTTGTCCGTAGAATTTCGGCGGGAAATCTTTACTCAAAATCCACCATGCCCACCGGTCAGTTGCGCACGGCGTAGAGCGGCGTCCGCAGCGTCGCCTGATAGGCCGGCTTTGGCATCCACGCGATCTGCGCGGTGATGCCGAACAGGCGGTTGTCGTTGTCGTCCATGCGGTCGAGGTCGAGCCGGACGATCGGCTGGGTGAAGGGCTGGAAAGGCGTCTGGTTCAGGAGTTGCGCGCCGGCGAACGACTGGATGCCGACGCGTCCGGTGAACTTCCAGTTGCTCGGCCATTGATAGTAGCCGCCGACGTAGAAGATCTTGTTGGTGCCGATACGTGCGGCCTGGCTGTTGATGTCGGTATAGGTGTGCTGCATGCCGGCAAGCCAGCCGCGCGTCTCGTCCTCGTCCAGCGCGTAGTCGAACTCCACGATGTTGTTGAACGAGGTCGTCGCACCAGGCACGTTGGGTATCGACTGGGTCACCGTCGATTGCAGCGTGACGGTCGGGATGGTGCCGCCGTTCTGCTGGTACAGATCGGCCTGAACGCCGATGTTCCAGCTCGTGATCGCCAGCGACGACCAGCCGCTGTTGCCGAGATTGATGCTGCTGCCGGACACGCCGCCATAGAGCGACACGCGATCGGTGACGTCGACGGTGAGCGGAAGATCGACGACGATCGACTGCGCCGGCGGCAGGCCGCTTGGAAACGAGGTGCCCTTCAAGGCCACAAGCGCCTCGAGCGCCGCCGAGATCGACGAGTGGCCGAAGCCGAGGCCGAGCGTTCCGGCAGGGAGCGCCGCATAGCTCGTTCGCAGGTCGAGATAGACGTTCGGGACCGACGGCTTGGCCGGCTCGTCTTCCCCGTCCTCAGCGCCGAGCGCCACAGAGGTCATCGACAGGACGCACGCCAGCGCCGCACCGGGAAGCCATGCGAGCGCCCCGGACGCCGATCTCAATGTTTGACCAGGGAGGCCACGTGATCGTCCGACAGCCTGACGGTTCGACGCCATATCCGCCCCTAGATGGAACGCAGGCGTTCCAAGCGTCAAGCCATATCCACGGCTCCTAGACTGTTGGCGCCGGCGCAGGTACCCTGATGCAACAGCGACAACGCTTGCCCGCCAAATACGTCAGCAGACCAGATAGGATGATAGCGATGAAGACGTCACGCCGCACCATGCTTGCCGGAATGGCCGGGCTTGTCGCAGCACCGCAGGCCGTCTCTGCCTTCGTACCGCCCGTCGCAGCATCCGACATGACGGTGGCTGAAGAACGCTACGCACGGATGATCGCCGCCGCCCACGCGCCTGACGTGACCTGCGCACGACAGGCAGAGCGTTACGCCGACCTCCACTGGCGCGACTATGTCGCCGCAGCGAGAGCGGTGCTGGACGCGCGCGCCTAACCCCTTCACCTCACCCCGACCCTCTCCCACACAACGGAAGAGGGCGAGCCGATCCGAACAGCCTAGCCCATCCGCTCCCATAGTTGATGGGCCAGCACGCCGGCGCGCTTCTCGATCGCGGCCGCCGCGTCCAGCGCGAGGTCCTCACGATAGCGGCCGGCGATGAGCTGCACGCCGATGGGTTTGCCGTCATGCACCGCCACCGGCACCACGGCGCCGGGCAAGCCCAGCACGTTGATCGCGGAGATGAAGCGGATCTCGCCCCAAAATATCTCCTGCACGCGCTCGGCGCTGACCGTGTCCTCGCGCGGGCCCGGCGTCGGCTTCACCGTCGTCGGCGCCAGCACGACCGGATACTCCTCGAAGAACAATTGCCAGGCGCGGATATGGCCGTTGCGCGCGGCGGTGGCGCGCATCCAGGCCTTGAGATCGAGCACATCGGCCTTGGCCTTCATGCCACCCCAGGCTTTGTGAAAGTCCTCCGAGGTCACCTTCAGCATCGCCTCTTCCTGCATCACCACCGTCTCGTTGGTGATGATGTCGCACCAGGTCTGCCAGACCCCGCTGATATCGGGCACCTCGACTTCGCTGACGCGATAGCCGGAGCGCTCCAGGTGATCGGCAGCCTGCCGCAGCGCCGCGGCGACCTGCGGATCGACGTCCATATCCTCGGGGATCTTAGCCAGCGCGACCTTGATCGGCCCCTTCGGCTTCGGCCCAACCAGGGGCGCGGGCACCCACCAGGGATCGCGCGGATCGCGCTGGCTCATCACCTCCAGCGCCAGGCGGACGTCGCCGACATGGCGCGCGAGCGGCCCCTGCGCCGACATCAGATGCGCGAGCATCGGGCGCTCAGAGGTGGCGCTCTGGTTGAATGCGGGAATGCGACCCTGCGTCGGCTTGATGGTCGCGACGCCGTTGCAATGCGCCGGCCAGCGCAGCGAGCCGCCGATGTCGTTGCCATGCGCAATGGTGCCGATGCCGGCGGCGACTGCCGCGCCTGCGCCGCCCGACGAACCTCCGCAGGTGATATCAGGATCCCACGGGTTGAGCGTGAGGCCATGCAGCGGATTGTCGGTAAAGCCGCGGAAGGAGAATTCCGGCGTGTTGGTGAGGCCGATGACGATCGCACCGGCCTTCTTCAGGTTGCGCACGACGGGCGAGTCCGACGGCGCGATGAGATCCTTGTTTGCCGGCACGCCGTTGAAATTCGGTCGGCCCTCGTAGTCGACGTTTTCCTTCACCGTGACGGGCACGCCGTGCAGCAGGCCAAGTTCGCCGCCCTTGGCGCGCTGCTTGTCCGCAGCATGCGCCGCTGCAAGCGCCTCCTCGGAGAGATCGACGACAACGGCATTGAGCTTCGGATTGACGGCGCGCATGCGCTCGAGATGAGATTCCACGGCCTCCACGGCAGAGACGGCGCCGGAGCGGATCGCCGCCGCGGTCTCGACGGCGGACCATTGCCAGATCTGTCCCTTGGGACGACGCGGCTTGGCCGCCTTGTCCGGTGCGGCCTTCTTGACCGTTGTCTTGGTTGCTTTCTTCGCCGACTTCGCTGCCGCGGTATGGCGCGATGCCTTTTTCACTACCTTCTTCTTCGTCACAGTCTTCTTCGCCACGTCGCATCCCCCAAAAATTGCGCGGCGAAGGTTATGGGGGATGCAATGATGTGTACAGGTACGATTCTGCATGGCCACTGCAACGGCGCGCCGATGCGACGAATTGTCAGCGACCAATGCGACTTTCGATTGCCAATGGGAGCAGCTTGCATGATGCTTCGGGCTTTCGCGCGCCATGGGGCGGCGTCGACGGATCATTCGATAGCGCGGGCGGCCGTCTCGGGAGCAAGATGAAGCATTACGACGTGATTGTACTCGGCCTCGGTGCCATGGGCTCTTCGGCGCTCTATCAGCTCGCGTCGCGGAATGTGAGCGTGCTGGGAATCGATCAGTACGACCCTCCCCACCGGCTTGGCTCTACGCATGGCGAGAGCCGGATCACCCGCGTGGCCTGCGGTGAAGGTCCCATGTATTCGGCTCTCGCAAGGCGCTCCCATCGCATCTGGACCGAACTCGAAGAGCAGCTTGATGTCAGTCTTATGAGGCTGAATGGGCTTGCCGTCATAGGCGGCCCGCGAGGCGCGCATCGACATCAGAATCCCCGCTTTGTCGAAACGACCGAAGAAGCGGCCGATTTGGCGGGTGTGAAATATGAGCGACTCTCACCTGCCGAATTGATGGCCAGACATCCCGCGTTCCGGATCTCAGACGACGAGAAAGTCTATTTCGACAAGGACAGTGGGTACGTGACGCCTGAAGCGTGCATCCGTGCGCAGCTTGTCCGCGCCCGTCAACAAAAGGCTGACATCAGAATCAACGAGCGCGTCACTTCTTACGAGAGTGTATCGGGCGGAGTTTGCGTCGTTACGGATCGCGGCGTCTATCACGCCGGTCAACTCATCATCACCGCGGGGCCCTGGCTTCCGCAGTTGCTGCGTTCACCCGTAGAGCTGAAGGTGCAGCGTCAGGTGCTGTACTGGTTCGCGCTTGCAGACCGGAAATCCCTGGAGATGTATCAGCCGGAGAATTTTCCGGCTTTCATCTGGATGGTTCCGGGTCGAGATCAGAATATCTATGGACTTCCTGCGCTGGGCGGCGTTTCGGATGGCGTGAAGATCGCGACGGAACAGGAGCAGACGGAAGATACGCCTGAAAGCGTGTCTCGTGTCGTTTCCGAGGAAGAACGGCGCTCGATGTTTGCGACCTACGTCGAACCGTTCTTCAACGGCGTCACATCGCAGTGCGTCCGGGCTGAAGTCTGCCTGTACACCAAGGTCAAGGATGCGCGTTTCATCATCGATCGCCATCCGGACATGCCGAATGTTCTCGTGGCTTCGCCGTGCTCCGGGCACGGCTTCAAGCATTCGGGCGGCATCGGTGAAGTTCTCGCAAAGTTGGCGCTTCGCGAGACGATTCCAGCCGATATCGATATGCGACAATTTACGTTCGAGGAGCCGGCGCGGGTAGGTGCAGCATGATAGGCGCTGATTTCGTGAGTTTCTGCATAGGCACCGGCGCGATGTCAGTTGCGACCGTTTGTCAGCACGACGCGGCAGACCACGCCGCAGCGATCATCGCCACAAGCCGGTCAACCTTTGCCAGGCCGTCGCGAGCATGCGACGAAATTTGGCGCGCAGACCCCAGCCGAGCTTCTGGCGTCCGACAAAGGCGTAAAACCGGTAGAGCATCATGCGGGCCAGCAGCCGAAGCTGCGGCGCGATCGGCTCCGGCGCGGCCGGCTGCACCGACTGGAACTGCAGATTGACCTGCACCGGTTGAGCAGCGGGAGCGGCAACCGGCGTCACGGCTCGCATCTGCCGGCGCTTGCTCCGCCTGTCGATCTGTGACGCGAGCGCGTGCAGGATACGGGCAATCCGGTAGCGGGCTCGCGCAAAATGCCAGGGACGCCAGCCGGCGTCCCATGCCGGCAGGATCCGCGAATCGACCACGAGATAGCGAAACCCGAGGTAGCCGCAGACCCCGGCGCCCAGGATGGTACGAAGCGCGGTGCGAGATTTGCGGTAACCGGCAGGGGCATCGCGCTTCAGCCTCTGATACAGCCTGTGCTGGTTTTCCACCGTCCGCCGCAAGGTGAAGCGTTCGAGCATCAGGCGACGGCCGCGCTGACCCAGTTCGCGCCCCATCTTCGGATCGCGCAGCAGAGTCAGGATTCCGCGCGCGAGATCGGCCGGATCGGCGGGCGCAACGAGCACGCCGGTTTCGCCGTCGATCACGCTGTCGACGAGTCCGCCGACCCGCGTCGCGACCGTCGGACATTCCATCAGCAGCGCCTCGATCGATCCACCGAGGTTTTCGCTGAGCGAGGCCTGGACTGCGACATCGAGAGACTTCAGCGTCGCCGGGACGCTTTTCCGATAGCCCGTGAACTTGACGTTGTCAGACAGGCCGAGGTCGGCAACCAGCGCTTCCAGCTTCGCAAGATATTGCCGGCCGCCCTCCTCCCAGGCCTTCCCCACCAGCAAAAGCTTGGCGGCGGGAAACTCCTGAAGGATGTCAGGCATGGCCTTGATCAGGTCGGCGTGGCATTTGACCGAGCGGCCATGCACGGCCGGCGGCGTCCAGCGGTTGGTGCCAAGCTCGGCATAGAAATAAGCGACCATGCCGATCAGCGGGGTATCCTGCGGCCAGCCGTACTCGGCGCGAAGATCGTCGGCAGCGTGTTGCGCAGGATCGAACGCGGTCTCGTCGGGACCGTAATAGATGACGGAAAGCCGCTCCTTCGCGACTCCCATCGACATGTAGAGATCGCGGCTGAGCCCGCACGACGGAATCAGCGCCGTTTCCATCCACTGCGTCGAGCCGTCGATCCAGCGCGGCGTGTAGGCTTCGAGATGGAAGGGCCCGGCGATCATGGCGAGCCGCACCGGCACGTCGGCTAGCCATGCCGCGATCCGGCCGATCACCATCGAGTGGAACAGGTGCGTCTGCACGACATCGAAGCGCTCGCGCTTGAGGATCGCGGCAAGCGCGAGAATCTTCTTCGGCAGCGCGAACAGGTCGGCGGTCGCAAGGAACTCGAAATCGCTCACGAGAACCCGGATACCGGCGGCGCGGAAACGGTCGACCAGCGTTCCCGAATTGCCGTTGAGGATGACCGACACGTCGTAGCCGAACCGATCGCGCAGATCGCGCAATTGCTCGAACACCCAGAGCGCCCCTTCCGTCGTCGCAGCGACGTGACAGATGTGCAGCTTCTGCGAAGGTGCATCGGACAATGCGCCCGCGCCATCGTCACGGACCGTCACGGCTTGAGCTGGCTTCACAGGAGACAATTCGACGCCCACTCGTACACAAGCGCCTTCAGCGCAGCGGGTAGCCTGGCGCCTGAAGGCTGGCGGAGGGAGAGAAACCAGGTTCGAACCTTCTCCGCAAGCCGCTCGGAAACACCGCCGGGCGCACCACCTCCAAAGCCGTTTATTTTCAATATGTTACAAGGTTTGATTGGCTGGAGCCTGATCTACCGATCGGACGTGTAGCCAATCCGAACAATCAGATCGCTTGCCGGACGAGAGGGCACCATCGCGGTAGATGCCTGGCCACTGAATAGGCCGATTCGCGGAAGGCGTTATCATGCATTCTGATCGCAATGCGCCAATGATTTGTCTGGCGGCGATCCTCAGGCAGGCGGACAAGAAATCGGCCGTCTCTGACGCCGAAGCTGTATCTCCAGTCCCATTCTCCGATCTGCACGATGCAGGTCGAGGCTGAGCATTGGTGGCCGGATGGCCGGAGGTTTGCTCCTCCCGAATTGTTTTCCGATGGACTTGCGAACTACGCAAGGACGGCCGTGCTGATCGAACATTCCGCGGGCCCCGGCGTCATATAGCCAATCGGAGCAACATCGTGGACCACCGGGGCGAACTTCAGAGGCTGCAACATCAGCTCGAACTGGCTAATCGCATGATCCCGTTGATTTGCGACGTTGCCACCGTGGAGCGGCTCGAAAGCTTCGCGAAGGTGATCAAGGGCAGGCTCGATGAGTTGCAGGTGTCAATTCAGCGCGAGGAAACTTGCAGCCGTGCCTTTGTGCTGTGGCTGGAAGCGGGCCGGCCGGAAGGACGTGATCTGGAGTTCTGGTTGCGTGCTGAAAGGGAGTGGACGGGCAACGACCAGACTTCAACGCACACGGCACCAGGGATTTGGAACCGTCGTCGATCCGACGACTTGAATCCGCAGGCCGGATTTCCCGCCGACAGCCGGCCTGCACGGCCTTTGGCTCTAACCCCACCAGCCCCCCACGGCGAGGCCGTGCTTCATCGGGAGGTTCGCATGGCTCACGTCTATGACGATGATATCCGCGCGCGTGCCTACAAGCTTTGGGAAGAGTCCGGCAGGCCTGAAGGACGTCGGGACGAGTTCTGGCAGGAGGCCGAGCGCCAGCTCAAAGAGGAACAGGTCAGGCACGAATTGAAGACGCCGGACACGCTTTGAAAATCTACCCTCGATCATCAGGGCCCACGTTGTTGTCGAGCTCGACACGGCCATCAAGCGTCGCCAGCGCCAAGACCGCGCCCACAATGGCGGGTCGCATTACCTCGCCCCTCGTTTCGTCGTCTCTTCTCTAGACAACGGTTGCATGAGCCGCACAGATCTACTTTTCAAGCCACTTCAACTTTGAATGAAGCGAAACGACGTCTGTTTTGGGTCACGTGCTGCCTTCCCGAATGTGTTAGCGCCGCGTCCGCTGTACCGCTGATAGCTGCCGATTTGCTCCCCGCCCAGATCGGCGGGTTCGGGCCAATATCGGAGATACCGGACGAGACGTGCCCCCTGACTTAGGTAACGCCGCCAATGCGTTTTGGAGTTGCGCCGGCCGTTAGCCACCGGACCGATGCAAAAACGGATCCACGGACTCAGCCAACAGGGTGGCCATTTGGGCGGCGGCAGGCGTGGACTGCTTTTCGGGCGGCAGCGAGCCGACAGAATGGACCGCCAGTCCAGCACCAGCGGCAAAAGCCACTATCGCAATTGCAGCATGATATTCGATCCTCATAGCGAATTCCTCCATCGATCCCACGAACTAACCGGATACGCCGAGAAATGGTTCCGAGAGCGCTGTTCGACCCTAGCCCTTGGAACGCCTGCTTGCGTGCCGTCCAAAAGGCATCCTCGTCAAACCGAAGCGGCGGCGCGGCCAAAGATTTGGAACGGAAGCTCCTGCCAAAACTTTAGAAATACGAGACCGTCGCTCGCCGTTAACTACACGGCGCATGTCGCGGATAGCCAAAGGTTCCTCACTGCAGGGCCCGCTGTTTTCAAAAACAAGCGCTCGCGCAGATAGCCAAAAGCGGCGGTCTCCGGTTCCATTCCAAAATTGCCAGCCGTGCTCGCAAGCTGGAGAGCTGCGGGAGGAGTGGACGCTGGCGCTTTCTTACCCGAACGAGGCTTCTTATGCGCAACCGCATTGACCTAGATCCCAAGCACAGCCGAGCAATCGTTCAAGAAATTGGAGAAAGGCTGCACGCGTTCCTGAAAGAAGAGCCGGAATTACCGGGGAGCCTCAGAGCGCAAATCGGCCGTCTCCGCGAATTGGAAGAGCAGTCGCCATCAATCATTCCCAGTGCTGAGCGCTGGGACAAACGTCGCCGTTGAGCCGCCCCTAGAACAGCGCGGACGCCTCGGCCGAATGTGGAGGCGCAATGCCATCGGTGAAGCACCGTGCCTCAAATATTTTGAATGAGTACGGTGCGGCGCAATCCGAATTGATCGGCAAAGCCGTCGTCCTTACCGACGGAAAGGCGGGCACGGTCGAGAACGTTTGGCTGGATGATTTGCACGGGCTTCGGATTTCGATCAAAGATCATGACGGAAGATGGCCAGTCTCAACCATCAAGTTCACGGAGAACTAGGCCTTCGCATCGGCTGCGCGCTGCCCAGAACAGCGGGATTCTTTCAGATCATTCCGATCAAGATGAAGAGAGCGATTTCGGTCAGGAAAGTGACGCTCATGATCGCGACCGTAAGAAACAAGTCGCTCGCCGAGAGAGGGTTCATGAATGCCTCGCATCTTGCGAAGCCCCGGGAGTAAATCATTCAGGCTAGAAAAGGTTTCGGTTCCAAACGCAGACGGCGAGATGCGAGCGGAGTCGGCCTCCGAGGCGGCCTATGACGAAGTCCGCTTGGGGTCAAAAGCGCCGGTCGAAGATCTGGCAAATGAGTCCGCTTGACTCGTGACAGCCGACTTCAGCGAGCCACCGGCCGACTTCGCCTTGGAGCCAGGGCAGACTCATGCACCGTAGCAAGCAGCATCCTTGTTCGATCACCTTGTCGGTGAAAAGGACAAGCGCTCAAGGCAGTCGGTCGAGGCCGACTGCAGAATCCGTCGCCCGCAGAAGCCCTTTTGTCTCCAGACGATCTTTCGCCAAACGCCCAAGGCGGTGCTCCGATCCCATGCCCCGCGTGCAATGCGGCGTAACATTCGGCGCGAGGCTAGGGAACCGTGTGCCACGGGCAACAGTTACCCCACGACGAAGCGGAGTGGCGCCGCCGGATGTTGATAGTTCAGGGCGGCGCGATGTAGCTTTATTTTCATCGGCAGACTTGAGGGCGAGGAAAGGCCATGCGCGCCTTGATCCTAGTATTGTCCATCCTAGCGATCGTCGACAGCGCGCACGTTGCCAAGGCTGGTCTGAGCAGCACGCCCCGCGAAACGTTGGCACCCGCCGATGCGGCGATCGCTACCGACGAAGCGACTCAGGAGACCGAGGATCAGATCGGCCTCACCAAGGCAAAGCGTCGTGAAGTGCAACATGGGCTAACCAGGCTCGGGTTCGACACCAAGGTCAATGGGAAGTTCGACGAATCGACTCGCGCTGTCATCGCGCGCTGGCAGGAGGAGCACGGCTACCCTACGACTGGCTTCCTCAACGCCGCCGAGCACAAGGTACTAATGGACGCCGCGACGGAGGCTGCCAAATCTGACCATCAAGACCGTCGTCGCGCTGGGAGCCGTGCTCCCTATTCGCGTGGTGTCGGCGGTCCGATCGGCGCAATCGGCGGCGCGGTGCACAACGTAGTGGGGGGCGTGGCCGGACTATTCCGCAGATGACTCGTCCAGGCTCAAGATAGTGGGAAACACGCCTATGGCGGCCCAGCACTTTGTAGGACGGCTGTGACGATTAGCTCGCCGAGGGCGGGCTCATGTATCAGGGCATGCGAATGGCTGGCGGCCGGAGGGGCGATGTCGGAGATGGGTCAAAAGGCGAGCTTTGAAGGTTGCTAACACGTCTGCTTCCGCCCGCGTACGGGGCATCATTCGCAGGTGCGTTTCTATAGGATAACTCAGTCAGCGACCGAGCCCCCGATCGCGTGATCGCGGAGACTCAGCGCAGCGTCGTTCGCGTATTCATAGTTATGGAAGAAGCCGGCCATTGGCCGACTGCCGGCGAACGTGGGAGTGCACAGGCGGCTTAAGCACGTTTGCACCAGATCCGCTTTGTTCCAAGGCCGGACACGTCGAATAGGGCACCTTGTGACCCTTAGGCGACTTCGGCCTACCGATGGAGTCCCCTTGGCAGAGCAAACGGTTCAGAGCCACTGCTTCGCGTGGCAGAGAGCTGTTGCGGGGTTCGACCAGCCATTCCACCAATGCCTATTGCCGCAAGTTGGTCACGCCTGCGCGAAGCAAGCCGTCTGCGAGGTGCTCCCGATACTTCTCGTCAAGGTAGGGGGTTGTAATGTCGAACAGCTGCTGGGGATCTATCGGCTGTCGGGAGATTAACTCGTTTAGCAAATGGCGCGCTTCCTCAACGCGTCCAAGTTGACCCAGGCTTGCCACGAGAGTTCGGAGACCAATGTAAGGGCGGCGCGCACTGACCGCCAACTCGCAAAAATGTGCTGCCTCCTCGTAGTTCTCTTGATGGTAATGTGCCAGCGCTACGTAGCTGAGAAAGGCACGGGCTTGAGGATCATTCGGGTTCAGACGAAGGAAACGTCGCAAAGCGTCAAGAGCTTCTCTGAAGTGTCCGATATGGATCCGAACTACGCCAAGGACGAAGAACCCGAGCGCGAAATTCGGGTTGAGGTCGATCGAGCGCTGCGCCTCCGAAAGCGCCTGCGCATGCATTCGCATCACCAAACTCGTCCAGCACAACGCGTAGTGGCAGTAGGGATCGCGGTCATCGATCGCAACCGAGCGCGCCGCAGCCGTATGAGCCTCAGATGCGTCGTTTGTGAGATCGCTGCTCCAACCGTACATGATCCGGCCGACCAGTGTCCGTGCGAGCATCATGTGTGCCTGGGCGAGGTTCGGGTCAACCTTTATCGCCTGTCGCAGCAGGGCTATGGCTTGCTCGTGGTGCTCGGGAGCGAGTTGCGAGAAATGCCACATCGCGCGCATGCAGCAGTCGAACGCGTCCAAATTGCCGATGCTCTTGCGACAGGCCCGCTTCCCTTCCATGAGAAGCATCTCGGGTTCGATCGCGCCGACCACGCTCTGTGTGATCTCGTCCTGGATGGCAAAAATGTCGGCCAGGTCGCGGTCGAACCGCTCGGCCCAGAGGTGGTTTCCGGTTTCCGCTTCGATCAGCTGGCTTGAGATCCGCACCCGCTGACCGGCCCGTCTTACGCTCCCTTCGAGAACATATCGCACGCCAAGCTCGCGAGCGGTCTGCTTTACGTCGACGGTCCGCCCCTTGTAGGCGAAGCTCGAATTTCGCGCGATGACAAAGAACCATCGGTGGTGTGACAGAGCGGTAATGATATCTTCTGTAATGCCTTCCGCGAAGTACTCCTGCTCGGAATCGCTGCTCATGTTGGAGAACGGCAGCACCGCAATCGATGGCTTGTCTGGCAGCGCGAGCTCGCCGGCTAAAACGCCCGTGGCCGCCGGATGCTGGAGCCGCCAGTCCACTGAGTAGACCGAAACCGGACGACTGATGTTCTTTAACGATCGTTGTCCGATTGGCGTAAGGGGAAAGTTCAGCTTGCCTTCGATCTGATCGCGGACCACACCGGAGATGCAAATTCCGCCGGGGTCAGCAACGCCCTGCAACCGCGCAGCAACGTTTACTCCGTCGCCGAACAGGTTGTCGTTGTCCACCATCACGTCGTCGAGATTGATGCCAATTCGAAGTTCCATCTTCCGGTCGCTCGGGAGATCGGCGTTGTGGCGAGCAAGCGCGCGCTGGATGGCGACTGCGGCGCGCACGGCCTGCACCGGGCTGCTGAACTCTGCAATCACGCTGTCTCCGGCGGATCCGAAAATGCGCCCCACGTGTTCAGAAACAAGGTCGGATATCGTGCGACAGTACGCGTCCAGGGTCCGCAGGGTCGCTTCCTCGTCCGCCGCCATGAGGCGACTATAGCCGGCAACATCCGTTGCCAGAATCGCAGCCAAACGTCTCATGATCTGAGGGATGTCCATAGTCATCCCCGTACTGCGAACGAAAGTCTAGCCGATGTGGACGCGAGAGTAAAAGCAAGTATGGATCCCACGCCCTCGCTCTTTAGCCAGACAGGGGCGGATCCAGCCGAGTTAAGGGCGCGCTTCGGGATGATGCTTCCCAAAGCCGCGTTATCGCTCAGCTCCAAGGCGAACGAAGCTCAAACAGGCCACCTCAGGTGCGCTGTCACGGGTACACCTGACTTCCCTCGCGTCGTCCTCGACCACCGCTTGTGACCTCGAGACGGGCACGTCTCTCAGCAGAGCAACTAGTGCCAGTGCTGCGACAGATCAAAAGTCGCTTTGTCGGACGCCATAGCGCGGACTATCGCATATCATCAAGGATGTACGAGGCTGTTTGATGGTATGCGTCCTCATTCGGGCGATGCATAGTTACGCCATTGCGTTGGGCACGGAAGCCCATTGACAGGAGATGTCGATATGTTTTGGGCCGGCTGGCATTTACACATGCCACCACCTGCTTAAGCCCTTCGTCTACTGCCAGTGCTCCGCAGGCAGTGACCAATTGACTGAAGCGCGTTTCACTCTCCGAGCTGGGGCGAACCGCTCCGAACCTGATCAAACATGAACCGGCCCCTGCGGGGCTCTTCGGTCCATACTCGCACAAAGCCACCGCCTCCATTCGTGATCCATCCGTAAGAAAGACGCTGTCGCCGTGTCCCTGCGCGTGAGCAGTGCGTATTTCCGCTGAGAGATCCAATCCGTCGCGCACCTCAGTCGTTAAAGCTCGGCATGCGTCAAGCCAATGTGCTTGACCTGCGCCGGCAACGGTCGAATAGCGAGTCGTTTCTGGCATTATCTCATTGGCTTCGACCAAGCGGGTCATGATCGCGGTGAGAAACCGCGGCCAGAAGCCAAACCTCTGATACAAGGCAATGTGTTTTGTACTCTCGGCAAACGTGAAGAAGGCTAGATGCCGAGCTCCCAATGCATTCAACCGTTCGAGCACCGGCGGGATGAGAAGTCTGGCGGTCCCGTGATTCCAGGTGTCGGGGTGTGTGGAGATCGGGCCGAATATTCCCAAGCTTCCCCAGCTAGTTCCCAGGCTCGATCCGATCAACCGATCTCCCATCCATGCGCCAAAAGCCAGCGAGGGATCTGTCATCCAACGTCCGGTAACGAAGTCCCGATCCGTCCAAAACGTATCTGGCGCCATCCCAAACTGGGCCGCGAATGCACGACGCAAGATTGCGCCGGCTTCCGGCAGGTCGCTTACGTCGAGAGGTCGTATCGATATGCTCGGGGATGATTGTTCCACAGCACCCCTCTCATCGATGCCGGTCGCAGGGATGGCTCAACAGCGCCATTCCTTCGCATAATATACCTCCTGACATGGTCCAGCTACGGCCGTTCTCTCATCGCAAGCCGCTCGGGGACTCGTTGCTGCGTTGCATGAGTCCGGTTGTGATGCTGTGGACGGCTCCTCCACCGGCACGAGAGTGCCAAGGAGTGGGTGCCTTTTGAAGCTCCCACGATTCGGAGGAGCAGCCAATGCAATCAATTTCGACGATCGGTCTGGATATCGCGAAGTCAGTCTTCCAAGTGCACGGCGTTGATGCAGCCGGCCAGGTGGTCCTACGCCGTCAGTTGAGGCGCCGGCACATCCTGGCATTTTTCCAGAAGCTGCCGCCCTGCCTGGTGGGCATCGAGGCTTGCGCGTCATCGCACCATTGGTCCCGCGAACTGCAGGCGTTGGGGCATACGGTGCGATTGATGCCTCCGGCCTATGTGAAGCCCTACGTCAAGCGGCAGAAGAACGACAGCACCGATGCGGAGGCAATTTGCGAGGCGGTCACGAGACCCAACATGCGGTTCGTGCCGACCAAGACGGTCGAGCAACAGAGCTGTTTGATGCTTCACCGAGCCCGCCATCTCTTCATCCGTCAGCAGACTGCCGTGATCAACTCAATCCGCGCCTATCTCGCCGAGTTCGGGATTGTCGCCCCTGTCGGGCGCAGGGGTGTCGAGCAACTGCTGGAAGTCGTCGCCGATACAGCCGATGACCGGCTGCCCGAGGTCGCCCGTGCGTGTCTTGCTGCTCTCGGCAGTCAATTGCGGGCACTGAAGGCCCAGATCCTGGCGTTCGACCGCCGCATCATCGCCTGGCATCGATCCAGCGCGACGAGCAAACGGCTGGACGCGATCCCCGGCGTCGGGCCGGCGTTGGCAACAGCTTTGGTCGCCAGTATTGCGGATCCCAAGGCTTTCCGATCGGGACGGGACTTCTCGGCCTGGGTGGGGCTCGTGCCGAAGCAGAACTCGAGTGGGGGTAAGGACAAGCTTGGCAGTATCAGCAAACAAGGGGATCGCTATTTGCGCAGCCTGTTCACGGCTGGCGCGCTCGCCGTGATCCGCTATGCCAAGATCCATGGCACCGATCATCGGCCCTGGCTCACTCGATTGTTGGCCCGGCGCCCCACCAAGGTCGCTGCCATCGCACTCGCCAACAAACTCGCCCGGATGGCCTGGGCGATGATGGCCAGAAACGAACGTTACAATGAACCCGCCGCTCTCGCGGCGTGACGAGACGACATTACACCGGGACATCCGGTGTGACGTAACGGTTGGGAGGGCGAACAGCACGTAATGCAGCGCCGGTCGATCCGGCGATCAGGACAACCCACATGGGCCACAGCATCATCGAATGCGAGGTTTTGACCGGAACCTGATCCGCGGAGGGCATTATGGCCAGCGGTCATGTGAGCCGCACAAACAGGCCGAACACATGGCCGCTCCGACCAACGCGCCGCAAAGTGAAGATTCTTCTTGCCAACCCGGAGCCGTCCACACATGGCCCCAAAGGCGCCCCTGCCAATCTGCTGATTGTTCGCTCCGCGCCCGAAAGCGGAATTCGCAAATTGAAAGTTATGGAAGAAATCGCCAGTGGGCGAGCTGACTAGACTACAGAATTGCGGTTCTCGTCGGTTTTAATCGCGCGAGGGACATTCCGGGCAGGTGTCCCCAATGCCGTCGAGCACCTCAACGATGGCCGCGGCCGCAGCTTCAGACGAGATGCCATGCGGCGGATTGCGGCGGGCGATCTCGAAGGCGCGATCGCGGGCATGCGGGTCGGCGCGATCCTGCATCCAGCCGTGCTCCTCACACTCCCGAATGGCGCCGGCGTCGTTCAAGACGGCAATCGCCCAGCCCCGCAATGTCCGGAATCCTGGCCGTCTTTCCCTCGTCATCAGCATCAAGATGGCTCCCGCCGGGAAGGAATCCTTAGCGCCCCTCCTCGTTCCCGGCGGTTAGCACAGACCAGGGATTCGAAATGACGAGAGCTCACGCTTGTCCACCTGTTCCAATCCTCTGTGCAAAAGTCAGGTAGCGGGATCTTCCTTTTCTCCGCTCGCGACGATCTTGAGTGTCCCGTCTGGGAGCCGCCGCTGCAACGCCTTGGCCTCATCCCACGAGGCGCGCATCCAGACATCGTACTCTTCGCTCGTCGTGAGGATGACAGGCATCGCCGTCGGATGAACGCGCTTGACCTCGGCATTCGGTTCGCAGGTCAGGAAACCGAAGACGTCGATGGTGACCTCGCCTTCCTTTGCCTTGCGGACGCTCGTCCAGTTGCTCCAAAGGCCTGCAAAAGCGATGAGGGGCCTGCTGTCGTCGGGTGCAAACCACACCGGCACCTTCTTGCCATCGATGGTGTCGTACTCACTGAATGAGGTGAACGGCACCAGGCAGCGATGCTCTGGATCTAACCATCGCTTCCAGTGGGCGCTGCCGACGTTCCGAATGTTGGTCGTCCCCGAGTCAGGCTCCATCCGGAGCAAATCCTTGAAGTCGACTGACGTGCCCTTGGCTTCGAGTTTTTGCGCCCGCTTCTTGGTGGCGTTCAATAACGCCTGCCGAGACGAGGGCATGCCCCAGCGGGCCATCGTGATCTCACGGCCGTCGGCTGCGTTGCGAACGATCGGGGCCGGATAGTCCGGAAAGATACCGGGCAGCGAAGGCAGGTTACCGACGCGGTTGTTGAGAGCATCGAACAGTCGGCGAATGGCGTCGACGTTCTTGGTCATGGAGTAGAGATTGCACACGATCACGTCTCCGGAGCGGCATGGCGTGGCCGCTGCGCGAGCTGGAGGAGGGTAGCGGCCGGGCGACGACCGGCCTTAGCACATTTGCTGCATCGGAGCCTGCCAGCGAGGTCGTGGATGAAGGTCGTAGCGACATGCGGAAGCGTCGCCAAGTCGACATCCCGCGCCGTCTTGCAACGCGAGCACCGAATCTCGAGCCAGGGATAGCCGCCGTTGATCGCCTGATCGATTGTCGGCGAAGGGTCGATTGGCTCGCCATCCGCCCACATTCGCTCGTTCCAGCTTTCGCACAGCAGCCTGTCCGCCTGCCTTATCAGCGCATCGCCCTTCGCGCGGGCCTCAGCAGATTGCGCGGCGAGAATGGTCGTCATCGCGCGCGCCTTGCCCAGCTCCGTCTTCAGAGCTTTCCGATCGCCTCCAGAAAGCGGCGTTGGATGATGCTTCGGCGCCATCCGGTGCGGTCCTTCGGCAGCGCAAGATTAAGGGCAGTCGAAAACAGGCCAGCAGCCGTCCTCCTCATGACGCCCGGTTCGCTGCTGACACGTGTTGTCCAGAAGCCGCTGCCCGACATCCTTCCAGAGGGCCTTTGGGCCATACATGCGGACCGCATCTGCCTTTTGCATTTCGACGATACGGTCACATCGGCGACAAGTGACCCGCAGCACGTGCTGTTGGATCTCGGATAGCCGCCGCGTCTGGATCGCCGGTCCGGGCGCCTCTGCGCGAAGGCGCGGATCGCTCAGGACGGCCTCCCAATATTCCGGCGTCAACTCGTCGATCGGTTCCGAAGAACTTGCCTCCGGGCCTGCCCGTCGGCCGAAAAGGCCAGTTTTTCCATTTGCTTGGGGGTCGGCATGCGCCAGCTCGCGGGTCGATCGCTCATGGCGCAATTTAGAACATAAGAAGAACGAATGTCGAGTCCGGGGAAATGCGGCCGAGACAAGTTTTCTTCTGCCGCTCACGCGGGGAGCTCGGTCCGCACAGATTTTGTGGACGACGCCAGGAAGGGCAGAAATTCGGGGCCGATCGTGTCGGAACCAGCCTGCCTTGTTCGTCTTGAGTCCATAACAGCTCATCGGAGTATCGCGTTCATGGCCCCCCGAGCCAATTGGAAAGGTTTTCTGCGTTTGTCTCTCGTGACCTGCCCCGTGGCGTTGTTTCCGGCCACCTCCGAGAGCGAGAAGATTTCGTTCAACCAGCTCAATCGGCAGACGGGTCACCGCATCAAATACCTCAAGGTCGACGCGGACACTGGCGACGAGGTGGCCAACGAGGACATCGTAAAAGGCTATGAACTCGAAAAGGGCCAGTTCATTGAGGTGACGAAGGAGGAGCTCGAAGAGATCGCGCTGGAATCCACCCGGACGATCGAGATCGACGAGTTCGTCCAAAAATCCGATATCGATCCGCGCTATCTGATCCGGCCCTACTATCTGCGTCCCGACGGCAAGGTCGGACACGATGCCTTTGCGGTCATTCGCGAGACCATCAAGGAGATGAACAAGGTGGCGATCGGGCGCGTGGTTCTGACCAATCGCGAGCACATCATCGCGCTCGAGCCGCTAGAGAAGGGCCTCGTAGGCACGTTGCTGCGCTACCCCTACGAAGTGCGCAACGAGGATGAGTATTTTGACGAGATCCAGGATGTCAAAGTCACCAAGGATATGCTCGATCTCGCCAGGCACATTGTAAATCAGAAGGCCGGCCGTTTCGAACCCGACAAGTTTGAGGACCAATACGAAACCGCCCTGATCGACCTCATCAATCAGAAGCGCGCGGGTAAGCCAATTACGCCGAAGGAGCGGCCGCGCGGCGAGAACGTTGTCGACCTAATGGAGGCCCTTCGTCGAAGCGTCGGCGGCACGGCAGCAGAGGCCAAGGCTCCGAAGAAGTCCGCCAAGAAGCCCCGCAAAGCGGCGGCCGGACAAAAGGAAATGCTGATGCCGATCTCGGGTAAGAAGCAGGCGAAGGAGGCGGCGACGAAAAAACCCGCTGCCAGGCCGCAGCGCAAGTCTGCCTGATCCGGGAAGCGAGGGCGCTAGACCACCCAGATGGCTAGGAAGCTGAAAACCTACCAAACCTCGCTAGGCTTCTTTGACCTTGTAATAGCGGCGCCTTCTATGAAGGCGGCCCTGCAAGCCTGGGGCGCCGACAGCAATCTCTTTCACCAAGGCTTCGCGAAGGAAAGCGAGGATCCCGACGTGATAGAGGCGGCCATGGCTGCGCCGGGCGTCGTCCTCAAGCGCCCCGTTGGGTCTACCGGTCCCTACAAAGAGCAAGCCGAGTTGCCCACAAATCTTGCGGACGATGGCGATGCGACAAAGGCGCAGCCCAAGTCGAAGAACCACAAGCCACCGAAGCATTCAAAGAGACCCAGGGATCCGAAAGCCGAGCGAAGGGCCACACTTGCGTTCGAGAAGGAAGAACAGCGCCGCGCACAGGAGCGTGTTAAGGAAGCTGCCGTGCAGCAGAGGGAGCGAGAGCGTCGGCAGCGCGCCATTTCTAAAGCCCAGAACGCCTTGGATGCAGCCCGTCAGAAGTATCAAACGAAAGCTGCTGAAATAAAAGCGCAGATCGATGTTCTCGAAAGGAAGTCGCAAACCCAACAAGCCCGGTGGGAAAAGGAAAGGGTTAGGCTGGAGGCGGCATTGCAAAAAGTGCGAGGGTGAGAGCCGGCAGGTTTATGCCGTTCGGATATGAGATGCTTTGGAAGAAGTCGGCTAATGACCGGCGCCCGCTTTAGTCCGAACAGCAGGCTTTCGAACATGCGGATAGGGTGTCCGCTACGGGCCATGTGTGGACGGCTCCGGGTTGGCAAGAAGAATCTTCACTTTGCGGCGCGTTGGTCGGAGCGGCCATGTGTTCGGCCTGTTTGTGCGGCTCACATGACCGCTGGCCATAATGCCCTCCGCGGATCAGGTTCCGGTCAAAACCTCGCATTCGATGATGCTGTGGCCCATGTGGGTTGTCCTGATCGCCGGATCGACCGGCGCTGCATTACGTGCTGTTCGCCCTCCCAACCGTTACGTCACACCGGATGTCCCGGTGTAATGTCGTCTCGTCACGCCGCGAGAGCGGCGGGTTCATTGTAACGTTCGTTTCTGGCCATCATCGCCCAGGCCATCCGGGCGAGTTTGTTGGCGAGTGCGATGGCAGCGACCTTGGTGGGGCGCCGGGCCAACAATCGAGTGAGCCAGGGCCGATGATCGGTGCCATGGATCTTGGCATAGCGGATCACGGCGAGCGCGCCAGCCGTGAACAGGCTGCGCAAATAGCGATCCCCTTGTTTGCTGATACTGCCAAGCTTGTCCTTACCCCCACTCGAGTTCTGCTTCGGCACGAGCCCCACCCAGGCCGAGAAGTCCCGTCCCGATCGGAAAGCCTTGGGATCCGCAATACTGGCGACCAAAGCTGTTGCCAACGCCGGCCCGACGCCGGGGATCGCGTCCAGCCGTTTGCTCGTCGCGCTGGATCGATGCCAGGCGATGATGCGGCGGTCGAACGCCAGGATCTGGGCCTTCAGTGCCCGCAATTGACTGCCGAGAGCAGCAAGACACGCACGGGCGACCTCGGGCAGCCGGTCATCGGCTGTATCGGCGACGACTTCCAGCAGTTGCTCGACACCCCTGCGCCCGACAGGGGCGACAATCCCGAACTCGGCGAGATAGGCGCGGATTGAGTTGATCACGGCAGTCTGCTGACGGATGAAGAGATGGCGGGCTCGGTGAAGCATCAAACAGCTCTGTTGCTCGACCGTCTTGGTCGGCACGAACCGCATGTTGGGTCTCGTGACCGCCTCGCAAATTGCCTCCGCATCGGTGCTGTCGTTCTTCTGCCGCTTGACGTAGGGCTTCACATAGGCCGGAGGCATCAATCGCACCGTATGCCCCAACGCCTGCAGTTCGCGGGACCAATGGTGCGATGACGCGCAAGCCTCGATGCCCACCAGGCAGGGCGGCAGCTTCTGGAAAAATGCCAGGATGTGCCGGCGCCTCAACTGACGGCGTAGGACCACCTGGCCGGCTGCATCAACGCCGTGCACTTGGAAGACTGACTTCGCGATATCCAGACCGATCGTCGAAATTGATTGCATTGGCTGCTCCTCCGAATCGTGGGAGCTTCAAAAGGCACCCACTCCTTGGCACTCTCGTGCCGGTGGAGGAGCCGTCCACAGCATCAGAACCGGAAGTCGGTCCGCGTCAATCGATCACCTCGTCCGCGCGGGCGAGTAGTGAGGCTGGGACAGCGATCCCAAGCGCCTTGGCAGTCTTGAGATTGATCACTAGCTCGAATTTGGTCGGCTGCTCGACCGGCAGGTCGGACGGTTTCGTTCCCTTGAGAATCTTGCCTACGTAAATCGCGGCGCGCCGAGTCAGGTCGGACGGGTTCGGTCCGTAGGACATGAGGCCGCCAGCCTCGACATAGTTCCTGAAGGGGAAGACCGCTGGCAGTCGATGCTCTGCCGCAAGGTCAACGAGGCGTCGTCGCTCAAGTTGGAACACGGGTGTTGGCCACACGACCAGTGCATCCGCGCCCGCCATAGACATATCCGAGAAGACCTCGTCGAAGTCATCCCGCCGCCGCGCCTCAAAAACTTGAAGCTTCACCCCGAGCGCCCGCGCCGAGGCATCGGCCTCCTTCAGTCTGACCTCTCTGGCAAGAGCGGGCATGGCGTCTGGTTTCAAGAGAAGGGCAACCCGACTGGCCCCCGGCACGGCCTCCTTGATCAACTCCAGGAACTTGCCGATAAGGTCGGGAAGGGTGACAGAAAACCCTGTGACGTTGCCGCCAGGCCGCGCCAAGTTCGCGACGAGACCCTCTTCTACCGGATCACCAACAGCAGTGAAGACGATGGGGATAGTCGCCGTCGCCCGCTTGGCGGCTATGGCGGCGAGTGTGCCTCCAGCGGTCAAGATGACATGGACCTTGAGCATAACCAGTTCGGCCGCGAGCGCGGGGAACCGCTCGGGGTTACCCTCCGCCCAGCGATAATGGATCGTCACGCTCTGGCCCTCGGCGTAACCGGCTTCTCTCAGCCCCTGACGGAACGCGGCCAGAGACACCTCCGTGTCGGACGTGCCAATACCGAGGTAGCCGATCACTGGCATAGCCGGCTGTTGCGCGCGCATTGCGAACGGCCATACAGCTACCGCGCCGCCGATAGCCGCAATGAAGTCTCGTCGCTTCATGTCCGCCCCCGGCTCGGAGCCAATATCCTATCGGCTCAGACTACCATCCGATAGGTGCACCGCACGCTCGCTGATGTCTCTTGCGTGTCATTCGCGTCGTTTTGGCCGGGTCGCCACCAAGTCCGGTCTGGCTTAGACTGCCGACGTGCCGGGCGTTGTCGCGATCTTCGTCTTCGGGCCATGAACGGAAGTAGGGCGCTATTCGATCACCTCGTCGGCGAGCGCCAGCAAGGCGGGGGGCACGGTGATGCCGAGCGTATTCGCGGTCTTGAGATTGATCACGAAAGTGAACTTGCTCGCCTGCTCGACGGGGAGATCGCCGGGCTTCTCGCCCTTCAAAATCCTCGCGACGTATGTCCCTGCGCGGCGAAAACCGTCTACGGGATCAGTTGAATAAGACATCAGAAGGCCACTACGTCCCCATATCGGATATGGTCCGACGGTCGGCTTTCCCGACCTTGCAACCAAAGGTATGACGCGCGATATATTGGCGGAAAGCAGTGGCTCTCCCGAGATGTAGAATGCGCTCACGTCATCTCGAAGGCCAGCCGCAAAGGCGCTTTCCAGATCGTCAAGGGTGTTGAAACCGCAGAAGACGAAGTCATAGTGCAACTGGGCGGCCACTTTTTGCAGCGCTTCCTTCTCCTTCATCACCAACGTCCCGGGCCCAATTTGACCCGGAACGGGCGCTATCATGCCGACTCGTGCTAGGCCGGGGACAAGCTGCTTGAAAAGTCCAATACGCTTTTGAGTTAAGGTCTCCTCGCCACCGACTGCGTTCATCACGTTTCCGGTGATCATCCCACCGGGATGTACATAGCTCTGCACCCAACCTAACGCGACGGGGTCCACGGCAACGCCGGAAAAAACCAACGGTATCTCTGGAGAAACTCGGTTAGGTCCAACCCCAAAACCTAAAGTGACGAAGACGCGCGGATTGAGCGCGGCCAATTCCATCGCTAGCTGGGGCATGCGACTATAATCTCCTTCGCCATACCGCACGGCCAGCGAATAGTGCTTCCCTTCGATGAAACCAGTTTCCTGTAAGCCTTTGCGGAGCGCGGCAATCCTATAGTCGTCGTCCTGCTTGAACGGCATCAAAACCGCAACCAGAGGCAAGCCGGCGTTGGTCTGGGCGTAGCCCGGTCGCGGTAAACTCAGCGCAGTCGCGCCTAACAGCCCGATGAACTCACGCCGCTGCATGCCCGTCCCCCATCATCTTTGGGGCACTGTAACCGCCCAACCTACATCCTTGGAATATGTTGCGGCTTTATATTTGGGGCCGCTGATGTCCGAAATGGGTCAACAAGCGAAGAACTCAGACTGAGCAAATCCGGTCCGCTCTGCTCCAATAAGCGGACGTCAACGAGGGGTGTCGTCACTTCTCTGATGGGCCATGTGTGGACGGCTCCGGGTTGGCAAGAAGAATCTTCACTTTGCAGCGTGGTCGGAGCAGCCATGTGTTCGGCCTGTTTGTGCGGTACTCATGACCGCTGGCCATAATGCCCTCCGCGGATCAGGTTCCGGTCAAAACCTCGCATTCGATGATGCTGTGGCCCATGTGGGTTGTCCTGATCGCCGGATCGACCGGCGCTGCATTACGTGCTGTTCGCCCTCCCAACCGTTACGTCACACCGGATGTCCCGGTGTAATGTCGTCTCGTCACGCCGCGAGAGCGGCGGGTTCATTGTAACGTTCGTTTCTGGCCATCATCGCCCAGGCCATCCGGGCGAGTTTGTTGGCGAGTGCGATGGCAGCGACCTTGGTGGGGCGCCGGGCCAACAATCGAGTGAGCCAGGGCCGATGATCGGTGCCATGGATCTTGGCATAGCGGATCACGGCGAGCGCGCCCGCCGTAAACAGGCTGCGCAAATAGCGATCGCCTTGCTTGCTGATACTGCCAAGCTTGTCCTTGCCCCCGCTCGAGTTCTGCTTCGGCACGAGCCCAACCCAGGCCGAGAAGTCCCGACCCGACCGGAAGGCTTTGGCATCGGCAACGCTCGCGACCAGCGCCGTCGCCAGCGCTGGCCCGACGCCAGGGATCGCGTCCAGCCGTTTGCTCGTCGTGCTTGATCGATGCCAGGCGATGATGCGTCGGTCGAACTCAAGGATTTGGGCCTTCAGCGCCCGCAATTGGCTGCCGAGAGCCGCAAGACACGCACGGGCCACCTCCGGGAGCCGGCGGTCGGCTCCATCGGCGACGACTTCCAGCAGTTGCTCGACACCCCTGCGTCCGACAGGGGCGATGATCCCGAACTCGGCAAGATAGGCGCGGATTGAATTGATGACGGCAGTCTGCTGGCGGATGAACAGATGGCGCGCCCGGTGAAGCATCAAACAGCTCTGTTGCTCGACCGTCTTGGTCGGCACGAACCGCATGTTGGGTCTCGTGACTGCCTCGCAAATTGCCTCCGCGTCGGTACTGTCGTTCTTCTGCCGCTTGACGTAGGGCTTCACATAGGCCGGAGGCATCAATCGCACCGTATGCCCTAACGCCCGCAGCTCGCGGGACCAATGGTGCGATGATGCGCAAGCCTCGATCCCCACCAGGCATGGCGGCAGCTTCTGGAAAAAAGCCAGGACGTGCCGTCGCCTCAACTGGCGGCGTATCACCACCTGGCCGGCTGTATCAACGCCGTGCACTTGGAAGACCGACTTCGCGATGTCCAGACCGATCGTCGAAATTGATTGCATTGGCTGCTCCTCCGAATCGTGGGAGCTTCAAAAGGCACCCACTCCTTGGCACTCTCGTGCCGGTGGAGGAGCCGTCCACAGCATCACAACCGGACTCATGCACCGCAGCAAATAGCATCGCTATTCGATCACCTGGATGGCGGCACCATGAAGCCTAGGGCTGCTTGTCCGTCGGCGCAGCAAGTACGGCGCCGCCATCCGCACGACCGACTTTCGCTCCGTCAAATACCTCGTCCATGATTTCTCGGATGGTGCGGGCGCAGCGACCGCACCGAGCTCTGGTGCCAAGGCAGCTAAAGACATAGCTGGTGGTTCGACGCGTCGCAGTGTTGGCGACAGTTCGCACCTCGGTGTCGCTTAGGACGTTGCAGGAACAAACGATCATAGGAGGTCCGCTCGCTCAATTCCTACGTCTGCTTTAACATGCAAACAGCAGACATTCATCACGACAACGGTGACGCGCGCTAAAGGTCATAACCGGCGCTCGAGGCAAAGCGGTATTGCGTCCGGTCCTCCCCTGACAGCCGACGTGGCAGTTCGGCTCGGCTAGGCCGGGCTGACGCGCCGCACATTCCGCAGATCGCCGCGACCGCCTATCCCGGATCGCCGTTGCCCGAGAGGATTTGTGCTACGCCACCGATGCCGCGGCGGAAGGCTTCGTCAAACTTGACACCACGAAGCTGCCATCGGCGCATTCGGCCATTCCAGTCCATCCGCCACTCCGTCGCCCATCCGAGCTCGGAATCCTCCCACTTTAGCCGTCCGACCAGGGCGACTTCGCCACCCCGTTCGGCCGCCACCGACGCCAATGTCGAGGATGGTGTCGCCAGAAGCTCTGCGGCAGCGATGTTCGCTTTCGCTAATGCTGCGACATCAGGCAGCACGATCATCATGCCTCTCTTTGAGGCTGCGGCGAGGAGTGAGTCACGTTGCAGGTCGGACTGCTTTGCATCTGATGTGGCGATGTATTGTCTTGAGCCCTGCTCCATCTCGACAAAAACGCCAAGGATCGGGCGACGCGAAAGCCAGGGCTTGACGCCGAGCGAGTCAAGAACGTCGTTGATTTTCTTATCATCGAAATCGACGATCAAATCGTACGGCCGATCGCGGGTGCCCTGCTCGTCGCGCTTCGGCGTACCGGACATCTGGTCGTGGTAGCTATAGGCGCTCACGAAATCAGCCGAGCGCGATTTGTACGCGTTTAATCGAGGATCGCCCTCGAGCGTGAGCGCCCCGGATACCTTGATGAGAACATCCTCGAGACAGGCGGCGAAGCCGATGATGCGATTGGCTTCGCCCTGTCCAGTCACGCTCGTCTGCGCGCGATAGAGGCTCTCTGCCGCGGCTGCAAACGTGCTGGGCCAGCTGGCCAAAGCAGAAATTAGCCACATCTTGATGATGACAGCGACCACACTTGGACATCGCTCTGTCAGATGCCGAGTAAGCACGATCATCCCTCCCGACTGTCGGAGTCAACGAGACGCCAGTTCCGACAGGATAAGCCCGGCCGCGTCCTCATCAGGGCTCAGGCGCGTCCGATATACACTAAGCCGATACTAGCGGAGCCGGACGGCGCCCAAAAGTTGCGTTTGTTGGCCTTTTGACAAGGGTGCGAGGCGCTCAATTTGGACTGCACTCTAGAAAGAGCTGCATGAGGACCGCTCTGGGTCAAAATGCGAAGAACTCAACGTGAGCAAATCCAGTCCGCTATGACCCATTGAACGGACCTGAAAGGGGCGCTACGTGAGTTTGTAGGTAATTCGGCTCTGGAAAGGCGTGGGAATATCGATGACAATCCAGGCAGGCAATCTATTCGCGGATGTGGCGGATGTTTCGGCCGCCAACATAGGGGAAGAAGCGCTCAGCGAAATCCTCGCGCGGCCTGGATTGAAGATCGAGCGCATTATATCGCAGGGGCAAACTAGTCCGCCGGGCTTCTGGTATGATCAGGCGTGGAACGAGTGGGTGATCGTGCTGAAAGGGCGCGCCACATTGCGGTTCGAACATGAGCCTGCCGCGCGATCGCTGGGCGTGGGGGATTACGTCTTCATCCCTGCAAGGAAACGCCATCACGTCGAGTGGACGGAGCCGCAACAGCCAACGGTCTGGCTCGCCGTCCATTTCGAGTGAGCGCTTATCGCAATCGGATCAGCCGAGTACGGAGATCGACCAGTCTATTGGTCCGCATCCGCGCACAGTGATGCACCGCCGTGGACGAGGACCGCTTTGGGTCACTAACGGAACGCGAAACCGGTTCGACAACACGTCCGCTTTCTCCCCAACATCTGACGTCATTCGGATATGAGATGTTATGGAAGAAGTCGGGCAGCGGTCGACGTCCGCTTAGACGCTCTCGGCGGATCTGCGAATACTCCGGAGAGAGGTCAGCCTCGGTCCAACAGCCGATATTGAAGGCTTGGCTTCAGGACCGAGTGGCTTCTCAACGCCGCGCGGTTCTCGTCCTGTGTGGTCCAGCTCCACCTCAGTTACCGGACCCGCTGGTTACTCGTTCACGCACAACTCGCCGCGAGCATGCGTATCAAATCCACCGCCTTGCCGACCGATGCCGGTGAGAAAAATGAGCCTGCCAGCGGAGTTGCTGAATCGATCGGTTCCCTTGACGATCTTATCCAGTTGGCTGAAGGCCTGCGACTCGGTGTCGTACATGCCCGCAGTGGTGGTTGTGAATGTTGCCCCTTTTGCCGTGACTAACACCGTTCCCGCGTAAGATTGCAGTGTTTTGGGCAACGAAGGCAGTCCTGCCGTTTCGGCCATTCCGTGCGCCGTGAAAAGCCACGTTGCGCCGCTGAGAGCGGGCTCGTTGCTCACAACCGTCCCGACGGTGCAAAGGTCAATCTGGCTTGACCAACCTTCCTTAGTCATCTGAAGCGCAATTGTCGCCTCAAAGTTTCGGCACTGCGCGGGCTGCTGTGCGAAGCCGGCGCCCGTCGCAAGAGCAAGCATAAGGGCGCAAAGAAAGCCAGTTTTCATCGTGCCCTCCTATAGCTGTGCACTCTACTCGCGAATGGAGAGGTAGAATAGGGCGCGCCCGCTGCCAGATCGAAAGTCCGTTCTGGGTCAATCTCGACATTCTTGCAGTTGGCCAGCCACGTCCGATCTCCCCCAACTTCAGACATACCGCTGCGCTGCGTCAACTGAAGCGATCGGCCATCAGCCGACTTGGCAGCGTGAATTTGTGATTCCGGCTGTCGCGACCACGCCGGTATTTTGCTGTCGGTTGACGAGAACGCCCCAATACACCGATTGCAATGGCGCTCGCGGCCTCTTAGCCTTGTCGAGAAAACAACCGGGGAGGATAGACCATGGAAATCCAGGCCTTCGGTTATCTCGGCGTCGGCGCGTCGAACCTCGATGATTGGGCCGTGTTCGCCACATCAAACGTTGGCATGCAGGCCGTGGACCGCGCCAGCTCGATGCGTGCCTTCCGTATGGACGACCGCAAACAGCGCCTGTTCATCGACCGGGCCATTGAGCCGGGCGCTCAGGTCTTCGGCTGGGAAGTCGCCAATGCCGCGGTTCTCGACTCGCTCGCTGCCCGCCTTGAAGCCGCCGGCGTCGCCGTGAAGCACGAACCCGCAGCGCTGGCCGATCAGCGCTGTGTGACGGACCTGATCTCCTTCGCTGACCCCGCCGGCAATCGTTTGGAAGCCTTCCACGGCGCCCAGATAGCTGACACTGTCTTTAAGCCTGGCCGCGACGTCTCCGGCTTCCGTACGGGCCCACAAGGCATGGGCCACACCCTTCTAACATTCCCCGACGTCGATGCCGCCCTGGCCTTCTACAAGGACCTGCTGGGGTTTCGCATCAGCGACTTCATGGTTGCCCCGCTGAAGGCCTACTTCATGCATGTCAACGCACGCCACCACAGCGTGGCTCTCGTGGCCGCGCCGGTGCGCAGCATGCATCACCTGCTCGTCGAGTACTATCAGCTCGACGATGTCGGCCAAGGCTACGATCTGCTGCAGAGCACCCCGGAGCAAATCGTTGCCACACTCGGCCGCCATCCCAACGACCTCATGACGTCGTATTACATGCGCACCCCGTCGGATATCTACGTGGAATGCGGCTGGGGTGGCAGGGAGGTCGACGACGTAAAGCCGCCCGTGGAGATGACCAACCTTGGCAGCTTCTGGGGCCACAAGGGCCTGTTCGAGGACATCGGCGCGCCCACCCCACGTGCTGAGACGCGCCGCGCCCCTGTTCAGGTGATGGAAGGCAACTACGAACGCATGGCTGGCACCTGTCCGTGGTGGGATGCGATGCGCGGCAAGACCCGCTAACGCCGTGTTCGGCGCTGAAAGCATTGCCCGGACCTCGATGTCTCAGTCGGGTCAAAATGCGTCGCCCAATCGGTCGAATTGGACCCAAGCACGTCTTCAATGGTCTGAAAGCCGACGTCATTTCACGAGGGTATCAGTTTGAGAATGGCCGGCCTCATTAACTGAGGAGGTCACCATGACCGAAGTTTTGAGCACCGCCGAAAACGCCTCAAAGAACGTTCCGTGGAATAAAGGAAAGGTCGTCGGCGCAAAGCCGCCACTCCGCCCCAAGCACGTCTGGTCCATCCGGACAAAGCTCCAGGTCGAAGGCCGGCTCCGTGACCTAGCTCTATTCAACCTAGCCATCGACAGTAAGCTTCGTGGCTGCGATGTCGTGGTGCTGAAGGTCGATGACATCGCGCCAAGCGGCTATACAGCCGACCGCGCGAGAGTTCGGCAGAAGAAAACCGGCCGGCCGGTCAAATTCGAACTGACTGAGGCAACACGCCAAGCCGTCGACGACTATCTGAAGGTCTCTGGCAAGCGGCTGGGAGAGTATCTATTCACCGGCCGACGCGGGCCCCAGTTTAGCCTGACCACCCGGCAGTACGCGCGGCTACTCTCAGATTGGCTTGCCAGCGTCGGCTTGGATCCGCACCTGTTCGGGACACATTCGTTACGCCGCACAAAGGCGACCCTGATCTATCGGCGAACGGGCAATTTGCGCGCCGTGCAGCTCTTGTTGGGTCACACGAAAATCGAGAGTACCGTTCGATACCTCGGCATCGAGGTCGACGATGTGCTCGCAATTGCAGAACAAGTTGATGTCTGAACTACAGGAGCGGAGCGGACGTGCTCCGCCCTCCTTGAAACTGGCCGCTCGGGGCCACTTCCGGACTCATGCATCGCAGCAAATGGCGACTATTCGATCACCTCGTCCGCTGCGATTATCAACGAAGTTGGAACGGTAAGGCCGAGTACTTTCGCTGCTTTGAGATTGACCACTAGCTTGAGGCGCGTGGGCTGTTCGACGGGCAGTTCGGCGGGCTTCGCGCCCTTCAGAATCTTATCGACGTAACCAGCCGCTTTTCGAAGGTAATCGGAAACATTTTGCCCATACGACATCAACATTCCGTATGGCACCATTTCGGCGGTGACTGACATCGTCGGCATCCTGCTCGCCAATGCCGACGCACCGACACGCGCGCGTTCGTTGAACAGCATCGATCCGGTTACGAACGCGGCGTCGAAACCGTCCTGAGCAAGTGCGGAAAATGCCTGCTCGATCGCGTCGGGCGTCTTCACCTCGACTGGACGCAGCACAAGGCCCAGAGCCTTCGCCGCATTCGAATAAGGTGTGATGGCGCTTGTAGAAGTCGGATCGTTCGGGTCAATGAGCAATGCGACACGGCTGAGGTTTGGGACCGCTTCCATCAAGAGGCCCAGACGTTTGCCGGGAACGCCGCCAAACATGATCGAGAGCCCGGTCATGTTGCCGCCCGGGTGTGCCAGACTCTCAACGAGACCGGCACCGACTGGGTCTGGCACGATGACAAAAACTGTTGGGATTGAGCTCGTGGCTTGCTTGACCTCCATCGCACCTATTTGGGTCGTGGCGATGATGACATCGACCTTGTTGTCGACCAGATCCCGCGCGAGGGCGCGAAATCGGTCCGCCTGTTCGGCGGGAAAGCGATGCAGGAACGCAACGTTCTTGCCCTCGATGTAACCAAGATCGCCGAATGCCTTAGTCAGCACATCGAGATATACTTTCTCTTCGTCCGCGCTGCCCGCATGCCAAAGCACACCAATCTTCGCAATATTCGGGCTTGGCACGGTCTGCTGCGCGCGCTGCAAGCGGCCAAGCCGCTGCCGTTCCAACAAGCCGAATGAAATCCCGCCGCTTCATATTTAGCCCCGAGCCACGGAAAACCAAACCTAACAGAGGCGTTGGAGCCTGTTAAGTATCGGTCGCGCCTTACCACACCTCAGTACAGCAGGAGACTGCTGCTCTGCGAGATTTCGGCCCAGCACCATGACTGCTTGGGGTCAAGAGGCGAACTTTGAAGATGGTGCTGACAAGTCTGCTTCTACCCTTAGTACAGGACATCATTCGCAAACGAGATGTTATGGAAGAAGCCGGGCAATTACGACCCCGCTGTAGCTCGATCAGCAGACCTGGGAACCTACGGGTCAGATGTCAGCTACGGGCCAATAGCTGACCTCTGTTGGCCGCATCGGTCGCTGTTCTGATGAGACTTTGTGTTGTATATTCTCCACATGCACAATCACTCGATCTCTCGCGAATTTGCCGGGCTGCCGTTGCTGCGGGTAACAGCGCCGGACGGGCTTAGGCATGGTCGATAATACACCAGGCCTCGCCAAGGCTGCGCGCAAGCCGAAGGGCCGCAAGTTTTATCGCATGGATGCCGACTACAATCGCGGAGGTGCGCCGGGATTCAGGCTGGAGAACGCTGACACTGTCGAGCGCTTCCTCCATATCTGGCGATCAGATCCCTACTACTCAAAATTACCCGAGAAGCCGCGATTTCTGTTCGACAAGAAGCTTGGCCGCCCGCCGCGCGACGTCGAAGGGTACGTGGGACATTGGCTCGTCTCTAGCCGTATGAAAGCGGTTTTAGAAGAGGTTGATCGCGACGCCTTCAGCTTTGCCTCATGCGAGGTCTGCTTGCCTGACGGCACGGCTGGGCCAGATCGCTGGCTATGCCACGTGGTTCGAGAGCTCGATGCGCTGGACGAGCAAGCGTCGGAGCTGCGGATCGTCGAAGAGATGGGGCAGAAAATCTATCTGCTGACGGGGTCGACGCGATTGATCTTCCGCGAAGACGCTGTCGGGATCGCGCACGTTTTCCGAATGACCTTTATGGATGTGACGGTCATTTGCGATCAGACCATGAAGGACGCTTGTCGGCTGGCGGATTTGAAGGGAATCGACTTCGCCGACGTCATTGGAAGATGAGACGATCCAAGGCTCGTCAAACGGGCGCGGACTTGGGCAGACTCGTGTCGACGTTGACTTCCGCTTTGGGTCAATACGCGAAGAACTCACGTTGAGCAAAACGAGTCCGCTCTTGCCTTGAATGCTGAAGTGCGAGCGGACATCGACTCCTGTCCCTAAGGGCCAGATTCGGACTCATGCGCCGCAGCAAAGGCGAGCCTCTAGTCGACAACCTCGTCGGCGGCTGCCAGTAACGTGGGAGGCACGCTAATGCCAAGCGCTTTTGCGGTCTTCAGATTGATGACTAGGCTAAACTTGCTCGCCTGCTCGATGGGAAGATCGCCGGGGTTCGCGCCGCGCAATATTTTTCCAGCGTAGATGCCTGCACGACGCGTACCGTCGAACTGGTCGGGGGCATAGCTCATCAGAAGTCCGGCTTGCGCCCAGTACAGATATGGACCAACAGTCGGCTTTCTGGAGGCCATGACGGAACTTACAACGCGTGAAACATCGGCCCCCATCATGGGCTCGCCTGAGATGTAGAACGCGCTCACGTTATCCCGAAGACCTGCCGCAACGGCGCTCTGCAGATCGTCAAGGGTGTTGATATCGTAGTAAATGAGCTCAAAGCCCAATTGGGCGGACACCCTTTGCAGGGCATCCTTCTCCTGCTTCGCCAACACTGCTCCGTTAGCGGGCGCAATAATGCCGAGGCGGACCAGATTTGGGACAAGCTCCTTGAAGAAACCGATCCGCTTTTGGACCATCGTATCCTCGCCACCGACTGCGTTCATCACGTTTCCGGTGACGATCCCGCCCGGGTGCGCATAGCTTTGGACGATCCCTAGCGCGACGGGGTCGACAGCAACGTTGCAAAAGACGACGGGCAGATTTGGAAATGATCGGCGCCAGGCGTGAAAGACGTCGCACGAACGCGCGATGTCGGCGGGCGTTTGTTGTCCGCCGTACGATCCCTCCTTGCAAAACTTAGTATCTACCAAATAATTGAGAGTGCCAGACACGACGAAGACACGGGCATTGAGTGCTCCCAATTCCCTCGCAATCTGCGGATTGCGATCTACGTCTCCCTCGTTGGACCGCGCGGCAAGCGAATAGTTCGCGCCTTCGACGAAGCCTTCCTCCTGAAGGCCTTTTCGAAGCGCCGCAATTCTATCTTTTGCAACTAAGGTCTCCAGCTTTGGAGGCTGCAGAAACCCGACCAACGGCATATTCGTTTTTGTCTGAGCATAACCTGCTCGAGGAATACTCAACGCAGTCGCGCTCATTAGTCCGATGAACTCCCGCCTTCGCATGTGTCCCTCCTGCGAGGACCGCGCCCGTGGGATGGCGAGAATAGCACTTTGCAGCGGGGCTGTGACGTGCCTTGAAGGACCGCTCTGGGTCATTCGCATCGTTTTCGCCTTGCGCTAAGCACTTCCGGTCTACCCCGATAAGCAGACCAATTTAGAGCCGGTCCGCACTTCGCCTTGGCCAACAGCCGACGTACGCGCTGCAGCGGAAGCACCCAATACCGCGAGACGGAAGTTGTCGCTGACGATTTCATCGGCGCGACCGCAAGATGATGATGCTGACAACGATAGGAGCCAGTCCACAGGCCACCGCTATCCAGAACTTGGGCTCTTGGAGGATGTCGAGCATATTGAGGAAATAGCGAGCCACGACCTCGTCGTCACGACCCGTTAACGCCGTGATAATACGGGTCGCAAGCACGCTCATCGTTGCAGGTCGGACCAGCCAGACTAGACTAACGCCGATTGGTCAGATCGATTCGAAGGGATATGGCAAAGTCCTCAAAACTTGTCGCCGCGAAGAAGGGGCGCGTGCTCCTGGTGAGGCGACGGCGCGATAAGCTCTGGATGTTTCCGGGCGGCCGTAAACATGTTGGTGAGAGCGAAAGGAATTGCCTTCGCCGCGAGATCAGGGAAGAACTGCCAAAACTCAAACTTGGGCCGTTGAAGCTCTGGCGAGAGGTGAAGGCAAAGAACCGTCGATCGGGGCGAAAGATGAGCGACGCGATCTTCGTCGCCAGGAAGGCGTCGGGTCCCTTGAAGATCGGCGACAAGAACGAGATCGACAAGGCGGCTTGGCGCAAGCCGCGCGGCATCAGACTAACGCCCACCTCGCGCTACATCCGAGACAAGCTCTTTCCGCGCTGACATCTCGGCGCAACCTTGTGGCCGAGCCAGTCCCGTCCGCTTATCTTCAAAAAGCGGCGCGAAAGCGGACCAGCCGGGAGGTCCGAGAAGGGCCAGAAGCAGGCATTCCCGACCTTGAGCGGCTTACATTTTGCTTACGGGCGGCATAGCTTATCTTCGGTTGAGTGCCTGTCATGGAGTAACGGCAACGGGGGAATAGCTGTGCGCTATCTCTTCGAGAACTACATATTTGACACAGACCGGCGGGAGCTCCGTCGCGGTGCCGAGATGATCCCTCTCGCGCCACAGGTTTTCGACCTGCTCGCGTACCTGATCCGCAACAGGGAGCGCGTCGTCAGCAAGGACGACCTCATCCGTGCCATCTGGAATGGCCGCGCCGTCTCAGATGCGGCGTTGACGACACGTCTGAATGTCGCTCGAGGTGCCGTCGGCGACACCGGCGAGGAGCAGCGTTTGATCAAGACCCTGCCGCGCAAAGGCTTTCGCTTTGTTGGCGGCGTGGAGGAAGACCGACAGGGTTCGGTCCCGCCGGGGGGCCATACCATCGTGGAAGCTCCGTCGTGTGCACCGCGTCTTTCTATAGTCGTGCTGCCGTTCGTGAATATTAGCGCCGATCCCGAGCAGGACTACTTCGTCGATGGTGTGACCGAAAGCCTGACCACGGACCTCTCCCGCATCCATGGCTCATGTGTCATTGGCCGACACACGGCGTTTTCCTACAAGGGCAAGGCCGTTGATCTCAAGCAGGTTGGTCGCGAGTTAAACGTCCGGTACGCGCTCGAAGGTTCGGTGCAACGTGGCGGTAATCGACTTCGCGTGAACGTTCAGCTCGTGGACGCAGAAACCGGCGCGCATTTATGGGCCGACCGCTTTGACAAACCCGCCGCTGATTTGTTTGCTATCCAAGACGAGATCATATCTAGGCTAGCTAACTCCTTGGACGCGCAGCTCGTCGCAGCCGAGGCCATGAGAGCACAACGGTCGGCGCATCCCAATTCATTGGAGTTGTACTTCCAGGGCAGAGCTAAGCTCAATATGGGGCTGACTTCCGAATATATCTTGCAGGCGCGCCATTTTTTCGAGCGCGCCCTGACGGTTGATCCCGACAATATCGAAGCGCGTCTGGGCTTAGCGCATGTTGATGGCATTGTTGGTGCTGGCTACATGACCGACAATCGGATGAAGTACCTTACCGTAGCAGAAGCGGCCGTTATGCAAGTCCTGACCCTCGCGCCGAACCACGCCTTGGCTCACTTACATCTGGGAACAGCAAAAATTTTCACGAACCGCGTGTCCGAGGGCATTGAGGAACTACAACACGCTTTGGCGCTGGACCGAAATCTGGCACACGCGCACGGGTTAATTGGTCAAGCCAAGATTTTCCTCGGGCGCGGCGGGGAGACTGAGGCGCATGTCTTAGAGGCACTCCGTCTGTCTCCCCGCGACATTCATGCCTTCATGTGGATGCAGTATGTCGGTTTCGCTAAGTTGCAACTTAGTGCCGATAGGGAAGCCGTCAGTTGGCTCCGCAGGAGCATCGACGCCAACCGAAATTATCCGTTTGCGCATTTTGGGCTCGCCGCTGCCCTAGCATTGCTTGGAGCACTCGATGACGCGCGGGCCGCCGCGCAAGCAGGGCTCGCGCTTCAACCTAATTTCAGCATCCGCCGCTTCCGCGCCAGCCCGTCGACCGACAATCCAGCTTATCTCGCCAAACGTGAGCGCATTTATGAGGGCATGCGATTGGCAGGAGTACCGGAGGGGTAATGTCGGAGATGGGTCAAAGACGGACATTGACCAATGGTGCGGACACGTCTGCTTCAGCCCGAGCACCGGACATTGTTTCGGATATGATAGGTTATGGAAGACGTCGACCAAGAGGCCGGTTCTGCTTTGATATGTTCAGCGGACGTCCAAACATCTAGGTTGGATGTCGGCGAGGGGCCATGTGCGGATTCAGGCGGTGCCGCAAACAACGACTATTCGATCACCTCGTCCGCGCGGAGGAGAAATGATTGCGGCACGGTAAGGCCGATCGCCTTCGCCGTCTTCAGATTGATCACGAGCTCGAATTTCGTAGGCTGCTGCACAGGCAGGTCGGCAGGCTTGGCGCCTTTCAGAATCTTATCGACGTAGGTTGCGGCCTTCCGGTAAGCATCGGCCTCATCGGACCCATAGCTCAGCAGGCCGCCCTGATCTGCGAATTCGCGAACGAACGACATCGCCGGAATCCGGTAGCGGACCGCCAGTTCGGCAACCCGCCGGATCGGCAAACTGGGCTGGACGATCAGTGCATCCGGAGCCTCCTGGTCCAATGCCGAAAAGGCAGCGTCAAGCTCGGTGCTGCTATGGATCATGACGGGATTGATCATGACCCCAGCAGCTGCCCCATCGCTCTCGACCCGTTGCAAAAATGGCTTACCATGGCGGTAGATGCCTGGCTCGCCAGCTCCGAAGTCCGCGTTCAAAGGCAAGGTGCTCGCGGTGGAAATTTATTCGCCAACGCCAGGTGAAGTTCATCAGTCTCGTTTCACGGCCTGCCCAAGGTCCAGATTCGACCGTAGTGCGAGGGAACGCTCAGCCACACCTGCTGCAGAGCCGGAATGTTTTTCAGATCGAGAGCGCCCCCATGCAACTCCTCGACATAGTCCCCGGCCATCGGGAACCAGAAGGGGACGCTCTGGTCCGTGTCCCCAAAATTGACAGCGACCAACGTGTACCGGGCGCCGTCGTACCGAGCGAACAGCAGCATGCCAAACTGCTGATAGCGATCCCAATCGTTGAAGAAGAAATACGTCCCCTCGCGAATGTGCTCTCTCTGCCGTCGAACGTGCAACAGCCGGCGAACTAGGCTTACGATGGGTCGGCCGGAATCATCGTAGAAGAAATCCCAACGCATGGGTCGGAGCAGCGATACCCGACCCATTCCGAAGTCGGGCAGGAAGTAGTTCTCAGCGAACTCCTCGCCTTGCCACAGCATCGGAATGCCTTTGCTCATCAGGAGACAGATCAAGTAAGGCTGCAGCAAATACCACCGTGTGCGGTCGCCCTCCGCAAACAGCGGATTGCCCGCTTCGTCCGGATTGTAAGTGCCAAAGTTGCACAGGAATCGTTCGTGATCGTGGTTGTCGATGTACTGAAGTGCGGTCTTGGGGATGTTGTCACCGTTCACAGTTTCTTGGTCGGGATAGCCGAAGAGTCCAAACTTTAGGCCAAGATCAAAGAGTCGTCCGCGGTCACCCCGCGCTACCGCGCGCGCCGCATCAAAAGTGCCATTCTGCCACGTGCTGTTGGAATAGGTGGTACGCAACACTTCTTCCGGCCCCTCGAGTTGCTCCGCCATTTGAACGAGCGCCAACGGCCTACCAGGCCCAGCATCGAAGCGACTCCAATACGCATTACCCGCTGCAATCTTCGCCTTCGTAAGCTGGTGCGTTTGATAGACAAGGTCCGCATAGCCAACGCCCATCGGACCATCCCAGTAGTTCGGGACGCAGTCGTAACGAAAGCCATCAACGTGATACACATCGAGCCAATGGTGGCTGGCCGTATAGAAGTAGTCTCGGGTGATCTCTCGATTAAAATCCGTGCTCTTGCCGAAATTGCTGAAGTAATCCTTGGCAAATGGGCCCATGAAGGGGTTCTCGCGGTAGCGCAGCCGCGTATATGCATCGTAGTACGGGAAATCTATGCCCGTATGGCCATAGACGACGTCCACTATTACGGCGATCCCGTGCTGATGGCAGATGTCGACGAGCTCTTGGAAATCGGATCGCTTGCCGAAGCGCTCGTCGACCCCGAAGTAGCCGATCGGCAAATAGCCCCAATCGACCGAGTTGCCAACGTTGGACAAAGGCATAATCTCGATGGCGTTGATCCCGAGGTCGGCCAGGTAAGCGACGAACCCGCGGGCGCGGTCGAGGTCATTGCCGAACTCCGCGATGTTCACCTCATAGAGGATCAGATCCGCCAGCGCCGGCGTTCGCCATTGGGCCTCACCAGAACTCCAGACGTAAGCTTGGTAGCCCAAAGTGAAGGCTGACTGCTTGCCTACACCGAACTCGCGCGCAAATGGATCGATGATCCAATCGAGCGTGCCGACGCTCGGGTTCGTGATCGCATAGCGGTACACGTAACGGCCCTGACTCCCCCAGGCAGAGCCCGGCACCGCCGGAGCAGTGCTGGCGATAGGCACGGTGGCCGACCAGAAATCTCCGTAAGGAGGCCGAACACTGTGCGCGAGCTGAAACTCTCGCGCCGGCATCGCCTGAAGAAACTGATCCCTCTCATGAATGATCTTCACGGTCACGATGTTGCCGTCCGCCGCAGAGACCCACGGAAGCCAGAGTCCGAACGTAACTACGCCGTTCGTCTCGACTGCGCCGAGCGATGCAAGCGGCATCAGGTTCATCGGTCACAACGCCTTCCACTGGATGTTGCGGAAAAGCACCCGCCCAGTATGTGTCTGCAACCCGATGAAGCGAGGATCCTGCGCAGTTGAAGGCAACCCGCGCCGCGGAGACTGCGGATCGCCTGTGAAATGAAAAATATTCACCGTCTGTCCGTTCAGTGCGACCGTGATGTCGGCGCCATCGACCGTGATCTCATAGTCGTTCCATTCTCCGACCGGATGGACGATCAATGGACCGTCCGTCGGGCCCTTGAAGGAGTAGACCGCTCCCGTTCTGTGGATTGGCGCATTGTCTGGACGTGCTAATTCGTCGATCTGTATCTCGAAGCCGAAGTTGACGCCGACATAGGCCGTGTTGTTGTAGCCCTCGTTCCGCGGGTCCGGGAAACCGATAAAGACGCCCGAATTGTCGTCCGCCGCCGTCATCATCCATTGCAGTCGCAACACGTAGCGGCTTGGTGTCGCCCGCGTCAGCCAAAGCAGGCCCAGATCCGTCCCTGTTCGCCCCTCGAGCACCCCCCGTCGTACTCGAAACGAACCGGGATCGTCTCGCCCAGGCTGGTTGCTGATCGTCGACATCATCCAGTCACCGAGTGAGGTGCCGTCGAATAGCGTCTCGAAGCCTGCGTCGGCCGCGAATGGTGACGGCGCCATGATGACGTCGCCCGTGCGCCGCGACAGTCCGATACCGGTCAGCATCGGGTTGGGCGAGCCGATGCTCGGGAAAAGCGCCGGACCAGCCGCGTAGAGGTTTTCAGTGTGGTGAAAGCGTCCATTGCTGTCCGTGACACTTATGGTTGGATCGGTCCCCATCCAAAGGGTGCCAGCTTCGTGATGGGTGGTGCCCAGTCCATCCTGACCGCTCTGGAGCACCTGCATGGGCTGCCCGTTGGCAAAGATCGCGGCGACCTGCTGCATGGCCGCATCCATTGCGCCCCAGAGATCCTGGTCCCGGGGCGTCGGCGTGAGCACGACCGAGGCGCGACGAACTCCATATTCATCCGTTCGCGAGCTCAAGTCGACGCGGCTGGGGTGGGCAGCAAGGTCGGCCGGATCGGCGGGCTCCATCTCTCCGAGCCCTCTGATCGCGATCGCGACTTGCGTGTCGTTGGAGGTGCGAAGCTGGTCATAGAAGTCGACATCGGGAACTTTACGGAAAAGTTCGTCCTCGCCACCAACCGTAGTGCCGCCACCGCTTGCGGAAATCTGAAGGTGGAAACGACCAATCAAATCGCCGTTCTGCCGCGTCGCTCGGCCCTTCACGAAGAGCGCTGCGGTTTGTAGCTCGTTCACCGCCGCAGACAGGCCGGAAATCGCCGACCGGGGCACGCGGATGACGAGGTTAGAACGAAGATGCGCGATCAGATTCTTACCAATGAGCGGCAGGGTCGGAAGCCCCGTTGCGTCAAACGAAGCGAGAGCAAGCCTTGCGTTCTCAATCGTCCCAAGCGCCACGATGACGGTGCCGCCCGGGGCAAGATCGATTGGACCACGGCTTGTGTCGATGCCGGTGACCCGCCAAGCACCGCCGGCAGTCGGGACTGTGCGCAGCTTCAAGACATGCGTGTCCGGCAGCACCATGAATTCCTTGGCTGCATCATTGCCGTTCGAGTCACTCGCCGCAGTACGGGCCGCCTTCATCAAGAGAGGAACGACGCTGAATTTGTTCAGCGGGAAGAACCCTGCGTGCGGTGGCCGTGCCTGCACTGCGAGGGGTGCCTCCAGCTTCAGCATGTTCAGGAGGTCTGCTTGAGAAAGGCCGCCGGCAGACGTCAGACCGAGTAGCTGTAGTGGGTCAGAGCCCGGCTTCAGAAGCGGCGACGGCGGGAGCGCATTGAGAGCAAACGCACCAGGGACGCTGGAGAGATTGTCGAAGAGTTGACGTCGCAGCGCGTTCTGGAGCTCGCCCGCAATGAAATCATTCGCCTCGTCGACACCGATTTGCCTTGAGCTCTCATCGAAATAGCGGCTGTTCAGATCAGCAACGGTATTCGCAGGCCATGTCGTCATTTCTTCGGCGAGTAGCCGAGGCGACCACCCGCCCCAGTAAAGCGATCTGCCGCCCAGCGTATAGGCAAGCCCTTTGAAGGGAATGGTCGATTTCCATGGAATGCCCCAGACCTCGTTACGCGGCTGCTCCGGCTGAGGCAGGTTGTCGTTCAGAAAGAATGGAGTAGCCGGATCGGCAAACCCTTGGATTCCTGTGTTCTGGACGTGCTCTGGAACGGTGAACATCCCGGCTTCTACAACCAGCGTTCGCAAGCCTCCACCGGCCTGCTTCTGACGGAACCAAAGATGTTCTGCGATTGCGGAGCCGAACGTCCCGCCTCCCACGATGATGAAGTCGAACGGACGCCCGCCTGCGGACTTCCAAGCATCAACCTCGGCGAGGTTGTTGCAGAGATAGCGGCCCTGGATGTCTTTGGTGAACGAGGTCGTCTCCGTAGTGGTCGGCATGGTCCGCCCTCCTGATACAAACCTCACAGTCAGCGTTCATCCGAGGCAACAGCCACTCGGACATTTGCAATTCATTGCTCTCGATAGGCATTCAAACTTCTGCTCAGTCAGCAGAGCTGCCACGTGTGCCTTCGAGGGGAATCACCGAAGGAAGCTGCTCGACCGAGTTAGACACAGCCCCTCTCAACCTAAAATGATCTAGCTCACACATTACTCCTTTTTCGGGCTGGCGCACAGAATTACGTCGCTAGAGCCGCGAGTTGAATCATCGGCAGCGATCGCGCAACGATCACACTCTGCGAGCGAAAGTTGTCGCACATTTGCGCGGAGTTAGACTCGCTTTCCTGGTCAGGAAATGCGCCCAGGGCCACTGCTGATCTTCCAACGGAACAGATAGCGGCTTTATTCGCCCTGCGCTGGTGCCGTCAGGACGTCATCCACGGCCAGCCCGCGAAATCGACTGCGTTCTAACTCTTGGTGCTGGCGGTCTTGTCGAGGGCGGCACGAAGCCCTTTCGCCAATTTCAAGGCGTCGTCACTGGCCCAGAAGTGCATGAAGAACATGCGCGGCTGCTCATCGAGCATGTGGCTATGCAGCGCCGTCACCTCTATGCCATGCGCCCGCAACGCCACGATGACCGGGTTGACCTCGTCGCTGGTCAGCACGAAGTCGCCAGTGATTGCTGCCTTGCCTCCGCCCGTCGGCTGGAAATTGATCCCGATCGCGACACCCATTGCACCGACCGGGGTCAGCAACATGCCGCCTTCCGTGATCGGATCGCGCCTCTTTACATTGTATTGGTAGACGCCGCCGTTGACCTGCCCCTTAACTCCGATGATCTGGTCGAGCTGTGCCGTATCGAGGTCAACGGCAGGCGGCGGGTCCGCCGGCGCCGCGGCCGTTAGCGGAGTTTTGCTTTCGGCCAGCGCATCGCGAATAGCCGAGGCCAATTTGACGGGATCACCGTGGCCAGCGACGTGCATGTAGAACGTCGCGGGACTCGCGCGAAGCAGATGGTTGTGCACGGCGGTTATCTCGACACCGCTCGCGATCATCTTCGCCATCACCGGATTGATCTCGGTCTCCAGAAGCACAAGGTCGCCCATGATCATCGCGCTGCCGTGGACCGGCTTGAAGGCAATCCAGCCGCCCAGCGCGAGCGCGGGCTTGATGGCTACCCCATCCAAAGTCACCGCGAGGTCTGTGCGCGGGAAGCCGTAGCGATGAACATCGTCCGAGACGGCAGGCTTTCGACCGAGCGTCTCGTCGACCTTCTGCCAGTCAATGGCCTGCGCATGCGCGCTGGAGATAAACGGTTCGCTGTAGTTCATCCAGCTCGTCATCTCCACGCCAGCAACGGCTGCCAACAGCGCTAGGAGAATCGGAGTACCAATCCAGAGTTTTTTCTGCATTGCATCCTCCTTCGTCAGGCATGTCGTCTCCAATGAGTCCTGCCCGCACGTTCAGAATCCGGAGCCGCGTGTCATCTTTGCATCCCTTCATAAGCGCGCTGTACCGCCGGCCAACTAATCGCCGCCATGAAGACATCGACGTAGTTCCCTGCCTTGGCGCCATAGTCGATGTGATAGGAGTGCTCGTACATATCGAGCGCCAAAATCGGCGTTCCGCCCGCAAGGGTGTGACAGTGGTCTGAGGCCCACTGATTGACGAGCTTGCGATCGCGCGGCGACCATGTCAGCAGCACCCAACCGGAGCCACCGCCGAGTGCCTTCCCCATAGCCATGAACTCGACGCGCCAACGATCATAAGAACCGAAGTCGTGCGCCAGGATCTCCTTCAAGCTTGCACCCGGTTCGCTTTCGTCACCGAGACCGTCAAAGAACACTTCATGAAGGATCATCGAGTTGGTCGCGATAAGTTGCTCGCGCTTCAGACCATTGATCAGGAAGCCCGCGGCATTTGCATAGTCGAGCTCGGCAAGCTTTTCGTCGATCAGATTCAAGCGCTTGACCGCGCCGCCATAGTTGTTTTCGTAGTGGCTGATAATCATTCGCTCCGACATGCCCCGGATTCGGCTCGGGTCGCAGGAAAGCGGCTTCATAGCGTAGGTCATGGCGCTCCTCCGTTGAGATCACGGATCATTTTCAGATTGGACGTGACGGCTTGCACCCAGACGGGCGTGCTGCCCAGCACGGCGGGCGAGGCCTCTGCGGCGACGAAATTCCGGCCTGTTCTATCCACTGTCATCCCGCTCTCCGGGTCCTCGAAATCTGCCCCGTCCTCCCGGTCGCCTCCTTGACCGTCCCTTCGGCTTCTTCGGGCGGTTTGATGTGACGGAACGACAGGAGCAGTGTGATGTCATAGGCAATCTTCAGCGCGCCGCAGATCACGAGCGGTAGTCCCGAAAATGCCGTACCGAGCAGCGCGCCGGCTAAGCTCGGACTTATGGCTGAGGCAAGGCTGCGCGGGACGGCCGTCACGCTGGCGGCCGCCGGGCGCTCCTCGGGTGTGACGACCGCCATCACGTAGGAGGTGCGCGTTGGCACATCCATCTGCGAAAGCGCCGCCCGGATCGAAAGCAGGATCAGTACGACCGTCAGGTTCGGAATGAGAGCGGCCGCGATCAGGCAGATGCTTGAGGGGATGTGCGTGAAGACCATGGTGTTGACCAACCCGAAACGCTGCGACAGCCTTGCCGCGAGCGGATAGGAAAAGGCCGAAAGCGTATTGGACCAGAAGAAGAAGAGGCTGGCGCTCGAAAGCGAGAGGTCGAAGCGCTCGAACAGCCACAAGGCGACAAGCGATTGAACGGCAAAGCCCCCGGCAAAGGCATCGACGCTGAAGAGAGCTGCAAGCCGGTAGACAATTGGGCGCGAAGGGCCGAGGACTGACGTCTTCGGTCGTTCGTCAATTGCGGCTGAGGCTTCCGGCAGCAGACGATAGAGAACTGCGCCGATGAGACCAAGGACGGTATAGACGAAGAACATGGACTTCAGGGCAGCGAGCCTCGACACGTCAAACGAAACAAGAAGGTCGGGCGCAGTGGCCATCAAGGCGCCCGCTGCCGTCGAGAGTCCACCAATCAAGCTATAGCGGGCAAAGACCTGCGTACGTTTCTGGTCGCTCGCATCGCTTGCCAGGAGTGCGTGCTCAAGCGGCACGAAGATTCCGATGTCTCCTGGCGACGGATTGATCGTGCCGACAAAGGCAAGGAGCAGGATGACCGGAAACGCCTCCGCGAATGGAAAAGCCAGACCCGTCGCCATCATCGTCAGGGCGCTCAGCAGTAATAGCGTGCGCAGATCGCGACGACCTCCCAGCCAACCGACGCCCAGCGTTAGGATGGCGGTCCCTAGCAGGGCGCCGGTGGCAACCACGCCGATCTGGAAAGGGGAGTAACCCAACTCGACGAGGTAAGCCGGCAAAATGATCGTGGCAAAGCCGTCACCAAGCCCGCGCGCGGCGCGTGCAGCGAACAGCAGCGCGATTGGGGACCGCAAATATGTAGAGGGAATGGGTTTAACGGCAGACATGCAGCGTCCTTGTTGGAAAACCGGACGCGATTCTTGGGCATGTCGCCTCATGGGGAGATCGCTTCCCCATGAGTGGAAGTAAGGCGCGACGCCCGGATTTGTCAAGGCGCCACCAACTCGCCGGAACCGCGTTCAATTGCCAGCAGCGACCGTGTAATCCGCGAAGTACATGTGGCTGTCAGCCTTCGAGGAGCCCGATCCGGCCCGACACCGGTTGGGCCAGCGTGTGTTCCAGATAGAGCTTGCCGTCGAGATAGCCTTCCACCTTCGTGCCGTTGACGCGGATCTTGAGGTCATGCCACTGCCGCGTGGCGGTCGGCGTATTGCGTACCCATTTGACGGAAGAGCGTTTTCCGTTCTCGAACTTCCACAGCACGATATTGTTCTCCAGACAGTTCGCGCGGACTGTCAGGTAGTCCCCGTTTGGCTTGAGGTTGAATAGGATGCCGGCGCCCTGGTCGATGCGACCGGACAAGCCTTCAAAGCGAACCGAAATCTCGCCATCGCTGAAATTTTCGATTTTTGGTGCGACCGCGTAGGGATAGTAGGCGTAGGCCTGCACGCGATCGAGAAACTCAGCGTAGCGTTCACCGTAGAGAGCCCGTGCCTTGTCGGCGATACCTGCCGACGATTGCCCTTCCTTCCACTGGCGGCCATCGACTGTGAGCACCTTCTTGCCCCCCTCCTCCTCGATCCTCCAGAAGCCAACTACTGGCACCAGCGATTTTGGCTCCCCACCGACGGTTTCATTCGAGAGGTCAATCTTGATTGGCTCTGCGGCCACGCCTGGCAACCCCAGCGCCACACAACCGATAGCCGCGAAGATGACAACTCCGATTTTCTTGCTGACACTCATGGCTTAACTCCTTGATGAGCGAGAAGACCCTTGTCCGGAGGGAGTCGGCGAATGCGCCACCACGCGAGCACGATCAGGAGCGGCAATCCGCCGAAGAACCACAGCAGCGTCGCGTCCGCGCTAACGAGCAAGGGATAACCGGGGTACTCTTCCGCGCCAGGTGCCGGTGGCTGCGCGCCTGCGAGCGCATATAGCAGCGGCAGTATCTCTCGCGGGCTGGTGGAGCGGCTTACGTCGGTTCGATCGTCATAGCGATATTCGATCTGGCCATAGTCGTCCGACGGGTTGGCAGCCGCGGGCCGCTCGCTGGCGAGAATGACGGTGACATCAGGCACGGCGCGCTCGAGCTTCGCAAGCACGTTGCGTCGGAGATCGATATAGCGGGGATCCTCGACAGCGAGAGCGACCCTGATGATGAGAGGACGCCGAAGCGTCGCGAGCAAACGTTCATCAGCAGGCGAAAAGGAGTTGCGACGATCCTTGCTGAGATCCACGGATGCCCTGAGCTGCGTCGCGACACCGAGGCCCGCCAAGATCATCAGTACGCAGCACGCAGAGCGAATGATTTTGGCACGCCGCAAAGTACCGGGCGGAAGCCAAACAATTGTCAGCGCCGCGAGCCCGCCAATGACGGCAGTTGTACCGAGCACCAAGCCGGCCGAGAGAAGCCCCTGCTCGAATGGACGCAGCGTCTGGGTTAGCGACATCTGCGCAAGCCAGGCCGATAGGCCTGAGCGGCCCGCGAGCGTGAAATCCAGCACCCATGATCCGATCGTGACAGCAAGCGCGATGATGGCGGCGGTTGCCGAATTGTCGGAGATGGCCGCAGCGAGTAGCCCAATGGCGCCGGCCAGCAGACCGTAGAGCAAATGACCGAACAGAAGGTTCAGCGTCTCCGGCGCAGCCAAATGGCCGCCCAATATGGCCCACAAAGCCAGCGCGGACAGCGCAGGTATGCTCACCATGAGCCAAGCTGCGACTACGGCGCAGAATTTTGCGGCGATCAGCGTCGAGGTTCGGTACGGCAACTGGACTAGCAGGCGCAATGCCCCGCTTTCCTTCTCCTGGCCCAGCACCCGGATCGCCACGAAAGGAAACAACAATGTCACCGCCACATAGAATGCGCCGAACGTCGGAACGAGAATTCCATCGAGCGGCGAGAGACTCCTCGCCAAAACTGGCGACTGCAGGGCCGTAGCGCTTGACTCGCTGTAGAGCGAGACTGCCTGGACGAAGCTGTACCCGACGAGCGGACAGACCAGCAGCAACATGGTCCAAAGCGCTCGTCCGGCCGTTACCTCGCGGAGCTCCTTTGCGAGCAGCGGAACGAACGGTGCGGTAGGCCGCACGTATGCCTCACGTGAGTGCAAGGAAGATATCCTCCAGTGAGCCGTTCGGCAGTCCCGTTCGCGCACGCAGGTCTGCAAGTCCTCCGGACCCGCGCACCTGCCCTGCCGAGAGCAGGATGAAGCGGTCACAGACCCGTTCGGCATCCCGCAACTGATGAATTGAGAGGATCAGCGTGCGTCCGCGTCCCGTCTGGCGACGCAATAGACCCATGACGTCCCGCGTCTGCCGCAGATCAAATCCGTCAAATGGTTCGTCCATCAGCAGCAGCTCGTGCGACGCAAGCAGTCCGATGGTCAGCATCAGGCGTCGAGCATAGCCCTTCGACAGGGCGTGCACGCGCTTTCGAAGCACCGGCTGTAACCCGAGCGCTTCTATGATCGACCTGATGTCTGTGTCGGACCGTCGAAAGACGTTGCCGACAAACGACACGACCTGTAGGGCCGATTGATCTTGGTATGGACGGACGCCATCAGGCAGGTAGAACAGGACATCGCGTCGACGACCTGCGTGCAACGGCTCTCCGCGCCAAAAGACGTCGCCTGAATTCACCGGTAGAAGTCCGGCAACGGCTTCCAGGAGCGTCGACTTGCCGGCGCCGTTTGGACCGATGATGCCGAGGATTTCGCCTGCGACAGCAGAGAACGTCACGCCGTCGATAGCGGTGCCGTCTCTTCCATAGCGCTTGGTCAGGTCTCTTACGCTCAGCAAAGACGCTGAACGATCTGGCGAAAACCCGTCGTTGACGGATGACATGCTGCGTCCTTCTCAAAAATCCGGACGCGATGCTTGGGCATGTCGCCTCATGGGGAGATCGCCATCCCCAAGCCCGCGACTTTGCCAAAGCGGGACTGCTTGTCAATTAGGAACCAGCAAGAAGGGAGACTCGCGAACTTGACGGCTCATTCACTTCAGCTTGATCGAGTCTCCTTACTCACTCTTAAATTCCGCGATCTTTCGATCTTGACTCCACAGCTCTACGTCGTACCCGTCAGCCAAGACTCTGGCGCGCTTCTTGGCTTCGGTTTCGTCCTCGCAGATCAGTTGGATGCTAAGCTCGATATGCCCGTCGAGGCCCATGATATGTGCGCGGTACTCTTGCATCTGCCGACCCCCTTTCACAACGAAAGGCCACCAACTGAGGCGGCCTTATTCTTCAGGAGGTTGTAGCCCCGGCGACGTTAGCCACCCGTCTATATTAGAAGCGGTTTCGAGCTGGCGCAGTTTGCCTTCTAGAAGATCACGCTGCGGTCCCGGCGGCGTGTTTTCCAGTTCCGCTATGATGCGAACTCTCTCCGCGTGCAGATTGTCGTCAAATGTGTGGGGTTGTGAGCGTCGTCTCATGGCACTCTCCTTTCCCTACGTGAATTGGGCAGGAGCGCAACCGGCCGTAGCAACAATGGCGTGCGTGATGGAACTAGTATGTACCCGGAACCAGAGCGACGCCAGAACAAAACTTAAGAGGAGGCTCTCAGGCGGGCCGCTCGCGCCCTTACTGCACGACCAGGGCCTCCATGCGGTTCAAAACCTGAATTTTGGACAGCCGTACTGTACGATCATGAGAGCGCGTTAGAGGACGTCCTACATCACGCAATCGACGCGTAGCAATAGGCCGCTCAGGGTCAAACGCGGCAGTCAACGCGACATCCGATGTCCGGTCTCCCCGCAGACAGCCGACATGGCGACAACACCTGCGTGTCCTTTGAGTTAGACTCTGGACGTTGAACAAAAGCGTGGGGCCTTCTGTTCCTGGCGTGTGATAGCAGTGCCAACATTGACGAGTGGCTGAGTTCCCCGGTTCAAGATCGCACCGGACTCCCGAGCAACGATAATTGGGCAAGGTACGACGGTTTCGTTGGCATTACCGGCGCTTCGTCTTCGAGGTCCCGGTGAGCGATTTGAGGGCACGCAGGTCGTTCGACGCCTCCGCAAGCAGCCAGTCACGAAAAGTCGCAATCTTCGGCAGCGACGCAGTCGCCTTCGGGCAAACGATCCAATATGTCTTCGACAGCGGCAAGGACTCCGGGAAAGCCAGCGCCAGCCGACCGTTGATCAGATCCCAGGCCGCCAATGTCGTGCGAGCAAGAGCAATACCTTGCCCATTGATCGCGGCATCGATAACCATGCTCGCACGATTGAGCACGGGGCCGTGCGTGACATCGGCGTCATCGATGCCGACGCCGCGCAGCCAATTCGCCCAGTCGGATCGGCTGTCCAGGTGGATCAGAGGAAATTTGAGAATATCGGCGACCCCGCTGATGCGGCGGCGGCCCGACAGTAACTTTGGACTGCATACGGCAAACAGCCGTTCCGAGGAGAGCCTTACGGCATCGAGACCCGGCCAATTTCCGTCGCCGTGGCGCACGGCAAGATCGACCTCCTCGCGGGCAAAATCGACGTGATGCATCGTGGCCGAGACGCGGAGATCGATGCCGGAATGCGCCCCCGCGAAATGACCGAGCCGATGCACCAGCCATTTGGCGGCAAAATCCGGCGAGGTGCTGACGGTGAGAACGCCTGCGCTCTGCCGCTGCAACAAACGCTCGGTGCCCGCAGCGATTCGATCCAGCGCGTCACGCACAACGGCGAGATAGTCCCTGCCCGCCTCGGTGATAATCAGTCGCTGCCGCTCACGATTGAAGAGTTTGATCGCAAGTTCGGTCTCAAGCGCCTTCACCTGGTGGCTCACCGCACCCTGGGTGACACACAGCTCTTCTGCGGCGCGCGTAAAGCTTTCATGCCGGGCTGCGGCTTCGAAGGCCTTCAGAGCGTTCAGCGGCGGCAAGTGCGGGCGCATTGCGAAGCTTCCTAGGGGAGTTCATGAGAAAAATTGGGGCAGGCCTGAGAAACGATGCTTTGCGGATTGCGCCCCGCCGGCCCTATGCAGGCGGCGACAATGCGAAATCATGGGATTTGGAGCCGCAATATGTCAACGATTTTTGCAGATAGTGACTTTCCAGTGCGAGTGCGACGCGGCACGACGACCGCGGATCATCAACCAAATTCATGGCTGAAGCTCCTCGACGGCTGGCTCACGAGGAGCGAGCGGAAGCACCAGCGCGCCGATCTGCGCGCGATTGCCGATGATCCCCACCTCCTTGCCGATCTCGGGCTCACCCGGGAAGAGGCCCTGGAGCAGGCCGACATGCCGTTCTGGCGCTAATCGAACTCGATCGACCACAAGCGAAAGGACGGGGAGGAGAAAGATGTCCGAGATCATTGTCTACGGCTTTCCACGGAGCACGTTCGTCAACATCGTGCGGCTCGTCCTGACCCACAAGGACGTCGCCTACACATTCCAGGACCTCGAGCCGGTGATGGGCAAGGCCGAACACCTCGCGCTGCACCCCTTCAACCGCGTGCCCATCCTCCGACACGACGACTTCATCGTCTACGAGACAAGCGCCATCGTGAGTTATATCGACGAGGCGTTCGAGGGAGCTCGGCTGACGCCGCGAGATCCACGCGCGCGGGCGCGCATGAACCAATGGATCGGCATCGTCAATTCCTACGTCTACCCCTACATGATCCATCACGTGACCCATGAGCGGCTGGTCTTTCCGGAGCTCGGGATCGCGTCCGACGAGAAGGTCGTGGCGCATGCACTGCCAAAGGTCGAAACGACGCTCAAGGTCATCGAACGCGAACTCGCGCACGGCCAGGACTATTTGGTTGGGTCGGAACTCACGATCGCGGATTTCTTCCTGTTGCCGAGCACATTTGCGTTCAGCCTGACTGAAGAGGGCAAGTCCATGTACCCAAAATATCCGGCCTTTTGCCGCTGGCGGGAGCGCATGGAAGGTCTGCCGACAACGCAAAAGCTTCGTGCGATCCTGCCGCCACGTGTACCCATTCCGCATGCCCGCGAGTGGGCGAACTCGCACCGACCAAAATACTGACCTTGCAGATCCAGCCTTGTCGGCACCTCTTGCAAGGCCTAAATTGATGCCACGGGGAAACACAGACTCCCCGCCAGACGGGCGGACCGTCCAAGCTCTGTGCAACGCTCGATTTTTCGGGGAGATTGCACGTGGACGGAGTCTTCATTCAATCCATCCAACGGAGTGCCCGCTCTCGGCAGCGTAGCGGCGTGAGGTCGCCATGCCCTTGAAGAGCCTTGGCATCATCAAAATACCGGGTGCTGCAGATAGCGCCTTCGATCACGCCGCTTTCGATCCCAAGACCCGGCGGGTTTTCATCGCGCATACCGCGCGCAGCACGGTCGAGGTGATCGATCACGATGCGGGCAGGCATGAAACGACGTTGCCGGGCTTCCCAGGTGTCGCCGGTGCCGTCGCCGACGACGGTGAAATCCTCGTAACCAACCGCGGCTCTGCGAGCCTCGCCTGGCTGGATGCGGCGACATTCGAGACCAAGGCCGTGTTCAAAACCGGCGCCCGGCCAAATGGCGCTGCGATCGTCAAGCACCTTTCGCTCGGGATCGTCGCCTGCATCGGCGACGAGCGGGAGACGCCAACGCTGCATGCGTTCGGCCTGAACGATCAGAAGCACACGTCGATAGACCTTCCGGGCCGGCCGCGCTGGTGCGTGACGGACGCGGAAGCAAAGCGGGTATTCCTCTGTATCCGCGATCCGTCGATGGTGCTCGTTGCCAGCCTGCCCAATCTACTCCCGATTGCGCAGTGGAAGCTCCCATCGGGCGGCGCTCATGGCCTTGATATCGACCATTCGCGTGGGCGTCTCTACGCCGCTTGCGACGACGGCGCACTGGTCGAACTCGACAGTACCTCCGGCGAGGTCGCCAATGTCTGGCCTATCACCGGCCCACCGGACGTAACCTTCTTCAATCCTGCCACCGGCCGCGTCCACGTGGCGATCGGCGAGCCCGGACTGGTCGAAACCATCGATCCGCGAACCGGCACCGCTATTCAGACGACTACGGGTGTCGGTGCACACACGACGGCGCTGGTGGTTCCGGACCAGCTCTACGTCATCTCACCCACCCACGGCGGGATTCTCGTTGTGGCGGATGCGTGATCTGCCAAGATCAAGAGGAGGACAAGATGAAGTGGATTACCCGAGAACACGTCAAAGTCGATCGCGTCGCCTGCCCCTGGCTCATCAAGAAATTCGTCGACAAGGATGCCGAATTCATCTTTTCGCCGGCTGACAAGGTCATGGCCGAGGCTAAGCGGCTCGACGCCATTCCTTATGACGTCAAGGACGTCGAACTCGGCCACCATGGCAAGGAATGCTCGTTCGAAGCGATACTGAAGAAATACAAGCTAACGAACGATGCGGCGCTCGTCCTTCTCGGCAGAATCGTGAACGGTGCCGACACGGACAATACTCTTTATCAGCAGGCCGAAGGACCCGGTTTACAGGCGGTAGCCGAAGGTTTCCGCCGCCTCGGCTACAAGGACGATCATGCACTCAACGCCGCCGAGTGGATCGTCTATGATGCACTGTACGCCTATGCCCAGGAAATGGTGAAGGGTGGAAAACCAGCCGGGAAGTTTGCAAACTAGTTGCGACCCGTCACGGAAGTGATGCCACAGAGCAGTCTCGCACGTGGATCGCCGGGATCGCGTGAACTGAAGATAAATCTCAACGATCATGCGCGACCTGATGAACTAGCGCATGATCACGTCAGACCGCACGGCGAGAGTGCCGCTTGAAACACTTGCGTGAGCGGAGCTCCTGCCCCTACTTCCGCTCCTTGAATTGACCACTGCTGTCGACGACGAGGGAAACGTCCTTACCGTCTTTTGTCGCCTTGACGGAGATACCTTCTGCCGTAGATTTGATATCGCGAACCTGCGAATAGCCGGCGGCTTGCAGCTTGGCCACGAGTTCCTCTTGGGTGAGAGCAAGGGCAGGCGAAAAGATACCGGCCAGCCAGATAAAGCAAAGGATTGCTCGGGGGATCAATCGTGTCGACATGATCTGTGTTCCTTGGCTGAATCGATGAAATTGGGTCCGCCGACACACCAACGCGGTGCGAGCACCAAAGCTCCCTTATTCCATGGCCAGCGTCGAAATCAGCTCGTCGATCCGCTGAAGAATCGCGTCACGCGCCGCATCGTAGTCATTGATGCCCAACGGAACGCCGGACCAGTATGTCACGCTGGCATTGCCTTTCAGTTCGGCCGGCACCGCGTCAAACGCCAGCAGACGGCCTGCATTATTCGCATCCGCCGGCGTCAGCACGCCCGGTGCATTGGTGGGGTCGAGGCCATCCAGAGCGAGCCCGTCCCGAATGGGGACCGGAATTGACGAATACGGATCAATGCCGCGCGAAACCGCCCGGTAGGGCAAGCCGCGTTCGCTTGCCGCCTTGTTGAAATAGGCGGCCGCCATCTGACTGTTCACCACGCCATGCAGACAGACGAAAACAATTGTCTTGTTGCCTCCATCAGTATCGGCCCAGGCTGATGTGGTCATAAACTCTGGCGCAAACAATCCAATGGACGCCGCCAGGACCACGCGTAAGCAGAAATGACTGATACGCATCATCGCTAATCCTCGTCGGGCAATTCGCGCTCGCTCAACGTGGCCTCTGTAATCAGTAGGTCCTGGTTGGCGGCCATGAGGTCAAGCGCGAGGGCAAAGCCTTCGATGACCCGTGCGACGTCCCCAGAGAACACGACAGTGGATACTTGAGGCGGAATTGCCGCCTGCTGATCCACGCCGCTAGAACCGTCCGCCGGTACTGCAAAATATGGAAGGGTGAATTTGATATCAGACATGCTGCGTCCTTAGGTGAGAAGACCGGACGCGATTCTTGGGCATGCCGCCTCGTGGGGATCGCTTTCCCCATGAGCCAACCTTCAGAAAAATGTGTCATTGTGTCAATCTGAAACCGCGTGGACTCATCCAACTATCGAGAAGGTGGAAGCCACCGTGGTTCGGTCGGGGAGAAGCGAAAGTCGGCGACAGCGCACGGCTTGCGCCAATGCGCCTCCTCACCTAGGCTGATTCCCTGGGGACGCAGCAGCCTCCCCATGAAATGGTGATCCCATTCAAGCGCTGCTCGCTTTGATTTGGAGCGAGCACATGGATGGGTTTTCATTCGAACTTCCGATCTTCATTCTCGCAACATTCGCCGGCGCGCTGATCGCTGGCCTCTCCGGCTTTGCCTTTGGGCTCGTCGTCGCCTCGATCTGGCTCTACATCCTCACGCCGCTTCAGACGGCCACCCTGATCATCGCCTTCGGCCTGATCGTTCAGGGCTACTCGGTCTGGAAGCTGAGGCGGTTGCTCGATTACCAGAAGCTCTGGCCGTTTGTGGTCGGCGCAGCGATGGGCGTTCCCGTCGGCGTCGGCATCCTCACCTGGGCCAATCCTGCCCATGTGCGCGCGGGTGTCGGCGCCTTCCTCGTGTTGTACTGCCTCTATGCTCTGCTCCGTCCATCGATCCGTCCGATCAAGGCCGGCGGCGCAGTGGCGGATGCCAGCGTCGGCTTTCTCAATGGCGTGCTCTGCGGCATCACCGGCCTCGCCGGTATTCTCGTCACCATCTGGTGCGGGCTGCGCGGCTGGCCGAAAGAGGTGCAGCGCACGGTATTCCAGCCGGTGGCGGCCGCGATCTTCCTGATGAGCGCGCTGTGGATCGGCGTCAGGAGCGCCATCACTCCGGAGACGATCAAGCTGTTCCTGATTGGCTTGCCTGCGCTTCTCGCGGGGACCTGGCTTGGCCTGAAACTGTTCGGCCGACTGGACGAGGCAATGTTCCGCAGGATCGTGCTGGTGCTGCTCCTCATGTCAGGCGCCGTGCTGATCATCTAGCCGGTGCAGTCTCGTTGTGCCGAAGTACGGCACCCGGCTTTGACGACATCCAAATTATTCTGCGGCGCGCTTCGGAACGAAGTATCGATCGCGCACCGGCCCCGCGTGCCGCGGCGCGAAATAGGCGTAGAGCGCCGGCAGGACGAGCAGCGTCAGCACCGTCGCCGTGAGCAGCCCTCCGATGACGACGGTCGCAAGTGGCCGCTGAACTTCCGCGCCGGTGCCGGTCGCCAACGCCATCGGCACAAATCCGAGCGAGGCCACCAATGCGGTCATGAGCACGGGCCTGAAACGGGTCAGAGCCCCCTCCCTGATCGCATCGAGCGTGTCCAGGCCGTCATCAATCAGCTTGCGGATCTGGCTCAGCATCACCAGGCCGTTCAGCACGGCGACGCCGGACAGTGCGATGAAGCCGACGGCAGCCGAGATTGAGAACGGCATGCCGCGTAGCCAGAGCGCAACGATGCCGCCGGTCAGGGCCAGCGGCACGGCACTGAAGACGAGCAACGCATCGCGCGCCGATCCCAGCGCCCCGAGCAGCAGCAGGAAGATCAGCACGAAGCAGCCCGGCACGACGAACAGCAGCCGCTGGCGCGCGACGGAGAAATTTTCGAACTGGCCGCCCCAGGTCAGATAGCCGCCCGGGGCGAGCTTCACCTGCTCGGCGACCTTGGCCTGCGCCTCCGCAACCAGGGACCCGATATCCCGCCCGCGCACCTCGGCCGTTGCGACCACCCGCCGCTTGCCGTTCTCCCGGCTGATCTGGTTGGCGCCATCCGTCTGCTCGAAGGCGGCGAGCGTGCGCAGCGGAATGGACGCGGCCGGCGCGTCGGGATTGGCATGCGGCAGCGGCACCGGCAGGTTCTCCAGCGCTGAGATGTCGGAGCGCAGCGCATCGTTCAGGCGGACGACGATCTGGAAGCGGCGGTCGCCCTCGAAGACCAGCCCGGCGACGCGCCCGCCGACCGCTATCTCGATCAGGTCCTGGATGGTCGCGAGGTTGAGTCCGCGGCGCGCGATCTCGGCCTTGTCGATCTTGATTTCGAGGAACGGCAGGCCGGAGGTCTCTTCGACTTTGACGTTCTGCGCGCCGTCGATGCGGCGCAGCACATTGGCGATGTCGGCTGCCGTGCGCTGCATTTCGGCAAAGTCGTCGCCGAACACCTTGACCGCCAGATCTTCGCGCACGCCGGCGATCAGCTCGTTGAAGCGCATCTCGATCGGCTGCGAGAAGCCGAGCTTGTTACCTGGCAGCTTGCCCGCCTCGGCTTCGATCGTCTTGATGAGATCGTCCTTGGACATCGAGGGATCAGGCCATTCGTGCTGCGGCTTGACGATGATGTAGGTGTCGGAGGCGCTTGGCGGCATCGGGTCGGCGGCGAGGTCCGGCGTGCCGGTGCGCGAAAACACGAAGGCGACTTGGGGAAACTTGCTGACGGTACGCTCGATCAGGAGCTGCATCGCCTGCGCCTGTGCCAGCGAGGTGCTGGGAACGCGCTTGACTTCCATCACGATGTTCTTCTCGTCCAGCGTCGGCGTGAACTCCTGTCCGAGGCGGCTGAATAGGGCTGCCGCGCCGACGACCAGCAGCAGGGCGATGCCCATCACCGGCAGCGGGGAGACCGCAGCGCGGGATAGCAGCGGCGCATAGGCGGATTTCAGGGTACGAATGATCGCGTTTTCCTGCTCGCGCACCGGTTTTGAGATCGCGATCGCAATCGCCGCCGGCACGAAGGTCAGCGACAACACGAAGGCAGCCATCAGCGCGATCATGACCGTGAGTGCCATCGGCTCGAAGGTCTTGCCTTCGACGCCGGTGAAGGTCAGCAAGGGAACGTAGACCAGGATGATGATCAGCTGGCCATAGACCGTTGGCCGGATCATCTCGGTCGCCGATGCGGTCACCGTATCGAGGCGTTCGTGCAGCAGCAGGGTTCGCCCAACATCGCGCTGCCGTTCCGCCAGATGGCGCAGGCTGTTTTCCGTGATAATCACCGCGCCGTCCACGATCAGGCCGAAATCGAGCGCGCCGAGGCTCATGAGATTGGCGCTGAGCTTGCCTCCCAGCATGCCGGTCGCGGTCAGAAGCATTGTCAGTGGAATGACACAGGCCGCGACCAGCGCCGCACGAAAGTTGCCGAGCATCAGGAACAGGACTGCGATGACGAGGAGCGCGCCTTCGGCGAGGTTGGTCGCAACCGTTTGGATTGTCGCGTCGACGAGCTGCGTGCGGTTCAATACCGTGCGCGCATGAATGCCCGGCGGCAGCGTACGGCTGACTTCTCTGATCTTGCGGTCGGCCGCGGCGGCCACCGTGCGGCTGTTGCCGCCGACCAGCATCAGCGCAGTGCCGAGCACCACCTCTCGGCCGTCCACGCTGGCGCTGCCGGTGCGCAGTTCCTTTCCGATCGTGACGTCGCCGATATCGGAAACGCGGACCGGCACGCCGCCCCGCGTCGTCACGACAATCTTGCCTATGTCGTCGATATTCTCGACACGCCCGCTGGCGCGGACCACGACGCCCTCACCGTTCCGCTCGATGAAGTTGGCGCCGCGGCTGACATTGTTCGCCTCGATGGCGGCGATCACCTGACCAAACGACAGGCCGTAGGCCGTCAGGCGCGCCGGATCCGGCTGCACCTGGAACTGCTTGACATAGCCGCCGATTGCGTCCGCACCGGCAACGCCTGGGACAGTCCGAATCTGCGGACGGATGATCCAGTCCTGCACGGTCCTGAGATAAACCGTGCGCTGGAAATCATCGGTCAGGCGCTCGCCCTCGGGCGTGAGATAGCTGCCGTCGGTCTGCCAGCCCGGCTTGCCGTCCTCGACCTTCGCGGTTGCGCCGGGCTTTCCATATTCGACCGCCCACCAATAGATCTCGCCAAGGCCCGTCGAGATCGGTCCCATCTTAACGTCCACATGGGGCGGCAGATTGGCCTTTGCCTCATTGATGCGTTCGGCCACCTGCTGGCGGGCGAAATAGATGTCGGTGCGGTCGGCGAAGACCGCCGTGATCTGCGCAAAGCCATTGCGCGAGAACGACCGCGTGGAGTCGAGCCCGGGGGTCCCGGCCAGAGCCGTCTCCAGGGCCACCGTAACCTGCTTTTCGATCTCGACCGGCGTCAGGGCCGGCGCAACCGCATTGATCTGGACCTGCACGTTGGTCACATCGGGGACGGCGTCGATCGGCAGGCGGGTCAGCGACCAGAAGCCGGAGGTGGCAGCCGCAAGCGTCACCAGCAGTACCAGCCAGCGCCGACGAACGGAGAAGTCGACGATCCGCGCGATCATGACCTAATCCTCGTCGCGGGGTTTTGCGAGCTCCGCCTTGAGCGAGAACGTGTTTGAAACGGCGATGGACTCGCCGACGGCAACGCCGGAGACGATTTCGATGGTCTGGCCGTCCTGCTCGCCCGCCACGACGTTGCGCTTTTCAAATCCGTCCTTGGTGCGCACGAACACGGCCTTGCCGCCGTCAACGTTCTGGACTGCGCTCGCCGGCACCACCACGTCGACGCGGCGTTCGCTAAGCGCGATTGCGGTCGTGACGAACGATCCCGGACGCCAGTGCCCGCCGGTGTTGTCGAGCGCGGCCACCACGCGGGCGGTCCTGGTCTCCTTGTCGAGCAAGGGACTTACAAACACGACCTTGCCCGTCGCCGTTTCCGAAAGTCCGCGCGCGGAGACACGGACCGATTGGCCCTCTTTGACCAGAGGCAGGTCACCGGAGGAGACCGACAGTTCGACCCACACGCGGCTGAGATCGACGATGACGAACAGCTCCGTTTCGAGATTATCGCGGCCGACCGCGGTTCCGAGCTCGACCTTGCGCTCGGCGAGCCGTCCCGAGATCGGCGCGCGGACGTTCTGGCTGCGCAGCAGCGCGTCCGGGGACTGCGGGAGACCTGCGATTTCGTTGGCCTCGACGCCGAGCGCCAGCAATTTTTGACGCGCGATGTTGAAGCGCATCTCGGTCTGCGCAGCGGCATTGCGCGATTTGATGTATTGCAGCTCCGGAACCGCACGTCCTTCCCACAGCGCCTTGTCGCGTGCGGCGAGATCCTGCTGCAGCTCGTTCGCAAGGCGCGCGGCGAGATACTCGCTCTTGGCATCGGCCACCTCGCGGCTTTCGAGAACGGCCAAAATCTCGCCCCTCTCGACATCGTCGCCGATCTTCTTGCGAAGTTCTGCAACGGTGCCCGACAGTTTCACCGAGACATGGGCCACTCTGTCCGCATCCGGAATGATCGTGCCGGGAACGGTCAGGCGCCTCGCGACCGTTCCAGCCTCCACCTTCGTCAACGCGATGTCGGCGAGCTTGATCCGCTCGTCGTCCATCGCGATCACGAGCGGTCTTGGCTCGCCCTGGCTGGGCTTGCTGTCGCCTTGGGCGACGGTCTTGCCTGGCAGGATTCCGGCAGCGCGCTGCAGCCTGATCGAAACGTCCGGGACCAGCGCCACGACCGCGGCGCCTGCCAGAAAGGAGACGACTACAATGAAAGAACGACTTGCCATCGGGCAGCTCTGACGGGGGACGGGCCGGACAGCCGTTAAAGGTATTTCGAGATGGCCTTGAATTCGGCGAGCACGCTCTTGGCCGATTTCGCGGACCCGTTCGCGGCTGCGTCCAGGCAGTGATCGACGTGATCGTGGATCAAGGCTCGCTTGGCCTCGCTAATCGCCTTTTCGACGGCATGAAGTTGCTGGGCAAGGTCGAGGCAGGATCGCCCATCGCCGAACATTTCGATGACCCCGCGCAGATGCCCTTCGGCCCGCCGCAGCCGCTTGACGATATCGGGGTGAGTTTCATGAACGTGTTTGCTTGTCATAGCCAACCCTATCCCCCCGGAGGGGATAGTCCAAGTGCAAAGAGGCCGCAGGTGGCTCGCCAAGGCGTCGCAGATTGCGAGTTATTGTCAGGAGGAAATTGTCTGGTGCGGTCCAGGCCCGCTGAGGGTTTACGTCAAGTCAAATAAGGCCACGTTTCCGATGATCTTGAGGGCGAAAAGGAGACGAGATCGGGGGGCTTCAGGGCTGTCGGTCAAAGCACGGCCGGTAGACGGCGTCAGGCGCTGCTCCTCGAGCTTGGTCGACCATTGCATGAAGGCGCGTCTCATACGCGGCGCCGGTCTGAGAAGACGCGACCATCCCAGACCGGCGCTGTACGGGGTCACTTGTCCTTTTCGCCCATATGGTGGGGCGACGCCGTGTTCGGTCCGCCGGTGTAGTGATGACCGCCTGATGTAGTTTTCTTCGAGGAGCCGGTCGTCTCCTTCTTACCCATGTGGTGAAGGCTTTCGGTCTTCGGACCACCGCTGTAGTGGTGGCCGCTCTTTTCCTTGTCGGTGGTCTGAGCCATCGCCGGAACGGTCAGGAGGGAAACGACGCCAAGGGCGGCCAAGAGCTTCTTCGTGATCATGTTCGGGTCTCCGGATTGCAGGAGGCTTCACGGTAAGACTCAACGGCGCGTTCCGCTTTGAGCGGTCTCAAAGAATGAACGTTTGGTAATCCTGTCGCGACGGCCCCGTTCGTTGACCTGGGTCAACTCGACTTGATCGGCAATCGGCAGAATCAAGCGAGACGCTGAATTTCAGGAGAACCACGATGCGACGCCCAACACTTGCGGCAACCCTGCTGCTCGCGATCCTCGGCAGCCCCGCCCTCGCGCAATCGCCTGCCGAGCACCAGGGCCATCATCCGGATCAGAAGGAGGCGCCCGCGGCAAAGCCGACTACGCCACCGGAGACTCCGCGCAACGCCGGCCCCTCTCAGGGCATGATGGGCGGCGGCATGATGAACATGATGGGCGGCAACATGCCGATGTCGGACATGATGCGGATGATGGGCATGATGCGTCAGTCTGGCAGCGGAGACGGAATGGGCGGCATGGAGACAATCGATCGCGTCGAAGGACGCATCGCGTTCCTCCGGACCGAGCTCAAGATCACGGACGCCCAGCAGTCTGCCTGGAATGCGTTCGCCGATGCGCTGCGGACTAACGCCAAGACACTGGGAGACATGCGCAGCTCGATGATGTCTCAACAGGGCGCAGGCTCTCCAGGGCTGGTCGAAAAGCTTGGCTTGCAGGAGAAGTGGTTCGCGGCCCGGCTGGAAGGAACCCGGGCGATGAAGTCGGCGCTCTCGAACCTGGTCGCGACGTTTTCCGACGAGCAGAAGAAGTCCGCCGACGAACTGCTCGCGCCGAATATGGGTATGATGCCGATGATGTCGGCGATGCGGGCGGGAGGCACGATGGGCATGGGAATGCCGGCCCGCAAGGCGCCGCAGTAGACTGGATCTCGAGCACCGCCACGGAGTTACCGAATGACCGGCCACATGGCGGTGAAGTGAAGGAGAGCGAAGGATGAAGGGCTGCAGCTATCCGATAACGCGCCGGTCACTTGTGAAACTGATGGGTCTGGCGGCCCTGGTGGGGCCTGCCGCTGCGGCGCATGCCGAAGCGACGATTGTCCTGGTGCATAAGGATCCGAATTGCGGCTGCTGCACCGGTTGGGCGCAGCATCTGAGCGATTCCGGATTCGCGGTGCGAGTGGAGGAAGCATCGGACCTGGAGTCGGTCCGAAACCGTCTGGGAGTGCCGACCGAGCTGGCGGCCTGTCACACGGCCGAAGTCGGTGGCTATCTCGTCGAAGGGCACGTGCCGGCCGAGGCCATCCGCCGACTTCTTCTCGACCGACCGAACGCCCGCGGCATCTCCGTGCCGGGCATGCCGGTCGGATCACCCGGCATGGAGGGGGCCACGCCGCAGCCCTACACGGTTGTCCTGTTCGGTGCCGACGGCCAACGTCCATTCATGCGGTTCATCGGCAAGCAGGCGATCACGTAGTCGCGCCAGTCGACGGCGGCTTGCGCCGAGTCCGAGAATTCACGGCCGACACCGCCGTTGACCTGCGTCAACAATGATAGCAACGGCGCCACTATGCTCCGAAAGTCACAGGAGCGTGCCAATGTCGGTGCAGGACCATTCCGGGTATCGAGAGCGCCCTCAGGAGGGCTTGTCCCTCAAGGCCAAGGCCGGCTTGGTCCTGATGGGATTCATGGTCATCGCCGGCGCGCTCTTGTTCACTGAGCACAGGACCCACGTGCTCGGATTGCTGGTTTGGCTGCCGCTCCTCGCCTGTCCGCTGATGCACTTCTTCATGCATGGACGACATGGTCGCCACCATGGCGGCGATCGACCGAACGATCCAAGGAGCGTGTGATGCACGACACCGCGCCCGCCTACGGCCTCTGGAGCCTGGTCATCGTCAATTCGGCGGTCTTCATCCTGTTCGCTTACAGCTTCTTCAAGCCGCAGACCTCCCGCGACTGGCGCTCGTTCGGCGCCTTCAGCGCTTTTCTGGTGGCGCTATTCGCCGAGATGTACGGCTTCCCGCTCACCATTTATTTCCTTTCGGGCTGGCTGCAGTCGCAATACCCGAATGTCGACTGGTTCTCGCATGACGCGGGCCACCTGCTCGAGATGATGTTCGGCTGGAAGACAAATCCGCACGCCGGGCCCTTCCATATCCTGAGCTTCATCTTCATCGCGGCCGGGTTCATTCTGATCTCCGCCGCCTGGAAGGTGCTGTACGATGCGCAGCAGACCCGCAGCCTCGCCACCACCGGCCCCTACAGCTACGTCCGGCACCCGCAATATGTCGGCTTCGTCCTGGTGATGTTCGGCTTCCTGCTGCAATGGCCGACGATTCTCACGCTCGCGATGTTTCCGGTCTTGACCGTCATGTACGTGAAGCTCGCGCGCGGCGAGGAGCGGGACGCCAGGTCAGAGTTCGGCGAGGCCTATTCGAAATACGCTGCAGGAGTCCCGGGCTTCATACCGCGGTCGAGCCGAATTCTCGGTCAGGGTTCGACCGGCAGCACCTATCGTCACGGTTGATCCGGGGCGGCCACGATGCGCGACACACCGTACCGCTGGCGTCCATCCGCGATGCTGCTGGCGGCCTCCGGCATCCTATTGATCGGGGTCGGCATCTACTTCCTCTTCCTTCGGCCGCCCTTGCTGCCGGAGGACATCCGGTACATGAGCCTTACTCCGGCGGAGTTGCAGTCGATCGGGCCCAGACTGACATCATGGCTTACCCACGTCTTTCGCGTCATGGGCGGCTACGTGGCGGCTACGGGAGTGCTCGCGCTCACCCTGGCCTTGACGTCCTTCCGTGACCATCGCGCTATGGCTGCGGCCGGCGCCACGTTTGCCGGCGGGCTTTCGATCGGGTTGATGGCCGTCGTCAACTTCATGATCCATTCCGATTTCAAATGGGTCCTGCTCGGCATGGTGCTCGTCTGGGCGGCGAGCATTGCAATGTTCATCCGTGAATCCGCCGTTGCTCCGAGGGTGGCGGTCGAGCCGGGCGCGAGACCCTGACCTACGTCAATACCGGAACGCCGGATCCGGCCGACAATCGCGTCCCGAAAGGGCAGCCATGAGCGAAGCCGTGTTCACAGCGAAGGGACTGACGAAGACCTACGTCTCAGGCGAGGTGATGGTGCGTGCCCTCAACGACGTGGACCTCGAAATCGCCGAGAAGGAAGTGGTCGTGCTGCTCGGCCCCTCCGGCAGCGGCAAGACGACGTTACTCAACATCATGGGCGGCCTCGACCGGCCGACCAGCGGCAGGCTGTTCTTCCGCGATCTGGACCTGACGGACCTCGAAGACCGTGAACTGACGAAATATCGCCGCGACCACGTCGGCTTCGTCTTCCAGTTCTACAATCTGGTGCCAAGCCTCACCGCCTACGAAAACGTCGCGCTGGTCACCGAGGTGGCGAGGAACCCGATGCGGCCCGCCGACGCCCTCGCCCTGGTCGGGCTCGAAGAGCGCATGCATCACTTTCCCGCCCAGCTATCCGGCGGCGAGCAGCAACGCGTCGCCATCGCGCGCGCAATCGCAAAGCGCCCGGCGGTGCTACTCTGCGACGAGCCGACCGGAGCGCTGGACTCGAAGACAGGCATTCGCGTGATCGAGGCGCTGCTCGGGGTCAACCGGCAGCTCGGCACGACCACAGTCATCATCACGCACAACGCCAGCATCCAGGAGGTCGCCGACAGGGTGCTGTTCTTCGCCGACGGCCGGATCTCCCGGATCCAGAAGAACGAGACCCGGCGCGAAGCGGCCGAGCTTAGCTGGTGACGATATGACGGCGCTCGACATCAAGCTGTTTCGGGACGTCAGGCGGCTCTGGGCGCAGGTGTTCGCCGTCGCGCTGGTCATCGGAGGTGGCGTCGCCACGCTGGTGCTCGCCGTCGGATCGCATCGCTCGCTGGAAGAGACCCGGATCGCATATTACGAACGATATGGGTTCGGCAACGTGTTCGCGCAGGTGAAGCGTGCGCCCAAGGCGCTCGCCGACAGGATGGCGGAGATCCCAGGCGTCGCCGCCGTCGACACCCGCATCGCCAAGCTGGCGCTGCTCGACATTCCCGGCTTTTCCGAGCCGGCCAGCGGACAAGTCGTTTCGCTGCCGGACAACAGCGAGCCGCGTCTCAATCGGCTCTACATGCGCTCCGGACGGCTTCCCGAACCCGGACGGGCGGAGGAAGTGGTGGTCAACGAGCCGTTCGCCCGGGCTCACGGCTTCTCCGAAGGGGCGCGGTTCTCGGCCATCCTGAACGGCAAGAAGCGCGAGCTCGTCATCGTCGGCACCGCGCTGTCACCCGAGTTCGTCTACACGGTTGGCCCCGGCGACCTGATGCCGGATGACCGTCGCTATGCGATCGTCTGGATGTCGGAAAAGGCGCTCGCCAGCGTCTACGATCTCGACGGCGCCTTCTCCGCGGTGTCGATCAAGCTGCAGCCTGACACCTCGGAGCGCGAGGTGATCTCGCGGCTCGACGCCTTGCTCGACCCCTATGGCGGACAGGCGGCCCACGGCCGGAAGGACCAGACCTCGCACGCCTGGCTCGATCATGAGCTCGACATGCTCAACAACATGAGCCGTACGCTGCCGCCGATCTTTCTTCTGGTCGCCGCGTTCCTGGTCAATCTCACCCTGAGCCGGCTGGTCGCGCTCGAGCGCGAGCAGATCGGCCTGCTCAAGGCGCTGGGCTATTCAAATAGCAGCATCGTGCTGCACTATTTCAAGTTCGTCGCCCTGATCGTCGTGATCGGCATCATCCTGGGCGGCGTCGCGGGCACATGGCTCGGATTGCGCGTCACAGCGCTGTTCGGCGATTTCTTCCACTTCCCGTTCCTGGTATTCGCGAAGGCGCCGGATCTGTACGTCACCGCGGGCGCGCTCAGCGCAGCGGCTGCCGCGATCGGCGCGTTACGGGCGCTGCGCGACGTGGTGAAGCTGCCGCCCGCCGTCGCCATGCAACCCCCTGCCCCTCCGGTCTACAGGCGGCTGCTTCCTGCGAGCATCCAGCTCGACCAGATCGTGTCGCAGCCGACGCTGATGATGGTCCGCAACATCGCGCGGCATCCGGTGCGGGCGGCGTTCACGGCCCTTGGGATGGCGCTGGCCACCGCAATCCTGATCGCCTCGCTGTTCACCCGGGACACGATGGAGCAGCTGATCGACGTGACCTATTTCCTCGCCGACCGGCAGGACGCGACCATCGGCTTCGTCGAGAAGCGGGTCGAGAACGTCGTCGAGCAAGTGAACCGGCTTCCGGGCGTTCTCGCCACGGAGCCGTTCCGCGAAGTGCCCGTTCGGATCCGCCATGGCAACGTCGAACGTCGGATCACGATCAGCAGCCGCCGCCTTGACGCCGATCTGAGGCGCATCATCGACGTCGACCTTCAACCCGTCGTGCTTCCACAGACGGGCCTCGCGATCTCGGGCATGCTCGGCCATATCCTCGGCGTCGGAGCCGGCGACACCGTCGAGATCGATCTGCTGGAGGGCGCCCGCCGCACGGTCACGATGCCGATCGTGGCAACCGTCGAGGACTATTTCGGCATCAGGGGAATGATGGACATCGAGGCGCTCCGGAAGCTGATGCGCGAGGCGCCTGTCGTGAACAGCGTGAACCTCAGCCTCGACGAGAACCGGAAGGAAGACTTCTACGCGGCAGTGAAGTCCATGCCGACGGTCGGTGGCGTAGCTCTGCAGCGCGTGTCGCTGGACAATTTTCGCAAGTCCGTTGCGCTGCTCGTCACCACGATGGCGAGCATCTACACCGGGCTCGCCGCCGTGATCGCATTCGGCGTCGTCTACAACAACGCGCGGATCTCGCTCTCCGAACGGGCGCGGGAACTGGCAAGCCTGCGCGTGCTCGGCTTCACGCGCGGCGAGGTGCTGCGCATCCTCCTGCTCGAGCTCGCCATCCTGACACTGATCGCCCAGCCGCCGGGCTGGGTGATGGGTTACGGGCTGGCGTGGGTCATGAAGACGAACCTGGCCGGCGAACTGATGCGCGTCCGCCTCGTCGTCGAGCATTCGACGTATGTCGTCGCAACGTCCGTCGTGGTGCTGGCTGCCGTCGCTTCCGCGGCGGTCATCCGTGAACGCATCGATAAACTGGACCTTGTCGCGGTCCTCAAGACGCGAGATTAGCCATGCCGCCGAACTGGACCAAACGTATCATCGGTGCTGCGCTTCTAGCCGCGATCGCGGGAGGACTGGCCTGGTTCGCCTGGCCTCGGCCGGCCCTGGTCGATCTCGCAACGGTCGCGAAGGGCCCGATCGAAGTCACCGCCGATGACGACGGCAAGACTCACGTTCGCCACGTCTACACCGTCTCGGCGCCCATCGCCGGAAAGGTGCTGAGGATCTCGCACCCGCTCGGCGAACGGGGGCCGTCGCTTCACATCGGCGACGAGGTCGTCTCCAACCGGACCGTCATCGCCCTGATGCAGCCGACGCTGCCGGGCTTCATCGACGTTCGTTCGCGCGACCAGCTTCAGGCCGAGGTCCTGGCCGCGGACGCAGCCATTCAGCAGCAGGAAGCAGAGGTGAAGCGGATCGAAGCCGCGCTGGACTTCTCCCGGACCGAATTCCAGCGAGCCCAGGCGCTCTCACGGACGCAGACCATTTCCGCCCAGGCCTTCGACAAGGCGAAGTTCGAGGTCGCCACCAACGAGGCCGCCCTGGCAAGCGCCAAGGCTCAGGTCGACATGCGTCGCGCGGTGCGCACCAGCCTGGCGGCCCGTTTGATGGACCCGGCCAACGCCGCGCCGTCGGCAGAGCCGACCTGCTGTGTCCGGGTGCTCGCGCCGGCAAGCGGACGGGTGCTGAAGATCATTCAGGACAGCGAGGCGACGGTTTTGCCTGGAACACCGCTGGTCGACATCGGCAACCCTCTCGATCTGGAGGTCGTGGCTGACCTGCTTTCGACCGATGCCGTCCAGATCAAGGTGGGCGCGCCCGTCCGGATCGACGGCTGGGGCGGGCAGCCCGTCAGCGGCAAGGTTGTCCGAGTGGATCCGGCTGGCTTCCTGAAGGTCTCGGCGCTTGGAATCGAGGAGCAGCGCGTCCGGGTGACCATCGACTTTGTGGACCCGCCGGAGAGTTGGGCCTCGCTTGGCCACGACTACCGCGTCGTTGTCCATGTCACCACGTGGAGCGCTTCGGATGCCCTGAGCGTCCCTGTGAGTGCGCTATTCCGGAAAGGCGATCAATGGGCCATTTTTGTCGACCAAAACGGCTACGCAAGAACGACCGCGGTCCAGATCGGCCACCGCAATAATCGGATGGCCGAAGTTCTGTCAGGGCTCGCTGTCGGCGACCGCGTCGTGCTGCATCCCGGTGACCGAATTGTCGACGGAAGCAAAATCGCGTCGCGATCTGGCCAAGAGGTGAACCGCTATTAGGCGGATGCGGAGCATATGGCGACTAAGCGCGCGCCCGCGCGCGCAGGAAGGGCTGGTTTCGGACAAAGAAGTGTCGGTGGTGTTAACTGACGTGTTAACCGCGTTAACCTGAAAATTTTGGTCTGCTGACTGGTGAGGGGCCGGTTGCGGGTCAACCTCGACGTCAACTTTGTCAACCGTGTCAACCTAACTTTTTAAGTGCGCCAGCTACCGAGACCGAGGGGTGCGAATTACCCGCGGACGAATTCATATGCCAGAGGGACCCGTGGCCGGCTACTTACCCTGGCTTGTCTAAGCGCACCGCAGCCGTCGGGGACGAATCGAATCCGCAATTCCGTTCTCATCCGGTTGAGCGAGGGAGATACAAACCGCTTCCCAATAAGCCCTTGGTCTGCCGGAAAATGCCGTACTAGACCGAGTTCGCGGGGTACAAAGATTTGGAGAAAATTCGATTCTCCGGGCCAAGCGAATGCTATTTGGATCGACGATCGGATTTCTCTGGTGAGAAAAATGCAGGAAAAACGGCCGGATTTTTAGCTTGTCTCCATATAGCAGTACGAAATAGCGTCGGCTGGCTGGCGGAGAGAGTGGGATTCGAACCCACGGTACGGTTTCCCGCACACACGCTTTCCAAGCGTGCGCCTTAAGCCACTCGGCCATCTCTCCGGAGCGCCCTCTCTTGAAGGGGCGCCGCCGATTTTGCAAGGGACTGCTTGGCTCTCCGGCGAGATTTCGTTAAGTAACTGTATCTTAAAGAGAATATTATCCGGTTCGGTGGCCTTCGGACGGCACGCCGGCTGAACCGGATGTGGCTCCGGCGCGACGATTCACATAGCCAATGTCGGCAAGACCGGCGGACGCCAAGAGGGGCTCCATGACCAAGCATCGATCCATCGCCCTATTGGGCATCCTGTCGGCACTCACCTTTGCCGCGATCGCGCCCGCTGCGGCGCAGGTCTGCACACGCCAGGGCATCGACGTCACCTGCAATGACGGCCGGCGCGGGGTGCTCGCGGGCGAATCCATCATCTGGGCCGACGGCACACGCTCGAGTGCCGCGCCGCATCCGAGCGTCATCATCGGCAACAAATCATCCGTGCATGTCGGCACCGGCGTCTTCGTCGGCGAGGGCAAAGGCAAGGTGCCGTTGGATGATCCCAACGCGCTCAACAAAACGCGCTGCGCGATCCTCGACGGGGTGTCGTATTGTTATTGAGTGAATGCTCTTCCCTTCTCCCATCGTGGGAGAAGGGTCAGCACTCAAATCAACCTTGCGCCTGAGATTGCAGAGCGCAGCCAGCGCAGCGCCTGCGGCGGTTGTGCGGCGAGCGGTGCGACGGCTGCCCTTTCGCCCCGGCACGCTTCCAGCGTCGCAACGAAATCGGCGGACCATTGCTGGATGGTGTGGCCGCGCAACTTCTTCATCATCGCTTCCCAGCGCATGCGACGCTCGGTCAACGGCATGGAGACCGCGATCGAGATCGCACGCGCCATGCCGTCGATATCGTGCGGATTGACCAGCAGCGCCGTGTCGAGCTCGTTGGCGGCGCCTGCGAATTTCGACAACACGAGCACGCCCGGGTCCGCGGGGTTTTGCGCGGCGACGTATTCCTTGGCGACCAGGTTCATGCCGTCATGCAACGGCGTCACCACGCCGACCTGCGCCGTACGATAAAGGCCGGCAAGCACGGCCTGGCTAAAGCCCTTGTTGAGATAGCGGATCGGCGTCCAGTCCACCTCGCCATGGCGGCCGTTGACGTCGGTCACGAGGCGGGCGACCTCGTTCTGGAGATTGCCATAGGCCTCGATGCCGCCACGCGAGGGGTTGGCGATCTGCAACAGCGAAATGCTGCGCGCGAGGTTTGGCTGCTCGGTCCACAGGCGATCGAACGCGCTGACGCGGTTGACGAGGCCCTTGGAATAATCGAGCCGGTCGACGCCGATCGCGAGTTTTTCGCCATTGAGACTCTTGCGCAGCCGCGACACGTCGGGATGCGAAATCGACTTCGCGGCATATTGCGCGAATTTTTCCGCATCGATTCCGATCGGAAAGACCTGACACTGCGTCCGGCCATGCCGCGAGACGACGATGCCGTCCTCGGCCGTCAGCCCGAGGTCCTGGCTGATATAGCCGAGGAAATTCTGGCGATCTTCCTCGGTCTGGAAGCCGATGAGATCGTAGGCCAGCATTGCCTCGATCAGTTCGCGGTGATTCGGCACACCCTGCATCACCGCAGGCACGGGCCACGGCGTGTGCAGGAAGAAGCCGACGGGATCGTCGACGCTGAGCTCGCGCAGTTCCGCGCCGAGCGCCAGGAAGTGATAGTCCTGCACCCAGAAGGCAGTCTTGTTCTTTCGGAAGCGCAACAGCGCGCGCGCCATGAAGGCGTTGACCTCGCGATAGCTGCGATAGTCGCCTTGCGAGACGCGGATGAGGTCGCTGCGCGAGTGCAGCGCCGGCCACAACGCTGAATTGGCAAAGCCTTCGTAATAGCCACCGTAATGCGCCGCCGGCAGGTCCAGCGTCGCAAGCGCGCCCGTACCGAGCGCTTCGACTTCGGCGAACGGTTCCTTCTGATGGCCATCGCGCACACGGCCTGAGGAACCCACCCAGATCGCTCCGGAGTATTCCACCACCGGAAGCAGGGCAGCCGCAAGGCCGCCCGTCATGGGTTCATTCGGTTTTCCGCGTGCAACACGGTTCGAAACGACAACGAGACTCACAGGTCGTCCCCTCCTGTTATTCCGCCACGTTTAACTGACGTTCATCAATATGGTTCCTGTTCATGGTTTCAACGAATTGAAACCAAAATCGGGCGCGCACGTTGGAACCTGGTTTCGGCCGCAAAAAATAAAAATTCGACGCAAAGACAGTTTTTTGCGCGAACATTGCGCCGCAAGATTTTCGCGCGCGGCCAACGGTTCCGCACGCAATATGGCCGCGAGGTGGCGCTGCCTTGCTTTTACCTTGCGTGGTCGTCGACGAGATGCGCGAGGAACTCGCGCACGTCGCTCGGCGCATCGAAATGGCCATTGACGCCACGGGCGCGGCGGCCGACCGAAAAGGCGAGACCGTTCATGTCCGGCATGATCGCGAACACGCTTTCATCGGTGACGTCGTCGCCGATGAAGAGCGGACGGCGTCCTTTGAACGGCTCATGCGTCATCAATTCGCGCACGCCACTCGCCTTGGTGAATCCGGAATGCTTGATCTCGCAGACCGATTTGCCGGGCAGTACCTCGATCGGCGCGTTGGGCAAATCGGCACGGATCAGCGACACCGCCGCGTAGATCGCCTTCTCCGCATGCGGCGCGAGACGGTAATGCAACGCGAGCGAATAGCCCTTGTCCTCCAGCAGAATGCCGGGGCTGAGCTTTGCGATCGCCGCCAGCCGCCGCTTCAACTCCTTGTCCATCGGCGGCGCGTGGCTCGCCACCGCTTCGTTATCGGACGACAGCCGCATTTCAGCGCCGTGGCCGCCGACTGCGGGAAACTGGTCCGGCGCAAAGATCAGGTCGATGTCGTTGAGCGAGCGTCCGCTGACCAGCGCCAGCGCACCGGAGGTGCATTCGACAAGGCGGTTGAGCGTCTTGGAGAGCCCCGGCGGCACCCAGACTTCGCGCGGCGTCGGCATCAATTCGAGCAGCGTGCCGTCGATGTCGAGCAGAATCGCGGTCTCGCTCAGATGCGGGACCAGAGCTCGCGGCACCGGCACCGTTTCGGGCGCATCGTCATCGTCACGCATGATTCGTTCGTCGTCACTCGGCATTTCTCTTGGCATTTCTCTTGGCATTTCCGCGAGTTCTGATTTCATATCCTACTCCATAAAGGCGAGCGGCCGTGCGACATGTTCGAGCGATTTTCGCTCGGCGGCGACGGCATAGCGCCACGCCACGAGTGCGGCCGCGATCATCAGCACCGAGCCCAGGAGGTAGCCGGCAAACACGCTGGTCCGGGAGCCGGTGTCGATCAGCGCGCCGAACAGCGCAGGCCCGACGACGCCGCCGATACCGGTGCCGATTGCATAGAACACCGCAATCGCCAGGGCCCGCACCTCCAGGGGAAAGGTTTCGCTGACGGTGAGATAGGCAGCGCTCGCTGCCGGCGAAGCGAAGAAGAAGATCACCATCCAGGCGATGGTCTGTCCCTGCGCGCTCAGCACGCCGATCGAGAACAGATAACCGGAAAGCGCGAGCAGAACACCCGAAACACCGTAGGTGAACGCGATCATGGTACGCCGGCCGAGCGTATCGAACAGGCGGCCGAGCAGCAGCGGCCCGAGGAAATTGCCGGCGGCAAAGGGTAGAATATACCAGCCGACATGATCCGCACTGATGCCGTAAAAATCGGTCAAGATCAGCGCAAAGGTGAAGAAGATCGCGTTGTAGAAGAAGGCCTGCGCGCTCATCAGCACGAGGCCCACCAGCGCGCGATGGCGGTAGACCGTAAACAGCGTGTGCACGACCTCACTGATCGGGGTGTGGTCGCGCATCCTCAGGCGAATTTTTGCGAAGCCTGCCCCGGACTGATCCTGCCGGTCGCCGACCACCGAGCGCTCGATATCGTCGACGATCGCATGCGCCTGTTCGGGGCGGCCGTGAATCATCAGCCAGCGCGGGCTTTCGGGAATCCACATCCGCATCAGGAGCACGACGAGCCCGATGGCGGCGCCGATGAGGTAAGCGAGCCGCCAGCCGAGATCGGGGCCGAACAGCGTGGGATCGAGCAGCACGATGGCCGCCACCGCGCCCATGGCAGCGCCGATCCAGAAGCTGCCGTTGATGACGAGATCGGTCCAGCCGCGATAACGCGCCGGCACCAGTTCCTGAATGGTCGAGTTGATCGCGGTATATTCGCCGCCGATACCGGCGCCGGTGAGGAAGCGGAACAGCGCATAGCTCGCGACATTCCAGGACAGCGCAGTCGCGGCCGTGGCGGTGAGATAAACCGCGAGCGTGATGAAGAACAGTTTTTTGCGTCCGATACGATCGGTGAGCCAGCCGAAACCGAGCGCGCCGAGCACGGCACCGGCAAGATAGGCGGAATTGGCGATACCCAGATCGAGGTTCGAGAAGTGCAAAGTCGGGCTCTGCTTCAGCGCGCCTGACAGCGCGCCGGCGAGCGTCACTTCAAGTCCGTCCAGAATCCAGGTGATGCCGAGCGCGAGCACGACTCGCGTGTGAAAGCCGCTCCACGATAGAGCGTCGAGCCGCGCAGGAATACTGGTCTCGATGACGCGATCTCGCGCCGCAGCCACCGGGACTGCAGGAGCAACATTCAGCGCTGAGGTTTGCTGCAATTCCATCGCTTCGTTGCATCTGAGCAATGCACCCAACCCCGGCGCAGATATGGCCGAGGCCGATTCGGTCTTTCGGTCGCGGCACATCCACCTGCCACCCGCGACAACGCGCCGCGCGCGGTGAAGTTCCTCAGGAACCCTTCGGATAGAGGCTTGTTTCCGCTGGAGCTGCAAGGAGTTGACGCATGGCTCACGCAAGGAGGACCACCTATTCCCGCAAAGCCGGAGCGCGCAAGTCGTCAGATCGAAAGACAGGCGCCAATGCAACGCGTGGCACCGCACGCAAGACGTCGAAGCGCGCGACGCCAAAACGCTGGTCGCAGCGTGTCACACGGGAGAGCGACGCGCTGGACCTGAAGCGCGGCGTGTTTTCGCTGACGAGTCTCAAGAAGATCGCGGCATCGCTGAAGCGTTCTGCCGAGCACAGCAAGCGCCGCAAGACCGGCGCCTATCGCTCGGCGCTCTCGATGCTCACCTTCTACATCAACCGCGCCGGCAAGACCTTGCCGAAGATGCAACGCACCCGCCTCGAGCGCGCCAAGGTGGAGTTGAAGCGGGCGTTCGGGAGGGAGTGAGGTCCGGTGCTCTCGTGGTCTTGGAGGGGCGCGAGCGCAAATCCTCTCTTACGTCGTCCTGGACAAGCGAAGCGGAGCGGAGCGCCGATCCAGGCCCCATAACCACAGGGAGAAATTTGGCGAAGACTCGGGGCTATAAGTTCGCGCCGCAACTGCTCCCTGGGGTAATGGGTCCTGGCTTTCGCCAGGACGACACCTGAGGGCGTAGCAGTAGCTAGCAATACGGCAGCGACTTACGCCGCCCTGATATTCGCCATGAAGCGATCGAGTTCGGCGCGCAGGCGGGTGCTTTCGCTCGACAGCGTCTTGGCCGAATGCAGCACCTCTTCCGAGGCAGACCCCGTCTCGGCCGCGCCGCGGTTGACCTGGCCGATGTCGGTGGCCGCGGTCTGGGTGCCCTGCGCCACGTTCTGGACGCTGCGGGCGATCTCCTGGGTGGCGGCGCCCTGCTCTTCCACCGCGCTGGCAATCGAGGTCGCAATGGTCGAGATCTGGCCGATGGTCGCGCCGATCTCCTTGATCGCGGCAACCGATTCGGCGGTGGCACCTTGCATGCCTGCGATGTGCGACGAAATCTCGTCGGTCGCCTTCGCGGTCTGGCTCGCCAGCGACTTCACTTCGCTTGCAACCACCGCAAAGCCGCGGCCGGCATCGCCGGCGCGCGCCGCCTCGATGGTGGCGTTGAGCGCCAAGAGATTGGTCTGTTCGGCAATCGCCGTGATCAGTTTTACGACGTCACCGATCTGCTGCGCGGCATGCGACAGCTTGCCGATGCGGGCGTCGGTCTCCTTGGCCTGGGCGACCGCGCCTTCGGCGATGCGGCTGGAGTCGCGGACCTGACGGCCGATCTCCTCGACCGAGGCTGACAGCTCCTCGGTCGCGGTTGCGACCGACTGCATGTTGCTGGAGGCCGCTTCCGAGACGCCGGCGACCTGGCTCGACAGCGTCTGCGTGGTCTCGGCGGTGCGGGTCAGCGTCGAGGCTGCCGATTCAAGCTGCACGGCGGAGGCCGAGACGTTGGAGACGATGGCGCCGACCGCGCTCTCAAAATCGTCGGCGAAGCGGATCAGCTCGCCGCGACGGGCCGCACTGGCTTCCTTGTTCTGGGCTTCGCTTGCGGCGGCATCGCGCTCGGCCTTGGCGACGGCCTGCACCTTGAACTCTTCGACGGCGCCGGCCATCTCGCCGATCTCGTCCTTGCGGCCCAGGCCCGGCAGCACGACGTCAAAATTGCCCGAGGCCAGCTCTCGCATCGCCTTGCACATCGCGATCATCGGACGCGAGATGCCATTGCCCAGCATCAGCGCCAGCACGGCACCGACCGCGAGGCCTCCCAGCGCCAGCATCAGGATGAGCCGTTCGGTCTCGCCGATGGTCGCGTTGGTCTCCGTTTCGATGCGATGCTGATCGGCCGACAGGTCCGAGCGCAATTCACCCGAAAGCTTGAGGATGGCTGCAGCCGATTTGGACATCTCGCCGTTCAGCTTGACGACGGCCTTTACGTTCTCGCTCAGCTTGCCGAAGGAGGCGCGGTATTGCTTCAGGAGGTCGCCGATCTCGGTCACCCGCTGGGTGATCTTCTGGTCGTTGGCATAGATCGAGACCAGCAGGGTCTCCAAAAACTTGACCCGCGCGACGATGCCGTCGGCCGTCTTCGGTTCGGGCTTTGCAACGAAGGCGCTGACCGACGTCGAAACGGAAAGATATTGCGTCGTGATGTCCTTGGCCGTGGTCTGAACCGACGACAGGCCGGCCAGTGCGGCGGTGTCGGCAAGATCGTCGAACTTGAAGCGGATCTTGTTACCGACGCCGTTGAGCTCGTCACCGGCGATCCTGGTGTTCTCACGCGTCAACGTGATGATGTCGGCAAAAACCTTTGCAAAGGCGTCGAACTCCTTTTGCAGCCCGGCGATCTGCTCGCGCCGCGCCGGCGCCGTGGTGGCCGCCATGGATTTTCCGATGGCTGCCTTCAGGTTCGCTTCGGCCGTCTTGGCCGCGGTCTCGTCCTCGGCCGCGCCGGTCAGCGTGTAGGCGCGCGCCAACGCCTGATAGGTGATCAGCTCCCGATCGACCGCCCGCGCAAGGTCCGCTTCGGAGACGCTGGTCCGGTACGACGCGACAGCGGTCGCAACCCGCTCGAAGCCGAAATAGGCAAAGGCCATGCTGACGGCCAGGATGGCGAGTACGGTCGCAAAGCCGAGGACGATCTTGGCCCTGAAGCGCAAGGTCGGAAGCTTCAAACGGTTCGGCTTGGACTTGACGGACATACCCCACCCCTTTTTCCATTCGCGGAAAATCAGCCGCAGCCCGGGAGCAGCCCCTTCCAGGCTCGACAGGGGAAAATAAGGCGTAAAGGATAAACCGCGGTAAACGCGGACGAACCGCAACTTGCGGTTAGGTGAGGTGGGGTGCGGATGCCACGTCGTCCGGGCAACCGAACGTAAGTCCCTCCTCACGTCATCCCGGACAAGCGGCGCGCAGCGCAGCGCCGATCCGGGATCCATAAGCCAGGGCGTGGTTATGGCGCGAGATGGCAACCACGAGTCTTCGCCAAACCGCTCCCTGGGGTAATGGGTCCTGGCTTTCGCCAGGACGACACCTGAGGGCGTAGCAGTAGCTAGCAATACGGCAGCGACTTACGCCGCCCTGATATTCGCCATGAAGCGATCGAGTTCGGCGCGCAGGCGGGTGCTTTCGCTCGAAAGCGTCTTGGCCGAATGCAGCACCTCTTCCGAGGCAGACCCCGTCTCGGCCGCGCCGCGGTTGACCTGGCCGATGTCGGTGGCCGCGGTCTGGGTGCCCTGCGCCACGTTCTGGACGCTGCGGGCGATCTCCTGGGTGGCGGCGCCCTGCTCTTCCACCGCGCTCGCAATCGAGGTCGCAATGGTCGAGATCTGGCCGATGGTCGCGCCGATCTCCTTGATCGCCGCAACCGATTCGGCGGTGGCACCTTGCATACCCGTGATGTGCGACGAAATCTCGTCGGTCGCCTTCGCGGTCTGGCTCGCCAGCGACTTCACTTCGCTTGCAACCACCGCAAAGCCGCGGCCGGCATCGCCGGCGCGGGCCGCCTCGATGGTGGCGTTGAGCGCCAAGAGATTGGTCTGCTCGGCAATCGCCGTGATCAGTTTTACGACGTCACCGATCTGCTGCGCGGCATGCGACAGCTTGCCGATGCGGGCGTCGGTCTCCTTGGCCTGGGCGACCGCGCCTTCGGCGATGCGGCTGGAGTCGCGGACCTGGCGGCCGATCTCCTCGACCGAGGCTGACAGCTCCTCGGTCGCGGTTGCGACCGACTGCATGTTGCTGGACGCCGCTTCCGAGACGCCGGCGACCTGGCTCGACAGCGTCTGCGTGGTCTCGGCGGTGCGGGTCAGCGTCGACGCTGCGGATTCAAGCTGCACGGCGGAGGCCGAGACGTTGGAGACGATGGCACCGACGGCGCTCTCAAAATCGTCGGCGAAGCGGATCAGCTCGCCGCGACGTACGGCACTGGCTTCCTTGTTCTGGGCTTCGCTGGCGGCGGCATCGCGCTCGGCCTTGGCGACGGCCTGCACCTTGAACTCTTCGACGGCACCGGCCATCTCGCCGATCTCGTCCTTGCGGCCCAGGCCCGGCAGCACGACGTCAAAATTGCCCGAGGCCAGCTCCCGCATCGCCTTGCACATCGCGATCATCGGACGCGAGATGCCGGTACCGAGCACGAAGGCCAAGATAATGCCGAGCAGCGTGCCGCCGCCCGCGAGCATCAAAATCATCTGCTCGGTCTGTCCGATTGCGGCTTCCGACTCCGCCGCCAATCGCTGCTGCTCGGAAATAAGGTCCGCCTTCATGGAGGTCGCGCCCTTCATGAAGCTCTCGGTCGATGCGCTCAATTCGGTGATGAGCCCTTCGACCTTCTTTCTGTTCTCGATCAGCTTGGCGAGCGAGTCCCGATACGTCGTCAGGAGACCCCCGATCTCCTTGATAATCGGCTGGATCTTTTCGTTCGTCGAAGGAATGTTCTTCAGCGCGTTGTCGAGAAAACTCAGACGGCTGACGGCACTCGTCGCGATCGACTGGTCGCCAGCGGCCAGAAAGTTGTTCGACACCACCTTGATGGCCTGGAATTGCGTGAGGATCTGCTTGGCGCCGAAGGCGACGTCCGCGAGTTCGAGTTCCTGCGCGGCGCTCGCGAGGTCGTCGACCTTGTATTCCATGGACATCTCGCTGCGCGTGAACGCGTTCTTGGTCAGGTACTCGCTCTCTTCCTTCGCCTTCAGAATGTCGGCAAAGTTCTTGGTGATGGAGCCGAACGCACCCGAAAGCTTGCCGACCTGCTCTTGCCGCGCCTTGTTGGCGGTCCCCCGCATCGACTCATCGATTGCGTTCTTCAGGCTGGCCTCGGCTGCGACGGCCGCCTTGGCGTCCTCTTCCTTGCCCGTTACGACGTAGTAGCGGACGAGGGCGCGGTAGGAGATCAGCTCACGGTCGATGTTGCGGGCGAGGTCGGCCTCCGAAACGCTGGCGCGATAGGATCTGGCCCCGACCGAAACACCCTCGAAGCCGAAATAGGCGAAAGCCATGCTGGCGGCGGAGATGACGAGCACCACGGCGAAGCCGAGGATGATTTTGCCGCGAAACCGCAGGGTCGGAAGTATTGTGCCCTTGGATTTCGACGCGATACGCCCGGTCATTCCAGCCCTCACCCTTGCCTTGCGGTAACCCCCAACGGTCCGGGAAGCCGTTGTCTCCCAGACCGGGGCGAAAAATTAGGGCAGAATCAATAAGGGGCGGTAAATTCGGAAGGGTGGGCAATCGCGGGGGTTGTCCAGCCGGCTTCGGCGGCATCGGCCCATTGTTGCGGCAGTGCCGGAAAGGCCCTACTCTTCCAATACTTGGCACAAGACCAAGCCTATCCAGAGGGAGCTACCGCGTGGGGCAAGCCGATCTTCGGTTTGGCAGTTCGTCAGGCGTTGCCGTCGCGAAGTCGAAGGCTGCGACCGAGGAAGAGGCCGTGGCTGACATCGCCGAGCAGCTTCCGTCCGACGATACGGCGCTCGTGCTGGTGTTCCTGTCGCCGCACTACGATCCCCATCGCTTCATCGCCGAAACGGCCGCGCGCTTCGCGGACACGCTGGTTTGCGGCTGCACCACGGCCGGCGAACTCGCCCCCGACGGCTGGGATGAGAACAGCGTCGTGGCGCTGGCCTTCAGCCGCCAGGATTTCAGCGTCGCGCACCGGCCGATCCTCAACCTTCAGAATTTTCGCGTCGAAGACGGCCGCCGGATCGGCGCCGAGCTGCGGCAGGAATTGCGGGCCAATTCCGACGTCGACGGCGGAAACCCCTTCGGCCTCGTGCTGATCGACGGCTTGTGTCGCCGCGAAGAGGCGGTCATGTCCGCCCTCTACGCCTCGCTGGACGACATTCCGGTGGTCGGCGGCTCGGCCGGCGACGGCCTGCGCTTCGAGAAGACCTTTGTGTTCTTCGACGGCGAGGCCCACACCAATGCCGCGCTGCTGATCCTGCTCAACACCTCGCTGCCGTTCCGCGTCTTCAAATGCGACAATTTCGAGCCGCGCACGCAAAAGATGGTGGTCACCGAGGCCGACATCGAAAATCGCACCGTCAAGGAGCTGAACGCAGAGCCCGCGGCGCAGGAATATTCCCGCGTCGTCGGCATCATGGACGCAAAGCTCGACCCGTTCTCCTTTGCCTCGCATCCGGTGCTGGTCCGGGTCGGCGGCTCCTACTACGCGCGCTCGATCCAGCGCGTCGAGCCTGACGGCTCGCTGCACTTCTTCTGCGCGATCGACGAGGGCATGGTGCTGACGGCCGCGACCTCGCGCAGCCTGGTCGGCGCGACACGCGACATGTTCGCGGAGACCGAGAACCAGATCGGCGACGTCTCGCTCTATATCGGGTTCGAATGCCTCTTTCGCCGTCTCGATGCCGAGCAGCACCAGCTCGCCCGCGACATGTCGGAGCTGTACCGGCGGCACCGCGTCGTCGGCTTCCAGACCTATGGCGAACAGTTCGGCTCGATGCATGTGAACCAGACCTTCACCGGCGTCGCCATCGGCAGGCGGCCCGCGTGACGGACATGTGGCAAGGACCCGAGACGGTCGACCAGCTTCGGCGGGAGGCCGCGAAGCTGAAGAAGATCAACGCCGCGCTGATGTCCCGCGTCGAACGCTCGATGGACCAGCAGCTCAACGCCTTCTCGCTGTTCGAGACCGCGATCGCGCTCGACCACCAGGTGCGCGACCGGACCCAGCAATTGCGCGAGGCGCTGCACTCGGTCGAGCGCGCCAATGAGGGCCTCCATCGCGCCAAGCAGCAGGCCGAGGCCGCGAGCTCGCTGAAATCGTCGGTGCTGATCTCGGTCACCCACGATCTGTTGCAGCCCTTGAACGCGGCGCGGCTGACGCTCTCGGCGCTCACCGAGATGATGGAATCGCAGGAAGCGGGCCTGCTGATCGACCAGGTCGACCGCTCCCTGGTGACGCTGGAAGACCTGTTGCGCTCGCTGCTGGAGATCGCAAAGCTCGATGCCGGCGCGCTGCGGCCGGACGTGCGGCCGATCGCGGTCGCGCCGCTGTTTCAGCAGTTGCGCGCCGAGTTCGAGCCGATCGCCATGCGGCAAGGGCTGTCGTTGCGCATCCGTCCCTCCTCGCTCGCGGTCTCCACCGACGCGATGATGCTGCGGCGAATTTTGCAAAACCTGCTCGCCAACGCGATCCGCTACACCCGCAGCGGCGGTGTCATCATGGGCTGCCGGCAGCGCGGCAATCGCGTCCTGATCCAGGTCACCGATACCGGACCGGGCATTGCGCCTGCGCAGCAGGAGGCGATCTTTCGCGAATTCCAGCGCGGCGAGGCCAACGCCATCGACCAGGCCGGCTTTGGGCTCGGCCTGTCGATCGTCCGCCGCTTTGCGACCGTGCTCGGCCATGAGGTGCGGCTGTCGTCCCAGGTCGGACGCGGATCGACTTTCGTGCTGGAGCTGGAGCAGGCCGACCGCACTGAGGTCTGCGACGAGGTGCATGAGGTCAAGCTCGCCAATCTCCACTATGGCGGCCTGGAGGGCGCAAAAATCCTGCTGATCGAGAACGATCCGTCCGGCTCTGCGGCGATGGCCGCGCTCCTGGAGGGATGGGGCTGCGACGTCGCCACGACCCGATCCGGCACTGAAGCGGCGGAGCGGCTGAGCGAGCTCGGCGGCGCGCCCGATGCGATCATCGCCGATCTCCATCTCGATCATGGCGAGAGCGGGCTGTCCGCCGTGGAAGAGATCCGCCGGCAGCTCAAGCTGGACGTGCCGGCCATGATCATCACCGCCGACTATTCCGAAAAGGCCGCCAAGGAAGCGAGCCTCTACGGGCTCGAGGTGCTGAAGAAGCCGATCAAGCCGGCCGAGATGCGGGCGCTGCTGTCGTTTTTGCTGACATAGACCGGGCGGGCGGGCGGCCCGCTCACAAAGCGTCGAAACAACCCCATGCACCGTAGAAGCGGCTTGCAGCGCAACGAATTTCATTTATCCGAATTTCGCTTGACACGTCGGGCAAATCGGTGGCAATATGCGATCATCGCGTAACGAGCGGGCGACAGTGCGCCGGAAAGCCCCCATGGGGCCATGGCGCCAAGCCGCTGTTCAGTTCGCTACGGTCGTATTAGCCTGATCAGGCCAAAACATCACGCGAGGCTAACTGGCTCAGCGCGGGCTGGGAGTGACGACCCATGAAGCACTGGCTGCCCGGACTCGACACTCTCCGTCGATATGAAGCAGCATGGCTTCCGCACGATGTCTTCGCCGGCGTCGTCCTGGCGACAATGCTGGTCCCGGTTGGAATTGCCTATGCAGCCGCATCGGGCTTGCCCGGCATCTATGGTCTGTACGCAACGATCGTGCCGCTGCTGGCATACGCGTTGTTCGGCCCAAGTCGCATTCTCGTCCTGGGCCCGGACTCCGCGCTGGCAGGAATACTCCTAGGCGTCATCGCTCCCCTGGCTCACGGCGATCCCGCGCGGGCGGTGACGCTCGCCGGCATGATGGCGATCGTCTCGGGGATGGTTTGCATCCTGGCAGGCGTCGCGCGTCTTGGCTTTGTAACCGAGCTTCTCTCCAAGCCGATACGCTACGGATATATGAACGGAATTGCGCTGACGGTATTGATCAGCCAGCTGCCAAAACTCTTCGGCTTCTCCATTGAGAACGAAGGACCGTTGCGGAGCTTGTGGGCAATCGTCAGCGCGATCCTTGCAGGACAGATAAATTGGGTCGCGTTGGCGATCGGGGTCGCCACGTTGATCGTGATCCTGCTTCTCAGGAACAGCAAGTTGCCGGGCATCCTGATTGCGGTCGTTGGGGCGACGATCGTCGTCGGGGTGCTCGATCTCGGGACGCACCACGGCGTCAAGGTGTTGGGCCCGCTTCCTCAGGGGCTGCCAGGTTTCGTCGTGCCACGGATCACCTCCAGCGACATCGTCCCGGTGCTGCTCGGCGGTTGCGCAATAGCGCTAGTCTCGTTTGCCGATACGAGCGTCCTTTCACGCGCCTACGCCGCACGACTGGGGTCTCGGGTCGATCCCAACCAGGAGATGGTCGGGCTTGGTGCCGCCAATCTGGCGGCAGGCTTTTTCCAGGGTTTCCCGATCAGCAGCAGCAGTTCGCGGACGCCTGTTGCAGAAGCCGCCGGCGCCCGCACCCAACTCACCAGCGTCGTTGGCGCGCTAGCCATCGCCTTGCTTCTGCTGGTCGCGCCAAGCCTCCTTCAACATTTGCCCACGGCCGCATTGGCCGCCGTCGTCATTGCCGCGGCGATCGGCTTGATCGAAGTCGCCGACCTCAGACGAATCTATCGCATTCAACGCTGGGAATTCTGGCTGGCGATCGTCTGCTTCGTCGGTGTAGCGGTGCTCGGAGTAATTCCGGGAATAGGTCTTGCGATCGCGCTCGCAATCATCGAGTTCCTGTGGGACGGCTGGCGCCCGCACTCCGCCGTGTTGGGGCGCGCCCAGGGCGTCAAGGGCTATCACGACATCACCAGATATCCGGATGCACGTCGGATCCCCGGACTGGTCCTGTTTCGGTGGGATGCGCCTCTGTTCTTTGCCAACGCTGAATTCTTCAGGGAACGTGTGCTGGGTGCCATAGCAACATCGCCAACACCCGTACGTTGGCTGGTTGTTACCGCGGAGCCGGTTACGAGCGTAGACGTCACCGCCTGTGACGTGGTTGCCGAACTGGACAAGACCTTGCACGCGCAGGGCATAGAGCTTTGTTTTGCCGAGCTCAAAGATCCCGTGAAGGACAAGCTGAAAAGATTTGGCTTGTTCGCGCAGCTTGGAGAGCATTACTTCTTCCCAACAATCGGTGTAGCCGTCTCCCGCTATCTCGAAATCAACAATGTCGAGTGGGAGGACTGGGAGGACCAGGGCATGCCGGGCTCGGAGACCGTCACGGACCGAACCAGCGCGTCTGGCCCAAAGAGGATTTAATGTAAGAGTGGCTCACGTATCTCCGATGCCTTCGAAACAGTCGCTGGCAAGCTGGCATTCGGAGCGTAGCCCACTCGATTCGCATCAAATTTGCCGCGCGTTGTCCCAGTGAGCGACGTCTCCGCGCATTGGCACAAGGTACACGTCCCAGAATAGGCAACGTGAGGTAGCATGCGACCGCTGTCTTGCGCGATTGGGTGGAGCGCGCGCGTTCCTGTATCGGCAAGAAAAGAAAGGCTGACATTTCGGCCGCGCCAGGCGCGACCGAATTCAAGAACGACAAGAAGAACAATGAAGGGCCTGACGATGTGTATGCGTCCCCTCGATGATTTTCGTTCGCCTGCGCCGAACCTCCGCTCTGCAACTGCAACCCTGACGCTCGGACTTTTCCCATTGTTCCGGTACTCCACCGGTCCCTCCCGCACGCAGGGTTTTTGGGGCGACTGCCCGCAATAGTCGCGCTGCAAGGGGATGTGTCGTGCTGCAGCCAGACATCGATAGCGATCAGCAAGGTATCCCGCGCGCCGACGACATGGCGTGGATTCCCGGCGGCACGTTCCGCATGGGCTCCGATCGCCACTATCCGGAGGAGGCGCCAAGTCACCACGTGACGGTCGACGGATTCTGGATCGATCGTACGCCGGTGACCAATCGGCAGTTCAAGGCATTCGTGAACGCGACCGGTCACGTCACGACGGCGCAGATCGTGCCTGACACGAACGACTATCCCGGCGCGCTGGCGAGCATGCTTTACGCAGGCTCTCTCGTGTTCTCGCCGCTGCCGCGCATCACCGATCTCAGGGACTGGAGCCAGTGGTGGACCTTCATGCGCGACGCCAATTGGCGCCATCCTTACGGTCGAAACAGCAACCTCAAGGGCCTCGACGATCATCCGGTCGTGCACGTCTCCTACAGCGATGCACTCGCCTATGCGCGCTGGGCCGGCAAGGACCTGCCGACCGAAGCGGAATGGGAGTTCGCCGCGCGCGGCGGGCTCGACGGTGAGGAATTCGCCTGGGGCAACACGCTGGCGCCGGGCGGCAGGCACATGGCCAACATCTGGCAGGGGAGGTTCCCTGTCCAGAACCTCGGTGAGGATGGCTTCGAGCGTACCTCGCCTGTCATGGCCTTTCCCCCGAACGGCTACGGCCTCTACGACATGATCGGCAATGTGTGGGAGTGGACCTCGGACTGGTGGTCGGCGAAGCATGAAGCAGACCCAGCAAAGCCCTGCTGCATTCCGGTCAATCCACGCGGCGGAGGCGAGGAAGCCAGCTTTGATCCATGCCAACCCGACATCCGCATTCCGCGCAAGGTGCTGAAGGGCGGTTCCCATCTCTGCGCGCCGAACTATTGCCGCCGCTACCGGCCTGCGGCACGCCATGCCGAACCAGTCGACACGTCGACGAGCCATGTCGGCTTCAGGTGCGTGGTGCGGTCGCCCACCGTCGTTCGTCACGAGCAGGAAGAAATGGCCCCAATATCAACGTAGGGAGTATCGCATGAGCAGCGAGAACGAGAACAAGCAGTCCCGGGCTGAGCAGACGATCGATCGCAGAATTCTTCTTTTGGGCACGTCGTCGATCGTCGCCGCCGCAACGCTGACCTCGGAGGCATTCGCGCAGGCGCAGAAGGCGGCGCCTGCTCCGGCCGCATCGCCCGCAGGCGATGCGCGCAAGCCGAACATCCTCTTCATCATGGGCGACGATATCGGCTGGTTCAACATCAGCGCCTACAATCTCGGAATCATGGGCTACCGCACGCCCAACATCGACCGGATCGGCAGGGAAGGCGCCATCTTCACCGACTGGTATGGCCAGCAGAGCTGCACCGCCGGCCGCGCCGCCTTCATCACGGGACAGTCGCCGATCCGCACCGGGTTGACCAAGGTCGGGCTCCCCGGCGCCGAGCTCGGGCTTGGGCCCCTCGACCCGAGCGTGGCCGACGTCATGAAATCGTTCGGTTACGCCACCGGCCAGTTCGGCAAGAACCATCTCGGCGACCGCAACGAGTACCTGCCGACCGTGCACGGCTTCGACGAGTTCTTCGGCAATCTTTATCACCTCAATGCAGAAGAGGAGCCGGAGAATCCGGACTATCCCAAGAGCCCGCAATTCCGCGCCAAGTTCGGGCCGCGCGGCGTGCTCAAATGCAAGGCGAGCGACCGCGATGATGCGACCGTCGACCCAGCCTTTGGACGCGTCGGCAAGCAGGTGATCGAGAACACCGGACCGCTCGACGTAAAGCGCATGGAAACCGTCGATGAGGAATTCCTGGCCTCGGCCAAGGATTTCATCACCCGTCAGCAGCAGGCCGGAACGCCGTGGTTCTGCTATTTCAACTCAACCCGAATGCACATCTTCACCCATCTGAAAAAGGAGTCGGATGGCAAGACTGGCCTCGGCCTCTATCCCGACGGCATGATCGAGACCGACGGGCACGTCGGACAGTTGCTCAAGCTCGTCGATGATCTCGGCGCTGCCGACAACACCATCGTCGTCTACACGACCGACAACGGCGCCGAAGTGTTCACATGGCCTGATGGCGGCGCAACCCCGTTTAAAGGTGAGAAGGCTACGAACTGGGAGGGCGCCTTCCGGGTCCCTTGCCTGATCCGCTGGCCGGGCGTGATCAAGGCTGGAACCGTTGTCAACGATGTCTGTGCGCATGAGGACTTCATCCCCACCTTCGCGGCAGCAGCGGGCGAGACTGGTTTGGTCGACAAGCTGAAGATCGGCGGCACGCTGAACGGCAAGAACTTCAAGGTTCACCTCGACGGCAAGAATCTGATGCCCTTCCTCAGGGGCGACATAAAGGACTCGCCGCGTCAGGAATTCCTTTACTGGAGCGACGACGGCGACCTGATGGCGCTTCGTGTCCGCGAATGGAAGATCACCTTCATGGAGCAGCACGCCGAACCGAACCCCAAGACTCCGATCGGTGTCTGGCAAGGCAACTTCACCAAGCTGCGCGGGCCCAATCTCTACAATCTTCGGGCCGATCCGTTCGAGCGCGGCACTGACAGTATTTACTACGGCAACTGGCAGGCACGCCGGGCATTTCTGTTCGTGCCCGCGCAGGCCATCGTCGCGCAGTGGCTGGAGAGCTTCAAGGAATTCCCGCCGCGCGCCAAGGCGGCGAGCTTCACCGTCAGTGATGCGATGGAGAAGGTCACAGTGGGTGTCGCGAAGAATTGATCGGGACCGGCAACTGCGTGCACGGAGGGCGCTGGGAGTTGAAGGGGCATACCATGCCAAGAACAAGAGCGGTTGGTGGCCGCCGAGTTTGGAATGGCTTCGACCTGGTTGTATTCGGACGCACCTGGAAAGCCTCGCTCAGTTCGGCCGTGATCGCGTTGCTTTTCCTCGTCTGGCATGCCGGGGTTGCTCTTGCTCAATCCGATCCCCTGCCCTCCTGGCACGGCGGCGCGGCGAAAAAATCCATCAGCGATTTCGTCGCAAAGGTGACGACGCAGGGCGGCGCAGACTTTGTGCCGCCCGCCGAGCGTATCGCCGTGTTCGACAATGACGGCACGCTGTGGTGCGAGCAGCCTGAATATTTCCAGGCCGCCTTCGCGCTCGACAGTGTCAAGGCGATGGCGCCCAAGCATCCCGAGTGGGAGCAGCAACAGCCATTCAAGGCGTTCCTCGCCGGCGACAGGAAGGCGCTGGCCGAACAGGGCGAAGAGGCCCTGCTGACGCTGGTGACCGCCGCGCATAGCGGCATGACCACGGATGAATTCGCAAAATCCGTCGCCGACTGGCTCGCGACCGCAAGACATCCGCGCTTCAACCGTCCCTACAACGAGCTCGTCTACCAGCCGATGGTCGAGCTTTTGGCTTACCTCCGCGCCAACGGCTTCAAGACCTTCATCGTATCCGGCGGCGGTGTCGAGTTCATGCGGGTGTGGGCCGAAAAGGCCTACGGCATCCCGCCGGAGCAGGTGATGGGCTCCTCCGGCGTCACGCAATATCAGCTCGATACCGCGGGCAAGCCGTCGCTGCTGAAGACGGCCAAGGTGCAGTTCATCGATGACGGCCCGGGTAAGCCGTCCGGCATCAACATGATGATCGGTCGCCGTCCGATCCTCACCTTCGGCAACTCCGACGGCGACCACCAGATGCTGCAATGGACCATGGCGGGACCAGGCGCGCGCTTTGCCGGCATCGTGCATCACACCGACGAGGCGCGCGAATACGCCTACGACCGGCCGTCGAAGATCGGACAGCTCGACAAGGCGTGGGACGAGGCGAAGGCGAAGGGCTGGACCGTGGTCGACATGAAGGCCGACTGGAAGAAGGTTTTTGCGTTCGAACCGTAGGACAACGCGAATGAATGCACGCGGACACCACCGACGTTGCAGGACGTATCAATCGGGAAGGGCTGTCATGAAAAAACTGTTTCTCGCCGCACTCATTTCTCTCTCGATGCCGGCAGCTGCATGCTCCCAAGCTCTCACACCCAATGAAGCGCGCGACATCGCAAGAGACGCATATATCTTCGGTTATCCGATGGTGGACAATTATCGCGTCCAGTATTCGTACTTCGTCGACAAGGGGGGCGCCGAATACAAGGCGCCGTGGAACACGCTGTTCAACAACGCCCGCGTCTACACGCCGGATGACAAGGCGATCCAGACGCCCAACTCGGACACGCCCTATTCCTATGTCGGCGCGGACCTGCGGGCCGAGCCTCTGGTGTTCACTGTGCCGGAGGTCGAGAAGGACCGTTACTACTCGCTGCAATTCATCGACCAGTACACCTTCAACTTTGCCTATGTCGGCAGCCGCGCGACCGGCAACAATGCGGGCAGCTATCTGCTGGCCGGACCGAACTGGAAGGGCGACAAGCCGGACGGCATCAACGATGTGCTGCGCTCGGAAACGGAGTTCGTATTGGTGTTTTACCGGACGCAGTTGTTCGGACCCAACGACATCGACAAGGTGAAGAAGGTGCAGGCCGGTTTCAAGGTGCAGCCGCTGTCGCAGTTCCCGGGCAAGGCGGCGGCACCCGCCGCCCCCGCCGTCGATTTCGTCAAGCCGCTGACGCCGCAGCAGCAGCGCAGCTCCGCCGAGTTCTTCAACGTTCTGAACTTCGCGCTGCAATTCTGTCCGGTCCATCCCTCCGAGTCCGAATTACGGGCGCGGTTTGCCAAGCTCGGCATCGAAGGCGGAAAGCCGTTCAAGCCCGAGCAATTGACGCCGGAACTTCGTCAGGCGGTCCAGGACGGCATCTCCGATGCATGGAAGGTCTACGAGAAGAACGAGGAGAAGATGAAGACGGGCGCAATGACCAGCGCCGACGTCTTTGGCACACGCGAGTTTCTCGGGAATGACTACGCACGCCGGATGGTCGGCGCGGTTGACGGCATCTACGGCAACTCGCGCGACGAAGCTATCTATCCCGCCTACGCGATCGATGCCGACGGCAAGCCTCTCAACGGAACGACGGGGCGTTACACCCTGACATTCCCGCCTGGGCAACTGCCGCCGGTGAATTCGTTCTGGTCACTCACCATGTACGAGCTGCCGGCGCGATATCTCGTCGCAAATCCGATCAATCGCTATCTGATCAACTCGCCGATGCTGCCGAACCTCAAGAAAAACGCCGACGGCGGGCTGACACTCTACGTACAGCGGGAGTCGCCCGGCGCCGACAAGGAGTCAAACTGGCTACCGGCGCCGAACGCTCCATTCATGACGGCGCTGCGACTCTACTGGCCAAAGGCAGAAGCGCTGGACGGCAAATGGACGAAGCCGGCATTGATGGCGGCGGCGTCAACGGTTGGAGCCGCGCCGGCCCAAGGCGGTGCGCCGGTCACCATCGACAATTTCAAGCGGGCCGAATCCGACCTCTATTTCAGCAATCTCGTCAAGGAAAGCGGGCTCGGCAAATTCAACCATCGCCGTGAACCCGCCTCCATCGACAACCAGTCGGTCATTCGCCTCAACCGCGACACGCTTTATTCCAGCGGCGTTTTCGACCTCGACGCCGGCCCTGTGTCGATCACGATGCCCGATCCGGGCAAGCGCTTCATGTCGATGCAGGTGATCAATGAGGATCACTACGTGGTCGACGTCACCTATGGCCCGGGCACGCGGACGCTGACGAGAGACAAGGTCGGCACGCGCTACGTCGTTGCCGGTATCAGAACATTGGTCAATCCGTCCGATCCAAAGGACGTCGAAGAGGTCCACAAGCTTCAGGACGCCGTCAAGGTCAGCCAAAAGAACGGCGGAAAGTTCGAGGTGCCGAGCTGGGATCAGGCCAGCCAGAAAAAAGTCCGCGACGCGCTTTTGGTCCTCGCGAGCACGATTCCCGATTTCAAGCACGCTTTCGGCACCAAGGCCGAGGTCGATCCGGTGCGGCATCTGATCGGAACGGCCGCGGGCTGGGGTGGCAACCCGGACAAGGACGCGACCTACCTCAACATCACGCCTGCGAAGAACGACGGCACGACCGTGTACAAGCTTAACGTCAAGGACGTCCCGGTCGACGGCTTCTGGTCGGTCAGCGTCTACGACGAGAAGGGCTACTATGAGAAGAATCAGTATGACGCCTATTCGCTGAACAATCTGACGGCCAAGCGAAACTTTGACGGCTCGATCGCGGTCCAGTTCGGCGGTTGCGACGGCAAGATTCCCAACTGCCTGCCGATCACGAAGGGATGGAACTACACCGTCCGGCTTTACCGGCCGCGCGAGGAAATCCTGAGCGGCAAATGGAAGTTTCCCGAACCCCAGCCGGTGAGCTGACAATCGATTTGGACGTGAATGGCAGGAGGACAGCATGGCTCTTCAACGGCGATGGATTTCATTCGCAGCGGCAGCCGGAGTGGCCGTGTCCCTGCTTCCATCTTCCGCCAAGGCCGCCGCAGGCGGGGTCAGCTTCTGGCTGCCGGGCATCTTCGGCAGCCTGGCGGCGACGCCGACGGTTCCCGGCTGGGCCTACGCCTCGATCTATCTGCATCTGCAGGCCAATGCGGGAGCGACGCAGAACTTCGTGACCAGCGGCGGCGGGCGAGGCTCGGTCGTCACCGGCCTGAGCGCCCATGGCGACGCGCTCGCTCTCGCCGTCATCTATACGTCGCCGACACCGGTGCTCGGCGGCCAGGCCGCCTTCTCGATCATCACGGCGCCCGGAAACGTCGGTGTGGGTATCGACGCTACCCTGACCGGCCCGCGCGGCAACGCGATCTCAGGGACTGCTATCGACAACAGGACAACGCTATCCGACGTGTTCTACCAGGGCTCGCTGAAGTGGAATCAGGGCGTCCACAACGAGATGGTCTACATCGTCGGCAACATCCCGAGCGGGACTTACGACCCGAGCCGTCTGGCAAATCTCAATCTCGGCTTCGTCGCATATGATGTGGGCGCCGGATACACCTATCTCGATCCGAAAGCCGGTCACGAGTTTTCGATCGTCGGCGGCCTCACCTACAGCCTCGAGAACCCGTTTCTGCAATACCAGAACGGCATCGACTTCCATGTCGACTGGGCGGCTTCGCAGTTCATCAGCAAGAACGTGCAAATCGGCGTGGCAGGTTACTTCCTGCAGCAGATCACCGACGACAGCGGCCCCGGCGCGAAGCTCGGCGGCTTCAGGGGGCGCGCGATCGGCCTCGGCCCACAGATCGGCTTCATCATTTCGATGTCGAAGGAGTACCAGGGCTATCTGAATATCAAGGGCTACAAGGACCTGGAGGTGGAGAACCGTGCCAGCACCTGGAGCACATGGGTCACCTTTGTGGTTTCACCGGCGCCGCCGGAACCGGCGGCAAAGCCGATCACGCGCAAATACTAGGACGGTACATGTGAGAGCGTCACCGTCAGGCTGAAGTCGATGGACGAGACTAAAAACGCAATGAATGCGACCGATCGGCGTGGATGGCAAATCGGCTTCCGCGCGTCGATCATCACCGTGTTCATCGCGGCTGTGCTGTTCGTTGGCCTGACGCTGGTCTATCTCAGCTTCAATCGCGTTACCTCGATCACGCGAACCGCCGCCGGCACGTTCATCGACAAGGTCGCCCAGCTCGGCGCCGACCGGATCGACGCACAGTTCCGGACCATCCGGGACAATCTCGGCATTCTCGGCGGCTTGCCGTCGATCCAGGCGGCGGAGATCGACGACAACCCAAAACTCTATGCGTTGATGGCGGCGATGCTGCGCAACACGCCGCAGCTCTTCAACCTGTATGTCGGCTATGAGGACGGCTCCTTTCTCGAGATCGACCTGATCGATCGCGCAAATCCGGTCTTCAGGGCGAATCTCGGCGTGCCCGAAGACGCCGTCTTCCGGATGGTCGCGATCAATCGTTCGGCCACGCCGGCGCGCGCGCAGACCATATTCCTGTCCGACAATCTGATCACCATCGAAGAGCGGCCGGGTCCGGCCGATTACGATCCGCGACGGCGGCCGTGGTACATCGACGCCTTCAAGGATGAGGACGCGCTCGTCACGGGGCCGTATCTGTTCTACGCAACGCGGGATCATGGTTACACGCTGCGATCGCCGTTGCAGGAAGGGCGTCGCGGCGTCATCGCCGGCGACATTCTGCTGGCGCAGTCCGAGGCCATGCTGGACCGGCAGCGGCTCGGCAATTCGGGCCTGGTTTTCCTGTTCAACGATGCCGGCCAGATCGTCGCCCATCCGAATATGAGCATTCTGATGGAGCAGGCGTCCGAGAGCCGTCACGAGGGCCTTCCGAAGCTGGATGCCGTCAAGCTGACCGGGCTGCCGGCTGCTATCAGGTCCTGGAGACAGGACCGCGAATCTCACAAGTTCTTCTCCGACGCTGCGGGCATGAGCTATGTGGCGGCCTTCCACACCATCGAGACCGCGGGCTCTGCCAACATCCGCCTTGCGGTGGTCGCCCGGCTCGACGAGTTCTTTTCCAGCATCATCGCCGAGCGGCGGGCATTGTTTGCCGTGGCGCTCGGATTCGTGCTGGCCTCGCTACCGTTGGCCTTCTGGATGGGCTCGCTGATGGCGCGATCATTGCGCGCGCTCGCGAGCCAGACCGACGAGATCCAGAAATTCCAGATCATCGAGCGGCCGCGGCTGCGCTCGATCATTCAGGAGATCGACGAGCTCGGGCGCTCGGTTTTCACCATGCGCACGGTGATCCGCAACTTTTCGAGTTTCATTCCCAAGCAGATCGTCCGGCAACTGATCGAATCGGGCACCTCGCTCGAACTCGGAGGGACCAGGCGCGAGATCACCGTGCTCTTCACTGACGTCGCCGACTTCACGGCCAAGACCGAGAAGGCCGATCCGTCGCAGGTGATGATCTACACCTCGCGCTATTTCGCGGCCTTGTCCGAAGAGATCATGTCGCGGCACGGCACGGTCGACAAGTTCATCGGCGATGCGGTCATGGCGTTCTGGAATGCTCCGGCCGACGATCCGAACCATGTCGCCAATGCCTGCGCGGCGGTCCTTGCTTGCCTGCAAAGGAACGAGCAACTGAATGGACATTTCGAAGAAGAGGGCTGGCCGCCCTACAAAACGCGCTTCGGGCTTCATACCGGAGACGCCGTCGTCGGCAATATCGGCTCCGTCGACCGCATGAACTTCACGGCGCTCGGCGCGACCATCAATCTCACGGCACGGCTCGAGGGGCTGAACAAGGACTATGGCACGCGGGTGCTGGTGAGCTCTGCCGTTCGCGCCCGCGCGGAACAGGAATTCTTGTTCCGCAGCGTCGACTGCATCCGGCCTAAGGGGTTTGCCGAGCCCGTCACGATCAGCGAATTGCGCGGCCGGCGTGCCGACGCAACCGCCGCGGAGCTCGATATCTGCCGACGCTGGGAAGATATCCATGCAGCGATCATGCGCGGTGAACGCGACGGCATCCTTGCCCGGTTGACCGGATTTTTGATCGACTATCCCGACGATGGCGTCGCGCGGCATCATGCACGACACTCAGTTCAAAGCATGCCGGGGGCCGCAGCATGAAACGTCGCGGCGGAAGCGCAATGCCGTTGTTGACGCGCCGGCGGCTGCTGGGGAGCGGTGCGGGCGCAGCCCTTGCCACCACGCTCGGTGCGCCGGCGGTCGCGCAGAACGTGACGAAAATCAGGCTTGGCTATCTCCATGTCGTCGCGGTCGACGGCCATATCTTCACGGGGCTCGACCGCGGCTCGTTTCAAAAAGAAGGGATCGCGTTCGATCTGTTCGAATTCAACACCGGCCCATTGGTGTTCGAGGCGATGGCCGAAGGCAAGCTGGATGTGCTCTCGGCAGGCGGCGTCATCTCGAATTATCTGGCGCTTGGCGCGGGTCGCGCCTTCCTGATCAACGACATCGAGATCGCCACCGCACAGCTTTGGGTGCGGCCGGATCTCGGCGTCAGAACGTTCGCCGACCTGCGCGGCAAGCGCATCGCGACCACGACCAGGACAACGGCACATATCTTCCTGGACCGCGCGCTGCGCGCCAACAGCCTTGGCCTCGCCGATGTCGAGGTTGTCAACGGCACCATGTCCGCTTCGGTCGCGGCCTTCATCGCCGGCGAGGTGCCGGCCGTCGCACTCTGGGTCCCCTTCAATATCGCGGTGAGGGAAAAGCTGCCGGACGCGGTGAAGCTGGTGGACGCATCTGCGTTCTATCCGCAGTCCGCGGTGGTCGGCGGCTGGGTCGTTCACCCCGACTATTACGAGGCCAACAAGGACGTTCTCGCAAAGATCATTCGCGGATGGGCGGATGCGAATGACTACATGGTTCGCAACACCAGGGCGGCGGCGGAGGCATTACAGAAGAACCACTACCCGCAGGCTGCGATCGCCGACGTCGTCGAAGCCTTCAAGGCGCAAAAAATGTTCACGTCGCGGGAGTGGCGACGGCTTTACGCCGACGGGACCGTCGAGAAATGGCTGCAGCAGGTCAGCGATTTCTTCGTGAGCAATGCGGGCATCGCCAACCCGAAACGCGCGTCGGAGTATTTTGACCCCAGCCATTATCTCGCGACGGTGCAATGACGGCTTGCGGATGGCCCATGCCAATGAATTTCGTTTATCCGAAGTTCTCTTGACGCGTCGGCAAATCGGCGATAATGTGCGATCATTGCGCAATGGGCAAACGGCCGGTTTCGGCCTTTTTGGGAAGATGATGACTGTCTTCAGGCATATTCTCGCGTTCTTGTTTACTGTCTTGTTTTGGGGTTGCTGTCTCAACGCTTCATTCGCAGCCTGCAGGGACGGCAGCGTGTGTCCGGCCAACGCCGCCTGCATCGAGGGAGGCGGATGCGCATTCAATGGCTCCGCCTGTCCCGCTGGATGGCGGACCACGGCAAGAGGCACCTGCCAGGCGCCGAACACCGTCGATTGCGGCAACGGGACGAATTGCCCATTCCCGCAAAGCTGCAGCCCCCAGGGCTGCGTACCCGCTTTCACCACCGGGGAGATGTGCGGCGATCAGCGTTGCTCGCCCGGATTTTCCTGTGTGAGGGGCGATCTCTGCGTCGACCTTCGCGTGATGAAGGCTTGTTCGTCCGGCAAGTTCTGCGCAAAGAGCAGTTTCTGCGCGGAGGCAGGCGACGGCTGCATCAATGGGACACGGGTCAATTTGACTGCCAGCCCGCCTAAACCGCGCCCAGCAGCCCGCGAAGGTGCGCCCAAGCTCGCGGACAGCTGTTTTGTGCTGGGAGAAAGCAAGAAGGTGCCGTTCAGCAAGCAATACAGCACGCGCGTGACGGTCGCGCCGGATTGTCGCGGAGCGAACTTCACCGTTGAATATCTCGAAAATGGAAAGTGGACACCGGGTCCGAATCCGCCTGGCATCATCCTGACCTACACTCCGATCACGCGCAGTGACGTCAGAGTTCGTCCGTGACCCCCTGCGCGATCGGCACACAGCCTCTCGATGCCCCGTCGATCGGAGAGTTCGGGCGCCACCGATAGTTTCATCGAGGTTTGAAATGATTTTCGGCAGAAGTGACGGTGTGTGGCTCAACGAACCCCAGAGATGGACGGCGGAAGGTGACAGTCTTCAAATCGTCACTGACAAAGCCACCGATTTCTGGCGCGAAACCCATTATGGCTTCAATCGCGACAGTGGGCATTTCTTGGGTTTTCCGACTGGCGGGGCATTCACCGCCGAACTGCACGTCCAGGGCGAGTTCCAGGAACTCTACGATCAAGCGGGCATCATGGTTCGCATCGACGCGCAGCATTGGGTCAAGGCCGGGATCGAGTTCTCGGACGGACGCGCCATGCTTGCGAGCGTGTTGACCGACAAGCGTTCTGACTGGACGACTGCACCGTATGAACACGATGCCAGCGACTTCTGGGTACGAGCGACCGTCGATAATGGTGTCCTTCGCCTGCAGGTTTCGGCTGACGGCAAGCTTTGGCCGCTCATGCGGCTGGCACCATTCCCGAGGGCAAGCTCCTATCTTGTGGGGCCAATGGCCTGTACACCCGAGCGGGACGGGTTGAAGGTTCTGTTCACGACATTTCGACTGTCATCGCCGCTTGGCAGGAATTTGCACGATCTAAGCTAAGGGGACTCCGTAGTGTTGACCTTAGGCCCTTCTGGCCCTGCGGCAACCTCGTGCGACGTTCGGCCAGCCGCGTAATGAGTACCTAGTTCGACGGCGAATCGGGTTGCTCGCGCTTTGCGGCGGCGCCCTGGCTTGCCAGCGTCGTGAAATCGATTCTCGACATCTCCACGATCGCCTTGGTACGGGAGAGGACGTTCAGCTTGCGCAGGATGTCGGAGACGTGGACCTTCACGGTGGTCTCGGAGATCTTCAGCTCATAGGCGATCTGCTTGTTCTGCAGGCCACGCTTGAGCATCTCGAGCACGCGCAATTGCTGCGGCGTCAGATCGTGCAGGCGCTTGAGCAGATCCTGGGCGGGCACGGGGAAGCGTTGCGGACGCGCCAGCGCACGGTAGGCCTGCGGCAGGCAGACCGCGCCGCGCAGGACCTCGCCGATCGACTGCGCCAGCTCCTGCTTGGACGAGGATTTGAGGATATAGCCGGACACCCCGAGCGACAGCACACTGCCGATGATCTGCGGATCCTGATATCCGGAAACGATGATGACGGGGATGCGCGGAAACGCCTTTCGGATGCGGATGATGCCCGACAGGCCGGTCGTGCCCGGCATCAAGAGATCGAGCAGGATCAGGTCGACGGCCCCGGTCGACGACAAAAGGCTGAGCGCCCCGTCGATCGAGGTCGCCTGCAAGACCTCGGCTCCGGGCGCCTCCATCTGCAGGGCGCTTTCCAGAGCTTCGCTAAACAGCGGGTGATCTTCGACAATCAGAAATCGCGTCACGTTCGGGCATTCCCAATCGTTGCCGGGTTTCGATGCGGAGCGATATAGCATGTATCAGCCGTGCGGGGACGGCTTGATTCAGATCAAAAATGGGGAGCGGTCGTTACGGCGTGCCGCGATCGACCCGGGCGTGGGACCTGCTCCTGGGATCGGGCAGTTCGATCTTGCCGATCTCGATCACCGCCTTGTTGCGGCTGAACAGGCCGAGCTTGCGCAGGATCTCGGTGATGTGGGCCTTCACCGTGGATTCGGCGAGCTGCAGCTCCTGGGCGATCTGCCGGTTCGGATAGCCGCGGCGCAAGAGATCCAGCACGCGAAGCTGCTGCGGCGTCAGCTCGCGAAGCTTGACCTGCAGCGCCTTGGCGCTCGCGGCCTTGCGCCGCTCCGGCGTCGCCACAAAATCCTTCGGCACCGAGACCGAACCGCTCAGCACGCCCTCGATCGATTGCGCCAGTTCGCGCTTGGACGTCGATTTGGGGAGATAGCCGGCGGCGCCCAGCGCTAAGGCCTCGCGGACCACGTGCTGATCTTCCTCGCTGGAGACGATCGCGACGGGCATGCGCGGATAGGTCTCGCGCAGCCGGAGGAAGCCTGAAAACCCGTCGGCATCCGGCAACGAGAGGTCGAGCAGCGCGAGGTCGATGCCCTGTTCGGAGGCAAGGATATGCAGGGCGTCCTCGATCGACACGGCTTCGAAAATCTGCGCCTCCGGCAGCGCCAGGCGGACGGCGTTGCCGAGCGCCTCGCGAAACAGCGGATGATCATCGATGATCAGGAAGCTGGTCATGGCATCTTCCAGGAACTCACCCGCTGCGTCCACCCTATGCGCGCCGAGGCGATGCGGAACGGAGGTTATCACATCTTCCCGCATCCGTCCGGTCATGACCGCATCAGTCGTTGGACTCGACCTGGACGGTCATCAGGAAGGCGTAGATGTTCTCGAACTGGTCGTCGGTAAAGACCTCCTTCCAGGCCGGCATGCCCTTGGCCGGACGGCCCTCATGCACGGTCTTGAGGTAGGTGTCGTGCATGTCGTCGCCGTAACGATGACGCAGCAGCCGCAGATCGATCTTGCGTTCGCTCTGGACGGCATCGGGCCCATGGCAATGCGCGCAGGTGCCGTTGAAGATTTCCTTGCCGTTAGAGACCGCCTCGGCGTTCTTCGGCAATGCATCGCCCTTGGTCTCGGTCGCAACCACGTTGGCGACCTGCGCCAATTTGGTCCCGTTTCCCGTCGTCACACCTGATGGCGCCGCTTGCGCCGCACCGAAGCGAACCGGCTGACCGGCCGGCAGGCCGTATTTGACCGCGAGATCGGCGATCACGGGCGCAAGCTGCGGCAGCACGGCGTCGACGCGGTCGCGAAGCTCGGTCGACGTTTTGGCAAAACCGATGGCCGCGTCCCACGCCAGGCCCTCGCCTTCGGTGAGCTGGATCCGGTAGCGGTCCTGATAGGCGGTCGTGTTGAGCCAGCCCGCGACCGGGCCCCAGATGAAAGCGACATCGGCCTTGCCCGCGTCGAGCGCCTTCATGCCTTCCTCGGGCGACAGCACCGTAACCTTCTCGATGTCGTCGCGGCTCGCCAAGAGATTTTGCGGCGTGCTGGCGAACTGCACCGCGACGCGCTTGCCGCGGAGATCGTCGACGCCACCCACCGCGCGGTCTTTGGCCGTCACCAGCGCGTAGCCTTCCTTGGCAACGGTGCTGGAGAAGATGACGGCCGGCCCCATGAAATCGTCGGAGCGCGGCAGGCCGATCATGGCGTCACATTGCTTGCCGAGCAGCGTCACGCGCACGGTGCGCTTGCCGAAATAGGACTTGTACCAATCATAGGCGATCGGCCGGCCCAGCGCCTTCGCCAAGGCCTGACCGATCTCGACATAGAAGCCCGGCTGCGCGGGACTATCGCTGGAGAACGGGAGATTGGTCGGATCGGCGCAGAGGCGGAAGGGCTGTTCCTCGTCGGCCCGAGCCTGCGTCACCGGTGCGATCGGTGCGGAGACGGCCGCGAGCGCGGAGATGCCGGCAATGGCACAACCAATAGCGAAACGGCCGTCATGTCGCTTGCCGGTACCAGAATGATTTGCACGCATCCTCATCTCCCCTAGTTGGGAATGGTTGGGGTACTGCTGCGGCGCAAGGCTCCTGCCGGCGCCGCAACGATAAGCTCTGGAAAAAAGCGCGCGTATCCCGAATGTCAGGTAGGATACGCGCGCAGTTGTCACTGGACGGAGAACACGAAGAGCGAACCGCCCTCGGGAGCTGCGGCCGTCATCTTCTTTCCTACCTCGCCCAGGAACGCGGGCAGCGCAGCGGTACGGCCGACGACGATGGCGACGTATTGCTTGCCGTCCACCTGATAGGTCACCGGACCCGCGCCGATGCCGGAGCCGAGGTTCTTGCTCCAGAGCACCTTGCCGGACTTGGCGTCGATGGCACGGAAGTCGCCATGGATGTTGCCTGCAAAGACCAGGCCGCCGCCGGTGGTGAGCGTGCCGCCGTTGAACGGCAGGTCTTCCTTGATGGACCAGACCTTCTTCTGGTTCACCGGATCCCACGCCACGAGCTCGCCGAGGAAGCCGCCCGGACCTTCCTTGGTCGGGAATTCGGCGCCGAGATAGAACACGCCGCGCTTGTAGGTGACGTCGCCGACCGACCAGTCCATGCAGACATTGTTGGACGGGATGTAGACCAGACCGGTCTGCGGGTTGAACGACATCGGCTGCCAGTTCTTGCCGCCGATCAGGTTCGGGCAGATGTCCTTGGCGGGATGGCCCGGGCCGGGACGCTTGTCGGGATCCTCTTCCGCGCGCATGGTGGCGAGGTCGAACTTCTTCGCCCAGTTGGAGAAGACGTACTTCTCGGCCGACAGCACCTTGCCGGTCTCGCGGTTGGCGACGAAGAAGAAGCCGTTGCGATCCGCCTTCATCAGCGTCGGAACGGTGTTGCCGCCGATCTTGAGATCGGCGAGCACGGCTTCGTTGACGCCGTCATAGTCCCAGGCGTCGGCCGGCGTGGTCTGGATGTGCCACTTGATCTTGCCGGTGTTCGGATCGAGCGCCAGCGTGGACGCGGTGTAGAGGTTGGTCAGCTTGCCGAAATTGCCGTCGCCGGTCGAACGCACCGCAGTGTTCCACGGGCCCGGATTGCTGGTGCCCCAATAGACCGTGTCGGTCTTGGGATCGTAGGAGCCGACCAGCCAGGCCGCGCCGCCGCCATGCTGCGCCGAATCGCCCTTCCAGGTGTCGCCACCGGGCTCGTCCGGTGCCGGCACGGTATAGGTCTGCCAGAGCTGCTTGCCGGTGTTGATGTCGAAGGCGAGCAGCGCGCCGCGCACGCCATACTCGCCGCCACCGAAGCCGGTGATGACCTTGTCGCGCACGACCACCGGCGGCGAGGTGATCACCGAGCCCTGCTTGTAGTCGACCACCTTCGCCGTCCACAGCGACTTGCCGGTCGCGGCATCGAGCGCCGTCAGCTTGCCGTCGAGGCGGCCGACGAAGATCTTGCCGTCGGCGTAGGAGACGCCGCGATTGTTCACGTCGCAGCAGGCGTATTGCAGCACGTCGTCCGGGATATCCGGCTCGTAGGTCCATTTGCGCGCGCCCGTCGCGGCGTCGAGCGCGTAGACGTATTTCGGCCCCCAGGAGCTCGAGACGTAGAGCGTGTTGCCGATGACGATCGGCGAGGATTCGTTCGAACGCAGCGAGGCCAGCGAGAACGAATAGGCGAGCGACAACTTACCCGCGTTCTCGGTGTTGATCTGGTTGAGCGAGCTGAAGCGCGTGTTGCCGTAGTCGTGACCGGCAACCGCCCATTGGTTCGCGTCGGATTGTGCTTTGAGTACTGAATCGTTGGCGCGAACGCCAACCGTGCCGGCCGCCAGCATGGCGATCATCGAAATGCCGGCCAAAAATCCCTTGGTGCCTAAGGTCATATTCCCTCCGCGATGTTGTTTGCCGCGCCGCGTTGGGCGCTGATGCGCTTTGTGCTTAGCGATGCGCAGTTCGACTGCGAGCATCGTGAAAATTACAGCATCGCGTTCGCGCGCTTAGTATAGGCGGAAGGTAGTAGTGCAAATCATCGTCGGAATTTGCGGCACATGTCGTTGTCGTCGCTTGCATCTTGCCGCTCGTTTGCAGCGTAAAGCTGCGCGATCGGATTGCGGCATTCTCGTGCAGCAATCCGATCGTCCCACGCGAAAAGCGCGCGGCGCGTGCAAGAGAATCAGGATGCGGGCGCGACGACGGCGGCAAAATTCTCAAAGAAGTTCGCCGCGAGTTTCCTGGAGGTCGAGTCGATCAGCCGCGAACCGAGCTGCGCGAGCTTGCCGCCGATCTGCGCTTCGGTCTCGTAATGCAGGATGGTGATGTCGGGCGTTTCCTCCTCGAGCCTCACCTTGGCGCCACCCTTGGCAAAACCCGCAACGCCGCCGGCGCCTTCGCCGATGATGCGATAGGAGTTGGGCGCGTCGATATCGGTCAGCGTCACCTTGCCGTTGAAGGTCGCCTTGACCGGACCGACCTTCAGCACGACCGTGGCGGTCATCTCGGTCGGCGACGCCATATCGAGCGACTGGCAGCCGGGAATGCAGCGCTTGAGGATATCAGGGTCGTTGAGCGCGGCCCACACCTTGGCCTTCGATGCCGGAATACGTTGGCTGTCGATCATCTGCATCGCTTCCACCCTCCGCTGTTGTTTGTATGGTCCGTTAGGTTGGTTCGGCGCGACAGACAATCGCCAGGAAGTACTAGACTCAGGAGGGCGTATGCCGCGCGGCCGAAGCGCCTGCATGCAGTGCGGCAAGTCGGCCCAGGTGCTCGGCGCGCGGCTCGTCATGAAGAAAATCAATGACTTAGCTGCTAATCCGCCTACTACCAAGATCGCGATTACAAAGCCTCAACGTCGTGTTCCTATTCGTCGCAACAACGAACACATCTTGAGGGAGACGACGCGCAGCAGGACTGACGTCGAGGGCGAACGGCCTCGCATGGTCGCAAGCAAACACGCCGCTGCAGACGAGACGCCTATTTCATTTCGCAGACATCGTGCAGGTCGCACCATCCGCTGGCGGCGACGCAGAGATGTGCTGCCTGGCTCAACGCCGCGGCAGCGATCTTGATGACTTTTCCGTGACGCCCTTTGCGGCGCCATGGCGCGCAAAATCCCAGTTGCAAAGTTCCGTTGCGCTGTTTCTAATTGGAATAACTACAAACATTCGGGAGGGTATTCACGTGTCTACAGTCAAACTGACAGTGAACGGCAAGGCCGTCTCAGTCGATGTCGAGGACCGCACGCTGCTGGTCCATCTCCTGCGCGATCACCTCAACCTCACCGGCACCCATGTCGGCTGCGACACCAGCCAGTGCGGCGCCTGCGTCGTGCATATCGACGGCCGCGCGGTGAAGTCCTGCACCACGCTCGCAGGGCAAGCCAACGGCTCCAGCATCACCACGATCGAAGGCATCGCCAAGGGCGACGAGCTGCATCCGATGCAGGCGGCGTTCCGCGACAATCACGGCCTGCAGTGCGGCTATTGCACGCCGGGCATGATCATGTCGGCGATCGACATCGTGCACCGCCATGGCGGCCAGCTCGACGAAGCCACCGTCCGCCACGAGCTCGAAGGCAATATCTGCCGCTGCACCGGCTACCACAACATCGTCAAGGCGGTGCTGGATGCGGCCGGCCGCATGAAGGTCTCTCAGGCGGCCGAGTAGGCCGCTGCACGCCTAATCGAACAACCACTGCTGCTTTCGATGGAAAGCGCGGTCAAACAAATTCCGGTCGGGAGGACAGGACATGGGTGTTGAAGGCATTGGCGCAAGCGTCGTGCGCAAGGAAGACAAGCGTTTCATTACCGGCAAGGGCCGGTACGTCGACGACATCAAACTGCCGGGCATGACCTATGCCCATTTCATCCGCAGCCCGCATGCGCATGCCAAGGTGAAGGGGATCGATTCCTCCGCCGCGCTGAAGTTGCCGGGCGTGGTCGCGGTGCTCACTGGCAAGGAGATCGTCGACGACAAGGTCGGCAACCTCATCTGCGGCTGGGCCATCACCTCCAAGGACGGCAGCCCGATGAAGATGGGCGCATGGCCGGCGATGGCGCCGGAGACGGTGCGCTTCGTCGGACAGGCCGTCGCGGTCGTGATCGCCGAGAGCAAGAATCTGGCGCGCGACGCCGCCGAGGCCGTCGTCGTCGATTACGAGGAACTTCCGGCGGTGGCGGACGTCAACGCCGCGATCAAGGCCGGCGCGCCGCAACTGCATCCCGAAGCGCCTGGCAACCAGGTCTATGACTGGGTGATCGGTGACGAGAACGCGGTGAACGACGCCTTCGCCAAGGCGGCGAATGTGGTGAAGATGGATGTCACCAACAACCGCCTCGCGCCGAACCCGATGGAGCCGCGCTCGGCGCTTGCCGACTACGACACAGCGGAAGAGCACTACACACTCTACACGACCTCACAGAATCCGCACGTCGCCCGCCTCGTGCTGTCGGCGTTCTACAACATCGCGCCCGAGCACAAGCTGCGCGTGATCGCGCCCGACGTCGGCGGCGGTTTCGGCTCAAAAATCTACATCTATCCGGAAGAGATGGTGGCGCTGTGGGCCTCCAAGAAGGTTGGCCGCCCGGTGAAGTGGACCGGCGACCGCACCGAAGCCTTCCTCACCGACGCGCACGGCCGTGACCACGTCACCCATGCCGAGATGGCGTTCGACGCCAGCAACAAGATCCTCGGCTTCAGGGTGAAGACCTACGCCAATTTCGGCGCCTACATGTCGCTGTTCTCCTCGGCGGTGCCGACCTATCTCTACGCGACGCTGCTGTCGGGCCAGTACGACATCCCGGCGATCCATGCCGAGGTGATCGGCGTCTACACCAACACCACCCCGGTCGATGCCTATCGCGGCGCTGGCCGGCCCGAGGCGAGCTACCTGATCGAGCGGATGATGGAGACGGCGGCGCGGCAGTTGAAGGTCGATCCGGCCGCGCTACGCAAGACGAACTTCATCACCCAGTTCCCGCATCAGACGCCCGTCATCATGGCCTATGACATCGGCGACTTTAACGCCTCGCTCGACGCGGCGATGAAGGCGATCGACTATGCGGGCTTCGCTAGCCGCAAGGCGCAGGCGAAAGCCGCAGGCAAGCTGCGCGGCATCGGCGTGTCCTGCTACATCGAGGCCTGCGGCATCGCGCCGTCGAAGGCGGTCGGCAGCCTGGGCGCCGGCGTTGGCCTGTGGGAGTCGGCCGAAGTACGCGTCAACCCGGTCGGCACGATCGAGATCCTCACGGGCTCGCACAGCCACGGCCAGGGTCACGAGACGACGTTCTGCCAGCTCGTCGCGGATCGGCTGGGCGTTCCCATCAGCCAGGTTTCGATCGTCCATGGCGACACCGACAAGGTGCAGTTCGGCATGGGCACCTACGGCTCGCGCTCGGCGGCTGTCGGTCTCACCGCGATCCTCAAAGCCATGGAGAAGATGGAGGCCAAGGCCAAGAAGATCGCAGCGCATGCGCTGGAGGCTTCCGAAGCCGACATCGTCATCGAGAACGGCGAGTTCAAGGTGACGGGCACCGACAAGGCCATCGCACTGCCGATGGTCGCACTCGCGGCCTACACCGCGCATAATTTGCCTGACGGGATGGAGCCGGGCCTGAAGGAAAGCGCCTTCTACGACCCCTCCAACTTCACCTTCCCGGCCGGCGCCTATATCTGCGAGCTCGAGGTCGATCCCGGCACCGGCAAGACCACCTTCGTCAACTTCGTCGCGGCCGACGATTTTGGCCGGCTGATCAACCCGATGATCGTCGAAGGCCAGGTCCATGGCGGCCTTGCCCAGGGCATCGGGCAGGCGTTGCTCGAGCACGCCGTCTATGATGCCAACGGCCAGCCGGTCACCGCGTCGTTCATGGATTACACCATGCCGCGCGCCGACGATCTGCCGTCGTTCAAGCTCAGCCACACCACGACGCTCTGCCCGGGCAATCCCCTGGGCATCAAGGGTTGCGGCGAGGCCGGCGCGATCGGCGCTTCCGCGGCCGTGATCAACGCGATCACGGACGCGATCGGCAAGAACAATCTGGAAATGCCCGCAACCCCCGATCGGGTGTGGCGCACGATCCACGCGGCTTAAGAGCCCAACCATCGTCATTCCGGGGCGACGCGAAGCGTCGAACCCGGAATCTGGAGCTACGAATTCAACCTCGAGATTCCGGGTCTGCGCCTGCGGCGCAGCCCGGAATGACAGAGAAAAGATTTCAGGAGCAACAAGATGTACCAGACCACTTATCATCGTGCCTCCTCGGTGGACGAGGCCGCCTCCCTCTTCGCCAAGGGCAGCGAGGCAAAGTATCTGTCCGGCGGCCAGACGCTGCTGCCGGTCATGAAGCAGCGGCTCGCCAGCCCCTCCGACGTGATCGACCTTGCCAAGATCAAGGAGTTGATCGGCATTGAGGCCGCCGGCGACACACTGACCGTCAAGGCCGCCACGCCGCACTATGACGTCGCGACCAGCGATGCCGCGAAGCAGGCGATCCCTGCGCTCGCTTATCTGGCCTCGCTGATCGGCGATCCCGCCGTTCGCTATCGCGGCACGATCGGCGGCTCGCTCGCCAACAACGATCCGGCCGCGGATTATCCGGCAGCGGTGCTGGCGCTGGGCGCGACGCTCAAAACCAACAAGCGCACGATTGCCGCGGACGACTACTTCAAGGGCCTGTTCACGACGGCGCTCGAGGACGGCGAGATCATCACCGCGGTCTCGTTCCCGGTTCCGGCGAAGGCGGGCTACGCAAAGTTCCCGCATCCGGCCTCGCGCTTCGCGCTGACCGGCGTGTTCGTCGCCAAGACCAAGGCGGGTGACGTCCGCGTCGCGGTGACCGGCGCGTCGCAGAGCGGCGTGATGCGGGTTGCGGCGCTCGAAAACGCCTTGAAGGCGAACTGGTCGGCATCGGCGGTCGACGGCGTCTCGATTCCCGCGAGCGGCCTGCTGTCCGACATCCACGGCTCGTCCGACTACCGCGCCAATCTCATCAAGGTGATGGCGGCGCGCGCGGTCACTGCTGCGGGCTAATAGCGCCTCAACACAAATTTTCCGCGGCGCGCAGAAATGCGCGCCGCTTTTTTTGTCGTGTGCGGCACGAAAGCGCTTGCCTCTCGGGGATCAAGGCGGGAAAAGTTAATCGAGCAATTAACTCGCGAGGAAACAAGAACCGTGCTCGATAAACCAGCTCAAGGATCCTCCGTTCGCGCCTCCGGCCCGCTCTCAGGTTTTCGCATCGTCGAGTTCGCCGGCATTGGTCCGGGCCCGTTCGCCTGCATGCTGCTCGCCGACATGGGCGCCGAGGTCGTCACGCTCGATCGCGTCGGCGCGAAGAAGAGCATGAAGTCGGTTGCGGGCCGCGGCCGCAAGGTGGTCGAGCTCGACCTGAAGGACAAGGCGGCGATCGCTGACGTACTCGATTTGCTCGCCAATGCGGACGCGCTGATCGAAGGTTTTCGTCCGGGCGTGATGGAGCGGCTCGGGCTCGGGCCTGACGTCGTGCTCGCACGCAACCCAAAGCTGGTCTACGGCCGGATGACCGGCTGGGGCCAGGAAGGCCCGCTCGCGAATGCCGCCGGCCATGACATCAACTACATCTCCATCACCGGCGCGCTGGCCGCGATCGGCACGAAGGATGCGCCGGTGCCGCCGCTCAACCTGGTCGGCGATTTCGGCGGCGGCGCGCTCTATCTCGTCGTCGGAGTGCTTGCCGCACTTTTGGAAGCGCAAAAATCCGGCAAGGGCCAGGTCGTCGACACCGCGATGTGCGACGGCGCGGCGTCGCTGATGTCGTTCTTCTTCGACATGACCGCGATGGGTCGCTGGGCCGAAGGCCGCGACCAGAATTTCCTCGACGGCGGCGCGCATTTCTACGGCGTCTACGAATGCGCCTGCGGCCACTTCATCTCGATCGGCTCGATCGAGCCGCAGTTTTATGCGCTGTTGCGTCAGCATGCCGGCCTCTCGGATGCCGATTTCGACGCGCAAATGGATCGCAAGGCCTGGCCCGCATTGAAGGAGAAGCTGAAGGCCGTCTTCAAGAGCAAGACGCGCGAGGACTGGTGCAAGATCATGGAAGGCACCGACATCTGCTTCGCACCGGTGCTGACGATGTCGGAAGCGACGGAGCATCCGCATATGGTCGCGCGCAAGGTTTTCGTTGAGCGCCACGGCGTCAAGCAGCCCGCTCCCGCGCCGCGCTTCTCACGGACGGTGTCGGCGATCCGCGAGCCGGAGGCGGCGGAGATCGGTGCGGTGACGAAAGCGTGGAAGGCAGGGAAGTAACCCAACCACCGCTGTCGTTCCGGACAAGCGCAGCTTGGGCCTGGCTGAAATCGAGGGAAATATGCCGTTCGCGCCAAAGGCGCGATCTGCGATGATGGGTTCCCGAAGCGAGGTGTTCGACATGGCGCTGCAACTGCGGCCGAACTGCGAATATTGCGATTGCGACCTGCCGCCGAACGCAACGAATGCGCGGATCTGCTCCTATGAATGCACGTTCTGTGCGGACTGCGTCGAGACAAAACTCTCCAACGTCTGCCCGAACTGCGGCGGCGGCTTCGCCCCGCGCCCGATTCGGCCCACGCGGGAGTGGCGGCCCGGCGTGTGCGTGACGAAGCACGTGCCCTCGGACAAGCGGGTGCATTTGAAGTACAGCGTCGAGGACGTCGCGACGCATTGCGCGAGGGTCCGCGAGGTACCGCCGGAGATGCGGTAAGCTGCCTCCACATCGTCATTGCGAGCGCAGCGAAGCAATCCAGACTGTCTCCGCGGAAAGATTCTGGATTGCTTCGCTGCGCTCGCAATGACGGAGAATGTGGACGGAGCGTTGCGTCACTCCTCCAGTCCCCTATTCCGCCGGCAAAATCGTTCCCTCGACCTCGCCAAAACCGACGCGATAGCCGTCGCCCTGGCACCAGCCGCGCATGACGAGCGAATCGCCGTCCTCCAGGAACGAGCGTTTCGTGCCGCCGGGCAATTCGACGGGCTCGGTGCCGTTCCAGCTTATCTCCAAGAGGCTGCCGCGTTGATCCTTCTCGGGACCGGAGATGGTGCCGCTGCCGAGGAGATCGCCGACATTCATCGCGCAGCCGCCGGAGGCGTGGTGCATCAATTGCTGCACCGAGGACCAGTACATGTACTTGAAATTGGTGCGGCTGATGCTTGCAGGCGCATTCGCGCCGGCGGCGCGCAAGGCGACGTCGAGCTCGACGCTGTAATTCTGCGGCTTGTCCTGCTTGAGATAATCGAGCGGCGCCGGGCTCTGTTCGGGCCCCTGCAGGCGGAACGGCTCCAGCGCTTCGCGGGTGACGATCCACGGGCTGATCGAGGTCGCAAACGCCTTTGCGAGGAACGGCCCCAGCGGCACATATTCCCATTGCTGGATGTCGCGCGCGCTCCAGTCGTTGAGCAGCACGAAGCCAAAAATCATCTCCTCGGCCTGTTGCTCGGTCAGCATCCCGCCCATCGGCGCGGCTTGGCCAACCACAACGCCCATCTCCAGTTCGAAATCGAGCCGCCTGCAGGGCGCAAAGCTCGGCACGTCAGCCGTCGGCGGCTTCAACTGTCCGCGCGGGCGTTTCACTTTGGTGCCCGACACCACGACCGTGGAGGCGCGGCCGTTATAGCCGATCGGCATATAGAGCCAGTTCGGCTGCAGCGCGTTGTCCTTGCCGCGGAACATCACGCCGACATTGGTGGCGTGCTCTTTGGACGAATAGAAGTCGGTATAGCCGGAGACCTGCACCGGCATATGCAGCGTCACCTCAGTCATCGGCACCAGCGCGCGGTCGCGCAATTCCTTGTTGTCGCGCAGCTCCGGATGATCTGATCGCAAGAGCTCGCTGATCCGCGCCCGCGTCTTTGCCCAGACCTTTGGCCCGAGCGCCATGAACGGATTAAGCGACGGCGCGGAGAACACGCCGAGTGGCCCGACATCGAGCCGGGAATCCTGCTCGAGCTCCCAGAGATCGAGCACATAATTGCCGATCGCGACGCCGACCCGCTGTGTCGGATTGGCCGCGGTCGAGAACACGCCATAGGGCAGGTTCTGGATCGGGAAGTCGGAGGCGGGATCGACGTCGATGAAGGAGCGGAGGGATGAGTCGTTGGGATGGGGCATTGGTTTCTCGGATGTAGCCGCAAGTGGTGCCGGCATCTTCACCCTCCCCTGGAGGGGGAGGGTCGGCTCATATTGAGCGCAGCGAAATATGAGACGGGGTGGGGTGAAGGTCTCTCCACATCGAACGCTGCCCGTGTTGAGAGATCACCCCACCCCGCTCGCTTGCGCGAGCGACCCTCCCCCTCCAGGGGAGGGTAAGAGAGCGTCACGGCTTGTTCGGGTCGAACCGTTTTTCGAGACCCTTCCAGCAATCCGCATAGTCATCCTGCAACGTCGCGGAACTCGCGGCATGCGCAGTGACGCGCTGCGGGTAGCGGGTCTCGAACATGAAGGCCATGGTGCCCGTGAGCTTGACCGGCTTCAATTCGCCATTGCTGGCGTGGTCGAAAGCGTCGCGGTCGGGGCCGTGCGGCAGCATGCAATTGTGCAGGCTCATACCGCCGGGGACAAAGCCTTGCGGCTTGGCGTCGTAGACGCCGTAAATGAGCCCCATGAACTCGCTCATGATGTTCATGTGATACCAGGGCGGCCGGAAGGTGTTGTCGGCGACCATCCAGCGCTCGGGGAAGATGACGAAGTCGATATTCGCGGTGCCCGCCGTTTCCGACGGCGAGGTCAGCACGGTGAAGATCGAGGGATCGGGATGATCGAAGCCGATCGCGCCGACCGGCGAGAAGCTGCGCAGATCGTATTTGTAGGGCGCATAGTTGCCGTGCCAGGCGACGACGTCGATCGGCGAATGCGGCAACGTGGTCTTGAACAGCGAGCCGCCCCATTTCACGAACAGCTCGGTCGGCGTGTCCTTGTCCTCGTAAGAGGCGACCGGCGTCAGGAAGTCGCGCGCATTGGCAAGGCAGTTGGCGCCGATCGGCCCGCGCTCCGGCAGCGTGAAGGCGCCGCCATAATTTTCGCAGAGATAGCCGCGCGCCGGGCCGTTCAAGAGCTCGACACGGAATTTGACGCCGCGCGGGATCACCACGATCTCACCGGGCTCGGCGTCGATGCGGCCGAACTCGGTGACGAGGCGCAAGTTGCCCTGCTGCAGCACGAACATCAGCTCGCCGTCGGCATTGTAAAAGTGCTGGTTCTCCATCGATTTGGTGATGAGATAGACATGCGCCGCCATGCCGGCCTGGGTATTGACGTCACCCGCCGTCGTCATGGTCTGCACGCCCTGGACGAATGTAATCTGCTCCGTCGGGATCGGCGTCGGGTCCCAGCGCAGTTGCGCGATCGGCAGGTCGTTCTCATGGCACGGCGCAGAGCGCCAGAGGCCGGCATCGACCTTGGTGAAGCGCCCCGAATGCTTCACCGAGGGACGGATGCGGTAGAGCCAGGAACGCTCATTGGTGCCGCGCGGCGCGGTGAAGGGCGAGCCGGACAATTGCTCGGCATAGAGCCCGTAGGCGCAACGCTGCGGCGAGTTGCGCCCGATCGGCAGCGCTCCGGGCAGCGCCTCGGTCTCAAAGGAGTTGCCGAAGCCGGACATGTAGCCCGGCGTCACCTGAGCGGTAGAGCGAACGATCTGATCAGGCGAGGTGTTGATGTTCATGACTATCCTCCTCCTTGCAGAGCGGCCCACATTTCCTGGTCGCGCTTGTCGGTCCAGATCACGGGATCGTCGATTCCGGATGCTTCGTCGAAGGCGCGCGACACGTTGAACGGCAGGCAGTGCTCATAGATGGCAAAGCTATGGAATTTCGGATCCATCACCTCGCGCGTCGCCGCCATCGATTCCTTCAGCGTGCGGCCCTTGGCGACGGACATCTCTGCCGCGCCATAAAGGGAGGTGACGAAATCGCGCGTCATCGCGATGGCCTCGCGGCCGGTCGCCAGGCCCTTCAGCGCATCGCCGCGACCCGGCGCGATCGCCTTGGGATTGAAGTTGCGGATCTCGTCCAGCGTCAGCGGCCATTCGCGCAAATGCGCGTCGCCGCAATAGCAGGCCGAGTGATATTCGATGAGGTCGCCGGAGAACATCACCTGCGCATCCGGCACCCAGGCGACGATGTCGCCGGAGGTGTGGCCGGCCCCGAGCTGCATCAAACGCACCTCGCGTTTGCCCAGATAGATCGACATCTCGCCTTCAAAGGTCAGCGTCGGCCAGGTCAGCCCGGGAATGCTCTGGGCGTCCTGGAACAGGCGCGGGAAGCGGCCATATTCGGAATCCCAATCCTGCTTGCCGCGCTCCTCGATGAGACGATAGGTCTCCTGCGAAGCGACGATGCCCTGCGCCTTGTAGGCGGAGGCCCCTAACACGCGCACGGCGTGATAGTGCGAGAGCACGACATATTTGATCGGCTTGTCGGTCACGGTGCGGACGCGCTCGATCACCTTGCCCGCCATCGCGGGCGTCGCCTGCGCGTCGAACACGAGGCAGCCGTCGTCGCCGACGATCACGGCCGTGTTGGGATCGCCCTCGGCGGTGAAGGCATAGAGATCGGTGCCGATCTCGGCGAAGGTGATCTTCTTTTCCGAGAGATCGCCGGTGGACGCGAAGTTCTTCGCCATCATCAGTTCCTTTGAGTCTTGCTATTGTTGTTGCTGCTGTTGCTGCTGGCCGTCGACCATGCGCCTGCGCGCGAGATCGATCGCCTCGCGCAGCACGTCGATGTCGCCGATATGATTGGCGAGGATCAGGACCAGCGCTGCGTCGAAATCAGCACTTTGCTCCTCCGTGAGGCCGCGATGCGCCTCGACGATGGCGCGAAAGGCGTCATCGGGCCGCGCGAAGTTCGAGCTGGTGGAAAGAGCCATCGGCAAACCCTTCAGTTCAGACCTTGCGCCCGCGACAGCGCCGCCGCGATCGCCTCGCGCGTGGGATGGCGAAAGCGCGCCGCCACATAGCCGTCGGGCCGCAGCAGATAGGCGCTGCCGGGTGCGGCGTCGTAGCGTTTCGCAATCGGGCCGGCCGCATCGCCAAAACCGTCCGCGCCGCCGATGCGGATCTCCTTGACGCCATCAGGCACATCGATCGCCGCTCCATTGCCAAACCCGAGCAGGGTAAAATCCGTTCCGCCCTGGCGGAACGTATCGGTGAGATAGGCCGTCTCGCCCCCGCGTGGCGCGACCGGCGCGTCGAGCATGGAACAGCCGGGCCGCGGGCCACCGCCCCATGCATCTGTATCGGCCGAGGACAGCGGCGTGTCGTAGCTGCAGGGCACCGAAAGCCGGCCGCCATTGACCATGCGCTTGCCGAACTCGGTTTCCTTGGCGAGCGATAGCACCGCCTTGCGCAGCCGCGCCTCCTGATGCGAGTTCGGCGCCATGAAATCGGTCGAACGGGTGGATTCGCGGATGTTCTCGTCGGCCGCCATGCTGCGCTCGACGTGATAGCTCTCGAGCAGGCTCGCCGGCGACTGGCCGCGCAAGACGCGATCGAGCTTCCAGGACAAATTCTCCGCGTCCTCCAGTCCGGAATTGGCGCCGCGTGCGCCGAACGGCGACACCTGATGCGCGGAGTCTCCGGCAAAGACCACACGGCCGTGAAGGAAGCGATCCATCCGCCGGCACTGGAATTTGTACAGCGAGATCCACTCGAACTCGAACTTGTCGTGCCCGAGCATGCGCGCAATCCGCGGCCGCACGTTTTCCGGCTGCTTCTCGACGGCGGGATCCGCATAACGGTTGAGCTGCAGGTCGATGCGCCAGACGTCGTCGGGCTGCTTGTGCAGCAGCGCCGAACGCCCGGCATGGAAGGGCGGATCGAACCAGAACCAGCGCTCGGTGGGAAATTCCGCCGTCATCTTGACGTCGGCGATCAAAAACTGGTCCTCGAACACCTGGCCCGCGAATTCCGCGCCGACCATCTGCCGCAGCGAGGAGCGCGCACCGTCGCAGGCAATGACGTATTGCGCGTGCAGGCGATAAGCGCCTTCCGGCGTATCGATCGTCAGCACGACGGAGTCGTTGCGTTGTTCCAGCGCGCTCACCTTGTTGCGCCAGCGCAGATCGATGCCGGGCAAATCGGTGATGCGATCGACCAGATAGGCTTCGGCGTAATATTGCTGGAGGTTGATGAAGGCCGGCCGCTTGTGGCCGTCCTCAGGCAGCAGGTTGAACTGGTAGAGCTGGGACTCGCCGTGAAAGATGCGGCCGACGCTCCACACCACGCCCTTCTCGACCATGCGGTCGCCGACGCCGAGCCGGTCCCAATATTCCAGCGAACGTTTTGAGAAGCAGATCGCGCGCGAGCCTTCGCCGATGCGGTCGGCGTCGTCGAGCAGCACGACGCGCTGGCCGCGCTGCGCGAGGTCGATCGCGAGCGACAATCCGACCGGCCCCGCCCCCACCACCACGACCGCATGCTCGGCCGGATTGGCGCCTGGGCGGTCCTGATCGGGGTGACGGCGGTAGCCGAACTGGGTTTTTGCCTGCGCCATGCGCTAACCTCGGCTCTGGTCAGGGGAGACCTGATCTGCTAGATAGTCTCACGTGCAACTATCTTGGCCCGGCCGCCGCCGCGCGTCAACTGGAATTCGGAGTTATTTTTCTTGGGCAAGACATCAAGCGACACCGCGCTGAGAGCGCGCTCTGCCGAGCAGCAGGAAGCTGCGCCCAAATCGCCTTCGAGCACGGCAAAGGCGCGGCTCGATCTGTTCAAATTCGTGCCGTTCCGCCTGAACCGGCTGGCGGCGGAGGTGAGTTCCGCGCTCTCGACCGAATATCAGGAGCGCCACGGGCTCGACATTCCGGCCTGGCGCGTGCTCGCCACGCTCGGCTTCCGCAATGACGCCTGCAGTGCGCAGTTCATCTCGCAATGCACCCGCACGCACAAATCGACGATCAGCCGTGCCGTGACGCTGCTGTTGCACAAGGGATTGATCGAGCGCGTCGAGAACGAAGCCGACCGCCGCGAATTCCGCCTGCAACTGACCAGGAAGGGCCGCGCGCTCTACGAAGAACTTTTTCCGCAATTGTTGCGGCGGGAGGACGAGATCCTCGCCTGCCTAACGGCGCAGGAGCGCAAGCAGTTTTCCGCGCTGCTCGGCAAGATCGAGCAGAGCCTCGACCTGATCCAGACCAGCGAAGAGGCGGACGCGAAGCAGGCGTATTAGGGCGTGTGCTCATGAGGGCGCAGACGTCGGCTTATGGTGCGATTGGCGGGCGCAAGCGCGAGGCGCACGGATGGAGTTGCCTGCTACATTGAACCTCGTTGACATGACGGTGGGCCCGCATTTGAAGCTCACAAAACCTGGACGACTGCGCCTAAACCGGCTGGGAAAGCTTGGTAGGCCCGTGACGGCACTGGCCCATGCAGCGACGCTCCTTGTGGTAATTGCCGCAACTCGCGCATACGCCACTGACATAGGTTATCTGGCTCCCCCCGGAGTCGCTGCAAACGAGTTTCCCTCACCGCAGCGCCCTGTTGCAGGGATTGTCAGCCCACGCCGCTCCGCCGAAGAGCGCCGCGACGCCCTCAATGAGGCCGGTCAGATCGCACGTGTTCTTGAATTGAAACCAGGCATGACAGTCGGCGACATTGGTGCAGGCAGTGGCTACCACACGGTCAGGCTCTCGCGCCTCGTCGGACCCGCCGGCTCTGTCGTAGCACAGGACGTCACGCGGGATTACCTCATCGAGCTCGCCAGGCGAACAGAACGTCTGAAGTTGACGAACGTGCAATTCGCGCTCGGCGAACCACACGACCCGCGCCTGCCCGCTTCCTCGCTGGATGCCGCAATCCTCGTGCACATGTATCACGAGATAGCCCAACCCTATGCCTTCCTCTACAATCTCGCGCCCGCCTTGAAGCAGGGTGCGCGGGTCGGAATTGTCGACCTTGAGCTTCCGACGTCGAAGCATGGCACGCCAATTGAGCTCTTGCGCTGCGAATTGACCGCCGTCGGCTATCGCGAGGTCACCACATCTAAGCTCGCAGGGGATGGAGGATACCTGGCGGTATTCTCTCCGCCGGAGATAGCGGGTCGAAAATCTCCTCGCGATATCGTTGCTTGTGGGGATCCTTCCAGCACTCGCTGACACAACTCCCGCCGCCCGTCTCGGAAGTTGAACATGTCCGAAGACGTTAGGGTTTTTGGTACACGCCCGAGCTCGCTTCCATCACTTCGCAAACGAGCGCGACGGCGCCAGATGCAGCGCCCAGGCATCGACCTTGTCGCTGGCGCGCGGATAGATCTCGGTGACGAGCGGATCATGGCCGGGGATGAAGCGGTCGGGATGGCCGGCGAGACGCTCGATCGTCTCCCAACCCACTGCCATGTCGCCGACATTGTAGACGATCGGGAACGGGCTTTTGCGTTGCAGGTTCGCGTAGTAGTGCGCGGCATCGGACGCCAGCACGACAGGCCCGCGCGCGGTCTCGACCCGTACCACCTGCAAGCCGTCGGAATGGCCGCCGACGCGGTGCACCGTCACGCCGGGTGCAACCTCGCCGTCGCCGGAATAGAAGCTGACGCGCTCGCCATAGACGTGACGCACCATCAGCGTGACGTGTTCGACCGAGAATGGATGTCGCAGCAGGCCGTTGCACATGCAGCGTCCGGTCGCGTAGGCCATCTCGCGCTCCTGGAGATGGAAACGCGCGTTCGGAAAGCGATCGAGATTGCCGGCGTGATCGTAATGCAGATGTGTCACGATGATGTCGCGAATCGCTGACGCCGACACGCCGAACCGCTCCAGCGCATCGACCGGATTGAGCGTCAGCTTGCGGGCGCGTAAGGAGGCCTCCTCGGCGTTGAAGCCGGTATCGACCAGGATATCGCGGCCCTGTCCCCGGATCAGCCAGACGAAGTAGTCCAGGTCCTGCGCCGTCGTCTCGTGCGGATCGGGCGACAGGAAGTTCATGTTGGGCGTGCGCGGCGACATCGTCGCGTAACGGAGCGCGTAGATTTCGTAGACGTTTCCCATTGTTGACCTTTTTCTTCTCAGGACGGCCTTGAGGATCGATCCGGCGAACCAAGCCATCGCCGGTCGCAAAGGTCAAACGCCGCCAGCGCTCGATCCATTTGCGATGACTGTGAGACCAATCACATTTTGGTCCCAAGAGCTGCCTTATGAGGTTCTGGAGCCGGCCTCGGAGCCATCCTTGGCGCCGGACGGATCTTGATCGAGTGAAGCCGTGACACGCGAAATATTCTCCTCATGCAAAGCCCCCTCGTCGCGATCAATTGTCGCGATAATGCCGGTTCTCCAAGCGGTTGACGCGCCCCCGCCCCCGGTTTGATAATGCAAATTGCGTAAGTTAAGGTCGCCGCGGCGCAAGCTGGATCGGCGCCTTTTTGGCTGGACCGCGCTGGTATGAAAATTCGCTTCCTTCTGCTTTTGCCCCTCATGCTTTCGGTCATCCCGACCGCGCCATCCGTCGCCGCCGGCGACCGTTTTGCGCTGGTGATCGGCAACGCCAAATATCCGGATGCCGATACGCCGCTGAAGGAACCACTCAACGACGCCCGCGACGTCGCCGACGAGCTCAAGCGCGATGGTTTTACCGTCGACATCGGCGAGAACCTGACCGGCGACGGCATGCGCCGCGCCTTCGACAAGCTCTATGGCAAGGTCAAGCCGGGCTCGGTCGCGCTGGTGTTTTTCAGCGGCTTCGGCATCCAGTCGGCGCGCCAGAGCTACATGATCCCGGTCGATGCGCAGATCTGGACCGAATCCGACGTGCGCCGAGACGGTTTCAGCCTCGAAACCGTGCTGGGCGAGATCAATACGCGTGGCGCCGGCGTCAAGATCGCGCTGATCGATGCCTCAAGGCGCAACCCGTTCGAGCGGCGCTTCCGCAGCTACTCGGCAGGGCTGGCGCCGGTCATCGCGCCGAACGGCACGCTGGTGATGTATTCGGCCGCGCTCGCCTCGGTGATCTCGGATACCGGCGGCGACCACAGCCTGTTCGTGCAGGAACTGCTGAAGGAAATCCGCGTCCCCGACCTGATGGCCGAGGAAACGCTCAATCGCACCAAGATGGGCGTGACCCGCGCCTCGCGTAACGAGCAGGTGCCGTGGCTGTCCTCCTCGCTGGCGGAGGACTTCTCCTTCATCCCGGGCGCCCACACCTCACGCCCCACGGCGACCAATGTGACGCCGCCGGCAACGACGCCAGCGCCCGCGCCGCAGCCGCCTGCACCGCCTGCGGTCGTCGCCAACAACCCGCCCCCTGCGCCGCCTCCCGCTCCGCCGGCACCGCCGCCGCTGCCGAAGCCGCCGGAAGTCAGCGTTGCACCCTCGCCTGCGCCTGCACCTGCACCTGCGCCGTCACCCACGCCGAGGCCGCAGATCGAGGCCGCCCTTCCGCCGCCGCCCCCGCCGGTGAAGCCGGCCGATACCGGCACCAGCCCGAGCGCGCCGGTGGATACCGCCGCGCTGGCTGACGACCCGACCATCAAGAGCCTGACGGCCAAGATCGCCTCCAATCCGGACGACGTGAACGCGCTGTACCGGCGCGGTCAGGTCTATGCCAGCAAGGGCGCCTACAACCTCGCCATCAAGGATTTTGACGACACGCTGCGGATCAATCCGAAGGACGTCGAGGCCCTGAACAACCGTTGCTGGACCCGGACCGTGATCGGCGACCTCCAGGGTGCGCTGAAGGACTGCAACGAGGCGCTGCGGCTGCGCCCGAACTTCGTCGACGCGCTCGACAGCCGCGGCCTGGTGAACCTCAAATCCGGGGCGGTGAAGAACGCCATCGCCGATTTCGACGCCGCCTTGAAGATCAACCCGCGCTTGACCTCCTCGCTCTACGGGCGGGGTATCGCCAAGCAGCGCAACGGCTCGGCCTCCGAAGGCGCGCTCGATATTGCGAACGCCAAGGCGATGGACCCGAACATCGTCCAGGAATTCGCAAGTTACGGAGTACGTTGATATTTTTTTGAAATGGGGCCGCCGCGGCTCGAACCCAGGCGGGGTCAGCGAAGACCAAACGGAAGGATGCCGCCTGGCCCGTCCGGGGCCCTGTTGCAGGAATTTTGGAACCGCGCGGGCAGCGCAGGAGGGACTGGGAATGACATTTTCCGCAAAGGGTTTTACCGCGATCCTCTCTGTCATGACGATCGGCGCGGCGCTGATGCTGCCGCCGTCGGGCGCATTCGCGGGTGACGAAAAGACCAAGAACGTCTCCGAAGACGAGATCGTGAGGGCATTGGCCCCGCCGGCGAAGAAGCCCCTGACCCGCGGCCTGTCGATCGGCCCGCAAACCGAGCCGGCCCCGAGTGCGGCGGAGACCAAGCTTATCCAGTCCGTCCGCGGCCGTTCGACGCGCTCGCTCTCGGCCGTCGAGCGTGAGGAAATCGCGACCGCCGCCAAGGACAAGCCGAATATCGATCTCGAGATCACCTTCGACTACAACTCGGCCAACATCAGTGCCAAGTCGATGCCGTCGGTGCAGGCGCTCGGCCGCGCCCTGACCAATCCCGATCTCAAGGGCTCGACCTTCGTCGTCGCCGGCCATACCGACGCCGCGGGCGGCGAGACCTATAATCAGGATCTTTCGGAGCGCCGGGCGGATTCGATCAAGCGCTATCTGATCGACAAGTACAGCATCCCCGCCTCCGACCTCGTCACCGTCGGCTACGGCAAGAGCAAGCTGAAGGATCCGAGCCAGCCGATGGCCGAGGCCAACCGACGCGTGCAAGTCGTCAACATGGAAAACAAGACCACCGCATCGAAGTGACCGCGACACAATTGCTCAAGTGACCGGTCGTGATGTTGTGTAAATTGGCAGTTCCACGATGCGTCCCGCCCCCTTGCGGGACGCAGCTTCGTTTCAGGGAATCTCTTTTGGCGATGTCCGCAGGCTTTGTCCCGGCATCGGCGAACCAGGCCAGGATGATCCGGCGATGAACATCTCCGAATATCTCAAGCCTGCGGGAACCGTGCTGTTCGTCGTCGTACTCGGCGTCGGTTATTACTGGTTCGAGAACCGCCATCGCCCCGAGGCGAAGGAAACGCCTGGCGAGGCGCTCGTGGTCGTGACGAAATCGACCAATGCGTGCTTCTCGGACCTGGTGCGGGTGACCGGCTTCTTCGTGCCGCGCCGCGAGGCCGTGGTCTCTGCCGACCAGGAAGGCTCGCGGGTCACCGACCTCTTCGTTTCAGAAGGCACGGTCGTCACCGAGAATCAGGAGCTGGCGCGGCTGAGCCCGCCGCCGCAAATGCCGGGACAGCCGCAGCGGCCGGGCCCGCAGGGTCCGATCTCGCTGAAAGCCTCGGCTCCCGGGCTCATCACCGAAGTCCGGACCATCGTCGGCGCTCCTGCCTCGCCGCAGGCCGGCCCGATGTTCCGCATCGCCGTCAACAACGAGATCGAGCTCGATGCGCAGGTGCCGGCGGTTCACATGTCCAAGCTCAATACCGGCGCGACCGTCCGCATCAGCCGTGACGACGCGCCCGATCTGATCGGGCGAGTGCGGCTGGTTTCGCCGGAGATCGACCGCTCGACGCAGCTCGGCCGCGTGCGGATCACGGTCACCAACAATCCCTCGTTGAAGGTCGGCATGTTCGCCCGCGCCTCGATCGACGCCAAGCGGAGCTGCGGCGTCGCGGTTCCCAAGACCGCCATTGACCATCTCACCATCCAGGTGGTCAAAGGAAACACGGTCGAGACGCGCCGGGTGCGGGTCGGGCTGACGTCTGACAGCTCAACGGAAATCCTGGAAGGGCTCGACGTCGGCGAAATCGTCGTGGCCGATGCCGGCTCTTCGCTGCACGATGGCGACCAGATCAAGACTGTCTTCGCCGATGAAATCGATCGATCGCGGGTACGCTGATGGCTCTCAATATCTCGGCATGGTCGATCCGCAATCCCCTGCCTTCCGTCGTCTTTTCAATCATCCTGCTGATCCTCGGCTGGGTCTCCTTCACCAAGCTCGCGGTGACGCGGCTGCCCTCGGCCGACATCCCCGTGATCTCGGTTGCGGTCTCGCAATTCGGCGCCGCGCCTGCGGAGCTTGAATCCCAGGTCACCAAGACCATCGAAGACGCGGTCTCCGGCGTCGAAGGCGTCCGGCACATCACCTCGTCGATAACAGACGGTCTGTCGCTGACCACGATCCAGTTCGCGCTCGAGACCAACACCGATCGCGCGCTCAACGACGTCAAGGACGCCGTCACGCGCGTGCGCTCCAACCTGCCGCAGAACGTCACCGAGCCGCTGATCCAGCGCGTCGACGTGATCGGCCTGCCGATCGTCACCTACGCCGCGATCTCGCCCGGCAAGACGCCGGAGCAGCTCTCCTACTTCGTCGACGACGTGGTCAAGCGCGCGCTGCAGGGCGTGCGCGGCGTTGCCCAGGTCGAGCGCATCGGCGGTGTCGAGCGCGAGATTCTGGTCTCGCTCGATCCGGATCGGCTGCAGGCGATGGGGCTGACCGCCGTCAATGTCAGCCAGAGCCTGCGCGGCACCAATGTCGACGTCGCCGGCGGCCGCGCCGAAATCGGCAAGAACGACCAGGCGATCCGGACGCTGGCCGGCGCCAAGACGCTGAGCGACCTCGCCGGCACCATGATCCCGCTGTTCGGCGGCGGCGAGGTGCGGCTCGACGACCTCGGCACCGTCACCGACACCATCGCGGACCGCCGCACCTTCGCCCGCTTCAACGGCGAGCCGGTGGTCGCGCTCGGCATCAAGCGCTCCAAGGGCGCCAGCGACGTGGTGGTCGCGGCCGCCGTGCAGAAGCGCATCGATGCGCTGAAGGCGGCCTATCCCGACGTCGACCTGAAGCTGATCGACACCTCGGTCGAATACACCAAGGGCAATTACGAAGCGGCGATCTCGACCCTGTTCGAGGGCGCCATCCTCGCGGTCGTGATCGTGCTGTTGTTCCTGCGCGATTTGCGCGCCACCATCATCGCTGCGATCTCGCTGCCGCTGTCGATCTTCCCGGCCTTCTGGGCGATGGACCTCCTCGGCTTCTCGCTCAACCTCGTCAGCTTCCTCGCCATCACGCTATCGACAGGCATCCTGGTCGACGATGCCATCGTCGAGATCGAGAATATCGTGCGGCACATGAACATGGGCAAATCGCCCTACCGTGCTGCGCTCGAGGCCGCCGACGAAATCGGCCTTGCTGTGATCGCGATCTCGCTGACCATCATCGCGATCTTCGCGCCCGCGAGCTTCATGTCGGGCATTGCCGGACAGTTCTTCAAGCAGTTCGGCATCACGGTGTCGGTGCAGGTGTTCTTCTCGCTGCTCGCGGCGCGGTTCGTCACACCGGTGCTGGCGGCCTATTTCCTCAAACACCATACGCATGAGGAGCCGCCGCCGGGCCGCGTGCTGCGGACCTACCACCGCATCGTGGCGTGGTCGGTCAGGCACTATTTCATCACCGTGCTGATCGGCCTCGGCGTCTTCGCCGCCTCGATCTGGAGCATCACGCTGCTGCCGCAGGGCTTCCTGCCGGCGCAGGACAGCGCGCGCTCGCTGCTTGCGATCGAGCTGCCGCCCGGCACCCAGCTCGCCTACACCGAAAAGGTCACCGAGGACATCGTCGCGCAACTGCGCAAGCGCTCCGAGGTGAAAAGCATCTTCGTCGACGGCGGCCGCGTCCCGCCCGGGACGCAGGAGGTGCGCCGCGCCGCCCTGATCATCAACTACACGCCGAAGCACGACCGCAAGATCACCCAGCGCGAGCTCGAATTCTCGATCAGCCAGGAGCTGGAGAACGTCCCCGACATCCGTTTCTGGTTCCTCGACGAGAACGGCCTGCGCGCAATCTCGCTGGTCGTGACCGGTGTGGACGCCAACATCGTCAACAACGTCGCCAGCGAGCTCGCGACGCAGATGAAGCGGATTCCGACCATCTCCAACGTGATCTCGGAAACCGCGCTGGAGCGGCCCGAGCTGCGCATCCAGCCGCGCGCCGATCTCGCCGCGCGGCTCGGCGTCTCGACCGAAGGCCTGTCGCAGACCATCCGCGTCGCGACCATCGGCGACGTCGGTCCGGCGCTTGCAAAGTTCGACGTCGGCGACCGCCTGGTGCCGATCCGCGTCCAGCTCGAGGACGCCGCGCGCGGCAATCTGAAGACGATCGAGCAGTTGCGCGTGCCGCTCGGCGAGCACGGCGAGAAGGGCGGCGTGCCGCTCTCGGTCATCGCCGACGTCAAGCTCGACCAGGGCCCGACCAGCATCAGCCGCTACGATCGCGAGCGGCAAGCCACCGTCGCCGCCGACCTCGTCGGCTCCGCGGCGCTCGGCGATGCCACCAAGAAGATCTACGAACTGCCGGTCATGAAGAGCCTGCCGAAGGGCGTGAGGGTCTCGCCGTCCGGCGACGCCGAGAGCCTCAACGAACTGTCGGAGGGCTTTGCCACTGCGATCACCGCGGGCCTGATGATGGTCTATGCCGTGCTGGTGCTGCTGTTCGGCACCTTCCTGCAGCCGATCACCATCCTGTTCTCGCTGCCGCTGTCGATCGGCGGCGCCATCGCCGCGCTGCTGGTGACAGGCAAGCAGCTCACCACCCCGGTGTGGATCGGCATTTTGATGCTGATGGGCATCGTCACCAAGAACGCGATCATGCTGGTGGAATTCGCCATCGAGGCGATCCATGCCGGCAAGCGGCGCGAGGAGGCGATGATCGACGCCGGCATGAAGCGCGCGCGCCCGATCGTGATGACGACGATCGCGATGGCGGCCGGCATGATGCCGAGCGCGCTGGCGGTCGGCGCCGGCGGCGAGTTCCGCTCGCCGATGGCGCTCGCGGTAATCGGCGGCCTCCTGTTCTCGACCGTGCTGTCGCTGGTCTTCGTGCCCGCGATGTTCATGGTGATGGACGATCTGGGCGCGCTGATCTGGCGTTTCGGCAAGCGGCTGATCGTGCCCAGCGCGGATGCCGACCACGACACGGCGCATGCTGCACCGGCCGGGTCGGCGCCAACAGCCGCGACGCCCGCGCCGAAGGGCCTCGTCCACCCGGCGGCGGAGTAGGAGCTAGCGGCTCCTACTCGTTCCGCGCGATCGACGTCAGCTTGGTCATGTTCTTCAGCAATATCCGCCCGCGCTGGAGGTCGAGGATCGCCTCCTTGCGCCAGGACTGAAGCTGGCGGTTGACACTCTCGCGGGCCGCGCCGACGAAGACGCCGAGCTGCTCCTGCGAGATATGCACCTCGGAGCCGTAATCGGCCGCGAGCGCACAAAGCCTCCGGGCCAGCCGCACCGGCAGGGGCTGCAGCATGGATTCCTCCATGCGCTCGCTCTGCCAGCGGATGCGCTGGCAGAGCAGCATGATGATTTTGATCGCGACCTTCGGTTCGCGCTCGAGGAAGGCGAGAAAATCCTCGCGCCGCAGCACGAACAATTCGCTGGCCTCGCCCGCGGTCGCATCCGCGGTGCGGTTCTGCCCGTCCAACACCGCGACCTCGCCGAACAGGTCGCCCGGCCCCATGAAGTTCAGCGTCAGCCGGCTGCCGTCGGAGGCGCCGGTCTCGATCCGGATCTGGCCGCGGCGGACGCCGAACAGCGCATCGCCGGGGTCACCCTTCTGGAACAGCACCTCGCCATTCGCCAGATGCTGGGTGTGGCAGAGGTTGGACAGCCGCTGCAATTCGTCCGCGCCGAGATCCGCGAACATCGGGTTCATCTTCAGAATGACCGCAAATTCGGCCTGTTTGCTCATTGCAATTCCCTTTGCGCTTCCAGCGACACTTCCTTTGGCTATACCCTTGGGAACCATCGCGATCAGAATCGCGGAAAACCCGCGGGAAGAAGTGTGTCATAAGTCACATAACTTTGCAGCACCCCCGGATTATTTTTGGCGGCTTGGAGCGGTTTCCCCTCCCGGGATAAGCTGATGGGCAACGGGCGGGTGTGGCACCTTGCCGGGTTCGACGCCGCACTCCGTTTTTGGAAAGTCGACATGAGAGTTGTGAAATTCGCCGGCGCTACGATCGCCGCGGTCATCATCGTCATCGCGCTCGTCCTGATGGTCGGAATCCCTTCGGGCTTCCTGAACTCGGCGATCGCCTCAAAGGTCGAGAGCGCGACCGGCTATCGCCTGACGATCGCGGGCACGACCAAGATCAGCCTGTGGCCGACGCTGAACGTGACGCTGAACGATCTCACGCTGCAGGACCCGAAGGATCGCAGCGGCATCAGCCGCCTGACGGTCGAGAGCGTGCAGGCCGACATGTCGCTGTCGAGCGCCTGGTCGGGCCGGCCGAAGATCAGCGAGCTGGTGATTACCCATCCCGTGCTCTACCAGCAGCTGCTGCGCGAGCGCCTGCCGAATGCGACCGCATCGAAGCCGGCAATGCCGCTGGACGCCGGCGGCGCGACCATCGATCGCATCCGGATCAGCGATGGCGAAGTGGCGTTCGCCGCCGTGCGCGACCGCATCGAGAACCGCCTCAGTGCCATCAATGCCGACGCCACCATCGGCGCCGACCGCAAGGTGAACTTCAAGGGCACGGCGCGCGCCGGCGACTACCCGGTCAAGTTCGACATCAAGGCGACGACGCCGGCACCGCCGATCGAGAGGCAATCGATCCCGCTCGACTTTGCGATCGACATGCCCGATCTGCTGCGATCGCAGCTCGCCGGCCACGCCGAGGTGCGGCTCAACGGACCGCTGGTGATGATCAACAGCCTCACTGGCGCGCTCGGCAACGGCGCCTTCAACGGCTGGGCTTCGGTCGACATCGCAAGCAAGCCGCTGGTGAAGCTCGACCTCGCCTTCCAGCAACTCGATATTCCACTGGCGAAGCCGGCGAGCGGTGCGCCCTCACAGCCCTGGAGCGACAAGCCGATCAACGTCTCCGGCCTCAACTATGTCGATGCGCAGGTGCGGATCTCGGCCAGCGAAGCCACCGTCGGCGAGGCGCGCTTCGCGCCGCTGGCGCTCGACGTCAAGCTGGCCGGCGGCGTGCTGAAGGCCGGTACGGCCAATCTCGGTGCCTATGACGGCCAGGTCTCCGGCGAAGTGATTCTGGACGCGACCAGCGGCGCACCGAGCTTTGCCATGCATTCCGACATCGTCGGCGTGCGCGCGTTGCCGCTTCTGAAGGGGCTTGCCGATTTCGACCGGCTCGACGGCAAGCTGCAGGCGAAGATCGCGGTGCGCTCCGCCGGCATCAGCCAGCGCGCCCTGATGGCGAACATGCAGGGCACGGTGTTCGCCAATTTCCAGGACGGCGCCATCCGCGGCATCAACGTCGCGCAGATGATCCGCTCGCTGACCTCAGGCACGCTCTCGGGCTGGCAGGACAGCCAGGAACAGAGCACCGACCTCACCCAGCTCTCCGCTTCCTTCCGCATCGACAAGGGCCAGGCGGTGACGACCGATCTCAATCTGGTCGGACCGCTGGTGCGCGTCACCGGCGTGGGCACGATCGACCTCGGCACCAAGCTGATGGCGTTTCGCGTCGAGCCGAAACTGGTGATGACGACCCAGGGCCAGGGCTCCACGCTCAATCCGGTCGGTTTTGGCATTCCCGTGATGATCGACGGCTCCTGGTCGCAGCCGCGCATCTATCCGGATATGGCGGGCATGCTCGACAATCCCGACGCGGCCTACGCAAAGCTTCGCGAGATGGGCAAGGGCCTGTTCGGCCCCGACGGCGGAGGCCTCGGCAATATCTTGGGCAGCCTCGGGCTTGGCGGCAACGCGCCCGGAGGTACCACCAGCACCGCCCCCTCCACCAATTCGCAAGGGCAGCCGCAACAGCCGGCGCAGAACAATCCGCTCGGCGGGCCGCTTGGCGAGGCGATCGGCAATCTGATCCAGCAGGGCCTCTCAGGACAAGGCGGCGCTGCCCCGGGCACGAGCCCCGGCACCAGCCCCAGCACCGGTACGAGCCGCAGCCGCGGCATGCCGGCCACCCCGACTGCGCCCGAGCCGCAGGCCTCGCCCGCACCGCCCACCCAAGCCCCCGTTCAAGCCCCCACCCAAGCCGAGCCACCGCTGGCGCAACAGGACAGCCAGCCCATGAACGACCTGCTGCGGCAACTGTTCAACCGCTGAAATCAGCGCAAAAACCCGTCCCGTGGCTCTTGCCAATGGGTAACCACGCCGGCCGGCGGCCGGTTGAGGGGCCCAAACTGTGGTAGAACGATTTTGGGCTGAGACAGCCCTTGGCGCCGGCGTCAGCTGCGGCGCATGAGGATCCGGATGGCAGGAGCGAAAGACAAGAGCCGGTTTCTGCGCGAGGGCCTGTTCGCCAAATATGTCGTCTCCCTCGTCGGCCTCGTCGTCTTCGTGCTCGCCGTCAACGGAGCGATGGAGACCTGGATTTCCTATCGCGCGACCAAGACGACCCTCACCGACGGCATGGAGGAGAAGGCGCAGGCCACCGCCAAGCGGATTGAACAATCGATCTCCGAGCTGGAGCGCCAGATCAGTTGGGTGACGCGCGCCTCGCAGGACACGATCGAAAAGCGCCGCGCCGACTATGCCTCGCTCCTGAACCAGGTCTCGGCCGTGAACCAGCTCTCGCAGCTCGACGGCGAAGGCCGCGTGGTGCAGCGTGTCTCGCGCGTCTCGATCTCGGGCGGCAGCAGCAACGATCTCTCGCGCGACATGCGCTTTACCGACGCGGTGGCCCGCGGCGTGGTCTATGCGCCTGCCTACTTCTCCGACCACAGGCCGCTGATGTCGATTTCGGTGGCGCATTCCGGTTTCAAGTCCGGCGTGACCATGGCCGAGATCGACCTCGACTTCCTCTCCGACTTCCTGTCCGACGCCCAGGTCGGCAAATCGGCCTTCGCCTATGTGGTCGATCCGCACGGCAAGGTGCTGGCGACGTCGGCGAAAGGTCCCGACATCGGCAAGGATCTGTCAAAACTGCCGCAGGTCGCCGCCATCAACGCGCCCGACCGCGAGCCGATCTCGTCGGGCACCGACTTCAACGGCCACTCGGTGCTGACGGCGGCAGCCGAAGTGCCAAAGCTTGGCTGGGCCGTGATCTTCGAACAGCCGACCGCGCAGGCGCTGACGCCGATCCGCGACCAGCTCGTGCGTGTCGGGCTCCTGATCGGCATGGGCTTGATGGTCGCGATCCTCGCCGGCGCCTTCCTGGCGCGGCGCATGCTGATCCCGATCAACGCGCTGCGCGACGGCGCCAACCGGCTCGGCGAGGGCGATTTCAGCCACCGCATCGAGGTCAAGACGTCGGACGAGCTGGAGCAGCTCGCCAACCAGTTCAACAGCATGGCGGGCCAGCTCCAGGAGACCTATTCGGGGTTGGAGACCAAGGTCGAAGAGCGCACGCGCGACCTCGCGCAGTCGATCAACGAACTCAAGGTGCTCGAAGAAGTCGGCCGCGCCGTCGCATCCTCGCTCGATCTCGACGCGGTGCTGCCGACGATCGCCGCCCGCGCGATCGAGATCACCCATGCCGATGCGGTGCTGATCTACGGCTACGACGCAGAGCTGCGCCGCTTCAACCTGGTCGAGGCCAACGGCATCGACAAATCCGCCGACGGCGCGCATGTCACGATCGACGAAGGCAGCAACATTTTGAGCGACGCGGCCGAGAGCGGCGAGCCGATCGCGCTTGCCGATCTCGATCACGCCGCCGAGCAACCCTTGCGCGACGTCGCGGTCAATGCCGGCTTCCACTCGGTGCTCGTGGTGCCGCTGGTCGACCAGCAGGGCACGCTCGGCTCGCTGGTGGTGCTGCGCCGTGCCAGCGGTGAGTTTGCAGCAGGCGTGACCGGGTTGATGCGCACCTTCGCGCACCAGGCGGTGCTCGCGATGCGCAATGCGCGGCTGTTCACCGAGGTCGACCACAAGGGCCGCGAGCTTGAAGCCGCGCATGAGACGGTGCAGCAGCAGGCCGCAAAGCTCCAGGAACAGACCGAGCAGCTTCGCAACTGGAACCGATCGCTGGAAGAGCGGGTCGAAAAACAGTTAGGGGAGATCGAACGCATCAAGCGGCTCGAACGCTTCCTCGCGCCGCAGGTGGCGCAGCTCATCGCCTCGTCCGACGGACATGATGCGCTGCTCGACAGCCACCGCCGCGAGGTCACGGTCGTGTTCTGCGACCTGCGCGGCTTCACGGCTTTCACGGAAGCGACCGAGCCGGAAGAAGCGATGAACGTGCTGCGCGAGTATCACGCAGCGCTTGGCGAACTGATCTTCCGCTACGAAGGCACGCTCGACCGCTACGCCGGCGACGGCGTGATGATCCTGTTCAACGCGCCCATTCAATTCCCCGATCACACCAAGCGCGCGGTGAAGATGGCGGTGGAGATGCGCGACACCATCGGCGCGCTGACCGAGAAATGGAAGAACCGCGGCCACTCGCTCGGCTTCGGCCTCGGCATCGCGCTCGGCTACGCCACGCTCGGCCAGATCGGCTTCGAGCAGCGGCTCGAATATGCCGCAATCGGCAGCGTCACCAACCTCGCCTCGCGCCTGTGCGACGAAGCCAAGGCCAACCAGATCGTGGTCTCCCGCCGCGTCTACGGCATCGTCGAACCCTGGGTCGAGGCGCGCCCGCTCGACGATCTCCAGCTCAAGGGCTTCAATCATCCCGTGCTGGCGATGGAGATTCTTGGCTGGCGCGAGGAGGTCGACAACGTGGTGGATGCGTCGGCGGCGCGGCGGAGGATGTGAGGCTGCTCGCCGCTCCCCAGTAACTCGACTGTCATGCCCCGGCTTGACCGGGGCATCCAGTACGCCGCGGCTTCTCCGTATACGTCACAGCCTCTGGGATACTGGATCGCCCGCCTTCGCGGGCGATGACAGTTGAAATTGCGGCACCTATCCGAACCACATCTTTCCCCGCCACGACTAACGGTCGCCTCGCAATGTCGGATGGAGCAACCCGTGGCGTTTGCATTGCCTTCGCGCGCGTATGATCTGCAGATGCTGGACCGGAGCGCAGACCGCGCACGTGATGATGGCTGGGTGTTCGGCCTGCCGCCGGGCATCACGACGGAGCAATGGCCGCTCGATCCTGTGACCGGCTATCCCCTAATGCACGGCTTCACCCTCAAGCTGCCGAGCGACTATCGCGTGCATGGCGAGGACATCGTCGCCGTCTCGTTCTTTGCGACCGCGGCCGACCACAATGACGGCGGCGCGCCTGACGACCCCGAGATCCGCGACGCCGTGATGGCGCGACTTGCGCATCCCCGGCTTTCGCGCATGACCGACATTCTCGACTACGAATATGCTGCGATCCTGATCAGCAAGGCCGAATATGACGGCGCGTTCGCGACGCCGCCCGCGCCGCTGTCGCTCGCCACGGCCGAGCGGCCGCGCTGGCTCGATATCGGCGGCGCCGCCGCCTTCGTCGAGAATGCGCTGCCCTATGCCAGGAAGATGTTCGCAAACGCCCCGCGCGACGATCTCACGGAGACTCGTGCGATCGCGCGTCAGCCGCGCGTGAGCGATCCCAACGCCGGCAAGGCGCCGCGCGACGAATTCAACTATCGTGGCGAGCCGACCGGCTATCAGCCGTATTACTATTATGACGGTCCCGACAAGCGACCGGAAAACTACCGCCTGCACGAATGGGGCAAGGACCACGCCCACAATCACCTCGGCGGCACCATGCGCCCCTCGCAGGCCGTACCGGCCATGAGTCCGTTCTACATCGAGTTCGAGGAATATTTTGGCGGGTACAATTTCGGCGGCGGCAACGCGCAGCTCGACTTCAAGGAGATGAAGTTCGATTGGGCGTGCGGGTGATGGTTATCGTCGCTCAACGCAAACCACTGCCAGACCCGTCATCCCCGCGCAATGGGGAAGCCATTGTCGCTGGAGGTGCGAGCCTTGCGGTGCATTGCACCGCCTGGCGAGCCTCGAAGGATGAACGGCCGAGGCGGCAGCCGGGCCGTCGCCCTTCGAGGCCTTCGCTTCGCTCCGGCACCTCCAGCGACAACGGCTTGGCCGTTGCGCGGGGGTGACGGTGAGACGATGTTGCTCGCGGCAACGCCCGCTTGGTCACACCCCGCGCTTCGGTCCCATCGCCTCGAATCCCGCCTTCTGCTCGTCGCTCAGGCCGACGTAGAAATCGTCCAGCGCGTCGCTGGTGTCCTTGACGGATTGCAGCAGGGTTTCCAGCCGTGCCTTGGTCGCATTGAGGCGGGCGGGCATCGTCTTGAGCGATTCGGGCGGACAGGGCGGGAACTCCAGCGAACGGAGCGCCGTGTCCTGCAGCACGTCGAGGGTGGCTCGCCCTGTCGCGTCGAGATGCAGATTCGCGGCGATCTCGTCGATCGGCCATTTCACCGTCTCGAACTGGGCGGCCTGCTGCTCGAGGGAGAGTTCGGCCTGTTTTTGCTGCGCGGCCTGGCAGGCTGCTGCAGGCGAAGGTTGCGGCTCACGGGCGACGGCGTGACGAGCCCTGTGGGTGCGGGCGGGCGCGGCATTGGGCTGATCCACCGCGAGCGCATTGAGCTTTGCCTTCTGATTGTCGTCGAGAAGGCTCGTGAATTTCTGCAGCGGCGGCTGCACGGCGGCGAGCGCCTTGACCATCGCCTCCAGGCGGCGCTGCATGATCCTGACGCGGTCGAGCGCGGTCGCCGGCGTGTCAGCGGGACACGCGGCGCGGATGGTCTCGCCGGCCGAGGCCCAGGTGGCGTTGAGCTCGTCGAGGCCCGCGCGTTGCGCCTCGCTCAATTGGATCGCCCGCTCGATACGCTCGGGCGGGAGCGACGCGAAATCGCCGGTGTCGGCGTTGCAGAGCTCTTGCGTCGACGGGAATTTGCGGCCACGCCGGCCTGATGGATTGCTGGCTTCGTAAGCCACGAGATCGCTCGCGGCATAGGGCGTGAAGATCGCGGCGTTGATGTCGCGATAGCCATAGGACCAGACGCTCATGGCGTTGCCGGTCGCAACCGTGTCGTAGAGATCGCCATAGGCAAACGGCCAGAATAGCGGACCGACCCAGCCATACGTACCGTCGGCGTGCTGCCACCAGCCTTGTGTGCTGCGGCCGCCCTGCCAGCCCGCGAGCGCGGCCATCGCCGTGGCTTGCATGCGTATGGTTGGCCGGGTCGCGGGACGAATATCCCGTGGCTGCATTGCGGCGGCGCGAACGTAGCGATGGCGCGCGGCCATCCGCGCATGACGGACGCCGGCGATCGACAGCACTCGGCCCATCGCTGAACGCACGACGCCAACAGGACCGCCGCGAAAGCCAAATCCTGCCTCAGCCACAGCCGGCAGCAGCGTCGCCAGGACAACCAGAATCAGGCCGCCGGCGGCCGTCTTCATTCGCTTTTTCGATCCTTGTCGCACCTGTCCTCCCACTTGGCCCTCCTCCAAACCAAGCCGGATCGCGTCACCAAGATGACTCCGAAAGAAACCGAAAGTTCCCCGTACTGAACCTGTAATGGGGTCACGGTGTCCAATATTCGAGGTCGCATCGTCGCAGGTTAAGGATTTTGCTCGTGAATACTCTCCGCCGTTTTGCCCTGCCACTGGTGCTGCTCGTCCTGCTTGCCTTTGCCTCGTCCGTGCTGGCCGCTTCCGGTCCCGGACCGGACTACAAGCTGAGCGACGACCCCGACTTCGCCTTCACGTCTCCTGACGGCGCAATCAAACTCGAGCAGTACATCAAGGAGACGAAGGACTTCGACATCAAATGGCAGATCTGGGCACGGCGCGGCACTGACATGACCGAGCTGAAGCCCGAGCTGGATTATCCTGCCGGCTTCCGCTTCACGAGCGACTCGCAATGGCTGGTGCGGATGCAAAAGATCGGCGCCGGCTATCAAAAGCTCTTTCTCTACCACCAGGGCAAGAGCGGGTTCGAGGCCGCGACGGAGGAGCCGCTCAGCGACCTTGCCTGGGCGTTCTTCAAGAACGGTCCGGATGGCAGGAAGATCTCGCCACCCAACTTCCACATCTTTGCCGCGCTGCTGAAGGGCACCGAGGATGCCTATCGCTGGATGGGCGTCACATGGCCTGATAACCGCTACCTTGTGATTTCGCTGGCGGGCGTGATCGAGGCCAAGCATCCCAGGAATGGCGTCAAGGAGCTCACCGGCTGGCGATGCCGCTACGATCTGCAAAGCGGCAAGTTCGACGTGCCGGCGGCGTTCGCCAAGAACAATGCGCGGGCGATCGCGGGCAAGCCTTTTCCGGAGGAGAACGGGGACGAGTGAGCCGCCCTTTCTTCGCCTCTCCCCGCAAGCGGGGGCGAGGCGAAGATCGCGCAAGCGGAGCGAAGTCTCCTTACCTTCCCTTGCGCGGCAGCACGAAGGTCTGGCCGGGATAGATGCGGTCGGGGTCGTGGATCTTGTCGCGGTTGGCGTTGTAGATCAGCGCGTAGGCGGCGCCGTCGCCATAGGTGCGGCGGCTGATCATCCAGAGGCTATCGCCGCGGGAGACGACGCGGCTGCTCGCGGTCGATCCCGTCGAATCGATCTTCGCCCGCAAGGGGCCCTTCTCAGCCGGCGGAGCCGCGGCGAGCGCGAGCGCGCCGGTCGGACTCTCGTCCTTCGCGGCAGTCGACTCCTTTGTCGTTTCCTTGGCGGCTTGCTTCGCCGGCCCTTGTGCTGCCTTCGCCAGATCGGCGCGCCCCGGTGCAGGCGGCGCATTGAGCGCCACGGGCACGCCGGCCTTCGACTGCGCGACCGCGCCGTCCGGCGCCGTCGATTTCAGCGTCAGCTTGTAATTGCCGGGCGGCAGCTTCGGCGGGGTCATCACGAACAGGCCGCTCGCATCGGCCGTGACCGTATCGTGCTTCTCGCCGTCGCGAAGCAGGTCCACCCGCGCGCCCGGCGCGGCGCGGCCGGCGATCACCGCCTCGCCATCCTCGTCGACGCGCGCGACGTCGAAGCGCGGACCCGAATCCTCCGCAACCGGCGGCGGCGCCGCCGCGGGAAGATCGGCCAACGCGGATTTCGCTTCGCCGAGCGCGGCGACGGCCGCGCTGCCTGACTTCGGCGGCTGAGCCGCGACCGGCGCATCGGGCGCAGCGGATGCGATCTGCGGATTGCGCGGCGTGCTGGCGTCGGGTTTTGTATCGACCTTGGCTTCAGTCTTGGTCTCGGCCTTGGCGACCGGCTTGACTTCAGCCTTCGCCATGCTGCCGGCCTCGGCCTTCGCCTCGCGCTTGGTGTCGACCGGCGCGCGCCCGATATCGGTGCCGTAATAGACGAACGCGGTGCCGCCTGCAGCCACCGCCAGACACGACAGCGCGCCAATTACCGCCTTCGATGCGATCACCATGAATCCCAGTCCCTTCACGACGGATCGGGGCAACCCTGCGCTGAATCGCCTCCGCCATCAAGCCGGTAATTCGCCGGAGCGAACGGTCACGCGGCCTGACCGAAGCGGGCACCCGCGCCGCAATAGGATCAAACCGTCAGGCTCCGGGTTATCCGGACGCTGAGGGCCGGAACCGCCGGCCGGAGGGCATCAGCCGAACATGCATCACGTGCGCGCCGGGCGAGCGCCCGGGCGGTATCGCGCGTGCCAAACCGTCGAGGTGAAAGGATGCCCATCAGCCACCCGCTACTCGCCCTGCTTGCGGCCGCGGCCGTGATCGGGGCCCCGCTTGCGCAGGCCCGCGACGACGGCCGCTATGCCAATTCTCCCTTGAAGGGCTGGTTCGAGAGCCTGCGCAGCAAGGCCGGCGGCCCCTGCTGCGCCGATGCCGACGGCACCGCGCTCGACGACGTCGATTGGGATACCAGCGACGGACATTATCGGGTGCGGCTGATGGGCGAGTGGATCGACGTGCCCAATGACGCCGTGATCACCGAGCCCAACCGCGTCGGCCGCACCATGGTCTGGCCGTACTATGTCAATGGCCGCGCACTGATTCGCTGCTTCATGCCGGGCAGCATGATCTAAGCCAGACAGCGCGGAGCGTACTTGCTTGTCTTGGTGTTTACTTGTCTTGGCGCGCGGCGCGGACTTCGGCAAATTCCGCGTTGGGATGCGCGACGATGGTCGCGAACATGATGCCGCTGATGATGATCGACCAGGCGGTGTTCCAATAAATCCAAAACACGTGACGGCCTCCGAAAAATGCCCCCCGCCTGCAGGAGACTAGAACAGTCCGGTTACGGAGCCGTTCCAGCCTTGCTGCGGCGTGTGGGCGCACCCCGCCCCGCCCGGCCGAGCTCATTGTCGTTGGTCGGCATTGGCGGCCGATCGGTCGGGCGGTGTGGCGCTTTGCCACCGCGCCACCCACCGGGGGTGGCGCAGGCGAACCGATGCAATTTCGACATCGATCGATCCAAAATTGCTTTTGGTCGAACGGCAACCATCCAGCTATCCTCGCGTGCAAACCGCCATGGCAAAGGGAAGCGAACCCGCCCATGGCAAATGCAAGCTGGAGGAAGCCCAATGGTCACGTCTATCCGCGCCTTGAAGGTGTCCTTGGCTCTGCCGCTTGCTGCGATTGCCCTCATCTTCGGAGCCCGTGCAGGCATGGCCGAGACCTTCGCCTATGTCGGCAATGCCGACAGCAACGACATCAGCGTGTTTCGCCTCGACGGCAATGGCGAGATGATGGCTGTGCAGACCGCGCCGTTCACCGGCATCGAGAAGCCGGGATCCTCCACCCCGCTCGCCGTCAGCCCCGACAAGCGCGTGCTGATCGCTGGCGTCCGCTCGCAGCCGTTCACCGCGGTGAGCTTTGCGATCGACGCGAAGACCGGCATGCTCAAGCACATCGGCAACGGACCGCTCGCGGACAGCATGGCCTATGTGGCGACCGACCGCGGTGGCAAATTTTTGTTCAGCGCCTCCTATGGCGGCAACAAGATCGCTGTGAATCCGATTTCCAATGATGGCGTCGCCGGCCAGCCTTTGCAGGTGATCCCGACCGGTCTGAATGCGCACGCAATCCTCGCCTCCCCCGACAACCGCTTCGTGTTCGCGACCAATCTCGGCTCCGACCAGGTGCTGACCTTCGCGCTCAACGCCACCACCGGCGAGCTCACGCCGAACGATCCGCCTTTGACCAAGGTGCCGGAAAAGTCGGGACCCCGGCACTTCGTGTTTCATCCGAACGGTAAATACGTCTATCTCCTCCATGAACTGAACGGCGACGTCGCAGCCTTCGCCTATGAGACGAAGGGCGCCGCATGGGACGAGATGCAGCGCACCACGGCGCTGCCGGAAGGCTTCAACGGTAAGCCCTGGGCTGCCGACATCCACATCACGCCCGACGGCCGCTTCCTCTATGCCTCGGAGCGAACGACGTCGACGCTGTCAGCCTTCAGGGTCGATCCGGCCACCGGCAAGCTCACCGCTGTCGGCAGCGTGCCGACCGAGAAGCAGCCGCGCGGCTTCAACATTGACCCGTCCGGCCGCTACCTCGCCGCCGTCGGCGAGCTCTCGGACAGCATGACGGTCTATGCCATCGACCAGACCACGGGCGCGCTGACCAAGCTGAAGTCCTACCCGACCGGCAAGAAACCGAACTGGGTGGAGCTGGTTAACCTGCCCTGAGCGGGAAAACCTTGAACCGACCTACGTAGTGAACCGTAGTTTCGGGTGCGGCAATCTGACGTCATAGTCCCGTCCCAATGGACCGCCAGATCGTCTTCAAATGCCCGCGAACCGGCATGAACGTGCAGCACCGGCTGACCGCCGCGGCTGGCGAGGCCGCCGATACGCATGTCTCGGTGGTCTGCCCGGCCTGCACGCGGCTGCATCTGATCAGCCGGACGACCGGCCGGCCGCTCGGCGAAAAATAGGCCGGGGTCGCGATCCCGCCGGCGCCCGCGAACCTCAACCCACCTGCCCCGACTAAACTGAGAGCACCCCGCGCTCCCCGCGCGGACGATGCGGCACTGCGTTTCGTAAGGCCGGACCCACCCATGGCCCGCCGCGCCGCCATCTGCTATCGATCAAGCGTTATTTGAGCGGAAGTCCCGATGCGTCCTTTCAGCCGTCCTTTGCCAAAATACCTGTTTCCCACCGCGCTCGCCGGCGCGCTTCTCCTTGGTCTGCAGGCCGCGCCTGCTGCCGATGAGGAGCCCGCGAAGGGGCCGGCCGTCACGGTGCTGAAGGCGGCAAAATCCTGCTTCTCCGACATCGTGGAGGCGACCGGCACGATCATCGCGCGCGAGGAGACTTCGGTGCGGCCCGAGCGACCCGGGCTGAAGGTGACGGAATTGCTGGCGGAGGCCGGCGACACCATCACCGCCGGCCAGGTGCTGGCGCGGCTGTCGCTGCCCGAGGGCGGGACGCTTCAGGTCACCGCGCCGGTTGCCGGCGTGATCGCCTCCTCCACCGCGCAGATCGGCGCGCCGGCATCCGCCAAGGGCGAGGCGCTGTTCTCGATCGTCGCGCGCAGCGAATACGATCTCGTCGGCCTGGTGTCGACCTCTGACATCCGCAAGCTCGCGACCAACCAGCAGGCGAGCGTGCGCATCGTCGGCGCCGGCGATATCGACGGCAAGGTGCGGCGGATCGGCCCGACCATCGAGCCGAACATCCAGCAGGGCATGGTCTATATCGGCATCGCGACGCCGCGGCGGCTGTTGCTCAATTCGAGCGCGCGCGCGCTGATCAAGACCGGCCAGAGCTGCAACGTCGCGGTGCCCTTGACCGCCATACAGTACAGCCCGGCCGGCACCGTGGTGCAGGTCATCCGGCGCAACCGCGTCGAGACCAAGCGCGTCGAGACCGGGCTATTGGCCGGCGGCCAGGTCGAGGTCCGCGAAGGCCTCAACGAAGGCGATATCGTCGTCGCCCGCGCCGGCGCGCTGCTGCGCGAAGGCGATCCCGTGCGCCCGGTGATGGCGAGCGCGGAGAAGAAGTAGCGAAGGAAATCGTGGATTTCGTAGGGTGGGTTAGCTCTGCGGCTGCGCGAAGCGCAGTCCGCTGGGCGTAACCCACCACTTCTGCCGGCGCGGAAAGAAAGAGAAGAGGTGGGTTACACCCAGCGAATTGCGCTTCGCGCAATCGCAAGGCTAACCCACCCTACAAGATCCGAACTAACCGCCGGCCTCGTTGAAGCGGACGTCTTCGAGCAGCGACGACGAGACGCTCGGGACCTGGTCGCCTTCGGAGGCGCGCGAGATCGCGACGCGGGTCTTGTTGAAGACGCCTTCGGCGGTGCCCTTGGTCTTGAGATTGTTGAGGAGCTCGCTGACCAGCACGCTGTGCTCGCCCCTGACGTCGTCGGCGACCTTGCCCGGCGTGTTGGACGACAGGATCAGTGCGTTGTCGGGTGCAGCGATCGGCGCGAGGCCGTGGCTGTAGGAGCGGAAGCGGCGCTCATAGGGGTTACGGCGGGACGCGTCGACGACGACGAGCTTGGCCTTCGCGCCCTGCTCCTTCATCATCTCGAGCACGCTCTCGATCGAGACGCCGTTGCGGCGGACGTCGCTTTCCTTCCAGATCACGGCATCGACGGGCAACATGTAGCTCTGGCGGCCGGCCTGCACGCCGTAGCCGCCGAAGAACAGCATGACGACGCTGTCGGCCTTGATCCTCGACTTCAGGCGGTTGACGGCACGGACCATGTCGTCCTTGGTCGCGTCCTCGACCATGTCGACGTCAAAACCGTTCTTGCGAAGTGATGCCGACAGCGCGCGGGCGTCGTTGATTGACTGCGTCAGTGGCGCGGATGCGTCGGGATAATGACCATTGCCGATGACCAGCGCGAGGCGCGAGGCATGGCCGATGGAACCGGTGATCTGCTCGGTCGAGACGGCCTTGGCGGCATCGAGCGCACGCATGTTGAGGGCAGCATGGGCGCCGATCGCGAGCGAGACCGTGCCGATGAGGGCCGCGGCTACCGCGATCGTGCGTCGGGAAATATCGAGCTGCCTTACATTCATCTCGGTTCATTCCTGTCAGTGCCAAAGGCGCGCACACATGGTGAGTAGCGCGATAGCGTCTTTAGGTTTGAGGGATTGGCCGGGGATGTCTCCCCGAATTGCGCGCAATTTGCGGCGCCGCACCAAAGAAACCTTTAACCCGAACCCACCTCCCCGGCAATAGATTGCCCAGAATTTCAGCTAAACCGTTGAAGATGTTAGTTAATCTGATGCGTCGGAACGGGGCATTTTTTCACCTCTCCGGCCCCCTTGCAGCTCTCATCATGCAGGCGGCGTGCCGGATTTCGCTGTGACGTTAATCACATTTGTAATCCCTACGATTCCGTGTATGTTTTCAAACACTTGCAGGGGCGTTGGCGCGTTGCTGGGAACGGGCCGGAGAACCTGGGCAAGGCCCCGCGCGACCAGGTATTTTATGAGCTTTCATTACTTTGCAGGTCACGCCTACCGCGCGCTGACGGCGCGGAAGGACGGCCCCTCCCTTTATGATGTCTGCGATCCCGTGCTGGCGGGACCGGTGACCGGCGACCCGCATCTCGCAAAATTCTACAAGACGGCACTCGGCAATCCCGCGCTGCGGATGCTGCTCAACCGGGCCGGCCTGCCCGAACTGCGCGACGAGGCCCGGCTCGGCCGGTTGCGCGAGGCGCTGCGGCGGGCTCGCGAGGACCAGGAGCCGGACTGGGCAGCGGTCGGAGCACCCGTCGCCGACCTCGTCGACAGCATCGACCTCGACCATCCGCGCCCGCCGAAGATCGCCTTCAACCGTGACGCCCCCGCGCTGTCAGTCATCGACAGCGTGATCCGCGACTGCGCACATCATCTGCTCCGGTCCTACCGCGAGAGCGGCTTCCTGCCGACCTATGCCGCCTTCAACCTGATCGGCGATCCCGACTTCCGCGGGCGCGAGCTGATCATGGCGCTGACCGGACTGAACGCGCGCGGCTACAAGAACTCCTCGCTGCTGTTCAACCTCGCCCGCGTCTTCATCGCGCGCTCGAGCGCGCGCGGCATCATCCACCCGCCCTGGAAGGGCATCGCCGAGCCGATGTGGGAGCCGGTGCAGATCCGCCACCGCTCGGCCTATTACGACGCGTTCTTCATCGAGGCGCTGCTCTCCTATGTCGAGACCGGCCTTGCCTCGCCCGCCGATGCCGCCGCCGCCAAAGGCGCGATCGACGACATGGTCGACTTCTGCATCAACATCAGCCGCGAAGAGGTGAAGGCGCAGGACGGACGGCGCTTCGACGTGATTACGGCGCTGGCGCCCGCGCCGCATCCGCGCTTCTCGCGCTTCTTCGCGCAGATCAAGCAGGATCTCGGCTTCGGCGTCTACGTGCCCGACTGCGACACCACCGCTTGCTCTTTCTCCGCGGCCACGCAGGCGGGCTCGCGCGATCCGATCCTCGACCAGCCGCTGCTGGACTTCTACGAAGGCTACCAGGTGCGCGCCGGCACCAACGAGCCGCGCGTCACCGTGCCGCTCAACGACAACATCGACTATGAGGGCGGTGTTGCCACCTGGATCGACAACGTCAAAGGCGAACGTCCTTACGGCAACGATCTCGATCCGACGCTCAACCTCGACATCCTCGAAGTCTCCTTCCGCAATCTCGCGCGCTGGAAGGTGCTGGAGACGCCGGCGCGGCTTGCGACCGTGCATCGCATCATCGCCTTCCAGAAGCGGCTTGCGGAGAGCGGCGCCTTCGCCAATCCGCGCTCGCACATCTACTATCTGCCCGAGCTCTACAGCGCCTATTTCGGCCGCTGCTATGCCGCCTATCTCGCGCTGCCCCTTGCGGCGCAGCAGGCGATCGATCCCAACGGCGCCTTCGACCTGATCCGCACCCGTGTGCTGTCCTACGTCCAGGGCGAGATGCTGGCGGGCGAGATCAACGTGTTCGACGCCGCTCTCGCCCTGATCGCGCTCGGCCATCTCGGCGCCGACGTCAGGACGTTTGCGCCGGCGCTCAACTGCATCGTCACAGAGCTCGGCGAGGGCGGGCGCCGCGGCCCGTTCCGCGCCTATGAGTGGAATAAGATGAAGACGCCGACGCGGATCCTGGTCGGCGGCCCCGAGGTGACCTCGGCCTTCGTGCTGATGGGCCTCGCACTGGCGCGCAAGGCGATGACGGGGCGTATGTAGAAAAGGGATCACCAGCGTCCTTACCCTCCCCTGGAGGGGGAGGGTCGATCGCGCGGAGCGCGAGCGGGGTGGGGTGATCTCTCCACTCGGGCAGTGCTCGACGCGGAAAGACTGTCACCTCACCTCGGTTCGCATTCCATGCGAACCGATCCTCCCCCCCTCCAGGGGAGGATGGGGACTTCATCGCGGGAAGTTGAAAGCCCAAAGGTTAGGCAGCGGCTGGACCTTCGCCGAATCCCGACCACAATTGCGCGGTCAATCGGCGCTGATTTCACCTGACGGGACCGCATGCTTCGACGCCTCCTGCTCGCGATCTTTCTTTTGCTGCTGCCATCCTTTGCCGATGCCGCCGACATCACCGGCGTGGCCAAGGTCCGCGACGGCGATTCCGTCGTGATCGGCAACACCCGCATCCGGCTCGGCGGCATCGACGCGCCATCAGCCGACCAGCTCTGCCTCAATACCAAGGGCGAGCGATGGACCTGCGGCGTCGCCGCCCGCGAGGCGCTGATCAAGCAGACCGAGGGCAAGACCTGGCTCTGCCACACCAGGTCGATCGACCGGCGCGGCCGTACCGTGGCGCGCTGCGAGGTCGGCGGCGAGGACATCCAGAAGTGGCTGGTGCAGAATGGCTGGGCTCTCGCCTTTGTCCGCATCTCCAAGGATTACGAAGCCGACGAAGCCGCCGCGCGCGAAGCAAAAGCCGGCATGTGGCAGGGCGCCTTCATCGCGCCCTGGGACTGGCGCGTGCGCAACAAGAAGACGACGATCCTCGGCGCGACCAAGCCACCGGATGGCGCCCACGCGGTGTTGCTCGCCTCGGCCTCCGGCGACGTCGCGCCCTCGCCCGACTGCACCATCAAGGGCAACGTCAACAGCGCCGGCGAGTGCATCTACCACACCCCGACCAGCCGCTGGTACACGCAGATCAAGATGCGCATCAGCAAGGGCACCCGCTGGTTCTGCTCGGTCGAGGATGCGGAAGCCGCCGGCTGCCGCGAGACCCGGCGATAGCGCATGGTCCGACCGAATGCCCTGCTTTTCCGTGCTTTTCTTGAGCGTTCCCCGCGCGTAAAAGCGTAATCCAGCGACCCACCAGATCGTCTTCATGACCAAGGAAGAACAACAATGACCGTTCGCGCGGGCCGGGAATTTCTGGCCATCCCCGGGCCCACCACGATGCCCGACGAGGTGCTGCGGGCGATGCACCGTCCGGCGATCGACATCTACTCCGAAGAGATGCTCGACCTGACCGAGAGCCTGCTCAGCGACATCTCGAAACTGTTCGCGACCAAGGGCAAGTCCTACATCTACATCGCCAACGGCCACGGCGCCTGGGAAGCCGCCTTGAGCAACGTTTTGTCGCGCGGCGACAAGGTGCTGGTGCTGGAGAGCGGCCGCTTCGCGATCGGCTGGGGCAATGCGGCGGCCCTGATGGGCGCCGACGTCGAGGTGCTGAAGGGCGACTGGCGCCGCGCGGTGCGGCCGAGCGAGGTCGAGGAGCGCCTGCGCCGCGACAAGGAGCACAAGATCAAAGCCGTCGTCGTCGTCCAGGTCGATACGGCTTCGGGCGTGCAGAACGACATCGAGGCGATCGGCAAGGCGATCAAGGCGAGCGGTCATCCCGCGCTGTACATGGTCGACACCGTCGCTTCGCTCGGCTGCATGCCGTTCGAGATGGACAAATGGGGCATCGACGTCGCGATGTCCGGCTCGCAGAAGGGCCTGATGACGCCGCCGGGCCTCGGCTTCGTCGCCGCCAACGACCGCGCGCTCGACGTGCACAAGACGGCAAACATGTCGACGCCCTATTGGAGCTGGAGCGAGCGCGAGGGCACCGAGAATTATCGCAAATATGCCGGCACTGCACCGGTGCATCTGCTGTTCGCGTTGCGCAAGGCGATCGATCTCTTGCACGAGGAAGGGCTTGAAAACGCTTTCCGGCGCCACAGCCTGCTCGGAGAGGCCGCGCGCCGCGCGGTCGGTGCATGGTCGGAGGGCCAGGTGCTCGGCTTCAACATCGCGGAGGCCAGCGAGCGCTCGAACACCGTGACCACGGTGACCATGGGCAATGGCCATGATCCTGCGGTGCTGCAACGCTACTGCAAGGACAAATGCGGCGTCGTGCTCGGCACCGGCATCGGCGATCTCTCCGGCCAGGCCTTCCGCATCGCGCACATGGGCCACGTCAACGCGCCGATGCTGCTCGGCACGCTGGGGGTCATCGAGGTCGCGCTGAACGCGCTGAAGATTCCGCACGGCAAGGGCGGGCTCGAGGCGGCGGCGACGTATCTCGGCGAGACGGTCGAGGCGTAAGATCTTCTTCCTTCTCCCCTTGTGGGAGAAGGTGGCGCGAAGCGCCGGATGAGGGGTTCGCTCCGCAAGTTAAACTGCGAGAGATTGGCATGCGGAGAGAGACCCCTCACCCGTCTCGCCGCTACGCGGCGATCCACAATCTCCCACAAGGGGAGAGGGGAAAGCATCACCGCGGCACGCGATACGCCTCAACCTGCGCCTTCAGCGCGTCGAGTGATGCGAGCGGCGCCCTCGGATCGACGCGATACTTCCCCTCCGCCAGCCATGTCAGCACCTTCGCATCCACCACCGGCGAATGGTGGATCACGTCGCCATAATTATCGAGGTCGTGCGTGACCTCTTTGATCGCGCGGAAGTCGTAGAGGCGGACGTTGGGGAGCTGCGACAGGCGGGTCGCAACGAGCGCGGTGATCTCGTAGACGGTCTTCAACGCCGCCGGCGAAGCGTCGCGCATCGCGACATATTGCAGGATCGAATAGGGCGGGAAGTAGATATCGAACGTCACGTCGGGATGGCGCGCGATCAGGCCTACGGCGTCGCGCTGGAAATGGCCGACCATCGCATCATAATCATAGCCGATGCCGAGGAAGTGGCTGCGCACGGGATCGGTGATGTAGGCGAAGGCGGCGAGCGTTCGCTTGGCGTTGTAGCCGGCGCTGACGTCGAAATTCCGCGGCAGCGCGTAGATGTCGTCGACATCTGACAGCGCGAATTTGACGGGAAGATAGGGCGCGACGCTGGCGAGCGGCGCATGCAGCGGCGGGATCGCGCGCAGCAGCGAAACCAGCGATTCCTTGGTCGTCGCCGTGCTGAGGAGATACGACGCGAGCCCCTTGGCAGTCCTGCGATAGAGATCGGCGGAGAAATAGGGGTCATCGTCGATGGCGGGCGCATCGACATAGATCCAGTCGTCCATTTCCCACACCACGCGCTTTGCGCCGCGCGCGATCGCGTCTTCCAGCACAAAACCCTGCTGGCGCGAATTGGAGCCGGTCATCGCGAGCTTGAGCGAGCGGACGCCGAGCGCGCGATCGATGTCGCTCTGGCGAAAATGGATCGCGAGCGAGGAGCCGATGAAGGCGGTGTCGAACGACTGGCTCGCGAGCAGCCCGGCGTTCTGCATGCGCGTATCGACGGAATAGGCCGCCGGCACGAGACGTGAGGGACGGAAGAGCTGGAGCGGATCGACGACGTAGTTGAGCGCGCTAGCTGCGAGCACAAAGGCGACGCTCGCCAGCAGCAGCCGTTTGACCTGTGTGAACGGCTTGCGCATCAGAACCTGAAATAGATGAATTCGCTGTGGCTCTGGATACCGAGGATGCCGAACGCCAGGGCGGCGGCTGCGCCATAGATCAACAGCGGGCTGGTCTCGACGGCGATGTCGACACCGACCGCGCGCTTGCGATGATCGTAGCCCATGATCTCTTGCGTATTCGGCGCAAACCAGACCAGCACGGCGTAGATTGACACCAGCACCAATGCCGCAATCTCCTCGCGCCCGAAGGCGATCTGCGTGGGATCGGTCATGGCGAGAAGAATCCGCCAGGCCCATTCGATCCGCTCGGCGCGGAAGAATATCCAGGCCACCACGACGGCGAGGAATGTCAGGGCAAATCCTGCCACACGCGCGGGCCGCGTGAGAGCGGACGGCATTTTCGGCACCAATGCGTTGAAGGCGTGATTGACGCAGAGATAGGCGCCGTGCAGCGCGCCCCAGACGACAAACGTCCAGGCCGCGCCGTGCCAGAGCCCGCCGAGCAGCATCGTGATGACAAGATTGACGTAGCGCAGCACGCGCCCCCGGCGATTGCCGCCGAGCGGGATATAGAGATAGTCGCGCAAAAACTGCGACAACGTCATGTGCCAGCGCCGCCAGAACTCGACGATGCTGGTGGCCTTGTAAGGCGAGTTGAAATTGACGGGCAGGAAGATGCCGAACATCAAGGATATGCCGATCGCCATGTCGGAATAGCCGGAGAAGTCGAAATAGAGCTGGAAGGTGTAGGCGAGCGCGCCGAGCCAGGCCTGGTCGAAGGTCGGCGAGCGCGCATCGAAGGCGAGCGCGACCAAAGGCTGGATGCCATCGGCAAGGCAGGTTTTCTTGAACAGGCCGATCGCAAAGATGATGAGGCCGCACAGAATCAGATGCGCCTGCGGGTGCTTTGTCTCCTCCCGCTCGAATTGCGGGATCATGTCCTTGTGGTGGAGGATGGGCCCTGCGATCAGATGCGGAAAATACGTCACGAACAGCGCGTAATGCGGCAAGACATAAGTTGCCACCTGGCCGCGCCAGGCATCGACCAGGAAGGCGATCTGCGTGAAGGTGTAGAAGGAGATGCCGACCGGCAGCAGGATGTGAAGCGTGAGGCCCGTGCCGAACAACGCGTTGAGGTTCTCCGCGACGAAGCCGGCATATTTGAAGACGCCGAGCACGAGGAGATCACCGGCGACGCCGACGATGAGCGCGGCGCGACGCTGCGCGGGGTTGAGCTTGGCCGCAATCAAGAGCCAGCCCACGCCATAGTTGAAGGCGATCGACGCCAGCAGCAAGCCCACGAACTGCCAGCTGCCGATGGCGTAGAAGGCGAGCGAGGCCAGCGCCAGCCAGACCACCGGCGTCAGATTGCTGCGCCGCCCAAGCCAGAAATAGCCGACGAGCACGGCCGGCAAGAACAGGAGGATGAAGGGATAGGAATTGAACAGCATCAGGCTGGACCGGCGGCGGGACAGGCCCCTTAAGCACACAAGCCGCCCCTCAACAACCCGGCGAGTTGGCGCAAGCCGCGCTGGCAATTCGTGCGCACGTCGCCATATTATCCGCGATCGACCGCCTTCTACGGCCGTCATTGCCGGGCTTGACCTGGCAATCCATCGACTCAAGACACGTCTTTGATGGATGCGCGGAGCAAACCCGCGCATGACGAGCTGAGTTCCGGCGAGAAGCAACGAGGACCGAGTGACACAAGCGACCAAGAGCCAGCCTTCCCAGCCCCCCGTCGCGCCGCGGCGGCCGCATTCGTTCAGCCGGCACGGCATCAGCGTCACTGACGACTATGCCTGGCTGAAGGACGAGAAGTGGCAGGAGGTGCTGCGCGATCCCGCGGTGCTCGATCCCGATATCCGCAAATATCTCGAGGATGAGAACGTCTACACCGAGAGCCTGCTCGGCCACACCGCACCGCTCCAGAAGACGCTGGTGCGGGAGATGCGCGGACGGATCAAGGAGGACGATTCCAGTGTTCCTTCGCCGGATGGCGCCTTCGCCTATTTCCGAAAGTTCCGCGAAGGCGGCCAGCACGAGCTGTTCGGCCGCATGCCGCGCGACGGCGGCGACAGCCACATCGTTCTCGACGGCGACGCGCTCGCTAAGGACCATAAATATTTCAAGTTCGGCGGCAGTCGGCATTCGCCCGACCACAAGCTCCAGGCCTGGAGCGCGGATACCAAGGGCTCGGAATATTTCTCCATCCGCGTGCGCGACTGGGCGACGGGCACGGACTTTGACGACGTCGTCGAGGAGACCGATGGCGGCGTGGTCTGGAGCAAGGACGCAAAAAGCTTCTTCTACGTCAAGCTCGACGACAACCACCGCCCGATGCAGGTGTGGCGGCACCGGCTTGGCACCAAACAGGCCGAGGACAGCCTCGTCTATGAGGAACAGGATGCCGGCTGGTTCACCCATCTGCACGAGAGCACCAGCGGCCGCTTTTGCGTGATCGCGGGCGGCGACCACGAGACATCTGAGCAGCGGCTGATCGATCTCGCCAATCCCGACGCTCCGCCGCGGCTGGTCGCTGCGCGCGAGGAGGGCGTGCAATATTCGCTTGCCGACCGTGGCGACGAGTTGTTCATCCTCACCAATGCCGATGACGCCATCGACTTCAAGATCGTCACCGCGCCGCTGGCCGCATCCGAGCGCACCAACTGGCGCGACCTGATCCCGCACCGCGCCGGTATCTACATCATCGACCTCGATCTTTATGCCGGCCATCTGGTGCGGCTGGAGCGTGCGAACGCGCTGCCGGCGATCGTGATCCGCGACCTCACGACGAAGGAAGAGCACGCCATCGCGTTCGATGAAGCCGCCTATTCGCTCGACACGATGGGCTCCTACGAATTCGAGACGACGAATCTGCGCTTCTCCTATTCGTCGATGACGACACCGTCGGAGGTCTACGACTACGACATGGCGAAGCGGACGCGCACCTTGCGCAAGCGGCAGGAGATTCCCTCCGGCCACGATGCCGCCGACTACGTCACTACCCGCATCATGGCGACGTCGCATGACGGCGCGCTGGTGCCGGTCTCGATTCTCTATCGCCGCGGGTTGAAGCTCGACGGCACCGCGCCGCTGCTGCTCTACGGCTACGGCTCCTACGGCATGGCGATGCCGGCGTCCTTCAACGCCAATCGCCTGTCGCTGGTCGATCGCGGCTTCGTTTACGCGATCGCCCATATCCGCGGCGGCGCCGACAAGGGCTGGGGCTGGTATCTCGACGGCAAGCGCGAGAAGAAGACGAATTCGTTCGACGACTTTGCCGCCAGCGCCGGCGCACTGATCGCGGCGAAGTACACCAGTGCACAACGCATCGTCGGCCATGGCGGCTCGGCCGGCGGCATGCTGATGGGCGCGGTCGCGAACCGTGCCGGCGAATTGTTCGCCGGCATCGTGGCCGAGGTGCCGTTCGTCGACGTGCTCAACACCATGCTCGACGACAGTTTGCCGCTGACGCCGCCGGAATGGCCGGAATGGGGCAACCCGATCGAGAGCGAGAAGGACTTTCGCACCATTCTGTCCTATTCGCCCTACGACAATGTCGCAGCGAAGGACTATCCGGCGATCCTCGCGATGGGCGGCTTGACCGATCCGCGCGTCACCTATTGGGAGCCGGCGAAATGGATCGCGCGCCTGCGTGCCACCATGACCGGCGGCGGTCCCGTCCTGCTCCGCACCAACATGGGCGCCGGCCACGGCGGCGCCTCCGGCCGCTTCGACCGACTCGACGAGGTCGCGATCGTCTACGCGTTCGCGCTGTGGGCGGTCGGGATGGCGGAGGCGTGAGCGCAGGGCGCCTCCTCCATCGTCGTCCTGGCGAAAGCCAGGACCCATACCGCGTGATCTATCGATCGGGCGCAGTGCTAGTACCGCGCTACAGCGAAAAACTAACAGTCTTCGTCAAACTACTCCCTGGGGTAATGGGTCCTGGCTTTCGCCAGGACGACAATGGAGCGTTTGGTGAGAGCTAACCAAACGGCTGCCAGCGCTACCCAAACTCACACCGCCCCGTGGGCCTCGACGTACAGCGCGTAGATCGAGTGGCAGCTTGCCATGTAGAGGCGGTTGTTCTTGGGGCCGCCGAAGCATAGGTTGGCGCAGCGCTCGGGCAGGCGGATGAAGGCGAGCGGCTTGCCTTCGGGGTTGAACACCATGACGCCGTCGAGATCCTCCGACTTGCCCTTGAGCTGGAAGACCTTGCGGCCGCCAATGTCCGTCGGCTCGCTCTGCAGCGCGCCGTTGCTGCCCCAACCGCACCAGAGATTGCCGTCGCGGTCGACGCGAAAGCCGTCGAGCGAGCCCTGGTCGGCGGCGTCGATCAGTTTTGTCTTGCCGCTCAACGTACCATCGTCGCTGACGTTGTAGCTCCAGATGCTGCGGTTGGGCGTGCCCTTCCACTCGACGATGTAGAGCTTTTTCTCGTCAGGCGAGAAGGCCAGACCGTTCGGATTGATGAGGTCGGTGAGGACGGCGCTGAGCTTGCCGTCCTTGGCGATCCGGTAGACGTTGGTGGTGACCTGCTCGGCCTTTTCCTTCTTGCCTTCCCACTCGCCGTTGATGCCGAACAAGGGATCGGTGAACCAGATGCTGTCGTCGGACTTCACCACGATGTCGTTCGGTGCGTTCAGCCGCTTGCCCTCGAACTTGTCGGCCAGCACGGTGATCTTGCCGTCCTTCTCGGTGCGGGTGATGCGGCGGGTGACCGAGTGCTCGCAGGTGACGAGGCGGCCCTGGCGGTCGCGCGTATTACCGTTGGCGTAGTTGGCGTTGGCGCGGAACACGCTGGTCTGGCCGGTCTTCTCGTCGAACTTCATGATCCGGTTGTTGGGAATGTCGGAGAACAGGAGATAGCCACCCTCCGGGAAATAGGCCGGGCCTTCGGCCCAGCGCATGCCGGTCGCGACCTGCTCGACCGTCGAGGAATAGAGCCGGTATTTTGCGAAGGCGGGATCCAGGATCTGGACAGCGGGATCGGGATAGCGCTGATTGGGCGTGAATGGGAAAGACTGCGCGCCGGCGGTGCGGGCGAGCAGCGTGGAAGCCGCGGCTGCCCCAGCACCGGCCAACAGATTGCGTCGTGTCAGATTCATTGGAGTTCCCCCTGGTTGGCTTGGAGCCGGCAGTGCCGGCCCTGTTTCTCGACGTAGAATGATTTGAGCGCGGCCTGTTCTAGCGGCCGTTCTTCTTGCGCCAGGCAGCGAAGTCGGTGAGCGTCTGCGGATCGGTCGGCGGGTAGAGACCGAAAATGCCGCGGCCCTTGCCGACCTCCTCGGTGACGAAGTCCTCGAACGCGGTCATCTCAAACGTCTCGTTGGCGATCTCGTCGGCGAGATGCGCGGGGATCACGATCACGCCGTCGGCATCGCCCAGAATGACGTCGCCGGGAAACACCGGCGCGTCGCCGCAGCCGATCGGGACGTTGATCTCGATTGCCTGGTGCAGCGTCAGATTGGTCGGCGCCGAGGGACGGTGGTGATAGGCGGGGATGCCGAGCTTTGCGATCTCGGCGGAATCGCGAAAGCCGCCATCGGTGACGACGCCGGCGACGCCGCGCTTCATCAGCCGCGTCACCAGGATCGCGCCGGCGGAAGCCGCACGCGCGTCCTTGCGGCTGTCCATGACAAGCACGCTGCCTGCCGGACAATCCTCAACCGCCTTGCGCTGCGGATGGGAGCGGTCCTTGAAGACGTCGATGGTGTTGAGATCCTCGCGCGCCGGCATGTAGCGCAGCGTGAAGGCTTCGCCGACCATGGTCGGCTGGTCCGGACCGACGGGGTGCACATCCTGGATCATCTGGATGCGCAGGCCGCGCTTGAACAGCGCGGTGGCGACAGTGGCGGTGGAGACGGATTTGAGCTTGTTTCGGGTGGCGTCGCTGAGTTTTGTCATTTCGTTCAACTCTCTTGTCATTCCGGGGCGCGCGTAGCGCGAACCCGGAATCCATCGGGCCGCACACGCTGTGGTGAAATAGGTTCCGGGTTCGATGCTACGCATCGCCCCGGAACGACAGCGTCAATAAATCGACGGCTCGCCGATGGGCGCGCCAAAACCGGTCTCCAGGAAGTCGAAGTCACAGCCGTCATTGGCCTGCTTGATATGCTTTGAGAACATCCAGCCATAGCCGCGCTCGAAGCGGCGCTCGGGCTGCTTCCAGGCGGCGCGGCGCTTTGCGAGCTCGGCTTCGCTGACATCGAGGTTGATGGTGCGGGCGGCGACGTCGAGCGTGATGCGGTCACCGTTCTGCACCAGGGCCAGCGGCCCGCCGACATAGGATTCGGGGGCGACGTGCAAGATGCAGGCGCCGTAGCTGGTGCCGCTCATGCGCGCATCTGAGATGCGCACCATGTCGCGCACGCCCTGCTTCACGAGTTTTGTCGGGATCGGCAGCATGCCCCATTCCGGCATGCCCGGACCGCCCTGCGGGCCCGCATTGCGCAGGATGAGAATGTGGTCCGCGGTGACGTCGAGGTTGGGATCGTCGACCGCCTTCTTCATCGACGGATAATCGTCGAACACCAGCGCGGGACCGGTGTGCTTGAGGAAGCGCGTTTCGCACGCACTCGGCTTGATCACGCAGCCATCGGGCGCGAGGTTGCCCTTGAGGACGGCAAGCGCGCCCTCCCTGTAGATGGGATTGTCGACGCTACGGATCACGTCGTCGTTGTGGACCTCGGCGCCATCGATGTTCTCGCCCAGCGTCTTGCCGGTCACCGTGATGCAATCGAGGTGCAGATGCTGCTTGATCTCACCCATCAACGCCGGCAGGCCGCCGGCATAGAAGAAGTCTTCCATGAGATAGGCATCGCCGCTCGGACGCACGTTTGCGATCACCGGCACCTTGCGGCTCGCGGTCTCGAAATCGTCGAGCCCGATGTCCTGCCCGGCGCGGCGGGCCTGCGCGATCAGATGGATGATGGCATTGGTCGAGCAGCCCATGGCCATCGCCACTGCGATGGCGTTTTCAAAGGCCTTTCGGGTCTGGATCGTCTTCGGCGTCAGGTCCTCCCAGACCATCTCGACGATGCGGCGGCCGCATTCGGAGGCCATGCGGATATGGTTGGCGTCCGCCGCGGGAATCGATGAGGCGCCCGGCAACGTCATGCCGATGGCTTCGGCGATCGCCGTCATCGTCGACGCCGTGCCCATGGTCATGCAGGTGCCGTAGCTGCGGGCGATGCCGGCCTCGATATCGACCCAGTCCTTGTCGGAGATCTTTCCGGCACGCCGCTCGTCCCAGTATTTCCAACCGTCGGAGCCCGAGCCCAGCGTCTTGCCCTTCCAATTGCCGCGCAGCATCGGGCCTGCGGGCAGATAGATCGCCGGGATGTTCATGGAGGTAGCGCCGAGCAAAAGCGCAGGCGTGGTCTTGTCGCAACCGCCCATCAGCACCACGCCGTCGACGGGATGGCTGCGCAAAAGCTCCTCCGCGTCCATCGCCAAGAGATTGCGGTAAAGCATGGTGGTCGGCTTCAGCAGCGATTCCGACAGCGACAACGCCGGCAGCTCGATCGGCAGGCCGCCGGCCATCAGGATGCCGCGCTTGACGTCGTCGACCCGCGATTTGAAATGCATGTGGCAGGGCTGCGCATCCGACCAGGTGTTGAGGATCGCGATGCACGGGCGATCCTTCCACTCCTCCGGCGCGTAACCCATCTGCATGGTGCGGGAGCGGTGGCCGAACGAGCGGAGATCGTCGGGCGCGAACCAGCGCGCGCTGCGGAGCTGGTCGGGCGTCTTCTTCTTGGTCATGATTGGGTGCCCCATTTCTGGACGGTGTTCCGCTCGATGGCGCGGAAAATCAGGTTCTCGACAAAGAGCCCGATGATGATCACCGTCAAGAGGCCTGCAAAGACCGCAGGAATATCGAGGAGGTTGCGGTTCTCGAAGATGAACCAGCCGAGGCCGCCCTGCCCTGAGGACACGCCAAACACCAGCTCGGCCGCGATCAGGGTGCGCCAGGCAAAGGCCCAGCCGATCTTGAGGCCGGTGAGGATCGAGCCGAACGCCGCCGGGATCAGGATCTTTGCGACATAGGGAAGCCCGCGCAGGCCGTAATTGCGGCCGACCATGCGCAGCGTGTTCGACACGCTCTTGAAGCCGGAATGGGTGTTGAGCGCGACCGGCCACAGCACCGAATGGATCAGCACGAACACGAGGCTGCCATTGCCGAGTCCGAACCAGATCAGGGCCAGCGGCAATAGCGCAATCGCCGGCAATGGGTTGAACATCGCCGTGACGGTCTCGAGGAAGTCGGTGCCGATCCGCGTCGAGATCGCGAGCACGGTGAAGATGGCGGCGAGCACGATGCCGGCCGAGTAGCCCATGAACAACACCTTGAGCGAAGTCCAGGCCCGCATCGGGATCGTGCCGTCCTTCACGCGGTCGAACAGCGTGACGAAGGTGTCGTGCAGCGTCGGGAACAGCAGCGGATTGTCGAGATAGACGCCATAGGCCTCCCAGACTGCCGCCAGAAACAGAATGATGACGGTCTTGCGGACAAAGCCGTCGTTCCACAACAATTCAGGCACGCTCAGCTTGCGCTCGACTTCGCCCGCGCCGCCGACGGCGGCGATCGGCGCATCACGCAGCAAGATTCTCGCTTCGCTCATGAGAGGCTCCCTCAATGCGCCGTCGCGTCAGTCGCGAACAGGAGATCGTGGATCTCCTTCTCCAGCCGCCCGGCGCCGCCGTCCTGGCTGGAGACCTTGTCGACGTCGACGACCTCGGCCTTGACGCGGCCCGGATGCGGCGACAGCAGCAGGATGCGGTTGCCGATGCGGATCGCCTCCGCGATCGAATGGGTCACGAACAGCACGGTGAACTTGGTTTCGCTCCAGAGCTGGAGCAGCTCGTCCTGGCAGGTTCTGCGCGTCAGCGCGTCGAGCGCTGCGAACGGCTCGTCCATCAGCAGGATGTCCGGCTCCATCGCCATGCCGCGCGCGATCGCGACGCGCTGCTTCATGCCGCCGGAGAGCGTGTGCGGATAGGCGTCGACCACACGGGTGAGCCCGACCTTCTCGATATAGGCCCGCGCCCGCGCTTCGGCCTCCTTGCGCGGCAACCGCCGCGCGGTCAGCAGCGGGAACATGACGTTGGCGAGCACGGTCTTCCAGGGCAGGAGCTGGTCGAACTCCTGAAAGATCATCATGCGGTCGGCACCGGGACCGTGGATCTCGCGATCGTTGATGCTCATGCGGCCTTCGCTCGGAATCATGTAGCCGCCGACGGCCTTGAGCAGGGTCGACTTGCCGCAGCCGGACGGCCCGAGCAGCACGAAGCGGTCGGACTTGTCGACGGTGAAGGAGACCTTTTCGGTCGCGGTGACGACGGCGCTTGATGTCTTGTAGCGCAGCGTCACCCCGCTGACGTCGAGCAGCGCCATCAGTTGCCCTTCAGGTCATGCGCGACGGGAAGGTAGTAGTCGGTCCAGGCCTTCGGCTGGGTCTTCAGCGTCCCCGTCTTGAACAGATGGGCGGCGAACTTCATCGTGCCCTGCGGCTCGAGATTCCACTCCATCATGCCGGGCTCCTTGAGGAGGTCGAGCAGCTCCTCGACCGAGGTCTTGTCGCCGGTGATCTCCTTGTAGATCTCGACCGCCTGCTTGGTGTCGCTGCGGATCAGGTCCTGCGCCTCCTTGGTCGCATCGCGCACGGCCTGGATGATTTTTGGATTCGCCTCGGCGAATTTGGTCGTGGTGAAGAACTGCGCCTGGCTCAGCGGCCCGCCCATCACGTCCGGCGAGGACAGCACGACATGCGCGCCCGGCACGTTCTTGAGCTCGAGGAACGTGAACGGCGGGATCGAAAAATGGTTGTGCACCTCGTGCTTGGGGTTTGCGAGCGCCGCGTAGGCGTCGGGATGGCCGAGCTGCACCGTGTTCGGATCGAGCTTCGACCATTGGTCGGCGCCGAACGCCTCGGCGGATGCGATCTGCAGCACGATCGCCTGGGTCGAGACCTTGACGGTCGGCACCGCGATCTTGTCGGTCGGGCCAAAGTCCTTGATCGACTTGATATTGGGGTCGCGGCTGATCAGCGTCATCGGCTGCGCCGAGGTCGCGACGATGCCCTTCACGCCGCCGCGGGTGCGATCCCACAGCAACAGCAGATTGCCGGTGCCGGTGTTGAGGATGTCGACGCCGCCCGCGAGCAGCGCATCGGTCTGTGCGCCGCCGCCGGAGAACGTGATCCACTTGGTGGTGACGCCCGTTACGCCGAGAGAAGCCGCGTGCTTCTCGATCAGCTTCTGCTTCTCCATGATGTGGCTCGGCATGTAGAAGATGCCGGGCTGGCGCGACAGCGCAATCTCGGATTTCTGTTGCGCGTGCGCCGCGGACGCCGCCAAGGCGGTTGCGACGATCAGGGTGACAGCAGCCAGGCTGCGAAGATGCATGATCATTGTTGTGTGTTTCCTCCGGTCCGTGTCGCGCCGCGTTGACCCTGCTGATGCACTAATATATTAGTGCATCAAAGGCAAGCCCGCGGGACCATCAATGGACTTACCCCACACCGCGCCGCGCGCGGCCGCAAAGACCGCCTCAAGGCCCGCCGCCCGGCTCGATCGCGCCCGGCAGGCCGCGCCGCAGGTGTTCGAGCGGCTGCGCAATGCGATCATCGCCCTGGAACTTCCGCCGGGCGCGCCCCTGTCGCGCGCGGAGCTCGCCGGCCAATTCGGCGTCAGCTCGACGCCGGTGCGCGACGCCTTGATGCGGCTCGAGGAAGAGGGCCTGGTCGACGTGTTTCCGCAGCACGCCACCGTGGTCAGCCGGATCGACGTCGATCGCGCGCACCAGGCGCATTTCCTGCGTCAGGCACTGGAGCTGGAGATCGTCCGCCTGCTCGCGGCCGGCCGCGACACGTCCCTGATCATCCGCCTCGATCACGCCATCGCGCTGCAGCAGCAATTTGCGAAGGCCGGCGACTTCGAGGCCTTCATCGCCGCCGACAACGATTTCCACGCCGAGCTCTACGCCGCCGCGGAAAAGCAGGATCTCTGGATGCTGGTTCGCAGCCGTAGCGGCCATATCGACCGGCTGCGCCGGCTGCATTTGCCCTCGCCCGGCAAGGCCCAGAACATCCTGCGCCACCACAAGCTGATCACCCGTGCGATCGAGGCCGGCGATGGCGATGCCGCCCAGCAGCATCTGCGCACGCATCTGTCGGGCACGTTGAGCGAACTCGCCAAAATCCGCGAGCGCCACCCGGAATATCTCAGCGATTGAGACCCGGCGCCGGCGCTTAGCCTCCCGGCATGCATTGATCCATCAAGTTCCGAGCTGAAACCGCGACCGGCGGAACCCTTTTGATCGTGAAGTGCTTGCAGGTTGAGCGGTTTCCGCGCAACAATTCGGTGCTCGGAGGGCTGAGACTTGGCCAACATCCTGATCGTGGATGACGATCCGGCCGTGCAAATCACCATCCGGCTGTTGCTGGAAAGGGCCGGACATCGCGTGACGGTCGCCGGCGACGGCCGCATGGGTCTCGCGCGGTTTGAGACCGATCAATTCGACCTGTTGTTCCTCGACATATTCATGCCCGGAATGGACGGGCTTGAGACGATGCGCCACATTCGGGCGCATCGGCCGACAATCCCGATCATCGTCATTTCCGGCCGCTCGGTGACGCCCGACGCCTATGCCGAACCCGACTTCCTGAAGATGGCGACCAAGCTCGGCGCGGTTGCGAGCCTTCAGAAGCCGTTCAGGGCGGATGCGTTGCTGGCGGCGGTCGATGGCTGCTTGGGAAGCGGCAAGGCCGCAACATCGTTGCGGGATCCCGATAGCAACAGCGGCTGCCGATAACATGGACATGGATGCTGGGGCACAACGCAACATACAGGACCGGACCCGAAGCAGCGTGAAGGACCGAATGACGCTCGCAACCCGGCTCGCGATTGCGATCGTCCTTCTGGTCGCCGCCACGGTGACCGCGGTCGGCTGGCTGGGATATCACAGCCTCAAGCAGGCTGTGATCCCGCGGGTGCTGGAGCGGGTCGAAACCCATGCGCGCCTCCTGGCAACCGACCTCGAGTCCTACGTTGCGGGCGCCCGGGGCGATCTGCTTGGCTATCGCTCCGCCGCTGGCATCAACGGCCTGATCCGCGCCCATCTGGCCGGCGGCACCGATGCGGTCGACGGCGTTTCGGAGCAAACCTGGCGCGACCGCCTCGCAGCACGACTCGTCGCGGAGATCGAGGCCAAGCCGGCCTATGCCCAGTTTCGCGTCATCGGTCTCGACGACGGCGAGCGCGAACTGGTCCGGGTCGACCGCTCCGGCCCGAACGGCGCGGTGCGTGTCGCCACCAGCAGCGAGCTCCAGCGCAAGGGCGAACGGATCTATTTCCAGGAAACGATCCGGCTTGCGCCGGGCGAAGTCTACGTTTCGCCACTCGAACTCGCCAGCCACCAGGGCGGCACCACGGCCCTGCACATCCCGACCTTGCGGGTCGCGACGCCGCTGTTCGCACCGGACGGCAAGCCATTCGGCATCATCATTGCCAATATCGACATGCGCACGATGCTCGACCGCGTCCGCTCCACACCGGATCGGGGCGAACAGGTTTATTTGGTGAACGCACGTGGCGACTATCTCGTGCATCCTGATCGCACGCGCGAATTCGGTTCGATGCACGGCCAGCCCAACAACTGGCTGAACGACTTTCCCTATTTTGCGGCCTCGGTTGGGAAGTCGGAGGGATTCGCGCAGCTCGTCACCGACGCGTCGGGCCAGACGGGCGGCGCGGCGATCGCACCGTCGTTGCTCGTCGGCAAGGAATGGGTGGCGATCATCGAGACCGTGCCTCCCCTGGTGTTCAACCGCGTACCCGCGGCGATCCAGAAAACATCGCTGACGGTCGGCGGCATTGCGGTCCTGGCCGCCGGCGTACTCGCGGTATTCCTCGCTCGCACGCTGACCCGGCCGATCGGACAGCTTACCGCCGCGGTCGAGGGCATCGGTCGCGGCGATACCGTCACCATTCCCGTCGACGCCCCGGGCGAGACTGGCGTGCTGGCGCGGGCCTTCGCGCGAATGCTCGAGGAAACCAAGGCAAAGACCGCAGCGCTTCAGCGCGAGATCCTCGAGCGGCGTCGCACCGAAGTCGCGCGCGACCACCATGCCGCCCGCGAGCGGCTGTTCAGCGCCGCGGTGGAATCCTCCGACGACGCGATCGTGATGCAATCGCTCGACGGCATCATCACGGGCTGGAACGGCGCGGCTGAACGCCTGTACGGCTATTCGGCGGAGGAAGCGGTCGGCAGGCCGACCGCAATCATCCTGCCTCCAGATCTCGGCAAGGATGCCAAGGACAATTTGCGACGGATCGCCAGGGGCGAGCGGATCGAACTCCACGAGACCGTGCGCCTGCGCAAGGATGGCAGCCCGGTGGAGATATCCTTAAGTCTCTCGCCGATCAGGGGCTCGTCCGGCGAGATCATCGGCGCCTCCGGAGCCGCCCGCAGCGTCACCGCGGCAAGGTTGACCGAGCGGGCACTGGCGCAGCAGCTCGAGGAGCGGCGACGGATCTTCGACACCTCGCAGGACCTGATCCTGATCATGGAAACCAGAGGCTCCATCGCTCAGATGAGCCCAAGCAGCGAGGCCATTCTCGGCTATCGGCCTGAGGAGATGGTCGGGCGCAGCGGCGCCGATTTCATCCATCCCGATCATCTGGAGCGCTCCCGCGAGGAGATGCGCGCGTTGCGGCGCGGCGAACGCCCGAAGCTCGCCGACACGCGCTGCTTGCACAAGGACGGGCGCGAGGTCTGGCTGTCCTGGCTCGGCACCTATTCCGAGCAGGTGCAACGCTTCTACTTCGTCGGGCGCGATATGACGGAAGCCCGGCTCGCCCAGGAATCGTTGCGCGAAAGCGAGCGACTGGCGCGTGGCATCGTGGAGAGCGCGCTCGACGGCTTTGTGCAGATTGACGAAAGCGGAACGATTCTGGACTGGAACTCGCAGGCAGCGAATATCTTCGGCTGGCCGCGCAACGAGGCGATCGGGCGGAAGCTCGCCGCATTGATCATACCGGAGGCCAGGCGGTCCGCGCACGCGGCCGGCATGAAGCATTTCCTGGCTACCGGGGAAGCCGCAATCCTCGGCCGCCGGTTCGAAATCGAGGCCGTGCGCCGTGACGGAACCGAAATCAAGGTCGAGCTCAGCATTACCGAGCTGAAACGACGCGATGGCTTTGTATTCAACGGCTTCATCCGCGACCTCACCGACAAGATCGCCGCCGAAGAGCGCGTGCGTCACTCGGAGAAGATGGAAGCGATCGGCCAGCTCACCGGCGGCGTGGCCCATGACTTCAACAACATCCTCACCGTGATCACCGGCACCATCGAGATTCTGGCGGAGGCGGTGGCGAAGGAGCCGCAGCTTGCGGCCATCACCAAGATGATCGACGAGGCGGCCGGACGCGGCGCCGAACTCACCCAGCACCTGCTCGCCTTCGCGCGCAAGCAGCCGCTGCAGCCGCGCGAGGTCGACGTCAACGCGCTGATCGTCGACACCGCAAAGCTGCTGCGGCCCACGCTTGGCGAGCAGATCCAGATCGAATCGGTGTTCGAGGAAGAGAGCTGCGTGGCGACGGTCGACCCCAACCAGTTGACCACTGCGCTGCTCAACCTTGCGCTCAACGCGCGCGACGCCATGCCCGAGGGCGGCAAGCTGATCCTGGAGACCGGTGCCGCGTATCTCGACGAGGTTTACGCCAGCGTCAACGACATCCGTCCCGGTCACTATGTGCTGATCGCGGTGAGCGACACCGGCAGCGGCATTCCTGCGCGACTGCTGGACCGGGTGTTCGACCCCTTCTTCACCTCGAAGGGCGTGGGCAAGGGCACCGGCCTCGGACTGTCCATGGTCTACGGCTTCATCAAGCAATCGACCGGACACATCAGGGTCTACAGCGAGGAAGGCCACGGCACTACGATCAAGATGTATCTGCCACCCGGCGTCACGCCGGCCGCAAGCAGCGAAGGCATAACGCCGGCGGCGATTCAGGGCGGTAACGAGACGATCCTGGTGGTCGAGGACGACCGGCTGGTGCGCGACTATGTGCTCGCGCAACTGCAGGCGCTCGGCTACCCCACGCTCCAGGCCGCGAACGCCGCCGAGGCGCTCGCGATCGTCGCCACCGGCAAGCCGTTCGATCTGCTGTTCACCGATGTGATCATGCCCGGCAAGATGAACGGCCGGGAGCTTGCAGACGAACTCCAGAAGACACGGCCGGACCTCAAGGTGGTCTACACCTCCGGCTACACCGAAAACGCCATCATCCACCACGGCCGGCTCGACACCGGCGTGCTGCTGCTGGCAAAGCCCTATCGCAAATCCGACCTCGCACGGATCCTGCGCAAGGCGCTGGACGGCTGAGCCAAAGCAACGTCATTGCGGGCGTGCGAATAGCGCCATCCGGAGTCTCGAAGCCGGAAACAGGCCCTGGTGCGGTGAGTGCAGGCTACGACGCGCGCTGCGCCGCGGTCATCACGATGCGGATCAGGTCGGCGGCGTTCCTGGCGCCGAGCTTTTTCATGATGTTGGCGCGGTGATCCTCGATGGTGCGCGGACTGATGCCCAGCGTGCGGCCGGCCTCCTTGTTCGACGCACCGGAGGCGAACTGCTCGAGCACTTCGCGCTCGCGCCGGGTCAAGGGCTCGCGCCCCGGGAAATGCAGCGAGCCGAATTTCGGCGAGGCGTTCTCCGCCTGCCGGCGTGCATATGCGCCGATCGCCTCGTCGAGCCGGCTGACGATCTCGCTGCCACGGAACGGCTTCTCGATGAAATCGAGCGCACCGTTCTTGATCGCGCTCACGGCCATGGCGATGTCGCCCTGCCCCGAGATCATGAAGATCGGCGCCGGATAGTCTTCGCCGTGCAACTCCCTGAGAATGTCGAGCCCCGACTTTCCGGGAATGTGCACGTCGAGCAGGATCGCAGCCGGCGTGCGGTTTCGCGCAACGGAGAGCAGCGCCGCTCCATCGGCGAAACAGATCACCTCATAGCCGGCCGCCTTCAAGACCATCGATAAGGTGTCGCGGACGGCAGGATCGTCGTCGACTACAAAGATCTCGCCACGAGGGGATTTATCGGCCATGTGCCACATCCATTCGGCAGTAGAGAACTCGCGTCCGCGCCTTCCGTTCATGGCGTTCGGCGCGGATTCGGCCCACCCGTATTTGTACGGGACATAGACTTAGCGCACAAGTAGCGGCATGGCGACTAATGACGATTGACGGAGAATATCCATGCAAAATTATGCAGCCACGGGACCTCTCGTCGCAGTGCCAAACAGCGACAGCCGTCAGTTGATCGCGGCGGAGCTTCGCAATCTTATCGCGCAGGTCGAAGGCAGCATGCGCCTGATCGAGGCGGCGATGATGCGCGAGGCCGGCGACCGGGCGGGTTCCACCGACGTCGTCGTGCTCGACGACCTCACGCCCCGCTATGCCACCGCGAGCGCTGCGCTCGGCGCCTGCAAGGCCGGACTCGACGTGGCCTTGCAATGCCTGACGGATGCTGACGAGCCCCCCGCGGCGACTTGGCCGCCCGGCGGCGGCCGTATCTGATCGCCTGAGGAACACGCCTCAGGCGCGGTGACGTTCCACGATCGCGTTCGCGGCCACGCCGCCCCAGGTATGGGTCGCGGGCAGCCCCATCGCCGTCTTGCCGAGATTGGCGAGGCTGATGCGCAGGGCTGCGAGATCGAGCGGCTTCGGCAGGCTCTGGAGCTCGATGCCGACCGAGCGGGCAAAGCGGCGGGCGGCAGAGCGGCGCGGACCGTCCATGCCGCTGATCACGATCACGGAGCCCGCGAACTTCGCCTCCGCCATCTCGCGCAGCACGTCGATGCCATCGCCATCCTCCAGGACGAGGTCGAGCGTGACGCAGTCAAACCGCGCGCTGCGAAGCTTGCCGATCGCATCCGCAACCGACGGCGCCACCGTCACCTCGTGGCCGGCCTGCTTGGCCGCGACGCTGATCAGGCTGCGCTGCGTGGCGTCGTCGTCGACCACGAGGAGCTGCAATGCGCGGCGTTCGGTCGCGTCCAGCAGGTTTGATGGGATGGAGGAGAAGGAACTTCTTGGCATTGCCGTACCCTGACATTGAGACGGGCAATGGATACACGGCACGCGCTTAGACCGGGTAAAGCCGTGCACCGAATTCGCTCGGATGTTTTCAGCAAATCTGACGCAACGTCTTAAGTAATCGGACCGAAGGGCCGCGGGTCAGACCGTTGCGTCGTGACCGGCGGCGGCGCCGCGCTTCTTCTTGTTCTTGCCACGCAGGAACTGGATGTCCATCTCGGCGCCGTTCACGCGCACGAGCTCGCAGCGGCGGTAGGCGAGCCCGGTCGATGACAGGAGCAGGAAGAACTCCTTCAGATTCAAGCCCTGGATCGATCCCTCGACGGTCAGGATCGCGTCGGTGTCGGAAATGGCGTTGAGCTTGCAGTCGCGACGCCAGGTTCCGTCGATGGCCATGATGCAGACATCATAGCCGCGACTGAAGGTCACACGTTCTACGCCCTTGCCATCTTCGCTCATGCGCGCAACCCCGCCATGACCGGCGTGCGGGGCACCATGGTGGCGGCGGCGGGCTTGGCGCCCGCTGTGCGCGCATCATTGGGCTTGTAAAGGCCGCGCCGCTCCGCAATCGGCCTGAAAGTGTCGGTCAGTCCGACCACCGTTTCCGCGGCGCCCAGCACCAGGAAGCCGTCACCCTCGATCTGCCGGGCGAGGCGGTTGAAGATGTTGATCTTGGTGTCCTGGTCAAAATAGATCAGCACGTTGCGGCAGAAGATCACGTCGAACGTGCCGAGCTGCGAGAAGTCGTGCAGCAGGTTGAGCTGGCGGTGCTGGATCATCGCCCGCAGCTCGGGATTGATCTGCCAGGCCTCGCCGGTCTGCTTGAAGTACTTGACCAGCATCTGGATCGGCAGGCCGCGCTGCACCTCGAACTGGCTGTAGATGCCGGCCTTGGATTTCTCCAAGACCTCCTGCGAAAGGTCGGTGGCGATGATCTCGACGCGCCAGCCGGTCAGCGCCGCGCCCATTTCCTTCAGCGCCATCGCCAGCGAATAGGGCTCCTGGCCGGTCGAACCGGCAGCGCACCAGATCCGCACGCTCTTGCGGGCCGCACGCGCCTTGAGGATCTCGGGCATGATGGTTTCGCGGAAGTGATCGAACGGGACCTTGTCGCGGAAGAAGAAGGTCTCGTTGGTGGTCATGGCTTCGACCACGCTGGTGATCAGCGCACTGGAGCCGGCCTGGAGCTTCTGCACCAGCTCGCCGATGCCGGACAGGTTGGACTTGCGCGCCAGCGGCAGCAGGCGGCTTTCGATCAGATATTGCTTGTCTGCGGACAGGTCGAGACCTGAATGATCCCTCAGGAACTTACGCAGATACTCATACTCGGTCGGGGTCACGGAACGCCTCTCACAAATTACTGGGAACGCTCAGGCCAGAATACTCAGGCAAACGCTTGTCCGACCGGGATCAGGCCGACCTCGGCAAACTTGTCGGCGATGATGTCCTTGTCGAACGGCTTCATGATGTATTCGTTGGCGCCGCCGCTGAGTGCCTGGGCGATATGAGCGACGTTGTTCTCGGTGGTGCAGAACACCACCTTGGGCTGGTCGCCGCCGGGCAGGCGCCGCATGTGCCCCATGAACTCGAAGCCATCCATGATCGGCATGTTCCAGTCGAGCAGCACCGCGTCGGGGAGCTGCTGCTGGCAGATCTCGAGCGCCTTCGAGCCGTCCTCGGCCTCGGTCACCTGGAACTCGAGGCCTTCCAGGATTCGACGCGCGATCTTGCGCACGACGCTTGAATCATCGACGACCAAACATGTCTTCATTTTTGGCTCTCCGGCTTCAATTGTTCTCTGGGCTCACGCGGCCATCTGCACTTTGGTTTCGAGTTCGAGGACGCGATCGACGTCGAGGACGACCATGAGCTGGCCGTCGAGGCGGTGGACGCCGCCTGCGAGCTTGGCCATGCGGGGGTCGAGGTTGACGGGGTTTTCCTCCTTGCCGTCCTCGGGCAGGCGCAGCACCTCGCCGATCTGGTCGATCATGAGGCCGTAGGATTCGCCGCGCAGGTCGACGCCGACCGCCATCGGGATCTTGCCGTCCTCCGGCCTCGGCAGGCCGAGCCGGGCGCGCATGTCGACCACGGTGACGATGCGGCCGCGCAGGTTCAACACGCCCGCGATCTCGCGCGAGGACAACGGCACGCGGGTGACGCGCTCCGGCATGAACACGTCCTGGACGCGGGAGATCGGCAGGCCGAACAACTGCCCGCCGATCATCGCGGTGACGTATTCGACCATGGCGCCTTCGGCGGATTGGGTCTTGCTGCTCATTGGAATGTTCCCTGGTCCCTATCCGTAGTCAGGCCGCAGCCCGGCTGAGCTCGGAGGCGCCGGCCGCGGTCGCGGTCTGCTCCTTCAGCGCCGCGATCAGGCCGGGACGGTCGAACTTGGCGACATAGTCGTGGAAGCCGGCCTGACGACCGCGCTCGATCGCCGCCGGCGACACCAGCGACGAGAGCCCGATGATCGGCATCGCGGTGAGATTGTGGTCGGCGCGGATAACTTCCGCGAACTCGAACCCGTTCATGTCGGGCATCTCGATGTCGGTCAGCACCACGTCGAAGCTTTGCGAACGCAGCGCGGCGAGGCCCTCCTGCGCGGTCGGCGCGGTGCGGACCCGGTAGCCGGCGGCTTTGAGCACCGGCGCCAGCATGTTGCGGAAGAAGGCGCTGTCGTCGACCAGCAGCACCGACTGCGAGGCCAGCGACGGCTTCATCTCCTTGCGGGTGAACCAGTCGGCAAAGGCCATCGGCAGGAAGTGGCCGACGTCGATCACCTCGGTGGCCTGGCCCTTGATCACGGCCGAGCCCAAAATGCCTGCGCCTGAGCCGCCGACCTCGATGTTGAGCCGCTCCTCGACGATGTCGATGATCTCGTCGACCACGAGGCCCATGGAGCGGCCGTCATCGGCAAACACCAGGATCGGCTGCGCGCCCTGGGCGGCGATGGTGACGCCGTCCATGGCCACCAGCGGCATCAGCTGCTCGCGGTACTGCACCATGTAGCGGCCGTTACTGAACTCGATCTTGTCGGCGGGCAGCTCCTCCAGACGGGTGACGAGGCCGAGCGGTACCGCCTTAGGCTGGCTCGAGCCGGCGCGGAACACCAGCAGCGAGGTGGTCTGCTCGCCGTTGCCGATGTGATGGGCGGCGTTCTCGTCGGCCATGTCATGGGCCGAGGAGCCGGAGGCGCCGAGCGCCTTGGCAATGCCGTTGGGGTCGATGATCATGATGACGGCGCCATCGCCCAAAATGGTGTTGCCGGAGAACATGTCGATGTGACGCAGCTTGGTCGACATCGGCTTGACGACGATTTCTTCGGTGTGGAACACGCCGTCGACGACGATGCCAAAGGTCTGGCTGCCGACCTGCGTCACCACGATGAAGCCGTTCTCGGGATCGGAGGCCGCGCCATCGTCGATCTTGAGCAGCTTCTTGAGGTGGATCAGCGGCAGCAGCTTGTTGCGCAAGCGCAGCACCGCGGTGTCCTTGATGCGCTCGATGCGGTGCTCGGAGTTGGCGCGGGCCCGCACCAGCTCGACCACCGAGAGCTGCGGGATCGCAAAACGGTCGCCGGCGGCCTCCACGATCAGGGCCGAGACGATCGCCAGGGTCAGCGGGATCTTGATGGTGACGGAGGAGCCCTCGCCGGCCACGCTCTTGATGTCGATGGTGCCGCCGATCTGGTCGATATTGGTGCGCACCACGTCCATGCCGACGCCGCGCCCCGACACCGAGGTGATCGCCGCCGCGGTCGAGAAGCCCGGTGCAAAGATGAACTTGTGAACCTGGGCTTCGCTCATCTTCTCGAGCTCGGCCTCGCTGACGAGACCGGAGGAGAGCGCCTTGGCCCTGATCTTCTCGGTGTTGAGGCCGCGGCCGTTGTCGGCGATGCAGATGATGATGTGGCCGCCCTCGTGATAGGCGGACAGGCGGATGGTGCCCTGCTCGCCCTTGCCGGCGGCCAGCCGCTCGGCCGGGGTCTCCAACCCATGGTCGGCGGAGTTGCGCACCATGTGGGTCAGGGGATCCTTGATCAGGTCGAGCACCTGGCGGTCGAGCTCGGTGTCGGCGCCGTGCATCTCGAGCTCGATCTGCTTGCCGAGTTCGGATGAGAGGTCGCGGACGATGCGGGGCAGTTTTTGCCAGGCATTGCCGATCGGCTGCATGCGCGTCTTCATGACGCCTTCCTGCAGCTCGGCGGTGACGTTGGAGAGGCGCTGCAACGGCACCTTGAACTCGGTGTCCTCGTTGCGGCGGGAGATCTCAAGCAGCTGGTTGCGGGTCAGCACCAGCTCGGAGACCATGGTCATGAGGTGCTCCAGCGTATCCACGTTGACGCGGATCGACTGGTTGGCGACGCGGTCGCCCTCGACGAGGGTCTCGTCGGCCATCGACTTCTTGGCGGCGGCCCTCTCCCTGAGCGCCTTGGTGTCCTTGGCTGTGTCCTTGGCAGCGTCTTTGGCGGCGGGCGCCGGCGCCTCCGTGGCGGGCGCGGCCTTCACCTCGACCTTGGCAACAGGTGCGGGCACTTCGATCGCGGTCTCGCGGAAGGCGCGCTCGAGCTCGTCGAGCGACACTTCGCCCGGACGCAGCGGACGCTCCAGCGTCTGGTCGACCAGCGAGCCCTGGGTCATCTCCTTGCCCTTGGCCTCGCCGGCGGCCGGCATCTCCGGCGCAAGCGGCGGGGCTTCGGCAACGGGAGCAGCGTGACCTGCCGCCATGGCCGCCATGCCCTGCTCGACCATCACTTCCAGCTTCTCGATCAGGTCGCGGTCGGCACCTTCAGGCTCGGCTTCGGTCGCTTCCAGCCCGGCCAGAATCTCCTTGATGCGGTCGATCGACGACAAAATCACCGTCACCGCTTCCGCGGTCACCGGCATGCCGTCGCGGAATTTGCCCATCAGCGTCTCGCCGGCATGCGCAAGCGCTTCCAGCCGCGGCAGGCCCAGAAAGCCGCAGGTCCCCTTGATGGTGTGAACCAGGCGGAAGATGTTATCCAGGATCTTGGCGTTGTTCGGCTCCTGCTCGAACTTCACCAACTGGTTGTCCACGGTGTCCAGGCTCTCACTGGTCTCCGTCAAAAACTCCCGCAACAGATCATCCATGAAATACGCCTTACAAACCTGGACTTCGCGGCCGGCATCGTTGCCAAGCGGAGAAATCGGCGACGCCTGAGCTACCATCGAGAAGCAACGGGGTGCTCTCCCCTGAATGGTTAGACACTCCCTTTCACGGTCCCGTTAATTTCAACCTCCGTGCTAATACGGATATTGAAGACAACTGAAGCATTTGACCGTGCCGGCCGATGCTTTCCGGCAAATGCGCCGCAACCGCGCGTGCAGGATCGGCCGCGCGTAGCCCTCCTGACGACGATAGAGTGGAGCAATAGAAAAAGGCGTGACGATCGAAGGCGCTGCGCGGAGGCTGCGCAAATCGAATCAAATCGTCGGCGTTCGCCGGCGCGCCGCCGGCAGGCAAACTGCGCATGGCAGCAGAGGCGCGCGCAATGCATTCGCGGTAAACAATTTCTTAGCCCAGAGGACGACGGGATGCTGGCGCGCTAACCTAGTCGCTTGGCGTGCGTGGCGTGGCTAGCGGTGACGGACTCGGAGAGGCACTCATTGATCACGGCCATCAGCGCGGCCGGTGTGAAGGGCTTGCGCAGGCAGCGCGCGGCGCCGAGTTGACCGACTCGAAACCGCGCATATGCGGCATGAAATGTCGATGAGCATCAGGTCGATCCGCCACGCTCGAGAAGGCGGAGCCCGGACTCACCGTCGCCAGCGCTCGTAACCCGAAAACCATTGCGCTGGAGATAGATCTCGATCGCGATGCAGACCATCGGGTCGTCGTCGACAACGAGAATATGGCGCAGACCTGCTGTCCCCGTTTGAGTTTCCTGCTTCGGCGATCCAACAATTGAACCGTGGGGCACGCCGTTCTCCCTTGGCTGGAGTCGAAATGCTGGATGTCGCGCATGCCCTCCAACGAGAACGTCGCGCGGAATACGAATGATGACCGCTGAATGAAAATCGGCGGCAGCCGCCCGAGATGGCCCGCGTCATCAAGACGCCAGGGAGCCCGCAGCATCGTCGCTTGCCGTCAGGCAGCATGCAGCTCATGATGGCCCCCTTGCCGTTTTCTCCCGCCCATTGCGTGCGACCCAGGCACCGCCGCCCGGCTTCGCGAATCACGCTGTCCACATTTCCGCCGCAAATGCGACGGGGCGTCTGCCCTCTAAAATAAATATAGACCGACACACAACTTGTACCTTACATCCAAGACATATTGCAACCGAACAGAAAGACCAGCGTTGAGCATCGCATGACAGCAAGCGGCCGACCGCCAAACCAATTGTTGCAGATGCTCGACGCGGCTGACTTCGCCTTGCTGCAACCTCACCTCTCGACCGTCGCAATGGCCAGGGCGACAATCCTCGGCGAGCAGGGTGCCCGGCAGAAACAGGTCTACTTCCCGCATGACGGCGCCGTGTCGATGACGGTCAGCCTCGCCGAGGGACAAACCATCGCGGTAGCGTTGCTCGGACGTGACAGCGTCATCGGCGGCGGCGCAGCGCTCGCCGACGGCCTGGCGCTGACCGACACAACCGTGCTGTTTCCCTGCACGGCGGCGGTGCTTGATCTTGCCGTGTTCCGGAATGCCGCCGACGCAAGCGCGCGATTTCATCGCATGGTCGCCCGGCATGAGCAGGCCTTGCTGGCGCATGTGCAGCAATCGCTGCTGTGCAATACGCTGCACCCGGTCGAGGCCCGGTTGTCGCGCTGGCTGTTGCGCGCGCGCGACCTCTGCGACCGCGCAGCCCTGCCGCTGACACAGGAACTTCTCGCGGAGATGATCGGCGTGCGCCGCAACGCCGTCTCGATCGTTGCGCACACCCTCCAGCAGACCGGCATTATCCGCTACAGCCGCGGCCAGATCGAGATCATCGATGCCGAGGCGTTGGCCGCAATGTCCTGTGAGTGCCATGACACGGTCAAAATGCAGTACGAGCGCCTGTTGATGACCGGGCCATGAAGCCTCGCGCACCGGCTATCTGCCACTCGTCTGCATGCCAACGTGCACATACGCAGCGGCGGGCCTGGAACTGCGCTAAATGTCCCAATTGCCAATATATCCCAACGGTCACATGATGGAACCTAGCCTGCGCAGGGCGGACGGGACTTGCGCGGCAAGAGGCGCTTCGTCAGCCAGGATAGGCGGGAGGCGGCGGCTATGGAATCGATGGTGCGTCCACCAAACGGCTTCCTGTCCGCCATGGCGGCGGACGACTATGAATTGATTCGTGCGCATTTGCGCACCGTCGACCTGCCGCACGAAGCCGTGCTGGTCGAAACGGGCGAAATCCTCAAGCGCGCCTACTTTCCGCATCGAGGCGTCATCTCCCTGGTGGTGAACCTCGCCAAGGGCGAGCACGTGCAGGTCGCCATGATCGGACGCGACAGCCTGCTTGGCGCTCACTCCGCGATGGGCGAAGCGCCCGCGCTGAACACCGCGATCGTGCTGGTCGCCGGAGCGGCGTCGGTGCTCGACCTCGATCAGTTGCGTGCGGCCGCCGACCAGAGCGCGAGCCTGCGCACCCTGCTCGTCCGCCATGGCCTCGCCGTCTATGCGCAGGTCCAGCAGACCGCCGGCTGCAACGCCTCTCATCCGGTGGAGTCGCGGCTGTCGCGGTGCCTGCTGCAAACCCACGATCTGTCCGGCGACGTCCGGCTGTTGCTGACCCAGGAGGCGTTGGCGCAGATGATCGGGGCGCGGCGCAACAGCGTGTCGCTGGTCGCCAACACGCTGCAGCATGCCAACTACATCCACTACAGCCGTGGACATATCCAGATCAACAATCTGGACGGACTGCGTCAGACGGCGTGCGAATGCTACGCGACGGTCAAGATGCAATACGAACGGCTGCTCGGGCCGCCATGATCGCCAACCGCGGCGGCCGCCCGGCCGCTGTGGCGCGCGTGGTAAACGCCGCGCTGATACGCGGCGGAAAAAGCCGGGCTAATCCCTACGACAACCGAAATCTTCGCGGCGTAGACGTGCGAGCCGGAAAAGCCTCCGCCTCGCGGGCGGCGGCCGGCCAAGAATCAGTGCTAAGAATCAGTGCTAAGAATCAGGGCCAAGATCAGGACGGACAAGACCATGCTCAACACCATCACCGGCGCGCCGGCGCCGGCCGCCGACACCGAGCCTGCGCGCGCGCCTGCTGCGTTCGAGGAACTGGTGCGAGAGATCGGCCACGGCGGCGCGTGTGAGGTCCGCGACGTGTTCTGGGCCGATACGAATGCGCGCCTGAAGCTGCTCCGGGAACTCGCGCTCGATCAGCATCGCACGCGCATCGCACGCGAGGCGCATTCGCTGAAGGGCTCCGCGCGAACCTTCGGCTATCGCCGGCTGGCCGCACTCGCCGTGCAGCTCGAGACGAGCGTCGAGAGATTGTCGGACGTCGAATATTGCGGCCTCTTGGACCGGGTCGACGCGGCCTATGCCGCGGCGCTGGCGCAGGAGCCGGCGAGATAGAACGTTTTCAAGCGAGGTGGATACCGGTTCGCGTCAAGAACGCGTCGAAACAAGAATCTGGAGCCCCGACGATCCCTGCGCACCCCGCCGTACTTCTACGGCGTAGAATTTTCACACATGGCTAATCATAGGTGGCGATAGTCGCGCGAGACCAGGAGGGCCTCCATGTTCACCTATGAAACCGCGGACCAGAAAGAAGTCCGCCGCTTCCGCATCGCACAGTTCAACGGCCGCATGGCGACGGTGAAATCGGGCAGCGAAACGGTGACCGGCTTCGTGCGTTCGGTGCTGGAGCAGGAATCGGCCATTCCTCCCCGCTGGACCATCACGATCATCCCGAGCGCAAAGGAAGAGCCCAAGGCGTTGCGACCGGGCTCGCGCATCCGTCCTTTCGCGGAAGATCTGTACTGAGAACAGCCGAGCCGCGCGCCGCGATCCGGCGGGGTCAAGCCCCTCTTCAAACCTGTCTCAATCGATCAAATGCAGCAGCGCCGCGCGAACCAGGTCCGCGGTGTTGCGCGCGCCGAGCTTGCGCATCGCCTCTGCCCGGTGGCTTTCGAACGTCCGCGGGCTGATCTGCATCCGCAGCGCGCCCTGCTTGTTGGAATAGCCTTCGCTGATCAACCGGAGCACCTCGCGCTCGCGCTTGGTGAGCCGCTTCTGGCCGGACAGCTTCGACAATTCGACGCCGACGGGACGCGGGCCCGGCGACACGCGGCCGGATTTCGCATCCGTCTCTGCGGTCACGGAAACGGCGGCCAGGTCGTTCCTTTGCGGGCCGACGAACTGCTTGACGAGCGCGCAGACACGCTCGGTCTGGGTCAACGCATTTTCCACCACGCGCTGGATATAAGCACGGTCGCCCGACGCCGACACAAGCTGATCGCTGTGATGCTTGATCTCGCCCATGTAGAGCAGAAGCGCGGTCAGCGGACCGTTGAGCTCGCGGGCCATCACGGCGGCGGCTTCGTCAACCGTCTGGGCGCGCGCGCCGTTCAGCCGGGAGAGTTCGAGCTCTCCGTGCGGAGAAGAGCTGTCGTCGTACCAATTCGACGGCCGCGAATCAGCGGCCGTATCTTGCTGATGCCCCATGTGATTCGTTTAACGGAACCCGGGCCGAATCGTGGTTAACTTTTTGCTCCGTAAGACTACGGTAAATCGAGCAGTTTTACGTAAGACTCGCGGCGGTGACGCAATTAGTGCTTGCGAATACTTGGGTAAGACCACGTCCCGGTTGTGAAAACTGCCTAATTCTTAGGCTTTCGCGGAAACCTCTCCTGGGGCCCGCCTGGGTGATCCGGTCCCCGCGGTTCCCGCATTTTACGGATTAATTAACGGCGGCTTGCTTCTCTTAGCCGTAGTTGCGAGCGCGCAAATGCCTCCACGTGACGGGCTGGGTAGCCGTACGGGAAACGCTGCGGAAGATTGCGTGCCATGAACGAGATCGATCGGCTTTGGGAGTTTCTGCAAAAGCTGACGCCGCTGTCGCGGAGCTGTCTGCTCAGCGAGCTCGAGCGGCTGGAGCTGTGCGGGATCGACATGCCGGGCTCGTCCGACATCCAGTCCAAGCTGCGCGCCGAATTCCGCAAGGACGGATCGACACTGGCCCGCGCCAGCAATCCGTCGCGCTACTTCTTCACGCCGCTCGAACGCTTTCTGATCGACGGCGCACCGGAGCACGCCAATGCAGGCCGGATCTCGCGCAACACGCTGACCCCGATCTGGGAATGGATCTGCCGCGACCTGCTGCCGACCATGGCGCGTGACTACACCAAGGCCGTCACCGACCAGACCGACGCCAACAATCCCAAGGAAGCGATGAAGATCGCCTCGGGCTTCCAGACCAAGGTCGTCAAGGTTCTCGAAAACACGCTCGCCTCGTCCGACGGCGAGGAAATATCGCGCGCCAAGCTCGGGCAATATACGGCCTCGCGGACCGCTTTCGACGACGTCATCAAGATGCTGCACGTGTTGCGCTCGCATGACGCGCTCATGAAATTCAATGCAAAGCTGCCGGAGCAGATCGGCAAGCTCGACGACAGCCAGGTGACGAAGGTCACGGTGCTGCTGGACGTCATCAGGAAATCCCATCCGAACGCCCTGCCCTTTGCGATCACGCTGGTGGCACGGCGTCTGCAGCCATACTGGCACCTGATCCGGCTCGCGACCAAGGCCGCGGCAAGCAAGAGCGCCGCGGACGTGGCGGCAACGCCCTATGCGATCGCGGTTTCGATGGTGCTGGACCAGCTCGACGACAGGCGCCTGGCCCTGCGGGTCGCGCTCAAGCACAACCGCGTGCTGGTCGCCCGCGACCTCTTGGCCGACATCTACGACACCGAATATGCACTGAAGGTGCGCATCGACGAGATCGAGCAGTCGGAGTGGGGCGTCCGCCTGCAGCAATTGATGGATGCGATCGCAGCGCTCGTGGCCGCCGAAGTAAGCCGCTTCCCCGCCAATGTCGGCCACATTCTCGGTTCGCGCCGCCTGCGCAGCAACCAGTCGCTAACGGGACGGCTGACCTATCTCGCATGGAAGGGGCGCGACGCCGTCACCGACGGCGCTGCAGTGTTCCGGAAGCTGATCGGACAGACCTGAGGGGAATCAGTCCCGCGACGCGCGCGGCAGACTGAGGAAGCGGTCGAGAAACCGTCCCGACAACACAATCCTGAACCACCAGACCATCATGCGCCGCGTCGTCATTGCTGCGGTCCTCGGCGGCCGGCTCCCCGGCCCTTGGGGAAGGCTTAGCGCGACTGTCGCAGGACACTTGTGAGATGGTTCACAGTTGCGTTGTGACCTTATGCAACCGAATTCGAGTTTTATCCACCACCGACAACAAAGCGGTGGAAAACGACAAGGCAGAAACCGGCAACAGATACCGCTATTATTCAATTGGGCGGCGCTGCGTGCGGCGCCGCCCGATCGCTTGGACGCCTCGACTTCATCGGCGCCCGCTGACCACCGGTTATGTCGTTAGGTTTCCACGCAGTCGGCGCGGCAATGGTCAATTGCAAAAACTTCTTCAAAAACATTCGTACAATTTTACACGTGATGCGCGCTTTAACGTTACTCGGATAATTCAACAATCATCTCAAGCTCTCCATATTTGAAGCCTCGCTCGCCGTTATCAGACCGTCACAGAACGGGAGTGGTGTACGATGGAAGATGGGCTGGGCGAACTCGTCGAGCGGAAGGTTGCGACCTTTGGGCGGAGAAAGGTCACGCCGCGCGCCTGCATAGTCGATAGCAAGCGGCACTTGCGCGCTTTCCTCTGTGAGGTGCTGGAGGATCTCGGCTTCGTCACCAGCGAATGCGGCCATGTCGATGAGCTCACCGGTGTGCTCGCCACCGAGCTGCCGGACCTTGTCCTGCTCGGCATCGCCGTCGACGGACTGGAGCCCGGCAGAATCCTCGAAACGCTGGTCCGCGCGCAGTTCGGCGGCAAGGTTCTTTCCGTCGGCGCCCCCGAGTCGATCGTCCTGAAGGCCGTGCAGCAAGTCGGCGCGGAATATGGCCTCGACATGCTGCTGCCTCTGACCACGCCATTCGCGGCCGAGACGCTGCGCGACCGGGTCGCGGTGCTGCTGCCGGACGAGCCGGCGCCAAGTCCCGCCGTGCATGTCGGCGAGGCCCTGCATGCCGGCTGGCTCGAGCTCTGGTACCAGCCGAAGATCAACGCGCGCACACTCGTTCGCTACGGTGCCGAGGCTCTGGTGCGGATGCGGCACCCGACCTGGGGCGTGGTGCCGCCGGCCTATTTCATCCCCGACGCGGACGATCCGCATTTTCGCGCCTTGTCCGAGTTCGTGATCGAGCGGGCCCTCGCCGACTGGCACTATCTGCTGGAACGGCAAAACGCGACCGACCTCTCGATCAACCTTCCCGCGTCATTCCTGCGGGACCCGCAAGCCGTGCGCGATCTCTGCCGGCGCATGCCGACACACCCGGCGTTCCGCGGGCTCACGATCGAAATCGGCAGTGACGAGGTGATCGAGGAGATCGCGCCTTTGAACGAGATCGCGCGCGAGGTGCGCTTTCACAATATCGGCGTTGCGATCGACAATGTCGGCACCAATTGGCCGGCACTCATGGGCATCGACAAATTCGCGTTCGTCAAGCTCAAGGCCGACCGTCAGTTCGTCACCGGCAACGGCAACGACCGTCTCAAGCGCACGGTGTGCCGCCACATCGTCGAACTCGCCCGGGAATACGGCGTGCCCGCGCTCGCCGAAGGCATCGAGAGCCGCGCCGACCTGATCGCCGCCAACGAGATCGGCTTCGACCTCGTGCAGGGCTATCTGTTCGGCAAGCCGGCGCCGCTGAAGAAGTTCGCACGGAGTTCGCTGACGCGGACCGTGATGGGAGGGGCGTGAGGGCACGCCGCGCTACGCGCGACGTGCCGCGACCGACGCTCTAAGCCCCCGTTCCGATGGAATCGGAACGGGGCCTTAGAATTCTTGTTTAGATGCGTTTTCTGGACGCGAACCGGTATCCACTTCGCTTGAAAACGCTTTAGCGCCCGCCTCGCCGCTTGCGTGCCTTGAGCTTCTTCGCCGTCTTCCGGACGGGCTTTTTCGCCGGTGCCTTCGCAGCGCGCGGGGCTTTGGACTGCGATCGCTTGCGCGGCGCGCTCTGCCGTTGCTCCGCCTTGCGCAGGCGCTCGTCCCGGTCTCTCACGGCGGCGATATATTCCAGCACCGACAAATGAGCCTCGCCCACGGCGGCATCGGACACGGAGGCGGGAGCGGACAGGACGCGGTGGGCCTTCGCCATCCTCGCTTCGAATTGCGAGGCGATGACCGGCGGAACATGCAGGCGCTGGGCGGTGTGCCAATCGATGTCGGCGACGATCTGCGCGGTGCCCAGCACGTTGCCGCCCGGCGCCACCTCCTCCCGGACGACCTCCTTGGCGGTGGGAACAGGCCGGCGAAGCGCCTTCGCCGCGACCTTCGGCAAGGTCAGCGAGACGCCTCTCGGTTTTGCGAGCAGCGCCGCATTCCAGTCCGGCGAGGCTTCGTCACGGTTGGTCAGCTTGCCACCGAGCGAAAACGTCGATCGCAGGGCGCGAACGACCGAGGAATGATCGAACCTCGCATTGCTGCCGAAGATGGTCGAGCCCAGGCCCGCCGGAAGCCACGGTGAGATCAGCACCGCCGGCACGCGCACGCCAAAACCGTTGAATGCGCAATTGCGCGGATTGCCGGCCCTGTCGTGGTTCAGCGGCTTGTCGCCGGGCGGTGTCGCCGCCGGTGGCGCTGCGTGATCGAAGAAGCCGCCATGCTCGTCCCATGTGACGAGCATGGCGCTGCTCGCGCCGACCTTCTGGCCGAAGATGGCGTCATGCATCTTCTTGATCAGGATCTCGCCAAGGCTGATCGTGCCAGTGGGATGCTGCGAGTTGCCGTTCCTGAACGAGGGCAGGCCGTAGCTCGGCTCGATGAAGGTGTAGCCGGCAACGTCGCCGCTCGCGACATCGGCGGCAAAATTCTTGAAGTGCCGGAAGAAGCGCGGGTCGTTCCGGTTGTCGACCATTCCCTTCAGCGCCAGCACCTGGGGAAAGTCGAAGTCGAAACTGCCATGGTGATGATAGACGCGCCACGACACGCCCTTTGCCGCAAGCCGGTCGAACACATGACCGTTCTCGAACTGCAGCGCGTAGCCGGGATTGGTCACGGCGCGCACGACGTCCAGCGTGCCCATGCTGTTGTCGAGCCCTCCGGACGAGGCGGCGTGAACGAACAGCCGGTTTGGCCAGGTCGGGCCCGGCATCGAGGAGTACCAATTGTCGAAATAGAGGTTGTTGGCCGCGAGTTCCAGCAGGACCGGAAGCGAGCCTGCGTCGAATCCCTTCATCGTGTCGGGTCCGCCGCTTGCCGCAAAGCCGTCCATCGCGCCGGAATCGATCTGAGCCGCGACGTCGTCGAACTCATGCGGCGGATCGCTGTCCAACTGATCCACGGCACCGGATTGAAAATGGAAGTTCGACGGCGGCGGGTTGACGCCAGGCAACCCGGAAAAGGCCAGCATGTGGTCGAAAGACCGGTTCTCCAGCATGAGGACGAAAACGTGCTCGATCTTCGCCATGGCTTCCCACCCCCTGAAAAAGGCGGCCCCGCATGAAACGACCTGAAAAGAAGCGACTGCCGCGAACAAAAATTCTCGACGACCGGGCATCGCCCGATCCAATGGGCGCGATGGTTCCACAACCAAAGATAGAGTCAAGGCAGGACGTGGGGATTTCCCATAACAGCCAGGTTCGCATCGCCCACCACCGCTGCCCGCCGCCATCTCGATGTGGCGACGCTCGCTTCTATTCCCCGCAGTAGCCAAACGTTGCCGCAACCCCGGCATTCGTTTTCTTGATTTGAGCGATTCCAGTTTCGAGTCCAACATCGTGGCGAAGTCCGATCGGTGGATCGGACGAATCAGGGGACCGCGATGGCAAGCCTCACTATCAATGGCAAGACGATCAATGTGGACGTTGAAGACGACACGCCGCTGCTTTGGGCTATCAGGGAGAATGTGGGACTGACAGGGACGAAATACGGTTGCGGCATTGCACAATGCGGCGCCTGCACCGTGCACGTGGATGGCGTCGCGATGCGCTCCTGCGGCGTTACGGTCGCCGAGGCCGCCGGCAAGCAGATCACCACGATCGAAGGCCTCGGGGCCAATGGCGCCCTGCACAAGGTGCAGCTCGCCTGGATCGCCAGCGATGTCCCGCAATGTGGCTATTGCCAGAGCGGCATGATCATGGCGGTAGCGGCGCTCTTGCAAGAGAAGCCGAAGCCGACCGACGACGACATCAACGAAGCCATCACCAATATCTGCCGTTGCGGCACCTTCCAGCAGGTGCGCGAGGCGATCCATGCTGCCGCGAGCGCGTGAGGAGGCAGCCATGAATCAGCACATCATGCCGAAGCTCAATCGCCGCTCGTTCGTGATCGGCGCGGCCACGGCCGGCGCCGGCCTCGCACTCGGCCTCGACCTTCCCTTCGGCCCGACAGTGGTGCGCGCGGCCGACGGTTCGCCTGAAGTCAACGCCTGGGTCGTGATCCGGCCCGACGACACCGTGGTGATCCGCATCGCCCGTTCCGAGATGGGCCAGGGCTCGCTCACCGGCCTCGCCCAACTCGTCGCCGAGGAGCTCGAATGCGACTGGTCGAAGGTGACGACCGAGTATCCGACCCCCGGCCAGAGCGTCGCCCGCAAGCGCGTCTGGGGCGACTTCTCGACCGGCGGCAGCCGCGGCATCCGTTCCTCGCACGACTATGTCCGCAAGGGCGGCGCCACCGCGCGCATGATGCTGATCCAGGCGGCGGCCAACGAATGGAAGGTGCCGGCGTCCGAATGCACGGCATCCAACAGCGTCATCACCCACACGCCGTCGGGCAAGACCACGACCTACGGCAAGGTGGTGGAAGCGGCCGCGAAGCTCGAACCGCCGGCCGACGTCAAGCTGAAGGATCCAAAAGACTGGAAGATCGCAGGCAAGGGCTTGAAGCGGCTCGACACCGCCGACAAGACCACCGGCGCGATGATCTACGGCATCGACGTCAAGCTCCCGGGCATGCTGAACGCGGCGATCAAGGATTGCCCGGTATTCGGCGGCAAGCTGAAAAGCTATGACGAAGCCAAGATCGCCGGCATGAAGGGCGTCAAGAAGGTGGTGAAAGTCGGCGAGAGCGCGGTCGCCGTCGTCGCCGATACCTGGTGGCACGCCAAGACGGCGCTAGATGCGCTGCCTATCGTCTGGGACGAAGGCGACAACGCAAAAGTCTCCAGCGAGACGATCGCAAAGTGGCTGGCGGAGGGGCTCGACGATGCGCAGCCGGCCTATGTCGGCAACAAGAACGGCGATGCCAAGGCGGCCATCGCCGGCGCGGCGAAGAAGGTGGAGGCCATCTACAGCTATCCCTACCAGAACCACGCCACGATGGAGCCGATGAATGCCACCGTGCTCTACACGCCGGACAAATGCGAGGTGTGGTGCGGCACGCAGAATGGCGAAGCCGCCTTCGCAGCAGCGCTGGAGGCTTCCGGCTTGCCAGCGGAGAAAGTCGACGTGCACAAGCAGATGCTCGGCGGGGGTTTCGGTCGTCGCGGCATGACCGACTATGTGCGCCAGGCGGTCGCGGTCGCCAAGCAGATGCCGGGCACGCCCGTGAAGCTATTGTGGTCGCGTGAAGAAGATATGCTGCACGGCAAATATCATCCGATCACGCAATGCAAGCTGACCGGCGCGTTCGATGCCGACAACAATCTGGTCGCGCTGCACTACCGGCTGTCAGGACAATCCATCCTGTTCTCGGTCCGCCCCGAAGCGCTGCAGAACGGCATGGATCCGGCCGCATTCCAGGGCGTCGCCCAAACGGGCGAAGCCGCGATCGGCTATTCGGTGCCCCACCTGCTGGTCGAGCATTCCATGCGCAATCCGCACGTCCCGCCCGGCTTCTGGCGCGGCGTCAACGTCAACCACAACGCGATCTACATGGAATGCTTCATGGACGAGCTGGCCAAGGCCGCAGGCCAGGACCCGCTCGAATTCCGCCGCAAGCTGATGGGCAAGCATCCGAAGCACCTGGCCGTGCTCAACGCCGTGGCCGAGAAAATCGGCTGGGACAAGCCGGCACCGAAAGGCATCTACCGCGGCATTGCGCAGGTGATGGGCTATGGAAGCTACGTCGCGGGTGCGGCCGAAATCTCGGTGAGCGAAGGCAGCAAGATCAAGGTGCATCGCATCGTCGCGTCCACCGATCCCGGCTACGTCGTCAATCCGGCGCAGGTGGAACGGCAGATCGCAGGCTCCTTCGTCTACGGCCTGAGCGCCCTGTTCTATGGCGGCTGCACCGTGAAGGACGGCCGCATCGAGCAGACCAACTTCGACACCTACAACTCGATGCGTATCAACGAGATGCCGAAGGTCGAGTCGGTGATGGTGCCGAGCGGCGGGTTCTGGGGCGGCGTCGGCGAGCCGACCATCGGCGTCGCAGCGCCGGCGGTGCTCAACGCCTACTTCGCGGCGACGGGCAAGCGGGTCCGCTCATTCCCGCTGCGCGACCAGAACATCACCTTCGCCTGACACTGACGCGCGGCGGCCCCTCGCGGCCGCCGCGCTCGTCCTTTCGGATCATCGCGCATGGCCGTCACGCATCGTCCGACGCGGCGAGATGTCGCCCGCGGAGCCGCCGCCCTTGCGGCGGCCGCGCTGGCATGCCCGTCCTTCGCGCAAGGGAGCGCGCGCGTCGCCGTGATCGGCGGCGGATTTGGCGGCGCGGCCTGCGCGCGTGCGCTGCGCCGGCTCGATTCAAGACTGCAGGTGACGCTGATCGTGCCGGGCCCGACATTCGTGGCCTGCCCGTTCAGCAATGAAGTGATCGCGGGCCTGCGCCAATTGTCCGAGCAGACCTTTACCTACGACAGGATCGCGGCAGACGGCGTCACGGTCGTCGCACAGGCCGCCGTGAAGGTGGATGCGCAAGCGCGCACGATCCGCCTCGCCGACGGCCGCACGCTCGCCTATGACCGCCTGGTACTCGCGCCCGGCATCGAGATACGCTTCGATGCGCTGCCGGGTTACGACGAACCCGCGTCAGCAAAAATGCCGCACGCCTGGACGGCCGGCGAGCAGACGGTGGTGTTGCGGCGGCAGATCGAGGCCATGGACGATGGCGGCGTCGTCGCGATCGTGGTCCCGGCCGCGCCCCTGCGCTGTCCGCCCGCGCCCTATGAGCGCGCCAGCCTGATCGCGCACTACCTGAAAGCGCGGAAGCCGCGCTCAAAAATCCTGATTCTCGACGCCAAGGACAGCTATTCGCAGCAAAAGCTGTTCGAGCGCGCCTGGCAGGAGCTCTATCCCGGCATGATCGAGCGCATCGCGCTGTCGCAGGGCGGGCGCGTCACGTCGGTCAATCCCGCGACCAACGAGATCGTCACCGATTTCGGCAACTACACCGCACAGGTCGCCAACGTGATTCCGCCGCAGCGCGCCGGTCGTATCGCCGAGATCGTCGGCGCCGCCGACCACACCGGCTGGTGCCCGATCGATCCCGTCACCTTTGCGTCAAAAATCGCGCCCAACATCCATGTCATCGGCGATGCCGCCATCGCCGGCGGTATCCCGAAATCGGCGTCCGCCGCGAGCGCACAAGGCAAGGCCTGCGCGGCGGCGATCGTCAACGCCTTCACAGGCAAGCCGGCGGACATGCCGCGGCTCAACGGCGCCTGCTACAACACGGTGGCGCCGAGCTACGCGTTTTCGCTGAAGGGCATCTATCAGCCCAAGGAAGATCAGTACGCCGAGGTCGAAGCAACCACGAGCCCCGTCGACGCATCGCGCGAGGTGCGCCAACGCGAGGCGGAACAGGCGCTGGACTGGTTCAAAGCCATAACGGTGGACACGTTTGGCTAGGGCATCGACCATAGCGCTCGTCGCAATCGCCTGGCTTGCAGCACCACGGCCCGCCGAGGCCGAGGAGAGCCTGCACTCCTACGCGATCGTCGGTGACGCGATCCCGGAACCGCTGACGGGAGCCAATGGCGACGCGGCGCATGGACGCGCGCTGGTGGTCGAACGCGCCTCGACGTGCATCCTCTGTCACGGCGGGCCGTTCCCCGAGCAGAAGTTCCAGGGCGATCTTGCGCCAAATCTGTCCGGCAGCGGCAACCGCTGGTCGGAAGGACAGTTGAGGTTGCGGCTGGTGGATGCATCGCGTCTCAATGCCGCGACGATCATGCCGTCGTACTACCGCGTGGACGGATTCGACCGTGTCGGTAATGCCTGGCGCGGCAAGCCGATCCTGTCGGCGGAACAGATCGAAGACATCGTGGCGTATCTGGTGACGCTGCGTGACTAGGACAGCAGAATGACGAACTTTCACCCACCCACGCGCCGAACGTTTTTGGGCCTCGCCGGCGGCGCGGCCGCGCTGGTGACAGCGCCCGTTGTCACAGTGCGCCCGGCCGATGCGACGCCGGCCATGCTGTCAGCGGCGATCCGCAACGTCGTCGGTGAAGCCAATGTGCGAACCGGTAGGGTGAGGCTCGACATTCCGCCGCTGGTCGAGAACGGCAACACGGTGCCGATGACGGTAAGCGTCACCAGCCCGATGACGGCGAACGACTATGTGAAGAGCATCCACGTCTTCAACGAGAAGAACCCGCAGCCAAACATCGGCAACTTCCATCTCGGGCCGCGGGCCGGCCGCGCGCAGGTGTCGACCCGCATCCGCCTCGCCGACAGCCAGAAGGTGGTCGCGATCGCGCGGCTATCCGACGACACGTTCTGGTCGGCCACCGTCGACATCGTCGTGACGCTCGCCGCCTGCACCGAGGAGGTGATCTGATGCCCGCCGCCCTCATCAACGTGCCGGCGAAGGCCAAACGCGGTGATGTGATCGAGATCAAGACGCTGATGTCGCACATCATGGAAACAGGCTATCGCCACACCGCGTCCGGCGAGGTGGTGCCGCGCAACATCATCACGAGCTTTGCCTGCCGCTACAATGGCGCCGAGATCTTTCGTGCCGATCTCTATCCGGCAATATCAGCCAATCCGTTCATCACGTTCTTCACGACGGCGACCGAAAGCGGCAAGTTCGAGTTCGAATGGATCGGTGACAACGGCTTTTCCGAGACCGCCTCGGCGTCGATCGTCGTCGAATGAGATTTTTGGGCATCATCGCGATCGCTGCGCTGGCAACGGCTCAAGCGGTGGTCGCCGGCGAAATCCCGCAAGCCGAGCGCCGCTCCAGCTACAGTTTCATGGCTCCTGACACCAAGGCGATCCAGGACGACGACACATCCAATCCCGGCATGCTCTGGGTCCTCGACGGCGAAGCGTTGTGGACTCGCAAGGACGGCATTGCCGCCAAGGCCTGTGCCGATTGCCATCAGGACGCGCGCACGAGCATGAAGGGTGTTGCCGCGCGTTATCCGGCCTTCGACAAGACGCTCGGCCGCCTGGTCGACCTGGAGCAGCGGATCAATCTGTGCCGGGCCAATCATCAGCAGGCGAGCCCGCTCGCCTATGAGAGCCGCGACCTGCTCGCGCTCACCGCCTTCGTTGCGCGGCAGTCGCGCGAGATGCCGATCGAGACCGGCGGCGATCCGCAACTCGCACAATTCATCGCCAGCGGGCGCGATCTCTTTATGCGACGGCAGGGCCAGCTCAATCTCGCCTGCACGAATTGCCACGATGACAACTGGGACAAGCGCCTCGCGGGATCCGCAATCACGCAGGCCCACCCGACCGGCTATCCCCTCTACCGCCTGGAATGGCAGACGCTCGGATCATTGCAGCGCCGCCTGCGAAGCTGCATGACCGGCATCCGCGCACAGCCTTACGACTACGGCGCCCCTGAGATGGTCGAGCTCGAGCTCTATCTGATGTCACGCGCACGCGGCATGAAGGTGGAGGCACCCGGCGTGAGGCCGTAGGATTCTTGGCTCAAGGCGATATGGCGGAGAGGGAGGGATTCGAACCCCCGATAGGCTTGCACCTATGCCGCATTTCGAGTGCGGTGCATTCAACCACTCTGCCACCTCTCCTTGAGGGCCAAATCGGGGGCAGAGCCCCTGTGGTCGGGGTGTCTTCTAGGCGAGGATGGCGGGCCAGACAAGGCGGCTGGGGCGAAATTCCGCCACCTCTTTGCGGCATGGGAACAGAGATGGAGCATCTCAAGGTCACAGCCAATGGTGCCAGCTTCCATGTGGCCCGCCTGGGCGAGGGCAAGCCGCTGCTTTTGCTGCATGGGTGGCCGGAATTCTGGCTGACCTGGGAGCCGGTGATGACGCGGCTTTCAGGCCGCTTCACGCTGATTGCGCCCGATTTGCGCGGTTTCGGCGCCAGCGACAAGCCTGATGGCCCTTACGGGCCGGACCAGCACGCCACCGACATGGTGGCCCTGATGGATGCGCTGGGGATCGCGCGATTCGGTGTCGTCGGCCATGATGTCGGCGGCGCCGTGATGCAGCCCCTCGCCCGCCGTGTGCCGGAGCGGCTCGCCGGGCTGTTCTTCTTCGATTTCGTCTATCCCGGCATCGGCCCGCGCATGGCGGCGCCCGACCGGCTCAACCACATCTGGTACCAGTCGTTCCACCAGATGGAGATGGCCCCAAAGCTCGTCGGCACGACGCGCGAAAACTGCCGGCTCTATATCGCGCATTTCCTCAAGACCTGGTCGCATCGCAAGGACGCCTTCGACGATGTGCTCGATGCCTTCGCCGATAATTTCTTTGAGGATGGCAATCTTGCGGGCGGCTTTGCGCATTATCGCGCGGCCCATGCGGCGCGCGTCGCCATGATGAAGGGGGAAGCGCCAATATCACCGCCGATCGCGGTGCCGACCTGCGTGCGCTGGGCCGAGCACGATCCGCTGTTTCCCTATGCCTGGACTGATCGTATCAGCGAAACCTTCACCGATCTCGATCTCGCAATGTTCAGCGGCGTCGGACACTTCCCCCATCGCGAGGATCCGGAGCGCGCGGCAGAGGAGATTGCGGGATTTTTTCAACGGCAGGGTTGGGGTTAAACCCCAGGGGTGGGACCGCCAGACGCGGTAAACACCGGCGGTCCCGTGCCGCTCATTGAAATCTGGTCGGGAAGGGCGGCTTCGCCGGCCAGGTGAGACGACGGATCGACCGTAGCGAGTGGCTCGTGCGCCGCAACGCAATCCCCGCCTTAACCTAACCGGTCAAGGTTACTGCTTGTCGTTGTCCTTTGTTTCCTTGGCTTTCTTCTTGCCGTTCTCCGTAGAGTCCCGGTCCTTGCCGTTCTCCTTGCGGCGATTGGTAAATCGCGCATTCCCGAGGCCGGTGCCGATGGTGAGCACGCCCCAGCGCTCGACGTCCTGCATGAACGGCACTTCCGACAGGCCCTGCACCACGCCGTCATTGTGCATGAGGATCGCGGTGTCGTGCTCGCCGATGACAGGAATGCCCTCGATCAGGCTCGCCGGCAGGTTGAACTTGCTACTCTCCCAATTGCCGGGCAGGTTTTGCGCGCCTTTCTCGATCGAGCCGTCGGCGTTGATCACGCCGGGGCAGGCGATGCCGATGAAGGGCGCGAGCTTGAAACCCTCGTTCTCCGCTTGCGTGATCAGTGCCTTCAGCATCTTGGTGAGCCGCTTCACCGCACCTTCGCGCGTCGGCTTGTCGTCGGCGTGACGCCACAACTCGGACTTCCACACCGCAGCTTTCGACAGGTCTTTTGCCTTCTTCCAGCGCGTTTCCACCACGCCGCAGCGGATATTGGTGCCGCCGATATCGACGGCGAGGATGCTGTCATGGGCCTCAAAGATCCAGGATGGCGCGAGATGCAGCGTGCCGATCAGGCCGGCCTCATCGGGATGCGCGCGGATCGGCACCATGTCGATCCCAGATTTCTCGGACTTCAGGATGATGTCGGCCCGCGCGATCGCGAGCTCGCCGAGCCTGGAATCTCGAAAGCCGCCGCCGACCACGATGCGCTCGGTCTTGGCCCAGGCCTTGGTCTTCAGAAAACGGCGCGTCACATAGGCCAGCTCCTGCGCGAACTCCTCGATCGCGCTGTGCACCACGGCGGAGGCCTCGGTGTCGTCGCCGACCAGCATGTCGTCCAACACCTTCTTGCTGATCTTCTCGGAGGGCTCGTCGCCGAACGGATCCTCCCCGGTCTTGCGCAGTGGCTTGCGCCAATGGTCCAGGATTTCCCGGAACGCGCCCTTGCTGGCGCGGTCGCCGAGAAAACCGTCTTCGTCCTTGATCTCAATGTTGAAACTGTCGACATCCACCGACGGCAGCCGCACCGCGCCGTGCTGGGCGATGCCTGTCGTCGCGACCAATTCGTCTGTTGCCATCGGAGCCCATGCCCGCTTTACGTGTTCGGCGGGGACAACGGCGCGGGAACCCGATGGTTGCAGATGCGGGCAACTTTCGAAAACAACCCCATGCACAGTAGAAAGCCGGCCAAATTCCTCGGTTTTGGAGCCTTTTCGGCCGGTTTTCCTTGACTCGGGGCCGTGAGCGGCTATAAGTCCGGCCGATCCGGCGCGGGGCGTTCTCGCGCTGCTTGCTTTTGCGTGGATTTTCAATGGGATAAACCCCATCCGCGCAAGGATCGTAAACCCATAGCGACTGACAAAAAGCCGACCCGGACGTAACTGTCCGCAAGGTCGGGATTGAACACGAAGGAAAAAAACGATGTTCGCAGTCATCAAAACCGGCGGCAAGCAATACCGCGTCGCTCCGGATGATGTTCTCGAAGTAGGCAAGATCGCCGGCGAAGTCGGCACGATCGTGCAGTTGAATGAAGTCCTGGTGGTCGGCGGCGACACGCCGGTCCTGGGCGTTCCGACGGTCGCAGGTGCGTCCGTTGCGGTCGAGGTGCTCGACCACAAGCGCGGGCCGAAGGTCATCGCGTTCAAGAAGCGCCGCCGCAAGAACTCGCGCCGCAAGCGCGGCTATCGCGATGAGATCACGGTTCTGCGCGTCACCGAGATCCTGACGGACAACTCCAAGCCCACCAAGGGCCCGCGTCCGAAGAAGGAGAAGGTGGCCAAGGAAGCTTCCAAGGAAGCCGCCGAATAACGAGATTTGATCACGCCAATTCACGAATTGATGCGTGAGAAATTGTGAAATGATTCCGTCAAGGAATTGATCTAGAGATACGCAGGATTTCGGAGACGAGCCATGGCTCACAAAAAAGCAGGCGGTTCATCGCGCAACGGTCGCGATTCAAAGGGCAAGCGCCTTGGCATCAAGGTGTTCGGCGGGGAGCGCGTGATTCCCGGCAACATCATTGCGCGTCAGCGCGGCACTACCTGGCATCCCGGCCTTAATGTCGGCATGGGCACCGATCACACCCTGTTCGCCAAGATCGAGGGTCGCGTCGCGTTCCAAGCCAAAGCCAACGGCCGCACATTCGTATCGGTACTTCCGATCGCAGAGGCGGCTGAATAGACGGTGGATCAAATTTGGAGTCCGCCGGGTCCTGACCAAACCGGCGGAGTCCTTAAGATCAAAAGATCGAAGGCTCCAGGGGAGGCGGGAAACCGGCCTCCCCTTTTCGTTTTGACTTGATGAAGTTGACGGAGCCGGACATGTTGCAGGACTTTTCGAGCACGACCTTGCGCGAGGCGAGACCGAGCGTGGTTGCCACGGAGCGGCTGACGCTGCGCCGCCCCACACTTGCCGACGTCAAGGCCATCTCGCAGCTCGCCAACGATCTCCGCATCGCCCAGAACACCCGCCGCCTGCCGCATCCCTATCTCCAGGAGCATGCGGTCGAGTTCATCCGCGCCACGGCCGAGCTCGGGAGCGAGAGCGTGTTCCTGATCGAGCACGACGAGACGGCGGTCGGCATGGTCGGCATCGATCGCTCGAGGCCCGACAATGCCGAGCTCGGCTACTGGCTCGGCGTCGAGCATTGGGGCCGCGGCTACGGCACCGAGGCCGCGCGTGGTGCGATCGACTTCTTCTTCGAGGAATTCGAGGAGGATCACCTCTATGCCGGCGCGCGCGTCACCAACCCGGCCTCGCGCAACGTGCTGGAAAAGTGCGGCTTCCAGTGGAGCGGTGTCGAGCTGCACCGCTTCGAGGCGCTGGGATCGTCAACCCCGGTCGACAGCTTTCGCCTGTCGCGCGGCGTCTGGTCCTCGCTGAAGAGCTGGAGCAGCGCACGACGGGTGCGGTAGCGAGCGATGCACCCTCCCCTGGAGGGGGAGGGTCGGCATGCGATCGAGCGAAGCGAGATTGCGTGACGGGGTGGGGTGATCTCTCCACTCGGGCAGTGTTCGATGCGGAGAAACCGTCACCCCACCCCGCTCGCGCTTCGCGCGATCGACCCTCCCCCTCCAGGGGAGGGTAAGAGCTAAACCGGCGGGCTCACCTGCGTATCCTCCTGGCGGCCGAGATCACGCTCGCGCAGATAGATGTAGAGGCCGGCGCCGATGATGATCGCGGCGCCGATGATGGTTGCCATCGACGGCACGTCGCCGAACACGACGAAGCCAAAAATCACCGCCCAGACGATCATCGAATATTGATAGGGCACGACGACGCTTGCCGGCGCGAGCTTGAGCGAGCGGTTGACGCAGAACAGCGCCGCGACCGAGGTGAGTCCCGCCAGCGCGAACAGCACGAGACTGCCGCCGGTCGGCGGCACCCAGTGGAACACAGAGAGCCCGAGGCCGAGCAGGAACGTGCCGCAAAACTGCGACGACGCCATCACGATGTCGGGCGTCTCGCGCAGGGAGCGCGTGATCAGCATCAGCAGCGCGAACGACAGGCTGCCGCCGAGCGCGATCAGCGCCGGCAGGCTGACGGTTTGTGCCGAGGGGCGCAGCGCGATCAGCACGCCGCAAAAACCGATCAGGATCGCGGTCCAGCGCCGCCAGCCGACATGCTCGCCGAGCAGAAGCGCCGACAAGGCGGTGACGAAGATCGGCCCCGCGAGATAATAGGTGATGACGTCGGCGAGCGGCAGATAGACGGTCGCAAGGAAGAAGGCCGCGACCTCCAGCGTCGACAGCGTCACGCGCAGAAGCTGCAGCCAGGGCCGTTCGAGGCGGGTGAATTCATGGCGCTGCCGCCAGATGATCGGCGACAGCAGGAGCAGCGCCGCGATCGCGCGCAGGAACAGGAGCTGCCCGACCGAATAGGTCGCCACCATGAACTTGCCCATGGCGTCGCCGAACGAGAACATGAAGATCGACAGCAGCATCAGGGCGATGCCGGCCAACCGTGCGGAGCGTTCGTCGTAGGCTGAGAGTTTCTTGAAGAGAGGCATTGGCGCCGTTTTAACGGCCTCGCAGGCTGGGACAAGCCCGGCCACAACGAATTGAACGGATTGTCGCACCCTTCGCAGCGCGGTACCGATAGGTGTTGCCATCGCGAGACGAAAGCCATGACCGAGTTCGATCCGACCCAGCACCGCATGGTCCCCGAGCAACGCTGGTTCGAGGATTTCGTCCTCGGCGAGCGTTTTGTGCTGCCGAGCCGCACCCAGACCGCGGCGATATTCGCTGCGTTCCAGACCGCGAGCGGCGATACCCATCCGGTGCACTACGACGTCGAATATTGCCGCGCCCGCGGCATGCCGCATCTGCTCGCCCACGGTTTTCAGACCCTGATCCACACTGCGCCAGGCGCGGGCCTGTTTCCCTTCATGGTCGAGGACTCGCTGGTCGGCTTTCTCGAGCAGTCGAGCCGGTTCCTCAAACCGGTGTACGCGGATGACACGATCTATCCGGCGCTCGAGGTGATCGAGCTGGTAGCAGGCCGCACCACCGGCACGGTGACGCTGAAGAGCACGATCTACAACCAGCGCAAGGAGCTGGTGCTAGACGGGATGCAGAAGTTCTTGATCCGGCGGCGGCCGACCTGATCCGCGGGTTAAGCAAGGGCCAAAAATCGCGCAAATTCGGCGTTTTCCCGGACAAGTTCGGGTTGCCGCGGGTCCCTCCCTGCCCTACCTATGGCCCATGAAATTCCTCGACGAGGCAAAGGTCTATATCCGCTCCGGTGACGGCGGGAACGGCTGCGTGGCGTTCCGCCGCGAAAAGTTCATTGAATTCGGCGGTCCCTCCGGCGGCAATGGCGGCCGCGGCGGCAATGTCGTGATCGAGGTCGCCGACGGCCTCAACACGCTGATCGACTACCGCTACCAGCAGCATTTCAAGGCCCAGAAGGGCGAGAACGGCATGGGCTCGGACCGCCATGGTGCGAACGGCAAGAACATCGTGCTGAAGGTGCCGATGGGCACGCAGATTTTTGACGAGGATCGCGAGACGCTGATCCACGACTTCACCAAGGTCGGCGAAAAGTTCGTGCTCGCCGAAGGCGGCAATGGCGGTTTCGGCAACGCGCATTTCAAGTCGTCGACCAACCGCGCGCCGCGCAACGCCAATCCCGGCCAGCCCGGCGAAGAGCGCTGGATCTGGCTGCGGCTGAAACTGATCGCGGATGCCGGCCTCGTGGGCATGCCGAATGCCGGCAAATCCACCTTCCTCTCCAAGGTCAGCGCGGCGCGGCCAAAAATCGCCGACTACCCTTTCACCACGCTGCATCCACAGCTCGGTGTCGTGAACGCCGACGGCCGCGAATTCGTGCTCGCGGATATTCCAGGACTGATCGAAGGCGCGCATGAAGGCACCGGCCTCGGCGATCGCTTCCTCGGCCATGTCGAGCGCTGCCGCGTGCTGCTGCATCTCATCGACGCAACCTGCGAGCATGCCGGCAAGGCCTACAAGACGGTGCGCCACGAGCTCGACGCCTATGGCGGGCAGCTCACCGACAAGATCGAGATCGTGGCGCTGAACAAGATCGACGCGGTCGAGCCGGACGAGTTGAAGAAGCAGAAGGATCGCCTGAAGCGCGCCGCCAAGAAGACGCCGCTCCTGATGTCAGGCGTCACCGGCCAAGGCGTCAAGGAAGCGCTGCGCGCGCTCGCCGACATCATCGGCGAAAGCCCGGTGTCCGCCAAGGCCAAGAGCGCGGCGGAAGCGGAGCCCTGGGCGAACTGATCGCCGCCCGCTTGTCTTCGCCTGCGCGATAGCGCAGCATCGCACAATCAAGAAAATGCAGGGGCGAAGCATGGCGCGCGCGAAAAACGTTCTCTGGATCATGTGCGACCAGCTTCGCTATGATTATCTCGGTTGCACCGGCCATCCCACGCTGAAGACGCCCAACATCGACGCCATGGCCAAGCGTGGCGTGTTGTTCAGCAATGCCTATGTGCAATCGCCGATCTGCGGACCGTCGCGGATGTCGTTCTACACCGGGCGCTACATGCGCTCGCACGGCTCGCACTGGAACGGCTGGCCGCTGCGCGTCGGTGAGCCCACGCTCGGCGATCACCTGAAGAAGATCGGCGTCCGCAACGTGCTGGTCGGCAAGACCCATATGGCGCCCGACCTCGAAGGCATGAAGGCGCTCGGCATCCCGCCGGAGTCAGTCATCGGCGTGCACGTCGCCGAATGCGGTTTCGAGCCCTATGAGCGCGATGACGGGCTGCACCCGACCGGACGGCCGCGTCCGAAATATGACGAGTATCTGCGCAAGCAGGGGTTTGAGGCATCGAACCCGTGGGAGCATTGGGCCAATTCCGGCGCCGACGACGACGGAAGCTTGCAGAACGGCTGGCTGCTGGTTCACGCCGACAAGGCCGCGCGCGTTCCGGAAGAGCATTCCGAAACGCCCTACATGACGCGGCGCGCGATGGACTTCATCACCGAGGCCGAGGGCGACGGCAGGCCGTGGTGCCTGCACCTCTCCTACATCAAGCCGCACTGGCCCTATATCGCGCCAAAACCCTACGACAGCATGTACACGACATCAGACATGCTGCCCGCGATCCGCTCCGAGCGCGAGCGGCAGAACCCACATCCGGTGTTCGGCGCCTACATGGACATGCGCTATTCCCGCAACATGGCGCGCGACGATGCCCGCGACAAGGTGATCCCGACCTATATGGGCCTGATCACGCAGATCGACGACCAGATGGGCGTGCTGATGAAATTTCTGGAGGAGCGCGGCCTGTTGGAAACCACCATGATCGTGTTCACCTCCGATCACGGCGACTATCTCGGCGATCACTGGATGGGCGAGAAGGACCTGTTCCACGAGCAGTCCGCAAAGATCCCGCTGATCGTCCTCGACCCCTCGCAGGAGGCCGATGCGACGCGTGGCACCACATGCGATGCGCTGGTCGAAGGCATCGATCTCGCGCCGACCTTCGTCGACTTCTTTGGCGGCAAGGTGCCCGCGCACATTCTCGAAGGACGTTCGCTGCTGCCGCTGCTGCGCGGTGAAAAGCCCACCGACTGGCGCAAGGTGGTGTTCTCCGAATACGACTACGCCATGCAGGATGTGCGGCTGAAGCTGAACCAACCGATCGAGCGCTGCCGCCTGTTCATGGTGTATGACGGCCGCTGGAAATACATCCACGCCTCCGGCTTCCGCCCGATGCTGTACGATCTCGAAACCGATCCGGAAGAATATGTCGACCGCGGCGACGACCCCGATTGCGCCGACGTGATCGCGCGGCTGCAGGCCGCCCTGTTCGACTGGGCGCTGCATCCGAGCGGCCACATCACCACGTCAAACGAGAAGATCGCGGCCTATGCCGACAACCAGCTCCAGGTGAAGGGCGGCATCTTGATCGGCATCTGGGACGAGAAAGAGCTCACCGACATCCGCGACGGCATCGCGCAGCGCGCGAAGCTGTAGGTAAGGGAGCGCAACTCTCTCAACTCGTCATGCCCGGGCTTGACCCGGGCATCCACGCCTCACCTCAATCGCGGAAGCCCGTGGATGGCCGGGTCAAGCCCGGCCATGACGGCGGAGCAAGGTGCGTATTACTCGGCTAATTCTCGATCTTGTAACCCGTCGCCTTCACGATCGGCTGCCAGAGGGCGATGTCGGCGGCGAGTTGCTTGGACAAGCCTTCCGCCGTGCTGCCGACCGGGATCAATCCGATCGCCGTCAGCTTCTCCTGCACCTCGGGTTTTGCCAGCGTCGCGACTGCAGCGGCGCTGAGCTTTGCGGCAAAATCCGGCGGGCTGCCGGCGGGAAGCCACATGCCGTACCAGCCGTCCGCCACGAGATCGATGCCGCTCTCCTTGAACGTCGCCACCTCGGGCACGAATGGCGAGCGCTCTGCGCTCGAGACCGCGAGAATCCTCACACCCTTGGCGCGGTGCTGCGGAACGGCATCGGCCAGCGTGGTGATGCCGAAGGGAATATGACCGCCGATCAGATCAGTGATGATCGGCGCAGTGCCGCGATACGGCACGCGCGTGAGGGGAATGCCGAGATCCTTCTCCAGCTTCGAGCCGGTGAAATGCGGAATGGTGCCGTTGCTCGGCACGCCGAACGACGTCTTGTCCGGATGCGCCTTCAGCCAGGCGACGAAGCTCTTGAAGTCCGTCACCTGGATCGATGGGCTCACCACGAGCGCGAATTCGAAGCGCGCCAGCTGCGACACCGGAACGAAGTCCTTCGCCGTGTCGAAACTCGGCGTCGTCTCCACCATCGGCAGCAGATACATGGTGGGACCCGTCGTCACCAGAATGGTGGCGCCATCCGGGTTGGCGCCCTTCACCGCCTTGATGCCGATCAGACCGTCGCCGCCGGTGCGGTTCTCCACGATCACGGTGCGCTCGAGCTGTGACGCCAGATGCGGCGCCACCAGCCGACATAGCGTGTCGCCGCCGGCACCCGCCGAGAATGGGAAGATGATTTTGGTCAGCGGGCCGGACTGGGCCTGCGCGCCGCCGGCCTGCGCCAGCCATGGCAGCGAGAGGCCTCCGGCGATGAAGCTGCGGCGATCCACGTGCATCCTCCCTGTTATTGATCTCCGAGCCATAGACTGGCCCGGCGGCCACCGACAAGAGCGCCGTTCGGCCTATTTGCTGGCTCCTTTTACCGGCCCTGCCGCCTTGCGCCGGCCACCGTCCTGCTGCAAAAGCACGCATCGGCGCCGCGTTGTCGCTCCGCCGCTCCCAATTCAGAGCAATTCGTCCCAAGCGCCATGGCCAGCCCCGAACTCAGTCAATTCCGCCGTATCGTCGTCAAGGTCGGCTCGGCCCTGCTGGTCGATTCCGACGCCGGCGAGGTGCGCGCGTCCTGGCTCGCCGCGCTTGCCGCCGACCTCGCAAAGCTGCATCGCGAGGGACGTGACGTCCTGATCGTGTCGTCAGGCTCGATCGCGCTCGGCCGCAGCAAGCTCAAGCTGCCGCGTGGCCCGCTGAAACTGGAAGAGAGCCAGGCCGCAGCCGCCGTCGGGCAGATCGCGCTGGCGCGGATCTGGTCGGAGGTGCTCGGCGATCACGGCATCGGCGCGGGCCAGATTCTGGTGACGCTGCAGGACACCGAGGAGCGCCGCCGCTATCTCAATGCGCGCTCCACCATCGGCAAGCTTCTGGAGTGGCGCGCGATCCCCGTGATCAACGAGAACGATACGGTCGCCACCAACGAGATCCGCTACGGCGACAATGACCGTCTCGCCGCGCGCGTCGCCACCATGGCGAGCGCCGATCTGCTCGTGCTGCTGTCCGACATCGACGGCCTCTACGACTCGCCGCCCAAAAACAATCCGAACGCAAAACTGATCCCGGTCGTCGACAGCATTTCCTCTGACATCGAGGCGGTGGCTGGCGACGCCGAGTCCGAACTGTCGCGCGGCGGCATGCGCACCAAGGTCGAGGCGGCAAAAATCGCCACGACAGGCGGCACGCATATGCTGATCGCGTCCGGCAAGATCGAGCATCCCTTGCAGGCGATCGCCGATGGCGGCCGCTGCACCTGGTTTTTGACGCCCGCCAATCCCGTGACCTCGCGAAAACGCTGGATCGCGGGCTCGCTGGAGCCGAAGGGCACGCTGACCATCGATGCCGGCGCAGTCAGGGCATTGCGGGCGGGCGCGAGCTTGCTGCCGGCGGGTGTGATCAAGGTCGAGGGCGAGTTCGCCCGCGGAGACGCCGTGATCGTGCGCGGCCCCGACACCCGCGAGATCGGCCGCGGCCTGATCGCCTATGACGCCGACGATGCCGAACGGATCAAGGGCCGCTCCTCGCCTGATGTGATGGCCATTCTGGGCATCAGCGGAAGGTCCGAGATGATCCACCGGGATGATCTGGTGGTGGGCGGGTAGCGCAAGGCTCAGTCATTCCGGGATGGTCCGCAGGACCAGGCCCGGAATCTCGAGATTCCGGGTTCGATGCTTCGCATCGCCCAGGAATGACGCCGAGGGCTAGGCCATTGGCCCAGCCATTGCCCGCTCGCTGAAGCTCAGCCATACCCGTCCCGCCCTTCGCAAATGCGGGATTTCCGTGCTAGGACACCGCCTTAGCAGAAGGTTCAACCGCTATGGCCGCCCCCCTCAAAGCCCTCGACGGCACCGCCGATCTTCAGGTGCTCATGTCCGACCTCGCCTCGCGTGCCCGCGCTGCGGCGCGCGTGCTGGCGCTGGCACCGGCCGAGCAGAAGAACCGGGCGCTGGAGGCGATGGAGCGGGCCATTCGCGCCAATGCGGCGGCCATTCTCGCGGCCAATGCCGAGGATGTCGCCGAAGCCCGCGCGAGCGGCGACGCGACCTCCGCCTTCATCGATCGCCTGGCGCTGACGCCGGCGCGCGTCGAAGGCATGGCCGAGGGCATCGCGATCGTCCGCGGCATTGCCGATCCGATCGGCACCGTGACCGAGAGCTGGCAGCGGCCGAACGGCATGACCATCGAGCGCGTCCGCGTGCCGCTCGGCGTCGTCGGCGTGATCTTCGAGAGCCGGCCGAACGTCGCGGCGGATGCCGGTGTGCTCTGCCTGAAGGCCGGCAACGCCGTGATCCTGCGCGGCGGCTCCGACAGCTTCCGCTCCTGCCGCGCGATCCATGATTGCCTGACGCAGGGCCTGCGCGAAGCGGCCCTGCCCGAAGCTGCGATCACGCTGGTGCCGACGCGCGACCGCGCGGCGGTCGGCATGATGCTGTCCGGATTGAACGGCGCAATCGACGTGATCGTGCCGCGCGGCGGCAAAAGCCTCGTCGCACGCGTCGAAGCCGAGGCACGCGTACCTGTCTTCGCGCATCTCGAAGGCGTCAACCACGTCTATGTCGACGCGAGCGCCGATCTCGACATGGCGAAGTCGATCGTGCTCAACGCAAAAATGCGTCGCACCGGCGTCTGCGGCGCCGCCGAGACGCTGCTGGTCGATCGCGCAGCTAGCGCGACCAAGCTGAAGCCGCTGGTCGCAATGCTGATCGATGCCGGCTGCGAAGTGCGCGGCGACGAGACCGTGCAGCACGCCGATGCGCGCGTGAAGGCCGCGTCCGAAGATGATTGGGACACCGAGTACCTCGACGCGATCATCGCCGCGAAAGTGGTCGACGGCGTCAATGGCGCGATCGCGCACATCCAGAATCACGGCTCGCACCACACCGATGCGATCGTGAGCCAGGATGAAGCCGCCGCGCAAAAATTCCTCAGCGAGGTCGATTCCGCGATCGTGCTGCACAACGCATCGACGCAGTTCGCCGATGGTGGCGAGTTCGGTTTTGGCGCCGAGATCGGCATTGCCACCGGAAAATTCCATGCGCGCGGCCCTGTCGGGGCCGAGCAGTTGACGAGCTTCAAGTACCGCGTCCACGGCACCGGACAGACGCGGCCGTGACGCAGGGCGCGCATTGAGCAACCATTTCGTCGTGCCGCCCTTCGTGGCGCAAGCGCTGCCGCCCTCGACCGAGGGCATGCGCATCGGGCTGCTCGGCGGCTCCTTCAATCCGCCGCATCGCGCGCATCGCGCGATCAGTCAGTTCGCGCTCACGCGCCTCAAGCTCGATCGCGTGTGGTGGCTGGTGACGCCAGGCAATCCGCTGAAGGAGAACGGCGCGCTGCAGGCGCTCGGCGAACGCATGAAGGCCGCGCGCGACGTCGCCGACGATCCGCGCATCGCGGTGAGCTGTCTCGAATCCGTCATCCGCACGCGCTACACTATCGACACGGTCAACTTCTTGCGTCGCCGCGCAAGCGGCTTGCGCTTTGTCTGGATCATGGGCGCCGACAACCTCGCGCAATTCCATCGCTGGCAGGACTGGCAGCGCATCGCGGCTCAGATGCCGATTGCGGTCGTCGATCGTCCTCCACAGAGTTTTCGCGCCCTCGCCTCGCCGGCGGCCCGCGCGCTGGCGCGCTACCGCCTGCCCGAGAATGAGGCGGGGCTGCTTGCGGATCGCCGGGCGCCCGCCTGGGTCTTCCTCACCGGGCTGAAGCTCAGCCTGTCCTCGACCACCCTGCGGAACCCGGACGGAAGCTGGAAGGCACCCAAGTAAGGTCGGTCGCCGTGGGGAGGAGGAGCACTGGCGTATTGAAACCCTTAACCCCACATGATGTAGTGTAACGGCGAACCCCGGATTCGGAGTTCGCGATACAGGAAAGGAATGGTCCCTGGCCCCGTCTGTATTGTCCAAGTCTGTTTTACCCAAGGTCAAAACCGCGCGTAAAACATCGACCCAAGCTGCGGCCTTGAAGGCGCAACCCGACGCCGACAAGACGCTGAATCTGATCCTCTCCCGCCTCGACGATATGAAGGCGGAAGAAACGATCACCATCGACCTTCGCGGCAAATCGGCGTACTCCGACTACATGATCGTCACCACGGGCCGGGTGAACCGGCACGTCGGCGCGATCGCGGAAAACGTCACGAAGGGCCTCAAGGAAAACGGCATCAAGAACATCCATGTCGAGGGCTTGCCCAATTGCGACTGGGTGCTGATCGATTCCGGCGATGTGATCGTGCACGTGTTCAGACCCGAGGTCCGCGAGTTCTACAACCTCGAGAGGTTGTACACGCAGGGCCCCGGCGCGGCGAAGGCGATCTAGAGGCTGTAGCCGATTTCGAATCGGCTGACGCGCATGCTAGCGTCGTGCGCGCGCACAATGCGCGCGGTCTTGAAAACGCGACCCTGAAAACATCATGCGTGTTGCCGTCATTGCAGTTGGCCGGCTGAAGCAGGGGCCGGAACGGGAGCTTGCCGACCGGTATTTCGAGCGGTTCGACGAGATCGGCCGCAAGCTCGGCTTCCGCGAACTCAGCGTCCACGAAATTCCCGAAAGCCGCGCGCGCGACACGGCGACGCGCATGGCGGAAGAGGCCGCAGCGATCGGCGCGCATATTCCTGACAAATCGGTAATCGTGGCGCTGGACGAGCGCGGCCAGAATATCGATTCGACCGTATTCGCACGGAATCTCGGGCGCTGGCGCGACGAGGGGACCGCACATACTATATTCGTCATTGGCGGCGCGGACGGACTTTCGCCCGAATTGCGGCGTAAGGCCAAGCTCGCAATGGCGTTCGGCTCGGCGACCTGGCCGCATCAAATGGTCCGCGTCATGCTTCTGGAACAGCTTTATCGGGCCGCAACCATTTTGGCCGGCCACCCCTATCACCGCGCGTGATGCGCGCCACAACGAGCACCTTTGCGTAAAGCGATGCGAGCGCCGACTCTCAACCTGTTGCTGATCGCAAGCCTCGCCGGCGCAAACATCTTGTGCGCAAGCCTCGCGCAAGCTCAGACCGCAACCCCTGCGCCGCAGACCGCCGAAATCTCGCCGGAGGCGATCAAGCAGCGCGAGCAGGAACTCGAGGCGGCGCGCGCCAAGCAGAAGAGCGCGGAAGAGGCGCAGGCCAAGCTGAAATCCGAGATCGCAACGCTCGGCCAGGACCGCACCCAGCTCAATCAGCAATTGATCGATACCGCCGCCAATGTGCGGACCGTCGAGACCAAGATCAGCGACGCCGAGGCGCGCCTGACCGCACTCAACGGCCGCGAGCAGGAAATGCGCACTTCGCTCAATTCGCGCCGCGCCGACATCGTCGAGGTGCTGGCCGCGCTCCAGCGCGCCGGCCGGCGCACGCCGCCCGCGCTGCTGGTGCGGCCCGAGGACGCACTGCAATCGCTCCGCACGGCGATGCTGCTCGGCGCCGTGGTGCCGGAATTGCGCGGCCGGGCCGAGCGGCTCGCCGGCGAGCTCGGCGAGCTTGTGACGCTGCGCAAGCACATCGCCGCCGAACGCGATCAGCTCGGCGCCGACCGCGACAAGGTTCGCAACGACCAGACCCGGCTCGCAGCCCTCGTCGACGAGCGGCAGCGGCAGCAATCGGCGCGGGAAAAGGATCTGGACGCCGAGAGCTCGCGCGCCATCGCGCTGTCCCGGCAGGTCGGCGACCTCCAGGGCCTGATCGCCAAGATGGAGCAGGACCTCAAGAGCGCCGCCAAGGCCGCGGAGGCTGCGAACCGGGCGGCGGCAACCGCCGGTGGCAAGCCGACCGCGGCCGCGTTCAAGGACCGTTCCCGGACCAGCCCGGCGATCGCTTTCGCCTCGGCCAAGGGCCTGCTGCCCCTGCCCGTCAATGGCAGCAAAATCAGGGATTTTGGCGGTTCCGACGGCTCGGGCGGCGCACAAAAGGGCATTTCCTTGGCCACGCGGCCCGGCTCCCAGGTCACAACGCCGTGTGACGGCTGGGTGGTCTATTCAGGCCCCTTCCGCAGCTATGGACAACTCTTGATCCTCAATGCCGGGGGCGGGTATCATGTCCTGATCGCCGGGATGGAGCGCATTTCGGTAAACATCGGACAGTTTGTGCTCACGGGGGAGCCGGTCGCGGTGATGGGGTCGACATCGCAAGTCGCCTCCATTCTCGCCACCAACGCGAGTCAACCTGTGCTCTATGTCGAGTTCCGCAAAGACGGCACTCCAATCGATCCAGGCCCATGGTGGGCCGCAAATGAAGGCGAGAAGGTTCGCGGATGATGCGCAAGACTTCAGTTATCCTCCTCAGCGCGGCCACCGGCGCAGCGCTGACGCTGTTCGTGACCCAGCCGCGCGCGGTGTTCATGGGCTCGAGCGCACGGGCCGCGACCGCGGACACCTACCGCCAGCTCAATCTGTTCGGCGACGTCTTCGAGCGCGTGCGCTCCGACTATGTCGAGAAGCCCGACGACACCAAGCTGATCGAGTCGGCCATCAGCGGCATGCTCACCGGCCTCGATCCGCATTCCAGCTACATGGACGCCAAGAGCTTCCGTGACATGCAGGTGCAGACCCGTGGCGAGTTCGGCGGCCTCGGCATCGAGGTCACCATGGAGGACGGCCTGATCAAGGTGGTCTCGCCGATCGACGACACGCCCGCCTCGCGCGCCGGCATCATGGCCAACGACATCATCACCAATCTCGACGACGAAGCGGTGCAGGGCCTCACCCTGAACCAGGCAGTCGAGAAGATGCGCGGCCCCGTCAACACCAAGATCCGGCTCAAGATCATCCGCAAGGGCCAGGACAATCCGCTCGACGTCACGCTGGTGCGCGACAACATCCGCGTCCGCTCGGTGCGTGCGCGCGTCGAACAGGACGACATCGCCTATATCCGCATCACCACCTTCAACGAGCAGACCACCGAAGGCCTGAAGCGCGAGGTCACCAACCTCTCGAATCAGATCGGCGACAAGCTGAAGGGCTACATCATCGACCTGCGCAACAATCCGGGCGGTCTGTTGGAGGAAGCGGTCACCGTCTCCGACTCGTTCCTCGAGCGCGGCGAGATCGTCTCGACCCGCGGCCGCAACGCCGAGGAGACGCAGCGCCGCTCCGCGCATGCGGGTGACCTGACCAAGGGCAAGCCGGTCATCGTGCTCGTCAACGGCGGCTCGGCCTCAGCCTCGGAGATCGTCGCCGGCGCGCTGCAGGACCACAAGCGCGCGACCATCGTCGGCACGCGCTCGTTCGGCAAGGGCTCGGTGCAGACCATCATCCCGCTCGGCAGCGGCAACGGCGCGCTGCGGCTCACCACCGCGCGCTATTACACGCCGTCGGGCAAGTCGATCCAGGCCAAGGGCATCGTGCCCGACATCGAAGTGCTGCAGGACGTGCCGGACGAGTTGAAGGCGCGCACCGACACCAAGGGCGAGGCTTCGCTGCGCGGCCACCTGAAGAACGACGGCGACGAGAAGACCGGCTCGCAGTCCTACGTCCCGCCGGACGCCAAGGACGACAAGGCGCTCAAGCTCGGTGCCGACCTGCTTCATGGCATCAAGAACAGCGCGTCGGCCGCGCCCACGCCCGGCGGCGACAAGGCCGCAGCCGACAAGCCGAAGGCGGCCAACTAGAGCGTCGCAACCGGCGGCATCCGACTTATCGCAAAGGGCGGCTCCTGGAGCCGCCCTTTTTGCTTGGACTTCCCACTGCTTCGCGGGACCCGGCCTTTCCCGGCCTGCCGTCGCTTGACCGCGCCGTGTTATCGTCGGCACGAGTGATTCGGGATCGCGCATGACAGAAACGGCCGATGATCTGAGCACCCCGCTCGGACAGGACAAGCCGCGCCGAAAACGGCGGCTGCGGCTGCCGTTCACGGCAATGCAGGCCCTGGCGGTGCTGCTCGGCCTGGTCCTGGTCGCCTTTGCCGGCTTTGCCATCTTCAACAAGGACCCCCTCGGCGGCGAGCCGATCAGCCGGGTCGCGATTCGCGAATCCAAGCCGGCTGCCGAAGAGAAGGCTGCGCCCGCGGCCACCGGCCACGAGACCAAGGCTGCGTCGAAACAGGCCGTGCATGGTGATCAAAAGACTGGCGAACAGAAGACGGTCACCATCATCGACGGCTCCAGCGGCAGCCGCCATGACGTGGTGATCGGCGCCGGCGGCGAGACCGGCGACAAGGCCGGCGACCCCGCCACTGCTGCGCCCGCCGTCATGACCGGGGTCGACCAGCGGCTCCTGGAAAAGGGGCGCTACGGCATGATTCCGGTGGCAGCGGCCGACATGAAGCCGTTCAGCGTCTATGCCGCCGACGCCGATCGCACCAAGGCAGCCAAGATGCCCGTGGTCGCGATCATGATCGGTGGCCTCGGCGTCGGCGCGGCCAAGACAACCGATGCGATCATGAAGCTACCCGGCGCGATCACGCTGGCATTCACGCCCTATGGCGCCGATCCCGCAAAGCTTGCCGAACGCGCGCGCGCGCAGCGCCACGAGGTCTTCCTGCAGCTCCCGATGGAGCCCTACGACTTCCCGGACAACGATCCGGGTCCGCAGACCCTGCTCACCTCGCTCACCGCGGACCAGAACCTGGATCGGCTCTACTGGCACCTGAGCCGGATGCAGGGCTATGCCGGGATCGCCAACTTCATGGGCGCGCGATTCATCGCCACGGAAGCTGCGATGCAGCCCATCATCCGCGAGGCCAACAAGCGCGGCCTCGGCCTGTTCGACGACGGCTCCTCGCCGCGCAGTGTCGCCGGCCAGATCGCCTCGAGCCAGGCCATGCCGTTCGGCAAGGGCGACATCGCGATCGACGCAGTCCCGACCGCCAATGAGGTCGACCGCGCCCTCACCAAGCTGGAATCGATCGCGCGCGAGCGCGGCGTCGCCATCGGTACGGCATCGGCACTTCCGGTCTCGATCGACCGGATAAGTACCTGGATCAAGGGGCTGGAGGGCCGCGGCATCCTATTGGTGCCATTGACAACGGCGATGCTGAAATCAAAATCCAGCTAAATCAACGGATTGGTGCGGCACGGGTCCTATCGGGCCGAAAAAGACCGGCCAGGACACACGCGAGAGGTTTGGCGGAATGGCGCGTTACGAGGATCTGCCCTACCGGACCTGCGTCGGCGTGATGTTGATCAATAGGGATGGCCTGGTGTTCATCGGCCGCCGCGCCGGCGGCATCGAGCATGTCGACGACACTCATGTCTGGCAGATGCCGCAGGGCGGCGTCGATCCCGGCGAGGACACCTGGGAAGCCGCCAAGCGCGAGCTCTATGAGGAGACCAGCGTGCGCTCGCTCGAACGGCTCGGCGAGGTGCCGGACTGGCTCACCTACGACATCCCGCGCACGGTCGCGGGCCGTGCCTGGAAGGGCCGCTACCGCGGCCAACGCCAAAAATGGTACGCGGTGCGCTTCACCGGCAAGGACAGCGAGATCAACGTCGCCAATCCCGGCGGCGGCGGCCACAAGGCCGAGTTCGTCACCTGGCGCTGGGAGCCGATGAAAAATCTTCCCGGCCTCATCATTCCCTTCAAGCGTCCGGTCTATGAGCGCGTGGTGCAGGAGTTTGCCACGCTCTCGGATGATTGACCCGATTACGACAGCCACACTCCTTCCAACAACACCCGTCTGTGGCTATGGATTCCGGGCTCGCGCGGAGCCTTTGGCGCGCCCCCGCAATGTGGAATGACGAGAAGCAAGTCAGTGACCGATCAAAAGCCCTACCGTCCCAATGTCGGGATCGCGCTGTTCAACGCCGACGGCCGCGTCCTGATCGGCCACCGTTTCAAGGGTGACGGCCCCGAGATCATCCTGCCGGGACTGGACTGGCAGATGCCGCAGGGCGGCGTCGACGAGGGCGAGAACCTGCACGACGCGGCGATGCGCGAGCTGTGGGAGGAGACCAGCGTCAGAAACGCCGACTATCTCGGCGAGACCGACTGGCTCACTTACGAGTTTCCGCCCTATGACGGACCGCAGACGCACCGACTGGCGAAGTTTCGCGGCCAGCGGCAAAAATGGTTCGCGCTGCGTTTCACGGGCAACGAGGACGAGATCGATCCGCTGACGCCGCGCAACGACCAGCCGGCGGAGTTCGACGCCTGGCGCTGGGAGCGCCTCGACCGGGTCGCCGATCTCGTGGTGCCGTTCCGCCGCGACGTCTACCGCGCGGTCGCGCAGCACTTTGCGCGCTTCGGAACCTAAACGTCGAAACAACCCCATGCACAGTAGGCGGCGACTGCCGGCACGATACGCGGTGGCTTCTGCGAAGCTGCTGACGCGTCGAGCGAAACGAGCGGAAGGGCGCAATCGCCGCCACTCGGGCCCTAATTGATCGGTCCCACCGTGAACGGGCCGATGGCGATGACGTGGCAGTCGCTGTCGCGCTTGGCGCATTCGGCGAGCGCGCCGTTGACGGCGGTCTGCTCGTCGGCGGCCTTGAGGCCGAGGCCTGGGCGGCCGGACGTGCCGACGGCCACCGCGTTCCAGCCCATGGCCTCGCCAAGCCGGCGCACGACGTCGTCGCGGGCCTCGGCCACGATCGAGGCATTGCTCGCGGCATGGAAGAAGCCGGTGACCCTGAACAGCGTGGGGATCGGCACCACATAACTCTCGTCGACCGCGACGATCATGCAGGCGACGCCCGCGATGGCGCCGCAGGATTCCAGCGCGCGGCGTGACGATTCCTCAGGCGAGGGCGTGCCCAGCACCATGAAATATTGTGCGCCTGGGCCGAGCGCGACCGCGCGCGACTTTTGCGCGGGCACGAACATGTTTTCCAGGCGCGCTTTTTGGGGATCGCGCACCATCGGGAAATCCTTGGAGGCGAAGGGCCGCTCGGTCATGGGATCATGCCGGAAATAGGGAGGCGGCGGCATCGGAGGCTTGCCGTGGGCGTAGACGATGGTGTTGCCGACCGCATAGAGCTCGCAGCGGCGCGGCGATTGCGCGGCGTCGGCACGCTTCTGGCACTGCTCGACCGCGCCAGTGCGCGCGGCCTCCTCGTTCGGCTGATTCAACACGGAGCCGGTGAAGCCGCCGACATTGAGCGCAAAAGCCTTGTAGTCGCCGGCGGCGGAATAGTCGCCAGCCAGGTAGCTGCGGACACGCTCGTTGATGAAGGGCACGCTGTCAGCGGGGAACTTGCCGGCCATCGGCATCGCGGAGGGTGACGGTGCGGGCGTCGGCGCCATCGCAGCACTGGCATTCGGCGGTGCCATCGGCGCCATCGGCGCCTTTGCCATCTGGGTCGGCATCGGGCTCGGTGTGGCGGATGCCGCTGCAGTCGGCGTCGCGGTTGGGACGGCGCTTGGCACAGCACTTGGTGTCGCCGCCGGCGTCGCGGCAGCAGTCGCCGTCTGCTTCAGCTTGGTGTTGTAGAGGAAGCCGGTGACGCCGATGGCGACGACCGAGACGACCGCCACGACCAGCGGCCACATCCACACCGGCGCGGCTGCGACCTTGGAGGCCGGCTTCTTCACCTGCGGTGAAGTGTAGCTGCCGTCCTCGCGGCGCATCGCCACCATATAGGCGTGCACGGGCGTCGGAATGTTTTTCACCTCCTGCGCGCCGATATCGGCGAACTGGACCGAGAGCTTGTTGGCGACCTGCTCATGCACGGCACGCGAGACGCAGATGCCGCCGACTTCGGCGAGGCCTTCCAGGCGCGCGGCTATGTTGACGCCGTCGCCCAAGAGATCGCCGTCGCGCTCGACCACGTCCCCGATGGTGATGCCGATGCGGAACGACATCTGCCGGCTCGGCGGATAGGCCATGTTGCGGGTTCGCAAGGACTCCTGGATGTCGATCGCGCAGCGCACCGCGTCCACCGCGCTCGGGAATTCCGCGAGCACGGCATCTCCAGCCGTGTTGAAGATGCGCCCGCCGGCCTTTGCGATGAAATCGTCGACGACGGAGCGATAGGAGGCGAGACGCCGCAGCGTCTCCTCCTCGTCTTCCGCGACCAGCCTGGAGTAACCGGCAATATCGGCTGCGAAAATCGCTGCGATCTTGCGTTTCATCTGCACAAGCCCCGAACCATCGAGTTCCGCGGCAGAATGCCGCTAACGCAACCGGGGTGCAACAAGCTTTCGGCGCCCGCCACCATCGTGACGAGCGCCGATTTGAACCGTTATTCGTAAGGAATCGGCTGTAGCAGCCCGATCAGTGCATCGCTGTCGAAGACAGCTGCTGCTGGATCTTCTTGTAGTTGTCGAGCCGCGTGATCGCGAGATCGAGCTCGTGGCCTTCCTTCTCGGCCAGCTTGGTTTCCATCTCGGCAATGGTGTCGGCGAATTGCGCGTGATCGAGCTCATCGAGAGACGTGGCAACGTCGGCCAGGACAGTCAGTCGATCGTCAGAGACCTCGGCGAGACCGCCAAGCACGATCACCTTCTGCTTCTGACCGCCCGCAATGATGGTCAAAATGCCGGGCCGCATCGCAGCCACAACGGGCGCGTGGCCCGCGAGCACGCCGAAATCACCTTCGTAGCCGGGAATGTCGACCTGATCGACCTCGCCGGAGAAGGCGAGCTTTTCAGGAGAGACGAGATCGAAGTGGAAGGTGGCCATGATGTGTCCGTTATTTTCCGCTTGTCACCCGCGGGCTTGACCCGCGGGTCCATCAGCTAAGCTCCATCTCGATGGATCGCCGGGGCATTTGCTTGAAGACGCGCTTCGCGCTTTTGCCCGGCGATGACGAGACGTGAAAGCTTAGGCAGCTTCCGCCGCCAGCTTCTTGCCCTTCTCGACGGCTTCTTCGATGGTGCCGACCATGTAGAAGGCGGCTTCCGGCAGGTGGTCATACTTGCCCTCGCAGAGGCCGCGGAAGCCCTTGATGGTGTCCGCGAGCTCGACGAACTTGCCGGGCGAGCCGGTGAAGATTTCGGCGACGTGGAACGGCTGCGACAGGAAGCGCTCGATCTTGCGGGCGCGGGCCACCGTCAGCTTGTCCTCTTCCGAAAGCTCGTCCATGCCGAGAATGGCGATGATGTCCTGCAGCGACTTGTAGCGCTGCAGCACCTGCTGGACCATGCGCGCGGTCGAGTAGTGCTCCTCACCGACGACGAGCGGCGAGAGCATGCGCGAGGTCGAGTCGAGCGGGTCCACCGCCGGATAGATGCCCTTTTCAGAGATGGCGCGCGACAGCACGGTGGTGGCGTCCAAGTGGGCGAACGAGGTCGCGGGCGCCGGGTCGGTCAAGTCGTCGGCCGGAACGTAGATGGCCTGCACCGAGGTGATCGAGCCCTTCTGGGTGGTGGTGATGCGCTCCTGCAGCGCGCCCATGTCGGTCGCGAGCGTCGGCTGATAACCCACCGCCGAAGGAATACGACCCAGGAGCGCCGACACTTCCGAGCCGGCCTGGGTGAAGCGGAAGATGTTGTCGACGAAGAACAGCACGTCCTGGCCCTGGTCGCGGAAGTGCTCGGCGACCGTCAGACCGGTGAGGCCGACGCGGGCGCGGGCGCCCGGCGGCTCGTTCATCTGGCCGAACACCAGCGCGCACTTCGACTTCACGCTCGGATCCGGATTGTGCGGATCGGCGTTGACCTTGGACTCGATGAACTCGTGATAGAGGTCGTTGCCCTCGCGGGTCCGCTCGCCGACGCCTGCGAACACGGAGTAACCGCCGTGCGCCTTCGCGACGTTGTTGATCAGCTCCTGAATCAGCACGGTCTTGCCGACGCCGGCGCCGCCGAACAGGCCGATCTTGCCGCCCTTGGCATAGGGTGCGAGCAGGTCGACGACCTTGATGCCGGTGACGAGAATTTCGGCTTCCGTGGACTGGTCGGTGTAGGTCGGCGCGTCCTGGTGGATCGCGCGCTTGCCCTCGGACTTGATCGGACCGGCTTCGTCGATCGGCTCGCCGATGACGTTCATGATGCGGCCGAGGGTGCCGTCACCCACGGGAACCGCGATCGGCTGGCCGGTGTCGGTCACTTCCTGGCCGCGCACCAGACCTTCGGTCACGTCCATCGCGATCGTGCGCACGGTGGATTCGCCAAGATGCTGGGCAACTTCCAGCACGAGGCGGATGTTGCCGTTCTTGGTTTCCAGCGAATTGAGAATGGCCGGCAGGTGGCCTTCGAACTGCACGTCGACGACGGCGCCCATGACCTGGGTGACGCGACCGACCGGGTTAGCTGCTGTAGCCATCAATAGCTCTCCTTCGAAATTCTGTACGTGAACGACCGTCGTTCGTCCTCAGACCGCCTCGGCGCCGGAGATGATCTCGATCAGCTCCTTGGTGATCTGGGCTTGACGGGTTCGGTTGTAGATCTGGGTTTGCTTGCGGATCATTTCGCCGGCGTTGCGGGTGGCGTTGTCCATCGAGCTCATCTGCGCACCATAGAACGAGGCGTTGTTTTCCAGCAGCGCGCGGAAGATCTGCACCGCGATGTTGCGCGGCAGCAGGCGGGAGAGGAGTTCGTCCTCCTCCGGCTCATATTCGTAGGACGTCGACGGCGCGTTCGCCGCCTTTTCTTCCACGGCCAGCGGAATGATCTGCTGCGCGGTGGGGACCTGGGCGATCACCGACTTGAACTGCGCGTAGAACAGCGTGCAGACGTCGAACTCGCCGGCATCGAACCGGGCCAGCACCTTCTTGGCGATGTCCTCGGCATTGACGAAGCCGAGCTGGCGAACGCTGCGCAGGTCGAGATGCTCGACGATCTGCTTGTCGTAGAGGCGGCGGAGCTGCTCGTAACCTTTGCGGCCGACGCAGAAGAATTTCACTTCCTTGCCCTCCGCGATCAACGCCTGCGCGCGCTCGCGCGCGAGGCGCACGATCGAGGAGTTGAAGGCGCCGGACAGACCGCGCTCGCCGGTGCAGACGAGAAGGAGGTGAACCTGATCCTTGCCGGTGCCGCCAAGCAGTTTCGGTGCACCGGGCGAGCCTGCTGCCGCGGTGGCGATGTTGGCGATGACAGCCGCCATCTTGTCGGCATAGGGCCGCGCCGCTTCGGCCGCCTGCTGGGCACGGCGCAACCGCGACGCTGCCACCATCTGCATAGCCTTGGTGATCTTCTGCGTCGCCTTGGTGGAGGCGATGCGGACCCGCATGTCTTTAAGTGACGCCATTCTTCGTTCACCCCGACGGTTCGATCCTTAGGATCAAGCCGCTAGCTATCCCTGTCGTCATGCCCGGGCCTGTCCCGGGCATCCACGCCTTACATTCCACGTCAAAGACGTGGATGGCCGGGACGAGCCCGGCCATGACGCCGTAGTCTTAAGCGAAGCTCTTCGCAAAACCTTCGACCACTGACTTCAGCTTCGCAGCACTGTCGTCGGAGAGGTCGCGGCTGTCGCGGATCGCGTTGAGGATGTCGGTGTTCTTGCCGCGCAGCAGCGACAACAGACCGTCTTCGAACGCACGCACCTTGTTGAGCGGAAGCGGATCGAGATAGCCGTTGGTGCCGGCCCAGATCACGCAGACCTGCTCTTCCATCTTCAGCGGCGCGAACTGCGGCTGCTTCAACAGTTCGGTCAGGCGCGAGCCGCGGTTGAGCAGGCGCTGGGTCGAGGCGTCGAGGTCGGAGCCGAACTGCGCGAACGCCGCCATTTCGCGGTACTGCGCGAGCTCGCCCTTGATCTTGCCGGCGACCTTCTTGGTGGCCTTGGTCTGCGCGGACGAACCGACGCGCGACACCGACAGACCGACGTTCACGGCGGGACGGATGCCCTGGAAGAACAGGTCGGTTTCCAGGAAGATCTGGCCGTCGGTGATCGAGATGACGTTGGTCGGAATGTAGGCCGACACGTCGTTGGCCTGGGTTTCGATGACCGGCAGAGCGGTCAGCGAGCCGGAGCCCTGGTCCTTGTTCAGCTTCGCCGCGCGCTCGAGCAGGCGGGAGTGCAGATAGAACACGTCGCCGGGATAGGCTTCGCGGCCCGGCGGGCGGCGCAGCAAGAGCGACATCTGGCGGTAGGCGACGGCCTGTTTGGACAGATCGTCATAGATGATGACGGCGTGCATGCCGTTGTCGCGGAAGTACTCGCCCATGGTGCAGCCGGTGAACGGCGCGATGTACTGCATCGGCGCCGGATCCGACGCGGTGGCGGCGACGATGATGGAGTATTCCAGCGCGCCCTGCTCTTCGAGCACCTTCACGAACTGGGCGACGGTGGAGCGCTTCTGGCCGATCGCGACGTAGACGCAATACAGCTTGATGTTCTCGTCGGGCTGCGCGTTGAGCGGCTTCTGGTTCAAAATGGTGTCGAGCGCGATCGCGGTCTTGCCGGTCTGACGGTCGCCGATGATCAGCTCGCGCTGGCCGCGGCCGATCGGGATCAGGGCGTCGATCGCCTTGAGGCCGGTCGCCATCGGCTCGCTCACCGACTTGCGCGGAATGATGCCGGGCGCCTTGACGTCGACGCGCATACGCTTGTCGGCCTGGATCGGGCCCTTGCCGTCGATGGGATTGCCGAGCGCGTCGACGACGCGGCCGAGCAGACCCTTGCCGACCGGCGCGTCCACGATGGCGCGGGTGCGCTTGACGGTCTGGCCTTCCTTAATTTCACGGTCGGCACCGAAAATGACGACGCCGACGTTGTCGGTCTCGAGGTTCAGCGCCATGCCGCGGGTGCCGTTCTCGAACTCGACCATTTCGCCCGCCTGGACGTTGTCGAGGCCGTAGACGCGAGCAATACCGTCACCGACGGACAGCACCTGTCCGACTTCGGAGACTTCAGCTTCCTGGCCGAAATTCTTGATCTGGTCCTTGAGGATCGCGGAAATTTCCGCGGCGCGGATGTCCATCAGCCTGCCTCTTTCATCGCGTGCTTGATCGAATTGAGTTTGGTGCGAAGCGAACTATCGATCATGCGGCTGCCAAGCTTCACGACGAGGCCACCGATGATCGAGGGATCGACTTTCACGTTGAGCGCGACGTCCTTGCCGGTCACCGACTTCAGGGCAACCTTGAGGGCATCGAGATTCTTTTCCGAGAGCGGTTCCGCCACGGTGACGTCGGCCGAGGCCTCGCCCTTGAACTTGGCGACCAGCGCGCCGTAGGCGCGGATAACGTCGGCCACTGCAAACAGGCGGCGGTTGGCCGTCAGCACTTTCAGGAAATTGGCGGAGATGCCTGATATGCCGGCCTTGTCCAGCACGGCGCCGAGCGCCTTGGACTGCGTATCGGCCGCGAACACCGGGCTGCGGACAAGGCGCTTCAGGTCGGCGCTCTCGTTAAGCATGGCGCCGAACCTGTCGAGGTCGGCTTTGACCGCATCGACCAAATTCTGGTCGCGGGCCAGTTCAAACAAGGCCGTCGCATAACGACCGGACACACCGGAAACGGACGTATCTTCTGCAGCCACAGACGCGCTCTTTTAGCTGTCAAATTCGCAAGGGAAAAACCGTCGCCACGGAAGCGGCGCCAAGCGATCCAAGCCCTTGGAATTCAAGCGGGACTTCGATTTTCGACCGGCACAGGACGCGCCGGGCTCGTTAAAATCGGCGCTTTGCTAGCATGGCAGGCGCGCAGGTGCAACATGACGCCAAATTAAAGGCTGCGTCCTCGGTCCGCATGTTGATGACGTCGGCGACCGCTCCCGATGTCGGCGCCGCCACATTTTGGTTCAACCGCGCGAGCGGTCCGCGGCCGGCTAAGTCCCATTGGTTCCTGCCGCCAGCGCATAGCGGCCATGAACACGGCTCGCAGAGCCGTGACGGCGCGGCGTTTTGTTTCACTTGGCTGATTACTTACCGAATTCTGAATAAGCGGAGAAATAACTTATCTTTACAGTATTCGTAAGTATTGAGCTGGTTAATGATTCGTTAAAGCGAAAGATTACGGAACATTCGCTGATAATCTGAATCACGCCGCAAGATATTTCGTTACGCACCATACCGGGTTTACTGCCCAATTCATGCCGCATTGCGAACGGAAACGGCCTAGCGCTCGCAAACTTACGGGGGCTCCACTGGCCACATATGTGGCAATACTGGTACAGGGACTGTTAAATGCTGTCATTGAAACCGCTGGGACGCGTAACCCGGCCCCGCACGGCGCTCGCGGTTGTCGCCGCAACTCTTCTGGTCGGTGGAACTGCCACCGAAGCTTCGGCCAAGTCGAGGCACCACCGGCATCACCATCACCACGCCAGCAAAGTCCAGGGCCAAGGTTCCGACTGGCAGAACGCCAATGCGTCGATGACACCGACCTCGGGCTCCGGACATTCCTTCTCCGGCATGGCTTCCTATTACGGCAACGAGTCCGGTTCCCGGACCGCCTCCGGGGCGCGCTTCAACCAGAACGCCATGACCGCGGCGCACCGCTCGCTGCCCTTCGGCACCAAGCTGCGCGTGACCCATCGTGGCCAAAGCGTCGTCGTCACCATCAATGACCGTGGCCCGTTCATTCGCGGCCGTGTCCTCGACCTCTCCACCGGCGCAGCCCGCGCCATCGGCCTGACTGGCGCCGGCGTCGGCCGCGTCACCGCCGAGGTCGTCTCCTAACGCGTCGTCCGACGCGCCTCACACACACGCGAGCGCAACATACGTGCGTGAAACAAGCCCGCCGTCTTGGGGGACGGCGGGCTTTTTCGTCGCCCTCCGTCATTCCGGGACGCGCCACTTGGCGCGGGCCCGGAAACCATCGGGCTACAGAGTCTGTGGTGAAATGGATTCCGGGCCCGCGCCTCACGGCGCGCCCCGGAATGACGACGGAGGTTGTGGCCGCGGTAGCTCTTACAAAAAGCTCTGCGGATCGACGTCGACCTCGAGCTTGAGATTGCCCTTGGTCTTCGGACCCAGTGCGAGCCAGTTCCGCAAATAGTCGGAGAGATCGAAGCCGCGCGCCGATTTCACCAGGACGCGGAAGCGGTAGCGGCCCTTGATCACGGCGAGCGGCGCTTCCGCGGGGCCCAGCACCACCACGCGCTCGTCGCGCGGCGCCAAGGTGACGAGCCGGCGCGCAAAACCTTCTGCGCTCGGACGATCCCCTGCCGAAATGATCAGGCTCGCGAGCCGCCCGAATGGCGGATAGAGCGTGCGTTCGCGCAGGTCGATTTCGCTGGCATAGAACGCCTCGCGGTCGCAGGCGATCAGCGCCTTCATCACGGGATGCTCGGGCTGATGCGTCTGCAGATACCCGACGCCGCGGCCCTGCTCGCGGCCGGCACGGCCGATCACCTGGTTGAGCAATTGCCAGGTGCGCTCGGCGGCGCGCGGATCCCCGTTGGACAGGCCGAGATCCGCATCGACCACGCCGACGAGGTTGAGCCGCGGGAAATTGTGGCCCTTTGCGACGAGCTGCGTGCCGATGATGATGTCGACGCGACCCTCCGCGATCTCGCTGAGCTCGGAGCGCATGGTCTCGATCGAGGTGATGAGATCGCTCGACAGCACCATGGTGCGCGCCTCGGGAAACAGCGCCGCCGCCTCTTCCTGCAGGCGCTCGACACCGGGGCCGACCGCGACCAGCGATTCCTCGGCCGCGCAATGCGGACAGGCCGGCGGGCGCGGCATCGAGAAGCCGCAATGGTGACAGACCAGGCGCTGACGAAAGCGATGATCGACCAGCCAGGCATCGCAGATGGTGCAGGCGAAGCGATGGCCGCAGGCGCGGCACAGCGTCAGCGGCGCGTAGCCGCGGCGGTTGAGGAACAACAGCGACTGTTCCCGCCGTTCGATCGCGGCTTTCATCTCGCCGGCGAGTCGCGGCGAGATGAAGCGGCCGCGCGCTGGTTGCTCGCGGCGCAGGTCGATCGCCTCGATATGCGGCATGTGCTGGCCGCCGAAGCGCGACGGCAGCGCGATGCGCTGGTAGCGGCCTTTTCGCGCGTTCACCTCTGACTCGACCGAGGGCGTCGCAGACGCCAGCACGATCGGGATTTTTGCGATATGCGCGCGCACCACCGCCATGTCGCGAGCGTGGTAGTGCACGCCGTCGTCCTGCTTGTAGGCCTGGTCGTGCTCCTCATCGACGACGATGAGGCCGAGATCGGCATAGGGCAGAAACAGCGCCGAGCGCGCACCGACCACGACCGATGCGCTGCCCTCCGATATCGCCGCCCAGTTGCGCGCGCGGGTGCGCGGCGTGAGCTCGGAATGCCATTCCAGCGGCCGCACGCCAAAGCGCTGCGCAAAACGGTCGAGAAACTGGCCGGTGAGCGCGATCTCCGGCATCAGGATCAGCGACTGCTTGCCACGCCGGATGGTTTCGGCGACCGCCTCGAAATAGACCTCGGTCTTGCCGGAGCCGGTGACGCCGTCGAGCAGCGCGACGTGGAAGGTGCCGTTGGCCGCGAGCGCGCGCATCGCATCCACTGCGCCGCGCTGGACCGGCGTGAAATCCGGCTGGCCGTAGGCGGGATCGGGTGCCGGCGGCGGAGGCGGCGGTGGCAGCGGCTCGATGGTGAGCGTGCCTTCGTCGACCAGGCCGTCGATGACGCCCGCGGAGACGCCGGCCTCCTTGGCCGCTTCCGACTTGCCGTGCAGCAGCCGGTCCGACAGCACCTCGATCACGCGGCGCCGGGCCGGCGTCAGCCGCCGCGGCGGATCGCCGACCAGCCGCACGCCGGCGCGCAGCCGCTCGGGGCCGAGATTTTCGCCCATGCGCAGGCACATGCGCAGCACCATGCCGCGCGGGCCGAGCGTATAGTTGGCGACCCAGTCGACCAGCGAGCGCAGCTCGCCCTTGAGCGGTTGCACCTCGAGCTTTTCGCTGACGTCCTTCAGCCGGTTGTGCAGGCGCGGATCGGGATTGGCGTTTTCCGCCCACACCACCGCCAGCACCTCGCGGGGCCCGAGCGGCACGCCGACGAGGTCGCCGGCCTTCAGCTCCATGCCGCGCGGCACGCGATAGGAATAGGTCTGGTCGAGCGCGACCGGCACCAGCACGTCGACCATGCGGGTCGAAGCGGCCGGAGGAGCGGTGCGCGAGGCGTGATCCATGTGTGAGAATCGGAACCCTGAGAGGCCTAAGGCTAGCGCCGCAAAGCGGCCTTAGCGAACGATAAACGAGTGTGATGCGATATACTCTTGCGACGTATCCTTGGGAATCACCGCGTCCAGACCTCATGAGCAAAGCGACCACCGCGCAGGCAATCGAGCTTCCCTCCGCCGACCACACGGTCGCGCTGGAGATGGCGCGCTGGCTGTCGCATCTCGGCGCCGAACGGCGACTGTCGCCGAAGACGCTGGAAGCCTATGCCCGCGATCTCAGACAGTGCCTCGATTTCCTCTGTGCGCATTGGGGCGAGCGCGTGACGCTTAAGCGTTTTGCGGCGCTGGAGGCAACCGATATCAGGGCCTTCATGGCGATGCGCCGCGCCGACGACATTGCCGGCCGCTCGCTGATGCGGGCGCTTGCGGGCCTGCGCTCATTCGGCCGCTTCCTCGAACGCGAAGGCAAGGGCAAGGTCGGAGCGCTCTCCGCCATTCGCGCGCCAAAAGTCGCAAAAAGCCTGCCAAAGCCGCTGCCGATGGCCTCGGCAAAACGCCTGGCCGATGCCGACGAGCGCGCGGGCGAGGAGCGCGAGACCTGGATCTTGGTGCGCGACGCCGCGGTGATGGCGCTCTTGTACGGGTCGGGCCTGCGCATCTCCGAAGCGCTCGGCTTGAAGCGCCGCGACGTGCCGCGCCCCGGCGAAGGCGACGTGCTCATCGTCACCGGCAAAGGCAACAAGACCCGCATGGTGCCGGTGCTGCAGAACGTGCTGGCGCTGGTGCAGGACTATGCCGGCATGTGCCCCTATCCGCTGCCGCCGGAGGGCCCGGTCTTCGTCGGCGCGCGCGGCGGCCCCTTGAGCCCGCGCATCATCCAGCTCGCGATGGAGCGCCTGCGTGGCGCGCTCGGCCTGCCCGACTCTGCCACGCCGCATGCGCTGCGCCATTCCTTCGCCACGCATCTCTTGTCGCGCGGCGGGGACTTACGCGCGATCCAGGAATTGCTCGGCCATTCCTCGCTCTCAACCACGCAGGTCTATACCGGCATCGATTCCGAGCGGCTTCTGGAAGTCTACGCCTCGGCGCATCCGCGGCGGTGAATGTTTGTTCATCTCCCGGCTCTGCGAAACGAGCCACGACGCGAGAGAGCACCCGGACATAACAGTGTCACAGTCGCCATCCCTCTTGCGCGGACGCCGCGGTTCGGTCAATCGTGGGCGACCGAGGCAGGAGGGACATGATGAGCGCACATGAAAGCATGGAGCATGCCGAGCACGCCGAGCACGCGTCCGGCTCGAGCCGGAAGATTGCCCTTCTGATCGCCGTGCTGGCGCTGTTCCTCGCGATCTCGGAGACGCTGGGCAAGGGGGCGCAAACCGAATCGATCAGCAAGAATGTCGAGGCGTCCAACCTCTGGGCGTTCTTCCAGGCCAAGAGCATCCGCCGCACCGTCGTGCAGGTCGCCGCCGACCAGGGCAAGCTCGAGCTCGGCGCCGCTACTGACGACGCCCGCAAGGCTACGGTGCAGAAGCAGATCGACGACTGGACGAAGACCGCGGCGCGCTACCGCTCCGAGCCGGAGACCGGCGAAGGCACCGAGCAACTGGCCGAGAAGGCCAAGCACGCCGAACACCTACGCGACGAAGCGACGGCAAAGTACCATCACTTCGAGCTCGCTTCGGCCGCCTTCCAGATCGGCATCGTGCTGGCCTCGGCCACCATCATCACCGGCATGCTCGCGCTCGCCTGGGTGGCCGGGCTGCTGACAATCGCAGGCCTGGGCATGACGGCGCTCGGCCTGTGGATGCCGCATTTCTTGCATTTACATTGAAGGGATAACGCTGCTCGTCCCGTCATCCTGAGGCGCGAGCCATGCGACGCAACGCGTCGCGTGGGGATGCAGCCGGGCCGTCGCCCTTCGAGGGCCGCTGAACAAGCGGCCACCTCCAGCGACAACGGCTTCGCCGTTGCGCGGGGGTGACGGTGAAACATTTGGATTGATCAGCGCGCCTCGTGCACGCTCTTGCGAAAGCGCTGGATCAGGCGGAGCGTGCGGGCGGACCAGCCTTCGCCGTTGCCGGTGAGGACTTCCTTGATCCGCCGCTTCATCGGCTCGACCAGCGCGGTCGCCTTGGCGCGCACCATGAGCACGAATTCGTAGAGCTTCTCGAACCAGGCCATCTCCATGAGCTTGGGACGCGTCACGTCGAACACGAAGGCGGTGACGCCGACGCCGAGCAGCTTTGCGAACACGATCGTGACGACCGCGCTCAGCCAGTATTCATGGGTGAGCAGCCAGAGCCCGACCAGCTTGAGCGGAAACAGCGGGATGATGGGGACCGCGAATACGATCAGCGTCATCGCCGGCGACAGCGCGTCGACGCGATCGGACAGCCACTGCTTGAATTCCGCGAGCGGAATCGCCGCGACGACCCGCGCCACGATCGGTTCGAGGTGATCCCATAGCCAGGCTTCGATCAAAAAGATGATCGCAAGCAGGACCCAGACCGGTTGAAGAAGGCGGCGCAGCATGTGATGTCCCGCCCGATTCGGTTCCGAGCGTCGCCTACATATGGATGGCGCGCTTGCCGACTGCAAGCGCCGCTTCCTTGACGGCTTCCGACCGGGTCGGATGCGCATGGCAGGAGCGCGCAAGATCTTCGGCACTGCCACCAAATTCCATGAGAACGACCGCTTCATGGATCATTTCCCCGGCTTCGCGGCCGACAATGTGCACGCCGAGCACACGATCGGTCTTCGCATCTGCGAGAATCTTCACAAAGCCATCGGTGGTCTGGTTGACCTTCGACCGTCCGTTGGCGGTAAAGGGAAACTTCCCGACAGTATAAGCCTGACCGGCCTGTTTCAGTTCCTCCTCGGTCTTGCCGACGGAGGACACTTCTGGCGTGGTATACACGACGCCTGGGATAACATCGTAGTTCACGTGGCCGGATTGTCCGGCGAGAATTTCCGCGACCGCCACGCCCTCGTCCTCGGCCTTGTGCGCCAGCATCGGGCCCGCAACGACGTCACCGATGGCGTAGACGCCCTTCACGTTGGTCGAAAAATGCGCATCGATCTGGACGCGGCCGCGATTGTCCAGCGCAACGCCGGCTTCCTTCAGGCCGAGGCCGTCGGTGAAGGGCACGCGGCCGATGCAGACCAGCACGACGTCGGCCTCGATCGTCTCAGCGGCGCCGCCCGCAGCCGGCTCGATTTTGGCAAGCAGCGTCTTACCGGAAGCATCGACACCGGTGACCTTCGAGCCAAGCTTGAACGCAAAACCCTGCTTTTCCAGCATGCGCTGGAATTGTTTTGCGATCTCGCCATCCATGCCGGGCAGGATGCGATCGAGGAACTCGACGACCATCACTTCGGACCCAAGCCTGCGCCACACCGACCCGAGCTCGAGGCCGATCACGCCGGCGCCGATGACGAGCATTCTCTGCGGCACCTTCTCCAGCGACAGCGCGCCGGTCGACGACACGATGCGCTTCTCGTCGATCTCGATGCCCTTGAGACGCGCGATGTCGGAGCCGGTAGCGATCACGATGTTCTTCGTTTCCACGACCTGCGACTTGCCGTCAGCGGACACTTCGACCTTGCCGGTGCCCAGAATCTTGCCGGTGCCCTTCAGCACGTCGATCTTGTTCTTCTTCATCAGGAACTCGACGCCCTTGACGTTGCCGTCGATGCCCTGCTGCTTGAAGTTCATCATCGCCGGCAGGTCGAGCTTTGGCGTGGAAACCGACACGCCCATCTTGGCGAAGGAATGCGCGGCTTCCTCGAACATCTCGGAGGCGTGCAGCAGCGCCTTCGAGGGCATGCAGCCGACATTGAGGCAGGTGCCGCCGAGCGTTGCGTTCTTCTCCACCACGGCGACTTTCATGCCGAGTTGGCTTGCGCGCACTGCGCAGACATATCCGCCCGGTCCGGTGCCGATGACGACGAGATCGTAGGTAGCCATGAGAAGAAGTCCTGTGGGTATCAGTGGTGAGATGTGTCAGCGCCCGCCGGACACATCGAGAATGGCCGACGTGACGTAGGAGGCATCCTCCGACATCAGCCAGACGATGGCGTTGGCGATTTCCTCCGACGTGCCGACGCGCTTCATCGGCACCATATGGGCCAGACGATGCGCGCGATCGGGCTCGCCCCCGGCGGCGTGGATTTCGGTGTCGATCAGGCCGGGACGGATCGCGGCGACGCGGATGCCCTCGCCCGCAACCTCATGGCCGAGGCCAACGGTGAAGGAATCGATCGCGCCCTTGGAGGCCGCGTAGTCGACATAGGTGTTCGGCGCACCGAGGCGGGCTGCGACCGACGAGAGATTGACGATGACGCCGCCCTTGCCGCCATGCTTGGTCGACATCCGCTTCACCGCCTCGCGCGCGCAGAGCATGCTGCCCGTGACGTTGATGGCCATCACGCGCTGGATGCGCTCGGCCGACATCTCGTCGACCCGCACGCCGCTGGTGCCGACAATGCCGGCATTGTTGACCAGCGCGCCCAGCGTGCCGAACTTGTCGGCGGCCTCGAACAGCGCGAGGATGTCTTGCTCCTCGGCAACATCGCATTTCACCGCGATGGCCTTGCCGTTGCTGCCCTCGATCTTCGAGACGACCTCATCGGCGGCCGCCTTGTTGCTGGCATAGCCGACCACGACGCGAAAACCGCGCGCGGCCGCGGCAAGCGCCGTCGCGCGACCAATGCCGCGGCTGCCGCCGGTGATGACAACGACCTTGTCCGTCACGTCAGTCTCCATCATTCACGCGCCGCCGCTTGCGAGCGACGGCGCTTTCAGCTGATCGGGGGATCAGAGGTCCAGCACCAGCCGCGCCGGATCTTCCAGGCTCTCCTTGACGCGAACCAGGAAGGTGACGGCTTCCTTGCCGTCGATCACGCGGTGATCGTAGGACAGTGCCAGATACATCATCGGGCGAACCTCGATCTTGCCGCCGACGACCATCGGCCGCTCCTGGATCTTGTGCATGCCCAGAATGCCGGACTGCGGCGCGTTGAGGATCGGCGTCGACATCAGCGAGCCGTAGATGCCGCCATTGGTGATGGTGAAGGTGCCGCCCTGCATCTCGTCGATCTTGAGCTGACCGTCGCGGGCCCGGCGGCCGAAATCGGCAATGCCCTTCTCGATGTCGGCGATCGACTTGTGGTCGCAATCGCGCACCACCGGCACGACCAGGCCCTTGTCGGTGCCGACGGCGACGCCGATGTGGTAGTAGTTCTTGTAGATCAGGTCGGTGCCGTCGATCTCGGCGTTGACGGCCGGGATGTCCTTCAGCGCCTGCACCACGGCCTTGGTGAAGAAGCCCATGAAGCCGAGCTTTGAGCCGTGCTTCTTCTCGAACGCATCCTTGTAGTGCGCGCGCAGCGCCATGACGTTGGTCATGTCGACCTCGTTGAAGGTCGTCAGCATCGCGGCGGTGTTCTGCACGTCCTTGAGGCGGCGCGCGATGGTCTGGCGCAGCCGCGTCATCTTCACGCGCTCCTCGCGCGCGGCATCGTCGGCCGGCGACGGCGCGCGCACCTGGACGGAGGCGGCGGGCTGGTTGACCGGCGTCGGCGCGGACGCCGCACGCTCGATCGCGGCGAGCATGTCGCCCTTGGTGACGCGGCCGTCCTTGCCGGAGCCCGGAACGGTGGAGGCATCGATGCCGGTCTCGGCCGAGAGTTTTCGCACCGAGGGCGCGAGCGGCGCATCGGCCGGCGGTGCCTTGGCCGCGGCGGGAGCAGCAGGCGCCGGCGCGGCGGCAGCGGGCTTGGCGGCAGCCGCGGCAGGCTTCGCTGCGGCTGCAGCGGCGCCGTCATTGATCTGGCCGAGCAGCGCGCCGACCGCGACGGTCTCGCCGTCCTTGGCGATGATCTCGCCGAGCGTGCCGGCGGATGGTGCCGGCACTTCGATGGTCACCTTGTCGGTCTCGAGCTCCACCAGGGGCTCGTCGACGGCGACGGACTCGCCGGCCTTCTTGAACCAGCGGCCGATGGTGGCCTCGGTGACGGATTCGCCGAGCGTCGGCACCCGAATTTCAGTCATGGTCTTTTTCCCTAAAGATCGCCTGTGCGGTCGTGAATTTCATATGTCATCGCCCGCCTTGCGCGCGCTTGCGCGACTGCGGCGGGCGATGACTCAAGTCCAAAATTGTTTAGCTCAACGCCTCGTCGAGGAACGCCTTCAATTGAGCCTGATGCTTGGACATCAAGCCGGTCGCGGTCGCGGCGGAGGCTGCGCGGCCGACATAACGCGGACGCCGGCTCGCGCCGTGGACCTGGTTGAGCACCCATTCGAGATAGGGCTCGATGAAGTGCCACGCGCCCATGTTGCGCGGCTCTTCCTGACACCAGATCACCTCGGCCTTCTTGAAGCGCGACAGCTCCTGAACCAGCGCCTTGAGCGGCACCGGATAGAGCTGCTCGACGCGCATCAGGTAGATGTCGTCGATGCCGCGCTTCTCGCGCTCCTCGTAGAGGTCGTAATAGACCTTGCCCGTGCAGAGGATGATGCGGCGGATCTTCTCGTCCGGCACCAGCTTGATCGGCTCGTTCGGCAGCATCTGGGTGTCATCGTAGAGGATGCGGTGGAACGTCGTGTCCTTGCCGAGCTCGTCGAGCCGCGACACCGCCCGCTTGTGACGCAGAAGCGATTTCGGCGTCATCAGGATCAGCGGCTTGCGGATCTCGCGGTGGAGCTGGCGCCGCAGCACATGGAAGTAGTTCGACGGCGTCGTCGGATAGACCACCTGCATGTTGTCTTCGGCGCACATCTGCAGGTAACGCTCGAGGCGTGCGGAGGAATGCTCGGGGCCCTGGCCCTCATAGCCGTGCGGCAGCATGCAGACGAGGCCCGACATGCGCAGCCATTTGCGTTCGCCCGAGGAGATGAACTGGTCGAACACGACCTGCGCGCCGTTGGCGAAGTCGCCGAACTGGGCTTCCCACATCGCGAGCGCATTCGGCTCGGCCAGCGAGTAGCCATATTCGAAGGCGAGCACCGCTTCTTCCGACAGCAGCGAGTTGATGACCTCGTAATGTCCCTGCTCGACGCCGAGATGATTGAACGGCGTGTAGCGGCTCTCGTCTTCCTGGTCGATCAGCACCGAATGACGCTGCGAGAAGGTGCCGCGCTCCGAATCCTGCCCGGAGAGGCGCACGTGGTGGCCCTCCTCGAGCAGCGAGCAGAACGCCAGCGCCTCACCTGTCGCCCAGTCGATCCCGACGCCGTTGTCGATTGCCTTGGCACGATTGTCCAGGAAACGCTGGATGGTGCGGTGAACACGGAAACCATCCGGCACCTTGGTGATCTTGCGGCCGATGTCCTTGAGCGTTGCAGTATCGACGCCGGTGATGCCGCGCCGCGCATCCTCTTCCTGGTCGGCGATCTTGAAGCCCGACCACTTGCCGTCGAGCCAGTCGGCCTTGTTCGGCTTGTAGCCCGACCCGGCCTCGAACTCGGCATCGAGCCGGGCGCGCCAATCGGCCTTGGCCTTGTCGACCTCGCCATCGGTCATCACGCCTTCGGCGACGAGCCGCTTGGCATAGATCGTCAGCGTCGAGGGATGCGAGGCGATCTGCTTGTACATCACAGGCTGGGTGAACGCCGGCTCGTCGCCCTCATTGTGGCCGTAGCGGCGGTAACAGAACATGTCGATGACGACAGGCTTGTGGAACTTCTGCCGGAACTCGATCGCCACCTTGGCCGCGAACACCACGGCTTCCGGATCGTCGCCGTTGACGTGGAAGATCGGCGCGTCGATCATTTTTGCGACGTCGGACGGATAGGGCGAAGAGCGCGAGTAACGCGGATAGGTGGTGAAGCCGATCTGGTTGTTCACGATGAAGTGCAGCGAGCCGCCTGTGCGGTAGCCCTTCAGGTCCGACAGAGCAAAGCATTCCGAGATCACGCCCTGGCCGGCGAACGCGGCATCGCCGTGCAGCAGCAGCGGCAGCACGGAGATGCGCATGTCCGGCGGATCGCCGTGCTGGTCCTGCTTGGCGCGCACCTTGCCGAGCACCACAGGGTCGACGATCTCGAGATGCGACGGGTTGGCGGTCAGCGACAGATGGATCCGGTTGCCGTCGAACTCGCGGTCGGAGGAAGCGCCGAGGTGATACTTCACGTCGCCGGAGCCTTCGACGTCCTCGGGGTTCGCCGAACCGCCCTTGAACTCGTGGAACAGCGCGCGATGCGACTTGGCCATCACCTGCGTCAGCACGTTGAGGCGGCCGCGATGCGGCATGCCGAGCACGATTTCCTTCACGCCGAGATTGCCGCCGCGCTTGATGATCTGCTCGAGCGCGGGGATCAGCGATTCAGCGCCGTCGAGGCCGAAGCGCTTGGTGCCGGTGAACTTGATGTCGCAGAACTTTTCGAAGCCTTCGGCTTCGACCAGCTTCGTCAGGATGGCGCGGCGGCCTTCAGGCGTGAACGAGATCTCCTTGTCCGGACCCTCGATGCGCTCCTGGATCCACGCCTTCTGCGCGGCGTTGGTGATGTGCATGAACTCGACGCCGAGCGTCTGGCAGTAGGTACGCTCGCAGATCGCGACGATCTCGCGCAGGTTGCCGTATTCGAGGCCGAGCACGTGATCGAGAAAAATCTTGCGGTCGTAGTCGGCCTCGCTGAAGCCGTAGGTGCGCGGGTCGAGCTCTTCACGGTTGCGCGGCGCCTCGATGCCGAGCGGATCGAGTTTTGCGTGGAAGTGGCCGCGCATGCGGTAGGCGCGGATCAGCATCAGCGCGCGCACCGAATCGCGGGTGGCCTGGAGCACGTCGGCGGAGGAGAGGTCGGCGCCCTTGTCGGCCACCTTCGCCTTGGCGGCGATCTTGGCTCCGACCGCCTTCTCGACCTCGACCCAGTTGCCGTCGAGCGCCGAGGTGAGCTCGTCGCGCGGCGTCACCGGCCAGTTGTCGCGGGCCCAGCTCGGGCCCTCGGCGTTCTTGCGAACGTCGGCCGGCTGGTCCTTCAGGCTCCGGAAGAACTCCTGCCATTCCGGATCGACCGAGCCGGGATCCTTCTCATAGCGGGCGTAGATATCGTCGATGTAGGTGGCGTTTGTGCCCTGCAGAAAGGATGAGAGGGCAAAGGCTGCGTTCGCGTCTTGGCGAGACATACTTAACTTCCTGGCGATTTTTGTTTGCGCCCTGAAAACGGCGCTGCGACCGATCCCCCGGCGTGGATCGGTGCGTCAGCGACCATTTACCCTATCTGGCGCGAAACTTCGCCCGGAAAACAACGAAGAAGTGAATTAGCCTTTCAATTTTTCGGCAAGCGTATGTCCGAGCCGCGCGGGCGACGGAGACACGGTGATTCCGGCCGATTTCATGGCTTCGGTCTTGGAACCGGCGTCGCCCTTGCCGCCGGCGATGATCGCGCCGGCATGGCCCATGCGGCGGCCGGGAGGTGCGGTAACACCGGCGATGAAGCCAACCATCGGCTTCTTGCGACCGCGCTTGGCCTCGTCCTTGAGGAACTGGGCGGCGTCTTCCTCCGCGGAACCGCCGATCTCGCCGATCATGATGATGGACTCGGTCTTGGGGTCGCCAAGCAGCATCTCCAGGACGTCGATGAACTCGGTTCCCTTGACCGGATCGCCACCGATGCCGACCGCGGTGGTCTGACCGAGGCCCTCCTGGGAGGTCTGGAACACGGCTTCATAGGTCAGCGTGCCCGAGCGGGAGACGATGCCGACGCTGCCGGTCTTGAAGATGTTGGCCGGCATGATGCCGATCTTGCATTCGCCGGCGGTCATGACGCCCGGGCAGTTCGGCCCGATCAGGCGCGACTTGGAACCGGCGAGCGAGCGCTTCACGCGGACCATATCGATGACCGGGATGCCTTCGGTGATGCAGACGATCAGCGGCACTTCGGCGTCGATCGCCTCGCAGATCGCATCAGCCGCGCCCGGCGGCGGCACGTAGATCACGGACGCATCCGCACCGGTCTTCTCGCGCGCCTCGCGCACGGTGTCGAACACCGGCAGCCCCAGATGCGTCGAACCGCCTTTGCCCGGCGAGGTGCCGCCGACCATCTTGGTGCCGTAGGCAATCGCGGCCTCCGAATGGAACGTGCCGTTCTTGCCGGTAAAGCCCTGGCAGATGACCTTGGTGTTCTTGTCGATCAGGATGGACATGAGGACTCTTTCGCGAACTCTAACGGTGAGAGGTCAGTGGATGCGACGATAGACGCCGGTGAGCACGTCGGCCCAACCTTCCGCGTCCGGCGAGAACTGGATCTTCAACGAATAGGAATTGTCGTCGATGATCTCGTAGACGTGGCGCGCGTTGCCGCGGAGCGAGCCGCGCACCAGCGTCAGGGTCTTGCCGACCCAGCCGCCGGAGGCGGGCGAGGGCGGCGTGTAGCCGAGCGAGTCGTACCAGAACAATTTGTAGGTCCGGTCGTCACGGTCGTAGGTGAAGAGGCCGTGGGTGGCGAAGACTTCCTTGCCGTCGCGCATCTGCACGGTGTCCTGGATCAGGTAGAAGCCATTCAAGTCCATGCGCGCGACGACCCGCGAGGTCGCCGGCCCGCCGGCGTTCCAGCGCGACGGGAAGACCGTTTCCTCACCATTCCATTCACCAGAAAGCACCGACAGACGTTGGTGCTCCGGCAGCGGAGATGACGCAGAGAGATGGTCCTTCGGCATGTCCTTGGGCATGGCTCTAGCCTCCCTTGACGGCCTTCACGATCTTCTGCGCGGCGTCGTCGAGATTGTCCGCCGGCAGCACGTTGAGGCCGGATTCACGGATGATCTTCTTGCCGAGCTCGACATTGGTGCCTTCGAGGCGGACCACCAGCGGCACGCTGAGGCCGACTTCGCGGACGGCAGCCGTGACGCCCTCGGCGATCACGTCACACTTCATGATACCACCAAAGATGTTGACCAGGATGCCCTTCACGTTGGGATCTGCGGTGATGATCTTGAAGGCGGCCGCGACCTTTTCCTTGCTGGCGCTGCCGCCGACGTCGAGGAAGTTGGCCGGCGACATGCCGTAGAGCTTGATGATGTCCATCGTCGCCATGGCGAGGCCGGCGCCGTTGACCATGCAGCCGATATTGCCGTCGAGGGTGACGTAGTTGAGATCGTATTTCGACGCTTCGATTTCCTTGGCGTCTTCTTCGGTCTCGTCGCGCAGCGCCATCACCTCGGGGTGACGGAACAGCGCGTTGTCGTCGAACGACACCTTTGCATCGAGCACGCGGAGCTGGCCCTGCTTGGTCACGACGAGCGGGTTGATCTCCAGCATCGACATGTCCTTGGCGACGAAGGCCGTGTAGAGCTGCGCGGTGAGCTTTTCCGCCTGTTTGGCGAGATCGCCCGACAGGTTCAGCGCCTTGGCGACGGTGCGACCGTGATGGCCCATGATGCCGGTCGCGGGATCGACGGAGAAGGTGACGATCTTCTCGGGCGTGTTGTGCGCGACGTCCTCGATGTTGACGCCGCCCTCGGTCGAGACGACGAACGAGACGCGCGAGGTCTCGCGGTCGACCAGGATCGAGAGGTAGAATTCCTTGTCAATGTCGGAACCGTCCTCGATGTAGAGGCGGTTGACCTGCTTGCCGGCGGGGCCGGTCTGCACGGTCACGAGCGTCGCGCCCAGCATCTGCTTGGCGAACTCGGCGACTTCCCCTGCCGACTTGGCGATGCGCACGCCGCCCTTGTCGCCGGCCGAGGCTTCCTTGAACTTGCCCTTGCCGCGGCCGCCCGCGTGGATCTGGCTTTTGACCACCCAGACCGGGCCAGGCAGCGCCTTGGCGGCGGCTTCGGCGTCGGCAGGCTTCAGGACCGGAACGCCCTTGGAGATCGGCACGCCGAACTCGTTGAGCAGCGCCTTGGCCTGGTACTCATGGATATTCATCTGGTCGCTCCCTGAACCCTTGCGCGGTGACCTCGCGGGTTCACCTCAGTTTTGGCTGGCATACCATATACCACAGGAACTGCAACCCGGATTCTTCGACAAAAGTCGCGAGACCCGGCTTGCCGGACCCGGACCCCGCCTGGATGAGCCAGACCGGACGCCGGAAATGGAAACGCCGAAGACCGGGTTTTCGGTCTTCGGCGCGGTTGTCTCGATTAACGGCCGAGAAGATCGGGGGCGATCTTCTTGCAGGCGTCTACCAGACCCTGCACGGCGCCGACCGACTTGTCGAAGGCTTCGCGGTCCTTGCCGCCGAGCTCGATCTCGACGACGCGCTCGACGCCCTTGGAGCCGATGACGACGGGCACGCCGACATACATGTCCTTCACGCCGTATTCGCCGTTCAGATAGGCGGCGCAGGGCAGCACGCGCTTCTTGTCCTTGAGATAGCTCTCGGCCATCGCGATCGCGGAGGCCGCCGGCGCGTAGAAGGCGGAACCGGTCTTGAGCAAATTGACGATCTCGGCGCCGCCATTGCGGGTGCGGTCGACGATCTCGTCGAGGCGCGCCTGCGAGGTCCAGCCCATCTTGACGAGGTCGGGCAGCGGAATGCCGGCAACGGTGGAATATTTGGTCAGCGGCACCATGGTGTCGCCGTGGCCGCCGAGCACGAAGGCGGTGACATCCTCGACCGAGACGTTGAACTCGTCGGCGAGGAAGTAGCGGAAGCGCGCGGAGTCGAGCACGCCGGCCATGCCGACCACCTTCTTGTGCGGCAGGCCGCTAGCCTTCTGCAGCGCCCAGACCATCGCATCGAGCGGGTTGGTGATGCAGATGACGAAGGCGTCGGGCGCGTACTTCTTGATGCCGGCACCGACCTGCTCCATGACCTTGAGGTTGATGGAGAGGAGATCGTCGCGGCTCATGCCGGGCTTGCGCGGCACGCCGGCGGTGACGATGCAGACCTTTGCGTTGTCGAGCGCCTCGTAGGAATTGGCGCCGGTGTAATGCGCGTCAAAACCGTCGACCGGCGAGGACTGCGCGATGTCCAGCGACTTGCCCTGCGGCACGCCTTCGGCGATGTCGAACATCACCACGTCGCCCAGTTCTTTCAGGCCGATGAGATGAGCCAACGTGCCGCCGATCTGACCGGAGCCAATCAAAGCAATCTTGTCGCGCGCCATGGGAAACCTGTCCTTTGAGATGTCCGCGAGGGATGGAAAACTGAGTGGGTGGTTATCCCTTTCGCACTCGGCGTTCAAGTCGCCGAATGCCCAATTGTCGGGCTTGCCGCGAATACAGCCAGCGAACCCCGGACGTCATTCCGGGGCGCCCGCGCCATTGCGCGGGCGAACCCGGAATCTCGAAGTTGTGGCGTGAGATTCCGGGTTCGCGCTAACGTGCGCCCCGGAATGACGAGCAGCAGGCGGGAAATAGGACTTAAGTCTCTACCAGGCCCTTGGTCGAGCCGCTGGCGGTAGAATCCTTGCGGCCGTGAGGCAGCGCCAGATAGGATTCCGAGCTCATTTCGATCAGGCGCGACGACGTGCGCTTGAACTCGTTGGCCTCGTTGCCTTCGCTCGCCAGATACAGCGACACCGGATTGGCTTCGGCCGACGCCATCAGTTTGACAGCGTTATCATAGAGCGTATCGATCAGCGTGATGAAGCGCTTGGCGGCGTTGCGCTCGGAAAAGTCCATCACTGGAATATGGTCGACCAGGATGGTGTGATAGTCGTGCGCGAGCCTGAGATAGTCCGATGCGGCGAGCGGTTTTTGGCAGAGATCGGCGAAAGAGAAACGCGCGACGCCATGCGCCGAGCACGGCACATGCAGGATGCGGCCTTTGATCGAAATGTCGCGCGACTTGCACTTGGCGTTACCGGTCATCTTCGCCCAGGCGCGATCGAGCGCGGTGTCAGCATCGCCGTCGGCCGGCGTCAACCACATCGGCACGCCCTGAAGTTTCTCCAGCCGGAAATCGGTGCGCGCGTCGAGACGCAGCACGTCCATGTGATCGTTGATCTGCACGATGAACGGAAGGAACAACGCGCGGTTCAAGCCACCCTTGTAGAGATCGTCGGGCGCGACGTTTGACGTCGCGATCACGACGGTGCCGAGCTCGAACAGTTTTGCGAACAGGCGCCCCAGGATCATCGCATCTGCGATGTCGGTGACGTGGAATTCGTCGAAGCAGAGCAGCCAGCTCTCCTCGAAGATCGCATTCGCCGTGAGCCCGATGACGTCGGCATCCGCGATCTCGCCGCGCGCGATGTTCTGGCGATAGCCGTAGATGCGCTCATGCACCTCGGCCATGAATTCGTGGAAATGCGCGCGGCGCTTATGCTCGACGGAGGAGTGCTGGAAGAACAGATCCATCAGCATGGTCTTGCCGCGGCCGACCTCGCCATGGATGTAGAGGCCGCGCGGCGCCTCGCCCTTGTCGCCGTTGCCGAACAGGCGGCCGAGCAAGCCCTGCTTGCGGGCGGGCTTGTAGTTCGCGAGCCGCTGCTCCAGCTCCGCATAGGCGTCCGCGACCTCGGCCTGGGCCGGGTCCGGCTCGATCGCGCCGGAGGTGACCTGCGCCTGATATTCCGCGCGGAACGAGGGGTTTTGGGTGGAGAGCATGGGCTTCTTACCGCCAGAGACGGCGGCAAATTGCAAGCCGTGAATTGGTGGAAGGGGTATGCGCGGACGCTACGGCGCCATCAGGACGCCATAGAGCTAACCCGCTACGGGCCGTCGCACTTCACGCACACAGCTCGTAGCTGTCCTCGACCACATACGGCCCGCCGCCGGTGGAGGCGCGCGAGGAGAACAGCACGAAGCGTTCGGCGGTGAAGACCTTGCTCGGGAAGTAGCCGCGCAGCGAGAGATAGTCGGCGACGTCCTGGTCGGAGGCGTCGTGCAGACGTGCCAGCGTGACGTGCGGAATGTATTTGCGCCCTTCGGGATTGAGGCCGATGCGCTGCATCATGCGCTCGAGCTCGGCCTGCAATTCCATCAGCGGCTTGCTCGGCGCGATGGTGGCGACCACCGCGCGGGGCTTGCGGCCGCCAAAACTCTGCAAACCCTGCACCTTCACCTCGAACGGCTTGCGGTCGACGCGAAACAGCATCGAGGCGATCTCGTTGGCGGTGACGCCGTCGATGTCGCCGACGAAGCGCAGGGTGACGTGATAATTTTCGGGATCGATCCAGCGGGCGCCGGGAAGGCCGCCCCTTAAGTTGGAAAGCTGCAGGCCGACGTCGGCCGGAATTTCCAGACCCGTGAACAAACGCGGCATCGTTGAGCACTCCCGATGCTTGGGTACGATCCTTGATGAAGGATCATATCCAAATTAGAGCCGGCGACGAATCACCGGTAACCTGATTCCTATCGCAGTTATGTGACTCTGCGAAGCTTGGGCCGGGCTACTCCGGGAAAACCCTGGGTATTAGGGTTAGCACTGCCTGCTTTCAACGCCGCTGCTCGCTTATCGTGCCAAGAAATGCCTCCACGGTGGGCATGATGTTGTTCACGATGATGTCGACGCCCGCGGCCGTCGGATGGATGCCGTCGGCCTGGTTGAGCTTGGCGTCCGCTGCAACGCCTTCGAGGAAGAACGGATAGAGCGGCACGCCGTATTGTTTCGCGAGATCCGGATAAATCGAATTGAAGCGCGCCGCGTAATCGGCTCCATAATTCGGCGGCGCCAGCATGCCGCACAGCATCACGGCGATGCCGCGCGCTTTCAGCCGCGCCAGAATGTCGGACAGGGCCGCGCGCGTGACGTCCGGGTCGAGGCCGCGCAGCGCGTCATTGGCGCCGAGCTCGACGATGACACCGCGGGTTCCGTCAGGGATCGACCAGTCGAGCCGGTCGCGGCCGCCGGAGGAGGTGTCGCCGGACACCCCGGCATTGGTCATCTCGACCGCTATACCTTTGTCCTGCAAAGCTTTTTTGAGCTTGGCCGGAAATGCATCCTGGGCCGGCAGGCCAAGCCCGGCGCTCAGGGAATCGCCGAGCACGACCAGCTTGACCGGCTTCTCCTGCGCCAGGGCGGCGGGCGCGCCGACCGTCATCAAAGCGAGCATCAACACGGCTATGTGCATGAACAATCCGTAACGCCTCTCGACCGGGCTAGCGGAGTTGCCATATGACCGGACCATGGACAGTCGCATCGAATCCTCTTCGCTCGCCGGCACGACGCCGGACACCATTTCCATCGCCAACGTCAATCTCTCACTGGGCACGGGCGCGGCACGCGTTCACATTCTCAAGGATATCAGCCTGCGCGTCGGCTCGGGTGAGGCGATCGGCCTGATCGGCCCGTCAGGCTCGGGCAAATCCACGCTGCTGATGGTGATGGCGGGGCTGGAGCGTCCTGATAGCGGAGAGGTGGTGGTGTCAGGCACGCCTTTCAATGCCCTCGACGAGGACGCGCTCGCCCGCTTCCGCGGCCGCCAGGTCGGCATCGTCTTCCAATCGTTCCACCTGATCCCGACCATGACGGCACTGGAGAATGTCGCCGTCCCGCTCGAGCTCGCCGGCAATCCCGATGCGGCAAAGCGCGCGGCGGAAGAGCTGAATTCGGTCGGGCTCGGCGATCGCCTGCATCATTATCCCTCGCAGCTTTCCGGCGGCGAGCAGCAGCGCGTTGCGCTGGCCCGCGCGCTGGCGCCGGATCCGGCGATCCTCGTCGCCGACGAGCCCACCGGCAATCTCGACGAAGCCACAGGCAAGCAGATCGTCGACCTCATCTTCGGCAAGCATGCCGAGCGCGGCATGACGCTGGTGCTGGTGACGCATGATTCCTCGCTCGCGCATCGCTGCGACCGCGTGATCCGCCTGCGCTCCGGGCGCATCGACACGCAGACCGTCAACTCATGAGCATCGCCGCCGAACCGGTTGCGCGGCATAGCGCCGTCGCGCTGTCGATCCGCTATGCCTTGCGCGAGTTGCGCGGCGGCCTGCGCGGCTTCTACGTCTTCATCGCCTGCATTGCGCTCGGCGTCATGGCAATCGCCGGCGTCGGCTCGGTGTCGGCGAGCCTCAGCGACGGGCTGGCGCGCGAGGGACGTACACTGCTCGGCGGCGACGCCTCCTTCGTGCTGTTCCAGCGCGAGGCAAAACCCGAAGAGGTCGCCTTCCTGCGCTCGCGCGGCACGGTCTCGATCGCGGCAACCCTGCGCGGCATGGCGCGCTCGGCCGAGGGCAAGCTGGCGCTGGTCGAGATGAAGGCGGTCGACAACGCCTATCCGATGCTGGGCCAGCTGACGCTGTTTCCGCCGATGCCGCTATCCGACTTGCTTGCAGAACGCGACGGCGCGTTCGGCGCCGCAGCCGATCCGACGCTGCTCGCGCGCATGAGCCTCAAGATCGGCGATCGCGTCACCGTCGGCAATGCCATTTTCCAGATCCGCAGCGCCGTCGAGGCCGAGCCCGACAAGCTCGCCGGCGGCATCGGCTTTGGCCCGCGCTTCCTGATCAGCGAGGCGGGCCTGCGCGCCACCGGGCTGTTGCAGCCGGGCAGCCTGGTGCGCTGGGTCTACCGGGTGAAACTGCCCGACGTCGCCAACAGCGAGCGCGCGACCGAGACTTTTATCAGCGATGCGCGCACGACTGCACCGCAGGCCGGCTGGGAGATCCGCAGCCGCTCCAACGCCTCGCCGCAGCTCGAGCGCAATATCAACCGCTTCACGCAATTTTTGACGCTGGTCGGCCTCGCCGCGCTGCTGGTCGGCGGCGTCGGTGTCGCCAATGCCGTCAAGAGCCATATCGACCGCCGGTTAGAGGTGATCGCCGCCTTCAAGGCGGTCGGTGCAACGGGCCGCGACGTGTTCGGCATCTATCTCGCCCAGGTGCTGCTGCTCGCCGGCATCGGCTCGGTGATCGGGCTGGCGCTCGGCGCGGCGATGCCGTTTGCCATTGTCGGCCTGTTCGGACAGCTGCTGCCGCTGCCGGTGGTGCCGGCGCTGCATGCCGACGAGCTCGCGCTGTCCTTCGTCTACGGCCTGTTGACTGCGCTCGCCTTCGGCCTGTGGCCGCTCGGCCGCGTCCATGACGTGCCGGTCGCCGCATTGTTTCGCGACACGATCAGCGCCGAATGGCACCGGCCGCGCTGGCGCTACCTCGCCTTCATGGCCGTGGTGATCGCAGCCCTCATCGCGGTCGTGATCGGCCTGTCCTACGACAAGCGCATCGCCGCCGTGTTCGTGCTCTCCTCCGTCGTGGTGTTCGCGCTGTTGCGCGGCATCGCCGCCCTGCTGATGGCGATCGCGCGGAAACTGCCGCGCACGCGGCTGCCGATGCTGCGGCTTGCGATCGCCAACATCCACCGGCCGGGCGCGCTGACGCCGTCGGTGGTGCTGTCGCTCGGCCTCGGGCTCGCCGTGCTCGTCACCATCACCCAGATCGACGGCAATCTGCGCCGGCAGTTTCTGGCGGCGCTGCCCGACCGCGCGCCGTCGTTCTACTTCATCGACATTCCGAGCGCGGACGCCGCGCGCTTCGACACCTATCTGCGCCAGATCGCGCCGGGCGCGAAGGTCGAGGACGTGCCGATGCTGCGCGGCCGCATCGTCGCCGCGCGCGGCGTCAAGGCCGAGGCGCTGAAGCCCGCGACCGACGCCGAATGGGTGCTGCAAAGCGACCGCGGCCTCACCTATACGAGCGAGTTGCCAAAAGGCTCGAAAGTGGTCGAGGGCGAATGGTGGGGCGCCGACTATGCCGGCCCGCCGCTGGTCTCGATGGAGAAGAAGATCGCCGACGGGCTCGGGCTCGGCATCGGCGACGAGGTCGTGGTCAACGTGCTCGGCCGCGACATTCCGGCGAAGATCAGCAATTTGCGCAACATCGACTGGCAGGGGCTCGGCATCAATTTCGTGCTGGTGTTCTCGCCGAATGCCTTCAAGGGCGCGCCGCATACCCATATCGCGACGCTCACCGAAGCCAACGGCGACGCCGCGGGCGACGGCAAAATCATCAAGCAGGTGGCGGACGCCTATCCGATGGTGACGAGCGTGCGGGTCCGCGAGGTGATGGAGACGGTCGGCTCGGTCGTCACCAACCTCGCGCTCGCGATCCGCGGTGCTAGCGCGGTGACCCTGATCTCCGCCATCCTGGTGCTGGGCGGCGCGCTCGCCGCCGGCCATCGCCACCGGGTCTACGACGCCGTGATCCTGAAGACGCTGGGCGCGACGCGGCTGCGGCTGCTCGGCGCCTACGCGCTCGAATATCTCCTGATTGGACTGGCCACCGCGGTGTTCGGCGTGATCGCCGGCAGCATCGCGGCCTGGATGATCGTGACGCGGCTGATGACGCTGACCTTCGTCTGGCAGGCCGGCAGCGCAGCCGGCGTGGTGGTGTCCGCGCTGGTCGTCACCGTCGGCCTCGGGCTCGCCGGGACGCTGCTGGCACTGAACCAGAAGCCTGCCACGGTGTTGCGGAATTTGTGACAAATTGAAGCGGCAGGCTGCGCGGGTCCCGGGACGCGGCGAATCCGCAGATTTTGGGGTTAACCACCTCTGCGCGCGGGAATTGCACCCCTGAGGGCGACATTCAGCCGCGCGTGGACGCTTGCAGCGAATGTGTTAGTTTCCCACATATCGATCGGGTTCGGATCCCAAAATGTTAGCCAAATTTAATATCGGCAGGCATCGGTATCCGAGATAGGATTTGACGAACCGGGCGGCGCGGGGACCTGAGTGCCGGACCGGACAACCAACGGGAATTCGACCATGTCGGACCTAGACCGTAACTACACTTCTCCTTTCGGCCGGGCCGCCGGGCGCGTTGACGCCGCGACGGTCGATGCCGGACTGCGCGCCTATATGCTGCGCGTCTACAACTACATGAGCATTGGCCTAGCCATCACCGGCTTCGCCGCGCTCGGCGTCTACATGGCGGCGGTAACCTCCGATCCGTCGGGCGCCGCCGCGAAGATCGGCAGCTCGTTCCTGACGCCGTTCGGCTACGCGATGTTCGTGAGCCCGCTGAAGTGGCTGTTCATCCTGGCGCCGCTCGCCATGGTGTTCGTGATTTCGGCCGGCATCAACCGCCTGGCTCCCTCGACCGCCCAGATCCTGTTCTGGGTGTTCGCGGCGCTGATGGGCGTCTCGCTGTCGTCGATCTTCCTGGTGTTCACGCACACCTCGATCGTGCGGGTGTTCTTCATCACCGCGGCGACCTTCGGTGCGCTCAGCCTCTACGGCTACACCACCAAGCGCGACATGAGCGGAATGGGATCGTTCCTGTTCATGGGCCTGATCGGCATCATCATCGCGAGCGTGGTCAACCTGTTCCTGGCGAGCTCGGTACTGCAGTTCGTCGTGTCTGTCGTCGGCGTGCTGGTGTTCGCGGGCCTCACCGCCTGGGACACGCAGCGGCTGAAGAACGACTACATCTACGGCTACGCAGCCGCGGGTGGCGAGGTTGCCGAGCGTGCCGCGATCACCGGCGCCCTGTCGCTGTACCTGAACTTCATCAACCTGTTCACGCTGCTGCTGCAGCTCCTCGGCCAGCGCGACTAAGCGCCAAGACGAGCGAACGACACCAACCCCGGCCGCGAGGCCGGGGTTTTTGTTTGGGCTTCTCCCCGTCATTCCGGGGCGCGCGGAGCGCGAACCCCAATGTGCAATTGCGCATTGTGGAATCTCGAGATTCCGGGTTCGGCTCTTCGAGCCGCCCCGGAATGACTCAGGATACGTCGGCCATCAACGCAAGCCCGGCCATGACGTATGCGGAAACGGCGTTGCTCCAAGCGCCGCCACTGATATCTTGCCCCCATGTCCGCACCTGAAATCAGGCCCACAATCGAGGCCGACCTACCCGCCATCACCGCCATCTACGAGCACGCCGTGCGCCACGGCACCGCGACGTTCGAGCTCGAGCCGCCCGACCTCGCCGAGATGACGCGGCGCTACAGGGCGCTGGTGGACGGCGGCTATCCCTATTTCGTTGCTGAGATCGACGGGCGCGTGGCGGGCTATGCCTATGCCGGCGCCTACCGGCCGCGGCCGGCCTACCGCTTCACGGTGGAGAACTCGATCTATCTCGATCCGTCATTCCATCGCCGCGGCATCGGCCTCCTCCTGCTCGAGAAGCTGATCGTCGAAAGCGAAGCGCGCGGCTTCCGCCAGATGATCGCCGTGATTGGCGACTCCGCCAATGCGGGTTCGATCGGCGTGCACACCAGATGCGGCTTCAAGATGATCGGCACGCATCCCAATGTCGGCCTCAAATTCGGCCGCTGGCTTGATACGGTGATGATGCAGCGGGATCTGGGCGAAGGCAGCAGCACGGTGCCGGGGAAGTAGCTCGGATTCGTAGGGTGGGTTAGCCTTGCGACTGCGCGAAGCGCAGTTCGCTGGGCGTAACCCACCTCTTGTGTTTCCACGTCAACAGGAGTGGTGGGTTACGCCTTCGGCTAACCCACCCTACGGCATCGGAATGATGCCGCTACACCACCGCGAGCTTGCGGTCGATCACGAGCAGCACGCGTTCGAGCTCGTGGCCGCGGCGCAGGATCAGGCCGGTCGCCGAGATCACACTGTACATGCCCTGCTTGCGCGCGAGCCGCGGATCCTTCTCGATGCGATAGATCGGCACCTCGGAGGCGCGGCGAAAGACCGAGAACACGGCGCGGTCCTTGAGGAAGTCGATGGCGTAGTCGCGCCACTCGCCGTCGGCGACCATGCGGCCGTAGAGATTGAGGATTCGGTTCAGTTCGAGGCGGTTGAACGTCACGCGGATAGGCGGGGAACTCGCAGCGGCGCTTCGCGCCACTGCGCGCTGCTCGCTCGGATCGGCTTCCTCCGACATCAGACTCATGGAGCGTCTCCTGTCGCATCACGCCACGATCCCGCGCGAAGTTCCCTTCGCAGTCCCTTCGCAGTCCCTTGGGCCCGGATCATGACAGTTGCATGATTGCGCCAACCGTGCGCCGCCGCAAGGGGCGGACTTGCGGCGCGCATTTAATTCGCGCCTTGACCGGAGCTTTTGGCTGTGGAACCGGCAAGCGACATACCGTCACGGGATCGTTAGCAGGAATCACAGTCCCGCCTCTTTTCCGCCTAGGGCCTGCCGCCCTGCATTGCGAAAAGATTCGTGTGCGTTGGCCCGGTCCTTTCGGTTCCGGATTCCTCAGCCCCCAGCCCCCCGGGGTCGTCAGGATCGGGCCTGTTCGCACGAGAGAGGGCCAACGCAAGTTGGTCCTTTTTGTTTGTGTCGGGATGTTTCTCGACGCGTCATTGCGCAGTTGCGCAATGCGGAATGACGAACGTCAGTGCAGCGACGTATACGCCGCGCCGAGCATCGGGCCGGGCTTCTCGCGCGTACCATCCTGGACGTAGACCACCGCGCCGTCGACGCCCTCGCGCGTCAGATTCTCCAGCGGCACGGTCCAGCTCTCGGGGTTGCCGGTCCAGTCGCCGACCTTCAGGAGATTGCGCACCACATTGTGGTAGGTGATCTGCTGTCCGCGGTTTTCGCCGCGCGCGATCGAGATCGGCACTGCCTTGGTGATGGAGCAGATCCAGACCTCGCCATGCGATCCTGCCGGCAGCTTGCCGGCGGCGACCGAAACGTTGAGCTGGCGGCCCGCGAGCGACATGGTCACCGGTACGCTCATCACGGACTCACTGTTGGCAGTCTTGCCGATCGCGCTCTCGATGCCGGCACGATCGCTGCCGATGACATGCGCGGAGCCGTTGACGACGACCTGCGGCGTGTAGACATCGCGATCGCCGCGCATCCGCGAATAGGCGCGCTGGCGCGCCGAAAAGCGCGAGTCGGCCAGCGTGTCCTTCCAGCCGAGATAATCCCAGTAATCGATCGGCATGCTCAGCGCGATGATCGAGGGATCGTTGGCGAGCTCGCCGATGATCTTGTCGGCGGGCGGACAGGACGAGCAGCCCTGCGAGGTGAAGAGCTCGACCACGGCGCGCGGATCGGCATCGGCGGGCCTGACAACGGCGATGATGGCGCAGACGCCCAGTGCACCCGACCAAAGGGCCCCGGACCAACGCGAGAGACGAGAAGCCATCATTGTTGCCATGTTGAACGCCGCATACCGTAGCTCATGTAAGGGATTTTATGCCGGATTGGTCACCGTAGTCTTACGGACAGAGTCCTTGCGGACATGTCCTGCTGGCACTCTGCGCACACGGCACGATTGACCGTCCGGACCGGCATTTTCGCCGACCGGGCCTGTTCGGATCGCACCGCGAAACGCGAGAAGGCGGCCTTTTGATAGGCCGCCTTCCCGGGAGTCGCCACTCACTTCGCAGTGAGCCACCGTTCACAAATACGCGTGCTAAAGCGCGATGAATCGTCATCGCGCTTTAGGCTGTTGTTTGAGCATGATCTTTTCGGAAAACCGCTACGCACTTTGCGCTAACGCGGCCCTCCGGGTCCGGATCATGCTCTACGCCGCGAGTTTGCGCAGCACGTAGTGCAGGATGCCGCCGTTGCGGTAGTAGTCGAGCTCGTCCAGCGTATCGATGCGGCAGAGCAGCGAAACGCGCTGCAGCGAGCCGTCGCCGGAGACGATCTCCGCAGTCAGCTTCTGGCGCGGCTTGAGATCGCCGACCAGACCCCGCAGCGTGACCTTCTCGTCGCCCTTGAGGCCCAGCGACTGCCAGGAGGTGCCTTCCTCGAAGGTCAGCGGCAGCACGCCCATGCCGACCAGGTTCGAGCGATGGATGCGCTCGAAGCTCTGGCAGACCACAGCGCGCACGCCGAGCAGGCGCGTGCCCTTGGCAGCCCAGTCGCGCGAGGAGCCGTTGCCGTATTCGGCACCGGCGAACACCACCAGCGGCACCTGCTCCTGCTGGTACTTCATCGCGGCGTCGTAGATCGACATCTGCTCGCCGTCGGGCCAGTGTTTTGTGAGACCGCCCTCAGGGATATTTCCATCCGCGCCCTTGAGCATAAAATTCTTGATGCGGATGTTGGCGAAGGTGCCGCGCATCATGACTTCATGGTTGCCGCGGCGCGTGCCGTACTGGTTGAAATCGGCGGGGCGCACCTGGTGCTCGCTGAGATACTTGCCCGCGGGCGAGGTGAGCTTGATCGAGCCTGCCGGCGAGATGTGGTCGGTGGTGATCTTGTCGCCGAACATCGCGAGGATGCGCGCCTCGACGATATCGGTGACCGGCTCCGGCTCCTTCTTCATGCCGTCGAAATAGGGCGGGTTCTGCACATAGGTCGAAGACATGTTCCAGCGATAGGTCTCGCTCTCGACCGTCTTGATCTTGCGCCAGTTGGTGTCGCCCTTGAACACGTCGGCATACTTCTTCTTGAAGATCGACGCGGTCACGAATTTCTTCATGAAGGCGTTGATCTCCTTCGTCGTCGGCCAGATGTCCTTGAGGTATACCGGCTTGCCGTCCTTGCCCTCGCCGAGCGGCTCGGTGGCGAGGTTCTTGGTCACGCTGCCCGCGAGCGCGTGCGCGACGACCAGCGGCGGCGACGCCAGATAGTTCGCCTGCACGTCCGGCGAGACGCGGCCTTCGAAGTTGCGGTTACCCGAGAGCACGGCAGCGGCGACGATACCGTTGTCGTTGATCGACTTCGAAATCTCTTCCGGCAGCGGACCGGAATTGCCGATGCAGGTGGTGCAGCCGAAGCCGACCAGGTTGAAACCGACCTTGTCGAGATCGGCCTGGAGGCCGGAATCGGAGAGATAGCCCGCGACCACCTGGCTGCCCGGGGCAAGCGAGGTCTTGACCCACGGCTTTGCCTTCAGGCCCCTTGCGGCGGCGTTGCGCGCGAGCAGGCCGGCGCCGATCAGCACGCTGGGGTTCGAGGTGTTGGTGCAGGAGGTAATCGCGGCGATCACAACGTCGCCATGGCCGAGGTCAAAATTCTTGCCTTCGACGCCAAAGCGCTTCGCCGGCTCTTCGGCCTTCTTGTACTCATTGCTGAGCGCGAGCGAAAAGCCTTCGGACACTGCGGGCAGCGCGATGCGGCCTTCGGGACGCTTCGGACCGGCCATCGACGGAACGACGTCGGCAAGGTCGAGCGTCAGCGTTTCCGTGAACACCGGATCGGCCGACTTGGCGGTGCGGAACAGGCCTTGCGCCTTGGCATAGGCCTGCACCAGCGCGACGCGCGGTGCGGCGCGGCCGGAGGTCTTGAGGTAATCGATCGCGGCGGCATCGACCGGGAAGAAGCCGCAGGTCGCGCCATATTCGGGCGCCATGTTGGCGATCGTCGCCTTGTCGGCGACGGAGAGATTGTCGAGGCCGGGGCCGAAGAACTCGACGAACTTGCCGACCACGCCGAGCTTGCGCAGCATCTGCGTCACGGTCAGCACGAGGTCGGTGGCGGTGACGCCTTCCTTCATCGCACCCTTGAGCTTGAAGCCGACGACGTTGGGCAGCAGCATCGACAGCGGCTGGCCGAGCATGCAGGCTTCCGCCTCGATGCCGCCGACGCCCCAGCCGAGCACGGCGAGACCGTTGACCATGGTGGTGTGGGAGTCGGTGCCGACCAGCGAGTCGGGATAGGCGACCTCGAAGGTGCCGGTCTTCTTGCCGACCGTCATCTTCTCCTTCTTGGTCCACACCGTCTGGGAGAGATATTCGAGATTGACCTGGTGGCAGATGCCGGTGCCGGGCGGCACGACGGAGAAGTTCGAGAACGCCTTCTGGCCCCACTTCAGGAACTCGTAGCGCTCCTGGTTCTGCTTGTATTCCTCGGTGACGTTCTTGGCGAAAGCCTTGTTGTCGCCGAAGAAGTTCACGATCACAGAGTGGTCGATGACGAGATCGACCGGCACCAGCGGGTTGATCTTGTCAGGCTCGCCGCCGAGCTTCTGCATCGCGTTGCGCATCGCCGCGAGGTCGACCACCGCGGGCACGCCGGTGAAGTCCTGCATCAGCACGCGGGCGGGACGGAAGGCGATCTCATGCTCGAGCGATTTTTTGCGCAGCCACTTCGATACGGCGACGATGTCTTCCTTCTTGACCGAGCGGCCGTCCTCGTTGCGCAGCAAATTCTCCAGCAGCACCTTCATCGAATAGGGAAGCTTGGAAATTCCCTTCAGACCATTCTTCTCGGCCGTGGGCAGGCTGTAATAGACATAGGTCTTGGCGCCGACCTTGAGGGTCTTTTTGCATTTGAAGCTGTCGAGCGAGGTCATGTAGGAAATCCCAATTGTTAGTTATACCCGGCAAGGGTATTTTAACACCGTCAGCGAATCCGGCTGGGTCGCTTGCAGGGGCAGGTTGAGTGTGCTGCATCAAGTAGTTCCGGGCTTATAGAAGCTTTCTAACCGCCCCGCCACACCGACAATCGTGCTGCAGCAATTGGCGAGCCCATAATTCTGATGCGCTACCCCCAGCTTTCCTAAGGGCACCGAAAAGAGACGCCATGCAGCTTTCTGGAAGCGCGATCCGATGCGTGCGGGGCGGCCGCGAGGTCTTTGCCGGCCTCGATTTTCACGCGGTCGCCGGCGAGGCGCTGGCGGTGGTCGGCCGCAACGGATCGGGCAAAACCTCGCTGCTGCGGCTGATCGCGGGGCTGCTGGTGCCGGCCGGCGGCTCGATTGCGCTTAGCGGCGGCGATGCCGAGTTGACGCTGCCCGAGCAATGTCACTATCTCGGCCATCGCGACGCCCTGAAGCCGGCGCTCAGCGTTACCGAAAACCTGTCGTTCTGGGCCGATTTCCTCGGCGGGGAGCGCTGTAACGCCACCGAGAGCCTTGCCACCGTCGGCCTCGACCATGCCACCGATCTGCCGGCCGCGTTCCTGTCGGCCGGCCAGCGCCGCCGGCTGTCGCTCGCCCGCCTGCTGACCGTCCGCCGCCCGGTCTGGCTGCTGGACGAGCCGACCACGGCGCTGGATACCGCCGGCCAGGACATGTTTTGCGGCCTGATGGGCGATCACCTCGCCCGCGGCGGCCTGATTGTGGCCGCCACGCATGCGCCGCTGGGCATCGAATCGCGGGAGTTGCGGATCGGGGGTGTGGCGTGAGGAGCGGCTACCCTCAGCTTTTCAACGGCCCTCGGCAGGCGCGAGGTGCGGCATGACCGCCCTCTCCGCACTGATTCGCCGGGACATAAGGATTGCGCTCAGGGTCGGCGGCGGGGCGTTGATCGGGGTGCTGTTCTTTCTGACGGTCGTGGTGCTGATGCCGTTCGCGGTGGGGCCGGATCTGGCGCTGCTGTCGCGGCTGGGGCCGGCGATCCTCTGGCTCGGCGCGCTGCTGGCGAGCCTTTTGACGCTCGACCGGCTGTTCATGGCCGACCATGACGACGGCTCGCTCGACCTGATCACCATGAGCCGGACGCCGCTGGAACTCGCCTGCGCGGCAAAGGCGCTGGCGCATTGGATCGCCAGCGGCCTGCCGCTGATTGTCGCAACCCCCGTGCTGGGGCTCTTGCTCAACCTCGACATGGTTGCAACCGGTGCGGTGGCGCTGACGCTGCTGGCGGGCACGCCGGCGCTGACCTTCACCGGTATGATCGGCGCCGCGCTGGCGGTGACGCTGCATCGCGGCGGCCTGCTGATGGCCGTGCTCGTGCTGCCGCTGTCGATTCCGGTGCTGATTTTCGGCGTTGCGGCCTCGCAAGCCGTGATCGTCGGTCCCATGACGTTCGGCGCGCCGTTCTCGATCCTCTGCGCGCTGTCGCTGGTCAGCCTCGTCATCGGACCATTTGCGGCCGCCGCCAGCCTCCGACACGGGTTGGACTGAACCTTGACCCCGATCAACTTTAGACAACTTCTTTTGTGCTGATTGCCTCCCGTCACCCCCGCGATTATCAGGATGCCATGACGCTGATCGACCTCGCCAATCCCACGCGGTTCCTCGCGCTGACAGCGCGCCTGCTGCCGTGGCTTGCCGGCGCGACCGTCATTCTGCTCGCGCTCGGCCTCTACCAGGCGTCGCTCGCGCCCGACGACTATCAGCAGGGCGCGACCGTGAAGATCATGTTCATTCACGTGCCAAATGCCTGGCTGTCGATGTTCGTCTGGGGCGTGATGAGCATCGCTTCGCTGGGCACGCTGGTGTGGCGCCATCCGCTCGCCGACGTCGCGGCAAAGGCCGCCGCCCCGATCGGCGCCGCCTTCACCTTCCTCGCGCTACTCACCGGCTCGCTCTGGGGCCGGCCGATGTGGGGCACCTATTGGGAATGGGATGCGCGGCTCACCTCCGTGCTGATCCTGTTCCTGATGTATCTCGGCCTGATGGCGCTGTGGCGCGCGGTCGACGATCCCTCGCGCGCGGCGCGCGCCGCCGCAGTGCTGACGCTGGTCGGCGCGATCAACCTGCCGATCATCAAATTCTCGGTCGACTGGTGGAACACGCTGCACCAACCGGCCTCGGTGATGCGCATGGGCGGCTCGACGCTCGACAAATCGTTTCTGATTCCGCTGCTGGTGATGGCGATCGCGTTCACGCTGTTGTTTCTCACGCTGCATCTGGCGGCGATGCGCAACGAGATCTTGCGCCGCCGCGTCCGCTCCCTGCAGATGATGCAGGCAAGCCGCGTAGCGTTTTCGAGCGAAGTGGGCACCGGCTCGCGTCAAGAAAACGCGTCAAAAGAAGTTGGGGCCGCATGACGATGTCGCTCGGTCCCTACGCTTCCTTCATCGTCACGTCGTATCTCGCGGCCGCGATCGTGGTGATCATCCTGATCGCCTGGGTCATCATCGACTATCGCAGCCAGACGCAGCGGCTGCGCGCGCTGGAGGAGAGTGGCATTGTCAGACGTTCCGGCCGCAGCGCGACGGATATGCGATGAGCGAGCCATCGACCTCGACAAATTCGCCGCCGCGCCGCACCTTCCTGGTGGCACTGCCGCTGATCGCATTCCTCGCCCTCGCGGCGCTGTTCTGGTTTCGCCTCGGCAGCGGCGATCCCTCGAAGATTCCCTCCGCGCTGATCGGGCGGCCCGCGCCGCAAACCACACTGCCCCCGCTCGAAGGGCTGCAGAACAACGGCGCGCAGGTGCCGGGACTCGATCCGGCCGCGTTCAAGGGCAAGGTCAGCCTGGTCAACGTCTGGGCATCCTGGTGCGTGCCCTGTCATGACGAGGCCCCGCTGCTCACCGAGCTCGCCAAGGACAAGCGTTTTCAGCTCGTCGGCATCAACTACAAGGATGCCGTCGACAACGCGCGGCGCTTCCTGGGGCGCTACGGCAATCCCTTCGGCAGCGTCGGCGCCGATCCCAACGGCCGCGCCTCGATCGAATGGGGCGTCTACGGCGTGCCGGAGACCTTTGTCGTGGGACGCGAGGGCACCATCGTCTACAAGCTGGTCGGCCCGATCACGCCGGCGAATCTCAGTGGCGTGCTGATGCCGGAGCTGGAGAAGGCGTTGAAGGCGGGAAGCTGAGCGCCGTCGCGTGCCACGCACTCAACTGTCATCGCCCGACTTGATCGGGCGATCCAGTATTCCAGAGGCGGCAGTCGTATACGGAGAAGCCGCGGCGTACTGGATGCCCCGGTCAAGCCGGGGCATGACAGCGGTATGTGTGGCGAGCCGCTTCGCTTCAGCCCTTCCTCACATCCCCAGCCTCGGCCTCGCTGGTCTCCAGCGACACCGGCGCGAGGTGGTAGCGTTTCGTCAGCGGCATCTGCGCGATGGCGAAGACCATGGTCAGCGGCGTCACGCCAAAGACCTTGAAGTTGACCCAGAAATCCGTGCTCTGGGTGCGCCAGACGATCTCGTTGAGGATCGCCAGGCCGAAGAAGAACAGCGCCCAGCGCAGTGTCAGGATGCGCCAGCCCTGCGAGGTCAGGTTGAACACCTGGTCGAACATGACGGCGATGAAGGAGCGGCCGAACAACAGCCCGCCGCCGAGGATCGCCGCGAACAGGCCATAGATGATGGTCGGCTTGACCTTGATGAAGGTCTCGTCGTGCAGCACCAGCGTCAGCGTGCCGAACACCAGCACGATCACGCCGGTGACGATCGCCATGATCGGGATATGGCGCGTCACCACATAGGACGCGATCATCGCGATCACGATCGCGACCATGAAGGCGCCGGTCGCCGCGAACAGGTTGAACTTCGAATTCACGAAGAAGAACACGAGCAGCGGACCGAGCTCGGTCGCGAGCTTGAACAGCGGATGTGGCTGGGTCTTGTCCATCAGCTCTCGATCCCTAGCTTTCGATTCCGGCAATGGCGCGGGCAAAATCGCGCGCGGTGAAGGGGGCGAGATCGTCGACGCCTTCGCCGACGCCGATGAAGTGCACCGGCAGTTTGAACTTTTCGGCCAACGCCACCAGAATGCCGCCGCGCGCGGTGCCGTCGAGCTTTGTCATCACGAGACCGGTCACTCCGGCGGTGCGATGGAACGCCTCGACCTGCGACAGCGCATTCTGGCCGACGGTGGCATCCAGCACCAGCAGCACCGCATGCGGCGCCGAGGCATCGACCTTGCGGATCACGCGCACGACCTTTTCGAGCTCGTTCATCAGCTCGGCCTTGTTCTGGAGACGGCCCGCGGTGTCGATCAGGAGCACGTCCATTTTCTGCTCGGTCGCCGCCGTCAGCGCGCTGAAAGCGAGGCTCGCTGAATCGGAGCCCTGCGCGCCCGCAATCACCGGCACCTTGGTGCGGTCGCCCCAGACCTTCAACTGCTCGATCGCGGCGGCGCGAAAGGTGTCGCCGGCGGCCAGCATCACCTTGCGGCCCTCGGCCGAGAACTTTGCCGCGAGCTTGCCGATGGTCGTGGTCTTGCCGGAACCGTTGACGCCGACGACGAGAACGACAAAGGGCTTTTTGCCCGCATCGATCTCCAGGGGCCGCGCAACCGGCGAGAGCACCTTTTCGACTTCGGTCGCGACGACGTCCTTCACCTCGTCCGCCGAGATCGCCTTGTCATAGCGGCCGGTACCGACGGCATCAGCTATCCTGACCGCGACCTCGGTGCCGAGATCGGCGCGCAGCAAAACATCCTCGATGTCATCGAGCATGGCGCGGTCGAGCTTGCGCTTGGTGACGAGGTCGGCGACCGCGGTGCCGAGCGAGGACGAGGTGCGCTTCAGCCCGTTGGAGAGGCGGCGCCACCAGCTCAGTTTGGGGGTGTCGGAGGTGGTATCGTTCATGGGGGCGTGTTAGCCGTTCCGGCCCGCAAACGAAAGTCTTGACCGAAAGCCTTGCAATTGCTCGATGTTCCCGAACTGACCGCCGATGAGATCCTGGCGCGCGTGCTCCATCGCGACGGATTGATGCTGGTCATCGACAAGCCGGCCGGGCTCCCCGTGCATCGCGGCCCCAAGGGCGGCGCCAATCTGGAATCCTCCTTCGACGCCCTCCGCTTCGGCCTGCCGCGGCCGCCGGTGCTGGCCCACCGGCTGGACAAGGACACCTCCGGCTGCCTCGTGCTTGGCCGCCATCGCAAGGCGACCGCCTCGCTCGGGCTGCTGTTCAAGCACGGCAAGATCGGCAAGACCTACTGGACCGTGGTCGAGGGCGGTCCCGCCGAGGACGAAGGCACGATCGACCTGCCGCTCGGCCGCCTCAATGCCGAGCGCGGCTGGTGGCAGAAGCCGGACCCGGAAGGGCAGAAGGCCGTCACCAACTGGAAAGTGATGGGCCGGGGCGAAGGTTTCACCTGGCTCGCGATGGAACCGGTTACCGGCCGCACCCATCAACTGCGCGTGCATACGGCCGCCCAGGGCTGGCCGATCTACGGCGACAACATCTACGGCAACGGTCCGCGCTTCGGCGAACCGCGGCTGCACCTGCATTCCCGCGAGATCGTGGTGCCGATCTCCAGGAACAAGGAACCTGTGCGCGTTGTGGCTCCCGCGCCAGCGCATATGCAGGAGCGGCTCAGAGCCTGTGGCTGGAACGGCGAATAGCGGCCTGTCGCCTTGCTCCGGACGGCATGCTTAACGAACCCTTCAGCGGTTATCTCTAAAGATATCGGTTGCTTAGAAAAAGCATTTTGATCCCGCTCAGGACGAGCAACGCGCTATGCCGCAGGCCCAGCAATCGATCATCGACGAGGTCGACGCGGCCATCCGTCTCGGCTCGCCCGAGAAGCGCATTGAAACGGCGCAGCGCGTCACCGACCTATTCCTGTCGTCGGCCGGCAGCTTCAATGACGAGCAGATCGAGCTGTTCGACGACGTGCTCGAGCGGCTGATCAAGACCATCGAGCTACGGGCGATCGCCGACATGGGCGCGCGCTTTGCGCTGGCCGAGATCAGCGCCCAGCTCGCGCCGATTGCGCAGGCGCCGCCTTCCGTCATCCGCCACCTCGCCCGTCACGACGAGATCAGGATCGCCGGCCCAGTTCTGCAGGAATCGCCGCGTCTCGGCGAGGACGAGTTGCTCGAGATCGCGACGACCAAGAGCGAGCAGCATCTGCTCGCGATCTCCGGCCGCTGGTGGCTGAAGGAAGTCGTGACCGATGCGCTGCTGGCGCGCCGCTATCCGAGCGTCAGCCGAAAGATCGCCGCCAATCCCGGCGCGCGGTTCTCGCTCAGGGGATTTGCGACCATCGTCGGCCAGGCCGAGAGCGATCCCGAGTTGACCGTGCAGGTGGGCGTGCGCATCGACCTGCCCGCGGATATGCGCCGGCAATTGCTACGCTCCGCGACCGACGCCGTCCGCACGCGCCTGTTGTCGCGCGCACCACCGCATCTGTTCGAGGAGATCCAGAACGCAATCGCCGCCGTTGCCGCGGGCGCCGACCGCGACATGTCTGCTATCCGCGACTTCGTCGGCGCCAAGCGCGCGATCGACAAGCTCAAGGAGGCCGGCCAACTCTCTGAGGCGACGCTCCGCGGGTTTGCCGTGCAGCGCCGCTACGAAGAGGCCGTGGCTGCATTGGCGGTGCTGGCCGGCACCACCGTCGAGGTCATCCGCCCGCTGATGCAGAGCCTGCGCGACGATGGCCTGCTCGTGCCCTGCCGTGCCGCGCAATTGAGCTGGGAAACCACCAGCGCCATGCTGGAATGCCGCTACGCCACCGGCGCAATGCGCCCCGCCGACCTTGCGAAAGCGCAAAACCATTTTGCCAGGATGACGCCGGAGAACGCGAAGCGGACGCTGCGGTTCTGGCAGGTGCGGGCGTCGTAATCGTACGCAAGCTTTCACCAAGCGCAGGCTGTCATCACCCGCGAAAGCGGGTGATCCAGTATTCCAGAGACAGTCAGAGGATACGGAGAAGCCGCGGCGTACTGGGTCGCCCGGTCAAGCCGGGCGACGACAGCGGATTATGTGGTTAGCCGCTCGCCATTCTCACCTGCGATCTTGAGCGACACCACACTCCCAATGAGCCGACCCGCAATCGCCACCGGCAAGTAATGCTCCGTCCGCCCCTGGCTGTCGCTTTCGATCAGCACTTCGCGTGTCTCGCCCACTTCAGCCTGCAGCCGCCGCCGCAACGCCGCTTGGCCCGCGGTACGGAGCCGCTTCGCGCGCTCCTTGATCGCGGCGCCGGCGACCTGCGGCATTCGTGCGGCCGGCGTGCCCGGGCGCGGCGAATAGGGGAAGACGTGGAGGAAGGTGAGATCGCATTCCTCGACCAGATCGAGCGAACGCGAAAACATCTCCTCGGTCTCGGTTGGAAAGCCCGCGATGATGTCGGCGCCGAGCGCGATGTCCGGCCGCAGCCTGCGCACCTGCGCGCAGAACGCAATTGCATCGTCGCGCAAATGCCGCCGCTTCATGCGTTTCAGGATCATGTCGTCGCCCGACTGCAGCGACAGATGCAGATGCGGCATCAGCCGTGCATCGTCGGCGATGGCATCGAGCAGGTCGGAATCGGCTTCGATCGAATCGATCGAGGAGATGCGCAGGCGCTTCAGTTCCGGCACATGCCGCAAAATCTGCTTGGTCAGCATGCCGAGCTTCGGCGTGCCCGGAAGATCGGCGCCATAGCTCGTCAGGTCAACGCCGGTCAGCACGATCTCAGCATGGCCGCGCTGGGTGAGCGCGCGCACCTGCTCCACGACAGCGCCCATCGGCACCGAGCGCGAATTGCCGCGGCCGTAGGGAATGATGCAGAAGGTGCAGCGATGGTCGCAGCCGTTCTGCACCTGGACGAAGACGCGCGGCAGGCCGGCGGCAAAGCCGTCGATGAGATGCGGCGCCATCTCCCTGACCGCCATGATGTCGCTGACCGCGATCTTTTCAGCTATGCCGAGATCGAACGCGGCACGCGCCGCGCGCCAGGATGCGCCCTTCATCTTGTCGTCATTGCCGACGACGCGATCAACTTCGGCCATATCGGCGAACATGCGACCTTGCGTCTGCGCCGCGCAGCCGGTGACGACGATGCGCGAAGTTGGCCGCTCGCGCTTCAGTTTGCGGATCGACTGCCGCGCCTGCGCTACCGCCTCATTGGTGACGGCACAGCTATTGATGACGATGGTGTCTGAGAGCCCTGCGCCTTCCGCCTCGCGGCGGACCACTTCGGCCTCGAAAGCGTTGAGGCGGCAGCCGAAGGTTAGGACGTCGACGGCCATCAGGCGACCGGCGCGAACAGCGCCGGATCGAAATTGCCCTCAAACTCGAAGGTCGCCGTGCCCGTCATCAGAACGTGATCGTCGCGCTCGCGCCATTCAATGCCGAGCTTGCCGCCGGGCAGCGCGATCTCGACGTTGCGATTGGCGCGCTTCAGCCGCGCGGCCGCCACGGCCGTGGCGCAGGCCGCCGAGCCGCAGGCCCGGGTCAGGCCGGCCCCGCGCTCCCAGGTGCGGATCGTGATGTGATCGCGATCGACGATATGGGCGAGCGTGATGTTGGCGCGCTCCGGGAAGACCGGATGATTTTCCAGCAGCGGACCAATACGCCCGAGGTCGTAGGCGTTGACGTCGTCGACCCAGAAGATCGCGTGCGGATTGCCCATGCTGACAGCCGAGGGCGAATGCAGGATCGGCTTGTCGATCGGCCCGATCTGCAATTCGATGTAGCGGGTGTCGCGAAACTCTTCCGCCAGCGGAATGTCCTGCCAGCCGAATTTTGGCGCGCCCATGTCGACGGTGTAGAGGTTCGGCGCCGGACCCTGCCAGCAGTTGAGCAGGCCCGCTGCGGTCTCGAACGTCGCCGTGGTCTGCCCGGTCTTCTCGAAAATCCGCCGCACCACGCAGCGCATGCCGTTGCCGCAAGCGCCGGCTTCCGAGCCGTCATTGTTGTAGATGCGGATGAAGGCTTCGGTGCCGTCGAGCCGCGGCTTCTGCAGGACCATGAGCTGGTCGTAGGGCACGCCGCCATTGGCGGAGGCCACCGCGCGGGCGTCATCCGGCGTAACGCGGCCGACGGAATCGCGCATGTCGACAACGACGATCTCGTTGCCGATGCCGTTCATCTTGGCAAATGCGTGGTTGGCCAGCGCGCTCATGAAATATCCTGAATTTCGCCTGCCTTATATGGCGATCATTGGCGGCTTGACCAGTGATTTGGTGCGCCTGGCCGTGACGCATCTGCCATGACGCATCTGTCATGGGACGTATTCGGCTGTTGCGTGTTAGAACGGCGGCGTTTCGCGCGAACCGGGACGCGCCGGGTTGGCCTTGAACTTGGCCCTGGATGTGGCCTTGGAGACAATGAGAATGAACCGCCCTTTCCTCTTCCGCCTCGCTTTGGCCGCGCTGATCCCGGCAGCAGCCATTTCGGTCAGCAATTTTGGCGCTTTGGCGCAGTCAGCCAGTCCGAGCCCGGCCCCGGCGGCCTCCGCCAGCCCCGCGCCGGCACCATCGGCGTCCCCAGCCCCGGCCGCGAGCGCGTCACCCACCGCCGAGCCTGCGCCGGCCGCCAGCGCATCGCCCGCGGCAACGCCAAGCCCGGCCACAAGCCCGACCCCGGCAGCCAGTGCCTCGCCCTCACCGAGCCCAACCGCTCCGCCGGCGGCCAGCACCACCCCGTCGCCGTCAGACGTTCCGGTCAAGACCGCCGATCCCTTCGGCGAGGAATTCTCGCTGGAGCCGAAAAAGGTCGTGATGGTCAAAGGCACCGCGAACTGGGACTCGGCCTTCGACACGCTGATCGATGCGTTCAAGGCGCTGAACACGGTGCTCACCAAGCAGGGCATCAAGCCGAACGGCAACATGATGATCGTCTACACCTCGACCGACGACACCGGCTTCACCTTCCTCGCCGAAATCCCGGTCGACCAGGACCCGAAGAATCTCGCCAAGGACATGAGCGTAGGCAAATCGCCGGAGGGCAAGGCGCTGAAATTCGTCCATCGCGGCTCCTACGACAACATGGACAACACCTATGAGGCGATCACCAATCACCTCGACGACAAGAGGCTCGAAGCCAAGGACACGTTCATCGAGGAGTACCTCACCGATCCCCTGAAGACGGCGGAGGACAAGCTCGTGATCAACGTCTACGTGCCGCTGAAGTAAGTGCCCTGGAAATGAGACCGATGAAGAGCCCCATCACCATCGCCAGCATCTTCGCCGCCGCGCTCGCGGCAACGCCTGCACTTGCCGATGATTTTCCGTCCGCGATCTCTGTGAGCGGCGAAGCGACCGTTTCCGCCGCCCCGGATCTTGCGCATATCGATGCCGGCGTGGCGACGGATGCGAAGACCGCGAAAGAGGCGTCCGACGCCAACAACGCGGCGATGGGCAAGGTGCTGCTTGCGCTGAAAGGCGCGGGGATCGACGAGAAGGACTATCAGACCTCGCGGCTGTCGCTGCAGCCGCAATATGCCACCTCGTCCAAAGTGTCCGAGACGCAGCGCGGCATCGTCAGCTTCCGCGCCAGCAACCGCGTCACGGTGAGAATCCGCGACGTGACCAAGGTCGCCAGCGTGATCGACACGCTGGTCACATCAGGTGCCAACGACGTCGGCAACATCTCCTTCGAGGTGACCCAGGCCTCAAAGCTGCTCGACGGCGCCCGTGAGCAGGCGCTCGCGGACGCGCGCCGCAAGGCCGAGATTTATGCCAAGGCCGCCGGTGTGACACTGGGTGTACCGCTCGCGATTACGGAAGGCGGCGCGCCGGTCCCGATGTTCAAGGCTCGGATGGCCCCCGCCCCGATGGCCGCAGCTCCCGTACCGATCGCGACCGGTGAGGAGACGCTGTCGGTGACGGTGAGTGTGAGCTGGGCGATCAAGAAGGAGCCGTAAGAGGCAGGCTCGCGCAACGCACACCACTGTCGTCCTGGCGAACGCCAGGACCCATAACCCCAGTGAGTGGTTTGGCGAAGACTCGAGGTTACCGGCTCGCGCCGCAACTTTTCCCTGGGGTTATGGGTTCCGGATCTGCGCTCCGCTCTGGACAACGCTACGCGTTGCCAGGAGCACGCTTGTCCGGAACGACGGCGGAATTTCTTTCACCAGCGAGAATCAAACCTCCACCACCTGCCCCGGCTTCAGTGCCACAAACCGCTCCGGCGGAACGTCTGCCCCCTTCAACGCCTCCGCGAGCGCCTGCACCGGTGCATCAATCGCTTCGTCGGTAAGCTGGAACGTGCCGTGATGATGCGCGAGCGCGGTTTGCGCGCCGCAGTCGGCCAGCGCCTTCACTGCATCTTCAGGGTTCATGTGCTGGTCGCGCATGAACCAGCGCGGCTCATAGGCGCCGATCGGCAGGATCGCGAGCCGCAGGGGACCATGAGCTTCGGCGACGCGGCGAAAATGCTTGCCCTCGCCATAGCCGGAATCGCAGACGATGTAGATTTTTCCCGCAGGCGTCTCCAGCACGAAACTTGCCCATAACGCCTTGTTGCGATCGAACAGACCGCGCGCCGACCAGTGCCGCGTCGCCACCAGCGTGACGGCAACGCCGTTGCCGAGCTCGACGCGGTCGTTCCAGTCAAAACCTTCCGCTCTGATCGCGGAGTCATTCTCGCGCATCGTGACGTCATTGCCGAGCGGCGTGATCACGCGCGGCGAGAAGCTCGCAGTGAGTTTCGACAGCGTTGCGATGTCGAGATGATCGTAATGGCCGTGCGACACCAGCACGACGTCGATGTCAGGCAGCTTGTCGAAGGCAATGCCGGGATCGTTGTGCCTCTTGGGGCCGGCAAAGCCGATCGGCGAAACGCGCTCCGACCAGACGGGATCGATGAGGATGTTGAGACCAGCGGTCTGGATCAGCCAGCTCGCATGGCCCACGAAGGACAGCCGCACCTTGTCGCCCGCAACGCGCGGCGGCGGCGTATCGGCGTGGGGGCTCGGCGCCCAGTCGGGCCAGGCCGCGCGCTTGCGCCCGCCGCCGAACTGCCAGCGCAGGACTTCGCCGAGCGATTTCGGCGGCGCCCCGTCGGGATCGAAGAAATGCAGCCCGTCAAAATGGTCGGAGACCGGTCCGTCGTAGGTTTTCATGTAGGTCATCCAGAGAGACGGCACGCCGATCGCGGCGGCGAGGCCGGCAAATGATCCAAGGAAGCGGCGGCGGGTGATGGGCACGAACGGGCTTTTAGGGCGTGGGTGGACGGTAGGACATCACCGGCTATATGGGCGGCGCCGGCCAAATTGGAACACGGCGCAAGAACCGGAATATTTTCAGTACCTTGCCTTAACGGGCGGGCTCGCAGCGCCTAACTTTCCTTGACTTTTGCCCCCCGGCGGCGTTTAAGGCGCGGACTTTCTCGGAAAGGCTTTCTTTTCGACCCGCCGCCTGGCCCCGGAGGCCAGAGGTCAACGCCCGACAGCGCTGTGCGCCCTCGGGCGCAAAGGTGTTTGGAAGATCGCATTTCTCAGCGAGCAAGACAAAGGACGACTTCATTGTTCGACAATCTGTCGGAAAGGCTTGGCGGCATCCTCGATCGTCTGACGGGGCGCGGTGCGCTGACCGAAAAGGACGTCGACGCCGCGATGCGCGAGGTGCGCCGCGCGCTGCTGGAGGCTGACGTCGCGCTCGAAGTGGTGCGCAGCTTCACCGAGCGCGTCCGCGAGCAGGCGATCGGTGCCACCGTCGTCAAGTCGGTGACCCCCGGCCAGATGGTGGTCAAGATCGTCCATGACGAGCTGGTCAATACGCTCGGCTCGGACGGACAGACCATCGACGTTCATGCGGTGCCGCCGGTGCCGATCATGATGGTCGGTCTGCAGGGCTCCGGCAAAACCACCACCACCGCCAAGCTCGCCCGCCGCCTCGTCCAGCGCGACAAGCACAAGGTGCTGATGGCCTCGCTCGACGTCTACCGTCCGGCGGCGATGGAGCAGCTGGCCGTGCTCGGCCGCGACCTCGACATTCCGACCCTGCCGATCGTTCAGGGCCAGCAGCCGCCGCAGATCGCGAAGCGCGCGCTAGAGGCCGGCAAGCTCGGCGGCTACGACATCGTGCTGCTCGACACCGCCGGCCGCACCACGCTCGACGAGGAGATGATGGCGGAGGCCGCGGCGATCAAATCCGCAGCCAATCCGCACGAAGTGCTGCTGGTCGCCGACTCTCTGACAGGTCAGGACGCCGTCAACCTCGCCCGCGCCTTCGACCAGCGTGTGGGGCTCACCGGCATCGTGCTGACGCGTGTCGACGGCGACGGCCGCGGCGGCGCTGCACTGTCGATGCGCGCGGTCACCGGCAAGCCGATCAAGCTGATCGGCACCGGTGAAAAGACCGACGCGCTGGAAGATTTCCACCCCTCACGTATCGCCGGCCGCATCCTCGGCATGGGCGACGTGGTGTCGCTGGTCGAAAAAGCTGCCGCCAATATCGACGCCGAGAAGGCCGCGCGTGTTGCCGAGCGCATGCGCAAGGGTCAGTTCGACCTCAACGACATGCGCGAGCAATTGCAGCAGATGGCGAGCATGGGCGGCATCGGCGGCCTGATGGGCATGATGCCCGGCATCGCCAAGATGAAGAACCAGATCGCAGCCGCCGGGATCGACGACAAGATCCTGAAGCGCCAGGTCGCGATCATCGATTCCATGACGCGCGACGAGCGCCGTCATCCCGACGTCCTCAAGGCCAGCCGCAAGAAGCGCATTGCCGCCGGCAGCGGCCAGAGCGTCGAGCAGGTCAACAAGCTCCTGAAGATGCACCGGAACATGGCCGACGTGATGAAGGCCATGGGCTCGGGCAAGCGCGGCCCGCTCGCCGGCATCGCCCAGGCGATGGGCTTTGGCGGCGGCATGAAGATGCCTTCGCCGGAAGAGATGAAGGCGATGCAGGAGAAGATGCAGAGCGGCGGTGGCGGACAGGGTCTGCCGAACCTGCCGAAGGATCTGCCGCCCGGCCTTCGCTCAGGCCTACCGAATTTGCCGGGGCTTACGGGCCTCAGCGGCAAGCCGACCCTTCCGGGCCTCGGCGGTTTTCCCGGCAAGAAGAAATGACGAATTCGTCGCACGGGATCTCAACCGGTCTCGCGCAACGCGGAATACCAATCAACCGAACAAACTGTACTTTGAAGGAGAACTAGATGTCCGTCGTTATCCGCCTCGCGCGCGCAGGCACCAAGAAGCGTCCCGTCTATCACGTCGTCGTCGCCGACTCGCGCTTCCCCCGCGACGGCCGCTTCATCGAGCGCCTCGGCTATTTCAACCCGCTGCTGCCGAAGGACAACGAGTCCCGCCTCAAGCTCGACATGGACAAGGTGAAGTCCTGGCTCGCCAAGGGCGCGCAGCCGTCGGACCGTGTGATGCGTTTCCTCGACGCTGCCGGCGTCAAGAAGCGCGAAGCGCGCAGCAACCCGCAGAAGGCCGTGCCGCGCAAGGAGCGCAAGGCGCAGGCCGAAGCCGCCGCCAAGGCGTAAGGCTTGGACATGCCGGCGCTGGTCTGCGTCGCGCGGATCGGCGCCGCGCATGGTGTGCGCGGCGCGGTCAAACTGTGGACTTTCACCGAAGATCCCTTTGCCGTCCGCCGCTATGGTCCGCTGCTGTCCAAGGACGGCAAGCGCCAGTTCGAAATCGCGCAAATGCGCGAGGCCAAAGACCATCTGGTCGCAACGTTCAAGGGCGTTGCGACCCGCGATGAGGCCGAACGCCTCAACGGCATCGAGCTCTATGTCGCGCGCGAAAAACTTCCCGCGACCGACGACGACGAATATTACCACACCGACCTGATCGGACTCGCCGCCGTCACCACGGCAGGCGAGCCGCTCGGCCGCGTGCTCGCGATCCATAATTTCGGCGCCGGCGACATCATCGAAATCGCGCCACTGAGGGGCACCACCATGCTGCTGCCGTTCACCAACGCCGTCGTGCCCGAGGTCGATCTCACGGGAGGCCGTGTCGTGATCGCGCTGCCGCAGGAGATCGAAGGCGAGGATCCCTCCCCGAGTCGTCCCGGCCTAGTGCGCAAAGAGCGCACGGGGGGCCGGGACCCATAACCACAGGCCGTGGTTTTTGGCTAAGTTGATTGCACCAGCCATCGCAAATCGGACTGCGGTGGTTATGGGTCCCGGATCGGCGCTTCGCTCCGCTCGCTTGTCCGGGACGACGAGAATTGGGAAGCGATGACCAACCCAACACGCATCTGGCGCGCGACCGTGCTGACGCTATTCCCGGAGATGTTTCCGGGGCCGCTCGGCGTGAGCCTCGCCGGCCGGGCGCTCGCGTCAGGGCTGTGGGAATTGGAGGCGCGGGACATCCGGGCCTCTGCCACCGACCGCCATCGCAGCGTCGACGACACCCCGGCCGGCGGCGGGCCCGGCATGGTGCTGCGGGCGGACGTTCTGGCCGCCGCGATCGACGCCGCCGGGATAGGCCCGGATCGGCCAAAACTCCTGATGAGCCCGCGGGGTCGGCCATTGACCCAGGCTCGCGTCGTGGAACTCGCAGAGGGCCCCGGCCCCCTGATCGTCTGCGGCCGCTTCGAAGGCGTGGACCAGCGGGTGATCGACGGGCGGGGGCTGGAGGAGGTTTCGATCGGCGATTACGTGCTGTCCGGCGGCGAAATCGCGGCCCTGGCGCTTATCGACGCCTGCGTCCGGCTGCTGCCGGGGGTCATGGGCAAGGAGGCCTCGGGCACCGAGGAAAGCTTTTCCGAGGGCCTTCTGGAGTACCCCCAATACACCCGCCCGCAGCTTTTCGAGGGGGTCCCGATCCCAGAGATCCTGACCTCCGGCGACCATGCCAAGGTTGCGGCCTGGCGGCGGGCGGAATCCGAGGCCCTGACAGCCGCCCGGCGACCGGATTTGTGGGCCCGAATCCCGAGCAAAGTCCCGAGCGATGTGCCAAAACGGCGCGCCCGCCAAAAAGCGCCAAAAAACACGACAGACGGGTGACAAACGCTCCGGCTTGCCTTATAGGAGCGGCCAAATCCGCAATGGCTGGATAGACGAATTTTGCGCAGCCCCCGTTTCTCAAGGCTGGGCGCGCCGATGGAGATTTACCCATGAACCTGATCAAGCAGCTCGAAAAAGAGCAATTCGACAAGCTGTCCGCCGGCAAGGACATTCCGGAATTCGCCCCCGGCGACACCCTGATCGTCAACGTGAAGGTGGTCGAAGGCGACCGCACCCGCGTGCAGGCCTATGAAGGCGTCTGCATCGGCCGTTCCGGCGGTGGCCTCAACGAGAGCTTCACGGTGCGCAAGATCTCCTACGGCGAGGGCGTGGAGCGCGTGTTCCCGGTGATGTCACCGATGATCGACTCGATCAAGGTGGTGCGTCGCGGCAAGGTGCGTCGCGCCAAGCTCTATTACCTCCGCAATCTCCGCGGCAAGTCGGCGCGTATCGTCGAGAAGCAGGACCGCGCGGCCGCCGCCAACGAGTAAGCTCTGCCACCAGGCAAGTTTCCAAAAGCGCGGGGCTTGGCTCCGCGCTTTTTTGTTGCGTGGCAGGTACGCGTCAAAGCCCTCGCGCTTCCAAATCTCCCTGCTATATATTCCTGGAATGTTTCCAGATCCGACCAGCATCGCACCCAAGCGCATCGTCATCGACGATCGCTCGCGGCTGCCCGGCCGGTTCTTCGGACGCTTTGCGACCTCGGCAACGTCAGAGCTTAGCCGCGCAGCCTGATGCTGCTGCGCTGACGATTTCTCTGCCGCGCGCGCAAAGCCGCGCTCTACCGCTATCAAACATTGCTGGAGCTGACGCTCATGTCCAAGCCGACCACGCTGTACGACAAGATCTGGAACGACCATCTGGTGCACGAAGCCGAGGACGGCACCTGCCTGCTCTACATCGACCGCCATCTGGTCCATGAAGTGACCTCGCCGCAGGCGTTCGAAGGCCTGCGCGCCTCGGGCCGCAAGGTGCACGCGCCGGAGAAGACGCTCGCCGTCGTCGACCACAACATCCCGACCACAGACCGCTCGAAGCCGAACCCGGATCCGGAGAGCATCGAGCAGATGCGCGTGATGGCCGAGAACGCCAAGGAATTCGGCATCGAATATTACAACGAGTTCGACAAGCGCCAGGGCATCGTCCACGTCATCGGCCCCGAGCAGGGCTTTACGCTGCCCGGCACCACCATCGTCTGCGGTGACAGCCACACCTCGACGCATGGCGCGTTCGGCGCGCTCGCGCACGGCATCGGCACGTCCGAGGTCGAGCACGTGCTGGCGACGCAGACGCTGATCCAGAAGAAGGCCAAGAACATGCGCGCGATCGTCGACGGCAAATTGCCTGATGGCGTGACCGGCAAGGACATCATCCTGGCCATCATCGGCGAGATCGGCACCGCCGGCGGCACCGGCTACGTGCTGGAATATGCCGGCGAGGCGATCCGCTCGCTGACGATGGAAGGCCGCATGACGGTCTGCAACATGTCGATCGAGGGCGGCGCGCGCGCCGGCCTCGTTGCGCCCGACCAGAAGGCGTTCGACTTCCTGCGCGATCGTCCGAAGTCGCCGAAGGGCGCAGCCTGGGATGAAGCGATGCGCTACTGGGAGAAACTGCGTTCCGACGACGGCGCGCATTTCGACCACGAGATCCGCCTGGATGCGGCAAAGCTGCCGCCGATCGTGACCTGGGGCACTTCGCCTGAGGACGTCATCTCCGTGACCGGCTTCGTGCCCGACCCTGACAAGATCGCGGACGAGGCCAAGCGTCTCTCAAAGCATCGCGCGCTGAAATATATGGGCCTGACGGCGGGCACCAAGATCACCGACATCAAGCTCGATCGCGTCTTCATCGGCTCCTGCACCAACGGCCGCATCGAGGATTTGCGCGCCGCGGCCAAGATCGCCGAAGGCAAGCAGGTCTCGGCGCATGTCAACGCCATGGTCGTGCCGGGCTCCGGCATCGTGAAGGAGCAGGCGGAAGCCGAGGGCCTCGACAAGATCTTCGTCAAGGCCGGCTTCGAATGGCGCGAGCCGGGCTGCTCGATGTGCCTCGCCATGAACCCCGACAAGCTCAAGCCGGAAGAGCGCTGCGCCTCGACCTCGAACCGCAACTTCGAGGGCCGCCAAGGTTTTAAGGGCCGCACGCATCTGGTGTCGCCGGCAATGGCGGCAGCGGCGGCGATCGCGGGGCACTTTGTCGACGTGCGGGAGTGGCGCTGAGCCGTTCCCTCACATTCTAACGATCCCGGCAATCGTGCCTTAAGCGGCGCCGGTAAGACTGAGGGCTCGTCGCGCGGCAGCGAGCCCAAGTCTTATTGGTCAAGTCGTATGGTCAACAAGCCCGAATATGTCGATCTCATCAGCGAAGCGACGCAGCAGCGCCGTCGGCGGGCTACGCCGTTGCGCGTCGTCGCACCACCCGAGGTCGAGGAGACCTCTCGGCTGAGCCGCTGGCCGCCCGCGATGTTCCGGCAATGGAAGATCGAGAATTTGATGCGCTGGAAAGCGTCGTCGTGGAAGCTGAAGGGCTGACTGTAGCCAATTTTTCCTTCGTCATGCCCGGGCTTGTCCCGGGCATCCACGTTCTTCAGCGTTGAGGCAAAGACGTAGATGGCCGGGTCATAGGCGAGCGGAAGCGACGCCGTCCTTCGGACGGCTATGCCCGGCCATGACGCGCAGCGGATAGCTTCAGCAACAACTCACATCACCAATAGCGGTACGGATAGTGCCAGCGATGCCAGCGGCAGACGCGGCGCGGGCCGTAATAGGTCCAGATGATCCGGCAGCGGCGCGGATAGTGGTAGTAGGGATAATAGCCGCCGTAATAGACGCGGCGGTGGAAGTGATGCCGGTAGTAGGGGCGATAGGCGCCGTAGTGGCGGAAGCCACCGTAGCGATAGCCGCCGATGTGAGAGCGATAGACCGGCGCGGCGCGGAAGCCTCCGATGTGGGCGCCACGGAAGCCGCCACCGTGATAACCACCGCCACGGAAGCCGCCGCCGTGGAAACCGCCGCCGTGGAAACCGCCGCCGCGAAAACCGCCACCATGGCCCCCGTGACCGCCGCCACCGTGACGAACCTGCGTGATCATGTCGTCGGACGCGGCCTTCGTCGCCGGCACCGTGGCCGGATTGATCAAAGTCACTGCCTCGGCGCGACGCGCTGTCCCCGCCGACAGCATCAGCGTTGCCACGGCCGCAAGCCCGAGGCCGCGCAGCACGCGCGCTCCGGGATCGATCATCCTCAGCATCAACGTCTCCCTGGATCTGAAGCTCTCGCAGGTACGTCGCGGCCTGCGCCAGCCCTCTTCAGTTGCAGTCGCTCCCAAAATTAAATTAGAGACAGCGAGGTGAATGCCTCATGAATGAACAACAGTTGCGGCAGATGCGCCGTGACGCGAAAGGAGATCTTGGATGACCGTCTACGCGATCGCGCAATTGAAGATGACCGACCGCGCGGCCTACGACCGCTATCAGGCAAAATTCTTCGACGTCTTCCGCAAGTTCAACGGCCGCCTGCTCGCCGCTGATGAAAGCCCGCGCGTGCTCGAAGGCACCTGGCCCTGCGACAAGCTGGTGATGATGTCGTTTCCCGACGAAGCGTCGTTCCAAGCCTTCTCGGATGCGCCGGACTATCTGGAGATATCGAGGGATCGCAAGGCGGGTGCGCAAGCCACCGTGCTGCTGGTGAAGGGCTTCAACCCTGGCGGCTAGCGCATCACCACCAAAACGGTCCGAAGCCGAACACGAAGGGCGCCGGCACGCCGTAGGGATAGGGCCGATAGTAGACGGGCCGCGCGTAGTAGCGGGGCTCGTAAGGCGGCGCGGCGCGCCAGGCGCCGGACTTGCGTTCATGTCGCCGTGCGCCGACGTCGGTCGCCTGAAACTTCGTTGCAGACTGCGTCGTGGCAATCGACGGAGTTGGCGCGGTCAGCGCCAAGCCTACAATGCCCACAGCCACGACCATTCCGATCCATTTCGTCATGACACCCTCCGCAACAGCCAGCATGCGGGCTTCATGACGTCATCCGCAAGCGAAAACAGGTCCGTCATCCGGACCTGTTTCGCACCGCGTCACCAGTGGCGGTGATGCCAGCGGTGCCAACGCCAGTGGTGATGATGCCAGCGATGCCCGCGCCAATGCACTTCCGTTGCGGGCTGCGCGGCATCCTGCACCGATTGCGCGGCGCCGGGATTGATCAGCGATACGGCCTGTGCGCGCTCCGCCGGCGCAGCCAGAGCGATCAACGCGCCGACGGCGGCGACACCAAACACCTTGCCGAGAACCTGGGTAGACGACATCTCGTTTCTCCTCCGATCTAGTTCGAACGTCGTGTGGCGACGTTGAGGAGAACGCTAGAGCGTGCGGCCTGAATCGTGTATGAATGGTCTTGCCGCAATGATGAATGCCGACCAACCGCGGCATGCCTACGACGTCAGCGCAGGCTTCACCTGCGCACCACAGCCAGCCTGATCGAACGAACGCAGGAGATGGTCATGGTCCGATCTCGTGGTCTGCGAATTTCCCGCTTCACCCTTGCGGCTTGCGCGCTCCTTGGCGCGAGCGCGGCACTTGCTGCGCAAGGACCGGGTGTCGATGCGGGAACGGCAAGCACCTTCACGCAGGCGGTGATGGCAATCCTGGTTTACGGCGCTTCAGTGCTGATCGTCGGCGCCGGCTTGATCGGCGCATTACGAAACCAATAGGGCGCGATACGATCTGACGATCGATATCGCTTATTTTGACTGAGCATGATCTCCGCGCAAACGCGTTCCGCGTTTGTCGCGAGGGAAAACCGGATTCCACTTTTCCGGATCATGCTCTGCGTCAGCCGCGGCGCCAGTAGCAGCTCATGCGCGGCACGATCACCGTGCCGCTCGGCCGATATTCCTGGACATAGGTGGCGTTGCACTCGCGCACCGCGTCGGGGCCGGGATTGTAGCGCGGGTACACCCGGTTCTCGTCGTCATAGTAATAGGGCTGCACGCGCAGCCTGGTCGGCGGCCGCTTGCGCGGCGGCGGCGCGTCTGGCGGAACGGCCTGTGCGAGCTGGCCGCCGGCCGTCTGGGCGTGGGCATCGGGGCAAAATGGCGAAAACAACCCCATGCAAAGTACCGCCACTGCCGCTATCCGCATCGTCCCGCTCACTGCAACGTTCCCCAAAAGCGCGGCGTACGCTCCCCGTTTTCGTGAGCCACGTCAACCGTATCAGCGGTTATAAAGCCGGATGCATCGCCTTGGAACCCGCGCTATGGAGGGAGCATGTGGACGGACCTGAAAGCGCCCTCGCTGGCCGAGATGGAGGTGATGGCGCACGAGATTTTCGAGCGCCTGCCGGCGCGGTTTCGCAAGCTATGCGAAGGCGTGATCATCCGGGTCGACGACTTCCCGACCGAGGAGGTGCTCGACGAGATGCAATGCGAGAGCGAGTTCGATCTGCTTGGCCTGTTCCAGGGGGTCGGGCTGCCGCACCAGAGCTCTGGCGACATCCCCCGCCTGCCCAACATGGTTTGGCTCTACCGCCGGCCGATCCTCGACTACTGGGCCGAGCATGAGGAAACGATCGGCCATATCGTCCGCCACGTCCTGATCCACGAGATCGGCCACCATTTCGGCCTGTCGGACGACGATATGGAGGCGATCGAGGCCCAGGCAGAGTAGGCAGGCAGACGAGACCTGCCGAATTCGGCCTAGGATTCGGGCCCCTTTCGGGATAAATAGCCCTCCCCTGACTTTAACCGGGAAGCCCAACCATGGAAAAGTTCACTACGCTGGAAGGCGTCGCGGCGCCGCTGAAGATCATCAATGTCGACACCGACATGATCATTCCGAAGCAGTACCTCAAGACCATCAAGCGCACCGGACTTGGCAAGGGGCTTTTCTCCGAGCAACGCTACAAGGACGACGGCAGCGAGAACCCGGACTTCGTGCTCAACCAGCCGGCCTATCGTAGCGCCAAGGTGCTGGTCGCCGGCGACAATTTCGGCTGCGGCTCGAGCCGCGAGCACGCGCCCTGGGCGCTGCTCGACTTCGGCATCCGCTGCGTGATCTCGACCTCGTTCGGCGACATCTTCTACAACAACTGCTTCAAGAACGGCATTTTGCCGATCCGCGTCTCCCAGGAAGACCTCGACAAGCTATTCGACGACGCCGAGCGCGGCGCCAATGCGACGCTGACGATCGACCTGCCGAACCAGGAGATCCGCGGTCCCGACGGCGGCAAGGTCAAGTTCGAGATCGATCCGTTCCGCAAGCATTGCCTGATCAACGGCCTCGACGACATCGGCCTCACGATGGAGAAGAAGGCCTCGATCGACACCTATGAAGAGAAGCTCAAGCGCGAGCGCGCCTGGGCCTGAAGCTGGCGTTTTGGTCGAGCCCCGGTGCTGACGGCGCCGGGGCTTTTTCTTTGCCGGCATTGTCCTTTATAGCTTGCGCCCATGTTGCCTGAAATCGTCACCTTCTGGCATGGCCCGATGGACGCCCTGCGCCAGACCTGTCTGCGCTCGCAGATTGCGGCCGGCCACAGGGTGACCGTCTACAGTTTTGACACCATCCCCGGCCTTCCCGCCGGCGTCGACAATGCCGACGCCGAAGCGATCCTGCCGCATGCGTTCTCCGAAAGACTGCGGCCGCCGCAGCCGGACGGAAGCTGGCGCGACTGGACCACGCTGCAGTTCAGCGATTTCTTCCGCATGAAGCTGATGGCGAAGCGCGCAGGCCTCTGGCTCGATGCCGATGTGCTGCTCTTGAGGCCGGTCGAGATCGATCCGGCAAAACCCTATTTCGCCTGGGAGCGGCCGCGCCAGCTCGGCAACTCCGTACTGTACCTGCCGCCCGAGCACGGCATCGTTCGCGCCTTCGAGAATCTGATGGAGCAGGACGAGTTGACGCCGGACTGGCTGTCGCTGCGCCATCGCATCACCTTTGCGATGCGCCGCCTGCGCGGTGGCTCCAACCGCCTCTCCGACATCCGCGTGGCGATTTTCGGACCGGCCGCATTGACCGCGCTCGCGCGTCGTTTCGGTGAGCTCGAGAATGCGTTGCCAAAACAGTCGTTCTATGCGGTGCACGCCGAACCAAGACTGTTCTTCGAGCCGTCGAGTTACCTCGGCTTGATCAGCGACTCCGAGATCATCGGCCTGCACATCTCACCCAAGGGACGCGGGGGCGAAAAGCCGATTCCGGGCAGCCTCTATGCCTGGGCGGCGGAGCGGTTTCGTTAGCCGGCTCTCGTGTAGTTTCTGTTTGATCCAGCGCAACGCGCTATTTTGCCGACGTGCTCTATTCGGAACCAAATCCTGGCAGCCGAATGGAGCTTCGCCATGAGCACCGAGACCAGACCTTATCCCGTGGTTCAGGACCTGATCGACGCCTTCGCCGGCTGGCTCAAGCATCGCCGCGAGCTGAGGGAAATGCGCGAGATGGACCGCTTCAACTTCGACCGCATCGCGAGCGATTTGCGGGTTTCACCGAGCGAGCTGGAGCAACTGGTTCGCCATGGGCCGCATGCCGCCGACGAACTGCCAAAGATGCTCGAGCAGCTCGGCATCGACGAGGAGCGTCTGAGCCGCACCCAGCCACTACTGCTGCGCGACCTCGAGCGTGTCTGCGCGCACTGTCCCGACAAGGTAAGGTGTCATCGCGATCTCGCTGACCACACGGCCGCCGAGCACTATCGGGAATTCTGCCTCAACGCGTCCACGCTCGAGACGCTGGATCACACGGCTGCGACAACCCATTGAGGGGCGCCATGCGCGTCTCACTGGCTCATATTGGATTGGCGATTGTCCTCGCCGTCGCGGCGCTGCTCGTCATCCGCCTGCACAACGCGGGCGGGATCGGCTGATCTTCGCTCCGCGCTGTTACGACTTGCCCATTGCTGCGATCGCATCGGCGATCGCGATCGTGCGCCGCGCCATCTCGGCATGCAGGCGCTCCACCATCTGCCCGTCGAGCCTGATCGCACCGCGCGAGGCATTCTCCGGCAATTCGAACGCCGCGATGATTTTTCGCGCACGCGCAACTTCGTCCTCGGGCGGCGTGAAGATCGCGTTGCAGGCGTCGATCTGGGAGGGATGGATCAGCGTCTTGCCGTCAAAGCCGAGATCGCGGCCCTGCGCGCATTCGGTGGCAAAGCCTTCGCTGTTGTTGATGTCGCTGTAGGGCCCGTCGAGGATTTCGAGGCCGTGGGCGCGCGTCGCCAGGATGCAATGCGTGATCATCGGGATCATCGCCGCGCGTCCCGGCAGCATCTTGATCCGCGTCTCGCGCGAGATGTCGTTCGGACCGAACACGAAACCTGCGAGCCGCGTTTTGGGATCGCGCGAGGCCGCCGAGAGCTCTTCCGCATGCAGCACGGCGCGTGCGGTTTCGATCATGGCCCAGACCTTGACATCAGGCGCAGCGCCAAGCTCGGCAAGCCGGCTGCCGATCGTGTCGAGATCCTCGGCGCTCGAGACTTTTGGAACGAGGATGCCGTCGGGCGAGGCCTTGGCGGCCATCGCGAGGTCGTCGCCCCACCAGGGCGTGTCGAGGCCGTTGGTCCGGATCAATATCTCGCGCTTGCCAAAACTCTTCGCCGCGATCGCATCCGCGATCTGGTCCCGCGCCACCGCCTTGGCATCGGGGGCGACGGAGTCCTCCAGATCCAGGATCAGGCCGTCGGCCGCCAGGTTGCGCGCCTTTTCCAGCGCGCGCGGGTTCGAGCCGGGCATGAACAAATGACTACGGCGCGGGCGGGTCATGAAATGATTTCCTCTGAACGGGTTCCCTGAAAGGCTCTTTTTGGCCGTTCTTCGATCGAGGCGATAGCACTTCGACTGCCTATTCGAAAGGCTTGTTCGGCCCTGCGGTATATGATTAGGCATGGGGCCATGATGACGTTCCCCCAGCACTTGCTTGACGGCTACAAGGCCTTTTCGACGCAGCGGCTGCCGACCGAGCAGACGCGCTACCGCGAATTGTCGGTAAAGGGGCAGTCGCCCGAGGTGATGGTGATCGGCTGCTGCGATTCCCGCGTCTCGCCCGAGGTGATTTTTGACGTCGGCCCCGGTGAGCTGTTCGTCGTCCGCAACATCGCCAATCTGGTGCCGGTGTATCAGCCCGACGGCAACGCGCATGGCGTCTCGGCCGCGCTGGAATATGCGGTCACGGTGCTGAAGGTGAAGCACATCGTGGTGCTCGGCCACGCGCAATGCGGCGGCATCCGCGCCTTCGTCGACAAGATCGAGCCGCTCACCCCCGGCGATTTCATCGGCAAATGGATGCAGATGTTCATCAAGCCCGGCGAGGTGGTCGAACAGCGCGAGCGCGAGACCATGGCGCAATTCGTCGAGCGCATCGAGAAGGCCGCCGTGTTCCGCAGCCTCGAAAACCTGCTGACCTTCCCGTTCGTGCGCAAATCAGTCGAAGCCGGCCAGATGCAAACGCACGGCGCCTACTTTGGCGTCGCCGAGGGATCGCTGTTCGTGCTGGATCAGGTGGCGAAGGAATTTCGCAGCATCAGAGCCGCGGCGTAGGCGGTTTCGTACCCTGCCGCATCAAACGAGATTGTCATCCCGGACAAGCGCAAGCGCAGATCCGGGATCCATAACCCCAGGCTCGCATTGTCGCGCAAGCCGGTAACCACGAGTCTTCGCCAAACCACTTCCTGTGGTTATGGGTCCCGGATCTGCGCGCCGCTATTGGACAACGCTACGCGTTGCCAAGAGCGCGCTTGTCCGGGACGACGAGAGGGGTTCAGCAGCTCTTACGCCGCCTTCTTCTTCGCGGTGATCAGCTTGCGGTTGATCAGCACTTCCGCGATCTGGATCGCGTTCAGCGCGGCACCCTTGCGAAGATTGTCCGACACGCACCACAGCGCGAGACCGTTCTCCACCGTCGCGTCTTCGCGGATGCGGCTGATGTAGGTGGCGTCCTCGCCGGCCGCTTCATAGGGCGTGGCGTAGCCGCCGGGCTCCTGCTTGTCGATGACGAGACAGCCGGGCGCCTTGCGCAAGATCTCGCGCGCCTCGTCCGCCGTGATCGGATTCTCGAACTCGATGTTGACGGCTTCGGAGTGGCCGACGAACACAGGCACGCGCACGCAGGTGGCGGTAAGCTTGATCTTGGGATCGAGAATCTTCTTGGTCTCCGCCATCATCTTCCACTCTTCCTTGGTGAAGCCGTCTTCCATGAAGACGTCGATGTGGGGGATGACGTTGAAGGCGATGCGCTTGGGGAATTTCTTCGCGACCAGCTCGTCATTGGTATAGACGGCCTTGGTCTGCGAGAACAACTCGTCCATCGCGTCCTTGCCGGCGCCCGAGACCGATTGATAGGTCGAGACCACGACGCGCTTGATGGTGGCCTTGTCGTGCAGCGGCTTCAGCGCGACGACGAGCTGCGCGGTCGAGCAGTTCGGGTTGGCGATGATGTTCTTCTTGGCAAAGCCCTTGGTCGCATCCGCGTTCACCTCGGGCACGATCAGCGGCACGTCCGGATCCATGCGCCAGGCCGAGGAATTGTCGATCACGACCGCGCCGGCGGCGCCGATCTTCGGCGACCAGTCCTTCGACACCGAGCCGCCCGCCGACATCAGGCAGATGTCGACGTCGGAGAAGTCGTAGTGCTCGAGCGCTTTGACCTTGAGGGTTCGGTCGCCATAGGAGACCTCGACGCCGACGCTGCGGCGCGAGGCCAGAGCCACGACCTCGTCGGCGGGGAATTTGCGCTCATCCAAAATGTTGAGCATTTCCCGTCCGACATTGCCGGTCGCGCCGACGACTGCGACTTTGTAACCCATCGTTCACTCTCCGATGAAAAAGCCCGTTCCTGAAGCTGACGCTTAAACAGGAAGAGCAGCGCTTCTATGCGAGAACCGCCCGCAAGACAACGTGTGACCGCGTCCCCCGGGCATTCGATGCAGCCGTTCGAGGCCGATTCGGCCGAAATTCCCGCTACGACCAGACTCCATCTGGCGCTGGCTGATATCGCCGACGAGATTGTCGGCACGCTCGCGCGCCTGCTCGCCTATGTGGGCACGCTGGCGCTGTTTGCCATCCTGGGCCTGGCCGCGCTCGGTCAGTTGCCGGCCTTGCGAGGCGACGAGGCCCCGACCAAGCTCGGCTGGAGCGTGGCGGACCGCTCGCATCCGGCCTTCGCCGTCAGCCAGATCGATTCATCAGATAAAACAGAGCCTTACACCATTCTAAGGCACCCCGAAGGGGGCCGCAGGGACGTCATCCGCTGGGCCGGCGATATGGCCGAGCTCGCCATCTACCGCACCGGCGGGGAATTCGACCCCACGCGGTCGGTCATCCCAGACATGGCCGACCGCATGGGTCTCGGCCAGCTCGTTTCGCTCGAGGAAGCCGGCACCATCGACACCAAGTTCGGACCGATTACGCTGTTTCGCCCGACCGGCACGGCCAGGCCCGCATCGTCCTGCCTCGGCTACCTCAAGCGGGTCGAGCAGCCCGCCCTGCTGATCTCAGGCTGGTCCTGCCAGGGCGACACGCTGCCCGCCCGCCGCGCCGCGATCGCCTGCACGCTGAACCGGCTGACCCTGCTGACCTCGGGCAATGAGCCCAAGCTGGCGGGATTGTTCGCCCAAGCCGAGCTCAAGCGGCGCACCTGCGGGCCGCTCGGCCCGGCTGACTGGGTGAACGGCGCCGCGAACGCGCAATTGCGCGGATCGCTTTGAGACGCATCGAGCCCAAATGGCCGGGACTACAAGTGGCTGGATTTGATGCAACTTTTGGCCGCGGGTCCGATTATTCCGGCCTGGTGTGACCCAATTGACCTAGTTGCGGTCACCTTTGCCGCGCTAGTATGCGGCGAAATTGCTTGGCGGCGTGCCGCCTGAAGGGGACCTGATGAGCTCGAAATTGACCGCCGCGAACAAAATGGCACTCTGGCTTGCGGCGGGCGCCGTTGCCGTCCTCGGTTTTGCCGCCTCGGCCGAGGCCAAGCCCAAGCGCTATTACGACGATCGCGGCCGCGTCTTTTACGGTCCGGGCGGCCCCAACGTGGTCTATCAGCAGGGCCCGCGCACCCGCATCTACGTGACCAAGCGCTCCTGGCTCGACGGCGGCACCGAGGTCAATCCGGGCGACCGCAAGTTCATGGACTACGCGTATCCGCCTGCGATCGGATACCCAACGTTCGCACGCGAAAACAACAACCGCCCGATCGATCGCCAGCCGCTCTCGACGCCGGCTGATGTCGGCGGCTATCCGACCGCCTTCCCATTGCCGTTGTATTGAGCTGAACGAGACATCTGCATCGAAATGGCCGGGCTCGTCCCGGCCATTTGCTTTTCTTGGCTGCGTCATTCCGGGGCGATGCGCAGCATCGAACTATGGTGCGCAATTGCGCACCTGAGAATCTCGAGATTCCGGGTTCGGCTCTTCGAGCCGCCCCGGAATGACGGCGTGAGCCTTACGCGTGCAGCTTCTGCAATTCCTTCAGGATCGCTTCGCCCATCTGCGTGGTCGAGGCAGCCTTGGTGCCTTCCGACTTGATGTCGGCGGTGCGCAGGCCGCTCGCGAGCACGGCGGCGATCGCCTGATCGAGCTTGTCGGCGAGCGCACCCATGTCGAAGGAGTAGCGCAGCGCCATGCCGAAGGACGAGATCATCGCGATCGGATTGGCGAGGCCCTGGCCCGCGATATCGGGCGCCGAGCCGTGCACGGGCTCGTACAGAGCCTTGCGCTTCTTGCTCTTGACGTCGACCTCGCCGAGCGACGCCGAGGGCAGCATGCCGAGCGAGCCCGTGAGCATCGCGGCGATATCCGAGAGCATGTCGCCGAACAGATTGTCGGTGACGATGACGTCGAACTGTTTTGGCCATTTCACCAGCATCATGCCGCCGGAATCGGCGAGCTGGTGCTCGAGCGTGACGTCGGGATACTCGCGCTTGTGGACCTGGGTCATGACCTCGTTCCAGAGCACGCCCGACTTCATGACGTTGCGCTTCTCCATCGACGTCACCTTGTTCTTGCGCTTCTTGGCAAGCTCGAAGGCGACGCGGCCGATGCGCTCGATCTCATAGGTGTCGTAGACCTGGGTATCGATGGCGCGCTTCTGGCCATTGCCGAGATCGGTGATGGTCTTGGGCTCGCCGAAATAGACGCCGCCGGTGAGCTCGCGCACGATGACGATGTCGAGACCCTCGATCGCCTCGCGCTTCAGGCTCGAGGCGTCCGCCAGCGCCGGATAGCACACGGCGGGACGCAAATTGGCGAACAGTGCGAGATCCTTGCGCAGCCGCAGCAGACCGGCTTCGGGGCGCACCTCGTAAGGAACCGCATCCCACTTGGGGCCGCCGACCGCGCCGAAGATGACGGCGTCGGCGTCCTTGGCCTTGGCCATGTCGCCTTCCGAGATCGACACCTTGTGCGCGTCAAAGGCGGCGCCACCGACGAGGCCGGTGTCGGTTTCGAATTTGGCAATGCCTGATGCATTCAGCCAGTCGATCAGCCGCTTCACCTCCCCCATCACCTCGGGGCCGATGCCGTCACCGGGAAGCAGCAGCAGTTTGTGGGTCGCCATGGTCCGTTCCTCTCGATCCTCTGTCGTCATTCCGGGGCGCGAGCAAAGCGAGCGAGCCCGGAATCCATCGGGCCACAGCGCGCGCGGGAAAATGGATTCCGGGCTCGCGCCTAACGGCGCGCCCCGGAATGACGGTCGGGGCGGAGTGCTAGTGCGGCATTGCAGGCTTGGCAAGACACCATTGCCGGGACGTGCCTGTGCAGGGGCGGCGGGGTCTGCCACAGTCCGACCTTGCCGGAGTACCTCTTGCACGCCCAAGACAGCTTTGCTCAAGACCGCCGCCCCTCGCACCACGCGCATCCCGCGCGGCTGATCCTGACGCTGTCGCTCGGCGCCACCGTCGGGCTCGGCATCGGCCGCTTTGCCTATGCGCTGGTGCTGCCGGACATGCGGGATTCCCTGCACTGGTCCTATTCGGCCGCCGGTTTCATGAACACCATCAACGCCGTCGGCTATCTGGCGGGCGCGCTGATGGCCTCCCGGCTGATCAAGCGGGTCGGCTGGGCGGCGGCGATCCGCGGCGGAACCCTGGCCTGCCTCGCCTCGCTCGCGCTGTGCGCGCTGACGGGCAATTTTTGGGCCCTGAGCCTGGCCCGGCTGGTCGCCGGGCTCGGCGCAGCGGCCGGGTTCGTGGCCGGCGGCGCGCTCACCGCCGTGATCGCCCAGTCGCGGCCGGAGCGGGCCAATTTCCTGCTCAGCCTGTTCTATGCCGGCCCCGGGATCGGCATCCTCGCCTCCGGGCTCATTGCACCCTTCACGTTGCAGTGGTTCGGTCCGGGCTCGTGGTGGATCGTGTGGTGGGCGCTGACGCTGCTCTCAGCCGCCATGACGATCCCACTGTTTCTGATCCGCATCGAGAGCACGACAAACTTTGCGGAAGGTAGCGGCGCCTCGTTCTCCATACTGCCGGTGCTGATCTATCTCGCCGCCTACTTCATGTTCGGCGCGGGCTACATCGCCTACATGACCTTCATGATCGCCTATGTGCGCGACGCCGGCGGCGGCGCTGCGGCACAGGCGGCGTTCTGGGGCCTGATCGGGGTCAGCGCCTTCGTCACGCCGTGGTTCTGGCGGCGCGTGCTGGCGCTGGACCGCGGCGGGCTCGCGACCGCGATCATCCTCGGCACCAACGCGCTCGGTGCGGCGCTCCCGATTCTCGGGACGTCGACCGCATGGCTTGCGACCTCCGCCATCGTGTTCGGCGTCGCCTTCTTTGCCGTGGTCGGCTCGACCACCGCCTTCGTGCGCTTCAACTATCCAGCCGCGGCCTGGCCGACCGCGATCGCAGCGATGACGATCTCGTTCGGCGTCGGGCAGACGCTCGGGCCGATCGTGGTGGGTGCGATCACCGATGCGCTGGGGAGCCTGTCATATGCGCTGAACGTGTCGGCTGCGCTGCTGGCGCTCGGGGCGGTCGCGGCGCTGTGTCAGCGGAAGGTGGGTCCGAAGCATTCGGTGCCGTAGGGTGGGTTAGCCTTGCGATTGCGCGAAGCGCAATTCGCTGGGCGTAACCCACCTCTTTTACGCGGCCACAGAAGTGGTGGGTTACGCTTCGCTAACCCACCCTACTGCTGCGGAGCTAGCTCCCGCTGAACGAATTGTACCCCTGGTCTTCCCAGTAGCCGCCCTTGTAGTCGTTGGTGACTTCCATCGAGACCACGTACTTTGGATTCTTGAAGCCGAGCTTCGTGGGCACGCGGATCTTCATCGGAAAACCGTAGGCGACCGGCAAGGTTTCGCCGGCGAATTTGAACGTCATCTGCGTCTGCGGATGCAGCGCGCTGCGCATGTCCAGTGGTGAGTTGTAGCCGTCCTTGTCGGCGCACTGGAACCAGACATATTTTGCGCGCATGTCGGCGCCGATCAATTTGAGGAAATCGCGGAGTGGCGTGCCGGTCCAGCTTCCGATCGCGCTCCAGCCCTCGACACAGATGTGCCGCGTGATTTGCGTGACCTGCGGCAACTGATTGAGCTCGTCCAGCGTCCACGACTTCTTGTTGTCGACGAGCCCGCGCACTTCGAGCTTCCAGGCCTTGCCGTCGACCTCGGGCGCCTCGTCGAGGCTGTAATAGGCGTTGAACGGGAACGGTTTTGTGATGGCGCTCTCTGGAAAAGTCGGGGCCAGCGCATCCGGATTGAAGATGAAGGCCTGAACGGCATCGTTGAATTTCGACACCGTCTTCAGCATCTCCTCGGCGGACGATGAGTCGATCACGTCGCAGCCGGTCAGCATCGTCAGCGCGCCAAAACTTGCGCCGGCCGTTAGGAAGCGGCGACGGGTCAGATCAGGCATCACTTTCAGCGAGTCCTTGACGAGGAGACGCTTGTCGACGCCGGGGATCAGGAACGGACGCTTGGCCATGTTTCAGTCTCCTAATCAGCGACCGATGATCATCGCGCGCAGGCTCTTCGGAACGAGCAGCGCAAGCGCGACGTGGATGACGAGGAAGGCGCAGATCGCGACCATGCAGAAGAAGTGCACGTAGCGCGCGGTCGGGTAGTCGCCGAACAGCGTCACCAGCCAATGGAGCTGCACGGGCTTCCAGATCGACAGGCCCGACAGCACCACGAGCACGCCGACCACGATGATCCCGGCATAGAGCGTTCGCTGCACGTAATTGTAGACGGTGAGATCGTCATGGCTGAGCTTGAAGGTGAGCGCGGCCTTGACGTCACCGATCACACCCGCCGGCGTGATCGGCAGGAGCTTTTTGCGGAAGCGGCCGGTGGCAAAACCCGTGACGAGATAGGCAAGGCCGTTGATCATCAAAAGCCACATCGCCGCAAAATGCCAGAGCAGCGCACCGCCGAGCCAGCCGCCGAGCGTGATGTCGCGCGAGAAGGTGAAGTCGAACAGCGGCGAGGCGTTGTAGATCTGCCAGCCCGACATGATCATCAGGATCATGGCAACGGCGTTGATCCAGTGCATGGTCCGGACCCAGGCCGGCTGGATGATTTTGGCCGGCGCGGCGCTCGCAGATGTCTCGGCTGCTGCTAGGGTGGACATGACGGTTCCGTTCTGTGAGATCGCGTGATGACGAGTATACGCCGCAATGCCGGTTTCGTTACGCCGGCCGGCCTATCGAATCGATGCCGGGGACGCATGGTAGTCACAAAAAAGCGAGCCGGAGGGACCCCCGGCTCGCGTTTCGCCGCACCCTGTCAGGGGGATGAAACAGGGTCGTCCGGTGTTTAGCTCGCCGGCATCAGCACGGTGTCGACCACATGGATGACGCCGTTCGACTGGTTGACGTTGGAGATCGTCACCATCGAGGTGCCACCCTTGGCATCGACGATCCAGGTCTTGCCGTCCATCTTCTTGACGGTGAGTTCCTCGCCCTCGGCGGTCTTCAGCTTCTTGCCTTCGGTGAGGTCGGAGGCTTCGAGCTTGCCGGGCACGACATGGTAGGTGAGGATCTTGGTCAGGGTCGCCTTGTTCTCAGGCTTGACCAGCGTGTCGACGGTGCCGGCCGGCAGCTTGCCGAAGGCGGCGTTGGTCGGCGCAAACACCGTGAACGGGCCCTTGCCTTCCAGCGTCGGAACCAGACCGGCCGCCTTCACCGCCGCGACCAGCGTGGTGTGGTCCTTCGAATTGACGGCGTTCTGGACGATGTTCTTGGAGGGATACATCGCGGCGCCGCCGACCATCACGGTCTTTTCCTCGGCGGAGGCGGGGGCGATGACGGTGGCGGTGAGGGCCAGTGCGCTGAAGGCTGCAGCGGCGAGATAGGCAATACGCTTCGACATGGAGAGTCTCCCGATAGTTGGTCCGGCGGGCTGCCGCCGGCGCTTGAGTTGGGGCAACAACGACACCTGCGTTGCGTCGTCGTTGGCCGAACTACGGGAGGATTTGCGAGGCGGTTTCGGACAAAAATTCTTTGTGATGCGTGAAACTTTGGCGAGGGGAGGCCGTGGGGTCTCCACCGTCGTCCTGGCGAAAGCCAGGACCCATTACCCCAGGGAGGAATCGTGGCGCGACGCTGGCAACCACGAGTCTTCGCCAAACTACTCCTTGGGGTAATGGGTCCTGGATCTGCGCTTCGCTCCTGACAACGCTACGCGTTGCCAGGAGCTGCGCTTGTCCAGGACGACAGGATGGAAAAACTCAATCCCTGTTGTTCGGCGTCTGGATGAACCCGCGATTATGCGTCGGGCTGATCAGGACTTCGTTGACGCAGACCCGCGCCGGCATCGAGGCAATGAACGCGATGGTGCGGCCGAGATCTTCGGATTGCAGCATCTTGGCCTGCTCCGCCTCGCTCGGCACGACCGGGCGCAGTTTCAGGATCGGCGTTGCCACCTCGCCCGGCATCAGGCAGCAGGCGCGCAGACCGTTGACGCATTCGTCCATGTTGAAGGAATGGGTCAGCGCCAGCACCGCATGTTTGGTCGTGGTGTAGGCCGGGCCCGGCATCTTCGAGACATGGCGGCCGGCCCAAGACGAGACGTTGATGATCGAGCCGTCCTGCTGCTTGCGCATCGTCGGCAGCACCGCGCGCATGCAATAGAGCACGCCGTTGAGATTGACCTGGACGAGCTGGTCCCATCCCTCCAGTTCCATGTCCTTCCAGCTTCGCTTGGGAACGTTGATGCCGGCATTGTTGACCAGCAGATCGATGCGGCCATGCTTGGCCACGATGGCGTCGGCAGCCTTCTGGGCGGCCGCAGCGCTGGACACATCAAGCGCAATCGCTTCCGCAGCGCCGCCGGCCTTGGTGATCTTCGCAACCACGGAATCGAGCTGCTCCTTGCGCCGGCCGGACACCACCACCGTCCAGCCGTCGGCCGCGAGCGCCTCCGCGCCGGCCTCCCCGATCCCGCTGCCGCCGCCCGTGACCCAGGCCACGTGCTTTGCCACGCGTTTCCCACCTTTTGTCATGCAAACTGTCTCCGTTGCTTGATCGGGGCTGTTTTTGCTAATCCAGCCCTCGCTTTTGGCCGGCTGGTGCCGGTGAGGGACTGTCGCATGAAGCAAGCTGCCAACGCCAATTTGTTTTCCCGCCTGTTCGACGGCCTGGACGATCCGACGCGCCTCGCGATCGAGACGCAGGACGGCGGCCGCATCAGCTATGGCGATCTGATCGCGCGCGCAGGCCAGATGGCGAACGTGCTGGTCGAGCGCGGGGTGAAACCCGGCGATCGCGTCGCCGTGCAGGTCGAAAAATCCGTCGCCAACATCGTGCTGTATCTCGGCACCGTGCGCGCCGGCGCGGTCTATCTGCCGCTCAACACCGCCTACACGCTGAACGAGCTCGACTACTTCATCACCGATGCCGAGCCGTCGCTGGTGGTGTGCGATCCCTCGAAGGCCGAAGGCCTCGCTGCGATCGCCGCAAAAGTGAAGGCCAAGGTCGAGACGCTCGGGCCCGACGGCAAGGGGTCGCTGACGGATGCCGCCGCCAAGGCGAAGAGCGAATTTGCGACCGTGCCGCGCGCGGCCGACGATCTCGCCGCGATCCTCTACACGTCAGGCACCACCGGCCGCTCCAAGGGCGCGATGCTCACGCACGACAATCTCGCGTCGAACTCGCTGAGCCTGGTCGACTACTGGCGCTTCACCGACAAGGACGTCTTGATCCACGCGCTGCCGATCTACCACACGCACGGCCTGTTCGTGGCGACCAACGTCACGCTGTTCTCGCGCGCGTCGATGATCTTCCTGCCAAAACTCGATCCGGACCTGATCATCAAGCTGATGGCGCGCGCCAGCGTGCTGATGGGCGTGCCGACCTTCTATACGCGCCTCCTGCAAAATCCCGCGCTGTCGCATGAGACGACGAAGCACATGCGCCTGTTCATCTCGGGCTCGGCGCCGCTGCTGGCCGAGACGCATCGCGAATGGTCGGCGCGTACGGGGCATGCCGTGCTCGAGCGCTACGGCATGACCGAAACCAACATGAACACGTCGAACCCCTATGACGGCGAGCGCGTGCCCGGCGCGGTCGGCTTTCCCCTGCCCGGCGTTTCGTTGCGCGTCACCGAGCCCGAGACCGGCAAGGAGCTCGCGCGCGACGAGATCGGCATGATCGAGGTGAAGGGCCCGAACGTGTTCAAGGGCTATTGGCGCATGCCGGAAAAGACGAAGTCGGAATTCCGGCCCGACGGCTTCTTCATCACCGGCGACCTCGGCAAGATCGACGCAAAAGGCTACGTCCACATCCTCGGCCGCGGCAAGGATCTCGTGATCTCGGGCGGATTCAACGTCTACCCGAAGGAAATCGAGAGCGAGATCGACGCGATGCCGGGCGTGATCGAGTCAGCCGTGATCGGCGTACCCCATGCCGATTTCGGCGAGGGCGTCACGGCCGTGCTCGTCTGCAACAAGGGGGCCGAGGTGAGCGAAGCCTCAGTGCTGAAGGCGCTCGACGGACGGTTGGCAAAGTTCAAGATGCCGAAGCGTGTGTTCGTCGTCGACGAACTGCCGCGCAACACCATGGGCAAGGTGCAGAAGAATATTTTGCGCGACACTTACAAGGATATTTACGCAAAGAAGTAAGAGGCGCGGCTGCGCCTCATTCTCGGTGTCGTCCTGGCGAAAGCCAGGACCCATTACCCCAGGGAGCGGTTGTGGCGCGACGGCGGTAACCCCGAGTCTTCGCCAAACTTCTCCCTGGGGTTATGGGTCCCGGGCTCGCGCTTCGCGCGCCCCGGGACGACAGTGTGCTAAATCGCCAGCCCGTTTTCCTGCGCAAGCTGCTTCAGCGACACGAGCGGACGTGCGCCGATGTGCTGGATCACCTCAGCCGCGGCGAGCGCACCGAGCTGGCCTGCAGTCTTGTGCGGCAGGTCGCGCGCGAGGCCGAACAGGAAGCCGGCGGCGAAGAGGTCGCCGGCGCCGGTGGTGTCCACGAGCTTTGCGATCGGCGCGGCTGCGACCTCGACAGCGTCCTGCGGCGAGATGGCGACGCAGCCTTTTTCGCTGCGCGTGACCACGCCGAGATTGACGTCGTTGCGCAGTTGCTTCAGCGCGGTGGCGAAGTCCGAGGTCTGGTAGAGCGAGTGCAGCTCGGATTCGTTGGCGAACACGATGTCGACAGTGCCGTTCTTCATCAGCGCCAGAAATTCGTCGCGATAGCGATCGACGCAGAAGGAATCCGACAGCGTCAGCGCCACCTTGCGCTTTGCATCATGCGCGATCTTGGCGGCCTTGACGAAGGCGTCCTTCGCGTTCTTGGGGTCCCAGAGATAGCCCTCGAGATAGACGATGCGCGCGGCCGCGATCTCGTCCGGATTGATGTCGGCGGGCGACAGGTCCTGGGCCGCACCGAGATAGGTGTTCATGGTGCGCTCGCCGTCCGGCGTCACCAGGATGTAGGAGCAGCCGGTGGCCGGGCCAGACTTGGCGGCCGGAGTGTCGAAGGCGACGCCGGCTGAGCGGATGTCGTGCACATAGAGCTCGCCGATCTTGTCGTCCTTGACCTTGCCGACATAGGCGGCCCGCGCCCCCAGGCTCGCGATGCCGACGATGGTGTTGGCGGCCGAACCGCCGGACACTTCGGTCGCCGGGCCCATGTCCTTGTAGATGGCCGCGGCACGGGCCTCGTCGATCAGGGACATGCTGCCCTTGGTCATGCCATGCTTGGCCAGAAAGGCCTCGTCGGTCGTGACCAGCACGTCGAACAGCGCGTTGCCGATGCCCAGAACGTCATATTTCGCGTCAGCCATTCACCTTGATCCCGTTGCCCAATTGCGGTTGCGCGGAGAATCCGCTTCATCTGCTCTGAATTACGGCTCGCGGCCTATCACGTCAGCCCCCGCGCGGGCAAGCAACGGTATTATGCAAGAACCATGATCCGCTCCTTCCTGACGGTGTCGACGGGAACGCTGGCCTCGCGGCTGCTGGGCTTTGCGCGCGATTCCCTGATCGCGGCCCTGCTCGGCACCGGCGCGGTGGCGGATGCGTTCCTGGCGGCGTTCCAGCTCGTCAATGTGGTGCGGCGGCTGCTCAGCGAAGGCGCGCTCAATGCGGCGCTCGTTCCGGCATGGCTGGGCCTGCGCGCGCGCGACGGTGAGGAGGCTGCATCTGCCTTCGCGGGCCGCGTGCTCGGCACCGTCAGCGCGGCGCTGATTGCGGCCTCGATCGTCATCGCACAGGTGATGCCGCTGATCATCAAGGTGATCGCGCCCGGCTTCATCGGCAGCGACACGCTCGATCTTGCCGTCGCGAACGCGCGGCTGATGCTGCCCTATCTCGCCTTCGCCGGTCCGGTCACAGTGCTGATGGGGCTTTTGAACGCACAAGGTCGCTTTGCACTGACCGCGTTCTCGCCGCTGCTGTTCAACATCGCCCTGATCGCGACGATCGCGGCACTGCTGCTATGGCACACGGATGCGACGCACGCGGCATGGGCACTGGCCGCGACCGTCGGCATCGCCGGCCTGCTGCAATTGCTGATGCTGCTGTCGCAACGAAGCGCGCAACTCGCCACGCCCTTGCGCGTGACGTTCGACAAGGAGATGCGCGGCTTCTTCGCCAAGGCGATCCCCGGCATGATCGCAAGCTCCGGTCCGCAATGGCTGATGGTGGCCGGCGCGATCATCGCATCCGCAACGCCGTCGGCGGTGTCCTGGCTCTATTTCGCCAATCGCCTGATCGAGCTGCCGCTCGGCATCGTCGGCGTCGCCATGGGCACTGTGCTGGTGCCGGAGCTGACACGCGCGAGCGCGGCCGGTGATCGCGCGGCGACCGTCCATGCCGAGTCGCGTGCGCTTGAGCTTGCGACCGGGCTCGCGCTGCCCGCAACGCTCGGCCTGATCGTGCTGGCGGGACCGATCGTGCGGCTGCTGTTCGAGCACGGGGCCTTCTCGGCCAACGACAGCGCTGCAACCGCCCAGGCGCTGATGTGGCTTTCGCTCGGCCTGCCAGCCCACGTCCTGATCAAGGCGCTGTCGCCGGCCTTTTACGCGCGCAGCGACACGATGACGCCGCTGCTGGCAACTCTGAAGGGCTTTGTAGTCGCGGTGGCGCTCGCCTTCGTGCTCGGCCGCTTGTACGGCGCGCCGGGGATCGCCGCCGGCATCGCGGCCGGCGCCTGGAGCAGCGCGGCGTCCCTGCTACGCAAGGGCGCCACCGAATTCGGCTTCTCCGTCGACGCCGCCGCGCGGCGCCGGCTGCCGCGGATCGTACTCGCCGCGCTCGCAATGGGTGCCCTGCTGTGGCTGACCTCCGCCCTGGCGCCCGCCGGCAGCCATGGCGTCGTCAGGCTCCTCGCCGTCGCCATCCAGATTGCGGCCGGAATCGCGGTCTATGCCCTGCTGATCCAGACCCTGGGCGTCGCCTCCTGGCGCGAGGCGGCGAATGCCCTGAAACGGCCTGCTCCGCACGACCAGGGCGGTTGAGGTAGCCGAAATACACTTGACGGCGCACCGCCGCTGTTGGAAACGACGGCCCGTCGATCTCAGGAAAGCTTGCCATGCCATTCGTTGAACGGGTTTTTTCGGGCGTCCAGCCGACGGGCAATCTGCACCTCGGCAATTATCTCGGCGCGATCGTCAACTTCGTGAAGATGCAGCAAACCCATAACTGCATCTATTGCGTCGTCGACATGCACGCGATCACGCAGAGCCTGGATGTCTGGGGCGGACCGGCCGAGCTCGCGCGCAACACCCGCGAGGTGACCGCGGCGTTCATCGCGGCCGGCATCGACCCAAAGAAACACATCGTCTTCAACCAGAGCCAGGTCTCCGGCCATGCCGAGCTCGCCTGGATCTTCAACTGTGTCGCGCGTCTGGGTTGGCTGAACCGCATGACCCAGTTCAAGGAGAAGGCGGGCAAGGATCGCGAGAACGCGTCGGTTGGTCTCTACGACTATCCGGTGCTGATGGCGGCCGACATTCTCTTGTATCGGGCCACGCATGTTCCGGTCGGCGAGGACCAGAAGCAGCATCTCGAGCTCTCGCGCGACATCGCGCAAAAGTTCAACAACGACTTTGGCGACTCGATCCGCAGCCACGGCGCCAATGACGGGTTGTTCTTCCCGCTGCCGGAGCCGTTCATCACGGGCCCGGCGACGCGTGTGATGTCTCTGCGCGACGGCACCAAGAAGATGTCGAAGTCCGATGCGTCGGACAATTCGCGCATCAACCTGACCGACGACGCCGACACCATCGCGCAGAAGATCCGCAAGGCAAAAACCGACCCGGAGCCGCTGCCGACGGAAGAGAGGGGCCTGGAGGCGCGGCCCGAAGCGGACAATCTCGTCGGCATTTTTGCCGCGCTGGCGGATCGCACCAAGGCCGACGTCCTCAGGGATTTCGGCGGCGGCCAGTTCTCCAGCTTCAAGAACGCGCTGGCGGAGCTGTGCGTCACCAAGCTGGCGCCGATCGCAGGCGAGATGAAGCGGCTCGTTGCCGATCCCGGCCATATCGACGCTATCCTGATCGATGGCTCCGACCGGGCCCGCGCGATTGCCCAGGAGACGATGAACCTCTCCAAGGACATCGTCGGCTTCATCCGCAAGCGTTGATTGCTGCGCGCGCGAACGCGGCCGGCGATATTTCGCCGGCCGTCCCTCTCCCAAACGTGGGTCGAGTGTGGCAGCATGTAAGGCAGGGACACGCCGGGACCTGCATGACCAGCAAGCGCCGATGCTTTGAGCCGGGGCACAAGCCCAAATGCCTTGTCATCGTTGACGACACCGCGGAGTGGGATCGCGCGGTGTATTACGCCAGCCGCTGGGCGATCCGCGCCGGCGGCGGGGTGGTGATGCTGCGCATCATCGAGACCGAGGAGCAGAACCAGCAATGGCTCGGCGTCGCCGAGATCATGCGCGCCGAGGCGCATGAGGCTGCCAATGCCGCGCTCGACCGCGCCGCCGGCCGCGCCAATGGCATCGCCGCGATCACGCCGGAACGCGTGATCCGCGAGGGTAACCCGATGGAACAACTGCTCGACGTGATCGACGCCGATCCTGACATCGCAATGCTGGTGCTGGCCGCCAATTCCGGCGCCGAGGGGCCCGGCCCCCTGATCGTGCTGCTGGCGAACGCGGTCGGCACGTTCCCGATCCCGCTGACCGTCATTTCAGGCGAGCTGAGCGACCAGAGCATTGACGCGCTGTCGTGAGAGCTCTTCCACCCTCCCCTGGAGGGGGAGGGTCGGCTCACATTGAGCGCAGCGAAAATGAGAGACGGGGTGGGGTGACGGTCTCTCCGCATCGAACAGTGCCCGAGTTGAGACCCCACCCCGCTCGCGCTGCGCGCGATCGACCCTCCCCCTCCAGGGGAGGGTAAGCGATCACCTAACCCTCTGATACCCCTACGAAACCGTCCTCCCCGCCCTTGACCGTGCGTTTGCCGTCGCCATCTGGTAGTGAGGAAGAACGCGCCGGCCTTGAACCGGCGACGTCCGGAGAAAACCATGTTCATCCAAACCGAAGCCACCCCCAATCCCGCCACGCTGAAATTCATTCCCGGCCGCGTCGTGCTCAACGGCAGTCCGATGGAATTTTCGAGCCGTGAATCCGCGGCACGCTCGCCGCTCGCCGAAAAGCTGTTCGAGGTGCCCGGCGTCACCAGCGTGTTCTACGGCAGCGACTTCATCACCGTGACCAAGGCAGGCGGCGGTGAATGGCAGCAACTCAAGCCCGCGATCCTCGGCGCGATCATGGAGCACTACATGTCCGGCGCGCCGCTGCTCGCCGGCGGCACCGTGACTGACGACGTCGATGCCGACGACGAGGACGAATTCTTCGACGAGGCTGACGCCGAGACGGTCGACATGATCAAGGACCTGATCGAGACCCGCGTGCGGCCCGCGGTCGCCAATGACGGCGGCGACATCACCTTCCGCGGCTTCAAGGACGGCATCGTCTATCTCAACATGAAGGGCGCCTGCTCGGGCTGCCCGTCATCGACGGCGACGCTCCAGCACGGCATCCAGAACCTCTTGAAGCACTTTGTGCCCGACGTGGTCGAAGTCCGGCCGATGTGAGTTGCGCGATCAGCGGGATCGATTTGAACTGCGTCATGCCCGGGCTTGTCCCGGGCACCCACGTTCTTGGCGCGGCAAAGTCGTGGATGGCCGGGTCAAGCCCGGCCATGACGGCGAGATTCAGGCCTTCCATCGCAAACAATAATGCTACGATCAGCCCATGCTGATCCTTGCCATCGATACCGCGCTAGACGCCTGCGCTGCCGCCGTTCTGGACACAGATGCGGGCGAGTTGATCGCCCAGGAATCGCTGCCGATGAAGCGCGGGCATGCCGAGGCCCTGATGCCGCTGATCGCGCGGGTGATGCGATCCGCGAACCTCGCCTTCACGGCGCTCGACCGCATCGCTGTCACCACCGGCCCCGGAAGTTTTACCGGACTGCGCGTCGGCATTTCCGCCGCGCGCGGACTGGCACTCGCCGCAGACAAGCCGGCCGTTGGCCTCACGACACTGTCGGCCTATGCGGCCGCGATCGTCAGCCAGAACCGGCAGGCGCCCGTGATCTCCGCGATCGATGCGCGGCATGATCACGTCTATTTCCAGATCGTCGCCGGCGACGGCAGCCAGCTGGTGCGGCCGAAAGTCGCCAGCATCGATGAAGCGATCGCGGCGTCGCAATTCGGCGCGCCGCATCTGGTCGGCAATGCCGCAAAGATTCTCGCCGACCGCTGGCCCAAAGATGCGCCGCAGCCGATCGCCGTCGATGCAGAGGCCGCACCCGACATTACCTGGGTCGCTTGGCTCGGCGCGGCGGCCGATCCGCAAGGCGCCCCGGCGCGTCCCTTCTATCTGCGCGCGCCCGATGCCAAGCCGGCGGCACAGCCGGCGCTCGCTATCGCGACCTCATGATGAACTGGCTATCCGCATGGTGGCGCGGCGGCACGGCTGTCGTCGAGCCCGCGAGCGCGCGCGACGCGGCGCGGCTCGCACAACTCCACGGCACCTCGTTTGCGCGCGGCTGGGGCGAAGGTGAGTTCGAGGTCATGATGAGCGAGCGCAACACGCTCGTGCATCGTTTCAGATTGGGCCGCAAGACGATCGGTTTTGCGGTGTCGCGGATCGGCGCGGACGAAGCCGAAATCCTCTCCATTGCCATCGATGCGGCCCAACGCGGCCGCGGGCTGTCGCACGCGCTGCTCTTGACCCATCTCGGCCACCTCGCCGGCCGCGGCGTCCGCACTATATTTCTGGAGGTTGAGGAGAATAACCAGCCGGCACGGCGGCTCTATGAACGCGCCGGATTCGTGGTGGTCGGGCGCCGCGAACGCTACTATAAGCAGCCGGACGGGGAACAGTTGAACGCGCTTCTGATGCGACGTGACTTGTCGTAACATCGGTGGCAGAAGATGCCCCCGCTAGGCAGACCGACCATGACCGTTTTGAAATCGTCCTCCACATCCAAGGCCACCACCATCGAGTCCCGCTGTGCCGCGACCGGCATGCGCATGACCGAGCAGCGCCGCGTCATCGCCCGCGTGCTCGCGGAGGCGGCGGACCATCCCGACGTCGAGGAACTGTACCGGCGCTGCGTCGCCGTTGACGACAAGATCTCGATCTCGACCGTCTATCGCACTGTGAAGCTGTTCGAGGACGCCGGCATCATCGAGCGTCACGATTTTCGCGAGGGCCGCGCGCGTTACGAGCAGATGCGCGACAGCCATCACGACCACCTGATCAATCTGCGCGACGGCAAGGTGATCGAGTTCACCTCGGAAGAGATCGAGAAGCTGCAGGCCGAGATCGCCCGCAAGCTCGGCTACAAGCTGGTCGATCACCGGCTCGAGCTCTATTGCGTCCCGCTCGACGACGACAAGTCGACGTCTTGATTGCGCATGATCTCCGCGCAAACGCATCCGCGTTTGTCGCGAGGAAAAACCGCTCCACACTTTTTCGGATCATGCGTTAGTGCCCGTCGATCTCATCATCTTCGATTGCGACGGCGTGCTCGTCGACAGTGAGGTCATCTCCTGTCGCGCGCATGCCGACGTGCTCAGCCGGCTCGGCTATCCGATCACGCCGGAGCAGGTGCTGGTCCGTTTCCTCGGCGTATCCGAGAAAGACGCGCGGCTGATGGTCGAACAGGAAATCGGCCGCAACCTTCCCGACGATCTGGAACATCAGGTCAATGCAGCCACGCTGCGATTCTACGCCAGCGACCTGCAGGCGATCACCCACGTGGCCGCAGCGATCGGCGCAATCGATCTGCCCAGATGCGTTGCGTCGAGCGGCACGCCGGACAAGATTCGCCACGGCCTGACTTGCGCCGGGCTGTTCGACCTGCTCACTCCTCACATCTTTTCTGCGAGCCAGGTCGCACGCGGCAAGCCCGCGCCCGACCTGTTTCTGTTTGCTGCCGAGCAGATGAACACGGCGCCGGAAAATTGCCTGGTCATCGAGGACAGCGTCCCCGGGGTGACCGGTGCGCACGCGGCCGGAATGGCCGTATTGGGCTTTCACGGCGGCAGCCACTGCCCACCCGGGCACGCCGAAAGACTGCGTGCTGCCGGCGCGGGATGGACGTTCGACGACATGCGGCAGTTGCCGGACCTGGTCCGGCGGGTCGGGACGGACGCCTTGGCCGGCTGATTCTGTCCGACAACGTCGTCATTCCGGGGCATCGCGGAGCGATGAACCCGGAATCTCGCGCCAAAACCTCCAGATTCCGGGTTCGCTCGCCTTGCGAGCACCCCGGAATGACTGCGAAAGACGCTCCAATCGCTGGATTTTCGCGCCCTCACCCTATATCTGAGGGCCGTTCCACCACACGTCCGGGTTCCATGACGCCGCCGCGCAAGCTGCACATCAAATCATATGGCTGCCAGATGAACGTCTACGATGCCCAGCGCATGGTGGACACGCTGGCGCCGGAAGGATTCGTGGAGACGGCGAGCGCTGACGAAGCCGACCTCGTCATCCTCAACACCTGCCACATCCGCGAAAAGGCTTCCGAAAAAGTCTATTCCGAGCTCGGGCGCCTGCGCGCGGCCAAGGACGAGGCGGCGCGCGGCGGACGCGCAATGCAGATCGCGGTCGCCGGCTGCGTAGCGCAGGCCGAGGGCGAGGAGATCGTGCGGCGCGCGCCAGTGGTCGACGTCGTGGTCGGCCCGCAGAGCTACCACCATCTGCCCGAGCTCCTGAAGCGCGCACGCCATGACGGCCGCGCGATCGAGACCGAGTTTCCCGTCGCGGACAAGTTTGGCTTCCTCGCGCAGCCAAAACCCGACGCGATCCGCGCCCGCGGCATTTCGGCCTTCGTCACGGTGCAGGAAGGCTGCGACAAGTTTTGTACGTTCTGCGTCGTGCCCTATACCCGCGGTTCCGAGGTGTCGCGGCCGGTCGCAAAAATCCTTGATGACGTGAAGCGGCTCGCCGACAATGGCGTGCGCGAGCTCACGCTGATCGGTCAGAACGTCAACGCCTATCACGGTGAAGGTCCGGACGGGCAAAGCTGGCCACTCGGCAAACTGCTCGAGCGCCTCTCGCAGGTTCCCGGCATCGCGCGTCTGCGCTACTCGACCAGCCATCCCCGCGACGTCGATGACAGTTTGATTGCAGCCCATCGCGATCTCGACGCCCTGATGCCCTTCGTGCATCTGCCGGTGCAATCGGGCTCGGACCGGATCCTTTCGGCCATGAACCGCAAACATACCGCCGCTGACTATCGGCGTGTCATCGACCGTTTCCGGGCGGTGCGGCAAGACATTGCTTTTTCATCAGATTTTATCGTGGGCTTCCCCGGCGAAACTGAGGAAGATTTTCGCGCCACCCTCGCGCTGGTCACACAAATCGGCTACGCTGCGGCTTACTCGTTCAAATATTCCGCCCGGCCGGGAACGCCGGCCGCGGATCTGCAGGAGACGGTGTCCTTAGCCGAGATGGACCAGCGATTGGAGCGGCTCCAGGGGTTGATCGACAGCCAGCAATCGGCCTTCAACAAGGCCGCGATTGGCACAACCGTTGATGTGCTGTTCGAGCGCGAGGCGCGCAAGGAGGGCCAGATCGTCGGCCGCACCGCCTACCTCCAGCCTGCGCATGTGATGGCCTCATCAGACATCATCGGAAAAATCCTGCCGGTTCGCATCGACAGCCTCGAACGCTACAGCCTGCTCGGCGAGCTCGTGGCGCCGCCGGTCGCGCGCGAAGCTGCCTTATCATCCATCGCCACTGGAGCCTGAACCCTTGCCAAAAAGCGCATCGGATTCGCCTTCACTCGCTCCCAGCCGCAAATTTGACCGCGACATGCAAGTTCCGCCCGAAACCCAGGTCGTCATCGACTTCGACGACAATCGCGCCGCTTCCGCGCTGGTCGGCCCCTACGGCCAGAATCTCGCGCAGATCGAGCGCCGGCTCGGCGTCGTCGTCGATTCCAAGGGCAATCACATCACCATCGGCGGCACCCGCGACGGCTGCGACGCCGCGCGGCGAGTCCTGGAAGCGCTCTACGCCCAGGCGCTGAAGGGCCACGATCTCGATCAGGGCGAGGTCGAAGGCGCGATCCGCGCCGTGATCGCACAGGGCTCGCTGTTCGAGTTCGACGCCAAGTCGGCCAAGACAGCCTTCGACAGCATCAATTTGCGCAAGCGGCCGGTACGCGCCCGCACCGCGGCACAGGATTCCTACATCCGTGCGCTGAAGCGCCATGAGCTGGTATTCGGCATCGGCCCCGCCGGTACCGGCAAGACCTGGCTCGCGGTGGCGCATGCCGCGCAAATGTTCGAGCGCAAGGAAGTCGACAAGATCATCCTGTCGCGTCCCGCGGTGGAAGCCGGCGAACGCCTCGGCTTCCTGCCCGGTGATCTCCGCGAGAAGGTCGATCCCTATCTGCGCCCGATCTACGACGCGCTCTACGACCTGATGGATGCCCGCATCGTCGAGCGCGCGCTGCAAAGCGGCGAGATCGAGATCGCGCCGCTCGCCTTTATGCGCGGCCGGACGCTGACCAATGCCGTCATCATCCTGGACGAGGCGCAGAACACCACGTCGATGCAGATGAAGATGTTTCTGACGCGTCTCGGCGAAAACAGCCGCATGATCGTCACCGGCGACCCCTCGCAGATCGACCTGCCGAACGGCGCGACGTCGGGCCTCGCGGAGGCGACCCGCCTGCTCGGCGGCGTCGAAGGCATTGCACAAGTTCATTTCACCGCCGAGGACGTGATCCGCCACGAGCTCGTGGCGCGGATCGTTGCCGCCTACGAAGGCTCGCCGCAGCGGCCGGCCGCCGGCAAGCCATAACGGGAAAACAGCCGGACAAGTCGAGCGCGAGACCAGCGCCTTCCGTTCCGAACAAAACCATGTCGCATCCCAACCTTCCCATGACCGAGGTCCTCGTCGTCGCCAATTGCTGGCAGAGCGAGCCCGATGCCGAGGCCGTGATTCAGCGCGCGATCGCGGCCGCCGCAGGCTCGGTGGACGACGACGTCACTGATGCCGAAGTGGCCGTGATGCTGACCGATGATACCGGCATCCGTACCCTCAACAGCAACTGGCGCGGCATCGACAAGGCGACCAACGTGCTGTCGTTTCCCGCGTTGCAGCCGGAAGGCGCGCGCAAGCCGGGCGATGCCCCGCGCATGCTCGGCGACATCGCGATCGCCTATGAGACCATGCGGCGCGAAGCGGACGAGGAGCAAAAGCCCTTCGACCATCATCTGAGCCATCTCGCCGTGCACGGTTTTCTGCATCTGGTCGGCTACGATCACGAAAACGACGCCGACGCGGAGGAGATGGAAGCGCTGGAACAGGAAATCCTCGCGGAACTCGGCATTCCCGATCCCTATGCCGACCGGCCACGGATGGACTGAGATGCCGGATTCCGAGCCGACCCACGATAATCCGCGCAACACGCGCAACCTGCCGGCGGTGGTGCAGCCGGGCGAAGTTTTGCGCCCGGCGGCCGAGAGCTGGCTGCTGCGCGCCATCCGCACGCTGTTCGGCTGGAAGGCGGGCTCGGTCCGCGACGATCTCCAGGTCGTGCTCGACGCCACGACGCCTGACGATGCCGGCTTCTCCGCCGTCGAGCGCACCATGCTGCGCAATATCCTCAGCCTGCACGAGCGCCGCATCGCCGACGTCATGGTGCACCGCGCCGACATCATCGCGGTGAAGCGCGACATCCCGCTCGGCGAGTTGATGGACCGGTTCGAGAATGCCGGCCATTCGCGCTTCGTCGTCTACAACGAGACGCTCGACGATCCCGAAGGCATCGTGCACATCCGTGACCTCCTGACTTTCATGACGGCGAAGGCACGGGTGTCGGAGACGGCAAAGGCCAAGCGAAAAAAGGCGCTGCCCGCGGGCCTCGATTTGCGCGCAGTCGATCTCTCGCTGCCGCTCTTTGAGGCCAACATCATCCGCAAGCTTCTCTACGTGCCGCCCTCGATGCGGGCGATCGACCTCTTGGCGCAGATGCAGGCCTCGCGCATCCATCTCGCGCTCGTGGTCGACGAATATGGCGGCAGCGACGGGCTGGTCTCGCTCGAGGACATCGTCGAGCAGATCGTCGGCGAGATCGACGACGAGCACGACAGCGACGATGCGCCGTCGATCGTGCGCCTGCCCGACAACGCCTTCATCGCCGATGCCCGCGCCAGCCTCGACGACGTCCGCACCGTGATCGGCGAGGACTTCGTCACCGGCGAAGCCGGCGAGGAGGTCGAGACGCTCGGCGGCTATCTCGTCAGCCATGTCGGCCGCCTGCCGGTGCGCGGCGAGGTGATCTCCGGTCCCGGCAATTACGAGGTCGAAGTGCTCGACGCCGACCCGCGCCGCGTCAAGCGCCTGCGGATCGCGCCGCGGAAGGAACGCCCCGTTCCGCGCACCCAGCGCGAGAGCCGCCGTCGCGAGACGCCGTCCGACACCAACCAGCCACCGTCCGGCGATACGCCGACCCCGCCGCCCAGCGACGGGGCCGGCCCGCAGTGACGATTCCCGCCAAACTCCGTACGCTCGCGCTCGCCATCATCCTGACCTGGGGATGGAAGCGCGCGCTCGTCGCGATGGCAGCCGGTGCCCTGTCGGTGCTGGCGCTGGCGCCGTTCAACGCCTGGCCGGTGCTGTTTCTGACCTTTCCGGTTCTGGTGTGGTTGATCGATGGCACAGGCGGCGGGAAGCTCGGCGGCATCCCGGCAGCAGCGCTGACCGGCTACTGGTTCGGGCTCGGTTATTTCGTTCCCGGCCTCTACTGGATCGGCTACGCCTTCTTCGTCGACGCCCAGACCTTTGCCTGGCTGACGCCCTTCGCCGTGCTCGGCCTGCCCGCCTACCTTGCGATTTTCCCGGCCATCGGCTTTGCGCTGGCGCGGCTACTCTGGACCAAGGACGGAACACGCATCCTGGCGCTGGCCGCGAGCCTCACCATCAGCGAGTGGCTGCGCGGCCACGCGCTGACCGGCTTTCCGTGGAACGCCTACGGCTATGCGCTGTCGGAACCTTTGCCGCTCGCACAGACGGCGTCGCTGATCGGGCTGTGGGGCATGACCTTCCTCACCGTTGCGATCTTTTCGAGCCCCGCGGTGCTGATCGACCGCACGTCGGATCGAAAGATGCGAGGTCGTACAATATCCTGGCGCGTGCCGGCGGCAGCGGTCGCGCTGCTGGTCGCGATGGGCATCTTTGGCGCGATCCGCCTGTCGCTGCATCCGACCACGATGGTGGCGGGCACCAAACTGCGGCTGATGCAGCCGAACCTGCAACAGGACGCCAAGTTCAACTACTCTGCGAAAGCAGAGGTGATGAAGAAATATCTGGCGCTGTCCGATCGCGCCGCAGGGCCGCAGTCGACCGGAGTCAGCGATGCCACCATCCTGATCTGGCCGGAATCCGCCTTTCCTTTCTTCCTGACCCGCGAAGCCGACGCGATGGCGCAGATTGCCGACCTCCTGCCCAAGGGGACCGTGCTGATCACGGGATCGGTGCGCGCGCCCGACCTGCCGCCGGGCAAGCCGATCACGCGCGCCTACAACTCGATCTACGTCATCGACCACGACGGCAGCGTGCTCGCGGTCTACGACAAGCTGCACCTGGTACCGTTCGGCGAATTCCTCCCCTTCCAGGGCCTGATGGAGAAGCTCGGCTTCGAGCAACTGACGCGGGTGCAGGGCGGATTCATTCCGGGTACCGTGCGGCACGCGCTGCCGGTGCCGCGCGCGCCGCGCGCGCTGCCGCTGATCTGCTACGAGGCGATCTTTCCCGGCGACGTTGCCGGCCGCGACGAGCGCCCGGGCTGGATCGTCAATCTGACCAATGACGGCTGGTTCGGAATCTCCACCGGCCCCTACCAGCATATGGAGCAGGCGCGGATGCGCGCCATCGAGCTCGGCCTGCCGCTGGTCCGCTCCGCCAACACCGGCATCTCGGCGGTGATCGACCCCGTGGGCCGGACCGTTGCCAGCCTCGGCCTCGGCATCGAAGGCATTTTGGATGCAAGCTTACCGGCGGCCATCTCTCCGACCGTCTATGCGCGCGTCGGCGACATTCCGGCGGCCATCATCGTCGCGCTCGCCATCGTCTTGGCGGTGCGGCGCCGCACCGCCAAACGGCGACCCTGATTGCCGATTTCCGTGACTGGAAGTTTTTGACAACCGTATTCCCACGGTTGACAGATCGACGGCGCCCTCCGCATTCTGCACCTTGCTGCAAAAGACAGCCGTGCATTGCTAAATTTCTCCGCAATGTTTGCCATAAATTGCAAATGAGGTTTTGAAGTCGTTGTCACCTTAGGCATCCCTACTTGTTGCCCTGGGTGTGTGTGTGAGGGGTGAGGAGATGTCGAAAGCGCCCAACCCTGTTGACAAATATGTCGGCAGCCGCGTGCGTATGCGCCGCATCATGTTGGGCATGAGCCAGGAGAAGCTTGGCGAAGCGCTTGGCCTGACGTTCCAGCAGATCCAGAAATACGAGAAGGGCACCAATCGCGTCGGCGCGAGCCGCATCCAGCAGATTGCCGAAATTTTGCAGGTGCCGGTGTCGTTCCTGTTCGAGGGCGGACCGAGCGGCACGCCGGGGCCGGACGGTTTTGCCGAGGGCGCCTCGCCCGCTTACGTTTCCGATTTTCTCGCGACCTCCGAAGGCCTCGCGCTGACCAGGGCGTTCACCCGAATCACCGATTCGAAATTGCGCCGCTCGATCGTCGATCTCGTCGAGCAGATCGCGGCCCGCGAGGGTCCCGACAAGCGCTGAGGCGCATGCCTCATTCGGGTTTGAGACGGCACCAAATCTGGCCTATGCCGACATCGGCGCGTATAAGGCGCGCTCCGATGATCGTTTCAACTTTCGAGGCGTAGGCGCCACATGCCATCAAGCAAAAATCCGTTCGACACCGCTGCTATGCTCGAGGGCATCCGCCGTTGGGTGGAGATCGAAACGCCGACCGACACGCCGGACCAGGTCAACAAGCTGACCTCGCTGGTTGCGGATCACCACCGCGATCTGCCGGTGACGCTCGAACGCGTCTCAGGTGTGGACGGCTGCGGCGATCATCTCGTGGTGCGCTCGACATGGGGCCAGGACAAGCCCGGCATCCTCGTGCTCAGCCATCTCGACACCGTGCATCCCATGGGCTTCATCGAACGCCTGCCGTTTCGGATCGACGGCGACAGCGCGTTCGGTCCCGGCATCTACGACATGAAGGGCGGAGCCTACATCGCCCATCACGCCTTCCGCCGGCTGTGCGAAACCGCGGAGCGCTCGCCGCTCGGCATCACGCATATGTTCACCTCGGACGAGGAGATCGGCAGCCCGACCTCGCGCAAGCTGATCGAGGCCGAGGGCCGCAAGGCAAAGTATGTGCTGGTGACGGAGCCCGCACGCGATGGCGGCAAGATCGTCACGGGCCGCAAGGGCGTCGGCCGCTTCGAGGTGTTCATCAAGGGCGTGCCCGCGCATGCCGGCACGCGGCCGGAGGATGGACGCAGCGCAATCCGCGAGCTCGCCAACGTCATCCACGCGCTGGAGGCGATGAACGATCTGAAGCGCGGCGTGTCAGTCAATGTTGGCGTCGTGCGCGGCGGCACCCGGCCCAACGTCACGCCGGAGGACGCCTATGCCGAAGTCGACCTGCGGGTGCCGAGTTTTGCCGATTCCGACGAGTTCGTCGGGAGGATTCTCGGACTGACATCGAAGACCGAGGGCGTGACGGTCAAGGTCACGGGCGAGCTCAACCGGCCGCCCTATGAGAAGAGCAATTCCGGCGCCTCGCTCTACGAGCACGCCAAGGGTCTTGCCGCGGAGCTCGGCTTCGATCTGATCGACACCCACACCGGCGGCGGCTCCGACGGCAATTTTACCGCTGCGCACACTGGAACACTCGACGGCCTCGGCGTCGATGGCAAGGGGGCGCATACCCACACGGAGCAGCTCTACATTTCCTCGCTCGAACCGCGCGCGCGGCTGCTCTACCGACTCTATCAGACGCTGCGATGAGCGAACGCAAATCAGACGCGAGCCGCGCCGACGACGAGCGCGCCTTCTTCGGCCGCCGCAAGGGGCACAAGCTCAGGCAGCACCAGGCCGATCTGGTCGAGAACCTGTTGCCGCATCTTGCGCTCGACATCTCCACCGCGGCGCTGGCTGACGTGCGTGAGATTTTCGATCCCGCCGCGGACGCACTGCGGCTCGAGGTCGGCTTTGGCGGCGGCGAACATCTCGTAGCGGAAGCGCAGATGTTTGCGCGCACCGGCTTCATCGGCTGCGAGCCGTATATCAACGGCATGGCAAAGATCCTCGCGCAGATCGAGGCGAACAATATCGGCAACATCCGCCTGTTCGCGGGCGATGCCGCCGAGCTGCTGGCCTGGCTGCCGAAGGATTCGCTGTCGCGGCTCGATCTGATCCATCCCGATCCCTGGCCGAAGCGACGGCACTGGAAGCGCCGCTTCGTCCAGGACAAGACCATCGCTGCGATGGCGCGCGTGATCAAAAGCGGCGGCGAATTCCGCTTCGTCTGCGACATCGACGATTACTGCGCCTGGACGCTGTCGCATATGGCGCGTTCGCCTGACTTCACCTGGCTCGCCGAGCGCGCCGACGATTTCCGGCTGCCCTGGCCCAGCTACACAATGACGCGCTACGGCAGGAAAGCCGAGCGCGAGGGCCGCAAGGCGGCGTATCTGCGGTTTAAGCGCGTCTAGGATTACGTGCGCGACGGCACACTCCGTCGTCATGCCCGGGCTTTACCCGGGCATCCACGCGCTTGCTGTGCGGGAAAGCGGCTTGGGAAGCGGTTCAGATGGTCTGGCGGGTGCGCCAGAAATTCACGACGCGCTCGGCCGTCGTCGGCATCAGCTTGGTGAAATTCACGCGCGCCGCCTCGATGTCGGCATCGGCCGGCATGCGCTGCGGGCCGTACCAGAGCAGGATCAGGGCGCGCACCGTCGGCCAGCCGAGATTCTTTACACGGCCCAGGATCAGGATCGGATCGTAGCGGTCGCCGGCGATCAGGCGATCGAGCACCGACAGCTTGACGCCCGACATAGCCGACAGCGCCGCAATCGCCTCTTCGTATTTGTGCGCCTTGGCAAAGCCGAGCAGCGCGCTCTCGCCGAGGTGACCCTCGCGATGCAGGTTGAGCACCGTGCGCTGGGCGTCCGCATAATCGCGCCGCGGTCCCGGCGGCAGCGAGGCTTCCTCGATCTCGGTCATCGCGCGCCGGATCTCCATCTGGCGTGCCGGCTTGACCACTTCGGTCAGGCGGCGCCGGATGACGTCGAGCGTTCCGCCGAGGAGATCCTTGAGCTGATCGCCGGAGAGATCGTCGCGCTGGCCGATCTTGAGCGTCAGCACGCCGTCCTTGGAGGCGCGCTTGATCAGCTCGGAATAGCCGCCAGCCGAGAACTTTGCGCCGGCATTGCCGGCGGCGCGACGCACGACGTCGCGATCGCCGCGCTCGACCAGCACGTCCGTGAGATTTGCCGAGAGCACCGGCCGCTCGGTCATCGCCAAGAGATGGCCCTGCCCCTTGAAGCGGGCGATCTCGAGCAGGGCTGCCTCGTCGAGCACGGGCGAGCGGCGCAGCACGGGCGCGGCGACCTGGATTTCATTCTCGCGCGCGAGCTGGCCGACGAGGTGGCGCGGCGCGTTGCCGATCTTGGAAAAGCGTTCGGCGAGATCGATGCGCGCGGCAAGCTCGGCATGCGGCACGAGGTCGATCAGGAGATTGTCGAAGAGATCGACGAGGTCTGGTCGAAGCTTTGCGGAGTCCGCGAAAAACAGATCGGCGATGGCGCGCGCGACGTCGCTGCGCTTGCGCAGATCACCGCGCCTGACGATTTCGTCCAGTCCGGGAATGAGCGACGTGGCTACGGTCATGGAACGCAAACTCGAATCGGGCACGCCGCGGGTACACGAGCAGGCTAAAGTGCACCGCCAGCAGGCAATTTAGGCCTGCTTGATGAAGGAAGGGTTAGGCCGGGACCGCATAAAAAGGGCCCTCGCCCACCGGCCGGGCCTTGTCGGCGAGAGCGAAAAGCGCTATATCCGCGCCAACTTATCTTCTCATACGATCGGTATTGAGAGTGGGCCCGGAAGGACCCGCTCTTTTTTATTACCTGCGTCCAGACGCACTCGAGTGGCCACGGGAACCGATCCCCGAGTTCCGCAAGCCGAGCCGTCAACCAAGCGTTAACCATCGAGCGTCCTTGACCCTGGATATGACCGAACCGAGCCCTGGTTCCACCGATGCCGATCTGCTGGCCGAGCCCCGGCTCGTGGTCGAGCCCGGCGTCGCGGCGCGGGTGTCCGCGATCGCGGCCCCCGTGCTCCAGGGCATGGGCTACCGGCTGGTGCGGATCCGCATTTCCGGGGAAGCCGGCTGCACCGTCCAGATCATGGCGGAGCGCCCGGACGGCTCGATGCAGCTCGAGGATTGCGAGGCGATCTCGCGGGCACTGTCGCCGGTGCTCGACGTCGCCGACCCCATCGATCGCGCCTACCGGCTGGAAATCTCCTCGCCCGGAATCGACCGCCCCCTGGTGCGGCGCTCCGATTTCGAACGCCATCTCGGCCATCTCGTGAAGGTCGAAATGGCCGTCGCCCATGAAGGGCGGAAGCGTTTTCGTGGTACGATCGGCGCCGTCGAAGGCGACCGCGTGCGGGTCACGCGCGACGACATCAAGGCCGGTGACGAGGCCGACGTTCTTCTGGTCATGGAAGACATCGCCGAGGCCCGGCTGGTTCTGACCGATGAGTTGATCGCGGCCTCCATGCGTCGCGGCAAGGCCGAGGCGCGCGAGCTACGCCGCGATCTCGGACTGGAGGCGCCTGCTGCGCCTCACGCCGAGATCAGCGCGAAGACGACCAAGAACACCAGGCCGAAGAAGAAGCCGGCCCCGATCAACACGAAGAAACATCGCCTTGCCGCCGAACGCGCGCGGCGCGGCGAGATCGAGCCTGACGAAGGAGACTAGCCATGGCAGTCAGCGCCAATCGACTCGAACTGCTGCAGATCGCCGACGCCGTCGCACGCGAGAAATCGATCGACCGCGGCATCGTCATCGCTGCGATGGAGGACGCCATCGCCAAGGCGGCGCGCGCACGTTACGGCAGCGAGACTGACGTTCATGCCGAAATCGACCCGAAGAAGGGCGAACTGCGGCTGTCGCGACACATGCTGGTCGTCGAGAAGGTCGAAAACCACTCCAACCAGATCTCGCTGACGGACGCGCAGCGCGCCAATCCCGGCGCCCAGGTCGGCGACACCATCGCCGACACGCTGCCGCCGCTGGAATATGGCCGCATCGCCGCGCAGTCGGCCAAGCAGGTGATCGTGCAGAAGGTGCGCGAGGCCGAGCGTGACCGGCAGTATCAGGAATTCAAGGATCGCATCGGCGACATCGTCAACGGCGTCGTCAAGCGCGTCGAATATGGCAGCGTGATCGTCGATCTCGGCCGCGGTGAAGCCATCATCCGCCGCGACGAGATGCTGCCGCGTGAAGTGTTCCGCAACGGCGACCGCGTCCGCGCCTATATCTTCGACGTCCGCCGTGAGACCCGCGGTCCGCAGATCTTCCTCTCCCGCACCCATCCGCAGTTCATGGCAAAGCTGTTCGCGCAGGAAGTGCCGGAGATCTATGACGGCATCGTCGAGATCAAGGCCGTGGCCCGCGATCCCGGCTCGCGCGCGAAAATCGGCGTGATTTCCCGGGATTCCTCGGTGGATCCGGTCGGCGCCTGCGTCGGTATGCGCGGTTCGCGCGTGCAGGCCGTCGTGAACGAGCTGCAGGGCGAGAAGATCGACATCATTCCCTGGTCGCCCGACATCGCGACCTTCGTGGTCAACGCCCTGGCGCCCGCCGAAGTCTCCAAGGTCGTCATCGACGAAGACCGAGAGCGCATCGAGGTCGTGGTGCCCGACACCAACAACCAGCTCTCGCTGGCGATCGGCCGCCGCGGCCAGAACGTCCGTCTCGCCTCGCAGCTCACCGGCTGGGACATCGACATCCTCACCGAGCAGGAGGAATCGGAGCGCCGCCAGGCCGACTTCGAGAACTCCACCCGCGTGTTCATGGAATCGCTCAACGTCGACGAGGTGGTCGGCCAGTTGCTCGCGTCCGAGGGCTTCACCTCCGTCGAGGAGCTCGCGATGGTGGATGCGAAGGAGCTCGCCGGCATCGAGGGCTTTGACGAGGAGACCGCGCAGGAACTGCAGAATCGCGCCCGCGAATATCTGGAGCAGCAGGAGGCCGAGCTCGAGGCCCGCCGCAAGGAACTGGGCGTCGAGGACGCGCTCAAGGACGTGCCCGGCGTGACCTCGAAGATGCTGGTCAAGTTCGGCGAGAACGACATCAAGACGGTCGACGACCTCGCCGGCTGCGCCACCGACGATCTGGTCGGCTGGACCGAGCGCAAGGAAGGCGGCGAATCGACCAAATATCCGGGTGCGCTCGACGGCATCGACATCACCCGTGACGATGCCGAAGCGATGATCATGCAGGCCCGCGTCAAGGCCGGCTGGATCACCGAGGCCGACCTCGCCAAGCCCAGCGAAGACGCTGAGGCCGCCGAAGACCAGCCGGCTTAAGGGCGAAGGAGGATGTCGCCCGGATGCTCGCCAGCACTGACAGCGAACTCGACCATGGGCCGCGGACCGGCAAGTCCGCGACCATGCGGATGTGCGCGGTCAGCCGCGAGGTGCGTCCGGTCGACGAGCTGATCCGCTTCGTCGTTTCGCCCGCGGGCGACATTGTTCCCGATCTGAAGCGCAAGCTGCCCGGCCGGGGCATGTGGATATCCGCCTCGCGGAAAGTGGTTGCGGAAGCCGTGCGCCGTCACCATTTCAGCAAGGCCTTCAAGCGCGACCTTCGCACCCCACCGACGCTCCCCTCCGATATCGAAGCGCTCCTGGTCCGGAGCGTGACCGAGGCGCTCGCCATTGCCGCCAAGGCCGGCCAGGTCGTGGCCGGTTTTGGCAAGGTCGAAGGTGCCCTGAAGGACGGAACGGCCGAGGTCCTGATCCACGCCAGTGACGGGGCCGAAGACGGAATCCGTAAATTGGACGCAACTGCGCGGCAAAATGCCGGGAATCGCGGCCGCAAGGCGCAAATTCCCGTCGTCACCGCATTGAAATCGGCAGAATTGGATTTGGCACTCACCCGGTCAAATGTGATACATGCTGCGCTGCTCGCAGGCCCGGCGAGCAGGACATTCCTGTCACGTAGCCAGATGCTGGTCCGATACCGGCTGGCGGACGATGACAAGACTGCCGAAACACACGGGCAGGATTTCTGAAGACCAAGTTCTTCTTTAAGAGGGACGACCGCTAAGGACGGTGCGGCAACGCACCCCACTAACAAGATCAGGATTAGGACTGCTGAATGGTTGATACCAAGACCCCTGGCGACAAGAAGCTGAGCGTTCCGAGCAAGACGCTGACGCTCAAGCCGCGCGTCGAAACGGGCACCGTGCGCCAGAGCTTCAGCCATGGCCGGAGCAAGCAGGTCGTGGTCGAGAAGCGCGGCAAGCGCCGGATCGGCGAGGGCGGCGCTCCCGAACCGCAGGCGCCCGAAGTCGCCAAGGCTCCCACCAGGCCGGCGCCGCCGCCGGCTGCTGCTCCGCGGCCCGCTGCGCCGCCCCGCAATGCCAATTCCGGCGTCGTGCTGCGGACGCTGACCGAGGACGAACGCTCGGCGCGCGCCAGCGCGCTGGCCGATGCACGGGTGCGCGAAGTCGAAGAGCGCAAGCACGCCGAAGAGGAAGCGCTGCGCCGCGCCACCCGCGAGACCGCCGAACGCGCCGAGCGCGAAGCGGCTGAGGCCCGTCGCAAGGCCGAGGAAGAGCGTCATCGCCACGAGGACGAGGCCAAGCGAAAGGCCGAGACCGAAGCCAAGAAGCGTTTTGGCGACGGCGAGCAGTCGCAATCTCCCGCGCGCGCCGCGACGGCGACACCGGCCGCTTCTGCGCCGCGGTCTGGAACGACCACGACGCGCCCGGCAACGACCACGCAGCGGCCGGCAGCCCCCGCGGGTCGCGCCCCTGCGGTCGCGGCCGGACCGGACGAGGACGATGGTCCGCGCCAGATCCGCCGCGGTCCGGGCGGGGCCATGCGTCCCGCTGCGGCCCCCAAGACCACGCACAAGCCAGGCCCGCAGAAGCAGCGCGGCCGCCTCACCGTGGTGACGGCGCTGACCGCCGACGACGTCCGCGAGCGGTCGATCGCCTCGTTCCGCCGCCGCACCCAGCGCTTGAAGGGCCACGCCTCCAACGAGCCGAAGGAAAAACTCATCCGCGAAGTGACGATCCCGGAAGCGATCACCATCCAGGAACTCGCCAACCGCATGTCCGAACGCGCGGTCGACGTCATCCGCATGCTGATGAAGCAGGGCGCGATGCACAAGATCACCGACGTGATCGACGCCGACACGGCGCAGCTCATCGCCGAAGAGCTCGGCCACACCGTCAAGCGCGTCGCCGCGTCGGACGTTGAAGAAGGTCTGTTCGACCAGGTCGACGATTCCACCGACACCGAGACGCGTTCGCCTGTTGTGACCGTGATGGGCCACGTCGACCACGGCAAGACCTCGCTGCTCGACGCGCTCCGCCATGCCAACGTTGTCTCGGGTGAAGCCGGTGGCATCACCCAGCATATTGGCGCCTATCAGGTGCTGTCGCCGGAAAGCGGCAAGAAGATCACCTTCATCGACACGCCCGGCCACGCCGCGTTCACCGCGATGCGCGCCCGCGGCGCCAAGGTCACCGACATCGTCGTGCTGGTGGTCGCGGCCGATGACGGCGTGATGCCGCAGACGGTCGAAGCCATCAACCACGCCAAGGCGGCGCGCGTGCCGATCATCGTTGCCATCAACAAGATCGACAAGCCCGACGCCAAGCCGGAGCGCGTGCGCACCGAGCTGCTGCAGCACGAGGTTCAGGTCGAGTCCTTCGGCGGCGACGTCGTCGATGTCGAAGTGTCCGCCAAGAACAAGACCAATCTCGACAAGCTGCTCGAGATGATCGCGCTGCAGGCCGAAATTCTCGACCTGAAGACCAATTCGGAGCGTCCGGCCGAAGGCACCGTGATCGAAGCCAAGCTCGATCGCGGCCGTGGTCCGGTCGCGACCGTGCTCGTCCAGCGCGGCACGCTTCGTGTCGGTGACATCATCGTCGCCGGCGCCGAAATGGGCCGCGTCCGCGCGCTGATCTCGGATCAGGGCGAGACGGTGCAGGAAGCAGGTCCCTCCGTGCCGGTCGAAGTGCTCGGCTTCAACGGTCCGCCGGAAGCCGGCGATCGTCTCGCGGTGGTCGAGAACGAAGCCCGCGCCCGTCAGGTCACGAGCTATCGCGCGCACCAGAAGCGCGAGAACGCGGCTGCCTCGATCTCCGGCATGCGCGGCTCGCTCGAGCAGATGATGTCGCAGTTGAAGACCGCGGGCCGCAAGGAATTCCCGCTGATCGTCAAGGCCGACGTGCAGGGCTCGCTGGAAGCGATTTTGGGCTCGCTCGAGAAGCTCGGCACCGACGAGGTCGCTGCCCGCATCCTGCATGCAGGCGTCGGCGGCATCTCGGAGTCCGACGTGACGCTCGCGGAAGGCTTTAACGCCGCGATCATCGGCTTCTCGGTTCGTGCGAACAAGGAAGCTGCTGCCGCCGCCAAGCGCAACGGCATCGAGATCCGCTACTACAACATCATCTACGACCTCGTGGACGACGTGAAGAAGGCGATGAGCGGCCTGCTCGCGCCGACCTTGCGCGAAACCATGCTGGGCAATGCCGAGATCCTGGAGATCTTCAACATCTCCAAGGTCGGCAAGGTGGCCGGTTGCCGCGTCACCGACGGAACCGTGGAACGCGGCGCCAATGTGCGCCTGATCCGCGACAACGTCGTCGTGCACGAAGGCAAGCTGTCGACGCTGAAGCGCTTCAAGGACGAAGTGAAGGAAGTTCAGTCCGGCCAGGAATGCGGCATGGCCTTCGAGAGCTATCACGACATGCGTGCCGGTGACGTGATCGAGTGTTATCGCGTGGAGACGATCCAGCGCTCCCTGTAAGTCCAAGCCTTACCGAAGCGCACGGATCTTTTTGAACTGAAATTGCGAGACCGCGATGGCCGGAATTATTCCGGCCATCGACGTCTCATTCGTTTCAACAGGACAAACGACAATGCTCGTGTCCCAACGCGGGCACGACGAGGTGATTTCCAGGACAATGCCCCGCCACCACCAGAAAAAGGGTTCCGCGCCCGGCGGCTCGCAACGTCAGTTGCGCGTCGGCGAGCAGGTTCGCCATGCGATAGCCGATATTCTGGCGCAAGGCAGTGTGCATGATGCGGACCTCGAAGGTCACATCATCACCGTGCCGGAGGTACGGATGTCGCCGGACCTGAAGCTCGCGACCATCTATGTGATGCCGCTCGGCGGCCGCGACACCGAGCGCGTGATTGCCGCGCTCGAGCGCAACAAGAAGTTCCTGCGCGGCGAGGTCGCGCGGCGCGTTAACCTGAAATTTGCACCTGACATTCGCTTCCGCGTCGACGAGCGATTCGACGAAGCGGAACGGATCGAGAAATTATTGCGAACGCCTGCGGTGCAGAGAGACCTTGATAAAGATCTGGATTCAGATCGGGAAGAAGAACAATGATCATGAACCCGGCCCACGGCGCGATCGGCACCGAAGACTCCGATTCACGTGACGTGCAGCAGAATAATTTTGGCGAATTGCGCAGCGACACGACGCCGCATCAACAGGACCGCCGCGTCAACAACGACCCGCGCGCCAAGCAGCAGAAGAACAATCAGCCGCGCCGCGATCGGCGCGACGTGCACGGCTGGGTCGTGCTCGACAAGCCGATCGGCATGACCTCGACGCAAGCCGTCGCGGTCGCCAAGCGCCTGTTCCAGGCCAAGCGCGCGGGACACGCCGGCACGCTCGATCCGCTCGCGTCCGGCGGCCTGCCGATCGCCCTTGGCGAGGCCACCAAGACGGTTCCCTTCGTGATGGACGGCCGCAAGCGCTACCGCTTCACCGTGTGCTGGGGTGAGGAGCGCGATACCGACGACATCGAGGGTCGTCCGGTCGCGACCTCCGAGGCGCGCCCGACCAAGGAGGCGATCGAGGCCCTGCTGCCCCGCTTCACCGGGGTGATCGAGCAGGTCCCGCCGCGCTATTCGGCGATCAAGGTCCAGGGCGAGCGGGCCTATGATCTGGCGCGCGATGGCGAGGTCGTGGAGCTGGCCCCGCGACCGGTCGAGATCCACCTTTTATCCCTTGTGGATCAACCAGATAACGATCGAGCCGTGTTCGAGGCCGAGTGCGGCAAGGGAACCTATGTCCGGGCGCTCGCCCGCGATATGGGCCGGATTCTGGGCTGTTTTGGCCATATCTGCGCGCTGCGCCGGACCCTGGTCGGCCCATTCGGCGAAAACGACATGATTCCGCTGGATCAGTTGGAGGCTTTGTGCCATAGAGCCGCGTCCGGCGAGGGCAGCCTCGCCGACGCGCTTTTGCCCGTTGAGACCGCGCTGGACGACATCCCGGCACTGGCCGTCACTCGGGCGGATGCGGCAAGGCTCCACAGGGGCCAAGCCGTTTTGTTGCGCGGACGGGATGCGCCCAATTGTAGCGGCACAGTCTATGTCACGGTGGCAGGCCGACTTCTCGCGCTTGCTGAAGTTGGCAATGGCGAAATCATCCCCAAGCGTGTGTTCAACCTGACCGGCCTGACTGCCAGCCCCGGTCGCAACGAGAGAAATTGACGATGTCGATTGCCGCCGAACGCAAAGCGGAAGTCATCAAGACGAATGCCACCAAAGCCGGTGACACCGGTTCGCCAGAGGTCCAGGTCGCGATCCTTTCGGAACGCATTAACAACCTCACGAACCATTTCAAGACCCACGTGAAGGACAACCATTCGCGTCGCGGCCTCCTGAAGCTGGTGTCGACGCGCCGCTCGCTCCTCGACTACCTGAAGAAGAAGGACGAGGCGCGATACAAGGCGCTGCTCGAGAAGCACAACATTCGTCGTTAAGTTGCTTGCGCGCGCCGGTGGCGCGCGTTTTTGCGCGTGGTTTCGAACGAAAGCACTTTTTTTGAAGGTTTTTGATCGAGGCTGTGCGCAATTCGTGTGCGGGCCACTGATGACCCGCACCCGAGGCATGAACGCGAAGACCGCGATACGGCCTTCGAAAACAAGGTTCATGCCGACTGACAGTCCAGCAGCAATCCGGCCGCTGGGCACAACGGGCAAGGTGCCCGTATGACCCGAAAGGATGGACGCCATCCGAAATCTGAAAACCATGGCAGGATCGCCGGACGCTGATCATTCGCTCCGATCAGCGTCCCGCAATCTTGCGCATGGTTTTTGTTTTTCGAGCCGTCCTTCTTTCGAGAACCCATGAAAGAAGACATCTATGTTCAATAAACATTCAGTCGAGATCGACTGGGGCGGACGCCCTCTCAAGCTTGAAACCGGCAAGATCGCCCGCCAGGCCGACGGCGCCGTGGTCGCGACCTACGGCGAGACCGTGGTGCTCGCCACCGTCGTTGCAGCGAAGGCGCCGCGCGAAGGCGTCGACTTCCTGCCGCTGACCGTCGACTACCAGGAAAAGACCTATGCCGCGGGCCGCATTCCCGGCGGCTATTTCAAGCGCGAGGGCCGTCCGACCGAGAAGGAGACGCTGGTCTCCCGCCTGATCGACCGTCCGATCCGTCCGCTGTTCGTCGACGGCTGGCGCAACGAGACCCAGGTCATCGTCACCGTGCTGTCGCACGACATGGAGAACGATCCCGATATCGTGGCGCTGGTGGCGTCGTCCGCTGCCCTCACCCTGTCCGGCGCGCCCTTCAAGGGTCCGATCGGCGCCGCGCGCGTCGGCTTCGCCAATGACGAGTTCATCCTCAACCCGACGCTCGACGAGATGGTCGACACCCAGCTCGACCTCGTCGTCGCCGGCACCGCCGACGCCGTGCTGATGGTGGAATCGGAAGCCAAGGAACTGAACGAAGACATCATGCTCGGCGCTGTGATGTTCGGTCACCGCCACTTCCAGCCGGTGATCAACGCGATCATCGAGCTTGCCGAGAAGGCCGCGAAAGAGCCGCGCGAGGTCACCACGATCGACAATTCGGCGCTCGAGAAGGAAATGCTCGGCATCGTCGAGCAGGAGCTGCGCGCCGCCTACGCCATTCCGGTCAAGCAGGAACGCTACGCCGCGGTCGGCAAGGTCAAGGAAAAGGTGATCGCCCATTATTTCCCTGAAGGGCAGGAGCCGAAATACGACAAGCTGCGCATCGGCGCCGTGTTCAAGGAGCTCGAAGCCAAGATCGTTCGTTGGAACATTCTCGACACCGGCAAGCGCATCGACGGCCGCGATTCCAAGACCGTACGCAACATCATCGCCGAAGTCGGCATCCTGCCGCGCGCCCACGGCTCGGCGCTGTTCACCCGCGGCGAGACCCAGGCGATGGTCGTGACCACGCTCGGCACCGGCGAGGACGAGCAGTACATCGACGCGCTGTCGGGAACGTACAAGGAGACGTTCCTGCTGCACTACAACTTCCCGCCCTATTCGGTCGGTGAGACCGGCCGCCTGGGCGGCACCAAGCGCCGCGAGACCGGCCACGGCAAGCTCGCCTGGCGCGCCATCCACCCGGTGCTGCCGCCGCATCACGAGTTCCCCTACACGATCCGCGTGGTCTCGGAGATCACCGAGTCCAACGGCTCCTCGTCGATGGCGTCGGTCTGCGGCGCCTCGCTCGCGCTGATGGACGCCGGCGTGCCGTTGAAGCGGCCGACCGCGGGCATCGCGATGGGCCTGATCCTCGAGGACAAGCGCTTTGCGGTTCTGTCGGACATCCTGGGTGACGAAGATCACCTCGGCGACATGGACTTCAAGGTCGCCGGCACCGATCAGGGCATCACCTCGCTCCAGATGGACATCAAGATCGAGGGCATCACCGAGGAGATCATGCGGGTCGCACTTGGCCAGGCCAAGGAAGGACGCATCCACATCCTCGGCGAGATGTCGAAGGCCCTCACCGTTGCGCGCGCCGAACTCGGCGAATACGCGCCGCGCATCGAGACCTTCAAGATCCCGACCGACAAGATCCGCGAAGTGATCGGCACCGGCGGCAAGGTGATCCGCGAGATCGTCGAGAAGACCGGCGCCAAGGTCAACATCGAGGACGACGGCACCGTGAAGGTCGCCTCCAGCGATGGCGAGGCGATGAAGGCCGCGATCAAGTGGATCAAGTCGATCGCGTCCGAGCCGGAAGTCGGCCAGATCTATGACGGCACCGTCGTCAAGGTGATGGAATTCGGCGCGTTCGTGAACTTCTTCGGCTCCAAGGACGGCCTCGTCCACATCAGCCAGCTCGCGGCCAACCGCGTGCAGAAGACCTCCGACGTCGTCAAGGAAGGCGACAAGGTCAAGGTCAAGCTGCTCGGCTTCGACGACCGCGGCAAGACCCGCCTGTCGATGAAGGTCGTCGACCAGACCACCGGCGAGGACCTCGAGGCCAAGGACAAGGCCGGCGAGCAGGCGCCGCGCGAAGCGGCCGGCGAGTAAAGCCTCTCCGCAGCATCAGAAACACGAAGGGCGGCCTCTCGGCCGCCCTTTTTGTTTGTGTCGCGTTCGACGCTGATCAGGCGATGTCGAACCGGTCGAGGTTCATCACCTTGGTCCAGGCCTTGGCGAAGTCCTTGACGAACTTCTCCTTCGCATCCGACGAGGCATAGACCTCGGCAAAGGCGCGGAGCTGCGAGTGCGAGCCGAAGATCAGGTCGGCGCGCGTGCCGGTCCACTTCACCGCGTTGGTCTTGCGATCACGTGCCTCATAGGTGCCGTCAGCAGCTGGCGCCCACTGTGCGCTCATGTCGAGCAGGTTGACGAAGAAGTCGTTGCTCAGCGTTCCCACCTTCGAGGTGAAGACACCGTTCTTCGAACCACCCGCATTGGCTCCGAGCACGCGCAGACCGCCGACGAGAACGGTCAGCTCCGGTCCGGTGAGCCGCAGCAATTGCGCGCGGTCCACCAGGGCTTCCTCGACCTGCATGAACTGCTGCTTCTTGCTGACATAGTTGCGGAAGCCATCGGCGCGCGGCTCCAGCGGTGCGAAGGAGGCGACGTCGGTCTGCTCCTGCGACGCATCCATGCGACCCGGCGTGAAGGAAACCTTCACCTCGACACCGGCGTCCTTGGCGGCCTTCTCGACCGCGGCGGTGCCGCCGAGAACGATCAGGTCGGCGAGCGAGACTTTCTTGCCGCCGGACTGATAGTCCTTCTGGATGGCTTCGAGCTTGCTCAGCACCTTCGAAAGCTGGGCTGGCTGGTTCACCTCCCAGTCCTTCTGCGGAGCCAGGCGAATGCGCGCGCCATTGGCGCCGCCACGCTTGTCGGAGCCGCGGAAGGTCGAAGCCGATGCCCAGGCGGTGGAGACCAGCTCGGAAACCGAGAGGCCCGACGCCAGGATCTTCGTCTTCAGCGACGCGATATCGGCATCGCTGGCGACCTCATGATTCACCGCCGGAATCGGATCCTGCCAGATCAGCGTCTCCTTCGGCACGAGCGGGCCGAGATAGCGCTGGATCGGGCCCATGTCGCGATGGGTAAGCTTGAACCAGGCGCGGGCAAACGCGTCCGCGAACTGATCGGGATTCTCCAGGAAGCGACGCGAGATCTTCTCATAGGCCGGATCGAGGCGCAGCGAGAGGTCGGTCGTCAGCATGGTCGGCCGATGCTTCTTCGACTTGTCGAAGGCATCTGGAATGACGGCGTCGGCGCCCTTGGCCGTCCATTGCTGCGCGCCGCCCGGGCTCTTCGTCAGCTCCCATTCGTACTTGAACAGGTTCTCGAAGAAATTGTTACTCCACTTCGTCGGCGTCGTGGTCCAGGTGACCTCGAGACCGCTGGTGATGGAATCGCCCGCGAGGCCCGAAGCATGTGCGCTCTTCCAGCCGAGACCCTGCTCCTCGAGCGCGCCGGCCTCCGGCTCCGGTCCGACCAGCGACGGATCGCCGGCACCGTGCGTCTTGCCGAAGGTGTGGCCGCCGGCGATCAGCGCGACGGTTTCCTCGTCGTTCATCGCCATCCGGAAGAAGGTTTCGCGGATGTCCTTCGCGGCAGCGAGCGGATCGGGCTTGCCGTTCGGTCCTTCCGGGTTGACGTAGATGAGGCCCATCTGCACGGCGCCGAGCGGCTCTGCGAGCTGGCGCTCGCCGCTGTAGCGCTCGTCACCGAGCCAGGTGCCTTCAGGACCCCAGTACAGTTCTTCCGGCTCCCACACGTCGGCACGGCCGCCGGCGAAACCAAAAGTCTTGAAGCCCATCGATTCCAGCGCGACGTTGCCGGCGAGCACCATCAGGTCCGCCCATGACAGCTTGCGGCCGTACTTCTGCTTGATCGGCCAGAGCAGGCGGCGCGCCTTGTCGAGGTTGGCGTTGTCGGGCCAGCTGTTGAGCGGCGCGAAACGCTGCTGGCCGGCGCCGGCACCACCGCGGCCGTCGGTGATGCGGTAGGTGCCCGCGCTGTGCCAGGCCATGCGGATCATGAGCCCGCCATAGTGACCGAAGTCGGCCGGCCACCATTCCTGCGAATCCGTCATCAGGGCCGTCAGGTCCTTGACCACCGCGTTCAGGTCGAGGGTCTTGAACTCCTTGGCATAGTCAAACTCCTTGTCCATCGGATCCGACAGGCCGGAGTTCTTATGCAGCATCTCGATGCTGAGCTGGGTCGGCCACCACTCTCGGTTCGACGGCGCGGGTTTTCCGCCCGAAAACGGGCACTTCGTCTTATCGTCCATGAATACCTCCTCTGGTGGCGTGAGTACTCCGCCCTGCACCAGGTAGAACCACTCTAAGCACCGCCCGTCTATCAGGTAAAGTTGACTTTAATGATCGCTGCGATAGGATTTTCTGATGATAAATCTGACGCTGCGCCAGCTCCGGTATTTCGATGCGCTGGCGCGTCACGGCCATTTCGGCCGCGCGGCGGAGGCCTGTTCGATCTCGCAACCGGCCTTGTCGATGCAGATCAAGGAGATGGAAGAGGCGCTCGGCGGCCTGCTGCTTGAGCGCAGCGCGCGACAGGTCGCGCTGACGCGCTTCGGCGAGGAACTCGCCCAGCGCGTGCGCGACATTTTGCGCTCGGTTGACGAGCTCGGCGATTTCGCGCGCGCCTCGCGCGACCAGTTCACGGGGCGCCTGCGCATCGGCATGATCCCGACGATCGCGCCTTATCTGCTGCCCACGATCACCAAGAACCTGACGCGCCTGCATCCCGAGCTCGACATTCGCGTGCGCGAGACGATGACGCCAAAGCTGATCCAGGAGCTTGCCGAAGGTCGGCTCGACACCGCGATCCTCGCGCTGCCCGTGTCCGAACCGTCGCTGACCGAGGTCGCCCTGTTCGAGGAGAATTTTTTGCTGGTCCGGCCGGGCACCGACGAGGGGACGCCGGTACCATCAAGGGAGATGCTGCGCGAGATGCGCCTGCTGCTGCTGGAGGAAGGCCATTGCTTCCGCGACCAGGCGCTGTCGTTCTGCAACATGCAGACCTCGCCGCCGCGCGAGATGCTGGATGCGAACTCCTTGTCGACCCTGGTCCAGATGGTCAGCGCCGGCATCGGCGTGACGCTAATTCCGGAAATGGCGGTGCCGGTGGAAACGCGCTCGGCCACGGTGTCGGTCGCGCGCTTCAGGGATCCGCAGCCCTCGCGAACGATCGGCATGGTCTGGCGCAAGACCAGCCCGCTGGCACGGCAACTCCTGCAAATATCCGAGGTGGTGTGCCTGTCCGCGGGCAAGGTGCGCGGGCAGCCTGCGCCCGGATCGTCCGCGCGCAAGCGCGCCTAGGCCTCAGGAGCCGTGATGTCGTCTCCCCTCATCCGTCCCGCGCGCACGGACGAATATGACGAGATCGCGCGCGTCTGGATGGAAAGCTGGGTCTCGACCGGGCTTGCCGAGGCCAGCAATTTCCTGCTCGCCAATCTGCGTGCGCGTATCAGGCGCGAGATCGAGGACGGCTGGAGCCTGTTCGTTGCCGACGACAGCGGCACGATCGCAGCCATGCTGGCGCTGCATCTGCCAAATCACTATCTCGACCAGCTCTTCGTCACTCCCGCCTGTCAGGGCCGCTCGCTCGGCCGGCAGTTGCTGGCATTCACGCGAACGCAACTGCCCGACGAAATCTATCTGCGCTGCGTGCGCGAGAACGAAAAGGCCTGGCGCTGGTACGAGCGCGAGGGTTTTGTGTTCGAGAAGGAGGAGGTCGCCTCAGCAACCGGCTTCATGATGAAGTGCTATCGGTGGAAGAGGCAACAGCACACCGGATAGACAGCGACCTCCGGGTGCAGCTTGCGGTTGTCACGATCCCCACTTAGTGTGGCGTTTCCGATTTCCTCCTGCCTCCGATCCCCCTGGAATCCATGTTTCGATTTGCTGCCTCGGTGCTCGTGCTGCTGTCCTTTCTGGCTTCGGCAGCCGCGCAGACCCCTCCCGCAACCACCGCGCCTCCCGCACAAACCGCAACACCGGCAAAACCTCCTGCCAAGAAGACCGCGAAGCCGAAGACGGCGGCTAGACCCGCGGAGCCGGCGAATGCAGGTTCTTGCGACGTCGGCGTGATTGCAGGGATCGAGGATCTCTTCGGCGTCCAGAAGATCGGCCTAACCGTGTTCGGCAACGACTATGCGGAAGTGCCAGTGTCCTGGGGCCTCGACGATCTTGTCTTTGCGCGGGTGAGGGCCGCAGCACGCACCACGCCGGTTCGACGGATCGCTTACGCCAAGGGCGCGCTCGATTCCTACTACCACCCGAAAGCCAGCCTCTTCCGCAATCGGCGCGAAGAGCTATCGAATCTGATCCGCCAGGTCGCAGGCAATGCCGGTTGTCAGCGCTATCTCGTCGTCATGCGCAGCGAAGGACAGCTTGATGGGACCAATCAGACGCTCAGCGGCGTCGGCATCTTCAACCGGGGTGTGGGTGTGATCGCGTACTCATATGTCTTCGCCTATATCGGCGTGACATGGGTCGACGGCCGGACCTTCGAAATCATGAAGGGACCTTCCGTGACGTTTGAAGGTGTCATGAAGCATATGGCAGACAACTTCGTCTCGAACGAGCTTTTGCGCAAGGTGGACAATTCCATATTCCCGGCAGAAGCTGCTGACGCCGCCAGTAACACAACCCTGCGGGATAATACCCGCGATTTCCTGACACAGCGGCTGGATAAGATTCTGCCACCCTATTTCGCGCAGTGAGGCGCTGAAGTGTGACGATGAACGTTCTCGCTGTTGTCGCGATGGTATCGTACGCGCTGCTGTCGCCGACAGGCGGGCAGGTGCAGCCAACGCCAAAGCCGGACGTGGTCAAGCCCGCGGTCAGGAAGCCGGCAACCACCAAGCCGAGCCGACCGATTGAGAGCGGCCCGTGCCACATCGGCGTGATTCCGGTCGGCGGCGACCTTTTCGTGGTCGAGAAGTTCGGGCCCCTGACCTTCCTGGATAGACGCACGCGGGTCTCGATTGCAGCGTGGGCGCTCAACGACCTCGTCGTCTCGCGCGTTCGCGCCGCTGCACCCGGCAGTTCCGTGAGAGGGATTCCCTACACCATCGAAGAGCTCAGGTTCGGCGGCCGCGAGAAGCAGAGGCCATTGTTTTACAACGCGGCAACCGACATCGGAAACTTCGTTCGATTCCTCGCGCCAAAACTCCGGTGTGAGCGCTACGTTGTGGTGCACCGGAATCCCGGGATAAAGCGGGAGTCCGGCATTGGCATCTCGCAATACCCTTACAATGGGCCCGTAACTCTCTTCGCCATGATGTATATCCGCGTTTATGACGGCGCGACCTTCGAGATGGTCAAGGAGGCTCCGGCTCTGATGACCGAAAATACCTACATGGAACGCCTGCTTCACAATCCGCTTGGAGGACCCTCGCGCGAACTGGATCGCGCGATGTTTCCGGAGAAGCCGGCTGAGGTGGTCAACAATCCGGTCTTGCGGGAGGGCGTCCGCGAGATGCTGACGAAGAGTCTCGACAAGACGCTGCCGGCCTTGCTGCAATCAAGAGCCGCACCGCCGCCACGCTGACCTGCTGCCGATTCGACCGCGCACACCCGCAGCACGCCATTGGGTTGACCAAGATGTCGGCGCGACGAGGTTGCGCACGACTAGGCGTAGCGCATTGCAGATTCGCGGCGGACGCGCGATGAATCGCGCCACGTTCGTTCCGCCGATGGAAGGTCCCGCGCCATGATCAAGCTCTACTGGTCGCCCCGCTCGCGCTCGTTCTCGACGATCTGGCTGATGGAGGAGAGCGGGCTGCCCTATGAGCGCGTGCTGACCGACATCACCGCGGGCGCGCAGAAGGCGCCGGACTATCTGAAGATCAATCCGATGGGCAAGGTGCCGGCGCTGACGGATGGCGACGCCGCACTCGGCGAGGCGGCCGCGATCTGCGCCTACATCGCCGACCGCTATCCGGAGACGCGGCTCGCGCCGGACCCGGTCGATCCGGTTCGCGCGCGCTATCTGCAATGGCTGTTCTTCTCACCGACCTGCATCGAGCCCGCCATCATCCAGATTTTCACCAAGATCGAGGTACCGACCTCGACCGCGGCCTGGGGCAGCGCCACGCAGGTGTTCGATGTGCTCGATGCCGCGCTCGCCAAGGGACCATGGATCCTGGGCGAGAAATTCTCCGCAGCCGACATCACGATCGGCTCGGGGCTGAACTTTGCCGTGCGGCTGTTCAAGATGGTGCCGTCGCGCCCGAGCTTCGAGGCCTATCTCGCGCGCTGCATGGCGCGGCCGGCGTTCCAGCGGGCGGAGAAGATTGCGGCCGGTTAACGCATGATCCGGAAAGTGTGCCGCGGTTTTCCCTCGCGACAAGCGCGGAGCGCGTTTGCGCGGAGATCATCCTCAAATAAAAAGCCAAAGCGCGATGATGATTTCGATGTGGCTGCATGTCGGCCTTGGGCCAACAACGGTCTATCGCATTTGCAGCATGAAACTAGTCGATTACCTCGTCGGCGCCGGTAATCAATGTAGGAGGCACGATCACACCGAGCGCCTTGGCGGTTTTTAGGTTGATGAGCAGCTCAAATCTGGTGGGTTGCTCAACGGGCAATTCGGCGGGCTTTTCACCCTTCAAAATCCGATCAACGTAAACAGCCACACGGCGGGCCATCGCACGCTGGTCAACTCCATAGGAGATAAGACCTCCAGCCTCAAGAAGCTCTCTTACGTAGCCGCAGCTCGGCAGATTACGCGCAAGTGCGAGATCCGCGATCGCTTTCCTGGCCTGAAAGATCAAGCTTTCGCCGTTAGCGACCACCCCTTGCATGCCGAATTTTACCATCGCGTTAAATGCGGGCTCGAAGTCGCTGAGCGAGCGAACCTCGAAACTTTGGGTATCAACGCCGAGCTTGATCCCGGCCTCCGTCGCCTCCTGAACATAGAGGCTCGATATTTTGACATTTGGGTTGATTAGCAATCCAACGCGCGTAACCGTCGGGACGATCTCCTTGAGATACTGCAACCGCTTCGCACTTAGCTGGACGGAAAAATTCGACAATCCCGTAACGTTCCCACCGGGTCGTGCAAAGTTTTCGACCAGGCCGGCTCCGATAGGGTCAAAACCGAACATAAATACTATTGGGATTGTTCTTGTCGCCTTCTTCAAGTGCGCCGCAGCTGCCCCGGCACCAACCAACACATCACACTTTAGAGATACGAGTTCGGCTGCCATCCTGTCGAAAACTTCGGGCACTTCATTAGGAAAACGGTGTTCTAGCGTTATGTTCTGTCCGTCGACGTAGCCCAGCTTCCTGAAACCCTCAACCAGTGACTGATAGTATGGAGTTTCTTCCTCGATGTTCGCGGCATGCCAGAGGACGCCAACTTTGGGGATGCGACCCTGCCGTTGTGCGCGCGCCAGGCGTGGCCAGATCGCAGCCGTGCTGCCGAGCAATGTGATGAATTCGCGTCGTCTCATGTGCTGCTCCAGCCAGAGACCGCTCGCGAGTATAGCAGCTTTTGGGCCCTGTCTGTACCGCGGTGCAGGGCCATGAGCGGCGGCAATGTCGGCTCAGGGTCACAATCCGTCGACGAATGCCGAGCGTGGCGACTTCCGCTTTACCCTTGGAAGGCGACGTTGAAGCGCCGCGGGCTGAAGTCCCTTCAGAGCTTCAACTTGAAGACGGCGAAGCCGGATTGCTGCAGGAGGCCGGAGGATGTCGCCTGCACGCCGTATCTGACGCCGACATCGACCTTGTCGCTGCCGGCGGCGACAAGGCCGAGATTGGCGGAGTAGATCCATGGCGACAGGCTAAGCCCGGTGGTGACAAAACTGCTGCCGCCGCCGGCAAACGCCGAATTGATCTGCAATCCCTGATTCAAGGTGTTGTAGCCGACGCCGACTTCGGCGGTGGCACAGAGCCGCTTCGCGAGCCGATAGACACTCTTCACTCCCGCCGTCACCGTCAGCTCGCGATAGACCTGCGAATCGACATTGAGGCTAAAACCGCCGGCCCCGCTCTCCTGGTAGGCAGCGGAACGAACCTCGCCATAGTCCAGCCGCAGCGACGGCGTGAGCGTGAGATCGGCCGTGACCGGTATCCGTTTCCTGATCGCCGCGCCGCCGTGGCCGGTGGTGGAACTATAGCGTGCCGTGGCGGTGTTGCCGATGAAGGTCAGCGAGCGGCTTTCACCGTTGTCGTTGAAGGCACCATCGAGCTGGCCATCGAGCAGAAGGCCATGGCTGAGCGCGTAGGTGCCATAGAGTCCCAGCTGATAGGAATCGATCGCCAGGCGCTGAGGAACGGCATCGTCACTGCCGGTGATGCTTTGATGCGAATAGGCGAACATGCCGCCGAGCAGCGCCCGCGGCGATATCGACGCATCCGCTCCGGCTGCGATGCCGCCGCCGGAGGCGTTGTAGCCAGGAATTCCGTCCAGACCGCTTTGCCTGACGATACCGCCAAGGGGCTTCATCCAGAAATGTCGCTCCGGCGCAATGCCAGGATTTAGTCCGCTGATGTCGTCGAGGCGGCCGGTCACGGCCTCGCGAACCGCACGTTGCGTGGCATAGGTCGCCTGAGAGGCCGCGCCGGTGAGCACCGGCAAGGTCTGATTGATCGCGTTCGAGAGATTTTGCCCGCCGAGATTGTCGAGGGCGGCAAATCCGGAAACCATGGATCCCGTCCATCCGAGCGACGTGGTCGACAGCCGGTACAGCACATCCGCCGCGCCAAGCCCAACCCGGTTGTTCTGGGCCTGCAACGTCTGGGCATAGGGTTGGACCAGGGACATGGTCGCCAATCCGCCTGTGAGATTGCCGGTGAGATCGTAGGTACTCACGATCATCTGCGAGCCTGATGCATCGCCGCTCGCCGCCCCATAGAGGCTCGTCAGCGTGCCGCGCGACAGCGTGTTGAACAGGATGTTGCCTTCTGACGTCACCGAGCCCAGCAGCGTGAACGTGCCGCCGCCGCTTCCCGCGGGCGCGACGCCGGCGCCCCAGAAATAACCGTTCTGGTAGTTCGTGATGACGAAGCGTCCGGGGGTCGACGTGCCGAAAATGGCGGGGCTGACGATTCGCCATGGCGTGCCGGAGGTCCATGCCCATTGCGGCACCGAGTTCGCCGGAATCGGTTGCGGGGCGGGCGGCGTGAATGTGGCGGGATTGTAGGGCAGCATGTAGGCCCAATGCGTCACCAACAGGCTATCGCCGGTGATCATCTGCATTTCCATCTCGGTCACGCCGTTGATGGATCGCATGTGGCCGAGACCAACGGTCACGGCGCCGCCCGAAATCGGCGTGAACAGCATGGTGATCTGTCCCGCGTTGGTCACAAAGCCCTGGAACGTCGATGTGTCGGTCAGGAGTACCGACCCGAGCTTGAGCTGGGCCACGCTCGTCCCGGTGAATGATCCGTTCGTGGCCGTGCCGATCGACCACAGCGTTTGATCGCCGATCGGAATCGGATTTGAGAAACCGGTCTTTGGCGAGGCATAGGCCAGCAATTGCGCCGTCGGCACATACCAGCTGGTGTTTTGCAGCGTCGCATCCCAGATCGCCGATTGGGCCAGGACAGGCGCAGGGCCGCCGCCCAGCGCCACGGCACAGGCGGCGCAAGCCAAAGTCCTGGCACGAAGCGTCGCATATCCCATCGGCAGAACCGTTCCCCCGCGCATGTCACAACGCCCGCCGCGATGGAGGCCACCGCGCGGCGCGAACCAGGGGTCAGGAAACAGAAATTCGTGCCGGAGTCCGCCCCATGTTCGTGGGGGGCGGACGACGTCGGAACGTTGGCCGCCTAATCCGCCTTGAGGTTTTCCGGCTTCGGCATCAGCACGACGTTGTAGCCGGAATCGACGTAGTGGATTTCGCCGGTCACGCCACCCGACAAATCGGACAGCAAATACAGCGCCGAGCCGCCGAGCTCCTCCAGCGTGACGCCGCGGCCGAGCGGCGAATGCTTTTGCTGAAATGCGAACATCGCGCGCGCCTCGCCGATGCCGGAGCCGGCGAGCGTACGCACGGGCCCTGCCGAGATCGCATTGACGCGGATGCCTTTCGGTCCGAAATCGGTGGCGAGGTAGCGGACGGACGCCTCCAGCGCCGCCTTGGCGACGCCCATGACGTTGTAGTTCGGCATCGAACGCTGAGAGGCGCCGTAGGTCAGCGTGATCATGGCGCCACCCGCCGGCATCATGTCGGCGGCGCGCTTCGCCACTTCCGTGAAGGAGAAGCAGGAGATGACCATCGTGCGCGAAAAATTCTCGCGGCTGGTGTCGGCGTAGCGGCCCTTCAGCTCGTTCTTGTCGGCAAAGCCGATCGCGTGGATCACGAAGTCGAGCTGGCCCCATTTCGCGCGCAGCGCCGCGAAGGTGGCATCGACGCTGGCGATGTCCTCGACGTCGCAGGGCAGCACCAGCTCCACGCCGAGCTGCTCCGCCAGCGGCTTGACGCGCTTGCCTTGTGCGTCGCCCTGGAAGGTGAAGGCGAGCTCGGCGCCGTGGGCGTGCAACGTCTTCGCCATGCCCCAGGCGATCGAATGATCATTGGCGATGCCCATGATCAGACCGCGCTTGCCCTTCATCAACAGTGTCATGTGGTGGATTCCATCAGTCGGAAAGATCTGGCTTCAACTTCGATTGTTCCGCCAAACAGGCAGACCACGAGAATTTCCGTATCGGCCGTGAATTCCATGCGCAACAAATCGATATTCCCGGGCGATCGATTCTTGAGAAGCCGCCCGATGTCGCCGCTCATGACGAAACGGGAGACATTCGTTCCAATGCAGTGATAGCGGCGTCGCTGCGCCAATCCGTCATCATCCGGATACAGGTCGACGACAAGGGTGAATTCCTGCTCGCCCTCTGCAAATCCCGAAAGTCTGAGGTCAACGAGAACCCCGTCGTGCCAGTTTATCTCGTCTGGCCCATCCTCCGGGGTCGGCAAGGCAGAACTCACGCATCCAGCCGGCTGAACACCAGCGTGGCATTGGTGCCGCCGAAGCCGAAGGAGTTCGACAGCACGGTGCCGATTCGTGCGTTGTCGATGCGCTTGCGCACGATCGGCATGTCGGCGAACACGGGGTCGAGCTCCTGGATATGCGCGCTCTCGCAGATGAAGCCGTTGTTCATCATCAGAAGCGAATAGATCGCCTCCTGCACGCCGGTCGCGCCCAGCGAATGTCCCGTGAGCGCCTTGGTCGCGGAGATCGGCGGGCACTTCTCGCCGGCGCCGAACACCTTGCGCAGCGCCTCGATCTCCGGCGGATCGCCGGCCGGCGTCGAAGTGGCGTGCGGATTGATGTAGTCGACCTTGGTCTTCACGGTGGACAGCGCCATGCGCATGCAGCGCTCGGCGCCCTCGCCCGACGGCGCGACCATGTCGTAGCCGTCAGACGTCGCGCCATAGCCCACGATCTCGCCGTAGATGCGCGCGCCGCGCGCCTTGGCATGCTCGAGTTCTTCCAGCACCAGCACGCCGGCGCCGCCGGCAATCACAAAACCGTCGCGGTTGAGGTCGTAGGGCCGCGACGCGGTGGCGGGCGTGTCGTTGTATTTCGAGGACATCGCGCCCATGGCGTCGAACAGCACCGACAGCGACCAGTCGAGCTCCTCGCAACCGCCGGCGAAGATGACGTCCTGCTTGCCGATCTGGATCGTCTCATAGGCGTTGCCGACGCAATGGTTCGACGTGGCGCAGGCCGACGAGATCGAATAGTTGACACCCTTGATCTTGAACCAGGTCGCAAGCGTCGCCGAGGCCGTGGACGACATCGCCTTCGGCACCGCGAACGGTCCGACGCGCTTCGGTCCCTTGGAGCGTGTGATGTCGGCGGATTCCACGATGGTCCGCGCCGACGGTCCGCCCGAGCCCATGATGATGCCGGTGCGGATGTTGGAGACTTCGTCGGGTCCAAGACCGGAATCCTGGATCGCCTGCTCCATCGCGATGTGATTCCACGCAGCGCCCTGGCCGAGGAAGCGCATCGCGCGACGGTCGACGACCGTGGCAGGATCAATCGTCGGGGCACCTTGCACCTGCGACCGGAAGCCGAGCTCGGCATATTTCTCTGCCCGCGAGATGCCTGACTTCGCCTCGTGAAGGCTCGCAAGCACTTCCTGGGTGTTGTTTCCGATTGACGAGACGATGCCCATCCCGGTGACCACAACCCGCCTCATGACCGCCTCACCCTAATCGTTGTCTCTTTCTAAATGATGCGTTGCGCGTTAGCCGAGCGACGTGCCCTGCTTGAACAGGCCGACCTTCAAGTCCTTGGCGCGATAGATAATGGTGTCATCGACCGAAAGCCACCCGTCGGCAACACCAAGTACCAGCTTTGAACGCATCACGCGCTTCATATCGACGTGGTACACAACCTTGCGGGCCTCGGGCAGCACCTGGCCACTGAATTTCAGCTCGTTCAATCCCAGCGCGCGACCGCGGCCCTCGCCGCCGATCCAGCCGAGGTAGAATCCAACCATCTGCCACAGGGCGTCCAGGCCGAGGCAGCCGGGCATGACGGGGTCGTTCTTGAAATGGCACCCGAAGAACCAGAGGTCCGGTTTCACATCGAGCTCGGCGTGCACAACACCCTTACCGAACTCGCCGCCGGTCTCGGAGATTTCCGTGATGCGGTCGAACATCAGCATCGGCGGCAACGGCAACTGGGCATTGCCCGGGCCGAACATCTCGCCACGGGCACACGCCAGCAAATCCTCAAATTCGTAACCGTTGCGCCGGTTGAGCATCAGAAGCCTCTAAATCCAATCCCGATGGGGGTTTTTGGTAAAAATAGCCCCGTTTGGGAACGTGCGCCAACCGCATTTCTCAGGCGCCAAGACGGCCTGTTGGCCTGACGGCGCCAAAATCGGTTAAACGGGACCGCGGGCTCTCTAACACAGGCCCTTCCTGCGTCAAAGCGCCCGCCTGGGGTAAAAACCACAGGCGCTTATGGTTCCCCGTAACTTAGAACCGCTCTAGTTGCGAGAAACTTGCATCTGCATCTTTCACTTCTTATATTGCAAGGCGATAGTGACTGACCACGCGTGCCCGAAATTGTTGGAAATGAGCGAGAACAACCCGCCCCATAACGACGAAGCCGCCCTTTCCGCGTCCCTCCATCCGGGGCGCCAGCCGGCATTGACCGGCTGCCCATGGCACGACGTCAACGAAATGCTCCAGGCTGCCGGCCTCCGTCCGACGCGCCAGAGGATGGCGCTTGGCTGGCTGCTGTTCGGCAAGGGCGCCCGCCACCTCACGGCTGAAATGCTCTACGAGGAAGCCACGCTGGCCAAGGTTCCGGTGTCGCTCGCCACCGTCTACAACACGCTCAACCAGCTTACCGACGCGGGCCTGCTGCGTCAGGTCAGCGTCGATGGCACCAAGACCTATTTCGACACCAACGTCACGACGCATCACCACTATTATCTCGAGAACAGCCACGAACTGGTCGATATCCCCGACCCGCATCTGGCGCTGTCGAAGATGCCCGACGTGCCCGAAGGCTACGAGATCGCGCGCATCGACATGGTCGTGCGCCTGCGCAAGAAGCGCTGAGCTCTCTCGATCTGATCTGAGTTTGTCATGGCCGGGCGATGTCCCCGGCCATTGTCATTCCGGGATGGTGCGCGAGCACCAGACCCGGAATCTCGAGATCCCGGGTTCGATGCTGACGCATCGCCCCGGGATGACCCTTCGGGTCAATTCACCTGCTCGTCGGCGTAGACGCCCCACAGCCGTTCCTGCTGGATCCAGCCGTCAAATCCGTTGCCCATGACGCGGCACCATCCGGTGACGCACTTTTTGACCTGGGCGACGACGCCGGCCTGAAGCCGCGCCGCAACCGCGCTGTCCGGATCGGCGCGATCGTAGATCGGGGCTAGGTCGTCCTTGTGCTTCATGGTGACGACGGCGGTGCGGCGGCCCGACAGCAGCGAGTGATAGACCCAGCCTTCAGACCCTTCCGAATCGCGCACCCGGCGCCAGTTCTCGAACTCTGCGGTGATTTCGACCGGCAGCCCGGAGCGGGTGTAGACCCAGGCCACGTCATTGTCCTTGGTCGGGCCGGCACGGACGTTCACGTGATCGGATTTGAGGCTGACATAACGCGGCACCGGCAAGCCTGAGGTTGTCTGCACGGTGTCCTTGGCGGAATGACTTGTGCTGACGGAGGTACCCAGCCAGACACACACGAGCGCAACCACCGAACTCAAACGCCCCAACGCCATCACAACCCGTCTCCTGCCGGAAACCCGGCACAAAGCGAGCCGAATTCCCCTACGCCACTTCCAAAACCCCGCCGCACGTCCCCTTGACGTCCCCTTGGCCCGCCCCACGCGGGTGTTCCCCGGCTCCGCCGTGGTTCTTGTCTTGGCCCGGCCTTCTGCTAGAGAGGACGGGCGCTTAAGAACCAGTTTGCCCCGATTTTCCGGCCGGAAATCTCGGGAGAGCTTGAAGGAAACGCCGGGGACGACGCGGCAAGGGCAGTGTCGAACAACCGGGTTAATGAGACCTGAACGGTCGGCCTTTGATCACAGAGGCGGGATCGTTCGCTCATGAGAGCAGGACATGTCGGTCAAGAAAAAGCCCCTCGTCGTCGTCACCCGCAAGCTGCCGGACTCGATCGAGACGCGCATGCGCGAATTGTTCGACGCGCGGATCAACCTCGACGACACGCCGCTGTCGCCCGAGCAGATCGCGGAAGCCGCCCGCACCGCCGACGTGCTGGTTCCGACCGTGACCGACCAGATCACCGCCGACGTCATCAACCAGCCCGACTGCAAGCTCCGCCTGATCGCGAATTTCGGCAATGGCGTCGACAATATCGATGTCGAGGCGGCGCATGCCCGCGGCATCACCGTGACCAATACGCCGAAGGTTTTGACCGAAGACACCGCCGACATGACCATGGCGCTGATCCTCGCCGTGCCGCGCCGGCTGATCGAGGGCGCCTCGATCCTGACCGAGGGCAAGCCGTGGGCGGGCTGGTCGCCGACCTGGATGCTCGGCCACCGTATCGGCGGCAAGCGCCTCGGCATTATCGGCATGGGCCGCATCGGCCAGGCGGTCGCGCGCCGCGCCCGCGCCTTCGGCCTCCAGATCCACTATCACAACCGCCGGCCCGTGGCCCCGAAGATCGCCGAAGAACTTGGCGCGACCTATTGGGAAAGCCTCGACCAGATGCTGGCGCGGATGGACATCATCTCGGTGAACTGTCCGCACACGCCGGCGACCTACCATCTCTTGTCGGCGCGGCGGCTGAAACTGATCCGCAAAGAGGCCTATGTCGTCAACACCGCGCGCGGCGAGGTGACCGACGAAGATACCCTGATCAAGCTGATCGAAGCCGGCGAGATCGGCGGCGCCGCTCTCGACGTCTATGAGCACGAGCCCGCGGTCAATCCAAAATTGGTGCGGCTCGCCAAGGCCGGCAAGGTGACTCTGCTGCCGCATATGGGCTCGGCGACGATCGAAGGCCGTGTCGAGATGGGCGAGAAGGTGATCATCAACATCAGAACCTTCCTCGACGCCCACAAGCCGCCGGATCGCGTGCTGCCGAGCATGCTCTGAGGCAGAGGTTGGGCTGGCCGAAATCAATCGCGGCCGATGGTCGTTGTTGCAATCAAGGTATCTCCCTGCCGCATGCAGGCTAGGGAGATTGGCCGTGAGGTCGCCCAATCCGGTTGCGTGGGTGTTAACACCACTCGGTTGGCCTCATTTCGCTGCGATGCCTCGTAAGCCCCCGTCACCAGGACTTTGCCGTCCATCGCAATTTCGAATTGCTCGTTCGGACCGAAGGCAAGGGCAAGGCCGCTTTTCCCCACTGAATCGCCGATCTTGCTGATCTCTGTCACCCACAACGCATCGTCGGCAACCGTCGCCACAACCATTTCGTCTGCCGTGTCGGCTTCCAGAATGCGGAGCGTCCCGTCCGGATCGCACTTGTCAATTCGGTATGTTGTCGTTCTGCCGTCGCGTTCGAGCACCCAGCTTGCTCCCGCGACAAACCGCTCGGGTCGTGCCTTGATGTGCGAGGTGCTGGTGCCGGCGCGTACCGCGCCAAATACATGCCGTTCCGTGTAGTAGCCCTCCTGTGCAACAAAGGGACCGGACCGGATCTTGACTGGAACGTCATACCGTCGCCCGTCAACGACGACCATGGTCTGCGGTCCCGCCAACGTACTGGCATGGCGCAGCATCAAAGGCAGGCTGGATCGCGGAGAGTGCGTTCCCGGATTGGAAAGGCCGCCACGCGTGGAATCGGGCTCGCCGACCGTCGTGATGTCGAACACGACCTGCTCGCCGGCATGTGAGACGAACGCCAGCCGCGCATGCCGCCGACCCGGCACGTGAGTTGTCGTCAGGTCGATGTCACACCAGCAAGTCTGCCGTTCGACACCCCATGCTTCGGCGAATAGGCGGTCGTCGTTGACATGGTCGATCTGCGTTTGGTCGTGGCGCGTCAGGATCGCGCGGATGCCCGGCTTGCCGTCCGCACCAAACTTGATCATGGCCTCGACCGCCTCATAGTCGGGGTGGCCGGCGAAGAACGCCATGATGTGCAGATCTTCCTGGCGATATCGAAGCAGGAAGGGTTGCAGCATGTCCGGTAGCAGGCAGAGGCCCGGACGCTGACGAGAGTTCTGCGGCGGCATACGACGTCTCCGGCGCCCCCAACTTGGGGAGCCATTTGGGGACCATTTGGAGTACCAACGGGTACTGCCTATAGAGTACCCATGGGTACTCAGTCAACACGGCCACGGAGGCCTGATCTCGCAAAGGCATCGCAGCCACGGGCGACGAAGCCGCCGCTCGCCTCTCCCCGAGACGAAGAGATCCTGTGCGCCGCCTTGGAAATACTTACCGAGAAAGGCTTTCACGGCGCGACCATGCTCGACATCGCTAGCCGCGCACGTGCCTCGAAAGCGACGCTCTACGCCCGCTTCGCCAGCAAGGAAGTCTTGTTCGAAGCGCTCATGGCCTGGGAAACCCGCCAGGGCACCGAGGTGCTGGATGCCATCGCTGCCAACGCAACGCTCGACGCAGTAACCGCGCTGGAATATTTTGCGACGGAGCTCCTTGCGCTGATGCTGCAACCGAAGAAGCTGGCACTGTTCCGGATCGCGGCAGCCGAGGGCCAGCGACTTTCGGCCGTGGGTCGCGCCTACAGCGCCCATACCCGCGACCATGGCCTAAAGCGTGCACGGGAGATCGTGGCGCGCCTGCTGCGCGAGGGGGCCATCGAGATAGATAACGGTGCTGAGTTCGGACACAGCTTCATCGGTCTGCTGCAAGGAGAGCTCTATACGCGCGCGCTGCTCGGCACGATTCCACCACCCAGCCGCGGCGAGATTGAGCATCATGCGCGTCAGGCCGTTGCCCGCCTGATCCGGGCCTATGCGCCACCGGCAGGGCCGAGATCCACTGCCTCGCGTGCGCGCTGAACTCGCCCCCTACTCGCGATGGATGCTCAAATCGTCGAACACGGGCCCATCGCCATTGAGCGGATTGGCCGGATCGCGCGCGTAACGCAGCGTCTCAAAACGCATCGCGCGGGCATCCAGCATCAACAGACGGCCGACCAGGCCGTCGCCGAAGCCGACGATCTCGCGAATGGCCTCCAGCGCCATCATCGAGCCCAAAACGCCAGCGAGCGCGCCCATGACGCCGGCCTCCGAGCAGGCCGGCACCGTGCCGGGCGGCGGCGCTTCCGGGAACAGGCAGCGATAGGTCGGATTGTACGCGCCGTCCTCGTTCTTCTCATGGGCGCGGATCGTGGTGAGCGAGCCGTCGAACGTGCCGAGCGCCGCCGTGATCAGCGGTCGCTTGGCAAAGAAGCAGGCGTCGGAGACGAGGTAGCGCGTCGAGAAATTGTCGGAACCGTCGAGCACGAGGTCGTAGTCGCCGATCAGCTCCAGCGCGTTGTCGGCATTGAGCCAGGTGGCGTGGCCGACGAAGCGCACATGCGGATTGAGCGCGGCGATCCGCTCGGCGGCGCTTTCGACCTTGTGCCGGCCGATATCCGGCGTCGTGTGGATGACCTGGCGCTGGAGGTTGGAGAGCGAGACGACGTCGTCATCGACCACCCCTAACGTGCCGATGCCGGCCGCGGCCAGATACATCAGGGCCGGTGCGCCGAGACCGCCGGCGCCGATCACCAGCACCGAGGCCTGCTTCAGCGCCGCCTGGCCGGGGCCGCCGACGTCGCGCAGCACGATATGCCGGGCATAGCGTTCGAGTTCGTCCGCGCTGAGCACCTTAGAGTTACTCCTGAACCGGCCCGAGATTGTTCGCGACCAACGAGATGTGCTTTGATGGCACCACGTTCAATGGTCTGGCTGGATTTGTCATGAGATCGATGCTTGCGGCAACATTGATGTTCGTGACGGCGACCGGCGCGCACGCCCAGATGTCGACGCCCGCGATCCCAGGCACCACGCCGAAGACGGTGCAGACCGTCCCGATCCGTCCCGCATTGCAAACTCCGTCGGAGACCGCCGACGCGATGGGGCAGGCGGAGCGGCTGTCGCTGCAATCCGACCTCGCCTGGGTCGGGCAGTACAATGGCGCGATCACCGGCGACGTCAGCGAGCGCATGGTCAACGCGATCAAGGAGTATCAGAAGGCCAAGGGCGGCAAGCCGACCGGCGTGCTCAATCCGCAGGAGCGCGGCGCGCTCGCGGACACGCCGCGGAAGAAGCAGGAGAGTGTCGGCTGGAAGATCACGCTAGAGCCGACCAGCGGTGCGCGGCTCGGCATTCCCGGTAAACTGGTGCCGCAGCAGTCGACCGACGCCAACGGCTCGAAATGGACGTCGCCGACCGGAACCGTCCAGGTGATTTTGAGCCGGCGCAAGGAAGCTGGCCCAACCACGGCCAAGCTCGCCGAACAGGAGAAGAAGGAGGCCGGACGCAAGGTCGACTACACCGTGGTGAAGCCGGATTTCTTCGTGCTGTCGGGCCTGCAGGGCCTGAAGAAGTTTTACGTACGCGGCGCCTTCAAGGGCGACGAAGTCCGCATCATGACGATCCTCTACGACCAGGCCACCGAGAACACGGTCGAGCCGGTCGTGATCGCGATGTCGAGCGCGTTCGCCGCGTTTCCGGCTGGGCCCCAGGCCGGTCCGCCGCCGCGCAAGACCGTCGAATACGGCACCGGAATCGTCGTCACCGATGACGGCGTGATCGTCACCGATCGCGCGGTGACGGACGGCTGCCTTGCCCTCACGATTGCCGGCTTTGGCAGCGCCGACCGCATCGCCGAGGACAGGGATCGCGACATCGCGCTGCTGCACATCTATGGCGCGCGCGGGCTGAAGCCGCTCAGCCTCGCGGGCGGCGCCACAAAGACCAATGTCGACATCGTCGGCATCGCCGATCCGCAGAACCAGGGCGGCGGCAGCGCCGTATCGAGCGTCAAGGGCGCGGTCGCATCGGTCAGTGGGGGCGATTCCGCGCTGTCGCCCGCACCTGCGGTCGGCTTCTCCGGAAGCCCCGCGATCGACGATTCCGGCAAGTTCGCCGGCATCGCGCTGCTGAAGCCCGTGATCGTCGCCGGCCCCGCCGCACCAACGGTACAGGCGGTGATGGTTTCCGCCGACGCCGTGCGCGATTTCCTCAAAGCGAACAACGTCACCGCCAACGGCAGCGCGACGGATGCGAAAGCCGCCGTCGTGCGCGTGATCTGCGTGCGGAAGTAAGTCGAGCGGCACAACGACTCTCGTGTCCCGGCCGCAGAGCCGGGACCCATGCATCCAAGATCCGCGCTAGAAGTTTCTGGGCCCCGGCTCTGCGTCGCATCGCTTGCGCGCTGCGCCGCGTCCGGGGCACGAGAGTTAGCTCAGCCTGAACCGGATTCCGCTGCGTGCGAGGCCGCCGGACATGCCGATCGGCGTGCCGTCGGCGCGCCAACAGGCAGCACCCGTCATGGTGCCGTCCTCGTCGAACGCGATCGCGTTCATGCCGCCGGCAACCGTCGGCATGACCTCGACCTTGTGGCCCATGGTTGCGAGTTTTGCGCGCACGCCCTTCGGCACGGCCTGCTCGACCTCCAGCGCATTGCCTTCGGTCCACACCCGCGGCGCCTCGACCGCCTCCTGCAGGCTCATGCGGTGGTCGATCAAATTGATCAACGCTTGCATGGCACTCGGAAAGATGCGTTTGCCCCCCGGCAGGCCGAGCGCAAACTTCAGCTTGCCGTCGCGCAATGCGATCAACGGCGACATCGAGGTGGTGACGCGCTTGCCCGGCGCCGGCGACAAGGCATGACCGGGACGCGGATCGAACAGGTTCATGTAGTTGTTCGGGATGGTGCCGAGGCCGGGGATCAATATCTTTGCGCCAAACAGATTGTTGATGGTCTGCGTGGTCGCGACCACGTTGCCCGCAGCGTCCGCAACCGTCATGTGCGTGGTGTGGGCGCCCTCGAGCTGTGTGACACCCGCGCTCCACGCCTGCGCCTTGGCGGGATCGATGACGCGGCGGCGCTCCTCGGCATAGGCTTTTGACGTCAGCCGCTCGACGGGAACGCCGACATGGTCAGGATCGCCGCTGGCGGCGGCGCGATCAGCAAAGGCGATCTTCAAGACTTCGGCGAGATGGTGAATGGTCTCCGCCGTGCCGAAGCCGAGGCTCGCGATGTCATAGCCTTCCAGAATGTTCAGCATCTGCGCGATATGCACGCCGGAGGCCGCGGGCGGCGGCGGCCCCAAAATGGTCCAGCCGCGATAGTCGGCGCGGATCGGCTGGCGCTCCACCGTCTTGTAGCTGGTCAGATCGGCGCGGCGGATGAAGCCGCCGTTGTTCTCCATGTAATCGACGAGGATGTCGCCGAGCGGCCCCTCGTAAAGCGCCTTCTCGCCGTGGTCGGCGATGTAGGACAGCGTCTCCGCATACTCGGCCTGCACCACGCGTTCGCCGACCTTCAGAGGTTCACCGCTCGGCAAATAGATCGCCGCGATCGGCTTGTCCTTGCGCATTTCGGCCGCGGTTTCGGTGATGCATTCGTGCAAATAGGGCGTCGTCGCATAGCCGCGGGCGGCGTGCTTGATCGCGGGCTGCATGACGTCGGCCAGACTCATCGTGCCGAACCGCCGCAGCGTCTCGCACCATGCCTTCAGCGAGCCGGGGACGGCGACCGCCTTCGGTCCGTTGAGATTCTCGTCGCCGACGGTATCGAACACGTCATGGCGGGAGCCCGGCTTTGAGGTGTAGGTGGTGTCGCGCACGGCTAGTGGCACCGTGCTCTGGCCGTCGATGAAGCGATGGCTGCCGTCGGCGAGCCGGATATGCGCCATGCCGCCGCCGATGATGCCGACCATCATCGGCTCGACCACGGTCAGCGTGAACAGCGTGGCGATCGCGGCATCGATGGCGTTGCCGCCGGCGGCCAGCATCTCGGCGCCGGCGCTCGAGGCGAGCGGATGATTGCTGACCACCATGCCGCGGCTCGAGACTGCCGGTTGCTTCTGGCATTCGAAGGTCGCCGCCGCACGATCGCGCCAGTTGCCGCTCATGGTCCCAGCCCCTTTTCATTCGCGACAACAAACACATCATAGGTAGAACTACGGGTCCAGTAATCGTACGGATTAGCTGGTATTCCCGATTCCGCCATCATCGTTCCCGTTGATTCGGACATCCGCGATCCCTTTGGATCGGGCCGGGCACGTCCTGAGCGAGAAGAGCTCAGCATCGACATCGATGCACGTTCGCGTGGTGTGACCCCAGACCCAGGCATTCCAGAGGATCCATTTCCAATGCACACGATCGTACTGGCCACCCAAAAGGGTGGCAGTGGCAAGAGCACGCTCGCCATCGGCCTCGCGCTGGCCGCCCGGCAGGCCGGCTTTTCCGTCCGCCTGATCGAGACCGACCCGCAGGGCACGTTGTCGAACTGGCAGCGCCGCCGCAACGACGCCGAGCCCGTCGTTGAGCCCATCTACCATGCCGCCGACATCGAGCCGCGCCTCAAGATGTTGGCCGAGAGCGGCCTTCAACTCGCGATCATCGACACCGCCGCCGGCCTCAGCGCCGCGACCACGGCCGCGATCCGCCATTCCGATCTGTGCCTGATCCCATCCCGCCCGGCGGTTGCCGACATCGAGGCCACCACCTCGACGCTGAGCGTCGCGCGCGCCTGGAAGCGTCCCTTCAGCTTCGTGCTCAACCAGACCCCGATCCGCGGCCAGCGCATCGACAATGCGGCGGACACGCTCGCCGAGGAAGCCGCGCTCGATCTCACTGAGGTGGTCGCCCGTCCCCTGATCGTGATGCGCAATGATCATCAGGACTCGCTTGCGGTGGGCCTCGGCGTCAGCGAATTCGCGCCCAACGCCAAGTCGACCGAGGAGATCCGCGGCCTCTGGCGCTGGATCGCGAACCGGCTCGATCTGTCGGCCACGGCAACCAATCTGCTGATCGACGAGGTCATGTCGACCGCAGACGTGGTGTTGCACGCAACCGACGCGCTCGCGCAGGACAAAGCGGCTTCGCTGGCGTCCTGAGCCCTCGCGCGCTCAGGTGATGTTCCGGCTCCTCGCGCTCACGCTCGCGAGGAGTTTTAGCGACGAAGCAATCCGGCACACCAGCCCTGCCGGATTGCTTCGCTTCGTTGGACGGGCGCGGCGCCCAAACCTCACTTCTGACATTTCGGACACCAGAAGGTCGATCGACCGTTCTGGGTAAACCGCTTCACGGTGCCGCCGCAGCCCGGCGTTTTGCACGTCTCGCCCTCGCGGTCGTAAACCTTGAACGAGTGCTGGAAATAGCCGAGCTCGCCCGTGGTCTGTCGATGATCGCGCAAGCTCGATCCGCCGGCCTTGATGGCGTCGTTGAGCACGGCGTGGATCGCGCCGACCAGCCGCCCGGCATGATCCGTCGGCTCGCCCTTTTTCGTGGCCAGCGTCGCGGCGATCCGCCGCGGCGACAGATGCGAGCGATGCAGCGCTTCGCAGACATAGATGTTGCCAAGCCCCGCCACCACGCGCTGGTCGAGCAGCGCGGCCTTCAGGCTGGTCTTCTTGCCGGCACAGGACTCCGCGAGCATCGCGGCATCGAACTCATTGCCGAGCGGCTCCGGGCCGAGCCCGCGCAACAGCGGCTCCTGATCGAGGGCGTTGCGCGCGATCACTTTCATGTAACCGAAGCGGCGCGGATCGTTGAAGACGATGTCGGCTCCGGACGACATCCGGAACAGGACGTGATCGTGGGTCGAATCCTTAGCCCGTGGATAATGAAATTCGCCGGGCGATTTTTCGGCATCTAGCTTGATGACGCGAAACGAGCCGGACATCCCGAGATGCATCAAGAGCACGTCGCCGGAGGCGAGATCGGCCATGAGATATTTTGCGCGCCGGCCAAGCCCCGTGACGATCTGTCCCTGCAGCCGCTTGACGAAGTCGGGCTGAAAGGGAAAGCGCAAATCGGCCCTGCGGGCCTCCGCCTTGACGATTTTGGCACCCTCCATGACGGGCTGAAGCCCGCGGCGGACGGTCTCGACTTCGGGCAATTCAGGCATGGTCAGGCATTCACCTTATGAGGGTGGTGTGATAGCGCCATTGCGCCGGCCGCGCTATGGTCGGCGTCGTGGAGTAGAGTGATGGATCGGCCGGGCGAAACCACCCATTTTGGCTACAGGGACGTGCCCTTAGGGGACAAGCAGACGCTGGTGAACGAGGTGTTTCACAGCGTCGCCTCGCGTTACGACCTGATGAACGATCTGATGTCGGGCGGTCTGCACCGGGTCTGGAAGGACATCATGATCACCAGGCTCGATCCGCCGAGGAGCGACCACCCCTTTGCCCTGCTCGACGTCGCCGGCGGCACCGGCGACATCGCCTTCCGTGCGGCGAAGGCCGCGGGTGCGGGCTTCCATGCCACCGTCTGCGACATCAATTCGGACATGCTGGCCGTGGGCCGCGAGCGCGCCTTGAAGCGGCATCTCGACGCCCAGGTCGATTTCGTGGAAGGCAATGCCGAAACGCTCGGCTTTGCCGACCGCAGCTTTGACGCCTACACGATCGCGTTCGGCATCCGCAACGTGCCGCGGATTGACCTCGCTTTGCGCGAGGCCTATCGCGTGTTGAGGCCGGGCAGCCGCTTCCTGTGCCTGGAGTTCTCGACCGTCGAGATGCCCGGACTCGATCGTCTCTACGATCTGTTTTCCTTCAAGGTGATTCCGCCGCTCGGCCGCATGGTGACCGGAGACGCGGAGTCCTATCAGTATCTCGTCGAGTCGATCCGCAAATTCCCCAAGCCCAACGCTTTCGCTGAGATGATCCGCGAGGCCGGCTTCTCCCGCGTCACCTGGCAGACCCTGTCCGGCGGCATCGTGGCACTGCATTCGGGCTGGCGTTTGTGATCTCTGCAATTACCCACATTGCGCGCCTGGCCCGCGCCGCGCTGGTGTTTGCGCGCGAGGGCGTGTTCGGCTCGATCGATCCGAGCCTGGTGCCGCCGCCCGGCCAGCTTGCGCTCAAGCTGGCGCGTCTGGTCGAACGGCGCGGCGCCAAGCAGGGGGCCCGCCTGTCGCGCGCGCTGACGCGCCTCGGCCCGGCCTATCTGAAGCTCGGGCAGTTCCTGGCGACGCGCCCCGACGTCGTCGGCGTCAACATCGCGAACGATCTCGAAAGCCTGCAGGACCGCCTACCGCCGTTTCCGCAAGCAGAAGCGGAAGCCGCGATCGCCGTCTCGCTCGAACGGCCGCTGACGGACGTGTTCGTCAATTTCGGCCCCGCAGTCGCAGCCGCCTCGATCGCGCAGGTCCATCGCGGTGAGGTGCTGCGCAATGGCATCAGACAGCCAGTCGCGATCAAGGTGCTGCGGCCCAACGTGTCCTCGCGCTTCCGCCGCGACCTCTCCGATTTCTTCTTCGTTGCGCACAAGGCCGAAACTTACTCGGCCGAGGCGCGCCGTCTGCGCCTCATCGAAGTCATCAACACCATGTCGCGCTCGGTCGCGATGGAGATGGATTTGCGGCTGGAGGCGGCAGCCCTGTCCGAGATGGCGGAGAACACGCGCGACGACCCGGATTTCCGCGTGCCGACGGTGGATTGGGACCGCACCACGCACAACGTGCTGACGATGGAGTGGATCGACGGCATCGCGCTGAACGATCACAAGCGCCTGCAAGAGGCGCAGGTCGACCTGCCCGATCTCGGCCGCAAGGTGATCCAGAGTTTTCTGCGGCACGCGCTGCGCGACGGTTTTTTCCACGCCGACATGCATCCGGGGAATCTGTTCCTCGATGATACGGGTCGTCTCGTCGCTGTCGATTTCGGCATCATGGGCCGGCTCGGCATGAAGGAGCGGCGCTTCCTCGCCGAAATCCTGCTCGGCTTCATCACCCGCGACTATCGCCGCGTGGCGGAAGTGCACTTCGAGGCGGGCTACGTGCCCGCGCACCACTCGGTCGAGAATTTTGCGCAGGCGATCCGCGCGATCGGCGAGCCGATTCACAATCGCACGGCGGAAGAAATCTCGATGGCGCGGCTGCTCACGCTGCTGCTCGAGGTCACCGGCCTGTTCGACATGACCACGCGACCCGAGTTGATCCTGCTGCAGAAGACCATGGTCGTGGTCGAGGGCGTGGCGCGCGGCTTCGATCCGAAACTCGACATCTGGAAGATCGCCGACCCCGTAGTACGCGAGTGGATCGAGCGCAATCTCGGCCCGATCGGCCGGGTGCAGGGGGCGCTCGCCGGGACCGGCGACCTCGCCAAGGTGCTGATGCGGCTGCCCGACATTGCCGCGCGTTCGGTCGTGGTGCTGGAGCAGTTGGAGGCGATGACACGGGAAGGCCTGCGGCTGTCGCCGGAGACCATCGCCGCGATGGGCCGCAGCGAGGGCCGCAAGAATCGCTGGCGCACCGTCGCGCTCTGGATCATTGCCGCCACCTTCATCGGAATCCTGATCGCCGTCCGGAATCTTTGATTGCGATGCAATCATCACAGTGATAGCATCGATATCATTTTGTGCTGGAGGGTGTCATGGCGAGCCTGACCATCCGTAAACTCGACGAAGGCGTCAAAACCTACCTTCGGCTCCGATCGGCCAAGAACCGCCGCTCGGTCGAGGAGGAGGTCCGGGTCATCCTGCGCGAGCTCATCGAGGGCCGCGAGGAGCCGCTGACGGGCTCCGCCGCGTCAACGGCGGCATCCCCTGCTGCCGTGCCCCAGCGCACCAGCGCCCTCGCTGAGGCCGGCGTCACACTGATCGCCAGCGTCACCCTGATCATCGGCGGCGGGATTGCCGCCTACAAGTCGCTGGACCTGATCCGGCGGCTGAAGGAGCGGCGGATCGAGGTTCGCTGCGTCCTGACCAAGGCGGCGCAGCAATTCGTCACGCCGCTCGCGGTCAGCGCCTTGTCGCATGAGCGGGTCTATACCGACCTGTTCGACCCCCAGAGCGAGTTCGACGCCGGCCATATTCGCCTCGCGCGCGACTGCGACCTGATCGTGGTGGCACCTGCGACCGCCGACCTGATGGCCAAGATGGCAGGCGGCCACGCCGACGATCTCGCCAGCGCCATCCTGCTTGCCGCCAACCGCAAGATCCTGATCGCGCCGGCCATGAACCCGCTGATGTGGGCCAACGCCGCGACGCGACGCAACGTGGCGCAGCTGACGCGCGACGGCGTCGCCTTCATCGGCCCCAATACCGGCGAGATGGCGGAAGCGGGCGAAGCCGGCACCGGCCGGATGTCGGAGGCGATCGAGATCGCGGCCGCCGCCGAGCGCCTGCTGCGGCCGCCGGTGCCGCGGCCGCTGGCCGGCAAGCGCGTGCTGATCACCGCGGGGCCCACCCACGAGCCGATCGATCCCGTGCGCTACATCGCGAACCGCTCCTCCGGCAAGCAGGGTTTTGCGATTGCCGCCGCCGCGCAAGCCGCCGGCGCTGAGGTGATCTTGGTGAGCGGTCCGGTCGATCTCGATGATCCCGCGGGCGTCACGGTCAGGCATGTGGAATCGGCGCGTCACATGCTGGAGCAGGTCGAGGCTGCGCTTCCCGTCGATATCGCAATCTTCGCCGCTGCGGTCGCCGATTGGCGCGTCGCCAGCGAAGGCGCGCAGAAGCTGAAGAAGACGTCCGCGGGCATGCCGCCCCTCCAGCTCGTGGAGAATCCCGACATCCTTGCCACGATCTCGAAGATGAAGGACAAGCGCCCGCCGCTGGTGATCGGCTTTGCCGCCGAGACCGAGCATCTCATCGACAACGCAAAGGCAAAGCTGAAGCGCAAGGGCTGCGACTGGATCGTCGCCAACGACGTTTCGCCCGCCACAGGCGTGATGGGCGGCGACCGCAACACCGTGCACCTGCTCAGCAAGAATAGCGAGAAGGACGGCGACATCGCGGTTGATTCCTGGCCTGTCATGACCAAGGAACAGGTTGCCACCGAACTGGTCACCCATATCGCCAAAAGCCTCGCCGACAAACCGCTGGAGCCGGCCTCTTGAGCACGAAAGTCACCGTTGAGGTCCAACGTCTGCCGCACGCGGACGGCCTGCCACTGCCGGCCTATCAGACCACCGAGGCCGCCGGCCTCGATCTCTTGGCCGCTGTTCCCGATGCCGAACCGCTGACGCTTGCATCAGGCAAGCACGCGATGGTGCCGACCGGGCTCGCCATCGCGCTGCCGCCGGGTTTCGAGGCGCAGGTGCGGCCGCGCTCCGGGCTCGCGGCCAAGCACGGCGTCACCGTGCTGAACTCGCCCGGCACGATCGACGCGGATTATCGCGGCGAGATCAAGGTCATCCTGATCAACCATGGCGGGGTGCCCTTCGTGATTCGCCGCGGCGAACGCATTGCGCAGATGGTGATCGCGCCGGTGGTGCAGGCCGCGCTGGTTCCCGTCGCCTCGCTGTCGGAGACCGATCGCGGCGCCGGCGGTTTCGGCTCGACCGGCCGCTAGAGCGCTGGAAAACGCTTTAGCCCCGCCTCAAATCCGCAGGATTGACCGCAAAACTACACGCCAGGATTCGCGCGGCCGCCACTTTTTGTGCGCCCGTCTTTACGTTCACGATCTGGACTCTTACCGGTGGAGTCACGAAGCGGATATTGTCGTTTGATTCGCGCGCGGCGGGGGAAGTCGCCGCGCGCAAAATCGTGCGGTCTTGGGGCAATTATGTCAGGCGTGATCGTGTCGATGCGTCGGACGCTGCTGTCGTGCACATCACTGGTGCGCAACAGCCTGATCGGTAGCGCTCTCGCAGCGCTGCTTCCGGCTGGGCCTGCGCATGCCGCGGACCTCATCGACACCCTATCGACACTACTGGACTTCAACCGGCAGGAAATCGCGGTGCTGACGACCGCGCTGGCCCTGCTCGGCTTCTCGGTCATGGCCGCGATCCTGTTGATGCGCACGCGCGTGCGCACGGCCAAGAACGAGGCGCGGCTGCACGCCCGGATCGGGGAACTCCAACTGCAAGCCGACCGTTTTGGCGCGCTGCTGTTTGCGGAACCGCAGATCCTGATCTCGTGGCCGGCTGGCGACAATCGCGCGCAGATTTCCGGCGACATCTCCATGGTGCTGCCGCGGGACTCATCCCCGCAGCGCGTGCTCGCCTTCGGAACCTGGCTGCCGCCGGAACCGGCGCTGCAGATGGACCACGCCGTCGGTGGCTTGCGCGAACGCGGCGACGGCTTCCAGCTCAATGTGACCACTTCCAACGGCCACACGCTCGAAGCCATCGGGCGCGCCATCGGCGGCCAAGCCATTGTGAGGATTCGCGAACTTTCGGGCCTGCGGCGCGAACTCGCCGAAACCAGTCTGCGCCACAAGGCGCTGCTGGACGAGACCGAGATGCTGCGCGGCTTCGCGGCCTCCGCGCCCTGGCCGATCTGGGCCAAGGGCGCCAACGGCGCGCTGACCTACGCCAACCCGGCCTATGTGCGGGCAACGGAAGCGCACAGCGTCATCGATGCCCAGGAGCGCAAGCTCGAACTGCTCGACAGCGCCGACCGCACCGACATGGAGCGCGGCCTGAAGGAGGCAGCTCACTTCACCTCGCGCCTGCCGATCGTGATCGGCGGCGAGCGCCGCATCTACGACGTGCGCGCCGTCAATGTCGGCGCAAGCAGTGTCGGCGTCGCGATCGACGCCAGCGAAGCCGACGCGCTCAGCTCGGCGCTGGTGCGGATGGCGGAGGCGCATCGCCGCACGCTCGACCAGCTCTCCTCCGGCGTCGCGGTGTTCGACGGCCAGCGGCGGCTCGCCTTCTACAACGATTCCTACCGTCGGCTGTGGGATCTCGACCGCAACTTCCTGGATTCCAATCCGGACGATTCCAGCGTGCTCGACCAGCTCCGCGCCGCGCGAAAACTGCCGGAGCAGCCGGACTTCCGCGCCTGGAAGGTAAAGCTGCACGAAGCCTATCGCGCCGTCGAGACCGCCAAGGACACCTGGTTCCTGCCCGACGGGCGCGCGTTGTCGGTCGTGACCACGCCGAATCCCGAAGGCGGCGTCACCTATCTGTTCGACGACGTCACCGAGAGCCTCGATCTCGCGCGGCGCTTCGACGGCCTGATCCGCGTGCAGCGCGAGACGCTGGACAGCCTCGCCGAGGGCGTGGCGGTGTTCGGCAGCAACGGCAAGGCGCAGCTCTTCAACCCGACTTTTGCGCGGATGTGGAAGCTGTCAGGTGAGGCGCTGAACGAACAGCCGCATATCCACACCGTCGAGAGCTGGTGCCACCAGCTGTTCGACGACGCCAACGTCTGGCGTCAGATCCGGGAAGCCATCACCTCGATCGAGAACCGCGTCGACGTGCTGCTGAAGCTGGAGCGCAAGGACGGCAGCGTGCTCGACTGCATGATCCGCCCCCTGCCCGACGGCGCGACCATGCTGACCTTCCAGGACATCACCGACACCGAGAATGTCGAGCGCGCGCTGCGTGAACGCAACGAGGCGCTGGAGACCGCCGACCAGATGAAGGTGGACTTCGTCCACCACGTCTCCTACGAGCTACGCTCGCCGCTGACCACCATCATCGGCTTCGCGCATTTCCTCAGCGATCCCTCGACCGGGCCGCTGACGCCGAAGCAGGCCGAATATCTCGACTACGTCACCAAGTCGACCAATGCGCTGCTGGCGCTGACCAACAACATCCTCGATCTCGCGACCATCGACGCCGGCGCGATGAAGCTCGAGCTCGGCCCGGTCGACGTCTCCAAGACGATCGAGCTGGCCGCCGAAGGCATCCAGGACCGGCTCGCCACCGACCGCATCCGTCTCAAGGTCGACATTGCACCCGATGTCGGCAGCTTCGTCGGCGACGAGAAGCGCGTGGTGCAGGTGCTGTATAATCTGCTCGCCAACGCCGTCGGCTTCTCGCCGCCGGACTCCGTGGTCGGCATCAGCGCGCGCCGCTCCGAGCGCAACGTCATCTTCACCGTGACGGATTCCGGGCCTGGAATTCCCGCCGACATGAAGGACAAGGTGTTCAACTGGTTCGAGAGCCGCTCGCAGGGCTCGCGCCATCGCGGCGCCGGCCTTGGGCTATCGCTGGTGCGCTCCTTCGTCGAGCTGCATGGCGGCAAGGTGCGGGTGGATTCGCTCGTCGGCAAAGGCACCACCGTGACCTGCGATTTCCCGACCGACCAGGCGGCGCATCGCGACGCCGCCGAATGAACGCGTCAACGACATTCTCCGTCGCGCTTGTCAACGAGACGGCCACTGCAGAGCTGATGGCCGACCTTGCGCTACTCGTCGGCGCCGGAGACGTCATCACGCTGTCAGCCGATCTCGGCGCGGGCAAGACGGCGGCCGCGCGCGCCATGATCCGCTATCTCGCCGGCGACGAGACGCTGGAGGTGCCGAGCCCGACCTTCACGCTGGTGCAGGGCTACGAACATTTGCCCGTCCCGGTTCTACATGCCGACCTCTACCGCGTCGAGGATGAAGGCGAGCTCGAGGAGATCGGTCTGTCGCCGCTGCCGGAGGGAACGCTGGCGCTGATCGAATGGCCGGAGCGCGCGCCATCGGCCCTCCCTGCGGATCGCATCGACATCGCGCTCACGCATCGTCCGGCGCTGGGCTCGACCGCGCGCGCGGCTGATATCACCGGCCACGGCAAGGCGGCAGCAATCGTCGCGCGATTGAAGGCGCTGCGCGAGTTCCTCGATGCGGCCGGCTACATGGAGGCCACGCGCCGACGGATGGCCGGCGATGCTTCGACCCGCTCCTATGCGCGACTGATCCGCGACGACGAAATCGTCATCCTCATGAACTCACCGCAGCGGCCGGATGGCGCCGCGATCTACAACGGAAAATCCTATAGCGCTGCCGTGCATCTCGCCGAGAACGTCAAGCCGTTCGTTGCCATCGACGAGGGCCTGCGCGCGCAGGGCATTTCGGCGCCCGTAATCCATCGTTCCGATCTCGACCACGGCTTTCTCATCACCGAGGATTTTGGCAGCGAGGGCGTCATCGAGGGCGATCCGCCGCGCCCGATCGCCGAGCGCTACGAGGCCGCAACCGATCTGCTGGCCGCGCTGCTTGGCAAGACATTGCCGGAGACGCTGCCGCTGGCAGGCACCACCGACCACGCCATTCCGGTGTTCGACACCGACGCGCTGCTGATCGAGATCGGCCTGATGCCGGAATGGTATCTGCCGGACCGTGGCGCCGAACTCTCCGACGAAAAGCGCGCGGAATTTTTCGCGATGTGGCGCGAGCTGTTGCAAAGGCCCATTGCCGCGCCAAAAACCTGGGTGCTGCGCGACTATCACTCGCCGAACCTGATCTGGCTCGAAGGCCGCGCCGGGATTGCACGCGTCGGCGTGATCGATTTCCAGGACACCGTGCTCGGGCCTAAATCCTATGACGTGGTGTCGCTGCTCCAGGACGCCCGCATCGACGTGCCCGAAAGCCTCGAGCTGACGTTGCTGTCGCGCTACATCAAGGCGCGCCGCACTGATGATGCGAGCTTTGACGCGGCCGGTTTTGCCGAGCTCTACGCCATCATGTCGGCGCAGCGGAATACACGGCTGCTCGGCACCTTCGCCCGCCTCAACCGCCGCGACGGCAAGCCGCATTATCTGCGCCACCAGCCGCGGATCTGGACTTATCTCAACCGCTCGCTGGCCCACCCGTCGCTCGCCCACTTACGCGACTGGTACCTCGCCAACGTCCCGCCGCCAAAAGCCTGATTCGGGCCCTGATTTACCGGCTGTTAGCCGTCGCGCCGGTAATCTGCGCCGCAGGAGGCCGGAAGGTTACGGGGCTGGAGCGAGGAGTATGGCGGCGAATACCGATCAGCGCGGCGGCGGTAACCGCGTCGTCTTCGAGCGGGGGATTCCCGCCCAGATGATGGGGATCGACGGCACCTGGCGGCGGGACTGCACCATGGAGGACGTCTCCGAAACCGGCGCCAAGCTGACGGTCGACGGCTCGGTCGAGGGCCTCCATTTGAAGGAATTTTTTCTCCTGCTGTCGTCGACGGGCCTTGCCTACCGGCGCTGCGAGCTTGCCTGGGTCAATGGCGACCAGATCGGCGTCAATTTCCTCAAGCAGGGCGACAAGAAGAAAAAGGCACGGTCCACAGCGGCCGGGGCCTGAGTGCAACACCCGTCGTACAAACGTCACCTCGGGTGACTATGGCGGTCAGGTTCGATGCGGTCGGCAGATCCTCATGCTAGGGTTGCCCCATGCCAGGATTGCTGCGGCCGCGAAATTGAGGTTCTGAGAAAGCCGACCGATGTCCGTCAAACCGACCAAAGCCATGGTGCTCGCCGCAGGGCTGGGCCTGCGCATGCGCCCCCTGACGGATAAGATGCCAAAGCCCCTGGTTCCGGTGGCCGGCCAGCCACTGCTCGACCATGTGCTCGACAAGCTCGGTCAGGCCGGCGTCACCGAGGCCGTGGTCAACGTGCACTATCTGGGCGACCAGATCATCGATCATGTCGCCACCCGCAAGCTGCCGCACGTGACCATTTCCGACGAGCGCAACCAGGTGCTCGGCACCGGCGGCGGCGTGGTCAAGGCGCTGCCGCTGCTCGGCGATGCGCCGTTCTATCACGTCAATTCCGACACGCTGTGGATCGACGGCGTCCGCTCCAATCTGGCGCGGCTCGCCGAAAATTTTGATCCGGCCCGGATGGACATCATGCTCTTGATGGCCCCGACCGCGAGCAGCATCGGCTACAGCGGACGCGGCGATTACTCCATGCTGCCGGATGGCACTCTGCGGGCCCGGCGGGAGAAGGAAGTGGTGCCGTTCGTCTATGCCGGCGCCGCCATCATGTCGCCGTCGATCTTCACTAACGCGCCCAAGGGCGAATTCTCGCTGACAAAGATGTTCGACCGCGCCAGTGAGCAGGATCGGCTGTTCGGCCTGCGGCTCGACGGCCTGTGGATGCATGTCGGCACCCCCGACGCCGTGCATGCCGCGGAAGAGGCGTATTTGGAGAGCGTGGCGTAGGCTGCCACCGCTCGTGACGCTGTCATGCCCCGCGAAGGCGGGGTATCCAGTACGCCGCAGCTTCTCCGCATCACGTCACCGTCTCTGGAATACTGGATCGTCCGCCTTCGCGGACGATGACAGACGATATGGGGCCCTAACACCGGGGAAGACCCCGCCTGCGCCCATGACCATCTGAGCGTGGCTCCCTATATTGGCGCCTGATCTCGCGAATCAGGCAGCCATGCGCGTCTTCAGTGTTCCCATCTCAGTTCCGTTTCTGCGCACGGTCGTGGCCGCGCTGCTCGACGGCCGGCTCGTCGACGGTTTTGAGGCGCGCAAGGAGCCGGCGCGGCTTGCGGACGCGACGCTCTATCTGCCGACGCGACGCGCGATGCGGGTGGTACGCGAGATCTTCCTCGACGAGATGAAGTCGGACGCGGTCGTGCTGCCGCGCATCGTCGCGCTCGGCGACATCGACGAGGACGAGCTCGCGTTCGCAGGTGAGGCCGAACAGTTCTCGGGCGCCGAGCCGCTCGAGATTCCGCCACGCCTTGGCGAGCTCGAACGGCGGCTGACGCTGGCGCGACTGGTGGCGGCCTGGGCCAAGGGCGAGGTGCTGGCGCCGCTCGTGGTCGGCGGTCCGGCCTCGACGCTTGCGCTGGCGTCGGACCTGGCGCGCCTGATCGACGACATGGTGACGCGCGGCGTCGATTGGGGCGCGCTCGATGGCCTCGTGCCTGATAATCTCGATCAATATTGGCAGCACTCGCTCGAATTCCTGCGCATCGCGAAGATCGCGTGGCCCAGCCATCTCGCCGAGATCGGCCGGATCGAGCCGGCCGCGCGGCGCGACCAGTTGATATCTGCGGAAGCACGGCGCCTGACCGCACACCCGGCAGGCCCCGTGATCGCCGCAGGCTCCACCGGTTCGATGCCGGCCACCGCAAAGTTCCTGCATGCGGTCGCCTCACTGCCGCACGGCGCCGTGGTGCTGCCGGGGCTCGACACCGATCTCGACGAGGACGCCTGGCAGACAATCGGCGGCAGCAGGGACCTGCTGGGCATCACCGAGCAACCGGCCTCGAACCATCCGCAATATGCGATGCATGGCCTGCTCCAGCGCTTCGGCATCAAGCGCAGCGACGTCGAGGTGCTACAGCCGCCGGCCGAACATGGCCGCGATCTGCTCGCATCCGAGTCGATGCGGCCGTCCACCAGGACGGAGATATGGCATGACCGGCTGAAGCAGCCGGATGTGGCGGCGAAGATTGCGGGCGGCATGGCAAACCTCGCGGTCGTCGCGGCGCCCAATCCGGAAATGGAGGCGCTCGCGATTGCGATCGCGATGCGCGAGGCGCGGCATCTCGACAAATCGGCGGCGCTGGTGACGCCGGATCGCGCGCTGGCCCGCCGCGTGATGGCGGCGCTCGCGCGCTGGAACCTCGCCTTCGACGATTCCGGCGGCGACGTGCTGATGGAAACATCAGCCGGCATCTTTGCACGGCTCACGGCGGAAGCCGCGACCAAGGGGCTTGAGCCGCCGACGCTGCTCGCGCTGTTGAAGCATCCACTGTGCCGGCTGGGTAGCACGCCTGGCGCCTGGAAGCGCGCGATCGAAGGGCTGGAGCTCGCGGTGTTGCGCGGGACGCGGCCGCCCGCGGGCTCCGCCGGCCTGTCGCGCGAATTCGCGCGCTTCCGCGACGAGCTCTCCAAGCTGTGGCGCGAAGAAGCATCCGCGCTGCATCGATCTGAGCCGCGTGCGCGCCTGAAGGCCGAAGACCTCGATCGTATCCAGGCGCTGATCGCGGCCTTGCAGACGGCGCTGGCGCCGATCGAGAACCTGGCCTCGTCAAGACCGTATGATTTCGCCGAGCTCGCTTATCGTCATCGCGAAATCCTGATCGCATTGTCGCGTGACGAGCATGGCATCCCGCTCGCCTTCGAGGAGCGCGAAGGGCTGGCGCTCGCGAGCGCCTTCGACGATTTGCTGCGCGGCGAGGTCAGGAGCGGGCTGATGGTGCCGCTTCCGGACTACCCGGACGTCTTCCAGACCGCATTCGGCGATCGCGCGGTGCGCCGCGGCGACAAGCCGGGGGCGCGGCTGCACATCTATGGTCCCCTGGAATCGCGGCTGATGCAGACCGACCGCGTCATCATCGGCGGCCTGATCGAAGGCGTGTGGCCGCCCGCGCCGCGCATCGATCCCTGGCTCAGCCGACCGATGCGACACGAGCTTGGCCTCGACCTCCCGGAACGGCGCATCGGCCTCTCCGCGCACGATTTTGCGCAACTGCTCGGCGCCGACGAAGTCATCCTCACACACTCTGCCAAGGCCGGCGGCGCACCGGCCGTGGCCTCGCGTTTCCTGCATCGCCTCGAGGCTGTCGCGGGCGCCGATCGCTGGAAAGCGGCGGTGCGTGCCGGTGAAAAATACGTCGCCTATGCGAACGAGCTCGACCGTCCCCACGAGGTCGAGCCAATCAAGCAGCCCGAGCCGCGGCCGCCGCGCGCAACACGCCCCCTCAAACTCTCGGTCACTGCGATCGAGGACTGGCTGCGCGATCCCTACACGATCTACGCAAAGTACATTTTGCGACTGGATGCGCTCGATCCCGTCGACATGCCGCTGTCGGCCGCCGACCGCGGCTCCGCCATTCACGAAGCGCTTGGCGAGTTCACCGAAAAGTTTGCGGAACGCCTGCCGCCGGATCCAGCGCGCGCACTGCGCGAGATCGGCGAAAAGCATTTTGCGCCGCTGATGGAACGGCCGGAAGCCCGCGCGCTGTGGTGGCCGCGCTTCCAGCGCATCGCGCGCTGGTTCGGCGAATGGGAGATGGCGCGACGCGACGTGATCGAGACGATCAACGCGGAGACCCGCGGCGAGATATCGATCCAGCTCGACAATGAGCGCGCCTTCCGTCTCTCCGCACGTGCCGATCGCATCGAGCGGCGCCAAGGCGGCGGCTACGCCATCCTCGACTACAAGACGGGTCAGCCGCCGACCGGCAAGCAAGTCCGCATGGGCCTGTCTCCGCAGCTCACCTTGGAAGCCGCGATTTTGCGCGAAGGCGGTTTTTCCGACATCGATGCGGGCTCATCGGTCAGCCAGCTCGTCTATGTCAGACTCAGCGGCAACAACCCGCCGGGAGAGGAGCGCATCCTCGAACTGAAAATCAAGCCGGGCGACGAGCCACAGCCGCCGGACACCGCAGCCGCAGACGCGCGGCGCAAGCTTGAAGCCCTGATCCGCGCCTTCGAGGACGAGAACCAGGCCTACACCTCCCTGAACCTGCCGATGTGGACCAACCGCTACGGCGCCTATGATGATCTCGCCCGCATCAAGGAATGGTCGGCCGCCGGCGGCCTGGGGATCGAGGAATGGTGAAGGCGCCCCGCCCCATCCCCGATGCCGTGCGTGCGACGCAGGCCCGCGCGTCGGACCCGACCGCATCGGCCTTCGTGTCGGCCAATGCCGGCTCGGGCAAGACGCATGTGCTGGTGCAGCGGGTGATCCGCCTGCTGCTCGCGGGCGTGCCGCCGGAAAAGATCCTCTGCATCACCTTCACCAAGGCAGCGGCGGCCAACATGGCCGAGCGCGTGTTCACCACGCTCGGGCACTGGGTGACGCTGGATGATGCTGCGCTCGATAGCGCGATCCGCGCGGCCGGCATTCCGCATCCGAATGCAAAGATGCGGCGCGAGGCGCGAAAACTGTTCGCCTGCGCGCTGGAGACGCCGGGCGGATTGAAGGTGCAGACCATTCACGCGCTGTGCACCCGCCTGCTCCAGCAGTTTCCGTTCGAGGCCAACGTGCCGGCGCGCTTTGCCGTCATCGACGAGCGCGACCAGACCGACATGATGGAGCGCGCCAATCTGAAGGTCCTGCTGGAGGCCGCGCGCGCCCCCGACAGCGTCACGGGACGGGCGCTCCTGACCGCCATGGCCAGCGCGGCCGATGTCACGTTCAAGGAGGTCGTGCGCGAGGCCTGTCTCAGCCGCGATCATTTCATGGCCTGGACCGATCAGGCCGGCAGCGCCGCAGCGGCGGCCGCGCAGATGGCGGCCGTGCTCGGCGTCTCCCCGGATGATCGTTTGGAAGACATCGAGCAGGAGATCCTGGACGGGCCATTCCTGCCGCGGTCGCGCTGGGATGACATCGCCTTCGCTCTCGATGACGGTGCCGCATCCGACAAGACCCAGGCGGGACGGCTGCAGGAAGCAAAGATCTTCTCCGGCGCCGCACAGGTCGACGCCTATCTCAGCGTCTTCCTGACCGACGAAAAGCTGCCGCGCAAGGCTGTGGTGACCAAGAGATTCGGCGACCACAATCCGTCCGTGGCGCGCCTGTTCGAGGCGGAGGCGCAGCGCCTGACGACGCTGGTCGAACGTCGCCGCGCCGTGACGGTCCGCGACCGCACCGAGGCACTGCTGCATATCGCAACGGCTGCGGCTGCGAACTATAGGCGCGAGAAGCAGGAGCGCGGGCTGCTCGACTATGACGACCTGATCGACAAGACACTGGCGATGCTGGACCGCATCAGCTCGGGCTGGGTGCATTACAAGCTCGACCGCGGCGTCGATCACGTGTTGATCGACGAAGCCCAGGACACGAGCCCGCGGCAATGGGACATTGTCGCCCATATCATCTCCGAATTCACCGCCGGCGCCGGCGCGCGCGAGGGGCTGAACCGGACGGTGTTTGCGGTCGGCGACGAAAAACAGTCGATCTTCTCGTTCCAGGGCGCAGCACCCCACGAGTTCGATCAGCGGCGGCGCGAGCTGCACCGCAAGTTCACCGCCGCCGGGCTGAAGTTCGATCCTGTCGCTTTCACCTATTCGTTCCGGTCGGGCGCGACGATCCTACACTCCGTCGATCACGTGTTCCGTGAACCCCAGATCTACGGCAGCATCCACTCGATCGACATCGGCCATCCCCTGCATCACGCGCTGGCCGATGCAGGTCCAAGCCTGATCGAGCTCTGGGATCTCGCCGTCGCCGACGACAAGCAGGACATCGAAGGCTGGCGCGCGCCGTTCGACGGCGTCTCCGTGACCAGCCCCGAGGTAAAACTTTCCCGCCGCATCCAGGCCGAGATCAAGCGGCTGGTCGAGAGCGGCACGCTGACGGGGCACGAGGGCGAGCGGCGCCCGCTGCGCTATGGCGACATGCTGATCCTGGTGCGCCGGCGCGGCAACGCGTTCGACGCGGTGATCCAGGCGTTGAAGCATGCAGGCATCCCGGTCGCCGGCGCCGACCGGCTGAAGCTGACCGAGCACATCGCCATCATCGACCTGATGAATCTCGCCGATGCGCTGCTGTTGCCGCAGGACGACCTTGCGCTTGCGGTGGCGCTGAAGAGCCCGCTGTTCGGGCTCGATGACGATGATTTGTTTGCGATCGGCTGGGGCCGCAAGGGATCGCTGCGCCGCGCACTCGGCGATCGTGCCGCGAGAGACGAAAAATTCGCAGCCGCACTTCGTCGGCTCGAAGCCTGCGAGGTTCGCGCGCGCGAGGAGACGCCGTTCGCGTTCTATGCCTGGCTGCTCGGCGGAGATGGCGGGCGGGCGCGCATCCTGCGCCGACTCGGCCATGAGGCCAATGACGCGCTCGATGAATTCTTGGAGCTCGCGCTGAACTATGAGCGCAAGGCGCCGGCCTCGCTGCAGGGTTTCATGGCCTGGCTGCGCTCGGCCGACACCGAGGTGAAGCGTGACATGGAAATCTCGCGCGACGAGGTCCGCGTCATGACCGTGCATGGCGCCAAGGGCCTGGAGGCCTCCGTCGTGTTCATGGTCGACACGACGTCGTCGCCCGCGGACACGCAGCGGCTGCGGCTGATCCAGGTGCCGCGCGGCAATGGCGGCGAGGTCGTGGTCTGGGCCGGCCGCAAGGCGGATGATCCAAAGCCCCTGATCGACGCACGGAGCGCAATGCTGGCCGAGACCGAGGACGAGTATCGCCGCCTGCTCTATGTCGCGATGACGCGCGCGGCGGATAGGCTGATCGTCGGCGGCTGCATGCCCGGCAACATGAAGACGGTCCGCAAGCTGAGCTGGTACGATTTGATCGACACCGGGCTCACCGGCTCGGGCCTCGAAAAGGAGATCATCGAGACGCCGCTCGGCAAGGTCACGCGATTCGCGCGGCCGGAGGATGTCACCGCGCTGGGCGTGCCGACGGCCTCGGCCGATGAACATATCGAGCTGCCGTCCTGGCTGCGAACGCCGGCACCGCGCGAATCGTTGGACGACGATCTCGTCCGTCCCTCCGGCCAAAGCGCCGAGGAGGGACGTGCGGTGCGCAGCGGCGAATCGGTCCAGTCCCGGACGCTGGCCCTGCAGCGCGGCACGCTGGTGCACCGGCTGCTGCAGTCGCTCCCCGATATCGCCGCCGAGCGGCGACGCGAGGCGGCGCGTGGCTTCCTCTCCCGCAACGCATCGGATTGGCCGGAACCGGAGCGGCAGGCGCTGGCCGAAAAAGTGCTCGCCCTGATCTCCGATCCGCGCTTTGCTGCGGTGTTTGCTGCGGGCAGCCGCGCGGAGGTCGCGATCGTCGGCCGGCTGGAGCGTCCTGGCTGCGCGCCCGCGCTGGTGTCCGGGCAGATCGACCGGCTCGTGGTGGGCGCGGGCGAAGTCCTGATCGTTGATTTCAAAACCAACCAGACCCCGCCCAAGTCGGCCGCCGAGGCGCCCGCGGCTTATGTCAGGCAGTTGGCGTTTTACCGCGCCGTGCTCGCCAGGCTTTATCCCCAGACGCCGATCCGGGCTGTCCTGCTCTGGACCGAGGCCCTTGAATATATGGAGATTTCAGCCTCCGCGCTGGACGCGGCACTGGCATCCCTTCATCTCAGTGTGAGCGTCCTTGACCCGGCAAGGAGCCGTTCATAGGTTGAACGGCATGATCCCGGGCGCGATTCCATGTCACGCCTCTTCCTTCAACCGTACGAGGTAACTCCAATGGCCGTTAGCAAGGTCTCTGACGCCGATTTCGAAGCCCAGGTGCTCAAGGCGGACGGCCCGGTCGTGGTCGATTTCTGGGCCGAGTGGTGCGGCCCCTGCCGCATGATCGCCCCCGCGCTCGACGAGATCGCCGGCGCGATGGGCGACAAGGTCAAGATCGTGAAACTCAACGTCGACGAGAGCCCGAAGACCGCCTCGAAGTATGGCGTGATGTCGATTCCGACGTTGATGATCTTCAAAGGCGGCGAGATGGCTTCCCGCCAGGTCGGCGCGGCGCCGAAGGCAAAGCTGCAGCAGTGGATCACCGCTTCGGTCTGATTCGCGTCACGACCACGAGACTGTTTTGAACGGCCGGCGCTTCGCCGGTCGTTTTCATTTGGCGTCGTCTTCGGTTCGCTCAGTGCCCTGAACAAGCGCCTGAAACATCGCGACCAGCCGCTTGGTATCGGACGCCAGCGGTTCGAAGAAGGCGGCGTCGACATCCTCCACGACGGGGACGGCCTCGCGGGCGAGATCGCGGCCTGCCTTGGTGACCGTGATCGACTTGGCGCGCGGATCGGTGGGATGGTCGACCCGCTGGATCAAGCGAGCCGCTTCCAACGCGCGCAGAACCTGCGACGTCGTCATCGGATCGATCCCAGTGAGCTGGGAAATCCGCGCCTGGGTCAGGGTTTCGGACGCGCTGAACCAGGTCGCCGTTGCCAGCACCACGAACTGGGAATGGGTGAGCCCGAAAGGCTGAAGCGCCGCCCGTTGCTGCCGCTGCCAGGCGTTCGAAATCTTCCACAGCAGGAAGCCCGGGCTTTCAGCCGGGCCGGATAGCCGTGTCGGCAGCGGCGGTTGCTTCATTGCTGGTCCATCCTCTCCGCCTGTTTCGTTTCGGCGAGCTTGGCGAGGCTTGCAAGAACCTCGGGAAAATCCGACGCAACAGCGGGGCCGATCACGGAGGCCTGGGGTCCATTGGCGTCGACAGCATAGACGATGCGCGTGCGCTTCGGTCCGGCATATTCGATGCGATGGGCGACAGCGATCACGAGATCTCCGACGCGCGTTTCGTCCACAAAACATTCGTTCTCACTGACCTCGACCAGTTGCGAGCGCAGTGGCTCCTCGCCGGGAGGCTTCATCGTGAACCACGTTCCGGCCGAGAACGGCCCCTCAATGTCAATGCGTTCGATCCCCGCGTTCCAATTCTTCCAACCGGGGACGTCGCGGAAAACGCTCCAGATGGTGTCCGCCGTCGCACTCGTCTCGATCGCGTATTCGTACTGCCAAGCCTGCATGTCGCTCACGATGCCCTCCGTATGTAAGCGCACTTATAATAAGCGCGCTTACATACCTGTCAAGGCCCGTGGCGTCCCCTGTTTCGCCGGTGAAAGCTACTTGATCCAGCCGGTCGCCAGCGCGTTCGCAAGTTCGGGCTGACCGTTGCGGCGCGCCAGCGCAGCCATCGCCTCGTGATCATAGGGCACGTGACGGAACGTCACCTGCCAAGCGCCTTCAGCCAGCTCAAGGATCGCATAGCGCGCGTGCGGCGTACCGGCTTCGACCACATGCGGATAGGGGTGCGTGTCGCGATAGCCGGGACTGCCGACGCTGCCGGGATTGACGATCAGCCTGTTGTCGCGAAGCCGGACCGCTCGCGCCAGATGCGTATGCGCGCAGAGGATCAGCGATTGCGTGATCCCTTTTGCGAGTTGCTCGATCCGATCGAGCGACGCTAGCGCGACCGTGCCGTCCGGATGCACGGTGTCGAGCCAGTAGACCTCGTCGTTGTCGGGCGTCGCGTGGCACAAGAAGACCTGATCGCGGAGCACGCGCGTCATCGGCTGCGCGCGCAGCCAGTCGAGATGCGAACTGTCGAGCTGCGCATGTGCCGGACGATCCCACGAGCCCATCTTCTCCGGGGGACGATCGAGCAGATAGCGATCGTGATTGCCGAGCACATGGACGGCATCGAGCGCGATCAGCGCGTCCAGCGTGCGCCGTGCATCGAGCGGGCCGCTCACCATGTCGCCGAGGTTGACGATGTCCTTGATGCCGTGGGCGCGGATGTCGACAACGACCGCCTCCAGCGCCAGATAGTTTCCGTGCACATCGGCAATCGCGGCAAAACGCATCGTCGTCACTCCCCTCGCTGCGGGACAATCCTATGCAGGAGGCGTGCCGTTGAGCGCGAGCACGTGGCCGGCGAGATAGAGCGAGCCGGTGACCAAAATGCGCGGCGGGACCTCGTAGGCAAGGCGCGACAATGCGCGCAGCGCGGCCTCGATGCCGGGCGCGATCTCGACGCGCATGCCGAGGCTGCGCGCCGCATCCGCGAGCCGATGGACCGGCATCGCGTTCTCCGTGGCTGGAATCGGCACCGCGATGATGTGGCGGGTGAGGCCGGCAAAATTGGCGAGAAACGCATGCGCGTCCTTGTTCGCCATCATGCCCGCGATCACCACCAGCGGCCGCGACACCCGCTCCTCGAGGTCGCCGAGTGCTGCGGCAGCGACGCGGCCACCCTCGGCGTTGTGCCCGCCATCGAGCCAGATCTCCGAGGCCGGAGGCCCCCAGCCGAGCAGCGCCCCGGATGTGATGCGCTGCATCCGCGCCGGCCATTCGGCGTTGACGATGCCGGCTTCGAACGCGGCGTGATTGATCTTGAATGCATTGGCGTTGAGAGACTGGACCGCGCGCAGTGTCGCTATCGCAAGACCGGCGTTGTCGAATTGATGACGGCCGAACAGGCGCGGCGCCGTGAGATCCATCAGGCCGCGATCGTCGGAATAGACGAGCCGCCCATGCTCGACATTGACGTGCCAGCCTTCGCCGGCCGCAAACAACGGCGCGCGCATGCATTTGGCCTGTGCCTCGATCACGGCCATCGCCTCCGGCGTCTGCTCGGCTGAAATGACCGGCACGCCGCGCTTGATGATCGCCGCCTTCTCGCCGGCGATCGACGCCAGCGTGTCCCCGAGGAAATCCATGTGATCCATGCTGATCGGCGTGATCACGGTCGCAAGCGGCGTCTCGATGACGTTGGTGGAATCGAGCCGGCCGCCGAGGCCGACCTCCAGCAGCAGAACGTCGGCCGGGTTTTGCGCAAACAGATGGAAGGCGGCCGCGGTCTTCAGCTCGAACACAGTCGCGGGCTCACCGGCGTTGACGCGCTCGACCAGTTGCAGCGCCTCGCGCAGCTCGTCGTCACCGACCAGCACGCCGCCACCGGTGCGGCCGAGACGGAAGCATTCGTTGATCCGCACCAGATAGGGCGAGGTGTAGGCGTGAACCCGCAGGCCGGCAGCCTCGAGCGTCGCGCGGAGATAGGCGAGCGTCGACCCCTTGCCGTTGGTGCCGGCGATGTGAATCACCGGCGGGACCCTGCGCTCGGGATGGTCGAGACGCTCGAGCAGACGGTACATCCGCTCGAGGCCAAGGTCGATGCGCTTCTGATGCAGGACCGACAGCCGCCCGATCAATTCATCGAGCGACGGTTTTTCGCTGTTGGTGGGCAGTGTCACGCGTGCGGCGCGGCCGGCGCCACCTCGGAAGCCGCCACGATCTGCGCCGGATTGGTGACTTGCGGCGTGGATTTCGGCGCGCCTTCGAGCGCAGGTGACTTGGTCAGGATGCGGCAGAGTCGCGCCAGCGTCGGGCGCAGATCGTGACGGTGCACGACCATGTCGATCATGCCGTGCTCCTTCAGATATTCGGCGCGCTGAAAACCTTCCGGCAGCTTCTCGCGGATGGTCTGCTCGATCACGCGCGCGCCGGCAAAGCCGATCAGCGCACCGGGCTCGGCGATCTGCACGTCGCCCAGCATCGCGTAGGAGGCGGTGACGCCGCCGGTGGTCGGGTTGGTCAGCACGACGATATAGGGCAGTTTTGCCTCGCGCAGCATTTGCACGGCCACCGTGGTGCGCGGCATCTGCATCAGCGACAAGATGCCTTCCTGCATGCGCGCGCCGCCGGACGCCGCGAACACAACGAACGGCGACTTCTTTTCCACCGCGAGCTCGAGCCCGCGCACGATGGCCTCGCCCGCGGCCATGCCAAGCGAGCCGCCCATGAAGTCGAAATCCTGCACGGCGACCACGACAGCCGCGCCTTCGAGCTTGCCGTAGCCGACCTTGATCGCGTCGTTGAGGTTGGTGCGCGCGCGGGCATCCTTGACGCGGTCGACATATTTCTTCTCGTCACGGAATTTCAGCGGATCGGCCGCGACGTCCGGCAGCGCAACGTCGAACCAGGTCTCGTTGTCGAAGATCGACTTCAACCGCGCGACCGCGCCCATGCGCATGTGATAGTTCGAGCCGGGGATGACGAACTGGTTGGCCTCGACATCCTTGTAGAACACGAGCTGCCCGGAATCCGGACACTTGATCCACAAATTCTCCGGCGTCTCCCGCCGCAGCATGTTGCGGATTTTTGGCCGGACCACGTTGGTGAGCCAGTTCATGGTTTGCTCCGATTAGCGATCGGTCTTAGCGACAGGTCTTGCCGATCGCCCGAGGAATATATGGCGGCCGGGGCGTTCCCCGGCAAGCCGCCGTTTGGTCCGCCGCCGTTTGGTCCGTCTTGGCAGCGGAATTATGGCTATTCGGCCGCCTGCTGCGCGCCCCGGACGCCCTGGGCCAGGGAGGCCGCCAGATCGGCAACGGCGTTAACGGTTTTGGCGGTGGCACGCCCTTGCGAATCGAGGCTGCCGCGCAGGGCATCGACCAGCGCCGTGCCCACCACCGCGCCGTCGGCATGCGAGGCAATGGCGCGTGCCGTATCCGGCGTGCGGATGCCGAAGCCGACGCAGACCGGAAGCTTGGTATGGCGCTTGATGCGGGCGACCGCCTCGCTCACCGCCGTGCTGTCGGCGGCCGCCGCACCCGTGATGCCGGTGATCGAGACGTAATAGACGAAGCCCGACGTGTTCGCGAGCACGGCCGGCAGGCGCTTGTCGTCGGTCGTCGGCGTCGCCAGGCGGATGAAGTTGAGGCCGGCCTTCAGCGCCGGCTTGCAAAGCTCCTCGTCCTCTTCCGGCGGCAGGTCGACGATGATGAGGCCGTCGACGCCGGCGGTCTTGGCATCGGACAGGAACTTGTCGACGCCGTAGATGTAGATCGGATTGTAGTAGCCCATCAGCACGATCGGCGTGGCGTCATCGCCCTTGCGAAAGCCGCGCACGAGCTCCAGCGTCTTCTTCAGCGTCATGCCGCCATTGAGCGCACGCAGGCCCGCGGCCTGGATCGACGGGCCGTCGGCCATCGGATCGGTGAAGGGCATGCCGATCTCGATCACGTCGGCGCCCGCCTTCGGCAGCGCCTTGATGATCTCGAGCGAAGTCGCAAGATCGGGATCGCCGGCCATCAGGAAGGTGACGAAGGCCGAGCGGCCCTGCTTCTTCAGCTCGGCAAAGCGGGTGTCGATACGCGTGGTCACTTCTTCTTGCCCTTCAGGATGTCACCGACCTGCGGGACGTCCTTGTCGCCGCGGCCGGAGAGATTGACGACCATCAGGTGATCTTTCGGCCGCTTCGGCGCGAGCTCCATCACCTTGGCGATCGCATGCGCAGGCTCGAGCGCGGGGATGATGCCTTCGAGGCGCGACAGGAGCTGGAACGCTTCGAGCGCCTCGTCGTCGGTTGCCGACAGGTACTTCACGCGGCCGATCTCATGCAGCCAGGAATGCTCGGGGCCGATGCCGGGATAGTCGAGACCGGCCGAGATCGAATGCGCGTCCTGGATCTGGCCGTCCTCGTTCATCAGGAGATAGGTGCGATTGCCGTGCAGCACGCCGGGACGACCGCCGGCGATCGAGGCCGCATGCAACTGCGTCAGCCCATGCCCCGCCGCCTCGACGCCAAAAATCTCCACTGTGGGATCATCGAGGAAGGGATGGAACAGGCCCATGGCATTGGAGCCGCCGCCGATGCAGGCGACGAGCGAGTCCGGCAGGCGTCCCTCGACCTCCTGCATCTGAACCTTGGTCTCGCTGCCGATCACCGACTGGAAGTCGCGCACCAACGTCGGATAGGGATGCGGACCTGCGACCGTGCCGATGCAATAGAAGGTGTTGTGCACGTTGGTGACCCAGTCGCGCAGCGCCTCGTTCATGGCGTCCTTGAGCGTGCGCGTACCCGACTGCACCGGAAACACCTTTGCGCCCAGCATCTCCATGCGGATGACGTTGGGTTGCTGCCGCTCGACGTCGACCGCGCCCATATAGACCACGCATTCGAGCCCGAAGCGCGCGCACAGCGTTGCGGTCGCAACACCGTGCTGGCCGGCGCCGGTCTCGGCGATGATGCGCTTCTTGCCCATGCGGCGCGCCAGCATGATCTGGCCGAGCACGTTGTTCACCTTGTGCGAGCCGGTGTGGTTCAGCTCCTCGCGCTTGAAATAGATTTTTGCGCCGCCCAGGTGCTCGGTCAGGCGCTCCGCGAAATAGAGCGGCGAGGGCCGACCGACATAGTGCTTGAGATAGCCGTTCATCTCGGCCTGGAAGGCCGGGTCGGCCTTGGCCGCGGCGTAGGCCTTCTCCAGGTCGAGGATCAGCGGCATCAACGTTTCGGCGACGAAGCGTCCGCCAAAGATGCCGAAATGGCCGCCCTCGTCGGGGCCGCTGCGGTAGGAATTTGGTTTGGCGATGTTCATCGTACGCTCAACTCTTGGATGGCGCGGCTTGCGCGAATGAAGGCTTTGATCATCTCGGGATCCTTCACGCCTGGGGCGCTCTCGACACCGGAGGAGACGTCGACGCCGCCGGCGCCGGTGACGCGCAGGGCTTCCGCGACGTTCTCTGCATGCAGGCCGCCCGAGACCATGTAGGGCACGTGCAGATCGAGGTTTTCGAGCAGGTGCCAATCGAAGGGCGCCCCTAGGCCGCCGGGCCGCGTCGCGTCCTTCGGCGCCCGCGCATCGAACAGGATGCGGTCGGCGACCGCGGCATAGCCGGGCAGCACGGCGAGATCGGCTGCGGTTTCGACCGGCATCGCCTTCATCACCGGACGGCCGAATTTTTGCTTGATGTCGCGCAGCCGGGCGACGCTTTCCTTGCCGTGCAGCTGCAGGATATCCGGCGACAGCGCATCCATGATGTTGTCGAGGGTCGCATCGTCAGCGTCGACCGTGAGCGCGACCTTCAGCGCGCGCTTTTTGACCTGGCGACCGAGGTCTCGTCCAACCTCCAGCGACAGGTGCCGCGGCGATGGCGGAAAGAACACGAACCCCACCATGTCGGCGCCCGCGTCGAGCGCCACTTCAAGCGTCTCGCGCGTGGACAGGCCACAGATTTTGACGAGCAGGGACATGGTCTCAAACAGCGTGGAAGCCGCCGGCCGGCGGCGGGAAAGCGGGTTTTCGGTGCGGCCGCTTCTACAACGTCGCGCGCTGCTTGTCTCGCCCGACGGGACCGTAAAGGCCGGCGCCCGAGGGGGCAGGCAGGCGCTGCGGCTGGTAGCTGTGATCCTGCCGCTGGTCCAGCCTGGCCGCGGCCGCAGAGGCCCGCAGGCCGGCCAGCTCGGTCCGCACCGAGCGCGCATCCGCCTCATGCTGGCGGGCGGCGCGGCGCCAGCGCCGCTGGCCGAACCAGACGGCACAGCCGCCAGCAAGGACCCCGAGCGCGGCCACCAGGATCAGAAGCAGAAACAGCGGCAACGTGATCGACAAGACCGGGTCGTTCGCCATGAAGGGGTCGAAGGAGACCGTGACGAAATGATGGTTGGCGACCGCAAAGACGACAAGCAGCAGGCCCAGCGGAATCACGATCAGCGCGGTCAGGAATTTTCGCATGACGCTTCGCTCGCCTTGGAATCAAGCCTGTGGCCGCAACATGCGGCCACGCGGGAAAACCCGGATGTCGGCCTATTCGCCGCCGGGATCCGGATGGTCGCGGTTCAGCCGCTCGCGCATTTCCTTGCCGGTCTTGAAGAACGGAACGCTCTTCTGGTCGACGGGCACATGGGCGCCGGTGCGTGGATTACGGCCGGCGCGCGCCGGGCGGTGCTTCACTGAGAAAGCGCCGAAGCCGCGCAGCTCGACGCGATCACCGCGCGCCAGGGCCGCGACGATCTCTTCGAGAATCGCATTCACAATGTTCTCGACATCCCGCTGGTAGAGATGCGGGTTGTGCTCGGCGATGCGCTGAACAAGTTCGGATTTGATCATCGAGAGATAGGACCCGGAAGCGTGCGGATGACCATTTCCGTGAAAATGCCTTGAACTGTCAAGACGCTAAATCAAGATTGGGTGACGGGAATTTGCGTGACAAGGGCTGAAAAGCGGGCCTGTCACAATACCCGTCGGACGGGAAAACCTTCCCGCCCTCGCCCAGTTCCACTTCAATTGGATGCGGCCGGTTGCCACAGTGCCAGCATCCCGTCCAATCCAAGCCGGTCGACCGCCCGAGCTACCCCACTCTGCTCGATCTGGTGCGCAATCGAGCTCAAACCAAGCGCTTCCAGCGTCATTGCGGCGGCTGCGCGCAGGAATGACAGGTCGCCGAGGCGCGGTTGAAGCTTGTAGTCGCGTACCGGCAGGCCCTTCTTGACGCCCTTCTGCTCGACGAGCCAGGTCACGGCCGTCTTCTCGTCGCCGAGCTGATCAATCAGCTTCAGGTCGACCGCCTGCCGCCCGGTGAAGACCCGGCCGTCGGCCACTTTTTCGAGCTGCGTGTCATCCATGCCACGCCTTTCCTTCACCAGACCCTTGAACCAGGCGAAGGAGTCCTTCACCAGCGCGTCGAGCGCGGCGCGCGCTTCGGGACTGGTCGGCTCAAAACCGTTCGGCGCGGCCTTCAGCGGCGAGGATTTCACCTCCTCGACCTTGACGCCGATGGTCTTCAGAAGCTCGGCCACGTTCGGATACTGGAACAAGACGCCGATCGAACCGACCAGCGAACTCTGCTGGGCGATGATGTGGTCGCTGGCGATGGCGCCGATATAGCCGCCCGAGGCGGCAAGGCCTTCGACGACGACCACGAGCGGCTTCTTCGCCTTCAACCGCACCAGTGAGTCGTAGAGCTGTTCGGAGCCGGCCGTGGTGCCTCCGGGCGAATTGATGTGAACGATGACGGCGGCGGCGCGCGAATTCTCCAGTCGCTCCAGCGCCTCGACGCGTTCGGAATCGCTGCGGATCAGGCCATCGATCTTGACGCGCGCGATCGCGCCGGCCGAGGTGAACGTCCCGCGCGTACCGGGCGCGGCCACCAGCGCAACACCTGCGATCGCAACGATCGCAACCAGCGCGGCGACGACGCGCCAGAAGGTCAGCTTGCGGCGGATTCGTCGGCGATCGACGATGATGTCCGAATCGAGCGACATCGAAAAATCTCCAAATATGGGCCGCGCAGGTTTTGCAGCCACAGCGTGACCATCGGCTTATCTGGATACATCAATTGCGACGCAATTTGAAGAAATGAAGGCCTGTCCCGGAGTAGCGCCGTAGGGTGGGCAAAGCCGCCGCCACAGCTCGAAGAGCCGAGGCGGAGGTGTGCCCACCACTTTTCCCGGCGCGGAACGATGGTGGGCACGACGCGCGAAGAGCGCGCCTTTGCCCACCCTACGAAGTCACGCTTGTCCGGGACGAGGGCGTTACTCGTTGCGGCAACAAAAAAGCCCCGGCGGATCGCCGGGGCCTTGATGCTTGCGAAACGAGCGTATCGCTTACTTGTTCTCGCCGCGGTTCTTGAGCGCGGTGCCGAGGATGTCGCCGAGCGTCGCACCCGAATCGGAGGAGCCGTACTGCGCGATGGCTTCCTTCTCTTCGGCGACTTCGAGCGCCTTGATCGACACCTGGACCTTGCGGGCCTTCTTGTCGAACTGGATCACGCGGGCATCGACCTTCTCGCCAACGGCGAAACGTTCGGCGCGCTGGTCGTTGCGGTCACGCGCGAGCTCCGAGCGCTTGATGAAGGTGGTGAAGTCGGTACCGGCGATCTTCACCTCGATACCGCTTTCCTTCACTTCGAGCACTTCGCAGGTCACGACGGCGCCCTTCTTGACATCGCCCGGCTCGGCGAACGGGTCGCCTTCGAGCTGCTTGATGCCGAGCGAGATGCGCTCCTTCTCGACGTCCACATCGAGCACCACGGCCTTCACCATGTCGCCCTTCTTGTAGTTGTCGATCACCTGCTCGCCCGGAAGCTTCCAGTCGAGATCGGAGAGGTGGACCATGCCGTCGACGTCGCCCTCGAGACCCAGGAACAGACCGAACTCGGTCTTGTTCTTGACCTCGCCCTCGACCGTCGAACCGGTCGGGTGACCTTCCACGAAGACCTCCCAGGGATTGCGCATGGTCTGCTTGAGGCCGAGCGAGATGCGGCGCTTGACCGAATCGACTTCGAGCACCTGCACCTCGACTTCCTGCGAGGTCGAGACGATCTTGCCGGGGTGCATGTTCTTCTTGGTCCACGACATCTCGGAGACGTGGATCAGGCCTTCGATGCCCGGCTCGAGCTCGACGAACGCGCCGTAGTCGGTGATGTTGGTGACACGGCCGGTGAAGCGCGCACCCAGCGGGTACTTGGCTTCGATGCCCTGCCACGGATCGTCCAGCAGCTGCTTCATGCCCAGCGAGATGCGGTGCGTCTCGTGGTTGATCTTGATGATCTTGACCTTCACGGTCTGACCGATCGTCAGCACCTCGGTCGGGTGGTTGACGCGACGCCATGCGATATCGGTGACGTGCAGCAGGCCGTCGATACCGCCGAGATCAACGAACGCACCGTAATCGGTGATGTTCTTGACCACGCCGTCGATCACCTGACCCTCTTCGAGGTTCTGCACCAGCTCCTGACGCTGCTCGGCGCGGGTCTCTTCCAGCACGGTGCGGCGCGACACGACGATGTTGCCGCGGCGGCGATCCATCTTGAGGATCTGGAACGGCTGCGCGTTGTTCATCAGCGGAGCGACGTCGCGGATCGGACGGATGTCCACCTGCGAGCGCGGCAGGAAGGCCACGGCGCCGTCGAGATCGACGGTGAAGCCGCCCTTGACCTGGTTGAAGATGACGCCCGTGACCTTTTCGTTGTTCTGGAACGCCTTCTCGAGCTTGCCCCAGCTCTCTTCGCGGCGCGCCTTGTCGCGCGACAGCACGGCTTCGCCGAGGGCGTTTTCGATGCGATCGAGGAACACTTCCACCTCGTCGCCGACCTTGAGGTCGCTCTCACGGCCGGGGCCGGAAAATTCGCGCAGCGCAACGCGACCCTCGGTCTTCAGGCCGACGTCGATGACGGCCATGTCCTTTTCAATCGCAACAACCTTGCCCTTGACGACGGAGCTTTCCTGCAAATTGCCGCCGGCAAAGGACTCATCGAGCATCGCGGCGAAATCGTCGCGCGAGGGGCTATAGGTATCAGCAGAAGTCGAAGCCATTTGTTCTCCAGTTGCGGACGTCTTGCCGGCCGTTGGGTTTAAGGGCGTATCGTGCGCGCAGTGTCGGAAGGTCCGCAGAACCTTCGAGCGACCGCTCGTGTCCCGGACTCGCACCGGGAACAGCAAGAGCGGGCCGGCGAGAGCCCGCGCGTTCGATACGTTGAAAATCTTGATCCGGAGCCTGGATGTCGCCGGTCCCCGAGAAGGGGACCGAGCTATCGACCTCAAAGAGCGGGAGCGGGCGCTTCCTCCAATGACGGCTGCGGCTTAACCCCGCTGCCGGCCCGCTCGGACGGCCTCGATAATGTCGATGGCGGCCCGGACGCCGCCTTCTATATCCAGTTGAGAGTTATCAAGCAAGTGAGCATCCGGGGCCGGTTTTAGCGGCGCAATCGGCCTGTTCTGGTCGCGCTCGTCGCGCGCGAGGATGTCGGCGAGGATAGCCGCCTCGTCCGCCGCCTCGCCCCTCGATTGGGCCTCCAGGGTGCGGCGGCGGGCGCGGACTTTTGGGTCGGCGACGACAAAGATCTTCACGTCGGCATTCGGGCAGATCACGGTTCCAATGTCGCGGCCGTCAAGCACGGCACCGGGCGGATCGGCGGCGAATTGCCGCTGGAAGTTCAGGAGGACCTCGCGAACCCTCGGGATTGCGGAAACTACGGAGGCGGCGTGGCCGATCTCATGTGACTTCAGCGCCGGATTGCCGAACTTTTCCGGATCGAGTTCCAGCGCCACGGCCACCGCCGCCGCCTCGTCCCGCAGGTCCTGGCCGGCCTGCATCAGGCCATAGGCCACGGCGCGATAGATCACGCCGGTATCGAGGTGGCGATAGCCGTAGTGGTGCGCGAGTCGCTTGCCGAGCGTCCCCTTGCCCGAGGCCGCAGGTCCGTCGATGGCGATGATCATGAAAACTCCGCGCCGAGCGAGCGCATCATCGGAATGAAGTCGGGGAAGCTGGTGGCGATGAAGGCGGTGTCGTCGACCTTCACCGGCTGGTCCGAGGCGCATCCCATCACCAGCGCCGACATCGCGATGCGGTGGTCCATGTGGGTTGCAACGAGGCCGCCGCCGGGCACGTGCCCACGCCCCTCGACGATGAGATCGTCGCCGGCAATCTCGACCTTCACGCCGTTGACGCGCAGCATGTCGGCGGTCGCCTCCAACCGATCGGATTCCTTCACGCGCAGCTCGTGCAGGCCGCGCATGACGGTCGTTCCTTCCGCAAACGACGCTGCCACCGCCAGCACCAGATATTCGTCGATCATCGAGGGCGCGCGCTCCGGCGGCACCTCGACGCCGCGCAGTTTTGAGGCGCGCACGCGCAGTCTTGCCATCGGCTCGCCGGCGTCGCCGCGGACTTCGCTTTCCTCAATGAAGGCGCCCATCTCGCGCAGTGTCGTGAACAGGCCGGTGCGCAGCGGGTTGGTCATGACGTCGGAGAGCACGAGATCGGAGCCGCCGACGATCAGCGCCGCCACGATCGGAAACGCCGCCGAGGACGGGTCGGCGGGTACCACGACCTCAGCGCCATGAAGTTCGCCCTGCCCGGACAGCGTGATGCGGCGGCCATGCTGGCCTTCCACGGTCGAGGTGATGTCGGCGCCAAAATGCTTGAGCATCAGCTCGGTGTGGTCGCGGCTCGCCTCGGTCTCGATGACGGTGGTCGTGCCCGGCGCAGCCAGGCCCGCCAGCAACACCGCCGACTTGATCTGGGCCGAGGCCACCGGCGTCTTGTAGGTGAGCGGCAGCGGATCGCGCGCGCCCTGGAGCGTCAGCGGCAGCCGCCCGCCCTCGCCACCGGCCGTGACCTTGGCGCCCATCTTTTCGAGGGGGTCCAGTATCCGGCGCATGGGACGGCTGCGCAGGGAGGCATCGCCGTCAAAGACCGCCGCGATCGGGCAGCCCGCGACGGCTCCCATCACCAGCCGGCAGCCGGTCCCCGAGTTCCCGAAATCGAGGGGGGCCTTGGGCTGGGCAAAGCCGGCGACGCCGACGCCCCGCACGACCCAGGCGAAATCGCCGGTCCGCTCCACCTGGGCCCCCAGGGCCCGCATCGATTTGGCGGTGTTGAGAACGTCTTCGCCCTCCAAAAGGCCGGAAATGCGGGTTTCGCCCACCGAAAGCGCCCCCAGGATGAGCGCCCGGTGGGAGATCGACTTGTCCCCGGGCACCCGGACTGACCCGGTCAGGGGGCCGCTGGCGCGCGACTGGAGGGGTGTCCGCTGGTCGGAATGGCTCACGATTTAAGTCCCTGGATCCAAGCGCCGCGGATATCCCATGCGGCGCGTGGCGCAGGTACCACACGGACCCCGTGCCGTCACGGGCAAGTCTTTACGAGCAAGTCTTTACGGGCATGTCTTTCTCCCGTAATGCGCTATTGACAGCGGGCCGCCAACTAGCCAAGTGAAGCACCGCTTTTCAGACATTCCCAGGATTCCTGCCGTGGCCAAGTCCGAACTCGGAACCAAACGCATTTGCCCGACCACGGGCAAGAAGTTCTATGACCTCAACAAGAATCCGGTGATCTCGCCCTATACCGGCGAGGTCGTGCCGATTGCCCCGGTGGCACCGGTCCGCGCGACCCGCGGCGCCGAAGCCCGGAGCCCGATGCCTGCCGACACCGCGCCGGAGCCCGCCGAGTCCGAGGAATTGGTCTCGCTCGAGGAGGCCGATGCCGAAGAGAATACCGGCAAGGTCAAGGCTGCCGTGCCCGAGTCCGAGGACGATATCGAGGTCGACGAGACCCTCGAGGACGATGATGACGATGATTCGACCTTCATCGCCGACGATGAAGAGGGCGATGAGGACGTGACCGACATCATTGGTGATGTCGGCGGCGACGAAGAGACTTGAGATCGCGCCTGATCTGTGAAAAAGGGTGCACCGCGCGAGTCACCAGGCTCGCCGGTTGGGTGTGATCCGCCAGGATCATCCCGGTTAAGGACTACGGGGCCATAGCTCAGCTGGGAGAGCGCTTGCATGGCATGCAAGAGGTCGGCGGTTCGATCCCGCCTGGCTCCACCAGCCTTCGCTCGCTTCGCGAGCTTCGGCTCGGCAAGCCCGCGCTACTCTATCGCAGCGAAGCTAGCGAAGGCTGCCGCGGCGTAGCCCGCAGGGCGAAGCCGGGCTTCAGCTACTCCCCAATCACCGCATTCAGCCGATCGCGCAGCGCCACGATCTCGTTCTTCATCGCGACGAGCTCCGAGACCGAGCAGTCCGAGGCCGCCAGGATCGACTGCGGAACCGCGCGCGCCTTCTCCTTCAGGGCATGGCCCTGGGCCGTCAGTGCGATCATCACCTGGCGCTCGTCTTCGGTCGAGCGCGTGCGCTTGACCAGTTGCGCCGCCTCGAGGCGCTTGAGCAGCGGCGTCAGCGTGCCGGAATCCAGGAACAGCTTTTCGCCGATATCCTTGAGCGGCACGTCGTCGCGCTCCCACAGCACCAGCATGACCAGATATTGCGGATAGGTCAGGCCGAGCAGGTCCAGGAGCGGCTTGTAGACCCGGTTGAAGGCGTGCGCGGCCGAATAGACCGCAAAGCAGATCTGATTATCGAGCCGGAGTGGCTGATCGCCGGCGAGTTGTTTTCGAACCATTTTGACCTCTTCGGACTTACCCAGCATTCTGGCCCGGGCCGGCCGCGCATTCAATTGCGAACAATTAAATGTGAGGCTTGCCAATTTCAATTGTACACAATGTAATTGTGTGCAATATAGGTGTCACCCCAACCGAAGACCACCAGGGAGACGACCATGTCCGTGAAAGTCCTCTACAAGACCACCGCAACAGCCACCGGCGGCCGCGACGGCAACGCCTCGACAGCTGACGGCGCCTTCAGCGTCAAGCTGGCGACCCCGAAGGAGCTCGGCGGTGGCGGCGGCGCCGGCAACAACCCCGAGCAGCTGTTTGCCGCAGGCTATGCCGCCTGCTTCATCGGCGCGATGAAGGCGGTTGCAGCCCAGGGCGGCGGCGTGAAGGTGCCTGCGGACGCCTCCGTGACCTCCACCGTCGGCATCGGCCCGCGCTCGGAAGGCGGCTTTGGCCTCGACATCGATCTCGCCGTCTCGCTGCCCGGCCTCGCCAAGGCCGACGCCGAAGCGCTGGTCGCGAAGGCCCACCAGGTATGCCCCTATTCCAACGCCACCCGCGGCAACGTCGACGTCCGCCTGACGGTCGTCTGACGCGAAGGCTGGACCTGCGGCCGGCCCGGGATCCCCCTCGGGCCGGCTGCTTACGCGCGATTTGCCGCGTGACGGCATGATCGGCGGCGCATGCGCCCACACGCGGCAGGCCATTGCTGGCGTGAACGAACCTCGCTAGGCCTGTGCTCGAATATCGACTTAGGCTTGAGCAGAGGTTGCCGCCATGAGTTCTGAAGCTGCTACCGGCGCGATGAGCGGACTGCGCGTCATCGATCTCACGCGCGTGCTCGGCGGCCCCTATTGCACGCAGATCCTCGCCGACCACGGCGCCGACGTGATCAAGGTCGAGCCGCCGGCAGGCGACGAGGTGCGCGACTGGGGCCCTCCCTTCCACGACGAGGACGCGGCCTATTTCGTCGGCATCAACCGCAACAAGCGCTCGATCGGGCTCGACCTCGCCTCCGAAGGCGGCCGCGTCGTGCTGCTCAAGATGCTCGAGACGGCCGACGTGCTGATCGAGAATTTCAAGCCGGGCACGCTGGAGAAATGGGGCATCGGCAGCGACGTGCTGCGCGCCAAATTCCCGCGCCTCGTGCATTGCCGGATCTGCGGTTTCGGCGCCGATGGCCCGCGCGGCGGCAATCCCGGCTACGACGCCATCATCCAGGCGATGACCGGCATGATCGCGGCGACCGGATCGCCGGAGAGCGGCCCGATGCGCATCGGCGTGCCGCTGGTCGACATCACCACCGGCCTCTATGCGGCGATCGGCATCTTGATGGCGCTGTCCGAACGTCAGCGCTCCGGTCAGGGCCAGTTCCTCGAGACCACGCTGTACGAGACCGGCCTTGCGATCATGCATCCGCACACCGCGAACTATTTCATGCATGGCAAGCCGCCCGGCCTCACCGGCAACGAGCATCCAAACCTCGTGCCCTACGCGATCTTCCCGACCAAGACCGACAACATCTTCATCGGCGTCGGCAATGACGGCACCTTCCGCAAGCTGGCGAAAGAGATCGGCAAGCCGGAGCTCGGTACCGACCCGCGCTTTGCCCGCAACAAGGACCGCATCGCCAACCGCGAGGCGCTGCGCGCCGAGCTAGCGGCCGTGTTCAGCCAGCATGAGGCCGAACCGCTGTGCAATCGCCTGCTCGCCGCCGGCCTGCCGGCGGGTCCCGTGCAGAAGATCGACCAGGCATTGACCAATCCGCACACCATCCACCGCGGCGACGTCATCGAGAAGGATTGGTACAAGGGCGTGGCGTCACCGATCCGGCTCGAACGGTCAAAGCCGAGCCTGCGCCGGGTACCGCCAAAGTTCAGCCAGCACTCCGCCGAGGTGCTCGGCGAGTTCGGCTACGCCAAGGCCGAGATCGACGCACTGGTGGCCAAGGGCGTGGTCTGCGGTCCCGACCGCAAGCGCTGAGGCTGCGCGCAGAATAATTCAAAAATGCCGCACTGCGGCGCGGGCACGCATATGCACCGCGAACGGTGCGGCATGCCTGGGCGCGTCTTCGCCTATTTTCCGGCTTCCCTTTTCCAGCGCTTGCCGCTTTCGTTTCGGCCGCTTACACAGTCACGTGAACGTCATATGGCGCTGCTAGCGCAAGCGCACATTTTTGACGGCCTAAGGGAGGTTTTCTTGATGGCTCTTCGACATTTTGGTGCGGCTGCCGCTCTCGCAGTCTCGATCGGTTTTGGCGCCTCTCCGGCGCTGGCCGTGACCGAGATTCAGTGGTGGCACGCGATGACCGGGGCGAACAACGACGTGATCGTCAAGCTCGCCAACGATTTCAACGCTGCGCAGACCGACTTCAAGGTCGTTCCCACCTACAAGGGCAACTACGCCGATACGATGAATGCCGGCATTGCGGCATTCCGCGCCGGTAACGCGCCGCACATCATGCAGGTGTTCGAAGTCGGCACCGCGACCATGATGGCCGCGACCGGCGCCGTGAAGCCCGTCTACAAGCTGATGGCCGAGACCGGCGAAAAGTTCGATCCAAAAGCCTATCTGCCCGCGATCACCGGCTACTATTCGACGACGAAGGGCGAGATGCTCTCCTTCCCCTTCAACTCGTCGTCGACGGTCATGTGGATCAATCTCGACGAGCTCAAGAAGGCCAATGTCGAGATCCCGAAGACCTGGCCTGAGGTATTCGACGCCGCCAAGAAGCTGAAGGCTGCCGGCCACGCGACCTGCGGCTTCTCCAACTCCTGGGTCACCTGGGTCAATCTCGAGCAGCTCTCCGCCTGGCACAACGTGCCGCTGTCCAGCAAAGCCAACGGCCTCGACGGCTTTGACACCGTGCTCGAGTTCAACGGCCCGCTTCAGGTCAAGCATCTCGAAAACCTGGTCGAGCTGCAGAAGGACAAGACTTACGACTACGCCGGCCGCACCAACACCGGCGAAGGCCGCTTCACCTCGGGTGAGTGCCCGATCTACCTGACGTCCTCGGCGTTCTTCGGCAACGTCAAGGCGCAGGCCAAGTTCGCCTTCACCGCCGTGCCGATGCCGTACTATCCGGACGCCAAGGGCGCACCGCAGAACTCGATCATCGGCGGCGCCTCGCTCTGGGTCATGGGCGGCAAGTCGGCCGACGAGTACAAGGGCGTCGCGAAATTCCTGACCTTCCTCTCGGACACCGACCGTCAGGTCTATATCCACAAGGCCTCGGGCTATTTGCCGATCACCAAGGCTGCCTACGAGAAGGCCAAGGCCGAAGGCTTCTACAAGGACCAGCCCTATCTCGAGACGCCGCTCCTGGAGCTCACCAACAAGGAGCCGACCGAGAATTCGCGCGGCCTGCGGCTCGGCAACATGGTCCAGCTCCGCGACGTCTGGGCCGAAGAGATCGAGCAGGCGCTCGCTGGCAAGAAGACCGCCAAGCAGGCGATCGATGCCGCCGTCGAGCGCGGCAACACCATGCTGCGGCAGTTTGAAAAAACCGCCGTCCGCTGACATGATGGTTTGAGGCACCAAACTGGCAGGCCGCATCTCGCGGCCTGCCACTGACCCGACATCATGCAAAAGCAATCCATCTTCCAATCAAAGCTGTTGCCCTACGCGCTGGTTGCGCCGCAACTCGCGATCGTCCTGATTTTCTTCTACTGGCCGGCCCTGCAGGCGGTCATCCAGTCGTTCCTGCTCCAGGATGCCTTCGGTCTCTCGACCAGCTTCGTCTGGTTCGAGAACTACATCGACCTGTTCAAGGAGCCCGCCTATTTCGAGGCGATCGTCCGCACCTTCGCCTTCTCGTTCGCGATCGCCTTGTCGTCGCTGTCGCTTGCACTGCTGCTCGCGGTCATGGCGGACAAGCCGCTGCGCGGCGGCACCGTTTACCGCACGCTGCTGATCTGGCCCTATGCGGTCGCCCCGCCGGTGGTCGGCGTGCTCTGGATCTTCATGCTGCACCCCTCGCTCGGCGTGCTCTCGCGCTATCTGCGCGGCATGGGCATCGACTGGAATCCGCTGCTCGACGGTAACCAGGCCGCAACGCTGATCATCCTCGCCGCGGCCTGGAAGCAGATCTCCTACAACTTCCTGTTCTTCCTCGCCGGCCTGCAGAGCATCCCCAAGAGCGTGCTCGAGGCCGCCGCGATCGACGGCGCGCGCCCAATGCGACGGTTCTGGACGGTGACGTTCCCACTGCTGTCGCCGACCATCTTCTTCCTGCTGGTCGTCAACATCGTCTACGCCTTCTTCGACACCTTCGGCATCATCGACACGATGACCCGCGGCGGTCCCGGCAAGTCGACGGAGACGCTGGTCTACAAGGTCTATACCGACGGCCTGCTCGGCGGAAATCTCGGCAGCTCCGCGGCGCAATCGGTGATCCTGATGATCATGGTCATCGTGCTGACCGGAATCCAGTTCCGCTTCGTCGAACGCAAGGTGACCTACTGATGGTCGAGCAAGAGGGCATCCGGCGTTACGTCGCCCACGTCATCCTGTGGATCGGAATCGCGATCGTCGCCTTCCCGGTCTATCTGGCGATCGTCGCCTCCACCCAGGACAACGCCGTCATCGCCAATGGGCAGATGTCGTTGCTGCCAGGCGGCGAGTTCCTCAAGACCTACTACCAGACCATCTTCGTCGGCACGAGCGGCACGACCCGCGAGCCGGTCGGCAACATGATGCTCAATTCGCTGATCATGGCGCTGATGATCGCGGTCGGCAAAATCGCGATCTCGATCATCTCGGCCTATGCGATCGTCTATTTCCGCTTTCCGTTCCGGATGCCGATCTTCTGGATCATCTTCATCACCCTGATGCTGCCGGTCGAAGTGCGCATCTACCCGACCTACAAGATCGTCGCCGACCTGCACATGCTCGACAGCTATGCCGGCCTGTCGCTGCCGCTGATCGCGTCGGCCACCGCAACGCTTTTGTTCCGGCAGTTCTTCATGACCGTGCCGGACGAGCTGCTGGAAGCCTCGCGAATCGACGGCGCGGGCCCGTTCCGCTTCTTCTGGGATACGCTGCTGCCGCTGTCGCGCACCAACATGGCCGCGCTGTTCGTGATCCTCTTCATCCTCGGCTGGAATCAATATCTCTGGCCGCTGCTGATCACCACCCGCGACGACATGCAGACCATCCAGATCGGCATCCGCAAGATGATCACCACTACCGACGCTTTGACGGAATGGCCCGTCGTGATGGCGACGGCCGTGCTCGCGATGCTGCCGCCGGTCTTTGTCGTCATCGCCATGCAGAAATTGTTCGTGCGCGGCCTGGTCGAGACGGAGAAGTAAGAAGTTATGGCCAACGTCACCCTGCGCAACGTCCGAAAAACCTATCCCGGCGGCTTCGAGGCCATCAAGGGCGTCAACGTCGATGTCGGCGACGGCCAGTTCTGCGTGCTGGTCGGCCCAAGCGGCTGCGGCAAGTCCACGCTGCTGCGCATGGTGGCGGGGCTGGAAACCGTCACCGGCGGCGATATCGATATCGGCGGCCGCGTCGTCAACCAGGTCGAGCCCGCCGATCGCGACATCGCGATGGTGTTCCAGAACTACGCGCTCTATCCGCATATGAGCGTCTACAACAACATGGCCTACGGCCTGCGCAACCGCGGCATGCCGGAAGCCGAGATCAAGACCCGGGTCGAGGAAGCCGCCCGCATCCTCGAGCTCGCGCCGATGCTCGAGCGCAAGCCGCGCCAGCTCTCCGGCGGCCAGCGCCAGCGCGTCGCGATGGGCCGCGCCATCGTGCGCCAGCCAAAAGTGTTCTTGTTCGACGAGCCGCTCTCCAACCTCGACGCCAAGTTGCGCATCGCCATGCGCGTCGAGATCCGCAAATTGCAGCGCCGCCTCAACACCACGTCGATCTACGTCACGCACGACCAGCTCGAGGCGATGACGCTCGCCGACATCCTTGTCGTGATGAATGGCGGCCAGGTCGAGCAGGTCGGCAATCCCCTCGACATTTATGAGAAGCCGGCCACCACCTTCGTCGCCTCCTTCATCGGCGCGCCGCCGATGAACCTGATGTCGACGCGCCCGGACGAGATCAAGTCGCAGCTCGGCGCCAATGGCGGCGGCGCTGACGCCGGCATCCTCGGCATCCGGCCCGAGGATTTCGTCATCACCGACCAGACGCCCGCCGGCGGCGTCGCGCTTCCGCTCACCGTGGAGGCGATCGAACGCGTTGGCGCCGAAACCTTCGTCTATGGCGCGCGGGGCCATGACGGGGAGCGCGTTGCCGCCACGCCCGGCGAGCTGCCGCCGGGGGAGATCATCGTCCGCATCCCCGGCGCCGAGGCGCCCCCGATCGGCCAGAAAATCCGGGTCGCGGCCATCAGGGCAAAGCTGCACCTGTTCAGCGGCGACGGCAGGACCCGAATCGAGGCGTGAGACGGGCTTTTCCGGCCGGGGCGATAAAAGCATCGAAACAACCCCATGCACAGTAGCCGGACGCCTCTGGTCATTCCGGGAGCGATTGAAGGGCGACGGCTGTGCAAGGGTCCCGCTAGGTGCTTGAACCTGCACGGGGATATGCCCATATTGCTGACCAAGGGGCGCCGCTTCCGGGCCCTGAAACGTCAAAGTCGCTTCGAGAGGACTTTGTAAACTATGTCTCGTGTTCCCACGTTATCCAGTCCGTTCCTTCTGGGCTTCGACGAGATTGAGCGCGTGCTCGATCGCGTCGTCAAAGGCGCCGACGGTTACCCTCCCTACAATATCGAGAGGTGCGAACGGTCGGACGGCGCGCCTGAACGACTGCGCATCACGCTGGCGGTCGCCGGCTTCACCCGCGACCAACTCGATGTAACCATTGAGGAAAACCAGCTCGTGATCCGCGGGCGTCAGCAGGACGACAAGTCCCGGCAATACATCCATCGCGGCATCGCCGCGCGCCACTTCCAGCGCACCTTCGTGCTGGCGGAGGGGATGCTGGTGCTGGGTGCGGATTTGAAGAACGGGTTGTTGTCTGTTGATCTTGCCCGGCCGGAACCGGAAAGGATCGTTAAGACAATCGCTATCAATGAGCACGAATAATGGAACGAGTAGCGGACTCGACCGCTTAGTCTCCTGAAGGAGTCGAGACCATGAGTGATGGTATTGTTGCGTTCGAATACGAAGAAGCCAAGAACCTGTCAGCCGAGACGCTGGCGACCCTCGGCGAAGGTCATATCGCCTATGTGAAGCAGATCCGCTCCGAAGACGTGCCGGACCTGTTTCCGCAAGCCCCAAAAATCGCGCCGGGCCTCAAACTGTTCGCGCTCCACGCCGCCGACGGCACGCCGATCATGCTGACCGACAGCCGCGAAGCCGCGATCGCGAACGCCTGGAGCAACGAGCTGCAGGCGGTGAGCGTGCACTGACGCGCTTCGCGCGCGACCGACGGAATTTTAGCGGGCATGCCCTCGCACGAAGGCGTGCCCGTTTTTATTTTTTGACACCCGCCAGGCCCCTCACGGTGAGGGCGCTTGCTGGGCCGCGTACTCATAAATCGACTGCATCAATCGATGTCCGCTTGTCCTCCAACGGCGGCGCAAAAGCGGACGTTGCTCGATTTCCGAGAAGGGGCCATTTTCAGACATCCCGGGGCGCACCTGCGACAGTCGCAGACAAGCCTGCCCGGACGTCGCTCTTCCGTCCGAAACTACGGACCGCTGAATTTATAAGCGACGCCGAACAAGGCCGTGTGGGTGTGAACATTGATATCCGCAAGCAACCCATCTCGACCGGCCGGGTCTGCAAGCAAGTTGACTGTGGCCTTGCCATAGTCAGCGTAGCGATATTCACCCCGCAGCAACCACCTCTGCGCCAACATCCACTCAAGGCCGCCGCCAACTGTCCAGCCGACCTTGGTCATCGACGTCGAGGCAGATAACCCCCCGCCGCCAACACTGCACCATGTCAGCGGGATTGGCCCGCAGGTGGTCGTCGCCTGAAGGCGCGTCCAGGACACACCACCGGCGCCGAACACCATCAAGCCTGGATTGATCAGATATCCGATACGCCCGCGGAGGCCGGCATCCCACGTCTGTTTGACCTCGGCTATGTCGTTATCAACGAAGACTGCCTGCAGCGTGCCGGGAATGCCGTTATTCACCGACTTCCTGTTGTCCGCCCATCCAGCGTCGGCTTCAACACCAGCGACCCATCTCGGATCGAATTGCCAGTTATATCCAGCATAAACCCCGCCTCTGACGGCCGACGAATCGAAGCTCTGAGGATTTCTGGTGGCAAGCCTGTTCGGATCGAGTCCATTCAGCGGGCAATTATTTGCAGAGAATGGGGTGTACAAGCAGGTCGTTGTCCAGTCCGCGTCGGTCCACCGGCCGCCGACAGAACCTCCGACATAAAAGCCTGTCCAGCTATAGACCGGTGCCGGGGCAGGCGGCGGAGCCTTGACCGCCAGGTCGGCCGCCAAAACGGGCGTTCCGAGCAGAGTAGCGACAACAGCCCCAATCACAGTAATTTTCATCTATGCCCCTGAAGATCTGCCCCTGAAAAGTTGCGGGCTTGGGGGCACAATAACAAGCAACCGATCTCCCGGCTGTTGCGACTTCGTTACAGCTTCAGGAATTTTGTCCCACGCCAGGGCGAGGACGCGCCGATGTCGCTGATGGGTCAACCTCGACAAAACTCAATGTGAGCGTATTAGGTCCGCTTTTGGGCGTATCGCGGCTGGCACTGAGCCCCGGTGAGGCTCACGATAATCGGCTTGGCGCGAACTTCTGCCGCGTTACGATAAGCTTGCCGCCAACTACCTAGCCTTCGTCCGGCTCGCTTCAATCAGGCTATCGCTCCGCGCTTGTGAGTCCGCGCCCTAGTTGCGACCTGCCAGCCGCGCGCGGATGTCCGGCTTCAGCACCTTGCCGACCTTGGAGCGCGGAAGGTCGTCCCAGACCTCGATCTGCTTCGGCGTCTTGACGCTGCCGATCCGCTGCTTGACGAAGGCCGCCAGCGCTGTCGCATCGACGCTCTGGCCGGCGCGGGGCTGCACCACGGCGACAATCCGCTCGCCCCATTTCTCGTCCGCGAGCCCAATCACCGCGCAATCCTGCACCGCCTCATGCGCCCGCAGCGCGTTCTCGACCTCGATCGAATAGACGTTGAATCCGCCGGTGATGATCATGTCCTTGGCGCGGTCGACGATGTAGAGGTAGCCGTCGCCGTCGATGTAGCCGATGTCGCCGGTGTGGTGCCAGCCATGCGCGGAGGCTTCCGCCGTGGCCTCGGGATTTTTGTAATAGCCCTCCATCACCAGCGACCCGCGGACCACGATCTCGCCGCGCTCGCCGCTCGGCAGCAGATTGCCGTCCGCGTCCATGATGCCGGCCTGCACCAGCGGGCTGATCCGCCCGGCCGAAGACAGGCGCTCCATCGCGATCGTGCCGTCGCTATTGTAATGCTCGTCGGGCGCCATCATCGAAATCATCATCGGCGCTTCGGTCTGGCCGAACAACTGCGCCATCGGCCCGATGCGCTGCAGCGCCTCCGCAAGCCGCGCGGCCGAGATCGGCGCCGCGCCATACCAGAAGCATTGCAGAGACCCGAGCTTCGCCGATTCGAGTCTTGGATGATCGAGCAGCATGTAGATCACGGTCGGCGGCAGGAAAGTGTGCGTGACGCTGTAACGCTCGATCAGATCGAGGAATTCAGAGATGTCGGGGTGATGCATGATCACGATGCGGCCGCCAAGCGTCATGATCGGGAAACACAGCACGCCGGCGGCGTGCGTCAGGGGCGCCAGCGCGAGGTAGACCGGGCGGCCCCTAAACGGGTACCCCATGAGCGTCAGTGCCGTCATGGCCTCGATGTTGCGGCCCGATAGCATGACACCCTTGGGCTTGCCGGTGGTTCCGCCGGTGCCCGGGATCATCGCGAGGTCGTCGACCGTCGCGCGCTGGTAGTAATCGTCCGCAATGTCCTGGAGCCAGCGGTCGAAGGAGGATGCGAAGGGCAGCTCGGCATCGAGGCAGACGAGCAGGCGCAGCTTCAGCAGGTCGGGCCGTACCGCCTCCACCATCGGCGCGAAGCTCGAATGAAACAGCAGCGCGCTGCAGTCGAACTGGTCGAGAATGAATTTATTCTCGGCCGCTTCGTTGCGCGGATTGATCGGGCACCAGACCGCACCGGCGCGCGAAATGCCGAACACGCAGGCGAAGGCAAGCGGGTCGTTGCCGGAGAGAATCGCAACCTTCTCTCCCGCCGCGATCCCCGATCCCGCGAACCCGCGCGCAATCCGGTAGCTCAATCGCTGCACCTCGCGATAGCTGAGATCGCGTCCATCCATGGTCAGGCAGGGCGCATCGGCGCCGAGCGAGGCGCCTTTGTCGAGGTAATCGATGAAGCGCATGGTCAATACCCCAAACAGTTGGCGGGTGACGCGCGACTGCGCCACCCGCGATTTCGCTCAGTCGTGAACGGTGAGGATCGGCTTGCTGACCAAACCGAAGCTGCGCAGCTGTCCCAGCAGTTCGCGGTGGCCAAATGCCTGGCATCCGGAGGCGAACCCAGCTCGCTTCGGCGGCTGCTGCAGCAGGGCGAACGCCGCATAGGCCTGCAACATGCCGGTCTGCTTGTAATTGTTGTTGCCGTAGATGATGCAGTGCGCGCGCCCCAACGGGCCGGAGGCATGCACCGAATCCATAGACTTGTTGACGCGCGGGTTCTCGCGCGGTGGCATGGTGTTCATCACTCCGGCAGCAGTCTGCGCCAACGCGGCGTAGCGGTCGTCGGGGTTCATGTCCTTGGTCGCCTCCAGCGCGGCGGCGACGATCTGCGGCACGCCCAGCATCAGCGCGCGGTTGAACACGCCGCCCAGCACCTTCACGTTGGCCACGCGCGGATCGCGCTTGAACCACACGGGGTGCGAGGTGCCGCCCCAGGGCAGCGCCAGCGCCAGCTCGTGCTGGCCGGGGATGGCGAGATTGTAGAGGCCGGCATCGGGCTGATGCTCGACATACTTGTTCTGCTCCAGGTAGTAGGCCTTGGCCATCGCGGCGTTGACCAGGATGGTCTGCGTCGAGGCGATGGTCGGGCTGCCGCCCCAGAACACGGCGATATCAAGCGTGTCGAGGCCGGGCGTCTCCAGGCACAGCTGCGCGGCGATCTCGCCGGTGGTGTACATCTGTGCGATGCCCGGCGCCAGCAACAGGCCGGCATTGGCGAACTTCGTGCCCCACTCCTGATCGAGCGTGATCAGCCAGTCCTGCTCGCCGGTCGTGTCGGTGTAGTGGCACTTGGAAGCGAGGCAGGCCTGCACCACCTCGCCGCCGAACTTGGCGAAGGGGCCCACGGTGTTGAGCACCACCGAGGCGCCCTTGAACAATTCAGTCAGCGCGGCCACGGTGTGCGGCACCGCAACCACCTCGTAGTCGGCGGTCTCGATGCCGGCCACGTTCGACTTCATCGCGGCGTTGAGCTTCTCGGCGCTGCGGCCGGCGGCGATGAAGGGGATGTTGTACTCGCGCAGATATTCGCAGACCAGCCGGCCGGTATAGCCGGAAGCGCCATAGACGATGACGGGCTTCTTCTCGCTCATTGCGATCCTCCGAAATGCTTGTTGTCGGCCTTGTTGTCACATGCCCATGCCGCCATCGACCGGCAGTCCGATGCCGGTGATGAAGCGCGCCTCGTTCGAGCAGAGGAACACCGCGGCATCGCCGATGTCGGTGACCTCGGCGAGACGGCCGAGCGGCGTTTGCTCGACCACCGAGCCGACCGCGGCATTGACGTCAGGCGCGAGCCCGACCTTGACGATGTCGTTGGCGAGTTGCATGCCCATGTCGGTCGGGATCAGGCCGGGATAGATGCAGTTCACGCGCACGCCGAAGCCGAGCTTGCCGGCTTCCATCGCCCCGACCCGCGTCATGCGGTCGACCGCGGATTTCGTGCCGGAGTAGACCGCGATGCTCGGGAAAGCGATCGTCGCCGCGACGGAAGCGATGTTGACGACGGCGCCGCCCTTGCCCGCCGGCCCACCCGGGCGCATCGCGCGGAAGGCGTGCTTCATGCCGAGCACGGTGCCGACGATGTTGACGTCGCACATCCGCCGTGCGTCCTCGGCCTTGACCTCTGATATCAGCGACGTGATCTCGATGCCGGCATTGTTGATCAGGATGTCGTAGCCGCCGAGGGTTTCGACCGTCGCAGCAACCGCCCGCTCCCATTGGTCATCATTGGTGACGTCGAGCTGGACGAATCCCGTCGCGACACCTTCCTTGGCGATTGCGGCTGCGCTGGCGCGGCCGGTGTCCTCCAGGATGTCGGCGATCATGATCGAGGCGCCGGCTCGCGCCAACGCCTGCGCGATGGCCGCGCCGATTCCTCTGGCACCGCCGGTGACCAGGGCTTTCCTGCCTGCAAGGCTCTTCCCACTCATGACGCACTCCTCCGTTGCTGGTGATTGATTCGCGCCGGGCCGATCGACGGCGCACGCCGGCACTGCACGGGCGCGGGCCTTTGGGCCGCACCCGGCGAAGCGTTCCTCCATGTCCGGACGTCTTGACGACTGTCCAAATTTGTTGGCGCGAACCTCCGCCAGAATCTTGACACTTGTCAAGAACGAATTTGACAGTTGTCAAAGGAAGTGGTTGTGAGGGGATAGAGCATTCCGCGGCAGGCGCGGTATAAGTCCTTGAAAGAACGGGACTGAGGAAGGAACGAGATGGCGCGGCAGGTGACGGGGGCGGCCCGGCGTGTGGCCGATGCGGCGGAGGTGCTGCGCGACGAAAAATTCAACGCGCGACGCATCGAGCTTGCCGAGGCCGCGTTAGAGACGCTTGGCGAGCTCGGCTTCGCACGCACCAGCCTGCGCGAGATCGCGCAGAACTCGGCGTTCACGCACGGCGTGTTCCACTATTATTTCAGCGACAAGCTCGACCTGATCTGCTGCTGCGTCCGCCACTACAAGGCGAAGTGCGTGACGCGATATGACGAGGTCGTCACGACCGCAAAGAGCCGCGACGAATTGACGGAGGGTTTCCTCGCCAAGCTTGCGGCAACGCTGCAGGACGAAGCCCGCATGCACAGGCTTTGGTACGACCTTCGCTCGCAGGCGATGTTCGAGGCGGCGTTTCGCAAGGACGTGCTCGAGATCGACAAGAGCCTGGAGGCGATGATCTGGCGCATCGCCTCACGCTATGCCGAGCTCGGCGGCAAGCGGCCGGCGTCGTCTCCAGCCGCGCTCTATGCGCTGTTCGACGGTCTGTTCCAGAGCGCGCTGCTCAGGCACCTCGCGGGTGACAAGACGGCACTTCCCGATCTGCTCGACGAAGTCCGACGCCTGCTGCCGACGGTGTGCTGAGGCAGGCGAGCGTTTTCGCGCACGGCTTGAATTTCAAATGGGCATGCCTTCGCTTGAAGGCGCGCCCATTTTGCTTTTGGGGGATTGTTGGCTCGTCATGCCCGGTCTTGTCCCGGGCTCGTTATTCGTGCGGCGACCAAACCGCGGCCTGGCCAGATCCATGAGCTATAGAACGCGTGGCTATAACTCACATTCTTTGCTATTGTGAGCTATAGAATGAAGCCCATATAGCTCATGATGTGGAACTGGGAACAGCCCCATTGGCCGAAATTCTCGTACGATTCAAAGGCGTTAGAGCCTCTGGAGCAGCAATTTCTGTTGCAGTCCGGGGAATTTATCGGCGCCCGTAAGCACCTAGGCCCGGGCGATCAAGAAATCCTCAAGATCGAACTCATCAGCGACGAAGCGGTAAAGACCTCGGAAATCGAGGGGGAAATCCTCAATCGGGACAGCGTGCAGTCTTCGCTGCGCCACCAGTTAGGTCTCGGAGATGAATCGCCGGGCGTGAAGCCAGCCGAGCGCGGCATTTCAAAGATGATGATCGACCTCTATCAGAGCTTCGCCGAACCGCTCGCCGACAAGACAATGTTTGATTGGCACGCGATGCTGCTGCCCGATAGCAGGGACATCAAAGTCGTTGGCGGCTACCGCACACACGCAGATGCGATGCAGGTCGTATCTGGCCCAATTCAAAAACGCGCGGTTCACTTCGAAGCACCGCCTTCGGCGCGTGTGCCGAGGGAAATGGAGTGCTTCGTCACATGGTTCAACGACACGGCTCCGGGCGGCAAGACTCCGCTGCCGACGCTCACGCGCGCCGCGCTCGTGCATCTGTATTTCGTCTGCATCCATCCATTCGAGGACGGTAACGGCCGCATTGGCCGCGCACTTGCAGAAAAAGCCCTCGCGCAAAACCTGGGCCAGCCGAGCCTCATCGCGCTTGCCTACACCATCGAACGCAAAGGGAATGACTATTATGCCGCGCTGGAGCACAACAACAAGGATCTCGAAATCGATGGCTGGATGAAATATTTCGCCAACACGATCCTCGAGGCGCAGAGCAACACCATCCAGCGCGTCGATTTCTACATCGCCAAGGCAAAATTCTATCAAGGCCACGCCGACAAACTGAACGAACGCCAAGCCAAGGTCATCGCCCGCATGTTCCGCGAAGGCATCGACGGATTCAAGGGTGGGCTGAGTGCCGAAAACTACATCAGCATCAGCAAGACTTCGCGCGCGACCGCGACGCGCGACCTGCAAGACCTCGTCGAGAGGAGCGCGTTGACAAAGACCGGCGAACTTCGACACACGCGATACTTCCTGAACCTTCCAAAAGGGTCCTCCGGCAGGTGACAACGCAATCACGGCAGTCGTCCGCCGTGCGGTCGTTGCTTTGCGAGGCAACCGGCAACCATTGAATCCCTCGTCGGATGCTTTTCGTACCCGCGATGTAAGGCGTGGATGGCCGGGTCAAGCCCGGCCATGACGACGCGGAAACGTCAGCGTCTCAAAAGCCCGAGCTTCGCGATATGTGGGACTGTAACTTTACGCCGCAGTCGCAGGCGGCAGTGCGAGCACGGAGTAGATCGCCTGCGCATCGCGCGAGGCGCGCAGCTTCTTGGCGATGTCCTGGTCACGCAGCAGGCGGGCGATGCGCGCCAGTGCCTTGAGGTGATCGGCGCCGGCACCTTCCGGTGCCAGCAGCAGGAAGACGAGATCGACGGGCTGGCCGTCCATCGATTCGAAATCGATCGGACGCTCGAGCCGCGCGAACAGGCCAAAGATTTTTTCGAGCTTGGGCAGCTTGCCATGCGGGATGGCGACGCCATAGCCGACGGCGGTGGTGCCCAGCTTCTCACGCTGGAGCAGCACTTCGAAAACCGCGCGCTCGTTCTGTCCGGTGAGCTCGGCGGCCTTCGCAGCGAGTTCCTGCAAAGCCTGCTTCTTGCTGTTGACCTTCAATGCCGGGAGAATCGCCTCGGGTGCGACCAGATCGGTAATCGGCATGGAGCTTTCCGAGGTGAATTAAACCGTCAGGTTCCGAATGAGCCAACTTGGCGAACCAGGTTGGGCCGGCGTCGATAAGGTGAAGCAGGAGGCGGACTTAGCCCCGGTCCTGATGTGGGGCGCTTCTACTCCAACGCAATCCCGGTGCCAACTCCCGGAAACGTCTTTTACCGCGGTCATCCTTAAAGACAGGGGTCTTACGGATAGCTCCGGCACCCCTGAGCGGCCGGCCGCCGGCCCTCGGACCTACTCCCCGGATTTGGCCCCCGGCGGGTCGACCCAGCCGACATTGCCGTCCGCCCGGCGGTAAATGATGTTCACCCGGCCGCTCGAGCCGTGCTGAAACACCAGGCACGGGGCGCCGCTGAGATCGAGTTCCATGACCGCTTCGCTGACCGAGAGCTGCTTTAGCGAGGTCGTGGCCTCCGCAATGATGACGGGGCTATAGCCCGTGACTTCGTCCTCGCCCTCGCCCGGCGCCTCCAGCACGTAGCTCGTCGCATCCATCGCGGCGAGCGCTTCGGACGCGGCGTGGGCCTTGCGGGCGGAGCGATCCTTGAGCCGGCTCTTGTAGCGGCGCAGCCGCCTCTCGATCATCAGCAGGGCCTGGTCGGCGCTGGCATAGGCGTCCGGGGCCATCGAATCGGCTTCCAGCGTGATCCCCGAATCCAGATGCAGCGCACAATCGGTGCGGAAGCCGACGCCGTCCTTGCTCAGGGTGATGTGACCGGAGTAGTTGCCGTCGAAATATTTGCGCAGCACTTCTTCGGTGCGGTCGTTGACGCGTCCGCGCAGGGCTTCGCCGACGCTGATGCTTTTACCCGAGATACGGAGAGTCATTTGGTACCTCGCCTGGTGGGTGGATCGAACTGAAAGCGAGATTGAGAGTAGCGCGATTTAGAGCCGGCGCAATCAGGCCGGCTCGGTGTTGCGGGAGCGATCCGACAATGCGGTGGAGAGGACGTTACCAAGGGCGCTCTGCTTGTCGCGGCGGCGTTGCACCGAGGATGGGATACGCATGGCTTCGCGGTACTTCGCAACCGTGCGGCGGGCGATATCAATGCCTGAGGCGCGCAACCGTTCCACGATCGTGTCGTCCGACAGGATTGCCGTCGGCTCCTCCGAATCGATCAACTGCTTGATGTGGTGCCGCACCGCTTCCGCGGAATGGGCCTCGCCGCCGTCGGCCGACGCGATCGAGGCGGTGAAGAAATATTTCAATTCAAACGTGCCGCGATTCGTCGCCATATATTTATTGGCGGTGACGCGCGACACCGTCGATTCGTGCATCTGGATGGCGTCGGCGACGGCCTTCAGGTTAAGCGGACGCAGATGCGCGACGCCATGCGTGAAGAAGCCGTCCTGCTGGCGCACGATTTCGGTTGCGACCTTGAGGATGGTGCGCGCGCGTTGGTCGAGCGCGCGCACGAGCCATGTGGCGTTCTGAAGCGCGTCGGTGAAATACGACTTGTCGCCGTCCTTGCCGATCTTCTTCGACAGTTCGGAATAGTAGGTCTGGTTGACCAGCACGCGCGGCAACGTGTCGCTGTTGAGCTCGACATGCCAGCCGCCGTCCGGGCCGGGACGAACGTAGACGTCGGGCACCATGGTCTGCAGACGCGCCGAGCCGAACTTCATGCCGGGTTTTGGATTGAGGCGGCGAATCTCGCCGATCATGTCGGCGATGTCCTCGTCGTCGACGCCGCAGAGTTTGCGCAAGGCGGCGATGTCGCGCTTGGCGAGGAGATCGAGATGCTCGACGAGCGCCTGCATCGCGGGATCGTAGCGGTCGAGCTCGCGCAGCTGGATCGCCAGGCATTCGCTCAAATTGCGCGCACAAACGCCGGGCGGATCGAACTTTTGCAGCACGGCGAGGACGTTCTCGACGTCCGCTTGGGTTGCGCCCAGGCGCTCGGCGGCCTGGCCGAGATCCGGCGGCAGATAGCCGGCCTCGTCGACGAGGTCGATCAGATACTGACCGATCATGCGCTGCGCGGGCGCGGTGAAGGCGACCGAAAGCTGCTCGGCGAGATGATCTGCGAGCGTCATCTCGGCTGCGACAAAAGCTTCCAGATTGTAGTCTTCCTCACCGGAGGCGCCGCCGCCCCACTCGGTATAGGTGGTCGGCGCCGCGTCCTGCGCGTTGCGCGCGGCAGCCTCGGCCGGTTCCTCGGAGAAGACGTTGTCCAGGCCCGTGTCCAGGGTCTGCTCGATCTCGGCGCGGGTGCCGAGGTCCTTGCTCATCCATTCTTCCTGGCCGGGCTCAAAAGCCTCGGCGCTGCCGCCAAAGCCGTCGTCACCGCCCTGACCGCCGGAATCATCGCCATCGCTGAACTGACCGGCCTCGGCCGGGGCTTCGCCCGCGGGGGCCTCGTCATTGGCCCGCTCCAGCAGCGGGTTACGCTCGAGTTCCTCTTCCACGAAGGTCGTGAGATCGAGATTGGACAATTGCAGCAGCTTGATCGCCTGCATCAACTGCGGCGTCATGACCAGCGACTGCGATTGCCGGAACTCTAATCTCTGCGTTAGCGCCATCGAAGCAAGAACCGTTCCCGAAAATTGGTCCGATTTTTGCTTATCCTAGTCCGCGCCCGATGTACACGCCTTGACGGATGAGAAAAAAGGGCTAGAGGCGGAACTCCTCGCCGAGGTAAAGGCGGCGAACGTCCGGATCATTGACGATCTCATCCGGACTACCCTCGGTCAAGATTTCCCCGGCATAGACGATGTAGGCACGGTCGGTGAGACCAAGTGTCTCACGCACATTGTGGTCGGTGATGAGCACGCCGATGCCGCGGTTGGTGAGGTGGCGGACGAGGTCCTGAATGTCGCCGACCGCGATCGGATCGATGCCGGCGAAGGGCTCGTCGAGCAGCATGTAGTTCGGCCGCGTGGCGAGCGCGCGCGCGATCTCGACGCGGCGGCGCTCGCCGCCGGACAGCGCGATCGAGGGCGACTTCCGCAAGCGCGTGATGTTGAACTCGTCCAGCAGCGAATCGAGCTGCTGCTCGCGCTTCTTGCGCGACGGCTCGACCACCTCGAGCACGGCGCGGATGTTCTGCTCGACGGTGAGGCCGCGGAAGATCGAGGCTTCCTGCGGCAGATAGCCGATGCCGAGCCGCGCGCGCTGGTACATCGGCAGTTTTGTGACGTCGTGGCCATCGAGCTCGATCGCGCCGCGGTCGGCCTTGATCAGCCCGGTGATCATGTAGAACACGGTGGTCTTGCCGGCGCCGTTTGGCCCTAGGAGGCCGACGGCCTCGCCACGGCGCACATAGATGCTGACGCCGCGCACCACCTGGCGGCTGCCAAAGCTCTTTTCCACGCTATGCACGGCCAGGAAACCCGGCCGCCGCAGCAGCTGCGGCCCGCCTGATCCGTTCGCCTTTGCGCTCGTCTGCGCGCTGCCCCGGAGGGGATGCGGGTTTTGCGGTCGCGGATCGTCCCGGAACTGATCCGGCGACTGGATCGGCTGCTCGCGCGCGATCGGCGCATCCTGCAACGGGCTGGTCAACAGGCTGCCGACAGTGTCGCCGAGCGCGGTGATGTCCTCGCGCAGGCGGCCAAATCCGCGTTTGGCGGGGCGCCGACGGAACATGCTGAGGAGATCGACCATCCCGCCTACTTTAGCCTTTTCACGGTGATTCCGCGTCGCGGATGTCCCGCAACCGGCCGCATCGACGTGATTCGACACAGCATGAGTGAAAGGATGTTTCTTGCCCAGAGAAACACCCACGATCCCGCTCCCAAGCCCGCCTGGGTAGATACAGTCTTGTCGGGCGAGCTTCAACCTCGCCCGGCCAACAAAGACATCAAGCGATTGAAATCACTTCTGTTTCTTTGAACCCGCGCCCGGCAGTGGAGGCCCGCCACCCGGCTTCCCGGGGCCACAATCGTTCTGCTGGATGAACAGGCCCTGTACCTTGCCGGTGTCCGACTCGACACGCGAGACGCCGGTGGTCATGTCGACCAGCAGCCTGTCGCCGCGCAGCACGTTGTTGCACTGCGTCAGAACGACGCCTCCGGCCATCGTGATCAGATTGGTCTTGGTGTCGAAGATCGCGGTCTCGCCGGTGACCACCTGCTCCTTCTGCGTGACCACGACATTGCCGCGCGCTTCCAGCCGCTTGATCGAGGAGCTGCCGCCGGGGCCCGGCGTCGTCGACTGCATCGGCGCGGACTTGGCACCCTTCGCGGCCGTCGGCTGCGGCGTCGCAGGCTTGTCGCCGCCGGATTCGTAGAACACCACCAGCGACTTCGACGTCATGGTGGTGTCGCCCTGCACGACCTTCACATTGCCGGCGAAGGTCGCTTCCTTCTTCTTGTCGCGCATCTCGAGCGAAGCCGCTTCGATCTGGATCGGCTGATCGCGGTTTTGCGAAAAACCCTGCATCGCGTTGGGCACGCCTTGCATGGTGCTTTGCGCATGCGCCGCCGCGATCAACGCGAGAACGGCCGCGAGCGCGCCGGCCCCGATAGCAACGCTCCGCCTGGAGCCGTTACGCAAAAAGTGCTTCGCCATAAGGGTCATCTTGAACTGTTCGACTTGCTTTGAATCGAGCGCGTCTTCGCTGGCGGCGCGGGCTCGGGAGCCTGGGCAGCAACGGGAGGATCGCCCAACTTGTCCAGATACATCACGACGTGGCCTTCGAAGCGGATCACCTCGCCGCCCTCGGTGATGCGCAGCCGGTCAGCGGTCAGCGTGCCGTTGGTCAATTTGACATCGACATGTTCATCCGACGTTACCGTGCCCTTGGCCATGTCGACGAAGGCCTGGTTCAGCCGCGCCTCATAGCCGGTGGAGGTGCGCAGGAAGATGTCCTTGCGCAGATCGAGCTGCTGCTGCTTGTTGTCGAAAATGCCGGTGCGGGCATCGAGCAGCAGGGTCGATCCATCTTCCATCAACAGTTTTGACCGCAACGCCGAGAGCTCGACATGGTCGGGGTCGGTGATGTCCTGCATCGCCGTCTTGGCCCAGAGCTCATAAGGCCGCTGGTCCGGCGTGTAACCTGACAGGTGCGGCGATTCCATGGTGATCTTGGTGCCTGACACCACGAGGTTTCCAACATCACCGCCGGGCAGCTTGATGCTAAAGGGGTTGAGGAAGGTCGAAATGGCGATGATCGAGGCCATTGCGACAACCACCGTGACCGGCACCGTGATGCGCAGAATCCGCACCAGGCGGCTGTGGCGCGCCGCGCTGGCGAAGCGTGCCGCGAGGGCCGCATCCATGGTGGGATTGTGAGCTGAGTTCACCGTCGCTCCGGGACGCCGCAAGCCTTGTTACAAGCAAGCCTCTTCAAGAACTGGACGCACCATTGTACCCGGCGTCGCCGGGATATGCAGCCTGCGACAGGTCGTCACGACTGTGTCGGAAACGGGGCAGTGGCGCCCGTCCCTGGCGTGACGGAGCGCCTCAGGAATGCGCAAAAATGTCCTCGGCCTCCCAGCCGCCGAGATCGAGCCTGGCCCGGGTCGGCAGGAAGTCGAAACAGGCCTGGGCCAGCGCGGTGCGCCCCTCCCGCGCCAGCATGGCATCCAGCCGCTCGCGGAGCGCATGCAGGTGCAGGACGTCGGAGGCGGCATAGGCGAGCTGCGGCTCGGTCAGGCTGTCCGAACCCCAGTCGCTCGACTGCTGCTGCTTGGAGAGATCGACATTGAGCACCTCGCGGACGAGGTCCTTGAGGCCGTGGCGGTCGGTATAGGTTCTGGTCAGGCGCGAGGCGATCTTGGTGCAGTAGATCGGCTGCGGCATGACGCCAAAGGTGTTGAAGAGCACGGCGACGTCGAAGCGTGCGAAATGGAAGATTTTTGTAACGGCGGGATTGCCGAGCAGCGCCTTCAGGTTCGGCGCGTCGGTGTGACCCTTCGGGATCTGCACCACGTCGGCGCTGCCGTCACCGGGCGAGAGCTGCACCACGCACAGCCGGTCACGATGCGGATTGAGGCCCATGGTTTCGGTGTCGATCGCAACCGACCCGGTGTAGCGGGACAGGTCCGGCAGATCGCCGCGATGCAGGCGTACGGTCATGGCGTTTGAAACCTCAATCGAATGGTGCGGCCCAAGCTAATACCAGAGCATGATCCGGAAAAGTGTGGAGCGGTTTTCCGACAGGATCATGCTCCAGTAAAGAGCCGGGAACTGGCGAGGGCCGGTCGCGATGTATCCGCTGGCCACCGGCTGCGCAAGCGGCGGCCGACCGTTTCAGAGCTTTTCGGCCTGCCGCCTGACCGCGGACACGCACAAATGCGGGGTCCGGAACACGACGTCGCTCTGCGCCGGCAGCGTCGCGCAGAGCGAGACGATATAGCCGATGCCGTTGCGCGCAGCGTAGGCGAGGCGCGCCGCATGGGAGTCGAGTGCTGCGAGGTCGGTCATCCTGATGTGCCAGATTGGGTAATAGGACGGCGTCCACATCGCGGCCGCGCCGCGCTTGTAGTCGACCCAGACGCGGCGATGGGAGACGAATTCGAACACGGCGCCGCGCGACAGCGCGATGACGATCGGCTCGACGGCCGCGTCCTCCGCCGGTTTCGGCGGAACGATGAAGGTCGCATCCAACGGCGTCGCGTTGCGCGCCCAATTGCCGAGATCGGTCCACTCGGCAACGGCTTCGGTGTAGAGCCGGTTGACCCTGATATTCTCCCAGACCGAGAGCGGAAAGAGAACCAGAGCTGCGCCGGCGAGTGCCGCGTAGCCGATCGAGCGATGCGAGTCCGCAACGACCTCCGGCGTGGCCCGCTGATATTGCAGCAGCAGGATGATCGGGGCGGCGAACAGCAGCACCGTGCCCTGGATGCCGAGCGCCAGCACGACGAAGCAGCCGGGCAAAAACATCGCCGAGCGGTCATCGCGCAGCCAGTTCGTCGCGAGCGCCGCGACGGCGAGGCCGGCGAGCAGATAGAAGATCGTGCCGGCGCGCAGGAGCTGAAGATTGAGCACGAAGGGCGAGCCTGAGAGATAGGGCGCGACGATGCCGGCGAGATAGATCGCGAGCGCGGCGAGATAGGCCCATTTCAGCTCCCGCGCGTCAGCGCCGAATCCCCAGAAGGCAGCGGCGCCGAGCACGGCCACGGCCACCGCGCCGACCACGTTCTTGAGTGCGATCGCGTCGATCACCGAATGGCCGGCAAAATATTCGTGCAAGTACGCGAGATAGTCGAATGCGAGCGGCTTGCCGAATTCCGGATTGGCGAGGATCGAATGCAGAGCCGGATAGACGATCGGCGCAGAGAACAGAAGACCGAGCAGCGTGCGCGAAGAGAGCGCGGCAAAGCTGGTCTCGCCCTTGAGCAAGAGGCTGATCGCGATGACGACGAGCAGCGGCGCGATCCAGACCGCGACGAAGGCATTGACGAAGAAGGTGATGCCGAGGGTGAAGGCCGCCGCGGTGAACCGTCCCCTGGCCGCAAAATAGATCGCGAGCAGCGCGGTGCCGTTGGCGATCTCCGAATGGGTAAAATAGTTCACGAACAGCCCGCCGGTGCCGGCATGGGTGTAGCCGTCGAGGAAGCCGATCGAACACAGGATCAGGCTGAAGACGATCTTGTCGCGCCTTGTGACGACGCCGAGCAGCGAGGCGCAGGCGAGGAAGCCGACAAACGTGAGCAGCCGCGAGAGGTAGTCGAGGACGAGGAACAGGAGCTCGGTATTGCCCAGATATTTTTGCGTGTTGTCGAGCAGCACCCAGATGCCTGACGCAAAGAAGCGCAGCGACTGCATGAAGGCGTCGCCCTGGTATTGCGGCTCGCCGGGCAGGCTCGCAACGATCGGCAGATGGAACAGATTGTTCTCGATGCCGAAGACATAGCCGGTGCGCAGCATCGACAGCGCGGCGATGACGATGGCGATCAGCAGCGCGTCGGCGAAAGCGGCGGACAGGCCAAGCGCGCCCTTGCGATCGCTGAGCGCCGGGCTCGGATGCACCAGCGACATCAGATCGCCGCCAGCATGATGCAGATCATCGCCGCAACGGTGATCCGGCTGGCGCCGTCCCGGAACGTGTAGAGAATGGGATCGTCGGGCATCTCGCGGCGATGCGCCATCATCAGGGCGCGGCCGAACCAGTAGAGCAGCAGCGGGTTGAGCAGCCACAGCATCCAGGGACGGCTGTACAGCGTCGCGACCGTCGAGGACGACACATAGAGCGAGAACACGATCACCGCATTCATGCCGCTCGCCGCCGCCATGGCTGCGATGACGCTGAGGTCGGAGATTTTGTAGTCGCGATTGGAGGGGTCGGCGAGGCCCGCGCCCTGGCGCATGCTGAGCTCGCTGAAGCGCTTGATCAACGCCAGCGAGGTGAACACGAACAGCGAGAACATCAGCAGCCATTCGGACAGCACGACGCCGACAGCGACGGCACCGGCAATAATGCGCAGGCTGTAGAGACCCGCCAGCGTCACGACATCGACCAGCATTTTTCGCTTGAGCACGAGCGAATAGGCGATGGTGGTCGCGAGATACGCGCCGAGCACGGCGACGAAGATTCCGGAGATGCAGAGGCTCGCACCGACCGCAAATAGCCACAGCGCGGGAATGGCGATGAGCGCATGCGCGATCGGCAAGGTCCCGGCGGCGAGCGCGCGATGGCGTTTTGTCGGATGCTGGCGGTCGGCCGCGAGGTCCAAGAGATCGTTCATCAGATAGGCGCCGGACGCGCAGGCCGAGAACGCCAGGAACGCCAACAGGGCGTCGCCGAGCGCCGAAAGATTCATCTGATGGGCGGTCACCGCGGGCACGAAGACCAGCGTGTTCTTGGTGTATTGGTAGACGCGGAGCGCGTTCGCCCAGGTTTTCAGGCTGGTGCGTCGGCTACCGCTTTGGCCGCTGATGTGCGCGATGGAGGCGCGCTCAAACGGCACGGCGCCCGCAACCAGATCGGCCGGCGCGACGACGCCGTCGAAACCGAGATGCGAAGCGATACCGGCCGCATGATCGGCAAAGCTATCAGCGACGAGATAGATCTTTTCGCTCCGCGCCCGCGCCGCGAGCGCCTGGTTCAGGACATCCTGGTCGTAAGGCAGGCTCGCATAGTCGATCGCGGCATCGGCCGCGAGAGCCCCAAGCTCGCTCATGCGCCAGGAACTGATATCGCGAAGATGGCGGAGGGTCTTGCCGGGATCCGAGAACAGAGCCTCGAGCCCGAGGTCCGAGCGCAGCAGCGCGCCCCTGACATCGATGACCAGCACACGCTCGGCCGCCGCCGGGGTTGGCACCGGCTCAACCTGACCAAAATGCTGCCTTAAGGGCTGCTCCATGCGACGACGCTCTGACTGCCGAGAGATTGCCGGCTGGGCTGCCGGGGAGCAGGGAAATCCACGGCAAAAACCGTAATTTCCAATCGCTAAGGACGGCTTAATTCAACCTGTGAAGGTGTCTTGGAGCCGGCTGGGGCCAGAGGGACGGCCGGCGGGCCAGAATCGGCCTGTTTGGCCTCAACCGGAGCGCCGGTTGAGCCATCTGAAGCAGGGATTTGAGAAAAAAGTGGTGCCCAGGAAAGGACTCGAACCTTCACGGCCGTGAAGCCACTGGCACCTGAAGCCAGCGCGTCTACCAATTCCGCCACCTGGGCATGCCGTTTGGGGCACGGGGGCGGTTACTACGGATCGATGACGCGCTTGTCAAATCGTCCGTGGCGAGCCGATTGCGCATCGCAAACCGGACCGATACAAGCCTGCCTTAAGCGCACCTCCGGCAGGAATGACCCAAATGCAATCGAATCTGGAAACTCTCGTCACCGTTTTCGGCGGATCGGGGTTTTTGGGCCGCAGCGTCGTCCGCGCGCTCTGCAAGCGGGATTACCGCGTTCGGGTCGCGGTCAGGCGGCCGGAACTGGCCGGCTTCCTGCAGCCGCTCGGCCGGGTCGGCCAGGTCCACACCGTGCAGGCGAATCTGCGCTACCCGGCTTCTGTCGAGGCGGCGCTGCGTGATTCGCATATCGTGATCAATCTGGTCGGCATTCTGGCCGAGAGCGGCGGGCAGACGTTTGACGCTGTCCAGGCCAAGGGCGCCGAGACCGTTGCCAAGGCGGCGGCCGCCGCCGGTGCGCGGATGGTGCATGTCTCGGCGATCGGCGCCGATGAGCAGTCGGCCTCGGCCTACGCCCGCGCCAAGGCCGCCGGCGAGAAGGCGGTGCTGGCGGCGGTGCCGTCGGCGACGATCGTCCGTCCCTCCGTGATCTTCGGGCCCGAGGACCAGTTCACCAACCGCTTTGCGGCGCTGGCGCGGATGTCGCCGGTGCTGCCGCTGATTGGCGAGACGACCCGGATGCAGCCGGTCTATGTCGGCGATGTCGCCACCGCGATCGCGGACGCCGTGGACGGCAAGGCCAGGGCGGGCGCCACCTACGAGCTTGGCGGCCCCGAGGTCCTGACCATGCGCGAGATCGTCCAGACCATCCTCACCATCACCTGTCGCGATCGGATGCTGGTGCCGGTGCCGTTTGGCCTCGCCCGCTTCCAGGCTGCCTTCCTGCAATTCGCCCCTGGTGCCTTCAAGCTGACGCCGGATCAGGTCACGCTGCTCGAGAAGGACAATGTCGTCTCGGATGCCGCGAAGGCGGCCGGGCTGACGCTCGAAGGTCTCGGCATATCAGGCGATTCGCTGGAAGCGATCGCCCCGCAATATCTCTGGCGCTTCCGCGCCGCCGGGCAATTCCAGCGCAACGGGGCTTAAGGTTCCGCATTGTCATGGCCGGGCATAGCCGCCCGAAGCGTCAGAACTTCAGCCTCTTGAAAACCGCCTCCGGCAGCGTCTTGATGATGAGCATCACGAGGCGCCACTTGTTGCTGACGTAGATGACGTCCCTCTTGCGCTCGACGGCATCCAAGATGGCATCACCTACGACCGGCGCCTCGACGGTCAGCGGGCCGATCAGCTTCATGCCCTCAGTCATTTTCGTCCGCACGAAGCCGGGCTTCACGGTGATAACCTGCACGCCGCCGCGGCTGGCACGTGCGCGCAGGCCTGACAGGAATGCCGAGAAGCCTGCCTTCGCCGAGCCGTAGACATAGTTCGAGGCGCGGCCGCGATCGCCCGCGACCGAGGACACGCCGACAATGATACCGGAGCCGCGCGCCAAGAACTTTTCCCCGAGCAGGCCGAGGATCAGCGCGGGACCCTCGTAGTTGGAGCGCATGATGGTGGTGGCGTGGTCGAGATCGCGCTGTGCGTTCTCCTGCACACCCAGCAGACCGACGATCGAGACCACGGCATCGGGCAGCGCCGGCAGGCCGGCCACAAAGGCATCGAACGATGCGGTGTCGAGCACGTCGAAATGATGCACGCTTGCATCAACGGTATTGCGCGCTCGCAGATCGGCCGCGTCAGGCTCCAGCGCGGCAGCGTCGCGACCGCCGAGCTGAACGTCCCACCCTGCCTTCGCGAAGGCCCGCGCCGTGGCGCGTCCGATGTCGGAGCTGCCACCGAGAACCAGGACGATCTTGCGTGCCGTCACGAATGCACCTCATCGAGTAGACGCTGCGAAAGTTTTGATCGGATCTTTCCGGACGGATCGAGCGAGGCCCGGATCTCCTTGAAGCGTTGCAGGGCCGGATAACCGGCCTCGAACGTCGCGCGCGACTGACGCGCATCCTTTGCCAGATAGAGACGCCCGCCGGCGGCCACGACCAGCCGATCGAGCTCGTCGAGAAAGCCCAAAATGCTGCCGGTCATCGGGAAATCCAGCGCCAGCGTGTAGCCCGGCAGCGGAAACGACATGATGCCGTCGCTTGGTCCGAGCTTCTTGAGCACGGCGAGGAACGACGCATCGCCGCGCTTGGAAACGCGCGCGAGGATCTCCCCGAGCACATCGCGCGCGCCGTCCTGCGGGATCACGCATTGATGCTGGAGGAAGCCGCGCCGCCCGTAGATGCGATTCCAGGCGCCGACACCGTCGAGCGGAAAGAAATAGGGGAAGATCGACACCAGATTGGGCCCGCCGGCGCGGCGCGCGCCCATCCGGAAATAGAGCTCGTTGAAGGCGCGGACGCTGTAGCGGTTCAGCGTCATCGACGGCAGGTCGACGGGCACGTTGAGCCGCGGATCGGCGCCGCGCGGAAACTTGTCTGCATCGGGCGAGATCTCGGAGGCACGCGCGTGCTCGCCGAGATAGATCAGCGAACGGCCGAGATTGCTGCCATCAGCCACGCAATCGATCCACGCCACCGAATAGGTCGCGGAATCGCCGGAATCGAGCGCCTTCATCGCATCGCCGAGATTCTCGGCCGGAATGACCTGCTCGCGGATCCAGCCGGTCTCGACCGGCCGCAGCCGCAGCGTCGCTTCGAGGATTACACCGGTGAGCCCCATGCCTCCGATGGTCGCGACAAACGCGTCCGGATTCTGCTCGCGCGATATCTCGATCGCCTCGCCCTCGCCGGGCCAGAGCAAGATGCTGTCGACATAGCGGCCGAACCCGCCCTCGCAATGATGGTTCTTGCCGTGGACGTCGGCCGCGATGGCACCGCCGATCGAGATGAAGCGCGTGCCCGGCACGACATAGGGCAGGAAGCCGCGCGGGCCAAAGGTGTCGATGAGATCTGACAGCAGCACGCCCGCCTCGAGCCGGATGCGGCCGGTCTCGGGATCGAAGGACCTGACGCGGTCGAAGGCCGTCATGTCGATGGTCTGGTTTTGGCCGATGCCGGCGTCGCCATAGGCGCGGCCGTTGCCGCGCGCGATGCCACCGGAGGTGCGCGCAATGACCGCGCCGACCGCTCCGAACGAGCGCGGCCTCAGGACATCGGTATCGACGACCGGGAAACGCCCCCAGCCGCTGACCAGCGCCATGTTCAGCTCCCTCGCAAGGCGCACCCCGCCTTGCTCGAAACTGCCTACCGATCAAAAGCTTATATAACGTTGAGAACCGACCGCGATTTGGTCGGAAGTAATTACCGTCCGAGCGCCAGCGCGATCAGTCCGAGCGAGCCGACGATGACGCGCCACCAGGCGAACAGCGCAAAGCCGTGGCGCGTGACATATCCCAAAAAGGTCTTCACCACGATGATCGCGGTGATGAACGACACCACGAAGCCGATCGCGATGATGCCCATGTGATCGGTCGTCATCTCCGCCCGGTTCTTGTAAAAATCGTAGGCGAAGGCGCCGATCATGGTGGGGATCGCGAGGAAGAAGGAAAATTCTGCCGCGGCGCGCTTGTCCGCACCGAGCAGCATGGCGGCCACGATGCTCGCTCCCGAACGCGATACGCCGGGGATCATCGCCACGCACTGCGCAATGCCGATCAACAAATAGGTCAGCAGCGGAAAGCGCGTCGCGTCATGCTCGCGCGGCTTGAGCTCGAGCTGATCGACCCAGAGCAGAATGGCGCCGCCGACGATCAGCGTGAAGCACACGACCCATGGGTTGAACAACATGCTCTTGATGTATTTGCCGGCGACCAGGCCGACGATGACCGCAGGCAGGAACGCGACCAGGACGCCGATCACGAAACGGCGCGCATAGGCATCGCCCGAGAACATGCCGATCGCGACGTCCCACAATTTCTTGAAGTAGAGGCCGACGATCGCAAGGATGGCACCGAGCTGAATCAGGACCGTGAAGGAATCCCAGAAGGCGCCCTCGCCGAGATGGAAAAAGCGCTCCGCGAGCAGGAGATGCCCGGTCGAGGACACCGGAAGGAACTCCGTCACGCCCTCGATGATGCCGAGGATCACTGCCCGTATCGTGTCTGACATATTTACGGTCCATTTCGGCTGGAAAAGCGGGGCTCTTCTCGCCTATTCGTCCCTGGGCCGCAATCGCGAAAATGCGAAAACACGCCTTGCCTCGCGGTTTTGGAGGACTAGTGTGGCGCCGAACAACCATTGATGGATTCTTAAGCATCCTCGCCATAGCAAAGACTGCATGTTCACGCTGTTTCATCATCCGTTCTGCCCACATTCGCGCTTCATCCGCCTGATCATCGGCGAGTACGGGCTCGACCTGAAGCTGGTGGAAGAGCGGCCCTGGGAACGCCGCGAGGCATTTCTCGCGCTCAATCCGGCCGCCACCACGCCGGTCCTGGTGGTCGAGGGACAGCCACCCATTCCCGGCGCCGGCGTGATCGCCGAATACATCGATGAGGTCCATGGCGCCGAGATGGGCGCCAAGCGACTGATGCCGACAACGACGGCTGAGCGCATCGAAGTGCGCCGGCTGATGGCCTGGTTCAACGAAAAATTCTTCGAGGAAGCGTCCCATCCCCTGGTCACGGAGCGCATCTACAAGCGCTTCATGAGCGAGGAGAACGGCGGCGGGCCGCCCTCGCCCGACGTGATGCGCGCGGCCAAGTCCAATGTGCGCTATCATCTGGCCTATATCGGCTGGCTGGAGCAGACGCGAAACTTCCTCACCGGCGACCGGTTGACCTACGCGGATCTCGCCGCCGCGGCGCATCTTTCGGCGATCGACTATCTGGGCGACGTGCCATGGAGCGAGGACGCAGCAGCAAAGGCTTGGTACGCGCGGGTGAAATCCCGGCCGTCGTTCCGTCCGCTGCTGAGCGAATGGCTGGCCGGCGTGCCGGCGTCGCGGACCTATGTGGACCTGGATTTCTGAGCCGCGATCTTTCTGAACTCAAGAAAGCGCTGACGCGCGAGGCGCAGGCGCTGGGTTTTGACGCGATCGGAATCACCGAGCCGGGCGCGATCGAAAGCGCCGCCAAGTATTTTCGCGACTTCATCGCCTCAGGCGGGCACGGCGACATGGACTGGCTCGCCGCGCAACCCGAACGGCGCGTCGATCCGCGCGGGCTGTGGCGCGACGTGCGCTCGGTGATCATGCTGGGCGTCAATTACGGTCCCGATCACGATCCGCTCGAAATCCTGCAACAGCGCAATCACGCGGCGATCTCGGTCTACGCGCAAGGCGACGATTATCACGATCTCATCAAGAAGCGCCTGAAGACGCTGGCGCGCTGGCTGGTGGCGACCGCGCCGTGCGAGGTCAAGGTGTTCGTCGACACCGCGGCGGTGATGGAAAAGCCCTTGGCGCACGCGGCGCATCTGGGTTGGCAAGGCAAGCACACCAACCTCGTCTCGCGTGAATTCGGCTCGTGGCTGTTTCTCGGCGCGATCTATACGACGCTCGAGCTGCCGCCCGACGATGCCGAGATCGATCACTGCGGCTCCTGCCGCGCCTGTCTCGACATCTGCCCGACTGCGGCCTTTCCCGCGCCCTACAAGCTCGATGCGCGACGCTGCATCTCGTATCTGACCATCGAGAACAAGGGACCAATCCCGCACGAATTTCGAAAAGCCATCGGCAACCGCATCTATGGCTGCGACGACTGCCTTGCCGCATGCCCCTGGAACAAGTTTGCGAAAGAGGGCCGCGAGGCAAAGCTCGCCGCGCGTGACGAACTGCGCGCGCCGACGCTCGTTGAGCTTGCGCAGCTCGATGATGCGGCGTTTCGCGCGCTATTCACGAAGTCGCCGGTCAAGCGCATCGGGCGCGACCGCTTTTTGCGCAATGTGCTGATTGCGATTGGCAACTCGGGGGACGTAGCGTTGGCGGAGGAGGCGCGACGATTGCTGAGCGATGCGAGTCCCCTGGTTCGCGGCGCGGCGGTCTGGGCGCTCGCACAGTTGTCGTCGCGAGAGGAATTTGCAGCGATGAGGGCCGCTGCGATTGCCGGTGAGCACGACGAGAGCGTGCGTGAGGAGTGGCAGATCGCCTCCTGACTAGGAAGCGTCAGCCCTTGATTTCCCCGCGCGTTGCTTCAAGGTCGCGCGTCATGAAAAACATGCCTTTCTTCACCCGCGACGGCGATACATTCCGTCCGACGGAAGTCGCCAACGGTCCGTGGGACCCGAAATCGCTGCACGGTCGCGTCATCATCGGCCTGCTCGGTTTTGCCATCGAGGAGCGCCATTCGGGCCCCGAATTCGTGCCGGCGCGACTGACCGTCGACATGTTTCGCCTGCCGACCATCGACAAGCCGATCGAAGTGACGACGCGGCTCGTGCGCGACGGCCTGCGCATCCGCGTGGTGGAAGCCGAGTTTCTCTCCGGCGGCGTCAGCATGGCGCGCGCCTCCTGCCAGCTTTTGCGCCGGACACAGAATCCGGACGGCAATGTCTGGTCGCCGCCGAACTGGGACGTGCCGAAGCCGGCGGACATTCCGCCGCCGACCGATCCGCGGCTCGGCATGAACGGCAAGTGGACGACGCGGCCGATCGTCGGTCACATGGGCTCGCTCGGTCCGCGCCGTCTCTGGATGAGCGAGGTGCGCGAGCTGGTCTCGGGCGTGCCGATGACGCCGTTCGTCCATGTCGCCGCCGGCGCGGACTTCGCGAGCCCGTTTGCCAATGCCGGCGACAAGGGCCTCGGCTACATCAACAGCGACGTGACTATCTATCTGCATCGCCTGCCGGTGACGAACTGGATCGGTTTCGATGTCGTGAATCATCAGGCGACGGAAGGCGTCGCGATCGGCGAGTGCTGGCTCTATGATGAGCAGGGCCCGATCGGCACCGCGACGGTCGCAGCACTGGCGCAGCGCAAGCCGATGGCGGCTCCGGCGAAGAAGTAGTTCTCGCTGTCATTCCGGGGCGCGCCACTTGGCGCGAGCCCGGAATCCATTCAACCGCAGACTCTGAGACCCGATGGATTCCGGGTTCGCGCTGCGCGCGCCCCGGAATAACGGCTACCCCAGATGCTGCTGCATCTCCGGCCGCGCCTTCAGCGCGGCGCCCTGCTTGGCAACGATTTTTGCGATGCGCTCGGGCGCGAAGTTGAGATCGACGAAGGCCGGCGCGGTGTTGGCGACCTCGTGATATCTGGCGATCTTGCCGTCACTCAGCGTCATGATGGCGACGCCCTCGAACATCGCCCGCACGCCCTTGGCTTCCGGCAGCGTCGAGCGATAGCTGAAGGTGTAGCGCGCATAAAGCATGGTGCCGTCTGACACGGGATCATGCATGACCCAGCGAAAATCGGTCGCCGTGCGATAGAACCAGTCGTCGATCATCGCGGCGATCTTGGCGCGGCCCGCAAAAGCACCATAGAACACGTCGTGATAGACGCCGTCCTCGGTAAACAATTTTGCAAAAGCCTCGCCGTTGCGGCTCTCGACCGCTTCGCAAAAGGCGCGCAGCAGGGTGGCGACGTTCATTAGCGTTTCTCCCACTCTCGGCTGTCATGCCCCGCTAAGGCGGGGCATCCAGTACGCCGCGGCTTCTCCGTATTCGTCACTGTCTCTGGAATACTGGATCGCCCGCCCCAGTGCGCAATTGCGCACAAGGCGGGCGACGACACGGTCAACCTTGGAGACAGAGTTCACCCGATCTCGGCGACCGCGGCAAGGATGCGCGCGATATCCTGCGGGCGCGACAGGCGGTGGTCGCCGTCTTGGATCATGGTCAGCACGACGTCGTCGGCCGGCAGGCGATGCGTCAGCGCAAAGGCGTGTCGCCAGGGCACGTCGGGATCCTGCGCGCCCTGGAGAATGCGCACGGGGCAGCCGACATCGATGGCGCTGCCGAGCAGGAGATGGTTGCGTCCCTCCTCGATCAGGTTCCTGGTGATCGGATACGGTGAGCCATCGCCATACTCGGACGGCCGCAGCCACATTCCCTTGGTTTCGATCTCAGCCTTCACATCAGCAGGAAAATTCTTCCACATCAGCTCTTCGGTGAAGTCAGGCGCCGGCGCGATCAGCACGAGGCCCGCGAGCGATGCCCCGCCTTGCTGTTTCTGTTGTCGCTTCCTGATCTCGCGCGCGAGCAGCAGCGCCATCCAGCCGCCCATGGAGGAACCGATCAGGATTTGCGGTCCCTCGCAGAATTGCTCGAACACGGCGACGCTTTCCTCCAGCCAGCGTCCGATCGTCCCATCGGCAAAATCGCCGCTGGATTCGCCGTGACCGGAATAGTCGAACCGGACACAGGTGCGGCCATGGTCCCGCGCCCATGCATCCAGGGCCAGCGCCTTGGTTCCCTGCATGTCCGACTTGAAACCACCCAGCCAGACCAACCCGGGACCTTTTCCTGCGCGGCGGCGCACCGCAATCCTGCGGGCGGATGGGCCTGCGCCCATTTCAATGAAGTCCGGGGCGTCGTCGGGCGAACTGGTCATGGAACGTTTACTCTGGCTGTGCGGTTGGAGCCGTCCGGCAATGGCGGCCGATCCGGCCATTGTCCCTCAGGGACGCTTGCAGAACAGGAGCAAGGTGTCTATGTCGAGCGGCGTGTCGATGGGCGTGACCAAAATGCCTCGCATTTGAGGGTTTTTCACGTACCGCAGGCGCGACTTGCTTGCCCGCAAACGCATCTTCCTTCAGACTACCCGCTTCGTTCACAACTTTGGAGAACCAACCATTCGCCGTCCTAATAAAGCTCCGCCCGCTGCCAGCAAAGACGGGCCGCGCATCAATGATGATATTCGCAATGCGCAGATCCAGCTGATCGATCAGACCGGTGAAAACAAGGGTACGGTCGAAACCATGGTCGCCATCAGGATGGCCCAGGAAGCCGGCATGGATCTGGTCGAGATTTCGCCGAATACCAGCCCTCCCGTCTGCAAGATTATGGACTACGGGAAGTACAAATATTCCGCCCAGAAGAAGGCCGCTGAAGCGCGCAAGCGGCAGAAGATCGTCGAGATCAAGGAGATCAAGCTCCGCCCGATGATCGACGACCACGACTACGACGTGAAGATGCGCGCGATGCAGCGGTTCTTCGAAGAGGGCGACAAGGTCAAGATCACGCTGCGCTATCGCGGCCGTGAGATGGCGCACCAGGAGATCGGCACAAAACTCCTCGACAAGATCAAGAGCGACGTCGCCGAGCTCGCCAAGGTCGAGCAGGACGCCCGGTTCGAGGGCCGCCAGGTCGTCATGGTGCTGGCGCCGCGCTAGGCCGGCACAAGGCTCAAGTTTTGACGGCCCGTCAGGCGATCTGGCGGGCCGTTTCGTTTAGGTCAACTTCTGGTCGCCTGCCAGGTTCCGCTGCAGCGGTCGCCGGAGATGATCCCGTTCCAGGACCCCGCGCCCGCCGCACCGCCCAGCCGGCCGCCGCCGTCGGCATGGGACGCGCCGACCGAAACATGCACGGCGACGGCACCGCGCCGGTTGACCCTGCCCGACACCCGTCCGCCGCCGGCGGACGAAACCCGACCGCCCGTGACGGTAAAAGGCACGCGGTAGCCCGAGCTGCAATTACCGCGGGTGGTGGCGAAGGTGACGTTCCAGACCCCGTCATAGCCGCCAATTCTGGCATCGGCGGTCGATGGCAGGGCGGCAGCGGCAAGCACCGCGAGCAGCGCAAGACGGGGGAAGCCACGGCGGGGGATAGGTGATGGCTGGCAATCGGGCATCGGATCGCTCCGGGCGAAAATGTGGCAATGCTGGATAGTCGGCGATCCCATTTCCGCGGTTCATCGTTGCCATTTCGCTTTGGCTCTGCCATAAGCCCAGCCTTCATCGCCCGGCTGATTTAAGGGCTGCCGTGGCGGTGCCCGTGCGGGTTTCGCGCTCGTTCGCTAAAACCTGAGCACAATCAACGCTCTAACGAGCATTTTTGACGGCCAGCCGCCTTCGCGGGCGGTATCCTGTTGTGGCCATTAGGAGAGCCAAATGCCCAAGCTGAAGACCAAATCGGGCGCTAAAAAGCGCTTCAAGGTGACTGCCACCGGCAAAGTGATGCACGCCCAGCGCGGCAAGCGTCACGGCATGATCAAGCGGACCAAGAAGCAGATCCGCCAGCTCCGCGGCACCCGCGTGCTGTTCAAGACCGACGGCGACAACGTCAAGAAGTACTTCTTGCCGAACGCCTGATCGCGTCGACGATCACTGCCAACCGTGCCGCGTTCGCGCGGCGATCCAAAACCGAAGTCATCTCTGAAGGATTTTTGTCATGTCTCGCGTCAAACGCGGTGTGACCGCCCACGCCAAGCACAAGAAAGTCTACAAGGCCGCCAAGGGTTTCTACGGCCGCCGCAAGAACACCATTCGCGCCGCCAAGCCGGCCGTCGAGAAGGCCCAGCAGTACGCCTTCCGTGACCGCAAGCGCAAGAAGCGCACCTTCCGCGCGCTCTGGATCCAGCGCCTCAACGCTGCCGTCCGTCCGTTCGGCCTGACCTACAGCCGATTTATCGACGGCCTTGCCAAGTCGGGCATCACCGTGGACCGCAAGGTGCTCTCGGATCTCGCGATCAACGAGCCCGCGTCGTTCCAGGCGATCGCCGAGAAGGCCAAGGCCGCTCTCGCGGCAGCGTGAGCTGTCCGGCGCAGTTTCAAGTCGTAAGGACCTGAAGAAGCGCGAAGCATGTCTTCGCGCCAAATCTCCTTAGGTCATTCGCGTCTTCTCTCGCGCAAAACTCTAAGTCGTGGGTGCCCGGCAAAGCTTCGCGCTTTTGTGCCGGGCATGAACGAGCTAGGAGCAGCGGCTTAGCATCCTAGCCAAAAGGGATTGCTATGACCGATCTTGCCAACCTCGAAACTCAGATCCTTACCGACATCGCCGCGGCCTCCGACGAAGCCGCGCTCGAAGCCGTGCGCGTCGCAGCGCTCGGCAAGAAGGGTTCGATCTCCGCGCTGCTTGCAACGCTCGGCAAGATGTCGCCGGACGAACGCAAGACGCAAGGCGCTGTCATCAACCAGGCCAAGGACAAGGTCGGCCAGGCGCTCGCCGCGCGGCGCGACATTCTCAAGTCCGCAGCGCTCGATGCGCGGCTCGCGTCCGAAACCATCGATGTCACCTTGCCGGTGCGCGATCCGCTAGGTGAGGCCGGCCGCATCCATCCGCTGAGCCAGGTCTGGGACGAGCTCACCACCATCTTCGCCGACATGGGATTCTCGGTCGCCGAAGGTCCTGATGTCGAGACCGACGACTACAACTTCACAAAGCTGAATTTCCCGATCGGCCATCCCGCGCGCGAGATGCATGACACCTTCTTCTTCCATCCGAAGGAGGATGGCTCGCGCATGCTGTTGCGCACGCACACCTCGCCGGTGCAGGTGCGCACGATGCTGAGCCAGAAGCCGCCGATCCGCGTGATCTGCCCCGGCCGTACCTACCGCATTGATTCGGACGCGACCCACACGCCGCAGTTCCACCAGGTCGAAGGCCTCGTCATCGACAAGAGCTCGCATCTCGGCCACCTCAAATGGATCCTGCACGAGTTCTGCAAGGCGTTCTTCGAGGTCGACCACATCAATATGCGCTTCCGCCCGTCGTTCTTCCCGTTCACCGAGCCGTCGCTGGAAGTCGACATCCAGTGCCGCCGCGACAAGGGCGAGATCCGCTTCGGCGAAGGCGAGGATTGGCTCGAGATTCTCGGCTGCGGCATGGTGCATCCGAACGTGCTGCGCGCCTGCGGCATCGATCCCGACGAGTACCAGGGCTTTGCCTGGGGCATGGGCATCGACCGCATCGCCATGCTCAAATACGGCATGAGCGATTTGCGCCAGCTTTTCGACAGCGACGTCCGCTGGCTGTCCCATTACGGCTTCAAGCCGCTCGAAGTGCCGACGCTTGCAGGAGGGCTGAGCTCGTGAAATTCACCCTCTCCTGGCTGAAGGACCATCTCGACACCGACGAGTCCGTTGAAAAGCTCGCCGACAAGCTCACCATGATCGGGCTCGAGGTCGAGAACATCGAGGACAAGGCGAAGGCGCTGAAGCCGTTCACCATTGCGCGCGTCATCTCGGCCGAGCAGCATCCGAATGCGGATCGGCTGCGCGTCTGCATGGTCGATACCGGTGACGGTGGCGCGCCGGTGCAGGTCGTGTGCGGCGCGCCGAATGCGCGCACCGGTCTCGTCAGCGTGTTCTCGGCCCCCGGCACCTACATTCCCGGCAAGGACATCACGCTCGGCGTCGGTACGATCCGCGGCGTCGAAAGCCGTGGCATGCTGTGCTCGGCGGCGGAGCTGCAGATCTCCAACGATCATGACGGCATCATGGAGTTGCCGGCGGACGCGCCGATCGGCGCTGCTTACGCCGAATGGGCCGGTCTCGGCGATCCCATGTTCGAGATCAATCTGACGCCGAACCGGCAGGACTGCACCGGCGTGCACGGCATCGCGCGCGACCTTGCAGCCGCCGACATGGGCAAGTTCAGGGATCCGGCCATCAAGGCCGTGAAGGGCGAATTCCCCTGCCCGGTGAAGGTGACGGTCGAGGACTCAACACTGTGTCCGGGCTTTGCGCTGCGCCTCGTGCGCGGCGTGAAGAACGGCCCGTCGCCGGAATGGCTGCAGAAGCGGCTGACCGCGATCGGGCTGCGCCCGATCAATGCGCTGGTCGATATCACCAACTTCATGACCTACGACCGCGCGCGCCCGCTGCACGTGTTCGACGCCAGGAAGGTCCGGGGCAATCTCACCGTCCGCCGTGCGCGCGAGGGCGAGAGCCTGCTTGCGCTCGACGGCCGCACCTACAATCTCGACCCCAGCATCTGCGTGATCTCGGATGAGCACGGTGTCGAATCGCTCGCCGGCATCATGGGCGGCGAGACCTCTGGCTGCGACGAAAACACCACCGACGTGCTGATCGAATCGGCGCTGTGGAACGAGATCAACATCGCGCAGACCGGCCGCAAGCTCGGCATCAATTCGGACGCGCGCTACCGCTTCGAGCGCGGCGTCGATCCGGCGTTCATGGTGCCCGGCCTGGAGCTCGCGACCAAGCTCGTGATGGAGATGTGCGGCGGCGCTCCGTCCGAGACCTTCGTCGTCGGAAAAACTTTTGGCGACGATCGCATCATCGAATTCCCGATCACCGAGGTGAAGCGGCTGTCCGGCATCGAGGTGCCGCTGCCGGAGATGAAGCGTATCCTCACCCATCTCGGCTTCATGATGGCGGGCAACGGCCCGGTGGTGAAGGTCGCCGTGCCCTCCTGGCGTTCGGATGCCCATGGCAAGGCCGATATCGTCGAGGAGATCGTCCGTATCTTTGGCGTCGACAAGGTGCCGGAGACGCCGTTCGAGCGCGGCGAGGACGCGCGCAAGCCCGTGCTGACGCCGCTGCAACTCCGCACCCGCCGCGCCCGGCGCGCGCTGGCGAGCCGCGGCATGGTCGAGGCCGTGACCTGGTCCTTCATCGCAAAGCCGGCGGCCGAATTGTTCGGCGGCGGGAAGCCGGAGCTCGAGGTGGCGAACCCGATCGCCTCCGACCTCTCCGACATGCGGCCGACCCTGCTGGCCGGCCTGATCGCGGCGGCGCAGGCCAATGCCGATCGCGGCTTTGGCGATGTCGCGCTGTTCGAAGTCGGCCAGGTCTTCAAGGGTGATCGCCCGCAAGACCAGTTCATGGCGGCATCAGGCGTTCGCCGCGGCTTCGCCTCGTCTGAGGGACTTGGGCGGCACTGGACCGGCTCTGCGGCTGCCAATGCGCTCGACGCCAAGGCCGATGCGCTTGCCGTGTTGGCCGCGGCCGGCGCGCCGATGCAGGCGCTGCAGATCGTGCCGGGCGGCGCAAAATGGATGCATCCCGGGCGCTCCGGCACCATCCAGATCGGCCCGCAAAACGTGCTCGGCTATTTTGGCGAGCTGCATCCGCGTGCGCTGGAAGCGCTCGGCGCCGACGGCCCCGTGATGGCGTTCGAGGTGATCCTCGACCGCATTCCCGAGGCGAAGAAGAAGGCGACCCGCGCCAAGCCTGTTATCGAGCTGTCGGCGTTCCAGCCGGTGTCGCGCGACTTCGCCTTCATCGTCGACCGCGGCGTCAAGTCCGGCGACATCGTGCGGACCGCGCAAGGTGTCGACAAGAAGCTGATCACTGATGTCAACGTGTTCGACGTCTATGAAGGCAAGGGCATCGAGGACGGCAAGAAGTCGATCGCGATCGCGGTCACGATCCAGCCGCGCGAGAAGACGCTGACCGATCAGGAGATCGAAGCTGTGGCCGCGAAGGTCGTGGCCGAGGTAACGAAGAAGACCGGCGGCACGCTGCGGGCATGATGCCGAAAAGTGTGAAGCGGTTTTCGGACAGCATCATGCTCCAAAGATATCACGCATGAGTCTGACGGATTTCCTTCCGAAGGAAGTCAGCCTCACCATTGCGATGGCGATCTGCGCCATCGCCTTCGTTGCCGGCACCGCGCGCGGCTTTTCCGGCTTCGGCGCGGCGCTGATCTTCATGCCGCTCGCAAGCAGCGTCGCGGCGCCGCGTCTCGTGGCCGCGCTGCTCCTCGTCATCGACTTCGTCGCCGCGGCACCGCTGCTTCCGGACGCATGGCGAAAGGCGGATCGCAAGGCCACCGCCGTGATCGTGCTCGGTGCGCTCATCGGCGTACCCATCGGCACCTATTTTCTCAGCGTGCTCGATCCCGTCACCACGCGCTGGATCATCTCCGGTTTCGTCGCAGCCCTCCTGGCGCTGCTGCTGTCGGGCTGGCGTTATCGCGGCAAGGACCATGCCTCGCTCTCGGTCGGCATCGGCGGCCTCTCGGGCTTTTGCAGCGGACTGGCACAGACCGGCGGCCCGCCCATCGTCGGCTACTGGCTCGGGCGCCCCATCGCCTCGACGGTCGCGCGCGCCAACATCGTGCTGTTCTTCGGCGCGTCGGATTTGTTCTCAATGATCAGCTATGCCAGCACCGGGCTGATCACGCGCGAGTCGCTGCTGCTGTCCTGCATCGTCGGGCCCGCCTACGCGATCGGCGTCGCCTTCGGCGCCTCGCTGTTCGGCCGCGCCAGCGAAACGGTGTTTCGCGGCATCTGCTATATGCTGATTGCGATGGCGGTGATCTTTGGGATGCCGGCGCTGGATGGCGTGTTTCGGTAACGCCTCTGGGCGTCGTCCTGGCGAAAGCCAGGACCCATTACCCCGGTCAGCTATTGTAGCGCGAGTTGGCAACTACGAGTCTTCGCCAAACGTGATTCTGTGATTATGGGTCCTGGCTTTCGCCAGGACGACAACTGAATGTGTCGTCGCTTAGTTCCGAGGCGGCGCCGCGCGGCGGCGCTTGGTCGATTGCGTCGGTACGTCGGCCGGCTCTTCCTTCAGCGCGCCGATGCGACGGAGCGCTGCTTCCGCGGCGCGCTCACCGCTCTCCCAGGCGCCGTCGACCGTGCCCCACAGCGTCTCATGGGTCGCTTCGCCGGCCAGATACATGCAGCCGATCGGCTCGGTCAGGATCTTTCGCGACAGTTGCCCGCCCGGTGCTGATGCCGACATCGCACCCATGACGAAGGGCGACGCATTCCAGCGCGTCGCGCTGGTCTTCTTGATGCCCGCGGTCGCCTCGCTGCCGAACAGTTTTGTCAGCCACTCCCGGGCAAAGGCCGCCATGGCCTGCTCGCCCTGCGCGGAAAGATCCCGGCCGAAGGAGCCGCCGACGTCGATCGAGCACAGCGAGGAGCCGCCGATATTGGCGTAGAGCAGCGCCGTGCGGGTCGAGCTGCTCTGCTCGATGAGGATATCGTCGCGCGCGAGCCCGAGCGGATTGCCGGGCAGTTGCAGCACGATGTGATCGTAGCTGCCGAGCCCCAGCTTGGCCGCCGCGTCCAGCGTGCGCTTGGGAATGTCGGGCGCGAATTTGATTGCGCCTGCCGTCAGCACAGAGGTCGAGACCGTGATGATTGCGGTGCGCGCCACGATCTTGCCGGCCGGCGTCTCGACGCTGACGTCGCGATTGCTCCAGCTGATGCGGCTTGCCGGCGTCGACAGTGCGACCGGCGTCTGCTCGCCGAGTTTTGTGATCAGCGTGCCCAGCCCCTGGCGGCAGGCGATCGCCGAATTGCGGTCCTGCGCGCGCGCTTTGTCGATGGCCGAAAATTCCTTCAAATCCTTGCCGGCGAAGCTTGCGCCGAGCACGAACTCGGCGGTACCGGCCCAGTCCCCGAGATCTTTTGGCAGCGCGGACGCGGCTGATACGTCGAGCTTGCCGCGCGCGGCTTCATCGATACCGCGATTGGCGCGCACCAGCGCGGCCAGAAATTCCTCGGTTTCGCTGGGACGTGCGTTGCGACGGCCGATGCGCATCTTCTGCCCGCTAGGGGCCGGCGACACGTCGAGCCCCACGCCGCGTGCCAGCTTGATCATCGGGTTGGTCTCTGGATTGTGCATCCAGCGTGCCCCGCGATCAAACGCCACATCGAAGGTGGTGGTATCAGTGATGCAGCGCCCGCCGATCTGCGCGGCGGCCTCGACCACCACGACCTTGCGGTTCGCCGCCATCACGCGCCGCGCTGCAGCGATACCGGCAGTTCCGGCCCCGATCACGACGACGTCGACCTCGCGCGGCAGGGGCGCGGCGGTCGCGCCAAGAATCGGCAGCGCTATCGGCATTGCTATCGGCGCTGCAGCAAATGCCGCTGACGCCGATAGGAAGCCGCGGCGCGTGATTGTCATGTCATGGTTTCCGGGGACTTGAAGCGAACGGGAACAGCTAGCGAACCTTGCCGCATCTGATGCAGCACGGCAACCATCATGGTGAATCAATCGTACTTGACCCGAACAAGCGATGAACCAAATTGCAACGCGTTTCGACCATGATAGAGAAGGGAAAAAAAGCAGCCGAAAAAGGTTGTGGGGGGAGTTCGGTGCTATGGGGACGGTCCTAGATTCAGTCGGCAAGCTGATTGCCCACTACCTCTCGAAGGAGGTGCCGGGCTATGAGCCGTTCACGCCCAGCGATCCGGAACATCTGCGCGGTGTGATCCAGCCGGGCGACGTGCTGCTGGTCGAAGGCAACAACCGCATCTCCGGCATCATCAAATACCTCACGCAGTCCACCTGGTCCCATGCCGCGCTCTATGTCGGGCCGGTCGAGGGCGCGGAAGAGGCCGACGGCGAGCCGCACGTCCTGATCGAGGCCAATATCGGCGAGGGCGTCACCTCCGCGCCCTTATCGAAATATTTCCCCTATCACACCCGCCTCTGCCGTCCGGTCGGTCTGTCCTATGAGGACCGTCACACCGTCTGCCGCTATGCCATCAACCGCATCGGCTTCGGCTACGACACCAAGAACATCCTGGACCTGATGCGCTTCCTGTTCCCGCTGCCGGTGCCGCAGCGCTGGCGGCGCCGCATGATCGCGCTCGGCTCGGGCGATCCCACCAAGATCATCTGCTCGGCGCTGATCGCGCAGGCCTTCGACGCGGTGCGCTACCCGATCCTGCCCAAGATCACCAAGGCAGGCTCGCGGCGCGCCCGCAAGGAGATCCTGCATATCCGCGATTCCTCGCTCTACATGCCTCGCGACTTCGACATCTCGCCCTATTTCGAGGTCGTCAAACCCACCATCGTGCACGGCTTCGACTACACGTCGCTGCACTGGGCCGACAAGCAAAAGCCGCTCGAGGAGGTAGCGGGCACTTTCAGTGTGTTTCCAGAAACGATCGGTTCGCCGCCGCTTGTTCCTGAAGCGACTGACGAAGAAGCGCAAGTTCCGGCTGCGGAAGTGAGCCCGGCCGACGATGCGTCTGCGCATGCGGCCATGGTCGGGCGCGTCACGGCGTCTGAGGGTTTTCCGCTCCTGAAGAAGATCGCCATGTACCGCCCCCGCCGCCGCCGGGCGCGCGCAGCATAAGGGGGCGCAGACTCTCCGATGTCGTCCTGGCGAAAGCCAGGACCCATACCGCGGAATCTATCCGTCGCGTATGGTGCCAGTACCGAACGCCCAGTCTTCGCCAAACTGCTTTTTGGGGTAATGGGTCCTGGCTTTCGCCAGGACGACGTGAAGGGATGCTTAGCTCGTCCCAATCACGAGAAATGAATTATCGTTCCGCGCGACTGATGACCGCCATCAACTCCGCGATCTTTTCGCGCTGATCGGTCTTGTTGCCGCTCGAAATCGCATGCTCGACGCAATGCGCGACATGATCCTTCAAGATCTCCTCCTCGACACGGCGGAGCGCCGCGCGCACGGCGGAGATCTGCGTCACGATGTCGATGCAGTAGCGGTCCTCGCCGACCATTTTGGAGAGGCCGCGGACCTGGCCCTCGATCCGGCTCAGGCGTTTTTCGACGGATGCCTTGATGTCCTTTCGCATGCCGTTTATATACCCCTACCGGGTATGGGTTGCAAGCCTGGTATCGAGATGGCCGGAGCGCTGGAATGAACGACGCCGAACACAAGCACGAGAACCACGGGCACGACCATTCCGGGTGCGGTTGCTCCTCCAAGGCTGCGTCCGCGCCGGTCGAAACGCCCAAGGATTCATCTACCAAGGCGCCGTCCGGCTGCTGCGGCGGACATGGCGATCACGGCGGCCATGCCCACCATCACCACGGAGCTTCAGCCACGAAGGTGCTCGACCCCGTCTGCGGCATGACGGTCGACCCGGCGACCTCAAAACATCGCTTCGACCATCAGGGCACGACCTATCATTTCTGCTCGGCCGGCTGCCGCACCAAGTTCGCGGCCGATCCGGCGAAATATCTCGACAAGGCCAAGGCACCCGAACCGGAGATGCCGGCCGGCACGATCTACACGTGTCCGATGCACCCGGAGATCCGCCAGATCGGGCCGGGAAGCTGCCCGATCTGCGGCATGGCGCTGGAGCCGGAAGTCGCAAGCCTCGACACCGGTCCCAATCCCGAGCTCGCTGACATGACGCGCCGCTTCTGGATCGGTGGCGCGCTGTCGCTGCCGCCCGTCGTGCTGGAGATGGGCGGCCATCTCGCCGGCCCGCACAACTGGATTGATCCCACGCTATCGAACTGGATCCAGCTCGTATCAGCCACGCCCGTCGTGCTGTGGGCGGGCTGGCCGTTCTTCGTGCGCGGCTGGCAGTCGCTGGTCACGCGCAACCTCAACATGTTCACGCTGATCGCGATGGGCACGGGCGTTGCCTATGTCTACAGCCTGATCGGCACGCTCGCGCCGCAGGTCTTCCCCGCGACCTTCCGCGGGCATGAGGGCGCGGTTGCGGTCTATTTCGAGGCGGCCGCCGTCATTACCGTTCTCGTCCTGCTCGGCCAGGTGCTGGAGCTGCGCGCCCGCGATGCGACCTCGGGTGCGATCAAGGCGCTGCTGCAGCTTGCGCCAAAGACCGCGCGCCGCCTCGGCGACGACGGCAACGAGCACGAGGTCGAGATCGACGCGCTCCATGTCGGCGACCGCCTGCGCGTCCGCCCGGGCGAAAAGGTGCCGGTCGACGGCGTGATCGCCGAGGGACGTTCCTCGCTCGATGAATCGCTCGTCACCGGCGAGTCCATGCCCGTCACCAAGGAAACCGGCGCAAAGGTGATCGCGGGCACGCTCAACCAATCCGGCAGCTTCATCATGCGCGCGGAGAAGGTCGGGCGCGAGACGCTGCTGTCGCAGATCGTGCAGATGGTCGCCGACGCGCAACGTTCGCGCGCGCCGATCCAGCGGCTGGCCGACCAGGTCGCGGGCTGGTTCGTGCCGACGGTGATTGCGGTGGCCGTCATCGCCTTCGCCGCATGGGCCTGGTTCGGACCCGAGCCGCGGCTCGCCTTCGGCCTGGTCGCCGCCGTCAGCGTGCTCATCATCGCCTGCCCCTGCGCGCTCGGACTCGCGACGCCGATGTCGATCATGGTGGGCGTCGGACGCGGTGCGCAGGCCGGCGTCCTGATCAAGAACGCCGAAGCGCTGGAGCGGATTGAGAAGATCGACACGCTGGTCGTCGACAAGACGGGCACGCTGACCGAGGGCAAGCCGAAGGTGGTCGCGATCGTCCCCGCTGACGGCTTTGCGGAAGACGACATTTTGCAGCTTGCGGCCAGCGTCGAGCGCGCCAGCGAACACCCGCTCGCGGACGCGATCGTGCGCGCTGCCAAGGACAAGCAGATCAGCCTCGGCCAGGTCGACGGTTTCGATTCGCCGACCGGCAAGGGCGCGACCGGCAAGGTCGATGGCAAAACCGTCGTGCTCGGCAACGCCCGCTACCTCGCCTCGATCGGCATCGACACCATCAGGCTCGATGCCGAGGCCGAACACCTGCGCCAGGACGGTGCCACCGTGATCAACATGGCGATCGACGGCAGATCGGCCGGCTTGTTCGCGATTGCCGATCCGGTCAAGGCTTCGACCCCGGAAGCGCTGAGGGATCTCGCCGCCGAGGGGATCAAGGTGATCATGCTGACCGGCGACAACCGCACGACTGCGACCGCGGTCGCGCGAAAACTCGGCATTGCCGATGTCGAGGCCGAGGTGCTGCCGGACCAGAAGAGCGCTGTGGTGTCCAAGCTGCAAAAGGCCGGCCGCAGCGTCGCGATGGCGGGTGACGGCGTCAACGACGCCCCTGCGCTCGCAGCCGCCGAAGTCGGCATCGCCATGGGGACGGGCACCGATGTCGCGATGGAGAGCGCGGGCGTCACGCTGCTCAAGGGCGATCTCACCGGCATCGTTCGGGCGCGTCGCCTGTCGCAGGCGACGATGCGCAACATCCGGCAAAACCTGTTCTTTGCCTTCATCTACAACGCGGCCGGCATCCCGATCGCCGCCGGCATTCTCTATCCCACGTTCGGTGTCCTGCTGTCGCCGATCATCGCGGCGGCGGCAATGGCGCTATCCTCGGTCAGCGTGGTCGGCAACGCCCTGCGGCTGCGCACGACGCGGCTGTGACGATCCGGGAATTCGTGTAGAACGGTGCTCGTTGGCAAGACGCCGGGAGCATCGCATGCAGCGGATTACGATCACGATCGAGGACGATTTGCTTAACGAGATCGACGCTGCGGCGGAAGCCCGCGGCTACCAGAACCGCTCCGAGATCATTCGCGACCTCGCCCGCGCGGGTTTGCAGCAGAGCAGCGAAGACACGGCGCAGACGGGCCCGTGCGTCGCCGGCCTCGTCTATGTCTACGACCACGCCGCGCGCGATCTCTCAAAGCGCCTGGTGCAGGAATTCCACGGTCACCACGACCTCGCGCTGGCCACGCTGCACGTCCATCTCGACGACAACAATTGCATGGAGATGACCGCGCTCAAGGGTTCCGCCGACGAGGTCAAGCATTTTGCCGACCACATCATCGCCGAGCGCGGCGTGCGCTATGGCCGCGTGGTGATGATCCCGACCGGCGAAGGTAAGCCGGCGAAGGCGCGGAAGCACGCGCATAAGCATGGATAGCTGAAATCCGCCGCCGCGACTTCCTCGCTTTGTGAACGGAATGCCGATTGCCGCTATTCAACTATAGGTGTAGCCTCCCCTGCGACATTTGATCTCGTCTTGTTCATCCATTTTCATCCAAGGCTTTGTTTTGCAGGGTTTGCCGTGATCACACCAGCATCATTGTCGCGCCGCTCGTAGGCCAGAGTGGTCCGGCGTTCTGGAATTCGATTTTAAATTGCAATCGTCGGCTGCGAGGCCGGCCGAGACATCCTGTTGAAATCCGAAATCCATTCCTGGAGACCTCGTCATGCGCGTCGACCGCAAATGGGTGCAGCGAAACATTGGCTTCGATCCGATCACAAATCCGCCGCCGAGCGAGACCTTTGCGGTCAAGAGCGTGGCGAAGGCTGCGGTGGAGCGAACCGCAAAAGTCGCGCCGGAGGATTTTCAACGCGAGATCATCGACTTCGATTCCGAATCGTCCGCCGGCCGCGAGTTCATGGCGTTCAGCACGGCGACGGGCTTGTCGCGCTTCGCCGACATCCCCTGGCCCAAGGGACTGGCGCCGCAGACCGGGGCGAAGCCGAAAGGCAAGAGCAATGGCCCGCTGCCGCGCGGCGACGTGCTGGTGGTGACGTGGACGGTCGATGAAGGCCATGCGCTGAGCCGCGTGCTGACGCCGGGCAAGGACTCGCGCAACGATTACGTGCCCTACACCCACAATTACGCGACCATTTCCCAGAAGATGCGCAATGGCTGTCCGGCCAAGGAGCTGAAGCGGCTCGGCACCTACTGGACCACCAAGATCGGCAAGAAGAAGGTCGTAATCTTCAAGTCCGATTCGCACATGTCGCAGGACGGACCGCAACTCCCGAATATCGACGTCTGGCGCCAGATCATCGAGGAGGTGCAGCCGACGCTGGTGATCACGACGGGCACCGCCGGCGGCATCGGCAAGCAGTTCGAGGTCGGCGACGTCATCGTCAGTCCCGTCGTGCGGTTCGACTGCACCGCGAAATTCAAGAAGCAGCCGTTCGCGCAGGATCACTATGCGAGCAAGTCGGCCAAGGCGACGCGCTTCGCGCAGGCCAAAACGCTGTTCAAGGCCAATTCCGGGCAGTTGCCCAAGGAGAACACGCGCGCGCCAAAGATCGTGGTGGTGAAGCCGAGCGGGCTGAGCTCGTCCGTCGTCACTACCGATTTCTTCGGCTTCGACACGTCGGACAATCACTTCAAGCTGCAGGGGCTCGGCGACGTCTCCGAGATGGGCGACGCGATCCTCGGCCTGGTGGCCAAGGACATGGGTGCCAAGGCCCCGCGCTTTCTCGCGATCCGCAACGTGTCCGATCCGCAGATCAAGGCCGAGGGGACGATCCGGCAGCAGGCCCAGATCGCCGCCCAAATCTACAAGGCGTTTGGACGCTGGAGCTCGGTCTGCAGCGCGATCACCTGCTGGGCCAGCATCGTGGCGGAAGGCTGAACCAAGGCAACCAACGCGTCGCAGGCAGCACTAGGCCAGCCTCCCTTGCCGAAACCCAATTGCATGTCTACCTCTCGCCTATGTTTTCGTGAGAGGTCCCGCCATGCTGGATGCCGCCGTCAAGGCGCTGTCGCAGATCCTGTCCCCGCCGATGCGCTCGATCCTGTGGCGCTCGATCGGCGTCGCGCTCGTGCTGATCACCGTGCTGGCGTTCGGGCTACAACGGCTGCTGTCCTGGTTTGCGACCTATGGCGAGGTCTGGCTCGAAGGCCTGCTCGGCCCGGGTTGGCATACGGCGTTGGAAACGCTGGCCTGGATCGTCTCGATCGCGGCCGGGCTCGGCGTCGTCTTCGGCGGCATCTTCCTGATGCCCGCGATCACCTCGCTGGTGGCGAGCCTGTTCGTCGACGACGTCGCCGACCATGTCGAACGCGAGCACTATCCGGCGGAACAGCCCGGCATCGCGTTGCCGTTCTCGATCGCGATCAAGGAGGGCATCAAGACGGCACTGCTCACGATCCTGGTGTATTTGATCGCGCTGCCTTTCGTGCTGTTCGCCGGCGCCGGCTTTCTGATCTTCTTCATCGCCACCGCCTGGCTGCTCGGGCGCGAATATTTCGAGCTCGCCGCCATGCGTTTCCGTTCGCCGGAAGAGGCCAAGGCGATGCGGCGCGACAATGCAGCGAGCGTCTTCACCGCGGGCCTGATCATCGCGGCCTTCGTGTCGATCCCGATCGTCAATCTGGCGACGCCGATTTTCGGCATGGCCTTCATGGTCCACATGCACAAGCGGCTATCGGGACCGCGGCCCGAGCTGATCGAGCCGAAGCGCAGGAGCAGCGTGCCGGTGGCGTAAGCTCGTCATTGCGAGGAGCTCTTGCGACGAAGCAATCCAGATCGTCTCCGCGGAGATAGTCTGGATTGCTTCGCTGCGCTCGCAATGACAGCTGTGGCTACACCGTCTTCTCCGGCCAGCGACAGAGATCGTTGATCAGGCAGACCTCGCAGCGCGGCTTGCGCGCAAGGCAAGTATAGCGGCCGTGCAGGATCAGCCAATGATGCGCGTGCAGCATGAACTCGGCCGGGATCACCTTTTCGAGACCAAGCTCGACCTCCAGCGGCGTCTTGCCAGGGGCGATCCCGGTGCGATTGCCGACGCGGAACACATGCGTATCGACAGCCATCGTGTGCTCGCCAAAGGCCATGTTGAGCACGACGTTGGCGGTCTTGCGGCCCGCGCCGGGCAGTGACTCGATCTCGGCGCGCGTGCGCGGCACCTCGCCGCCGAAATCGGTGAGCAGCTTTGCCGACAGCGCGATCACATTCTTCGCCTTGGTGCGATAGAGGCCGATGGTCTTGATGTAGTCGCGCAGGCGCTCCTCGCCGAGGTCGAGCATCTTTTGCGGCGTGTCGGCGATCCCAAACAATTCGCGCGTCGCCTTGTTGACCCCGGCGTCGGTCGCCTGCGCCGACAGCACCACAGCGACCAGCAGCGTGAAGGGATTGAGGTGTTCGAGCTCGCCCTTGGGCTCGGGATTGGCTTTGCGGAAGCGGCTGAAGACCTCGTGGATCTCCGCAGCCGTCCAAGATTTTACAGATTTGGGTTTTGTGGATTTGGGTTTTGCCGGTTTGGCCTTTGCGGCCTTCGGCGATTTGCCGGCGGACTTTGCGGGCGCCGTCTTTGCCGTTTTCTTCGGCACGGCCGTTTTCTTCGCGGCTGCCTTGCGAGTGATTTTTGCCATGATCGGGATATACTGACGGGATATGAGCACAGGCAACGAAATTGAGCGCGACGACGCTGCGGGCCTGGCCGAGCCGCAAATCTTCTCCGCGCTGCTCACGCCGCATCGCTCGCTGAACCGCACCGGCTTTCTCGCCGTGATGCTGTTCCTGAGCGTCGTCAGCTTCGTGACCGGCATCGTCTTCCTGCTGATGGGCGCCTGGCCGGTGTTCGGCTTTTTCGGCCTCGACGTGCTCGTGATCTGGTGGGCCTTCAAGGTCAATTTCCGCACCGCGAAGGCCTGGGAGGAGATCGTGGTCACCGCGACCGAGCTGCGCGTGCGCCGGACCAGCCATCGCGGCCATGTCGCCGAATGGGTGCTCAATCCGCTCTGGGTCCGGCTGGAACAGGAGGCGGACGAGGAGTTTGGTATCGAACGGCTTTATCTGGTGTCCCGCGGCCACCGCCTGTCCGTCGGCAGGTTCCTGGGGCCGGAGGAAAAGGCCAGCTTTGCCAAAGCCTTAATCGGGGCGCTGAACGCCGCCAAGCGTGGCCCGACCTACAATCCGATCGCCTGAGGGCCGAGTCAGAAATCGGGTGGTTTGGCGCGGCGCCCGCCCCTACATTTCCGGTCATGATGACACTCGCGATAAATGACCAGCGCCTGGCCAAGCCGGGCTCCCAGAACGCCGCGCTGCGCGACTACGATTCCGTGCGCCGGGCGATCGCCTTCATCTCGGAAAACTGGCGCGCGCAGCCGACCATCGAGGCAATGGCGGACGCGGCCGGCGTCACGCCGGATGAGCTGCACCATCTGTTCCGCCGCTGGGCCTCGCTGACGCCAAAAGCGTTCATGCAGGCGCTGACGCTCGATCACGCCAAGAGTCTGTTGCGGGATTCCGCGAGCGTGCTCGACGCAGCACTCGACTCAGGACTCTCGGGTCCCGGACGGCTGCACGATCTCTTCGTCACCCATGAAGCGATGTCGCCGGGCGAGTGGAAGAACGGCGGCGCGGGGCTGACACTCACTTACGGCTTCCACCCCTCGCCCTTCGGCACGGCGATCGTGATCGCCACCAATCGCGGCTTGTCGGGTCTTGCCTTTGCCGATCCCGGCGAGGAGCAGGCTGCGCTCGCCGACATGACGCGCCGCTGGCCGAATGCCACTTACGTCGAGGACCACGAGAGCACCGCGCCGATCGCCAGGCGCATCTTCGACACACGATTGTGGCGGCCCGACCAGCCGTTGCGCGTCGTCATGATCGGCACCGATTTCGAGGTCCGAGTGTGGGAGACGCTGCTGAAAATTCCGATGGGACGCGCGGTGTCCTATTCGGACATTGCCTGCAAGATCAACAGCCCAAAGGCCTCGCGCGCCGTCGGCGCTGCGGTCGGAAAGAACCCGGTCTCCTTCGTGGTGCCGTGTCACCGCGCGCTCGGCAAGAGCGGCACGCTGACCGGCTATCACTGGGGCATCACCCGCAAGCAGGCGATGCTCGGCTGGGAAGCGGGGCAGTTGGGGGTGCAGTAGATGCGCTGCCGTAGCGTGGGTTAGCTCCGCGGCTGCGCGAAGCGCAGTCCGCTGGCGTAACCCACCTCTTCGGTTTCCGCGGTGACAGAAGTGGTGGGTTACGCTGCGCTAACCCACCCTACAATTTCGCGGCAATTCAGCCCGCCAGATCCAGCTTCGACGCCACGGTCGAATCCGCGTTGAGGCGATAGATGATCGGCACGCCGGTGGCGAGCTCGCGCTTCAAGATGCCTTCGGGCGACAGCTTCTCCAGCACCATGATCAGCGCGCGCAGCGAGTTGCCGTGGGCGGCGACCAGCGTGCGCTTGCCGTTGAGCACGCCGGGCAAGATCTCCTGCACGTAATAGGGCAGCGCGCGCGCCAGCGTATCCTTCAGGCTTTCGCCGCCGGGCGGCGGCACATCGTAGGAGCGGCGCCAGACATGCACCTGGTCCTCGCCCCATTTCTTGCGCGCGTCGTCCTTGTTGAGCCCGGACAGATCGCCGTAGTCGCGCTCATTGAGCGCGAGATCCTTCGACGTCGGCAGGCCGGTCTGGCCGAGCTCGGTGAGGATCAAATCGAGCGTGTGCTGGGCGCGCGTCAGTACCGAGGTGAACGCGACGTCGAACACGAGCTCTTGCGCCTTGAGCTTGCGACCGGCCTCCTTGGCTTCCGCAATACCCTGCTCGGTGAGATCGGGATCCTTCCAGCCGGTGAAGAGGTTTTTCAGATTCCATTCGCTCTGGCCGTGGCGCACGAGCACGAGAAGACGTTCGCTCATTCCTGCTTTCCGTTTAGGTTATTGGTTGAGCATGATCTTGTCGGAAGACCGCTTCGCACTTTGCGCCAACGCGGCCGGGTCCGGATCATGCTTTGATACGTTCAGATGTCGGCGAGGCCGAGCACATCGGCCATCGAGTAATGCCCCGGGCTCTTGCCGTGCGCCCAGAGCGCGGCCTTCAGCGCGCCATGGGCGAACAGTATGCGGTCCTCGGCATGATGCGACAGCGTCAGGCGCTCGAAGGGACCGAGAAAGCTCACGCTGTGATCGCCGGCCGCGGTGCCGCCGCGCAAGGAGGCGAAACCGATGTCGCCGCTGCGACGTGCGCCGGTGATGCCGTCGCGGCCGCGCGCCGAATGCTGGTCGAGCGCAACGCCGCGGCCGGCCGCCGCCGCCTGGCCCAGCATCAGCGCGGTGCCTGAGGGCGCATCGACCTTCATGCGGTGATGCGTCTCGACGATCTCGATATCGAAGGTCTCGTCGAGTGCCTTGGCCACGCGCTTGACGACCGCGGCGAGCAGATTGACGCCGAGGCTCATATTGCCTGACTGCACCACCACGGCGCGGTTGGTGACGCTCTTGATCACGGCGTTGTCGGACGCTGAGAGGCCGGTCGTGCCGACAACATGAACGAGGCCGCGCTCGGCCGCGATCGCGACATTGGCGATCGTAGCGGCCGGCACGGTGAAATCGAGGATGCCGTCGGCATCCTTCGACATCGCCCAGAGATCGGCCGAGAGCTGGATGCCGTTGGCCGGGAGCCCTGCCAGCACGCCGGCGTCCTTGCCGAGCAGCGCCGAGCCCGGCGCCTCCAGCGCGCCGGCCAGCACCGCGCCTTTGCTCTCGGAAATCGCACGCGTCAGCGCCCGGCCCATCCGGCCGCCGGCTCCTGCAACAATCAAGCGCATGTCGGACATGGTGAGATCCTCTTCACGGCCGTTGTAGCGGGGGGACGCAGTTCCGGCAACCGAGGGGCACGCGGGCGCTCGCTACCCTCCCCTGGAGGGGGAGGGTCGATCGCGCGAAGCGCGAGCGGGGTGGGGTGACGGTCTCTCCCCGATGAACACTGTCCGTGTTGAGAGATCACCCCACCCCGTCACGCAATCTCGCTTTGCTCGATCGTGTGCCGACCCTCCCCCTCCAGGGGAGGGTAAGACGGCATCTGTCGTCGCTCTGGCCCTACGGCTGCGGGCCGTCATAGCCCTCGATGACGATGAGGTCGGCGATCGAGTGCGGCTGGCGGACCTTGATATTGGCCTGATATTCCGGCGAGTTGTAGCAGGCGAGCGCGGCCTCGTAGTCCGGGAATTCGATCACGACGTTGCGCGCACGGCTCTGGCCTTCGACGCCGGTGAACTTGCCGCCGCGAACGACGTAGCGGCCGCCGAACTTCTTGAAGATCGCGAGATTGGCCGCCGCATAGGGCTTGTAGCCATCGTCATTGTGAACGTCGACGCGTCCGATCCAGTAGCCTTTTGCAGCCATTCTCGTTCTCCCTTTCTTGTTCTGCTGTTCAGCCCAGTGCCTGTGCGATCTCGGCCTGGATGGCCTCGGCCACTGCCTTCGGATCGGCGGCTTCGACCACCGGCCGTCCGACGACGAGATAGTCGGCGCCCGCGGCGATCGCCCGGCCCGGCGTCATGATGCGCTTCTGGTCCCCGGTCGCGGATCCCGCCGGCCGGATGCCGGGGGTAACGAGCTCCATCTGATGCCCGACGATCTTGCGCAGATTGCCGACTTCCTCCGGCGAGCAGACGATCCCATCGACGCCAAGCACCTGCGCCTGCTGCGCGCGCGCCTCGACCAGTTCCGACACACCGATCCGGTAGCCGGCCGCGTGCAGATCGTCATCGTTGTAGGATGTCAGCACCGTCACGGCCAGAATCCTCAGGCGCGACCCTGCGCGCCCCTCGACGGCGGCCTTCATGGTTTGCGGATAGGCATGCACGGTGACGAAGGTCGCACCCGACTTGGCGATGCTCTCGACACCGCGCGCAACCGTGTTGCCGATGTCGTGCATCTTGAGGTCGGCAAAAACCTTCTTGCCCTTATCAGCAAGCTTGCCGATCAGCGGCAGGCCGCCGGCATAGGCGAGCTGATAGCCGATCTTGTAGAAGGTGACGCTGTCGCCGAGCTGGTCGATCATCGCCTCCGCTGCGGCAGGACTCGGCAAATCGAGCGCGACGATCAGGCGGTCCTTGGGGGCGATTTCGGCTTGCGTCATGTCACCTCACATCATGCGTTGGGAAACGTCGATCAACTGCCGCACCAGCTCCTTCAGCGCGTCGATATCGCTCTCGTTCTTCAGCCTGTCCATATCGTCATAGGCCTCGTTGGCAAAGGAGAGCGCGAGCTGGCTGGCAATTACATTGGCGTGGCAGGACGTCAGGATCAGCCGCAGCGCCATCAGCGCGCGGCTGCCGCCGAGCCGGCTCTGCGATGCGCCGGCGAGCGCAAAAGCGCGATTGCGAAACACCTCGCCGCGCGTCTCATGCGGATCCTGCACGCGGCTGACCCAGTCGATCGCGTTCTTGAGCAGCGGCGGGACGGAGGCGTTGTATTCCGGCGTCACGATCAGCACGCCGTGATGGCTGCCGATCATGCGCTTGAGATTGACGGCGTGCTTCGGCACGCCGGATTTCACCTGGAGGTCGCCGTCATAGATGGGCAGCGGAAAATCAGCGAGCGAGATGCGGGTGACGTCGACACCGGCCTGGGCGAATTCATAAGCGGCAACGGCCGCCAGCTTCGCATTATGCGAGCCGGTGCGCAGCGAGCCGGGAATGACCAGGATCTTTGGTGCGGGCATCCAAATCAACGCGTTCGGCGAAAACAACTCCCGCCGCGCGAAGAACGAAGCCGGCGGAATTAGTCCTTGCGATACACCCAGACGCGGGCGGGCGGAAGGTTCATCCAGATCCGCTCCGACGCCTCTGTGGACACGCCAGGCAGTGATTTCGGGATCGGCGGCGCCACCGAATAGGTGAACTGCACGAAAGGCGCGCCGGGCGCGAGCGCGGTGAAGGCGTCGCGGATCAGCCTCAGGCGCGTCAGCATCGGTTTGGTGACCAGCGGCAGGCCGGAAACGACGGCGGACGCGGGCGCGCCCAGGACGTTCCGGAGCGTATCGCGCAAACGATAGGCATCGCCCTGCACGACCCTGGCCCGCGGATAGCGGTCTCGCAGCAGCGCGCAGAAGCCTGGATTATATTCGACGAGAACGAGACGCTTCTGATCGACGCCACGCTCGACCAGAGCGGAGGTGATGGCGCCCGTTCCGGGCCCGAGCTCGACCACCGGCGCATCGGAATCGACATCGACATAATGCGCCATGGTCCGCGCGAGCAGCTTGCCCGACGGCATTACCGCGCCCATGTGGAGCGGCTTTTCTATCCATGAGCGGAGAAACCGAACCTCGTCGTCAAGACGAGGTTTCTTCGACGCACGCACGGACGATTGCAATGGCATGTCAGGACCGGACGGGACCCGCGTCGCCGCGGCGTGTCAGAAAATGGTCATAAAGACCTATAGGCGACAGACGATACGGTCAAGCCGGGTCAGGACGCCCGATTGCCGAAGAAATCCTTGACCTTGGAGAAAAAGCCCGCCGATTCCGGTTGCGTGGCGCCGGAGGACAATTTCTCGAACTCCGCGAGCAGTTCCTGTTGCTTCTTCGTGAGATTTTGGGGCGTTTCGACCGCGACCTGGACGTACATGTCGCCCATCTGGCGCGAACGGAGCACCGGCATGCCTTTTGATGCAATGCGAAATCGACGACCGGACTGGGTCCCGGCGGGGACTTTCACCTTGGTCTTGCCCTTGTCGATGGTCGGGACCTCGAATTCGCCGCCGAGCGCGGCCGTCACCATCGAGATCGGCACCCGGCAATGCAGGTCGGCGCCGTCGCGTTGGAAGAATTGGTGCTGGGCGAGCGACAGGAAGATGTAGAGGTCGCCGGACGGGCCGCCACGCACGCCGGCCTCGCCTTCGCCAGCGAGCCTGATCCGCGTGCCATCCTCGACGCCCTGCGGAATGTTGACCGACAGCGTCCGCTCCCGCGTGACCCGGCCCTGGCCCGAGCAGGACGGGCAGGCATCCTCGATCATCTGGCCGCGGCCCTGACAGCCGGGGCAGGTCCGCTCCAGCGTGAAGAAGCCCTGCGACTGCCGCACGCGCCCGGCGCCGCCGCAGGTCGAGCAGGTCTTCGGCTTGGTGCCGGCCTTGGCGCCGGTGCCCGAGCAGGCCTCGCAGGTGACCGAAACGGGAATCTCGATCTGCGCGGTCTTGCCGCCAAAGGCTTCCTCGAGTGTGATCTCCATGTTGTAGCGCAGATCCGCGCCGCGCTCGCGGCCGCCACGGCCACGCTGCTGTCCGGCCATGCCGAACAGATCCTCGAAAATATCGGAGAAGGACGACGCAAAGCCCGCGCCAAAGCCTGCACCGCCGCCGCCGAACCCGCCGCCCTGCTCGAACGCCGCATGTCCGTAGCGGTCGTAGGCGGCGCGCTTGTCCTTGTCCTTCAGGACCTCATAGGCCTCGTTGATTTCCTTGAAGCGGACTTCGCTGGTGTCATCCCCCGGATTGCGGTCGGGATGGAACTTCATCGCCAGCTTGCGGAACGATGATTTCAGGACGGAATCGTCGGCAGAGCGTTCGACTTCGAGGGTTTCGTAATAGCAGCGCTTGGTGGACATGTCGGACTCGGTCTATCCAATCGCGATTCAAGTCGGAGCGAAACGTCGCCACGCGACGATATAAGCAGCCTTCGGCCTGGCGGCAGAGGGCAGCACGGCGGCGTTCAGCATAACAATCGGGAATTGATTGATCGTAACGGGGAGATGCCCCGTCGAGCCCGACACGAAGGCCTCCCCCCTGAGGGGGGAGGCCGACTGTACGTGTGGGGTCCAAGCCGTCCGCATCATGACCCTCTAAGGGCTCAGGCGGACTTCTTGTTGTTCTTGTCGTCGTCGACCTCGGTGAACTCCGCGTCGACGACGTCGTCCTTGGCAGCATCCTTCTTGGCGTCAGCCTCGGCCTGCTGCTTGTACATGGCCTCGCCGAGCTTCATCGAAGCCTGGGCCAGCGTGTTGGTCTTGGCCTTGATCGCCTCGGCATCGTCGCCCTTCAGCGCTTCCTTGAGGTCGCTGACGGCATCCTCGATGGCGCGGCGCTCGGTCTCGGCGACCTTCGAACCGTGCTCGGCAAGCGCCTTCTCGGTCGAATGCACCAGGCCGTCCGCTTCGTTCTTGGCCATAACCGCCTCGCGGCGCTTCTTGTCCGCCTCGGCATTGGCCTCGGCGTCCTTGACCATCTTCTCGATGTCGGCCTCGGACAGACCGCCGGACGCCTGAATCCGGATCTGCTGCTCCTTGCCGGTCGCCTTGTCCTTGGCGGACACGTTGACGATGCCGTTGGCGTCGATGTCGAAGGTCACCTCGATCTGCGGCATGCCGCGTGGGGCCGGCGGAATGCCCATCAGGTCGAACTGGCCGAGCATCTTGTTGTCGGCCGCCATTTCACGCTCGCCCTGGAAGACGCGGATGGTGACCGCGTTCTGGTTGTCCTCGGCGGTCGAGAACACCTGGCTCTTCTTGGTCGGGATCGTGGTATTGCGGTCGATGATGCGGGTGAACACGCCGCCCAGCGTCTCGATGCCCAGCGACAGCGGGGTCACGTCGAGCAGCAGCACGTCCTTGACGTCGCCCTGGAGCACACCGGCCTGGATCGCGGCACCGATCGCGACGACTTCGTCGGGATTGACACCCTTGTGCGGCTCCTTGCCGAACAGTTGCTTCACGACTTCCTGAACCTTCGGCATGCGCGACATGCCGCCGACCAGCACCACTTCGCCGATCTCACCGGCGGTGACGCCGGCATCCTTCAGCGCCTTGCGGCAGGGCTCGACGGTCTTCTGGATGAGGTCGTCGACCAGCGCCTCGAACTTGGCGCGGGTGAGTTTCATCGTCAGATGCTTCGGCCCGGTCTGGTCCGCCGTGATGAAGGGCAGGTTGATCTCGGTCTGCGTCGTCGACGACAGCTCGATCTTGGCCTTCTCAGCGGCTTCCTTCAGGCGCTGCAAGGCGAGCTTGTCGTTGCGCAGGTTGATGCCCTGCTCCTTCTGGAACTCGTCAGCGAGATAGCCGACCAGGCGCATGTCAAAATCTTCGCCGCCGAGGAAGGTGTCGCCATTGGTCGACTTCACCTCGAACACGCCGTCGCCGATTTCGAGGATCGAGATATCGAACGTGCCGCCGCCGAGGTCGTACACAGCGATCGTGCCGGTCTTGGTCTTGTCCAGACCATAGGCGAGCGCGGCCGCGGTCGGTTCGTTGATGATGCGCAGCACTTCGAGGCCCGCGATCTTGCCGGCGTCCTTGGTCGCCTGGCGCTGGGCGTCGTTGAAGTATGCGGGAACGGTGATGACCGCCTGATCGACCTTCTGGCCGAGATGGGCTTCCGCGGTCTCCTTCATCTTCTGCAAGATGAACGCAGAGACCTGCGAGGGCGAGTAGGTCTGGCCGTCGGCCTCGACCCAGGCGTCGCCGTTGGAAGCCTTCACGATCTTGTAGGGAACGAGCTTCTTGTCCTTCTCGACCATCGGGTCGTCGTAGCGGCGGCCAATGAGGCGCTTTACTGCGAAGAAGGTGCGCTCGGGATTGGTGACGGCCTGGCGCTTGGCGGGCTGGCCGACGAGGCGTTCGCCGTCATCCGTGACAGCGACGATCGAAGGCGTCGTGCGCATGCCCTCGGAATTCTCAATGACTTTGGCGTTTTTGCCATCCATTACGGCGACGCACGAATTCGTGGTGCCGAGGTCGATCCCAATGACCTTTCCCATGGTCCTGATATCCTTGTTTTTACGGCAGGTTGGTTGGGCCCAGAAGGCACCCGATCCAAACCCCCTAAGATCAAACATCCGCGATATTGCGATGGTTGACGCTCATATAGGAGGGGGGGACCTGCCCGCAAGGACCGAAACCACGTTTCGGCCGTGAAAACATTGGGTTTTGGAAGATCATATCGGGCTACCCGGTCCCGCATAGGCCCCTTGCAGGTGAGGGTTTGTTAACGGGTTGCGGACCACCCGGCCGGCCCGGCCCCGATGGTCCCGACCCTGTTGCGGGAGGGCCAAACCCGCTAAAAGGCGGGGCGAACGGATTGACCCCTCCGCGGCGCCCAGCGCGACAAAGGGGCCCGGTGGCCGTCCATCGAACGGCCTCAATGTGAACCAAGTAGAGTCTTCATGAAGCCCATTCGCCTGCTGACCGCGCTCGCCCTGTTCGTCATCTCCGCCGTTCCGGCGATCAATTCGGCCTTGGCCGCCGACCCGGTCTTCCCGCCGGGCGCACGCCTCGGAATGGTCCCGCTGATCGGCCTGAACCCGGCAAAATCCTTTCCGGGATTCGAGAGCGACGACCAGAGCGTGAAGGTGCTGGTCACCGAACTGCCGGCAGACGCCTATGGCGAGGTCGCGAACGCCTTCAAGGCCAATCCCACAGGCCCCGCCGGCGTCAAGCCGGACAAGATCGAGACCTCCGCAGGCCTTGCCTATTTCACCGTCGAGACCGCCAAGAACGGTGCTGATACCGTGAAGCGCTATTCGATGATCGTGCCGGGCCAGGGTTTCTCCGGCTATGTCGCGGTGCAGATCCCGGAGAACGCCGCCAAGATCTACACCGACGAGGCGGTGCGGCAGATGTTTGCCACCGCCGTCACGCGCAAGGAGGTGCCGGTCGACGAGCAGCTTGCGCAGATGCCGTTCAAGATCTCCGATCTCGCCAACTTCAAGAACGTGCGCATGCTCGCGCCCGGCTCCAGCATCGTGCTGGCCGACGGCGACGCGACCACCGGCTTTGAATCCAAGCCGTTCATGATCATCGGCCTGATCGGCTCCACGCCGCAGAACCCGGACGATCGCGCCCGCTTTGCGCAGGAGGCCGCGCAGCAGATTCCGGGCGTGCGCGAGGCGCGCGTCACCATGTCGGAGCCGATCCGCATCAGCGGCACGCCGGGTTTTGAGACCCGGATCGACGGCGTCAGCGGCAAGGACAAGACCGCGGTGACTGTCGTGCAGTGGATCCGCTTCGGCGGCGGCACCTCGCTGCGCATCATCGCCAGCGCCCCGCGCGACCAGTGGTCCGACGCCTTCACCCGTTTCCGCGCGGTGCGCGACGGCATCCAGCCGAAGGGCTAGCAAAAATCGTAGCGCGACGACCGGGCAACCTACTCGGTATCGTCCCGGCGGAGGCCGGGACGACGGGGATTTGTTGGGCCAGCAAGCCTACACGCTGACCAGCGCCCGGCCGCATTTTCGGGCTTTTGTTTGTACACAAATGGAACTACGCTCCCTCCCCGTCGGGTTCATCTTGGAGGGAGACGGACTATGCTTGATCGACGGAAGGTGGTTTTCGGACTTTCAACTGCAACGCTCGCAACGCTCGTTCCTACCTCGCTCTGGGCGGCGGCATCCATCAAGCCGGACGAGACGTCCGCGCTGCTCGTGATCGACGTGCAAAACTGCTTCCTGCCCGGCGGCAGCCTCGCCGTGAAGGAAGGCGAGCAGGTGGTGCCGGTCATCAACAAGATGGCCAAGGCGTTCGCGAATGTGGTGATGACGCAGGACTGGCACACGCCGGGCCATATTTCGTTCGCGTCGGTCCATTCCGGCAAGAAGCCGTTCGAGACCGTCGATCTTCCCTACGGCAAGCAGGTGCTGTGGCCCGACCATTGCGTGCAGGGCACCGACGGCGCTTCGCTGTCGAAGGATCTTGCGATCCCGCATGCCGAGCTCATCATCCGCAAGGGTTTTCACAAGGACGTCGACAGCTATTCGGCGTTCGTCGAAGCCGACGGCAAGACTTCGACCGGCCTCGCCGGCTATCTCAAGGGTCGCAAGATCAAGCGCGTCTTCGTTGCGGGCTTGGCCACGGACTTCTGCGTCGCCTGGACCGCGCTCGACGCGCGCAAGGCCGGCTTCGAGACCTATGTGGTGGAAGACGCCTGCCGCGGCATCGACACGCAGGGCTCGCTTGCGAAGGCCTGGGCCGATATGGCCAAGGCCGGCGTCAAGCGGATTCAGTCCGGCGATATCGCGGTGAGCGCGTAAGTCGCGCGCGACGCGGAACGGCGCGGCTTACGCCGCGCTGTTCGGCTCGTTGGTGTTGGCAGCTGGTGCGGCCTTGGCGCCGCCCTTGGACACGCCGACCAGTGCCGGGCGCAGCACGCGCTCGCCGATCAGATAGCCGGCCTGCACGACCTGCACCACGGTGCCCGACGGTACCGAGGCATCGGGCACTTCGAACATCGCCTGCTGGAAGTTCGGATCGAACTTCTGTCCCTGCGGATCGAACTTCTTCACGCCATGCTTTTCCAGCGCGTTGAGCAGCGAGCGTTCGGTCAGCTCCACGCCCTCGATCAGCGCCGTCAGGCCGGGATCAGCGGCGGCACGCGCCTCGGCCGGAACGGCGTCGAGCGCACGCTGCAGATTGTCGGCAATGTCGAGCACGTCGCGGGCAAAGCCAGTGATGCCGTAGAGCCTGGCGTCGGCGACTTCCTTCGTGGTCCGCTTGCGCAGGTTTTCCATCTCGGCGAGCGTCCGCAGCATCCGGTCGCGCGCGTCAGCCGCTTCCTTCTGCAACAGCTCGACAGAACCGGGCTCGGGATCGTCGGGCATCACGTAAGGCTTTGACACCACGGGCTCGCCGGTCGCCGCGGTCGTGTCTTCGGGTTGCCGGTCTCGATCGGTCATCGGCTGCTTCTCAGTCTCAGTTAGGGGAGTTTCTGGCCGGGATATCGTGCTTTGCGGCGCGAAAATCAAGCGCCCGTGATCGGCGAAAAACGCGCCTCAGCCGCCCAGCAGGCGGCTGACGATGCGGGCGGCATAGTCCACGGTGGGGATCACGCGGGCATAATTCAGCCGTGTCGGGCCGATCACGCCCAAAACGCCGACGATGTGGCCGGCGGCATCCCGATAGGGCGAGATGATCGTGGAGGAGCCGGACAGCGAGAACAGCTTGTTCTCCGAACCGATGAAGATCCGCACGCCCTCGGCGTGTTCCGCACGGCCGAGCAGGTCGATCACGCCGCGCTTGGTCTCGAGGTCGTCGAACAACAGGCGCACCCGCTCGAGATCCTCCAGCGCATGCAGGTCTTCGAGCAGATTGGCGTGGCCGCGCACGATGAGCTGGCGGTCCTCGTTCTCGCCGCCGGACCAGCTCGCGATGCCGGCCGAGATCACCTTCTGGGTGAGCTGGTCGAGCTCAGCACGGGCGTGTGTCAGCGCGGTCTCGAGCTCGAGCCGCGCTTCGGCCAGCGTCCGGCCGCGGATCCGCGCATTGAGGAAATTGCCGGCTTCGATCAGGGCTGCGGCGGGAACCCCGGGCGGCAGGGTCAGCACGCGGTTTTCGACCTGGCCGTCCTCGCCGACCAGGATCACCAGCGCCCGCTCCGGTTCCAGGCGGACGAATTCGATGTGCTTGAGCCGGGCATTGGATTTTGGCGTCAGCACCACGGCGGCCGCGCGCGTCAGGCCCGACAGCCGCGTCAGCGCCTCCTCCAGCGCCGCCTCGACCGATTGCGCCTGCCCGACGGAGGACAATTGGCTCTGGATCGCCTGCCGCTCGGCGTCATTGAGGTCGCCGACCTGCATCAGGGCGTCGACGAAGAAGCGCAAGCCGAGTTCCGTCGGCAACCGGCCGGCCGAGGTGTGCGGGGCATAGATCAGGCCGAGCTGCTCCAGATCCGCCATGACGTTGCGGACCGAGGCTGGGGAGAGCGGCACGGCGATCAGCCGCGAAATGTTGCGCGAGCCGACGGGCTCGCCGGTTGCGAGGTAACTCTCGACGATTTGACGAAAGATGTCGCGCGAACGCTCGTTGAGCTGGGCAAGGCCTGCGCGCGACGCGATCAGATGAATCGGATCGTGATGGGCCACAGACGTTAACTCCTCTCAGTTGCTGATAATTTGTCTATCCAAACGCCCTCTGACAAGCGCGCATTTGGGCCGAAAAGGCCTTGCCGCCCACCCTTCCCCCTCCTACAAGCACCGCGAGCAGCATTTTCCCGTGAGTTTTGGAGGTTTCCCATGCGGCCAAGCCGCCGTGCGCCCGACGAATTGCGCCCCGTGACGCTGGAGCGCGGCGTGGTCAAATATGCGGAAGGCTCCTGCCTCGTGAAGTTCGGCGACACCCATGTGCTGGTCACCGCCACGCTGGAAGAGCGCCTGCCGCCATGGCTGAAGGGCCAGGGCCGCGGCTGGGTCACCGCCGAATACGGCATGCTGCCGCGCGCCACCTTGGAGCGCACCCGCCGCGAGGCCTCCGCGGGAAAACAGAGCGGCCGCACCGTCGAGATCCAGCGCCTGATCGGCCGCTCGCTTCGCACCATCGTCGACCTCGAAGCGCTCGGCGAACGCCAGATCACGGTCGATTGCGACGTGCTCCAGGCCGACGGCGGCACCCGCACCGCATCGATCACCGGCGCCTGGGTCGCGCTCGCCGACTGCATCAACTGGATGAAGACGCGCAACATGATCAAGGCCAACGTCATGCGCGACAACGTCGCCGCGATCTCCTGCGGCATTTATCAGGGCACGCCGGTGCTGGACCTCGACTATGCCGAGGATTCCGCAGCCGAGACCGACGCCAATTTCGTCATGACCGGCGACGGCCGCATCATCGAGGTGCAGGGCACCGCGGAACGCGAGCCGTTCACGCAGGACGAGTTCCTCGCGCTGATGGCGCTGGCGCGCAAGGGTGTCGCGCGTCTCGTGGACTTGCAGAAACTTGCGGTGGCATAGTCAATAGGCCATGGCCCGCCGAATCACAGGCAAGCTCGTCATCGCGACCCACAATCCCGGCAAGCTCGCCGAGATGCGGGAGCTGCTGGCACCGCACGGCATCGAAGCGGTCTCGGCCGGCGACCTCGGCCTTGGCGAGCCCGAAGAGACCGGCAACGACTTTCGCAGCAATGCCGAGATCAAGGCGGTCGCCGCGGCGCAAGCCGCGAAGCTGCCGGCCTTTGCCGACGATTCCGGCATCGTGGTCGACGCGCTCGAGGGCGCGCCTGGCATTTTTTCCGCGCGTTGGGCGGGCCCGACCAAGGACTTCACCGCGGCGATGACGCGCATCGAGCGCCTGTTGCAGGAGCGCGGTGCAACCACACCGGACCGCCGAAGAGCGCATTTCGTCTCGGCACTCTGCGTCGCCTGGCCCGACGGTCATCGCGAGGAGGTCGAGGCGCGCGTCGACGGCACACTGGTCTGGCCGCCGCGCGGCACGGCCGGCTTCGGCTACGATCCGATGTTCTTGCCCGACGGTCACGCGCGCACTTTTGGCGAGATGGAAAGCATCGAGAAGCATGGGTTGCCGCCGCTGGGCCTCGGCCTGTCGCATCGCGCCCGCGCCTTCGTGAAACTGGCGGAGATCTGCCTTGAGCCGCGCTGACAAGGACGCTTTCGGCGTCTATGTGCACTGGCCGTTCTGCCTGTCGAAGTGCCCTTACTGCGACTTCAACAGCCATGTCCGCCACGCCGCGATCGACGAGGCACGCTTTGCCAGCGCCTTCGCCCGCGAGATCGAGACCACCGCGCAGCGTGCACCCGGCCGCGAGGTCACCTCGATCTTCCTCGGCGGCGGCACGCCGTCCCTGATGCAGCCCGCAACCGTCGGCGCGGTGCTCGATGCGATCGGCAAGCACTGGCGCGTAGCCGGCGATGTCGAAGTGACACTGGAGGCCAATCCCACCAGTGTGGAAGCCACGCGTTTTGCCGGCTATCGCGCCGCCGGCGTCAATCGTGTCTCGCTCGGCGTCCAGGCGCTCGACGACGCTTCGCTGAAAATGCTGGGCCGGTTGCATAGCGCGCGCGAGGCGCTCGATGCGGTTGCGATCGCACGACGCTCGTTCGACCGCTACTCGTTCGACCTGATCTACGCCCGCCCCGACCAGACGCCGGCGATGTGGAGCGACGAGCTCCGTCACGCCATCGACGAGGCGGCCGAGCATCTGTCGCTCTATCAGCTCACCATCGAAGAAGGCACGCCGTTCTACGGCCTGCACCAGGCCGGCAAGCTGAAGACGCCGGACGAAGGTCTTGCGCGCGTGCTCTACGACGTGACGCAGGAGACCTGCGACAAGCTCGGGCTTCCCGCCTACGAGATCTCCAACCACGCGCGACGCGGTGCCGAATGCCGGCACAATCTCGTCTACTGGCGCGGCGAGGAATATGCCGGCATCGGTCCCGGCGCGCATGGACGGCTCGACATCGACGGCGTGAGGCACGCGACCGCCACCGAGAAGCGCCCCGAGGCCTGGCTGATGCGGGTCGAGAGCAGCGGCCATGGCGTCGTCACCGACGATCTCCTCAACAGCGAAGAACGCGCCGACGAATTTTTGCTGATGGGATTGCGGCTCGCCGAAGGCATCGACCCCAAGCGTTACGCCGCGCTCGCCGGCCGCCCGCTCGATCCCGGCCGCATCGCGCTGCTGCGCGAGGAAGGTGCGATCACGGTGGATGCGGGTGGGCGCCTGCGGGTGACCAGCAGCGGCTTCCCCGTGCTGGACGCCGTGGTGGCGGATCTGGCCGCGTAAAGGCTTTGATAAGCGAACTGCCGGGATTTCCGGCGGTCGACGGCCTGCTGTGCTAGATTGGCTCGCGCGCTATCCTGCCCCGCCTCCGGACGGCCATGAACGAGCGAACCACTCCCCCTGCGATCCATGATCCAGAACTCGACCGGCGCGTGAAGGATGCCGGCGCGAGCAAGACGGTCTACGCGCTCGTCACGCCAGAGACCGAAGCGGCCAAGCACGCCATGCTCGGCAATTGCCTTGCGTCACCGGATGCCGCGCGCCGTCACCATCTCGAGCAATTCCGAGACGCCTGGACCGGCAAGCAGTTTGCGCTTCATGAAGCCTTCCTCGCGCGTTGGATGGCATGGGCGAACCCGGTGGTTGCGATCCAGCCCGCCGGATTTCCCTGGCGCTACCCGACGGCCGGCGGCAGCGAAGCCATATTTCATGTCATCACCGCCTACGGCAACCGCGCGCGAAGCGAGCGATTTGATCCCGAGGTCCACGTCTTCCGTGGCGAGTACGAGGGCTACAAGGCCTATGCCGAGGCATGCGGGATCTCAGTCGTCGAGCATGATCGCGCCGATTGGGAGAAGGTCGGCCGTTCGCTTCCTCCGACCGCGCTGTTCTGTATCAGCCAGCCTTCCGCGATCGACGGCAATGTCTGGCCGCAGGCCAACGCCTTCTTCGATCTGCTCTCAGCCGGCGCCGCAAAACCTCGCCTGCTGCTCGACGTCACCTATGTCGGCAGCATCACTGAGGCGCTCGCATCGCGAATTGCGGCGGACAGTCCCGCTGTGCAAGCCGTTGCGTTCAGCCTCTCAAAGCCGTTCGGGGTCTACTACGACCGCATCGGCGGCATTCTCTGTCGCGAAGCCATGCCATCCCTGTTCGGCAATCAATGGTTCAAGAACCTCACCTCGCTGCAGCTTGGCCTCGCGCTGATCGAGCGCCACGACGTCTTTGATCTGCCGCGGCGCTACAGGAGCGTTCAGCGTGAGGCGGCCGTCCAGGTCGGCCGCCGGCTCGGCATCGCGCTCGAGCCGAGTGACGTGACGATCCTTGCTCAGGCATCGCAGGCGGATACCTCCGATCCCGCGCTTGCCGCCTTCCTGCGGCGACCCGCGAACCATCCGCAGGCCCGCTTGCGCGTTTGTCTCACCCCTGCCATGGCGCAAATGATCGGGACGGCCGGCCCGATCCCCGGAGACGCGTCTTGAAGAATCTCGTCGCCCTGACCCATCCCAAAGACATCCACAGCCATGTGCACGGCTTGTGGCGGTGTGAACCGATCCGCAATTCGCACGCCAATCGCGGCTTCATCCACGACATCGTCGAACAGTTCGCGAGCCTGCCGCGCCTGTTCTGCGACACGACGAATGACCGGCTCGAACGCGCCCATTTTTGCTCGTGGTGGGGTGTGACGATGAACCGGACCTACGACAATCCGGCGATCGAGGATCTCTACCGTCTGCACGAGATGTTTCATTCCGCCTTCATGCCCTACTTTCCGGGCATCGGCTTCGATGCCTTTCACCGCAAGATGGAGGACAACGAGCTGAAGGCGAGCGTCTGTTCGGAGATTCGCGTCTATTTTGAACTGCCGCACCTGCGGGACCTCGCGTTCGAGCATCCGATCTATGCCGACCGCTTCCTGTCCGACGCCGCGATGCAGACGCTCTGGCAGAAGAACAAGCCGGTCGCCATCGAGACGCTGCAGGAAGCGCGCCGCGATGTGATGTTCTCCAAGCCCGAGCATGAGATGGACCTGGCGGAGCGGTGGATTCGGCGCTTTGCCCTGCAAAACCGTCAGTGGTCGACGTGCTGGTACGATCGTTATCTCGAGATCGAACAGCACATGTACGATTTCCAGATTCGCGCCCTGCAGGGCGACCGCTCAGGCGCCATCGCGGAGCACCTTTCCTGGATCGAGACGCAGGCCGGCCAGGACGCCGACGATCATATTCCCTATCGCCAGGAGGCCGCCCTGTTCGCGAACATCTATTGGAGCAATCGGCGCCGCTACGAGGCGCAAGTCCCGGCTGTGGCCAAATCGGGTTAGTTCAGCGGGCTACGCCCCAAAGCTCTTCGGCGAACCCGCGACCGCGACGCCGCCGCCTTGCGCGACCTTCATCACGGCAAGACCGCGCTCATTGGTGCCATCGGCGCGGAAACGGAACAGGCCGTCGATGCCGGCAAACCCTGACGGATTGGTGAGCACGTCGGACGAGAAACGCTGACCGCCCTGCGTGCGTGCGAGCGCCGCGACCAGCGCCACCGCGTCATAGGCGAGCGTCGCCGTGCGCACCGGCTCACCGCCATATTTGGTACGATAGCGGCCGGCAAAGGCGCGGAACCCTGCCGGATCCGGCGCCGCATAGAGACCGCCCTGCAGCGCCGGGCTCGCATAGACGCGCGGATTGTCCCACAGGCCGGTGCCGAGCAACTGGATGTTGCGCAGGTTGGCGCCCGCGGCGGTGAGCGCATCGGCAACCGCGACGACGGAATCGCCGTCATCGGCGATGAACAGCGCATCCGCGCCGCCGAGCTGCTGCGCCACCGTGCGCGCGGCGGTGGCGCGATCGGAGCCATATTTTTCGAACGCGACGAGACGGCCGCCGCGCCGCGGCACCGCCGCCTTGACCGCGGCCTCGACGACATTGCCATAGGCATTGTCCGGCACCAGCGCCGCAAAGGAACGTTTGCCGATGCTGGCGGAGTATTCGACGATGCGGTTGACGTCCGACTCCGGCAGGAAGCTGAGCAGATACACGCCGCGGCCGGCGATGCTGGAATCCGTGGAGAACGCCATCACCGAGACGCCGCGCGCGCGCGTCACCTGCGCGACGGCCGGAACCGACTGCGCGAACAGCGGCCCCAGAACGATCTCGGCGCCCTCCTCGACCGCCTGCTGGGCGCCCTGTTGCGCACCCTGCGGCGTGCCGTTGTCGTCCTTGATCAGGAGCTGGATGTTCGGGTTCTGGAACTCGGCCAGCGCCATCTCGGCGGCGTTGCGCATGGACTGCGCGGCAAGCCCGGCATTGCCGGCGGCTGACAGGGGCAGGATCAGGCCGACCTTGACCCCGCCGGTCCCGGCGACGGCAGCCTGCTGCGGTGGACCGGCGGGTCCGGGCGGAGGCGACGACGAGCTGAACGGGTTGGAGAACTGGCTGAGGCTCTGCTGAACGCCGGCGCAGGCCGACAGCAGCGGCGCGCCAAGCAGAAGGCCAAGCGCGGTCCGGCGGGTCGCCGCCGGCAAGGCGGGACCCGAAGTGGACGATTTGGGATGACGCGGGCCCACCATGGCAGCTCTTCTGGTGACCGACCGGGATCGGTCAGGACTTCCTTCCGCAAATACCGGCAATTGCGGATTCAGGCATAGTGTCGGCGAATAGTTAACCGAAACAAAAGGATAATAGTTGCCTAACGCGGCCGCCAGTTGTCTTGCGTAATTGTTCGCCAGTGTTGCTTTGGCATCAACTGGGCGTTTTCGCCGCGAATATGGCGCAAGCGCCCCTCTCCCTCTAAGTTGACATCATGCGCGCAAAGCCTGCCCCGACAAATACGCCTGAAAGCCTGGCGGAACCCGCTGCGCGGGGTTTTTCCATTGATGCCCACCGCTTTGTGGCGCCGAAGGCGGCGGCAGGCCTCTATCTGGTGGCGACCCCGATCGGCAATCTCGGCGACATCACCCTGCGCGCGCTCCAGACGCTGGCCGGCGTCGATATCATCGCCTGCGAGGACACCCGCATCACCAGGCGGCTGACCGAGCGCTATGCGATATCAGCCCAGCTCAAGCCCTATCACGAGCACAATGCCGAAGCGGCCCGGCCAAAGATCCTGGAGCGGCTTTCGCAAGGCGGCTCGATCGCGCTGGTGTCCGATGCCGGCACGCCGCTGATCTCCGATCCCGGCTTCAAGCTGGTGCGCGAGGTCTCGGCCGCGGGCCATGCGGTGTTCGCCCTGCCCGGCCCCTCCTCGGTGCTTGCGGCGCTCTCGGTCGCGGCCTTGCCGACCGACCGCTTCTTCTTCGAAGGTTTTCTGCCAGCGAAATCGGTCGCGCGCCGTACCCGCCTGTCCGAGCTTGCCCGCATCGACGCGACGCTCGTGATGTTCGAATCCGGCAATCGCGTGCAGGACACCCTGTCCGATCTCGCCGAGATCATGGGCGACCGCGAGGCCGCGATCTGCCGCGAGCTGACCAAGCTGCATGAAGAAATTTCGCGCGCGCCGCTCAGTGAGCTGACACGTGACGCTGCTACGCTGGAAACACGTGGCGAGTTCGTGCTGGTGATCGCGCCGCCTTCTGCCGACAGCCAGGCCATGACGCCGGACGCGCTGGACGACCTCCTGCGCACGCAGCTCGCCACAAACAGCGTCAAGGACGCCGTGGCGCATGCAGTCGAGCTCTCGGGGCGGCCCAGGCGCGAGATCTATGCCCGCGCGCTCGAGCTTGCAAAAGATTTGCGAGGTGACGATGGCCAAGATTAATGGCGTCAAGCCTGATGGCGTGACGCCGGCGGAGCCGAAGGTCGCGTCCCCCGAACGCGTCGCCGCGTTCCGCACCGGCCTCTCCGCCGAAAGCCGTGCCGCCGCCTATCTGATGGCCAAAGGCTACCGCATCCTCGCAAAGCGCTACCGCACGCCGCATGGCGAGATCGACATCGTGGCGCGGCGGCGCAATCTGATCGCCTTCATCGAGGTAAAGGCGCGCGCCAGCCTCGATGACGCCGCCTATGCCGTGACGCCGCGCCAGCAGCAGCGCATCGTCAATGCCGCCCAAGGCTGGCTTGTAACGCATCCCGAGCATGCCGAATTTGAATTGCGATTTGACGCCATGCTGATTGCGCCGCGGCGACTTCCACGCCATGTGTTGGCGGCATTCGACGCCTCGACCTGAAAGGCCGCCCATGAAACTGAACGTCGCCGTCCAGATGGACCCCATCGCCCGCATCAACATCAAGGGCGATTCCACCTTTGCGCTGCTTCTTGAGGCCCAGAAGCGCGGCCACGGGCTGTCCTATTACACCCCCGACAAGCTGTCGCTGGTCGGCGAGGAGCTGGTGGCGCCGGTGCAGCTCCTGACCGTGCGCGACGAGCCCGGCGATCACTTCACGCTCGGCGAGCCCAAGCGCGAGGCGCTGAACGGCTTTGACGTGGTGCTGCTGCGGCAGGACCCGCCGTTCGACCTCGCCTACATCACCTCGACGCATTTTCTCGAGCGCATCCATCCCAAGACGCTTGTCGTCAACGACCCCGCGAGCGTGCGCAACGCGCCGGAAAAATTGTTCGTGATGAATTTTCCGCAGTTGATGCCGCCGACCCTGATCTCGCGCGACCTCGACGAGATCAACGCCTTTCGTGACCGGCACGGCGCCGTCGTGATGAAGCCGTTGCATGGCCATGGCGGCGCCGCGGTGTTCCGCGTGATGCCGCAGGACATGAATTTCGGCTCGCTGTTCGACATGTTCTCGGTGACATTCAAGGAGCCCTGGGTGATCCAGCAGTTCATCCCCGAGGTGAAGCACGGCGACAAGCGCATCATTCTGGTCAACGGCGAGTTCGCGGGCGCCGTCAATCGGGTGCCGGCCGCGGACGATTTGCGCTCCAACATGGTACGCGGCGGTGCCGCGAAGGAGACCGAGCTCACCCCGCGCGAGCGCGAGATCTGTGAGACGGTCGGGCCGGCACTGCGCGAGCACGGCCTGCTGTTCGTCGGCATCGACGTCATCAACGGCAACCTCACCGAGATCAACGTGACCTCGCCGACCGGTATCCGCGCGATTGCAAAGCTCGGCGGACCGGATGTCGCGGCGAAGATCTGGGATGTGATCGAGAAGAAGCGGGCGAAGTAGCACCGTGGCCTTGCGATCCATCCCGCACTTCGTGCTTGCCGCCGGCATCCTGCTCGCCAGCCAGTCGGCCGCCAGCGCCGCCTGCGTCGCCAATTATCGTTTCCACGTCACGTCCGAGGGACCGTGGAACGCCTACGGTGCGATCGGACAGGGCAAGAGCTGCACCGGCAGCTACAAGGCCGGCGGCACCACGGTGTTCAAGCGCCTCTGGCTGGTGAGCGCGCCCGCCCGCGGCAAGATCCAGCTCCACGAAGGCGGCACCTACACTTACACGGCACCGAAGGGCTACACCGGTCCGGACTCCTTCACGCTTCGCGTTTGCGGCAAGGAGCGCAACACCGAGGGCTGTGCCAACATCGTCTACAGCATGACGGTGTCGTAGACGGACGAAGTATTGCGGCGTCGTCATTGCGAGAAGCCCGCGACAAAATTGCGAAGCAATTTTGCGTTGGAGCGACGACAAGCTAACCATGCGTTCACCATGACGCGGCGCCCCGCATCCCTAGCGTGCGTAAATCTACTGACTTATCGCTTTCCGAATAACGCTCCGTTCACCATGCGGCCAAAACCCGCTGCGTGACCGCCCATCACATTCGGGCCTGCAACATCCCTTATACTTTTACTGGCCTACTCATCGTGACGGGGGAACCCGCCACGTTCGTGCGGTTCGCGTACCCGCGTTGAGAGTAGCAAGCGTATGAATACCGCACGCATCGTCGTTCTCGTCATTGCGCTCGGCGCCGGCGGCGTCGCCGCCTATCTCGCCAGCAGTTACGAGAACAAGCCCGCTGTGCCCGCTCCGGTCGTCGAGAAGCTGCCGACGGTCGACGTGCTGGTCGCAAAGAACGACATCGGCCTCGGCCAGCTCGTCAAGCCCGAGGATCTGCTCTGGCAGCCCTGGCCGGCGACGGCCGCGAGCGGCGCCTTCATCCGCCGCGACGGCAGGCCCGATGCGGCAACCCAGATCGCCGGCTCGATCGCGCGCACGCCCTTGATGCAGGGCGAGCCGATCCGCGAGCAGAAGCTCGTGAAGGCGGAAGGCTCCGGCTTCATGGCCGCGATCCTGCCGACCGGTATGCGGGCGATCTCGACCGAAATTTCCGCGGAGACCGGCGCCGGCGGCTTCATCCTGCCGAACGACCGCGTCGACGTCATTTTGACCCGCCGTGAGAAGAACACCGGGCAGAATGCCGCCAATGGAAGCAATGCCCCTGAGCTGGTCTCCTCCGAGGTCATCCTGTCGAACATCCGCGTCCTCGCGATCGACCAGGCGCCAAAGGAGAAGGAAGGCCAGAACGCCGTCATCGGCAAGACGGTGACGCTGGAATTGAAGCCCGAGCAGGCGGAGACGCTCACCCGTGCGCGGCAGTCCGGCAGCCTGGCGCTGGCGCTGCGCAGCATCGTCGACGCCAACGCAACCGACAAGAATTCTGACGAGCAACCCGCCAAGCGCGGGGCGAGCGTGAATGTCGTCCGTTACGGCATTCAGAGCATGTCGTCACAGAAGTGATGGGGATAGTTGAGATGAAGACTGGGGGACATCAGGGCGCGATGCGGATCCGGGGGGATCGCGCGCGCTCATTGTGGACGGGGGCCATGCTGATGCTCGGTGTCGTCGCCGGATCGCCGGCGGCGATCGGTGCCGAAGCAAGCGTCGGCGAACAGACGCCGGCGCAGGCGACTGATCTCGGCCTCTCACCCGTTTCGACCACTGCGTCGGTGCGGACGCGCTTCCTCGCGCTCGGCGTCGGCAAATCCGTCGTCATCGACCTGCCGCGCGACGTCAAGGACGTGCTGGTGGCCGATCCCAAGGTCGCCAATGCCGTGATCCGCTCGGCGCAGCGCGCCTACATCATCGGCGGCGCGGTCGGACAGACCAACGTCGTGTTCTTCGGCGCCGACGGCCAGCAGGTCGCCTCCTACGACATCGCGGTGAAGCGCGATCTCAACGGCGTGCGCGCCGCACTCCGGCAGTCGCTGCCGGGCATTCAGATCGAGGGCGTCGGCGACAGCGTGATGCTGACCGGCTCTGTATCGAGCCCGGTCGAGGCGCAGCAGGCCGGGGACGTCGCGGCAAAGCTCGTCGGCGGTGCCGACAAGGTCGTCAACAACATCATCGTGCGTGGCCGCGACCAGGTGATGCTGAAGGTGGTCGTTGCCGAGGTTCGGCGCGACATCGTCAAGCAGATGGGCATCGACCTCTCTGCCAGCATGAATGCCGGCACGGCGGTGGTGAATTTCAACAACTCCAACCCGTTCACGGCGTCCGGCGTGCCGCTGGTGGCCGGCAACGCGCTGACCGCGTCCGCTGTCGCCAAGGGCCTGCCGACGGTGACCGCGACGATGCGCGCGATGGAAAGCGCGGGCGTGGTGAGGACGCTGGCCGAGCCGAACCTGACCGCGATCTCTGGCGAAGCCGCGACCTTCATCGCGGGCGGCGAATTCCCGATTCCGGCAGGCTATTCCTGCGATCCCACCACCCACGTCTGTACCACGCAGATCTCGTTCAAGAAGTTCGGCATCTCGCTCAACTTCACGCCGGTGGTGCTCAGCGAAGGCCGCATCAGCCTGCGCGTGATGACCGAAGTGTCGGAGCTGTCGAACCAGCACTCGATCACGGTGTCGCAGGCGATCAGCGCGAGCTCGACCAACTCGATCACCATCCCGTCGATCCAGACCCGCCGCGCCGAGACCACGCTGGAGATTCCCTCCGGCGGCTCGATGGCGATGGCCGGCCTGATTCAGCAGCAGACGCGGCAGGCGATCAACGGACTTCCCGGCGTCGACCAGATCCCGATCCTCGGCGCGCTATTCCGCAGCCAGGACTATGTGAACAACGAGACCGAGCTGATGGTGATCGTCACGCCCTATGTCGTGCGCGCGGTGGCGCAGAAGGAGCTGTCGCGTCCCGATGACGGGTTCGCGCCGGCCTCCGATGCGCAGTCGGCCCTGCTCGGCCGCATCAATCGCCTTTACGGCCTTGCCTCACGTCGCGTCGATCCCGTGACCGGGGTCCAGGGCGATTTCGGCTTCATCATCGACTGAGAACGAAGCTTCAACACGAGGGGGATGAAGCGATGACGAATCGACCGGTCGATTACCGCAACAGATTGCGCCTCGCCGGCGTGCTGATGGGGCTCTCCGTCGCGCTTGGCGCCTGCACCTACACCGAGGAGGTCGTCACCCAGTCGGTGCCGACCGATTATCGCCTGCGCCACCCGATCGCGGTGCAGGAAGCCAAGCGCTCGATCGTGATCTTCGTCGGCCAGTCGCGCGGCGGCCTGTCGGCGGCGCAGCACGCCGACGTCACGGGCATCGCACGCGATTGGGTCCGCGAAGGCACCGGGTCCGTCATCGTCGACGTGCCCGTCGATACAGCGAACGCGCGTGCTGCCGCATCGGCCTATCGTGAAATCCGCTCGGTACTCGCCGCCGGCGGCGTGCCGTCCCGCGCGGTCGTCCAGCGCCCCTATCGACCCGAGGATCCCGGCCTGCTGCCGACCATTCGGCTCAGCTATTCCAGGATCGCCGCGGTGGCCGGTCCCTGCGGGCTATGGCCCGAGGACATGGGTCCGTCGATCCTCGACCCCGGCTACAACGAGAACCGACCCTACTTCAATCTCGGCTGTGCCTCGCAGCGCAATCTCGCCGCGATGATCGACAACCCCGCCGATCTCGAGCAGCCGCGGGCTGAAACGCCGGCCTACACCGCGCGGCGTTCCATCGCCTACGACAAGTACCGCAAGGGCGTCTCCACCACGACCACCTATCCCGAAGCCGACAAGGCCAAACTCAGCGACACAGGCAAATGATGAGCGGCCACGACGAAGAAGCCGACGATATCAGGCACCCCGAGGAACACATCGCGCCGGTCCCGCGCATTTCGGTGCAGGCCTATTGCGAGACTGAAAAAACGCTCGCCGCCATCACGGCGGCCGGCGAGGATCGTCGCCTTGCCAAGGCGCATCTGACCGCCAAGGACGGCGGCCTTGCCGCGGCGATCGAAGCCTATGAGACGATGCCGACGCCGAACGTCATCGTGATCGAATCCGACGGCACGCGCGACATCCTCGAAGGCCTCGACGATCTCGCCGGCGTCTGCGATCCGGGCACGCGCGTGGTCGTGATCGGCAATCCCAACGACACGGCGCCCTATCGCGAGCTGGTGCGCCGCGGCGTCAACGACTATGTGGTCGGGCCGGTCGAGACCATCGACGTGGTGCGCTCGATCTGCAGCCTGTTCTCAGCCTCTGAGGCCATCATCACGGGCCGCGTCATCGCAGTGGTCGGCGCCAAGGGCGGCGTCGGCTCGTCGACCGTCGCGCACAATGTCGCCTGGACGATCGCGCGCGACCTCTCGCTCGATTCGGTCGTGATCGATCTCGACCTCGCCTTCGGCACCGCCGGCCTCGACTACAACCAGGATCCGCTGCAAGGCATCGCCAATGCCGTGCTGTCGCAGGATCGGCCGGACACCGCGCTGCTGGAGCGCCTGCTCGCCAAATGCACCGATCGCCTCAGTCTGCTCGCGGCGCCCGCGACGCTCGACCGCGTCTATGATTTCGGCGCCGAAGCGTTCGACGCCGTGTTCGACACGCTGCGCATGACGACGCCCTGCATCGTGCTCGACGTGCCCCATCAATGGTCGGCATGGACGCGGCGCGCGCTGGTCAGCGCCGACGACATCTTGATCGTGGCGGAGCCCGATCTCGCGAATCTGCGCAACACCAAGAACATGCTCGGCGTGCTGAAGGCCGCGCGGCCCAACGACCGCCCGCCGCTCTATTGCATCAACCAGGTCGGCATGCACAAGCGCCAGGAGATCGAGGTCAAGGCCTTTGCCAAGACCATGGAGAGCCAGCCGATCGCGGTGATTCCGTTCGATTCAAAGCTGTTCTCGACGGCGGCCAATAACGGCCAGATGATCGCGGAGATCTCCAAGAGCCACCGCATCACCGAGACGTTCCAGGACATCGCCAACCGGCTCGCCGGACGCGGCGAGGTGAGGAAGCCGAAGCGCTCGCTGCTCGGTCCGCTCCTGAAGAAGCTGAAGGCCAGGACCGCACGGCGCGAGAGCGCGCCGCATCGCAAAGCGTCGTAAGCTTCATTTCATGAAAGATGTGCGGCAGATTATTTGTCTGCCCGCTGCTGCTTCTTCGACAGCATCTCGCGCAGTGCGTTGACCTTGGCCGCGGCTTCGTCAGGGGGTAGATCCGCCTTCACGAGGATTTCGGCCTCGGCCTGACGGCCCTGCAGTCCCAGTACGAGCGCGAGATTGGCACGGACCCGCGCATCGCTCGGATTGCGCTGATAGGCGCGGCCTAGCGTCTGTTCGGCCTTGGGCAGGTTGTTCTGCAGCACGTAGGACAGGCCGAGGTTCGACAGCACCGACGGCTCGTCGGGCCTGATCTTCAGCGCGCTGGCATAGTATTGCTGCGCTTCCTCGTTGCGTCCCATCTGATCCAGCACAGCGCCCTGAGCGGACAGGATGTGCCAGTCGGGATCCTCGGGCGAATGTGCCTTGGTCAGCACGTCGAAGGCTTGCTGGAAATTGCCGTTGTCGGCGAGCGCGCGGCCGTAGGCTGCAAGCAGCGCCCTGTTGCCGGAATGGCCGAGCACGGCCTGCTCGAGCACGGCGACCGCCTGCGAGCGCTGGCCGGTGTCGCGCAGCGCCTTGCCATAGGCGAGCGCGATCTCGGGATCGCCCTGCTTGGCGCGATAGCGTTCACGCAAGCCATCGAGATCGGACCTAGCCTCAGATCTGGCCTCGGCTCTGGCCTCAGCCGCCCGCGACTTTTCCGGTTTGCTGCCCAGCGCGCCGGTGACGTCCTCTAACCCGGCGGTCTGGCAGCCGCACAGACCCAGCACCAGGAGCGCGGGCAGTAAAACTCTCGCCGGGGAAGACGAACGGAACAAACGCTGGGACATATACTCTGATCTACTGTCGGCGACTGATCAGAGATGCTTCCCTATTAACGCTAAATTCCCGTTAAGGAGCGCCTCAATCGGTGAATTCAGCACCGAATTCGCAGCCGATGCGCCAGCGCAGACGGCATTGCCGGCTGTAATCGGGCGCAAAGATGATCGTGAATTGCGGCGGCACCTCAAGAAACTCCGCCACCACTTTCACGCCCCCGTCCGAAATATCGGTGACCGTGCAATCGCGCGGCAACGAGCCCGCCCCAAAATGAATCTTGGCGAGCCGGCTGCACACCCGACGTTCGCTTCTCCGGCGATTTGCAAGCATTTCGACCATTCGCTGTTAGAACACGGCCCATCCCGCACCTTCATCTGTAGCGGACATGTGTTGGGATGTGCTGAGCAGAACCGGCGGCATTCGAGGCGTAGTCGACGCTTAATCGAGGCTTAATGTCCGCATCCGCTTTACTTTCCGTTAGGACTTGCCGGGCGCCACGACAATGTTCCCGTAATGTTCTTGCCAAAGCAACCCAACTCCGCTACCCTTGATTGCACCAGGGGGCTGAATGGTTCAGCGCGTTTCTACCGTCGCTTTTGAGGGAATCGAGGCCCGCGCGGTCGACGTGCAGGTCCAGGTCGCGCCTGGCCTGCCGGCCTTCATCATCGTCGGCCTGCCGGACAAGGCGGTGTCGGAGGCGCGGGAGCGGGTCCGCTCGGCGCTGATCGCCTCAGGGCTCGCGCTGCCCGCCCGGCGCATCATCGTCAATCTGGCCCCGGCCGATCTGCCCAAGGAAGGCAGCCATTACGACCTGCCGATCGCGCTCGGCCTGATGGCCGCGATCGGGGCGATGCCGCCGGACGCGCTCACGGGTTTTACGGTGCTTGGCGAGCTCGGGCTCGACGGCTCGATCGCGCCTGTCGCGGGCGTGCTGCCGGCCGCGATCGGGGCCAATGCGCGCGAGGAAGGGTTGATCTGTCCCGCTTCCTGCGGCTCGGAGGCGGCCTGGGCGAGCCCGGACATCCAGATCGTCGCGGCAAGTTCGCTGATCCAGATCGCCAACCATTTCAAGGGCACGCAGGTGCTGTCGCGGCCAGCGCCGAAGGTGCACGAGGCGTCGGCCTCTTCGCTCGACCTGCGTGACATCAAGGGCCAGGAGAGCGCCAAGCGCGCGCTCGAGATCGCGGCCGCCGGCGGGCATCATTTGCTGATGATCGGCGCACCGGGCGCCGGCAAGTCTATGCTGGCGGCCCGCCTGCCCTCGATCCTGCCGCCGCTGTCGCCGGCCGAGCTGCTCGAAGTCTCGATGATCGCCTCCGTGGCCGGCGAGATCGAAGGCGGCGCGCTGACCGCGCAGCGGCCGTTCCGCTCACCGCATCATTCCGCGAGCATGGCGGCGCTGACCGGCGGCGGCGCACGCGCAAAACCCGGCGAGATCTCGCTCGCGCATCAGGGCGTGCTGTTCCTCGACGAATTGCCGGAGTTCGATCCGCGCGTGCTGGACTCCTTGCGCCAGCCGCTGGAGAACGGCGAGGTCTCGGTCTCCCGCGCCAATCACCGCGTCACCTACCCTGCCCGCTTCATGCTGGTCGCGGCGATGAATCCCTGCCGCTGCGGCAATGCGTTCGAGCCCGGCTATGCCTGCAAGCGCGGCCGTATCGATCGCTGCACGTCGGATTATCAGGCGCGCATCTCGGGCCCGCTGATGGATCGCATCGATCTGCGCATCGAGGTGCCCGCCGTGACGGCGGCCGATCTGATCCTGCCGCCGGCGGCGGAAGGTTCTGCTGAGGTCGCCGCGCGCGTGGCGGCGGCGCGCGACGTCCAGCTCGCGCGCTATCAGGCTGCCGGCCTGCCGCAGATCCGCACCAATGCCGAGGCGCCGGCGTCCGTGCTCGAAGAGATCGCAAAGCCCGATGCGCAAGGCGCAAAACTGCTGCGCGATGCGGCCGAGAGCATGCGGCTGTCGGCGCGCGGCTATCACCGCGTGCTGCGGGTGGCGCGCACACTCGCCGACCTCGACGGCACTGAGAAGATCGGCCGGCTGCATCTCGCCGAAGCCCTGTCCTACCGGGCACTCGCAGAGGATGTGCGCCAGTTGGCGTGAGCTGGCGATCGGAATCGCTAACCACTTCCTTCGGCGCCACAGTTCGCAACACAGTTGCCGTTACGAAGTGAGCAGGCGCGTGTGCACGCAGAATATCGATCATCGCAGGCGCCAATACACTGGGCAGCGGAGGCGGCAGCCCTTTAAGTCGAGGAACTGAAATCGCTTCAGCGAACGCGCCAAAAAGGGTCCCATGGGTCGATATGGGACCCAAAGAGAGCATAGCTTCACCGCGCGGCATGCAGCAGCGCATGTGATTTGCCATTGAAAAAATCACCTGCTCCTAAGATTTAATTTCTACCAAGCATTTTCAGGGTTAACCTGAGCAAAGGTTGATCCGTGATTGAGAAGCTCGCAAAGCAACCGGCCGGGACATCTACAGGCTCGATGGTCTCGGCGGACGGAATCACTAAAAAGGCGGTGCCCGCGCTAATCATCGCCGCCGCCGCGGTCTTCGGTTTTCTGATTTTCTCCGCGAGGTTCAGCCAAGCGATTGGCGGCATTTGGGATCGGGACCTCCTACTGTGGCTCAACTCGTTCGCCGCAAGTCACCAGTACGTGTGGCAGCTTGCCAACAATTCGTTGTTCAGGGGATTTCCGGTCTTCTTTTCGCTCGGCGCGTTGTGGTTCGCCGACGACAGCAGAGAACGACGCAGCCGGATGCTGGCCGGGTTCCTTGCGACCTGTGTGGCGACGGTCCTCTCGGTCTGGATGCAGTTCCATCTTGCCACCCATACACGTCCACTTTTGGACCCAGCCATTCCTTTGAATTTCGCCGCGCCAAGTTGGGATTGGGATCGTAGAAACTCGTTTCCCAGCGACACCTCGACACTGTTTTTTGCCCTCGCTACAGTGATCTTCTTAGAAAATCGATTGGTCGGGCTGTTCTGCCTTGTCTGGGTCGCCGTGGTCGTAGCAGTGCCGCGGGTCATCTTTGCGTGGCACTATCCGACCGACATCGTTGGCTCTCTAGTCTGGGGACTGGCATGCGTTCTTCTCTTCAGCACCTACCTGCGGACGCTGTTTGAGCGCACGCTGATCCTGTTTGAGCATCGCATGTATATTGTCCATGCACTTGTGCTCATGTTTTTGATTGAGGCGTCCGATTTGTTTCTTAGCTTGCAGTCACTCGGAAAAATTCTTGTGCAACTGGCAGGTTAGCCATGGCAGAAAAACGCCACTAGGCCCGCCGTTATCAGGCAAATGCACGACGGTGACGCCTGCGCGTTAGAATGCTCTGCAGGGTGTGCAAGGCGTCAAGTGCGGGTTCGCGGCTCAGCCTGTCGCCTTGCGCCTGAGCCGGTGTGCTGAAGTTGGAGTTGTAAGCCTTGGGTTAGCGCTGGGCGTCCGCCGTGTGTGCACCCCTGGCGGTGATCGACCCTTGAACCGACTGTTTTGAGCCCGGGGCCAAAGGGGCCCGGTGCAGTCCCGGGGCCCCATCGTTCCCCGGATAGCCCCAAACTGACTATTCCCATTGACGAAATCATCTGCTGATGATCGGCGCGCCCGGCGCCGGAAAGTCGATGCTGGCGGCACGCCTGCCCTCGATCCTGCCGCCGCTGTCGCCCGGCGAGCTCCTCGAAGTCTCGATGATCGCCTCCGTCGCTGGCGAGATCGAAGGCGGCGCGCGGCTATCACCGCGTGCTGCGGGTGGCACGCACGCTCGCCGACCTCGACGGCACTGGGACGATCGGCCGGCTGCATCTGGCCGAAGCCCTGTCCTACCGGGCACTCGCAGAGGATGTGCGCCAGTTGGCGTGACGATCCCCGGGCATCAACCCGGCGGTAACGAGTTTCCTTTACGCTCTGCAAACCATAAGCGCACGGGCCCTGTCGGTCCGGCTTTGGCGAGTAGAGTGTCATGTTGCGTTTCAAGATCTTGGCTTCGGTCGTTCCCCTTCTGGCGGCCGCGGTGTTGCGCGGTGAGGTCGGGTCGACATCGCATCCCTGCATTGCCTTCGGCGAGACAGCGGTCGAGCTCGCTTCGGTTCCCTGGGGCGCCGACCTGCATGTCGGCTTCACCGACGATCCCAGCCGCGCCACGGTGCGGGTGCAGCTCACCGACGATGCCGATGCCGCGGACTTTGCCCTGGTCGACGACACCTCGACCTCGGAGACCGGCGCCTGTCAGGGCCACGCGACGACGCGCACGATTGCGATCTCGGGATGGCCGAGCGCCGATGGCCCGGTGATCTATCTCTCCCAGAAAGGAGCGGCCGACTATCGCATCTATGTGCGTTCGAAGACGTTCTCGCCGCGCGATGCCGCGGCGCTGATCGTCGGCGCCATCGGCGGCCACCGCCGCATGCAGGCCGCCTCGCTCCAGCTTCCTGTTTTGACGCGTTAACGTTCCGTTAACCCTGTTCGTAAGGGGCCGCAAAACCTCAAACTCTTCGCAAGGTCGAACGACACATCGTCAGTCAAGGCGAGCATTCAATTCAGGGCAGCATCGGGGTCTTTGGCGATGGGTCGGGCGTTCCGGATCAAAGTGCGCATGCGCCGCTTCAGGCGCCGCTACCCCAAAATCTCGTTCGCGATTCGCTCCTTCCTGATCTTCTCGGCGACCTTTGGCGCCGCCTATGGCTTCATCACCGCAAGCCGGGCTGAGAATTCCGGTTACGACCCCAACGCCTTTGCGGTCGGCGCCAGTTTCCTGTTCGCCCTCGCCTGCCTCGGGCTCGCGACGCTCAGCATGCGACTGCGCTTCGTCAACAAGCGCCTGCGCACGCTCGCCGTCCATAATGAGGCGCTGGTCGACCGCAATTGGGAGCTGAAGGAAGCCGAGGAGCGCGCGCGCAGCCTGTTCGAATCGCAGGGCGACCTGATCGTGCTGCGCGACACCCACGGCCGCATCACCTTTGCCAACGACGCCTATTGCGCGCTCGCAGGCCAGACGCGCGGCGCGCTGGTCGGCACGCGCTTCAATTTCGACGTGCTGGAGCAGGGCGAGAGCGCGCGCGAAAGCAACGGCACGCGCATTCACGACCAGAAGATCGCAACGCCGCTCGGCTCGCGCTGGATCGCCTGGCGCGAGGGCCTGGTACGGTTAGATGCCGGCCAACCGGCCGAACTGCAGAGCGTCGGCCGCGACGTCACCGATCGCACCGAGAGCGAGCGCGCGCTGTCGGAAGCGCGCGACCAGGCGGATGCCGCCAATCGCGCCAAATCCCGCTTCCTCGCGATGGCGAGCCACGAGATCCGCACGCCGCTCAACGGCATCATCGGTATGAGCGGCCTTTTGCTCGACACCACGTTGACGCCGGAGCAGGGGACTTACGCCAGGGCGGTGAAGACGTCGGGCGACGCGCTGATGGCGCTGATCGAGGAATTGCTCGATTACTCGAAGATCGAGGCCGGCAAGCTCGACCTCGAACAGCGTGCCTTCGCGCTGTCGACCCTGATCGAGGAGATCACCGAACTGCTGGCGCCGCGCGCGCAAGCGAAAAACCTCGAGATCGCGGCCTATGTCGACGAGCGCCTGCCGCTCGAAGTCGTCGGCGACGCCGCGCGGCTGCGCCAGGTGCTGCTCAATCTCGCCGGCAATGCGATCAAGTTCACCTCGACCGGCGGCGTCGCCCTGATCGTCGAGCCCGGCATCTGGCCGAACGAGATCAGCTTTCTGGTGCGCGACACCGGGATCGGCATCGCGCCGGAGGCGCAATCGCGCATCTTCCGCGAATTCGAGCAGGCCGATGAGCGCGTGGCGCGGACTTATGGCGGCACCGGCCTCGGGCTCGCGATCAGCGAGCGTATCGTCAAGCGCATGGGCGGACGGATCACGCTGGAGAGCGAGCAGGGCAGGGGCTCGACCTTCGAGGTCTCGATCCCGCTGCTCGCCTCCGACGCAAAGGCCGGGCAGACGGCCTTCCCGAGCCCCGATCTCAACGGCAAATCGATCCTGCTGATCGCAGACGGCATCGAGGCCTCGTTGATTGCGCACCGGCTGGAGCGCTGGGGCGGCCAGACCTGCATGGTCTCGGATGCCGCCGTTGCCGAGACGCTGCTGCCGGAGCGGTCCTGGCACGCGATGCTGGTCGATCGCGCGCTCGGCGCAGATTGCGTTGCGCGGCTCAGCGAAACGGCGCGCGCGCATGTGCCGCAGCGGCTGGTGCTCCTGACGCCGGCGACGCGGCACGAGCAACAGCTTTCGTCCGGCCTCACCGGCTTCCTCGTGAAGCCGCTGCGTGCGGCCTCGCTCGCCGCACGGCTGTCGCTGACGCCGGAGGTCACTTCGCCCGATCTGGCACCGGAGCCGCCGCGCGAGACGAAGGAAGCGTCCACGGCCGCGACGTCAAAAGGCCTGTCGATCCTGGTCGCCGAGGATAATGAGATCAACGCGTTGTTGATGCGATCGCTGCTGACCAAGCTCGGCCATCGTGTCGTGATCGCAACCCACGGCGAGGCCGCGCTGGAGTCCTGGCTCGCCGCAAGGTCTGCCGGCACGCCCTACGATCTCGTGCTGATGGACATTCAGATGCCGCAGCTCGACGGTATCGAAGCGGCCAAACGCATCCGTGCGCGTGAAGCAGGCGAGCCCGGCCGCCGCACGCCGATCCTGGCGCTGACCGCCAATACGCTGGTCGAGGACCGCTATGCCTGCTTCGAAGCCGGCATGGATGGGTTTTTGATCAAGCCGCTCGATCGCGAGAAGCTGGAAGAGGCATTGGCGACGCTCGCGGCGTCCCGGCATCTCGTGGCGTAGCCTCGCCGCAGTCGAACCGCACGCAGGGTGCGTCTGCGCAGCACGGTCATCCGCAACAGACAACCTAGGTAAAAGCTCGCGGTCCGTGGACGATGACCATTTGGTTCTCGACTTCCTTCACGCCCGGGACCGCACTCGCGAGCTTGCTGGCATCGTCGACCAGCACGCCGTGGATGGCCGTCCCCCTCAATACGATCTTGCCATTGTGGGCGGTGGCCTCGATGCCGGTGACGCCCATCGCGCCCAGGCCTGTACCAAAGCGTTCGCGAAGTTTGATTCGGATGTGCGCCTCGAGTGTCTTGTCGTTGAGGATCGCCCGGGAGGCATTGGTTTCGCGAAACTCTGTCCTATCGGCGAGATCGCAAACGAGCTTCGTAGATGTCTCGATCGAGCAACGCTCGGTATTCAACATCAGATCGTAGAGCAGGGCCTCCTCGCGGTCGACGCCATAGACGTTTCGCAGGATGCGTTTGTGAGTAGCGTCGTTGCGTTCTATTTCCCGTCGAGCAGTCTGCCTGTCCTTGATGCCCTGTCGCTGCATCACCGTTCGCTCGCGGACGTCCATGGGCGCGCAGACGCGCACGCGGACCACGTGCGGCACCTCGCGCAGAACCAGACATGCGCCCCACCCGCGAATTAGAACGTTTCCCCGGTTCGCCAGCTCGAGGATTTCCTCGGCCGTATAACGTGCCAGGCGCCCGCTGCCGACCTGCAATCGCTCCGTCAGTGTGGCGCCGCCTTCCAGAAGATGATGGACCGCATCTTCCCGCAACTCCAGGTGATCTGCGATCTCGTGCTCGACCAAGTGATGGAGAACAAGCGTGAGCTGCAGTTCGTCGGCGACGCGTTGCGCGACCTCCCTGCCACCGGACCCCATTTCGCGCGTCATCGCAATGACTGGCATGCTCTCCTCCTACGGTTTCGGCGATCTGCGCGCCGCCTCGCATTCCCATGGTCATTCGGTCTAGGCATAAGGATCTGGTCGTTTCCGGCGCAGCACCACCTTTGCCAGCTCCATGCCGATCAGCAGCGTGGCCGCGACGCCGGTCGCAATCAGCCAGTCGAGCGCCGAAAGCGCCACCGTATGGAACGCCGTCTGCAAGGCCGGCACGTAGATGACCAGCACGTGGGTGAGCAACGAAAACGCCACGGCAACAATCAGCCATTTGTTTTCGAACAGGCCACCGAAGGCGCTGCGCCTGCGCGACCGGCAGTTGTAAACGTCGAAGAGCTGGAACAGCATGAGTGTGGTAAAGGCCATGGTGCGCGCGTGCACCTCGTCAGCGACGTTCGGCGCCGTGCCGCTTGCGAAAGCGGTGAACAGGCCACCAGGATAGTAGGCGTCGAGCACGACGAGCGTTCCGAACATCATCAGCACGCCGACACAGGCGAGACGGATCCAGTCTTCCGTCAACAGCACACCGGAGCCGCGCCTTCGTGGCTGTCGCATCATCACGTCGCGGTCCTTCGGGTCGACGCCGAGCGCGAGCGCGGGCGGCCCGTCTGTAATCAGGTTGATCCACAGCAATTGGACGGCGAGCAGCGGCAGGAATAGCCCGGCGTCCGCGGATACCAGGCCCAACAGGCCGCCCATCATCACGCCTGCAAACATCGTGAGCAGCTCGCCGGAATTCGTCGACAGCAGATAGATCAGGTACTTCTGGATGTTGTCGTAGATCCCGCGTCCTTCCTCGATCGCCTTCACGATGCTTGCAAAGTTGTCGTCCGTCAGCACCATATCGGCGGCCTCTTTCGAGACGTCAGTGCCCGTGATCCCCATGGCGACGCCGATGCTGGCAGTCTTGAGCGCGGGGGCATCGTTGATCCCGTCGCCGGTCATGGCGACGATGTGGCCCTTGCGCTGCAGGGCGGAGACGATGCGCAGCTTGTGCTCGGGGTCGACGCGGGCGAACACCCGCACCTGTTCGACGGTTGCATCGAGCTCGGCATCGCTCATGGTGCGCAGGTCGACGCCGGTCAGTGTTCGCGCACCAGGTTCGAATATGTCGAGCTCCCGGGCGATCGCCACTGCAGTCGCCGGGTGATCGCCGGTGATCATCACGGTGCGGATATGCGCCTGTTTGGCCACGGCGACCGCGGCCTTCACCTCTGCGCGCGGCGGGTCGATCAAGCCGACGAGTCCGAGCAGCAGGAGATCGTCCTCGATGCTTTCAGGGAGTTCGATGCTTGACCCACTTTTACCGGCCGCGGCCGCCTGCGTGTCGATACCCAAAGCGGCAGCCGGAACCGTCCGGGTGGCAACGGCAAGCGTGCGCAACGCTTGGCCTGCGAGAGTGTCGTTGCGCGACGACAGATCTACGCGCCGCTCGTCGTCGAGCGCGACGGACTGGCCGTCCTCCCAGATGAAGTCGGACTTCGCGAGCAGCACCTCCGGCGCGCCTTTCACGAAGACGCGCAATTCGCCCGGAATATTGGGATCTACATGCACCGTCGTGTGGCGCTTTCGCTCGGACGTGAAGGGGATTTCCGCGATCCGGGGAAAGCGCGCCAACTCGGGTTCGTCGATGCCGAGCTTGCGTGCCGCGACGATGAGCGCGCCTTCGGTCGGGTCGCCCTGCACACGCCAGCGATCCTCTCCATGCACCAGCACTGCGTCATTGGCGAGCGCTGCCGCACGAAGCATTTGCACGATGGTTTCTCGAATGGGGGAAGCTTCGGCGAGTGGTGCTCCGTCCGCTGTGAAATCCCCGTCCGGGACGTAGCCACTGCCGCCGACCTCGACGCGCGCACCGGCCGTGACGATCGCCCGCACCGTCATTTCATTCCGGGTAAGGGTGCCCGTCTTGTCGGAGCAGATCACCGTCGCCGCGCCGAGTGTCTCGACGGCAGGAAGCTTTCGCACGATGGCGTGGGCGGCCGCCATGCGGCGCACCCCGAGGCTCAGCCCGATCGTAACGATCGCCGGTAATGCCTCCGGGATTGCGGCCACCGCGAGCGCCACGGCGAACAAGAACAGGCTCAGTATCGCATTCAGATTCAGGACCGGACTGCTGAGCAATCCGGTCGCGAATACGACCGCGCAGATTCCGAGCATGATCGCGCTGAGGCGCCTGCCGGTGCGGTCCAGCTCCTGCTGTAGGGGGGTCAGCTCCCGCTCGGCTGCTTCCAGGAGTCCCGCGATGCGGCCGACCTCGGTCCTCATGCCCGTCGCAACGACCACGGCGCGGCCGCGGCCATAGGTTGCCACCGTGCTCGCGAACAGCATGTTTCGGCGATCGCCAAGGCCCACGTCGCCGTCGATGGGCTGCACCATCTTGGTAGCCGGCACGCTCTCGCCGGTCAGGGTCGCCTCGTCGACGTGCAGATTACTGCTTTCGATGATCCTGGCGTCTGCCGGAATCCTGTCACCGGCTTCCACCAGCACGATGTCGCCGGGCACGATGTCGTGGGCGGGAACGCGCTGGCGCTCACCATCGCGGATTGCCGTCGATTCGGGAGCCGCAAGAGCCATCAAGGCTCGGACCGAGCGCTCCGCGCGCGCTTCCTGCAAATAGCCGAGCAGGGCGTTCAGCACCACAATCGCAAGGATAACGATTGCCTCGTATGGCAGAAGGGTCTCGCGCGGATCCTGCAGCAGCCATTCGATTACCGAAATCGCCGTCGCAACCAGCAAAATAATGACGAGAAGATTCTCGAACTGCTCGGCGAGCCGCCGCCACCAGGGTGTTTCGGGTGCGCTCTTGAGTTGGTTCGGTCCACAGCGGTCCAGACGCGACTGCGCTTCGGTGCTGCTCAAGCCGCGCGTCGCATCGGATCCAAGCGCGGAAAGTACCGCTTCAACCGGTTCACGGTGAACCGGTTTCAGAATGTTTTCGTCGGCCACGGCCAGCGCGGCCGCAGGCTGCTCAGCGTCATTCTTCCGGCGGGGCTGCGCGCGGGTTTGCAGCATGAGAGCTCCTGTGCGGCACGAGGTTTCGGTGCTTCGGGTGACGTGCAGGAGCTGAAGTGAGGGTTTGAGATCGGCTGAGATGAGCCTGGTTGGTCCGAGAAGTGCGGCGGCGGCCGGTATGAACAACCGGCACACGATGACCTTCGATCATCGGGGCGCGTCCGGCAGCACAGGGGATGTGCTGTGTATCGGCCGCAGACACCATTGCTTTGCGCATGGCGACCTCTGTCCAGTAACAACCAAGCATCATCCTCTGCCGACGGGCACGCATGAACCCGTTGGCAAGGCTTTCAACTTCAGTTCCTGGCAAAGGTCTTGCCGCAACGCTCAGCGCGTTGCCCATACGGCCGGAGATTAGTATCTCGTGCTGACGACCGTGTGGCGAGGCTACTCCCCTTTGACGGGTAAGTAATGCCCACTATAGGCCGCAAACACGCAGAAGCAAAGATATCTCCTTCACGCTCCAACCAACCGCGCAAGGATCAGAGGGCCACAGGCTACAGCCGCCGCAGCGCCACGCTCTCCACCGTGTGGTCGGCGCCCTTCTTGAGGATCAGCGTCGCGCGGGGGCGGGTGGGCAAAATGTTGTCTTCGAGATTGGCGAGGTTGGTGCGCTCCCAGATCGCGGTCGCGGTCGCGATCGCTTCTTCGTCCGACAGCAGTGCGTAGCGGTTGAAATAGGACTTCGGATTGGTGAACGCGGTATCGCGCAGTGCCAGGAAGCGCTTGATGTACCACTGCCGCAGTGCGGCTTCGTTGGCGTCGATATAGACCGAGAAATCGAAGAAGTCGGAAACGACAGGCACCGCCTTGCCGTCACGCGGCAGCTTGCCGGTCTGCAGGACGTTGACGCCTTCGACGATCAGGATGTCGGGCTGGTCGATCTCGGCCCATTGGTTCGGCACGATGTCGTAGGTCAGATGCGAATAGACAGGCGCGCGCACGTTGCGACGGCCGGATTTGATGTCGGAGAGGAAGCTCAGCAGCAGCTGCAGATCGTAGCTCTCGGGAAAACCCTTCTTCTGCATGATGCCCTGGCGATCGAGCACAGCGTTTGGATAGAGGAATCCGTCGGTGGTGATCAGCTCGACCTTCGGCCGCGGCGACCAGCGCGCCAGCAAGGCCTGGATCACGCGAGCGGTTGTCGATTTTCCGACCGCGACCGAGCCGGCGACGCCGATGATGTAGGGGACCTTGCGATCCCTAATGTTGAGGAACTGGCGCTCCGCGTAGTACAGCCGCTGCATCGCATCGACATAGATCGAGAGCAGACGGGACAGCGGCAGATAGATGTCCTCGACCTCCTTCAAGTCGAGGCGATCGTGCAGCGAACGCAGGCGGTCGAACTCGCCCGGCTCCAGCGTCATCGGCGTGTCGTCGCGCAACCGCGCCCACTCATCGCGCGTATAGACGCGGTATGGATTATATTGCTGCTCGGGTGCGCGGATATCCATGACGACGCCTTTCCGTTACCAGCTCAGCTACTCGCTTTTACGCGACGCCTTCTCTTCCAACCCAGACATGGTCGTGCGCTTGTCCAGCGCTGCCTCGACCTCTTCCAGCTTTACGCCGCGGGACTTCAACAAGACAAGGAAGTGGTAGAGCAGGTCAGCGCTTTCGGCGATCAGATGCGCGCGATCGTTTTCGACTGCTGCGATTACGGTTTCGACTGCTTCCTCGCCGAACTTCTTGGCGCAATGTTCCGCGCCCTTGTCGAGCAGCTTGCGGGTGTAGGACGCCTCTCCACCGGCAGCCGCGCGGGCGTCGATGGTCTCGGCAAGATCGTGGATCGTGAAACGCGGCATACGAAATACTCAACTCACGCTCCGGCCAACCGACCGGTACCCGCCTGAAGATGTAGCACTTTTATGATCGGGAGTCGTTATGCATCCAGCCGCATGGGCAGCCCGCGCCGGACCATGTGCTCCTTCGCTTCGCGGATGGTAAATTCGCCGAAGTGAAAGATCGACGCCGCCAGAACCGCGGTGGCGTGCCCCTCGCGGATACCGTCGACCAAGTGATCGAGATTGCCGACGCCGCCGGACGCGATCACGGGCACAGGAACGCTGTCGGCGATTGCCCGGGTCAGCGGAATGTCAAAGCCCTGCCTGGTGCCGTCGCGATCCATCGAGGTGAGCAAGATTTCACCAGCGCCGAGCGAGACCACTTCCTGGGCATATTCGATGGCGTCTATGCCGGTCGAGTTGCGGCCGCCATGGGTGAAGATCTCCCAGCGGTCCGAGCCGCCGGGGCGCTTGACCCGCTTGGCGTCGATCGCGACCACGATGCACTGCTCGCCGAATTTTTCGGCAGCTTCCTTGACGAACTCGCGCCGGGACACCGCGGCGCTGTTGATCGAGACCTTGTCGGCGCCGGAGCGCAGCAGCGTCTTGATGTCGTCAACCGTGCGGACGCCGCCGCCGACGGTCACCGGCATGAAGCAGGCTTCGGCCGTGCGCCGGACCACGTCCAGCATGATGCCGCGGTTCTCGTGGGTCGCGGTGATGTCGAGGAAGGTGAGCTCGTCGGCGCCGGCGGCGTCATAGGCGATCGCCGCCTCGACGGGGTCGCCGGCATCGCGCAGGTCGACGAAATTGACGCCCTTGACGACCCGACCGTCCTTGACGTCGAGGCAGGGGATCACGCGGACCTTGAACATCTGAGGTCTCCTAGGCCGCGGCGCGCGCGTTGCGGATCAGGGTGAGGGCCGCCGAGGGATCGAGCCTGCCGTCATAGAGCGCACGGCCGGCAATCGCGCCGGCGAGCTTTTTGGCCCGCGGCGTCAGCATCGCCTTCACGTCCTCGATCGAGGCGAGGCCGCCGGAGGCAATCACTGGGATCGAGATGGCGTCTGCGAGCGCAATCGTCGCGTCGAGATTGAGACCCTTGAGCAAACCGTCCCGCGCGATGTCGGTGAAGATGATGGCGGCAACGCCGGCATCCTCAAACCGCTGCGCGATCTCCAGCACGGTGACCTCTGAGGTCTCGGCCCAGCCTTCGACGGCGACCTTGCCGTCACGGGCGTCGAGCCCGACGGCGACGCGGCCGGGGAATTTTTTCGAAGCCACCTTCACCAATTCAGGATCGCGCACGGCAGCAGTGCCGATGATGACGCGGGTGATGCCCTTGGCCAGCCAGGCCTCGACAGTCGCGAGATCGCGAATGCCGCCGCCGAGCTGCACCGGAATCTTGATCGTCTTCAGCATGGCCTCGACGGCCTGCGCATTGACCGGCTTGCCGGCAAAGGCGCCGTCGAGATCGACGACGTGGAGATATTCAAACCCCTGCGCGACAAAACTTTGCGCCTGCGCCGCGGGGTCGAGGTTGAACACGGTGGCGCGCGCCATGTCACCTTGCTCCAGGCGCACGCACTGGCCGTTCTTCAGATCGATGGCGGGGAAGAGGATCACGGCTTCCATCTCAAAAAGTTTTGGATCAGCGCCAGGCCAAAGCGCTGGCTTTTCTCGGGGTGAAACTGCGTGCCGATGGCGGTGTCCTTGCCGACGATGGCCGTGACCGGCCCGCCATAATCGGCGCGCGCCAGCACGTCCGCCTCGTTGGCGGCGTTGAGGTGATAGGAGTGCACGAAGTAGGCGTGCTGGCCCTTGGGGCCGAGCGGCAGCTTCTCTAGCACCGGGTGCTCGCGCAGCACGTCGAGCGTGTTCCAGCCCATGTGCGGGATTTTCAAGGTCTCATCTCGCGGCGCGATCTTCTCGACGTCACCGGCGATCCAGTTCAGACCCTCGGTGATGACATGCTCCTTGCCGCGGGTTGCGAACAGCTGCATGCCGACGCAGATGCCAAACATTGGCCGCGCCTTGACCCGCACGGCCTCGGTGATCGCCTCGACCATGCCGTTGACCGAATCCAGCCCGCGCCGGCAGTCGGCGAAGGCGCCGACGCCCGGCAGCACGATGCGGTCGGCGCTATAGGCGCGATCCGGATCGCTGGTCACGAAAACCTTTTGCCCGTCCTCCATGCTGCGCGCGGCGCGTTCGAAGGCCTTTGCGGCGGAATGCAGATTGCCGGAACCGTAATCGATGATGGCAACGCTCATCGTGACCCTCCCGGTTCTGGAAACAATCCGATAATGCCGCCGGACGGCAGCGGCGGCGGGTTTGAGAATGCTTCGCCCGGCACGTTGCGGGTCGGCGGCGGCCCGCCGCGATCGACCGCCCATTGATCGTTGACGATGCCGCGCTGCTTCTGGCCCCAGCGCTCGAAGAAACGCCGCTCGGCGGTTTCCCGGTCATCGGCAACCACGACGTCGAGCTGGCGCCACTTGCCGCGCGACAGCGTCCAGCGGCGCAGGCTTGCGGCCTCGAGCCCCATCAACAGCGCCAGGATAATGTCGACGAAGAAGATCGAGGTGGGGCCGACACCGAGGCTCGAGAGCCCGGCCTGAAGCGCGGCGAAGAAGATGACCCAGCCGATCAGCGCCAGCCACAGCCGGTGCCAGAGCAGCCAGATCGGACCATAGATCATCGCCCAGAAATGGAAGCCGTCGCGCACGAAGGCGAACTTCTCGGCGGCGCGCAGATCCGTCCCATGGGGGGAGGGAGCATGGACTGTATAGACAGGCATGGAGATGCCCCGTTCTCGATCATTCAATGAACCCGCCGGCGGTGCCGTTTGGCCCGCGAGACGGAGATGTCAGCCGCCGAGCGAGCCCTTGGTGGACGGCACTTCGCCCGCCGCACGCGGATCGATGGCGACGGCCGTCCGCAGCGCCCGCGCCAGACCCTTGAAGCAGGATTCGGCGATATGATGGCTGTTCTCGCCATATAGGGTCTCGACGTGGAGAGTCACGCCGGCATTCATGGCGAAGGCCTGAAACCACTCGCGCACCAGCTCGGTGTCGAACTCGCCGATCTTGTCGCGCGGGAAGTCGGCCTTGAACACCAGGACCGGGCGGCCCGAAATGTCGATGACCACGCGCGACAGCGTCTCGTCCATGGGCATGTGGACGCTGGCATAGCGGGTGATGCCCGCCATGTTGCCGAGCGCCTGCTTCACGGCCTGGCCGAGCGCAATGCCGGTGTCTTCGGTCGTATGGTGATGATCAATGTGCAGGTCGCCCACCGCCTTGACCGTGAGGTCGATGCGGGAATGACGGGCAAGGAGATCGAGCATATGGTCGAAAAAGCCGATGCCGGTCGTGATATCGGACACGCCGGATCCATCGAGGTTCACGGATACCTCGATGTCGGTCTCCTTGGTCTTGCGCTTGATCGTCGCGGTGCGCATTGGAAAGCTGGCTTCCATTCTAGCTTTGAGCCGAAAACGGCGGTCTTTTAACAGCCAAATCTTGCCTTCGCTACTGCGGGATGGGCTGGGCGGGCCTCTACTTCTGCCTATGGTGAGCGGAATCGCCCCAAAAGCGCCCGTTGTGCCCCCGGTCCGGACCGCCTAGATCAGACCGGACAACGAGGTATTTCATGCAGGATTCCCAGAACAGCTCGCCGGTCTGGCACGGCACGACCATTGTGACGGTCCGCAAGGGCGGCCGGGTGGTGATCGGCGGCGACGGCCAGGTCTCGATCGGCCAGACCGTGATCAAGTCCAACGCCAAAAAGGTCCGGAAACTCGGCAAGGGCGACGTGATTGGCGGCTTTGCCGGCGCTACCGCCGACGCCTTCACCCTGTTCGAGCGTCTGGAGAGCAAGCTCGAGCAATATCCGGGGCAACTGACCCGGGCCGCGGTCGAGCTCGCCAAGGACTGGCGTACCGATCGCTACCTGCGGCGGCTGGAGGCCATGATGATCGTGGCCGACAAGGACGTCTCCCTGGTCCTGACCGGGACCGGCGACGTGCTGGAGCCCGAGGCGGGCGTGATGGCGATCGGCTCCGGCGGCAATTACGCGTTGGCCGCGGCACGCGCCCTGCTCGACACCGACAAGGACGCCGAGACCATCGTCCGCCGCTCGCTCGACATCGCCGCCGACATCTGCGTCTACACCAACCGCAACGTGACCATCGAGAGCCTGTCGGGCGGCTAGGCGATGGGCTCCGCCTACACTTTCCGCCCCATGATTGCGGCCGACCTGCCGCTGATCGGGCGGTGGCTGCGCGCGCCGCATGTGAGGGAATGGTGGGGCGATCCCGACGAGCAGTATGCGCTGGTGGCCGGCGACCTCGACGAGCCGGCGATGGACCAGTTCATCGTGTTGGCAGGGGGCGATCCCTTCGGCTACCTTCAGTGCTACCGCCTGACGGCGTGGAATACCGGCCTTGGGCCGCAACCGGAGGGTACCCGTGGCATCGATCAGTTCATCGGTGTGTCAGACATGATCGAACGCGGTCACGGATCCAGCTTCATCCGCCAGTTCGTCGACGACCAGTTGCAGCAGGGCTTGCCGCGCATGGTCACTGATCCCGACCCCAAGAACCTTCGCGCGGTGCGCGCCTATGAGAAGGCAGGCTTTGAAAGAATTGACATGGTCGAGACGCCGGACGGGCCGGCGCTGCTGATGGTACGCGATCGATGACGACGGCGCGCATCGACGATAACAAGATCTCGATTCCCTCGATCTACTGGGTCGGTATCGCGCTGCTCCTGCTCGCGCTCCAGGCCTCGATCCTGTTTGCGATGGGCCGCGTGCCGATCTGCACCTGCGGCTATGTCAAGCTCTGGCACGGCGTGGTGCAGAGCTCGGAGAATTCGCAGCACATCGCGGACTGGTACACCCTCTCGCATGTGCTGCACGGCTTTCTGTTCTACGGTCTGACCTGGCTGCTGTTCTCGCGGCTGTCGTGGCCCGCGCGCCTGATCATCGCGATGCTGGTCGAAGGCACCTGGGAGATCGTCGAGAATTCACCTGTCATCATCGAGCGCTACCGCGCCGGCACCATCTCGCTGGACTATTACGGCGACAGCATCGTGAACTCGGTTTCCGACACGGTGGCCATGATTTTGGGTTTCCTCACGGCGCGCGCACTGCCGGTAACCGCAACCGTGGTTGTTGCGCTCGCCTTCGAAATCGTGATGGCGCTCCATATTCGCGACAATCTGACGCTGAATATCCTGATGCTGATCCATCCGCTGGACGCCGTGAAGCAGTGGCAATCGGGCCCACCGATCATCTGACGGTTCAAAAATGCAGCTTGTCCTCGGCCGCCTCTGACCCTAGCTAAGCAGACATGACAGACTTCTCTCCCCGCGAAATCGTATCCGAACTCGACCGTTTCATCGTCGGCCAGTCCGACGCCAAGCGCGCCGTCTCGATCGCGCTGCGCAACCGCTGGCGCCGCCAGCAGCTCACGGGCTCATTGCGCGAAGAGGTGCTGCCGAAGAACATCTTGATGATCGGCCCGACCGGCGTCGGCAAGACCGAGATCGCGCGGCGGCTGGCAAAGCTGGCCAACGCGCCGTTCCTGAAGGTGGAAGCGACAAAGTTCACCGAGGTCGGCTATGTCGGCCGCGACGTCGAGCAGATCGTGCGTGACCTCGTCGAGGTCGCGATCGCCCAGGTGCGCGAGAAGAAGCGCAAGGACGTGCAGGCGCGGGCCCAGCTTGCCGCCGAGGAGCGCGTGCTCGATGCGCTGGTCGGCGCCAATGCCAGCACCGGGACGCGGGAATCGTTCCGCAAGAAGCTGCGCGCCGGCGAGCTCAACGACAAGGAGATCGAGATCGAGACCCAGAGTTCGGGCAGCGGCTTTCCGATGTTCGAGATCCCGGGCATGCCGGGCGCGCAACTGGGCGCGGTCTCGCTCGGCGACATCTTTGGCAAGATGGGCGGCCGACCCAAGATGCGGCGGCTGACGGTCGAAAGCTCGCACGAGATCCTCGTCAACGAGGAATCCGACAAGCTGCTCGACAACGACCAGCTCGTGCAGGAGGCGATCAGCGCGGCCGAGAACAACGGCATCGTGTTCCTCGACGAGATCGACAAGATCTGCGTGCGCGACGGCCGCGTCGGCGGCGATGTCTCCCGCGAAGGCGTGCAGCGCGATCTGCTGCCGCTGATCGAAGGCACCACCGTCTCGACCAAGCACGGCGCGGTCAAGACCGACCACATCCTGTTCATCGCCTCCGGCGCCTTCCACATCGCAAAGCCGTCCGACCTGCTGCCGGAGCTGCAAGGCCGCCTGCCGATCCGTGTCGAATTGCAGGCGCTGACCCGCGACGACATGCGGCGCATCCTCACCGAGCCCGAAGCTTCGCTGATCAAGCAATATGTCGCGCTGATGCAGACCGAGGGCGTCCGTCTCGACATCACCGACGGCGCGATCGACGCGCTCGCCGACATCGCCGTCGCCGTCAACTCGTCGGTCGAGAACATCGGCGCGCGGCGGCTGCAGACGGTGATGGAGCGGGTGCTGGACGAAATCTCCTTCACCGCGCCCGACCGCAACGGCGAGACCATCCAGATCGACGCCGACTATGTGCAGAAGCACATCGGCGACCTCGCCAAGAACGCCGATCTGAGCCGGTTTATTTTGTAATTCGCTAGAGGTCAGCTATCTATTCCGCCGTCGTCCTGGCGAAAGCCAGGACCCATTACCCCTGATGGTCCTTGTTGGAAAAGATAGCGGCCCCAGTCTTGGCTCAAACAGCTTCCTGTGGTTATGGGTCCCGGATCAGCGCTCACTCTGGACAACGCTGCGCGTTGCCAGGAGTTCGCTTGTCCGGGACGACAGCGGGGGTAACCGCCAGGCTAGTGCCCCGTGCGCGCTAGCATCTGGCAAAACCCGTGGCGGCTTCTGCTCGCCGTCAACGCCGCAGTCATCGCCGGCGTCTTCATCAATAAGGTCCAGCTGCCGCCCTGGGTCCCCTACATCCATCTCGTCGTCGACTATCATTTCGGCTTCATCAAGCGCGCGCTGATCGGCGCCGCCGTTGCGCTGTTCACGGCAAAAGTGCCGGTGTGGCTGGTGTTCGCGCTGGCCGGCGCAACGTGGCTGATCACGCTCGGCTTGTTCGTCCAGCTCTTCCGCAAGACGTTCGGCTTCAACGAGAAGACCCTGCCGCTGTTCGTCTTCATGGCCGGCTCGCCGTTCTTCCTGAAAAATTTCATGCACACGCTCGGCCACTTCGACATCTATGGCTGTGCGCTGGCGATCGTGCTGCTGCTGATCCCTGCTCGCTCGCTGCTGTTCGTGGCACTCGCCGCGCTGTTCTCGATCATCCTGATCCTGATCCACCACATCCATCTCCTGATGTATGTGCCGACGATCATCGTCATCGCCGTGATCAGGCACTATCTGGCATTCGGCTTCAATCGGCTGAATATCGCCTGCGGAATCCTCGCCATGGCCTGCATCAGCGCGCTGTTCTTCGCGGCCCAGTTTTGGGGTGTGATGCCGGTTCCGGAAACGGAGTTCGTAACTTACCTGCAGAGCAGGATGGCCGATCCGGCGCGAACCGACCTCCTGCAATTCAGCTACATCTGGTACCAGCCGCTGGCGAAGGAGATTTCGGATACCTGGGGCCGCATGCCCCACAACATCCTCGGCGTGCCCGTCTTCGCGCTGTTGATCTGGCTGCACGCGCCGCTGTGGCGCTATCTTGCGGGCCTCGTCCGCGCCCTCGCCGACGACATGCACCGCCGCCTCGTCATCGCCGGGCTGATCGGCGTCAGCCTCGCCTATCTCGTGATGTTCGCGATGGTGTTCGATTATTCGCGCTGGATCTCGAACTGGGCGGTCTGCATGTTTTTGATCCTGCACGCCGTGAAGATGCTGCCCGTCGCGCGCGAAACGCCGCCGATTCCAACCGAGGATCGCAACACCAATATTTTTGGCCTGATCGTGACGCTGATTCCGCGCGTGGGAATCGTGCGGCCGTTCTAGACCCGAGTTCGCCTTATTCGCACGTAAAGCGCGCCCTCGCCGCCATGGCCGATGCCGGCCTCCTCAAAGCCGACCACAAGACTGCGAAACTCCGGCAGGCTCAGCCATTGCGGCACCTGGCGGCGTAGCACGCCGCTTTCGCCGCCGGTCCGGCCCTTGCCGGTGATGACGAGCACGAAGGTGAGGCCGTCATGGTGCGCCCGCTGCAAAAAGCCCGACAGCGCGTGGTGAGCACGGTTCTGCGTCATGCCATGAAGATCGAGCCGGGCTTCGATCTCGCTGCGGCCGCGCGACAGCTTTGTCCGCTCCCGCTTGCCGAGCGGCGCGAGCGGCGGCACCGCAGGTTTTGCCACGCGCGGTGCGGGGGCGGGCGCATGGGGCCGCTGCGACATCGGCGGCTTCGCAACCGGCGTCGTATTCGCTGTCACCTCAGAGCGCTTTGCCGCAGGCGCCTTTGTAGCGCGCGGCTTCTTCAACGGCTTGACCTGCTTGGCGACGAGGTCCCAGAGCGTGCGATCCTCTTCGCTGAGCATACGGCGGCGCGGCGATGAAGGCGGGTCCAGCACGGGCGGATGCGACGGTCGCTTCATTGCTGAATTGCGCGCCGCCGGACGTGCTTACGCTGTTCGCGGTTTTGCTTGATGACCGGGCGCGGCTCCGGCAACGGCACCGGATTCGCCACGGCCACCGTCGCATCTTTGGCTTGCGGCACGGCGGCGGGAGCAGCGGCCTTCGCCGTCTCCGGCGCTTTCGCGGCAGCAGCCGTCGGCGCGGCGCTCTTCTGATCTTTGGCAGGAACAGTCTGCGGAAACAGTTTTGCGATTTTCTCCGAGGGCCGCGGGTCCGGCACCGGCAGCCGCTGGCCGCGCGCCACCGGATCGAGGCTCTTCGGCACCAGCATCACAAAATGCATGGGATGACGCAGGCGGCCGGAGACGCGGCCCGCTTCCTGGCCGGCACCAAAATAGAGATCGGCTCGCGCGGGTCCGACGATCGCCGAGCCGGTATCCTGCGCGATCATCAGGCGGTGGAATGGCGTCTTCGATCGATCGGAGTCGATCGGCAACTGCCCCTCGATGAAGAACGGCGTGCCGTAGACGTGCAGGGCCTTGTCGACCGCGATCGAGCGGCCGGCGGTGAGCGGCACACCCTGGGCGCCGACGGCTTCGTCCTTGTCCGACAGGTTCACCTCGCGGAAGAAGATGTAGGAGCGGTTCTGCCGCCGCAGCTCCTTGGCGCCATCAGGGTTCTGCGCCATCCACTCCCTGATCTTCTGCATCGACATCTCCTCCTTCGGGATGATGCCGCGCTCGATCAAAATCCGCCCCACGGCCGTGTAGGGATAACCGTTGTGGGCGTCGTAGTTGATGCGGACGGTCGTGCCGTCCTCCAGCTTGATCCGCGCCGAGCCCTGGATCTGCGCGAACAAGAGATCGGTGGAATCCTTGAGGTAGCAGATCTCGAGCCCGCGGCCGGCGATGATGCCGTCCTCGATCTCGCCGCGGTCGTAATAAGGGACGAGCTTGCGACGGCCGATCTTGCGGAACACCTGACCCTTGTTGGGCAGGCTCACCGAGTCCTGCTTGAAGCCGCGCACGAACAGGTTTGAGGGCCGCCGATAGACCGGCACGGTGTAGACGTCGGTTTGGGTGCGCGAGCCGTCGAGGATCGGCTCATAATAGCCGGTCACAAAACCGTCGGGCTCGCCGAGGCGCGAGATGCGGAGCGGCGAAAAATGCTCCTCGAAGAACGCCTTGGCCCTGGCGTTGTCGGTCAGCTCCAGCGTCTTCGCGATCCGGCAGGGCTCGTTCAGGGATCCACCGATCGCCTTGGCATCGGGCGAGGGCTGGTTTTGCGGCGTGATCGACTTGCAGCTGACGCGAAACGCCTTGTAGGCGGCGAGATGGTCGTCGTCGCTCCAGCCGGCAATGTCGGTCCAGGCAAGCGGAAGATATTGCGTGCCGGGAATGTCGAAGGGCAGGGAGAGGTTAGGGTAGGGCAGCGCCCGTGCGGGTAGGGTCGCGACAGGCGGGGTGGGATGATGACGGCCGTGGTAGTGGCGGCGCGCAGCCTCAGCTGTCAGCGAAAACGACGACAGCGCGACGGCACCTGCGCACAGCGCCGTCGCGCAATTCCAAAAAGCCAGCTTAATGCGCGCTTCCGGTGCCAACCAGCTTCCAGTTCGGATCGCGAGAACCTGTGTCGCGGGCAAACGTCCAGACGTCGGTGATGTCGGCGACCTTGTCGGCGCTGCCATCGACGATGCTGCCGATCTTGTCGCGGGTGACCGAGATCATCTGCGAGACGAAGCGCACTGTGAGCTGCGCGGTGCGGTCGCGCGCCTCGGCGCCGACGAGCTCGGCCTTGTCGATCGAAACGAAGCGCGTCTCGGTCTTCTGCTCGGCCTTCTCGCGCTCCTTGATCGCGGCGTCAAAACTCTCATAGACCTCCGACGACAACAGGTCGCGCAGCGCGCGACGATCGCCATTGGCAAAGGCGAGCACGATCATCTCGTAGGCGCTGCGGGCGCCCGATAGGAAATGGCGCGGGTCGAACGAGGAATCCTTCTCGACGATGGAATCGAGGCCCTGGGCGAGCGACGTACCGGGTTCGGCGAGGTCCTTCCAGCGGTCGCTCGGCGGCGCGACATCGGCGCTCGGCGCGAGCGGAGCCTGATCGATCACCTTGCCGGGCATCGTCACGACGTTCTTGTCCTGGGCGCCCTGGAGGGCGTTGCGCGCGGTGCGGTCGAAAGGCGGCCGCTCATTGCCGGTGCGCTGCCCCAGCACGCTGCGCAGGCGCACAAAGATGAAGACCGCCAGCGCTAGGAAGATGATAGTGTAGATATCCACGTCGTATTCGCTTTCTGGTCTTTGCCGTCTGGCCTTTGCCGGGAAAATAAGCCCAGCGAGTAGACCGTTCCTTACCGGAACGGCAACACTACATCACCTTTTTAGGACCGCTTCACGTCCGCGGGATGTAGGCACGAAATCTTGCCCGGCCAATGGCGCCTTTTGGCACAGTGCGAATAGTAGCGCGTTTTATGCTTAAGGGGAAACCCGATCCTGCCCGGAAATCACGCATCTTCAAACGTTTAAGATGCACACGGGAAGACCGGGACGGGTAGGGAGGCACCCCCGCAACCCCCGCCGGAACAGCACCTCCGGGGTCGGTTCGTCCTTGTGGAACGAGGCGGCCATATGTTAGCCAACCGGCCGCGATATCAGGCCCATTCGGGGTTAAGGAGAGATTTTCATGACCAACGGTAACGGCAACGCCCCCGACGCGGCCCAGGCTCCCCAGCTCAACGTGCTGGCGCAATATACCAAGGACCTCTCGTTCGAGAATCCCAACGCGCCCGCCTCGTTGCAGCAGCAGGGTCAGCAGCCGCAGATCAACATCCAGATCAACGTCAACGCCAATAATCTCAGCGAGCAGGAGTTCGAGGTCACATTGTCGGTCGATGGCAAGGCCGAGACCGCCGGCAAGGTGATGTTCTCGTTCGAGCTCGCCTATGCGGGCGTGTTCCGCATCGTCAACGTGCCGAAGGAAAACCTGCACCCGCTGGTGATGATCGAATGCCCGCGGCTGCTGTTCCCGTTCGCCCGCGAGATCATCGCGACCGCGGTCCGCGACGGCGGGTTCCCGCCCCTGATGCTTGATCCCGTCGATTTCGTCGGTCTCTACCGCCAAAACATGGAACGGGCCCAGCAGCAGGCTCAGGTCAAGCCGAGCTAAGTCAAGCCGAGCTGAATTCGGTCAAGTTGAACGATCGCATTCGGCCTGTGGCCTCGGTGCTCACCTCTCCCCAGCGGGGAGAGGTGAATCGAGTTCTCCGGCCAGCGGCCCGACTCGACCTAATCTGACCATGCTCGAAATCAGGTCGGGCTGGCCGCAGGCGCGGCCAGATACTCGTTCCAGATCGCTTTGTCCCCCATCGTCGCGATGAAGGCACGGTGGGCTTCGCGCTCGGCATCCGTGATGCGTGGGGTGAGCGGGGCCGGCCGCTGCCGCCGCGGCATCTCGCCACCAGCGCCAAGGCGGATTTCCTCGGTTTCCGCCGCCAGGATCAGCTGCGACTGACGCGCACCGATCAGGTCGACATAGACTTCCGCAAGCAGCTCGGCGTCGAGCAGCGCGCCATGCTTGGTGCGGTGGGAATTGTCGATCGCATAGCGCGAGCAGAGATCGTCGAGGCGATTGGACACGCCGGGATGCTTGCGCCGCGCCAGCAAGAGCGTGTCCACCAACCGCTCGCGCGGGATCGCCGCACGCTTGATGCGGTCGAGCTCTGCATTGATGAAGCTGATGTCGAACGAAGCGTTGTGGATCACCAGCGGCGCGTCGCCGATGAATTCCAGGAACTCGTCGACCACTTCGTCGAACAGAGGTTTGGTCGAGAGGAATTCGGCCGACAACCCGTGCACGGCAAAGGCCTCGGCGGGCATGTCGCGTTGCGGGTTGATGTAGCGGTGAAAGGTCTGCCCCGTCGGCATGCGATTAAAAATCTCGACGCAGCCAACTTCGACCAGGCGATCGCCGCGCAGGGGATCGAGGCCGGTGGTTTCGGTGTCGAGAACGATTTCACGCATGATTCAAGGTGCTGTTATCAGGCGAATCAGTTTCGCCGCTGCGGCATCTTAACGACCTCGGCCAGAATGTCCTTGATTTGCGCCCGCACCGGATCGAGGCCATGCGAGGTATCCACCACGAAATCGGCGCGCTTGCGCTTCTCGGTATCGGGCATTTGCTTCGCAATGATCGCATCGAGTTTTTGCGCGTCCATCGTGCCGCGCGCCAGCACTCGTTCGCGCTGAAGTTCCGGCGACGTCGTCACCACGACGACGGCATCGACGCGCTTCTCGCCGCCGGTCTCATACAATAGCGGAATGTCCAGCAGCACGACCGGCACCTTCGCCGCCTCGGCGTCCGCGAAAAACTTCTGCCGCGAGGCCCCTAACATCGGATGCACGATCTGCTCGAGCAGCTTCATGGCCGCGGCATCGCCGACCACGCGCGCCGACAGTTTTGCGCGATCGACCTTGCCATTGGCTGTCGTGCCGGGAAAGGCCGCCTCGATCGCCGGCGCGGCTTCGCCCTCGTAAAGCTGATGGACCGCGGCGTCGGCGTCATAGATCGGAACGCCCGCCTCCGCGAACAGCTTTGCTGTCGTGGATTTGCCCATTCCGATCGAGCCGGTCAGTCCAAGGATCAACATCGCCGCGCCGCCATCTACCTGGTCACACCGCAACTAGCCCTTCGCGGCGGAGGAAGGCAAGCAGCGGCAGGAGCGGCAGGCCGAGGATGGTGAAGTGATCACCCTCGATGCGCTCGAACAGATGCACACCCAATCCTTCGAGCTGATAGGCGCCGACGCTGGTCGTCACGGCTTCACCGGCGGCATCGAGATAGGCCGATATTTCGGCCTCGGAGAGCGATCGCATCGTCATTCGGGCGACCGAGGCATCCTCGAACAGCAGCTTGCCGCCGCGGGCAATCGCGACCGCGGAGTGAAGCTCATGGACGCGCCCCGCAAGGTCGCGCAACTGCCCGGCTGCCTGCTCCCGGCCCGCAGGCTTGCTGAACAGGCGTTCGCCGAGCGCCAGCGTTTGATCGGCGCCGATCACATAGCGATCGGGCTGCTGCACCGAGACCGCCTTCGCCTTTTCTCGGGCCAGTAGCATGGCGATATCGCGCGGACTCGAGAGTTTTGAGCCGGCCTGAATGCCGCGTTCGTCGATATCCGCGGGCTTTGCCTCGAATGTGAGGCCGGCATTCGCGAGCAGCATCTTTCGCGCATGGCTTTGGGAAGCCAGGATCAACGGAGCTTTGCCGCGCCAGAGAGTCATTGGCCGCACTTAGTCCGGGGGACGGTTACGTTGCCGGTCGGTGTAGAGCTTCATGACCGCGGCAGCGGTTTCTTCGATCGAGCGTCGTGTCACATCCAGCAGCGCCCAATTGTGCCTGGCGCTGAGCTTTCGCGCGAAGGCAACTTCATCGGTCACGGCCTGCTTGTCGATATAGGTATCGCTGCCCCGATCGGCGCCCATGCTGAGCAGCCGGTTCTGGCGCACCTGGATCAAGCGCTCCGGCGTGGCGTGCAGGCTCACCACCAGCGGCCGCGTCAACGTCTCGAGTTGATGCGGGACGGGAATCCCCGGCACGAGCGGAACGTTGGCGGTGCGGATGCCGCGGTTGGCAAGATAGATCGAGGTCGGCGTCTTCGAGGTGCGCGACACGCCCACGAGCACCACGTCGGCCTCTTCGAGGCCTTCGACGTGCTGACCGTCGTCATGCATCATCGTGTAGTTCAGCGCATCGATCCGCTTGAAATATTCTGCATTGAGCACGTGCTGGGCGCCGACGCGCCCGGTCGTCGCGGCTCCGAGATAGGCCTCGAACAACTGCATCACCGGCCCGATGATCGAGAGGCTCGGGACGTTGATCTCCTTGCACTTGTTCTCGAGTCTGGCGACGAGATCCTTCTCGAGCAGCGTGAACAGCACGATGCCCGGCGCTTCCTCGATCTCGTCAAGCACGCGATCGAGCTGCTTCTGGCTGCGCACCAGCGGATAGACATGTTCGACCGGCGTGACGTTGGCGTATTGCGCGGCGACCGCGCGCGCCACGGTGATCAGGGTCTCGCCGGTGGAATCGGAGACGAGGTGTAGATGGAAATAATTGTTCGAGGTCGGCACGAAATCTCTTTGTATGTCGGCGGGACGAACTGTGAATAGCTGTGGAGCTTAACCCCTCGGAAGGGGTTGCGCGACACCAGGGGCGGGATAACCGGCAAGTTTCTTCACACCGCTCCACCAAAGGACAAGTCCGGCGCCTGACCTAAGCGGAAACGGGATTGCGCGTACAAGTCTCTTGATAAGCTGCCGAGAATTCTACGCAAGCCTTTGAAGATGGCGGGCTTATCCGGATCTGGCGGATCGACGCTGGAAATGTTGATGGATGTGAAAAAGCGCGAGCGAACTGGCGGACGGTATTGTGTGAGTCCAATCCACGGTCACTCAGACTCAAACCTTTAAGAATCTATAAGTTTTAGGTTTAGAAGAGCCGAGCGCGCGGATATGTGTGCGCTCCAATCTCTAAACGAATTCTTACCAATCCCGGTTTCTCCACCGATTGATGAGAAGTGAAGGTTTTGACGCATGTACGAGTGGATCAAGGCGCTGCACGTGATTGCCGTCATCTCCTGGATGGCGGGAATGCTCTATCTGCCGCGGCTGTTCGTCTATCACTGCGAGGCAGAGATCGGCTCAAAGCAGTCCGAGACCTTCAAGGTCATGGAATGGCGGCTGCTCAAGGTCATCATCAACCCCGCGATGATCATCACCTGGCTTGCCGGTCTCTATCTCGCGTGGTCCGGCCATTGGTTCGCCTCGCCCTGGTTGCACGTAAAACTGGCACTGGTGCTGGCGCTGTCCGCGGTCCACGGCTTTTTTTCCCGCTGGGTGAAAGATTTCAAAGCGGACAAAAGGCCGCGCAGCCAGAAATTCTACCGCATTATCAATGAGGTGCCGACGGTGCTGATGATCTTTATCGTCATCATGGTGATCGTGAAGCCCTTCTAGGCAATCATCGTGATCGACCGCTCAGCGCTTCGGCTTGCGCCGCGAGAAGTGATTTTCTATATTAGCGACATCCCACCCAACGCAGGCGGATGTGGTTGTGTCCGGGCTTTTTGTGAGCCGGACACCGCATCAGGTTTGAAGCCCCCACCGGCACTCACCTTGCTAGACCTGCGGACCTTACCTGCTCGTCCGCATTTCTGAGCCTCCTCGCACCCCCTTCCAAGGTTACTCCACAGGACCACCCCAATGCGGGAAATCAAACTCCAAGACCTCAAATCCAAGACTCCGGCCGAGCTCGTCTCGTTCGCGGAAGAGAAAGGGGTCGAGAACGCCAGCACGCTGCGCAAGCAGGAGCTGTTGTTTGCCATCCTCAAGCAGCTCTCGATTCAGGAAACCGACATCGTCGGCGAGGGCGTCGTCGAAGTGCTCTCCGACGGCTTCGGCTTCCTGCGTTCGCCCGATGCCAACTACCTGCCCGGCCCGGATGATATCTACGTCTCGCCCTCGCAGATCCGCCGCTTCGGCCTGCGCACCGGCGACACCATCGAAGGCCACATCCGCAGCCCGAAAGAGGGCGAGCGCTACTTTGCGCTGCTCAAGGTCAACACGCTCAATTTCGAGGACCCGGAAAAGGCCAAGCACAAGGTCAATTTCGACAACCTCACGCCGCTGTTTCCGAATCAGCGCTTTCGCATGGAAATCGACGACCCCACGCGAAAAGACCTGTCTGCAAGGGTGATCGACATCGTCGCGCCGATCGGCAAGGGCCAGCGTGCGCTGATCGTCGCGCCGCCGCGCACCGGTAAAACGGTGCTGATGCAGAACATCGCGCACTCGATCACCGCGAATCACCCGGACTGCTATCTGATCGTGCTGCTGATCGACGAACGTCCGGAAGAAGTCACGGACATGCAGCGCTCGGTGAAGGGCGAGGTCGTGTCCTCGACCTTCGACGAACCGGCGGTGCGCCACGTCCAGGTCGCCGAAATGGTGATCGAGAAGGCGAAGCGCCTGGTCGAACATGGCCGCGACGTCGTCATCCTGCTCGATTCGATCACCCGCCTCGGCCGCGCCTACAACACCGTGGTGCCGTCATCCGGCAAGGTGCTGACCGGCGGTGTCGACGCCAACGCGCTGCAGCGGCCGAAGCGGTTCTTCGGTGCGGCCCGCAACATCGAAGAGGGCGGCTCGCTGACCATCATCGCCACCGCGCTGGTCGATACCGGCAGCCGCATGGACGAAGTCATCTTCGAAGAATTCAAGGGCACCGGTAACTCCGAACTGATCCTCGACCGCAAGGTCTCGGACAAGCGGACCTTCCCGGCGATCGACATCTCGCGATCCGGCACCCGCAAGGAGGAGCTCATCACCGATCCGCAGGTGCTGAAGAAGATGTACGTGCTCCGCCGCATCCTGAACCCGATGGGCACCATGGACGCGATCGACTTCCTGCTCGACAAGCTGCGTTCGACCAAGAGCAACTCCGAGTTCTTCGACTCGATGAACACCTGAGTTTTGGCGCAGCAAGGTTTGCGAAGGGCGCCTCCGGGCGCCCTTTTGCTTTTGTTGCAGTTTTGCTGCGGGATGGGTGCAGCATGGCCGGCGGTGACAATGGCCACGGAGTAGTATTCAAGATATTGTATTTACACATATAACCGTCGATTTTGGCGCATAACCTGAGTCAAACGCCGTAGACCGCGTAAGAAAATGCTGCGCCGTATATTGCGCCGCACAATAGTAGGATGTTGCGCGGTGACCGTCGATGGAGGCGCGTCCGGCGCTTGAATTCGACATTTGCCTTTTGGCGGGTTGGCCGACAAATAGGCCGCCATGCATCCGAGGGATCAGACCATTTTTGCGCTGTCGTCGGGACGGCCGCCGAGCGCGATTGCGATCGTGCGGGTCTCCGGGTCCGTCGCTGGCGAGGTGCTGACCTCGCTGGCGGGCAAGCTCCCGAGCCCGCGGCAGGCCAACCGGGTAACGCTGCGGGATGCCGAGGGACGAGCGATCGACGATGCGGTCGTGCTGTGGTTTCCGGGACCAGGCAGCGCGACGGGTGAGGACGTCGCCGAATTCCATGTCCACGGCGGCCGCGCGGTGCTGGCGGCGCTGCTTACTGCAGTTTCTGTTATTCCGAATGTCCGCGCGGCGGAGCCCGGCGAGTTCACGCGCCGCGGATTCGAGAACGGCAAGCTCGACCTCACCGAGGCCGAAGGCCTCGACGATCTCATCCACGCCGACACCGACCGGCAGCGCCGCCAGGCGCTGCGTCAGTTGCAGGGATTGCTCGGCGACCGCGCGCGCGACTGGCGCGAACGGATCATCGAGGCATCGGCGCTGATCGAGGCCGGCATCGATTTTTCCGACGAGGGCGATGTGCCCCTGGAATTGCAGGCGCCGGCGTTGAAGGCAATCAGGGCGCTGCACGACGAAATCGCAAGAGTGCTTGCAGCGCAGGGCAAAGCTGAACGTTTGCGCGATGGCCTCGTCGTTGCGATCGCCGGTCCGCCGAACGTCGGCAAGTCGACGCTGATCAATCAGCTCGCGCGGCGCGACGTCGCAATCGTCTCGCCGCACGCCGGCACGACGCGCGATGTGATCGAGGTGCAGCTCGACCTCGACGGCTATCCCGTCACGGTCATCGACACGGCCGGCATCCGCGAGACCGACGATCCCGTCGAGCAGGAAGGCGTGCGCCGGGCGCGGGCGCGCGCGGAAGAAGCGGATCTCGTGCTCTGGCTTTCCGATGATGGGGATAGCGGCGACGCTCAATCCGCCGGAGCGGCGCCGGTGTGGATCGTGCGAAACAAGATCGATCTTGCCACAGAAGACTTGAGTCCGGCGGCCGGGAAGGCTAAGGCGCCGGAGTCGGGCTCCAGGGTCTTTGCGATCTCGGCGCAGCGCGGCGACGGACTGCCGGACCTGATCCAGGCCCTGGTGGAATTCGCCGGTGCGTTCTTCGGGGCGAGTGAAGGAGCGCTCGTCACCCGCGCCCGGCAGCGGGAGCTGTTGCGCCAGACCGCCGGTTCCCTGCAGCGAAGCATGGAGCTTCTTGGCGAGGGCGAGGAGCTCGCGGCCGAGGAACTCCGGGCGGCCTCCTATGCCCTCGGACGGTTGCTGGGCCGGGTGGACGTCGAGGACGTCCTGGGGGCCATCTTCCAGAAGTTCTGTATCGGAAAGTAGTGCTAGTTCTTCATTGTAGAACTATCGCTTGTTCCACTCCTTCGTTGTTTCACGTGAAACAGCTCGCCCAAAGCGCCCCTCTCTACTTTGCATGGGGTTGTTTCCGAATTTCTATTCCCCCGACGTCCGCCGCTCTGTTTCACGTGAAACATCTCCCTGAGTTTCCGCTTCCGGCTTTTCGCGCTCTGGGATAGAAGTCCGCGCTATGCGGACAGAGCGAGATTCCTTCGACGTCATCGTGATTGGCGGCGGGCACGCCGGCTGTGAGGCCGCGGCTGCGGCTGCGCGCATGGGTGCGACCACGGCGCTTGTGACCCACCGCTTTGCGACTGTCGGGGCGATGTCCTGCAATCCCGCGATCGGTGGCCTCGGCAAGGGGCACCTGGTCCGGGAGATCGATGCACTGGACGGTCTGATGGGCCGGGTCGCGGATGCCGGCGGCATCCAGTTCCGGATGCTCAATCGCAGGAAGGGTCCGGCCGTTCGCGGTCCGCGCGCCCAGGCCGACCGGAAGCTTTATGCCGCCGCGATGCAGGCAGCGATCCGTCAGACCGATGGTCTCAGCGTGATCGAAGGCGAGGCGGACGGGCTGATCGTTTCGGACGGCCGGGTTAGGGGTCTGCGCCTGGCTGATGGCCGGACCTTGCGGGCAGGGGCCGTTGTCGTCACGACCGGCACCTTCCTCCGCGGCCTGATCCATCTCGGGGAGAAGAACTGGCCCGCCGGGCGTGTGGATGAGGCCCCCGCGATGGGGCTCTCGAAGTCTTTTGAAGCCGCCGGCTTTACGCTGGGCCGGTTGAAGACGGGCACTCCGCCGCGGCTCGACGGGACCACGATCGACTGGTCGGCGGTCGAAATGCAGCCCGGCGATGATCCGCCAGAACCGTTTTCGGTCCTGACCGAGCGGATCACGACGACCCAGATCCAATGCGGCATCACCCGGACAACTTCGGCGACCCATGAGGTGATCCGGGCCAATGTGCATCGCTCCCCGATGTACTCTGGCCAGATCAAGAGCTCCGGCCCGCGCTACTGTCCCTCGATCGAGGACAAGATCGTCCGTTTCGGCGACCGCGACGGCCACCAGATCTTCCTGGAGCCCGAAGGGCTCGACGATACGACCGTCTATCCCAACGGCATCTCCACCTCGCTGCCGGAGGAGGTCCAACTCGCGATCCTCGCCACCATTCCGGGCCTGGAGCGGGTCAAGATGGTCCGGCCGGGCTATGCCATCGAATACGACCATGTCGATCCCCGCGAGCTCGACCCGACCCTTCAGACCAAGCGTCTGCGCGGCCTGTTCCTGGCCGGACAGATCAATGGCACCACGGGATATGAGGAAGCCGGCGCCCAGGGCATCGTGGCCGGTCTCAATGCTGCGCTTGCCGCCAGCGGAGCGGCGCTGACGGTCTTCGACCGTGCCGACGGCTACCTCGGCGTGATGATCGACGACCTCGTGACCCGCGGCATCACCGAACCCTATCGGATGTTCACCTCGCGGGCCGAGTATCGCCTGACCCTGCGGGCGGACAATGCCGACCAGCGTCTGACTGAAAAGGGCATGGCTCTCGGCTGTGTCGGCAGCGTTCGGACCCGGCATCATCGGGCCAAGATGGCTGCTCTGGGGGCGGCGAAGACGCTGTCGAAGTCGCTCACCATCACCCCGAACGAGGCGAGCAAGCACGGACTGTCCCTCAACCGGGACGGACAGCGCCGGTCGGCCTTTGAGCTCCTGGCCTATCCCGAGATCGGCTGGGGCCAGGTTCGCACCATCTGGCCGGAGCTGTCGGCCATTGACCCCGTCATTGCGACCCACCTGGAGATCGACGCCAAGTACGACGTCTATCTGGAGCGCCAGAGCGCTGACGTCGAAGCCTTCCGGCGAGACGAGGGACTGGTGCTGGCCGATGTCGACTACGCCCTGGTGCCGGGTCTCTCCAACGAAGTCCGAGGCAAGCTCGAACGCGCCAGGCCCTTCACCATCGGTCAGGCCGGCCGGCTCGACGGCATGACGCCGGCTGCGCTCGGCATCCTCGCGGCCTATCTCCGCCGTGAAGCCCGGCGGAAGACTTCGAAGGCGATGGCCTAGGCGTTTCACGTGAAACAGCGCGGACCCGGCAAAGGAAGATCCGATCCACGACGACCTGACGCGGGAGAGGGGGCGACGAAGCCTGCTGCACCTCGAGGTCGGTCACTGGACGAGGCGATCGCGGCGGACAAATCTGCTGCACTGAAACTCGCACCGGTTTCACGTGAAACGGAGGCGCGCCTCGATCGCTATGTCGCGCTGCTGCTGGAGTGGCAGGCCAAGACCAACCTCGTCGCGCCCTCGACACTTCCGCATCTCTGGACCCGGCACATCGCCGATTCGCTGCAGCTCATGTCGCTTGCCCCGAGCGCAAAGCGGTGGGCCGATCTCGGCAGCGGCGGCGGCTTTCCCGGCGTGGTCCTGGCCTGCGTCATGGCCGAGGTGCCGGACACGAGCGTCCACCTCGTCGAGCGAATCGCAAAAAAAGCGGCGTTCCTGCGCGAGGCTATTCGCGTTACCGCGTCGCCAGGGGTCGTACATCTCGCCGAGATCGGGGATAATGTGGATAGAATCACCGGCCCGGTCGATTGCGTCACCGCGCGTGCGCTGGCTCCGCTACATCAACTCATCGGCTTCGCGGAGCCGCTGATGCGCCACGGTGCAAAAGCGCTGTTCCTCAAGGGTCAAGATGTAGAGGCTGAATTGACCGAAGCCGCTAAATATTGGAATATTCAGCCTCGACTCCATCAAAGCCGCACGGGTGACGGCTGGATCGTGGAGCTCACCGCGGCCACGCGGCGCGGGTGAGGGGTCAAGGGGTGAGTGGGGATACAGGCATGGCCGTGATCGACGAACCGCAGCACGAACAGACCGACATTGTCCCGCCGGGCCATCCCCGGATCCTGGCGCTTGCGAATCAGAAGGGCGGCGTGGGAAAAACAACCACGGCGATTAATCTCGGCACGGCACTCGCGGCGATTGGTGAACGCGTCCTGATCGTCGATCTCGATCCCCAGGGCAACGCCTCGACCGGCCTCGGCATCGACCGCCGCAACCGCTCCTGCTCGACCTATGACGTGCTGGTCGGCGAGGCTGCCTTGCGCGAAGCTGTTGTCGCGACCGCGGTGCCACGGCTGCACATCGCACCCTCGACCATGGACCTCTCCGGCCTCGAGCTCGAGCTCGGCCACACGCCCGGCCGCGCATTCAAGCTGCGTGACGCCATCGGTTCGCTCAACAACAACGTCTCGCCCGATGCCGATTACACCTATGTGCTGATCGACTGCCCGCCCTCGCTCAACCTGCTCACGGTGAATGCGATGGCCGCGTCGGACGCGATCCTCGTGCCGCTGCAGTGCGAGTTCTTCGCGCTCGAAGGTCTGTCGCAATTGCTGCAGACGGTGGAGCAGGTGCGCTCGACGCTCAATCCGAACCTGTCGATCCACGGCATCGTGCTGACCATGTTCGACTCGCGCAACAACCTCTCGAACCAGGTCGTCGCCGACGTGAGGCAGTTCATGGGCGAGAAGGTCTACAAGACCATGATCCCGCGCAACGTGCGCATCTCCGAGGCGCCGTCCTACGGCAAGCCGGTGCTGGTCTACGATCTCAAATGCGTCGGCAGTGAAGCTTATCTGCGGCTCGCCACCGAAGTGATCCAGCGCGAGCGCGAGCTGCGCACCACGGATTGAATCCAACAACGTCATTCCGGACAATTCGCGGCACGCGAATTGATCCGGAATCTCGAGATTCGAAATGAAACAATGTCGAGATTCCGGGTTCGCGCTTCGCGCGCCCCGGAATGACGAAGATAGGTAACAGGAGCGTTCGAGTGAATCCAAGGGAGCTGGCGATGGCCGACGAAGCGCGTTCGCGACTGGGCCGGGGTCTTGCGAGTCTGATCGGCGACGTCGGCGGCGAGGCCGCGCATGTCGAGCGGCCGCGCGCGCAGCGCAAGGTGCCGATCGAGTTCATCAAGCCCAATCCGCGCAACCCGCGCCGGACGTTTTCGGAAGTCGAGCTCAAGGAGCTCTCCGACTCGATTCGGCAGCACGGCGTGATCCAGCCGATCGTGGTGCGTCCGTTGAAGGGTGCGCAGGACCGCTTCGAGATCATCGCCGGCGAGCGGCGCTGGCGCGCGTCGCAGATCGCGGGCCTGCACGAGGTGCCGATCGTTCCGGTCGACATCAGCGACAGCGATGCGCTGGAATTCGCGATCATCGAGAACGTGCAGCGCGAAGACCTCAATCCGATGGAAGAGGCGCAGGGCTATCACGCGCTTGCAGGCGAGTTCAAACGCAGCCAGGAAGATATCGCGAGGGTCGTCGGCAAGAGCCGCAGCCACGTCGCCAACATGATGCGGCTGACAAAACTGCCGGCCGAGGTGCAGGCCTTCATTGCGACCGGTCAATTGACGGCAGGCCACGCCCGTGCGCTGATCGGCGTGCCCGATCCGCTCGCCGCGGCCAAGCGCATCGTCGAAGAGGGCCTCAACGTGCGCCAGGCCGAAGCGCTCGCGCATGAAGAAGGCGTGCCGGAACGCAAGCCGCAGAAGGCGCGTGCAGGGGTCAAGGAAAAGGACCCCGACACGCTCGATCTGGAAAAGCGCGTCAGCGACGCGCTCGGGCTCAAGGTCGTCGTCAACCACCGCGATCCCGGCGGCAGCGTCCAGATCAGCTACCGCAACCTCGATCAGCTCGACGAGGTGATGAAGCGGTTGGCGAAGGGCGTGCTGTAGATCCCTTCTGTCGTTGCGAACTGAGCAATCGACCGAACTCTCGGTGTCGTCCTGGCGAAAGCCAGGACCCATACCGCGTGATCTATCAATAAGAAGTTGGAGCCAGTACCGCTCGCCAAATTACTGCCGGTGGTAATGGGTCCTGGCTTTCGCCAGGACGACGTCGGGAAGGCATTGGCGCGTTCGCTCAACACCGTCATTGCGAGCGCAGCGAAGCAATCCAGACTGCCTCCGCGGAGAGACTCTGGATTGCTTCGCTGCGCTCGCAATGACCTGCGGGGAGGGCGGTGCCTAACCCCGCCGCTTCGCGTTCGCGGCGATGGCCATCAGCGTGCGCTGGGCGATCGCGGCGGCGAGTGCCGGCTGCTTGCGGGTATCGAGGGCTGCGGTGGCGAGCTGCTCGATGATACCGGACAGGCGCGGCGCGCTGAAATTGCGCAGCGCGGTTTCGACCACGCCCTTGCGTGAAAAATGCAGCCGCGGAAAGCCGCCATCGAGCACTGCGGCGATCGGCGTGCCCTCGGCAACCGCGAGCGCCGATTTGTGCAGCCACGCCGCCTGGCGCTGGGCCGCCGAGATGATGACGCCGGGATAGGTGCCGGCGATCATTGCCTTTGCGAATTCGCTCTCGACGATGTCGGGTCTCCCTGCGAAGGCGCCGTCGACGATCGGATCGAGCTTCAGCTCCGAGGCATCGGCAACGACGGCCATGACGTCGTCGAGCGTGATCTCGCCTTTGCCGTGGGCGTAGAGCGTCAGCTTGCGCAGCTCGTTGCGCGAGGCCTGGCGGTCGCCACCGAGGAACGACATCAGCGCCGCGCGCGCATCCTGGGCGATGCGCAAATTTGCGATCCGGAGCTCGTCATCCATCAGCTTCGCGAGATCACGTTCGGTGTCAGGATAGCAGCCGATCGCGACCGCGGTCTTGGCGCGCTCGCAGGCTTTTCGCAGCGGCGACTCCGGACGCAGCTCGCCGGCCTCGATCACGATGCGGCAATCCCTGACGCTCATCTCGGCCAGCGTATCGACGCCGCTGGCAAAGCTGCGCGAGCCGGCGCGAATGCGGATCGCGCGGCGACCGCCGAACAGCGGCACTGTCATGGCCTCGTCGACCAGGCGCGATGGCTCGGCGGAGAGTTCGTCACCGTCGAGCTTCACGAGAGAGAAGGGGTCGTTGGGATCGTCGACGGCGGACGCGATCAGCGCGTCGGCGCGCTCGCGTACCAGGCCGGCATCGGGGCCGTAGAGCAGGATGATCGGGCGGCCGGCGTCGGGCCGGGCGAGGAAGGAGTCGATCTCTTTTCCGCGAAGCGCGACCATTGTGCCCCATTTGTCATTCCGGGGCGCGCAACGCGCGAACCCGGAATCTCGATCCACAATCTCTGGATTCCGGGTTCTCGCTGCGCGAGCCCCGGAATGACGGGGGTGTGTCTTAAGTGCCGGCGGTGAAGAACGAGGCCAGCCGGGTCGTGATGTTCTCGGCGATCTCGTTGGCGGCGCGGTCCTCGGCGTCGCGATAGGCGCGGGAGCGGGCGAAGCGCTGGTAGGAGCCCGGCATGTCATAGGACACGCGTGAGAAGGTCGTCCCCGTCATCACCGACTTGTTGGTCGCGATCTCGATCAGATTGTACTGGGCGTCGATGCCGTAGTTCTCGCTGCTCGGCAGGCCCGTATTGGGGTCGACGATCAGCGATTGGCGGTTGGTCGTAAAGCGCAGCACAAGCCGGTGGGTCGGCGGCATGCCGGTCGCCGTGCCATACAGCTTGAACGCCAGGGCGTTGCGGACTTCGACCTGGACGCGGGCCTCGCGGGAGGCGTTCGGCTTGTCGACCGGGGGAACCTCGACCCCCATCAGCTTCTCGCGCAGGCCCGGGGTGCCGTCGGTCCGCTCGGCGTACATCGGCTGGAAGCAGCCGGCCGTCATGGCCGCCAGGGCGGCGACCGCCACAAGACGGGCTGCAATGCGGATCCTAGCCGACAACATTCACGATCCTCTTGGGGACGATGATCACCTTGCGGACGGGCTTGCCGTCCAGGGCCAGTTTTACCGCATCGAGGGCTAAAACGGCAGCCTCGATTTCCGGATTCTGGGCCGCTGTTGCAACCGTGACCTCACCCCGCTTCTTGCCGTTGACCTGAACCACCAGGGTCACGGTGTCTTCAATCAGCAAATCGCGTTCGATTTGGGGCCATGAGGCCTCCGAAATCAGCCCCTGCTGGCCCAGCACCACCCAGCACTCCTCGGCCAGATGGGGCATCATGGGTGCAAACAGTTGAACAAGGATGATTGCGGCTTCCTTGACCGACCAGGCGACATCCGGCGTCGGCGTGCCGGTCTTCGTAGTTTCCTGGCCCAGCACCTCGGCCAGCGCATTGGTGAATTCGCGGATATGGGCCAGGCAGACGTTGAAGTGCAGCCGCTCGATTCCGGACGAGACCTTGTCCAGCGCGCCATGGGCTGCCTTGCGCAGTGCCAATGCATCCGCGCCGAACGCAGCCGGCCGGGCCGCCGGCGCGGCCTTTGCCAGCTCGGCCGATTCGTTCACCAGACGCCACAGCCGCTGCACGAAGCGCGAGGCGCCCTGGACGCGCTCGTCGCTCCAGATCACGTCGCGATCGGGCGGTGAGTCCGACAGCATGAACCAGCGGGCGACGTCGGCACCGTAGGTCTCGATGATGTCGTCGGGGTCGACCGTGTTCTTCTTCGACTTCGACATCTTCTCGATCGGGCCGACCGTGACGTCCTCGCCGGTCGCCATCAGGACGGCGCGCCGGCCATTCCCGCCGACTTCGATCTTCACCTCGGCCGGCTGCACCCAGCTGCCGTCGGCCTTCTGATAGGTCTCGTGCACCACCATGCCCTGGGTGAACATGCCGGCGAACGGCTCGCTCATGTTGACATGGCCGGTCGCCTTCATCGCGCGGGTGAAGAAGCGGCTGTAGAGCAGATGCAGGATCGCGTGCTCGACGCCGCCGATATACTGGTCGATCGGCAACATCCGATTGGCGACCGCGGGCGTCGTCGGCGCATTCGCGTTCCAGGGATCGGTGAAGCGCGCAAAATACCAGGACGAGTCCACGAAGGTGTCCATGGTGTCGGTTTCGCGCTGGGCCTTACCGCCGCATTTCGGACAGCTGACGTGCTTCCAGGTCGGATGATGGTCGAGCGCGTTGCCCGGCTTGTCGAAGCTCACATCCTCCGGCAGCGTCACCGGCAGCTGATCGTCCGGCACCGGAACGACGTCGCATGTCGGGCAGTGGATGATCGGGATCGGACAGCCCCAATAGCGCTGCCGCGAAATGCCCCAGTCGCGCAGCCGGAAATTGACCTGCCGCTCGCCGACCGGCGCGTTGCCGCGCATCTCGTTTTCCAGGCGTTTTGCGACGTCTTCCTTGGCCTGCTCGATGCTCATGCCGTCGAGGAAGCGCGAATTGATCATGCGGCCTTCACCGTCATAGGCGGTGTCGGTGATGACGAACGATTTCGGATCCTGACCTTCGGGGCAGACCACCGGCGTGTTGCCTAGGGCGTATTTGTTGACGAAGTCGAGGTCGCGCTGATCGTGCGCGGGACAGCCGAAGATCGCGCCGGTGCCGTATTCCATCAGCACGAAGTTCGCGACGTAGACCGGCAGCTTCCAGCTCGGGTCGAACGGATGCACGGCGCGGATGCCGGTGTCAAAACCCTGCTTCTCGGCGGTGTCGATGATCTCCTGCGCGGTGCCGATCTTCTTGATCTCGGCGATGAACTCCGCGAGCTTCGGGTTCTTCGCAGCTGCTGCCTGCGCCAGCGGATGATCGGCCGAGATCGCCATGAACTTTGCGCCGAACAGCGTGTCCGGGCGCGTCGTAAAAATCTTCAGCTCGCTCTCGCCGGCCGGCGTCGTCGCTTGATCCAGCGCAAAGCGGATCAGCAGGCCCTCGGAGCGACCGATCCAGTTGCGCTGCATCAGCCGCACCTTGTCGGGCCAGCGATCCAGACCCTCCAGCGCGTCCAGCAGCTCCTGCGAATACTTCGTGATCTTGAAGACCCACTGGCTCATCTCGCGCTGTTCGACAACAGCACCCGAGCGCCAGCCGCGGCCATCGATGACCTGCTCGTTGGCGAGCACGGTCATGTCGACAGGATCCCAGTTGAGCTTGCGCTTCTCGCGTTCGGCGAGGCCCGCGCGCAGCATGTCCAGGAACATCTTCTGCTGATGCTTGTAGTAGCTGGGGTCGCAGGTCGCGAATTCGCGTGACCAGTCGAGCGACAGTCCGATGGACTGCAGCTGCTTCTTCATCGCGGCGATGTTGTCATAGGTCCACGCCTTCGGCGCCACCTTGCGCTCGATCGCGGCGTTCTCCGCCGGCAGGCCGAACGCATCCCAGCCCATCGGGTGCAGCACGTTGAACCCCTTGGCGCGCATGAAGCGCGCCAGCACATCGCCGAGCGTATAGTTCCGGACATGGCCGATATGGATGCGCCCGGACGGGTAGGGGAACATCTCGAGCACGTAATATTTCGGCCGCGGATCGTCGTTCTTGGAGGCGAAGATCGCCTTCTGGTCCCACTGGCGTTGCCAGCGCGGTTCGGAATCGCGGGCGTTATAGCGTTCGGAGGTCATGGAATCGTTGGGGTTTTGTGTGCTTTGGCCGTCCTAAAGACGGCGGACTAGGCCACAAAAAAGGCTGTTGGGTCAACGCCCGGGACCCCGAAAAGACCGCAGGACAGGCAGTCGGGAGGCGGGTTACCCCGCCATCGCCATTTCGGCGTCACCCTCGGTCATCCGCACGATGCCGTGCTCGGCGACGGTATTCCGGCCGCGGTGTTTGGCGGTGTAGAGGGCGGCGTCAGCGGCTTCGATCAGGTCGCCGGGGCGCAGGGATTCGTTCGGCTTGGTCGCGGCGACGCCGATCGAGACGGTCACCAGCATGTGGTTCGAGGTGATGTGGGGCAGGGAGAGCTGCAACACCGCCGCGCGCACCTTCTCGCCGATCTCGACGGCCTTTGCCAGGTCCGTATTCGGCAGCAACAGGCAGAATTCCTCGCCGCCATAGCGGGCCGCAAAGCCCATGGTGTCGGCGGCGATGCCGGAGAGGGTTTCGCCGAGCCTGGTCAGGCAGGCATCGCCCTCGAGGTGGCCGTAGCTGTCGTTGTAGAGTTTGAAATGGTCGACATCGATCATCATCAGCGACAGGTCGCTGCCATATTGCTGCGCCCGCATCCATTCGAAGTCGAGGCGGCTCTGGAAGCCGCGGCGGTTGGCGAGGCCCGACAGCATGTCGATCGACGCCATCACGGTCAGACGATCGTTGCTGGCGACCAGTTCGCGCTCGCGCTGACCGAGCTGTGCGGCCATGGCGTTGAAGGCGCGTGCCAAGGGCACGAATTCGGACGGAAGGCGATTGCGCGCGGCGCGCGCCGAGAGGTCGCCTTCGCCAAAACGTTTTGCCATGTCGGCAAGCATCTCGATCGGCTTGATCACGAGCTTTTCGGCGGCAATCAGCGCGCCGAGCAGGACGAACACGACGACGAAGCCGAGCTGGAGATAGGCGGTGCGGATGTCGCGGTTGACCGCCGCGGACACTTTGTCCTCATCGATGCTGGTGATGAGGCGCGCATTGGTGCCGGCGATGCGAATGAAGCTGACGGCGCGCTTGGAGCCGTCGACCGCCATAAAGGAGAGCGAACCTTCGTCCTGGTCCGAACGCAGCGCCATGTCTGATATCGCCGACATCAGCGGCACGTTATCGAGCGGACGCCCTATCTCGCTGCGCTGATCGGCGGGCGCGGCAAGCACGATGCCGGCACTGTCGACCAGAATAGCTGAGATGCCGGGGCGGCCGCCCAGATTGCCCATGACCTTCGACATCCAGTCGAGATTCACGGTCGCGAGCACGACGGCGCCGGATTCGCTGCCCATCGCGGCGACCGGATAGGCGGCCATGACAGTCGGGGTCTGCGCGGGACGCGCGAGCAGGAAATCAGACAGCACGAAGCGGCCGGTCTCCTGCGCCTGCTGGAAGTAGGGCCGGTCGCTCAGGTCGAGACCGACATACATGTTGTTGGTCGAGCACTGGATGCGTCCGTCCTGGCCGGCGATCAGCAGCGTGCGGATCCAGGGCAGGCTCGTCGGCAGGCTGGCGCGCAGCACATCGCAACTGCGGCTGATGCCGCCGGCGGACGCGCGGATGAAGGCTTCCGCTTTCAAAATGGTCTCGACCGAGGAGATCACCTCGCGCTGCGCATCGGCGCTGTGGCGTGCAACGATGGTGAATTCAGCGGTGGCCTGCGCGATCTGCTTGACGCGCGCCTCTTCGAGCGAGCGGACGCGCTCGAACATCAGCGGCGCGACCAGAATCACGGCCAGCAATGCAAGGCGTGCCCGGATCCCGAGAACCTGCTTGAGTTTCGCCCGTTTGCGGTTGAGACTGACGTTTGCCATCTTCGCTACCCACCCCGCGCGCAAGGTAGCTTGAAGGGTTCAAAAAGCCTTTCTTGAACTCGGTAAAATTGGACCTACTTCCGTAAGATCACGGTCAATCGACGTCATGACACACGCCAACGCCTCGCCGCTAACCGCGGATTCACCAAACGCGCTCGCCGCCGTGGAAGCCGAGATCGCGCGTGCCTGCAAGGACGCGCGGCGCGATCGGGCCTCGGTGACGCTGATCGCGGTGTCCAAGACGTTCGCCGCTGACGCAATCACGCCCATTATCGAAGCCGGACAGCGCGTATTCGGCGAAAATCGCGTGCAGGAAGCCAAAGGCAAGTGGACAGCGTTAACGTCCGCTTACGGTGGCATCGCCCTGCACCTGATCGGGCCGCTGCAGTCCAACAAGGCCAAGGAGGCGGTGGCGCTGTTCGACGCCATCCATTCGGTGGACCGCCCCAGCATTTGCCAGGCGTTAGCCAAAGAAATCGAATCCCAGAAAAAGCACCCGCAGCTCTTCGTGCAGATCAATACCGGCGAGGAGCCGCAGAAGGCCGGTATCGCGCCTGCGGAAGCCGATGCGTTTTTGGCGAGCTGCCGCGAAACCTATGGACTTCAGATTTCCGGGTTGATGTGCATCCCGCCGGTCGACGAGCCGCCGGCTTCGCATTTTGCGCTGACCGCGAAGATCGCTGCGCGCAACGGGCTGAAGAATTTGTCGATGGGCATGAGCGCGGATTTTGCGACCGCGATTGCGCTCGGAGCCACGCATGTCCGCGTGGGGTCTGCGATTTTCGGGCACAGATAGTTTTGCAGTCGTCCTGGCTTTCGCCAGGACGACATCGGTTACTACGCAAACCTCACCGACACCTTTCCCAGCACGCCGAAATCCGCGGCAAAATGATCGCCGGCCTGAATCGGCAATGGCGGATGGCACGTGCCTGTCGTCACCACCTCCCCTGTCCGCAGCGTGAGGCCGAGGCCGCTGAGCTCGTTGGCGAGCCAGGCGAGTGCGGCGCGGGGATCGCCGAGCACGTTCTTGCCGTGACCGATGTAAGTCCGGCCGCGCAGCGTGATGGTCGGTCGCTCCTCGACGAGATCGATCGCACGCCAGTTCGCGCTCGTTGACGCGCCCAGCACGAACAGATGCGCGCAGGCATTGTCGGCGATGAGCTGGGCTTCGCCGGCGCTGACGAAATCGGCGAAGCGCGAGTCCGGAATCTCGATCGCGGGATGCAGGCTGCCGACGGCGGCGAGCACTTCGTCCACGCTGTAAGGCGTAGGCCGCGGCGGCAGGTCCCGCGCCATGCGGAAGGCGAATTCCGGCTCGCCGACGGCCATCGCATTACCTTTCATCGAAGCCGTGCCGCCGTCGGCGATCACGGTATCGCTCAAGATACGTCCGGCCATCGGACCCGCGACATTGATGTGCTTCTGTCCGGCCTCGCTGGTGGCCGCGATCTTCCAGCCGAACAATTTTTCCGATGACTGCGATTCGAGCGCGGCCTGCACCGCATAGCCTTCCGCACGGTTGCGCGGGCGCTGCGCGGCCTCGAGCTCGCCGAGCTTGGTGCCCGCGCGCCAATGGTCGAACAGGGTTTTCGACGCGGCTGAGATTCCGTCCTTCTCGAGCATGGTCCCTCACCCGATGATGATTTTTGTTCGCGGTCCCATCCGCCGCAAAAGTTGCAGCATGGCTCGTCTCGTCATCGAGACGCAGCCCGCGGTCGGGCCAAAATTGTCGCGCGCAAGATGCAGGAAGACGGCACTGCCCCGGCCAGGGATGCGCGGCCGCGTGTTGTGGTCGATCTCGACGATGAAATCATAGAGATGGTCGGCCCGCGTCAGCCGGTCGCCGCCCTGCTCCCGCTCCAGCCGGATCGGCCGGTTGTAATGCCGGTCCGTGGGGTCTTCGCACCAGGCGTCCGCGGGGTTGATCGCGCGCACCGGCAGGAAGGTCTTGGGCCGGCTGTGTCGGTCGCCGCGCCACCAGAGCTGCCGCGGCCTGAAGCTGCCCTTCGGGGTGCCGCCGTCGCCCTCGCGCTTGTTGGCGAGGATGCCGCCGCGCCCCAGCGCCACGGGAATGACGAGCGGTCCCGCGGTCAGCCAGCCCCGCCGCGGGTTACCGGCGGCGGCCCTCACAGTGATCGCCGAGAGCGGCCCTGCGGTGGTTTTCTTGGCGTAAGCCACTGATGCAGAATGTCTTTTCATATGAATGCGGGATGGCAGCTTCATTACAGGACATTCATCAAAATGACCTGTTATTCTGAGTTAGAGTGGTTCTGGCTTGTGAATCGGTAACAGCCCACTACTTCAACACGAACAACAATAAATCAGCCGACCCTCAACTTACCATCGCGACTGGGCGCGGCATGCACCTGCGGCGCGCCCGACCCCAAAAGGATGACCCCATGGCCAATGCCCGCAAGATCCTGATCGTGGATGACGATTCCGATCTGCGCGATACGTTGGTGGAGCAATTATCGCTGCACGAAGAGTTCGAGGCCTCCGCCGTCGACACCGGCGCCAAGGGCGCGAGCGCGGCCAAGGCCAATTCCCCCGATCTCGTCCTGATGGACGTCGGCCTGCCCGACACCGACGGCCGCGAGGTCGTGCGCTCGCTGAGGAAGGGCGGCTTCAAGGCCCCGATCATCATGCTGACCGGGCACGACACCGATTCCGACACGATTTTGGGCCTGGAATCCGGCGCCAACGACTATGTGGCAAAGCCCTTCCGTTTCGCCGTGCTGCTGGCCCGCATCCGCGCCCAGCTCCGCCAGCACGAGGCCAGCGAGGACGCGGTGTTCTCGGTGGGCCCCTACTCCTTCCGCCCCGGCTCAAAAATGCTGACTGCGGCCAATGCCCGCAAGGTGCGGCTGACGGAGAAGGAAACCGCCATCCTGCGCTTCCTCTACCGGGCCGGCCAGATGCCGGTCTCGCGCGAGACCCTGCTCCAGGAGGTCTGGGGCTACAATTCCGGCGTCACCACCCACACGCTGGAAACCCACATCTACCGCCTCCGCCAGAAGATCGAGAAGGACGCGGCCAACCCCGAGATCCTGGTCACCGAAGCCGGTGGCTACAAGCTGGTGCCGTGATACGCTTGAAGGACCTACGATTCGACCGTTTTCGCCGGTCCCTTGAGCCTCGGTCCTGAATGTCGATCGAAGACGACGTAGCGCTGCTCGAGCGAGTCCCGACACTGCGCCTGTTGGGAGACGCCTCGTTGCGCATGCTCGCGATCGGCTCCGAGCAGCGCGGCTTTGCGCGCGGCGACACCCTCTTCAACATGGGCGATGAAGCCGACGCCGGTTTCGTTGTTCAGCGCGGCGCCTTTCGCGTCGAGGACGGCGCTGGTGCCGAGATGATCGCGGGCCCCGCCACGCTGATCGGCGAGCTCGCGCTGGTGGTGCCGATGAAACGGCCGTCGACGGCGATCGCGATCGAGCACTCTGCGGTGATCCGGATCGCGCGCAGCCTGTTTCAGCGTGTGCTGGAGAGCGATCCCGCCGCCGCGCGCCGGCTGCGCGACGAGTTTGCGGTCCGCGCCAGCCAGATCGCCAGCGACATCTTGATGGCCGGCGCGAAGCTGAGCATCTGATCAGACGTCCAGCGTCACGGTGACAGGCACATGGTCGGACGGCCGCTCCCAGCCGCGGGCATCGCGCAAGATTTTGAAATCGCTGACCGCGTCCTTCAGCGCGCGTGAGACCCAGATGTGATCGAGCCGGCGGCCGCGGTCACCGACGGTCCAGTCCGCGGCGCGGTAGCTCCACCACGTGTAGACCTTCTCCGACATCGGGATGCGTTCGCGCGCGACGTCGATCCACTCGCCGGCCGCCAACGCCGCCAGGAGCTTCTCGGTCTCAACAGGCGTGTGCGAGACCACCTTCAAAAGCTGCTTGTGCGACCATACGTCGTTCTCATGCGGCGCGACGTTGAGATCGCCGACCAGGATGTGGCGATCCTCGCCCCGCGGATGCAGCGGCTCGCACGCCTTCATCTCGTCGAGGAAGCGGAGCTTGTGGTCGAACTTTTCGTTCAGTGCGGGGTCGGGAATGTCGCCGCCGGCCGGCACGTAGAAATTATGCAGCACCAGCGGCTTTGCGATATTCGCCTTCTCGCCGAAGGATACCGAGATGTGGCGCGAATCCACCTTGTCGCAGAAAGTGCGGATGTCCTTGTCCTCGAACGGCAGCTTCGAGACGATGGCGACGCCGTGATAGCCCTTCTGTCCGTTCAGCGCGACGTGCTCATAGCCGAGCCGCTTGAAACGCTTGAGCGGAAAGGCATCGTCGATGCATTTGGTCTCCTGCAGGCACAGCACGTCCGGCCGCGCGCTCTTCAGGAATTTCGCGACCAGGTCGATGCGCAGCCGCACCGAGTTGATGTTCCAGGTTGTCAGGGAAAGACGCATGGGAGTTGCGTCTTAGCAAGCCGTTGTAGGGTGGGCAAAGGCGCAAAGCGCCGTGCCCACCGTTTCCCAAAGCGTTTTCGAGCGAAGTGGATACCGGTTCGCGTCAAGAAAACGCGTCAAACAAGAGTCTAGAGCCCCGTTCCGATTCCATCGGAACGGAAAAGGCTCTAACCCGGCGGCACGCTGTAATTGGTGAAATCGATCTTGAACATGCCGGGATCGAGCTTCTTGGTCGAATCCAGATTGTAGACCGCGAAGGTCGTGTCGTAGCCCTGCGGATCGGTCACGGTCCATTGCTTCAACTGGCCGTCCTTGGCGCCGAACATCAGCAACAGCCGGCTGGTGCCGACCAGCGCCTGCTTCTCCTCGATGGTGACGCTGACGAACATATCGTCCGCGGTGACGCCGATGACGTTGGTATCCTTCATCAGGTCGATGCGGTCGGACAGCAGGAAGCGCAGCGGCGTCTGCGACAGCGGATAGACGTCCTGGGTCGCAAGCTTGCGGTCGCGCACCACCAGCGATGAGCCGTCGGCAATGATGTCGATCGGGTTCGGCGGATCGTATTCGACGCGCATCTTGCCGGGCTTCTGGATGTAGAAGTCGCCCTGGGTCTTGTTGCCGTCGGGACCGACCTGCACGAAATTGCCGACCAGCGTCTGCATCGACGACAGATAGGCGCTCGCCTTGGCGGCCTGCGCCTTCTGGGTGGCATCGAAGGTCTGGAAGATGTTGCTCGGTACGTTGCGGCGCGGATCGGGGATGATCGGATTCGGCGGCGCCTGCGTCGCGCCGGTCGTTGCCGGACCCTTCGGCGTATCGGCCGATCCGCCGTCGCGGCCCTTCGGCGCCGGCTTCGGAACGGGCACGGTCTGCGCATAGGACGTCGCCGTGAGCAGGGACGCAGTGACGAGAAGCGCGCCCCCGATGCGCGCGCCTCGCGCAGCAAAGGAAGCGGCAAGCGGAATTTTCGGAGTTCTGATCAACGCGTCGTCCTGTGTGGCTAGGCGCCCTTTTACCGTGATTTCGGTCAAAAGCGGATATCGTTTTTGCGTGAAAATCGCATTCCGAGGCAGGCCCGGGAGCCCTTGCCTCACATATGGCTGTCTTCTTCCTCGACCAGAATCTCGCGTTTGCCGGCGTGATTGGCGGGGCCGACGATGCCTTCCAGTTCCATGCGTTCCATCAGCGAGGCGGCGCGGTTGTAGCCGATCTGGAGCCGGCGCTGGATGTAGCTGGTGGAGGCCTTGCGATCGCGTTTGACGATCGCAACCGCCTGCGCGAACAGGTCGCCGCCGCCGTCCGCGCCCATGCCGGTCGCATCGAACACCGCGCCGTCTTCGTCGGCGGTCGGTTCTTCCGCGGTGACCGCTTCGAGATATTCCGGCTGCCCCTGCGTCTTGAGGTGGCGCACCACCTTCTCGACTTCCTCGTCCGAGGCAAAGGGTCCGTGTACGCGGCTGATGCGTCCGCCGCCCGCCATGTAGAGCATGTCGCCCTGGCCGAGCAGTTGCTCGGCACCCATCTCGCCCAAGATGGTGCGGCTGTCGATCTTCGAGGTGACCTGGAAGGCGATGCGGGTCGGGAAGTTCGCCTTGATCGTGCCGGTGATGACGTCGACCGACGGACGCTGTGTCGCGAGGATCACGTGCAGGCCGGCGGCGCGCGCCATCTGTGCGAGGCGCTGCACCGCGCCTTCAATGTCCTTGCCGGCCACCATCATCAGGTCGGCCATTTCGTCGACGATGATGACGATGTAGGGCAGCGGATCGAGCGCGAGCTTCTCTTCCTCGTAGATCGCCTTGCCGGTCTCCTTGTCGAAGCCGGTGTGCACCGTGCGCGTCAGCTCTTCGCCCTTGCCCTTGGCCTCGAGCAGGCGCGCATTGTAGCCGTCGATGTTGCGCACACCGAGCTTGGCCATGTTCTTGTAGCGCTCTTCCATCTCGCGCACGGCCCATTTCAGCGCGACCACCGCCTTCTTCGGATCGGTCACGACGGGCGTGAGCAGATGCGGGATGCCGTCATAGACGGAGAGTTCGAGCATCTTTGGATCGACCATGATCAGGCGGCACTGGTCCGGACGCAACCGGTAGACCAGGCTGAGGATCATGGTGTTGATGGCGACCGATTTGCCGGAGCCGGTGGTGCCGGCGATGAGCATGTGCGGCGTGCGCGCGAGATCGATGATCACGGGGTCGCCGCCGATGGTCTTGCCGAGGCATAGCGGCAGCTTTGCCACCGTGTCGGTGGCTTCCTTGGCGACCAGCAGCTCGCGCAGATAGACCTTTTCGCGATGCGCGTTCGGCAGCTCGATGCCGATGGCGTTGCGGCCGGGGACGACAGCGACGCGCGCCGACAGCGCGCTCATCGAGCGAGCGATGTCGTCGGCGAGGCCGATCACGCGCGAGGACTTGATGCCGGGCGCAGGCTCCAGCTCGTAAAGCGTGACGACCGGACCCGGATTGGCCTTCACGACCTCGCCGCGCACGCCAAAGTCCCCGAGCACGCCTTCGAGCGAGCGCGAATTGGTTTCCAGCTCGGCCTTGCTGAGCGGCTGGCGGTCGCCGGCCTTCGGCGCGGCCAGCATGGAGACGGAGGGAAGATCGAACTTGTCGGAGGATTTTTTCGCAGGCGTTTTCGCGGCCGCCTTCTTGCGCGGCGCGCGTGCGGCGGGCGCCTCCTCTTCTTCCTCGTCCTCCTCCTCGACGTCTTCCTCCTCCTCCTCGTGGTCCTCGTCGTCAGCGTGCGGCGAAATCGAAGGCGCCTTTCGGCCGCCGAGAGAGGGTTCCTGGCGGTCGAAGGAAACCGCGCGAGGCTTTGCTCCGCTCGACACCAGCGAGCGATAGGCGGCGCCACACAACCAGACCAGCCGCGCCTTGGTGCTCATCACGGCATGGAACAGCCAGCCGAGCGACACGGAACCGCGATCCTCGCCCTCTTCCTCGAACGGCGTATCGTCGTCCTCGATCGGCGTCAGCTCCTCGTCCTGCTCGCGTGCGCCAAAACCGCAGGCGATCAGGAAGGTCGCAGCCATCGCAACGAAGAGCAACGCGCCGAGGATCAGCCGATAGATCGTGCTGGCGGGCCCGAAGATCACGGCCGGCGCGCGCACCAGCGCGTCGCCGACGACACCGCCGAGCCCGGTCGGCAACGGCCAGGCGCCGCCATGCGGCCAGCAACTGGCAAAACCGGCGGCGATGACCGTGCAGAGAATCCAGGAGCCGAGCCGCAGCGCCTCGCGATCGAACGGACGATGGGTCATCATGCGCCAACCCCACACCGCGACGGTGAGGATCAGCATGATCGCGCCGAGGCCGAGGATCTGCATCGACAGGTCGGCGCCGATCGCGCCGGCATAGCCGAGAATGTTGCGGATCGGCCGCGAGGTCGCGTGACTGAGACTGGGATCCTGCACCGACCAGGTCATCAGCGCAGCCGACGCAATGCCGGTCAGTCCGATCAGACCGAAACCGGTGAGCTCGCGCAGGCGCTTCGTCAGCGCCTCGCGGATCGACGGAGGCAGATGGCCGACCAGGGGAATGACACGTTCGATTGCCGACATGCTCATGGGCCCGCCTAACCCAGAGTTTCGACCAGCCGGTGCAGCGCCTGCGCCGTGGTCTCACTATCCTGCACCAGCGCCAGGCGAATGTAGCCGGCACCGGGATTGAAGCCGTCGGGCTGAAGCCGCGCCAGATAGGAGCCGGGCACCACGCGCACGCCGGCCTCCTTGAAGAGCTTGAGGGTTACGGACACGTCGTCGCCGAGCTCCGACGTATTGAGCCAGACGCAGAAGCCGGCGTCGGGCCGGCGATAGCCGTAACGATTGCCGATGATCTGGTCGGCGAGATCGAACTTGATCCGGTAGAGCCTGCGGTTCTCCTCGACATGCGCTTCGTCGCCATAGGCAACGGTTGCGACATGCTGGAGCGGCACCGGCACCTGGGGCGCTGCGATATTGCGCAGCTCGAGGAACATGCCGATGAACTTCTTGTCGCCGGCGGCGAAGCCGACGCGCAGGCCCGGCAGGTTGGATCGTTTCGACAGCGACTGGAACGCAGCCACGCGGGTGAAGTCGGGACCGGCGCATTCAAGTGCACTGCCCGGCGCTTCGCGCGTGTAGATCTCGGAATAGCATTCGTCGCTGAGGATCATGAAGTTGTAGCGATCGGCGAGGCTCTTCAACCGCTTGAAGTAGTCGGGCTTGGCGACCGAGCCCTGCGGATTGGCGGGAGAGGCCAGATAGAATGCGACCGTGCGTGCCAGTGTCGCTTCGTCGATGGCGTCGAGATCGGGCAGAAATCCGTTTTCGACTGTCGTCGGCAGATAGATCGACTCGCAGGCCGCAGCGCCGGCACCAGCGCCATAGACCGGGTAGAACGGGTTCGGCATCAGGATCGCGGGCTTGCCGGGACGCGGGCCGACATAGCGCGCTGCTGCGATCGCCGCGAGGAACAGCCCCTCTCGGCTGCCATTGAGGACCAGAATCTCGCTCTTGGGGTCGAGCGATCGCGGCAGCCTGAAGCGCGATGACAGCCAGGCGCCCGCTGCTTGGCGGAACGGCTCGGTGCCCTGGTTCATCGGGTAACGGCCGAAATCGGCGATGTGCTTGGCGAGCTCAGGGCCGACGAAATCCGGCACCGGATGCTGCGGCTCACCAACCGCGAGCGAAATCAAGGGCTTGCCGGGCTGATGCGGCGCCAGCAGCTCGTTCAGCCGGACGAAGGGCGAGCGTTGGTTGTCGGAGCTTCCACCGGCTAGCGGCGCACGGGATGAAGCGGTCATAGCCATTCTGGGCGCCAGTACTCTTGGAACAGCCGGTCGCGCGGGAGCGCCGGCGGGAAGCGTTTCAGTTCACCATAGATAGGGCGAGGTTAAGACGCGATTAACCATCGGCCGGCCCGTCCGTCCAGCGCCGAATAATTCGGCCGATAACAACGGGATGCGCCAAGGGATGCGCAAGCCCTGCCGCTCGGTGCGGGGCATTTTAGGCAAGCGCCTCGCGTATCGTTAACTGCCCCGGCCAACTTCATTTTTGCCTTGGCGATTCGTTCGTCCCGTCGGTGCTATGGCTGCGCCCAGGCAACGGGGCGGGTTCGTGACCATTCATATTTCCACGCATGGCGATGTTCTTCGCCACACCGGCAGGCGCATGGCGATATCAGCGGGTCTGACCATCGTCATGACGGCGACGACGCTGCTGCTGCATTTCGGCACCGACTTCAGCGCGACCGTGACGGTCGGCTATATCGTCGGCTTCGGCCTTTGCATTGCGACCCTGATCTCGGCCGCGGTGTCCGGCGCGCTCAGCTATCGCTCGGCGCTGTTGATGCAGGAGCTCACCCTCACCCGCAGCGAACTGTCGCGCATCTCCCAGACCGACCAGTTGACCGGCCTGTTCAATCGGCGCGGCTTTGACGATGCGGCTGCGCTGGCGCTGACCTCGGCGCGCAAGCGCAGCGTGCCCGTCACCGTGTTCCTGTGCGACATCGACCACTTCAAATCCATCAACGACCGTTTTGGTCACGAGTCCGGCGACAAGGTGCTGGTCGAGGTGGCCGACGTGCTGCGGCAGCTCGCGCGCAAGGAAGGCGTCTTGGTCGCACGCTATGGCGGCGAGGAATTTGCTGGCCTCATGGTCGGCGTCACCCGCGACGAGGCCGAGCAATATGCGGAGGCGCTCCGGATCACCTGCGCCGCGCGTGAAATTCCGATCGGCGAAAATCTCGAGCGCGTCACCATCAGCCTCGGCTTCACGGTGTCCTGCGCCGATGCGGAGCTGTCCGAGCTGATGCGGATCGCCGACCGTGCGCTCTACGCCGCGAAACGCCGCGGCCGCGACCGTGTGGTCCAGGCGGATGACCAGTCGTTGGCGGCGTAAATTCCGTCTCTTTTTGGATTGAGTTGTTTCCACATCGTCATGGCCGGGCATAGCCGTCCAAAGGACGGCGTCGCTTCCGCTCGCCTTTGTCCCGGCCATCCACGACTTTTCCCGTCGTGCCAAGAACGCGGATGCCCGGGCCTTCGCCGCGCCGAAGGGGCTTCGGCCCCGCAGGCGGGACAAGCCCGGGCATGACGAGCTGCGCGATGTGACCCGCCCCTACCGCCCCGGCAGCTTCTCGAACGTCGCTATCCCAGCGGGAATCTGGTGGAAGGCCTGCTTATCGCAGGTGTAGATCGCCATCTGCGGTTGGAACTGGGCCGGCTCGTCCATCGAGCCGACCTTCACCACCACGGCCGGCAGGCCCGGAACTTTTGTCACCAGGTGCGTGCCGCATTCGGAGCAGAACTCGCGTGTGACGGCGCGTTCCAGATCCTTGCGCGTAAACTGCTTTGGCTTACCGGTGATGTAGGTGAAGCCGTCTGCCGGCATGGCGATGAACATGTTGGGCGCGCCGCCCGTGATGTACTGGCATTCGCGGCAATGGCATTGCGCCTGCATCATCGGATCGCCCTCGGCGACATAGCGCACCTCGCCGCAGTAGCATCCACCTTCCAACCGCATGACGACCTCCCGTTGTTGTTTTCTTGAGGTTGGTATTTCTGCGCCGTCGGCTGCGCTTGGCAATCCCTTTCTTGCGAATGTTATACTTGCAATACCCAAACGGAATCGGTTGCCATGAGGAGCGCCGGGACCGCCGTGCACGCCTTTTAGGGTAACTGGGAGGTCCTCGGGCCGGTCGGAGAGATGCTGCGCATGTTTGAGGCGTACTTCGATGAAAGTGGAGATTTAGAAGAGGAGTCAGGCATCTTCTGCTTGTCGGGCTACTTCGTGGTCACCGAAGCTGCCAGACGGATGCAGGCAAAATGGGTGGAGGCCTTACAGCGACGGCAACTGGCATATTTTCATATGGTGGACTGCGCTCATGGAAACGGCATCTTTGCGCCCCTAAGCAAGCCGGAGAGGATCGAGCTTGTTACCGAGCTAATCGCCATCATCAAAAAATATACCGTCGAGGGCTTTTCCATTTTTGCGAGCGTGGATAGCTACAAAACCCTGTCCGAGGCACCAGATGTTTACAGCGACTGTGCGGCTGGCTGCGTTCAGGCAGTAAAGTCCTTTCTCAGGATGCAGAGGGTAAGCGGGAACGTCTCCTACTTCTTTGAGGCCGGTCATGCGAACCGCAGCGAAGCATACGGTCATATCGCAAGGAAACTGCCACGCGAAATTGATAGCGTCGTTTTCGGGTCTAAGGTGGGAACACCACTACTCGGTGCTGCAGACCTACTGGCTTGGCAGAGCACCAAATACGCAAAGGATTGGCGTTATCCGACTATGCGCGGCGAAAAGCCAAAGCGACCTCCCCGCAAGGACTTTCAAAGCCTCGTGGAGCACCCCCACATGTTTGCATACATGGGGACCAATGGCGAAGAGTCATCAATGGCGCTGGAGGCATGGCCGCTTAGCAGGCGATCCCAACACTCCGTCAACTTAAAGGTCGAAGAGAACCTAGCTGTTCGACATCTGTACGAAGACGGCAGCCCGATTCCGATCATTCCTGTAGAACGCACCGCGACGTGGCGAGCCGGTGGAGGGCAACTCACTTATCTGGGATTCGACGGATTGATGGGAGATCGCTTCGCCCTTGCGTTTGATGAACCCAGGCTCTTCGAAGCGATCTCAGTGTTTCTAGGGGCAACTGGGGCATATCAGAACAGCAGCCTCGCACCGATGCTGAGCGCGGAAAAAATTGACGTCAGATACGTCAATGGAGTTGCGCTCCTGAAGGTCAAGATCAGCGGTGGAGCGACAATTGCAATTCGGCTGTCGGATGATGCTCTAGCTGAAATGAAAAAGCATCTGACCCCGAGCGCGGACGACAAATGATCCTCTCAATCGAGCACTCGAACATGGCGACTTCCTTGAGTGAGCTATTTCAGGCTTGAGAGGTACAACGCGCCCCTTTTTCTGCAACCACCGCGATCACAAAAAGAAAGGGGCTCCAACTTGCGCTGGAGCCCCTCAACGGTCAGGGCATTGCCGGGTATGTGCCCAAACCGTAGGTCTGGATGCGATCCCCGAAGAGATCGCATCCGGGAGGAGAGAGTTACATGTTGTAGGCGCGCTCGGTGTGCTCGGCGATGTCGAGGCCCTCACGCTCGGTCTCGACATTGGCGCGCAGGCCAACGATCACATCGACTACCTTGTAGAGGATCGCCGAACCGATGCCCGACCACACCAGCGTGGTGCAGACGCCCCAGATCTGGGCGGTCATCTGCGCCACGAGGTCGTAATCGCCGACTTTCGGCGGGATCGCGGTGTAGTCCATGACACCAGCGCCACCCAAAGCCGGGTTGACCAGGATGCCGGTGCCGAGAGCGCCGACGATGCCGCCGATGCAGTGCACGCCGAACACGTCGAGCGAGTCGTCATAGCCGAGCGAGTTCTTCACCACGGTGCAGAAGAACAGGCAGACGATGCCGACGACGAGGCCGAGGACGATCGCACCCATCGGACCGGCGTAGCCGGCCGCCGGCGTCACCGCCACGAGGCCCGCGACCGCGCCGGAGAGCGCGCCGAGCACCGAGGGATGACCCTTCAGGATCCACTCCGCGAACATCCACGACAGCGCGGCGGCTGCGGTGGCGACGAAGGAGTTGGTCATGGCGAGCGCAGCGCCGCCATTGGCTTCGAGGTTGGAGCCGGCGTTGAAGCCGAACCAGCCGACCCAGAGCAGCGAGGCGCCGATCATGGTCATGGTCAGCGAGTGCGGGGCCATCAACTCTTTGCCGTAGCCGACGCGCTTGCCGATCAGAAGAGCGCCCACGAGGCCGGCGATGCCGGCGTTGATGTGCACCACGGTGCCGCCGGCGAAGTCGATGGCGTCCTTCTTGAAGATCCAGCCGGCGTCGGCCTTGATCTCGGCGAGCTTGGCTTCGGCTGCCGTCTTCGCGGCCGCGTCAGTCGCCGCGGCAATCGCCTTGGCAGCGTCCTGGATCGCGTCCGGACCCGCCCAGTACCAGACCATGTGCGCGATCGGGAAGTAGATCAGCGTGACCCAGAGCGGGATGAACAGCGCAATGGCCGAGAACTTCATGCGCTCGGCAAAAGCGCCCACGATCAGCGCGGGCGTGATCGCCGCGAACGTCATCTGGAAGCAGACATAGACCAGCTCCGAGATGTTGGCGTCGACGCTGAAGGTCGCTGCCTTGGAGTCCGTCGTGATGCCCATCATGAAGGCCTTGGAGAAGCCGCCGATGAAGTCGGAGCCGCCGGTGAAGGCGAGGCTGTAGCCGTAGAGGGCCCAGAGCACGGTGACGACGCAGACCGTGTAGAAGACCTGCATCAGGACGGAGAGCATGTTCTTGGAACGGACGAGGCCGCCGTAGAACAGCGCGAGGCCGGGGATCGTCATCAACAGCACGAGCACTGTCGATGTCAGCATCCAGGCGTTGTCTCCCTTGTTGACTGTTGGCTCGGCGTAGGCTGCGGTCGCAGCGAACATGCCGACTGCGAGGGCCGCCAATCCCGCGCCGTAGGGACGCTTAGACGTCATTGCATTTCTCCTGATTGAATTGGGTTGAGCGCGAAATCAAAGCGCCGCGGCATCGGCCTCGCCGGTGCGGATGCGAACCGCATGGTCGAGGTTGATGACGAAGATTTTGCCGTCGCCGATCTGGCCGGTCTTGGCTGCGGAGGTGATCGCGTCGATGGTCTTGTCGACCTGGTCGGAGGCGATCGCGACCTCGATTTTGATCTTGGGCAGGAAGCTCACGGCGCATTCGGCACCGCGATAGATTTCCGTATGGCCTTTCTGCCGGCCATATCCCTTGACTTCCGTCACCGTGAGTCCGTGAACGCCAATGGCGGTCAGGGCGTCACGGACTTCTTCCAGCTTGAATGGCTTGATAATCGCCATAACAATTTTCATGGGTCCTATCCCCGCTTGGGCCCGGTCCGGACGTGGCCGGGCGCTTCTCGACTGGTTCGCCACGAGAGAGACGTTTCACTACGCGGGCACAGCCGGGCCCATAGAATCAAATGCCGTGCCAGATCGAAGGGCTTGCCTAACGGATTATGAAAACGGGACTTTTCGCGTTTGTCGGGTACTGCGAGGCAGTGCGCTATTACGTCGCGCTCAAAACCTAGCCACGCCTGCTCAAAACGCAGGCATGACAATGTCCCGACACATTGTTGCTCATGCGCCGGGCAAGGAAACGGTGTCTAATTACTGATAGGCGGCTCCTGCAGCGCCTCACCGTTCCGGGGATGTCGAACCCCGCGCGCGTGCTCGCGAGAAACGCGCAACAATCCAAAGAGCCCAATCAAGGGTTGTTTTACGAATTCGCGCTTAGCGTCGACGCCCTGGCCGCAGATCCTGGTCCGCAAGATCGGTGGGCGGCATTGTCCTGAACGGGGCGTCCATGCACCTCCCATGCTTCCGCTTATCGTCAAGCTGGCGGGGTTCCTGCTGGCCATCCTGCCGCTGTTGATCGACAATCTGCGCACCCGCAGAGCGACCAACGGAAACAACCTCATCCTGCTGCTCGGCGGCCTCGCGATGCTTGCCCTTGATCGCGGCACGGGATGGAGCGACCGATCCCTGCTGGCATCCGGCGTCTGGATCATCGCCGGGGCGGCTGTCCTGCTCGTGGTCGTCCCGTCGATCGGCGGTTCATACGGCGTCGCCAAGACGCTGATTGCGCTGCTGCCCTGGTTCACGATGGAAAGCTATTTTATCGTGGTCTCGGTGGGCCTGTTCGCCGCCGCAGCCATTGGCTATGCCACACGCCGTGACGCGCCGGTCGTCGCGCCGCTCACGCTTGCCGGCGTCTTCGTCCTGACCCTGTAGTTCCTGGCCCTGTGAACCCGGCGCCTACTGCAGCGCCTCGCCGTGCTGGGAAATGTCGAGCCCCTCGAGCTCGTGCTCCTTCGAGACTCGCAAGGGCACGAACAGGCCGACCAGCTTGAGCAGGATGAAGGTTGCCCCGCCCGACCAGACGAAGGTCACCGCGATCCCGTAAAGCTGGATCAGGACCTGCTGCGGATGGTTCTCGAACAACCCGGAGGTGCCGCCGATGGCCGAGGTCGCGAACACGCCGGCAAGCAGGGTCCCGGTCAGTCCGCCGATGCCATGGACGCCGAACACGTCGAGCGAGTCGTCATAGTTGAAGCGCTGCTTCAGCCAGGTGCAGGCCCAGTAGCAGATGGCGCCGGCGACGATGCCGATGACGATGCCGTGCCAGGGCGCGACGTAGCCGGACGCCGGCGTGATCGTGCCGAGGCCTGCGACCGCGCCGGAGATCATGCCGAGCACCGAGGGCTTTCGCCGCGTCGACCATTCGATCGCGCCCCAGGTCAGTGCGCCGGCGCAGGCCGCCAGATGGGTTGCGATGATCGCCATCACCGCGCGTGAGTTGGCCGCAAGCGCCGAGCCGCCGTTGAAGCCGAACCAGCCGACCCACAGCAGGCCCGTGCCCATCACCGCGAGCGACAGATCGAACGGCGAGAGATTTTCGCTGCCATAGCCGTAACGGCGTCCCATCACCGTCGCGGCGACCAGGCCGCCGGTGCCGGCGGACAGATGCACGACGAGACCGCCGGCGAAATCCAGCACGCCCATGCTGCCGAGGAAGCCGCCGCCCCACACCCAATGTGCGAGCGGGATGTAGACGAAGATGAACCAGCCAATTGAAAAGAGGAGATAGGCCGAGAAGCGCATGCGGTCGGCGACCGAGCCTGCGACCAGCGCTACCGTGATGATCGCAAACGTCATCTGGTAGAGCATGAACAACGCTTCCGGAATCGTCTTGGCGCCCGGATGGACGCTGTCCATGGTCATGCCGGCGAGAAACCAGCGGTCGAGCGTGCCGAGCCAGGGCCCGTCGCCGACGAAGGCCAGCGAATAGCCGAACGCGACCCAGAGGATGGAAATCATCGTCACCGCGGCGAGGCTCTGCGCCATGGTCGCGAGCACGTTCTTCTTGCGCACCATGCCCGAATAGAACAGCGCGAGTCCCGGGATCGTCATCATCAGCACCAGGGCGGTGGCGACGATCATCCAGGCGGTGTCAGCGGGGCTGATGTCCGATGTCGCGGCCTGCGCCGGCGTTACCAGTGAAGTCGCAAATGCGATCGCGATCGGCGCAGCCGTCCTGGCTGCGCGGCGCACCAATCCCGCCATGTCGTTTCCCCCAGCATGTTATCGCGACCGCACGCGTTGGCGTCGTTGCCCGCGTCGGATCGAAGACGAAGTCAGAGCGCTTTCGAGCGAAGTGGATACCGGTTCGCGTAAAGAAAACGCGTCAAAACAAAAATCTAGAGCGCGTCGCTGTCGGTTTCGCCGGTGCGGATGCGCAGCGCATGGTCGATCGGCGTGACGAAGATCTTTCCGTCGCCGATCTGGCCGGTGCGCGCGGTCGATGTGATCACGCTGATCGCCTTGTCCGCGATCTCGGACGGCACCGCGATTTCGATCCGAAGCTTGGGCAGGAAGTTCACGACATATTCGGCGCCGCGATAGATCTCGGTATGACCCTTCTGGCGGCCGTACCCCTTCACCTCGGTCACCGTCATGCCGTGGACGCCGATCGATGTCAGCGCCTGGCGCACCTCATCGAGCTTGAAGGGTTTGATGATCGCGACGACGAGTTTCATGGTCAGGCCTTATCCCCGGGCTTCGCCACGCAGCGGTTTGGTGGCGCTGCGTCAATTTGGCATCTTTCTAGGCAAATGGCATAAAAAAGTTGCAGAATGAAGGGGGAAAACGCGGGGGACGACACACCCGCGCCTCTGTACAGTGCATGGGGTTGTTTCCAAAATTTCCGTTTGGGGCCGGATCGGGTGAACCTGCCTGTCCCAATCGGCACATAAGTAAGTCAGGAAGGGGGGCGTCTATGGCGAGTTGGTTCTACGCATCCGAGGGCAAGCAGCAGGGGCCCTATCAAGAAGCACAATTCCGCGAGTTGATCGCACAGGGCGTGGTGCGGGCCGATACTCTGGTCTGGTCCGAGGGCATGGCCGGCTGGCAAAAGGCGGCAGAAATCCCCGGCCTGATGGCAGGCGCCGGTGGGCCTCCGGTCGTTCCGCAGATGGGCGGCGTTGCCACGCGCGCCAGTGCCGGCGGTGGCGGAAGCGGCCCGCTTTCAACTGACGTCAGCGTGTTCGGCCTGCTTGGCCGCAGCATCGTGTTCGTCATCGGCATGCTGCTCGTGATTCCGGCGCCGTGGGTCGCCTGCTGGTTCTACCAATGGATGTCGTCCCACATCCAGGTGCCGGGCCGGCCCAACTTCGGCTTCGCGGGCCAGCCGATGGACATCTGGTACGTGCTGATGGGCACAGCGCTGTTGAGCTACGCCGGCGCCAGCGGCAGCTCGTTCGTGCAACTTGTCGCGACCGTGCTCCAGGCCTTCCTCAACTGGATGATCATCCGGTGGATCGCCGCAAACCTCACGTCGAACGGCGAACGCCTGCCGATCTCGTTCAAGGGCAGCGCGATCGGCTATATCGGCTGGTATGTCCTGATGCTGATCTCCGCGATCACCATCATCGGCTGGGCCTGGGTGCTCGCGTTCTGGATGCGCTGGATGTGCAGCAACATCGACGGCACGCGGCGTGAAGTCACGTTCAACGGCTCGGGCCTGCAGATCCTGTGGCGCACGCTGGTGTTCGTGATCGCCTGCGGCTTCATCATCCCGATTCCGTGGGTGCTGCGCTGGTACGTGGCCTGGTACGTGTCGCAATTCGCGGTCGTCGAACGCGGCGCGATGGCGCACGCCTGAGCGTGAAGCGTCAGGGCTATTTGCGCTGACGCACGGAGCCTTCCTGCGCCACCGATGCCACCAGCGTGCCGTCGGGCTTGAAGATCAGGCCGCGGGTCAGCCCGCGGCCGCCTTGTGCGCTCGGCGAATCCTGCGCGTAGAGCAGCCATCCGTCGGCGCGGAACGGGCGGTGAAACCACATCGCGTGGTCGAGGCTCGCCGGCATCATCCGCTTGTCGAACAGCGTACGGCCGTAGCGCGCCATCACGGCATCGAGCAGCGAAAAGTCCGACGCATAGGCGAGCGCGCACATGTGCAGCGCCGGATCGTCTGGCAGCGTCGCCGCGGTCTTGATCCAGACATGGATGCGGCCGTCCTCGATCTTCTGGCCAAAGTAGCGGCCGAGCTCGACCGGGCGTAGCTCGATCGGACGATCGGATTCGTAGTAGCGGCGGATGAACTCCGGCATTTCGCGGAACATCGGCTGCTTGGCGACCTCTTCGGCCGTCAGCTTATCCGGCGGCGGCACATCCGGCATCTTCTCCTGATGATCGAACGCGGTCTCCTCCTCGGCATGGAACGACACCATGATCGAGAAGATCGCGTTGCCGTGCTGGATCGCGGTGACGCGTCGCGTCGAATAGCTCTTGCCGTCGCGCAGCCGCTCGACCTGGTAGATGATCGGAACCTGCGGATCGCCAGGCAGGATGAAGTAGCAGTGCAAGGAATGCGGCAGCCGTCCCTCGACGGTGCGGCAGGCCGCGACCATCGCCTGGCCGATCACCTGGCCGCCAAAGACCCGCTGCCAGCTCGTCTTCGGGCTGTTGCCGCGGAACAGGTTCACCTCGAGCTGCTCGATGTCGAGGATGGCGATGAGGTCGATCAGGCTTTTGGACATGGGGTCGCTTTCGGATTTCGTCATTCCGGGGCGATGCGGAGCATCGAACCCGGAATCTCGAGCCAGTAACCTCTAGATTCCGGGTTCGCGCTTTGCGCGCCCCGGAATGACAGCGAGGAACGGCCCTTGTTTCATCTCACTGTTTCGCCCAGCTATAACCTGCTAGCAAGTCCAAGAATTGACCGGGATTTCGGGTATGTCAGTACAGGGTAGCCAAGGAAGTATTGTCATTGGCGGCGGCGCGTTTGCCGGCCTGGCGCTGGCGTTGGCGCTGCGCCAGGGCTTGGGGCCCGAAATTCCTGTAATCGTCGCTGATCCCGCCCTCAGCATGCGGCCGAGCCGCGATCCTCGCGCCACCGCCATCGTCGCGGCTTGCCGCCGGCTGTTCGAGGCGATCGGCGCCTGGGACGACGTCAGGGGCGAGGCGCAGCCGATCCTTGATATGGTCGTCACCGATTCCAAGCTGGAAGACGCGACGCGCCCCACCTTCCTGACCTTCGCCGGCGATGTCGCGCCGGGCGAGCCTTTTGCGCATATGGTCGAGAACAGGCGGCTGATCGACGCGCTGGTTGCGCGCACGGAAGCCGCCGGCGTCGATCTCAGGGCGACGGCTGTGACGTCTTATGACGCGCGCCCCGACGGCATCGACGTGACGCTCGGCGATGGCAGCACCATTGCCGCGAGCCTCTTGATCGCGGCCGACGGCGCGAAGTCAAAACTGCGCGAACGCGCCGGGATCGCCACCCATGGCTGGGACTACGATCAATCCGGCATCGTCGTCACCGTCGGTCACGAGCGCGATCATGAGGGCCGCGCCGAAGAGCATTTTCTTCCCGCAGGTCCGTTTGCGATCCTGCCGCTCACGGGAAAGCGCTCGTCGCTGGTGTGGACCGAGCGACGCGCGGAGGCCGCGCGCATCATCGCGCTCAGTGACGAGGAATTTCACAGCGAGCTCGAACAGCGCTTTGGCCTGCATCTCGGCGAGGTGAAGGCGCTGGACAAGCCGCGCGCGTTTCCGCTGTCCTATTTCGTGGCGCGCTCCTTCATCGCGGAGCGTTTGGCGCTGGTCGGCGATGCCGCGCATGTCATCCATCCGATCGCGGGCCAGGGCCTCAATATGGGCCTGAAGGACGTTGCGGCGCTGGCGGAAGTCGTGGTCGATGCGGCACGGCTCGGCATCGATATCGGCCAGGCCGACGTGCTCGAGCGCTATCAGCGCTGGCGCCGCTTCGACACCATGGCGATGGGGCTTGCGACCAACACGCTGAATTTCCTGTTCTCCAACAAGTCGACGCTTCTGCGCACCGTGCGCGACATCGGCCTCGGCCTCGTCGACCGCGCCCCGCCGCTGAAGAATCTCTTCATCCGCGAGGCGGCCGGACTTACCGGCGACGTGCCAAAACTGTTGAAGGGCGAGGCGTTGTAAGGCGAGTAGCGAATGGCGAATGGGTCTTTCGCTACTCGCCATTCCCCATTCGCCCTCTTCAATCGATCTTCCGCGCCTCTTCCGGCAGCATGATCGGGATGCCGTCGCGGATGGGATAGGCGAGCTTGGCCGAACGCGAGATCAGTTCCTGCCTGTTCGCATCGAACTCCAGCGGTCCCTTGGTCAGCGGGCACACCAGGATCTCCAGAAGCTTGGGATCGACGGTGTTTTCGGGGCGTTCGGTGGGCGTGTTCATCACATCAAATCTCGGGTTCGCGGCTTGCTCTAGCACATCCGTTCGCGCGGCGTAACATGGCTAGCGCGCGACGATCCGCAAGAGTTCGTCGAGCACGTCCTGCTGCCGGTCCGGCGATAGCTGCTGGTCCGACAGCGCGAAGCCGAAGAAGGCCCAGAACAGGATTTGCGCGCGGGCGCGGGCGATCTCCTCGGCAAGGCCGGCTTGCTTCAGGAGCTCCTCGATATAGTCGAGCCGGCGCCGGTCCATCGCCACGACCGCGGCGCGTGCCCGCGCGTCGTTCGCGGCCCAGCTCCGGACCGCCTTCTCCAGCAACAGCTTGCGGCCGAAAGTCAGCCGCAGCAGCACGGCCAGCGGGTCTTCGCCGCTGTCCTGGTTTTTGGCAGCCTCGACCCCGGCGATGATCTGCTCGGTGGCGACCTCGCGCCAGCGGTCGAGGATCGCGGCGTGAAAGGCGCCGATATCGGCAAAGTGCCAGTAGAAACTGCCGCGCGACACGCCCATCGCCTTGGCCAAAGGCTCGGCCTTCAACGCCGTGAAGCCGCTTCTCGCCAGTATCTTCAGGCCGAGATCGACCCAGTCCTTCGCCGAGAGCTGATCGGCCATGGTTCCCCGCCTCGTGAAATCCAACCATACACTAGTGTATTGACAGGTGCCAGTGCACGAGCCTATATCCATACAGTGCTGTATGGTCAGCACCGTATGGTTTTCGGAGGTTCGAATGCGCGATCTTCTGTTGCAGGCTGCGGGTGTCATCGCCATTCTCGTCAGCCTTGCCCACGCCGTGCTCGGCGAGACCAAAGTATTTGCCCGCGCCACGATCGAGCCTCCGCGGCTGCGCACCCTCATCCGTCTGGTCTGGCAGGCCGGCACCGTGGCGTGGATTGCCGGCGGCGTGCTGTTGATCGCGGTGCCCTGGATGGGGTCGGATGCGGCGCGGCATTGGATCGTCGGAACACTGGCAGTGGTGTTCGGCTTCGCCGCCGTTGCCAATGCGCTGGCGACGCGCACGGTGCATCTCGGCTGGATCGGGATGAGTGCCGTCGTGGCGCTTTCGGTCGCCGCCTATTAGCGGTGCCGCTGCGATGGAGGTGCACGCCCCTTCCGAGGCCGGCTTCGACCGGCGCTATCTCGCAGCCATCAATGCCTGGGCCAATTTCAACGTCTGGGCCGGGTTCGAGGTGACGATGGCTGCGGACGGCGACGCCGAAATCCGCATGAACTGGAACGACGGTTTTGCCCAATATTCCGGATATCTCCATGCCGGCATGATCGCGGCCCTGCTCGACACGGCCTGCGGATTCGCCGCGGCGACCAGGGTCGGTTCGGTGACAGCCTCGCATTTCTCGATGAACTGCCTGCGGCCGGCGGTCGGCGATTACTTCGTTGCCAAGGGAACGACGGTACGCGCAGGGCGTAAGCAGATATTCGCCAGGGCCGAGCTCCTGGCCGCGAACCAGCAGGGCGATTTGTCGCTCGTCGCAACCGGCGAAACCGTGCTGGTTCCCGTCAGCGCGGACGCGCAAAATCGGTGAGGGCCAAAACATGCCACTGACACTCGTCACCGGGGGCACAGGCCATCTTGGTCAGGACATCGTCACACGGCTCGTGCGCGAGGGTCATCGTGTGCGCGTCTTTGCCCGCTCGCCGCAAGCCGATACCGACGTCGAATGGGCGATCGGCGATCTCGCCACCGGCGCCGGACTGCGGGAGGCGCTGCAGGGCGTCGATATCGTCATCAATGCCGCCACCTATTCGCCGATCGCGCGCCGCGGCGGCGTCCGGCCCATGGACTTCTTCACCTCGCCCTCTGCAGTCGATGTGGAAGGAACCGAGCGGCTGTTGTCCTTCTGCAGCGCGGCTTCGGTGCAGCACTTCCTCCATGTGTCGATCGTCGGGCTCGACGAGGCCACGCTGCCCTACGCGCGGGTCAAGCTCGCCGGCGAGCAACTGGTTCGCAGGTCGGCGCTGCCCTGGTCCATCGTCCGCGCGATGCCGTTCTACTATCTGCTCGACAAACTGCTGGCTGGCTTGAGCTGGTTGCCGATGTGGCCGGTGCCGACGACGCTGTTCAATCCGGTCGACACGTCAGATGTTGCCGACCATATCGTGCAATGTGCCTTCGACGGCGGACGCGGCGAGCGCCCCGAGATCGGCGGGCCGGATGATCTCAGTTGCACCGAGTTCGCGCGCCAGTATCTCGACGCCCGCGGCATGCACCGGAAAATCCTGCCGATGTCGCTTTCGGAGCGGAAGGCACGCGGCATGGGTTTTGTCGTCAGCCATGGCGTGCGCGGACAAATGTCATGGGCCGACTGGCTGCGCGGTCAGTATCCGGCCGCGCGCGCCGCGGCTTAGCCAGAGCGTTTTCCAGCGAAGTGGACGCCGGTTCGCGTCTGGAAAACGCGTCAAAACAAGAAGACCGCTATTGCAGCGGCGGATCGCCGCTGGTGCGCTTCTTGGCGAGATCCATCTCGGTGACCGCGATCAGGATTTCCGCGCGCGTCTTGAGGTCGGGCGCCTCCAGCATGGCCTGCTTTTCCGCGGGACCATAGGGCGACATCATCGCGAGCGCGTTGACGAGGGCTTCATTGGGGGCGCTCTCGACGCCCTCCCAATCGACCTTGAGGTTGTTGGCCTTCAAAAATTCCGCCAGTGCGACGAGCAGCGCATCGCGATTGACCTCGTCCTCGCCCTTGCGCGCGGTAAAATCGTCAGTGAAGGCGAAGAAGTCCACCTTGCACTGCCGGTAGGCGGTAAGCACCTCGAGCTCCTGGACCACCTTGAAGCGCGCGACGCCGGTCAGTTCGAGGATGTAGCGGCCGTCGCCGGATTCGGCGAGCTGGGTGATGCGGCCGACGCAGCCGACCTGGAATAGCGTCGGCTTGTCCGAATCCTTCGGCGAATGCGCCACATCGGGCTGGATCATGCCGATCAACCGATGGCCGTCGCGGAAGGAATCGTCGACCATGGCGAGATAGCGCGGCTCAAAAATGTTGAGCGGCATTTGGCCGCGCGGCAGCAGTAGCGCACCCGGCAACGGAAACACCGGGATGATTTCCGGAAGATCGGCGGGCCCGCGATATTCGATGTTGATCGGCATCTGGAGCCGTCCCCGGTGGTCTTGTTAGCGCATAGCCTGCCTAAGAAAACAGGATGGTCGACAGCTTCTTGCGTCCGTCGACGGTTGCATCATCCGTGCCGCCCCAGGCCTCGAAGAACTGCACGAGCTGCTTGCGCGCGCCGTCGTCGTTCCATTTGCGGTCGCGCTTGACGATCGCCAGCAATTGGTCGGTTGCCGCCGCCCGGTCGCCCTGCGCGTTGAGCGCGGTCGCGAGGTCGAAACGTGCCTGATGATCGAGCGGGTTTGCGGCGACTTTCTGTTCCAGCTCGGCAACGGGACCGAGCGACTGTGCCTGCTCGGCGAGATCGATCGAGGCCTGCACGGCCTTCACGGCGGCGTCATTGCGCTTGGATTCCGGCACCATGGCAAGCGTCTGCTTGGCCTGCTCGATCGCGCCCGAGACGACGTAGCATTTGGCGAGGCCCGCAAGCGCGGCGATGTTGGTCGAATCGACCTGCAGCGCCTCGGCATAGATCTGGGCTGCGGCCGCGGCGTCGCCTTCGGCGAGCACGGCCTCGGCCTCCTGGATGATCTCGGCGACATTGACCTCGCCGGGCGCCGTGACGCCCTTGGTCAGCCGCTCGATGAAGGCGTTGACCTGGCTCTCAGGCACCGCGCCCATGAAACCGTCGGCCGGCTGGCCGTTGACGAAGGCGATCACGGCGGGAATCGACTGAATACCCATCTGGCCGGGTATCGCCGGATGCTGGTCAATGTTCATCTTGACCAGCTTGACCTTGCCCTTGGCCGCCTTGACCGCCTTTTCCAGCACGGGGGTGAGCTGCTTGCACGGTCCGCACCACTCGGCCCAGAAGTCGATCAGCACCGGCTGGCGCTTCGATTCCTCGATGACGTCCTTCACGAAGGTCTGGGTGGTCGTGTCCTTGATCAGATCGGCCGCAGCCTGGCCCGTGGCTCCGTTACCCTGGTCGATGATCGTCACGGGGTCCCTCGTCTTATCCAAATGAACTGGGCGGTCTTTAGCACGCCGCCAAGGCGGATGCTGCCGTACCGGCCCCTAAATTGGGCCGGGCCGGCCGATTTTCAATCCGCCGGAACCGATTCGGGTGCTTCCAGGCCAATTCGACCTCGTTTTCTTCGGTTTGGGGCCCATATGGGGTCTTCGAATGCGATTCTATGTCGCCGGTAGCTGTTGCATTCGCCGGCGGCTTTTGGCATACGACAGCCGTTGCCGGCGCGTCATGCGACCGACACAGGACGCGGGTGTAGCTCAGTGGTAGAGCACGACCTTGCCAAGGTCGGGGTCGAGGGTTCGAGCCCCTTCGCCCGCTCCAATTTTCCCCCAAGCGTCTGGCGTGACTGAGACGGATCCTCCGTCGGTCCTGCCGTTCGTCCGGGGACGCATGGAATTGCAATGACGATCCTGGTCACCGGCAGCGCGGGCCATCTCGGGGAAGCGATCCTCCGGACACTGCGCGCACGGGGCATGGCCGCGCGCGGGATCGACCTGAAGCCGTCGGCCTTCACCGATGCCACCGGCTCCATCGTCCACGCCGGCTTCGTCCGCGCGCAGATGAAGGACGTCACGTCCGTCCTCCACACGGCGACGCTGCACAAGCCGCATGTCGCGACGCATTCGAAGCGGGACTTCATCGACACCAACGTCACCGGCACACTCAATCTGCTCGAGGCGGCCGTTGCCGCCGGTGTGCGGAGCTTTGTGTTCACGAGCACGACGAGCGCATTCGGCTCGATGCTGAAGCCTGACACAGGCGGCGCTGCTGTCTGGGTCACCGAAGAATTGCCGTCGGTGCCGAAGAACATTTATGGCACCACAAAGCTGATGGCGGAGAATCTGTGCGAGCTGTTCTTCCGCGAGCATCGTCTTCCCGTCATCGTACTGCGAACGTCGCGCTTCTTCCCCGAAGACGATGACGATCCGGTCGCGCGTGCCAGCTACGTGCTGGACAATGCGCAGGCGAATGAGCTCCTCTATCGCCGCCTCGATATCGAGGACGCGGTGACGGCGCATCTCCTGGCAAGCAAGAAGGCAGGCGAGATCGGCTTTGCGCGTTACATCGTGTCGGCGACGAGCCCCTTCACGCAACGTCACCTTGCCGCTCTTCCGCGCGATGCGGCCGGCGTGGTGCGAAAACTCTATCCGGAGTGCGATTCTCTCTACGCGAGGCGCGGCTGGCGTCTGTTCGACGAGATCGACCGCGTCTACGTCAACGATCGCGCGCGCCGCGAACTGGGCTGGCAACCCAGGTTCGACTTTGCCCATGTTCTGAATAGCCTTCGCGCGGAACGGGATTTTCGCAGCGAGCTGGCGCGCCAGGTTGGCGCGAAGGGATATCACGACGCCGTCTTTGACGATGGACCTTACCCCGTCGCCTCGTGACCCGGATGGTTGGGAAAACTCGGCAACTTCCGTCCCGGCTTGGGAACGGTAAGCCCCGACCGATGTTCTCAATGATGGCGAGGACAACAGGGAATGTTTGGCATGGCGCTCCGCGCGAGGCGCATCTGTGTCGGGCTTGTGTTTGCCCTGATAGGGAGTTCGGCATCAGGCGCGGAGATGAAGCCGGACGCGATCAATTCGGCACAATCCCCTGCAAAAGCTCTGTCGAGCGAGAAGGCGAGCCCTTTGGGCATTCGTCTTCAGGTCCTCCTGGATCGCGCGCACTTCTCGCCGGGCGAGATCGACGGCAAGTTCGGAGAGAACGCCAGGAAGGCGCTGCGGGCCTATGCTGAGGCCCTGCAACTGCCGAGCGGCGATACCGTGACCGACGAGCTCTGGAAGAGGTTGGTCGCCGACGACCGGCCTGTGCTCGCTGACTACACGATCACGGACAAAGATGTTTCGGGACCCTTCCTGGCGAAACTGCCCTCCAGGATGGAGGACATGAAGGACATTCCCAAGCTGGGCTTCACCAGCGCGCGGGAAGCGCTCGCCGAAAAATTCCACATGAGCGAACAACTTCTCTCAGTCCTGAACCCTGGCCAACGTTTTGACCGCGCGGGAGACAAGATCATCGTCGTCGATACGAGTGGCGGACAAGATCCTTCTGCCGCCAAGGCCGAGAGGATCGAGGTCGACAAGGGTCGGCAAACCGTGAGGCTGTTCGACAAGGCGGATGCCCTGATCGGCTTTTATCCCGCGACGGTCGGAAGTGAGGAAAAGCCATCGCCCTCCGGCACGCTGAAGGTGACCGAAGTCAATCGTAACCCGACCTATCGCTACAATCCCGACTATCATTTTAGGGGCGTTCACGCGCGCAGGCCCTTCAAGATCAGGCCCGGCCCGAACAACCCGGTCGGGACAATATGGATCAACCTCTCGGCCGACGGGTACGGCATCCATGGCACGCCGCATCCGGGAAAGGTCTCGAAGGGGGAGTCACACGGTTGTGTGCGACTGACGAACTGGGATGCCGAACGGGTCGCAGAACGCGTAGCCAAGGGTACACAGGTCGCTTTCGTCGAAAGGACGCGCTGAGCGGCGCGCAAGCGGCGGTCCGATCTGACATCATGAAGAACCTTTCCAACACCGCATTTTCTCCCGAGGTCATCGAGATCATGACCGCTGCATTGGAAGCTGCGATCGCCACCCTGCCGGAGCCGATTCAATCACGGCACGTCAACCTAGTCGCGGAGTCCATTCTACGCTCCGCCAGCGCCGGTGAGCGTAACGTCGAGTCGTTAGCGCGGCTCGCTCTGCTGGAGCTCCGCCTGATTCCACGAACGGATCAACGATGATGCAGAAATATCGAACGAACCTTGGAACGAAGCTTGCCGTGATTGCACTTGCGTTGACCGCAATGTGCGCGCCTGTCTCCGCGGAGACCTGGATGAACTATCGGATCCCCGACACCGGAGGGTCCGTGGATATTCCATCTTCCGTTTTTACCGAGGACGGGGGCCAGATGGACGGAGGCGGCCTGCGGCTGCGCAGGGCGGACGGCCAGGCCGTTCTGAGCGTGCAGTCCACTCCGATTGAGCCCGGTGTATCGCCGGCGGCTTTCCTCGCCAGCAAGAATCCGCCGGCCGGCATCATCTACAAGCGGGTCACACCACGTTTTTTCGTCGTCTCCAGCATCAAGCGCGACAAGATTTGGTATAACCGCTGCAACTTCGGTGGCGGTTACGCCCAATGTGTCCTGATCAACTACCCAGCAGCCGAGAAGCGGCAGTGGGACGCAATCGTCACACGAATAAGTCATTCACTGAGCGGCGGCTAAGCGTCCGTCGGCAAATTCTGCGTTGCAGCGGAGGCTGCCCAAGGTTGCGAGGTGGGTGACGTGGCGTCGTGATCTGTGGGAGGAGCGCGGGCGCCGTTGCCTCAACCTTGACCGATCCCAGGTGCGCGTTAGCACCGGCCAAATATTGCGCTGCAGCGCGACCGGCTGACACGATCAGGCCCGCAAGGCCACTTCACCACTTTTGTTTCCGTCTCAATTTTTGCTGAGCCCAATTGCGACGGGCGGGCTGCGCTTCTCACCGCTTGCAGATGTGCTAACCTTTTTCGCATCTGTCGTTTCGACAGACTCCGAACTTCGTCTCTCGAATAGCCAAAACAAATAACTGCCAGTCCATGCGGCTGGCTCAGGGGAGTGACGCGATGAAATCGGTATTCTTTCAATCGGTCCTGGCGCTAGCAGCGGTTGCCCTTCTCGCAGGGACAAGCGCCGGCAATGCGCAGCAACAGGACAAGAACCGCGCGCTGAAGAAGTACGAATCCGGCACCAAGGAATTCTGGACCCATCCGCCGGATGACTGGTTCCTCGGCGACGAGACCGAGGCGCAGAAGGGCCTCGCGCCGCCTTCGGGCCCGCCGACCGGCGCGTCGGAGGCAGAGCTCGCCGCCATGATGAAGAAGATCAAGCTACCGGCCGGCTTCAAGATCGAGGTCTGGGCGCCCGGCGTGCTGGCCGCGCGGCAGATGGCCTGGGGTGACAAGGGCACGCTGTTCGTCGGCTCGTTCGGCCTCGGCAACGTCTATGCGATCAAGGACAATGGCGGCAAACGCGAAGTCAAGACGGTCCTCAAGGGCCTGAACATGCCGACCGGCCTCGCCTTCAAGGATGGCGCACTCTACGTCATCGCGACCGACAAGCTGATTCGCTACGACAACGCCGAAGCCAACGTGGACAATCTCGGCCAGGGCAAGGTCGTCTATGACGATATGCCGTCCTATGCCGCGCATGGCTGGAAGTACATCGCGGTGGACAAGGACGGCTGGTTCTATCTGCCGTTCGGACCGCCCTTCAACATCGGCATTCCGCCGACCAGCGTCTCGCAGATCCGGCGCGTCGATCCCAAGACCGGCAATGCCGAGATCTATGCGCTCGGCGTCCGCAACTCGGTCGGCGGCGACGTCGATCCGCGCACCGGCAAGTACTGGTTCACCGAAAACGCCCGCGACTGGATCAGCGACGATCTGCCGAGCGACAAGCTCAACATGATCTCGAAGATCGGCGAGCATTTTGGTTATCCGTACTGCCACCAGGGTAATCTGCCTGACGACAAGTTCGCGATGGGCCACAAATGCTCCGAGTTCACGCCGCCCGTGGCGAATCTCGGCGCACACGTCGCTCCGCTCGGCATGAAGTTCTACACCGGCGACCAATTCCCCGCCGAGTACAAGAACAACATTTTGATTGCTGAGCACGGCTCCTGGAACCGACACAAGTACCAGGGCGCGCGCATCAAGCGCGTGATCGTCGGGCCCGACGGCAAGAACGCCAAGCAGGAGATCTTTGCCTCCGGCTGGCTCGAGGGTGATCAGGGCTATCTCGGCCGTCCCAACGACATCATCCTCGCCAAGGATGGCTCGATCCTCGTCGCCGACGATTGGGCCGGCGCGATCTATCGCATCAGCTACAGCAAGAAGTAGCTGACGATGTGAACGAGAGGCTGCGGTGGCCGAAGGGCGGCCGCAGCCTCTTGATTTTTTTTTGGACAGTGTCGTTCCGGATCGCGCGAAGCGCGAGTCCGGAACCCATAACCACGAACGGGGGTTATGGATTCCGGGCTCGCCCTTCGGGCGCCCCATTGCACAATTGCGTAATGTGGAATGACGAACCCTTAGAGAGTGGATTTCCGATCATGCGCCGGCCGATCGTTTCGCATGCCATCAGCGCGCTTGCGCTCGTAGCGCTCGCCTGCGTCCCGGCCCACGCTGTCGACATCAGGGAGAAGGCCGCGGTCTGTGCCGGCTGCCATGGCGACAACGGTATTTCGCAGACCGAGAACATCCCCTCGCTCGCGGGCCAGCCGGACCAATTCATCCAGTGGCAGCTCGTGTTCTTCCGCGCCGGCTCGCGCAAGAACGAGCAGATGCAGCCGGTCGCCGAAGAAGTCACCAACGAGGACATCCGCAGTTTCGGCGCCTATTTTTCGCAGATGACGCCGCCGAAGGGTGCTGAGGACAAGGATCCGGACTTATCGAAGAAGGGCGCACAAGTTGCCGTCGGCCGCCGCTGCGCCTCATGCCATACGGATAGCTATGCCGGCACCAAGGCCGTCGCGCGTCTCGCGGGCCAGCGCGAGGAATATCTGGTCAAGGCGCTGCACGACTACAAAGCCGGCCAGCGCGTCGGCGGCGGTGTCGCCGCGATGGCCGACGTCGCCTATCACATGAGCGATGAGGAAATCACGGCCGTCGCGCATTACTTGGCGCATTTGAAGTAGTGGTAGGTGTAGCGGCAAATTCTGCTGTCGTCCCGGACAAGCGCAGTTCCTGGCAACGCGTAGCGTTGTCCAGAGCGGGAGCGCTGATCCGGGACGACAGCGGAGTTTGCGGCTAATCCGCTCGCTGCTTCTCATACGCCTTGAGATGCGTATAGGCGATGCGCAGCTTTGGCACCGGCACTTTCGCCGCGTCCGCGCGCGCGATGAGGTCGCCGATGACGTGATCGGCCTCCACCGGCAGACCGGCCTTGATGTCACGGAACATTGATGCCGTCATCGGCGAGCCCTCGGTGGTGATCATGCCCTTGACGCGCTCGAAGAACGGCCCGGCCGGCGTATAGCCAGACGCGGTTGCGATCGCGCTGGTCTCGTCGAGCATGCCGAGCAGAAAATCCTTGCCGCCAGGCACGGCGAGGATGTTGCCGACGGAGGTGCGCATCAGGCTGGTTGAAGCGGCGAGCGACGACAAAAAGACCCACTTCTCCCACATGTCCTGCAAAATGTTCTGGCTGGCGCCGGCGCCCGCGATGCCGCTCTTGAAGGCCTCGTCGATCGCCTTCACACGGTCCGACAGTTTGCCGTCGCGCTCGCCGTAATTGATCGACTGCATCGGCTGGAGCTGCACCACCTCGCGCTGCTCGTTCAGCGTCGCGGCAATCGCACAGAGCCCGCCCAGCACCCGGTCGGCGCCGAATCTTTGGTCGAGCACGTCGAGATGCCGCATGCCGTTGAGCACGGGGACGATCGTGGTCGAGGGACCGACGGCCGGCGCGAAGGATTTGATGGCGTCGTCGAGATCGAACGCCTTGCAGCTCAGCAGCACAACGTCGAATTTTTCGGTGAGCTTGTCCGCCTGCACGGCCGGCGGATTCTTCAGCGTGGAGTCGCCGTTCGGGCTCTTGATGACGAGCCCTGCACTGGCAAGCTCCTGGGCGCGCCGCGGCCGTACCAGGAAGGTGACGTCGCGGCCGGCCTGCAACAGCCTGCCGCCAAAATAACCGCCAATGGCACCGGCGCCGACCACGAGGATACGCATGGGAGAACTCCGTTATTGTTGTTCTTCGGAAAGGGGCGAATGGCGAATAGGGAGTAGCGCATAGCACAATCCGGCGGTCATTCGCTATTCGCCACCCGCCATTCGCACTCTCACTTCCCCATCACCATTTCCTCGACCTCGCGCAACTGCTCCTTGCCAAAAAACATCTCCTTGCCGACGAAGAAGGTCGGCGAGCCGAACGCGCCGCGGGCGACGGCGTCTTCGGTGTTCTTGATCAGGATGGCCTTGATCTCGGGCTCCTGCGCACGGGCGAACAGCTTTTGGGCATCGAGCCCGGAGGCGGCGAGCGCCTTCATCGCGATGTCCGGGTCATCCATCTTCTTCGGCTCGCGCCACATGTGGTGGAAGGCGGCCTCGACATATTTTTCGAACACGCCTTCGCGCTGTGCGGCGACCGCCGCGCGCATCAGGTTCAGCGTGTTGATGGGAAAGTCGGGGTTCCATACATAGGGCTGGACGTGGAAGCGTTTGAGGAAACGCTCGGTCTCGACGGCGTGGAATTCGCGCTTGTTCTTGATGCCGGCGAGCGTCTCGGCCGGCGATTTGTTGTTGGTAGCCTTGAAGATGCCGCCGAGCAGCACCGGTACATACGCGAACTTTACACCGATCCGCTGCTCGATCGCCGGGATCGCCTCATGGCTGAGATAGGCATTGGGGCTGCCGAAATCGAACAGGAACTGTGGGGCCGCGCGCGTCAATGTTACCTCCATGACATCTTCTTCATCGCATTGTCGCGCAGGGCCGAGCGGAGGTCCATCGTTTAATGACGGTCATAATACCTAAGCGGCCCGCGTTCGATCAGATCAGGCGCCGGATTGCGCGTTTCCGCCACACCAGCATGTAATAGCCCATCTGCAGGATGAGCATGGCGGAGAACACGATCGGGTAGGCGGCCCAGACGCCCTGGATGCCGATGCTGCGGCTCAGGATGATCGCGGACGGCAACTCGATCGCGACGATGGCCAGGGTCGACAGCAGCATCGGCGTCAGCGCGACGCCGCCGGCCCGCATGGCGCCCGAGAACACGGTCGCCATGCCGAACGGCACCGAGCTCCACAAGGCGATGTAGAGCAGTCCCTTCGCGAGATCGAGCACCGCGGCATCGGTGATGAAGATGCCGAGCACCGCGCGCGGTGCGAGATAGATCAGCGCCACCAATCCGCCGGTCAGGAACAGGTTGAACATGAGGCCGGTTCGCACGATCTCGTTCAACCTGTTCGCATTGCCGCCGCCGATGGCCTGGGCGCCGAGGATCGACACCGAGATCGAAATCGACATCGCGGTGAACTGCGTGTAGCCCATCACCTGGTTGACGGCGCCATAGGCCGCGGTCGCAGCCGAGCCAAAGCCGTTGACGAGGCCGAGCAGCACCAGCTCGGCGATCGCCATCGCGACCATGCCGACGGCGCTCGGGAGCCCGATGCCGAGGACCTTGCCGAGCACGGCGCCATCGATCCGCAGATGACGCGCGAGCGCCGCGTCCGGCGCCAGCGCATGCTTCTTGCGGCGAAGGTATATCGTGAGCACGACGAGCGTCAGCGCATTCGAGATCGCGGACGCCCAAGCCGGACCGGCGATGCCGGACGTCGGCAGTCCGAACCAGCCGCGGATCAGGACCGGCGTCAGCACGAGGCCGATGAAGGTCGACAACGCCAGCGCCAGCAGAGGCGTCAGCGTGTCGCCCACGCCGCGGATCATCGCCGTCGACAACAGAAAAGCGAAGCCGAGCGGCATCGTGAGCAGCATGATGCGCGCGTAGTGGCTGGCCTGGTCGAGAATGTCAGGCGGCGTTGCGAGCGCCGTCATCAATTGCCGGCTGAACAGGCCGCCGAACAGCGCGACCGCGCTCGCAAGCAGGAGCCCGACTGCAAGCGTAGTACCGGCGACAGCCTTGATCTTGTCGTGTGCGCCGGCGCCCCAGGCCTGGCCGATCAACACGGTCGCACCCGTGCTGAGCCCCATGACGAAGGCGAACAGGAAGAACATCACCGGGAAGAACACCGACACGGCCGCGAGCGCGTCGACCCCGATCATGTGGCCGAGATAGACATTGCTGACGGTCCCGAACAGCGACTGTAGGGCGTTGCTCAGCATCAAAGGTGTGAGGAAGGCGAGGAACGTCTTCCAGAGTAAATGGGGGGCGGACATGGGTCTTCCTTTCAATGGGCGTGCGAAGCCGTTGCCGCGCGAGGTGCGCGCGGCTTGGGCCGTCGATCAGTGTGAGAGTGAGGCTCGCCTAGGCGCGGTCGCTGCAGGCGAGCTTGACGATGTGGTCGCGGATGTCGGTGGGCCAATCCGCGATCAGTCCGACGAAGCGTCGCCGGTCATCCGCGAACAAGGCGCGCGAAGCCTCCTCGAAATTCGCAAGATTGCCCGCCATGGTCGCCATGAAGTGGTAGGCGGCATCGCGCGCCTGACGCTCGCGATCCTTGTCGCCGCTCGCACGTCGCGCGTCGTCGACGAGCTTGCGCAGCGCAACGGATGCGCCGCCCGGCTGGTCGTTGAGCCACTCCCAATGCCGCGGCAGCAATGTCACCTCGCGCGCGACCACGCCGAGTTTTGGCCGGCCGCGGCCGCGCGGTTCGCTCGGCGGCTCGGTTGCTTGGGCGGAAGGAGGCGGCGCGAGTTTCGCCAGCCGCGCCACCACCTCGCGTTCATCGCCGCGCAGGTCGAAATCGATCGGGCGTCCCGTCGCATCGGTGAAGATCACGATCGGCTCGTTGCCCCGGGCCTGCGCCCGCTTCACCGCGAGCGCGACTTCGGTCATCGGTCCGGATGCCAGGCGCCGCTGGCCGGCGAAGGCTGTGAAAGTGTCAGTCATTGGAATCATTGCCAATTTGATCAGTTCGACGGATTAATACCCGGATAAAATAGTCCCGTCAATATGCCCGGGTAAAATTCCATCGGCGGGTGGCTCGACATTCCCCCGCCGGGCTGGCACGAACGCGGGCCAATCGACCACGCGACCGGGGATCAAAGCGATGCTGACCGTTCATCACCTCAACAATTCGCGCTCGCAGCGCGTGCTGTGGCTGCTCGAGGAGCTGGGCGTGCCGTACGAGATCGTGCGCTATCAGCGCCAGCCGGACATGCGCGCGCCAAAAGAGCTGCGCGCCATCCATCCGCTCGGCAAGTCGCCTGTCATCACCGACAACGGCAACACCGTCGCCGAGTCAGGCGCGATCATCGACTACATCGTCAGCACCTACGGCAACGGCAGGCTCGTCCCGCCGCCGAACACGCCGGAACGGCTGCGCTACACCTATTGGCTGCACTATGCGGAGGGATCCGCGATGCAGCCGCTGCTGCTCAAACTGTTGTTCACGCTGATGCCGAAGCGCGCGCCGGCGCTGTTGCGTCCTCTGGTGCGCAAGGTCTCGAACACGGCGCTAACGTCGCTGGTCAATCCGCAGCTTAAGCAGCACATGGACTATTGGGAAGGCGAGCTCGGCAAGAGCGAATGGTTCGCAGGCAATGAGTTCACCGCGGCCGACATCCAGATGAGCTTTCCGCTGGAAGCCGCGCAGTCGCGCGGCGGTCTGGAGCAGGGCCATCCGAAGGCGATGGCGTTCCTCGAGCGCATCCACGCGCGTCCCGCCTATCAACGCGCGCTGCAGAAGGGCGGGCCGTACGAGCTGGCGCGGTAGATTGTCATTCCGGGGCACGCGAAGCGTGAACCCGGAATCTCGAGATTCCGGGTCTGGTGCTAGCGCACCATCCCGGAATGACGACCTAGTTCACCGCCGCGATCACCTCCCTGACGCGCGGCCCAACGAGGCGCTATTGCCCAGCCGCCTCCGCGCCGCGGGTGCGCGGATCGGGCGCGCCGAGCGGACCGTTCGGCGTCACCGCGATCGAATTGGCCGAGGTCTGTTCCATGGTCCCGCCGATGGCGTGGCCCAAGCGCTTCAGCTCATTGATTGCATCGTCGGAAAAGCCGCGCTCCATCCTGACTTCATCGGGCAGCCATTGATGATGCAGCCGTGGCGCGGCGACCGCGGCGGCGACGTCCATCTTGTAGTCGAGCACGTTGACGATCACCTGGAGCACGCTCGAGATGATGCGGCTGCCGCCGGGCGAGCCCGTGACCAGCACCGGCTTGCCATCCCTGAGCACGATGGTTGGCGACATCGAGGATAGCGGCCGCTTGCCGGGGCCGGGCAAATTGGCCTCGTAGCCGACGAGGCCATAGGCGTTGGATGCGCCGACCGCGGCGGTGAAATCGTCGAGCTCGTTGTTGAGCAGCACACCGGTGCCCTCGGCAACGAGGCCGACGCCGTAACTGAAGTTGAGCGTGTAGGTGTTGCTCACGGCATTGCCGCGGCTGTCGACGACGGAGTAGTGCGTGGTGTTGCTGCCTTCGCGCGGCGGCGTCGCGGCCGCGACGATCTCGCGCGACGGCGTGGCGCTATCGGCCTTGATGCCGGCGCGCAGTCTGTCCGCATAATCCTTTGCGATCAGGGTCTGGATCGGCGCCCTGACGTAGGCGGGATCGCCGAGGTAGCGCGCACGATCCGCATAGGCGCGCTTCATCGCCTCGATCAGCAGGTGCAGCGATGCAGGCGAGCCCTGTTTCAGGTCGGAGAGTGGAAAGCCTTCCAGAATGTTGAGTGTTTCCACCAGCACTATGCCGCCGGACGACGGCTGCGGCATCGACACGATGTCGTGGCCGCGATAGGTGCCGCGCACGGGCTCGCGGATCACGGCTCGGTACGATCTGAGATCGTCCGACGTGATGATGCCGCCGGCGTCGCTGATGGCCTTGGCGAGCTTCTCGGCAACGGGCCCCTCGTAGAATCCGCGGGGCCCTTGCGCAGCAATGGCCATCAGCGTTTCCGCAAGATCGCTTTGCACCAGGCGATCATCCTCGCGGAGCGGCGTGCCATCCGGCCGCGAAAAGATTTTTGCGGAGGAGGGCCAGCGCGCCAGCCGCCGGTGCCAGCTCGGCAGGGTGTCGGCCATGTCATCGCTGATGACAAAACCGTCGCGCGCCAGCGCGATTGCCGGTTGCAGCAATTCGGCCAGCGTGAACTGGCCCGAGCCGTATTTCTCAAGCGCCAGTGCCAATCCGGCAACCGTACCGGGAATACCGATGCCGAGTGCCGAATCGCGCGATTTGGCGATGTCGGGCCTTCCGTCGTCGCCGAGGAAGATGTTTGCCGTGGTCGCGGCCGGTGCGGTCTCGCGATAGTCGATCGCGACGGCTTCCTTGCGTTCCGCCGAGTGGATCACCATGAAGCCGCCGCCGCCGATATTGCCGGCGCGCGGATAGGTGACGGCCATGGCAAAGCCGGTGGCGACAGCGGCATCCACGGCGTTGCCGCCGCGCCGCAGGATATCGGCGCCCACTTGGGCCGATATCTTCTCCTGTGCCACCACCATGCCATGTTCGGCACTGATGGCGTGGACCGAGTCGAGCGAAGGCGGTACATAGACGCGCCGTTCTTGCGCGGTGGCGGGCAGGATTCCCGCAAGCAGAAACGCGATCGTCGCGAGGAATTTTCGCCGTGTTTGATAAGACGACATCATCACACTTTCGCCGTGCCTTCGGACCAACCCCACCGTGTGACATGATGCTATACGGTTTGCGCAAAGTCAGGCAAAACGCCTGTTCGTGATGAGGAATAGACGATGACGACGATCGCCACGGAGGTGAGCATGGCCAGGCGGACCTATCCGCCACGTGCTGCCGTCGTCAGCTGGATCTTTTTCGATTGGGCCGCGCAGCCCTACTTCACGCTGATCACGACCTTCGTCTTCGCCCCCTATTTCGCCACCAACATCGCGCCGGACCCCGCGACCGGGCAGTCGCTGTGGGGATTTGCGATGGCGGCCGCCGGCATGGCCATCGCGCTTCTGTCGCCGGTGCTCGGGGCAATTGCGGACGCCTCCGGTCGCCGCAAGCCGTGGATCGCCGCTTTCGGCACACTCTTGGTGATCGGCTCCTGCACGATGTGGATCGGCAAGCCCGGCGATGCCAGCATCATCCCTCCGCTGCTCACGGCGCTCGCGCTTGCGAGCGTCGGTGCGGAGTTCGCCACCGTCTTCAACAATGCGATGATGCCGACGCTGGTGCCGCCGGAACGGATCGGCCGGCTCTCGGGCACCGGCTGGGCCACCGGCTATGTCGGCGGCATCGTCAGTCTGATCATCGTGCTCGGCTTCCTCGCCGCCAATCCCGAGACCGGCCGCACGCTGCTCGGCTTCGAACCGCTATTCGGGCTCGACCCGGTCTCGCATCAGGGCGACCGCATCACCGGACCGCTGACGGCGTTGTGGTTCGTCATCTTCGTGACGCCGATGTTCCTGTTCACGCCGGATTATCCGGCCAAGCGCCCGATGCGTGAGGCCTTGCGCGAAGGACTGTCGGAGCTGAAGCAATCGCTCGCTGAGTTGCCGAAACAGAAATCGCTCGCGGCGTTCCTGCTCGCAAACATGATCTACACCGACGGCCTGGTATCGCTGTTCGCCTTCGGCGGCATTTACGCGGCCGGCACCTTTGGCTGGCACACGATCCAGATCGGCACTTTTGGCATCATGCTGGCGATCGCCGGCACGTTCGGCGCCTGGCTCGGTGGCAAGCTGGACGATTCATTGGGGCCCAAGCGCGTGATCGCCGGCAGCATGCTGATCCTGCTGTTGTCGCTGGCTGCGATCCTGATGGTCGACAAGGACAGCGTCCTGTTCGTCAAGGTCGCGCCGCCCGTGCCCGGCGGCCCCCTGTTCTCGGGCGCGGCCGAACGCGCCTATCTCGTGCTGGGGTGCCTGATCGGCGCCGCCGGAGGTCCCTTGCAGGCGGCCTCGCGCACCATGCTGATCCGCCTCGCGCCGAAGGACCGCATCGCCCAGTATTTCGGTTTGTTCGCGCTGACCGGCAAGGTGACGTCCTTCGTCGGCCCACTGCTGATCGGTATGATCACTGCGGCCACCGCCAGCCAGAAAGCCGGCATGGCGGTGCTGGTGGTGTTCTTCGTCGCGGGGCTCGGGTTGTTGATGCGGGTGAAAGAGAAGTAACTCCCCTGTCGTCCCGGACAAGCGCGCCTCAAGCGCGCGCAGATCCGGGACCCATGACCACAGGATCGAGTTTGACGAAGACTCGGTAACGCGCATCTTGTGCCACAACCACTTCCTGTGGCTATGGGTCCCGGATCTGCGCTTCGTTCCTGACAACGCCATGCGTTGTCAGGAACTGCGCTTGTCCGGGACGACAACCGGTCAATGCCTGAAATGCCGCGTCCCCGTGAACACCATGGCGATGCCGTGCTCGTCGGCGGCCTTGATCACCTCGTCGTCGCGCATCGAGCCGCCGGGCTGCACCACGGCGGTGGCGCCGGCTTCGATGCAGGCGAGCATGCCGTCGGCGAACGGGAAGAACGCATCTGAGGCCACGACCGAGCCCTTGGTCAGCGGCTCCGCAAGCTTCAATTCGTTGGCCGCGTCCTGGGCCTTGCGTGCCGCGATCCGCGCCGAATCCACCCGGCTCATCTGGCCCGCGCCGATGCCGACGGTGGCGAGATCCTTGGCGTAGATGATGGTGTTGGACTTGACGTGCTTTGCGACCCGGAACGCAAATTTCAGGTCGCGCATTTCAGCGTCGGTCGGCGCGCGCCTCGTCACCACCTTGAAAGTCATGTCGTCGACAACAGCGTTGTCGCGGCTCTGCACCAGCAGACCGCCCGCGACCGTCTTCGCGGTGAAGCCGGCCGCGCGCGGATCGGGCAGGCTGCCTGCGAGCAGCAGGCGCAAATTCTTCCGGGCGCCGATGATGGCGATCGCTTCCTCGCTGGCATCCGGTGCGATGATCACCTCGGTGAAGATCTTTGTGATCTCGCGCGCAGTGTCCGCATCCAGCGCGCGGTTCATCGCGATGATCCCACCGAACGCTGAGGTCGAGTCGCAGGCGAGCGCCCGGCGATAGGCGCTGACCAGGTCGGGGCCTTCGGCGACGCCGCAGGGATTGGCGTGCTTGACGATCACGCAGGCCGCGGTGCGCTTGGCATCGAATTCGCCGATGCACTCATAGGCCGCATCGGTGTCGTTGATGTTGTTGTAGGACAGCTCCTTGCCCTGCAACTGCCGCGCGGTGGAGACGCCCGGGCGCTTGTCCGGCAGCGCATAGAACGCCGCGGTCTGGTGCGGGTTCTCGCCGTAACGCAGCGCCTGGATCAGCCGGCCGCCGAAGGCGCGGAAGTCGGGCGCATCGATCTCGAGCTGACGCGAAAACCAGTTCGAGATCGCGGCGTCATAGGCGCCGGTGCGTGCATAGGCCTTGGCGGCGAGGCGCCGGCGCAGCTTCAGCGTCGTCGCGCCGTTGTTGGCGGCGAGCTCGTCGAGTACGGCCTGATAGTCCTGCGCCTCGACCACGACGGCGACATCGTCATGGTTCTTCGCGGCGGCGCGGATCATCGCGGGACCGCCGATATCGATGTTCTCGATGCACTCCTCGAAGCCGGCGCCTTTGTCGACGGTTGCCTCGAACGGATAGAGGTTGACGACGAGCAGGTCGATCGGCGCGATGCCATGCGTCTTCATCGCGGAAGCGTGCTCGGCATTGTCGCGGATCGCGAGCAGCCCGCCATGCACCTTCGGATGCAGCGTCTTGACGCGGCCGTCCATCATCTCAGGGAAGCCGGTCAGTTCGGAGACGTCCTTCACCTTGAGGCCGGCGGCGGCGATCGCTTTTGCGGTGCCGCCCGTCGAAACCAGCTCGACGCCGTGCGAAGCGAGCGCCTGGGCGAACTCGATCAGGCCGGTCTTGTCGGAAACGGAGAGAAGGGCGCGGGTGACGCGGCGGGGATGGTCAGTCATGAGCAAGATCCTCTGTTCAGGGAGTCCCTATGCCCAGGCGCGCGGCAGATATGTCCCGCGCTTCCCGATGGTGCTCCATCCAAGGTCGCCAGTCGCGCGAGCGAAGGCTCGTTAGCAGCTTTCGGCGATCTCTACAATAACGCGGAACGGTGCGAATCGCGCGCGTTCACAGCGGAAGTTCCGGCTCCCGCCGCGCGTTGCGGCGGGCATTGGTGACCGCCGGCGAGGCCGTCGAGCGGACAAAACTCCAGCGGATCGAGGGGGCCTGGCGGGCGTCCTGCCGGATCACGATCTGCGCGGTGCGGCGGGGGCCATCATTGCCGGCCAGGAACACGCTGTCCTCGAGGTCGACCTTGTCGTCGAGCGCTTCAAACGTCCAGACGTCGCGGTTCGGCAGCACCAGCATGACGCCGCGGGCATCCGACAAGCGGCTTGCTTTCACTGCCGGGTGCAAATGGAAGCGCAGCGCGAAATCGGCGTTGGCGCCCTTGAGGCGCCCGCCCTGCGGCGGCGACAACGTGTCCTCGCCGTCGAGCCGCGTACCGTCATCGGCGACCATCACGACACGGCGATGGATCACGCCGAATTTTGCGAGATAGCCGTCATGCGAGGCCGTGAGCAGCGTGCCGTTCTGCACGATTTCGCGATAGCTCTCGACCTCGGACGGCCCGCTGACGACGGGCGCGCCGTGCAGCAGCTTCTTCATCGCCGACAATTCGACGAACTGGCACGACGACGTGTCGTGATAGGTCAGCGTCGAATGCGCCGCGGTGCCGCGCGCAAAGGGCCGCCAATTGTCGCGGCCCGTCGTCGGCATGCCGCAATTGGTTACGATGCGGCTTATCCCTGAGGACAATTCGAACGACAGACAACCGGCATGCGCATCGTGGCTGACATTGGGCGGCGGCGGCGCACCGGTGTCCATGATCAGCGTCAACTGTCCGGCATCGAGGCGCTGGAAACCGGTATGCGGCATGTTCGCCATCGGCGCGCCGTGGGTGTCGTCATAGGCGAGCAGCGTGGCGAGCAGATCCGACGCCGTCGCGCTCATGCCGTTGAACAGCGCAAAGTTGCCGTCGCCGTGCCGGAAGAAGCGCAGCATCGGCATCATGCGGTCGATGGCGTTGAGCAGCGCCGGCGGCGGCGCGATGTTGCGCGCGGCAAAGGTCTGCCGCAGCGGCAGCAGGTCGATCAACAGCTCGATCAGCGCGCCGGGATTGCGGGAGACGTGCCCGCCGTCCGGCAGGATCTGACGCTGCAACTCGTCGGAGAGTTTTCGCGAGACGCTGCGGATGTGGCGCGCCTGGTTGGCGAGGCACAGCGCGGTGTAGCACAGTGCGATCAACACTTGCAGGCGCGGCACCCCGTCGGGGATGTCGACCATGGTGTAGCGGAGATAGCGGATCTCACGCGCGAGGCCGCGCAAGTAACGGCGATAGAACTTGTTGTCGGTATCGCCCAGCACCAGTGGCGCCTGCGACAACAGCGAGATCACGCGCCGCGCCAGCACGTCGGCGCGCCGCGCGACCGGGCGGCGCTTGTTGGTCGGATTGGAGATCCAGTCCTCGACCAGGGCACGCGCATTGGCCCGGGTCAGGGCGGTGTCGGCGGCGCGGAGATGGCGCAGCCAGCCGAAGCCGAGGAGCGCGACCTCCCAGTCTTCCGACGGCGGCTCGAGATCGAAGATCGAGCGGCCGTGGCAATTGACGATCTTGCCGGCGAAGACGAAGCGTCCGGCATAGATCTCGGCGGCGCGGGTGGCGTCCGCGGTGCGCAGATCATGCGGCGCGATGATCAGCCGGTCGGTGCGGCCGGGCCAGAGCCGCGACAGCGCAACCGGTCCGCCGCTCGCGCGCGCAAGCACGTTCCGCGCGAAGCGGTTCATGACCAGCGTCGAGATGCGTCTGCGTTGAGCGACCGACACGCCTTGCCTTGAAGGGGGAGAGGATTCCGACGAATCCTTTTAATCCCAAAATCGGCCGCAAGACACCACCTTGAAACCGCGCGAATCAGTGTCGGGGGAGCAAAATCCGGTGCAAAATCAGGATTTAACGAGCCGGGCGGCGAAAAATCCGTCGAGCCCGCCGAGCCTCGGGTCGGCATGCGGCAGATGGCAGGGCAGGGTACGCAGGTCGCCGTCGGCGGTGATGATCTCGGAAAGGCCTGCGACCTCGGACGCGGCGATCGGGACGCGGCGCAGCGCGGGCTCCGCGGCGAGCAGCGCTGATATCGCCTGCTCGCCCTCCTCGGGTTCCAGGGAGCAGGTGCAGTAGATCAGCATGCCGCCCGACTTGAGCAGCGTGACGGATTTTCGCAGCAGCCGCTGCTGGAGCGCGGCCAACGACGCGATGTCGGATTCCTGCCGCAGCCAGGCGACGTCGGGGTGGCGGCGAATCGTGCCGGTCGAGGTGCAGGGGGCGTCGATCAAAATGCCGTCGAACCCTTCGGCGGGCCCCTGCCATTCCACGGCATCAGCGACCACGGTCTCCGCCTGGAGCGTCAGGCGCGCGAGATTTTCGCGCAGCCGCGCGACACGGGCCGGCGAACGGTCGATGGCGGTGACTTTGGCGCCGGCCTGCGCCAGCTGCGCCGTCTTGCCGCCGGGTGCCGCGCAGAGGTCGGCGATGGATTTGCCGGCGATGTCGCCGAACAGACGCGCGGGCAATGCGGCGGCGGCGTCCTGCACCCACCATTGGCCGTCGCCGAATCCGGGCAACATGGTCACCGAGCCGTGCAGCAGCGTGCGTACCGACCCCGTAGGCAACACCTCGCCATGCAGCCGGCTCGCCCATTGCGCGGCGTCGGACTTCACCGTGAGATCGAGCGAGGGTTCGTGGCCGAGCGCCAGCGCCATGTCGCGTGCGGAGGCCTCGCCATAATGCGCGGTCCAGCGCGCCAGCAGCCATGGCGGCATGTCGAGCGATTGCGTGGCGACCTCTTCCACCAGCGCCTTGCCCTCGCGCGCGCAGCGCCGCAGCACGGCGTTGACGAGACCGGCATAGCGCGCCGCGCGGCGATCGGATTGCACGAGGCGGACCGAGAGATCGACCGCGGCGTGATCGGGAACATCCATCCAGAGGATCTGCGCGGCGCCGATGAGAAGCGCGCTCTGCGCGCGCGGTGCGTCGGAGGGAATGCCCTTGTCGAGCAGTCGCGACAGCACGTGGCCGAGCGTGCCGAGCTTGCGCAAAATGGTCGCGACCAGGCGGCGCATCAGCGCACGGTCGCGATCGGCCAGCGTCTTCAGTCCGGGATGGGCACCGGCACCGTCGAGTTGGTCGTCGAGCGTGCGGTGCTTGTGCAGGACACCATCGACGATGTCGGCGGCGATACGTCGTGCCGCGAGACCAGGCACTTCAGTCGGGGGAGCGAAACGTTGAGACGGCATGCGGAAGTAAGGTTCTGAGCGAGCGGCAGTTCCGCCGCTAGGGCGCATGCCTGATGATCCGCATCAGTGGCATGCGAATATGCCAAATGTAAGAATCGCCTCTGGTTTTTTCATCCGATCGTGACGACCGTCGTGGACGATCTTTTGGACGACCTCTTGGGGGATCGCGCGGGGCGCGGTCCTGGGGTAAAGAGCCTCTTGATGAGCGACAATTCTTCTTCACCGGAACGGAAATCCTTGCCTCCGGCCGCCCAGCGGGCGCTGGCCGAGGCGGAGGCGCGCCGGCAGGCCGCCGCGGCGGCCGAAGCCGAGGCTCGAGACAAGGCGCGGCCGAAGGAAATGCAGGGTCCGAAAGGGCCGGAGCCCACGCGCTACGGCGACTGGGAACGCAAAGGCATCGCCTCGGACTTCTAAAGTCCAGGCCGTCTCTTGACCTTCCCTTGCCGGCTCGCCCGACTCAGTCCAGCGTCGGCTGATGTCCCCCCAAGATCAGATCCCGCATCGACCCAATCCGTATCGGTCGTCGTTTCGCGGTTCGCCGTTCGGCCGCCGTTTCGCAGGGCTGCTGCCGTGGATGTTTGTGGTCGGCATTGCGTTCGCGGTGGTGCTGACCTTTCGGCATGGGCTGAACTGGCCGTTGTCGCGGTCGGACGACGTCCGGGCGCAGGATGCCGCAATCGTCCTGCAGCACGCCGGCAATCCGGACACGCGCCAGGCCGTGGACGTCATCCGCACCATCGATGGCGACACCTTTCTTGCGCGCGTGCATCAACGCGAGGGGCGCGATCTCGTGACGCGGGTTCGCCTGCGCGGCATCGACGCGCCTGAATTGAAGGCGTCCTGCCAGGACGAACTGACGAAGGCCGAGGCCGCGACCGACGCGCTGCGCGCGCTGCTCGGCCAGGGCGGCGTTACCATCTACAACATCGGACCGGACAAATATGAAGGCCGCGTCGTCGCCGATGTCGCGACCAAACGCACCGCAAGCGTGTCGGCGGCGCTTCTCGCAAGCGGCCATGTCCGCAGCTACAATGGCGGCCATCGCGACGGCTGGTGCGCGCGAGGCTGGCGCTTCTGGCAATAAAAAAGCCGCGTCGCAACGCGGCTTTTCTCCCTCAACCTGATCGGAGCTGTCAGCGCGTCACGACCACGGTCGTGCCGACCGACACGCGCGAATAGAGATCGGTGATGTCGTCGTTGAGCATGCGGATGCAGCCATAGGAGACGAAGCCGCCGACCGAGCCCGGGACGTTGGTGCCGTGAATCGCATATTCGCCGCCGGCGAGCGTCATTGCCGCAACGCCCATCGGGTTGCGCGGCGAGCCGCCGGGGATCACGTCGGGAATGCTCGGCTTGTCGCGCTTCACCTCGGCGGGCGGCGACCAGGCCGGGTTGCGGTATTTGCCGTCGACGCGGGTGGTGCCGGCCCATTGCTTGCCGGACTTGCCGACGCCGACCGGATAACGCACGGCATGATCGGTATCGAGAATGAGATAGAGCCGGCGTTCATTGGTCCGGACCACGATGGTGCCTGGCGAATACTCGGCCGAGCGCATCCCCACCATTTCCGGCCGCGCCTCGGCCGCCGTCGACATCAAGACCCCCGCCCCGATGGTGGCGGCCAATGCCACCGCAATCCTCATCGACATAATCTGCTCCACTTCCCAGCCGCCCCTCGCGGGGCCTCAAATCGTCGCGCAGACCGCCTGAACCGGGTCCTGCCGGCCTCTCACCCACGCATTCTTAACCGCGTGTCTTAACCGGATGGTTTCCACGTCCGGTGTGGGGCCTACCTTACGGCGGGGAACAAAGGAAATGTTCGAATTAAAGTAAATGACCTGAAAACAACACTCGGCCGGAAACGGCAGGCGGCGCGGGAGGCGCCCCTGACAAGTGCGTGAGGGTGCAAATTTTGGATCGTCATTCCGGGGCGCGACGAAGTCGCGAACCCGGAATCTCGAGATTCCGGGTTCGATGCTTGCGCATCGCCCCGGAATGACGGCTGCAAATCAAGCCGACGCGTTCTTCTTGTTCTGCCGGTTCTTGACGAGGTCGTCGACCACGGCGGGATCGGCCAGCGTCGAGGTGTCGCCCAGGCTGCCCGGCTCGTCCTCGGCGATCTTGCGCAGGATGCGGCGCATGATCTTGCCGGAGCGGGTCTTTGGCAGGCCCGGCGCGAACTGGATCTGGTCGGGCGAGGCGATCGGGCCGATCTCCTTGCGCACCCAGGTCACGAGCTCCTTGCGCAGATCCTCGGTTGGCTCAACGCCGGCCATCAGGGTCACATAGGCGTAGATGCCCTGGCCCTTGATGTCGTGCGGGAAGCCGACGACGGCGGCTTCCGAGACCTTCTCATGTGCGACCAGCGCGCTCTCGACCTCGGCCGTGCCCATGCGGTGGCCGGAGACGTTGATGACGTCGTCGACGCGGCCGGTGATCCAGTAATAGCCGTCGGCATCGCGGCGGCAGCCGTCGCCGGTAAAATACTTGCCCTTGTAGGTCGAGAAATAGGTCTGCTCGAAGCGGGCGTGGTCGCCATACACCGTGCGCATCATACCCGGCCAGGACCGGGTGAGGCAGAGATTGCCTGACGTCTCGCCATCCAGCACCTTGCCGTCGGCGTCGACGATTTCAGGCACGACGCCGAAGAACGGCAGTGTCGCCGAACCCGGCTTCAGTTTGGTTGCGCCCGGCAGCGGCGTGATCAGGATGCCGCCGGTTTCGGTCTGCCACCAGGTGTCGACGATCGGGCAGCGGTCCTCGCCGACCACGCGGTGATACCATTCCCAGGCTTCCGGATTGATGGGCTCGCCGACCGAGCCGAGCAGGCGGAGCGAGGCGCGCGAGGTCTTCTTCACGGGCTCGTCGCCGCCCTGCATCAGCGCGCGGATCGCGGTCGGCGCGGTGTAGAAGATGTTGACCTTGTGCTTGTCGATGACCTGCCAGAACCGGGAATTGTCCGGATAGTTCGGCACGCCTTCGAACATCAGCGTGGTCGCGCCGTTGGCGAGCGGCCCATAGAGAATATAGCTGTGGCCGGTCACCCAGCCGACGTCGGCGGTGCACCAGTAGATGTCGCCATCGTGATAGTCGAAGACGTATTGATGCGTCATCGAGGCATAGACGAGATAGCCGCCGGAGGTGTGCAGCACGCCCTTCGGTGTGCCGGTCGAGCCCGACGTGTAGAGGATGAACAGCGGGTCCTCGGCGTGCATGTGCTCGGCGGGGCATTCCGTCGTCACCATCGCGGCCGCCTCGTGATACCAGAGGTCGCGCGACGGGTTCATGTCGATCTTGCCGCCGGTGCGCTTCACCACGACGACCCAGTCGACGCCGTCGGCCTTGGCAAGCGCCGCGTCGACATTGGCCTTCAGCGGCACCTTCTTGCCGCCGCGCAGGCCTTCGTCGGCGGTGATGATCACCTTGGATTTGCAGTCGTTGATGCGCTGCGCGAGGCTGTCCGGCGAGAAGCCCGCGAACACCACGGAGTGGATGGCGCCGATCCGCGCGCAGGCGAGCATCGCGTAGGCCGCTTCCGGGATCATCGGCAGATAGATGGTGACGCGGTCGCCCTTCTTGACGTTGCGCGTGCGCAGGATGTTGGCCATCCGGCACACTTCGTCGTGCAGTTCCTTGTAGGTGATGTGCCGGGATTGCGAGGGATCGTCGCCCTCCCAGATGATTGCGGTTTGATTTGCTCGGCTGTGAAGATGCCGGTCGATACAGTTCCAGGCGACGTTGAGGACGCCGTCCTCGAACCATTTGATGGAGACGTTGCCCGGCGCGAAGGAGACGTTCTCGATCTTGTGGGGCGCCTTCATCCAGTCGATGCGCTTGGCCTGCTCGGCCCAGAAGCCGTTCGGGTCCGAGATCGAGCGGGCGTACATGTCCTTGTACTTGCCCTGGTCCACCCAGGCGCGCTTCGCCCACTCAGCCGGCACATCGTAGATCTTCTCGGACATGTTTCCCTCCACATGCGGCAAGCTTAACGCAACGCCGACATCATCATTGACGTGAGTATGCGTCGGGCTAACCGCACCCGACAAGGAGGACAAGCTGGACCTTCGGCGGGCACGCCACCATGCGCAGGATCAAGCTGCGCGCGAGGCCTGTCGCAAATCTGAAACAGGGGCGGAGACTGGCTTGGCGCGAGAGGCTGGGCTCTTTACCGAGATATCGGGAAGCGCCGCTGCAAACCCCCTATGCGGCCAGCGGCGGTATTTAGAAACCGTATGTCACCGATTCGGGACTCGCAATGCGGTTCGGAAGCCCCTAAATGGCCAAACCGGGTTCAACGAAGCCCGGCGGGAACAAAAGCCAAAACAACGGCATTGACGGGTAACAGGCGGAGCTAAGGCGTAAGACTATGATGGATCAGCAGAATTTGGGGGCTCTTCAGCCCGCTTCGGCCGATCCCGCCGCTATTGCGCTGGCAAAGGCGCTCGGACAATGGCCCAAACCGGCCCCTTTTCGTCGCCCCAGCCCGAAAAAGACCTACGACGCCACCCCTCCGGCCACGGTGGAAGCCCTCGCCCGGGAGCTGGGGCTGCGCCTCGGCGACCAGAACGAGCTGACCATCCGCCGCATCAGGCGCGGCAAGGGCTATTCCTTCGTCCGCCCCAACGGCGCGCACATCCGCGACGCCCGGACCATCCGCCGTCTGCACGCCATGGCGGTTCCGCCGGCCTATCGCGAGGTGCGCTATTCGGCCGATCCCAGCTCGCATCTCCAGGCCGTGGGTCGCGATGCCGCAGGCCGGCTGCAATATCGCTATCACGCCGACTGGGAAAAGGTCCGCGAGCAGCGCAAGGCGCATCGCCTGGAGAAGCTCGTCGGCGCGCTGCCAAAAATCCGGCGCAAGGTTTCGGCGTTCCTGTCCGGCGACGAGCCGACGCGCGAATTCGCGCTTTCGGCGGTGATCGAGCTGATCGCTCGCACCGCGATCCGTCCGGGTAATGAATCCTATGCGCGCCTCAACGGCACCCGCGGCGCCACCACGCTGCTCAAGTCCAACGTCACGCTGGAGGACGATTGCTTCGTGCTGACGTTCAAGGCCAAGGGCGGCAAGGCCGTGCGGAAGGAGTGCGACGCAGCCAAGCTCGTGCGCGCCATCGGCATTCTGCGCGGCGTGCCGGGCAAGCGCATGTTCCAGTATCGCGACGCGAACGGCATCGTGCGCGCGGTGAACACCACGCAGGTGAACGCGTTTTTGCGCGAGATCGCCGGCATCAAGATTTCGCTGAAGGATTTTCGCACGCTGATGGCATCGGCGGTGGTGGTTGAATCGCTGTCGCGGATCACGCCGGCCACCAGTCAGCGCGGCCGCAAGAAGCAGGTGCTGGATGCGATCCGCGCCGCGGCCGACAAGCTCTCCAACACGCCGGCGATCTGCCGCAAGAGCTACGTGCACGACACCATCGTCACGGCCTTCGAGGACGGCATCCTCGAGCGCTTTGCCGCGACCATGAAGGGCCAGCGCTCGCAGGCGCGACGCGAGCAGCTTCTGGCGCAGGTCGTGGCAACGGCAGCGGTTTAGGTCTTTAGTTTGAGCATGACCTTTTCGGAAAGTCGCTTCACACTTTTCCGGATCATGCTCTAGCTTACATCTTCTCGTTCGGCAGGCCCTTGTCGGGGCCCGGATTGCGGCCGGCGGCTGCGCTCGTCAGCCGTCCCAGATAATGTGCCCAACCTTTGCTGTGGCTGATGCACTGCGCTTCGTTGGGCAGGCCGCTATGGGTCATGCACAGCAAGGTGCCGCCGTCGCGCTCAAAGAGATCGATCTCGACCAGGCTGGAGCCGGGCGGCACTTCCTGGCCGCCGTCCCAGCCGAAGGTGTAGGCCAGACGATGCACCGGCACGACCTCGCGGAATGCGCCGCGGGCCACGCCGCTGCGCGGGCCGATGCCCTTCAGCAGATAGAGCCCGTCGGGGTGCGGCTCCATCGTCGCCTCGGTGCCCATCCAGCTCAAAATCTTGTCGGGATCCGTCAGGAAAGCAAAAACGGTGGCACGCGGGGCCGCGATCTGGGTTTCGCGTCGAACTATGAACGGCTCGGTCATTGCAGCTGCGTTCTCCGTTGCGCTCTCGGAGATGGCGGCGCCAACCCGTATCGTCAAGGATAGGCCGTGACAAAGAGGGCGGGCGGACGCCATGATCGCGTCATGAAACTTTCCTCCACGCTCGCCTGGCTCGTCGATTCCGGAGCGGAGACCGGGAGCGCGGACCGTCTGCTCGCGGAACTTGGTGCGCATCTGGTCGCGGACGGACTGCCGCTCGCAGCCGGTGCGCTGACCCTCGACGTGCCGCATCCCCTGATCGCGCGACGAACCTGGCTGTGGCGCGCCGACAGCGGCGCGGTCATCGAAGCTCTGGGCTTTGCCTCGGGCGCAGCAGCGTTTGCGCCGCAAGCGCCCGGTGATGCCGGCCGCCGCTGGCTCGGCGATATCGCAGGCGGCATCGTGCACGAAGACGTGATCGGGGCGCGGCAAGATGGCCCGTCGCTCGGCTGGATCGGACCACGTGCCTTCACGTCGGACGAGATCGACGAATTGAAGCAAGCCGCGCGTTTCGCCGCTGCACCCTTGGCCGTCCTCGCCGCGCGTGCCACGCTGTTTGCAACGCTCGAAGCCTATCTCGGCCGGCGCAGTGCCGCGCGCGTGCTGGCAGCACCTCTGCGCCGCGACCTCGGCGAGACCATTCAGGCCGCGCTGCTCTATGCCGATCTGCGCAGCTTTACGGCGCTGTCGGAAAGCAACCCGCCTGCCGCCGTCATCGCGGCACTCGACGCCTGGTTCGACCGCATCGCCGGTGCGGTTCACGCCTTCGGCGGCGAGGTCTTGAAATTCATCGGTGACGGCGTGCTTGCGATCTTTCCGGTAGTCGATGAGCCGCCGCGTCGTGCCTGCCAGGCAGCCTTGCGCGCGGCGGCCGCTGCGCAAGCCGGCATGGCGCATCTGAACGAGGAGCGTCATCGGCAGGGGCTGCCGCTTTTGTCCTTCGGTGCGGCGCTGCATCTCGGCGAAATGCTCTGGGGCAATATCGGCGCCGCCAACCGCCTGGACTTCACCGCGATCGGATCCGCCGTCAATCTGGCAAGCCGGCTCGAGGGATTGTGCCGGCCGCTCGGCAAGACCGTGCTCGTCTCAGGCGCGCTCGCCGCCGAGACCGACGCGCAGTTGATTGATCTCGGAACGCATGCGCTGCGCGGGATCGCATCGCCATGTGCGGTGTTTGCGCTGCCGGACGCGTGATCTGCGTCTACGGCAGCAACTACAGCCCGCCCATTTTGCAGACGAGTTTCCACTCGTCCGCCGTCACCGGCTGCACCGACAGCCGCGAATATTTCACCAGCGCCATGTCGGCGAGCTTCCTGTCCGCCTTGATCGCGGCCATCGTCACCGGCGTCTTCAAGGGCTTGTCGGCCTTGATGTCGACGCAGACGAATTTTTCGGTCTTGTCGGTCGGATCCGGATAGGCCTCCTTGATGATCTCGGCGATGCCGACGATCTCCTTGCCTTCGTTGGAATGATAGAAGAACGCCTTGTCGCCCTTCTTCATGGCCACGAGATTTTGGCGCGCGGTAAAATTGCGCACGCCGGTCCATGCCTCGCCCTTTGCGCCCTTGGCGACCTGCTGGTCCCAGGACCAGACGGACGGTTCGGATTTCACCAGCCAGTACGCCATGCTCATTCCTCAGCCTTGAAGGGGCGCGTCAAAAGTCCTGAAATCGCGGCGTCGATCGTGGTCTTGCCATCGAGGATCGCCGCCACCGCCTGTGATACCGGCATCTCGATATTTTGCGAAGCCGCAAGTTCAATCAGCACCGGTGCGGTCGACTCGCCCTCGGCAAGCTTGCCGGCCGGCGCCTTCTCGCCGCGACCGAGCGCGAGCCCGAGCGCAAAGTTGCGCGATTGCGGGCTCGAGCAGGTCAGGATCAGGTCGCCGAGGCCCGACAGGCCGCCCAAGGTTTCGCCGCGCGCGCCAAGCGTGCGGCCGAACCTGGCGAGCTCGGCAAAGCCGCGCGTGGTGAGTGCGGCCTGTGCCGACGCGCCGAGCTTGCGTCCAACCGCGATGCCCACCGCGATCGCCAGCACGTTCTTCGCCGCGCCGCCGATCTCGACACCGCGCACGTCCGTGGAGTGATAGGGCCGGAAGGTCGGCGAACCCAGCGCCTGCACCAGGGCGCTTGCGAGCTGCTCATCCTTCGCGGCGAGCGTGACTGCGGTCGGCAGGCCGCGCGCGACGTCGTCGGCAAAGCTCGGGCCGGACAGGATCGCGGGCTGCGCGGCGGGCGCGGCTTCCGCGATCACGTCGGTCATGAACTTGTGCGTGCCGTGCTCGATGCCCTTGGCGCAGGCGATGATCGGCACGGGCCCTGTCAGATGCGATGCAAGCGCGTTGACCGCGCCGCGCAGATGCTGCGCGGGCGTTGCGATCAGGATCATGTCGGCGCGCGCCGCCAAGGCCAGCTCGCTCGTCACCACGATGTCTGGCGTGAGCATCACGCCCGGCAGCCGCGGATTGTCGCGTGTCGAGGCGATGCGCGCGGCGTGCTCCGCGTTGCGCGCCCAGAGCGTGACGCTGCGCCCTGCGCGCGCCGCGACGGTTGCCAGCGCCGTTCCCCAGGCGCCGGCGCCGATCACCGCGACGGATTGGAATGCCGGCATGGCTAGTATCCCGCGCGCGTGTTGCTGTAGCCGGCGGGCGCCGTGGCGTTCGCGTCGAGCAGCCAGCGCGCCCTCGGCTGCGCTTCCATCGTATCGGTCAGGCCGAGCGCGAGGCGCTCGGCGCCGGCCCAGGCGATCATGGCGCCATTGTCGGTGCAGAGCGCCGGCGGCGGCATGATGAGCTGCGTCTGTGCCTTGTCGGCGACGTCCTGCAATGCGCTGCGGATCGCTTGGTTGGCGGCGACGCCGCCGGCGGCGACGAGCGCGTGCGGCGCACCGAACTGCTCGCGGAAGAGTTTGAGGCCGACGCTCAGCCGGTCGGCGGTCGATTCCAGCACCGCGGCCTGAAAGCTCGCGCAGAGATCGCTGATGTCCTGTGGCTCCAGCGGCACAATGCGACTCGCTTCGTTACGCACGGCGGTCTTGAGGCCTGACAGCGAGAAATTTGCGTCCGCGCGTCCCAGCATCGGCCGCGGCAACGCAAAGCGCGCGGCATCGCCGTTGCCAGCCGCGCGTTCGACTTGCGGTCCGCCCGGGTAAGGCAGCCCCAGCATCTTCGCGACCTTGTCGAAGGCTTCGCCGATGGCGTCGTCGACGGTGGTACCGAGCCGCACATATTGGCCGACGCCCACGACAGCGACGATCTGCGTGTGACCGCCGGAGGCAAGGAACAGGCAGTAGGGAAAATCGAGCCGGTCGGTCAGGCGCGGCGTCAGCGCATGCGCCTCGAGATGGTTCACGGCGACGAGCGGCGTGCCGTGCACCATCGCGATGGCTTTTGCCGTGGTGAGCCCTACGATGACGCCACCGATCAGCCCCGGACCCGCGGCGGCGGCGACGCCGGACAGCTCGGCAAACCCGACCCCGGCCTCTTTCATGGCGCGTTCGATGATACCGTCGAGCAGGTCGACATGCGCGCGCGCGGCGATTTCCGGCACCACGCCGCCGAAGCGGGCGTGCTCGTCCACCTGCGAGCGCACGATGTTGGAGCGGATCGTTCCGCTGCCGTCAGCCGCGCGCTCGATCACCGCCGCGGCGGTCTCGTCGCAGGTGGTTTCGATACCCAGCACCAGCATTGGCGAATCGTTATCCAATTTGCGGCCTTGCGCTCATCCGTAAAGCAGAGTTCTGGTACGTCCGGTAGCATTCCGGGGTCGCCAAGCGCAATTGTCACGCTTTGTCTTTATCCCTTGAAGCTTCACCACGACATGCCCGGGAATATAGACCATGGCCATTCTTGTGACACGGCCGCATCCTGACAATGAGACCACCGCGGTCGCCTTGCGCGCGCGTGGTTTCGACGTGCACCTTGCGCCGCTCCTGAAGTTCGAGCCCGTCGCGTTCCACGATTCGGGCGAGACCAAATATGGCGGTGTCATCGTCTCCTCGGCCAACGCGATCCGCGCCATCGTGCCGCAATTGGCGGAACTGAAGCTGTTGAAACTGCCGCTGTTCGCGGTCGGCGAACACACCGCTTCGGTCGCCCGCGAGGCCGGGTTCGTCGAGGTGATCGTCGCCGGCGGCGATGCGGCCGCCTTGCGTGACACGGTGCTGACGAGCGCGCGCGACAAGCGGTTGAAGAAGAAAAGCACGCTGCTCTATCTCGCCGGGGCTGACCTGTCGCGCGATCTCGCCGGCGAGCTCGGCGCCGACGGTTTTGATGTGGTCACGCAGACGACCTACCGCATGGCGCCGGTCAGGCATCTGCCCCGCGAGGTCTGCGACGGCTTTGCCGCCCACGGCATCGAGGCCGTCCTGCATTATTCCCGCCGCACCGCGCGGGCCTTCCTTGAGGCGGCGCGCGGAGAGGGCGTCGAAATCTCCGCACTGGCCATCCCGCAATGCTGCCTGTCCGAGAATGTCGCCGCCGTCCTGCGCGAGGCGGGTGCGACACAGGTCACCGTCGCGGCGTCGCCGGACGAAAATGCCCTGTTTGAAACCTTGGAGCGTGCTTTGCGGACCCGTTTGGCGTAAGAGAACGGGCCGAATCCGACGAAAAAGGGTCCGGATCAGTACGCTTTGCAGTTGAGGGAAACGTGGCGATGGCCGATGACAAGCCTGAAGACGCAGGATTGGCCCCCGAATCCGGCCGTGCCAAGCGCACGCCGCCCACCATCGATCTCGAAGCCACGGAAGTTTCCACCCAACCGCAGCAGGCGGGTGAGGCGCCGCCGGAGCCGCAGCCCGAGCACGTTGAGACAAATGCGGAGGCTGCAAGCGAGCAGGTCAAGGCTGAATCCGAACCGGAGCGGCGCGAAGCCACGACGGCCGTTCCGCCGGCACCAGTGTCGCCCTGGGTGATCGCGCCGCTGTCGGGCGCAGTGGCGGCCGCACTCGTCATTGCGGTCGGCTGGATGCTGGGCTGGCCCGCGGTGCAGGCGCCGCCCGCTGCGCCGCAGGTCACGTCAGCCGCCGTCGACGCGTTGAGCGGCCGCGTCGCCAGCGTCGAGGCCAAGGTCAGCAAGCCCGCCGCGGATCCAGCCGCGGCCGCGCGCGTCGATGCGCTTGAGAAAACCGTTGCGGGTCTGCGCAGCGATATCTCCGCGGTCCGTACGCAGTCGGACAAGCTCGCGAGCACCGTGGACGCGGTGAAGGCGGCGCCGCGCGATGCGGCGGCCGCGCCGGATATCTCCGCTGTCAACGATCGCATCGCCCAGCTCGAAAAGAGCATCAAGGCCGAGCGCGCCGAGCTCGCACAGCAGGGCGAAAAAATCGCCGACGCAAAGCCTGCCGATGACAAGCCGCTGCGCCGCGTCGTGGCGGCGTCGCTGCTCGATGTCGCCGTTCGTCACGGCGACGGCTATGCCGCGCAGCTTGCGGCGGCACGTTCGTTCTCTGCCGATCCCGCCGCACTGAAGCCGCTCGACGCCTTCGCGGCGTCGGGCATTCCGACCCCGGTCGCGCTGAGCCGGGAGCTGCTCAACATCGTGCCAAAGCTGTCACCGCCCGCGGAGGCGCAGACCAGCGGCACCGGTATCGTCGAACGCCTTCAGGCCGGCGCGTCAAAGCTCGTCCGCATCGAGCGCACCGATGCCGTCGGCAACGACCGCGGCGCCATCGTCGCGCGGGTGACCGCCGCAGCGCTGCGCAATGACTTCAACGAAGCGCGCCGCGAATTGAAGACCTTGCCCGAGGCCGAGCGCGAGCCGGCAAAAGCATGGCTCGACAAGACCGATGCGCGCGATGCGGCCCTCGCCGCCTCCCGCAAATTCGCCGACGATGCCATGGCGGATCTCGCCAAAGCTGCGCAATAGGATTTTCATGCTTCGCGTCGTTCTGTTTCTCATCCTGATCGCTCTGGCTGGGGCCGGCGCAGCCTGGGTCGCCGACCAGCCCGGCGATGTCGTGATGACCTGGGGCGTTTTTCGGGCATCACCAAGCATTCCGGTGTTCGCGCTCGGCCTCGGCCTGTTCGCCGTAGCAGTCGTCTTCCTCTGGAGCATCCTGACCGTGATCTGGCGCATGCCGGGTCGGTTGCGCCGCCGGCGTCACGAGAAGCGCCACGCGCGCGGCCGTCACGCCATCACCCACGGCCTGCTCGCGATCGGACACGGCGACACGGCGGCCGCGCGCCGTCACGCGGCCGCGGCGCGCCGCCACACGCCGAGCGATCCGCTCGCGCTGTTGCTGCACGCGCAATCGGCGCAGCTCGAAGGCAACCGCGAAGAGGCGCAGCGCGCCTTCCGCGCCATGGCCGAGCGCGAGGACACGCGCCTGCTCGGTCTGCGCGGCCTCTTCATCGAGGCGCAGCGCGCCGACGATGCGGTCTCGGCCGTGATGATCGCCGAAGAGGCGATCAAGCTGTCACCGTCGTCGACCTGGGCGTCGCATGCGGTGCTCGGCTTCCGTTGCGCGCGCAGCGACTGGAGCGGCGCGCTTGCGATCCTCAGCTCCAACCTGTCCGCGGGGCTGATCGACAGGGCGACCTATCGCCGTCAGCGTGGCGTGCTGCTCACGGCGCGCGCGCTCGAACTGGAAACGATGGACCGCGACGTCGCGCGCGAGAGCGTGATGGAGGCGGTAAAACTCGCGCCGACCCTGGTGCCGGCGGCTGTGCTCGCCGCAAAATTCGAGAGCGAGGCGCACCAGGTACGCCGTGCCATGAAGATGGTGGAGGCGGCGTGGCTCGCGCATCCGCATCCCGATCTCGCGGACGCCTATGCGCATGTGAAGCTCGGCGACTCCGCCCGCCAGCGCTTGCAGCGCGTCGAGACGCTTGCCGCGAAGACGCCTGGCCATATCGAGGGCGCGCTGGCGATCGCGCGCGCCGCGATCGATGCGTCCGAGTTCGCCCGCGCTCGCGAGGCACTGGCGCCGTTCGTGGCCGATCCGACCCAGCGCGTCGCGCTGCTGATGGCCGAGGTCGAGCGCACCGAGCATGGCGACAGCGGCCGTGCCCGCGCCTGGACCTTGCGCGCCGTGCGCGCCCGCCACGACCCCGCCTGGACCGCGGACGGCTATGTCAGCGACCGCTGGCGTCCGGTCTCCCCGGTCACGGGCCGCCTCGACGCCTTCCAGTGGCAGACGCCAGTGGCGAGCCTGCCGTCAGACAAGGGCACCACGATCGAATCCTCCCCGTTCGAGGAGGCCATGCTGGCCGCCCCGCCGCCGAAACGGGTCACGGCTGGCGCCGCGAACCCGGAACCGATTCACGAGGCATCCGTGGCAGACCCGGCTCCAGCGCCGGCACCCCAGGACAATTCTCCGCCCGCAGCAAAGGCGCCTGAGACCGAGACCAAGCCGTCCGAGACCAAGCCTTCCGAGCCAAAGGTTTCCGAAACCAGGGCTTCCGAGACCAAGGTCATCGAGCCTGCGCCCGCCGAGCCGGCCAAACCGGCCCCGGAGCCGGTCGAATCAGCGCCGGTGGCGGCTACGCCCGTGTTCCGGGCCCGACCCGATCTCGGCAAGCCAGCGCCAGTGCCGATTCCCGCCGTCATCCCGATTGTCCGTGCGCCAGACGATCCCGGCATCGATGACGAGGGTCCGGCCGACGAATTTACGGAACAAATCGGCACGCCAAAGGCCCAGGCCGGTGGCTGGCGCGGATTCTGGTCCCGCTGGGGCGCCTGATCGGCGTCCCGGGCCCGCTTCTCCTTGCCAATTCGGGCCATGCCCGATATCAGGGGCGCGCGTAGGGGGCCGGCACCGGCCCTGCTCATGGTCCGCCGCAATAGCTCAGTCGGTAGAGCACGTCATTCGTAATGACGGGGTCGGGGGTTCGAATCCCTCTTGCGGCACCAGCGCCTTGAATCCCCTCTTCACAGGCTGTTTGCGACGAGTTGGCTGTCACGTCCTGCGCATAGCGCGGTCGTGACGACGCGTTGCGCGGCCGATCGGATATCGGCGTGGCTGCTGAGGCTCATCTCGAGTCGGTTCAATGGGGCCGCGCATTTGCGTGACGCGCGTCACATAACCCCGCGCGCGCATCTCCTAGTTTGCCACCACGCCAAAAACGGGAGACACAACATGCGCAAAATCCTTCTGATTGCCGCCCTGGTTCTCGCCTCGGCGTCCGCCCAGGCTGCCGGTCCCCGCAGCCTGTCGCTGGCAAGCAATGAGCCGGCCGCCACGCCGCCGACCACGACCAACATGACGGTGGCGCAGTCGACCGATGCGGCCAAGCCTGCCGAGACGCCGGCCTATGTCGAGCGGCCCTCCGCCGTCTCCACCCCGGCGCCCGCCGCGGCCCCGACCACAAATTCAGCGCCTGCGACCACGCAAACCCAGGCTGCCACCACCACGACGGCGCAGCCGATCACCCAAACCCCGACCAAGACGACTGCAAAGGCGAGCAAGCCGAAGCACAAGGCCTATTGGACCGAAGGCCGGATCATCAGCGAGCTGCATCGCCACGGCATCTACTGGTAAGTAAGAGCTAAACGCGCTCTCCCAGAAACGACAATGGCCGGGCGCGAGCCCGGCCATGACGCATCTGTGCGCTGATTTGACGCGCTACTGCGAGACCGTTTGCACCACGCTCGAGATCGGGCGCGCGTTCGACGCAGCAGTCGGCACCTTGAGATCCTTCATCAGCGCCTCGTCATATTCCGGCAGCGTCTGGAAGGTCGTCTTGGCCTTCATCTGCACGACCTTGTAGCCGCCGGCCTTGAGGCGCGCGAGCAGAGTCGGCAGCGCTTCGCCGGTGTGCTTCTGGAAATCGTGCATCAGGATGATGCCCTTGCCGAGCTTGTCGAGCCTGGTCATGACAGTCTCGACGATCTTTTCCGGCGTGGCGCCCTTTCTGAAGTCGAAGGAGTCGATGTCGGTCGAGAACATCGCGACGTTGCGGGTGCCGAAATAATTCACGATCGCCGGATTGTGCTGAAGCTGCGGGAAGCGGAAGAACGGCGCCGGGTTGGTGCCGAGCGCGTACTTTACCGCGCTAAACCCCTTCTCGACCTCATCCTTGGCCTGCTGCTCCGTCATCTTCTTGCCGTTCAGATTGACGTGCGACCAGGTGTGCGTGCCGACGGTGTGGCCCTGTGCCAGCACCTGGCGCAGGATTTCCGGATGATAGGTCGCATGCTTGCCGACCGAGAAGAACAGGCCTTTCGTGCATTCATCGGCGAGCGCCTTCAGCACCGCAGGCGTGTTGTTCGGCCACGGGCCGTCGTCGAAGGTCAGCACGACTTCCTTCTCGGTGAGGAAGTCGAACTGCTTGAAATGATCGAAGCCGAAGCCGGGGCCGCCTGTGGTGTCGATCTCGACCACGCGGGCAACGCCGAGCGCGTTCGGATTGGCGCAGGCCGGCTTTTGCGCAACGGGGGCCGGGGGAGGCGCTGGCTGCGGGGGTGGCGCGGCCGCAGCGACCTGCTTGCCGGACAGTGCCGCCGTGATCTCGACGTCGTCCTTTGCGGTGAGTTTTGCCGGCGCAGTATCGGGCTTGCGCGCGGCTGTGGTCTGGGGAGCGGCCGTTTCGGCGCGCGAGGAATAGAAAAACCAACCTCCGGCGATCACGACCGCCGCAATCACACTGGCCACCATCAGGCCCAACGCATTACGCATCGCTGCTCTTTCCAAATACGCAACCAAACAAGCGCTTTTCCCTCGCGCCCAGCCATTAATGCGAAGGAACAGTTAACGTGACACCAACACGACGGCGATTGCGGAGGAATTTCAGGTGGATTCCTAGCGTGACCGACGTCACAGTCAGCGGGTCGCTCGTGACCGTCATCACAGTGGAAACGGTTTTCGTGGAGCATCGTAGTTCCCATTAACAACGGGCCCCGCAGATGCGGTGCCAATGGGAGCTTCAAATGAATACGTCTCTGATTGCCAAGATCCGCGACTCCAGCCTGGCCCTGGGCTTTGCCGCCCTCGTCTCGATCATCTCGTCGACCTCCAGCTTCGCCTACACCGCCGAGGCGCAGCAGATGTGCACCGGCGACGCCTTCCGCCTGTGCTCGTCGGAAATCCCCAACATCCCGAAGATCACCGCCTGCATGATGAAGCACCGCGCCGACCTCAGCCCCGGCTGCCGCGCCGTGATGGACAAGGATCTCGCCAAGAGCGCGACCCGCAAGGTCGCCGACGCGAACGAGAGCGCCAAGGAGAGCGCCAAGTAAGACATCGGTCCTTCGTGGTGGCGACGCAGCCATCACGTCCTTGAGCTCCCTACCGTCGTGCAAGTGCCCCGGCGCAAGCCGGGGTGACTTGTCCAAGATCATCTCCAAGATCATCGCTTCACAAAGTCGTTGCGGTGATGGAACCGTCGCACTAGCTTCGCCCGCCTATTGTCCGGGTAAGAGGCGTCACGCGATGACCAGGTTTCTTTTTGTTATTCCCTTTATTCTCGTTGCATCGGGCGCATCAGCGCAGCAGGGGCACGATGCCTGCGCGCGCGATGTCTCGCGCTTCTGCCGCGCCGTGATGAACAATGGCGATATGGCCGTGCTGTCGTGCCTCAAGCAGAATCGCTCCCGCCTGAGCAAGGCATGCGACAAGGTGCTGACCGAGCACGGGCAGTAGAAGTCTTCTCGTCATCGCGAACCTGGAATCTCGCGCCACAATCTCTGGATTCCGGGTTCATCGCTGCGCGATGCCCCGGAATGACGTTGTGATGATTTACGTGCTGCTTCCCGCCGCGCTCGCGACGACAGGCAGCACCTCGCTTGCGGCGCGGTCCGGCGTCTCCTCTTTCCAGCGCACCGAGCCGAACGGACGCTCCAGCATGCGGCGGATGCGCACCGGCTCCGGCCCCATATGGAAATCGATCGCCTGCTGATGCAGCGCGCGCTCGGACTGCGTCGAGCGGTTGCGCTGGCGCAGGTAATCGAGCCAGGTCGGACAGTGATAGCGCTCGGTCCACAATTCCGGATCGGCGATGTCGCGCGCGATCGACCAGCCATAGGCGCCGTTGCGTTGCCTGGAGAGCTGCACGTCCTGCATCACATTGTGGAAGGCGCGCGCGTTCTCTTGGCTGACCCGATACTCGATCTCGACCACCAGCGGCCCGCTGCGCGCCGTGAGCGACAGTTTCACCTCGGGATCGGCCAGCACGTCCGCGTCTTCATTGCGCGCGCCGACACGCGGCATCGCGAGCCAGAATCCGAGCAGCGGTGAGACCAGCATCAGGCTCGCGGCCACCAGCAGCGCGACCTCGACGCCGGCAAAGTCGGTAAGGTGACCCCAGCCCCAGGCGCCGATCGCGATGCCGCCAGCGATCGCGGCCTGAAACGCCGCGAGCGAGCGCCCCGCGACCCAGCGTGGCGCCGAGAGCTGCACGCCGATGTTGAACAGCGCCACCGCAGCCATCCAGACGGCGCCGGCTAGCACCAGGGCTGCCGCCGTGAGCACCGGCTCCGTACTGATCGCGAGCGCGGCCATCGCAAAGGCCATCGAGATCGTGCAGGCACGGATCGCCGACTCGCCGCTCATGCGCTTGCGCAGCTCGTGGATGTTGAGCGCGCCGACCACCGCGCCCATGCCGAACGCACCCAATAAGATGCCGTAGGTCTGCGCGCCGCCATGCAGGAGGTCGCGTGCGATCAGCGGCATCAGCGCCATGACAGCACCGCCGATCAGACCCATCACCAGTGTGCGCAACAGCACGATCTTGATCGGCGGCGAGTTGGTGATGTAGCGAAAGCCGGAGACCATGGCACGGTTGAGCTTTTCCCGCGGCAGGCGCGAGGGCTCGGTGGTGCGCCGCCACAGGATCAGCACCACGAACAGCGGCAGATAAAGAATCGCGTTGCAGGCAAAGGCCGCCACGGCACCGAGGGACGCGACGATGACGCCGCCGATCGCGGGACCAAAGCTGCGCGCGATGTTGTAGCTGATGCCGTTCAGCGCCACTGCCGAAGGTAGCGCGTCCGGTGGCACCTGCTCACTGACCGAGGACTGCCATGCCGGACCGAACAGCGCATTGCCGCTGCCGACGATGAAGCAGAAGGCGAGCAGGGTTTCCGGGGTGATCAGCTTGAGCCAGGCGAGCACGGTGAGCGCGGTCGCGCCGATCAGCGCGATCGAGAGCGAGACCAGCGTCACGATGCGCCGGTCATACATGTCGGCGATGGCGCCGGCCGGCATCGAGATCAGCATGATCGGCAGCATCAGGGCGGTTTGCACCAGCGCCACCTTGTCCGCCGAGGCCGCCATCTGCGTCATCGCCCAGGCCGCGCCCACGCCCTGGATCAAGAGCCCGAGATTGGAGAGCAGGCTGGCGAGCCAGATGCGCCGGAACACAGTATATCGCAGCGGGGCGGTGATGCCGTCGCCGGTACTTCTCTGACGTTTCGGCTGCTCGGTCATATCCCCTTCCACCTGCATGGTGAGCGACGTCGGACGATTCCTGCCCCTCCACTGATGCCTGCGAAAGTCCTTCGCTGTCCAGTGTTTAGGCGGTTATAAGCGACCCAGCGGACAGGTTTTGAACGCTTGAAAGTTCAGGGAGGGACGAGAATGAAACTGTCGCGACGGACGATTCTGCTGGGCGCGAGCGCGCTGCCTTTCGCGACTGCGAAATTCGGAACAATGGCGTGGGCGCAGACTGCGCCTGCGGCCCCGACAGCTGAAGTGCCGCCGATCCTGTTCGTCCATGGCAATGGCGACTGCGATGCAGTCTGGATGACGACGTTATGGCGGATGGAGTCCAATGGCGTCGCGCGGGATCGCATGTCGGCCATCAATTTCACGAATCCCAACGCGCGCGACGATGACCGGGTGGAACAGGCCAATCGTTCCTCGGCGGAAGATCAACGCCGCGAACTGGCTGCGGCCATTGCCGAGCTGAAGCGCCGCACCGGAGCAGACCGCGTCGCGCTGGTCGGCCTCTCCCGCGGCGGCTACGCCATCCGCAACGTCATCAAGAATGGCGGCGCTGGCGACGTCAGTCATGCGGTGCTTGGCGGCACGCCCAATCATGGGGTCTTTGCCATCGACGATCTGATCGGCAGCGAATTCAACGGACGCGGCGCGTTCCTGCGCGGCCTGAACGAAGGCGAAAGCGAGGTGACGCCCGGGCCGGCGTTCCTCACGCTGCGCAGCGACGGCATGGACAAATATGCGCAGGCCGATGGCCGCTTCATCGGCAAACCGGGCGTGCCGACGGGCGTCACCGTAGAGGGCCCGGAGCTCAAGGGCGCCACCAATCTTGTGCTTGGTGTGCTCGATCATCGCGAGGTCGCATTGCATCCGCGCGCTTTTCGCGAGATCTACAAGTTCATCGCCGGCCGCGAGCCGACGCGCATCGCGATCGTGCCCGAAGCGAGCGTCAAGCTGAGCGGCCTGGTGACGGGGATGGCTGGCGCCACGCCGACCAATCGCCCGGTGGCCGGTGCCTCCGTCGAAGTCTTCCGCGTCGATCCAGAAAGCGGTGAGCGCAGGGGCGATCCACTGTACAGCATCAAGACGGCGGCCGACGGCCGCTGGGGGCCGTTGCAGGTCGATCCCACCGCGTTCCTCGAATTCGTCCTGACGTCGCCCGACGCGCCGACGACCCATATCTATCGCTCGCCCTTCGCGCGCTCGTCAGCCGTCGTGCATCTTCGGGCTGCACGCCCGCTCGGGCCGGCCGATGCCGGCGCGGGCGCGGTCGTGATCATGTCCCGGCCGCGGGGCTATTTCGGCTTGCCGCGGGACGTCGTGCTGTTCGACGGCAAGGAGCCGGCCGACGTCAAGCCGGGCGTACCCACGAACTCAGACGCCACCCTGCGGCTCCCGGCCTCGGACGTTGGACGTAACATCGTGGCAGAGTTCAACGAAGAACGGATTGTGGCACGGGCCTGGCCTGCCCAGGAGAACAGGATTGCGGTTGCCGAACTGACTTACTAGCTATTTTCTTGCAGCGCGTCTGCCGCGGAGAGAGCCATGAGCATCGCCGAAGCCTTTGACGTTCCGGTGGCACGTCGGCCCCTGGTCCCGCCGAGCCCGCCCCGTGCGCCCGAAGGCATGGGGACGATCGGCCGCATCATGGCGATGCGCGACAGCGTCATCTCCACCTGGGGACCGCGCGCCTATCAGGAGGATCTGATCCAGGCGCGCTTCTTCCTGCGCAGCAATTTCATCGTCAACCGGCCCGACGCCATCAAGCATGTGCTGGTCGACAATTACGAGAACTACACGCGGACGGCACCCGGCATCCGTGTGCTGCGCCCAATTCTCGGCGAGGGCGTGCTGATCGCTGAAGGGCGCAAATGGAAGCACCAGCGGCGCACGCTGGCGCCGGCATTCGTGCCGCGTGCCGTCACCACTTTGGTGCCGCACATGATCGCCGGCGTCGACGAGGCGATCGAAAAGCTGAAAGCGAATAGCAACCAGCCGGTCGACATCCGCGACGCCATGCAGCGCATGACCTTGGAGATCGCTGGCCGCACCATGTTCTCTTTCGAGATGGGGCGCCACGGCACCACGCTGCGCGAGCTCATCATGGAGTATGGCGAGAACCTCGCGCGGCCGCATCCGCTCGACCTGTTGTTGCCGTTGAGCTGGCCGAGCCCGCAGGATTTCGCCCGCGCGCGCTTCAGCAAGCGCTGGATGGAGTTCATGACGACGGTCATGACCGAGCGCCGTGCCATCGGCAAGCAGGAGGGTGCGCCGCCGCGCGATCTGTTCGACCTGCTTGACGCTGCGCGCGATCCCGAGACCGGCGCGGCGTTCACCGAGGAACAGTTGCGCGACGAGGCCGCGACCATGATCCTCGCCGGCCACGAGACGACCGCCACCGCGCTGTTCTGGGCGCTGTACCTGCTGTCGCTTGATCCGGCGACGCAGGATGAGGTCGCCGCTGAGGTGAAGAACGCAATGGCTGCCGGTGCGCTCGAGCTCGACCGGCTAAAATTCACCCGCGCGGTCATCGACGAGACCATGCGGCTCTATCCGTCGGTGTTTCTGATCGCGCGCGCGGCCGCAGCGCCCGACACCATCGGCGACAAACAGGTGCGCAAGGGCGACGTCATCCTCATCTCGCCCTGGCTGCTGCATCGGCACGAAAAGCTCTGGACCGATCCGGACGCCTTCATCCCCGCGCGCTTCATGCCGGGCGCACCGCAGCCGGACCGATTCGCTTATCTGCCGTTCGGCGTCGGGCCGCGCGTCTGCATCGGCGCGCAATTTGCGCTGGTCGAGGCGACGCTTGCGCTCGCAAAACTGATCGGTGCGTTCCGCTTCGCCCTGATCGACAAGAAGCCGGTGATGGCGATTGGTGTCGTGACGACGCAGCCAGACTATTCGCCGATGTTTTCGATCACGCCTCGCTGACGGAAGGCCCGGTCGGGCATTCGCTCGATCCTTACCTCGAGAGGTACCGCAATGAGTGACATCAAGGCTCAGTTTGCGCTGCTGAGACAGACCGCGGATGCGACGGTGGCCGACGCGATCGAGCATCTGGTGGAGAAGGGTGCCGATCCCGAGCTCAATCGCATCAACGCGATCGACTTCGCCAAGCAGGGCGGGCTCGACGAGGAGAAGGTCATCTCCGGCTTTCTTCACTCGTCGAGGCTGGGGCTGTTCGACCTGACCTGGAACGTGCTGTGTCCCGGCTGCGGAGGCGTGCTGGGCGCGCATTCGACGCTGAAGTCGCTGAAGCCCGACGACTACCATTGCGGCCTGTGCGCCTGCGGCTACGAGGCCTCTGTCGACGAGCAGGTCGAGGTCGCCTTCACCGTCAGCCCGCGGGTGCGCCGCATCGCAGCGCATGATCCCAACACACTGCCGGTCTGGGATTATTACAAGCAGATCTTCTGGAGCTCGGGCGTCGACTTCAACGTGGAAGGCTTTTCGACGCTGGCCGACGAGGTGACGCTCGATACGCTCGAGCTGCCGGCGGGCGAGAAGGCGGTGCTGTCGCTGCAACTGCCGAAGGAGTTCATCATCATCTTCGAGCCGGTGACGCATTCGGCGCAATTCATCGACGTGCAGGGCGAGCCGATCAAGGAGCGGCAGCAGCTATCGCTGGTCTACACCAAGACGCCGACGCCGACCGGCGGCACGCGGACCATGCGTCCCGGACCGCTGCGGCTGTCGCTCGACAATCAGGCTGACCAGCGCGTACTGCCGTCCGTGTTCGTCGCGGGTGAGGCGATGCATCATCTGATCGGCAAGCGCAAACCGTTCCTCACCGCGAAGCGGATGCTGTCCAACCAGACGTTTCGCGACGTGTTCAAGGCCGACAATCTCAGCGTCGACCAGCGGCTGAAGATCACTTCGCTGACCTTCCTGTTCACGGATTTGAAGGGCTCGACCGCGCTCTACGAGCGCGTCGGCGATCTCGCCGCCTTCGACCTCGTGCGCGCGCATTTCCACGCGCTCCTGGAAATCATCGCGTCCGAGAAGGGCGCCGTCGTCAAGACCATCGGCGACGCCGTGATGGCGACGTTCATCCGCCCCGAGCACGCGATCGTCGCGGGCCTAAAGATGCGGGCGGCCATGGACGAGTTGAACAAGCGGCGCGGCACGGACGATCTCATCGTCAAGATCGGCATCCACGAAGGCCCGTGCCTCGCCGTGATGCTCAACGAGCGGCAGGACTATTTTGGCCAGACCGTCAACATCGCGGCGCGTGTGCAGAGCCTGTCGACGGCCCAGGAGATCCACATCACCGGTCCCGTGCTCGACGCGCCGGCCGTGGCCGAGATTCTCGAGCAGCGCTCGATCAGGCCGATTCAAAAACAGGCCGCGCTGCGCGGCATCGCCGACAAGATGGTGGTGTACGAAATACCGTAAGTCCATTTAGGTGTGTCGTCCCAGATTGCCGAAACGTAATGCAATGCGGGGACCTGACGCACGTTGCGCCTGTTGGTTTTCACGCTCATATAAGAGCTAGTCGAAGCCGCCCCCGCGGCGCCCCAATCATGATACGGCAGGACGTAATGCTCGACGGATTGCGCCAATTCATCTCTGACATCGTTTCCCCTCAGGCGCAGGATCGCGCCTTCGGCGATAGCGATTATCGCCTGGCCGCCACCGCATTGCTCATCCACGTGATCTCGCTGGACGGCGAGCCGACACCGACCGAAAAGCGCAAGCTGCACGGCCTGATCGAAAGTCATTTCGGTCTGGATCGCGGTACCGCCGACCGCCTGATTGCATCTGCAACGGAAGTCGAAGGCGAAGCCGTCGATCTCTATCGCTTCACCAGCGTCATCATGCGCGCGCTCGACGAGGAAGGCCGCAAGCGCATCGTCGAGATGATGTGGGAGCTGGTCTATGCCGACGGCCACGTTACCGAGTTCGAGGACAACGTGCTCTGGCGCGCGTCGGATCTTCTCGCCGTATCGCAGCGGGACCGGATCGATCTGAAGCACATCGTTGCCAACCGTCGCACCGGCCAGGTCAAGGAAACCGTCGCCGGCGGCTGACCGATCGCGCCTGCGACCGGCGCGTGTATCGCCGACATGACGAAACTTTAATGTTTCAGATGATTGCCGGGCTCTCGAAGAGCCCTGCAAAACTTGGCATTTTCCTGCGTACGCTATCCGGTGCTCACGACGCCATGCGCTGAGACGGCTTGCGCCGCTCGCTAAGCCTATGCTCTCGTCAGTTTTGTTTTCTTCCAATTTGCTTGCATTCAAGAGACTTCATCGTGACTGAGCGTGTGACGCTGATTACCGGTGCCTCGGCGGGTATCGGCGCGGAGCTGGCGCGTGTGTTCGCTGCGAATGGCCATCGTCTGGCCCTGGCCGCGCGCCGTGTCGATCGACTGGAAGGGCTGGCGAGCGAGATTGCCGCCAAGGGCGGTACCAAGCCAATCGTGATCGCCTGCGATCTCGAGGAGGCCAATGCCGGCGACAAGATCGCCGCGACCCTCGCCGCCGAAGGCGTCGAGCTCGACCATCTCGTCAACAATGCCGGCTTCGGCGTGTTCGGCGAAGCCTGCAAGCGCGACCGTGCGGAGCAGCTCGGCATCATCGACGTCAATATCCGCGCGCTCACCGATCTCTGTCTGCGCTTTGCCGATCAGCTCGTCAAAAATCGCGGCGGCATCCTCAATGTCGGCTCGGTCGCGGGCTTTTTGCCGGGCCCCGGCATGGCCGTCTACTATGCCTCCAAGGCCTATGTGATCTCGTTCACGGAAGCCTTGCGCGGCGAGCTTGGGCCGCGCGGCGTCCGCGTCACCGTGCTTTGCCCGGGTCCGGTCCCGTCGGAATTTCAGGCGCGCGCAGGCTTTATGCCCGGTGTCGATTCGGCGGTTCTCAATGTCTCGGCTGCTGATGTCGCGCGGGATGCCTATCGCGGCCTGATGGCCAATAAACGGGCCGTGCTGCCCGGTCTCGGCATCAAGATCGTGCCGTTCCTGCTGCGCTTCTTTCCGCGCGGCTTCATCCTCGCCGCGGTCGGCCGGTTCCAGATGCGCAAGCGCTAGACTCCCAGTTTTGACGCGTTTTCTTGAACGCGAACCGGTCCCCACTTCGCTCGAAAACGCTCTGGCGCCAAAATCCCCGTACTGGCCCGTGGTTTGCTTTGCGAACCCTGTGTGCGCGAACTCACACGAAATTAACGATCGCTTAGTTATGCTGGCGGTCTGAACTCAGTTTTTCGGAAAGGCAATGTCGTTCCGGTCCCTCAGCGTTGGTGGCGCAAATCTGGTGCCCTTCCCGGGAAGGACGCCAGGCGCGACCGCCGCTCACCGCGATCCCTTGCCCGTTCTCATCGTTCTGCATCAGGAATCCTCGACACCCGGCCGCGTCGGCAATGCGCTGCGTGCGCTCGGCCACCGGCTCGACATCCGTCGTCCGCGCTTCGGCGATCCCTTGCCCGACACGCTCGACCGGCACGCCGGCGCCGTGATTTTTGGCGGGCCGATGAGCGCCAACGATTCCGATGACTATGTCCGCCGCGAGATCGACTGGATCGAAATTCCGCTCCGTGAACAACGGCCCTTCCTCGGCATTTGCCTGGGCGCGCAGATGCTCGCAAAACAGCTTGGCGCGCGCGTTGCGCCCCATCCGGATGCGCTGACCCAGATCGGCTACTATCCGATCCGTCCGACCGCCGCGGGCCACACGCTGTGTCCGGATTGGCCGGATCAGGTCTATCACTGGCACCGCGAAGGCTTTGAGTTGCCGACTGGCGCCGAGCTGCTCGCCGAGGGCGATGACTTTCCGGTGCAGGCGTTTCGCGCCGGCCATGCCTTCGGCTTCCAGTTTCATCCCGACGTGACCTACGCGATGATGCATTGCTGGACCACGCGCGGATATGACGGTTTTGGCGCACCCGGTGCGCGGGCGCGTCACCATCACTTTGCAGACCGTGCCGTCTACGACGTCGTGGAACGCGCCTGGTTGAAGCAGTTTGTCGACGGCTGGCTTGCGTGCCGGCCGGTGCTGGCGCAGGCCGCAGAATAGTCGCGGCACCTCGCCGCTTGCCACAGTCCTCGCCAAATCGGCAGATGTGTTAGGGTCGTCCTCATAAGCAGCCCCCAAGAGGCATGCGCGAGGGAGGCCCCCATGACCGGCGAGGATTTTGCAACACTGCTCGATGCGTTCACGCACGCGGCGGAATCCGGCGACGGCGCCCGGTTTGCTCAGCACTTCACCGAGGACGGCGTCTACTACGATTACATCTACGGTCCGCATCGCGGACGCGCAGATATCGCGCACATGATGCAAGGCCTGTTTCACCGTGACGCCACTGACTATCGCTGGGAGATGTTCGATCCCGTCTTCGACGGCCATCAGGGCTATGCCTGGTCGCTGTCGAGCTTCACCTCGACCATCCCGCAATTTGCCGGCAAGCGCATCGACAGCGACGGCATGAGCCGCTTTGTCATCCGCGACGGTCTGATCGCGGAGTACCGCGAATCCGTCAATGGCGGCGTTGCGATGGCGCAGCTCGGTGTCGAGCCGGCACGCATGGCAAAAGTGTTTTCACGCTGGAGCGGCTGGCTGAACGAGCAGCCGGAAACGCAGGCCTATCTCGCGCGGCCAAAAGGCTCGCGCGCAAGAAGCTAAGCTAATAGGAAGCTAAGCTAACAAGAAGGGAGAAAACCGCCGTGAGCTACGAACACATCCTCTATGACGTCGACGAGAAGATCGCGACCATCACGCTGAACCGTCCCGACCGCATGAATGCGTGGACGCCGATCATGGAGCGCGACGTCCGCCGCGCGATGGAGGCGGCAGCCAGCGACGACAATGTCCGCGTCATCATCATCACGGGCGCAGGCCGCGCCTTCTGCGCCGGCGCCGACATGGACGCGTTGATGGGGCTTGATCCCAATGACATCAGGCGCGCCTCGAGCCTGCCGTCCTTCGACATGAACCGCCGACCGGACTGGCAGACCCGCTACGGCTACTACCCTTCGATTGGCAAGCCGGTCATCGCCATGCTCAATGGCGCCACCGCCGGGATCGGCCTCGTCCACGCGCTCTATTGCGACCTGCGTTTTGCGGCCGATAATACCGTCTTCACCACCGCCTTCGCACGGCGCGGACTTATTGCCGAACATGGAATCTCCTGGATGCTGCCGCGCATCGTCGGCCATGCCAATGCGCTGGACCTCCTGATGTCGGCGCGCCGCGTCTCCAGCGAGGAGGCGCTGCGGATCGGTCTCGTCAACCGACTCTGCCCACCCGAGAAGCTGCGCGAAGAAACCTATGCCTATGCCCGCGACCTCGCCGATTTCGTCTCGCCCAGCGCCATGGCCGTGATCAAGCGGCAGCTCTACGAGGTGCCGTTCCAGACGCTCGGGGAAGCCACGATCGAGGCCAACCGGGAAATGATGGTCGCGCTGAACGGCAGCGATTTCCGGGAAGGCGTGGCGAGTTTTATGGAGAAGCGGCCGCCGCGGTTTACGGGGAAATAGGGGGATTTGGGAGGAAGCCCGCCGTCGCCCTTCGGGCTATGGCGTGGCAGCCTTCGCTCACTTCGCTACGAGGGACTTCCCAGGCTTGCCGAGCCGTAGCTCGCGAAGCGAGCGAAGGCTGGTGGAGCCAGGCGGGATCGAACCGCCGACCTCGTCATTGCGAACGACGCGCTCTCCCAGCTGAGCTATGGCCCCGTCGTGGCCGCTCTGGTGGAATGCGGCCAACAATCGGCCGCCATTTAAGTCGCCGCCAAGGTCAAGTCAAGGACGGGCGTGACGGGGTTTTAGCCTCAACTTCGCCGGAACTTCCCTTGTTTGAGCCGGGGGGAACCGATATCTAGCAAAAGTCCACTGCCCCCCGCCCCGAAGCCAGAGTTTTGACCGCCATGCGTGCCGTTCTCGACATCGTCATTATCGTGCTCGACCTCTACGTCTGGCTGTTGATCGCCTCGGCGATCCTGTCCTGGCTGATCGCGTTCAACGTTGTGAACACCCGCAACCAGTTCGTCTCGGCGGTCGCGGAATTCCTGTACCGCATTACCGAGCCGGTGCTGGCGCCGATCCGCAACTTCCTGCCCAGCCTCGGCGGCATCGACATCTCGCCGATCATCCTGATCCTGATCATCATGTTCCTGGAGCGGGTGATCATGTACTACATCTACCCGAACGTGATTTAGCCCAGTCGAGCGGAGTCTCCGCGTTGTCGCTGAAGGAGCCTCGTCGTTGAAGGAGCCTTATCGTTGAAGGAGCCCTGGCGCTATTCAGCGACAGGCATCAGCGTTGCGATTCGAGTGACGCCGCGCGGTGGCCGCGACGATATCGACGGGATCGAGCAGCTTGCCGACGGCCGCAGCGTGCTCAAGGTGCGGGTGCGGGCCATCGCCGATGGCGGCGAGGCCAACCGCGCGGTCTTGGGTCTGTTGGCAAAGTCGCTCGGCGTGCCCAAGGCCAGCGTGCGGCTTGTGTCCGGGGCCACGTCGCGATTGAAGCAGATTGCGGTGGATGGCGATCCGGTGCGTCTGGGCGAGGCCCTGCGCCGGCTCACCTCGTCCGAACCAAAGGAATCGAAATGACGGCCAAGATCATCGATGGGAAAGTCATTGCCGCCGAGCTGCGCGCTCGCGTCGCCGACGAGGTCGCCCGGGTCAAGCGCGAGCACAATCTGGTGCCGGGTCTCGCAGTTGTCCTGGTCGGCAATGATCCCGCCTCCGAGGTCTACGTCCGCTCCAAGCACACCCAGACGCAAGGCGCCGGCATGGCCTCGTTCGAGCACAAGCTGCCGGCCGATGTCTCGCAGGCGGATCTGCTGGCGCTCGTTGCAAAGCTCAACCGCGATCCCGCCGTGCACGGCATCCTCGTGCAATTGCCGCTGCCGAAGGGGCTCAACACCGAGGCCGTCATCAATGCGATCGATCCCGCCAAGGATGTCGACGGCCTGCATCCGAACAATGCCGGCCGGCTCGCCGGCGGCTTTCAGGCGCTGTCGCCGTGCACGCCGCTCGGCTGCATCATCCTGACCAAGAGCGTGCATGCCTCGCTCGAAGGCATGAACGCCATCGTCATCGGCCGCTCCAATCTGGTCGGCCGTCCGCTGGTGCAGTTGTTGCTGAACGAGAACGCGACGGTGACGATCGCGCATTCGCGCTCACGCGATCTGCCGGGTCTGGTAAGGCAAGCCGATCTCGTCTACGCCGCCGTCGGCAAGCCGGAGATGGTGCGCGGCGACTGGCTGAAGCCGGGTGCGACCGTGATCGATGTCGGCATCAACCGCATCCCCAGGGACGACGGCAAGACCAGGCTCGTCGGCGACGTCGCCTATCAGGAAGCGCTCAACGTCGCCGGCGCGGTCACGCCGGTGCCCGGCGGCGTCGGCCAGATGACGGTGGCCTGCCTGCTCGTGAACACGCTGCGCGCCGCCTGCGCGATCGCAGGCTTGCCGAAGCCGGGGGTGTAACCGGTTGTCATTCCGGGCGATGCGCAACATCGAACCCGGAATCTCGAGGTTCCACAATGCGCAATTGCGCATTGGGGTTCGCTTCGCGCCCCGGAACGACAGACACTCACCCCGCCGTATTCTCGATCAGCCGCCGGTAGAACCGGATCATGTCGGCATAGCCTTCGATGCTGAGGCGCTCATTGGTGCCGTGGAAGCGCTTGAGGTCTTCCGAATTGGCGCGCACCGGCGAGAAGCGGAAGATGTTGTCGGTGATATCGGCATAGTGACGCGAGTCGGTCGCGGCCACCATCAGACCGGGCGCGACGACGACGTCGGGGAAGATCTCGCGGATGGTCCGGGTCAGCGCCTGATAGGATTTGCTCGACGTGCCCGTGACCGGCGGCGGATTGGTGTTGCCGGGAAACGGCGCGATCGAGATTTTTTCGTTCTTGATCGTGGTGCGGACGTGATCGGTGACGCTGTCCTGGGTGTCGCCGGGCAGCAGGCGGAAATTGACGGTGGCCTCCGCATTGCCGGGCAGCACGTTGTCCTTGTCGCCGGCGTTGAAGATCGTCAGCGCCGTCGTGGTGCGGACCGTCGCCTCCGCCGGGCCGGTCTTCTCGAACTCGCGCAGCACCAGCGGCCTGAACAGCCAGAGGTTCGACAGCACCACGCGGTTGAACCCGCTCATCTCCGGCGCCAGCGTGTCGAACATCTCGGCGACGGTGCCGCGAATTTGCATCGGCAGGCGGTTGTCCTCGAGCCGCGCCAGCGCAGCGCTCATCATGCCGATCGCGGTCTCGCGCGGCGGCATCGAGGAATGGCCGGGCGTCGAATGCGCCGTAAGTACCAGCGTGGCATAGCCCTTTTCCGACAGCCCGATCAGCGCCGCCGGCTTGTCGAGGCCCTTCATCACGCCCTCGACAATCAGCAGGCCTTCGTCGAGCACGAAGTCGAACCGCACGCCGCGCGCGGCGAGCGCCGCCGCGATCGACTTGGCACCGCGTGTACCGGCCACTTCCTCGTCATGGCCGAAGGCGAAATAGATCGTGCGTTTCGGGCGAAAGCCCTCCTTCGCCATCTGCTCGGCGGCCTCAAGCATCGAATAGAGGTTGCCCTTGTCGTCCCAGGAGCCGCGGCCCCAGATGTAGCCGTCGGCGATGGCGCCCTCAAACGGCTTTTGCTGCCAGTCCTTCTCGGTGCCGGACGCGATCGGCACGACGTCCTGGTGCGCTAGCAGCGCGATCGGCTGCGCCTTGGGATCAGATCCTTCCCAGATGTAGAGCAGGCTGTGGCCGCCGATCACCTCGCGTTTCGCCGCTCCATGGAAGGTCGGGAAGCTCGCCTTGATATGGGCCTCCAGGCCGCGTAGCGCTTCGGCGTCCTGCTCCGGATTGAGGAAGTTCGAGATGGTCTGGAAGCGGATCGCCTCCGACAGCCGTTTTGCCGCGCCCTCTGTATCGACCGTTGCACGCGGAACGGCGGCGACCTGGACCTGGCGCGAGCCGCGGGTCATGACGTTGAAAGCGAGCACGCCGGCGAGAATGACGATGCCGGCGACAACAAGCAAAACCATGTTGCGAATGATCTTGAGAAAGCGGCGCATGGGCCTGCGTGCGTGCCTAGACCTCCGTCATTCCGGGGCGATGCGTAGCATCGAACCCGGAATCTCGAGATTCCGGGTCTGGTCCTTCGGACCATCCCCATTGCGCAACTGCGCAATGTGGAATGACGACGGTGCCGTCACTTCTTCTTTTTGGCGCGCTCGATGCCTTCGGTGATCAGCTTGTGCGCGTCTTCCGGGCCGCCCCAGCGCAGGATCTTCACCCACTTGCCCGGCTCGAGGTCCTTGTAGTGCTCGAAGAAGTGCTGGATCTGCTGCAGCGTGATATCGGGCAGGTCGGAATACGACTTCACCTTGTCGTAGCGCTGCGTCAGCTTCGAGGACGGCACCGCGAGAATCTTCTCGTCGCCGCCGGCCTCGTCTTCCATGAACAGCACGCCGACCGGGCGCACGCTCATGACGGCGCCGGGGATGATCGCGCGGGTGTTGACGATCAGGACGTCGCAGGGATCGCCGTCGTCGGACAGCGTGTGCGGGATGAAGCCGTAATTGCCGGGGTAGCGCATCGGCGTATAGAGGAAGCGGTCGACCACCAGCGTGCCGGCCTCCTTGTCCATTTCATATTTGATCGGCTCGCCGCCCACCGGCACTTCGATGAGGACGTTGACTTCATGTGGCGGTTTGGTCCCGATCGAGACCGCGTCGATACGCATGCAAAGCTCCGTTAATGCCGAGGTCGTTCAATCGCCCGGCAGCGATTTGGCCCTGTCATACGCGGGCTTGCTGCAGCTATCCACCGAACTTTCGCGAAATAATGAATTCCGCTTCCGGCCTACGCAAAAAGCGCAACGGTATCAACGGAAGGGCAGAGCTTCCCGAGATCAATTAGTCCAGGCGAAGGCAACCTTGTCGAGCGACTTCGGCCCGAATCGCTCGGAGGAGCGCGCAACCATGCGGCCGCCCAGTGCCCGATAGAACTCGGTCGCCGGATCGTTGTCGGACAGTGCCCAGACTACCATGCTCTTGAGGTTGCTCTGCATCAGGTCGCGGCGGGCGGCGGCGAACAGGCGGCGGCCGAAGCCAAGCCCCTGGAATTCCGGACGCAGATAAAGCTCGTAGATCTCGCCGTCGAAATGCAGGCTGCGGGCGCGGTTGCGGCCGTAATTGGCGTAGCCCGCGATCTTGTCGCCGAACACCAGCACGCTGACGCGGCTGCCCTTGCGGATCGCGCTGTCCCACCACTGCGGACCGCGGCGGTTGATCAGCTTTTCCAGCTCGGCGCCGGGGATGATGCCCTGATATGCGGAGCGCCAGGCTTCGTCATGGGTAGACGCCACCGCAGTTGCATCTGCAGGCTTGGCCGGCCGGACCTCGATCAGGGTTGTGCTCATGGATAGGATCAAACCAAGTCGCCGCGCCGGCGGCAAGAGCTATCGTTAATTATCGGTTAACGTGTGGATTTTCTGCATCAGTATCTTAACCATGTTGTACCGAAAGAGGACAGGACGCCGCATTTGATGGCACGGGCGGCCATGCACCAGTGCAAAACCTGCCGTGGCGGCGATGGTTTCAAGCGATGGTGAGCCCATGCAGAAAACAGCGGCCAAGTTGATTCGCGCCCGCTACTCTGCCCGCGATCTCCGCACCCCGCCCCGGCAATTCATGCGCTGCTTCAAGGTCGTCGTCGCCATCCTCGTGCTTGCCGCGTTCGCAAGCGCGCCGACGCGGGCGCAAAACGGGCTCGGGCCGCAGGGCGGCGAGGACGGGCCCTATCGAAGGCAGCAATGGCGCCTGCCGTCTTCAGACGCGGACCATCCTGCGCGGGGCCTGCTGTTTCGGCCGCCCGGCGACGGGCCGTTCCGCCTGGCTTTGATCGCCCATGCCACGACGCAGAACGTCCTGCGTCGCGTGCAAATGCCGCAGCCCGAATATCGCGCGCTTGCGGCATTCCTGGTCGCGCGCGGCTTTGCCGTGCTGGTGCCGGAGCGCCTCGGCCATGGTGCGACCGGCGGCCGCTACGCCGAGGATCAGGGCGGCTGCGACGAGGCCGACTATGTCAGCTCCGGCCGCGCCACCGCCGATCAGATCTCGCTCGCGCTGGAATTTTTGCGCGGCCAAAGCTTTGTCCGCAAGGATGGCGCGGTCGTGCTCGGCCATTCCGCCGGAGGGTGGGGTGCGCTCGCGTTGGCAAAAGTGGATCCGAAGGGCCTGTCGGCCATCGTGGCCTTTGCGCCGGGGCGCGGCGGGCACGCCAATGACTTCCCGAACCGCATCTGCGCGCCGCACACGCTCGTTGCGGCTGCGGCCGAATTCGGCAAGGCGGCGCGCATTACCGTGACATGGCTCGTGGCCGCCAACGACACCTATTTCGCGCCCGCATTCTCGCAGCAATTGGTGGCCGCGTTTCGCAGCGGCGGCGACAAGGTCGATTTCCGTGCGCTGCCGGCTGTCGGCAGCGAGGGGCACTGGATGATCGAGACCGAGGCCGGCGTCAAAGCGGTCAGCGCCGAGCTTGACCGGGCGCTGAGAGCGACGCCACCGGTGGCGGCCAAAAAACCATGACGCTGTATTTCCTGGTCAAATTTCTGCACGTACTCGGCGCCATCGTCATCCTGGGCACCGGAAGTGGCATCGCCTTCTTCATGCTGATGGCGCATCAGAGCCGCGATGTCGCGTTCATCGCCCGTACGGCATCGGTCGTGGTCATTGCGGATGCGCTGTTCACGCTGTCGGCCGTGATCCTCCAGCCGGTCACGGGTGGCGTCTTGATGCTGCTGTCGGCGACATCGATCGCGGACCGCTGGCTGGCGGCCTCGCTCGCGCTGTATGTCGTGGCTGGCCTGTTCTGGGTGCCCGTGGTCTTCATGCAAATCGAGATGCGCGACCTCGCGCGCAAGGCGGCGGAGATGCATGAGCCGCTTCCGCCGCGCTATTTCGTGCTGTTTCGCCGCTGGTTCATATTCGGCTTCCCCGGCTTTGGGGCGACGATGCTGATCCTGTGGTTGATGATCGCAAAACCGTTCTGAGGGAGTGATGGGCGAGGTTTCGCAAAATATTCTCCTGCTCGGCGCCTCCGGCCTGATCGGCCGCTTCGTCACCGATGATCTGCGGGCGCGAGGTTTTCGCGTCGTCGGCGTCGCCCGCACATTGTCAGCGGCGCAGAAGATGAGCGCGCTCGATCTGGAATTGCCGATCCTGTCGCTGGACGCGGCGGCATTGGCGCACCTCATGCGCGAGCACGCGGTCGACATGGTCGTGAACTGTCTCGGCGTGCTCCAGGATGGTCCGGGCAGCGATACCAACGCCGTGCATCGCGATTTCGTCGCGCGCCTGTTGCAGGCGATCGGCGACAGCGGTCGCACGATCCGGCTGGTGCACATCTCGATTCCCGGCGCGGCCGATGAAGACCGTACCGCTTTCGCAGCGACCAAGCGCGAGGCCGAACGCCTGATCGCTGCCTCAGGCATTCCCCACGCTATCCTGCGGCCCGGCTTCGTGGTGGCGCCGGCGGCCTATGGCGGCAGCGCCATGCTGCGCGCGCTCGCGGCGTTTCCGCTCGATCTGCCGGAGAAGGAAATGGCGACGCCATTCCAGCCGGTCGCGGTCGAGGATATCGCCGCCACGATTGCGTGGCTCGCCGCTTGCGACATCGACGATGCATCCGTGAGGGCCGTGACCTGGGATCTGATGCAGGCGCAGCCGATCACCATGGCCGGCGTCATCAAGCAGTTCCGCGTTGGCTTCGGCACCGCCGGCTGGCCGCATGTCGCAATGCCGATGTTCCTGCTCGATTGCGGTGCAAGGCTCGGCGATTTCGTCAATCGCCTCGGCTGGACGCCGCCGATGCGCTCCACCGCGATCGCCGAACTGCGCCGCGGTGTCACCGGCGATCCCGCGTCCTGGATGGCCGCGACCGGCATCACGCCCAAGACGCTGTCCGACACGATCGGCCGCCATCCCGCGACCGTTCAGGACAAATGGTTCGCCCGGCTGTTCCTGGTGAAGGCGCTGATCATCGCGAGTCTGGTGGCGTTCTGGCTCGTCTCCGGCTTCATCGCACTGTTCGTTTCCTACCGCGCCGCCGCCGGCATTTTGACCGCACACGGCTTTTCGCCGGTGCTGGTTGACCCGATCACTGTTGGTACCAGCCTGATGGACATGAGCATCGGTGTCTTGATCGCCTTCCGCCGGACCTGCGCGATCGGGCTCATCGCCGGTATCGTCGCCTCGCTCGGTTACATGTTCGGTGCAGCGATCCTGACGCCCGATCTCTGGATCGAGCCGCTCGGCGCACTCGTGAAGACGGGCCCGGCGATCGTGCTGATGCTGGTCGCGCTTTTGATGCTGGATAACCGCTGATGCCCGAATGGCCCGACGACGACGTGATCCTGTTCGACGGCGTCTGCATCTTCTGCTCACGCTGGGTCCGCTTCGTCGCCAAGCGCGACACTGCGCGGCGGTTTCGCTTCACGCCGATCCAGTCGGGCTACGGCACGCGGCTCGCGCAGACGTTTGGGATCGACCCTGATGACCCCGATACCAATACCGTGATCCACGGCGGCAAAGCGTTTCTCAAGTCGGATGCTGCGTTGACGGTGCTGTCGCAATTGCCCGGCTGGGCTTGGGTGCGCGTGCTGTTCGCCGTCCCAAAATCGCTGCGCAACGCGGTCTACAATCTCGTCGCGCGCAACCGCTACCGCATTTTTGGCAAGTACGACGCGTGCTTCGTGCCGGACGCGGAGTTGCGGGCGCGGGTGATTGAGTAGCTGTCGTTGCGAGCGAAGCGAAGCAATCCAGAAATGCTTCCGCGGCAGCAGTCTGGATTGCTTCGCTCCGCTCGCAACGACAGAGAACGCGGTTAGCGCTTCGCCATAAGCGCCAGCACTTCCTTCGCCGCTCGCTCGCCGCTGTCCCTTGCCCCGTGCGCCGTCGAGAAGAAGTTCGCCGAGGTCGCTTCGCCTGCAAAGAACAGCCGGCCGTCGACCGGCTCCGCCAGAACCGCACGGTCACCCGCATGGCCCGGCATTGCGTGCGAATAGGAGCCGCGGGCGAAGGGGTCGAGGGTCCAGCGCGACTCGCGCAGGGGCTTTAGCTTGCGGCGGATGTCGTTGCCGAGGAAGCCTGATATCTCGTCAATGCTGTGCGCGGCAATGGCGCCGTCGCCCGCGCGTTCCAGTTCCTGCGCAAACGTACCGCCGAAAAAGCCTTCGATGCAGGGCTGGCCGAACGGGCGGATGTGATAGGTGCCCATCTTGGTCCGCATAGTGGCGCCGCGGAGGTTCGCTTCCTTTGGAAAGACCTCTGCGTCCTCCAGCGCCAGCGTCACCTTGTCGTCGGCACCGAGCGGCAGGCCGCGCGCCGCATCGACCTTGGCTCGCAGCGCCGGCGAGAAACGGATCGCTTCGTCGGCGATCAGATTGGTCGGCACGGTGACGATCACCTTGTCTGCCGCAAGCGTACCCAGCGACGTTTCGAGCCGCACGCGCTTGCCGGAATGATCGATCAGCGTGACGTTGCAATTGAACGCCACCGGACAGGGCGCGCCATAGGCTGCGATCAGCGCGCCATAGCCGCGGCGCACGCGCCAATTGGTGTTGGTGTCCTCGTAGGCGTCCCAGTCGAGGATCGAGACCTCGTCGAGCTCGCAGCCGTTCACATAGGTCGAGATCGCATCGATCATCGGATTCCAGCGGTTGCCGGGCGCGAGGCAGGTGGCAGCAGGGCGATCCTCGCCGGTCTCGGCCGCTTCGCTAAGACGATCGTAAAATTCGTCGAGCGCGCGCATAAAATCGTCACGCTCGCTTTGCGGAAAGGCGTTGCCATAGGCGCGCTCGCGCCAGGGTGGCAGGTCTTTGTTGAGTTCGAAGCCGAGCTGCTCGGCAATTGCGACGAAGGAATTTTGCTCTGCGGAGTGCAGCCAGCCGCAGCCGACGTCGAAGGTCACGTCAGGCGAGGCTTGTACCGTCCAGGCTCGCCCTCCGAGCCGGTCGCGCGCTTCAAGCACGATCACGGAAAGGCCGGAGCCATTCAGCACATGCGCGGCGCCGAGGCCGGCCGCGCCCGCGCCAATGATCGCGACGTCGACGGAGGAGGGGAGGGACATTGCGCCGTCTATTTCTTCGTCATGCCCGGGCATTGCCGTCTGAAGGACGGCGTCGCTTCCGCGCTCGCCTACGTCCCGGGCATCCACGTAGTTCCCACCCAGTATCGAAGACGTGGATGGCCGGGACAAGCCCGGCCATGACGATTTGGCTTGGCTAGTAGGCTTACGCCACCGCTTCCCGGGCCTTTTCCGCGCGCTTGCGCTCGTTCGGGTCGAGGTGCTTCTTGCGCAGGCGGATCGATTTCGGCGTCACCTCGACGAGCTCGTCGTCCTCGATATAGGCGAGCGCCTTTTCCAGCGTCATGCGGATCGGCGGGGTCAGGCGCACCGCTTCGTCCTTCGAGGTCGTGCGGATGTTGGTGAGCTGCTTGCCCTTCAGCACGTTGATCTCGAGGTCGTTGTCGCGGGTGTGCTCGCCGACGATCATGCCGCGATACACCTTCCAGCCCGGCTCGATCATCATCGGGCCGCGGTCTTCCAGCTTGAACATGGCGTAGGCAACAGCCTCGCCCTGCTCGTTGGAGATCAGCACGCCGTTCCGGCGGCCCTGGATCTCGCCCTTGTACGGCGCATAGCCGTGGAACAGGCGGTTCATGATCGCGGTGCCGCGGGTGTCGGTCAAAAGCTCGCCCTGATAGCCGATCAGGCCGCGGGTCGGCGCGTAGAACACCAGACGCAGGCGGTTGCCGCCCGAGGGCTTCATCTCGATCAGCTCGGCCTTGCGTTCGCTCATCTTCTGCACGACGACGCCGGAATGCTCCTCGTCGACGTCGATGACGACTTCCTCGATCGGCTCCATCGTCGCGCCGGTGGCCTCGTCCTTCTGGTAGACGACGCGCGGACGCGACACCGAGAGCTCAAAACCCTCGCGGCGCATGGTCTCGATCAGGATCGCGAGCTGCAATTCGCCGCGGCCTGAAACTTCCATCGAATCCTTGTCGGTGGCCTCGGTGACGCGCAGCGCGACGTTGCCTTCGGCCTCGCGCAGCAGGCGGTCGCGAATCATGCGGCTCGTCACCTTGTCGCCCTCGGTGCCCGCGAGCGGGGAGTTGTTGACGATGAACGACATCGACACGGTCGGCGGATCGATCGGCTGCGCCACCAGCGGCGTCTCGACGGACGGATCGCAGAAGGTGTCGGCAACTGTCCCCTTGGTCAGGCCGGCGATGGCGACGATGTCACCCGCTTCGGCTTCATCCAGCGGCGTCCGTTCGATGCCGCGGAAGGCGAGGATCTTGCTGATGCGGCCCTGCTCGATCTGCTTGCCGTCGGCGGAGAGCACCTTGACCGTCTGGTTCGGCTTGAGGATGCCGGAGGTGATGCGGCCGGTGATGATACGGCCGAGATAGGGATTGGCCTCCAGAATGGTGCCGATCATGCGGAACGGACCCTCTTCGACCTGGGGCGGCGCGACGTGGCGCAGAATCAGGTCGAACAGCGGCTCCATGCCCTGATCCTTCGGACCCTCGGGGCTGTCGGCCATCCAGCCCTGCTTGGCCGACCCGTAGAGGATCGGGAAGTCGAGCTGCTCCTCGCTGGCGTCGAGCGCCGCGAACAGGTCGAACACCTCGTTGATGACTTCGGTCGGACGGGCGTCGGGGCGGTCCACCTTGTTGATGACGACGATCGGCTTCAACCCGACCTTGAGCGCCTTGGAGACCACGAACTTGGTCTGCGGCAGCGGACCTTCGGCAGCGTCCACCAGCACCAGCGCGCCATCCACCATGTTGAGGATGCGCTCGACCTCGCCGCCGAAATCGGCGTGGCCTGGGGTGTCGACGATGTTGATGCGGGTGTCCTTCCACTGCACCGAAGCCGCCTTGGCCAGAATGGTGATGCCGCGCTCACGCTCCAAATCGTTGGAGTCCATGGCGCGTTCGGCAACCTTCTGATTCTCACGGAACGTGCCGGACTGCTGGAGGAGGCGGTCGACCAGGGTCGTCTTGCCGTGGTCGACGTGGGCGATGATGGCGACGTTGCGGAGGTTCATGGGTAGAGCTTCTTTGCGTTCGAACAATGGGTTAAGCGCGATCTCGCCGGTCAGACCGGGACCTCTTCTCGGACAACGCTGAAAACGTGAAAAACGGGGCCTGCTTCGCCCAAAAAGGAAGCCCGGCCAGATCGACCGGGCACACCTTGCGCGTTTGCGGCGCAATATATGCAAAAACCGTCAAAAAACAATGTGTTCTTTGCCGGTTGGTTGACTGAATTTTGCCCGGGGATTTCCGGGGGTTAGGGGCCGGCCGGGGGTCGTTTGGCGTTCCGCCCGCCAATCGCCGCCGCGATCAGCCAGATTCCTCCGGCGCTCACCAGCAGGCAGACCAGGACGATCATGATCACCATGGGGTCGCGGCCGCCTCCGGCCCCGAAAGCCAGCGCGCAGAGGCCCGGGAACAACAGGATGACGCCGACCACGATCATGAGCGCGGTCCGCCAGCCGCTGCGCCTGGCCGGTGGGCCCGCCGGAGGGGGTGGACTGTCGGTGCTGCTCATCGTTGCCTAGCTCCGCCGTCCCCTGATGGCCGCCCAGATCAGAGCGACTCCGACAGCGCCCACGACCAGGCCCAGGAACACCAGCGGCGCGATGTCGGTATCGATCCGTCCTCCCTCGAACACGGACATGCCGCCGAACAACAGCGCGCAGAGGCCCGGCAGCAGCATGATGATCCCGAAAATCACCATGAGCGCGGTCAGGCAGCCGCTGCGTGCCCGATCGGGCGTTGGGACGGGTGGCAAGACCGGCGGCGGTGTATCGCTCACTGTGATGCCTCCTCGCTCTGCCTTGCCTCGCGAGAGGTCTGTCCGGCAAGCTCGGCGCGGATGCGGGTGATGGCGCCGTTGCGGTAGAACAGGTTGTAGGTGTCGAACGGGATGATCGCTCCTTGCTCCGTCACGAAATGGATGCAGGACCGCTTGACGTTGCCGACGCAGAAATTGAAGCGGTCGAGAAACTGCACGATGGTGACGCGGAAGACATTCTCGTAACTGAGGCCTTCGGGCACCTGGAAGCTCGGCAGGCAGCACAGCAATTCGCAGACCCGCTCGCTGGTGTTCAGCGGCCCAGATGACAGCGAAAACAGATCAACAAATTTTTCCCGCAGCACCGGATATTTTTCCGGACTGATGGTGTTTGGCATCACGGCCAGAAGCTGCTCCTGCGGGATCAGCGAGGTCAACGGCAAAACCTTGTCGCCATTGCGCAGGCCGTAACCGATCGAAATGCTTTCGGGGTTGCAGGGCAGCGGGATCATGTCCTTGTCGCCGAACACACCGGTCTCGATCACGCGCTTGCGGATCTCCGACAGCATGATGCGGTCGGTCTCCTTGTTGAAGGCTTCGTTGCGGCCGGCATCCTGCACCGGCTGGAGGGTGACGCCGCGCACGCATTTCCATGTCAATGCGTGGCGAACGATGTCGCCGATCTCGCCGTCGTTGACGCCGCGTTTGATGGTGGCAACGAGGGTCGTCGACACGCCATAATGCTCGAGATTTTCCAGCGCCTGCTGGCGGATCTTGCGCAGATCCGCGCCGCGCAAATTGATCAGCGCCTCACGCTCCAGCGAATCGAACTGGAGGTAGACCTCGAGCCCACGCCTGTTCTCGGCGAGCCGCGCCACGAAATCCTTTTCGCGGGCGATACGCAGGCCGTTGGTGTTGATCATGACGTGGCGGATCGGGCGAGCGCGCACGGCGTCCAGGATCTCGAAGAAGTCCGGATGCAGCGTCGGCTCGCCGCCGGAGATCTGCACCAGGTCCGGTTCGCCCTCGCTTGCGACCAGCGCATCGAGCATTTTCTCGATCTTGGGCAGCGGCGTGAACTGCGTCCGCGCGGGCGAGGATTCCGCGAAGCAGACCGGGCAGGTGAGGTTACAGTGCTCGGTGATCTCGATCAGCGCCAGGCAGGAGTGCTGCTCATGGTCGGAGCATAGGCCGCAATCATAGGGACAGCCGAACTCGGTGCGTTGCTGGAATTGCAGCGGCCTGTCGCCGGGCTTGATGAAATCCTTGCACAAGCGCCAATAGGCGGCATCGGTCGAGATCAGCGTCGACTGCACGCCGTGCTCCTTGCAGCGCTTCTCGTACCAGACCTCGTTGCCGACGATCTGGATCTTGGCCGGCACCAGCTTCAGGCAGGTCTCGCAGAGCGATTGGGTCTGACCCCAGAAAACATAGGGACGGGACCTACGCAGCGGCGCGTTCATGTAAGGGTCTCGCTTTTGATGCCGTCGCCAGCATGAAGGCGGCGTAGAGCAGGATGAAGAGCGACAGCAGGTGAAACAGCGTGAAGGGGCCGATCAGCGCGCCGTAAGGCTTGAGGAATTCCCACAAGAACCGCTGCAACCCGTAATAGGCGAGCGCCAGGTAGAAACCATTAGTGACGATAAAGTCGCTTCGGTTCAAGACCGCCAGCACGTAAGCGACCGCGAAAGCCGCCATTGCGGTGCTCTCATAAAGCTGCACGGGATGACGGCTTATTCCGTCACCGAAATCATGGCCCCAGGGCAGCGCCGTCGGCGTGCCGTAGGTAAAATCGTCGAGACCCGCGAAGTAGCAGCCGAGCCGTCCGATCGCGATGCCGAGCGCCAGCGGCAGCGCAAACCGCGCACCGGTACGCAGGGAAATGCCGGCGGACCATTTGTAGAGTTCGATTCCGACAATGCCACCCGCAAGCGCGCCCTCGACCGAGCGCGCGATGCCGGCCTGGCCCGATAGCCACAGGTTCAGCGATCCGAACAGATAGGCGCCGAGGCCCGCGCCGAACACCAGGGCGGCGATGTAGGGCACCTCGAACGACTGCGAGGGGAATTTCAGCCCGCGGCGCGACAGCCAGTACACCGCGGCGCCCGCCGCGAGCCATGCCGCGATATCGAAGACGATGTGAAGCCCAGCCCCGCTCATGGGGGGATATTAGCGTGAGTTCGTTCAGGAGCGATACGCATTCCGAACACTCTTCCCGCACTTCGGGGGGCGAAGTGCAGGGACCAGTGCGTCACGCCGAGCTGTTGTTCGTCTCCTCCGTCGGATAGACGCCGCGCAGCACGTCCTCGAAATGGGCCTTTACCGCGTCGTTGCACAGGCAGGCGCGCAGACGCAGTCCGTCGCGATTGCGGACCAGGATCGATCCCCGCCGCGTCTCGATCACGCCGTCGGCCTTGAACGACTGGATCACCCGGCTGGCATAGCTGCGCCCGACGCCAAGCAGGGTCGCGAGCTGCTCGTGTGTCAGCGGCACGCTGTCGTTGCCATCGGTCCGCTCCATCGCGGCCAAAATCCATTTGGCGGTGCGCTGCTCGATCGAGTGGATGGCGTTGCATGCGGTCGACTGAAAGATCTGCGCCAGCATGCAGTCGGCATAGCGTGCAAAAATGTTGCTCAGTATTTTCGATTTCGCCTTCGCCGCTTCCAGCTTGGCGACGTGAATGCGCGCAAAGGGTCCGCCGAATTTTACGACGATGCGGGTGTAGGCCGGCAGAAAACCCTCGCTGACGATGCCGCCAACCGCACCCTCGCGGCCGACGAGAATGGTCTCGACGTCGCGCCCGTCCTCGTTGGCAACGAGGAAGGTTGCGAGCGCGGGCCCGCACGGAAAATGCACGACCTGGACGTCGTCGCCGGGATTGTAGAGCAGATCGTTGGCATCTGCGGTCTCGAGCGCGACATGCGGTGCGATCAGCGCGTAGTCCGCCTCGTTCAATCGCCGCAGCAGATTGTTGTAGGGCCGGCTGGTCGTCTCCGCCGCCTTGCCAGTCAACACGTCCATCGTCGGTCCCCTTCTCCCCCCTTCGTGTTTAGCGAGGTTCGTCCAGGACTTGTGTGCACAAGTGGACAGACGGACCAACGACGATGTGCTGAGTTTCGTTCCTGGAACTCTCCGACATGTTGGGCGCAGGTGTCGTGTTGAGGCTTCCGGATAGGAAGAAACATGCAGCCCTATGTCAACGAGATCATAGCCACTTTGCCTGACGACCCCGACCATCCCGCCGACGTCTTGATCGCCGAGGACGACCCGATCATCGCCATCGATTTCGAAGACCGCTTGCTGAGCTTCGGCGTGAAGCACGTCCGCACGGTTGCGTCCGTCGCACGCGCGCTTCAGGAGATCGAGAGGCGTGAGCCCGATTTCGCACTGCTCGATGTCGAGCTGGTTCGCGAGAAGAGCTTTGCGATTGCCGAACGGCTGACGGCGTTGAAGATTCCGCTCGTGTTCGTCACCGGCTATGGCGCCGAGGTGAGCATCCCGGCGCAATTCGCCAAAGTACCGCGGCTGCAAAAGCCGTGTCCGAGCGATGCGCTGGAAGCGGCGCTGCGGACGCGCAAGCTCTGACGTCTATTTTCCAGTGCGAATGCAGAGCTCGGCGAGATCGGCTTCGACGCCCTCGAAGAAGTTGAGCGGAGTCATTGACGGGGTCTGAGATGCCTTGATGATCGCCGCTTCCGCAGTCGCTGCCTGTTCGGACAATTGCAGGAAGCGCTTCAGCGCCTTCGACCGGCTGTCACCCGCGAACTTGTCCAGCGCCTCTTCCGTGGCATCGCTCGGATTGAGACGAAGCAAGTCTTCATTGCCGGTACCCAAGGGATATACCGCGCGAAGCCTGACGCGGCGAACCAGATTGTAGCGATCGAAATTCTCAAAGACCACGTCAAGAACCTTCGCCTGGCGCATCGGTTCTTCCATGGCCAGATAGCGCTTAACGTCCGCATTGCCCTTCAGGCGTTCGAGTTCCGCCGTGCCCGCAAATGGCTTGGCGGAGATCTGCCGGTCGATGGGCGCCAACAAGCCTTCCACAAGCCGCGTGCCCCATTTGATGACGATGTCGCGGCCACGCGGCTCGAGCTGGTCGGCGTTGATGCCCTTGTCCGCGAGGCACGCCGGATCGGCACTGCTACGCAGCGATTTTCCGAGCTCTGCTGTCATCGCCTTGCCGTAAGGCGAGGCAAAGGCCTCGCGGACCCGCGTGGCCTTGTCCTTTTCCGGCGCCTGTGCCGAGGCGAACGGCGTTTGGGTTAGCAGGAGCGCGATGACGATCAATCGGCGGCTAGAGTGCACGGCTTCAACTCGAAAACGGCTCAAACGAAATCAGGCCCACGTCGAAGACGGGATGGGCCTGCAATGGTCGTCTGAGCCGGCCGGTTGGTTCACGGCCATCCGGACGCCGGGTTCGGCTTAGGCGAGCTTCGGGTCGAGTGTGGTCGCCCACAGCGCGACGTCGGCGCGGTCGCGTAGCGTCACCGTCATCTGCCCGCTCGCGCCGTCGATCTTGACGTGGCCGAAGAACTGCATGCCGGCTGACGGCGGCAGGTTGGCTTGGCCCGGCTCCGGCGCCTTGATGAAGCGCACCTCCGGACCAAAGGTGTTGTCGAGCGTGTTGGGTCCAAACGTGCCCGCATGCAGCGGACCGGAGACGAACTCCCAGAACGGGTCGAATTCCTGGAACTGCGCCTTGTTCGGATCGTAGTAATGCGCCGCGGCGTAGTGCACGTCGGCCGTGAGCCAGACGGTGTTCCTGATCGGCGCCATCTTGATGAAGCGCAGGAGGTCGGCGATCTCCAGCTCGCGGCCGCGCGGCGGACCGTCGCCTTGCGCAAAAGCTTCCGAGCCCCCCTTTGCGGTGTCGGCCACGATGAGGCTGAGCGGCATGTCGGAGGCGATCACCTTCCAGGTCGCGCGCGAGTTGAGCAGGCCGCGCTTCAGCCAGGCAATCTGGTCCGGGCCGAGGAAGTAGCTGGCGGGCCCGTACGCGGTCTCCTGGTTGGGACCGTTGGCGCCGCGATAGCTGCGCTCGTCGAGCATGAAGACGTCGAGATGCGGGCCGTAGGAGATCTGGCGATAAACCCGGCCCGGCTCCACGATGCTCTCGCGCATCGGATACATCTCGCGGAAGGCGCGCGCCCCGCGCGCCGCCAGCAGCGTGATGTTGCGCTCCTTGTAGGCGGCCGGCAGCTCCTTCGACAGCGACCAGTTGTTGGTCACCTCATGGTCGTCCCACTGCACGAAGATCGGGACTTCGGCATTGAAGGCGCGGACATTGTCGTCGGAGAAATTGTACTTATGCGCGGCGCGGAATTCGTCGAGCGTTTCGGCGACCTTGGCCTTCTCGGCAATGGTGACGTTCTTCCAGAGCTTGCCGTCCGCGAGTTTCACCTCCGGCTGGATCGGGCCGTCGGCGTAGATCGTGTCGCCGGAATGCAGGAAGAAGTCCGGGCGGTGCTTGCGCATGGTCGCGAAGGTGAACATGCCGCCGTCATCGGGATTGATGCCCCAGCCCTGGCCGGCGACGTCGCCGCCCCAGACGAAGCTGACGTCGCGGCGATCGGCAGGCGCGGTGCGGAAGCGGCCGACCACCGGCTCGCTCTCGGCGGCCGTAAAGGAGAGATCGCGGAAGCGGACGCGGTAGAAGATGTCCTGCCCTCCGGGGAGGTTCTCCAGCAGCATCTTGGCGGTGAAATCGCTCTCGGGCAGCGCCGCGATCGGCGGCAGCGCACGGGCATTGCGGAAGGATTCGGTCGTCGCCACCTCGACCAGTATTTGCGAGGGCCGGTCGGCACGCGCCCAGACCACGCCGCCGTCGACGGTAACGTCGCCGGATTGCACGCCGTGAGTGATCAGCGGCCGGTCGCCGGCGCGCGACAGATGCGGCATCGCGAGTGCGCCGAGCGCACCGGCGCCGGTGGAGAGGAAACGACGGCGGGAGAGTTTGATTTTCATGGAGGATTCGCTGGCTGAGGCAACGTCATTCCGGGTCCGAAGGACGAGACCCGGAATCTCGAGATTCCGGGTTCGCGCTGGCGCGCGCCCCGGAATGACGGCGCAGCTATATTGAGACAATGTGACGCGGCGATTACGCCGGCAAGTGCTTATGCGTTACCTGCCGCGCGAAATTGCGCGCCGGCGCGCTGCAGGTTTTGCGGCAGGCTCAAGAGCACTGCCTTGCGGTCGGCAACCGCCGCATGGAATTGATCGAGCGCGATGTTGAATGCCGTGAGGCCGCCTTCCTCGATCGCGCCGTGATCGAAGCAGCGCAGCGTGTCGCGCAGGATGTCGTCGGCCTCGGTCTGCATCTGGTCGAGCTCTTCGGCCGTCTCGCTCTTCCTGGCCGCGACGATCATGTCCATCAGCCGTTCGCGCAGATGGCTGTTGTTGTCGCGCTCGTCCTTCTTCAGATAGCCCGCGAACCACGCGCCGATCGAGCCCATGGCGGAGAGCGCCATCAGGCCCCACCAGATGTAATCGCTGTATTTGTCGAGGAAGGTCTTTTCTTCGCCGTCGACGAAGGCGGCGGCGCCCGGATGCACGGGAATCACGGCGTCCTTGTCGGTGTCAGGCGTTTCGATCTTCGCGGCCAGCGGGAACTCCGTCACCAATTGCTGGCGCACGGCGAAGAGCTGCCGGGTGAACATCGCAACCGTGGTTTCCGACAGGCCTTTGCGCGCGACGATGTGGTGCGCGAAGCTGATCGTCTTGACCTCATCGTCGGGGCGGTCGGGCGCGCCGCCATAGGTGCCGGCGGGGATCTCGGCCGACTCGTACACCGGATGGTTCTGCGCGATCGCATCTGCCGAGTCGATCGCAAGGAAGGTCGGAACGCCGCCGTCCTTGGTCGAGGCTGCAATGGCGTCGGCGGTGATCTTGCTGTTGACGGGGCCGGCGGCGAGATAGGCATCGGCCTTCTGGCCGCGGATCATCTCCGCGGCTTCGTTCGCCGGGAATTGCACGATCTCCACCTTGGCGGGATCGACGCCATATTGTTGCAGGATCACCTTCAGCAGGTTGACGTTGGCCTGCGTGCGACCGACCACGCCGACGCGATGGCCGGCGAGCTGCGCGATCTTGGTGATCTTGGGACCCTTCTTCTTGCCCTTGCCGGGCGGCGGCACCCAGAGCACGACGACGTTCTTGCGCAGCGTGGCGACGGCCTGCGCGTTCTTGGGAACGTCGACGTCGCCGCGCACGATGGCGAGATCGACCTTGTTTTCCGCGAGCGCCTGGGCGCTGGCGGTCGCGCCGTCGGTCTGGATCGGGCGCAGCCGTACATAGCCTTTGCTCTGCGCGAAGGCCTGGGTTAGCGTCTGCACGACCTTGACGTCATCGCTGTTGGCCGGGCCGACCGCGATCTTCAGCGTCACCGGACGCATCGCAAAGTAATAGCCGCCGACGAGCGTGCCGATGACGGCGAGCACGAGCGCGAGCGACGCAAGCATGGTTTTCCGCGCCGCCGATCGCGGCGACGTCGGCGTGGGTATGTCGGTCCGGTCGGTGCCCCCGGTCATCGATCTCCCAAACATGCGTTTCAGGCCTGGTTTCATCCTGGCCTGGTAGCTACGCCCATAATTGTAGCAAATTTCTTGCCCGCCGGGGTTACTTCTACGTCATGGTTAGCGGATGGCCGAAATCCCTATGAACCCGGGCGTAAGCCAGGTGTTGGGGTAAAGTTGTTAGGGTAAAGTTCCCCTGAAGAACGGAGGCGGTCATGGCGGAGCGGTTGTCGTCGGAAGCACGCAAGCAGGCCTTGGGTGGGCTGGCGGGCTGGAATGAGACCCCGGGACGCGAAGCGATCGGCAAGACCTTCACGTTCAAGGATTTCAACGAAGCCTTCGGCTTCATGACGCGCGCGGCCCTTGTCGCCGAGAAAATGGATCACCACCCGGAATGGCGCAACGTCTACAAGACGGTGGAGGTGGTGCTGGCCACCCACGACGCCGGCGGCGTCACCGCGCTCGACGTCGAGCTTGCCAAGGCGATGAACGCGATCGCCAAAGCCTGACCAAGGCCTGACGGGCCGGTATCTTGCAGGGCGTCGGCCAATCCCCATCTTGTGAACGACGACGGATGCGGCCATCGGCCGCGCCGGACTGAACGGGGAGTTTTCGACCATGGCTGCCGAACACGGTGTCGGCTTCGAGCCGGCCGACCGGCTCGCGGAAGATCGCGACAGCGTGCGCCGCCGCTTCTGGCGGAAGGCGAAGCGCGTCGCGGCGCACCTGCCGTTCGCCGAGGACCTGCTCGCGGCCTATTACTGCGCCTTCGACAAGCAGACGCCGCGCCATGTGCAGGCATCGCTGTTAGGGGCAATCGCCTATTTCATCCTGCCGTTCGACTTCGTTCCCGACGTGCTGCCGGTGCTCGGCTTCACCGACGACGCCGCGATTCTGGCCACCGCGATAAAACTCGTCGCCAGCAACATCACGTCAGAGCACCGCGAAGCCGCCCGCGCCGCGCTGAAGCGCGGCGTGGAGGAAGCGGCGGAGTAAGGGCGAGTTCAGCCACACATCGCTGTCATTGCGAGCGAAGCGAAGCAATCCAGAGATGTATCCACGGTCACAGTCTGGATTGCTTCGTCGCACCAGCGAAAAATTGCTACGCAATTTTGTCGCGGGCTCCTCGCAATGACGAGGACTACTTCCGCTGCTGCGCCCGCGCGTTCTCGGCTTCCCAGGCCTGGAATTGCTTGAACAGCGCTTCCTTGTCGGTCTCCGACTGCACCACCTTGGCCGCCGCGGGATTCTGCTTCAGGAAGGCCTCAAAACGCTGTCGCGCCACCGGCTCGACGCCGTGCTTGTCGAGCCATTGCTGCGCGACCGGCAACCGGTTCCAGCCCGACAGGGGCGCGGCGAGCGAGACTTCCTTCCATTTCGGATGGAACGGCGGGTTCTGCAGCGTCGGGAATTTCGTGAAGAACGCGTCGACGAATTGCGAGATCTTGCGATAGCGTTCGGTCTTGGCATCCCAGTTATAGGCCGCGAGCACAGCGGGCACCGCGATCGTATCCACGGTCTCGCCGTCCTTGATCAGGTTCGGATAGTCCTTTGCGGTGAGCGACGCAGGCAGATAGTCGTTCTGCAGCGGCTTGGCGTAGTCGACGGCGGCGAGATGGAAGCGACCGTCATTGTTGAAAGTCGAGACCGATTTGTACGGCTTGCCGCCGACCACGATCACGGCGTCGATCTCGCCGGCTTTCAATTTCTCCATCGCGATGCGCTGCTCGATATAGACGAAGTTCGCCTTGATCCCGAGCCGCTCGAACACCGTCAGCGCGGTGACGAAGGTGCCGCCATTGGGCAGATCGACGCTGACCTTCTTGCCTTCGAGGTCCTTCAGTGTCGCCACCGACTTCGGCGCGATCACCTGCATCTCCTCATTGTAGAGCTTCGTCACATAGGTGAACTGCTTCTTGATGTCCTTCGCAAAGCCCTTGCGCTCGAGATAGTCGAGCGTGTCGGCCCGGACGATGCCGAGGTCGACGCCCTGCAGGAACAAAATGTCGGCGACGCTCTGCACCGAGCCGCGGCCGACGATCGGCAATACGCGCAACTTGTTGCCGTCGTCGAGCACGGAGGCGAGGTCGGCCCCGAACTGCACATAGGTGCCGCCGATGGTGCCGGTGATCAGCGTCACTGTGTTGGCGTTGAGCGCCTGCTTGGTCGAGGTCGAGCCGAACTGGAAGATCGCCTTCAGACTGTCGGAGACCTTGCTCGGGTCATATTCGCCCTGCTCGGCGGCATATGCGGCACTGCCGCAGATCATCATCATGGCGGCAAGCGCCATCCTTGCAACATTACGCATGCTGGTTCCCTGCTTAGGTCGATTCTAGTTTTGAAGCTGAGTGAGGCGCTGCTTGGCTTCCGCCGAGCCGAGCCGTGCCGCTTTCTGGTACCAGTCGCGCGCGGCGGCCGCGTCTGCGGTGATGCTGCGCGTGTCCTTCGTGCCCAGCACCGCCGGATCAAACGTTTGTCCCAGCATGAAGGCGGCGGTCGCATCCTGCGCGTTTGCGGCGCGTTCGAGCAGCAGCCGCGCGGCCGAGATATCGCCGATGCCGATCAGGCTTTTGGCGCGGGTCATGAGCCCGGCAAGCGTATCGGCGTCGAGCGTTTTCGCAGGCGCAGGTGCGGACGGTGGCGGCGGTGCAGCAGCCGGCATCGGAGCCGGCGACGGCAATGGCGTCTGTGCCTGTAGCGCGGTCTGGTAGGCATTCGCGATCGCCTCGCGGCTCGGCGCCGCCGGCGCCGCGGCATCCTTCGTATCAGCGCTCGCAAGTTGTACCTGCGGGTTCGACACGCGCGTCGGATCCTTCAGCGGAATCTGGCGGACCGGCGGAGAGCTGACGGGAGGCGTAGCCGGCTGGTTCGCCATCACACTGCTCACCCAGGCACCGGTATTGATCTGCAAGAGGCGGCCGACATCGGCCTGAAACAGGACGAACAGCACCGCAATGGCGCTTGCGGCGAGCACGCTCGCCACGATCTGCGTGGCGAGGCCGGTACGCGGCCGCACGCTGCGCGGCGAAAACTCCTGCGGATCGGGCGCGATTTCCGGATCGGACAGAAACAGCGGCATCGGATCATGCGGTGAAAGGTCGGTCCGGTCCGCGCGTGCCAGGTGATATGGCATGGCGTGCGGATCGTTCGCGTCCTGGTTGTCGTCGAGTTCCCTCGATGTCACGGAGGCCCGGTAGGCCGTCGTCTCCATGGTGATACTCCCCAAATACATAACGCAACGCTGGGGCAGTCCCTGACGGCAGTTTTCTTATTGTTTTTGTCCAGAAGCGCCCCGCAAACTGGAACCGGTAAATCGCCGTCTGAATCAGCCCAAAAAGCGACGGCGATTTGCGCGAATCAGGAAATATTTGGGTTTGATTGAGGCGATGCCGCGGAGCGCACCACAATTTTACGCGCGTTGGTTGAGGCCAAGTTTACGATGCGGGTGGCGGCAAGGGCGGACGCGAGCAGTGTTCCACTCGATAGACGAGCATGCGCGCGCCCACAAGACGCTGCTATGCCCCGGTTTGCCGCTTTCGCCAAAGCTTCGGCGGCCGAGCACCCTGGTGGCCGGGCGTAGCCGGGACTGGAGCATCCAGTACGCCGCGGCCTTGCGGCTAACTCACTGCAACTCTGGATTACGGGGTCGCTCGATCAAGTCGGGCGACAACATCTCAGTTGTGGCGACGGCGCCGTGACGGAAACAGTCGGTAACTCACGGATGCAAGATCACCTTGCCCATGGCCTGACGTCCAGCGAGCACCTTCAGCGCGTCGGCGGTCCGCGCGAGCGGGAAGGTGCGGTCGACATGCGAGGAGATTTTTCCTTCCGCCGTCCACTTCACCAGCTTCTCGAGATTGGCGCGGTTCTTCGCCGGGTTGAGCCGCGTCCACGCGCCCCAGAACACGCCGCGGATATCGCAGCCTTTGAGCAGCGCGAGATTGAGCGGCATCTTCGGAATGTCGCCGGCGGCAAAACCGATCACCAGGAAACGGCCTTCCCAGGCGATCGAGCGCAGCGCGGCTTCCGCATAGGCACCGCCCACGGGATCGAAGATGATGTCGACGCCCTTGCCGTCGGTGAGCTTGCGCAGACCTTCCTTCAGATCTTCCTTGGCGTAGTTGAGCGTCAGCTCGGCGCCGTGCGCCTTCGCGAATGCAAGCTTCTCTTCCGACGAGGCGCAGGCGATCACCTTGAGGCCCAACAGCTTGCCGAGTTCGCAGGCCGCAAGGCCGGTGCCGCCGGCCGCACCCAGCACCGCGAGCGTCTCGCCGGGTTTCGGGCTGGCGCGATCTTCCAGCGCATGCAGCGCGGTGCCGTAGATGATGATGATGCCGGCGGCGCGGTCATAGTCGAGATTGTCGGGGATTTTTACGATCGAGGCGGCCGGCAGCGCGATCTTTTCGCGCGCGCCATTGTGGCCGCACGAAGCCACGACGCGATCGCCGACCTTGAGGTCGGTCACGCCGGGGCCGATGCTCTCGATTACGCCAGCAACTTCCGCCGCCGGCGAGAACGGGAAGGGCGGCTTGATCTGGTACTTGCCCTGGATCATCAGTATGTCGAAGAAGTTGAGTGCCGCTGCCTTGATCGCGATCACGGCCTCGCCGGGACCTGCCACCGGATCCGGCACGTCGGCCAGCACGAGATCGTCGGGTTGGCAATATTGCGAGCAGAGGATGGCTTTCATGGCGGCACCTTCTTGAGAGCGTTTGGCGTTCCAGGACGGAATTATAGTTTGTCCGTTTCTGCCGGATTTAGGCACGGGCGACAATCCGGTTTCTTTGTCCAAGGCGACACGAAAGCCTATCCCCGCAATGACCAAAGGGAGGATTCAAACGATGTTTGAAACAGGTCTGCTCGGCGGCAAGCGCATCCTGGTGACCGGCGGCGGCTCGGGGCTGGGCGCTGCGATGGGGCGACGCTTCCTCGAACTCGGCGCGGAGCTCGTGATCTGCGGCCGCAAGGTCGATCGGCTCGAGGCCGCTGCCTCTGACATGCGCCAGCAGACCGGCGGCAAGGTCACGACTGTTGGCTGTGACATTCGCGACGGCGCTGCGGTCGACGCCATGATGGATCAGATCTGGCGCGAAGCGCCGCTCGATATTCTCGTCAACAACGCCGCCGCAACCTTCATCGCGCAGAGCGAGCATCTCTCATTCCATGCCGCGGACGCCATCCTCGCGCCGACGCTGCATGGTGCGATGTATTGCACGCTCGCGGCCGGCAAGCGCTGGATCGAGGGCAAGCACAAGGGCGTCGTGCTCTCGATCCTCTCGACCTCGATCATCACCGGCCGCGCCTTCACCGTGCCGTCGGCGATGGCGAAGTCGGCGGTGCTCGCGATGACCAAGAGCCTTGCGGTGGAATGGGGACCGAAGGGCATCCGCACCGTCGCGATCGCCCCGGGGCCGTTCCCGACCGCAGGCGCCACCGGGCAATTGCGCCCCGAGGGCCGCGACGAGGGCTGGACCTCGCGCAACCCGATGGGCCGCACCGGTGAGCATGGCGAGCTCGCCGATCTCGCGAGCTTCCTCGTCTCGGATCGCGCCGGTTACATCAATGGCGAGATGGTCGTCATCGACGGCGGCGCGCACTTGCGCAGTTCCGGTGCCGAGGATTTGCTGCGCTGGAGCGACGCGCAATGGGCCGAGCAACGCGCCGCACGGGCTAAAGGTTAGCGCAACACCACCCCTAACTACCTTCCCAAGCAGGGTTTTCCCGGGTATCTCTGCCCGGGGACAACGCGCTATCGGGCCATCTTCCAGTCACAATATTGAGGGAACCACTCCGGCATGTGGCGGGTGCTATTAGCTTTGATGATGGGAGTGGTGGTGTGCGGGATTGCCGATCTCGCGCAGGCGCAGACGGCGCAACCCGCGCCGAAAGCGGCGCCCAAAACGTCTACGACGGCACCGAGTCCCGCGCCGAAGACGGCGGCAAAACCCGAGAGCAAGCCTGTCGCGCCGCCCGCGGCAATGACGGGCGGAGCCGAGCCGACCCTGATCGGCCAGTTCGGAACCTGGGGTGCCTATTCCGCCACGCCCAACGGCAAGAAAGTCTGCTTCGCGCTGGCAAAGCCGTCGTCGTCCAAGACCAATCCGCCGAATCGCCCGCGCGATCCGGCCTACGCCTTCGTCTCGACCCGGCCGTCGGAGAAGGTCGCCAACGAAGTCTCGATCATGATCGGCTACGCGCTGAAGCCGGGCTCGGAATCGACGCTCGAGGTCGGCGGCGGCTCCTACGCGATGTACACCCAGGGCGACGGTCTCTGGATCAAGAATGCGGCCGAGGAGGAGCGAATGGTGGAAGCCATGCGCAAATCGGCCGATCTGGTGGTCAAGGGCATGTCGGCCAAGGGGACGGAGACGACCGACACCTTCTCGCTGAAGGGCCTCGCCCAGGCGCTCGACCGTATCGCGCAGGATTGTAAGCGCTAAGATCGTGAGCGGTAACGCCAGGCAATAGCCACGGTCGCAATCGGGAGTTCCGGTTGCTATATAGGGGCGGCTCCAAGCTTTCTTCCGTCATTCCGGGATGGTCCGAAGGACCAGACCCGGAATCTCGAGGTTCCGGGTTCGATGCTTCGCATCGCCCCGGAACGACAACGCAATCAGGTCCATTCAATGCAACCGACGACCGTGCCGCATAACGCAACCCTGGTGGAGAAGACGCCGCTCGAGACCTATGTGCCGCCGGCAAAGCCGTCGCTGATCGGGTTGTCGCGCAACGAGCTCGCCGATCGCCTTGGCGAGATCGGCGTTCAGCCCTCGCAGCGCAAGATGCGCGTGCAGCAATTGTGGCACTGGATCTATTTCCGCGGCGCCAAGAGCTTTGACGAGATGACCTCGGTCTCGAAGGGCATCCGCGCCGACCTCGCAGAACGTTTCACCGTCGACCGGCCCGAAGTGGTGGCCGAGCAGATTTCCAACGACGGCACCCGCAAATGGCTGCTGCGCCTGCCGAGCGGCGACAATGTGCAGAAGGCGCACGAGGTCGAGTGCGTCTACATCCCCGAAACCGATCGCGGCACGCTGTGCGTCTCCTCGCAGGTCGGCTGCACGCTGAACTGCGCCTTCTGCCACACCGGCACGCAGCGCCTGGTGCGCAATCTCACCGCCGGCGAGATCGTCGGTCAGGTGATGGTGGCGCGCGATCGCCTCAACGACTGGGCCGATCGCGAGAACGGCACGCGTCTCGTCACCAACATCGTGATGATGGGCATGGGCGAGCCGCTCTACAATTTCGACGCGGTGCGCGATGCGCTTTTGATCGTCGGCGACAATGAAGGCATCGGCATCTCCCGCCGGCGCATCACGCTGTCGACCTCGGGCGTGGTGCCGAACATCGTGCGCGCCGGCGACGAGATCGGGGTGATGCTGGCGATTTCGCTGCATGCCGTGCGCGATGAGCTGCGCAACGAGCTGGTGCCTCTCAATCGCAAATATCCGATCGCCGAGCTGTTGCAGGCGTGCCGCGATTATCCCGGCGCTTCGAATGCACGCCGCATCACCTTCGAATATGTGATGCTCAAGGGTGTCAACGATTCGCTCGACGACGCCAAGCTGCTGGTGAAGCTCCTGAAGGGCATTCCGGCAAAAATCAATCTGATCCCGTTCAATCCCTGGCCCGGCACGGCCTATGAGTGTTCGGACTGGGACCAGATCGAGAAATTCTCCGAATACATCTTCAACGCCGGCTATTCCTCGCCGGTACGCACGCCGCGTGGCCGCGACATCCTCGCCGCCTGCGGTCAGCTCAAGTCGGAAACCGAAAAGCTCTCCGTCCGCGAGCGCGATGCGCTCCGTGCCATGGCGATGACGGATTGACATGAAGCGGCCATCAACATCCGTCATGGCCGCTGACGGGTCCGGGCGTGACGGTGGGGATGTTGTGCTGCTCTTTGTAAACGACCATGGATGTGTCCGATGGGATTGATCGGGCGCCTCTTCGTCATCCTGATCGGATTTTTCGCCTCATGCCTGGTGGGCGGCATGATCGTGGTCGCTGCGCTGTTGTTTCCCGAGTTCAGCGATCTCGGCGCCGGTCCAGTCGATGAGAGCACCATCGACATCCTGCTCGGCTTCGGCTTCATCTTCGTCTCGGGCTTTGCGCTGCTGCCGGCGATGGTGATCGTTGCGATCACCGAGGCATTTTATATCCGCAGCGTGCTCGCCTATGCGATCGGCGGCGGCCTCGTGGGGCTGGCCTGCTATCTCGGCCTCGTTCCCTTCGATCCCGATACGCTGCAATTTTCCGGCATCGTTCGTCGTCACCTCGAGATCATGACCGGTGCGGGCATCGTCGCGGGTTTTGTCTACTGGATCATCGCCGGCCGCAACGCCGGCGCCTGGCGCCACCCGCCGCCCCCGCTCAAGCCGCCCCCGCCGCTGCCAGCGGCTTCGCGGCCGCCGGATATGAAGTAGTCAAACACAGTCATTCCGGGATGGTCCGAAGGACCAGACCCGGAATCTCGAGATTCCGGGTTCGGCTCTTCGAGCCGCCCCGGAATGACTGTGAGAGGGTTTCCATCGCCATCCGCCTCGGCTAAACCGCGCGCCATGAACCGGACCGGACTTTTCGTTGGGTTGACCCTGTGGCTCGTGATCGGCCTGCTCTTCGGCATCTATCCCGAGCTCGATCTCAAGCTTGCCAGCCTGTTCTTCGACCCTGAGACCAGGACATTTCCGCTCAAGCTGAACGGGTATGCCGGCATCGCGCGCGACGCCGCGATGTGGATCGCCTGGGCGTTCGCGCTGCCGTCGATCGTGGCGCTGGTCGTCAAGCTTGTCAGAGCCGACCGGCCGCTGTTGGTGTCGGGACGCGCGATCATCTTCCTGTTGGTGACGCTGACGCTGTCGGCCGGCATCCTCACCAATCTCGCCTTCAAGTCCTATTGGGGCCGGCCGCGTCCGGTGGTGGTGACGCAGTTCGCCGGCGAGCAGCAATTCGTGCCGTGGTGGGATCCGCGGGGCGGCTGTGGCCGTAACTGCTCCTTCTTCTCCGGCGAGGGCGCGACCGCGTTCTGGACATTGGCGCCGGCCGCGCTGGCACCACCGCAATGGCGGCCGCTTGCCTATGCCGGGGCCGTGATCTTCGGTGCCGTGACCAGCGGTCTGCGCATGGCCTTCGGCGGACACTTCTTCACCGACGTGGCGATCGCAGGCCTCGTCACCTTCGTCGTCATCTGGTTCGCCTTTGCGCTGATTTACCGCTGGCCGCGGACGCGACTGTCGGACGCGGCCGTCGACGCCGCGCTGACCCGCTTCGCCTGGCCCTCCTACCGGCTCCGCCAGCGCCTGTTCGGCTGCAAAACCGGGCCCGCGCCGTCCCTCTGAGCCATTAAAGGCGTGCTCACGTCAGCGAAATTTGATATTCGCGCATTCAAACCCAGCCCTTCGACATCCGATTGGAAGCATCATGAACACGATCCTGAAAAGCCTGCCCAAGGGTGAGAAAGTCGGCATCGCTTTTTCGGGCGGCCTCGACACCAGTGCGGCGCTGCTCTGGATGAAGCAGAAGGGCGCACGCTGCTACGCCTACACCGCCAATCTCGGCCAGCCCGACGAAGCCGACTATGACGAGATTCCGCGCAAGGCGATGGACTTTGGCGCCGAGAAGGCGCGCCTGGTGGATTGCCGCACCCAACTGGTTCACGAAGGCATCGCCGCCATTCAGTCCGGCGCCTTTCACGTCTCAACCGGCGGTCTCACCTACTTCAACACCACGCCGCTCGGTCGCGCGGTGACCGGCACGATGCTGGTGGCGGCGATGAAGGAGGACGGCGTCAACATCTGGGGCGACGGCTCGACCTTCAAGGGCAACGACATCGAGCGCTTCTATCGTTACGGCCTTTTGACCAATCCGAGCCTCAAAATCTACAAGCCCTGGCTCGACCAGCAGTTCATCGACGAGCTCGGCGGCCGCGCGGAAATGTCGGCGTTCATGACCGCCAATGGCTTCGCCTACAAGATGAGTGCCGAGAAGGCGTACTCGACCGACAGCAATCTGCTCGGCGCAACGCACGAAGCCAAGGATCTCGAAAACCTCGACAGCGGCATCAGGATCGTCAACCCGATCATGGGCGTGCCGTTCTGGCGCGACGATTGCGCTGTCAAGGCCGAGACGGTCGTGGTGCGTTTCGAGGAAGGCCAGCCGGTTGCGCTGAACGGCAAGACGTTCACCGATCCGGTCGCGCTGTTCCTCGAGGCCAATGCCATCGGCGGCCGCCATGGTCTCGGCATGAGCGACCAGATCGAGAATCGCATCATCGAAGCCAAGAGCCGAGGCATCTATGAGGCGCCCGGCATGGCGCTGCTGCACATCGCCTATGAACGCCTGGTCACCGGCATCCATAACGAAGACACCATCGAGCAATACCGCATCAGCGGCATGCGCCTCGGCCGTCTGCTCTATCAGGGCCGCTGGTTCGACTCGCAGGCGCTGATGCTGCGCGAAACCGCGCAGCGTTGGGTCGCCCGCGCCGTCACCGGCGAGGTGACGCTGGAGCTGCGCCGCGGCAACGACTACTCGATCTTGAACACCGAGAGCCCCAACCTGACCTATGCGCCGGAACGGCTGAGCATGGAGAAGGTCGAGGATGCGCCGTTCACGCCGGCGGACCGCATCGGCCAGCTCACCATGCGCAACCTCGACATCGCCGATACCCGCGCCAAGCTGAAGCTCTACACGGACACCGGCCTGCTGTCGGGCACCGAAGGCTCGCAGATCTTCAGGCTCGAAAGCGACAAGGGTTGAGGCCGTCCGTCGGCTGATCGGAGGACGGGCGCTTGCGCGACTGCGTCAGAGGCGCGGCGAAGGCAAGTTTAACGCAGCTGCGGAAAAGCAGAATCTGTCGTTCCAGCCGCTTTGGATCGTTGAGCGTCTTCGACATGATGATCGCACCATCGACGACGCACGAGATCATCTCGGCGAGATCGTCGAGGTCGATCTCCTCGCGCGGCGGATATACCGCGGCGATGCCATCGAGGATTCCGCGAAAGTGCGCATTCCAGCTTCGGACTGACCGCGTGGTCAGGTCACGAACCTCTCGGTCGAACAGCCGCTCCTGATAGCAGATGCTGGCGATAAGGCAGCCGGGGTGACCGTTTGGTAGATCGGCCATGATCTCGGCGAGCAATTTCAGCGAGATCAAGAACGATTGTAGCGGATCGTCCGAGAGCTCCCGCCCTCGCCTGAAGATTTCGTCGAATAGGCGATCGTTGGTCTCCACGTAGCGGCGTAGCATCTCCCGCGCGAGTGCGCTCTTGTCCTTGAAGTGATAGAAGAAGCCGCTCTTGGTCAGTCCGGCTTCCGCGATCACCTCGTCGATTGAAGTCGCGCCAAAACCTTTGGCAAGTACCGCCGCTTCCGCGATTTCGAGAATGCGTTCGCGCGTTGCTTCGCCCTTTCCCATCGCTGCCTCCAAAACCGTACCATCGGTGCGGATTCCACCGCATGCAACGTCCTCGCGGGACCGTCATGCTTCATGCAAGTCTCTGATTTTGTATTGGTTTGAGAGCCGAGGTTCAGCCGCACCATCAGGCTTCTAGAGTCGCGCGACATTATGCGGCACCACTTGCGCGAGACCGAAGGGCGGCCGAGGCGACCGAACGAAGAGAGCGGCCCTCGCAAGCGATGGAGCGACCAATGGCCAAATACAGACACGATCTGCCGCAGCACCGCGGCGGCATCTTCCTGACCGACGGCGGCATGGAAACCACCCTGATCTTTCACGATGGGCTGGAACTGCCCCACTTCGCCGCATTCGTGCTGCTCGACAGCGCGGATGGCCGCGCGCATTTGAAGCGGTACTACGAAGCCTATCTCCGCATCGCGCGGCAGCATGGGCTCGGTTTCGTGCTCGATAGTCCCACTTGGCGCGCCAATCCCGATTGGGGTGCCAAGCTCGGCTACGATGCGGACGGGCTCAAGGCAATCAACATGCGCTCCATTCGTTTCCTCGAGGAGTTGCGGAGGGCGTGGGAGGCTCCTGGCCTGCCTTGCGTGATCAACGGCGCGATCGGTCCGCGGGGCGACGGTTACAAGGCCGGCAACATGGATGCGATAGAGGCGGAGGCCTATCATGTTACCCAGATCGGGGCCTTCGCCGCGGCGGGCGCCGACATGGTGACCGCGTTCACGCTGAACAGTATCAATGAGGCCATCGGCGTGGCGCGTGCAGCGAAGACGCAGGCTATTCCGGTCGCTATCTCTTTTACGGTCGAAACCGACGGTCGGCTGGTCAGGGGAGAAACACTGCGCGAAGCGATCGAATCGGTCGACGGTGCAACGGAACGCGCTTGCGAATATTTTTTGATCAACTGCGCTCATCCAACGCATTTTGAGGGCGCTCTCGAAGCCGGCGAGGCATGGGTCGAGCGCATTCATGGCGTCAGGGCCAATGCATCTATCAAGAGTCATGCCGAGCTTGACGAGTCCGAGACGCTCGACAGTGGCGATCCCATCGATCTCGGCCGCCGCTATCTGTCGCTCAGGCGCGCGTTCCCGCGCATGCGAATTCTCGGCGGTTGCTGCGGCACCGATCACCGGCATGTCGCAGCCGTCTGCGACGCATGCATGCCGTTTCAGGCACTGAGCGCATGATCCAAAATGAAATGGCCGGGATCGCTCCCGGCCATTTGCATTTTGCGTGCTTTGTCTCAGCGCGGCGGCGCGGTGCCGGGAGGGGGCGGCGGCAGCGAGGCCTGTCCGCCGTTGAGCAGCGGCGTGATGTTGCGGATGGTGACGCGCCGGTTGATCAGGCTCGGCCCTTGCGTCTGCTCCTTCAGATACTGCTCGCCGTAACCCTGCGACGTCAGGTTCTCTGCCGGCACGTTGAATTGCTGGGTCAGCAATTCGGCCGCGGACTGCGCACGACGGTCCGACAATGACAGATTGTCGACGTCGTTGCCGACCGCGTCGGTGTGACCTTCGATCAGGAACACCACGCGCGGATTGGCCTGGATCGCACGGTTGAGACCGTCGGCGATCGCTTGCAGCTTCGCCGCCTGATCCGGTGGGATGGTCCACGATCCCGTCTCGAAGTTGATCGTGTTGACGTCGATGCTCGGCATTTGCATGCGAACATTGGGGCTGTAGCGGATCTCGTCGAGCGTGTAGCGACGATCGATCCGTTGCACCGGCGGTGCCACCATCGTCTGGTAGATCACATCCGGCGATGCCTCCTGGGCATCGACGATATAGCGATCGTAGGGAATGTTGACGACCGGCGGCGGCACGTCGACATAGAAGCCGCCGACCGACCGCGGATCGCGGTAGCTGTTGTCGATGATGATGATCTCGCGACCGCCGGGGTCCCTGCGGACTCGCCGCAGCAACCGACCGTCCGGACCGACCACGGTGATCACCTCGCTGCCGTCGGGACGGATCACGACGGTGCGGGTGTCGCCGCCGACGGTGTCGGTGCGGATGTCGCGGGCGCCATAGCGGAAGCGATAGAGATCGTTGCCGCGGACATATGCCTGCCCGCCCGGATCGCGGACGATGATGCGATCCGGTTCGGTGTAGACAGTGCGGCCACCTTCGACGGTCTCGCGTCGCTGGTTGCGATAGTCGGCGATGGTCGCGCCGATCACGGCGCCGGCCACGACACCTGCACCGATCGCCAGCGGCGTCAGATCGCGCTGCGGCGGGCGCGGCGGTGGCGGCAGCGGTGCTGTGACCGTCGGCGCGGCCCGGAAGGCCGGGGCAACCGTCGGCGGAGCGTTTTGTGCCCTGTCGGGCGGTGGCGCTGCGGCTGGCGTACCGGGGACGACAGATGGCGCCCGGGGTCCGACCGCCTGCGGTGGCGCGGTCGGTGTGCCGGCAGGCGCGCCGGCGGCAGGTCCGGTTGCGGGTGCGCCAGCGGCAGGTGCGCCGGCAGGCGGCGTGCCGCCCTGACGTCCCGGAGGCGGGGTCGGAGCACCACCAGCGGGCGGCGTGCCCGTGGGTGCCGGTGTCGCGCCGGGCGCAGGCGTCGGCGATCCCGCCGGAGCAGGTGGCTGGCCCGGGCGTCCGGGCGGCGGCGTGCCGGCGCCAGCAGCCGGAGGCGTTCCGGTGGGCGCAGGGGTTGCGCCCGGCGCAGCCGTCGGTGCGCCGGCAGGCGGCGGACCCGAGCGGCCCGGTGGCGGCGTGGTCGGTGCAGCTCCTGGAGCCGGTGTTGCCGTCGGAGCGGGCGCAGCACCCGGAGCGGGCGTCGGCGCCGGCGGCGTTCGTCCCGGTGGCGGTGAAGCCGGAGGCGGGGCGGCGGAGTTGGTGTCGCGCGTGTGGTTGGGGGCGGCGGAGGCGGAGCAGCCGGAGTGGGCGTCGGAGCAACGCGCGCCGGTGGCGCAGCCGCAGGCGGCGGAGGTGGTGGCGTCGGCGCATGCTGCTGCGGGGCTGCGGCCGGAGGCGGTGTCGGTGCCTTCGGTGCTGCTGCAGGAGGCGGCGGCGGAGGTGCCGGATGCGTCGCGGCCGGCGGCGGTGGCGGCGTCGGACGTGACGGTGCGGGGGGCGGCGGAGGTGGAGCAGCCGGGCGCGGTGGCGGCGGCGGTGCAGCCGCAGGCGGCGGTGCGGCCGGACGCGCGGGAGGCGGCGGCGGGGCTGCAGCAGGTGGCGGCGGCGGAGCCGGCGGCTTTGCTGCGGGCGGGGGTGCCGCAGGTCCCTTCGGCGGTTGCTTCGGTTTTCCGTCAGGGCCGACTTCGCCTGCCGGGCCGGCCTGCGCGATCACGATGGGCGCAGATGCGTCTTGCGCATGCGATGCGGAGCTTGCGAATGGCATCGCGGTAAGAGCCGTCGTGGCAAGCAGCACGAAGCGAAGGTGAGTCATGAGAACAAATCCCCGGAAGGTTCTTGAACGAAGTCGGGTGAATAGTCGTCGGACGATGAACTGATACGCGTTAGGCCGGAATGTGGCGGTCGGGCGCCACGCGGCTCGATTTATTTCCGCATGCGAAGCGATTCAAAACATCGACGTTCATTGCGCATTCAGATGCATCTTGCAATCGCTTCACATGCATGGCCCGCGACAAATCCGCGTCGGTCGCGGGATTTGGTGTGCGCGGCCCGTTCGGACCGCGCGGCGGAATCTCTTCGGGAATGCGGCCCGGCAGTTCGTCCGGCCGCGGTGATTCGCCGGGCTCGCGCACCGGTGGCGTGATTTCGGGCTGCGGATTCCCGGGCGGAATGCCCGGCGGTGGCTCGGTGGGATTGCCCGGCGTGGCCGGAGGTATCTCCGGCGGTTCGATCGGCATCGTGCATCATCTGGGTTCGTTGCTCGAAGGACGACAACGTCGGCGATGCGCCGATGTTCCCCTGTGCGCGATGTCCAAATTCGTCGCGCTTTAGGCCGGCGTGTGGCAGACCGCCTCGATATTGTGGCCGTCGGGATCGAGTACGAAGGCGCCGTAGTAATTGGGGTGATAATGCGCCCGGATGCCGGGCGGTCCGTTATCGCGTCCGCCGGCCGCGATTGCGGCCTTGTAGAATGCATCCACCGTGGCGCGGTCCTTCGCGAGAATCGCGACATGCACCGGCTTGTTCAGCGCGCCTTCGCCGCCGATCCAGAAATCCGGCTTGCCGTCGGCGCCAAAGCCCGCGGCGGCATCGTGGCCGGTCTGCTCCTGCGTCACTTCCATGATCAGGCTGTAGCCGAGCGGCGCCAGCGCCTTCAGGTAGAACGCCTTGGCGCGCTCATAGTCGGAAACCGGAAAGCCCAGATGGTCGATCATCGCAATCTCCGTCGTTCAATTTCATTCGCGTTGCAGGAAGGTATTGCTGCGTGTCTTTTTGATGATCGCAAAACCGCGTGCGACCATGTCTGCAATACAATCCTCGCGCCATTCCTTTTGTGACAGATGTTCGATCACCACCGCGCGCGGCCACAGCGCGGGCGCTGCCTCCTTGAAGAAGGGGATGAGGACGTGATCCTCAAAACCCTCGACGTCGATCTTCAGGCCGTCGACCTTGCTCACGCCGGCCTCTTCGAGGATCCGCGTCAAGCGCAACGATGGCACCTTGATCGCTTGCGCCGTGGCCGTGCCGGTGACGACGTGGCTGGCGCCGAGATTGTCGCCGTCGGTCTCGATCATCAGTTCGCCATCGCTTGGACCGGCGGCCGCCTGCACCAGGCGGACCTGCGGCACGTCAGATGCCGCATGGTTGAAGGACAGCCGCGCAAAGGTTGTTGGATGCGGCTCGATCGCGACCACCTTGCCCTGTGCGCCGACATGGCGCGCCATCACCAGCGAGAAGGTACCGACATTGGCGCCGACATCGAGGAAGACGCCGCCTGATGGCGTGTGCTGGCGCAGGAAATCGAGCTCATCGAGATTGTAGTCGGGATTGAACAGCGCGCCGCGCTCGGTCGCGCTGCCCTGGTGATAGAAGCGGAACGAAGCGCCCTGATAGGTGACGTCGACGGGGCCCGAGCGCATCAGATTGACCAGCCGCGACAACCAGGGACGGAACGCACCGCGCTTCAGCCGCGAGCGCTGCGCAAGGCTGATAATCGCAGCCTGCGCCGCATTGGGCGCGAAAACGCCGAACGGCGCGGGCGAAGGGTCGTTGTCGGGAGTCAAATAAGGCGTCCTCGTTGCGGGCGGCCGCATGCATAGCCGGTTTTGGTCGCGACTCCAACGACCCTTCGCGCGGCCGTCTCGCGTCGGCGCAAGAAGAAGACCACGCTGCTGCCTAGCGGCTTCAACCGCCTAAATCGGCGAAATTTCGGGCGCCGCTTCCGACACGGACCAGTACCGCTTTGGCGGCTTGCCATGGACGCGCTTGAACGCATTGCCGAATGCGCATTCCGAGGCATAACCCGTCCTGGCAGCCACGGAGGTGATCGTCTCGCCCCGGCGCAAGGCCGCGCGCGCGACCTGCATGCGCCAGCGCAGCAAATGGTCAAGCGGTGACGTGCCGACCTTCGTCTTGAATGCGAGCGCAAAAGCCGACCGCGACATCCCGGCGCGACGCGCAAGCTCCTCGACGGTCCAGCGGTGCGCTATGTCGGAGTGCATGGCGCTGAGGGCGGCTCCAATCTTGGGATCGGCCGCGGCGCCAATCCATCCGCTTTCGGCATTGCCATGCTGCGTGTCATTGCCGCGCAGGACCTGGACGAGCAGGATTTCGGCAAGGCGCCGCGTCACCACGGAGGCGCCGATCCGTTCGGAGCGAATCTCGCGGTCGAGAATTTCGAGCACCCCGCGTAGCACGTCGGCCGCCCTATCCTTCGCGGGAATGAGCATGAAGGACGGCAATGCATCGAGCAGCAGCCGCACATGAAGCGCCTCGAAGACGAAGCTGCCCGCCATGAGTGCGGTTTCGCCTCCACCATGACGCGCGATGTCGGAATGCGCCCAGTCGAATGATGCAAGTCCATCCCGGGGATTCAGGTTCGGATCGTTTGCCAGCACGTAGGGCGGAGCTTCCGCGAGAAGAAAGGTGTCGCCGGCCACGAGCTTCTGCGGACTCCGTCCCGGCAGCATGATCCAGCATTCTCCGCACAGGACCGCCGCGAATTTGAGGGCCGGCTTCGCTGGAAATCTGAAGGCCCATTTTCCGCCGGCCTCGAACCGCGTGCACCGCGCGCTCCGAACGTCGAGAAATGAGAACAGGTCCGATAGGGCGTCGGTCATCGATCTTGGACGGTTGCGATGAAATTGCGGAGCTTCAAGCATAGACCGTCCGGAGAGATCCTGCAAAATCTCGAGCTGATGAGACTTCTGCCGAAGGAGAGAAGAGCGTCGATGATTGACGGAAAAGTCATTGTCATTACCGGGGCGAGCAGTGGCATCGGCGCAGCTAGCGCGCGCCTGCTTGCGGCACGGGGCGGAAAGGTCGTTCTTGCTGCCCGTCGCGTACAGCGGCTTGAAGGCTTGTGCGATGAAATCATCGGATCCGGAGGACAAGCCGCCTGCAGGGCGACGAACGTCACGATCCGCCGGGAACTCGACGAACTGGTGGAGTTTGCCTGCGCACGATTCGGCAAGCTGGACGTTTTCGTGGGCAATGCCGGCATAGGACCGATTTCGCCGCTCGACGATCTGCGCGTCGACGATTGGGAGGCGATGATCGACGTCAATCTCAAGGGGTTCCTCTATGGCGTTGCCGCCGCGCTTCCCGTTTTTCGGCAACAGGGCTTCGGCCACCTCGTGACCGTGATCTCAACGGCCGGTTTGAAGATTGTGCCAAACCAGGCGGTCTATGCAGGCACGAAGAACGCGGTTCGGACCATTTCGGAGGGTTTGCGGCTCGAGGCGGGTGACAAGTTGCGGGTCACCGGCATCTCACCCGGATTCGTCAAGACGGATTTTCCGGCCTCGATGACCAATCCTCCGATCAGGGCGGACACTGCCGCCAGGATGGACGAGATCGCGATCGCACCGGATGCGATTGCACGAGCCATCGCGTTCGCGATCGAGCAGCCTGCGGACGTCGATGTCGGCGATATCGTGGTTCGACCCACGGCGCAATCGTGAACCGAGGCCGATCGTCACGCCGCCTTCTTCGCGTTTGACCCGCGGTGGCGCAGGAAGCAGCCGAGCAGGCGGCGCTTGCCCTTGCGCGGAATCAGGTCGATGTCGCTGACGAGCTTTGCGCCGCCCTTGTGCCGCTCCAGCACGATCTTGCGGCTGTGGAAGGCTTCGAGCTCGGCGCGATGCGCCACGCTGACGATGGTCGCCTTCGGCAATTCGTCCGTGACCGTCTTCATCATCCTGTCCTGGCTCTTTTCGTCGAGCGCCGAGGTCGCCTCATCCAGCACGACGATGTCGGGGCTGTGCAGCAAGAGCCGTGCGAAGGCGAGGCGCTGCTTCTCGCCGCCGGACAGCGTCTGGTCCCACGGGCCCTCTTCCTCGATCTTTTCCTTGAGATGATCGAGGCCGACCTTGTGTAAGGCGCCGCCGATCTCGTCCACGGTCCAGTCTTCGGCGGCACCGGGATAGGCGACCGCGCGGCGCAAGCTGCCCGAAGGCACGTAGGGCCGCTGCGGCAGCATGAAGAGCCGGCGGTCGGGATGGAAATTGACGCTGCCGCCGCCCCATGGCCACAGGCCGGCGATGGCGCGGACCAGCGTGCTCTTGCCGGTGCCGGATTCGCCGGCGACCAGCAGGCGCTCGCCGGACTCGATCACCACCTCGGTCTCGGCGACCACGGCAGTGCCGTCGTCGAGCGTGACGGAAAGATCCTTCATCTCGAGTATCGCATCATTGCCGGTCTCGCCGCGCTTGATGCGGCCGATGCCGTCGCCCTGCTCGGCACGCTCGAGGCCGTCGAGCGACATCATCAGCGAGGCGATGCGGCGCGCGCAGGCGTTCCAGTCGGCGAGCCGCGGATAATTATCCACCAGCCAGCCGAACGCGCTCTGCACGATGGTGAAGGCGGAAGCCGCCTGCATCACCTGTCCGAGCGACATGCTGCCGTCGAGGAATTTTGGCGCACAGAGCAGGAGCGGCACGACGGGTGCAACGAGGCCCGATCCCTGCGACACCAGCGTGGTGCGCATGTGCTGCCCGGCAAGCCGCGCCCATTGCCGCAAGAGGCTTGTAAGGTTGCGGTCGATGCCGCCGCGCTCTTCCTCCTCGCCGCCCAGCAGCGCGATGCTTTCGCCGTTCTCGCGCACGCGCGTCAGCGTGTAGCGGAAGTCGGCCTCGGCCTGGTTCTTGTCCTCGGACACCTGCACGAAACGCCGGCCGATCACCATGATCGAGCTCGACGCGATCGCGGCGTAGACGATCGCCGCGATCACGAGGAAGCCGGGGATGGTGAGCGATGTCCCGCCCAGCGTCACCGTGAGCGCGCCGCCGATGGTCCAGAGCACGACGATGAAGGTTGCGGCCGACAGGAACGCCGACGTCACGCCGGCGAGAAAATCGACCGGCGAATCCGTTGCGATCCGCAAATCCTCGGCGATCCGGTATTCGGGATTCTTGTGGTCGCCGCCGACGAGATTGAGCTGGTAATAGCGGCCGTTGGCGAGCCAGCGCGTCAGCACGCTGTTGGTGAGCCAGGCGCGCCAGCGGCGCTGAATGCCCATGCGCGCAAACACCTGCACGACGCCGAGCACGATGCTGCCGATCGCGAGCGGAAAGAACACGGCGGAGAGGTGAAAGACCGTCGCCGCATCGCGCTGTTCGATCGCGTCAAAAATCGCGCGATTCCAGACATTGATGCCGTACTGGAAGCCGACGGTCAGGACGATCAGCACGACGAGGCCGATCGAGAACGGCCACGCCAGCCGGTCGCCGTTCTTGCCCCAAAAGCCCCGCGCGCTGATCCAGAACCGGGTGAGCAGATAATCCTTCCGCGCCTGCTCGGCCTCCTCGGGCGTCAGCTCGGCGTCGGATTCGAGAACCTCCGGTGGCGGCGGCGCGACTTCTTCGCCATTCTCGCCCACGATCTCGACAATCGGCGGCGGCTTGCCCTTCTTGTTCTGCTTGCGCGCTGCGGGTTGGCTCTCCATCGCCCGGTAACGCGGAGGGAATTCAAATGGTTCCCTGAGGTTCCGGTGCCGCTATTCGGCGGCTCCGACCTGGCGCAGCCGGGCGGCCTTGTGCAGGAATTGCGAGAGCTGCTCGATCGTGTAGGGCTTTTGCAGCAGTTCGAATCCGCCGCTGCCCTCCTGCGACACCACCTGGCTGTAGCCGGTGGTGAGAACGATCGGCACCTCGATGCCGCGGTTGCGGACCTCGTGTGCGAGATCGAGCCCGCTCTTGCCGGGCATCACCACGTCGGAGAACACCACGTCGAAGCGATCGGCATCGCCGGCGAGTTCTGCGAGCGCGTCGTCGGCATTGTCTGACAGTGTCACGCAATAGCCGAGCTCGGTGAGGCCGTCGGCGGCGAAATTCGCCACCTCGATATTGTCCTCGACCAGCAGCACCGACATGCCGTTGCCGGCAACCGCGGGCGCCGTGTCGGGCGCCTGCCGCCGTGGGAGGATCTCGGCGGGCACGCGCGGCAGATAGAGCGTGAAGGTGCTGCCCTTGCCGACCTCGCTCGCAACCGTGACCTCGCCGCCGGACTGCTTTGTAAAGCCGAACACCTGCGACAGGCCGAGGCCGGTGCCGCGACCGACCTGCTTGGTGGTGAAGAACGGCTCGAAGATGCGGCCGATCTGCGCCGCCGGGATGCCGACGCCGGTGTCGGCGACGTCGACGGTGACAAAGCCGTGGCTGCCGACCAGATGGGCCAGTGAATCGGGCACGGCCGTTGCCGCCTGCACCGTGAAAACGATCTTGCCGCGACCCTGCATGGCATCGCGCGCGTTCACCGCCATGTTGAACAAGGCCGTCTCGAACTGGCCGGCATCGGCATTGACCAGGCACGGCTCCGCCGGCAGCCGCATCGCGATGTCGACGCCGGGCCCGAGCAGCGTGGCGAGCATGTCGTGCAGCGACTGCACCCGCGCGCCGACATCGAACACTTCCGGTTTCAGCGTCTGGCGCCGCGCGAAGGCGAGGAGCTGCGAGGTCAGCTTGGCGGCGCGCGCCACCGAGTCCGCGATGGCGTTGATGTAGCGCTGCCGCCGCTCCTCCGACAATTGCGGCCGGTTCAACAGGTCGACGGAGGCGCGGATCACCGTCAGGAGATTGTTGAAGTCGTGCGCGACGCCGCCGGTGAGCTGGCCGAGCGCCTCGAGGCGCTGGCTGTGCTTGAGCGCTTCCTCGGCGTCGCGGCGCCTCGCGCCTTCGGCCTGGAGATGTTGGGTGCGCCGGAACGCCAGGGCCAGGAACAGGAACAGCAGCGCAGTCGCGGGCACGCCGAAGACCAGATGCTGGCCGATGGTCGCATACCAGCGCGCGCGGATCGCCGACGTCTCCAGGCCCGCGCTGACATAGATCGGATATTCGGCGACGCGCTTGTAGCCGATACGCCGCTCGATGCCGTCGGACGGCCACGCGATGGTTATCAGCCCATGGTCCGGGCTCGCGGCGATCTTCCGTCCGACCGGCCCGCCCGGATCGAGCCGGACGTCGCGATCGAGGCGCGGGAAATGTGCCAGCACCATGCCGTCGGTCCGGCCGATCGCGAAGAAGCTGCCGGGATCGCGGCCGATCCGCGTGTAGAAGCTCTCGAAATATTCCGGCAGGACGGAGGCCTGGATCACGCCGATGAAGCTGCCGTCATCGGAGTCGCGGCGCCGGCTGACGCCGAAGAAGCGCGCGCCCTGATAGGGCTGGCGCGGCGTCAGCGGGGTGCCGATGAAGGTGCCGACATTGTGGTCGACATGGGCGTTGAAATAGTCGCGATCGGCAAAGCTCATCTGCGGCGCGGGCGAGATGATGCTGTTGACGAGCGGCCGGCCTTGCGCATCGAACACCCAGGCGGATTTGAGCTGTGGCAGCGAGTCCGAAAGCCGCTTCAGCCGCAGGTGTAGCGCGGGCTCGCGCGACCTGATGACCTCGTCCGGAATCCCGTGCACGACCTCGTTGAGCTCGGCAAGACTGCGGTCGATGGTCTCGAACACTTTCAGCGCGTGCTCATGCGCGACATCGAGCGTGCGCTCGATTTCACGATCGGCGATGTCGTTGGTGGAGGTGTAGGAGATCGCGGAGGCAATCGCGAACAGCGCAATCGGCAGCGCCAGGGATGCCGCCATCATCCACTGCAAGAGTCTTAGCGAATTGCGGTGCGCGCCCTGCACATTCCGCTCCTGTCCCGGAGCGAATCTTACTTGAAACTCCCGGTCGGAAGGAAGCAGCTTGTGGTCGGAACCACCGCAATGCTTCCATCTGCCCGCCAGGGCGGGTCGGTAGCAAATTTTGCCACAATCTATTGCAGGTAGTGGGGTGCTTCCCGGCGATTCTCGCCGGGAGTGATCCCTAAAACTTTGCTTAAACCTGCCGCTCGACCATCTTGAGCTTGAGCTCGGCGATGGCCTCGGCCGGGTTCAGTCCCTTCGGACAAGCCTTGGCGCAGTTCATGATGGTGTGGCAGCGATAAAGCCGGAACGGATCCTCGAGATTGTCGAGCCGTTCGCCGGTGGCTTCGTCGCGCGAATCAGAGACCCAGCGGTTGGCCTGGAGCAGGGCGGCGGGTCCGAGATAGCGGTCGCTGTTCCACCAATAGCTCGGGCAGGACGTCGAGCAGCAGGCGCACAGGATGCACTCGTAGAGACCGTCGAGCTTCTCGCGGTCCTCATGGCTCTGCCGCCATTCCTTCTGCGGCGTCGGCGAGGTCGTCTTCAGCCACGGTTCGACCGAGGCGTACTGCGCATAGAAATTGGTGAGGTCGGGCACCAGGTCCTTCACGACGGGCTGGTGCGGCAGCGGGTTGATCTTCACCGCGCCATCCTTCACGTCGTGCATCGAGCGGGTGCAGGCCAGCGTGTTCTGGCCGTCGATGTTCATGGCGCAGGAGCCGCAGACGCCTTCGCGGCAGGAGCGGCGGAAGGTCAGCGTCGGGTCGATGTGGTTCTTGATCCAGATCAGGCCGTCCAGCACCATCGGCCCGCAATCGTGGGTGTCGACGTAGTAGGTGTCGACGCTCGGATTCTTGCCGTCGTCCGGATTCCAGCGATAGACGCGGAATTCGCGAAGCTCGGTCGCGCCGGCCGGCTTCGGCCAGGTCTTGCCGCCGGTGATCTTGGAATTCTTCGGAAGTGCGAATTCAACCATTTCGATAAGGCCTTCGCTTTCGCTTAGTACACGCGCGTCGATTTAGTAAACGCGAGCTTTGGGCGGGATATACTGCACGTCGTTGGTCATGGTGTAGTTGTGCACCGGGCGGTACTCGATCGCGACCTTGCCGGCCTCGTCGATCCAGGCGAGCGTGTGCTTCATCCAGTTCTTGTCGTCGCGGTCGGCAAAATCCTCGCGCGCATGCGCGCCGCGGCTTTCGGTGCGGTTGGCGGCCGAGTTCATGGTCACCACCGCCTGCGAGATCAGATTGTCGAACTCCAGCGTCTCGATCAGGTCGGAATTCCACACCAGAGAACGGTCGGACACGGCGATATCGGTGATGCCGCCATGGACCTTCTGGATCAGGTTCTGGCCTTCGCTCAGGACGTCGCCGGTGCGGAACACCGCGCAATTGTTCTGCATCACATGCTGCATGCCTTCGCGCAGCTTTGCGGTCGGCGTGCCGCCGGAGGCGTAGCGATAATGGTCGAGCCGGCCGAGCGCCTTCTCGGCCGAGTCGGTCGGCAGCTCCGGCTGCTTGCCGTTAGCGGTGAGCTTCTCGGCGCAGCGCAGCGCCGCGGCGCGGCCGAACACCACGAGGTCGATCAGCGAGTTGGAGCCGAGGCGATTGGCACCGTGCACGGAGACGCAGGCCGCTTCGCCGAGCGCCATCAGGCCGGGGATGATGGCGTTGTCGTCGCCGTCCCTCTTGGTCAGCACTTCGCCGTGATAGTTCGTCGGGATGCCGCCCATGTTGTAGTGCACGGTCGGCACGATCGGGATCGGCTCGCGCGTCACGTCGACATTGGCGAAGATCTTTGCGGATTCGGAGATGCCCGGCAGCCGCTCTTGCAGCACCTTGGGATCGAGGTGGTCGAGATGCAGGAAGATGTGGTCCTTCTTCTTGCCGACGCCGCGGCCCTCGCGGATCTCGATGGTCATCGCGCGCGAGACGACGTCGCGCGAGGCCAGATCCTTCGCAGAAGGTGCGTAGCGCTCCATGAAACGCTCGCCCTCGGAGTTGACGAGATAGCCGCCCTCGCCGCGTGCACCTTCGGTGACGAGGCAGCCCGAGCCGTAGATGCCGGTCGGGTGGAATTGCACGAACTCCATGTCCTGGAGCGGGAGCCCTGCGCGCAGCACCATGCCGCCGCCGTCGCCGGTGCAGGTATGGGCCGAGGTGCAGGAGGCATAGGCGCGGCCATAGCCGCCGGTCGCCAGAATCGTGGTCTGGGCGCGGAAGCGATGCAGCGTTCCGTCGTCCAGCTTGAGCGCGATGACGCCGCGGCAGGCGCCCTGGTCGTCCATGATCAGGTCGATGGCGAAGAACTCGATGAAGAACTCGGCCGCATGGCGCAGCGACTGGCCGTACATCGTGTGCAGCATCGCGTGACCGGTGCGGTCGGCGGCGGCGCAGGTGCGCTGGGCCTGGCTCTTGCCGAACTCCGTGGTCATGCCGCCGAACGGGCGCTGGTAGATCTTGCCGTCCTCGGTGCGCGAGAACGGCACGCCCCAATGCTCGAGCTCGTAGACGGCTTCGGGCGCGTTGCGCACCATGTATTCGATCGCGTCCTGGTCGCCGAGCCAGTCCGACCCCTTCACGGTGTCGTACATGTGCCAGCGCCAGTCGTCCTTGTGCATGTTGCCGAGCGCGGCCGAGATGCCGCCTTGCGCGGCTACGGTGTGCGAGCGGGTCGGGAAGACTTTTGTGATACAGGCGGTGCGCAGGCCGGCTTCGCTGCAGCCGACCACGGCGCGCAGGCCCGCGCCGCCGGCGCCGACCACCACGACGTCATAGGTGTGGTCCTCGATCGGATAGGCCTTGCCATTCGTGGCAGGAGCGCCGTTTCCCTTGCCATTTGCACCGCCGGCCATGGGCTAGACTCCCGATGAAAGTTTGAGAATCGCGTAGGTCGAGGCAAGCGCCACCGCGATCACGAAGAAGTTGTTGAGCATGACCGAGACGAGCTTCAGCTTCTCGTTATGGACGTAGTCCTCGATCACCACCTGCATGCCGATCTTCATGTGCCAGGCGCTGGCGAAGATGAAGAGCAGCATGATCACCGCGATCGGCAGCGAGCCGAGGATCACTTTGGCTCCGGCCTGGTTGCTGCTGAGCAGCATCATGATCACGACCAGCACCGGGATCATCAAGAGCGTCATGGCGACGCCGGTGAGGCGCTGGCGCCAGAAGTCGGACGTGCCGGAATGGGCGGCGCCGAGATTGCGGACGCGGCCGAGCGGGGTGCGCATGCTGCGCTTGGGCGTGTCGGGCGCGTTCATCGTCCGACTCCGATCGCGAAGATGATCCAGATCAGCACGGTCAGCGCGATGCCGCCGATCAGCGCGCCCCAGGTCAGCGCCTCGCGCTCATTGGCCTTGAAGCCGTAGCCGAGATCCCAGACGAAATGCCTGATGCCGCTGAGCATGTGGTGCATCAACGCCCAAGTGTAGCCGAACAGGATGAGGCGGCCGAGGAAGCTGCCGGTGAACGCCTGCACATGGGAATAGGCCGCCGGACCCGACGCGGCCGCAATCAGCCACCAGGCCAGCAGAAGCGTTCCAAAATAGAGCGCGATGCCGGTGGCGCGATGGACGATCGACAGCGCCATCGTCAGCGTCCAGCGGTATGTTTGCAGGTGGGGTGAGAGCGGTCGTTCGATCCGTGCGGTCATGGGCGACTTTGATGTTTTATTGCGGCCCAGCATAGGGCGCGCGGGGATCGCGAAAGGTCGGCCCTATTTACGGAGTCGAATCTATCCGTGCAATCACCAAATCGCGATAAACCGAACGGCTGTTCAGCTCTTGAACGATGATGAAACAAGGATCATCAGGGGCTTGGTATACCAGAGCCTCATAGTGGCAGCATAACAATGAATCATGAACCGCTCCTTCTGATGCGTTGCCGCACCGATTTGAAATGCTTCATGGAACGGCTCTAAACCGTCCGGTACGTTCAATGACGGATCACCCGCATCAGCGCCGAACGCTGGTCGGCGATTCGGCGCTCAAGTGCATTGCGCGAGCCCATCGGACGCGGTCTCCGTGGATATGCGACCGACGCATTCCACCTCAGCCATGCGGTCCGGCGCGTCGACCGCGACGGCAAGATCGCCTAGAGCTCGCCAGAACAGGCGGGACAACCGTCGCCGCACGCACGGGGCAATCTTTCGCGTGATCGCAGGTCTTCCACTTCGGGACGTTGTCGAACTGGCGCTGCTGCTCGTCGGTGTCGGTGCGTTGTCCGGATTCCTCGCCGGCGTATTCGGTATCGGCGGCGGCGCGATTCTCGTACCGGTACTCTACGAATGTTTTCGCGTCGCCGGCGTCCCGCTCGACGTGCGGATGCCGCTCTGCATCGGCACGTCGCTCGCGATCATCATCCCGACCTCGATCCGTTCGTTCCAGGCGCATTACAAGCGCGGCGCTGTTGATATGGAGATCCTCAAGGTCTGGTGGCTGCCGATCGCGATCGGCGTCATCGCCGGCAGCGTCGTCGCGCGCTACGCGCCGGAGCGGCTGTTCAAGCTCGTGTTCGTCTGCGTCGCCTGGTCCGCTGCAATACGCCTCATCTTCGCGCGCGACACCTGGAAGCTCGGCAACGACCTGCCACAGGGTCCGCTGATGCGCGCCTACGGCTTCTGCGTCGGCATCCTCTCGACGCTGATGGGCATCGGCGGCGGGTTGTTCTCGAATCTCCTGATGACCTTCTACGGGCGGCCGATCCATCAGGCGGTTGCGACCTCGTCCGCGCTCGCGGTGCTGATCTCGATTCCCGGCGCGCTCGGCTATGTCTATGCCGGCTGGCCCGCGGCGACACGCTATCCCGCCGTCGCAGCCCTGCAATGGCCGTTCGCGCTCGGCTTCGTCTCGCTGATCGGCGCCATCCTGGTCATGCCGATGAGCCTCGTGACGGCCCCGCTCGGGGTGAAGGCCGCGCACGCGATGTCGAAGCGAACGCTGGAGACGGCGTTCGGCTGCTATCTCCTCATCGTCGGCAGCCGCTTTGTGGTGAGCCTGGCGAGCGGGCTGTAAATGCAGTGTCCTCCCGGCGCAGGCCGGGACTCATACCGCGGAATCCATCGGGTGCGCGCGGTGCCAATCCCGAACGACCGATCTTCGCCAAACTTTACCCTGGGGCTATGGGTCCCGGCCTGCGCCGGGACGACATCGGAGGATGCGGCAAGCGCGTCCGTCCCATGCCAATGCGTCACGCCGTCTTCGCCGCCTTCAACCCCAACCGCTGCTCGACCGCATCGCGCATCAAGAACTTCTGGATCTTGCCGGTCACGGTCATCGGGAATTCGTCGACGAACTCGACATAGCGCGGGATCTTGTTGTGGGCGATCTGCCCTTCGCAGAAGGCGCGCACTTCTTCGGCCGTCAGCGTCTCGCCGGCGCGGACCCTGATCCAGGCGCAGAGTTCTTCGCCGTAGCGCTGGTCGGCGACGCCAAAGATCTGCACGTCCTGGATCTTTGGATGGCGATACAGGAACTCCTCGATCTCGCGCGGATAGAGGTTTTCGCCGCCGCGGATCACCATGTCCTTGATACGGCCGACGATGTTGCAATAGCCGGCGGCGTCGATGGTGGCGAGATCGCCGGTGTGCATCCAGCCGTTCTTGTCGAGCACGTCGGCGGTCTTCGAAGCCTCGTCCCAATAGCCCAGCATGATGCTGTAGCCCCGGGTGCAGAGCTCGCCGCGTTCGCCGCGCTTGACGATCTTACCGTCGAGGTCGACGACCTTGACCTCGACATGCGGATGGATGCGCCCGACGGTGGAGACACGGCGTTCGAGGGGATCGTCGACCGCGCTTTGAAAACTCACAGGGCTCGTCTCGGTCATGCCATAGGCGATCGTCACCTCGCGCATGTTCATCTCGGTGTTGACGCGCTTCATGACCTCGATCGGGCAGGGTGCGCCCGCCATGATGCCGGTGCGCAGCGACTTGAGATCGAAGCTCGAAAACTCCGGATGATCGAGCTCGGCGATGAACATGGTCGGCACGCCGTAGAGCGCGGTGCATTTCTCCTGCTGGATCGTCTTCAGCGTGGTGAGCGGATCAAAGCCTTCACCGGGATAGACCATGGTCGCGCCCAGCGTCACCGAGGCGAGGTTGCCCATCACCATGCCGAAGCAGTGATAGAGCGGCACCGGGATGCAGATGCGATCCGCTTCCGTCAGACGCATGGCGCGGCCGACGAAATAGCCGTTGTTGAGGATGTTGTGGTGGGTCAGCGTCACGCCCTTCGGCGATCCCGTGGTGCCGCTGGTGAACTGGATGTTGACGGGATCGTCGAACTGGAGCGAGGCGCCGAGCGCGGCCAACTGCTCGGGATGTCCTGCGCCGCCCATCGCGGCGACCTCGTCGAAGGGGATCGCGCCTGATGACGCGGGACCGCCGATCTGGATCACCATGCGCAAATTGGGCAGCTTTGCCGCGCGCAACTGGCCTGGCTTTGAGGTCGCAAGCTCGGGCAGCAGCGTGTTCAGCATCTCCATGTAGTTGCTGGTCTTGAACGCGGTCGCGGTGACGAGGGCGGCGCATCCGACTTTGTGTAGCGCAAATTCGAGTTCGCTCAGCCGATAGGCGGGGTTAATCGTCACCAGGATCAGGCCGGCCTTGGCGGCGGCAAACTGGGTCAGCGTCCATTCGGGACGGTTGAGCGACCAGATGCCGATCCGCTGCCCCGGCTCCAGCCCGAGCGCGAGAAAGCCCGCGGCGAGCGCGTCGACCCGCGCGGCAAATTCGGTCCACGTCCATCTGATACCGTGGCTGGGCGAGACCAGCGCCTCGCGGCCACCCCAGCGCCGCACCGCCAGATCGAGGCTGCGCCCGATCGTGTCGCCGAGCAACGGGGTGTCGGAGATGCCGCAAACGTAACTGTCGGCTTTGTCTGCCAAGGTCGTGTCCTCCCGCTCGGTCGATTATTGCCTGGTGCTCCGGAGGCGATTGCCTTCGGAGCACGAGGGTATCCGTTGTATCGGGCGCGCGCGACGAGGCGCGTCTCATACTAACGGGTTAGGCCGCCCGCTGGCCGCTGCCGGCATCGAGCCCCGCATAGACGCCGCGCTCGAAACCCGCAAAAGCCTGCAGGCATTTCGCGTCCACGAACGGCAACAGCTGCATCAGGATCACGCCGGTGACGTCGCGCGATGGGTCGATCCAGAAATAGGTGTTGGCGAGGCCCGCCCAGGCGAGGCTGCCGGCGCTGCGGCCTTCCGCGGTCTTGGCGGTGTTGATCATGAAGCTGAGGCCCCACTTCTTCACCTGCTCCGGATAGAGGTCGACGTCGTTGGTGTACATCGGCGCGACCGTGGTCATCTTGGTCATGGCGAGATCGCCGATGTGGTTCTGCCCCATCGTGGCGACGGTCTCGGCCTTCAGCACCTGGTTGCCGTTGCCGCGGCCCTTGTTGAGGATCATCTGGGTGAACTTGATGTAGTCGCCGGCCGTCGAATAGAGGCCGCCGCCACCCATGTGGAATTCCGGATTCTGCTCGAGCTCGAACGGCATCGCGGCGAGCTGGCCGTCCGCGCCGCGCGCGTGCACGCCGACGAGGCGCTTGCGCATGTCGCCGGTGATCTTGAACGCGGTGTCGCTCATGCCGAGCGGTGCGAACATGTGGTCGCGCAGGTAAGCGTCGAGCTTCTTGCCGCTGACGGCCTCGACGGCCTTGCCGACGTAGTCGATGTTGGTGCCGTACTCCCAGCGCGAGCCGGGATCTGACATGATCGGCGTCTTCAGCGCGATGTTCTTGCAGGAAAAGATGTCCGGAGTTCCGGTCTTCTCGAGATATTGCGCGAAGTCGCCGTTCCACACGTTGTAGCAGAAGCCGGCGGTATGCGTCATGAGCTGGCGCAGCGTGATCGGCTTTTTCGCTGGTCGCAGTTTCGGCTCGCCCTTGGCGTCAAAACCTTCGAGCACCTGCGGTGCGGCGATGTCGGGCAACACCTTTCCGATCGGCTCGTCGAGCGAGAGCTTGCCCTGTTCGACAAGCTGCATTGCGCCGGCGGTGGTGACCGCCTTCGTCATCGACGCAATCCAGAACACACTGTCTGTCGTCATCGGGTCGGGCTTGGACAGGTCACGTTTACCAAACGCGCCTTGATAGATCACGTCCTTGCCGGTGGCGGCGATTGCGACGACGCCGGGGATCTCCTTGGCATCGCTGGTCTGACGCAAAAGCTGATCGATCTGAGCTTTGCTCTGCATGCACGTTTCCTCCGGTTTGATTATTGTTGGAAGTGTTCGATCATCCTCCCGCAGGTCGCGCGCGGCAAGCGCGTCAACCGGTCCGTGCCGGTCGCGATGTCGTGACTTGACGGCAGGCCACGCGAGAAGGACGACAGGACAACCAATCTGCAACACCTCTTCGCAATCTGCGGTGGATGGCTTCAACCGGGCGTGACCTCGCCGGGTAGCAGGCGATATGTTTCCGGATGCGTTGCCTCTGAAACATATTGTGCCCTAAGGCGTTCAGAACCTGGCCTGCCGGGCCGCCGGTGCAAAGATTGATTCAAATATTGACGGCCATTCATGGCCGTGAGGGGATTTAAGATGATTTCGACCTGGAGCGAATGGAAGCGCTATCCCCGTCCCGGACGGGGCGAGAACCTCGAAGCGCCGATTTCGCCCGGTATTTACGAGGTCCGGATTGCCGGGACCGGCGCACTCTACTCCTTCGGTGCGGTCGACAATCTGGCGCAGTCGTTGGCGCTGCTGCCGGTCGGCTCAAAGTCCTGGTTCGGCCGCCGCGACACCAAGGCTGTGCCCGATCTCGAATATCGGACCTGCGCGACCCATTCGAAGGCGGATGCCAAGGCTGCGGCCGAGCGTATGATCGGCCGGCGCGAGACCTATATGAGCGGGGCGGCTTAAGCCGCGGCTCGCCCCCAAAATAGCTTGAAGCAGCTTTGCGTTGCCGGCGGTGCATTGCGCGCCGGTTGGGCCTATATTCCGGGCCAATCCGAAAAGCCCCTGGGAGTAACGCCATGACCCCGACCGCCGCTGCACGCGCCGCCCAATCCGCCTCCTTCCGCGATCGTCTCAAGGACCCGTCGCTGCTGCGCGAGGCCTGCTACATCGACGGCGCCTGGGTCGGCACGCCGTCGCGGCCGGTGACCAATCCGGTGAACGGCACCGAGCTGGCAAAAATCCCGGTCATGAGCACGGCCGAGACGACGCAGGCGGTTGAAGCCGCCGAGCGCGCCTTCCCGGCCTGGGCGAAACTCACCGCCAAGCAGCGCTCCAACATTTTGCGCAAATGGTTCGAGCTGATCGCCGCCAACCGCGAGGATCTGGCGCTGATCCTCACCTCCGAGCAGGGCAAGCCGCTGGCGGAGGCGCTCGGCGAGGTCGATATCGGCGGCGCCTATGTCGAGTTTTTTGCGGAGGAAGCCCGCCGCGTTTATGGCGAGACCATTCCGACCCAGCGTCCCGACGCGCGCCTGCTCGCGATCAAGCAGCCGATTGGCGTCTGCGGCGCGATCACGCCGTGGAATTTCCCCTGCTCGATGATCACCCGAAAAGTGTCGCCGGCGCTGGCTGCCGGCTGCACCGTGGTGCTGAAGCCCGCCAATGAAACGCCGCTGACCGCGCTTGCGCTGGTGGCGCTCGCCGAGAAGGCCGGCGTGCCGAAGGGCGTGTTCAACATCCTCACCGGCAATTCGTCGGCGATTGGCAAGGTGCTGTGCGAGCATCCCGCCGTGCGCTTCGTCGGCTTCACCGGTTCGACCGAAGTGGGCAAGATCCTCTATCAGCAGGCCGCCGTCGGCGTGAAGAAGCTCGGGCTGGAGCTCGGCGGCAACGCGCCCTTCGTCGTGTTCGACGATGCCGACATCGACGCCGCGGTCGAAGGCGCCATCGTCTCGAAATATCGCAACATGGGCCAGACCTGCGTCTGCGCCAATCGCATCTACGCCCAGGACAAGATCTACGACGAGTTCGTCGAAAAACTCTCGAAGAAGGTCGCGGCGATGAAGATCGGCGACGGCACCGAAGCCGGTGTGGTGCAGGGACCGCTGATCAACATGGAAGCCGTCGACAAGGTCGAGAAGCACATTGCGGATGCGGTGAAGGGCGGTGCAAAAATCGTCACCGGCGGCAAGCGTCATGCGCTCGGCGGCAGTTTTTTCGAGCCGACGGTGCTGGCGAACGTGAAGCCCGACGCGCTCGTCGCGCATGAGGAGACCTTTGGCCCGCTCGCGCCGGTGTTCCGCTTCAAGGACGAGGCCGAGGTGATCGCGCTGTGCAACGCCTCGCCGTTCGGTCTCGCGTCCTATTTCTACTCCCGCGATCTCGGCCGCGTCTGGCGCGTTGCGGAGGCGCTGGAGTCGGGCATGGTTGGCGTCAACACTGGCCTGATCACGACCGAAGTCGCGCCGTTCGGCGGCGTGAAGGAATCCGGCCTCGGCCGCGAAGGCTCGCGTCACGGCATGGAGGAATATGTCGAGATGAAATACGTGATGATGGCGGGGGTGTAGCTGCGATCAATCGCTGGCGTCGCTGCCGAACGCGCCGTGACGTCCGACGCCGGAGGCGAAGCGCGTCGCGCCCGATAGCGTTTCGCCCGAAGCGATCACCTCGAGCCCGCCGCGCATCTCATTGGCGATCGCTTCTTCTTCGGAAAGGTCCCATTGCCGCAGCGCCGACAGCCGATCGGCCCGCAGGCATTTCTGCGGGAAGCGTGCGATCTCCTTGGCGAGTGCAATCGCCTGCGCCGCCGCCTCGCCGCGGCCGACGACGCGGTTGGCAAGTCCCATGCGCAGCGCTTCGGCGCCGCCAACCGGGCGCCCGGTGAGGATGAGGTCCATGGCCTGCGAATGGCCGATCAGGCGCGGCAGGCGGATGGTGCCGAGGTCGATCAGCGGCACGCCGAAACGGCGGCAGAAGATGCCGAAGGTCGCATCCTCCGCGACCACGCGCATGTCGGCGAACAGCGCAAGCTCCATGCCGCCGGCGACTGCGTAGCCTTCGATCGCGGCGATCACCGGCTTGGACAGCCGCAACCTGCTCGGTCCCATCGGCGCAATCGTGTTGTGCCCGCCGATCTCGCGCATCTTTTCGCGGTCGCCTTTTGCCACGGCCTTGAGATCTGCGCCGGCGCAAAAATGTCCATTCGTGCCGGTGAATACGGCGACCGAGGCGTCCTTATCGGCGTCGAAGGCAAGGAATGCGTCATAGAGTTTGCGCGCGGTCGTACCGTCGACGGCGTTGCGACAATGCGGACGATTGATGGAGATGATGGTGACCGGCCCGTCGCGCTCGATCAGCACGGCATTGGCTTCCGACATGGGTTCGCGTCCCTGTTGTTATTTGCAGGGAGTTTTGCACCGGTGCTCTTCACAGGCAATGCTGGAAGGAAGCGAAGCATTGCGCCTCTCGCACGGTGTCGTCCTGGCGAACGCCAGGACCCGTTACCCCAGGGAGGAGTTTGGCGAAGACTGGCCGACCGGTACTGGCACCACACGCAATCGATAGATTCCGCGGTATGGGTCCTGGCGTTCGCCAGGACGACAGCGGAGGGTGAGGCTAGATCTTCAGCTCCGCCCCTGTCACCCGCCGATACGCTTCCAGATACCGCTTGCTGGTCGCCTCGACCACGCTTGCCGGCAGCGGCGGGGGCGGGGCGTCGCCGTTCCAGCGGCCGGCGCGGCGCTCGACGTCGAGATAGTCGCGCAGCGGCTGTTTGTCGAAGCTCGCCTGCGGTTGGCCGGGCTTGTAGGCGTCGACAGCCCAGAAGCGCGAACTATCCGGCGTCATCACCTCGTCGATCAGGATGATGCGGCCGTCCTTGTCGCGGCCGAATTCGAACTTTGTGTCGGCGATGATGATGCCCTGCTCGCGGGCGAGTTCCTCGCCGAGCGTGTAGATCGCGCGCGTCATGCTCTCCAGCGTATAGGCCGTCTCGTCGCCGACCACCTCGCGCATCTGCGCGATCGTGATGTTCTCGTCATGGCCGGTCTCGGCCTTGGTCGCAGGGCTGAAGATCGCAGGGTTGAGCTTTTCGCTCTCGACGAGCCCTGCCGGCAGTTTTTCGCCGGCGAGCGTGCCGCTCCCTGCATATTCCTTCCAGGCCGAGCCCGAGAGATAGCCGCGGATCACGCATTCGATCGGAAATACGGTGGTGCGCTTGCACAGCATGGCGCGGCCGAGGATGTCGGCGCGGTGGGCCTTCAGCACCGGCACAGCGGCGATGATCTCGTCGGTGTTGGCACTGATGACGTGATGCGGCACCACGCCTTCGAGCTTGCCAAACCAGAACGCGCTGATCTGCGTCAGCACCGCGCCCTTCATCGGAATGGTCTCGCCCATCACGACGTCGAACGCGCTGATGCGGTCGGTGGTGACGAGCAGCAGGCGGTCGTCGTCGACGGCGTAGATATCGCGCACCTTGCCGCGCCCGATTTTTGGCAGGGGCAGGTCGCTCGAGAGCATGGTGGTCATCGCAGAGGGCCTTCGGTAGGAGGTCGTCGCGCGCGGCGCGCGACGACCGGGATATCCTATTCCGGCAGCGGAATGAACTCATGTTCCTGCGGAACTGGCGCAAAGCGGCCGGTTTTCCAGTCCTGCTTGGCCTGCTCGATCCGCTCCTTGCTGGACGACACGAAATTCCACCAGATATGGCGCGGACCTTCCAGCGCGTCGCCGCCCAAAAACATCATCCGCGTGGCCGTCCGCGCCTTCACGGTGATGCGGTCGCCGGGCCGGAAGATCAGGAGCCGCGGTCCCTCATAGCGCTCGTTGGCGATCTCGACCTCTCCCTCGACGACATAGATCGCGCGCTCCTCGTGATCCGGGTCGAGCGGAATGCTTGCGCCCTGCGCTGCCGTCACCTCGGTATAGAACCAGGGCGACACCATCGAGACCGGCGACGAAATGCCGAACGACGAGCCCGCGATCACCCGCGCGGTGAAATCGCGCTCGGAGATCATCGGCAGGTCGCCGGCACCGTAATGCTGGAACGATGGCGCGATCTCCTCGGATCCGGCCGGCAGTGCGATCCAGCTTTGCAGGCCCAGCATCTTCTGCCCCGAGGCGCGCTGCGCATCCGGCGTGCGCTCGGAATGCGCGATGCCGCGGCCGGCGGTCATCAAATTCATCGCGCCGGGCTGGATCTCCTGGATGTTGCCCTCGCTGTCGCGATGCATGATCGAGCCGTCGAAGAGATAGGTGACGGTCGCAAGCCCGATATGCGGATGCGGCCGCACATCCATGCCCTTGCCGGAAACGAACTGCACCGGGCCGAAATGATCGAAAAAGATGAAGGGGCCGACCATCTGCCGCTTGCCGTGCGGCAGCGCGCGGCGCACGGCGAATCCGTCGCCGAGGTCGCGGGTGCGCGGCACGATGACGAGGTCGAGCGCATCGCAGGATTTGGGATCACCGAGCACGGGATCGTTGTCGGGCATCCAGCTCATGGAAGACTCCTTCTTGTTTGTTGCTATGATCGTAGCAGAACAATCTTGGGAACGGGAGGAAACCGATGATCCCACCGCTCAGGCCGGGCGCGCGGCTGCTGGAGGTTTCCGGCCCGCGCATCGAGACGGAACGCCTGATCCTGCGGCCGTGGCAGGCGCGCGACGTCGCCGCGAATACGGCCATGCTGTCCGATCCTGATACGGCGCGCTTCATCACGCCGGATCGCAAGCCGATCACCAACGAGACCAATGGCTGGCGCAATGCCGCCATCATCATGGGACACTGGGCCCTGCACGGCTTTGGCATGTTCGCCGTCGAGGACAAATCATCCGGCCGGTATGTCGGCCGCGTCGGCCCCTGGTGCCCGCCGGGATGGCCCGGCTTCGAAGTCGGCTGGGGGATTGCGAAGGAATTTCGCGGGCGCGGCTATGCGGTGGAGGCGGCGCGTGCGGCGATCGACTGGACATTTGCGACCTTTGCGCTCGATCGCATCGTGCACTGTATCGTGCCCGAGAACGCCGCCTCGCAAGCCGTCGCGCGCAGGCTCGGTGCCGCCATCGACGGCGAGGCCGAGATGAGCGGGGAGAAAGTCGATCTCTGGGTCACCGCGCGGGCAGGCTGGCGGGCGGATGGTGCTTGAAAATGCCGATGTAACGAACGATGGTCGCAAGGCCGTTCGGATCTCGATGGACCGCGTTGCCTGATGTCTCTTGCCGCCCTCGAACTCGCCTTCCGCGCCGCCAGCGTCGCGCTGCTGCTGGTGCTGGCGGCTTCGCTGCTCTCGGATTTTCGCAATGTGCTGGCTGCCCGCCTCGGTGCGGCCTTCGTGCTGGGCTCGGCCGCGCACGCTGTGAGCTATTCGTTGGATGTCACGTCGCGGATCCCGCTCTGGCATGCACCGCTGATCGCGTTGTCGACCGGGACCATCGTGGTGTTCTGGCTGTTCACACGCGCCCTGTTCGACGACGAGTTTCGCCTCCGCTGGTGGCACGGTTTGATCTGGGCGCTGGTGACGGCCTTCAGCTTCGCCGGCTGCGTCTGGATTGCACCCAGCGGCCATGTGCGGTTCTCAGTGACGGTGGTCAATCTGATCGTGCTCGGTTTCATCGCGCTTGCGGTCGGGCAGATGATCGCCTCCTGGCCGGCCGACCTGGTCGAACGCCGCCGCCGCGTTCGTGTCTTCATCGTCTGCGCAACCGCGCTCTATGGCGGGCTGAACGCGGTGCTCCAGATCGCCGTCGCCGGCTACCACGTCGGCGATGTCGCCGAAACCATCAATGCCGGCGTGCTCACCTGCACCGTCGCGGCGATCGTCTATGCCATGATGCGCGTTGACGGCGCGGATCTGTTTCCGGCCGCGGCGGAGCCCGCACCGCCTGACGTTTTCAGTCAGCCTGCGGTAGATGATGCCGCCGATCAAAAGCTGATCGACGCGCTGATGCGTCTGATGGCGGATGAGCGCATCTATCGCCAGGAGAACATGACCATCGGCGTCCTGGCCGGCCGGCTGAAGATTCCGGAGTACCGGTTGCGCCGGCTGATCAACCAGCGGCTCGGCTACCGCAACTTCAATGTGTTCCTGAACAACCACCGGATCGAGGAGGCCAAGGCCGCGCTCGCCGACCCCACCCAGGCCGAGGTCCCCGTCATCACCATCGCGATGGACGCCGGCTTCCAGTCGCTGGGTCCGTTCAACCGCGCCTTCAAGGCGGTGACCGGCGTGACGCCAACGGAGTACCGGCGGCTCAAGGTCGACGCGGCCTAGATTTCAGGCCTTTGAAATCACGTAAGAATTCCGAAATCGACTAGTCCCGATCAGTTTCGACGAGGTCGCTTTTCAAATCCGGCGAGCGCATATCGCCCGCATCCGGCCTGTTCTCCCGCACTCGCCCTGCAGCCGGAGAAAGCCCGTGACCCGTCGTCGTAAAATCGTCCTCCTGACCACCGCCATCGCCTGCGCCGGCCTCGCGCTCGGTGTGGCGCGGGCGCGTGACGTGCCCAAGGTTGCCACCGGCTTCATCGCCGACACGCTCTGCTCGGAGACGTTCGTCTCCGGCCTCGATCCCATGCGCGACCTCGCCGAGACCACCGACGCGATGCCGGGCACCGGCCTCCTGACCTGGGCGATGAATTTGCAGATCGATCGCGCGCGCAGGGATGTCACCGTGACGCTGTTCGGCATCGGCCGCAGCCATGCCGTCTATCGCGAGAGGCTTGGCTGCACGCTCGAGCACAGCCAGGGGATCGCCGCCGTCGCGCTGCCGCCGGACGACAGGCAGCCCGCCTTGCTGCCCGAAATCGCCGGTCCGGGACTCGTGCCGCCGCAAAGCGAGGAACTGTCAGCCGCGCTCGACCGCGCCTTCGCTGAGCCCGCGCAGCCGCCTTACCGTCGCACCCGCGCGATCGTCGTCATGAAGGCCGGCCGCATCATCGCCGAGCGCTATGCCGACGGTGTCGGGCCGGAGACGCAGTTGCTCGGTTTCTCCATGACGAAGTCCGTGATGTCTGCGCTGACGGGCATTCTCGTGCGCCAGGGCAAGTTGAAGCTCGACGGGCCCGCGCCGGTTGCGGCCTGGCAAAATCCGGCTGATCCGCGTCATGCCATCACCGTCGATCAGTTGTTGCGCCACACCGCAGGCATTGCGCTCGGCAGCTCGTTGGAGGCTTGGCTCGGCTCGGCGCTCGAACCGGTCAACGCCATGAAATTCGCCGAGGATGACATGGCGACCTATGCCGCGAGCATGCCGCTCGCGACCGCGCCGGGCACGGTGTGGAATTATCACGATGGCAATACCATCATGCTCGCGCATCTGATCCGCAACGCCGCCGGCGGCAAGCCCGAAGATGCGCTTGCCTTTGCACGCCGCGAGTTGTTCGCACCGCTCGGCATGAATCACGTCACGCTCCAGCTCGATGGCACCGGCACGATCGAAGGCTCAAGCAAAATGCTCGCATCCGCGCGCGACTGGGCGCGCTTCGGCCAGCTTTATCTCAACGACGGAGTTGCCGGCGGCAAGCGCATCCTGCCGGAGGGCTGGGTGAAATACTCGGCGTCCGCCACGCCGAACGCCTGGGTCGGCATCGGCGCCGGCTTCTGGACCAACCAGGGCGACAGCTTTGGCGCAAAGTTTCGAATCAAGCACGGCTGGCCGCGCGATGCCTTCTTCGCCAAGGGCACGATCGGGCAGTATACCATCGTGATCCCGTCGGAGCGGCTGGTGATCGTGCGCCTCGGCCGCTCGCCGAACGCGCCGCCGGAAGCCGATGGCGTGTTCGATCTCGTCCGCGACGTCGTTGCGGCGACGCGCGACAAGGCGAAGGTGGCGGACGGGGATTAGGGGAGGCTGCCTCTTACCCTCCCGGGGCCCTCCAGGGGAGGGTGGCAGAGCGTCGTCAATGCCGCGCTACTGCCGTCCCAACTGCGTCGCCTTCTCCACGCGATCGAACCGCTCCAGCGACAGGATCGCATCGGCAAACTGCTCGGCGCGGCCGCTCAGCACCGGGCGCGCCAGCGTCAGAAACTTCTGCTGCATCGCCTTGGCGTCGGGGAAGGAATTTGGCTCGCCGGAAGGGTCGGCGTAGAGGCGCTCATGCACGCCGTCGTCGGTGGTGATGCTGACGCGCGCGCCGAAGGGGTGGCTGCGGCCTTCCAGGCGCTCGTCCTGCACGACGTCGAACTTGTCGGCGAGCGCGTCGATCGCGGCATCGCCGAGGCGGTTATAGTCGTCCCAGCCAAAGCTGCCCTGGTCGAGCGCGAGCGCGCCCGTGAAGAACATCGAGAACTGTCCGCCGACGATCGACGTCGGATGCCGCTTGGTCGCGGCATCGCCGGTCAGCGTGATGCCGTTGCGGTGCAGGCCGATCTCGACGCGCTTGACCTGCTCCGGTGTCAGATTGTGCTCGCGTCGCATCGCGATCAGCGCGTCGATCGCGGCATGGGTGTAGCGGCAGCTTGGATAAGGTTTGACACCGATTTTCATCGTCTCATAGCTCTTGCCGAGCTCGGAGACCGCCTTGTCGGGATGCGCGTCATCGGTGTAGCCGACCAGCAGGCCGTGCTTGCCCTCGACGGATTCGGTCGCGCCGATGAAATCGTTGCGCGCGAGCGTTGCGGCGATGACGCCGTTCATCGCGGCCGCGCCAACCTGGTAACGCTTGTTCCAGCCGCCGTTGACCAGAAATTGCAGCGAGCCTGCGGCCTGGCTGCCGGAGACGCCGAACGCGGCGATGATCTGCGTCTCGGTGAGGCCGAACAGCTTTGCGGCCGCCGCCGCCGCGCCGTAGGTGCCGGCGGTCGCGGTCGGATGAAAACCGCGCGCATAATGCGAGGTCGGATCGAGTGCGTTGCCGAGCCGGCAGCAGACCTCGTAGCCGGCGACGATCGCGGTGAGCACGTCGCGCCCGGACGCACCGACCATCTCGCCGACGGCGAACGCCGCAGGCACCACCGGCGCGCTCGGATGCAGCGAGGAGTCGGCATGGGTATCGTCGAAATCGAGCGAATGGCCGAGCGCGCCGTTGAGCAGCGCCGCGACCGCGGGTGTCCAGGTCTTGGCATCGCCGAACACGGTGGAGTCGCCCTTGGCGTCGAGCGCAAGCGCCTCCAGCATCTTGAGGAGCGACGGCGTCGATTCCGCCTCGCTGCGCGCACGGATGGCACTGCCGAGAAAATCGAGCGTCAGCACCTTGGCGCGGTCCAGCACCTCGGCCGGGATGTCCTGGTATTTCAGGTCGGCGACATAGGCGGCGAGCGTTGCGGTTTCGTTGGCCATCGTGTTTCCTCGTTTTGCCGGGCAAGTTAGGCGGGCTGATTTTGCCTTTCAAGCTGCCATTGGCTTGCGGGGATCAGCTATGCTGTCAGTGGCTTAAACGGGATTGTTGCCGGGACATTGGATGATGGCTCTCTCACAGCAGCTGGTCGATCGGTTCATGGCGCGGCGGACGCAATTGGGGCTCGCGATCCGGGTCACGGTGGCGGCCACCGCGGCCTATGCGATTGCCACGGCGTTGCATCTGTTGCTGCCACTCTGGGCCGTGCTGACGTCGCTGATCGTGACCCAGATGAGCGTCGGACGCTCCTTGAAGGCGACGCGCGACTACATGCTCGGCACGGTCGGCGGCGCCATCTATGGCGGCGCGATCGCGGTGCTGATTCCCTACTCCGGCGAAATTCAATTGCTTGGGCTGCTCGTGCTGGCGGTGGCACCGCTCGCCTTCGTCGCCGCGATCCATCCGAGCCTCAGCGCAGCGACGGTCACCGCCGTGATCGTGCTGCTGGTGCCGACCATGCACCACGCCGATCCCATGACTTCGGCAATCGATCGCGTCAGCGAGGTCTCGGTCGGTGCCGTCACGGGGCTTCTGGTCTCCTTCGTGGTGCTGCCGTCGCGCGCGGTACGGCAGATCCGCGCCAGCGCCGGACACCTCCTCGAATTGATCGCCGACGCTTTCACCGAATTGCTGGCAGGGCTCACGCGCGGCCGCGACAGCGATGCGCTGCACGGGATCCAGGACGGCATCGGGTCCGCGATCGTCGCGCTCAACGCGATCGGTGCGGAGGCCGAACGCGAGCGCGCGGCGCGGCTGTCGTCCGGGCCAGACACAGGCCCGCTGCTGCGGACGATTTTGCGGCTGCGCCACGACGTCGTGATGATCGGGCGCGCCACCGTGGTGCCGCTGCCGGCCGAGGTACAGGTGCGGCTCGTCGGACCCTTGTCTGATGTCTCGGCGACCATCGCGGCCTACATGCGCTCCGCGGCGGAGGCGCTTCGTTCCGGCGTGGGTGCACCGGCGATCCGTCCGGTGCACCTGGCGCTGGAGCGCTACGCGAACGAGGTCGCGGCCGTCCGCCGCGAGGGATTGATCCGCGGCCATCCCGGCGACACCGCGGAGCGCTTTTTTGCGCTCAGCTTCTCGCTCGAGCAGATGCACCAGAATCTCGGCGATCTCGATCGCGTGGTGGGCGAGTGGTCGGAGACGTCATCGGGCAAGCCCGCGCGGGTGGCGGATCAGGAGCGGAAGGAGAAGTAGAGGTCGACGGACAGCGTCATCGGGCCTGGCTCACGATCTGCCGCATCATGCCGCGCACCACCAGCTTGTGGAAGGGCGTGATGAGCGTCAGGTACGCACGGCCCAGCAGATTATGCGTCAGCACCAGCGTGGTCGCGGTGACTTGCCGGCCATCGGCGGCATTGCCGACGTCGACGACGACACGGAAATCGAGGTGAGAGTCGTTGAAGCCCGCGACCAGCCGCTCCGGCGTTTCGCTGACGACCGGAAACAGGCCGATCATGCCGCCCGGCGCCGGTGCGCCTTCGCCCGAGGTCTTGAGCCCGAACGGCAACACCAGAATGTTGCGCAGGCGCGTCAGCGCATCGATCCAGCGGGGACCGCCGAGCACCATCTTTTCGCAGGCGCGCCTTGCGTCGAGCTGCCGCGCACCGATGTCGACGCGAAAGGCGTCGACGAATTGCGCGCCGGCGAGCAGCGTGCTTGCGTCGACCTCGGGGGTGACTTCTCGGACAGAGACTTGGCGGACATCGTTCATACCGCCAATTTGCGCGCGAGACGCTGGAAGCGCAAGATCAGAAGTCCCGCATAGACGAACGATCCGATCGACAGTCCGATCCAGACGCCGACGGCGCCGAGATGCGTATGGAAGGCCAGTACCCAGGCGATCGGGAAGGCAACGCACCAATAGCCGATCGCCGCGAATACCAGTGTCATCCGCGTGTCATTGAGGCCGCGCAGCGCGCCGCCCATGATGCTCTGCAGGCCGTCGGCAATGAAGAAGGTGGCGCCGACCAGCAGCAGCGTCGCGGTCAGCTCGACCGTGGCCTCGCTTGCGTCGCCGCCGCCGAAGAACAGCCGCGCGAGCTGGTAGCGCGTCAGCACGATCGCCAGCGTCAGTGCGGCGACGAGGGTGATGCCGAGCAGCGCCGCGACCAGGCCGGCGCGCTTGACCGCGGCCGGCTCGTTGCGGCCGAAGGCGTGCCCGACCCGCACGGTTGCGGCGAGGCCGATGCCGAGCGGAATCATGAACAGCACGGCCGTGACCTGAAGCGCGATCTGATGGGCGGCAAGCGCGGTCGTGCTGATCAATCCCATCAGCAGCGCGGCCGAGGAGAACAGGCCGTATTCCATCAGCAGCGAGAACGAGATCGGCGCCCCGATAGCCAGCAACTGACGCATCAACGGCCAGTCGATGCGCCAGAGATGAACCAGCGGATGATAATCTGCGAACGGTTTCCGGTACGCGACGATGCCGAGCGCTGCGAAGAACGTGCCGAAATTGACCAGCGTGGTCGCAAGCCCCGCACCGAACAGCCCGAGTCGCGGCAGGCCGTACAGGCCGTGGATCAGGGCGTAGACCAGCAGCGCGTTGGCCGGGATCGCGGCAATGGTAATCCACAGCGGCGGCTGCGGATGGTTCACCGCGCTCATCATGCCGCGCAGGGCAATGAAGCCGAGCGCCGGCGCGATGCCCCAGGCGAGCCCGTGGAGATAGCGCTGGGCGAGCGCCGCGGAATGCGGCGCCTGTCCGAGCGCAAGCAAAATCTCCTCGCCATAGAGCGGCGAGGCCATCATCGGCAGCGAGATCAGGAGCGACACCCAGAGGCCGACGCGCAAGGAGCGGCGGATGCGGCGCGGATCGCCGGCGCCAAACGCCTGCGCCGCCAGCGGCGACACCGCCGCCACGAGACCAAGGCCGAAGGTGAAGCTGACGAAATAGACGGTGTGTGCCAGCGCGGCGGCTGCCACCGAATCCTCGCCCAGCCGGCCGATCAGAGCGAGATCGGTCGTCATCATCGCGATCTGGCCGAGCTGGGTCAGCATCATCGGCACGGCCAGCCGCAGCGTCTCGCCGAACTCGTCGGCGAGGTGGTTCTGCTGCACGCCGGATTGCGGCCGCGGATGTTGGACAGTGTCGAGCATGGCCGGTCAATAACACGGCCGCACGTCGAAAACATGGCCGCTCTCGTGTCCCGGACGCGCTGCAGCGCTTCTTTGGCGCTGCGGCGCAGAGCCGGGACCCAGACATCGCGGGCGCAGATCTTGGCCGCATGGGCCCCGGCTCAGCAGCGCATCACTTGCGTGCTGCGCTGCATCCGGGGCACGAGGTCATTCTCAGATTGAAGCGAGCCTCAGCCCTTGCGCTCCGGCACGCGCTTGATCTTCGCGCCGAGCGCGTTCAGGCGCTCATCGATGCGCTCATAGCCGCGCTCGATCTGGTCGGCATTGTTGATGGTCGAGGTGCCCTCGGCGCACACGGCCGCGAGCAGCATGGCCATGCCGGCGCGGATGTCGGGCGAGATCATCGATGCGCCGCGCAGCCGGCTGGAGCCGGCGATGATGGCGCGATGCGGGTCGCACAGCACGATGCGCGCGCCCATCGCGATCAGCTTGTCGACGAAGAACATTCGCGATTCGAACATCTTCTCGAACATCAGGATCACGCCCTCGCATTGCGTGGCGGTGACGATCGCGATCGACATGAGATCGGCGGGGAAGGCCGGCCAGGGCTGGTCCTCCAGCTTCGGCACGTGGCCGCCAAAATCGTCCTGGATCTTGAGCGTCTGGTTGGACGGCACGATCAGATCGTCACCCTCGACGCGGCAGACGATGCCGAGCCGCTCAAAACCCATGCGGATCGAGCGCAGATGCTCGACGCCGGCGCGCGCGATGCGCAGGGGCGAGCGCGTCACCGCGGCAAGCCCGATCAGTGAGCCGACCTCGATATGATCGGGCTGGATCGCATAGGTCGTCGAGCCCAGCGTCGCCGGGCCATGCACGATCATCGTGTTGGTGCCGATACCCTCGATCCTGGCGCCGAGCGCGACCAGGAAATTGGCGAGGTCCTGCACATGCGGCTCGGAGGCCGCGTTGCGCAAATAAGTCGTGCCCTCGGCCGCGACCGCCGCGACCAGCGCGTTCTCGGTCGCGGTCACGCTCGGCTCATCCAGGAACACGTCGGCACCGGTGAGTTTGGGCGCACGGAACTCCAGCCGGTCGGTCGCGGTGACCTTGGCACCCAACTGCTCCAGCGCCAGCACATGCGTGTCCAGCCGGCGCCGGCCGATGACGTCGCCACCCGGCGGTGGCAGCATCACTTCGCCGCAGCGGGCGAGCAGGGGGCCTGCGAGCAGGATCGAGGCGCGGATGCGGACGCAGAGCTCGGGATCGAGATCGGCCGCGCGGATGCTTTTCGCGTGAATGACGAGCGTATTGCGCGCGGTCCATTCGGCTGACGCGCCGACCGAACGGATCAGCTCGACCAGCGTCTCGGTGTCGCGGATGCGCGGCACGTTCTGAAGCGTGACCGGATGCTCGGTCAGCAGCGCAGCCGCGATGATCGGCAGTGCCGAGTTCTTGTTGCCGGAGGGCTCGATCGTGCCCGAGAGCCGGTGACCGCCCTCGACGATGTACTGAATGGGCGCCACTTGGATCTCTCCGTCCTGTTGGGTTGGGGCGGGCTGCTTTGGGGGCGGAAACTATAGGGAATTGAGCGCGGTAGCAATTGTGCTGGATGGTCTGCCAGCCAGGGCGACCCTCAGAGCAGCCCGATAATATTTCCTACCACATAGAGGATCGCGATCAGGATCAGCGCGCCGATCATGACGAAGGAGATTTCGATCGCAATGGCACCGGCGCCGAGCGTCGCGGCGACGGCGGCAAGGAGGCGCTCCTCCCTGGAGATCAGCGCGAGGACCGAAAGCAGGACGGCAAGCAGGCCGAGTGAGATCGCGGTGACGGAAGCCGCTTCGCTCCAGCTTCGTCCGGCCGATTTCTCGACCTTCGGCGCCTGATACTCCACGCCCTTCACGCGCGCGATGACGCGCTCCTTGATGCGATGTCCGGTGTCGACGATCACCTGGTCAACCGGTGGCGGCGGATACACCATCGGCACGACCCAATGGGGCAGGACGGCTGCAATGAAGGCCAGCAGGCCAATGAGGCTCCCGATCACGCCAAGGCGGCGCGAGGGGATCACAGGCTTCAATGCAGGAGCACTCATGACGTGGCGTTTCCCGGCCCGTATTGGCCAATGGATCTACGCTACTTCGTCGTGATGGCGGATGATGGGGTTCAGGCGGGCCACGAAGGTGGTGCATTCCCTCTCCCGCTTGCGGGGGAGGGCCGGGGTGGGGGTGCCGCCGCAGCGGGACAATCCCCTAGAGGAGAAAACCCGCACCCGGCGCTTTGCCTCGGCGTTGCTTGAGAACGGCCGCCGAAGGCGGCCTATCCCTCTCCCGCAAACGGAAGAGGTTACACCGCGCTTCAATTGCGGAGCCAATTGATTGCGCCGCCCTCGCCTTTGACTTCGAAGTACATGAGATCGATGTAGATCGCAGCAGCAAGAACCAGCGCTCGCTCATCTTCTGTCAGGCTGGGTTCTAAATATTCCACTAGAAAACTATCGCGGTCTGTAAACAGTTCATAGCCGAGGCCAGACCATTTTTTCGCAACGCGCGAGTGCTCTTTCCCTCCGCGCATAAACGGAAAGGTCCATACTCGCCAAAATGGCGAACTGACTTCGAGCACCACTCTCCCCTGCGCATCGTGCACATGGAAGCTCTTGGTGAGAATCGAAAACTGACGCTCGACGGTCCCAATGAGGCGGCCGTCCCGCGAACGCAGCTCCAGACACTGAAAAAACCAGCGGAAGGGATGAATCCCGCGCATGACCGCCTGTCGAGCATTGTCGAAAAAATGGACCTCGAAGGAGCGCCAATGCCCAAATGCCTGGCGCCCCAAGAAGCCGAGAATTCCCTTTTGCTGTTCGGCCGCATAGAGCAGATCGCGGCCATTCTCATCGCAGATGCGATACTTGTTGCGGGTCTCGAAACCGAAGAGTTCGGCCATTTCGAAGACCTGCTGCACATACATCCGGCGCTGCTCAGCTAAGATCGGCAACATTCGTTCGGACCTCTTCCAAGATTTGCCTTCGGCACCGAAGGTTGGTCTGTCTAAAACATGTGTATCCGTGAAACCTTGCCGGCGGCGGCAGGCGCCCGGTGGGCCTACGCCACTTCGTCGCGATTGTGGGGGGTGAGGTTCAGGGACGCGGTGTCGCCATGAAGCTGGTGCGCCCCCTCTCCCGTTTGCCGGGGGGGGGGGTGGGGTGGGGATGCTTCCACAGTGGGATTGTCGAAATCCGCGGAGAATATCCCCAAGCGGAGAAAGCCCTCACCCGCGCCTTCGGCGCGACCTCTCCCGCAAGCGGGAGAGGTTGCAGCGAGTGCTTGGTTAGGAGATCAAATCCAAAGCCACCAGCCTCAAATATCGATCGTCGCGCTGAGCGAATGTTCCTGGATGAAGTCACGGCGCGGCTCGACCACGTCGCCCATCAGCTTGGTGAAGATGTCGTCGGCCTCGTCGACCTCCTTGACCTTCACCTGGAGCAGCGAGCGCACCTCAGTGTCCAGCGTCGTCTCCCAGAGCTGCTCCGGGTTCATCTCGCCAAGACCTTTGTAGCGCTGCAGCGTGATGCCCTTGCGGCCGGAGTCGGTGACCGCCTCGAACAGGTCGACCGGGCCGTGCACCACGTGCTCGCTGTCCTTCCGCCGCAGCTTGCCGGAGCGCGCATAGACGTCCTGGAGCTTCGTCGTGTACTCGTCGAGCTTGCGGGCCTCGGCCGAGCCGAGCAGTGCGTCGTCGATGATGGCCGCTTCCTTGACACCGCGCACGGTGCGCTCGAACAGAAAACCCTGGCCCTCGACGAATTGCCCGGTCCAACCGCGCTCGACCTCCTCGGCCTGGTTGTCCAGCCGGCTCGCAATGTATTGCGCAGCCGCGGTCGCGTTCTCGGGGTTGCCGTAGATCGACTTGTTCAAGACGCCGGTGATGGCGGCCTGCTCGACGACCTTGCGGTTATAACGGCTGTGCAGATTGCGCAGGATGCTGCGGACGACGCGGGCGTCGTCGACCAGTGAGCGCAAGTCGCGGCCGGTGCGATCACCGCCGTTTCCGGAGACGAACACGCAGTCGTCGAGCCCGGTATCGATCAGATAGTCCTCCAGCGCGCGCTCGTCCTTCAGATACTGCTCCGACTTGCCGCGCGAGACTTTGTAGAGCGGCGGCTGGGCGATGTAGAGATAGCCGCCGTCGATGACGTCGCGCATCTGGCGGTAGAAGAAGGTCAGCAGCAGCGTGCGGATGTGGGCGCCGTCGACGTCGGCGTCCGTCATCACGATGATCTTGTGATAGCGCAGCTTCTCGATCGAGAAATCGTCGCTGATGCCGGTGCCGAGCGCGGTGATCAGCGTGCCGATCTGCTCGCTGGACAGCATCTTGTCGGTGCGCACGCGCTCGACGTTCAAGATCTTGCCGCGGAGCGGCAAGACGGCCTGGAATTCGCGGTTGCGGCCCTGCTTGGCGCTGCCGCCTGCCGAGTCACCCTCGACGATGAAGAGCTCGGATTTCGCCGGGTCCTTTTCCTGGCAGTCGGCGAGCTTGCCGGGCAGCGAGGAGACCGACAGCGGGCTCTTGCGCGTCAGCTCGCGCGCCTTTCGTGCGGCTTCGCGGGCCGCCGCGGCCTGGATCACCTTGCCGACGATCATCTTGGCTTCGCTGGGGTGCTCCTCGAACCAGGCCTGGAGCGCTTCGTTGAGCACGTTCTCGACCACGGGGCGCACTTCCGAGGACACCAGCTTGTCCTTGGTCTGCGACGAGAATTTTGGATCGGGCACCTTGACCGAGAGAACGGCGGTGAGGCCTTCGCGGCAGTCGTCGCCGGTCAGCGCGATCTTTTCCTTTTTTGCATTGGCCTCGGCATAGCCGTTGACCTGGCGCGTCAGCGCGCCGCGGAAGCCGGCGAGATGGGTGCCGCCGTCACGCTGCGGGATGTTGTTGGTGAAGCACAGCACGTTCTCGTGGTAGCTGTCGTTCCACCACAGCGCGGCCTCGACGCCGATGCCGTTGGCTTCCGCGCGCACCATGATCGGCGCGGGTACCAGCGCCTTCTTGTTACGGTCGAGATATTTGACGAACTCCTCGACGCCGCCGGAATAGTGCATCTCCTCGCGCTTCTCGACCGCGTGGCGCATGTCGGAGAGAGCGATGTTGACGCCGCAGTTGAGGAAGGCGAGCTCGCGCAGCCGGTGCTCCAGCGTCGCGAAATTGTATTCGATGTTCTTGAACGTCTCGGTCGAGGCGAGGAACGTCACTTCCGTGCCGCGCTTCCCCGGCGCGTCACCAACGACCTTCAGCGGTGCGACGGCATCGCCATGGGCGAACTCGATGTAATGCTCCTTGTCGTCGCGCCAGATGCGCAAGCCCAGCTTGCTCGACAGCGCGTTGACGACGGAGACGCCGACGCCGTGCAGGCCGCCGGAGACCTTGTAGGAGTTCTGGTCGAACTTACCGCCGGCATGGAGCTGGGTCATGATGACCTCGGCCGCCGAGATGCCTTCGCCCTTGTGGATGTCGACGGGAATGCCGCGGCCGTCGTCGCGCACCGTCACCGAATTGTCGGCATTGAGCACGACGTCGACGCGGGTGGCGTGGCCGGCGAGCGCTTCGTCGATCGCGTTGTCGACGACCTCGTAGACCATGTGATGCAGGCCAGAGCCGTCGTCGGTGTCGCCGATATACATGCCGGGCCGCTTGCGGACGGCATCGAGACCCTTGAGCACGCGGATCGATTCCGCGCCGTACTCATTCGCGTTTGAGGGCTCGTTTTCGGCACGCGGCTGCCGAGCAGGTTCTGTCATTGAGAGGCCTTCGAGGATGTCCCGAATCAGCGGCGCATAGGGGGCGCTGATTGGACGCTATTTGTGCCATGAAAGGAGGCTTGCGCCTAGCGCAAAGTATCCTCCCGCAACCCTTTGAGCAGATAGGGATTTTTCGCCGGCTTTCAAGGCGCCGGAAGGCCGATTCTCGGCGCTGCAAAAAGCCCGATTCGAGAGCCCGTTTTTGGCTCCCGAAGGCATTGATTTTGCGGGGGCGGAGAAGCGCGTTCCGAGATGCCGCGCGCCCTGGAACGGGCCACGGGTTCAGTATACCTGGGACGGCTTCTTATCGTCGTTGAGGGCCCAGGCTTCGCCTGAGGCCAGGGTGACGGTATCGGTGCGCACCAAAAGGCCCGACACGAGCAGCTTGTAGGAATACGTGCCGGGCAGCAGATCCAGCACTTGTGGATGATTTTCGCCGCCCGCGATCTTGATGGTTTGATCGTTGATCACAAGCGAAGCCACTTCTGGCACGAGATAGCCGAATATCAGCCGCGCTTGTCCTGATATTGGCAGGAAATTGGCCTCGGCCGCGGCCTCCGGATTCCGCTGTGCCAGGCTGACCGTGGTTTCGTCCTTGGCCCGCTCAAGCTTCAGCACGGCCGGGCCCTTTGGGGAGACGAAAGCGAGTTGTACGCGATCGGCGGCGATCACCGCGTCATCCGGCTTCTCCTGCCAGCCGCGCTGTCCGAGCTCTCTGCGGTAGAAGGCGAGCACCTCGCTGAGCTCTGCGGGCACGCGCGCTTCGAGCTCGATCCGGAGCGGGGCCTTGGCGTCATGCGCGCGCGTGGTGTGGAATTGGCTGAAGCTGCTTTGCTTCGGTGCCGGCATGTCGACGTCGGGATCTGCCGTCAGCGGCTCCTTCGAACAGCTTGCGAGAAGAGTGAGGGCGCACACCAACAGCCGCCATCGCGTCGAAACTTTCGTGGGGCGCTTGACGATCGTCACGCTCACTCTCCAGGGATGCCGCACGTCTTGATCTTCGCGCGATGTCGCGGCTGCGACAGGGGCGCCGCGGCCTTCAGACGACTAGGTCGCCAGGGGGACCGCACAGGTTCAAGCGGGTGCTCACCGTGCGCCCGGAGAAGCGCGCAATCAGTAGAGCTGGAGCGGCGACCACGCGTCGCCGTCGCGCCCGACCGTGAGTCCCCAGGCATCGCCGGCGGCGACGGTGAGGATGTTCGCCTGGGCCGGATGGCCCGGCACGCGCAGTTCGTAGGAATACTTGCCGGGCGGCAGATCCAGCGAGACGACCTTGTCGTTGGCGCCCTCGCTGACCGTCTGCTCGTTGATCGCGAGCACGGCCTCCTTCTCGCCGATGTTGGCGAACAACAGCTTCGCCTGACCGGACTTCGGCATGACGTTCGCTTCAGCGGCGGCATCCTGGTTCCGCTGTACGAGGTTGATCCTGGTGCTGTCGTCCTTGCGGCCGAGCTTCAGCACCGCCGGCCCGGTCGGTGAGGCGAAGGTGATCTGGACGCGATCGGCTTCGACCACCGCGCCATCCGGTTTTTCCTGCCAGCCGCGCTTGTGGAGTTCCGCGCGGTAGAAGGCGAGGACATCGTTGAGCTCGGCGGGCACGGTGGCGTCGAGCTGGCGCCGGAGCGGAGCCTTAATGCCGCGCACTGTCGTGTCGTTGAGCCCGCTGAACCTGTATCCCTTCGGTACGGGCAACTCGACACCGGGGTCCGCTGTAAGCGGTTCGATCCGGCAGCTCGTCAGGAGCAGGAGGCCGCACAGGAGCAGCCGCCAAGGTACCGGAGCTCTCGGCTCGCGCCTCATCGTCGTCATGCGCATTCTCCAGGGATATCGCGCGCCTTGAATCTTTGGTCTTGGCGCGATGCCACGGCTGCGACACGGTCGCAGCCTAGCTCTTGGCGACTAGTCGCCTGAGGAACCGAGTGGGTTCAATCCGAGGGATCAGTACATCTGCAGCGGCAGCACCTCGCCGGTCGGACCCACCATCAGGCCCCAGGCATCGCCCGCGGCGATGTCGATGGTGTCGTTGCGGGGCGGGCGGCCGGCGACCTTCAGCGAGTATTGATACTTCCCGGGCGGCAGGTCGAGCATCGGGCCCTTCGGCGATTGCGGGGTGCCTGTGCCCGCCGCGATCTTGATGGTCTGCTTGTTGATCGTGAGCGAGGCTTCCTGGGATCCGATATTGCCGAGCATCAACCGGGCCTGACCCGGTTTGGGCATGATGTCCGCCTTGGTGGCGGCATCCGGATTTTTCTGCGCCAGATTGACTGACGTCTCGCCCTTGGCCCGGCCGAGCTTCAGCACCGCCGGTCCCTGCGGCGACGTGAAGTCGATCTGCGCACGCTCGGCCGTGACGGTTGCGCCGTCGGCCTTCTCCTGCCAGCCAAGCTTGGTCAGCTCCGCACGGTAGAAGGCAAGGACGTCGCCGAGCGGGGCAGGGATGCTGGCTTCGAGCTCTCTGCGGAACGGAGCGGTGCTGCCGGGCATCTTGGTGGAAGCAAGCGAGGTCGATGAGCGCTGCGTCGGCGCGGGGAGCTCGGAATCGGAATCGGGCTTGAGCGGCTCGGTGGCCTTCGCCTGCATCTCGCTTCCAGCCGCAGGCTTTGCTGCGGCCATGATGAGGCCAGATCCGTTGGCGCTGACATTTACCTTCGGACCCATCTGCATCACGGTCATCGAGATCGACTTGCTGCCCTTCAAAAACTCCATCACCGCCATGTTCGGCTGATTGATGACGGACGGCTGCTCCTTCCAGCCCGCATTCTTCAGCGTCACACGGTAGAAGGTGCTGAGCGCCTTCACGCTCGAGGTGGAGGAGAATTCGAGCCGGCCGTCCTCGCCTTCGAACTTCACGCTCTCGGCGGTCTCAGGCAGCGGCACCGGCGTCTTGCTGTCGGCGAGCGCGTTGAGAGGCGCATCGGAAAGCGCGGCGGCCTGCACCTTGCGGCGGGCCTCGTCGGCGGCGATGACCTGCTTGGCAGCGGCCTCGGCATCCTTGAAGAATCGTTCGTCGGCTTCCTTCTTGGCCTTGATCCGTGCGGCGAGCGCCGCTTCCGTCAATTGCGCGGTCAGGCTGACCATGGTGAAATCATATTTGCGGCCGAGCCGCAGCACGCCGGTTTCCTCCGCCGTGGAGACCTTGATCGCCACCTCGTCGCCGGCGGCGAGCGGCGCATTGCCGTTCTCCTGCCAGCCGCGTGCGGCGAGCTCGCGATGGTAGAAAGCGAGCACGGCGGGCAGCTCGGCCATCACGGCAGCCGACATCTCGCGCTTGTTGGAGCTTGCGCTGCCGAGGCTCCTGGCCGTCTTGGTCGGATTCGGCCGCGGCAGGCCGGCAAGATCGCCGTCGGCCTTGAGCTCGCTGGGAAGTGCGAAGGGTGCGACCCTGATATCGACATTGGTGCGGCCGTCGTCACGGCGCGTCAGTGTCAGCATCACAGGCTTCTGCTTGTAGAAGCCGGTGGCGTTGCTGTCGGGATGCTCGTAGAACACGCGCAGGCCGTTCGGGACGGTCTCATCCAGGCCGGTCGCGGTCCAGCGGGCGGCGGTTTCCGGCGTGAGTTTCTGCCAGCCGATCGCAGCCATCTCTTTTGCGTAGAAATCCGATGTTGCATCGAGCGCGCCTGACGTGATGCAGCCGAGATAGGGCCGGGTCCCATCGAATACGATGTCGCTCGCGTTGTCCGGAAACGGCACGTTCCCGTAGATCCGGTCGTGCGAGTAGTAGACCACGGACTGGTCGGGCCGGCCGAGGGCTTGCGTGAAATGAACCGAAAGGCCCTGGCGTCCCTTCTTGAAATTCAGCGTGGTGCTCTTCTCTTCCAGCGGACGGATGTAGGGCACCCAGCCGTCGGCGCTGAGCAGTTTTCGCACGGCGGGCGATGTCACCGCCTCCGGCGTCGGCACACGATATTCGACGCGATAGGGATCGGGACGCGACGTATCCTCCACCGCGCCTTCGAGCTGCGGCAGCGCGTGGACGTCGACGATGCCCTCGTCGTTCGTCGCCGCGAGCGCGGAGCTCGTCACCAGAACCAGACCGCAGGCAAGCAGCCGCCATCGTGCCGGGACCTTCGTCCCGCGCTGAACTGTCGACATTGTCATTCTCCAGGATCTCGCGCGTAGCCTCGGCTCGCACAGACTTGGCTCGCGCGCGATTGCAATGGCAGCGACACTGTCGGCGCGGCCTCAGACAACTAGTCGCGGCAGGAACCGGAGAGGTTCAAAAAGGGGCTCGGAAGGGGACGGGTCTCAATAAAGATGCTGGGGCGACCAGACGCCTCCGTCACGCCCGACCGAGACCTCCCAGGTGTCGCCGGCGGCGACGGTGAGGACATTCGTGGTGGCGGGGTGGCCCGGCACGTTCAGTTCGTAAGCGTATTTGCCGGGCGGCAGATCCAGCGCGACCCCGTGGGCGTCAGCGGCGCGCGTGATGGTTTGCGCGTTGATCGTCAGCGCCGCTTCCTGGTCGCTGATATTGCTGAACACCAGTTTTGCCTGGCCGGGCTCGGGCAAGAGGTTCGCCCTGGTTGCGACGCTTTCGTTCTTCTGCACCAGGCTCACCGTCGTGCTGTTGTCCTTCCGGCCGAGCTTCAGCAGCGCCGGCCCCACCGGGGAGGCGAAGGCGAGCTGCACGTGATCGGCGCGGACATCGGCGCCATTGCCTTGTTCCTGCCAGCCGAGCTTGGCGAGCTCCGTGCGATAAAAGACCAGCACGTCACCGAGCCGCGCGGGCAGGCGGGCGTCGAGCTCGCGCCGGAGCGGCGTTTCGACGCCGAATGTTACGGTGGTGTAGAACCCTCTGAAGCTGTACTGGGTCGGCGCGGGCAGCTCGGCTTTGGGATCCGCTGTGAGTGCGGGCGAAAACAATTGCGACAGATGCGGCATCCATTCGCCGCTGGTTGCCGTGACCAAGCAGACTGCGAGAAAAGCGAGGCCGCACGCGAACGGCCGCCATCGTGCCGGGACGGTCGCCCCGGGCCTTACCGTCGTCATGCTCACTCTCCAAGGGTGTCGCGCGTGTTTCAGAACATCGCGCGATTGCAACGGCTGCGACACCGTCGGCGCGGCCTCAGAAAGCTAGTCGTTGCGGCCGCAGGGCAGGTTCAACGCCGTGCGGCCACGCGGCCATTCTCGACGTCGAAGATTGCGCCCGATGCGGCGATCTCGGCAAAGGCGGCCGGGTCCGCGCCCGTCAGCCAGACTTGCGCGCCGAGCTTTGCGAGCTCGCCGAACAGGGCGGTGCGTCTGTTGGGATCGAGATGCGCCACGACCTCATCGAGCAGCAATAGCGGCACGATGCCGGTCATCTCGGCCACCAGCGTGGCATGCGCCAGCACGAGGCCGATCAGCAGCGCCTTCTGCTCGCCGGTCGAGGCATCGCGCGCCGGCATGCTCTTGGGTGCGTAGATCACCTGGAGGTCGGTGAGGTGCGGACCGTCAGTGGTGCGGCCGGCGATGGCATCGCGCGGGCGGTTGTCGCGCAAAATCTGGCGATAGCGGTCCTCGACTGCGGTCGCAGGCTCATTCAACAGCGCATTTTCCATCCAACCGTCGAGGGCGATTTGCGCAGACGGAAATGCGGAGGCCTGTCCGCGCGTATGCAGCATCTCGGCGAGTTTGGCGGCGGTCTGTCCGCGCGTGGCCGCGACTGCGACCGCAAGCTCCGCGGTTTCGCGCTCGATGGCGTCGCACCAATGGTCGTCATAGTTGCGGGTCTCCAGCAACCGGTTGCGCGAGCGCAGCGAGCGGTCGAGCGCGGAGACGCGGCTGGAATGCTCGCTGTCGATGGCGAGCACCAGGCGATCGAAGAAGCGCCGCCGTTCCGATGCGGCCCCCATGAACAGCCCGTCCATCGCCGGCGTCAGCCACACCATGCGGATGTGATCGCCAAAGGCGGTGGCGGAATTCACAGGCTCGCGGTCGATGCGGCTGCGCCGGCTCACCGTCGCGTCAGTGCGCGGCGGGTCGATGCCGGTGCCGAGCGTCGCCAACCCCAGCGCGCCCTCGACCTGCGCGGACACCGCCCAGGACCCGTCGCCCTGATTGTCGGCAACGTCTTCCAGCGTCGCGCGTCGCAAGCCCCGGCCCGGCGAGAGAAACGAGATCGCTTCCAGGCAATTGGTCTTGCCGGCGCCATTGTGCCCGACCAGCGCCACCATGTCGGCCTGCGTCTCGATTCCCGCCGCCCGATAATTGCGAAAATGCGTCAGCGTCAGGCGATGGATGCGGGAGGGGGTCATCTTCAACTCGTCATTGCTGCGCCTCCACGTCTTCGAAGACGTGGATGGCCGGCACGAGGCCGGCCATGACGGATGTAGTCAGACATGCGGTTGCGGGAAGCCTCACACCCGCATCGGCATCAGCACGTACAGCGCGCTCTTGTCGTCGCGGTCCTGCACCAGCGTCGGAGAGCCGGGGTCGGCGAGCCTGAGCGTTGCGACCTCGCCCTCGATCTGGGCGGCGATGTCGAGCAGATAGCGGGAGTTGAAGCCGATATCGAGCGCGTCGGAGGCGTATTCGACCTCGAGCTCTTCGGTCGCGCTGCCGGAATCCGGGTTGGTCACCGACAGCACCAGCTTGCCCGATGAGAGCGACAGTTTTACCGCGCGACCCCTTTCACTCGAAATCGTCGACACGCGGTCGACGGCTGCCTCAAAATCCTTCTTGTCGACGACCAGTTCCTTGTCGTTGTTCTGCGGAATGACGCGGCCGTAATCGGGGAAGGTGCCGTCGATCAGCTTAGAGGTCAGCACCACATTGCCGATGGTGAAGCGGATCTTGGCCTGCGACAGCTCGATCGTCACCTCCGCCTCGCTGTCCTCGATCAGGCGCTGCACCTCGCCGACGGTTTTCCGCGGCACGATCACGCCGGGCATGCCGGCGGCGCCCTTGGGCTGCACCAGGTCGAGCTGGGCGAGACGGTGTCCGTCAGTCGCAACGCCACGCAACGTCGCAGCCTTGGGGGTGCCGGCGGCGTGCAGATAGATGCCGTTGAGGTAATAGCGCGTCTCTTCGGTCGAGATCGCGAACTGGGTGCGGTCGATCAACCGTTTCACGTCCTTGGCGGCCAGCGAGAAGGAATGCGACATGTCGCCGGCGGCGAGATCCGGAAAATCGTTCTCCGGCAAGGTCTGCAGCGTGAAGCGCGAGCGGCCGGCGCGGATCGCCAGCACCGAGCGGTCGCCGTCGCCTTCCAGCACGATCTGCGAGCCGTCGGGCAGTTTGCGCACGATGTCGTAGAACATGTGGGCCGGCACGGTGGTGGAACCGGCGGTCGCGGTTTCGGCGGCCAGTGTCTCCGTCACCTCGAGGTCGAGGTCGGTCGCCTTCAGCGACAGTTTTGCGCCCTCGGCGCGGACCAGCACGTTGCCGAGGATCGGAATCGTGTTGCGGCGCTCGACCACGCGGTGGACATGGCCCAGCGATTTCAGCAGTTGCGCGCGTTCGACCGTAACCTTCATTGCACTACCCGCCCGATCCCCAAGGTGGAAAAGCGATTGGAAAAGCCGGGCAGCCGGAAGGGCGCCACGGCACTGAGAAACCCGAAAAGCCGGATCAGTTCAGCCGATATGATCAAAGCCGCCGGGGTCGCGCAAGGTGGCTCGGATGAGGGCGGGATTCAAGGGATTCGGTGCCAGTTCCCCCACGATCTACAGGCGAATTTCAGCAATCGCCCCGGGGCTGCCGGGGCGATCCAGATCGACGTCCGGAGGGGTTTAGGCGTTTATTCCTGAAGCTGGCGCTTCAGCGATTCGACCTCTTCGGAGAGCGCCGTGTCCTTGCTGACCAGTGCCTCGATCTTGCGCACGGCGTGCAACACCGTGGTGTGGTCGCGTCCGCCGAAGCGGCGGCCGATCTCCGGCAGCGAGCGCAGGGTCAGCGTCTTGGCGAGGTACATCGCCACCTGCCGCGGCCGGACCACGTTCGCCGTGCGGCGCGAGGACAGGAGGTCGGAGCGGCTGACATTATACTGCCGCGCCACCACGCGCTGGATGTCCTCGATCTTGATGCGCTTGGGCTCCTGCGGCCGGATCAGGTCGCGCACCTCGCGCTCGGCCATCTCCAGCGTCACCGGCTGGTTGTTGAGCTTCGAATGCGCAAGCAGCCTATTGATCGCGCCCTCGAGGTCGCGGCCGTTATGGGTGATGGTGCGCGCCAGATAGTTGAGCACCTCCTCAGGGACGTCGAAGCTCGCATGATGGGCGCGGGCCGCCGCAACGCGCGACTTGAGAATGCCAAGCCGCAGATCTTCGCCGAGCGAGCCCATCTCGACCACGAGGCCGCCGGCCAGCCGCGAACGCACGCGATCGTCTAGGCTCTCGAGATCGGACGGCGGACGGTCGGCGGCAATCACCACCTGACGGCCGGCGTCGATCAGCGCGTTCAGCGTGTGACAGAATTCTGCCTGCGTCGACTTGCCCTGCAGGAATTGCAGATCGTCGATGACGAGCACGTCGATGCCGCGCAGCGCTTCCTTGAAGGCGAGCGCCGTCTGCGTCTTCAGCGCGGCGACGAAGCCGTACATGAATTTTTCCGCGGTGAGATAGAGCACCTTGCGCTCGCTGCCGGAATTGCCGGCCCAGGTCACCGCCTGCAACAGATGAGTCTTGCCGAGCCCGACACCGGCATGGATGTAGAGCGGATTGAACATCACGGGATCGCCGCGGCGACCTTCCGCGACCTGGCGCGCGGCGGCGTGCGCCAGCGTGTTCGCGCGGCCAACCACGAAGCTCGCAAAGGTCAGGCGCGGATCGAGCGGCGAACCGCCGAGCGCATCATGCGTGGCGGAGACCGGCGCGGTCGCGGTCGAGCGCAGCTCCGGCGCGGGACGCCCGTCCATGCGGCGCGCCTCGACCGGCGCGGGCGCTTCCTTGGGCTGCACGACGGGACGCACCGCCGAGCGGACCGTGAGATCGATGCGATGCACTTCCGGCAGCTCGGCCTGCCAGCAGGACAGCACGCGCTCGGCGTAATGCGCCTGGATCCAGCTCTTCAGGAAGCGGGTTGGAACCGAAAGCCGCACGCTTTCCTCCTGCACCCCTTCCAGATCCATCCGCGCAAACCAGCTCGTATAAACGTCCTCGCCAACGCTCGTGCGCAGCCGTCCCTTCAC